>NZ_CP168131.1:0-4800000 GCF_041956825.1 Paenibacillus sp. RS8 | reverse complement strand
GATAGATATCTCCGTTAGGAATCTTCTGAGCCGACAGGAAAGCTTTAACCGCCTCTGGATCACTGGAGTAAAGCACTTTTTCAGCTTCAGGATCTTCTATTTCAGCGCTCGCAGTAGCCAAGATATCTGGATTTGCAGTAATTGCAGCAGCTGGAGCCGGCTCTTTATACGATTGTTGATCTTCTGAACAACCACTTATGAATAGAATAACAACAGCTATCACTATCCAGCTGCCAATCCTCTTACGCATCCTTGTCACTCCCTCACTCTTTATCTTCTCAAACGGAGATTGGAAGTGATAGGTTGCAGATTCAAAAATGAATTCTCTAATCTAATGTATAAGGAGCGAGTCCAATCGGAAGAGCTTCAGGACGGGTGCAGGTACTCTCCATTTCGTAGAATGAATGAGCGTCTGAAGAATCATGGAATGCCCACATCGCTTCTAGTACATGATAAGCCAATTCTCCACTGGCGCGGTGCTTTCTTCCCGTCCGAATGGCATAAGCCATATCCGCTGGACCAATTCCGCGCGTATTTTGATCATATCCAGACAACAGCGTTTGCTCTGTCCATTCATTCTCACCCATGAGCCGGAATTTCACCGGACCGCCAAAGTTATTAGGATCCGGCACTTGAATTGTTCCAAGTGTTCCGTAGATTTCTATATGCGGCAGGTTACTGCCGCCAAAAATATCAAAGCTTGTAATCAGCGTTGCAATGGCTCCATTCTCAAATCTTAATGTTCCGGCAACGTGAGTTGGAATTTGAACAGGAATTTTATTACCCAATTTCTTCTCACTTGTAATCGTGCGTTCTTCTAGCGCTTTACCAGTCATCCCGCTAACCGTACGAATTGGACCCAATAACTGCACCAATGCTGTCAAATAGTATGGTCCCATATCAAACATTGGACCTCCACCAACAGCATAGTAGAATTCTGGATCTGGATGCCAATGTTCATGTCCACGCCCCATCATAAATGAGGTAGCTGCAACGGGTTCGCCAATTACACCCTCCTCAATCAGCTTCAAAACGGTTTGAATGCCCGATCCAAAGAATGTTTCCGGGGCGCTGCCCACTAATACGCCCTTTTCGCGTGCCGCAGAAAGAACTTGGCGTCCTTCTTCTCTCGTCACAGCTAGTGGTTTCTCAACGTATACATGTTTACCCGCTTCAATAGCTTTCAGGCATACTTCCGCATGAACCGCTGGAATCGTCAGGTTGATAACGATCTCTATCTCCGGATCATTCAGTAATTGCTCTGTGGTATAAACGTTCGGAATATTGTATTTATCCGCTTGTTCCTGTGCTCTAGCCAAGTCCAAGTCCGCACAGGCAACTAGATCCAGAATCTCGAACTTCTGACAGTTCTCCATATAGATACTGCTAATTTTGCCGCATCCGATAATTCCTACTTTGACTTTATCCATTTGTTGATCGCTCCCAGAGATTATTGACTGTCTGCCATTCCGCTATAGCTACTACTAACCGCTGAAAGATGGGATTGTGCGTGAGTTTTTCCCTCGGCAGCCCATAGCAGTCCTCTGCGCATCATTTCCTTTACCTGTGGCATAGCTACAATATCCGCATGATGTCCAAGTGAATTATAATACACTCTGCCATGACCCCATCGTTTGGTCCAAGCTACTGGCATATCCACGGCTTTGTTGAAGGAATGCGGGCCTTCAACAACTGGAAACCGAGTCGTTGCAAGTACTTCTACAGCCGGATCAACATGCAGATAATATTGCTCTGAACAAACGGTGAAGTCTTCTAATCCCTCTACCAAAGGACTTGAGCTTTGGCAAATCTCTACGGTGTAGTTCACACCATCATTGCCGGGATGAGCCACCCATTGTCCCCCCGTCATAAACTGCCAATCCACATTATTTCGGAAAGAATCACACATCCCGCCATGACATCCTGCAAGACCCGTACCGTTCTGTACAGCTGCCGAGACATTATCCACTAGCTTCTGATCGATTGTCCCCATTGTCCATACCGGAACGATCAAATCTAATCCAAGAAGCTTCTCTGCATCACCAAAAGCCTCAAGTGTATTCGATACCTCCACTTCAAACTGTTCCTCTTGTAACAACTTAGCGAATATATCAGCTACCAGTTCAGGCTCATGGCCATCCCAGCCGCCCCATACAATCAATGCTTTTCTCATTCTCAGCACTCCTTCTATTAGAGGTTGTTCAAAAAGTCCGCTTTTGATCACGCATTTTTGTTGATTACATCTCAGATATATCGACCCACCGGCGCTGTTCAATAGAGCGTTCTACAGCTTCTAACACAGCTTGGCATTTCACTCCGTCATGGAAATTAGGTTCAGGCTGACGTCCTTCTTCTATCGCATTGGATAACTCCAACATCTCGTGAATAAACGTATGTTCAAAGCCAATCGTATGACCCGGCGGCCACCAAGCCTCCGCATATTCATGCGCAGGATCTGTAGCCAGCACACGCCGAAAGCCCTGTACATCCTCTGCGTCTGAGGTTAAATAGACTTCAAGTTCATTCATCCGCTCAAAATCGAATTTCACACTACCTAGACTGCCGTTTATCTCAAATGAATTGGTAGAGCGATGGCCTGCTGCGAACCGCGTAGCTTCAAAACTACCCAAGGCACCGTTTGCAAAACGGGCTAAAAACAATGTCGCATCATCAACAGTAACCTTTCCCTTTGGTGCATCCTTGTCCCCTTTAGCGCTTAATCCGGTCATTTCAGCAGCAAGCGGACGTTCTTTAATGAAGGTCTCACTCATGCCGATTACTTCCTTCACATCACCTACTAAGAAATGTGCCAAATCAATGAGATGCGCACCCAAATCACCATGTGAGCCTGAACCCGCAATCTCCTTCTGCAATCTCCACACTAACGGGAACTCCGGATCAATAATCCAATCTTGTAGAAACCATGCCCGAAAATGATAGATTTCTCCAAGCCGTCCGCTCTCAACTAGCTTCTTAGCAAGTCTAACCGCTGGCGAAAAGCGATAATTAAAACCAACCATATGTGTAACCCCTGCATCTTCAGCGGCTTGCAGCATTTCACGGGAATCCGCCAAGGTCAACGCGAGTGGTTTCTCACAAAAAATATGCTTACCTGCTTTGGCTGCAGCCAAAGCTATCTCCTTATGTGCATTACTAGGGGCATTTATATCAATAAGATCAATATCCTCACGAGTGATTAGATCTTTCCAATCTGTTACACAATCCGACCATCCTAACTGAGTGGCAGCCTCTTCAAGCGCTTCAGCATTCCGTCCACAAATCACAGACATCTCTGGCTTAAGCGCTTTCGGGAAAAACATTGGCAGACTGCGGTAAGCATTACTGTGAGCCTTACCCATAAATTTATAACCGATCATTCCAATGCGAAGCTGTTTCATCTTATTCCTCCTTAGGATTCATAATTATTGATGAAGCTCGTATTACTAATTCTGTCGGATGTTTAATCTGGATGATTTGGGAGGACGCTGCCGTTTCTGAGAGGCTACACCCCAGCAATTCTAGTACCTTAGTTACAGCGATTTCACCCAGCTCATAAAAGGGAACATGCACACTGCTTAAGGCGGGGGTGGTAAGCTCAGCAGCATCCGAATCATCATAGCCCACCATAGCTGGGATACGATCCTTTGGGATACCTAGCTCCTGCAAACCTTGTTGCAAACCAATAGCCATTCGATCATTTGCGGCTACAATGGCATCAATCTCATTCAGCAGTGGCAACATCTCTTTGGCAGCCTTAACACCACTTTTACGGCTGAAATTCCCTTCGAATAAAAGTGAAACATCCAAAGGAAGGTTCGACTCCTCCAACGCACGCGCATAACCAGTTAAACGATCTCGGCTGTTCGAATAAGATGCCGGGCCGTTTAGAAAGGCAATCCTCGTCAATCCCTGATCCAGGAAGTGCTTGACCGCTTTCCGGCTTCCTTCGACATGATCAGCATCCACCTCATGAAAGGCCTCTCCTTCAAAATGCTGATTAATCAGGCAAAACGGATGACCTTCCACCTTCAATCGGCGAAGTGAGGCTAGCTCACCTGGTTCTTCTTTGGCACCGAGTACAATGCAAGCATCAATCTTCCGCATCTTAAACAATGCGCTATAGTCCATTGGCTCTTCAGCGTTTCGAAACAGCATTAACAGATCATAGCCCTCTTCTCGCGCCTTACTCCCAATGCCACTTAATATTTCCGAAAAATAATAAGTGGAGAACAAGCGAGCTTTTGGCAAATAAGGCATGACTACACCGAGATTCCCACTCCTTCTTCGAGCAAAGCTCTGAGCGAGTGAGCTAGGAGTATATCCCAGCTTTAGAGCAGCGGCCAACACCCGTTCCTTCGTCTCTTCCTTGAGCGGACCTACATTGTTTAGCACACGAGAGACTGTGGCTTCTGAGACTCCGGCAAGCTCGGCAACCTCTTTACGGCTGGCGATAGAAATCCCTCCTACGAAAGCGCATTCAATTAATGTACGCGCGTACATTCTCTCATGAACCATGCCCTTCGTCAACCCTAATTTTGGATATTAAAAAATAATAAATCCCCTGAAATAAATCAGGGGATTTTATCATTGCCCGTCAACCACGCTTGTACGTGCTTTAGGAATTTTTTAGTGGCAGGAGAAGCGTATTTCATGGAATGTACAGCAATCCCCAGTGATCTGAAACTACGTTCCTCCAATTCAAGCATCGTTACATTATAATTCTGACGAGTTAATACAAGCTCTGGCAAAATACTAATTCCAAGCCCCTTCTCCACCATGGCCATAATGGCATAATCATCACCTGCTGAGAACTTAATATTCGGTTTGATGCCTGCCTTATCCAGTACACGTCTAACATCATAATCCGAACCTGCCTTTGGTATGATGAAATCCTCTTTAGCAATTTGGGATAAGGATAGAAACGGCTCAGCACTAAGCGGATTTTCTTTGGACACGATGCCTAGCATCCTATCCTTTTTTAAGGGAATGACATCGAACTTATCGCGTGTAGGCAGAGAAATAAAACCACAATCAACGACTCCAGCCTCGATCCATTGCTCAACCTCTAAGTAACCACCTTCCATCAACCTGATTTCTATATAGGGATACTCACTGCGAAATTGCTTAATCATTCCTGGCAGCCAATGCACAGATACACTGGTGAATGTACCGATGGTAATGGTTCCTACCTCTAGCCCATGTATATCTGCCACCTCCTGCTTCAACTTTTCATTCCACTTTAGAATTTCACGGATAGGCTGCAGCACCTGCTCCCCATTTACCGTCAATTTAACGCCGGATCTATTTCTAATTAATAACGTAAAACCAAACTCCATCTCCAAGCTACTAATCGTGTGGCTAATTCCAGATTGCGTAAAGCCCAGCACATCTGCTGCTTTTGTTAAGCTCCCTAGCTCTACAACCTTTAGAAAAATCTCATATTTATTAATGCTCAACCTCTATCCCTCACCTTTTTAATTACATAAGTTTTACTCATGTATCCTATGATAAACATTCAGTTACCTTATGTATAGAGCCGTATTATACTAAATTGAGTTGAAAATGAAGAAGGATGGATGACGAGATGAAACCGCTCAAAGCTGAGCTGATGCTGTTAGTTGTAACATTATTTTGGGGTTCTTCCTACATATTTATGAAAATGGGGTTAGGTACGTTAGGTGAATTCAATCTGATTGCACTCCGCTTCGGACTTGCTTTTATATTAGCCGCAGTGATCTTTCATAAACGCTTAAGAAAAGCTGACATCAAAACATTGAAATATGGTGCTTTACTCGGATTCTTACTCCTAGGCGTGTTCACATGTATAACGTTCGGACTTAAGACTACGACAACCTCCAATGCAGGATTTTTAGTAGCCCTTACGGTCATTTTTGTACCGATACTAGATCGAGTACTTTTCAAAAAAAGAGTCGCACCTCCGCAAGTTTTTGGCTCCATACTCGCTATTGCTGGAATCGGACTCCTTACATTAAACGCTACCTTAAAAATTGGGCCCGGTGACTTCCTTTGTATTCTTTCGGCGGTGTTCTATGCGGTACAGATCTTATTTACTGGAAAGGCAGTCAAAGAATGTGATTCACTGAATATTGGGATCTTGCAGTTAGGATTTGCCGGAGGGTTTGCTTTAGTGTTATCTGCACTGTACGAGACACCTTCGCTACCTTCAACTTTACCGGCATGGATAGCGATCCTCGCACTTGGGATACTCTGTAGTGCCTGCGGATTCATCTTACAACCGATAGCTCAAAAATATACGACACCAACCCGCACCGGACTGATTTTCTCCCTTGAGCCGGTATTCGCTGCGCTGTTTGGTTATTGGTTCGCCGCCGAAAAGCTATCGATGCAAGGGTATGCTGGCGCAGCCCTTGTTCTACTGGGGATTGTAGCATCAGAGCTACTCGGTAAAGTTACTGTCAGTCCTCAGTGGACTCAGAAGAAACCAGAACATCTATAAAATGATTATCTAATACAAAAGGCGTCGTTAGCTATGCAAGTTGAACGACGCCTTTTTATATTAACTTAGATTATCGTATGAATTAATGTCCCATCATCATGGCAGCATCCGCCTTTTGACCCTCTTCGGAGGAGGAATCATTAGCGGAAAGCTTCGGTTTGCGCAGGATAATACTCATGAGTACACCGACTACAGCTATACAGCCAGAAAGGAAGAATACATCATCGAAGCCCAGTACTGCAGCTGTCAAAGGATTGCTTCCTGCTTTCAGTGCTCCCATGTGTACAGTAATTTGACTTGTCAAATAACCTGTTAAACCTGCAACCGCAAAGGCCACCACTACCTGCTGTGCAGCCGCTGTAAGCGATGTGACCCGGCTCACCAAATCACGCGGCGCTGCATTCAGAACATGTGTATTGAGTGGCATCATCGCTATCCCCATCCCAAATCCTAATAAAGCAAGATACATCATAATGGTGTTTAAGCTTGTAGTTATCGTAATCCCCGATAGAAGGAATAAGGTAACTGTAATGATGCTCAGACCCACAAATGCCAGCGGGCGTGCCCCTATCTTATCAAACAATTTACCACCAAGCGGCATGCCGATTACACATGCTAAAGCTTGTGGAAGCAGAATTAACCCTGTCTCTAATGGTGTATAAGCCCGGATCTGCTGTAAGTATAGCGGTACAAACAACATGGAACCAAACAATGCGGCTTGCATGACCCAAGTTAAAATAATACCGCGGGTGAAATCTGAGGAACGAAACACACGAAGATCAAGCAGAGGCTGCTTATGCCGCAGTTCAACGATTATAAATAGAATCAGTGCAACACCCCCAACAGATAACCCGAGGATTGCAGGAGTCGATGACCAGCTATTCGCTCCACCTTCATTTACTCCATATGCCAGCATAGAGAACGCAATTGGAGCCAGTATAATACCTAGTATATCGAGATTGCCTTTACCGATCTTCTCCGTCTTGGGTAGATACTTCACACCAAGAATAATACCAACAATCCCAATCGGCACGTTAATCAGGAAGATCCAATGCCAACTAACATATTCAACAAGCCATCCGGACAATATTGGGCCAAGTGCAGGTGCAAGCAGCATGGGAATCCCAAGCATCCCCATAATCGACCCTCTTCGTTCAGCTGGAGCTAACTTAAACACCATGGCCATCCCAATAGGAGCTACCATCCCCCCACCAAGACCTTGGATCACTCGAAAAATAACAAGCTGCGAAGAAGTTTGAGCTATGGAACATAACATGGAGCCAAGAATGAACAACGTGAGCGTCACCAGAAACACCTGTTTAGAACCGAAGCGATCAGTCATCCAGCCTGCGAGCGGTATTACAGCAGCTAAAGCTAACGTGTAGCCTGTAATCGCCCACTGAATCGTTTTTAGATCTGAAGAAAAATAATCGACCAGTTTGGGTATAGCCACATTCACGACGGTGCCATCCAGAATAACCATAATCATTCCGACGATAATAGCAAGAAGCGGGGGGAGGATAGCTCTTAGTGAGAATGGCCGTTCTTCTGTCGGGCTACTCTGAGTAATTGATTTTGTCATCCAGTACTCCACTCTTTTCTCTAATTTAGTTAAATGCTTTAACGATTATTTCAAATTTTAATTTACCTTCGATGAATGTGAAAGTCAACAAATAAAACCCTTTTTTACAATAAAAATACATTGCATTTACTTTCATCTCAGAAAGTTTATTGAAACAAAAAAAAGACTATGCATAGTCCCTTAGAAATTTCTTCTTAAGGAACGTACGCATAGCCTGTTGTACTAAAACTGTATCAATAATTTCCTCCAAATTATATGGAAGGAAGGTTTCCCTTTAATTCAACAATCTTACCCGACTTATTGAGAACAAACTCAAGGGATGCTTCCGTTACAGCAAAGCCAAGTACACATTGTATGGACATTTGATCTTCTTTTTGACTACTTTCAGTAGACTTTATGCCATGGTAAGTACCAGCTCGTGCAGTGAAATCAGCCCAATATTTCTGTAAACCCGTAACGGAAAGCGAACGCTTCATTTCATCACTAAAGAATCGATTCTCTAATTCTTGAAATTGTCCAGTGCTCAGCAGTCCCGCTATCACACTAGCTGTAACCTCGGGCGCATAAACTTCCACTAGATTAGCTTCTGCATTATAAGAGGTTACCAGTCCAGCACTAGTGAAAAAAGAGAGCGGAACATATAAGTGTTCCTTCTTAAGCACAACTGCATCCTTAAAATCTCTTTTTGCTGTATCATTAATGGTAATGTGGTCGTCTCCAACTTTATATTCAATCTTTTGTTTGACTCCACTTAATGTAATGGTGTCTGTGCTTTTTTGATAAGTGGTCTGATATTTTAAGACGCTTGATGTCTCTCTAAGAGGAAGCAGGACCGTAGAACCGTTTGTATAGGCTGAATACAGATCTGATTTCAGAACCTGACCATTTAAAACCACCTTTACTTCACTAGCATCTGCCCAAGCCGTAGAATAGGTAGTTCCTCCAAATCCATTTACCAATAATAGTACACTTAACACCACAACAACCGCGATTTTGTTCATCCGTTCGAAACCTCCCTTTTTTTGACTATTAGTATTATGTGCGTTTCCAGCATCTGCTAATCCTAATGGTAATCAAGCTTAACAAAAAAAGTGAATTGCTTCTTACATGGACTTTCAAGTTCTAGGTTATTCCACTTTGAAGTCAAAATATTGTTTAGGATAAGGTTCCTTGATCAACGTAAAATGCCACCATTCCTTACTGTAAGGTTTAAATCCTTGTTTTACCATCGCCTCTTTGAGAATTGCCCGATTTGCTTTCTGAGTCTTGTTAATTAAGGACGTATCGTAATAGGAAATATCTCCGAAAAAATCAAACGGGCTGCCCATATCTACCTCAGCTCCCGTCTCATTATTTACGATCGTTAAATCGATGGTGCTGCCTCTGGAATGGCCTGATTTTTTAGCTATAAATCCGAGTTTGAATAGATTACGTTTATCCAGTCGCGGATAATATTGCTGTTTCATTTTAGTATCTACGGCATTCTGAGACCATCTTACAAAATGATTCACTGCCGTCTGAGGACGATACGCATCATAAATTTTAAGGATGTACCCTTTGTTTGCTAAATCATCACTTACAGCCTTCAAAGCTGTTGCCGCTGTCCGCGAAAATATCGCTAAGGGCGCCTTATAGCCATCGATCCGCTTCCCAACAAAATTGTTGTCCCCGAAATAACGAATTTCAAATTGTGCGGTAGGAATCACTTCATCCAGATAGACAAAACCTTGCGGTAAATGATTCTTCTTCTCCATTTGCATCTGCTGTAGCACGGAGTCTGTTGAAGAGCCGACATAAGCAGCATAAGTACTGCCCATAAACATAGTGTTTGTCCACAATAACAGCACAACTGTGAAAACTGCGATTTTTATTCCTCTTGATCCAATTCTCAATTGAGCCAGCCTCTTCTCAGATGTTGTCTTCACATATTCTAATAATTATGAGTTTACGGTTTCAACTAGAAATTTTTCGATTACAGGTGTGAATTTATTATTCGTAGAATTAAGTAATTGCAGCAGCTTTTCTAAAATCGAAAGAATTCTAGTATCGACTTTGCTATCTTTTAGTGCACCCTCATATGCCTTTTTTACTTCTGGTTTAATTACTCGCTCATCATAGTCATATGCAGGTGTATTACTTGTACCATATAATAAGCGAGACGTTGCAAGGAGAAGTTCTTTTTGAAGAGCGGTTGAACGGTTAGAAGCAGGATATTTCGTTACAAAATCCTCTAGCGCAAGTGCCCTGTTCGTTAACTCGGTCCAACTAATCACAATCGCTGCATCAGAGACACTCGGTTGATTAGATTCGGTGGCCATAATATCAATATATGCTGCAATGTCCTTTGTAACATACGGCTTAAAAATCTTAAATCCCTCATAATGCATCACCGGATAGTACATGCCTTCACTGGTCTCCAGCTTATATCCCTTATCCCGGCCTTCAATTAACATGTTGCGTACGTTGGCATCTTTGATCGTATTAAGGAGTGAGGTATAGGTGAGATTTTTGCTTTTGGAAAAAGCATTATTTATCTCTTTCTGCATCTTGTCCGGAAAAACCTTTTCTGAGTATACAGATAAATGAGCCTTCTGTGCATTCTCGAGCTGGAGAGTCATCCGTGTCGCTGTCCAGTTATCCACTTCTTTGATGTGGTTAATTAAATAATTACGTGCGGCAGCAAGAGATGTCGGCTTCTGTACATACTGCTGGAATTGATTATAGACTTTTAGCGTTTCCGTTGTCGTTGCGGCAAGTACTGGCTCTATAACCAAAGTACTAAATCCTGTCACTGAACCAAGGGTTATAGCAATACTTAACAAGCTTGCTTTTTTCCAGTTCAATTAATGACCTCCTTATGCCATATATGTAATTGTACTTAATATTTAGACATACGGGAAGATCCTGAACCTATTCCAGCGCAGTATTATTATGGACGCCTTCATTATCCTTCCTACGATAAATGCCCATCAAAAGTCCAATAGCAGCATATTCAAACCACACATGACTCCCATAGCTGAGAAACGGAAATGGAATTGAGGTCAGCATCATTCCCCCGCTCAAAACAGCAAGACCATAGGCAAATCTTATAGCAAGAAAAAATGCTAAGCCAACAACAAGTGCCTGTCCGTAAGGTTCACGAATAGCTCGTATCGTTAAAAGAAGCTTAATGAAAAGCCAGGTTATAACAGCTACCAGAAGCAATCCACCCGCCCAACCAAAGCAATGAATAAGATAGACTGGCAACATATCGGAGTAGACATACGGCAGCTTTTGTTCTACTGATCCGAATCCGTGACCCCACCACCCAGCTGAACGAATTACTTCACGCATGACTTGATAAATATATCCATAACCTTCCGGATCTAAAGATGGATCTATAGCATTTATGAATCTAGCCAGCAAGTACTCACTATTTAATATAAAAAGTAGTCCAGCTATTGAAAAGAACCCTAACAACACGAAGCTCTTTAACCAATTGCGAATAATCCATAAATACAGTACTAGTGAGGAGACAAGATACAATACTAACTCTGGAAGAGCGTTTAAAGAGATAAGCAACAACGCGGGGAGTAACAAAATGCCTACTTCGAACAGCCCGCTTCGCCAAGTTTTCTTGATAGCTGCTTCCCTACGATTTACTAGAATACCTGTTAGCGCAACAATCAGCATAAAAGGACGATAGGATGTCATGTCAGGTAAAATCAAAAAGATCCTAGGACCATAATTCACACCGTTCACTTGCGTTCCCCATCCAATACTCACTAATATCCCTATTATAGAAGTAGCATATAACAACCAAGAAAGTCCTTTTAGTCTTCTGAAATCAATGAAGTACAATCCAAACATCAATACAGTTCCTATGAGTATATTTATGGACTGCCGTCTAAGCGCATTATCTAAAAAAGAACCTTTAACAATATCACTATAGCCAGCATCCACAGAGCTCATTCCGATCAAACTAATCGCGGACAACAAAGCAATAACTCCAAACAATCCCCAAGGAACTCGTGGTTTATGTATTTGGTGAAGTTCCTTCCCTAATGTTTGCGGATTCCCCATTTGTGCGATTGCCCAAGCTATTGCTTCATCTCGGAGCATGCCGGTTGCTTCTTTTTCACAGATCAAATCTTCTAAATGACTGGCTAATTCTTGACGTATTTCTGGATGAGTTTTTTTCGCTTTAATCTCTGCACATACTTCGTCCAAAAATTGCTGCTGCCTTTCTTTCATCATACATTCCCCTCTCCCAGAACAGAATCAACTGCACCTTTGAACATAACCCATTCTGCCCTTTTCTCTTTGAGCTTCTCTTTACCTTCATCCAGAATTCTATAGTACTTTCGCTTCCTTCCCTCTACCTCCATCCAATAGGCTTCAACCCAGCGTTCACTTTCCATCGCATGCAGGATCGGATATAAGGTTCCTTCTTTTAATGAAAAAATGCCCTGTGATCTCTGCTCCAACGCTTTGATCAGTTCATAACCATATAACGGCTTCTCCAGTAAAAGAGTCAGAATCAACGTGCCTGTACTACCCTTCAGCATTTCTTTACTTACTTTCAATGGTCTGCACCTCCTGATTTCTTAAGTCCAATGATTAATATTTGAATATCCTGTATATTAATTATCCTCCAATACCTAGAATAACTATACATCGTAAATCTATGTATGTAAAATCCACGCTTATTGGTTACTCTGACATGTGTAATATTACGTAAAAAACAACAATAGAAAAAATTAAACGACGATCGCTCCACGGTGTTCTGCCGATGGGTGATCGTCGTTTTTCTAAATACCTCTATATAATAATCAATTCTCCTACTTGTAATCATATATATTTATCCAATATATATTGACACAATATATATTGGTCCGATATATTATAAGCGTGATATACAAATATTTCTAATCAACAAGGAGGTTCTGTTTTGAACAGTCAGGATGTTATTTTAGGCATGCTTATGAAAGAATCGAAGACTGGTTACGAAATAAAACAGTTATTGGAGGATGTATTCTCTAATTTCTATAGTTCTAGTTATGGAACGATTTATCCCACACTTGCCCGCATGGAAAAGGAGGGTTTGATAACTAAGGAAAATGTGCAGCAGGAAGGTAAGCCTAATAAGAATCTTTTAAACATCACGGATAAAGGAAGAGATAGTTTTAACACGTATTTACTAGCCCCACTAGAGGCTGACAGTATTAAGAAATCTGATTTTATGATGAGGCTATACTTTGGTGAATTTGTTGGGTATGACAAGGTGATTCTTTGGTTGAAGCAAGCACAGGAAGAATCACAACAGAAGTTAGATCAATTACTTGAGCAGTATTCACTTTATAAAAATACAATGCATCCAGCACAGATCATCTGTATCCAAATTGGCATAGAAGAATATAAAGCAAAGCTCAAAATCATTGCCGAAGGATTGTCAAACATGGAGCAGTTAGTGCTTACAAAGTAAGTTTTGTACGTACCAAGTGAAGAGATAACGCTCAAAAAACTTTAGGAGGAATTGTTAATGAAAACAATTTTTATAACAGGTGCTTCGTCTGGCATTGGGAGAACTACAGCAAAACATTTTGCTGAAAGAGGATGGAACGTCGTAGCCACGATGCGTTCACCTGAACAAGAAAGTGAACTTATTACACTTGATAATGTATTGGTTTTACAGCTTGATGTTGAGAAATCAGACACAATTCAACCTGCGTTAGCGGAAGCGATTAAGCGGTTCGGTAAAATTGACGTTCTTCTCAATAATGCTGGTTATGGAACAATGGGTCTTATAGAAGTAGCTACAGATGAGCAGATCAGAAGACAGTTTGAAGTGAACGTGTTTGGTCTTATCAGTATGACTAAAGCCATATTGCCACATTTTAGATCGAATCAAGAGGGTTTACTGATCAATATCTCTTCTATGGGAGGGAAAGTAACCTTTCCTACGATGTCTCTGTATCATTCAACTAAATTCGCCGTAGAAGGTTTTTCTGAATCCGTATCTTATGAATTAGCATCACAGAACATTAGAGTTAAGTTAATTGAACCAGGTGCTATTCAAACGGACTTTGGTGGAAGATCGATGGAGTTCTTTTTTAATGATGCATTAACGGATTATAAACCCTTTACTACTGCATTCTTGGGTAAATTAGGTGAGATGGAAAACCAACCTTCCTATGCTTCACCTCCAGAAATTGTTGCGGAAACAATATATCAAGCCGCCACTGATGGGACAAGTCAATTCCGGTACATTGTTGGAGAAGATGCAAAAATGCTCATTCAAATGAAAGAAAATACAGATGAACAAGAGTATCTGACTAATATAGCCCAGCATTTTTCTTAAAAAGAAGTTAGGTGGCGGACGCTTCTCGGTATTCTACCGGGGAGAGGTCCCTCTTTCTTGTTATGAGTAAAAAAATCCCCTCCGATTAACAGTGGTATGTTCATACGTACATGAACCTTCTCCACTATCTACCGTAAGGGGATTTTACAAGCTTAAGGATTAATGCATAGGTGTATTCATTTTATGATCAACAACTACTCTTTTTACGAAGAACGCAAGAATTAGACCTACAATTGCCATACTCATTCCGAAAATAAATGCATTTTGCACACCTTGCGTGAACGCAGGCAACATATTAGCCGGATCGGCTGGATCAGCCACAGTCTTCATATAACTCTTAGAACCTGCAGACATAATGCTGACAGCTAATGCAGTACCGATCGCACCAGCAACCTGCTGCAATGTATTCATGATCGCTGTACCATCAGGATATAATTCTAGCGGCAGCTGGTTAATTCCGTTGGTTTGTGCAGGCATAAATACCATCGACACACCAATCATAAGCGTACTGTGAAGTACGATTACGAATACGACTGTAGAAGCTACAGTAATACTGGAGAAGAACCATAAAGCTGTAGCAGCAATAATCAGGCCTGGAATAACAAGCCATTTAGGACCGTATTTGTCGAACAGACGACCCATGATTGGGGACATCAGTCCGTTAATAATTCCCCCTGGAAGTAGCAGCAAGCCTGCCTTGAACGCTGTATATCCCTGACCCTGTTGAAGATACATTGGAAGAATCAACATGGATGATAGGATAACCATCATACAAATAAATACCATAGCCACACCAATGGAGAACATTGGATATTTAAAAGCACGCAGATTAATCATAGGCTGCTTCATCTTCATTTGGCGCAAGCCGAACAATAAGAGTGATACCACACCTACTACGATAGCTATGATTACTTTTGGACTTCCCCAACCGGCTTCTTCACCGGCGCTGCTGAAACCAAACACGATTCCACCAAACCCGATCGATGATAATGCTATGGAGAGGATGTCGATCTTCGGCTTCGTTACCTTCGTTACGTTCTGCATGAAGAGGATTCCGAATATCAATGCGATCACCAGGAAGGGCAGTGACAGCCAGAAGATCCAGTGCCAGCTAAGACTTTCAATTAGAAGTCCAGCAATAGTAGGACCGATCGCTGGCGCTACCATGATAACCAAACCAATCATCCCCATCGCGGCACCACGTTTTTCAGGAGCAATGATGATAAGGATCGTATTGAACATAAGCGGTAATAGAAGCGCTGTACCCATTGCTTGTACTACACGCGCTGTTAATAGGAACTCAAAGCTAGGTGATACTGCAGCTAGAAACGTTCCTAGTATTGAAAAACATAATGCAGCAACAAACAACTGTCTAGTCGAGAACCACTGAAGCAGCATACCCGAAATCGGTACTAGAATTCCCAGTGTAAGCAGATAAGCTGTCGTTAACCATTGTGCTGTTGCTGGAGTGATTTGAAGGACATTCATAAGATCACTTAAAGCTACATTTAGTGCGGTTTCACTGAACATTCCGATAAATCCTGCAAGTAGTAATGAGACTAGAATCGGAATGGTTTTAAACTTCTTTACTTCCTTTTGTTGCTTTCCTTGCATAGTTGCTTCCACTCTTAATCCCCCTGATGTTCTTATCTATTGTCTCTCTCTAACCAAGTATTGCTGGGATAATCTTCGCCGCCGCGAGAAGCGGCTGTTCATCCCGTAAAGTCAGCGTCTGAAGAAGCGCTCCTTCAAATAATGAGACTACTACTGAAGCCTTATCGGCTGCAGTGTTGCCCTCCACACCTTCTTCCAGAAGGCGTTTCTTGATCACATCCTGCAAGTCCATAAACACAGATTTACATGCAGCCCGCAGCTCCTCACTAATACAAGAGGTCTCCGCCGCTAACCAAAAACTGAACGGAACGATCCCCTCAAATGAAGATTCTACTGCTTTCATAGCCATTCCTAGAATAAAGTCCTCCATTGCTTCAGCTGCACTATTGCTGCTCTCCATATGACAGTTCAGCTTCTGAGCGACTGTTAGACTATTCCGGTTAATGCATGTTAAAGCCAGTTCTTCTTTACCGTGAGGGAAGTAGTAATAAAGAGATCCCTTCGGTGAATCGCTGTCTTTAATAATCTGATTTAATCCTGTTGCATGATATCCCTGAGAAAAAAATAATTTCGAAGCGGTGTCCAGAATCGCCTCACGCGTATTCGGCTTGTTCGACAAGCTGACACTTCCTTTGCATTATAACAATTGGTCTACATAATAAAACCATATTTTTAAGAGATATGTCAACATATAAATTACTTAAATTCAAAGTAATTTGGTGGAAGTACGGTAGTCAGGTTACCACCATCTGCTCAGTACATCATGTTACCCCATCGGACTCAGATGCAGCTATTTGCGCTAAAACTGGCTTTAAGATACATTATCGGACCTGAGCGACACTACTTCACTAAAATGGAGTAGTTTCCATCTATTTTTGAGCACCTAGCTGCATTGGAGTCCGATAGTTCACCCTCACCGGGAAAATAATTAGCCTCTCGCCCACTTTATCCGCCCGAAATTATCTACTTCCCAATCCCTCATCCTCAGCGTATACTATAATTATTCCAATGAGAAAGGTGTGAATTTATGCAGGACGTGCCTAAAGGAATTCCACGGCCATTAGTAAAGACTAATCAGGCGTTTATCGTCATTTCAGTAATATTAACATGGCTAACAGGACAGCACTGGATCCTTGCGCTGCCCTTGTTCGCCGGATTGCTTGGCCTCTCGTTCGGTTACAATCCCATTATTAAGCTTGCTGGTAAGTTTCTGACCAAAGAACGTTCGCACTATGTACTCGAAGACTGGTCACAACAACAGTTTAACCAAACCATTGCTGTCTTCTGCCTAGCAGGTGGTCTGATCAGCTTCTTCGCTGGCTGGACGATTGCTGCTTATATTTTCACAACGCTCGTTGCAGTGGCGGCTACGGTTGCGATTTTTGGTTTTTGCATCGGATGTTTTATCCATTATCAGTGGAGAATGTACAATTACAGACGTAAACAAAGCACAAATTAAATCGCAAAACCCCTAATCCCGTACTTCTCCAACAACATCCCAACGATGACGAAACTTTAACAATCGTGGATGAAGTGATGGTGGTGCTGATGTCAGCAATAACCGAATCTTTACAATCCACTCTTCAAATGAGGAATATGACGCAAACTGATTTGCCACCTCAGGCGTTAAATACAAAAAAATCGGCGAAGGATAGATTTCAACAAGATGCCGAAGCGCCGAATCGAGCGGAGTATACTTCTTTCGCTTCCCTTCCAAGCTCTCTACCGTGATGAAGCTACGTCCTTGTTCCCTTTTCCACTCATGCAGCCGGTCTTCACGCTTATAATAAGCGCTCACCGGCTCTTTTGTCATTCGTCTCACCGTTTCTTCATGAAGCGGATACAGCACTAGCTTAGTGAAACGCCGATCTGCTGCAGTCTTTGCTGCGATTTCAAGTTCCTGATCGGTGATATGCTCAAAAGAATCGTAAAACACTAACGTCCCTTTACGTTGTTCAACGGGTGGCTCATAGCCGTAGGGAACATGCTGAATGTCTCTTTTCAATGAAACCCCTCCTGCTTGTTCTATTCATTAATCATATCATGTGACAACGGCAGGGCTATCATTCTTATCTTGCAGCTGAAGACGAACTGTTGATGAAATCCTGAACTTTTAAAATTAGAGTGGGATAAATCAATGGATAAGTTAGATTCGTTGGGATATCAGTAAATCCTTTGATTTCTGCCATCTCATATGGTGGGAGCTCTGCGAATTGTTCCACATTTGCAAAAAATAGTTTTCCATAACTCCCAGGTGCATCATCCATGGTTACCTTATAAATGGTTATCGGGACAATAGAGAATTGCTCCGCTCCCGTTTCCTCAAATAACTCTCTAGCCGCTGCCTGCTCCGGTGTCTCGCCTACTTCTATATGACCTCCGGCAAACTCCCACGTCGAACGATCCTGATGTCTTGCTAAGATCCATTCTTCACCATGCTTAACCATAATAACAACGTATTCTAAATCAACTTCTTTTTCCTTTTCAAGATTAAATAAGCTTATCAGCAATTCTATCCCTCACTTTCCCACTGCTTCAGATACTCCCAGCCTCATCCCAAGCTAATTTAAATGCTGCTACACTCTGAAACCGCTCCTCCCGCTCCAAGCTGACTGCCCTTAAAGCAACATCGTATTGGGCTTTGCTCGCTTCCCATTTTGCAAACGATCGATCGGAGGCTCCTCCTAAAAGAACAAATGCAGTGGCACCCATATTGAATACATTTGTAACTTCATCAATCGGTGCATCTA
Source organism: Paenibacillus sp. RS8 (assembly GCF_041956825.1). Classification (NCBI taxonomy): domain Bacteria; kingdom Bacillati; phylum Bacillota; class Bacilli; order Caryophanales; family Paenibacillaceae; genus Paenibacillus; species Paenibacillus sp. RS8. Next base: position 4,781,236 of record NZ_CP168131.1, on the reverse strand, counting down.
AAATAAATTCTTCCGGCGACTTGAATCTTGATGAGCCCCAGAAGTTCTCGCCCAGATCATTTACAGTAGGCTTAAGTCTATAAAAATCAATATCACAAATCCTTGTTTCATCGTTCGTAAAATCATACAGAATACTTCCATCATAAAAATCCACTGCTACATAACCCTGCAACTCAACAAGCTCATGAAACGAAAAGATCACGTCTAAGGACGCTAAACGTTGTTCAACAGATAACTGCTTATAGCGGTAAAAAGGCGACTCCGGATGGCTCAGCTTAGCTTCACCCGCAAAAAGCCAATGTGAATGTAAACATTCACCTGCAAACCATTCAAATACCGCTGCATACCCCGTCCCAACTTCAAAATGTGACACCAAATTGATCAGCGATTTAGATTCAAGTTCGTTATACAACGGGATAGCTTCAATTAAACGGCTAACAGCATCCAAGGGATTCCCGTCGAAGGTCAAAGGCTTTGCCCCAGCAAATTTCACAAAAAACTTCTGCCCCTCCTTCTCCACACCAAAAGAAAGATTTCCAGAGTCCTGCTGGTCAAACACTTTAAACACCACACCTAGCTTTGTTAACCATGCAAAATCATAAGGCTCTTGCAATTGAAAACTTACCGCGTCAATTTCATATGTATATTTTTTTTCGCTCAACTGTACCTCCGCATTTACTAATTTAAGTTAGTTCTATTTTCATAAAGATTCCGGCGATGGTTGTTTCCTGTGGACTGGTTCTTTTGACAATCTCATATGGCTTAAATCCTAACCTGGAATATAATAACATCCCTTTGGTATTTACATTATGACAAACCAGATGTAACTCATGAAGCTGTAGGTCCTCTTTAGCAGCAGCCAGCATGGTATGGATCAAATACTCCGCGGCTCCTTTACCTCTATAATCGGGTGAAATAATAACATTCCCCAGCCAGTACAACTCTTGATGTTGTTGGTAATATAAATTGGCGTATCCGATGACTTGGTCGTGTTCATTTAGAATCACTGTTTGCTTATCCCGGCCTTGTGCAGCCTGCTCTAATTGTTCGGAGGTAAGTGGATATTCCAGCTTGGGCGACATAAAGAACACTTCCGTTGAATCTTTAGGAAAAGCACATATTGCGGCATAGTCTGCAGATACTGCTTTTCGATAACTGTAATTCATTTCATTTCCTTCCTTCTTAACTTCATTCATGTTCTTGTTCGATATTTAATCACTAGAATAATAACCAGCAGCACAACACATAGGGACATCGTATTCGTAATTAAAAAAGCTAAACCTACTCCCGTAACCGCCAAACTGATCGCGTAAGCTTCCATTAGACTAATCCCAAGCAGCATTAGCAAATACGACTTTAAATTCAAATCAGCTACGGATTTGGATTTCAAGATCTGAACAATCTGAGGAATCCAACCTAAAGACAGGATCACTCCACCTATTAATTGCATGACTGCAAACATAACAGCACCTCCACGGATTGTATTACTGTTGTATTCCGGGCGGCTCAGTCTGGTTCCAATTCATTTCAAAATAACTGAAGCTTACTATAGGCATAAGAGGCGGCACCAATAGTACCCGCCCGATTCCCAAGCTCTGCTTGAACAATTTTGCACTTACTGCTGGATAGCTTCAATGCATGCTGACTTACTGTTTCTCTTACAGGTTGGAGCAATTTATCGCCCGCAGCAGCCATCCCTCCACCTACAATAATTAGATCAGGATTGAGAATATTCACCACATTTGCTAATCCAAATCCAAGGATAGTGCCGGTCTCCTGCATAACCTCAATGGAGAGGGCGTCTCCGAGTTCGTAAGCTTCAGATATCATTAACGCGGTAATTAGCTCTTCTTGATCATTCGTCCACGTCTGAATCATACTGGTTCGGCCTTCCTTTAGCATCTCTTTAAACGTATTCACCATGCCAATAGCGGAGACATATCTACCTAGGCAACCCGAGCTCCCGCATTTGCAGGGACGTCCGTTTCTGTACATATTCATATGTCCGATTTCACCAGCGCTGTAGGCCGTGCCGTAGATTACTTTTCCGTCGTTCACGATACCCGATCCTAATCCTGTTCCCAAGGTAATCAGAACCAGATTGTTGTAACCTCTACCTGCGCCTTGCAGCCATTCTCCATAAAGATTAACCCTCACATCATTATCAATAAAAACAGGAAAGTCATAGAACGCTCTCATCTCGTCAACAACATTTACATGCTCCCAATCCGGAAAATTCGGCGAGAAAAAAGAAACTCCAGCAACTGGATCTAATAATCCGGGCACTCCGATTCCCATACCTACTACTAAATCAAATGAAATATTTGCTTCAACAGTAATCAGACGTACAGCTTCTCTAATCCGTCCCAGTACATGTGATGGCCCTTTAGCTGCCTCAGTAGGTGTAGATATTTCTTTTACAGCTATAAAATCGGTATCGTACATTCCTGCTTTGATATTCGTTCCACCGAGATCAATCCCAATAATATATCGTTTCATAAGAACCTCCAGAATTAGAAATAACTTACCCTTTCATTATGAATGCCTGAAGGCTGAAACTATAGAGTAAACATACAAGTTATATGATAAAGTTCCAACATTTCTATTACAAATGACTTCTACTAACTGTCGCTTCTATTTCGGCTAACATCAGTCTGTTCACACCCATCTTAATCTGATTCTCAGTGAGATTGGAATAGCCTAGTAGAAACACTGGACCCTTAGGTTTGCTCTCCAGAAAATAAGAAGATGCAGGATATACGCGAACACCGTAACGTAGCGCCACCTCAGCAATGCGATTCTCCTCGGCATCCGACTCCAACTCAATCAATAAATGTAGTCCAGCTTCCTCGCCATAATATCGCACACGACTTCCAAATTCCGTATTCAAACTGTTTACGAGACAGGCTCTGCGTGAGGCATACAGCTTTCCCATCTGCGTAACATGCCTTGCATAGTGACCATTCTGAATAAATTCTGCTAACGCTTCCTGGTCCAGAGCAGAAGACATTCGATCTGTAATCCATTTAACAGCTAAAAAAGGCTGAAGCAAAGCCGGAGGCAACACAACATAACCTATCCGCAGAGAAGGAAATAATACTTTACTAAAACTGCCTACATAAATAACTCGACCCTCAGTATCTAGACCAGCAAGCGCGGATAATTTCGGACCCTCGTACCTATATTCACTGTCATAATCGTCTTCAATAATAAAAGCATGATTCGCTTTCGCCCAATCCAACAACTGAACTCTTCGCTTCAAAGACAGCGTTGTCCCTGAAGGGAACTGGTGAGAAGGAGTAACATAGACTAGCTTTGGCGTTTTTTTAAGATTACCATCTTGATCGTTATCACTGTTTGTTTGGAATTGTTCTACGCAGATGCCATCTTGATCTACCTTAACAGGTAAGACCTCTACCCCAGCAAAAGAAAAAATTTCACGTACAACGCTATGTGATGGATCTTCAACAATGACATGATCACCTTTAAACAAGAATATCCTCGATAAAATATCGAGCGCTTGCGTAGCCCCAGACGTAATCACGATTTGTTCCGGAACAACGGGCATAGACCGTGTGGAACGTAATAAACGTGCGATCTCTCGACGCAATCCCAGTGAACCCTCCGCAGGGCCATAACCTAACGTATCCGGAGAAGCACGGCGGCAAGCATTCATTAGGGCCTTTTGCCATTGATCCATAGGAAACGCGTCCCAAGCAGGAACACCATGTCGAAAATCGCAAAACACCGGATTCAAATGATCCACTTCTCTAGTAGACGGTGGGTTAAGTGCAAGGAAATCAGGTCCCTTCGTTACAAAATTGTAAGGGCTCTCATAAACCTTTGTCACTTTCTCCTCCAACGTCAACTCCGCAATAAACGTTCCCGCTCCTTTTCTCATCTCCAGATACCCTTCTGCCTGTAGCAGCTCATAGGATTGAAGGACCACGCTTCTGGATACGCCAAGCTGGTTAGCTAAAGTTCTAGACGGAGGCAGGGGGTCACCCCCGCTTAAAGCTCCTGAATGGATAGCATTTCGAACTTGCTCGTAAATTTGACGGCTAAACGGAATCTGTCGTTCTTTATCGATTGTGATCAGCAAATCATGCTTCATAAGAGGTCCTCCCCTTCTGTTCCGACTTTTGTTCAAAAATAAAGGGTAAGCATTTTTACGAGTAGTGCTGCGGAAACAGAGCCTAGAATCACGAGGAGCAGCGGAATTTTTCTAATTAATACCAGTATAACAGCGACAGTCCCTGATGCGATACCCACAAGATTAACATCTGGGTCTACCTGAATGATTCCAGGTACCGTTAGCGCACTAAGAACCGCTATAGGCAAATACTCTAGCATCGCTTGAACTTTGGAGGGTCCATTCGAATGATTTGTAAGTAGCAAAGGCACAAAACGAAATAAAAATGTAATAACAGCCATACCCACAATGATTAAGATAGTCATAGGGATACCCCTTTCTCCGCTTGAACTCGTACTCTAAACAAGGAGCCCACTGCCATGCCGATTATCATAGCTACAAGGATCGAAGAGTTTCCCAGCAAGGGGTGCAGCAGCCATGATGATCCTGCAGCTGATATACATATAGCCATATTCCGTAAGCTGCCTTTCAATTGAGGTACAACAAGTGCAATCAGCAAGGCGTATAATGAAGTATTTAGCGCCGGTAAATAAAAAGCTGGAATATAGGAAGCAAGGGTTATCCCTGAAGCCGTAGCTAGCAGGTTAGCGACATAAGGAGGGATTTGTAAGCCCAGCAAATAAGGAAGTTCTAGGGGTTGGTTAGATTTTTCATTCACTGATTTAGGGTTTGCTTTCTCTCTAGTGAGCATACTAACTGCGTATACCTCTTCTGTTAAACTAAAGCCAATCCAGGTTCGCGCAAGATAGCTAATATTACGATTTAACTGCCCTCCAAAGGATAAGCTGATAAACAAATATCTTAGGTTAATGATCAGCGTAAGCAGTAAAATTACTGGAGCGGCTGCTCCTGCGGCAAGCATTTTTACACCTATAAATTGACTAGCCCCCGCAAATACTAGCGCTGACAATAAGAATACCTCCAGACTACCGAGACCTAACCCCTTACCGACCAATCCAAACGTAAAGCACGCAGGAATAAATCCTGCAACGATTGCGACGGAATCTTTAAGTCCTGTTCTAAACAGTTCTTTCTGATCATTCATAAGTTTCTCTCTCCCTTATCGTTGTCCTAGAGAGAGCATACTTGGATACCGATCCAGTGGAAATGACCGCATGGGTGCGTATGTACCATACCAATTTCTTTTCTCATAAAAAAGACCGCCCTCTAAGAGAACGATCTTTAATGAAGCTTTATACCTCCAGTGGACTTTCAACAATCTCGTTAATTTCCTGTACGATCTGCGATCTAATCTGATCTAATCGATTAATGTTCACGGTAGAAGCATAAATTTGCTTTAACGCATCAAGGAATACCTTTGCGTCTGTCAGATGCTGTGTGGACTGTTTCATGGTGCTGGAGTACCGTTTTTTAATGCCAGCTATAGCTTCGGAGAATGCTTCATCTGTACCAGTTTGTATACAACGCGAATACATATCGACAATCTCATCAGTGACACGATCTGGATAATACTCATGTGGAGCCGTGCTATCAAAAATAGCAAATCCAAGCTCACGCACAATAATCATATCAAGGCTATTTGGATCGAAGCCACAGTGGTAAATTTCAACATCGTAGCCACGCTTGATGCCTTCAGCCGCTATTTTTTTCAACAGTGTTGATTTTCCGGAGCCCGCACGTCCTTTAACCAAATATCTTTTTAATCCTGCGGTTAGATTAGGAACAAAATCCACTGCCCCCTTAGGCGTCGCCGCCCCTAAAAAACGATGATCTATCCGGCTGGAATGTTCAGATTTCTGATCATCATACAAAAGCTTAATATACTCTTGTGTCAGCTCATCAGCTGCTTGAAAATTCATTGTCGCGATATATATCGCTTCCCATTCGTCATGAATGCGAAGGGCTTCAGCAAAACCAGCGTAAGCAAAATCATGCTCTTGGCTGATTGCAGCAACTAATTTATCGATTTCCAACTTGTGCTGGCTTAACTGAAACAGATCAACCGCTTGCTCCAAATCTACGAATACGATGGACTCTTCAGGCAGTTCAGGGTTTATTACACGTGGAGCAGCTCCATCAAAGATTCCTACATTTAATTTTGGAATAACGACACCGTCTAGTGAATCGTTATCTGATGCAGTGTGGATGAACCAAATCCCATAGCCTTGTTGATTCAACTGCTCTCCGATTTCTCTAATTAGTTTGGTCTGCCCCGTTCCGGGACCTCCTTTTAATACAAACAGACGTGTTAAACTTTGCAATGACGACTCATAGAGATTGTAAAAGCCGTGAGCCGTATTGCCGCCAGCAAAGAAATTGAGGATTGTTCCGTTCATAATCGCACACCTTTCCGGGCTAATGTCATGGTTCATAATTCATCGTATTATTGACCGCTGGGAAAGGTGACACTTTAAGTGAGATGTGGTCTTACTTCATAAAATGATCCATAAATCTCTTAATGACTGGAACATCAGGAGGTGACAACTCGCTAGGCAATTCTCCATAATTAAAAAAACGGACTTCTTGTACTTCAATTCCATCTTCTTTAAGCACACCGTCAAATTCCGTACTTAGATAAGCGGCTACTACATTATATACTTCATCACCGTTTGGATATTTGTAATAAAGTTCTTGTCCAGAGAACATGTCAAACAATTCAAGTCCTCTGGCCTGTAAACCTGTCTCCTCAAAAAGTTCCCTTTTGGCAACCTCTTCCAAAGTCTCCCCAAGCTCCATTGAGCCACCTGGCAATCCCCAGCAACCGTTGTCCGTTCTACGTTGTAAGAGTAATTGCTGTTCGCTACACAACAAAACACAGGCTCCTGCCATAATAAGCGGCCTGGTACCCACATGTTTTCTTAGCTCCATAATATAATTACTCATTAAACAGCACCCTCTCCTTAATGCTTATATTTTTTTGTTCTTTTCCAAAAATTCATCTTCAGTAAGTCCAGATCCGATCATCATCCTGCCAATAATAATTGCTGTAATCTATATCTCGCATAATACACTCCGGAAAGTAGTTATTTTAGTCTGTTGATATACTTAAATGCTGTTGAAGTTTTGAATAATCATAAATATCCACAATTGCACCGTGTTCAAAATTAGGTTTAAACAAAAACTCAATGATTTGTTGTGCTGTTTCCTGTGCTGTTGTGAGCATCCCAGTTTCCTTAACTACCTCAAATATCTCTGCTGATGGAAATGTTGATTTATCCTGGCTTCTAGCCTCTCTTTGCAGATTGGTATCAATCATTCCTGGCCAGATCGATACAATTCCAACTGGTGTTTTGGAGTGATTTTGTTCTAGTCCCACACATTGTGAAAAAACATCTAGCCCAGCTTTTGCTGCTGAATACAGACTCATGCCAGGATGATGATTCTTAGCAGAAGAGGATGATATATTTAAGATCCTTTTGTCGATTAGATGACCATTCGTATGCTTTATAAACATTGAGGTTAGTATAATAGGAGCTAATAAATTCACATTTATATTTCCCGTTATTTCATCAACCCTTGCTGTATCAATAAATGAGACAGGAGAAATCATTGAAGCGTTATTAATAAGGTAGATTCCCTCCGCTTTTGACACGTTAATAGAATTGAAAATACTCCCCATCAGAGATTCAATCAGATGAATGTGATTCAAATCAAATTCATAATAGGTTATATTACTACTTTTGCTTACTAAACTCTCATTTCTTTCACGTGAGATACAAAACAGATAGTGATCAGGAGAGACTAGTTGTTCTGCTATTGACTCTCCAATTCCTCTTGAAGCTCCTGTAATAATGAAGTATTTCATAAGGGCAATCCTCCTCGAATTGTAACCTGATACTAATACCAACTACTAGAGTATCACATTTAAAGAATCGCCTTGTCAAATACATCCATTACGTGCATGTTCTACCTAATATAAAAAAAGCTACCTCATGGTAGCTCTATGAATCTTGATTACTAGATGTTTATTTCGTTTTTGGAACATGAAAACCATTGTTTTGCGCGTAATTTTCAATACTCCAGATGCCGATTCCCTGCTCTCTTGCTTTATCCTGAATAGCTCTAAATTGATCTACGTATTTCGTATTAGGTGCAAATACATATGCCACACGTGCATAACCCTGCTCTAGCAGAAGCTCATTAAACATTTTGCCATCGATATAGAGATAACAGAGTAGACGACCATATTTATCTCGTTCTGATACATCCAGTTCAATTTGCACATCTTTATTGGTAAGCATCTTTTTGGCATAATCAGAGGCTTCTATCGAAAATGGTTGTGGCTCAGGAATATTCGGATTAACGGATTCAGGAGTATCAACTAGTAACAATCGAATAGTTTCTTTTTTACCGTCGATCGTCAGCTTCATGGTGTCACCATCAACTACCCGTGTTACCTTAGCATCTAGTAAACGTCTATTGTCCTCTACTGTATTCTTTGCGGTAGCATCAGATTTAGGCTCAGGACTCGTAGTTATTGCTGGAACAGGATCTGAAGCAGACTGCTCTACAATAGTGCAACCGGTAACGGTTCCTAGTAGGAGGATGATGGCCATGCAGATTTTCATAAGATACATTTTACTCATAAATAAACCTCTTTCTTAAACATATGTAATAGCTTCATGGGGTCTAATTAAAATAAAGCAAAACCGTGAAAAACACAAGTTTGTATTACTTAATATAGAAAACAACGACAACTATGTACCAGAAAAATAAGATACATGGCTGTCGCTGTTATATTAAAATTATAATCTCCGTTAATCACCCAGCTTAGCTTCTGCTACGTTTAAGTTGGAGATTTTTATTTTGATTATGATCGATAAGAAAGCAAGCAGGGAAAAAATAATCCCAATCCAAATGAGTTCATGTATACCTGAGCGAGAAATAAACCAACCACCGATAGAAGTACCTATTGTAATTCCAAGATTGGAGAATGAAATAAACAAGCTGTTACCGAATTCGGGAGCTTCTTTCGTCTCGGTCGTTAACCATGCTTGACTGATAATGAGTCCGCCGGAATGCACTACCCCCCAAATAATTATGATAATAACCATTGGAATGAAATAAGATCCTAGAAAATAAACGAAGAAGTAAGTTACCGCATATAGCAGAGGAAACATGATGACGGTCTTTGGAATGCTTTTATGTAAAAGGCCCCCAAATAAAAAATTCCCAAAAATCATGACTATACCAAAGGCCATTAACATGATACTAATCCACGACCCATTCATATGTGTTACTTGACCAAGATACTCAGCAAAGTAACTATATACAGAAAACATCGCTGCAAATATAAAAATAACTGTCACTATATTTAACCATAATAGGGGTTTACGTAATATACCAAGCTGCTTGCCATAAGACATTTTTTCTTTAACAGGCATGGAAGGAAGCCAAGCGAGTATCCCTAAAAAGGCAATTATACTTACAACAGCACCAAACAGAAAAGCAACTTCTAACGATATTTTGTCAGCGAGATAAGAAGTCAAAGGCACTCCGAAAGCAAACCCGACTGTGATTCCGGCGAAAACCTTTGTAACTGCCTTAGTACTCTTGTTTGGTGGGACAAGTTGAGCAGCGGTCACAAGAGCAACTGAAAAAAAGACGGGATGAAATATAGCAGGAATAATACGGAAAATAAGCATTACTTCAAACATGGTCGTAAAAGCATACACAATGTTTGAAATCGCAAAAATAAGTACAGCCGTTAATAGAATAACTTTACGATTAATACCAGAAGCCAGTAATGTTAGAAATGGACCAGAAATGGCAACGACTAAAGCAAATATACTTACAAGCCATCCAGTCTGTGAAGTCGTTATATTAAATTTTTGAGTTATCTGTGGTAGAACACCTATAATTCCCATTTCCGTAGTGATAATACCAAATACACCTAAAGCCAGAATAATGATAAGCAACGGGTTAATCTTTTTCATTTTTAAAACAATCCTCCATTTATATTCACATATATAGATTTGTAGATATGTATTATCAAAAAAAATCTTCCCTCCTCTCATTTATAGTTTCTGTTTAATATACTCGGAAAACTCCTGAATTGTCTTCTCATTCCGACGATAATACGTCCACTTCCCAATCCGCTCAGATTCCAACAAACCAGCTTTTTGCATAGTCAACAAGTAACTCGAGATAACAGACTGTGCAAGTCCCGCTTTAGCTTGAATATCTCCCACGCATATACCAATTCGAAAACTCAGGCCTTGTTGTAAATAAGGCTTTTCATCAAAGAATTCCTCTGGAGTTTTTAACCACATCATAATTTGACTACGTGTCTCGTTAGATAAAGCTTTAAATATCATTAAAGGTTCCATGCGTTTCATTATATCTACTTTTATAGATTTGTAAATATAAAAGTTATTTAGTGCATGAGAAATTTCCAAATTAACCAGCAAAGCAGTACGGATACCCACGAAATAAAACCGAAAATCATCACGATTTTGTTTTCGCTCCATCCGTATTTTAAGCTGAAATGGTAATGAATCGGAGCCATTCGGAACAGCCGCAGCTTAGTTCGTTTATAGTACCAAACTTGTAATATGACCGACAACTGCTCTGCAAAATAGACGAAAAACAAAATCGGAATCAAAAGCTCGACCTTCTCAATGACAGCTAAAATGGAAAGAGAGCCACCGATCGCCAGTGATCCTGTATCACCCATAAACGCTCTTGCCGGATAAATATTGTAAAGGAACAGCCCCAGCAGACAGCCAATCATGACAAGGGAAAATGTCTGCACTTCAGGTTTGTCCGAAATCATAAAAAAGAAAAAATACGTTGGAATGGCTACATTGATCAGTAGCCCATCAAGACCGTCCGTAAAATTGATGGCATTTGCGGTGCCCACCACAAACAGCAAAATGATTCCGACATAAAGATACAAAGGCAATTGCAAATAGTGCCCTTGAAATAACCCAATATCGCTCGTCAGGCCTAACGAATGGAACAACACATACAAAATGGATCCAGTAAAAATAAATTGCAACACTAGCTTTGTGCGGCCGGTGATGCCGGACGGATTTTGCCAAAAAGCCTTTTTGAAATCATCCAGAAATCCGACTGAGCTGAACAACAAAAACGTGACACATAAGAGTAACATTAGAGGTCCGGGATGAAACTGTAACGAGATCGCTATCCCGATAAGCAGGACCAACCCTGCCATAAGCGGTGTACCACGTTTGGCCTGATGATCTGCTGGTAGCTCGGAGCGAATCGGCTGCGTTAGCCCCAGCCTGTGTAGCGTCCAGATCAACAGCGGCGTAAACATCGCCACTAGAAGAAAAGACAGGCCGGAAATAGCCATAATTCCAAACATATAACAAACTCCCCTCTTTGAAAAGTATCATTTTAACATTTCCACTCCAAGTGTTCCTACTTTTGAACCTAACTCACACTCACAAAATTGTTTTGAGAGTTATTAAGATCGCTTGAATTATGTAAAGTAAAGTTTTATCCCTCTCACTTGTATCTTTAGTAAAATGATATATGTAAATAAAATTTTGAAAAAGAGAAAGTATTCTGTTTTTATTTCCTATTTTCGCTCCACATTAAAAAATACTTCCGTTCAATAAATGAAGGACTGCCTATCGGCAGCCCTTCATTTATTGAACATTCTTCACATTCCAGTAATCGACAATTGTTATCCCAAATAGAATAGAATGGTCCGGTATCAAGCTTTAACCTTAACCATAACAATAAATACAGTACTTCCTTTTAAAAATTCAGTTTCCCGGCTAAATCCCAATTTCTCATACAAACGTATCGCTCTTTCATTAAACTTTGCCACTGTCAGACGTTTTGAGCTTTTCCCGAACATTGAATCCATTTTACTTAGAACAGCTGTGAAAAATAGAGTCCCATTTCCCTGCCCTGTAAATTCTGGTCTCATCCCTAATCCAATATCTATAAACCCCTGAGAATATGTATATGACTTATTTGGAACCTGCGCTGAGCTTCCTGTACAGAAGAACCCTACTAACTCTTTATTATCATCAAATATGGAAAAATATGATTCAGCAAGCATTTCACTTATGGCTTCAGGCGTTTGTTCATTGTTGTAAAAATCATAAGGTTGTTCATATCGCCAGCTTAATATATTCCTAGCAGCATCAGCATTCAGCTTTTCCATGTAAAGTTTCATTTCGCACCACCTTATGTTCAAAATCAATAGGCACCTATGAGTCTAACTCCGCTAACTCCCGAAGGATTTTCTCTACGTCACCATCAGTATTTAACGCTTCGATCATCTCTTTCGTAATGGCTGCCCCCTCATAAACCTTTTCAATAATCTCTAAGGGGAGCGTGATTTCAAAATAACCTTCAGCAAATTCCACAAAATCTTCAGCTGTTCGGAAAATAGTCCCTAGTAAAAAGTCCGAGCCATCTTCTGTCCCCGCTGGAATCTCTACCTTCCCCTTTTTCCACGTCAAGTCATTATTTTCACGCCAAAAACAAAAAGTAACATCATCCTTAGCTATCGCCTCATCTTCAAGAATAGACAACAGTGAGGTGGGGACTTCTTCATAGATTCCTGGCCAAACTTCATGTTCGTCGTGCGCATATGGACTTACTTCGGATTCATGATCAAAACCTTTAATTATCGTTCCTTGAGGTACAAAAATAATAAACAAATTATCACCTGAGCCATTATCGATCGATGCTAGAGAAACATTCTTATCAAATTTAGAATCAAAACTATGATAGCGAAGCCATTCCTCTGAACATAGGACAATATTTAGAGAAGCAAGTATTTTCATGAGTTTTTTTAAGTTTTCGTGTGCTGGTAAAATATCTAACACATTCATCTATGATTCCTCCCCATACTAGTTATTAATGATTTTAGCATATTGATGAATTAGGAGTGAAAAAAAAGACTACCCGAAGGTAGCCTTTCCAACATAACAAGACACTAGCTTAACTTAAGATCCGGCTCCCTTATATCTTCTAACGCCATAACTCCAAGCTAAGAAACCAATTCCAAGGAATATCGCACCTACAACTGGTGTCATAAGAGCAAGGTTTGTCATCTCTTCTCGCTGTAGGAAGAGCGCTGCCGGATAGACTCCGACGAATGCAAACGGTATGATCCACGTGAGTAATACCTGAATAGCACGATTGTAGATCGTTACCGGATAACGGCCATAGGTTTGAATGTTGTACATTAACGGAAGAATGCCCGTAGGAGCATCCGAATAGAAAGACAATGAAGTCAATGTTGTATAAATCCCAGTATAGATGGCGACGGCACTTAACGTAAGAATGATCAGAGCTGGTATCGTCCACCATTCAAAGGGAAGACCCAGATTACTGCCACTAATAGCCATAATAATAATACCTATGAAAGAGCCCATTAGTGCTGGTGGATCAACATTTTCCAAAAAGATCTGGAATAAATTATGCGCTGGGCGTGTCAGAATACGGTCCATCTCACCTTTAACGATGTAACGCTCACTAAATCCCCATAGATTCACAAAACAACTAAACACCCCAAAAGGCACCATAAAGAATCCATACACGAACACTACTTCGTTCTGATTCCAACCGCCTAGGCTATCCGTATGCATGAAAATCACCAGAATAAAGATAAAGTTGGTGGCCTGGAAAAGTAAATCTGATATGACCTCTACCCAAAAGTCTGCACGATAGGTGAGCCGGGACTTCATATAGTTCTTGATGTATTCAATTAATAATCCAAGGTAATACACGTTTCCTCAACCTCCCTGCACGAAGAGACGCTGCCGCGCCGCATGATATAACCAGACAATTGGAATCAGTAAGGCCAGGAACCAAACGATCTGGATCCCCAGTACATTCCAAATCCCAACCCCTTGCACTCGTCCCGTAAACACTGAGCCCGGCAAGTAAGTAATCGCCTGAAACGGCAGCACCTTAAGTATAGAAGATAGCCAGTCAGGAAACAGACTGATCGGCACGATCAGACCGGAGAACAGATCAACAATTACCCGCTTCATTCGCATCATGCCCTCATTATTCTCAACAAAGAAGGCCGAGAGCCCCGTAATAATATTGATCTGTGAATTAATCAAAAAGCTGAAAAAGAGCATTACAAGAAAACCCGCCCAAGCAGATGGTGCTGTCGGTAATTGAACCGGGAACAACAACATCGCTATAGCCATACCGGGAATCATAAACAAGAGGAAGCGGAACATGCCCTCTCCGAGTCCTTGCATCATTTTGACTAAGACATAGTTATAAGGCCTTATAAACTGAATAGCGATGCTTCCGTCTCGTATATCCGTAGAAATCTCACGATCTAGATTATTAAAATAAAACGCACGTGCCATCCAAGAAACAGCAACATAAGACGTCATTTGCGTTGCGGTAAAGCCACCAAGTGAATCCCCATTCCCATAGATGGCCATCCATGTGAAATAGTTAACCCCGATATTCAAGGAATAGATAAGAATACCTGAGTAGTAGTTAATCCGATAAGCAAGCATGGTAAGGAACCGGATGCGTATAAAATCAATGTACGCCCCAAATAGTAATCTCCGACTATTCTCTGGAGGACCACCTGAAGACGAACCTCCTGAGGAAGAAGACATAGCTGTTGCAGCATTAAGCTTATCAGACATGTAAAGCCTCTCTTTCATCCTTCAGAGCGGCAGCTTGTTTCTCTGGTTTATCCGCAGACCCGGATTGATAAATACTGCGAACAATATCGTCCGTATTCGTCTCAATAATTTTGATATCAGTAATGTCAGCTTTCCCTACTACCCGTCCCAAAACATCGGAAACATTTATATCCAGCGGTATCCAAACCGATGCTCCAAGATCGTTCTCTGCAGACCAAGTAACCGGCATCCCTTCAGTCCAAAGCTCAAGCAGCTGCCGTTTCGTTGCATTCCCGAATTGAAATTGAACTTCACGTCCGGTTCCCCAACGTTGCTTCAGGTCTTCCAGTCCTCCGTCATAAATGATACGGCCATCATCAAGCATAATCACCCGCGAACACAGGGCTTCAATGTCTTGCAAATCATGTGTAGTCAGCAGGATGGTTGTCCCATGCTCACGGTTCATATCTTTAAGAAATTCACGGATCTCTGATTTCACCACAATATCTAAGCCAATGGTCGGTTCATCCAGAAATACAATCGACGGATTATGAAGCAATGCTGCTACTAATTCACAACGCATCCG
Organism: Paenibacillus sp. RS8; assembly: GCF_041956825.1. Lineage (NCBI taxonomy): Bacteria > Bacillati > Bacillota > Bacilli > Caryophanales > Paenibacillaceae > Paenibacillus > Paenibacillus sp. RS8. Next base: position 4,765,947 of record NZ_CP168131.1, on the reverse strand, counting down.
CTGACCGAGACTAAGCTTACGAACGGGACGATTCAGTAGTTCTTGCAGCTGCAAGCGTTCGACCAATTCATCAAGCCGTTTCTTGAAGTCTTGTTCAGATACCCGGTATACCTTGCGCAGCAGCTGGAAGGATTCAATGACCCCAATGTCCCACCATAGCTGGCTGCGTTGCCCAAACACCACACCGATATTCTTCACGAATTTCTCGCGCTCCAAATAAGGAACATAACCACCCACCGAAAGATTTCCTGAAGTGGGTACGAGAATACCCGTGAGCATCTTGATCGTAGTTGATTTTCCAGCACCGTTCTCACCGATATAACCACAAATCTCACCTTCGGGAATGGAAAAGGATATATCCTTCACCGCAGTTACTTCCGTATACTCCCTTTTAAACAAATCAGCGAAGGCCCCTTTGAGACCTTCGCGGTTTTTTTGCACTTTAAATGTTTTACGTAAGTCTTGTACTTGAATAGCAGTCATATTGTACCTCACTAAGCTTAAAGTTGGGTTCCAGTAACCCATTATAATAGAAGAAGTCCAAAAGCACTACCTCAATTTTTACTTAGCCAGTCTTCCTACGATTGGATTTGTATCTTTTACTGCCTCTAGATGTCCTGAACGAGCCACTTTGGTACGCAAGTATTTCTCATTAAACGAAGATACATCTCCCCATAGCGCTACTCTTTTCACAGCGTTCATTCCAGCTGCCTTAAGAGCTTCCAGTTTCTTCGGATTGTTCGTAATTAGTGTGACTGGTTTATGACGAAGATGTTGTAGAACACTAATCGCTTCTTCATAATTTCTAGAATCATCAACAAAACCCAACTCCAAATTAGCCTCAACTGTATCGTATCCTTCTTCTTGTAAAAGATACGCTAAAGATTTACTGAACAGTCCAATGCCTCTGCCTTCATGGTTAGCCAGATAAAATAACGCACCTGAGCCATGCTCTACGATCATTTTCATGGACTGATGCAACTGGAAGCCACAATCACAACGTTTACTGCCAAAAATATCTCCGGTATGGCAAATGCTGTGCATCCGAATTAGAGCTTCATCGGAACCCTCGAAATCACCATATACTAACACACTGGATTGTTGTCCATCTGCAAGGCTCATGGATGGTAACTTGGAAATCAAAGCGGCGGTTGCTTCATTGCTGTCTCCTTTAAGAAGCTCTGCATCTGTAGTGTTCAACCAGTTGTACCATTTAAAAGTAACAGTCTCTCCGTCTAAATTCACAGGTAAAGTAATCGGTCCAACCAATATATTTGTACTGTTTGCTAAAGGAATACGAGTAATTTTATTTTGTAGGATTGAAATAATATCTGGTTTTGTCATGTGTAACACCTTCCTCAATGTTCATCTAGTATAGCTGTAGCTATACATAAGGATCGAATATTAGTTAAAATATAAGTAACTATTTGTAAGTAAGTTTATCATTGTAATATAACTTCGTCAAGTTATAATATATCTTTAAATATTTATAATTACTTTATGTAAGTTTATGATATAATGAATGTTGAGGTGATATTATGAATGATTTCAACATGTGTCCTCGCTTTGAAAAAGCGGTAGACTTGCTAAGTAAACGTTGGGTCGCGCTGATCGTTTTCGTGCTTATGCCAGGTCCACGTCGTTTTGGCGAAATTGAAAGCTGTCTGTCTAATCTAAGTGGTAAAGTGTTATCTGACCGATTAAAAGAAATGGAAATCGAAGGTATTATTGAGCGAACCGTATATCCAGAAATGCCCGTACGCATTGAGTACTCCCTTACTCCAAAAGGTACCGCGTTGGCTCCTATACTTGGTGAAATTGGAAATTGGTCTACAGACTGGATTGAGCTTGGTGTTACAAATTAATCGGTCTCCACTAACTTGAAGAGCCCTTTTTGTTCCGTAAATTCGGCAACAAAAAGGGCATTTTAAGTTCTTCAATGTATTATTGAACTGCTATAAATCCTTCCGTTGAAAACGATACAATCCGATTAAGAATGCCAGTAGCGTATAGAAGATCGCATATACGATAAATGTATTGGATGGGACTGAGGCGAAATTTACTAACCCAAATGAACTACTGGAACCATTAAACATCCCGCTCATTTCGTTAATGCTAAATAATTCAGCAGTCATTCTACGCTGTAATCCATCTACAGGCATTAGTAACGACATTATACCTGTCATATTATTTAAAGTGCTAAGCGCTGTAGGCTCAGATAGTAAAGAACTGCTTACCTTGTCAATCATTCCTCCTAGCCATCCAGCACCATAAAGCATAGTCATAAATACCCCATTCCCAAGTGCCGAAAAGAATCCTGAACCCAGCATAGAAATAGTTATCAGCAACGGTACGATAGAGGCAAAGAGCAGGAAAGATTTGAATAGCGCTAATCCATCTCTCGGAATTGCGGCATGGACTTGAGTAATTAGCAATATAGAAATAAATAAAATAAGCGCATACCCTATCCCCAATGTTACATAACCAAGCCAGCGACCGGCATACCATTTCCAGCGTGGAATGGGTCTTGGAAGCAAGGCTTGCATCACACCCTGCTCTGCCTCACCTGAAATGGCGGAGAATGAACTAAATATTGCTAAAAAAGCAATTACAAAGGCCCCGAAAAAAAATCCAAACGATAAAATAAATAAACCATTAGTAAAACGCATAAGGAGTTCTTCTCCAGTAGGAATACTCGATCCTTGAGACATAGTACTTTGTCCGATTGTACCCGCAATAAACCAAAACCCAATAAGAAAGACCACGGTCATTAGTAATGTCAGCACCATTACTCTTTTACGCAGCAATTCCTTCCAGGTCATCCCCATTATAATTCTCATTCCTGTTCACCTCTGTGGCTTAGTCCGGATACAGCATCCATAAACCACTCTTCCAGACGTTCTTTCTTGCGTGAAACTTCATATAAAGTCATCCCTTGTTCTACAATTAATGTATTTAACCACCCCACCTGCTCTTCACTTTCCAGCTCTGCCTCCAACCAAACCGTACTTCTGTCTATCGATTGCAGAGATTGCAGATTTTCTAACCCGTTTATCAACTTTTCTTCGGTATGGGAAGACACCCGAATCTGCAAGCCTGTGTTCTCATTTAGCCATGACAATAAAATAGGCGCATAGCCGCCTACTTTAAAATGCCAGCTCATACGCTTGTTCAGCATCTCGGACACTTTGCCATGCCGGAGAATAACCCCATTATTCAGTAACGCCATTCGGTCACAAAGTACTTCAACATCCTCTAACAAATGAGAGTTTAGAAATATCGTAACTCCTTTTTCTTTTAGGTTCTGTAATATACGCCGGACTTCCTGACGTCCAATTGGATCTAGTGCCGATGAGGGCTCATCCAAAAAAACAATAGCCGGTTCATTTATAAGTGCACAAGCCAACCCCAATCTTTGCTGCATTCCCTTAGAATAATGCTTTACTCGATCTCGTCCACGCTTACCAATTCCAACCTCATCCAGTAGTTGTGGAATCCTCTTATCTGCTACAGACCGTTGCATTCCGCATAATCTTGCATGCAGCCTCACAACCTCCTCACCCGTCAGCCATTCCTGATAACGATACAATTCTGGCAAATAGCCGATAAGTGCTTTTGCTCCCAAGGAACCAATCTTATGCCCGAATAGGCTCCCACTACCGCTTGATGGATGAATAAGTCCTACTAGCATTTTCACAAAGGTGCTTTTACCTGCACCATTAGGGCCGAGGAAGCCAAAGGCTTCCCCTTTCCCTACACTAATACTTACATCTCGACAACCGCGCCCGTTATCAAATTCCTTGGTTAGGGACTTAGCTTCAATTGCTGCAGTACTCATGATTCAATCAACTCCTGAACCTTGGTCATAAGCTTCTCTTTACTCGAATAGATCTCACCTGACAAATTGAATAGCTGCCCATCCTGAATCCATGTAGCTTGATATACAGGACCGCGGCTGTATTCATAATTATCAACAATAACTAAAGTATCACCCACAGTTATTTGCTCCGTATTTTCTCCAGCGATTAACGGCATTGGGATTTCCCCGGATAAGACCCTGCTCTGCATTAAGCTAGTCTTCAAGTAATCCGGCAACAGTGGGAAATTCACTACAGCTTCCAAAGCTTCTTCCACTTTAATAGAAGGATCAACGTTAAGTACAGGCGCATTCATCTGCGACAGACTTGCCCAATGCGTTTCATCAGATGAGAGATTGTAATTCACAATTTCCGGAATATGAAGTGTAATTGGTTTACCGTCAATCGATTCAGGCAGCAGATGTTCTGCCCCGATTTTTTTCAAGGCTTTGTTCACTTCGTCAACTTTCAGATTAAGCGTGATATCCTGTGAAGCACCCACCGTAACTGTATTACGCCCTTCCCCTAAAGCAGCGATTTTCGCTGGATAGCCTACGGTAGCTTTCAGTTGATCCGCAGGCAGCTCACCAATATAAGCACCGTTAGTGTTGGTAAACTCACCGAATTGATTAATTGATCGATTAAGCTCACCGTCTTCAGCTACTTGTGTGAAAATATTTCGAAGATCATTCTCGTGTACAACCGTAACCTGTTCCATACGGAACTGATTCAGAATGGATGCCATTGCTGTATTTCCTATCGGAGTCGCGAGTATTACAGCAAAAACAGCCACACTTGCTAAAACTGCTCCCAACTTCCGACGACGGTTCATACGCAGTCGACGCGGGCGTTTTACTTGCTTATCATGGGTAGCTACAAGTAAGTCCTGCTCTACTGTTGGTGCTGGCTCTGAGTTAACACTCTCTACATTTGCTGGCTGACTAAAGTAAATAGGATCCTCAGTATTAGTCTCTGTATTTTGACTCCATTTTGCCCATTGAGGATTATAAGGCTCTTTCTCTAACTTGCTCTGCAGCTTCGCCCAGGCTTCATCTGTACTTTGCTTATCTTTATCTTGCTTTCCTGAATAGTTATTCATTAGTGTACCTCCTGAATTAAAAAGATTACTTCGTAGCTGCACTTTGAGTAATGTCTACTTTGTCTGGGGTATCGCCTTCGTTGCATTCTGTCTTAATTTCTCTGTCGCTCGGTGGAGCAAGGTTCCTACTACTGGAGGCCTTACTCCAAGCTCTCCCGCTATTTCCACGTAGCTGTACCCTGAGTAGCGTAGGAGAAGCGCCTGTCTGTCTCTTTCAGGCAATTCATTCAGCCAGACATGTACATCCTCCTGATCTAGCTTACTTAGAATGATTTCTTCACCTGAAGGCGGAGATTCACTAGCATCATATAGCTGCTCTTGTTTATTCTGCAATCGCCGTTCCCTCGCTTTTTTGTCCAGATAATCATATCCAATACGGGTAAGGACTCTATGAAGCCAGGCACCCAGCGCTGCTGGATCATCTGGTGGATTACGGTACAATCTTAGAAAAACTTCTTGAGCCAAATCATCCGCTGCCGATTCATCGCGTACCAAAGCGGCAAGCTTACGTCGGACAACAGGATAATGTTCGTAAAATATTGCTTTAAAAATTTCAGATTCCGGAATTTCCATCGTGTAAATCCTCCTTATCAGCTGCAGCTATAAGTAAGACGACTGTCAGTGCATTTTTGTATCAGAATTCTTCATAATTATCATAACCTATCTCAAGACAAGCAAAAAGACAGCCCCTAATTAACAAGGTTACTGTCTTCATTATTAGTCTTACCTATTTATTGTGATCTCAATTATCGAATTCGAATATACCGGTTAAGGATTTTCTTAGACAAAATACTCCGCTCCAGCTTAAGCTCCAGTAGCTGCTCATTCCAATGTAACACTTCATCTGAATCTTCATTCTTGCGCAGCTTCTCAAACAACTTCATGATCAATATGTTAACGGAATCAAACTGCGACCATAATTCTATCACACTTTCTTCTTGAACCTGGGGTTCTTCCGATACAGTGTTTAGATTCTTTAAACTCTCTATGATGTCAGCCTGCCACTGTCCATCGTTAATTGCTTTGGCATAATTTAAAAGGTCCAGATAATCGTCGACTGACATATGTACCGACTCCTTTGTATGTTTATACCAAGTATTATACTAGGTATTGTGTATATTGCAACATTTTATCCCTCTATACACAAAAAAACAAGGGCTAGTATGCGGACTAGCCCTTGCTAATAATTTTAAACGGAGTACGTTAAGTTATAGTAACTTCTCGATTTCCTCTTTGTATTGCTCCGATTTCGGACCAAATACAATTTGTACAGCACCTTGACCAAGTCTCATGACCCCAGAAGCACCGAGTTGCTTCAGCGCGGAATCTTTAACTGCTTTCTCGTCTTTAACGATCAGACGAAGGCGTGTAATACAAGCATCGATATTCTCGATATTTGAAGGTCCACCAATGTGCTCAAGAATTTGAGCAGCCTTGGAAGAAACAGCTGAACCTGTTGCGTTACCGCCAGTTGGTGCAAGCGCATCATCATCATCTTCTCGACCAGGCGTCTTAAGCTTGAACTTCGTGATGATAAAACGGAACAACACATAGTACAGAACGAAGAAGGCAAGACCTACAGGGATAAGAACCCATGCATTGGTGGATAGCTTCATGTTCACTAGGTAATCGATCAAACCTGCAGAGAAACCGAAACCAAGCTTAACATCTAGAATGTACATTAAAGCCATGGAGAAACCTGTTAACAAAGCATGCACCAAGTACAATAGTGGTGCCAAGAACATAAAGGAGAACTCAAGTGGTTCTGTAATCCCTGTTAAGAAAGAAGCAATGGCAGAACCGATAAAGATGGAAGCAACCATTTTACGTTTTTCTGGTTTAGCGGTATGAATAAATGCAAGAGCTGCACCTGGAAGCGCAAACATCATGATTGGGAAGAATCCAGTCATAAACATCCCAGCCGTTTTATCTCCAGCGAAGAAGCGGTATAAGTCACCGTGTACCAATTCGCCTGCTGCATTTGTAAAGTCACCAATTTGGAACCAAGCAATCGTATTCAGTACGTGGTGAAGTCCGATCGGAATCAATAAGCGGTTAGCTGTACCGAAGATGAAAGCTCCAACTGCTCCCAAGGACACAACCCAGTTTCCGAAATCACTAATTACATCTTGTATAGGGCTCCAGATCATCCCAATTAATACTGCAAGGACCATCGTGGATGCTGCCGTAATGATCGGAACAAATCGTTTACCTGCAAAGAACCCAAGCCAATCTGGCATCTTGATATTGTGATATTTCTTATATAGGAATGCTGCCCATGCACCGGCAAATATACCTCCGAGCACACCCATATTCAATACTACATCATCATTGATGAAGGAGAACTGAAGAGGTACAACAGCCAGAATCTTAGTTAACACCATGTATGCAATTACTGCTGACAAGGCAGCAACGGCATCCTTAGCGAATCCAATTGCGACCCCTACCGCAAAGATCAAAGCAAGATTTCCGAAGATTGCATTTGCACCGGCATTTAGGAATGGAGCAAAATATTGGTTCAAGAATCCCCCTACCGTGGCTCCTAGATGCAAATCTTTTTCATAGTTAAGCAAACCAAACCCTTGAAGAATAGCTGCCGCGGGCATAGTAGCAACTGGAAGCATAAGCGACTTACCTAGTTTTTGTAGAAAAGCCAACATAACAAAATCATCCTTTCGATTCAATAGTAGAAATGCTTTATTCGCTTATTACTTTGAAGCCACTGTAAGAACCAGATCCTGTCCAGCTGTAACCTGACCATAATGTCCGTTCACTTTAGGTGGTGTTTCTTCCGTACTAGTCACGATTACAGGCGAAATTGTGTCACAACCTGCTGCGCGAATTACATCCAGATCAAATTCGATTAGGGTTTGACCTGCCTTCACTTGATCTCCAGAGGAAATATGACTGACAAATCCGTTGCCCTTAAGGCTGACAGTATCGATTCCGATATGTAACAACAATTGCACACCGGAGGAATGTTCCAAAATAACTGCATGACTTGATTTCACGATATGAGCAACCGTGCCATCAAAAGGAGCTTTTAAGATCCCTTCGGAAGGTCTGATTGCAATACCGCTCCCCATATGACCACCAGCAAAGGTTTCATCAGGAACTTCTGATAATGAAACGGCTTCTCCGCTGATTGGTGCCATGATTTCAATTGTATGTCCAGTAGGTTTCTCTTCTTTTTTTGATTTCCATTTGGAAAACATATGCTCCACTCCTCTAAAGATGTTAATTTTGTTTCACTAAGGTTTGAAATAATCGATGTAGATGCATCGCCAGGAAACATAGCTCTTCTTCTGGAATTTCTACTCCAAGTGATCTTTGCATCACTTTCCCGAGCTTTTGAGATAACTTGTATTCCTCTTTATATTCCTTCTTAATATGTTTCACAAAAGGATTATCTATTAGTGATCCTTTCAAAATACGTTCCAGCGAAAACCGTAAATGGATCATTAACCGAATATGGTTCATACTTCCATGTTCAAAAGTTATATTACGTTCTTGCTGAATCATGTCTAAAAGTTCACTCACAATATTGGATGCTTTTACTAACTGACCCACCGATACATTACTAACCGCGGAGTACACATGATAAGTAAGGAATCCAACCTCGTCTTCGGGAATTTGCACCTGAAATTCAGCATTGATTTTCTCTGATGCCTTGTAAGCGATATCAAATTCCTTCGGAAAAGACATCTTAGTTTCTTGTAAAAAAGGATTAATAATATCCATCCCGTTGCGCAGACGGTAAATGGTGAACTGAATATGGCTCGGGAGTGCCAGATAAATCTTGTCGTTTAATTTGTCAGGAAATTGACTTTGGATATCAGCAATTATTTCATCAGTTATTCTCATCACTTTGGGATCTATGTCTTCCAGCAATATTTGATACTGGCTCCAGGCTTCGCGGTCTTCTAGACGAAACAATTTCTCAATACGAGGATCGTTCCCTTCAATCACCCCTGAACCTTTCACAGCAAAACCAATGCCTTTGCCAATGATGACATATTCCTTGCCGTTCTTGCTTCCCTGAACCATTACAACGTTGTTCCCAATCACACGCTGTACTTGAAATTGCTCGATCTCCCGCGACAAGCTCATCACTCCTTTCCCATATTATCGTCAATTAGGAACAAAAAAAGCCAAGAAATGTCTCGTGAAGATGAAGACAATTCTTGGCTCATGCCCTTAACGGTAACACGCCACTGAAATATAAATGATCATTTATGAACATATCATAAATCATGAACTGCTAACTCGTCAATGATAAATTTATAAATGTCAAGCGGAGCACCTGTGATCAAAATTCATGACTTATAAATAGCTTTCGATTTGGGGAAGCTTATCTTTAAGCTGACGGACATTGGTTTCCAATCTTAAAATGACTTCTTCTAATTCCTTTGGATCGATGCCTCGAAGTACAGGAACTTGAATGACTTCAGTAGCTTTGGTTTCTGACTTTAATTCGCGCATCTCCAGTTGTTGCTCTTGCCATTTATCCATCAGATCAGCGATTGTCGCATAAAAACGCTCATAATCTTTGATTACGCTATCTAGAAAAGTATCTACTTCTTCCGCATCGTAACCACGAAGCTTCATACTGAATTCTTTTTCATGTATGGTTAGAGCATCAAGAGTGATGCCAAGTTGGCTGAAGAGCTTGCGTTGTTTGTCCAATCGACGTTTCATATGTTCATCCATCATTTGTTACCTCCAAGTATTTACTGCAATGATCCGGCAGTAACCATTATAACAGGGTAAGAGCATCCTGAAAATATAACTATAGTTCCAGTTCTAGAAGTTATCCGCAACCGCCTTGTTCAAAATACCTAGACAGCGATCAAGATCTGTCTTCACCTGCTTCTTATATAGCTTAGCTTTCTCTTCTCCATCAGAAGTAAAATGATATAAGACGATTTCTTGAAAATCCACCTTCGGATCATTCCCTTTTAGCTGTTTAGTACGATATAAAATTCCTTGCTGTACCAGCTCATGCAGGGCACGATAGATTTCGCTTTGTGGGGGGGAATATCCATGTGCCTTGAAATCTCGACGTAAATCCTCAAGCATTTGATATCCATAACCGCGGTGTTGTTCTACCATTGTGATAAGATACACCTTGATAAAAGCCCGTTGAGCAATCATAAACGCCATATTAACCCTCCTCATGTTGTATTGATATTGGCTAATCTTACCTGCTATAACTCTAGTATAAGCACTATTTTCCAACTTTCACAACCTGAAATGTGGTAGTGGGTTCACTTTTTCCGATTGGTATAGAATTTTAGTAGCGATGAATGATGGTTGCTATGGAAGTTACTAGATAGAGCTGATATTTTTGATTTTCTATTGTGAATTTTTCATATGATGAAAGTACAGAATTTTTAACTATGCGCTCCATTTCCCCACATTTGGATTGTCAACGGACCCTACAGACGCTATTGGCATAAAAAACAAAAAAAATACAGCTATTCTTATAGAATAGCTGTACTGGAGTCCGAAATAACGTTCAAATAGCTAATAATGCAGAAATAACGCCGTCTGAGTCCGAAAGCTTAAGCATTTGATCGAGACAGACATCATCTGGCCAAGTTCATTGTCTATATGTTAACTTTACCTATAGACAATACTAGAGTCTAAACTCTCTATTCCATGCCGTTCCTCTCCATAAACTCATCCTTCGTTAATCCAAATAAAATCAAATCATAATATCGTCCATTCGTGTAAATGACCTTCCGCCGCACGCCCTCTTGAACGCAGCCGACTTTCTTTAACATCGCTATAGAACCTTCATTGCCTTCCAGCGCACATTCATTGAATTTATTTAGTCGTCGTTCGAAAAAAGCATACTTTAAGAGGATCGTTATAGCTCTCGTTCCATATCCTTTACCTCGATGATCTTTATCCACTTGCACGCCAATACTGAACGTACCATTTTTCTCGTCAATGCTATTAAGATTTACTCCTCCTACATTCTCGCCATGCAAATCTTCGATCGTAAACATTAGTCTATTAGATGAGAATTCAGCATAAGTCTCTGCAAAATTTTTGGCTTCGGCAATTGTGGGCGGTAATTCAACAGCACACTGTAAGAGTCGCCTCGCTGGAGTGTCGAAACGATTCGTGTAATAACCTTCCCAATCCCCTTCTTGAATAGATCGCAATCTAATTTTCTCGTCTTTCCAATAATAATTACTGTAATCTATTTCTCTCATACTCTAGCCTCCAAATAATATCGGTAATGTTTATTTTAAATAAACATTACTTTATAACAGTGTAGTAAAATATAACCAATAAACATAACTATGAAAAAATACATTGTAAAAGAGGTTAACTTATGAGCGATTACCCATTGATCAGTGATTATAAACATAACCAAAAATATAGAGAAAGCTTCAATACTCTAGCCAAAATGATCTTTGGAATCGATTTTACACCTTGGATTGAACATAGGGGCTGGAATGACAAATATATTTGTTATTCCTTTATTGATCAGGATCAGGTGATAGCAAATGCATCCATAAATATAATGACAATTGTTTTAAATCAAACAGAATATCATGCCATTCAAATTGGCACCGTAATGACACACCCTGACTATCGCATGCAAGGACTATCCAGAAAATTAATAGATCATATTATTGCTAAATACGAGCATGAATATGACTTCATTTACTTATTTGCAAATGACAGCGCCTTGGACTTTTATCCTAAATTCGGATTTGAACGTATGCAAGAAAGTAGCTTTTCGATAAAGGCTTCTTATCTTAGAAATCAAATGTCTAAAACTTCCTCTGTGCGTCGCTTATCCATGAATAACTCCGTTGATTTTACCTTGTTAAAACAATTCGCAGAAGAAAGAATACCGGTGTCCTCTATACTCAGTGTGATAGAGAATGAACATCAGCTGCTGTTTTATTTTATCCTCCCTTTCCATGATTCCTTTTATTATATTGAAGAGGCTGACGTTGTAGTGATCTTTAGACATGAGGATCAGCAGCTTCATATTTTTGATATCTTAAGTACTACAAGTATAGATATCAACGCCATATTGCATAGCATTGTATCTCCTGAAACTGAGGTTATCCATTTTTATTTCACACCAGATTATGCAATAGATCACTTGGAGACAGAATTAGTTCCCCAGAGTGAGGATACGTTATTTATGCGTCCACTTTTAAAAGAACTACCTAAACATTTCATGTTTCCCATAACCTCACATGCCTAGATAGGATGAAGAAGGCTGCCATTCGGCAGCCCTTTTTAACGTAGTAGAAAGTATATATTTTGGGTACTCACAAAGTACATAAGTACGCATCGAAGCAAAAATCCACTAATACGGGGATATTTTAATCATTCACAGGAATATACATACTCTGTATCTCTTGCACACCTGGAACAAATCCTAGATTGGTATAAACAGACTCTGCGTCATTCCCTTCCATGACATATAATCTTAGGAGTGGATACTTATCTTTAAGGAGATGAAGTCCTCTTTTCAACATGAGTGTCGCTAACCCTTTACCTCTAAAATCGGGTATTACCCCAATGCTGTAAACTGCAGCGTAATCTCCTTGTAAGCCCAAGAGACAATTTGCAATTAACTGTCCCGATCTCTGATCATACACAAGCGTTGATGCCGTAAGTAATGCTTCATTTGTATAATTAGGTTCTTCACTAGGTACAAAATCTTCATAGGAGAATTTCTTTCTTCTGGTTGCTTCTAAACTTCCGGCAAAGCTAGCATAGTTGCATTCGGCAATTTGTTCTTCAAGAACAAATCGTTTAGCCCCCATCTCATCATCTTCGATCTGTGGACTTTCAATCCTAAATTCTTCGTTCCATTCCACCTCGAAATGATCTGTAGGACGCTGCATCCAACGACATCTGAACTCATCAGGCCAAAACCCTGCCCGCGCAAATAAATTCACTTGATCCGGTAGAACCTCAAAGGTTTTGATCGGCTTAGTTCGATCTGACCAATATATCAAAAGCTTTTTTAGTAGTTTCAGCACCATAAATGTATCGTTAAACGGTGGAATAACAAATAAATGATAAATCCGATTAGGATCCATCCTTACACCACCTATTTTCGACTCACCTTTAAAGATCCAGAAAGCATTTCTTTGGGTAGAATCAAACCCTTCCTCTCTAAAAAAACCAATATATTGGATATTATAATAAATGGAACAGTAAATTCCCCATTCATCAGTTTCAGCCTTACGTATAGAATAATCATTACTTAACTCATAGGATATTTCGTCCTCAGACCATCCCTTTAATTGCATGTACGATTCCTCCTCGCTGCTTCTTCACCTTCTATCTTCCATAGTATCACGACTCAAAGTAAATGATTGGTAATAAACACTTATAGTAATTATTTATTACACTATAGCAATTGATGTTCTCTGATCTTAGAAACGGCTTGCACACGATTTTTAACGTCTAATTTCTGATAAATATTGTGAATGTATCTCTTGATCGTGCCTGGAGAAAGGAATAACCGGCTTGCAATTTCATCATTAGAAAGACCTTCGACTATGAAAAACATGAGCTCTAACTCTCTTTTTGTAAAATGAAACGCTATAGAAGAATCCGACGTTCTCATAGCCTTAGAAGTATCATTATATAACGGCTCGAGCTGATATGACTGAAGCAATTGATGAACATAATCAACATCAGAAGTTGTGCTCCACTCCGATAAATAGCGTTGCAGCATTCGGGTAAGTGGCACACCTTCGTCAAGAAAAATACGGATATAACCCTCCGGCTCAGCAAGCTTAAGGGCCTGTTCTAACGCCTCAAATGCCTGACTATTCTTACTTAGAATTTCATAAGACACAGCAAGCAGCAACAAAATCTCGATCTGACTGCCCATTCGATCCGTTCGCCTAGCCTCACTTAACAGCTTATTAAGCCAAGGGATTGCTTCGTTGAACGCTTGACGCGCCATCAGTATACGTGCGAGTGTGATTTGTTCATATTCCCTAGTGACATTAGGCTTATCTGTTGTGCTAATATGACTTTTCGCAAGCCATTCATCTCCACTATTTACAAGTCCTTGTGAGAGTAGAATTCGAATATGTGCAGCCTCTAGCAATCTTTCCCAGCGAGGGGAATGATGTTGTTTCAGTTCTTTTATAGCCATTCGTAATACCACTGCTGCTTCTTCAATGTGACCCAAAGCTTTTAATATTTTCGATTGTAAAATAACCCCAGGCACCCACACGCTCACTTGTTCCGAGGATCTACACATAACAAGCGCTTTTTCCACTTGGAGGCTTGCATCATCAAGACGGTTCCATTCATAGAATAGATCCGACAAAAATATAAATCCATGCCCTTGTAACGCAAAATGAATCAATGCTCTTCTTTCCTCAGACGTTGAGACTTTAGCTGATAGATACGCCATCTTCTTCAATCTTCCACCGAATCCTATCGGGCCACGAAATAAAAGAGCTTCCCCCACATTCACTACTTTTACTATAGAAGAAAATCGCTCTATCCCTTCTCTGTTCTGATCCAACAGTTCAACAAACGTATCGACGTCCCCCTGATAAAAGGCAATGGAAGCACGATAAAGATCCAATTGCATTTGAACTACAACTTGTTCTTTTTCAGGAATAAAGAATTCCTCTTCCATGAAACGCTCTACCTTGTGTAAAAAGCGTTTGGCATCATCTGTTCGTCCGGAGACTGCCATCGACCCTGCTTGAAAATAGAAAAGATCAGGATGCACGATCATATTCTTGATAGGCAACATATCCAGTAAATCTAGCAATATAGATTCATCGCCATTTTTAATAATCGAATTGAAATGTCTGTCCATACAGGATGCTGAAAGCACGTAATCCTTTGCTTCAAACGCATGCTGTATGGCTTCTAATGCTAATCCTTCCTGGTCGTACCAAATTGCTGCTCTTCTATGTAAGTTTACAATCTCTGCGGAACTCATTTTTTTGGATAGTCTAGTTTTTAACATTTCCGCGAAAAGATGATGATAACGGAACCACGATCTAGTGTCATCAAGCGGTACGATGAAAAGACGTGCTTCTTCAACTTCCTGTAATTGCTTCTCCGCACCCGATTGATCCATCACAGCCGCTGCTAGAGAAGGACTAAAGGAATTCAATATAGACGTTACTAGTAAGAAATTTTGTACTTCGGTCGACTGTCTAGAGAGGACTTCATCCAATAAATAATCGAAAATATTGCGTGAGTTCCCTGAAAAAGTATTCATATACGCTGTGCGATCTTGTTTCTCTGAGAAGGAGAGGAAAGCTAGAATCAAACCCGCTACCCAGCCTTCTGTCTTTTGCTCAAGTAATAATAGCTCTTCGGGTGTAAGCTGATCCCTTAAGGATTGAGACTGAAGTTCATTTATTTCTTCAAACGTAAACCTCAGGTCGTCATTGCTCAGTTCCAGTAATTCCTGTTGCACTCTTAAGCGGGATAATGAGAGCGGTGGGCGTGTTCTACTTAATATCACAAGCTTCACATGATCTGGGAGATGTCCGATAAAAAAGCCCATGCTCTCGTGAACCGATTGATTAGTAATCGTATGATAGTCATCTACAATAAGGGTAATTGCACTGGGAAGGGAATAAAGCTCATTTAGTAGAAGTGAGATCGCAGTCTCTACAGATCCATCACGAACAGACTGGAGGAACAAATCTAATCGTCTTAAGAAGGACGAAGCGATTCTTTGAATAGCAGCATGTACACTTAACCAGAAACGGACGAGATGATTATCTGAAATATCCAGCGATAGCCAAGCCACTTCATCAGCATGGATACGCGCCCATTCAGCCGCAAGTGTTGTTTTGCCAAAGCCTGCAGAAGCAGCAATAAGCGTCACCTTAGCACGATTCTCATCCAAGAACCCGGACATTAATCTAGTGCGCTGAACATAAAAAGGTGCTTGCTTTGGGATAGTCACACGTGAGGTGATGATCGAATGCTGAGAATAAGTTAACGCTATTTGGTGTTGAGAGGGAGAATTCATGGGATCCTTCCTTTATGTATGTCTTAATTTTCCCAAAATATGAGGCGGCTTCAACATTTTAATTTTTAATCATTGGTAAGTAATAACATAACATTCTAATATGCTGGCGTCCATGATGTAAAAAAAGCCGCCTATTGGCAGCCTTCTCATTAATATATTCTAGAGCATAGCCATATGGCAGTTCCCACAGCTATTACAGCTGCCAAGGCAACAAATATTACATACCCTCTCTTTGTTGCAGTAACCGAGTGATTATCATAAAATTCAGGCTTTCGAACGATTCCAAACCATAGATCCGTAATTAAACTCACTACTACTAGTGAGAAATTCTTAATGATTCCCACCTCATCACTCCTTTTCATCTTTATCTAACCAAGTTTATTATTAATTTCATTTAGCGACTCATTCATTTCATCCATTTTCTTGATCATCGCATATTGATTACTAATCATCATAATTAAACCAATAAAGAACAAAATCACAAGAAGCAAATCCATACTGCACTTCCTTTCAGTAGCTGAACTCATTCAATCTGAACATTCAAGCTCCGTGCAAACCCTGACCTCCATGACGGATACAGCGGGCTCCACCCATAATCCATTCGAGCTTTCGTATTAGAGGCTCCGCGTTCCCATCCTGCTCTGCCTTCTTGAACAATAGGAGTAGGAGCACCTATAGCTTCTGAATAGGTTGATAACCACTCCAATCCTTTAGCAGGCTCGTTATCTACGATGTTCACTGGGCCTGAAGGCCAGTTCAGAGCAAGCACCGCCGCGTTAGCTGCATCCTCCACATGAAGAAATGACATAACTGCATCAGTTGCAGTTACTCTTCCTTGACGAATTTCCTCTGTCATATAACCATTCGTGTCATACCAAGTCCCTTGGCCGTACAACATTCCATAGCGTAGAATGACATGGTTTGGGATCTCTGCAACTGTCTTTTCTAGTGAGCAAATACCTTCAATCGTTCTTTTTCGAGGCTCTGAAGCCTTCAGATCTAATGGAATTTCCTCCGTAGCAGGTTCTTCTCCAGCTTCATATGCCCATGAGATACTTTGTGCTATGATTTGTTCCACGCCAATTGCAAGGGAAGCATCCACAATATTTCGCGTTCCTTCTATTCTTATCCTAGAATTATCTGAGAAATTCCGCTGACTTAGTGAAGTTAGCTGATGGATAACCACTTCTGGCTGTACTGTGCGAATGGAAGCAAATATGGCCTCTCGATCGAAGACATCTGCGATTACCGCTTGTGCTCCACACTTCTCTATAATTGCTCTATTTTCTTCCTTATGGGTCAGTCCAACAACCTCATGCCCCGCTTCTACTAACTTGGGCAGCAATAGTCGTCCAATCGCACCCGCTGCACCGGCTACAAATATCTTCATCTAAGTCCTCCTTTAACTCTTCCATGCCTGATGGCATAGCTATAATCCTCACGACAGTTCTGATCTGCTCTCTGCGCAGCTAGTTCATAATTGTAAGGAAGTAAAACTGGTTCGAACATCCAAGAATAATCTCTTCGACTTATTATCAAATATCTGGCATGAGGAGTCATCGACTCCATGCAATGAGGATAAGGTAATTCTTCGAAATAAGCTGGCAATCCAACACTACCAGCATTCACGATAACCTTGCCATTCGGTAGCCGCACTGATTTTTGAAGATGTGTATGCCCGCAAAAAATCATTGTTTGATCTACTGAATCAAGCTCAGCCATTAAGTCCTCAGCAGATTTTCCTTGAACTCCCGTAGGTAAAATATCCTCAAGCATATAGCTATCATCGGAGAATGGCGTCCCGTGACAAAACAATAAATCTTCGAACACCCACGTTGGGTTAAAGGATCGAATCCAGTCATGTATTTCGTTAGTCAGCATCGGTTTTACATATTGAAAAGTTATTGAATCCATATCCTTCTGAAGTAAATATCGATCACAATTTCCCATAATGTTCGTTACATTAGATCGATTTATCAGCAGTTCTGCTGTTCGAATAGGTTCAATGGGACCAAACAGAGAATCCCCTAAATTTACAATACTTTTTATACCGCGTGAATCGATGTCCTGCAATACAGCCTCTAAAGCATAAACATTGCTATGTATATCAGAAATAACTGCTATGGTATCCAGTTTATTCATTTTCAGTTACCTCTCAAATTCCTAATTATAATTTGGATGATTATCCATATCATACCACATACATAATAAAGACTGCACCTCACAGCATAACGCTAAGAGGTGCAGTCTTTGAATGAATTGTTTGTCTATAGTAGAACTCGATTGATTAACATTTAAATTTTATCGCGATTGTAGACTTCAGCCTTCCGATCTGCTCTGTTAGCCATCGAATTGCCTAGTCTAGTGTCTTCGTTATAGATACCATCGTAACGCTGAGCATTCAACGAGCGGTTGCCCCGGAACACATCATGCGCTTGATATCCTCGTCCATTATCCTCTACAAGCACAAGGATCTTGCCACTTTCAACGTATCCTTCATACTCTTTTGCCTCATCTTCAGGAATCCCTAGACCGATCAATCCGCCAACTAATCCGCCTGCACCTGCACCAACGGCTACACCTGTTAGCGTCGCCACAATAGGTCCCGCTGCCAGAATTGGACCAATCCCCGGAATAGCGAGTGCTCCGATACCTGCTAGCAGTCCAGTAACTCCACCCAATACGCCACCAGTAGCTGCACCTGTTGCAACACCTTCTGGCGCCATTGTGCCTGTATCATCCGAAATATGTCTTAACTCATCGCGATCACGTGTGATCACTGATATTTCATCATTACTGAATCCTTGATTTTGAAGTCCTTCAATTGCTCTGGTTGCTTCTTGTTCGGTGTCAAAGATACCTACGATTTTTTTAGTCACTTGAAGCCCTCCTTAGTAATTGTCTTCGCTAGTTAATTACCCTGTATGCTGAAGACAAAACATCAAATGAACCATTTCAAGTGAACGAGGAACCCTTTCACTTCTTGGGGCGTGTTCGATTGGTCGGAATAGCTTGCAAGGGATCCTCTGGCCAATAGTGCTTAGGGTAGCGTCCTTTTAGATCTTTTTTAACCTCAAAATAAGTGCCACGCCAAAAGCTGGCAAGATCAGAAGTCACCTGCATCGGCCTTCTTGCCGGTGACAAAAGATGTAGCAATACAGGCACCTTCCCCCCTCCAATTCTAGGAGTGTCTAACTGTCCAAACATCTCTTGCAATCGTACTGCTAGTACAGGGGCTGCTGGATTAGCATAGTCTACAGGCACACGCGAGCCACTAGGAACCGTTATATGCGTCGGCGCTTCCTGCTCAAGAATCTGCCTCTGATTCCAGTCTATCAGCCCCTCAAGTGCACGCGATAAAGGAATCCGCTGGAGATCGCGCAAGTTACGCATTCCTTGAATGTATGGTAATAACCATTCATCCAGTGATTCAATTAATGCCGCATCTGAGACATCCGGCCAATCCGGACGCAAGGCGTGCATAAATATCAGCCGCTCACGAAGCTGCAAAGTTCCCTTTTCCCAAGGTAAGATTTCAATTCCCTCTTCTGCGATAACACTAAGCAGTACTTTCGCTGTTTCTTCCGCAGAAGGTCTTTCATGTGACGTTTCTTTTAATACGAGAGCGCCGAGCATCGTTCGACGGCGCTTCTTCACACTTCCACTTTCTTTATCCCAATATACGTCCGCCTCTTCAGTGATGCGATCCGCATGATACTTTAGCAGTTGTCCCTCTTCTAGCTCTGCTGCCAGCAGGATTGCACCTTGTGTGGCCCGATCGTCAACGGAAGCAGCCACAATATAAGCGGAACGGGCCAGCGGCTGCCCTTCCCGCAGAGCCACGCCGCGACCGGCGGAGAGCAGAAACGCGCCATCGCCGCGTTTCTGCCCGATACGGTCGGGATAGGCGAACGACAGAAGCAGCCCGCAGAGGCTGATGTCGTTCACTGTCTCGCCCGGCGCTGCTTGCAGCTGCGCCAGGAAATTGCGGCTCTCGCGCACCACCGCGCGCAGAGCCGCCGGGTCCGCTCCGCCCGTGTCGGCGGAGCGCTCAAACCGAAGCAGCGCCTCTACGCGGAGCGTGAGGTCGCAATCTAGTGCCGCGGGACCCTTGAAGAGGTCCCGCTCTTGCAGCAGCGCCGCCAGCCGGCAGGCGAGCGGTGCTGCATCAAGCTCTGCCGCGCGCAGCAGCATATGCGCGGCTCGCGGGTGCGCGCCAAGCGCGGCCATGCTGCGTCCGTGCGGCGTGATGGCGCCGCCGGCGTCCAGCGCGCCGAGTTGGCGCAGCAGCGCGATGCCCTGCGCATAAGGCGCAGCGGGCGGCGCGTCAAGCCAAGCTAGCGCGGCAGGGTCGCGCACGCCCCACAGCGCCAGCTCCAAAGCAAGCTGCGCAAGATCCGTCTCCATAATCTCCGGCACATTGTCATCCGGAAGTCGATTATGTTCCTCCTGACTCCACAGCCTGTAGCATACGCCAGGTGCTGTCCGTCCGGCACGCCCTCTCCGTTGATCGGCAGAGGCTTTCGATACCGGAACCGTCGTAAGACTCGGCATTCCTGTACGCGGTGAGAAGATCTGCGTACGACGCAGTCCTGTATCAATTACCGTTCGCACACCCTCAATCGTCAAGCTTGTCTCCGCAATGGAGGTCGCCAGCACGACTTTGCGTTCGCCGTTTATGGATGGAGCCACAGCAGCATCCTGCACAGTCTGTGGTAATTGTCCATACAAAGGACGAAGAACTATTTCGTCAGGTAGTTTTCCATGTTCCAACTCATTTTGAGTTCTGCGAATTTCTCGTTCACCCGGTAGGAATACGAGGACATCTCCCGGCTGTTCATCAAGCGCACGTCTCACTGCGGCCGCAGCCGATTTTTCAATCGGAAGATTCCCTGTTGTTGGGGTATAGATGGTTTCCACCGGATAGGTTCGTCCCGGACAATCCACAACTAGCGCATCGCCTAACATAGCAGAGACACGTTCACTGTCCAAAGTAGCTGACATAATCAGAATCCGAAGATCATCACGCAGCACTGCCTGCGCTTCCAGTGCGAGAGCAAGTCCCAGATCCGCATGAAGACTACGCTCATGGAACTCATCAAAAATAATCAGACCCACATCCCCTAGCGATGGATCACTCTGAAGCATCCTTGTTAAGACACCTTCAGTCACTACAACAATTCGTGTATTCTTACCTACCTTAGTGTCATTCCGCATGCGATAACCTACCGTCTGTCCAACACTTTCACCAAGACAAGACGCCATGTAGATTGCGGCAGATCTTGCAGCAAGTCTTCTGGGCTCTAGCATAAGGATGCTTTTACCAGCCATCCACGGCTCGTCCAGAAATGCCGGAGGCGTTCCTGTTGTTTTGCCTGCACCGGGTTCAGCGATGAGAACAGCTGCCCGTGTTGATCTAAGTATGTTTTTCATGTCTGGAAGCACCTGTGTAATTGGAAGCTGTTTCATTGTATCTCTCCATCGGCTGTAATAATATGTTATGATTTCCTTTGATGTGGTCTAAACTCTTTTCATCATGTGCGAAAAAACTTGAAAGATCAAGACAAACTGTACATACATTTTATCATTTCAAGTCTAAACGCTTT
This sequence comes from Paenibacillus sp. RS8, assembly GCF_041956825.1. NCBI lineage: Bacteria > Bacillati > Bacillota > Bacilli > Caryophanales > Paenibacillaceae > Paenibacillus > Paenibacillus sp. RS8. The sequence continues at coordinate 4,744,371 of NZ_CP168131.1, read as the reverse complement.
TGGTCTTATACTTTCTTATATTTTAAAAAGGAGACTGTCTAAAATGCTCGTAACTAAAGCCACGATTTCAGATTTATCTATGCTCTGCAAGATCGATAGTATGGTCATTGGCAGCGAAGTTCGTAAACCTAAGATCCAACAATATATTTTGAACGAGCAATGTGTTGTGGCAACGATTAACAGTGAGCCTGTCGGTTTTGCCTGTTACGATACCACTTTTTTCGAATGCTGTTTCATACAGCTCGTAATTGTGAATCCCAATTTCAGACGACTCGGTATTGCCGGCGCACTTATTCGTTACATGGAAGAACATTGTCCAACTCCTAAGCTGTTTACCTCCACCAATGAATCGAATACGATCATGCAACAGGTCTGTCATTCTCTAGGATTTATAAGAAGTGGAATCATTGAAAATTTAGATGATGGCGATCCAGAATGGATATATTATAAGCAAGTACGATGAAATACGCTTGTGAAGCGCAGCACGCAAAAAGGCAGCTCTACCGTCTAAATCGACGAAGAGATGCCTTTTTATACTACACTATTTATCCTGATCTCCAATTGACAGGACCATATTAGCACTATTCTTCTTCCCTAATCATCTGTTCGTGGATTTGAACACTATATTGCATATAGGCTGGGTTACTATCTAAGCCTCGTTCACGCAGCAGCTCTTGCAGCCGTAGTCTTTTCATAGACAATTTTGCCCGAAGTGCCTTGCCCTCACTGCTCTCAGAACCTCCGCTATTGTGGCAGGCAGCAAGCAGCCCTTCGAGGGTAACACATTCCGCACGCAAAGATATTTCCTCGGGCACCAGCCCGGAATTCTTCATGATTTTGAAGGACATCCGCAATTCTTCTGGAACACCAGATAAATCCTCAAGCTCCAACGGCTTACCATGCCCTGATAAATCTCGAAATTCTCCATTACGCATAGACTCCTGAATCCGCTGCTCAACCAGCCAGGACATCATCCCCATATACACAGCCTCCTTCACCAATGCCAATCTCTATGATCTATCCTGCCTAAGCAAAAGTTTGTTTTGCTGAATTGCGTTTATTCTAGCACAGAAAACTGTAGATTGACATCAAGCTGCCGAATTACATCCTTACAACTTTGCGATGCTGTGAACTGTTTATTTGCTGTACTTTCGGACTCAGATGCAACTATTCACTCTAATCTTCCCTACTTTCGATGAATATCAAGGCAATAAGAGCTATGCAGTCCTATATTTTCAATAAATGCACTAAAAACGCCAAATAACTGCAATACTGTCCGAAAAGTCAGGTGCATCCTTGTAGTAATATATCTCTCAGGACTCTAAACCCTTATTCCGCATATTCTGTTTATTCTGTATTTTCCGCTTATTCCACAATTCAGACCATTCTGCTAAACTATCGCCCCCCGCCCCCTATCCCTATCCCTATCCTCAACATATTACAAACGCCTAGCCAAACCCAGCAATAGTTTAAATTAAGACAAACAATTGCTATACTCTTTCTGATGAATCTAAACTCAATATAAAAAGGACTACAGCAGTAGTCCAAAGGAGAAATATAATATGATAGCTAACCTCAAAAAAGCAGATGATCATTTTGTCGCTCGTTTCGAACGTCAACTAAAACATTCCGCATCAGAAATCTGGTCCTTTTTGACAGAGAATGAGAAGCTTGCTTTATGGTTCACTGAATTACGTGTTGAAGACCTGCGCGAAGGTGGATTAATCAAGTTTGATATGCAAGACGGAACCTTTGAGGAAATGACGATTACCGCCCTGCAACATGAATCTATCCTTGAATTTACGTGGGCTGAAGATTCTGTTCGCTTTGAGCTATACCCAAATTCAGAAGGCTGTTTACTCGTCTTAAATGAAACGATCCGAACGCTCACACCGCACACTCCCCGTGACTTAGCCGGCTGGCATGTATGTCTAGATGTGATCCAGCACCTATTGGATGGGACCACGCTGGATTCGCGAAAAGCCGAATGGAATGTTCGGTACGAGCAATACCGCGAAGCGATCTCTAAACTAGGATAATAAGGACTCTGCCCCGTCAATCACAATTTGCGCACCTGTAATATGAATAGACTCATCGGATGCCAAAAATGAAACTAGATCGGCGACATTATCCGGCTTACCCGGCCCATCCGCCAGCGGCTGCGCCCCATCGGGAAATTCAATTGGAATGACGATCGCTTCTACCTCCTCGTTCATTTCAGTGGTTTCATCTATATTGGTAGCAATTGCCCCAGGGCAGATCACATTCACTCGAATTTTAAACTTAGCTAGCTCAAGTGCAGCCATTTTAGCAAAAGCCACCTGTCCAGCTTTGGTAGTGCTGTACGTAGACCATCCAAAGCTGGCAAATCTAGTATTCCCGTTGATGGAGCTAGTGATGATAATGCTACCTTTTCCTTTATCCTTCAGATGAGGGATCGTATATTTCAGTGTCAAAAACGTCCCCGTCAAGTTCACCGACATCGTGCGTTCCCAATCACTCAAGCTCAGTTCCTCTATAGGTCCCACCGCACCATTGATTCCCGCGTTAGCGAACACTACATCTAACCCACCGAATTGTTCGACCGTCCTGCGAACGGCTTCCTCCATCCCTTTTTCATCCGAAGTATCTACCTCTATAGCCAATGCACAATCTTTGCGAAACTTGTTCAGCTTATCCGCCAAAGATGTAGTGCGTTCCAGATTCAAATCAAAAAGCGCTACATTAGCCCCTTCCCTAGCCAGCTTAATCGCAGTAGCCCGACCAATTCCTGAGCCCGCTCCAGTTATAATTGCAGTTTTCCCAATAAATCTTTGTTTCTTAGCTATGTTTGGACTCATATGTAATCTCTCCCTTAAGATCTCTTAGTGATGTACTATGGATCAAGATTACCCAAATACATGTACACTGGAATCATCTTCACAAAAAAACTCCCCGTTCAAAAGCTTGAACAGAGAGTTTCATCTAAATTGATCCATTTAATTGTCCAGCTTCCGCACATCCACTTTCACGCTCAAAGTGCCTGCTCCACCACGATACACACCTTTTACAGGTACGATATCTTTGTAGTCCCGTCCGTGACCTAACTTAATATAACGCCAATTGACCTCCACATTATTGGTTGGATCAAATCCAAGCCAACCAGTACCCGGAATGTGAGTCTCCACCCAAGCGTGTGAGGCTTGCTCAAAATTAGCATTACTCCCTTGCAGATCACCGACAAAATGATATCCACTTACATACCTGGATGGCAGACCAACACTACGGCAGACAGCGATCATTAGATGAGCATAATCCTGACACACACCGCGTTTGAGCTTCAGTGCCTTTTTTACCGTTGTATTTACGCTTGTAGCCTCAGGGTCATAGGTGAATTGTTCATAAATCGTCGCCGATAATTTAAGAATCCATTCATACATATCCTCCGTTTCATTAAAAGGATACTGTGAAGCAAACTCCACTAATTCAGGCGTCACCTCTGTATAACGAGTCGGCAAAATAAACTCAATATACCGATTCTGGAAATTCTCATCATTTAACAATTTAACTTGTTCTTCAAGACTGGTTCGTGGTAGATCGGCACCTTGGGCTTTATCCAGCGTGACTACAGTAGCTTTAGTATGGATAACCATTTCCGTATGCGGCTTATTGACCGAATAGGCATGGACCCGATTTCCGAAGAAATCCTCATACGTTAATAGATTAGCTGGCGGGTAAATATCCACTTCATGGTGATAACAGGATTGGCGGTAATTCGTGCGCGGAGTGAGTCTGATTTCATTGACACTGTCCGTAACCGGCTCTGGATAGCTGTATGTGGTGGTATGATTGATTTGAATCTTCATACAGACACTCCTTCTCGCCGAAAAAAGGCGCCCTCCATTGTTTTGCCAAGTTTTTGACAAGATATCACCAGCGACTTAAGTACATCTTCCACCAGCTCACCGGACATTTCTTCTTTTTCCATATAATCCAGCTCAGCTTTGAGCTTACCTGCTTGACGAATGACTTTTTCATGCCCTGAGCCTTTTTCAGAGGAATCTAGTTCAAGCTTAGCTAAATGCTCTTCCAGCTGATGAAAAGAAAAACGAATGGAACGCGGAAATTTGGGATTCGCAATCAAGAAATCTAAAATGCTCTCCGGAGACATAGCATCTGCATAATAACGGCGAAACGCTTGGTACCCGCTAACGGATTTAAGCACCGCCTGCAACTGAGTATAAACCGCGTTAAGCTCCTTAAATCGGCATGCGGCAATGACCGCCTGCAAGATACGTGTTGTATTCTCTGCCCGCTCTAGAAACCGTCCGCTCTCAATGAAATGCCACTCATTCCCTCTAAGCATTACCGACTGTTCTGCTCCGAGAAACATGGCTGTACGCTCCTTAACCTGCTGATAGAACTGATGTGGCCCGCTCATAATATCTGCGACAGAACGCTCACCAAGCCACAGGTTGAAGCTGTTGACAACATCCCATAATTCACTTGGAAGCTGCTGACGAAGAGTGCGCAAATTATTTCTAGCATGATGTACACAAGAGAATAATGAATTAGAATTGCCTAAATCAAGTGTGATGAAAGATAGCACATCCTGCTCAGAGAAGGTTTCGAACTGCTGCATATATTCACCCCGAACACCTAACGCATCGATCAACCTTGACCATTTATGACCTTCTTCATGAATATCCTCTTCCTGCTGGATATGATAATGAACATTGATTAGCCGCGCATGATTCTCTGCCCTTTCAATATACCGTCCGATCCAGAACAAAGCTTCAGCATTTCGATTCAGCATATCCAGCCACTCCCTTATTCTACAAATTGATGCTGCATTTTATTATTCAACAACCAAGCTTATAAAGTAGTATCATGCCATGACCCAAGTATCCTTTACGCCGCCACCTTGCGAGGAGTTTACGACCAATGACCCTTCCTTCATAGCCACCCGTGTCAATCCTCCAGGGATAACATGCGGCTTGCGGTCAGCGCCCATTAACACAAAAGCCCGAAGGTCGATATGTCTAGGCGCCATAGTCCCCCCTGACAATACCGGTGCTCTGGATAGAGACATAATCGGCTGTGCAATATAACGTTCCGGGTCTGCAATAATCTTCATTCGGAATTCAGCCAATTCTTCTTTGGTAGCTTCGCTTCCGATCAACATCCCATATCCCCCGGATAAAGAGGTTTCCTTAACTACCATTTCTGATAGGTTCTCAAGGACATATAAACGTTCATCAGGTCTTCCTAGCAAATAGGTCGGGACATTCCCAAGAATCGGCTCTTCATTCAGATAATAACGAATCATATCCGGTACATAGACATACATTGCTTTATCATCTGCAACACCGGTCCCGGGTGCATTAGCAATCGCTACATTTCCAGCCCGATACGCATTCATCAAACCCGCCACTCCGAGAAGCGAATCCGGCTGGAAAGCTAACGGGTCAATAAAATCATCATCCAATCGGCGATATAGTACATCTACGCGGCGAAGTCCGTTCATTTCTTTTAGATATATTTTGTGATCTTTTGCAACCAAATCTCGTCCTTCAACCAAATGTATACCCATCTGTTGTGCTAGAAAAGCATGCTCATAATAAGCAGAATTGTATTCCCCAGGTGTAAGTAGGGCTATAACCGGATCTGACTTTCGTGAGGGTGATAAACTACGTAGAACGGATAAGAAGCGGTTCAAGCTATGATCAACATCTCGGATGGAGCTGGCAAAGGACAATTCAGGAAACAACTGATTCATCAGGGTTCTGCCTTTAAAAAGATACGAAAAACCTGAAGGTGTTCGTAGATTATCTTCAAGCACATAATATTGCCCATCATGATGGCGGATCAGATCGATTCCCGAGGTAGTGATGTAGGCTCCACCAGGCACCCTTAGACCCGCCATTTCTGGCCGGAAATAACAGTTGGAGATGATCATACGCCTTGGGACTATTCCATCCTTTACGATGTACTGCTCATGGTAGATATCATGAATGAACAAATTCAAAGCCGTGATACGCTGAATAATTCCAGCTTCTAGCCTCTCCCATTCATTCTTAGGAATAATGCGTGGAATCATATCGAAGGGGATCGTACGCTCCATGGGATGATCCTGAGCCGGATTGTATAGCGTAAAAGTAATTCCTTCCTCCATCATCCTGCGCTGCATCAAATTCTGCTTACCCTGCAGCTCTTCGGAGCTCATTCCGGAAAACATGCGATTCACATGTCTGTAATGCGGCCGGACATTTCTCTTATCTGCATACATTTCATCGAAAAAATGTTGCAGCGGATACGGAGACAGACCTGGCAGAGGATCTAATTTGGACATGAGCCCGACTCCTTTCGATAAATGTTATCTTTACTAACAACCTATACTTTAATTTCTGAAAATATCCATGAAAATATTGTTTTGTATTCCCATAATACGTAAATTGTATTGCCGATGTCAATATATATAACAGAGAAATGTGATCTCTGAATATTTCCTTGTTTTGGAATCGCTTCCTTTTTCTCATATATAGGTTGCCCGAGCTGAAATGTATTTCTTCATTGAATTGTATGCAGGAGTAGTGACAAGCATTACTATTATGAATTTTTCATATGTTGTTTTTTTTATATAGTTGGAAGGAATATGATTTCATGGTGTATGGTATAATTTGGAACGATAGGAGTGTGAGCAAAATGAAGCACAAATATACTATGTCAATAGAACAGGAAGAGGCTAGCCGGAATCACATTTATCTGTTATTTGGTCTTTCAGAAGCTGGTTCAATGAAGGTAGCACTTAGTCGTGTAGGTAATCGTCATTTAATAAGAGTACTTTCATTTAATGAGACGTTCTCTGCTGGGCCGCTGTGCAAATTACATAATGATCAAGGGTGTCATGCCCGTGAGTTATGGTTTCAGGAACGATTTCCGGATCAAGGTTATCATCTCAATCCCCAGCATAAACTGGGAGCCATGGTTCAGACCTTAAAAGAAATTCCCGAGGACAAAAAAATCACGATTTGGTGCGGAGACAACTCCCATGATCAAACAGGTTTACGGTTTGCACTTTTTGTTCTTAGTGAGAGGAAGCAACCTATTTATGTTATAAATCCAATCGAGGCTTATGAGGAACTTCCCGGGATTGTTGAACCATTTAGCATTGGCTTATCTCCCCAGTCCCTGGGTCAGCTCCCAAACGAAGCTGTGCAAGCTATTATCAAAAACACCGAAAATACGCAACCCCTTACCTCCGCGCAGAGAAAACAGTATGAACTGGAGTGGCAAGAAATCAGCAACACTGAGGATATGCTTCGAGTATGGTCTAATGGTCAGCTAACAAATGTTCCCGAAACATACTATGACGAAGACATTCTATCTTTAATTGTGCAACTGCAAAAGAATGAAGAGGGAGATCATTTCGTAAATGCAGGACTTATTGTAGGTGCAATTTTTGGGCAGTGGAATTTATTTATCAGTACCTCATTTATAGAATATCGCTTCTGGAGGCTTATTAGTGAGGAAAAGTTGTTATTTAAAGGGATACCCTACGCCATGCATTTGTACGCACTAAGAGTTCCGTAGGGTTACAACATAATGACCGATAAGCATTTTTATAAAAAAGGAATGCCCTCATGAACTAAATATAGCTTCGAGGACATTCCTTGTAAATATGACTTCTTAATGATTATGTTATCAGAGTTAATTACTCTTGATTTTCCGATTCTTCAATCTCTTCTTCCTCGGTAATTAATCCGGCAAAAAGAGCATGTACGAACTGCTGAGAATCAAACGGCTGCAAATCTTCCATTTTTTCTCCGAGCCCTACGAGCTTCACCGGTAAATTCATTTCCTGACGGATCGCTACAACGATTCCGCCCTTAGCCGTTCCGTCAAGCTTTGTCAATACTAATCCAGTAACGCCACTCTTCTCACCGAATAGCTTGGCTTGCGTAAGAGCATTTTGACCTGTGGTCGCATCTAGCACCATCAATACTTCATGTGGTGCACTCGGAATTTCTCTTTGAATAACGCGGAAAATCTTGTTGAGCTCTTCCATTAGATTGCTCTTATTCTGAAGTCTTCCTGCGGTATCACAAATCAAGATATCAACATTCCGCTGCTTAGCCGCTTGAACAGCATCGAACATAACAGCGGCTGGGTCAGAGCCTGCTTGTTGCTTAATTACATCTACGCCAGCACGTTGACCCCAAACTTCAAGCTGTTCAATCGCTCCGGCACGGAACGTATCCCCAGCGGCCAAAAGAACCTTTTTACCCTCTTGTTTGTAACGATGCGCAAGCTTACCGATCGTGGTCGTCTTGCCTACTCCATTTACCCCAACGAACAAGATAACTGTAATGCCATCCGGATTTTCCTTCAGGCTGTTATCGTCATCTCCGCGCAGCAATTCCATGAGCTTACGGGACAAAATAGGTTGCAGCTCAGCGGCATCTTCAATTCGCTTTTGCTTCACTTCGGCGCGCAGATCCTCGACAAGTGTCATTACTGTATTAACGCCTACGTCTGCGCCGATCAAGATTTCTTCCAGTTCTTCGTAGAACTCTTCGTCTATTTTTTTACGGCGGATAATTAGATCTGCTACCTTCTCCACAAAACCTTTACGGGTTTTCTCTAATCCGTCGCGGAATTGTTTGGTTACACTTTCCGTTTTGCCGGAAATGCTTTCTTTTAACTTCCTGAAAAAGCTCATTTGTTTCCTCCTAAAAGTTTTGTGAGCGACACTTCATTGATTTAACTTCGTACAAAACTCGCTTCGAAAGCCGATACTTAAAAAGCTCATCATTCAGCAAACCATTAAGCGATCTCTGCTTCCTCATCCTCTAAACGTACAGAGACGAGCTTGGATACTCCGCCTTCTTCCATGGTCACTCCGTAGAGCACATCCGCCTCTTCCATGGTACCTTTGCGGTGTGTAACGACGATAAATTGCGTTTGTTCCGAGAACTCACGTAAATACTGAGCAAAACGTACGACATTCGCTTCATCTAGCGCAGCCTCTACCTCATCCAGTACGCAGAACGGAACCGGCTTCACTTGCAGGATGGCAAACAAGAGGGCCATCGCAGTTAAGGCGCGTTCCCCGCCGGACAGCAGCTGAAGGTTTTGAAGTTTTTTACCTGGTGGCTGGGCTACGATATCTATACCTGTTTCAAGCATATGCTCTGGATCTAGCAGCATGAGATCAGCTCGTCCACCCCCGAACAGCTTCGAGAATACCGTACCGAATTGTTTACGGATCGCATCAAAGGTCTGTTTGAACCGTTTGGACATTTCATCTTCCATCTCACGGATGACTTGATACAGGGTAGTCTTGGCTTCGACTAGGTCATCTTTTTGTCCACTGAGGAAGGTATAACGCTCATGAACTCGCTGATATTCTTCGATCGCACCTAAGTTGACTTCGCCCAGTGCAGAAATACTGCGTTTCAGACGCTGTACATCCGCTTGTGCGGCAGGCACATCTTCGGGCACAGGATAACGCTGTTTCGCTAGTTCATAGCTTAATTCGTAGTCATCACTCAGCTTACGAAGAATATTATCAAGTTCAACATCGAGGCGACCCACAGAAACTTCTGTAGAACGCAGCTTGTCCTCCACGACTTTAAGTGCCTGACGTTGATCCTTCGTCTTACCCTCCTCTAGTTCCAGCTTACGGGTCAACGCTGAACGTTCCGCCCGGGCTAAATCCAAAGTACCGGCTGTCTCTTCCTTCTTCAGACGATAACTATTCAAATCTTCTTTCTGTTTCACGGTTTCTAAAGCATTACTAGCCAAATCCTGCTCGATCGTATGTAACAGATTTCGATTCTGACGCAGCTCTTTATCCTGTGAACCCACATCTTGTCTGAGACGGCGTAATTGTTCCTCCAAGGAGAAGATCTCCTGATCGAGCTTCCCTTCTGAAACCTTCATACTGGTCAGCTTACCTTGCAACTCTTCCTTAGCTGATTCATTCGCTTTACGTGCTGATTCGGCATTACGGATACCCTCATGAGCTTCCTTTTCTTCCTTCTCAAGACGTTCAAGCTCAGCAGAGGCTTGCTTCCGAGTCTCTTCAAGCGTGCGGACCTCACTTTCAAAGCCACTACGTTCCGCACCTGTGCTCTCCACTTGTTCCAGCACATGTCGAAGCTCCTGTTCAAGCTGCTTCAAATCGCCGGAAACACGTTGCTCTTCTAGTCTTTTCTCATCACCATCACGGCGCAGGTCTTCTAGCTTCACACTAGCGTTCTCTTGCTCTTCACGAAGTCTGGCAATGCCTTGTTTCAGTTTAACAATCTGACGTTCGCTCTCTTCGATCTCACTGCTCAGCTGATCCAGCTGGCGTTTACGACTAAGCAAGCTATTGTTCTTCTTATGCTGGCTACCACCGGTCATGGAGCCCCCGGCATTTACTACATCGCCCTCCAGCGTAACCACGCGATAACGATATTGGCATCTAGCGGCGATGCGGTTTGCCTGCTCCAGGCTCTCAGCAATAACTACATTACCTAGCAAACTGCCAACAATACTAGCATACTTATCATCGTATCCAACAAGGTCGGAACCAATTCCAACAAAACCTTCAGCGTCTTCCACCATTCCACGGTCACTGCCGGAAATTTGACGTGGTCGAATAACATCGAGAGGAAGGAAAGTAGCTCGTCCCAGTTGACGTTGCTTCAGAAAAGATATCGCTTGACGCGATACGCTCTCATTATCCATGACAACATGTTGAAGCGATGCACCCAATGCAGTCTCGACAGCCATTTCCAGCTTCTCTGGGACGGAAATGAGTTCAGCAACTGCACCATGCACCCCATTGAGCTGTCCTTTACGAGCCCCTTTAAGTACTTCTTTAACTCCAAGCATAAAGCCGTCAAAATCATCTTGCATTTCTTTCATGGTCTCATGACGGGAGACTTGGGCTTCCCGCTTCTGCTCCCACTTCCGTAGCCCTGACTGCGTCTCTTCAATCAGCTTCTGACGTTTACTAAGTTGTTCACTCTCCGTAATATAAGCACCACGAAGATTGCTTAATTCTTTGCCAAGCTGGGCTATCTTGTCTTTTAGCCCTTTTTGGCTAGCAGACAACTCTTCATGCCGTGCTGTCCATTTGCCGCTTTCTTCTTCACTGCGGCTCATACGACGCTCCAGGTTCTCCTTTTGTTGATCCGCGTAACGAATTTCGTTACGTGCATTCGCCATAAGGTTCATTAACTCTAGGAGAGCACTTTTCAGCTTCTCCTCCTGGCTCTGACTAATCCCGTCAGCGACACCTTCGAGTCTTGCCTCTTCTTCTTCAATCTGTTTCCGAAGCTCAACAAGCTTAAGCCGGGATGCTTCGAGCTTAGCTTCTAAATCCCCAAGCTCACGCTGACGATCCGCAGATCGCTCACCTACAGATCCTAATGTGAGCATTAACTGTTCACGGTTACTCTCTAGATTACGTTTGCGCTCCTTCAGTACTTCCCCATAACCTTCGCTTTTCTCATAAGCTTCACTATAACGAAGTAATTGCTCTTGCTGCTTCTCGATCTGTTCTTCTAACGCACGTAGATCAGCACGTCCGCTTTCCAGCTTAGCATCATGAGCGGAGACAACTGTAGATAGCTCCAGTTGCTCATCCTTTAACGTTTCTAGCTTAGCGTTACCTTCCTGCCAAGCCGTATGAATTCCTTCAATCTGATGCACATAGACTGAAATTTCCTGATGCTTCAGTTGTTCCCGAAGCTCTTTAAAGCGAATGGCCTTCTCCGATTGATCCTTAAGGGGACCAATCTGATCCTCAAGCTCACTAATCAAATCGTGAATCCGGAGCAAGTTTTGCTCCGTGTCGTCGAGCTTACGGCTTGCATCTTTTTTGCGCGATTTATATTTTACAATACCCGATGCCTCTTCAAAGATGCCTCGCCGATCCTCGGAACGAGTACTCAGAATCTCCTCAATCCGACCCTGTCCGATAATCGAATAAGCCTCACGCCCGATACCGGTATCCATGAACAGCTCTGTGATATCCTTCAGTCTACAGGATTGCTTATTAATTAAATATTCACTCTCACCGCTACGGTGAACACGCCGAGTCACTGTAACTTCGCTGAAATCCAATGGCAGCGTGTGATCCTCATTATCGAGCGTTAGTGATACTTCACCATAATTTACAGCTTTACGCGCGTCACTACCGGCAAAAATAATATCTTCCATCTTGCCGCCACGCAGTGATTTAGCACTCTGTTCGCCGAGTACCCAGCGTATGCCGTCAGAAATGTTGCTCTTGCCGCTTCCGTTCGGACCCACTACGGCCGTTATACCGCGCACAAATTCCATTTCTGTTTTGTCGGCAAATGATTTAAAACCAGCTAATTCTATCCGTTTCAAAAACATACTTGCCTATCACCTCTGACCCATTATACCATAGCGTTTATTAGCCTAAAATAGCTCCCAAAACATCCCCGCAAAGTGGTGCTTTGCTTCGATGCGTACGCATGTACTTTGTGGGAGCTCCGAATAAAACGAGAAATACAAGACATAAGTATAGTGTGAAAATTATTCCATCTTATATTTAAAATGAAGCTTGGACTATTCTTTCGAAAAAGAGCAGCAACGGTCTGAGCTCCGCCTAAACGCCGGTATTCAGACCTTTGCTGCTCTCCTCCGCTTGTCCACATGATGCAAAATTCAAGCACCATCTTCTTTCAGATGCAACAGTGCAGCTGCTGCAGCCTGCTGTTCTGCTTCCTTCTTGGAGCGGCCGCTCCCTTTACCAAGTGAACGGTTAGTCATTAACACTTCAGAGACGAATTCACGCTCATGCGCAGGTCCCCGTTCTTCAATGATCCGATATTCCAACGTACCCATATTGTGCTGCTGAATTAGCTCTTGCAGTTCCGTCTTGTAATCGGTCATCTGCATTTGCAGTTTCCCATCCGTCTCCACAAGTGGAAATACGTGATTATCAAGAAAAGACCTTACGGTTTCCAGTCCTTGGTCAAGATAAAGCGCTCCCACGAAGGATTCGAACACATCAGCCAGCAGGGCCGGGCGAGTACGTCCGCCCGTAAGTTCTTCCCCTTTTCCCAATAGTACATATCGGCCAAAACCTAAACTCTCAGCGAACTTAACCAGCGAAGGCTCGCATACAATAGCGGCACGCAGCTTAGTCAGTTCCCCTTCAGGTCGATCTGGCAACAGATTGTACAAATATTCAGAAACCGTCAGCTCCAGTACAGCATCCCCTAGAAATTCGAGACGCTCATTGTCCTGATGCTGATTGAAACGGTGTTCATTCACATAGGATGCATGGGTAAAGGCCTGCTTCAGAAGCACAGAATCGTGAAATTGGATTTGAAGTTGCTGTTGTAACTGCTTCAGTTCTCCTTTCACCGCGCTGTCCCCTTACTGATTATATTTTTTTAGAATAACTGTTGCGTTATGTCCACCAAATCCAAAGGAATTCGACATTACGATATCCAGATCTGCTTTACGTGGCACATTCGGCACATAATCCAGATCACATTCTGGGTCTGGATTGTCCAAATTAATGGTTGGCGCAATCATTCCTTTTTGCAAAGAAAGACCACAGATAATAGCTTCCACACCACCGGCTGCACCTAAAAGATGACCCGTCATGGATTTCGTTGAACTAATAGCTACTTTATAGGCATGTTCACCCAATGCTTTCTTAACAGCAGCCGTTTCTGATCTATCTCCTACAGGCGTTGAAGTACCATGTGCATTGATGTAATCAATATCTTCAGGAGAGATACCAGCATCTCGGATTGCCATCTTCATGCAGCGAGCTGCACCGTCTGGATCTGGTTCAGTCATATGGTGAGCATCAGCGCTCAGACCATAGCCGATAACCTCAGCATAAATCTTCGCTCCACGCTTCTCAGCATGTTCAAGGGATTCCAGAATCAAGATTCCAGCGCCCTCGCCCATAACAAAGCCATCGCGATCTACATCAAATGGCCGGCTAGCCTTCTCAGGCTCGTCATTACGAGTGGACATCGCTCTCATTGCACAGAAACCTGCCATTCCTGTTGGACGAATGGTCGCTTCCGAACCACCGCAGATCATAGCATCTGCGTCTCCACGTTGAATCAGACGGAATGATTCCCCAATGGAATGACTTCCTGTAGCACAGGCTGTCACTGTAGTCGTATTTGGTCCCTTTGCACCGAGGTTAATGGACAGCTGTCCAGAACCCATGTTAGCGATCATCATCGGGATAAAGAACGGGCTTACCCGTTTCGGCCCTTTTTCAAGCAACAGATTATGATTGTCTTCCCAAGTACCAAGACCTCCGATACCCGAACCTACAGATACACCAATCCGTTCAGCATCGATATCTTCACCGATCTTAAGTCCGCTATCTCTCAACGCATCTTCACCGGCAGCCACTGCAAATTGTACAAATCGGTCCATTTTGCGGGCTTCCTTGCGGCCAAAAAGCGCCTCAGGATCAAAGTCTTTAACTGACGAAGCAATTTGCGTAGTATATTCACTGACATCAAAGGCTTCAACCATCGATACACCTGATTTACCGCTCATCAGATTATCCCAGAACGTCTCCAAGTCTTTCCCCAGTGACGTAATTACGCCCATCCCGGTTACAACCACTCTATGACTCAAACACAATCACCCCATCTATAGGCTGTATACATTATATTCAGAACTTATATACTGCGAATTATTACTATATGAACAGCGGTCACCGCATTCATTAACGCTTCTGCGGCTCTGTTATAATCCCTATAAAGCTGCACATGGCAACCCTTAATACATTTTTAATGCTGTATAAATGAGGAGAAGTCCCGCCCAAGTAGGAACGGGACTCTCAATCATATGACTCTAGGTATGAGATTGTATGTACTTCACAACTTCACCCACGGTCGTAATGGTCTCTGCATCTTCATCAGAGATTTCCATGTCGAATTCATCTTCCAATTCCATAACCAATTCTACTACATCAAGAGAATCAGCACCTAAATCATCTTTGAAAGACGCTTCTAATGTTACCTCAGCTTCATCGGCACCTAAGCGGTCGATGACAATGCGTTTTACACGCTCTAATACATCGGACATCCGGTTCACCTCCTCTTTTGGTATTATACGAGATATGAGGTCAAAATACCATAGACCGCAAAAAACGCTTTCTTGATCCCTCACATTTCATCTTTAAAACAGTGTAATTTCTCCCAAGCATAAACATTCATCGGTGTCCTAATAAGAACTGTAAGTGTTTATGCGAGATATATAAGAATAAAGTATAGTGTGAAACTTATACTTTCTTATATTTTTGACGGAGAGTTACATATACATCCCGCCATCCACGTGTAGTGTCTGGCCGGTCATATAAGCGGCGCCTTCAGAAGCCAGGAAAACAACTGCCATAGCTATCTCTTCCGGACGCCCAAGGCGAGCTAGTGGAATGCCCTTCTCTAGCTCACTGCGAACCTCATCAGAGAGCTCACGCGTCATATCTGTATCAATAAACCCAGGAGCGATACAGTTAACGGTGATGCCCCGTGAAGAGAGCTCACGAGCGGCAGCTTTGGTTAGACCGATGACACCGGCCTTTGCTGCAGAGTAATTAGCCTGACCTGGGTTACCTGTTACACCCACAACCGAGGAAATATTAATGATTCGACCGTAGCGCTGTTTCATCATCGGACGTGTAGCTGCCTTAAGACAGTTAAACACACCTTTCAGATTCGTCTCAATCACTTGATCGAACTCTTCCTCTTTCATGCGCATAATCAGGTTATCCCTGGTAATGCCGGCATTATTGACAACAATGTCAATACGTCCCCAGGTATTAAGAACCTCTTTCACAAGACTCTCGGCCTGTTCACTATTGCCGACATCTCCACGGAGCGCAATCCCCTCCGAGCCAAGCTCGGCAATACGAGCCACAGTCTCGTGTGCCGCTGCTTCACTCCCTGCATAGTTCACGGCAACCTTTACGCCGTGTTCTGCAAGAGCAAGCGCGATGCTGCGACCAATGCCACGTGAGCCGCCAGTTACAAGGGCTGTCTGACCCCGCAATGCTGAGAACATAGTTTAATCCCCTTTCAATCATGATGCTGTTGGCTAAATGTTAAACCATTTCTTACAAAACAGTTTGGACACTTTCAAGTGTATTAATGTTGATTACTTTGACTGTTTTGTCTATTTTGCGGATTAGACCAGCCAGAACGCTGCCAGAACCAATCTCAACAAAAGTATCTACACCATCTGCAATCAACCATTCAATACTGTCCTGCCAAAGCACAGGAGAATACACCTGACGAACAAGCAGTTCGCGAATTTCTTCGGGATCTGTTACCGGTGATGCAGTGACATTAACGATGACAGGCACATTTGGAGTATTGAAAGTTACTTTCTTCAACTCTTCTGCCAAACGATCCGCAGCAGCTCTCATCATAGAAGAGTGAAAAGGTCCACTTACTTCTAGCGGAATCGCACGCTTACCACCTGCTTCTTTAACACGCTGCACAACACCATTAACGCCTTCCTGAGACCCGGAAACAACGATCTGACCCGGACAATTGACGTTAGCCAGTTCTACAACACCACTTTCATCAGATACATTTTGGCATAATACAGCCAGTGCTTCACGTTCCGCACCAAGCACTGCCGCCATTGCACCTTGGCCCCCTGGAACAGCTTCTTCCATGAAACGGCCTCTTAAGCGTACAAGTGTTACAGCATCTTCATATGACAATACACCCGCTGCTACTAGCGCGCTGTATTCACCAAGGCTATGACCGGCAACATAATCAGGCTTCAAATCTTGTTCACGTAGAGCTTCAAGATAAGCAACGCTAGCTGTAAGAAGCGCAGGCTGCGTGTTCACAGTCTGTTTCAGCTCACTGTCCGGTCCTTCAAAAATCAGCTTGCTCAGTGGAAATCCGAGAACTTCATCCCCTTTCTCGAACACTGCTCGGCTGTTTGGAAGAGCATCATAAACATCCTTACCCATTCCAACTGCTTGCGCTCCCTGACCGGGAAAGACAAATGCAATTTTACCCATAAGTATGAACTCCTTCCCGTATAACGGTCTTAGCTTATTACCAAATCAATACAGATGCGCCCCAAGTTAAGCCACCGCCGAAACCAACCATCAGGACGGTGTCGCCTTCTTTCATACGTCCTTCTTCCGCAGCTTCAACAAGAGCTAACGGAATAGAGGCAGCCGAAGTATTGGCATACTTATCAACATTGATCACACATTTCTCTGGTGGCAAATCAAGACGCTGCATAGCGGATTGAATGATACGAATATTCGCTTGATGCGGTACGAACAAATCAATATCTTCTTTACCCAGACCAGCTTTAGTAAGCACACGTTCTGTAGCCGAGCCCATCACACGAACTGCAAACTTAAAGACTTCTCGGCCATTCATATAAATGAAATGTTTCTTATCTTCAACGGTTTGCTGAGATGCAGGCAAACGTGAACCGCCGGCTTCTAACTTAAGCAAGTTCCCTCCAGAGCCTTCAGCACCTAGATCAAAGGATTGGAAACCACGACCTTCTGGAACCTCACCAATGATAACTGCACCTGCTCCATCACCGAACAAGACACAAGTATTACGATCCGTATAATCTGTGATGCGGGACAAAGTATCCGCACCTATAATAAGTGCATTATTGTACATTCCGTTCTGAATAAATCCAACCGCTGTCGCTAAGCTGTATACAAAACCAGAGCAGGCAGCCGACAAGTCAAACGCCGCAGCACCTTTAGCACCCAGTTTATCCTGCAAAATGCAAGCTGTAGAAGGAAAGGCACTGTCAGGTGTTACTGTTGCAATAATGATAAGATCCAAATCTTCGGCTTTCATTCCCGCGGAATCAAGCGCCTTTAGGGCTGCTTCATACGCTAGATCAGAAGTTGCCTCATGAGGCGCAGCAATATGTCTTTCACGGATGCCTGTCCGACTGACGATCCATTCATCGTTAGTCTCCACTATTTTTTCCAGATCACTATTTGTCAATATTTTCTCAGGTACATATTTCCCAGTTCCTATAATCCCAACCGGTCGTAACTGTCTCATCTCGTCACTCACTTCCCGCTAATTTCCTTGGATATACTTGGCACAAGCTCGGCTTGCAGAGCAATCCGCGCTTGTCTTACCGCATTTTTAACCGCATTTCCATCTGAAGATCCGTGCCCTTTCACTACCAATCCGCTAAGACCGAGCAGCGGTGCACCACCGTGCTCTTTGTAGTCCATTTTACCTTTTAGAGCTCTAAGCTCTGGCATCAGCATAGCCGCGCCAAGCTTAGTTTTCAGAGAACGACTAAATTGCTCCTTCAGCAAAGAGAACAATGCACCCGCTGTACCCTCTAGTGACTTCAGTAAAATGTTACCGGCAAATCCATCGCAGACAAGCACATCACAGTTCCCTGTAAGCACGTCACGTGCCTCAACATTACCGATAAAATGAATGCCTGGCAAGTTCTCAAGCAGTGGATAGGCTACTTTTGTCAGTTCATTGCCCTTTCCAGGCTCTGTTCCTACATTCAGAAGTCCGACTCTCGGCTTAGCAATACCATGCACTTTGTTTCGATAAATGGTTCCCATCAGTGCATATTGCACCAGATGTTCAGGCTTCGCATCCATGTTGGCACCAAGATCAAGCGCCAATACGCCAACATCGTCCAGCGTCGGAATCATAGGCGCCAGAGCAGGACGTTCAATCCCCTGCATCCGGCCAACTACGAGGAGTCCTGTAGTCATTAATGCACCCGTGTTGCCTGACGAAATCATAGCATCTGCTTCACCTTCGCGTACCATTCTTCCAGCTACAACCATGGATGAATCTTTTTTACGACGAACCGCCTTAACTGGCTCTTCATCAGAACCAATGACATCTCCTGCATGACGTATTGTCAGATTGGACGGTTTGTCCCTCAGCAGTGGCTCTAATCTGGCTTCGTCACCAACGAGCACAATCTGCGTATCTTTCCATTCCGCGGCCGCGGACAACGCCCCCTCGACATTACATTCAGGAGCGTTGTCCCCGCCCATGGCATCAATGGCGATCAGCACTATGGTTACCCCCTTCACTGTGTTCATCATTTGCGGACCGATACACTATAAAATGGCCCTGAAACACTAATTCTTCTCCGACATAAGTGAATACATCCACCTCCGCTTTGCCACCCCTACCAGCGAGTGACCGCACCTGTGCTTTGGCAATACACTTCTCACCTAGCTGAACTGTGCGTACAAAACGGATATCGGCTGAAGCGGTCAGAGCGATTTCATCGTTGATTACGGCAACCGCAAGTGAGTTCGCTTGAGCAAACACATAGTGGCCTCGAGCGATCCCATTTCTAGAGAAAACATGATCTTCGCGAATCTCAAATATCGAAATCCCACTCTTGTCCAGCTGTAGATCCACAATGTCTCCGATGACTTCATCCGCAGGCAAAGAGCGCACCTGATCATAGGAGTGCTCTGCCATTTGTTTCATTCGTTCACGCAGTTCCGGTATTCCCAGCTCCATCCGGTCTAACCGAATCGTCTGAATGCTAACTTTCAGCTGACGAGTCAGCTCCCGATCCGTTACAAAAGGATTGCCTGCGATTATATGTAGCAGCTGTTGCTGACGTTCTTTCTTGGACATCCGCTCGATTGCGGCTCACCTCCTGGCACGTGCCAAGCATAAACGCCTTCGGTATCCTTAAAAGGACGATAAACGTTTAAGCGAGAAATATAAGACAAAAAAGTATAGGTGTATAACTTATACTTTCTTATATTTTAAAGAAAGCATTCGGCCGCTTGATGGCCGCTGTTATATTAGGTCAAATAACCATATTCATTATTTAGAACCAGGTACTAATATGTAGTATAAAGCATGCCGCACCAAAAATAAAGCATTGACTTCTGGGCGGCTTATGTTTGGACAAGTATAAACGCTTCAGCGTCCCTAATAGACGGTAAGCGTTTGTGCGAAAAATACAAGGAATTTATAGAGGAGTGAAACTTATATAGTCTTATATTTCAAAAAAAATAGTACTTCACCAAGAGTGAAGTACTATTTATTCTAAAACTATTGTTTGATGATTTCTCTTGCTTTGTAAGTTCCGCAAACTTTACATACGTGGTGAGCCAATTTCAACTCTCCGCATTGTTCGCATTTCACCATGCCCGGCACAACCAACTTAAAGTGGGTGCGACGTTTGTCACGGCGTGTCTTAGACGTTCTACGTTGTGGTACTGCCATGTGTTCCACCTCCTCGTGATATTTCTGTCAGCCTGCTCCTCAGAGCAGGATGTGTTTTGTTGTAATGTTTCATTTGAAAAAGTCTTTCAACGCAGCGAGTCGAGGATCGATCACTGTGTTGTCGCAACTGCAGGTGCCTTCGTTCAAGTTCTGTCCGCATTTCTGACAAAGACCAAGACAGTCTGCCTTGCACAATACCGAATCCGGTAAGTGCAGTACGAAATTTTCTTCCACATATGGGATAAGATCCACAACCTCATCCTTGACGTAAATGAGTTCCTCATCTTCGTCATCATCTGGAAGAACTGGCTGCTTAAGCCACTTGAAAGTCTCAGCAAAAGGAATGTTCAAATCACTTTTGACCTCCGTGAGACAACGTGAACATAACATGTCCACATCTCCACTCAGTTTCCCCACCACGTTCACACAATCGGTTCCCGCGGGCAGCGCTTTAAGGTCCACTGAGAGCGGAGCAACAGCTAGAATATCCTTGCGCCCTTTGACTACCTCGCTGACATCCACAACATCGTGAATATGTAACGGTTCGTCGGCATTCGCTAATTTGCGAAAGTGAATCTGCATACTTATCACTCCCAAACAAACAAAATTTATTATACCTAGTATTATATACCTTTGTCAACCATTTTCCCTTTATATTGTTTCAGGAATTGGGGAGAATTATGATATAACTATTAGTGTAAATCAAAATGACAGCTTGTGCGAATAGAGTTTCAGGATATTTATCCTAGTAATCTCTACATGCATAAACACCTTTGGCGTTCTATAAGGACGAAAAGCGTTTAATCGTGAAATATAAGAGATAAAGGATAGGTGCATAATTTATACCTTCTTATATTTTAAATAATGGTTACTTATGGAGGGAAGCAGCAGTGACAACGGTTGGAATAGTAGCAGAATACAACCCATTACATAACGGTCATGTACACCACTTCACCGAAGCCAAAAGACTATCAGGTGCTGAGCGCGCCATCGTGGTCATGAGCGGACCCTTTACTCAGCGCGGCGAGCCGGCGGCGGTGAGCAAGCAAGCCCGGACAGAGATGGCGCTACGAATGGGCGCCGACCTCGTCATTGAGCTGCCGGTGGCTTATGCTGTACAGCCGGCAGAATGGTTCGCCTTCGGAGCAGTTGCACTGCTGGAAGCGACCGGGGTCGTGGACAGCTTGTGCTTCGGCTCCGAAGCCGGCACTTTGGGTTCGCTGCTTCCTCTGGCCAAGTATCTGGCAGAGGAAAGCAGCGAACTTCAGAGCGAGATCCGCCGCCGCATGGCGCTCGGAGCGAGCTTCCCCGCCGCGTACAGCGCAGCGGCGGCGGTGGCCTTTGAAGGGACTCTCCATGAAGAAGAGAGTCCCTTCGATGCTGGCAAGCTGCTGCGCCAGCCGAATAACAGCCTTGGCTTGCATTATCTCATTGCTTTGCAGCGGCTGAATAGCAAGATCGAGCCGCTAACCGTTCCGCGAACGGCAGCCGGATTCCATGACCCTTTGCAAGTCGACTCATCGATCGCAAGCGCCACTGCTATTCGAAAGCTATTACAAGAAGGTGGATCACCAGCAGCTTACATGCCGGAATATAGCGTGTCCATATTGGAAAGAGAGCATGCAGCCGGTAGAGGTCCTTTGGAATTAGAGCATTTCCGAGCCCCCCTCCGCCATCTGCTCTCTACACGTACCGCTACAGAGCTAAGAACAATCCAAGACATGAATGAAGGCTTGGAGAATAGAATCCTTCGTCTTATGCCCGAGCTGGAGCAATTCACTATTTCGGGTTTGCTTCAGGCCCTTAAGAGTAAGCGTTACACACATACACGACTGCAACGTCTGCTGCTGCACATTTTACTAAATCACACCAAGGAAGAAATGACCCCTTCTGTATTAGCAGAGGGGCCTGGATATATTCGAATCCTCGGATTTAGAGAAAGTGGACGAGCACTGCTTAAAGAGATGAAACAAAAAGCAACTTTACCCATCGTGATGCGGCCCTCACTTTACTCCCATCCACAACTTGAGCGAGACCTTCAAGCTGCGTCCGCTTTCGCTGGAGCTTTTCGAGAACCTCACAGAATCGATATGTATCGCGATTATTTGGAACCTCCGGTCATGGTTTGACCGGTAGTTCCTCCATATACTTCAGCGCTTCATCCAGTGTCGATACGGGTACCAGTTCCATAGTTGTGCCGATTTTATCAGCTTTCGCTTTGGCTTCGTCGTAATTCTTAACAGGTACGAAAAAAATCTCCGCCCCTTCACGATCCGCAGCCACGATCTTGTGTTTCACTCCACCGATAGCACCTACCACACCCTCAGCGTTAATCGTGCCCGTTCCTGCAACCCTATGACCTTTGGTTAGATCACCAGGTGTAAGACGATTGTAAATCTCCATAGTGAACATCAGTCCTGCTGAAGGTCCGCCAACATTTGTATCTACAAAGCTGACCGCTTTTCCTTGTTCTTTAGGTTTCACTTTCTGAACTGCGGCTATTGTCACTCCAAAACCAGGTCGAACTGCAGCACCTTCTTTATCTTTGATCTCGACCAGTGTCACTTGCTCCTTTACTTCTTTACCATTCCTCTGTAAAACAACAGCGACCTGATCACCGATTTTCTTGGCTGAAAGTAAAGCAGAAAGTGCTTCCGGATCCGGTACCTTCTGTCCTTCTACACTTATGATTCTGTCACCTGGATGGAATTGACCCTTATTACTTTCAACCGGAACCGAAAAAACATACAAATAATCTACTACATCCTCATACGGAATTCCTGCAGCATGATAAGCCGCCTGAACGGAGTAAGATTGGGAGCTGTTCATATAAAAAACCTGCTCCGCAGCATATTCGTCTTCAGACTTATCTCCCAGCCGGGTCTCTTTTCGAACAACCTCTGAATTGGAGTTAAAAACAGAGGCGACCAGTAACGCCACATTAGCGTAACTAGCAGATACCGTAGTCATCATAAAGGTTCCTTCTTCAGCCGGATCCGCATTCTCCACTTTAATCATAGGGGCAACCTCAGATGCACTACCCGGCTGATAGACAATGTACGGGGTGTTCATAAATACAAATACATACACGATAACTACAAACGTAAAGAGGTAAGCTGTGGCGCGGAATCCCGGCCGATGCTTCAACTGCTTCACTGCTCTTCCCTTCTTTCCCACGGCACATTTAGGATATGAATGTTTGAACTTCATTACCGCTTCGACTATTGGTTTGGCATGATGGTTGTCTACTCTGCATAAAGTGATAACACATCTGCTATGCCTTAAGTTATGAAGAGGTGATTCTAGAAATGAACAATATTAAAATACGCCGGCTAGCTAGTCGCTCCACACCTTTTCTATCCGGGGCGATTGCAATCCTGTTAGCCATTGCAATCATCATCTCACCAGAAAGCTCTTTCGAGGCTTCTCTTCAAGGATTAAAGCTCTGGTGGACACTCGTATTTCCTGCACTTCTACCCTTCCTTATGTTGTCTGAGATGCTGACTGCTTCGGGCTTCGTGCATGGCTTCGGAGTGCTCCTGGAACCATTGATGAAAAAGGTCTTCCGACTTCCCGGCGCGAGCGGCTGGACTTTGGCGCTTGGAATCACAACTGGATTCCCCGGCGGGGCCGGAGGTGTAATGCAGCTTCATAAGCAGGGCAGCATTTCGGACAAGGAAGCCGCTCGTCTTGCTTCCCTTACACATTTCGCCAGTCCAGTAACCCTGCTCATTGTGATTGGTGTAGCTTTCCTACATAGTCCTACCGCAGGCTACTTTCTACTTGCGATCCACTGGATTTCAGGACTTCTAGCCAGTTATACAGATGCACTGTTAAACGGCCGGATAGACAATCCGCAACCTTCTGTAAAAGAAAGTACGAATACTAAACGACCTTCTTTATATAGTCGTATCCAGCTTGCAGCCACTGAAGCCAGATCAAGAGATGGCCGAAGCTTCGGCAAACTTCTTGGGGAGTCGGTAGCTACTGCGGTGCAAAATTTGATGGTTGTGGGCGGTTATATGATTATGTTCGCCGTAGTCATCAATATCATTACTACTGTACTTCCTGCATTACCAGCTGCTCTACCAGCAGGCTTGCTGGAGGTTCATTTAGGAGCCGACGCCATAAGCAAAGGGCTCACGAGCATCGGAGCCGGATCAACAGGAGTATTAGGCTTGGCCTTACTTTCCGCTGCACTTGGCTGGAGCGGACTCTGCGCACAGCTGCAAGTACTGACACTGCTTAAAGAGGCAGGTGTCCGATTTCTCCCCTATGCTGCGGTTCGCTTGATGCATGGAGCTTATGCTTTTTTATTGACACTACTACTATGGAAACCACTATTGACTGTAGGAACTGCTGTTTTGCCTGCTCTTGCAGATTCACAATCCACACCAAACAGAACCATTAATGTAACAGCCATATGGAGCTCTTTTCCACAACTGCTTAGTCTGCAATCACTTTTACTCCTCATCCTGCTAGCATTATCCGCAGCGATATATCTTGTTAGTGCTTTTCGCCATCGACCCGATTAAATTTAAGCTTCATAGCTTGTTCCACTTCAGGGGTCACAAAGTCAGATACATTACCTCCGAAATGGGCAATTTCTTTTACAACACTGGAACTTAAGTAGGAATATTTCGGATTAGTCATCATAAAAATCGTTTCCGCATCCGGATCCAGACTATGGTTGATGGATGCATTTTGCAGTTCATATTCAAAGTCAGTTACGGTACGAATACCACGAACAATGACTTGAGCATCTTTTTGACGAACATAATTAACTAGCAGATCCCTAAAGCTGTCGATTTCCACATTAGGAATGTCAGCTGTCGCCTGTCTTAAAAGCGCTGTTCGCTCTTCTACAGTAAATAACGGGTTCTTACTCAAATTATTAAGCACCGTTACAATTAAACGGTCGAACTGCTTGGATGCGCGCCGGATAATATCCATATGTCCCATAGTCACGGGATCAAAGGTGCCTGGATAGATGGCAACACGCTCTTTTCTAATTTGCAGACTCATTCTCTACCTCCTCACCAGTCTCGCCGTCCACTGAAGGATTAGCTTCATACTGATAAATAGAAATTGTCGTTTCTCCGTATACGGCTTGGCGCAGCCTATAAAATCCTGGGATATCCTCAGGATAGGCATAATTTGATTCATGCTCCAGTACTATGATTGCGTCCTCTTGCAGCATTCCTTTTTCTACCATAGACAGCATCAGCTCATCTCCGTGCTTCAATCGGTAAGGAGGGTCTAAAAAGACTAAATCAAAAACACGTCCCCGCTTCTCCAACGCACTGAGCGCTCTTCCTGCTTCATTTCGGTACACTTGCGCCTTTGCCTCAAGATTAGTCGCTTTCAAATTGGCACGAATGGTGTCAATACTTTTAGGCTCCATATCTACAAATACGGCACTTTCCATTCCTCTGCTTAAAGCTTCGATACCCAGACCACCTGTACCTGCGAATAAATCCAGCACCGCTCCACCTTCGAAATATGGACCGATCATACTGAATACAGCTTCCTTCACCTTGTCGGTTGTAGGTCTTGTTCCACTTCCTGGCACACTTTTTAGTGGTCTTCCTTTTGCACTTCCCGATACCACTCTCACCGTCAATCACCCGCTCTATGTCTCTGTTTGTTATACCCAAAAGGGCATAAGTCCACGCCTATCGTAACACATTTGCGCACTGAAATAAAAAGTTTGTCTAGTTATGAAAAATGGAACAATCAGAGACGATTCCGATAAATAAGTCGTCATTATGTATAAGACTGGTCTTACAGGGACATCATGTAATTATCGACACCACAAATGTCGTAGACAACCGCGGAGCAGGCTTACGTTTCCCCATAAGCTCTTCGTCCGGTTTCTCCTCTCCCATGAAAGGGGCCCTAGAGATAGGGCCCCGAATTTATGTTTAAATACATTTAAAAGTTATTATTGTATATAAAACAATACAAAATCACTAGTTTCGTATAACAAGAAAGAAGTACTCACAGTGGCTCGTTGGGAAAATTTTGTATCGGATGACATCCCCGCTATTGCAGATGCTTATTGGCACAACGCCTCCTTCGACTAAGTAACAACTCAAAAAAGCCCCGTTGCCATTTAAGGTTACCGAGGCTTTTTCATAATCCCTAACTATGGATATTTCGCTGTACTACCGAGCGATCAATTATATATTTCACTAAATTTCCGATACTCGCGTAACCTTATACCTTGACATATCCTTCTCCAAATCAATTCTAATTATTTTCGTTTGATTATCTTTAATAAGATTCCCCTCAACAGTAAGATTTCTGCCATTTATTTCGCAAACTTTTTTAGGAGAAAAAACCCAATCCGAACCAAAACGCTCTGATATAGAGCCATTGATTTCTTCAAACAGGATGGATAATGTGTAAGTTCGTATGTCTTTTTCTGAATCTTCAACATGATCTCCTGGTACAGCTGAACAAATTTGGCCCGCACTGACAGCAAGTAAAAATGTCGACAGAATCATTATTGATTTTATTTTGAATTTCAATTTGTTCACCTCTTCCTTATCTATAATAGATATTATGAGGTTGAAATCATAAACCATTCCTTATATAGTTACGCTTCCGTTGTGGATAAATCTAAAAAATCTTCTCAGCATTCTATATCTTCATCCGTGCTTAATTCATCATCAATTTGCCTTTGTCTTTTCTTATTTATATTCCGTAACACTAGGTGTACAAGAAAATAAACCATTGTAAAAGTAACAAAGGTTAAAATAATACTCCATACATTTCTTTCTCCCGCCAACACTATAAGCAATGAAACACAAATCCCGCCTGAAATAATGCTGTTTATAAGCAGCTTTTTATTGGTGTGACTTCGGGAATCCCAAATATCAACCCCAACAGATAAGTGCCGTATAGTTATATATATTCCAATACCAATCAAACAGAAAAACTCGACTGCAAATTGCGCAAACGGAGCATTCATTATGAATTGTTGAATCAGAATTGAAATAAGCAAACAATAAATTAGTATTTGATAAGCATCACTTTGAATTTTCCTTCTTTGAGATACAATTCGTTCATCATTAACTTTGCTGGTTTTCATTATTATCCCTCCTTATACTCCGAATTATAATATATTTATTACATAATGCAATTTATATATTGCATTTAAATGTGAATAAAAACCAAACATACACAAATAAGTTTGCTAATGGAGATATAACACAAAAGGACCGCCTTTCGGCAGTCCTTTGACAGACACTTACTCTATAAATTTCCCAACGAACCCTGTAACTACGCTCTCATATTTAACCGGGTCCATACGGAAAGCTTCACCGTGACCCGCTTTAGGAACGATATATAGCTCCTTCTCCACCGGACTATTCTCATACAAAGTATGTACCATCTCCGTAGGAACGAAGGTATCACTATCACCATGAATAAACAGTGTCGGGGTTACGGATTTCTTCACCTGTTCTAATGCTGAGGCTTCATTAAAGGAATAGCCTGCGCGAATTTTTGTCAGCATACTGGTCGTGTCCACAATCGGGAACGCCGGTAAATGGTACATTCTCTTCAGCTGGAACGTAAGCTCGTCTTTCACAGATGTATAACCACAATCCTCTACAATTGCCTTCACATTAGGTGGCAGCTCTTCCCCACTTGTCATCATGACCGTAGCTCCCCCCATGGAAACACCATGAAGCACCACTTGTGTCTTCTCACCATTCGCTTCCAAGACTCGCTGAATCCACTTTAAATAATCCTTGCGCTCAGGCCAGCCGAACCCGATGTAATTACCACCGCTGTCTCCATGTCCTCTAGCATCTGGCAGTAAAATATTATATCCCAGTCTTTCATAGTACATTCTGGCATATCCACTCATCTGAGTCGCATTTCCAGCATAACCATGCGCAATGATTACCGTCTTATCAGATTGCACAGGAGCTGCTAAGTAGTACCCCTTAAGATGAATCCCGTCATCAGAATCCATCTCCCACCTGTCGAAGTGCTGGTTGTTCCACCACTCTTTATCTGCTTGTGAAGTATCTTTAGATTGTTCCACTTCCGGACTTGATTGCAGATCTGGACTCTCATCTAAAAAGTCCTTTGAGGCACGTGCAATGGCGACATGATAGAAATAAAAGCTTCCAACCGTTACGATAATGATTAACACTACAATAATGGAAGAAATCCCGATCAGCATTTTATTCTTCAAAACTATCTCTCCTAAATAATATTTAACAGTATTCATTTATGTTATCAAACTAAGATAACATGTATATTTGAATCTTCAAAATCCTAGTTTTGTAAACCTATGTACTTCAATCCACTTTTAATTGTTAATTCATCTAGATAAATCGGTATAACACCATTAAAAAGTCTGCTTCCAGCATGAATGCCAGAAGCAGACTTTTTATATCTCTAGAATATGCATGCGCTCGTAATAATTACTAACAAGATAAATAATACTAAGATTGCGCCAGTACTAGTAAAAGCACCACCGACATGACCAAATTCAGCTCCCATGTGAAGACCTCCTCCGTATTGTAGAATACACCACAGGATATGTGTTAACCCCCTTGGAAGATTGGGCGAACGGCAAAAAATATAACCCCGCCAACTGCGCGAGGTTAGTGTAAAAATTTCTAATCAGATACTAAAATACCGTCAAAGCTTTCTGGACCCACACGGACTGTGCCGAGAAGATTAGAAGAAACAAATGCTGTATAAGTGAGTTGAGGTGTGATTGCTGGTAAGAAGTCCGCTGCCGAGAAGGTTATTACTTGCGGGGCCAGTATACTAAGACCAAAAGTTGAAGTAGCAGAATATACTTTAGGATCCGTTGGTAAAGTTCCTCTTACAATCGTAATTGTGATACCTACCAATGCCAGTGGAAGAGTAACGGAAATTGTCCCTTTAAGCAGCACACGTGGGTTCGTAGTCACTCCTGCGGTTAACAAACCAATTTGTCCAAACAACTGTGGCGTGTTTATTACCGTAATCGGAATAGCTATCGAATTGGCGAGACTGGCATTTTGTGATGTTCTAGCGTCAAGATAAGTTCCCATATTTACACCTCCTTTTTTTTTCATACTATAATATATTAGTCATCTTGATAGAATGCGTAGTCATTTTACCAGTGAGAAAGGATTGATTTTCAAAAAAATGAATACGACTAAATCATTTATCATCTGTTTTCGTACCATCCCTTTTGTTAAAAGCAAGCTCAAATAACCCCGTCGCCGAAAGCCCTGCTAGCCCCCCAGCCCATAGTCGCAGAATAAGGTTCATATCAGTGAACGGATAAGCAACTGCTCCAACCAGCAAGCCAATAGCTAATCCAACAACCGGTACAATATTGCGCGGAAGTTTCACGCTATTCTTCACAAGTTGTACAAGTGCCATTACGAAAACAGCCAGCACGGAAGCAAAGGCAAGCACACTGTTGAGAGCATCATTATACATGGTTTTTAACCCTCCTTATTTCATTTTCCACTACCAGGAACAAGTAAGCCTGCACGGTTCAACACTGTTATTATGCGATAGAAGTCATAACTCCCACCTGACGGTGTATCTAGCAGCTCTGCAGCACTCGCTGCCTTTACTGCCGCTTCAGCCCATGGGGGTACATTCATCACTGCTCGACCTTCAATTAGAGTCACTCGATCCGAAAGCTTAGTAATCGATTGACCTTGCTCCTGCACACCTGTTTTTAGCGTATCCTTGCTATCCGTAAGACTCACTATAAGCGCACGCAATTCTTTTATTTCTGTTTCCAGACTAACCAGCTTTTGTTTATCCTCTGCCGACATTTCGTCATCACCTTCCTTGGCTTCTTCATCATATTTATACAGATTGTAAGTATTCATGATTTGGATTAGCTTTGCTGCATAGTTTGGGTCGGTAGCATAGCCAGCGGCAGCAATCTCTTGTGCGGCAACCTTGCCACTTGCACCAAGCACTTTGCTGTAAAGGTTACGATTCCACGAAACACCATTCACAATCAACGCGGAATGATCCGCGACAGATTCTCCCCAGTTGTTATAGGCCCGAAAAGGAGCTTCTACTTTAACAGCCTTACCATTAACATATTCAGTAGTTTGCACAGTAATACTACCAGCTGGTCCGCTGCCTTTGATTCCAAACAAATTGTTGGCCTTAACAGTCAACCCGCTGCTGCCCCAGCCTGATTCTAGCGCAGCTTGAGCTATCGTTAGCGATGCTGGAACCTTACTAATCTGCATGTCCTTTTCAGCAAAATTTGCGATCTTCGCAATAAACTCTGTCTCCGTCATTTCATCACTTCCTCTCCTTTTATTAAATGCTGAGCATAATGAAATGCTTGTGCATATCCCTACTAATAGAGCGTCATTGCTAGATTCCATTCAAAATAAACGTCAAAACACGCGCTCAAAGAGCGCGTGCGTATTTGATAATTCGAATATGACATAAGTAGCTGAAAAGAAATAAATGAAGCATGCAACTCGCATAGGGCTATTAGTCCTGCTCACAGGAGAAATTTATTTCTCGTAGATTCATAATATGTAATTATAAGTAAAATTATCTTGAAGTTTCATTAAAACTAGCGTAACATATAGTATTAATTGACTATATAGGAGGGTCTAATAGACTATGCCTTCATATTATTTTAGAGAACTATGGACACCCTTGCGCTGGGTGGGCATTAAGTTTTTCCGTGATGACGAAGGTTTTCTTTGGATTAAATGGTGGGCTAAGCCCAGAAAACGACTGCGTTAACTGTTAAGAAAGTAAATATACATAAGAAGTTTCATACAATGTGCATATGTATTTCTTGATAACAAACTAAAGGGGCATCAACCGCTACAACATTAGCAGCTGATGCCCCTATTCCTAGTTTCCTACCTTAGCTCCAAAAGAACGTGCTAACAGTACGGCCTGATCTATATCCATACGAACTCCTTGTAGATCCAAACTTTTTAAATCAATCCCCTCAACAATAGCGTCCCGTAGGTCAGCCCCTTTAAGCTTGCATTGAGATAACTGTACACGGCTCAAATCAGCCCCTCGAAGATCACTTTTTTGCAAATTACAGCCCATTAGATCAGCTTCAGTAAATCGAATTCCGCGCAGATCCTGTCTGCTAAGATTAGTATGTCTAAGGTTCGTGTAAGACCAGTCCCCGCCGATAAGTGTGATCCCGTCCATATAAGCATTTGAGAAATCAGATCCTACCATTTTACAATCTTCAAATTTCGATACGAACAGATTCGCACCAGTGAACTTACAGTTAGTAAAAGCTGAACCTTTATGGTGTGATGCATTGAGCATGGCTCCAGTAAAATCGCAATCTATAAATCGGCAACCGATGGAAGTCATTTCTTCCATAGAGCTTCCCTTGAAGGAACACTGCTCAAATGTACAGTTATTTAGTTCCCCGTCCTGCAGACTTCCTTGGTCAAAATTGTGTTTTTGGAACGTTTCATTAAGGTATTGGTACATGTTGAGTCTCATCACCTTCATTAGGATTAAATAAATTTATTCTTATTAAAAATAGCACTTTAGTAGATTGTTCTCAACAATCTCTTTCGATATAATTGCAAATAAACGATATGGAGGGAAATTATGGATGTGTCCAGCAGGAAAGAACCATTCCGCTATGTAATGAACCAGCCGCTTGAATGCTGGATTGAAGTTCCAACAAGTAGTATTGGTCCGGGTGCCGGAAAGTTAACAGAAGCCGTGTTGCTTGATCTTAGCCGATCTGGCTGCAAAGTGCGTACCCCTCTAAATCTTCGATTTACAGCAGGCGATACAAAGCTAGTGATTCATCTTCAATTAAACGAAGAAAAGCTTCAACTCGTGGGCAGCGTTCGTTGGGGCTGGATGTTTGGACTCGGCCAGTACCAATACGGAGTTAAGCTTAGATTGAGAGAAGACGAAGAAGAACGGTTGCTAAAAGAACTTGAAATATGGACAGCCTCTCTAAATGATGTAGAGGGTCTGTAGAATTTTACATAACAGATGCCCTTCTCATGGAAAGGCGTCTTTTTTTTGCACAAAAACGAAGACAAAGCTGAAGCGCTCTGCCTTCGTTCTAAAAATCTATACGAGTTAGACTTCTATAACTCCACTCTTTTCTTAACGAGTTTAACAATAGCAAATACTAGAATCACAATAATCATCGCTTCGAACAGGGTAGGAAGTAAACCAAGAACATACTGAGAGGTCTCAATATTATTTAATTTAGCAGCCTCATCCGTCACTTCAAATCGAAAGGCTCTTTCCAAAGTGATATTTTTATGATCGAACATCGATGTTTCTAATAAAGAAATTATATACTGTATTACAAAAAAAACAGCTATCCCAATCCATACTCTTCCTTTCACTCTCACACTCATTGCAACGGTCATGGAGAACATCACGAGTAACATAGAGTAGGCGGAAGCCCAAAAGACTATCAGCACTGTATAGGCGGAAATCAACCAAAATTTTTCCGGCAAAAACGAAGTTGAAAACATCATAATATCAACTGCTAAATGAATATAAGCAACTAGAAATAAACAGAGTAACGAACCTAAGAACAGCATTATCGGTGAGAGAACGGTGTACAGGACTGGTACTGGCACAAGCCTACGATTGAATAATCTCAGGTTCTGACCGAAGGTGCGCAGACTAAAAAAGAGAAGCACTACACCTGCTACAGCATAGGAAGTGACGTTCATCATGAACATCTCTTGATCTGAACGAACAGTAAATCCTATCACAAGCTGCACAAGAATGGTGATAACAAAAACAGCAAGAAACTTATCCCTATCCCGTCTAAAATCATACTTCACTAGCTTTAGCATTCTGCGTACACCTCTCTGAACATTTCGTCTATGCTTTTGCCATGGCGAAGCCGGATATCCTCTACCGCCGTATGCATCACAATTTCTCCCTCTTTAATAAAAATCACATCATCAAAGATCCGCTCAATATCGGATACTAAATGAGTTGATAAGAGTATGGTGCTGTCCTCCTCATAAAACTCTACTAACGCGTTAAGAATTTTAGTTCTAGCTACTGGATCTACTCCACCGATTGGCTCATCCAGTAAATAAAGGCTAGCTCGGCGTGATAAGGCAAGTGTAAGCTGTAAACGTTCATTCATTCCTTTGGATAGATCCTTTACCTTATCTTTACTTCTTAGCTTCATAAACTCCAACATTCGTGAAGCCTTCGTCTGATCAAAATCCGGATAGAAATCACTTTGGAACTTCAGAGCATCTGTAACACTCATCCAGGATTCTGTTAGCGGCTTATCCGGCATAAATGACACTACTGCTTTACTGTCTACGCCTACAGAACCCCCGATAATGGATACACGACCAGAGGTAGGCTGTGTAAGTCCTGCGATGATTTTCATTAGTGTGCTTTTGCCGCTGCCGTTACTGCCTAGCAGTCCCGTGATCTTACCCGCACTCAGATTAAAGGATACACCGCGAAGAGCATGCTTTGATCTATATTTTTTAGTAACGTCATGAACCTCAAGTATATTTTCCAACTTGCTTATCCCCCTATTCTTCATCCTTGTCTCGGATACTCTCCGCTACTGCCGCTAAAATATCTTCACCTTGAAAACCAAGATCCTGCATACCACGAATGAAACGATCCAGCACATCTTTTGCCATTTCTTTTTTTATGGTCAAAATAGTTCCTTCATTACTAGTGACGTATCTTCCCATTCCACGCCGGGTCTCCACGATTTCTTCACGCTCCAGTTCCTGAAAGGTTCTTTGTACCGTATTCGGATTAATTTGTAACTCACTGGCAAGTTCACGGACCGAGAGAATTTTATCTCCTGGCTTCAGCTTACCTGTGACGATTTCACCTTTGATGTAATTCATGATCTGGATATAAATCGGCAGGTTGTTATCGAATTCGATTGTCATATTTAAGCAACATCCCTTCGTCTAAAGACGGAAAAGCCTATAAGTAGAAAGACAACTGAGTATAAGACTAGCATTACAATGGAAAAGGTCAGCGTCATTCCAGGCATAGGTGCTCCTCCACCTTCATAAGCAGCTAAATTCAGGTTAGGGAATAATACATATTTATAGAACTCACGGAAAATGATCAATTTATCTATCATCAGCATAAACATTGTAACCCCGATGGTTACGCCCGTTGATGTCGTCAGTATTCCAATCATAAAAGCAAGGGTTGAATATACAACTGTACTTACAGAGTTATACATTAAACTAGTTAGCATCTCACGAATACCAGCCTCACCACCACTAAAGCCAAACCATAAAGCACCTGCTGCAAAAACCGCAAGCATACCGACAAGTGCCACTGAGAACGCGTAAATCAGCACAACAACATATTTGGAAGCAAGTATTGCTGTACGGCTTCTCGCACGGATTAGAAGAAATTTGATAGTGCCCTGACTATATTCTTTTGAGACAACACCCGCTGTTCCGATGATTGCAAGAATGGTTATAACTTGCCCAATCCCTTGAGAAAGCAACATTGCGGATGAGAACTCATACGCTGATCCGAACATGTCGGGTGACACGGAATGTACAATGTAACCTAATAG
Organism: Paenibacillus sp. RS8; assembly: GCF_041956825.1. Taxonomy (NCBI): domain Bacteria; kingdom Bacillati; phylum Bacillota; class Bacilli; order Caryophanales; family Paenibacillaceae; genus Paenibacillus; species Paenibacillus sp. RS8. The sequence goes on along the minus strand of NZ_CP168131.1, from coordinate 4,709,577 downwards.
TAGGGACAATAAGATTAATATTAAATAGGGTACGAAAAACGTACGTTTCTTCGAGAGCTTGAGCCATTCATTAACCACCAAATGATTAAAACTACGCAATTCGGTTCCCTCCAGTCCATTTCAAGAAATCTTCCTCTAAGCTTTGTTTATTCTCCGTAATTCGGAAAATGCCTACCCCTTTATCACTAAAAGCAGAGACTAGCTCCGGCACTCTACTGTCATGCAGACTTATCGTCACCTCAGAACGAGCATTATCCATAGTTAATAGTTCTGCGTATTCTAACCTACCCAAGAGAATTATTGCTGATTCAACAGAGGCTACGCGAATCGTTAGCTTCACTTCTGCTGTAGCTTCCTGCTCCCCACCAATCGCTGTAACGGTCACCAGCTTGCCGTTCTGAATCACGATGGCTCGGTGACAAATTTGTTCAATTTCAGTCAGTAAGTGGCTGGATATTAGAATTGAAATCCCTTCAACCTCAGCAATCTTACGCATATAATCACGCATTTCTCGTATGCCTGCTGGGTCAAGACCGTTCGTAGGTTCATCTAGAATCAATAACTTTGGTCGGTTCAGTAACGCCTGAGCAATCCCAAGACGTTGACGCATACCCAGCGAATAGGCCTTCACTTTCTTATTCATTGCTTCCTGTAGTCCTACCAATTCCACAACCTCTTCGATTCTACCAGTGTCAATATTATCTGTCATTCTCTGGTATTGCTTTAGATTATCAAGCCCTGTCATATACGGATAGAACTCTGGATTTTCAATAATCGCTCCAATGTGGCCAATGGCTTTGTTAAAATCACTCTTTACACTGTGACCTTGAATGATCACATCACCTTCACTCATCCGTATTAATCCCGTCATCATCCGAATCGTCGTTGTTTTACCCGCACCATTTGGACCCAGTAGACCGACTATTTCTCCCTTACGGATATCAAATGTCAGCTTATCCACAATGGATTTCCCTTTTATGATCTTGCTTACCCCGTTCATTTGCAGCACGATTGAATCTTGCATCTGTTCGTTACTCCCTGGATTCATAATAATCCTCCCTGCTATCTTTTTATTATTGATGATTTCATTTTATTGTGTCGGTGTTATAGTTTAATAGTACACTAATGCAATGTTGATGTAAAGCCCAAAATTATGAATTTTCAAAAAGAAGGGCTTTCTATTAGACTATCTGCCAAACCAAAAATTGAAATGAACATAGATTAGATAGCAAAGGAGGAATGACAAATGAAAAAAGAAGTTCATGTATCTCAGACTTTCCCGCGCTTGACCGTGTACGATGAAGAAAACTTTAGAGGGAGCAGCACTATTTTTACCGGGAACCTTGGCATTCGTAATACGGACAACATTTTAGATGGTATCGAGAGTCTTCGATTCTTCTCTACTAGCAGCAATGCAACGTTGGTATTGTTCACTAGAACTCGGTTTAGAGGAAACTTCCGCGTGCTCCGTGGAAACCGCAGTATTCGTGATTTGGACGACTTCATTTCCGGCAATGATGTGGAATCCATTATTTCAAGCAATCAAAGATTAACACTCGAGCAAATCCGCAATATCCGCAGCAGCGGTAACTTGCCTTCGGGATATCGCTTGATCTAACATTTCCATTCAACAAGAAAGGAGCAATCTGGAGCTAGAGCCCAGGTTACTCCTTTTTCCCAAGTTATCTTCTGAGGTCATATAGTTAGTGGATTTACCTGCTAAGTCAATCCAACAAAGAGAGATAAAAAATGGTAACCATAAAAGCAGCGTCTATAGTCTATCCCAGATTAAGAGTATATAGTGAGGAGAACTTTCGTGGGCTCCGCAGAACCTATCGCGGAAACCTGGGCATTGCAGATATTGATGCAGTCCTTACTGGAATAGAAAGCTTACGCTTTTTCTCCACGAATCCGAACGCTACGCTTGTGCTGTTCGATCGTTCTCGCTTCCGTGACAATTTCGTAATTCTGCGTGGTAACCGCAGCATTCGCGAACTGGATGACTTTCTCCGTAGAGGAGATGTCGAATCGCTCATTTCAAGCAATCAGCGGCTGACTCCGGCGCAGGTTCGCGCCATACAACGAACTGGTAGCTTGCCTTCAGGATATCGTTTGATCTAATCACTTGAGGATGCAGTTTAAGCTATAAGCTTAAGATGCGTCCTCAATTATTTTCCGCTATAATGACTCCATACATATTAATAGAAAGAAGGTAACTTTATGGAACCAATTGTTTCTACCCGATGGCTGCTTGCTCGGTTATACGAACCTGAACTGGTTATAGTCGATTGTCGTTTTTTACTTACGGATCCGGAAGCTGGGCGTAAAGCCTATACGGAAGATCATATTCCCGGCGCAATCTATTTGCATCTAGAAGAACAACTCTCCGCTCCAGTAGGCGCACACGGTGGACGCCACCCCCTACCAGAAATCTCGAAGCTAACCACCGTTCTTAGCAAGGTTGGCATTAACAGAGAAAGTATTGTTGTAGCTTATGATGATCAAGGCGGTGCCTACGCTTCCCGTCTGTGGTGGATGCTTAAATATTTGGGGCATGAACGTGTGTTTGTAATGGATGAAGGCTACTCTGCTTGGAAAAAAGCATCCTTCCCCGTCAGTGATCATCAAGCGGTTCGTATTCCGAGCCAGTATGAAGCAGATGTTCAGAAGGACATGCTTGTTAGTATGGAAGATGTGCAGAATGTGGTTAAACACGGTGACGGTGGCGCAATGTTAATCGACTCCCGTGAAGCTCGTCGTTATCAAGGGCTTGAAGAACCTATTGATCCGAAGGCAGGTCATATTCCTGGGGCGATCAATAAGTTCTGGAAAGATGTTCTTGATGAGCAAGGACGCTGGAAATCAACCGAGGTGCTGAAAAAGCATTATGAGGGTATTGATCCTGAGCAAGAGATTATCGTGTACTGCGGTTCAGGTGTAAGTGCCTGCCCGAATGTGCTCGCGCTCGGAAAAGCTGGGTATAGGAATGTGAAATTGTATGCAGGAAGTTGGAGCGACTGGATTTCGTATGAGGAGAACCCAGTGGCTACTGGAGAAGAATAGAATAAAGAATCTGCGGCGCAGATTCTTGTGATTCCCTGGAGAGTAGAGGCCTGATTTACCATACTCTGGAAATATATTGTGTTCGGTTTTTCACGAATATTTGGCTCGTTTATGGTACTGGTGGCACATTGTATTCGATTTTTCGCATACATTTGGCTCGTTCAGCTTGCCGGCGGCACATTGTGTTCGGTTTTTCGCATACATTTGGCTCATTTACCTACCGCCGGCACTTTGTGTTCGGTTTTTCGCATACATTTGGCTCGTTTACCTACCATCGGCACATTGTATTCGGTTTTTCGCATACATTTGGCTCGTTTATCTACCGTCGGCACATTGTATTCGGTTTTTCGCATACATGTGGCTCGTTTACCTACCGCCGGCACTTTGTGTTCGGTTCTTCGCATACTTTTGGCTCTTTCAGCTTGCCGACGGCACATTGTATTCGATTTTTCGCATACATTTGGCTCGTTCAGCTTGCCGGCTGCACATTGTGTTCGGTTTTTCGCACACATTTGGTTCGTTTACCTACCGTCGGCACTTTGTGTTCGGTTTTTCGCATACATTTGGCTCATTGACGTTACTGGCGACACATTGTATTCGGTTTTTCGCATACATTTGACTCATTTCGTTACCGGTGGCACATTGTATTCGATTTTCCATTCACATTCTCACGATGGCCTTCATCTTCAAACCAAATCTGGACTTTGTAGCGTACCAATATATTCATAGTAAGTGATCCGCTGAGATGAACCTCTTGCCACCGGGCGAAATTTACCTTTATCCACCAGCTGACGGCAGTATTTAATGATCGTCATCGTGTGCAATTCCAGCTCTCTTGCGGCATCAGCCGGGCGAAGGACACGATGGTGCCGAATGGCTGCCCGCATCAGATCGCGCTCGATTCTGGAATAGGCTCTCTCAGCGGTTGTCTTCGCAGACTTGTCTGTTAACAAATAAGAAAAGAGAATGTTCCGCAGCGTGGAGAGAATGAAGGATGGATTTTCTTTTAGCTCATCCAGCGAGATATAGAGCACCGTGCAGTCTTGAGACTGTAGAAAAAGCCCGCGGTTCAAGTCCATCCGGTATTTGCTACGATCCGTTCCATGTGAGCCATAGTCCATGATCTCAAATGCAATACGCGAGGCTCCGATCTCCCACAAAATATCCACAAAATAAGATCTGCCGCGCCAGTCCTTAACTTCATATTCTGGGTGCAATCCTTGAAAATGTCCGGCTAGAGGCCACCACACCCTCTCGACAAACAAGCGGTTTCCGTAACCATGACCGCGTTTAAGTGCATCGAGCCGCTCTCCCTTCCTTTGTCTAAGATGATTACATAACCATTCATTATGCTCCCTCTCGAAACCCATTACTTATCCCTCGCTCTGCAACGAAATATGTTTCTAATCATACAAAACCCCGCCTCTATTCCACAAGGAAAGGAGACGGGGCATTCTTTGCCTCGTTTGGTTTTATATATACATAGTGTGCCACATTATCCATAGAATGCACAATAAGAATTCGGCAGGATCATTCAAAACAATTAATAATTTCACTATTCATACATTTTCATATCGCATATTTCATCTTATCCACCTTCGGGTTTACTTTTCATTTTCATCAGCTGGCCGCCCGAGGGTATTATCGCTGGAGGAGACTGGAGAAGGCCGGATATACGGATATACAACGGTATGCAGTAAGTTAAGTGATTGGGTTTCGGGTTTCGAATGGGGATTACGGTTGCTCTCGAGGAAGATTAGAGTTAAAAGCACGTGCATGATATCTGATTAAACGATTATATGTAAGAGAAGCAACTGTCAGCATACTGGAGTATCCGGCCGCACTTCTGCGAAATGGACCGCTGAGGACTCCCGTTCCATTCTGAGTAGTGCTCACCCTATCTGAGGACGGTTGGTCCGCGTTGGGTTCGACCAGGGTTTTCTGTATAATGGTAAACGTTACGTCGGATGTGATGTTAAATGCACGAAATGCCAAGTAAACAAAGTCCATCTGGCGTTTGAAACCATGAATCGGAAAGGATGAAGTAAATTGAGTTATACAGAACTGCTGGAACGGAAGAGCGAAATCTTGAAGAAAACGGTCGAGAACTGGGTTTTGAAAGAAAATCGCGACGGACTGAACCTTCAAGAGGCTCATATTTACCAGAACATACTCAAGGAATTTCATCAGAACGAACATGAATTGAATGGGGTACGAGATGAGGAAGCAGTTAAGCGTCAGGACAACGGATCCACGGAAAAAGAAGACGCTGTAACAGCTCGCAAACATGCGGCGCAAACGGCTTGATCTCAGAGGACGTACGCGTAAGAATATGAGAGGCTGCCCGGGAATTTTGGGCAGCTTTTTACGTACAATCCGTTCGCCGCCGGCCTCCGAAGCAAACGCTCTAAAATCCAAATGTTCGTATAATCCAGCAACCTGAGGATATCGCTCTATGACGCTAACATTGTCTGTGCCAAGTAAACCATTGGAGTACAGAGCCAGCTCCTGTGCGTCACGACTGCCCGAATGTGCTGCCGGCACTGGAGTTGGCCCTATACCTTACACTGGAGTTTCTCAGATGGGTTCGAAATCAACAGTAGTTTGTACTGTTAAGGTTACAGTTCAGCACATACTTATCTATTCTAGTAGGTATTATCGCCTGATGAAACTACCAGCCTTCTGGACAATCCTTCCTCTAGTTGTATATAGTGTATAACGGAAGTGGCACTTAGTTAGCAAGGTACTAGGAGGAGAAATACGAAATGGCAAATATATTGGTAGTAGAAGATGAACGAGCGATCAATGATTTAATTACAATGAATCTCAAGCTGGTTGGTCATACATATAGCAAGGCTTACCGTGGAGCGGAGGTTTTCGAAATTCTGGAACGTGAAAAGACAGATTTGATTCTGCTGGATGTTATGCTTCCGGAGCTGGATGGTTTTGAGGTGATGCAACGGATTGCACATATGCAGGTTCCAGTGATTTTGATCACCGCCAAGAATTCTTTGGCTGACCGCATTAAAGGCTTCGAGCTGGGCGCGGATGATTATATCATTAAACCTTTTGAAATCCTTGAATTGCTGGCAAGAATCAATGTAGTCCTGCGCAGGGGTGAAAAAGGCACATCCAGCTTCATTTGCGATAATGTTGAGGTGCGTTACCTGGAACGGCAAGTTTTAGTAGATCAGACACCGGTTGATTTGACCGTTAGGGAATTCGAGCTGCTTGAGGTATTAATTCGTAACCGGAATATTGCATTGTCGAGAGAAAAGCTGCTGGAATTGGCATGGGGCTATGATTTTGAAGGCGACACCCGCACCGTGGATGTCCACATCCGTCAGCTACGTAAAAAGTTGGGTTGGGAAGAACGGATCAAAACCATTTTCAAGCTAGGCTACCGCCTGGAAGTTCAGAGCTGATCATGAGATTCTGGCATAAGATTCTGCTGTCGGTACTCGCTCTCTTTATTGCCGCTCTGGATGTAAGTGTCATTATGGTGATGAAAAAAAGCTGGCAGCTAAACATGGACAGTGAAATGCAGAGAGCATCCAGTGAACAATTGTTAATCGCCAACAATATTTATGAGAACCTTAATTCTATCCAAGCGCGGGGAACAGCATTGACCCCTATTCTACTAGTCAGCGTCTCTGAGTCCTATGGCGATTACTACCGTAAGCAGGGAATCTATTTGCAGCTATGGGAGAATGACCGAATCATTTACCCTCCCCAAAAAGGACAGTTCGGGAAATCTATTTTTGGAAAAGGCGCTCAGCCTGAATCCTCAGACGAACGCTCTATTCAGCTCTCCACTCAGCTTCCTGCTCCTTACCAGCATTTGCTGCTTGTCTATCAGCGTGATATCAGCGAGCTCTTCAACAAGCAACAGGAACTGAACCGCTTTTTTATAATGATTAATTGGATCGTAGGCCCCGTTCTGCTGCTGCTTCTTTATCTTCTAATCCGGCATCTAAGCAAACCGCTAAAGCTCCTGTCAGAGACCAGTAAAACGATCGCCGAAGGCGACTATACGAAACGGGTGCAGCTTCGCAGCAAAGATGAATTTGGTGAGCTGGCCCTGAACTTCAACCGGATGGCGGAGGCCGTGGAGCAGAGGGTTACCGAACTCTCGGACATGGCTGAAGAGAAACAAAGGATGGTGGATAATTTGGCTCACGAGTTGCGTACGCCTCTGACCAGCATGCAGGGGTTCGCCGAGTTTCTGACCACGGCCAATATTGGACAGGAAGAACAGCAAACTGCGGGTGGCTATATTCTTAGTGAAACCCTTCGTCTCAAAAATCTGGCCTTCAAGTTGCTGGATTTATCTGTCCTCCGACATCAACCGTTGGCACTTCAGCAGGTGGATATTTCAGAACTATTTCAAGCTATCCAACAGACGGAGCACCCAAAATTGACGGATGCTGGCATAAGATTTCATATCCAACATACGATTTCAAATGTCTGGGGAGATCCCGATTTACTTGCTTCATTATTGGTAAATCTGGTTGAGAATGCGATTCACGCCTCCAAGCAAGGCAGCGAAATCCACATGCTGGCCTATGAGCTGGATGGAGAAGCTGTGCTAGAAATCCGTGATACGGGAACCGGAATCACAACAGAGATGGCTAAACGTGTGTTTGAACCGTTCTACCGGGGAGATCAGGCTCGTTCACGTGAATATGGCGGCGCAGGCCTAGGATTATCCCTATGTCGGCAAATTGCTGAAGCGCATAATGCTAGACTGTCCTTAAACTCTGTCCTCGGCGAGGGAACTAGCATCAGACTCTTTTTACAACTCTATAACAACTGCCCTCCTACTCCATAACATCCTTGGATTAAGGTTAGGAAGATTCATCATCATCCGATCCCAATGGAGGTTAAGTTAAATGAAGAACAACAAGATTTCCGCTACACTCGCTGTACTCTTGGTCTCAGGAAGCGTGCTGGCGGTAAGCGCAATGATTGTCCCAGGATTTGTGAATACCACAGTCGCCAAGAGCATTTCTGCAGTACAAGCCCCGGGCAATCCAACCTTGACTAGCAGCAAGGCATCCGTACTAAAAGTGGAAGCAGAAAAAGCAAAAACTACGTTATCCGACCTGAACAAAGAGCTGCAGCAGTTGATGACTCAAGAAGAATTGCAGCAAATTTATGATTTTGCGGACAAGACTGATAATGAGATCACCGAGAGCAGGCCGATGACCGAGGATGAAATGAACCGGAGGCTGATATTGCAAGACCAGTATTTGTATGACGGTCTCCGTCCCAAACAGCCACTTCCGCTAAAGCCGGGACAAGCAGAGCATTATTGGGACTTGGACAAAAACAGGATCGTTTATCCAAATCGAACATTGACTGACGAGGAACTCTTAGAAACTACTGACTGGTACTACCGGATGGACTATGCCATGTCCAAACGGAACATTGTAACTCCGCTGGATTCCAAAGATTTGAGTCAGACCGATGCCGTCGCCCTTGCCACTACAAGTGTAAAGAAGCTATTTGGTGCTGACGTCTCCAAACTGGAAGTATACGCCAATTTAAACGAAATATTATTGTTTAGTAGAAAATCCTGGATGATTACATTCGCTCCTTATAAAGCTGACACCTTAAGAGCACAGGGTAAGGAATTCTGGCAATATACCGTAATCGTTGATTATCCTACCCGGACGGTAGTGGATACGACTGCCGCTAATTTCACTCTGAAAAGAACCCCGATTAGTGATGAAGCTGCCATCGCTGTCCAAAAGGATGCCACCTGGATTAACGAGGCTACAAAAATAATTACAGACAGACAAGGTGAAACCCGAAAAATCGCCATGGCTTCCCTGACAGACACTGACGTAAATAATAAGCGCGGCATGGTAGCGGTCAAAATGTTGCTCGAAGACGGCAGCAGTTATACTGCAGAGTTACGCTACCCAGATCAGACTCTTCGGTGCCTCATCTATGAAGAAGCAGAAGCTGCCAAATAGGATTATTCTAGCAGTTCATCTCGTAAGGGGGGGGTACCATGGTTCAGGTGTAAGTGCCTGCCCGAATGTGCTCGCGCTCGGAAAAGCTGGGTTTAGGAATGTGAAGTTGTACGCGGGTAGTTGGAGTGACTGGATTTCGTATGAGGAGAACCCAGTGGCTACTGGGAAAGACTAAATACGAAGAGCCCGCGTCCTGCACGGGCTCTTCGTGCTGGGATTGTACCTTTGTTGGATTAGTACAGTGTAATGGGAATATTTCCAATAGCTCAGGATTCTACATCGTCGAAAGTATAGCTACTGTTACTCGGCCAGATGTACGAGTGACTTAGACTTTGCCGATCCCTAAGACGGACGAGTAGGAGTCGTACGGCTTGTTACCGCATGTCGATGTAAGCTGAAAAGGCGAGGCTCTTTCTCCCCTTTCGATGGGTATTCATGCACTTCGACTTCTAATTCAGATCTGAGGTAAGAGGTACAAAACTTTCAGATTCTTAGCAAAGTCCCCTTTTTGTATTATGAGATTTAAAGGTGCCCCTAAATGTTTGAACCCATTACAAAATCCATGATTTTTTAATAAATTCACTCAATCAACAAAGAGCTAACTTCAATTTATGTCGGTTATCATTCTTAATAATTTGCATGGTGATCGCAGCGAAAGTCAGACGTTTGTCTGTTGTTATTGTCTTTGGCTTATGAATCACCCCTCTCAAAATGGGTACAAAAAAGCCGCCAAAGGATGGCGGCAACAAACCTATACATAAAATAAGATTTTAAAATCTAAAAATCCAAACGGACAAGATATAGATAAATTTATTTAGGGCATCATTGCTTCGTTTAGACCTTTCGGTGTATCCCGATCAAGAGATAGGACAATTCGGTAATAGCTCATTGTCCGAACACAACGGCATCGATGTTAAACGTCGGTTCAGGCGCTAGTATTGGTTCTTGTGTTGGTTCTTGTGTTGGTTCTTGTGTTGGCTCTTGTGTTGGTTCTTCTGTTGGTTCTTGTGTTGGTTCTTGTGTTGGCTCTTGTGTTGGTTCTTCTGTTGGCTCTTGTGTTGGTCCTTGTGTTGGCTCTTGTGTTGGTCCTTGTGTTGGTTCAGTCGTCGGTGTTGCTGTTGGTTCTTGTGTTGGTTCTGGTGTTGGTGTTGGTTCTGGTGTTGGTGTTGGTGTTGGTGTTGGTGTTGGTGTTGGTGTTGGTGTTGGTGTTGGTGTTGGTGTTGGTGTTGGTGTTGGTGTTGGTGTTGGTGTTGGTGTTGGTGTTGGTGTTGGTGTTGGTGTTGGTGTTGGTGTTGGTGTTGGTGTTGGTGTTGGTGTTGGTGTTGGTGTTGGTGTTGGTGTTGGTGTTGGTGTTGCTGTTGGTGTTGGTGTTGTCAGCGCTACATACTGTTGTTTGGCTTCATACGCTCCTGTAAGGAGCAGATCGCGCGTTGCATTCGTTTTTCCACCGAAAGTTCCATTAGTACCTGCAGGTAACAATTTCAATAATAATGCCTCTGCGACATAACCTTGCGCCCAATTGGATACCGTTACATCGGTTCCTGTTAGGGCTTTTGCCTCTGTATCTTTTCCTAACATTCTAACCAAGAATGTAGCTAATTGTTCTTTTGTCACCTTGCCGGCCGGATCGAATATACCTTCTCCATAGCCATCTGTAATTCCGGATTTTTTAAGTGCTTCTATGTAAGGTAGTGCATATCCATTGGCGGCGTCATCAGCTTTAACATCTGAGAAACTGGACGTCTTCAACGAAGTCTCGACTTTAAGACCCGTGATCAACGCGGCAACCTTGGCAAACTGTGCACGGTTCATTTCATCTTTTATCCCGAATGTCGTATCGGTTACGCCGTCAAATATACCTGCCGAAATCATGGCATCGAATTTGGCTTTCGTCGCAGCATCCAGATCCTTTAGGTCAGTAAAATCGGCAGAGGTCTTCACCGCCGTTTGCGCAAGGCTAATAGAACTGTTTAAACATAGGATTAAAGCGATCGCAGTACTTACAATTTTCTTCATTTCTTCTACCACTCCCTTTTTTGGACTTATTAGACTCTTAATTCATAATTGCATAATATACCAGAAAAAAGTTTAAATAAAGAAGAAAAAAATTAAACAATAAAAAAATTCATTTTATCTACATTAAAAGGATAAATCAGTATACACTTAATCTTTTTAGAAAATAAATGGTTTCTCTTCAACTTGGCTTGCAGCAAGTCCTTCCCGAACATGTACTCTTTATTGTTCAGTCTGCTTAGCTCATATAAATGCATCGAAACGCCGGGTATCAGAGATTGTGCCTGCCAAAACGAAGCTTCATTTGCCTTGCATGCTCACTATGCACGAAGTTTACTAGATCAGATTTTTACAACTTTCTTCCCCCGCCTGCGGTTGAACATCGTTAGTACCGAAGCATCCATTAGTTGCAGCAAAATCCCAAATGATTCGAAGCCGATTATAAGGCTCGACATGTGTCACGGTCAGAATGAGACCCCCGACAAGAAGACCGGGTACAAAAAAGTTCGACTGTACGCAGGAAGCTGGAGTGATTGGATTTCGTATATCAGGAATCCGATAGCCATTGGTTAAGAATAAACATGAAGAGTCTGCGCTTGGCGCAGGCTTTTTGTGTTTAAGTTATGGTGTATATGCGCATTTTGGGTTATATCCTGCTGGTCCGTCCCTGCTCGAACAGCTCCTGCTACAATTTCCATGGTGGATGCATTGCCCATGAACCGAATCTCCTGACTCCAATTGGTTCACTATAGACAGCTCATCGCCAAAACTTCAAATCTATCGTATTATGGACAGGCGGTTATTCCCTCAGATTACAGAAAGGAAATACTTCTGATGATTCTCTACATTCACCGCAAGGATCTGCGGACTAGCGATCTTCCGGTCTTTGAGGCTATACGTTCTTCTGGCTCTCGCAGCCTTCATCTGTTGATTTTGGAGCCTTTTCTACTGCGAAAACAACGCTATCTTGAGCATAGCGGGGTAAACTTTCTGACGCAGGTCTCAAGACTTCAGCAGGAATACGCCACTGAGGGCAAGCAGCTACATATTCTTTATGGCGAGCCTGATATTATTGTCAAGAGGCTGAGCGAAACCTACCCAATACAGGAATTGATGGTCCATGCCGATTACACCCCTTATGCATTAAAAAGAGACATGAGCCTGCGTGATACATCGGCTGCACTCGGCATCCGTTTCAAAATTTTTCACGACAGCATGCTCTGTGATCTGGAAGATTTCATGGATTGGTGCGGGCGTCGAGAGCCCTTCAAGGTATTCACACCGTTCTACCGCCGCTGGCGCAGCTACTTGGCAGAGCGCTTTCATCCGCCTTATTCTTCGACCTTGGCTGATCTGTCAACGGCTACACTGGACGACAAGATTGCCGAAGATTTCAAGATTCCTGAGGAGATTAAACTTCAGTTTGAAAAGCTAGTGCCTTCAAGAAAGAAGATGGATGTAAACGATACTCTTGAGCAATTTATAGACTTGCATTTACGGGATTATCACGTGAACCGTGACAGGTATGCACAGGAGGGCACCAGCCAGATCAGCCGGTACCTCAATACGGGTACCATTTCAGCACGTACTGTGTATACTCGGCTGGCGGAAGAAGAAACCGGCGGGGAAGAATGGCTGCGACAGCTGGCCTGGCGGGATTTCTATCTGTATCAAGCCCGGCTCGATGCTAATTTCTTCAGCTATGAGAAGGTGTATGATTTGAGCATGCTAGGTACGAAATACTTTGAGGCTTGGTCTTCGGGCAGAACTGGCATTCCTGTAATCGATGCCGCCATGACCCAACTGAACACAACCGGATGGATGCCGAACCGGCTGCGAATGATTACCGCAATGTTTCTCACCAAAAATCTGGGCTGTCCATTTATTTACGGAGAGCGTTACTTCAGGCTGAAGCTGGGCGATTATGATAATGCGCTGAACCGTGGCGGCTGGCTGTGGAGCTCCTCGCTCGGATTCGATGCCTCCCCTTACTTCAGGATCATGAATCCGGTAACCCAGTCCCAGACTCATGACCCGAGCGGAGATTATATACGCACCTGGCTGCCGGAGCTGGCAGTTTTGTCCGATAAAGCTATCCATCTGCCTAGACCATATGCCATCGTTGATCTTAAGCAGTCACGGGCGCTGGCGATTGAGGTGTATAAAGAAATCCTGAACAGCAAGGGAGCGGCGGTTCATCCTAATCACGGAAATGAGCTATAGCCTGCATGCGCTTCCCTGCTCTTCTTGCAATATTACTAGAATTTCTGCTGTTCCTGCAGACAGCTGGACTAAATCTACGGACAGCAGTTTTGTCTGTTCATGAAGTACCCGGGATTCATCGGTACCCTCCAGATAACGGGTGACAAAATGAAGAAAGACATCGATTTTTCTCAGCAGCATCAACACTGGAATCGCGTTAATTTCGGCTGGGGTGAGGCGGATACTACGGCTGAAGCCCCGGCAGAAATCACGAATCATCTTCTTCTCCTCCGCATGCCCAAGCAGTCCGGATAGAATAACCGCTAACTCCATGACCCGCAAATCATATGTACAGAACTCAAAATCAAGCAGCGAGGATACCTGCCCCGGGTCTTTTATATTTACCAAAAGATTAGAGGCATTCAAGTCACCATGTACCAGTTGGTGAGGCAGTCCCTCCAGTTCAGTCAGCGAACCTGTAATATTTCTATAAGCTCTGTAGAGCATCACTAGCTCAGCCCCCAGATCCTTAAAAGGTTCCGGCGGACTCAGGCACAGTTCCCGGATGACCTCTGTACTGCATAACGGATAGGACGACCGCAATTCATAATATGGCCGGTACACCGGAGTAAGGCCGGGATCAATAGCTGACAGCACTTCAGATAAAACACCCGTTACCTCTCCAAAGGATTCTAGGTAAGAAACCTCTTCCTCCACAGGTGATTCTCCATCAATATATCGGAACAAGCAAGCGAATTTACCATTCTCCCCTAACTGAATCATAGTTTCACCGGTAGTTGTTAGAATAGGAACAGGTACTTTGAAAGGTAAAGCTCGTGTTCCAAGTTGCTGAAGCACAGCATGCTCGAATTCAATCTTGTTTCTGTCCTTATGTGTATCATATATGCGAAGGACTGCACATTTACCGCTATTTTCCACAAAAAAAGTGGTGTTGTTCCACCCCCCGCTCCGCTTCCGCAGCGTTCCGCTCCATTCCGGCCAGGCTTGACTTACTATAGCTTCCATATCGTATGCCTCCTCTCATCTGTCTATCAACTCATAGGCAATTGTAAAAGCAGCTTATGCGTGTGTCAAATCCCCTAACTCGGATTCAGGAGCCTGCATGTACCTCTTGTACTTTACCTCTATAATGATGCTATTCAATCTCAGTGCAACGGATGGGATTGAATAGGAGCTACCGGCTCCAAACGCTGGCTGCCGGCAAGGTTATATGAACCGGAGCAGAGCATAGTGGAGTTACCGGTTTACGCTTGGTAAACCTGAGGCTGGCGTTATGCCTACAGACTAGAGCATATTCCGGAGGTTGAGATTATCGTATATTGTGGTTCAGGTGTAAGTACTTGCCATAATGTTAATGTGCTAGCGCTAGGAAAAGCCATATATAAGAATGTGAAGTAGTATACGGGACTGGTTGATGAGTAAGATCCCTATTCAGTCTTTTTAGGTTCTTTATTCAACAATCTACAATCAAGAACTCGCAAAAAATAGATCACAGAGTACCTAGAGGTATCCACCCGATAGCAACCGATTTACGTTTTGATAGTCTCTTTCATTTGCCAAAATTGCTTTTAATAGAACATTTTGGTAGATTGAATCCAGGAACTTGTTAAGCGACTGATCAGCGCAAATATTGTGCAAAACTAAGCGTATTGCTATCGAGGGGAGATCAGATTTCTATGAATATAGCCGTCAAATTGATGCAAAAATTCAAAGACCGCGATACCCAGAATAAGCTGAAAGTTTATCAGGACAAAGTGGAGCTCATCAGAAAACGGAATTTGGAAGCATGGGACGATGGGAAGCTTCAAGCGGAATCCCTCCGGCTACAAAAAGAAGCAAAATCAGGTACACCTTTGGATGAGCTGCTTATCGCTGCTTATGCGTTAGTATGTGAGGCAGCGAAGAGAAAGCTTGGATTAAATCCTTACGATGTCCAGATCATGGCTGCCATCGCTCTGCACGAGAGATTCTTGATCGAGCAGCATACCGGTGAAGGAAAAACACTTTCTGCTGTTATGCCTGCATATCTAAATGCACTGACTGGCAAAGGTATTCATGTGCTGACTTTTAACGATTATTTAGCCAAGCGCGATGCGGAATGGATGGGCCCGATCTATCGTTTCCTCGGATTAACGGTAAACTCGGTTCAAGCGGGTATGAGCCTGTCCGAGAAACAGGAAGCATACGCCAAGGATATAACCTATGTTACGGCAAAAGAAGCGGGATTCGATTACTTACGCGATACAATTGCACTAAACGAAGCCGATACCGTGCATCGTCCTTTCCACTACGTCATCGTGGACGAAGCGGATTCGCTGCTTCTCGACGAAGCACGGGTGCCGCTGGTCATCAGCGGAGATATGCCCTCTTCCAGGAGCGACGGCTTTCGTTTCGCAGAAGTGGCTCGGCAGCTTAATAGAGATGAACATTACGACTTCGACGAGTTCCAGCGGAACGTTTACTTAAATGAAACAGGCGCTGCGCATGCGGAATTGATGCTGGGATGCGGCAATTTATACGATAGCCATAACAGTCATTTGCTGACTTCTTTAAATTGCGCGCTGCATGCGGAATCGTTATTAAAGAAAGACATAGATTACATCGTCCGGGACGGAAAAATCGAGCTGATCGAAGAGTATACCGGCCGGGTGGCGGAGAACCGGTATTTGCCGGACGGGCTGCAAGCCGCGCTTACGGCAAAAGAAGGGCTGTACTCCATAGCCGGCGGGAAAATTCTCGGGACGATCACCATTCAACACTTCATTAGCCTGTATCCGCAGATTTGCGGAATGACGGCTACCGCTCATGCTTCCGCAATGGACTTCGAAGATATTTATGCGCTCCAGGTGCTGCAAATTCCACCGAACCGGCCAAACATTCGAATCGACCATCTGCACCGGATTTACACCCATAAAGATGCCAAGCTTAAGGCACTTGTACAAGAAATCTCATCCGTCCATAGGACGGGACGTCCAATTCTCATTGGTACGTCAAGTGTCGAGGAGTCTGCCATGCTGGCCGAGGCGCTAGCGGTTGCAGGCGTATCTTGCCATGTTCTAAATGCGAAAAACGACGCAGAAGAAGCCGACATCATCGCCAAAGCGGGAGAAATCGGTGCAGTGACTGTGTCTACGAATATGGCGGGACGCGGGGTCGACATCCGGCTCGGCGGCGGCGACCCTGCGCAAGCAGAGGTAATCGCCAAGCTGGGCGGGTTGTACGTAATTGCCACCCATGTGAACGAAAGCGTGCGGATCGACGACCAGTTGCGCGGGCGTTCCGGTCGCCAAGGCGACCCGGGAGCTTCCGTTTTTTATGTAAGCTTGGAGGACGAGTTACTGCTTCGCTTCGGCATCCATAAAGCAGTTCGCGCTCCCAGGCAGGATGAGGCTCTTGAAGAGACGGGGCTCAGCAGCAAGATCACAAGTACTCAGCGTATTGTTATGGGCCAAAACTTCGATATCCACAAGGAACTGAACTGTTATTCGGATATGGTGGAGGATCAGAGGCGAATTCTATACGCGGAGCGGCTCCGAATTTTGAAAGGCGAGCAGCCGTTGAGCCCAGCGGAGCAGAGGGTACGGCTTTTTTATATCGACGAATTCTGGGCTGACCATCTTGCATACGTTTCTTATCTTCGCGAAGGCATTCACTTGGAGAGCCTTGCCAGCCGCAATCCAATCGACGAATTTCATGCGCAAATCACTGAAGCCTACGAGCAAATTACTTCTAAAATAGATATCGCGTCGGAAAATATGCTTGAAAAGCTCGGAGGTTCGAATGATCCGGCAGAGTGGGAAAAGTTCGGCCTGAAAAGCCCTGCTTCCACCCGGACTTATATTATCAACGATCAATACCTGCAGAATAAGCGAACCTCATGGACCGGAACTACCGTATTTGCTTATTGGCTTCGCACGGTTGCGAGGCCGATATTCAAGCTGTCAAAATATTGATGCAACGAAGAGGTAGTTAGCCGCTACTCCTCTAGCTCATCCAGCTTTGCTTCCAATTCAGCCAGCCTGCGATTCGCTTGATCCAATATCTCCTGTTGTTCTGCGGCTTTTGCTCGTTTTATTTCTTTTTTGACAGCCTCAATCTGCTGTTCCAAAAAGACGATTTCAGCTTCATTTCCTGAGTTGTTCCAGATCTGTGAATAAGTCATAACCAACCTCCTTTTTCAAATTAAGAGAAGCTTCCACAAAGTTCATTTGAACTTCAGGAGAGCTTCTTTTTTCTCTACACATGGGTCCCAAGTTCACAATTCTAAGCAAAATCCTGCTATTGTGATGTTTCCTTTATTATCGGCATCCCTGCTTCTACCAAACGCTTGTTACGAATGAAGAAAACGGACAATATCACAATAAACAATCCTGTTCCAACAAGAAGCCACTCAATCTCAATTACATCCGCAAGAGGACCAAATATCAGCATTCCGATGGGCATCATGGAAGTCGATATCATACCAAAGACTCCGAATGTGCGTCCCATGTAATCCGGATCTACCTTCTCTTGTAGCATTACGGTTGTCGGTGTATTAAAGACGGGCATAGCTACGCCGAAAATAGCCATCATAACCAAGTAGATCCAAAAAACAGGTACAATACCTAAAGCTAACGTGCATACACCCATAATTAAGCTAGCAAAAGTCATCGTATATACTTTGTTTCGAAATCCGCCCCATGAAGCAATAATTGCTCCGCCAGCCATCATACCGATAGAAAAAGCAATTTCAATGGCTGTTAATCGCCAATAATCATCTCCGAAGCTGCGTGTCACTTGTAGCGGTGTTAAAAATGCAGCCGGTGCCATCAATACAAAGAAAAAGGCGAAAAAAATGAAAAAGGTTTTGAGAAAGCTATGGTTTTTAATATAGCTTAAACCCTGTTTAAAATCGTCCAAATAGCTTGTCGTTTGTTTATCCGTCGCTTTTTTATGCAACGGTATTTTCAAAAAGAAAAATAATGTAAAGATCGCTATCGCTGCTGTGATAACATCGATAAAGAAAATGACCTCAATGGTTGCCAATGAAAGCAATGACGCGCTAACGATAGGTGCAACAAACATCATTAGTGCTTGAAGACTTCCGTTAATCCCATTTACTTTCGTCAGCTTATCCTCTGGTACAATTTGAGGTAATATTGCCCCAACCGCAGGCGATTGAACCCCAGCTCCGAGCGCACGAACTGCAGCAATGGCGAACAACAACCATATCTCATCATAACCAAGCAAAAATGTAATGGCTAAAACCAGTGTAACAAAGGCAATCATGGCATCTGCTATCATAATAAGATATTTCC
This sequence comes from Paenibacillus sp. RS8, assembly GCF_041956825.1. Lineage (NCBI taxonomy): Bacteria > Bacillati > Bacillota > Bacilli > Caryophanales > Paenibacillaceae > Paenibacillus > Paenibacillus sp. RS8. The sequence continues at coordinate 4,691,000 of NZ_CP168131.1, read as the reverse complement.
GGTTGAAACGGTCCGCCCATACACCTGCAAACGGTGATAATAAAAAGGTAGGAATGAATCCACAAATAATAAATAATGTCATCATCATACCTGATTTTGTTGTAAGCGTAACGTACCACATAATAGCATATTGAACTAAAGCAGAACCGAATAACGAAAATGTCTGACTACTTAAAAAGATAATTATATCCCGTTTCCAATGTTTTTTGTTTTGTGCTTCGGTTGGTATCACTATAACTTACTCCCCCATTTTAAAAAAATATCATTCATTCCCCATTCGCCTATTAAAATTAATTACCAAATCCGGCACTTCTAATTCTATGTACAAAAATTTTATATAAATCACATTTCTAGAATAGCACAGAAATATTCACCCCACCATTCAGCCAGCACTTTAAAAATAGCCTGTGCACACAAAGAGCCGGTATCCCCCTCTTTCGAGAAGCCACCGGCTCTTTTTTACGTCTATTTCATTCTCCGTTTATACACTCGCATAGCCGTAGCCCAGAAAAACGCAAGTATTGCTAAACTCCATAATACCGCCACAAGCGTAGTTTTATCTGCCGTTCCTCCAAGTAAAAGAGAACGAATGCTCTCGATAAGCGGTGTCATGGGCTGATATTCCGCGAATAAGCGGATAGCCGAAGGCATGCTGTCGGTCGGCGCAAAGGCAGAGCTAACGAATAAAAGCAACATCAAAATGTAAGAAAATACGCCTGCTCCTTCGAATGATTTAGCAAGCAAGCCGAAGGTGACGGCAATCCAAGTAAACGCAAGTACGCTAAGCAATAAAATACCAATGGCTAATGCCCAACCGAGCACATCCGCTTTTGGCCGAAATCCCATTCCGAAGGCAACAAGGAAAATGGCAAGCAAGGAAATGACGTTAAAAACTAATGAAGCAACCACATGTCCGCCTAGAATAGAAGCTTTTGCAATCGGCATGGAGTGGAAACGCTCGAAAATGCCTTTCGTGAGATCGTTATTGATACGAAGTGAAGAATAAGCCACGCCACTGGCAATGCAAAAGAGCAATATTCCGGGCACAATATAATTGATATAGCTTACATCACCAGTGTTCATCGCTCCGCCAAAGATGTAAACAAAGAGCAGCATGATCATGATCGGCATGGCGATGACGGTAATAATCGTGTCGATGCTACGTGTGGAATGGCGAATGACACGCCCACTCATGACAGCAGTATCGCTTAGAAAATGAATGAATTTCATCGGGAGTCCTCCTTTTTGCTAGTGACGATCGCGAGAAAGACATCCTCAAGCGAGGGCAGCTTCTGGGCAAACTCAGCAATTTCTATGTCAGCTTCCGCCGCTTTCGTTAGCAGTCGCATCATCTGTCTCGTACTTCCGTCTGTAATGACGGAGAGCGTGAGATTGTTCGAATCTGAGGTCGCGTTAAATTCCTTTAACAGATCTTGTGCTTGATTTAGTGTTGTTTCATTGTCAAATCGAAGCTCGATATGACCCTTAGGCAATCTATTTTTAAGTTCCGCCGGACTGCCGCTTGCCACGATATGACCTTCGTGTAGGATCGCGATTTGATCGGCTAGATGGTCGGCTTCCTCTAAATACTGCGTCGTTAAAAAAACAGTAACACCCGATCTCGCTAGATCCTTGATCATATCCCACATAGCAAGACGGGCTTGCGGGTCAAGTCCGGTGGTTGGTTCATCGAGAAAAATGACCGAAGGGTTACCCAATAAGCTCATGGCCAAATCCAAGCGCCGACACATCCCTCCGGAATAAGTGGAGATTCGGCGATCCGCAGCATCAAGCAAGTCAAAGCGACGCAACAACTCCTCGGCTTGTTTATCAGGGTCGGGCAAATGGCGGAGTTTAGCCATCATTCGCAAGTTCTCGCGGCCAGTCAGGATATAATCTGCGGTGACGCTTTGTCCTGTCAGGCTAATTTCCTTACGTACTTGCTCTGGTTGCTTGGTTACGTCGTCTCCATTAATCTTCGCAATTCCGTTGTCTGGCTGGAGCAGAGTGGAAAGAATTTTGATCATAGTGGTTTTACCCGCACCGTTGGACCCGAGAAGTGCAAAGGTTGAACCTTTCTGCACAGTGAAGTCCACCCCTCGGAGCACTTCCACCTTCTTATAGGATTTCTTCAGGCCTATTACTTCAATTGCCAAATTATTCGATGTCATCCTATTTCCCTCCTATCTGCCTAGTTTTTTATGAATGGACTCATTCATTTTAGCTCGCATTTTCCCTGTCCAAGTCTGAGCAGCAACGCCTTCGAGCAAACCATCGCAAAACGCCATAACATCATTTCCTACGATCTCTAGAACATCTCTGCCTTCGGCAGCTCCCAACTCAAACATGTCAAGTATTTCGGGGAACAGATTGATAACGCTGGAATCGGAAGTTGAAAAGTTCAGCATGTATTGCGATGCGATATTGTAAACTTCACGGTAGTCGTTAGGAAGCGCTTTTGAACGTTTTACGCACTCTTTATACGCTCTTTTTTGATCACGCAAATCTTTATACTTAGTTAATATGGTCTTATACACGGCTATCCTCCTTAAGTTGTGTAAGTCTTGTCGTTACATATCCCCATTTCTCCCAGAACATGGACAGTTCACGCAATCCAGCTTCATTCAGACTATAAAATTTCCTTGGCGGTCCTATTTCGGACGGTTTTTTCTCGGTATCAACGAGTTTATTTTTTTCTAGCCGTATCAAGATGGTGTATACCGTTCCTTCAACAACATCTTCGAAACCGAGCGCATTTAGCGTTTTTACGATTTCGTATCCATAGGTTTCTTTCCGGCTGATGATTTCAAGTACGCAGCCTTCCAAAACTCCTTTCAGCATTTCTGTTAGGTTATCCATTTAAATCCTCCAATGCTACTCTGTATTGCTTAGTACCACTATATAGTATCACCGAGTAGCTGAATTGTAAATAGGAGGAAAAGCGGATTGCTGAAAATAAATACGACAGTAGCAGAGACTGGATTTGGTGTGAGTGGAAAGCATTCGCTTTAAGTCAGTAACAATAAAGAAAGCCCGCGCTGTGCACGGGCTTTCTTTATTGTTACAAGGTTCTTCCACATCGACATAACTATTTATACGGGTCATCAATTTCTTCCCATTGACCGGTGAAGACATCCACTTTTATCGTGAACTCCCTGCCGCCTTGCCTAACATTACTGAACAAATAACCATCTCCAATAAAGCCGGAAATCCAATCGTCATCTATTGGCTCGAAGCCTTCTGTATCAAAGATTGGATGAAGTAACTTATACAGCTCCTTTTTGTATTCCGTACCGTTAGATATGTCCCACAGATCTATCGCTTCTCGATTCACAAGGCTTCTCACTGGACTGCCAGAAGTTGTATCATGAACCGTACCGGTAAGCGGATTAATTTTATAGCTAAGGCCTTCCCCTACGCCATTCGGTGGATCCATAAAATTAATCGTGTATTGATCGCCTTTTTTACCAAAGGTCCAGCCGCTAGCTGGAAGCTTTTTTTCCAACAAGGACTTAATATCCTGTTCACTGAGCGGAGGAGAAATAAACGAGCCATAGTACATCTGTACACTTTCAATGGTCAGTTCCTTGCCGTAAACGACAATAACTTCAAGCGGAAACTCAGAGATCGATGCTGCACCTGCCAAACGAGCTACAATACGGTCCCCTTCCAGCTCATACGAAACTACGGCACCAAATCCAATCTTCTCACCCCAAGCCCCCTCAGTGTAATCATACACTTTAGTCAAATGCTTTCCGTCTAGTTCAGCGGATACGTAGGTATGGTTATTCCGGTGTGTAATGGAAGATTTCAGCCTCCGATTTAGCGTCTCGACCGGGTCCTCTACCACAAGCTCTTCCAGAGTGACAGGCTGGAGCACATGAATCTCACTCATTGAGAGCCCAGTTCCAGTGCCGGTAGTAATACGAATAAAGATTTCTTTAATACCATCCCCGTTAAGATCGGCTTCTTCAATGGAAGGAGGCCGTGTTTCATCTTCACCAGCATTCCACAAAAACGTTCGGTTAAATTCACCGCGTACATCTACCGTGACTTCATGCAAAAGTGCATGCTCAGCCGTGGGCTTTGCAGTTACAGTAATTCCGTTCTTCTCCGCTAATAGCGTTCCTTTGGGATCGATTACAGTTGTATCTTTAGCCTGAGAAGCTGACGGGATAACAACACTCTTCTCCGGGGCTGATGTAGAACTCAGCTTTGCCCCAGTCAAGGTACAGCCACTTAAAACCATAATTACTGCTAACCCTAACACCGTGTTTTGTGCTGTGATCTTTTTATGCCTGGTGATCATGGTTATCCTTCTTTTCATTTCCTTTTTGCTGCTTGAAATGCCGGCTGCACCAGCCACTCGGATGGGATCGGTCAATGTTTCCAATAGTTTAAGAAGAGTCCGTGCGTAGTCTTTGTGGTGCTCCGATGCAAGATGCTTTAAAGCCAGCGCATCACAGGCGACCTCTTGATCTCGTTTCATTTGGCTAACGGCATACCAAAGCAACGGATTGAACCAATGTAGGGCCAGCAGCAGTCCTGTCAGCAGATTCAGCGAAATATCACGACGTTTCACATGCGCCAGCTCATGCAGAAATATATGACGCAGCTCATTTGCCTCCAGCGTGTTCAACATGGCTGTCGGCAGCAGCAGCTTGGGGCGCATAACACCAAGTAGTGTGGGCACAGCAATCTGCTTTGTCTCAACCAGCTTCACTGAGCGCCTTACCTTCATCTCTCGTTTGCACATTTCGAATAACCGCAGGATATCTGCGGAACGGATCTCCGGTTCCCCTCGAACCCGTGCCGTGAATCGCAGCTGTTCACGAACCGACAGACTTATCATTACCACGGCTCCGCTAAGCCATATCAGAACCAGTAAATGTATCGACGTCCAGCCTGCATTTGATGTCTCAGAAGGAGCGTAGATTTCCGTAGTCACAGGTGTCATACTCTCCGATTTCTCAGCTTGCTTTGAAGTTCCTGTTCCTGTTTTTTCAGCGACCGTGGTTGAGTCCACCTCTTGAGTATTCATCCCGGACACAGGTAAATCACCTACATTCGTCTGCACAGAAGGAATATAGAAAGTCTGAGCTGATTCTGTCTCCAGCGGCAACAAATTAAAAATGCTGAATGCACTTTCCGGTGTCCAAGGGACGGCTAACCTCACGATCAGCGGTATCCACAGAAGATACGTCCAGGTCGGTTTCAATCGATTCTTGAACAAGAAACGGGTTACCAGGATCAGCAACACCAGGACGCTCGCCATAGCGGATAGTGACAATATCTTAACGAACAGATTGTATGCAGCTTCCAGCAAGCGACTCAGTCCTTTCGCTCATCCAAAATTCTCTTCAATTCTTCAATATCTTCTCGGGACAGCTTCTCATCCTGTAAAAAGTTGACTAGCATCGGACGCAGCGTTCCACCGTAAATCCGCTTCAGAAAAGATTGTGTTTCCGATTGGACACATTCCTCTTCCCGCACCAGAGGATAATACGAATACACCCTTCCTGTCTGGTTGTAACCGATAGCCCCTTTCTCCGTCAGACGCTTTATCAACGTCCGCACCGTTTTTGGGTTCCAGTCCCGGCTGCCCTCCAAAGCTTCAACAATCTCTCCTGCTGTGCGCGGGGCTCCAGTCCACAGCACCTTCATTACTTCCCACTCGGCATCCGAGATTTTTGGAATTTCCGTAGACATCATCCTATCCGCCTTTCTTTCTACCGTATGACTACACTTGTAATCCAATGTCAAAAATATACAAGTAAGTCTCGTTTATGTCAACCTTAAAAAGTCACGAGAGGGACACTTCCCGTTCGAACAGCTGTGATTCGCTTGATCCATAGTGCAGAACATAATATTAGGGGAAATAATTGTGAATATCCTCTTTTTATAGTTTAAATTAAGGTTGGCCCCTTCACTGACTCGGTGTATGGACAATGTACAAGAAGAATTATGATTACGTACATTAAAAATATTAATACAGCTCTCCAAAGAGGTGGAACGTGTGCCTATTAAAAATGGTAATCAATACATCGAACGAATCGATCGGCAAAATATCAATATCTGGTACAAAGGAACGCGTATAGAAGGGCCCTTATCCAAACATCCTGCATTTCAAGGCCTCATACAAACACAAGCCGAAATGTACAACATGCAGTGTGACGAACGTTATTTAGCACAGATGACCTACCCTTCGCCTGATACTGGAGAGCTTGTTGGTCTATCTTTTCTCCCGCCCAAAAGTGTTGAAGATTTAGAACGTCGAAGAAAAATGATTGAACTCTGGTCGAGCAGACATCACGGTTTTTTAGGACGTTCCCCAGATTATATGAACACGGCGATCATGTCTCTGTTCACTGCTGCCGATATCCTTGAGGATCTTAATCCGAAATACGCTGAGAACCTCAGGAAATACTATGCCTACTGCCGAGATCATGACATTACATTATCCCATGCCTTCATCCAGCCTCAAGCGAGTAAAATATCCGGTCAAATTGATGCTACTGAGGATTCTATTGCAGCTAAAGTTGTAGAAATCAATGATGAAGGGATGGTTGTAACCGGTGCTTTTATGATGGCAACACAAGGGGCTACATGCGATGAAATGCTTGTATTCCCCACCCCTTCACCATCTCTTGTGGATGATGATAATCCCTTTGCGTTTGCCTTTGCAGTGCCTAATGATTTACCTGGGATGACTTTTGTTTGCCGTGAAAGTTACGCAGCCACATCTACCTACGACCATCCGGTAAGTTCAAGATATGAAGAAATGGATACGCTTGTTATATTTGACCGCGTGCTTATCCCTCATGATCGAATATTTTATTACGGCGATGAGGTTTACTGCGCCCGATTGTTTAGCGAGAGTCACTTTCATACGCATATGGCCCACCAAATCATCACCCGCTATATTGCTAAAACTGAGTTCTTTCTCGGTCTGCTAGAATCTTTGGCAGAAGAACAAAATGCTGTCCTCGAGCCCTACACTCTCCTGCCGATTTCCAGAATAATAACATTTCTAGAAACATTCAAAGCATTAAGACTTGCTTCTGAATTAGGGGCATCCCATGATCGTTTTGGATATCTCGTACCTGATAAAGGCCCCCTACTGGCTTCAACCATTCACTTTTCAGAGCTTTATCCAAAGATGATTGAGATGGTTCAAAATCTCAGTTCAAGCGGTCTCATCATGATCACCTCAGAATCCGACTTCACTTCAAATGCCGGTTCGTATCTCCATCAGTATTTGAAGGGTAATGTCTCGGATGCATGGTATCGAAATGCCTTATTCCGGCTCGCATGGGAACTAGGAGCGGGTGCATTCGGCGGTCGTCAAACCCAGTTTGAACGGTTATTTTTCGGAAATTCAGAAACAATGGCCTGGCGTATGTACAACAGCTATGATAATCACGAATACTTCCGTCAGATTATTCACGAATTCATTCATCAATAGATCTAATTGAGCTTGTGTTTATTCTTCATGTTGAATTGCCCTTTTCGAATGCTCCACAGCCAGGCGATATGAACCACTATAGCCTTGGCTGGAGCGTTAAGCTTAGAAATTGTACCTATTAATAAATCAAGTCTTCCCAACTACCCTCGCGAGATCAGCGTTACTATTCATCCCTACGGGTTACTCCTTTGTTAATGACCAAAATAGAAGAGCCAAAGCACTCACAATTGCACCTAATAAACTCACTCCGTTCCAGCCAAAGTAAACATAGATACTGGTTGATGCAATCGACCCAGTGGCGCTGCCAATGGAATAGAAAATCATATAGCCGGCAGTAAGCCTACTGCGTGCCTCAGGCCGCAGAGTAAGAATCATGCTCTGATTGGTGACATGTACGGCTTGTACTGCAAGATCAAGAAGGATAATACCAACGATTAATGCAAGAAGTGAATGTTGAACATAACTTATGGGCAACCATGATATGAGCAAAAGAATCAAGGCTACACCGGTGGTCTTCTGCCCTAAACCTCGATCGGCGAGACGACCTGCTCGCGCTGCTGCTAAAGCGCCTGCAACACCTGCGAGACCAAACGCTCCAATCGCTGTATGTGAAAGGGAAAACGGTGGGGCGCTGAGAGGTAATACTAGAGACGTCCATAATATACTGAAAGCGGTAAAAATCATCATGCCTAGTGCAGCACGGATTCTAAAAGTTCGTTCCTGAGCAAACAACGTGAACATTGAACGAATCAACTGTAGGTAAGATAATGATTCTCTTTTGTGCTCATAATGTGGCAGCACCCGAAACAATACACATGCCATGATTAGTGTTAATACAGCGGAAACAAGGTAGACAGAACGCCAACCTGCTAAATCCATTAATATGCCAGCGAAAGTTCGCGCCAGTAGAATACCAATTACGATTCCACTTGTCACAACACCAACGACACGCCCACGTTCAGCTGGAGCAGCCAAAGTTGCCGCGAATGCAACGAGCGTCTGTGTCACTACGGCAAGAAACCCAACCGCTGCTATACCTATGAATAACACAATACTGCTGGTGGCAGTACCAACGACAATTAAAGCCAATACGGATAGGAGCATCTGTCCAGCGATCAGCCAACGCCGATTTAATAGATCACCCAGAGGCACTAGTAATAACAGTCCAAGTGCATAAAAAATTTGAGTGATTGTAATAACAAGTCCAACGAATGAATGAGAAATACCAAACTCGTTCGAAATAGCGTCCAGTAAAGGTTGCGCATAATATATGTTAGCAACAACTATTCCGCAGGCGATGGAAAATAAAAGTGCCACATTACGAGATATTATTGATACAGGCACTTGTTCCGACGCTCTAAACCCTCCTTGTACTTTTTCAGCTTTTTTGACTGTTTGATCCGCTATAATAGCTTTCGATTCCTCAACAGATTCCCCCAAAAATAACGCCTCCTGATTAACGTTTATCAAATTTTCAAATTACATACTAAACGGTACGTAATTATGTTTGCCAAATATAACTCTAAAAAAAGATAACTGTCAATAGATACTTTATAGGGCAAGAGAATTTATTAAAACTTAACTGTTTATACTTCCATTTCATATTGACATAATGGTTTTCACACCATAAAATCATATCATACCGTTCGATATGAAAAGAGGAAGTTACTATGGCTCGACCACGCGAATTTGATGAGGAAAAAGCATTGGATGCAGCTATGCAAGTATTTTGGGAAAAAGGGTTTGAAGCTACCTCTTTGAGCGACCTGACATCAAGAATGGGTATCCAGCGGCCAAGCATCTACTCAACCTTCGGAGACAAAAAAGGACTATTTGAAGCTGCGTTGCGGAAATATACAAGTTCTCATGCAGCCTATATTCGGAACAAACTTCAAAATAGTTCTTCTGTTAAAGAAGCTTTCCGTGCCTTCTTTGAAAATATGGTAGAAAAAGAATATGGGCAAAATCCGAACTGGGGATGCTTTTGCATTAATTCGATGGTTGAACTTTCACCCCATGATGAGAAATTCGAGGTCCTAACAAGAGAACACCAGATGTATCTCTCGGTAATATTTCAAGAAACGATTGATCGAGGTTTGCGCTCAGGTGAGCTTGATCCCACTATTAATGCAAAGAGTTTAGCGCAGACCCTAGTCATATCCTTAATTGGACTTACTGTAATCATGAAATCTCGTCCTGAAAGATCATTTGTAGATAATTCTGTAAAAGAAATACTTACATTATTACGATAAAATCAAATAATCAGGTAGGCAATTCTGTAACTTCGAAACGTAATTATGTTTAATAGCTCTTCACAAATCCTGCTTTTCTGTCGATAATTTAAATGAGATGGAAAAGTATGGAGGAGCATATGAACACTAATCGCAGAAATGAACCTTTTCGATATACCCTTAAAGAACCTGTAACCCTTGATCTTCATATTCTTAGTATTAACGGAATTCAGGTTCCTTCTAAGCCTGTAAGAGCTGTACTATTTAACATCAGTCGAACAGGCTGCCACCTATCGTTACCCCTCAACATTAATCCAGAAAATAATCTGGTTCGGATTGGTATGGAAATGGATCTTACAGATGAATCTATTTACTTAGAGGGAATCTTGAAATGGAATAGAGAACAGCAAGACGGTTTCCATTATGGTATTCAATTAGACATTCCTGAAGCAGATATTGAGTGTCTTCCGAGGGTGCTGCGCAGGCTTGCTGGAGAGGGTAAAATATCAGTACGTTGAGATGTTAACAAAAGAATAATACTCCATGAATAAAAAAACAAACCCGCGTGCAAACGCGGGTTTGTTACAGTTATTGCTGTTGTTATTGAAAATCAAGATTCATTCCTAGGTCTTCTACCTTTGTTCTTGAGGTATATCCTGTTCAGGGGTTGCTGGTATAACTTCCTCTTTCTCCAGCACCTCTTTTAAATCATCCTGAATTCTTCGATCCCAATGAGGAACACCGGAACGATACGCCGCTCTGCCTGTTAGGTGGGCGGATAAAGGTGCAGTTATAAATACGAAGACAATCCCTAGTAATAGCTTTGCACTAATATGATCCTGAAATAATGCAAAATATAGAAACGCCCCGACCAAGACACATAAAACACCGAGAGTCGCACTTTTGGCGGCAGCATGTGATCTTAGATAAACATCAGGGAGCCGAATCAAACCAATAGCACTTACGGCGCTAAGCAATGCCCCCATTAGAATTAACAAGGCAAACAGCAGCTCACCTGCAGTCTTGATCATTTCCATGTTCTAGCACCACTCCCCTTTCGATATATCTAGCAAAGGCTGTCGTTCCGATAAAGGAAAGAATTCCAATCAACAAAATAATTTCTATAAAGGCCTGCGTTTCGAGAAAAACAGATAAAACGGCTACCATGGCTAGCAGATTAATTCCGATCGTATCCAGTGCAGCCACCCGGTCAGGTAAAGAAGGTCCTTTCACCAAACGCCAAGCACATACGCCGATAGCTAGAGCCATGATCGTAATGGATATCATAAGAATAAAATGGATCATTAGCGGGTCACCTCCTGTATCGCACGCTCAAAGGTATCACGGATATTGGCTCTGAACTGTGCAGGGTCATCAACATCCATAGCATGAATATACAAAGTCCGATTATCATCCGAAACTTCAAGCACTACCGATCCGGGAGTCAGGCAGAGCATCGTGATTAACGTTGCCACTTCCCAATCCGATTTCAGCTCTGTAGTATATTTGAGGATAGCTGGACGTATATTAAGCTCCGGTCTTAGAACGGCTTTTACCACTACATAACTAGAAACGACCAGCTCCCGCAGCAGCAACAGGATTAGCTTAATAATCGCCCACACTTTACCAAGATATAACCTGGGCCAGAAGCGCCGCATTCCGAGTAGAATGAGTATACCGAGCAGGAAACCAATGACGAAACGCGGTCCAGTCCAGTCATTGTGCAGAAACATCCACAGGAATGCTATCATGAAATTCAATAATAGTTGAAAAGCCATAGTATCTACTCCTTCATGACAGCGTTAATGTATAATGCTGGATCAGCCAGTACAGCTCCGGCTTGACTGACATATCCGTTTACCGTCTCAGCACCTACACCCATCAGAATTACAATCGCGAACAGAACAGCTGCCGGTGCCATCATAGCTTTATAATGAAGCGGTTTGACTTGTTCTTCCCTTTTCTCTCCACCCCAAAATACCTGCTGGAATACCTTGATCAAGGAATATAACACGATAAAGCTGGATGCAAGTGCAATAAGCGCCAGAACTACGTGATTCTGTCCAAATCCACTACGTACCATCATCACTTTTCCAGCGAAACCACTAAGTGGTGGAACACCAACCAACGCCAAAGTCAGTACAAAAAACATCCAGCCGGTCCACGGATAACGTCGGATTAAACCACCCATTTCTTTTAAACGGTCGGTGCCCGATGCTGAGATAATCAACCCACCCAGGAAGAATAATAATGCTTTAGCAACCATGTCATGCATTAAATAAAACACTACACCATTTAACGAATCCTGAGTCGCAACAGAAATCCCAAAAGCGATAAATCCAACACTGATGATGATATTATAATTAAATATTCGGCTCAGATCATTGTAAGCCAATGCACCGATTGCACCAAGTATCATCGTCGCTCCCGCCATCCAGGCAATCAGTGTATGGGTGAGACCCGGATCTTGAACAAAAATCAATGTAAAGGTACGTGTAATTGCATACAATCCCACTTTCGTTAACAATGCCCCAAACAGTGCCCTAACAGCCACAGGTGGCGCGCTATAAGAGTCCGGAAGCCAGAAAAAGAGCAGCAACCCTGCCTTTATTGAAAATACGATCAGCAGCAGGACCGCAATGACATTCATTACTCCGCCTTGTCCCGCCTCAGCTACACGCATAGATAGATGGGCCATATTCAGTGTTCCTGTCGCGGCATATAAATAAGCAAGCGTCGCTACGAACAAGGAAGAGGAAATTACGTTTACTAACACATATTTTAACGTCTCTCTCAGTTGACCTTTGGAGCCACCAAGTACAATTAGTGCGTACGAGGCAACTAACAGCACCTCAAAGCAGACGAATAAGTTAAACAGATCTCCGGTGAGAAACGAGCCGAACACCCCAGTTAATAGAAAATGGAAAAACGGATAGTAATAAAACCGTTCTCTTTCTTCCCCAATGCTCGCGAAGGAAAAAAACAGACAAGCCGCACCAACAATAGCACCAATTAGCACAAGTAGTGCTGCAAACATATCGGCAACAAACACAATGCCATAAGGCGGAAGCCATCCACCCATATATAGGGTCTGAATGCCTTTTGTACTTACCTGGTACACAATGATTCCAGCAACCAAGATATTTATAAATACACTAACCGCACTGATAATACGTTGCAGATCCACTCGTTCTTTTAGAAAAATCAGTATAACTGCCGTAAAGGCCGGAATCAGCAGAGGCAGCACTAGCAAGTTGTTCATTGTCTCTCCTCCTTGGTGCCTTCCACATCATCCGTACCCGTCGAACGGTAAGTCCGATATGCCAAAACAATGAAGAATGCTGTTACTCCAAAACTAATTACAATGGAGGTCAAAATAAGCGCTTGAGGTAACGGATCTACATATGCCTCCGCTTTTTCACCTAGCAATGGTGGAGCACCTGTCTTGAGACCCGACATCGTCAGCAGCAATAAATGAACACCATGGGTAATTAAGTTAGTACCCAGTAGGATGCGCAGCAAGCTTTTGGAAAGGACTAGATAAACACCTACAGAAAACAATACGCCGATCGCCAAGGCAACAACAAGCTCCATTAGCTATCCCTCCCGATCGTAAATATGATATTCATTGTGACACCAATTACAGCTAGAAAAACACCGAGATCAAAGAACATTGCAGTGGTTAGTTCTGTTTTGCCCATAAGCGGCAATTGGAAATATCCAAACGTTTGGCTCAGAAACGGTACGTCGAATATAAATGAGCCTACACCGGTAAGAAAAGCAATGGAAATCCCGATCGCGATTAACTTACGGTAATTAATAGGCAGCACCTTCTCAACCATATCCATTCCAAAAGTAATTGCGAGTAGTACCAAACCAGCAGAAGCCATCAAAGCTCCAATAAATCCGCCTCCCGGATTATTATGACCGGCAAAAAACAGATATAGCGAAAATATTAGAATGATAACGAATGCTACTTTAGCTACTGATTGCAGCAACACATCATCACTTCGAGAATAACGCGGCTTATTATATTTAACAGCTCTCTTCAGTTGTTCAGCAGCTGAATCTGCATCCAACTGCAGCTTGATCATGGAATAAATAGCAAGTGAGGCGAGGCCTAGTACTGTTATTTCAAACATGGTATCAAAGCCGCGGAAATCAACGAGCAGAACATTAACAATATTTTTACCGCCACCCAGAGTATAGCTATTCTCCACATAATATTTCGAAATGGATTCAAATGGACTACTACCTAAAGCAGCAAGTGCAACCAAGGTCATTGTTACGCCCATCCCGATGGAAATAATTAGTTTAAGCAAGTGCGCACGAGGTTTGAGCTTCTCTTTTTCCAACCTAGGCAAATGCCGGAAACATAGCAGGAACAAGGTAACAGATACCACTTCAACTATCATCTGCGTAAGCGCCAGATCAGGAGCTCGGAACAGAACAAAGAGCAAAGTAACCATATAACCAACCATTCCTGTTAACAAAATGGCTGTTATTCTGGAGCGTACAAATGGAATAGCCAAAGCACCTAGAAGCAGAACCATTACAGCAATAACTTCAAACAAAGAAAACGGAGTATACTCAGTCGTACCTAGTGTGATTCCATCTGAATACCATACGACTCCACAAATCGTTACGATCAAGAAGGAAAAAATATACATTAAATAATGTCTCATGGAACCAGTCATGTAAGAACCAGTCACCCATCTAGAGAATTTCTCAACCAACCGGATTACTCCGTCATAGACATGATTTAAAGTGTAGCCACTGCCCCATTCTTTATCGACCAGACTTAAGCGGCCATAGATTCGGTATACAGTAATACCAAGAATCACAACGCCAAGTGTCATCCATACTTCTGGTGTAAAGCCGTGCCAGAAATGGATATTCACTACAAAGGGCTCTCCGGTCTGCAAGATGGGGTGAATAGCATTCATTGCAGGGATAATAAGAGTTTTAGATAATATATTCGGGAAAAAACCGATAAATATAGACAGCACTGCAAGCAGGCACGGGGCAAGCAGAAGTCCAAATGGGGCTTCATGCGGTTTTTTGTCCAGCTTCTCAGGCTGATATTTTCCGAAAAAGGTGTGAAATACCAAAATCATACTGTATGCAAAAGTAAAGACGCTGGCAATCCAGGCCAAAACCGGGAAGAGCGTAAACAACGAGGGAATAGAGAATATATCCAAGTTACGGATATTCAGGACAGCTGTAAAAAACATCTCTTTACTTAAAAAACCCGAAAATGGCGGCAAACCAGCCATGGAGAAACTGCCGATCATCGCTATCGTAAAGGTAACCGGCATAATGGAAATCAGTCCGCCTAGCTTTCGCAGGTCCCGGGTACCTGTCTCATGGTCAACTATACCGACCATCATAAACAACGAGCCTTTAAAGATGGCATGGTTAATAAGATGAAAGATAGCCGCTGTTGTTGCAGCAGTATAAAAGACAGCTTCTTCTCCTATATAAAATGCCGCTGCCGATCCCATTCCCAGCAATCCCATAATCAGTCCAAGTTGACTAATTGTTGAATAGGCTAATAGAGCCTTCAGGTCCGTCTGCTTCATCGCCTGGATAGAACCATAAATCAAGGTGATCAAACCGACGCCTGACACAATCCAGAACCACTCATATTGCCCCGCAAAAATAGGGCTGAAACGGGCGACAAGATACAATCCGGCTTTTACCATCGTTGCCGAGTGAAGATACGCGCTAACGGGTGTCGGTGCCTCCATGGCATCCGGCAGCCAGATATGGAACGGGAACTGAGCTGATTTAGTGAATGCGCCTAACAGAATTAGTAGCATCGCTGGAATAAACAACGCATGCCCACTGATATCGCCAACCTCACTCCAAATTTCCCGAATACTAAAGGTGCCTGTCATTACATACAGCATCAAAAAACCGGCAAACATCGCTAAACCACCGAATACGGTAATCAGCATTGATTTCAGAGCACCATACCGCGATTTTTGCCTCCGATGCCAAAAAGCAATTAACAGAAATGACGAAACACTTGTTAATTCCCAAAAACCGTATAACACCATCAAGTTATCCGAAAGTACAACGCCAAGCATCGCACCCATAAACAACATGAGATAAATATAAAAAGGTGTCAACGCTTCTTTTCGTCGGTCCAGATAAAAAATTGAATAGATAATTACAAGGCTACCCATTCCAGTGATTAACAAAGCAAACAGTAAACTTAATCCATCCAGATGGAAAACCAAATCAATTCCTAGTGAAGGAATCCAAGAAATCGTTTCATAACCCAATTCCCCACCCTTAATAACGGGAATCCTGGTTAAAAAATAAATAAACAATGCGAGCGAACCGGGGAAAACAAACCATCCTCTATGAAGGTTGGATGCCCTCTTGGTCAAAAGTGCGATTACTAAGGCCATTAGAAACGGAACAAGTATGATTACATGCAGCAAAGGCAGTCCTCCTTTTCCACTTGAGCTTATCAAGTTGTGAACTTTAGTACTTACTTTTTTACCAAAAGCCAAAGATCATATGATTGGAAGGGCCTAAAGTAAAGGCCCTCATGTGATAAGAGCACTCCCGATTATAAAGTATCGGTTAATGTGCCATCACAAATATGCAAATATCTAGCCTTTCCATCTTCTTGCTCAATTCTGAATAAACCGTTCTCAAATTCGGTGTGTAGTTCGTGAAAGAACTTCCCTTTAAGCGAATACTCTCCCTTGGGTTCATCACTGAGCTGATACTCATCCCCATTTTTGACCAGGTAGGCGATAACGCCTTCCTCATGGGTTTCTTCCAGACCGGCGCGCATCCGCTGAACGGCCACGACGTGCAGATCCATCATTTTCATTTTACCAATGAGTTCATTGACGAAATTGCGTTTGGTAAGCTCCTGCCATCGAGTTTGAGCAGATTGTCCGATGACGATCTGTGTAACCTCATTCATTTCAGCAACTTCTACAATAATATCTGTTGTTTTCCGGCCTTCACGTTTCCGAATGATAAATTCTGCGCCAGCTTCATCGGCAAGACGTTTCCAGACCGTCATATACATTTCTTTGCTCTGATTATATTCATCAATGTCCGAACTATCGACATTTAATACAAACAATGGCGCCCCTATTATTTCAGACAATTGGACACCACGCCGGATTAAACGTTCCCCATGCGGACCATAATGAACACAAACCATGATTTTTTCATTGTGTATGACCTTCACCCTCCTGTTACAAGGCTAAGAAAAACAAAAGGAGCCTACTGGCGTTAGGCCCCTTACGTAATTCAAAACCTGATAAGTTATACTTAATTATATCTATTCCTATGTTTATTGTAAAGTTTGATGGTTGTCATGGAACTTATTTCTTCGTAATGCTTGTACTATGCCCTTCTATTGAAGTTCTCATTC
The DNA here is from genome assembly GCF_041956825.1 of Paenibacillus sp. RS8. Classification (NCBI taxonomy): domain Bacteria; kingdom Bacillati; phylum Bacillota; class Bacilli; order Caryophanales; family Paenibacillaceae; genus Paenibacillus; species Paenibacillus sp. RS8. The sequence goes on along the minus strand of NZ_CP168131.1, from coordinate 4,673,896 downwards.
ACTGTATTATTTCAAATTTCTAACAACATAAACTTCGTAATCCCTTATAGAAATATAGATTTTTTAAATATTCCTTTACGAGAATATTCTCCATATGGTATATTAAATTGGCGGATGAATTCAATGAATCGAAGTGATACTTGTTTATGAATACTAACGTAATGAGTGCTTTAGCTGAGCCTAATCGTATGCAGATCGTTGATCTATTACGCGACAATCCCTTAACCGTTGGAGAAATCGCGGATAGTCTACAGCTACGGCAGCCTCAAGCATCCAAGCATTTGCGAGTTCTCAGCGAAGCGGGACTTATTGAAGTTCAAGCTGTTGCTAATCGGCGCATTTGCAAGCTCCGCCCAGACCCTTTTAAGGAATTAGACGCTTGGTTAGAATCCTACCGCCATATGTGGGAGGAACGCTATGATCGACTGGATGATTACTTGCAGAAGCTACAAAGCAAGGAATTAGATAAGGAAATATAAACGAGGAGGATTTATCCAATGACAAATTCTAACCCAACTAACCAACTAGTATCCAAAGTTGAAGGCAGCACTTTAATATTAGAGCGTATTTTTAAAGCTCCGCGTGAGCTAGTTTTTAAGGCTTTTTCTGAGGCTGAGCATTTGAAGCATTGGTGGGGACCAAAAGGTTGGACGCTTCCTGTATGCCATGTCGATTTTCGTCCAGGAGGCACTTGGCATTATTGCATGAAATGTGAGGATAAGAATCAAGGTGATTTCTACGGTATGGAGTCTTGGGGCAAGGCGCTTTATCGGGAAATTACGATCCCGAAGCAAATTATTTACACAGACTGGTTCTCAGATGCAGAAGGTAATATTTCAGAAGATCTGCCTGAAACACTAGTCCAACTAGATTTTATCGAACTGGATGGTCAAACGAAGTTGGTTAACACCGGGAAATACGCCTCTCCAGAAGCGCTACAACAAGTGATCGATATGGGTATGCTACCGGGTATTTCACAAACCTTTGATAATCTTGATGTACATCTTGAGAATTTACAAAAGAGCAACTAAAGAAGACATGAACGGAGCATCAGCAGCTTAAATAAGTTGGTTATCTAATATATAGGTAAAAAATAGGACGATGCAGAGTGCTTATTGCTGCTTCGTCCTATTGCTATTTTATCCCTGTGTATACTCACATCTAATTGGTTTCTGCTAAAATTTGTCCAGCTTCAGCCTTTGACAAATTCTCTACATGATAGATCGTTCCAGTTTCTTGTTCTAGCTTCCGGATTAACTCAAGCTGAGTATCCGTAGCCGGTTGAGCTTTGATGATCCCATCCAAATTGTCATGAGCTATTTTTCGGGCAAGCCCAGGATCATCGAGCAGATCAAGCATTTGGTACATCGCATCAATTGCAATTTTCTCACTGCCAATCCCATAACCGGAATCTGTGCTGAGCATAAATCGATCCGGAAACTTCTTCATAACTGGAATAAATTGCTCGGGATTATTTCCACCCTCAACGTTGTAAACGGAAAAACCAGCAAAAAAATCAGCGTAAAGATTGGGATGCTTGGACAACAACCGGTCAATCTCTTCAGGAGTATTATAGGCATTGATATGTCCAAAAATAATGATAGTCTTCGGATGTTCCTCCAACGCTTGCTCAAGTTTGGCGACAGCAACACCGTTTGGCGGATCAATATGCAATAAGATCGGTGCTTTATATTCAGCGATAATATCATAGATTTGCGGAAGATAACCATCCATAGGATCATTAGCTTTCCATGCCACCTTGGATACCACTGGAGACATCGTAGAAGCGCCTACCACTTCACCCAGACCAAAAAAACCCATTTCTAAATTATTCCTCACGACTTTAAGACTTTCCGGATCATGCAAATCAAACCCCGAAAAATACGGAATAATTATATTGGGATATTTCTGATAAGCCTTCCATGCAAATTTATCTGTAAGGATGGCGCTAGGCTCCGATACATCTCCAAACATAACAACCTGCTGCACCCCTATATCTTTCCACGTCCTCAACATGCCCAAATATTTCAGACCACTGGCATCATGATTATGCGCATCAATTAAACCCAGTTCTTTATACTTGGCAGATAAATCTGTTATAGCTACCTTGTCATCATCAGGAATCATGCTAGGTTCATTTGTAGAAGCTTCTGTTATCTCCGTTGTCTGAGCAGCATTTTCATTCACAGTTACTGTTTTAATCTCATTTTCTTTACTAAAATAAATAATAAACACACCTGCCAATATTATCAGAATACCAGCGACCCAATACCTATACTTCTGCATGGCTCATCCTCCATTTTTCGAAACATATCAGTAAGATCGCTAAGTACTCATGAAATAGTGAAACAGGATCGTTCACACACGCTCTCTTGATTATATTGCCATTAAAAATATATTTTGTAAATTAAAAACGATAAATAGGTGAACGCAAGGATACTCCCTATGCTCTTCCCTTTATTCATTTTGCGGGAAATAAGTACCTGATGCTATTCGGAAAATATTGCAGGAAAAACGTATCATGATGTGTCCCCAACGGATCTGTCTCAAACTTCACCCGTTGATCTGCTCCATCTATCTTCCCTTTTAAAATATCATAAGCACGTTTGCTATTAGGCACCATGTCCTTCTGCGCATTCGTCTTGAGGATACCTTCCTGTTCACCAACATACATATAGACGCAGTACTCCCTATCTAGCCTTGTATTCTCCATGTAATGTATAAAATCTTTAAACCACACAGATGCAGATATGAGTATAAAATTATTAAAAACATCCTCATTTTTATACATCGCGTACAGACTTATTAATCCACCTAGTGAGACACCGCCTAAAGCTAATTTCTTCGGCTCATTGGAGATGCGAAATAAACTTTTTATATAGGGTACTAGATCCTGATAGACGTAATTCAGATAATCATCACCCTTCCCCCCAAAGGACCAATCCTTAAAAAGAGCGGGCATTTCCCAAGGCGTATATTCATTATTACGAAGCTGAGAATCAATCCCGATAAAAATAACCGGTTCTGTAATCCCCTCCTCCACATCCCTTTCTATATCAGCAATCGACTCTTTGAACAAGAAATCGCCATCCTGTAAGAAAACCGCCGGGAAGTTTCGTTCAGGAAACAAATGATATGCTTTAGGGAGAAACATAGTAATTTGTCGCCCCATATGTTCGAAAGTAGTAAGTTCTCCTAACATCATTTTCGTCATATCCCCCTCCTTAACGGTTCAACATACGGAACGCTCTACTCATGATGGTCGGCACAACTGACGCGTGGTTTTCATCTGGCGCTACGTAATGCTCAACCTGTAAATTAGGCAAAGCAAACTCACTCATTTTTGAAAATAATATCTTAGCGTCATCGACCATAAACGCCTCTTCACTGCCTACTGTGATCAGTAGCTTTCGGTTCACGGTCCATATCGATTGAGCCTTGTTATAGAACTGGTCCGCATACGCCAGAATTTCATGATCATTCCACCAAATCGAAGGGCTGGAAGCCAAAAAATACTGAAATAGCTCCGCTCGAGTAAATAGCGTCCAGAGAACAAATAACCCGCTTAGTGAGTGACCAAACAAGGCTTGCTTCTGTTGATCGACATTATATTTTTCATAGACACGTGGCATTAATTCTAACTCTAAAAAAGATAGGAACTTTTCAGCACCCCCATGTGGCCCTATATCAGCATTTTTTAATCGATCTGGATATACATACTGCTTTGCAGGCGGCGTGAAATCATAAAATCTTCTTTTAGAGACTTCTTCATCTGAACCATAATGTCCAATGCCAATCACGATTGCCGGTGCTATCAAAGTTTTTGGAGCATTTCTGGATTGCAATTTCACGACATCCCGGCCCAATTGAAAATATGAATTACCATCGAGCATGTAATAGACGGGAAATCCATTATCGGGAGCTTCTTCCCTCGGAAGTGAGACCTTTATATCATATGTGTATCCCATATACTTAGATTCTAGTTTCCATGATTCTGTGCGTTCGAGCTCCACTTGTGTTGACATTTGTTCTGCTCACTCTCCCCTACACTCTTGACTTTGCTAATAAATATAAGAAATAAGGAATACCAATAATTGAAACGACTATCCCCACAGGTAACTCTGCTGGCTGAAATAACGTTTTGGCAAAATAATCCGAGATCACCAGCAAAAACATTCCAACTACCGCACTGGATAACATAATATAACGGTGATTATTCCCTACTAATCTTCTGGCGATATGAGGAGCCATCAATCCTATAAAACCTATAGAACCGGATACAGATACACAGACACTTACGATCCCCACACTGCATAACAGAAAGATCAGCTTTTCTTTTTCTACGGAAATTCCCAAGCTTTTTGTACTGGAGTCTTCCAATTGAAAATAATTGAGCAAATAGCTTTTTCGATACATCACAAATCCTAAAATAAGCACCCAAGGTGCGATCATAATGATATAAGTCCAGTTCGCGCTGTAAATACTTCCAACACTCCAAACCGCGGCCATTTCATAATCACTTGCATTCATTTTTAGAGAAAGATACAACGACAACGCACCAAAACCACTGCTAATCGCAATCCCCGTCAATATCAAACGTTGCATATCAAGTGCACCATTTCTCCATGAGAAAATAAAGATCACCGCAACTGCAGCAAGCCCCCCCACAAAACCAAAGAGCGGCATGGCTAGTATCGAGAACCAGCTTTCTTTAAAAAAAGTTGCCCCCGACATTTGAAAGAAAAACATAAACGCAACGATGGCAGCTCCCGCACCTGCATTAATTCCGAGGATACCTGGATCAGCCAGCCCGTTTCGGGTAATGCCTTGAATGACCGTTCCAGCTATCCCCAGACCTATACCTACTAATGAGGCAATAATGATCCGTGGTAGTCGAAATTGAAAAATAACGAGGTCAAATTTAGGATTGGGATCTATTCGCAGCAGCGTTTTTATCACATCCATGACAGACATATCAAAAGCACCATTCGTAAGATGAAAATACCCCGCCACAAGTGTTAGCAGGATAAAAGCCAATAGCGTCAATAGATAGCGACTAAACTGTATCCTTCCTCTATCCACGTTGCTCTCCCCCTTTAACCCGAATTAAATAAAGGAAGAACGGGATTCCAATAAAGGCTGTTACAACGCCAATTGGCGTCTCAAACGGAAAATTAATATACCGGCTTATGACATCACAAAATGCTAAAAAAACAGCTCCAATCACTGCCGAGCAAGGAATGATGAAGCGGTAGTCGATACCTACGATAAAACGTGTAATATGAGGGATGATTAGACCTACAAAGGCAATCTTACCTACTACAGCCACTGCTGTTCCTGTTAGACATACAACAGATAAAATACTGATGATTTTCACCCATTTTGTCCGTTGACCCAAGCTAACCGCCGTTTCATCCCCTAGGGAGGCAACCGTTACAGATTTAGAAATACTAACCGCCAAGAGCAATCCAACGATAATAAAAGGAATTGATAACATTAGCATATCTGGATTTACGGTATGTATTTTCGAGCTATACCAAACGCTAACATTTTGTGAGACTTGAAAAAACATCGCTACCGCTGAGGCAATACTACTTAAAAAAGTACCAATTACTGTACCAATAATGGCTAGTCTGACTGGAGATAAGCCGTTTTTCACCAGGGAGCCAAATCCGAAAACCAAACCCGCTCCGATGGCTGAACCCACCATAGATAAAAGAATCATCTGAACATTCGATAATCCAGGATAAAACACCATAGCCAACGTAATAACAAATGCCGATCCGTCATTTACTCCCATAATCGATGGTGATGCAAGATAATTACGTGTTACGCCTTGCATTAACGCCCCCGAAACAGCCAGGGCTGCACCAATTAATAAAGCAGCGATTACACGCGGAAATCTAGATGTCATAATAATGTTATGGTCCACATTATTCGCATCGAAGTGTGTAATCGCCTGCCAAATTGTTACTATGCTAATATCCTTAACACCATATAAGACGGATACAACCATTGCTAATACGATGAATAATGGAGAAGTTGATAGGATCAATATAACTTTCCAATTTTTCGTATTCATCTCATTCATCGCACCTTCGGGTTTACTTCAACAGGTTTTCAATTGCCGCATCCAGGAATCTAACTTTAGACCATGCCGTGCCACCTTGCGCCAACGGATCAATTGCGTTTACAAAGACATGATTGTTTTTGGCTGCATTTACACTTTTGAAGATCGGGTTCTTGAGCAATTCATCAAGTGCTGTTGCATTATCAGTGTTTTCACTGGTCTCAAACTGCAAGAAAATATAGTCCGGATTAATATCTGCCAAAGCTTCTAATGAAAGCTCCGCTTGTGCCTCTGTAGAGGAGATCACTTCAGGAATGGCAGCACCCAAATCTTCATATATAACCGGATTCAGATAAACGCCCGCAGGATATACACACATGCTGCCCTGACGTATACGAATCACTAGAATGGATTGATCCTTCAGCTTTTCTCCAATTTCAGCCTTAGCACCAGCAGCTTTAGATTCGTAATCGCTGATAATCTTTTCCGCATCTGCGGTTTTACCGGATAATTGGCCTAATAAGAGCAAATTATCTTTCCAGTTTGTTGAAATATGTGAATAAGGAATCATCGTTTGAATTTTATTAAGTGCGCCTGACACATCTTCACCAAACTTGGAAGACCCTAAAATAACATCTGGATCTAACTGCAGGATCGCTTCATTACTTGGAGCAAACTTATCCCCTACTAAGGATGCGCCAGCTAACTCCGTTGACAGATAACCTGGAATGGCATCAGCTATAGCAAGTACCCCTACTGGTTTCACGCCTAGAATTGCAGCATCTTCCATAGATTCAAGACTTGCAGCTACAATTTTATGAATCTCTGCAGGTACTACATAATCCTTGCCTAGATATGTAATGGTTTGTTCAGTGGCTACCGCCTCCTGAGCCGTATTTCCTTTGCTATTTGCATTTCCCTCTGCTGCTACTGCAGCATTATTTGCACTTTTTTCTGAAGCTGCGTTATCCTTCTCGTTGTTACCACAAGCGGCTAAACTCAAAGCTAAAACTGCTGATACCCCTGCTAATAAAAATTTTTTCTGATTCATGTTCTCTCTCCCTATCTATATTTTATTTATCACTCTTCAAAACAAAGCAATGATAATGAGAATCGTTATCATAATAATTCATGTGAGAATAATTATCAATAGGTTTCTTTAAATCTATGAAATTTTGTAAATTGTTAGATCAGTATAAAGGGAGAAATTTCCGGAGGTGAAGTAATTGTAAAAAAAGAAAATCGAGCTGGCGGTGCATTCGTGTCACATGTACTGCATCTAATGCAGGTTGGTCTTCAAGAGGCGTACGCTCTGGCAGAGCTTGTCGAGCTAGATGCACTCTCTGTCGTGGTTCGGAATAAGTTTCGTAAATAGTTGGGTCTGGCAATGGCCTATACTCTACCGTCCTATTAAGAACATCGAAGGTATTTATGCTTGCTATAATAGAATTCTCAAATTTTCTAGATTGCGGAGAAATGTGAAATGAACTCAAGGGATGGGTCTATATTCAGCTGTTGACCATGGAGAGCCCTGTTTTTAATTAAGCACACACCTCTTTGGAATGACGGATCGAGCGGACCTTAAATCCTTAGAATACATGTTTTAGTCGAGCTTACGGACAAATGTATGCGAAAAACCGAATACAATGTGCTGAAGGTAACGTAAACGAGCCAAATATATGCGAAAAACCGAATACATTGTGCTGAAGGTAACGTAATAAGCCAAATGTATGCGAAAAACCGAATACAATGTGCTGAAGGTAACGTAAACGAGTCAAATGTATGCGAAAAACAGAATACAATGTGCCGAAGGTAACGTAAACGAGCCAAATGTATGCGAAAAACCGAATACATTGTGCCGAAGATAACGTAAATAAGCCAAATGTATGCGAAATACCGAATACAATGTGCCGAAGATAACGTAAATAAGCCAAATGTATGCGAAATACCGAATACAATGTGCTGAAGGTAACGTAAACGTGCCAAATGTATGCGAAAAACCGAATACAATGTACCGAAGGTAACGTAAACGAGCCAAATGTATGCGGAAAACCGAATACAATGTGCCGAAGGTAACGTAATAAGCCAAATGTATGCGAAATACCGAATACAATGTGCCGAAGGTAACGTAAATAAGCCAAATGTATGCGAAAAACCGAATACAATGTGCTGAAGGTAACGTAAACGAGCCAAATGTATGCGAAAAACAGAATACAATGTGCCGAAGGCAACGTAAACGAGCCAAATGTATGCGAAAAACCGAATACATTGTGCTGAAGGTAACGTAATAAGCCAAATGTATGTGAAAAACCGAATACATTGTTCCGAAGGCAACGTAAACGAGCCAAATGTATGCGAAAAACAGAATACAATGTGCCGAAGGGAACGTAAACGAGCCAGCGCCGTTACACATGCTGAGGAACATGCAAAAGAACCCGCAAAAAAATGCGGGTTCTTCTACGCTATAAATATAAGTTCAACTTTTTTCAGCTATAGATATTTCACGGTACATATCTCTCAGTGATACTGGTGACATATCCGTCTCTTGTAGTTATCACACACGGTGGTACAAAATCAGTATACCGCTTGAAATATTCAATAAACTCCTGCTTGCTAACCTCTTTGTGAGCACCTACATTAGCATCCACTATGGAGTATCTCGTCTCATCTGTAACCTTTAATGGATCGGTAAACGTATATTTGTTGAGAATATAAAATCCATTAGGCATATCGTCGTCTGGATTAATATTCAGCCCTTTAAAACGAGCAGAATCCTTCATCGTCAGCCATTCAATGTTATCAAAATCGAAGGAATTATTCTCCAAGCTAAGATTTAAAACATATCCATTTAACGTACTCTCGGGGGTGATCGCAAAATCATCAGCTGTAGCCTCATTATCCACTACTAGCTGATCCAGCTTTATATGCTGACCCATTCCAATATCATTGCTTATATAATTCATAGCGACCTGTAAAGGATCAAGAAGAGCTGGCTCCTCCCCTTGATCAGCCAACGCCTGCAGACGGGCATAATATTCAGCGATCGTACCATCGGTTTGGGGGGTATGGTAATATTCATTCCCATTCGTATCCTTCCAGCGTTCCACGCACCAAATCCCTGAATCTCCTTGAACAACAGGCTGGGATAACAACAATTGGCTTGTTTCACCTGTCGTTAAGGGGAATTTCACTAGCATGTGATTCCCTCTATAGGTTTCATGTGGAAGCTGATTGTTTGCTTCAAGAAATACACGCACTGCCATTTCCTGACCGGCTGGTGTTGACATATCATTTTCTCCGCTCTTGATTACGCCCAAGTAATGCGGTGTCGAATTCAGAATGGAGAATAAAAGAATTGGCTTGCCCATGCTTCCTTCTTCGGTTATAAAACCATCGACCATATTTTCTGTCATCGTCAGCTTACTTGGATCATCCGGCTTCAAGCGATATTCTAAACTCCAAATTTCCAAAGATGTGGCAAGCAGATCGTCGAACGATGCTATTTTTTCAAGCTTAGTAATTTTACTGTCAATCACTTTAATATTTGAATTGTTCTCATAACTCGTAATGTTCTTCTCCATAAACTGCTCGGCATAGTCCTTTACGGTTAATGAATCATTTTTCGGATTGCTTAATAATCCCACACACAATGCTGCCACGACAATGATTGCGACTAGAACAACCCAAAAAGCAGGCTTTTTGTAATTTAAAATATTCTTAATACGCCCTTTCGTGTTGCTATCGCCAAAGGTCAGCGGTGAACCGCCAATAAATCGTTTTCCGGTAGATAAGTTCAAAAGTGAGGTCGAATATTCCTTTTTTATACCACTGCCCATCTGTCTTATGACGCTTTCATCACAGGACTTCTCCATATCATCACTCATCAGATAAAAAGAAAGCCATACCAATGGATTAAACCAATGTATACATAGAACCGCGAACGTGACAGGTTTTATAATATGATCGTACCTTTGAATATGCACTTGCTCATGTTTGATGATATAAGCTTTTTCATTAGCGGAGAGTCCGCTCGGAAGATAAATTCTAGGCTTAAGTAAGCCGAATACAAATGGTGTGGTAATGCCGCTATGCTCGTATATATTTTCAAAAAGAAGTGTTGCCGTTCTTAAGTTTCGTGAGAGCCGAACAGTTGCAACAATGCTATAGATGAACAGCAGTGCAATTCCGATCAACCAAATAAAGTGGCCTATGTTAATCCATGCTTCTGTTGAGTTTGCAGGGGTTATAACAGCTGAGGTAGCAGGTTCAGTGGGTACAAGTACGGTTGATATATGATTTACGGCTTGGTCAGATGTATTTATTACTTCTTGGATTTGGGGCATTTGTGTAAATTGCTTATTCAGAGGTGTGTTCTGTACTTCAGATGGTATAAAACTAAATATACTCTCAATAGAAAACGGACATAGAAGTCGGAACAAAACTACAGACCATAAGGCATAGGAGAAAATCTTGGGAACTTTTCTTAAGAACAGCCGTGCCACGATGATAAACACAATCACATAACTTCCCGTAATGCTCATGTTTAAAATATGTCCAAACAGCTGATCCACCGTTACTCCTCCTTATGCTCGTGGATTAGTCTTAGAACATCCTCTATTTCGGTGTCGCTTAATTTCCGACTCTTTGTAAAAGCAGCCAAAAATTTGGGTAACGAACCGCCAAAGGTTTCCTGCACAAACTCCTTACTCTGCTCCGCATAAAAGTCATCCTTTTTGATAAGAGAACCTACAATACCATTATCATTAATAAATATCTCTTTTGCTTCAAGTCGTTTTAACATTGTGTATGTCGTTGATTTCTTCCAGTTCAGCTCGGATTCACATAACTTCACCAAATTCCCTGACGGGATCGGTTCATGCTTCCAAATTAATTCCGCAAATTTTCCTTCCATTTCGGTCAGCCTGAGATCCTTCATCCATACTCCTCCCGCTGGTCTACAACTTCTAGACCTCCCGTTTGGAAATAGTTTACAGCCTGTGGATTTTTTTGTCTATAAAAGATTTTTCAATACAACAAAAAGACCATGTCTTTGCAAACATCGCCTCTTTGATTTCTTTTTTTAATTGTAAAACACAGATAAATCACGGAACAATAGTCCGCTTTCTTCTAGTCGGTTAAGCTCCTCTTCTACATCAGTTACAACATGACTTTCTCCCTCATGGGCTGTATTGATTAACCAAGGCAGTCCCTGTTTTAGAAAACAAAGATCATCGGGCAGCCTGGTCTGCACCCATGAGTATAAGCTGGTGGAATAGGATAGTAGAAAATCAACCGCCTCAGGAGAACAATGAAAAAAATAAATATCTGCATAATGCCCCATAAGCCGAGTCCCCGGCCAATAATCACCTTTAATGATCTTTTTGAGAAAAGGTTGAAGCAGTTCCAGTAGTTCATATCCTTCTGGCTCTAACTCCATCTGATCACGTTTAACCAAAATAAATTCATCACACACTTCCATAGCAATCTGTATCAGTGTCTTGTAGGTCTGACCCGTTGGTTCCTGCAAAATAGTATTTATTATAAGGTCCGCCCTCCTACTTATTTGTATTATTTAGATACTCCTGATGCATCCTTCCCCAGCCGCACATGCTATCCAAAACAGTAATCAGCGATTTGCCATGTTCTGAAATACTGTACTCCACTCTCAGTGGAAGCTCATGAAAACTAACTCGATCGATCAGTTGATCCTCTTCAAGCTCCCTGAGTTGCTTAGTTAATGTTCCCTGTGAGACAGCTGGGATGATTCTCCTAAGTTCACCAAATCGTTTCGTGCCATCTATCAATAAAATAAACAAAATAAGCGGCTTCCACTTTCCACCGATCTTTTCAAGCGTTGTTAGCACTCCGGTCAATCTCGGTTCCAGCAAATCCATGTGATCCCCTCTTTCGATAGCCATATGCTGTATTTTCTAATTAGCTAGTACGAACAATCGTACCTAGTACGAAAAAAGTGCGTACTGTGCAGATTCTCTTTTATATCTAATAATAAAAAACAGAAATTAATAAGTCCATTTCACTATGAACGGAGAAGATACACATGTCTACTATTTCATTAAAAAATCAACGCGTAGTCATCATCGGTGGAAGTTCAGGGATCGGTCTAGCTACCGCCAAACAAGCTGTTGACCAAGGTGCAAAGGTCATTATCGCCGGTCGTTCTCAAGATAAACTAGCTAAAGCTCAACAATTTCTTGGGCTCGAATCTACCGAAATTCATTCGCTTGATAATCAAAATGAAGAAGACTTAAAGTCTTTTTTTGAAAAAATTCGCAACTTCGATCATTTGTTTACTCCGGGCGCCTCCTATGTTAGAGGACCCATTACTTCAAGCTTAGAGATTGCTCATAGCTGCTTTAATGCAAAGTTCTGGCCTCAATATAATGCTGTGAAATACGCGATCCCATATATTAATCCTAAAGGCTCCATTGTTCTGATGTCTGGCGCATTCAGTCAACGACCACTTGCAGACGGTGCATCTTATGCAGCTTGTAACGGCGCGATTGAGAGTCTGGGAAAAGCATTGGCTGTAGAATTAGCTCCGATTCGGGTAAATGTCATTTCCCCAGGGACCATTCATACCAACTTTAATTGGGAAGGTGCAGAGCAGGAAACTAGAGATAAAGCTTACGATGAATATACGGATATGAATATCCTTGGCAGGGTTGGCCATGCCGACGAAGCAGCACATACAACCATTTATTTGATGACTAATAACTATACTACGGGAAGCACCCTATTTCCGGATGGAGGGTATATTTTACGATAAAAATAGCTGACTCCATAAGTAGGAAATGCTACTTATGGGGTCAGCTCCTTTTAGTTTAAAGAATTAGAGAGAAACTCCTTGATTATCAGCCGGGGAATCCGCTTCCCTTAGTTAGGATGATAGGAAATTCAAATATGAATTTCTATGACTACTTCGTATTAAAGATTATACGAAGTACATCCTCCTGAATCTCCTTAATTTTATATATACCGATTTTTTCAGCGGCCCTCACTAGCGCTGTGATATATTCAGGAGTTGAATTAATTTTTCGAGCTGAGGCCTTAAGGTTAATGGAGAACTCATTCCCGTTCTCGTCAACATCAAGAGATTTCACATAAACTTTAAATACCTTTACATAATGCTCATAGTTAACCAAATGTTCTTCAGTAACACCTTGAAATGAAACATTAACTTTCAAGGATTCCGGTTTCAGGAAACTCACCTTACCTGCCATATCTATCTGCCCCACTTCAGGATTCAACACTTCATATCCAACTCCGTCAAGGATTGTATAATCCATCCCATTATCCATAGTGGCTATTAAATTAAGGCGCACATCGAGTGCTTCCGGTGAGAGTAATGTCAGATAGTCGCTTACTTCAAGCTTGCTCTTTTGCACAGCCTCTTTCCCGGCGAACATTATCAATGGACTATGTACACGTCTATTCCATGACTTCTCTTCATGTGTACCCAAAGGATCCATCTGAAAGAATAGGTCCTTGCCTAATACAAATCCCTTCGACTTTAATACATTCACAAGCGGATCAATTGGCATTCCTTCAGTTACACCCATGTCGAGCCAAATCTTCAATGCAGGCGTCCCTGTCTCTTTCGCCAGCTCATCCAATATACGCCCATTGCTTACCCAAGTGGCAGGGGATAAAGCCCCTATCGCTGAGAAGGTCTCCGGATGTTGATAACCCATCCACAGTGCCTGAATAGCACCGAATGACGATCCCATAATCATACGGTGATCCCGATCGGGAATGGTCCGATAAGCACCGTCGACATAAGGAATAACTGTATTGATAAAATATTGGGTAAATTTCTCTGCACTCGTTCCATCCGAAGGAATAGACTCATCCGGAAATGGAACATACTCCATTCCCCGTTCTGATCCATCACTTGAAGCGACTCCTATCACGATAACCTTCTCCATAGTTCCATCAGCAACGAGCTGATCAATGATCTCCTCAACTCTCCATTCTTTGCCTAAAGAGCTGGTATTTGTATTAAAAACATTCTGCCCATCGTGCATATACACAACGGGATAACGCTCGTTGTCAGTTTCATATCCTGCAGGCAAATAAACAAATATTCTCCGCTCACCTATATTTTCGATGTGCACGGTACCTTTTGCCACCTCCACACTGGTTGGGCTATCCGACGCATTAGAAGTATTGCTTATCGTTGGAGTGGGGGTTGGTGAAGTAGCAACTTTTTCATTTACATTTCCGTTACTGGAACATCCCGAAAGCGCTAACAAAAATAATACAGCAAATCCCCAAAAGCTCCATTTAAATAATCCACTTGAATACATAGAACCCCTCCTGATTATTGTTCAAACGTTTTCACACTTCTCATTATACAGGATTTATATGGGATTATGAACATTTTTTCACAAGTGGATTGTTCACTTAGGAATAGTATACTTTCTCAACTTTATATAAAGTTTGCTCGATCGTTGGGCAGAGATTGGCATCTACTTTATAAAACTTAACTCGAAAGTATAAGCTTTTCAAAAAGTTCTTTATATTATTTTTTTGCCTAAAGGCAGGAAGAAATTCTGAATTTTTCTCCACTTCACCAAAACTTTGAATCCATCGCTCTACATAAGTCTGACTAAGTATTTTTCTATTTAAAACACTAATTATGGATCTTACCATTCTCTCATCTTCCCCATCAGAGTATATTCGATCTGTTATGGTCACCTTATCGTAAACCAAATCGAGGATGGTTAAGAGGTCATTTTCATCCAGTTCGGAACATTGAGCCAAATCATCTAAAGCATCTGCTCCATGAGCTATGGCATGAGCCCAGCCTTTTTCTTCATCATACCCACGGTAATCTCGTTCTTTTTGTACATTGTAAAATACCTTATCTTTTATCTGAAGAATTTGCTCTCTAGAGAGAAATGGCGATTCTTTATGCTTCATGAAAAGGAGGGGTATGACTAGCATAGAGAAAGAACGAGTGAAGACCGAGTCTGTATTTATTTCGCCAAGCTTAAAAAGCAAATGGTTGTTATCCAAAATAACGGGCAGTAGTTGTTCTAGTTCGTTTTCAGTAAGAGAATTTCCAGGAATCCAGTATGATAAGGTTGTATAAATTAGCTCATCACGTAGCTCGGCATCCACTGAACCGATGTTATGTATCATTTCTTGTATCAACTGGAATGTATCGGGAGTTGCTTGGTAGTCATTTTCTTTTATTAATATCAACTTTTCTTTTAAATTCATTTTACACACTCCTACTAGAAATTTTCCGTATGCAGCGTAATAACATTAGTTTGTAAAATGTCACACTATCCTTTCGGATTGTTGGCACTTAACATGGTACTATATATAGTAATAATGGCACACTTTTATTATTAAGCGACACCCTTTCTACATTTTAGAATAGCCTATTCAATAACCAACCAAAGGTGGTACGAAAATGAACCAGAAACTAGAAAAAACAGATTCTAAGCATCGTGTACTCCCCTTTAAAGGCGTTCTCAATTTCCGAGATATGGGCGGATACACCACCTCGGATGGCCGTAAAGTCAAATACGGTTTGTTTTTTCGATCAGCCGAATTAACAGGAATGACCGATCAAGATATAAAGTTCTTTAAATCACTTGGAATTAAGACCATATTTGATTATCGAGGGATAGAAGAGGTTCGTTTAAAGCCAGATCCAGTCATTCCAGGAGTTAATAACATTTGTGTACCTGCGCTAAAGCAAGAGGTTCCTGGAGACATGAGAGATGTGGTTCGTTCTGGATTCCTTGAACATTTTACGACAGACTTCTTGGTTAATATGTATTTGGATATGGCCTTTAATAACCCTTCCTTTAAGCGACTTATGGCAACCATTATGCTTCCAAATGAATTTAGTATCCTGCATCATTGTGCCGGTGGAAGAGATCGTACTGGCGTTGGATCAGCATTCATCTTCCTAGCACTCGGAGTTCCGAGAGAGACGATTATTGAAGACTATTTGCTCTCCAATCAGACACTCGGTCCTATGAATGAACAAATAAAAAAGCAAGCCTCACAACATCTATCACCGAAGGAAGTAGATACTGTTATGGCTGCGCTTATATTACGCAGAGAATTCATGGAAGCCATTTTCTCTGCCATCGACGCGCGATATAAAAATGTAGAGGTTTTTCTTGAACAGGAATTCGGCATGACAGCAGACAAGCGCAAGCAGCTACAAGCCTACTGTTTAGAAGCTTAATAACTTGTTGAGCGGTGAACTAATTCATTAAGATAGAAATAGTAAATATAAAAAGCGTAGCTCTTGAAGAGCTACGCTTCTTTCTGTTTAATACTGACGTTCTTCCTCGTAAGATACAAACAACATTCTACGCTGTACATCCATCAACGACTTAATCACCCATGTTGCGATCACGGCAACAACGAGTCCCGCTACAACATAAGAAATGTATTGCTGAGATAATGTCCAGTCGATATTAAATAAGGCAAACACACTGTTCTCCAAAATGTTCAAATCCATCGTTTGCAGAAAAATCTGATGAAGCACAGGTAGTGTAATTAGACCAAGCGCAGCTGCTACCACGGTTATCGTTAATGAAAAGAAGATAATACTGGATACAAACCGTCCCATAATTAGCATGATGTTACGCGCGAACTTTGCACCATCAAAACCTAACTTCATTCGTTGCAAGAAGCCTGCTCCTTCTTGCTTCATATCCGTTCTACGCTCTTCATTCGGTCTAGGAATGTCCAGCAATGATCTTACTAACTCTTGCTCAAATCGTACGATGTAATCCAATCCTTTAGCTACTGCAAAAAATAAAGGAATACCGATGAAAATGGGGGTTAATCCGATGGATAACGCTAACCCTGTCACCATAAATACGAAATATACTATCGTAATCGGTAATGAGATTATAAAATACAAAATACTCCGATAGGTCTTGGGACTTGATCGACGTTTGCCGGGTTTAGATTGTGATTTCGCTTCTGCTGGAATCTGCATGGAATCTAACGCTCCCATCGGCATTGTGTACAACTTATCGTTCATTTCTTATGTCCTTCCTCTCACGTTATCAATTAATCTCATTATACGTGAGAAAGAGAAGGCTAAAAACAGTCTTAGGACCGGAGTCTTACCAGACTAAAGGCTAGGATGGATTTAGACTGCAACAGCTACAAACCAAGCTTATTCCCCTTCTCCAGCCGCACGATCTGCTGTTCACCGCTGTCTGCCAGCTCTCTGAACTGGTTAATGGTTTCACGCATTTTAGGAAGAGCTTCCTGCTTATACGTACTTATCGAATCTAAAGCAGACAGCACATCTGTGAAGGCTTGTTTTAAAGTATCTACAGAAATACTTGATTCAAGGGATTGCTTATGGATCGCCGCCCCCTGATCTTTTAACATTTTTGAGGTACCGCTTATTAGCGTATTGGTCGTTTGATTTAGGAGTTCAATCTTTTTCAATACGATTCGTTGATTGTAGAGTGCACTTGCCACCGTAACAGAGATTTTCAGGGCCGAAACCGTAACATTTCTAGCTCTGTCCACCCCCCTGATCAGCTCTTTATTATTTCGTATGACCACTTCAATCGCCATAATTCCCTGCTGATTCACAACCAGCATCTGTTGCAAATCCATCACACGCTGCCGTAGAGGAAACAATACCTCCTCCGTTATGAACTTTACTCTTTCTTCGGACTCATTACGTAGCTTAGCTGCTTCCAGTTGAGATTCGATCTCCTGATCCATCAGCATTCCTAGTTGAATCTCTTTTTGTAGCTTCTTAGTAAGCTCCCTAAGCGATTGCTGCTCGAACTCTAACGTAGTGTTATCGTTTTTCAATACGGTTTTGCCTTTATCTAAAGAAATGATAATATCTGAGATTACAGCATCTGCTTTTTGATACTTCGCAAAATAACTCCGCAATGGGTTAAAAAACTTCCCTAACAGACCGCTTTTAGCAAAATCCACTGCGCTTGGGTCTAAATCTTTCAACTGGAGGTTCAGCTCCGTTAAACCTTTAGCTACTTGCCCGCCTTCATCCCCTGTTTTCGATAAATTCCCTACAGATACTTGCAAAAGAGAGTTCTTATCTGAAGACGATCTCATGGTGCTCATCCCGAAGCTGTCTATGGATTGCAGCACTTCTTTTCGCTTCTCCAAGGATTCTAAATCCAGCTCCAAGATCGTCGAGACATTGGTTATTGCCATTTCCTTCAATTGCGTTACTTCCTGTGGCTCAGGTTTAACCTGTTCTTCAATCGCTGATTTCAATTTCTCCGGACTTACCACTTCCATCGTAAAAGACATAGAACCCCTCCTAACAAGTTTAGCTTACATTTGGACATTGAGCAGATTACCGATTTTATAGACTACGTCGTCTGTATCCGCATTGATGTTAGCCGCTTCATTAATACTTGAAATGCTCTCCAGCGCTTTAATATTTGCGTTGTAGCCAATGGTGTAAATCGGAATTTTATAGGTTTCAATTAAACCCCTGATATCATTCAGTGAATGACCTTCATTGGTCTCCCCATCACTTAATACAAAGATCAAAGGTTTGATTTCCGGATTTATCTTCATTTCGTCTTGAAGCATTTTGAGTGCCACTACAATTCCGTCAAAAGTCGCTGTACCCCCATTCGCCTGAAGACTATCTATCGCCCCAACAAACATCGACTGCTGATTCGTGTCGTATTTGCCAATTGGAAGATTTATCGTAACGTTGTCGGAGTAGGAAACAAAGCCAATACTATTATCCTTGCCCAAGTACTTCTGTCCCGTTAATAATGATTGCTTTAGGCGATTTAAAGGCTCCCCGTTCATACTACCTGAGACATCAGCTACAAATACTGCCGCAATGGGTTTATTGCCGTTTTTCTTCTCCTTCCACAGCTTTTGTGCCGAGGATAAAAGACTGCCATCCACTGGATTAACCTCTGAATGATAGTCATTCAGTCCGTTAAAACCTTTTTCCTCACCCAAACGCTGATATTTATCCTGTTCTACAAACTCTGCAAATTTCTTAATAATGTCCAGCTTCTCTTGTGGTAGATCACCTAATGCGTAAAGCGGACTATCATGTCTTACACCAAAAGGAGTAAATACATAGCTGCCCTTTAGTTCGGGAGCATTTGCATAAATTTGGTACTCTAACACAAAAGCATCCAGCTTCCCAGTTTTAGCCGCATCACGCATTTGTAAAGTAGTTGATGAGATAAAAGGAACATTCGCTTGGAATTTCTCAAAGCCCTGAACCGCTTGCTCTCCAAGCAAATCAGAGCTGTCAAACGTCCCAAGTGCAGTCACAAGAAAGTTCAACCCTGTTGAACTGGCAAATGGATCTGTGTAACCCATAGACAATTCATTATTCGCTATCGCATCTGTAATCGTCTTGACGTTTAAAGAACCGTACTTCTCGACTAACTCATCATATTTCGTTTTATTCGTAACAATACCGGCTACATTGCCAATCAGACGATTGGTTATAAGCTGTGTATTTATCCCGTTCGCTTTTACCATCTCGCCCCATAACTCATTGGATGGTGTAAACGCATCAGGTATATACTTTCCAGACCTTATGTAATCCGTCGCTGTGCCTGAAGCTATATTGCGAATCTTAACTGAAACAGGTATCCCATTCAGCTCTACATTGGCATTATTAAAATCTGTCGCCACTTCATTAAGCCATCCATCATTACCCGTTCCTGATTTCTCTGTCGATGAAAAAATTTCAACGAAGCTATCCGTTGTATTGGTCACTGATATAGGAAATTTAGAAATATCCGGCAAGGAGTCACCAATAGCTACAGGATCAAGATCGATTTGTCCTTTGACCTGCTCCGCGGTATTCACATTAATTTTTTTATAAAGTTTATCCAGCTGTTTACCTGCATCTTCCGATGAGACCTCACTAGTGGTTTTTCCTAAATTAGTTGTTAAGGTAATTCCAAAGTATACAAGTGCAAAAACGACCACTGTTATAACCCCGAGTACTACAAAAGTTCTCCCTTTCCTAGCCATTCGCATCTTCCTTTCATTGCTTATAGAATTTCGTCTGCTTGATCAATTCATCGATCTCCTTCATACAAGGCATATCTTCAACATCTTTATAATTCGTGCTGTCTAGTAGCGATATTTCGAGTAGCAGTTGATCTAATTTCAGCAAAATTTCCTCGTTTGCTCCGAGATACCCGGTCACATAAGCCAAATACTCATTGTACAGAGCCGTTTTTTTCTGCACCAGTTTATCTGAGAACTGCGCAGGTCTCTGTTGACTGGCAAAAAGAGAGAATTCCGAAGCGTCAAATACACTCAACTTATTAAGGATCCCTCGGATATTCAAATAGAAGAGCTTCTCTACTTCAAAACTAACCGCATTAAACTTCTTGAAGCTTAACTCCGATTGCTCGAATCGTTGACTAAGAACATCCACTAACGTATTTTTCTTCTTCTCTAATCGGGTTAGTTGATCCAAAGCAAGAGTAATATCCTTCTTCAGCACCTTTACATTTCTGTATTGTGTGAGCGCTGATATGTAGTCCTCATGCGTCTGTATCTCTTTGACAGGTGGAACCAGCGAAGGTTTAAAAAGCAAACTATAACTTCCATAAAGAACAACAAGTAGACTGATCACTACTAATGTCACACCGGAGGCTGTCTCAAAGACACTTACTCCGCCGATTTCTACCCCTAAAAGTCCTGGAGACAATACAAAAATATTCAAGAACACCACGCCAACGATAAGCCCTAATAGCTTTGCGGATCTCGCAACGTTCAACAAACACACCTCCCTAACTGATCCGGTAACTTTTTCCATTGCTTTCTTCATTTTATCAGAAAATAACGGATCAAACTCCTTTTTATTACAAAAATACTAATTATCCACGGATTATCTCTGGACCCTCGTTGATTCACTTCTATATATATGGAAATATTTCTGTGATTACGTCCATAATCACAAAAAAACCTTAACAGGCCTAAAGCCCATTAAGGTTATTCATCTCATTTATACCCAAGCGTCATTCGAATATCCACGTTGCTCCCAATAGCCTGTATGCTCTCCTTCGATCAGTTCAATCCGGTTCAGCCATTTCACTGATTTGTAAGCGAACATTTTGGGGACAATTAACCGAACCGGTCCACCGAGATCGCTTGGAATCGGTTTTCCATCATGCATAACCGCAACCATAACATCGTCCATCTCCGCCTGATCCAGCGTAAGGGTATCTGTATATACCCCATCCCCGGAGTAGAATTTCACTGTCTTTGCAGTTGACTTCACCCCAGCCTGTTGTAGAAGATCCTTTAGTTTAATGCCTTCCCAGGTATTCTTGTAGACGGACCAACCTGTTACACAGTGAAAATCACTTACTTGAACCGTCCGTTGTAATTGAACGAATTGCTCCCAGTTCCACGTAAAGCTCTGCTCCACAAGACCATCTACCTTAAAGGACCAATTATCGTTCGTAAACTCCGGAATTGGGGTTACGGTATAAACACGAAATTGACCCTGTGACCCACCCCCAAGAGGTGGTGAGGATGCCGCCAGTGGCTGCGGTGCTGGTAACAGCAGGTTGCGATCATTCTCGATTAGTTTATCGATCGTTTCACTGCCTCCGATGTTCCCAATTGAGCTGCCTAGCCATTTTACAAATGAGGGGCCGATTGTAAGAGCAAGCCCTACACCGATCGTCCCGCGAATGAACGCCCTACGCGTATAGACTGGTTGCGGGGTATCCTGAGAGGCAGAATCGGTACTCCCCATACTCTCACTCTTGATGGTCCGACGATTCGGCTCCTTTAGCCATTTCACACGAGTAAGCGAGTGATAGATAATATATGGCAGTCCAACCCAGGTCAGTACATCATGAATGACCAAAGCAAGATTAGAGACTTGTGGTCCAACCCTACGGAATTGCCATAATAACACCCCGGAAACGAACCAGCCAAGCAACAGAAAGAGTACGACAAGTACATTGAATCGCTGCCAAGGTTTCTCCTTTAACTGCTTCCAATGTTTACTTGCCAGCAGAAGATAATATATAACAGGAAGGATAGAGACGATACCTACCACGATGTGCAAGCCTTTAATCCATACCCTGCCTTCACCAAGGAACCCCCGCCAGAAACCGCCTACTAGCACAAGCCCCGTCAAAGCTAAAATTACGACGATCCAGCCGTTCCAGGTGTGAAGTGCCCGCAGTTTTTTCCCGTACCCTTTACGTAACCGACCAAGCATACCGCACATAACCTATCCTCCTCCTCATGTGAAAAATTCTGCACCAGATTTAATTTAGTCCAATAAGGTTAGAAAAGACTTTGACGCAGCAGAGAGTGGAACGCCTCGAAGGGTCGCAATTCCAATATTACGCTCTGGAAACGGTGGGTCTAAAGGGATTTCTACGAGTTCTCCACTCTTTAATTCTTCCGTAACATAATCACGAATAACAAAAGCAAGACCAAAGCCACGCAAAGCGAATTGAACAAGAAGATCAACACTGCCTAATTCAAACTCTGGTGTTATTGTCACATGATTGGAGGCTAGAAACCCATCTATATACTTTCTTGTGCTGCCTCCCGGCTCTAGGAACAACAATGGGTACTGCTTGATATCTGAAAGCGGCATCGTCTTGTCTGCCAAATGACGAAAGCCTTTGCCACCTACAAGACAATCTTGAAGCCGTTTACTTTTACGAAATTCGATCTGTTTGTCAGATGCCGGTAAGCTAACGATGCCGAAATCAATTTTTCCTTCTTTTAGAAGCGCAAGGGTCTCCGGTGTTGTTCGATTCGTAATATGAATACGGACATTGGGGTATTGTTCGTGATATTGCTCCAGATAAGACAATAAGTAATATTTGCAGAGTGTATCACTTGCTCCAATATGAATCTCACCGCTATTTAAGTTATTCATTTCAGCAATCGCCCGCTCACCCATCTCCACATTCTGAAAGGCTTGTTCAATAAACCGAAGCAGTACTTTGCCTTCTGTCGTTAGATCCACCCCTCTTGAGGTGCGAAAAAATAAGGAACCACCCATCTTTTCTTCCAATTGCTTAATCGTGTGACTCACCGCTGGTTGTGTGATATTCAGCCGTTCAGCTGCCGCAGTTAAGCTGCCTGTTTGTGCTACCCAATAAAAAGAACGATACCATTCCAAGTTGATGTCCATCCCAAGTCATTACCTCACCTTATAATAGATATAACATATATCAATTTTTCTAATGTTCTATCTAGCATTATACTTAGACCTGTAGGCAATCACAAGCTTGGGAGGTAATCGCGTGACCGTAATCGCAATTGTAGGAGCTAACTGGGGAGATGAAGGCAAAGGAAAAATGACGGATGTCCTAGCCGCTCAATCCTCCTATGTAGTTCGTTTTCAAGGTGGAAGTAATGCTGGTCATACTATCATTAACCAGTACGGAAAATTCTCACTCCATATGCTGCCCTCTGGTGTATTTAACCCTTCAGTAATAAACATTATTGGACCAGGAACAGCCCTTGATACTGAAGTATTAATAAAGGAATTACAAGCATTAGCAGAAAGAGGAGTTCCAAAGCCGAAGTTATACGTATCTGAGCGTGCTCAAATCGTGCTCTCGGTTCATCGTTTATTTGATGAGCTGGAAGAGGAACGTCTGGGATCACAAGGGTTTGGTTCAACCAAGCGAGGAATAGCGCCATTCTACGCGGATAAATATGCGAAGCTCGGCATACAGGTTGCGGATCTATTTAATCCAGCACAACTGGAGAAACGTCTTAAACAATTACTTGCTTCAAAAAATGTATTACTGGAGCATTTATATAAGAAATCCCCTATCCAAGTCTCGGAATTACTGGCTCAGTTGCAAAAGGAAGCTGCGCAATTGGCACCATACGTTGCCAATACAACAGAAATACTGCAAGAAGCTTATACGAAAGGAGAAACAATTCTACTTGAAGGGCAATTAGGCGCTCTGCGTGATCCTGATCACGGTATATATCCTTACTCCACCTCTTCATCGACACTTGCTGGTTACGCACCTGTCGGAGCAGGTCTTCCTGCGGCTGCCATCACGAATGTCATTGCTGTAACGAAGGCCTATTCCAGCTGTGTAGGCGCCGGACCTTTTGTATCTGAACTGGAAGGTCCAGTAGCGGATGAACTTCGCACACGAGGTGGCGATGCTGGGGAATTTGGAGCAACGACCGGTCGTCCTAGACGTATGGGCTGGTTTGATGCCGTAGCTACGCGCTATGGTTGCTTGATGCAAGGTGCAACAGAGGTTGTGTTGACCAATCTGGATGTTCTTGGTTATTTAGATGAGATTCCGGTTTGCGTTGCTTATGAGCTTGAAAATGGAGAAATCACCGACAAGTTTCCAGCCACAAATAAGCTTTACACAGCAAAACCGATAGTAACGCATTTATCTGGTTGGAACTGCGATATTTCACATATCACTAACTTCGATGAGCTGCCGGAGCAAGCAAAAAGTTACGTGGACTTTATTGAAACGTCTATTGGAATACGTATTTCCACAGTTTCTGTAGGTCCTAGACGCGATCAGGTTATTCATCGTACGCTGAAATAATCTTATCACATGCATAAACGCCTTCGGCGTGCTTATAAGGCACGTACTTTTATATATTTTTTAAAATAAGGATGCCTAGTTGTACCTACATGCAATTTGCATATAGCTGCAACTAGGCATCCTTGTGTTACTCTTTTACACCAACACTGCATCCACTTTCGTCTGTGGCGCCTTGTCACAACGCTTACAAACCTTAACAACTGTTCCGTCCGTTTTTCTTTTTGGATAAAGCAGCTTAATCCGTGTGCTCTGACAGACCGGACAAGTGCCTCTTCCTCTGGATGGTAGACTCCATAGTGCATGTCCGCGTTTTGACTTTGCCATGAATGAACCCCTCATTTCGGTCAACAATAGTCAACACTTCATTCTGAAAGTGCTTCTTTCAAAAGATATGCTGCAAGGACAGGTTGTATGATTAATGACATTCAAAAGTTCCTGTAGAATATAAAAAAGACGCCTTCTAGTAAGAAGACGTCCTTTTGTTTAGAATCGGATAATTAAAGATAACTTAATTTGTGTAAATCATAGAGACAACACCATTTGTAAAGGTTACGTAATTATAATTTCTATATTGCCAAGTCTCAACTGTAATTCCACTGCCGGATAGACTTGATTTATCAATTGGAGTGCCCCAGCTTAATTCTACTTGCTGCTTCGTCATCCCTGTCGAAATTGTACCCGCCTTGATTTTGGCCCAAATCGCATTAGACCATTTATAGATTTTGGTAGGATCAGACGTAAAGAAATACTCTTTGTTTGCTAGAACGCGAGTGACCTGATCATATTCCATATCATAAGTCTCCACAACTTTACCTGATGCCAATTTAAAAGAAATCGCAAACTCATTATCGTCGTTCACTAGAATATCAACAATCGTTGCTTTTTGGAATTTATAGTCGGAGTCAAACTGGTTGAACCAATAAGTCTTTCCGATTAGCTTAGCGAGATCCCCTTGAGATTCTCTTTTAGCTATTTTTAACGTATTTTTCGTATACGCAAATAACTCCGCTTTACCGAAATTGATGTTCAAAGACTCATAATGAGCACCAAAGTCCAACACTGCTCCCAATGAAGTTTTTAAGAGGGTTGCAGGGAATACAGCTCCTCCATCCACGGTTTGCACTTTACCACTCATTTTCACCTTATTCCCATTCACCATAGCAATATCACTGCCTAGCTGAAGTTGGATAGGCAAATCTCCCAGACGAATGCTAAAGGTCTTAGTGGCTGTGTTCGCCTGAACAGTAGCACCCAAGAGCTTAAACGTTGATTGTACAGGCAAATACATCGTGCCACTGATTAATACACCTTGATCGATGTCCTTATTAGAACTAATAGAGACCTTTAACGTTTTGGAAGCAGCTCCTGAACGCACGGTTACATTTGTTTCGCCAACGGCTAATGCTTTCATAGAGCCATCTGGCAGCTTTTGCAATAAGTAAGGCTTCTCGATCACCATATCTGCTTGAGACAAAGGAACACGTTCGGATGAGCCATCTGGCCCTTTTGCAAAAATCTGCACTGGAACCTTATCTCCAACGGTCATATCCGTATAATCCATTTGAAAAATCAAATCATCCGTGCTGGAAATCGACTGTTCGTTCACTACATTTGTGCTATTCGCATTTGCTGCCTCCGCTGTATGAATTGGACCATACATAGATACTGCTAACACTGCTGCAATACTCCATTTAATAGCTTTCATTTTCCAAAATCCCCCTCTAGTAAATAAACCAATATTACTTTATCACAATTTCACTATTTTAGTAGATAAAAATGGAAGGTTGTTAAGCTTATATTTTATAATGTGTAAATATTATGAAAAATAAAGGGAATCAGATGAATCTACAAGAAGTTACAGAGCAAGCATTACAGAGTCTACCATTTATAAACTTAAATTGGGAGTGATCATCTGAGATAACCATTAATAATCATTGTATATAAGCCACAAATCAAAGACTTAGACTAGGAGTGTTATATTCGTGGAAATAATATCCGACAGATTAATCTTAAGAGATTATACAAGCAATGATTCTTCCTTTTACGAAGAACTAGAAGAAAATCCTTTGTCCTACAAATATGAAAACACCGCACCTGATGCAAAACAAATTAAAGATGACTTCCTTTCGATTTTGTCTCAAGTAACCAGCGATCCACGGGAAAATTATGATCTCGCAATATGTACAAAGCTGGATATGAAGCCCATCGGTAATGTCAGTATAAAGTTAAACTGGGAAGATATCAGAGAATGGGAAATCGGCTGGGTCCTACTACCGGAATATTGGAAGATGGGATATGCAACTGAAGCCGTGAAGTCTCTGATAGATTACGCCTTTAAATTCCTAAATGCACATAGAATTGTTGCTTATGCCAATGCAGAGAATCTTCAATCAGAGAAAGTAATGATTAGAGAGGGAATGATTAAGGACGGGGTTCTTAGGGAGACTAGATTCTGTAATCAACAATGGTGCAACGAGATTATCTATTCCTCTTTGGAGCAGGAGTGGGCTAATATTTGATGGTTAAAAACTAATTAGGGAAAAACTCCCTATAAATAGTCCATTTTTGCTGATTATGAATGAAATTAGGGAATTCCTCCCTATAAATCAGGCTAATCCCATTGATTTTCATCAAATCAGACGAATTTAGGGGAGGTTTTCCCTAATTATCAATCTACTGACCAATAATCTCATAATTCCAGGGAGAAATTCCCTAATTATTCAATTGAAGCTTCTCTTGGATCATCAATTGGGGCTTGATTTACAAGATAACAAGAAGAGAGCCGCTCCCAAGTAGTTAAAAAAACTACTTTTGGAGCGGCCTTCTCTGCTTTACACTACCAACTCTCGTACAACTTCAACCTCATCTCTGCTTACTTCAACGAACCCCAGAGATTCATACAAATTCGAAGCACGTTCGTTCTCAATTCGATGACCAATAACGATTTTATCGCAGTGATGTTCGGCTTTTATATATCGAATCAAGGCATCCATTCCCGTTCTACCGAATCCTCTATTCTGATACTTCTGATCAATCATAAAAGCCATTACCCAATAACTTCCGTCCTCAGGATCAACACTATACACAGAGAAACCTATCAATTCTTCATCTGCATATAAAGCTAATGGAGTCATTCCGCAATAAGCCGATTCTGCCAACCAATAAACAACAGGTACAGGAAAAACCGTCTTTTGCTCATTGGACACCTCTAATTGAGTACAGGCATACCAGTTATTCTCATGGATTGTCTTCAGCTCGACATGAGGATGAAAACCATCCCGAATACGATCACAGACGGCTTCTAATTTAGATTTAAGCTGTAGTGCCCATTCAGGGCTAGTAGAAACGTCAAACGCCTCTAAACTCCGAAGCAGCCTGGCGAATCCATATAAGTCAGAGAACCTTTGAAATTCTGGTAATAACTTGACATATTCATCATCTAAATGTTTTACGGATCTATAACCACTAACAAAAAAATCGATGTTCCTCATACTCTCCTCATCATTCTGCTTGGATAGATCTCTTAAGGCTGATGAGATATCCATCGCAAACCAGTGATACATAGAGTCATCGAAGTCAATCGCATTAAAACGTGATTTTTCTTTCATATAAAAAATATTGTCTGTCTCAAAGTCATAATGGATGAGTCCCGTATGTCCTACGCCAAAAGAGAGCTTACTTAGCCACGCTTCAATTCGCTCATATTCCTTAAGCGCTTTATACTCCTCAGGGTGTCTTTTTAATACAGATAAAATAAACTGAAGTGAATCAACCCAACTTTTACGCGAGGGCGTGCTCGGAGCATAAGTTTCGGATAAATGATGCAATCGCGCGAGTGTTTGACCCCAATGTTGGAACTGCAGCTCCGACATCTCTTCAAGCGGAACATAATCCCCTGCGGCTTGTTCAAAAACAACCCCGTGATATCTACCATTTTCAGTTAAAAGAGTCTCTATCCAATTCCCTTGCTTGGAGCGTACTGGTGATACAGTATCATAGCCCTGGTCCAATAAGTACATCATAAAATCTAGTTCTGCCTGGATATTCTCAGCAGTATTATCTTCTTCGTTAGTAAACCTTAAATAATAATGCTTATTATTCGATTGAAACGTATAAATAAAATTGCTGCTAGCTCTTACAAACTTCATAGATCCAAGCTCATGATTCCAATACTTGATCATTTCATTGGCAGGTAGATCGTTCTCTGTTCCCCGTACCATGTTCATTAACGTCATCATTTCCGATAGTGCCTCCCGTAGTCATTGAGAGGTGTTCTTCCCTTACGAATACTGACCTCTCTCGGACTTCATTGTGGTGTTGTTCGTACTCAAACATCATCACTCCTTATAAACGGATTAGGGACTCCCGAAAGATTTGACCTTCATTCTCATCCCCTTTAACATTATCGGTAAATTATTCTATTTAATCAAGAGATTTAGATAAAGCCTTCATTACCAGAAGGAAGGGGTGGTCCCCCGTACTCCCAGATCTGTAATGCCGCACCGATCATTCCACAGAAATTGCCACGATAAGCTGCTTCAATTCGAACGCCTTCCAACATCGAGGGCATCGTTCTCGTTGCTACTTCTCTTCTTATTCCTTCGAATAATATCTCCCCTGCTTCAGCCACTCCACCACCAATAACAATAACTTTAGGGTTAAAAATATGAATAAAAGAAGCGATAGCAGACCCAAGTGCTGCGATTGTTTCTTCCATTACTTCTGTAGCTAGAGGGTCTCCTTCTCTCCATCTTGCGATCACGTCTCGCGAGTCTAAGTTATCCAGTGGCAGATTGTTTAAAGTTAGTTGTTCCCGCATTCGACGAGCAATGCTTGTACCCGAAGCATAATGTTCTAAACAACCTCTCCCGCCACAAACGCATGCCGGTCCTTTGAAATCTACAGACATATGGCCTAACTCTCCGGCCCCACCCCAAGAACCATGGACAAGGTGACCCTCTACAACAATTGCCCCACCAACACCCGTTCCAAGTGCAAGACAAATAAAGTCTTCTACACCTATACAAGCGCCTAAATATTTCTCGCTTAATGCTAGTACATTCACGTCGTTATCAACGATCACTGGAACCTGGAACTGAGTCTGAAGCAACGCTTTCAAAGCTGTCCCAGCATACCCAGGAATAAGCTCTGAGGCCGAGCGAATACTCCCTTCCTCCCAAGCGACTTGTCCTGCCGTTCCTACGCCAATCCCCTTAATCTTTACCCCTGAATGGATCGCTGTAACTTCATTCATTAACTTTTGAATAGCCTGAATAGCTCGGTCCACGGTCTTCGTGAACCCAGCCATTGTGCTCAGACTTACAGTATGTACTACGTACCCATATGATGTAACGAGCCCAGCATTAATTTTCGTTCCCCCGATATCTACTCCAACAACATATTCCATATGAGGATCATAACCTTCTGACACGGACTCTCCTCCTTAAGTCTCAGCAATCACTCACGGCTTTGACATATCGTGAAGTGATTAACTGTGGCCTTGTAATCGCACTTCCTACCACAACATAAGCTGCGCCAGCCTTCTTAGCTCTAGCCGCATCCTCCGGTGTCCATATCCGCCCTTCTGCAACAACGGGAATATTCACGAACTCGCATAATTGCTGAAGTAAAATAAAATCTGGTCCTTCTTGCTGTGTACTGTAAGGTGTATAGCCGGAAAGTGTTGTGCCAATGAAATCTACACCTAGTTCTTCCGCTGCCAATCCTTCCTCCAAAGTCGATATATCTGCCATTACAAGCACACCCATTTGGTGGGAATATGCGATTAAAGGCTTAACCGACTCAAAGCGACCTTCCCGATTCGTAACATCTAATGCAACAATATCCGCTTTTGCGGAGATAATTGCTTTCACTTCTTCAAGAGTTGGCGTAATGAATATGGCTGATCCGGGAATATCCCGTTTAATTAGTCCAATAACCGGTACATTTACCTCTTCTTTGATCGCTACAATATCTGGAACTCCATTCGTCCGGATACCTATTGCCCCTGATTGAACCGCTGCTCTTGCCATTTTTGCCATTGTATCCCCACCATGAAGCGGCTCATGCTCAAGTGCCTGACATGATACGATCAGACCTTTCATCGGAAAGATATCGCTCATTCGAGTCATCATTAACCCTATCCCTTCGCTTCAAGAATATAATCTAATATTCTATTGTTGAGAGCTTCCACCCGATCCTGATCGGAGTCTTTGATAGGTAGAAGTGGCATTCTTGGTGTACCCGTTTCAAATCCACGCAGACTCAGGATTGCTTTACATGCACCATATAATGATGGAAAGGATAATAATTCTACAATGAGATCATTGATAATGAACTGCCATTTCTGCGCCTCAGCCATATCACCTTGCCCATAACATTGTTCTACTTTTAAAAATAGCTCGGGCATAACCCCATAGGTTCCACCAATCCCACCATCCGCCCCGATACTGCGGCCAGCCAAGTACTGCTCATCCGGTCCATTCAATACAAGAAAATCATTTCCACCTGCTGCCTTAAACTGCTGAAGCTCAAATGTACTTTCTGCTGAAATCTTCACGCCAATCACTTTATCCTGCGCAGCCATCTTAATTAACAAGCTTTTTGATAATTGAAAACCAGTCGTTTGCGGGATATGGTAGATAATAAATGGAAGCGATGTACTATCAATGATCGCCTGCCAATGGCTTTCAACACTGTCCGGAGACAAACGGTAATAAATTGCTGGAACAGCCGATACCGCGTGTGCGCCTACGAATTCAGCATGTACCGCAAGCTCAACACTATCCCGTGTAGATGGAGCACCAACGTGAGCAATGATCGTTAGCTCCTCTCCTACTTCCGCTATAACGGCTTCGAGCATTTGTTTGCGTTCCTCTACAGATTGCAGCATGCCTTCTCCTGAGCTTCCTCCAACATAAAGACCTTTCACACCAGTAGAAGCATAATGACGAGCTAATTTCTGTGCCGCTTCTTTATCTATATTCCCCTCAGCATCATAACTGGAGTACAAAGCGATAATAATGCCTTTAAAAGCTTCAAGATCATATGATTTCATAGATAATAGCCTCCATCGCTAAAGCCAAATATATTTATTTGCGTTGTTATATGAATTTTTAACCCTTAACAGCACCCATAGTGATCCCTTGTGTGAATGCCTTTTGAAACATTAGGAAGATTGCAATCATAGGAATCGAAGCTAACGCAGCACCTGCCATAAGCAGTCCATAGTTGGTTGTGAATTCGCCGCGTAGTGTCGCTACCCCAAGTGGCAAGGTCATCATCGAAGTGGATCGCGTCATAATTAGCTGGCTGAAATAATCGTTCCATGAAGTTATGAAGGTGAATATAGCCAGTGCACCCACTGCTGGTTTCAATAACGGTAAAACGATCGTTCCAAACAATCGAATCTCTGAGCTACCGTCAATTTTCGCCGCTTCAATCAACTCTCCCGGAATCGTCTGCGCGAACTGTTTCATCAGAAAGACTCCAAAAGGCCAGCCAATCGCCGGTAAAATAAGCCCTTTATACGTATTGACCCAACCAAAGTCAGCTAACATCGTAAACAACGGTACAAGAATAACTTGCTTAGGCAATGCCATGGCGGCAACAAACATCGTGAAGATAATTCCTCGTCCGGGAAATGATTTCTTTGCGAGAACATAACCGGCACAGGAGGAGACAATACAGATGGCTGCCATCTCTGCAAAAGCAATAATAAAGCTATTAAACATCCAGCGTTCTACCGGATTCTTAAATAATTCTGTCCAGTTCTGTAGCGTCGGCTTTAGCGGAAACCACTCCGGTGGGATGGTCGTTGCCACAGTTTGAAGCTTAAAGGCTCCCGAAACTACCCAATAAAAAGGAAAGATAAAAAATAATGTAGCCAAGATCAATAGAATGGTAGCTATTATTTTTGGAATCGTTAATTCTTTTTTCCATGCGCTTACTTTCTTAGACTGGGTTATAGGTGCTTTCAGTTGTAATGGATTCGTAGAATTCATGATGTCCCCTCCTTAATACTCAACATCGCTGCCAAAGTATTTGAATTGAATGATAGAAATAATCCCAATTACTATTGCGAGTATGACGCCCATTGCTGAGGCATATCCGAAATGACCTAACATAAAGGCTTGTTCATAAACACCATACATAACGGTAGATGTGCTATATACAGGCCCGCCTGAGGTAAGGAGTTGAATCAGTGCGAAACACTGAAAGGTATTAATCGTGGTTATCACGATAATATATAAGTTCGTTGGCATCAGCATCGGCCATAATATTTTCCGGAAAATTTGCCAAGGGGTTGCTCGATCTATCTCTGCGGCTTCAATATAAGAGGTAGGAATGTTACCAATGGAGGCCACATATAAAATGATCGGTTGACCTACAGAAGTCGTTATTAAAACCACGATAATTGCAAGTAATGCTGTTCTTGTATCCCCTAGCCATGAAACAGGCTCCATTCCAAACAAACCCGTCAAATAATTCAGAATTCCGTAGTTGGGATGGTAAATCCAGCCCCACACGACCGTGATACTTACAACCGATGATACGGCTGGCAAGTAGAACACACCGCGGAAAAATGATCTAGCAAACTCTTTTTTCTTATAGATATTCATTGAAACAAACAGTGAAAAGATAATCACGATCGGTACGGTGATCACAACAAGCAATAAAGTATTTCCCATGGACTTTATGAAATTATCGTCTTTAAATAATGAAATATAATTATCGAGACCAATAAAACTAAAATCTCTCAAAGAGTAATCAAAGAAACTAATATAGACTCCTTTTACCATCGGGTAGGCTACAAACAGAAGAAAGAATCCAAACGCTGGTAATAAGAAAAGATAACTCATCATCCAGTCACGTATCACATAACCTTTAATTTTGCGTACCGTTGTCCCCACAACCTTCTCCCCATTTCTCTGATGATCAAGCATAAACGACTTTGGCGT
This sequence comes from Paenibacillus sp. RS8, assembly GCF_041956825.1. Taxonomy (NCBI): domain Bacteria; kingdom Bacillati; phylum Bacillota; class Bacilli; order Caryophanales; family Paenibacillaceae; genus Paenibacillus; species Paenibacillus sp. RS8. The sequence goes on along the minus strand of NZ_CP168131.1, from coordinate 4,640,294 downwards.
CCTTATAAGGACGGTGAGCGTTTAAGCGAGAAAAATTATGATATTTATAGGTGTGTAGCTTGAATTTTTTTAAAAAGAATAGAGTGCTTCCCGCACTCTATTCTTTTGAACGCCATTCACTTTTTATTTCATAGCTGCTTTGGCTTTAGTAATAGCTTCGTTAGCCTTTGTAGCAAAACTATCCAAAGCTTCCTTGCCGGTAGCGCCTCCAGTTAAAGCACGTTGTAATTCAGGGAACCAGAAGGTACGGATATCTGCATATCCATCTGCAATTGTTGGTGCATCTGTCGTAAATTTACGAGCATATTCGGCGTATTTGTACTCCGGATCGTCATATAGTCCAGTAATCGAATTACGAACCGAAAGACCACCTGTTTGAATCAAGTTTTTCTTACCCCATACTGGATCATTAGCAATGAAATCAATCAGCTTCTTGGAAGCTGCAATCTTAGCTTCATCACCATTATTAAATACAGCCATACCGCCCAGATAAGGTTCAAGCTTCGGTTCCGAACCATCTAAAGTAGGGAATGGAAGAAGAATATCTTCGAATTGAACCATCTTCTTGGATACGTTCTGTGCTTTTAGCACAGCGGAATAGTTAAGTGTAAAGGCCAATTTTCCTTGCAGGAACAAATCGTTCACATCAGCAGCAGCTAGCGATGCTGCACCAGAGACACTGAGTTTATCTTTCGTAGCTTGGACAATCCAATCCAGCGCTTTTGCAGCATTATCTGTATTGATAGCGACTGCGGAATTGTCTTCATTTAGGAATCTTGAAACGCCTAAGTTAGCAAGATAAGCACGAGTGCCTTGGTCTCCGGCTTGGCTCTTCGCGAAGAACCCTGTTGGAATAACATCCGGAGCCTTTTCTTTCACAGCTTCCAATGCCTTTTTATATTCTTCAAACGTCCAAGTTCTATCTTCCTTATCCAGAGGAAGTAAATCTAGAGCGCCTATCTTTTCAAAAATAGTCTTATTAACCGCCATCATAAATGGTGCTATATTGATCGGGTACATAAAGATGTTGTCGCCTACACTTGACTGCTTCCAAAAAGCTTCTGAAATATCATTCTTCACTTCATCAGTTACCATGTCGTTAAGCGGTGCAAGCAAATCCTTTTTACCCCAATCGATAATCCGTCCAGGTGCATCATAGATCACATCAGGCGCAGTATTAGAAGCTATTGCGACATTCAGTTTTTCAGGGCCGCCTTCAAAGGTGATCATCTCAAGGTTGACTTTAATTTCAGGATTCTTCTCATTAAAAGCTGCAATGATTTCCTTTTCATATTTGCCAACTTCACCATCTAAAGCTTGAAAGCTCGGAAAATTCCACCATGTAATCTCTACTGGCTTAGCAGCAGCCTCAGTTGCTGCGGGCTCAGTCTTGTCAGCGTTATTACTTGGTGTAACTGCTGAATTCGCCGTGTTCGTATTTCCACATGCAACTAACTGTGTACCTAAAAGTGCGACACCAACAATACTCATTAGCCCTTTTTTCATTGCTTTCATGTGCTACCCCCAATTATTTTTTTGTGGAATAAGTACTGCTCTCATTCCTTGCGCTAATCATAAATCAATTGTAAATTTAGGAGAATCCCACTCCTTTTACTTTTAGGGCTCTTTTCTGACATATCCCTTCAATCCACCCCTCTTCAATGTTATAATACATTACATATTCCACCTATTAACAATTAAATTTATATTTCTTCACTTTTCCGCCTTAATGTAACCCTTTTAATCTTACATCTAATGGTATTTCCTTACGAACGATCCACTATAATTCTAGTCTTCCGGAGGGATTTCATGTACAAACTAATGATTGTAGAGGATGAACCATTAATAAGAACGGGCTTAAAACATTACTTTGCTTGGGAAGAGCTTGGGGTTCACAACATTATTGAAGCAGAGAATGGAAAAGAAGGAATGGCCACTGCACTTCGTGAGAAGCCCGATTTGGTGATCACTGATATCCGGATGCCCCAAATGGATGGTCTACAAATGATTGAGCAGATTCGCAATCTGCTTCCTGATACATTATTTATCATTTTGACTGGATTCAACGATTTCGAATATGCTCAGAAGGCTATAAAACTAGGGAATGTACATGCGTTTTTGCTCAAGCCTTTGGAATACGAGGAAAGTCTCCTTGTGATACAAGAATGTATGAACAAGCTTCATCTTAAGCGGCAAGATCGATTGAAACGTTCTAATTTGGAGGGGGCACAGCTTGTAAAGCTATTACTGGAGGAAGAACAACCTGTAATAGATGATTCTATTGTCCGTGAACTATGTAATTTCAACAGTAACTACTATCTTTATCTGCCCTTTGTTTTGACAGGAATTCCTATGAGAGGAAAGCGCGCTCAATCTACGCTCTGGATGAGAGAATATGCGGAGAAGTTCATTCATGATGCTGTAGACGAGTATCTCGATGCCTCTACACCGCACACTGTTTTTACATATTCATCTAAAACTAAGCTCTATGGACTTATTGTATTGGGATCTCCAGCTTCTATTGATAATTTTCCTCTTCAGACTAAAGTTCAGACACGAATCGATCAATATCTGAAGCTGCTTACGCTAGAACATCACCTAGGCCTCTATTTAGTTATAGGTAAGACGACGGAGAATCCTACACAAATAAATTCATTGCTGCATGAGAACGATAGAATGTTATATCAACGCTTCTACAAGAGAGATTGTAGGTTTATCTACGTGCCACAATGGATAGAAGGCTCCAATTCTATTAAACCATCCCTAATTCAACTCGATGAAAATGATAAGAAACGGATGATCTCCTGCATCGAAAGTGCTAACGAAATAGAGACGCTCCAGCTGATGCACCGGCTGTCTCAAGATATTTTGAGTAAAGCTGATGTCTCTTCTCCAGATTTTTGGCTTGCATTTCTTCAGGAAATTATAAGTACCATTCTCCGCTTCGCTAATAAGAACCACATCCATATCGAAGGCGTGTACAGCGAAAAGCTCCTGAATCTAACCTTTGTAGATGAATTTGATTCAATTGAGAACCTTTTTGACTGGCTTGGCAGATGGATGGTTCATTTAGGAACTGTTTATTCCGAAGGGCTGACCCACAACAACCAACAGGATGTGATCATATTCGAGCATATTAAATCCTTCATAAAAGAGAATATTGATCAAGATGTGACTCTACAGATGGTAGCAGATCGATTCTTCTATAATCCGTCTTATTTAAGTCGATTATTTAAGCGAAAACTTGATAAGAACTACATGCGATTTGTAACCGAAATTCGGATGGAATATGCGCAGGAATGCTTAAAAAAACCAGAGTTTCTAGTGACCGATGTCTGTACGATGTGTGGTTACAAAAGCTATAAGCATTTCGTTAAAACATTCCGAAGCATCACAAACATGACTCCATCGGACTACAGAAAACAGTCAGGCTGGTGACCCAAAATGATGCAGATAGAGCAACCAAAAAAACGATACCGAATGAGACATGTCAATCGTCAGATTTTCGTGCTGATGATCCTGACTATTACCATTCCACTTCTAATCATATCGGCAATCATCTATATCTTTTCAAACCAAGCCGTCAAAAATGAATACCAGAGCAGCTCTAATCTGATCCTTAATAACCTCTCGTTCAATATTGACCAATATCTTCAAAGCATTGATAAAGGCACACTCAACGCTCAAGTAGATAGCCAGCTCCAAGCCGCACTTGAACACTGGACGATCCATAAAGACGACATCGGGAATGACCAGAATATTCAGTATGGGAACACAATTGAACATTTCATCAGCGGAATTGAGATGACAATTAAAAATGTTGATAGTGTGCAGATTTTTGCGGGATCACGTGTGTTCTACTCTGCGAATTTCAATCGTGCGGATTATGATGTGAAGGATTATACCCATGAGGATTGGTATTTGCAGACCCAACAGAAAAAAGGCGGAGTGATCCTATTTGGGAGCCATACCCCCTTCTATCGCACCAATTCCAAACAATCCGTCATTTCTATCGCCCGCGTCATAAATAAAAAAGGCAGCAAGCAGCCCATAGGTGTTATGTTAATCGACATCCGATTGGACTCATTACGTGAAATCTTAAAGCTTTCTGAGAATAGTAAACGAAAATTCATTATTTTAGACGATAAGGGTGGCAGTGTATATAGCTCTGATAACATGGAAACCTCACCTTTACAACCTATCCCTATAGGAACTCAAGCGCTTAATACGTTTATGAACAATGATACGGGGAGCTTTTATGGTACTTTTGATGAAAAGGATTCGTACATTAACTTTGTAACGTCTCCCTATTCCAACTGGAAGGTTATTCAGTACATTGATGAGAAAGAGATGACTAAGCAGGCTGCTTTTCTCGGGAAAATCATTTTAACATTAGCGCTCTTGTCGCTTGTCACCGCAATCTTATTCATGTATATCCTATCGGAGCGAGTCACTAAGCCAATTATTCTCTTAAGCCGAAAGGTCAAGCTGGTGGGGATGGGGAACTTCGATGTGGATTTGTATAGTGAGCGTCAAGATGAGTTTGGGGTTCTCTATAATGGAATCCGTAAAATGGTGAAAGATCTGCAAAATTATATTGAGCGATCTTCTATGGCCAAAGCACAACAAAAAGTAGCCCAGTACGGCGCTCTCAAAAGCCAAATCAATCCACATTTCCTAGCGAATGTACTTGAATCTATTCAAATGAAAGCCATCATCAATGGGCAGCGTGAGATTGGCGAAATGGTGGGAATTGTAGGAAGATTATTTCGGATTCATATCCAGACCGGAAAGATAACCGTAACCCTGCGAGAAGAACTTGAGCATGTCCGGTTGTATGTAAAGATTCAACAATTACGTTTCGGGGATAAAATTCAATATGTTGAACAGCTAGAACCTAATACCGAAAAAATTAAAGTCATGCACTTTTCCCTTCAACCTATCGTAGAGAATGCTATTGTCCACGGACTGGAATGTCGAAGTGAGCCAGGGCTTCTTGAGGTGTCTTCTATGATTTCGGGGGATGACATGCTGATTATCGTTAAGGATAACGGAATTGGCATCGATGAAGAGAAACTTAAACAGTTACGTTTCCGTCTCTCTCAACCATCAGATACCCTGGATGAAGATCATATTGGTATAAAAAATGTTCATGATCGTATTCAATTTCATTTTGGGGAATCGTATGGGATTGAAGTCACCAGTCAAGTAGGAGAAGGAACGACTGTGATCATCCGACTCCCAGCAAAATCCTAGACATCTTGCTCAATGATTCCTATTTGAGGATCGAAAGTAAGCAATTTTGTTGCTATTTTATCGATGAAAAAGCGGTCATGACTAACAGTAACAACAGCTCTAGGAAAATGGATGAGTGCCTGTTCCATCACCTGAATACTTGTTAAATCCAAATGATTGGTTGGCTCATCCAAAATAATGACAGCCGCGCCAGAGAGAAGGCATTTCGCTAACGCTACTCTGGCCTGCTGCCCTCCCGACAGACTGCCGATCGTTTTGCTTAAATCCATTTCCGAGAATTGCAGCATCGATAAGAATTTGTTCACTTTTTTTCGGGGAGCATCGAGCCCCAGCCCATATACATTTACGGCATGACTGACAGTATCCTTAGGATCAAGTTCATCCCACATTCGATTAAAATACGCGTAGCTGACCCCACGTTCCCAAGTCACATCACCCGTCTCAGGCTCCTCTTGCCCAGTCAATATCTTTATGAGTGTCGACTTCCCGCTGCCGTTAGGCCCCACAATAGCTATCCGATCTTCCTTTTTGAATATCAAAGCTTATGTTCTGGAATATCGTCCGACCGTCATAGCTCTGTCCAATTCCTTTGACTTCACCAAGCTTGTCCGGAAAACGTAAATTGCTGTAAATATCGGTGATCAAAACGTTCACTGGATGAGGCTCCACACGCTTTTTCATATCTGTCAGCTTACGTGACAGGCGATCCTTAGAGGACTTTTTGTTCCCACGGGTTTCAATAGCCTCCGACTCCATAAGCAGAAGCTCTTCCTCCCACTCAAACTGTCGGTCAAGCACCTTTTTACGCATCTTCTTTTTCCGGACATAATCGGTGTAGTTGCCTTCATATTCCTGAAAATGATAATTCTCGATTTCTATCGTCCGCGTAACTACTCTGTCAATAAATTGCCGGTCATGAGAGATTAGAATCATCGCGCCATTAAAACGGTGCAGCCACTGCTCCAACCATACGATCCCTTCGATATCCAAAAAGTTAGTAGGCTCATCAAGCAATACGACATCGGGCATTTCAATTAAGACTTTAGCCAGTGCTGCGCGGTTTCTCCAGCCTCCAGACAGCTCATCAACAGGTTGATGCCGTGATCTTTCATTGAAGCCCAATTTAGTCAGAACAGTGTTGATTTCGACGGATACATTCCAGCCATCCAAATGGTCCATTTGTTCAAAAAGCGCCGCTTGTCGCTCTAAAAGAGTATTCATCTGATCATCATCTGTCACTTTCCCAAGCTGTTCCCCGATTTGGTTAAGCTCTTGTTCGATGAGCGCTACCTGCTCGAAGCATAACTCTAACTCTTGCTGTACAGACAAGGACCCGGAAAGCACAGAGAATTGAGAGAAGTAGCTGATCTTCACGTTAGGATCTAACTCCACTTTTCCCGCTGTTGGCTCCTCTTTTCCCATCATCAGTTTAAACACAGTTGACTTCCCCGCACCATTTCGTCCGATTAATCCAATCCGTTCGCCCTTGCTAACTCGAAAATAAATATCTCGAAAAATCAATGTATTCTCGTATTTCTTAGTTACATTCTCCATACGGATTACGCTCAAATCTACCACCCCTAGTTTATCTAGATCAGAATTCAACTCAAGACACTCAAAGAGCTATTATAGCACTATTTAAAAAGAGGACTTTAAAATCATATTACCGGTCAAAAAAAGGCCACTGTTAGCGGCCTTTTGTCTGTATAGCGAATTCATATTTTTGTACATTTAGCTCATATCTACTGCTCATTTTTTCAGTATATCAATATACGCATCCTTCTCGCGATCAGGTCCCGCATTGAGCTTCAATCGAATGGATTTCGGATGATCCAATACGTTGCTGCTAAAGTTGCTTATAAATCCATCCTCACTGCCACTTCCGCCAATCGAGTTATTTTTCAATTCACGCTTCCCAACTCGCGATGTCAACTCACTAGGAGTCTTTCCAAATAACTCATTTCTGATCTCCCAATTAGTTTTTAAATCCTCACTTAGCGTATATTTGACTACTATACTTAACGGAGACAGCTCTACCTGTGCAAGATTCACTTTATTCCCGTCAATCATAAACGGCTGATTAAGAACTATTGTCTCCGTCTTCTGCTCCCAGAATTTTGAATCAATAGCGAAGCTCACCTTTAAACGATCAGAATAACGCATATCAGCTAGATTCGTTCCCGTATTCGGTTTTGCTAGCATGCCGGGATCCACTGAAGCGATCTGAAAATTGGCCACAACCTCTTTTGGAAATGCTTTATTCTTATCTAGTGGATAGATAGTTTTTCCGAGCCATTTATAAATACTATCCTCAGCATGTAAACCCATCCCACTTCTATTACCATTTTTATCCACAACACTTTGTCCTGCAGCATCTGTCAGCCACACACTATTTACGTTGTAAATTTCCTGACCACCACTTGAAGTCCCTGTATACAGCAGCATAATTTTATTTTCGTCAGCGATCACAGCATTCAGTGTGATTTTATACCCGTCTTTCTCAGCGCTTTTATTGACGATTTGCACATAATCATTTCGAATAGCAGATTCTAACGTAAGGGCATCAACATCAGCATCAGCCAACTTCTTAAAAGGTTCCAGTACACCCCAATCACTTGATTCAATACTAGTAGAGGCTTGTTGAGGCAGCAGTTGGGATGGATTGAAGAATAGTAATCCTGCGACCATCATTGCAGCAGTCAGAACAGCCATCGCGCTTTTTGCGAACATTAAATTTTTACCGCGTTTCTTACCTAGCTCGAGTCCTGCTTGTATGGCATAGATTTGTGCGGCGGCACTCTCCATTTTGTGCTCCTGCGGGATCCTTTCGGCATCGATTAACATGGCAAGCTCCTCCTGGCTACTCATGGTTCCAATCACCCCGATTCTTAATGATCGTTCTTAACTGCTTTAATCCTTTATGCTGCCACGTCTTGACCGTTCCCTCAGGTTTATCCAGAATGTTCGCAATCTCGCTCAAGGTCATATCATTGTAGTATTTAAGTAACAGCACATGGCGATACTTGGGCTTAACCTGTTCGAGTGCCCACAGCATTTCCATTCGATGATAGCCAATATGCGTAATTTGCTCTCCCATTCTCTCATCTACAAGCGGCATGGAACGTTTTCTGCGTCTTTGTTCATCTATGCAGACATAAATCAGGATCCGAATGATCCATGATTTGAATGCTTTGGGATCCTTTAATGTTTTTCTTTTAATCCAAGCGCGGCAAGTCATTTCCTGCATCGCTTCAAGCGCATCATTCCGGTTACGTAAATAGCTATAAGCTATACTGTACAGTTGTTCTCTATGTACCAATATGGAATCGTAGAAATCCGTCTCGCTCCGAGTATCAAGAACCGTTACTTTCTTCATTTCTGCATTAGTCATTGACATATCCTTCCTTAGCCCCCTCTCCTAAACCTCTCATAGATTAAGACGGGGAGCGTATCGAAACGGTTTTATTTGTATTAACTTTTTTTGAGGCTGAGCACTTTAAGATTATAACATTCTATAAAAAATGAACGATAAATGTTATGATAGATAAAATAGGACATAATCAATAGTACGCACTTAAAAGTACCATAGGCACTAAAAAGTACCTATGCATTGGAGGATATTATGACAACGATTAAGAAAAAATACAATATTTCCGTTGAGGCTACACTCGAAGTTATTGGAGGAAAATGGAAGTGTGTGATTCTCTGTCATTTAACTCATGGTAAAAAACGCACATCAGAATTAAAACAATTGATGCCGGGGATTACTCAAAAGATGTTAACACAACAGCTTCGAGAGTTGGAAGCCGATGGAATCATCAACCGGATCGTATACAATCAGGTTCCACCAAAAGTGGAATATGAACTTAGTGAATATGGTAATAGTCTAAGCGACATTTTAACTTCGCTCTGTAACTGGGGAGAACAACATATCATTAAGCAGTACGGTGATAAATATGCTGTTTTAGAGGATAACATTTTAAATAAATAACGAGAGAAACCATAACTTCAATCTTCTAAGAACCCCTTCCTTATTGGTTGGGGTTTGCTTGATATTTATGCTGCAAAAGTTGAGGTTTTAATTATACGCCCATGAAAAAAAGGACAGCTAAATCAGATCGATTTAACTGTCCCGTAACTTAAATTACGCCATCTCCTCCTATAGCAGTTGCTGTGAATGATATGGGTCCAAATAGATTGATAGGCAAGTTGCTATCATTTTGAATTACCAATTCATAGTTATGGATTCCAATATAAGGACCATCAACCCACTGAACATTTAATTGAATATCAGTAGTTGTAGTAAAACGAAAAAAGGATCTATAAATATCGACTCCAGCACGTCGGATTAAAACAAGAAATTGGCTGTTAGCAAGTGCAGTAAGACTAAAACTACCATTTAACTCGACTCTGCTGGAGAAAGAGGCCGGATTAGCCGGACTAATTTTTACTTGCGCTGTGGCTAGACCCGCTCCAGCTCCAGGAATCCCTGCAACCGTTATAGCAGTAGTAAACGGGTCTAACGGGATTTTTGCCTGTGACCCATAACTTATAATTGTCGCCATTTTTAATCACTCCATTTCAAGGTTATAGAATAGTATATTGTGAATCCGCAATGATAGATTGGACTTAATTCCTGATGATTATATACATTTAAGTTATACTTTTACTAGATTATAAAACCTAGATACTTCGAATATCATCCTCTAATTTCCACCTATTGACAAACTCACTTATCAGAATTACAATTACCCAAATATCATGAACAACGTTGAAAAAGGGTAAGTAGACAAATGAACATGGACTTCAGAGAGCCGGTGGTTGCTGCGAACCGGTGTCCAGCGTTTGATCGAATGGCCTTTAGAGTTGCTCTTCCGAACCATCTACTTAGATGCTGTAGGAGAAGCCGGGGTTCCCGCCGTTATCAAGGGACCTGTATCTAGATTGTTTTTAACACTCTCCGTACAGGTAAGAGAAGATCGTAATGCTAACGAAACTTGGTGGCGCGATCAATTAAGGTGGTACCACGACAACTTCGTCCTTATTGGATGAGGTTTTTTTGTCATTTAAGGAGGTGATGGCCATGGATGATGGCTGGTGGTGGCGATTCAATGTTAATCAAAAGCGACAAAACAGGAGGAATTTAAATGATAAAAGAACGTGTATTAACTGGAGATCGAGTGACCGGAAAGCTGCACCTTGGCCATTACGTGGGCAGCTTGCAGAACCGAGTGGCTCTACAGGAGCAATATGATACTTTTGTGTTTCTAGCAGATATTCAAGCCCTAACGACTCACTTTGATCGGCCTCAACTACTGGGTCAAAACTTGAATGAAATCACACTCGACTATTTATCAGCGGGTATAGATCCAGATAAAGCCACTATATTCATTCAATCTATGATTCCAGAGATTGCCGAACTGACTGTTCTGTTCTCCATGTTCGTCACTGTGAATTCGTTGCGGCACAATCCTACCATTAAAGCCGAATCGAAAAATTCCAGCTTAGATGAACTATACTATGGTTTTCTTGGGTATCCAGTAAGCCAGACTGCCGATATAACCTTTTGTAAAGCGACGATTATTCCTGTAGGCGAAGACCAGCTTCCCCATCTGGAGTTGACCCGCAAAATTGTACGTAGATTCAACGAGCTGTACAGCCCCATCCTTGTGGAGCCCAGAGCGCTTATCAGCGAGACCCCAAGACTAGTGGGAACAGACGGCAATGCAAAAATGAGCAAAAGCTTAGGTAATGCCATCGAGCTGGACTCCACGAAGGAAGAGATCACCTTCAAAATCCGCAAAGCCACAACTGATCCAGCCCGTGTTCATAAAAATGATCCTGGGCATCCAGATATTTGTCCCATTTATGCTTATCATCGCGCTTTTCGTTCCCACGGCGCCAGTGAAATTCACGAGAGCTGCGAAAATGGCTGTATAAGTTGTTCTGCCTGTAAGCAGCTTATCACGACAGCTCTAGACCAATTAATTGAACCGATGCGTGAGCGGCGCTCCTATTATGCAGCCAGACCCAAGGTTGTTGAGGATATCTTATTATCCGGAACTAAACGTGCCCGCAACATTGCTCAAGAAACGATGTCCGAAGTACGCGAGGCCATGGGCCTTAATTATTTTTCAAAATAAATCTGATCCTTATGGGCAATAAAAAAACGCTGGACTCTCTATTGGAGAGAGCTCCGGCGTTTTTTTTAGAAACAATTATTGTTCTTCATCATCCAGCGTCACATTGGATAGCGGCTCTTAGAGGAAAAAAGAAGAAATTGTCGAATCATTCATTTAAATCATAGTAGAAAGAAGAATGGACATGAATACATTTTATTCACAGCTTGGACGTGTGCTTGAAGAGAGAACTCCGTTCCACCAAGATGGTTACTATCTTTTATATGATGGAAACAGAGCAAAATTTAGTCCCACTAAACCTAATCATATCGAAATTGTTACAGCTGAAAGTTTTGTAAATACTCTCGTTAAGAACAGTAAAGCAGTCATTTCTTCTTTCGCGAGTGGACCTGACAATAATGATGTCTATGTTTTTAATCTTCAAGCTGATGAGTTTTATAACATCAACATTTATCTAAATACCCTTGAAGGTTTCCAGCGAGCTTTAGAGAGAAATCCAAAGGATCGAGATGAACGTTCAATAAACTGGTTGAAATATAATCAGGGGGATTTTCGGTACCACTTATGGCTTGAAGATGATAAGATCGTGAATTATTTTACCCAACTAGCAGATCTGACAACTTATCCAGAAGAAGATTTTCTCTTTAACACGGAGGATCAACCTATCATCGCCTTTGAAGCAGGGATTATTAAAATGGGGTATTATCTGCTGACGCTAAAAGCAATGCAGCGTTTGATCACTGAGGGTGAGCTTCAGTCATTACATACAACTGAAGACTTTATTGCCTTTGCCTCCACAGGGAACAATGACTTAGATTACAGTATTGTGATGCCAAAAACCATCGAACCTGCTTTATTCGCAAAGATTTTCCCATTTGATCATGCAAAAGATTTACAATTTCGAGAGCTGATGTTGCAGAATCAACATTTCTCAGTCACAGAATATTTAGATTATTGGTCCGACGCAGTTCTTAGCAGCTACAGTGACACGATTCCATATATTTACGGGAAGTCTGACCTAGAAGTGTTCATACAAATGGAGCATCTTGGAAATGCACTGGCTCAGGAATGCATCCAACGTTTAAATCCCTTAATTGATTTGGAGATCATTGAAATTGAGAATTATTACTTCATTTACTACTATATTGAAGCGCTGCATTTTGCAGGACCGCTAACAAAGCAACAACTTGATGATTGTAAGCAGCTAGCAAACCGCATGAATGAAAGAGGCGAAGATCTGGAAGACGCTTTGCGCTTAATAAACGCTGTAATAAATTTATAAATATTCTCAAAAGAAAAGGCCGTAACCCTCCCCCAAAGGGATCATTACGGCCTTATTTCCACTTACAGCACCCAATTTCCCTTACGGAATACCGGTTCAATCGTGCCATCCGCCAGTTCTCCATCAATATCCAGTTCTGCCGAACCGATCATAAAATCGACATGTGTTAAGCTGACATTAGCACCTCGTGCGACAAGCTCTTGATTCGTAAGCTTTGTGCCGCCTTCAATATTGACAGGATAGGCACTTCCCAACGCGAAATGGCAGGAGGCATTCTCATCAATCCCTGTATTGTAGAAAATTCGGTTCAAGCGAGAGATTGGAGAATCATGCTGCACTAAAGCCACTTCTCCTAAATAGGATGCACCTTCATCCGTTGCCAGCAGCGAAGTCAGATGCTCACGTCCAGATTCAGCTTCATATGCTACTACTTTTCCATCTTTAAAGGTGAATGAAAGACCTTCTACCAAACGTCCATTCAGATTCAAAGGGAGTGTACTTCTAACTGTACCATTCACACCTGTACGATGGGGCATCGAATAGATTTCTTCGGTTGGCATATTTGCCACGAAATACACACCTCTATCATTCTCTCCACCGCCTCCGCGCCACAGATGACCTTCCGGAAGCTCCACATGCAGGTCCGTTCCCGGTGCACGGTAATGCAGGCTTTTATAACGCTTAGCGTTCATTCTATCCTGACTCTCTTTTAAATGACCGATATGTTCTCTCCACGCGGCAACAGGATCCTCGCTACCTACACGATTCATCTGGAATACGGCTTCCCACATCGCTTCTACTCGATCTTCCTCAGGGAGATCGGCAAACACTTTGTTTGCCCAAGCACGCGTCGGAGCCTTAACGAGAGACCAGCTGATTTTGCTATTGCGGGTATATTTGGAGTAGTTTTTGCGAGCAACAGCTGCCGCTTTAACTGCTCTTGATACTTTGGAAGAATCAATACCATTGAACAATTCCGGATCAGGTACTTTAATATGTAAGATGGCGCCGTTCTCTTCCGCAAACTTCTCCATCATTTCTGCTTGCCACTGTGGATAATAATCAAAGGAATCTTCCGGAGCTTTTTCATAACGAATCCGTGTAGTCGCTTCATCGTCCCATTCAACAATTACATATTTAGCACCTGCTTCATAGGCTTTACCTACAATCAAGCGAGTAAGCTCAGCAGTTTCAATAGGCGCATGCACCATTAAGACTTGTCCAGGCTGTACATTTACCCCAACCTTTACAACCAGGTTCGCATATTTCTCTAACATGACATCAAAATCTTTCATGAATTCTCTTCCTCCATCTCTATGGTTGCTTTACTGTCGCACCAAAGCACCGGAGCTCCTTAACAGCAGACGGTCAGCTTCACTTCTTATTTTAACGCAAAATGCTAAGAGTTGCGATTCGTTATAAGAAAGCGGCCCCCATGAAGGGAACCGCTCACGTAAAAATCCTTATTTTTTATCCACCTGCAGCAAAGTTACGGTCTTTAAAGAATAGGTATGCATAATCTTGTCTTCAGAGATTACGTTAAGCTTGGTCAAACTTGCTACCTTCGCTGGGTCTGATTTAGAGAGCATACGCCACACTTCAGGGTCTGATAAGGTTTCATAAAGCTTCAGATCATCATATTCTTTGCGGTTCTGCATCACTAGCTTCACCTTGTAGCTTCCAATTTCAGTCTCAGTTGCCCCCTGCTCACTACAATAGCTTAGAATTTCCTGGCGAAGCTCCCCCAGTTCTTTTTCGATTTCCTTTTGTTTTTGCTTCAGACGATAATACTGCTGTACCTTTTTCTCCATCACTTCACGCTCCTCTATAAACATATGTATGCCGGAAGCGCTAAATAAATAAGTTGAGTTCCCTATCATAAAATTTTATAATGAGCCGGGAACGCTAGTTTGCAGCAGACTCCTTTCTTCCACAAAAACAATGATTCGGCAGGTGACTTATGTTTCATTCTTACTTTTTCCCAATTTCTTATGCCTTTATGATGTTTCCTATAGCGGCATTGATCTTCACGCTCCCTTTTCTAATCGTTCAATACCGTAGACACGGCTACATTCATAAGCTTAGAGCTTTAATCCTATACTTACTCTTGCTCTATCTGATGAACGCTTATTTTCTCGTATTGCTTCCGATGCCTTCCTCAAGACATAATATGACACCTTCAGGGAGTATCATGCAGCTCATCCCTCTTCAGTTCATACAAGATATTATAGACGGCTCTAAGATCATACCTGATCAGATTTCAACGTATTGGTCTTTACTACGAGAGCCCGCTTTTTTACAGGTGATATTTAACATCGTTCTGACAGTGCCGTTTGGATTGTTTCTGGGCTACTATTTTCGAACGCGCTGGGGAATGTGTATTCTCTTGTCTTTCATGCTTTCGTTATCTTTTGAGGTCACTCAGGTTACAGGCATCTACGGCTTTTTTGATCATCCCTACCGTCTATTTGATGTCGATGACCTTATTACCAACACGCTGGGAGGGATCTTTGGATTCCGAATTGCTATCTGGATAAACGGGTTACTGCCACGCATAGAACAACTGGATACGAATATCGATCGTTCCGTCAAAAGAGTCTCCTATACCCGCAGAGGGATTGCTTTTTTCATCGATAGTATGGTGTGGATCATTGGGTTTGGTGTACTTTATGGATTCGATATAAAAAGTGCTTTCTGGATTGTAACAGGGATGTACTTCATCCTGATTCCAGCTTTCACCGGTGGGCGGACCTTAGGCAAATGGATTGTACGGATTCGGGTAACGAACAGAGGTAATCGGGCTTCTTTCTGGGCGCTTATGATCCGATATGGTCTGTTATATTGGGTAATCCTTGGACTTCACGCTATTGTTATCGATTCTGATGTGACGGGGCTTCTATCTTCACCATTGAGAACGGTAGCTTATCTCTTTGTTCTACTGGTCGATTTAGCTTTCTTTATTCATTTAATCATTAAGGTATTCAAAAAAGATGACCAGCTAATCTATGAGAAATTAAGCCGAACCTCGCATGTGATTTCATGGCCAGAGAAAAGACCGCATACCGATGCCTCAATCAGTAGTTCTATAGAGAATTGAAAAATTCTCCCTTATATCTAGTATTTATACCATGGAATTTATTATAAAATAGGAAGGTACGGATTCTCAAAATTTAGGAGATGAATGAATGGAAACTACAAGTAGCTTGCAGTTGTCTAGAAGTCTTCCAGAAGAGCAGGGCATTTCATCAGCCGCAATTTCCAGCTTTATTGATGCAGTAGAGGCGCAAAGCTTAGGTCTGCACAGCTTTATGCTCCTTCGTCATGGATATGTAATCTCGGAAGGCTGGTGGTCTCCTTATAAGCCCGACCTTCCGCATATGCTTTTTTCCCTGAGCAAAAGCTTCACTTCAACTGCTATCGGTTTTGCTGTGACAGAGAAACTCATCACTCTTGATGATTCGGTTATTTCGTTCTTTCCTGAGGATTCACCTGATGAGATTACAAGCAATTTATCCAAAATGAGCATTAAGCATCTATTGATAATGGGTACAGGACAAGTCGTGGACACGATGGATCCCCTTAAACAAAGTGCGGACGGGAATTGGGTGAAAGCCTTCTTCACGGTCCCTGTAGAAAAAGAACCTGGAACGCATTTTCTCTATAATACCGGCGCTACTTACATGCTATCTGCGATTATTCAAAAGGTCACCGGACAAACGCTGCTTGAATACTTAGAACCACGTCTCTTCACGCCTCTTGGTATCCGTAGTGCCACTTGGGAATCCTGTCCCCGTGGAATTAACACTGGCGGATACGGTTTAAACATAACCACAGAGGATATCGCTAAATTCGGCCAGCTCTTCTTACAGAAAGGCATCTGGAATAATCAGCGTCTTCTACCTGAAGAGTGGATAGATGAGGCCACTTCCAAACACATCTCGAATGGCGAAGGCGATCATGACTGGGCGCACGGATATGGTTTTCAATTTTGGAGATGCCAGCATGGAGCCTACCGGGCAGATGGCGCATTCGGACAACTCTGTATTGTTCTACCAGGCCAAGACGCTGTAATAGCTATTACAAGCGCATCATCTAGCACAGAAGGAATATTAAATGCAGTGTGGGAGCATCTACTGCCCAATATGAAGGATGCACCTCTTCCTGAAGATCAGTCTTCATCTGCAGCCTTGGTAGACCAATTAAAGAATTTATCGATAAATCCCCCACAATTGCAACAGTCCTCCATTCTGGAAGATCAAATAAATGATATGACCTATACACTCGAAAACAACCAATTCTCACTAGCTACCTTCTCGATCTCCTTCAACAATGAAGACGCTGAGGTTACTTTAATAAGTAAGCTTGGTGAGAGCAATGTCATTCGATTAGGCCGAGGACAATGGCTCGAAAGCTTTGCGCTAATCCTTGAGCCTTCCATGAACCGGATTATGTCCAGCTTTACTTGGTTAGCAGAAGATCAACTTCAGTTGTCCTTGCTGTTTGTTGAAATGCCCTTCTATATCACTCTTGAGATTAAAATATTAGAGAACATGTTATTGCTTAAATCGAAGATTAATGTAAACATGGGTCCGCTTGAATTCGATGATATGATTGGCAGAATTTAGTATTCACACCCGTAAAATAAAGGCCGCTCTTCCTTACACAGGAACTTAGCGGCCTTCAATCATTTATTTTGATCTCAAAAATCTGCAAGCTTCAAAATGACTGGACAATGATCACTGCCCATAATCTGACAATCGATTTGAGCATCAAGTACATTAGGCGCAAGTCTAGAAGAAGCTAAGAAATAATCAATCCGCCAACCCACATTCCGCTCTCTCACCTTCGGCATATAAGACCACCATGAATATACTCCCTCTAGCTCCGGGTGGAGATATCTGAACGTATCAATGAAGCCCGACTCTAGCAGCGTACTCATTTTGCCTCTCTCTTCATCTGTAAAACCAGAGTTCCCACGGTTAGCCTTTGCATTCTTGATATCGATATCCTCATGGGCTACGTTTAGATCTCCACAGACAACTACCGGTTTACTCTTGTCCAGATCTAAGAGATATTTTCGGAAACGGTCCTCCCATTCCATTCTGTAATCCAATCGAGACAGATCTCGTTTGGCATTAGGCGTATAGACGTTGACCAGATAAAAATGTTCAAACTCTAATGTTATGATACGACCTTCTGCTTCCTCATCTTCTTCCATTCCATATCTTGCAGAGATCGGCTTGATTTTAGTAAATATAGCCGTACCGGAATAGCCCTTCTTCACTGCGTAATTCCAGTATTGATCGTATTCTTCACCATGCTCCAGTGTAATTTGCCCTTCCTGAAGCTTTGTCTCTTGAACACAAAAGATATCAGCATCTACTTCTTTGAAATAGTCATTAAACCCTTTTTTGACACATGCCCGAAGGCCATTAACATTCCATGATACCAGCTTGATCATCGACTTTTCTCCTTGCATTTTGCTTTAATTATTCTCAGTTTATCATAGTTTTATATCCTAATCATTCACCATCCATGTTACAATAACAAAATTGACTCTATCTAAATAATATTTAATACGTGAGGTAAAGAAACTTATGAAGGCACCAACACTATTACGAGGATTTAACTTTTTGTATTTTGCATTGCTGGCGATGTTCATTCCTTTTCTGCCAGTCTATCTAGGAGAGCAAGGTTTAAATCCGGCGCAAATTGGATTCATTATTGGTACTGGAGGTTTTGTTACCATTATTGCTCAACCCTTATGGGGGATGATCAGCGACAAAACAAGAACGATCCGCAAGGTACTTTTAGTTCTGTTGTTATGCTCTGCGGTGACGGGATACTTTTTATTCGATTCCAATAGCTATGTGGGACTTATTCTTTTTGCTATGCTGCTATATTTCTTCTTGATGCCTATCGATCCGCTAGCTGAAAGCTTGAATTTCCGGGTTTCCGAAGCAGCTGGAATTAGCTATGGGTCGATACGCACATACGGTGCCTTAGGGTACGGTGTAATGGCCTTGCTCACAGGTTATGTGCTGAGTTACTTCGGCTCTCATGGGATGGCCATGCTGTTCGTTGGTATTAGCCTTACAAGCTTCATCGTCAGCTGGTTCATGCCTGATGCTCCAGTCACGGGTAAACCGGTTACTCTTGACAGCTTAAAGCATTTTCTAAGCAACAAAGAAACGCTGTTGTTTCTAGTGCTTATCTTTATCAGCTCCGTTCCTGCGCGAATGAACGATACCTTCCTTGGTGTTTATATCCGTGAGCTTGGTGGCAGTCCTGAATTAGTAGGTCAATCGTTCTTTATCGCCGCAATGAGTGAGATTATTGTCTTTGCTTTAAGCTTTTGGTGGCTTCGCAAAGGAAAAGAGCTGATCATTATTTCGATTTCCGGAGCCTTTTATTTTCTTCGATTCTTTATTTCCGCTTGGATTACTGATCCGCATTTGCTAGCTTATCTACAGATACTACAAATCCTTACCTTTCCAGTATTCTACTCCGCAGCTATTCAGTATCTGTATAGTATTGTGCCTGAGGAGTGGCGGGCTACGGGTCAAACAGTACTGGCGCTATTGTTCTTCGGGGTATCAGGCATTCTCGCTTCTTATGCTGGAGGAGCCTTATATGAAGCCTTCGGCGGTAAGGCCCTTTACTTAACAATATCCGTGATGTCATTTATCGGCATGCTGTTTGGATTAATATTGTTCCGAATCTATGGAAAGAAAACCGGCAATAAAAAGAATATAACCACTAATTAATCTTCCAATGTTTAAACGGGAGTGTCCATAGCCACGTAAATGGCTGGCGGACACTCTCGTTTTCTATGAATAAGCGTATTAGCCTTTAAGAAAACCTTGCAGGCTGGAACTTGGTCATTCTTTATGCTGCTCCATAAGCTGCTTCAGCTTGATTTCAGTATTCGAATCAGCGGCAGGTGTATAAATACTACAGCGTAAATCTGTGCTGCCTTGAACCTGTAGCGAGGTTAAATGAAATAACATTTTCCCAGCTTTGGCATGTCTGAACTCCAGTAGGACATCCGGAGCGGAGCTTACACGGCTTTGTTCCCACATTTCATTAAACGCTGGGTGTAGTCCCTTTAATTCCTCTATAAATTCATCGTACCAGCGATCCTCAACATATTGTCCGTAATAAGCCCTGAAGATGGATAGATAACCGCTTACGAACTGTTCCCAATTTACAGCTAAACGTCTGAACTCCTTGCGAACAAATAACAACCGAATCATGTTTCTCTCCTCAAAGGGCAGCTTGGAGAAATCAAGAAACACATGTGCTGCCGCCTCATTCCAACCTACAATCCCGCAACGTCGGTCTGAAATAATCGTAGGACAGGTCTTAAGCTCCTGTAAAATCTTCTGTAGAGAAGGACTGATTACAGAGGATTCTTCTTGCTGAAATAGAACGTTTCCTGTTCCAGTCTCTAATGCCAGTGCAAAAAGATACTTCCGCTCATCAGGAGTCAGCTTTAGAGCTGTTGCGATACAATCTAGAACAGATGAAGATACTTTAATATCCCTACCCTGCTCTAGCCATGTATACCAGGTACTGCTTACCCCCGCTAGCTGTGCAACTTCTTCCCTTCGAAGCCCAGGCGTTCTCCTGCGTGTACCTTCTGGCAATCCAACAGAGCTGGGTGAGATCGCTGCACGACGTGCTTTTAAGAAATCTGATAATGCCTGTAATCTCGTCTGATTACCCATACGCTTACTCTCCTCTCTGTTGCAATCATTAGTATAGTACAAATTATACTAGGATAAACGATAACTTGTAATAGGATAAAATTAGTGGAAAAATACCTATATACACTAGTTGAGGAGGTTCACTATGGAGCGCGTAGTTATTACAGGTATGGGCTTAATCTCGCCCCTTGGAAATACAATAGAGCAATTCTGGGATCGTCTAGTTTCTGGTGAGTCGGGTATATCCCCAATCACTTCATTTGATACTTCTAACTTTAAGACCAAAATCGCGGGAATCGTGCATGACTTCGATGCAGAAGGCAGATTCGGTCGTAAAGAAGCACGCAGAATGGATAGATTTAGTCAGTTCGCCCTCGCCGCCGCTGAAGATGCATGGACACATTCCGGTCTACAGCTTGATAAGATTGACAAGGAGCGCCTCGGAGTTTACGTAGGATCAGGCGTTGGTGGAATTCAGACCTTGATGGAGCAAGGGAGCGTGCTTAAAGGTCGTGGACCGGATCGGGTAAGTCCCACATTAATTCCCATGATGATCTCTAATATGGCTGCAGCGATGATCAGCATTAAATTAGGCGCCATGGGACCTACAATGTCTCCAGTAACTGCGTGTTCTATTGGGAATACGGCGATCGGTGAAGCCTTCCGGTTGATCCGTTACGGAGGTGCCGACATTGTAATTGCTGGTGGTTCAGAAGCAGCCATTACTGAAATATCCTTAGCCAGTTTCGGCAATGCCACCTCTTTATCCACTCGAAATGAGGAGCCGGTTAAGGCGAGTCGCCCCTTTGACGGGGAGCGTGATGGATTTGTTATCGGTGAAGGCGGTGGAATAGTTATTCTAGAGTCACTCTCCCACGCTAAGCGTAGAAATGCCAAGATCCACGGAGAAGTTATCGGCTATGGAGCCAGCTCTGATGCTTACCATATGGTCGCCACGCATCCAGAAGGAATCGGTGCTTATCAAGCAATGAAATTGGCACTGAATGAAGCAAATCTCCAGCCGGAGGAGGTGGATGTAATCAGCGCCCATGCCACTAGTACAGTAGTAGGTGACCGCTCCGAGACCTTTGCGATAAAGAAGTTATTCGGCGATCAAGCCTACCAGATCCCCGTAACCGCTAATAAGTCCATGACAGGACATGCCTTAGGCGCGGCCGGTGGTCTAGAAGCCATAGCCCTAATTAAGAGCATTCAAGAAGGAATCATCCCCCCTACCATTAATCAGGAGGTCAAAGATTCCATTTGTGATCTTGATTATGTCCCGAACATGGCTAGAAAAACCGATCTTACTATAGGCATGTCTAACTCCTTTGGTTTCGGCGGGCATAATGCTGTCATTGTGATTCGTAAGTTTGAAGACTGACCATTCATCCACAAAACGGGGCTCCAGCTTAGTCGTTAGGACTAATTGGAACCCCGTTTCCACTTCCTATTTTTTATAAAATTCTATTATTCCATTGCTGATACATGGCTCCCCCAAATAGAGATCCCCTCTTTGGAAACTGCAGTAAACGTCATAACGTTACTGGCAGTAGCTTCATTCCACTCTCTCAGGAACACCCCATTATAAGTAGCACCGTCAATGGTAAGTTCAGCCGTATGCTCATCGATAAGCTTCCACTTTCCTTTTACCGCTCCTTTAATCTTTCCGCTCTTAGTCAATTCAATCAGTTCTGACTGCACGATATCAGCCGTTATCTCTTTGTTATGGTTCACATATTTGTATTCACCTGAAATTTGCTCTTTCGTGTATTTCTCAATGGTCTCTCCTCCATAACGGTGTGGGGCTACAACTGGCCACCCCTCACTATTCATAAACATCTGATGAACTCTCACCTCATGCTTTTCACCACGATTTGGTAACCGTGTATGGAAGATCAGATAATACTTGCCATTCTCTTCATCATAAAATGCAGAGTTATGACCTGGTGATACATATCCTTCTCCACTCACTGGCAGCTCATCATCCGTATTCAGGAATTCGAAATTCCCCATTAGCTTCATTCCGTATGGCGCATATGCAGGATCATCGAACAATACCGTAGGCGATCCTTGTGCATGAATCATATCCTGACCCTGAGAATCCTCGAATGGTCCATCAGGCGCCTTTGAGCGAGCTACACGGATGTTATAGCCACCATCAGCTGCCAACCCTCCATATGATAGGAACAGATAGTAGTAATCCGTTTCCGGACTATACAGCATATATGGGGCTTCTATCCGAGCATGATTCGCACCCAGAAGCTTTTTGCCATAGCCTTGATCCGGCAGCGGGAAGCCTGTATTAGCATCTAGTTCCATAATGAAAATACCACCGGAATAAGAACCGTAGACCATCCACAGCTTCCCTTCTTTATCAAAGAACACATCCGGGTCTACTACATTTGGCTTTTGAGTGGCATCATATATTTCTCCATCATCACCCATGCCCATCATACCTGACTTCAGAATGACACCCTTATTCTTATAGGGTCCTTCAATATTATCCGACACGGCTATACCGAGGGCAGACAACGGGGAATCCCCTTTACAAGCATTGTAATACATATAATATTTACCGTCCGCCAATTGGATAACATCCGGTGCCCATAAGGTATCCGTCTGTGCCCATTCTAATGCTTCAGCAAACTCCTCTTTAACATTAGGAATGAGTACATTTCCTGCTACCACTCCTGAGGACAACTGAGACCAAGACATCAGATCATTTGATTTAGCAGATGCTAAATGAGAACCAAACACATAGTATTTATTATCTGCCATAATGATCGACGGATCATGTACAGATACATTTTTAAAGACAGGCTGGGCAGAGTCAGTTAAGTGATTTGAATTGCTGGAACTAGCTGAATTGTCATTACACGCTGTTACTACTAATAATGAAACGCTAATCATTGTAGTCATAATGGCTTTTCTCATCGTTATACCCCCTATGTATGCCTTTTCATTTTGAAACGAAAACGTGCAATAGTCAATCCTTTTATTTAAGTAAACACGTATTAATTCATATTTATTTAAATAATAGTGAACTTTTGGACATAAAAAAACGCCAAGCCATCGAAATGGCCTGACGTTATTAATTTAAATTCTAATAAGTTAACCGCTTATCAAGCGTTATTTTCCACCAAAACTGGCTCTGGATAAGCATTCTTAAGCACACGTTGTCTGTTCTTAACAACTGCCGGCGGCTCTACCTTAGGAGCCATCGGATGCATTAGCCATGACTTCACCATATGTGTATCTGAAACTTTATACATAGGCGGCTCTTTCTCCATGTCAATCTGCATAGCGTAAGTGCTACGTAGTGCGAAAGCATCACCCTTAGGCGGTTTGATCAGATCGGGTGGTGTACCTGGAATCGCTGTAAGCAAAGATCCTTTGCTCTCTAGACTTGGCATGGAAGCCAGCAAGCCCCAAGTGTATGGGTGTCTTGGATCGTAGAAGATCTCTTCCGCTGTTCCCATTTCGACAATTTGTCCAGCATACATTACTGCTACACGATCTGCCATTCTTGCTACAACCCCGAGATCATGGGTGATAAAAATAATAGCCGTATCAATCTTCTTCTGCAATTCCTTCATCAAATCAAGGATTTGTGCTTGAATCGTTACGTCAAGCGCTGTAGTCGGCTCATCCGCAATCAGAAGCTTAGGGTTCGCAGCAAGTGCCATTGCAATAACAACACGTTGACGCATACCACCACTGAATTCATGTGGATATTGATTAAAGCGGCGTTCCGGTGATGGAATACCTACAAGATTGAGAAGCTCAACCCCACGTTTATTCGCATCAGCCTTGGAGATGTTCTCGTGTTTGAGAAGCACTTCAGTAATTTGTCTGCCGACCTTCATCATTGGATTCAATGAGGTCATTGGATCCTGAAAAATCATACCGATCTCTTTACCACGAATTTTCTGCATTTGCTTCTCAGTCTTGCCAATCAAATCTTGTCCATCAAACAGAATCTGTCCGCGTTTATATTCTCCTGGTGGTGTAGGAACTAGCTTCATAACCGCTTGTGAGGTTACACTTTTACCGGAACCTGACTCCCCAACAATCGCTAGAGTTTCACCTTTATCTACATGGAAGCTAACACCACGGATCGCTTGTACCTCTCCACCGTGTGTTTTGAATGATATCGCTAAGTCTTTTACCTCTAAAAGGCGCTCCATCTTGTCACCCTCTCATTTCCTCGTCAATTATGATAATGATTCTCAGCATGTTGTAAGCAATAAGTATTATTTTATCTAGTTTTAAGGGTTCTAGTCAAGATTTTTCTGAAAAAAATACGTCTAGCAGCAGACTTTAGTACTAGTTCTGTTTATTTCGTGTTCTATTCTTCACAAGCAACCACATCAAAGGTGGAAGTAAAAGAAGTACAACTACCAAGGACAGCCCGATATCTGCAATAGATACCACGCCGTCATCCAACAGTCGATAATACGCATAAAGAGAATAAGGAAGAACTACTAGTACTGCTGTAACAACTCCAGGTGTATACATTTTCAAATAAATAGTCTGTCCTAGATGAGTAAATACATGGAAGAAGAACACTGCAAGAACAGCCAAATACAATAAATAGTATGAAAAGAATACTGCGATGCAGGTTACAGCCACTATCAAAATATACACGAATAATACATCCAAAGCAAAGTTACGTGTAGTCATGTGCATCATCGAGGTATACATTGTCCGCATAAATGGTGGTATAGCTGCTTCGACTCTCGTTCCATATTTGGAACTCCAAGCTTCGATAACTAAAATTTCTTCAAAATCGTGAAACATAAATAGTATCGGCAGCAGCCACAGCAAACTCACTTCATTAATATGTACACTCAGCCATTCAAACACAAGCGTCCCTCTCCTCCCGCTCTTCCTCCTTCTCTTCTACGCTGTAAATGTGTCAAAATTGTGTTAAGCCATGAATCTCTTCCAGCCCTCCAGCAAATTATCATGCGCCCACTTAAAGTGACCTTGGCTATCGTAGTTACGCGAATAACACTCGATAAAGTAAATTAAGTCGATATATAAATCGTAGAGTTTTTTGCGGGCACATTCATTCGGGTTGTCGAAGCTATTTCCGTAACCTCTGCAAAAATGCTCTGAATTCTCTATATAGCGAAAATAATACTCCATAAGCGGATCGCCCCAAAGTGCCCGTTCCCAATCAATCAATGCAACAATGCGGCCCTCTCGCACGAATACATTGCCATCCCATAAGTCCCAGTGTACAAGGCGAGGATCAGTGACTACATCCATAACATGTAAGCGGCTTATGATCTCTGCCTCAATGGTTTCAATCGGAACGGGCATCTCTGCCTTTAAACGACGTGCATCTTCAAGCAAGTTCGTTATCAAATGCTGAAATGTTTCCCGCCATGAAATCCCCTTTACTGATGTGGACGTACTAAATAATCCGAAACGTTCACCATGAATCTCATTAATTAACTGACAATAACGACCTAACTCTGTCTCAATACTTATTCTCTGCTGCGGACTTAGTTCTTCCTTAATCTCATTATAGGGCTGACCAATTATTTTCTCCATGAAAAAAAACTCACTCGAAATCAATTTTTTACTGTTATCATAAGCATATACCTCAGGCACAGGTACTGTTCCTTTTGACTTCATCAATCGCATTGCCGCAACCTCGACAGCCATAATATCGTGCTCATAACTTAGGGTGTCTGTTTCATCGGATGGCGCTATCTTAAGAATCATAGCTCTTCCGTCTGATAAAAGAAGATCATAGGCTGCGTTAAAATAACCTCCCGTCAGCTCGGTACTTCGATCAATGCTCACATGACTTCCAAAAGCGGCACCGACCAGATCATTCTGTTGCTCTGTTGATATTTTCGTTTTAGTAAAACTTTCCAAGGTCTCACCACCATTAAGAAATAAGTTACACACAATAAACAAGCCTTCTCCATTTGAATGAAAATTGTTAAAATTAGAACTACCGAGTATCATTAGCCTGCTTTTCATGAAAGAGAGGAAACGATTATCATGATTATCAAACCTAGAACACGCGGCTTTATCTGTACTACCGCACATCCGCAAGGATGCGCTCGTCAAGTAGAGCGGCAAATCGAATATATTCAGACACAACCCGAGATTAAAGGACCGCGCAAGGTGCTTGTCATTGGTGCCTCTACAGGATACGGCCTCGCCTCACGGATTACAGCCGCCTTTGGGGCTGGAGCTAGCACAATAGGCGTCTACCGTCAGAGCAGCAGCAACGGAGCCCGTACAGCGTCTGCTGGATGGTACAATTCAGCAGCTTTTGAAGAGCTTGCAGAAAAAGCCGGGCTTCAATCCTTCAGTGTAACTGGTGATGCCTTCTCCAAGGAGACTAAGGAAAGAACTATACAACTGATCCGCAGTGAGTTGGGACAAGTTGATCTCGTCATCTACAGCGTTGCTTCAGCTCGCCGAACAGATCCTATAACTGGTGAAGTTTATAACTCCGTAATTAAACCTATAGGAGAAACCTACACGAATAAAACCGTAAACTTTCATACGGGTGAGGTCAGCCAAATTTCTATCGAGCCTGCAGCCGAGAAGGAAATCGATGATACCATTCGTGTAATGGGTGGTGACGATTGGCAGCTTTGGATTGAAGCACTCCATCAAGCCGGCGCTTTGGCCGATCATGCCACCACAATCGCTTTCTCTTATATCGGACCAGAAATCACCCAATCCGTTTATCGTAAAGGAACGATTGGACGTGCAAAAGATCATCTCGAATCCACAGCACATACGCTTAACGAAGAACTATCTAGTATTGGCGGTCGGGCCTATGTAGCGGTTACGAAAGGTCTTGTCACACAGTCTAGCTCGGCAATTCCTGTCGTCCCTCTCTACACTTCTGCGCTATACAAAGTCATGAAAGAAAAAGGGCTTCATGAAGGTTGTATTGAACAAACCTATCGCTTATTCACAGAACGTCTCTACGCAGTCGAAGGAACTCCTGTGGACGAAGAAGGCCGTATCCGAATAGACGACTGGGAGCTGTCTCCGGCTGTACAGCATCAAGTGAGTCAAATCTGGGATAAACTCAGTACAGACAACATCTATGAATTAACAGATCTAGAAAGCTACAAACAGGAGTTCTTCCAGTTATTTGGTTTCGAGACTGAGGGCGTAGATTACGAAGCAGAGACTGATCCAGACGTAACGATTACGAATCTGCGGTAAACAACATCTTGTTCGGACTATCTTTTGCCAAGTGTTAATGGTTGCTCAAGTGCATACAATTCTTCTTCTACAGAAATCATCTTTTGCTCAATCACTTTACGGGCGTCTGCCAGTGCTTGGTTGTAAATATAAGGTGAGAGTTCTTTGAGCATAAAATCCAGAAGATTCTCACTTGCTAATTGACCAATTTCGCTAGATAGCTCCGTATCAAAATAATCCTGAATACTGGATGTAATCTGAAGTTTATGTTCTCTCTGTATTTTTATCGGCTGCATGCTCATCCTCCAATTTTTAGGTTTAAAATTCAGATCATTAATACAGGAAAAATGACGTGCTTGCGCACGTCATTTCTTATGTCTATACAATTGATTTAAACCCACCACATTTCTGTTAGTGGCTCCTCAATCAATACTTGTTGAAGATTACTTACAGCTTTGGAGAAGCCTTCTTCTACAGACATCAGTCCATCTTCATGCTCAATACTAACTACATAATCATAACCGACTAAACGAAGAGCACTTATAATGTCAGCCCAAGTCTTAAGATCATGTCCAAAGCCGACCGAACGGAATTGCCATGCACGGTCAAGCATTTTGGTATAGGATTGCATATCTGTTAAGCCATGCATATTAACATTAACCGGATCAATAACAGTATCTTTAGCATGGAAGTGATGGATCGCACCTTGGCGGCCCAAAATATGAATCGCCTGTACCGGATCAATTCCTTGCCACCACATATGACTCGGATCAAGGTTAGCTCCGATAACCTCACCCGCAGCTTCTCTCAAGCGCAGAAGTGTACCAGGTGTGTGGACGGAGAATCCGCCATGGAGCTCAAGACCGACTTTCACATCGTGCTCTGCGGCAAAAGCTCCCCATTCGGTCCAGTAAGGAATCACTTTATTCTCCCATTGCCAATCCAGAATTTCTTGATAATCATTTGGCCATGGAGCTACCGGCCAGTTCGGGTACTTGGCACCCTCATGATCACCTGGGCATCCAGAGAACGTATTAACGACTGGAATGCCTAGTTTCTGCGCCAATTTGACCGAGTTCACAAAGTCCTCATGATCCTTCTGAGCAAGCTCTTTTTGTGGGTGTAGCGGATTTCCGTGACAGCTCAGCGCACTGATCGTCAATCCACGGGATTCCACAGCATGTTTAAATTCTTTCAATGCTGTCTCATTCTCGAGAAGCACCTTAGGATTGCAGTGACTGTTACCAGGATTACCTCCTGTACCAATCTCTACCGCCTTTAGTCCTTTGGACACTACATAATCAAGAGCATCCTCCAGCTTACGACCGCCAAACAAGACCATAAATACTCCAAGTTTCAATGTAAGTCACCTCTTTTGCAAATAGTTTACTTACCTTCACCATACATATCGAAGTCTTTCAGCACTTGATTCTTCTCAGCAGATTCAAAAATAGCCTCAATCAAATTCTGAACACGCATTACTTCGGCATTCTTAACGATTGGTTCGGCTGTACCCTCAATTACGGCTGCGAAATTATCATAGAAGCTAGAACCTAGTTCCGCTGGTTGAGGTAAAGCTTCTGTAATGGTAGCCCCTTCAGAAGGAGGTGCCATCGTTTTAGTTAATCCAACACCTGCACGAATAGGCTTAGGCTCGATCTTTTCACCTTCAGTGTTTCTAGTGACTAAACGACCTGTTAAAGACCAATCCTCGATAATGCCCGTGCCTTCAATACCCTTCACATACCATCTAGGCAATGTGATGAAGTTGGTTGTACCAACCTCAACGATAGCTTTTATCCCATTTTCAAATTGTAGAATGGCTTCAAAACCATCATCTACATCATTGCCTAGAATAAAGCTCAGGCTGCTGCTCACACTGGTAACTTTGCTGTCGATCATAAATAAAAGCTGGTCCAATAAATGAACGCCCCAATCCAGCAGCATACCTCCACCTTGTGCCTTGACATGACGCCAGTCCCCAGGAATACCATTCGCTCCATGTACACGGGATTCAATCTGGAACAACGAGCCGATCGTCTCTTGATCATACATTTTCTTGATCGTTAAGAAATCTTCATCCCAACGTCTATTCTGGTGAACCATGAACACACGTCCTGCTGCATCCGCAGCGGCCAGCATTTCTTGAAGCTCTTCCTTCGACATAGCCACCGGCTTCTCACAAATAACATGTTTGCCGGCTTGGAGCGCACGTACTGCAATTTCTTTGTGCACATCATTTGGTGTAGCAATAAGAACGATCTCAACTGACGGATCTGCTAATACTTCTTCATAACTTTCAAATACCTTGTAGCCAGCTTTGATGGAGTCCGTACGACGTGCTTCAAGCAAGTCGTATGTTCCTACCACTTCTAAGGAATTATTCTCCTTAATTAATTCTGCGTGATATTTCCCCATTCCTCCAAAGCCAACGATGACTACGGAATGTATGTTTGAGCTCATGACTTCCACTCCTGATTCTCTATTAATTATCTGATGTGCCGTCAAAATACACAGCGCGACCTGTACGTGAAGATTCATAAATAGCTTCCAAGATTTGAGTAACAACGAGGGCCTGCTCAGGTTTAACTACAGGTTCCTTGTCTTCTCTAACCGCCTCAAGCCACAAGCGAGCTTCACGATCAGATTCATTTTCCTGTCCTCCATCAAAGAACGCTACTCCACCAGCAGACAAGTCTACTTTGGTCTCATACAGACGTCCACCACGGTCACCGTTTAGGCGCAGACCATCCTTCATATCTGCACCACCTTCTGTACCTGCAAGAAGCGTTTGAGCTTCTCGATACTCAGATACATTTAGTGCCCAGCTGGATTCAAGTACAATTGTAGCACCATTTTCCATGGTAATAAATCCAAAAGCTGAATCTTCTACCTTAAATTGCTCAGGATCCCAAGGACCAAAGGCATTTCCAGCGTTCTTTCGGTTACTCAGCTTATGGAAAGACGAGCCCATAACACTGCGTGGTTTATAATTATCCATCATCCATAAAGTAAGATCAAGTGCATGCGTACCGATATCGATCAGTGGGCCGCCGCCTTGCTTTTCTTCATCCAGGAACACGCCCCAAGTAGGAACCGCACGACGACGAAGGGCAATTGCTTTTGCATAATAGATATCACCTAGTTCGCCGTTTTCGCAGAGTGCTTTAAGGTATTCACTATCCGAACGATAACGGTTCTGGTAAGCGACAGACAACTTCATCCCCGTACGCTTCGCAGCGTCCAACATTTCTTGTGCTTGGGCAGTGGTTTTAGCCATTGGTTTCTCGCACATTACATGGTTACCTGCTTCCAATGCAGCAATAGTAATCACGGAGTGACTGTCATTCGGTGTGCAAACATGAACAATATCAAAACCGCCGGCTTTCAATAGCTCGGTGTAATCTGTGTAAACAGCAGCACCCTCAGCACCATAGGTCTTAGCTGCTTCCTGAGCACGTTCTTCAACGATATCGCAGAAAGCTACCATTTCAGCATCCTTCTGACGTGACAAACTTGGCATATGTTTTCCATTCGCAATCCCACCGCAACCTACAATAGCAATTCTCAACTTATTAGACATGAACTTTTCCTCCTTGATTTGCGTATGCTTTTACCCATTTCAAACTATCTTCTACACTTTCTAATGGTGAACGACTGCAGAAATCCTGTTCTACTACCGCCCACTCCACATTTGCCTGAACAGCTGCATCTAAAATTGCAGTAAGGTTCACTTCACCTTCACCTAGTACAACCGTTTCCGGTGAACCGTCTTCGTGTTTCTTCAGATCCTTCAGATGGATGATCGGCAGTCGACCTGCGTACTTGTTGATATATTCAACCGCATCATAGCCCGCATGATGTACCCAGCAAGTATCCATTTCCACTTGCAGCAGGTCAGCCGGCACCTCTTCAAACAATCCATCAAAAGCAGTTCGGTCACTATCCCCATATTTATCCGTTAATTCGAAATCATGATTGTGATACAGAAGAACCGCTCCGCCCGCTTTGCATTTTTCTCCAATAATCTTCAGATTCGCGGCAACCTCTTCATAGTTACGTTGTTCTTCTGACAGATAAGGAACAATCAAATGAGGATTTCCAATCTCAAGATTGTAAGAAATCTCTGCTTCTGTATCATTCAACAATGCGTCATAAGGACGATGTGCGCCGAGCGCGACCAATCCAAGCTCATTTAGCAATTGTTTAACTTCTGCTGCAGTACGACCGAAAAAGTGAAAAAACTCTACACCTTTATATCCAAGGGCTGCTACCTTGCGCAGTGTTCCTTCGAAATCCTGTTCCAGTTCTTCTCTAAGTGTGTACAATTGCAGACCTATCTTCAGCATGTTCTAATCACTCCAATGGGTTTAGGGTTAGCTTACTAATTCGTTTAAACTTCTTTCCGCTGCTCGTCCCCAAAGAGATCAATAGCAGCAATCACTTGAACAATAATGCTGTTGCAGAATTGACTAATCTGATTCCCATTAGTTTCCTTTAACTGCCATTCTTGTTTGCATAGCTAATATCGACTCCGTATAGCGTAGATGGTCGATTTCTTTCTTTATTGCTTAGGTACATAGTAATATGAAAGCGTATATAATAAAATGAATAATATGATTAAAACATGAACAATCTGATTATCATTTCTGAACATCAAGGAGGAGCCATGACTCAATCAACTACCTGTCACGTATTATCCGCCGGATTTTCTTTTCACCGCAAACCTTTTCATATGTCTCACAGTCATGGAAATCAGAACTATTTAATTCGTCTGCAAACAGAGGGTCGAAGCCGAGCAATGATCGACGGTGTGATGACTCCAGTGGAGAGCGGCGATATCATGCTCTTCGCTCCTAATGATCCTTATTATTTAATCATTGATAAGGAAGAGTATCCTGTAGGTAAGCCGCGAATTGAAAGCGGAGATTATCATATTTTTTGTGAAGGAACATGGATTGCTGAATGGTGGGAACGTGCTCAGAGACCCTCACTCTTAAGTGTGCCTTTAAGTGAGAATTTTCTCGGCTTGTTTCGCCAGCTGATTCTTGAGCATAGACGTCTTTCGGATTTCTCACCAGCGATATCCGCCTGTTATTTACAAATCCTATGTATGGAAATCGACCGCCTCATTACAGATCAGCCAGCCATTTCACCAAAAGGTTACCTAGCTTACCGCATGAAGCAATATGTAGAGGAACATGCAACCTTGCCTTTTCTCTTAGAGGATGTTGCAGCGCATGTAGATATATCTGTCTCCCGTGCCGTTCATTTGTTTAAGGAAGCCTTCGGTACCAGCATTATTAAATATGTAAATGATGTCCGGTTAGAGATGGCGAGAGAACGAATAACCTTCAGTCCAATGCCGCTGGAGCAAGTAGCAGAAACCTGTGGTTTTGCAAATTACACTTATTTTCACCGCGTATTCCGAAGTCGATTCGGCATGTCTCCTAGACAGTACCGTGTACACAGCAGAGCACAAGTATGATTAAAGATACGCCGCATAAATGAAAACAGGGCTGTCCCTTTAGTAGATAAACTACTTCAGGGATAGCCCTTGCTTCAATACTGTACAAAACTCTGGTTGGTGAGATTATTGTTTTTCAGCTGAAATAATTAGGAACATTGGTCTTCGATCCTCGTCCTTCATCCACGGATCGTTTTTCATTTCATCTGAAGGCTTAGGCTCTCTAACTGCTTTGATAGCAAACCCGGCTTCAATCAAGTCATTGAAATAGGTTGAGATGGTGCGGTGATATTTAATCACATTTTCTGTTAAGAAAGTGGTCTCACGCAATCCCTCAGACTGATAATGATCGACAGGCCAATGTAGACGTTTTCCTTGGTCATCCACATACCAGTCTTGTTCATTTCGAGAAGTAAAGATGGGATGTTCCACTGAAAAAATAAAACTGCCGCCTGTCTTTAGGTAAGTATGTACCTTTCGGCAAATAGCTTCAAAGGACTCGATATAATGAAAGGCCAATGAACTAATGACCACATCAAATTGTTCGCTCGCAAAATCAATATCCTCAATCGGCATCTGGATATAAGAGATTGCTGGGTCGTTTGTTTTTTCACGCGCTTCTTGAAGCATTTTTTCAGAGATATCTACGCCAATGACTGAACTTGCCTGCTGCTCACGTGCATACAAACAGTGCCAGCCAAATCCGCAGCCTAAATCAAGAACACTTTTATTATGTAAATCTGGGAGGAGTGACTTTAGTACATGCCATTCTCCTGCGGCTTCAAGTCCCCCAATGGAACGTGGCATTTGCTTATACGCTGAGAAGAAATTCGTATCGTCATATTTGTTTTGTTTCATTAGTTACATATCTCCTATCCATCTATGTCTTCTATCAGTATATTCTTAGTTATATCACCTTATCAAATTGCCAAATGAAAAGGAGCATCATCTTGGAAGATCCGCTCCTTGTGTTTATTCTTATTCAGTTGCTGTTGCTTACTCGGCGTTAATCGTACATGCTGTGAAATGGCGCCATAATCCCCATTGGATCTTCGACTTTGAGCTGCGCACCAGGTGCCTGAGCGCTCTGCCTTTAACAAGGCTTTTTGTGTTTTGGTTCGTGCCATGTGGCACCACTCTCCTATTCATTGGTGAACTATAAGACAACTATATTTTAACATAATTCAGACTATGAGCGCAGCAGGAATTCCGTTACAATGAGATCACTGCTAGGTTCTAACTTATTTAAATAGATTCGGAGGTTTTAGTGATGAGATATGATGTTTTGTACGAAGGTGCATTTGCAATGCTGAAGGTATATCTGGATCCAGGCGAAAGCGTTAAAGCTGAAATGGGCGCTATGGTTGCGATGTCTCCCAACGTCGAATTAAAAGGAACCGCTGATGGCGGAGTTATGCGAGGTCTGGGAAGAATGCTGAGCGGAGAAAAGTTCTTCTTTCAGGAGCTCAGAGCTATCCGTGGTCAAAGTGAGGTACTACTGTCTCCTGGATCATTGGGTGATATCCAAGCTATCGAATTAGATGGTTCATATAAGTTGTTAGTTCAAAAGGATGGTTTCTTAGCCGGAACGGAAGGCATTCAAGTCAATACCAAAATGCAAAATTTAACGCGCGGTCTCTTCTCTGGTGAAGGCTTCTTCATTGTAGAAATCAGTGGTAGAGGAACTGTATTCCTGTCCTCCTTCGGAGCCATCCATGCCATTAACTTAGCACCTGGTGAAGAGATGATTATCGACAATGGACATCTTGTCGCTTGGCCAGATTATATGGACTACAAGGTAGAAAAAGCAGCCTCTGGCTGGTTAAACAGTTTAACCAGTGGTGAAGCGCTCGTCTGCCGATTCCGCGGAGAAGGTGTGATCCTCGTGCAAAGCCGTAACCCTGGCAGCTTTGGAACATGGATTAAATCCTTCGTGCCCACTCGGAGCTAGTAAAAATGACATAGGCTTTCCCATAAGTAGGATCTCTTTTAACTGTTTAAAACGCAACGTAGCGCTTCTCGGTTTTTAAGAAGCGCTGTTTGCGTGCAAATTAAGGAATATCTCCCTATAAATCAACTGATTTGTTGTGACATATAGATATTTCGCCGATTTATAAGGAGGTTTTCCCCATTTCCATTCATATCACTTTCCGAAAAAGAAGCTGCCCATAAGCAGTATTTACTACTTCTGAGACAGCTTCTTCTTTTTGTTAGATAGCGGCTTAAGAGACCGCTTTGTTTGCTTTTTCTTTTTTGCAGCCTGTTCGTTTACATGTGCCATAAGTACCTTTGAAATCAAGACGGTGATCCGTGACGTTAAAGCCATATTCACGTTCCACTCTTTTCTCCAGCTCCACCAGCCAGTCATCCTTAATTTCCTCCAACCTGCCGCACACGCTGCATATCAAATGATGATGCATGTGGGAATGATCGTTCCCGCGCAGATCGTATCGAGCAACTCCATCTCCGAAATTCATCTTTTCAACAATGTGAAGCTCACATAAGAGCTCGAGTGTACGGTATACCGTTGCCAGCCCTAAATGCGGATAGCTGTTCTTAACAAGCATATATACTTCTTCTACGCTAAGATGATCTTTCTCATTGTCGAGCAATATTTTCACTATAGCTTCACGCTGGGGCGTTAATTTATACTTTTGCGCCGCAAACAGCTGACTGATATTTGAAATTTGATCCATTTGATCTCCTACCTTCCCGGAATGATTTAACATCCGTATCCACTGAGACGCACCCATTTATGCATCAAAATATTAAACGTAAATAGTAATCGTTACGATATAATCATATCAAAAATAATCACGAATGAATAGAGCCTGACATCATTATAACATTCTAGCTCTCTTATCCAAAGTTCTTTCATTCATTCCTGCCTATTTTTCTGCCAAATTCTACTTTTTCGTGAAATAATATAGGTTTGACCGCAACCTTTCCATATTTTTCTGCGTTTAATTATTTGATAGCGGCCACGAGGCCTATCCATACAACGAGGTGAAATGACCATGAATATGAAAAAAAGAACGTTAGCCGCGATTACAACTGTTACCATTCTCTCCTTCTCTTTGGGTGGCCAAATATTTGCAGCCGGAAATACCTTTAAGGATATTGATAACATAAACGGTAAAGAAAAGATCATTTCTTTAAAGAATCAAGGCTTAATTAAAGGGGTTAGCGAATCCCAATTCGTGCCTAGCTCCAAAGTAACAACAGCTCAAGGAATTCAATTCATCTCAGGGGGCCTCCAGCTTAGCCTCGCGGCCATTGATTTCAACAAAGCTCCTATTGCCAGCGGCTTGTTCACTAAAGTCAAAGATAAAGCATGGTATGCTGAAGCTTTTATCAATGCTTACTACAACCATGTCGAGCTTCCCAAAGATATTGATCCTACCAAAACAATGACCAAAGAAGAGTTCACGAATTACTTAGTACAAGGAGTCGAAGGCATTGGTAATCTGCCAATGATAAATATTGTGCCAGTAGATATCACTGACGATGCTGCGCTCAACCCTTCCTATCAAGGCAGTGTTCAACGATCGCTTAAATACAAGATCAATAGCTTAGACGCTAACGGGAAGTTTAATCCGAAGAGCGAAATTACGCGTGCCGAAGCTGCCATTATGCTCTATAACGCTTTGGAATTTCTTAAGACCGGTATTAAATCCTAATCAATTCGCGGCACTTCACTGATCTGAATGATGTATACGAAAAAGCAGCTCAGGTATAAACCTGAACTGCTTTTTTTTGCGTGTTGATGTTCTTCTATCCTTCTTCACCACTAATTCTATTCAGAAATTGCAGCGCACGGGGATGTTTCGGGTGCTCAAGAACTTCTTGCGGAGTCCCTTGCTCCAGAATATAGCCTCCATCCATCAGAATGATCCGGTCAGCCACATCGGCAGCAAATTTCATTTCATGAGTCACAATCACCATTGTCATTCCTTCTGCTGCCAACTGTTTAATAACTTTAAGCACTTCCCCCACTAACTCAGGATCGAGCGCCGAGGTGGGTTCATCGAATAATAGCACCTCTGGATCTACTGCCATAGCACGAGCGATGGCAACCCGTTGCTGCTGGCCACCTGACAGTTGGTGCGGATAAGCATCCGCTTTATCTGCCAAGCCTACTTTACCTAACAACTGAAGGGCACGTCCGCGTGCTTCATCCTTGGATCGTTTCTGGACAGTCACTTGTCCTTCCATCACATTGCCAAGTGCAGTCATATGCGGAAAAAGATTATAAGATTGAAAGACCATGCCTGTTTTTTGACGTAACGCCAAAATGGACTTCTGCGGGATTTTCTTGTTTTCCGAGAAATTAATTTTAATATCGCTGAGTGATAAACTTCCTTGATCAGGGACTTCAAGTAGATTAAAACAGCGTAAAAGCGTTGTTTTGCCAGAGCCAGATGGACCTATAATGACCAGAACCTTACCAAGTTCCATCCTGAGATCAAGACCCTTTAATACCTGCAGCTCACCGAAGGATTTATGCAAATTAAGTATTTCAATCATCATAGTCCCTCCTTTAGCTCGCAGAGAAACGACTCAGTCGTTTCTCCAAGTAATTTTGCAGTGCTGACAACACTGAGCAAAATAGTAAGTAGAACAACCCTGCTTCGCAGTAGATCAACAGTGGCTCATAGGTGGTGGAAGCAACCTGCTGTGCTGTTCTGAACATCTCCGTATAAGTAATAGTCGCTGCCAGAGAAGTGTCTTTGACCAAGCTAATAAAGGAATTCGATAACGGCGGTACAGAGACACGGGCAGCTTGTGGAAGAATAATGCGTCGAAGCGCTTGCGCTCGAGTCATCCCAACGGAGAAGGCCGCTTCCCACTGACCTTTATGTATCGACAGGATAGCAGCACGTACAATTTCAGATGAATAAGCCCCAACACTAAGTGTAAACCCAATGGTCGCGGCTATAAATGGGTCTAGTACAATCCCAACTGCAGGCAAACCATAGAAAATAATAAATAATTGTACTAACAAAGGAGTTCCGCGAATGACCCATACATAAAAACGAGCGATTAGCATCGGAAGTACCCATGGGGAGAGACGAGCCAGTGCAGTCAAAATCGCTATTATCAGTCCCAGTACAAAGGATATCAATGCTAAAGGAATGGTAAAAGCCACCCCCGCTTTTAGCAGGGGTAGCAGTGAATCTAAGAAAATTTGTATTTTTCGGTCATCCATTTTCAGACATCCTTTTTAGCTCCAGGCTAGTTTAGCTTCTGAAACCTTGAATTATTTTGAAACGTCAGCACCAAAGTATTTCTCAGAAATCTTTAAATAAGTTCCATCGCTCTTCATTTCAATAATTGCATCACTAACTGCTTTTACCAAGTCGTCGTTTCCTTTTAGGAATACAGCGGCACTTTCCGAACCATTAGGAATCTCATCCACCACTTTAATTTTCACATCAGGCTTCTGCTTTTTCAGGTCCAGATAAGACAATCCATCATTTACCGTTGCATCAATGCGGCCTGAGGTCAGTAAATCCACCGCTTGATTGAAGCCGTCTACAGCAACGATTTCAGCGCCGTTCTCACGAGCGATTTCGGATAGATTACTGGTCAGAGATTGTCCTGATTTTTTACCCTTAAGATCCGCAAATGCTTTAATATCCTCATTGTTTTCACTCACAATCAATACCGCTTTAGATACGATGTATGGCTCAGAGAAATCATATTTCGCTTTACGCTCTTCATTAATGGATACTTCGTTAAAAATAACATCAAACCGCTTAGCGTCCAATCCGGCAAAGAGACCGTCCCACTGTGTCTCAGAAAATTCAGGGTCAGCACCGAGACGCTTTGCTACTTCCTCAGCAATTTCTACGTCAAAACCAGTCAGTTTTCCCGATGCATCGTGATACGTAAAGGGTGCATAGGTTCCTTCGGTTCCTATCCGTAATTTGCCGCTCGCTTTAACAGCTTCCAAGCTATTTTTCGCAGTTGCAGCAGTTCCGCCATTCGTTCCAGCTGAAGAGTTGTTGGAAGTATCGGTATTCGAATTATTGCCGCACCCCGCTACAAACACCACGGTTAACACCAATAGAATAGTTAAACTGAGTTTTTTCATTATAGAATCCCCTCTCTTTACCCTTATATTGCCCATTCTTATAATAATTCTTCATAAGATCCTCTCTTTACATCTCAGAAAGTTATGGTATATTTATAAACAAATTAAATATGGACCTGTTATTTCACTAGGGGAGTCGGCCGACTGAGACGGAGCTTTATGCTTCGGACCCTTGGAACCTGATCTGGATCATACCAGCGGAGGGAAGTGGAGCAGAATTTTCATCCCATGCATTTTTTAGTGTTCCTATGCAGAATGAATTTTTTGACCCATTTGTTTCCCTCCGGAAATGAATGGGTCTTTATTTATTTACTTTCAATTACAAAACTTAGGCATATGCTTCCGAAGCAAGTTTTGTACGAGTTCCTCAAGTAGCTATGCTATACAAAACTTAGGCATATGCTTCCGAAGCAAGTTTTGTACGAAGTTCCTCAAGTAGCTATGCTATACAAAACTTTTAGGAGGTTCGATCATCACGACAATCCTATCCATTCATGACTTAGCCTACTCATTTCCTGAGTCTAAACAGCTCCCTGTATTTGCAAACTTAACCATGGATATTAAACAAGGTGAGTTTGTGGCTGTTATCGGGGCTAGCGGATGCGGAAAAAGTACGCTTTTCAAAACCATAGCAGGCTTGCTGGAACCCACTCATGGAAAAATAATGATTCATTCGGGTCGGCCAGCGGCATCTACTCGCTTAGGTCAGATCGCATACATGCCACAGCAGGATTTGCTATTACCGTGGAGAACGGTGCTCGACAACTGCCTTTTACCCTGGGAAATTAAGCCAAGGTCCACTAAACAACAGACAATTTCACACATTCGAGACCTGCTGTCACGCTTCGGTTTAGGTGATGTTGAGAAGGCATACCCTCATGAGCTATCCGGTGGTATGAAACAGCGGGTCGCATTTCTTCGCACGCTAGTGTCTGGCGGCGGTGGCAGTCTTATGCTGCTAGATGAACCGTTTGGAGCGCTCGACGCTATGACCAAACGTGAGATACACCGTTGGTTGTTAGAGCTTTGGGATGAACTGAATCAAACAGTGATGCTCATCACCCATGATCTCGAAGAAGCACTATTACTAAGCGATCGGATTTATTTAATGTCTGGAGGCGTACATAGCGAATTACAGGAGATCGTTGTTGATTTGCCGAGGCCAAGACATTACAAAATGAACTATGAACCCCGTTTTATAGCATTGCGGGAAGAGTTGGAGCGGAGACTGTATGCAGCCCATACCTTTTAAAAAACAACTAGACAATTATGGCCCCTTCATTTTACTAGTGTTGTTCGTTGTTGCGATCTGGGAATCTGCTGTTCGTCTTTACTGGATTCCAGCTTTTATCCTCCCTGCTCCTTCAGCAATAGGTATCGCATTGATCGAGCATAGGCAATTACTCGGACAGCATTTATTGGCGACGCTGCAGGAAATATTAGTAGGTTTTGTACTTTCGGTTATCTGTGGTGCATTGCTGGGTACTGGAATGTTCTTATTTCGACCGCTTGAAAAGGCCATTTATCCTTTCCTTATTATCAGTCAGACGATCCCATTAATTGCGCTATCCCCCATTTTTATTATGTGGTTCGGATATACGCTGTGGAGCAAAGTCGCTGTAGTTTTTCTAACTGCTTTTTTTCCAGTCGTTGTTAGTACATATGATGGGCTTCGTACAAGTGGTCAGGCATATAAGGATCTATTATTAACCTTTGGTGCAAACCGCTGGCAACTGCTTGCTAAAACACAAATCCCGCTGGCGCTGCCCTCTTTTTTCTCAGGACTAAAGCTATCCATTGTGTACTGTGTAATTGGAGCAACCATCGGCGAATGGCTCGGCGGCAGCAAAGGGCTTGGTTACTTTAGCCGAAGAATGGCTGGGAATATGCAAAGTGACGAAATGTTCGCCGCAGTATTTCTGTTGTCCGCGCTCGGTGTAATGCTGTTTCTGATGATAGCACTGCTAGAAGCATTATTTTTAAAGAAAAGAGGATCTAATCGATGAATACTTTAATCATTCAAAAAAAATGGCTTATACCCTTATATCTCATCTGTTCTGTCCTAATCTTAAGCAGCTGCGGAAATACATCCAAAGTAAGTAATGCTTCAAATAGCGAAAACAAACAAAGGCACAAGCTGACAATCATGCTAGATTGGTATCCCAACGCCGTTCACTCATTTTTATATGCAGCTGAGCAAAATGGTTATTTCCAAGAGGAAGGTCTGGATGTAGAGATCCAAATGCCGGCAGACACCAATGATGCACTAAAGCTTGTAGCAGCGAATCAAGTTGATTTAGCGCTTAGTTATCAGCCTCAGGTGCTTATGGCACGTAGTGAAAAGATTCCAGTACGTTCGATTGCAGCGATTGTAAGGCATCCGCTTAATCATTTAATGGTGCCTCAGTCCGGAGATATCAAAAGTCCTAAAGACCTTACAGGTAAACAAGTTGGGTATTCTTCCATCCCACTTTATGAAGCCATGATTCGTACAATGATCCAGAACGACGGGGGTGACCCCAACGCCAGTAAACTAATCGATGTAGGCTTCGACCTTATTCCAGCAATTGCGACCGGGCAGGTAGATGCCATTATGGGCGGGTTCATTAACCACGAACAATTAATTCTCGAAAAAGAAGGGCATCCCGTTCACTCGTTTAATCCCACAGACTTCGGAGTACCCGATTATTACGAGCTAGTCCTTGTCGCCAGCGAGCAAGGGGTACAAAATTCCGAGTCCTACTTCAAAAAGTTTCTAAGCGCCATTACAAAAGGACAACAATTTGTGCAGGATAACCCAGAAAAAGCGTTAAATTTACTGCTTGCACACGAAGATGCGACCTCTCCACTAGAAAAGGAAATAGAAGAAAAGAGCTTGCAGATTCTTCTGCCTCTAATGAACGCAGGTGACCAAAATTTTGGTTATCAAGAGCCAGCGTCTTGGGAAAAGGTACGACAGTGGCTATCCGACAATGATTTACTGTCTACCGACATCAAGGCAGAGGATGCTTTTATCAATCTTTAACCATTAGCTATTTGCTCATTAAACTTGAGGAGGAAATATCATGAGTTATCTATCCAAAGTACGGGAATCCAATCCACTGGTCCACAATATCACCAATATCGTCGTAGCCAACTTCTCAGCAAACGGGCTTTTAGCGCTCGGTGCCTCCCCCTTTATGGCGGATGCTCACGAAGAAGTGGTGGATATCGCCGCATTTTCAGCTGCAGTGGTACTAAATATCGGCACACTGAATGACTATGCCATTCAATCCATGGTGCTCGCAGGACAATCTGCGAATAAGCACGGGGTTCCCTTAGTTCTTGATCCAGTAGGTGCGGGAGCAACATCATATCGAACAGCTGTCACTCAAAAGCTAGTGAATGAGATGCAAATTACCGCACTGCGTGGGAATGTGGCTGAAGTTGCCAATGTTATTGGTGAAAGCTGGTCTATTAAAGGGGTGGATGCAGGCGAAGGGGATGGCGATGTAGTCGTCTTAGCTGAGACTGCCGCGCGGAAGTTAGGTTGTGTAGTGATCATCACCGGAAAAGACGATGTTATCACCAATGGAGTTCACACCTACATTACTAGCAACGGTCACCCTATTCTAACGAAAGTAACGGGAACCGGATGTCTGCTTAGTGCAGTAGTCGGGGCATTTTTAGCGGTAAGTGAAGGGGTATCTCTTGCGGCCGCAGTGGAAGCCATCTCATTCTATGGAGTAGCTGCTGAAATTTCTGCTGAACTAACTACTGGCAAAGGTCCGGGGAGCTTTCAAATGGAGTTTCTCAATCAATTGAGTTTGGTCACACCTGAAACGTATA
Source organism: Paenibacillus sp. RS8 (assembly GCF_041956825.1). Lineage (NCBI taxonomy): Bacteria > Bacillati > Bacillota > Bacilli > Caryophanales > Paenibacillaceae > Paenibacillus > Paenibacillus sp. RS8. The sequence continues at coordinate 4,597,321 of NZ_CP168131.1, read as the reverse complement.
AAGAGAAATCAATAATCAAGCAACTCAGATAACGACATACAAAGGAGTGAACGTAATCATGATATCCAAAGCTTTAACCATAGCCGGCTCGGATAGCGGCGGCGGAGCAGGGATTCAGGCAGATCTAAAAACCTTCCAAGAACTTGCTGTATACGGTATGTCCGCACTAACAGCTGTGACAGCCCAGAACACATTAGGTGTTCAAGGCGTATTTCCGTTATCACTGCAAGCTATTACTCAGCAGCTTGATTCCATTGGGCTTGATCTGAAGCCCGATGCTGTGAAGACAGGGATGCTTTTTAACAGTGACATCATTCGAGTCGTAGCAGAGAAGGTTCAGCAATACGGCTGGCGTAATCTTGTAGTTGATCCAGTCATGGTTGCTAAAGGCGGTTCTACGCTACTACAACAAGAAGCCGTCCAGTCCTTAATCAAACATCTTCTCCCGCTAGCCTTAGTGACGACGCCTAATATTCCAGAGGCTGAAATGATTACGAACATGAGCATCAGCACAATCGACGATCGTAAAGAAGCGGCCACTATCATCCATGGCATGGGCTCTAGTTATGTAGTGCTAAAAGGTGGGCATGATACCGCAACTAAAGCTGTTGTAGATCTCCTATATGATGGTCACGAGTTCATCTTTATGGAGAGTGAACGAATTCAGACCAGGCACACACATGGTACAGGCTGTACTTATTCAGCAGCAGTTACTGCCGAGCTTGCTAAGGGTAAATCTGTTTCTGAAGCTATAAACATAGCAAAGGTTTTTATACAAGCAGCGATTGAAGACGAGCTGGGCATAGGGGCTGGACATGGTCCGACGAATCATTTTGCTTATCAGAATAGATTGCGAGGGATGAACCTTGAAGCGAATAGACAGTGATCAACTACGGGATTTATTAAAAGTCTATTTCATTATGGGTAGCGTGAATTGTCAGATAGCCCCAGCCAAAGTACTAAAAGAAGCCGTCGCTGGAGGCATAACGATGTTTCAATTTCGTGAAAAAGGTACCGGGGCATTAACTGCCCAAGTTAAATTTAATTTAGGAAGACGGCTCCAAAAAATATGTCGTGCTAACGGAGTTCCTTTTATCGTTAATGACGATATTGATCTAGCCATCGCGCTTGATGCGGACGGCATTCATGTAGGACAAGAGGACACCCCTGCCCTAGCGATTAGGCAACTGCTTGGAGAAGATAAGATCATGGGTGTGTCCGCTCATTCGCTCACCGAAGCGCAGCAGGCCATTGCGGATGGAGCCGATTATCTAGGCATTGGACCTGTTTATCCTACCTCTTCCAAAGACGATGCCCAAGCTGTTCGAGGCACATTAGTTATTGAGGAAATAAGAAACAGCGGCATTACGATTCCTTTGGTCGGTATAGGAGGCATCACGGTGCACAATGCAGCTCCGGTATTAGCTGCAGGTGCGGACGGTATCTCCGTGATCTCAGCGATTGCAGGCGCTGAAGACATCGCCTTAGCAGCCAGAGGATTTGTTCACGAAGTTAATTTAAGCGGGACATAAGCTCACTTAGCTCTTCACCGCTCAAAGAACGCCACTGTCCTCGTTCCAAACCATCAACCGTTATATTCATAATTCGTATTCGCTCTAGTTTAAGTACTCTATATCCTAACTCCTTGCACATTCTGCGTATTTGCAGATTAAGGCCTTGAGTTAGGATAATTCTAAACTGACATTCCGCGATCCGAAAGACCTCGCAAGGTTTTGTTGTAACGCCAAGAATGTCCACACCACTAGACATTGCATTTACGAACTCTGGCGTTATCGGCTTGTCAACATGAACTACATACTCTTTTTCGTGTCCATTCTCGGAACGCATCATTTTGTTTACGATATCTCCATCGTTGGTTAACAGAATGAGGCCTTCCGAGTTTTTATCTAATCTCCCGATCGCAAAAATCCTTGAAGGATATCCTACAAAATCTATAATATTCCCTGCTACATTTGGGGCAGCTGTACAGGTGATACCGATCGGCTTGTTCAGAGCGAGATATACCGGCTCCCCTTTGCTGGTTGTTATGGGCTCTCCATCAATCCATACGACGTCTTCTGGCTCAATAAGAATATTTGCCTCACAGACGACGCCATTCACACTGATCCGGCCTGCAGCAATTAATCGCTTGGTTTCCCTTCTGGAACAGAAGCCTGTTTCGCTTATATATTTATCAATTCTCACTAATGATCCTACTTTCCATCTGATACTGACACTTGCTTATATCCATAAAAAAACACCTGATTTTAACGATCAAAATCAGATGTTAACTTTCAGGAATAACCTAGTTTAAGGGAGCTATTTCGTGCTTCCACTTTTTTTCACGTTATTGCCCTTGCTTCCATTTGCATCTTTAGCGCCTGGACCCATGGTTGGAGCACCTTTTGCAGGTTTAACTGGTTTTGCTGTTTTGTTCCAGCGTGTCCAGCCTTTACTCCCCGTACCTCTGCCCGTGCCGCCACCTTTACTTTTTGCACCCATCATATCACTCCGTCAGTCATTCAGAATTCGTATAGTTTATACACTTAACCTATCTTACCACACTCTTCTTGTTTCTGTTTAAGCATCTTTATTCATTTCATAAATACTAAAGGTATCTTCGTGTATTTCAATGGCAATTACGGTATCCTCTTTTTCGAAAAATTGCACATGCCCCAAACGCTTATCCTTCAACTCCACCCACCCTGAATCCCTTAATTTATTGAAATAGCTTTCAGGTGGATACAGACCTAGTTCTCCCCCTATATTTTTCAATTCATACTTTACTCCAATTTTTTATATTGGGGTTATTGGAAGTTGTCGTCACTTCGATTTCTTTAGCATTTTTCGGAATAGGAATCCCCTCATTAATGGAAGACACTCCATACTCTTGTACTTCTTGAGTTGATGATGTGCATCCGCTATTGAATAGTATTAACGGTAATAATATAAAAGCTAATAAATATTTATACAAATATATCAGCTCCTTCCTAACTTATTTCACCAAATGCTTTCAATAAAAAACACCCCACCAAAGACTAAGCTTTGATGAGGTGTCTATTTCAGAACCGTTTTAGAGCCTGTATTTCTTATTTAGGCTGAATATAACCTTCTGCTTTCAGAAGCTCAGCAATCAATACAGCCCCGCCAGCAGCTCCGCGCAAGGTGTTATGGGAGAGACCTACGAACTTGTAATCATAGATGGCATCTTCCCGAAGTCTGCCTGTTGATACGCCCATTCCGTTCTCGATATCACGATCCAGTTTGGTCTGAGGACGGTTCTCCTCTTCGAAATAGGTAATGAACTGTTTAGGTGCGCTAGGCAGCTCAAGCTCTTGAGGGCGTCCTTTGAAGCTATTCCAGAGGTTCAGAATCTCTTCTTTAGATGGTTTCTTCTCAAAAGAAACAAATACAGCAGCCATATGACCATCGGCTACAGGCACACGGATACACTGCGAAGTAATCGTTGGCGCTTCACTTTTTACGATGCCTTCCTCTTGAACACTTCCCCAGATCCGTAAAGGCTCCTGCTCGCTCTTCTCTTCCTCCCCACCAATATAAGGAATCACGTTGTCCAGCATTTCAGGCCAGTCAGCAAAAGTCTTACCTGCACCGGAAATCGCTTGGTAGGTTGTAACGACAACTTTAGACGGGTTGAATTCTTTAAGTGCATGAAGTGCAGGCACATAACTTTGAATGGAGCAGTTAGGTTTAACAGCAATGAACCCGGTCTCTGTTCCCAAACGTTTTCTTTGCTGCGCTATAACCTCAAGATGCTCCGGGTTAATTTCAGGAATAACCATAGGCACGTCAGGTGTCCAGCGATGCGCTGAGTTATTAGAGATTACTGGAGTACCCGTACGAGCATAAGCCTCCTCGAGCGCTTTAATCTCCTCTTTCTTCATGTCTACTGCGCAAAAGATCAAATCCACGTCCGCAGCTACTTCTTCTACCTTAGAAGCATCTTGGACCATAATATTCTTCACGTTCTCAGGCATTGGTGTGGATAGCTTCCATCTGCCCTTGGCCGATTCTTCATACGTTTTCCCAGCAGATCTCGCACTGGCAGCAATCGCAGTTACTTCAAACCAAGGATGATTCTCTAGAAGGGCAATAAAACGCTGACCTACCATTCCTGTGCCGCCAACTATGCCGGCTCTTAGCTTTCTTGACATCAGAAAATACACTTCCTTTTGATTAACTGTCCTATTAGTGAATAATAGGCCGATAATTAATGATATACGGCTGGAGAACATTTGGCGAGTGTTAACATCAAAATAACATTAAAAAATTTAAGATATTCATTTAAACCAGCCTTTTTCCTTAAATCGAGTGATCGCTTCAATCCGATTCCCAACGTCTAACTTATCAAGAATAACCGAAATGTAATTCCGTACTGTACCGGTGGTAATGTACAGCTCGCTGGCAATTTCTTTCGTATTTTTACCATCAGCGATCAGTCCGAGTACTTCCTTCTCCCGCTGAGTCAATGGATTCACTTCACCGCTGTAAGCTTCATCCATCAGCTCTGGTGCATACATACGTCTGCCTGCCATTACATTCCGGATAGAAAGGGCCAGCTCTTCACTAGGGCTGTCCTTCAGTAAATAAGCGTGAACCCCCGCCTTGAGCGCACGTTCGAAATATCCCGCCCGAGCAAAGGTCGTTAATATCATCGTTTTGCAGCCGCTATTCTTCAGGGCTTCTGCAGCGTCAAGACCGCTCATCGCCGGCATCTCAATATCCATAATACAGATATCCGGTTTAAGCTGCTGAACCATAGCTACAGCTTCTTCCCCATTGCTTGCTCGGCCTACGACCTTCATATCCTCTTCTAAATCGAGTAAAGAAGCCAGCGCCCCAAGGAGCATTCGTTGATCCTCAGCGATTACAATTTTAATCATTATAGGATGACCTCCTGTTCCTGATGTTTGAATGCATTGGGTACTTTAATTACAATTGTAGTCCCGCTATCTCTCACGATGTCCATACAGCCATTTACGAATTCAAGACGCTCTCTCATGCCTTGCAGCCCATGACCTTTAAAATAAAGATCGTTCCCGGGTATCCCAGTCCCGTCATCTTTCACTTTAATGACTAGATCCGTCCGTGAGGGTTTAATCAGAATAGAGCAAGACTTTGCCCCACTGTGCTTCACAACATTAGTGACAGCTTCCTTTATACACATGCTGAGGACATTCTCCGTAATCAATGAGGTGTTTGTTAGCTTCGGATTCCCCTCCAAAATAAAATCAATCTCAGCAGCTGCAAGAAACTGCTGAATATGGATAAGTTCATCTTCAAGCCGAATGCCTCGCATTCGCGTAACCATTTCCCGAACCTCTTTCAGCGCACTTCTCGCTGTCTGTCGTACATCATCAATCTCAGCTTTAGCTTGCGTAGGATTTGAATCAATTAGCTTCCCCGCCAAGTCACTCTTAAGACCAATTAAAGAGAGCTTCTGACCTAAAGTATCATGAAGATCCCGCGAAATCCGTTGGCGTTCTTCAATCTTAACGAGTTCGGAGATCCGCTTATTCGCATCTTCCAATTGATCTTGTAACTTACCTTGATTATTTCGGTTATAGGTACTAATTGGAAGTAGAATCACTGCAATCATACTTACAAGCACGAATGGAAGTTGACTAATAAACACTGAATTACGCGAAAGCAGCTCATAATTGATTGTAATGATAGTAGTTAACAGATGGATAGAATACAGCGTGAAGAAACCTACTCGATTCTGTATGTTCCCAATAAAAAAGGCTAGGAAAAGCGCAAAATACATATATCCGAACAAAAGCGTCATCGTTATAGACACTATAATTTGAACACTCGTCCAGAAATACACCAGCCTGCCTTTAGAAACAAAAGAAAGTACATAACATACAAAAAATACAGCAATCATCAAGATTCCCGAAACGACTTGATAGGTAGAGGAGGAGCGAAATATAAAATAAAACGGTAGAATGTAAAAAACGACCCATACATAAGGGGATAGACCTGTGCTTTTATGAAAAATATGATGCCACTTTTGCATGACCGCTCTCCTTTTTACCATACATTACTCTCCTTATTCTAGCACAAATTCAGTGAAAATCTGTTGATCCACTATCCAAAATAGAAAAAGATTAGAGCCACGAATAATATCTCCGGCTCTAACCTTTCTCTGTACTTCTATTTTGTTCGAACCGATAGTTATTATTCGCCTTGGAGTCTAGTCTTATGAACTTGCAAGACTTCTGCTGCTACCTTAGGTTTGTTTAGTCTCGACTTCATCTGTTTAAAGCTGATGAAGCTCTTATTCTCTTCATCCCAAAGACGGAAGTGTAGAGCCTTCAGGCTAGAACTAAGTGTTATAGTCGTCGCTTTTTGCAATGGCGGCGTAGCATTATGTGCTTTTTCTAAATTATAGTTGGGTACCTTTGGACTTAAATGATGGACATGGTGGAACCCGATGTTCCCTGTAATCCATTGCAATAGCTTAGGTAGCTTGTAATATGAGCTTCCCTCTACTGCAGCCATAACATAACTCCACTCCGATTCATTCTCGAAGTAAGAATCCTCGAACTGATGCTGCACATAGAACAACCATATTCCGAGAAAGCCGGATACAAAAGCTATTGGCAATTGCACCATTATAAAGGCTTGCCAGCCGATCGCCCAAATAAGCAAAGTATAGAGCGCTGCGATAGATACATTTGTTAAATAGGTATTCATCCGTTCTTTACGTCTAGCGCCTTTAGCATTAAAGCGATACTGAATCATAAACACAGCAATAGGTCCAATTCCGAACATCACGATCGGATTACGGTAAATCCGGTAATACAGACGTTTCCAGAATGAAGCTGCTTCATATTCGTCGACAGTCATAATCCATATATCACCGATCCCTCTTTTATCGAGGTTGCTGGAGCTGGCGTGATGAATCGAATGACTATGCTTCCACTGCCGATAGGGAACAAGCGTTAATACACCTGTGATCGTTCCGATAATGTCATTCGCTCTACGATTCTTAAAGAACGAACCATGTGTACAGTCATGGAAAATAATAAAAGTTCGAATTACAAATCCTGCTGCAGGAATGGCCAACAAAAGAGTAAGCCAGTAGGAAACGGATAAAGAGAAATAAGCTCCGCCCCATAACAGCACAAGTGGCCCTAAAGTATTAATGAGCTGTCTTATGCTCGCATTGCGGTCGTTTTTTTCGTAAGGGGCTACACTCTTTTTAAGACTGGAGAGCTGTGATGTCTGTTTTGTAGTCATCTTTTATCGTTTCCTCCTTGATGTGGCTGGCTAAGGATCTTTTCATCTAATCTCAGTATAGAAGATAAAGTGTCATCCTATAAGTCATAAACATCAAGTGAAGAGTATGATAAATGTCATACTTATGCCCTGAATTTCCCCCTTTTACTATATATCCATGTGCTTTTTCGTTAATTAACTTGCCTCGTATGCTCTTCTCGATATTCCGTAGGTGTCTGACCACTAGCTTTCTTAAAGACCTGAGTAAAATATCTTGGGTCCTGATAACCAACAAGCGGAGCGATTTGATATACCTTTACATTACTGCTCTGCAAAATATATTTCGCCTTCTCCATTCGACAGTGAGTCACATACTCCAAGAAGGTATAGCCTGTTATTTGTTTAAATAAAGTACAAAAATGACTGACGCTAAGATCGGCAAGCTCTGATACTTCTTCAATACTTAAGTCTTTATGGTAATTACTCTCGATATAACGTTTCGTCTTCTCGATGGAACTGCGTGTGTCCTCGCGATTCACAGGTTTACTTCCTTGATCTAATCGTTCCCCAAATTCTTCCTTCAATGCAGACATCATCTCACTCAGGGTCCCCAAATGCTGCAGCTTGCTTAGTAAGCCATGTAGAGACCAATCCGAATTTAGATTCAAATGTTCAAAATGTCTGTATAGCACGACAACCATCTCCACAAGAAGACGTTCTGCAATCTCCTTAGGAATAGCTTGTGCTTCAATATATAGTGCCATCTCATCAAACAAGGAAGACATTTGTTTTCTATTCAAGGTACGAATACTCTCTATCATCGAGGTCTCCAGCTCTTTTGGATACTTAACTTCTTTATTGCCTGCGAAGGATGTTTCCTCATCTATAAACACCCCGGCAAGACCAGAATAGAAACGTTGATACAGAGCCTTCGCAGCCAAAGGATACACCGCGCTTAATTGATCAATCCCTTGTGTACAGCGGCTGATTCCTACAGAGCAGCTTAGCTTGGAATATCTTTTGATCCCAGTAATTAAATGTTCACCTAGTTCTCTTCTGCTCGTGCTTAAAGATCCAGGAAAGAGCAATATCCACTCTCCGTTATGAAAAGGAAAGACTGTAAGCACTCCATGCTCCAGCGACCACTCTTCAACAATATTACGGATCGCAAACAGCCACAGCCGCTTTTCTTCCACGCTCCACTGCCCAGTAAGCACAGAATAATCATCCAATTGGACAACCAGCCATGAAATATCCGCTCTCAAGTTCACTGTTCTCCAGCCATTTCAGATGCTCAAGCGGCCTTGCGTTTCCCAAAGTGATTTCAGCAAACATCCGTTCACGGGCTAGCATCGACAGCATCTGTACAGAATGCATCATCTGATCGTTCTCTTTCTGCTCATCCAGCCTCGTCTTCGCTCGTTGTAGCATTGCAACCAGTTCGTCATGGTCGATGGGTTTCAGCAAATAATCAAAGGCTCCTTGACGCAAAGCTTCTCTCGCATATTCGAACTCCCCATATCCACTTATAAAGATAAATACCAGCTTAGGATTCTTTGGTAATACTTCCTTCATCAAAGTGATTCCGTCAATCACAGGCATACGGATATCGCTGATTATAATATGCGGTGTAGTTTCTTCTATTAAGCGGAGGGCTAGTTCTCCATTTCGAGCCTCTCCCACAATTTCCATCTGGAGATCGTCCCATGGAATAGCTACCTTTAGACTACGAAGAATAATCGGCTCATCATCTACGAGCAGTACTTTATATTTCTCTTCTATTTCATCCATTCCAGCACCTCCATGCTTATTGAACACTTGAGTTTTGGATCAGATTCCAGTATTCCATTGATGATGCCTGCACTAGCTTTAAGGCATGATTCGCAGACATTTCTTCGTTAATCATTTTTTCGATGACACTTAGGAACATTTTCTTAACTTCAGGTGATAACACGTTATCGTAAGGCACAAAGCTTTTACGGTTCTCTTCCATCATATCCATCACTTGCGCGAATACCGGACCGGTCTTCTCCGGATCAAAAGCAATACGAATAGACGGAATTCTTAGTCCCTCATATACAATTCGAGTCTGAATTTCCTGTGTGTAAAAAGCCTTCAAAAGATCCAAAGCGGCTTCCCGTTTAGCTCCATTTAATTCGGAGGAAAGACCAATGCCAATAGTGTAGCCTCCGGCAATTGAAGGTTCCTCACCTTGCTTCAAGGCAGGAAATGGAATAACACCTACCTCGTTCTGAAAATCAGCTGGAGCCGCACTACCAGAAAATAAATTGATATCCCAGTTCCCGTTTAAATACATCGCAGCCTTGCCGCTTGTAAACAAACCGACTGCATTTTCTGTCGATAGATCATTAGACTGGGGACTAAAAGCACCCTCTTTTATCCATTGATCCAAATGCTCAAACGCTTTTAAATAAGACTCATTCTGAAAGCTGGCTTGATCTTCACCTGTGATCAGCTTCTGGATCAATTCGGAGCCAGCATAACGATCCATTAAATAATGTGCAAAAATCCCGGCAGGCCAACGATCCTCGTTCCCGAGTGCAAACGGAATGTATCCTCCGTCTTTGAGCTTCAGTATGACATTATCGAGTTCTTGAAGCGTTGTAGGCGCCTCGAGACCAAGTTTGTTGAATATAGTTTTATTGAAGTATAGCGGTTCAGCATTCCCTTCGATAGGCAATCCATAAATATGGTTATTAAAGGTCCAAAGATGCAGATCCTTAAATTGATTGGATAGACCGTTCTCTCGGACAAAATCAGTCAGATCAACCAGGCGATTAGAACGCACATATGGTTCTATTTCGGCTCCGCCAAATAAGACAAACATATCAGGTGGCGTGCCTGTAACCATCTCGCTTTTCAGCTTTTGCTCACGGTGTATCGTCTGGTCTAGTCCTTCAAAATTGACTTTCACATTCGGATGCGCAATTTGGTATTTATCCACGATCTCTTCAAAGATAGCCAGCAGTGGCCGATCATGCTCTTTGATCCAGAAATGACGGAAAGTCAGCGTTATTTTTTCTGGTGAATTATCTTCAATCGGTTCGTGATCTCCTAAAGTAATAAATAGAACAGCGCCAGATATCAGCACTAGATATATCCACATCCAGCCCCACTTCAATAACCACTTCATGTCAATCTCCCCCTGTTTCCTCTGTATGATCGATTATGGCAGTATTTTTGGTATACGAATTCGAATCGTTGAACCAAATCCAGGGGATGAACACACAAGTAAGCCATATGGACTGCCAAATCGGATATTCAGGCGCTCATGTACATTCTTAAGCCCAACACCGCTGTCACTATATTTCTTCTGGCCTCCTCCCTCTTTGGCCCAAAGATTCATCATCTTGGCTAAGTCGAAGCCCGGACCGTTATCTTTTACGATAATGATCATATCCGTACCCATTTCATAGGCTGTGATTTCTATGATTCCAGGGTCCTCCATCGGTTCAATTGCATGGTACAATGCATTCTCTACAATGGGCTGAACAATCAGTTTCTGAGTCATAAACGTTCTAAGACCTTCAGGAAGATTTATAATGTACGAGAATTTATCCTCAAAACGGAACTTCTGAATATCCAGATAATGGCGAACATGTTCAAACTCCATTTGCAGCGGTATTAGCTCTTGATTCTGACTAATACTGATTCGCAGCAGCTTGCCGAGTGAAATGACCATTTTACTAATATCTTTATTACCTTGCAGCACGGCCATCGAATTAATCGATTCTAGTGAATTATAAATAAAATGAGGATTAATCTGCGCCATTAATGCCTTCATTTCCGCTTCCTTTTTGCGACCCTGCTCCGTCTGCACTTGCACAATCAATTCGTTGATCTGTGTGCTCATCCGGTTAAAGCCATCAATCAGAAAATCACTCTCATCATCCGCACGATAACGTGTAGTGATAGGTGTAAAAATCCCCTGCTTCACCCGTTTCATCCCGTTGACCGCGCTGTTAATGCTATAAACGAGCCTTCTAACAAAATATCGGTCAAACAAAATGGCGGATAACAATGAAACCGTACTCAAAATAATCGCAATGTTACGAATAGATATGGATTCCGAAGAGATTAGATTCATCGGTGTAATCGCTGCCAAATACCAGTCTTTATTATGTGAAGGAAGGAAGGTTATGAGTGATTTTCCCCCCTGATAGTTGTCGATGTAATAGTTTTGTTCCTTGGCATAATCATTTTCTAAAAAAGGGAACTCAGTGCGCTGCCCAATATGTTCACCGGATTTGTTAAAAACGATATTCCCTAGCTTGTTCACTAGTAAAATATCACCCTTCTTCAGAGTTGCTGCTTCCCAAAAAATCTGATCCAGTAAATCAGGTTTAACATTAACGACCAAATAGCCGATATCTTCAAGAGAATAATAATCTTTAATCACTCTGGCTTGTACTAGTACCGGGTGACCGGATAATGCCGAACCATTCTCACCGGGGCCAGACCATACAGGGCGCCCCTCGGCGCTTTCCATCGCATTAAACCAACTCTGCTTCCTCATCTCCTCAAAAGACATCGGCGCATTGTATTGATAAAGCAGCCGATCTTTACTATATAAACTAAATGAAGTAATCATCGGATGATTAATGAGTAAATTGTTGAGTTCCTGCTTGCGGTCATAGGTGAGCACAAAGTTAGTCTGCTTAAGCGATTGTTGAATAACCGGTTGTGTGATCGCAGCATTTGTGATCGAGGAGATTTCACTAAGTGCGAATTTGAGCTTTCGATCTGTTTCGAGCAATGAAACCCAGTAGAAGTTACTTGATTTTTTCTCCATAGCGTTAGAGAAATTAACGTATGTTACGATCCCCATTAGTATCACCGGAATAAAGACGAGAAGAATAATAGCGAACAAGATTTTACGGCGGAGCTTCATGGTATTCCCCTTCCCCAGCTGTCTCTGTCCTCTAGTATTCTTCACGAAACCGCCTATTCCCTTGTAAAGACAAAAAGTAAGATCAGCTCTTGATAGCTCCTGAAGTAAGACCCGCAATCACCCAGCGACTAAATAACAGGAATACGATCAGCAGCGGCAAGGTTGCCGTAAACGTAGCTGACATAATCATTCCATAATCCAGACCGTCTCGATTGGAGAATAACTGCTGGAGCGCGATTTGTATCGTAAAATGCTCTTGATTCTTTAACACAACCAAAGGCCAAAAGAAATCATTCCATACGGTCATAAAATTCAGTATGCCTAGTGTAGCCATAGCTGGTGTAATGACTGGAATGGCAATGTTCCAGAAGATCCGGAAATGTCCCCCGCCATCGATCCGTCCAGCTTCGATCAATTCCGTATGTACAGCTGTAGAAATGTACTGCCGCATCCAAAAAATCCCGAAGGCATTAACCATAGCCGGAACAATCAGCGCCTTGAAAGAGTCGATCCAGTGGAGCTTGGCCATAATTACGTAAGTAGGTAACACACCAAGTTGCTGGGGTACAAATAAAGTGGCAATTACAAAGTAGAACAGAATATTTTTAAACGGGAATTCATATTTAGCAAAAGCATAACCAGCCAGTGTACAGAAAAATACGACCGAGATGGTTACCATGGACGAGACGAATAATGAGTTACCTAGCGCTTGAAAGAAATCTGTTTTATCTAGTACCCGCTGGAAATTGTCAAAAAACTGGTTTCCAACCGTAAGTAAAGGTGGAACATGAAAGACTGCACCCCTATCATTTGTGCCAACCACAAACATCCAGTAAAAAGGAAAGATGGACACGAGCGCACCAAGAATCAGTAGGAGATAAAATCCAACTTTTCCGAAAATCCCAAGATCATCCGGATCTTTTTTAAATAGACGCACTGTACTCACGCTTTACCCCCTCCTGTATCTCCACCCATGCGGCTTGAGACCAGCATATTAAGGACAGAGAATATAATCGTGACCACAAATAGCAGAACTGCTGTAGCCGCCGCCGTACCGAAGAATCCATTACGAAATGCCTCGCTGTACAAATAAGTAACCATAGTAATACCTTCCTGACGAGTAGATCCCGTACCTGATTGCCCCAGGAATACATAAGGCTCAGTAAACAACTGCAACGCACCTATGGTCGACAGTAAAGTGACGAATACGATAAAAGGTTTCAGGAGTGGCATTGTAATGAAGGTGAATTGTTGTCTTCTGTTCGCCCCATCAATTCGAGCCGCTTCATATAAATCTGTAGGAATACTTTGAAGCCCTGATAGAAAAATAATGGCATTGTACCCTGTCCAGCGCCACATCACCATGGTTGAGATCGCAATTTTTACTCCCCACCAGCCAGAGTTGAAGGCCATACTATCAAGCCCTAGTCCGTTAAGTATCCAGTTGATCATTCCGTTGTTCCCAAACAACGTACTAAACACCAGGGTAACTGCAACGATAGACGTAATATTCGGCATGAAAAAGAGTACCCGGAATGTTTTCTTAAACCGAGTCATTCCTGAATTCAACAAAACGGCAATCAAAAGCGCCAATAGAATCTGCGGAACCGTTCCGAGCAGCCCCATTATTAAGGTGTTGCTAAAAGAAATCCAAAAGGTAGGATCACTTGTGACCAGTTCATAGTTTTTCATCCCTACGAATTTCATAGGGTTCAAGGCATCCCATTTAAAGAATGAGAGGTAGATCGTAAAGAAGATCGGATATAGTCCAAATATCGAGAACAGAATAAAAAAAGGAGAAATGAAAGTATACGCAGTGATGCGGCTCCTTCTTTGTTCAGTTAAAAACGGGCGTTTGCTCTCGGCATGCGGACTCGAGATAACAGGTTGTGCCATGTCACACCTCCAGGTAATCGAACGTATCAAGCAAAAACGTCTTCGGCGTCCTTATAAGGACGGTAAACGTTTAGTCCGAATTCACAGAGAATGCTGTTCTCCATGAATCCGGACCTTTCAGACATTGTACTCTTTCTGCTGGAAGTCTTAGCTGCGTTCAGCCAGTTTCTTCGCTTGTTTAACAGCTTCATCCCACTCTTTGGCCGGATCAGCCTTTTTCTCCAACACGTTTTTCAGTGCATTTTTGAAGAAGGTATCGGTTTGGTCATGAAGTGGACCGTAGTACACAGGTTTTACACGATTAGCTGCTTTACCAAATTCAACTGCGGTTTGTTGACCACCGAAGAATTCATCCTTGAAATCTACGAATGCAGGATCTTCGTACAGGGCAGGAATGGAAGGCATCAGCCCTTTTGTCTTGAATGATTCCAGTTGATTATCTTTGTTATCCATCCAAGCGATGAAATCATAAGCTTCTTTCGAGTGTTTGCCCTCTTTAGGCAGTGTCAGGAACGAACCACCCCAGTTACCGGCACCTTCAGGAAGTTGTGCGATTTTCCATTTTCCAGTAGTATCTGGAGCATTACTCTTAACATTTCCCGCCATCCAAGCCGGTCCCATGACGACTGCAAAAGATCCATCGTTCATTCCTTGGCCCCATTCTGGAGACCAAAGCATTAGATTGCTGATCCAACCTTCTTGGATACCTTTAACCGTAAAATCATAAGCTTTGCGAACTTGCGGGTTGGTGTCCCCGATAAAGCTGCCATCCGCTTTGCTGAAGTAGATTTCATCCGCGGATTGGTCACGTAATGCGTTAAAGGTAAGATCTGTAAGATCTACAAAAGGCTTACCTGTCTTTTCTTTAAATGCTTTGGCTACAGCAGCGAACTTGTCCCATGTATCAATGGCCCCGCCGAATCCTTCAGGGTCACTTGGTAATCCTGCTGCTTCCGCCAAATCTGTTCTGTAATAAACAACGGTCGGACCGATATCTGTAGGTAAACCCAACTGGAAGCTGCCATCTATAGAAGAGGCTTGTTTCCATTTCCAATCCAAATAGTTCGCTTGAATATCTTTAGCACCAAGATCATTCAGGTTATAGAATTTATCCTGTGCATTGATAAAACGCTCCATGAAACCGATTTCAAGTTGGAAAATATCAGGTGCTCCTGATCCAGCAGACAATGCAGTGGTCAAATTATTATGATGAGCTGTTTGGTCACCCGTATTTTGAACCTTGATCGTAACGTTAGGATGTTCCTTCGTGTACTCCTTCGCTAGATCCTCATAGTTCACGTTTCCGAGTGTCCAGAAAGAGAGTTCGATTTTCTCAGCAGGCTCAGTACCCTCATCTTTTGTTGGTTCACTTGTGCTTGCTGCGTTGTTACCTGTATTTTTACTTGATGCGTTGTTCTCGGCGTTGTTGCCTCCGCATGCTGCCAGTGAACCTACGAGCATGATAGCGACTAACGAAAGCGCCAAGTGTTTTACTTTATTCATTCCCCTGTACCCCTTTCAAAGGTTTCTCTTACAAGATTTAGTCTACAGGGTTTATATTCTTTTTTTGAGGAGGCAAACTTCCGATTTATGGTGGAAATATTTCTGATTCAATAAAAAAAGCCCTCATAAGAGGACTCAAAGTTCATTACCATAAAATTTGTTTTCCCCACCAGGGTAGGACATTGTTAAGAGACTACGAATGTGTCCGCTACAGCTAACAGACCACATCCAATAGAATGTGGTCTTAACATTTACTTCGTATCTTTGACCTCAGGTCCTCCTTAAATAAATATTTCATACAGACCTATGCCTACTAATAACAATCCGCCGATAAGATCAGAATGTTTGCCTAGCCAAGTTTTGGACATTCGATTCCCGATTTTCATTCCGGCAGCCACAGTGATAAACGAAAAGGCACCCACTGAGATCGCTGTGAATGTTGCGTTCACGCCGCTGATCCCTGCTCCAAAGCCTGTAGCAATACAATTGATAGCCAGCGCCACACCCAACCACACCGATTCTTGCCATCTTAAAACATGACGATAGCCATTATGTGTAGAAGATGTGCTGAGGACGTTGCTCTCTATATCCATGCTTACACTTGAAGTTGGTTTCTTATACACCGCTCTAATGCTCCAGATTCCCATAAACAGAATCAAGCAGCCACCGATGGCATTTCCATTCGCTTCAGAAAAATATTGTGACACATACTCACCTGAGGTTATTGAGATATATGTAGCCAGAATCGACAGAATAGCAATGATCAGATTTGAAAATGGTGTAATTCTTGTGGACCGTGCCCCAAAGGAAACGCCTATTCCTAAGTTATCCAAATTTGAAGCCAGACCAATAATAATGATGGAAAGCCAATGCATATTTAAACCCCCTTAGTACAGTCATAACTATGTTATGTCTGAAGTGGGCGCATAGAATTTTGTCCAAATGTGTTACTCATAAATTGTTCATTATCATCACTTATATTGGATTTCTCTTGCTTCCACAGGTATACTATTTTTATTTCTAACTTCATTACATGATTAAAAGGAGTTTAATATCTATGCCGATTAACCGCCCGCTGTTTACAGACAGTGATTTCCAAGAAGCCGTTGACCGAAAATTACCTGTCCGAGTCTTTCAGGACGATCATTTGGTGAATTCAGGAGCAACCGTTGTCCGCTTCACTGATTTCGATGTCGTTATTCAGTCCAGAGTTAGTGATCTGACTTACTACTCCCGTAAGAGCTGCCAATTTTTTGAGGTTAGACCCTAAAAAAAGCCGGAATGCAGTGACCCTAAGATCACTGCATTCCGGCTTTTTTCAACAAGACATATGTAGTAGCTTTTACTTAATGATTCTGTATTTACCATACACTTTCATTTTCTCATCTAAGACTTCCTGAAAACTCTGCTTCTTCTTATTAGATCTCTCTTGCTTAGGATTGACCACGGGCTGAGGTCTAAAAAACTGATGATTGTAAGCCATAAGATTATGTACCATCACATTCATTGAATTCCAACCTCCTTAGGTAATCATTCCCTGAGTTACTCGGAGTAACCACTACTACTTATTAAAAATTAATTACCCAGCAACATATAGACCGAAACAAGTTTATCACATGTTCATATGAAAACAACCTCCAAGCTGTATAAAACAGCTGGAGGTTGTTAAATTCCTACTCATTTTCTCAACGCTGGGAAGGAAATCTAGCGTTCCCATTCCCTTTATTACTATGATCAATTTGACCTCTCATTAGTTCAAGCAAATATTCGGGATCAGAGTTCATATCTAACATTTTTAATGCATTTTTTGGAGCAAACCCTTCACTTACACTATGAGAGATCATAGCTAGCAGAGGATTAAAATAACCTCTAATATTCAACAGTCCAATAGGCTTCTGATGAATCCCAATCTGCATCCAACATAGGATCTCAAATAACTCATCAAAGGTTCCAAGACCACCCGGCAGGGCAATAAATGCATCGGCCATACCGCTCATTATCGCCTTACGTTCATGCATACTAGAAACCTCAATCAAATTCGTCAGCCCAGAATGCCTGATTTCATCTTTAAAAAGATCCACGGGCATGATACCGACGACTTCACCACCATTTGCCAACACTCCGTCCGCCACCTGTCCCATAAGGCCATTTCTTGAACCTCCGTAAACCAGCCTACATCCTTGTGCAGCTATATGATAACCCAATTCTCTAGCCATTTCCGTATATTCTGAGTTAAGACCTGGATTCGATCCGGCGAACACACATACTGTAAATGCCATACCTATCACTCCAGACTGGTTATTATGGTTCAATACAGATTAATTCACTTATTGTACATCAATAAATTAAATAAAGTGTTAAATGAAAGTCATCTTTTTGTATGTAACGTTAATTGGTACAGTGCACTATTCCACTCAGCAGTAACACCTAGTGCCTTAGCCAAAGCTGCCGCTGGAACAAGTGAAGTATAACTTACTTTAATGCCCCCCTCTTTAAAAGTGATTTTCTTCCCTTCTTTCGAGAGCGTCATTTCTCCCTCCCATGAGAGTGTGTAGCCAAGACTTTCCGCTACTTCCCTAATCGGTACTTTTACACTTCCATCTATAAAAATAGCAGACTGTACGGAGTCGATTTTCTTCCCATCAACAATTACCGTAACAGGTTTCAAAATAGGAGATAAAGTAAAAGGACGTGAATCAACAGCGCTAATTCCGAGTTGTCCAAACATATTCGTCCCCCAAGCCACGGCAGTTCCATCCTTCAAGACTGCATACTTACTATTCTCACCGCTAACAAAAGAAACCGGATTGCTCAAACCTTTAATTTGCTTTGGCTGAGTGAAGACCCATTTGCTGTCGGTTATATAATTAGTACTCCATGTCCACACGGTGCCATCTTTCTTAACCGCTACAAAGCCGCCTAAATCCAACGTAAGTTTTGAGATCTGCTTTATGGCTGTGATCTTTTGTAGGCCGTGCATCAAGGTACCTGCTTCCCATACCCAGTATTCTCCATTTTTATTAGCAACAAGATTGAATCCATTTTTCGTCTGAACGGATACAATATTCGAAAGACCTGGCATCTTTTTCATCGTGATTTCATTATAATTATTGCTGTCAATCGTTCCCCAGACGCTTCCACTCTCGGTTAAAGCCAGTATACTGCGATCACTCATTGAAACGGACTTCACATGGTATAAATCCTTAACTGCGGTCGGTTTCTTCACCGCTTGTGTATTCTCTATTTGCGGGTTAGCGCTCCAAGTCCACAGGGTACCGTTAGTTCGAATCGCGGCCTGATAAATACTGTTCCCGATCCACTTCACCTCACTTAAGCCCTGCACCTTCGTAGCAGCAGGCAGCTCTATGTACCCTACATTAGAAGCGTCTGGAGGACTCCACTGGAGTACGCTCCCATCCTTTTTCAAAGCTAAAGTATTGTATAGTCCTGAGGTTACACTAACTACATCCGTCATCCCCGAGATCACCTGAGGCAGCAGTACCTTATGTTGTTTGGAGCTTGCCCCATTTCCAGCTTCCGCTGCACCCTTGTCCTGATAATCTCCCCAAGCCGTAACCGTTCCATCTTCCTTCAACGCTACAAAATAAGCCCCACCGATCTCTAGCTGCTTCGTATGTTCAAGCGCTGCGATACTGTGTGGAGTAATCGTCCATCCCTCTGGTCCTGCTATTCCATTCGCAAACTGTCCAAACATATTACTTCCCCAGGCCCAAACGGTTCCGTCCTTTCCTAATGCAAAGGAGCTGCCACCCCAAAAACCAGGCGCAGCAACAATTTCCTTAATTCCGCTCAGCTTAGCAGATGATGGAGCTGCATTCGCTTGTGGAACTGACACTGTAGCCATTAAAGCAGAACAAACAACCAAACTAAACAGTCGTATCTTCCTTGCAAATAAGTTCATCTTGTTTTTCCCTTCTTATGATATTATTGTAATTATTATTCATCTTACACTAAGACGGTATAAAGCTGTTCAAAGTTGTATTATTTTTAAATCCCGGGATTCAGATTGCTTTGATTTATGTTATAATTACGCTGCTTTAGATCTAGTCTTTTCAATCGCAATACCGGAACCAAATGATTATGGAGGGAAGTTATGCTTAAATTTATTGGTGTTTTACTGCTCTTCAGATTAGTGGGCAACCCTTTTCTGGCTATATTCATCCTGCTTCTTATCTTATATTTCTTGGATCGACGATATGTGGGCATCTTCCCCAGTATTACAAAGCCCTTCAAAAGAATGCGTCAAATTTCCAAGCTGCGTACAACCATTTCTTTGAATCCTAATGATGTCTCATCCAAATTTGATTTAGCTCGGAGTTTGGCTGAACGTAAAAAATACAGGGAATCAAAGGAGCTCCTACTCCAAATCGAGGACCGTTATGAACAATCTGCTGAATATTGGGTAGAGCTTGGACATGTGAATCTAAAGCTGGGCGCTTTGGAGGAAGGCGAGGCACAGATGCTTCGAGGTCTGGAGATCAACAGTAAGGCCCGATATGGACAGCCTTATCTTTGGTTAGCTGAAACTTTTCGCCATACGGATCATGATAAAGCATTACATTACGTTACTCAGTATCAAGAAATCCAGTCTTCTTCCTCTGAGGCGTATTATCTAGCCGGCTCTATGTATAAAGCACTTGGCAGATCAGAAGATGCGAAACGAGCGTTCGAAGAATCCACCGCTGTTTATCGTTCACTGCCGAAATATAAAAAACGGCAAGAACGCGGTTGGGCGTTACGCAGCTTTTTCGCCAAGATGAAATAAACTTTAAAGGCTTCTTAACCTAAAAATACGGAAACCATTTCTAATGACCAGAAATGATTTCCGTTTTTTTTTATAATCTATTTGAAATTAGACGGTGTATTGATGTTATTCGTTATTTCGTTACTAATTTCCAGAGTGATAATGCCGACTCCGGATTCCAGTTGTTATCACCATAACTTCTAAATGTCACTCGAGCTTCATAAAGGTTACCCTTGTATTCAACTTTTGTTCCAACAATATACAACCCGGATGCATTCCAAGCTGCTACATCTGGTAATACGGGTTTCACAAGGGTTGTGACTGTATACAAAGAGCTCTTGTCTGAAATATTACCAGCAGCGTCCACAGCTCTCACATAATAATTGTACGTAGTGGAAGCTTGTACCGTTAAATCCGTATAGGAAGTTTCCTTGGTTTGGGTCAGTTTAACACCATCCCGATATACAACATAATGATCAACACCTACATTATCTTGGGCGACGTTCCACATTAGATTAACACTATTGTGTTTCACTGACATGGTATGCAGCCCCTCAACCATCGAAGGCTTCACAGTATCTGCTGTTTCCACTGGAGGGATAACCTCTTCCGGGTTTGGTGTGCTAACAACAATAATATTACTTGAGCCTGACGTGTTTCCTGCACGATCCACAGCTACGATGTAATATGTATAGATTTTGCCGGATCCTACAGTTATGTCTTTATAGCTCGTTGTTGAGGAAATACCAACTTGTTTCGCATTACCAATGTTCTCACCGCGGTAAATCAAGTAATGATCTACGCCTACGTTATCTGTTGCAGCATCCCACATAAGGTCTACAGTGCTCGATTCTACACTCATCGTGTGTAACCCTGTTACCGTCGACGGCTTCTCTGTATCTGGTTGTACCCCAGGTCCTAAATCACCGTTTTTTAGATTCACATCAATCACTTGGTAGAAGGCATTTGCTGTATCATCAATATCCCACACAGCCAAAATAACATGATATCCACTGCGGTCAGTTGGGACATTTACTTTATGTGTCACAGAACGCTCAGGCTGTTTACCGCCATTCTCAAAAGTTCCAATAAGCTCTAAGTCAGAACGTTTAATCGGTGCATTAGGATTCCAACCTTTTTTCGTAATATAGTAATGCCATTTTGTTGTTCTATGTTGTGCTGTAATATACCAAGTAATGTCATTTAATCCGCCAACCATATCATGTTTAATCCAGCGATCACTTGTTTGTTGATCCAGAATTCCTCCGAACATGCCACCCGCTGATGCTATCTTCCCGTCCGCAGGACCCGCCAATGGGAAGCCCTTTGGCGCCTCTAGACTCTGTGGCTCATATTGAACAGAACCCACATTATTCGCTGCACCAAGCTTCGCACGACTTGCAGGTTCGGATACATAACCGTGTCCAAATGCTTTATCGGTATCGATAATAAGTCCTACTCCAGCAATAACCCCAGCTGTAATTATAATTGGAGCAGCCTTTTTTGCGATACTGCTGATCTTCATGTTTACTTTCATCATTCATCATCTCGCTTTCTAGTTGTAATTTGGAGACTTTGAAAACGAATCCAGAGTTATTATAATTTTCTGAAAACATAATAACAATAACCTAAAGAACCAGACAACAATGGATAAAAGACCCATAACAATTGAATGGATTAGTAGTTTTCCCCGCTAGTAATGCCCTATCGAAGCAATTCATTCTACTCAAATAAAAAGCCAGTCACCGATTCAGTGATCGGTGACTGGCTGCAAAAAACAATTTGTTATGACTTCTGATTTTCATAAATGGGATATAGTCCCCATTTACATATTTAAATCCTGTTTGTTAGCTTCTCCGCTCTCTTTAACTGAGAATGGCCACCAATTTCCTCGGCCAAAGATCCGTACCATAACAGGGACAAAGAATGGCAAGAATATTAGAGCATACAGGGCCAATCCCACGAGCACTACTGTTGCAATCTGCATCATCGACAGTACCCCTGAAGGATACATCGAAGCGAAGGTCCCTCCCAAAATAACTACAGCAGATAGGATAACTGTACCCATATTGCGCATGGCGTGTAGAATCGCTTCTTTTACATCCCAAGTTTTATTTTCGTTAAACCGGGCCATTAAGAAAATGCTATAATCCACACCTAGTGCAATCAGCATAACAAAACTAAAGAATGGCGTCGTCCAGGTAATCCCCTCATAGTGCAGTAGATTAACGAAAATAGCCTCCGTAACACCCAGCGCTGAAAAGTAAGTGATCAAAAGTGAAATAATAAGGTATATCGGCATTACGATTGAACGAAGCAGTAACACTAATATGATGAAAATACCGCTCAACATTAAGATTACTGTACGCGAGTAGTCTTCATTGGAAATATTCCGCAAATCGCTTTGACTGCTTGTAACCCCGCTAATAGCTGTTTCAGCATTTTCAAGCTTCGTTCCTTTTACTGCACGATCTACTGCTGCTTGAATATCACCCACACTATCTATAGCCTCTGAGCTGTAAGGATTCTCGGTGAATACCACGTCCAATGTCATCACCTTACGGTCATCAGATAAGTAAGTATCAAATACCTGCTTTATACCTTCAGCTTTAAGTGCCTCAGCTGGTACAAAGAATCCGCTCAGCTCTTCATCCTTAGCCGCTTGAATCTGATTCAAGTATTCTTGTGCCGAGCCCAGACCGCTTGTAATTTGCTTCAATCCATCAGCACTATCGCTTAGTCCAGTGGTTAAGGCTCCAATTTGCCCTGTCAATTCACCAAAGCCGTCCGCTAACTGCTTCTGTCCGCCTTGCAATTGATCAAGACCACTTGTGATAGATGGAATCTTATCTACGATCTGTCCTTGACCGGCTGCCGCCTGATCGAGCCCAGATTGCAGTTGGCCGATTCCAGCTACAAGCTTAGCTAAACCTTGCGCGAGCGCGGTTTGCCCAGCCGCAGCTTTGGCATAACCGGCATTCGCTTCATTTAAACCAGTAGCTGCACCTTTAAGCTGTTCTGAAACCTGACCAAGACCGGCTGCTAGCTGCGCTACACCCGTACCACTTTGTGCTACTGTGCCTTTGATCGTCAAATAATTTACATCCTGAACAATTTCCGGATAACTGCTCTCTAAGCCAGCGAAGGAACCGTCCAGTCCTTTTAATGCCTCTGCAGCGCCTTGTAGCTGCTTCGGAAGCTGCCCTAGTCCTTCATCCAGCTGGGTTAAGCCGCCGCCGATTTTTTTATAGCCCTCAAGTAACTTCGTATTAGCATCTGCTAACTGTTTAGCACTTGTTGCTGCCTGCTGAAGACCGGCTTTGATTTCTCCGGCACCCGCTGAGCCACTCTTTATCCCGCTCTCAATCCGGGCTAGCCCGGTGCCTAAAGCAACGATTCCGTCTTTGAGGTCTGCTGTGCCCTCTGTCAGTTTAGCACTTCCCGCAACAGCCTCTGTCAGTTTGGGAGCATTATCGCTAAGCTGTTTACTTGCTTCAGACAATCCGGTTTGGATCTTGGTCAGTCCTTCGTTACTCTGATCCAATCCATCAGAAAGTGTACCAACTTGATTAGGAATCAAGAAATCACTAATTAGCTCACCTGTTGGACGTGACATGCTGCGAACAGATTTTACGCTATCCACTTTTTCCAGCTCACGGCTGATTTTCTCCGCAAGACCCAGGTATTCTGAATTGTCCATGCGATCATCATTCTTGATTACGATCTTGCCAGGCATTGATTCCCCTGGTCCGAAGCTCTCCGAAATAATATTGAACCCTTTTACCGAAGCATATTCCGAGCCGATTTCCTCCAAGCTGTTAAAGGACAGCTTACCGCTATAAGTGAGTAAGAAGGGGGATACGATTACTGCAACAATTAGAAGAGCGGCCCACGGTCTTTTTAAAGAAAAAGAACCTGCCCATCCCCAAATCCGGCTCTCACTATGCTCCAGCTTGCCACGGGAAGGCCAGAATAGCTTTTTGCCAAGAACCGCCATGAAAAACGGAACAATCGTCACAAGTGCCAATAGCATAACGGCAATTCCAACTGCAACAGCTACTGCTGAACGATAAAGAATGAATTTCGATAATCCAATCGCTACAAAACCTACGAACACCGCTAAGCCTGAATAGAAAACCGTTCCTCCAGCTTTACGATAAGTTGCAATAATAGCACTTTTGGTATCTTCTGCGGTCATCATTTCTTCCTTAAAACGGCTGATCAGCAGAATACAATAATCCGTACCGATCCCGAACATGACGGCGACCATAAAGATTTGAGTAAACGTAGATAATGGAAAATCATAACGATCCACCAAAAAAGCCACGACAGACTGGGATACAATATAGCTGAGACCTACTGTCAGCAGCGGTACAAAAGGCGCTACAAATGAACGAAAAACGACGAATAGAATAAGTAGAATAAATACAACTGTAATATACTCCGACTTCTTTAGCCCTGCTTCTGAGCTTGCGATCATATCTTCTGTAATGAGACCTTCACTGGTCAAATAATGATCTGCTTTAACATCTGTAAGCAATTCATCCACTTTATCTGGCAGCGCAGTAACAGCCTCTCCTTCACCTTTTACGGACAACGCCACCATAATGGTCTTGCCATCTTTGGCAATCAGCGTATCCTTAAGCTCGCTTTGTGAAAAAGGATCGGTGATAGAATCTAATTGTAGAGCTTCCTTATTCGCAGCCAGCTTCTCAACGCCCTGTTGAATACTTGCTGTTTCTTCTGCTCCGATCCCCTTCGGGTTATTGAATACAAGAGCTACCTGATGGAGTGATTCGCCACCCTTGTCACTTGCCGCTTCCTTCATGATTTCTGCTGCTCTTGATGAAGGGTATCCCTCTGGAACCGTGACCTGCCCCTTCTCACGGACAAGATCTGAGAACGATGGGGCCGTCATCATTAGCACAACCGCTACAGCGAGCCAGATTGCGATGACCGCCCATCTTGCTTTTAGAATCGTCTTCATTGGCTCTTCCCTCCATTATCATTCTGAATTAAATTCGCCAGTTTCTCAAACATCATGATGAACATTTCAATATCCTTCTTTTCAAAATGAAACAAATACGGGGCCACCACTTCATGTACTTGCGACTCTGCTGCTTCAAATACTCTTTTGCCATGCTCAGACATCGATAAATACACCTGACGACGATCATTCTCGTCTCGGGTTCGCTCGATAATGCCCGCTTGCACCAGTCTGTTGATTATCGCTGTAATGGAGCTTTTACCCACGCAAAAGGTTTCTGCTAGATATGTAGACGTACATTGTTCCTGAGCATTAATCAGACGCAGAATTTGATACTGATCATTCGTTGTATCCGCAGCAATACTATCCTTAATTCTTGCCGCTACTTGTCTTGTCACCATCATGTATGCATCCATATAACGGTTAATCCAATGCTGAACCTCATCCTCCAAAGCTTCCTACCTCCAAAAATATAGTTCGACTGTAGAACAGTTTCATTGTCAAACTATAATCCCATTTTTTTCAAAAGTCAACTTACAATTCTGCTGAATAATTTATGATCTGCACAACAAAAAAACAGGCCGAGAATTCATCTCGACCTGCCATTTTATGTCTTCTACATATTTTTTATTCCTCATCCTCGATCTCATCCACTTCATAGACACATCTCAGCGTCTCAATACCTGCTGCATTTTCACCGAGGCTGTACACCATGAAACCAAGACTACGGTAGAAATCTGCAGCGATCTCATCCTCAGTTTCTGCTACAAGATAACGCGGCTGCCGCGTAGTAAGCAGCTCCAGAATCATCCCCCGTGCATAACCTTTTCCTCTGTTCTCTGGCAATACAGCAATATGCCGAATATCCAAAGAGCCATCTTCTGTTTCTTCAAAGCCCACGAGACCAAGCAGTAATTCTTCCTCTTCCCACCCGTATAGTTTAAACCCGGCTTGTTCGCTATACTCAGACGAGGTCTGCTGTAGGGCACTCGGATCATCAATGACCGCATAGGTCAACAGCTCATTCACCTCAGGTGTACCAATGAGGGGTTTAAGATCAATCAACATTCTTCACATTTCTCCTTCTTTGTTACTTTTAAAGCTAATCACTCGAAACAATCCGTAGCCTATCCACACACCTAGCATGTTTAATAGTAAATCATCAATATCGAAGCTTCCCACATGCAGCAGCATTTGTAAGCACTCCAAAAGCAGTATGCAAGGGACAGCATATAACGAGATCCTAAGCCAAGAAATCGAACGTGTCTTTACTAATGGCCAAAGAAAACCAAATGGAATAAAAACCACAACATTCCCTAGCAGATTCACTAGCCGGTTGATCAGTGATAACCCGTTATCCAAGTTGAAATAAAGTGACACCGTACGTAATGGAACCAGATTGTACTGAAGAGGACCTCCAGTGTGAACTTCACGTCCAAATCCGAGAAACATCCAATAGATAACAGTAGCACTATACAGAGTTAGTACTACCCGTGTCAATCCTTTTAGCGGCCATGAACGGCTAGTTTCTCTAAGTCTGCGGTTAATCAATTCTTAGATTGAGCTTCTATTATTTCGATGCTTCCGTCATGTTTACCAACAATAGCCATCGCTGCAATTCCAATAAATAGGCCGTGATCTACAACACCCGGGATACTTTGGATGGTCAATGCAAGCTTTGGCGCAGATTCTATCTCTTCAAATCGGCAGTCCGCTATGTAGTTGCCATTATCCGTCTTGTACAACTCTTCTCCGTTACGGCGCAATTCGGGTTGGCAACCCAGTTTAGCAAGCTCCGCTACAGTCCACTCCCAGGCGAAAGGAACGATTTCCACTGGCAGTGGAAATTTGCCTAGCGTGCTTACAACTTTACCTTCATCGGCAATCACGATCATCCGAGTACTATTACTAGCTACAATCTTTTCACGAAGCAAAGCGCCGCCGCCGCCTTTAATTAGTTGCAAACTGTTGTCCAGCTCGTCCGCTCCGTCAATGGTCAGGTCCAGACTATCAATATCACCAAAAGCTACCAGCGGAATCCCTAGCTCTCGTGCTTGTTCCTCGGAAGCGCGTGAAGTCGCAACTGCGGTAATCTTTAGACCTTCACTGACGCGTTCGCCAAGCTTACGGATCGCCCAGTAAGCAGTTGATCCCGTACCCAGACCTACCTTCATTCCATCTTCTACGTATTCTACTGCTTTTTCTGCTGCTAATTGTTTAACATTGATGCTCATATAAATACCCCCCATGTTATCCGTTATAAAGATTTATAGTAAACTTGAAATTCCCATAATTCAGTAGGATTCCGGTTAAGCACCGACATCCAATATTTTGCCGTAACAGAGACTATCCGGATCACCGATATAGGGCCCAAACAAATCAATCGGTTGGTAGCCGTGTTTGACGTAAAGCGCAATCGCTTCAGGCTGTTTGATTCCAGTCTCCAATCGGATCTCCCTAAAGCCGGCAGCGATTGCCTGTGCCTCAAGGAATAACAGCATATTAGTAGCTATGCCCATTTTGCGATAACTAGAATCTACATAAAAACGCTTCAACTCCATCGCAGACTTCTCAGTGCCGATATAATCCAATGGACGAAGCCCGCCGCAACCCACTGGTTTACCGTTCAAGTAGGCTACTACGAAAGTCATTTCTTTTACTTTGGGATCCTCGAAATCGACGACATAGATCGTCTCGTGCGGATAACGCATCTTCAGTTCCTCATCCAGAAACGTAATAAGCTTTCTTAAATCAGCATTCTCTGGGTCAACCACTTCAAAATTCACTTCTGTAACGGGCGGCACTCTATTTCCCTCATTTCTTGTATCCAATTTCGTATTATCCTTCTTGCAGCCGAAAAAATCAATAATCTTCATTCTGCCTTATGTATATTGAAATTTCACTACATCCTCTAAATTTAGGATCATCTCTTTTTCAGCGTGGTTAGCAGCCCTATGTAAGTAAGCTTTATGCGTAATGAATGAATCCGAGGGAGCTGCCGATTTAATGCACTCTAGCACACTACGTTCGACATCAGCCAGAACTAAATCCCCTTTACCCGCGCTAACTCTACATAGATTAATGATAGCCAAAGGCTTATTCACAACTACCTGTCCACTGGACTCCACAAAAACTGTGTATTGAATTAAAGGAATTACATCTGGATCTTCCACACTAGCAGTGCAAGATTGGTCAAAAATAGAATACATTAGTGCAGGATTACGTGATAAAGTTCCTAATTTCTTCTGATTAGATACCAATTTGCTGTTTTGATAGGCCAAGAATCCGGCAACTGACAACACGAGCACAAGCAAAATAACTAATACTGAGTACATTTCATCACGTCCCACCCAATACGCCATAATAACAATACCGATTATATATTATCATGGATAGATGCATAGACCAATCTTATATTATCTTCGATTTAACAAGTGTAAAAGGCCCTCAATCTATAAAGTTATTTTGAAATATTCAAAATAACAGTTGAAACTTCGTTTGACATGTCTCATAATGAAAATATGAATATTGTTTGTCAATCCATATGGAAATCAAGGGAGGAAACTTAAAATGAAGTTTTTCTTGGACACCGGAAATATTGAAGAGATCAAACGTATTACTCGCCTCGGATTAGTGGATGGCGTAACGACTAACCCGTCGCTCATCGCTAAAGAAGGAAGATTGTTTAAAGATGTTATCAAAGAAATCGTCGCCATCGTTCCAGGTCCTGTTAGCGCAGAAGTAATCGGTTTGACAGCAGAAGAAATGCTGAAAGAAGCATACGAAATTGCTGAATGGGCTCCAAACGTTGTCATTAAACTCCCTATGACTGAAGATGGCTTGGAAGCTTGTTATGAGCTTACTAAAAAAGGTATCAAAACTAACGTAACGCTTGTCTTCTCAGCGGCTCAAGGCTTGATGGCTGCAAAAGCAGGCGCAACTTATATCTCTCCTTTTGTAGGACGTCTGGATGATATCGGTGTTGACGGAATGAAGCTGATCAAGGATCTAAAGACTATCCTGACCAACTACGGCATGACTTCCGAAATTATTGCAGCATCCATTCGTAACATTGCACATGTAGAGCAAGCAGCGCTTGCTGGTGCTCACATTGCTACCATCCCAGGTTCGCTCCTGCCAACCCTCTGGAAGCATCCGCTGACAGATAACGGTATTGAACGCTTCCTGAAGGATTGGGAATCCGTACCACAGGCATAAGAAGAGTCTTTTATTCTTTTATCAAGAGGGCTATCCCAGAAGCTATGGCAACGTAGCTTAAGGATAGCTCTTTTTTCCATCAATGGACATCGCCGAAGTCTGACGAACACGCTTTGACAAAAGGCGGGGATTGATCTTCTCTGTTTCTTTCACACCGGATTCCCCCTTGCTTCCTTTGCTTGGCGTAACTGCAAATAAGGTCAGCAAACCACCGATAGCGCCAACTGTAGCCATCAAAGCAAACAATACCCAATGTCCACTGCTCATCAGCAGCGATACCACCGGCGGCCCCAAAGATACCCCGATGAACCGCATACTGCTATAGAGAGAGGTTATAGTTCCACTATTCTCCTTTTCAATCCCTTCTGTTATCAATGCATCCATGCAAGGCAGAACAATCCCAATTCCAACACAGCCTAAACCCATAAATCCAACTAAGAAATAAATGCCTTTATTGAACCCTGCAAAGATCATTGCTGCAGTTAGTAATACCATCCCCCCAAAGCCAAGCCATTTCATTAGCGTTTTGTTCTGACCAATAATCTTTCCTGTTCCATACGAGGACAAACATAACAAGGCTAACGGGACCGCCAGTACATACCCCTTCATCGCCCCATGCATTTTATACTTAGATTCCAGTATCTCTGATAAATAGAATTGAACGCCAAAGGTCACAAACATACAGATACCACCTATGGCAAAAATAGCATACAGCCATCGTCCCTTTTTACGCAAAATACTCACAATTCCATTTAAAAATTCTCGTATACTCTGTTTCTCAGGCTGTTCCTTTGCTTCCGGCTTTCGAACCAGAAACAAAACTAAGCCAAATGAGATTAGACATAGAACAGGAATTGCGATAAAAGGTGCGAACCAGAGCCATAAACCGAGATAAGCGCCAAGAATCGGGCTGAGTACTTTACCAAACGTATTAGAGGTCTCAATGATTCCCAGACTTTTGCTTACATCCTCTTCTTTCTTGAACAAATCACCAACAAAGGGCAGCACAATCGGAAAAGCACCGGCCGCGCCTATGCCTTGTAACAAACGACCGGCCAGAATGACCCAATAAGCACTAATGCCCTTCATAAGCCAAGCCGCCACCACACAGATGATACCACCAATAGCAGCAATGATCAGGCTCGGAAGAATCACCTTTTTTCGTCCATACGTATCAGACAGGTACCCTGCAATAGGGATCATCACAATAGCCATCAATCCATAGACAGTAATCAGCATACTCACCTGAAAAGAGCTAATGCCGAGTTCTTTAGAAATCTGCGGCAAAATAGGCAACAACATGGAGTTACAGAGGGTCATAATAAGTGGAATGGATGCTAGTGCAAACAGATCCCATTTTCTTTCCTTCATGAACTGACCACCTTTGCATTGTTTGCGACTCTCTATATTGTGGTTTGTTCATCCCTCTTTATTCATCCATACAAAAAGACCGTCCCCCGCCAAAGCGAAAGGACGATCTTAAGTTTAAAAGATTAGGCTTTACAGCGAATTTGCAATCATGGTCTTCGCATTTACGTTTGGAAGGAATCGGTTCGGTTCCCCCAGACTAAAAATATGAAGCAAGTGCATAGCCCTAGTGCAAGCTGTATAGAACAATTTACGCTCACTTTCTCTGCCATATCGTTCAGCTGAACCATCGTAGATGATAACAGCATCAAACTCCACACCTTTGGCTAAGTAAGCAGGTAGCACCAGTGTTCCCTTCTGGAAATTCGGTGTTTCCTTCGTAACGAGCCTTACCGGTAGCTTACTATGTAGTTCATCGTGAACCCGTGCGCTTTCCTCTGCTGTTTTACAGATGACAGCCACATAATGATACCCCTTTGATTGCAAATTCCGGATATCCTTTTCAACTGCATTTAGAAGCTCATCCTCGCTAGATACTACATTTAATTGAGGTTCTTCTCCGCGCCGATTAAACGGCACAATACGTTCTCCGCCAGGAATCATTGCCCGGGTAAATTCCACAATCTCATAAGTGGAGCGGTAGCTACGGGTTAATGAGATCACTTCTGTATTTTCTTCACCATAGATGCTAACTAAACTAGACAAATCGCCTAGCACTTCACCTTGTGCATAAATCGCCTGATTCAGATCACCCAATACGGTCATTTTAGCCCTTGGAAATAAACGGCGCATGAACTCTAATTGGAAAGGGGAGTAGTCTTGTACTTCATCCACAATCACATGACGAATCAACGTGTTGGTACGGAAGCCTTGGCTTAGCTCCTTTAAATACAGGAATGGAGTGGCATCTTCATAAGCCAGCTCGTTCACTGCGATAGATTTTAGCGTTTGCTCACAGATCTCATCCCAGATTTCCGGTAGAGAATTAACACCATTTAGACGTTCCATAAGCTCACGATCAGTAAACAGCGTACTGTACAACCCCTTAACATCCACAAAACGGCCTCGTTTAGTCCACCCGCGCAGTGGTTTTAAGCGTTGGCTGACTACATACCGGGATAACACTTCTTTTTCCGTATCAAAATCATCAAAGCTATCCTGCGTAGCTTTCTTCTTACGTCGCAACATCTGATAAGCACGATGATAATCACTGGAGTCCAATAGCTCAATTTGATCTTCCACCCATGAAGCATTTCTTTCCTCATGACTAAAATCAGCGATCTTCTTCAGCAGCCAACGTGTCATCAGGTCTACACGGTTCGCTAGCTTAATGGCTGGATCATAAGCATAGAAGTGACGTTCCATCTCTTCCTTACTGACGACTGCCCTTCCTTGAAACATTAAGGGTTTGAACATCATGCCCTCATGCTCAAGCATCGTAGCATATCGACGAATTGCATCGAGAAAAGGTACGGATGATTTATAAGCGATGCCTTCTCTGCGTATAGCCACCTCAGGGCCGTCAGGGGCATTCAATAGGCTTTCTGTTTGACTAAAGACATCTTCAAGCTGAAATTCATGTCCCAGACGGTGCTCCAAATACATTTGGAAGGTGGTTTGCTGCATATTTTCTTCACCTAGCTCTGGGAGTACGGTAGATACATAGCTATTAAACAGTGGGTTTGGCGAGAACAAAAGCATTTGATCTGCCTGCAGAACTTCACGGTATTTATACAAAAGATAAGCTACCCGTTGCAGTGCAGCTGAGGTTTTCCCGCTCCCTGCTGCACCCTGTACAACCAGCATCCGGCTTTTATCGTTACGGATAATCGCATTTTGCTCTTTCTGAATGGTAGCTACAATACTCTTCATTC
This sequence comes from Paenibacillus sp. RS8, assembly GCF_041956825.1. Taxonomy (NCBI): domain Bacteria; kingdom Bacillati; phylum Bacillota; class Bacilli; order Caryophanales; family Paenibacillaceae; genus Paenibacillus; species Paenibacillus sp. RS8. The sequence continues at coordinate 4,564,553 of NZ_CP168131.1, read as the reverse complement.
GATCATCGGCACTATGGCTAAGCACCTGCTGCAAAAGCTCGTCACCGATCGTAACACCAGTATCAAACATCACTTCAATAACACCATCAGCTATTACAAATTGCCGCTTAAGATTCATTGTGCCTGAAACTAGTCCACCAGGCGTTTCATAAGCTGCAGGACCAGGTGCTCCGTCATAATATAAGCTCGATATGGGTGCCCGCCAGTCATAGATCAAGAAGGTGCCATCATCCTCCATCAAAGATCCAATTCCTAGATATATCTTTTCAGTTTCTCCATTTGGTGCTTCTGTAAAGTCAATACGCCCAAAGTATGGAGAGACGAGCAGCTTTTTATATTTTTTCAGTGCCTTGCTTGACTGTAAATGATGGCGTTCGCGTTCATTCAAGATTTGGGATTGTTGGCGAAGACTTGTTGAAGTTTCCCCTAAATCATCTGGACTACTGAAGTTTACCGTAACCTCTTCCCAGAAGTCTTTCCGCATATCTACCACATCACTACGATGAAGTCCGAGCTCCTCAGATAAACGCCGGATATGGGCCGACAAAAGCTTGGTCACTCCGTCTACTCGCTGCTGTTCTTCTTTCCATTCAATTTCATGATTCTCCACTACATTTCATCCCCTTTTGGAAGGTTGATATTTCAAGTGAGGATACTCTTAATAGATGAATCCGGCCCCTCTGGGACCGGATTTGTTAATAAAAATAAGAAGTATAAGTTTCACTCTGAACATAATCCTTAAGCTTATATGTTGCACATCAAAAGGTTATGTTCTATGCTTCACGATCCGTTTCTTTTTCCTCAGTCGCTATACGATTCATTTGATCTGCCACTTTATCCAGGCGTTCTAATTGATACCCGTAATCGTAAATAGCTGCGGCTACAACATACAAACGTAGTTGACCTATTTTCTCCGCATTATACCCTAGGATCGTTGAATTCAAAAATCCATCATTCTCGTCTCCCAAGGGTTCTGATTCATTGGTGTTCGGTTTAAGTTTATCTTCAAATTTCAACAAGATTAGTTGATGATATTTGATTAACTGCTCCAAATGACTGTCAAACAATGCATCAGTCTCTTCGCTTCGATCCGCTTGAAAATAATGCCGGTCCACAGCCTCAAGAACATCGAAGCCTTTTTGTAAAGATGATAACAGGTTCTTATAGACAACCATCTGTCTAGTCTGACTGTACTTCGCCCGCTTTAGCTGTTTCTGCTCCTCTTCAAACAAAGCATACTTATCCGCTAAAGATTTAATGGATGACTCCAGTGCAAGCTTTTCATCACGAAACACACTTTCCTTCATCTCATGAGATACTGCCGTTCTTAGCAGCAAGGATAGGCTGGCAAAGACGTTCTCAATCTGCTTGATGTACTGTTTACGTGGTTTCGGAGGAACTACTATAATATTGATTAGAAATGCAGAAACAATCCCTGTCAATGTTAATAAGAAACGATTCAGTGCGAACTGCCATTCTCCAGAAGCCTCCATCACTGTAATAACTGTGACTAGCGTTAGGCTAATTGTATCCGCTCGGTTAATTTTCATACTGATCATTATGACAAGAATGCAGACCAACCCAACCGCAATTGGACTATTGGATAACAGCATTCCTCCCAGAAGAGCGAGTATCGCGCCCATTGTAGTCGTTGTCAGCTGATCAAGAAAATAACGCCAAGAGCGATAAATCGATGGCTGCATAGCGAAAATTGCTGCGATTGCAGCGCCCACAGAAGATGGGAAATGTAGCAGTTCGGCTAGATACAAGGCAAGCGTGACTGCCATTCCTGTTTTAAATATGCGAGCTCCAAAAGCCAAAAATATCCCCCCTAAAAATTGGCCCACTCTGCAATATGGACATCTGTTAATCCCTCATTCCTCTAATTACCCAAGCCTAGAGTTGATGAATTTTAAGATCATTTAAGCTCTCACTCATGATTCTTTCAGCTTTCAGGGAATACTAATTCAAGTAAGTACCTATCACATATAACATACGAGGTGAGTGAATGAATAACAACATCAAAAAATTCGCGACTATTACAGCGGTTCTTTTCCTCAGTCTGTCTTCAGCTCTTGCTCCTATTGGGCATGCGTCAGCTGAGAATGTAACTTCCGCTGCACCTGATTCTGGGCCCTTGGAAAAAGGTCATAGACCCCCTCCAGGGAAAGACGGGAAATTCAGAGCCGGCGGACATTTCATTATTTTCGAAACAGCCAAGCTGCTTGAGATGGATCGAACAGAGCTAATCAATAGCCTTAAATCAGGCAAAACCCTCCCCGAGCTAGCCCGTGAGAAAAAAGGCTGGACAGAGGAGCAATATATTCAGAAGCTCAGCGAATCCGCAAGTAAGCGGCTGGATCAAGCCATCACCGAGGGACGGCTCACGAAAGAAGAAGCCCAAAAGCTAAAGGCTGGACTTCCTTCTATGCTGAAGAAAAAAATAGGTAAAATGGGTCATTTCCAGGATCGAAAATCTTCGGAACATCATGTGATGAACCCTTAAAATATCCCACTGAATCCTTAACTAATCGACGGGTATCTCCATTCCTTATGAAGATATCCGTTTTTTATAGGCTTCAAATAGACCGACGGATAACATCAGCCATGCGCCACTCGCAGCAAAACCTCCAATAACGTCGCTAGGATAATGGACTCCCAAATAAATACGACTCCAGCCAATGCCTACGATCATGAATACTGCAAACATTATTAACAGGATCCGTTCACTTCTTCGCGGCAAATGCCGCCACAGTAAATAGGCAATTACCCCATACAAGGAGAAGGCTGCCATAGAGTGTCCACTTGGGAAACTATACCCAATCTCTTGGACAATACGATGGAAATTCGGGCGTTCCCTTTGAAACCACAACTTCATAAGTGTATTCAATAGCTGTGAGCCTAGTCCAACCCATAGGAATAGAATTAGCTCAAGCCGATGTTTCAGCAGAAAATAGAGCAGAGCCATCGTACCGATAGATATTCCAATCGCTACCTTAGAGGAACCAATCAGAGATAATCCTTTCGCAAATGAGGTCAGCCCAGGTGATTCAGCGGATTGAACCAAATGAATCATATAGTTATCAAATGATGATACCTTATTCATATGAACTAGAATCGCAATAACGACGAAACAAGCAGCAAACCCTATAAAATAACGAAAACCTCTAGACCAGTTCTGATAATAAAGCATAAATACCTCCGTGTCTAATTTTGTGCCTGTCGATCGCATTTCCAGTGAAGCTCTAACCCGTGCTATAATTATAGAGAAATAAATATACAAAAAGATGGAGTGCTGCCAAAGTGGAGAGTCTAAAATTACAGGAACGTTTGTTGAACCAGTTTATTTCCACAAAGGTGCCCGTGACGATTTTCACAACGAATGGTGTGAAAATGCAAGGCGTCGTAACCTCGTATGATGCATTCACAATCACTTTACAGGGTCAAGGTGATGGCAGACAGAATGTGCTATTTAAATCTGCAGTATCCACTATTGTACCTCTTAAGCCCGTCTCACTCAAATAGCTCACAAGCTCATTTCATTTCTTCATCCTCTTTTCAATAATAAAGGGAACACCGGACAACATATCCGGTGTTCCCTTTATTATTTTCTTAAATTGTCTAATTCACTCTTGTTAATGAGCTTCTTTTATACAGGGAAAATCACAGGCTTCACACATACCGGCTTAGATACCTCGGCTGTATTTCCAGTAAATACGAGACGACCACTAGCTGCTTCAATAGAGAATACAACCAAGTTATTAGCGTCACGATTCGCAACAATCAGATAAGCCCCATCCGGAGTTAAAGAGAAGTGTCGAGGATGCCCTCCACGAGTGGATACATATTCAATTAATGTAAGCTTGGCAGTAGCGGGATCCACCGCAAATACTGCGATATTATCTGCTCCACGGTTAGATGCGTAAAGATATTTTCCATCTATTGAAGTAGCAATTTCGGCACAAGTATTCTCTTCCTTAAAATCCTCAGGCAAAGTAGAAACTGTATCTACAGTGTGAAGAGTACCTGTAGCACTGTCATATGTAAACGATGTTATCGTGGAATCCACTTCGTTTATTACATAAGCTGACTTTCCATCTGGATGAAAAGTAAAATGACGAGGTCCCGCTCCCGGATGAAGCACCGTATCAGCGTGAACTTCTAGTTTGTTCAAATCTCTGTTGATTCTGTAGGACCGAATGATATCCAGACCAAGATCAGAAACAAACAGATACTGCCCGTCCGGACTGAAGATAGCTGAATGGGGATGCGGGCGATCCTGACGTTCAGGGTGTTGACCGTGGCCGGAATGAATGGCGACATCCGAAAGTTGACTAGCAACTTTTTCTTCATCTAATGTAATCAAGCCTACAGTGCCACCATGATAACTACATACAACAACGTATTCATTGTTTAGGTCTCTAGAAATATGACATGTGGTCGTTTGGCCATTACCTGAAGCAGGCATTGTGGCTATTCGGTTCAATTCGCTCAATTTCCCACTCTTAGCATCGATTGCAAAGGTAACGACTTCGCCCTCTTTTCCACCCTCACCATTCGGCTTTTCTCCTATGGCATATAAACGCAGCGCTGTAGCATCCACATTAACAAAGGTAGGGTTAGTTAAGCCCTGAACCGAGTCGATTAATTTTAACGTACCTCCTGCTTCGCCATCGAATTCAAATACCTGCACACCGCTTTCCGTGGCACTTGCATAAGAACCCGTAAACAGCAATAACTTAGTCTGCTTTTCCATCACTATATTCCTCCTTCAAAGTATTGCTATTATATAATTTACAGTTTTTAAACGTTAATGACAAACTATAAAGTAAAAAGTGTGACAAATAGTTCAAAAATAAGGCTTTCCAAGGATTAGGGAGTGTGTTATAATGAAAGCGCTAACATTAGTCTTTTATTAAGTACAAAGGGGGAACATGAATGAGTAGCATCCTGCTGGAAGCCAGAAATGTATACGAGGACTTCGAGGTGGAAACAGACATTCTGTTCTTTAAGGTCGGAGACCATGATTTGGTCATTTTTCACGGCAGAAACTACAACATAAAAAAGAGAATGACTGCCGAGCAATTAAAACGATTGTTATCCAATTCAACTTACTATCATGTGTACGGTGGCTGTTATGTCAATCTGAACAAGATCAGTTCTATCGAAGACGACTGCATTTATTTCGGAGAAAAGGGACTATTCGCTAAAAACGTTCGTGTCCCAAGACGGAAACAAGAAAGTATTCGTCATCTATTGAAAGGACTGAAGTAAACATCTTATTCCCATAAGCCGGAAGGGCATGTTACCGATGCCAATTCCGGCTTTTTGCTTTTTATTAATAGAAACTTAAAAAGATCCTATCTTTTTTTATACTTTCTTAAGGTTTAGGATCTGGATTTCTGTTAAAGTTGTTAATAGACAAGCAACACCTATATTGAAGGGAGTCATTACTCATAATGGACAAAAAAGATCTGAATGGAAATGAGAACTTAGAAAACAACGGTACTACGGAGGAAGAGTTGAACACTTCCGAGAATACCAATGAAGTAAATGAAGTGGAGGTCGTAGCTGCTGAAGAACCTGTGAATACAGTAAAACAAGAAAGTATTCCGGTAATGAACAAAGTCGGCAGTAACAACAATACAACCCCACCTGCTCCACCAGCTTCTCCTAAAGGTAACAAGGGCTGGATGATTGCCTCGGTGGTTCTGGCTGCGGCACTTATCATTGTACTGATTAAGCCTCCGTTCCAAAAGGACGACAGCAACACAGCTGTTGCTACCGTTAACGGAACTAACATTACTAAAGAACAACTTTATGATAAATTGATCGAAGCTGGTGGAGAAAGCACGCTGCAAGCTATGATTACTACAGAACTCGTTGATCAAGAAGCTAAAAAAGCTAACGTAACCGTTACTGATGAAGACATCAATGCTGAATTAGAAGATCTTAAAGCTCAATTCGGCGGAGAAGCTGCATTTAATGCTGCATTGCAACAAAGCTCAATGACCGTTGATGACTTGAAGAAACAAATGCCACTGCAAGTTAAACTGCGTAAGATTCTTGAGCCGCAAGTAACTGTAACCGCTGAAGAAATCAAGGAATATTATGATGCAAATAAAGCTTCTTTTAACGAAGAAGAACAAGTTCGCGCTTCCCACATTCTCGTTGAGACTAAAGAAGAAGCTGATGCAATTCTGAAGCAATTGAAAGATGGAGCAGATTTCGCTGAACTAGCCAAAGAAAAATCTTCGGACACTGGTTCAAAAGATAATGGCGGAGATCTAGACTTCTTCAAACGTGGAGATATGGTAGCTGAATTCTCTGATGTAGCATTTAAGCTTAAAGTCGGGGAAACAAGTGATGCTGTGAAATCCGATTATGGTTATCACATCATTAAAGTAACCGACCACAAAGATGCTAAAAACTACACCTTGGAAGAAAAGAAAGATGAAATCAAAAAGACGCTTGTGTCTCAAAAGGTTTCCACCCTTTCCACTTCTTGGTTGTCAGATACAACTGCAAAAGCTAAAATCACAAATTCACTTACGGATGCCAAAAAAGAAGCAACAGCTTCTCCTGAACCATCTGCAAGCGCAGAAGCAGGAACTGAATCCGCTAAATAATACGACAGTAAAAAGCAGGACAAGCGTTATAAGACGCTGTCCTGCTTTTTTTGTACCAATTTCCGAACTGATTAGTGTCCTTTTTTTCGAATCTGCTTATCACGGTTCTCTCCCCACTCTTTCGCTTGCGAGGTAGCAATAGAGATCGCCCTTCCCTCTTCATATCCATCTTCTAGCAGTGCATTAGCAATATCTATCGCTTTATTACGAACTGGTGCTGTGAAGTTCTTCAGTGAATCTGGATAATCATCTTTGTTCCACGGCATACAAAAACCTCCTTAACCTGCTATATACTTCACTTAGCCAGGTCAAGAAGGTTTTAAACACTCTTTTAAGCTTATTTAAAGACTTTAACGCGATCTTCAATCGGTTGGAATTGTTTCTCACCTGCTGGAGTTACTGTCTTACCAAACGGCAATTGTGCAATCAGCTTCCATTCTTGCGGGATGCCCCATGCTTCTTTCACTTCGTCATCAATCAGTGGGTTATAGTGCTGCAGGGATGCGCCTAAACCTACTTCAGAAAGTGCAGTCCATACTACGAATTGCAGAATGCCTGAAGATTGGTTGGACCAAACTGGGAAGTTCTCCGCATACAATGCAAAGTTTTCTTGAAGGTTCTTCACTACCGCTTGGTCTTCAAAGAACAATACGGAACCGTATCCTGCTTTGAAAGATGCTAGTTTTTGCGCTGTTCCTTCAAATTGTTCAGCTGGAACGATTTTGCGCAAAGTTTCTGTCGTGATATCCCATAATTTATCATGCTGTTCACCTAAAAGAACAACCGCTCTGGAGCTTTGGGAGTTGAATGATGTAGGGCTATGCAAAACCGCTTGTTCAACGATTTCAATAATTTGAGCATCTGTTACCGTGGATTCTTTGCTAATAGCATAAATAGAACGTCTTCCTTTAACCGCTTCTAGAAAATTGTTAGACATAAAATAACTACCTCCATTTATTTAAGTAACTTACTTTTGTACATCTTATCACCTTTTTTCTAAAAACACAACATTTATTCACAACTAATATTGTCGGATATAAAAGGCTCCCGGTAAGTAACATCTCCTCTTCACTTTTCCGATATACATAACTGCTGAAAATAAGCTACAATAGTGCAGCAAAAGTACAGAAGGAAGGTTATTTATATGAAATTCACAACAGATAAAGCGCTCATCCTACATAAAAAAACGGTCATATTCTCTTGTATGATGCTCCTTTGCCTTAGCTTGGCGCTTACTGGCTGTAAAGACACAAAATCGTCTAATTTAAATGCTGTAGAACTTGATCAGACTGAACTTAAACCTGTATCTTTCTGGGTAGCTACAGATACTCACTTTTTAGATAAGGATCTTCAGGACGGTGGTCAGGCTTTTCAGACCTATGTCACGGGCGGTGACGGGAAAATGCTGCCTTACAGTGATGAAATGGCTGAAGCTATGGTCTATGAAGCTGAACAGAAAAAGCCTGCGTTTATCATCCTCAGTGGTGATTTAACTAATAATGGGGAACGCAGCAGCCATCAAAAGTTAACCGAAAAGTTAAAACGAATTGAACAACAAGGAACCTCTGTTTATGTCATTCCTGGCAATCACGACATATTCAATCCTTGGGCTAGATCCTTCAGCGGCGATAAACAGCTCCTTACGGATTCAATTACGGACAAAGACTTCGTCAAAATGTATGCGGATTTCGGCTACAAAGAGGCTGTATCACGTGATAAGGAATCATTAAGCTATATCGTCGAGGCCGCCCCCAACTTATGGATTCTCATGATAGACAGCAGCCAATATCTTAATAATCTGAAATACGGATTCCCTCAGACGGATGGACGTATTGCTTCCTCTACTCTTTCATGGATGGACGAATCCGTTAAGCTTGCAGCCAAAGAACACGCTTCAGTGATTACGGTGATGCACCATAACTTACTTAGCCATACTTCTATGTCTGTTTCAGGATTTAAGCTTAATAACAGTCAGGAAGCTATACAATCCCTACGGAAGAATGGGCTGAATCTAGTCCTTTCAGGACATATTCATATGCAGGACATTCAAGTAGATCCAGCAGACACGAATCAAGACACAGAATCCACTGAACAAATGCCAATCTTTGATATCGCTACGAGTGCAATGGCCGTCAATCCACATCAATATGGTGCCATGACCTTCGATCCCGTCACGCGGGCCGTAAATTATAAAACAGCAGCCTTAAACGTTGAAGGTTGGGCTGAAGCTAACCAGATTACAGATCACAATCTCTTAAACTTCAAAGCATATGCCGAAGAAGCCTTTGCTTCTAACTCCTATGACAAAGCTATGGATAGTCTTAAGGAAAGTCCTTTAACAGAAGCTGAAAAAGAATCCATGGCGAAGGTAATGTCCATGTTGAATGTACGATACTTCGCAGGAACTGCGGGTACATTCGCTAAAGATATTAAAGCGTTGCCGGGCTACAGGCTTTGGGAGGGACAGCAGGACGGTTTCTTGGGAGGTTATGTTCAAAGTATGGCTGAAGAAAAAGCGTTAAGTAATGTCGACTTAGAGGTGGTTTTAACGAAGCAATAAAAGAATGGCATATTCTATAAGGAAAAACCCAGCTCCCACTCGCATTTCTGCGAAATAAGAAGCTGGGTTTGGATGTGTTATTTGATTGATGAAGATCGAACAACTATTTCCGAGTAATAGTAATCCAACCCTCATCATCTACATACACAGAAGCATGAAGTGCTTCAGCAAGCACACGCAGTGATACATAGGCATCACCATATTCGTCAACAAATACAGGCTCAGCAAGCTTCACTTTTTCACCGTTAATTACTGCTTCGGAAGAACCGATTTTGAATACCAGCTTATCACCGTACACACCATCCGTTACGATAATGGCACGATTGACTGTATCCCATTCCACAGTAGCATCTAAATCTTCTGCCAGGTATCGCAGTGGAATGTAGGTCGTATAATTGTCTACGATCGGATAATAATATTCGTCGTCAGGCTCGATGACAATCGTTCTCTTGGTGATACCAAGATCGTCTTTCAATATACGATAAACGTTAGAATTCGGGTCGAAATTGTTCAAAGTCTCTGCAGGCGTTAAACTACCGGAAGAAACATCAAGTGCCCCTTTTGTACTGATTGGATCTGCGGTTACAGCACCACCAATGTTCCAAACCTGACTGGAAGCCTTAAGGGAGAAACTCTTTAACGGCATATCTTCAGTACCTGGAAGTGCCACTTTCAGATCAACATTCTGTTTACGAACATGTAGACTGCTATCAACAAAAATGTCGACAGCAAGCTTCGTATCCTTACTCAGCACTGTCTTAAGCTCAGGGGTGGATTTGTAAAGACTATCCAGTTGATTGTCATATACCAGAAGTACCGCATCGACAGCCAATTTTGCTGCATCATGAAGTACGGTAACTACTGCTTCTTTATCATCTAAAGGGATATCTCCAAAACCAAGATTCCGCAAATCACCGGAGCCTTTTTCGTCCATAGCTTTGATCACTGGGTACAGATAGTCGTACAGACCACCAACCAATTCTGTAAAGCCTTCAGTATCTTTAGAGATCGATTTCAGGAATCCTTTTAACAAAGCTGGAAGCTCATCACCCGTCACTTCGGTATGTAACTTCGTCATATTCACTTGCTGACCATACACAGCCTCACTAACTGGTGTTACGCTAATTGCGCTTGGATTCGGAAGATTCTTCACCACAAACTTCGTTAGCAGCTTACTAAGATCCTCAGCTTTAGTCAGATCCAAACCGACTTCAGCAAAAACCTCATCATAGCCTTGAATTGGGAAGTAAAACGGTTGTTTTGCTCCTTCAACAGTAAAGACTAAAGTTTGTTTGTCCATAAACAATGCGAAAGGAATATTCAATTGTTTATAGCCGATCGTTCCATTTGCAGATACATTACCATTCTCTTGTAACTTTGCATTACTGATACTCACGGAAAAAGAATTTATGAGATCGACCATTTCCTTATCTTCTGCGCTAATTCCTTCTGAAGGCTCAGCGTTCATAGAAAACGTCATGCTGGATTCTGATGATTTAACATCGACATCCCCGATCAATGCCTTATTAACATCGAAACCTCCAACCGATTGACAACCGGCCAGAACAAGCAGCAGTGCGACAAAAGGAATAAACCATTTTGCCTTAGCTTTCATTCTCCTCATAGCAAGTCTCCTTTTTTAAGATTTTTTTGAAATCAATCCATTATCTCAGCAAAGGTAACATTTGTAAATCAAAGTATTAATTATTGTAAAAATACTATAAATTCAACAAACTTCGCCATTCAATAGAAAGCCAATCATTGTAAATCAGACCCTTGAATATGCCCAAAATCAATAAATGTGCTGGATAAAAAGACCACCACACCCAGCGTGGCACCCGGTGACGCTCTAAATATTCCCATAGTGCAGGCGTCAAAGCAATCAACAGCGTAGGTATAATACTAAGCATTTGCACTGTCCAAAAATTATAGAACATATAGAATACATTCAGTGCTAAATGAGCTCCGACAAGCCAGTATGACTTCGTATAACGGAAGATTAATACTAATAGGAGACCATACGCATTATAGTCTATAGGGAAATAATCCATTAACGCGATAGCCCCAATGACAACAGGTATACCAAGCCATAGAGTGGGAAGCTTATCCAAAATAACCAAAACGATTGCCGATAACAGAAGTGTAAATACAACATTCCATCCGCCAGGATTAATTGCAAAATTGTATGGAATCTGAGCAATAATAGCGATTATGAGCAGTCGGAACAAATATTTTGGTCTGGATGAAGTATGGATATGTCCCTGCACAAGTCCGTAACAGTAAATGGGAAAGGCTATTCTCCCTACATATCTCCAAGCAATATCCTCTGGAAAAAAGATATAGCCAATATGGTCGATTAGCATAGTCAGCATAGCGAGAATCTGCATATCAAACCTCCTTAAATGGGTTGATATCATACTTTCGCCAATGAGTACTTCATCTCCTTTGCCAATACACAAATGGTGACCATAAATAAAAAGATCCTCTACTTCTGGGTTTTTCCCTCTTGACTTTATGGTGTGCAATTGAGTACTATGAACGAGCAACATCATATGGCAATGATCAAAGACATGATTTCCTATACGAACTGTCCAGAGAGAGAGGTCCAGGCTGAAAGCTTCTCCAGTAAACGATTGTGAAGTTACCCCTTTGTAGCTGTGGCGCTGAATCCGTTGATCCAAATTTCGCGGTAGTATGTGACACCGATTTATCCCCGATATCGGATACCAATGAGGTCCTATCCTTGTGATAGGTCGAATTAGGGTGGAACCACGAGCTGAACGCACTCGTCCCTTTCTGGGAGAGATGCGTTTTTTTGCGTTCACCACTAACAATTTTTGAGAAATGGAGGCTAACAATCATGGAGATCAAGGTAACACTGCAAAACGGAACAATTAGAGAGGTACTGCAAGGAACGACGATTAAAGAAGCAGCAGGTGCCATAAGTACCAGTCTGAAAAAAAGTGCTGTAGCTGGAAAAATTGATGGCAGATCCGTTGACTTAAACCAACCGATCGAACATGATTGCCAGCTCGAAATTGTTACGTTGGATAGCAAAGACGGCCTGGAAATTTATAGACACAGTACAGCACATATCATGGCACAAGCCATAAAACGTATATATGGAGATAAGGGTGTCCGGCTTGGCATAGGACCAGTAATCGAAGACGGCTTCTATTATGACATTGATATTGAGTCACCTTTATCCACGGATGACCTTGTTGCAATCGAACAAGAGATGGCGAGAATTATTCAAGAGAATCACCCGATCGTCCGCCGTGTCGTTTCACGCACAGAAGCAATCAAGCTTTTTGAAGAGATGAATGAGCCCTTAAAGCTGGAGCTTATTCGTGATCTGCCGGAAGACACAGTATTATCTATTTATGATCAAGGTGAATTCTCGGATCTATGCCGAGGTCCACATCTTCCCTCTACTGGTTTGGTCAAATCCTTTAAGCTGTTAAATGTAGCTGGAGCCTACTGGCGTGGAGATTCCAATAATAAAATGCTGCAACGCATTTACGGAACTGCTTTTCCTAAGAAAGCTCAGCTTGAAGACCACTTGCTCTTTCTTGAAGAAGCTAAAAAACGTGATCATCGTAAGCTCGGCAAGGAACTGGAATTGTTCATGTTCTCTGAAGAAGCACCAGGTATGCCCTTCTATCTTCCCAAGGGAATGACAATCCGTACAGAGCTTGAAAACTTTGCCCGTGAATTACAAAGACAGAGAGAGTACGATGAAGTTCGTACACCGCTGATGATGAACAATCGGCTTTGGGAACAATCCGGGCACTGGGATCACTACAAAGACAATATGTACTTCACAAATGTAGACGAAACAACATTTGCCCTTAAACCGATGAACTGCCCGGGACATATGTTGATCTACAAAAATAATCTGCATTCCTACCGAGAGCTGCCTATCCGTATTGCGGAATTCGGTCAAGTACATCGCCACGAATATTCTGGCGCACTTAACGGGATGATGAGAGTTCGTACTTTCTGTCAGGATGATGCCCACCTCTTCGTTTTACCAGAGCAAATTGAGGATGAAATAAGCCGGGTAATCTCACTGATTGACCATATTTATGGAGTGTTTGGCTTTGAGTATAGAATTGAATTATCGACTCGTCCGGCAGATTATATGGGATCTGAAGAATTATGGGATCAGGCTGAACAATCTCTGCAAAATGTATTAAACAATCTCGGGATCGAGTATCGTGTGAATGAAGGTGATGGCGCGTTCTACGGACCTAAGATTGATTTTCATATCTTAGATGCGCTAAAACGAAGCTGGCAATGTGGGACCATCCAACTAGATTGGCAAATGCCAGAGAAATTCGATCTTACTTACATCGGGGAAGATAATCTTAAGCACCGCCCGGTCGTAATTCATCGCGCTGTTTATGGGTCGATTGATCGTTTTATGGGGATTATTACGGAGCATTATGCAGGAGCATTCCCGCTATGGCTGGCACCGGTTCAAGCGAAGTTATTGCCCGTCTCTGAGAACTACGTTGATTATGCATTTCAGGTGAAACAATCTTTAGAACAAGCTGGGATTCGTGTAGAGGTTGATATCCGAAATGAGAAGCTAGGATACAAAATTCGTGAAGCTCAGCTGGAAAAAGCTCCTTACATGCTCGTACTTGGTGAGAATGAGAAGAACTCTGGCAATGTATCCGTAAGAAAACGCGGCGAAGGAGATCTTGGCTCCAAGAGTATACTAGATATTATCGAGCAGATTAATGAAGAAATAGCTAGCAAAAAATAAAGTCCAGCTCCTAATTCAAAGGTTAAAGGGCAGTCTATTCGTAGAAAACTACGATTAGACTGCCCTTTCTTTATCACATCTGATGATTCACGATTATCCTATTTCACATACAGACGACTGCTTTCTTCCCAATATTCGCCTGGTTTGAGGCTGAACAAGCCGATCTCATCTGCTGGCAGATCTACCATTGGCGCATTCACCAGGTTGATTTGCGGTTCAGGGCAGAAGAACTGTTCAGAAGCACCATTATTCCAGATCATCCACTGCTTGTACGAAGTCCCTACATCATAAACTAAAGTTACACCAGCTTTGCTGTCCGTAAGCTCCATCCGGTTACGCCCGTTCTGAGCAACAGCCGTGTAATGGTTGTCCATCGAAGCAAAATAAGGATTCACACCTTCATCACGAAGCTGAGTTTCTCCCGGCTCCAGCTCTTGGAATTTACCAGTCGGAAGCATACGGTCATTCAGTTCCCAGCGATTACCGATGGTAGCTTTTACAAGATAATCTTGTGGAGTGCTACCCGGTGCGAATGGTGCATTAATTGCGGTATGGAATGCCAGCAAGCAAGGCATCACATCATCACCATCATTGTGCACTTGCACCTGTTGAGATAAGCCACCTTCACCAAGGGTATAACGTAGTTTCATTGTGTATTTAAACGGCAAATATTGATAAGAAGGATGATTCTCATCCACTTTGATGAATACGGTTACGAAGCTTTCCGTCTTCCCGCTACCAAACTCTTCCACTTCCCAAGCTGCCGTATGTAAAAATCCGTGTAAATGGTTGCCCGTTGCGACTTCATTTACTGGGAGTTGATAAGTTTGACCATTCCATGGAAATTTACCATCTTCATAACGATTCGGAGGAAATAATACAGGAATACCATGGATGCCTGGACTTGCCTTGAAGGCTTCCATTTCCTCTGCGCCCGGTTCATGCAAGAACCGGTAACCGTTTTCGGTATCTCGGAAACAGATCAAATTGCCGCCGATACCTGGTAGTATAGCTGCCTCATAACGGCCAGCTTTCAACCAGATGGCTGCTTCTCCTTCATATTGCCCTTCATATGCTGTGATAGACATAATAATGTGTTCTCCCTTCCAGTGTCTGATAATTGTCTCTACTTGATAGATTACCACATCTGGTCATGACGTGACATGTCCTTTTTTACAGCTGTTCCACTTCAACGCTCATGACATGATCAATTTTCTTCACATCATAATAGATCTCTGTTGCATAATCTTTATCCGGTGCTGAAATCACCATATCGATCATTTGTCTTCCATCTTCCAAATCCTTAATTTTCATTCTGCGGATTGCCCGAGATGGACTTCTAGTACTTCGTTGAGTACTAACTTGAGGCCGCTCGATTTTTTGGATCACTTCAGTAAGCACAAAATTGGCTTCCATGATGATTCTAACCGAAACTTCGTGCTTATTAAGTACTTCAGGACCAATGGAGCGAATTAAATGAGGAACCAAATTCACCGCAAACATCAGAAGAATAACCGCATAGGCTGCTTCAATATAGAAGCCTGCGCCCACAGCTATACCAATTCCAGAAGCTGTCCAGATAAGTGCTGCCGAAGTGAGACCTGATATCGCATCTCCGCCTCTTCGTAATATAACACCAGCACCCAAGAACCCTATCCCACTGACAATCTGTGCAGCCAGTCGCATCGGATCCATATTCGGATGCTCTGGTCCTGCAAACTTATCAAAGGCATGAATAGACACTACTGTTACAAGACAAGAGGCGATGCTTATGACCATACTGGTCCGAATCCCCAGCGGTTTCTGCTTGATCTGTCGGTCAATCCCGATGAACAGCCCGAACAGCATGGCCACTAATAGCTTAATTAATGATTCAATATGAAAATCCATCGTTTATTCTCCTTTCCCAGAGATACTCCATTATAACGGAAAACAGAGATAATGATTAGCTTTATTTTACATCAAAAAAACGGCATTCTTATCCTCAATGTATATGCGCTCAAGATCAATTTGATCCCGCATAACAAAGAGGATAGAATCCGTTTTAATGGAAGAGATGATTTACGAAAATTTAACCATGGAGCAACGATTCTGCACCGTCACAATAGATCTCAGTTCCTGTAATATGATCTGAATCCTCGGATGCCAGAAATAGTGCCAGCTTTGCAACTTGATCAGGACGCCCAGGTCCTTCCTCCAGCGGTTGATCCCCCTCTGGAAATTCAACAGGGATCTTTACCTCTTTGAGATCTTCAGATGGAAAAGTGTTGTCATCTATATTGGTTTTTATAGCCCCGGGACAGATCGCATTTACGCGAATTTGAAATTGTGCCAGCTCTAATGCTGCCATTTTCATAAAAGCAACCTGGCCTGCCTTTGTCGTACTGTATGCGGAAAAACCGACGTTGGAAAATACACGGTTTCCGTTAATGGAGCTGTTAATCAGGATGCTGCCCCCGCTATCTTTTAGATGCGGTATCGCATATTTAACAGTCGCGAAGGTTCCACGCAAATTAATATGAATGGTCTGATCCCAAGATTCAATATCCATCGTTTCAATGGGCGTCATGGCTCCATTGATCCCTGCGTTAGCAAAAACAATATCAAGACGCCCCCATTTCGCGGCAGCCTTGTTTATTGCTGCTTCCACTTGCGGGGGTTCAGCAACGTCGCATTCTATTACGAGGGCTTCTCCGCCTTCTTTCTCAACTTGTTTTCTAACCTTTTCTGCGTTCTCAACCGTTCTATCTAGTAATACAACCTTGGCCCCGTTTCGGGCGAACTCAAGCACGGTCGCTCGTCCAATACCGGAACCTCCTCCTGTTACAATTGCTACCTTGCCTTCCAGCTTCTTATCTGCCATGTCTAAATATCCTCCTTCTTGTCATGCAAGCCTTACAGTTAAGTTCTTTCCCTAACCTTAACCTCGCATACAGAAGTTGAATCGACAGATATTTACTTTTCCTAAGGGCGTGTCTATTCTCCCTGCCGAAGATGAATCATGAGATCATTTAATCCGGCTTCACGAATACCTTCAATAATGAGTTCAGCTAGAAGTCTTGCACCTAGAATCTGAAAATGCGTATTGTCCTGTACGCCAACTGGATGCAAGATATATTCTCCGGGATAACTCCACATGAACAGATCCTTCGTTCCTTCCACTCCATAGGTTTCAAAAAGCTTACGACTCTTCTCTGCCAAATCGATCAGAGGGATCTGCTCAGTCTCTGAGAGCTCCCGCATAGCTACTAAATAGTCCCCATGGGTGTCTAAGATTGCTTCATTAATATCAAATCTCCGCCTATGTACAGCGGTCACCAATACCGGGTAGGCTCCCGCTTCCCTAGCAACTGTAATCATCCTTAGCAAATACTCTTTATATGTAGTAAAGGGGTCGGTGTGTCTTAGATCATCACCCTTGGAATCGTTATGTCCAAATTGAATGAACATATAATCTCTAGGTCTGATAGCTGCGGCAAGATTATCCAAATGCCCTTCCTCAATAAAGCTCTTGGAGCTACGTCCAGAAATAGCCCGATTATCCACAACAAGTCCTGCTTTGAAGCAGCGTGGCAGTAACTGCCCCCAGCCAGCATAAGGATAACCTGCTTCTCCTTGATCGGTTACCGTAGAATCACCGGCCAAATATAAGACGAGTGGTTCGTTATCAGGCTCAATGTCCATTGCATTTATTCGGGGTGCAGCACCCGAGAACGTGAGCTTTAGCTGACCACCCATGATTCGCATCGCAAATGATTCTCGTACATATTGACCTGCCGGGACGTTCAAAGTATCTAATACGTACTTACCATCACCTGCTCGAATTACTGTACTGGTATCTGCTAAAGCGTCACCGAGTAACAAAGAAATGCGGTAAATCCCATCAGGAATATCCAATAGGAGGACAGCTCTCTGCGGAATGCAGAAATCACTTCGTAATGTATCTGACCCTCCTCTGGAACGTCCGAATACTGTCGAGTCTGAAGTAAACCCAAATCTCGTCTCCGGAGAGTACCTTGTATCCGGCCGAATTTTGGTGTAGCCAGGCTCTGTATCTTTAATCCCAAAGTCAAAATGATAGCTATCCAAATTCAGCCGCACCTTTCTTCATTAGAGATATTATCCTTTCAAACCACTGGTGCTGATTCCTTCAACAATCTGCTTTTCGAAGATAAAGAAAATAATCATGACAGGTGCCAAGCTAAGAACGGACATAGCGAACATAGGTCCCCAGTTGGACACGGACTCACTGTCGAGGAACATTTTTAGTCCCATAGAAACTGTATATTTAGATGGAGAGTTCAGGTACAACACTGGCCCAAGCAGGTCTTCCCAGCGCCAATAGAAGGAAAAAATCGCTGCAGTAGCCATAGATGGACGGATGAGTGGGAGAATGATTCTGAAGTATAGACCAAATTTCCCGCAACCATCAATCGTAGCCGCTTCGTCAAGTTCAACAGGAATTGTCCGAATAAACTGCAGCATTAGGAAAATAAAGAACGGAACTCCGAAGAACTGTGGAACCACGATCGGCTTGATACTATCGAGCCATTCCAATTTTGCATAAATAATATATTGCGGGACAAGCACTACATCTGAAGGAAGCATAAGCGTCATCATCATGATACCGAACCATAATCCATGCCCTACAAACTTATTACGTGCAAATCCGAAGGCTACCAGTGAAGAAGAAACCACCGCTCCTAGAGTGGCTACAACGACGATAATTAATGAATTCTTTATAAAGACACCAAAGGAGTATCCTGCAATCCCTTCCCAGCCTTTAGCATAATTCCCCCATACCCAAGGATCGGGAAGAAGCTGCTGAGCGGTAACAAATACAAGCCGGCTCTCTTTAAAAGAGCTCATGATCATCCACAAAATCGGATACAGCATAATGATAGCGAGGCCACCGATAAGAATGTGATACAGCGGCCATTTCAGTTTCATTTTCGCCATGGATTATTTTCCTCCTTCCGATTCGTAGAAGACCCACGATTTGGATGTCTTGAACAAAATTCCGGTCATGATGCCAACTAGCAACAACATTACCCACGCCATAGCCGAAGCATAACCCATGTTATTAAACATAAAGGCCTGACGGAATAGATATAGAGAATACAACATCGTACCGTCCATTGGTCCGCCTTCACCTTTAGAGATAATATAAGCTGGAACAAAGGTCATAAATGCACTGATCGTCTGCATGACTAGATTGAACAGAATAACTGAGCTTAAGAGGGGCATTGTAATCTTAAAAAACTTTCTGAAAAAACCTGCTCCATCTACACTAGCTGCCTCGTACATTTCACCAGGAATATTTTTTAGACCCGCCAGAAAAATCAACATGGATGAACCAAACTGCCACACGGATAAGGTGATCAACATAATAAGCGCAGCGCTCGGATTACCGAACCAGCTTACTGGACCAAGGCCGAAAAAACCGAGCATACCATTAATAATTCCAGTATCACTAAAAATATTACGCCACATGATGGATACCGCCACACTGCCACCTATAATAGAAGGTAAATAATAAGTTGTACGATAGGCTCCGATCATGCGCGATTTTGTATTTAGAATCATAGCCACAAATAATGCAAAGGTAAGACGTAAAGGCACACCAATAAATACATAAAGCAGCGTAACCTTAAGTGAATGTAAATATTTCGGGTCATTCGAGAACATTTTGATGTAGTTATCAAATCCGATCCATTTAGGTGGAGCGAATAAATTATATTTAGTAAAAGAAAGATAAAGAGAAATGATCATTGGAATCAGTGTGAAGCAAAGAAAACCAATGACGAACGGACTGATGAAGGCATATCCTGTAAGGTTGCTTCGCAAACTCCGGCCTGTTAGCTTCTTTTTCTTAAAAGCCAGCGGATTCGAAGGAAGGGGATTCGTGGATGCCAAGGGTCTCCAACTCCTTTTTAGAATAATAAGGGAAACGGACTGCCGCCTAACTAAATGGCATGCCGTTTCCCATTTTAGACGCAGTATAGTTATCTGTTACTTTACTACTACCGGCTGGAGAGAATGGCGTTCGCTTCTTTTCGGAACTGTGCTGCTGCAGCTGCTGGGTCAATTTTGCCGAAGTTCATTTGTTCAGCAAGGTCTGTAAGGAGTGCTACCACCTCTGGCGATCCCACTGGCGGACTCATTGGAGAAGTAGTAGGCTCCATGTCAGCAACGAACTTGAATACTTGTTTACCAGAATCCGTTAATTGTGAAGAAACAGATTCCTTAATCTTACTTGAAATTGGCACACCACGTTCACCTTTGATCAGGTTATTGGCTTCAGGATCATTAATCCAGAAATCAACGAACTTCGCTGCTTCTTCCTTCACTTTGGAATTAGAAGTAACCGACCAGTACATACTTGGCTGCATGTAAAGACCTTTTTCCATATCTGGACCAGGCATTTGTGCCAGCGCCATAGGACGATTTACAGCGATTTGCAAAGCAACATATTGGTTCGACCATTGCCATACACCGATACCTGTGCCTTTAACAATATCCGACTCTTCGATAACGCCTTTGTTTTGGCTCAGTTTGTCTTGGGTTGGAACCGCACCATCTTTAATTAAACCAGACAGCATTCCGAAAAAGTCAGTGAATAAAGCATCGTCCTCATATCCAAGCGCTGAACCATCATTGTTATATAACGCCAGCCCTTTTGTGCGAAGATAATAGTTGAAGAATACGTCAGCTGCCATGGAACCGTTGATGTATAGTCCAGCCGATTTAGCTTTCGCAGCAATTTCTTTGTATTGATCCCAAGTCCAGTTCTCTGGAATAGAATCCACTCCTGCCTTCTTTAGCAATTCTGGATCATATTGAAAACCAAGTACGTTAACACCTAGTGGAATTCCATATTGCTTCTCATTGATTACCCCGGTACTAAGTACGTTCTCATTCACATCGCCTACTTGTATCTGAGAGTTCAAATAAGGCTTCAAATCTTCGAGCTGTCCGTTAGATCCATATTGATTAATATAAGAAATATCCATTTGAACGATATCAGGAAGTCTATTTGCTGCTGCTTGCGGAGCAAGTTTTTTCCAGTAATCATCAAAGGACGCATATTCTGGTTCAATCGTTACATTCGGGTATTTGGCTTCATACATATCAATCACTTGTTGTGTATAGGAATGTCGTGTATCTCCACCCCACCAAGCAATACGCAGGGTTACAGGTTCTGCTGAGGTCGTAGCTGCAGGCTTCGTTTCCGAAGGAGCATTTGTAGCTGAGTCCGTAGCGGCAGCGCTGTTATTGTTGTTACCTCCACCACAACCCGCTAATATAGATGACAGCAACAATGGTACGGCTAGTAAAGCGAATCTCTTTTTCAAATTCATGTCCCCTTTTCCTATAATAGTGTAAAGGCTCTGATCCCTTTAGGTAGCGCTTTCATGGATAAATTTTCTCAAATATTTAGTGATTTATGAATACAAAAAACCGTCTTGTTTGTTCAATAATCAGTTCCCTTGTGAGGGTTTCATAAATTCAGTGGGTGTCTGCCCAGTTACTTTTTTGAACACTTGACTGAAATACTGTGCATTCCCACCAAAGCCGAACATTTCAGCGAGTTCAAATACTCTTACATCACCACTATGCAAAATGTGTTCCGATGCTTTAGTAATCCGGTAATTGGTAACGTAATTAGAGAACTTCTCCCCAGTGATTTTCTTAAATATTTTTCCAAGATAATCAGGATTCATATATAACATCTCAGCAGCGACTGAGCTAAGTGACAGCTCCGCATTCTTGTAATCATCCGCAATAATTTTGAACATTTTATCTACGATTAAGGATTGGCGACAGCGGAAATGACGATCGTACATCGCTGTCAGACGAACCGCCGCATCTTTTACATAGGCTTTAAGGCCGCCTAAAGTCCTGATCTCCGCTAATTCTGCCATACTTGAAGTAAAGTTATTTCTTTCTTCAGGGACGGCTAACCTTATCATCGCAGAATACAATTGCAAAACATAAGATCGCGTTACATTTATATCCACACGCTGTTCAGCAAGCAGGTTAAATAAGCGCTCTAATTCTAACTCTACTGCACTTTGCTCGCCCGCCTTAATCAGCAGACAGATTTGCTCTTCGTCTAGTTCGATATCATTTCTTCCGCTTAGTTCATCACTAGGTAGATCACTACCTGTGATCAGACCTCCCTCTTCCATATAAAAACAGTGGTTAAGGTACTGCAGGGTCTGACGATACAATCGCCGTGAATGTATCATGAAGTCCGCGTCACTAATCGCAATGGTTACATCCACTTTGTAAAACTTGTAGAACATTTTCCTTACTTCTGAAATTCGCTCAAGCATTGTACTATTCAGCGCGGTCTCTCCTTCGACTTCCATTAATATCAGAATAAATCCGCCGATCCTTGTACTAAGTAGCGTTTCTTGAAGCATATCCTGTGCAATATTTTGCAAAGCAAAAAGTTGTTCATATTCATAAGAACCTTCCAGTCTGAACAAGATCAAACGCACCATTTTGTCATTTAATTCGATACCTAGCAGCTCCTGATAGTACTCTAGATCTTGACTTCCGTATGTTTTGTTAGAGATCCATTCCTTCAAAAATTGTTCCTTCACATGTGGTAGAACTTTGGTAAACCGTTGTTTCATGTCATTTACAAAATCTGTCCGGCCCTTTAGTTCATCGAGCTCTGCTACCAGTTCAATTAGTGCATCATGAATTTGATTTTCGTTGCAAGGCTTTAGCAAGTAATGTTTCACGCCGTGCTGCATAGCGATACAGGCGTAGTCAAAATCCTTATACCCCGTCAACATAACGAACTTCAACTCAGGAAATCGTTCACTACATTTCTGTACCAAGCCTAGTCCATCCAAACCGGGCATAGAAATATCAGTGATCACTATGTCAGGACGAAGCTCCTCTATTTTCTCCAAGGCTTCTATCCCGTTTCGCGCCGTACCCACCAGCTCAGTTCCTGCCTGTGCCCAGTCTACTACCTGCGATATGCCTTCTAGTATCAACCGTTCATCATCAACCAGCAGTAACTTATACATTCTCTAGCACTCCTTTTAAATAAGGTATACGTACATGTATTATCGTTCCTTGGCCTGGCTTACTTTCAATCACTGTACCCCATTCTGAACCAAACACGATTTGAATACGCTCTGCGATGTTCGCTAACCCGATGCCTTCGCCACGTGTCTTGACTCTACCTTGCTGCAAATCTTTGATGAACTCCGCACTCATTCCCGGTCCATTATCACTAACACGAATATCAAGTCCATGCTCCTCCTCACTCACGGTTATAGAAATAGTACAGGGTTCAATATTAGGTTCTAATGCATATCGGATCGCATTCTCGATTAGTGGTTGAAGTGTCAGCTTCGGGATTAAAGCGTCATGTAAATGCTCAGGAAAATCCATCCGGAAATCAAGTCTATCGTCAAACCGTGTTTTTTGGATAATGACATAATTACGCACGATAGTAAGCTCTTTTTCAATCGTAATCAAAGGGTCTTTAAGACCGATCGAACTGCGGAACAAGTATCCAAGAGCCTCAACCATTTCAGAGATTTTCGCTTGCTTGTTCATCTTCGCTAACCAATTGATCGATTCAAGGGTATTGTATAAAAAATGCGGATTAATCTGTGCCTGCAGCGCTTTAAGCTCGGTCTCTCTAATAATGAGCTGCTTCGCGTAATTCTCATCGATGAGTTCTCTAATTCTGCGGATCATCATTTTAAAGGTACGGTTAAGCTGACTTACTTCGTCCTGCGCAGTTTGCGAAACTACACCTAGAGATTGTTCCTCCAGATTATCCAGATCTCCTTTTTCGATTTGTTTCATTTTTTTAGTCAGCTTTGAAATCGGACGAACAATACTTCGAGCTAATCGATAACCTAAGAGCAGTCCAATTAATAGTATGAGCGCAAAAATGATGACGACCAGTTTTTTAACAAAAGTAATATGTTTGAACATCTCATTGAATGGGGTGGCATTGATATACATCCATTCCATATAAGATGATTTAGTCTTCGTGATAAAATAAGTTCCTTCTTCATACTTGGCTGTCCGATAGAGCTCAGAACGTTCCGTTTCCTCTTTAAGCTCCGTTGGCAGTAATATTGGTGCTTGAGGATAAACCGCCAGCCCTGAAATCGCATCAACAACAATCAACTGATCGCCATCCGAAGTATTACTTGTGCTATCGGCTATAATGCGATCAATTCGAATACGGATAACTAACGTCCCTAGATCGGCCAGCGTAAAGGTTGACCCTGTATAAGATTTAATCTGCCGAACAGCCAAGAGTGAATTTTTATTTCCTTGGGGATACCACACTATGCTACCCCCAGCTTCCTTAGCCAGAGGTTTTAATTGATCCTGAAGATCCTGTGATACACCCTCACGATTTCCTGCGGTCATAGCACCGCCATTCGTATCCAACAGCATCATAGAATAGACATATTTCTCAGCTCCTGCAAAGGCAACTAACCTGTTAATGATCTTGTTATGTAGAACCTGTCTTTCATACGGCTGAGGATCATCCTGCAACTGACGAAGGCATTCCTGTATTTGCTCATCAGAGACCACGTTAAAAGAAAGTTGTTCCAACTCTCTTAAAGTACTTTCTATACTGATCGATGACATCCCCAGCACTTCGGATGCCTTTTCATAGATTTGCTTGTCATAAATTCGATAAACATACTGCAGCACGGTTAAAGAGAATAGAAAGGACAGCAGCAGTAAAAAGGAAATGATCAATATCATTTTATTAAAAATACCCGAACTTCTGTAAGCGCTGACATTCTTCCAAAACATAAGCATCCTCCAATTCACTCCAAACCCTTATTATGGGAAGTAATATTTATCATCACTCTATCCTATCATAAATGATATTGAAGCCTTTGGGAAAAATTGCAACAAAAAGGACTTAAAGTGAAATCCAAACTCAGACTTCACTTTAAGCCCTTATCATGAGCCAATGTCACATTTACAAAAGACTAACCAAGCACCATTCGATCATCTGCCAGTTTATGACCACTGATGGCCTCAAATTCTCCCAG
Source organism: Paenibacillus sp. RS8 (assembly GCF_041956825.1). Lineage (NCBI taxonomy): Bacteria > Bacillati > Bacillota > Bacilli > Caryophanales > Paenibacillaceae > Paenibacillus > Paenibacillus sp. RS8. The sequence continues at coordinate 4,539,527 of NZ_CP168131.1, read as the reverse complement.
TAAGCGTTCTACCGTAAGATCCTGTTTGCGTGTTTCGTCAATATCAAGGATAATACGTCCCTTATCCATCATGATAAGACGATTCCCAAGGCGAATTGCCTGCTCCATGTTATGGGTAACCATAAGTGTAGTCAGCTTCATCTCGCGGACGATTGACTCTGTCAGTTTAGTTATCAGCTCCGCACGTGACGGATCAAGTGCAGCTGTATGTTCATCTAGTAGCAAAATCTGCGGTTGGGTGAAGGTTGCCATTAGCAAACTCAGCGCTTGTCTTTCCCCGCCAGATAATAACCCCACCTTAGCCCGTAGACGGTTTTCCAATCCGATCCCGAGCCGGCTTAACTCCTCGCGAAACTTCGCCCGTCTCACTGTATTTACACCGAAGGATAATCCTCTGTTCTTTCCTCTTTTATATGCCATCGCTAAATTCTCTTCAATCGTCATCCGTGGAGCCGTACCTGCCATAGGGTCCTGGAAGACCCGTCCGATCCAGCGACTGCGCTGATACTCTGCTAAATGGCTTATAGAATTCCCTTCAATGCTAACTGAACCGAGATCCGGCTTCATTACACCAGAAATGATATTCATCAGTGTAGATTTACCTGCGCCGTTGCTGCCAATAATGGTGACAAAATCGCCGGGGCGAAGCTCCAAATCAATACCGAGCAGCGCAATCTTCTCATCCGGAGTGCCAGGATTGAACAGCTTAGATACGTTATCAAGCTTAAGCATCGATAGTGCCTCCTCTCTTGCTGCTAAGCGCTTGTTCAGCTAATTCCACTGAACGCTTGCGCGCTAAATTCTTCTGCTTCAAGAAACGCTGAATCGATGGGAATACAAGTGCGAAAATAACGATAATTGCTGTGATCAGTTTAAGATCCGAAGGTCTCAACCAAGGAACATACAAAGCAAGTGCAACTACGATTCGGTAAACAATAGATCCCAGAACAACTGCCAAAGTTGCACGGAACACATTTCCAGCCCCGAAAATAGCTTCACCTATGATTACCGAAGCTAAGCCGATAACAATCATCCCTATGCCCATTGAGGAATCCGCAAAAGTAGAATACTGAGTAATCAGCGCACCCGAGAGTGCCACCATTCCATTAGATAGACTGACACCGAGAATGGTTGTATTATCCGTGTTTACACCCAGACTGCGGATCATTCTTGCATTATCTCCGGTAGCCCTCAAAGCAAGCCCAAGATCTGTACGCAAGAATAAATCCATTAGGATTTTCACAAATAAAACAACAAAAGGAAGAACAAGAAGTGGATTAATGGACGAGAACAACGTAGTATCACCCATAAGTGACCAGTTAGGCTTACCGCCAAATATTCGCAAATTAATGGAATAAAGTGCAATCATCATTAGAATCCCGGATAACAATCCATTAATCTTGCCTTTCGTATGTAGTAGACCCGTACACATTCCTGCCAACATCCCACCAGCAATAGCAGCGAGTGTGGCCAACCACGGTGCATAGCCATTAGTAATCATAACAGCGGCAATGGCACCGCCTGTAGTAAAGCTACCATCCACAGTCAAATCAGGAAAATCCAAAATGCGAAAAGTAATATATACCCCTAAAGCCATAAATGCGTAAAGCAGACCCATTTCCACGGCCCCAAGCATTGAATCATACATAGAAGTTTTCCTCCTTCAAGCGGCAAGGGGCGTCCTTACGGAATCGCCCCAATATAATGTCTTATTGAATAATATTGTTAGCTTGATCGGCTACTTCTGCTTTCATTGCATCTGTTACTTCTATGCCTTGTGCAGCAGCAGCTTTGAGGTTTAGGATAAGATCTAGTTTTTCTTGCATTGTAACCTTCATATCTCCTGGTTTTTTACCATTTTTCAGAATATCCACTGCCATTTGTCCAACTTGGTAACCATGATCGAAGTATTTGAAGCCCACGGTAGCAAATGCGCCTTTTTCAACGGTATCTCGATCACTGGAGAAGAACGGAATTTTCTTATCATTAGCCGTTTGAATAATGGTATCCACAGCACTCACTACAGTGTTATCCAAAGTGATGTAGAATGCATCTACACGACCAGCAAGTGACTCAGCAGCTTGCTTAACTTCAGAAGTATTCGTGATAGCTGCCTTCACAAGTTCAATACCATGTTTATCCAGCTCTTTCTTGGCAATATCCGCCATAATTACAGCATTCGGTTCACCTTCATTGATAACAATGCCGAGCTTCTTCACATTAGGAAATTGAGTAGCGATGAATTGCATTAATCTATTGATAGCTTCAGGATTCGTATCAGATACACCAGAGACATTGCCACCAGGATGCTCAAGATCAGTAACGATTTTTGCATCGATAGGATCAGTCACCGCTGCGAACAGAATCGGAGTATCCTTACTTGATTTGCTAAGCGCTTGAACAACGGATTGAGCGGAAGGTGTCGCAATCGCCAATACCAAATCATTCGTGTCTGCGGCAATCTTTTGAGCAATTGACAAGTTATTCGCTTGGTCAGCTTGAGCATTCTCAAGATCAACCTTCAAGTTCTCTCCTTCAACAAGTCCTGCATCCTTCAAAGCAGCGAGAATTCCTTCGCGTGTAGCATCAAGTGACGGATGTTCTACATATTGCGAAATTGCGATTTTGTAAGTTTTAGAATCTGCGGTTCCAGCATTTGTTGACTTATTTCCGGTGTTTGTTGCATTGCCTGAGTCTACTGCAGCATTATTGTTACCACAGCCAGCAGCTACCAGCATGAAGCATAAGCTTAAACCCGCCAAAATGTTTCTCTTTTTCATTAAAGTACCCCATTTCATTAGATTATTAACGCGTGCATCAAAGTGAGCGACTCAGCATTATCACTTTTATCGATAAAAGCATTAAAGCATAAGCTTACACGTACCTCACAATAATGATAGAAATCTATTAAACCTATATTATATGGAGGTTGTTTATCCGTCAATCACTTATCCAACTTCCATAGATTACAAATTTTATAGCGCATTACTCACCAATATAGGAAGGACTTGGTTGTGTCTTACAGTGATTGCCTTGAGCCGCATTACATAAAAAAAAGTCCCCTGCACAAACTTAACCTACAGTTTGAATATGGAGCGTGTCATATGCCTGGTAACCACAAAAAAATACTGTCCACTGCTACTGTATTGCTTGCTGTTGTTTTATCAAGTACTGCGTGTAGTTACTCATCACAATCACAAAAACCCAAGATAAACGCTGTAACACCTGATGGCATGCAAGCCTCTAGTTATTATGAAAAGTCCTCCATCACAGATGCTCAAGGAAAGTACTGGATTCCACTCAAACCTGCAATTGCTTCACTCGGATATCGAATGAAAGATGATGCTACTCATGGAGGATACACCAAGATTGGCTACAGTGATGTTATGTATATGCTACGTCCTGGCTCTACTCAGGTCTTCTCCTTAGGTGAAAAAATCACGCTACCTCAGGCACCTAGACGACAAGAAGGACAAATCTATATCACACCTTTAGCATTATCTAAATTTCTTCAAACAGAAGTGGGTTGGAATCCACAGTCTGGGGAAATCAACATCGCCACACCGACCGATCATGAAAGTATTATAAAATCACCATCTGCTAAAACAAAGAATGGATCTAAACCCATTCGCATCCAAAGTATTTCTGAAGCTGACAAGAAGGAATTAGTTTCTTTTGCCAAAAAATTCTTGGGTGTGCCTTATGAATTCGGCACCGGACCTTATGAAGAAACCAAGAAATTTGATTGCTCTTCTTTTACAAGGCATGTATTCAAAAAATTCGGAGTAAACTTACCACGCCTAGCCAAGGATCAAGATAATTTAGGTAATCGCGTTCAACGCAGTGCACTAGATGTGGGCGATCTGATCTTCTTCACTGTCCCAGGTCGCTTTGAAAGTGACGCTATCCCTGGACATGTCGGTATTTACATTGGGGATGGGAAATTCATTCACACATGGGGAGATCCCGGGGTTCAGATCAGTGAGCTCGACTCAGGGTATTGGAGCAACGTAATCCTGCATATGCAGCGCATTCTGTAATCCACATTTACAGCCAAAAGGCCACATATTGAGAAAGCCTGAATCCTCCGTTCTGGAGGGTTCAGGCTTTTTTTGTTGCAACAAAAAGTGGAATTTTTAGTCCCAGTTCTTGCCTCTACCGCTTAAACGTACAAACAGTTTTACAAGCTCTACGATCAATATAATCGCCAATGCTGCAGCAACTACGATTCCCCACTGTGATCCGCTTAAATGCGAGACACCAAACCAATCATTCAGTCCAGGGATGATGATTACCAGCACCAACATTAATGTAGAGATCAGTGATGCCCACAGCATATACCGGTTGCTGAACCAGCCAATCTGAAACAGCGATTTCGTATTGGATCTGACGTTAAACGCATGAGAAATTTGCAGTAATCCTAATGTGGCGAATGCCATTGTAACCGCAATTCCCTCATTGTAATGCGTATGTGCCCATTGGTACACGAACAGTGTAAGCGCAGCCTCTAATATACCCTGGTAGATGATCCCGATTCCCACACCACCAGCAAAGATACTGCTGCTGGCTTTTCGTGGTTTTTTTGACATCAGATCGTCCCCCGCTTTTTCAAGCCCTAGGGCAAGCGCAGGTAGGGTGTCAGTAACAAGATTAATCCACAGGATATGAATCGGCTCGAGAATACGCCAACCGATCATTGTCGCAATGAATAGCGTAAGAACCTCACCAAGATTGGCGGAGAGCAGGAACTGGATTGCCTTACGGATATTGCTATATACTTTCCGTCCTTCTTCAACAGCAACAACTATGGTCGTGAAGTTATCATCTGCGAGCACCATGTCGGAGACGCCCTTAGCCACATCTGTTCCCGTGATTCCCATTCCCACACCGATATCTGATGACTTAAGCGCAGGAGCATCATTCACTCCATCACCAGTCATGGCAACAATCTTTCCTTTTTTTCTCCACGCCTTCACAATCCGGACTTTATGTTCAGGAGATACCCGTGCATAAACCGAATAATCAGTGACTTTCTCAGCAAATTCCTCTTCACTAAATTTATCCAGCTCACTACCAGTTAATACACCTGTTTCATCTTCGATAATCCCTAATCTTTTGGCTATGGCCGCTGCTGTATCTCGATGATCTCCTGTAATCATTACAGGTCTTATCCCTGCTTTTCTACAGATGGCTACCGCATCCCGCACTTCCTCACGCGGCGGATCAATCATACCGACTAAACCGATAAATACTAGTTCTTTCTCTGTAGTATCCGGTGAGATATTGGACGGTAGCTGCTCTTCATCTCTGTAAGCAAATGCCAAAACCCGGAGTGCATCGTTCGCAAGCATTTTATTACTTTCCATGATTTGTCGTGAATGTTCCTCTTTAAAAGGGACGATTTCTCCATCCACAAAGATATGGCTGCATTTGGATAAAAGTACATCTGGAGCACCTTTCGTTAGTACACGATAACGCCCATTTTCAACTTCATGAATCGTCGTCATCAACTTGCGATCGGAGTCAAATGGCAGTTCGTTTTTACGCGGGAATTTCTTTTCTAAATCCCTTTTGTCAGTACCAATACTGAGTGCGTAGTCCACTAATGCAGTTTCCGTGGGATCGCCAATAATCGCTTTACCACTCTTGGTTTGCGGGTCCTTGGCTCCTTCATTCCCTCCAGAATCCTTAGGAGACTTCCCTTCGTCAATACTGGAATCATTACAAAGCGTCATGGCCTGAAGCAGAAGTTCGCCGCCTGGCGTCCCCTCAAGCCCTTCTGCAGCTTCTTTCGTAGTTCCATTGACATGCACTTTTTCGACAGTCATCTTGTTCAGTGTCAATGTACCGGTCTTGTCAGAGCATATAATTTCGGTGCTTCCAAGCGTCTCTACAGCGGGGAGCTTGCGAATGATCGCTTTACGTTTAGCCATCCGCTGCACTCCGAGTGCTAAGATAATGGTAACAATGGCTGGCAGCCCTTCAGGAATCGCCGCTACTGCAAGTGAGATTGAGGTGAGAAGCATATCCAGCAGTTCTCTACCCTCAAATATGCCGACGGCAAAGATGACTACACAAACACCAAGAATAATAAAAGTAAAATATTTTCCTAGTTCGTCCAGTTTCTTTTGCAGCGGTGTGACATCATTCTCTTCTTCCGAGATAAATCCGGCGATCCTGCCGACTTCAGTCTGCATTCCTGTAGATGTGACTACACCAACCGCTCTACCGTAAGTTACATTACTGCTCATATAAGCCATATTGGTACGATCCCCGATAACAATATCGCTTCCCTCAAGCACACCTACCTTTTTTTCTGAAGGTAATGATTCTCCGGTTAATGCGGCCTCCTCTGTTTTCAAAGAAGCAGCTTCTAACAGCCTAATATCTGCCGGAACCACGTTTCCAGCTTCCAGTAATACGATATCCCCTGGCACGAGGTCTTCACTTTTAATCTCAGAGACCTGACCTCCACGCCGCACCCTGGCATGCGGAGAGGACATACTTTTTAGGGCATCTAAAGCTTGCTCTGCTTTATTTTCCTGAATAACGCCAAGCACCGCATTCAGGACTACTACTAACAAAATAATGATTGTATCTGTCCATTCTCCCAAAATCCCAGACAATACAGCTGCCACGAGCAAAATAAAGATCATGACATTTTTAAATTGCTCAATAAATTTTCCTAACAGTGATTTGGTCTTTGCCTCTTGAAGTACGTTCTTCCCATACTTCTCCTGAAGTTTAGCGGCTTCACCGGAAGACAAGCCATCTTTCCGAGTTTCCAGCCTTTTGAGCACTTCTTCCTCGCTCAGTGTATGAAAAGGAACCTGACCCTGCGATTTTGTTTCATTTGAATTCAAGACCATTGCCTCCTTCCGGGATTGAGATTCTGGTAAAACCTCTCATATGAGTCTTACCCAAAAAAGGCATGGTGATTCTAGAACGTTATGTACATTTTTAGAAATTCGGTTGTTCAGACTTCAAGCTCTATTACATGTAGCTCCAAACGATTGCCATCATCAAACTGGAACGTAACAAAATAACTGGTCGCTGCTCACAAATCGATGCATTTTTCGAATAGAATGATCATATAGGACTGCGCTAGAAAAAACCGTTAAAATCGCGCGATTTGCTCAAATTTATCCCTGCTGACTTAAACTTGATAATAAAAGATATATTTACTGCAAATTACTTCAATTATCCCCGTCAGTTTCTTATTTTCTTTACCTTTTAAAGAAGATTTTTCACAAAAAATTTGGATTCATGTAAAAAGGTATGTTATGCTTTTTATACTATATGCAGTTGGGAGGTTTTATTTTAGTGCAATATATAGCGCGTATGTTCTTACTTTGGCTTCTTCGGATCTTTTTGGTTTTGGGTTTGATTTCCTCATTTCCAATCACTTGGTCTGGAAGCTTAACGACTACAAAACAAGAACATACAACTCCCGAAATTGAACACTATGAACGCAAATCTATACCTCCTGTGCGGACAGCTCCCAAAATCATTCCACAAATTGGAGCTATCAAAATAATTGAACAGTGGGGACAGCGCTCCATAGCATTAACCGCAATGCTCCCTTTACTTTCAATTATATTTCGTCCGGTAATTTATAAATTCATGCTTCGACTGCGGCTGTACGTGCTAAAATTCACTTCTCATTTCGTGAATATTACACGACTACATTTATTGTGATTTCTCTGGGGCTATCTTCTTCTTTAGCTTCGGACTGACAATAGATCCACTCACCTTGGGTATTGAGGCGCTCTGTTTCTCTCTCGCAGCAGTCATTGTTACACTAATCAGGAACTTTGTCGCAGGCGTGTTAGCCGGGCGCAGTGCCGGTCTCAGCCCGCGTGCTTCATCCTTTATCTTCGGACCCCTTCTAACGAAGGAATCTAAATGGATAATAAAATATTGGATATAATATTCAAATTCGAGAAACGATATGCTGCAAAAATGTCCAAAAAGACTGTCGTAGCATGCAAACATGAATAAAGTTGTTTCCCCTGTTAAAGGAGGGAAAAAATTGAAAATCAAGACAAAGCAACATCAACAGCTACGTAACAATTCTATATTACGAGTTCTCACTGTTATTGCGGGAGCACTACTTGCCGCTGTAGGATTAGAGTTATTTCTTATACCACATGGGCTTGTGGTTGGAGGAATCACAGGTTTATCAGCATTATTCGCTCATACCACTGAAATGCGGCTTGGATTGTTTCTGTTTCTATTCAATCTCCCTTTTATATTTATGTCTCGAAAGCAAGTGAATGTTCGCTTTGCGCTGTATACCGTTCTAGGATTAACTTGCTTGACCATTGCTTCACTTGCTCTTCACCGTTTTCCTGCAGTCATTAGCGATCCTTTACCTGCTGCAATGGCAGGCGGGATCTGTTTAGGGCTTGGTATCGGAATATCTGTCCGATTCGGTGGTTTGAACAAACATGCCAGTGACCAAGGATATTCACTTCTGAGCGGCGGACCGCCAAAGTCAACCGAAATCGTCATCATGATTCTGAACTGTGCTATCTTGCTTATTGCAGGCACCTTATTTGGCTGGGAGCAAGCAATGTACTCCATTCTGGCTTACTTATTAGCCTTCGAAGGTGTGAGATTCTCACTCCGAGGGTTATCCGCTTCTCGCGCTGCATGGATTACCAGCAGTCGTTGTATGGATATCCAAGAAGCGCTCGAAGCTTCACTAGGTCGAGAAGTTGGGCTTGCTGAAGGCTCAGGGGAAAATGGAGAGTTTAGTACATTATTCTGTCTGATCAACAGAATGGAAGAACATCAGCTGCGGACGATCGTCCTTGATTGTGATCCCGACAGCCAAATTGTGTTCAAATCAGCTACTGTTGATCAAAGACAGGTTAACCAGCACTAATAACATATAGTGCTATTCGATAAGTTTATCTTCTTTGTTCGAAGACAGCCTTTATTATTCTAAGAGCCGCGTAAGTGAAGAAGCGCTTCCCAATAACCTGAGAAGCGCTTCTTTTTATGTTTTAGGCTGGGTTGGATACCGGATCGGGTTCTCATATACAATTAGGGAAAATCTCCCTATAATTCAGCCATTATTGCTCACCAGATCAATAATTAGGGAATTCCTCCCTATAATTCACCTAATTTGGTGATATTTATAGATATTACTCCGATTTATAGGGAGAAATTCCCTGATTTAATTCATTTTGAGCAATTATCGGCTAATTTCAGGGAGCTTTTCCCTAATTACTCTCAAGACTTTAGCAGCAAAAAAAGAAACTGCCCATAAGTAGCATTCACTACTTTTGAGACAGCTTCTCCTCCTTTAGTAAGCTGGGGATCAACCTCAAATCCACCCTATACTCGTTAGTGACTTTCCTAACGGAACATTCCCCACAAACGGATCAAATGGAAGGTGTTGTTCGGATCAATTTTCTGAGCGATTATAAATTTCACAATTTGGTCTTCCTGCGTCGAGGTCAATTTCTCGCTCAGTACACCTGACGCATTCCGTACCAGCCTGCGGACAACCGCCGGGTCCTGTAACTCCTGTTTCGAGATGCCGTTAATCATATTTTTGATACGATCTTTGACAGTCGAATTTTTCATCTTCAGCTTGATGCGTTCCACGAGCTGAGGGCTAATTCCGAATTGTTGATAACCCAAGTGTAGCACCTCCCGTCATATCCAATCTTTCACAGTATATGAGGCTGAGGTGCTAGATGTGCCTACTTAGTCAATTAATTCCCCTTGGAATATTTGCTCACCTTGTAAATAAAGCCGTAGCGGAGCATATTCAGGAGATGTCCAGAACTTCTCATCCTTAAGCAGTTCAGCCACATCATCACGCGCCTGCTCCAGCACTTCAAAATCAGCCGTCATATCCGCAAGGCGGAACTCTGGTAATCCACTCTGCTTAGTTCCAAAAAAGTCACCAGGACCTCGCAGCTCCAAATCTCTCCGAGAAATCTCAAATCCATCATCTGTATCGGTCATCGCAGTCATTCGTTCACGCCCGATTTCAGATTTCGGATCAGCTACCAGTACGCAATAAGAGGCATGCTGCCCTCTACCAACCCGTCCACGCAGCTGGTGTAGCTGAGATAATCCGAACCGGTCTGCATCCATAATAATCATCAGCGTGGCATTAGGGACGTCTACGCCCACCTCTACAACTGTTGTAGACACTAGGAGCTGCAATTCATTGTTATAGAATGCTCTCATCACTTCATCTTTTTCAGCAGGAGACATTTTCCCATGCAAGAGACCAACTTTATAGTTAGGAAAAGCTTGGCTCATCTGAATATGCAAATCAATTGCATTTTGCACATCCAGTTTTTCCGATTCTTCAATGAGCGGACAGATTAGATAAGCTTGGCGTCCCAGCTCTATTTCACGCTTAATCAGATTCAAGACACGATCCATGAGATCATGCTTGACCCAATAACTGGTTATTGGCACTCGGCCTTTCGGTCTTTCCGATAGAGTAGAAACATCCATATCTCCAAAAACTGAGATCGCAAGTGTACGCGGAATAGGCGTTGCAGTCATCGTAAGTACGTCCGGATTATATCCTTTACGCCGCAATACACCTCTCTGGTTTACACCAAACCGATGCTGCTCGTCCGTTACTACGAGACCCAGATCACGGAAAAATACATCCTCCTGAATCAAAGCATGCGTACCTACAACGATATCGAGCATCCCCATTTGTAGAGAAGCTAGCAATTCTTTACGTTTCCGTCCAGTTACACTACCTGTCAAGAGCCCAACCGTAATTCCAAACGGCTCAAACATCTTTGTGAGAGAGCGCATATGCTGCTCCGCTAATATCTCAGTAGGCACCATAAGCGCCCCCTGAAAACCGGATCGTACGGTAGCAAAAAGCGCCACGGCCGCTAGCACCGTTTTACCAGAACCCACATCACCTTGTAGCAGACGATTCATACAATATGGCGATCGCAGGTCATGTAAAATCTCCAGCTCCACACGTTTCTGAGCATCTGTAAGCTCAAAAGGTAAGCTGCGAACAAACTGACGAACGGTTGCGTTATCCACAGTATGAACTACACCATCCATCCTACCGCGATTGAGTACCCGGAATGCCTGCATCTTCAACTGGAACAGAAATAACTCCTCATACACCATCCTGCGGCGTCCCTGCTGGCCTTCACGTGTGTCCTCTGGCCTATGAATGGTAGCAATCGCCCGTTTACGGGGCATAAAATCATATTGCCGCATAATAGAATGCGGTAGTATTTCGGGAATTAGATCTCCATATTGCTGAAGTGCCTGATTAATACTTTTCCGGATCCAAGACTGCGTTATCTTGCCACCGACAGAATAAACAGGCTGCAGTGTTCCTGTCTTCCCTTCCCCGCGATCGGGGAATTCATAATCCGTCACTGTAATTTGATTTCGCTTCTGGTCCCATTTACCTGTGAGTACAATTTCTCTCCCCACAGTAAGCTGCTCTCGCACGTAATGACGATTAAACCATGTTGCAGTGAACATCCAAGGCTCCGCAACCATTTTACAACTTAGTCGTGATTTGCCTCCAAAACGCTGCAGCACAGGGATACCGATCACTTTAGCCTCTGTAGTCACTTTATCCCCATGTTTGGTTTCACTCAGCGATCGTGGTCGATAATCCTCGTAACGGAACGGATAATATTCTAATAAATCCTTTACCGTAAAGACGCCAAAGGCGTGAAGCTCGCTTTGCTTTTGAGCACTCACGCCAGTTATGTTTTTTACTTCAATTTGATTTAATGACAGTGTCATATCCATCCCTCATTTTGCAGGCCAAATGAATACAGCTAACGTACCGTTTCCGACATGGCTACCCACGACAGGGCCAACGTTCGTCAGCACTTTCTCTTCTAATGTGAAGTGTCCTGACAGTTCTTGCAAGAACTCTTCACCGGAAGCCGGTTCAGCCGTATGACCCACGGCCACATTGATTTTGTCTACGCCTTGAATATCCTTCTTGAACAGTTCAATCATACGGGCAATTGCTTTCTTACGGCCTCTAACTTTCTCCACTGCATAAATTATTCCTTCTGCATCAATAGACAGGATCGGTTTAATATTAAGAAGCGTTCCCAGAATGGCCGAGGCTTTTCCAATTCTCCCGCCTTTTTGTAAATATTCAAGTGTATCTACCAAGAAGTAAAGCTTGCGCGATTGGCGTAAACTCTCTACAGCTTCAAGAATCTCTTCTGGACTCTTGTCCTCTGCAGCCAATCTGGCGGCTTCCACCACCATAAATCCAAAACCATAAGAAGCGGAGAGAGAATCAACCACTGTGATTCCTTCTCCCTCTTCCTCCAACATCGATTTAGCTAAAAGTGCAGATTGGTACGTACCGCTCAGTCCTGAAGAAATATGAAACGAAAGAATAGGACTTCCCGGATAACGTACCAGAATATCACGGTACACATTCATGTATTCAACCGGTGAAGGTTGAGAAGTAGTCGGCAACTGTGACGAGCGGGGAAGGCGCTCATAGAACTGCTCCGGAGTCATATCCAGATTGTCCCGGAAAGCCTCTTCGCCGAACATTAAGGTCAAAGGGACGACCTCAATGCCATACGTTTCCGCCATTGCTGGCGGGATATCAGATGTGCTGTCGGTGACGATGATGGTACGATTCATGGATTATCTCCCCCATACTATAATTTTGCCAACTACGTAATTAACAGATTGCCCTTGATCAATTATAGAGCCCTCAGCAACTAACTATGGCTCTACGGAGAAAAGATAATAATAAAGGGGTTGGCCACCCTCATGAATCTCTACTTCCACATTAGGGTAAGTCTCTTCCAGCCACTCACTTAATGAATCTGTGACCTCAGAATCGGTCTCAGCTCCAATAAGGATCGTAACAATTTCATCACCATTCTCAAGCATATTGGACAGCAGTGCCTGACTTGCAGCCAAGAGATCATCTGCGGCCGCGACAATTTTAGAGTTAGAAATCCCGATAAATTGTCCGGATTTAATCTCCAGATCATCGAAGCTTGTGTCACGGACAGCATTCGTTACTTGTCCAGATTTAACATGAGTAATTGCTTCTAGCATATTCCCTGAATTAGTCTCCACGGAATCCTCTTCTTGGAATGCGAAGGCTGCAGCAATGCCTTGGGGAATGCTTTTACTTGGAATAACTGTAATCTCACGTTCGCCCTCCAAGAGATCTTTAGCTTGCTGAGCGGCAAGCACAATGTTGGAGTTATTCGGAAGAATGTAAACATGCTTAGCAGATATAGAAGAAATCGCGTTCACGAAATCCTCTGTACTAGGATTCATAGTCTGACCTCCAGCAAGGACAACGTCCACACCGAGGCTCTTGAAAATATCGGCAATCCCAGCGCCTGATGATACTGCGATGAAGCCGTAAGGGGCTAAATCATCTGCTGGTGGTTCAGCTGGAGATGAATGTACTCGACTCTTCTCATCCGGCATATCAGCAAAAACATCTGGCATAGGTGCAATATCCATGCCTGCGGTTAGCAAGTCACGGTGTTGCTCACGCATGTTAAGAATGTGAATCTGCGTAATCTCCCCATAGAGGAGCGCCAGATTCAAGACTTCACCTGGAGACTTGGAATGCACATGCACTTTAATCGTTTCATCGTCCGAAATTACAATGATGGAATCACCATTTACTGACAACGCTTTCCTAAAGGTTTCCTCATCAAAATCCGTTCTCACGTTGCCGCCTAACTGACGATTAATGAAGAACTCCATATCATATAGAAATTCTATGTCCTCTGTAGAAAGCTGAGATTGCGCAGAAGACTGTACAGAAGACAGTTCACTTTCAGGTTTCTTTAACACCGGTATAGATGCTGGCACAACTGGTGCCTGAGGTTGTCCTTTTACAGGTTCAGACACACTGGAGCTTCCGCTCGTTAGATGCTGATGAAACCCTTCATAAATGTAGACCAGACCTTGACCGCCAGAATCTACTACACCGACTTGCTTCAAGACAGGCAATTGTTCAGGTGTATAGGCTAAGGCTTCTTTTGCTTTGGCCAATACCTCTGTCATAAGCTCTGTAACATCCGTGGTTCGGCGGGCAAAGTAGACAGCATGTCTTGCAGCCTCTTTAGCCACTGTAAGAATAGTTCCCTCTACAGGCTTCACAACCGCTTTATAGGCTGCGTCCACTCCGTTTTGCAGTGCAGCAGCGAATTGCTGTGTGTTCAGCTCATCATGTTGAGCTGCAGATCTGCTAAAACCTCTGAACAACTGGGACAAAATAACACCGGAGTTCCCCCGAGCGCCCATTAATAAGCCCTTAGAGAGTACACCTGCACATTGACCAACAGACGTAGTATTATTTTTCTTCAATTCATTCGCACCTGCGGTCATCGTCAAATTCATGTTTGTTCCGGTATCTCCGTCTGGAACCGGAAAAACATTTAGGGAATTGACGTGTTCTGCATGCTGTTGCAGCTTATCCGCTCCAGCCAATACCATAGCGGTAAAATCTGTTCCGTTTATAGAACGCTTACTCAATTGAGAATTCCCCTTCCTAACTTCATGCCTAATCATTCTATGATTAACAGGACATAATGCACTAATTTACATTGTACTATAAGTATTAAAAGAAATAAATGTTTTTGAATCGGTTGACGTAGCAAAATTTGCTGTGATATTATAGATAAGTATTGTTTATGCAGGTGTTAGGAATAAGGAGGTGTAATCTATGTCCCGCAAATGTGCAGTAACAGGCAAGAAACCGAGCAGCGGCAACCACGTGTCTCACGCCAATAACCGCAACCGTCGTTCTTGGGGAGTTAACGTTCAGAAGGTCCGTATCCTCGTGAACGGTAAACCAAAACGCGTGTACGTCAGCACCCGTGCTTTGAAAGCCGGTAAAGTTGAACGCGTTTAGTCTTTTGCAATTTTAAAGACCGAGCGATCACTCATATGAAGCAAAAAGCACCCTTTACATTTGTAAGGTGCTTTTTTTCATGTTTGCTGTTCTGTTTCAAGCTCAACTCTTCTGAAATGTGTTCAAAATCGCTTTAACAAAACCTCCTAAAAACCTAGGCAGCTTAAACGTGTAAAATTTCATGGTTTACCCTCCCATCAATTCATGCCGTACGCAGGAGACTTTCTTCTTGTTCTATCGTTAACGTACTGCAGTCCTCCCTGCCAAAACAAAAAAAGGCTACATGAGATTTCTGCTCATGTAACCATATTTATGCGTCAAGGACTTGGCCTATACCTTTAGTCGTAACAGCCTATTTTTTTTAACGAAGTGCCGCTTCCGCTGCTTCACGAATTTCAAGGATGGCTGCAGCACGATCACTCCGGCCAAAAACTGCATTTCCTGCAACCAAAACATCTGCCCCTGCACTGACAACCAATGGAGCTGTAGCTTCCGAAACGCCACCGTCAACTTCAATAAGCAAATTCGGATTGACTTCATTTGCCCATTCTCTAATTTGAGTGATTTTGCGCAAAGTGTTAGGAATGAATGCTTGACCTCCAAAGCCTGGATTGACGGTCATCACGAGAACCATATCCACATCCTCAAGCACCTCACGCACCGCTGATGCCGGAGTGCCAGGATTAATAGCCACTCCTGCCTTAAGACCCAATTCCTTGATCTGATGCACCACACGGTGTAAATGAACGCATGCCTCAGCATGTACAGTGATTACACTAGCGCCTGCGGCAGCAAAATCAGAAATATATCGTTCTGGAGACTCAATCATCAAATGAACATCAAGTGGAAGCTTGGTATGTACCGAGACCGCTTTTACGATGGGTGGACCAAGCGTTATATTCGGAACAAAATGACCGTCCATTACATCCACGTGGATCCAATCTCCACCACTGATCTCAGCTTCTGCAACCTCTGAGCCTAAACTTGCGAAATCGGCTGACAATATAGATGGTGCTATTCGTATCATGACTTAGTACCTCCGCTTTTTATCTTTCATTTCATTAAAAAATAATTTGTAATGCTCGTACCGGCTATCGGCGATTTTCCCAGCTTTCCATGCCTCGATGACTCGACAGCCTGGTTCATGCTGATGACTACATCCACGGAATTTACAATCTCCTGCGTAGTTGGCAAATTCACGGAAACAAGTAGAGAGCTCTTCAACACCAAGCTCAAGAAAATCAAGCTGACTAAACCCAGGGGTATCCGCCACAAAGCCGCCCCCGCCAATATCCATCAGTTCTACATGGCGAGTAGTATGACGGCCACGGCCTAGCCGTAGACTGATCTCGCCTGTCTCCAGCTTAAGTCCTGGAACAATACGATTCAATAAGGTCGACTTTCCTACCCCAGATTGACCCGCAAATACACTGATGCCGCCCGTAAGTCGCTTTCTTAGTTCATCACTGCCTGCTCCTGTAAGCGAGCTTGTAACCATCACTTCATAACCAATGTCCTCATAGAGCTCTTTAACATACTTAGTAGCTTCACCATCATCATTAGCCAAATCCTGTTTGGTCAGAACAATTAAGGGTTCTAGTCCTGAATGCTCAATATGAACCAGAAACTTGTCCAATAGGTTCAGGTTCATATCAGGCTCCCGTACAGAAAATAGCAGAACGGCAAGGCTTACATTCGCTACAGGTGGACGGATTAGCTCAGATTCTCTTGGAAGAAGCTCATCCACCATCCCTTCTCCATGCTCAGTCAGCATATAGATCACGCGATCACCCACTAGGGGAGCGATCCCCTTTTTCTTAAGTATGCCTCTTCCTCTGCATTGGACAGAATCTTCCTCTGCCGCTATTAATCCTTCACGAAGCGGTTTTACGTAATAATACCCGCTTAACGCCTTTACTATTATTCCTTCAGGCATACATAGTGAGCCTTCCTCTCCTGATTTTGCGAAAATGACCCAAGTTTGAAATCCCCGGGTCACTTCGCTGCTACAACTGTTCAAGCACTTCTCCCCTGATTAGTTATCGCTTTTATCTTTAGATTTATTGTTGTTTTTATTATTGTGCTTATCATTATTTTTATTATTGTTCTTGTTGTTGCCATTATTGGTCGATTCATTATTCAGTGAACTGTTAGTAAGGAATCCCGTCTGATTGGCTGATCCAGTATTAGTAGAACCTTCGTTGTCTGAACTTGGAGGCAGGATCTCTGGTTCAATGGTCGGTTCAGCAGTAGGAGTCGGTTCTATTGGTGTCTCAGTCGGCTGCGGAGTGGGAACCGTTGGTGGTTCAGGTTCTTGCACCGTGCCATTCTTCGCATCAATATATGGAATCACATAAGTGTCTAAAAGCACACCGTCCCGGGTAACAATAACTGAACCATCTTTATTCGGAGCAAGCACCAAATTAACGGACAATACTTGACTCTTTCCAATGGTACGCGTTCCCCAATCCTGTTTCTCTCCATTATTCCGCGCATCTACATACTCAATCCGAATTTTGCTCTTTTTCCCGTCCTGTGCAGGAGCTACCGGCACATTAAAGGTATAATTCAGGGCTTCAGGTGGATAACCTGTACTTAAGTAAATCGTAATCGCAGTTCCAGGAGGAACAGGGATACCTTTTTCATAAGCCCAAGTCTTCGTTACTTTACCTTCTTCAACCGTGAAGCTGGATTCTTCTTTTACATCACCAAGTACCAGCTTAGCAGCTTCGAGGGCTGCCTTTGCTTCACTCTCCGTCATACCGATGAGATCAGGCATCGTGACACTTTCTTCCCCTTTGCTGACGTAGAGGATGATTGAAACCGTCTCAGGATCAAACTCGCTGTCAAGGGCTGGGTCTGATTTTACAACCTTACCCACCGCCGTATTTTCATCGAAGAGAGGTTCATTCTTAATTTGAGTCTGGGGTACACCCTTTGCCATCAGCATTTTAACCGCTTCGTCGAAAGTGTAATTCGTTACATCTGGCATCTTAGTTAAAGGTTTCGCCGTATTCACAGTTAGAATTAGGGAGGCTCCCTTTTTCACTTTGGCGTCCTTTTCCCTACTTTGCTTCATGACCACATTCTCTTCGAAATTCGGACTGTAGTCATACAGTATAGGATCAGCAACCTCAAGCCCCAAATCCTCAAGTTCAGTCTTCGCTTGTTCCAGCTGTTTACCGACCACGTATGGAACCGATACTTCAGGAACAACTAATTGGGATTTAACGTACCACACGAGACTGGCCATAGCCAGCAGTAACACTAAAGTTAAACCAATCCATAATGCAGGTTTTGTCCATTGGTTCTTACCTTTTTTCACAGGCACCGGATCGTCATCATCATCTTCATCATTATCCATCCGGTCGTGGCGATGATTACGATTTCCATTGCTTCTTTGGATCGGTTTAATCGCCGGTATCACCCGCGTTCGATCCTCGTCTTCTTCATCGTTAAAAAGAACCTTGGCTTCACTACGCCGCTCAGGCAACAAGCAGGTTTCTAAATCCTGCAGCATTTGCTTTGCAGACTGATAGCGCTCCTCCGGATTCTTACGCATCGATCTCAGAATTACATTCTCGACACTTTGCGGGATAAGTGGATTCAAGAGCCTTGGCTCTTCAAACTCTTCTTGAAGATGTTTTAGAGCTACGCTAATCGGACTCTCCCCTAAGAATGGAAGACTCCCTGTAAGCATTTGATAGAGTACAATCCCTAATGAATAGAGATCGGACTTCTCTCCTGTAGAGACACCTTTTGCATGCTCTGGTGAGAAATAATGCACGGAGCCCACTACAGATCCTGTCTGAGTAATGGTTGTAGATGTAACCGCACGAGCAATACCGAAATCCGTTACCTTCACCCGGCCATTGCGCCCAATCAATATATTATGTGGTTTAATATCCCGATGAATAATTTGATTCTGATGAGCGTGATCGAGGGCATCACAGATTTGTGAAGCGATCCGTACGGATTCGTCAACTTGTAATGGCGCTCGTTCTTTAATAATTTCATTAAGATTCTTGCCCTCAATATATTCCATGACAATATAATGAATTTCGTCTTCTTGTCCTACATCGTAAATACTAACTACATTCGGATGAGACAAAGATGCAGCTGATTGCGCCTCCCGCCTAAAACGGCGGATAAATTCCTCATCATGTACAAATTGATTGCGCAATACTTTAATGGCGACGTTTCTGTTTAAAAGAATGTCATGTGCTCTATAGACGAGCGCCATTCCACCTCCGCCGATCCGTTCGATGACTTGGTAACGGCCGCCCAGTTCGTGACCGATCATCAATCCCACTCCTTTGTTTCGGGCACAGCGGCCTCTCCATGATGTTCTAACAAAGCGACGCTAATATTATCGCCGCCGCCAGCAAGCAGTGCCAACTGAAGTAAGCGGTCCGCTCTTTCCTCTAACGGTATCTCATGTATACCCGCTACCTTGCCCAAATGCTCATTGGTAACAAAATTACTTAAACCATCACTGCACAGAAGCAAAAGTTCCCCGGGTAGCAGAGTAACAGGAGTTAAATCAGCTACCACCTCCGCATCTGTTCCAAGTGCTCTCGTCAGCACATTACGTCGCGGATGATTATCTAATTCCTCCACACTGATCTGACCGTTCTTGAACAGCTCATTGACTAGCGTGTGATCCTCGGTTAATTGAACTGCTGCACTGTCCTTTATTAAATAGGCTCTGCTGTCCCCGATATGGCCAATATAACCACTTGAGCCATTCATTAAGGCAGCAACGACAGTGGTACCCATATTGTGATACTTATCGTCGCTGGAAGCCTCCTTAAAAACAGTGCTGTTAGCTTCCAAAATAGCAGCTGATAACGCATCACGCAGGGCTTCGTCTTGAAGCTCAGGCAGGAGCCCCTCTAGGGTATTCCTCATCGTCTCCAAAGCGAGCCTGCTCGCGGTTTCACCAGCCTGATGTCCACCCATCCCATCGGCAATTATGCCGAGTGTATAACCGTGGCGCGTCGTGCCGATCCAGACCGAATCCTCATTGACAGAGCGCACTCGGCCAATATCGCTGGCATGAACTGTTCTGATCAAATATCCTCACCCCAACTCCATATGTTTGGCGCGCAGCTGTCCGCATGCGGCCGCGATATCATGGCCTTGCTCACGGCGAATGGTAACATTCACACCGTTGTCAGCCAAAATACGTTGAAACTCAAAGATATCATTGCGTGAAGTACGTACATATTTCCGCTCTGGCACGTGGTTTACTGGAATCAAATTGACGTGGCACAGCATGTTTTTAAGCACACCTGCTAATTCCTCAGCATGCTCCGGCTGATCATTCACCCCACCGATCAAAGCATACTCAAAGCTGACACGTCGTCCCGTCTTAGCTTGATAATAACGTAAAGATTCAATCACATCATCAAACGGAAAGCGGCGGTTAACCGGCATTAGCTTTGAACGAAGTTTATCGTTAGGTGCATGAATCGAAATTGCCAAATTTATCTGTGTATCTTCTTCTGCAAATTTATAAATGCTCGGCACAATACCGCTAGTGGAAACAGTAATATGCCGTTGTCCGATATTCAGGCCTTTCTCATGAATCATAAGACGCAAGAATCTCATGGTTGCATCATAGTTCTCAAACGGCTCACCAGTACCCATGATAACAATACTGCTGACACGTTCGCCGCGCGCATCCAAGATCTGTTGAGAACGTACCACTTGGGCTACAATTTCACCTGCAGTCAAATCTCTCTTCAATCCACCAAGCGTAGAGGCGCAGAATGTACAACCGATTCGGCAGCCTACTTGGGTAGTTACACAGACGCTATTACCGTAATTATGTTTCATGATAACTGTCTCAATCGCATGGTCATCATGCAATCCAAACAGGAATTTTACTGTTCCATCTTTCGATTCCATTTTAGTAATCTCAGTGAGCGCTGCAATGGAGAATTGATCATTAAGCTTCTGACGAAGTCCTTTAGACAAATTGCTCATGGCTTCGAAGTCACTTACACGTTTTACATACAACCAATCAAAAATCTGTCCACCACGAAAAGCAGGCTCACCGTTATCTTTCGCCCACTGCTGTAACTCTTCTAAAGAAAAATCATATATTAAAGGTTTCATTATTATTAGCACCTGTTCTTTCATAAGGATATGCGTATTATTTCTCATTCTTCCTATTTTAACACAAATTTCAGAGACGGTAAAAGAAATAGCCCGCCGTACGGTAGCCCGGCGGGCAAAAGATACAACAATTGTCAGTAAATTTACTATATTACAAGACTCTTTGAAGCTTAGAGATATAGAATCCGTCGCTGCCATAGTGATGCGGCAATAATTGAATTCCCTCACCTTCAGCCAGTGCAGTACCTTCCAATCTATCCCATAACGGGGAAGCAAACGTTATAGAAGTGAAATCAGGATTCTGCTTCAAAAAGGCAGCTACAACTTCACGGTTTTCCGCTTGTTCAGTCGTACAGGTACTATAAACCAGAACCCCACCCGGCTTCAACAGTTTGGAGACCGACTGCAGGAGCTGACCTTGTAGTGACGCTACGCTTGTTACATCCTCAGGCTGCTTGCGCCATTTGAGATCTGGCTTACGGCGGATTACCCCAAGCCCAGAGCAAGGAGCGTCCAATAGAATTCTATCGAAGGAATGATGCTCTAAGGTATGCTCTAGCTCCAGCGCATCTGCACTGCCTGTTACTACACTTTCGAGACCTAGTCGCGCAGCTTGATCCGAGATAAGCTTAGCTTTATGCGGATGCAGATCGTTAGCAAGAATAGACCCTTCATCTTTCATCAGCTCGCCCATATGCGCTGTTTTGCCCCCGGGTGCGGCACAGCAATCAAGAACTCGCATTCCAGGCTCAGGTGCAACAGCTTCAGCTACAAGCATGGAGCTTTCATCCTGAACAGATATAAATCCATCCCGATACCAAGAAGAAAGAGCGAGATTACCGCCGCCTTTTACAACAATACCATATGGACTAACTTCAGAAGCAGAAGCTTGCAGACCTTGTTCAACCATCTGACTCAGTAGCGCTTCACGGCTAATCATCGTTGTATTTACACGTACACTAACAGCAGGTGGCTCATTATTAGCAGTGCAGATAGCTTCCGCAGTGTCAACACCATACTCGGTAATCCAGCGCTCCACTAACCATAAAGGATGGGAATACTGAATGGATATCCGTTTCGCCGGGCTCAATTCATCAGGTATAACCGGTAGATCTCCAGCTCGAAGCACACTACGAAGCACGCCATTAACCATACCCGAGATTCCTTGATGGCCCTTTTTCTTAGCTATATTAACAGCCTCGTTTACAGCTGCATGAGACGGTATGCGGTCCAGATACATAATTTGATATAAGCTTAGTCGCAATAAATTACGCACCCAGGGCTGCAATTTAGCGATCCCTTTGCTAACAAATTCCTCTAGCACATAATCAAGTGTGTTCATACGAGAGATGGTGCCATAGACAAGCTCAGTAACTAGTCCAGCATCTTCTCTGCTAAGAGCAGACTTCTGCAGACTGCTGTTCAAGAGTAGGTTGCTGTATGCACCTTGCTGTTCGACCTTTACCAGAATATCGAGTGCGATATCCCGGGCAGGGGCTGTATTAGCTTTACCTTTGTTTCCGGCACCGCCCTTTTTACCGCCCGCGCTCAACCTAGCACCGTCCCTGGTTTCATGACACCGCCACGGCTAAAGTCCGCAGCACTCATAGCTTTCTTACCAGCAGGCTGAACAGTAGTTAGCAGCAGACTTCCGTCTCCAGTCTTAACCTCTACACCTTGTTCAGTAACCGAAAGCACCGTTCCTGGCGCACTGTCAGTTGATTTCTGTTCAGCGGGAATTTTTGAAGACCAAACTTTAAAGGTCTCTCCATTCCAGAGTGTAAACGCACCTGAAAAAGGAACCAGCCCACGGATTCTATTATAGCTATCACGAGAACCAGCGTTCCAATCCAAACGCTCATCCTCACGATTTAGGTTGGGTGCGAAGGTTGCTTGACTATCGTCTTGCGGGGTAGCTTGAACACGACCGTTTACTAATCGCGGCATTTCAGACTTCAAGAGATCACGTCCAGCAAGGCTCAGCTTCTCGAACATCGTGCCGGAAGTATCCTCATCCTCGATAGCCACCTCGACGCGCGAGATCATATCTCCAGTGTCAAGTCCTTCAGCCATATACATCAAAGTAACGCCGGTAACCTTCTCACCGTTAATGATACTACGTTGAATCGGTGCGCCCCCCCGGTATTTAGGAAGCAATGAACCATGAACATTCACACAACCATTACGCGGCAAATCCAATACAGCTTTAGGCAAAATTTGACCATAAGCAGCTGTAACAATCAGGTCAGGCTCATATGCAGCTAACTCTGCAACAGCCTCAGGTTTGCGCATCCGTTCAGGCTGGAGCACAGGTAAACCGAGAGATAATGCGGCTTCTTTAACCGGTGAAGGAGCCAAGATCTTTTTACGTCCTTGCGGTCGATCTGGTTGGGTGACGACTGCTACAACTTCATAGCCTTCATCCATCAGCATTTGCAAGCTTGGTACCGCAAAGGCTGGGGTTCCCATGAATACAATCTTCATATCCTCACTCCTCAGTCTCATTGCGTTCAGCTGTCATCTCATATACTTTTTCAGCGATATCGGTAAACAGTACTCCGTTCAGATGGTCAATCTCATGTTGAAAAGCCCGAGCAAGTAAACCACTGCCGGTGATGGTAATTTCTTTTCCCTCACGGTTAAGACCACGTACGGTTACTGTCTCTGCACGGCGTACATCACCATTTAATCCGGGAATACTAAGACATCCTTCAGGTCCTAGCTGCTCCCCTTCTGTACCGATGATTTCCGGATTAATCATTTTGATCAGCCCGTGCTCTTCATCTGCATCCACCACAATTAGGCGCTTCAAAATACCAACTTGTGGAGCTGCCAGCCCTACACCTTCAGCGTCATACATCGTATCAGCCATATCATCTAACAATTTTTTGACATTAGGTGTAACTACAGTTACTTCTTTTGCTATTTTGTGCAACACTTCATCCGGTTCCTTAACGATCATACGTATCGCCATTACAAACACCTTCCCGTTCTGTACATCTCTATATTTAGAGTTTATTGATCTAGCTCTTTTTTTACATTGTAACATGATAACGATTTACATCAACATTTGCGGATCTACATCAATGCTGATTTGGAGCCCTGTATCCCGAACAGAATCCTCCAACTCCTCAGCCACTTGCCGAACAAGCCCAATCACATCGATGGCGCCGCGCCATTTTATCATACACTGGAATCTATATCTACCCTTCAAGCGAGGGATTGGTGAAGCTACTGGACCTAACAGATCGAGTACATCGGTAGTTAACTTATCCAGACTCCCATACCATCTAAGCTGTCTGGCCTTTCCCTGAAGATTCATAGCGTAATTCTCTGCCATCCGGAGTAATAGCGGTAATTGCTCATGGGATAATGTAACGAGTATCAATCTGCAATAAGGTGGATAATGTAACCCTCTGCGATGCTTTAACTCCTCCCTTACAAAAGAGAGATAGTCATGCCCGCTAGCATGAACAATAGAATAATGCTCCGGTGTATAGGACTGAACAACTACCTCACCCGGAAGCTGATGCCGGCCTGCTCTTCCAGCAACTTGTGTAAGCAATTGGAAGGTCTTTTCCGCTGCACGAAAATCGGGCAAGTTCAACGCTGAATCTGCAGTTATTACGCCAACAAGAGTTACGTCGGGAAAATCCAATCCCTTCGCTACCATCTGTGTGCCTAGCAGAACATCCGCTTTTTTGTCTCTGAATTGGTTGAGTAATTTCTCATGCGAACCCTTTTCTGTCGTTGTATCCACATCCATACGAATCACCCGTATACCAGGAAACAACTTGCCAAGCTCTTCTTCCACTCGCTGAGTTCCTGTTCCGAAGAATCGGATATGCTCACTTGCGCACTCTGGACAAAGCTTAGGTGCTGGCTCGGCATGACCACAATAATGACAACGCAAATTGTCACTACGGCTATGATACGTTAACGAAATATCACACTCCGGGCAACCTGCCACATATCCGCAACTTCGACACATGACAAACGTTGAGAACCCTCTGCGGTTAAGCAATAACACCGTCTGTTCTCCACGTTCCAGTCTTTCAGCCAGTGCAGAATGCAGCTTACGACTAAACATGGAGCGATTACCTTCTTTAAGCTCTTCCCGCATATCCACTACATTCACCTTGGGAAGCTCGTTGCCAAGTGCGCGAGTAGGCATTTCTAAAAGTACTGGTGAAAAATGAATATCACTCTGTGCTCTGGCCGCATGATAGCTTTCTAACGAAGGCGTGGCGGAGCCTAGAATCACGGCTGCCCCACACTGCTCGGCTCTGCGAATCGCAGCATCACGGGCATGATATTTCGGATTTTCCTCCTGCTTATATGAGGTCTCATGTTCTTCATCCATAATAATCAAACCCAAGTTAGAGAACGGAGCAAACACTGCTGATCGGGCACCAACGGCAACCGTAGCCTTTCCTTCGCGGATTTTGCGCCACTCATCGTAACGTTCACCTACAGACAATCGGCTATGCATTACCGCAACACCACTTCCAAAACGTCCTTTAAAACGTTCCACCATCTGCGGTGTTAATGCAATTTCTGGAACGAGCACTACGGCCTGTCTGCCCTGATCCAAGCAACGTTTGATACATTGCAAGTAGATTTCTGTCTTGCCGCTCCCCGTAACGCCATGTACCAGAAATACTTCATGTAGTTGCTCTTCTAGTGTTCGTGAAATTCGAGTGTATACAATCTCTTGCTCTGCTGTAAGTGGCAGAGGCGTAGTAGGCTTAAAGTCACGTCCTTGATAAGGGTCGCGATAGACTTCAATCTCGCTGATTTCGATGAAGCCTTTTTCCTCTAAACCCTTTACCGTACTTGCCGTAACTTGAAGGGCTGACAAGACTTCCTTAAGCGCCATAGGGAGTGTAGCTTCTCTTTCGATTAGAAAGCTTAGCACTTCCTTCTGTCGCGCAGATTTTTTAGGAAACTTACTCAACGCCTCACGCGCAGCCGTAATGCCTATCGCCAGATCTACCGCTTTCAGCTTTTTCTTGCCCATTTTATCTTTGATTGATTGGCTCTCTACAAGAACTCCGCGCCGCAGCATGAACTTCACCGTTTCCGCAGCCTCCGGAAACGCACGGGTAAGTTGCTTCATGGAAACTTCGCCATTACGTCCAATAAATTCAGTGATTAGTCGTTCCTCATTCTCTGTCTCAGCAAACATAGGGAATAATTCATCATCAGGGAATGCTGTCTCTTCTTCCACAACTCCTAATGAAATCAGTCGTTCTGCCTTCCCCTTAAGAGCGGTGGGCAGCATCGCTTGAAGGGCAGAAATTCGTCTACAGGCATATCTTTTACTCATCCAGTCTGCTAACTCAACTAATTCAGGGGATAACGGTGGAAGCAGATCAAGTACTTCTTGAATAGGCTTAAGCGCAGAATTCACTACTGTTTCTCCTGACTCTAACGAAACAACAAACCCTTGCACCGTACGGTGTCCAAACGGGACTGCTACTCGGCTGCCCACTTCAATCCATAATTTCAGTGATTCTGGAATACTATAATCAAATGGCCGGTCAGTGCTGCGTACAGGCACATCCACAATGACCTTGGCAATATCCATTATAATGAAGCTCCAGAAATGCGCTCTGCCACAAGTGTCAGCAAACGGCGTGCGACCTCATCCTTAGACAATTGTGGCAATTCAAGCACCAATCCATCTGCATCATAAATCGATACAATATTCGTATCCGATCCAAATCCGGCTCCTGCAGCCGCTACGTTGTTAGCAACGATGAGATCGCAGTTTTTTCGGACCAGCTTGTCCTTTGCATAAAATTCTGTGTTTCCCGTCTCCGCTGCAAAACCGATCAAGAACTGCTTATCCTTGTTCTTACCTAGCGTTTCGAGGATATCCGTTGTTTTTATAAGCTCAAGAGTCAGCGTATCTCCACTTTTTTTAATTTTGGATTGCTCGCTATGCTTCGGACGGTAATCCGATA
This sequence comes from Paenibacillus sp. RS8, assembly GCF_041956825.1. Lineage (NCBI taxonomy): Bacteria > Bacillati > Bacillota > Bacilli > Caryophanales > Paenibacillaceae > Paenibacillus > Paenibacillus sp. RS8. The sequence continues at coordinate 4,512,542 of NZ_CP168131.1, read as the reverse complement.
CAGCCGCTGCCTTAATCATGATATCGCAGCTATCCCAATGGGCAGTAACTGCTTCATACATTTCTTGTGCGGATTGAACACGAATAACAGAAATATCCGGGTCCTGCGGAGGCGCTTCATCTGTTCGCGCAGCAATTAAGGTAACCTCTGCCCCCATGGCAAGTGCAGCACGTGCCACAGCAAACCCCATTTTACCAGAGGAATCATTGGAGATATAGCGTACCGGATCAATCCGTTCTACTGTACCGCCAGCTGTGATGACAATCTTTTTACCCTTGAGTGGACTAGACTTCGCACTTTCTTGCAATGCAAAAAAATCCTCCACATAACTTACGATTGTCTCAGGCTCCTCTAAACGGCCTTTACCTACGTAACCGCATGCCAGCAGACCTTCCCCAGGCTCAATAAACTGAATACCACGTTTAGCGAGGGTGTCCAAATTGCTAAGTACAGCGGGATGCTGATACATATGGACATTCATAGCTGGTGCCACCATTACAGGTGCAGTAGTAGCGAGTAACGTTGTAGATAACATATCATCCGCAATTCCATGCGCCATCTTGGCAATCATATTCGCAGTTGCTGGCGCTACTATTACAAGATCCGCTGAATCGGCCAAATCAATATGCGAGATGGAAGATGGGTCACGTTCCTGGAATGTATCACTATATATTCGTTGCTTCGACAGTGACTGTAGAGTTAATTCTGTAATGAACTGCTTTGCCGAAGCTGTCATAATGACATGAACCTCGGCTCCTTTTTGGACAAGCTTACTGGTCAGGGACGCTGCTTTGTAGGCCGCAATACCTCCTGTAATCCCAAGTAAAATAGTCTTCCCCTTCAAGCTCTTCAACATGATCTCCCCCCTGTTCCCTACTCTTACAACGAATGATCTATTACTTTACTTCTTATATTTTGAGAAAAAAATAACAACCTTCCGGTTGTCAGAAACAGCCCGGTTTTGGGCTATCATCATTCATTAAAGATCCATAAATGCTCCATAACCCAAGAAGAAACGGCATCGCCTAATTACAACTAGGCGGTATCCGTTTCTACAAAAGGGAATATCTAAATAGGCTTGCGACTACTCTTCACCGCGGGTAAGCGTAATGCGATCTTCGTAAATTTCTTCAAGAGCAACACCAACGAATTTATGCGATCTAGGGTTCTTTACATCTGTCTTACCACCCTCACGCAATTGTCTAGCACGACGTGCTGCGGCTACAACGAGCGAATACTTACTGTCAACCTTGGTCATCATTTCATCAATGGATGGATATAGCACAGGGACACCTCTTCATAGTTTACTGGTAATACATTCAATCTTTCAGCATACATTATCTGACTTTACAATGTTCGGCGATAATGATGCTTTCTATTCTCTTACAAGCCAGATCAATCTCATCATTCACAACAGCATAATCATAATGCTGCATTAGATTTATCTCATCCTCCGCTACGGTCATGCGGTGATCGATCACATCTGGATGTTCCGTACCCCGTCCGCGTATGCGGTCCTTCAACTCGTCCATAGAAGGTGGAAGAAGGAACACAAAAATACCTTCAGGAAATTTCTCTTTGACTTTGAGAGCTCCCTGAACCTCAATTTCGAGAATAATGTCTTTGCCGCTATTGAGAGTTCTCTCTACAAAATCACGTGGAGTACCGTAAAAATTACCTACGTACTCCGCATATTCAAGCAGTTGATCGGCTTCTATCATAGCCGCAAACTGCTCTTTGCTTTTGAAAAAATAGTTCACACCGTCTTCCTCACCCGCACGCGGACTACGAGTAGTAGCTGATACTGAGTAGACAAGTTCGGGCATCTTCGGACGTAGCGCAGTACATACAGTACCTTTACCTACGCCGGAAGGTCCGGATAATATGATGAGCAATCCTTTTGACATAATACACTCCATTTAGTTGTTATTCGTCGTTGTCGTCATCTTTACTGGATAAGCGATGCGCCACAGTCTCCGGCTGTACAGCCGACAAAATGACATGATCACTATCTGTAATGATTACGGCACGAGTCCGTCGGCCATAGGTGGCGTCGATCAACATATGTCGATCACGAGCCTCCTGGATAATACGTTTGATTGGTGCAGATTCCGGACTGACGATGGAAATAATGCGATTGGCGGACACAATATTCCCAAAGCCAATGTTGATAAGTTTAATTGCCATGTTCCGGTAGTTCCCCCCATAAAGTTCTATGCTATTACCTGTTCCCGGTTACTCTATGTTTGCCGCTTGTTCACGAATCTTCTCTAGCTCTGCTTTCATGTCTAGCACAAGACCCACGAGAGTTAAATGATTGCATTTCGACCCGATTGTATTCGTCTCCCGGTTCATCTCCTGAATGAGAAAATCCAGCTTGCGTCCTACCGGCCCTTTCCCCTTCAGGAGGGTTCTGCATTGTTCGAAATGACTATACAACCGGGTCAACTCTTCATCAATATTACAGCGATCAGCAAAAATAGCGATTTCCATCCCGAATTTATGCTCATCAAAAGCGAACGTCCCATCATTCAGCTCATTCAATCGGTGACGTAGCTTGTCACGATATTCAATGACTACAACAGGAGCAAGTTCAACCATTTCAGCATGCATGGTCTCAAGATAGGTGAGACGCTGTTCAAGATCAGCGACTAGAAAACTGCCTTCACGGGCGCGCATCTCCAGCAGAGACTGCAAACTCTGCTCAAGTCCCGTCTCCAACATTTCAGAGTAGTCTTCTAAGGCCGCGGACACGGCACCCGCAGCCTCATCTTTGCTTTCCATAATACCGGGTATAGAAAGTATATCACGAAGAGTCAACTCACCGGACAAACCATACTCGTTCTTAAGCTGATCTGCTGCCTTAAGATAAGTCATGACAGCAGAGCGATTCAGAACCGGTCCAGAAGACGACTCATCATGCTCTCTATTGATGGTAACATCTATCCTTCCCCGTTTGACGTGCTGTTGAACCTTTCTTCTCAGCACATCCTCATAACCCGTCCAATCCCGGGGCATCCGCAGTACAACTTCGCAGTACCGGTGATTCACCGATTTCACTTCGAACATAATCTTGTAGCCGCCGAATTGCAGGGACGATTGACCGTATCCGGTCATGCTAAATGACAACGGAATCACATCCATTACACTATTGTAATTGATTATTACTAGCGAAACAAGGGGGATAATTTACGTCCTGATTTCTCCCATACATACTCCATCAGCTGTGCACTCATATCATAGAACATGAACGGTGTCATCAAATAGATCCCATTGAAATGAGCTGTAGCAACATCTAGCAGCTCCTTAGCGATGGCAACACCTTCAGCTCTTCCTGCTTCCCCTTCAAGTCCTTTCATGCGATTCCGGACTTCATCGGTAAGCTGAATGCCTGGAACCTCATTATGAAGGAATTCTGCATTACGTCCACTAGCCAGTGGCATCACACCAATAAACACGGGGATTTCCAGATGTGCAGTGGCCTCTGCGATCTTCACGATAAGTTCCTGATCATAGACTGGCTGGGTCATAATATAATCCGCACCAGAGGCAATTTTCTTCTCCAGTCGCTGTATAGCCTTATCTAAATGTTTAACATTTGGGTTAAAGGCAGCACCGATTACAAAATTCGCTTTCTGCTTCAAAGGTTTACCAGAGAAGGAAATGCCATCATTCAATTGCTTAATCATTCGAATAATCTCAAAAGAGGTTAAATCATAAACCGAACTTGAGCCAGGAAGATCTCCGAATTTTGCGGGGTCTCCAGTCACCGCCAACACATGATCAATGCCAAGCGCATCAAAACCCATCAAATGCGATTGAGTACCGATCAGATTACGGTCCCGACAAGCAACATGCACCAGCGGACGAAGTCCAGTTTTAGCGTGCACCAAATGTCCTAAAGCCATATTGCTCATCCGTGTAACAGCCAGTGAGTTATCGGCGAGTGTCAACGCATCCGCACCCGCTCTTCTCAGCGCTTCTGCACCCTGCATAAACTTGGCGATATCCAAATCACGGGGAGGATCCAGCTCAACGATAACCGTATGGCGTTCTTTTACTAAATCAACCAGGTTCGGCTCTCTGCCATCTCTTCCCTCATCTTCACCAAAATGCTCTTGCAGCGATACACGTTCCACCGTCACAATCGACGGTTTTGGAAGTGGCTGAGGTTCGTAACCTTTTAATGCGGAAGAAATTTCAGCAATATGCTGCGGTGTAGTACCACAGCAGCCGCCGATAATTCTGCAACCCATTTCTGCAAAAGTTACTGCCATCTGCCCGAAATATTCCGGCGAAGCCCCATACCGGTATTCTCCGTCTACATAATCGGCAACACCTGCATTCGGATAGACCGAGGTCGGTAGAACCAGATTACCTTGTACAGCTTTCAGCGCTCTCTTAATTCCATTTGGACCCGTATTACAGTTAAATCCGATGATATCTGCTCCGTCACCTTCAAGAATGCGAAAAGCCTCTGGCAGCGTCAGTCCATCCAACGTACGAGCTGATTCATCGACAGCAAATTGGCAAATGACTGGGAGAGTACTATGTTTACGTACAGTTCTTAGTGCAAGGTGAAGTTCCTCGACATCGTAGAAGGTTTCTAGCATAATGCCGTCTACTTCTTCTTCTAACAATGCTGTGATCTGCTGCGTAAAATACTTCTTCAACTCTGTTGATGAGAGATTTGCACGCTTACCGGCGCGAATGGAGCCTACAGCACCTAATACATAACCAGTATCTCCAGCAGCTTTACGAGCGATTCTTACTCCGGCACGATTAATTTCTTCAACCTTGGACTCCAAACCATATTTGGACAGCCTGTCAAAATTCGCTGAGAAGGTGTTGCTTTCTAGCAGCACTGCCCCTGCATCTATATAGCTGCGATGTACATCTTCGATAACCCCTGGAGAGGTCAAATTTAATTCTTCGTAGGAAATGCCGACAGGGAAACCCTTCTGATATAAATAGGTACCCATCGCTCCGTCTCCGACCAATACTTTGTTTCCCCATGCGGAACGTAGATCCGGCTTCACTGCAAAATCCTCCCCTGACTCATTAGTTTCATACTAATGTATCATAAATCGGTATGGATGATAAGCTTTCAAAAGAAAAGCAATCAGACACCCGGTCCGGGTATGCATGATCGGGTATTAAAAGCTTCATACTAACGTTAAATTAACGAAAAGGAGCAAATCCAGTGAAGAAAAAAACTAGAAAACTTCTGATCCGAAAATACGCAATTATCCTACTCTTAAGCATTTTGTGTTTATCATATCTGTATTTGGGGGATTGGCTATTTGGTTATGGAGTGGGTAACATCCAGTACATTCTAAATTACTTACTATACACTGCCTCTGAGAAAACTGCGGCCATCATCTTGCTGTTATGTCTGCTTGGTCCTGATATTCTGGCCTGGAAGACCGGACGTCAACCTGAACGCGGAGCTGAAAAGTGACTCTTTAACGCTGTAACAAGGATAAGGATCAGCGGGATTAACACCATAAAGAAGGGATACACCGTATACAGCAGTTTTCCACCCTCATCTATATGCTCGGTGAAGCTTCGTGCATCCAGCATAGAACTAAACAAGATAATCAAAGCTGTCGGATAGACCATCCTCCGATAAGGAATTTTAAATAACTCTGATATACCGATCAGGGCTGCTGCAAAAAAAACTGCCATTTTAAAAAAAACACCAATGATAAGCACCATAACAACTAAAATATCTAGCCGTTGAACAAAATCAGAAATAGAAATCTTACTAATCGTAGGCATCAGCGGAAGTAGCGATCTTTTAACAATATCAGATCCAAGAACAGATATGTTTAAGACCATAGTCAGACTCAATAGTATGCCTGATACAAATATACCCGTTGCAATGATCCAGGGCCCTTTTTTTGCGTTATCAAGATAAGGCATCAGCATAGTAAAACAGACCATTTCACCAAAAGGAAACATATAATTTTGTTTGACTACAGAGGCGAGGATGGGCTCGAATCCATTCTGGAAAACGGGCTGAAGTAAATGGAGATTAATTGAACCCGAAAACATCAGCATCATCGAGCTAAAAAGACCTATCATTAATACAAGCGTTAAGAAAACCATCGAAGTTCTGGCTAATACCTCTATTCCCTTATGCAATACATAAGCGCTTGATAAGACCATCAGCATGGCTATAATGAATAACGGAGTCCGATGCATGGTTGCCATAACAAGCATGGTGCTGCCATCTCGCAAATCCCTTCCCGCTAAATTCAGAAATAGGATGATGTAACCTAACGCTATTACCGATCCCAAATATCTGCCTAGTACCTTTCGGACATAAGCCGTTAGCGGTAAATCAGGAAACTTTCGATAGAGAAAGGTATATCCCGCGAAAACAGCTACTCCAATAAAATCACCGATCATAATGGAAATCCATGCATCTTTTCCCGCTTCCATCCCTAGATTCACCACCAAAGCTGTCCCAAGCTCGAACAACAATGTTAAGGAGAAGATTTGGAATACACCAATTTTTATACTGCCTTTATTCATACCCGCTCCTCCTTAAACGTTATTTCTTATTGACCTGAAAAGAATCGCTTCGCATATCGGTATGCCTAATCACGACATCCTCATCAATCTTAATCTCACAGGTCGCAAATATATCCTCCCAATGATCTTTGACTTTTTTCCATCCACGAGGATTCTCACGTTCTACCACTTCTCCAAAACCCAAATAGTCACTCTTTAGCGCTCTTGATTCATTTATCGCTTCCCATACTTGATCTCGTGTATGCTTCTCCATAAGCCTGGACAGATCATTTAACACATTGGGGTCCCTCAGATTCAAATTATTGGGCGACTCTTTTAAACCCGCTTGTTGAGTAATACTTATGGTAAATATTGGATTCTCTGCATCTTTTGCGTTCACCTTGACTTGAACCTGCGAGAGATACACATTAAAAGACACATATTCGTTCTTACCGATAGCAACCACTGCAGGCATTTGTGTGATTTTATTTTTTAACAGGGCGGACCCAATGGCTTGATCTCCGTGTAGCCACCCGATCAGCTTGTCATTTTTAAAAACAGCCAGCTCTGTAACCCGCAGCGCAGCCTTCGGTTTGATCGTTTTAATATTTTCATTCGAGTCTCTTCGCTCCACATCACCAGTAACTTCGACCCCATTAATCATCGGCCCCCCACTAGGAATTTGAATCCCGCGTACGACATCATCTACCTCCATTCGGTAATTGTAGCCAAACTGTTTGGAGGTCGTCTCAAGCTTTTCCACCAAATCATTCGCTGGAATTCTTCCGAAAACAGTCATCGTAGTCATACTGTCGCTTGCTGGTTGTCTCTTAGATATAAAGAGAAGACTGGTTAATCTCGTTTCACTTTCTCTTTCCAATAAATCCATAATGTCCTTGATTCCTTCACGGGCAAATTTTTCCGAAATTACGACTACTCGAATATGACCAAGTGACAAAAAGCGGGCGGTCTGACGGGAGCCGTCAGCCAATGCTTCAAACATGCTGCGACCTTTGCCTGTATAAACTGCAACAGGTGAGGTCCCTCTGGCATTTTCTCCTGAAATTTCGTCTGCAATAATGACTTGAAAGGTAAGGACATATTTTTCCTCCTCCGTAGAGCCTCTATCAACGGCCACACCTGTAACAATCGCTCTTCTGTTTAATTCAACGCTGTCCCAGCAGCCAGTGAGCACGAGAAGCAGTATAAGAGGCCACGCAGAACGAATTAGAACATTCCCTTTAACTTTCATCAGAAGCTCCTTTCTTATTAGAACCCCCACCATCGTCTATCCCATTGATGACAGGTGAAAGGTTAGCTTCATGTCCAGTGTTAATTTTCTCACCCGCCGGACTATCCCCGTGTTCACCGGGAGAAGTAGAACGTCCCTTATTATGAATCCATACAGGTAACCTTAAAAAGGTATCTTTTTGCCTCTTCACCGATAGAGGAACTACGGGTGACAAGTAAGGGATACCAAATGAACGCAGACTGTTCATATGTGCAACCAGTACGATTAAGCCAAGTGTAATGCCGTAAAATCCAAACATACCTGCAAGTATCAAAAAAGCAAATCGAATAATCCGCCCTGAAATTGCCATGTTATAAGAGGGAATTGCAAAACTCACAATACCTGTTAGTGCCACAACAATAACCATAACCGGCGTGATGATCCCAGCCTCTACCACAGCCTGCCCCAGAATCAAAGCACCCACAACGGATACGGTTTGCCCCACCGCACGGGGCATTCGCACTCCAGCTTCTCTGATAATTTCAAACGCCCCCTCCATTAATATCGCCTCCACAAAAGCCGGAAATGGAACATTTTCTCGTTGCGATAACAGGTTGATCAATAAGGTTGTTGGGATCATTTCATAGTGAAACGTGGTTAATGCTATATAGATAGAAGGTCCCAAGATTAGAACTATAAAGCTGATATACCGGATAAGCAGCATAAAAAATGAGATATCGAATCTTTCAGCATAATCCGATGAGGATTGAAAAAAAAGTGTGAAAACGGCCGGCAAAATCAAAATAAAGGGAGTTCCATCTACAACAAGTACTATTCTTCCCTCTAAAAGATTTGACGCCGCGACATCTGGTCGCTCACTGTTATTGATTGTTGGAAATGGAGTGAAGGTTTTATCCTGAATCAGCTCTTCGATATAACCGGATTCCAGAATCGCATCGATCTTAATCTCTCCCAGCCGTTTCCTCACTTCATCGACCAGCTTTTCGTCAACAATGCCTTTAATGAACATCAACGCCACAATCGTCTGAGATACCTCACCAATTCTCATATACTCCAATCTTAAATTAGGAGTTTTTAGTCTTCGACGGATTAAGGAAATATTCGTGGCAAGCGATTCCACAAAGCTGTCCTTGGGTCCCCGAACAACAAGCTGAGAAGTAGGCTCAGTGACCGAACGTGTCTCCCCGCCTTGGGTATCACACACAATCGCACTGGCATATCCCTCAATTAAAATCACCGTATCTCCCGAAAGAATTGCCAGCAGAATTTCTTTCCATTCGTCCTGTATCTTAGCATCACCAATTTCTAGGGTACGATTCAGTATAAAATCCATCACATTTCCTGTGGCAGGGATTTGCTCGTTTAACATCTCATTAGTAACACCGAGCAAAGAACCGACAATAAATTCGTCAACGGCCTCCGGTTGAACCAAACCACTAAGATGAAGGGCCGCTGCATGGACAGGACTGTGTTCACCTAGCCTTACCTGTCTTATTTTGAGATCAGGACTATCACCTAGCTCAGTAATTATATGTTCTATCGACTGCGTAAGATTTATTGTTAGTCTGCCTGACTGTGAAGGATTCCCTTGCAGGCCATTGCCGGACTTATTTCTTCTATTCCATCCTTTCATGTTCAGCAAGTTCACCTCTTTCTCATAATTAAGACTATTATTTTCGGTTAGGTCTTCCATTATTCGGATTGAAATGCAGCACAACATCGAAACAAAAAAAAGCAATCCAAGAATGAGCTCTTGAATTGCCCTTTATTCAGTAATACGATTCGAATCATTATTTTTTATAGCACTACACTACCTGTGAATGCAACCTCAGCAGGACCTGTCATATACACATGGTTATCATCTTCATTCCATTCAATGAAGAGATCGCCACCCTTTAGACTAATCCAAGCCGCTCGATCTGTCAGGCCATTCAGCACAGAAGACACTAAAGTTGCGCAAGCTCCAGTCCCACAAGCAAGTGTGGGTCCAGCTCCACGTTCCCATACCCGCATATCTACTCTACCTCGATCCAGAACCGTTGCGAACTCGACGTTTACCTTTCTTGGGAACAACGGATGTACTTCTAACTTAGGTCCCCATGTCGCAAGATCAAAAGATACGGCATCGTCTACATAAATAACGCAATGAGGATTACCCATTGATACTGCTGTAAACTTAAATTCGGTTCCGTCCGATTCAATCGACTCTGAGAGTACTGGTTCTGCATCAATAGCTACCGGAATTTGAAGACCGGACAATATAGGTTCGCCCATATCAACCGTTACAGTTTCCACCACACCGTCTTTCACATTCAAGGTAACCTTTTGCTCTCCGGCACCAATCGTTTCAATTATAATCTGCTCGGAGTTTACCAGGCCATGATCATATACATATTTAGATACACAGCGAATAGCATTTCCGCACTGCTCCGCCTCCGAACCATCAGAATTCATAATTCGCATCATGTAATCACCACGTTCAGACGGTAGGATGTATACAAGTCCGTCCGCGCCAATTCCGAAGAACCGATTGCATAGGGTTACAGCAAGCTCTGCTGCATTGCTTGGTAGTTCTTGCTCGCCAAAAACTACGATAAAGTCATTGCCGAGCCCGTGCATTTTTGTGAATTCCATTGAAAGTCCACTCCTAAAGGTTATGTTATGTTAGCAATCGCTTAAGCTTAATATTCTGTGTAATGTAGCCCTTCACAAGTATACGAGCTGTTAACTGCAACAAGTATACCTTTAGGAATGGAGCAATACTATTAACTTTATGCCGAAATTTTTGTACTTTTTATCATCGAATTGCTTCCGCTACGACCACGATTACGTTTTCCACCCCAAACACTGCCAGCGCCCATCAGGAAGGTCGGAATCCCCGCTGTTACAAATACAAGGCACCACTCACGGAAATTAAGCGGCACTGTTTTGAAGACAGGTTGTAGAAACGGAATATACATTACAGCCAGCATCAGAATCACGGATGACAATACAGCAAGAACTAGGTACTTATTCTGAAACGGATTTCGATGGAACACCGAACGTGAACTGCGGCAATCGAAGACATGAATCAACTGCGCCATAACGAGTGTCGCAAAAGCTACGGACTGAGCTCGAATCAGCTGCGCTGGATTCTCTGGTGCCACACGTAAGGTTAGCCAAAATGCACCTAACGTACATAAACCGATTAAGAATCCACGGCTTATGATCTTCCACCCTAAACGGCGGGCAAAAATATTTTCCTTCGCCCCACGCGGTTTATGCTCCATCAAATCCTTTTCGGGTTGGTCAACACCAAGCGCCATGGCTGGCAGTCCGTCTGTCACCAGATTCACCCATAAGATTTGGATAGGCACGAGTGGCAGAGGCAGACCAAGCATCATAGCGAAGAACATGGTCAAGATCTCTCCCACATTTGATGCTAGTAGGTAACGAATGAATTTACGAATGTTCTCATAAATGTTTCTACCCTCTTCAATGGCAGCAACAATGGTTGAGAAATTGTCGTCCCCTAGGACTAGAGAAGAGGCTTCCTTGGTCACATCTGTACCAGTGATCCCCATAGATATTCCTATATCTGCCGCTTTAATGGCTGGAGCGTCATTGACTCCGTCCCCGGTCATAGCCACTACATGACCACGGCGCTGCAAAGATTTCACGATACGAAGCTTATGCTCAGGAGATACGCGGGCGAATACATACACATTGTCCGATACTTTATCCAGCTCATCATCATCCATCCGAGTTAGTTGAGCCCCTGTTAGTACCGTGCCTCCACGTTGCAGAATTCCTAATTGATGCGCAATGGCCTCTGCAGTCGTTCCGTGGTCCCCAGTAATCATTACAGTCTTAATTCCTGCTCGACGTGTGACGCTAATGGCATCGCGGACTTCACGTCTTGGCGGATCAATCATCCCCGCCAATCCGATAAAGACGAGCTGGGATTCCGCATCCTTTTCACTATCCATATTTTCACTTGGACGAATATCACGATAAGCCATACCTAGGACACGAAGAGCACCTGATGCCATTTGCTCATTAGCATCGAGTACTTTCTGCCGCAATGTTGGCGTTAAAGGCACAACACCGCCCTCCCAGAGCATATATGAACAGCGATTAAGCAGAACATCAGGCGCACCTTTCGTACATACCATCCGTCCTCCGGGATGACCAATGATAACTGACATTAACTTCCGCTCAGAATCGAATGGAAATTCCTTCTCACGGGAATATGTTACAGCTAGTGTCTGGGCAGTCAAACCCATCTTCCCTGAAAGTGCCACGAGAGCTCCTTCGGTCGGATCTCCTTTAAGCTCCCAGATGGATGAGCTGTCAGATGACTTATCAACTACGATGTCCTTATCCTTCCCTTTACGCTTACCCCGCACTTCAGTCGGAAAGGTCTCGATGATCTCCGCATTACTGCACAAAGCACCCACCTGTAGCATCCGTCTTAAACTTTGATCATTTTTGAGATCTACCGGTTTACCTTTCTCCAGAACCTGTCCGTTCGGAGCATAACCTTCACCTGTTACTTCAAGGCCACGTCCGCCCGTCCATAATCGGGTCACCGTCATTTTATTTTGAGTCAATGTACCCGTCTTGTCCGAACAGATGACGGATGCGCAGCCCAAGGTTTCCACTGAAGGTAATTTACGAACGATGGCCTTTCGTTTGATCATCCTCTGCACACCCAGCGCAAGTGCGATGGTTACAATGGCCGGAAGCCCTTCCGGAATCGCAGCGACCGCCAAGCTTACCCCGGCCAAGAACATTGCTGTGGCAGGCTGTCCATGTAAAATACCGGCTGCTACAACTACAATAGTTAAACCTAGTGATACATAGATTAAAATTTTCCCTAACTGCTCGAGACGATGCTGAAGCGGAGTTTCCTGAGATTCTGTATTCTGGATCAGGTCTGCAATCTTACCCATCTCTGTGTCCATACCCGTTCGAATTACGATAGCTTTACCAGTACCCCTGGTTACCATTGTGCCCATGAACCCAAGATTCTTCTGATCACCGAGCGGAAGCTCCTCCGCGCGGATCACATCCGAATGCTTCGAGACAGGCAGCGATTCCCCAGTTAGCGCGGATTCCTCCACATATAGAGAACTGCAATCCAGCCATCGTATATCCGCGGGTATTCGATCACCACTCTCCAGCAAGACAATATCACCTGGTACTAACATCTTTGCTGGAATAACCTCGCTGTTCCCCCCACGCAGAACTTTGGCAGAAGGTGCAGAGAGCTGCTTTAAAGCTCTTAGCGAACGTTCGGCGCGGAACTCTTGAACAAACCCAAGGGCTCCGTTTAAAAGGATAATCGCGATGATCGTGATGGCATCCAAATATTCGCCAAGCAAACCGGATACGAGCGTCGCACCCATAAGCACAAGCACCATGAAATCCTTAAACTGGTTCAACAGCAGGGTAAACGGGGATACGGTCTTTCCTTCGGACAGCTCGTTATACCCAATTTGCTTCCGTCGCTCCGCGGCATCCTCTCCACTGAGGCCCGTCCTCGGATGGACATTGAACATTTTCTGGAGCTCTTCTGCACCGAGCCGGTGCCAACTGTTTTGTTCCATGACTTTTCTTTCCCTCCCGGTCGTTTCTTGACTTCCGGCGGCGCACAGCTTTTCCACCTGTTCATGACCAAGTGTATTCAAGGTCGTCCAATAATATCACCGCCTATCTAATTCCCCTTTTGCGCGAATGTCCCAAAGTATGGCATCATAGAGAGGTAAGCTTTAACGTCTTCGGTGTTCTAATAAGGGCGGTAAGCGTTTAAGCGAAGAATATAAGACCAAAAGTATGGTGTACAACTTATACTTTCTTATATTTTAAGAATTTTAGAAATTCATTTCACGTCGACAGGAGAGCTTTATCATGGCATTAGACGGCATAGTTACACGAGCTATCGTGCACGAACTGCAATCATTCATCGGTGCACGCATAGGCAAAATATATCAACCGAACAACCACGATCTTATCTTCAACCTACGAGGCGCCGGCGGCGGTGGCAAGCTATTGCTCTCCGCTAATCCGACATATCCGCGTCTGCATCTTACAGAAAGAAACAGTATAAACCCTTCAGAAGCACCTATGTTCTGCATGCTCATGCGTAAGCATTGTGAAGGTGGGACGATCGAGAGTATCGCTCAGGTAGGCATGGAACGAATTATTCACATAAATGTTAGGACTAGAGATGAGCTTGGAGACGTCTCTGCCAAAAAGATCATCATAGAGCTCATGGGACGTCATAGTAATATCATCCTTACAGATCTCAGCACTGGAACGATCATAGACGGCATTCATCACGTTACTCCATCAATCAGTAGCTACCGGATCGTAATGCCCGGAGTCGCTTACACAGAGCCTCCTCAGCAACACAAGCTCAACCCTCTGGAAATCGACAAAGAACAATTTCTACATTTGATCTCAGCAGCTGAAGAAGCCGCTCTACTGAAAGAAGATGAGAAGGAGACCAAACCAGAAGAAATCATAGAAGGTGAGCTCGCTAATCTGATTACAAAAGAAGAAGTTGAGCAGAAACCAGACGGATCAGGTGGTCCCTCTCCATCTGCTGATCCCGTTGGCTGGATGGTGCATGCCTTCAGTGGAATGAGTCCACTTGTTGCAGGAGAGATCGCTCTTCGTCTCAGAAATAACCTTGCGATAGGTGATACACAGGGGTCTGCAGCAGAATTTCCAATAAAATTATGGGACGCCTTCCAGTCTGTAATGGGACCTGTGCATAATTGCGAATTCTCACCTGTTTCAGGTGCAAATGCAAAAGGGAAAATGATTTTTTCCTCGATTCCGTTAACCCTATTAGGTGAAAACGCGAAGCAATATAACTCGATCAGCGAGTGTATGGAGGATTATTACGGGGATAAAGCCGAACGTGATACGGTGAAGCAACGGGTAAGTGATTTGATCCGTTTCCTAAGCAACGAACGAAGCAAAAACGTAAAGAAGCTCGCCAATCTTCAGAAGGATCTAGACGAAGCCCAAGACGCAGATCGTTATCGCATTTGGGGTGAATTATTATTCGCATCGTTACATGCCGTGTCCAAAGGAGATAAAGAAGCCTCATTGGTCAATTATTATGACGAAAATCAGGCTGAAATGGTCATCCCGCTTGACCCTTTATTAAGCCCATCAGATAACGCACAACGTTATTTTAAAAAGTACAACAAGTATAAGAACAGCCTTCTTGTTATTAATGAGCAGTTGATTAAGACACATGAGGAAATTTCCTACATGGAAAGTTTACTCCAGCAGCTTGCCCATGCTTCATTGAATGACATAGAGGAAATCCGTGACGAACTTGTAAGCCAAGGATACCTACGTGACCGAAGCAAAAAGGGTAAAAAGAAGAAAAAAGCAACCAGACCTACATTGCAAGTCTTCACCTCTTCAGAAGGCATCGACATTTATGTCGGAAAAAACAATTTACAGAACGAATACGTCACCAATCGACTAGCTTCGCCTAATGACACTTGGCTGCATACCAAGGATATCCCTGGTTCTCATGTGGTCATCCGAAGTGAGGAGTTTGGAGATGCCACATTAGAAGAAGCCGCCCAGCTTGCCGCTTATTTCAGTCAAGCGAAGCAATCAAGCAGTGTTCCTGTCGACTGCACACTGATCCGCCATGTACGTAAACCGAGTGGTTCCAAACCCGGATTTGTGATCTATGATCATCAGAAGACGTTGTTTGTCACACCGGATGAGGATCGTATTAAGAGTCTCCCTAATACTTTAAGAAGCTAAATCATAAAAAAACCGGTTGTCGTCCTTGTATGGATGACAGCCGGTTTTTTTATTTTGCAAGAGTGCATGACCTCTAATTACTTATCAAGTTCTTCAACTGTTCCAGCACACTTACAGGAACCGTAACACTACCGATATCTCCATGAAATATAACACCTTGACGGGCACCATGAAAATCCGAGCCACCGGTTACAATCAAGCCATATTCTTCAGCCATGGTTAGGTAACGCTCTGAATCAGCGGACTTGTGATCCGAATGATAGGCCTCAATCCCTTTAAAAGCACCCTGCTTCAATATCTCACGCACCAACTGGTCGTCACCGTATAGTACTGGATGCGCCAATACTGGAGAGCCACCGGCCTCGATAATCCAATCACAGGCTTCCTCGGGCGTGATTCGCGGAGGGGACACGTAGGCTGCTGCTCCTTCGGCTAAAAATTTGTTAAAGGCATCTCTCATATCTGTAGCGACTCCAAGACGAACCAGCTCATCAGCAATATGTGGCCGGCCAATACTCTCATCAGGCTTCAGTTCCCGCCCAATCCCCGCGACCACTGCCTCTAGTGTTATCTTAATTCCTAGCCCACGTAGCTTAGAGATTATCGCTTCATTCCTTACTGCCCGAGTATCCCTTAGCCCTTCCAAGCGGGATAGAAACAATTCATTTGTTGGATCTACGTAGTAACCAAGAACATGAATATCTTTACCTCCGGCACGAGTGCTGATCTCTACACCCGGTACAACAGTAATTCCGTACTTTTCTCCTGCTTCGCAGGCTTCCTTCACACCAGCCACCGTGTCATGATCCGTAATGGCAACAGCGGTTAAGCCCTTCTCTTTAGCGAGACGTACATTTTCCTCCGGTGGCTGCATGCCATCAGAGGCTTGAGTATGCGTGTGTAGATCGCATCGACCGACGTTAACATGCTCCGATCTGTCGCCCTTCAGTTCATCCAGTCTAGTTTCATTCTCCATTTCTATCACCTCTAACGCTAGTTTCTAAGTTTCCGTCTTTTAGCCATTCAAGCTTTAGTTATCATTCGAATGCTCACGTAAAAAAGTCAAGAATGTCACTGCAGAAATCGGCAACAGTGTCGATTTTAAATGAATAGCGTAGAACTGTCTTTTAAAGGAGGCATCCGAGATATTCACGATTTTCAGAAGTCCAAGCGCCACCTCATGCTTAACAGAAGAGGTTGAGATAATTGTAATCCCAAGTCCAGCCTCCACTGCCGACTTCACAGCACCCGTGCTACCAAGCTCCATCACTATTTTCATGGCTCCCGGATCAAGCCCCTTCGAGAACAGCTGCTCTTCCATCACACGCCGCGTTCCTGAACCCTGTTCACGCAATACGAAAGGGTGCTGAAGCACATCTTCCAGAGAAACCTCCTGCTGCTCTGCAAGTGGATGACCATGGGGTACAATCAATTTCAGCTCATCCCCCATCACCGGCTCAATCACCATATCAGGATGTGTCACCGGTGCTTCAATTAAACCGAAATTCAACTGATGCTTTAGGATTTCCTCCATAATTTGCGAGGTATTCATGACTTTCATCATAATTGAAATGTTCGGATATTGCTTTCCAAAAGGACCTAACAGCCGCGGCAGCACATACTCCCCAATGGTAAGGCTTGCCCCAAGCTGCAGACGTCCCTCCAGCATATGCGTAAACGCCGACATCGCTTGATCTGTCTCACGCATCAATTGAATGCTGCGCAGCGCGTATGGCATTAGGGTATGCCCTGCTTCGGAGAGCATGATTTTTTTGGTAGAACGATTAAAGAGCTTGGTTCCAAAATAATCCTCCAGCGCCTGTACTTGCATGGTCACTGCTGGTTGAGTCATATGTAGTGTCTGCGCCGCCGCTGAGAAGCTCCCTCGTTCTGAGACCGTATAAAAGATATGTAACTGATGAAAGTTCATGTGCTGCAACTCCTTGTGCTATCTTTAGAAGAAACTTAAGGATTATGTATGGTGGTATGAAACTTATGTTTTCTTATATTTTTAAAAAGGACATGCAGCCACCGCTGCATGCCTTCAGTCCGAACTTTATACACTATTTGCGTTTACGCTTCTTCTTCGTTAGCTTAGTGCGGCGGGAATTGCGCAGCAGCGAAAAGTAAGTCTTTAAATCTCTCAATTGTGGTGTTGAAGAGATTCTCCCAAGAAACGAAACGATGATCATAGAATATAATGGCTGACCTGAAATATCTTTTTCTCCTGTCAATTCCGTGAACTCAGCGATTACTACAGAGTCATCGTCAATTAAATACGCGTTAAAATCACTGTCTGAAAAAGGCTTGAGCCGATTCTGCATCAGGCACTGCCACATCCATGCGGCGACCTCTTCGTCATTGCTTACACCTTTACTGATCCGGTCCAAATAACGACTCTTCGCATGATTTGTTATAACGATGTCAGCGACCCTGTAGTCGTTCAGCATGATGTGGAAGGGCTCGTAAGTGCTGGGCCAATCCGTCCCTTTGTTGCGCATCATCATCACACTCCACCATAAGGGTCTTTGTATGTACTTAATGTTGTCATCTTACCTCATTGCTGAAAGTTGTACAAGTTCAGACCACAGGAGAAGCCGCGTTTACTCTAGATCTGCGCATAAAAAAACAGGCGCTGCTTAAGCGCCTGTTCATCTCCAAAAATTACATACCGTAATTACGGGACTTGTCCGGCCCATTACTGGTATACTCTGTCTTAATTTCGTTACGATAGGATCTTTCGATCTTACGAACGTAGGAGAGTCTGCGGACATTCTTCATAACTTCCTCGGCACGTTCTGCATTTACATACATCACCGCGTAATGCATTTTCCGAGAAACATAATGTAATGTTCCGTATTTCTCAAGGTTACGTGCCGCTTTAACGTCACTTACCCAAATGATGTATCCTGTCCGTTCCGCAAACATAAGCTTAACCGCCTTTCTCTCTCTAAATCCTAAAGGAAGCTTATCCGCAGGAGCATTTTCCCCCGCTGCCGCATCCACCTTTAGGGGAAGGATCATTACTTGGTACTTTAATGCTATCCGATACTGAAAAAGCAATCGCTTCCGACATGGAGTGCAGAATGTCGTCAAGTGTCTTCTCTGCCAGTTTGAAACGAACAACCTCTTCGAACTGCTCCAGTTCCGCTTCTACTGCTGAAACCTCATCCTTCGCTGAATGATAGTTCGGATGAAAATGTCCGAATCGTTGTGTTTCTTCAAACAACTCCTTCTTAGCTTGAAGTCGTTTGACCATGGCCTGAATTTCCGGGTTCGTATCAACCCGTCCTTTCCAGTATAAGTAATCCGACACTTCGGCGGATTGATTAATCATATCGCCTAATTCATAGGCGTATGTCAGCACTTCAGCCATATCGACCGTATTTAATTCCGCTACGCTCATGAACTCAGCTCTTTTCTACGTTAATGTTCTACCGAATTCAGTAGACTTTTCTATCATAACATAATCACTCACTTCAGCAGAAGAGGAATTTCTTCGCCTTTTGGGAATAACTAACTTCATTTCCTTCCAGTCCTCAGGGGTCAGCTCTATTTCTTCAACCGTTTCACCATCGTTATATAAGAGATGCCCCTCCACTTTCCAAGGATTTCCTTTTATTCTGGAGGGGATGAAATCTAACATTTGATCCTTCAAGGAAAATCGCACCTTAATTCCCCATTTCAACCCCTGCTCCATTACTTTCTGAGCGGTTGAGCTATGATAATGTCGCCATTCCTTGCTCCAGATCTGGGGTACATTATCCCCATCTAATAAGATATCCTCCTCCTGCTCAGGAGAAATAACAGGTAGGTTTAAAAAGGGATTACCGCGGTGGAGTAGCCTTAGTTCAGAATTTAGTACTGGGAGTGAATACAACACTTGCTCGGTTTCTGCTTCTTGATTAAACGAAGTCCAAACAGTGTCCGTGTCCTCCTCCTCACGTCCTCCAATCATCCTGGAAGGAGCCAATCCTGCTAAAAACAATTCCTTACGCATCTGCTCTACAGACTCTGGAGATACTAGGAAATGAAGCGGACCAATACGCTTAAGGCTATCTTGTAGTCGCGGATGGGCTGCGATTGCCGCTCCATCCTCTTCCGTCTGGCAAGTCAACAGGATGACCTCCGAGAGTGATGTTCGGCCAATGCTTTTTCCCCATTGCTCTAAAGACAGCTCCACCACAGATGGCAGACCGCCCCGTGCATGATTTCTTATCCAAGCAATTGCTTCTTCTGGAGGCATCCGTCTCTCTGATGCATGTACAAGCATCTCTCGGGTCAGCCGAAAACTCCACATCGTATCCGTTTGCAGCAGTTCTGCGCATCCAGCTAAAATCCAGCGAACGGTATAGGACACCTCCGGTGGAATCAGGACTTCAAAATCGGGCTGTACAATAAACATCTCATTCGAAATATCTGTCTCAGAATCAGGGACGGACTCGTTACCCGTCATCAACATCGGTTTTACAGCAGTCCAGCGAAAACACTGGATACCCTCAGATGTGCACCCCAATTCACACCATCCAAAGCCTGTTAAACATTGAAGCCAGCGCAAGCTTGATTGTTCCAGCTCATCTCGGGTGACCGTTCCGGTTAGATTCATATCAGTCATCCAGTCCAGTAGCTCAGGCAGCGCTGTCCATTTCTCTGGTACAAAAGCTTTGCCGGATATCAAATAACGAAAATGCTGATCAGCAGGCCCAATGCTTCCACAACGATGAATAACAATCCCATACAGGATGTCTGTCATCCTTGTCTCAGGAAGCTGCAACCAACGCTCCAGCATATCCTGGTTAAGTCTATAACCTGTTTCCAGTCTGGTAATAAGCCCAAGACACAACATGATGTCTACTACTAGAGTGGCTGACAGAACATTCAATTCATCCGAAGGAGTGCCCATAGTGAGCCCCAGTAAATGTTTATCGTGAAAAGAAAGCTGAGCCGCTAAGCGGTTTAGATTTCTTTTATGAATGATTCCCTTAGCGGTCAGTGGTAGGCCTTCACGTGTAATGAACTGCAATGCCCGAAACAGATCTACTGCCAGTCCAGCGCCTGCCTCCATGGATAGATTCACTGAATGCCCCTCTATAAACTTTGGTTGGTGTGGGAAGAATTCTTGTTCTAGCGCTGATAGTTGTTCAACCGGTATCTGGTACAGCTTCTCACCCAATATTTTATGCCTCGCAGTTAACAGCCCCGCACGTCGCAGTTCATTCATTGCAAGCTTTTGTTCGGCACGGCAGAGCTTCGTTGGGCGCAAACGCTCTTCTTTCCCTTCGTCAAAGGGTTGGGCTGCATAAGCAGCACATAATCGCTTTAAGACCTCTAATGCTTCTGCTGATAGCTGGTTCAATGGATCGTTCGCTCCTTTCCGCTCGGCACCATTTTAACGACATATTCATAGCCCTGTTCTGTCAAAAACATCCGGCGGCGCATAGCGAAATCCTGCTCCCGACTATCTTCAGATACCAGCGAATAGAAGTACGCTTTATTCTCACCAGCTTTCGGACGCAAGATTCGTCCTAAACGCTGAGCCTCCTCCTGTCTGGATCCAAAAGCTCCTGAAACCTCAATAGCTATCGACGCATCTGGCAAATTAACCGCAAAATTCGCTACTTTAGAGACAACAAGCACCTGTATTATTCCCTCGTTAAAAGCTGCATACAACTCATCTCTTTCTCGCTGCTTCGTTTTGCCAGTAATCAACGGTGCATCTAACTTATCCGCTAATTCCGTTAATTGATCAAGATACTGTCCGATAACCAGAACTGATGATCCCTGATGGGCTTTTAAAAGCTCAATTACAACCTCAACTTTGGCAGGATTGCATGAGGCCATACGAAATTTCTCTTTCGCTTCCGCATACAAGTATTTCTGCCTTAACTCAGAACACATCGGTACGATCATCTCGACACATTCAACCTCTGCAATCCAGCCCTGCTGCTCCAGCTCCTTCCAGCGCATGTCGTAACGCTTAGGCCCGATCAATGAGAATACGTCCCCTTCCTTCCCGTCTTCTCTAACCAGAGTTGCAGTGAGACCTAGTCTTCTAGTAGCCTGAATATCTGCAGTAGCCCGGAAGACTGGGGCTGGAAGCAGATGGACCTCATCATAAATAATCAAACCCCAGTTGCGTTCGTTGAACAGCTTCATATGGAGAAAAGGACCGCCTTTGGATTGACGGTGCGTTAGTATCTGATAGGTAGCTATAGTAACAGGCCGCACTTCTCTTTTTTCACCGGAATATTCACCAATAGACTCATCATCCAAATCGGTTCGCTCAAGCAGCTCATCTACCCATTGTCTTACAGATGTCGTATTTGAAGTTAAGATCAGTGTTTCGCATTGTAGACTTTCAAGAACGGCCAATCCCACTACCGTCTTACCCGCTCCACAAGGCAACACAACTACCCCGCTGCCTCCCTGCCCTTCTATGCCTTGAAACATCTGAACGGCCTCCTGCTGATATTCACGCAGTCCAAAAGCTTCACCTTTCGCTCCATCCTTTGCGTTATTTCCGTTCTCCTTCCATGCCAAACTTAGAGCTTGTCCGACATGATAACCCGCATAATCCAGTACAGGATAGCCTAGTCTCATCAGCTCTTGCTTTAAAAGCCCTCTGTTCTTTGCAAGGCATGTGCTTTCTAGTGGATTTATCCTCTGTAAACCTAATGCCTTTAGAACAGATTCATTCCCTAGTTCATCCAGTATTTCAGCTGAGTCAGCCTTAAGCGTAATGATCTCATTCGAAGTCTTCTGTCCGTGAAGAGTCAGCTTCCCATACCTAGAGAGAAGCGTTCCGATCTCTTCCTCCAGCCCTGCAGGAACACCCCAGCGTGCGAGATGATGCAGACTTGAGATAATTGCCTCAGCTGTGTAATTAAGCGCTGCAGCATTCCATAGTGATAATGGAGTGATTCTATAGGTGTGGTAAGCCGGAGGACTCTTTACAAGCTCTGCAAAGGTTCCTAGCTCCTTCCTCGCCTTCTCAAAACCAGGATGTGCGCATTCCAGTAGAATCGTCCGATCCCTGCGCACAATGCAAGCCCCTGTTTCGTTCATAACGTCACCTCCGCAATCATTCATTTCATTTAAGCTTGCGCTATGTAATCTGCTTACATTCATATAAGCAAAAACGCCTTCAGCCTCCCTAAAGGGCGGTAAGCGTTGATGCGAGAAAAATAAGGATAATGTATAGCGTAAAATCTACATTCTCTTATATTTGAACAGGAAAAAGCTCATCCCCGTATAACGGTCATGAGCTTCCCTATCAAACTATTTAATGTAAATGCTGCTGCGAAATATCATGAAGAGCTTCTCCAGCCTCATCCGCAAAAATGTTGCGCACCGCCAAGTCGCCGATGGAAACAACACCAATCAGCTTCTGGCCACTGGTCACGGCTAATCTGCGAATTTGCCAGTTCGACATCAGTTCTGCAGCCTCATCTACAGAAGTATCTTCTGAGACGGTCTGAACTTCTCTACTCATCACCTTTTCTACAGAAGTTGATCCAGGGTGCTTAGCCGCATAACCTCTAATCACAAGATCACGATCTGTAATTACTCCGAGCAGAGTCTTATCTACTTCATTATTGATTACAGGAATAAATCCAGTGTCATTGTCTCTCATCTTAACAGCGACTTCATACACATTATCCTGTAATGTGACTGTTACAGGCTCCATCGTCATAACTTCTTTCACTGTCTTCAAGAACGAACCCTCCTAATCATGATCTCCATGTTATGGAATAGGTTCTCCTCTATGAAACGAAATTATACGATTATCTTCTCTTCCAAACAGGAATTAGCCATAGCGATCAACAATTTCATCCCATGCAGCATAGCATCTTCGTCAAAATCAAATTTACTATGATGATGCGGGTAGACTGCATCTTTATCTGGATTCCCAGCACCTACGAACATAAAGCAGCCAGGAATCTCTTTAACATAATAGGCAAAATCCTCGGCTGGCATCAGCTTTTCCATCCGAATCACCTGAACGGGCTCCCCAAATGCTCCTGGTGCCACCTCAGAAAAACGCTGGTATTCACCTTCATGATTTACGAGTGGTGGATAACCCATGACATAGTCTATCTTAGCTTCTGCACCGTATGCACCAGCAATTGAAACTGTCATTTCTTCGATCCTGCTGCGGATCAGATGGCGGGTCTCCTCGTCGAATGCCCGCACGGTTCCTGTAATCCGGCAATGCTCAGCAATGACATTCTGGGCGAATCCCCCTTGAATGGTTCCTACACTGAGAACAGCGGGCTCCAGCGGGTTCACAGAGCGGCTTACGATGCTCTGGAGCTGAGTCACAAGTGCCGCCCCTGCCACAATGCTGTCAATCGTGCGGTTAGGCATGCCGCCGTGACCACCTTTACCGATGATATCAATAAAAAATTCATCCGCAGATGCCATAAGCGGTCCTGGTGCACTGCCGACAGTTCCCATTGGCAGCGGGGTCCACAAATGTAGACCATATATTGCATCCGCCCCTTCCAATACGCCTTCAGCAATCATCCCCTGTGCACCGCCAGGACAGACTTCCTCCGCAGGTTGAAAAAGAAAACGCAGCTCCCCTTCGATCTCATCAAGGCGGCTGCTATAGTAAGAGGCTACACCCAGCAGGATTGAAGTATGTCCATCATGCCCACAGGCATGCATAACCCCTTCATTTTGCGAAACGTAGTCATTCTTGTTTTCCTCTTTAATAGGTAGTGCATCCATATCCGCGCGAAGGACTACCGTTTTCCCCGGCCGTTGTCCTCGCAATATACCTGTTACACCATACCCTGATGTGCTTCTTCTAACTTCAATACCGAATTCTGCTAACTTGTTTGCTATAAATGCCGATGTTTCCTTTTCATGAAAAGACAACTCCGGATGACGGTGTAAATGGCGTCTCCATTCCACGATCTCCGGCATGAGCGAATCAACCGCTAAGCTCTTCATACGTTTTCCATCCCCTTCTTCATAAACCCGCATCAATAGCATGCGACAGCAGTCCTGTTCACTTTGATCTAGCATCACACGTCTATAATTCTTTTATTGTAGCAGAAACGCAAAAAACTGGGTATCGTTAGGAGGTACCTACTCTTGCACAACGTTTAGAAACATACTATCATGAGGTAGAACATCAGCAAACGGATCATGAATTCATCATTATACTTCATAAGGGGGATATGCGTGCTATGATTTTTGAGAACACGGGCCTCGTAGGATTGAAGAGTGATCTTCTCTATCTGGACGAGAGTGCTACAAAGGCTGGCTTTATCCGCTGGCAATGGGAATACTATCGTGCCACTTACGACTGCAAAATTGAAGACCCACAGGATGGTGGCGAATACTTTCTACGCATCAACACTCGCGCTGTCGAGGGGAAGCTAGAGAAGGCTGATGCCGTACTTGCAATTGAAGCCGTATACTTAGGGAAAGCAACATTTCCCCATGGTCTGGAGTATGACTCTCCGGTCCCTAAACCAGTATTGGACACTGCTGCTACTCGGATTCTCGAATTAAAGCAGCTGTTGGAGGCTTGAGTAACAGAAAGGGAAAGACGAAACAAAATGTCAGCCTGCCCAAAAGAGGAACACCCGATTTCCAACTACTTATCTTAACATTACTACTTGTGGGTTTCGGTCTAGTCATGGTCTTCAGCGCTAGCTCCAGTTTGACTTTAGCGAGCTCGAAGTTCGGTAATGACCCTCTATATTTCATGAAACGCCAAATGATCTGGATCGTACTTGGAATTGTTGTTATGTTTACAGCCATGAATATTCCCTACAGTAAATTCAAGAAGTGGTATGTCCCTATCTTCATCATCACCGTTATTCTCCTGCTAATTGTAGCCTTCTCTGAAAGAATCAATGGCGCCAAGAGCTGGTTAAGTATCGGGAAGCTAGGGATCCAACCTACCGAACTAGCCAAAATATCGATTATCCTGTATCTCTCCGCGCTGATTACCAAAAAAGGTGAACGGTTTAGAGATTTCCGTACAGGATATATCCCTGTAATGGTCATTGTGGGTATTGTTGCCGGACTTATTATGATGCAGCCAGATTTGGGCTCATGCCTTATTCTAGTAGCTACCAGTGGACTTGTCATTTATGCAGGCGGTGCCAGCATGAAGCATATCCTAGGCTCTATTGCACTCTTGGTGCTCGGAGTAGGAATTGTTATGGGGGCTAAAGCAGCGATTGATTCTCTTTCCCCTGCAACCGACAAAGTAGCCGCCAATCAGGACTACAGAAAAGGTCGTATTCAAGCTTTCATAGATCCCTATCAGGATGCTGAGGGTGAAGGGTATAATATTATTCAGTCTTTGACCGCTCTCGGACAAGGTGGAGTCAGCGGCTCTGGATTTGGCAAAAGCATTCAAAAGCTGGATTATCTTAAATACCCGTATACGGACTTTATTTTCCCCGTGATTGGTGAAGAGTTCGGCTTTGTAGGCACAGCATTATTTCTGATGTTATACCTGTATTTTATCTGGCGAGGGATTTTAATCTCATTAAGGTGCAAGGACCCCTTTGGCACACTTGTCGGCATTGGAATTATGGGTCTCATAGCCATTCAGGCCTTTGTCAATATTGGCGGTGTAACGAAGACGATTCCGCTTACCGGAGTAACTTTACCTTTTATCAGCTATGGCGGCTCTTCACTTCTCGTGAGCATGCTGTCCATGGGAATTATTCTGAGTATTTCCAGAGAAACTAATCTTCCAGCTAAAGAGGAAGTAACGAAATCTGTAACTACAGTTAGACAAGTTCGTTCCCGGTGAGATTCATAAATCCGGATGTGATGGAATATATAAAAAAGCAGTCCAAGTTAAATATCTTGGACTGCTTTTTTGTGTACAAGCTCTTTTGCATTAAGCAATTTCATCGTTCTTAAAGGCTACGCCTTCAACTTTGACATTCACTTCAACAATATGAAGTCCAGTCATGCTCTCCACAGCTTCGCGTACGTTCTGTTGAAGCATCCGGCACACTTCATGTATCGGAGTTTCATAGAGAACTATAATACGCAGATCTACTGCTGCTTCTAGCTGTCCCACTTCAACGGTAACGCCCTTTTGGACGTTCTTACCACTAAGACGCTTCGCCCAGCCCTCTGATAGGCCACCTGACATGGCTGCAATACCTGGAGTCTCCAAGGCAGCCAATCCGGCAATTTTCGAGACGACGTCATTTGAAATTCGTATATTTCCCATTTCCAATTGAAGTTGTTCTGCCATGCCATATCCCCCCTTAACTCATTATCAATTATTGTAATTCCTAAACAGGCTAAAAAGCAAATCAGTTTCTCGCTTTCTCGTTTACACTTAGGAATAATTTGGGTATATTGATTATGAATTGATCCTGAATACATAGATTGGAGTGTACTTTACATTGAAAAAATGGATTTCACCAGCTTTGCTGGCAATCACCTTTATCCTTAGTGCCATAGGACATTATGCAGATTGGGACCACACGCTTCAGTTCGTTCTCTCTGCAATTGCCGTTGTGTTTGTGGCTGGGTTTCTGGGCCGTGCCACAGAAAGTGTGGCTCATTATGCCGGACAACGGTTAGGCGGCTTCCTAAATGCTACCTTCGGTAATGCCGCAGAGCTAATCATTGCCTTTTTCTTGGTTAAGGAAGGACTGTTCGACATGGTAAAAGCCAGTCTTACCGGTTCCATTATAGGCAATTTGCTGCTCGTCCTAGGTTTAA
This sequence comes from Paenibacillus sp. RS8, assembly GCF_041956825.1. Classification (NCBI taxonomy): domain Bacteria; kingdom Bacillati; phylum Bacillota; class Bacilli; order Caryophanales; family Paenibacillaceae; genus Paenibacillus; species Paenibacillus sp. RS8. The sequence continues at coordinate 4,485,271 of NZ_CP168131.1, read as the reverse complement.
GTATTTTCGCTGGCGGTATGAAGTTCAAAGTGCAGAATTTCAACGTAACCCTTGCTGGTATGAACGGTTCCCTAATGATCGTAGCGGTTATCGCCTTATTTGTTCCGGCTATGTTCTTCAATACCCATTCCATAACTGAAAAAGATACAGACGTACTCAGTTTAATCGTTGCCGGGCTGCTCATCGCCTCATACATGGCTTGGCTAATCTTCTCCATGATAACGCACAAGAAACATTTAGAGGACGTTACAGAAGCCGGTAAGGATGAATCAGCAACTGAACATGCGCCTGCTTGGTCTAGAAACAGATCCATCCTATATCTGCTGGTTGCAACCGTGATGGTAGCCTTTGTTAGTGAGTGGCTGGTAGGAACGCTAGAAACATTAACTGAGCGCTTTGGATTTAGCGAACTGTTTGTAGGTGCCTTTCTAGTGGCAATCATCGGTAATGCCGCAGAACATAGCGCAGCCATTATGCTGGCCATGAAGAACAAAATCGGTGCAGCAGTAGAAATAGCTGTCGGTAGCAGTCTTCAAATAGCACTATTCGTAGCACCTGTACTTATCTTCGCCAGTTATTTCATGGGTGATACTATGGACATTGTGTTTACAACGATCGAAATTGTCGCCATTGGCGTCGCCGTATTCATTGCCAAATCGATAACTCAGGATGGTTCGACCAACTGGTATGAGGGTCTCTTACTGTTAACGGTCTACCTCATTCTGGGCGTCTCCTTTTATCTAGTATAAATACTTCCCTAAACATCTTAATCTTTTCAAAAAAAACGCACATGAGAGACGATCTGTCCTCATGTGCGTTTCTATGAATACTTTAAAATCGAAATTATTCTTCTTTTGCTTTGTTATTCAAAGCCTCATAGAGTACTGCTAAATTCCGCTCCAGCTTACTCAGCACCATTTTACCGGTAATCTCTGGCACCAAACCTGCTCTAACCGCAAAATCGACCTCTCTTGAGAAACCGTACATTTGGGTATCCAGCACTTCCTCATAGAGAGGGCAGTAGCGTGTTGCCAGATTTTCCATCTGCACTTCAATAAGTTGCTGAATTTTATCGGCATCTTCTTGTAGAAGATTGATCGCTTTAAGATTAAACTGTTCCTGTAATTCCGACGAAGTCATGCCTCTTCCCCCCCATGTCCAAAAGTTAAGCTGCTTTTACTATTTTACTTAATATTAGTCGAAATCGGATATCAATACAACAATTCTGTTTATACTAACCATTTATTTGAAAGAAGCAGCTAAGTTATTTATAAGGGACGGAGTTAATTCCGCATCTATTTCTAGAAAAAACGCCCCACCGTAAATCGGTAGGACGTCTTTACATACAACTATTACTCAGCTACAACTGTAAAGTTCAAACCGTGTTTAGCAAAAACTTCACTCATTGCCTTCTTAGCTTCTTCTGCATCTGTTCCATGAACATGAAGCTCGTAGCTTTGGCTTGATACCAAAGTCGTGAACAAACCAAGGATACTCTTAACATCAATGTACTTGTTGTCCGCTTGAAGAACGATTGAAGAGTTGAACTGACCTGCCGTTTGAGCAATATCAACGATTGCCGCATTGTTACTGGACATAGAAATCCCTCCGCAACTTGATTATGAAACATAAGTCTTTGTAATCCATTCTTATGATACCTTGAATCCGCTTACTTGTGCAAGGTGTTTTCGTACTTTTACATTTTTATTTCAAGTTTTCAGGATTCAGACCTTCTAGTTCTGGTAACACGAAGATTCCATCCTTACGGATCAATATATCGTCAAAATAAATCTCTCCTCCGCCATAATCTGGACGTTGGATTAATACAAGATCCCAGTGAATGGAGGAACGATTTCCGTTATCTGTAACATCATAAGCTTGCCCCGGTGTAAAGTGCAGGCTGCCTGCAATTTTCTCATCGAACAGAATATCATTCATAGGGTGCAAGATGTACGGATTAAAGCCTATGGCAAATTCACCGATGTGACGTGCGCCGTCATCTGAATTCAGGATTTCGTTCAAGCGAGCGGAGTCGTTGCTGGTTGCTTCAACAATTTTCCCGTTCTCGAATTTGAATTTGATATTTTCGAAGGTTACTCCGTTGTATACAGATGGCGCATTATAGCTGATCGTTCCATTTACAGAATCACGAACAGGGGCGCTGTAAACCTCGCCATCCGGGATATTTTTTTGACCAGAACATTTCTCTGCACCGATTCCTTTGATAGAGAACTTAAGATCTGTTTCAGGACCCGAAATATGTACCTTATCTGTTCTACGCATAAGATCGGCCAATGCATCCTGAGCCTTGTCCATTTTGGCATAATCCAAATTACATACTTCGAAATAAAAGTCCTCAAATGCTTCTGTACTAATATTTGCAAGCTGAGCCATACTCGCATTGGGATAACGTAATACTACCCACTTCGTATGCTTCACGCGTTGTTCACTATGCACTGGATGGGAATATAAAGAATTATACAATTTCATATTTTCTTCTGGAACATCGGACAGGTCATTTACATTCTCGCCTGCACGGATGCCGATATAACAATCCATTTGCTTCATCCGGTTCAAGTCAATTTCAGCCCATGTCTGAAGACTCTCACGTGTTGCATATTTAAGCATGCTGCGTAGGACTGTACGATCTGTCAACTGCACAAAAGCATGACCGCCGGCCTTGCCGATTTCCTCTACAACAGCTTTAATTAAATCTCTTTCGCTTCCAATCATTTCTACAAGCACGTTCTCGCCTGGCTGGACATCTACGGAATAACCTACAAGATTTGCTGCCAGTTTTTGAATTCTGGGATCCTTCATTGTGTACTCTTCCTTCCTCTGTCTGAAAATAAGCATGCCGTTCTATTGTAGCACGCCCTTTATCGAGCGCAAGACCTGCAAAACAATGTAAAGATCAACGGTAGCCTGTAAAATCGACCTTAGACACATAAGTTTCATTGTCAGATTTATTCGTCGTTTCACCGGAATAGCTTACTTTTCGATTCAAGGTAAGCCTTCTGGGCAGATTATGCTTCTTATCGATTGTTAGGTGGTAGACCGTTTCTACATTAGCCTGTTTGAGCTTTTCCTGTAATTCATTATTTTTCTTTTGCCACAGCTTCTCCAAAGCTTTCGCCACTGCCTGATCAGCTGCTGTACTGTTCTTAGCAGATTCAAGACCTTTAGGTCTAAGGTTCTGCATTTCTTTCTCCAGTTCTACAGACAACTGCTTTCTAGCCTCTGAAGGCGTCAATTCGATTCTCAGCACACTTGTCCCTCTGCCTGCCCCAGCCTCTTCGGTTACATTTTTCTCCATGGCGTCAAGCTCTTCGAGTTGTTTCAGCGGATTAAGCGCAGGTAATGGGTTTCCCTCTTCCGAAGAATTCTCAGTAGTCAGAAGCTCCCATCTGCCATCTTTTTTCTCCAGCTGACTGTAGTAAGGTTTCAAAGCATACGTACTACTTTTTAAATCTTTAACACCTTTAGCAGCTGTTTTTTGAGAAGCGGATTTATCTGGAAGAAGTGTATATAGCTTTACTTTTTTATGATCCTCCACTGTGCCTCCGTAGAACAATAAGGATTCAGGAACCGTCGTTCCCCCTCTTGTAAGCATATTCGCCCCTTCAAAAGCTACCTCATCACTTCCAGCCATCCCGGCCAATGCCAAACTTAAATCTTCTTTCGCTGGTTTGTCTCTTATGACGCTGCAGCCGCTGCATAAAATACAGTACAGAGTAAGAATTAGAGGGACTCCACCCTTAAGTAATAATAGCTTTCTCACGGTCCTCAGGCCTTTCTCGGAGTATTTTGCTTTTGCAACCCACGTATAGGGTTCTCTCTTCCTGCAAGCCTTATACCGCTATTAGAGCCTGAATAACCGGTATATAAAAAAGAACCCCTGAGGTGAGCCTCAAGGGTTCTTAGTATGGTTATCATTCTCTTTAATATCAAAGACAACTTGGTTACGACCATTATGCTTAGCTTTATACAGCGCCATATCCGCTCGATAAAACAATGACTCGACGCTTACTCGATCGTCCATCCAACTCCATTCCGCTATTCCGCAGGATACAGTTACACTAGGTTCAGTTTCTTCCATGACGCGTTTGCGTATACGTTCGGCTACATAACCCGCCTGTTCCACTCCCATTAACGGTAAATAAACGGATAGCTCCTCTCCTCCCCATCTAGCAGCAATATCACCTTGACGGATAGAGGATTTCACGATTTCACTGACCTCTTTTAGAATCTTATCTCCTTTTTGATGACCGTAGGTATCATTCACAATCTTGAACTGGTCAATATCCACAACTATTAAACTACCGCAGAAGTCTGTAGACTGTCTTTCTTTTATCTCTTCGTCCAAATAATGTCGAGCATAAAGTCCAGTTAGGCTGTCTCTGTTCGCAAGTCGTCTGACTTCAGCGTGCAGCCTGGCATTACCTACCGCTAGACCAATATGCCCCGCCATCGCTTGCAGCAGTCTATAATTATCATATGAAAAATAATGTGCATCACGATGTGCTAACATAATTGCACCCCGTATTTCACCACCCACACTAAGAGGTGTAGCGATCAGCGACTGCGAACCGGTAGCATTCATTAGTCGGGAAGTTGTCTTAGGATTATCTATGTAGTCAGACATGATGAGTGATTCTCCAGTGGAATATACCTTACCACCTAAGCCTGCCCCTACTTCTAAAATTTCGTTCTGTAAAGAGGGATGGTTGCAGGCAATAACCTCTAACCCGCCCTTCTCCTCATTCATATGTAAGATACAGCAGTAATCTGCACCAAACATTTCAAGCAGCTCTTCAAATGCAAATTGAAAAATATCACCTAAACGCAAGCTTTGATTCAGACGTTGGGTAAGCTCATTACTCATGCGGAGCTCACGGATCAGCTGATTAGAGCGCTCATATAGCTTGGCATTCTCAAAAGCAGTTCCTGCTGTATCGGCCACCATTGAAAGAAACCGCAAATCAACATCTGGAAAGATTGGATTATCCATTACCATATGGAAAACTCCATAAACCCCCTGCTTGCCACCTAACGGAAGACCAATCTCTACATTACGGTGATCCTCGTCACTTGTGTGCAGTGCAACGCGTCCATCCTTAAACGCCCTAGCACAGACATCATCACTGGACATGTGGAATGGTAAGGGTTTGACCTGCGGATGCGTGCTGCGGTGGTCTTGAGACATAAACAGCTCAAGCCTCGCTCCCGGATACATCGCAGAGATGCTATCAATGACTTCCGAAAGTACGGCATTCACATCTATGTTGTCATGCATCCGCTGGACAATCTGAAATAACAAAGAACGACGATTGCTTTCACGTTCAGCATGAATATGGGTGCTTGCAAGATCTGCAACAAATATATGTTCAAACTTATGATAGAAACAGGTACGGTAATGCAGCGACATTGCTTCTGCGGTATCTCGTCCACCCATTTCATATTGTTGCGTAGGCATAGAACAGCCCAAAAATGCAAAGAGTTCATTGTCGACGCGAGTGAATAGCGGTATGGTAAAAAAGCTCAGATCCTTACCTTCTACGGTCAACTCAACAGCAGAGATTGTTCTTGAAAACAAGCTAGAAGCTGCTGCCTGTTCCCACTTTTGTCTCCATAGTTCTTGTTGATCGCGTATGCTGCTTAAATACTTACCTTCAAAATTAAGCACAGACCATTCCCAGGATCTGGAGAATGGAAGGACATCGAGCTCACCAAACCATTCATTGAAACTGTCTGCAATCAGATTTGCTAGATAAGGGAAGTCATGCGTTACTATTTCCGTTTCCCTAAGCCAGGCGGTGGGATCTTCGGAATCTCTACTAACGTTTATGTTGTCCTGTAACAGCATACGGCTGTCTTTATGGACGTATGCTTTCTGCTCTGACATAACGAAGATCCCCTTTGCATCTCGATTAAGAAAACTATCTTCCCTAGTAACTACTAATTAACTATATTTTACTCTCTTTCTTTGTGTATTGCATTATATTTTCATCATTTCCGGGACTTTTTTTTAGGACCAAAGAACTATCGACAAAGATTGACAAAAAATCTTTTAATAATCGCTTGACTTTATATATTGTATTCATATAATATTTATTGTTGAACAAGACTGTAACAAGTCTTACTTGGGCGTAACGTTGTGTCACCCTCACGCATTTCGTTACTGCCAGGGCAGCGGCTGAACTTCCCTGGCAGTGTGGAAGCCATTAATGCTAATCACGGATACGAAATGCGGCGCAAATAGGCCCTACCCTGAAATTTCAATTATAAAGGAGTCTACTATAACATGGCACGTTACACCGGACCTAAATTCAAACTCAGCCGCCGTCTGGGCATTTCCCTTAGCGGTACAGGAAAAGACTTGAAACGCCCTTTTCCTCCAGGACAACACGGAGCTAACCAACGCAGAAAAGTAAGTAACTACGGAATGCAGCTTTTGGAAAAACAAAAACTGCGTCACATGTATGGTTTGGGAGAGAAACAATTCAAAACTCTCTTCACTAAAGCACAAAAGCTTCCAGGTCTTGCGGGCGAAAACTTCATGTTCTTGCTTGAAAGCCGCTTGGACAACCTAGTTTACCGTCTTGGATTTGCTAACTCCCGTGCTGGTGCACGTCAGTTGGTATCCCACGGACACGTAACTGTTAACGGCAAAAAAGTCGACATCGCTTCTTACCGTGTAAGCTTGGGCGACGTTATCGGTCTTCGCGAAAGAAGCCAAAGCATGGCTTCCATCAAAGAAGCTCTTGCTAACCGTTCCCACCTTCCAGCTTACCTGGAATATGCTGAAGGATCTTTCGAAGGTAAATATATTCGTTTGCCAGAACGTTCCGAGCTTTCCCAGGATATCGATGAGAAACAAATCGTCGAGTTCTACAACCGTTAATATCTCGCTTATAGCGAGTATGACCAAAGCCTCCGGATTTATCCGGAGGCTTTTTGTTATTCTAATAGGTAATGAACACTCCGACTGCATTCAAAATCGTCAATTTGTGCTATAATAATTCCGTTAAAAGGAGGAATTATCGTCGATGGTTCAAGAGAACAAGAAAAAAAACGTAAAGAAGCCTTCACCCCGCAGATCCGGGCTCAGCAGGTTTGGTTCTGTAGTAAAGTGGATGTTTATTCTTGGCATAATAGGCATTCTGTTCGTCGGTGGTGCAGCAGCAGGGTATGTAACTTCCATGGTGAAGGATGAACCTGTTCGCTCCGAGGAAATGATTCAACAGCAAGTCGGACAAAATGCTATCACCGGATTCGCATACTTCCGTGACGGCGCACCAATCGGCCAGCTTCGTACTGAAGAAGACCGAAGGCTCATTCAATACAACGACATCCCCCAGATTATTATTGATGCAGTTCTCGCTATAGAGGACAATAATTTCAATGAGCATAACGGCGTGGATTTCAAAGGCACCTTACGTGCCGTCAAGCAAAAGCTATTAAATGAATCCGTTCAAACCGGAGGCAGTACACTTACTCAACAGCTCGCAAGACGTGTATTCCTCAATCTGGATCGAACGGAAGATCGCAAAGCAAAAGAAATTCTGCTCTCACTAAGACTGGAGCGCTTCTTGACCAAGCAAGAGATCCTAACAGCTTATCTGAACAAGGTTCCGTTTGGTAATGGCTCGAATGGCTACAACGTATTTGGGATTAAAGCTGCATCCAAAGGTATATTCGGTCTAGATGATCTAGACAAGTTGAATATTGCCCAAGCGGCGTATTTGGCCGGCCTTCCACAGCTTCCATCCGCTTATTCGGCATTCAATGGCATTGGAGAATTCAATGAAAAGGCATTCAAGAGAGCTATAGACCGTCAACAGCTTGTACTGCGTCGTATGCTTGAGGAGAACAAGATCACTACCTCCCAATATGATGAAGCACTCAAATTTGATATTAAAAGCTCTCTCGCTCCTCACACTAAGAAAGCCTATGCTACATATCCATACCTGATGATGGAAACGGAGCGTAAAGCAGCTGAGATTCTTTTGTCACTAAATGAAGAGAAAAACGGTACAACTGATACTGTTAGCTCTAGTGATAATGCCGTACTTCTTGAGGAAGCACGACAACAGTTAATGACTGGTGGTTACCGAGTCTATACCACGATTGACAAGAAAGTATACAGTGCAATGCACAGTATTTCCGAAGATAGTAGTAATTTCACTAAGGACAGCAAAACAAAAGGTATCGAACAGACGGCTGGCATAATGATCGACAACAAGACCGGAGCCATTCTCGGCATGATTGAGGGTCGCGATTTTAATATCGAGCAAATGAACTATGCAACCCAAATGGTCCGGCAACCCGGGTCAACAATGAAGCCGATTTCTGCTTACTTACCTGCCTTGGATGCAGGACTGATTCAACCTGCCGGCATATTGGATGATGCTCCAATCATTTTGAAGGATGGTGGAAAAGGCTTCCATATCCCTAAAAATGCTAACAACCGCTATCAAGGCTTAGTTACGGCTCGATATGCACTTAATAAATCCCTCAACCTGCCGGCGCTTAAACTGTTTAACGAGAAAGTCGGAATTGAGGATGCTTGGGCCTTTACTAAAAAGCTAGGGATTACTACCCTTACCGAAGATGATTACAGAGCGCAGACAGGGGTAATAGGTGGTCTTCGATACGGTACATCCGTTGAAGAATTAACCAATGCCTATTCCGCCATCGGCAATCAGGGAGCATTTAATGATGCTTACATGATCGAGAAGATTGTGGATTCGGAAGGCAAGATCGTTTATCAGCACAAGGTTAACCCTGAACAAGTATTCTCTGAGCAAACTGCTTATCTAATGACTGATATGCTGCGGACAGTAATCACAGAAGGTACTGCAAGTACAGTGAGAAGAGATTATAAACACTTTAAAGACATTCCGATTGTAGGTAAGACCGGTTCCACTCAGAACTATGGAGATGTCTGGTTCATGGGCTACACCCCTGATGTCACACTTGGCATGTGGGTCGGTTATAAAGAACAAATCAATACCCTTTCGGGAGATACACAAAAACGACAAGCACAGACCTTATGGGCTAAAGTCATGAATGCTGTGATTGATAAGCAGCCAGACTTGTTTGTTACTGACAAATTCACACAACCTGAGGGAATCATCAAAAAGACAGTTTCCGCCTACAGCGGTAAACTGCCAACGGCTCTAACTGACAAATTCACAACAGATCTTTTCAATGCGAAATATGTGCCTACAGAGAGTGACGACGGTATTTCCAAAGCTAAGTATATAACTTATAACGGCGTGAATTACCTTCCGCTGGAAGGAACACCAGAGGATTTCCTGAGGGAAAAAATCGTTGTTAAACGTGAAAAGCCGATTCAGGATTTAGTCAAGGAGCTCTTAGCAGCCTTCCCTAAGATGAAGGATCATAAATCGTTGGAGTATTATATGCCAGCCGATGCTAAGACAGATTTCCCTACTGAAGTCGATCCACGCGTGGACGATGGCGCAGCCCCTACTGCTCCTGGAAATGTTAGTGTCTCATACAGCACCGGTAAAGCTGTGATCACCTTCTCCCCAAGCGGCTCTCCTGATGTAGTAGGATACCGCTTATACCGTTCTTTAAACGGTGGGTCTTTCCAGAAGCAAGCTGTAATTATGGCTGACGAGAGCAAGGTATTCTCGCCAGGAACACCTGCGAGTGCCAATGCAACTTTCTATGTTACCGCTGTTGATGTCGCAGGTAATGAGACCGCTTCTGGTAGCGTTGCTGGAGGCACTACACCAACTCCGGAAGCAACGCCAACTCCTGATCAAGGACCGGAGACAACGCCTCCTACAGACTCTGAGAGTGTACCAGGAGAGGATATTGAGGTTCCAGGAACCATTCTACCGACTCCTACCTCATTGCCATCTGGCGAAGGTAGCGGCAATGGAAACAGTAATAGTGGCACAGCAGGCAGTACGAATGGAAACCATTAACCTGTAGTCAACAGAATAACTTCACACAGCAAAACACCGTTCCCTCGAATCCATCAGGGAACGGTGTATTTTATAATCCATTCTAGTCCTCTATCGTTGATAAATCGCCAGTCGGGAGATGAAGCTCCCAAGCCTTTAATACACGCCGCATGATTTTACCAGATCTTGTCTTAGGTAGTTTATCCTTAAATTCGATCTCTCTTGGAGCAGCATGTGCAGACAATCCAGCTTTAACAAATGCCGCGATCTCCTCTTTGAGAGCAGCAGTAGGAATGTAACCTTCTCTCAACGAGATGAAAGCCTTAATAATTTCCCCACGCACAAGGTCTGGTTTACCAATTACGCCCGCTTCAGCTACAGCTGGATGCTCTACTAATTTACTCTCCACTTCAAATGGTCCAATACGCTCTCCAGATGAATTGATAACATCATCAATCCGTCCTTGGAACCAGAAATATCCATCCTCATCCATATAAGCGGAATCACCAGAAATGTACCAACCAGGAATACGGAAATATTCCTCATATTTCGTCTGATTATTCCAAATCGAGTTCATCATGGATGGCCAGGGTGTCCGTATCGCAAGATTCCCCATAGAGAATGGCGGAAGAACATTGCCTCGATCATCAAGAATCGCCGCTTCAATACCTGGTAACGGACGCCCCATTGAACCTGGTTTAATATCCATTCCAGGATAGTTGCAGATCAGCTGTGCCCCCGTCTCTGTCATCCACCAAGTATCATGAATGCGCTGATTGTAAAACTTATCACCCCACCGCACCACTTCAGGATTTAACGGCTCACCAACTGACAGGACATGTCGCAGACTACTCAAATCAATACCTTGAATTGAACTCTCTCCTGCACCCATCAACATACGAAATGCTGTCGGTGCGCTGTACCAAATGCTAACCTTATTTCGTTCAATCGTCTTATACCAATCCTGAGGGCTGAAACGCCCCCCTCTTACGACATTCGTAACCCCATTTAACCAAGGAGAAAATATTCCGTAAGATGTTCCCGTCACCCAGCCCGGATCTGCTGTACACCAGTAAATATCATCTGGACGTAGATCCAGCACCACTCTACCTGTATAATAATGTTGAATCATAGCTCTTTGTACATGATAAACGCCTTTAGGTTTTCCCGTAGAACCAGATGTATAATGCATAATAAGGCCATCGTCCAGGTCAAGCCATTCCAATTCGAGCTCAGAAGATGCGTTAGCCATCTCCTCAGTGAAACCTAAGTTACCTTGCTCGATATCAGTGGTACCACCTACTAGAAAAATATGACGCAAATTCGGAAGCTCATCTCGCTTTACACGATGAAGTAGTTCAGGCGTAGTAACCAATGCAACGGCACCGCTATCCTCTAGCCGGTCTTTGACTGCTGTCTCCATGAAGGCTTCGAACAGAGGGCCTGCTATTGCCCCAATCTTCAAAATGCCTAGTAAACTAAAATATAGTTCCGGTTGACGAGGCATAAAAATAAATACCCGATCTCCCTTACCGATACCATATTTACGCAATACATTTCCGAACCGGTTCGACCGTTCCTGCAGATCGGCAAATGTATAGGATTCATCCCGCACCGCATCACTGTAGAGCAGGGCCGTTGCCGCTCCCCGTCCTTCTTGAACGTGGCGATCCACTGCTTCATGTGCCATATTTACTTTGCCAGTGTCATACCATGAGAAGTTACGTTCAACATCCTCCCACTTAAAATCGGCTACTGCCTGGGTGTAATCAGACATATTGGAGCTCTGTACACGGCCCGGCAAAATTTCGCTATGGACTTGACCCATCACTCTTGCCTCCCTCACTCGTTTGATTTAAGCTTTAAGGGTAAGACTCTTCTCTTAGATAATGATGTCAATGCAATGAATGTGAATTTTTTATGTCTGAATTAGTATAACATAGCAAACGTTTACATTCCATATTTTATGATCTGAAAGGAGCACGGCTATGGAGCATCGTAAAATCCCTGTTTCCCATACGCTTTCATATAAAGGTAGAACAATTACAGTAAGCGGTCCCCGGTCTCCAGAGGACCTAGAAGCCCTCCACATGCACCATGATCTCGATGCCTTCCGCAAGCCAATAGAACAGCAAGAAGCTCTCGTAGAGATTGCTAGCCTGCCAGAAGGACGTATTATTACAGCTGTAGAGAACGGCACTATCGTAGGTTATGTCACCTTTCATTATCCGGATGAAATGGAGCTTTGGTCACAGGGTGGAATGATGGATCTAATTGAGCTTGGGGCTATTGAGGTGAGTAATGATTACAGGGGAGCCGGACTTGGCCGGCTGCTGATTTCCACTGCTTTTGAGCAGGAGCAATTGGAGAATTGTATTGTCTTTACAACTGAGTATTATTGGCACTGGGATTTAAAAGGAAGTGGGCTTGATGTATGGGCTTATCGTCAAATGATGGAGCGATTAATGAAAACTGTAAATATGGTTTGGTATGCTACAGACGATCCTGAAATCTGCTCCCATCCAGCCAACTGTCTAATGGTACGCATTGGACAAGAGGTGCCTATGTCCTCACAGGAGACCTTCGACAGGGTACGTTTTAGACAGCGCTTTATGTACTAAAATCAGAGGTGCTGCAACATATATTCTAATATGGCATGTGAGCGCCCTGAGGCTTCTACCGTGAATTCCTTAAAATTAACATTTGCAGACCCATCAGATTTGTCAGACATCGAACGAATTATGACAAAGGGAGTGGCGTTCATCACACAGACTTGTGCAACCGCCGCTCCTTCCATCTCCACGCTTGCTCCGTCTAACTCCTCTCTTAATTTGGCCACAATCTCCACGTTAGAAATGAATTGATCACCTGAAAGCACCTTGCCGACCAAGTACTTTTGACCTAGCTTATTACACGCTCTCTCAGCAAGGAGTACCAGTGTAGGATCTGCCTGAAAGACGGAATTTTCCTGATAAGGAATTTCACCTCTTGAGAACCCAAGCGCCGTTGCATCCACATCATGCTGGACACAAGTAGATGATATTACGATATCTCCAATATTCAATTCAGGATGCACAGCTCCAGCTACGCCAGTAAACAACACACGTGATACACCAAAGGAATCAATCAGAATTTGTGTCGTAGCTGCTGCATTCACTTTGCCAACCCCGGATTTACAAAGCACTACTGACTTCCCTAATAAATCTCCTATGTAATAATGTATTCCTGCTTTGACCTTAGTCTCTTTATTCTCCATTCCTTCTAGCAGCAGCTTAATCTCTTCATCCATCGCACCAATTAATCCGATAATTTCATGCAAAACTAACGCCTCCTTCGATGATTTTCGCTGTAAAAAACATAAAAAGCTCCAAAAGGAGCTTTCTACGGAATGACTGTTTAGTTCTTAAATTACTTATTCAGATGATTAACAGACAAGCGGAGAATCGTTTCATGAGGCAGGATAACCCGCGGATTCTCAACCGTCTCTTTCTTCATGAGTTTCGTCAAAAGTCTCATTGCTACCGCACCTAGGTCATACATAGGCTGGGCTACAGTTGTCAACAATGGACGAACCATCGAAGCCATACGGATGTTATCCACACTAATAATGGAGAAGTCATCCGGTACCTTCAGGCCTTCATCCTGAATACTGTGAATTGCACCAATAGCCATCTCATCTGTTGCAGCAAAAATAGCTGTTGGCTTCTTCTTGAGTCCAAGGAAATACTTCATGGCTTCGACACCAGATTCATAGCGGTAGTTACCGATACGCACCAAGTCTTCTTGATATTCGATTCCAGCCTGTTCAAGTGCCTTCTTATAACCATGAAAACGTGCATATCCATTCGCAGGATCCTGGAGTGTACCACTGATCATTGCGATTTCACGGTGACCGTGACGAATCAGAGTATTCACTGCATCAAAAGCAGCGGTTTCATGATCGATGTCAACGGAAGGATAAGTCCCCTTCTCATCCCGTGTAGCACATAGGACAATTGGAACTGCAGAAGTCTGGAAAGCTTGGATATGTTCATCAGTTACCGTACCACCCATGAAGAGCAGACCATCGACCTGTTTCTCCAAAAGCGTATTGATGACACGGATTTCCTTTTCTTTGCGCTTATCCGCGTTACACAATATGATATTGTAATGATACATGTTCGCGATATCTTCAATCCCGCGTGCAATTTCTGCAAAAATCGAGTTTGAAATATCAGGGATGACAACCCCAACGGTTGTCGTTTTCTTACTGGCAAGTCCTCTCGCCACGGCATTGGGACGATATCCCAAACGCTCAATCGCTTCAAAAACTTTCTTCCGGGTCTGCGGTTTCACGTTAGGGTTATTATTCACAACCCGTGATACCGTAGCCATAGATACGCCTGCTTCTCGCGCTACATCGTAAATGGTTACCGTCAAATTACTCTCTCCATTGCGATAAATTTTATCGTTCGACTAATTAAAAATATGATACGACACTTTGTACAATTGTGCAATGATAACGCTTCATTTTCCTTTCAAAATTTCTTTCAAGGATGAAGACGTAACCCTAAATTACAATTTATGACTAGTGAAGGTTTCCCTATTCACGAGCACAATCATGTAACTTCTATCTATCGTAACAAAAAGTGAGTGAAAAATCCAACATTCCGTGAAAGTTTTTCATTATTTTCACAGAATGTTTTAATAATTTGCGTTTTTAGTCGTTTGGAACGTTAATTGAGACAGTCTTCGACTAGTTTCTTCCATCCAATTCTGGTCCGTGAGCCTTTCAGCTAATCGGTATAAATCGAGCAGCACATCCACTCTAGCCTGAATTGTCTCTCGGATAACCACCTCTAATTCATGAAATCCCCCGACAATAACCTCTGTCAAAGATTCTTTTAGGACACTAGCTAATTCATTTCTTTCTGTAAATGAAAAATCTTTTCTTGGCACATCCGCGCTCAGTTCCTTCACTAACCTTCCTAGATCCGCTTTAATAAACGACATTGGCTCATAACTAGTACATTTCGGACAAGTATAAACAGGAACATGTGTAATCTTCACCTTCGTATTAAAAATTAATGAATGCATATGTAAGGTCATGAGGCCACCACAATTGCACAACTTCTCCATTAAATTATCTGTATACATCTTCTACACCTCTTGCAAGAAATAAAATAAGTACAAAGTATGACTTTTCAATTTCTATATTCGACTTCCCTCGATTAAAACCCTCCTTAATTGCATATAATGATTAAATTGGCAATTCGTCTATTATTTACAACTCTCCAGATGACTTCGTATTTTAAATTTGATAGAATATGAAAGATCATGTGGTACGAAAGGAGCTTAACAAAATGAGACTAGCTGGCAAAAAGGTCATTGCACTCGTAGACGATGAATTTGAAGATTTGGAGCTCTGGTATCCCGTGTACCGAGTGAGAGAAGAAGGTGCTGAGGTTCACTTGGCAGGTTTGGAAAAAGATAAGACGTATATCGGCAAATATGGCGTACCAGCAAAAGCAGAGTACTCCTGGGATGATTTAAACGCTGCTGATTATGATGGTATTCTAGTTCCTGGAGGCTGGGCTCCGGATAAAATCCGTAGATACAGTGCCGTTCTAAAACTCGTACAGGATTTTAATACGGCTAAAAAACCAATTGGGCAGATCTGCCACGCAGGTTGGGTATTAATTTCTGCTAAAATTCTGGAAGGTGTAACTGTCACCTCCACACCGGGCATCCGGGATGACATGGAAAATGCCGGAGCTATATGGAAGGATGAAGCAGTGGTAACGGATGGACATATCATCTCCGCTCGTCGCCCGCCGGATCTTCCGCCTTATGGCAAAGCCTTTTGTGATGCACTTGCTGGGGAATAAAGTACAATACGCATCTATTGGTTAAAAATAAAACAAGCCCTGTTTCTCACAATGCTGTGAAGAACAGGGCTTTTGATTTGATTCGTACGACATCTAGGCTGCTCACTTAATTCTTAAGGACGCCTTCTCGTTGATTACGGTTGGATAAGAATTAAATTTGAAGGTCAAGGGTTGAGGTAGCTTTTCTTTGCCTACGTTAAAGAAAAAAGTTATTGTAGTTCCTTTAGTACCTTCGTTAAATTCTTTGTATCCCGAGTAACCATCTTTGACCCGTCCCAGCCAATGCCCGCTTCCAGCGCTATCCACAAAATTATCGTCCAATGAAAAACCGCTGCCGCCAAGCGCCTCCTTATCTTCTTTAGGGATAAAGTAATCCAATACCAGAATTCCCTGCTCTTCGTTCTCCATCCGCTTTGAAATCGTTAGATTGTTATCTGGTGCCTGCAAGATCTGCTGGGTTTCCGTGTTAATCACAAGCTCCACCTTAGATTTATCCAGTGCTGAGATCCCTTCAATTTCTAATTTGATTGGTTCATCAGGTCTCATATTATCATTGTGATAATTATTCATCCCACTAGCCCACATTAAGTCCTCTTGGTGATCCCCCTTCCCGATGACCAGTTTAGGTGAAAGCATATTAAAAATTCTCATTGTATTATCTCCGTCAAAGTTTTCCCGCATATAAATTCCAGTAGGTCCAATATAGACATTATCCATTTTGATTTTCTGTCCGGCAATAGATAGACTCTCCTTCAGATTAATAATCTCTCCCTTAAAATAATTGTTATTGGCTTCCAAAGGAATGTTAACAATTAGCTTTTTAATATCACTACTCGACCCAGAAGGGTCCTTGGATACTGGATATAGCGATAATGTAATATTCAACTCATCTGTCAGATCATCTCGATATTTATTCCAGACGATTTGTTCTAACATACGAGTCGTCCCAGGAGAACCTGCCTCTTGTGCATTAGAATTGCTAAACCCGCTATATCCTGTGAGGTCGTAATTATCCTCTGAATTTTTTTTCAGAGACAGGCCCATTAGTTGCATTTTCTGATCTGTATTGTTCTGAATTGTATAGAGTAGAGCAATGCCTCTTCGATCAGCGATGATTCCGTTAACCGTCCACTTTATTCCATCTACCTCAGCAGAAGAAATATTCACTTCCTTCATTATTCCCGCATCAAGTGCTGATGTTATGGTCAGATTATTAGCAATAATGGGTCTAAACACTTCAAGCTGCCCCCAGCTTTTTGGAGGTAATTGCGCACGTACTGGATTGGCCATCTGATTTGCCCAAGGGACAATAATCAATAAGGCTATAGCTAGGACCGCCAACGCAACAACAGTGTATCTTTTTCTAAAAGACGACCTTTTTCGGTTACCTAACTGCATCCCCTTGCGAATCGCGGCGTCCAATTTAACTTCCAGGATTTCCTCAGCCTCGACATCGATTCTCTGAAAATAATCGTTAAGCAGCTTTTCTTCAGACTCAGCCATAAAATAGATCCCCTTTCCGTTTCATTCTGTCACGCAGTTGTTTCAGACCTTTGCTCAGCCATGTCTTCACGGTTCCCTCCGGCTTATCGAGCACCTCCGCAATTTCTGCAAGGGTCATATCCTTGTAATATTTGAGTACAAGCACCTGGCGATACTTTGGCTTTACTCTTTCCAGCGCATGTTCCATGTCTAATCTGCGGTCGCTTTTCATCTCCATAATTCCTATATCGCTTCGATCAACTTCTGTGACTGTATTCCTCTTTCTGCGCTTCAACTCATCGTTACAGCAATTGATCAGAATACGTGTTAACCAAGGAGCAAAACGCTCTGAGTCCTTCAAACTTTTACGTTTAATCCATGCGCGGCAGGTTGCCTCTTGTAGAACCTCCAACGAATCTGCCTCGTTTCGCAAATAGCTGTAAGCAATGCTGTATAGCTTTCTTTTCTGCTCAGCTACCAGCTCATAAAATATGTCTTCATCCGTAGCGACAATTTCCATTTCGTCATTAATAATGTGTTCCATGCTTGTTCTGTCCTCCCCCCTTGCCTTCACGTAAAAATCATTCCTGTGCAACTCGCTCTATGTATAGACTGCGCTGAAGCGCAAACGGTTTTGTTTTTTTACAAATGATCTGGTACAAAAGAAAAAGGCCCGGCAAGAATGCCGAACCTTGATCTGAACTTGATGATGTTACGCTTGATAACTATGAAGAGGCTTTCTCCTTTGTTTCCACGCTCGTTCCAAGCGAAATACCGCTTTTCTGAGCGTAAGCACTTAGGATTTCCTCCGTCTCCGAGCTTGTACGATGATGGAAGCAAGCTTTTGCAACCCTGGTAGCATCTATAGCCAGTGTATTCAGGGTACGGTGTTTAACCTTCAGCAGCGCCTGTGGCGACATGCTAAGATCACTAATCCCTAGCTCCAGCCAAAGTGGCAAAGAACGCTCATCTGCCGCCATTTCACCACATACGCTAATATCTATTTTTGCATTACGCGCTGCTTCTACAGTCATACGAATCATGCGCAGAACCGCTGGATGATATGGATGATACATATGCGCAATTTGTTCATTCATACGGTCTACAGCTAATACATATTGCACCAAATCGTTCGTACCGATACTGAAAAAATCAACTTCCTCAGCCAGTAAATCCGCAATCATAACCGCAGCTGGAACTTCAATCATAATACCGACTGGAATATTCCGATTAAACGGGATGCCCCGCAGCTCCAGTTCAGTCTTCACTTCTTCCAATACAGCTTTTGCTGCCTGTACTTCTTCTACAGAAGATATCATTGGGAACATTAGCTTTACATTCCCATATGCACTCGCCCGCAAAATGGCGGTTAGTTGAGTTTTGAACATATCTTGTCGATTCAAGCTGATTCGAATAGCACGATAGCCAAGGAACGGATTCTGTTCTTCTGGTAGCTGGAAGTAATCCAGATGCTTGTCCCCGCCTATATCCAGCGAACGGATCACAACCATATTGCTGCCTACCTTCTCGACCACCTGTTTATACACTTCGAATTGTTCATCCTCAGTCGGGAAAGAACTGCGATCCATATAAAGAAACTCTGTGCGGAATAGACCTACACCTTCAGCTCCATACTTGAGCGCTAAATTCAGTTCTTTAACAGAGCTGATATTACCGGCTAACCGCAGGTTAACACCATCTTTTGTGACGGCATCGACAGTAGCAAGCAATTCCAATTGTTCTTTCTTTTTATGCTGCTTATTCCGAAGAGAAACATATTCATTGATTGTTACCTCATCAGGATGAATTTGCACAGATCCGGTATCGCCGTCTATCACGAGCATATCTCCGGTCTGAATAGGATTAGACAAATTATTCTCCAAACCTGCTACGAGCGGAATGCCCAGCGCACGAGCCATAATGGAGGAATGCGAGGTTTTACCGCCCATCATAGTAACAATACCTAGAACATAAGTTGGGTTCAAGTGAGCTAACTGGGAAGGAGACAACTCCTTCGCTACGAGAATATACGGCTGTGTATCGGATGGCAACGTAACCTCAGGAGCACCTAAAAGATGCTTTAACAGACGATTTCCGACATCCTTGATATCGACCGCCCGTTCCTTCATGTATTCATCATCTAGCAAATCAAACATCGCTACAAAATGATCAATCGCTTCCTTAACAGCTACTTCCGCCGCCTTATATTGGCGTTCAATAATCCCCCGGATTTCACTCATGAACACCGGATCATCCAATATCGCCAGATGAGCATCAAAAATGCTGGATTCCTCTGGACCGACCACTTCTCTGAATTCCTTTTTGATGAATTCAATTTCGTCCTTAGAGGTACGGATACCTTCGTATAAACGCTCAAACTCCTTAGCTAGATCCACTGGGTTCACTTGTGTGTCTGGTAAGCTCCACTCCCAGTTCGGTAAGACAAAGGCCTTCCCGATAGCTACACCTGCTGCTGCGCCTATGCCTTGTATCATCCTTCTATCCCTCCAACGTTACTTTCATGTAAGACTACGGACATTACAGAAGATTGCCCCTTTTTAACATTTTTAAATGGAGCGTAGCTCCATGATTTTACTCGATCAGGATTCGTAATCACCATTGGTGTAGCCAGTGAAGCCGCATGCTCACGCAAATAAGCGAGGTCGAATTTAACCAGCAATTGACCTGGCTCCACGCTGTCACCCTCTTTTACAACCGCCTCAAATGGCCCTTTAAGCTGCGAAGTATCGATCCCTATATGCATAAGTACCTCCAGCCCTTCCGGCGTAGCAATACCGACGGCATGCATTGTAGGGTAGACGTGCATAACCTTCCCGAATACAGGCGAAGTAAGCTCCCCTTTTTCCGGCAAAAATGCAACTCCATCACCCACCAGCTTCGCTGCAAAGATGTGATCTGGCACTTCCTCAATGGGCATCATTCTACCCTGCATCGGAGAACTGAACAGCACCTGCGGCAAATCTCGAAGCATCAGCTTGTTAATCTCCTCGCGGATCAGCTCTGAATACGTACCAAATACTACCTGAACATTACCGCCACCGAGCTTGATAATCCCGGCAGAACCAAGACCTTTAAGCGCCCCAGTATCAATAAATCGATCATTGTGGACGGTAAGCCGCAAACGAGTGATACAGGACTGCACTTGTACAATATTCTCCTTACCACCTAGCGCCTCTAAGATTAGCGGTGCCTGATAAGGGATGTTACCTGCCCAATCCCCGAGTTCCGAACCTTCTTCACGTCCTGGTGTCGGAATCTGAAAACGGCGAATCGCCCAGCGGAACAAATTATAATATACAATCCCATAACCAATGCCGATCGGAATCAAAAGCCAAGCCCTCTGCGACAGATGCAAATTTAAAAAGAAGTCAATGGCTCCTGCTGAATAAGAGAATCCGTGGTGAATTCCAAGCATGTAGGTCAGCACCATAGCGAGACCGGACATTACAGTATGTACCGCGAATAAATACGGAGAAGCAAACAAAAACGCGAATTCGATCTGCTCCGAAACCCCAGTTAGAAAACAAACCAAAGCGGCTCGCATGAAAGTCTTTTTAATCTTAGGCTTCAAATCCTCACGCGCTTCCTGAATAATTGCAAAAGCAATGGCTGGCAGTGCGAACATCATTATCGGAAACAAACCTGCCATAAAAATGCCCGCTGTAGGATCGCCTGCAAAAAAACGTGGCAAATCCCCCTGAACGACAGTGCTACCATCAGGAGTTGTGAAGTTTCCAAACTGAAACCAAAACACATTATTAAGAATATGGTGAAGACCGAAGGCTGTCAGTACTCTATATAGTACCCCATAAATAAAAACGCCAAATCCGCCCGTCTGCAATATCCCCTGAAAAAGATCATCCAGTCCTCTTTGCAGCAGTGGAGATATCCCTAACATCACCCATGCAAAGCCAGCCGAAAACAATCCCATGAACAGCAAAACAAAACGCGACCCTCCAAAAAACTGGATCGCCTCTGGAAGCTTGATATTTTTAAACCGGTTTTGAGCGATACCGGCGACTATACCCAGCAAAATTCCGATAAGTGTTGCAGGTTGTACAAGCCCGTCTCCCATATGGGTAACAATCCGGTCGTAAGTGAACATCCCAGCCAACGCTGCAAGACCCGCCGTTCCAGCTTGATTGGATAATCCCCATGCTACACCCACAGCAAACAAATAAGGCATAAAATAAAAGATTCCCTGCCCAGCGTATGTAGCCACTTCGGATACCGAAGAAAGTCCCCATGCAGACCAAGGTAAGCTGCCCAAACTAAGCAAAATGGCTGCCGCCGGCAGTACCATGGTAGGAAGCATTATGGCTCTGCCCAATTGCTGCAATGATCCGAGCCAATTCAAGGCTACCCTCTCCTTTCTTTCTATATTGAATGGTACGCGCTGCGGGTGTTTTTGTCAAAATAAACTGAAGAAAAAATTCCGGTGTATTAGGCTTATTTCTCTAACCTATTTACCGCATCAAGAATTCAAGTCGTATGAGCTGAAGAATTTAGTATAAGATATCGACCTTTCATTTCTCAAGATGCTATTTAGAGACTTTTTGGAGAATCTCTGGGGACTTTTATAACTTCGGATTAAAGACCCCTGGGTGGTTCTCGTATTCTAATGTATTATGTGCAACAGAATGAGCTTAATTTTGATGAAAAAGATGGCGTAAAGTAAGTTGTGTACCAAGATTTGGAGCCTAGTCAGGCAACAAAAAAGTAGGGTATTCTCGGGATTGTCGAAGTCCACTAAGAAAGGAACCCTACTCGATGACTATTCTACCCGAAAACATGTTAAATAATCTATTTGAAAATCTTGTCACCCAATTTGTAAAAGATAATCTAGAGTCCATTATGAAAGCGGAAATCCAGCAATTCATGACCAGTGAAGAAGCCGGGAACCACAACAGCCGCAACGGATACTACACCCGGGATCTACACACGAAATACGGAAATGTAGAGGATCTGGCCGTTCCTAGGGACCGTCAAGGAGCCTTCCAAACGCAGTTGTTCGAGCCCTACCAGCGGCGAGATGGATGGCTAGAGGAGGCTGTCATCCAGATGTACAAAAGTGGTATGGGAACGCGAGATGTGGCCCGGTTCATTGAAAGTATGTTCGGCAGCCACTATTCACCCACGACCGTTAGCAACATTACAGCTACGGTACTTGACGACATTCATCAGTGGCAGAAGCGCCCGTTAAACAAACGCTACTCCGTTATCTACCTGGATGGCCTATATGTGAAACTCAAGCGCAGCACCGTTAGCGGAGAAGTCGTTTATTTCGCCATGGGGATCGACGAAGACGGTCACCGCCAGATCCTTGGCTTTTACGTAGGCGGCCAGGAGAGCGCAAACGGCTGGCGCGAGGTGCTCAAAGACCTCTACGACCGTGGTGTCCAGGAAGTCTTGCTGGGCGTGTTTGATGGGCTTCCGGGACTCGATGCAGCGTTCCGTGAAACTTATCCGAAGGCGGATGTGCAGCATTGTATCGTCCACAAAGTGCGTTCGACCTTCCCGAAAATTCGGATTCAGCACAAAACGGAAGTCATTGAAGATCTGAAGACGATCTACACGGCTGCAGACCACGATCTGGCTCGGGCTGCGTTTGACACGGTGAAGGCCAAATGGGGCAAGCTCTACCCGAAAGAAATGCGGTCTTGGGAAGAACAGTTGCCAACGCTGCTGACCTTTTACAAGTATCCTGCGCTCATAAAGGAAGCCATCTACACGTCCAATCCAATTGAACGAATGAACAAGGAAATCCGAAAGCGTCTGAAACCCATGAATAGCCTCACGAATATGGATGCAGCAGAGAAAATTGTTTACCTCGACGTGATGGACTACAACGAACGCTTTAGCGAACGGGTCATTCGCGGTTTCGGCGATCTAGAAGTAAAGAAGAAACTAAATGAGATGTTTGAAGCACGATATCCACCGCAGGCAGAGTAAAACAAGTAGCTCGAATTCCCTTTTCCCTTGGGGCGGGGCCCCCGCCCCAAGGAACATCTGCACTAACTAACGAACACCCGAGAAGTTACCTTCTACTCTCTTACACAAACTTCTTGACGCTGCCATGAAAAATGGGTTTGATTGCATTTTGTACAATAGAAAATCCCTAAATCACTCTATTAAGGATCTATTGCTCTTTTTGATTGTACAAAGTGCAATCAAGGTAACTTTTTTAAACTAAAATGAAGATTCTATTGTACAAAGTGCAATCAAACGCTAAAATCACTCACTCGTCACCATTTTTGTTCAGGATGCATTGGTCGCAACTCATAATGTCTAACCCCTCTTTTACTTATCATTGGCTTTAGCAGCCCTTTCTCACTCAACGAGTGTAGCAATCTGCGCGCCGTACGAAAGTTAATACTGAAATGCATGGTCACATCCTTCGGACGAATCGCCCTCCCCAGTCGCCAAGCCAAACGCAGAACCTCCTTCTCCTCGGAGAAAATATCCACACTTGCAGATTTACGCGCCAAATGAGGTGCCAGCACCAATTGCAATAGCATCCGGCACACCTCAGGGCGGTGCTGAAGATCATCAACAGAAAAATGAATCATTTTCCACCCCATTCCGGTCAAAAAAGTGTCCCGATTCACTGCATAGTTGAATCTCTCGCGGTCCATGTCCTTCACATGGCTTTGAAACCCGTCGCACTCAATTCCTAGGCTGCTGCCGCTCTGCGGAAGAAAAGCGAAGTCCAGGAACTGAGATTTACGGTTCCAGTCGTACACTTCGTATTCTGGATGCAAATCATCGAGACTCTCAAACAATGGCCACCATACATTCTGCAAGAACAGCTTCTCAGCATAATTATGCCCTCTAACCAGCCTCCCCCTTCTTTCCCCTGATCTTTCAGTCAAGTGCTTGTTAATGAACATAGCATGTGCTTCTTCAAATTCCATTATGGTATCGGTATCCTCCCCTATAAAAATGAAAAAAACGCCCTTCACCGCAAATCATGCGGATAAAGGACGTTCTTCGTCTGACTTCAGTATAACAAGTTCAAATGGTGATTTGCATTAAAAATTGCACCGACTTCGTCTACACTCTCTGATCGAACTTACGCCCGACTACGCCCATGCATCGTGATCGCTTCCTCGACCTTGATGCAGCGGTCCATAATCGCCGTCATACCGTGCTCAGCGGCGATTTCAGCGGCTTCCTGGCTGATAATCCCCTGCTGGAGCCAGAGCACACGTGCGCCGATGTCAGCGGCTTCCTGTGCGACCTTAGCACAGTGTTCGCTACGACGGAACACATTGACAATGTCAACCGGCTCTGGAATTTCTGCCAACGTATGATAGCACTTCTCTCCCAGTATTTCACCGTCAACCAAAGGGTTTACAGGGATAATCCGATATCCCCGACTTTGCATAGCACCCGCAACCATATAGGAGGTACGGTCTGTTTTGTCAGACAGGCCAACAACTGCAATATTACCGGCAGAAGCAAGGATATCTCCGATCTGCTCCCGGCTTGGATTCTCAAAGCTCATACATAGTGCCCCTTTCCATAGTTACACTTTATGATCCTGATTTACTTCACTGAAGACTGAAGCTAGTTTCGCTAGCCCCCTTACTTCTATTGTACCCACTCTACATTCGCACCAAGCGCACGCAGGTGATCAAAGTATTGCGGATACGACTTAGCAACATGGTGAGCATCTTTGATCAAGAGCGGTTTACGAGCACGTAAACCTACTACTGACAAAGCCATAATTACACGGTGGTCGTAATGTGCGTTGATGGTCACACCACCTTCGACACCTTCCGGCATGCCGTGAACGATAATTTCATCGCGGCGTTCCTCAACATTGGCTCCTGCACGAGTCAACTCTGCCAAGTAATCAGTTATACGATCACATTCCTTATATCGCAGATTCTCAACGTTATAGAACCGCGAAGTACCTTCAGCAAATACAGCAGCAGCTACCATAGCCAGCACTGCATCGGTTGCAGCATCACCGTCGAATTCAACGGCTTTCAGAACACCGTTCCCTTGAACGTGTACCGTTCCCTCATTATGAGTAAGAGGTACTTCCATCATACGCAGCACATCAACAATGGCTCTTTCTCCCTGTTTACTCTGTTCCACAAGTCGATGAACCTTAACATCCGACTTTGTAACAGCAGCCGCCGCAAGAATAGCCGCGGAGCCAGGATAGTCACCTTGAACTGTATAAGTCTTAGCCGCATAGGCTTGACGACCCGGCACTTTAAAGGACATGTAATCATCCGCCGCATGAACCACAATTCCCGCCTGCTCCAATACTTCTAACGTCTGACCTACGACAACCTTCGATTTCAAATCATCAAGGACAATAATTTCACTATCTTCTTCAAGCAATGGTGTCAGGAACAGAAGAGCGCTTAGGAATTGGGAGCTGACTGCACCGGAAACTGTAATTTTACCCCCAACAGGTTTACCTCCACGGATCGTGATCGGCAGTTTTCCTTCGTTATGCTCTACCTTTACACCAAGCTGTTCTAGAGACACGATCAGATCGTCATGCGGACGTTTGCCCAAAGAGTCAGGATACGTATTTACAAATGTAACCTCAGGGCTTAGCGCAGCCACAGCCATTAGAAAACGTAATACTGCTCCAGCATTCCCCACATTAAGTTCCTTAACATCCTTCGGTTTGCGTCCAAAGCCTTGAATCACAATTTTCTCATCATCTTCTGTGAGTACAGCTCCCAAATCTGCAATACAACGACGGATTGCATCGCTGTCTTCACTATGTGCCGGATGATAAATCGTACTTACACCTTCTGACAATGCGGTAACCAGTAAATAACGAGTGGTATAGTTTTTGGAAGAGAGAGCTCCGAATTCCCCCTGCAAAGATGGCGTTGGCCTAACAATAACGTCCATAATATAAACTCTCCTTAGTAGATATAGTTGTATGTAGTGCTTGTTTGACAGGGTAATCCATGCTTGTGTTATCATTAAACCATTCTTCTGATGAAAAGAGGTCACAACCATGCATAATGTTCCACAAATCACACCGCAAGAATTGCGGCAGTGTCTAGAGACAGGGGAAGACCTTGTACTCATCGACGTTCGTGAAGACGAAGAGGTTGCCTTCGGGATGATTCCCGGTGCACAGCATATCCCCATGGGAGAAATTCCACATCGCACAGAGGATATTCCAAGCGATGCTAAAGTAATCTTTATTTGCCGTTCCGGTGCACGAAGCCAGCGTGTATGCGAATATCTACAACAGTTTGGCATTAATGCTACAAATTTAAGCGGCGGTATGATTGAATGGAATGAAACACTCTCTTAAAAGCTCAACCGCGGTAATGCATTAAAATATGTTGCGACACTTCTGCCGCAGTCAGTCCCGTTGTATCGACCGTGTAATGCGCGAACAGGTAAGCATCATGGCGGTCTTCCATAATCCGTCTAACCCGTTCTTCTGCATTGCCGGCGAGCAGCGGACGATTCTGATCTCCACTAACGCGGGCAATAATCTCTTCTTCCGTTGCCGTCAGCGCAACCACATGCCCTTTACTCAGCATTAACGCTGTATTCCCCGGCGCCAATACTGCGCCTCCACCTGTGGATATTAATTTATTCTCGGACTCTAGCATACGTTTTAGAACCGCTGTTTCCACGCTTCGAAAGTATTCCTCGCCATCTTCTGCGAAGATTTCCGCAATGCTTCTGCCTTCAGTTTCAATAATGACATGATCTAAATCAACCAGCTCATAGCCTAGTTCCCTAGCTAAAATAGCACCTACTGTTGACTTCCCTGTTGCCATCATCCCTACTAAAATAATGTTCTTATTTCTTTGCTCTTCGTTCAACTTTTTATATTCTTCTGTATCCCCAGTCATGTCTATCCTCCAACCGCGATATTTGTCATATCATAACACAGGGTCAAAACATTAGACAATCTGCTTCACATAGTAAATACACATCAAATTTTCAATAAAAAAGGCCCGAAAGCCTCCCATTTCTGGTGAAGCAATTCGGGCCACTTTTTTTGAAAATATAAGAAAGTATAAGTTTCACGTTATACATTATCCTTATACTTCTCGCATAAACGCTTACCGCCCTTTAGGACGCCGAGAACGTTTTTGCTTATAACCGTAACAAACTAGATTATTCTGCTGACATCCAGTTGTGGTGGAAGACGCCTTCTTTGTCTACACGTTTGAACGTATGAGCGCCGAAGTAATCGCGTTGAGCCTGTAGCAGGTTCGCAGGCAGTCTTTCTGTACGATAGCTATCATAGTAAGCCAATGCGCTGGAGAAACCAGGTACTGGAACACCCATCGTTACAGCTGAAGCGATAACTTTACGCCATGCGGATTGGTAGTTGTCCATAACATCCTTGAAGAAAGGATCAAGCAATAGGTTCTTAAGGTCTGCATTGTTCTCGTAAGCATCTGTGATGTTTTGTAGGAAACGAGAACGGATAATGCAGCCTCCACGCCAAATTTTAGCCAACTCGCCATATTTCAGATCCCAACCGTATTCGTCGGAAGCTACGCGCAGTTGAGCGAAACCTTGAGCATAGGATACGATTTTACTTGCGAACAATGCTTTACGCACGTTCTCGATGAATTCAGCTTTGTCGCCATCAAATGGCGTAGTTTCTGGTCCGTTAAGCACTTTGCTTGCTTCTACGCGCTCATCCTTCATTGCAGACAAGAAGCGTGAGAATACGGATTCAGTGATCATGGACAAAGGTACGCCAAGATCCAGTGAGCTTTGGCTTGTCCATTTACCAGTTCCCTTTTGGCCAGCGGAATCAAGGATCACGTCAACCATTGGTTTACCAGTTTCTTCGTCATACTGAGCAAAAATATCTGTAGTAATCTCGATCAGGTAGCTGTCGAGCTCACCGCTATTCCACTCTTTGAAAATGTTGTGAAGTTCTTTTGCATCCAGACCTAGAACGTCTTTGAGCAGCTGGTAAGCTTCACAGATCAATTGCATATCACCATATTCGATACCGTTGTGCACCATTTTAACATAGTGTCCCGCACCGTCTGGTCCGATATATGTACAGCAAGGCTCACCGTTAACTTTAGCTGAGATTGCAGTTAGGATTGGTTCAACTAGCTTATACGCGCTTTCTTGACCGCCAGGCATAATGGAAGGACCTTTAAGAGCTCCTTCTTCACCGCCAGAAACCCCAGTTCCGACAAAGCGGAAGCCTTTTTCTTCCAGATATTTACTGCGACGAACCGTATCAGGGAAATAAGCATTTCCTCCGTCGATAATAATGTCGCCTTGATCAAGATGCGGCAACAGTTGCTCGATGGTAGCATCAGTAGCTTTACCAGCTTGAACCATGATCAGAATTTTGCGCGGTGTTTCCAGCGAAGCTACAAATTCCTCAACGGAAAATGTGCCTACGAGGTTTTTACCTTCCGCCTCAGCAAGAAGATCATGTGTCTTCTCCGGTGAGCGGTTAAACACGGATACGGAAAAACCTTTGCTTTCGATATTTAGAGCCAAATTCTTGCCCATTACCGCCAAGCCAATAACGCCGATTTGTTGTTTTGCCATCTGGTCCTCCACCCTTTGCACCCTATATTTTTGGGAAATCCATTTCTCGCAGTATAAGAATACCACCCTTTATCAGAGACAGCAAAGCCTGCCCTGCGAAGAGAGATCAAATTCATTGACAAAACCATTGCCAACCTGAAAATGATCACAATGACTATTTTAACGTTTTTAGCGCCAGAAGTGAACCCCTGTCTGCAAGTTCTCACACAAATCTAAGACACCCCGAAGTTCGGGGTGCCCCTAAGCAACATTTGCCCGACACTTTGTTTACCATTCTAACGTATACAATTCCTTCGTCAAAAAGGTAAGCTGAGCTCGGCATTTGTCCGCGCGAACCGTATCCTCTGCCTTAAGTGCATCATTTAATCGATCCAGCTGCTCATCCACTTCAATCCTACGCTGGCGAATCCGTTCTTCCCCTTCAACAGAATAATAGAGCTTGGTCAGCTCCTCATCGGTGAGCATAGGACCCTTCTGGTATAAGACCCGCTGCTGATAACCCGAGATTTCGACAAGACGTATCACTTCGCCGAACAAAATATTTTCAATAATAATCTGACGGTCTCGGAAACGTTTTACAATGGCATGGCCCCGCATGTCCCCAATTAATTTCTCCATCCATTCAGACAAGCGAGCATCACGAATCATATAGTCACCCACGAGTTTATAACCGTCTTTGATCCTTTGAAAACGTAATTTCACCAATTTACGGCCGGTACGGACTGAAATTACAAAGACCTGATCGTTCTCGCTCCAATATAGGGAATAACCTTTTTGAATCAAATCCTTGATCAGGTCCTGGATATGCTGTCTGTCGAAACGCAGCTCCAGGTTACAATACTCCACCTCGTCGTTTTTGTTCACG
Organism: Paenibacillus sp. RS8; assembly: GCF_041956825.1. Taxonomy (NCBI): domain Bacteria; kingdom Bacillati; phylum Bacillota; class Bacilli; order Caryophanales; family Paenibacillaceae; genus Paenibacillus; species Paenibacillus sp. RS8. Next base: position 4,455,557 of record NZ_CP168131.1, on the reverse strand, counting down.
GCACTCCCCCCTAACTGCTTCACATCTGCAAAGTCAACACCATTCGTTCCATTTCAGAGTATTTATGGCTGCCGGACCTCTTCAAGTAAGCATTACTTTTTGCGTTCGTCTTAGTCTTATTTTATACTTCAGTTTATGTAGCGGTAACTTGGTTTATTGACTATTTTTACCCCCAACAGACATTCTCCAAACGCTAATCGGAATTTTTTATTCCTTTCGGTCCTTTTGGGGCATTATCATTCACAAAATATCGTCTGACGCTATACCGAATGTCTTTTAAATTTCTAAAAAAAGCCGCTGACAACCTAATTCTCAGGTTGTCAGCGGCTTTTCACATTTCAGATCAACTAGGTTTAAATTTCAGCTTCGTTCTGTGCACAATGAGCAAATGCAGCCCGAAGAGCATCAGCATTACAATTCCACTTACTAGGAACGGGACGCCATGACCTACATGGTCCCATAGTCTCCCTGATAGTACCGGACCTGCCACCATCCCAGAGCCTTGCAGCGTCAAGAATAGCCCCCATACAGTCCCTCGTTCCCCCTTAGGGACTTGCTTGGCTAGAAAGGCATTCCAAGCCGGGAGAATAAGCGCGTAGCTTATACCGACCAAAGCCACCGCGATAAAGGCAAGCGGTAGCCAGCGGACCTGTGAGAACAGAGCAAGGGAAAAGGCCGCGAGCAAAAAGCCGATATTCAGAAACACAGTTGTTCCAATTCGGTCCACCAGCTTACCAGCTGGAATCAGAGCAAGCACCGTAATCCCCCCACCTGCAATCAGAAGAAGACTAAACTGATTTGGACTAACATGAAGCTCTGTGCGAGCAAACAAAGTAACTACAGGGGTCATCAAGCCAATGGCAAAAGCCTGAAGAAATAAAGCAGGATATAACCATCGACTGACCTTAAGCGTCGTCTTAACCTGATGCAGTGTTCTTTTTATACTTTCTAACGGACTAATCTTTTTACGCTCAATGACTCCACCGAGCCCCTGCATGTCCCTTACAACGGCATGAGTTCCACTTGGCGAGATTCTCTTAGGTAGAAATAGGGCCACCACAACTACAACAGCTGCACAACCTAACAGGACCAAAAAGGCTACACGATAGCTTTGACCTCCATGATCCATCAAAAAATTCACTACGATCGGACCGATTCCCGTACCTGCCAGCGAGGCCATCTCGACAGCACCCATAGCTGCCCCGCTGCTGCCGCTTTTAGTAGATCCCGCCAATTCGGTGATCCCTGTCATCACACAAGGCCAAAGCGGGGACGTCCCGATCCCAAGAATAAGACAAGCAATCGATAACGTAACTGCTGTTTTAGCATATATTATCATGCCAACAGCTACTAGGATCAACAATAAGGCACTTGTCATGGTCCAGCGAAATCCTATACGCTCCATAACCCAGCCAGAAGGACTGCGGAATAGATTATCACCCAAATACTGGAGTGCAAAGGCAAAACCTACTACCGTCACAGATAGACCCAAAATATTCTCCATATACACGGGTAACAAAGCGACAAGAAGCGACCCTTTCACAAATTCAACTAAAAAAATAATTACCCACATCTCCATAATAAATGGTGATGTCAGACTGATATGTGTACGTTGCACGGCTTTCGTGGACATTCTATCACATCCAAATCCTAGTATTCTGTAGATTGTTTTGTTATACTGATGCTTGCCTTAAATTTTAATATTCGCGAAAGGTTGTGACAGCATTAAATGAATCAACACCGTACTCCCCTCTTCACAGCTTTAAAAAAGCATGCCGCCGGCAATCCCGTTCAATTTCATATTCCGGGGCATAAGAAGGGGCTAGGAACCGATGCCGAATTCCGTGAGTTTATCGGCGATAACGCTCTATCCATCGATCTAATCAACATCGCACCGCTTGATGATCTACATCAGCCCACTGGCGTAATCCAGGAGGCTCAGAAGCTGGCTGCGAAGGCTTTCGGCGCCGACTATACGTATTTTAGCGTACAGGGCACGAGCAATGCCATCATGACGATGATCCTCTCTGTCTGCTCACCGGGTGATAAAATAATTGTGCCGCGTAACATTCATAAATCTGTAATGTCGGCCATTATCTTCTCCGGAGCCAAGCCTGTGTTTGTCTCGCCTGTTCAGGATGAGAATCTCGGGATAGATCACGGCATAACGACCAGTTCGCTGGAACGAGCGTTAAGGCGTCATCCAGACGCCAAAGGAGTTCTAGTAATCAATCCCACGTACTTCGGTGTATGCGCCGACCTGCGTTCGATTGTCGACCTGGCTCACCGTTACGGTGTACCCGTATTGGTGGACGAGGCACATGGAGTACTGATTCATTTTCACGAGGATCTGCCGGTATCGGCCATGCAGGCCGGAGCGGACATAGCTGCCACAAGTGTGCATAAACTTGGCGGCTCCATGACGCAAAGCTCGGTACTGAATCTAAATGCTAAGACGGGTCTGATTAACCCGCAACGGGTACAGACCATTATGAGCATGCTGACTACAACATCCACCTCATATATTTTATTAGCGTCCTTGGATACATCAAGACGTAATCTCGCGCTGAACGGTCATGAAATGGCGGAAAGAACCATTCGATTGTCCAACTATGCACGCGAAACGATCAATACGATCGAAGGCCTGTACAGCTTTGGAAAAGAAATCCTTGGGACAGAAGCCACATTTGATCATGACCCAACTAAGCTCAACATTCATGTGCGCCATTTAGGGATCACAGGATACGAAACCGAAAACTGGTTGCGCGAGAAGTACAACATCGAAGTAGAACTAAGCGACATGTATAATATTCTTTGCCTTATTACCCCAGGTGATACCCAAGAATCAGTAGATAAATTATTAGCTGCACTTCGGGTGTTGTCCGCTATTCATTATAGCAAGGGTGAAATTTACGAGCTTAAGGTTCAGGTTCCAGAAATTCCGCAGCTTGCTCTGATTCCAAGAGACGCTTTTTATGCGGATACACAGTTAGTTCCATTCCGTGAATCTGCTGGCTACATTATTGCAGAATTTATATATGTATATCCGCCGGGAATTCCTATTCTTCTCCCTGGCGAAGTAATCACTCAGGATAACATCGATTATATTATTGACCATGTGGAGATTGGCCTTCCGGTTAAAGGTCCTGAAGACCGCAGCATCACTAACATAAAAGTGATTGTAGAAGCCGATCCTATATCCTAAGATCCATCATTTTCCTAAAAAACTTCATTCATTTATACAAAAACCCGATACCATAATAAGTATCGGGTTTCTGTATATAAACATCAACTGTCATATACACAATAGAACAGCTTAATTTAGTCGCTAAAATCTATTCTTGCTGAGCAAGCAGATTGTTGTAAGCTTCTTCAACAGCTTTCCATTCTTCTTCATCTTCGATATTGTACAATACCATTTCTTCGTCTTCTTCTTCCATACGCAGAATAATGCCGTCTGCTTCTGGATTCTCGCGCTCTAACAACAGAGCGTATAATTTCTCGCCTATGTCGAACGTTTCTACAAGCACCATTTCTACATCTTCGCCCTGCTCGTTCGTCAAGGTCAGCACAAACTCCTCGTGCTCATGGTCGTGATCATGCCCGCAACCGCATGCTTCACCATGCTCATGTTTGTGATCGCTCATTGTAATACCTCACTTTGAATTGTATTATCCTACATCTGGTATCGTACCACGTTAGATTAGTTCAGGTCAATTTAGAACAATCAATTGAGAGCCGTAATTACCTTCTCTGACACAAGAACATAATCTGCATTTTTCGAAGATTTCATATAAAAGCCCACCCGATATTTCCCGGTTTCTTTAAAATCATACGTAAACTCCGAGGTTGGAAACCAGAAATTATCCTTCTTCGAGCCTTCAAGCTCCTGCGACTGAATATCCTTAACATTACCAGATGGGTCCGTTATGGCTACTTTCACAGCTGAAACTTCTTCTGTTAAGCTATCTACTTGGGTTAATATCTTAATCTTGAGCTTGCCAACGTTAACGTTACCAAAGACCGTATTATCCTTAAAAAGAACAATATGAACATTAGGCTTAAGAATCGAGACTTTCCCAGAGCCATCCCAATTCACAAGCCCGCCTGCTTCTCTAGCGGGAATATACGTTTTCCCATCAATTAAATAACCGCCGTCCACAATTTCCTTCCCGTTGTTCCAAACCCTGATTTTCTGATTAACGGAATCGGCGAACAATAATGAACCGCCCATTAAGGAAAAAGCAAACACGCATAAAGTGATTTTTTTCCATCTATTCATTTGAAACCCTCCAAATAATTCATACTGTTAATGTATACTTACTTTGTCTCAGCAAGTTGCGCTAATTGTAGGTAAATATTTCATTCATCTTGCGAAAAATGATATTATGGATTTGTTCAAAGTTGATATATTTAGCCATCAGTGATTTCAGGAGGGTACTTTCTTATGAGTCTGAGCCTACAAATGCTAGGAACCGGCAATGCTTTTGCAAAAAACTATTTCAACAACAATGGCTTGCTACTAGCGGATACTTATACCCTACTGATTGATTGCGGGATTACAGCCCCGCTTGCCATGCATACCATTGGAAAATCTTTCCGAGACGTAAATGCTACTCTAATTACGCATATTCATGCGGATCATGTTGGAGGTCTGGAAGAGCTAGCGCTAACCCTAAAACACGTCTACGGGGAAAAGATGAGATTACTTTTGCCTGAGACGCTTGTTGAGCCTCTATGGAACAACACATTAAAGGGCGGATTATATCAACAAGATGCAGTAGCTTCCCTTACCGATATCTTCGAGGTTACAACTATGAAACCCGGAATTACGTACAAGCTTGCTCCTTCTCTTTCGCTCGAGATCATACATACACCGCATATTCCCGGTAAAGATAGCTATTCTCTTTTAATAAATAACGAGATTTTCTACAGTGCGGATATGACTTTTCAACCGGATCTACTGATAAACCTTGTGCGTGAGCGCGGCATCCGAATGATTCTGCATGACTGTCAGCTTGGTGGATCAGGCGTTGTTCACACCACGCTGGAGGAGTTATTGTCTTTACCCGAGGATGTTCGACGTATCATCAAGCTCATGCATTACAGTGATGAACAACCGCAATTCGTCGGACTTACAGGAGAGATGGAGTTTATAGAGCAGCATCTAATTTATAAACTTTGACTATTATATAAAAAAGACCGTACATTGACGTCCAAGGACGTTAGTACGGTCTTTACCTTTTGAACTATGAGAATGTCGGAAGATTATCCAAATTGTTGGTTGGATCCCCATCCGCATCGCCGCGAATATAAGTCTCCCCGTCTTTACCTTTAAAAGCATTCACTCCGGCAATATTTCCGGCCTGTACTTCTTGAAGCGCTTGATCATACGCCAAGACACGTCCTGTGGAGGTCTGGAAACTGGTTAGATCTCCATCTCCATTTTTCTGTACGGCTACGAAACTTTCGCGTTCGTTATTTGGCACTTTAGTTCGCCCCTTGCAGTAGAATTTGCCATCATAAGGCACATCCTAGCTTGCTTCATGGAACGGTAAATTATGTGCGCTAATTTTAAAGAGTTTTCTGCATCCGTACATGTAGAATGCCTGCGTCATAAAAAGGTTCCGTAGAAATCACTTCATATCCTAGCTTCTTGTAGAAATTCTCAGCTTGACATTGTGCATCAAGAATCGAAGCTTCTAGTCCAAGTTCCCGAGCAAGCTCTTCCATAGCCAGCAACAGAACACGTCCGTATCCTTTAACTCGATAATCTTTCAGCACGGCGATACGCTGCATTTTGGCTGTACCTGCTTTGTAGTAAATCAATCTTCCTGTAGCGACAGGCACTCCTTCATCTATAATCAGAATATGGTGCGCATTCGGACCGATAACATCGTATTCATCAATTTCTTCCTCAACCGGTACCATTTGTTCCTCTACAAATACTTTAGTACGAATATCCAGCCCCATCCGAAGCTGTTCCTCTGTAGTAACCCGTAAGATTTCTGCCGCCATGTTAGTCGCAAACTCCTCTCTCTATGTATCCAACGATAGTTGTCTATTATATAAAAATTTGACTAGAAAGAAAAGCCTGAGCATGAGAAACCGTCTTCTATCTCTGCTCTAATCTACAGTATATACTTCTTCAGGAATCGAACGATTGTATATGTCTTGCATCACTGGTGACAATGGAGGGTACTGACCTTTAATCTTTCCATCTAGATTCGTCATCTCATTGATTTCCATGACTTTTGTTGGCTTTGCCTCGGAGCAACCTACCAAAACCATCAGTAACAACAGACAAACGCCGACTTCCCATTTCATAATTTTAGGCATGGTCATACTCCTTTCACCGTTCAACTGCGGTTATTCTCTTTACAGCTTTGACGGTTCAAGAGTTTTATAAACCATTGGTGAACTTCATTCCCTGATTCTAATCCTTAAAGATTCACATTTCCAATGACATGAACCATGTACATCATCCCTGCCAGAAAACCAGCTAATACAAAATAAGCGATGCCATATTTCCAGCGTGAGCTGGCTGGCACATCGTAATACTTATCATTCTCGTAGACCGTATAGCTAATATCGCAATTCATCTTAAGATGCATCCCATTCTCTAGGGTCACAGGCTCTAGCTGCGAGATACGCACCTTTTCAATTATGCATTGCTGAGGAAGTGTAGCTCTACCAATGTAGTTTAGTTGATCCCATCGCACCCCTACATACTGCTGTCTATCCAAATCACTGTAGGTGGTAAAAGGTAAATCTCTCCTATGCTCTGGCCCTGGAATCATGTAGCCTGCATCTCTAAGTGGCTCCACTGGAATTAAGAAACCCTTTGTTACAGAATAAACACGATTGTTAGAACGTCTCTTAACATATTTGTTATACAGATCGTAAGCAAATAACGCCCAGATTATAAAAAATAAGATCGAACGCATATAGATGATGATGCCCAAACCGCCCACGAGTCCCACAAGCCACAGCCAACGCGTAACTGCAGTAGCAATACGGCCGCCGTCAAGCGGGTGAATCGGAAGCAAGTTGATCAGATTAAGCAAAAAACCTATATAAGCCAAGGAATAGAGTAGCGGACTATCCATGTAATAAGCCGCTCCAAAAACGGCTGTTGCCCCAATGGTTCCTAAGATCGGACCTCCAAAAGCAATATAAGCTTCTGTCTGGGCATCCAGCGGCTGTTTCTTCATTGTAATTAAAGCTCCCAAAAACGGTATAAACAGTGGAGCGCTAACTGGAAGCCCAATTCGTTTAGCAGCTATTACATGCCCTAATTCATGGACTAGCAAGAGCAGAACAAAACCCACGGCAAACCCCCACGGATAAATCAACGCATACGCCCATATCGAAATTATCATCGAAATTAGCGGCCCTGCTATTTTACCTATTTTCAGAAGGGACAAAATCGCCTTTCCTTTAAACAGGAGCATCGCCGCCCCGCCCCCCAACCATTTCCATGGCGTGGAAGAATCCTTTTTCTGCTCATTTTGCGGCAAGATCTCAAACTCCTTTTTCTTTCAATTTTTATCCAACGGCTGTACATTACTATCCATTTTATCATAAGCGCTTAAGGAGTATTTCCATAAAAAAGCATTTGGCTAAATATACGGCGCAACTTTTAAAATCGTTTCAGCGTCAAACAAACAGATAATGGATAATTTTTACTCCTGTTAAAAGAAAGGGCTGACTAATATGAACTCTACATACTTAAAATCATTGCTATCAGCTGTAATGCTCTCTATGCTTCTTCTCCCTACTTCAGCATCAGCAAGTACTCTGCAATCTAATTCCGAGCACGAGACGGTCTCACTCACCTCTGCGTCCAACTCTTCGCAGGTTTACTATCAATTCGGTATTCCTGGTGGAACCGTAGGAGGTCCGGCGGTACTCAAAAATGGAGTAATCTACGTAGATGTTCGAGGAATCGCTGAGAGTGCGGGTCTGAAGATGGAATGGGATAAGTCCGGCGAACGCGCATTGTTCAAAGGCTGGACCAAAAGCTTCGCGGTTCGAATCGGGAGTCAAAATGGTGTTCTTGACGGGAAAACCGTAGCTCTAGGCGGTTCCCCTTTCAAATCTAAAGAAGACGGCATATATGTACCCGCTCGCTTTATCGTTAAAGCATTCGAAGGTAGTAATCTCCATCTGGATCCCAAAACTAATACATTATTAGCGAGCGATCTAAAAACCTACAACGTATTTACAGAAACCTATGGCGGGCGTACTTATACACTAATTAAAGCTAATGGAGACTTATATGTCTCTCAAGGCAAGGATAAAGTGCTTCTTCTCACCTCACTTCAAACTAGTTTTGACTGGGCAGGAATGCAGATTGATAAAACACCGGGTGGACTGCTCGTCATTACGATTACTGACTCTTTTGGAGAACCCCATATCAATACACGTGTTGTCACCCTCGTATTCAAGAATGGCGCGTTACTTCGCAAAGCTACTTTCGCCTACCAGTTCAGAGGAGATGCAGATCTCAAACCGTTTGACGACAATCTGCTATTGCATGATGGCAACACTTTACGATTCGTACAGGATGGCACGGGCAATATAACAGCTACTTTAGATCTATTGAAACTGGGAGGCAAAGAAGATGATGCTTACTATATAGAAGCTATTGATAACGATATCCTTCTGCTCCGCGGTAATCAAAAAGGATTGCTTACCTTAATCGACCGCAAAACAGGAAAGCGAACGCTTTTATACGAGGAGCTGCTTACTGCAAAGGATCAGAAGTACGCAGAAAATAACGATACTCCTTACAAAGGAGATACTTTGAAGTTCGTGAAACGGAGTGGCGATAAGTTGTACTTTTTAAATGACTCCCCGCTTACGGGCAAGAAAGACTTGATCTATACGCTGGGACAATGATTCCGCTTCATTTTAACTTCCTCACACAAAATAGCCCGAATTATATGATGCCCTCTAGGCTAACGCCGTGAACGTTATAGGCTACGAACCATAGACTATTATCAGGGTTATTCAATTGAGGAGGTTATTTATGGATACAAATGCAAATTTACATCAACAGGTCAGTTGGAATTGTATGAACAAATACGTTGGTATTACAACGACTGACGGTCAGTCCTTTGATGGCTTTATTGCCCATGTAGATCAAAACTATGTTACTCTTGCGGTTCCAAGCAACGAAATGGTAGAACGTTTAAACGGAATGCCTACACACGAATCGGCGTATAGACAATTTGGCTTCCGGCCTGGCTTTTTCCCAAGACGTCGCTTCTTTCCACGACGCATCCCATTTTTCGGTATAAGCGATATATTTCTACTCCCGTTCTTTATTTGAGACGGTGAGAGGGGATGTTAGGGGCATCCCCTTTTCTTATTGTTTTTAAGACTATGTAAACTATCATCCCTACAGATTGTAAAAAAAGAATTGCCATCCTACTCTATCGTATGGTATTATGAAATTCGTCGCAGGACGGTAGCTCAGCGGGAGAGCACTATCTTGACAGGGTAGGGGTCATGGGTTCGAACCCCATCCGTCCTATATGTAGAAAGCCTTATTGTATAAGGCTTTTTCTTTTTTTTAGGGATAATTCGGAGTATGACATGAGGAGTAAAACTGGTCTTTGGTCAAGATTTGGTCAAGAATAGTTTTTTAAAATTGTTTTGCAGGTGAGAATGTGCTCTTTTAACGGAATTAACTACTAGGAAAAATCAAATTCAAATAGATAAAAAAGCCGACCTATGGTCGGCTTCTATGTTTTATTCATTGCAGCGGCTTTAATTGTTCGAATCTCAATCTGATAACTGTGAATACAACAATAATTTCTAACCTCATAGTCTCACCTCACGCTTGCATGAGTTACCTGATAAGGTGATTTTTATTTCTATTCTATAAGCTTGGAAGCGGTGAGAAGCTCTCCCTCACTTTCAAGGTAGCGTAACATTCTTTCAATGTCGTCGATTTCGTAACTTCTAACGATAATCATATGCGGAATATGTAATCCTGGTGGATCTATGTTTGGTCGTGAAAGGCTATTATGCAACCTTTCTGGTGTGTATAAAATACTCCACCGCTTGCTGCCATCTACAAGCATTAAGGTGATCTCTACCCAATTCCACTCATTCGAAGAACATTGAACTTTATCATCAAATTTCCAGTTAAGTAAAGACATTTCATCCCCCTCCAAAGTCAGTCAATCAAGAGATCATTCTCTAGTATATTTATTAACCTCTCGATCGCCGTTAGTTTAATCCCGAAATGCTCTTATTAACTGAGGTCGAACAGCCTAAGCGTTGATATATTATGTTATATGAAAGAAATCACCCTCCGATGAATCTTACAAATTGTGTTTCCATGCTTTTAAGAACATTATTGATACCATTTTTATTGTTGCAAGCCTTGAAATAACTTCATCAATTTCCTCAATGTTTACGTTTGCTAATCCATGAGCAATATTATTTCTAGTCAAGTAGTTCTGATCTATCCACTGATTATTGCCTCTAATCATCAATGGCCAATCCTGGCATTCGCCCCAAACTGATATAAATGATTCCCAAATCTGTGATTTCGAACCGTTCTTTGCTCTTTCAGTTCTAGGGTGATACTTAGAAGTCACTATTTCTATTGAATTCCACAATGCGAGAAATGAATCAAAAGCATCTTCAGAAGTAATGCCTTTTCTATACCAGCCATACGCTTTCAGAAAAGTTGGATGGTGTTGCGAAAGAGATAGTGCTTCTTCAAAAGCCCTTATAAATTCTTGCCGTTCTATGTATCTCTTTACGTTACTATTTCTTGAAAATTGGATAAATACCTCATTTCATTTCTTTCATATAACGTATTATTCACGAGAGGTTCGTAAAAACTCTATTTCGAAATCTATTCGAGAAACAATTAAACTATCCTGCCCGTCGTTGAACAAATAAAAAACGGCTGCCGAAGCAACCCTATTCCACTATCGTTCTCCGTTAGTCATACATGCAGCGCAAGCGCCGCACCACAGATGATGGAAGAAAATGCGTTCTTCCATGGGAGTTGAACAAACTACTCCCAGTAAGGAGTACCACTAAAGAGAAATTCTTCTTTATTTACATATAACTTAAATTCCCGACTTGCTAATTTACTAATGTGACTGGGTAACCACTCATTTGATTCAGGCAACCCAAGCCAAAAATTCATTGTTTCGAGTTGGGCTGCTACAAAGAAGCCTTCCAATTGTTGAACATAGTTATGAGGCAGGTCGAATTGTTTTGCGTATGATTCTAGTAACTGGCTTCTGAACGCTGGGTGGATATAAGAAAGTGTCCAACCTAAATCGAATAAATAATATCCGAACCCGCAAGCTCCAAAATCAATGGCTCTAGCTACTTGTTCATGAAACACAAAATTACTTGGAATCAAATCTGCGTGAATTATCCCCCAATTGTCAGGTGTTCTTTCTATGTCGTTCATCATTAAAATTGCACACTCTCCGGCCAATTGCAGAATTTCCACATCATTTTTATTGAGCTCACCACCGTTAGCAAGCTGTTTGAGCTTTTCTAATGATTGTGAAATTCTAGAATTATCAAAGGACGGTCGAGTAAATGATGACGGAATTTTCCAAAAAGATGATTGTTTATGAAGCTTTCCGATCAATTCGCCTACGCACTCGGCATCATTGACTGTTGGAACAAATTGTTTTTGCTCACCATCTACCCATTTTACCAATGTACAGTTTATGTCAGCTATCTTAGTAACATATTCACCAATGTTATTTTTTATAGGTGATGGCAACACCAGATCTGTATCATTAGTTAATGATTCCAGCCAAAGCATTTCTGAATGGATGACTTTTTCTTCAGACCAAATACTTTCCATCGAATCATTTTTTGATAGATGTATGCGTAAACTATAGCAGTTACTTTCCTTATCAGTCACTTTATAGATGGTGTTCGCATTTTGGCCAATATGAGCTATTGATTGATAAGTAATTGAATAACAAGTTAATGCTTCTATTGCAATATCCTGAGTATTTAGCACGGTATCTTCCCTCCACTTGAAACAACCGAATAAGGACATCGTACCATAATATTTTCCAATAGTTTGGGAGAGAACTCTTATATTTATATTTTATCCATCATTTAGTTTGTTAAGGTAACCTGCCCGTTAGCCATCCATGCAGCGCAAGATCGGCACTGCACCACAGAGGATGAAAATGGATAATATGACTATACTGTTTGTACGGCTGGCGAAGAAGGTCGACAAGCTATCGTGCCATAAGCCCAACCGTTAGTCTGACTCCGACCACCACGGTGCATCACAGAATGTCGCACCCTATAGGCTTTTTCTTTTGTTTAGGGATATTTATGTTCTGAGTGAAATAAGAATTGGTGCCATTATGGTGCCCTGTAGTAGACTAAAGAAAAAGTGGTGCCGTAATCGGCACCACTTTTTTATCCCTGTAACCATTTAAGAAATACATCCTTGGATACTTTTATCATCTTTCCGACCCGCACCATATCAAAATGACCCGAGTTTAATAGTTCATATTTTTGACGTTCACCTATACCAAGCATTTGTTGGATGTCATAATTGTTCAATCCCCCTTCTCTTCCTCCTTCTCGATACTAGATTTATAACCGTTCTCTTCATCTGGTTCCTGTTGTTCTTCCTGTTCACCGTCTTCTTGTTGTGTCGCTATATCTTCGTACTGTGCATCATCTAACGGGCAGTATAAATAAACTTAATACCAATAATGAACGAGAAAACAAGTCATCTCCTTATTGCGCTGGACATACATATTATTAAGTGTACTTTCTGTGTAGGGGGGCTCGGTTTGAGACTACTGATTCTCGTGGTGGGTATAGTCTTACTTGTTCTACTTTGGACAAACCCTGATAGCTCGGATTTTGAAAAGTGGGTCTATAAGAAAGAAGTGACCTATTTCCAAAGAAGTACTCCTTTAGAACCTGTTGGTTTTCGAAGTAAAAATTATTTGTTTTTCTCAGTACATGAACTATCGATTGTAAGGCAACAGACGGACCTTATGACCGAGTACTCCTACTACGGGGGTGTAGGTATATTCGGAATGATATTCCCAACTTCAACACCTGGAGTTGATGGCAAGCAGTCCCCTTTAAGTCGGTCCTTGAGCTATCGGGAAACGTCAGTTCAATAAACCAACAGTAGTCTAAGACCTTATTCTTTGTTTAAGAAAGCAGTTGGTTTGTATATTGGAGCCCTAAAAACGGGCTCTTTTAGAATTCGCTAGTGAGCAGTATGCGTCTACTGCGACACTGTTCTACTCACACTCAGTCATAATTCTACTTAGTACACCAAGCATTGGGGTTGCTTGATAGCAGAAGATAAGTCCAAGAGGAGAAATTTAAAAACCGCGAAAAGCCTTGTATAATCAAGGATATTCGCGGTTTTTTTGTTTTTTCAAAAACATCGCAAGGGCTCGCACCAAAACCCACAAAGAAGACTTTTTTATACGTTGGAAAGAACTCTGATATTTATTTTGAACGCATCAATAAATATAGGAAGTAAGGCACACTCAGCATTGTTACAATAATCCCTGCGGGAATATCCGACTTAAAGCTGACCGTTCGAGCAATCGTATCCGCTATAAGCAGCAATAGCGCACCAATAAGTGCTGAAGTTGGTAGAAGTACTTTGTAGTCGTGACCTACCAGCTTGCGCGCCACATGCGGACTAATCAATCCAATAAAGAAGATCGAGCCCCCGAGCGCTACACAGCCAGAAGCAATGCCTACAGCCGCAATCGCCAGACGCAAAAATTTCTTCTTTACAGCGACTCCTAATCCTATCGAAATTTCGTTGCCTAGCACTAAGACGTTCAATGTCCTGAAATTGGAAATAATATATGCGAATAACAGCAATACCCAAGGTGCCAGCAAGCTGATATAAGACCACTTGTCCCCCCATAAGTATCCTGCTTGCCAACGCTGCGCAAACTCATACTTCTGGTCATCAAGCTTTAAAGTTAGGAATAACGACAGTGCACTAAACCCCATATTGATCGCAACACCAGTCAAGACAAGTCGTGTAGAAGAAATCATACGACGTTTTCTATAGGCTAGAATATAGATCAGAGCTGCTGCCAGCAGACCACCTAAGAATGCCATAGACGGCAGTAATAATGTTATAGCGGTGCCTTGAATGCTTACCGTTGAGATAATCAGCAACACCATAAGACCTGAACCTGAGCTAGTACCAAGCATGCCGGGATCAGCCAGATCATTGCGCAGCAACGCCTGCATAACTGCACCTGCCAGAGCCATCCCAAATCCAACAAGTATCGCTAATACGATCCGAGGAAGACGAAACTTATAAACAACGAGATTATGTTCCTCTGGACCTTGTCCAAGCAATACTTGAAATACTTCAAGTGGATTGAGGGACACCTTTCCCATATTAAGACTAAGAATAGCTCCTGCAATAAGCAGTATTATGAGAGATAGAATCCATATTGTAGCCTTATGCGATTTAACAACATTCATTTGAAGGCTCTCCTCTCTTTGCTCGCAATTAGCAAGAAGAAAGGAACACCAATCATTGCAAAAATAATGCCCAGTGCTGTCTCTGCCGGACGATTAATCACCCTTCCTGCGATATCCGCTACAACCATAAGTGCGCCGCCGTAAATGGCTGATGCTGGAATAATATAACGATAATCTACACCTACAAAAAAACGCATAATATGCGGAATAATCAACCCTACAAAGCCGATTGGCCCTACAAGTGCAACAGCTACACCCGCTAGTAAAAGGACCGCAAGCGTAGCTATCATCTTAACGAGAACGATCCGTTGCCCGAAGCCTTTCGCGATCTCTTCCCCCAAGTTTAAAACGGTGATAGAGCGTGCAATGAATAGTGACAAAGCCAGTCCACCTAAGAACCAAGGTATAACTAGCCTAATTTCCACCCATGTTGCTCCAGCCACACTTCCCGAAGTCCAATAAGCAAGGGCACGACCAATTCCATAGTTTAATGAGATAAATGACCCCACAGCTCCAAAAAGCATTGTAATTGATATTCCAGCTAGCACCAGTCGTTGAGGTGTCATTCCTGAACGATTCAATGAAGCGGCAAGATATGTTAATCCTGCTCCAAGTCCTGCGCCACTAAAGCTAACCAGCAAGGTAGTTGTCTGCAGTTGCCCTGGAAGGAAAACTAATGTAACGGCCATTGCAAGCGCTGCTCCAGCATTTACTCCCATTAATCCCGAATCGGCTAAGGGATTTCGCGTATAGCCCTGCATAACCGCTCCTGCTACCGCGAGACACATACCCGCAATAATATCAGCAGCTGTACGCGGAATACGAAGGGCATGAATAATCTGATGCTCGGTCAGTTCAGGATCAAAATTAAAAATCGCTGTCCATGCCATCTTCAGGCTCATGGAAGCAGAGCCAAAAGAGATAGAAGCCGCTACTGAAAGCAGCAGCAGCAGTATCCCTAGGAGTAGAAACAGACCGAAATACGATTTCCCTCTTAAATTAGGGATAACAGCTGTGCTATCATCTAGCTTTCTATTTTTTTTCATACGCTGACACTAGCTTCTCAACTACAAAATCTAGCTGCTTATCAAGAGAGTAGATATCGGAATAATATGAAAAATCAAACCCAACTTCGATCAATCTACCTTCTTTGATTGCTGGAATGCTGTTCCAAATGGGGTTGTCCGACAAATCATCAGCCCCATCCCATACAGAGCGGAACACGAAGTCTCCTATATACTCAGGTAACACTTCTAAGGAGACAAACCCTCCAGTAGCCTTCTCCCTGCCATCAATCTTCTTCTGAAGAATCTCTGGTGCTTTTAGTCCTAAATATTCATAAATAATCTGAGAGCCTCTTCCGTAAAGCTTGCTATCGATCACCGCCATCTCTTTTTTACCGCCCTCGATAATGGTTACCGTCTTATCTAAAATTCCAAGTTCATCAAGCTTCTGCTTACTTTTCTCCAACTTCTCGTGGAAATTATCTAATAAAGCTTGTGCCTCCTTCTCCTTGCCAAATACCTCGCCAATCTTCATTATACGTTCGTCCGTCGCCATTTTTTCAAAAGGAATTGGAATAGTCGGTGCAATATCCTTAAGGATTTCGTAAGTTTCTTCAGAAGCAGCTATGATCAAGTCCGGCTTTACTGCCATAATAGCCTCTGGATTAGGCTCATACCATGAACCAAGATCTTCAATACCTCCCAGCTCTTCTGCAAAGGCTGCTCCTTCAAAGACACTTGAAGTACCTACTGGCTTAATGCCGAGGGCAACAAGATCCCCTTGAAGGTATAACACGACTATCCTCTCTGGATTAGCTGGAACGACAATATCTCCCTTTACCGTAGAGATAGTTCTTGTCTGAGCCTCTTTATTGCTATTGTCAGTTACAATTGAATTATTGGCTGATGATGATGTAACTTCAGAAGCTTTGGATCCCTTAGAATTCGTGGCAGTAGAACCAACGTTTGCAGATCCGCATGCACTTAAAAGCAAGGTAAAGCTAAGCAGCATCGCTACAATAAAACTTGATGTCTTTGTTATTCGCATTGGTGAAGACCCTCCGGTTATTTTATTATGATAATAGTATTGATAATGATTATCATATTCAACAACATTATATCGGGAGGATATGTTCTGGCCAATGGAGAATCTGGCGGTGGTAAATGGACGATTCTCCGATGAGCTCACCTGCCTGCTTTCCTTGCGGAATCGGATGGGAGATTGACCATTATATTTACTAAACATACGACTGAAGTAATATACATCGCTATATCCAACTTCTTCTGCAATATCGCGAAGTGGAGCATCGGTACATCGTAATAGCTCTTCTGCATGTTCAAGCCGGTATCGTATCAAATATTCGATCAAGCTGAACCCCGTCTCCCCTTTAAAACGCGTTGATAAATGACGAGGGCTATAATTAAATTGCTCCGCTATAGACTCTAGTGATAAATTGTGACGATAATGCACTTCAATATAACGGACAACCTGTCCAATGACATCCGGTTGCCTGAGGTTATTTCCATCCATTGTAAACTGCTTCAATAATTCATGTATAAACTGATAGAACAAGCCTTTAACTTGAATTCTTTCCAATAAACTTCCTTGTGCCCAGAGTTGTTCCATTGCCATTAGTTGATAGTGAAGTGGCAATGGCTCTAAAGACTCGAAGCCATACTGCATTCGAAATGGATTGCTTCGTTCTAAAAGTCTTGCTAAATCCTTTCTTCCTGGTAAGGAGGCTCTATAGAATAATAGATAGTATTCAAAAATCTTCCCTGCCTCTATGCTTAGTCTCATACCCTTGCCACCATGCACAATAAAATGACGGTCTGTGTCGTAATCTATACCGTTGAGATTCAACCTGGCCGTACCCCGCACACAGTAGATAAATCCACATGCAGGTAATATATAGCCTTGCAGCTTGTCCCCAGGCTCCATCACAGCATGTCTAATATCCAACACTTTAACGGCTGCATAATTCCATGCGGCAATATGATCTTCCAACTTCATCTTGCATTTCACTCCGATCCGTTACGCAATCTATTTAAGTTAATTACATTTTAAACATTGATAATGATTATCAATTAGTATTAGGCAGCTCTTCTATTTTGTCAATCGCTGTTTAGTATCGTGCTTGCTGATAGCTTCGCATGAACTTCGAAAAGTCAAAAATAACTTCGCCATGGATCTATGACCCTAAGCAATTAATAACTAACAACATACAAGCAAAATAAACACCTACTAAAACCAATGTCTAAGGCGTCCCCAACCTTTCCAATAACCTTCTTGGATGACCTCAAATGTTACTTGAAATAAACAGGAACAATCTCTCAACATTGCATCTCCTATAATTTAGCATTAATATAAAATAATAAAACTCACTGAAAATCGTTATTGAGTATCGTTTTGAGGATTATTACATTCTCGCAAACTCACTAAGGAGTAAGAGTGTTTTTTATATGTTATAGGGGGAAACGAATATTGGGACCAATGACTGAGGCTGATGCTCTACGTGAATGGTTTACTCTTTCCGGTACATTGAAAGACATTTATATTATTGAGGTTGACGAGAACAATAAAGTAAGACGCCAGATCGGACCCACAAAGAAGAAAAAGAAATAAGCATTACCTGCAGCAACCTACTATAACTTGATTGAAAAAGAGATAAAACGTAAAAAAGCCCCACCGACCTTTATAGGTGATGGGGTATTTTATCAACAAAAGAGTCTGTAAAATATATTGTGTAAACTCTCAAACCCATTAAAATGGAAGTAAGAGAAAGGTTGGGGAGAACACATGGGACTTTGGACAAAACAGCAGTTACGGGAATTTATTAAGGAAAACAATTTGGTAAGCGCACAGGATGCGCAGAATGCTCTAAAAGAGCTGTTTGCGGAGACGATTCAGGAGATGCTGGAAGCCGAAATGGATACTCATTTGGGCTATGGAAAGCATGAGGTGAAAGCGAAGCTCACGCCAAACAGCCGTAACGGAAAGAGCCGTAAAACCGTAGTCAGTGAGTATGGTGAGCAGGAAATCGCTATTCCTCGGGATCGGTTGGGCGAGTTTGAGCCCTTGGTCGTCAAGAAGCATCAGTCGAATGTAACGGGCATCGAAGAACAAATTATTGCGCTGTATGCGAAAGGGATTAGCACCCGAGAAATTCAGGACCATTTAGGGCAGATGTATGGTATTGAGGTATCTCCAACGCTCATTTCCAATGTCACGAACAAGATTGTGCCTCTCATTAAAGAATGGCAGAACCGGCCTCTGCAAGGGGTCTATGCCGTCGTCTATTTGGATGCGATCCACTTCAAAGTCAAGCAAGATGGGGCCATTATCAATAAGGCTGCCTACATGGTCATTGGCATTGATCTGGACGGAAACAAAGACGTGCTGGGGATGTGGATTGGTGAGAATGAGTCCTCCAAGTTCTGGCTGAGTGTGCTGAATGAACTGAAGAATCGCGGGGTTCAGGACATTCTCATTATCTGCGTGGATAACCTGTCCGGATTCTCTCAAGCGATTGCCGCCTGCTATCCTCAAACGGAAATCCAGAAGTGTATTATTCACCAAATCCGCAGCTCCACACGGTACGTGTCGTACAAGGATATTAAGAAGGTAACAGCCGACTTAAAGCCTATTTACAAGGCAGCTACCGAGGAAGGTGCCTTGCTTGAACTCGACCGTTTCGAGGAAGTTTGGGGAGCGAAATATCCCCTCATTATCCGTTCCTGGCGGACCAATTGGGACGAACTCGCTACCTTTTTCAAGTACCCGCCTGAGATCCGCAAACTGATTTACACCACCAATATGATTGAGAGTTACCACCGTCAGCTTCGTAAAGTGACGAAGGGAAAAAGCATCTTTCCCACAGATGAGGCGCTACTAAAAATGCTCTATCTGGCCACCGTCGACGTCACTCGGAAATGGACAGGACGTGTCCAAAACTGGGGGCAAATGCTGCTCCAGCTGTCGGTCTTTTTCCCCGATCGGGTCGGTCAACACTTGCGTTAAATTCGCGACTTCCCCCTCGGGGGAATCTGTGCTTAAAAGAGTTTACACAAAATTATTGACAGACCCCAACAAAATGGAAATTTAGTAAGCGAGATTATTAAGAGTACCATCCCAACAATCGAAGACAGAGCCTCCATTTTATCTTTAGTTTTAAAATAGGTAACTCCTCCATTAAAAATCAGAGCTCCACACATCCCTATCATTGTCCAAGACATGATCACTTGATCCTGACCACGGAAAAATAGTATTGCCGGAATGATTGTTGCTGCACTAAATAGAATACCGAACAACCTTAGTGCTTTCAGCAAAAAATCCCCTTCCAAAATATAATGGGCTAATGAATTTGCAGCTTACTCGATATTACAAGAAAAAATGTAGCCAATGGGCCACAAAGCAATGAAATTAAAAACCAGTTTAATCCACTCCTATTCTTACCTTGCGCTAACCCGGCATTTATTAATGCTAATGTACCCCATCCAACAAAATACCCGTTATCCATCACGCACACGACCTTTCAACATCATTTTATAGGAATACGAATATCCAATATAATGGTTTCATCATTACATAGATTGACATTCCTATATCTGGTAGAATTAATTAGTTTTTTCATCAGAGTCTTTTACAAGACATTTCAAAGACGCAAAGAAATCCCACCAATTTTATGCTTTGTCGAATCTGCTAATTATCATTTAGCACTTGGTTCTATTGAAGTTAAAAAAGGCTTTTGCCCTATTCTACTATTATAGGAAATAAAGTACTCCTCATTTATATTAATCAACTTAAATATTCCTTTCGGGATTGTGACTAAATAAAAAAATGATCAAAGGAAGAAATGAGAAGATTTTACGATTATTCATATCTATCACCAAACAATTCTTGTATATATTTTTCCGACATATATTCACTAAACTCTTTATCTAATAAGTATATTTCATCTTGTTTTATCCACTGGTAGTTAAAAACAGTTCCACAGTCCTCTCCTTCACCCGCTCCAGTAAATCTCCACTTTTCAGGTAATCTTGTTTCTGGAATCAGAAGATAGTCATGTCTTTCAACATTAGCATCTATATAATCCTTATAATAATATTGTGTTCCTATTTTCTTGACTAATTTAAATTGTTTAAGTCCACTTTCTTCTTGAATTTCTCTGAATAACGCTTCTTCTTCTGTTTCTCCGGCATCGACATTTCCACCTACCAATCTAAAGGGTACTTCTAGTACATTAAGATAAACTAATAAGGTCTTTTCTCCAACTTCATTGTCTTGCAAAATAAATCCGTATACCTTCTTTCTAATCGGTTTCCCTTTCCTCATCGTGTCCCCCCATTTAGCTTCTCATAAACGAAAAATAAAAAAGTACTTGATCATTGATCAAATACTTGCTCAGTCGTACGGCGTTATGTATATATGCTCCCTTTTGGTCATCTATGTCTACGCTATTCAAACACTCCATAAATTTACTTTATTGTATTCTGAAAACCAAGATCAAACAAGAGTAACTCATTAATTCTCACCGCTAATCAATTTAGCACTCCGCTTCTGTTTAGCACATTACAATCTATTGTGCATTTTATATAGAGAAGCTTAATAGAAAGGGGTGGATCAGAATGGCAACTCGTCAACCTGATTTAGTATTGATCACTTGGAGCAGAAATCCTTTGGTTCGCGGCTCTGCACGCAGGATTATTTCTGTCCGCATCATAGGAAATGCTGAGCCTTGTCGACCTAGCTTAAGACCCAATGGACTACTTGACACCGCCTTAGCTTGTTTATTAGACAACGACGTTGGTTTTAGAGTGGTGTTTCGTAAAAAAACTTCAAGGATTAGCGGTTATTTGCTGTTACAACGCCATTAATATTTTCCAGAGAGAAATTAGGTGAGTCCATGAACTTACAAGATGTAAAGAAAAGCTATGATTTAATCGTAAGCTTAGGTATGTCTTGTGCTCCTGCTATAAATATGCAAAGAAATAACTTGAGAACATTCTCCATGCCTCTCGACTGGATGATTTCTTATTCATTAACTGATGTAAACAGACTTTATAAGAATAGATTTCAGAATTTCATGGAGTTAACAAATCTGCAGATGCTCAAAGAGACACATTTTTTTCTAGAGGATGGAGTGCCTGCTTATCCTAATGGAAACAAGAATGCTTTAGTGAAATCGTATTTTATTCAGGATACCTGTTATAACATTATCTCGGTACATGATTTTCCAATCACCTCGGGTAAACATTGGTCTACGACCTATCCATCTTATAAAGCAAAGCTGGATTTACGAATGAAGAGATTTTGGGACAAATTACTAAGCAGTAAAAAAATTCTATTCATTAGATGGTTCGCCACATACGAACAGGCTGTAGAGCTACAAGCGATTTTGTCTGATATATTAAAGCCGAACGAATTTACTGTTCTTATCCTTAATCCCGTTCTTGAATTAACATCGGTACGAGAAATCAAATGGGATATTGATAATGTTTGTGTGTTAGAAGTTCCTGATGATATGAATGATTATGATAGCTGGGATTATATTTTGAAAGATATACAAATAAATAACCCTTAAAATCACAAACAAAAACGGCCCTCTTCCGGGTCATTTTTGTTGTATAAGACTACATAATAAACTGCCTAGAACATTAATTGGGCGGGTGCATAGAATAGCGTATAAAATACTGGGAGGTAATCCATTGAATAATTTTCAAATGCATCAAATGAACCAAATGCCTCAATCCGTTATAGTCTACCCTGTTGATGCATATGTCGTAGAAACTCTAAAGAGTGTAATGGGCAAACAAGTTGTTCTTGAAACCACACGTGGTGGAATCAGCGGATGTGTCGTTGATGTTAAACCAGACCATGTAGCTTTAGATACACGAGGCAGAAGATTTTTTGTGCGTATTTGCGAGATTGTTTGGATAATGCCAGAATAAATCAACGACTATAGGAGCTGGAAACAGCTCTTTTTTACTAATATTTTTTATAATTTTTGAACAATGATTTGATTGCCAGGACGATCTACCCAAAAAATTGAATTTCCGACCTTCTCTACACCTTGACCACTTCCATAGGTAGGAGGCTTAATCCTCTCTATAAGCTTGAAAGAATGACCCTCAAAATGATATTTATCCAACCCCTGAGCATACTTCTCCCCAAATTTATTTGAGCCATGTAGATTTGCATAAAGATTGTCCCCATCAAAAAAAATGCCTTGATATCCACCTTCATCTCCAAATATCCCTGAAAGTGGGTATCTTTTTAGCAGTCTGAATTGGGCATCAAATTTTCTAATCTCATTTTTGTCATGATATACTATCCAGAAAAATCCTTTAAACTTTGCTAACGATTCCGCCGTTCCATCACCGATATCGAATACATCGACTTGTTTTAAATCCGGCAAGCTGTACTTGACTATTCTACTAATTCGCTCATTCTCTGGTGGTGCTGAATTAAAATTATAGACAGTGGCATATAAAAAACCACTAGAAACATAACAATCACCAAATGACATAAACCGATTATGACTGTCCGTTCCGGTGTATGCTCTTTTTATCTCCTTTATATAATTTCCGTCAAGATCATAAACTGAAATTGTATTTGATAGGGTGAACTTTTCCGAACGGTCTGAGGTGACATACACGGTCTTTCCATTAGATCCCACACCTTGCCACGCCCTAAATGGTTTTTTCATTTTAATTGTTCCTTCATAAGAACTCTCAAAAGCCAGGGAGTGAGAAGATAAAAGCCCACTTAAACCAAATGCAAGGCATAGAATAGCGATATTTTTTTCACGGTGCCCCCTATATGTAAATGTTTATATTTTAATTCTCTTAAGTGTATTTCTTTTGTATTTTCACCGTATTAATACTTTCACAAAATCTTTAGTTATCATCAATCAAATGACTAATCATTTCTTGCGCAGCAAAAACATATGGATTCAGATACAACCTACTGATACTAACAAATATAGCAATAGGGTTACTGACTCCAACATCATTTTGACTCCAATGTGATGATGGATTTGCGGGTTCAGGCTCTACAAGATCATACTTTTCCATCAGCCTTTCCTTTGTTCCACTATCCATTACAGCTCCATTTTCTTTATCAGCAAAGACTGCTCCTGATGGAAAACACACTATAATTAGGACAAAGGAAATGATAAGTATTGCTAGTTTCTTTTTACGCATGACACAGCTCCTAGTTCTTTCTATGGTTTACACTAAACTCTAATTTAGTTCCAACTCAAATATTTCTCGGGTAATCGCAGGAAATCTATGTATTCGACAATCTTGATCAGTTGTAGATTATATTCCATGCAAATAATGGGATAAAAAGTATCAAATTCTATAATACTCCTTTCTCTATATAAAAACAAAAGCACCCCACAACTGAAATTAGTAGGGTACTTTTGTAGGATTCGCTGATATTTTACAATATCAATATTCCGCGAGCATTTTATGGAGTTGGAGTTCCACCGTTAGCATTCAATGTCTCGCCGCTGACATAGCTCGATTCTTGGCTGGCAAGAAATACATATGCCGGAGCCATCTCTGCAGGCTGTCCCGGACGACCCAGTGGTGTGCTCGCACCGAACTCTTTCAGCACTTCCTCTGGTTGCCCACCCACTACCTGAAGAGGTGTCCACACGGGACCTGGCGCCACTACATTAACTCGAATCCCCTTATGGGCAACTTGCTGAGCGAGTGATTTACTGAATGTATTTATTGCAGCTTTGGTCGTCGCATAGTCCAACAGAATCGGCGAGGGCTTATAGGCTTGAATGGAAGAAGTGTTGATGATGGTGCTACCCGGTTGCATATGCTTCACTGCCGCTTTGCACAGCCAGAACATGGCATACACATTCGTCTTAAATGTATCGTCAAAATGCTTCGTAGTAAGATCAGCGATGTCTGAGACGAATTGCTGCTTGCCCGCAATATTAGCTAATATATCAATCCCACCTAGCTGCTTAACCGCAGTATCGATGAGCTGTTCACAGTATTCCTCATCTTTCAGATCGCCCGGGATGGCGATTGCGGTACGTCCTGCTTCCTGCACCAGCTTGAGAACCTGCTTTGCATCCGCTTCTTCCTCTGGCATGTAGGATAGAACAACATCTGCGCCTTCACGAGCAAAAGCAATCGCAACAGCACGACCTATGCCACTGTCCGCCCCGGTAACAATCGCTTTACGTCCAGTCAGACGTCCGGTGCCTTGATAGGTATCTTCACCTGTATCAGGAACGGGATTCATCTCCTTCTGGAGCCCCGGCTCTTGTTGCTGCTGTTGAAATTCAGGTCCAGCCTTGGTGTACTGAGTGGTAGGATCTTGCATCGTATATTGGTTAGACATCGATCAATTCCTCCTTTTTTAGAAACACGTTTTTTTTATTTTTCGAACTCTTTTTTATGTAAACACAACAGTACACCGCTAAACACACCTTATCGAAAGTACAGTCCTGCATATATCCGCAAAAAATACCCCAACCGCCTATTGAGGCAGCTAGGGTATTTCATACTCTATGTATCATTATCATTTAATGGCCTTAAATTTCATCTGACCTGCCTTGCGCCGACTCATAACGAGTACGGATCTCACGATTTTTAGCGTAGATGTATAAATCTAAGGCCACTATTCCTCTACGTGCCAATTTTACAAGCAGGACGAAAAAGTAGATCCCCAATCCAATAGATATAAGCCAAATTAAAAAGAACATAACACCTACTCCCCCTCCGAAAAAAAGCCCTGTATGTTCCATACGATTTATCATCTCCTTAAGCAATTTTCATTTTTATCAGTCTATATTGCCTAAGCTTAAATAAATATATGGAAACTCACACTGAGCTGGGCACCCTCCATTCAGTCTCACGTATACATTACATAAAGGAGTGATAAATCATGGTTTTTTTTATGTTCCTCTTTGTGCTGTTAGCACTGCTTAACATCTTTTTTCCACGATTCGGATGGTACATGAGATATGGTTGGATGGTGAAAGGTAATATTGAGCCGAGTGAGGCTTATTTACTAATGACCCGCGTCAGCAGTATAGTGGCACTTGTTGTCCTATTCTTCTTATGGTCCAGCTTCTAATTTAACCTAACGCTTTTAGCACATCCTCAATCTTGCGCTGATGCGACAATACACCATAATTCATCCAAGCCATGAAATCCACCTCATATACGCAGCCGTTACGCACAGCAGGCAAGCTGCGCCAGAGTTGTGTATCCAGCAGTTCCCGTCCTCCTCCTTCAAGCCGATCAAAAGTAATGAACAAATGATCCGCAGTCAGATTTGCAAGCTCTTCTTTTGTCAGGTTTACCCGATTCTTTCCACGGGTCAACTTCCGAACCAAGCTATGGGGCTGCAAACCCAAATCATGATGAAGCACGCTTCCTGTATACCCCAAATGCTCACATCCATAGAGAGTGATTCCGTAGACTGAGATTCTTAAACAAGCTACGGTCTGACTATGGACGTAACGGGTAAGTAACTGCTTGGCTTGCTGTGCCTGATGCTCATAATTGCCGATCACTTCCTGGACACGTTCCGTTCTGCCAAAGACCGCTGCTGCGGAATACAATGTGGCACGCCAATCCTCTTGATGAACAGGCAGCTTGAACAACGGAGCGATCCGGCTGCACTCCTCCAGATGCCAACGATGAAAGCCATTATCCAGCAAGATCAATTCGGGCGTATACTGGGAGAGCTCCTGCCAATTACGAGTCGAAATATCTACCTCAGGCACATTGTGGAGAGCCAGGTACTCTTGTTTCCCCCACTCGGCGTGAGAATATTGCGCAACAGGCGTAATATCCAGAGCCAATAGATAATCTTCCAGAAAAGGAGCAAACACCCTCAATCCCTCCTGATGGAAGCTTCTGTATTGACCTGGAGTAACACCAACCGATCTTTTAAAACGCCGATTAAAATAATACTCATTACTGTATCCGACTGATAACGCGATATCATGCATACGGTCATTCGTTAGCAGTAGCTGCTGCTGCGCTCTTTCAATACGAAGCCCGTTTAAATGCTCCAAGGGAATCCGCCCTGTCACTTCTTTAAAAGTTTGTGTGTAGCGAGCACGTGTAATGCCTGCAACTTCAGCCAACTGATCAACGGTTACGGCTTGGTTATAATGCTCCTCCATATAGTGAATGGAACGCTGTATGGCCTCATGATCAGCTGTGATCTGAACGACAGAGGAATTTGCACGCATGATTAGCAGTAGCAGCTCCTGAAAGCGCGTATGGCCTGCGAACCATTCGATCTCATCTGCGCTTCTACGGCTATGACTGATAGCCTCTAGCAGTAATTTACATTGTGAAAAGGGTTTACAGCTTAGCAAACCAGATCGAAGGATGTCCTCTTTAGTCCTTCCTTCTATTTCACTCTGCCTGTTTCCCCCGGTTTCGATGATTTCAAAAGTAAGCCGATAAAAGCTAAGTCCACGCTCTTCGGCATGGATTTTGCTTAATAGCCCTGGTTCGAATAAGAACCCCGCACCTTTTTCCAGTGGAAACTGCCTCATCTCAGCCTCAACAAACCCCTGTCCTTCCGATACAATGAGTAGGGTGTGATCTTGAAACACCTCACTCTGTCCGCTTCCTGACAGGGATTGGGTTTCTATATTTATCAAGCTATAGAATAGCTTCCTTCTATTGCTATCTTGCAAATCTTTTGCCATTCTCCCACCCCCAATTGAGAACCATTTTCATTCACTTCAGTTTAAAACAAAAAAGAAGGTCTATCAAGGGTGCTGATAGACCTTCTTTTTGCTATTCCTTATAGGCGGCTGCCTTTTATTTCACCATAGCCTCCAGCAGGTCATCAAGCTTCATCGAATTTGCCGTGATGGCACCCGTCTGCCAGTGGGAACGTTCCATTCTATAAACATTCCCGTTCTTCACTGCGGGCAGGCTCTTCCACAGCGGCCCATCAAGAATTTGGATCGCTTCCTGATTTCCTTCAGTATCCCAGCCCCCATTGTCAGGGAATACGATGATATGATCCGCTTCGAGCTGAGGAATAAGCTCTTCGGAAATAATAGATTGATATTCGGTCATTTCTGCAGCCATAGGCACGGGTGTCAGGCCAAATTGAGAATAAATCACACCGATAAAACGGTTTTTAACACCGAACAAAGCAAAGGTCTTATCCGCTACATTAAGCCGAATCACAGCCACCTTCTCCTGGCCCAGAGCCTGCTGCAATTTAGCTTTTCCATCTGTCACTTTCTGATCATACTCGGTGAGCACAGCCTCAGCCTTCTCCGGAATCCCGAGCGCATCAGCAATGGCTGTAAGCACTTGTCTTGAGTCCTGCAGCACCGCTTCTGGGAGACGATAGGTTGGTGCTACCTTGGAATACTGTTCATACCTCGCCGCATCAGCGCCTCCGTCCGCAATGATCAAATCGGGGTCTTTTTCCAGCAACACCTCCATGCTTCCGGTGATATCAAATTCTGGCACATCCAGATTTAAATAATCCTGTTTACCCCAGCTTGGATGATACCACTGCACCACAGGGGTAATACCCAATGCCTTCAAATAGTCTTCAACATAGATCCCGGCCACCCGTTTAGGGCTAACTGGAATCTCTACTTCCCCAAATTCCCCTGTAATCGTCCGAGTTGCACCCTCTTCTTGGGCATTTCCACTTCCTTCGGTTGGCGTGCTGTTGCTAGCAGAGGTTGATTCCCCTGCATTCTCTGTTTTAGCAACGTTATCTTTTGCAGTATTGTTCGTTCCGCACGCCGCCAGCGCGGTCAATGCCATAATAAGTACTGCTGCCCACAAAAACTTCCGACCCCATCTTGTCATTATCCCTTCACTCCAATGTTATATTTTCATTGATTATCATTCTCAATAATCATTATCACAATAGTAGCATGACTTTTATAGCTTTCAATGCACTTTCTCCGTAAAAATCTTATACAAACTATTAACTAGTTTCTTCACGCCTTCTCAAATTTCTTTTTATTTACGATTGATTTATATAATGCTTTCGCTTACAATAAACTCATAAACGCGCGTTTATGAAAAGAGGGGAAACATGCGCAGCGAAGATATAGCTAAGTTGGCCGGGGTTTCCCGAAGCACGGTATCCCGCGTGATCAACAACTATTCCAACGTCCCTGAAGAGACCCGTGCCAAAGTGCTGCGGGTGATTGAGCAACATCAGTACGAACCGAACAGCTTTGCAAGGGCTTTAGCCGGTAAGAAGACCGATACAATCGGACTCTTCGCCATCAGTATGAACGAGAAGGAGAATACTACCCGAATTTATCAGAACAATTACTTTGCTCCATTCGTTGATGCCGTAGTCGACACCTCGAATGCCCGCGGATGTTATGTACTGATTCATACGGTTTACTCTCCCGACGATTTTATCAAGGTAAAGCAAGCTTTTCTTCAGAAACGGATTGACGGCGGTATAATTGTCGGCACTCAGAAGGATATTAATATCGTCCGAGAAATGGTAGGGCTAGACTCTCCTCTCGTATTAATTGATTATGATATTTCTGAGATTATGTCGGAGCACCTAGATCGCAATCATCTGGCTATTGTGAACTCCAAGGATTACGAGGGCACCACAGAAGCGATTGAATATTTGATCTCTCAAGGTCATCAAGAGATCGGCATCATCTGTGGGCAAATGAATACGTACTCTGGTCGAGAGCGTTATACTGCTTATGAGGATACGCTGAAGAAGCATGGCCTACCTATGAATGAGAAATTTATCCTGAAGGGTGATTTTCTGAAGGAGACCGCTTACGAAGAGGTTAAGAAGCTTCTCGCTTCTGGCGAGCCATTGCCAACAGCCTTCTTCTCCTCCAACGATGACATGGCTATATCAGCGATGGAAGCGTTCTCTGAGCATGGAATTATTATCCCCGAGGATATCTCCATTGCCGGATTTGATGACATTCAGTTAGCATCTCGTATTCAGCCTAAGCTGACCTCTGTACGCTTGCCGATCTATGAAATGTCCAAGGCCGCAGTCGAAAAAGTAATCGAGCTGTGTGATTCACAGCAGCCGACGTTTAGTACGATCAGCTTTCCAGCTCGTTTAGTGGAGAGAGATTCCTGTCAACCACCGAAGAAGTAGCTTAAGATCATCCTTCGCTGAAGAAATCTACATATTTTTCTGTGAAGCTGCTATGATTCGGTATCGAAACTACTGCTTTAGTTATCCTGCTTGAAAACCATTGAGAAAACTCCCTTCCCTCGAGGGAATTTTTTCTGAAACTTATAAACGCGCGTTCACAATCGAAAGGAGACTTTCTCACATGAAATTCGGTACCTTTGACGACACTCGTAAAGAGTATGTAATTAACACACCTAAAACACCTTACCCTTGGATTAACTACCTTGGTAATGAGCAATTTTTCGGACTTATTTCTAATACAGCTGGTGGTTACACCTTCTATAGAGACGCTCGTCTCAGAAGATTGACCCGTTACCGTTATAACAATATCCCATTGGATACTGGCGGCCGCTACTACTATCTTTATGACGATGGTGATTTCTGGACCCCAGGCTGGATGCCGGTAAAACGTGATCTAGACTTCTACGAATGCCGTCACGGTCTTGGCTACACTTCCATTACTGGCGAACGCAATGGCATCTCTGTGAACCAGCTTGCTTTTGTACCTATGGGTCATAATGCTGAAGTACACCGTCTTGTAGTGAAGAACACTGGCTCCGCTAAAAAATCCGTGAAACTGTTCTCTTTTGCAGAGTTCTGTCTCTGGAATGCACAAGATGATATGACCAACTTCCAACGCAATCTCAGCACCGGTGAAGTTGAAGTGAAGGATTCCGTTATCTATCACAAAACCGAATACCGTGAGCGCAGAAATCACTATGCTTTCTACTCCGTAAATAAAGAAATCGCTGGTTTCGATACTGACCGTGAAGCCTTCGTAGGCATGTACAACGGTCTGGAAAGCCCGCAAGCTGTAGCTGCAGGTGAACCTACTAACTCCGTAGCTAGCGGCTGGTCCCCTATCGGATCACACGCACTGAACATTACACTTGAACCAGGCGAAGAACAAAGCTTCATCTTTGTACTCGGCTACATCGAGAACCCTGAAGAAGATAAATGGGAATCCCTGAACGTAATCAACAAAAAACCAGCAGAAGCGATGATCGCACAATTTGCTACAGACGCTCAAGTAGATGCTGCACTTGCCGCACTTGCTGCTCACTGGGATAACCTGCTGTCTAAGTATCAAATCCAAAGCGGCGACGAGAAACTGGATCGCATGGTTAACATCTGGAATCCATATCAATGTATGGTTACCTTCAATATGTCCCGTTCCGCTTCTTACTTTGAATCCGGTATTGGCCGTGGTATGGGCTTCCGTGATTCCAACCAAGACTTGCTCGGATTTGTGCACCAAATCCCTGAACGTGCTAAAGAACGTATTCTCGATATCGCGGCTACACAATTTGAAGATGGCAGTGCGTATCACCAGTACCAACCGCTCACCAAAAAAGGTAACAACGAAGTCGGCACCGGCTTTAACGATGATCCGCTTTGGTTGATCCTAGGAACGGCTGCTTACATTAAAGAAACTGGCGACACTTCGATTCTCGATGAGCAGGTTCCTTTTGACAGCAACCCGGATAACACGGCTACTCTGTTCGAGCACTTGAAACGCTCTTTCGAGCATGTAACTAACAATCTCGGACCTCACGGCTTGCCGCTGATCGGACGTGCGGACTGGAATGACTGCTTGAACCTGAATTGCTTCTCTACAGAGCCAGGTGAATCTTTCCAAACCACTGCCAACATCGAAGGTCGCGTAGCGGAATCCGTATTTATCGCAGGTCTGTTCGTCTTCGTTGGACCGGACTATGCTGAAATCTGCCGGATGCGTGGACTTGACGATGTAGCTGTGGATGCCGAAGCTAAAATTGACAACATGCGTGAAATCACACTGACTCACGGCTTCGATGGCGACTGGTTCCTACGCGCTTATGACCACTATGGCGACAAGATCGGTTCCAAAGAAAACGAAGAAGGTAAAATCTTCATCGAGCCACAAGGAATCTGTGTTATGGCTGGTATCGGTGTAGAAGATGGTCAAGCTGAAAAAGCCCTGTCTTCCGTTCAAGAACATTTGGACACTAAATACGGTATTGTATTGCAACAACCACCATATTCCAAGTACTATCTGAACCTGGGTGAAATTTCTACGTACCCTCCGGGCTACAAAGAAAATGCCGGTATTTTCTGCCACAACAACCCTTGGATCATGATCGCTGAAACGGTACTTGGACATGGCGACAGAGCGTTTGAAATTTACGCTAAAATTGCTCCGGCTTATTTGGAGGATATCAGCGAAATTCACCGCACAGAGCCTTATGTCTACTCCCAAATGATCGCAGGTAAAGATGCCGTTCGTCACGGGGAAGCTAAAAACTCCTGGTTGACTGGTACTGCTGCTTGGAACTATGTAGCGATTACACAATCTATCCTTGGTATTCAAGCCGATTTCAATGGTCTGAAGATCGATCCTTGTATTCCTACAGAGTGGGACAGCTTTGAAATCACACGTGTCTTCCGTGGAGATACTTATGTGATTCAAATCAAGAACCCGAACCATGTATCTAAAGGTGTAGCTAGTCTTACTTTGGATGGTGTAGCTGTAGAAGGTAACATCATCGCTCCTGTTGGAGACGGTGCTGTACACCAAGTAGTTGTAGAACTGGGTTAAAAAAAATCCGCTCAACCGTTCGCTTGAACGATTGGGCGGATCTATAAATAACACTAGATGACCCCTGAACCCTTCAGGGGTCATTTTTTTTACCCTTCCATAATATCTGCTCTTAAATCACTCGCAACCTCAAGCATTCTCGGGATCACAGCTTCATTGCTGCCAGAAACGTAAATATCGCCTTCATAATACCTAAACGGGATTGTAGCATCGCCAAAGCTCCACATAAAGAATTCTCCCTCAATCGACATCGTAGTGGCGCCTACTACTGTATAAACTGATGTATAGGTGAAATCAGGTTTGGACGCGAAATATTGCTTACACTCTTCTAAAGATATGATTTGTACTGAATCTCCATCATTCTGCATAGCTCTTGTAATTCGATAACGTTTGCTCATTGTGATGCCTCCAATATTTTCTGTAAAATAATCAGCTACCTTATCCCGTTCAATCAAATATAGCATACAATAAAGCGCAAATCCCAGCTATCCTAAATACAGATTCCTCTGATTTGGTGAACAGCGTGGATGGAATGCTGTTAGGAGTATTAAGGCGTATGAATCCGAGCGTAAGAATAGATCAAAATGGCTGGACATAGGGGCGACGAGCATCACCGTACATCTTAATCAAAAAAAGGGACAGGCTGAATAATCCAGCTGCCCCGATTGCTAAACAGTAACCATTCCCCGAAGTCTATGTCTATCCTATACCTTAAACGCTGGCTTCAGGAATCCACACCTTCATTTCACCACTGCCACGATTCCCCCATAAGTAATATGGAACAGCCTTAACCTTAACCGGTTGAAGGGGTGCTTTCTCTCTGCTGTAAAGTCCTCCACTCCAGCCCTCTTGATCAATACGCAGTCCGTCTGCCTCGACAACAACCGCGCCGCCAAGCAAAGTCTCATTGAACGCCGCCGTAAGTTCACCGTCTTCTTTTAAAGAAATAGAGCTTAAAGGCTCACCATTATCGATACTTTCAAGACAATACACAAACGGCCCGCGTTGAATTGTTACCTTTTGAGCATCGGCACGCAAATTTGGATGAGCGTAGACGCGATGTGCCTCCATTGGGTCATGCATTTCGATGACATCTCCGGCTCTCCACTCTCTCCGAATAACGAGGTACCCCTGTTCAATGTTCTCAGCTGTATTCAAGGCTTCACCATTGACTCTGATCTCCATCCCTTGACTCCACGACGGAATCCGCAATGCAATGCCAAACTCCGCTTCCACGGCCGGATTAATCTTCATGGAGACTGTACCTTTCCATGGATAGTTACTCTCTTGCTGAATTGTAACCTCCGCTCCACCCAGCTTAGTTGTCAGCTCACTGCCAATATACAAATTCGTGTAGAGCGTATCCCCATGAACCGTGTAAATGTATTGATTGAGCGAAGTCAGCAGACGCGCCACATTCGGAGGACAGCAGGCACAGCCAAACCAACCTTGACGCTCAGACTTCACATGATGTTTATCCGGGTTGCAGCTGCATGCCTGTGGCCATACTTCCAGTGGATTCACATAAAAATAGTGCTTGCCATCCTGTGCCATCGAGCCCAGCACATTGTTATAAAGTGCCCGCTCCATAACATCGGCATAACGTGCGTCCGGCGATATTCTCAGCATACGCTGTGCAAAAAAGATCAATCCAATAGAGGCACAGGTCTCTGCGTACACCGAATCGTTAGGCAAATCATAGTCGAAGGTGAACGCCTCACCTCGATGCGTAGAACCGATCCCGCCAGTAATATACATTTGCTTGTTAGTTATGTTATTCCACAGTCTCTCGCATGCCTCACGAAGTGTAGCATCTCCTGTAATAGCAGCTAGATCTGCCATAGCAGTATACATATAAACCGCACGTACAGCATGCCCTACAGCCACTTCCTGCTCTCTTACCGGAAGATGGCTCTGGTAATATTTTAAATCTAATTTCTCCTTCTGACCCGTGAAAAAATTGATACTCCCCAGATTATCCCATTGTTCCTTTAAAAAGTTTGGTTGTTGTCCTCGCTCATTAATAAAAAAGCTGCTGAGCTTCAAATATCGTTCCTCACCTGTAAGCCGGTATAACTTAACGAGTGCGAGTTCAATCTCCTGAT
Organism: Paenibacillus sp. RS8; assembly: GCF_041956825.1. Taxonomy (NCBI): domain Bacteria; kingdom Bacillati; phylum Bacillota; class Bacilli; order Caryophanales; family Paenibacillaceae; genus Paenibacillus; species Paenibacillus sp. RS8. The sequence goes on along the minus strand of NZ_CP168131.1, from coordinate 4,421,195 downwards.
GTCCATCATAGCCCCGCATTTTACCTTCTTCCGGGCCAAACACAGAATCGATATGATCAACCATTCGGCACATGATGTCGAGCAGTTTTCTTTTTCCGGTAGCTTCATAGTAAGAAACAGCGGCCTCAATGAAATGTCCCGCGCAGTACAACTCGTGACAATCGTTCAGATTGGTCCAGCGTTTACCCGGTTCTTTGATCGTAAAATAAGTATTTAAGTATCCATCCTCCTGCTGTGCTTCGCCAACGAGGTCAATCACTTCATCCGCTTGACGCTCCAGATCGGAATCACGTTTGATGCTTAAAGAATAACCTACGGCTTCCAGCCACTTGGCCACATCACTGTCTTGAAATACCCAGCCGTAAAACTCCCCAGTCTTCCGGCCCGCAGCAATCTCAAAGTTAGCAATGGCATGACTGGGCTCAGCCCCCGATGCTCTATCGTGCAAGGCCTCATATTGATACGGAATTACAACATCCTGAACCAGCCGAATATACCCGCCCCAGAAATCATCCTTAATGTTAACCATTTGATCTTTTACAACTTGCTGATCTTGTATAATTTTGTTCATTCTCATCTTCCCCTCATCTTATTTCATACTCGCTAATTACAATTATAGAGGGTAGAATAGATAAAAAATACGATCAGAAGCAACCCCTTTTTTGTACTATTTCACACTTCACTTTCGAAGTTTGATTTAAGTTTGAACGAATATAGAAAGGAGCGATAAATTACACAGTGGGCCCTTCATTTATACATTTCGCTGCCCCGCCATTTCCTTATTTTCTAGAATGCAATCACACCGTTTATCAACCCGGAGATCAGCATCCGAATAGAAGCCATATTGGGGTATTTGATCTGCTTATTATAGAACAGGGCTGTCTATTTATCGGCGAAGAGCGTAATCAATGGGAGGTTTCGGCTGGCCATACACTGCTACTGCTGCCCGATCGCTATCATTATTCCGTTAAGCCGTGCGAAGAGATCACTTCATTCATATGGATTCATTTTCATACCCTTGCAGATTGGTCTAGCTCTGAGGGTGAACCCGTGTATATTAACCGTGAAACACATTTTCGGCAGTTTCTTACTCATCCATATACCATTCGCGTGCCACAGTTTGGTCCCCTTCCTGACCCCTTTGAACGGAGCGGACAAGCCCAGATGCTATTGCAGCTGTCTACGGGTCGGCGTTCCAGCGCAGTTTGGCAGCAGCAACGTATATTTGAAGAAATGCTGCGGATGATGGATCTAGCACAGCATGATACTTCAGAAAGTCATGCGGTGGAAATCGCCGAGCAGACGGAGACTTATATCCGCAATCATTATGCGGAGCCTCTTTCCAATACCTCACTGGCGGATGCGCTGCATTTTCACTATAACTACCTTGCTCGCTGCATGAAACGAGTATACGGACTGACTCCAATGGAGTATTTAACAGACTATCGTTTGGAACAAGCCAAGCTGCTGCTGCTCAAGACAGAGATATCTATAGCCGGAATCGCAGAACGTACCGGCTTCGAGAGCACCGCCTACTTCTCGCGTCGGTTTGCTCAGCAGATCGGAATCTCTCCGCTTCGCTTCCGCAAGCGTTACTCCCGTTAAGCGGACTACTTGGTCTTGTGAACTTGGTAGCTTCTACTTGATCTCGTGTACTGGTATCTATTGTACGTTTCGGACTCTATTGCATTACTCACTTTTACTTGGTATCTATTGAGCATTAGGTGCCCTATCCCTCACACACTATGTAACATAAGACTTTCTAAGCCTGATTTCTAATCAGGTTTTTTTGTTCAACTGCAATTTTTTGGAAGTGACAAGCATATTTATAGACATGCCTTTAATGTGGAGATGTTAAATATGCAGCCATTAAGATACCTAATCATTCTTTTAGGAAGCTTACTCATTGCTACGGGAACTAATTTTTTTCTCGTCCCATATAAAATCCTGGATGGGGGAATAATAGGGATAGCCCTCATTATCAATTATTTATCCGACGCTAAAATTGGCGTAGCTATAATTCTCTGCAGCTTCCCTATCTTCCTGCTCGCTTGGTTAAAGGAACGCGATATCTTTTACAACAGTGTACTCGGTCTATTGACCTCATCATTTCTAATCGAACTTCTTGGTCCTTTTCAATATTACTTTCTGTATTATTTTGAGTTTGGTTCCGTTTCTAGCGCCATTATTGGCGGTTTTTTGATGGGAACGGGGCTTGGGATCATGCTGCGGTTTAAAGCAAGTACGGGTGGAACCGATCTGCTTGCTCAATTTATTAAAAAGTATGTACCGCTCAACCTTGGAGTTATCATCTTCTTAACTGACTTTATGATTATCGGCGCTGGGGGACTCCTGATTTCTAAAGAAACCTTCTTCCACTCCATCCTCACGATTGTCTCTGGAGGGGTGGCTACAGGTCTGTGCACACTCGAAACAAAATAATGGAAATAAATATGAATATACACGATCATATGTTCGTATTATAATAAGAAGAAAAAATCTAATGTATCTCTACCTCACCTGGAGCGTGTGAACCTATGAATAAAGAGCGTGTCATTATGCTATCCGATTGCCAAAGCTTCTATGCCTCCGTGGAGAAAGCCTCTAATCCGCAGTACAGCAACAAGCCACTTATCGTCGCTGGAGACCCCGCTCGACGGAGCGGTATTGTACTTGCTGCCTGTCCTATAGCCAAATCTTTTGGCATTACTACTGCCGAGACGTTGAAAGAAGCGCTGGCGAAATGCCCCGAGGTCATCGTGGTCAGACCGCATATGCAGCAATATATCGACGTCTCCTCTCAAATCACAGACATTCTGCGCAAATTTAGTGACCAGGTAGAACCCTATTCTATCGATGAGCAGTTTATAGATGTCAGCGGTAGCCTCAGTTTATTTGGCAGCCCAAGCGAGATTGCCACCGCCATTCAAGATCTAATTCTCAGAAATACAGGCGTACGTGCGCGCATTGGCATTGGATACTCCAAGGTTACCGCCAAAATGGCCTGCGACCTGTGGGCCAAGAAGAACAAAGCGGGTATATTCACCCTCACTAAAGAACAACTTCCCGATGTACTCTGGCCCCTCCCCATTAGCGAGCTATTCATGGTAGGCCGCCGCATGTCTGTTCACTTCCAGAGTATGGGTATCACAACGATTGGCCATTTGGCACAGATGCCGTTAAGCGAGCTAAAATGGCGCATGCGGGAGAAATTCCACAAAAAATGTGATATCGATGCCGAGCTATATTGGCGGATAGCCAATGGAATCGATGACAGCCCCGTGAGCCCCAGCACCTATGAAGTCGCACCCAAAAGTGTTGGGCACCAAATGACGCTGCCACGGGATTACTATAAGCTGCAAGATATCAAGACCATCATCCTAGAGCTGTCTGAGCTTGTATGTAGACGTTGCCGCAAATTGAAAGTACATGGTGCAGTCGTGTCTGTCGGCTGCCAAGGTGCCAGCTTTGATGACCCAACAGGCTTCTCAAGACAGACTACAATGAGTGACCCTACGAATGCCACCCTGTTAGTATATGAGGCTGCTCTTTCGCTCTTTAAGCTACACTGGGACGGCCAGCCTGTACGCAGAATTCACTTAAGCTTGTCCAATCTATCTGACGAAAGCCAGTACCAGCTAACGCTATTTGAGTCTCGCCCTCGCTATCGTGAACTCGAGCGGGCCACCGATGCTCTCAAAAATAAATACGGGGAGACGATCATTGGACGGGCAGCTTCTTTCACAGACGCCGGGCAGCTTAAGGACAGGTCTGGAAAGATCGGCGGACACTATAAATGAGCGAAAATTTCTTAAAAAAGTCCCTTGGCATATTTTGATCTTTGCGTTTTCCATGTCGTTCAAGACCTCTCTATAGCGATTGAAGTTCTTCCACCTTCTGAACTTTTGATGAGGTTTTAGATGAAGATTTCTTAGGAGCAATATTAAGATTGGAGTCGTGATCAAGATACTTCCGTCATTATTGAATAAAAGAGTCATCAAAAAGCATAATAATTGAATATATCAATATAAACGATGTCCCGATCTTTTTGACAAAATCACAAGTCGTGCAGCCGCCCAGTTAAAAAAGCCGAAACTTTCTAGTATTACCGCCATGACGATGGTGGCCATAATAGTGATAGACGCCCCACCTATTTTCCCGATAATATCAGCAATATCACTACCAGACACAATTCCCGTTAACAATAAAATCCCAGCCCCGATTGATGCTGGCCATGCTTCATTAATGCCTCCCGGTCTCATAAAAATAACTAGCATAGCCATTATGAAGACAAAGGTTGTTATTCCAATGCCGAAAGTCATGATCACTCCTCCTTTATACCTGCAAAAATATAAGACAAGCCCAACCTGTCCTATTCACTATATTTTATGCATGTACAATTGGTAGGAACTGGATGTAATGCCAACTCTTCTAAATTGTATCTTTTTCGAGCATTTTAAGTATGAGATTTATTCATGGTAATACTATTTTAGGCTTGATATTTTCAATCAATAAGGCGACAATCGGATATGTGGAATTATAGATATAACATTCCAGGGGAGGATCGGAGAAGTTGGATAGTACGAGTAACACTACCTATTATGAAATCGTTGATCTCTGTCTTCTTGCTGGCAAGATCATGCTGCAGAATGGTGCAGAAACATCCAGAGTTGAAGATACGATGACGCGAATGGCTGGATCTCTCGGGTTCCCGGGAGCACACAGTTATGTGACGCCAACCGTAATTATGTTCACCACAAATAGAATAGAGCCTGTTAAGTTATACAGGATTGCGGAACGAACAACAGATCTGCAGAAGGTATCGGAGGTCAATGATATTTCTCGGCGTTTAAGCGAACGTCAGATTACAGCTGAGGAAGCCCGTGCAAGATTAGGAGAAGTCGATGAAGCCTCACCTGTCTATCCCGTATGGCTGCAGATCTTAGCAGCCGCCCTTACAGGTGCTTGCTTCACCGTTATGTTTAAAGGCAGTTTGTGGGATGCTCTCCCCGCCTTGCCGATTTCCGGACTAGGCTTCGCTGCGGTCATTTATCTGCATCGTTTAGTGCAGACTAAATTCTTCGCAGAGTTTTCTGCTTCCTTCCTGATCGGACTTCTAGCCTTCTGTTCTGTAAAGCTGGGAATTGGTCAAGAGATGGACAAAATCATTATCGGCTCCGTTATGCCTCTAGTACCCGGACTACTCATTACTAATGCCGTTCGTGATCTGATGGCCGGTCATCTTGTCTCAGGCATATCCAAGGGTGCCGATGCCTTTCTAACTGCATTTGCGATCGGTACAGGTATCGGGCTTGTACTATCACTATTTTAATATCCATGTGAAAGAGGTTAGCCCTTCATGATTTTGCAACTTATAACCAGTTTTATCGCCGCGGCAACCTTCTGTATTCTATTTAATGCGCCTAAGCGCTCACTACTACAGTGTGGTTTTGCCGGAATGGTGGGCTGGATGGTGTATGTGCTTCTTAATGTAGAGTTCGGACCTGTTGTAGCTACGTTTGCAGCTAGTGTAATAGTGGGCATCGTCAGCCAGTTTTTTGCGCGATCCTTCAAAATGCCGGTTATTATTTTTAGTGTAGGTGGTATTATCCCACTTGTTCCGGGTGGCCTCGCTTACGATGCTATGCGTAAATTTGTGGAAGAGGACTATACTCTGGCTGTAGAAATCGCTGTTCGGGCATTAATGCTCTCTGGAGCCATTGCAGCTGGACTCGTGCTAAGTGATGTAATTGGACAAATGTTCCGGCGCCGTGCAATCAAATAACAACATATTTTCAACAAAAAGAAATCGCCCTTTGGTACAATGGTGGTCACCCATCCATCTCCCAAGGAGCGATTTCTTTGTTCAAATATAAGAAAGTATAAGTTTCACACTATACTTGATTCCATCTCTATACAAGTACTGCTTCCGGAAAGGCTGCGGGTGTAACATCCGGATGAATACTATTGATGCTAGTGTTCTTGATCCAGGACAGCCCTACAGTACCTTCACCCGCATGAACAGCCACAGCAGGAATATATGTCATAATCTCTGTACGTAAGTCGGGGGCCATCGCTTTGATGTCCTCTTCTAACTTAAGTGCCATCTCTAAATTATTAGAATGCATGATGCATACATCACTAACAAGTCCTACATCCTGTTTAAATATATCCAAAAGCGTCTGTTGCGTCTTCTTCATCGTGCGAATCTTCTCCACAACAACGACCTTCCCTTCGTCAAAACGAAGCAGCAGGTTTATGCGCAGCAATTGGCTAAGTACAAATTGTGATCCAGAAACACGTCCACTGCGATGAAGCTGTGTCAAGCTCGCAGGAATTAAGTAAAAGGACATATTCTGAATAATATTTTCAATCTTCGCTTTAATTTCCAGTCCAGAAAGGCCCTTCTTCTGCCAATGTATACCGCGCATGATCATTTCTCTGATCGGATAAGCGCCTACCTTGGCATCAATTCCAATTACATTGGCCTCCGCTATTTCGGCGCCTTGCATCGAAGCATTGTAGGTGCCACTGAGTTCTGACGATAGATGTACAGCGATAATTTCATCGTATTCTTCCTTCAACCGTTCGTATAGCTCGATAAACTCACCGATTGGAGGCTGTGAACTGCCTACCTTTTCATGCTGACGCATTTTCTCATAGAAGTCATCGATTGTAATATCTATATTTTCTTTATAACATTCGTTGTTGATAATAATTCGTAACGGAATAATATACACATGATTGTTCTTGGCGAATTCCGGATCTATTATACTTGTACTGTCGGTTACCCAGGCAATTGATTTCATGGTCACTTGTCACTTCTCTCTTTCATAAAGGGAATAGTAGAATGAATGAGGAGACAAGGGCCACGAATTTCAGACCAGTGAATCACACGCTCATCCTGAATAATCAACTTGAAAATTGAACAGCGGTTAAGTAATCCGCGTATTCGTAAATTATACAGGATAACAAGCGTTAATATAGGCAAAACAGGCCGTTCATGCAAATTTTATTCAATTTATTTCAACATTATTCGACATTATTTCACATTATATATGACAAATATACCTATCCTAAAAGACTCACTTCATGTTATGAAAAAGCTAAACCACAGTAAAATATCCCCGTCCCCGCCCTCACCGTTCTTCCATAAATCAGCGCTTGGTAGTTACATTAATAGGTACACTTTACATTTGTTACAGTACGGGGCTAAATTATCATTTGGTCAGATATGGCCCGGCATCTGTCAATTTTCCAACTTCCCCTGTTGGCGGGTTGCGCTCACCTTTATGAAGACCAGTTACCTTCTGCTGTGGTATATCTTATTGCGGTATAGTTAAGGATACCGTCCAGTTCTTCTCCTGAATCTTAAAATCCAACTCACGGTAAGACTTCGATAGATCGTCCATCTGCTTCTGAATCTGAACGACATCCACCGTTCTCTGAAAACGAACCTCTGAGCGGCTATAACGGTCCTGAGTAATGGAAGCCTGTTCAAGCAAATCGCTAAGTAGCTTCCGCAGCTGTAGCATTTTGTCCCGTTCTGCTAGCGCATCGGCAATACTCCAGTTCTCATTGAAAGCCACAGATGAATTCGTTCGATTAATCGCTCGGATCAAAATCGTCTGTTCATTCACAGCTCTTTCTAACTCCTGTAAAAGAACCTCTGGCTGTTCAGCCGGCTCCTCACCCTCTTGAACTTTAACGACTCGCTCCAGGCGCTGCTTTAGCTGCGCGATTTTACGGGTAAGATCACTCCGATTCACTAACGCTTCCGCGAGTTTCATATCTGAATTCCTCCTAAGATTTTCTGATAGCTGGCGATATCTAATTTTCGACCAAATTTACAGCCAATCTCTTTAAAGTAAGCGCATTGCTCATATCCATTATTCAAAAAAAGCTGGCGACTGCGTTCATTCTCTGCGCATACAGTAGCTACTAATACATGAAAATCCAGCTCGGCAGCCCTCTTTTCAATAAAGCGTAAGGCATGCTGTCCTATTCTATTACCCACACAAGCCGGTTTCAAATACACACTGATCTCCCCAGAGATATCATAAGCCGGTTTGCTCTTATGTCTAGCAATCAGTACATAACCCTGAATGATATTATCCCAGGATAAAATCACGTACGATTTGAATCGCGGATCATCATTCATCACGGATTGACGCATTTCATCCAAACCTAAGGGCTCCGTGTGAAAAGATACCGTGGTGTTAAGCACATAATAGTTATAAATATCAAGAACATCTGCCAGATGTTCTTCACGAATTTCAGTAAATAACAAGCTCTCTCCCATTACTTTGTTTAACACAGCTAATCCTCCCAAATCGATGTCTCCAAATGATCTACGAACTTGCGTAACTTGCCGGCTAGCTTGCGGTTAATGGTTCCATCCTGGTACATTTGCTGCACCTTATCCCGCTGCTCTTGAATGGCTTTCAGCTTCATTTCAAGCTTTTGATCATCCACAAGACCATCCTTAGTCCAGCCTTTCCCCTGCTCTAGACGTGAGATTAGCTGCTCATAACTGCTTGCAATCTTCTCTACTGCTTTTCGGTTATTCTCGTTCTTACTCGCATTAACAGCAGCTATAGCTGCTTGGGCCATAGCAATTTTCGCTTCTCTTGCACATTCAGCCTGTCGCAGCATTTGTTGGCTAGCTTCCCCTTCATTCTGTCCTGAGAACATCCCCGCAAACAGCCGTCTAATCTCGGTAATCGATATTCTAATTTGAGAATTCAGACTCCTAGCTAGAAAGACTTCACTATGATCCAGGAATTCTTCCAGCTTCTGAGCAACTGAGGCGGGAATCTCATTGTTCTCCAGCAATTGGTTCAGCTCTTTGCGCTCGGCTTGCAGACCTACAATCCTTGCTTCAACCCCCAAGCGGCGGAAGTCCTCGAGTGCTGGATCATTTGCTTGGTCCTCACGGTTTAGACTATAAACCTTATCTCTAAATTCACTCAAAGCTGGCAATGCGGATTCCTTGCTCTCTTCTGTCATCATACTTTGCAGCATGGTTATACCGGCAGCAATAACCTTAGATTTGGCCACCTGCTCGGCTCCTGTATCACCTGATTCGGCAACCGGCTCTTCTTTACCTGCTAGAATTGGCAAAAAGATACTGGCGATCAGCAGCGACATTAGAATAACACCTGCAGCGATAAAGATGATTAAATCACGCTCAGGAAATGGCGATCCATCCCCTAGAACAAAAGGAATCGAGAAAGCACCTGCTAAGGTAACCGCTCCACGCACTCCTGAAATGGTGAGGATTAATAGTGACTTAACTGACGATTTTTCTATTTTTCGCAGACGAGATCCTACTAGAGAGAACACATACACCCATAGAAACCGTAGTACAAACAGCAGCACGGTAATGGCTAATACATAACCAACGACCATAAGATTATCCACGGCCGTATCACGGTAGATTACTTCAATAACGTCTGGAATAGATAAACCGAGAATAAGGAAGACCAGACCGTTCAATATATAGAGTAGAACAGACCATGTACTGGCGGATACCAGTTGCAGCTTATACTGCGGAGATACAGCACGGTCCTTCTCCACCGCATGAATAATCCCTCCTGCAACCACTGCTAAAATGCCAGATACCCCTATCTCTTCACTGATCAGATAGATAATAAAAGGGGTTAGGATCTGCAGCAGTACATGCACCGTGATATCCTCCATCCCCAGCCTGCGAATAATTACACTTAGCCGAATCAGAAGAAAAGCCAATAATGCCCCGACAATCAACCCGCCTACAGCTATAACTACAAAGCTAATGGAGGCTTTCGGTAAAGAAAACACACCCGTAACTGCTGCGGCAATGGCGAAATTAAAGGCAACAAGCCCAGAGGCATCATTCATTAATGATTCACCCTCTAGAATGCGATGAATACTCTTCGGAAGATGTACCCTTCCAGCGATTGCGCTGACTGCGACTGCATCTGTCGGCGATAAGATTGCTGCCAGAGCAAATGCAGCCGCTAGTGGAATCGTTGGGATCATCCAGTTAATCGAATAACCAGCAATAAGCACCGTGGCAAAAACCAAACCCAGTGCCAGCATTAATATCGGACCACGTAAGTTCCATAATTCATTTCTTGGTGTTCGTTTCCCATCATTAAACAAAAGCGGAGCAATGAATAACACGAAGAACAGCTCCGGTTCCAGTGTCATATGTATTCCCAAAGGCATTAACACAGCCATTACACCCAGACCAATCTGAATTAACGGTATCGGTACAGAGGGAATGAATCGGTTTATGATATTGGATATTGCGATAAGCCCCAGTAGGACGAGTACAACTAGAAAAGTCTCCAAACCACATCAGCTCCCATTTTTTATTTGATTATTATATCGTAAATTTTTAGTTGAGGGCAAAATCAAGCGTAAGGCGATCCTAAAGATCATTTTCATCTAGAAATTCCACAAAAAATACATCAGATGAATATTGACAAAAATATTTTTATATGTTATAATAATTAATTGCACTATTGAAATCATAATTTATTTTGAGTATTATATGCATTAGCCTAACGGCATCGCTCTTATTACCAATCATGGAGGGATCTTATGCATATTGCTAGTGGAATAGAAATGTTAGAGATTACAGCACAGGTTATGGGTGGCAGTGACACCATTTACCCCACATTGCTCTGGGATCAAAATTCAGCTGTACTCGTCGACACTGGATTTCCGGGCCTGCTCCCCATGTTCAAAGAGGCTCTAAAAGAAGCCCACGTACCTTGGGAACAACTACGTACTGTAATCATCACACATCAAGATTTAGATCATATCGGGAGCTTACCTGCCCTGTTATCAGATGAAAGCCTAAGCCTTACTGTTCTGGCTCATGAAATCGAAAAGCCTTATATTGAAGGAGAGCGGATGCTCCTTAAACACACCCCTGAAGCTTTAGCAGCAGCAGAAGCCATGATCCCCCCTCATGTACCAGAGGAATGGCGCCACGCTTTCCTATCCGTGTTATCCCATCCCCCTAAGGGAAGAGTAGATCAAACCCTAATGGATGGGGAAATGCTGCCTCTTGCCGGGGGAATTACGATTATTCATACACCAGGACATAGCCCCGGGCATCTGAGTCTGTACCATCATAATAGCCGTACGCTGATTGCCGCGGATGCGCTAACGGTTCAAGACGGTGAGCTGCATGGGCCCACTCCTTCGGCAACGCCTGACATGAAGTTAGCCTTATCCTCTCTGGCTAAGTTCTCTGAGTATGAGATTGAGAAGGTCATTTGCTATCATGGCGGGATTTATCGCGGTGATGCAAAGAAACGAATTGCTGAAATTGCTGAAGAAAAAGAATAAGTATATACAAGAAGGCAGAGCCCGGATGGCTCTGCCTTCTTATTCATAGTTGATCCCTACTCGTTATACTCACTTAAGATTCCGAAACAACTGTAAAGCGCTCGCGAATATGCTGTGGTTGTTCAATCTCATCTACAATAGCAATCGCATAATCTTCATAGCTCACATAGCTCTCACCCTTGGAATTCACAAGCAGATTATCTTTACCTTTCACGTAAGACCCCGTTCTTGTCCCTATTGCAAAATTAGCGGATGGGCTAACGAAAGTCCAAGATAGGGAGTCTGTACCTTGCAGAATCTCCAGGTTCTTCCCTTGATTCGTAGCCGTTGGCTTGATAAAGTCAGGGAAATCAGGGGTATCTACCACTTTAAGCGTCTTAGCTTCATCTACATATAGACTTCCCGCACCTCCAACTACAATCAATCTTGTGTTAGGGGCATCCTTCAACGCTTCAATAAGCACATTTCCGGCCTCCACATGCAGATGCTCTTGTCCAAACGGTGCTCCAAAAGCATTTACCACCACATCAAAACCCTTTAAATCTTCAGCGGTAAGTGCAAATACATCCTTTTCGATAACTTTTGCCTTCTTATTTGTAACTTTCGATGCATCCCGTACAATGGCTGTAACTTCATGGCCTCTATCTAGTGCTTCCTGAGTGATTCGGCTTCCAGCTTTTCCACTTGCTCCAACAACTGCGATTTTCATAAGCTTGTCCTCCTGTATGTGTTTACGATATTTTTATTTTAGAATTTATATTAAGGAGATTCTGAACGATGGTTCTATCGATATCCAGATCAAACTTCCTACCCCAAAAGCATTCTGTACCAGCGGTACGAGTGATCCGTTCATAATCTTCTAGCGTTAACGTTCGAGGATAATCCGGTCCTGTTTCCCAGTCTGTATACCTCTTAATTTCACTCCGTACATTGCTCTTAAAAGTACTATTCAAAATAATCGTATGGAAGAAGATTTCATCACCACATAGTGAGTTCTTAAAAAATCTAACATACTCCGGAGTAGTAGAAATGAACTCCATGATGTATTCCATACATTCACCTGTAATGGACATCCAGTTCGAGCCTTTGTATAGTGCTTTTGGGAGAGCGTCCAACCTTCTTTGCAGGAACGGAACACTCATTACTAATTTAATATACCTCATTCTAATAGCTGCCATACGTCTGGTCCTTGAGATCAAGAATCTAGGATAATAAACCGATACCCGCTCATAACATCCCCACGTTTCAGAAACGTTCGGTAATTGGAGATACTTCACAAATTCATCCCCCTGATTCTCCTTAAAGAACTCAAGAATAACTTCATTGGAAGCAAGGGGCATATCCTGACCACTTATAATGTGAATATAACTGAACTTCCCATGTTGTTTGATCAGCGCAAAACACTTCAAAATACATTCAATCTGACTATAATGTCCCCACTGTACATCAATAGGATCTTCCACAAAATGGATATCATCACGATGGGTAATGTCAGCTTCAATATCACTTTTCTGATCGACATGCAGGAAAAACTCGACGGATTCACTAGTTAAACTATCGATTAGCATATTGATCTGTTCAGAATTTTTGTGACAAAGGATCACATACGCCATTTTGAATGATTCCAACAACCTTCACCCTTCCGACCATCTATTTCCAAATATTATAAAATAAATGGACGAGAATGAATAGTTCTTTTTATCCATATAAAGGTTTATTTTCCCAAAGATTAGTTATTTCGTGTGACTCTTCACGATGAGTCTGATCCCAATGTTCCAAGGATCTTTGAATGTAGGGTCCCCGTTCTCTTCCACAACAGTGTAGCCAGCCTGCTGAACACGCTCAACGACAGCCGCACGTTCCTCTTCATTCGGGAAAAGTAAGGTGAAATAATCAATTCCTACTGCATCAGCAGGAGCCGCAGGCGCACCTTGCCCCGCCCAAATATTCAACCCAATATGGTGATGATACCCACCTGCGGAGATAAACATTGCCGCACTGCCATAATTAGCTACTAGATCAAATCCAAGCAAACCAACGTAGAACTCCTTCGCCTTAGTTAAATTACCTACATGAAAGTGCACATGGCCGATTACTGTTCCAGCAGGCAACCCGTTCCATTGTAAACCTTCAGAAGCTGCCAACAATCCATCTACATCTACTGGATCCGTTGTCATCACTACATGACCTTCTGCATCATACTTCCATGTATCCTTAGGACGATCTCGATAAATTTCGATTCCATTGTTGTCTGGATCCTGAATGTACAGCGCTTCACTCACCAAATGATCCCCCTGACCTACTTCAATCCCTGAAGCAATCAAGTTGCGAACAACAAGTCCCAGGCTCGGACGATCCGGAACAAGGATGGCAAAATGATACAGTCCAGCCACAGAGTTCGGGCGAAGCACCCTTGCGTTCTCAATCTCCCGCAGAATCAATAACACATTCTGGCCATCAGCAGTCATTTCTACCTCACGGCCAGATTGCCGCAAGACACTTAGTCCCACAACGTTCTTATAAAAAGTGAGCGAACGCTCTAAATTACTTACCCTAATTTGTACCAGACCAATTGCTACGTCCGGATGAAGTGTTGTTTTAGTTGTCATAATGTTTCCTCCCAATATCCTGTAACTTGTTCAGTTACAAATTAACTATCTTTAGTATAGTTACCTTCTATATGTTTGTCAATTACCAATAAAAAAATCATGCCGACTGATTCACAGCCAAACATGATTCATAACATCCTTAGAAGAGCTATTCCTGTAAATATTCAGATACACTGGACTCCAGAAGTCCAATTAAGTCTTCATCCATATACTTATAATCATCTGATATATTCAGACAAATTATTCTTTTGCCGATTACAATGTCTCTAAATTTATCTTGAATTCTTCGAACATGCTTCTTCTCCATCACAAAAATAACATCCGCCCAGCCCACATGCCCCGCAGAAAGTTTAATTCTGGCTTGATCCTCTGTTCCAGCAGATCTTACTTCATGACCGTCGATTCCTTGAAATATCTTCTCCGCAGTTAGACTCCGCCAACGATTCTGGCTGCAGACGAACAGTAGTTTAATAGAGCGCACCTTCCTTATCCGAGTAAAACCTTATTTTGTTTGTCCGTTCAGATAAACTCTCCTATTTAAGGAGGCTTCCGCAACCCATTTTGATAATAAGTCTTTGTTAAAAAGATATTTATTGTCTACATTTATATAAGGAAAGGGAGTACCAGGAAAAGACCCAAGCTTTAAACTATTATGCTCCGTTGTAATAATATTCATCACCTGAGCTTCAGTCAAATTCAAGTATAAGGCCGTCTCTTTAATATCCATAAGCAGCTTATCCGCTGTTGTTATCGATGGAGTCTGTTCTTGATCGACTTTCGTTTCTTTATTATCGTCATTAGTAAATGAACATCCAATAATAAATGAAATCCCTAGAATAAAGCTCGCTAGGACGATATAAATCTGATTTGTTTTCATGGCCCCCTCCTCTCTACTCCTCATATTCAATCAACCAACAATCTCTTAGTTCTCCTTCATGCATTTCATGCTTCTCAAGGTATTTCTTCTTTACAAAGCCACTTTTCTCATACACCCTCAGTGCTCTCTTATTCCAAGCTTGCGGGTCCATTACGATTTTATCAGCCTGTTTGTTTTCAATAAGATAGTTAACTGTTTTTTTGATGAGCTGCGAGCCTATGCCTTGATTCCACCACTCCGCCTCACCAATGAACTGGTCCATCCCGAATATTTTACCTTTAAATTCTGTATAACCGTATTCCTCCACTTCTTCTTCATCAATCAGATAGAACTGGAGGTATCCTATATCCTGCTCCCTATATTGCACAATACACCGCGTGACTTCATCTCGATCCTCATAAAAATGCTTACTAACCAACTCCAGATCATGCGGTCGATCACGACCTTCGTAAAATTCCAGTACAACAGGATCTGAGAGCCATTTCATAAGCAATCCAGCATCACCCGGTTCGAGTGTTCTTAGCCCGATCTCTTGCTGCTCAAAAATAATCATAGCGCACTATACAGTTCTTTAAGAGGTCTGTAGCTTAGATGTTCTTCGATTTCCGTAACGACAACCCCTTGCTCGGTGTCCATCACACGGTAGGCTTTGGCTTCTTCTCTGGTCGACATCACCTTAAATTCATGATCCTTGTAGATGATGGCACAGTTATTATCCACTGCGATGCCAGGCAACCCTCCACCTTTAACCATACGCGAAAAATCCTCAACCCGAATATCCTCATTATAATGCGGACAATGAATACCAGGCAGAATACCCATTGCTTCAAGTTTAATATACTGCCATTCCCCTTGGTCGTCGAACGCTTCAGAGTCACTATGCCCATATTCAAACCAGCAAATGGAACCTGCACTCAGCCCTGCTAATACGGTCCCAGAGGTGTAAGCATCTTTTAGAAGAGCAGCCACACCGGTATTGTTCCAAATCTCCAGCATTTTTCGGGTATTGCCTCCACCAACATAAATCAGATCAGCAGACGTAATTAGCTCAACGATTTCTTCATGGGTATAGGTTTGGCTCACAAGTAATAAATGACTTGTCTCACAGCCTAGAATCTCGCCGTACACTTTGTTGAACGTATCACAATAACCTGGAGCATCACTACTAGCTGTTGGAATAAATAATGCTTTCGGATTAGCTTTTTGGGTTAACTTCACAACTTCACGATCCATTTCTAGCGTTTCTAAATCGATTAGTTCTCCCCCACCTATGACCACGATAGTCCCCATAATCTCCCCTACTTTCACTAGGATCTGCCTTCTCCCTTTCCGTATTCCTCTGCTAGGATGCTGTAAATCTCCAAATCAACGAGACCTTTACCTGACCATACATGAGCTTGCCTTAACGTTCCCTCTTTCATAAAGCCACTTTTTAGGAGCACCCGCTTGGACCGCTCATTAAAAGGCATGACCTCTGCTTGGATTCGATTGACCTCTGCAGTTTCAAATAAATATTTTTTCACTGCTTGAATCGCCTGAGTTGCAATCCCTTTTCCCCAATAAGATTCCGCTAAAAAATACCCAATCGTAACCATATCCACTTTTTGATTAAAATCCATAGCTTCGATGATACCTAGCAGTATGTATGGATTATTTTTGCGGAAAATCCCCCACTTCACTCTTACCCCTTTGTTAAAATCCCGCTCGAAATGTCCAATCATATTTTTCACTGTATCTTTATTATGCTTCGGAATAATACCACAGTACTCAAACACTTGATCATTGCTATAAATTCCGAATACCTCTTCGAGGTTACTAACTTCAATCTTTTTTAGTGTTAAGTGTTCAGTTTCTAAAGTAGGGAAATGCTCAAATACGTGACTAAGCTTCAATTTGTTCCCTCCGTTACTTTTTTGGTATTTCTATCCCCGCACATTTCCCCTGTATTGCGCAGTTCTAAGCTCTCGTATATATGGCTCTGTAGCTGGCATAACCGCGTCTACGGCTTGTTGAATGGCCAACTCAATATCATAAGGGACTCTTACAAATTGTATGTTCAAAGAAGCTCCTGTCACTCCTCCATACTCCCCCTCCAAAATCACATAAGATGCCTGAGTCACATCCAGAGGATTCCCCACGCTGCCTACATTAAATAAAGTCTTCCCTGCTATATGTTGAATAAAAGCATTATGAATGTCCCCATAACCAACGATATCCGCTTGTCGCTTCTCCTGGCACAGATCGGAACAACCAAACATAGACAGTCGTTTCTCGTAATCGTCCCAAGGCTGAATCCGTTCATAGTAGCTTCGCGGCGAAGCATGAAATAACCGAATAAACTTACCACTCATCATAAACTCAATCGAGAACGGTAATGTACCCAAATAAGCAAGACGTTCTTTCCCTAACAATTTCCGGCTCCACCGGGCCATTTCAAAATCAACATCCTGATTCATTAAATCATCCCAGTTTCCCATAACACTGATTTCACAATTGTTCTTAATGATATCAACGGCTAGATCTGAATTCGGCCCTTTTCCAACAATATCTCCCAGGCAAAATATCCTGCTAATTCCACGCTGCTTAATATCATCCAGTACGGCTGTCAAAGCCGGGATATTTCCATGTATATCTGAGATTAATGCGATTTGTTCCACTGTAGATCCTCCGTTCATTTTTCCACTTCAGCTTTGTAAACTATATAGATTGTATTATACCCTCTATCTTTTGTTACCTACCTTCTAAATACAGATTCTATAATTATGTCTTACTTCCCTTCTTTGAGTCATTAGTCCTCTAACCGAGCCATTGAACAGCCTTATGATTATGAGAATTTAAAATATGATTGCAATAACCGACATGATGTTGGATGTGCCTGATCTGCATTAGAATAACATCAGCCTTAGTGAATTCGTTATATACGTCACAAGGTTCGAAAATAGACTGGTCGTTTAATGGTTCTATAAAAGAGTGAGACTTTTCTATCATTTCTTGCACATAAGCACCCATTTCCGCTTTCGTCGGATCCTCCGTACATTCCTTATCCAAATCAGGTGTGATATCTTTATTTAAGGTAGGTATGTGAAATACTTCACTTCCTTGTCTAAACCAAAATTGAATCCCCGTAATGGCATGAAAGATATGCTTCCAATAATTCGTTTGTCGGTCAAACCAAAGTTCATCAGGACATTCTTCTACTAATCGAGTAAGCATCTCTAACGTTGGCTCAAACTGACCCTTTAAGACATCAACCATAGTAGTATTCAAAAAAATCAGCCTCTTTTCTATTTTTTTATAAAACCCCTTAGTCTCTGCAAAAAAAAGACCACAATCACGTTAGCACATGTTGTAGTCTTCATTCTACGTTGAGATATGGAGTAATTATATTTCCGGCATTTCATTGACAATCTGCTCCAAAGTAACCTCCTGAAGGACATTCTCCATCGCCTTTTGCGCGTTCGAGAATACGGGTACAATGGCGCTGGCAATATTTTTGCCGACTGGACATTCCGGGTTAGGGTGCTCATGAACCGAGAACAGTGAATCCTCCTCCACCGCGTTTACTGCCTTATAAATCTGAAGCAGTGTAATCTCAGCGCTGCTACGTGAAAGCGAAGCTCCTGCGACTCCCGGACGGGCGGTTACCAGCCCTGCTTTTTGCAGCATACTCGTTAGCCGGCGGATAACTACAGGGTTTGTGTTCACGCTACCAGCTATCCACTCCGAGGTGCTTTTGCCCTCTTTATTACTGTCGATTAACGTTAATATATGAATAGCTACCGCAAATCGGGTGCTGATGTTCATTGGAAATCTCTCCTTCTGCCTTACTGTCGCGCTAGTAACAAGTGCATTATTCAGATGCAACAATAATAGTTACATTTTATGCATTTGTCAAACACTTGAGGAGATAAAACTTCAAGATCGCAATTAATGAATATTGTGCTTCTTGAAATTACCGCCCTTAACTTCTGCTACATCATATACTACAACAAAAGCGTTAGGGTCAATTTCATGAATGATATCTTTGATTTTGCTTTCTTCCAGACGGTTAATTACACAGGTGATTTCTTTGAATTGTTCATTAGAGTAGCCGCCATAAGCATCTGTATAGGTTGCCCCACGACCCAATCGGTCACGAATCGTCTCTACCATGATTTCCGGTTGAACTGTAATGATTTTAAAAGTTTTAGAACCGCTCAATCCTTCTTCAACAATATGAATCACTTTAGAAGCAATAAAATAAGCAAGTGCGGATAGAATCGCCCCTTGTAGACCAAACGCTGTTGAAACAACAATAAAGACAAACATGTTTAGGAACAAGATTAGATCACTAGTCCCAAAAGGTATTTTTCTTGAAAGTAAAACGGCCAACATATCTATCCCATCTAACGCCCCGCCATTACGTAACGCTAACCCCATACCAAAACCGATAATAATCCCGCCGACAACAGTAATTAACAATGTATCTCCTTCAATAATCGTTGGCACATGGTGCATAAGGCTTGTACCAATGGCAAGTGAGGCAATACCGATAATGGAATAAATAGCAAAGCTTTTACCAATTTGCTTATATCCTAGCCAAACAAAAGGGATATTAATTAGAACAATTAACAGTCCTAACGGCAATCCAAACAGCTGTGAACCAACGATACTCAGCCCTGTTACACCACCATCTGAGACATTGTTAGGTATTAATACGGATTCCAGACCATATGAAGTAATTAGTGCCCCTATAATAATTAATATGACTTTTGAGAATATCTTCAGCTTATTTGATTTTTGATGTTGTCTCATTCCATGCATTCCATTTCCCCGCTTCAAATTAGTTTTTTATATCACTACAAGTGAACAATATTCACTGGACAAAAGCCGACAAAAAATAGTCTATAATAAATGTCACCACTTTGGCAAATCAGACGCCACTAGTATGATATCTATTATTCTACCCATATGACTTAAAATAATCTTATCGTTCCATAAAAAATGAAAAAACCAGACTACGAAAATTCGTAATCTGGTAATCTTCACTATCCGCTAAATCAGCTATACCCTCATATATTCGTTATATAATTCCTCAAAAGTATCGTATCGGTCAACTTTCCTTCCCACCTTATTATATTCTTCCAGATATTCATCCATGACCTGCAGGAACTGCTCTTTAAATAAATGCAGATGATCTGAATCAAAATACTGAATAAGATCAAACTTTTGGGTTCCCCTTGATTCTGTCATTTCATCAAGAAAATTTTGTATGCCCATCGCTGCATAATAAGCATAGGATTTATCATTTAATTCCACACTTGCTATAACCTTATTACGGCTGTTACACCACAATTCCTCAAAGGTCCCGCCAAGATTATCATAGGTTGGGACAGGTTGAATTACAAAATCCTTATACATTTTATTATATAAATCATTAACGCTTTCTAAAAATCTATATGATGCGCTTCTGATTTCAACGACAGTCTTCGCATCGATCACAGCCATATATTTCATTTCAAAATCATCAGGAATGTAACGATATGTAGCTATTTCCTCCAGATATCTCTTAAGTCCCCGTTTAAAATAGGTATTGTTCAAATGTGTTAGAGCATTTACCAAATTGTATACAACTTCGCATGAAGCATACCTCACTGCTCCGATCTCTCCAGAAAGTAATGTATTCGTATATTCTTGTTTTGCTATATCTATATTCTTTTTCGCTCTGCTAATACATTCAATCCCTATAGGCTTTGCCAAAGCATCGAGCGCTCTCTGTTTATATAAATTTAGCTTTTCTAGATATTCGGGTTTCGCACAATATAACAGTTCTAAATCTATCAGACACGAAATCATTGGGCTCTCAAGATTCGCTTGATCTTCTATCCTTGTTTCCCATGGCGTACAATAGATGTCGTATCCAACATCCTCCAGAATAAAACACGAAGATATCCCCCAGCCTTGGGCTGTATTATTAATTATGATTAAATCAAGATCGCTTTTTTCATGAAAATCTCCGGTACTGAAAGAACCTGTAAGCCCAATGATTGCAATGTCATCAGGAAAATCTCTCTTAGCACGTTCAATAACCATACTAATAAGTCTGTCATTTTTATTTAAAATTTTTTGTCTAATATCAGCATCCATATCCAATTCCCCTCTTCCTCACAATACATTTTAATTCCATTGTATATGGATCTTGTTCTAGTGAGTATTCCGACTTTATCTATATTTAATCTATACCAGGTACAAGCCCTCCTCCTTCTAGGTAAACAAAGAACGCGCTGGCAAGAGACGAATCTTCTCTACCAACGCGTTATTTAGTAAATAATGAATGTTTTTCTCACAGCTTGCTTTAGTAAATGAAAATTTCATCTAAAGGTCTTCCGTCACAAGGATTAAAGTCAATTCCTAAAATCTTTGCCATCGTAGGAGCTATATCTACCATTTTGAGATCCCCTATGGGAAAATCACTTTTCACCTTAGTCCCTGAGATCACCAAGTTGCATCTGTAATCCTCTTTTTCGGGAGAGTAGCCATGAGTAGCATATTTAATTCCTTGTTTGTCCAAATCAACAATGGTTGGTTCATCCATGCTTTCATCGAAACAATAGCCTTTCTTAGCTTCAAGCATATACCTAGTAGATTGGCCCACATGTAGATGATCCAGCTCCTCTCTTGCATACAATTCCTCTATGCCAGAAGCGTCATCTTTCATAACCTCCCGAATCGCAGCTAATGCTAATTGTTCAGCTTCTTCATCACCTTGTTTGATATGTAGATAAGCGGCTCCGCCCCCGCACTGAAAGTAAGCTCTCCACTTCATCTCACCATTTTCTTCATAGATCAGCCCTTTTTCCTGCAAAAGGTTGTTCAAATGCACTTTGTATCTAACATTGAACTGGCCATGGTCACCCAAAACTATAAAAACTGTGTCATCCTTTATCCCGGCTTCATCCACTGCTTGCATAATATCGCCTAGCCGCTTATCCATGCGTGTGATTACCTGCTTCACTTCATCGCTGTCAGTGCCGTAAATATGCTTGGCGTCATCCAGATCAATCAAATGCATCATCAGAAGATTAGGTTTTTTACGCTTAATCGTTTCTATCGCACACTTTGTCGTGAAGTCATCCAGATAGGGCTGCTCAATCCCTTTTCGAAGCCGTCCGTATTTCAACTCCATCTCGATACAATATAATGGGCTCCCGCTTTTTAACACCTTCAGTGCTTGATTTTCTTTTTTGATAGCTCTGATTTCAGGGATATTGTATTGGATTGAGGATTTCCCTGATACTGGCCAGAGAATTCCAGCGGTACTCATGTTATGCTCGCGCGCAGCATCGTAAATCGTGGGCACCTTTATCGCATTTCTGAACCAGAACCAGCTTTGCTCCTTTTCCTTCACAAACGGCTGAAATGGATTGTTATGGTGGATACCATGCTTATCTGGATATACACCGGTTGCTATCGTAGTATGCACCACATAAGTGAGCGTGGGATATACACTTTTTAATTGATTACTATGCGCTCCGTTCTTAATCAATTTCGATAAGTTCGGAAGACGGCTGGCCATTTCCCATTGGTCTTCTGAAAAGGCATCGTAAGAGATGACAATCAGATGATTGGCCATTGCCGTTTGTTCTTTGCTTGACTTCATAGGATAAGTCCCTTCGGTTCATCTTGTTCAAACTGCTCTTTAGGTAAAGTTATAAATACGAAGAATCCAATAATGAATAACGGGATAATCGCTAAAATACTAAATTTAGCGTTGCCTGTTAGGGTAGTTGTCAATGACATTACAGCAGGACCCACAATCGCCGCAAACTTACCAAAGATATTGTAAAACCCAAAGAATTCATTGGATTTTTCCTTAGGAATAATCTTCGCATAATAAGATCTGCTGAGTGCTTGAATCCCTCCCTGGGCGGAACCAATTAGCGCTCCCAGAATAAATATATGCCACACTGAAGTAATAAAGTAAGCCGCGATACAGGAAATGATATATGTAAAAATCCCCACGATGATCATCGTTCTAGCTGAGTATTTTTTGGCGAGATTACCATACAGGATAGCACACGGAAATGCGATGATCTGGATAACTAATAAGATCCCCAGTAAAGTAAAAGTATCAAAAGCATCCGCACCCAGTACCGATGTGGCATATGGCACTACCATTTTAATAATCGTATCTACCCCATCAATATAGAGAAAGTAGGCGATCAAGAATACAAATACTACTTTATGCTGTCTTACATTTTTAAACGTGTCTCCCAGTCTTTTAAAGCTATTAATGATCGGTTTGGGTTCAGGTTCTATGTAATATCTTTGCTGCACATCCTTGATCATAGGCATGGTCAGCAGTCCCCACCAAAGGGCTGTGATTATAAATCCAATCTGATAACCAATCGATTTGTCCATCCCCATAAACAGAATCAGAAGTAGACTGATACCGAAGGGAATGACACTGGCGATATATCCAAAAGCAAAACCTTTTGAAGATACCTTATCCATTCTTTCGTCCGTGGTTACATCCACCAAAAAAGAATCATAAAAAATATTAGCTCCCGCAAAACCTATCACCGACAAAATATAAAATACAATCAATAGCTGCCATTGTCCGCTTGCAGGCGCAACGAAAGCCAGTGAAGCTGTAGCTATCACACCGATCAATGAGAAAAATATGAAGAAGCGTTTCTTCTTATCCTTGTAATCTGCCATCGTCCCTAAAATCGGGCTTAAGATCGCCACCAAAATACTCGCAATGGAATTAAAATACCCCAAATCCATACTGCTGTTCACATTCGTAAACATTCCAAAAACAATGGGCAGTAATGCCGTTGTAACCGCCATCGAATACGCAGAATTTCCACAGTCATAAAGAATCCATGATTTTTCCTCTTTACTTAGTTTCATCTAACAGCCACCTTTTCACCTAGTTCTTTCTGTTATATCACTTAAGGATATGTGGCATGTTAAATGTATGTAAAACTACTACACTTCATGATTTCAATGGAGAGCTGATCATTATGTCCTCTCCTATATTGTCAAACTGTCGAGGATCTCAGCAACCTGTAGAGCATACTTTTTACTCAAACGTGACTTACCAAGATTACTCTTCACAATCTTAATTATTCGGATATCTCGACTCTTAGCGAATTTCTCAAGCATGGCAAAACCCTCTTCAGGTTCACTCGCCACAAATACACTTAAGCTGTATTCAAGTCCTTTAGATAACACACGAAAATGCTCAGCGTCCTCATATTGTACTTCCCCACTACCCACACTCTCCATGATTCGAGTAGCCAACTGAAGACAATAAAGCGTATTCTCTTTCTTTTTCAAAAGAGGAGGATGCGCTAACGCTGCTACAAAAGCTCGTTGTTCAAGCCTATTCGCACCCTTCTCCCACATGCCGATCAGCTGCCTGACAAGGGAAAAACCATCCTCCCCTATACTTTGCAGCGCCATAGCAGAAGCTTCACGCATCCTCCATCTGGAGTCATTCATAGCTGTCTTAATGATGCTCTGAATCATAATTTGCTTCGCTTCTTCAGCGTAGCTGTAATAAGCACCCAGCGCTCTAACCGCGCAAAACGGCAGAAACTCACGGGGATCATTCACCCCAGCTTCTGCCTCTGTAAGATTAGCCCATGAATTAAGAAACTCCCAGTCTGTTTCTGTTAGTTTAGGATGGGCAAAATGTTTGGCAAAATTGCCTGAGAGCTCCAAATTCACACGTGGTCCGGGAAGATTGCTCTCCTTCATCAGCAAATCTCTAAGCTCTACCCACTGCTCCTTATCGCTTACCCATTGCTGAAACAACATAATCATCATTTTTTGTCCAGCCATCTCTGGTCCCTCCGGTATTTACCTTTAGATTTGAACAATCCCCTGCATCTCATACGGATAATCAATCTGCTTCTTCACCGAATTCATTGCTGATTCACCAGCCAAAGATGAAATCAGATATAAACCTAGATCAATAGAAGTCGAAACTCCACCACCTGTAATTACATTTCCATCATGTACAATACGGGTCTCCACAACTTCTTCACAATAGGGTCTTAGTAAATCATAGGCAGATGGATGGGTAGTGGCTTTTTTCCCTTCTAACAACCCCGCAGCCCCAAGCAGCAGTGATCCAGTGCAGACCGACACCTTATAAGGAACATTGCGGGCACCCGCAATCCATGAGACAAATGCTTCATCATAACGGAGTTTCCGTGTCCCCATCCCTCCAGGTACAAATATCATGTCATACTCCGAAAGCTCAGGCAGCACTTTCTCTGCTTTTACAGTGAATCCTAACTCATCCGTCACTTCTTCCGAAGCTGCACATATATCCCACGACAACCCTTTGCCGATTTCAAATTGCCCTAATCGATAAATAACATCATAGAACCCCGCAAAATCTAAGAACGTAATCCCGTCAAAAAGTATAAAGGCGATTTTCACACTCGCACTCTCCTCTTTATGGTTTGGTTAGGATAATAGGCTCACCTTTCGTCACGATAATCGTATGCTCAAACTGCGCTACCCGGCCATTGTCTACAACGCTCAGTGTCCATCCATCCGACTGCTGCTCCACGTAATCTGCTCCAGTAGAGAGGAAAGGTTCAACGGTAATCACCTGTCCCTCTTTTAACACTGTAGTCACTCTAGGATTATAGAAAGGTAAGATTTCAAATGGCTTCTCATGCAGTGATTTGCCAATCCCGTGGCTGCACAGATTACGAACCACTCTATAGCCGCGTTTCCGAGCTTCGAGCTCCATCATTCTGCCAATTTCATTGACCTTCATCCCAGCTCTCAGATGATTGATTACGCTCATCATAGTTTCCTCAGTACTCCGGCACAGACGTAAAATATCCTCATTGTAGGGTGGCAATTGAAAAGAAACCCCCGCGTCCCCATAATAACCATTCAACTCAGCAGATACATCAATATTGATCAAATCACCGGCATTAATCACTCTAGGACCAGGAATCCCATGAGCAACCTCTTCATTTACACTGATGCAGGTGCTGCCTGGAAAATTATACGTTTTCATCGGGGCTGAGGATGCTCCGAATTCCGCTAGAATGCCAGCTCCAATCTTATCAAGCTCTGCTGTTGTCATGCCGGGAGTAACTTTCTTTTTCATCTCGGCGATGGTATGTCCTACCACTTTTCCTATGGCTTTTAGTCCTTCTAAATCTTGTATGGTATCACTCGTCATCTATCACACATTCCTCTCACTTCTGGTATGAATCACTTGTCTAACTTCTGAAATGCACTTCCATTCCACTGAAAAATATCTTCCATCTGTTTACCCGCTACATTATCGTAATAACTTCTCTTGAAGCTATGGTCATCCACTTTATCAAGCTTTATCGAATACCCCTTAGGACTGCTGATAAATAAATCAGAACCGGATTGGATTGGTAGTTCCTCTATAACGTTATTTTTTCTAAGCGTAAACAACTTGTAGAAGTAACCGTTACTTGACCCGTACTGCCCCAAAGTAAAATCCGGATCGCCGTCGCCATTATAGTCCTCAAACTGAATTTGAAAAAAATCTTTAAATATTATGGGATCCTCAAAATGTTCACTGAGTGGAAAGCTATTCAAAGTTCTCCCTTGATTATCAATAAGAACAAGCCCAAATCTGCCGCTCCAATTCCTTCCCATCAACGGACCTGGTATTGTCCAATCCTCACTGTAGGTTCCATCTAAAAGCTGCAGATTCAAGAATCCAGTTCTATTCGTTAAGGGATAGAGATCATTATGTGATATCGTTACTGGACCTGTAACCTTAACAGAAGACTCCAGCGACTCCGTCTGTTCTATGTTCGCCTGATCTACTGTCCCAAAAATGAGTTTCCTTAATTGGTCCGAATTCTTCACCGGAATAGAGTAGCCCTGACCACCATTCTCAGCTGTAGTAAATACTCCTCTATAGCCGGGCTCATCACCTATTGCTATGTAATAATCCTTCGAGTAGCCATCACCATAAACAAGTTCCATTTTAAATTCAGGGGCCCAATCCAGCTCCCCCGATAATTTATTGCTCTTGTTCATAGCCTCCGCAAGCGTCTTAATCAGAGTAGAGTCCTTCAGTATTAGGGTCTCAAAATGTTCGGGTCGATCAACTTGGTTCTGATCACTAGTTGTTACAGGAGTTAAAGACACTCCGGTGATCCACCTAGCATTAATGAATCCCACGTCATTCTTACATCCGCTTAACAGCGTAACTACTACCAAAGATACAACACACAATAAACGCCGAATACGAACCGCCTCCAATAAAAGAAACATAACCCAATTATAACAGTGTCAATAAATATAACGAAACGACTTTCCTAGCAGTTATAAAAAAAGACTATAACCTGCTCCTTTAATGAGTGGTTCTAGTCTTATAGAATCAAGTGAATTATTTAGAAATACGATCAGACCCTTAAGCTTTATCGGTAGCTCCTACCGTCTTAAGCCAAGCATCTGCAATAAGGGCATGGCCTGCAGGTGATGGATGTACTCCATCCGGAGCCCAATAAGCAGGTTCTGCTTTTACAGATGCCGCAGCAAACAGGCCATCCAGTGGAACAAGCAATGCACCATATTCACGCGCCAGTTCCCGTACAATGTGAATTTTCGGGTCCAGATCCTGGCGCCAAGCTTTACGATCTTCAGGAACAGGCAACAC
The DNA here is from genome assembly GCF_041956825.1 of Paenibacillus sp. RS8. NCBI lineage: Bacteria > Bacillati > Bacillota > Bacilli > Caryophanales > Paenibacillaceae > Paenibacillus > Paenibacillus sp. RS8. Next base: position 4,393,699 of record NZ_CP168131.1, on the reverse strand, counting down.
GAATGGCTCTATTAGGACTAATTTAGCAGCGAGCGAATGCTGCGTGCGCTCGATCAGGTCACGATACGCAGCTTCAAATTGTTCAGGCGTTGTTTCCTGACCAGAATCAAAGCGGCGCCAAGTGTCGTTAATACCAATATATATGGACACCCAAGTCGGCTTTAGATTCAGGCAATCCTTATCCCAGCGTTCCTGCAAATCTACAGCACGATTGCCGCTAATTCCGCGATTATAGAATGTAAGGTTCTTCTCAGGATATAAATGCCCCAGACGAGCGGCGATCATCAATGCATAACCTACACCAAGCGATGAAGCATCTTCATAATTACGACCCCAATCCGTTATGCTGTCGCCTTGAAACAGAATGACATCGTTTTGCCGGAATAACATCACGTAATCCTCCTCTATTTCCCTTTGTTAATATTAGCCAATCTATTATAGCAAAAACGAATACTGCGTACTAGGATAACGTTTACAATTCATGGTAGAAACCACTAGAGATCAACAAAAAAACCTGCTCAATTCAGAGCAGGTTTTCCAATCATAAATTAATAAGCTAAGCTAAACAATCCTTTAATGTGGGACAAGTAACGAATATTACTGGCTTCCTTCATCAAGGTTGCTGGTAATCCTTTTAGCGGAGTAGAGCTTGCACCAACGATGGCCACACCGTCTTTACGGCCTAAGCTCGCAAGAGTACCTGAGTTGATCGGACTAAAGGATTCAAAAGATTTGTCCTTCAAGTACGCATAAAGATTGTAACCGATCAATTCACCCATTTGCCAAGCGATTTGTGCAGTAGGTGGATATGGACGACCATCCTCAGCAAAGACTACGGCGCTGTCACCAGCAACGAATACGTCTTTGTGTGAGGTGGATTGCAGGAATTCATTTACCGTTGCACGACCACGGTTCACTTCAAGACCGGACTCACCAATCAGTGGATTTCCTTGTACGCCGCCCGTCCATACAAATGTGTTAGCAACAATTTTTTGACCGTCTTTCAAGTCAATAACATTATCTGCTACATTCGTAACAGGTAGACCTGTCAAGAATTGTACACCACGTTTTTCTAAGCTTGCCACTGCGCGTTCGATGAGTGCATCTGGCAATACTGGAAGAATCTTAGGACCTGCTTCAACCAGCATCAGTTTAATTTCTTTAGGATCCACACCATATTTCTTAGTGAGTGTTGGCAACACATCAGCGATTTCACCAACCAGTTCAACACCTGTTAAGCCGCCGCCGCCGATTAGAATGCTTGCATCCGCTGGATTTTTAGACTTTGCATATTCACGGATACGTTCATCAATGTGACGATGAATTCTGTTAGCATCCGCTGCAGATTTCAAGACCATGCTGTATTGCTCAAGACCTGGAATGCCAAAATAAGCTGTTGTGCTTCCAAGACCCACAACCAAAGCATCGTAGGATAATGTCACACCATCAGATAGTGTAATTTGTTTGTTCTCAACAGAAAAAGAATTAACCTTTGCAATTTTCAGGTCGATATCTTTACCTGCAAAAAGCTTAGCTAGTGGCATAGCAACAGCACCTTCTGCAACACTACCTGCTGCAAGACGATGCAATTCTGTAATAATTTGATGAGTAGGATATTGATTAACGACTGTAATTTTAGCTTCGTCTTTCTTTAGGTACTTGCGTACAGTCAAGGCGCTTAGTAAACCACCATAACCTGCTCCTAGAATGACAATATGTTTAGACATGATGTTTCCTCCGTCCTTACGAATGAGATATAAAAAATATTATTTCTGCTGACTGCGTTCGCCGGCAACTTGAAGATAAGCATTTACAAAACGGAAAAGCTTCTGTGCTTGTGGATCTTTCATCATCTTCATTAGACCAAATACACCGATCACATCGCTACTTTCATTCGCACGATCTTGCGCTTCGATCACTGTAGCTGCCATATTCTTCGCAGAATGCACCACAGGTTCAGCAAGCTCTTTAATTGCACTTACCGTATCACTTTTCAAGACTTCATCCGCAGCGACAGTTTGAACAAAGTCATATGACTTTGTGAGCACGCCGACAAGCTCTGTTAATTTTGGCAACTGTTCTACTAAGACAGTTAACGATTCCTGAACTTCAGGCTTCAATAGCTGCTCAAGAACATTCATTTGTTCTTGAGTAACAGCTAATTTTGGTGATTCTTGTTCAGGGGTTGTTTGAGTGATTGTTTCTGACATATCCGAATCTCCTCTGCAAATAAGCTTTGCTGCTTAATAGTAATAAAAAATAATAACTTTTAACGCCATATTTCTATTATAGCACTTATCAAGTTATAAATGTCACAAAGTTTTTGAATTTTTCTAAAGTTTTGTGATTTTTATTACATTAAAATCGATTGATTAAAATTTTCGATATTTTTTATATACGCTTAGGTGATTAAATACTTATTGTGTAAATTCATTTAATTTCATCTCCGACTTCAATAAAGCGTTCACCATATCCTGATTCTTCATTGTTGGAAGCAACCTAAAGTAAAGAGAACGAAGGAAATTCTTTGTATTCACACGAGCAACATACTTGTTGCGACTTCTTGGCCACCCACCACATTGCTCCAAGCTGCTGACCCAGTCGACAATTGACTGCTGCGGAAGTAAATGATGATCTATGATTGTAGCTACAATCGTAGCCATCCGTTCATCTTCTTCATCGCTAAAAATGTACTGATGATTGTTGTAAAGCATTCTTTGGATGACCGCCAGAACCTCTTCCCTGATTGCAGCATCACTCTCCGAGCACAATACCAGTTCATCCAAGGCATCTGCACCATGCGCTGCAGCGTGCGCCCAGCCTTCTTCTTGCATAAATCCTCGTAAATCCTGTTCTTCCTCATAATATCTAATCAGAGCTTCCTTCACATTTGTAAACTCAGCGCTATCTAAAAAAGCCTTTTCCCTATGCCGCTGAAGAATAAGTGCAACGACCAGAACAGAAAACGTTCTTGTGAACACAGCCTGATCCTCTTTGCTGCCAATGTGATAGAACAAATGCTGCTCGTCAAGGAGAATCAAGAGAAGTTCACGAAGCTCTGCATCACTAAACCATTTTTTCTCGTTCATCCATTTGTAGAAGGTGGAATAGATCAAATCATCTCGCAGCTCTGGCTGTGGATCTCCTATGTACTCAAGCATCAGCTTCACATAATCCCTTAGCTGCTCTCCACTTCTAAGCTCATAATCGTTCTCTTCAATTCTTTGCAGGTCTATGATCAACTGCTCTCTAATATCGTTCAACATTCCCACCCTTTCAATAATAAAAGCATTTTTCATATCTTAATATCCTAATTTACATCCTAATATTTTACAACATAGTATTTATTCTTCATACACTCCAAGTACTTAGAAGACTTAAGCTACACGAAGTGAGAATTTAATCATTGACGAAAATAATTAACTGTGCTATTTTGAGTTAGTAACAAATAGTTAGTTTATTTATAAATGTCACTTGTTTATAATTAAAAAGCAAATACATACACATATGGAGGAATAACTCATGAGCACTTTTACAGATTTGATTGAATCCCGTAGGTCTGCGATGAATTTTGTTGAAGGGGTGAAGATCCCTCAGAATGAACTAGAGGAGATGTTCTCTTACGCCAGATTGGCACCATCGGCTTATAATCTTCAACATACAAACTATAAAGTCGTTTCTGATGAGAATTTAAAAGAAGAGATTCGTAAGGCAGCTTACGGTCAATATAAAATACACTCTTCCTCAGCGGTAATTGTGGTACTCGGAGATAAGAATGCTTATCTGAAGGCTCCAGAAATTTACGGAGGGCTCAAAGCTTTAGGGGCGATGAGCCAAGAGGATTATGATGCAGAGATAGAAACGATTAACAATGCTTATTCAGGAAATGATGCTTTTCAAAGAGATGAAGCTATACGGAATGCTTCTCTGTCTGCCATGCACTTCATGCTGATTGCCAAAGATAAAGGCTGGGATACCTGCCCGATGATCGGCTTTGATCCGGAGGCCATTCAATCCACTTTAAATCTACCCGATCATATGGTACCTGTTATGCTGATCACTATCGGCAAAGACAAGAAACATAAAATCAGACCACGCGGCTATCGTAAACCGGTCAATGAATTCGTTGAATTTATCTGAGTATTATAGAAGCATAACAATATTATGACAAAAGCGTTCCATCCGAGGTTTGAATAACGGATGGAACGCTTTTTAATGAGGCTGTGGATCTGAAACCTTTCTTCACTGCTTAGCATACTGAAGAATTGCAATCGCAGCTCGTTCTTGTCGTTCGACATCTTCACTGACTAGAGCTTTCTTCAAAATACCGAGCGCAATAGAGAGTGTCTCTTCATCCACAAGCACTTGATGATTCATCGCTTGCTCTGAAGCATAAGAACCTTTAATCCACAGATCCACACGAGCGCTAGGCATTGGCCCCTTATACTGCTCAGCTACTCCACTATCGCTAAGAAACTCTTTCACTTCTGCGTTTAGGTCGATTATCGGAAGACTATTCAGCCAAGTTACACCTCTTCGATGGCATGTGCCATTGTCTGGCGTATCATATAATTCGTTGTAAAAATAATCGCCAAGATCACCTAGATGTACCCAGTCTCCATCACACACCAACACATAATCGCCATCCTGCATTGTATTTACGAACAGGTGAATGGCTTGCAAATGTTCTGTAAGCTCCAGCTCACTGTATTGATAAGTATGAAGCAACCGCTCACGCAGCTCCTCTATACTGATGTTCTCCAAATCCCCTATTCCCGGGTAGCCGATACTCACATAATTATCCTCCAAAAATGCAGCCATCAGCTCTATCCCCAGCGGTTTCGATCCTATCTTAAACAGATTCATCATTCAATCCTCCAAGTATTTAATAAAATGCTTGTAATAACCCTTGGACTTTGGAGTTATAAACCGTCCATCATTCTCAGAATCCTTCATTAGATTATGAAGTTTTGAACCTCCAGTATAGGGATCTACAACACTGGCCTTAAGCCGTGTCGCTTGGATCGCCTTCTGAGGACAAGAATAAACACAACGCATACATAATAAGCAATTTTGACCGAATATTATCCCATCTGCGCTATTGCTAATATTAGAAGTTGGACAGCTTCTAACGCATTTCAAACATCGTGTGCAAGAGTCTGTTGTTCGCAATCCTTTGGCGAAGTATTTCCCCCCTTGATGTTCCTCACAATAATATACCGTTCTCAGAACTCCCTCCAGCACAGGATGAATCCGAAGGTTCCGTGGAATCCGATTCATGATTTCCTCTGCAAATAACTTCACCTTACGCTGAGCGACCTGATATAACTGCTTATTCAATCTATCATCATATTTTATATAAAAATTGCATGGCATCGCCAAAATGGAATTGTGGAAAGGTGTAAATCCCTTCTTACGTAAATAACGAAGTACAGTATTCGAAGCACCGTTATTAATATAATGTGGAGAAGAGGCTGTCTTGAATACAAAAGCCGGAGTTCCATTACAATCAGGTAGCTGTTCTACAAAACGTTCGACAAATCCGGATGCGCCAAAACCTAGAACCGGATGACCAATCCCAATAAGGTCGTAGGATTCATATTCGACAGAACGAGTGCTTTTTAGAACATCTTCCATTCTAAACAAATCTACGTCTTGTCCGCTATTTCTGAGTGCTTCAGTAAATTGCTTAGCAATAATCTCCGTATTTCCAGTACCTGAGAAATAAAATATAGCCGTCTTCGCATTATGCATGCCATCCCCTCCCAGAGCAAATATACCTCATCCCCAGCAAAGAAAGCTGTGAAGTTGAAGTGGGTTTAGGCTAATTCGGACTCAGTTGCAGCTATTCACCCAAATCTACTCAATTATTGTGCATAATCATATCCTCAATCGTGCGTCCTCACAGGAGTAATTAAAAAAAGTGTGGACGAAGATGCGTCTACAGGCAGGATCACCAGCGGCCTTTCTTTGCCCGCGAATCTGATTCTAAGCGTCTCACTATCAATCGCCCGAAGGATGTCCCAGAAATACTTTCCGTTAAATGCTGCTCGAAAATGATCACCTTCTAGATACTCTAAAGGAATCTCTTCTTTTACATCCCCAATTTCTGAAGTCTTGGACACTAAACTTAGCATGTGAGAAGGAAGTACGCTCAGCATAACACTCTCACCAGCCAATATAGAAATACGTTCAACCACATGTAGCAAACGTTCTGTCTTAACAATCACTTCGGAAAGGTACGCTTTCGGGATTAAATTATTGACAGAGGGATAGGTTCCTTCTAGAAGGGCAGACTGAACCCTCAATCCATTAGAAATAAATCTGATTTGCTTGGGCCCTATTTCTAATTCGGTGCTGCTGTCTGCATCATCGTTTAATATTTTTATAAGATCCTCCAGGGTGCTGCCCGGAATTACAACATCCAAAGATATTGCACCGTAATCTTCTACGCTTTCAACAACATGCTGGGCGAGACGAATACCATCAGTGGCAACTACACGAATATTTCGCCTATCAATTTGAAGAGATACTCCTGTGAGCACAGGTCTGGTTTCCGATGAAGAGACCGCAAAAACCACTCTTTTAAATATTTGCTTCAAAAGAGTGTTATTCATACTTATCCTTTGAATGTTTGGATGATCTATGTATTGGATTCTCGGAAACTCTGCCGCATCCATTCCACATAAACGAAATTGAGTGTTCCCAGATTGAATGTTTAGCATCAATGACTCTGCGATTCTCAGCCTAATAAGTCCAGGATCAAGCTTACGAATGATCTCATAAAAATAACGCGCGGGAACTACGATCTCACCTGTGTTGTGTACAACCACCGAATCCCTCTTCACAGGGAGCTTATATTCAATGGTCATTCTTATATTGCTCGCCGTTATAATCAGCCCCTGAGTTTGCGCCTGAATAAGTATTCCTGATAGAACACGTGAGGAGCTATTCGCGGATATGGCTTTTGATACTGCCTGTAATGCGGTACTAAGAGAATCTTTTGATACATGGATTAGCAAAGACTTCACCTAACTCTCCTTAGATTCCTTTACAAAATGCGCCTCAATAATGTTCCGAAATACTTGGGAGCGAGATGCGTTCTGTTCCTCACAAGCCTGCTCTATCTCCTGCCAAACGTCCTCAGATAACGTCAAAGATACCTTTTTAGTTATGCCGGTGCTTTTTCTACCTGCTCCTTCCCGAAGACCTCCCCTTGTAAAAAGAAACCCTAATTGCCCGTCTTTTGTAGCTATACCTACTTTGACTTTATCCTCATCTTCGAATTTATAATCACTCATTCCCTCGCACCTTCTTTTTTTGATTTTAGTAACTTAAATCAATATATCTACTATTTTCATAATATCATAATCGCCATTATTCCACCATCATTCGAAACACAAAAAAACACCCCAAGATCGGAGTGTTTGAATTGCACTTTATACATCTATTTATACATTGTGCTGCCCGATATCCCAGAACTCCCTACTCATGAAAATAATATCTTACCTCACAACCGCACTATCTTAAGATATTCTGATAATTTGGCGGGAAGTCTGACTTATTGGGGTCTTTTAGATGCTTGAACGATTCAAGCTTTACCTTAGGACCAGAAGAAATTCTAAAAGTCATGGTATCTTCTCCAACTGAAATATGTGGACCTACTGTAGGATATACGTTAAGTGTAATCAAGAAATCAAACCCACGAAAACCATTGATCCGCTTCACCTCAGTCACATCCACAAAGTAAGGATAAACCATTGGCGATTCTCTCAAAAGTGGCGCATAAATTTCAGCGATTTTTTTGTCAATATAGGGTGATAGAAATGTCATTAACATGTCTTGAAACATGAGTTCGCGCGAATCCTGATCTGGAAGCTTCGGTCCCGAATCAGATCTGGACGGAGCCTCGGCTTGCGATTGAACCAACCCATTAGCGGAGCAAGGTTGTTGCCCCAGAAAGAGCAAAACTGCGATAAGAAGAGGAGCAATCCAGCTTTTTTTCATCAAAACAGCCTCCTTAGGGAACTTTTTATAAATTCCCCAAAGAGGCCCTATTTTTATACGTTAAATCTCAATTGTATTAAAAAGAAAGGGATCTCCCTTCAGATAATTCCTTAGAATCGCTTGCGCATAAGGCTGTTCTGCTTTCAGTCCGTCGGTTTCTCTAGGATCGGGTGCGTGATGGCAATAATTCTCGATCATGACCATGACCGTAAAATGCTCTAAAGTCTGCAACCACTCCCCATCAAGCTTGCCAATGCTCTCGTAGCCCTTAATGACCAGCTCTCTTTGTAAGGGATACAGTCCTAGTATAGTGTGTGCCACGTCATAAAGATAATATCCCCAGCCACATCTTCCAAAATCAATCGGTCGAGGTTCCCCCTCTTTAAAGATGATATTCCCTTGATGTAAATCACCATGGATGACCCCATAAGTCCTTCTGTTCTTATATTTATGCTGCTTGCTTAACCAGACGTATAATTTCTCAGCCGCAGACTGATACAGCAAGAACTCTTCCTCTGTAAGAAAACTATGGTAGTGCAGTTTTAAACGGAGCATTGCTTTTCTAAAACTATGTTCATCCCAAACAGGACGATTAAAGCCTGGGGGTAACTCAAGCTCTTGCGCCGCTTTATGTAGCTTCGCTAATAATACACCTTCTTTATAAATTTGTTCTTCATTAAATCCTTCATTCGCATGTTCACCTTCAACCCAGCGCATTAACGATGCATATACGCCGTCCCCATTACCTTGCTCCACTTTGAACGTGACAGAACCTGTGCGATCATGCACGCCTTTTGGCAGAGGTACATCCATTTTGCTCTTCAAAAGCTCCAGCCACGCGATTTCAGAGTTAATTTCCTCTTTTGACCTCCCCGAATGAAGACGCAGCAAGAAAGTTCCCTCTTTATTAGTCTCTATTACAAAAGTGCAAGTGTCCGATCGTTGATTGAAACGAATCTGCGTCCAATCGAGATCAAAGTGCTGGAGCGCCATTAAAGCTGCTTGCTTATAATTATTTCTCATCGCAATGGAATGTACACATCAACCTCATCAGGCCACGTAGAATTAGCAAACTGGTAGATTTCTATAGCCAATGCACGATCATTACTCTGCAAATCATTATTCCTCACATAACTATGAAGTTCATCATAGGGATCACCTTTGGATCTTACATGAGCATACTGATGAGCCGGGATTGCAAAACCAAGCATGCCCTCAGGAACATTTGTGAGCTCCTCCACTTCCATACAGATCATATAAGTAAATAAATTTTCGGTAGAAAAATGTGGGCTAAGATAACGTTCAGCGTGAATGATATGGCTGATTTCATCTTTTCTTCTATTAAATTCTTGCTTCATCGCCTCTACTCTTTCCGGATCGTGTCCTACAAAAGAAGAAGTAATACTTAAACCCACCAGCTTCATTTCCGGTAATTCGAGTACTCGGACTTGGCCTTCAACCAGCATGAATAATCCATCCCTTCAATGATGATTTAAAATGAAAACTATTTGAAATAAATATTTCTCTTGAAAATATTTTCAGAAAACTAAATAATATAAAGCAGTACTACATGTCGGATCTATCATCTTAATAAGGGTGGAGCTTCATTACAGACAGAAGAAAGGTTGAACATCGGCACCATGAACGCAATTCCAAACCTCAACAAGGAACCAGCCCGTGTGGAAAAAACACGCAAAGAACCTTTTCCCATCTCTATTCTTTCGCTTACGGTAGGCGCTTTTGCGATTGGAATGACTGAATTTGTCATCATGGGTATTTTACCAAATGTAGCCAAGGATTTACAGGTTAGTATTTCAACTGCAGGTCAGCTTATCACGATGTATGCCCTTGGGGTAGCCGTCGGCGCCCCTATCCTAACCATCCTTACACAACGAATCCCGCAAAAGAAACTGTTATGCCTGCTCATGGTATTATTTATTCTAGGCAACGGAATCTCTGTATTTGCTCCAAACTATGCCGTTCTTATGGTAGCTCGTATCATTACAGCTTTAACACATGGGACTTTCTTTGGCGTTGGGGCAGTGATCGCTTCTAATCTGGTCAAGCCCAATAGGCGGGCCGGAGCCGTATCCATTATGATGGCTGGTCTAACGATTGCTAATATCGTCGGTGTCCCTCTAGGAACATTTATTGGGCAAAATATGGGCTGGCGCGCCTCATTTGCTGCGATTGCAGTCATGGGAGTCGCTGCGCTAATCGGCATTCTTATTTTCATACCAAAGATTAAACAAGACAAACCTGCTAGTGTAATCCAACAAATTTCTGCGCTAGCTAATCCTAAATTGCTTCTATTCTTACTGATCGGTGCGCTTGGTAACGCCAGCTTGTTCACGGTATTCACTTATATAGCGCCACTGCTAATGGAAGTTACCGGCTTTGCCGAGCATAATGTGACATGGATTCTAGTTCTCTTCGGCTGTGGTGTTACCATCGGGAATATCGTTGGCGGGAAGCTTGCAGATTGGAAGCTGATGCCTTCTATTGTGGGACTTTATTTCGCGGTTAGTGTCATTCTTACGATCTTTTCCTTCACAATGCATAGTCCAGTAGCTGCGGTCATCACAATATTCTTCTGGGGTATGGTGTCCTTCGCGGTCATGCCAGGATTACAAATACGAATCATGAGTCTGGCTCAAGCCGCTCCTGCACTTGCTTCTACAACCAGCCACTCGGCAGGGAATCTCGGAAACGCAACAGGTGCCTTCATTGGTGGATGGGTCATTTCTCATCTGGCAATTACTTCGCTGCCATGGGTCGGTGCGGTTCTGGTAGGACTCGGTCTGGTACTTGGTATTGCTTGTTATGTAGCGGAACGTAAAGAGAAAATGGCGTAAATTTTTTATAGGACTATATTTAAAAACGAGGGTGTCTCCCAAGCGATGAAAATGGCTTAGGGATGCCCTCGTTTTTATTTTAACAAACTATAGCTATCTATTATCTTGTGGCTTCATTCTTCTAATGCTTAGCATCTGATTTGCCCCTTTTTGAAATTCATAAGGAACCTCCATCTCCTCCACAGCGAAACCTTGGTGAACCATCTCAACGATAAGGCGATCTAAATGCTCATATCTTTTGCAACACAGATCAACTAAAGGGAAAATACGAAGCTCTCCCCTCGTCACCCGCATAAGTTCATTAACGGTCCTTAGATGAAAATCATAGTCCAGCCGATCACTATACATAAACAGGAAGTGTGCAGACAACGTCAGATCAAAAGCCTCATCATTAAAAGGCAGATCAGGTAAAACCACAGGAATATATCGCTCCGGGGTTTGTCTCCGATCATTGGTGTTATCGTTCAAAGCCCTATTCCTCGCTTGTGTAAGATCCGCTATAGACCCGAAGTAGTCCCACACAAAGTTACCTTGTACCTTTTCCAGTTCAGACATAGCATGCTCGATATCTTGAATACCTTTGTCCGCAAGCTCATCCGCAGAGTAATAATAAGCAATATCGGCAGCCGTTACCTCACTCCCGAGCTGATTCGATATCGCTGTAAAAGAGCAGGCACCCGCAGGACAGTCCAAAATCCTTCCGCCTACAAGATCCGCCTCTTTCAAATTGAACATCTGCAAATATTCCTCAAAGGTCCTTCCTATAAAAACAATCCTCTCCAACTCAAGCTTTCCTTCTGCTCCGCTCATCTCATCTCACCTTTCCTCATCTCGGCTATTAGGCTCACTTTTTACTTCTGTTTAAATATATGAATAAGATAATCTATAAGAAGTCCTAAAATTAGGAACGTTCCAAAATGAATGAGATACGTGGGAAATCTGACGCTAATTAATATACTGCTGGCAGCCCATTCTGTATTATTAACATCAACCATCCAGTTTGCAAAGGGCTTCGTAAAAATCAGCGTATCTATAATGGGATTAAGTCGTACAAGAATGATGTTTGCGATCTCAATCCCCAAATAATCGCACAGACAGATGATGATACTAATAATCGAAAACCAGAAACTGAATTTTCTCCTTAAAAACATCAAGCACCGCCCTTTCTATTTTTTCCTAATACATACAATTCGTTTAAAATTCAAAATATCCTTGTCGAGGTTAATTCCTGCTTTAAAAAATGATACAATCTGGAGCTCGCAAGCTTGAGCGGATAATCAGAAAGTTTACACAGGATACCGCAGGTCATATCAATCACCCTTCCCTCCAGCTTCCGCACCACCGTTCCTGCAGGTGCCGGTTTCAGCACAATCTCAGGGACAAGAGCGACACCTAAACCACTTTCCACAAAATATTTCAGAGCCGTCATGCTACCAATCTCCATAGTATCTAATGGTGCTCCACCTGATTCCTGCAGCACACTTTCTAATTTTTTGCGATAAGGACAGTTCGCTGCCGTTATAAGTAATCGATGATCCCGTAAATCCTCTGGCGTGATACTCTCCTTGGAAGCAAGGGGATGCGCTTCTGGCATAAGTAACACAAATTCCTCTGCAAATAAGGGTTCAAAATAAAGCTCCTTACCCAGCTCTGGTCCGGAACAAACTGCCATATCAATTTCGCCTCGCAAAAGTAGTTCACTGAGTGCTCCGGTTCCCGCAATCTCCACAGAAACTTTTATTTTCGGAAACCGCGTCATAAAACTGCTTAACAGCTGCGGCAACCGATAGCTCGCCGTAGGATCCGTTACCCCTATGCGGACGTTGCCAGCCTCGCCTATTTTTAAATCAGCCAACTGACTCTGAAGCCGCTCCATATCCTTAACAATATGTAAGCTCTGTTCATAAAACAATCTACCCGCATCGGTTAAGCTAATTTGTTTTCCACGCTCAAGCAGTTGACAGCCTAAATCGGATTCAAGCCTCTGCATTTGCATCGTAACAGTCGATTGGGCATAATTCAATTCTTCTGCTGCACGGTTAAAGCTTCCTGAAATCACGATGGTTTGAAAGGTTTTTATTGTTTTTAGATCCATTCTAGTGACCCCCGCCATTCAGTTCAAATAAATTGAACCAAACCTTCATTTAATTCAATTATACGAAATCCAATAATCACTATAGAATACTCTATATCAAACACATATGCCAACCTAAGGAGTGAATGAGATGGATCTTAACAATAAAGTAGCATTAGTAACTGGTGGAGGTACTGGAATTGGCAAGGCTGTAAGCTTGGAATTAGCCCGACGCGGAGCCCGTGTGGCAGTGAACTATTCTAAATCCGAGGTAGAGGCCAAAGAAACGGTGAATATAATTGTTAATCAAGGGGGGCAAGCCATAGCAGTACAAGCTGATGTTTCTAAGGATCAGGAAGTACGGAGTATGGTGAATTTGATAACTCAGCATTTTGGAACGGTAGATCTGCTGGTGAATAACGCCAGTATTACTAAACATATTGCGCTAGCTGATCTGGAAAAAGCTACGGAAGAGGTATGGGATGAACTCTATGATGTAAATGTGAAAGGCATGTTCTTCTGCGCCAGAGCAGTGGCGCCGTATATGAACAAAAGTACGTCAGGCGCCATCGTCAATCTTGGCAGTATCGCCGGACAAACTGGCTTAGGCTCTTCCCTTCCTTATGCGGTCTCCAAAGCTGCTGTTCATGGTCTTACGAAATCTTTAGCCCACGCCCTGGCTCCTAATATTAGAGTTAACTGTGTCGCTCCGGGAGCTGTTGCTACCAGATGGTGGTCTGGTCGAGAAGAACAAATGCATAAATTAGCGCCTAATTTACTGCTCCGGCGTATTTCATCCACTGAGGATATCGCTCAATTCGTCTGCGCAACACTGGAACAGGAAGCAATGACCGGACAGATCATTACGGTAGATAGTGGTCAAACGTTATAACAACAAAACAAATGGCATATCAATTGAAGCGCCGATAGAATAATTAGGGAATTTCTCCCTATAAATCTGACAAATCCACTCATCCAAATAGTAATTACGGAAAACCTCCCTATAATTTAGATGATTTGCTGGAAAATAAAGAAATCCCCCTGATTTTTAGGGAGGAATTCCCTGTTTTCGTTCATTTAAGGCTAAAATCGGCTATTTTCAGGGAGTTATTCCCTAATTCCTCTCTAGCTCACACGATCGTCGTTTGGTCTATTTTATAAAGATAGAAGCTGCCCCAAAAGTAGAATTTTCTACTTCTAGAACAGCCTCTATTGCATAAATATTGGTGATGTTTTTAGTTAGGCTCACTACCCCAAATCAGACTTCCTGAGACGTAAGCTGGCGCTTTAGTCCAGTCCACATAATTGGTATCCACCGCATTAAAGGAGTAATCACCGGTTTGAGTGTAATTCGTCCAGTCATTTTTAGACACACGCACCTGAATATCGATACTTGCACCAGCAGCAAGTGTACCCGCTGCACTTGTGAATCCGACCTCCAAATAATAATCCGCATCCGACTTAGCGGTTGGCAGCTTCACAAACGTTCCAGTTACATTCGCGCTTCCGACCTGCGACCAATCACAGAAGAAGCTTTGCGGCTTTTCTTCATCAATTGTGTAATAGTATCTTAATTTCACATCAGAGAGCGTAATTGCGCTTGTGCTCGTGTTCACCAGCTTGAACTTTGGATTCAACGTATTTCCGGAAGCAGACAATGATCCGTTATACATCTGTACCTTTAGTGCTGCTGACGGAGCTACTGTCGTATCTGAAATGGTGACAACCAAGGATTGTGTGGCCCCTGCACTAAACTCAAAAGTCAATGTGGTCGTTCCTACTGCTTGCGTTGCCAGATACGACTTTTTAATCGTCACAATCGATCCGCTGATCACATAATCTGTTCCCGCTACGAGATTGGCTGTTCCATTTTTGATCGTGCTCAGCGTATTTCCGTTCAACGTCAGCGTTACTGCGACGTCTGCTTGATTCGCTGTTTTCTTGTCAAAGCCTGCGGTTGATGGCGTTATCGTTGAGTTGGATACGGGTGTTGTCGTATCCGATACCGCAACCGCCAACGATTGTGCAGCCCCTGCGCTAAAGCTAAACGTCAGCGTGGTCGTTCCCACCGCTTGCGTTGCCAGATACGACTTTTTAATCGTCGCAGTCGATCCGCTGACTGTGTAATCTGTCCCAGCAACCAATGTTGCTGTTCCGTTCTTGATCGTACTCAGCGTATTTCCATTGAGCGTCATAGATACTGCAACGTCTGCTTGATTCGCTGTTTTCTTATCAAAGCTTGCTGTTGTCGGCGTTATTGTGGAGTTGGATACGGGTGTTGTCGTATCTGATACCGAAACCGCCAACGATTGAGTAGCTCCCGCGCTAAAGCTGAACGTCAGCGTGGTCGTTCCCACCTCTTGCGTAGCTAGATAAGACTTCTTAATCGTCACTGTCGATCCGCTGACCGTGTAATCTGTCCCAGCAACCAATGTTGCTGTTCCGTTCTTGATCGTACTCAGCGTATTTCCATTGAGCGTCATAGTTACTGCAACGTCTGCTTGATTCGCTGTTTTCTTATCGAAGCTTGCTGCTGTCGGCGTTATCGTGGAGTTGGATACAGGTGTTGTTGTATCCGATACCGCAATCCCTAAGGATTGCGTAGCTCCCGCGCTAAAGCTGAACGTCAGCGTGGTCGTTCCCACCGCTTGCGTAGCTAGATAAGACTTCTTAATCGTCACTGTCGATCCGCTGACCGTGTAATCTGTCCCAGCAACCAATGTTGCTGTTCCGTTCTTGATCGTACTCAGCGTATTTCCATTGAGCGTCATAGTTACTGCAACGTCTGCTTGATTCGCTGTTTTCTTATCGAAGCTTGCTGCTGTCGGCGTAATGGTTGATCCTGTAACGGGTGCATTCACAGGATCTGCATACAAGGTACCTCGGCCATTCGTTCCGAGATACACACGTCCATAAATTCTTGGGTCACCAGTAATCGCCATATTGATTTTGGCATATTGGTGGGCATCGTCATTAATACGAACCCATGTTGCGCCAACATCATCAGAACGGAAGACGCCCCGCACGCCATCAATCTTCGCTACCGTGTACAGCGCCATGTAAGTTTGACCCGGCGCAGCCTTTCCATAACCGATCAGATCAGCTTCTTGTACATTTGTTAATTTCGTAAAGCTCGCACCAGAGTTCGTGGAGTGCCACAAACCATATTTATTCTCTGTCGTGTTCCCTCCAGCAAACCAGATGTCGCCTTCAATGCCCGGTACTGCCTTCATGCTGATCTGAGCTTCATTCGGCTGTAATCCAGCCACATCATTGGTTGGGAACCCTGAAGCTGAAGTGGCCGTAAATGTAGCTCCGCCATCCACACTAACATAGAAGATTCCAGCAAAGAATCCGTAGAATTTGTTTGTATTCACTCGATCAGATGCTACTTTTGCTCCAGCAGGTAAACCGGCGCTTGCTGTCCAAGAATTACCTGAAGTTTTGGAGTAGTACACACCAATATCCGAGGTGCTCCACAGAATGGAGTTACCACTCGCAGATACAGCTACTTGTCCATGCCCCACCGTTGTTTTGTTTCCATTGGACGGTTCGGAATTTGGCATGTACCAGTTCACTCCACCATCATTAGAGATACCGATAGACTTCATGCTTGGGGATTTTTCTTTATCCGCACTCCCTACCCGAACCATGTAGGAGGGGCTCAGCTCAGCATAATCAATACTCATCGTTGTTGCCCATGAAGGACTGGTCTGGAATTTAGTTGGAGCTACCGACAAATCCTCATGCCGGAAACCAGATACGTCACCAAGCGCAGTGATCAAATGGGACGTTCCAGTTGGCGGGCTTATCAGGCCTAATACTGCAGTTTCCTCCACACCCTTTGCCATAACAGAGATATTTACCTTGCCTCCGGTATCCCATGAGGTCAAATTGTTTGAGCCATAAATAGTGGCCCCCGTACCATACATCATCCGGTTAGAGTTGAAAGGATCAATTTCCAGATCGCCCATCATCCAGCCCAGTTTTGGTGATGGATCAAGAGAGGTCGAAGTCGTTCCATGATCGAGCCAAGGTGCTGCTGTGATATCCATACTGAACTTATAAGTTCGTTCTGGATAATTACCCCAATCCCAAATTCGGCTCCATGTTGCACCACCGTTCGTACTGCGGAAAATCACTTCATCAGGCCACCAAGCGTTTAAACTGGATACCATCACTGTGTTAGGATTCTGTGCATCCACCGCCAAACCACCGAAGCCATACCAATTATCCGTTCCGGTTGAAGGGCTGATGTTCGTCCATGCACCGCTTGTTTTATTGAATTTCCAAACTTCACCTTTACTTCCGTCATAAGGACCTACACCATTGCTATAAGTTATATACAGATCACCTGTAGAGGAAAGCACACCATGATGTGGCAAGTATCCTGTAGGTTGTCCAGCCAGAGCTGTCCAAGTCGCGCCTCCATCAGTGCTCCTATATACGCTGCTTGCTGTATCGGCAACCCCTACATATATCGTTTGAGTCGCATTGCCAAGCGTTCCTGTACTTTTATCGAATGTAATCCAGGATAAGCCGACGAGATCATTTCCATAATCCAATGTCGGGTTCTGAATATATGTTCCTACATTCGTAAAGGAGGTTACCTTCGACCAAGTAACACCGGAGTCCGTACTTTTCCAGAGCCCATTACCACTTCTTGTTCCGAAGAATAAAATATTATTCTTATTCGGGTCGATCACAAGGCGTTCACCCGCAGATCGGCCCGGCATATTTCCACCTACTTTAAAAGGCAGTGGAGTGGTTTGCCAAGTGTTACCTCGGTCATTAGAGCGCATAATCTGACCGTTATTATCCCAAGAGTTAGTATAAGTACCTGTTGCCATATACACTTTGTTCGGATCAATAGGATCTGTAGCAAGGGCATCTACACCATTCTTATTCCAATCGACCCAGCCCACGGAGTCACTAATTGAAGTCCAGCTAGAGGTAGCCTGATTCCAGCGATAGGCACCCCCGATATCTGTTCTGGCATAGATTAAATTGGGTTCGGACTGATTAAAAATAATACCGGGTACAAAGCCACCGCCTGCCCCCGTTACAACACTCTTCCAATTGTAAGGTTCACTTGCAGCCGCATGAGTAGTAGCTGGGAATGCAGAGAATAAAGAGCCTACCATCGCGCCAAGCAGGATTAACAATCCAGTTTTTCGGATACGATTACGAATCACGTTTTACGCCTCCTACAATTTTATTGGTTTGCTTTTGCTTTCCTCCTACTCTGTATCCCTGCTTCTTCCCTCCCCCCTAAACATGACTATTTAAAATTTACTGATAACGCTTTCATTATAATGGTAATGTTTTTCATTATCGAGAGAAAATGGTTGTATTTTTATGAAGTTTGTCTTTAAAAATCGTACCATTTTCACACTGCAGATTACATTTCACAAACACAGCCATCTTCTCACTTACGTTTGCTCTCAAAACCAACTAAGGAATAGCCGCTCAAATCAAAAGAATCTAAAAAAAGCCTTCTCCACCCTAAGGGTGAAGAAAGCTGCTATTGCTTAATGCGTGAGCACAAATTCATCCAGCATCTTCCCATCCACATCATAAGCCTGATAGGTCAGAGTATTACCGGCAACACTAATCCCTGCGAACATTTGCTTGTAGTTTTGAAAATGCACCGCATGATAGAACTGATCTTCTTTTTTCTCATTAAACTTCCCAGCAGAAGCATTGGTTACCACATATACCGTACCTTTTTTAGCACCTACCGGATTCTCACCTTCAGGAATGATTTTTCCAGCCCGTAACGGGTAGGATCTGGAGTACTCATGATTATGACCCTGTAGTACCAAATCAACCTCATACGCGTCAAAAATATCCGTCCAATCTTCAACCTTCTTATATGAATTCCCCCCGTATGCCGGACGGTGCATCGCAACGATCTTCCATTCCTTATCCGTGCCCTTTAAATCTTGCTTCAGCCACTCGGCTTGCTTTTTTAAATTACTCTCCGTATTCAATACAGATACATGCACAGGACCATAATCGAAAGAATAAGAAGTGCCTGCAACGGAACCCTTTGCCCCGTTATCAGGCAGGTTGAAATGGGAAGTAAAGTCTGTCGCATCGCCATCCACCTCATCATGATTTCCTGTAACAGGCATTAAGGGTATCCCAGAAATCAAGCTTTGCACGTTCCCAAAAAATTGATCCCAGCTGCCCGAATCCTCCGGGTTCTCCGTTATGTCACCATTATGAACAATAAACTTGGCCTCTGGAAAGGTCTGAAAAGCCTTGCTCAATGTCTTCCCCCACAGTTTAAAATCATTCGCACTATCCCCTTGGGAATCCGTAACGTTGATAAATGTAGCACTGTCTAGTCCTCTCTCTTCCGTGGTGAATTCCGAAACTGTACTCCATTCCCCCTCAACACCGCTACCCACTCTGTAAGAATACATTGCCCCCGGCTCAAGTCCCGTAACCTCCGCTTTATGAACACCTCTAGTACCATTGTCTGTTTTTATTGAGCTACTATCTGCTTCTACCCTTAATACATCCGAATTTGCAAAAGAAGAACTCCGTCCCTTGACCAACTCCAGAACTCCTGCGGTGTTGGAATCGTTAGTATACCAAGTGAAAGCACGACTCGTTCCAGCATCTCCTTTAAAGGTGGTAACAAGATCATACGGGGTTGATGATTTCGCGGAGCTCCCGGATTTGGACCACTCCATCCCAACAGCCACCAAGATCAATACAATCACTACTAGCCCTAGGATAATGGCGAATTTATAGTCTTTCATCACGGCTCCTCCTTCATTTCTCTCTCTAGTCTTCTAACTAAGATAGCCTTCCAGAAAGTCAGAAGTCAAATCTATACCTCCATACTTTTGTTAACGCAGTGTAAAACATTCAGCTAACATTCAGTCTATTTTAAGTTAAGCATAAGGTCTGTCTCCTAGAATTAGTTGTGCAAGAAGGTCAACCAACGACAGAGAAAGAGATAGAAACGAGGTGGGAAAATGAGTAACAAGCTTCAATTCCGGCATGAGCTGAAATTCTTCATTAACTATCATCAATACCTTATATTGCGCCAGCGATTGCAGAGCTTGATTGATACAGACGAGCACGCCAATGAGAGTGGCGAATATCATATTCGCAGTTTATATTTTGACGACATCAACAACTCGGCGCTTGCCGACAAACTCGGTGGTCTCAGAGAACGCGCCAAATACCGTATTCGCATCTACAACATTCAAGACAACATTATTCACTTTGAGAAAAAAATCAAAATGGACGATTATATCGCCAAAATCAAAGAGCCGCTGACCCGTCAAATGTACGACGAGATCATGGCAGGCAACTATGAGGTCCTGAATGTCCCGGACAGTCCGCTGTTCATGGAACTATACCATCAGATGCGTCACAACCTACTGCGGCCTAAGGTCATCGTCGATTACGTTCGTGAGCCTTATGTTTGTCAGAACGGTAACGTGCGGATTACATTCGATAAGGAATTACGTACCGGTCTGCATTCGACGGATATTTTTGATAAGGATTTACATCCGATTCGAGCGATTGATGAGAACTTCATTATTTTTGAAGTGAAATTCGATGAGTACATTCCGGAGTACATTAAAATTGCGCTGCAGTTAGAAGGGTTGAACAGACAGTCCGCTTCAAAATATGTAATCTGCCGCAAATTCTTAAAAACCAACACTTGGGAGGATTATTGATTATGAATGCATCACTAGCAACGCTAGCAGCAACCGCAACAACAGATACAACCACAAATACTTTTACAGATATTATTAAAAGCTCGGTGATCGACAACTTTGTATCCGACATAAGCATCTCGAAGATGCTCATCACCTTGGGGGTAGCTTTCCTAATCGGATATTTCATTTATCTTCTCTACAAACGTGTTTTTAGCGGAGTGTTATATTCCAAAAGCTTCAACGTCTCGCTCATAGGCATGACCATGATTACTGCCACTGTTATTATCGCGATCAATTCTAACCTTGTGCTGTCCCTCGGTATGGTCGGTGCATTGTCTATCGTTCGTTTCAGAACGCCTATTAAAGATCCAACTGATTTGATCTTTTTGTTCTGGGCAGCAGTCGCAGGCATCGTAACCGGAGCAGGCTTCTTCACTTTAGCAATTGTTGGTTCAATCATCATCGGTCTAATTCTGTTCCTCTTCATCAAACATTCTTCTATCGAAACTCCATACTTGCTAGTCATTAACTGTGATGGTGATGAAAGTGAACGCGAAGTACACAACCATATCACCAAGTCAGTAAAACGCTATAATGTGAAGCAAAAAACAGTATCTGCAAACAATATCGAATTAACACTGGAGCTTCGTCTGGATGATAAAGTAGGTGGCTTTGTCAATACAGTCTCCGACCTAAAAGGAGTCAAAAATGCACTTCTAATCAGCTATAGCGGCGACTATGTATCCTAAACACAATATTATGAAAGGCGGTGCCCCAGATGAAAGCAAGAGGTAAGTCTATCCTGCTGAGTCTTTGTTGCCTGCTGCTGGTCATCGCTGTAACTGGGTGCCAGAACGCAAGTCCATCAGCAACAAACGAAACTGCAACAGATTCTAAGGATAAGGTAGTCTCGAGCGACGAGAAAAATCAAGACGAGCAGGTCTTTCCAAAAGATAAGGTCGTCGATGTCAAAATCACTTTGGACCCGGATGATTTTCAGGACATGCTGGATAATGCCAGTGCTGAAGAATACAAAATGGCTTCTGTAGAGTATAACGGGATCAAATTCGATAACGTAGCCGTTCGAACCAAAGGAAATCTTAGCCTCAGAAGTGTAGTACAGATGACGGACTCTGATCGTTACAGCTTCAAAATTTCATTTGATGAATATGTGAACCAGAATTTATTCGGCATCACTAAGATCAACCTGAATAACAATTACAGCGATGCTTCTTATATGCGTGAATTCCTAACCTATGAGCTCGCTGAGAGTGTCGGACTCCCTACGCCGAAATACTCCTTCGTCAATGTGTACGTCAACGATGAACTGAAGGGCTTCTACCTCGCGGTGGAACAGATCGGCGACGCTTATCTGGAACGTAACTTTGGGAACTCTTACGGTGCACTTTATAAAGGGGAAATGACTGGTCAAGGCAGTGACTTAACTTGGCTTGGTGATGATCCATCTCTCTATACTGGACTGGTAATGAAGTCGGATAAATCCAACGATGATATTCTGATCGATATGCTGAATGAGCTTAATAATGGCACCGATTATGAAAAATACATCGACGTAGAGGAATCGCTGAAGTATATCGCTCTAAATGCGGTAACAGCTAATATGGACAGTTATCTAGGTGGTAATAAGCAAAATTATTACTTATATGAAGACGATGGGGTCTTCTCCATTCTGCCGTGGGATTATAATATGGCTTTTGGCGGCATGGGCAGCGCAGATGTGCTGATTGATGAGCCTACTCAAGGCGCACTGGCAGAACGGCCACTGATTGCCAAGCTGCTGGCTAATGACGAATATAAAGCGAAATATCACGAGATTGTCAGCGAGATGATTAATGGTTATCTAGCGGACGACACTTTCCAAACTCGGATGGACCAGCTGGACATGATGATTTCCAGCTATGTCAAAGCGGATCCTTCAGCTTTCTACACCTTCGAGCAATATGAAGAAGGGATTAAATCTGTTAAGACCTTCATGTCGAATATGGCGAAAAATATCCAGCAGCAGCTCGATGGCACCATCCCTTCCTCCGGTGACGGATCGGGAAGTGGTATGGGTGGCGGCATGGGCGGCGGCGGCTTTGGCGGTGGCGCTAGAAATGGTGCAGCTGCAGGTGCCACTGGTGCCGGACAAGGCGCGAACGCCGCGAGTAACGGGCAAGTGGCTGGCGCGGAGACCGAGAGCACTACCACTGTTGATGGCGCTACTGCGCCGAACGCCGTAAGCGGGCAAGCAGCTACTGATGGGCAGGCGCCTCAGGGTGCAGGCGGTGAGCCCGGCGCCATGGGCGGACCCGCTATTCCTGATGCCGGTGCAGGTCCTGGCAGTAACACGCAAGCAGCAGCTGGCGGTCAAGCGCCTCAGGGTGATCAGACCAACACTAACGGGCAGGCTGCTCAAGGTGGACAGACCAACGCCAACGGGCAGGCCGTTCAAGGTGGGCAAGACAACACTGACGGGCAAGCTGCTCAAGGCGGATTTAATGGAGGCGCAGGCGGTGAGCCTGGTGCCATGGGTGGTCCAACTATCCCTGAAGGCGGAAACGGTCCTGGCGGTGGCGGCTTTGGTGGCGGTGGTGCCATGCAGCAAAAAGGCAGCACGAGTGAAGCCATTACTACTGGGGTCGCAATCCTGCTTCTGCTACTAACCGCAATCTTTGTAACCTTCTATAAACGCAAACGGTTATAGAAAAGTAAGAAATTATCCTCAACAAAAAAAGACATGAAGAAGCCTCCGACGTTAATTGACGGGGGCTTCTTTCATGTCTTAAAGATTATATTGCCAAATCTACACATACAAACTACTGAGAACAGTTCCATATCTCGCTCGGAACTGTTCTCGGTTTTCATCTCAAACTTTTTTCTTATCAAAATCTCCAACAATGATCACGGAATACAACTAGTTCTTACTCTTTCCGCCCACGTAATATACTAATGGCCGCTATTAAAAAAGCTAGTAATGATATCCCGACTGCGATATAGACCATTGGGTTGACACTGTTTGACTTCTCTTCATCTTTCATGATAGCGTTGTGCTCTTCCATACTCATGGAATCTCCCACGGCACTAGCACCGTGAGAATGCTCATCCCCTGCTGCGGCTTGCACAATCGAGGTCACAGAGTGTGGATTCTCTGTTCCGGCCTCGCCGGACCATTGCACCAAGCTTCCATCGGCATAGTGCTGATAAGCATCCCATGCAATGTCGCCAGCGGCATCAGGGTTCTTGGCCGTAAAATAGAAGCGTTGGAATTGCCCCTTCTGAATGCCCTCACCATTAGCTATCCAGCTAACCTTATTCCCTTCAATGGTAACATCCCATCCGGGTGTAGCCTCATATTGTTTAAACTCTGCACCTGCTGGAACGCGCAGATCAACTTGTACAGTTGCCACATCTTTTTCCGAAGGAACCTTAAGCGTGTAGGTCTCCCATGCTCCGGTACTGGATTGTGCTGGTGCCACAGTTACGTGCGCACTAGCCACGGCTGCAAACAACAATAGTGTGGCGGCAGCTGGTGCGAATAAAGTCATTATTTTGCGAGATAATCTGTTCATAATTAGCCCCTTCTCATAAGTAATCCTATAAATTTCGTCATTTAACAAACCACTATATCTCCTTGGGAAAATCCCGTTTACGCGAAGCAAGCCCTTGTTCCAAGGCATAACGCGTCAGCTGTGTTCGATTTTGGAGTTGAAGCTTTTGGAGGATGTTCTTCAGATGATTTTTTACGGTATGCTCCGAAATCCCCAAGCTCACGGCAATCTCCTTGTTCTTGGATCCAGAAGATACACAGCTTAAAATTTCTTTCTCTCTTGCCGTCAACGACTCCCCTTCATCTGTTACAGAGGGCACGGTGAACTCCTTCAAGATTTGAAAAGCCAGCTCCCGACTAAGCGGTGCTTCTTCATTAACAATAGCCTGCAAATATTGAATCCAGGTGGAAGGTGCCAGATTCTTTAGCAAATACCCCTGTGCTCCTTGCTTCAGCGCTTCGAGGAGATGGGAAATCTCGTCCGATACCGTAACGATAACGATTTTGACATAGGGATATTCCTGCTTGATCCGGCGAGTCGTCTCCAGCCCGTCCATCACCGGCATCTGAATGTCGATTAGAATGAGATCAGGCATCCATTGCGCTGTGAAAGCGATCGCCTCAGCACCACTCTCCACCACACCAATAACCTCAAAACTATCATCCATGGACAAAATCTCACACATCGCTTCACGCGCATGCGCATGATCATCCACAACTAAAACTCGGTATCGGCTCATGGACTGACATCCCCCTTCGTAATTTCAACCTGGGTGCCTGTGTCACCGGATATCAGCCTAAGCTTCCATCCCATCCCCTCGACACGCTCCTTCATGATCTGAAGTCCGTAGCTGCCACTCCCTTCAAATGGATCATGCCGAAATCCTTCTCCGTTGTCTGCAACAACTACTCTCCAGCTCTTCTCATCGCCAGTGCCAGTAATTGAAACCAGCCCTGCTCGTGTATGCTTACGAACATTAATGATCGCTTCACGGATACAGGATAACAATTCTGATTTTTCCGAAGGAGAGAGCGCATCATCTTCCAGACTCCAATCGAGCGAGGCTTCGATCATAATCTCATTAGCCATCTGGGCTAGCTGGTCTTTTACCGACTGTTCCAATGAAAAAGAACTCTGCTCAGAGACCGGAATCTTCAGATTAGCGATGGCTTGCCGCACATAACGGTTCACCTCATGGACCGTCTTTTTAATCTGATTCACACTTTCCTCACTGACTTCACCGTTCTTACGGTTTGCTTCTAGACGGTCGATTTTGACAGATAAAAGGAACAAAGATTGCGCCATCCCGTCATGCAATTCCTTGGCTAGACCTTCCCGGGCCTTCATTGCTTCCTTAAGCGCACGTTCCTGCTCCAACTCCCGCTGATTCCTCTCCATAAGAGAGAACAATGGGACGAGTAATACAAGACTGACTAAAAACACGAGAACCGGTGTCAAATAGTTCCCTAAATCCATTGAAATATAAGGCATTAGAAACTGATGGCGTACGACTTCCCAGATTCCTACCATAAACGTTGGCAGTAACAGGATCATGTACTTTATTCGTTTATACGTTGCCGTCCCCTCCCGCACATCTTATGCTTAACATTATCACCGTCTCATCCCAGCTGCATGACTCGATCGGGCTATATAAAGCTGTTAATGTTACAAATTTAAGTATTTTAAAAGGTGAATGCTGTCATTTATAATATCACAAGCAAGCTTTCTTATATTGTAGCAAAAAAAAGATACATCTCACGATGCACCCAATCATTTCTACTTTTACGTGAAGCCCTACCTATATTGGAGAAGTATAACGTCCATATTGGATGTCCATTTCCTTAAACAAATCTCCTTCTTTTTTCAGAAAAAAAGTATTTACTCCCTCTGATCCCCACCAATTTAATCCAAGAAGAGGACCATTTAAGGTTTCGGCAGCAAAAAGAATGGAGAACATTTCAGGCATAACCTCTCCACCATCATCCACCCGCCAGACTGAATATTCATCCCCTTGAATCACCGCAGGATAGTCCATAAAGGTAAATTCATCTTTTTCTTTCCAGACGAGACTAAATAACATATCCTGATCCAATCTCACGAATTGAACAAGATACAACTGCCGATCTGTAGACAGCTCTGCAAGTTTCCATATGTTCTGAATTTCACGGTTTTTCGTATCTACAATACGCTGCCGAACACTTACTTCTACAGTGGAAGCTTGTTGGCCCTTCATAGATTCAATAGGCATAAGCGCATCAACCTTAAAGTCTGCTTGATCCGTCAAATAATAGGTTTCATCCGGGGTCGCACTTGCTTCTTCCACCGTAAAAAGATACCCCGCCAGATTCACAAAATTATGCGCCATCTCCCGGCCATTGCTATCCGCTGTTCCATCCTGCCACTTGTTAAATTTCACTTTTAACACTTTACCCTGATCACCAATGGCTTCATTTAATTGTGCCATCTCCTGATCCAGCCCTTGTTCATGCCCGGTGACTAGAATATTCCGCCCCTCTGCATCCGCAAAGCCAAAACTCATCTTCAGCTTATCAGTGTCTAGATAAGCATCAGTCTTCTGCTTGCTTGGAGTCGGTAATGGCTCTGCGCTTGAAGGAAGAGTTGGAGAAGGCAGTACAGTTTCCGCACTTTGTTCAGGTGTAGACTCAGCATGATCCCCATCACTGGTCAAAGAGTTGTTGCTAGAACAACCCACCAACATAAGGACAATAAAGAAACTTACCATGAGCTTATTCATTCTTATTCCTCCAAACGAAGTTAGAATATTCCCATGCTCAGGTAACGTTCCCCCGCATCAGGTGCAATACATAGCACTCGCTTGCCGGCCCCGAGGCGCCGTGCTTCCTGCAATGCTGTCCATACTGCGGCGCCACCTGATGGGCCTAGCAGAATCCCTTCCTGTGCTGCCAGCATTCTCACAGTATTCAGTGCATCTTCATCCGAAACTTGAACAATTTCATCATAGACCTTCGTATTCAGAATGGCGGGTATAAAGCCCGGACTGGTTCCAACCAGCTTATGCGGTCCGGGCTTTCCACCGGATAACACTGGCGAGCCTTGCGGTTCAACAACAAGAATACGAATATCCGGAAGCTGCTCACGCAACACTTCCCCAGTTCCAGTAATTGTGCCTCCTGTTCCCGAAGATGCAACGAACACGTCCAGCTTCCCTTCCATTTGCTCCATAATTTCAAGAGCTGTCGTTGTTCGGTGAATGTCAGGATTCGCTTTATTCTCGAATTGCTGTGGAATAAAGCTATTCGCCACTTCTTTCCCTAGCTCGATTGCTTTTGCTATAGCCCCCGGCATCCGCTCCGCTGCAGGAGTCAACACAACTTCAGCTCCATAAGCTTTTAGAATATTGATTCGTTCCTTCGTCATATTGTCAGGCATGACAAGAATCGCTTTATAGCCTTTTGCAGCGGCATTCATAGCCAATCCAATGCCTGTATTTCCGCTTGTCGGCTCAATAATGGTTCCTCCAGGTTTCAGCAGCCCGTCTAGTTCCGCTTGCAGGATCAGATTATAAGCGGCTCTATCCTTTACACTGCCACTGGGATTGAAGCGTTCCAGCTTCACATATAGTTCTGCATCTTGGGGTGTGGTCAACCGATTCAGCCGCACAACCGGTGTATTCCCAATAAGCTCTGTTATATTGTTAACAACAAGGGGTGTCATCCTAGAGCCTCCTTCATTTCTGTACTTCCCATTATTGTAACTTGAGCGGCATCTCCTGTCGATTCTGGAACTAGCAGTCCTAACTTAAAAAACCTTAAAAAGCCGCCTCCCATACTTATGGGTAGGCGGCTTCATCATAACTGAATGCTGGTCTACTACAACTTACGGATTCACGTTAATGGTAAAGGTAGATGTATTATTCTTAATATTCGTTACTGTATTCGTAATCTTCAGATTGTTGAAGGTTGCTGAGCCTCTGGCTGGACCTTGACCTGCCTCAGCAGCTTCATTCACCCAGATACCCACCCCGGATTTGCTATCAAAAGCATCGCCGCTCTTCTGTGCACCGGTAATTGTAACGTTATTAAAGATGGTATCTGTTACTGGGAATTGTGGAGTGGAACCTACATAGTTGGTCTGGAACATGATGCCATGATAGGTTGGATCAATGATATCCACATCATTAACTCGAATACCTTGGAAGACCTTCGAGGCCGAGAATACCCAAATCGCCGGGAAAGTCTGCGCGCCCCAGAAATGCCCACCTGCACGAACAATAGAAATATTCTCAAAATTCGTAGTCGGTGAAGCTCCGAAACCGTTCATCGGATATCCAAAGTCTAACGAGCTAATCGTAATCCCGGAGTAGCAAAGCGTATCCGCGATATAAATGTTACGGAAGGTATTTGCATATCCGCCATAGACAGCTACACCGGCAGCACGCCAAGTCAAGATTGAAGTGAGGTTCTCGTAGACGTTGTCCTTCATATCTGCACCGCCGGAATCAATCGCCGAGAACAACGCAAAGCTATCATCACCGGTTGCCCGGGCTTCAATATTAGACACGAGGTTGTTCGTGCTGCCATTAGTCATATTAATGCCGTCAGCGAAGGTGTTACGGATACGGGAGTTTTTAATCACCATATTATCCGTGTTAGCTCCCCAGTACATACATACCTGATGTTCGGTCCAAATGTTATCGATCGTAATATTCGCCACATTGGAGAAATCAAATACTTTACCAGGACCGTCGATTCGTGATGTGTAGTTTCCGAAATAAGCGAAATTCGCAAAGGTAGATCCATTGGCTGTATCACTGGCGCGGAAGCCGACATCGGTATTCTCTTGGTTAGTTGGAGCAATAAACCTTGTATACCAAGGACCCGCACCGATAACCTTCACTGCCTTGCCGTAGACCTGAAACTTGTTAGAGGTCTGATAGTTACCTGGTGGCAAATACACACCTACGAGATTTCCTGTGGTGTCCATGCGCACTTTATCAAGTGCATTTTGAACATCCTGATGCGTAAAGCCTGCTGGAACAGTGTATTTAGCCGGATCTGGATTAGCGATCGGTGAAACCTGCTCTAGACTGATGAAATCAATGGCGTATTGAGAGGTGTTAGCGCTATCCTTTTGTAAACGGATCGTACTTCCTGCCGGAATCGTGCTGTCAAACATAATGTTAGCTTCATCATAAATATGCCGTGGAGAACCTGCGCTTGGCGAATTGCCAGGACTTGTCTCAGAACCATACAACCATGCATATTTAGAAGTTAAGTTAATAGCTTTGCTAAAGACACCATTAACATAGATGTTAAGCGTAGCATTTGTGCCGTCACCACTCGCTGAATCTGGAATTGAGAAACGAGTAACCAGAGTGTTTGTGCTGGCTTTTGACGTGAATTCAACATAGCTGCCTGTGGTGTTCAGCGTGACTGCTCTTCTGCCTGAAGCCTCACCTGCAGGATCGCCGATGGTCCGGTTAGCTGAAAGCTTCACAGCTCCGCCGCCAATCACCCCATCCTCAGCCTCATACATGTCGTAAGGCATATTCGCTCCTCGACCAATGAACAGTGACTGCGTCTGAATATTATTAGCCCGTTTCACAGGCAGCTCATTAGCATCTACTGCAATTTCACTCTTCACAGTATATTTGCCATTTCCTGCTGTCCAATTACCGAGAGCTACAGGTGCTGTGGTTACCCCACTTGATATCACGCCGTTATAGGTGCCTGTAAGAGTTTTAACTACCGCATTCGTAGTAGCATCTAAAACCGTCAAAGTTATGTTATGCGCCCCACCCGCGGAAGCTGCTGTACCCTGGTTCTTAATGGCAACAGAGAAGCTTACAGTGTTGCCGCCTGCTGGATTTCCAGGTGTCCAACTGACGGAGGAAGCAACCAGGTCAGAACTCGATACAGGTGCAACTACAAGGGAAGTCGGGCTAGTGAAGCTATTATTCCCCTCATCTGATTCAATAACAGTATTATTCTCATCGACCTTTGCACTTAATGAGTAGGTTGCCGCATCTTTTGCCCCCATATTAAGAGATACGCTCGTTGATGCGCCAGCAGCTAGAGCACCTACTGGGCTAGTACCTACAAGTGTAGTGCCCAAATAAAAATTCACATTAGTTGCAGCAGATGCTAGAGTCCCGATATTCTTAACTGTTGCATTAAGAGTAATGGCATCCGTCTCAATGGGAGATGTTGGAGTCCATGTAAGACCAGTCACCGTCAAGTCTGGATTCGCAGATGGTGTACCAATTACCTGAAATTCGGCAATTTGTCCAGCACTTGAACCAGAGTTAGTGGTGATCTTCAGCTGTAATTCACTAGCTGTAGCCGTTACCGGAATCGTCACTGTATTGCCGCTTGCCGGATTAAAGGTATAGACGGTAGCGGGTACAAGACTAGTAAAAGCCGTTGTATTCTGGTTATGTCCAAGCACTTGAATGGTTTGAGTACGTGTGGACCAAGCCGATGAAGGATTCAGCTTTAGAACTACTGATGTAACATCAGCATTGCTACCCAAGTTAACCGTTAATGTGTTCGGATAACTTCCTCCCGCACCCTCCCAATAAGTGGTCACATCCCCGTCATTCGCATTCGTCTGTACAAAAGTAAAGACTGAAGAGGACGCAGTTATACTTTTGTTCAATGCCAAATTAGAACCCGTCCCGGGTGTTGGAGTAGCTGTCGGCGTTGGTGTTGGCGTTGCTGTTGGTGTTGGCGTCGGTGTTGGTGTTGCTGTTGGTGTCGGTGTCGGTGTCGGTGTTGGTGTTGGTGTTGGTGTTGGTGCTGGTGTCGCTGTTGGTGTTGCTGTTGCTGTTGGTGTTGCTGTTGCTGTCGGTGCTGAAGACGGAGTAAGGATCAAGTTATCCAGATTCACGTTTCCAGTATCACCTGCATCATATTTATAAGTAATCGTATTAGCACCAGCATTCAAGGCTAGCGTTTCAACCTTTGTAGACCATGTATTCCAGTTGGCCAGATTTAAAAGAGAAGATTGCTTTATTTTAGTCCCATTGACATAAATACTTATTGTTTTAGTGCTCCCTGAAGCATTTGCATATTTTAAGGCGGCATCATAGTTTCCAGCAGAGGCAACATTAACACTAAAGGCAGTCGTTGCTCCTTGTGTCAAATAGCCATCTACGAATCCGGTTCCGGTATAACCAGTATGATCTGTATTGACTTTTGCTCCACCGGATAAGGCAGCGTTCTCCGCTTCATATCCTGTGGTTGGGAGTGTAGTTGTACTGCCATAAATCTCAAATTCCGATAGCTGTGCTGCCGGCCAGCCTGTATTTGCCGTGAAGTTCAATTTAACATATCTAGCATTCGCAGCTGAAAAATTAATGGTCACAGTATTAGAACCGCTTGCTGGATTAAAGGTGTAATTGGCAGAGGCTGCTAAGTTAGTGTAAGTAGAATCATCAGAGCTTCCCTCCACCGACAATGTTTGGGTTCTAGATTCCCAGTTCGCCGGCAGTTTTAGAACAACCTGATTGACGCTGCTTACTTCGCCTAAGTCCACTTTAATCCATTGCGGGAATGCGTTACTTACACTTTCCCAATATGTTCCTTGATTGCCGTCATTGGCATTAGTTGCTACATAAACATCGCCGAATGAGCTTGAAGTAATACTCTTCCCTTGGGCTAAATTCCCCGCAGCTAAACTCACTGAGGGATATAAGGCTAACTGACCTACAAATAAGATTACAATCAAAAAATACATTACTGTCGGTTTACCCGTAAATTTTTTAGAAGCTGCTATCATTAGAGAACCACCTCCCAAAGATTTGTGAAGCTATGCAGCTATTAAGAATGCGCTTTCAAAATAGTATTATTATAGACATCCGCCTCCTAAAATAGATCTGATAGTGTTTCGACGAAACAATCACACCATTATTAGCTGCCAGTCATCCTCTTGTTTCCTTAACTCTCACTTTTCAAGTCTCCGATCTATATCCAGAGGTTGACCGCTAACTAACTAATAATGGTAATAATATAAGTTATAGGTAGGTTGACGTCGATGGCGATTTCTATGCTTAGTATGTGGGATATTACGTTCAACCAAACAAAAAAAGCTTCAGGGAGCAGTGGGAAATTCCCTCTTAACTCTCTGAAGCTCGCACTATACATTAAATCTAGCTACCAGCCCCTGTAGTCCATGAGCCATTAAGTTCAATTCACTTGCAGAGGAAGCAATTTGTTCCACCGAGGCCATTTGCTCTTGCGATGCTGCCGACACATGCTGTGTACTTGCTGCAGTAGTTTCTGCAATTTCCGTAACATTTCGAAGAGATTCCACAATCTCTTCCGTTGCCGCTGTGATCTCTTCCACAGCTCCGGATACTTCCTGAACCTGTTCAGCCAGTAAATCTATAGATAATCGAATCTCTCCAAAAGAACGTCCAGCCTGCTGAATAATCTCCGTGCCTCCTCTAACTTCACTCATACTACCCACCATAACCTTCATGGCATCATCTGCTTCACTTTGAATTCCCCTCGCCATTTCCGCAATTTGATTCGCGGATTCTGCTGATTGCTCTGCCAGTTTACGAACTTGATCGGCAACTACAGCGAAACCTCTACCTTGCTCACCCGCGCGGGCTGCTTCAATTGTCGCATTTAACGCCAACATATTCGTCTGCGAAGCAATCCCTTTTATGACAGCAACAATACTGCCAATTTCTTGTGATCGATTCACAAAGCCTTGCACTTGCTGTGACAAAGATTGTATGGATCGATTAATGGATTCCATCTGCTGCCCTGCTGCTTGAAGTGATTCATCTCCGGCAATAGCAAACGATGCAGAACGATGCGAGGCTTCAGAAATATCCTGAACGCTGGAGGCAATTTGACCGATTCCTAACGATATTTCTGAGATTGTAATTGTATTGGTCTGTAAATCATTCATCTGTTTAGCTGTTCCTGAAGCTACTTCACCCATAATATCCGATATTCGTTCTGTGGCACCTGCTGTCACTCCACTATCTGAGGTAAGATTTGTAGAGGAATTCGCAAGACTATTCGCTGATAGCTTCACTTGTTCAATCATTGATCCCAAATTTTCTGTCATTTTATTAAAATTAAAAGCTAGTTCACCGATCTCATCTTTAGACTGGACATTTAACTTACGCGTTAGATCAGCATCTCCATCTGAAATCTCCCTAAGCTGTGTGTTCACATCACGGAGGGGTTTAATAATTCGTCCTGATATGATTAACGCAAGGATCAGGGCAAGAGCTACCGATAATCCCGTCACACCAAAGCTAGTAATCAATGCGTTGCTACGATGGGATTCTGCTTGACTCTGCCCAATCTGTATTTCCTCCTCAAGCATATTCTTAAACTCAATTTGAGATTCAATCATTGAATCTAAAGATAAATTTGTGAATTTCTTCTGCGCTTCCGGGAAGTTTCCATCCTTGGCTAACGCGAAGGCTTCTTTTAAAACGATCAAATAATCATTCCATTTCCCCTTCAGTTCCGTTACACCCTTTAAGTCTTCTTCACTTAATCTAGCACTCTCCAGCTCCGTAAAAGCATTCTCAATTAATGGAAGTGTCTCTTCATACTTAGACAGATATGATTTCCGTTCAGCATCTGTGTTGCTCATCACATAACGAGCCCCTAGCTCATCTGCTGTACGAATTTTATCCGTTAATCCCTGAACAAGCGACAGCTTGTTCCAGTTGCGATTGACCTGATCTGTCAGCATCGTAGCCTTTCCTTGAAACAATGTGTTTCCTGCTATTGCCACTAGAAAGACTACAATCACAGCAGTAAATCCCAATACTATTTTTCCACGGATATTTCTGAACATCGTTGTTCCTCATCTCTATATGTATAGTAGGCCTCTATTTGGTACTTTTATCCTACTATTGCTCCCTTAAGCTTCTCTGAATTTAAACTGAATGTTCGCTTAAAAAAACAAAAAGACCCTACTTCCGGCCTAAGCAGGAAATAATGGTCTTCAAACATCTGTTTATTCGTATAAATTCCCGTTCGCCAGCTCTGCCAGCTTTCCTTCATCCAGTACGCTTAAGCGCCCACGATTCCTTGCAATAATTCCTTCATCAATGAACTGACGCACGATCCGGTTAAGATGCCGATAACTTGTTCCTAGCAGCTCAGCTGTCTCAATCAGGCTTGAGGTCCGAATCTCCTCTACTCGTCGTCCTCCGCTATGATCTGCGAATAAAGACATCAAATAACTAGCAAACCGATTCTCTACTGGGTATAACAGGTTAAGCGCAGAGGCTTGGCCGAGCGTATGCAGCTTATGACTAAGCTCTCCAACTAAAAAACGCAGTAATGCTGTATTTTCCTCAAGCTCCCTAAGCAGAAGTCTCCTCCCGGCAAAAAGAATCAGGCTCTCTCCAACGGACTCTACCTGGTTTTTGACAGGAAATCGGTGTAGCAGCTCCACATCCCCGATCACAGACATCGGATTTGTAAAACGTACCAGCATAGATTTTCCATTCGGCAGCAGCGTTTGAATTTTAAGCTTGCCTTCGACCAAAAGGAACATCCCATCTAATTGATCGCCAACCAAGCACAGCTTCTCTTCATCTGCATAACGTCTCAGTTCCATTTTGTGAGTTACCATTGGGCTAAAAATTCCGTCCAGACCGTTCTTCACTGCCAAGGCACGGACAGCTTCACGGTCATTTATCGTTTGCATGTGGTGCCCCCTCTATTGTTTGCTCAAATAATTGTAATTTAGAATACCCCACAAAAAAAAGGACATATGTCCTTTTTGAAAATATAGAAAGTATAAGTTCACATCACCTTACGTCACAACAGAGTCCACACTATATCGGATCATATTCACTTTATGATCTTGTAACCAAAATTCTAAACTCCGATGATTGATTTTATCCACATACCCGATAATATCAGCCCCTTGTTCCCCTCTTTTATAATAAGAAGAGCCGTAAGCTTCAATCACTTCGTCGGCAGATGACCCGACATGAATACCTCTGGCAGTGTTCATCTTCAGATCGGAATAGATGCTGATTAGAATGATTTTATCATCACCACGTGCTGTGGCTACTGTTGTCTCGTTATCCAAATTATAGTATTGATACCGTTCAATATCGTCACGGGGTTTAGGGGCCTTGGTGAGCGATTTGAGGCTCTGAAGCAGCTGAATATCTCCCAAATATTCCGTTTCTAGATTGCTGCTGGATACGCGAGAGTAATGACTTTGCCTTGGTGCATTATATAAATAAATATGATAAATCCCATAACTTAAACCTACCGTAATAAAAATGACGATAAATGACCAGCCCTTATTAAATGGCTTCCTTCTCACTGTCCTCACACCTTCTTATAACCTTTACTGTGCAAAATATTTTTCCAGCTCGCGCTGTGCTCGATATTCCGGGATATTAAAAGACTGCCACTTCCGCTCTCTTTGAGCACCGTCCCAGCGTTCATTTTTCAAAAATTGATCCAGCATCCCGTCTTCCTTACGGCTGAATTTAATCAGTGAAGGAATAACCTCTGGTGATAAGCCCACCAAATAATTTGCATCCAGCTTACCGCTTACCTCATAACGCTCCATATTCTTATTAGCGATAATAACGTCCATCCCGATATAGTTCATTACAACATAAGAGACCATACCCAGCACAATATAACATTTAGCCAGTGGCAAACGCTGAACAGCTATCCGCAATGCTGCAAGAATCAACAGCAATCCCATAAAAATCATAAAAGCATGTACTAGGAATCGAATCGTAGTATAGCCATACGCCTCTTCATATAAAGTCAGTCTAGTAAAGGCGGAATATAACATTACAGTTGAACAACCGACCAAGATATACAATAGGATATTAATGACTTTTTGGAGCATCCCGCCCCTTTTTCCTTCCGATCCCAATGCCAGCATTAAAATAATGAAATTAATCGCGGTCACCATAATTAGCTCAAAAAATCCACTACGAGCGTAATCAGCATAGGAACTCCCCTCTGGTAAAATACCTTCCCAGGCCCCAAACAAGTAAGTAAACTGCACGATTACGAACAGAACATATACCGTGTTAATGGCTATAAGAATTGTCGTCATAATTACTGGGTCAACCTTAAAGGTGAGAGGCGCAAGCACGGGGCCATACTCCTTAGGCTGCACCTCCCAGTCATAGATCTTCGAATCTACAAAGCCCCATACTAACCCGAAAAAACCCATCCCCATTAGGAATATCCAGAGCGCCCGAACAATAATTTCACCAAATGAAATCCGATCGAGCATATTTGGCAGCCAAATTAGCACATGATGAAACACGCCATCGGCCGAGGCAAGCAGGGTAATCACAACAAGCAGTATCGGTAAAGAGATCGCAAGCCCAGTAAACACTTTCCCCAACACCTGCTTGCGCTCATCCTTCACCTTACGATCACTGCTACTTTTGATGTCCTTAAACACAATACCCCAGTGACGAAAGTTCTGTGGAATCACATGCTCAAGTGTATCCCAAAGCACTTTGAACTTGCTCCAAGAGGGGTGTTTATCACTTAGGAGATAAGTCATATGTAATAAAATCAGCACCGGGATTACTAACAGGTTCAACCCAAAGTAAAATAGATTATGAAAGAATACATAGGTCAACGAAAGTAAAAAAATCGCTCCGAACCAGAAGTAACTGAATTTGGTGAGTTTACGCAGTTTAGCCTTAGCGTAATAAAGCATATATGCATAAAACAGACAAACAAAAATAGGATAAGATACCCCCGGCAACTTTCCGTAGAACAACAACTGATGAACAATCGCTAGTAAGAAGGCAACAATTAAAGCGGAAAGTGATCGATTAAGCTTAAGCTCCGTTTCATCGGTCATGGTAAACACCCCCATATTCTTACTTTCTTATCCTTATTCTAAATGATAAAATAAGAAAAAAAAGAGAAAGAATTAATTAATAATTTCCTATTTTCTGAAGGGAACTAAACCATGAAGCTGCATAACCAATATTTAAAACTTCACTCTCAGTTTGGGGGAGCGGCAGAAATCTCAGTTACAATGGATGAACTAGCATTCACCTTCGGATGTACACATCGAAATGCCATGCATATTGTGAATAAAATGATACAGCTCGAATGGGTACAATGGACACCTAAGCGAGGACGGGGAAGTCGTTCCTTATTACAGTTCCTTGTCCCCTCTGAAGAAATTGCACTGCAATCCATGATGCAGGCCATTAGCCGTAAAGATGTTCACAAAGCGATTGAAGGCATCAAAACCCATGCCAGCTCATCTTCACTGCAGGATACATTGCAAGGTTGGCTGTTGACCTATTTTGGGCATCATTCCGAAATACGTAGTGATAAACAGATTGATACCCTTCGACTTCCCATCACCCAGCAGCTGCACACCTTCGATCCACTCCATATGAATCTATTGGCGGAGTCCTTTGTTTCCAGTCATGTTTTCGACGGACTAGTGAGACGCAGCGGGGAACGGGATAAGATTGTACCTAGTCTTGCTCATGCCTGGGAAGTGGATGAAAGCCGTACGATCTGGACTTTTTTTCTGCGCAAGGAAGTCTTGTTCCATCACGGAAAAGTACTGACTGCCAAAGATGTAGTCTATTCCTTAGGACGGTTAATGCGAACCTCTAAGCGGACGCTCTATAGTTATATTTTCAAAGAAATCCAGCAGGTTCACGCACTAAATCCATCTACCGTACAAATTACTCTTAAGCAGCCTAACGAGCTATTTCTCCCATTTTTGTGTACGAGCAGAGCCGCTATTGTACCGCGTGATTTAGAAGGAATGGACGAATCTAACTTTGGTCGCAGACCGGTGGGGACGGGGCCATTCAAGGTTGTGGACATGAACGAGGACACCTGTGTGCTGGAGGTTTTTCCTTATTATTTTCAAGGAAGAGCTCATTTAGATCGGGTCGAAATACTCTATGTTCCATGGGATACCGAGACAGATTCCTCAGATACAGGTTCGGCTTTTCATGTGATTCAGAACCCATCATCTACCAACTCTTCGTCTTGGAGCCGAATTCATTCGGAGTCCTACATTCGTAAATTTGTGACCTGCAATACACAAAAAAAAGGACCGCTTAGCGACCCCCTTCTTAGGGCAAAGATTGTATCCTGTTTAATAGACGATTCAA
This sequence comes from Paenibacillus sp. RS8, assembly GCF_041956825.1. NCBI lineage: Bacteria > Bacillati > Bacillota > Bacilli > Caryophanales > Paenibacillaceae > Paenibacillus > Paenibacillus sp. RS8. The sequence continues at coordinate 4,355,405 of NZ_CP168131.1, read as the reverse complement.
TATCTGTATCGCATAATTCAATAGAAGACCAAGAAATCTCGCTGCAAATATCCACTATTCCGCAATATGCTAGCGATGCTGAATTTATTGCTACCAAGCTAGGGCGGCAAGGCTATTCATGTACGGTTGTTTCTGTATCTCCAGAGGAATTCAAAGGCCCGGTTCGACTGGAGTCTGACCTGATTGTTTTCTCATTATTTCGCGACGAGGATGAACAGCTTCGCTTATTTGATTTATACCTCACGCTCTCCCAGCATATAGAACCGCATACCCGGGCGGATATTGAAGGCTGGCTCTATACCATTGCAAGGGAACCTAATCCTGAAGCTAGATCGGAGAGCTTTAGAATTATCGAGAACCGTCTTCTTGAGGAGCATCATTTGTACATCTTGTATGAAAAACCTACTCAGACTGCTTATTTGCCCTCTGTCCGAGGCGTAAGCTTCAATAGTCAAGGCTGGGTTGATCTTCGCCATTTGTGGTTTCCGCCGCTGCTCTCCACAGACAGCACTACATGATATACACAATACCTATTCGATTCACGAATCATCGGAGCCCTTTTCCAATCAAATTAGCAGAAACTGGCTCCTTCCCAATTTCCCTTGCCCAAACGGACAACTGTCCGACATGATGAATCTCATGAGCGATCACATGGCGCATCACTTCGCCCCAAGTATCCGTCACGATCCGGCCATCCGCCAGGTGATCCTCAAAAATATTCCGTTCTAAACCCTCATGCCAAGACAGTACAAAGGGTTCCACATCGGGCCGGAACTTCGCATCCAGCATCCTTACCTGCTGCAAAGACTTGTAAAGCTCAAAGTCCTCCTGAAAATCCGGTTTCCCTTGCAATACTTGAATCCAGCTCCATTCCACATCAACAATATGGAAGAGTGTCTTCAATATACTGCCTACACCGCCAATACGTGCCTCAAGTAGCTCTTCCTCAGAAATACTCTCACACCACTCATACCATTGTTCACGAACCATCCAGTTATATTGAAAAAAAGTTTGCAAATCAATTACCTCCTTTTAATGGGAACTTAGATGTTTCCGGTACCCCTCTACCTTCTCATCTCTATACCCTAAGGATTCATAAAAAATATGCGCTTCCTTCCGCTTTTCTCCTGAGACTAAAATGATATAAAAGCAGCCTCTCTCATGAGCCATTTCTTCGATGGCGAGCATCAGTTTTTTGCCCACACCTTGACGACGGGCACGCGATGACACTACCACATTCTCAATCACCATAAACGGTTTGCAATCCCCTACTAGGTCATGACAGACAATCCCCATCAAAGACCCCATCAACTCCCCATCCACAAAAGCGCCCAACAATATGTACCGACTATCTGCCTTAATCACTTTAAATACTTGTTCAAATTTATTAGGATCCGAGGGATGATCCATCAACTCCTGGTATAAATCACCAAGTTCATGGAGAGACTCCCATTCTATTTCTTTAATAACAACCATGAATGTTCAACCTGCCTTCTTTAATTTAAGAATCTTTTTCATACAAATACAGTTCACCATTCCGTGGATAAAATATCCGTTTTCCAATATAACCTCTGAGGGCCAGTTGTTGTGCTAATACCTTCATAAAAGCGCCATGAGTAACTATGAGTACATTGGATGATCCAAAGTCGCGTTCTAAGCGCTCAATAACTGCTTGTGTGCGAAGTAACGTTGACCCTCTACTCTCACGCTGCGAGGAATGACCTATGTACCAAGCGATCCGTCCCAGCGCTAACCAAATCGAATGATGTAGCTTAATTTCAGTCTGTGAGGCTGCGACGATCTCGATTTCTCTTAGCTGCTGAGTATAGATAATATCGCCTGAGTAGATCTGAGTCGCCGTATGAATAGCTCTAGGAAGATCACTGCTAAGGTATACCTCCCAAACAAGCTCTGAATTACTGAACACCCCAGACTCAATATTAGATTGATTATACGCCTCAACCCACGCGTTGAATTGCTTTCCCGACATTCGCCCACTCACCGGTTGATGCGCCACTTTAAAATGTCTCACTAAACCAATTTTCATATATGCCCCACTATTTACGAACCTCCAGATCAAATTCTTCCTTCTTTCCATCCCACTCCACTACTACCTTAATGATAGAGTCCTCCTGCTCGTACGCCCCACTCCCGGATCTCTCGGACTTCAACTCACTTCTTACTCCATTAACATCTTCTAAGGTTTTACTTTCTTCACCCGAGGTTCCCTTGAAGATATATTTAAAATCTTTTATTTTATCCAGATCCGTTTGTTCTCCTTTATATTTAAGCTCAAATGTAGATTGCTGCGAAGTTTCATAATCTGGTCTTTCACCCTTTTTATCGATGAACTTCTCCGTAGCCTTTTGAACATATGCTGCAGACCATACTTCTCCTTCACCTGTAAAGGTGTAATTATGCTTATATGTAGTTGTATTGCAGGCAACAAGAAGAACTGACAACATCCCAGCCAGCAACAGCGTACCCAGATTCTTAATCATCATGAGTTCCTCCTGATTCCATAAACTTTAAATAATTCAGCACGACTTCAACACGTTCTTGAGGAGTTAAATCTCCTTCTATTCGTAAAATAGGACATTTCAACGCGGACATCCATTCCTCGTGTAGTTCCTTGCTTCTGACTTCAACTCCTGCAGTATCATATAAAGCGGCCCACTCCATAAAAGTCTGATTCGCTTCGTATTTATTTCCACCAGGTAAAATTTCGTCACCATATCTCTCGTATTCTCTAACTCTTAATCGATTCAAACGGATCTCCTGCGGAAGCCATAAAAAAATGACCAAGTCAAAATAGGGCCGAAGCCCATCCCCCCAGCCGCAAACTGCACCGCTCAGAATCCATGGCTCCTTATGGGCTAAATCCTGCTTAATTCTAGTTAATCTATCGTTGATTTCGCGCTGTTTAGTGAACTTATGCTCCCAGAAATAGTCATCACTATCCAACTGAATATGAGGTAACACCTTGGCTAATTGCTGACCTAATGTGCTAGTTCCTACTCCAGATGCACCCATGATGTGAATTCTTCGCATATATTCCCTCCAGTATTAACTTTTTCATTTTTGGAATATTATTGATCATTCGTAGCTAAAAAGCGAATAGTAACGGTAGTCCCCTTACCTTTAGAGCTATTATAAAAGATTTCCCCATCATATTTTTCTACAATATTAAAGCAAATCATTAACCCTAAACCCGTTCCATTACTTTTTAATGAATAAAAAGGTGTGCCGAGCGACTTAATCTCTACTTCGGACATTCCACTGCCTTCATCCATGATCGTTATCTCGATAAAATGATTATTTCTATTTGCTGTGACTGAGACGGATTTCCCAACATCTGAGGCTTCTAGTGCATTTTTTATAATATTAATGAGTAACTGCTTAAACTCTATTTTATTAATAGAAATAAAGCAATCTTCCTCTACCTTTATATCGATTTGATTATCAGACAGCATGGCATAGGAATGAAGCAGACCTGTTACACTTTGAAGAACTTCCTTCACATCTACTTTCTCTAGTCTTTGATCTCCATTTGGTTTTGAAAGGGTTAGAAATTGAGAGATTATCTGTTCTACTGTGTTTAATTCATCAATCATCAAGTTGAACTTACCTTTCATAGGATCATCAAATGAAGTGTCCTCTTTAAACAATTGCAAAAAGCCTCTGACCACTGTTACTGGATTTCTAATTTCATGCGCAACAGCAGCTGTTAATTGTCCTACCATCTTTAACCGCTCGGATTGCTGTAATTGTTCATAATACAGTTGCTGCTTCTTCACCCGCTTAAATGATAAATGGAAAATGAAAAATAATAACGCTTGAACAGCTATTATATTAATAATGTTGCCTACAATATCATGATGTAAATAAGTATATAATTCACCTTTATCAATAAAAATGACGTAACTAAAAGTGATTACCATTAACAATCCATTTATGATAAAGGAAAAGTAGAACAGTTTTAAATCGAAAAATAGAATAGAAAGTGCGGGAATAAGACAAATCAATATATAGGTGGTCCAAGTTTGCGGATATAAAAAGAAAAGAGTATAGAAGTAAGCAAATCCAAAAAGAATGATAATCTTTCTAAAGGTATATGTCTCATACTTAGGATAGATCCATAAACTAATGGATAGAATCATCACACACAAAAAATGTACAATGTATCCAAAATTAATCCCGTTCAACTCTGTTGTAGATAGTATTAATCCAGATATCATAAGAATAATGATTAATAACATAACAATATAATAAATTTTCCGATTCACCTGAGAGTCTGTAAAATATATTGTGTAAACTCTCAAACCCATTAAAATGGAAGTAAGAGAAAGGTTGGGGAGAACACATGGGACTTTGGACAAAACAGCAGTTACGGGAATTTATTAAGGAAAACAATTTGGTAAGCGCACAGGATGCGCAGAATGCTCTAAAAGAGCTGTTTGCGGAGACGATTCAGGAGATGCTGGAAGCCGAAATGGATACTCATTTGGGCTATGGAAAGCATGAGGTGAAAGCGAAGCTCACGCCAAACAGCCGTAACGGAAAGAGCCGTAAAACCGTAGTCAGTGAGTATGGTGAGCAGGAAATCGCTATTCCTCGGGATCGGTTGGGCGAGTTTGAGCCCTTGGTCGTCAAGAAGCATCAGTCGAATGTAACGGGCATCGAAGAACAAATTATTGCGCTGTATGCGAAAGGGATTAGCACCCGAGAAATTCAGGACCATTTAGGGCAGATGTATGGTATTGAGGTATCTCCAACGCTCATTTCCAATGTCACGAACAAGATTGTGCCTCTCATTAAAGAATGGCAGAACCGGCCTCTGCAAGGGGTCTATGCCGTCGTCTATTTGGATGCGATCCACTTCAAAGTCAAGCAAGATGGGGCCATTATCAATAAGGCTGCCTACATGGTCATTGGCATTGATCTGGACGGAAACAAAGACGTGCTGGGGATGTGGATTGGTGAGAATGAGTCCTCCAAGTTCTGGCTGAGTGTGCTGAATGAACTGAAGAATCGCGGGGTTCAGGACATTCTCATTATCTGCGTGGATAACCTGTCCGGATTCTCTCAAGCGATTGCCGCCTGCTATCCTCAAACGGAAATCCAGAAGTGTATTATTCACCAAATCCGCAGCTCCACACGGTACGTGTCGTACAAGGATATTAAGAAGGTAACAGCCGACTTAAAGCCTATTTACAAGGCAGCTACCGAGGAAGGTGCCTTGCTTGAACTCGACCGTTTCGAGGAAGTTTGGGGAGCGAAATATCCCCTCATTATCCGTTCCTGGCGGACCAATTGGGACGAACTCGCTACCTTTTTCAAGTACCCGCCTGAGATCCGCAAACTGATTTACACCACCAATATGATTGAGAGTTACCACCGTCAGCTTCGTAAAGTGACGAAGGGAAAAAGCATCTTTCCCACAGATGAGGCGCTACTAAAAATGCTCTATCTGGCCACCGTCGACGTCACTCGGAAATGGACAGGACGTGTCCAAAACTGGGGGCAAATGCTGCTCCAGCTGTCGGTCTTTTTCCCCGATCGGGTCGGTCAACACTTGCGTTAAATTCGCGACTTCCCCCTCGGGGGAATCTGTGCTTAAAAGAGTTTACACAAAATTATTGACAGACCCTCACCTGACTGTAGAACTCTTTCATGAATTCACCACTTCTAAATTAATTTAACCCTTTTGGAAAAATACCCTTTTTAGAGGAAAAATTTAAGGGCACCCACTTGGATGCCCTTTCTACATATCATTGCATCAAACTTATTTAATTCATTTTATACATTATAGTAATTATATCAGTCACTTTATTAAAATGGGAATAGGTACTTTTAGCCCTAATTATGATACGACACCCATTTATGTGTCAATGTATAAAAAAACAGACTGCTCTCACTAAGCAAAGCAGTCCATTTATAGTTAACCTTTATTCCAAATCCTTAGCAATATCCTTAGGAATCCGGCGGGCAACATCTGTTGCGATAGCTGCGTGGATCACTGCCAAACGCACAAGCTCTACTACTTTTTCGTTAAAAATACTCGGGATTACGTATTGCTCATTAACTTCATCCGGATGGACGACGGAAGCAATCGCTTTTGCCGCGGCCAGCTTCATTTCAAGATTCACTGTTTTTGCTCTGCAATCCAGTGCACCACGGAAGATCCCAGGAAAACACAGCACATTGTTAATCTGATTCGGATAGTCACTTCTACCTGTCGCTAATACACGAACAAAAGGCTCAGCCAATTCTGGTTCAATCTCCGGTGTCGGATTCGCCATTGCAAACACAATGTTATCGCTGGCCATGCTCTTGAGATGATCGACGGATAGAATCCCGCCGCGTGACACCCCAATAAAGACATCGGCTCCCTGCATAACCTCCGTCAGTCCACCTTCAATGCCTTCCGGGTTCGTTGCGTCAGCAAGCTTCCGCCATTCCTGATTATCGTACTGAAGATCTTTTCTAAGAACACCTTCACGATCTACCGCATAGATCTTACGTGCTCCTGCTGCCAGAAGCATATTACAGATGGATACCCCTGCTGCACCTATCCCCACAACTACAATTCGAACATCTCCAATAGATTTATCTACTACTTTAAGAGCATTCAGAAGACCTGCCAAAACTACTACAGATGTACCATGCTGGTCATCATGAAATACCGGAATATCTAGCTCTTCAGCAAGCCGACGTTCAATCTCGAAACAACGCGGAGAACTGATATCCTCTAAGTTTATTCCCCCAAATCCAGGAGATACTGCTTTTACAATATTAATGATTTCATCTGGATCTTTGGTATTTAAGCATAGTGGAAAGGCATCGATGTTCGCCAATTGTTTAAACAGCATAGCCTTACCTTCCATAACAGGCATAGCCGCTTCCGGACCAATATCTCCTAGTCCAAGCACAGCCGTACCGTCCGTAACTACAGCTACAGTATTCCGCTTCATCGTCAATGAATAGGCTTTGTTCGGATCTTCAGCAATTGCCGTACACACTCGGGCAACTCCCGGCGTATACACCAGCGATAAATCCTCACGATTCTTGATAGGCATTTTAGGTGTGATTTCAATCTTCCCGCCTAGATGAGCTAAAAATGTTCGATCTGACACGTTGATTACTTTGACCCCTGGCATCTTCGATAGTATAGACATGATTTCTCCATTCGCGGCATCTTGCACGTTTATTGTTATATCTCGAGTTGTTACGTCCTTACCTGCACGAATCACGTCAATCGCAACGATATCTCCGCCAGCAGTGGCAATTCCTGAAGCAACATCACCAAAAGAAGCAACCGATTTCCGAATTTCGAGCCTTACAATCATCGTTGTTGCAATCGCCATGAATTAGCCTCTCTTTCTGCAATCCTAAGATTTCAAATACACTATACTATACCATTTAAACAAACTTTCATCCTATTGAATAGATCACCTTAGTATTTTTCTTCATACAGTATTCCCTTAGGCACCAGGACCAAATACATCAGGGATCGTAGCGACGGGCACAAAGCCGTTTTCACCTTAAAATAATCAAAATCTTCTGCATAGGTCATGCTCAGGATTCTTTCTATCTAGTTTGATTATAATGTTACAATTCACAATTAAAGTGCGATCCACGGAGTCTCACTTGCGTTATATCATAGACAATGACAAGTTGACTGGGCAGAATAAATATTATATATATGTCTTACCAATAACGTAGTTGAAGGAGCTTACACTTATGACAGAATCATTTCAAGCACTGGTTGTCGACAAAACAGAATCATCATTCTCCGTCGCTGTTAAGCCGGTTACCTTAGAAGAACTACCCGCAGGAGAAGTTGTAATTAAGGTTGCATACTCCAGTGTGAACTATAAAGACGGACTAGCCAGTATCCCAAACGGAAAGATTTTAAGATCCTACCCTTTTATTCCTGGCATCGACTTATCCGGTATTGTGGTGTCTTCCACAGACGAGCGGTTTCATGAAGGTCAGCAAGTCATTGCGACAGGGTATGGTATTGGCGTGTCTCACTTTGGAGGATATAGCGAATACGCATGTATTCCTGCTGCTTGGATCACCCCGCTCCCGGAAGGACTTACACTAAGAGAAGCTATGATCTATGGTACCGCTGGACTGACGGCTGGCTTGTCCATTCAAGCACTGGAGGACAACGGCATAGTACCAGACAAAGGTAAAGTCCTCGTAACTGGAGCGACCGGCGGTGTAGGTGGATCTGCTATCGCTATGCTTAGCACAAAGGGCTATAGCGTTGTGGCCAGTACTGGTAATGCCGAAGCTAACGATTATCTAAAAGGTCTTGGTGCGGAAGAAGTCATTTCACGCAGAGAGGTTACTGGCAGTTCGACCAAGCCTTTAGAGAAACAGCAATGGCAGGCTGCTGTAGATTCCGTTGGGGGTAACTCACTTGCCGCGATTTTGAGTAAAATCTCCTACAGAGGTTCTGTTGCAGCAAGCGGCTTGACCGGCGGCACTTCTGTTCCGACTACTGTCCTTCCGTTTATTCTTCGGGGAGTTAATCTGCTAGGCATTGATTCCGTAGAGTGCCCTGCTTCGCTTCGTGAAAAGGTGTGGACACGGATGGCAACTGATCTGAAGCCTGCACAGCTTGAGAACCTTGTAGATCGTGAAGTAACCTTAAATGAATTGCCGCAGGCATTGAATGATATTCTGCAAGGAAACACACGAGGAAGAGTGCTTGTCCGTATTTCTTAAGCCATAACAAGTAGACCTCCCGAGAAATGATCTCGGGAGGTCTTTTGTAGTTACTCTTGATTATTTGAATATTGATAATTCGGTTGTTGTTGTACATAAGGCTGTTGACGATAGTGCTGTTCATAGCCTTGCGTGTAGTATCCTTGCATCGGGTAAGGCTGGTAATTAAATGCTTGCGTCGCTGGAGGCATTTGTGAAGAGATGGGAATGGGTTGAGCTTGCATATGAGCGTATGGCTGCATGTTCGGATGCATGTGTGGGTGCATATTCGGTTGCATGTTCGGTTTCATATTTGCATGCATATTCATATTTGGAGCCATATTTGGAGCCATATTGCTAACTCCCTTTACTTTATCTTCCTCACAGCAGTCGGCAGGTGGGCCGATAAAGGTTCCAGGTTTAATAGGCGCTAAGGCTTCCTTTACCAAGGCTTCGTTCAAACAGTAAGTATGAGCTAATACATTCGCCGGAGTTTTGCTTAGAATATCCGAACCTAAGATAACCTCAGGAATAGGTGCGTCAAAAATCGCGAGCAAATGAGTATTATCGGCCGTTGCTACTTCATAATGCCACCAGCCTTGCGGGACATTTGCCACTTGACCTGGACAAATTGGGAAATGCAAAAGTTCATTTGTAAACGGATTGATTAAGGACACTACCGCTGAACCGCAGATACAATAGACAAGCTCTGCCGCATTTTGATGATAATGTGGCTCTACCACATTCGATTTACTAAGAAAAATATCAAGGAGCGAAGTATTCTCCAGTGTGTTCAACTGCTTAACGGACAGCAAATTAATAAAGTTGTTGGCATCCTTTTTAAAGAGAGTATTAGTGTTCACATCAAAAGTAAATTCTGTATCTGGGGACGTGTAGTCCATGTATGAAGTCACTGATTATTCCTACCCTTCTGTTACTATATTTTTTTGAATTCCCTAACAACAAGATATGCGTTTGCCTATGCCTGGGTGCCGGAGATTCACTGACTCCATTTAAAATTCATCTTTCACTGTTAAACAGGGCACCCTCTATAGTGTTAAAATCTCACACTACACAGGAGGCAAAGTATGAAATCGATTCACACTAAAATAGTTTTAGCGTTATGTATTACGCTTTTCACCATGATGGGCATGCAATCTATGAATCAACTCTCCACTGTTGCAGCCGCTGACCACAAATCCTCTTCCAAACAGACTCCATTAACCTTTGTTCTGATCCATGGATCTTGGGCTACAGCAGGCTTTTGGGATGAAACTGCAGCCGAGCTCCGCAAATTAGGGCACACCGTCTACACGCCGGAATATGCCGGACACGGTGCGGATAAGAATAATAACGTAACGCATGAGCAAATCACAAAGTCCGTTGTTGACTATATCAAACAAAAAGACTTGAAGAATTTTATTCTCCTTGGACATAGCTTTGGAGGGTCAGTCATCCAAACAGTTTCCCAGCAAGTCCCTGATCGGATCAAACGGATCGTGTTCTTCGATGCCTTCGCGCCGCTAGACGGACAAAGTGTGGCGGATCAGTTTCCGGCAGATACGCTTAAAGCCTTTGAACAGCTTAAAGATGCATCCGGCAATAACACCATCACACTCCCTTTCCCGCTCTTTCGGGATACATTCGTCAACACTGCAAGTCTTGCGCAAGCACAAGCCTTTTATAAACAAGCACCGCCTGAACCGGCTACCCCACTATTTGAAAAGCTAGATCTCAAGAAATTCTACAGCCTCCAAATCCCTAAAAGTTATCTTTATCTGACGGAAGACACGGCTATCCCACAAGGTCGATATGGATTTCATCCGACTCAGTCCAGTCATTTAGGCGTCTTTCGCTTCATAGAGGGTAAAGGAGATCATATGACCACTGTCAGAACCGAGCCAAAAATGATGGCGGAATTAATGGTCAAGGCGGGAAGAGACTAGAAAATAGCAAATCAGCGAAGCTATCGGACTCAGATGCAGCTGTTCACCCAAAATTGCTCTAATAATGCGAATTGAAGGAGAGTAAGAGTTATACGGTCCGCAATAATCGAGTGAAGCGATACTTTTTGTATAGCCCCCAGCGTACACTGATTGTTTATGCTTTCGAATCTTATAAAAAAGAGCAAGCGTACGGGAATGTTCCCTATTACGCTTGCTCTTTTCCAATTCTCCATACTTTTAAGGATTCGGTTTCACGCCGGTAATCACCCAGCTATTATGATCTTTAACAAGTGAGATCGTCAGAAGCATGGATGGTTCCGGACCATTTGAGGTCGCGGAATCTATGCGCATTTCTATAACCTCTGAATTTGGGTTAATTACTGTTTCTTTAGTAACCTCGTATTTTGTGATCCATGGGCTGGATACGCCAGTTACCCAGTTCAGTTCAACAAACTGCGGATACATAACCTTTTTGAGTTCTTTGGAAAAGATCGAATATTGAATCGATGCATTCCGGTGCTGTAAACCGAACCCGTATAACTCAGCTGCTTGAAATGCAGTTGGTAATAAGATTCGTTTAGACTCCGGGGCTGGCAAAGGCATGGCTGAGAGCAGCTTTCCATTAGAATGAAACACCGTTCCGGTGTCAGGTGCACCTATTGCGATTCCCGGCAGAAGCAATACACCTGCGATCAGGGTAGCCGCCAATTTCTTTTTACTAATCAGAATCACCTCATAGAAAGCTTTTCACCTCATGTGAATTGAATTCTAATTATTCCCCGTTATCGCTAATTTCTATGTATCTTAACAACAATAATTATGTCACTTTCCACTTCCCAAGTGCCATTTCTATAGTATTATATTCCTAGGCCTAGTGCATAAACGAAAGTACTAGCTTGAATTTTTCATCCAAAGGAGATGTTTCCCTTGAAAAAAACGATAAGTATATGCGTAGCAACAGGGCTGCTACTCACTTTATCCATCGGTACCATGAGCACGGTAAACGCTGAATCCAAAGCCAAAACTTACAAGAACTGCACTGAATTAAATAAAGATTACAAAGGCGGTGTTGCTCTTTCCAGTTCAACTAAGAACAAGGGCGGCAAAACAAAATATAAACCCTATGTATCCAAAGAGCTCTATAATGCCAACAAAAAAAGCGACCGTGACAATGACGGAATCGCTTGTGAGAAATAAAATTCTATTATAGTTCTACCGTTTGCTTAAGCCGTAGGTCCGGTGTGAAAAAGAGCCGGTAGCTCATTACACTAAGCAGTATACTTGTTATGGCCGCAGAAGCGGTGAATGAGAACACAATCAGAATCTGGTAGCGGACTGCGATTACTGGATCAGCACCTGCAATAATCATACCCGTCATCATCCCTGGAAGCTGGACTAGGCCTACTGTCTTCATTCCGTCTATGGTTGGGATCATACTGAATTTCACAGATCTTTTTCTAACTTCATGGATCGCCTGTGGAACCGTTGCACCGAGTGACAGCAGGGTCTCGATTTCCCCTTTGCTCTGCTGTATTTCGTGCTTGATGTGGTTAATGAACAACCCAGAGACAACCATGGCGCTGCCAATGGTCATACCACTAATCGGAATGATATATTGTGGAGTCGCCTCAATAATATGTAAGCCAAGCAGAATGCCCATCATCAGAAGTTCCATAGAGGCGATCGCAAGTCCAATTCTCCAGACTAATCCATGTAGTCCCTTCCCTCTTTTCGCTGCATTCCATGCGGCAACACTTATCATGAAGATAATAATCAAAATGACGTAGATCATCTGATCGGTTTTAAAAATAAATTGCAGCACATATCCGACCGCTAGCAATTGAATCGCCGACCTTATGGTACCTACAATAATATCTTTTTCCAGTCCGAGCTTTTGCCATACTGAGACTAACATCGTCCCTAACACAAACAGAAGCGTAAAACTCAGTGCAGTATAACTCATAATAATGACGCTCCTTCTAACGGTCGAATAAACCTTTTGGCCAAAGCTTCCGCAGATTCAGCAAAAAAAGATTCACTCAAGTGTTGTTCCAGCTTACCATTACCCATAAACCATGTGGTAGTGCTTATTCGGCTAGCCTGTTTAAGGTCATGAGTCACCCATATCATTGAAGTTCCTTCTTCTTTATGCCACTGTACTAGCAGATCCTCAACCCTTTGAGTACTGTCAATGTCTAGTGATGCTGTGATTTCATCGAGTAATAGAACATTAGGTCGCAGCAGCAATGACCGAATTAGGGAAATCCGCTGCTTCTCACCGCCAGAGCAATCTGCCGCTTTTTTACTTAAATCCAATTGATCCAGCCCTAGCTGCTCCAATAGTCGCTGTACTAGTTTAAGGTCATACGGTCTGTCATGCAGCTTACTGACGGTTCTTAGGTTATCCTCCACACTGCCAGGCAACATAACCGCTTGTTGAGCCACAAACCCTACTTTCATTCTCCACAGCCTTGAATCCATGCTTTTGAATGAAGTGCCATTAACAAGCATATCCCCTTCATCCGGAGCATCCAACAGAGCCATTATTCTAAGCAGTGTGCTTTTACCTTGACCTGAGGCGCCGATCAAAGCGATCCGGTCCGATTCAGTTATTTCTGCGGAGATGTCCGAGAATAGATATTTCGAAGCCTGTTCGCTGCTTTTCCAGTTCAGTTTTGCAATTCCTTGAATTTCAAAAATACGGCCCAATGCCTTACCTCCTATTGCCACACGTACAAATTACATACCACCACGTATTATAGCATTTTAACATAAAAAAAGAGAAAGGCATCTCCTCTAAGAGACACGCCTTCCCCTTCAATTTATTGATTAAATCGAGCTGTAACGAACACTGCCGGTGAATTCCAATAGATCGTTACTTCATTCGTAGAGTAGCTAAGTTCGTGATCTACAAAACACTGAGCGGCTGGTTTGCCTTGCAGATGTTCTACTACATATTCATCATGGAGCCCACGATCTGGCCCCCCAGACACTAGACCCGGGACTGGATCAGCCACATGATCACCAACAGATGGACGATGGTGTGGATGTTTCACAGGACGATCGCCATATCCGGTAACATAACTGATATCAAGTACATTACGCCCCATCAGATAGTGTAAATGATCTAGCGCACAGTCCGCAAAACTCGAATCACCACTAAAATATTCAGCTGCAAGCAGCAGCATTGCGTTATTCATTACGAGCATGTTACTTCCCCAAATGTAATCCTCCTCTTTCAAGGAGATTCTAAAACCATCCTTACGACTCACTTCTGCTAAACGTTCCGCTTCAGCTATAAGCCCTTTTTTTAAAGATGTATACAAAGTTCGGTCTGCTTGCTCCTCACCCTTTAACAGGTACGCAAGCGTCCCATAGCCGCCCATATCTGCCCAGCCTAAACTGTATTTCGGAAATTCTAGCTTTACTAGTTGCAGAACAGCTTGATGGTATTCTTCATTCCCCGTCGTACGATATAACTCCGCTGCTGCCCAATAGCGCTCATCCTTATCGATCCCATCCCCGTATTCTCCAGTGCTAATTTCAAGTGGATTCGTGAAGCCGGGTACGTCTGGATGTTGAACAAGCCACTCCCAAGCTAGTGTTGCTGCAGCCAGACATCTCTTCGCATAGGCTGAGTCAAATGGCTCATACACTCTTGCAGCCATGGCCATGACTCCAGCAAAATCTCCCGTGGCAGTAGCTGATACCGGTGAGAAATATAGATCCGCTGTGTCATCCTCAGGCATTACATCCAGGTCGGGGAAGTTCAATGTAGTTAATTTATGGTAGACTCCACCTGTTTTATGGTCCTGCATTTTAAACAACCAATCCAGCTCCACTTTGCATTCCAGCAGTATATCTGGCGTATGCCCGTCACTTTCAGGGATCGGAATAGCGCTTACAAAAGCGGATGGATATAATTCATAGGCTAGCAAAAGATCAGCGATGGCCTTTGCTCCGGGTCCACTATATTTTCCATAATCACCTGCATCATGCCAGCCTCCAGAACAGTCCAGTCGAAGATCTGTTTGTCCATATACAATTCCCTCTGCTGTATGACATGCTTTATGCTTCCAATCTCCAGCATACTCTTCCGTTAACTCAACCCCGCAGCGATAATAATAAAAGGCCTTCAGCAAGCCCTGTTGAAGCTCATGATAAGGTTTATCTGAGATTATAAATGATGCCGAAGCTATCCCCTCAGCCTGCTCAATCCGGTATCTACCTGTAGCACTAACCTCAGAAAAAACACCTGTATGTACAGTTACTCCGCTTGCCTCATCAAACCGTTCTGCACCCGATACCCCTTCGAATACTACATCACCACTGTCCACATTAACGATCCTAAAGTCATGTCCAGAACCAGAAAATACCGCAATCTTTTCTCCATCCACCGGATATCCAATTTGATTAACAGTAATGGTTCGGAGTGTACGCTCGCTCATCTTCATTCTCCTTCATATCAATTTGATGAAGCTGATGATTACAAGTTATAAGTCTCTCTTTCAAGTTGAGAATACTCTATTTTAGTTATCCCTGGCAATGATGTATACAAGAAAAAACCTAGAGCTAATCCGAAACGAAACGGATAACCCTAGGAAATAAACACAGCTTATTTGCCGTCAAGCAATTTAATAAAGTTAGCTGGAAGTGTGAATTGCTTATTATGAACCACTATACGGCGAAGCTCCTCCTCGAAGGAGCTAAGATCATCTTCATCATCGTCTTTGATTTCCTTTATATCTCGGTGCAGACGCTCCATTTGTAGATCAAGGGCATGAGCGGCATCCGCAGCATTTTTCAGCTCACGTGTCATACTCTCTGGTACCGATTTATTATATTTATAGAAAATTTTATGTTCGAGACTTGCCCAGAAATCCATAGCAATGGTACGAATTTGTACCTCAACGCAAACTAGCTCCTGACGATCTGACATAAATACTGGTACTTGAATCAGCAAATGCAAACTTTGATATCCGTTAGGCTTGGGATTCTTAATATAATCCTTCACTTCAAGAACCGTTAAGTCGTCCTGCTTTTGAAGCATTTCACTAACATGATAAATATCTGAGATAAAAGAACAGGTAATCCGCAAACCAGCAATGTCTTTAATACAATTTCGCACTGAGTTCAGTGATAATTCGCCATTTTTGCGCAGCATTTTGTTCATAATACTCTCTGGAGACTTGATCCGCGATTTGGTATGTTCAATCGGGCTGTAATCATGAAGTGATTGAAACTCCTGTTTCAGGATCTCAATCTTCGTCTCCATCTCATCCAATGCAAATTTATAAATCAACATAAAACGGGTAACCTCGTGCTTTAGCTTTTTAAATTGTTCGATTTGATTCTCGGGGGTCATAATCCATTTCTCCTCTTGTAGCGATTCTCTATATTTATCATAGCCAATCCACTAGTGAAATTCAAATTCAGTGGATTTCACTTATTAATTTAGAGAAGACAGCAAGATTAACCTACCGCCATTTTTCAAACTCATGTTGTCTTAAGAATACGCTTGAACTTTTCTAGTTAAGCTGTTTCCACTTTTGTTCTAAAGTCTGGGGAATATAACCCTCCAGTAACGTTAAGAGCTCCTGCGGCTCATCTGATAGGTTTAGCAGACTGAGATGTGAAGCATTAGAGAATCCCTCGTTAATGCTATGTTGAATTAAATTCATCAGAGGGTCAAAGTAATGCCTGATATTTAGAACACCCACCGGTTTCTTATGGATACCAATTTGTGACCAGCACAAAACCTCAAACAGCTCTTCATACGTCCCAAAACCACCGGGTAATGCAATAAAACCATCCGCCAATTCTCCCATTTTTGCTTTACGTCCATGCATATCTTCTACTTCTATCAACTGCGTTAATTCTCTATGTACCATCTCTCCATTAAACAACCCCCTAGGCATAACCCCGATCACCTCACCTCCACCTTTCAACACAGCATTGGCGACTTCACCCATTAATCCGATTCTGGACCCCCCGTAAATTAAGCGATAATTATTCATCGCCATGTAGTTTCCAAGTTCAACAGCTTTATCCTTATATTCCTCATGTACCCCTAAATTCGACCCTGCAAAAACGCAAATTGATTTCAAATCCTCATCCCCAAACTATATATTGATAATAACCGACATCTAATATACTATATGTTGGTGAATAAATCATGTTAAAGATTAAGGAGTGCTACATAATATGGAGATCAATGAAGTGCAGAAATGGATAAAAAGCTTTTATGGGCAAAGAGGCTGGGCCGATTACGGTCCTTTTATAAGGGTTGGATTTCTTATGGAAGAAACCGGTGAGGTTGCACGGGCAGTACGGTCCTATGAAATCGGAAGAGATCGTCCAGATGAATCTACCCCTCCACCAGAGCAACTGAGAAACGACTTGATTGAGGAAATCGGAGATGTGCTAGGAAATATCGCATTGTTAGCCGATTTGTATGGCATCACTTTAGAAGAGGCATTTACTGCACATAAAGAAAAATTAGTGAAACGATTTAATTCCTAAGTAGATGTAGAAAAAGGGCTACAATCGGCATCACCGATTTGTAACCCTTTTTATCTATTTAAACCTCGTTAAGCTTTACCGCTTAGAGTATGATTCGAAATAGCTTTAATTATGGTTTCCCAATCATCAGGGTGAACTTCGTGACCAGTTCCTTCTAGAGTTAGTATTGACACATTAGGAATTTCTTCGGCAAGCGCCAAGCCATGCTCTAAAGGAAGTACGCTGTCTTCTGTACCGTGGATAACTAATGTAGAAACTACGATATTTTTCGCCTTACCTTCGTAGTCATCTACCCCTGTTAGAAGAGCATGATTAAACATGCTGAGTAAGTTGTTGGCACGTTTTATTTCCATCCTAACTTGTTTATACGCTCTTTTCTCATCGAATTTATGTTTTGAACCACAAAGTATGCTCGAACCGGAAACCAAGTAATCTGCTACCGCTTCTTCATCTGACCAATCCAGAGTAGCTCCATCCGCATGAAAAGCGAGAATCCTCTCATCCATTGGAGGCAAGTTCCGATCATTATCATCAGATTCAAAAATACTAGATGCGATCAATGTTAAGGTTAGAACTTTCTGAGGATGGCGAATAGCAAGAACTTGTGCAATCATACCCCCTAAGGACATCCCCACGATATTTGCCTGTTCTATATTATAAGCGTCAAGTAACCCAGCAGCATCATCGGCCATATCAAGCACTGTATAATTGGAACTCCCAGGTTCATAAACAACAGAACGTCCCACATCCCGATTATCATATCTAATAACGTATCGTCCTGTATCCGCTAATCGTTGACAAAACTCCTCATCCCAAAAAACCATAGAACATGTGGCACCCATAATCAGTAATATTGCAGGATTGCTGGAGTCTCCAAAACTCTCCGAACATAGTTCAATACCGTTTACTTTAAATATCTTTTCGCTCATTGTTAATCCTCATTTCATTCGAATTTGGTAATCAAAGATTGCACACTTAAATAAGACCGGTCACATTTTAAAATAAATGGATGATGGTATCATTGAATTGTACATCGATTTAACGCAAACGAATGAACTTGATAATCACGATAAGCACTCTCCTACTCGTTACTATGGGTTTTGAACCCAGCTTCGATTATAACACAAAAAGACTATCTCTCGATCTTAGCGACCAAGTGGATAGCCTAATTTTGCAACGAAATTATTCATTAAATAAATACTTCTTCAACAGTCAAATTACGCTCCTTGGATAAATCCCTAAACGTAGTTTCATCTACTTTCACTAACGGCTTAAAAATGTCCAAAGGATTATTCATAATAATCGTACCTTGCTCTCCATTGCTAAGCTGAACATTTTTACCTACAAAGTTCGGCAATAAATGTCCAATCAAAGCTTGTACCGCATTTCCATTCAGTTTACCAAAGCCTAGCTCATGCACCTTTCGCAGAACGGTTATTAGCCCCTGTTTTGGTTGATTCGCTCTTGTTGAGGTCATCCCAACGTAAACATTAGCGACAGCCACGATCAGTGTATACGGGTGCAGGTCCGTCTTACGAAGCATATTAGGATAACCTGTCCCATCCTCAAATTCATGATGCTGAAGCGCCACCAGTGCAGTCTTCTCGTCATTCATAGATTTAAGAATAATATCGTATCCATATGTAGTATGACGTTTCAGTTCTTCCGTTTCCTCAGAGGTTAAGTTTCCTGCCTTATTCAAGATAGAAGGGTCGATCTGACTTTTTCCTATGTCGTGTAGATACCCAGCCCGGCTAATCTCGTAACGTTCTTCTTTGGTATAACCTAACCAAGTCGCTATGTAAAAAGATAACAGTCCGACCTGCAAAGAATGATTGTATGTACCAACGTCCTCCCGCTCAAGCAACAGTAATAAGGACACTACATCCTTATGCTCATCCATTTTTTCCAGCAAGGGCTGCAGCGTAAGATCTACATCTGACTGCGTGAAACTGCCCTTGCTGAGTGCTTCTAGAAAAATAGACTCATAGTTTTGGATCACAAGATCAAAATTTCCATTCAGACTTTGCTCCAAATTCATCCCTTCATTATCCATCGCTATGCTGCGAGGTTCAATATCGACATAATCGATACGATGTCTCATCAGGAGGGTGATTTCTTCTTTGTAGACAATGGTCCCCTTCGGGAGCACATGTAGGCCAACACTATTGAAAGTGTCCATCATAAGACAATCGCCATGTTTTAGATCTGTGACATGAGCTTTCAAAATTCAGCACCCTTCCTATGTATAGGTATATTTTACCTTAAGGATAGCTAAATTCTTCCAAAGTCACAATATGGTTAAAGTCTCATTAACGCTCATAATTAGTTCAAAAGACCCCTGCGGCTTCACCTAAAAAGGAATACTAAAGTCCGCGATCACTTTTCCGATCAACTGATCCTTCGCTACAAAAGGAGTAGCCCAAAGATGAGCATCATAGCTTATATTCCGGTTATCTCCGAGAAAAAAGTAATGGTCCGCCGGAACCGTAACGGGTCCAAAAGTATAGTCCATCCGCTCATTAAGATAGGGCTCATTGATCTCCGTTCCGTTTCTGTAAAGTGCTCCATCTTTAATTTCAATTGTATCGCCTGGCAGCCCTATCAACCGCTTCACATATCTTTTATTCTCATCGCCTGCTACCGGCGGCGTAAACACAACGATATCTCCATGATCAAGTGTGGTCATCCATAACATTTTTTCAACGATTAGTCGGTCATTAATTTCAATTGTAGGGATCATAGAGCCCGTGGGAACCTTCATGGCTTCAGCAACATAAGTTCTTACAAACAAAGAAATGACCACTGCGATAGCAATACTAGGCAAATATTGTTTGATAAATTTCAACATAATCGCTCACCTCATATTCATTTTATAGACTCTTTGATCGGTGCTGTAGCTTTTTTCGCTCATTCATATTCAGTTCATATTGTCGTCATGTAGGGTTCACCTTCATCGGGTAAGCTTTCTTTGGCGAGTCTTTAGGATAGCCAGAATAACTGATGAGGACAGGTGAAGATACGCGTGAAACCAAAAGAAGAAGCTACGAAAAAAAGGATGAATAAACCGCTTCGAATTACACTTATTTCCTTAGGGGCTTTAGCTACCGCAATAGTACTTTTTCTAGTGACTGTTTTTGTCGCTAATATTTTCTTCAATAAATCGGACCAAGCTAGAATAAAACCTTATGGTCAGTCTGTAAGCGTCGATGGTAAAAATATGAATGTTTTGATTCAAGGACAAGGCGAAGAGACAGTCGTGCTCTTACCAGGTTATGGAACGGTGGCACCGGGACTTGATTTTAAGCTGCTGATAGATGAACTATCTCCATTTTACAAAGTTGTCGTGATCGAGCCTTTCGGTTATGGATTAAGTGATAGAACTGAAAAAGAACGAACCACGGAAAATATTGTAAGTGAAATTCATGAAGCTGTAAAGCAGCTTAAGATTGACCGTTATATTCTAATGGCACACTCTATTTCCGGTATGTACAGTTTGAATTATGTGAACAAATATCCAAACGAAGTGAGTGCATTTGTCGGGATTGATAACAGTATTCCAACGGAAGACAGAATAGGTGTTAAAATACCAACAGGAAAATTAAAACTACTTAGAAAATCAGGATTGGGCAGATTGTTATTTAAATCAAGTGGAAATCCCTATGCTGAATTGCCGTTTGATGATGAAACTAAAGAACAATTGAGATTGCTTACGCTTAGAAACACTTATAATTACACTAACTTAAATGAAGTGGAACATATGTCTTCTAATTATAAAGGGGCTCTAAATTCAACTTTTCCAAAGGATATTCCCCTTTTGCTCTTTGTACAAGGGGATGATACTCTCTTAAAAGATTGGATATCATTGCATGAAGAGCAAGTCAAAAATTCCGTACAAGGAAAATTGGTAAAACTTGATGCAGGACATTATCTACACCATACCAAATCAAAAGAAATCGCCGCAAATTTTAAGACATTTATGAAAGAAATAAAATAAGTATAGATTGTATCGCTCAGATTGTCTAAACCGTTTCACCTATTCTCCATGCTGCTGCATCATGTGCAAGCTTCCTTGCATTTCATGCCGCAGTATTTTTTCTTTTTCATACTTCGTTTATATTTAAGTACCTTCACTTCTCAAACCGCTCAATGATTCGATTCATTTCCCCATCCACATCAATCAAAGTATTCTTAGGAATATGAATGACTATCAAACCACCAAAGATTTGTTCACATTTCCCTTCATTATCCGTGATCCGTTGTTTAAAAGCAGAAATGGCTGCTGAATCAACAGCTTCTTTACTGAGGAGCCAGGCGTACCTTTTAAAATGAGATTTCTGTACCGTTTCCTGATAATAAAAGATTCCTTGTTCTTCCTTCACTCGTATAATATCACCCATTGTAACACCTGGATTAAAAATCGGCGTCTCTTCGATGCGGTATTTATCTTTACCAACTGGAGTTACATCAAGGATTTCAATTTCACGGCCTGCTGGATCGAAACAAATATGCAGTCCTGACGAATCTAGCATCGGCACACCTCAATTCTTATCAAAGTCTGATCTTGATGATTCTAAATAACACAAAACACAATAAATACATTAAGCTTGTAACCCCAAACAATCTGAAGATACCTGGCGTCAAAAACATATACAGACTGTAGGGAAAACTCCAAATAAAGGCGAGAAGCATGAGAAGACTTCTGTTTAAAGAGATGCCTATCGCTAGTAATCCGGCCGGCAACACCAGCATTACCATACTCATTATAATACTGGATTGATTCGTAACCTCAGCATAAGGATTAATGAATATAAATATAAACCATAAAAAAACGGTCATCAAACTGGATACATATCCAATGAGTTTAATGATTGTTAAGTTTATGGATTGCTCCATTCCATCACCTCAATTCTTTCGCAATAATTCTCTCCAGCCATTTCCACGGGAGCAGCGTTTTGCCTAAGATCAAGATCCGGGTGCCTTTGCCGATAGGGTACCGAAGCCTTGGTGACTTCATTTCAGTAATACGACCGATAAGATCTGCGACTTGACTTGGATCTGGTGCAGTTTCAGCGGTATGTTTGGAATATCGTAGCACTGCATCCAGACGTTTTCTGTAAGGAGAATCCTCGCTTCGACGGATTTGTTCTATTCCCTTTCCCCAAATCGGGGTACGGAAAGAGCCAGGTTCAATTAATACTACACGTATTCCATAAGGAGACATTTCATGACGCAGACTTTCACTGAATCCTTCTACTGCAAATTTGGAAGCTGCATATGGAGCATACCCCGGAAACCCGGACAACCCGCTTATACTCCCCACATTAATAATCGTACCACTTCTCTGTTCTCGCATCACTGGCAGCACAGCTTTTGTCACCGCCACTAATCCGAAAAAATTCGTCTCCATTTGCTGGCGCCATTCCTCCATAGTTATCTCTTCTATGAAGCCGCCTATAGCAAAACCTGCATTGTTAACCAGAACATCAATTCTTCCAAATGTATCATGCACTGAGGATATAGTCGCCTCTATAGAATCACTATCAGTTACATCCATAGTCATGAAATGAAGCTGCTTTAAGAGCCCTGCTTGCTCTGCCTGCTGTTCAAGCTCACCTTTACGACTCAAATCGCGCATGGTTGCTACAACTTTGAATCCCTGTCCAGCTAGTTTGAGGGCTGTGAGCAGTCCAAATCCACTAGAAGTTCCGGTTATTAAGGCCACTCGATCCTGCATTCGATCTAGATGTGAATTCATATTTGACTCTCCTTATGTTTCATTATTCCAAAAAGCAAACTAACGTTCTATTTCGGGGTTGACTATCCATTAATTTCAAGTTATAGTGATTACATCATTTATATTCTGTGCGGGAGAAGCACCTCGCAAGACAGGCAATCATGCCTATCTTGGAGGTGCTTTTTTGCGCGCATAAACTAATTAAGGAGCTGAAACGATTGATAATTCACAAATTTAGTTGTTTTAAAAGGTTCGTCCAATTCATCCTTGTAGTAGCTCTCCTCATTAGCAACCTTCCGATGGCTGCTGCAGATACAGATTGGGATTCTGCGTTAAATGACATTAACGGTCTCCATGGTAATTATACCTCTCTTCAAGCTGCCCTCAAGTCTGATAGCTCAAAAATCCAGATGCTGCGTAAGCAGAACAATGAAACACTGAAATCTATTCACACTGTCATAGAGTCAACAGATAAGGCTCTGCTGAGTCGTTTATCTTCTGAAGCCACAACTGTTCAAAAGAAGCACGCTCCCCTCCTGGAACAATACAGTACACTCAGTAAGCAGTCTGCTGCAGCGAAGAAAGCTAAAGACTTTAAGACCGCCACTCTCCTTGACCTGAGACGCAATAAGCTCAAGGCTGCGGTAACCATAGCTAGAACTGAAATCAAAGCAAAGACAGACGCGTTGGCAACCGCTCGTAAGCAAACCGCTACTAAGCTCAAACCTATCAAAGATGCGCTGGCACCGATCACAGCTTTGAAGAAGCAAATTACCGCCGAGAGTAAAAATATCACTGCAGCACAGAAAGTTCGATCAGAAGCAGATAAACACTACAAATCGGCTGTAAAACAAGGAGATGCGATTACAGCAGCAACAGAATTGAGAGCATCCTATGATCAAATGATACGAGTTCATGCCATGCAGCAAAATATTTACAGCTGGGAGCAGAAGATAGCACTAGCTTTGCGCGCCGCAGAATCTAAGCTTCCATAAGTAGACCGGTTCGCCATTCCTTAAATCAGTTTTACCAGTAAACTGATGAATCCGGCTGCGGGCTCGATCAGCAATTGGGCTAGCAATGTCCCTAGAAATCTGGAGCCCATCAAGACGACATATATTTTTCCAAGCTGGTTGCGATATTCTATATTTTCAGTAGCCTTATGAGTAATAAGACCAAGCTGTGGGTCGATAAATACGGTGAGCAATATGGTTGCTAATCCGTTAATTAGTCCAGAAGCTTGAGAGGCAGTAGTGCTGAATTCAGGAACTAACTTGGCAGCATACAGGGAAGCCAATACGCCGACCGTATAGAATGCTGTAACAAAAACATTCATGACAATAAACCGTTTAGGAATTCCAAGGTATCTGAAGTTGTATAGATTCACTTTTGGTTTTCTTATGTATTTTCTTGTATTCTTTAACTGCCCAATGGTTACGCTCGTAAGCAGCTTGGGAATAGAACCTTCGATCTCTAGCTTAGATATGATTCTACCAAAAAGACCCACAAAGGTAGGAAACACGGCAATTGCAATTAAAGTGCCTAATGATGAAGCTAACAGAATAATTCTCAAATAATTAATAAGCGGAAAATCAGGATGCAATTTGGCGTAGTCTACGAATTTAGCCGTCAGTGGAGCTTGAATCATGTTTGCGGTTCTTGACACGAGAACAATAATGCCTGTCAGAGACAAAGCAATAGCTATCTTATTCAGCTTCACTCCGGCGTATCTTACCGAATACGATAAGGTTTCTGCGGTATGAATAATCATTGTAAGCAAGCATACTACAATCAAACTATTAACCATTTGTAGGTTCATCTCCAATGAGAAAGCTATTTATCTACTCGATACTGTTTTGGGTGAAAGTACTGATCCAATCCATAAGAAATTAAAATTCCAACGCCATATCTAACAAGGTCAACCCATAGGAACCCTTTTCCGAGAATTAATCCACCGAGTACAGTAGCCCGGATGCTATTGATCCACTCCGCTTGATATAGCTGGCTGAATTCTATGCCGAAGCTAAACATCAGACTCCACATAAAAGCAATCCATAGCTTCCTGTTCACTAGTAGTACGCGAAACATAAAGTAAACCATGCTGCCCCAAAGTGCGTCTCCAAAATGTCTCGATACAAACAAAGGCAGATGTTCCGAGAATACTCTAGAGCTTAAACCCAGTGCAATAACAATTAGGCAGATGCATCCATAAAAAAGTCTTTCTTTCAGAGCATTAACTCTCATTTCCATCCTCTATCCAGCGTCTGACTTGAAGTTTATGCTTGCGATAATATTAATGATCACGATATAAAACGGATAAATAATCATGGCCCCTATTATGATCAGTCCTGTTACCGGTGCTGGTTTATCCGCAGCTTCTGTAATCGGGAACCATGTTGCAAATAAATTAACGAACAGAAACAAATAGGGATACCACAGGATCGCAGTGAAATATTTGGATTTTCTACCGTTCAAATATTTTTTTGTAATCCAAACAAACCCTATAGAAGAAAATATAAATAATACAAGCATGAAGATAAGCAGCAAGTTATCCACTTTACCCAGCTCCAAGCCCGAAATTCTACTGATTCGATAAATATTCACTAGTAGCCCTATGACGACAAACAACATAAAGGCATAAAATGCGCTTAATACATTGAGCTTAATAAAATATCTCATTTACTCAGCGCTTCGGGATTCCACATTCGTTCCACACTACTAAGCTCTAATTCATCAAATTCCAACTTATAAATATCTGGTTTGGAAGTCTGTTCAAAGAACCCATAACCATACTCTTTATTGAAGTAATTCAGGATAATGGTCATAATATTACCGTGCGTACCAAGTGCGATTTTACTGCCTTTATTTTGCCGAATCAATTCTTTTATGATTGGAATCGCACGCTCTTGAGCTTCCTGAGTACTCTCTCCATCCGGCATTTTATATTGTAAGTCTGTGAATGAGGTCCGTATTCCCTGAAGATATTCTTGTTCACTGATCTCAATCTCCATGCTTGCGATAGCTCTTTCTCTAAGCTCCTCATATAGCTCAATCTCATGATCCGAAGCCTCAGCCAAATACTTAACCGTATCTATGGCTCGTCTATAAGGACTGGAGATAAAATGTGTGATCTCCTCTTCCGCCAATATTTCTTTAATTCTATAAGCATCCTCATGCCCTTTATCAGATAATCCTCGTTCCCTTTCATCTCCAAGCACAAAAGGTGATACTGCGTGCCTAATCATATAAATAAAAGTCTTCATGAGTAACTCCTCTCCTGCTTATTCAAATATCGTTTTTGCTGCCTCACGGTCTTTCTTGAAGATCTCCACTGGATAGGGAATGGCCATCTCGGGCAGCTCACTCTCTTTAAAGAACTTAAATTCCTCGACTTCTCCATCCATTGCTCTCAGCGTTCCACGGATAATAGAACACTCAAATACGATGACTGTATATTCCACCTGGTCTCCATTGTTATATTCGTATCTATATTTCCCTCCACCAAAAACCCCAAGAATGGAAGTAGGATTTACCATTAATCCAGTCTCTTCATATACTTCTCTGCGCAAAGTTCTTCCCGGACGTTCCCCTGGCTCGATGGCTCCTGCTGGCAATCCCCACAAGGACTCTTCAGGTTTTCGGATAAATAGAATATCATCTTCTTTATTTCTTATTACTGCAGCTACGGAGGGCATCATTAATAACTCTGATCCCACTTTTCCTCGGATTTCCTGATAATACTCAGACATCGGCACGCTATTCATCCATCCTTTCACACCGTTTAGTAGAACATCATCCTATTTTCCTCCAGCTTCCCAAAAACCCACATTATGTATATATTAGACATCTCTGTGATGGAATCCTTTAGATTCGGCAATATGCTTAGCGTGGAACAAAAAAAGCTTCCGAACGGCTCAATAGTTTCTGAGGTCCGGAAGCAGTTACAATGAGGTGAGACTTTGAACTTAATGTTTCCCTTTGTAGCCGGCAAGCTGTACGATCATGATGACAAGAACGAGCAATGAAATGAGCTGATCAATACTCATCTGCGTCCGCCTCCAATCCCAAATAAAGGATGGCTCTTCGGACGGCAATTCCTCTCCCAAGGACACTGCTTCGTTTCCCTTATACACATTATGTAGCATGAGTTCCATTTATGACTTTAAGAATGACTTACCCATCCATCCGGGCTAGTTCTTTCTCCACTTCATCTAGTTGATCTTCACCGAACACCTTAAACCCATTCTGCCGTAATAACTCCGTAGTTGTACCTTCTCCTGACATCTTCGTATCCATAAATGTTCCATCATAAATATACAGACTACCACAAGAAGGACTATCCTGTTTCAAAATTGCTAAAGCAACTTGATGTTCTGTAGCCAGCTTCAGCGTTGCTTGAGCACCTTTCATAAAGGGTTCTGTAACATCTGCACCTGCACCCGTCACTACCCGCTCACCTTGCCGCTGAGCATCGGGGCGAGGCGTTGGTAAACCACCGACTACCTCAGGACAAATATGGACAAAACGTCCTTCCTCATACCACTTCAGGAAACGGGCATCTAGACACGGCACATCACCATTATCATAACGTACTTTATGTCCTAACAGACATGCGCTTACTAGAATCTTCCCTGTCATCGTTATCTCCACCAGTCCGTCTAGTATTTAATATATGGCTATATTATTTACGACACAAAACTGATATGCAAGATTGAGAGGCTTGTCCTTGAAATGTTTGTGCTTCATACACAAAAGAATGCTCACAATGTCCATATAGAACTCAGTTTAATCTTGATATTGGGGGCTCTTTTCACTCCGATACCGACTCCAGCAAGTCCATAATAAATCCGCCATAAGGTAAAGACCCGCCAAAGGAAATATAATTGCCCAAACATTTTGGACAAGAGAATATAAACGCTCCATAAATGGCTGAATCCCATACACACAAGCTACCGATAACGCCCACCAATATAGAGAGAAACGAAGGCAAATATGCCCTTGCAGTTGATAAGACATTTCTGAATAATCCCACCATTGCTTTTGAAACACGCTCTTCAGCAACCAACCACTTATATATTCAACAGCTGAAGGGATGACTAACGCTAGAAGGAGGAACATTGGGAAAGGCAGAGTTAAGTCTCTGGCAATCAGTAGAAGCAGTGGTGCGAATCCATACATGGGCTTAAAGGGACCTTTTAGAAACCCCTCTTTGCGAAAGCTTCCATTGCTATATAAGTTATATGTACCTTCCAATACCCAACCTAAAAAAGAGTAGACCATAAAATAAAAAAAATACTGACCCGCCACTGCCATCGCAGTATCTCCGCTTGAAGAAAATATAGAAGTCATCATGTTTATACACCGCTCCTAGTTGTCATTATTTTCTTAAATATCCATCCGGCCCTATTATGCCTTAATCCTTCAGAAGATATGCACGCAAAAAAGACATAACCCAAGGGTTATGTCTTCATTACAAAATATAAAGAGTGAAGCGGATTCTCTATCCTTCCACGCTTATGGTTTAAGCTGTTCTTCAGGATTCTGAGCCGGTATCAGCGGCTGATTGTTGTCTTGTTTCTTTAACGTATCCGTCGTAATTTCACTACGCACGCCAAAGTTTGAACCATACTTTTTCTCAAAGTTGCCTGCTAGCGCCTCACCGCGTTTTTGCCGATATCGGCTGTTCTCATTCCGACTACGCATTTCATTTCCTCCCTGCTACAAGAATGGCTGAGATCTGTGAAATTTGCGAAAATGCTACTAAGAACTTGGAGAAAACTCTCTGATGAGGTTGTACCTGAATTCATTATACAATAATTGCTAAAATGATCTCAAGAAAAACAGACTGCCCAATGAAGGACAGCCTGTCTTCCGAATCATTTAGTCCAAATCGTTAGGAAGCGGATCAGGATGCGAGGACTCTGCAGGCTTGGCTACCCAATCGTCTGCTTCTGGCTCGATGTCCACACCATTCTCCATCTTCTTAATTTCAGCTAATGAATCGCCGTCTTTATTTTCCTTGTTGCGGATTTCCGCTTCATCTTGAGAATAATCTGACATGTGAAATCCTCCTCAGGTGCTTTGCTTTATTTGTTCCTTAGTTATAGTTACCCGATGGAGTGTTTTGCAAACATAGTAACGATGAATGAATTTAAGGGTACATGATCCAAGCTACCAGCGGACCGATACATGAACCGACAATAGCACAAACGGTCATCGCTACGGAGCTCATTGAAACTGACTTTTCACCGTATTCCAGCGCCTTTGCAGTTCCTAGCGCATGAGAGCCAGTACCTAAACCGATTCCAATGCCGATCTCACTTCTTATCTTAAACAGCTTTATGATGAAAGGACCGCCAATCGCGCCCGTAAATCCGGCAATCATTACAAATACAGAAGTTAGCGAAGAATCCCCACCTAAACCATTTGAGATCTGTATCGCTACAGGCGTTGTGATGGATTTTGGCAATATGGACAGAACATACATTTCAGAGAATCCTAGGCCAGCTGCTAAAAGCAAACCACTAAACATCCCTAATAACAGACCTACAATCGCTCCCCCAAGGATGGCCGGGAGGTTCTCCACTAATACATTACGTTGCTTATACAATGGGTAAGCTAGCGCTACAACAGCTGGACCGAGCAGCTTATTAATCCACTGACCGCCTATCATATATGTATCATATGGAATATTAAAATATAAAAGTATGGCTACAACAAGGGCTGTTGCTGTTAACGCGGGAATCAGTACAGGAAAGCGAAAACGTCTATATATTACGGACATCATCAAATAAATAGCAACATTAAGCAGGACAATTCCTGTCGCGATAAAAAACATTATATTTCCTTCCCCTCTTTGCCTAAGCTCTTGCTGCTCCAGCCCGCTCTGCTCTTGCCTTTCAAGGTTGAAAGCCATTGACTGGTATGTGCTGCCGCTGCAATTGTGAGGACGCTGCTAACGATAAGAATCAGGATTAATAGCAAACCTCTTCCACTGAAAATATCCATGTGCTTCACGATCCCAGCCGTCGCTGGAATAAAAAATAACGGAAGGTAAGCTAATATTGTTGTTGCACCCTCTTCAATCCATTTCACAGGTACGATCTTGAATAACAATAAAACAAAGAGCAGCAGTAATCCGACGATACTCCCGGAAACGGGGAGATGCAGCTGCTTTTGCAGAAAGTCTCCAGCCAAATAGAATAAATAAAGCACGAACACTTGAATAATAATGCGAATGATTTTCATGATGCAGGATCCCTTCATTATTAAATTAACTCGGTAAAGCTTAAAAATAGGTCACCTTAATAAGAGTATCAGAGTTTTCATGAAAATTTCAATTACTTTTCGAATCTTGTAAGAAATAAACAAAAATAACCTGCATGATCTCCAGAACGCCGGAGACTTTGCAGGTTAGGTCTGTTCATTATGCAGCTCAAGAATGAGATTCCAGCTTAATTAAACCCACTGAACGACTTGCTCAGCGACTTGTCTTGTTTTGCCACGTGGTTCATTCAAACGATATCCAAAGGCTACCATACAGGAGATTCCGAAATGCTCAGCATCCATAATCCCCTCTTCTGCAAGGAGCTGCTCAATCTTTGTTTTATCAAAACCTTCCATTGGGCAAGAATCGATTCCGATTAAAGCTGCTGATGTCATCATATTACCAAGGGCTATATAACTCTGCCGACAGCTCCATTCGAACATTGCACGTTCATTCTCCATCAATCCGAAATCAACCTTCAAGAACTTATCGTACATATTACCTTTCCCTTCCCTCACTTCTGGAGGTAGCTCCTGCACATGCTCCATGACCCCTTTAATATAATCTGAATCAGCAGCCATATCTTTAGGAAGACGTGAGAGAATCAATACAAAATGACTTGCGGTTGGCAATTGCTTTTGTGCTCCCCAAGCATGAGCACGTAATTTCTCGCGAATTTCTGGACTTTGTACTACGACAAAACGCCAAGGCTCGAATCCGAATGAGCTTGGTGACAGACGTCCTGTTTCTAGAATAAACTGAAAGTCTGACTCACTTATTTTTTTATGACTATCAAATTCTTTAGTTGCATGTCTGAACTGGTAGGCAGACAGGATTTCATTCTTGTTTAGAGACAAAGTATCCATGAGTCACACTCCCTTTACTTGGTTAGAATCGACGACCATTTGACTGTTTGCCGATCACATGCTTAATATTAGAATATATATTACTTCTTTAAAAGTACGCACATTAATGTTATGTAGTATACAAAATGATACCATGGGAGTTGATCGGCAATGCGTGACCGAAAAGGTGGCTTCGGAAATTACCCTGACAGCAATAAGGAAGCTTGCCCTGTGGAATTTACGCTTGATGTTATAGGAGGGAAATGGAAGGGCATTCTCATCTATCACTTGATCGATGGAACGAAACGTTTTAACGAATTCCGCCGAATCTGCCCAGGCATTACTCAACGTATGCTGACCCTGCAGCTTAGAGAGCTGGAAGAAGATGGGGTTGTTCACCGCGAGGTTTACCATCAGGTTCCCCCGAAAGTTGAATACTCGTTAACTGAATTTGGTGAGACACTCATTCCCATTATAAAACTCATGAAAGACTGGGGCGAGGTTTACAAAACAAAACAGCTTCCCATAGAAAGCTGTCCTGAAGGTACAGATATTACGGTGTAGCTCACAGCTGCACCTTTTATTTTCCATCATTAAAAAACGCTTCAGCCTTTTCCTTATGTTCGTTGGTTACTTGACCGGATATCGCTTTAATACCTGCTGCAATGATCGCTGCATCATCTGTAAATCCAAGGCCGAGAATCGCATCTGGTATCGCATCTATAGGAGAAATAAAATAAGCCAATGCACCGAAAGCAATTCCTTTTGCCCACAAAGGGGTCTTCGCATCGACGGCACAATAATACATCGCGATAGCATCTTTAGTAAATGGGATCTTCCCTGCAAACTTTTTAGTTTTTGTCCAAAAATTCCGAGTTACCAATTCCTCATTTTTTTTGTTGTATGGAAACCTCTCTGCTGTGAGCTCCGCAGTGTTCATGTCATCATCTTTCTTCATTAAATTGTCCCTCCGTAAGGTTCATATGAAGTACATACTGTCAGTATACCCTCAGCTATAATATATCTCTCTTAAATAAACTATAGCTTGTTCTATGAAACTTACACAATATCATTTGATTTCTTTAATTTTATTCAAATCACTGCTGCATAACGCTTCAAGATTATTAAAGATTCGCTCGGCATCCCAATCCCACCACTTAATCCCTTCAAGATATTCGATCAATTCAGCATCAAAGCGCTGTCTAATCACTTTACAGGGATTTCCTCCAGCCACACTATAAGCCGGGATATCTTTCACAACCGTTGAATTAGCCGCGATGACCGCTCCATTTCCAATATGTACACCAGGCATAACCGTAACATTCTGCCCAATCCACACATCGTTACCGATCACTGTATCTCCTTTATAAGGTAGATCTGATAGTTCTGGAGCTGCATGCTCCCAGCCATTAGCCATAATATTAAAAGGATAGGTCGTAACCGAATTCATTCGATGGTTCGCGCCATTCATGATAAATTCAACGCCTTTGGCAATCGCGCAGAACTTCCCGATAATAAGCTTATCGCCAATAAAATCATAATGATGCGTCACATGCTCCTCAAACTTTTCTGGACCGTTTATATCATCATAATACGTATAATCGCCAACCAGAATATTGTTTCTAGTAATCACATTTTTGATGTAACAGATGCTTTTGATCTGTTCATTTGGATAGAGTGCATTCGGATTCGGTCCATATTTCTCCATAGTAACGCCTCTCTCTCTTTTTGATAAAACATAGCAGAGATCGGAAGCCTTTTCAAATAAGTACGAATGATGAACATAAAAAGCGGCTACCGTGTGGTAACCGCCATTACAACTACTTTATCGCTTCGATAAAACCTCTACTTCATATTGCTTCACATCGATCAGCCAACTTTCACGGACAGGCACACCATGCGTCGCACAATAATAATCCCAAACAGCTCCAAATGGATAAGATTTGAATTCCTCCACAAGTGCAAGTCTCGTAGTATAATCCCCATCCACTTCAATTTGCTTCAATAGCTCTATCGGTTCCAGCATCGCACGTAACAAGGCTTTGATTGTGTTCCGTGTTCCGATCACCCAAGCAGCAATATGATTAATACTTCCGTCAAAGAAATCAAGTCCGATATGAGTCCTGTCTAGAAATTGTCCTCTTACTAGTTCACGGGCAATCTCTAGCAGTTCATCATCCATTGTCACCACATGATCACTATCCCAGCGTACTGGGCGGCTAACATGCAGCAGCAATTGATCACCAAACAGCAGCCAAGACGATAGTTTGTTCGAAATGGTCTCGGTCGGATGGAAATGCCCAGCATCAAAGCAAACCGCTTTGCCCCGGCTTAGCGCATACCCCATATAAAATTCATGCGAGCCCACCACATAACTTTCTGAGCCAATTCCAAACAGCTTACTTTCTACTGCATCAATGTTATATTGCGGATCGATCTCCTCGCTAAAAATCTCATCCAGTGATTGCTGAAGTCGTACCCTCGGCGATAGACGGTCGATCGGTGTATCTTTATATCCATCTGGAACCCAGAAATTAGTCACACAAGGCTGACCTAGCGCCTGCCCGAAAGATTCTGAGATTCGGCGTGCAGCCTTGCAATGAGAAATCCAGAAGTTGCGTATTTCAGGATCCGGGTGGCTTAGTGTGAAGCCATCATTAGCTTTTTCATGAGAGAAGCAAGTGGGATTGAAATCTAATCCAAGTCCCTGCTCCTTAGCCCAGTTCACCCATCTTTCATAATGCTTAGGCTCTAGTGCATCAAGATCTACTGTCTCTTCCGTATCGGCATAAATAGCATGTAGATTAACTTTATGACGGCCTGGGATAAGCGCTAAGGCCCGCTCCAAATCACGCCGTAGCTCCTCCGGATTCCTAGCACGCCCCGGGTAACTGCCCGTGACCGCGATCCCGCCGCTGAGTTCCTTTTCCTTATTCATGAAGCCCTTTACATCGTCTCCCTGCCAACAGTGCAATGAAATTTTGATTGCCGCAAGCTGTTCTAATACTTTATCTACATCAATGCCATGCTGTGCGTAGAGCTTTTTCGCTTCATTATAGCTCGTCTGAATGCTCTTTAAGCTTTCTGTACTCTGCTCCATGCTTAAGCCTCCTGATCTTGTCTTAGTGATTTCATTTAGGGGGATTTTTGTACCTCTTTGGCTCGTTTTCCGCTTTTTACGCTCAATGTGGGGGATTTATACCCCTCCTTGGCTCGTTTTCCGCTTTTTGAGCTCAATGTAGGGGATTTATGCCCCTCTTTTCCTCGTTTTCCGCTTTTTGCGCTCAATGTGGGGGATTTATACACCTCTTTTGCTCGTTTTCCGCTTTTTACGCTCAATGAGGGGCATTTATACCCTTCTTTTGTTCGTTTTCCGCTTTTTGCACTCAATGTAGGGGATTTTTGTACCTCTTTTGCTCATTTTCCGCTTTTTACGCTCAATGAGGGGGATTTATACCCTTCTTTGGATCGTTTTTCGCTTTTTAAGCTCAATAAGGGGCATTTATACCCTTCTTTGGATCGTTTTCCGCTTTTTGAGATGGCGTAAAGTAAGTTGTGTACCAAGATTTGGAGCCTAGTCAGGCAACAAAAAAGTAGGGTATTCTCGGGATTGTCGAAGTCCACTAAGAAAGGAACCCTACTCGATGACTATTCTACCCGAAAACATGTTAAATAATCTATTTGAAAATCTTGTCACCCAATTTGTAAAAGATAATCTAGAGTCCATTATGAAAGCGGAAATCCAGCAATTCATGACCAGTGAAGAAGCCGGGAACCACAACAGCCGCAACGGATACTACACCCGGGATCTACACACGAAATACGGAAATGTAGAGGATCTGGCCGTTCCTAGGGACCGTCAAGGAGCCTTCCAAACGCAGTTGTTCGAGCCCTACCAGCGGCGAGATGGATGGCTAGAGGAGGCTGTCATCCAGATGTACAAAAGTGGTATGGGAACGCGAGATGTGGCCCGGTTCATTGAAAGTATGTTCGGCAGCCACTATTCACCCACGACCGTTAGCAACATTACAGCTACGGTACTTGACGACATTCATCAGTGGCAGAAGCGCCCGTTAAACAAACGCTACTCCGTTATCTACCTGGATGGCCTATATGTGAAACTCAAGCGCAGCACCGTTAGCGGAGAAGTCGTTTATTTCGCCATGGGGATCGACGAAGACGGTCACCGCCAGATCCTTGGCTTTTACGTAGGCGGCCAGGAGAGCGCAAACGGCTGGCGCGAGGTGCTCAAAGACCTCTACGACCGTGGTGTCCAGGAAGTCTTGCTGGGCGTGTTTGATGGGCTTCCGGGACTCGATGCAGCGTTCCGTGAAACTTATCCGAAGGCGGATGTGCAGCATTGTATCGTCCACAAAGTGCGTTCGACCTTCCCGAAAATTCGGATTCAGCACAAAACGGAAGTCATTGAAGATCTGAAGACGATCTACACGGCTGCAGACCACGATCTGGCTCGGGCTGCGTTTGACACGGTGAAGGCCAAATGGGGCAAGCTCTACCCGAAAGAAATGCGGTCTTGGGAAGAACAGTTGCCAACGCTGCTGACCTTTTACAAGTATCCTGCGCTCATAAAGGAAGCCATCTACACGTCCAATCCAATTGAACGAATGAACAAGGAAATCCGAAAGCGTCTGAAACCCATGAATAGCCTCACGAATATGGATGCAGCAGAGAAAATTGTTTACCTCGACGTGATGGACTACAACGAACGCTTTAGCGAACGGGTCATTCGCGGTTTCGGCGATCTAGAAGTAAAGAAGAAACTAAATGAGATGTTTGAAGCACGATATCCACCGCAGGCAGAGTAAAACAAGTAGCTCGAATTCCCTTTTCCCTTGGGGCGGGGCCCCCGCCCCAAGGAACATCTGCACTAACTAACGAACACCCGAGAAGTTACCTTCTACTCTCTTACACAAACTTCTTGACGCTGCCCTTTTTGAGCTCAATGTAGGGGATTTATGCCCCTCTTTTCCTCGTTTTCCGCTTTTTGCGCTCAATGTGGGGGATTTATACCCCTCTTTGGCTCGTTTTCCGCTTTTTGCGCTCAATGAGGGGGATTTATACCCTTCTTTGGCTCATCCATAGCTATCTAATAGTCATCCCATATATTCTCGGTTACTTTATTAGTTACTCTTATACGACCTGTAGCCGAGCAAATTCTGCTAATGCTGCGGTTTTCAGGGTGGAATCCATCATTTGTGGAAGATAAGTTGTTACATCAAATGAACGATAAATAATTTCTCTTGCTTCTTTAAGATCTGCGACCGCGCCTACACTGATCATTTGCATAACCACATTACCTAATGCGGTTGATTCCGTTGGTCCAGCGTAAATTTCCATCTCTAGCAAATCGGCCGCAATCTGGCATAGCAATCCGTTGTTCGCTCCACCACCTACGATATGCAACCGCTCCCATTTTTCACCGGTCAATAGCTAAAGATCCTGAACGTAGAAATAATAAGAAAGAGCAAGACTGTCAAACACACATCTGGCAATCTCCCCTGGTGTCTTTGGTACCAACTGTCCGACTTCCGCACAATAGCTCTGTATCTCGCTAACCATGTTGGATGGATTCATGAATCGTTCATCATTGCAGTAGATGATGGATCTAAAAGGAATTTCTTGCGCTGCCAATTCCACCAGTTCGCCGAAGCTGTACTGCCCGCCATATTCCTCACGAACCTTTTGGATCAGCCACATCCCCATAATGTTCTTAAGAAAACGAAATGAGCCGAAGGCTCCCCATTCGTTTGTATAATTGCGCTCCATCGCCTCTGGACTTGTAATTGCTGAATCCCGTTCCACCCCGATGAGTGACCAAGTACCACTACTGAGAAATCCCCAACTATCGCTACTTGCAGGAACGCCTAGTACAGCCGATGCTGTATCATGAGTGGCTACTGCTATGAACTCACAAACTGGAAGATCACCGCGTGCCGTCAAGTCATCAGTCAATCCGCCAATATGTTCCCCAGGTTCCGTTAAGGGGGGAAATTGTTCTTTTGAAAGACCAAGCAGTGCCAGGAGATCAGCGTCATAATCCCGAGTTTGCAGATTCAGCAGACCTGTGGTTGAAGCATTAGTGACTTCGCTAATTCTTCGTCCCGTAAGCCGATAGTAGAGATAATCAGGGACTAAAAGGATGGAATGTGCTGCTTCCAGCTCTACCTGATCATGCACATACAGCTGGTACAGCGTATTAATCGGGAGAACTTGTATCCCCGTCTTTCCGTAAACGCTTTCAGTTGATATATTGCGATGCAAACTCTCTACCGCTCCATCCGTTCGGGAATCACGATAAGAAAAAACTTCATGAATTCGTGTACCCTTCTGATCTAGAAGTACGTAATCCACGGCCCAAGTATCAATTCCGACGGTACAATGCTCAATTCCTTTTGACTTCGCCTTCTGCAAGCCATTTACAATTTCAGCAAATAAATAATCGACGTCCCAATAAAGATTACCCTTCTTCTCAGCGAATCCATTACTAAAACGGTGAATTTCTGTTAATGATAAGGTTCCTTCCGGTTCTTGCAAGGTTCCGCAAACGACTCTCCCACTAGAGGCTCCAATATCAATAGCAATATGATTCTGACCTTGTTTATGTGCCCCAGCATTCATTCTTAAACAACACTCCTTATCTCCTCATCAGCCTACCAGCAAGGCGAATACGATTCCTGGGCCATGCACACCTATCGTCAGATCATTCTCAATATCCGCTGAACGACTCGGTCCAGAGATAAAGTGAATACCTGCGGGGAGACCCGTTTGTCCCGCTTCATCAAAATCAATAAGCACCTCACCCAGACGAGTCTTCAGCCGCTCAAGCGGAATGATAGCAATTAATGCGGTTGGCAAAAGACTGACAGAGCGCCCTTTATCCGCAGAAGATAACACTGTAATAGAGCCTGTATAAGCAACAGCATAATCCGCGATCACAATCCCAATATCGGCTTCCGCTGCCCTAGCTTTCCATGCTTCTTGCATATCCGTATTCCAGACAGATACCTGCGTATCTACAAGTTCTTCTTCTAGACGAAGTGCCGCAAGCTCAGCTACATTTTGCCGAAGAATATAACGGGCAAGCATATCACTCGCTTTATTGACAATAAAAGCTTTAGCTTCATCCATCGTTGCCATGCGAAACACATGTCCACCTGCACTTTGAAAATTCGCAGTAAATTGATCGATGCGTTCTTCTGGACTCCACTGGAATTCTTGCCAATAATCTGGAGCACCGCGAAAAGGATGTACAGGAGCCATAGTCGTTCTTGGACGCTTCAAACGACGAGCGATATCGTTCATGAACGCCTGCTGTTTGTCACGTGATTCAATTGCCATACGCTCCAGCCATTCATTGTGCGTTTCCTCAGTCATGCCCGGCTCCTCCTTCCAGCTCTTCCCGCTTCCGCTTCGCTAATAAATCTTCCATTCGCTTCTGAATGGCTGGGTCCATTTCTCGACTGTTCTTGTCTAACTCCTCCTGCAGCCCTTTCCAGCTCTCACGGAAGGATTCATCCGCCAGCTTCGGAGCGATCCGGTAGTTATTCCAGCCTTTCAGCGGCCCAAGCTTTGATGGAATTCCTCCGTCTCTCACAAGCAGCTTTTGTCCGATTCTGCCTACTTTCATCACACTACTAAATCGCTGTGACTTTGCCATAATCGCTCCAAAACCTTTCATGCCGAGCCCTTCCGCTTTGTCTCCATAACCTCTCTCTACCTTACGTCGCCGTAAATAGATAAGCATATCATGCAGAGGGATTTTGACTGGACAAGCTTCATAACAAGCGCCGCACAGACTCGATGCACCTGCGATATCATCCCATTGCTCTACATTTTTGTTCAGCGCCGGGGTCAACACCGCTCCGATCGGTCCGCTATAAGTTCCACCATAGGCATGACCGCCAATATGACGATAGACAGGGCAGGCATTCAGACAAGCTCCACAGCGGATACAGTTCAGCAGCTCCTGAAATTCTGGATCGCCGAGCTGCTCAGATCGACCATTATCAAGGATAATAATATGCTGCTCTTCCGGCCCGTCCCCATCATCTTTTCTACGGGGTCCTGAAATACCGGACATATACACTGTTAGCTTCTGGCCAGTTGCTGAACGAGGCAGTAACGTAGCCATCACCTCAAGGTCGCTCCAAGAAGGAATAATCCGCTCCATCCCCATCAACGTGATTTGCGTCTTCGGCAAGGTGGTGACCATGCGAGCATTGCCCTCATTCTCGAACAGCACCATGGAACCTGTTTCTGCAATCGCAAAATTGCATCCCGTCATCCCAATATCCGCTTCTAGGAATTTCTCCCGTAGCTTGCGCCGTACGAATCCTGCAAGGATTGTAGTCTCAGGCAAAAGCTCCTCCCCTGCCTCCTTGGACAACAGCTCAGCAATCTGATAGCGGTTCTTATGGATGGCTGGGATAATGATATGAGACGGAGTTTCTCCGGCAAGCTGGATAATATACTCGCCAAGATCTGTCTCAATCGTCTCCACGTCAATGGACTCAAGCGCCGAATTCAAATGCAGCTCCTCAGTCACCATCGATTTGGATTTGACCACGGAAGCCGCTTGTTTTCGCTGCGCAATCTCTAATGCAATCTTCACTGCCTCTTCACCCGTTGCCGCAAAATGAATATGCGTGCCGTTCGCTCTTGCATTGTCCGCAAATAGATTCAAATAATAATCGAGATGAGCGATCGTATGCAGGCGAATTTGCCGCCCTCGTTCGCGCCATTCCTCCCAGTGTCCATGGTCGTTCGCCGCTTTCTGTTTCCCGTCACGCAGCCTTTCCGTGGTGAAGCGGACCGCCTTACGCAAAAAATCATTATTCAACGCCAAGTCGGCACGCTCTTTTACCGAAGCTGGCTTCACATGATTCGATTCCGATTTGGTCTGAGTGGCATTCTGGCTCATTGTCCAATCACCCCTTCATACAGTAGCTCTGCTAAATGCATGACTCGGACAGGCTTATGACGATAACGCAAATTCCCAGCAATATTCATGAGGCAGCCCATATCCAGACCCGTTAAGACCTCTGCTTCTGACTCCAGCACATGATCAGACTTCTCGGTGACCATCGCCCCGGAGATATCAGACATTTTTACGGCAAAGGTTCCGCCAAACCCACAGCAGTCCTCAGCAAAAGGTAGTGGTACTAGCTCCATCGCCTTCACATTCTGCATAAGCTGCATTGGTTCATCACGAATTCCTAGAATTCGGGTACCATGACAGGAAGGATGATAGGTAACTTTATGCGGAAACACTGCCCCTAAATCCGTTACGCCAAGCACTTGTACCATAAACTGGCTGAATTCATAGGATTTAAGCTGTAAATTCTGTGCCTTGGCTAAATTAATCGGATCATCCTGGAACAGTTTCGGGTAATGATGAAGCATCCCGGTGCAAGAACCGGAAGGAGCAATGACAAAATCACTGTCTTCGAAGGCCTGCAAAATCGTAAGCGCAGCTTGACGTGCCTCATTCCAATAGCCGCTATTATACGCTGGCTGTCCGCAGCAGGTCTGCACTTCAGGAAATTCAAGCTGTACGCCATATCTGGCAAGCAGACGTGCCATCGCTTCTCCGACCTTTGGATACACTGCATCACTGATGCAAGTAATAAACATCGACACCTTCATGTCTTCACCTCCTGCAACACTATTTTCTACACGGTTGTGATTGCGATGTTCAGCTCCTGTAGCTGCTTTACCTGTTCTGTTTCGGGGCTGTAATCC
Organism: Paenibacillus sp. RS8; assembly: GCF_041956825.1. Classification (NCBI taxonomy): domain Bacteria; kingdom Bacillati; phylum Bacillota; class Bacilli; order Caryophanales; family Paenibacillaceae; genus Paenibacillus; species Paenibacillus sp. RS8. The sequence continues at coordinate 4,314,608 of NZ_CP168131.1, read as the reverse complement.
GTAATCACAACATCCAGTTCACTAGTCGTGGCAACATGAGTAAACGCTTGAATTCCAAACTTACTAGAATCGCACAGTAGGATTACCTGCTCCGCTATTGCAATCATCTTTCGCTTCACCATCGCTTGCAGCTCATTCGATTCACTGGCGCCGCGTTCGAGATGAAATCCTTTGCAGGAAAAAAACATCTTATCCACGTGATATAACTCAAGCGAACGCTCCGCTAAATGTCCAACAAAGGACATCGATCTGCGGCTCAGCTGCCCCCCTGTTGAGATCACATCTATTCGTTCTTTCCCACTTAACTCCGCAGCTACTCTGATAGAGTTCGTCAGTACAGTCAGTGGCATATCCGGCAAATGTGAGGCCATATACCATGCAGTCGTACTGGCATCCAGCAAAATTCGATCTCCTGGCTTTATCATTAACACAGCCTCACGGGCAATCCGCTGCTTCTCCGCTGCATTCATAATTTCACGTTCGGCGTATGGTGTCTCTGGCTGACGATCACGCAGACTGACTGCACCGCCGTGAGAGCGTAGCAGCCTCCCCGCCTTTTCCAAGCGATCAAGATCTCGCCGGATGGTCTCCTCCGTCACTTGGCATAAGGTACTTAGTTCCGAGACACGGATGCTGCCGCGTTCATTCACTAGTTCTACGATTCTTTCATATCTGTCTGCAATCAGCATGGCTTCCCTCCGTTATCCCTATCTATATTCTATCTTCCTGTTATCTAGTAAAAGCTGCCGGCACGCCACCGTCAATCGTCAGCATGCAGCCCGTAGTCTTCTCTGACTTGGATGAAGCGAAAAAGGCAACGCCTTCAGCAATATCACGTGGATAAATATTTACCAGCAGAGTTGTGCGTTTACGATAATGCTCCTCTAGTTGATCCGGCTCAATGCCGTAAGCAGCCGCGCGTTCATTCCGCCAGTTCGAATTCCAAATGGCAGAACCTTGTAGAATGGCATCCGGCAAAATGGTATTGGCGCGAATGCCGAATTCTCCGCCTTCAGCTGCAATACAGCGAGCTAAATGTGCTTCGAGCGCTTTGGCAGAGCTGTAAGCCGATACGCTTTTCCCAGCAAATATGGAGTTCTTGGAGCCGATAAATACCATACTACCACCGATTTTTTGCTCCTTCATCACCTTAAAGGCTTCGCGTGCAACGAGGAAATAACCTGTGCCTAATACGGAAATGTTCAAGTTCCACTCTTTTAATGAAGTCTCGTCAAAAGGACTGGAGGTCGCAAGCCCGGCGTTATTCACAATAATATCAACTCCGCCATAGAAAAGGGCTGTATCCGCATAAGCTGCGGTAACCTGCTCCTCCTGCGTTACATCCATTTTAACAGCGAACGCACGATTCTCACCGTATTTATCGTTAATCTCCGCAGCAATTTTCTGTGCACCCTCTAGATTGAGGTCAGCCAGCACAACATGCGCCCCTTCGGACACTAGACGGCGAGCGGTTTCGCTTCCAATTCCTCCTGCCCCACCTGTAATGAACGCAACTTTACGCGAGAATTCTGCTTCTGCTGGTGCAAGCGATAATTTATATAATTCCAAAGGCCAATATTCCACGTTGTACGATTCATTCTCACTAAGAGAGACGAAATCTCCCAGTGCGGTAGCTCCGCGCATAACTGCAATTGCCCGATGATACAAGGCTCCGCTGATCTTGGAGTTGCTCCAGCTTTTGCCTGTATTGATCATCCCCACTCCGGGAATCAGAATCACACGCGGCGCGGCTTCGAACATTACATCTCCCTCATGCTTATTGCGGTCGAAGTAAGCTTTGTACTGCTCTTTATAAGCGGTAATCGCTTCGTTCAGCTTAGCCTTCAGACCATCAATGTCACTGGCATTTGGCTCCCAAGCCACAAAAAGCGGCAGCATTTTAGTATGAACCAAATGATCTGGGCAAGCTGCACCTACACTGGATAATTTCTCCGAGTTAACTCCACCTACAAAACGCAGAACATCCTCTGCATCATCGAAGGTCAGTATCATTTTACGCTCATCACTGACTGCGCCTCTGATCAGTGGCATTACAGCTGCTGCTACAGCCCGCCGTGCTTCTTCCGAAAGTGCTTCCGATTTGCGGCCTCCGAACAGGTTCTCATCTTCCATTCGATCTTCGATGTACCGCTCCGCTTCATTAATGATAGAGATCGTCTTGGCATAACAGGCTTCCGGTGTATCTCCCCAAGTCACCAGTCCATGCTTCTCCATCAATACCAGCTCTGCTTGTGGATTAGCAAGTACTCCTTCAGCAATCATTTTAGATAAAGTGAACCCTGGACGGATGTAAGGCACCCACACGAAGCGGTCCCCATAAATTTCTCGTGCAATATCTTTACCGTTATGCGCACAACACAAGCTGATAATCGCATCTGGATGCGTATGATCTACATGTTTAAATGGTAAAAAAGCATGAAGCAGTGTCTCAATCGAAGCACGCGGATGTTTAGGATCAATCATGCAATTCGCGAGATAAGCCACCATTTCCTCATCAGGCATTTCCTCCCGATCAAATAAAGGGGCAATATCCTGAAGACGTAACCCAGTAAAATTGCCTGCTTTCATTGTAGCAAGGTCCGAACCGCTACCCTTCACCCACATTACTTCTACTTCACGCCCGCGAAAATCCAATTCTATCGTCTTACTGGAGGTATTCCCGCCCCCAAAATTACAAACTCTGCGATCTTCACCCAACAGATTGGAGCGATAGACTAGTGAATCCAGACCTCCGTGGTTATCTTTTTCCCGTGCTGAATCCCATAAACTTTGTACCATTTGTGAATACCTCCGTTTTTGAATGTTTATTTTTTTGTTTATTTTTGTTTGTTTTGATTTTAATCTATTTGTTTGTGTTTGAATAGAGCGTTTTCAACAAAATTTAAAATTTATAACTGAAATTACATTGCCAAAAACAAAAAAAGAGTTGCCAATTAACAACTCCTTCACCTCCACTATTCAGCACACCGACTCATAGACTAATCCAGTAGCTACATTTTCCATCCTCAATACAGCTAAGTATTCCTCTGTTCGCTTCAATGACCTTTCTCGAAGATACATTGCTCGGCTCACAGGTCAGCAAGACCTTATCAATCCCCAGATCCGCAGCTTTTTTTAACAACTCTGCCAAAAAAATTTTGCCATACCCCTTTCCTCGCTCACTAGGCCTGATGCTATATCCGATGTGTCCACCTGATTTTCTTAATTGCTCATTTAAGGAATGTCTTAGCTTTCCAACACCAACAGGATAAGAGTCTATCAATAACCAATAGTTGGTTTGCGGGACATAGTTTGGTTGAAGATTATCGCCTCTTGATAGTGCTATCCGATCTCTGATGAAATCAGGAAATTCACTGTAAGCCAAGTCAAACCCATTGTTAACGAATCCATTCTCCCCAGGGCCTATCTCCATAATCATTTCAAAAATATCGCGTCCATCTGACAAACTGGCTTCCTTTAGCTCAATTAACATCATAATCCCCCCCTAGAACATAAAAATTGCTTACCGTATCAAAAAAGTCTATCGCAAAAAAGAGCCCTCCGCATTACCTAATTGCACTTTCTACAACTAATATCACCTTCAGTACGCCTGTCTATCGTTAAGTGTACTTTGTGCAACTAAAATTCCCCAATCAAGCTGGATCAGCTGATTTCCAGAGATATAGTTGCACAAAGTACACCTATATCACATTAGTGGGAGTAAAGTAGCTTTTTAGTTGTACATAGTACACTTATCTGCTCCCACCCTCTTTTTCACACTAATGTTTCTATTTCTCTCTCCGCCTTGCGAACACTCATAGTATACTTATTGGCATAAGATACAGATGTTTTATTTTGGATAAGGAGGTTTGTGATGGTAAATAGCTTCAAGAATGCAAAAGCGCAAGAACGAGTGTGGCACTCCTATCAGCAGCTAGTTGAGCAGTGGCCCATTCCACTTGAGGAGATTGATGTTCCAACCACATATGGACTGACGCATTGTATCCTTGCTGGACAAAAGAATAATCCCCCCTTACTACTGTTCCATGGCGTGGGTGATAATTCGGCGGTCATGTGGATCTTAAACATCGAGGAACTATCGAAGCATTTTTATTGCATCTCAGTTGATACTTTGGGCGGTCCCGGAAAAAGCATCCCTAACGAGCATTTTAACAAACAGAAGTTTGAGCAAATAGAATGGATTAATGAAATAGCGACGCATTTGAGTATAGACGTCTTTCATATCGCGGGAGTGTCTAACGGCGCCTATATTGCTTTTAATTATGCAACTAAGCAACCGGACAAAGTAAAGCGTGTCGTTTGTTTGGAGGGCGGAATGGTCACTGCACCGATCAAAGCCATGATCCAAACCTTAATGATGATGTTCCCGGAGATTCTAATTCCAACAGATCGTAATTTACTAAAAGTTCTAAAGAAGTTAAGCGCACCTAACTCCCCTTTATTTGATAACCATCCAGCATTGGCGGCTCATCTGATCCTTTTAATGCGGACTCATAATCAGCAAGCTATGTTTGTGCATAAGCTTCATCCATACGATAAGAACGCCGCGGTTGCAATCAGAGACAAGCTCTATTTTTTAATCGGTGAGCACGCGTTAAAGCAATCGAAGGACTTTATAGGTATTTTAGAAGATGGAAAGTTCCATTACCAAGTCATCCCCCATGCGGGACACGGGATTAATCACGAGCAACCGGATAGAGTAAACACTGAGATCATCAATTTCCTGACAGATGATAAGGATAAATCACTTGCATACAGATGAAAGCGCTACTATTATATTTGTAATTACACATACCCATCCTAGATAAGGAGATGATTACCATCAGATACGGAACATTAGCGCATACATTTGGTTGTTTACCCCTCAAATCGTTGACGGCAACGCTTCAGAATTATGATATCGATTTTGTTCAACTGGCTTTATCCAAAGCTATTCAGGATATCGATACCTCCACAGGTAAATTAAGTCCAGGCCTCGCAAACTATATTGGCGAACATTTTGACAGAGCAGGTATACGTATCGGCGTGCTAGGCTGTTACATCAATCCTATTCATCCGGACCCTGTTATACGAAGAGCGGAGATCAATCGATTTAAGGAACATCTTCGATATGCCCGCCATTTCGGAGCACCTATGGTGGCTACGGAGACAGGCGCTCTGACTACTTTTCAAGCACAAGATCCGCTCCATTACGAAGCTATCGGCTGGGACATATTAAGAGCCACCGTACAAGAGCTTGCGGAAGAAGCTGAAAAATGGGGGGTGTTTCTGGGATTGGAGGGAGTCTGCACGCATACACTTTCTACACCAGACAAGATGCGCCGCATCCTAGATGAAGTCCCCTCAAGCAATATTGGTGTTGTCTTGGACCCATGCAATTTTATTAGTGCCGCAGTAGATATTCAGGATCAAATTGTCGATGACTCCTTTAGGTTGTTCGGGGACCGGATTATTTTAGCGCATTTAAAAGACATCTATTCAAATGGAGGGACAATTTACCACGGAAAGGCTGGTGGAGGTCAGTTTCATACCGAAGCTTTCCTGAACAAACTCCAAGAATTCAAACCGATGATCGACGTATCATTAGAAGATATCAAAGATCTAGAGATTAATGATACCGTTGCTTTACTAAAGAAGCTCGCTTCTATGGAACAATAATGCTAATAATAATTTCACTCATAAGCACCCCTCACCCTACTTTAATATTAAACTAGATAAATGGTACCTTTCTATGCGAGTTGAATACAATAAGAAACATAACGATTGAATCACAGCGTTTAACGATTATAGCCCTAACTTGGAAGGGACTGGATTATCAATGAGACTCACATTCCCTATTCTGACCTTATCTCACGGCGGAGCACAACGCATGCTGGTAGAGCTCACCAATGGACTGACAGCTATGGGGCATCAGGTCACTATCCTCATGCCTGTGGATGGCGTTGTTTCCTATGATATCCGTTCCACCATAATCCGCTCCGCATATATGGATCTTCAGGAACAAGACTATCCCTCAGGTGATGTGATTGTTTCTAATTTTCATACAACAGTTCCTACTTCCCAAGCAGCGAGCAATCAAGGAAAAGGAATTCATGTAAGATTATCATTATGTTATGAACCCCCATTCTTACCGGATAGTTCGCTATCGTTTCCTTCATATCATGTCACAGAGTATCTGATTGTTTTATCGCATTGGCAGCAGGAGTTGATTCGTTTAAATCATGGGATCACAGGAAACATTGTACCCGTTGGTATCAGCTCCTCTTTTAAGAATATGAAAATCCGCCACAGTCTTCAGGAGCCTTTAAATATAACAGCAATATTAAGAAAAACAGAACCAGGCTTCTCTTGGCACCGGGAGCAAGATTATCTTATAGAGCAGCTCGATGATGTAAAAGAACAATACCCCTATGTGAATATTAACTTTATTAGTCCACCAGACGAGTTCAACAGCTCAGAAGCTTTACAAAAGTTAAAAGCCACCGGAAAATATCGATTCTTCACCCCAGCGAATGATGAGGAACTCTGTTACCATTACAACGGTGCAGATATCTTTGTCAGTTCTAGTATTTTTGATACAGGTTCTTTGCCGGGGCTTGAAGCCATGCGGTGTGGCGCAGCACTCGTCTGTGTTTATTCAGGTGGAAATATGGAATACACAAATCACGAGAAGAACTGTCTGCTCTCCTATCGGTATGAGAATCGGCTTGGTGAAGATGTCATCCGCTTAATCCGAGACCCAAACTTAAGAACTAAATTAGCTGCACAGGGCGAAAGATCCTCACATAAATGGACTTGGGCAAATAGTGTGCGATTATTTGAACAAGCGATTAGAGATTTCTTGTTAAAAAAAAGACTAACTCAAAAGTGGAGTTTACTACTCTCTCTTTCGATAGATGCCCGGCGACACCCCATAACGATCCCGAAATACCCTGTGGAAATAGGTGTAGCTTCCGAACCCGGTCTCCTCTGCGATTCGCTCTAAAGTGTAATTAGTGTTGTCCATTAACCGCAGTGCCATAGCAAGCCGAATTTGCCCTGCATATTGCATAATAGAATAGCCAAATTGAATTTTGAATAAATGCACGGCCCTCGTTACACTAATTCCGGCATGAGCAGCTACGTCCTTTAGCCTGATCTCTGATGTAGCATGCTCCTCCACATAACTCTTCATTTTGAGTCCGTGTAGAAGCGAGGCCGATGATGAAGCAGGCGCCTCTTCAATCGCCCGATCCAGCAGTAAACATAAAGCCTTAAATAACGCTTCAAGTATTTCTGGACTGCCTCCATCAAGTCTTCTATGCTCCAAATCAAGCTGTTGCCATATACTTTGCAGCTTGCCATCATCCGCAATTCTAACTTTCTTCGGTCTTTCGCGCAGGTTCCACCAGTGATCCACCCATTCTCCTGTACACATTACAAAATAGTCCACACTATGTCCCAGAGGGCTTTTCTTTTCACCGATTCTCAGATCATATATATCCTGGGGCTTAAATAATAACAGATCACCAGGCACCACGGTTACCATGTCTCCATCGATGAGAACCTCACATTCCCCTTCTGCTTGCAGCCTGATGATATAGGTATCAAGCCCACTGCGATATAATTGCCTAAAAGGCTGAATATGGCGGATAAATCCACAAAGACTTATTTGGACACTATTAGTTTCCATAGCATCACTCCTCTACTCTTAGTAGTCGATGACCAGATTGTTGAGGTTCTTAGCCATATAGTTTCTTCAAAGAACGGTTGATCTCCTTCTATAATAAAGACAGAATTTATATGTACAGGAGGTTACCAACCCTTATGAGTAAAATCGTTCGCGTCATTCAAACAGCAAAAGAAACTACCGACCGTTTAACAGAAAAAGACCCTCTGATCTTCCTGCCGGATACGTCGGGTGTCGAATCAGAGCTCATCAATATCTATGATGATCTGGAGTATCAGGAAATTGAAGGTTTTGGCGGTGCACTGACAGAGGCATCTGCTGTTACCATTGCTAAACTAAGTGAAGCCAAACAGAATGAAATCATCAAAGCTTATTTTGATCCTGAGCATGGCATTGGATATACTTTATGCCGTTCGCATATCCAAAGCTGCGACTTCTCACTGGGCAACTATGCTTATGTAGAAGAAGGCGATGCTGAGCTGCGTTCGTTCGATATTTCCAGAGATCAAGACTCAATTATCCCTCTAATTAAAAATGCTGCAGCAGCTGTCGGTGAAGATTTCCGTTTGTTCTCTTCTCCTTGGAGTCCTCCAGCATTCATGAAGACAAACGGGCAAATGAACGGAGGCGGAGCTCTTAAGCCTGAATACCGTGAGGCTTGGGCCAACATGTTCGTTAAATATATTCAGGCTTATGCTGCTGAAGGCATTGATATTTGGGCCGTTAGTGTTCAGAACGAAGCAAAAGCTGTTCAAATATGGGACTCCTGCCTTTATACCGCCGAAGAAGAAAAGGATTTTGTTCGGGATTACTTAGGACCAGCCTTGGAACAAGCCGGCTTGGCTCATGTAAAGGTTATGATCTGGGATCATAACAAGGAACGCGTCTATGATCGTGCCAAGGTTGCTTTTGAAGATCAAGAGGCTTCCAAGTACATTTGGGGAATTTGCTTCCACTGGTACTCCGGCGATCACTTCGAAGCCCTATCAGCCGTACATGATCGTTTTCCAGATAAAAAGCTGTTCTTCAGCGAGGGCTGCCAAGAAGGTGGCGTTCATCTCGGCTCGTGGAACACCGGTGAACGTTACGGTCATGATATCATTGGCAATCTGAACAACTGGATGTCGAGCTGGACCGACTGGAATATTGTTTTGGACGAGCAAGGCGGACCTAACCATGTAGGTAACTACTGCGATGCTCCAATTATCGGGGATACAAAAAACGATGAAATTACTTTTGAGAGCTCCTTCTATTACATCGGGCATTTCAGTAAATATATTCGTCCAGGTGCTAAACGCATTGGACATTCCAAATATACTGATAAGCTTGAAACTACAGCTTTCCGTAATCCTGATGGTACTATTGCTGTTATCGTTATGAACCGCACGGAACAAGAGCTTCCGTTCACGCTTCGCTTCCATGACAGCTTAGCTGAGAACATAATTCCGGCTCATGCCATTCAGACACTGCTAATAAAGTAAAAAGATAAGGAGGTTCTCTTTATGCGAAGCGCATAGAGAGAACCTCCTTAATTTAATTAAGAGACAACAATTGCTTATAACCTGGCCGTCAGTATTTCGCATAACGCTCCATACAACGAATGTTCAAGATCCATTGAGCTAAGAGCGCTTAATGCTGCCGTCGGTGTTGATGATTCTTGGATTACGCGGTAAATATGTTCTTTCATTTGAAAAAGAATTTGCGCACGATTCAGTAGGTTGAACACCTCTTCATCAACTGAATTCACAGCTATCCAAGCATCTGCGAACACTACCTCCAGTGATTGGTCGACCGCTAGATCCGAGATCATGATCGTTAGTGTATGCGTAGCTTCGTTGTATCCCATTTCTGCTGTGATTACTGTGCCGCAAGCGAGTACTTGGACCTTGGTATCCGCAAAGCCGACAAAGGATAGCTTCCATGACCGTCGTTCAGGCACAGCCTCTGTGTTTCCCTTAGCAGGGAGTATCTTGAAGCTGGCTTTTTCGCCTATCTCCATAATCATTTCCGTGTCGCACCATTGCTCATCCCGATCCTCTGCAGTATCGCCCTCATCCTCCCAGAGATGAAAATGACCACTGCCCTCAGCAAACACACGTACCTCCATAGATCTCGGATTATCCACTAATGAGGTATATTCCGTCAGATCCGCCAGAGGAACGATAGCACCCGCTTTTGCTAATACAGGAATATTCTCCAGATTACGATAGAGTGAAAGTTTTCTTCCACCGTCATACACTCTTCCGTTAAAGAAATCTATCCAGATTCCTTTTGGCAGCCAAGCCTTAAATTCGGCAACGCCTACCTTGGAGTTGACCGGCTGAGTAATCGGACACACAATGATTTCAGTACCAAAGAAATATTCATTTGGCACTTCATAGGCTTCATTCCGCTGCGCATGATGATAATACATGGGCCGGACTAGCGGAAGACTATCGCGGCTGGCATAACGATTCATTGTGTACAAATAGGGTAGTAAACTGTGCCGCAAGCGCAGGTAATCCTTCATTAAGTCCGCGGCAATCTTATTGAACCGCCATGGCTCTTTACTGTTGAAGGCACTTGCGGAGCTATGTAACCGTAGAATAGGCGAAAACACACCGAATTGCACCCAGCGTATCGCCAATTCATCGTCTAAGTAGCCATTCATGTGGCCCCCGATATCATGGCTCCACCAACCATAACCGACGTTTGCGGCGTTAGCTGTGAAGTAAGGCTGGAAATCCAGAGATTCCCAAGTGACAATGGTATCGCCAGAGAATCCTACAGGATAACGATGGCTGCCAAGACCTGCATAACGGGAGAAAGTAAGCTTCCTGTTCCCTCGCCGACCGCTGTCTAGATAGTGATAATGGTTCAGCATCCAGAGCGGATCTAGTCCCGGTACTTTAGTCACTCCCCCCTGCTGCCAATCAATCCACCAGAAATCCACACCTTCATCCTCAAGCGGATGATGCAGAAACTTAAAGTATGCCCGTAAAAAATTCGGATCCGTGATATCAAATTCCACAGCATCACCTTTTTCCGGGTCCAAGCCCAACTCCGCAGCAATAGCTAGATAAGGATCTTCAAACGCCCTTACGCCATCAGCTGGATGCACGTTGAGCGTCACACGAAGTCCTCTTTCATGTAGCCATGATAAAAACCTCTGCGGGTCTGGGAACAGATCTCTGTTCCATGTATAGCCCGTCCAGCCGCTGCCGTACTGTGGATCAATATGGACAAGATGCCAATCCATATCCATAACTGCGACGGAAAAAGGGATTTGCTCACTTTCAAACCGTTCCACTAGAGCTTTATATTCTACTTCTGAATATGGATAATATCGGCTCCACCAGTTGCCAAGAGCATAACGTGGTAGTAGAGGGGTACGACCGCAAAGATGATAGAAATCCTTTAAGCACTTCAAATAATCATGACCATAACCAAAAAAATAAAAGTCGAGGGCTTCTTGCAACCGCAGTTCAACCCGTCCATCCTCTTCAAGGATAAGAGAGCTGCTGTCATCCACTAACGTAAACCCGGAACGCGAGAGAAGTCCGTGCTCAAGTGGAATAGCACCATCGGCATTATCCAATGTACGTGCCGTCCCTCTCAAGTCTTGCACTGGATCACCGTAATTCCAGACACTCATTAGGTGACCCGCTTCGTTTCTTATTCGAATGCTGAGGCCATGCCGGGAGAAGGGCTTCTTATCATAGGTTAATTGCAGACGATCCGTTATCAATTCAAGCTTATTTCCCAGATCAATTACGCGAAATTCCGGAACAGGAAAATTGCGATTCACAACGGTCTGCGACGCCCGATCTTCAAAATACCCCTCCTCACTGTATTCCATCCGGATAAGCTCCGGAGTTAGTACAGTGAATCGATAGCGCTCCCCCTGAATGATCACGTCAGCTCTACCGCATGGTTCAGCTTGCAGCTTTAATGAGATCGCCAAAGGATTTGGCTCTTTCATCGTATGTTCCATCGGGTGACCCTCTCTTCTTTCTATTCTACATTCACATAACGACTGTAAGCATCGGTACGAATTTTAACCAGCTTATCCAGTCCCATTCCTCGCAACTGTCTTACGTAATCAGCCCAGCCCTCGTCAATTTTACCTGTAATTATAAACTGAGCACGCATTGTATTGACGTAACTATCGATGTCCGTTGTCAAAGTTGGCAGGAGCTGAAACTCTTCAGCGGTATACATTACATCAGGGAAAGGCGGCGTTGTATAATCACTACCCAGCTTATCGAGCTGCAGTTTCAGTCCATCTCCGGTTTTTGGGTTTAGAAAGATGGATTTTTCAAACACTGGACTGACATATTTCGGCCCGAAATCCCGGAGTGATTGATCCCAATACCAGGCATCAGCACTGGTACCCATCGGTGGGTCCATCAATGTATAAGAACCGTTAATATTTTTCTTAATAACGGTGTCTATCGCTCCCCAGAAATTTTGAATACTTGCTTCATTGGTATAGAACTGGTCAGCCCAGCGGGCAGCAATCTCTGGGTATTTGCAAGAAGTGGAAATTAGCAGCTCGTTACGCTCCAGATTCATTCCATACGGATTTCCTATGGTGTAGCGCTTACCATCCGGACCTGCAATCGGGGGAATCGTGACATATTGATCACTCCATTTGCCAAACACGGCATCCGGTGTCCACTGATACGAGAACCCTACGATAGGAGCATCCGGATTAAGAAACTTGGCTGATCTCATCGTTTCATCTTGCGTGAATAACTCTTTATCAAGCAAACCTTCGATAAATAATTTATGCTCCCATTTGAGCCCTTCTTTGTACGCCTCTGAAACAGGGTAATATACCGCATTTCCATCCTGGACGACCATAAAGTTATTGTTCAGATCCGTGATTCCGAAGGGACTGATGAGATCATTACTTACTTCGATAACTGGTATCTCATCCAGCCTTCCATTCCCATTAGGGTCGCGTTCTTTAAATGCTTTTAGCACGTTGTATAGATCATCTATCGTATCGGGAACCTTTAATCCCAATTTATCCAGCCAGGTTTTGTTAATCACGGGTTGGCGCGAGCTTTTAGGACGTAAAGGTAATCTTGCAGGCAAAGAGTAGATTTTCCCGTCAGGAAAAGTACTGATTTTTTTCAATTCAGGCTCTTCCTGCATGGCTGCTTTGAGGTTAGGCATATACCTTTCGATATAGTCATCAAGCGGCCTGAATAAGCTTAAATTATTGACGATATCCGAATCTCCGAAGGTCTCACTCCCTAAAATGATATCTGGAAGTGTACCGCTTGCCAGCATAATGGACTTACGCTCACTCCAATCATTAGCAGACATCACCTGCCATTCGATTTTGACATTCGTATTTTTTTCCAAATCCTTCAGCCATTGATTCTGGATAAAGTTATCTCCCATGCTTCCCCACCGAACCGTTAGAACCTTCAGCATCATGGGCTTATCCACGATTGGCAAACCTTCTTTATGAAATTGACCCGGATCAGATTCAACAGAGTTTACCCCTTTATCCCCTTTACAGGCTGTAAGGCCAGCAAGCAACGTTGTCACTAGAAGAATGACGGTGATTGTTCTATTGATACTGTTTTTGGGTTGCTTTTTCATTACGGTCTTGCTCCCTCACAAATGTTAGTAGAAAAGTAGAAGAACTTATTCCTTCACTGCGCCGATCATTACCCCTTGGTTAAAGTATTTTTGCACAAATGGGTATACACACATAATTGGAACAGTTGCTACGATAATCACCGAATACCGCATCATATTGGCGAGCCGTAACGCGATTTGTGCGGCTTCACCGGTCCCCATACCAGACTGCATCTGATTGGTAATCAGAATATTTCGCAGGATCAGCTGCAGCGGATACATATTAGGATTTTTCAAATAAATCAAGGCATTAAAATATGAATTCCAATAACCTACAGCGATCCATAAACCTAACACTGCAATAATAGCCTTCGACAACGGTAGAACTATCTGTGCAAAATAACGGAGATTGCCACAACCATCAATCTGTGCTGCTTCCCATAAATCTCCCGGAATACTAGACTGGAAAAAAGTTCGTGCCACTATGATATTAAAGACTCCAACTGCAAAAGGCAGTACCATAACCAAGAAAGTATCATAGAGATGGAAATCACGAACCGTTAAAAAAGTAGGAATCAACCCACCGTTAAAGAACATGGTAAAGATGAAAAACAGCGAAATATATTTCCGTCCCACAAGATCCTTTCTCGACAAAGCATATGCTGCTGAGATATTTACTACTAAGCCAATTGCAGTCCCAACCACCGTGTACAGGATGGTATTCCAGTAGCCGATCCAAATATTTTCATGACGCAGCAGCTCTTTATAACCATCGAAGGTGAAGCCTTTAGGAAATAACCAAACCTGCCCGCCTGCCACTGCGGAAGGATCACTGAACGAAGCAATAACGATAAAATACAACGGATAGATCAGGATGATTAGAAAAATTGCCGAGATTACATACATCACAATTTCCATTATAGTATCCGAAGAGCGATTCTTCTTTATTTTTCCTACATTTCCTTTAGTCGCTGTCTCTAATACGCCCATTTCAATGCTCCTCCCTTCTACCACAAGCTATTTTCACTTAATTTTTTAGAAATCTGATTGACCATGATTAATAAAATAAAATTAATGACCGTGTTGAACAGGTTGATCGCTGACGAAAAGCTATACTGGCTGCTGAGCAGACCAATTTTGTAGACATAAGTAGAGAGAATTTCACTTGAGGTGATGTTTAAGTCATTTTGCATTAGATACACTTTTTCAAATCCAACCCCAAGCAGTCCCCCGACCCTCAGGATAAGCAAAGTTATCGCTGTTGGCATCAGCATCGGAATATCGATATAACGAACTTTATGCATTCGACTAGCGCCGTCCACGGTTGCAGCCTCGTACAAGCTAGGATCAACAGCAGAGAGCGCAGCGATAAAGATAATACTGTCCCAGCCGACATGCTGCCACACATCCGACCAGACGTACACACTGCTGAATAATCCCGCAGAGCCCATTAGATCAGGAGCTTCTTTTCCAAAAAGACTATACATATTGCCCAGCAGTCCGGTGCTAGGTGAGAACAGAATCATCATTAAGCCCACCATAACTACCGTAGAGATAAAGTGAGGCATATAGGATACTGTCTGGAAAAACCGTCTAAAACGGTTAGGTCTCATCTGGTTAACCATCAGCGCAAGTATAATCGGAATCGGAAACGTAATCAGACTGTACACACTGATGATTAGCGTATTTTTGATCGTGGCAGAAAATTGATAGGAATTAAAGAACTTCTCGAAGTATTTGAATCCGGCCCACGGGCTGCCGCCTATACCCAAGGCTGGGCTATAATCCTTGAAGGCAATTAGTACCCCGTACATGGGTTTATACGCGAATAATAACGTCAGAACTATAGCTGGAAAAAGCAATAGATAAAGACCCCAGTTTTGTTTGATTTGTCCGAGTTTCCGACTCAAATGAATTGGATCAGATTTCATAACATCCCCTCCTTATTAAAAATAGAGAATGCTACCCCACAAATTTATGTAGGGCAGCACCTTTTTCGAAAGACGAATAGGTTATTTCACACTCATATAACGACTGTAAGCATCTGTGCGAATCTTGACTAATTTTTCAAGCCCCATTTTATTAAGCTGTTTGACATAATCATCCCAGCCTTCGTCAATTCCGCCTTTGCTAATAAATTGAGCGCGCATTGTATTCACATAACCGTCGATATCCGTGGTCAAGGTTGGCAGCTCCTCGAACTCGTCGGAGGTGTACATAACGTTAGGGAAAGGCTCTGTAACATATTCACTACCCAGCTTATCCAGCTGCAGCTTCAGTCCATCACCACTTTCAGGATTAAGAACGATTTTCTGTTCAAAGGACGGGCTCACATATTTCGGTCCGAAATCACGTAGAGACTGATCCCAATACCAGGCATCTGCGCTGGTTCCAGCTGGTGGATCCATCAATGTATAGGTGCTGTCATCATTCTTCTTAATTACAGTTCCAATCGCGCCCCAAAAGTTCTGAATGCTCGCTTCGTTCGTGTAGAACTGATCTGCCCAACGTGCAGCAACCTCTGGATACTTACTAGAAGTAGTAATCAGCAATTCATTACGATTAAGACTCATCCCAATTGGATTACCGATTGTATAACGCTTACCATCCGGTCCGGCAATCGGTGGAATTGTCACATATTGATCGCTCCATTTACCAAACACAGCATCCGGGGTCCACTGATACGTAAAGCCTACGATTGGAGCATCCGGATTTTGGAACTTCGCCGATCTCATCGTATCATCCTGAGTGAATACCTCTTTATCTAACAATCCTTCCGTATACAATTTATTTTCCCATTTAAGACCTTCTTTGAACTCCTCCGAAACAGGGAAATAGATCGCTTTTCCGTCCTTGATGATCATATTGTTGTTATTCAAGTCGGCAATTCCGAAGGGACTGATCAAGTCATTACCGATTTCAATAAATGGAATCTCATCTTGTTTTCCATTTCCGTTCGGATCTTGTTCTTTGAAAGCTTTTAGCACGTTATAGAGCTCGTCAATCGTCTCAGGCACCTTCAAGCCCAATTTGTCCAACCAGGTCTTGTTAATTACAGGCTGACGTGAGCTTTTTGGACGCGATGGAAGTCTTGTTGGCAGTGAGTAGATTTTTCCGTCAGGAAATGTGCTGATTTTTTTCAACTCTGGCGTTTCTTCCATTGCTGCTTTAAGATTTGGCATATTCTTCTCAATATAATCATCTAAAGGACGGAAAAAACTTAGATTATTAACGATATCGGAATCTCCGAAGGTTTGATTTCCTAGAATAATATCTGGGAGTGTACCGCTAGCCAGCAGAATGGACTTCTGTTCGGCCCAGTCATTAGAGGACATCACTTGCCATTCGATTTTGACATTTGTATTTTTTTCTAGATCCTTCAACCATTGGTTCTGCGTAAACGTGTCTCCCATGCTTCCCCAACGTACGGTCAGCACCTTTAGTGTTACAGGCTCATTAACAATTGGCAGTCCTTCTTTGTTGTAACTGCTCGTCTCACTAGTCGCAGCATTATTCCCGTCTTTTCCGCCGCAGCCAGCAATACCAAATACCATAGCCGCTGCCAGCAGACCCACCGTCCATTTCTTTGCCGTCTTTTTCTTACTGTGTTGACTCATCCTCTTAATCCCCCATTTCAATTAATCAAAGTTCATCTGAATAGCTTAATCATAACGTCTTATTTTTTCGTATTCCGGACCCTTTAAGACGGTTATCCAGACCTTTGAATGCGCTTACAAAAAACACAAAATCAAAACTCTTCGCTTAAAGAGATTTCATAACAGTATTCCGACTTCTGTATGTGCTTTCCGGACTTTGAGGTAAATTACCGGCCAGTTCTTATGTTTTTTTCATGCAGAGGTTTTATAATGATTCTATGACCAAAAAAACAGCGGAACATAAAACCTACCCCATTCGTCATTATATTAAAGTCATGATGTTGGTTTCGTTCACAGTCCTTATATTGGATTTAGCGATCAGCATCGCTTCCATTTCCATTGTTAAGCAGCAGTCCACTCGAAATTTGCAGGATACCGCGGCACTCTACATCAATCGTATTAATCATGATTTTGCCTACATTAATCACTATATGGGCTGGACGCTTGGAAACGATGAGAGCTTGCTTGCGATGAATACTTACGGGGTCAACAGCATCGAGTTCTTAAAGGCAAATGATAATCTGCATAAGCGCTTTACCGAGCTGCAAAAAAACTACGGACATGAGTACAACTTCTTCTATTATTTGAAAAATGAAAACTATTTTTTAAACTGTGCGCCGATCAGCGTAACCTATACGGATTACAGGATGCTCAAAACGAAGATTATTTCTTATATTAATGATAAGGAGATGTATGAGAAGTTTTACTCCAAATGGACGCCTATCCTTGTAAACAACCACTATTATGTAATAAATATCGTTCCCTATTACAATCGGTATTTAATTGGGTTGATCTCCGCTGATAATCTGATCCGCCCTCTACGCCAAATTAATCTGGGAGCCAATGGATACGTTTCTCTAGTGGATGAGAATGAACAGCCTTTATCAAGTCCTATATCGAACAGTGGTAAGCTGGTAACGGAAGATGGGGGATTCTCTAATCTTTTGCAATCGCGTACAACAATCAACAGCGCCTTCTCGGACACTAATTTCAGCACCAAAATGGTCATTAAATATGGCATCTTTGAAAAAATCATGATTGCTCAGCTGCTTATAATGCTGCTCTTCTTCATTGTGACTTCCACTTTATGCATCGTTCTGCTGTTTTTCAAAAAAAGAGTACTGGGCCCGATTCAAAGCTTCTCTGAGAACCTTGCTTTCATTAATGAGGCAGGGCAGCCCGCAGATTTTAAGAGCAGTGAGATTATAGAGCTGGAACAGGCAAACACACAGTTTAAAGACTTAGTTGAACAAATTAAGACCTTCAAAATCGCTATGTATGAGCAGGAGCTGGAGAAGCAGCGGATACAACTGGATTATATGAAGCTACAGATCAAGCCCCACTTTTTCTTAAATTGCCTGACTAGCATCTATAGCATGGCCCAAATTGAAATGTATAAAGAAATTGAGAATATGACGTTGTCTACGTCCAAATACTTTCGTTATATTTTTCAAAACGGCGAAAATTTTGTCCGGCTGGAGGATGAAATCGAGCATGTCCGAACCTATCTAGAGATTCAAAAGCAACGTTATCAGGATGCATTTATTTACAATATCGAGCAAGAGGATCAGGCAAGCTGTGTGGAAATTCCGCCATTAGTGCTGCAAACCTTCATCGAAAATTCTATTAAATATGCGATTTCACGAGAACATGAAGTAGAAATTAAGCTTACAGTCCGACGATTACGGATTGAAGAGGAAGACATGCTTGTTATTCAGCTCACCGACACCGGTCCCGGTTTTCCACCGCAAGTGTTAGAGAAGCTTAATCTTGGAGAGCCCCTGGATCAAAGCAAAGGTACGCAGATCGGCATTATGAATACGCTTAAAAGACTTGAATACCTTTATTTAAAAAGAGCAACCATCACCTTTTCCAATTTGGAGAGCGGCGGCGCTAGTGTAATTTTATTTCTTCCGGAGCTTCCTAAAAAAATCTAAAGGAATGGAGAGCTAACTATGAATGTACTGCTTGTTGATGATGACTTTTATGTTATTGCCGCATTGCAAAAGAGAATAGACTGGGAATCGTTACACATTGATACGGTCTATACAGCAAATAATGTCGCACAGGCACGTGAAATAATAGAAAAGCATTCTATTCAAATTCTAATTTCGGATATTGAAATGCCGCAGGGTAGCGGACTGGAATTACTGGCCTGGATTCGCGAAGGGAATTATAGCATTCAGACTATACTTCTTACCAATTATGCAGATTTCAACTACGCGCAGAAAGCGATCGAATTGCAAAGCTTTGAATATTTTCTGAAGCCCATCGAATTTGATAAGCTGATGCTGATTATCCACAAGGCGGTCACACAGGCAAAAGAGCAGCAAAGAAATGAAAAAGCCATTCAAGGCGGTTACTTTTGGCAAAAAAACCAGGCGAAGATTCTCGAGCATTTTTGGCGTAAGCTGGTTAGTGGAAGCACATCATTTCCGATTAAATTAGCGGACATCACCCATGCCATTGAAGAACAGAACCTCTCCTATCAAATGAGCGACACCCTGCAGCCTTTGATCTTCAACTTATTTCCTTACAACGGCAGTATGGGAAAAGAAGAGAAGGATCTTTTTGATTTTGCGCTGCTGAACGTATTATACGAATTGTTACAGAGTCCTTGCTTTACTATCGAGAGCATTCTGGAATATAAAGATTATAATTGGATCGCCTTATTAAAATGGAACCAGACACCGGACACTCCGTTGCTTGAAGGATTATGCTCTTCCTTTATTCAAAAGGCGAATCCTTATTTAAAATGTGATGTCTGCTGCAATATCGGTCTATACGATAAACTGAATAATGTAGGGAATGTTCTAAAACAATCCTTGCGCATGGATGAGGAAATTACGAGATGCAGAAATCAGACCTTTTTAGTGGAAGCCTATCTCTATCAAAATAAAACAGGCTACACGCCACCGGATCTTGCCCATTTGGAAGAGCTGCTGAACCAAAATCAATTCACTACGTTTCTTGAGGAAGTTACGCAATATTTAAAGGTTATGCTGAACAATAGAACACTTGAGACCTCTGTCCTTAGCTTGTTTCGCTTAGATATTGTTCAGCTAGTCTATTCATTTCTCAACCTTAAAGGGATACGGTCGCACAAATTATACTCCGGCAAAACTAACGATAAATTATCCATGCACTCTCTAAACTCTATCGAGGATATGGAAGAATATCTTAAATATCTAGTGACTACAGCCATGAAATACCGTGAGTTTGCCGCACAGACCAAATCCGTCGCCGAGGAAATCAAACAATACATTCATTCGCATTACGGTGATGATCTATCGCGAAATGATTTGGCCGAAATTGTCTACCTCAATCCTGATTATCTGGCAAGAATATTCAAACGAGAAACTGGTGTTTCATTAGGCAGCTACGTCATCCAAGTTAGAATCGCGGCTGCAAAGCATCTATTGGAAACCACAAATATGTCTGTTTATACTGTCGCAAACAAGGTTGGCTATAACAACTACTCCTATTTCTCTAAGCTGTTCAAACAAGAGGTCGGACTCCCACCCAACGATTACAAAAAAGAACAACAATACAATCCAGCATATTAAAAAAGAGGGTGTCTTAACGACGAACCCCCCCAGAGTCATTATCATGACGACTGGGGGCATTTTTGTTAAGCTTGAAACGCTACATATTTGTCGCCAAGCAAATTTTTAAAATAAGTGCGGTTATATAACATGCTAGGATGGGACGGATAAAAGTTAAGCGCCGTTTCATTATGATGATTTGCTAACTCGTGTTGGCCAAGGCGATCGTAACAGAGTGCCAATTGGAGATGCGGCAGCCAGGTATAAAAAATCCCATTTTTCATCCCCATCGAATCGTTATCCCGTGGCAGCTGTATCGCAAGCTCATACCAGTATGTTGCTGGCTGCAATTGACCCTTTTCCAAAAGAAGGGCCCCAAGTCGGCAGCAGAACTCTGAACGTGGTTTATCGTACTGTAACGTTCTGCATAATGCTTCATATGCGCCGTCTTTATCCCCCAGCCGTTCCCGGCATTCGGCAAGCCTTAAGCAAGCTTGAAAATTATCTTCTATCCAGCCCTGTCCACCCGCCAAAAACAGCTCGTAGTATTTGCAAGCCTCTTCATTTATAGCATGATCCCTTAATTCATTCGCATAATAATACTGATCCCTTGGAGAGAATGTTTCACCCTCAGCCACTCTTTTTTGGTAAATCCGCAAATTACGGTCTGTATATTCCTTATCCTTCTCATGGGTAATACAGACATCACTACTAAAGGAAGGGCCACTTACCTCTAGATACTCATGTACTGGGCCAATCCATTGAAAATTACAGCTCCGGCGAACAAGCCGGTTCCGACGCAAGCTGGCTGTGACATTTCCCGCCTCGTCAAAAGCCAAATTATATTGCATGTTCACACTATGGATATGTTTTGGAAGAATCTCTTTCAGCTTCTTAAACAGAATCTGATCCGCTACCTTTATATAGTCATCCGCATCCAACCAGAAAATGTATTCCTGTGTAGCTTTACTGAAGGCAAAATTACGCGCGGCACTAAAGTTATCGATCCATTCGAAATCATAAATCACAGCTCCGAAGGACAATGCGATCTCTTTTGTCTTATCCGTCGAGCCTGTATCCACGATAATAACTTCATCTACAAGACTTGCAACGCTAGATAAACATCTATGCAAGCTTTTTTCTTCATTTCGTACAATCATACATAAACTAATCGTGACCATACTCGCCCTCCTAAGCGTTTTATTAAAGATTTCTTTCTATATTGATATGCAGGGTTAGTGAAATGGAATCCTACACTTGCTTTTTAGAAAGACGTAGGTGCTATTTTTTGTTATAATCAATGCAATGCGTTGTTTATGAATTCAGACATATATAAAGGGGACGTTACCATGACTCAAATTATTAAAACTCTAACTATTGCAGGCAGCGACTCCAGTGGTGGCGCAGGCATCCAAGCGGATCTAAAAACATTTGAAGAGTATGGTACCTACGGCTTCAGTGCCTTGACAACTATCGTTACAATGGACCCGGACAACGGCTGGCACCATAATGTTTATCCAATTGACGCCTCCATTGTTGCTGAGCAGCTAAAAACTATTTTCGCAGGCGGCCCGGTAAATGCCATGAAGACAGGTATGCTGGGAAGCGTTGAAATCGTGCGTGTTGCTGAGCAAGCGATTAAAGAAAATCTACAGACCAATGTAGTGATTGATCCGGTCATGGTCTGCAAAGGCGAAGATGAGGTTTTAAACCCAGACAGCGCGGAGGCTATTCGCGATTTACTGCTGCCACTAGCTACTGTGGTTACTCCAAATCTGTTTGAAGCTGGCGTTCTTTCAGGTCTTGGAAAGCTTTCTACGCTAGAGGACATGAAAGAAGCTGCTCGTCTGATTCATAAGCTCGGTGCACGTAATGTCGTGGTTAAAGGCGGCAAAGCACTCGGGGGCGATCAAGCGATTGATGTCTTCTTCGACGGTTCTGAGTACACCGTATTTCAAACAGCCAAAATCGAGCCCGCTCACAATCATGGAGCCGGATGTACCTTCGCCGCAGCCATTACAGGCGGTTTAGCTAACGGTCTATCCGTTCATGAAGCTGTAGCAAAAGCTAAGGATTTTGTCTCTGCAGCCATCCGTAATGGATTTGCATTCAATGAATATGTAGGACCTGTATTTCATGGTGGCTACCGTTTAGAGCGCTAGAACCTCTGAGCTTAAGCTCCAGAAACATAAAATGGCAGTCCAGATGCTGAAATTCAGCACTGAACTGCCATTTTTTTATGGTGTAAGGATAATTAATTAAACCCTGGAAAGTCACTCAGATCGGAAAGACGGATGAAAAATACGATAAAAGCTAACACACCAAGCAAAATAATCGGAAAGCATTGTTTGAACGAATCTTTTGCGCGAATATGAGTCAGAACTCCACCAATAGCAGTAACTCCAAGTAAAAGTGCTCCTGCCGCTGCCCAACTCGGCTCCCAGTAACCAACAACCAAAGCTGCCGCGGCGACAAGCTCAACGAGTCCTGTTACCACCCGAAACCATTGTGGTAAACGCCATTTTTTAAAGTTGTCCACATGCATTTTTGAACCCGCTGCTTTTCCCGATCCTGCCATAACGAAAGCAAGTACCAGCAAGCTTTGCAAAACGATGGCTACAATATTCATTGTCATCTCTCCCCAAAATATATTTGCAACAATGACAAGCACATATTAATGCAAAAGAATTCCCTGCTATAAGACAGTGGATACCTATGCTACTCCGCTTCGTTAGTTCCCCCTTGTTATTATATGTGCTTACCTTAAGCACAATACCTACAAAATAAAATTGCAGTGCTGCTGACTGCAACTCACTTAATTATAGTAGCTAAATAAAAAAATAAACCAGCTGTTTTATTATTAAATAAAAATATTAAGAAAAAAACTCTACCCGCTCCATCACATTAGTAATCG
Organism: Paenibacillus sp. RS8; assembly: GCF_041956825.1. Classification (NCBI taxonomy): domain Bacteria; kingdom Bacillati; phylum Bacillota; class Bacilli; order Caryophanales; family Paenibacillaceae; genus Paenibacillus; species Paenibacillus sp. RS8. The sequence goes on along the minus strand of NZ_CP168131.1, from coordinate 4,291,226 downwards.
TATATTGACGTAAATACTCAATCGTCCGTAGCTCCGTCTCCTGGAGAATCCTTTCTAACTCGACATCGAGTAAGGCACTTGCTCCACACGCCAGATCCACTTCAGGCTCCTCCACCGTTGTACTAACTGCCTCATAAATCTCACCTAATGTAATCTCATCGGCAGATTTCAGAAGCACATACCCACCTTCTCTTCCACCTTTGGACTCTACGATTCCGGCAGTTGCCAAAGACTGCATCACTCTACGCATAAAGGTCGCGTGTGAATTGACTTGGCTTGCAATCATTGCACTAGACAAGATGCTTCCGCTTTTAGCCAGCCAAACGATCGAATGTACCGCTATTTTAAAACGGGGAGGTCCGATGTTCACTCCACGATTAGCTGTACTCATGCCCCATCTCCCCTTTCAACTGCAATTATATAAAGCACATTATAGAGTAAAACAAGGGTTGGAGCAAACCAACAAGGGCACATTCCATTGGAGTATGCCCTGTAATATTCAGCGTTTCTATGATCCATTATTCAAAATTGGTAAACTTAAAACTCTGCTTATGCTTTCGTCCATTCTGATCATTCCACGAAAGTACGACTTCCAATTCTTTAGCCCCATTCTTCACAAAAAAATGGCTAAAACTAACCGTTTCATTCGGTCTCATATCATAGCTAAATGGATCTGTTAAGATGATTTGTTCTTGAAGAGGCTCTTGCACGGGTCGATACAACTCGAAAGTTACACCCATCGTATCTTCACTTATGTTGGTGACTAATAGCTCGTAGCTCTTATATTTTTCCGGTTGTGGAGAAGGCAATTTACTTTTATGAAGCTCCACCGCCCATTTGGTTGTTTCACTCTTTATAGGTAGCACACTTTTAACAGCAAAAATACTAGAACCACCAGTAATCATCAAACACAGAACTAGCAGCGTCAGTACAAACTTTCGGTTCAATGCTCATGTCTCCTCGCTATAGGGATGCGTTTAAGATTTTACGAACACTGATTTTTTATACGTTTTTTGACAAAAAAAAGTACTCGAATTAAAATCCGAGCACTTCATGCACATTATTTTATTAAAATCGATAAGGCACTTTTTGAGGCTAAACGGAACGATAAATCTTCTTTACCTTGCAAGCTCACTGTTACATTCTCATCCTTCTCACTATCGTTGAACAGAACAACCGCAATTGAGTGATCTGTATTCTTAAAAGCTACGGAACGAATTACTTCCTGATTAGTGGAAGCATCAATACGCACAGACTTAGGACGAATGAATTTGCTGAAGTGTGCCAGTGCATAGTAGTCCAGCGTATACGTAAGTTCTTTAGTCTCTTGGTTAACCGTCACAACACCGCGACAGGTACTTTTGCCAAAGCCCGGTACAGTTGGACCGTTCTTCTCATCTAAGGCCATATTCCACAAGACAAAGGATTTACTATGGTTTCTAAGAATATCAATCCCTGTTCTCATTACATTCGAGAAGGCTTGTTCAAACGGAGGAATCCATTCTCCACCAGAACCTTCTGTAAAATGCACTTCTTTATCTGCAAACGCCTTCAGAACCTCTGATTGTGCTGACGCATTCCCACCATACCAGTGCCAAGCTACACCGTCTACTTCATCTTTTGCATAATTCAGCACGGTTAGTGGATAATCCAGACGATCCCAGTTGTGGTCATAGCAGAGAATTTTTGTGTTAATGTTATGTTTCACGAAGCTGGGCTTCAGATAGTTTTTAATGAAATCTCTTTGCGCCTCTGGCAACATTAACATACTAGGATAGTGCTTTGGTTCAAAAAGAGGCTCGTTCTGCGGGGTTACCGCATAAGTTGGCAGACCGTGCTTTTCAAATGCTTGAATGTATCGTACAAAATAATCGGCATAAGCCTGGTAATATTCTTGTTTAAGTTCACCGGCGATCATCGATCCGCTAGTCTTCATCCAGCCTGGTGCACTCCAAGGCGAAGCCATCAGCTTAATCTCAGGGTTAAGTTCCAGTGCTTGTTGTAACAAAGGGATAATATCAGCTTCATCGTGTGCGATGGAGAACCGAGTTAATTCCGTATCGGTTTCCTGTGCAGGCATATCGTCATAGCTATAAATAGATCTGGCATAATCCGATGCTCCCATTGGATTTCTTAGTACCGACAAGCCGATTCCATCTTGGGAATGAAAAAGCTTACTCATGACTTCTTTTTTCTGTTCATTGTCTAGCACTTGGTTAATCAAATAGGCGGATGAATCTGTAAAGGATGCCCCGAACCCATCCATTTCCTGAAAGGTTTGATTCTCATCAAGGTTTACAGTGGTGACTGTCTCATCTGAAGCTATTGGAGTTAATTGTTCTAGTGTTTGCTCTACAAACAATTCGTTCTCCCCTGTAGATTGATAAATTTTCAGTTTTGTCATGTTGTTTCCCTCCACTTTTCTATATATCTTGCTGTGTTGATCACTCCTGTAATGATGAGGCCCCGGCAAAGAGGCCCCGTCCGACTGCTGCTTATTTAAGGCCTAATTTTTCTTTGTTATTCTTCATTTTTCAGTACGAATTTCTACGATCTTATCCCAGTTGTTTTCATTCAAGAATGTTTTATAAGCAGCCAAAGTGCTTTCAAATGTAGCATCATCCTTTGAACGAATTAAACTTACAAGAGTAGTATTCCAAGTAGCATCAATTGCAGTGAGACTGCGCGCTTCAGGCGTGCCTTGAGCAGGGTTGATATTTTCCAGAATGAAGTGAGGTTTCATCTTTCCTTTGCCCCATTCTTGCATTTGTTTAATCGACTCTGCGAATGCATCATTACTCAATGCTTTATCACGGTCATGTCCGAAGAACATAAATTCGCCCATCCGGTAATCTTTTTTAAATTTATCCGCATTGTTCAATTGAAGATCTTTGATTTCAGGTAAGAATTCAATTTTACCGGCTTCGTTAACTTTATAGGTCTCTCCTTCAATACCGTAGTTCATAAGCTTCTGTCCTTCTTCACTAAGCAAATACGTGTATACTTGAATGGCTTTAGCAGGGTCTTTAGCCTTTTTAGTAATGAAACTGATCATCCAACCAGTAATTCCTGACTGATTCAACGTTGGCTCATGTCCTACTGTGCTTTGCGGTCCATCAATAGCGATATATTCTTTGCCTGGATTTCCAGTCATGAAGATCTGCAGGTTACCACTTTGTTGAGGCGTTCCATCCAGCAGCAGCGTTGCATATTTACCTGATTTTAATTTTTCTTCAAAGCCTGTTCCGTCATCAGCAAAACTGTCATCACTGATGTCACCATTTCTGTAGACTTCATTTAACGTTTTTAACCAAGTCAAGTAATCCTCATCCAGGTTACGGTTGTAGAATTCACCATTTTCAGTTTCCATCGGTACGCCGATGAAGTCCTGTAGTACATCTCCCAAGGAACCAGTACCTGTACCAATGGAGTTAAATCCAAACGGAATCATTTCTGGGAACTGCTTTTTGATTTGTTGCATAGCACTCTTGAATTCTTCCGGAGTACCAATGGTTGGTTTTCCAATCGCTTCGTAAACATCCTTACGGATGACAAATGCTGTTTTCGCAGGAATGTTACCGCTGTCATAATCGTTTTGAGTATTCGAGTAGTTAGGATAGCCATAAGTCTTTCCATCAGCTAATTGGAACCAGTTCATTGTATCTTTTGCAGCTACTTTATTGAAATAAGGATCGTATTTATCTGCCAGATCATTCAAAGGCAGCGCCCATGTTGAAGCTTTTTGTACCACAGGAGAGTTGGAATCAAGTACAGTCAACAAGTCAGGCATTTCGCCACCAGCAAAAATAGTATTTAACTTCGTGTCGTCCCCAGTAATAAATTTAATATTGATATTTAAATCCTCTTTAATTTTCTTTGTAACGAGATCCTTGCCGAAATCAGTATTCCACCAATCTGCATTCACGTACCAAGTAAGATCTGTAGTCTCTTCTTTTGTATCCAGCTTCCAAGCCGGTGTTTCCGGGTCAATCGTATAACGACCTTCAATGGAGCTCAGTTCTTTGCTGGAATTATCAGAACTCCCCTTCGATCCACAACCGGTAAATACCAATACAACAGCCATAAGCGCAGTACAAAGTTTGAGTCCTTTTTTCCCAAATGCTTTGTTCATTTCTTGTTTCCCCCTAAAAAGTTTTGTAAGTACAGGAAGTGTAGATCTAATTGTGCTAGCTACACTTCCGATGGATCACTTCGCACATAAGTGTTTGCTATAAAAAAACCTCCTAACTTTCTATTCTTTAACCGCCCCCATCATCATTCCTGAAATAAAGTACCTTTGTAATATTGGATACATCACAACAATCGGCAAAGTTGTAATGACAATTGTTGCTAGTTGAACCCCTTTAGTCGTAGTTTCGATAATGGCAGATCCACCGACATTTTGCATGGATTGCGTTTGAGACTGAACGATGATTTCATAGAGCTTCATCTGCAGCGGATAGAGTGCTTGATCGGTAATGTATAATTTGGTGGTCATAAAGTCATTCCATTGCCCAACCCCGTTAAATAACGCAATAGTAGCCATAGCCGGCATAGAAAGAGGGATAAATATCTTTAGGAAAATACGCCAGTCACCTGCACCATCGATTTTGGCTGACTCTTCAAGTGAATCCGGAACGTTTCTAAAGAAGTTCATTAGAATAACCACATCATAATAACTGAATAAGGCCGGGATAATATAAACCCAAAAGCTGTTCAATAGACCAAGTGACTTAATCAATAAATACGTTGGGATCATACCACCCGAGAAGAACATGGTGACAACACCCATGGCAACGTACAGCTTGCGGCCACGTATGTATTTTTTACTCAACCCATAACCGATCATCGCGCAAAAGAATACGTGGGTAATGACACCGATGAACGTTTTGGCAATCGAGACCAGGAATGCTAGACCAATCGTCTCGTCTTTAAATACAGCCCGATAATTTTCTAAGGAGAACTCAGGAGACCAAAATATAAATCCGCCTTCCGCGAGCGCCTTCCCTGAACTTAAGGATGATATGACCACATTCCATAAAGGAACAACGATAATTACAGTACAAATACAGAGCAAGATAATGTTTATGGTATTAAAGATTCGACTGTCGAGATCTTCTTTAGCTACCGTCCGATTCACAGAAATGCCTCCTTTTACAGAACTGATTGATTATCATTTAATTTGCTAGATACTTTGTTGGCACTAATCAATAGGATCACTGATACGATGGAGACACCTAAACCAACAGCGGTTGCATAAGAGAAGTCACCTTGCGTCATACCCATTCGATACACATAAGAATTAATTACTTCTGCTTTTTCACGGTTCTGAGAATTCATCAAGACCAAGGTTTGATCTAGATTCGATCCTAATAAACCGCTTACAGTCAGAATAAGGTTTAAACTGATAATCGGCTTCATGTTAGGGAGGGTAATATTCCAAATTTGTCTCATACGACTGGCCCCATCTATTTTGGCAGCTTCATAATAGGTAGGATCAATTTTCGACATGATGGCTAGGTATAAAATCGTTCCCCAACCCGCCTCTTTCCAAATATCCGATAACGTTGCAATCCACCAATACTTGTTCGCATCGAGTAAAATATTTACCGGTTTCGAAATGATTCCTAAATTGAGCAGGATTTCATTAATCATTCCGGATGAAGAGAACCAAGCAATCAACATCCCGCCCAGAACGATCCATGACAAAAAGTGGGGTAAATAAGAGATCGTTTGTACTAATTTCTTAAAGCGTCCAGCGCTCAACTCGTAAATCATAACGGATAGAATAATAGGAATAATAAAACCTATGGCTAATTTCAGAAAGCTGATCCCCAAGGTATTTACTACAGCATCCCAAAAATATTTGTCTGATAATATAATTCTGAAATTATCAAGCCCAACCCATGGTGCAGAATCGAGCGTATCAATTACGGTGTAACTCTTAAAAGCAATCGTCAATCCGTAAATAGGAATGAAACAAAAAATAATCATAAAAATAATTCCTGGAATGATCATGGACTGGATTTCCCATTGTCTCTTATAATCAATCACAAATTCTTTGACCCTCTGTCCCATAGGTTTCTTACTACTCATTGGATTCTTCCCGTTCACTGGCACTACGGCTAATTTATCCACGTTTTTCTTCTCCCCTCCAAATCATGATCCCCAAAACAATAAAAACGTTTTTATTTCTTCGAAAAAAAAACCTCCTAAAAGCAATAAAATTATCAAGCATAAACGCCTTGAGCGTCTTTATCATGACGATATGCGTTTAAGCGAGAAATATAAGATATAAAGTATAGGTGCAAACTTATACTTTCTTATATTTAAAAAAAGATCGGATACCCTCTTGTTGCCCTTCTTGAAAGCATTAGTACCGATCAATCTTTACTTGAGTAGAACCACGTACAATCAATTCGCCTGTCAATTTCATCATTTCGCCTTGTTCCTTCTTCTGAATCATGCGAACCAGGTGATTAACGGATAGAATACCTTGTCTGGCAATTTGATTTCTTACTGTAGTTAATGGCGGTGAGAAATACTGTGCAATATCAATGTCATCAAATCCCATAACGCTTATCTCTAACGGGACTTCGTATCCATGCGATTTCAAAGCTTGAATACATCCAATAGCGCTCAAATCATTCCCTGCTAGAAAAGCATCCGGTATTTTATCAGGACTCAAGTGAACTAAAGACTTGATAGCGTTATAGGTGCTCTCTTCTTCAAAATATCCTTGTATAATATACTCTTCGTTCGTTGGAAGCTGATATTGCCGCAAGGCGGCCAAGTATCCTTCTTTCCGCTGAACACTGTCATACATCTCATCCACACCAGATATGTAAGCAATTTTCTTATGTCCCAGACTGATTAAATATTTGGTTGCTTCGTACCCCGCTTCAAAGGAATCGAAGATCACGCTTCCCATCGTATCATTCTTAAGCGGCCGATCCAGAAACACTGCTTTGATCTTATCTTTCACCATTGCAGCTATTTCTTCTTCATCAATTCTCATCTCTTCGTAGATAATGACACCATCTACACGCCGGCCTAGAATATTGCTCATAATGACTTGTTTATCCTTTGTAACAAATACATTTAGCCCATAACCTAACCGATCACATTCACGAGACATGGACTCCACCAGCTTATAGAAGTATGGACCCGATACACTCGTCGTAAAAAAACCTAGCATTTTAGTTTTCCCGTTCCTTAGGAGCTTACCATTTAGATTCGGAACATAATTTAATTGCTTCGCGACCTTAAGAACATGTGATTTCGTCTCCGGGTTTAATACATCTACGTCATTTAGTGCGTTAGAGACCGTAGAAATGGAGACTCCTGCCTCTCTGGCAACATCTTTAATAGTTACCTTTTCCATAATGATTCAATCTTCCTTTACGAATAAAAACGTTTTTATAGATTTAAATTAACATAAAAACGTTTTCATTACAATATGTTTTTTTTATTTTTATTATTTCTCTATTTCGAATTATTCATAATAGACTCTGAACACCATATCTTGCTCATAGTTCCCAAATCCACGCCCGAATAATGTTAATCCACCTCTTCTACGTCCGCTATCCTCTGCACTTAAACGAAATGTCCACTGGTCCTGTTCTACAAGTACATCATCAAGTGTCACCGCTGATATTTGCTGCCCATCTATAAATGTTCCACCTGCATTAATCCGCAGCACCTTCAGCAAACCATATTGGTTAACATCTGAATTCCACCAAGGAGGGGTTAATCGTCCTCTAGTTAGGCCGAAATCTCCTGGACTTGTCCATTTCCCTAAATCCTGTCCATTCATAGAAAAAGCAATATCCGACGGCCATTTCTCATTTACATGCGGAGCCTCAGAACCGATCTCCATAGAAATTTCTATCTCCTGCACGACCTGATCCTTAAACAGATAATTAGGAACCTTATATTCGATATACCCTTTAGCAAACCATAAAATACCAGCTTTCACTCGCTCTGGGTCCAGGAAATAACGTGGATCATCATAATATCCGATTAACTTGTCTGTAGTTGCAATTCCGCAAGTAGGTGATGCCTGAACATCAGTATACTGTCCTACAGGAATCGAAACCTCAACAACCTTTCTAGCGATTCCCCGAGAACCTGATAATTTAATCTGCAGGTAGTTGGTAGACAATGAACAGTACTTATATGTCCCTCCATCCACACGTCTCATTTTAGAGCTAATCAGACCTGCTTTTTGCAGTTTGGCAACATGGGTGCTAACTATCGCACTGCTTAGATAGAGTTCGGCTGCCAGCTCTTTAATATGCATTTCTTTGCGGTCCAGTAGTTCGATTATCCTTAGCCTGACTTCACTTGCTAGTGCTTCGTAGACCCGAAGCGATTCAGTATCTGTAGTTAAGTGCATTCCGTTATCCCCTATGCCTTTGAATTAGTATTTTTACGAATCCTAAATTATTTGATTGCTTATCATATCTTATTCTAAGTACTATGTAATCATAAATCGTTTTATCAGTTAATAATAATATTAATTCTACTTGAAGGAGATATGTATTCATGACGATTAAATCCACTATGATTATTGACAAGGATTTTAAACTATCAGAAGTAGACACCCGAATCTACGGCTCCTTCATCGAGCATTTAGGCAGGGCCGTATATGGTGGTATTTATGATCCAGGTCACCCTACTGCAGATCTCAATGGTTTTCGAGCAGATGCCATTGAAGCTATCCGAGCACTAAATGTTCCTATCATTCGTTATCCCGGCGGAAATTTTGTATCCGGTTACAACTGGGAAGACGGTGTTGGGCCTAAGAACGAACGTAAGCATTCCCTAGAACTAGCTTGGTGGACAACAGAAACGAATCAAGTGGGCACTAATGAATTTGCTGATTGGGCTAAACTCGTTGGCTCTGAAGTCATGATGGCGGTTAACCTGGGCACTCGCGGCATTGACGCAGCTAGAAACCTAGTAGAGTATTGCAACCATCCTTCCGGCTCCTACTATAGTGACCTGCGAATTTCCCATGGATATAAAGAACCTCATGCCTTCAAGACCTGGTGTCTGGGTAATGAAATGGACGGCCCTTGGCAGATTGGCGCTAAAACAGCGGCTGAATATGGTCGATTAGCGAACGAAACAGCGAAGGCGATGCGCTGGGTAGATCCAACCCTAGAGCTTGTGGCATGCGGCAGTTCCGGCAGCGGTATGGACACTTTTGCAGAGTGGGAAGCTACCGTGCTAGATCTTTCTTATGAGAACGTAGACTACCTCTCACTGCATACTTACTACAACAACAACGAAGATGATACTCCTAATTTTCTAGCCCGCTCAATGGATATGGATCACTTCATCAACAGTGTAGCTGCTACCTGTGATTATATTCAAGCTAAGAAAAAGAGCAAGAAGAAAATTAATCTTTCCTTGGATGAGTGGAATGTGTGGAAGTCGCAAGGTAGCAGTCGTGCCGAAAAACATTGGCAGATCGCTCCACCCGAATTTGAAGATATATACACACTAGAAGATGCACTGGTCGTGGGCTGCTGTCTCATTACATTACTAAAACATGCGGATCGTGTAAAGATGGCTTGCATCGCTCAGCTTATTAATGTTATTGCCCCTATTATGACTGAAAACGGCGGTCCACTGTGGCTTCAGACCACTTATTATCCATATCTGCATGCATCCCTATATGGCCGTGGAACCGTGCTTCATCCGTTGATCTCCAGCCCTAAATACGATTCTAAAGATTTTAGTGATGTGCCATACTTGGAAGCCATTAGTGTATACAACGAGGAGCAGAATGAAGTTACTGTCTTTGCTGTAAATCGTCATTTATCCGAGGGACTTGAACTGGACATGGACCTGCGCAGCTTTAATTCCGTTAACATCATTGAGCATATTGTACTGAAACATGAAGAGATTAAAGCTGTAAATACCAAATCCAACCCCCATAACGTAATACCTAGCCAAGGAAATGCTACATTTGAAGGTGGACATGTGAAGGCCCTTCTCGCAAAAGCATCCTGGAACGTGATCCGTCTCCGGGTGAACAGCTAGATAAGCGCACATAAACGCCCCTTGAATCTATGTAACACTAAAGATTCAGAGGGGCGTTTGTAGTTTTATTTTATTCTAAAAATCGTTACGGATTGCTTTGGAAACTCATAAGAAAAGGTGCTTCCCACTGTTGTGAAAATAGATTGCTTAGGGGAGACGAGCTCCTTATTCTCGAAGTTATTTTCGTCCTTAAGCTGGTAGCCCGACAGTTCATACACCTCGACGGACAAGTCCTTTGTTGCCAGCCCTTCAAATACAATGTCAGCAGAAACGCTGTTCTCTTGTACGTTCACTGTCTTAAGAATGATATCCCCTGTGGCATCCTCCACACTTGCTGTATAATACAGCGGTTCGATGACCGGAGGTTTGTCCTCTGTTTCATTGATTAGCTCTCCGTTAATGTAAGTACGAATATGTCTGCCTGATACTTCTAGCTTCAGATCGTATTCTACGTCTGTTTCAACCGAAAACATCGAATGCGTCAGAACTGAGTTTCTCCCGTTAATGATAGATGCCACTATGGAATCCTGATTCTGCCAGCCGCCTAGTTCCCAATACAAATGATTCTGATCATCCACTTTGCCAAAATAGAACACAAACCCTTTATTCCCTGCGGTTCTAGTAGCCTGGATATTCAAGGTATAGCTATCCCACCCCGTCTCACCAAGGTCTAATATTCGTTTGGTCGTTCCGTTCTGAGCAGGGTCCGGGAGATTTGATATCTCTTCTGACAGATCAGAATACGACTTCACTTCTCCAGTAACATTGTTAACCAAAGTGATCTCGGAGAACCGGGCAGCGGATGCATCCACGCCCAAGCTAATCGCTCCAGTGATCGCTTCAACTGTACGTTCCTCGGGTGCTGTGAAGTCGTTCGCTTCTATCTCGAGTAGCTGATCTCCTTGATGGTTCATGAATAGCTTTTGAACATAGTAGTTCGCAGTTCCATACACCTCATGATTATTAAACCAGATTAAATCCGGCTTCCAGTTGATATAATCCACATTGCAGAGCATAGGCGCATAACATGCCAAGCCAACCGCATGCGCGTTATTCTGAAGCCCCGTCATAAAAGCCGCTTCCACCAGCGCGTTGTAATACGTATTGCCCCATGAAGCATATTCGCCTAAGAACACTTTCGGTTCATCAGCCTTAAAGTCATCATAACGGTGATGATTCGCCAGGAACCATTCTGGTGTACAGTAATAGTGCTCGTCTACAAAATCAGACTTATTCTCTTTTGCCGATGTCCAGCCCCGATCATATTCCTTACCTGCTGAGAATGGACCGCTCGAATTGATGACCTTGATTTGCGGATATTTCTCTTTAATGGCTTGATGAAAGTAAGGATATCGCTCGAAAAAGGGTGCGCCTACCTCTTCATTACCGATGCCGATATACTCTAATCCAAAAGGTTCCGGGTGACCAAGCTCCGCACGTATACTTCCCCATTCCGTTGATAAATCCCCATTTGCAAATTCGATCAAATCCAGTGCATCCTCTACCCAGGGCGTTAATTCGTCCAGCGGCACCATACGTTTATGATGTGGATCGTAGCCGCCCGGAATAACGGGAATCGGCTTGGCTCCAATATCCTCACAGAACTGAAAATATTCAAAATAACCTAACCCAAGCGTCTGATTATAGGACCAGTTATTCCGCCTTGCCGGCCTTTGTGCCACATCCCCGATTGTATTTTTCCATCTGTACATGGAATCTCTGTCATCTGGATTCAAAGAACCGTCATGCACCAGACAGCCTCCCGGAAAACGCATGAATTTAGGCTTTAAGTCGGCGAGTAATCGTGAAATGTCTTCACGCATGCCCCCAGATCTGTTCATAAAGGTCTTCTCTGGAAACAGAGAAACCATGTCCAGATATACCTTGCCGCTCCCTTTGGTAACGATTACAAGACGTGAGCTAGTATCCGTAGCATTAGCCTTAATAACTGCTTCGTATCGAGTCCATTCGGAGTTATTCACGGCTATTTTCGCTTCACCATAAATTATGCCATTTATACTTTCAATGGTTATGGTAAGAGGCATATCAAAGCTTATTTCCCGGCGAGCATACACCGAGAACTTATAATTCTCGCCTTCTTTTACAGGAATGCCACTATTGAATCCAAGATTCATCAGCCCAACGCCGTCACCTTCAGCCACAATATCAATGGCTACATAATGTGGATTACGTTCATTCAAGGGATTGCTATCCTCCACCGTGATGACGGCTTTCCCACCTCCACGACCTACAGGCTCCCAAGCCATTAACGCATGATAATCCGCCCGATCAATCGGATCAAATTCAAAAGATCGGTTCTGAACCAGCTCAGCATAAAGGCCACCATCTGCCGCATGATTTAAATCCTCGAAGAAGATCCCGAATAAATCACTTAATGCCGCACCACGCTGCTGTGTATGTATTGTCAGAGTTCCGTCCGTCTTCATTAGTTCATCACTCCTCGTCAAAGTCATTTAATTTATATTTATATTACTTAGTTCATATCTATATAAATCATTATAATGAGTTTACTTCACATTCGTCAATTCAGATGCTTTGAATGAATAACAAAAAGGCCGATATTGTATGAAAATCCATACAACATCAGCCTTTTATAACACAGGTCCAATAATACTCTTATTTATTTGGCAGTCATTTGCCCTACTAAGAACTCGACAAAATCAGTTGATTTGTTCTTATCTTCACCTTCTCCAAACACCCCGATGATCATCTTCCGAGAATGAATAGGAAGGTCTGTAGCAAACTTCGTATCTGTAATATCTACGCCAGTGATCCACTCTTCACCGTTTTCCGTATTTTTTATACGTTTCAAACGAATATCATCTAAAGGTAGTCCAGCTGATTTTACGAACGGCTCCAGATTCTTAAGTCCTTGTTGCTGCCCAATCCAATCAAAAGTAGCATCATCCAAAATAAGAATATCCGGACGATCCGCCGCCAGCATCGCCATCGCGCGCTGGATATAAGTCATGTCTAACGCGCCTCCACCCTCACCGCCTGTGGAGGGAAGGTATACGACTTCCGTCTTTACCCGCTTCCAAGCTGGATAACGATTGACGATCTCTTGTTTAAGCTCTTCATCCTTACCTGATGGATCTTGGGATTCATAGTTTCCTAGGAACATGATAGTTACATCCACTGGCGGGAGTGAAGCTTCATATTTTTTAGCTTGATATTGATTATAAAGTGCATTGCCTCCAAAGATTAATACCAACAGCACGATGACTGATACAAAAGTATGGACTTTGTATAGCCTAAAGAAATTCTCCGATTTACGCGCTATGCCGGAAAAGGCTCCCCATTTCTCTAGCCGCTTGTCCTCAGCCTCCTGAATTTCCTTTTGATCCAAGCCGTCTAGGATTGTTTTGAAAGCTAAAAACTCTTCTTCATAGGCTGCAGCCTCAGACTCTGAGGAATTTGATTTACGGCGTTTTAAGAGCAAATCAAATTTTTTATTCAGTTCCTCGCGGGTAATGTCTTCAGGCAAGTCCAAACGTTCGTAAGCCTCTTTTAACTTCTCATTCAAATTGATGACTCCTTCCTGATGCTCAACTGGATATCTGATCGTGAATTTGGTTCTATGTATGGAATTCAGGTAAACATACTAATTATACAAAAGAATGATTGAATTCGTGAAATAAACAACATATGAACTCAATTAAACTATATCATGGAGTGCTAGACGCTAACAAGTAAGCGTTTATCATAGGGCTTAGAGGCATTCTCTATTGGCTCTAGTCCAAACCATGCAGCTGTTTAAATTGCTCTGGACTCATTCCAGTCAACCGCTTAAACACTAGACAAAAGTAGCTGGCATTTTCGAAGCCTACTAACTGAGCAATTTCATACATTTTTTTATTTCGTTCATTAAACATTAGTTGTTTACTCAAGTTTATACGTTGCTTGTTGATATAGGTTACAGGTCGATCATGGATTGTTTTTTGAAAAAGCCTGCATAAATACTGTTGCGATACCGCGATTACCTCCGCAAGCTCCTTTAATGGGAGCGTCCTATGTAAATTGCTTTCTATATGATGAAGCACAGGTTTAATTCGCTCCAATTCAAGAGCCTCATTTAGAGGAGAGACTAGGTTTCTTTTTAAATCTAGCAGCAGCGCATAAAGTTGTTTGGATCGTTCCAGATTCGTTTCCAGTTCATTACTATCTGGCAAGTGGAGCATTTCCTTTAAAGGATTTAGCCACCTATCCTCCTTCAATCTTGCTGGTCCTGATTCACGGATTCCTGCGTACAACAGCATTTGACCAGCCTCTCTACCATTGAATGAAATCCATGACAGCTTCCACTTACTGCTGATTGGCGCATACGAATGCGTAATATTCGGAAATAAAAAGAAGACATCCCCTTCGCCCACAATGTATCGTTTCTCCTGAATGACAAGCTCACCTTTTCCCTCATGGATCTGATGCAATTGATAATCTGGAAATCCGGTGGGCCGTAGGGTTTCTGCCTGATGCTCCCAAAATCCAATGGTTGTAGCATACAGCGGCAGCATATTCGTATCTTCCGTTTGGCAAAAGATTATTTTGCTATCCATATAATCACTCGTTTCATATTTTGTTATATCTGATGAAAAATCTTTTATATCTCTTAACATTACTCCAATTTATAATATGAATATAATAACATCACTATTATAAAGGAGTTTTACTCATGCGAGCAAAATTTGTTTATCAGCCTCCTGCAAACGGTTATCCAGAATGGAATAATAATCCGGAAATTTTCGAACTAAATCGATTGGATGCCCATGCTTCCATGATTTCTTATAGCCATTTATCGCAAGCCTTGGCGGGGGATAAAGAAGCCTCGCCATATTACAAAACGCTCAATGGTATTTGGAAGTTCTCCTTTTCCGAAACACCGGATCAACGGATCGTAGATTTCTATAAAGCAGATTTCGATTGCAGTACTTGGGCTACGATTCCTGTACCCTCTCACTGGCAATTCCAGGGCTATGATTACCCGCAATATACGAATGTGCGATATCCTTGGGCGGAATCCGAACCTGATCTCAAGCCACCTTTTGCTCCGACAAAATATAATCCAGTAGGCTCGTACATACGAACCTTTACTGTACCTGAATCCTGGAACGGTCAACCTGTATACCTTAGCTTTCAGGGGGTTGAATCCGCTTTCTATGTATGGGTAAACGGAGAACGGGTCGGTTACTGTGAAGACACCTTTACACCTTCGGAATTCGATATTACCCCTTATTTAATAGCCGGTGATAATAAACTAGCTGTAGAGGTCTATCGTTGGTGTGATGCCAGTTGGCTGGAGGATCAAGATTTTTGGCGGCTTAGCGGTATTTTTCGGGAGGTCTATCTGTACACCGCCCCTTCTGTTCATGTTGCTGATTTTTTCGTAAATACCGTGCTAGACGAAGATTTCGTACATGCGAATTTAAACGTAGATATCAAAGTGGAAAATTACTTTAATCAGATGCTAAACCCTTATACACTCCAAATGCAGCTATACAATAAAGAAGATCAGCCCGTATGGGAGGCTCCAGTATCTGCAGTTACTTCCTTTGATCAAGAGGGTATTCAGCATTTGAAGCTTTCTGAGCATGTAGAAGATCCATATAAGTGGAGTGCTGAGACACCGTATCTGTATACATTAGTTCTCTCCATGATTGACGACAACGGAAACACTACTGAAACCGTCAGCTGTAAGGTCGGATTCCGCACCTTTGAGATCAAAGACGGACTTATGAAGATCAACGGCAAAAGAATTGTACTAAAAGGCGTTAACCGGCACGAGTTCTCTTGTGACACAGGACGTGCGCTATCCAAAGATGACATGATCCGAGATATCAAACTGATGAAAACACATAATATTAATGCGGTTCGGACCTCTCATTACCCGAATCAGTCTGTTTGGTATGAGCTTTGTGATGAATACGGACTTTACGTTATCGATGAAACCAATCTGGAAACGCACGGAACTTGGCAGTATGGGCAACAAGGAATACATGAGGGAAATGTACCTGCAAGCAAACCGGAATGGCGGGCCAATGTGATTGACCGTTGCAACTCCATGATGCAAAGAGACAAGAACCATCCGTCGGTTATCATCTGGTCACTGGGGAATGAGTCCTACGGCGGCGATAATTTCATCGCCATGCATGACTATCTCAGAGAAGCTGACCCAACACGACCTGTTCATTATGAAGGGATCTTCCATTGCAGAGAGTCGGAAGCAGCTAGTGATATAGAGTCGACTATGTATGCTAAACCGTACGATGTTGAAAAATATGCGCTTGGCCATCCTCAGAAGCCTTATATCATCTGCGAATACAGTCATGCAATGGGGAATTCTTGCGGTGGACTACACCTATACACCGATATGTTTGACAAGTACGATGTATTTCAAGGTGCTTTTATTTGGGATTGGGTGGATCAGGCTATCCGAACTAAAACATCCGAAGGTGTCCCATATTTAGCATATGGCGGTGACTTTGGTGAGTCGCCACATGATGGAAACTTTAGCGGAAACGGATTACTTTTTGCCGATCGTTCGGTTACTCCAAAGCTATTTGAGGTCAAAAAATGCTATCAAAACATTAAAGTAACGGCTTTAAATATCCGTGAAGGTCTCTTTCAGATTCGTAATAACTTTTTATTTACCGACATTGAACAGTACGAACTTAAATGGGAAGTTGCTTTAGACGGAGTAACTGCGCAAGAAGGTTTGCTGCAAATCTCTGCTGCACCAGGAGAAATCGTTGAATGCACTATCCCTTATGAACTGATTTCACATAGAGGTGATCATGAAGCTATTCTGAATCTCTCCTTTATTCAGCGTTCAGAAACTTCTTGGGCTGATGCTAACCACGAAATCGCTTGGGAACAGTTTATTCTATCCCCGCGTATCGTGATAAAGGCTCCAAAGACAACGGATGGAACGTTACATGTGCAGGAACTTGAAGGTGCATTGACCGTACAGGGTGGAAATTTCACTCTGACCTTTAATACGACAACTGGTGAGTTATGCTCATACTATGCTTCCGGTAAAGAATATCTGCTTGAGCCTGTAAGACCTAACTTCTGGAGAGCGGTCACAGATAATGATCTTGGCAATGGATTGCCAAAGCGTTGTGCAGTGTGGAAGCAAGCCTCTAATGAACGGAACCTAGTAAACATGACCTATAGAACCGAAGGAAATCTATGTTTCGTCGCCACCACTTACCTTTTGCCAACGAATCCGTATTCCACTCTCCTTGTTCAGTATGAGATTCGCCCTGACGGGTCATTAGAGATTCTGCAAGAACTGAATCCGGGTAGTAGCGATCTTCCAGAAATTCCTGAGTTCGGAATGATGTTCGTGCTGGATGGAAGACTCGATACCCTTTCATGGTACGGCCGTGGACCCCATGAGAATTATTGGGACAGACAGACCGGAGCACCACTTGGCCGCTATACGGGTAAAGTCAGTGATCAGTTCATCCCTTATCTCAGACCGCAAGAGTGTGGCAATAAGACAGATGTCAGATTTGCTTCGATTTCAGATGGCAACGACGGATCAGGACTTTATTTTGATAGTGCAATCCCTATGGAGATTAATGCTCTGCCTTGGAAACCCGAGGAACTGGAAGCACATGATCACGTATATAAATTGCCAGTCTCGAACAAAACCGTACTGAGAGTCAATTACAAGCAAATGGGAGTTGGGGGTGACGACAGCTGGGGTGCACCAACCCACGAAGAGTTCACTCTGCTGGCTAATCGACCATATGCTTTCCGTTTCACCTTAACTTTGCTCTAAAGTAACGACATGAAAAGGCCGTCCTGTTTGGAAAAAACCAATCAGTGACGGCCTTTATTCCTATTATTTCGCCACTACTCTTGCCTGAATTCCGGAGGTCACGCCTGATTTATATTAAAAGTATGGGGTTTTGCAATTGACGGTTTGGCCATTCGAATGGGGATATTTTATACACATGGTGTTGTACTCTAAAATAATACGACCATGAAGCGGATTCTCCGTGGGGATTTTTAAATGCGTCGCAATGACTTCACTGAGTCCAAGATTTCGGATGTCTGCTTGAAGCTCTACGGCTTCTGGATCTTTTTCATAATCAAAATAAAGCGCTGAAGCTATAGCTAAAACAAGGTGTGAAGTCTCAAAGCCAAGTTCATGGGCAAGCATTGCTGGTTTTATCAGTCGATCATTAGGTGAAAGCTTACGAAGCGGGGATCGGGCGACACGTGTGATTTTATCGTTAAAGTTGGGGTTAGTGAATCGTTCCATCATCTTTTCTATATACCTTGCATGTTCTAAGGGCTCGAAGCCATACAAATGTACCAGTAAGGTCCCTGTTTCCTGGAGTACCCCACGAACACGAGCTCTGATTGCGGGATCAGACATCGCTTCCTGAATGCTAGTATAACCTTCCAGATATCCGAAATAGGCTGCACTGCAATGGCCTGTATTCACAGTATATAGCTTCCGTTCGAGGTATGGTGCCAGCGAATCCACATAATGGACACCTTTAATTTCGTTGTAATTACCAATCATTCCACTGCGCGGAATCACCCACTCACTGAAGGGTTCAACGAGGATTTCAAGCGAATCTGTATTTTTCTGCACAGGCACGATCCGATCAACCATCGCATTTGGAAAAGCGACATTGCGGTCCGCAAGCTCCTTGAAGGATTGCTTCATATGCCGATATACAGATTTCTTTAACTTTTGACTGCTTCCAATACCGTTCTCACAAGCAATGATATGGAGAGGTTTGAGGTTCCTGTGATTGATAAGTCTTCGTTCGATTCCCTGCGCGATAGTACCAGCAATATCTTTTAAAGCGGATATTCCAACTGCAGTGGTTACTATCTCAGCCTCTGCTATAGCTTTAGTAACGTCCTCAGTATCATTCAGATTGATCGCAGTAACATTATCAACGATAAAGCTGTCCCGATCCTTGTTAGCCAAGGTAACGGGATATTGTCCGCGATTTTGCAACTGCGCAATCTTGCTCTTATTCCTTCCGACGAAACAAACATAGTAACCGGAGTCCGACAACATAGGTCCAATAAAACCTCTGCCAATATTGCCCGCTCCAAAATGTACGGCTCTCAATTTGATATCCCCCTTTAATTTTAACTCTGTTTCTCAGTTTCTTCTATACGAAGCAACGCTGAGTAATTACATGGTCAAAATCAAGAAGACTTAGATTATCTATTTTGTGATGTTGTTTATCGAATTCAAGAAAATTGGTAATCTCATTAGGAGTCACAATACAACGGATACCAGCTGCTGCCGCTGCCTTAGAACCATTCGGTGAATCCTCAATGGCAACTGCCTCATTAGGGGTGATTCCAAGACAAGCTAATGTTTGGTTATATAGCTCTGGATCTGGTTTCACTTTTGCCACATGATCTGCCGTCCGAATACATTCGAAATAATCGCGTATCCCCAATTGATTCAAGTATTTCTCCACCCATTCCAGTGAAGAGCTTGAGGCCAGCCCTATGCGTAGTCCAGCTTTTTTGGCAGAATCCAGATAATGCTGTATACCTGGCCGAATCGTTTCCAATTCCATAAGTTTGCTATGTCTCTGTTTAACAGCCTTACTGAAAGCCTCTTTATCAATGGCAAGCTTAAGATCAGTCATCAAGTACTCATAAGGATTAAAGCTGTTTAAGCTTGTGCCAATGCAGGTGGAGTATTGTTCAAGCGTCAAATTCACTCCATATTCAGCATAAGCCTCGTTAAAAGCGGTGTACCAAGCAGTCTCCGTGTCGATAATCGTTCCGTCAAAATCAAAAATAATGCCTTTGATCACAATCAACCATCTCCCTCGTATTATGTTTGGTTAGAATATCTTACGCAAAACCGTCTATAAATTCTACAAATTGTCATTTCGGCTTGCGTTTGACTATAAAAACCATAACAAAGGCTTTCCACTGACGTCAAGGGCGGCAGATAACATGCCACGGTATGATAACGATTACAATCAATGAGGACAATCCTGAATTTTTTGATCACATAAATGACTTAATCTATAACAGTAATCAGATTCAAAAAAACACCACAATCCTATGTGCTTCAAGGGATTTCTCCTTCCATGTTTGTCATGAAGACAAGCTCTCCCTCCTTCTCTCCATTCCCGGTATTTAGAGTATTTTTCCAATCATCTGAAAATAATTCAAAAAAAATTTTAAAAACCACCTTTTTGCATGATTGTACAAATCTAATGACTGAATTATGTTTTGTCCATTGAGTAAAAAGAGTCTATAAATTATGATGAATTCAATCGAGAATGATTATCATTGTTGGTAATCGTTATATATTTTAGGGAGGCAATAAAAAATGAACAAGGCAAGACAGTCCTTCGCAGTGTTATGCGTACTCTTTTTGATGAGTACATTGCTGCTAGCATGCGGAAACTCAAAGGAATCATCTTCTGGTAATAGTACGACCAACGCAACTGGAAATTCTTCTGCTGCGAGCACGGCACCTTCAACGGAGCCCTCCGACAGCAGTACGAATGAATCCGCAGCGACTACCCGCTCCTACACGGATTACATAGGACATACTGTAGAAATCCCTGTGAAACCACAGCGAATAATCTACTCTGGAGAAACATATGGCGATTTGCTCGCTCTCGGCGTGCAAGCGGTAGGGTATCCTCTATCCATGGGTGAAGGCCAGGTCTTTGAAGATCAGTTACAAAGTGTCGAGGATGTAGGCTTCCCTATCAATCTGGAGAAAACATTAGAGCTTCAACCTGACCTAATTATCTATGCGGGCACAGACGAAGCTGATTTTGAGCAGCTGTCCAAAATCGCACCTACAATCATTTTTGATACCTTTGCCCCATTACAAGAACGTATGCTGGACATTGGTGGAATTCTTGGTAAAACAACAGAAGCAGAAGCATGGCTAGCCCAATATAAAACAGCTGAAGAAGCTATGTGGAAACAATTGAAGTCTGCTGGTATACAAGAAGGTGAGACAGCTTCGGTCTTCACTTATTATCCGGGAGACAGACTGTTTATAATGGCGGCAACTGGACTTTCACAGGTACTCTATGGGGAGACTGGCTTCAAGGCAACTCCAGCTATTCAGAAGATACTCGATGAAGGTAAAGGCTTCCAGGAAGTATCTATGGAAGTGCTTAAAGAATATGCTGGAGACCGGATATTCATCTTGACTCCAGTTGCGGATGAAGCAAAACAATCTACAGAAAATTTATTAAAGAGCCCTATCTGGAAGAGCCTTCCTGCCGTCAAGAACGGATATGTCTATACGCAGGACATCATGAAGACCTCCAGTGATGCAACTACAAGAGAATGGCTGCTCGGCGAGATTCCTCAGCTATTGAATATGAAATAACCCTCCATGATCGAGTGTTTAGCACACGGCTGATAGAAAACTTCAAGAAGCATATCAACAGCTGTTGATATGCTTCTTTGTTTTATATACAATAAGTTCATTGATAATCATTCTCACCAAAAAAACGGAGGCTGAACCTATGCTGCAAACATCATCGTCCTGCCCCCCGCTCCACTCCCTGCTGTTTCAGCTGATGGATGCCGAACTGATACTTCAAGCTGCCGATTCAAGCCCTGTATCACGTACAACTCATGACTACACCCTTCTCGTATTTACCGGGGGGAACGGGCAACTGAACCTCGATGATCAGAGCGTGACGCTGAGTACAGATAAATGTTATCTACTAGCTCCCGGAATCTCCTATTGTACGAGCAATCAGGAAATGACCATGTATTATTATCTCATCACCTTTTCAGCAATTTATACAAAAGAGCATCCAGAACGTTATTCTGGCGAACTACTTTCAGGCAGACGCGAATTAATTGTCCACCCGTTCACTAAGGTAATCCGTCTTGTGGAAGATTTGCTTATGAACAAGAATAGCTTCGATGATGTGCAGCAATTCAAGCGACAATTGAAATTCCAGGAATTAATGCTGCTATTTTTTGAGCATAATTATCCTTCCAAGCATCTACCAAGTCCCACAGAATCCGTAGAAATGACTATACAATTCATAGAGGAGCATTATACAGAGAGCATCAGCGTGAAGCAGTTGGCTGAGCTTGCGGGGATATCGTTCTGGCAGTATACACCGATCTTTCAACAGCTTACCGGCAAAAAGCCACTTGAGTACCTGACCGATCTGCGCATTAGTCATTCCAAGCGCTTCCTGCAGGAATCGACGGAACCGCTGCGTGAAATTGCCAGACTGGTAGGCTTCTCCGATGAATATTATTTCAGCCGCCGCTTTCGGCAAAAAACCGGAGTTACCCCCGGACAATATGCGCATCAGCGAGGTCGTAAGCTTACCGTCAAAGATTGGACAGGCCATGAAGTGGAGATTCCAGAGCAAGCGAGACGCATTGTCTATCATGGAGAGACACTTGGCGACCTTCTCGCACTAGGCGTGAAGCCCATCGGAGGAGATGAAGCATTCGTGCGGAACAGCGTCTATAAACATCGGCTTAAAAAGCTCGCCAATGTTGGTTTCCCGCTGGACCCGCAGCTGACCGCTTCACTTAATCCAGATTTGATTATTTTGGCCAATAGTGATGAAAGAGCCTATAGGACCGTTTCCGGCATCGCCCCGACACTCACCTTTGATTCCTTTGCGCCACTCGAAAGTCGAATGCGAACACTAGGCAGCTGGCTCGGTAAACAACGCGAAGCCGAAGCGTGGCTGGAGTCATTTACAATCAAAAACGCTGCCATGTGGCAGCAGCTTTACGAGACCAGTCTCCAAGCCGGAGAGACTGCCTCTGCTTTGGTCTATGACCACGGAAATCATCTGTATGCTATGGGAATGTCCGGATTCTCCACAGCGCTTTATGCACCATGTGGTCTACAACCGACAGAGGAGATTCAAGCCATACTGGATGAAGAATTAGGGTTCGCTGAAGTTGATCCAGCGCGATTACCTGCTTATACTGGAGATCATATCTTCATGCTCATTCCTGAGCGTCCAGACTCACGGGCTGCTATGGAACTACTACTAGACAGTTCACTTTGGAAAAGTCTTCCGGCAGTACGTCAGGGACATGTTTATCTGCTCGACGGAAGCAAATGGAACTCTAGTGATGCGTTAACTCGGGAAAAGCTGCTAACGCTGCTACCTAAACTGCTCGGTGGAAGCACCCCTAGTAATTGAAGGTGAATCTAGGATTCCCTTTTGACTTTTCAAAACTTCATGGGGTATACTTTACCTACGCTTAATTTCCAACTTTTACAGTTGAAAAGCGGGGGAACCAGTTAATTGGGGCGAATCATTGAGCATTAGAATGTAGGGTACCATCTTACCCGAGTCCGTCAGCTAACCTCGTCAGCAGTGGATGGGTCTGCTTTTCATGTTATTTACATAACCAGAGACCCTTGCTAAGGGTCTCTTTTTGTGTTTTTTTGGACCCTGCTGGCAGTAGATTGGCCTTTGACACTAAGGCTTCCTCTTTTCTCACACAAAGGGACAAAGGAGAGATGTAAGTGCAAAAGGTAAAGTACATCACGGATATTCACAAAATTGCTATGTTGTCTGATCTGGAAAAAGAGAACTTGAAAGAAATCACGGACAAATTTGTTTTTCGTGTGAATGACTACTATCTGTCTTTAATCAACTGGGACGATCCAGATGATCCCATTCGTAAACTGGTTATCCCTAACGAAGGTGAACTGCTGGAATATGGACGTTGGGATGCTTCGGATGAAGACACGAATTATGTGGTGCCGGGATGTCAGCACAAGTATAAAACAACAGCATTACTGATTGTATCCGAGGTCTGCGGAGCCTATTGCCGCTACTGCTTCCGTAAACGCCTGTTCCGAAATGACGTGAAAGAAGCGATGTCTGATGTCTCTCCGGGTCTGGAGTATATTGCAAACCACCCTGAGATTAACAACGTTCTTCTTACGGGCGGTGACAGTTTAATTCTCTCCACACCAAAGCTAAGATCCATTATTGAAAACTTAAGAAGCATTGAGCATGTCAAGATTATCAGATTAGGTTCGAAGATTCCCGTATTTAATCCGATGCGGATCTCGGAAGACGAAGAGCTGCTGGAGCTGATTCGTACTTACTCTACCGAAGACAAGCGAATTTATGTTATGGCGCATATCAATCATCCTCGTGAAATCACACCTGAAGCCAAAAAAGCATTTAAAGCCCTCCACAACGCTGGGGCAATTGTCGTAAATCAGACCCCCGTCCTTAAAGGCATCAATGATGATCCAGTTATATTGGGAGAATTATTAGACCGACTCTCATGGGCTGGCGTAACACCTTACTACTTCTTCGTGAATCGTCCCGTTGCCGGAAACCGAGATTTTGTATTACCTCTTGAGCAAGTCTATCAAATTGTAGAAGAAGCCAAAGCCAGAACCTCAGGACTTGGCAAAAGAGTACGCCTATCCATGTCACACACCTCCGGAAAGATAGAAATTCTCGCCATTGATAACGGAAAAGCCTATCTTAAATATCATCAATCCAGAGATCAGGAATACGGAAAGTTCATGATTCTAGATTGCCCTAAGGATGCAGAATGGTTTGATGATCTGCCCGGAAATGAGGAATATTGGACCCCTCCTGTGAAAAAGAATGACGCTATTATTTCTGTTAATGAGTTATCAAACAAGACTGCGGATCTGATTTGTAAATAATTCAATCGATTCTTTTAATAAAAATCCTGACCAAGATACTCAGAAGACTCAAATGAAATATAAGTCCCACCATAAAGCATGCAATCACACTAAAACTACTAGCATCTTCTATAGCAAAAAACAACTTAGCAGGCCAATACGTAGGAATCCACGCACCTGCAAATTGCCATGGTGATGGAATAAAATACGCTACGATTGGCCCTGCTATAAACAAACCACCTATCTTAGATAAAGCTAAGCCTTCTACCTTATTTGCAGCAAAAGAAGCAAGAAATAAAGCAAAGCAAGGGGCTTCAATTGCTAATAATAAAAGAATGTATATATGCTCCAATTGGAAGTTAGATAAGCCTGAAACTATAAAATACACCAATGATAGAAGTGTACAAAGTACAGATGGAAGAACTAGACGATACACCATGTACCCCTTACGCATTAATGGCGTAACCGCGTAATAAGAGATGATGTTCTCATCACGTTCATCAAGCATTAAAAGACCTGTCATCATACCGGTCAGCATGGGAAAGGTCATTACTAAAAAAATCGCAGCAAAGCTACTGTATTCATTTAAATCGAAAGCATAACCGTTTGTAAGCCACTCTGCCGCTATTGGAAATCCAAATCTTGAGACGACTAAAAGTGCTAAAGGAGCAAAGATGCCGACCATAAGCACCGGGTCCAACCCAGCATGACGGATATCGCTTAGAAAAAGCGTATGATACTTCTTCATCTCTTGACTCCTCCCTTGCCTATGCGCATCATTACATGTTGCTCGAAGGACCTTTTTGCCCAGACATATATCACAACATTCCAGAGCAGTAATATCGATATGGAGTACATGTAATTGCCAAGTGACATAGCTGAGGTTTCCGAACTCAACAAGCGAAGTGTTCCTTCTGTAGGTAATAATAGAAAAACATTGGAGTTCCATATCTTAAAATAACCAAGTAACGGCAGTATGAAAGGTAGTACGAATACTTGTGAGAGTAAAATGAAACCATTAATCGTCTGGCAACGAGCCACTACTCCAATCGACAATAGCGTCATAAAGCTTGACGTTAAAATGATTCCAATAGAAAATCCTATCGGGGATTGCGGAACTCCACTCGCTGCTGCATGAATAACCCATGCGGCTAAGAGGGACAGTACAGATAATGAGCAGGCTTTTGAAAGTAAATATTCCCTAACACGAATCGGAGTAACGAATAAAGGATCAAGGATACCCTGGTCTCTTTCCAGCAGCACAATCCCACCAGCCAGAATAAGCCCCAAGGCACTCGGATCGCTAAAGGTCAATAACAGCATCGTTTGTTCCCGATAATGATTAGGAATAAGATGTAGCAATACCAGATAGAACGTACAGATAATGATGTAGATCCAATAAAACCCATGCCGCCATTGAAACCGGATATCAAAGGCAAACGCAGATCTGAATCTCATGTTAACTGCCTCCCAGTAACGTCAATGAATATTTGTTCCAAAGACGCCTCCAGCGAATGAATGGTTTCTATTGGGTGCTCACGGACAAGCTTTAAGAAATATTCGTTCTCCCCTATATCAGCAAGTGAGAATTCCTCATTTCTAACTTCATTATGAAGGCGATATTCCAGCCGCACTCGCTTTTTTCCATTTAGAAGCTTAAGCTCACGAGGAGAATCAATCAACTTAATCTGACCGTCTACAATAAAAGCGACTCTATCGCAGAGCTCCTCCGCGGCCTGCATATTGTGTGTTGTTATGATGACTGTTGTTCCGGTTGCCTTCTTTTCCAGAATTAAATCCTTCATTCTCTTAGCGTTAACGGGGTCCAGCCCTGAAGTGGGTTCATCCAGAAATAGAATTTGTGGGTTATTTAAGAGTGCTCTGCAGAAATTCAGTCTCATCTTCATTCCCTTCGATAGCTGGGAGACCTTCAGATTAGCCGCTTCTGTGAGATTTACTTGCTCTAACAGAAGTCCTGGTTCCGCTGTTCTCCCTGAATACAAAGACCGAAATAATTGCAAATTTTCCAGCGCAGTAAACTTCGAATAGAAATTTGGAAACTCAAAAGCTACCCCTATTTGCTCAAAATACTCCGGTCCGGTATTTCTTATTTCTTTGCCCATTACTTTAACGCTACCCAAATAATTCTTTAAGACGCCTATTAGGATTTTTTGTGTTGTGCTTTTACCTGCTCCCGAAGGACCGAGAAAGCCAAATACTTCTCCTGGAGTTATGGAAAAATTCAGTCCACTAAGGGTTGGTTCCTTTATTTTTGGGTAGGTAAAATGAAGCTCCTTCACTTCGATCATTTCATGCTCCCCCAATCTTATTGTTCTTCAAGGAAGTCATCCCCTCAGCCAGAACCCCGATCAAAAGCTCTATCGTTGCCTGATATCGTTCATCCCCAATCTCTTCCTTATGCAGAGTCAGAAGGACTATGGAGCGAATCATACTCACGATTAATTCCGGGTCGATCCCAGCCATGATTCCTTCAGCCTGCCAGGATTTAATGAAAGGGACAAAAAAGTCTTTATCCTCTGTAAAATTTTGCTCCAACAACTCATTTGGTAACTTTCTTAATAACTGCTCCATTTCGCTCCTTACGAACATCTGACGTACGATCGGACTTTCTTCCATCATGCGGAAAGATTTCAGTAAAAATAATCTGATCTCTTCCTTGCCAAAAGGTACGCCAACGCTAAATGAATCGAACATTGCACTACGAATTCGTTGTTCCTCTTCAAGCAATATGTGATAGAACAATTCCTCTTTCGATCCAAAAAACATATAGAACGAACCTTGCGCAATCCCGGCAGCTTTCGTTAATTCTTCAACGCTTGTTTTCTTAATGCCATGTATTTCAAAACAGCGGCGGCCTTCTGTCAACAATTTATGTTTGATCCATTCTTTTTCTTGGTCCGTGAATTTCTTGGGCATACAAGTCATCTCGCTTTTGATGGTTTTATGAATAATTTTATTTTATATTCACAAGATAACTCTTTAATCCATATTTTGTCAATCTAATTTTCTGTAAGCTTCACACATTTGTCCCCAATACGTCACTACAATAATCCCCACTCCCAAAACTAGCATGAAAAAATCTATGCTATAATCATGCAGTAACACGAAAAGGACTAATGGGTGGGAATGCACAAATGAAATTGGAACGATTGATCTCTATGATCTACAAGCTGTTGAACCACGAAGTTTTATCTGCCTCCAAGCTGGCTGAAGAGTTTCAAGTATCCCAGAGAACTATCTATAGAGATATCGATGTCATTTGTGCCGCCGGTATCCCGGTCGTATCGTATCAGGGAACTAAAGGCGGATATGGCATCATGGACGGATATAAAATGGATAAAAGCCTGCTCCGTTCTTATGATGTCACTTCTCTGATTACCGTGCTGAACAGCCTTTCTTCCGTGTTCGAAGACGAGCATGCGCAAGGAACCATTGAACGGTTGCAAACGATTGGAACGGAGCAACAGACTTCTAGTCTAGCTGTGGACTTTGAGACCCGCCGTATGGATCCCGACGCACTTTCTCTTTTACGTACGGCTATTACGGAACGAATGATCGTCCGTTTTGATTACATCAATGTAAAAAATGAACGCACAACCCGTGATATAGAACCAGTAAAGCTTCATTTTAAATATAGCAACTGGTACATCTACGGTTATTGCCGGGCACGTCAGGAATATCGAGAGTTCCGGTTATCGCGAATGATGAATTTAATTCTGACTCAAGATACCTTTCAATCACAACATGAGGTACCTATCGAGGCGGATTGTTCAAACAGGATAGATCAGGTTGAGGAAGTGGTAATCCGGGTGCGACCCGAGGCTTTGGCAGAAGCGCTGGATCAGTTTCACCAAATGGATAAGGAATTTCATACCGATGAAAGTATGACGATGCGCATTCCAGTGTATAGACCATTGGAAGCCCGCTGGCTTTGGTCAATTCTCCTAAGCTTCGGCAGCGGCGCCGAAGTCCTAGAGCCTCTTGCACTGCGAGGTATCTTAAAAAAGCAGCTGCAAAATACCCTGAAACTTTATGAAGAAGTATGACAGTCTGCTGTCATACTTCTTCTTTTATATTAACAACAGCTACAAAATAACCTATCACAACTCAAAAGGAGATTATTCGAATGACCAATTATCCGGTAGAAATGTTTAATTACAACACTTGGGCGAACCATACCATCTTAGGGAGAATCGGGGAACTCTCTCCCTCTGTGCTGAGTCAAGAAGTGAACAACTCTTTTCCCACCATCGCTCATGCTCTTAGTCATATCTATGCAGTTGATACGATGTGGTATCTTGTTTTAACAGGCACTGGTATGCCTGAGGCTTTTCAAAAAACTATCCCGCTAAATATGCGCATTCTAAGTTCTGTGGATGAATACGCTAATATCTTTACCCAGCTATCGGAACTATATAAAGAATGGTTACAAAACCAATCCGATTTGGAGCAAACCATTCTGCTTGACAATCCATTCGCCGGAATCCGCCAAACACGTCTATCAGAAATTGTGTTGCATGCCGTCAATCACGGGACTTATCATAGAGGTAATATATCTACTATGTTACGTCAGTTAGGTCACGCTTCCACCATGAATGACTACTCCTTATTTTGGTATCAGGTGCCTACGGAAGCTATTTAATCACTAATGGGCAATATGCTCCACGCCTGGGAAGGACATTGTATTTTAATTATGGAGATAGAAAATCTAATTCTAGTAAAAACGAGAGCGGATTTACGGGGTTGGCTGCAGGAGAATTGTATGACTGAAAAATCTTGTTGGGTACTCGCAAGTATGACGCCAAACCCAGAAACATTGCTATATTTAGACGTGGTAGAGGAATGTTTGTGCTATGGATGGATCGATGGTGTGAAAAAGAAAATTTCCGAAACGGAACTGGCGCAGCGACTGTCTCCCAGAAGCAAACGAAGCTCTTGGACGGAGTTGAATAAAGAGCGCGTCCGCCGCCTCGAAAAGCTGGGATTAATGACGGCTGAAGGAAGAAGGGTGCTTCCTGATATGGACCCTGATTCTTTTTTAATCGATAAGGTTATAGAAGAAAGGCTAAAAGAGGAACAGCAAATATACGAAAATTTCTTAGCCTTTCCAGCTCTTTATAGAAGAGTCCGGATCGACACAATACAAAGCAATAAACATCAACCAGAATTATTTAAGAGTAAATTAGATAAATTTATAACAAATACTAAAGATAATAAAATGTTTGGTCAATGGCATGATCATGGACGCCTTTTAGATTATTAAGATGTGTTTAAATTAATAAAGGTGAGAACATTGTCTGTTCTCACCTATTTTTATTAAAGCCCTTCAGCCAGAATTCGTTTCAAGAACATCCCCGTATAAGATTCCAGCACTTCTGCGACCTGCTCCGGTGTGCCTTCAGCTACAAGCTTACCTCCGACTGTCCCCCCTTCAGGGCCAATGTCAATCACCCAGTCAGACTCCCGAATCAGCTCTAGGCTATGCTCCACAACAACTACCGTATTTCCCGTATCCACCAATCTACTCAATAAGGTATGGAGTTTCTTGATGTCTGACGGGTGAAGACCTGTCGTTGGTTCGTCGAGCAGATACAGCGTGTGATTCTTAGATGGTTTGCTCAGCTCTTTGGCCAGCCTGATCCGTTGTCCCTCGCCGCCTGATAAGGTTTTGACAGATTGTCCCCATTTAAGGTACCCAAGACCCACCTCACATAACGTCTCAATAATACCGGTCATTTTGGCCTCCGAGTTAAGGACCGGTAAGCTTTCCTGTATAGACATGTCCAATAGATCTGAAATAGAGAAACCATCATATTTCACCTGCAAGACCTCATCCGTAAACCTTCTGCCTTTGCAGTCGTGACACTTCACTTCTAGATCAGGCAGAAAGTTCATGTCTACGGACAATACACCCAGTCCCTGACAGGTTTCGCACCGTCCACCCGGTGTATTAAAGGAGAAGTGTTTGGAGGTCAGTTTTCTTTTCTTCGCCTCCGGCAAAGCCGCAAATAACTGACGCAGATGTGTAAATACGTCGGTATAGGTCGCCACATTCGAACGCTGCATTCTACCCATGGGTGATTGGTCAAAGATCACCATGTTTCCGACCTCATCTAGACCCGTAATCTCCTTACAGCCTGTTTGCTCATGTTCTTTAGTACTTCCTTGTGCAAGGATATCAAATATAAGTGTAGATTTACCTGAACCCGAAACCCCTGTTACCGATACAAGACAGCCCAGCGGGATGGAGACTTCCGGAATATCAATGTTCCGGTACTGTGCCTGCCGGATGGTGATCTGCCTTCCGTTCCCTTTCCGGCGAACGCGTCCGGGAGCTTCAAGACGCTCTTCTCTGAGATAAGCTCCAGTAACTGAAAGCTCACTTGCCATCAAGTCTTCCAAGCTACCTTCACCCACAACGGTTCCACCATGCAATCCAGCACCCGGACCCATATCAATAATATGATCCGCAGCACGCATCATCTCAATATCATGTTCAATAACGAGCACGGTGTTCCCCAGATCCCGCAGCTCCTGAAGCACACGAATAAGGCCAACCGTATCCCGAGGATGAAGACCTGTCGTCGGTTCATCCAGAATGTATAACACACCGGTCAGCCCTGAACCCAGCAGTGATGCTAGACGCAGCCGCTGTGCTTCCCCACCTGATAGAGACACTGTCTGCCGGTTCATCGAAAGATAACCCAGACCAACATCGATAATCCGCTTTAGTCTAGTAGGCATATCATGTAAGATCGGTTCTAGCAGATGAAGCCCTTCAGCAGGCAAAGCCGCCTCCAGCCCTTTCGTCCACTCATATACATCGCTTAATGACCAATCTGATACTTCCGTTATCGAAGCACCAGCTACTTGCACTAGACGAACTTCTTTTTTCAGACGAGCACCAAGGCATTCCGGGCATTGCTGCTCATGAAAAAATCCTCCACCTTTCTCCTGCCCACCGGATTCCCCTTCCTTCTCCTTATAACGCCGCCACAAACCCGGTATAACGCCTTCAAATTTAGTTCCTTGGATTGGCTTAATATTAGGGAAATGACGTTTAAATGCCTCATTATCCACGCCGTAGTACAACAAATCACGCTGTATCTCACTATAGTCCTTCAACGGCAGATCCGGGTCAAACTCAAATCCAAAATGTTTTCCCGCCGCTACTAATATCCTCATCTGTATATCCCGATGAACGCCATTCAGAGAGGCTACTCCCCCCTCTTTCATACTAAGCTCAGGATTAAATACCGCTGCTTCATTAATAGTCGCCACAGACCCAAGTCCACCACAAGCTTCACAAGCCCCTTCCGGCTTATTGAAGGAAAAGTGTGACATACCCAGTTTCTCAAGCTCAGCTCCACAATGCAGACAGCCCATCGACTGGCCATCGATTTCCTCGTCTTCCTCTATTAGTAGCCCCCTCGCTTCAAAAGAAGGTGGAATACTACCACTGCAGGAAGGGCAAACCCTCTCTCCTAATCTAGAAAAAATAAACCGGACAAACGTATAGATGTCAGTTACAGTCCCGACTGTCGAGCGTGGATTACGATTCGTAACATGCTGTCCAACACTAATGGATGGGGACAATCCAACGATGGACTCGACCTTCGGTTTGCTGATCGTATCTGATGTCATGCCCATAGAATCCAAATACTGTCTTTGGCATTCCCGCTGAAGTGTATCCATCGCTAACGTCGATTTTCCTGATCCCGAAGGTCCCGTCAGGACAACTAGCTTATACTTTGGAATCGTGAGCGAGACATTCTTTAGATTGTTCTCTCGTGCACCTTTAATAACAATAGCTTCTTTCACAACGATTCCCCTCTCAATTTATCCAATCACAATACTGCCGTTTTACTTTTCTTTTTGCAAAAGCATACTGATTTCGATAGAATGTACTTGTAAAATAACATACTTTCTAATAACTTCATAATCGAATATCTCGATTGACGAGATATACAGATTTTAAAAGGGGCGTTATTCTTTGTCAAGCCAAGAACAAGCTCAACCTACACCAGAGCAAGAACAATTCACCTTACTCATGCGTGGCCTGGGTACCCGAACGGTGGTATATCAGCAGAACGTAGCCGCCTCTCTAGGGTTATACAATAATGATTTCTTATCCGTGGATATTTTGCGTGAAAAGGGACCTATCACTGCTGGAGAACTGTCCAAATTAACTGGACTTGCCACAGGCAGCGTTACAGCATTAATAGATCGACTCGAAAAAAACGGCTATGTTCGCAGACAAAATGATCCTAATGATCGACGTAAAGTGATTATTGTTCCGTTGTATGAAAATAAAGAGGATGTTATTGACACCTATCAGCCGCTTCATACCGCTATGGTTAAATTGGCTGCTTCCTATACGGATGAAGAACTTGCACTTATTTCGCAATTTTTAGGTAAAGCAAGCAACGTTTTAGAAGAGCAGATTGATCGTCTCAGTTCATCAACGCGAAGTAAATCTTCTTCTTGAAGCTCAAATTTAAAACTTAAAAAGGACGATATTCAAAAGTCATTCGACTCTCTGGATATCGTCCTTTTTTTAAATTATACGCAAAAACAAGTTAACTCTATCTCCGAATACCCATCGTTACAATTTCACATGGACCAATTGGTAAGGACACACTCCCCTTATCCTCATTGGAGAGTGGCTCGCTCTTCTCTTCTAGAATTGTCGTCTTATAGAAATACTGCTGCGGAATCGTCGTACGGATGGTCAGATCGGTACTCTGCTGACTCATGTTGTACCAGCGAAGCAATAGGTCTCCAGTCTGCTCGTTCATTTTCAGAGAGGAAAATGCGAGCTCCTGACTCTCCCATTCGAATGGAGTATACACCGGAGCAATCGGTCCTTCATGTACATCAGTCTGACATACGACCCAAGGAATCTGGAATTGATAAGCTTCAGCAAAAGCACCAGAGGTTATACCATCTCCTGTGTGTGGGATGAGCTCCATACGTACTACGTGCTCTCCGAGACACTGCGCTTCTGGAGTTGGGAACAAACCCCAGTCTCCCAATTCACCCACGCTACGGAGTAGTGTAATCGCAATGGTGTTACGACCGTCTCTTAGCACTTCATATTCATTTAATCCAAAGTTAGCGACGGTTAGACCAGCTTTTTCATTACTGATATCAACAAAGGCCTGCTGATGCTGCGTGTTACTCGGATTCATCCATTCTGCAGCTGGCTCAATATTCCGCTCCGCAACCTCGAACATCGAATCCACTTGATGTGTGGCGGTGTTCAAATCTGTCGGAAATAACGCACGGATCCGGTGGTCCTTAGCCTTATTATCTATCGTCGTTTCGATATGCAGCCCCTTCCCGCCCCGCTCCAGACTAATTACGGTACGAAGTTTAAGAATGACTGTGTCACTACTGCGCTGCGCTTTCCGTTCTGGGTAGTACACAAGAGCACGCTGTTCCTCATCCAGCTTCTCATCTGCTGAGGCTGGGATCTCCCAGTCATGCTTAATTTCCACAGATGCTCGATAAGGTGTATTTTCGAGAACGCAAATGTTCGCCTGTAGCCCCTTGGTCGTTAAAGCTTGTTCACCCTCTGGCTGTTTATACATGTATTCATTCCCGATATCACCTGTGTTCTCATATACACCAAGATCCCGGTAGTTCATGCCACTGGCTTTGTCACTCAGCGTAAATGAACCATTATCATGGATCACTACTTTGACGGCCTCATTCTCCAGCACCCGATCCCCTTGAAGCAAAGATTCAGGAGGTATAGGCAACTCTGCGTTTGCACGGCGAACCCACGCATATGCACGAAGACCCAGTGCCGGAACTTGTGCGGCCTCAAAGGTAAGTCTTACTCGGCGACACATATAGGGCTGGCGGAACTTATCGTCAGGCAAATCATAGCCAAACTGAAGACCTAAATCCTTCATCTGGCATGCAATAGGATTCCCTTGATCGTCTACTAATTCACGACCGTTTAAGTCAATATCCTTCATACGGCTGGCCGTTTCTTCTAGAGTAAAACCCTCTCGCAAATATAGACGTGCCGCATCAATTTCTACGCTCACTGTACCCGTGCGACTCCAACCTGTCATATTCATGACTACTAAGGGAAGTACTTCTTCTCCATAGGCTGCAAAACCGGTCGTATCCACAGCTTCGGCGATCATGCGCTTACTATCCTCAACAATGGTCTCTGCTACATGACGGCTTTTATCAAACCGGGTTACCATTTCGCGGTGTACCTCATCCACGCTGCAGCCACAAATGCTGTCGTGAGGATGATTCTGCATTAGCGTCTTCCAGGCATAAGTGAACAAATGATGAGGGTAAGCTTTGCCCAATACATGTGCGAATGAAGCGAGTGGCTCGGCCACCTTTTCAAGCAAGACTTGCCCTTCCTGATTCATCTGTTTCAAATAGACGCGAGCAGATGCGGTATTCACTAACGTCCCCCATCCATCCGTATGTTGGCTCCGCAGTTCTCCCTTTACGGTCGACAATTTGTTGTGATCCATTACACCATCAACAGCTTTAAGGTAATCAGGAAAGTTCGAATGGATAAACTCCATATCTGGATAGAGCCGCTTCGCAGTTTCGATAGCCTCCGGCAAATTCAGTTGAGCTGGTTGATGATCGCAGCCGTTCATGAATAACAGCTCGCCAGTAGATGCGAATTTCCGTGCATCTGCTAACTTTTTCTCCCAGAATTCTTTTGCCTCTGCTTCATTCACTGGCACTTCGTTTCCGTTCGAATACCAATTCGCAAATAGAATTCCAAGCACTTTCGATCCATCTGGACCTTCCCATATCAGCTCGGAGAAGGAAGATTCATATCCTCCGTCCGATACTGTATTGTTGAAACCAGTCGGCTTTACCCCTCTTCCAAAAAAGGCATTATTGATGCCCGATTGCTTCATTAATTGTGGAGTCTGGCCAACTAGACCAAAGGTGTCCGGAAAATAACCGATCTTAGAAGGTTCACCGTAACGCTTCGAATCCTGATGACCAATCTGCATATTACGTACATTTGCTTCTCCGCTCGTAAGGAAAGCATCTTGCAGAATATACCAAGGCCCAATCAGAAGACGGCCTTCCGTTATATGTTTCTGTAGACGCTCTTGATTCTCAGGACGAACTTGGAGGTAATCTTCCAGAATAATCGTCTGCCCGTCAAGATAAAAACTTTTAAATTCACCATCCTCATCCAATCGATCCAGCAATTCATCGACCAATTTAACAAGGCGTACATGATGCTTTTCATATGGAAGATACCATTCCCGGTCCCAGTGAGTATGTGAAATGATATGGGCTGTCTGAGGTTTAATAGATTGATCTGAACTTTTCAAGGTGAAGACCTCCTTATATGCAATACATTCTCTCTACTAAGATACTTAATGCAGTAGATACGGATAAGATACATGAATCTCAACTTCCTGCTGGCGATACACGCCTAGCAGATCACCTTTAGTATCCGTAGCGAAGAGGACAGAACGTTCCTGTTCCAACAGGAATGTGTAGGTCCGGCCAGTAACTAAATCTTTCACCTCGATCTTCGCATCCTGCGCATATTCCGACACGAAGGTGAAGAGAGCCCCCTTATCAAAGCTCAATTTACGTCCATAAATACCCGCTAAGTCTCCTCCGTTAATCCATTCAAAATCACATTCCACATGAGCAGCATTCAATGCGTAGCGGTACAGTGCGGATGTAGTTTCACTTCGACTGCTCATTTCAACTGGGACTGGGCTCCAGATGAGCCGTCCCTTACCAAGCGGAATGTTAATGACCGAATCTATAATTGAACTTCCGCTTCCAGCAGATTCATGAATCATTATTTCCTTCGATAATTCAGCAATCCGGCGGTGACCGAAGGAGACAGGAAGTTCTTGGCCTTGAAGGTTAAGCACTTCTTCACGGCGCACATTACGCAATTCACGCTTGCCAAGAATATCGTTCAAGCGCTCTGAAGAATGCCAATAAGCATCAATACCAAGTGGGCCAGTAACAAGTAATACCGCACCTGTATCTTCAACGATGTGCAACAACCTTTCCATCGCTGCATCATCGAAGTTATGTGCGCTTGGCAGCATAATAAGCCTCACAGGATGGTTCTCCAAATCATCTAGGTGGTATTCAGAAGCCCCTCTAAAAGGCATCTTTAGATCATACGAAAGAACTCGGGTAAGCTCTGTTGTAGCAGCGAAAGCCAGCTTCCGGTTAGAGAAATCATTCGAATACGGATACACCACAGCAATCTCTTCCAGCTTCCTATCTCCAAATACGTCACGAATGCCTTCTATAAACTTTCCAAAATCATAGGAGACATCCGCCTCTGGTTTTTCGGTTCCATCTGCTCTTAATGCCCCAATATGGGACTCATTCGCATTATCCATATAGAAGTTGGTATTCCAGATCCAATGTATGGCCCCCGCACCAGCAGTTCCAAACGCATAGGCATATTTGCGTTCAAGAAGATTTCGCAGCTCTAGCTCTGAACGTTTGGCTCGTCCATCAGGAGTTTCTACATACATGACGCCAGTCTCCTGAATTAAGTTTGGCTTATTGGGAGTTTTGGCAAAGATGCCATCCCACAACAGATAATCGTTAAACCACCAGGAATGTACAGTGGTGTAATCTACCGCTTCTTCATAGAAAAACGGTGAAGGACGCTGCGCTCCCAGCCCTTCATCCTGCCCAACCGTAACCATCTGATCTGGACATTGCTCCTTAATGGTGTCATATAACTGCTTCACCCATCGGTTATGCATATCCATGGAGAACAAGCAATAATCAAGCCAACGCGTCCCACTTTTAGCGCTGTGCATATCCTGCACATCGAAGTTTATCTCTTTTGCTTCTGGCAGCCTTGCCGATGCAAAGTTCGGAAGCTGTGCAGGTGTCATATTCCAGCGTTCCTGTAGCACTTCGATCTCACCATGTCTATGTTGAAGCCATTCTACAAAAGCTTGTTGCTCAAAACGATCATGACATGCACTCGGACCCTCCGAGAAAATACGTGCCGGGTCAAACATTGACGGTTCATTAATAAGATCCCAATCTACATTCGAAGACGCTTTATGACGAGATACAATAGAACGAATGAACCGCTTCTGTGCTTCTACACTTTGTGGGTCCAAATAAGGATTTACCCCTCCCCATGTTTCCGGTGTGAAGGAGAAGAACGTAAAGGTTACCTGCAGATCATGCTTCTTCGCTGTCATGATAAAGGCATCTATCGCTCGCAGTACCTCTTCTGAAACATGACCGTCATCTTGCATCACATTACGATAAGCAGTCCAGATTCCTGTTCGGATCCAGTTAATCCCTGCCTTCCGCATTTGCCCCATATCGCGATCCCATACCCCAACGTTCGGCAGAAATAGAAATTTCCGTGCCACATCACTCGTCATATAAGTCATCCCCACAACAGGTAGCGGACGCCCATCTTTTATGAAATAATCTCTTCCACTTGTTATCGGTTCACCTGCTGCCAGAAGTTCAGGGGCATGCCCCCAGAACCCTTGACGTAGAATGCGGACCTCACCATCACTGGCTTCCGCTTCGCAGACCACTTGGAACAGACCACTCCTAATTTCCAGAGGAATAGGCACCCGAACGATGTTAAGCTCAGCATTAGCCTTCAACTTTAATTCCTGAGACCAGTGTAAGGACGAATCTGATTCATGCTCAACATGAATTGTAAAATTCCATGTTTCTTCATTACTTATTGAAGGTTTTGCCCTCTCAAGCTGCTGAATCTGCAGTGTCAGAGAAGCACGTTCACCAGACTCATAAGATGCGTAATTGGGCTTAATCCACATCTCTGTAACACCCTTGCAGCAGAACAGAGCCCACTTGGATATCGCGGACAGCCCTTCGTCCTTCCATAAAGAATCCGTTGCAGCCGTATTTACGAACAGCCAGCGTGAGCCTGCAAATAAACCAATCGTATTCTCCCAAAGAACTACTGGAGCAGCAGTTTCCCGGCCCTCATGTGTAATTCCCTTCAAAAGCGGGTAAATCCTTGTGCTCATTGGCCCTGCTGACCCCATTTGATGGGGTAAATCACTCGTCTTCGTCGTATGTGGCACAAGGTTCCATGTCTCTGCACTCGCTAGAAAAAGAGCTTCTTGACCCTTAAGCAGAGGAATAACATCCGATGCTAGCAAGGATTGATTGCGAGAACACTCAACACGTAATGCCTCATGAATATATAGCTCTTGATGATAAGAGGTCTGCTCCGCTTCAATATGCCATTGTTCATTTTGCCAGCGAACGGGTTGTTTGAAGGGGGCACCTCCGATGCTGATCAGCCCACCACCTCTTTGCAAATATCCATGAATGTCTATCCATGCCGCTTTTGGAAAATAGGGTGCATGCAAATTAATGAAACATCCGCCTTCGGTTTCCTTAAGCGTTGCTGCAAGCTGATTCGCATTCACGATCGTACCGAACTCACGCATGGATACAATCGCATCGCTAGGAATCGAATTCGAAATCGGAAAATCTGAATCATAGAATATAATTACAGGCCTGCTCATAGTAGTCCTTCCTTCATCGATTTATAGACTAGTTGGGAGAACAGACTATTGGACCAGGCGAACCATTTTCTAGTGAATATATTCGGGTCATCGACATGAAATCCTTCATGCATAAAACCAGTCCCCGCATCCGTTGCCTCTAGCATCGCAAGCATCTCCAGCTTCTCTTCCTTCGTGGAAGCCGTCATACCTTGCATAGACAATGCCATATGCCAAATATAATCTTTCGGAGTATGTGGACTGCCAATTCCTTTCGCTGCTGTTCCTTCAAAGTAAAAAGGATTCTCCTGGCTCAGCGCAAATCGGCGTGTATTCTGATAAATCTCATCCTCTGCCGTAACATAGCCGAGATAAGGAATCGACATGAGTCCCGGTGTTCCCGCATCATCCATCAAGCAGTAGTTGCCGTAGCCGTCGGTCTCATAGGCGTAGATGGGTCCAAATTTCGGATGACGATAAATACCATATAGCTTGATTCCATGATCAATGTCCGCTTCTAATGCTTTAAGGTCTTTTAGAAATTCAAGATCACGGAATACCCATTCTGCGAATTCCTGCATATGACGTAAGGCAACAACGGCGAACATATTCCCCGGGATATTGTAATGGAAGTCGCACGCATCATCGCTTGATCGGAACCCGGACCAGACCATACCCGTATAATTAACAGGCATACCAAGGCCGTTGTTGCGTAACGTATCTTCAGGTATCCCGTTATTACGCATAAAGCGGTAAGGAGATAATTCAGCATGGCGTTGCTCTGTTCTAAATAAGTTGTATATTTTGACCATTGCTTCCTTAAATCCAGCGTCGAAGATATCAGCCTTCCCCGTTTCTTTCCAATAGGCATAAGCCAGACGCATGGAAAAACAGAGCGAATCGATCTCGAATTTACGTTCCCACACCCAAGGGGACATTTCCGTAATATCGCTAGTGCTCCAATGCCAGTCATTCGCTGTTTCATTAAACGCATTAGCATACGGATCAATATGTATATACTGAATATGACGTTTAATTAGACCGCTAATGATACGTTGAAGATCTGGATCATTCTTCGCAAATGGCACGTAGTGCATAACCTGTTCCACAGAGTCACGCAACCAAGAAGCAGGGATATCACCAGTAATGATGAATGTTGTTCCATCATCCATGAGTTTAGTCGTTGTCTCAAGTGTATTCGGGAAGCAGTTCTTGAAGAGCTGTAATAGTTTAGGCCGATGAGCTAATTTCTCCTCTGCTTCATTTAATACTTCTTGAATCGCTTGTGGCAGTGGCAGCTTCGGCATAGAGATGGCTGGCAGTCTGAATTGTTCCATATCCTCACTCCTCTTGATAAAAATGAGTATAGATAGAGAGACGGGCAGCATAGCTGCCCGTCTCCACTAATCCTATTTGTGCTATCCTTTAGTGATTAATCGTAGGCGTGTTGTAAAGTTCAAAGCCTTATTTCTTTGTCTGGTTCCACTCATCAAGCTGCTTTTGAACTTCAGCAATGACTTTTTCCAGTCCAGCTTCTTTAAATTTCTTGGTTGCTTTTGGCAGATATGTTTTAGGATCAACAGAACCTGTGTATAGAGCTGGCATAAATTCTTTAGTTACGTTGTTGATGGCCGCTACTTCAGTTTTTACAGGTGTAGGATCAAATGCAAAACCGAAGGTAGGGGCTTCTTTAGACGAATCATTAAACTTCTTGAAAGCATCCCATTTATCAGCAGGGTCATCAGCATGCAGATAAGTCAGTAACATATTTCCAAGCGTGAAGCCTGGCATAGCATAGCTATCTTGCATAGCTGGCAGATCTTCAATGACATTGTCGGAGATTTTCTTATAATGAGTGCCTTCAATACCATAGTTGAGCAAATTGCGTAAGTACTTATCTGTGTTCAAAAGATTCAAGAACATCATAGCCCGTTCAGGATCACCTGAGGTTACGGAAATCGCGTGCATCGAACCTGCGGCGGACTGTGTATACACATAAGGCTCATGCATAGGCGAAGTTACAATTTCATAACCCGCTGAACGAGACCAACCTTTTTCTGCATAAGGCTGTGTAATTTCGCGATCGGCAAACCATTTACCGGTCTTAATGTTATCGATACCTTCAAGTGTTGCAACGTCTGGGCGTAAGTAACCTGCTGTATAAAGTCTACGCATCGTATCTAACGATGTTGCGAGTTCAGGTGTCTCCAGAATATTAACAACCTTGCCATCTGTGGAATCCATATAGACCCCGATAGGTAACTCATCACCTAGTACATAGTCAAATGGCATAAATGGTTTAAAGCCTTTAGGAACAGCTAGCGGTGTAATATCCGCAGGCTCATTCTCTTTAATCGTTTTAAGAAGTGGCTCTAGATCATCCAATGTACGAATATTAGAAATGTCCATGTTGTATTTATCA
Source organism: Paenibacillus sp. RS8 (assembly GCF_041956825.1). Classification (NCBI taxonomy): domain Bacteria; kingdom Bacillati; phylum Bacillota; class Bacilli; order Caryophanales; family Paenibacillaceae; genus Paenibacillus; species Paenibacillus sp. RS8. Next base: position 4,249,549 of record NZ_CP168131.1, on the reverse strand, counting down.
ACATATTTTTTATTGAAGCGCCATACCCATTGCTGTCCAAGCTCCTTGTTTACAGGCACACCATAGATTTCACCTTTAATCTTAGTGCCTTCTAAGAAACGTGGGTCCAAAACTTCTTTCGTTTCCTTTCCATACTTATCTAGCAGATCATTCAGTCCCAAGAAGGTACCGTTCGCTGCGTTACGGCGGAAATCATTTGTCCAAGAAGAGGTAAAGGCAATATCATAAGGCTCACCAGAAGCGGTGATGACCTGCATCTTCTTATCGTAATCACCCCAATCGAACATCGTAATGTTCAACGTCGCATTAATTTTTTCTTTGGTATATTTGTTAACCTCTTTTAATACAAGATCCAGATCCTTTTGAGGTCCACCAATTAAATACATCTTCAGCTCATACGGCTTTAATTCCGATGAATTCCCTGCTGAATTCCCCGCTGCCGCTGAATTGTTTGTTTCTTTAGCAGCATTTGTATTATTATTCGAACCACATCCAGCAAGAAGGCCAGACAAAAGCATTGTTCCTACAAGAGCGAGCGTTAAACTTTTTTTCGCTTTCATTTCTATTTTCCCCCTTTAGATTAATTTACTTTTTATTTATATCGTTTCCTATATTAGCGACTCGAATAAATACATCTTAGTAGTGTTACTCTTTCAAAGAACCTACGGTTAAGCCTTGTACGAAATACTTTTGGAAGAACGGATACGCTAGTGCTATAGGCAAGGTTGCCAGTACAACCATCGCCATTCGAACCGTTTCTGTCGGCAAGGTCGCAGCAATCTCAAAGCTTGATCCCATCTGCATACTGTTCTGAATGACAAACTCCATATTATTCTGAATTCGCATCAGCATCGCTTGGAGCGGCACAAGACTCGCATCATCAATATACAGCAGCGCATTAAACCAATCATTCCAATAACCCAGCGTACAGAACAGTCCAATCGTTGCAATCCCCGGCAAAGAGATCGGAAGTACAATTTGTAAGAATGTCCGAAACTCCCCTGAACCGTCTATTTTTGCTGCCTCAATTAGCGCATCAGGTACGGTGGTCTGGAAGAAGGTCCGCATTACTAGAATAAAGAATGCATTCATTGCGATTGGTAAGATCAAAGCCCAAATCGTGTTGTACAAGTGTAAAAACTGCGTAGCCACAATATAGTTCGGAACCATTCCGCCTGAGAATAACATCGTAAAGAAGGCAAAGAAGCTGAAGAAATTACGATAGCGAAATGATCTTCGAGAAAGAACATAGGCGTAAGTTGTAATTAGAAACAAACTAATGAGCGTACCTAGTACAGTAACCACTAAGGTAACACCAAAGGACCGAAACAACTGATCACCTGTGTTAAAAACAAACTGATACGCCGCCAAACTAAATTTTTCTGGAATTAAGCTGAATCCATTTAAAGCAAGGACTTTCTCATCCGTAAAAGAAATAGCTATAACAAACAAGAACGGAAACACACAAGTAAAGGCGAAGATTCCAATCACAATATTGAGTACCACATTCCAAAAAGGAGTAATGGCGTTGTTGTCGATTTCCTTATGCTTACGTTTAAATACTTCCATAACGTCAATGACTCCTTTCTAGAATATCGCGTTTTCTTTGCTGATCTTTCTCACAATGGAGTTCGTTACAAGCACCATGATAAATCCAACGATCGATTGATATAAACCAGCTGCTGTACTCATTCCTAGATTTCCTGTCGTACTCATGCTTCGATAAATATAAGTATCGATAACATTCGTTACGGAGTATAGAACACCGGAATCTCGAGGAATTTGATAGAACAACCCGAAGTCCGATCTAAAAATACCACCAATCGCTAGAATAGTAAGCGTAACCATTAAAGGTTTAAGCAGAGGAAGCGTAATAAACTTAATTTGCTGCCATTTGCTAGCCCCATCAATCATAGCTGCTTCATAGTAGGACTTATCGATCCCCGCTATAGCTGCTAAGTAAACCACACTCGAATATCCGATAGATTTCCATATCCCCATGAAAATAAGGATATATGGCCAAAAGCGAGTATCCCCATACCAGGAAACAGGATCGCCTCCGAAGTACACAATCACTTGGTTCAAGATCCCTTTATCTACACTTAGGAAACTGAACGTAAAGAAACTAATAATAACCCAAGAAAGGAAGTAAGGCATAAACATCGCCGTTTGATACGCTTTGGCCATCCGTTTGTTCACAAGTTCATTCAAGGTGATCGCAATGCCCACCGCAAGAACAAGACCGAGAGAGATCAAAGCCAAGTTATAAAGAATCGTATTTCTTGTAATAAGATAGGCGTCTTCTGTTGAGAACAGAAAATTGAAATTTTCAAGTCCAACCCACTTACTATTTAAAACGCTTGCAAAAAATCCATCCCGGTGAATCTTGAAATCCTTAAAGGCAATGATCGTTCCAAACATAGGTAAGTAACAAAAGATTAGGAACCATATTGTCCCTGGTAATACCATAAACCACAGCACTTTATCCTTATTTAAGCTTTTGAAAAATGCAGACACTATTCTACATCCCCCTTCTCTATCCCCAAACAATCCCCGTAATTCCCTTTCGTTCTTATTTCCTTGCCCCTTTAACTATCTTTAATTCTGCGCTATAAAAGCGGTTTCATAAAGTTGAAAAACTCCAGAATGATATGTAAAAATTAAAGATCGCTAGGATAAACGACCATTCCGAGGCTTAAAATTCCTAATAATTTAAACATAAAAAAAGGAAACATTCTCGTGACCAACGTTCGTGAACCCAACACTTGAACGTGATACCCGGGAACATTTCCTTTATGCTACGACTTTTCTTTTATATACATCTTTCGAAGCTCGGTTGGAGATATGCCTACTGATTTTTTGAATTGGCGATAAAAATATGCTGGATCTAAATACCCTACTTCAGCTGCAATCTCATTGGTTAATAGTGTAGTTTGAAGCAGCAGTTGTCTTGCTTTTTCAATTCGGAATTGATTTACATAATCAGAGAAGCTTCGCCCCATCTCCTTCTGAAATAGCTGTCCCAAGTAAGTAGGATGCATATTCATTCGCTGACTGAGCGTCTTCAGAGATAGCTCTTCTCTATAATGTTTGCTTACTTGATCCACCATATATCTCATATTCGGGCTTAGTTCATCACTCACTAACGATAATTGATCCAGCGTTTCATTCACACTTTCCTGCACATGATGAAGCAGCTGCTCAATGGTATGGATACGTAGTAAAGGATTAAATACAGCACTAAAATTAGAGTTCTTCTCCATTTTCTTAGCGATCAACATTAATTCAATCGCCACGTTGTAATTATCCATGCGGGTGATCATGCCACAACCAAATAGCTTTTCGAAGGTTTCCGCGATAAATTGATTGGCCGCCTCACGTTCACCAGATAACAACAATTTCGTAAAGGCTTCATAATCAATTTCAAGCTTTTCCTCGTGTAACATCATCTTCGATAGTTTATCCACATCTATAATCGGGTAGCTCGGCAGCATCAGATGATCCACATATAAACTCTTCGCTTTGTTATAGCTTTGTGGCACTTCTTGAAACGTATATTCCTTACTTCCTATCGTGATCCAGACAGACTTTCCTAATTCATGCATAATCTCAGATTGAATCTGTTCCAGCATACAATACATCTCTTCTTTGTTCTCATCTTCAGCTGACTCCGCAACAATAAGAACAAGATCACCTTCCATATCTATAAATACAATAACCGTTCCTCGCTTAGATACGGACTGCACAGCGATACGATAACATTCTTCCACAAGTTGATTAGGGTGCAGTTGATGCTGACCCTCCTCCCCTTCATGCTCCGTAATAAGCCGAATCGCAGCCACCGTAAAAAAAGAGCAGTCCAGCGAAATATTCAACACTTTTGAACGATGCATAAGCTCCTGTCGATCTATATTTCCAGTGACCCAGCGATTTAGAATATTGTTACGTAAAACTTGCTGATCCTCCTTCGCATGAAATTGTTCAACATCCTCTTGATTGAGGACTTCAACAATTTGTTCGATGGTCGATTCCAATTCTTTTATATTAATGGGTTTAAGAATATAATTCTCAATGCCTAGACTCATTCCGGCTTTTAAATACTCAAATTGCTCATAGCCGCTTAGGATAATAAATCTCATTTTTGAATCAAAACACTTGATTTGTTGAATCAACTCAAGACCCGTAAGCTTTGGCATCGTAATATCTGTAATTAATATGTCTATGGCTTCGTTATGCCGATGCAGAAATTCTAAAGCTTCTTCCCCATTACCCGCTTGACCTGCGATTCTAAGTCCATAATCTTCCCATTCGATCACTGAACGTAATCCTTCAAGAATAAGAGGTTCATCATCCACAATAAGTATGTTGTGCATTATTTAGTACTCTCCCTTACCACTGGTATATTCATGATGACTGTTGTTCCTTCACCTAGTTCACTAGCAATCGTTAACCCATATTCAGTCCCGTAATAAAGTTTAATCCGCTCATTCACATTACATAGTCCGAGCGAGGACGGTGGTGCATCCATTCGCATACTGACTTGAAGCGTTTGTTGTAGTTCCATAAGCTTGCTTGGAATAATCCCGTTTCCGTTATCTCTGATAGCGATTTGAATTTCCCCGTCTGCTTCAGTAACTTCAATCCGTATTAGGTTATCGAAACGCTCGGGCCTGAATCCGTGAACAATATAATTTTCTATGACCGGCTGGATGAGCAATTTAACGATAGAACAATTCATGGCCACTGGACTTATCCGCGACTCGATTTGAAGCTTATCTTGATGTCTAATCTGAAACAACTCAAGGTACAGATTGCAGTATTCAATTTCATCCGCGATGGTAACAACCATATTCTTCTTAATCATCGTTCGGAATAATGTCGATAAAATGTAAATCATCTGACCTACGTCCTTCGCACCTTGCGAGATGGCCCGCATCCTTATAGCTTCAAGCGTGTTATATAAAAAATGCGGATTAATCTGCGACTGGAGAGCCACAAGCTCTGCATTTTTTTGCGTAATTTCTGAAATGTAAACTTTATTAATATATAACTCTAATCGCTCACACATATAGTTAAAATTGTTTGCAATGAGCTGCAATTCATCCTCCCGATTAAGGTGAATCCGTGTGCTTAAGTCGCCTTCCTGTAAGCGCTTCATAGATTTGACAATGATCTTCACTTTTTTAGAGAAACGTAAAATGATTCCGTATGTAATCGCCATTGCCGCAACAATTAATGCGGCCGTAATCCCGATAATCCAATTTCGTACAACAAGCATTTCTTTATTGACCTGCGACTTCTGAATGATTCCTGCTACGATAAGACCTGAGCTATTCGTTGTATTTAAGTTAACCTTGGATATGCCATCCAGTGCCGTCCAGCCGTCTGAATAAAGACCAGCGATATGTGGATACTGCTGTCCCATATACCTGCCTAAGGAATCATATATGACGTCTCCGCTTGGTGTTAGAACTAACACTTGGCCATTACTCTCGGTGCCTTTCGTACCCAGCCATTTTGAAATAAGTTCAGCGTCAAAATCAATTATGAGCATACCTATCGTTTTCAACGAAATCGGATCTTTAAGTTCCCTGGTCATCGTATACAAATTGTTATTGTCTTCCCTTATTTCCTTAAGTAATAATTTTTTTTCATGCGAAATCCAACCATTCTTGGGTAAGGGTGATTTTTGCTCAGAAATATCTATATCTCTTTTGTAGAGCTGTCGTGTATTATTTTTATATAAATAATAAAATTCTTTCTCAGTGCTGTATAAGATAACGTCAGAGATACCACTTTTCTGATTCAAATACGTTTTGAAGTAAGTATCGAATGTATGGGGTACAAAGCTCCCAATTTCAGCAAACTGATCTAAACGATATTTAAGATAATCTCCATAATCATGTTGCAAAAAGTAGGACAAATCCTCACTTACAGAAGCATCACTATAAATTTGCTGGATGGCCAATTGGATCCCTTCGTACTGCTGATTCATATATAAACTCACGTAATCCAGTACCTCTCGATTAGCATCAACATGTTGACGCGTGATCGTCTGTTCATAGTATTTATAAACGGTAATGGAAGAGGCAATAAGCGTAATAATGATGATGGATGAATATATAGCTAAAATTTTATTAAACAGTTTTTTCCGTAAATGATTTTGATAAAATTTCTTTATATTCAACAAATTCACCTTCCTTCAAAATCTAGCCTTTAGGATTAGAAGCTTAACACCACCTTTCTTTTTGTGCAATGGGAGCGCATTCATTTTTAGATGTAAATCTTTCCTCCTTGCAACCTTTTTCTTTATCATGAGTTTACATCTCGCTAAAAATCGTCTATAGTTGGTTTCTACCCCCCAAACAAACCTGTAATCACCCTATAAGTCTTATAATCCTCGTCCCCCATCAAGATAATGGAGGGCTATTACTCATGTTTCTAACCAAACGTAAACTCAATTCCCAACTAAACGAGATTTCCGAATATCGTTACCGGGATCGAATACACATTCCTTTTTTCAATTCTATGATTGACGAACAAGGTGAAATTGCAGCTGAACCACCCGTGGATGGAGAATGGTCTAAGCTACAGGTTGGCGATACCTGGAAAGGCCGCGATCTGTACTTATGGCTAACGACACAGATAGACGTACCCGCCTCTTGGGCAGGACGCAGGGTACTGGGTCGATTTGATTTTGGCGAGACGGGTGCCGGAAACAACTCCGGCTTTGAATCTTTATTCTTTTACAATGGTAAACCCTATCAAGGTGTAGATTCCAATCATACAGAAGTGTTCTTGCCGGATGAAACGGTAGGTACGCAGCTTCCACTTACCTTCCGTTTATGGTCGGGACTAGAAGGTGGCGGTCCTAAAAAAGATCAAACACATGGCATTCGTATGGCAGAAATTTGTTGGCTGGACGATGCAACGGATGATTTCTATTTTACAGCACTTGCTGTAGTTGAGACGCTGAACGTACTCTATTCAAAAACACCAGAATATACACAGCTGCTAAGTACAGTAGACCGCTCGTTTCTTCTGATTGACTGGTCTCGTCCAGGTTCAGAGGTCTTCTACGCTTCGATCGAGGAAGCTCGTAATTATTTGCGTGATGAAATTAATAAAATGGAAAAGTCTTCGCCAGTTACTGTTACCTGTATTGGTCATACCCATATTGATGTAGCTTGGTTATGGCAATTGAAGCATACCCGTGAGAAATGTGCGCGTTCCTTCTCGACCGTACTCCGTCTGATGGAAATGTTCCCTGACTATACTTTTTTACAGACTCAACCTCAGCTTTATGAATACATCAAGAATGATTATCCAGAAATCTATGAGAAGATTCGTGAACGTGTTGCTGAAGGACGCTGGGAAGCTGGCGGTGGCATGTGGCTCGAGGCAGATTGTAACTTGACCTCAGGTGAGTCTCTTGTCCGTCAATTGCTATATGGTACTCGCTTCTTGCGTAATGAATTTGGTGTTGAATGTGATTATTTATGGCTGCCTGACGTATTTGGCTATAGCTGGTCCTTGCCGCAAATTCTAAAAAAATCAGGAATCAATACGTTTATGACCACGAAAATTAGCTGGAATCAATACAACCGCATGCCACATGATACCTTCCAATGGCGTGGTATTGATGGCACTGAAGTATTAACCCATTTCATTACAACGCCAGAGCCTTGGTCTGAAGAAGATTCTTGGTTCTATACTTATAATGGCCGCATCATTCCTAAGACTGTAAAAGGCATTTGGGATACGTACCGGGATAAAGAAGTGAATCGTAATCTGTTACTTTCTTACGGATATGGTGATGGCGGCGGCGGGGTTAACCGTGAAATGCTAGAGATGCGCCGCAGACTCAATGACCTCCCAGGGCTTCCGAAGATTGAAACAGGAACAGCGGGAGATTACTTCCGTAACCTGCAAGACACCGTTGCAAATACAGATCGTTATGTCCATGTGTGGGATGGCGAGCTTTACTTAGAATATCACCGTGGCACGTACACTAGCCAAGCCTACAATAAGCGGATGAACCGCAAGCTTGAACTGCTATACCGCGAGGCGGAATGGCTAAACGCACTGCAAAGTGTAGTGTCTGAAGATTGGTCGAACTATCGTCAGACCGATCTAGATGAAGGCTGGAGAATTATTCTACGGAACCAATTCCATGATATTATTCCAGGTTCTTCGATTCGTGAAGTGTATGAAGACAGTACGATTGAATATGCTCAAGCTGAAGCCATTGGTCAATCTGTATGGGAACAATCTACGAAGGCACTAGTGAACGGAAGTGAAGCCGGTAAATATACTATCTGGAACAATGCTTCTTGGGAATTGACTGAGCTCGTAGAAATTACTATAGAGCCTGGCATGGAAACAGGACATTGGATAAACATAGAAGGTAAACCGTTGAAAGCTCAGCGTGAAGGTGACCGTTGGATCATTGAAGTGTCCGACATTCCTTCTCTCGGATACACCACCATCTCCTTTGTAGAAGATGTAATTACTGAGCCATCCAGCTCTCCATTCAAGCTGAATGAATCAGGAATTTCAACGCCTCACCTTGAAATAGCGTGGAACGAGCAAGGTCAATTGTCATCCATCTATGATAAACACGAACAGCGTCAAGTATTAGCTAATGGAAGTCACGGTAACGTGTTCCAAGTGTTTGAGGATAAACCATTAGCACATGAAGCTTGGGACATTGACATCTACTATCAGCAAAAAATGCGCGAAGTGATCGACTGCACTAGCATTGAAGTCATAGAAAATGGTTCATTGCGTTGTATTGTGCAATTCACATGGAGCTATATGGATTCCACGATTAAACAGCAAATGATCTTACACGCTGTGCATCGTCGTATCGACTTCGTGACGAACGTAGACTGGCATGAGAAAAAACAGCTAATGAAAGTAGCCTTCCCTGTTGCGATAAGAGCTACCGAAGCCACTTATGATATCCAGTTCGGTAATGTTAAGCGTCCAACACACTGGAACACTAGCTGGGATTACGCTAGATTCGAGACTGTGGGTCACCAGTGGGCAGATTTATCTGATCGTGGTTATGGCGTTAGCTTGCTGAATGACTGCAAATATGGCTACGACATCAAGGATAATGTGATGCGTTTATCCCTAATCAAATCGGCAACGCACCCTGACCCTGAAGCGGATCAAGGCGAGCACACATTCATGTATTCTATCCTGCCGCATACTGGTGATTGGCTACAAGGTGACACAGTCCGTCAAGCCTGGTCCATCAACAATCCACTGCGTAGCACCAAGGGGCAAGCTGAAGTGGAAGCTAAGTCTATGATTCGTCTTTCAACGGATACGGTTATGGTATCTGCCCTTAAGAAATCTGAGGATGGACACAAATTAATCGTTCGTGTTCACGACTATTCCGGAAGCCGCCAGCAAATTGATATGACGAGCGACTTGAACATTATTTCATGGCAAGAGTGCAATCTAATGGAACGTCCTGAAGGTGAGGTTCATACTGAACCTGTTATTACCTTTGTACTTGAACCTTACGAAATTAGAACATTTGAAATCGAAGTGTAGATCCTAATTAAATGAAGTAACATACAAAATCGGGGTGTCCCTGTAGCCATGTATAAAAGGCTGCGAGGACACCCCGTTTTTCGAGTATGATTGTTTCTTTCGCATTTTAAGTATACACGTTGCGCAATGAGTTAACGTAGCGTATACTCCAATTAAGGGAGAGATGTATATGAGAAGAATGGGGAAAATTACGATATTCACAGGCATTGGATTATTGAGTCTTGCTTTGATTGCTATTCTTGCGATTAGCGCTTTTGTGATCAAGAGACCGGTGACCACCACCCCCGTAATCACGGAAGTGAAGCCTTATCAGTGGAATAAAGTCAAGCTGGACGGAAATGTCATTTCAAGTGATGGATCAGAGTATTTTATCTGGAATAAAAAGGGGGAGACTAATAACTGGATCATCTTCTTTTCCGGGGGAGGGGCCAGTTGGGATGCCCAAAGCGCCGCGCACCCCATCAAGCTAATGAACTTCATTAAAGGTGGAGATACGGGCAACTATTTCCCGAACATCCCCTTCTATATGCTGACATTGCTGAAAGGCATGATGGATACGGATAACCCTGACAATCCTTTTCATGGCTGGAATGTGGTCTACCTTCCCTATTCGACCGGTGATTTCCATATCGGCAACCGCACAGTTGAATATAAAAAAGAAGACGGCAGCACCTTTACTATGCGTTATAACGGCAGCAATAATGTGCGAAGCAGCCTTGATTGGATATATACCAACGTAGATAAACCCGACAAACTACTGATTGCCGGCGAAAGCGCTGGTGGATTCGGGTCCGCCTTCTGGGCTCCGGAGATTGCCTCTCATTACAAAGACTCCGAGCTCTTCCAATATTCAGACAGTTCCTTCCTGAAATCAGACAAGTGGCCAAATGTTGTGAATAAGGAATGGCAGGCAGACTTCGTTAAGAACTTTGGGTATACCCCCGAAGCGGATATCATCGGGGCAGCATTTAAAGCGAACGGTCATCTACTGCCTGAGAATGCGGTAATATTGCAATCCTACTCGGTATTTGACGAGATTCTGATCCACTTTCAGAACAACATCAACGATTACACGGGGCCTAGAGATCAACGCATTATTAATGAATGGTCACAGGAAATGCGCCAATCTGTATCTTCTTTGGCTGCCACTTTACCTAATTATTATTACTATCTGACCGACTTTGGGCTGAACGCTAAGACGGGTACAACTCCGCACACTTTTGCCACCAGAGAGACCTTCTTTCAGGCTGAGCAGGATGGCGTGAAGCTTCTAAAATGGCTCAGTGATGCGGTCAACCAGCAGAAACCCTATTCCGTGGGCAGCAGGTTCCTCACGACTTCGAAGCCAGCTCAGAAATAGCACAGAATTAGCGAAATACTCGCACAAGGCAGGAGAGAAAATTAATGAATTTGCGTGAAAAGCAGATGCAAATGACGAGGGAGATCATTAAGGATGCAGCGCTGAGCTTGTTCTGTGCTCAAGGTATTGAGCGCACAGATATGGCTCAGATTGCGGAACAAGCCGGTGTCTCCCGGCGTACTTTGTATCATCATTATAAGGACAAAGAAGAATTAGCTGCTCAAATTTATGTTGAGAACCTGGAGCGGATGTTTGGACAGCTGCTGTTTGATTTTGATTTTGAACAGCCGGTACAATCACTTGAGAACATTCTGGATAAATATTTGGCGCTGAGAGATCATCAGGAGTCACTGATTTACTATGATGCCATTTTTGGAGTTTACTACAGCACCCTTTCTAAGAATCCTGCGGAGCTGCCTGACTTTAAGAAGGCTATGGAAGGCTGGTATTCACGACTTATACTGCTTGAGACAACTGCAGTGGCTCCCGAGGAAAAAAATAAGTGGCTAGGTATTCTGCAGAAATCCACCCACCTGTATTTCATGTATTTACAAAAAGCTGTTATTATTACGCATCAGCGAGGTGGTGTGGTTACGGAGGAAGACCGGGCAACGGACCGACAATTCAAGGATTTTATTATGCATGGCGTACGGCAATCCCGATGATTAAAAGAGTCTTTTCGTAATAGGTTTCATTTCGGTATAATATACCAATCGGTATTAGTGCGGCTCTAGTTAAATGGAAGGAGCAATGGCTGAAATGGACATTGGCAAATATGAGAATCTAGTTCCAAATGTTTTTTTGTTCGTCGACCGCAGATCCTTCCCGGATTGGGAGATAACGAGGAGCAAAATTGATTTCCATGACCTTACCTTCATTGTGGAAGGGAAATCGAACTATTTTATTAATGGGGAGAAATTTACGGTTGAAGCTGGTGATATGCTCTATGCACCTTCCGGAAGTATTCGGGAAGCGCAGACCTTTAAGGAGGCACCCATGCGTTCTTTTGCGTTTAATTTCTTCTGGGAGGGGGAGGACAATCATGTGCGGCTCCCTTTTGAGACCGTAACCAAAAACTTGAGAACTAAAGAGATCCTAGCGGACATCAAAGATTTCTCGCATGTATGGATGGGCAAACAGCCTTTTTATAAAATGAAGGCCAGAGCCATTTTTCAACTGATCTTGTATCGTCTGTTAAGTATAACCCACCATCAAGAGACACCTCTGATCGATCTGAGAATCCAAAAAGTAATGACCTATATTATGGATCATTATTCGGAGGAAGTTACGATCAAGGAACTAGCTGATTTGGTTGCCTTAAACCCAGTATATCTTGGCAAGCTGTTCAAGCAAAATACCGGTTCCACCTATAAGGAATTCATAAATAAAGTACGGGTGAACAATGCCGAGATGATTCTGTCCGCAGGTGGCTTCAATGTGTCCGAAGTAGCAGAACACTGTGGTTATCAAGATGTCGCCTACTTCAGTAATGTCTTCAAAAATATCAAGGGTTATCCTCCGTCATCTGCCTTGAAATAACGGAGGATCCTGAACCATTCAGGGATTCAACCCTTTAATTAGCTCTAACTATGAATTAGTGCGTCCCCCTAGTACAGAAGCTCTCCTCTGGGCCCAAATAGGAATACGGCAGCTCCGCAGCGGACAACACAAGCTTTTGCAGGACCAGGCCCGCATCCAATCCGTAAAAGCGGAGGGTATGGATCCCCTTTGTTAAAGCATGAATGGTGGTCACGGTATGGATATTATTCATAACTGCGCGGCACCACGGTTCATTATCATGATTGCCGCCCGCAAAATCCGTAGGTAGAGCATCCGTAATCACTGGTGTCTGTGCATCGAAGCCTATCGCATATTTTAATCCACTGGACTGTGACAGGTTGTTCGTTGGGGCAATGTACGCCGTTAAGCTGTAATCTGCAGCCTGCTGTACTAAAACCCGATATTCCAGATAAGGTGCACACTCCGGTTGTTCAAACGATACAGCATCCGGAAACATTTTTACCGAGGATAAAGAACGCCCATAGTTAGCAATGGTCTTCCATTCCACCCCTGATTGTGCAACACGACTTGAGGTATGCTCCGCTTCAATTGCCACTCTATTATGCGCCTCGATAAAGGTCATCGCTGGAACTTTCTGAATGTCAGTCCAGTCCACAGCTACATTCACCTTAACGGTGCCCCCGGCACCAGAGATCGTAATTTCACCCTTCGATGTCTCGCGAACCTTTTCCCAATCTACAGAAACCTGTAAGCTCTCCCCAGCTTTGATCCAACCCGATGTTTTCTCAAGCTTGACCCAAGCTACACTGCTTCTTGCCTGATATTCAAAGCCGGCTTCTCCACCGTTGCTGATAGTAATGCAATAGTTTTCTTTTTGCAGATTTGTAAATACCGGAAGCTTTGCCGTACCCGCAACATACGCTTGCTCCGTACCTTCAACATCAACAATCAATATTGAGCCTTTAGCGGGAATCAACGTGCTCACCTCTGGATATTTCCACCCTTCTGCATTCCAGTGAATATACCCGACATGAGGGGAACTCATCATTCCTTGCCATTTTCCTTCTGAAATTTCGTTATTATAAACCTGTTCCAGATGTTTATCCCTATTGATAGCTTCATGAGTCAGAGTAGCGTAAGTGTTTGCCAATACACTGCCTCGTCCAGCATACAGCTCGTTAAGCCCAGCATATATTTGCATTTTGAGCACATTGGCTGAGGCAGCAGCAGGGAAATATACAAGCTGGTAGTACGCATCTTTTAATGATTCAGGAATAAGAGCAAGGTATTGGTCAGCGGCATTCTCCATCCTAATCGCCTGTTCCAGAACTCTCTGTGCCTCATTATAATGGATTGGACTGAAGGTTGACGGATAAATAATCTCCGGCTTGCGGCGGCCGTTCATTCGGGTATAATCACTCAGCAATTGCGCAATGCCCAGGCATGTCTCTTGTTCCAGTGCATATCCGAACTGCTGCTCTACCCATCGTTTGGTATATTCCTCAGTCCGATTAATCGCTCCGGTACCCCAACCTTCAAAGTCATAGGCCAAATCCATAAAGTAGGAAATGGGCAATTCCATAGGCTTCAAATCCCCGACGTTCACAATCCATACATCACGGATGCCATAGTCGAATGCCATACACATTTGCTCCCATACCTTCTCCAGCGGAATCGTATTTAACCATTCATAGGAATGCGGACCACCATGATAGTCAAAATGATAATACATCCCCCACCCTGCACTCCGATCGCGTTCGTGTTCCGTTGGGATTTTGCGGAGATTGCCAAAGTTATCATCTGCCAGCAGGATCGTAACATCATTCAGGACTCCCCAGTCCTTCAAGCCTTCAACCTCAGCAGTGCCATACCAATACTTCTCCACTTCCTTGTATACGGCTAGAATTTGGGGCGAGTGCTCAAGATTATATTTCTTTAATAATTCTTTTTGCGTAAGGATAATGTCCTTCAGCAAGTCAATATTCTCCTGGTCGGAGCCCTCCAGCGCAGAATCACTTTCTCCCCGCATCCCTAATGTGATTAAATTGTCAAAATCCTGATTCCGTTTGATTCCATCTTCCCAGAAATCCGTAATAGCCTGTTTGTTTCGGGCAAAATCCCATAGGTTACTTGTTCCATATTGGTTGTATACCTTCTGCCATTCACTGCCTGCCCTAAATAAAGGTTCATGATGGGAGGTTCCCATTATAATGCCGTATTCCTGTGCATGCTGGGCGTTGGCGATTGGATTGCTTTTACCGTTAAGGCTGAATTCGGCACTCCACATCGCTGGCCATAAATAATTCCCCTTTAATCGAAGAATGAGTTCAAACACCTTGTCATAGAAATCTTCATTAAAATCACCAAATCTTTGAGTTACCCAAGAGCCCAAGGACGGCCAATCGTCATTCAAAAAAATCCCTCTGTATTTAACCGAAGGCTCTTTGGAGATCATATGTAGCTGGTTATCATACAGGATCAAAGTTGCTTTCTTCTCTGGTACAACATCTGCCCAATATTCCCACGGACTAACGCCAATTTTTTCAGAGATGGAATAGATCCCGTACATCGTCCCGCGTTTATCGCTCCCCACAATGACGAGCGCCTTGTCCACTCCTGCTGTCGGTTCTTCAACTACCTGAATTTTATAACATTCCCTTTTCCCTTGAATGGCGGACACGTCCACTGTTCCCTCCGCAATTAAACGATCAATAAGCTCATTACTGCCGATCGATCCAGCGATTATAACGGTTCCATCCAATTCCTGCAATTGTGTATATATCTCAGGTTCTACCTCCGTTACCTGTTTAACATCTGCTGCAAAAGACTGAGCCACGCGGCGCAAACCGGCATAATCCTTCCCTTTGGGATCCAAGTAAATCTTAGCAGCTTTGCCCTGCTTCACAAGGTTTAATTCCTGCGTAGGCATGATTATTCTCCCCTTAAGCATCCTATTTTCGTATGACTAGGCACATTATATAAGTAAGCAATTTCAACTTCCATGTGTAAACTAGCAAGTTTTTGTAATTATTAAACGAAACTTTGTTTATTGGTTGAACAATCTAGATATTTGGTGTTACTGTTAACAGGTATCTCCCTGTAGCACAATCATTTCATTTGCAAGCGCATCCATAATAAGTGAACCTTACAAAGCGAGGATGATCCATATGGAAAAGAATAACGATTTCATTGCAAGCGAACAGATTGAAGGTCCGAAGGCTCCAAAGGACCCGGCTGATCGTAGAAACGGCTTTTTTGTACTGTATGAAACAGCAATTGAAGCAACAGCAAGAGTTGAAGGCAAACCGTCTCAAGAAGTTTATCTGGAAGGCAGCTATCTGATCGACAAGACCAGATTTATAGGCGGCGTCACAGATGATGCAATTCTGGAGCTTCTGGGGAGCAGTGCAGGCTTTCGCAAATTAGTCCACAGTATCGGAGTATCCGTAAGAAGGACTAACGCGCAGGAAGATCCAGTCACTTTTTTATTGCAGCACTGGGGCAAAACTAGTAAATATGAAACCGGCAGTTATTTACGTGTACCTTGCCCAGCCGACGGTTCAGAGATTATTTTGAGATTAGCAGATTGTCCGGGTTCTGAAGAAGATGATGTGCTCGGAAAATTTGCTTTTGAATTTAATCACGCAGGCGAACTGGCGATTGCGAGTGTTATTTTTTATTTGCATGACGGTTATTCTGTTCCAGAGCTAATCCTTGAACCACCAGTTGCTTTTGAATCGAATGAGTACCAAAAGATTATTACACAATCCTTGCTGCACGCTGGCAATAATAAAAGATTAAAAACTGCCATAAATAAAGCTATAAAGGGCGAGGAAGTCACGATCGCTTATATTGGAGGTTCCATTACTCAAGGAGCCGGTGCTAAGCCGATACACACAGAATGTTATGCCTATCAATCGTATTTAAGATTTAAAGACTTATTCGGCACAAATGGTGGCGAGAACATCCATTTTGTGAAGGCTGGGGTCGGCGGAACACCCTCCGAGCTTGGCGTCATCCGTTATGAAAGAGATATTCTTAGAGACGGTTCCGTAACACCGGATATCGTGGTCGTGGAATTTGCCGTAAACGATGAAGGAGATGAAACGAAGGGCAATTGTTTTGAAAGCCTATGCTTAAAAATACTTTCCGCCGATCATCAACCAGCCGTAATCCTTCTGTTCAGTGTGTTTATGAATGACTGGAACCTGCAGGATCGGCTCTCCCCCATTGGCCGACATTATAATCTTCCTATGGTTAGTGTAAAGGATGCCGTATCCGAGCAGTTCCGCCTGAGTAAAGCTGAAGGCAACATCATCTCTAAACGGCAATTTTTCTATGATATCTATCATCCGACAAATGAGGGGCACCGGGTAATGGCTGATTGTCTCGCTTATTTATTCACCGAAACCCATAAATCACTAATGAATGAAGATGAGATCTTATTGGATCAACGCCCGGTCATCGGGAATGATTTTGCCGGAACCCTCCTGCTGGATCGAACAAACTATATTGACGCAGGTAAGATCGAAGTAGGCGGATTTTCGGGGATCGATACCGATTTGCAGCGGGTAGAAATGGATACCGACTCTCACGGCACTCCGGAATTCCCTCATAATTGGATGCATTCAAGGGCATCAGGGGAACAAAGCTTCAAGCTGACAATAACGAGTAGAAATCTCATCCTCGTATATAAGGATTCCGGCAGCAGCGAATTCGGCAAGGCGGATATTTTCGTAGACGGCAGCCTTGCCGTTACTGCTGATCCTCACGTGAACAACTGGACACATTGCAATCCGGTAATTCTATATCAAAACGAAGCTAGCGGTGAGCATCAGATAGAAATCAGAATGGTGCCCGAAGATCAGGAGAAGTGTTTTACTATACTAGGCTTCGGTTATACCCTTTAATCAGTTGCACCAGTCACAAGACAGCTCCGATGTATTCTTCATCGGGGCTGTTTTTATTGTATCGCTTGGAATTTTGTCCATTTCCCACTGATATACCGTCAAATAAACAAAGCACCTTTGATCAACCAGTCACAATAAACCGCGATCCACGTTGCAAACATATCCATATGAAACCCATATGCTAGTGCATAACATAATGAAAAACCCGCTCAATAAGCGGGTTATCGCTGTCATATGGACAGAATTGCTCTCACTCTAGCTCAGTTCCTATCCCGTTTTCTCTCGCTTTATTCACATAGTACACCGCTGTAGCGATATCGAAGACGGCCATCCCCATTGGGCAGAAGAGAATCGGTTCATCTTCGCCGAATTCAGCCAGGCTGTGGCGCAAGACGACATCGGTAATCATCCGGGTGTCGGCACGGGTCAGTCCTTGTTCCAGGTGGAGCTGTTCGATGTCAGTATTCTCGCGGCACACTTCATCCCAATCGTCGACGATTATGGCTTTTACTAAAGCTAACGCCTCCGGCTTATAATCACGCAGTGAAACATTCAGCAGAAGACTCCCTTTTTCAGGAGGAAGATTGATATACCGATGTTCTGATACGGTACAAGTAATAAAGATATTCGAATGCTGGTAAACGTCTGTCCACGTCTCTGCCACTTCCATCCTATCTCTGTAAAGTGATGTGACCGCTGATAAATCAACACCCTTGATATCAAAAATTCGGATACGCTCGATACGATCTCCGTACAGAGCCGTAACCATTTGACAATGATACTGCCCTATTGGCCCCCAACCGATAATCCCGAGATGAATCTGTTCCACAGAATGCGCCTGCAAAAAGTAACGGATCATTACTCCGCTAAGGGAAGCAGTCCTTATAATACTGGGAAGCGGGGAGTTCAAGACGGCTGAAGGCTGACCTGTACTTGGGTCATTCAATACAATGATGCTATGCGCGCGGGGAAGATCAGCCTGAATATTATCTGGGAAACTAGAAATCCACTTTATCCCTGCGGTGTTCACCTCTCCCCCTACGTAAGCAGGCATTGCAATAATCCGGTTTTGTGGATTCTTATACCTTAGGTACGGCTTTACCGGCTGCACATAATCGCCTGAATCGATGATACCCACAGCAGTTTCTATCGACTCCACAAGAGCAGGCCAATCTACACCTACTGATTGTATATCTCGATCATTTAAGTACAGCATACCGTCGCCTCCTTGCGAAATAGATTCTTTGTTGTTACAACTCAGCGTTATCGCTAACTTCAGTCCAAATCTCCCGGCCGAACTGGCTCTGAATCCATGAGTCTGAGTATACAGTATCGAGGTAGCGCTCTCCCTTATCATGCAGAATGACAGCGCAGACAGCTCCCGGGGTCAAATCCGGCTCCATCTGCTTCACGGCGGCAATGATTCCACCGGAGGATGCGCCTGCCAGGATAGATTCTTCCTGTGCCAACATCCGGCAACCTTTTACGATATCGGAATCCGAGACATGTACGATACGATCGATTAGATCTGTTCTGCAAAAGGGTGGCACGATGCCGGCACCCAGTCCCGGGAAGCGTCGTGTACTCTTATTTCCACCAAAAATCGCGCTTCCCTCTGCATCCACAGCCACGATCTTAGTCCGAAGTCCGTGATCTCTTACGTATTCCGCAAGGCCCCGAATGGTGCCGCATGTACTAACACTGCAAAATAAATAATCCACTCGTTCAAGTTCAGTCACGATTTCTTTCATTGTCGTATGGTAATGGGCTAAATAATTATTTGCATTCGCATACTGATTCGGCCAGTAGCTGCCCGGTATTTCCGTCAATAACTGCTGTACACGGTTCAGCCTAGCAGGAAGAAACTCACCTGTTACAGGATCGGGATTGGCGACATAATCGATTTTGGCATCCAACGCCTTCAGAATTTGCAGATTCGTTTCTGTGGTTCTAGGATCAATAACGCTGATAAAACGCATTCCTAAATATTTGCAAATCATGGCCAAGCTGATTGCCATATTTCCAGAGCTCGATTCAATGATGATACTTCCCGGACCTATGGTTCCTTCCTTCCATGCCTCATGGATCATCCGCAGGGCGGGACGATCTTTGGCGCTCCCCCCCGGGTTTATCAGCTCCATTTTTGCATAGACGTCAAACTCACTTTTATAGAACAAGCTCTTCAGCTTGATTAAGGGTGTATTTCCGATAGTCGACAAAATACCGTCAGTGAAGTCCATCTCTATGCGATCTTTATCTTTCTGGTAATATAGCTTTTTGTTCTTAACCTTTCCGCTGTCCATCGGCTCGTCTTTGCCTACTATAATGACCTCAATATCATCCAACAGATGGTTTCGAATCATCATGCCGATTTCCGGAATGCATTCTCTAATTTCCTCTTTGATTTTCGGGACAATGGCGTTATCCGCAGATTTACTTTTGAGATAAACGGTCAGTGCATTTTGCCTTACTTTGACCCGGATAATCGCATCTTCTATATGACGGTAAACAACCTGCTCGATATCGTACAGGCTGATTTTCTCTCCGTGCTTCAGTTCCCGGCCTACTCGTTTCACGATAGAACTAAAGCTCTGCTTCTCCACACCATCTATCATCACAGATCTAAAGTCCCTTATAACGTCGTAAGTAACAAAACGAATAGCTGGCAGCATTTTGCGAACCGTTGAGGTTAGAACAAGAACACTTTCGTCATTACTTAGTGGACTTAGTTCTTCGCCTATCTCCTGTGCCCCGATCCCTTCCGCAAAAATTCCATCGGCAAAAATGTACCTGTCAAAATCATGGGAATAATAAGCGATCGTACCCATTTCAATGGAGCCATACGTATCTATAATGTCGCGTGGTTCAAGACCGAACAGTCCGGCTATATTCCGTTGCCACCCTAGTGAAGCGATTTCCCCAACTAGAATAATCTTGCGGATTCCGAAAGCGCGCGGATTCTCAGCAGCATGTACGATATGATCAAGAATGGAAGGCATTGTGTACAGTAGGTCAGGCTTGAAGGTTTCAAGCTGTTCAATATGCTTTTCAATCGGCAATTCAAAGGGAATTGAACGAGGTTCCAATCCTAATTCCTCAAAAATGGACAATGCAGTATTCGCTGCATGCCCAGTCCCCATATCCGCCAAAGCTCTAACGCATCCGCTTCCCGCAATAAGATCACCAAACAGCTTCGTTTTAATATTTATATAGTGCTTATCGTCTTCCTTAGAGTAAAGTATGGCTTTTCGACGGCCTGTGCTTGTGCCCGACGTCCTGTATACGATCCAAGAAGGATCAATGGGTTGATTATAATAATAGGTATCTAGCGTTGTTGATGTCATTAGCGGAAGCTTCTCTAAGCTATAATTCGTTCTTTCGCCGCCGATCAGCTCCTTATACCAAGGAAATACCTCGATTACTTCAAGCAGTTTATCCTTTAATTTCTCTTTGTCGAGCAGCATGATGGCCGCCTCCTGTTGACCGCAAGCTGCAGCCCATAGATGAATACCTACAATAATTATATGTAGATTTCTTTCAGTGTGTTCTACTGTTCGATGTTCGCCCAATCAAAAGCGGAGGCATACTCGTAATATAGCCTATGGATCTATTGAGACGGAGGGACACAATGATGAAGCAGATAAGCCGTATATCCAATAAGCTGACGAAGACAAGGGTGCTGGTTAGAAACCAAGAGTTAAATAAACATGTCCCGCTTACGAAAAAAATGGATAAGAACACGCTCTATGAAATGCTACAAAAATATAAGATGGTGTACATTAAGCCTTGCTGCGGCTCTTTAGGACAGGGCGTAATACGGGTTGAACTCACACGCGCACAATTCAGCTATCAATCCGGTACCCACGTACACAAATTTTCTGATTACGACACGGCCTATCGGGCCATCTTACGAGAGGCTCAAGGAAAGGCCTATTTAGTACAAAAGGGGATCAGGCTGTTGGTTTACGATGGACGCCCTTTCGATATTCGGGTGATGGTGCAGCGAAATTCTAAGGGTGGGTGGGAAGCAACAGGGGTTGCAGGACGCGTTGCGCATCCTCGCAAAGTGGTTACAAACGGGAGTCAAGGAGGAACAATTTATCCGATTGAGGAATTATTAAAAGGCTACACAAGCGCAGAAAATTGTAAAATATTGATCCGATCCCTGAAGCAAATTGGAGTGAAGTCCGCAAGGCAGCTTAGCACTGTCTATCCCGCACTTCAGGAAATCGGTGTGGATATTGCCTTAGATCAACGTCTTAAGCCATGGATCTTGGAAGTGAATACGGCTCCCGATCCGTGCCCGTTTACTAAACTAAAAGATACCCGTATGATTGACCGAATTGTCAGATATGCCAAGGTATACGGTCGCACATACAATCTCAAGTGCATGAAATCAAAACAGGGTATGGTGTGAAGCGCAGAAGAATCCATAGACAGCGGCGAACTGTGAATTCACAATCTACAGCTCGCCTTTTGTACCGAGGATATAGTTTCGGGGTTCATAAGATGGACGAAAAAAGACGCGAAATGCCCTCTTTAAATTTGATTATTAAGGATCTTTCTTTATAGCGTTCAGGGGTAAGCTCTGTACTCAACTGGCTATCTTCATCAAACAATTTTTGAAGTTGTTTAGCAACTTGCTCATCATACACAATTGCATTCACTTCGAAATTGAGTCTAAAGCTCCGGGAATCAATATTCATTGTTCCTACGGACGCTACTTCATCATCAACTACAATCGTCTTAGCATGCAAAAAACCATTTTCATATAACAGAATCTTCGCTCCATATTTCAATAATTCCCCGGCATATGCCCAAGTGGCCCAATAAACAAAAGGATGATCAGGCTTATTAGGGATCATGATCCGGACATCAACACCTGATAGAAGTGCAATTTTACAAGCATCCATAAAACTGCTATCAGGAATAAAGTATGGCGTTTGAATATATACACTCCGTTTGGCATTCAAGATGAGCTTAATGTACATATTTTTAAGATGCTCCACTAGCGAGTTAGGACCACTAGACACAATTTGAACAGGACTTGATCCGACATGTGCTTCCGTATTAAAAGAAAATTGATCGAAGCTTACGCGCTCATTTTTCCGGGCATGTTTCCAATCCAGAATAAATCTTCCTTGAATCTGATTAACGGAATCTCCCTTCATTCTAAAATGTGTATCCCGCCAATACCCAAACTTTTTATCTATACCTAAGTATTCATTTCCCACATTAAATCCACCAATATAAGCAACTTCTCCATCGATAATACATAATTTTCTATGATTTCGATTATTCATACGGAAATTTATCGGTCTAAGCAGTGATGGAAAGAACACCTCTACTTCTCCACCAGCAGAGAGTAGTTCTTTAAAAAACTTAAGAGAAAGCCTTTTGGAGCCGATTTCGTCGTAAAGAACCCTCACTTTTACGCCTTCTTTGGCTTTTATGGTTAATTCATCTCTTAATTTTTTTCCCAAGGCGTCAGGCTGAATTATGTAATATTGAATATTAACTTCTTTCTTGGCATGTCTAATATCATCAAACAAAGCATCGAATTTTTGATTACCATCGTTGAAAATAGATATCTCGTTATCAGTTGTCATTAGCGCATTCGATGAAACAAGGTTCATATGGATCAAATCAGCATATTTCGTGAGCAAAGGGTTATGATCCTCGCGCTGATCGTTTAATGTAGCTAATTGATGATCTACAGCGGATTGTAGATATTTCCTTTCTTCAGAAGATAGACCAAAGAAATTTTTCTTTGCTAAGTTTCGACCAAGGAAGAGATAAATAATAAATCCCAAAATGGGAATGAAATAAAAAAGCATAAGCCATGCCCATGTATAACCAATATCTCTCCTCTCAAAAAATAAAAAACCTGCAGAGAGCAATATGTTTATTATTATAACAAGTGAAAGAGTCGTCGTTACCAAGCTGCTGCTATCCATAAGGAGTTCCTGCCTTTCTTATCTTATTATTGATGTCAGTATTTCTAGTTTTGCCACAAGTCAGTTTGTCCATCGTCTGATAAATCAATACTTCTGTAAATGACTAGATAGAGTACTATAGCATAATTGTCCATCTAAGAAAACATTTGATAAAAAACTCAATAATTAAAAGATGAGACCATAAAATTTGACATACAAACAACAGCTCTAATGCAGTAGTTCTGCTTTAGAGCTGTTGCAGTGATTCTTCAATAAGCATGAGCAAATTCAATCAACTTATTGTAAATTTAGGACGATTCCTCTCCCAGAATGAGTAACAATGGTTACCGTTCCCTCGCTGAACTTAACTTTCAAATCTTGCTCAGGTGAATGCTTGAGAACCTCATCAGCTTGATCAGCCTGGATATCTAAAGCCCCCTCTGAAGGGGAACCATATACGGCCGAAACGAGCCAATGAATTCCTGGCTCAAGGGTAGTCGTCAGCATTGGCAGCACCGTCCGAGGGCGAAGCAGGTTCGTATTGGCGTTCGGCCAGACCAACTCGCCCTTCCGACAACCTAGCAAATCCTTGATTACACTGGTTCCCCAAGCAGTGGAGGCCATCACACCAGCCAAATCGCTCTTGGATATGAATTCATTGTCATGACCAAGTGCGAATCCCCCCTCCGCAGTATCCAGTGACCGTCCAGTTTCGACTCGATGCATTCGAATATGCCAAGGAAGTCCGGCGACAACCCAGGTCTGAACCTCAACATTGGCCCACGGCTTCCAGACAGAGCGAAGCACGTTGTCCATAATCTCAGATTCTATATTCTGGCGTCATACCCGATATAAGTTGTCTCCGTGCTCGCTCAGTGCAAGCATAGAATCGTACGCTCCCTGAGAGAGCCCCCATTCGGAGCGGGGCACGCTGAAGCCAAAGCCTGTTGAATACACGAATTTTTCGTATTTGGCCGAGGTGTGGGTATGTTCATTCGTATATAAATGTCCGCTGTTGAAGGCCGCCACATGACCGGAAGCAGACTCGCGGATGATGACAAGGTGTGCAGGCTTCTGAATCATGACATCCGGAAGGACTGGCAGCGGCAGTTCTTCTGCCTTCCAGAACGGATGCTCTGCGCCGAGAGCCAGCGGCAGGAAAGTCTTCAGCGCCCAGTACGGAGATCCGGGAGAATTGTAATTCTCCGCCATGACCAGATTCGGGTAAGCGTATCCGATGGTCAGTACACCATCGGCGTCAACAATCGGCTGGCTAAACCACCAGCGCAGGTTCCGCAGCACCAGACCTTTTACCACACCAGCAGGGAATCCTTCAACGTCTGCGTAGACAAGGGCGCTCCAAAATGCCGACTGGGCAAAACGGTAAGTCAAACTGCGCCCATAAGGAAGGGCGGATCCGTCGGGTGCGAACCAGCTGATGAAATCGGCAGCAAACAATCGAGCTCGTGCTTTGAACACACGGGAACGTTCGGGGTCTTCCTGCTCCATCAGCTTTGCGTACAGCAGCGCATAGTAATGAATAGCAAAAGGCACGTAATAATCGCTGTGGCCGTTAATTCCGTCGCTGTACCAGCCCTCGCCCAAATAGAAATCGTCCATACGCTTCAAATTGTTCTCTAACTGTCCTTCGTCGTAGGGACGACCGATTTTGCGGAATCCGACATTGACTAGAACGTTAAAGAACAGCCAATTGCAGTCATAGCAAGGATGAGCGTTTATTTGATTCAGCCAGCGGTATAATTGATCCTGCTCCTTCGGAGCAAGTGGCGACCAGATCCTTTCCGGAATGGCTGCTAATGCGAAACCGAAGACCGCCATCTCGACCAAACGCTGGTCGTAATCCCTCACCTCTCCCCAATATTCTTCATGAGAAGGATCAGTGCCATGCCGAATGCCATCCAGCACGATGTCCCAGAGTTCACTGTCTCCACCACCAATGAGCAGGGGTACCAAACCCCACAACACCCGCGAGAAACCTTCCATTTCAGCAGTTGCTGCCGAATAGCTCGCCCCTGTTTTACCGATTTCAAGCCTTGCGCCGCCTTTGCTGTAGTGCGGCCGAAGCGGATCCGTAAGCTGCTCAAGGGCGATCACCAGATCCTCCCGAGTCTTTAACGGATTATCGCTAATCCGGAAAGATGTCTTATTTGTGTTCATCCTGATCACCCCCTACTCCCAATAGAACGGTCCTGCGGCCTTAATCCGGGCTAGTGCTTCGACATAGAAAAAGTCACCGTAGATAAGAGGAACATCTATATTCCGGTTCTCAGGGTAGTTACTCGTACCGTGAAGCAGCAACCCTTCCTCATCCGCATTGTCCCAACTGCCATAATTCCTGTAGAGCGATTCCACGATTCTTATAGCCCCGTTCCGGTACACATGGGACTCCGAATCATCCACCTGGTCCGCTAGCAGAAGCAAACCGCTCGCCGCACAGGAACCGGCGGAGCTATCACGAATTTCGCCGACTTCACCGGGCGCGCGGAAATCCCAATGCGGAACATGATCCTCCGGCAAACGGGTCAAGAAGAAATGTGCTACCTGCTTGGCTGCATCCAGATAGCTCTGCTTGCTCGTATGATGATAGGCAAGCGCTAAACCGTAAATGGCCCAAGCCGTGCCGCGCGACCAAGCAGATTCGGGCGAATAACCTTGCCCGCCAAGCTTTTCCATGACTTCACCCGTCTCCGGGTTGAATTTGACGATGTGGTACACGGAGCCGTCCGGTCGGATAAAATGCTCAAGAACAGTATCCATATGCGCCTCAGCGATATGACGATAGCGTGGATCTCCCGATGTCTCAGAAGCCCAGAACAACAGACTGGTGTTCATGCAGCAGTCGATAATAGCAACTCCGCTGTTGTCTTCCCCTTCACTCCATGGATTCCAAGCCCGAATAAAATGTCCTTTCAAATTGAAGCGGGCAGCCAGGTAGTTGGCCGCTTTTAATGCCCGAATTCGCGATGCCTCGCTACCCGTTAACTTGTAATTTGCCACGCTTGTAAGAATCCACATAAAACCTAAATCGTGATCCAGCTTAACATAGCCGTCCAACACCTCGTCGAGTCTCTCTTCGCACCGCTCCGCGATTATTTTTAGACTTTCGTCCCCGCTTTCAGAATAAAACTGCCAAAGCATTCCCGGCCAGAACCCTGCTGTCCACCAATTCGGCGCTTCTAGCAAATATCTCCCCCCTTGACTTGCATGTGGAAATTCTGCGCCGATCTTTCGACTGTTACATCTTGTCTTTTCAAGTGCCTTGCTCCAAGCTTCATCCAGCCAAGTTTGGTTATCCGTAATATTCATATCAAACACCGCCTTCTTCGAATTGTTCTCTAGTTCTTTCATCATTTATATAAATTGAAAGGTGAATGCTAATTTCCCTACAGCACCGGGCTGAAGCAAATGAAAGTCGAGAGTATACCAGGCCGTTTCCCTGCCGAAATGATCCCTGTACTCACGAGCGGTAATCTCTGGCTCTACAATCTGGGCATCGTAGATCACTTCAACTCCGCCGACTTCAGTTCCCGGCAGCAACACGACGCCAGTACGAAGGATCTTCGGCCGACGCCAGGTTACGAACCGCTCCGTCCAGCTCACTAACTTACCGTTAAACCGGTACTCGTCCGTTAACTCCAAGCGAGGACGCTGCTCCTTGTACCAAACCATAGAACGGACAAAAGATTGAAGCTCTTCCACTTCGTAAGCCAGAGACAGCTCCAGCGTCAGTTCATCCCTCACCGGAACAGTCGACGCATACAGAACTGTAGCACTATGCTCCTTGCCAGACTGTTGATACTGGCCGTCGATGATAGGAACCGAATGTCCCTGCGAGCCATTGCAATCATATTGATAACGGCCAGCCCCAAAATATTCAGCCGTATACTCTCCACTGCCGAGATCCGCTGCATAGATTTCGCCTTCACCTAACAGAATGAACTGCCCCAGATCATTATGATTATGAGGTTCAGCGTTATGCCCTCCTTTAGCCGCGAAGCCGAACGAACTTCCTCCGGACTGATAACGCGAGACAAGCCATCCCGCATCAGGAAGATAATAACTGGCGGCTCCCCAATCCTGATCCTGTTTCTCATCGCCGGTCCTTCTCCAGATGAGATTTCGAAAAGCCGGAGCCCAGCGGCTGCAATGATCCTTAGCGTAAGGAGCGCGAAGCACAGGCGGAGGACATTCTACTTCTGGATAGGTATCAGCTAAATAATGGGACAAGCCCATATGTATGTGAATTTGAGGCTCTGAGTCTGAGAAATTGGCGACAAAATTGCCGCCGATGAAAATTTTTTGTTGGAACTGAGCGATACTTCGCACTTTGTCTGTTGCAAACCAGTCTACTCTTCCCTCACTTCTGACCCGGAGAAGATCGCTGTAATACGTAAAATAGCCAAATCCGTAGTTCCAGTAACTCAGACCTTCCAGACAGGCCCCATCATCCCCGAAGCCTTCCAGATAGTAACTCATGCTTCGTTCTGTCTTCAGCAGGATATCCGTTAGCGCAGCAGGATCATCCAACATCAGCAAGGCAGCTGCCCCAATCGAACCTGCACAAACTGCCGACCAATTATGCCTTGCAGTCTCCCATTCATAAGGACCACATTCAATAAATGGTCGAAATATTCTCCGCTCTACTTCATGTCTTATTCTAAATCGAAGAAGCTGTGGAAGTCGTTCTCCCAGTAGTAGCGAAATTTCACTCAGTGTAAAAGCAGTTTCCGAGGAGAACAGATCAATAAACTGATCGATATTCTCTGCATTATGATCTGAAGGAAGATGGGCTGGTAGGCACCAAGTGTACTCTTCGCATATAGACCATAGTGTATTTTCCAGGTTCTCCAGAAGTCTGACATTATCCGGCTCAAGCAAGGTCATAAATACATATGTGTTCAGCCTTCTTCTCCGTTCGAAATAGACCCGTTCATATTCCAGCCTCGAACCCATGCGCGCATAAATTGAAAAAAGCGTATCCGTCAGCTCCGGTATAGGCTGGCCGTCTAATCTCTGAGCCTCTGCGCGGATTTCGCAGATATCTTCCTTCAATAGCTCGGATAATGATGCCTGTGTCCAAAAAACATCCGAATCTCCATCAGGATAATACAAGCTCAGATTTACCGGCTTCATCCTTTCGATCATTCCGAAAAGCTCCTGTCTATTCATGCTTTCTTCCTCCTTTTGCCCCACCAGCTTAGATCCTTCTAATTGCTCAAGGCATGATCTCTCATAACATCCTCACCAGCTGCGATCCTTTGTGCCGTCCACTTCAATTCTGCTCCTGCCCAGAAAGGATCAGAAGGAAGAAGCCCCAAAGGAAGAAATACAAATGCGCATAAATAGAGACTGCCCGTATTGATATAGCTCTCAGCAAGCTCTGGCTGGTAGCCGTATACTCCCGGACGTAGCCACCCGTTCTCATCCAGAGTGCCCGGAAATTCCATAGTCCGTGTAATTACAGCAGTCAAGGCGCAGCGTACCTGCGCGGGAGAAAGCGATTCCTCCAGGAAATGCTGGAGCGCCGCCTGCGACAACAGCTGAAACGCACCAAAACGGTAGACAATAGAGCGCCCGATAAAGGGATAAGTTCCATCCGGTGCAATCATCCGTTCCAGAACAGTTGCGTATCTCTGTGCCCGTTCCAGTATCAACGGCCGCAATTGGGAATATTGCTCCGACTCCCGTTCAAAGAGTGTCACCACATCCACCAGCATCGGCTGAATAACAAAGCTGTTGTAATAATCCCAGTGAAAGTCCTTGCCGTCACCGTATATGCCATCGCCTTTATACCAATCCATAAACATATGAATCGCATAACCAACACGCATCCGGTCATATTCAGGATCGTTGAGGATATACAAAGCCGCTTCCACCATTGCGCTGAACAGTAGCCAGTTGCTGCCGCTCGGTGCAGTCCGGCGCGTTTGCTTCAAGGCTGTTATTAAATTAACTTTGACCCGCGCATTCAGCCGCCTGGCAAGCTGCTTCGGCGCGCGCACCAACGCGTGGGCGAGGAATGCCGCATCGACCAGCGGTTGGCCTTCGGACTTAAAATCCATATAGTCAGGCGAAGATGGATCGACAGCGGCATCAATGCATTCCAGCATCAGTACGGCATAATGGGCTCTAAGCTTTTCCTCTTCACCCTCCAGCCCTTCAAGCTCTAACCATGGGGCCATTCCACAGGCTAATCTAGCAAACGCTTCCAAATACGCAAACCTGCTCCTATCACCATGAAACTCCGCAGGCAGCCGTTCCTTTAATTTTCTCTGCGACAAAGCGTCAAGAACCGGATTCCCGATCTGTAACATCGTATCCAGCCAATATTTCCGGTGTTTCGTACCAGTCATAGACAATCCACCCTTTCAATTGCGTCTATTCAGCAGGTACAGACTCTCCTACTACTCTTGTTCTGACCAGCTCTATCTTGTTTTATTGCGTAATCTTCTTCTATAGTTTAGTGTTGTATTATTGCAATGTCTTTGCGATTAATGATCATTTATTGCGTTTATTGCTATCAATCTGAAAGGGGCCATCCGGATGAAACATGCCCAGTATTATCAGCCTTTCGAAGGCGACATACTGGCGGGCATCGGCAATTCACCGATCTCACCCACCAGAGATTTTCACATTCATGACCACTACGAAATCTTCCTGTTTCTTGGCGGCACGGTGAACGGATTTGTGGATCAGTACAGCTATCCGCTTCAGCGGGGCAATGTGCTCTTATTTAACAATCACGAAATACATAAAATCATCAATTTATCTCCAGAACCTTATGAACGCTTAACAATCCATTTCAAAGCTCCACTTATATATCCCTTCTGCACTGCAACCACAAATCTGCTCGCTTGTTTCCAGAACCGTCAGCCCGGGGAGCAAAATCTCGCACAAATGGATGAAACACTGCTTTCAGAGTATACGACCCTTGCCTACCGCTTAATTGCAATTTTGGACAACCCACAATACGGCAGTGAGGTTCTGGCTCTGACTTATCTGATTCAGATCCTGGTCCTTATTAATCAGCTTTATAACCATACCGTTACCACCATACCCAGCATTATTTCTTCACATATTCAATCGGCCATGCGCTATATCGATAACCATCTGCATCTGAATCTGTCGCTTGAGCAGATCGCCGGAGAATTAAACATCGATAAATATTATCTTAGTCACCTGTTCAAGCAACAGACCGGTGGGACAATCTACCGGTACGTCCTGCTTAAAAAGATCGCGTTATCCAAACAGCTCTTATCCGCCGGGAACACCGTATCCGATACCTGTTATTTATCCGGTTTCAATGACTATGCAAATTTCATCCGTACTTTCAAGAACATCACGGGCATTCCACCTGGAAAATACGGCAAAAAAAGCTGATATGGCTACTAATCCTCGCCTCGCAATTCTAATCCCTTCTCTGAACTTATAAAAAACCTGACAGCCGCTAAATGCAGCTGCCAGGTTCATGGAAAAACAGCTTACAAATGTCTCAGCAGATTGGCGATCACTTGCGCACTTTCAGCACGGGTCATCCCCTCTTGAGGTGCGAATTGCTTATTTCCGCGTCCCTTTATGAGCCCCGCCTGCTCGGCGAAACTGGCTGATTTCTGTGCCCAGTCATGAATCTGGGAATAATCACTGAACGAGCTCTCAGAAATATCATTCATTTTGCTGCCTTGTGAAAATTCATAAGCCCTAACGATCATTACAGTCATTTCCTCGCGGGTGATGCTGTTGTCCGGTGCGAATGTATCCGAACTGCGACCGAGCACTATGCCAGCTTCGCTTACAGCTGCAACGGCTTCGGCATACCAAGCTTTGGAATCCACATCAACAAACGTTGAATGACTTCCTGCCTCTAAGCCTAACGCTCTTGCAATCATGGCCGCGAATTGTGCTCTTGTCACGTTCCCCTGCGGATTAAACTCGGTATCAGAAATACCTTGGATAATATGTTTTGCCGCCATTGTCTTAATAACATCCCTAGCCCAGCTATCTTCACTGACATCCGAGAATATCTTGTCATACTCTAGAACCGCAAACTGGCTGAAATGCTTTATTTCAGCACTCCATTTTCCATCAGCTAGCGTTCCACCCATAAGTTCAAGAGCTCCGTTCGCCGCTATATAGTAGATACCAAGCAAACCGGAATTAGCATTCGAATCTACGATAAAAGTAAGCGTCAGTGGTTTGTCAAAACGGGTTACCTGTACGGCAGTGCCGCCTGCACTAATAACTTCCAGACTGAAGTTAATTACGTCACTAGCAGCAGTTAACTGAACTGAACCGTTGACAGCCGGATTATTCATAAGTTGTTCTAAGGCAGCTCTTGATACCTTCACAGCGGAGAGCTTAATTCGTGCTCCTTCCGTTTGACCTCCAGCAGCTTTTTCCTGGATACTCTTCAGCGCTTCTGGGGTCAGATGGATAGCAAATGTATTCCACACGAGACGCAGATTGCTCGCTCCTGTGATATCTAATAATCCCTCAGGTAATAATACGGAATCCGTACCTTCAGTGAGCTGAACCGTTATTACTCCTCCAACCGGAGCTGAGAAATCGTCACTAATAAGAATCCTCGTGGTCTGCGGCAACGGCGTTGGTGTCGGCGATACCACTGCTGTCGGTGCCGTTGTTGACACTGGCCCTGAGGTTACTACAGGTGTAGGTGTGGGTGTCGGATTTGCCGTTGGCTCAACTGTCGGTGTTGGTTCTACCGTTGGTGTTGAAGTCGGCGGTTGCTGTGCTTCTTCCACTGTAACTGTTCTTGTGACTCCAACGGCCATATTTCCCGCGGAATCGCTAACATTATAATGATAAATATAAGTACCCGCCGATAGGGTATCTATCGTCTCAGTACGATTTCCATCCTTCGTAATTGTCGCCACAATTCGTTCGCTAATGTCACCATCACGCTCATCTGCTGCTGTGGCTCCGGCATCTGTATAACTTGCGCCATTGTCCAGTTGAACAGTTGACTCACCAAGCAGTGTAATGACCGGCTTCAGTACATCCGGATCTTCCGATACGATTACTTTGCGGGTGACTTCCGCAGCAGAATTGCCTGCAGCATCGCTGACATTGTAATGGAAGGTGTAGATATCCGCTTTCCTTGTATCTAACTCGGTCAAACCATACACTTCACTGCTGACCGTTGTGGAGATGCGATCTGTGATGTCACCGTCTTGGGCGTCATACGCAGTGGCTCCGGCATCCGTATATTCAGAACCGATCTGCAGATTGACTATGGCTTCACCTATCAAAGTAATCTCTGGCTGCGTCATATCTGGCTCCGGTAGCTTTATCGTTCCGCTTGCCGCAGCTTCTGCCTTAGCCTCACCCTTGTTCAGTGATACTGTGAAGCTGAAGCTGCCGGCCGTGTCATCAGTAGCTTCCTGGAACGAAGATAGAGTGATATCCCCCATCGTAACCCCCGTACCACTGAACCCGATTAAGCCGTTCATTGTTTGGAGCAACCAAGTCCGGACTCCGTCCTCGCTGTTAGCGGTTTCCTTCTGCACGCTGTATGCAGCACCTTCTATAATGCTCTTAGCCTCGTTTACAGCCTGCTCATTGGCAATGCTGGCCCTGTCCTTCGCCACCGCTAAGTAACTAATCACAGATGCCTGACTATTTGTGTTGTTTATCGAATATTTTACGATACCGCTCACAGGTAGCGTAAAGTCGTGGTTGATCATGATGCCATTAGGACCTGCGAGTACACCGGTCTTAACCGTTTCGTTCACCGTCTTTCCCTCATCATCAGTATAACTAAGCGTAATATCCATCGTGCGGTTACTCATATTCCACCAGTCCCGATGGAACGATGTAATCGTGTACTTTCCTGCATTTAATGGGAGGGTATAGATCAGAGGTGTGTTCTTTGTATTCGAACTGTAAACACCTGTCTGAGTTTTATCCGTGATAACCACGGCACCTCCGAGCCCTTTCAGATTATAATTTGCTCCTGTATTGGTATGGCCCCATACTGTACCTGTTGACAGCTGATCCGCTGTACTATTTAAAAGACTATCGCCCGCGAAATTTTTGATCACCGTATAAGGTGGTGTGACAACATCCCCTGAGACACCGAGATCCAAAAAGTATACGAGACCTTCTGGTACCACTTCTACATAAGCCATGGTTTTTAGATTGCCGTAAGTGCCAGTTACAGCTACCCTTTCATACGGTGTGTTAAAGCTAACTGCGTCTACATTCCATTTCACGGACACAAACAATTTGGATCCATCTTCACGAGTAGCCTCCAGCTTATCAGGAAGATTCGGCAGTTTACCGACAGCAGTAGCCATATCCTGAGGAGCAATAAGCTCCCGTACATCCCCTGTAGTCAATTGGTTCTGAGCAGAGATCAGACGTCCCGCAAGATGTATAGCTCCTTCTTGATCCAGCCTGTAGTCAGCAGCATTCTCCAATGCTTCCTGTGCGGCGTTCTGTGCGGTTGCAAAAAGCAGCCAATCTCTCTCAGAATATTCATCCAGTTTATTAATTTCTTTTGATGCTGTTACCGCTGCTTGTAGTGCAGCTGTATCCACAGCTCCCTTTACCTCACCGGATACTACTGCTACAGCGTCCACAACCAATGTGCCGCTTAACACCTTAATCTGAACGTTATGCTGTCCATATTTAAGTCCGCGAAGGGTGTACGTTTGGTAGAGTTCTTTAGAAGCCATGGTATCGGCTGACAGCATGACAATTTCATCATCAACGGTCACTTCTAGCTTAGCCGATCCATTATTCGGTCCCAGAATATCTAGCCCCGTGCCTTCAAAAGAATATTCCATCGTAGCATTTACACCTTGAGTAGTAGAGAGGGAACGTTGGTAAATATACATGCCTGCACCGTTTTGATGACTCCACGACCCACTGTATTTCAGTTTAGGACCCGGTGTAGCAGCTAGGTCAAACATCTCAAGATTATCCAGTAATTCGGAATAGTATGGTGCATAGCCGTCAACCGTCTCAACTTTTAAATTATCGAAGCGAACATGATAATATCCACTGGCTAAATCTACCCGGCCAGACAATTCAGGGTTCGGATCAGTATAAGAGGCCAGCTTCACCTCGTCCAGATAGGCAGTCACTTTATCACCTGCAACCTGAATGGCAAGGTTATGCCAGTCATCATATGCGGCGTTAAATCCGTCGAGCTTAACTCCACCGGAACCGCTCACTACATTACCACTCGCTACTGCACTACTATTGACCAGCAGCTGCCAGCCTCCGTCAAACCAGAATTTCAACACATAAGGTGTGCCGTTTATAGTGTGAGAACTGCCACCTCCTTGATATCGTGCGCCAATCGCAGCATAATTGGCTCCGCCCTGCGTATTGTTCGTCTCGAACGAAACATCTACACTGGCCCTGTAATTCGTCCATCGGTTATCGCCGATAGCCGTCACGGGATCTCCACCGTTCCAAGTGCCGCCCAGCCCCATAATTCCCGAATCCAGCTGTTGGCGCAGAACATAGTTGTCAGACCCGTCCGGAAGATATGCCTCGAATGCACCGTTACGGTCGTGTGTATAGCGCGGTATCACACTTTTAGAGCCGCCACGGGATTCTATATAGCTTTGGGTACCCTCACTCTGCCCGCTTGCTCCGATCTTCACAACGGATTGATTGGAATAGTCAAAATCATCGGCATACAGAATATTGTCCGCGGTATTTTGAACCCTCCCCGTTGCATCGGTATCAAGCACAGTGCGTTCGCCTTCTACAGGTAACGGTGTTTGATACGCCTCTTTGTCCTTGTTCTTCAAAGTGGTCACAGTCACTGTTGAATATGGTTTGACATGAACGGTATAAACCCCGCTGCCATCAACAGCTACATCCCCGAGATATTTCATATAATTACTGTTGAAGGCTTCCCCCGCGTCGGCCGCACGAGTCTCCCATACTTCCAGTGATGGATTCCCGTCAAAGTTCATATTTAACGTCTGAAGTTTATAGGTTTTGGCATACTCACTGTCATTCACGATAACGGTTGAGAAATCGCTTTTGTCAGGTGCAGCAAGTGTCATATAGCTAGGAGAACCGTTGCGTCCGCTAACAGGGTTGGTGCCTGTCGCACCCGTAGAGCTAGCCTTAGGTACCGCTCTCCAAATCCCTGCAGTATTATCCTCGTTCTCCCAGCCCACATTGGCGAACCAGCTGTAATGCTGCAATGCAACAAGGCCTGCATCATAGTGAATCCATCCCGACCACGGGTCACGGGCGCTAAGTAGTTCCTTAAACGAATATTGACCGCCTTCGTAGAAAGAGCCGATGGCCGGCTGATAAATAAAGTGCGTCCGGCGGGAATTGACGAATCCTTTAATAATCGTATTGCTCATCTCCAGCGGACTGCCAACACCGCCGATGCCGGTTCCTGCCACTGTAGGATCCTTTACATTATTGTTGGGACGGAAGGCAGAGTTACTGAAGGTAGACTGCGCCTCGCTGTTCCATACTTCAATATCATATTGTTCTGCGAGCTTCTTGAAATTGCCTGCGCTGTCGTCGTCAGTGTTATAGTGATATCCGGCGATCGGAGCCGCTTCCCTTAAAGAAGCATCGCTTACCATACTGCCGCCAAATGATCCGATCCCGACTTCATCTGAAATCACAATCTTGATCTGATTATAGAGCGTTTGCTCTTCTGGGCTTGCAAAACCTTCGTTATCTGTTTTAACACGTTCGGCGTACTGTTTGGTCCACGTCAAATCCGGCGTATGCTCGTTGATATGGGGATTGACGTAGTCGACCATATAGCCATACTCACGGTAAGCGGCAAGAATGGTATTTTTATACCAGGTATAGATTTTATCGTTGTCGCTCGCCCAGGCCGGAGCACTCCATCGCAGGATGCTCACCTTGAGATCCGAATTCGTAGCCTTGGCATCTGCCGCAAGCTGGAAACCGGGATGCCGGGTGACATTGGCTTCTTCATCAGGCGTACGCATTGTGGCCGGGTCTGGACCGGTAGAGTTATTGCGGTCATTACCCATCTCGATTTTCACATGTGTCATGATGGGATGATCTCCACCGAACAGAATCTGCAGCATTTCTGCGTAAGCATCCGGATGCTCAGCCTTATAATCCATCAACAGGGCACTGGTGCTGTTGGCACTTAGTACGCCAAATCCCTTAAACGTGAGGCCGTTGACGTTGTCCGCTTTAATATCGTTGCCGTCGAGCAGAACCTTGACCATAGAAGCTGCAGTCTGCCGAGTATCTTCGATCTCTTTCTGAATCCCTCCCTTGGCAACGGCGAACCAGCTCAAGATAGGCTTCTCACCGGAGACATAGGCATAGGTCAATGTCATGGGGCTACTAGCGTCGATATCACCGGGAATCGTGAATTCACCGGAAATAAGCTGTGTCACATTGGTATTAAATGGTGCAAACGAGAGCATCTTTGTTGCTCCATTTGTATCCTTATACTCGATCTGAGGCTGTATTACCCGAGTGCGGCTGCCATACCAATCATGGAAACCACTACTGAGTGTATAGGTTCCTGCTTCAGGCGCTTTTAATTTGTAAACGATATGATTGCTAGCAGGGTCGGCACGAAGTCCTACTGTCCATATGGATGGATCAGTAGCAGGATCGGTAAGTCCTCCGTCTTTGGAGTTCTTCACCTTGTTTATGGAATCATCAAATCCCCAGGCCGTCGTTCCGCTGACATATTTCTGATCCGGCAACTGGTTGAGCAAAGCGCTGCCGGACAACGTTTTGACTGCTTCATACAGCGGCGAAGTAGTAGGACCATTCCCTACGGAATCGCCTCCCCTGCCGCTGTCCACAAAGTAAATCAATGGATTGCTTGATGATGGAATAACTTCTACACTGGCAACAACCGGCATACCATTCGCTGTACCCGTGACTGTCACTGTGTCATAAGGAACGGCAAAGGTATCTTCACCAATATTCCATTTCACAGTCTCAGACTGGCCTCCAATGTCTATGCTAGCAGGCAAGGTAGTGCCAGAAGATGTCTTCGCCCCCATATAGGCGGCTGCAAAGAAAGTATCCACGGTAGCTGCAGATACAGACGGCATTTGGAGAGCCGGAAACATTCCAACTACAAGTGCAGAGGTCATCATCATTGAGAACAGCTTTTTTCTAACGGAGTGTTTTCTATTCATTCTTTAATCCTCCTTTTGCTATAAATCGCCTCTCGGCAACACATAAAGAAAGCGCATTCATTTCATTAATAAGCTAAAAAAAACTGGCAGCATGCGATGACTGCAACTGCCAGATTCCATACTTTCTAGCCTTTAATACCAGATGCTGCAACACCTTGCACAAAGTATTTTTGCAAAGCCAGGAAAACAATTACTACCGGGATAATAGAAACCACACTTGCTGCCATAATCAGTCCATACTCGGCCGAATATTGCGAGATGAACATTCTTAGTCCTATTTGAATGGTCTTGAGTTTCGTATCCGTCAAATAAATCATTGGCCCCAAGAAATCGTTCCATGTAGCAA
The DNA here is from genome assembly GCF_041956825.1 of Paenibacillus sp. RS8. NCBI lineage: Bacteria > Bacillati > Bacillota > Bacilli > Caryophanales > Paenibacillaceae > Paenibacillus > Paenibacillus sp. RS8. Next base: position 4,211,738 of record NZ_CP168131.1, on the reverse strand, counting down.
CAAAGGTAAAAATCGTCAATGTAGACAAGGCCGGCTTGGATAGTGGCAACATGATTCTCGCCCAAATCCCATATTCGCTCAAGCCATCGATTCGTGCCGCCTCGCATAATTCATCTGGGACTCCTTGATAGAACTGGCGCATCAGAAATACTCCAAAAGCCGAGAATGCCTGTAGCAGAATGATTGCTAAATGGGTATTGTTAAGTCCCATGTAACGCATCAAGATAAATTGCGGCACCATATAAGCCTGCCAAGGAATTGCAATCGTAGCGATATATCCAAGGAACAAAACATTCTTCCCTCTGAAATGCAATTTGGAGAATGCATAGGCAGCAAAGCTTGAAGTCAACAGCTGCAAAATCGTTACGATAATTGATAATTTCGCCGTGTTATAAATAAATCGATCCAGTGGAATACGGGTCCAAATATCCACGAAATTCTCCCAGCGCGGATTCGCCGGAATCCATTGCATCGGGAACGAGAACACATCCTTGTTCAGCTTGAGTGAAGAAGATAACATCCATATATACGGAACAAGCATGCAGAGCACTGTCGCAAACAACAAAATATACACTAGCACCATCGTGCCGATTCTAATTCCTTTATTTGTACCCACCATATCTTTTGAATCCTCCTATTGTCCGTATTTCTTCTCGCCGCGGAACTGGACGATGGTGATGCCAAGTACCAGCAGAAACAATACAATGGCCATGGCGCTGGCATATCCGTAATCAAGCGAACGGAACGCCGTATTGTAGATTTGATAAACCATAACTCTTGTAGAATCGTTCAACTGGTTATCAGCGCCCGCAAATAGGTTGATAAAGATATCGTAGACTTTGAACGAATTGATGACCAAAATCATCAGAACAAAGAAGGAGGTTGGCGCTAGCTGAGGAACCGTCACATTACGGAATCTTCTCCAGGCGTTGGCCCCATCTAGCTCAGCAGCCTCATACAATTCAGGGTTAATCCCCTGAAGACCTGCCAAGTAAATGACCATGTAATAACCCATGTTTTTCCACACGGTGAACAGTATTACTGTGAACATTGCCCAGTGTTTATCTGCCGCCCAGCGGGGAAGATCCTCCAGCGGAATACCGGTAAGGGTATGTAGAATATTGTTGACCGGCCCCATCGTAGGGCTGAAGATAAAGTTCCATACAGCAGCAACAGCTACTAAGGATGCTACATAAGGGAAAAAGAATACGGTTCTCATGAAATTACGAGCCATTATCTTCTGATTAAGTAGAATCGCTAGTGCTAGCGCTACAATCATAGTGAACGGTACAACACCGATGGTGTAGACAATGGTATTCCATAACGCTTTATGAAATGTTATATCTTTGATGAGCCGGGTGAAATTGTCCAGCCCAATAAACTTCATTGGATTGGCCCCGTCCCATTTCACAAAAGCAAGGATAAAGGCAAAAAACATGGGTACCAGTGTAAACACGGCAAATCCGATAAAGTTCGGCGCAATGAAGCTGTAAGCTACCAGGTTTTCCCGGACACTTTTTGACAAATGACGTTTAGGGATCTTTTTTGTCCCCAATATGGTTTCGTTCTGCATTCTTTCTCCTCCAAACCTTCTAAAGCTTCGAGCAAATTTATACTGTCTGCTATAAAAGGCGGGCTTTCACCCGCCCTTAGAATTCACCGAGTCTCTTAAGATTAATTATTCAAGAGCTGCTGTACGCGAGTATTCATATCCTTCAGACCTTCGTCGATCGAAGCGTTTTTGGTCATAATATTATCGTGGGCTTCGTTAAGAATGACTTCAATGTCTGCACTCTTTTCATGCATTGGCATCTCCAAATACGTCTGAACAGTAGTCAGTGCCGCTTTGCTGTTCTCATCCGTAGGAAAACCGTCGATGGATGTTATGGAATTGATAACTTCATCGTTTTTAATCGCTGGAATAGTTCCGGTGGAAGCAATGACTTTAGCACCTTTTTCACCCGTCACAAAGTTCATGAAATCAAGTGCCGCTTCTTTATTTTTGGATTTCTGATTTACTGCCAGAGAAGTAATTGTACCCAGGGTTGTACCGGCTTCCACACCATCCGGGTGAGGATATTTCACAATTCCCCAGTTGGTTGATTGGGACTCGCCGCTCTTCACCTTTTCAATTTGAGTCGCGATAAACCAGCTACCCATGTTCATCATCGCAACGGAATTGTTATAGAATACTCCGGAATAATGCGTACTTGAAGTCTTCAGTGTAGCGTAATCCATAACGATACCGTCTTCCTGTTCTTTCAAGATCCGTTCATAGGTTGGCTTCAGGAAATCGTAGTTGCCGCCAACAACATTGTTCTTGCCATCCAGAATACCGAACAATTGAACTGCGCTCCGCCAAGTGTGGTAGTGGGCTCCGTATACTTTTTCAGCACCACTGCCGGAGGTCATTTTTCTAGCAAGTTCATCATATTGGTCAAATGTCATATCGTTGCTCGGATACTCCACTCCTGCTTTGTCGAACAAATCCTTATTGTAGTAGACGATCCAGAAATCACTGCGGAAAGGAAGCGCATACACTTCATCGTTCACTTCGATCTGCTCTACAGTACCGCCGTATAAGGATGGATCAATGTTCTGGTCTCCCATGAAGCCCTTGAGCGGCTCTAAATGATTTTGTTTCACGAGGTTAGAGTAGCCAGGAATATCTTTAATTGTAAGGACATCCAGATCTGCACCGCCGGACAACTGTGTACTCAGCATTGTCATGTAGTCAGTGGAACCAAGATCCACATAGTCAATCGTTACATTTGGATGCTCAGCTTTATAGGCATCGATCAACGGCTGATAGTATGCAGTGGCTTCCCAATCCCACAGTGCCCATTTCAAGGTCACAGGCTCTTGCTTCGGATCAGCGGAAGCGCTTGCAGAATTACTCGTTTCTGGAGCAGCTGTTGCAGCACTGCCTTCGTTGTTGTTATTACCGGAACATCCGGCTAGCGCACTTAGGGAAAGTATTGTGGCTAAAGTCATGCCATAGAATCTTTTTAATTTCATTTGAAAATCCCCTTTTCCTTCTGATTGTTTACACGGATCGGCTCATCCGATCTATTTCAAAGTTTAAGACTTTCCTCTCTGGAATGGCATGTATTTTCAAACTCAGTTCATTCACTTTTCTTTGTTCTTCTCTTCCTCCTCGCTTCAAACCTGTAAAATCCTATTTAAAACATGTAAAATTCTCAGCTCCTCTGTCTTCCACTGTATGGAATTGCAGGAATATGCTAAGGTGTTAATATGGATATCGATAAACCAGTTAAGCATATTATAAATAGAAGATTAACTTTAAACATGCATGAATTGAAAGATATTTTTGAAAACGCTTTATATTTCCCCGCTTTTTGTAGAGGAGTGTTCACAACGGTAAGAAAATCAACCATTAAGAGCCGTATTATTCTGATTATGACCCTATTTGCGCTGTTGATTGCCGCTCTGCTGTCCTTTTTCAGCTATGAATTGATTACCTATTATCAGCGTAAAACAACCATCCAGGCGACCGAGTTCAACCTACAGCTAGTTTCACATATTATTGAACAAGATTTGATTAATCTGTCCTCTTTGGCGATGACCAACAGCACCAACTCGTCCACTAATACATTACTCACTGATTATTTTGTTTCTCCAAAAGCAAGCGCCAAGGATGCTGTTAATGCCTTTAACTCCATGCAGGAGGATTTTCGGATCAATCGCTCTAATAGCTATGTCCGCCGCTTGATTGTTACGGGCAACAACGGAAAGTTCCTGCAGGTGGATAATTCCGTCAGTACTTCAATTCCGCTTACTGTACACAATATCGGTCAAATTCCCGGACTAAATAAAGATGCTGTTGAGCAGTGGGAACAAGTGATTAAAGACCCCCTCTCCACCACTAATGGAATTCCTTTTGTTCTACCTATTTACGGAGATGGGGCTGCCCGAATTGGAACGGTCTACTTACTCGCCAATACTTCCTTAATTACCGACAAGCTGAAGGGTTATTCCCTGCCAAAGAACTCCCGAATGCTGCTGACGCTAGGCAATCATCATTATCAACTCATTGGCGATAAAGTAACTGCGATGACTACACCGTATGAACCTATAGCCTATACTGATGATAAGCCTGTCGGCCCACAAACCGAGCTGTCCATGATCAAGCTGGAGAATGAAGAAAGTCAAATCGTGGTCTCTTATCCCGTGCGCAGTGGAGTGATTCTGTCACAGACCTTATCCAATGATCAGTTCGCTCCCAAAGCGAATATATGGATTCTAGTAATGCTCGGCGTTTGTTTACTCGTTATCGTCTTAAGCGGCATTATTACCTTGTACTTAACTCGCACTATTAGTCTTCCGGTAGAAAAATTAAAGAAGCGAATAGATAAGATAGCCCAGGGCAATTTCTTGCTGGACCGTAATATCGAATGGAAAAGTGAACTCGGTGATGTCGGACGGGGCATCAACCGTCTGTCTCAGGACATTGTTGCGCTCATGGACAGCCGACTCGCTGATGAGAAGCAGAAACAGGAGCTAGAGTACCGGATGCTGCAGAGTCAGATCAATCCCCACTTTTTGTACAACACACTGAATTCAATCAAATGGATGGCTACCATTCAGAATGCTACCGGCATTGCTGAAATGACTACCTCACTCTCCAGACTGCTGCGCAGCATCGCCAAAGACAACCGGAGGCTGATGCCACTGAGAGATGAGTTAAGCCTGCTCGATGATTATTTTCTGATTCAGAAATACCGGTATGGCAGTACGGTCTCGATGGTGAAGGAAATCGAAGATGAAGAACTGCTCTCCGGGCTGATTCCCCGCTTCACACTCCAGCCTCTGGTTGAGAATGCTATCTTCCATGGCATCGAGCCCAAAGGCAGAGGAGATATTCTCATCACAGTGAAAAAAAGTGGCATTGCCGATATCCTGGTTACGATTGAAGACAACGGTGTAGGCATGAAGGAAGAACAAATCTCCACCATTCTGTGTGCTCCAGAGGATGGAACTAAGGGCGTGTTCGAGAACGTTGGACTCCGTAGTGTAGATGAGCGTTTGCGGCTAGCTTTTGGGGAGAATTACGGTCTTTCGATTGAGAGTGAAGTGGGCCAATATACCTTAATGAAAATTCTTCTGCCATTTATACAAAAAGAGTAGATTGGCAAATCTATCAAGGATGTGGTCAAATTGATTAAATTATTAATCGCCGACGACGAAGCTCTAGTCTGCATCGGCTTGCAGTCTATGCTGAAATGGGAGCAGTATAATATAGAGATTGTCGGTATCGCGCACAACGGTGCCCAAGAAGAAGAAATGATTGACACGCTCCGCCCGGACATCGTAATCAGCGATATCAAAATGCCGATAAAGAGCGGTTTAGAAGTTGCCGCTTCAATACGCCAAAAATATGGTCGACTTCCGTTGTTCATTATGTTGACTAGTTATGAAGAGTTTCAATATGCACGCGGAGCCATAGAGGTGCAAGCCACGGATTATCTAGTAAAGCTGGAACTTACTCCGGAAGCGCTGTCCGAATCCATTCGAAAGGCGATTTCTTTTCTTGAGAGTTACCAGACGATGGAAAGCTACCCTAAGCTTGTTCACCGCGGGAATCTTCAGGCGCAGCGTGATAAGTTTTTCATTCGCCTGTTCAACAACCTGTTCGAGAATAAGAACCAGTATCTCCTGCAGAAAGAGGATCTGGCGTTAGACTTTTCCGAGCCCGCCTACCTGGTCTGTACCTGCCGGATTCTGGGTCCGGACACCGTCCCACCCCGTGGGGATAAGCTGGTCGCTTTATGCTCAAGCACAGTACAATTGGCAAAGGATACACTTGCCTCTATCAATCCTTGCTATGTAACCAGTCTTGACTTGCGCAATTTCGCCGTTGCTCTGCCTGTCCCCGGAGTCAATCCTAGTCACTGGATGTCTGCCATTGAGAAACAACTTACCGACATGGCATCCGTACTACATAACTATTTCAATGTAACGATTATTGGTGCCATAGGGTTTGCGGTCGAGGAGCCTTATTTGCTGCGGGAGAGCTACCTTGCAGCCCGAAAGGCATTGCCGGTTGCTGTGAAAGAACGGTCCTTTGTTTTTTTCGCTGAGGGTGAGCCTCTAGAGCAAGAGCATCCGTTGTTTGATTTCTCCGAATCCCGTTCGGAAATCCGCCGTGCATTTGAAGAATTAGATACTCTTGCTTTGTACACCATCATCTCCAAAATGATTGAAATCTTTGAAGACCGCCCCGACTTATTGGTACCCGCCACCGATGCCGCCTGCAATATTCTATATATGGCCACTTCGCTACTAGCAGATGGAGAAAACATTGTTGAGCATATCTTCGAAAATGAGCCGGAAGGCTACCGGGCCATCTATCAGATGCATACAATTGAAGAGATCGCCGGCTGGTTAATTCAGTTCCGTGACGGCTGTTCGGAAATTCTATCAAGTCGAAGACAAAGCTATAAAGAACAAATCGTCAAAAATGTCCAGGAATATATCAAAAGAAATCTCGACACTAAGCTTTCACTGAATCAAGTGGCCGATGTCTTCAATTTCAGTCCAAACTATTTGAGCCATCTGTTCTCCAAAGTCGCTAAAGTCAATTATGTGGAATATATCACGGAGACCAAAATCACTGCTGCCAAGGAAATGATGGCACGGGGAGAAGGTCGTATTTATGAAATTTCACAAAAACTCGGTTATGAAAGTGCCTTCTATTTCAGTAAGGTCTTCAAGAAAATAACGGGGATCTCTCCCAGAGAATATATGCACCAAATTGAAGCAGGCTAATTGAGATCGCCGAACCCCGCAAAAAGAAGTTGCAATCTTTAGCAATAATAGATAGGACTACATCCACAACAAAAAATCTCGTTTCCAAGACAAACGTCTGGGAAACGAGATTTTTTCGTAGTACCCTCCCTAGTCGCCAATCTATCATTAGGGAAAGGTACCAATAACTATTTCATTTGAGCTTGTTCTTCTCTAGTAGGACCAATTACGCCAGGTACACGAAGACCTGCTTGACGTAAAAGGACTGTCATTTGACCACGATGATGTGTCTGATGATCGATCAGAGATCTAAGCATAGCACCACGAGGCGTTAATCCAGCAAATGTCTGAACACTCTCAACCATTTGCTCGTCCGTCAACTTCTCTACCTCAGAAGCAATATTAGCCGCAATATTCTTATAAGCTTCAACAATCACAGCCGCATGAGCCGGAACTTCCTTCGGATTGCCTACTGGAGTAAGCGTTAAACCTACCTGACCACCAAAGAACATCGGACAGGTTGCCAAATGCCAACCTAACCATCCTAATGAATTGTGACCTTCAACAATTACCTGATCTAATTTATCATCGGTAAGCGATTCAAGAACGCGAATCGTCCCTGCAGAAGCGCTTGCCCAGTCACCTAGAAAATCTTGAACTGTTCTGTACATTTGAAATCCCCTTTATTAGTCGTTAAGCAACGATTTCTTAGTTATATCAAGTAAATTATACCCTGTCACAGGGCCTGTTACAAATTCGCTAAAGGACCATCATTTTTTTAATTAACTTGAGAAAAAGGGGGCTTTCGGAGTATACATGATTTTCGCATAATATAACGCCCTCCTAACGGTCTCTATTTCATCTAAAATCTAGGCTTAGCATAACATAAAGACGCACTATTACCATTTTTTTGTATGAACACCATAATGAAAAAAATGGGACCCTGGATAAAACAATGCTCCCCTATGCCATCAAGTAACTGTGACAATATCGCTTTCCGCTCCTCTGTCTGATCCTCAAATGTTCGAATATATTTACTACTCAAATTGTGGGTGAGAAGCTTTTACGCTTTAGTTCTGTGTTACCTGGATTGTATAATATTCTATTTTTTATGTTGTAATAGCTTATTTTTCGGTTTGGGATAAATCGCTAACAATTAGTTGGATTGCTTCTTTTACTGGAGTAGCTGGACGTCCAAGCGGTTTCTCCAGATCATCACTTGCGATCTCAGATCCACCTCGCAAATGCCAAAGAAGCCAGTAAACCCAAAGTAATTTGGGTTACTGGCTTCTTTCATTATAATTAAGATACTACGTATGATTCACCTAAAACCCGCTTAATACTGTATGACCCCTCTATCATTTCCGTGGCTATAAATGACTCCATATCACTAGATTCAATATCATACAACACTTCAATTTCCTTGGAGAACAAAATGTTTCCTTCCTTGATAAGTTCAGAGAGAGGTGGAACATTTTCAGCTTTTACATCTCCATTGTAAACTTGTTGAAGTCCGTCGACATAGGCTTCTAATGATCGTGCCCCCACAATTTTAACACCTTTATTTTCTTCATTCACCATGATAATAGTTGGAAATCCACGTACACCAAGTCTGCCTGCTAACTCAAAATCCTGCTCTAACAAATCTTGTGCCGATCCAAGAGCAGCATCCGCCACTATTTTTTCGCCATTTAGCCCAATGTTGTTGACTATATCAACTAATGTTTGCTCCTCTCCAATATTCTGATTGAAGGCAAATACAGCTTCTCTTGCCTGACGCAAAAACTCATTTTCTTTACCCGGATATATATTTTGTATAACCTTGTATACTCTAGATGGCGGGTACGAAGAAAGAATCGGATTGTTTTTCCACAAAGAACCATCGATAGGCATACGTGAATGTAAACCGACTTCTCTCCAATGCTCCGCAACATCTGAAGGCTGCTGAATGCCATTGGAGACATCTGCAAAACCATGCCAGCTAGAAAGCAAACCACCCATAATCGTCTTCACGTTAAAATATTGACCATACTGCAGAATAAAACGATTGAGTACCGGCTCAAGCGCCCAACAGTGGGAACAGATCGGATCTGTTGCATAGTAAAGTGTGATTTTGGGGGACTGTAGATTAAAGTCGATCATTTCCATTTGCTCTTCATCCCCTGGCCCACAGACACCGGTTTTAAGGTCACACATCATATTTGAATTATTCATATATAAATCACCTTTCACTGGAGAATCAAAGAAAGTGCCCTCTTGTAGAAGTTCTTTGTATGGGAGTATTATAATACCAATACAAATTCAAACAAGTACGTTTATTTTTAATACTATGTATCTTTTATAATACTATTGGACAGGAGTTATGTATGAAATACGAATTTAGACTTGATCAATTATGTCCTGCAACCTTCGCATTCCATGTAATCAGCGGAAAGTGGAACCTCCCGATCCTAGCCATTCTTAGTGAGAACGACAACATACGCTATAACGAGTTAAAAAGAAGATTGCATGGAATAACAGGGACTACCTTAACCAACTCACTGAGGGATCTTATAGAATATGGAATCATTCATCGGGAGCAGTATAACGAAGTGCCACCAAGAGTTGAGTATTCTCTGACTTCATCTGGAAAAGAATTAGTGCCTTTAATTGAATCCGTTGTTGAATGGGGACAAAGAAATATTGGGGTGAAGGATAATTCCTAGACTGCTTTCTCATGAAAAAAAGTGCACAAACCCGTGATTGGTTTGTGCACTTTTTTCATGATGTTTCGAAATGCCTAACTTAATGACAACGATACGCTCAACCTCCGGGTGAGATAAGTACTCCTCGAGATGCTGCTTCGCGTAATCGGCTGCTGTATGCCACAAGGACTGCGGCAATACCTGTCTCTCTCACTCCTATTCCTGAATCTCCAAATGCATATACGAAGGCGCTTCATCCCAAGGAACGCTATATCCCGCTCCCTTTGCACAGAACATAGAGCTGGAGGTGTACTCAGGATCAGCGCTGCGGTCGTATCCAATCCTTGCGATGACCTGTTCTGGGTTATGACATGGCTGATAACCGCCTAACTTCATCGAGATTGCTCCTTTGCCCTTCGTGAATGAAGCAAGTTCTACTGCATAATGCATGAACGTCGCGACAGGCGCACGTCCCTGAATAAGCATGGATTCACCTAGCATTTCTGGCGGGTCAAATTCACCATGGGCAAGCTGTATATCAGACATTACGCGTCCGATAAGCTCTGCATCGACTTTGATTTTGAATTGATAATAGGGTTCCAGTAGAATAGTGTTCGCTTGCTCCAATCCCTGCCGCAGTGCCCGAAGTGTCGCCTCCCGAAAATCACCGCCATGAGTGTGCTTCTGATGCGCTGCCCCGGTTAAAAGCGTTACATGCAGATCGGTGACGGGAGAGCCGGTAAGAACTCCACGATGGTCCTTTTCAAGTAAATGCTGACCGACGAGATGTTGATACCCTGTGCTGAGCTGCTCAACATGGCATGTACTGCGATATGTAATTCCCTCACCACGTTTCGCAGGCGCAAGCCGGAGATGCACCTCTGCATAATGCTTAAGAGGTTCGAAATGCCCACAACCAATCACAATCTCTGCGATCGTCTCTTTGTATAATATCTCTGGCTTGGAGAACGATACCTTGAGCTGGAAACGGTCTAACACCACCTGCTGAAGTACCTCTAGCTGGATCATTCCCATCACATGAACATGAATCTCCTCCAGCTTGTCCTCCCATGTCACTTGCAGCGTAGGGTCTTCGGCTTGCAGGATCATGAAATAGCGTAGCACTTCTCTGGATGATATCCCCAAAATGAATACTACTTTGGATTTCAACGCTGACATAAGACGGGATTCTACTCGATCTGAATGATTACCTATACCCAGTCCAATGGCTGCATCGGTTAGGCCCGTAACGGCAACAAGCTGTCCCGCGGAGGCCTCATCGCATGAAGTATATTTCCCCCCATGATAGATACGAATAGAAGTGATTTTCTGGCTTAACTCTTCATGTTCTGAAGTGCTATAGCAGATATCCTCCCGTACCCGTAATTTTCCAGCTAAAATCTTCATAAAAGTCAGTCGCGTGCCTTGTAGCTCATGACGCACCTTATATACTCGTGCCCCAAATACTGCGTTTACTTCATAAGTCGATTCCATTAGTAGTTGCATCGTCTGCATCCATTCCGCAATCCCCTGATCCAATAGAGCTGCTCCACTCATAACGGGAAAAACCACCCGTTCTTTAACCATTTGTTTCAGCGTAGCCAATACCTGCCCAGGATCAATGTTGTCTTCGAGATATGCCTCCATCAAGGCTTCATCTCGCTCAGCAACGGCGGCAATGACCTCTTCAGGCAGCATGCTCTGATCTAGACCTTTTGCCAAATACAACATATCCGGCGAAAATTGCTGCCTTAACGCTTTTAGCACACGCTGGACGTCAGCACCGGTACGATCTATTTTGTTAATAAATATAAAAGTGGGTATGCCATATTCCTGTAGCAATTGCCAGACCGTCTCGGTATGCCCTTCAATGCCCTCCACAGCACTTAAGATGACTACCGCATAATCCATGACCTGTAAAGCGCGCTCCATTTCAGCTGAAAAATCGACATGCCCCGGTGTGTCAATGAGTTGATAAGATTGTTCGTTATATTTCATCACCGCCTGGTCAGCAAAAATCGTTATCCCCCGTGCCCGCTCCATCTCATGACTATCCAAAAAGGCATCCTGATGATCGACTCTCCCCCGAGTCTTAATTCCGGAAGCATGGTATAGGAGCTGCTCTGCGAAGGTGGTTTTGCCGGCATCAACATGTGCTAGCAGTCCGATGGTGATTGGTGATGCTTCTGACAGTTTACAATACATATTTGTACCATCCATTCAGTCAATCTGTTATATAAGAATCGTAGCCGAAATCTAGTAGCTTGTACAGAATCTCTCACCACCGACAGCATGACAAGCTATTGAGATGATGATTATGTCCCTATTAACTTATAAAAAACCGGTAACCCTTAACAGAAAGGATTACCGGCTCAATCTCCTTAAAACAATAAATCATCTACTTTCTAGACTCAACAGCTTTTTATCTAGAAATGCCTTTATATCTTTAGCAAGCTGAATGGATGCTTCAATTTCCAACTTAGTTGTTGAAACACTTTCAATGCTGCATCCAATTGGAATTCCCTTCTCCAGTCCGAACTCAAATAGTTCTTCAAATATTTTTTGAGATAGCTGAATGGATTTATCCAAAATATCGTTCGAGTATTTCAACTCGTTTTCTAACCATCCCGGGATACTGATCCCCAACCATTTCATAAATTGTAGTGTTTTCGCTGTGCCACATGGTGCAAGATTAAATAAAATAGGAACCATTTCAAAACCCTTATTTGTATTGTAATAATATAAATCAGACAATAAATTCTTTGATGCCTCTACATTATAAGTTGCCTGAGTGATAAAAAAGCTGCACCCATTGTTAATCTTTTCGACAACCCGTATATGCTCATCATTCTTTTTTATATGTCTTTCAGGAATGACAACTCCTCCAAAATTCAAATTACTATTTAACTGTTTGCTTAGCTTATAAGCATCTGGTAAATTCAATTTCACCTCTTGCTTACTTGACGAAGCGCCCACATACACGGAAAATCTGTCTTCACTTTCGTCAGTCTTAATCCAATCCGCGAACGAAGCTCTTGTATCATTACCGACGCACCGATAAATTATTTTCGGGACCTCCACTTGTCCTAGGTATTTATCACCATAGATAGCCGGATCAATCGTTGGTAAGTATGGGTAAGGTCTTTCATGATCAACTCTTTCTGCTTCCTCCTGGACGTCGTAAAGAATTAAAGCATCTAAATCAACGTTTTTAAGTCTTTCAACCTGTTTCTGTGCAATTTCTGATATCTTTTCTGATGAATGGCTTGCCTTCGGTGGTGTCATCCCATATGTTAAAATACCAGGTTTCTTGCTCAATATTTTTTGTTTAAATGTGTTCCCTGCGGCTCCCAAATTAAAAACTCCTCTACTCGTCTCTTATAAGTTAAGGCTACCATGGCAGGCTTAATATGTATAACTTATATTTACTATATCTAGTTATATCTTAAGGCTATGATTCCGTATTGGTACTTATCGAGTAGTACATCATGGAGGCGGAGCTTCTAGATTTTAATGTTGACAACCATTTGGTCTGACTATAATATTAGAAGTCCTGCCAACCTTAAAGTTGGCGATAAGGGGACCGAAAGGTTCATTCTTATTTAAAAAGGGTGAGTATTATGAATAAAGAAGAATTAATGGAAAGCGCACGTAACACAAAGAAAGCTGCTTATGCCCCTTATTCTAAATTTCCAGTTGGAGCAGCCTTATTACTTAAAGATGGAAATGTTATTAATGGAGTAAACGTAGAAAATGTATCTTTTGGTGCTACTAATTGTGCAGAGAGAACAGCAATCTTCACAGCTATTACAAAGGGCTATACTAAAGGTGATTTTCAGGCTATAGCTGTAGCAGGTGACACAATGGATTTTCTGCCGCCATGCAGTATCTGCAGACAAGTATTATCGGAATTCTGTTTGCCCGACATGCCTGTCTATTTAACCAATGAGAAAAAAGAAATCTTAGAGCTGAGTTTAAGGGATTTATTGCCTTACGCATTCAAAAATTTAGATATGTAAAAATAATACCTTCCATAGTGGAATATCAAAACACGCGTACCTGTGTTAGACAAGTACGCGTGTTTTTTGTGTTTAAAAGCTTAGTCAGAACACCACTAATATTTCATTTTAGGCGAGAAAAGGCACTTTTGTGGTTCATACATCATTTATGTATAATATACATTCGTTTAAATGTAGTTAAAGCTGATTGGTTTAATGCATTAAAATGAATAAGAAGTCATTCACTTCACCATTAATATTTATCTCTACATTCTTGGAGGAACTGAATTATTGCTGTATACAGATTCATGAACTGAATTAGCATATGTATAGTTTTGGAGCTTTCCAGTTGGACTAAATAAAGAAACAAAAACTGTAATAATTATACTTAATGAAAATATTCTTTTCCTATTACATTCCCCCTTTATTATTTCTTACGATTAGATTTTTTCTTATTTTGATTAGATAATATAGAGTTAAGATAAATTGTATAATAGAAATACTCCAAGGAAGCAGAAAGAGCATTTCCACTTGATATTTTGGAAACCATTCAATAGAAACGACAACTCCATCTTCACTATCACTGTCATCTTGCATTGCATTGAAAAATAAAAGAAGTAAGAGGCTGGATAACATAGTTACCAAAAACCAAATGGTATTGTACTTTATCCTCTGAGTCCTTATAAACAAAAAAGAATTAATTAAACATAATAAAAGCGGTATGAAGTACACCTTAAATGAGATATTTAATAACTCCGTTCCCCATCCCTCTATTCTTATCTTTAAAAAATAGATTAAGATCAGATGCAGTCCAACCACCAGTAGTACATAAAGAATGGCTTGTAGTCCTGTCTTGAATGACTTCATCTTTCGTCCCCCTTTTCCATTCGTTCACTTAATGCTCTAATGGTATCATCCCCCTTCATCAAGATTTTCTTCTTACTTCAAGCACCTATATTCCACCCCTGAAATTATGTAGATTAATTTAAATTAAAACACTAAATATCCTTATAATGTAATCATCGGGAATTTCAAGGAGAAAACTAATAGAAAACCCCTCTTCCAAGTCAAGATTAGATAATTTATTTGAACTGATTTAAAGTTTATGAACAAAAAATAAAGTAGAAGTTAAGTACAACCCTTTTCATTAGGCCTTTTGAGTTCAAATTACTTAGAAAAGCTGTATAGATCGTAAAGCTGGTTGCAAACACATGTATTAAACAACACGATAGTTTGGTTATTACTACGGTGAGAATCTTTTGAATATTTTTCCACATCTATATAGTACCGCTTAAACAGACACCAGTAGTCTATATCAAACCGGCTAACGGTACGGATGGACGTGGTATTTTTAGAATCGAGAAAATGAAGGATAAACAAGGCGTCTTTGATATCCAAGGCCGTCGGCAGGATCGCCGTACCATAGCCCCTCGGAAGGTCTCAGCCTCACGACTGGAATCGATTGTTCGTCAATGGTGTATCGAAGGAAGCTTCCTCATCCAGCAGGGCATTCCACTGCAATTACTTGGCGGACGTTTTCATGATTACCGTATGCTTGTTCAGAAGAATGGGCAAGGGATCTGGGAGCTAACTGTAATGGCCGCAAGAGTAGGTGCTGCACAAAGCATAACCTCTAATCTTCATGGTGGTGGTCACGCGGTTCGTGCAGAGACCTTATTGAAAGAGTAGCTAGGTAGGCATGCAAGGACGAGCTGCGGTCAGCGATATTGGTTTATGAATATTGACGTGATCCAGGGCCATCGGGGTGACAGCGTGGATCATGACCAAGGGAATGGAGTTTGGGGTGATATTCATTTTATCGACATTCGTACAGAAAAAATCTTTAATAATGGTACCTCCGGCCAATTTAGGACGGCTCCGAACCTCATCTGTACGGCTAAATATGGCAGTGACGAGGTTGGCACTGTCAGCAATATAGAATTGTTCGAAACATGGATAGAAAATGGGCTGCAGGATGTATTGAAGGAGGAAGGAATAGTATCCATAGCCTTTTCACCATTGGCAAAGGGATTGCCATTAGAAGGTCTTTCCAAAAGCAATTATCCAAATATTATTCTAGAGGTATTTATTCTTGCAACTAAGGACAGGTTATCCGCTTCGTACTTTATATTCAATGACAAACCAACAACAACTCATGTTTCTGTTTGGCTTATTATAAAAAAGCCGATAAACCTTAACATAAAGGCTTACCGGCTTAAAAACTTTCTTCTAATGCATAAATACGCACACACTTGAATATCAATGATTTTTCTCGTTTAAAATAAAAATCACACTAAGTTATTCAAATTATTCTATGTCAAATACTTACCCGCAACGACTATACCCACAATTTCCGCAAGTCTTACAACCCTCAATATTAATCAGCGAAGCACCGCCGCAAGAAGGACAAAGGTCACGGGAAGCAGAAGTATGGTTATGCGCGCCATGTCCGCCCTGACCATCTTCAATAGAAGCTGCCGCAGGAACACTCGCCTTCAACTCCGCGTTCAACGCTTCATTGAAATCCTCCAGCTCCAAAGTCGCTGCGATAGGTGCAGGCACATGATCATCCTGAGCGTTGTTCAGCACGTGTGTTTCTAGTGCTTTAGCTACAGCATCAGCAATGGATTCAACTCGATTCGCACCGAAGCCGATAGCGCCTGACCCACCGATCCCTTTCAGATGTTTGATCAACAGTTCTACCTTCTCGCCATGATCTCCATAACGGAGGAACAAGGAGCAGACACGTCCAAGTGCTTCTGCCATCGCAAAGACGTCTGAGCCTGCTTTACCCACATTCAGGAAGATTTCTGCCGGCGTACCATCTAGATCATTGATCGTAATATATGCCATACCGAAAGGTGTGTTAATTTTATAGGTTGCACCGCGTAGAACTTGCGGACGTTTCTTGTATTGTTTATCCAGCTCTTTAGTAGACGCTTGAGGTGCTGGGCTTGCCGCTACAACACTTGTACTTACTTCAGGAGCAGCTGTAACTTCAACAGCTGGAGCTACCTCTTCTGCTGCGTCTTCCTTCTTAGAAGTTTGCAGCACTTGCACGTCACGGCTACCGTCACGATAGATTGTAACGCCTTTGCATCCCAGATCGAAGGCCATTTCATACAGCTCAGCCGTCTCTTCTACTGTGAAGTCAGACGGACAGTTGGCTGTCTTAGAAATCGAGCTATCCACCCAGCGTTGAATCGCTGCTTGTGCACGAATGTGATCCTTAGCCGACAAATCCATCGAGGTTACGAAGTAATCTGGCAACTCTTCACCTGGATGAGCTTCAAGCCATTCTTGGGCGATCGGAACGAACTGCTCATCATAGCCAAGACGACTTTGACGGAAATATTTGAAGGCGAAATAAGGCTCTATACCTGTCGAAGTACCTACCATTGTACCTGTGCTGCCTGTAGGTGCTTGTGTAATTACTGTAACGTTACGCATACCGTGTTTGCGAATCGCTTCGCCAACCTCTGGATACGTTTCGAGCATATTTTTCATAAAGCCGCTCATTAAGTATTTCTCAGTATCAAAAGCTAAGAAGGATCCCTTCTCACCTGCAATCTCTGCGGATGCAAGGTATGCTTCACGAGCCATAAAGCCGTAAAGCTTGTCCAGAAACTCCAAAGATTCCGGGCTACCGTAACGGATGTTCAATTTGATCATCAGTTCGGCAAGACCCATCGTTCCGAGACCCACACGGCGTTCATTTTTCTGATTCGCTTCATTTTCTGGGAAATGATAAGGGGTCTTATCGATGACATTATCCAAGAAACGAACGGAATAGCGTGTTGTTCTTGCGAGATCTTCCCAGTCTACATCATGATTCTTCTCATCGTAGAACTTGGACAGGTTTACAGCGGACAAATTGCAGACTCCCCAGCCTGGCAGACCTTGCTCCCCACATGGGTTCGTACAAATGATCGGATTGAAATACCAGCTGTTGGACATTTGATTGTAATATTCCATGAACACAACACCTGGCTCAGCGGATTTCCAAGCGGATTCGATAATGGTGCGCCACACATCACGCGCTTTAACGGTTCGATAATGAATAACGTTTTTGCCTGCAGCCTTCCACTTGTCGAGATCGCCATCCCACACATCATTATAATCAGGGTCTGTTGTATCCGGGAATACGAGATCCCAATCTAGATTCTCTTTTACAGCCTTCATAAAGCTATTGCTCACACATACCGAAAGGTTCGCATTCGTAACTTGACCCATCGTTTGCTTCACCGTAATGAAGTCCTCTACATCTGGATGCCAGTCATTAATCATGAGCATGAGTGCACCGCGGCGGCTACCGCCTTGTTCAATGAGTCCAGTGGTATAACTAAACAGACCGCCCCAAGATACAGAACCACTAGAAGAACCATTAACACCTCTCACAATTGCACGACGTGGACGTAGAGAGGATAGGTTAATCCCTACACCGCCACCACGAGCCATTATTTCTGTCATTTCAGCCAACGTCTCCATAATACCGCCGCGGCTATCCTTTGGAGAAGGAATTACATAACAGTTAAACAGGGTTAGTTCCTCACTAGCGCCAGCACCAGCCGCAATTCGTCCACCCGGTACGAGCTTCCAATCATCCAGAATCGAACGGAATTTGCCCGCCCATTCTTCTTGAAGCTCAGGTGTCTTCTCCACAGAAGCCATAGCTGAAGACAGACGATCCCACATTTCCTCTGGTGTTTTTTCTATATTAAGCGTCAGCTTCTCAACATCTGATTTCACAAGTTCGCCGCTGCGCGTCTTTACGGTTACAATTCTGCCGTTACGTTCTACGATCTCTCCGACTTCCTTCGTTGGAAATTTCGGATCATCTTTCGTTAGAACTAGTACAACATCGCCCACTTTAGCATTATTGCTGTCGGCATCCTTCCAAGCATAACGATCCAAAAATATTTTTTCACTTAGCCCTTCCAGGCGTTGCTTACCTTCCACTTTACCCAATAGAAAAACCTCCCGCAATGTAGTAAATATTAGTTCCAGTTCATGGTGTGGGCTCCACAACAAAAACTTCCTTACACGTATCTTCAACCTTACGGGTGTATGTAGGAAGTTCATCTTGTCAATAACAAATAGCAGCTACGCACTTTAAAAAAATCACATTTTCATGCTTTTGTCACAATATATTGTGTGCGTCAGCTTTTAAACTATACCACATATTGTATCGAAGGTCTTTTTCGAAAATAGAGTCAAGCAGCTGAAATATCGCAAAACTTGCGGTATTTTCTCGCTTTTACTCTCTTTTTTAAAGGCTATCAAGAAAAATAGAAGGTTATGAATTCTCTTGTTTAAGAGCATACTACTCCTACGAATGATGATATGAATTAGCACCTGAGGAGGCTGTACCATGACGCAATTATTCCGTAATTCTCTACCTCACAAAGGTGGAAAGTCAGCGCCTATACTGCCTGTTCCTCTTTCTTTTGACCGGAATTGGCTACAGGATCTAGAACTCAAACTGGATAAAGGCGGTCCGTGGGGAGACTTCCGTCTATCCAAACTTGCTGTTCAAGGTGAACAAACAGGTCTAGTAACAAGCTTCGATGAACTTCAATGCATGAAGCATTTATCCGGATTATCCCCACTTCCGCACCAGCTCGATACCGCGCATAAAGTTCTTTTTGAGATGTCGGGCCGCGCGATTCTTGCAGATGAGGTCGGACTTGGAAAGACGATTGAAGCTGGACTTGTACTCAAGGAATATCTTGTTCGCGGTCTAGTCTCTAAGGTACTTATTCTGGTACCCGCTTCCCTCGTATTGCAGTGGGTTCGCGAGCTAAATGCCAAGTTTGGTATCGCTGCTGTAGCACAGAAAAAAGCATATTCCTGGGGAAATGCGATTGTTGTCGCATCTATGGACACCGCTAAACGCGATCCACATAAAGAAATGCTGCTGGAAAATGAATATGACATGTTGATTATTGATGAAGCCCACAAGCTGAAAAATAAAAAATCAACCAATTATTTATTTGTACAGCAATTACGCAAAAAATATTGCCTGCTCCTAACCGCTACTCCCGTTCAGAATGATCTGGGCGAGCTATTTAATTTGATCACTTTACTGAAACCGGGGCAACTTGGAAATCAGGGTGATTTCGCTTCGAATTTCGTCGTTGATAAACGCCAACCTAAGAATGAAGGTCAGCTACGGGACGAGCTATCGAAGGTGATGATCCGCAATCGGCGTGGCGAAGGTCCAGTTAACTTTACGAAACGAAAAGTCCGTAATATTCCGCTAGTTCTTTCACAGGAAGAGAGAGTATTATATGACGCTGTCACTTCTTTTGTTAAAGATCAGTATCAGGAATCAGGCGGCAATCTTAGCAGCATGCTTTCCTTGGTAACGCTTCAGCGCGAGGTATGCAGCAGTCGAGATGCTGTGTTCATCACTTTAGTTAATCTGATCAAGAAGCTGCCCGCCGATTCGCCGAAACGCGATCGGATGATGGAGCTATTGCAGACACTTCGTACGGTTAAGACCAATACCAAAGCCGAAACAACACTATCTCTCATTCAAGAAATGAATGAAAAAGTCATTGTCTTTACAGAGTATCGTGCGACTCAAGAATATTTGCTTCAGTATTTCCGCGAACATGGGCTAATGTGTGTTTCTTATTCAGGCGGGATGAATCGCGGCAAAAAAGATTGGATGATGGATCTCTTCCGCGGTCGTGCTCAAGTAATGATCGCTACTGAGGCGGGTGGTGAGGGCATTAACCTGCAGTTCTGTCACCATATGATCAACTTCGATCTGCCTTGGAATCCCATGAGAGTAGAACAGCGGATTGGGCGGGTGCATCGGTTAGGTCAGGAAAATGACGTGGTTATCTATAATTTGTCCACGCAGGGCACGATTGAAGAACATATTCTGCATCTGCTACACGAGAAGATCAATATGTTCGAAATGGTCATTGGCGGGCTGGATGTGATTCTGGAGCGATTTGAGAAGAAAGAATCTCTGGAGAAAAGTTTATACAAAATCATGCTCGAATCCCGCTCCGATGAAGAACTGCGTAATGAGCTAGATCATATCGGTGAATCCCTCAGCGAGTTAACTCAGGGTATCAAAAAAGAAAGTGAGACTGCGACATGACCCTCACCTCACAGGAAGTACGTAAACATGTTATGGACTATTTGGAAGCAACAGAATGCTCCATTATTGAAGTATCGCCCATTCACGTAACTGTAAAGCTATCGCCAAGAGCTGACAGAATGCTTACAGATCGACCTTATTATTGGGGGTTCGTGGAGCGTACTGGAGTTGATCCAGAGACACTCTCTTTCACCTTTGTATTCGATCCGGAAAAATACGACAGCCAGGCAGCTATAGAAGTTCCGCCAACAGTAAATCGCAGCACCCTGGCATTAAAACAGTCAATTACCGGAGACCCAGTGATGAGTGCTACTGCTGATGTTGAGGCTAGCACAGATCTTTTAAATTCAGAAACATCTGAATCAAATGTGGTTCATGTCCCTTCCTCAAATCCTGAAGACAGTATCCTTGCCCGCTACTTCGGGATTGTACCGGCCCTGCCTCGAATTGGACCTGGCATGATAAGACGTGAAGATATCATTTATGGTAGCAAGCGCCTTCAGCAAATTTGGAGTGCAGCTCAAGATGAAGGGAAATGCCTTTACTTATTTGAGGACCCCGGTAGCAGGCAGCGGAATACACTTTTCTCTGCAGCCTATGAACCGTGGCTCGGTGTCTGTTATAAAGTCGAAATGAGCTGTGATTTGAAACGGGAAGAACTGCATTATCTTGGAATATCTCTGACAAAAGGGACCATTATTGATGACTTTAACGCAAAGATATCCTCGCGGGAGATGACCCCCCGTTTACCGGAAAACGTGCATATTCAGCCTTATGAATTAACAGTTACAGCCGCTACAGATTTATTAGAGGCTCATCTTACCTCTCATCTAGCCGAACTTGATTACTCTTGGGCAGAACAGGCACGTGAGCGTCTTAGAATCGAGCTGGCTATCATTGATATTTATTACGGAGAACTGCTGAAAGAGCCGGATGAAGAAAAACGTTTAGGTACTCAGGAGCAATATAACCGTCGTCGACAGGAGACCATTTGGCAATATGAGCCGCAAATTGCAGTTTCTGCGATAACCTATGGACTGTTTCATCTACGAAGTCTATAGAATGCGACCCTACTCGCTAAAAGCAGGCAAAAAAACAAGAGAACTTCCGCCTTCAGGCGCGACAGCAAGCAACAGCCTTTTTATAGCCTGTCCACTACAATAGAGTAAAGCTTGAAACTTCCTGACATTTATTAACAAAGAAAGGTGAACGACGCCATGAAAATAAGTTTGCGGCGGAGGCTACAACTTGCGGGTCAAGGATGCCTCCTCCTGTTTCTAAGCTTTGGACTGTTTATATCCAGTTCCGGTTCCCCTTCAGCGCTTGCGCTGGCCAGAGTGAGTGTGATCCAGTCGGTCACACAGGACGCAATCCCTGTGCTAAAGATGAGTTCTTTACCTTCTCCCACTTCGGTCCAAGAATTCGCTAAGACTACGCTGAACAAGCTTGCTGCAGAAGCTCCATTTACAGCTTGGAAGGATGCAGGGATAGAATATTATCCCCTTGGTCCAGGTACTCATGGCTGGCTTGCTAATGTAATGAAGGGCGAAGAGAGAATCGGATATATGATCATTTCCGCCACCGATACAGGCGGATATATGCTAAGTGAATATGGAGCCGGCACCTACGGACTCCCCTACAGTTTAAATGATCTGCGCCAGTTTTTGGTGCAGAAGGGTCTCATTACCTCATCTTTTTCAGGAAAAATAAAACTGACTGCTTTATATGCACCACTTCTGCCGGTCTGGAAAATAACCATTGACGAAAAGACGTTTTACATCAACGCTTCCGTGCCACAAATTTTACCTTGGACACTTAGCAAAGCGGAAGAAGTGCTTAAAGAACAGCCTCCAGCAACAGATGTAATCACCAATCTTAATCCTGACGTATCACCGCTATCAGCCTTCAATAGTGGAGGATCAGATGATCCTTATGAAGATATCCTATGGCTGACCGCTCCTAAACTCACCACTGTAAGCGGCGACAATATTGCGCTTCTAATCAAACCTAAGGAAAGCATCGCTTATCAAGCTGCTGGGCGAAATGATCTTGTCGGGGCACCTTTTATGATTACAGGCTATCAAAGTTGGCAGCCTTCTCATGTACAAAATCAAGCTGAGAACAACAAACTTACCATATACGCGGCGTCAGGCCCTGAAGGAAAACGATACTTACCACTCACTGCATTACAGAAAAATGGGACACTGCATAAGCTGCCAGACAGAACTACCAAAGCACTCGGATATAATCGTTAACACAAGCATAAACGCCTTCGGCGTCCTTATGAGGACGGTAAGTGTTTATGCGAGAAATAGAAGGATAATTTATAACTTAAGCATATAAATTCTTATATTTAAACAAATGCAAATAACCTTCCACTGCCACCCATGAACAAAGGCACTGGAAGGTTATTTGCGATTTAACATTTACTCTTTTTTGTCATGATCCCACTTGCTTCGCCAGATTGACCACCCAAGCGGAAGCATTCCAAACCATTTCTGTGACCACGGCTGCTTCGTAGCTGCTCTACGGGCATGTATGGCACGTGGATCCTCAATATATACGACTACCTTCTCCGTTATATACTTTACAAGCTCATCGCCACCGGAAGCCATTGTAACACCCCCTACATTATAAGTGAAATTAATTAATCAGCGTCCATTCCATGCTCTTAGTGTGCACCACTCCAGTTAGATCTAAACTACAGACTTCTGATTTGTCGAATAGGTTTACCTATTAAAGCACAATCTAACAAAGAATCCAGGACACGTTATTCACTTGCAAGGAGGCGTTTCACTTGAACAACTGGAGAAAACCATCCTTTCCCAGAGCAGCAGCTGCTATATGCGGCTTTCGAATCACTCTAACAACCCTAGGACTATTATTGTTGTTTATGGGGAGCTCCTTTGCCTCTGCGACACCAGAGAAGTCCGTGATGAAGGATGACCGTCAGCATATATTAGGTCATGGACACCGATTGATTCTAATTGATGCAGGACACGGAGGCATCGATGGTGGAACTTCCTACGGAAATATTCTTGAAAAAGATATCACGTTAGATATCTCACGTCGATTATTTCTTCTGCTGGGCAGCGATGGCTTTGACGTCGCATTAAACCGCAATGGCGATTATGCCCCTAGTGATGAAAACCGCTGGCTGCGTAGTAAATCTCGACATCTGCGCGATCTTGCACAGCGTAAAGAGCTTGCCGAGACATTACCTGCTACTGTAGTGGTAAGCATCCATATTAATAACTGGGCACCCTCCCCTTCCAAACATGGTCCACTTGTATTGTACCGTCAAGAGGGCCGCAGCTTCATGCTTGCTAAGTCCATTCAGCATCAATTAAACAATCTTTACGATGTCGAGGCTCATCCAAGACCAGGCAAGCCTTTTTATTTACTAAACAAAATAACCGCCACAACGGTTATCGTTGAGGCGGGTTTTGTAAGCAGTCCGACCGACCGCGAAAAACTGTGCACCCCTAAAGGGCAGCAACAAATCGCTGAAGCCATTGCTGATGGGATTGTAGCTTATCTTATGGAAGTGTAGGGTTGGAGCTCCATTTCATCTCGTTTTTAACCAGATCAGAAATCCCTATAAATTCAACATTGTCTTTCATCAGTTCAATACCGCTGCGGATTCCTGCGGCGGTCTCTTTCCCAAATACACCAACATGACCAATGGTTACACAAAATCGTTGATCCTTCGCTAAGTCTTTGACGAGACCCATTTGTTTCAGAACATGACT
The DNA here is from genome assembly GCF_041956825.1 of Paenibacillus sp. RS8. Lineage (NCBI taxonomy): Bacteria > Bacillati > Bacillota > Bacilli > Caryophanales > Paenibacillaceae > Paenibacillus > Paenibacillus sp. RS8. The sequence continues at coordinate 4,187,419 of NZ_CP168131.1, read as the reverse complement.
TGCTGTATGTGTGTCATCTAAAAAGATATGGTTCTCCACGCGTGGTAACCCCATTCGATAAGCCATATTTCCAGCAACGGAACGGTAGTTGGTCTTGCTGTCTACAAAAAACAATCCCCGTTCTTTGCATACAGATAAAATCACCGCCATAATCCGCTCGTCCCCGGTAATTTTCGAGCCCATGTGGTTATTTATCCCGATCGCATAAGGAACATTATCGAGAGCTGCCTCAACCTTTTGTCGCACTTCCTCATCGGACATTTTGGCCAATATGGCTCCTGGTCCAAGCCATTTAGGATTACCTTGACGCGGCTCCATCGGCAAATGTACCAGGACATCATCACCACGTTCATGCGCGCGCGTAGCATCCTTCACGGATGTAGGCAAAAAAGGCATGACGGCTACAGTAAGCTTTATCGGTAATGAGAACATTTCATCTGTCCCCTTCATGCCATTGCCGAAGTCGTCAATGATGATAGCGACCTTATCACGTTTAGGTGCACTCTCTTCATGCTGCGTATTTGTAACGTTGTCTTTAGACGTGGCAGCAGAGACAGCCGGCGTCGCCGGAATAATTGTGGTAATCATTACAGCAGCAACAGCAATCCAATGTAGTAAGTAACGTTTAACCTTTCGACTGTCCTTCATCAAGAGGAACGCCTCCTTCGTCTTAAACAATTGTTCTCATTGTTTGGTTCACGAAGGTTAAATATGTACGAGGAGGGTTCGCAATAATTTACAATGGAGCTGTTGCTATTGCCCGCGCTTGTCTGCGGCAAGAATTGCTTCCAGCACATCCACAGGTTGAACTTCAAATGGCATATTCTTCATCGGGCTATCCGGGAGCAGCTGGCCTCTGCCACCACCATTAATTTATCAATATCGGGAATCCCTAGCTCCTTAAGGGTAACGGGAAGTCCGATTCTTTTGCAGAAATCAATGACTTGAGCAATCTCTTCGTCAGAAGCCCTCTCCAAGAACAACTGCACGATTGTAGCAAAAGCAACCTTCTCACCGTGTAGCACATTCCTGCATCCCTCATTCAGTGTCAGTCCGTTATGAATGGCATGGGCTGCCGCAAGCCCGCCACTTTCAAACCCGACGCCGCTCAAGTAAATATTAGCTTCAACAATATGTTCCACTGCAGACGAGGTGATTCCTTGTTTAACATCTTGCAATGCTGATTCGCCCTCAGCGAGAAGTGTGTCCAGACAAGCACGTGCTAAAGAGAACGCTGCAATTGTGCTTGTCCCGCCTGCATGAGTAATCGCCCCTGATTGCCGGCAAGCTCTTGCCTCGAAAAAGGTGGATAAGGCATCACCCATACCAGCAACCAGTAATCTTGCAGGAGCTTTAGCAATAATATCTAAATCTGCGATGACCATGTCGGGATTTCTTTTTAAGGGGAGATAGCAATCAAAGTCACCCGCATCCGTATACAAAACCGATAATGCGCTGCAAGGCGCATCCGTTGAGGCCACTGTGGGAACAATAACTACAGGGAGCTCAGACATATAGCTTACCGCTTTTGCTGTATCCAGCGTCTTGCCGCCACCGATTCCTAAGACGACTTCAACGTCCTTCAGACTAAGTTCTAGCGCCATCTCATCCACCTGAGTACGGCTGCATTCACCCTTGAATTCGCGCAACATAAGAGGAATATTGTTGATTTCAAAGCTGTGCAAGATATCCACCTTGTACATGGAATAAATAAAAGGATCTATAATCGCATAAGCTCTTTTGGCGCCTAGCTTCAAACAATAATCTCCCAGCTTAAGAATCTCGCCATGTCCCTGTATATATTTTGTAGGTGAACATATCATCTGTGTCATGGTTTCACTCCTCCTTTTTTGTATATCCTTTTATTCTAAGGAGTGTTGCTTCAGACTGGCTATTAAAAAAGATGCTAAAGGAGCTGGTCTTAAATAAATCCGCCGTTTACACGAATCGTCTGGCCCGTAATCCACTGTGATTCCTTACTGGATAGAAACAGCACCACACTTGATATATCCTCAGGCTCACCCAAGCGTCCAAAAGAATTCATATTCCCTACATTAGCAATTTCTTCAGCAGTCTTCCCAACGGTAAAAAGCTCCGTATTCACAGGACCGGGCGAAACCGCATTAATGGTGATTCCTTTCCGTCCGAATTCTTTTGCCAACTGACGTGTGAATTGTTCCACTGCACCTTTTGTCCCCGCATAAACACTGTAGGTTGGAAACATCTGACCTGTAACTGATGTTGAGAAATTTATAATCCGTCCGTTCTCACTCATATGTTTAGCAGCTTGCTGGCAAGCAAAGAAGGTACCCTTCACATTGATGGCAAACTGTTTGTCGAAGTCTTCCTCTGTCATACTCGCAATCGGCTTTGTGATCATAACGCCTGCGTTATTAACAAGAATATCAATTTGTCCATAAGCCTCTAGTGTAGTTTGGAATAAGTGTTCTAGCTCTCGCACTTGGCTGATATCCGCTTGCACAGCAATTGCTTCTCCACCCTTTTGCTTAATTTCGTTCACAACTTCCTCTGCCTTGCCTGGACTATTTGCATAATTAACAACTACTTTCGCACCATGTAAAGCCAAGTTCTCAGCAATTTCCCGTCCCATACCTCTCGAGGCACCTGTTACCAAAGCTACTCTTCCAGCTAAATGATGATCCATGATTATTACCCCCTATTCAATTGCCGTTCTTGTTGGTCTGATTATAATCCGACGGCTAGAAAATGACAAGTGACAATTATTTATTTTTGTCATTATCCATAAAAATGGGTCTCCCAGTAGTTGGTCATGAGCGAGACGTAGGCTTCCGGTTTGACTTCAGGTGTCAAACATTTGATGAATGCCATAGAACACTTGCTCCAGCACATCGTTCTCATAATATAGCACCACCTGCTCTGGCATCAGCGCGCTTCGCAAGCTGTCTTCAAATAAATCTCTGCTTTTGGCGATTTGTCCGCCAAGAACAAGTTTGTCGGGCTGAAAGGCAGCGAAATAAGGACGCAGCATGAGACCAAGCCGCTGGCCGTATATCTCCCATACCTGGATGGCAGAGGGATCACCTGATTGGGCAGCTAAAGCCAGATTCTCCACAGTATCATCGCATGAACGAGCATGAAGGCTATCCGCCAACGACAAAATGCCTCTGCTGCCTAGCACATCATCAACTCGTTCTTCGTTAAATGTTTCTTCATATAGCATGCCTGAGGACGGTATGCCTGATCTGCCTGAGACCACCATTTGCTTCTCTATAAAAGTGGACCCGAGCCCTGTTCCCAGCGTAAGGCATATCATTTTGTCCTCAGGAAACAATCTGCTGACGCCAAAGGAGAACATAACAGCATCATTGCCCAGCCGGATAGGTGCCGCTGCTAGCTCAGACAACCATGGCAAAGCAGAATTTAGCGCTGAGCGCCGAGTTAATTCATCCCGCAGCAGTGCTTTCAAATTAAGGCCGTAAATGGAATCATATTTATTCAGTCCCTGAATACGCGAAATACCTGACTCATATTCAAAAGGTCCCGGAAAGGCAAGTCCGATTACAAACCCTGCTGGAGCTGGACGCTCTTCGATACCTAGCTGCCCTTTGTAGGCGGTTGACAGTTCCATGATAAGATTTACTAGGCCGCCAACGATTTGTTCCGGGGTCCCATTTGAATGTGATGGTCGAATGAAAGAAATCCCGGGCATGAGAATGCCGTTCTTTAGGACACCAGCCTTCAAAAACGTTCCTCCAGCATCAATAGCAAGGGTCGTCATTAAGCCGGTATGCAGCAAGACCCCAGGCTCCATTACACTTCACCACCCTTCCAATGATGGGGCAGCAGCGGAGTATACCAATTTGGAGAAACTTGAGCAACAATTAAGCTGCATGTTGAGTCACCAATGGATTCTATCCGAAATTTCCCTACTGCAGCTGGAACAATGTAGGACTCTGCATATCCCCATTCCACAGCAGCCTCCTCATTGTTCAACGGCGTAAGGCGAACACGATCGCCATCGACCAGATTGAACATAAGAAACTGACCGTTCGTATCGTCCTGCCATTCACTCTCCAGCTTTAATCTTTTGACCTGGAACAGCAAGTCTTCATGCTCTCCTAGCAATTCCTCCACACTGCTGCCCTGTACGCGGGAAATGACAGGAGATCGCACCAAATGCTCATTAACATAACGCGTGTCGATGCTGTCATTCATATTGCAGCTTGCATGGTCTCGGTTAATGGGCCGCGGCAAGCCATCTTTGTCCAGACGCAGGTGATCGTAGATCTTGAAGGTGAACCACCAGGTTGTAGATGAGATTTCCAGAACGAGGTTGCCTTTACTCGAGAAATGAACAGCTCCTGGCGGAATAAGGAATAGATCTCCTTTGTGAGCATCCAGCACATTCACATATTGTTCAACAGCGAGCGGCATCCGCGAAGCATGGGCGTCATCCACCGCTTCCAGCAAATGCTCTCCGTTTATTCCTTCGGTAAAGCCAAGTGCAACAAAGGGAGCCGCTTCTTCCTCTTGCTCCATGATGTAATATGACTCCTGCTGGGTCATCGTCTCGTTAAAGGTTTCCTCAATATAGGCTTGACGAGGATGAACCTGCAAGGACAGATGATCTCCCCCAATGGTATCCAGATAATCGAAGCGGATCGGAAAGTAATCTCCGAACAGTCGGACATTTCGCTCTCCCATAATTTCCAGCGGATGGGCCGACAGCAGCAGCGGAAACGGTAGCTCCAGCGTGTGGCCGCATGCTTCAATCAGCATCGTATTTTCCGGTGCGATCGGCTCAAAGCTCCATGCGCAGTTATCCCACTCTTCCGGTAATTCGCAAAGTTCCTTCAAATACTGCCCCCCCCAAATGCCTGGAGCAAAGAAAGGCTTTACGCGAATCGGCTGCCCCGCCGCTGCTTGCATGATCGTACGCAGCAGAAGAAGTGTAAGGAACGTCGGCTGATCTGGATCATTCATATCCATGTAATAGTCAAAATCATTTAGATAGCGCTTACGGTATTGGTCCCATACCGGCCATTCCAGGAACAATGCTTGTTTATAAGTCTCTACTGGATCTACACATTTCCCCAATTGCAGCGAACCCATCCCTTGCCGGTGAAGCCGCTGTTGATGCTCCCGTGAAATGTCACAAAATATAGATAGTGAGGCATCCGAAGAGAGGTAGCCGGCACCTGGTCCATAGGTAATAATCATCATACCGGAGCAATCTCCGCCTAAGGAGTCCGAGGATTGCTGAAGAATTTGATCAACGTCAGACTGCCATTCTGCTTGCGCGTGCGGTCTGAAGTAGTCTTTAAAATCGACATCTGAAGCAATAAATCCAAAGGCGCGGTTATCGGTCAAATAATGATCAAACGCCGTTAAGAGCTTCGCGCTGCTTTTCATATATCTCATACTATCCAGTTCAATATAAGCAATGTTCTTGTGGCTACATAGTGCATGCAGTTGCTCAAGGATTGTCGTAAATGCGGCACCATGGGTACCGTCAATGGCTAAATGATATGTCTTGGAATTGTGTTGGTTAAAATCGTCCTTTATTAGCCGTAGCCATGCCTCATAGCCCGTCCCAATATCGGACTGCACTGCCTCATGGCATTTCAGCTTTACAGGATTAACCGGAACAGAATTAAAAAATCGAACTTTACTTACTTCCATTGCTGCTGCCTCCCAACTCGTAATCAATGTATGTTCACATTGTATAAATTGTTGGGGACAGCGTCTTTAAAGAAAGCAGCACTATTTTTGTACAATCAGGACATCTTCGGAGGGTAATGAATGTTGCCGGAGCGACCTTCGGAGAATTGTGAACGGCGAAATTTGGCAGGAGATACGCCAAGCGCGCGGGTAAAAACACGGGTAAAGTAATGCACGGACTGAAAGCCGCATTGTAACGCAATGTCCTTAATGGGTGCATAATCATTTAGCAGAAGCTGCGATGCATGCTGCATCCGGCGCTCCTGAATATAATGTACGAAGGACTGACTGAGATACTCCTGAAATAATCGGGTTAAATGCCGGGAAGAGATATGTAGATGAGTCGCGACAGTCGCAAGCGTAAGCTCATTGCTTAAATTATCGTCAATGAAACGCTTGGCTTGCCTAAATAAAGCATGCCCTGGAGAAATCGGTTGTTGAACACTTTCGCCCGCGGTAAGGGTCAAGCCATGCAATTCGGGGAAGGACAACAGCAGCGAGTACGCGACCTGTTCCAGGGCTAGCGGAATGGTTGAGACTGAATTTGCACACAAAGCTAGTAACGCCTGCCACAAATGTCCTGTCAAAGAGGAGTCGGCCTCCCTAACAACACTGTTTCCTCCTTCAGCAAGCTGTCGATACGCTTCGAGATAAAACGGCTCTGTCAGCGATTCATCCATTTCAAACGCGACATAGCATAATGTCAATCCGGAAGTGCTTCGAATCTGGTGCCATACGCCAGGCGTAGACAGAAACGCCGTTCCTTTTACTAAATTATACTCCCTGTCGTGTTCATAATAGCTCCCCTCTCCATCTAACACATAGCAAGCTTCAAAAAAAGAATGGCGGTGGAGGGAATTATCGAAATGAGCCGGCATGAAACCCCAATATAAAATAGTTATGGACAAGCCGGCTCCTTGAATTTTTGTAGCATGTCGGTTACATATAGCATTGGCTCGGCGGAAGCTGGATTGGATTGACAAGTTCATCCCTCCTTTGTTCGCTCCCATTGTATACTGGTCTCTTTATGGAATACAAGCTGCTGCCGTTACATTTACTTCGAAATTCCGAAAAGAATCAAATCCCACACGGCGTTAAATTCCTGATCAATTTTAGCTGTCTGCCACTCTTTCGCATGAGCAGGATGGTGAAAGCGTGATGTAGCATTAAAAATCGCTCTTGCTGTAACCCTTGATTCCAACGCTCTAAACTCCTCGGTTTGTATACCTTTTTCAATAATTTGTGTGATTTGCTCAATTAATTGATCTACGTGTTGGGTAATCATACCTACCGCTTCTAAAGTTACGGAGGCGTACATTGCAAACATTTCGGAATCATCTACAGCATAGGTTCGTTTACTGCGGATTAGAGTATCCAGCCACAAACGCAGCTGCTCTTTGGCAGTCCCATCAAATTGTTCAGTAATGACCTTTAGCGGGGCTAAAATATTGTGATGCAACCATCTTTCGGTAACCGCTTCTCGTAAAGCAGATTTACTTGAAAAATGTCTATATAGCGTACCATGACTAACTTTCAGCACTCTCGCTACATCAACAACGGAAGTCTTATCCGGGCCAAAACGCCGGAGCACTTGTTCAGCTGCATCCAAAATGTTTTCTTTAGATAATGGAAGATCATTCGACATATATATTCCCCTCGCTCTATCTCTGGTGGTTATTATCATAGCATATAACAATCAAAAACAAACTGACAATATCATCACTTTGTCATTCGTAAAATCATTGTCAGTATAGAATCTCACAAATTAAACTTAGGTACGTATTTGGTAAACCAAATCCCATCCTTTTCGGCATTCTTACATGCCAATAAGAGCTATACAGTCCGTTAACTTGCCTAAAGATGTGAAGTTTATCCATTCCCCGATAACAAAAAACCTCCCTGATCTCTCAAGAAGGCGAAAGTACATTATTTCATCTATTTTCTCACTGATCCAGCTTCCCTCTGACAAACTTACCGATCTTCGTAATCGCCTGCTGCGCTTCTGGGAGCATGTACGCTAAGAAATGAAAAACACTCCACATATTCTCCCATATTTCCAATTCCACCTGAACACCCGCTGCTTTCGCCCGTTCAGTCAACCTCGTTGAATCACTTAAATGCACCTCATGATCACCTACTTGAACAAGTAACTCAGGTAATCCTTGTAAATCCATCCTTAATGGCGATAGTATTGGATCCAACTCTGAGCATGTGCCTACATATGCGTTAAGTATTCGTTTACTCCCCTCTAAGCTACCTGTCGGATCAAGCAATGCTCGACTCTGATAAGATTCTCCGTCCAGATGAACAAGATCCGTATGAGGTGATATTAAAAAGGCACCCGCTGGTAACTCTCTCCCCTCATTCCTCAAACTAATCAGTGTCATTAGCGCAAGGCTGGCTCCAACAGAGTCTCCTCCAAACACGATATCATTGGCAGAATATCCATTCGCAAGCAACCATTGATAAGCCTCTATACAATCTTCATTAGCAGCGGGATAAGGATACTCGGGCGCAAGGCGATACTCAATAGTTAGTATTTTCGTGCCGCTAGCTTTTGCTATTCGTGTTGCTAAATCCCGATAAAATTCACAAGTGCCCGCAATAAAACCACCACCGTGAAAATAAAGGATAACTTCATGCTGAGGCGGCACTGGCTGCATAGGTATTATCCACTCTCCACGCATTGACCCGATTATAGCCTGTTCAACTTTAACATCAGAATGACTTGGCAGGCTCGCAGCCGTTTCGGCCATTTCTTGCCGGATTTGCTCTACAGACCTACTTTCAAATCGGTTCGTTTGGTTCAGATAATTTTTGATCATTGCAAGCTGATCTATACTCGTTTTTTCCATATCTATAATCCCTCCTACAGATCTCTTCTTCCCAAATTGTAAAGCCTGTAGGAGACTACAAGGTCAAGTTAAGATTCCATTTTTAGTATTTCTAACGTCGACTGTACACCTGGATGTTTATCTGCTGCTAGCAAATTTCTTCTTAAATCTTCGAGGGCTGCTAGCTTCACTTCCTGTTTGACTATTTCGTTACGAACTTTATCCATTTTTTTATCTACAACATTTACAAAATCATCTATGCTAATGCCGCTGCTTTCCGATTTTAACAGTGCCTTTTTAATTTCCTTCAATGTGAACCCACATAGCTTAGCATTATGTATAAACGTTAGTCGACTAAGCGCCTCTTCAGAATAAAGACGGTATCCGGCTTCCGAACGTAAAGGAGTGCTAATCAGTCCAAGTTCTTCATAATACCTTAACGTCTCCATATTCACATTCGCCATTTTGGCCATTTGGCCTCTCAAGTACTCCGTCATAATATACGCCTCCTTGGAATCCCCTATATTATACCAAATACACAACTCCAGAGAGTTTCAGAAGAGAGATAACAACTACTCGAAATTAACTAAAAACTCCTTATTTACACACAAAAAAACGGCATTTCTGCCGTTTTCCCATTCCTTCTATTCTTCTACTCTACAACACTTCACTTCGAACCGCATTTTTCTGTATCAGAGAAATCTGTCCGGCATGAATGCCTGTGTGATACATAAGTCTACCTACTGCTTCAAGTGGAGTAGATGTGCCAAATGCCGATTCTACACTCACATGCCAAGCATCTTCCGGAAGCTCCCGCATCGCTGCAATCAGATTCTCGTTGGAAGCAGACAGCAGATCCACCAGTTCACTTAATGTAGTATACACTGCATCATCGGCTTGAGGTTTAGGTTTACCAAAGAACCACTCTGCAAACATAAACTCTACCTCGGCATTATGAGAAATCAAACCTCCGATGGTGGAGTTCCCTAATTTAAGATTTAAGTCCTCTTCCGGCAATGCCTTCACCATTTTATGAAATCGCTCTTGAACCGCTTGCCAGATGGGCAGCACTGAAGTAATAGTCATCGGCTATTTGCTCCCTTGTACGGTTGCTTCTTCGTCTTTCTTCTTATCAATCACAACATGGTTGAACAAATTCGCATCCACGTCGATGTCAAACGCCAACCCAAAGCCAACAACATAACGCCCCTTCTGAGGGGTCAATTCGAACAGTGAAAAATCCAGTCCGCGCAGCAATTTCAACATGGCTTCACCATGATCCGCATTAAACAATTCAAAGATATCCTCATGTCCATCATTACCGATATTACTTGAATTACAACTCCAACGCACACGCTCAGTTGCAAATTTATTGTTGGTTTCAGACTCATCCGCAATCAGGAAGGCGTCCACAAAATCATTATTTTCCATATAGCCATAGTGCTCTGCAATCTTACTAATATAGATATACAGCTTGCCATCTTTCTTTACAAAAGGTGCATAACTAATGAAAGGCTTACCTTCATCATCAATTAAACTCAAAATCAGATTTTTACGCTTATTAATAAACTGTAAGTAGTTTTCTTTATTTTTCTCAATATCTACAGGCTTCTTCATTAAAAAATCCCTCCATGAATATGTAATGTAATCACAATATGAATCTATCGAACGGTACTGAGTAAATGAATTCGAGGTTTCTTCTCTGTAGGCACATACTGAACTTCCGCATCCATTCGGTAGACATCCCGGATCATGTCTGTTGTCATGACTTCATTGGGTGTGCCGTACATCGCTTTCTCACCAGCCTGCACTACAACAATACTATCGCTATAAGTAGAAGCTTGATTGAGATCATGCAGAACCATTACTATGGTCATCCCCATGTCCTGATTCAACTCACGAACGAGCTCAAGCACTTCATGCTGATGTGAAATATCCAAGTACGTTGTTGGTTCGTCAAGCAACATGATCAGAGGCCGCTGCGCTAAAGCCATTGCAATCCAGGCACGTTGTGATTCTCCTCCTGACAATGAAGCTACAGGTCGGTCCTTATATTCCACCAAATTTGTCTTCTCCAGAGACCACTGTACAATATCCATGTCTTCTTGATTCAATCTTTCGAACCACTTTTTATGTGGATACCTACCATAAGAGACTAGATCGATCACAGTCATATCACTTGGCGCTTGATTCTTCTGGCTCAGCATGCACATTTTTCGTGCGACTTGTTTGGCGCTCATGGACTTCAGATCCGTACCATCGAGGGTAACCGTACCCGTATGATATGGAATTAGCCGTGATACCGCTTTGAGTAGTGTTGATTTGCCAGAGCCGTTTGGTCCTATGATAGAGACGATTTCACCTTTTTTTACGGAAAAAGAGAAGTTGTTTATCACGCTTTTCTGCTCATACCGAATCGAAATGGAATCGACAGTAAACATGTTAGAACGCCTTCTTTCTCATCAGGTATAGGAAATAAGGTCCACCAATCACAGCCATTAGGATACCCGAAGGAATATCTAGTGGTGCGAATAACGTACGTCCACCCGTATCTGCAATCAACAGTACCAATGCACCAAGCGCCATACTCATCGGCAAAAGATATTTATAATCAGAACCAACGAGCATTCTCGCCATATGCGGTACAACAAGACCAACAAATCCGATCATTCCAATGGCTGCTACAGAAATAGCCGCCAGAAATACGGCTAGCAAGGAGAGCAGGATACGAATTTGGTTCACATTTTCACCCAGATTCGAAGCAACCTGATCACCCAGACGAATGATATTTGCCTTACGAATCGCAAAAAACGATAAGATCCAACCTACAATGGCATATGGAAGGACCATCATCAAGGCATTATTCCCTTTTGCTGCAAGGCTGCCGTTAAGCCATTGAACCGCTGCAGGAAGTCTATCACTGTACATGATTGTTAAGAGTCCAATAACTCCTCCACAGAGCGCATTCACAGCAACACCAGATAGAATAATGGTAACCGGCGAAATGCCGGTTCGTCTCCACGCTAATGCATATACAATGCCGGCAGCAATAAGTCCACCAACAAAAGCAGCTATCGGAATGAACTGAGTATACTGAGGTGCAGCAAGCATTATGACAAGAACACATGCAGCCGCCCCACTAGTTACACCCGTCAATCCAGGATCAGCAAGTGGGTTACCCATCACAGCTTGCAGCAGTGCGCCCGAGATCGCTATATTCGCTCCGATGATCATCGCCAGTAATACACGTGGCAATCGAATATCCCATATGATGGTGGCGTTCACCGCCTTAGACGATGAACTAAAGATCGTGCTGAGTATGTCTGATACCGGAATGAATACAGAGCCTAGTCCGATTGCAATAATTGCGGCAACGAGCGCTGATATAACCGTTACAATAACAACTATTCTGCTACGAGATGTTTTTATCACTTGCTGTCTCCTTTGATTATTCATAGAAGTATTTTGCAATTTCAGTCAGTGCTGTCTCTGCATTAATAATCGAAGTCACACCGAACACACTATAATCCAACATGTAAATTTTATCGTTTGTGTAAGCAGAAAGCTTTGTCCAAGTTTCGTTCTTCTCAATTTCTTTTTTGAACTTATCCTTTGTTGCGCCATGATCACCTGAAGCGAGTACAAGAATAACGTCTGGGTCAGCGGCTACAATGTTCTCCATATTAATTGGGGAGTAAGTATCTGTAACGTTAAGTACAGAAGTAGCAATGTTATCTGCACCAAGCTTCTTCACCAAACTACCTAAATAAGATTTCTCACTCATAACCATAAAGGAATCAGAGGTTCCAATAACGAGCATCACACTCGGTAGTTCTTTTCCTTCGGCTAATTTACTTAGCTCATTTTCTTTATCCAAAATCTTAGTCAAAGCCGCATTCATTTCATCTTTTTTGTTAAAATAAGTGCCTAATACTTTAAGGCTAAGCTTCAAATCCTCGAAGGATTCTGTACGTAGATATGCTTTTTGCAAATCCATGCCTTCCAGTGTCTTATCTAGCGTGCTTCGAAGCGATTCCGCTCCCAGCAGCAAGTCCGGCTCAAGCTTTGTAACTACTTCAAGATCAGGTGCCATAGGTGAACCAATTTTATCTATCGTTTCAAAATCAGCAGGAATTGGATTGGTAGAGGTTGGCACACCTACTGGTGTGATTCCAAGCAAGTAGAGCATTTCTGTTAAGGGTACAGAAGTAGTAACAATACGCTGAGGTACTGTGGCTGGGAATTGGCTTAACGCTTCATTGAACAATGCTTCATCTACACCATCATTCTCCAGACTGAATTCCTTTCCAGCATCCGCTGTATTCGTTGCTTCTGTTGTATTCGCTGCATTCGTTTCTTTGGCAGTTGTATTCGTTGTTGCTGCATTCTTTGTTTGATTGTCCGCTGTATTGGTTGACGAACATGCAGTCATTGCAGTAAGCGCTGCAACAACCATAAGTACTAATAATTTCTTCAAAATCTATCCCTCCGAGTATGTATAATTATACGTCCTTTGTAGTGACAATGATTTTCATTCTCACCTACTACTCCTATGATAATGTTTATCATTATCAAGTGTCAACAATTTTATTTTAATTTTAAACTAGCAAAAACGCCTTTCTCAACCTTTTAAGAAGGACAATCCTTCTAGTAAAATATCAGACTTAAGTATGGTGCAAACCTTTTACTTTCTGTTATTCAAAAAAATAACCACATCCAAGGGATATGGTTATTTTGCATAAGAAACCTAATTTACTTATAGAGTTGCGAGGATTTTCATTCTTTTCTCTTCCCTCTCTTCGTCCTTTAACCTTGGACATACATAACACTTTTCGCCATTTTCACGGCAAAAGTAGAGACAGCAGGAAGAACGTAACGCTAGTTGCTCTCCTGCCTGGTAAGGATTATCTGTATAGCGAATCGTATGCTTAAATGGATTTCTATTTCTGTGAAAAAGCTCTGGTGAGATGGATTCCGATAGTAGCAAGAAATTACGATTAAATCTCTCCAACACTTCTTCACGCGTCTCATTCTGAGCGATGTACTCTCTTAACATCCCTATTTCACCGCCAAATTGTTGCCAGATCATGGCTGATTTAACCCCTGCAGCTGCTGCGATGGCTTCTACGGCAGGTGTAACTGTATGTATAATAAATACCTCTCAGTCCTTCAGGATCATCGACTCCAGCTCTTTCTCCGGGACATCTTTATAGTGTAACTCCTTAATCTTATACCCCAAATGTACATGATCCTCGTGAGCCTCTATTTGAAAAGTTAAACGCTCCAAGGATAAGTCCAGAATCTTATTGTATTGCGCCAGAAAAATCAGTTTAGTAGAACAAAGATTACATAATGATGTCCCGAAAAAAGATGCAGGTAAATCCAGGCCGTGTGCCTGAACGATTTCCCCTGCTTGCTGCATCAAACCTCTTACTTGACCCATTTCAAAGAAATCTGTAGCAGGCATTTCAGCCAGTGGGTTCTCGGCACCATCCGGAGAAATATGATAATAGGAATTTACTAATGAAAAATCAAGCTCTTGCGACATCGGGTTAATCTCCTCTGCATTTATAAAATCTTGGCTCTTAATTACGGAACCTTCTTCTGATTTTGCTTTTTAATTTCCGGTCAGAAAAATAATCATTCCTATAATAGTTAGCAGTGAAGTATACGATAGAGAACACACTGGTCTAAATCACAGTGTTCGCCACTTCGAAACTCCTCTATTATTCTGCTGTAGACTAGTTGAAATCCCACTCTAACATTGTCTTCTTCAAACAAACATAGCTTACCACGACACAGATTATCTCTGCCACTACAAAGGAAAGCCATAGACCGATGTTACCCAACATTAAAGGGAGGACAAAGAAATTTCCAATCAACAAGATATACCGTAAAATTGCCAAAATTGCGGATATTCTCGGATTGTTAATGGCCGTATAGAAAGCGTTGATTATAATATTGGCACCTACAAAAATAAAATTAAAGCTATAAAATGTGATAATCTCACTTGATGTATTCATGACCTGAAGATTGTCTTTTACAAAAAGAGAAATTAAGGGAGATTTAAAAATAATCAGTATTGCTGTACAAACCACACCAACCGATGTAACTATTTTAATGGCCACGGCAATAAGCTCTGATATACGACTGTACTCCTTGGCTCCGTAATTTACACTGCTAATGGCTCCTAACCCTCTCGACATGCCCATGATAACTGCATTAACTACTAGTGAGATATACTGAACTACCGCAAATGAAGATACGCCTATTTCACCAAATTTAGAGATCAAAATCCAGTTGAAGATCATAAAAGAAAAACCTGCACTGAATTGCGTAATCGCCTCTGAGGAGCCATTATAAATCATCCTTCCGATTGCTTTTAACTCCACTTTCCATCTACCTACTCTTAAAAAGCTTTCCTTTGAGATGAATTTCGAAAAAAATAATATAAAAACAACCGTTGCACTGATCCCAGACGCCAAAGCTGCACCGGTAATCCCCATATCTAAGGCACAGATAAAAATCAAATCCAAGATAATGTTCAAAACTACACTAAGCAAATTACCGAACATATAAAGCTGAGGTTTGCCAATGGATTGCAATGAAATACCAAGTAAAATATTAAAAATTACAGGCACGACAAATAAACCAAACGTCCGTATGTAATCAACAACCATTGGAAAAAGCACTGAGTTCGCTCCAACGATTCTAGCAAGTACATGAGGAAAAAAAACTACCATTATGAAAATAGCTACGGTAATCATAAGCAGGGCGTAAAAAGCATTATTGAAGTAGTGATTAGCTTTTCTCTTGTTCTGCTCTCCTAGACTAATAGCGGTTAATGTATTTCCTCCAATGGCAATTAAGATCCCAATACAGGATATAATATTAAAAATCGGTGAAGCCATATTCACTGCAGCTAGCGCATTAGGTCCTACAAAACGCCCCAAAATGATTCCGTTAATAATTCCGTACAGACACATAGAAAGCGAAGCTACGATTCCGGGGATTGCGTAACCACGAAATAGTTTGGGAATTGGATCTTTTAATACATCAAGTTCTGTTGTCTTCATCTTCTCATTCTCCATTCACTGTTTTGAAATTTTAGTTAAAATTCAGTACAATGAACACTATAATCTCTTGGGTAACACAAGAGTCAACGGGAGAGCAATGCAATGAACAACTATTATTCTATTGGTGAAACAGCAAAACTAGCAGACACAACTATCGAAACCTTACGCCATTATGACCGAATCCACTTGCTGAAGCCTGCAAAAGTAGATCCCTCCTCCGGATATCGCTACTATTCAGATAAAGAGCTTATTTATCTCGATGTCATCAACTTCTGCAAAAAAAAGAATATGCCGCTTCATAAGATTAAAGATGTATTTACGAATGATAATCTCGATTATATTATTAATTTTCTTAAAACAAAGGACGAGGAAATTGAGCAGGAAATCAAACAACTGGATAAGACGAAATTACAGCTCAGAGCTTTGAGAAAACAATACGAAAATCAAGCTTATTTATCTGACGTCCCACTATCCCCCACCCATTTTTCAACCAAGGCTTTGGAAGAAAGAGCGATCGTAAAAATCCACTCCCTACAGAAACCCAGCCTTGAAAGTTTCCATCAACTGCAGGATGCATTGAATCAACAGCTTGAAGATGCGCCAAAAGATGCATTCGTATTTGATCTTCGTGCAAATATTATGACCACTACTTCAGAGCCTAGTGAGAATTCATCTGTCTTTTTTGTAGTTTGTGAGAAGTACCCTGAACAGGCCGACTGGATTTCAATATTACCTAAAGGGATTTATCTCTATGGTTATTGCTCAGAGGAGCAGAGAATGGAAACGATACAGAATATCGCTGCACATGCTAAAGCCGAATACAACACGGAGATTCCATTCGTCATCCAGTCCGTCATTTTCACCGGAATGTTTCAGTGGGTTTATGAGATTCAAGTATTGTTAACATCTGCATGATCATAGTCGTGGTTTGAGATGAACGCTCGTAAAAGACCCAATTAATATAAGAGTAAGCAAAACAGCATGTGCCGATATAAAATCGACACATGCTGTTGCATTGAAAAATGGTCTAGGCTTGTTCGAATTAAAATCTAGCCACAAAAAACTCACGGTCTGATGGAACGTTAAAACTTCTGATAGTAGCTCCGTTCTCATCTCTTAATGTAAGCAGATAAGCTACCGTTGTTAAGGTGGTAATTGTAGGGAATCTTACTACACCAAATTCGTCGAAATCAGCAGTTACTGTTGTAGTGCCTGCTCGTAATGAAGCTGTCCAGCCTGTAGTTGCTTTAGGTGTGCCACTTGCATTTGTACCAATAGCGACAACAATAAATCTATCCAATGTCTGTTTAATTCTCCGTCTCTTTCTCGTTGCAGCAGCTTTCACTCTTTTTGCCGCGAGGGCTCTTGCCGCCACAGCGGCTTGCTTGTTAACTGGTTTCTTAATGGTCACCATTTGCATCACTACTTTCTTTTTTAGGATACGTTAGTAGATGCAAGATTTTTGATTCTTGACTTCACTATTACCTACTAAGCAAGAAATGTACTTTATTCCTAGATTCATAGATTCGTACCTACTGGATCAGTGATGCATATAATGCATTTATGAGGTGATCCATTAAGAAATGAGCCAACAATTGTGGGTACAGCAACATAGTTCAAAAATCCATAGGGCGCTTAGAAAAAGAATTCAACAATCCCAAGTCCCTCGCGGTACATCCGTTAAAATTCCTATCATTATCAAATTCAAACAAAAAATGACCCCAGCACAGCTGAAGTCATTACAAAAACATTTAAAATCACATGACTTTCCTATCAAACACCACCTCCCCATGCTTAATTCTGTAGCATCGCGAGTTTCGATGAATTGTCTGAAACAGATGTGTGATTGGCAGGGGATTGAAAAAATCTATGTAGATGGAATCAAAAAAACATCCCTTAATATAGCAACACCTTCCATCGGTTCTACCGCCATCCAGAAGAAACAAGGGCTTACCGGTAAAGGGATCAACATTGCCATTCTTGACACAGGCGTATATAGACACCCTGATCTGATTAAGCCCTGTAACCGCATCGTGGCTTTTAAGGATTTCGTCAATCATAGAAAACAGCCCTATGACGATAACGGTCATGGGACTCATATTGCAGGGGATGCTGCAGGTAATGGGTGGATGAGCAAAGGAAAATACAAAAGCCCTGCTCCGAAGGCTGGAATCGTTGGCGTTAAAGTACTCGATAAAAACGGCGACGGATATGACTCCACGATTATTAAAGGAATTGAGTGGTGCATTGCAAATCGCAAGCGACTAAAGCTGCGTATCCTTTCAATGTCATTCGGAGGTACTGTCAATTCAACTTGTGCCGATGACCCTCTATGCCAAGCAGTAGAACAAGCAATTAGAGCCGGCCTTACAGTTGTAATAGCGGCAGGAAATAGCGGCCCTAAGCGAAGTACGATCGAATCTCCTGGTATTAGTCCTTCAGCAATTACTGTTGGTGCAGTGGATGATCGCCGCACACTCACACAAAAGGACGACCGGATTACCTTGTATTCCAGCCGTGGTCCTGCACCGCGGGGGCGTAAGAAACCAGACCTCGTTGCTCCCGGTGAAACAATCATCTCTCTTCGTGCTCCCGGATCCAAACTGGATCGTGAACTTCCTTACTTGCGGATAGCGAAAGATTACTTTGTGCTGTCCGGTACCAGCGTCTCAACACCTATTGTCTCAGGTGTTATCGCCCAATTGCTGCAGAGAAATCCATCTTTATCTCCAAAGCAAGTGAAACCCTTACTGAAAAAGAACACATTCTCTCTGAAACTTCCCCCTAACACAGCGGGCTGTGGTGAGATCAATGCGAGATTTTTATTGTGATTTTGCTTTTTAATACTCTATTTCTCGCTTAAACGCCGTGATAACAGAAACGGATAACTCTTCAGTAAATTTACCCGCAGGTTCAATTTCTAATAAAGAAGATCTCATATCCGCTTCAAATCGTTCTATGTGATCTCCAAATAATCGCTTAGATGCATAGGATGTGGAATACAAATTACCAATAATCGAATCCACGGTCCATGTGATTGTATAACTGGGTAAAACCAGTCTTTCCACATCTTTAAAACTAGATTGCGCAACAATGTCCTCATGTCTTTCTTTAGGATGAGTATAGGTGCTGTCTCCTGCTATCCTTTCGTTACCTAACCAGCGTTTCACTATTTCATTCACCTTAAGCTGCCAAGATAATGGTTCTTGCTCAACATTAAAAGTATCAATAATGGCTAGACCGCCATTATCGTCCAAACTATGATATAGAATTTCAAGAATGGACGCCCTATCCATCCAATGAAACGCTTTGGCTAGAATGGTAAGACGGAAGGAGCCCCATTCGCTCAGCAGCTCTTCTGCTCTACCCAGCCTCCAACTAACGTTATCTACTCTGTGAATTTTTGATAGACGATTTGCCTCATCCAACATTTCACTTTCCGTATCTACACCTATCATTTCTTCAAACCAATCACTGAATCTTAGTGCCAACTGACCCGTACCACATCCTAAATCAAGTAAACGACCCTCTCCGTTAAGCGAAAACTGCTGAATCAAGAACCGAATAAGGGATGAAGGATACTGTGGTCGATATTCTGAATAGTACACCGCAGTACCTTTAAATAAATTCGAACCATATTCATTCATAGTTTCACCCTTCTCTGTTTCTAATAGGACAAAATCATAGCAGACATCCCACTAAAATAAAAGGCTGTTCGGATTGAATCCGCTCAGCCTTTTATTTATGCCGATACGCCTAATTCGCTGTATTTGGACTCAGGAACCAAAAAATGCACTTAGAAATGATTGACAAATAAGTTCGTTGCATATATGGTTAATTACATAACTAACTAACCAATGAACATGGCGGTGAATACATGGGAAGCTTAATGGATGATACACGACCGATATTTATGCAGATCGCCGAACGCATAGAAAATGACATCATCGAAGAAACACTCTTGGAGGAATCACAGGTTCCTTCAACAAATCAATTTGCTGTTTTCTACCAGATCAATCCGGCAACGGCTGCGAAAGGTGTGAATTTGCTAGTGGATCAGGGAATATTGTACAAAAAGCGAGGTATCGGTATGTTTGTTGCTTCTGGAGCGCGCGCAGTATTGATGGAGAAGAGAAAAGAGCAATTTTATGAACAATATGTTGTAACTATGATCCGTGAAGCTGAGAAATTAGGAATAACGTTGGATCAATTAACGAAGATGATTCAGAGGGGAGATAATCAGTCATGAATGAAATTGTTGAGATCAAGGGGCTAACCAAGTCGTATGGAAAGGTAACCGTCATCCAAGACGTTACTTTTTCTTTGGAACAAAATAAAATCTATGGACTCCTTGGCAGAAATGGTGCGGGGAAAACAACGATCATGCACATGATCACAGCCCAGTTATTTGCTACAAGTGGTGATTTGAAGGTATTTGGAGAACATCCCTACGAGAATAACCGCGTACTCAATCAGATTTGCTTCATTAAGGAAAGTCAAAAGTATCCGGATACGTACCGTATTATCGATGTTCTAGAGGTATCCGCGTTATTTTTCCCTAGCTTTGATCGGGACTACGCCCAATCCTTAATCAAGGACTTCAATCTCCCCTTAAAAAGAAGAATAAAGAAGCTGTCCAGAGGAATGCTCTCGGCGGTGGGTATTGTAGTCGGCCTTGCTAGCCGCGCTCCGCTGACTATTTTTGACGAGCCCTATTTAGGTCTGGATGCTGTAGCAAGAAGCCTGTTTTACGATCGATTGATTGAGGATTATTCAGAATATCCACGAACAGTTGTCTTGTCTACACATTTGATTGACGAGGTAAGTCAATTGTTAGAGCATGTCATTGTTATCGACAACGGTAAGATTATTATTAATGAGGATGCTGAAGCTCTTCGCGGGCGAGCCGCTAAGGTAATTGGTGCAACTGCGAAGGTCGAAGAGTTCATCTCCAGTAAAGATGTTATCTCTCGTGAACCTTTTGGCGGATTAATTTCTGCCACTCTAGTCGGGTTAAACTCAACAGATCTATCACGTGCTGAGATGCTTGGTCTGGAGATCTCCCCCATATCTTTACAACAGTTAATTGTCCATCTTACAAATAGAAGATCTCAAGGAAAGGAAGTGGCAGCACAATGAACCATATGACAGGGATATTAAAAATGCACTACAAGGATAAATGGTTTTGGTTATTTATGCCTTGGATCATATTATTGTCCAGTTTTCTCGTTAATCTTATCATAGCTTTTTTCATGCAAGAACCCATGTATACAGGTGGCCTAGTCTCTATCTTTATTTACATGTTTGTCATAGGTATCATCATTTTGGTACAGACTTTCCCCTTTGCCTTGGGCTTAAGTCTACGGAGAACGGATTATTTCTTCGGTACCTCCTTGATGGCTGTTATTACAAGTGCCGGCTTCTCCCTTCTTCTGTTCCTGCTATCCGTTATAGAAAACAATTTAACACCTGGATGGGGTGTGCAGCTACATTATTTTCACCTACCATACTTGAATGATGGTACTGTCCTAGAACAGCTGTGGATCTATTTTATGATCATGTTGCATATGTTTTATTGGGGATTTGTTATATCCAGTATCTTCCGCAGATTTGGTAGAAGCGGTCTATTCATTTTCGCGGCAGTCATGTTTATTCTGTACAGTGTCGCTGGATTGTTAATGACGTATTATCGGTGGTGGGGAGATCTATTTAATTGGTTTGCCAGCCATACCGCATTTGATCTTGCCTTGTGGACCATGCCTTTGACGGTCTTGTATGCACTCTTATCGTTCTGGATGCTTCGAAAATCTACAGTGTAAGGCACAGCCTCGAATATTCTAAATATTGTAGGTGTAGGAGGTACCTTTATGGATTATGTGAGGGATTACGCCATGTATGTTTCTATATTCGGTATGTTTAGTTTTAGTTGGTTTGGTTGGGCACAAGAAAACCCCAGATCCAGCTGGCGTAAATATATTGGCATAGCTTCTGGTGTATCCCTTCTCATCTGCTTGATTGGTATCTATTTAAGTATAACGAACTGGGATGCTCCCTCCGTTTTAAATGACAAGACCTCTTTTGATAATTATTTAATTTCTGTCTATATTGAATTATTTGTGGCAGGTGCTGGAGCTTCTATATTGTTGAAATGTAAGTTTAATGATTACGTTGCTCCTTGGATTGCCTTTATTGTAGGAATTCATTTTATTAGCTTAAAAAGTGTTTTTAACGATTTCAGTTTATACCTTTTAGCAGCACTTCTTGTTGCAGTCTCTATCACATCACTATTCATATCAAAAAAGCTTAACGTCGCAAACAGTGCAATTACAGGCATTGGTACTGGAACAGTTCTGTTTGCCTATGCCCTATTAGGCTTAATTCGATATTTATCGATCTAGATACGATTATGCTCCAGTTGCCTCGGATTAATTATATTCACAAAAAAGAAACTCCCTTGATTTCTCAAGGGAGTTTCTAGTGATGCGGTCGAGAGGACTCGAACCTCCACGGTATTGCTACCACACGGACCTGAACCGTGCGCGTCTGCCAATTCCGCCACGACCGCACATCGTAATGACTACATATCCATCTTGCGTCACAAGATAGATCATACCATGCTGAGATTAATGCGTCAATATATTCTCTAGCTTTTCTAATCATTCATTATTTTATGGATAATTATTGCTTTTACTTCCGAATATAAGGTATAATGAGAACAAAAGTTCGCATAATATAAATGAGGTGATTTATAATGGCGACTACAAAGTTGAAGACATCCATGGTTGATGAAGAGGTTACGAAAGAAGAAATGTCCCTTGTCAGAAGCTATTTGCTGCTAACGTTTATTCATAAAGTGTTCGAACGTGACTGCCGTGTAATCAGTAAGAGTGGTCTGTTTAAGACCCCTCAGCTTTATATGGAGCTCGTGTCTGGTGCCACTAAGAAGACCTCATTAATGCTTCAAGAAGTTACGCGCGAATTGAGCTCACATGATCTGAAGGTCACAACCGTTCGCCAAGATCAACGGGGCGTCGAGGCCTTGTACACCTGTAGAGGATATCAAGGTGAGATGAATATATTATGGCCAGGATTCCGTAGAGAGATGCTGCTGCGAATGCGCGCATATCTCGGCCTGTCCACAGAGCTCTCCATGCTCTCCAGAGAAGAAAGTGAGACCCAGCTAGCACTAACCATATAATCCGCCATAAATAAAGAACAGCTCCCTACCCACTTGGGTAAGGAGCTGTTTATGCTGCCAAGATTATATATTATCAGGAGCTTTTCTTGGTTCGCTGAAGGGTTGGAATAGATAATTCCGATCAAGCTTTACTACCCGTCTATTCTGACGACGTATCATCACCTGCGAATCGTCCCAAGCCAGAACAATCCCCTTTACATCATTACTTTCTATGCCATCACGCACCACACGAATTTTCTCACCGGAAATTCGGTACGCATCCAATTGTTCATCGCTAATCATCATAAATCCCTCCCTCTATATAGCTTATCCTATATTCATCCAGAAAAAAGACCCAAATGAAAAGTCATCTGGGTCTCGTATAAGCAATTGACCAATTGCATGTCTACTAAAGCATTCTTATATCAGCGCTTCATTCTTCTCAAACCAGAAGTCAAGAACTTTAGCGGACATCACACGTTGCTCCAGATACTCCACTTGGTTAGTTGTGAATTTCTCCCTCCAAGGGAAGGAAAGTTCCTCACACAAACCTTTGATTGTCAGAAGCTCTGACCAAGCTACATAGCGTTTGTACCAAAAAAACTGAGGATGTTCAATCATATAGGGATACAGATCGTCGAATTCCGTGTGTTTGCAATCCAGCGCACGCTCGAAGTGATCCTTGGCCTCGGTTAATTTATCAATAAAAAATTGCTCAGTCACCGGTTCTTTCCCCATTGTGACGCCTCCTCCCTATGTCTGATTTTATTATAAAGGAAAATCTATAGGGTGAAAAGCAGTTGTTTAAAAATAGGCATGTTCTTATTCAAATTCGGGTTATTCTCCAAATTCAATGGTGCCCCCGCTGAGAGAGGTTATTCTTACAAGTGACTCCAACCGGATCCCCTGCTCCTTGATCGTTCGAGCTCCTGCCTGAAAGCTTTTTTCCACTACAACGCCAAGACCAACCAGCTCAGCGCCAGAGCGTTGAATAATTTTAATCAGCCCGCGTGCTGCATCACCATTAGCAATAATATCATCGATAAAGAGAATTTTATCCTCCGGGGAGATGAATTGGCGAGACAACATGATATCGGTAACGATACCTTTCGTAAAAGAAGGAACTCTTTCACAAAGTGCGTCCGGATCTGCTAGGAGCGTTTTTTTGCGGCGTGCAAAAACTAACGGCACCTTTAACTCATATGCGGTGGCAAATGCCACGGCAATGCCCGAGGATTCCACGGTCACAATACGTGTAATTCCGCAGTCCGCAAACCTCCCGGCAAACTCCCGTCCCATTTCCATCGTAAGCTGCGGATCTACCTGATGATTCAACAGTGCATCCAGCTTCAGCACTTCATCCGAAACGACGACACCTTCCTCCAAAATCCGCTGTTTCAATACTTCCATGATTTTGAACCTCCAATACCCTTTATAATCGCAGACGCTCCGTACAAATGAATCACGGAAGTCATGTCCTACTGATCCTCATCATAACCTGTACTATACAGAGTGCACAAGGCAATCCTGCATAGCACTCCTTATGATTTTTCTTTTGCTTCTTAAAACGATTAGGAGGGCAGCCATGAAATCACATGTCCGAACAATGCAGATCGCTTTCACTTATATCGGCACCATTGTAGGAGCCGGATTCGCCACCGGTCAAGAAATATTGAAATTCTTCACTCGTTACGGACACTGGGCAGTCCTGACCATCCTGCTCTCTACTATACTATTCATATGGCTGGGTACAAAAATGATGGTCATCGCTCGGCGCATAGAAGCAGAATCTTATGAGGACTTTAACCGTCATCTCTTTGGTGACCAAGTTGGAAGCACCATCAGTTTGTTCACGATGGTCATCCTGATCGGTGTCAACAGTATTATGCTTGCCGGGGCTGGAGCTATTTTTCAAGAGCATCTTGGATTTCATTATCAAACAGGGCTAATACTAACGTTGGTTGGTTCTTATTTTCTGCTTAAGCGGGGGATTTCCGGTATTCTGCAAATGAACAGTCTGATTGTCCCGCTAATGCTTACACTATCACTCATCATTATTTTTAATACGTTTCAAATTCCAGGAGCAGAACGATTTCTATTCCTAGAAAATGATCGATCTATCTTTGGCGCTTGGATGTCGCCGCTGCTCTACACCGCCTTCAATCTAGGTATGGCTCAAGCCGTATTAGTTCCGATGGCTCGTCACACAGATGAAGAAAAATCTCTGGTCTGGGGCGGTATTATAGGTGGTGCCGGGATCGGCTTTATGTTGATCGCCGCGCATTTCGCGATGAGCTCACAAATGCCTGGGATTCTCCAATTTGAAATCCCTATGGGTAACATTGCCATCCGGCTGGGCACTGTAGTGCAAACTATATATTTGCTGCTGATTTTTCTGGAGATCTTCAGCACTTTTGTTGCCGACATTTATGGCGTTACCATGCAGTTAAAACAACGAATTCCCGTTAAACCCACATTGATTACACCGATTCTAATGTTGGTCTGTTATTTACTGAGCCAATTTGGCTTTAGCTCTCTTCTCTCCGTGTTCTACCCGATCTTCGGCGCTTTATCGCTGGTCTGGGCTGTCATGCTGCTACGTACGCCATGGTCTATTCCACCACGTATTGAATCCTCATCGGGTTCGAGTGGAAAAGGGAACAGCCTTGCATCCATAAAACCAGTTACACGGAAATAACTGCTGCTGTTGGAATGATTCGTGCTGCCGCTTCCGCCACATGCTTGTGACAAGTCATCATTACAATCTGGCGGGAGATCGACAGTTCACCAAGCAGTGAAAGAGCAGCATGAAGACGAGCTTCATCAAAGTTGACGAATAGGTCATCGAACAGCAATGGCAGCGATACTTGCCGAGACATCGTCTCTGCCAGTG
Organism: Paenibacillus sp. RS8; assembly: GCF_041956825.1. Classification (NCBI taxonomy): domain Bacteria; kingdom Bacillati; phylum Bacillota; class Bacilli; order Caryophanales; family Paenibacillaceae; genus Paenibacillus; species Paenibacillus sp. RS8. Next base: position 4,161,736 of record NZ_CP168131.1, on the reverse strand, counting down.
CCAAGCGGATGGAAAGGTACAGCTGTTCTGCCGTCCCGCGGCTAAGCAGTCCGCTGTCGATTAGTCCAGCATTTTTGTGTTCAGCTTTTAGCTCTTTATGGCCCAGAGTCATAACAACTCTCTTGTATTCCCCTTCCGTCAGCTTGGAGAAATAGTCGGATGCAAGCAATAGTACCTGCGGCTGCTTCTCCTGTTCATAAATACGGCGGGTTCTTCCAATTAATTCGGCTGTTAATGCTGCTACCGCATATTTATCAGCCACAATTCGCAGAGCGGCTCTCTGCTCTTCCAATCGCTGAATTACGGAGTCCTCCATACAACGCTCTTTCAAGTACTCCCTTTCCTGAAGCAGCTTCCCTCGTTGCTCCAGCAGGGTGTTCCACATTTCTTCCTCCTGTTCAGCCAGCTCTTCAGCCGCTATCCGTTCTTTTTGAAGTGCTGAGGCATCATGATGATCTAATACTACCTGCAGGGCGGCAACTCGCTCATCCTCCCAGCCTCCAAACATAGCTAACTCCCACTGACGAATGGATTTATTCAGCTCACTACGCCGCTGTACAGCAGCCGACCTTCGTAAGAAGTCCTCCCCGCTTATTGCTCCGCCTTCATGCAACAGGTGTTCACGCTGTTCTCTAAGTTCACCTAATACTCTATGGCTTTCCTTAAGCTCCTCCAGAAGCTCCTGTAACCGTGACTGAATACTTTCCCGGCGAACCAGGTCCTTTTTCAGTTCATCCCAAGCTCTTTTTCGAAGTTCCAGCCAGCTCAGTAAAGTTAGTGCAGATCTTCGTTGTCCATCCTGCGCGTCCATATCAAAGCTAGTTGCCGCTACGCCAGACTCGTTTAAAGGATCAGTACCTGATTCATAAATGAGAGCAAGCAGCTCCTCCTCGAACAAGTTGCACTCTGCTTCAAGCTGCTTTAGTCGCAAAGAGAGCTTATTCTCTTGGCGCAGCAGTTCGTTCCCCTGCTCCACCATTGCAAAGATATCCGGCAGCCCTTCCGGGGACAACCCTTCAGGCAATCTGCGCTCACGCAGCCACTCTTCATATTGCTCAGCAGTTTGAGTGAAAGCCGTCTCTGCTCGGGTCATTTCTTCCGCGAGCAGCTTCTCTTGGCCTGCCAGCGTCTCCAGCTCCGTGCGGCAGGCATCCCGCTCGGCGGCATAGCGTTCAATGCGCTGCCGCCAAGCTGACCAAGCCTCCATGAGCCTGCGAAGCTCCCTCATGGAGGCTTCCAGCCCGCCTGCGTCAGGGCTGGACCCTGGGGCGGCCGACCGCCGCCCCGGCATAGCGCTCTCCGGCTCCGCCCCGGAGAGCAGCTGCCCCCGCAGCCGCAGCATCTCGGCTGCGGCTGTGCCCGCGTCCCCGCCATGCCCTGGCGGGGACGCTTCCGGCCGGCGTGCTCCGCTGAGGCCGGCCCAAAGGGCCAGATCGGCCGCGCCAAGCAGTCCGATCGCGAGCACTGCGCTGGCCGGCGGAGCACCGGTCAGCCACAGCGCTGTGGGCAGCAGCACAGTTAGTGCTGCCCCAGCCCACAGCAGGCGCCGGTAGAGCGCGGCCATGCGCTGTGCGCTAGGGCCGTCACTTCCGGCGCCGGGGGCGCGCTGCGGCCCCTCGCTGAGCTGCGCTTCGCGCCAGCGCTCGGCCGCCTGCTGCAGCTCGTCCCACAGCTGCAGCACTTCACGGGCGCTGCGCGGAGCCAGCTGCGCAAAAGATTCGGCGCCGGTAGCGTGCTCACGCGCCAACGCCCGTTCTGCTGCCTGCAGCGAAGCTGAGGCAGCGGCCAAGCGGGATCGCAGCGTCTGCCGCGCTGCGCCCTCCGCCTCCATGCGGCGATCATAACTGGCGAACGCCGCCGCAAACCTCCGTGCAGCTTCACGATCTGCCGCTGCACCCGCAAATGCAGTCAGCTCTGCCGCGCTCCAGCTGACATCAATGCCTCGCAGAATTCGCTGCAAATGCTCATTCAGCGCGGTCAATTCACCTTCTAGCCGCTGTCTTTCTACTCGCAGGTTTTCATAGTTGCTCCGATGGCGATCCAGCCGCTCCAGGGCAGGCCCCTGCGCTATTAACAACGCATCCGGTGGATTCTGCGCCAGCTCATCCGTAAGCTCACTTTGCAGACGTTCATAACGAGTTACTGCTCCTAGAGCATTTCGAATTTCACCTTCAAGTGCCTGATAGCGAATCGCTCCATCTTCAGGAAAGGTTGTAATCACTAGTAGGTCTTGCAGCTCGAGCTGCGCATCGCTCCATTTTAACCACAATTCACGAACATCTTGAGCTTTGCGAAGCATCACAAGCTTGTCTCCAGTAAGCTTACGTTGTTGTTCCAATTGATCCAGCTCAGATTCCATAACCTTTATTGCTGCTATATTACCGTTATAACGTGGAAGATAGGAGCGGCTCTCCGCCATCTGGCGCTCTAGTTTCTCAATAGCCTGAACGATTTTAGCAGCTTCCTGCAGTTTACCCCGAGGTTTATATAGCTTCTCAGCTTCCTGTACCAATCGGCGTTCCGCCCGCATGATCGTTCCACCGCCGCCCATCCCTGCATGAAAGAGAAAGCTGCTCATCTCTTCTGATTGAAGCGCAGCAAGCTCCTGCAGTTCATCGAGAGAGACCGCGAACAATTGATGGAACATGCTTCGAGAGATGCCACCAAGCAAAAGACGCTCCATTTCAGCTTGTCCTAGCTCTTGCGTCGTTCCATTCGGATGATTAACCGCGATGTTCAGCTTCTCATTTCTTCCTGAGCCCTCACCACCAGAGGTATGGCGACGAATGGTCCATAGACCACCATTCATATCACGCGCCTTCAGTATTCCCCCATGCAAACCGCCTTGCATAGGTTCATACCTCTCCGTAGGGTTACCACGACTTGGAATTCCAAATAGCATGGAGCGAATAAACTGCAACGTCGTGCTTTTTCCTGCTTCATTACGTCCATAGAGTATGGTAACGCCTTCCGATAGATCAATCTCTCGGTTATGCAAACGTCCGAAGCCATGGATCTGCAAATGTTCAATTCTCATCTTCTGGAGCACCCTCCATTCCACCGAGCATTGTGATTCCCTGTTCCGCTGCACTACGAAGCCAATTTAACTTCTCCTCTTGACTTGTCACCGAGAGCAGCTGTCGCAGCTCCTGATTCTCCATGAGCGGCTTAAGCGCACTGTTTATTAATTCTTCAAGCGCTTCTGCTGAATGTTCCGTACGATCTGTAATTCGCAGCATTTCTCCAAGAAAGCTATCCTCCTCTAATAACCGTTCACGGTCAATAGCTAACCCGGACTCTACAGCGAATCCTTCCACCCAGACAAGTCCTTTATAATCTTTACGCTCAGCCCGAACCGCCTCACGGCGCTGGAGTTCAGACAGCAGATCCTCTGCCGCACCTTTTTCAGCTAATACTTTATGTACGTCCCCGCGTCCAATCAGACGAAATCTAACCACTGACATCAGCTCCGGGAGTTCCTCCCTGATTTCGTCAATCACCTGCTCCACCCTTTGTATCCATTCTGCTTCATGACTTAATCCCTCAATGGATAGATCCCGTACCTGCCAGCGAACATAATCAAGCTCATGAAACCGGAGCGCAATACTTCCAGCCTCATCAACATCCACAACATAACAACCCTTTGGTCCGGTTTCCTTAATACTGCGTCCCTGTATATTGCCTGGGTACACAATTGCTGGTTTCTCATGCAATATACTGCGTTTATGGATATGCCCAAGCGCCCAATAATCAAAACCCCGTTCGATAAGATCCCTACGGCTACAAGGAGAATATGTCTCGTGCACCAAATCACCATCTACATTTCCATGCAGCATAGCAATATGAAACAGACGGCTGCCAGGCTTTCGAGAAAAGGTCAGTGCTGTGTTGTCAGTAACTTTCGCAGTCGGATAAGAGATTCCACTAACAATAGCTACTTCTTGACCATCTTTACGACGATGAGCAGTGACATGATCTGGCTTCTCCCCTCCGAACACGGTAACATGCTTTGGCAATTCCGTTGCCAGACGCAATCCATCAAGTGGATCATGGTTACCATGGATCAGAAACACTTGAATCCCGTGCTGGCCAAGTTCCTTGAGCGCTTCTTGAAATCGCAGCTGACCCTGTAAGGAAGCATCTGAAACATCATACACATCTCCACTGATGACAATAAAATCAACTTCCTCTTGGATCGCAACGCGGACAAGCCGCCCTAAGGCGGCGAAGGTTGACTCGCGTAAATAAGAACGAATGGCTGGCGAAATATACGCCAGCCCGGCAAAACGGCTATCCAAATGTAAGTCAGCAGCATGTAGAAATCGAAATGGAATCATAGCTGCTCACCCTTTCGTTCCTGAGGGATACTGTAAGTATGTCTTTTTAAGTTCATTAGCGACACGAGTCAGCGAATACAAGCTTTTCGCTTTATCCCAAGCTGAACGAGAAAGCTCATAACGATAAGCCGGATCGGATATCACCTTCTCTAAAGCATCAGCAAGTGCAATTTCATCATCAGGATTGACGAGCAGACCATTCACACCATCTTCAATTTGCTCCGGTATCCCGCCAACATTCGTCCCAACTAAAGCCAAGCAGCTAAGCGCCGCTTCTGCAAACACCGATCCGAAGGCCTCTGCCCGAGATGGCAGCACGAAAATATCAAAGAAAGGCATGAATTCTTCCGGATGGAGCGTATATCCATAAAAAATCGTTTCATTATAAATCCCTAATTGTTTAGCCATATTTTCCAAATCCGCACGGGAAGGTCCATCGCCGATAATATGCAGTACATATTCATGACCGCGATTTTTAAGCTCAGCACAGGCTTTGAGTAACGTGTCAATTCCTTTGGCTGGAACCAGACGTGTCACAGTCACAAGCTGGGGTATAGCGTTGTCATGCGGGACTGGCTTAAACCTTTTTTCATCAAAACCATTCGGGATTACTCCTATATTAGAAGGATCTTGAATATATGGCGCCACATACTCTGCAAAAGCTTGAGACACGGTCATTAACTGATCACTTACATGCTCAAGTTCGCGGTAAAGCGAAACTAGAAACTGATGCTCCAGACCACCATCAGAAATAGCTCCATTCAGTATCAGCTCTCGCTCATAACTGGAATGTAAGGTTTGAATTAACGGAGTATTTGGAAATACTTTTTTCATTGCTAAACCAGCAATTGGATGATGGGAATGGATAAGATCATATGTCTTGCTCATTCGTAATTTAGTCCACCATAGATAATCACGATAGGTCTGAATATATTTCTGAACGATCTGACTTTCCCCAAACTGGGTCCAATCAAAGGTCTCGAATATGACTTCTTCATGTCCCTTGTTGCGAATCCTCTTAGGTAACCAAAACAAATCCATCTCCCAGCGGCTTGAACGGAACCTTTCCTGAAGATAAGGGATCATGGATGATACACCACCGGGTTGCTCCGGCGGGAAGAAGAGCGCTTGCAGCAAATTCATATGGTACATCCCCTTTACAATTGCCTTACGTACAGTAAGACTTGGCAATTATGATATAGTTGTGTATATGTAGAATTTCAGGTACGATTACGTTCCCCATACCTTGATTTTATCGGTATAAACATGAAACAGCAACTAAGAAAAAGGAGAATGATCTATGAAGGAAGAACAGCTGCCTGCCTCTTACACCGCATATATACAAGAAATGCTGGGGCAAGAGGCAAATGCTTTTCTAGAAAGCTATTCAGCACCACGAACGCAGGGACTTCGCTTTAATCCATTGAAAAGCATCTCAGATTCAGGTCAAGTCGCAGTAGAGCGCACAGTCTCACAGTTTGATCTTAAACCTATCCCATGGTGCCCAGACGGTTATTATTATGAAGAGCCCGCTCGACCAGGCAGACACCCATACCATGCTGCCGGACTATATTATATTCAGGAGCCTTCCGCAATGTCCGCAGCCGAACTGCTGGCACCTAAACCCGGCGAAACCGTCCTCGACCTTGCAGCTGCCCCTGGGGGCAAAACTACGCATATCGCTGGATTAATGCAAGGACAAGGCCTCTTAATCTCTAATGAAATTCATCCGGAACGCGCAAAAATTTTGGCAGAGAACGTCGAACGTCTAGGCATAAAGAACACCCTCGTAACCTGTGCAACGCCAGAACAGCTATCTTCTCGCTTCCCACAAGCATTTGACCGAATTATGTTAGATGCCCCTTGCTCAGGAGAAGGCATGTTTCGAAAAGATCCAAATGCCGTTCAAGAGTGGTCTCCTGACCATGTGGTTATGTGTGCGGCGAGACAATGGGACATCCTGCAAGACGCCTACCTTATGCTTAAGCCTGGGGGGACTCTAGCCTACTCTACTTGCACCTTTAACCGCCAAGAGAATGAGGAGATCATTGCCCGATTGACGGATCGCTACCCCGATATGGAACTACTTACCCACAAGCGCCTTTGGCCACATTTAGAAAAAGGCGAAGGCCACTTTGTTGCACTCCTACGTAAGCAAAGTGTCACCGAAAATGACGTTAATGACGATGTCAAACGCAGCACTAATAAACGTCGTAACAAAAACAACCCAAAAATCAATTCTTCCGTACGCGATGCATACCAGTTATTCCAAGACTGGGCTTCGTTAGAGCTGCCTGGTTTCTCATATCAAGGCATCCCTCTGCTGTTCGGTGAATCTCTTTATCTACTGCCTGAATCCTTTAGCGGCAACCTCCATACGGGGCTGCTGGATGGACTTCGTATTCCGCGAGCCGGGCTACATATTGCCCATTTAAAGAAAAATCGAATTGAACCTGCTCACGCCCTCGCGATGGCGATTCAGCACACAGATGTAACACGTAGTTTTGATCTCAGTAGCGGGGGGATGGAAATACATGCTTGGCTCCGGGGCGAAAGCTTACCTGTGCCGGTGGAATTACATGGATGGACACTAGTAACTTTAGATGGATTGCCAATAAGTTGGGGCAAAGCAAGCGCTGGCCAACTTAAGAATCATCTTCCAAAAGGACTGCGCATCCTAAAAGCCCATATTGACGAGCAATAGGCCATAGACCAGTTCATCCAGTCCACTTTGGCATATGATGTCATTATCTCAGAAAGCTGCGACATCCGCCGCAGCAATGGGAATAAGACATACGTTAAGGAGGAATATATCATGGGTGAATTTCATGGAGGAGCCTTCACTTCAACTGGTGCGATCTTGGTACTCTTTATCTTGCTCGTAATCATTTCCCGTTCATTGTTCGTTTAATACCAATCCGGCTAAATAGACGGTGAAATTAAAGCGGCTGTGTCGTCCTTTTTGGGGCGGTGCGGCCGCTTTATTTCTTTCCAACATAACATTTCCATTTGCTGTTCTCGTGAATATTTACCGTTTGAAAGCCAGCTTTCCGAAATAAATGATCTATCTCTTCGTTCTTTGTGTATTGTTTCATGTGATAATTAATTTTATAGACCTCAGAAATAATGACAAACGTTCCGCCTGCCTTCAGCACCCTATACACTTCACTTATATCATGTTCAAGATCAGGCCAGAAATAATGCGTCTGAATAGCCGTGATCGTCCCAAAAAAACTTTCGTTAAACGGTAGCGCCGATACGTCTCCCTGACTGATCTTCACCCTACCTGCGGCAACAGCCTTGTTGTTTTTTTGAATGGATGTCTCCACAGCTTGCTGGGAATAATCTACGCCGTAGATTTCCTGATGCTTATGTTGTTTTACAAGCGTATGTATAGTTTGACCACCACCACAACCTATGTCCAAAATAGGGGCATTGTTCCTAATTTCTATTTTTGAGAGCCCCCACGCTGTTATACTGGTATGTGCCTGGTTCATGATTTTGATCATAATATTTCCCACGAATCCTCTCGGGTTCTTGGCTTGATTGATCAGCGTATTCAATAATCCCATATTTTTAATCTCCTATTAACGATTTCGAATCAATAAATTGCCGACTTCTAATTCCTTTTTGGAGTACTCGTCATTTCTGCAATCGAGCAGCACTTCAACTCTGTAAGTCTCAGCGTCCACACAACAGATCGTCTGGGAGCCTAAAGAAATAGTAATCATTCCATCTTGAACAACAACGTCAGTGAATATGTCTTTAAGCAATTTTTTATCCTTTTGAGTCCATGCTCCAAATATATTTACTTGTGAGATACCTTGAATATTTTGGTCTCTACTGTTTGGAACCATATATTGCTGCATAAAAGCTAGGCTTTTCTCGTCATTCATTTGTTGTAAAAAGAATTGAAAAGGCACTCCTTCAAATTTCGGTATGTATGAATTTTTCCATGGCATCGTTCTAGTTAACAGATTAAAAAACCAACGGAACCGCAAAGGTTCTGGTGTTGAAGCTTCAATATTTCGACTTGAAAGCTCCTTATATACAGCATCTATATCTTCTACATCCAAGGCAAAGCCTATAAGACCCCGATGTCCACCCAGATAATCCTCCGTCCAACTTTTCAGCCAACCTCCACCATCCTTTTTCTTAATTCGAACCCATTCAAAATATTCATTTCCGATCCATATATTTGATACTTTAAACCCCCTTGTACCCTTTCCCCACTTCGGCTCATATGGAAGACCAAGCGTTTGGACTGCCTTAACAAACGTTTGGTCTTCGTGTACATTACGATCCACATTTACAACTAGATGATCAATTTTCACTCATGCACCACCTTATTAATTTGCCATACCAGCAGCCTGATCACTTGATATATGTTCCGTAAGATTTTCAGTTGTAACTACCCACTTAGCTACGTGATATTCTATTTTATGAATACTAGTATATGAAGTCGGAAAATGGGTGTTTTTATATAGCCATCGATCGTATTCCTCCCAAAAAAGATTGTTATACACATTTCAATAAAACATCCTTCTATTCCTCCATTTTTGTTAAATAATCCTATTCGGCAACTTAAAAAAGCTACCGATTGATCGGAAGCCTTTTTAGCTGAACCTAGTGATTGTTTGTATTAAACTTTGTGATCGCTTGTTGCTGAAGTTGATCCCAATGGGGTGTCGCAATGTTTGCTTGCTGCTTCAAACTATCGAATGAATCAAACAAAGCTGCTATTTCGCTGAAAGAACCGTCTACTAATTTCATAAACGGTAATTTATGAATTATTTTCAGACCATAATACACACCCTGTTTGTGTTTTCGAACAAAGTTAACTTGACCTGCTGGAGTGATAGTATACCCTAGTTTCTCCATAATTTGAAATCCCTCGTCCATTACTGAGATGGCTTGTTTTAACAGCTTCTCATCCTTTGACACCTTTTTCAAATCCCCGTCGTGAAGATAACTAAGAGAGTTCAAAGCCACTATAGGCACGATATGACTTTTAAGCCAAGCATCCATATCCTCATGATAAGTTAGCTTATACTTTACATTTTTAAAGGCATTTTCCAGTACAGGCTTTATTAGAATCTCACCGTCTAGACTGCCAAGTACCATTTGCCCTCCAGCCCTTATGTTGATGATCCGACCGCTCGCCTCACGAATGCCTCCACTAAGCTGAAACCCGAAGAGTATATTTTTTCTCATACTGCTCATATCCTGAAGATCCTTTTGCATGCCATGGGCATCGCCGTTATTCCCCACAAGAATTATATTCTGACTCTGATTCTTAGCTAGAATAGGTAATACAGCTGGAAAATCATTGTATTTCATAACAATAAAAATAAGATCATAGCGATCATCCGGTCGAAGCTCTGAGATGACTTTCACAGCATCTACAGTGTTTTTGTATTGAAAATAATGGCGAAGAACAAGTCCGTCTTTCGTCAACTGCTCCGCACGCTTCCCTCTGGCAAGCACTGTGACATCGTTCCCCCCACGCACTAGAACATGCGCAAGGTAGCTGCCTAAAACTCCCGCTCCAAAAACTAATACTCTCATGTTTAACTCCTCTATCCCTTTTTAGACATTTGTTGAATTTCGATCAACTGTTCGATAAAATCAGATTATCACATCTCCGGTAGGGTTCAATCGTTAGTTTGATCGGTTTTGTTGATTTTTCAACAGAAACCAATACATTGTTTAATAAAAGGGAGTATTACCATGGATAGAAGAATTAAAAAAAACCAAACAGCCATCATGAATGCATTAATTCAACTGATGGCTGAAAAAGATTTTGAGAAAATAACGATCAACGAAATCGCAGAGCGTGCTGATGTAAACCGCGGAACAGTTTATTCCCATTATGCGGATAAATACGATCTGATGGATAAATGCCTGGAGGCTCAGCTCCAACAACTAATTGAAAGTTGCTCCGCAGTGGAGGATGTAACCGAACCCAATCCCTCTAAAACGTCATTACTCCGCACGCTGGAACAATTGGAGGAGAATGCTCTCTTTTATAAGACTTTATTAAGAAATAAAGCTCTGGTCTCCTTTAGAAACCAATTACAAGAAATGATAAATGAGCAGATCAAGGTACAATTTTTAGAAAACAATTTTAATCTAGATGAGCTGAGTAAAGATATATCTGTGCAATTCTTAAGTTCGGCGACTGTCGGAGTGATTGAATGGTGGTTTACCCATAGTAATCCTTGTTCTGCAAAAGAGATCACTGAAAAGTTATGGTCCATGCTCGATCTAAATCTGCAGATGATCCGTTCTCAAGCTTGAATATGTTCTCCCATATCCATCTCATAAATGGAGCTGATAATCTTTTCAATAGGAATCTCCTTAATGGAAATATCAAGGATCTCTACCTTTTCGCTAAGAATATGTAGAAACTCGCCCATTTTACATTGCCCGGTATCGATCATTAATTCCACTTCGTAATCCGATATTCTTTCCGATAGCAGAGTCCCGGGCAGATCAATCTCACCAATAGTTGTGGCAGCAGAAAGCCTGACTACCTTTTTCGCACCCAGATGAAGTCGAAGTTCAGAGAACTTATCGTCATATACTTTTTTACCTTGATGAATAATAAGTACTCTTTGAACCAAACGTTCCACATCTTCCAAGTCATGTGTCGTTAGAATAAATGTGGTGCCTTCCCGATTCATTTGTTTAATGAATTCTCTAATTCTTTGTTTAGCTATAACATCCAGCCCGATCGTCGGCTCATCTAAAAAAACCACAGGCGGTGAATGAAGCATCGCCATAATAAACTCGCATTTCATTCGTTCTCCCAGTGAAAGGGTGCGCGTGGGCTTAGTGATAATATCGCCGATCTCAAACATGTTAACAAATCGATCTAGTCTTGTACGAAAGTCGTTTGTAGGAATATCATAAATTTCCTTGTTCATATAAAAGCTATCCAAAGGGGGAATGTCCCATATTAATTGCGATTTCTGTCCAAATAAGACCCCGATTTGTTTAACATATTGATTTTTCTGCTTATGAGGGTTGTATCCTAGAACATTTATTTCTCCCGATGTAGGGTAGAGAACGCCTGTCAGCATTTTAATAGTCGTAGATTTCCCCGCACCGTTTGGACCTAGAATGCCAATGATTTCTCCTTTTCCAACATTGAAAGAAAGATCCTCTACAGAGGTAATAATCGATTTTTCACGGTGAAACAGACTTTTAAATACACTTTTTGCATCCTGTCCACGGTGATACGTTTCATATTGCTTAGTTAAGTTCTTGACGGTAATAATATCCACTGTAATTCTCCTTCATACAAATTCATCCCCCGGCACTTTTGTAACTACGAAGCATATAGGTATAGAGCCAAATTCCGAAGGCAGCAAATAACACACACGGGATAATCGCTATAAAAAAATAGGCTTCCCATCGTCCAATAAGTGTAGAGGCTGGAAAGTAAGCAATCATCGAAACCGGAAACAGAAAAGAACTCACGGCTACGACTGCTTTTGGAAAAATCGTTCCTGGATATCGTCCAAAAGACTTAATACTCTCAAACATCTCCGGCAAGCGGGAATTCGCCACCCATTTGAAGGAAATCGCCGCCACAATAAGTGCCACCCCAAACATGACCAGCAGCCCTGCTCCAAACAACAACAGGAATAATAACCAAGAGCTGAACGTCACCTCTTCAATTCCGCTAAGTGCGTAAACGAACATGACTAGGCCACCTCCTAAAAGCCCGATGCTTTCGAATTCAAAAGATCTAGCCAATAGTAAAAATAAGCTCGAGGTAGGTTTAATTAATACCACTTCCAGCGTTCCTTCCACCACATGGGACATCGTATTCCACATAATTCCGTTAAAAAAAATCCCGGCACAAGCCGTAGATAAAATAAAAACAGATTGAATTAACAGCGCCTCTTTAAAGGTCCATCCTGCAAATGAAGCATTCGAATTATAAATGAATACCGTTACTAGAGGAAACAACACATTCCCTATAAGCATGATAAGACTATTAAGAATAAAATTAACACGATAAGTGATAGCAGAAGCTATATTCGCCTTCATACAAGTTTTGTATATTAAAAACATACGTTTCATGCGCCCACCCCCGTAAAATGCTTAAGCGACACCGCATACAACACCCGGCAGACTATTCCGGCAATCATAACGGCTATAAGCTGCAGCAACAAAACTTGAGGAATAGGTAAGGTTATATCAGCTAAAGTATAGCTACCTGTATAGACCATTGCAGGAAGAAAGGTCGTATACTGAAACGGTAAGAAAAAGGACGCCATTTGTAAGGATTTTGGAAAAAAGACTAATGGAATCAGCGATCCTGAGAATATCCCCTCGCAAAGACTAAAAAAGTTACGAATACTAGAGGACTGCACCATCCAAAAGGCGACCATTCCAATACTATAATGGATAAAAAAATTCATCATAAAAGCCATTGCTATCGAAAGAATTGCATAAAGTAAATTTGCTGGCAAAACATCAATATGAAAAATAAAAAAGAAAATCATAAAGCAGGGTATAAATTCAAATAGAAGTCCAAGTACCCTATGCCCTGCCTTCTGAGACAACGCATAGAACATATGATTCATCGGTCTTAAAGAGAAGGTAATGAACTTCCCCGTGCGGATGAGCATTTGTAAATTCCAATCGGCAAAATCCATGGTCAAATAGTTAATCAGCATCGTGGCACAAAAATAAGAGAGCATATGGGAAAGCGACATTCCGTTAATAGAAGATTCCCCACTATAAACAGCGCTCCATATATAATACTGCACCAAAAAATACACAGGACCCACAAATATAGAAACCATCGAATGCGTCCTGTACGCACTCCATTCCTTATAAGTAACAAAAGCAACCGCTCTCATAAGGCGAAAGCGGTGCTTTATCATCTCAAACATAAGTCACATCCTGCCTATCTGTAGATATTTCATAAAAAATAGCAAACTTCTTATTCGAGTCCGGACCAGATCACATTATGTGTGCCAAAAACGCCTCTACCATCCCATACCCCTTTATGCCAAGGGAGATACCAAGCGGCAACCATCTTTTCTATAGGGTCAATGAACAAGGCACATGCTCCTGCCCCTTCGTGAAAATAAGTGCCTTCAGAGTAAGAAGTACTTACATTAAATCGAAGGTCCGGCCCAAGTCCGTATGGACGATCCGATCCTCCATCTCCCCATGCGTAGTTTGGAATTTTCTCAGTATTGAACCGCTTGGTCATTCTTTGAACAGCCATACGACTTAAGATATGACCACCCTCGTATTCCCCTTGGTTAAGCAACATGATTCCGAACTTTTGTATATCAGTAACTGTTGAATATAACCCCCCTCCAGTTCCGGGAAGCTTGATTTCTTCTTCAGACCTTTGTTCCTCATCCGTAAATTCCCCGTTTTGCAGCTTCTGAAGATATTCCTTGGCCCCTTCCGAACGAATGGCGATCCTACTCGCTTTCTCTGGCGGTATAACAAAGAAAGTATCTTTCATGCCTAAGGGTTTTACAATGTTGTCCATTATGTATTCTTCTGCAAAAACACCCGTTATTTTCTCGATAATTGCACCCAAGATCACATATCCGAACGATGAATACATCCATTGCGTCCCTACTGGAAAATGAAGCCCATAGGAAAGTCCAGCTTGAATCCAGTTTTCTTTCCCAACCTCAGATTCATAAATATACCACCAAGCACTTTTATAGTAAGTATCACTTATAGTGCCATGATCTGGTGCAATGCCGGAGGTATGAGTCAGTAAATGGGCAATTGTAATCGGCTTAAAAGGATCCGCATCAAACTCTGGTAGAATAGAACTAACAGGCTGCCCCATAAAAATCTTACCATTATCCGCAAGCTGCCAGATCGCTGTCGCTGTAAACAGCTTTGTAATTGAAGTAATGCGGAAGATTGTATCCGTTTTCATTTCTTGGGTGCTGTCTTCTTCGTAACTGAAACGTCCCCCGGCACCATTAGCAAATATTTTCCCATAACGACTTAGAGAATAAATATAACCATCAGCTACTTTCTTATCACAGAGATCCCCATAAAAATGATTAAGTGCCTCTAAGCGGTCCTCCCTGTAATTCACTTCGTGCAGCTTACTAAGCTCTGTGGATGATAACATCGTTCACACTCCCCTAATTTTAATAAACACGCAATAAATTATCATAAATGTAAATATACACCTAACTCATAATACCTTGTCAATGTAATAGTTACAACATGATATTTCACGTACTTATAAATTAATTCAGTTTATTAATTACATAAATAGCATGCGCTAAAACCCTAATAAATGGAAGGTCAATTATATATTTAACTATTCTTTACTGATCTCACTACCGGTAGCCACTGTCAAGAATCGAGCAAAAAGCGCTGCTCTATTGAACAGCGCTTTTTACTCGATATGAAATGCCTTTATTATTCTAGTTCAGCCGGCTTTACAATGGCTGTACCTTTGTTATTCTTGGAATATTTAGCTTCAATTTTCGTGGTGTATGTATCTTTTTCTCCGTCACTGGTCAGCACATAACTCAGATCGACTGTCAGCTTTTCCGTCTGCCAGGTCTTAGTATTGACGAACAATTTCCAAGTTACGCTTTTCGGTTGAACGGTCTCACCATCCCAGAGATTCTCCTGGTCATACAGCGCGATTATTCCCTTAGCTGCTGTCGGATCAGTTATCGTGAACTGTAGGACCGTCTGTGCGCCAACATTGTTGACTTTCATCGATTTTTTATAACTTTTGACCGAATCAAGCATGGAAACAGGATCATATTGACCTTTCGAGTAAAAAGCATTCCACTCCGCCTTCTCCAGTCCAAGCCAATACTGTGCATTGGGATCGATGGGCTCCCCGTCATCGTCGTAACCCTCGTCTTCAGATTCATCGATAAGCTCACTTCCGTCTACAAGATAGTAATACTCCTTGTCATTGGCATACAGGCTGTAAGATGTTTTTAAAAGACTGCTATCGACGGTGCCTGCTGCGGCAAAATTCGGCAGACGGTTGATATCCAGCTTCAGTGTGTTGGTGTTGCTGATACGCACCCCTCCGCTTTGAATATCCTGTTTTTTGGTCACATCTAAGTGGAAATTCTTTAGTGCTTTGGAGGCTGCCGTTACTTTGCTGATCATTTGATCCGCAGTGACTGCTGCTGTCGTAGCTGCAGACACAACTTGAGGATTAGACATCCATCCGACCGTTCCGGACAGCAATAAAGCACCCGCTGCCAACCCTGTACCTATTGTTTTAAAAAAACTCTTCATGTACTTCCCCTTTCGGCCCCTTGCGATAATGTAACGCCGTATAGGTTGGAATAATAAAAACAGCCCGAAATAGACTACACGTCCTTCAGAACTATCCATAAGACATCCCTATGGCGGCCTGGCGATCATTTCCTTCTGTAGAAAGGCTTTAGACCCATGGCTTTGTGTCATCATCTTTCGATGATTTTACCTTTAACGCGGACATTCAATTAGTTTAAAGGATGTTTGTCCCTTTGCCAATTTTAGCATGGTCATATTTACCTGTAAACGACTTATCTTCCATTTATCTTCACAATAAAGGTAATAGATTAATTTTAATTCAAATTGCTGTTTTCTCTTTCATCAAAATCCTGGTCTAGGCTGGTGTCAGTATTATAAGTCCAATGACCCTTAACATATTTCAAGTAAATAAGAGCTTCGTATTTATCATTGTCCCCCCCTTCATTGTATGTAACATCGCTCCAATCGAGTTTCCCTTGGACGACAGCTTCCTTTTCTCCTAGGTAAACGACTCGTTCGTCGGTTAGCAAGTACCTCGATTCAGAATTGGCAAAGTGCCCCTTCATCATACTTTCCCATGTCACCGAACTGAACACAACAGCATTCCATTCTTTAATAATCGAGGGGTCTGTATATTGGGTAGTAAGATCAAGATTTTCGGAGTTATACGCATTGTAATAGGTTCTTAGATCTGCCAATACGGCATTCTGCTCGGTTTGATGATTCTCCATAATAGCCGCAGCTTTCTTATCAATATCCGCAGGAAGCTCCATACGATTAAAAATCAAGCTATCATTCGCGATCTTCCACTGTCCTCGTTCATATCGAATATCGAAAAGATACACAGCTTCTCGATTCAATTCTTCTGTGTTCTTAATGTAAGTTACTTGAAGATTCGCTTCACTAGCAGAAGTGTATTCAATCCGATCTATTGTCACTTTGAAGTCTTTAACTGCGATTTCACTGATTGGTTGATTAGCTTCATAATCATATTCTAGATTCATATAACCTAATTTAAGATTATCAGATGTTAATAAACGGGGACTAAACGTTTCGTAGTATTTCGTAAGTAGTTCTTGAATAGCAGCGTCCTGACCCTCTCCGTACGGTTTCAAGCTCACGGATAGCTTAGATTGATCATAACTAACCGAATATTTCGCTAAGTTACTAACCAAACGAAGAGGAAGATACACTTGTCCATTAAGGACAGGAATCTCTTTATCCAAATAATAAGTCACTCCGTCGTAGTAGATGATAGCCTCACCAGCCCAGAATTCGATTTCAGCACCTCTTATGACCCCTGAGATTTTACGAGTATCGGGATCAAATGATACCTTATAACCCATGGCGGAGAAAAATTGGCGATATGGCACGTACATAACACCAGACTTTAAGATCGGATGAACGCCAGCAACCCTTACATTATTCACAAACAACTGAATAGATTTGTCAGCAGACGCTGTCCCTATAACAAGCGGTGTAGTCATTATCAAGCAAAAGCTCAGTAAAAGAACCGCAAACTTTCTAACCATTTAACACATCCTATTCTCAATAATGGCGTAATTTGTTCTACCTGTTTAATTCAACTTCTTCTATATTTCCGTCCCATTCCATGATGACTTTTTTATGAAGGGAAGTGTTTCTATAAATACTATTGAACCTGATTAGCTAAGTCTACTAGTTCGGAATCATCCAGTTTGTAATCACCTAACAGATCAAGATTTCCGTTGATATAATAAACAAAGCGGGCCAAGAAACCATCTTTGCTCTCCCACCAAATAGATTGACTGGTCTCATCCTCATCGTAATAAGCCTGTTTTCCGTTTTTTAGTGTATAAGGTTGTTTACCTTGTTCAGATACTTTCTCTGGATCATTTATAACCTTACTTAGAATCAACCTAATTTCCTGTGTGGTCTGCTTGTTTTTATAATGAAAGATATATTGTTGGAGTATATATGGATTATCAAGTTCTATCTTCGTACGAACTTCATTCACTTCAAATGGAAATCTAAACGGCTCAACGAAATCATAATTCATCGATAAAACCCTATCTTGATTACTACCGCTGCATCCACTTATTAAAATAATCAATATTAATAAAACATAAGAAAAAACACTCTTCATCTCTTCCCTCCTTCGTATTACATAACAAGTAAAAGGTAGCAAATTATTTGGGTACACATACCATCAATTCACCTAAGGATACATCAACCAAATATTGGAATTAACATCTATTATATCAAACAAGTATAGAGATTAAAGGAGAATACGAAATTAGCAAACCAAAGAGTACTAGAATGAATTACCTTCACAACAAAAAAAGCATAAAACAGACTCCCGTCCGCTTTATGCTTTGCACCTAAACTTATTTTACAAATCCAAAAAATCTTAGGATAAACAATATTTTACGAGCGCATCACGCACACCATGCTCGTTGTTCGAACCCGTTACAGCATTCGCTGCCGCTTTTACCTCTACAGGAGAATTATCCATCGCCACACCCATTCCTGCGTAAGTAAGCATAGAAATGTCATTAAAATAATTACCGATGGAGAGAACTTCTTCCTGTGGTATTCCCAGCTTCACAGCAAGATTTTTTAAAGCGTTACCTTTAGAGGATTCCGGATGCATCAAATCAACGAAAAATTCACCACTCCGCAAAATGTTGTATTCAGGGGTCCAAGTACGCCATTCACGCTCAGCTTCGTCAAGAATATCTGGCTGTGTAAATACAGTAAACTTAACAACCGGCTCACGGAAATCTTCCCAGGCTGGCAGTGTTGCAGGCACAATACGAAAGTGCTCATACATATAATTAGCTTCTTTTGTCAGGTTCTCTACATTATCAACATACATATCAAAAGCAGTATTCACATCATAATGAATATTGTGTTTACGGCAATAGTCAATATAGGGGTCAAGACCACGTGCATCCATACCGTATTGATGCAATACTTCACGATCTTTCACACGTACCGTTGCTGCCCCGTTGTGACCTAGTACGTAACCAGACAGCCCCATTTCCTCCATAAAAGGAATCGAGTTCTGTGGACTGCGTCCCGTACACAATACGATTTGACCGCCAAGGCGTGTAACCTCAGCAATAGCTTCTTTATTCTCAGAGCTTAAGTGGTGATCATCATTTAATAGCGTACCGTCCACATCTAGTGCAATCAGTTTGTATCTCATACTCCACCATCCTTGTCTTTCTTTTTCTATATTATTCTTTAGATGATTCTGCGCCTAAGAGTGCCAGTTCCTCTAACGTCAGTTCCCGACAAGCTCCAAGCGGCAGACTTTCATCCAGCTTCAATTCTCCCATAGATACACGTTTCAGAAAAGTGACTTTTTTGCCTACCGCCTGAAACATACGCTTCACCTGATGAAATTTCCCCTCAGTGATGATAAGTGAAATATGAGAAATCACTTTGCTGCCGCACTCTCTTCCAAGAATGGTTAAGTGTGCAGGTAAAGTAACGTAGCCATCTTCCAGCTCCACCCCTGCTGCAAAAGCCGCGACATCATCCGCGTCTACATCGCCCTCGATGGTTGCCTCGTACGTTTTCGGGACATGCTTACGTGGCGACAGCAATTCATGGGCAAGCTTCCCATCATTAGTGATCAGAAGCAGTCCCACAGTATCCTTATCTAGCCTTCCTACAGGAAACGGTTCAAACTGTGCATATTCATGCTTTAAAAGATCCAAAACTGTCCGATCCCGCTTGTCCTCCGTAGCTGACAGGACACCCGGGGGTTTGTTCATCATAAGATATATGAATTCACGGTAGGTAACAGCCTCTCCCCCTACCTCTATTTTATCGGCATAAGGATCCACATGGTACCCACTATCTTTTACCACTGTCCCGTTCACCAATATTAAGCCTTGTTTAGCTTGTTTACGGATATCACTGCGCGACCCCACTCCAATATGGGACAATACTTTATCTAATCGTTGTTTTTTGGCGGGCTTACCTGATTGGCTCATTGTTACATCCACCTCCAGCCTGCGGGATATTCGTTCTTGAGTATGCCATCCTGCCATTTCCCCCAGCCTGCGCTATAACCGTCAATGCAGACCAGAACGTATCCTTTTTGGGCACTTCCTATTCTAATAGAGAGACGTTCTTGAGCAATCGACAACGTCTCTCCTTTAAGATAGGAAATAGCTTCATGATTCGTACTGGAGAGTGAGACACTTCGGCAGCTTTCTCCCGGATGTAAAGCTGTAGCCATCGGATGACCTGGAATAAATCTGCCGTTACGGATTTGTCCTACATACCATCCCGGACGAATCGTCTTTAATCCATTTAGTCTTTCCTTAGGAAGCGGAGAAATGTACAAATGATCCCCGAACAGAACAGGATATCCTTGAGGTTCCCAGCCAAGCTGATCTCGTACAAAACTCCCATACGCTGCCAAAGCCTGCTCGTCACCTGAAACTTGCCGACCACGGTCAGCGCCACCAGTAGCTTTGTGAGAGGATTTCCCTTCTTTCCCCCGTCTTCCTTCTGATTTATTGGATGATTTAACATGTGCTGCACTTTTTGGAGTAGTAGTTCTTGCTCTTGCAGAT
Organism: Paenibacillus sp. RS8; assembly: GCF_041956825.1. Lineage (NCBI taxonomy): Bacteria > Bacillati > Bacillota > Bacilli > Caryophanales > Paenibacillaceae > Paenibacillus > Paenibacillus sp. RS8. The sequence goes on along the minus strand of NZ_CP168131.1, from coordinate 4,141,545 downwards.
TCGTTTAACTTGACCTCTAAGTGATCACGTTCCTCCATTGAGCGCTTAGTTCCCCCATGTTGCAATACAGCCATGAAATGTCCTTCGCCTTTCACCTTATGCGGCCACAGTCTTGCTGTACCTGAGAGTTCTCCGAAGCCAGGAGCGAATGAGCCTGTACCTCCTACCGCTACCACTGAGAACTGTGGATGTTCAGAAATAAACTCCGCTATAATTTCCTCATTTTCTTCTGTAGCAAAGGTACAGGTGGAATAGACAAGTGTACCTCCCGGTGCCAATGCTGTTGCAGCAGAACGTAAAATATCCCGCTGCATGGAAGCATATTTGGCAGGTGTACCTGAATCCCACTGCTTCACCATGTCTTCATCTTTACGAAACATCCCTTCACCTGAGCAGGGAGCATCAATCAAGATTTTGTCAAAAAATAATGGGAATGCAGCCGCGATATGATCTGGGCTTTCATTCAGTACAACACCATTACGCACTCCATACAGCTCCAGATTTTTGGCTAGAGCTTTAGTCCGTTCCGGATGAAGATCATTACTAACCAGCAAGCCTTCCCCTAACAGCTTGGCTGAAATCTGAGTAGATTTTCCTCCAGGTGCGGCACATAAATCAAGTACACGATCACCCGGCTCTACATTAAGCAATTCTACAGGTGCCATCGCACTTGGCTCTTGAATGTAATACAATCCTGCGTGGTAGTGAGGATGTTTGCCTGGTCTAGCGCCATTCTCTGTATAAAATCCAGTAGGACACCAAGGAATCGGTTCCAATCCTAAAGCAGAAAGAGATTTTAAACTCTCCACGGAAATTTTCAATGTGTTAACACGGACGCCTCCGTAAGGAGTTTCCTTATAAGAATTCGCAAATTGATTATAATCTGTTCCCAGCATGTCCATCATACGTTCGCTGAAAGAACTAGGCAATTGTGCCGCCATGATGCCGTCCTCCTGATAGTATTGCAAAAATTTAGGTGTTTAAAGATTCAAGGAACACCCTTACGGGTGTCCCTTATACAATACTCATATATAGAGGATCTTTTACTTACGATGAAAGGATGTCGGTCTCTGAGGACCACGTCGTTGAGGGTTATTCGGTGTGATAGCTACAGCTGCAGTCTCCACTTGGTCGGCTAGACTTGGATCAATAATCTCTATGGTTAGATCGTAATAAGAAAATGGCCGCTCATCATATAATGCTAAGCGCCGAACATAATCTTTCACTTCTTCCACGAGTTTCGCCAGATTAATGCCGAGTGTCACTGCTGGATATTCTTCCAGTTTGGCAGAAGCACCACTCAGCATAATAGCTGCACCGCGAACATTCTGATTGCGAAAATGGTATAACCCTACCGCTACTTGGAGAAGTGCTTTGTACAAAGTATTTCGGTCCTGGGCAAGCCACAGTTCTTCGAGCACCTCGTGACATTCAAAATAATCCCTGTCACGATTAAAGTACACTAGGTATTCCAAGTACAATGGTTCATAAGCCATCCGGTAAACTATCCTTTTTAGCTGCGGAAAGAAGTCCCCGTACATGATCCAGAAGCTCCTTCATTGCTTCCATATCCTGAACCTGCCATATTTCGTTAAAGCGAGCCTGCGTATCTATTGCTTCATTCACCAAATGATAGAAATACAATTGATGAATGGCCTTGAGAATCTGAGTGGTCATATTCGAATTTTCCTCGAATGTCTTCTGTGCTTCCAGAATCTCTTCCCGAATACTGGACATTTCGCTGTCGAGGATCGATGCTGCTTCAGCTGCTGTTTTTAGTCGAACACGCATTTCATCGGGTAGACTTTCCCGATATTTATAGTTCAGGGAATGCTCTATGGTTGCCCAGAAATTCATAGCTAGCGTACGAATTTGGATCTCCGCGAGCACAATTTTCTGGCCAAGCGCTGTCTGCACAGGATATTTAATAATCATATGGAAGCTGCGGTAGCCGCTCTCTTTATAATTAGTGATGTAATCCTTCTCATAGAGTACTTCAAGATCCTTACGGGCCCGGATATATTCGGCCACTCTGCGGATATCCTCCACGAATTGGCACATGATCCGAATTCCTGCAATATCTTCAATCCCCGTTTCCAGATCTTCCATCTTCACATTCAGCCGTTTAGCCTTTTCCAGAATGCTTGACAGCCGCTTTACACGACCAGTTACGAATTCTATCGGCGTGTATTCCTCTCTTTTCTTCAACTCCGAACGCATTGTTTTGAATTTAACTTTCAATTCTTCCACAGTCTGTTCATATGGAAGCAAAAAAGTTCCCCAGTCCCTGCCGTCCATCGCCTTCGTCCTCCTGTCCTTTCGTCTCCTTCAGTGATGATCAGCGCCCACTGCTTCAGAGATATGACTGAATCCATCCCGCCGTAAGAGCTGCCGTAATCCGGCATGCAATTTGCGGTTAACCTCCGGTCCTTCGTAGATGAGAGCTGTATAAATTTCTACCAGACTCGCACCTGCTCTTATCTTGTCATACGCATCCTGACTGGTGAAAATGCCGCCTGATCCAATAATCGGCATCTTCCCTTTCGTCTGGCGATAAATACTGCGAATGATCTCCGTTGAGCGGTCGCGTAGCGGCTTACCGCTTAAGCCCCCCGTCTCATTAGCCTTTTCATGACTAAGTCCATCACGGTTCAATGTAGTATTCGTAGCAATAATACCATCCATACCAGCTTCTGTCAGTGCCTGAACCATATATTCAAGCTCTTCGTCACTTACGTCTGGTGCTATCTTAACCAACAAACTTTTGGTAATACCGGTGGCTTTACACTGAATCTCCATCTCTTCCTTCACTTGTGCTAACAGGAACGCTAATTCACTGCCATGCTGGAGACTGCGCAGACCAGGTGTATTCGGCGAGCTGATATTGACCACAAAAAAATCACCGTACGGATAAAGCGTACGGATGCATTGACGATAGTCTTCATGAGCCGCTTCATTACTAGTTATCTTATTCCGGCCAATATTAACTGCTATCGGAATTCTCCGATTCTTTAATTTCTTCAGTCGCTGTGCCATAGCATCAGCCCCTTCGTTATTGAAGCCCATTCGATTAATCAGCGCTTCATCCGAAGGAAGACGGAACAAACGCGGGCTATCATTACCCGGTTGACCCTTAGGGGTAACCGTGCCCACTTCCATAAATCCGAACCCGATCGAAGAGAATCCAACTACCGCTTCGGCATTTTTATCCAATCCTGCTGCAAGTCCAACCGGGGACGGAAAATGCTGGCCGAACAGATCAACAGCTAAATCCGCCGTTTCAGGAACTCCGTACATTAAACGCAGCGCAGCGCTTCCGCCTGGCACTGATGACGATTTATCCAATCCACCTATGACGAGATGGTGAGCCTTCTCGGGATCAATCTTAAAGAAAATTGGTTTACCAAAATTACGATACAACACCGTTCTCGCTCCTTAAGGGGTACTTCACAAATCCACGTGTCTACCCGTTTCTGTAGGTTTCTTCTTAATTTTAGCCTTTTCTTGAACAAAAGAAAAGTATTTTACAGTGCGAGTATGTAGAGTACATGATGCTGAGTATAGTAATTTTCTTGTAAACGCATTACAATATAGGTGTATTCAGCGATTAAGAGAGAAAGAAGGTATGCCCAGTATGTCAACTAAACGTAAACCACCAACTTTGCAGCAAAAGAAAGAAGAAGTTAACCGTAAAGCGCTAATGTGGATTGGCGTCAGTTTAACTTTACTAATTCTTCTAATCATCGTTCTGTTTATCGTTGCAGGAAACTAATTCAGCCAGTGGTATACTTTGTGGGGGTTGGTCTGATCATGCTTAGCAGTAGAGCTGAAGCGTTTAGCCGGCACAATCTGCTTTTCAGGCAGAACCCCTTTACTAATCACTACTTTTGTACCTTTAGGAATCAGCGCGAATAGCTCCTCCACATCTTCTCGCCCCATACGAATACATCCAAGTGATTCATCCTTGCCGACACTGTCAGGCTCATTCGTGCCATGAATCGCATAATTACTATCTGAAAGCTGAAGCCCTCTGCTACCAAAATCCCCATCATCTCGTCCATTCGGATTCACTACTTTATCTGTAATGAAGAATTCACCCTCTGGTGTCTTATCTCCGCCAAGCCCTACTGCATAATTCCGTAAAATAATAGAACCACTGACAACGGCCAATCGGTAGTTTTGTTTATCTACAATGACTCTTAGCGGCTGATCAAAAAAAGGAATATCACTCGCAACACTTCCACTTTCACTTAATGCTGTCGGTATACTCCTTACACCCTCGTTAGTTGAGCTTGAAGGCTCCGCAGTGGCTTCTGTCGCTCCCTGTGTCACCTTAGTCATAGCTACCGCTTTAAGAGGGCCGAATTCCCGCTGCATGACGGTTGTCGTCCCACCAATCCAGTTCTCAGGAAAAGTTCCTGTTAATTCCGATAAAGTAGCAGGAAGCTTACCTTTATCATTCTGGTAAGACCGCATTGCACTCCATAATGTGGCAATTTCCTCTTGGTCACTCTGCCACACTGCCGCATCCTTGGCAAGCTCACCTTGCTCAGGCGGCTCACATGCACATGCCTTAGGATCGTAAGACTGATACACCATCCGTCCCTTTCCATTCTTTTGCAGCGTGAAATTTAGAGGAAGCTTTTCTTTCCATAGCAGCCATTTACCCTCTCGCTCCATCCCTAATGCAGCAGCTTGAAAAGGTTCTTTACGGATTAGCATTTTCGCCATTACTTTCCCTTGCGAAGCCGCGCCATTATTCTCTTGCGCCGTATACATCATTTTTCCTGCCTCGATAACAAGCTCTTGGACAGAGTCTTTTTGATCAGGCAGATCTTTGACTTCTGAAACAGACGCATCTTGAAGCACTTCTTGATCTTCTTTAACACCAATGCCCGGAGCCACTGCTGAAGGTACCATTAGCAATATTAGAAGCATTAGTACCATTGATATGTATCTCAATCTTTGTTGACCGCGCTCACGCTGGCGACTCACCTGCAGCAATCCATCTTCGTATTCGCGTAGCATTTCAGCAGGTACCTTACTATGCTCGAAAGCCTCATATACTTCACCAGCCTGATTGAAGCAATAGTTGGCTTTTCCTTGTTGACCGTTCTTATAGTATTCCTTCCCCAGCAAGTACCATGCCATCTTGTTATCCGGGTGCATCTGTACATATGCTTTGAGGTGCTGTGAGTTCTTCATCGGAACCTCCGAGTATTTATAATTCCTACCTTATTAATATCGGTCAGACATAGCAAAAAAGACATCCCTAGCTGAACAAAAAGTTCAAAGGAGATGTCTTTATGTTGTGTCGTACGTTACTCTTTATCGAGTAATTAACCTTCTTTGTTAAAAGGTTCGTCCGCAATTTTAATGGAGTCGGTTGGGCAACCGTCACAGGAATCTTGGAGATCATCAAACAAATCATCCGGAATCGCTGTCACACCGTGGTTTCCGTCATTTTCATAAATAACTTCCGCCAAACCTTCATCATCGTAATCAAAAATATCAGGAGCCGTCGCGCCACATGCACCGCAAGCGATACAAGTGTCTTTTTCGACCCAAGTGTACTTAGCCATTTTTTCTCTGCCTCCCGTTGAGCAATACTGCGCTGTTGAACCAGCGTCTTATTTTTCTCATATTAATATAAAAAGAATACAATTTCAATTGATTTTCAATACGTTTGCATTTCTGACGCAATCTACGGCATATATTTTGACACGTCAAAGAACGTTCTTGTCACTCATTATCCGGCTCAACAGATAGCAGATTATCCTTTTGCAGCGAGGTACCACGTTCTTTATGATTACGAAGCCTTGCAGAATGAGCATCACTTAACATCCCGGCGGTCAAAACTGCATTTTCACCAAATTTATTGCGCAGCATATCCATAGCCTTGGTCAGTGATTCTTTCTTTGGCTGACGTTCGTAATCGAACAAATCCAGTTGAATTGCAGATTCCTCTTTAGCGATCAATCCTTGCAATGTCACACCAAGCAGTCGAACTGGCTTCTCACCATTCCAATGTCGAACATAGAGATCACAAACAGACTTGTAGATATCTTCACCACTCTCTGAAGGTGCCTCAAGCTGACGCGAGCGAGTAATCGTCTTCATATCTGGCGTTCGAATGGTAAGCTGAACACCAGAAGCAACAAGCCCCTGCTTACGCAAGCGCCGGGCTACCTGATCACTTAAATTCAGCAAAATGGGTCGTACCTCAGCAAGGCCAACGACATCCCGCGGCAGTGTGGTGGTGTGTCCGATCGACTTACTTTGCTCTCGCTCAGGATTTACTATCCCATGATCGATGCCGTTCCCTGCACGCTTTAGCCATGAGCCCATAACTCCAAAATTCTCAACGAGCATTTTCTCATCCGCTGCTGCTAATTGACCAATACTGTAAATACCCAGCTTTCGAAGCTTTTCTGCTGTTTTTCCACCTATACCAAACATTTCATTACATGGCTTGTCCCATAAAATCTTAGGAACATCACGAAGCCGCAGTACCGATATACCATTTGGTTTTTTTAAATCGGAGGCCATCTTCGCCAGCAGCTTATTTGGGGCAATACCAATAGAGCACGGCAAACCCAATTCTTCCATTATACGTCGTTGGATAGTTTCCGCAATTTCCATAGGAGTACCGAATTGCCTGGAGCCCGTGATATCTAAGTAACATTCATCTATCGACACTGCTTCCAATAAAGGTGTATAGCTATAGGCAATCTGCATAAAAGCATTAGAATATTTCCGGTATAAATGGAAGTCCGGCTTAATAACGATAAGCGATGGACAAATCCGAAGTGCCTTTTGTACCTGCATACCCGTCGAGATCCCCAATCTGCGGGCGACATACGAACAAGTAACAATGATCCCTTTCCGTAATTCAACACTACCTGCAACTGCAGTAGCCTTACCTCTGAATTGGTCCGGGTCCTCTGCCTCATGCACCGAGCAATAAAAAGCATTCATATCCACATGCAGGATGACCCTGCCACTCGTTGGATAATACTGATCAACATTCTGCACAATATCTACCTTCTTATCTTCAGGGTCTCTATTGTCCAATTTAGAATACCTCTCCGCTGCGGTTAGGTCAACTTTAGTGGCTGTAAAGTTCTTTGTTACATTCCCGCGTAAAAATGCTATAATATATAAATTCATTTCCCTTGCCAATGCTTCCGATGTGAGTTTTGCACGAAGTGAATCCGGAAGACGAAGCTTACAAAACTTTTAGGAGGACACTCATGTCTAAGTCCATCTCCATCTTCGATACTACATTACGCGACGGCACCCAAGGTGAAGGTATCAGTCTGTCGGCTGACGACAAGCTGAAGATTGCCAAGAAGCTCGATGATCTGGGTGTGCACTATATTGAAGGTGGCATCCCGGGAAGCAACAATAAAGACATTGAATTTTTTAAAAGAGTCAAGGAGCTTCATTTGAACGCCAAAATTACAGCGTTCGGCAGCACTCGGCGGAAGAATTCCTTGGCCGAAAACGATGACAATTTAAAACGTATGATTGATGCAGGGGTTCCTGCTGCTACACTCGTCGGAAAATCTTGGGATTTTCATGTGCACACTGCATTACAAACTACACTTGAGGAGAATCTCGCCATGATTGGCGACTCCATATCCTACTTGAAACGTCAAGGCCTAGAAGTGATTTTTGATGCCGAGCATTTCTTTGACGGGTACAAGAACAACCCTGAATATGCAGCAGCCGTTCTGTCCAAAGCCAGGGAAGCCGGAGCAGATTGGCTTGTGATGTGCGATACCAACGGTGGAACATTACCATTTGAAATTCATGAGATCGTTACTACTCTGAGTCAACAACTCCCAGGAGCGAATTTCGGAATTCACACTCACAATGACTGTGAGTTGGCGGTAGCTAATACCCTTAGCGCCATCGGAGCTGGAGCACGGCAAGTTCAAGGCACCATCAATGGGTACGGTGAACGTTGTGGCAATGCCAATCTATGTTCTATCATCCCTACCCTTCAGCTCAAAATGGGGTACCACTGTATTCCTGGTGATTCATTACCACAGCTAACGAACACAGCACGCTACATCAGTGAAGTAGCCAATGTTAATATGCCGGTAAACCAGCCATACGTTGGAAATGCAGCCTTCGCACACAAAGGTGGAATCCATGTCTCCGCCATCATGCGTGATTCACGGACCTATGAGCACATCGCTCCTGAGCTTGTCGGCAACAAGCAACGCGTCCTGGTCTCTGAACTGGCTGGACAGAGCAACGTGCTCTCCAAAGCGCAGGATATGGGTTTAAATCTGGACCCAAGCAGTGAGCAAGCTCGCCGGGTGATCGAAAAGATCAAAACGATGGAACATCAAGGTTATCAATTTGAAGGTGCCGATGCGTCACTGGAGCTTCTTCTTCGGGAAGCTACCGGTGAGATGAACGAAACCTTCACTTTTGAATCCTTCAAGATGTTAGTCGAAAAAACCGCAGAGCATCCCGTAGTCTCTGAAGCCTTCGTGAAATTGAAAGTGGGCAATGAGAACCTCTATACCGCTGCTGAAGGTAACGGTCCGGTCAACGCACTCGACAACGCTCTTCGTAAAGCGCTGCAGACTTACTTCCCGCAGTTGAAAGATATGCATCTATCCGACTATAAAGTTCGTGTAATAGATGAACAGGATCAGACTGCGGCAAAGGTACGAGTATTGATTGAATCTAAGAACTTCACAGACACTTGGAGTACGGTTGGCGTCTCCAGTAACGTCATTGAAGCAAGCTGGGAAGCACTTGTTGACAGTATGCGTTACGCACTTCTGAATCAACTCTCGCTGGACAATGAAAATTCTGCAAGTAGTGAACCTAGAGGTCTGGTAAATCATTAATTCATATCGTTTATAAGCATTCATATGACGAAGAACCCCCTTCAACAGTCCAACTGTAATGAAGGGGGCCTTTTATAATTCTAGGTGTAGATCCTTTATGGTCCTGTAAGCTTGATTATTTTCTTCTCCAGCTCTTCCGGACTAAGAATGCCCAAAATAATTTCTGAGATGACTCCATTCTTGTCAATAAGCACGTTGGTTGGAAATACAGCTCCGTTATATTTGCTATATACCTCATCTTTCACATCAAACATAACCGGGAATACAAGACCGTATTTCTTGATAAAACGTTCTGCATTAGGTTTATAATCCTGACTGCTCACATTAATACCGTAAATATCTAGAACATCCTTATACTTTTCCGCCATGGCATTAAGCTCAGGAGCTTCCTGCTTGCAGGGATCACACCAGGATGCCCAGAAATTAACGAGGACCGCCTTCTCACGCGGACCGTTAACAGCATAGATAGTTCCATCCGTTCCTTGGAGTGAAAATGAAGGCGCGAGCAGTCCAGCCCTAGGCCCAATTTTCATCGGTGGCTCATCTTGCTGTCCAAAAACAGCGACAGCCTTCGGCTCACGATTATGCCACACCGCAAACCCTGCTACGCATACAATAAGAATCACTATCGTGATATTTAATTTATTTACTGCTTTCATTGGGATCTGTTCCTTTTCAAATGGAATAGTTTTCTACTATTGTACCCTCATTAACTTCAATTTCAAACCATCCATTTTTTAGAGAAATAGAAATATAAAAATTTTTGTATAGCAAGAAACTTGTACACATATTTTCATACAAAAAAGAGGGTTCCGTCAGCGACGAAACCCTAATGAAGAGAGAGGGGTGAACAAATGGCAACATTACAGGGAAATATTCAGCCTATAAGACTGAAACATTCCGTACAGCAAGCGCTGGGGAAGCACCTGCTGTCCAGTTATCCGCATGAAGCATGCGGAGTCCTGCTGGGTGCTGCCGCAGCGGGTGGCATGCTCATCGATACTTACGTACCTATGCGCAACGTAGCGCCAGACCCGCTGCACACATTTACTCCCCACCCTGAAGAGTGGATTCATGTCCTTTACAATGAGCCGACACTCATCGGTTTATTTCATTCCCATCCAAATTCAGAACCAATACCCTCGCTCGCTGATTATAAAGGATTAGCAGCACTAGGGCCTGAATTTAAGATCTACCTTATCGGTTCTCCCAGAATTAAAGATGGTTGCTCTCCAATTCTGAATGGATTTTATATTGAGCGGTATTCAAATGAACAAGGAACACCTGTCCCTGAATTAATTCAAGCCCCGCTTCACGTTCTACTCAAATAAGCATATAAATCACCTAAGGTATCTACTTGACCCCGCTCCGAAATTTCTCGAAGATAAGCCACCCATAGTTGGGCTGTCATTTTGGCATCTTCTAATGCATTGTGACGTCCACGAATCGGAATTTCATGGACATTTAACAGCTCGTCGAGTGTATAGTTGCTACGCTGCGGCTCGAGCCAACGTGCAAGCATCATCGTATCCAGCACCCGGTGTGTAAGCTGAACTTTAGAAGTTTTCCATAACGCAGCATTAAGAAAAGCTTTATCATGAGAGCTTGCATGTGCCACCAGCACATTTTGCCCGACAAAGGACATAAAATTGTGAAGACCATCTATTAAGGAGGGGGCGGATTGTGTCATTTCTTCCGTTATCCCTGTTAACCTCGTAATATCATCTGGAATAGTCGTCTGACAATTCACCAAGGTATAAAAGCATTCATCTTCCTTAATATTCTCTCCAACAACCTTAATTGCACCAAACGACATAATTTCATCCCCATGCTGATGAGAGAATCCCGTCGTCTCTAAGTCAAATATAACAGTCTCAAGTTCTGACAGCGGGGTACGCAGCACCTCAGGACGACGCTTTTCACGCATGAGTGATCGGATATAGGCCATTTGCTGTGCAGTCTGATGAGCCGTTTCTCCACCCTTCATCGAAGCGATCGCCGACGGCATTCCGCCTTGTCTCAGGTTATTCCAAAATCCCCCATTCTTGTTCGGCTCCCTCATGTTCGCCACCTTTCCGCTGAGCGGAGCTGACGCTGCAACGCCCGATGAAGACGTCTAACAAGCAGCAGACTTTCTCGCAGCTCAGACAACAGCTGCTTATTCTTCAGTTCACTTTCAGCAACATAATCACTGCTGATTAACAGTCCATCCTGGACACTAAATGGTGTGTTCACTCGCATCCGCATCGCCAGCAAGAAAGCTCGCCGAATATTATCCAAATGTTGATACTTGTGAAGCTTATCAAGCTCTTCAATTCGCTCTAAGGTCGAGTTAGCTTTAATTCCATGCAATAATGACAATCGTCTAACAATATTTACTAATGGGATATAGACCCCATACTTAATATCAAATCCACCTGCATAATCACCAAAGCGCTCTGTCAACACCTGTCCCAGCAGATTCAAAGTCGCTTTATGGCGGACTGTATTACGAAGAACGGCAACGGACAACTTTTCGTTGTCAACAAAGCCTTCATAAAAAGCCTCTTGCCACAGCGCTGATAACTCAGCACTTCCTGCAACATGGCGCATATCTGAAGAAATGATAAGATACCGGATAGGCTCCCATTCCAATTGGGTTCTCCATTCCTTCAATTGCTCCATCCATTCAGATAAGGTCTTCCGCCACATCCCTTGGGAACACATGACCTTCCCTGCACATTTCTCATATCCTACCTCTTCAAGCAGATCGGATAATATCGTTCCAAAAAATTCAAAATATCTATTCTTCTCACCATCTGGCTCACCGTCAACGATCAGTCCATTATCCTGATCACTCCACAGCGTAGCCTCCTGCCTCCCACTACTGCCAAACACAATAAAGGAATAAGCACAGGGAGGCGGGCCATAGCCCGCCTCTTTCATTTGCGCCTCACATATGAGTACCGCAGTCTGTGCAATAAGATCATGCATCGTATTCACACGAAACATCCATTCCTCAATTGGAATCACATTTAACTGTTCAAGCAGAATACTTTGGCAAGCAATTCGCCTCTCTTTAAGCTCCTGTGGCGAACCGGCTAAGACGATGGTCCTAAAGCTTTCATCATTATACTCATCTGTTAACTCCATCGAAGCCACACGGTCCGCCTCCCTGTCTGAGGATTAATATTATTGTTTAAGGGTTTTGGATTCCGATTCAGCGATTAATTTCATTTGTTCAGGGTATCCGTAAGTACCATGCTCACTGATATCCAGACCCATCAATTCTTCTTCTTCCGTAACACGAAGTCCGATCGTCACCTTCATTACATACAAGATGATGAAAGAAAGTACAGCTACGAAAGCAAAAGTTCCAACTACCCCCAGTACTTGAACACCCAGTTGGTGGAAACCGCCACCGTAGAACAATCCAGCTTCCCCTACCAAGCCACCTTTAGTAATCAGCTCCGGTACAGCGAATAGACCTGTGGAAACCGCCCCCCACATTCCCGCAATACCATGTACAGAGAAAGCATAGATCGGATCGTCAAGCCCTGCACGTTCCAGCCATTGGGAAGTCATGAATGTGAACGCACCTGCAACCAATCCAATAATAATTGCTGCCCATGGTTCAACATAAGCGCATGCTCCAGTAATTGCAACCAGCGCAGCTAGAACACCATTCAGCATTGCAGGAATATCAGATTTACCAAAATACAACCAAGAAGCAATCAAAGCTGCCAATCCGCCTGCTGCTGCTGCGATATTCGTAGTTAATGCTACGTGACCAAAGAAACCTCCCATTGGGGACAAAGCACTACCTGGATTGAATCCGAACCAACCAAACCAGAGGATAATCACACCTAGTACAGTGAATACTTGGTTATGACCTGGAATAATGACCGGTTTACCATCTTTATTGAACTTGCCAAGTCGTGGCTTAAGCAATATGGTCGCTACTACCGCTGCAGTTGCACCTGTAAGATGGACAACCGTGGAACCCGCATAATCTTGCATTCCCAGCTCAGCCAACCAACCGCCACCCCATACCCAGTGCGCTACGACAGGATAAATTACGATTGAGAATAAAATTCCGAATATAATGTACACACTAATCTTTGCACGTTCTGCCATACCTCCAGATACGATAGCTAAGGAAACCGCTGCAAAGGCCATTTGGAACAAGAATTTAACATTTAAAGTAACATCAGAAAATGCAAGTGATTCAAATGAAGATGCTGTTGAATCTCCGCCATACAAGAAGCCTGTAGTTCCGAAGAAGCCGTTACCGTTACCGAAGCCAAGACCAAAGCCAACAGCCCAGAAGCAAAGACTCGCAATGGCCAGTGTCAGTACCGTCTTACCGGCTACGTGACCTGCATTCTTCATTCGAACTGAACCTGCTTCAAGCATTGCAAACCCCGCTTGCATAAAGAAAACTAAAATGAATGCCAGGAAGGTGAACGCAGTGTCCAACCCGATTTGCAAATCTGCGTTTGTCGGACCGTCTGCTGCAAAAGCACTTACCGGATAAACCATCAGTGTAATCATGGCCAGTAACATCATCAACCATTTCTTTTTCATTTTTACCCCACTCCCCAATGTTATATTTTCTAACAAATCGTGAAACTCTTAATGTCATTATAATCAGAAGTCAGGTAAATTGACAAGACTATTTTTGGGAATGTTTTTAATTTATTTTCATCAAGCACACAAAATCTCCATAGTACGCTTGGACTGTCTCAGTATTTTGGACCCATACAGCCACATAATCATTGAAATAACTACGTGAATATACCCCCTGATATTACCTTTTTATTGAATTCCTTCTCCATTTCTCTATATAAACATAACATATGATGTAATATTTAGATCTCAAATTCATTTCGCGTACCTCGATCCGCGCATTTGCCTCTGTTTCCGCTGATTCGATCTCACGAGTCGACACCTTTGTTCTAGTCTAAGCTTGAGTTCGCCCCTTTTGAGGGTTCAAATCAATAGAAGGTACCACAAGGCGTAAACAAACAAAGGACACCCTCGCGGGTGCCCTCTGAATGAACAATTTAGAAAGTAAATGGATTCTGCTACATTTCTTCTCTACTCAATTATACGGCAATCTGTGAGTATGTCCGGTTTATGTCTCATGCTATCCAAGTTAGTTATTTTACGGATTAATTTACACGGTACACCTGCTGCAAAAGAATCTTCTGGAATGTCCTGAGTCACGACACTACCTGCACCTATTACGCATCGATCTCCAATCGTAACCCCTCCACATACAGTTACATTGGCTGAGAGCCAAACATCGTTACCAATGCTAACAGGTTTAGCGTAGCATAATACCGCAGCATCACCATTTTGATCAAGCATTTGTCTACGCTCGGAGGCGACGAATGGGTGAACAGGTGTAACGATGGTTACATTAGGCCCAAAACTAACATGATCACCTATCGTAACCTGTGCATCATCCTGTACTGTAAGATTATAGTTTCCAAAAAAATGATTACCAATTTTCGTATGCACACCATAATGAAAAAACACAGGACCCTGGATAAAACAATGCTCACCCATGCTATCAAGTAACCGTGACAATATCTCCTCCCGTTCCTCTGTCTGATCCTCAAATGTTCGACTATATTGACTACTCAAATTGTGGGCGAGAAGCTTTTTACGCTTTAATTCTACGTTTCCTGGATTGTATAATATCCCTTTGAATATTCGCTCTTCTTCTGTCAAATTCTTCACCTCTTTTAGTTTTCTTGAGCTACATGTAATCAAGAATTCATTATTAGACAGTAAGTTCAATTTGAATGTTTTCTGGCCCAATTATACAGCTTTCATAATATCCGTCACCAGTGGTCCGCGGCCCACTTAACGTTCTAAACCCCGCTTCCGCCAATTGCTTGGTTAGCAGATCTACTTGTTCCCTACTGCCTAAGCTAAAAGCTAAATGAGTTAAGCCCGTCCGCAATAGATCATGAACGCCTTCTACCATATCCGGTCTACTCATAATCTCCAATCTTGCACCACCCTCAAACATGAGGAAATAGGTCCTTAATCCAGTTTTGGGATTATGGTATTGACTATTTGACTTAGCATTAAAGAATTTGCTATAAAATTGTCTACAGCTTTCTAAATCTTGTACATACATAGCAATATGTTCAATTTTCATGAAAATCTCCTTTCGTTTTTATTAATCTTTCTTTTTCTGTAAATTAGAACCTTCATCGACACTTACTCCATGTGAGGTCCCTCGTAATATTGTTAAGCCATTTATATTTAAAATAACGTATTAAGGCAATCGGAGCTTTAATAACCTCGTCTAAATTGAGGATAATAAATATCGTTAGAGGGGAGAGTTGCCACACAAATGCACTCATGTATCCCAGCGGTAATATGATGCCCCACATTACAATCGTGTCACACCAAAATCCAAATCTGGAATCCCCTCCAGCAACAAATATTCCTCCAATCGTCGTGGAGTTTATTGATTTCGGAATACAACAATAAGCACAGACCAGCAGCATTCCACTCAAATATATTTGTGCTTGATCATCCAAATTGACAAGCATAAACACCAAAGGCTTCAGTAATAGCATGGTGATACCTGCAATGATTCCAAACCATATAGCATATACATTCAATATTTTCCCAGCTCTTTTAGCCATTTCAATTTCGCCATTGCCTAAATATTTACCAACAAGTACGGAACCCCCACTTGCAAGACCTCCGCATAATACAATAACCAGATTCTTAACGACCGAGGCAACTGAATTTGCAGCGACCATATCCGCATTGATATGTCCAATAATTGCAGATGTCACAGTTAATGCACATCCCCAAACAATATAGTTTCCTTGAACGGGTAGTGTATACCTCAGAAAATCCTTAATCAAATTACGCTGAACCATGTCATGTAAAGGTAACCTAAACTTTAAACCAGCTTTGATCGAGTGGATGATACAGCAGCCAAATTCAACGATACGTGCCAGAACTGTCGAGAAAGCAACGGCTACGATAACCTTTTCTGGCTGATCCGGATAAAGTATTAAAATACTTATTACATTCAAGAGAATGTTCAATACAAGGGCACATAGAGCTGATCCAGGCACTCACTCGGGCATTTTCCATGCTTCTAATTACACTAAAGTACATTTGAGATATTCCGCTTATCAGATAGGAGAACGAGATCACTCGCAAAAAACTCGATCCATATCGTATTAACGTGTCGTCATTTGTAAAAAAACTCATTAAGTGATCCGGCATCAACAGCGATATCACAAAAAAGATAGTGGATATAATAATAGACATCGTACATCCGATACTAAAGACCCGTTCAATTGTCATTAAATCTTGCTTCCCCCAATACTGAGCAGTCAAAATCCCTACCCCTGCAGCCAATCCCATATAAAACAGTGTTAATACAAATGTAATTTGCCCAGCTAACGATGAAATGAGGTTTTGTAAAGCAATCGGAATGACCAAATTAAGCAATTGGCGATTGAATTGCTTATCTCTCATCTCAAGCGCGCTTCTTCATCCAGATCTTCCTCAGTGATCTCTTTGTCCTTGTAATAGTATTTTAGGTCGTGTTCATTAATGGTGCGCATCACCCTGCATGGATTGCCAACAGCAATGGAGTTAGCCGGAATATCTTTTGTTACAACACTGCCGGCACCAATGACAGTATTTTCACCAATCGTGACTCCAGGACAAATTGTAACATTCGCCCCAATCCAACAATTGTTCTCAATTTCCACTGGTTCAGCATACATATATCCTCTGTAATCCGGATGGATTGGATGTCCTACTGTAGCAATGGTTACAGCAGGACCGAACATAACATTTTTTCCAATAATAATTTTAGTGTCGTCAACAAAATTACAATTAAAATTAATGTACGTTCCATCTCCAATCTCAATGTTTGTACCATAGCAAAAATAAAAAGGTGGCTCGATCCACGCCTTCGTTTCTTTTCCAAATATTTCTTGAATGAGTTGTGTACGCTTATCTAGATCATCTGGCGTCGTTAAATTAAAGGCATGCATTCTTCTTTTCGCCTTTACTCTGTCTTCAGGCAGTCCTTCACAATAATCAGTAAATAGTTTACCGGAGGCAATACGTTCTCTCATCGTCATCTTTCTGGCTCCTTATAAAATCTTTTGGATTTTGTATTATTGTCGTGCAATATCAAAATTGTATAATTTCCTTGTAGTCCTAACCACCGAAATCAAATATAATTCTATTAATATCGTATTTGGTTTAAGGGAGCTGTAGTTGTGAGTGTTGAACTGGAAGTATTCTCCGATTTATCCGAAGAACTAAATTATAATCTTCCTGATTTTCCGCTGTACGTCCGAAAAGGATCACTGAATCATTTCGATAAATATGCAGCAGCATGCCATTGGCATCAGGACTTGGAATTTATTTTAGTGCTAGATGGGCAGATGGAGTATTTTGTAAATGGAGAAATTGTTTTGATTGAACGAGGTAACGGAATTTTCATCAATAGTAAGCGTATGCATTACGGCTTTTCCAGCAAAAAATTGAATTGTACATTCATTGTCGTTGTTATCCATCCTTCATTACTCGGAGTAAACACACAGGTAGGCAAAGTCTATTGGGAAGAGAAATTTGATTCTGATACTGAAGACTATATTATGATTACTTCGCAAAGCACGTGGGGAAAGGAAATTCTGCATTCCTTACATCGGATTTATGAAGAAATGAACAGTAATCCTTGCAAGCCACTACGTCTTCTTTCACTGGCTGCCTCCCTTTGCGCAGACGTCGGAGATCATATACAGCGGGTTCCCGGGCAGATAAATAATGACCAGTCACGGATTGCCGTTTGGAAAATGACGGGATTTATTCATCATAACTTTGACCTTAGAGTGACCCTAGATGACATCGCTACCGCCGGGTCTGTTTGCAGGAGTAAATGTTGCGAGTTGTTTAGCACGTTCATTGGCCAAACCCCTAATACTTATCTGGTGCAATATCGAATTCAAAAGGGCTCCGAGATGCTATTGGGAACTAATCGGTCGATTAGTGAAATAGCGATGAATTGCGGATTTCAAAGTGCGAGCTATTTTTCATCTGTATTTCGTAATAAGACCGGTTTGACACCTCAGAATTACCGAAAAAAAGTTCGAACCCCCTCCCATTCATAACCGCTCGTATTGCCTCTTCACAACACCGGCTAAATTATAAGAAACCTTGTATATGATCACCCACAATCACAGCTGTCGCTTCGCCTTATAAAACTCAGGATACAGCTTCATGAGCACCTGCTTCTGAATCCGCGACACATAACTCCGTGAAACCCCAAGCTCCTTTTCATATCCCCCTGGGGTGCGCTCCTCGCCACATATGCCAACCCGAAGCGACCTACGACGACTTCCTTCTCGTGAGCGTTATCTCATTACACTTTTATCCATTCGGAGCGGATCATGTTAGGATACGTCCTTACGCGTCTTCTTTAGACTTATCACTCCAAATTTGATATCACGGGGAGTTTGAGTGTATTGTATATAAACAACACATCACTTTCATGAATTTACTTCTCTTTATTGCATATACTTTATGAAAGCATGACGTTTGACTGTATGGTTTCCAGTTTGTTATCATTATAGATAGCATAATAGTAACCACCAATACAGGAGACGACTACTCTTTACGGGCAGTCGAATTCGATTAGTGAGGCGAGGTAGCATGGGGATATGATTCTATATCGAATCGGAGAATTAGCTAAGGCTGCTCACATCAGTGAGCGTACCATTGATTATTACACAAAACTGGGGTTAATCTCCCCAGAGTCCAGAAGCACCAAAAATTACCGACTTTACAGTCATGAAACCTTGGTCGCCTTAGAACGTATTAATCAACTAAAGCATGACAAGTATTCATTGGAAGAAATCAAGTCCATGATGAGCAAATGGAACGAGGCAACTCCTGAAACTGACGTATCTGATAAATTAGTCGAGCTCGAGCAGCATATGCAGCGGCTAGAACGTGAAGTAAAGGCACTTGAACCAATCATAAGCGGTCTGAAGCCGGGACAGGCCAGACGCGCGCTCTCTAACTTACTCCCTCAAGGAGTAGCCTGCATGGAGGCGATTCGGCTTCTATTGCTTACGCAAGGACCGCCAATGTAAATACCATATTTACAATACAGTGGAGGAATGCAGCTATGTTTATGTATCTATTAGTAATTATCGCCTTTATTTTTTCATTATGGGCCCAGTTCAGAGTTAAAGGAACATTCAGCAAGTGGTCCAAGGTCGCCAATTCAAACGGTCTGACAGGATATGAAGCTGCAAGACGTATGCTCGACGCTAACGGGCTTCACGATGTACCGATCGAGCCTGTAAGAGGTACGCTTTCTGACCATTATGATCCGATTCACAGAGTTGTACGTTTATCAGAACCTGTATATTATGAAAGTTCTATAGCAGCAGTTTCCGTCGCTTGTCACGAAGTGGGTCACGCCATTCAGCATAAAGTAAGTTATCCAATGTTAACACTACGTCACCGGATGTTCCCAGTAGTTAATTTTGCATCAGGCATAGCGCCATTCATGCTTATGGCAGGGTTCATATTCGGTTACTTTAATCTTGTAGGCCTTGGCATCATCTTCTTCTCGGCCGCTGTTGCCTTCCAGCTTGTGACACTGCCAGTTGAGTTCAACGCCAGCAACCGGGCCCGTCAAGTCATGGTAGAACAAGGTTACATTCGTAATGAAGAAGAACGCGGAGTAGCTAAAGTCTTAAACGCAGCTGCGTTAACGTATGTTGCCGCGGCACTAGTATCCTTACTCGAACTGCTTCGTTTGATTACCGTCTTCTTAGGTAACCGCGACTAATACTAAACTCAGCTTACAAAAAAGAAACCCCGGAGGGCTAAGAGCCAACCGGGGTATTATTTTGTCTAGCTTTAAAATAAGATATCAAAAAAGTCCGGAACGAACGTGCTACGAGCGGCAACTTACTGTCTGTTCGGTAAATCAAACCAACCGTCCTCGTCACAGCAGGCTCCACGACCCTTACCTGAGCCGGCTGGAGAGGATTGGTCTGATAGAACGCCATCTCCGGAAGAAGGCTTACACCCATTCCTGCCGCCACTAGACCGCGAATGGTATCAGTCTCCCCGCCTTCAAATGCAATCTGCGGTTGAAATCCCGCCTGCAAGCACGCTTGCCAAACGATTGGTCTCAGAGAATAACCTTGACTGAACAGAACAAACTTTTCCTTTTGAAGCTGTTCCAATCGGATCTCAGACTCTCCTGCCAGATGATGATTCTGCGGAAGTATTGCAAATAACTCCTCGGTCATAACAATATCCCCAGAGACATGCTCATCATTCTCCGGAAAAGGCGAAATAAATGTTAAATCCACTTCACCAGATAATACATCCTTTATCAAAGAAGGGTAAGACCCTTGCTTAAAGCGAAACTTAACATGAGGATAGTGCTGGCGGAATTCCGCAACGATTGTCGGGATAAGATGCGTGCCCAGGCTGTGAGGAAACCCAATGCGAATCTCCCCACGTTCCGGATCCAGAAATTCATGCACCTCATTAACTGAATGCTCCAATTCCTTAAGGATACTATCCACTCGCTTGCAAAAGAGCTGTCCAACCGGCGTAAGCTGCAAATTACGCCCTTTTTGCATGAACAAGTCAACTCCAAGCTCTTGCTCCAACTGATGAATCTGACGGCTTACTGCAGACTGAGCAACATGAAGTTCCTCCGCCGCTCGTGTTACATGTTCTTTTTGGGCTACCTTTAGAAAATATTGCAGCTGTCTTAGCTCCACTCCATCATCGCCCCTGTCTTAGGCTTTTATTAAATATACGAATAATAAGTCCATATAGGAAAAAGCCAGAAACCAAGCCTCCGATATGTGCAACCCAATTTACATTTGGTGTTGCAAACGACATAATAATCCCGATCATTAGCAATCCGTATAACGTCTTTCGTGAGCCTTCATCCATCATAGCCCTTTGCATAACCGCAATGTATAAAAATGCCCCATAGACGGCGTAAATCGCTCCAGAAGCACCTACCGAGACCGTACCTACCTCTAATGCTGAGCGGCTGCTGATTGCAATCGTTAGAACGTTCGCAAGAACTCCACCTACCACGTAAAGAATTGTATATCGCCACCAGCCAAGAAGACGCTCCAGAGGCGGTGCAAATACCAGCAGAGCGAAGCTATTAAAGAATAGATGGGAAAACCCATTATGTAAAAAAATAGCCGCTACATAGCGCCATAGTTCCTCTTTAAACGGACTAACATCAACAATAGCACCAAAATCAACAAGCGTTTGTATATTGGTGGATCCTCCATTGAACGTCATGAGGATAAACATTATCACGTTAGCCACAATGAGAAGACATGTTACCGGGTAATACCGCAGGTAACTTTTCCAATTTTCATACCGAATAAATATCATTACACCCATCCCTTTACATTTATATCTTGCCCCGTTGGACATCTCCCTGTAAATAAGATTATAATTTATTGTGGCAGTAAGAGCCAATATTACAATTCGAGGAGGAAAACAAGGATATGACGCAAGAAAGAACAGGCGTAGCTACTTTCAAAAGCAACCCCATCACTCTCGTAGGACCCAAGCTAACAGCTGGTGATCCCGCTCCTGATTTTGTTCTTAGTAAGAATCTACTGGAAGAAGTTTCTCTTAGTGATTATGCCGGTAAAATCAAGCTGATCAGTGTTGTCCCTTCTCTTGATACTGGTGTATGTGACGCACAGACCCGCCGGTTCAACAGCGAAGCTGCCGAGCTAGGTGACGATGTAGTTATCCTTACAGTAAGTATGGACCTACCATTCGCTCAGGCCCGCTGGTGCGGCGCTGCAGGAATCGATCGCGTAATTACACTATCCGATCACAAAGCAGCCTCATTCGGACAAGCTTATGGCGTTCTAATCAAAGAATTCCGATTAGATATGCGTTCTATTTTTGTTCTAGACAAGAACAACACACTCACCTATGTTGAATATTTGAGTGAAATGACTGAGCACCCTAAATACGAGGATGCTATAGCCGCTGTGAAGAGTCTGCTCTAATTCTCTAGAACAGTAAGTTTCGACAATACTTTCTTATATTTTGAAAAAAGCGGAAGAAGGTCCATCCTTCTCCCGCTTTTTTTTGTAAATAGAAAGATTTATCGATAACATCCAGAGCAGCCCTCGTTTGCGTAAACGCATTCATACTATCCCTAAATAAGAAGGTTTTGTATGGATCTCTGAAAATTAGTCCGCTTTGTATTTTCCTAATTTTTTGTCCAAAGACGCATACAACCGCTGAATGACGCGGTAATTAGCACCCAAATCACCAAGCGATCCTCTAGATGCAGAATACATATCTACGCCACATCGTACAGGTGTGGTATTAAGCACTGAGACAGTGATATCCAGTGTACGGCCAAATGCCGTTCTCTTCTCCAGAGTAATCTCACCTACTGACTCCACTTCATGAAGCACCTTGAATCCAGGAACCTTCTTAAGCGTTGATGAAACTTCCTCCCAAGCTTTGTCTTTCGTAAGATTGTAATAACGCGTTTTTAATGTCGGATCTTTTGCGCGGTCGCTTGTTCCATCATGACTACGGAATAAACCAACCAAGGTTCTTTTTAACGACAAAATTCTTCCCCCTCTACAAATCCCAAGTTCATTATTCTAAGTGTAACACTCTTGTCTCAGGAACAAAAGGGTATTACTCACTTTCTCCTTGTTCCAGACATACAAAAAAGCGCCCGCTCCCAACTTTCACGGGAAACAGAGGCGCTTGGCCTAAACAATGGAAAACCCGCTTATGCCGTCCGGCTACAGTGTCTTCTGAACCTGCTATAGCAGGTGGGTGACCGCAGAAAACGTTTTTGAATTCCCCAGGTCATATAGACAGGGCTGTTCAGCTGCGCTTCGTGTAGATCTCCCAAGACATTATCATTGGTTCAAAACAACGAGCAACCGTAACGAACATCGCAGGATTTGTTATTATTATATTGCGTTTTAACGAAAAAGTAAACCTGTATGCGCTTTATTTTACACTGGAATTAAATTACTGACGATTTCCAACGCTCAATGCTTGCCATTATTAAATACGTTTTAAATCTTTATTCTCATTATTCTCTTCATAGTCGTCGTCATCATCATCGTCGTCATCCTCTTGATTATTCAACGCAGCTTCCGCCTCTTCTTGCTCCTTCAGTTTCTTCTGCTCCACCTGCAATTGCAATTTATTATAGGTAGCATAGAAGTTAAAGAAAGCAGCCATCGCAATCAGCGTCGGGATACAGATAATGTACAGCGCTGGATATCTCAGGCCAATATAAGCAAGAACCCCCGCTGCAATCAAAGTTGAGAACACACGAATTGGTCGTGCAATTGTCAGCAAGATCGAGTTAGTCATTACTTGCTTAAAGCTCATTTGATAATGAACAACAATAGAAAAGAAGTTAAACATGGATACCGACAAAATAATCATGAGCACTAACATCAAAATACCAACAATTCTAAAGTTAGTCATTTGTGTCATGTAAACCGTTACATCGACGTACATAATAACGAACATCAATGTATAGATAATTCCTCCGAGCATACTTTTTAGATAATTCTCTTTATACCCCTGAAAATATGTGCGAAAAGTTCCTACATCTGTATTTCCCATAACCCATTTACGTACCACGGTAAATAAAGCCGCCGAAGCAGGAAATACTGTAAATGGTGCTAGAATCCCCATAGCCCAGTTCAAAGTGAGCTGTTCATTAACTCCACCCGAACTTGTCCCTAGCATAAGTATCTTCATCAAACCAAAAAATAAAAACGGGGCGGAACATAGTGCCCATAAGATATTACTTGCTGCGATACGTGTAATCCATTCTGTGACGCGGTATAAGCCGCCCATTGCTCCTTTAAACTCCAATTCCCTTCCTCCTCTGTCTCTTGCATACTGCTTATCTTAACTATACCTCATTTGACCTCCTCTTTTCCATAGCCCAACTTTCTGAATTCTAGGTTATCGTCTATACAACAAGTCTAGAAAGTCCATATATTGGGATTGTAATCATAATAATTACCAAAATCACCACAATCTAAAGGAGGTTATTGTATGTCCTCACCTGTTGGCTACGGCGGCTGGACTTCCACCGGTACGATCCTCGTATTGTTTATCCTGCTCGTTATCATCACTCGTACTTTCGTATAAATAAGCTGATCATTCAATAAACACCCTAATATTACAGCAAAAAGAAGACGAGAACCGCTATTCGGCATCTCGTCTTCTTTGTATCTTGATAAATCATCACCCTAGGGTTCAGATCAAGTATTAGTTATCGAAATCTTCACGTTTTGCAGGACGTGTGCTTGTGCTGCTTGGGCGAGTAGAGGGTTTACGGTCCGCACTGCGGTTCGCTCCACCATCACGGTTAGCTGCGCTATCACGATTGCCTTTATAGCCACCGCCATAACCGCCACTGCCGCTACCATAGTTACTGCCACCGCTGTTGTAGCCGCCACGACTACCGCCACCGTTGTTGTCGCGGTTTCCACGGTATCCACCAGTGCTGCCACCGGAAGTGCCACGGTTTCCGCCATAACCACCATTAGGTTTGCGGCCACTGCGAATGTCGTTCTTACCACCACGACGTTTAGCACGGATTGGATCTTCAGGAGTCAATTCAATTGTGGAATCCTTCTTATCACCAGTCAGAAGCTTCATTGCAGCTGACAGCAATTGAACGGAATCATATTGCTCAAGCAATTGAATAGAAATACCTTTGTACTCATTCAATTCACCGCTCTCTACCATCTCAAGCAAACGTTCAGCTGTTACGCGTTGTTTACCTTCGATAGCCTCAGCCATTGTTGGCAATGGTTTGCGAGTAATACGGTGACGAGTAACGCGTTCGATCAAATGCAGGTGATCCATTTCGCGTGGAGTAACGAAAGACCAAGCTGTACCTTCTTTACCAGCACGACCAGTACGACCGATACGGTGTACATAGCTTTCTGGATCTTGCGGCAAGTCAAAGTTAATTACATGAGTAACACCGGATACGTCCAAACCACGAGCCGCTACGTCAGTAGCTACCAGCACATCAATGCTGCCATCACGGAATTTACGCATTACAGCATCACGTTGGTTCTGAGACAGGTCACCATGCAAACCATCAGCAGAGTATCCACGTTTTTGCAAAGCTTCTGCAAGCTCATCAACCCGGCGTTTCGTACGTCCGAACACGATTGCAAGCTCAGGAGATTCCATATCAATCAAACGACTAAGTGCTTCGAACTTTTGACGTTCAGGTACTTCAACATATGCTTGATCAATCAGCGGAGCACTGATTTGTTTCGGAATTACGGAGACGTGTTGCGGGTTGTTCAAGAATTGCTGAGCAAGACGTTGAATGTTTGGAGGCATTGTAGCCGAGAACAACATAGTTTGACGCTCTTCAGGAACGAGCTTGAGGATTGTCTGAATATCTTCCATAAAGCCCATATCCAGCATTTCATCTGCTTCATCCAATACAACAGTTTGAACATCATCCAAACGAATGGTTTTACGGTTGATATGGTCAAGCAAACGACCTGGTGTACCAATGATAATTTGTGGTTTCTTCTTTAGACCACGAATTTGGCGACCAATATCTTGTCCGCCATAAATTGCCAACGAACGAAGACCTTTAAAACGGCTTAGCTTACCGATTTCTTCTGATACTTGAATGGCTAACTCACGAGTTGGTGCCATAATAAGTGCCAGAATTTTTTCGTCTTCACGATTAATCTTCGAAATGAGGGGGATACCAAAAGCAGCAGTCTTACCTGTACCAGTCTGTGCTTGACCGATCAGATCCGACCCAGTCAATGCCAATGGAATTGACTGCTCCTGTATCGGTGTTGCCTCCTCAAATCCTAACTCTGTGATTGCTTGTAGCACTCTTGGCTCCAAGCCAAATTCTGCGAATGTTTTCAAATTATTCATGCTCCTTCTATACAGTGGACATTCCACATGCTTGTCTGTATTCTTAAGTAGCGGTAAACACATTTATATGCTGTCCAATCATGCTCTTTTTTCTGCATGATATAGCGCTTTTGGGACGAAAAGCCTCCCTTTCATCAGGTACTTCATTGTACCTGAGCAACTGTAGCTTTACATCCGATGCAATGCAAAAATACCATTGTAACGTTCTACTCAAGAATATCCTATACATTATATCACAACTCTAAGTAGGAATACCAGTGGGTTCCTTTCTTTTCATTGCATTCATGGTTTATTTTAAATTAATTTATAGAGGTGGATTTGCTTGTTAAGACAGATTTGGAATTGTATTGCAGTGATTTTTGGAGCAGCGTTGATTGCCAGTGGATTTAATCTTTTTCTAATCCCGCATCGCTTACTCAGTGGAGGAGTATCTGGGCTTTCCATGTTAGTGGGTTACTTTACACCAATAAACATAAGCCTTTTGTACTTGCTCTTTAATATCCCCTTGCTTGTAGCTGGTTGGTTCCAGCTTGGCCGGAGATTTATTATGCTAAGCATGTTATCCGTTGTGGCAACAACTTGGTTCTTAACGATCATTCCAGAATATTTGGTAGCCACTGATATGCTGCTGTCTTCTGTATTTGGCGGTGTACTTGTAGGTATCGGCTGTGGTTTTTCCTTCCGTGCAGGAGGTTCCTCCGGCGGTTTTGATATCCTGGGATCCATCATCACTAAATTCCGTGATTTCCCGGTTGGAAATGTGGTGGTAAGCTTAAACGGTCTCGTTATCCTTGCCGCAGCCTATTTTGATAACAACTGGAATTTAGCTCTTGCATCGATGGTATCTATATACGTAACAGGTAAGGTACTGGATATGATTCACATCAGCCATTTAAAGGTAACCGTATATATAGTAACAAATCGTACAGATGAGCTCCTTCAGCATTTAATGGGGCTTCAACGTGGTGTTACAAAGATTAAAACAGAAGGCGCTTATTCTCATGTTGAAAAGGACATGCTAATGACAGTAACAACCCGCTACGAACTTGCTGAACTGCAACGTATTATCCGCACGACAGATCCTCAAGCATTTGTAAATATTGTCGAGACAG
Organism: Paenibacillus sp. RS8; assembly: GCF_041956825.1. Classification (NCBI taxonomy): domain Bacteria; kingdom Bacillati; phylum Bacillota; class Bacilli; order Caryophanales; family Paenibacillaceae; genus Paenibacillus; species Paenibacillus sp. RS8. The sequence goes on along the minus strand of NZ_CP168131.1, from coordinate 4,114,571 downwards.
TTGGTGTTATGGGCTCCTTCCGAAAAAGATAAAAACTGGCAATGAAAAGTATTAATTTGGAAAATGCACCAATCACAGAATTGTGATATATTATAATCACGCAGAACCCTAACAATTTCATAAAGATTGAGATTTACCCCTCTTTTTTCCAAGCACTTCGTTTTCCGATGATTACTGAATTCCATTCAGACCTATCGAAAAAGGAAAGGGTGATTTTTGTGGAAATGGAAACGGTAAAGCTGTCAGCAATCGTCATGAGGTGGTATCCTGATATGATGCCGTTTCTCAAACAGGACGAATTAAATTCCGTAATCGTTCTGCGTGACGGGCTTAGTATTCTGGAACCTGCAGATGCCATGGATATCATCCATTACAGTATCTGTGAACATCAGAATTCTGCGTATCTTCAATGAGTAAGCCGCAAGAGAAGTCTTGATAGTTGCCGCCTTAAGTTCGGCCATGTTGCCGTGTTGAGGCGGCATTTACTTTTTAACAATACGTTTAGAATCTGTGCGTCCCGGTTATATACATCAAGGATGGTTTTTCAGACCCGATCTGAGCCAACATTATTACAACACTGTTCTTTTTAGAAGCAACCGTTCCTATATAATTTAGGAAATGTACATAAAGGGAGAGAATACGAATGAACATCACCTGGGCTCTACTGATGATGGCCTTGGGAAGTGTAGGCGTGCAACAGAATCAACATGACGCTGAAGTGGCAATTGCATTGAAGTCCGCCATGAATCCCCCCATCATCGCTACGCAAAATAATAATTCAAATGGTTCAACTCCAGCTCCAAATGCTACAACAGAGACAAATGACTCACAAAGTATGTTACACGCAGATCCTCAGCCGGATGCACCGAAAGTAAAAGGTATCTATGTTACCGCATACAGCGCCGGTGGAGAACGAATGGAAAAGCTTCTTTCTTTACTTGATCAGACGGAACTAAATTCTATGGTCATTGACATTAAGGATGATGCAGGTTACATCACGTATAAAACCGATAATCCAGAACTTCAGAAACTCGGTAATCCGCAGCCATTTATTGGCGACATCAACAAACTGATGGAAAGATTGAATAAACATGATGTTTATCCTATTGCTCGAATTGTTGTCTTTAAGGACTCTATACTTGCCAAAAAGAACCCGCAATTATCCTTTGTTAATGCAGACGGCACAGTATGGAAGAATAAAGGCGGCGATAGCTTTGTTAATCCTTATAATGAAGAGGTCTGGAAGTACAATGTCGATATCGCCAAAGAAGCTGTCAAACTCGGCTTTAAAGAAATTCAATTCGACTATGTGCGCTTTCCTGAAGGTTTTGAAAAACGTGCAGACACACTTAAATACACCAAAACCAGTGATTCTCGCGTAGATATCATTTCTAATTTTGTAAAATACGCAAAAGCAGAGCTTGCTCCACTTGGTGTTCGTGTATCCGTAGATATTTTTGGATATGCTGCATCTGCCCCTGCTGAAGGAATTGGACAAGACTTCGTAGAAATATCCAAGAATGTGGATGTCATCAGCCCAATGGTTTATCCAAGTCATTATTCAACGGGCTGGTTTGGAGTAAAAGAGCCTGACTTAGATCCGTATGCTACCATTAAAGGCTCCATGGTTGATACCCATAAGAAGCTTGATCCTCTAGGCAGCTACAAACCTGTTATTCGTCCTTGGATTCAAGATTTTACAGCAAGCTGGCTCGGAAAAGGTCATTATATTAAATACGGCAAAAAACAGGTGGAAGATCAAATCCGCGCTTTAAAAGATGAAAATGTAGAGGAGTTTCTGCTCTGGAACGCCAATAACCGATATACCTCCGATGTCGATTATGAGAAATAATGTATAGCGCCCTTATTGTTTATAATTGAAATCAGGTATGATATATAAAAGATAAAGACCCGGCGTCTGCCGGGTCTTTTAATGGAGAGAAAAGGAACTTTTACTGTAATTATTACAAACCAACAAAGAATGAGGTCAAAGAACGATGATACAAACCACCTCTTTAAAACAAAAAGCAGGACAATTTTTCCATATTTTATTCCCAATTCTAGTTACACAGATTGCTTTATCCGCGATAACCTTCTTTGATACCAACATGTCCGGTAAGTTTGGCACAGCCGATCTGGCAGGTGTGGCGATAGGAACCAGTCTCTGGATTCCGATTCAAACGGGTTTAAGTGGGATTCTTATGGGGATCACCCCCATTGTCTCTCAGCTCATTGGAAGCAAGAAAGATAAGGATGTAGCCTATCAAGTCACACAGGGAATCTGGCTTTCTCTGATCGTCTCTGTAATCGTCTTACTAATCGGCAGTCTCGCCTTATCACCTATTCTTGATTTTATGAATCTGGAGCCGACTGTAAGAGATGTTGCCTTCCGCTTTCTTAGTGCGATCTCCTTCGGAATCATTCCGCTGTTTGGTTATACGGTTCTCCGCAGTTGTATAGACGCTCTTGGGCAAACACGCGTATCCATGTTGATTACACTAATAGCTCTCCCCGTCAATGTGGGTTTAAACTACTTACTGATCTTCGGGAAATTCGGATTCCCTCGATTGGGTGGCGTTGGAGCTGGAGTGGCATCAGCAATCACTTACTGGGTAATCTTTTCCGTTGCCCTGCTGTTCATTTATCGAGCTGAACCTTTTGCAAGCCTTAGAATTTTCCGGAAGTTCTACTTTATATCGCCAAAAAGCTTCAAAGATCTACTCAAGATCGGTGTACCTATTGGCTTCTCCATTTTTTTTGAAACGGCAGTCTTCTCTGCTGTAACCTTGTTGATGAGCCGGTTTGATACCGTAACAATTGCAGCTCATCAAGCTGCCATTAATTTTGCTACTACGTTATATATGATTCCGCTTAGTATCTGTATGAGCCTAACTATTCTTGTCGGCTTCGAGACAGGATCCGGCAGACAAAAGGATGCCCGTCAATATGCCATAATGGGTATTGGACTTGCGGCTATCCTCTCCCTGGCAACAGCACTCCTACTCTTATTTGCCGGCCACCATGTAGCTGGTTTATACTCTGATGAGCCTGATGTCATTTCATTAATTCAGCATTTCTTAATCTATGCGATCTTTTTCCAGATTTCCGATGCGATTGCCACACCTACACAAGGGGCGCTTCGTGGATATAAGGATGTTAACCCAGCCTTCATTATTTGCTTTATAGCTTATTGGGTTATAGGGCTTCCTACTGGCTATGCACTTGCTACTTACACGGATTTAGGTGCATATGGTTATTGGATTGGCTTGATCACCGGCCTTGCGATTGGGGCCACATTGCTCTTGACTCGGCTTGTTAAAGTTCAACGCCGTTATGCTACACAATATGCAGACGCTCAAGCACATCATTAATAAATCAAAAGAATACAAAAAAGGAACAGTGCAAAGTTCGCAGCTGTTCCTTTTTTTGTGTGTTAATTATTGAGAAAGACGGGATGCAAGCTCGTACAATTCCACGTCAAAGTCTTTCTTAGTATTTACTACAAGATCGATATCTGTGAGGGTTAGTTCACCCTTGATGATACCGCAACCTTTATCAGACTCACCTTCAATCAGTTTACGAACGGCAAAGTCACCAAGACGGCTAGCAAGGTTCCGGTCTCCAGGGGTTGGTGTTCCTCCCCGTTGAATATGTCCAAGTACAGTAACACGTGCATCCAGAGAAGCATGACGATCTTTCAGCGCTTGGGCCACATCTTCGCCTTTACCTACACCTTCAGCAACGATGACGATACTGTGACGTTTACCTCTGACAAAGTTGTCGCGCATACGATCCGCAACTTCATTCAAGTCATATGGCATTTCTGGCACGAGAATTGTTTCTGCTCCAGAAGCCAGACCTGCATGTAGCGCGATATCTCCACAATGACGTCCCATAACTTCTACAATGGAAGAACGCTCATGGGAGGACATCGTGTCACGCAGCTTGTTAATGGCATCTACAACGACACCAACTGCTGTATCAAACCCAATGGTGTAGTCTGTGTAGGAAATATCATTATCAATAGTTCCCGGTAAAGCCATCGTCTTAATACCGAGTTTACTTAGTTTATTAGCACCTTTGTAAGAACCGTCGCCACCGATAACTACTAGACCATCGATGCCCATTTCATTCAGAATATCCGCGCCCTTTTGTTGACCTTCTGGCTTTGTGAACTCCAGACATCTCGCAGATTGCAGAATGGTTCCACCACGTTGAATAATGTCACCTACACTTCGAAGATCCATAGGGAAGATATCGCGATTCAAAAGTCCTTGATAACCACGTTGCACACCAAAAACTTCAATACCATAATAAAGTGCACTTCTTACAACCGCACGAACAGCGGCGTTCATACCTTGTGAATCTCCACCACTAGTCAGTACTGCAATTTTTTTGATTTTTGACATTCTGTTGTTCCTCCTTAAAGTTGTGCAATGCCCCATCCGTTGTATAGGTGAAGCTTCGCAGCCTTGTTACAAAAAACGATTGCGTATCCAGCGGCTATTAGCGAAGAAGAACAGCCTTGTAAGCGGACTTCCTCTCATTAGGCTCTTAGACACAGTGCGAACTTCCCGCTGTTCGCTAACTTTCGGATCTGATAAATAAAGTGCCAGCAACCCCTCAATCACCATACGATGCATAGATGACTCCGGCAGTTCACGTACATCCTTGCGGGCCCACTCAACCATGGAAGCGATCCGACTCAACATGGTATCCGTGTCTTCATAATAATTGCAGAAATTAAGATCACCGCCTGCTCGGTCCTCTTCCTGATCAATCAAATAATCCAGCATAATGTGCAATCCGCACACATGTGGAAAGTATGCAGCACGGATTGATTCCGAAGAAGACTTGCTTAGCTTCGGATCACATGCGGATAGAAAAAGCATGAATACGCCTAAAGTAGAGCCCGTCGCAGCCGCAAACTCGTTCCATTGCAGATGCGGAGCACGGCTACCTTGCTGCTCCCACCATTCCTTCAGGGCTGTTTCCCTGAGTTCCGGGCGGATATGCTTATATACCTGCAAATCTGTATACAGCACAGCCAAGTCACGAATCTCCGCTGCAGCAGCGGAATAACCTGGCAGCAGTGAGATCATCTCCTGGCATTTTCGAACCAGCCTATACAAGTATCCACCGTCATTTTGTTCATCACGAAGCGCATAATAATTCACAGGTTCAGCGTTTGGATCAATGGCATCCAGCATAGATTGATGCAGCAGCCTGAAATCTGCAGGATCAAGCGAAGTACTGCGATCACATAAGTTATCTAGATAATCACTGATAGTTTGATAAGCAACAATAAGCGGAATAAGTATATGTCTCATCGATAAATTGCCGGCGGCATAAATACCTCCACCTATGCAATGAAACTCTTTCGTCTCAATGCTGGCAAGTGCTTGCTTCCGGAGCTCGGGATCGGGAATCCCATTCGCATCTTGGCGCCAGAAGTGGAGACTTTCTCTCACTTCAGGCAGCACGTACTTATAGACCCTGTTCATAAGCCCGATAGGGCCACGCGGGCTAAGGTTACGGCGTTGCTCTAATTCACTCAATGATAGTGCCTCCACATTGTTGTCTCCTTATCCAAATCACCACTTATTATAATATGATCAGACGTATTTGTACAAACAACAAAATCACTTTCGTAAAATTATGAAAGATTCAGAAATAAAGCAATTCAAGAATAAAACACATAACCCTTCTTTGCTTTATGCTATACTAGGCATATTTCAATTTCAGAGGAGTGCACTTTCATGTTTTCAAAACGGACCGGAAGCCCTTACAGTGATCAAAATTGGCTTCGTTCCTTTCTATTTACGATTTATGGTACCAGCGTTCTTGTAGTATCCTACTTTCCATTATTCTACACACATCTGGGGTTTAGCAGTTCTCAGGTGGGTTACTTGTATTCCCTCGGACCCCTCATCTCCATCTTATCCAATCTCTTCTGGAGTATGATGAGCGATAAGCTGGGCACCATTCGAAAAATCATGTTTATTTTACTCGCGGGACAATTAGTAACCGGACTTCTATTAGCCAGAGCGACCGAATTTTCTTCCGTTATGCTTATTTTGTCCTTTTTCTACTTCTTCTATTACCCTGTTTTTCCGCTTGCTGATACAATGGCCATCAAAATTGCGGAGCGGCACGGACGAAACTTCATTACAATTCGTGTATTTGGCTCATTGGGCTATTCTTTCTTTGCTTTAACAGTCGGTTATGCGCTTAGAGCTTTAGGTGCTACCTGGAGTCTAACCTTATGTATTATTATCATAGTAATCGCGCTTCTAATTACAATTGGCCTTAAGGATGTCAAAAAACCTGTTCCAGAGCTTCCCGATCAGGAAGCAGTTACTACCAAACCTGTTAAGAAAGAGCACGGTCTTAAAGATATTCTTTTGCAAAAAGAGGTGCTGTGGTTCTTTGGCTGTGTCTTTGTACTCGCACTAGGCCATAGAATGAACGAAGCCTTTCTCACCATCAGTTTAAAGAACCTGGGTGCTGGCGAGGAAGTGATCGGCTGGGCACTACTTGCCTCAGCCCTAAGTGAAATACCTGTATTATTTATACTCGGCAGATACGGAGACAAATTTAAAGAACTGCCCTTACTAGCGTTAGCTAGCGTCATGTATGCTCTTCGTTTTCTACTGATGGCTCTCGCCGATCATCCAGGCTCGATTATCGCGATTCAAGCCTTGCATAGTCTGACATTCGGCGTCTTTTTTGTAACATCTGTCCGTTATATCACTCGGATTATTCCTGATCGACTTAGAGCTACCGGGCTTGCCATCTACACGGTTGTTTGGTCAAGTGCAGCTGGACTTCTAAGTGGTACATTTGGTGGAATGATCTATCAAGAAGCTGGACGCTTCACCTTTTATATGGTAGCGGTTGGCTTCAGCCTCCTTGCCTTGGTCGGTTTTTTAGGACAACATTTATTAGATATCTATCGAGGTTCGATACGTTACTCAGAGAAAACAAACAAAAAAGCCTCACTATAATAGAACACTTCTAAACACTCAAAATATAGAAAGGTCTTTGCTGTCCCTCACTTGGGAATGCAAAGACCTTTTCTATTTAAATTGATGAATAATAGACGTAAAAAAACACAGTTCCCGAAAGAACTGTGTTCTATAGTTTGGTAACCACTCTTGCAAGGGCTTGCCAAGTAAATTATATATTTATAGCAGACAGCTTAACTGTCTTTGCCGTTTCTTATAATTTTACTACGTTTTCAGCTTGCGGTCCACGATTACCATCAGTGATATCGAATTCTACTTCTTGACCTTCGTCCAAAGTTTTGAATCCTTCACCTTGAATTGCTGAGAAGTGTACGAATACATCTTCGCCGCCTTCTACTTGAAGAAAACCATAACCTTTTTCTGCGTTAAACCATTTTACTGTACCTTTCAATTGAACAACCTCCTAAAAATAACCGCCATATATGGCGTATAACTATATTATACTGCAATCTTCTACTCAAATCAATCTGTCTAGACCTTTAAATATGTGATTTAATTTGCTTTTCCCTTCTCCTGTGCGTTATCATTGAGCCAAAAGCCAAAAATCGCCAGGGTGGTAATGATAATGATCAAAAAACATGAAATATACAAAACAGACAAATGGAATATGATGACGGTAGAAGTTCAAGGACGTTATATCGTACTTCGCGAAATCTCCGATCAATGGGGAGAAGAAACACATACTTTCCTAAGTCGTCCAGCTATGATGCAGTGGGTGAACAACCGGTTCAACAAAGAATCTTATAAAGATAATGAAGAAGAGTACAAAAATATTATCGCAGCTTTCAAACAGGTATAACAGAATATGAATACAGAAAATATCGCGATTTATGTTGTCCTAGTCTTATGTCTAGGCGCAGTTCTGATTATGACCAAGGATCGTGTCCCGCCGCAATTTAAGCGGGGCATGGCCTTAACTGCTGTCATTATGATTCTGTTCGCCTTCATCTTTGTTATTTATAGCTTATTGGCATAACTTATACTTTCATATATTTTAAAGAAGACTAAACATTAATAATCAGGACTTAACAGGGCATAATAAGCCGACTCTACTTTCAAGAGGAGGACGTTATGCCTATTTCACCCAAGTCCATCCCTCTTCTACTTGTGCTCAGCTTGCTACCGGGTGATTTATCATCTACAGTATTGCCGAGGGAGATTATGCCTACTACATCTCATCATTCTAGGAGGGTTTCTATGGAACAATTATTGAAGAGAAGCGAAGTACCTGCTGAGAATCGTTGGAAGCTTGAGGATGTGTTTGCTTCTCAGAAGGATTGGGATGCAGAATATGCAGAAGCTAAATCCCTAATCAAAAAAGCTGCGGATTTTCAGGGTACACTAGATTCCGCGGATGCTCTAAAAAAATGTTTTGAGCTGGATGACAAACTGTCTATCCTAACTGAACGACTTTATGTGTATGCACATATGCGTCAAGATGAAGACACAGCTAATCCTGACTATCAAGCTTTGTCCTCCAAAGCGAAAAAGCTTGGTATTGAAGCAGGTGAAGCCTTATCTTTTGTAACCCCAGAAATTCTGGCGTTGCCTATCGAGAAGTTGGACCAGTTCATCGCCGATCCGAACCTTTCCGCTTATAAATTCACCTTAACTGAAATGAAACGCGAAAAAGCCCATGTGCTTTCTAAGGCCGAAGAAGCACTGCTAGCTCAGGTAGGAAATTTAGCTCAAGCGCCTCAGAATATTTTCAGTATGCTGAACAATGCGGATCTGAAATTCCCTAAGATCAAAGATGAGGATGGCAAAGAAGTTGAGCTGACTCATGGCAACTATATCAAGTTTCTCGAAAGTAGTGACCGTGAGGTTCGCCGCAATGCTTTTAAAGCAGTCTACGATACCTACCGGAAGCAGAAGAACACTATCGCAGCAACCCTTAGCGCCAATGTGAATAAAAATGTGTTCTACTCACGAATTCGCAAGTATCCTTCTGTAATGGAAATGTCACTCTATGGTGATAACATTCCGAAAGAGGTTTACACCAACTTGATAGATACGATACACGAAAGCCTTCCATTGATGCACCGTTATATGAAACTGCGTCAGAAGCTGCTGGGTGTCGATGAGCTACATATGTATGATCTGTTTGCCCCGCTTGTTGATGAATATAAATTAGATATCACCTATGAAGAAGCCAAAAAAATCACTAAAGAGGGTCTCAAACCGCTCGGTGAAGATTATCTGAATGTGCTGCAAAAAGGTTACGACAACGGATGGATCGATGTCTATGAGAACGAGAATAAACGGTCTGGGGCTTACAGCTGGGGACCATACGGTACGCATCCTTTCGTACTGTTGAACCATAATGATAATTTAAACAGTATGTTTACATTGGCGCATGAGATGGGCCATGCATTACACTCGTATTTTTCGGATAACGCTCTGAATTATCGGGATGCGCAATACACGATTTTCCTAGCAGAGGTTGCTTCTACTACTAACGAGGCGCTGCTAATGGATTATTTACTCAAAAAGTCTACAGATCCTAAAGAAAAAATGTATTTGCTCACCTACTATGCAGATCAGTTCCGGACAACGATCTTCCGGCAGACAATGTTCGCGGAGTTCGAGAAAATCATTCATCAGCGTGTGGAAGAAGGCGAATCGCTTACTCCACAAGATCTTTCGAGCATCTACTATGACCTGAATGTTAAATACTATGGTAAAGAAATGGTTGTAGATCAGGATATCGAGATGGAATGGGCGCGGATTCCGCATTTCTATAACAGCTTCTATGTTTATAAATACGCAACCGGCTTCTCAGCAGCGACTAGCTTTGCCAAACAAATTCTTGAAGAAGGCAAGCCTGCGGTAGATCGTTACCTCGGCTTCCTGAAGAGTGGCGGCAGTGACTACTCCATTAATATTCTGTCTAAAGCTGGTGTTGATATGTCTTCTCCTGAGCCGATTCGCGAAGCGATGAGTGTCTTCGAAGATGTTATCGCTCAAATGGAACAGTTGACCAAATAAGGCAGAGAGCTTAGTATTGCATTAATCCCTTGCCCAAATTGGGCAAGGGATTTTATTCTGTTATATCCCCTGAGGAGGAAGAATTCAATGAGAATTCAATGGTCTTTAATTGCAGGTCTAATCTTTGCGCTGCTAACAGCCATATTTGCAGTCATCAACGTGGATCCCGTTCAAGTCAATTTCGGTTTTGATGTAGTTAATATACCGCTGATCCTAGTTATTCTGGGCTGCGCGTTAATTGGTGGAATCATCGTGGGTTCTTACGGAATTTTCCGCCAGTACAAACTACAAAAACAAATTAAAAGCCTAACTGCAGAGCTAACCAAACTTCGTGATGCCGACACTTCTTTAGATTCTTTTAACACAGACAATGATGGCCTAACAGGAGGACTTAACTAATGATTACCATTCAACCAAACGAAGATTACATACTTTCAATCCTAAAAAAACTGCTTGATACACCGAGCCCCAGCGGCTTCACAGCACAAGTCATGAATCTTGTAGCAGAAGAAGCGGCAGCATTGAATGTACCACTAAGCTGGAATGAAAAAGGCGGCGTAATTCTAACCGTCCCGGGCCTTGATCCTTCCCGTACAATCGGCATCAGCGCTCACGTAGATACCCTTGGAGGCATGGTTCGCTCCATTACATCGAACGGTACTCTGCGACTGACCTCTGTTGGCGGCTTCACTATGCATAGCATCGAGAATGAATACTGCGTAATCCATACCCGCAGCGGCAGAACCTATACTGGAACCATTTTAACCAGCCACCCATCAGTTCACGTATATCCAGATGCTCGTGAATTCAAACGTTCAGAGGAAAACATGGAAGTACGGATCGATGAGCTTGTATCCACCAAAGAGGATGTACTCAAGCTTGGCATTTCCGTTGGTGACTTCATTTCCTTCGATGCACGTGCTGTGATTACGCCTAGCGGGTATATCAAATCCCGACATCTGGATGACAAAGCAAGCGTTGCTGCCCTTCTTGGCCTGCTGGAAAGTATGAAGCGCGAAGGCTGGAAGCCGCTCCATAACCTTTCCTTCCTCATCTCGAACTATGAAGAAGTAGGACACGGCACAGCTTGGATTCCTGGTGAGATTAATGAAATGATCGCAGTCGATATGGGCGCCATGGGCGACGATCTTAGCTGTAAAGAAACCGATGTGTCCATCTGTGCAAAAGATTCTTCCGGCCCTTACGATTACGTTATGACTGGCCGTTTGATTGAGCTGGCAGAAGCACTCGCGATTCCTTATGCCGTTGATATCTATCCAATGTACGGCTCCGACGCATCCGCTGCCCTTCGAGGTGGTAATAATATTCGTGCTGCACTGATCGGCCCAGGCGTGCATGCCTCCCACTCCATGGAACGTACCCATAAGCAAGCTGTAGTAAACACTGCTAAGCTTCTCGCTGCTTATGTGGGTACTAACTGAGTCTAGCACTGGCAAGATAAAGCAGCTCTGGCGACGTAGACAATGGCTGATTGTCTCACTCCTGCTGCTTTTGATAGCAGCAGCCATACTATCAATGTTCCTGTTATCCAGAAATCACAAGGAAGATCCCTTTGACGGTCTTCCTCACACGTACACTTATTTAGAGACCGTGAGTCCAGAAAATGTACAACTCTATATGATGTCACTTTCGCCAGAAGATGTTCAACTCAGAGCCGCTGGTGCCCCCCTACAGCAAGTGTTTGCATATGGGATTAATGGAGGCTTCTTCTATGGAGATGCACTTCTATCTATCGCTATCATGAATGATATCCCCACTAACGGGGTTAAAAAGGCATACGGTTCCGGCTGGTTTAACGCTAAATATGCACGCGGAACCCTAGTCTGGGATGGTGCCAGTCAGAGCTTATCCGTACAGGTTGTCTCTTCGGGAGAAGAGTTGAACGTTTCGGATCGCCAGCACTATTTTGCACAAGGTGGTGTTAGTATGAATCTGAAGCATGAGGATCTCTGGCAAGCTGCGATCGCCGAAGAACATCTTCCTTATGCTGATGAGAAACGAATGCGCTCAGGCATGTTGTATGACGATAATGGCAAGCTGTGGCTGATCGTTACACCAACGCTCTCGACGGCTGCAGAGTTCCGCTCAGCCATCCTACAGAGCGTTCCTGCTGAAGGCCTCGAAGGCATCTTCCTAGATGGAGACGGCTCCTCTCAGATGAATGCTGATGAGATCATCTTACCCGGCGACTCTCGTGCTGTAGTGCAAATGATCGCGGTGGACGGAACAAAATAAAAATATGGTTAGGCAGCCCCCGCCATAAAAAAACAGAGTAGGCATTCTCCAATAAACTGGAGAACCCTACTCTGTTTTTTTATTAGCATTCTCAGATTCAATCCCAGACTTGCTCTAGCTTATCTGAGTAATATGAAATGGCCTTACTATAACTTCTTATCCCTTCATCCGCTGAGGTTTCAGCCAGCAATTTAAGCAACATCCCCATAGCTAGACTATGCTCCCCGAGATTGTGCATGGTCATTGAAAGGAACACCGGAAATTCCTTATTCTCTGGGTACTCGTGAATGGCCTGCTCCAATATTGCTTTGGAATTCTCATATTCTCCGAGTGTCCGGAAGGTACTGCCCAGTCCCAATAGAGCGCCGACCCTCTGCTCCGAAGGTAAGCCTACTGCTAAGCTTTTCTCATAAAAGGGTACCGCTTCGCGTTCTAAACCAAGTACATCATGCGTCCATGCCAATTGATACAAAAGTTCTGCATCATTACTATTCTGCTCATATAGCTCTAACAGCCTCACTCTAGCTTCTTCAGCTTTACCTTCATTTCGCAGGGCTACAGCTTCTATAAGTTGATCCTCCAAACTGAGCCCTCCTTTATTGTCACACAAGGACAATCCGTTTTATGCCTTACCAGCGATTTTCTCTGCAAGCTCATTCAGATAGGTCCAGCGCTCCATTAGACGCTCCAGCTCGGCTTCGGCAAGCCGCTGCTCTTCCACTAGCTCCTGCAGTCTCCCAGAGTCAGCAAATGCTGCCTCCATCTCCGCACTAATATCCGTCAAGCGTTGCTCTGCAAGCTCGATTTGCTCGTCAATCCCCTCATATTCACGCTGTTCCTTAAAGCTGAATTTGAGTTTGGTCTTGGGAGCTGAGGATGCCGCAGTGTTATTGACTGTATCCGTAGGCTCTTTACGCTTTGCATTTCCGTCATCTTTATTTGATTCTGCATTGCGTGAAGAAACATTTTTGGCCAGCCATTCTTCATATTCCGTATAATCGCCAACATGAATCCGGATATCACCATTTTCAAAAGCGATCAGCTTATCTATAGTCCGATCCAGGAAATAACGGTCATGAGATACTGTAAAGACGACACCCGGGAATTCATCCAGATAGTCTTCTAAAACAGCCAACGTACCGATATCCAAGTCGTTCGTAGGCTCATCCAACAGCAATACGTTTGGTGCTCCCATCAAGACACGAAGTAGATACAGGCGTCTTTTTTCGCCACCTGACAGTTTGGAAATCGGCGTCCATTGCATCGCAGGAGGGAACAAGAAGCGTTCGAGCATTTGGCCTGCTGTAATGACGCTACCATCAGCTGTACGAATGACCTCCGCTTCTTCCTTCACATATTCAATGGCTCGCATGCTGTCGTCCATATCCTGATGTTCTTGCGTAAAGTAACCCAACTTAACCGTCGCGCCAAGCTGAACCTCTCCCTTATCCGGCTGCAGCTTACCTGCAATCAGATTCAGAAGTGTTGATTTACCACTGCCATTCGGGCCTACAATCCCTACCCGATCTTGTGGTACAGCAATATAGGTCAGATCTTTAATCAGCTGTCGACCATCCAGCGATTTCGACAGTTCATTGATTTCAATGATTTTACGACCCAATCGTGTCGAAGCCACAGAAATATCGAGCGAACCGTTCGAACTGCTTCCTGTACTTTCCTTCAGCTTCTCAAAACGGTCGATTCTTGCCTTTTGTTTCGTTGAACGTGCTTTAGCTCCACGACGAATCCAAGCAAGCTCCGTACGAAGCAGGTTCTTACGTTTTTGCTCTGCAGAGGCTTCACGCTCTTCACGGTCGGCTTTCAGCTCTAGAAAACGGGAATAGTTGGCCTCATAACGGTATAACTGCCCTCCGTCCAGCTCTAGCATGACACTTGCGACACGCTCCAGGAAGTAACGATCATGCGTTACCATTAAGAGGGCTCCGCGCCGTTTCTGTAAGTATTGCTCTAACCAAGCTACAGAGTCCGTATCAATATGGTTCGTAGGCTCATCCAAAATAAGAAGCTCAGATGGCGTAATCAGGGCAGCCGCAAGTGCTACACGTTTACGTTGACCACCAGACAGCGTATCCATTAGCGCATCGAACTTCACTATGCCCAGCTTAGTAAGCACGCTTTTAGCTTCACTCTCTAAATGCCAAGTACCTGCAGCATCGATAGCTTGCCCAATACGCACCAGTTTGCCTTCCAGTTCTGCATTGCCCGGCTCTTTTTCAAGGCGAGACATGGTCTCCATATACTCACGCATGGTAGCAAGATCTGGATCATCTCCGGCAAAGACCTGTTGCAGTACGGTGTTTGTCGGCTCATAAGGAGGGTTCTGTGCCAAATATTGTACTCGTACATTATTTCCAATCGCAATTTGCCCACCATCTGGGGTATCCAGACCGGCAATAATACGTAAAAATGTTGATTTACCCGTTCCATTCACACCGATCAAGCCAATTTTATCCCGATCATCCATACCAAATGAAGCATCACTAAAGAGTACTTTCTCTCCATAACTTTTGGAAAGATGTTCCACGGTCATAATATTCATGCTATTTCCTCGCTTGCCTTATATTTTCATAAAACCGGTAGCCGCTCTAGACTGCTATTCCACCGGTCTATCATCCTGACCTAAATTCAAGTAATCCATGGCCCCTTTAATAAAAAGACCCGCAGCGAAACCGGCGCGTTTATATGCATCCTCTTCCTTAAAAGACGGATCGAACAAAATATCCATCTTTAGTCGATCCAACATCCCTATGTAGGACTGCGCCATAAGCTCAGGCTCGGACGCTCCGCCCTCCAGCAATACCTTCACTACTGCCTGCATATATTCTTCCATGAAAAGCGTCATATACGCCACAAGCTCTGGGTTATTGTTAGGTGCGCGAAAAAAAAGCTTCGTGTGTCGTTTACGTTCAAAATAATAATAAAGATGATGTTTGGCTATAATCGACAGTTTACCCGCCAAAGTATCACTTGCCTTCAGCTTTTCCTGCAACTGCTGGAGGAATCCCTCACAATCCCGGCGCGTTACCGCCATGAACAATTCTTCCTTACTCTTGAAGTATAAATAAACGGTGCCCTTAGCAATCCCAGCCTGCTCCGCAATTTCCGACATCTTCGTTTCGTAAAATCCGCCTGAACCGAAGAGCTCGTATGCGGCATCCAGAATGGCCGTATGTTTATGATTGGACGTGCTGCTCATCGGTTCCTCCTTTAAATCATTATCCCTAGCAATAGGGCCATTGCCCCTCCGGCGATAGAGCTAACAGCATTGACTGCATCATTGCTCATCCACTTCCAGCCACGTGCATGTTCAACTTTCTTACCGCAGTGGTGTGTACTTTCCACTTCGCGGCCGCATACCGTGCAACGATTCATCTGCTGCACGGTTGCCCCTAGAATAGAATCCGTGAACGCACCCACAAGTCCTCCAGCGAGTCCAGCCAATGTAAGCAACAGGAAGGATTGATCCGGCATGCCGGATATCATCCGCAGCAGCCATGAGGAAGCACCAATAAGCGCGCCTCCTGCGGCTGCAGCTAGCGTACCCAGACTGGATACGCCACCCGAGGCACCTGCCGGAAGTATTTTACCTGTCAGCACAGACCGAGGCGGCTTTTTGCTGAGTGTACCAATCTCCGTAGCCCATGTATCGGAAGTTACCGTTGCCATAACACCGATAAATAAAAATTCCCAAAGATCCATCGGAACAATCGCATTTAGTAGAACGAAAACCATCCCAAGCCCACCATTAGCAAAGACCTGCCCAGCATCTCGGCGGCCTGTCTTGGCATAAGTCAGTTCAAGCTCTGCCTTATTGTCATGATGAAGCTTAGAAAGGAGGCTTGATGAGATGAAAAAAACCAACAATATTCCGAACCAAAAGGCATTTCCGGCACCAAAATAAATGGTTCCCATAGCTACCGCGGCAAGCATGCCGGAGAGGCTTAAGGATTGTTTCCTATAAGCCGCTCCCGCAACTAACAAAGCGCCAAGTGCGCCAATAATCCATAGCATAGATTCATCTCCAACAGATGTTTTTAGCCGATCAGGCAAGTCCCCATCAGCTTGTCACCCCAGTACAATTCAAACGAATCTCCAGATACGGTAGGGCCTACGCCTGCTGGTGTTCCCGTGAATATCACATCGTCTTTACCCAGCCCGTAACGCGCAGCGATAAAATCGACTATTTTTTGGAGCGAAAAGATCATGTTCTTGACATTGCCTCGCTGAACTTCAACACCATTTTTCAAAACCGTGAAATCCGTTCCCTCCAGCTCTTCCTTGTCAGGAAACGCAATGTATGGTGTGAGCGGAGCAGCGTTCTTAAAGCCTTTAGCCGGTGTCCAAGGCAGACCTTTCTTTTGCAGGTCATTATGCACATCACGCAGTGTGAAATCCAGTCCCAGGGCCATAACATCCACCAGATCCTCCACGCTCATCCCCGGTACATAATCACGGGCGATACGCAGCACAAGCTCTCCTTCATAATGAACCTGGCCTGAATCTTTTGGAAGCTGAATGACTGCCTTATCGAGGGAAACCGCCGCATGTGAGGGCTTCAAAAAAATGAGTGGCTCCACGGGGATATTATTCCCTAATTCCTCCGCATGTAGCTTGTAGTTCCGTCCAACACAATATAAATTATTAACAGCAGCGCACACAGACAATCAGCTCTCTTTCCCATCGAATTGGATTGTTTATACTTTTAGAAATGTATCGCCCCAGATATCCGGACGGTTTGTACAAATCATTATATCAGAATGCATGTCTGCTAAGCGACGCATCTCTTTCCCTTTGTTCACGGTCCAAGCCATTATCTTCACACCTTGCTCCGTCAAAAGCTTAGCCAATCTGGGATTCAGACGCGAAAAGCTGATCGATAGAAGAGAGCACTCCAGTTCATGCAGCCTTCGAGCGGGATTACCAAACCTTGAATCAAAGATTAGCCCTGTGCGGAAGCGGGGATCTATTTCCTTGATTTTTTTTAACACATCTGTGTCAAAAGAAGTCAAAATCACGTCCTCCCGCAACCCTTTAGAGGAAATAAGATCCGTCACCTTCTGCTCGATTCCAGGATACATATCACCTACTGTTTTCAGTTCAATATTGAGACGAAGTCTACCGGAGGCTAATGTGAGCACCTCTTCCAAAGACGGCACCCGCTCTCCCCGAAAGGAACGCCCTTTCCAGCTACCCGCGTCAAGACGCCGGATATGTTCCCAATCCATGTTCTTTACCTTACCATGTCCATTGGTTGTACGGTCAAGCGTAAAATCATGAATGACGACAGGTACTCCGTCCTTGGAGAGCTGGACATCCAATTCCATCCAGTGTACAAAAGGCATGGCAATGGCCATCCGGATCGCTGCTAATGTATTCTCCGGTGCTTTACCGGAAAACCCCCGATGGGCAACACACAAATTGTTCATCATAAGGACCTCCCAGGAACCCTATTTTGTAACTTGAGTGACTTTACCGTCACTGTCGATCTTAACTCGACCAGCAGATAAAGACTCTACTTTTTTAAGTAAAAGCTGTCCGTTCACCTGATTCATTGGCACGGGCTGAGCTAGCTCAGCAGTCATAGGCTTCAGCTGTAATGAACATTGTCCTTTTTTACTGCATTCCGCCTGAAAAACAGCAGTTTCCCAAGTGGCAGGTACCGTTGATCTCGTAAAAATAAAATTACCAGTGCTGTAGGCGATCCACTTACTTTTGTATGGCTCTACACCCTGCAATACATGTGGGTGACCGCCAATGACAAGATCAGCTCCCGCATCGACAAAGCTACGTCCTAGGGTCTGCTGAATATTATCGAACTGCTCTACCCGTTCCTTGCCCCAATGGACTACTACGACAACCAAATCAGCTTTTTGTTTAGCTGCAGCAATCGCTTTAAGTCCTTCTCTGCTATCATAAACTGAAGCAAGCCCCGGTTTATTCTTTCCTGCCATCCAATCCGATGCAGGAATCACACGTGTGAACCCCAATAAGGCGATCTTAATCCCTTTACGCTCAAAATATTGCGCCGAGAAAGCTTCTTTACTGTTGAGTCCAGCACCAACATAAGGAATGCCTCTTTCCGAGAGATGACTAAGCGTGTCTCGCAGACCTTCCTCCCCTTGATCAAGCGTATGATTGTTCGCCATATTTACTGCATCCACTCCGGCTGCCTTAAGAGCATCTAACGCCTTCGGTGAGCCTTTGAATACAAACTGCTTATTAGCGGCGCCAACCCCACCCGTGGTCACAGGAGTCTCCAGATTCACGACCGTAAGGTCATCCTTCTTGAACATTCCATTTAACGCGGCATACGAATAGTCGTAGCCTTTCTTCTCAAGCAATTCCCCGGCTTTGCCCGAAAAAATAACATCTCCGCCAAAATTCAAGGTCACTGTATTGCCAGAAGCCTGGTCATCTGATGGAAGTCCAGACACAGAACCACCATCTGCGACTTGGGAGCTGCTTTCATCTGGCGAAGGGGTCGAAGTAGCTTCCGGCGCCTGTGTTTCAATATTCTCTTCCTTCTCAGGCTTCGGTGTAGGTGTGGCCTCAGGCGCTACCGTAGGAGAAGGGACGGGAGACTCCGTGACTTCAGGCGTTGGCGTTGTAGTTACAATAGGTGCTGTCTCCTGAGCAGTAATATCGGGTGTAGGTGAGGCTGTGACTTGCGCCACCGGAGGCGGCTCAGAACTCCCCTTAAATTTGTCTTCCATAAAACTATAGCTGAGCGCCACAGTAATCATCAAAAGAAGACCTGCATTGATCCAAATCCAGGCCGTTCTGCGCTTACGTTTGCTCTTATGTTTGTTCTTCTGTCTAGAACGCGATCGCGGCGGATACATTTTTTCTATGATCTCCTCTACTCTCAAATTGGTTCTATTATAGCATATCTAGCACCTGACCCTCCAAATAAGAGAGTCCGCCAAGTATAAACACTCTCACCGTCCTTATAAGGACGGTAAGTATTTAAACGAGAAATATAAGACATAAAAAATAGCGTAAAACTTATACTTCCTTATATTTTTAAAATCGGATATTCTTCTATTAAACAAAAACGGTGAAGCAAAATAATTTTCGCTTCACCGTTCATTATATAATTCTAACTCTCCTGTAAATGAACATTAATTCGATATACGCTTTGCAGCGCTTTGTGCTGTAAGCTTGGCCTGCTTGACGCAATCGGGCATTGCCACTCCATCATATCCAGCTCCAAAGACATATAGCCCAGGAAGTGTGGTCTCAAGCTCCCTAAGGAATTTAGAAAGATTGTCAAGATGTCCAACAGGATACTGTGGCATCGAATGTTCCGAACGAGTAATTTCTGTGAATATAGGTTTCGCTGTAATGCCCATGATCTCTCGTAAATCCTTACTCACTAGCTCCGTAAGAGCCTCATCTGGAAGTTGAACATTCTGCTCATCTCCGGAACGGCCTACATGACAGCGCATAAGTACTTTATCATCTGGACTCGTATGCGGCCACTTCGTTGACGTCCATGTACAGGCAGTAATATTGCGCCCTTCCTTACGTGGCACAAGAAAACCTGCTCCAGCATCATCAATTTCGATATCCTTCTTGTCGAAGGCCATGACTAAGTTCGCAACCGATACATAATTTACCGCATCGAGTGCTGAAACATCCACATGTGGACGCAAAAGTTCGGCAGCAAAAGAATTTGGTGTGGTGATATATATTTCATCCGCAAGTAGCCGTTCGCCACTTTCCAGTTCTAGCTCATAACGAGAAGCATTAGTTCCTGTAGCATGTATAGAGACCACCGCAGCTTCAGTTCGCTGTTCTACATCATGCAGTTCATGAATCAAGCCATGCACGAGACTTTGTAGTCCTTTTCGAAATGTCAGAAAAGTGCTGTTCTTTGTGCTCGTATTTGTCTTGGAGGAATTCTGTTCTTTTATGATTCCACGAATAAGACCACCATACTGCCGCTCTACTTCTCCAAATTGCGGAAAGGTAGCCTGTAGGCTGACTTTGCGTAAATCCCCAGCATACATACCGGCTAATAGCGGTTCGGTCAAATTCTCCATCACTTCAGTACCTAAACGTCGCTCAATCAGCTGTCCGAGGGATTCATCGTCATTACTCCGCTTAGGAGGAAGGATCAAGTCCATCAGCGCGCGTATTTTGCCACCGAATGAAACCAGAGCACTTGATAGAAATGGCTTTAGTTCAGTAGGAATTCCAAGCACAAGACCGGAAGGCATAGGATGAAGCTTGTCACGCTGTAGTATATAGGTCTTCTCTGCCTTTGGATTTGTGTTCACCAGCTCGTGATCTAGCTCTAATTCCTTAGCCAATTCAATCATCTCTGTTTTGCTAGCTAAAAAAGAATCCGGACCTTTCTCAATCACAAATCCATCCCGGTGCAATGTTTCGATCTTCCCACCAAGAGTCTTGTCTTTCTCTAGCAGTACAATATCAGGTTTCATGCCAGCTTCTTTGTAAAACTTACGAATGTAAAAGGCGGCGCTGAGTCCACTCAGCCCACCGCCTATGATAACAATTCGCCTAGAGGGACCAGTCATGACTGACCGGCCGACATTTGATTCAGTCTTGTACGAACAACATCGCTCAATACGGACATGTACGCAGGATCGCTGTTTAATGATTCAATCCGCATAAGACGCATATCCAGCTCTGAAGCTACGGCTGTTGCCTCGATATCAAGGTCATACAGCACTTCTAAATGATCGGATACGAACCCGATCGGTGCCACTAGAACATACTCTACCTGTTCCTTGCTAAGTTGCTGAAGTGTATCCAGAATATCTGGTCCAAGCCATGGTTCAGCTGTCCGTCCTGCGCTTTGCCACGTAAACTGCCAATTGGTTATCCCCGCTTGATCTGCAATAGCCTTTGAGGTCTCCAATAGTTGATCTTTATAAGGATCGCCCATAGCTAGAATACGCTCTGGAAGACTATGCGCGCTAAATAATACCCTTATCTCATCGCGAGTAGCGCCTGCTTCGATATATTGATCTATTTTCGCAGTTACTCTCCGGCTTAGAACATCGATCAATACTGGGTGCATATGGTAGCTCTCCACAAAACCCATGTTGATTTTACATGCATCAGCCTTTTCCTGAGCACGTTTGATATAGCCACCCACGCTCATGCTTGAATAGTGAGGGGCAAGCACAACACCAACCGCTTGGGTAATGCCGTCCTTCGCCATAGCCTCGACGCCGTCCTCAATAAACGGATAGGCATGCTTCAAACCCTGATAGCAGACAAATTCAACATCCGCCCCAGCTTTATCCGCGTTTAGTGCTGCCTGTAATGCAGCTACTTGACGGTCTGTGTTCTCCCGCAGCGGGAATACACCCCCGACGATCGCTTCATAGCGATCTGTTAATTCTTTAAGCTGCTCCGCTGTCGGCGGATTACCTCGCCGAATATGAGTGTAATATGCTTCAACGTCTTCTAAGCTTTTAGGAGTGCCATACGACATGACGAGAACACCTATTTTTGCTGTCACGGATTCCATCCCCTTATAGATTTAATAGGCTATTTTTAAGAACGCAGTTTGGCTGATTCTTTTAATACTTCCTGTGAATATTCGTGAATATATTCCGTTAATTCTCTAAGCTTCTCTAAAGAAGCCTCCGGGAATAAGCCATGACCCAGATTGAAGATATATCCCGGCTCTTGTACCCCTTCATCAATTAACGCTTTCGCGTGCTCCTTCAAGACGTCCATCGGCGCTGTAAGTAAATACGGATCCAGGTTGCCTTGAATCGCAAATTTCCCACCGGTTCTGCGTCGACCTTCGGACAAGCTCACACGCCAGTCCACCCCGATTACATCCGCTTGAAGCTTCGTAAGACTCGGTAGCAATTCGCCAGAGCTTACGCCAGGAAAGTATATTTTCGGTACATCAAGATCAGATAATTCGGAAAAAATACGAGAAACCGTCGGTAACACATATTTTTCAAAATCGCGTGGCGCAAGGGCACCGACCCAGCTGTCGAACAATTGAAACGCTTTTCCACCACTACGCACGTGACTGCGGAGGTAAGCGATAATCATATCGCCGAGCTTATCCATCAGCATTTCCCAGACACGGGGTTCACTGTACATTAGCTCTTTAGTCCGAATATATCCTTTGGAAGGTCTGCCTTCGATCAGATAGCTGGCAATTGTAAACGGTGCGCCTGCGAAAGTAATCAAGGGCACGTCTAGCTCCTTATCCAGAATAGCAATCGTCTCCAAAATATGTCCGAGATCGCCTTCAACATCAATAGGCTTCAGTCTCTCGACATCTGCTGCAGAGCGAATCGGATTCTCGATCACAGGGCCAATATCTTTGACGATATCAAATTTCACACCGATAGAAGCGACCGGATTCATAATGTCTGAATACAAAATGGCCGCGTCCACACCTAGCTTGCGCACAGGCATCAAGGTTACTTCAGCCGCCAACTCAGGCTGTTTGCAGATTTCAAGCAATGAGTACTTTTCCTTGATTTTACGGTACTCGGGATCATAACGGCCGGCCTGCCGCATGTACCATACGGGAACGTGCTCCGTTTCCTGCTTTCTGCAGGCGCGGATAAAAGTGTCGTTGTAGGTCATGATAAGATCTCCATTATATTTTATAAGATTTTTTAAAATAAACGCTTACCGTCCTAATAAGGACGCCGATGGCGTTTATGCTTGATCGGCATACTTACTATTATGCCCTTTTTAAAAGGTTGTAACAAGCAAAACGAAGATCGTGGAATGACAATCCTATGACATTACTATGACATGTATTGCACTTTTGAAGCTAAAAAAATGATATACTGATAAAATGTCTATTTTTCTGTGAATCATGTATTTTCTGAAATTCTTTGAAAGGAAGTGAAAGCACTTTGAAGAAATGGGAGACATGGAAGGTCAACCTCTTAGTGCTTTGGTTCGGACAATTCTTGGTAAATGCCGGAATGACGATGATCACACCGTTCCTGACCTTGTATCTTGCTAAGGATCTTGGAGTTCAGGGTGAGCATGAAATTGGAATTTGGGCGGGCCTTATTTTTGCCGCAAACTTTTTAACTTCTTTCATTTTCCAGCCACTATGGGGAAAACTTGCTGACAAATATGGACGTAAAATCATGCTCCTGCGCTCCAGCTTTGGCATGGCTATCGTTATGGTATTGATGGGCTTCGCACAATCCCCTATGCAGCTGCTCTTACTGCGACTGCTAAACGGTACAATCTCCGGCTTCAATCCCGCTTCCATCGCACTCGTATCGGGTACTACTCCGAAAGCACGTATGGGATTTTCGATGGGGCTGATGCAGTCGGGTTCTGTTGCTGGTACCATCCTTGGACCACTTATTGGTGGTTTTCTTGCTGATTTAATCGGATTTCGTCCGATCTTTTATGTCGTTGGCGCCTTGCTCTTCATCGCCTCTCTACTGGCACTGTTTCTCGTTAAAGAGAAATTCGATCGTGCAGAAGCGGCACAAGAGCCACAGGTGTCAGTAATGGAGGGCTTGAAGGAATTGATCAAGATCCCTCAGCTCCCGGCGCTGTTTGGTGTAACCTTTTTGCTGCAATTTGCAATGATCAGCCCCATGGCCTTGCTGCCACTGTATGTTGAAAAGTTAAATGGGCCTGCTGAGAATATAGCCTTTTTAGCCGGAATGGTCAGCGCAGTTACAGGGATCTCCAACATGCTGGCTTCCCCCTTGCTCGGCAAGCTGAGTGATAAAGTCGGCGCACACCGCATTCTGACCTACGCGTTAATCGGGGCTTCGCTATTCCTGATTCCGCAAGCTTTCGTTACTAGCGTGTGGCAGCTAATCATTGTCCGTTTTCTCATGGGGATTTTTATGGGCGGCCTTTTGCCCAGCGTTAATGCGCTTATCCGGTCTTATACCCCTGACGGGAAAGAAAGCCGCGCATTCGGCTTCAACGGCAGCACATTGTCACTTGGCAATATGCTGGGAGCTATCATAGGCGGCTTTCTATCTGGTTATATTGGTATTGAGGGACTGTTTATCATCTCCGGAAGCTTGTTGCTGTTAAACACCGTATGGGTCCGGGTTAAGCTATACAAAGCTACTCCACCACGGCTATTTCGCTAATTTTCTGCTATTTCACCATTGCCAACGCCAGTCCATCATAGGCTGGCAGACAAGTGCTGATCAGACGTTCATCGGTAGCGATCATTTCGTTGAAATGCCGTACTGCAAGAATGGCAGGCCCATTTCGATCTGTATTTAGCGTCCGTCCGCGGAGAAAAATATTATCACCAGCAATAATCGCACCTGGGTTAGCCAACTTAATGGCATATTCTAAGTAATTAGAGTAGTTAATCTTATCTGCGTCAATGAAAAAGAAATCGAACTTAGCGCCCTCTGCTTCCAGAGCCTTCAGACTGTCCATAGCAGGGCCGATTCTATACTCCGTAGAATCTCCGAATCCGGCCAGTTCTAAATTACGGCGAGCAAGTTCAGCATAATCGGCCCTTAGCTCTAGTGAGGTCAGCCGGCCACCCGCTGCGAAACCACGGGATAAGCAAATCCCGCTGTAGCCGCCAAGTGCGCCAATCTCCAAAATACGCTTCGAGCGGGACAATCTAACAAGCATGGTGAGCAGTCTTCCGTATCCCGGCTCGACAGACACCTCCGGCATACCCGCTTGGACGATAGCTTCTTTTACCTGAAGCAGGATTTCGTCCTCGGTATAAAGTTGTTCACTGTACTCTTCTTGTGTAAGCATAAAGATTCTCCTTTGATGATCCCCCGTTTTCTCGATTTAAGGGATGACGGGGAAAATTTTATGGTTTATGGAATGCCGGGCATTGTGAAGTGTCCCACATTCCCATATACTTGTATGGATGCTTTTGCGAGAAACGCTTATCGTCTTTAAAGGACGACAATGTCGTTTCTTCTTATTGTACTGGCTTTTTGTATTTATCTACAAGTTAAACGGAGTTGAGCGTATTTGAGCAAATTACAATTAATCGCTACTGCCCCTATGGGATTAGAAGCTGTAGTAGCGCGCGAATTAAACGAACTGGGTTATGAGACCACGGTCGAAAACGGTCGTGTATTGTTCAGTGGTGATTATATCGACATCTGTCGCTGTAATTTATGGCTGCGTACATCGGACCGCGTATTAGTAAAAATGGGCCAATTTCCAGCCAAAACCTTTGATGAATTATTCGAGGGTGTCAAAGCCCTTCCTTGGGAAGACTGGATTCCAGAGAATGGAGAATTTCCGGTAGAAGGCCGGTCCCATAAATCACAACTAACGAGTGTACCCGCTTGCCAAGGGATTGTCAAAAAAGCTATTGTTGAAAAGCTAAAGCTTTCCTACCATACGGACTGGTTTCCAGAGAACGGACCTCGTTATGTAATCGAAGTGATTTTGTTAAATGATATCGCGCTTATTACACTAGACACTACTGGACCTGCACTTCACAAACGTGGATACCGCAGACAAGCAACCGAAGCGCCACTGAAGGAAACGATGGCTGCTGCGCTAATCCAGCTTAGCCGCTGGAATGGCCACCGACCGCTATATGATCCTTGTTGCGGTTCAGGAACACTGTTGATCGAAGC
Source organism: Paenibacillus sp. RS8 (assembly GCF_041956825.1). Lineage (NCBI taxonomy): Bacteria > Bacillati > Bacillota > Bacilli > Caryophanales > Paenibacillaceae > Paenibacillus > Paenibacillus sp. RS8. The sequence continues at coordinate 4,088,704 of NZ_CP168131.1, read as the reverse complement.
TGCTATGATCGCTTGGAATATCGCACCGGGACTTCGCCGCTCCTTCCCTTCGGAACATTGGCCAGTCATTCCTAAGTATCTGTGGGAAGAAGCCCGCGAAGAAGCTTTCGATGCCGTGCGAGACGATTATCCGTTACAGCTAACCGGCACTGATATTGATCCTGCTGCCATAGAAATCGCTGAAGCTGCCGCTAAAAGCGCCGGCCTGTCCGGAGAAATCACCTTCACCGTGATGGCTGCCGCCAAAGCAAGACCCCAAGGGGAATATGGTTGCATCATCACCAACCCTCCATATGGAGAACGGATCAGTAATGACAAAGAGGTAGAGAAGCTGACTCGCCAATTTGGTGAAATGATGTTGTATCTACCGACTTGGTCATTCTTTGCCATCAGTCCTTATAAGGAATTCGAACAATATTACGGTCGTAAAGCGGACAAACGTCGCAAGCTGTATAACGGACGTATTGAGTGTCAATATTATCAATACTTGGGTCCACTTCCACCTAGAAATCCAAAATAATTTGGAATTCAATTATGCGAGAAATATAAGACATGAAGTATGGTGTGAAACTTATACTTTCTTATATTTTTAATTAAGAACGGACATCTACCTCAATAGAGGACGGTGTCCGTTTCTTCTTACCTATTCATTTACAGCGTTAGGAGGCTTTAATGTGTCACGAGATCCATTTACGAGGAGCAGTTCGTCCTTAATAGATAGAATCACCCCTATTGTCCGCTCCCGTTATATCGGTTATATCCTTTTTCTTGGCATTATGCTCGCTAAGCTAATGTTTCTTCACAGCGGGCTGCATGCCCCAAATATTGATATGAACCGTCTCGATAAGCTGATTGCTCTTGGTTCAGTTATGCTATTGTCATTTTGGGTGCTATGGCTCCCCCGACGTGGTCAAACCATAGCCCTGATAATCATAAACTTGCTCCTGACATTACTTATTTATTCTGACATTGTCTACTACCGATACTTTCAAGATTTCATCACCGTTCCCGTTCTGTTTCAAGCCGGACAAATGGATGCACTCGGCGGGAGTATCTTTGCACTGCTCCGTCCTTCTGATCTCTATTTGTTCGCGGATTGGCTGCTGTTTCTCGTTTACGTCTTTTGCGTAGTACTATTCCGCCGGAACACCCATACCTATAACAATGGGCAGGCTTCCTATTATGCTCGTACAAGTCATTCCCGCTCTTCATCACGCTTAATGACAGTACTGAAACGGAGCGCTAACGGTGTCGTTGCATTGGTACTGGGGTGCATTCTGACCTTTGGCCCTATCCACTCTTATGCCACTACCTGGGCCAAGGGTTTGTTCACGGGTAACTGGTGGAGCTTGGCGATGTATAACGTTACAGGACTCATTGGATTTCACGGTTATGATATTTACTTGTATGCCAAAGATCATCTAGGCCCTCAGCCCGAGCTTCCACAAGAGGAAGCCAGCTCCATGAAGCTCTGGTTCAATGAACACAATGCTGAGCAAAGCGCACTTAACGACAGCTTTGGAAAATACAGCGGAAGCAACATCATTGTGATTCAAGCCGAAGCTTTTATGAATTTTGTAGTGGGACGTTCGATTAATGGACAAGAGATCACACCTAATTTAAATGCGCTTATCAAAGAGAACACCTACTTCAGTAATTACTATCATCAGACCTCACAAGGACGAACCTCCGATGCGGATTTCGCCTCTAATGGTTCACTCTATCCGCTGGTCTCCGGCTCAGTATTTGTCCGTTACCCGGATCACCAGTTTGACACACTGCCTGCCATTTTGAAGTCAAAGGGCTACAGCACCAATGCCTTCCATGCCTATGAGGGAAGCTTCTGGAATCGACAGATCATGTATAAGGCGATGGGGTATGACCATTTTTATAGTAAAAAAGACTACAAGATCGATGAGCCTCTAGGCTGGTCATTGGGAGATAAATCGTTCCTGAGGCAGTCACTGAATATGATGGATACAGCAGAATCGATACAGCAACCCTTTTACTCCTTTTTGACTACACTATCTAGTCATCATCCTTATTCTCTCCCTGCGGACAAGCAAGGGCTTGATACTGGGGAGTTTAAGGGGACTATCTTCGGTGATTATTTGCAGGCTGTTCACTATACGGATGAAGCTTTAGGGCAATTAGTAAGTGATATGAAACAACGCGGGTTGTGGGATAATACGATTCTTGCCTTTTATGGGGATCATGATAATTCCATCCAAGAGACCTCTTATTACGAGCGATTTCTTGACAAAAGCCTAAGTAAACTCGACATGCATCAAATCACGCACCAAGTTCCATTACTCATTCATCTCCCGGGCACTAACGCCTCGGTCGTTGATTCTAATCCGGCGGGTCAATTGGATCTCACACCTTCCTTACTCCATCTGCTGGGGATCTCCCAAGATCCTTATTATCTTATGGGTAATAATCTGTTCAGCGGCAAAGAGCGACTTGTGACACTGCGAACCGGTGCCTTTGCCGATGCGAAGAGATCCTATCTCCCAAGTGAAAATGGCCAATTCGACAAGGGTACCTGTTATAGCCTCGATAGCCGCGAAGTTATTGATGTTGCGGGGTGCAGTACAGGGTTCGAGACAAGCAAGCAACGACTGCAAATCTCAGACGATATCATGAAATACGATGGCATCAAAATGCTCCGAAAAGAAGAAACCGCGCCATAAAAATTCCGATCTATAATTAAAAAAAAGCCCTAAACTCCGTCATCAACACGGGTTTAGGGCTTTTTAAGTTGATGGATAAGACCTCTGCATTATTTCTGAACGGCCGGTTGCTTGATAAAAGCTTCTACCTTCTTCAACACTTCTTCCTCTGTTGGAGCACTCACATAACGACCATTAACATATACAAAGGCCCGTTTGCCACATGGACCACAGTACGACTTACAGCCGACCTTGATCTCTGCATCAGGCGCCATCTTTTGCAGTTTGGGTATGATACTCTTCAATTTCATAAAATTACATTCATCGCACACTTGTATATCGTTAGCCATGGAGCAACCCTTCTTTATGTCCCAAATTTAAGGCGAAACGTTTAGTGATCGCCGTGATTACCTTTAGACGGATTAGTAATAACAAAACCTTCTTCAGGAAGATATAAATAATCAACGACCACACCATCAAGGAGCGGTTGATTCGGATCAAGAATAACATCGATTTCTTTATCTGTCGACACTACAACATCATTCTCGTTAGGCGTGTCCAAATCCAGTCCGTAGTGAGCATGATCACCGTGAGCATGCGTAATCGCTACGCGAAGCTTCAACTCGCTGTTTCCTTCAAGTTCCATTTGTTTCTTTATCACTTTAGCCGCATTGCGGGTAATTTTGACCTTCATCTATTATCCATCTCCTAGTACTTAAATTAAATACTCAATTACCTATTTTAAAGGTAATTGATATCTAAAAGCAACTATATTAACAAATTAGATACACAATCCGAGGCAAATCTCACTTCACTGCCTCATTTTCCGGCCTGAAGTGCCGGGTATTTCCTTCCCATCCGTGATACGAACCAGCCCATCAGGAGCATTGTTACTCCAATATCATCGATCGGTAAAAACGGCATGAAATCTGGCAACACCCAATAGAGCAGCACTGGAATTGTGAATAACAGCTTGTCCCCAACTGCGACTTTAGGGGAGATTACATATCGCCAGGAACTACTGAAGATGGCAGACCATTGCTTCAGTGACAGCAGTTTTTTCAGTTTCATAGTGGCCCTCCTCCCAAGTAAAAAGGATACAGCCGCGGATAACGTGTAGTGACGACAGCGGCCATACCCTATGGTTTATTTTACGCAAGTTTACTGTAATTGTTTCATAATTATTTCACATTGGATAGTATCGTTCCCAAAATTAGACCCGTTTCTAGTGCCATATCTTCAAAATCTGCCAGTGGTAACGGATTTTTGCCGATCCCTAGCTCTACTGTAAATCCAGGTTTGCGGAAGGTCTGGATGAACCAATCCTTATATCCAGCATCGCTGCCCGTTAATTCTACTGCACGATAGCTACTCGCAGCGGCCAGCCGTGCTGCTAGTTCACGGCTTTCGGGAGGCTCATATCCCCGGTAATTCCAGTAGATCTCTCCCCCTTGGGTATGCAAAGACACTGCAGCTTCTCCGGGCACTCCCTCAGCAAGTATTGCCAGTGCGGCTGCCTCAGGCTCACTCAGCGCCTCAGGACCACTGTAATCACGCGGAGAGGGCAGAAATACACCCCGACGTTCCCGTTCCTCTTCCCAATGGGCAGGGAACTGATCCCCGAGATCCACACCGCGTATATTGGCCTTCCAATGGCGGAAGCTACGCCGTCCCCCGTTCCATTTCATAAGATCCGCATAATACGGGTGGCCTGGCAAAACACCTTCCTGTACTAATTCCACGCCGTCAGGGTTAGCCATGGGAACAGCCCATAGGGTCCAGTTATTGTACCATTCCTCTGGACGATGACCATTCCATGCCAAACCTTTAGCATAAGCTGCTGCGTACTCTTCTATAAACGACATCAAACAAGGCGAGGTCAGCCATTCATTAGCATGCAGAGCCGCGTTAACATGCAGATGACGGCTTCCATTACCTATTTTAAGCACATGAATTGGCTTGCCAAGCACACTGTTGCCAATTGGATGTGCTTGTATAAAAGGATATTGTGCAATCAGACTGCTGATGTCGTTCTCGACATCAACCGGGCCGTACTCTCCACGCAAGAACACCACTCGCTCTGGAATCGGGGGCGGAATGACGAGCACTTTTCCCGGTGTACAGCAGCGTCGTGAGGTCACACCTGGATTAAGCTTCTCCAAATCATCTAAACTCACATGGAATAATGAGATTATTCGTTCAAGATCGTCCCCTTCTTGCACCGCATATCTCTTACGGGGTGAAGACGGCAGAAATAAAACCTGACCCGGATATAAATAAGACTGTCTCCCAACCCATGGATTACCTTGAATCACATGCTCAGGGGTTAATCCATGCAGGGCGGCAATTCGGCTTACGGTATCTCCCCTGCTTGCAATATATTGTCGCATTAGGTCTCATCCTCTCGGCCTTTAATTGCTGATACGGTAGATACAAAAATAGCAGCAAACAGCACTTAACTCTATTGTATGCAAGTGCCACTCCCCTGCATGAAGGAGAAATGAATCACAAGAAAAAAGGCTGGGAAACGTGCTTCCCAGCCTTTTTTCTTACACTCCGTAGAGTTTGTCCCTATTCAATTCAACATTGCTCTGCTTATAATGTGGATACTTGCCACACTACTGGGGTACGTCTAATTTGTTCTCCAAGCCAGTCTCGGGCAATTCTCTGAAACATTTCAGCATCACCACTGCAGAAGAACTGATGAATTGGACTTTCGTCCCCGATAGACAGCTTGCCTTTATCATATAAAATCGTGCTGATCTCACGAGCTGTCTCATCTGCGGAACTGATCAGTTTGACTCCCGGGCCCATGGTCTCTCCAATAGGTTCAACAAGAAATGGATAATGAGTGCATCCTAAAATTAAAGTATCGATGTTAGTATCTTTAATGCCTTCCAATGCCTGCTCTACAATATCATAACTTTTCTCTGAGCGGAACATGCCTTGCTCTACAAGCGGGACAAGCGCTGGGCAGGCTTGACTAACAACCTCAACGAATGGAGACAGCTGCTTCAGTGCATTAGTATAAGCCCCACTGCTAATTGTTCCAATTGTACCGATTACGCCGACATGTCCGCTTTTGGTCGCGCTAATTGCAGCACGGGCTCCGGGATGAATCACCCCAATGACAGGGATCGAGACCTTGGCTGAGATATAATCGAGTGCCGCGGCTGTTGCGGTATTACAAGCGATAACAATCATTTTAGGATTAAACTGGATCAAATAATCTACAATTTGTTCTGTAAACAGTGTTACTTCCTCGGTCGAACGGGGTCCGTACGGAGCTCGGGCCGTGTCTCCGAAATAAATGATCTTCTCCCGCGGGAGTTGCCTCATCACTTCTTTGACAACTGTTAGCCCTCCCACACCTGAGTCTAATATTGCGATAGCTTGCTGCACGAACACACCGCTTCCTTCTACTTGTTTTGTGTAGCTTATGTAAGCCGAAAACAAAATGTACCTGACTTTCAGCCCCAATTGCAGATAATACTCCTTTTGTACTCTTAGTTCAAGCCAATACTTTTTCCATCATTTCACAGGTCCATAAGAATGAAATAAAAAAGCCACCTTCCGCCCAATGCGAAAAAGCGGCTCTATTAAAAGAGAATAAGTACTTTTTGAACGTAAAACCAAAGAATCCATCCACTGTTTCATTATGCGATTTCGTTATTGTCCTTGTCATCTGACTGAGCTTCTTCAAGACTAGCTTCTTCACTGCCAGCTTCATCACTTACAGGCGATACCTCTAACTCCGTGACCTCTTCCAAAGTGACTGCAGCCTCTTGAATGGTTTCTTCAGTAGCAATTCCACTTACAGCTACAGTAGCTGTATCTTCTTCAACAGCACCAGAGCATGATTTGCTCCATTCGCGGACCTCATGTACGACATGGCCGATAGAATCTTTAGCTTTGTCATACAGCTCGACGCTCTTGTCACCTGCCTGCACGGCAATTCCCTGTACCTTTTCAATGCCAGCAGCTGTTCCTTCCGCAATATCCTTGCGCAGCTCTTTTCCTGGCTTAGGTGCGAACAGAAGTGCTGTCACCGATCCAACCACACTTCCGACTAAAGCTCCCCATAATAAACCTTTAGTGTCCTTTTTCATCGTTTCATCTCTCCTTTAAATTCATTGCTTCCCGCTCTACCGGGCTAATGCCTATATCTGCTATATCATAAGCAGCAGGAGTTTGTCTTGTGACTAATTATTACGACTTTTCAGAAGTTTTGTCTGTTACATTTTTGGGTGCAATAGCGTATCGGCAGCATTGTCCGCCTTCTGCCATACATTCACTTCTTGTAACTTTAGCATCCAGCAATTCCTCAAATAAGCTATGTTCGCATTGACAAGCTTTGCGATACTGGGTAGCAACCTGGCGGATCGGGCAGTTGTATTCTCTTATGACATACGAACCGTCTTCTTCACGGTTCCACTCCGCCATATATCCCCCGGCATTTTGGATCGACGATAACTCGGCTACTCGTTCTTCCAAATTCCGGCGTTCCATCATCGGTGCATACTGGGTGAGCATCCGCCGACGGCGTCCCTCAAATAATGTATTTACAGCTTCCAATCCACTGCCATAATCCAATTCACGCAGAAGCTCCAAAGCCAAATTGTGATAGCTTTTTGGAAAATAGTCTTCGGACCTTTCTGTTAAAGAGTACATATGTAAAGGCCGCCCCATCGCTTGCCGAACCACTTTTGTCTTAGCAAGTCCCTCCTGCTCCAGCTGAAGCACATGACGACGGACACCCATCTCTGTAATTCCCAACTCTTCTGCCAGCGCGCCGATGGTCAGTGGTCCTTTCGTTTTCAGGAGCGTCATAATCAAGTGCCTTGTCGATCCATTTTCCTGCCCCATCTTCATCATAAAGGAACCCCCTCTCTTTCACGGCTATCGCCTATTTTATATGATTCTATCTTATGCTATTATAGCGTTACACCGGACCCTAGTTCCTGATCCAAATAATTCCCTACTTCAACAGCAAATTTCTCTAGCACCTCTGGAAGGATTGGAGTGAGCGGGTGAAGAGCTTCTCTTTCCCAGGCAAAATAATCCTGCACGAGCGGCTTACGGAGCGCAACAAGCTCTATCAATCTCTCGTATATTTCACTTTTACCTAGCACTTTTTCTTCATGTATGATTGAAATGATATCCTCATAACTTCCAGCATCACGCATAATAAAACCGTCAATCAGACAACTACCAACGTCCGTGACCACCTCTATCGCCAGATGAAGGCAGCGTTCTTGTATTAGTCCGGTTAAAGTGTTGCCATCCCATGAAGCTGCTACAGTCCGAAGACCCGTGGTTATATCTGGGATTTGAGCAAGAATGGTTTCGATTTGTTTGCGGTTGACATAATACACAGTAATACCCCCATGTCAAAATAGTTAGAGAAATCTGCATTATCTCTACTTACCGCGTTTGCCGCGGCGTTTCAGCCAAAAGAACATAATGAAACTTGCCGCAAGAAAAACGACCAAATAAGTTAACGCTTCCATCGGATACTCGAGCTCACGCATTCCTGTCACCGCTTCCGGTATAAAATGATGATGCTATTCAATCAGTTTATCGCTTAAATTACGTAATCTACAGCAATTGAAAGTTCCTTCACTTCATTAATATGAGCTATGACTTCCTTGTGCGCCGGATGAACCTGATAAGCCTGTAAATCATCTAGAGAAGCTACCACCGTAACAAGCGCAATATCAAAGGATCGATCAGAATGAATGATATCAGCACCCACTTCAATCGAAAGGAGCTGCGGGATTTTACCTTCCATATTTCGCAGTACGGCTACCGTTGCCGCAACACTTTCTTCGGACCGGTCCTTCAATTTGAAAAACACTATATGCTTGATCATTCTATCTCGCTCCTTGTTGTAATATTGTAATTAGATATTAAAAATATATCATAAGCTTACGCGTTCTGAAAGAAACTTAAGAAGTGATGACAGAAATAGCAGCATTAACCATTGCCGATGTACAGGAAAGTGTTGTAGTATATTTTTAAAAAATCGGAGGAATTATGCCTAGTAACCAACAAGAAACTCATAATATCCAGGCGTGGTCTCTGATCAACCGCAAATATCTTGGACAAGGCGTTCGTGTAAAAAGATTCCGCCGTCCAAAGCGTAGCCAGATTAGAAACCGTGTGTTACTTGCTGTATTGATGGCTAAGGATATCAAACTTTCACGACTCGCAGAAGATCTTGGTATATCCTCTCGCAGTGTAAGTGCCTGGGTATACGAAGGTCGTATCCCTTCCAACAATAACATTGACAAGACCTGCCGCCTGCTCGGGTACCCGCCCCACATTTTGTTTAATGAAACACTGATTCGTCAAAGTCCAATTGTATGTCAACCAACACCTTCTCGCTTTATGAAAAGAAGTATTACCAGTTCACCGCGCAGCAATGTGATTCTGACCGGACTTTGTATGGTTTACGATTTTTCCGTAACCGATGTAAGTATTTGGATAGGGGTTCATCCCGGAACGTTCCGTAAATGGTTGCACAGCAGCCATCTGCCGACTCCTGCTCTGCAGGAAAAAGCCGAAGCTTTCTTCCGGATTCCACGCCATATTCTATTTGCAGACTGCGGAACGCTCTAATGTGATCCTATCGCTTAATTAGTTTAACGCCAGCCCTTCTTCCTTAATTAGGAGAAGGGTTTTTTGCCATATTTTTTTCTTGAAAAAGGGTCATACTATTGTTTAGGTAACTTTCTTCAGATTTCTAGAACGGAACAGGAGGCGTAAGATGAGACTTGATGGAATACTATCTGAAGGCTACACCGATACTTGGGACGTGGCCCCCGGTGTCATCGGACTACGAACCATGTTCGTAAATTGCGCATTCATCGGCCAGCCCCATTCGGACTGGATCATTGTAGATACAGGACTCAGCTCATACGCAAATAGGATTATTGAATTTGCTAAAGAGAAGTTCGAGAAGCCCCCAGTCGCCATTATCCTGACACATGGACATTTTGACCATATCGGGGGCGTAAAAAAGCTTCTTGAGGAATGGAATATACCCGTATATGCTCATCCTCTTGAGCTTCCTTATCTAACAGGTAAAGCGGACTATCCTCCAGCGGACCCTGCCGTAGGCGGCGGACTGATGAGTACGGTGTCCTCATTATTTTCACATCGCGGCATCGACCTTGGTTCAGCCGTACAGCCGTTGCCGGAAGACAGAACCGTCCCTGGAGCAAAAGGCTGGAAATGGATCCATACTCCCGGTCATAGTCCCGGCCATATTTCCCTATTCAGACCAGAGGATAAGGTTCTGATTGCTGGTGACACCTTTCTTACAGTCAAACAAGAGTCCGTTTTCGCAGTGGCTACACAGCATCAGGTTGTACATGGCCCGCCCTCTTATTTCACAACGGACTGGGAAGACGCGGAAAAGTCAGTCCGAACCCTTGCACTCCTAAATCCTCATATCGTTCTCTCTGGACACGGGGTGCCTATGGAAGGTGAGAAGTTATCTACTCAGCTAGCCCATTTATGCAAAAATTTCAAAGAAATGGCGCTACCGGGTCAAGGGAAGTTCGTGTAATTTTCTTGCGAATATAGATCTTAGGACATATTGACGGGTTGATCCCTGAGGGTCTCTAAGTGTCTCGATATTGGTGCCTGTTTTGATAATTTCCATATGCTCAAAATGCTGTTTTAAATCAGCTTCACTAAAAAAATGAGCGAACTTCCCTTTTTTATATTCATAGGTCGCAGGTTCCAAGCATGCACCACAGCCGTAATTCGGATCCTCATCGGAAAAAGAAGTGAAATAAAGCAGACCTCCGGGGTGCAATTGGTCCAAACAATTTGAAACCAACCTACGACGATCCTCATAAAGAAATAAATGCAACAAGTCATAGCAGTAGATAGCATCTACCTTCGTTTCTAGATTGCAGTCTAACACGGAACCGGAAATAAAAAAGCATGCGGGGTCCCACTCCACCGCAAGCCCGAGTGCGGCCCCGCTTAATTCAATACCAATGGTCTCAAATTCACTGGAGAACACCTTCGTATTCCGCCCATAGCCTGCTCCTGGTACAAGTACGGACCTCACATTATTCTTACGAAAGAGCGTCTTTGCCTCCATAGCCGTAGGGCTTGGCTCACTTCCCCAGATCATTCCTTCCTGAGCGAACCGCCGGTTCCAGTACTCGGACATACGTCATCGCCTCGCTTTGCTTTAATCGCCCATCACCCTATACCAATATGGATATATTTCCTTAAAACCGAGCTTGTCATACAAAGCCGAAGCACCAGCATTCGCTTGTACAACCTGCAAAAAAGCGGTTGTCGCTCCCTGCGTCTTACCCCAGTGAAGCAATGCAAGCAGCAATTGCTCCGCCATACCTTGTCTACGCTGATCGGAAGCCGTGATAATATCAAAGAGACCTATGTATCCGTTCTGAATAACACCTAGACCGCAAGCGGCAGGAACACCATTTTTATACAAAAGAACATAGCCCTGCTGCAAGACCGAAGCACATAACATTCTAGTTAATGTGCTCCGATTCTCAATGGATAGCTCAGAGAGCTTCGTGAAGACATTTAGCCATTCTTCAGTCAGGCTCTCCTGAACTTGTACCTCATATCGATGATCAGGAGTAGCTAAATCCTCTAGGTCTAGAAGCCTTACAGAGGATGGCTCAACAACTGTGTATCCGCGATCCGCTAGCAGCTCGTCCAGGTTCGCTGGCTGGATATACGGTGTTATTTTAAACACAGGCTTTAATCCCGCAGCCTTATAGTACTGCTCAGCAAGCTTGATTTGGTTTGTAAGATCGGTAAGAGAGCCCTCAGCACTATACAATGGATTGACCGAATTGGCCCTTTTCGTATAACCTGCAGCCGTTCGCAGTACCCAGCCGTTTAGGAGAACACTCTGCTCTGCCGGCCAAGTATTGAGTGTAATTTCCTCTATTGATTTATACATGCTATCCCCTCCTTATTAACCGCGTTCCCGCTTATTACGCATCGCTGGCAGCAGCTTCACTGCTTCATCACCATACGAAGTAAAATAGTCGTATTCAGGGGACTCCTTGCCGTATAGTGCTATTTTCCCATCTGCATTGTAATGAACTCCCCAACCGAAACGCTTCGGAAGTAAAGAGGCCCGCAGGCATGGATGTTTTCTGGAAAATAGCTCATTCCATATTTCTTCCTTACGGTTCATTCGTACTTCCTGTGGGATTTGTTTATGCCGCACATGAATCTCGTACAGAAGCTCTTCATGATTGTATTTATAGGGTTCATTGATAAGCAGCTCATACTGAATTACATGAGCAGGCGGGAGTGTACGACAAGACATCGGGGGGATTCCTGTTTCCTCAGGACAATCTTCTGCTACCCGAATGAAAGTGTTTGTATAACTCATGTGCAACACCTCTATTATTAATTGAAATATATTCCTTCTATGATAATTCATAGTTCTATTATAAGCATAGCTGAATTTTACAAATTCCACTATAATTACACAGCAAAAATCCGGAATCTAAATCTCCTGACTCCGGATTTCCTACCTGCTATCTCATCTTAGATTCTATTCCTCGGTAGCTGCTAGGAGCTCCTCTACCGGCCACGGAAGCGGATTGTGAAAGGTGGTCCAATCCTGCTTCAGCTCTTCAAGTGTCAGTAAACATCTGTCCAATCTGGCTTCAATTTGTGCCTGATCCATACTCACACCAATAAACACGATTTCATTCATTCGATCGCCCCACCGCTCGTCCCACTTGGCTTTCATTTCAGGTTCGCTTTCCAATACCTCCAGCTGCTGATCCTCAGGCATTGTAGCCAGCCAGTAGCCGGCAGGTCCGAACTGAATCGAGGGTCCAGCCTGGCTGATACTCGCTGCAAGATCACCTTCTGCGGCAACCCATACAATCCCCTTCGCCCTAACAACCTCTTCCGGCCAATGACTGAAGAACAAGCTTAATCTTTGCGGATGGAATGGTGTTCTCCGGCGATAGACGAATGAAGATATTCCGTATTCCTCCGTCTCAGGTGTATGAGACTCCTTATTTAGCTCCGTGATCCAACCGGAAGATAAGCTTGTTTTTTCAAAATCAAACCGTCCGGTATTAAGAATCTCCTTCGGATCTACCACTCCGTTAACCGTACGGATCAGCTTGGCGGTCGGCTGAAGTTTACGGAGCACAGCTTCAAGCTTGTTGAGCTCTTCTTCTTCCAGCAGATCACATTTATTAAGCAGCAACACATCACAAGTTTCGATCTGATCTATAAGCAAATCCACGATATCGCGAAAATCATCTTCGCCAGCCGTTTGACTGCGATCCATCAGACTATCACCAGAAGAAAAGTCATGCCAGAATCGGCCCGCATCCACAACGGTAACCATCGTGTCTAATTGAGCAAGCGTAGTTAAATCGATATCCAGCTCGGGATTCGCATAGGTAAAGGTCTGGGCTACCGGCACAGGCTCACTAATGCCAGAAGATTCAATCAGGATATAATCAAACCTACCCTCAGCAGCCAGCTTTTGCACTTCAACAATCAAATCATCGCGGAGTGTGCAGCAGATACAACCGTTAGACATCTCCACTAATTTCTCTTCAGTTCTGGACAGCGTGTTTCCAGACTTCACCAGATTGGCATCCACATTCACTTCACTCATATCGTTCACGATAACAGCAACCTTCAAGCCTTCTCGGTTGTGTAAGACATGATTCAATAGCGTTGTTTTACCGGAGCCTAAGTAACCACTTAGCACAGTAACGGGGATTTTTTTCATTCAGATCACTCCTATAATTGATTAGCATTTATATTTAGCACTTATAGCACTTACCGGGTTTCGCGGTGTAAGGTAACTCTTTTGAGGCGTGGACAATATTTCTTCATTTCCATACGACCTGGATGATTTCGCTTATTCTTGGTAGTGGTATAGTTGCGATCTCCTGTCTCCGTACATGCTAAAGTAATGATTACTCTCATTGCTTCCATCTCCTTTTTAATTAAATCGTAATAATTACGATTAACACATCGTACACGTTTTATTCACAGTCTGTCAACTATCGTCTTGTAAATATTTCAACTCTCTTAATTTTGTGGTCTTTCTGGTGGACAAATCACGTATAGATGGAATTATAAAAATATGATTCTTGTAATTTCAGGAGAATCAGGCAGGAGTGGAGATCATGAAGATACCAGTAATTATTTTGAGCGGGTTTCTGGGGAGCGGGAAGACAACTCTGCTGTTGTCCCTGCTGAAAGAGAGCAAGGTAAGAGGGCTGAACCCTGGCGTAGTCATGAATGAGCTCGGTAAGAGAGATGTGGATGGATATATTCTGCAGGAGCACACGGGTACAACCGTGACTAAACTGCTGGACGGGTGCGTATGCTGTAGCCGTAAAGAGGATCTGGCAGACAGCCTGCTGGTATTGTTAAGAGGGCGCCCTGATGCTATTTATATCGAGCTTACCGGTGTCGCAAACCCAGAAGAAATCGCCAAAACACTACAAGAAACCTCTCTCCAGGAAAGAGTCGAATTGCATTTTACGATTACCTTATTGGATGCAGAAAACGCCTTAGAATATAACAGCAGACTCTCTTCTGACAAACAACTGGTTCGTACTCTTCGCAAGCAACTGTCCACCGCTGATCTCATTGTCGTTAATAAGAGTGATCTTGTAGAACCTGAAACCTTATGGCGAATAGAAAAGGGTGTTCGAAAACAAAATGCAGAGGCTGAAATCGTATATACCCATTACAGCGAGATCAACCTTTCTCCGATATTATCAGGAATCATTCCACGCAAAATCATCGCGCCCGCACCGCAACGAGCGCCCCAGACCTTTAAAGGCGCCTCTCTGAAGCAAATGAATTCAGAGCACGGAGGAACCGCTGTAAAAGAAGTGCAGGAGGAGCAGCATGCTTCTTTTTCCCAAGTGACTGCCATCACGCTGACCATACCTCAAGCAGGGACTACTATGCCTTCCAAAGAACGGCTAGAGGCTTTTTTTCAAGAATGGGGTGACAACCTGCTCCGTGCCAAGGGGCATATCCTTTTGTCTGAACAGGAACCGGTACAGCTTGTCCAATATGCGGGTATGCGTACGAGCTGGGAGGCGTCACGTTATCCTGGAATGCCTTATGTGGTATTCATCGGGATTAATTTAGATGAGGAACTGCTGGCAGATCGGTGGACCGCCTTATTCGCGCCTTGACTACCCTATTCCCATTAAAATTACTGCCGCTGCTTCTACCGATTTCCTTCTTGATCATCATTGGTTTTATATGGGTGCCAAATCAGCTGGAACTTCTGGATAACGCGTACATTGACACTTTCAAAACTGGATTTATCGGGATTTTGCTAGAAGCTTTGCCGTTTGTGTTAGCAGGAGCTTTATTATCCTCGCTGCTTAGAGTCTTTATCCCAGATGAAATGATCTCCCGCTGGATTCCAAGGCAGGCGTTGCCGGCTATTTTATTCGCTTGCCTGCTTGGAATTATTTTTCCGGTATGTGAATGCGGAATGATCCCTCTCGTCCGCCGGCTAATCCATAAGGGGATGCCTGTCTACGTGGCGATCGTGTTTATTCTATCCGGACCCATCCTAAATCCTGTCGTCTACGGAGCAACTCTGACGGCTTTTCGTAACCACTCCGAACTGGCCTATGCCCGGATGGGTCTAGCCTTTGCTGTCGCCTGTATTATAGGCCTAATTATCTATGCAACGGTGAAAAAGTCCCCTGTACGCCTGAGTGTTCAGCGCGAAACCGATAACACGCATCACAATAATTCACGTGGAGGAAAGTTAGCTGCTGTCTTTGTTCATACCTCGGACGAGTTTTTTGAGATGGGAAAATACTTAATTATCGGCTGTCTACTAACCTCGGCCATCCAAACGTTTATGGTTCAAGATAGTCTGGCAGCAATCGGAGATAAGCCGCTAGGGTCTTATTTTTTCATGATGGGACTGGCATTTGTGCTTTCACTCTGCTCCACCTCGGATGCCTTTGTTGCTTCCACCTTTGTACATTCTTTTCCGGCAGGTGCACTGCTAGCTTTTATGGTGTTCGGGCCGATGCTGGATTTCAAAAATTCATTGATGTTACTCTCCCTGTTCAAGACCAAATTCGCCCTTTATTTGTTCTTTCTTATCTTTTCGAGCGTATTTATCGGGGCTGTAGTCATGTCCTTATGGCTGTAATCATAGAAATTCCGCACTGATAGGAGGAAGAGCATGAATGACTCACGAAGCATCCGATTTCACTATTTGTTAAGGGCGGTCATTCTGCTCGCCTTTGCTCTCTATATTGGGCATTTAGTGCAGCAAGACGCTTTGCATTATTATGTAGCGCCCAAGCTGGCACGCTGGGTTCAATTATGTCCGATTCCTTTGACACTTATGGCACTTAGCTTGGCCATTCAGGCCTTATTTGGTAAAGGCAGTGTTCTATGCGACTGCGAGCATCGCCTCCCGCATTCCATATTTAAAAGTACAGCACTTTATGGATTATTTCTTTTTCCGCTGCTGCTTGGATTTGCACTTCCTGACCGTGCCTTGGGAAGTATGGCTGCTAGCAAAAAAGGGATAACTTTAACCTCATCGCCCTCCGATACTAACAATGTCGCTAGATTCGAATCAATTGATCCCTATCACGAGGAGCTCACAGAGCTGGCCAAGATTCTTTATGTACAGCCTACTATCCCTGTTTACCCTGCAATTTTCTCCGAAACACTTGGTGCTATCGACATGTATAAAGAGCAATTTGAAGGCAAAGAAATTTCCGTTTCCGGGTTTCTATATCGCAATGACAGTGAAACGCCAGAGAATGCTTTTGCCATTGGCAGATTTCTGGTCCAGTGCTGTACCGCTGATGCCACTCCATTTGGGATGCTGGTTGATTCCGGCAAATTAAAAAGCTTGCCCACTGATACCTGGATAGAGGTTCGGGGCAAGCTTCAAGTTGTGCAATATAAGGGCCAAGAAATAATGCAAATTCGTGCAGAAAGCATTACACCGATCGCGCAACCAACAACACCTTACATTTACACGAGCGCTGACTCCATAGCCACATGGAAAGCCCTACAGAGTTCTGCTAAGCCTTACTAAATAATGGCATCCAGCTCATCTTCATCATTCTCAGACCGGTTAGGGTTAAATACTTCAACCATTATACGAGCTGGAATACAGATGATTTGCTGCTTCGGTCTAGAAATAAACCCCATTTCTAAAGCGATTCGCAGAGGCGCATCAGAATACGTCATTTGGATCCCGTAATCAAATACCTTTAAGGTATTGTGACCGAACTTTGTTTGAATATCTATAATTTGCTCTTCCTTAGTCAAAGAAACGGTTTTGTATTCTTTGCCATCGACCGTAATTATAGCTTTCAAATCTCCTTGTTGATACTGCTCATTGCGGGTGTCCCACCACTTGATTCCGTAAATTAAACCGGCTGCTAACAGCGCTATAAAAATAATTACAAAATCGCCACGCTTCATTTTTAACAAGGTATGGATCCTTTCATCGACATTGATATGCGTAATAATTACGATTACAAATATATAAATCATACGCCTCTTTGTCAATGATACTCCTCATCCTTTAGCGAATCCGTGTAGACCAATCTTTTAATACCCTGTCGAGCTCCTTGATTGAAATAGGCTTGGAGATGAAATCCTGCATTCCGGCACTCAAACACATCTCTTTATCTTCATTTCTAGCAAAGGCAGTCGCAGCAATAATAATTGGATACAGCCCCAGCTTCTCGCGTATAATCCCTGTTGCCTCGATCCCATCCATAATCGGCATCTGAACATCCATAAATATGAGATCATAATCCTTGGCCAGCACAGCGCGAACCGCTTCCTCGCCATTGATTGCAATGTCTGGTACATATCCCCTCTTCTTTAGATAAGCCTGCATCAGTTGCTGATTCACTGGATGATCTTCAGCGATGAGAATGGACATGGGTCCATATTCCCCCTTAACATCCCCTTTGGCTTTAGGGTTATCGCTTTTGCCTACATCCGCCGAAGGGTAAAGTGCAACCTTCTGATTCCATTCCTCTTTCGGCAATGAGACCTCCACCGTGAAATAGAACTCTGAGCCATGCTCCTCACAACTTCTTACACCAATTGTTCCTCCGAGCAGCTCCACCAGCTTTTTGCTAATGGCTAATCCAAGTCCGGTTCCGCCGTATTTACGATTGATGGAAGGATGCAATTGCGAGAACGATTGAAACAATAACCCTTGACTGGCAACTGGAATCCCCAGCCCCGTGTCTTTAACCATGAATTTAACAATAATATTTCCTGATTTTTGCGAAGCTTCCAGACTGGCAGAAATACTGATTTCACCATTTTCCGTAAATTTCACCGCATTCCCAACCAGGTTTACGAGGATTTGGCGTAATCTCGACTCATCCGTCACAATGACAAATGGAAGATCTGCTGCAATATCGATAGACAATAATAAGCCTTTCTCTTTGACCTTCGGATAAAATAGCTCGCTAACATTCTGTATCACTTCACGCAAATCCACCATTTGTAGTTCTAATGTCATCATGCCTGCTTCGATTTTGCTGAAATCGAGTACTTCATTCAAAATATGAAGCAATGCTTCCCCGCTACTGTTAATGATTTGTGTGTAGTAGCTCTGCTCTTCATCCAGCTCTGTACCCGAAAGTAAGTCGGCCATTCCGATAATACCGTTCATCGGTGTACGCAGCTCATGACTCATGATCGCTAGAAACTCCGATTTCGCCCGATCTGCTTCCTCAGCAGACTCCTTCGCTCGCACAATCTCCTTTTCTTCGGTAATATCTCGAAAAACGACTACAGCACCGATTCGCTCTTCGCCATCAAAAAGTGGTGTCATGCGATATCTGACCAAAAAGCTGGAGCCATCCCGCCTCCAAAATACACCCTCCTTCTCTTCGAAAGAGAGATTATTGAAATGCGAAGGTATCAGTGTCTTCTGAATGCCTAAAAAAGGCTCATTATCCAGCCAAGTCTGATGAATCGCATGGAATTTGCTGTTCATCCATTCCGTTGGATCATATCCCAGCATAGTAATCGCCGCAGGGTTGATGAACATCGTATCACCTTCAAGGTTCATGCCAAATATACCTTCAGATACCGAATTCAATATTAGAGCATGCTCGTTACTTAACTTCTCTATTTCTTCAAAATGCCGCGCCCGTTCCGCAATGTCCCGGGTTACACACACCAGTTCTTGTCCTCCAAAGGTTTCCGAGTAAATATAGCGTAGTGTTGTCTCCGTCCAAATGTAGGTCCCATCTTTGCACAGAAACCGGAAGGATACAGGTTCGAGCTTTTTGCCTTCCATACAACTGTTAAGATAGGATACTACCTTCTCCTTGTCCTCAGGATGTATGTAATCTATACCTCTGGTTTCGTACATTTCTTCCGGTGTATACCCAAACATCGTCTGGCAAATCGGTGATGCATACAGATAGGTGAGGTGTCCGTCCGCTGTATTTCGTGAAATAAAATCCATTGAATTTTCCGACAGGAGTCGATAATTCTGCTCACTATCACGCATCTGTTCCTCCATTCGATGACGTTCAGTCACATCCTGGGCAATCCCGCTGATCTGTAGCACTCTTCCTTCTTCATCCTTAATCACTTCCCAGTGCACATCCAAAAACTTTAATATTCCATCCGCACTCTTAATTCGAACCATAGCTTCAGCATTCGTTCCAATGGCTAAAGAATGACGAACTAGCTTTTTAAGTATGATTAAATCATTTGGCTCAATGCAGGAAAGGACACGTTTATAATCAAAATAGGAATGAATGCTGTCATCCAGTGAAAAACCAAAAATATTGCGCATCTCTCTAGAAACCGTCAATCGTGCTTTTGTCGCATCCCATTCCCAAGATCCCATTTTCGCAAGATATTGGGCTTTCGCCAGCATATCCTCATATTTCTTACGCTGTGTAATATCGCGGCCGATGGTTAAAATCTGCTTGATTTCCCCCTGCTCATCACGAACTACCTGCGAACTGCTCTCGATCCACAAATAATGTCCGTCCTTATGCCGGGCTCTACGTGTATACACATCCGTATCAGAATAGAGCTTTCCGTGTTGAGTCATCTCTAAGGCATCATCTACGTGATAATACTCCGGTCTTTTTGTACCAATCATTTCATGTGCCGGATATCCTAGCAGCAACTCTACTGAAGGAGACACGTAGTGCAACGTACCGTCAGGGTCGCCAAAAGAAATCATATCCGGTGTATTTTGGGTGATCAAATTATATAAATGCTGATCTTTCTGAATCTTATCTTCGGCAAGCCTTCGGTCTGTGATATCCGTTAGTTCCGAAATCATGACAAGAGGTTCACTAGCATTCTCCTTAAGAATTAGAAATATATGTTGTGCTACCCAGATCATCTCGCCACCCTTACATAAGAACCGTCTTTCTAACTCAATTGCGGTCCCAGGATCTGCTAAGAGCTTGTTCAGGATAACGTTATGATCATCATTAGTCTTATCGTCTGGATAAATTAGATCTAAATAATGTAGATTCAAAAGCTCTTCTTCAGAGTAACCAAGCATATGGCAAAGTGCTGGATTGGATTGAATCAAGGTCCCTTCCTTGGGAGAGACTACAGCAACCCCTATAGAAGACCGTAAGTATAGT
Organism: Paenibacillus sp. RS8; assembly: GCF_041956825.1. Classification (NCBI taxonomy): domain Bacteria; kingdom Bacillati; phylum Bacillota; class Bacilli; order Caryophanales; family Paenibacillaceae; genus Paenibacillus; species Paenibacillus sp. RS8. The sequence continues at coordinate 4,068,369 of NZ_CP168131.1, read as the reverse complement.
TGCTTAAAAAGAAATTCAGACACCTGTGCAGCCTCCTCTTTTGAGATGGGGACAAACTTTATTACAATTTCGTAATCTATTCCAGTATACCTTTTTTTCGGTAATTAAGCTTGATAGCTGAGTCCTAAATGATAGGCCGGTGAAAAGCAATGAGATTGCGCGTTATCGTCATAGACAAAAAAAAATAAACAACAAGTCCCGAGTAATCAGGAAACCTGCTGTTTATATATATCACAAGAATAAGGACTATTCTCTTATTAAATTCTCTTGTTGAAGCTTTTAATTTTCTTACGGATAGGTGCGCCAGCTCTTAAAAAAACAAGTCCTAAAAGAATTAAAAGCCCACCTAGAATAACGTTTACCAAACTAATGCTGCTGGAGGAAGTGAAATAATTCGTTACCCCAACGAGAATGTTTGCTAAACCAACAATGAACTCTAACCACATGACAGAATTCCATAGCGTGTTAATTCGCTTAAAGTGTTTTATTTTGGATTCCAGATCCGTGTAAATATCAAAAGCACCTTCAGATGACTTCTTTCTAAGATAGATCCAACGTCCAAAGCTGCTAACACATTCTACTCCATTTTCCTCTAAAAACCTGATGTACGCGATGCTCTCCGGATGAGTAGGCACATTATCTAAAAGCTCAATCCTATACGTATACTCATTCTTAGGCGTTTCAGTAAACACATATTTGCACCATGTGTAGTTTGTAAGGGCCAGCCCTTTGGCAGATATTTCATTCAGCCACTGTTCTTCCTTCTCAAAATCCCAAAACATTTTGCGAGCCACATGTATCATTTGGACTCACCTCCAGCTATTCTCTTCCCATTGGCAATCAGCTCTTCCAACCGGATAAGCTCCCCCTGAATCACCGTCTTCCCTAATTCCGTAATTTCGTACTCCTTTCTTCGGGAGCCCTCTTCCCCTTCCACAGATCTTATCCAGTTTTTCTCCAGCAGGGTGTTGATAGCTCCGTATAAAGTGCCCGCTCCGAGATCCACTCGACCATTACTTAAATCCTTCACATTCTGCATAATCGCGTATCCGTGCATTGCGGTATATAGAGACAATAAAATGTAAAACACTGCTTCCGTTAAGGCTCCTCTTTCTGAGCTTTCAGGCATAATTCCATCTCCATTCTATTACTGTTAGCGATATATCGTTTACCGTAATACCATTATTACGGAAGCCGATATAATTGTCAATAAAAAAAATACCCATTTTATGTATTTCGTTAAGATTATGGCCGTAAAAAAACGCCTATAGCATATGCTATAGACGGCTTTATCCAATACATTAATTGGTAACGAATTAGCGAAAATAACGTTGAAAAAATATGACAACATTGAAAATTTTCATAACATAATTTCATCTAAACTATAAACTAAGATTAGTTAAATAGTTACATATTTCATGCCCTCAATTGATTTAGCTGTTCAATACAAACAGAAAGGTTCGTTATAACATGAAAAAAACAGACCATCAAATGCGTGTTACACCAAAAATTTGGATTGGCTTACTCATCGCAGTCGGGTATCTATGTATTGTAATTCCGATCCAAAAATTATCCGGAGTATCGTATGAAGACTTTGGTGCATCAGCGGATAACTTGCTCCGTTCAGCCATCGCATCAATGGCCGCAGGTGCTGTTGCACTAATTATTGTAGCCTCCCTGCTCGGATGGTGGCGGTCTGCACTATTTGACAATACACAACAACGGTTGAATTATAAGTGGCTGCTTATTTCTCCATTAATTATGCTGATTGGCATCTTTGTTAACTTTTCATCAACGAATTTCAGTCAATTTGGCGGCAAATTCATTTTCATTCTAATTGTATTCGGACTACTCGTAGGTTTCTGTGAAGAGTTAACGATTCGCGGCTTACTATTGACATCACTGCGCTCTCGGCTATCGGAGGGCTGGGTATGTATCTTTAGCAGCATAATTTTTGGTCTTATACACGGCTCAAACATACTGCTAGGACAAGCTATTCCAGTTACCCTCATGCAAGTTTGCATGGCCGCTCTTTCCGGAGTCACTTTTTATTTGGTCCGTAGATTTACAGGCAGTCTAATTTGGGCGATGTTGCTACATGGACTTTGGGATGTCTCAGTGTTCATGACTGCTTACAATAATCCGGATGGTAATGGCACTGCTGGCTTACTTTCATTAACTGCTGATTTGTTTAGTGTTATCTTCTTGATCATCGTATTCCGTAAAATAAAAAACGCTAAAGCTAAACAGCTTAGTTAGTCTCTATAAATCAGGTTGGAACAAGATACGATCCTTATTCCAGCCTTTTGGCATTCACTTTGATGACATAGTTGATTTGCCAACAACGTTAATACAAAAAAGCTCCTGAATTTCCATATAGGGAAATTCAGGAGCTTTTTCATTGTTAACTAGATGCGGTCGAGAGGACTCGAACCTCCACGATATTGCTACCACACGGACCTGAACCGTGCGCGTCTGCCAATTCCGCCACGACCGCACATTATGTACACCAGTGAAATAATCACCGTATTTAATACTATACTCCTTTTTTAGATAAAAAGCAATATATTTATTTGCGTATTGTGTAATACGACTAATAGTACCTTAAATTGAAACATATCACTATAGGAATAACCAATCAGTGTTATTCACTTTATATATTTCTCTTATAAGTTGTCAGTATGGTACAACATAGTTAAAGAATCTAGTGCATCAGAAGTGTCAATCTAAACCAGAAAGGATGAATACGTATGAACCAGCAGTGGAACACCGGAACCTACGATACTGACATGGCCTTTGTGTCTAGGTTTGGGGCATCTTTGATTGAGCTTTTGCGCCCCCAGCTTGGCGAGCAGATCATAGATTGGGGTTGCGGAACTGGCGACTTAGCGGTAACCATTGCTGCTAGCGGCGCCACTGTAACAGGAATTGATGCCTCTGCTGAAATGATTCAGACTGCCCGTGACAAGCATCCCCAGCTAAGATTCATTTTAGCAGATGGGCAAAGCTATGTCGCGGAACAGCCAGTCGATGCTGTGTTCAGCAATGCTGCTCTACACTGGTTAACCGACGCGAACGGAGCTGCCGCTTCAATCGCTGCTTGCTTACGAATAGGCGGACGTTTTGTCGCTGAGTTCGGAGGGCTGGGCAATATCGCTTCCATCGTCACTGAACTTCCAAACGCTTTTGCCGCTATAGGGTGTAGCGGTAAGCTTCAGCTGCCTTGGTACTTTCCAAGTATCGGACAATACACAACACTACTAGAACAGCATGGGCTAACTGTAGACCTCGCCCTTTGTTTCGACCGTCCAACACCACTAGAGGCTGGAGAGCAAGGGTTCCATCGCTGGTTGAACACTTTTGCTAATGGAATCCTAAGTGTCCTCACACCCCCTGAACGAGAAGAAGTCCTCTCTTATATGGAACAGAAACTGAAGCCAACGTTATTTCAGGATAACCGCTGGGTGATGGATTATCGCAGAATCCGGGTTGTCGCTTACAAACGAGTCTAACACTGAAGGCGATTTTTCCTATGTCACAAAAAAAGAGTGTACTGACGCAGCTTCCGCGCCAATGCACTCTTTTTAAAATTTCAATAAATGATTATCTTCTATCTCCCACATATCGATCGCTACCAGCGCCAAGTCCGACAACCAGGAGCACTACGCTTGCAGCAAGCAATAAAATCAGCGGCATCGTCCAGCTATTCGTCACATCATGCAGCCATCCGAATAAGGCCGGTCCCATGGCAGCAAGTACATAACCTACAGATTGAGCCATTCCTGACAGCTCCGCTGCTTCTCGAGTACTTCTGGTCCGTAGACTGAAGAACATCATCACAAGACCGAAGGAAAAACCTCCGGCAATACCAAAGCATATCGCCCATACAGCCATTAAGGCACTGCTACCCAGCCAGATCCCACCTATTCCGATGAAATACAGAACAGCAGTGATTATTACTAGAATACGTTGATTCTTCATCCGACCTGCCCACAGCGGCACGAAGAAAGTAAACGGCAGCTGCGCCATTTGCATCAGTGATAGTAACCAGCCTGCATGGCTTGATGACATCCCTCGCTCCCCAAGGAGAACAGAAAACCAAGCAATAAAGACATAATAGAGCAGTGACTGTAAGCCCATAAAAATCGTTACTTTCCAAGCCAGCGAAGAACGCCACATATTACCACTTGAGACCGAATTACTCGCGCCAGTCCCTTGATCGAGCTTGCGCATTTGCGGAATCCAGAACAACGTTGCTAGCGCAGCAATCATAAACCATATGGCCAAAGTCCCTCTCCAGCCAAATCCAGTATTACTGGCTAGCGGGACACTAATTCCTGAAGCGACTGCTGCGCATAAATTCATAGATACGGTATAGACACCTGTCATTAATCCGATTTTGTGGGGAAACTTCCCTTTAATAAGCCCCGGAAGCAACACATTACATACTGCGATAGATAGCCCGAGTATTGCCGTACCTGTGAACAACAGACCTACTCCAGATCCCGACCGGATTAAAATCCCCATAGCCAGCATAACCATGGCAATTACTAACACATTAGCCAAACCGAAGCGGCGGGCTAGCTTTGGAGCAAACGGGGACAAGATGGCAAAAGCCAACAATGGTAGAGTGGTAATAGCTCCTGCTGAAGTATTCGATAAGCCTAAATCATCCTGAATCATTTGAACCAATGGCCCGACAGATGTAAAAGGCGCTCTAAGTGCCGCTGCGATAAAAACAATTCCCAGCACTAGCAGCCAGCGATCATATTTGGTATCCGTTAAGCCTTTATTCTGAATAATTCCTTCTCGTTGTGATGCTTTCATCCTATATCCTCCTAAATTACAACAAGCATAACCATCTTTGACCTCCCTATAAGGACGGTAAGAGACTAAGCTAGAAATATAAAAATATTTATTACATGGCATTAAGAACTATCTTCCACTATTATTATAAAAGTTACAACCCTTAAGTAATTTTATATCCAAATTATTGACAAAACCGAACGACATCTTTAGTATCCATATAATCAGGACAATTGAGAATCAATTTCAATAGAACTCATACATAATTTTATAGAAAAGAGTGAACAGAATGCTTCAAAGGTTTTTTTCCTACTATCGTCCATATAAAAAACTATTTATATTGGACTTCTCCTGCGCTGTTTTTGCAGGTCTGCTAGAACTAGCATTCCCGGTAGCTGTCAATAAATTTATTGATGATTTGCTCCCGGGTCAAGATTGGCCGCTTATTCTTATTGCTTGTGTCGCACTTCTAGCTATTTACGCCTTGAATACGGTAATGCAATATGTCGTTACTTACTGGGGGCACATGCTTGGTATTAACATCGAAACCGATATGCGTAAAAAAATGTTTGATCACATCCAGAAACTATCCTTCCGATTCTTCGATAATAATAAAACAGGTCACCTAATCGGACGTATCACCAACGACTTAAATGATATCGGCGAAGTGGCGCATCACGGTCCTGAGGATGTGTTTATCGCCATCATGACACTCGTTGGAGCCTTCATCCTAATGGCTGATATTAATCTGAAGCTAGCAATTATTACTTTTATTATCGTTCCAATTATGGCTTGGGTGATCATCTACTTCGGACGTAACATGACTTCCACCTACCGCCAGCTTTTTGGAAATGTAGGTAGTTTCAATGCCCGTATCGAAGATAATGTCGGCGGAATCCGGGTTGTGCAATCATTTGCCAATGAGCAGCATGAACAAGAGCTATTCGCAGTAGATAATCAAATGTTCCGTAAAACTAAGCTTCTCGCTTATAAAATTATGGCCAAAAGCTTGTCCGTCAGCTATATGATGACCCGCCTTATTACGATCCTTGTGATGATCAGCGGGGCGTGGTTCTTCATCAATGGCGAGCTCCAAATCGGTGAATTTGTAGCATTTATTCTATTATCCAATGTCTTCTTCCGTCCCATCGAGAAGATTAATGCCGTTATCGAGAGTTATCCAAAAGGAATAGCCGGCTTTAAACGTTATCTTGAGATTATCGACACGGAACCTGATATCAGCGACAAGCCAGATGCTGTTGAGGTAAGTACTTTGCGCGGAGATATCACGTTCCAGGATGTCTTTTTCGGATACGACGAGGACCGTCCGGTTCTGCAAAATATTAGTTTGCAAGTAAAGGCTGGTGAAACGATTGCCTTTGTCGGACCTTCTGGTGCAGGCAAAACCACTATTTGCAGCCTGCTCCCTCGTTTCTATGATGTCACAGGTGGAGCTATCACCATTGATGGCATCGATATCCGTGACATGAAGCTGGAGTCGTTGCGTAAGCAGATCGGGATTGTGCAGCAGGATGTGTTCTTGTTCTCTGGTACGATTCGCGAGAATATCGCTTACGGAAAGCTCGATGCGAAGCTGCCTGAAATCTGGGAAGCAGCTCGGCGTGCCCATCTGGAAGATCTCATTCAGAATCTGCCAGAAGGCATGGATACGGTGATCGGAGAGCGCGGTGTGAAGCTGTCCGGCGGACAGAAGCAGCGCCTAGCGATCGCCCGCATGTTCCTGAAGAATCCACCGATTCTGATTCTGGATGAAGCTACTTCCGCGCTTGACACTGAAACGGAAGCAGCGATTCAGCAATCGCTGGCGGATCTGTCCGTGGGCAGAACCACACTCGTCATCGCCCACCGATTGACGACCATAAAGAACGCCGACCGGATCATGGTCGTGAATGAAGAAGGCATCGCCGAGCAAGGCCGCCATGAAGAGTTAGTCCAAGCAGGTGGCATTTACAGTCGTCTGCATCAGGCGCAGTATAACGCTTAGGGATGTTGTTATAACTAGCTCCCTAGCTAAATGAAGCAAGCCTAGTCTCCACGTTATTGGCGACTAGGCTTGCTTTTTATTTGTTCCAGCATGAGAGGCTAAATTGGGCATCCCGGAAGTTAGAGTGTGATGGGGCTATAGAGTTATAGGGAGTAATGGTCCAATAAAGTAGTGATCTTTTGGAAACGTGAGGATAGAATTAGGGAATTCCTCCTCAATTTCATTGATAATACAGCCCCAAATTTAACAATTAGGGAATTCCTCCCCTTAAATTCACCCCATTTGCTCATAATAGTGGATTTCAGGTGATTTATAGGGAGAATTTCCTTAAAAAACGTAAAATCCAGTGAAAATCAGCAATTTTTAGGGAGGATTTCCCTAATATCAAACAATACAAATCTAAACGCTCACTCAAACACAACCTAGTTTCATTTATGCCCAAATCGATCATTACTCCTCCCAGAACTAAGCTTCTTTAGGATAAAGCCCCGGTTGGCCTTCAGTGTATAAGAAAGAAGGAGCCGCGTAAAGAACACGACTCCCTCTTAATATAAACCGCCTCAATAGCGGCACTTATGAATGGTGATCCGCGATAAATCGCTATTCACGTACTTATTTCTTCGCAATATGCACTTTAAGCTGCTTACCCTTCACGGTCGTCTCTCTCATTGCTTGCAATACCATTGCACCTTTACCGTTCAAAATATCCACGTAGGTCACATTGTCCTGAATCGAGATTATACCGATATCTTCTGCAGTTATACCCTCAAGCTTCGCGATTGTGCCGACAAAGTCCACGGCTCTTAGCTTCTTTTTCTTGCCGCCGTTGAAGTACAGCTTCATGATCTCTTTGTTCAAGCTCTCGCTTTTGTCCTTCTTGCGGACAGGCTGCTTGTTAATCTTCTGCTCAAACGCTTCCTTCGCGTAAGCAACGGCATCATCCGAAGGAGCTTTCATAGGTGGGAGGCTGAAGCCAATATAGCCTTCGATTTCCTTCACCCATTTTTGCTCATTCGGAGTGACGAAAGTGATTGCTTTACCTGTCTTACCTGCACGAGCCGTTCTGCCTGTACGGTGCACGTAGCTTTCTTTTTCCAGCGGAATATCGTAATTAATCACGTGAGTGATGTTCTCGATATCAATACCTCTAGCCGCCACATCTGTAGCGATTAGATAACGGAACTGCCCTCTTTTAAAAGCATTCATGACCTCAAAACGCTCGTCCTGCTCCATCCCCCCGTGGATCTTATCACAAGGATATTCCAGATCAGCCAACCCTCTAAATACCGCATTCACCTGTTCTTGTGTACGGCAAAAGATAATACAGCTGTCCGGATTCTCCACCGTAATAATATCGCTCAACAGCGAGAATTTGGCAGCTTGTCTCACTTCGATCAACGCATGTTCAATTGTAGCGGTTGTAATTCCACTTGCTTGAATCTCAATTTCCGTTGGATCGCTCATATATTTCCGGCACAAATTCTTAATCACTTCCGGTAATGTAGCGGAGAAAACACAAGTCACTCGTTCTTGGGGCAGCTGCTTGATGATCTTTTCGATCTGCTCAATGAACCCCATGCTCAGCATTTCGTCTGCTTCGTCGATGATCAAATACTTGATCCGATTTAGCGGAAGCGTACCTCTTTCAATATGGTCGAACACACGTCCAGGCGTCCCTACGACAACATGTGTTTTTTGGGTAAGTTCAATTTTTTGTGGAGCAAAAGGCTGCTTACCGAAAAGAGCCACGGCCTTAACCCGTTTAAATCGTCCAATGTTGGTGATATCCTCTTTCACTTGCATGGCAAGCTCCCGAGTAGGCGTTAGAATCAAAGCCTGCGGCTTATTCTCCACCCAATCCACCAAATCACAGACCGGGATTCCGTAAGCTGCCGTCTTTCCACTACCCGTTTGCGATTTAACGATCAGATCCTTTTGCTGAAGAGCTACAGGGATCACTTTGCTTTGAACTTCTGTTGGCGTCTCATATTTTAGGACATCCAGCGCTTTAATAATGTCTTCGTTTAACTCATAATCTCTAAATTGCAATTCACTCATCGTTCAACCTCTTCTATGCCGATTGTTCTGGTTAAAGCGGAAACTCCGCGATCCTTCATCTTGTGCATACTAATCATTATAACAGCTATTGGCTCCCTTGATTCCATTCCTTATAGAACTGGTCCAGAAAATTAAGCATGAAATCATGCCGTTCTTCTGCTAACTTGCGTCCATAGGCTGTATTCATCAGGAATTTTAACTTTAATAACTTCTCATAAAAATGATTGATAGCCGTTCCTTTGCTGTAATCCCTGTACTCCTTTTGAAGCGATTCCTCTCTTGGAGACACTCCCGGATCATAAGCTGGACGACCTTTCGCCCCTGAGAAAATAAAGGTTCTGGCAATGCCAATCGCACCAAGCGCATCAAGTCGATCGGCATCTTGGACCACTTGGCCTTCAAGCGTCTGCATCGGTTCTCCACCGCCACCACTAAAGGACATCGTCTCAATAATCATCATAATATGATTAATTTGTTCCTCATCTGTAAGGTTTGAAGAAAGCCAAGTACGCACTTTAAGCAAACCTTCTTCTTTAGACGGATTAAGCTTCTCGTCAGCAACATCATGCAGCAAGGCGGCCATCGTGCAGACAAATACACCTGCGCTCTCGATCTTGGCAATTTCAGCGGCGGTGTTGCGCACTCTATCGGAATGCCACCAGTCATGACCCGTAGTGTCTTGTCCAAGTTGTTCTTTAACAAAATCTTCGGTCCGAGCTATAATTAAAGATTCATTCATCGTAGAAAAACTCCCTTTCCTTAAGGAATATCGAAGCCCTATTATAGCTGATAACTGGTCTTTTCGCCCACAAGAAATCGAAGCTATTATAAATTGTTACTTGCATGACTCCAAATGATCCGCTATAATCGGCAGTAATCAAAATTTCGAAGGGAATTGGTTCTGATGAATACAAATACAATCATGCTGAATCAACTTCATTATTATCACAAACAGCGTTAGCACTCCTGAATTTTTTCAGGGAGGCTAACGCTACTCGCGTTGGCCTCCCTGCGGCATAGATCACGCGCAGGACCAAGAGGTCCTGCGCGTTTTTTTATTTTCTAAACTATGCCAATATAAAAGGAGCTACTAATGATGCAAAACATTAAAGGAACTTATGATTACTTCGGTCAAGAGCAAGCGCTCAGAAAGAACATTCAAAATACGCTGCAGGACTTGTTTGAGCTCTATGATTTTGAATCGATGGATACGACACTATTAAATGAATTGGAGTTACTGACCTCGAAATATGCAGGCGGGGATGAAATTCTCAAAGAAATGTACCAGCTCACGGATCAAGGCAACCGCAAACTGGGGTTACGTTATGATCTGACCATCCCTTTTGCCAAAGTGATCGCTTTAAATCCAGGAATAGAGTTCCCCTTCAAGCGGTATGAGATCGGAAAAGTGTTCCGAGATGGACCTGTGAAACGCGGGCGTCTGCGTGAATTTCTGCAATGTGATGTCGATGTGGTCGGCATTTCCGGCCCTGAGGCTGAAGCAGAGCTGATGCAGCTAGCTACCGAAGCTTTCCGTAAGCTAGGCATCCCTATCATCCTAAAATGGAATAACCGACGTTTTCTCAGTGAGATTCTGGAGTCCATTGGCGTACCTGCTGAAGAGCAACTATCCGTTATGCTTACTCTTGATAAACTTGAAAAAATCAACATTAGCGGAGTCGAGAACGAGTTGATCGCCAAAGGGCTTGAATCTGCAACCATCTCAGCGATTCTAGCACTTATCGAAATGGACAATCCAAGCTTTGAGCAGTTATGCGACAAATACAATCTCACAACACAACCGGGTGCGTCAGAGGTTCTCGTCCTGCAAAATCTAATCCAAGACATCGGACTACAGGAGACTTGCCGCTTCGATCCTTTCTTATCCCGAGGTCTTTCATTCTACACAGGAACAGTTTACGAGATCTTTGATGCATCTGGTTCCTTCGCCTCAAGCTTGGGTGGCGGAGGCAGATATGACGCGATTATCGGACAGCTAGTGGGCAGAGAGGATATTCAATATCCTACGGTGGGGTTGTCTTTTGGTATGGAGTCAATCATGGCACTCTTAGCAGAACGACCTACCCAAGAAAATAGAGCAGCTAATGTTATGGTCATTCCGATTGGTGAGACACTCCCACAAGCTTTGATTGCAGCAGCCGAGCTACGTGCTTGTTCTATAAGAACCACTCTCGTATCCGGAAAAAGAAAATTAAAAAAGCAGCTCGCCACAGCCTCATCCAAAAACATCCGTTTCGTTATACTGATCGGCGAGAGCGAATCCAGTGTCGATAAAGTACGTCTGAAGGATATGGAAGAACAAACAGAGGTTATCGTTCCGCTGGATGAAGCTATTTATCTCATCACTAAATAAGGATCATTCTTAAGTACTGCTCAAAAAAAGACCCCGCCGATCACCGGCGGGGCAAGTTATATATTAAGGGAGGTTATACATGTACTATAACCTTGCAAGCTTAATATTTTATGAATGACAGATAAAGATTCCCTTAATCCTTCTTAGATCTTAAACCGATCTACCAGCCCCTGTAGCTCTTTGGCACTTTGGGTATTCTCGTCAGCCACCGTAACTTCATGGAAAGTTTTCTCTACGATATCGGCAGTTTTTACCGCAATATCCTGGATACCGATAGCCCCCTCATTTACTGTAGCAGCCACTTCATTGACTGCAATAGATATACTGGATACCGCCATACTTAGATGATCGGCCGCAGTCTCGAATTGATTCATCAACATATTCACTGTAGTAGCATCTCTATTATATTGCTGACTCACCTCCGTTAAGCGCTCATAATCCCCAAGAACATTCTGGTCTATAAAAGCGAGTAACGCCTCTGAATTTTCCTTCATTAACTCAACAGAAGTGTATACGCCGGAAACGACTCCTTGAATTCCAGCCGCTGTCTCTGACGATTTCTCAGCCAGCTTGCGGATTTCACCAGCTACAACAGCAAATCCTCTACCTGCCTCACCGGCTCTGGCCGCTTCAATCGCTGCATTTAAAGCAAGCAGATTGGTCTGACTAGTAATCGATAGAATCGTATCCGCCAGTACATTAATCTCTGAGATCGCATTCGACTGTTCAATTGCTTTTTCCATATCGATACGAACAGATTCATACACTCGCTTAGCATTATCCGTAGACTCTAACGCCTCATCTTGTAACACCATCGCCCGCTCACTGATCTGTTTGGAAACTTCAGCGCCTTCCTTCACATTACTGGAGATCTCGGACACATTAATATCAATTTCAGTAATCGCTGCCGTCATCTCTTGTGTTGAAGCTGCTGTCTCCTCCATCCCAGCCGATAGCTGCTGTGTAGTTGCTGAATTGTCATGTGCATTCTCTCGAACATCTATGGACAGCTTCTCAAGCGTTTCCGCATTATCTAGCACTTTGCTTGAGATCGTAATTAGACTGCCAGCCATATCACGAAGAATAGCACGTGTGCGGAGCATTGCTTTGGCGATCGTCCCGGTTTCATCCTTGTTTTTCGTCAGATACTCATACTGGGCGTCATACGTCAAATTCAGCTCTGCCGTTCTATTTATCAACTCTGTCAGTTTAACAATCGGTGAAGAGATTTTTTGGGCAAAATATAAAGCAATCAGCAATGCTATAATCAAACTTCCCGCACCTAACACCAGATTAAAATTTCTCATCTCATTCACTGGCTTCGTAATTTCATCTAAATTAGCAGTTAGCCCCAGCAACCAGTTGGTCTCCGGCATAACTGTATAGGCTGATTTTTTATCCACACCATTATATGTATAACTAAGAAGGCTATCTTCTACTTTTTCACCAGATTTCACACGCTTCACAACAGCCATGATTTGGTCATTGGCAACAGGTTGTCCTACCTGCTTCTTATCCGGATGATACAGTGTATTCCCGTTCTCATCGAGAAGATAAGCATACGAGGTCGTTGTATTTACTACTTTTGCATCTGCCAAATACTTAATCATACTATCTGCTGAAACCGCTGAAGCCACATATCCAATCATCTTTCCGTTACTCTTAACAGGATGCACAAAAGCCACCACATAAGCTCCAGTAGATTTCGATTTCAGCGTTTCACTAATTACCGGCGCCGCAGTCTCCATTACTTTCTTCGAATAATTTCTATCACTAAAATCCGTACCTATAAGCTTGATGTCACTGTCAGCCACAGCGATGCCCTTCATATCACTAACAAAAACATGTTCAAGGTTTCCTGCAGCCTCCACGATTTCCTGAAGGCTGATATTCACCTCATTCTGAAGCTTATCCCCTTTGGTAACTCCGCCGTTTCCTGCTTGAAGCAGCAATTCGACAATTTCCGACCTAGCGGCAATAAGCTCAATACTTCTCTGCTCTTTCGAAATCATGGACGATATGGTCTGTGCTTTATTCGTATTGACCTGCTTCATTGAATTCTCAGTAAGACTCACAATCGCATGAGTTGACTTCAAATACGTAAATACTCCCATTACCGTTATACATAACAGGGTTACTCCTATCAACATAAATGATAGCTTAAGGCGAATCTTCATACGCTTCTCATCCTTCCGACAACTTGCTCATTCATGAACAAAGCAATTGTAAATAATACAATTACTATCGGATATCATGATAAATTAGTGAATATTGACTAAGCGAAAATACGGAAAATATCAAAAAATGTCGAATTATTGCATATAAATGAAAAAAATCTAGTTCTACAAGTTTGGACACTTTTTATGGAATAGTTAATAAGACCTGTTTTACCGCTGTGATGAAATAGGCTGTTCTGACTGGGAAACTGTATTCACTTGCGTGACTGCACCAGCCGTTAAGGCGCTTTTAGTTCTGTTCCGTAAAAATAGACCAGACATTGCGGCGAGTATTTGTTGAAATAACATTCCTGAAATAACAGGGAGTGCAACAGCCGGAGGGAAATATTTTACTGCGAGCACAGCCCCCGCGCTTAAATTACGCATGCCGGAATTAAATTGCACAGCCACAGAATCTTCATAGCTAAAGCGGAAACGGCGTGATACCAAGGCTCCGATTACATATCCAAGAACTACCGTTAAGAAAGTTACGCCAATAATAATCGCTAATTTACTATCCGGGTGTTTCAGATAACGAGCAATGCTGGCACCGTTAATAGAAACGACCATAAACAATCCAACCTTTACAAACGGGGAAAGCGGCGGTCCACATACCGTATTCACCTTGCCCTTTGTCCATTGATTCAGAAGCATACCGACCAGCGAAGGAATGACAACCATCCATAGGAGCCCTTTCATCATTTCCCCCAGCTGAATTTCCACACTTGCTCCCATGAGCAAATACAAGGTACCCGGAACGACAATCGGTGATACGAGTGTATCTATCAGAATAAGTGCCAAAGTCAGTGCAATATTCCCTCCATATATGGATACCCACACCACACTAACGACACCCGTAGGGATTGCGAACAGCAGTACAAATCCAGTCACAGTGTAGGGATCTTCTGGAAAGACAGCACTTGCAACGAGCCAGCCGATAAGCGGCATCACGATATGGAGAATGATCATCAACACTATCAGCTTCTGTGGTTTCAGCAGTACACCCAGCAGATCCTTGAGATTGGACTTCAAGCTTCCGATCAATGTCATAAAGGCGAAAATCCAAGGAACAAGACCTGTGAACGGTAGCAGTCTGCTTTCATTAAGTACGCCAACCACGATGGCAGTAGGTGTTAATAATGGCATGATTTTTTCGAGTACAACATTGGATTTGTTGAGTCCATTTCTTATATTCGTAAGCATGTGTCGCATACCATATGTATGGATGTCATACATTCCTTATCTGCAAATTTAAGTTGTAACCGCCTCTATAAGCTTACAGAGATCATACAGGACTTTCCATTAATCCACCACACAAAAAGGAACCAATTATTAAAATTGGCTCCTAGAAGTAATTTCTATAGAATCGCTAAACGGTTTAAACACCTTGCGGAAACAATGCGTCCAGTGCTGGGCATGGCAGTTTATCAAGGAACTGAGCCAAAGGCGCGGGCATGTTACTATACAAGTCCTTCAGTGAAGTCCCCTGATAAATGTTTCCGATAATAACCGGGTGGCACAATTCAGAGATCAAAATGTCCCCATTTCCATGTAGATGAAGCTGTTTCTTGCCCTCTATGCAGTGAGGAAAATAAACGCCCGGTTGCTCCTCAAAGCCAAGCGCATCCATAAAGCGGTCCATGCAGGTGAAATACAGGATTGTATCCTCTTTCTTCTGTGCTATCAGTTCACTTACAGCGTTCTTTAATTGTTCGCGGGCAGCAATTGATTTCCAGCCGGTATGATCCATGATAATACTGTTCTGAATCTCATGTGTTCTGACGCCCATAGCATAGACATGATCACTAATTTCCTTCATGTTATCCTGCGTTTCACTGAACAATAGTGTCTCCAGCACCGTATCTACACTTGTGGCAGCGAACAAAGTAATGTTCTCTCTTATTTTCTCATAGATGCTTGGATGAATATTATAATAACGAGAGAACGCATCCGCTGTAGTAAAATTGAAGGAAATATGTATCGTCGTTAATCCGGCAGCGACCAATTGATCAATCCGTTCAGCATTTAAAAGACTACCGTTAGAATTGAGCTGTGTCTGAATCCCTCTGGATGAGCAGTAGTTTACAATCTCTACACAGTCATCGAACTTTAATGTGACCTCGCCACCTGATAAACGCACTCTTTTTAGACCCGGAAGCTCTTCAAGAATCCGGATGACCTCTTTGGCTTTGATACTTTGTCCATCATTTCTATTATAAGCACAACAATAATCGCAGCGAAAATTACAGTTCGAGGTGACTCCTATTTCTAAGCCTTCCAGCTCATAAGTTAGCGGTTTGTCTAATTCCAATGCTTTATATCTCATACTCTAAAGTCCTCCTTTAAAAAATGAATTTGGTTCAAGAGTTCAACCTTAGAGATTATAAAGGTTTATGGCATAGGTTAATGTGAGGTTTATAACAGCCGAATATTTCATCTACTTAGCAATTACTCCATTTGATAACTCTCGTAATGTTTTCCTTCTTCGAAAAACTTACCACCTGGTGGTATCCAAACGCTCTGGTGAATTTTCTTCTCATTTACTACTGAATATATATAAATCCAACCTTTTTCGTTTTTAAATCTTACTTGTAAATGATAAGGATTATATTGTCTACCTACTTGTCGACTAATTTCCCATTCTTGATTAGGGTATCTCTCCTCCAAATAGTGATTGAGTTGTTCTGTTTTTCGGGATACTTGATAATCAATCCAGTAGGGGCGAATAGCGAAGGATAATAACAAAAGTACAGTGATTGAAGATACTATAATTAAACTAGGCTTCCTAATCTTACGGGGTAAAAACAAGGCTACTCCAAATAGAATGAGGACAAAAACAACCGAAAATATGATTTCTATTGCTGTAATTGGATGCAAAATAACCCTCCTCAGAATCATGTTGTTCGAAGTCCATGACCCATTTACTGGTCCACACCATTATTTTCCAGTATAATGTTTTATTGTAGGATTACAACTCATGCAGAACGCTTGAAAGGAGCCAAAAGATGAGGAGAATCATTCGAAATGCACTCATTATCCTAATATTCATATTTGTTACAGGATGTACATCTAATGCAGATACGGTTGATACACCGCTGTACTCAGGAAAAGGCCTATCCGTAGGCGTTGTTGGCGAAGTCCCGAAAGTAAGAGAAGATCAGATCCGCTTCACCAGTATTTCCTTTGATGAATTAGAAGATTATACAAAGCTCTCCTCTAATTATGATGCCGTAATCATTATGAAGGAGCATCTGCAAGAAGCGGACGACAACAAGTATGTTAAAGTATATACGAAGGCAGGAACTCCTTTCTTCTTTATTGGAGCTACGAAATCATTTATGCCGTTTGTTCTTGAAGACGTATCGTATGAGCACTCTTCTTTAACAAATTTTAATAATAATATGTATGTCACAGGCTATTTCCATAATGGTGAAAAATTTAGATCTTGGGAATACGGTATTTATAACGACAAAGTAAATGAACCCAATATTAAATCTGTATATTCACAGATGTTCACCACCATCGAGTCCATTAAGAATGGTATGTATAAATAAAACAGGCTGCCAGATGGCAGCCTGTTTCTTTTCATATCACATTTCCTTACAACTCCACCGATTTCCCCATCTCATTCCAGACAGGCTGCCCAATCAAGCCAACGCGCCAGATCGCAATCCCTTTAAGACCATAACGTTTGGCAAGTCCAACCTTGGAATTCACTGAAGTTTCATTCTCACTATAAACGGAAATACCCAGAATCAGCTTATCCTTACTTACTTGCTGAAGTGCAAGCCGGATGCCTTCATCAACTAAACTCATCGGCTCTGGAATTTTTTTCTCTTTCAAATAATCATAAGACATAATGACCAAATCATCTGCTAGACTGCCTAGCGTCTTGTAATCATAACCTTTATAAGAGCTGTTTAATGGATGAAGGATCACAGTAAGCTTAAGACCTGCTGCATGTACTTTTTGAGACAGATTCTTCACAAAAGCATTATAATCGGCTTGCACCTTTGCTTTATCTCCTGTTAAACCCAGTCCCTCAAGATCTAGCGTAACTCCTTGAAAGCCCTTTTGTGTAGCCAGATCGACAATTCCTGTAATCGTCTGCTCTTGAAGCACTTTATCTTCCAGGTTCTTCGTCAGCTCGGATGCAGTATCACCCGAAAAGACCATCAGATAAGGCGCTGTGCCCCCTGCTGCTGCATTTGAGATAATAGACTCTGGAGTTACATCCCCAGCAGCTTGGGGCCATCTAAAGTCAGTGCCTGTCGTGGTGAATTGTCCGGTTTTATCAATTCCGCTCCACCCAAAAGCTACAGCATCAAAGCTAGGAAGCAACGAAATTTCGCTGTATGAACTAAGCGCATAGAAACCCAGCTTATACATATCCGTCTTTGGTGAAGTGATTGAGACGGTCTTCGTCGCTTGATCCCATGCTACGCCCGCACCAAACTGCTGGCCGAAGAAGCTAAGCGGAATCATCGTGTTATTGCGGATCGTTTGCGGGGCAACCCCCAGCTTCACAACTTCGCCGTTTACGCCTGCATTTTTGCTACCCAGGGTCAAAGTTACCACTTTAGTACCCGCTGTATCCGTTTTGGTCGCGGTAATTTTCTTAAGCGCTTGATTCCACTCTACGTTGATCCCCAATGCTTCAGATATCGCTCGGAATGGGACCATCGTGGTTCCGTTCATCACAACAGGCTCTACTGGAAACGGTAGTGCATAACCATCCAGCATAATACTAACTCCCCCAGCAGGGGCTGCTTGTGTAGTATTTTGGAATACAGCTGTAGTGCCGCCTAGCGAAATCGCCAGACATAAGACTAATTTACCAATCCGTTTGTTCATGACTGTTAAGTCTCCCATCTTCCATGATATGAAGTGTAATCTCTTAAACTCTTTACATGTCTTCTACCATTTTACCAAAGATTATCCAATTGTAAAATTAATAGATTGTCATCTATGAGCTTCGATATTATTTTTCACATCAGAAGAAGTCGACTAAACTACATAAACACGCTCAAAAAGGTCCCCACCGCTCGTTCAACATCTACATCCACAGCGACTTGTATAGGGCTACCCACTTTTGGCTGAGCCCGCAAATCCGCTACGACCATTCCCGATGTAAACTCACCTTTGTGCTCCACGCGAACATTCATTTCTTTGTAAGTTACAAGGTCTGGTTGCAGCGCAACCATAAGTGCGAGCGGATCATGCAGCGGTGCACTGTTAATCAAAAAGTTCGCTTCACGGTAGAAATTAAAATAATGAGTAAGCGATTGTTCCATAAACGAAATGATCGCTTTATTTTCTTCACGTCCAAAACGATTTAATAAATCAATATGCTCTTGAGTGATCCGCGTCTTAAGCGTAACGTCTAAACCCACCATCATAACGGGAAGTCCAGATGTAAATACATGATCAGCAGCTTCAGGGTCTCCAGCAATATTCGCTTCCGCAACCGGTGTTCTATTGCCGGGATTAAAGATCGTACCGCCCATCACCACTACTTTTTTCAAAGTATTCTTAATTCCAGGGTCCATATCAAGCGCCATCGAGAGGTTGGTTAGATGTGCCAGTGTAACTAATACAATTTCTCCGGGATTCTCATTAGCCATCCGAACAATAAACTCAGATGCAGTTTCGCTAATGGGACGCTGGCTAGATGGTGCAATTTCCACATTACCAATGCCGTTCTCACCATGCACATGAGTGGCGTAACCTGAGTGCTCACGAACGAGTGCCTTGGATGCTCCGATCGCTACAGGAATTTCGTAATCTGGTTTAGCAAGCTCAATCAGTCGCAGTGAATTGTCAGCTGCCTTCTCGACATCAATATTCCCAAAAACAGTTGTAATTCCTTCTACAATTACATTTGGAGCACGCAAGGCATATAGAATTGCTAGTGCGTCGTCAATCCCTGTGTCTGCATCAATAATAATTCGTGTTTTACTCATTTATGTTCTCTCCCATTTGTGCAATGTCGTATGGATTATCATATCACGGCCTATCAGGACGCTCAATTTTATTCATTTGCTGTTCTTTAAAAGTATTAATAAAACTTTCAGGATCACACTCTACCAAATAAGCATATACGCCCTTACTCGTATGTAGATAGAACATACCTCCAGTATCCCCCATTGAGCGATAGGACATATCTAAAATATCTTTTATTGGAAATTCACGATGACGAGTTACAATTCTATCTTTGTACAGATACATTAGCCTATTACACGGAAAACTTCGTTGTTCTCCATCCTTGATTTCCCGCTGTATCTTATAATACGGAAGCTGAGCTACCCATTTCATTTGAAGTCCTCCTGCTTGACGTAATGGACTCCATTTTATTATTCTTTTTACCCTTTTGCAAAATAAAGAAGCTCGACGATCCCCTTAGAAGGAATCATCAAGCTTCAGAAATATCTGTTATTTCGTTGTATAAGCTGCTGCTGCTCGGCAAAAGCGTTCTAACGCTTCAACTAGAATAGATCTAGGACAAGCTAGATTGATCCGCAGATGACCTTGTCCCTCAGTTCCAAAAACAGAACCTTCATTAAAAGCGACTTTAGCCTCTTTGTACATTAACTGTTTAAGCCCATCAATATCCAGATTCAGCCCACGGCAGTCTACCCATAGAAGATAGGTGCCTTGCGGTTGCATCACTTGGACCTGTGGCAAATGCTCCGACAGATAGCTAATCGCATAATCCACATTACCTGAAACGTACTCTAATAGCTCATCCAACCATTCTTCTCCATCATTATAAGCAGCTTGTACTGCATCTTGAGCGAAGAAGCTAGCCATATGTAAGCTCAGTGCTTTCATTTTTTGATCAAACTTAAGTTTCAATTCCGGATTCGAAGACACGATAAAAGAAGATTGAATGCCCGGAAGATTGAAGGTTTTAGTCGCGGCAAGGGTGGTAAGGGTAATATTTGCAATTTCTTCTGATAAGGATGCAAAAGGGATATGCTCATAGCCCGGAAGCGCCAAATCACAATGAATCTCATCGGAAATTACAGTCACGCCGTAACGCAGACAGAGTTCACCAAGCTTCAGCAGTTCTTCTCTTTCCCATACTCGACCACCCGGATTATGCGGACTGCATAAGAGCAGCAGCTTTGCTCCGCCTTGCATCAGAACTTCCAATTGCTCATAATCCATCTCGAAGCGTCCATTTCGGATCACAAGCGGATTCTTGGCAACCTTCCGATCATTCATTTTGATGACATCATAGAAAGGATAATAAACTGGCGACTGTAAAATAACCTCGTCTCCCGGCTCGGTAAACAGCTCAACGGAAAGACTTAAGGAAGTTACAATTCCGGGAGAGTCCGAAATCCATTCCGATTTAATTTCCCAATCATGCCGTCTTCTGAACCACGACGTGATAGCTTCTTTATAAGAGTCACTAGGTACACTGTAACCGTAAACTCCTTGTTCTGCGCGGCGCAGAATCGCTTCCTTCACTGCGGGAGGACTTTCAAAATCCATGTCTGCCACCCAAAGCGGCATAATATCTTTCTCACCAAACAACTTCTCGGACTGGTCCCACTTGTAAGAACGTGTATTACGGCGGTCAATTACGCGATCGAAATCATACTTCAATTAAAGTCACCTCATCCTTATAAACTTGTCCCTTATTGTATCATGAGGAGGAGGATATCGCACTCTGGATAAAAAGAACGCACTTACGAAAGTGCGTCCTCCTTAACTCACATACAGCTATTTGTTATTGCAGCCACTCATCTAAATGCGCTGCCACAAATTCATCATCCACCAGATGGGCATAGTCCCTGTGCACTCTGTTGATTTCCTCCACTTGTCCCGGTGATAATTGCTCCTCCGGATTTAGACACCATAACCCTTCAAGCAATCCTTGCTGGCGAAGCACCTCATGAATACCCGGGATACAGCCATGAAAATGATGCGCAGGATCAAATATCGCCGCATTGCTATCCGTCACTTCAGCCCCGAGCGTCAACCAATGGGATGCCAACGAGGGGTCATTTCGGACCTTTTTAATCTCATTAAGCAGCTGTACTGCTTTGCTCGTCCATACTGCCCAGTGACCGAGTAGGCCGCCGACTATTTTTTTCTCAACGGGCTTGCCGTTCACCATAAATCGGAAGGTCGTGAGCAGATCGCTGACAATATTATCATCATTTCCGGTGTACAGAGCAATTTCTTCGCTACGGCTGGATTCAAGCACAGCTCTGACTACATCCAGCGTCTGATAACGATTGAATGGCGCCATTTTGATGGCGATTACGCCTCCTATTTCAGCGAATGCCTTCCAAAAATCAAAGCTTAAAATCCGTCCTCCCACCGACGGCTGAAGGTAGAAGCCAAATACCGGAATCACATCTGCCACTCTGCGTGTTCGTTCCAGCAATTCTTCCTCACTCAAGGTTTGCAGGCCTCCCATGCTGAGCAGTCCCGCTTCATAACCAAAGCTTGCGGCAAGGCGCGCTTCAAGAACAGCCTGCTCCGTCCCACCGCAAATGCCCGCTACTTTCATAAATGGACGATCTAACTGGGCACGTTCCACCTCTTCCGCGGCTAGGCGCAACACAGGCTCCAGTAGTCCTACTTCCGGGTTCCTGATCTCGAATTGAGTGGAATGCACGGCAACCGCGATTCCACCCGCCCCGGAAGCAACATAATAACGGGTAAGCGCCCGTTGACGTTGCTCATCCAGCTTGCGCTCTTTAGTTAAGGCGAGAGGATGTGCAGGAATAGCCAATCCATCATGAAGCGCGGCATGTAATTCCGAAGTCAAAGGTACACTTGTCAGTGTCATTAATATTTGCCCTCCCGCTCCTGAAAATGCGTAGGTTTATTCCAGGTTTCTCCACCTTGTCCTACCCAATCACCAATCCAGTCAATCATTTCGGCCAGCGATACCCTTGGATAGCCAAAGGTAGCAGCGGCTTTCGCCGCGTTACTTAGCAGTGCAGTAGGTGCTTCTTCACCTGTAAAGATCGGCTCTATGCCTAACCTTCGGCCAAATTCATTCGCAGCCCAGCGCAGTGACAATGTCTCTGGTCCGGTAATGTTCATGACATTAGGCGGTGAACTGCAACGTAGCAATGCTCGCAATGCGATTTCATTCGCATCCCCTTGCCAGATCACATTGGCATGACCCATCGTGATATCAATGGGAAGACCATCTCTAACCGATCGAGCAAGCTCCAGTAACACACCATACCGCAGATCAATGGCGTAATTCAGCCGATAAATGAACATCGGCGTTCCATTTTTATGAGAGAAATGTTCAAAAATACGCTCCCGTCCCAGACAGGATTGCCCATACTCCCCATTCGCGTTCGGAGAAGTTCTCTCCGTTGCTCCTCCTTGACTCACCGGAGTAAACGGGTAGACATTGCCTGTAGAGAACACAACCATTCGTGAATTACGGAACCGTTCCGCTACAC
This sequence comes from Paenibacillus sp. RS8, assembly GCF_041956825.1. Lineage (NCBI taxonomy): Bacteria > Bacillati > Bacillota > Bacilli > Caryophanales > Paenibacillaceae > Paenibacillus > Paenibacillus sp. RS8. The sequence goes on along the minus strand of NZ_CP168131.1, from coordinate 4,045,467 downwards.
GTCCCGGCAGATAAGCATTCATCATCCAAGTAAAATGTTCATTCCCGGTCGTGCCAAATTTATTTCCGGCCATATAGAGAATATTTTGGGTTTCAGGGAGTGCCTGCAACGCTTTATCGTCAGACAAATCAGCGGAGATAATCTCGACACCAGCCTCTTCGAGTTCTCGTCTCAGCTCTTTATTCGAGAAGCGGGAAACACCGATGACTTTCTTGTCGATCCCCGCTTGACGAATCGCATTCATCGCCAGCCTTGCGAGACTGGGCCCCATTTTGCCCCCCACGCCTAGTAGCATAATATCTCCATCGAGCTGGCTAAGTTCCTCAATCAGTGCTGCTGATGGACTAGCCAAGCGATCCTCCAACTCTTGAACGGTTCGCATCATTGAACTCTCCTCTCCGTTGACTCTGGTCTGTCGCTTTTACCACAAGCGATCTATAGATTGGTGTAATTGGAAACACTGCTTGCTGCAATCGGAAGCCAAAATCGTGTTAATCAAATGCCAAGCTTGCTTCGATTAGAAACCAACTAGCTATATTCACAAACCATGCTCGCCGCAACCGGAAACTAACTAGCTACATTCTGCAAACCAGCTTCTACATTCGCAATCCATGCTCGCTGCAATCTGGAACCAACTAGCTACATTCGCAAACCAGCTGCTACATTAGCAATCCATGCTCGCTGCAATCGGAAACTAACTAGCTACATTCACAAACCAGCTGCTACATTCGCAATCCATTCTCGCCGAAATCGGAAACTAACTATCTTATTGCAGAAAGTGCAATAGAATCTCCAAATTCTTAGCTAAAAAATGAATCTATTGCACTTCATACATTAGATTCCGGCCATTAGCTCGTTTAATGATGATTATCTGAATTTCCATTGCAGAAAGTGCAATAGAATCAAATTTCAGCCACTCTAGAGCAGAATCTATTGCATAAAATGCAATCAAAGAAAACAAAGTAATCATCTCAGCTCAGCCAATTCAGTCAGACAATCTAGTAAATTCATACTACCCCTTATCGTTGTGTGACTTAAGCGTTTGTGATGCAACCCGACGTTTGGTCAACTTCTATCGGACACCTTTAACTCTATGCGCCTCGCGGAAATATCCAACTTAATTTCATCGTCACCTTGTGCAAGAGCTAGCATTCCGCCATAGATATGTGCGATTTGTTCGATACGCACGATACTTGCGATATGCGCGATACTTGCGATATGCGCGATACTTGCGATATGCGCGATACTTGCGATATGCGCGATACTTGCGATATAAGTGTATTTCATACACTTATTTCGACTTCTGTTCCCGTAGATGCCAGTTTAGTTGTATTCTCTGCAATTAAAAAACTAAAATGAGCCTACAGACAACGGTTTGTTGAAATTTAGTTGTATAAAGTGCAACTATTTCACATACGCAAGCATTAGATTACTTCGGGCGCGATTTCGAGCGTGCCGACTCCATCTCGCCAAGCAATTCTTTCCTAAGCTCCGCAGGCAGCAGAAAGTCAAAATCACAGCCGAGGTTCGCTTGAAGCACACGCTCATGAAACAGCAAGCCATAACCCCTGTCGTAGTGCGGCTTAGGCGCTTGCCATGTAACTCGCCGTCGGGCCAATTCCTCATCGGACACCTTCAGCTCTAAGCACCTCGCCGAAATATCCAGCTCGATTTCATCGCCATCCTGCACAAGAGCCAGCGTTCCGCCGATAGCCGCTTCCGGAGCCGCATGTACAATCAATGCGCCATAGGAAGTGCCGCTGATCCGAGCATCAGAGATGCGAACCATGTCGCGGATGCCCTGCTTCAGCAGTTTTTGCGGAATCGGGATTTGCCCGATTTCCGGCATCGCTGGGGCGCCCTTCGGTCCTGCATTCTTAAGCACTAGCACGCTGTTGTCATCCACGGCCAGATCAGGATCATCGATCCGCTCATTCAGATCGGACGGACTCTCGAACACTACTGCGCGTCCGATATGCTTTTTGAGATGAGCGGATACAGCGGTTTGCTTGATCAGCGCCCCATCCGGTGCCAGATTCCCGCGCAATACAGCAATCCCGCCTTGGCTGTCCAGCGGCTCCTCCAAAGTACGAATTACATCTCTGTCCAGCGTTTCCGCCTGAACCAGATTTTCTGTTACCGTTCTGCCTGTTACAGTCAAGCAATCCCCATGCAGCAGCGGCTCCAGCTCCTTCATAAGCGCAGGTACGCCACCTGCCTCAAAATACTCCTCCATCTGATATTTGCCTGAAGGACGCAAATTCAAAATGAACGGGGTCTGGCTACTAATCCGGTCAAACGTTTCTAACGGCAGCTTCATCCCGAGCCGCTGGGAGATCGCAACAAGATGGATGATTGCGTTCGTCGATCCACCGCTCGCCATCGTAACTGTGATCGCATTCTCGATCGCCGCCGCAGTCATAATGTCGCGAGGACGGATGCCCTGACGAACTAGCTCTACAATCTGCTTGCCCGTCCGCTCGGACATATGTCTGCGTCTGCTGTCCGGCGCCGGGATAGCTGCACAGCCTGGTAACGCCATACCGATCGCTTCGGCAATCGAGGCCATAGTGCTGGCGGTGCCCATCACCATGCAGTGACCGTCACTTCGGCAAATTGCATTCTCTGCCACAGCCAGCGCTTCGTCACTAATATTTCCAGCTTTATGCTCCAGCGTAAAGCCATAACAATCTGTACATGCTCCAAGGCTACGCCCGCCCAGCCGGCCATTTAACATGGGACCGCCTGTCAGCACAATGGCTGGAATATTGGCGCTAGCGGCTGCCATCAACTGAGCGGGTACCGTTTTATCGCACCCTCCAAGCAGCACTACGCCATCAATGGGATGCCCCTTCATCATTTCTTCCGTATCCATCGCCATCAAATTACGCAGCAGCATTGTTGTAGGCTTCACATAAGGCTCACCAATCGAGATCGTCGGGAATTCCATCGGTACTCCCCCTGCCTGCCAAACACCTCGCTTCACATAATCCACTAATTCATTAAAATGTGAATGACATTTATTCAGCTCACTGAAGGTGTTGCAAATACCGATTACGGGCTTGCGAATATCTTCTTCGGTATATCCCATAGACTTCGTAAAGGAACGATGGATAAATCCCCATAAATCCTTTTCTTGAAAATAGGCTTCACTCTTCAACTTTCCACCGAATTCGGCCTGCTTATCCTCGCTGTCCCTACGCTCCCCCATGATCCCATCTCCTTTTAACTACAACACTTATAGACCATGCACAAATCCCTCAGACAAAACCAAGAATCTCCGGTGTTAGACGATGCATGATGCTCTCAATAAACTCCTGCGGAATATGAGGAAGCTTCGTTCCCTCCACTAGATCATTGATATGGTACATAGCATCTAGCATCTTCTGCGTCCCAAAGAACGGATAATCTGACCCAAACAGTATTTTATCTTGCACCCCGTATTCCATAGCAGATACCAGGGCATTGTAGAACTGCCAAGGCCTGCTTCCTAACGCAGAAACGTCCATATACAGGTTAGGATGCTTACGCACCAATGAAATACATTCATCAATCCAGGGATGGCCCATATGCGCCACAATCATCTTCAGCTTCGGAAAAGCACGGGCAATCGGATCCAGCATCGCCGGCCTTGATGCATCTAGATAACCCTCCGGTACAAAAGAGGTTCCCTGATGCCAAAGAATAGGAACATCTAGCTGTTCTGCTTTGGCATAGAGGGCATAATGCTTGGGATCATCAGGATAAAAATTCTGATAAATAGGTGCAAGCTTCAGCCCTTTTAGCCCCATCTCACGAATCGCAGTCTCAAATTCAGCAACACAGTCCAGATGATTGGGATCTACACTCGCAAAACCGAATAACCGATCTGGATCCGTGCGACAGTAATCAGCGACATACGCATTAGGTACAACAAGTCCAGTTGCATGCGCAGCCATCGCCAGTACGATAGCACCAGAGAAGCCTTCCAAATTACGCCGGTGCTGCTCGGGGGTTGCTTCGATATTCATATCCGAGCCCCAAGCTCGTTTGATCGCCTCATCCGTAGGCCCTGAGACCATTCCCGGTCCAAACAAATGAGTATGACAATCGAAGATCATCCCCAGTCCCTCCTATTCACTAACCATCGTATTTGTAATGGCACCAAGCTTCTCAATCTGCACTGTGATCACATCACCAGCTTGTAAATAAATCTGTTCCTCTGCCGGGTAACCCATCACGACGCCTTCCGGTGTACCAGTCAGAATGATATCTCCCGGTGAAAGGGTCATGCACTGGGACACATAGCTAACAATCTGCTTACAATTAAAAATCATGTCCGAAGTGTTGGAGTTCTGACGTAGTTCGCCATTCACTGTACACTGAATATCGAGCTGATTAGGATCACCCACTTCATCTGCAGTGACTAAGTACGGCCCAATAGGTGAAAATTTATCGCAAGACTTTCCTGCTAGCCATTGACTCGTCCGCATCTGTAAATCACGCGCCGACAAATCATTTGCAGCACAATACCCGAATACATAATCCAGTGCTTCTTCCTCAACCACATACTTCGCAGTTCGGCCGATGACGATGCCAAGCTCTGCTTCGTAGTCCACCTTGTGGCTGGCCCTCGGAAGCGGAACCTCCGAGTCATGTCCGGTCAGTGTATTGTTAAATTTATTGAACAGGATAGGATACTCGGGAATAGCCATCCCAGTCTCTTCGGCGTGCCGGCGGTAATTCAGACCAATACAGATGATTTTCCCAGGATCAGTAACGCAAGGGCCGAAGGTCAAATCTTCAACCTGCTTCAGCCAGGATGGATTCACATCTTCATCAGGCAACTCATTCACAAAAATCCTCAGTTGGTTAAGTGCAGCCTCCCCACCATCAAGCAATTGCTTAACCGTTACTGGAACCTCAACCCGAGTGGATAATGCAATCTGTGCCGCCTCAATATCCACCACACCACGGTCGGTTAGAACGCCCATATGATCAGCCTCTTTTTGCAAAAAGGTAATTAGCTTCATCTATAAAAATCTCCTTTACTTTATGCATTTTTGCCGAAGACAAGGCCGCCATCCACGTATAGCGGTGAACCCATTACAAACTCAGACTCATCGGAGGCGAGAAACAGTGCCGCCCTGGCCACATCCTCAGGTTTGCCGAGCTCACCGCTAAGCTGTCTGCGCTTAATGGCTGCAACCGAAGCCTCCGGATCCAGAGACGCCTTCAAATAACCTTCTACAAACGGAGTCATAATCGTACCGGGCAGCAGCGCATTTATTCGAATGCCGTAAGGCGCATAATCGACTTGCATTGCTTTGGTTAAAGATAGAACTGCGCCCTTAGAAGCACTGTAGGAAGCACGCTCTGCAACTCCGATTTCGGCGATGCCAGAGGACATATTAATGATAGAACCCTTCTTGCTCTTCATCATATAAGGAAGAACAGCCTTGCAAGTTAAGAACACACCTGTCACATTGACCCGCATGACCCTCTCCCACACTTCCTCGGCAACCTCATGCACGGTACCTACACCACTGATCCCCGCATTATTAAAGAGGACATCGATTTGACCAAAAGCTTGGAATACCCGATCAGCCATTCCAGTAGTACTGCTTGCATCGGTAACATCACAGGGGATGAACAGCGCATTTCCGCCCGACGCCTTTATTTCAGCGACAGCGGCCTTTCCTGAATCTTCTTGGACATCGGCAATGACTACCGTAGCTCCTTCTGAAGCAAATAATACGGCTGTGCTTTTTCCAATTCCCGAGCCTGCTCCGGTGATAATGACGATCTTATCTTTGAGTCGCATCGCTTTGCCTCCTCATCCTACTCCTTAGCTTGAAATTTACCGGGCCGCAGACCACTCACCCCTGGCTTAGCCATAAACAATCCGCCTGCAAACGGATAATCTCGCAGTTCCTTCTCTTGCATCCCTATCCTTGCAGTTGTAATGTAGAGTTCCGTTAGATCGTCGCCTCCAAAAGCGCAGGAGGTCACTAGAGGCGCTGGAACTCGAATGACTCCAAGCTGTTCACCTGTATCAGGGTTCCATCGAGATACACAGCCACCGCCCCAATGGGCGACCCAAAGCATGCCTTCACGGTCTATTGTCATTCCGTCCGGATATCCACTCGTTGTAGGAATTTGAAATGCCATTCTTCGGTTATTTATCCGTCCAGACGCTTCCTCGTAATCAAACACATCCACTTGCCTAGTCGGCGTATCAATATAATACATCTTGCTTCGTGCGTAATCCCAAGCCATTCCGTTTGAGCAGCCGATGCCGGACAACAATTGGCGGGTGATCCCATCAGACTGCACGACGTAGAATCCTCCGGCTTTCGGCTCATCGTTCATACTCATCGTTCCCACCCACAGTCGACCTTGTCGATCGCATTTCGCATCATTCGCTCTGTTGTGTAGAAGATCCGCTTCTATTGAAGTCAGCAGGATCGGAGATCCTTCAGCTTTAGAGAGGTAGACCCCATCTTCCATAGTCAATAGAATTCCTCCTGTTGTCGTAGGAATAGCTGCACTGACCATTTGTTCAAAAGAGCGAACGACTTCATCACCAGTGATCCGGTCGTAGATTCTAAGCTTCCTACCTGTTATATCGACCCAATATAATTGATTGGATTCGGCATCCCAATGCGGCCCTTCACCAAGCTCAGCCTGAGCATCAATCATCAATTCTGCCTGAAATTCTGTACTTTCCAAAATATTCACTCCTTCTTCTATTTACAGCTCACTACCATTAGCCAAATGCCCGCCATCCACACGAATGGTTTCTCCAGTTACATAAGAAGCTTCGTCAGAAGCCAGAAAAAGAAATACATTAGCAGCTTCCCTTATCGTTGCCGCCCGCTTCATCGGTGTGTGCTCCGAATACGCTGGGAGCTTCGAAGCTTCGCGCAGCTTACGGTCGAGAGGGGTATCCACAAATCCCGGTGCTACAGCATTTACGCGAATTCCATAAGACGCCAGCTCCACTGCCATCGATTCGGTTAGCAGTATAACAGCTGCCTTAGAAGCATTATAATGCGCGAGCTCGGAGCTTGCTGACAGACCATTTTTGGAGCTCATGTTAATAATAGAGCCTCCGCCGCCCTGAGAAATCATTTGCCTTGCGGCAAGCTGACCGATTAAGAAAACAGCCTTTACGTTGATATCAAATACTGCATTCCAATGCTCAACCGAGATGTCGAGAAAGTGTTCACGAAAGGCAATTCCGGCGTTGTTCACTACAATATCTATCCCGCCGAATCTTTCAAAGGCTCGGGCAACAGATTGTTCCAGCTGTGCCACATCGCGAAGATCACAAACCTCCACTGCGGCTTTTTCACCATAATCCTTCATGGTTTCCAGTGCAGTAAGAAGCTCACCCTCACTCCGGTCCAGCAACACCACCTGAGCACCTTCTTCCAGAAATCGAAGGGCAATTCCTAGTCCAATTCCTCTTGCTGCACCTGTGACCAGCGCTCTTTTGCCAGCCAGCCTCATGTTTATCACCCCCTCAGTTCTTGATCAGAGCACCCCGTATTTATCATAGACCTGCCGTAAGGTATATCCTTCGAGCAGTTCATCGCGTGTATGGTTCTCACGAGTCACCTTATCCATAGCCAATTGGAACACTTCATCGATGATGCCGCCCGGTATCACAACGATACCATCACGGTCACCAAAGATCACATCTCCGGGATGGACCATCACGCCACCGCATAGCACTGGAATGTCATAATCAATCACAATCCCACGCCCTTGAGAATCAACAGGTTTGGTCCCGGTAGCAAAGACAGGAAAGCCAAGCTCCAGAATTTTAGCAGTATCACGGATTAGTCCATCTACAATGGCTCCGCGGCCACCTCTCATTTTGGAAGCCGTAGACAATAACTCTCCCCACAGACCGTTCTGCCGCGATTCATTCGTACAGCCGATGACAATCTCACCGGGCTTGACGCTGTCCACCGCTTCAATCTCCTTCGTGTAAGGATCTTCCGGCAAATGATGAATATCCACAGACAGAATGGTCTTTGCTCTTCCTGCGACGATCCAGGTAGGATCTATCGGGTTAATATTTTCACGCATCACCTGATTACGATAGCCCAATTGATCCAGCGTATCAGAGATTACCGCAGAGTAGAGCTTTTCACACATACTGTCGAACAATTCCTGATCTTTCATAGGCGGTTCCACCCTCCTCAAAGTTTTCTGCTCACAGCTTCCTCATTTTTTTAAGCGCACCGGTTGGCCTGCATGAACAGATTGATAAGCAGTAAGCGCGACCTCTGTGGACCTTAGTCCGTCTACTCCCGAAATCGGCACCTCCGCCCCTTCTAAAAGCGCCTGTACAAAAGCCTTCAGCATTAGTTCATTCATATCATCACCCCAAAAGGACCAGGTCCCTTTACCAGATGATCTTCCGTATACATTGTTTTTTTGGTTAAAAGCATCAATGGAAATGACTCCTTTAGTGCCGATAATTTCTAGGGTCACATCCCCCCAGGTCGGGAAGCCCGGATTGCGCGACCAGCTCGGATCGAGCACGCCGAACACACCATTCTCAAAAGTAACATGCACCATTCCGGCATCATCGATCGTCCGCTTGCGCTCTGGATCAAACAAGGTATCCGCATAGGCATACACCTGTTCTACAGAAGAACCAGAGAACCAGTTCATCAGATCCATCACATGCACAGTATGATCTAGAACAGCACCGCCCCCCGATAGAGCTTCATCAGAGAACCATCTCGGTCCTGGAAAAGAACCACGATTCGTGCCTTTAAAAGCAATAATCTCACCAATATCGCCGCGATCTAGTGATTCCTTAGCCCGAACAACCGGAGTGAGGAAGCGACAAGGAAAGGCTGTCATAAGCTGTACTCCTTCTTCAGAGCATACCGAAATCATGCGTTGCATTTCTTCTACCGATAGGCCAAGAGGCTTCTCGCACAGTACATGCTTGCCCGCTCGGGCCGAAGCGATGGTTAACTCAGCGTGATAGACATTTTCTGAGCAAATAATTACGGCATCTATATTCGCATCAGACAGAAGCTCCTTGTAGTCAGCATAATAGGGAATCGAATGACGTTCTGCGAGCGCTAGCGTTCGCTCCGGCACCTTATCAGCAATTCCACCAACCGTCACTTCAGGCATGTGCAGTAAACTAGACAAATAGTCAAAAGCATGCGCGTGCGCGAAGCTGATCATGCCAATATTCAAACGGCTCATAGAATATCCCCCTTCACATCAAGCTTCACTGGTTGATGGAGTATTACCGATTGCTGAGCAGCTTCAGCCCAGCGTACAGCTTCCAGCGCATCCTGTGCTGTTACTATCGGCTCTTCCCCACTTGATAGGCAGCTTAGAAAATGCTCCAATTCCTCATAATACGGATCCTTCAGCAGCACACTCGAAGGTGTCTCCACAAATCCCGATGTAGAACCTGTTGTAATCGATTTGCGAATATGCAGACTTTCGCCATCGCCGGTTCCGCCTGAAATGATTCCTTCCGCATCCGCATATTCAAAGGAGGAATGGAATGACCCAGGATAACCCCAGAATGCTTCAAGCTGTGCAATGGTTCCATTCTTAAACCGGAAAGTGGCTGAAGCATAGTTTATTTCTTTCGATTGATGCTCGAACGCATATACTTCTCGGGCTTCACCAAAAGCCCCACGAATGTAATCAATATCGTGAATCATTAAATCCATAATGACACCGCCGCTAAGAAGCGGGTCCCGAAACCACGCTTGCACGTTACCAGGATGCGATCCCGCCCGTTTAGCATGGTACACTCCGCCTTGATCACTGCCAAGCTGCTTTATTCCCTCCGCAAGCTGTCTGTATGAAGGAAAAAACCGAACGACATGGCCCACAAACAAACTCACTCCGCGCTCGCTGCAGTAGCGAATAGCTTCTTCTGCTTCCTGCGAAGTGAGTGCGAGCGGCTTCTCACAGATTACATGCACGCCATGATCAGCAGCTATCCGTACCAGGGATACGTGTAAATAGGTCGGCACTGCAATACTGACCACCTCTGGCTTCACCTGCTCAAGCATCTCTTGTACGGAAGTAAAATAGCTAACGCCCACTAAATTCCCTAACACCTCAGCGGCTTTTTCAACGATGTCACATACAGCTACAAGTTCTACTTCGGGCATGGACTTGTAACGGTCCGCATGAACAGTTCCCATACCGCCACATCCAATGACTGCTGTCCTAATCAATTCACTTCACTCCTTGCAGATTGTGTTTTCCTTTACAGAAGAATATTAGCTCCGCTTACCCGACTTTCGTTGGCCGCTTCGATGAAGCGAATCAGCTCTAGCGTTAAAGAAGGTCGTACCGGTGGAGCATCCCCTCGCGCCATAGCTATAAAGTTCTTCAGTAATTGCTGATGTCCTGCGTTGTAATTTGCTCCGAGCGCGTTAACTCCGTTACTGCCCCGTTCACGGTGCAGTACGATATAGAAATCTGAGCCGCCTGTACGGTTCCCGCGAATCGTCCCGATTCGCCCGTCCTTCCACTGACCGACTACCCATTCTTGCATATCGTTACAGATGACACGTACCGAATAACAGCCTTCTCCAAGTGCGGCATATAACATCTCAGCAGAATGAATTCCGTACCAGAACAACCCCGGTTGTGTCGGCTGGAAATCAAGCGGTCCAGAGCAATCCGCTCCAAGGATTGCACCTGCACTTTCATCCCCTAAGAGAGCTACCAGCGGTCCACCGAAACGGAGCATAGAGCTGGAGAAAAATGGCGTTCCATACCTCTCCGCCATTTCCACAATCGCCTTCGCATCTTCAGAAGTAACCGCTAACGGCTTGTCAATAAATATCGGTTTTCCGTAAGGAGCCAGCACCTCGAACTGTTCCTTGTGCACTCTCCCATCTACAGAAGTCAGTAGAATCGCATGGGATCTCTCCGCAACTTCTTCTATAGAATTGAGCAGTTCAACACCATATTGTTCCTGCAATTCACTGCTAATTAGGCTTACTCTTGAATAGCTTAGCTCGAAATCAGGAGAACCTCCCGGATAACCGCAGTGTAGCCTGCCACCCGGAATATACAACGGATGGGATACATCATTTAGCATTGCCGCGAATATCCTGCTATGCGAAGTGTCCATACCAACCATACCAATCAGCAGCTCTTCCATTTCAACAACACCTCTTATTCGGTTGGTAACAACCCCATAGAGTGACCTGCTTATTTAGAAATTAGACGTTCTTCTCTGAACCTCTCAAGTAATTCCATGTATTCTTTTCCAACTTGTTCGATGCTGTAAGTAGTTCTGGCTTTCTGTTCTCCTAAGGACTTCAAGCCTTCTCTCAGGCTATTCTGCTCCAGCAGCGCGCTCAATCTATTCACACATTCCGCTTCATTGCCTGATTCGTACAAGGAAACACTCAACGGACCATCCAATAATTCCGGCAACGCCCCTACACTCGGAACCACTACGGGACAGCTGCAGGCCATCGCCTCCAGTACAGTCATTCCAAAAGATTCATTAATTGTGGTACTAACATATAACCCGCCACTCTGCGCGACCGATGAATAATAGCGATGCATCTCATCGTAGTCCACTTTGGGAATCCACTTGAAATGCTTAATCCCCTGTTGTTCTACCTTTACCATCAGCTGTTTCTTGATCTCATCGGGAGCAGTATATCCCCCAACAAGCATAAATTGCAGCTCTGGTATCTTGGCATTCAGCTTTCCAGCAATGTTCAAATAGGACGACCAGTTCTTGTGATCATCCAGTTTACCCACCCACAAAATAGTGACAGGCTCCTGCTCAATCCCCGCTTCATATCGGAACAAATCGGCATCCAGACAATTATTAATATGATAAGCACCCGTTATCCCGATGCTGTCCAAATAATCCTTCATGTAAGCGGATGGAGTGATCACATAGTGAAAAGGCAGACTATCTTTCGTTGCTGCCAACTTCCGCAAGGGTTCGGAATAGGTGGTATGTACCTCATGAATAATAACCTTTCCCTCTTGTACAGGCCCAAGCGCTTCATACAGCTCGTAAGTATCAATAGTAATAATGACATCGAAATCATAGACTTCCATGTAGCGCTTAATCTCTTCAACCGTCCCCAGAATTCGGACATGCTCGTATCCCTCAAAAGCGCTCGCCCCGCCGTAATCCTCTAGAAAGGCAAAATGCACTTCCGAATGCTGACGCAAAAATTTAAATCTATTCGCAAGTTGAGTGGTTACCCCGCCCAGAATACAGAATTTATAAAAATATAATATTCTCATCATCCTTCCACCCTTCACCAAGGATAGTGCAGACCTATCTAGCCCATCCAATATAATTCTGTAGTTCTAGCAAAATATAGATCGCCCTCACGGTCCATCGTCAGCAGCCGCGCATCGTCATTAAGCACCTCAAGCTCCTCACTCAGTACATCAAACTTGAACAAGCGATTCATCGATACGCCGTAAAGCATGCCTTCCTTATAGAGCAGTTCATTACCGCTACGCCAAAAATGAGTCACAACATTCCAGTCCATGGGGAACAATGAGTAAGTTTTTACAGTACACTTAAGCTGTGGATCGAACCGAAATAACTTACCTGCCGTCAAACCCCAAAGCTGCCCTGCATCATCTAGAACCAAAGCAGAAATAGCCCTTTCCCCTTGCAACGGTACACCTTCCCATACTTTGCAGCGCTTCTCCATATCCCATATCATTAGAGAGGCATCCGCACGCTGGGGAGCAATCCCAAGTCCGCCCCAAACAGACCCTCCTGCAAACAACAGCTGATCTCTACTGACCAAGGATACTACACTCTGCTGCGGCAAAAGATTTCTGAACACCTCACGTGCACCGCTAGCAGGATTGTACAGTGTCAACGCTCCTCCATGCCGACCATAGGAAGGAACCGTTCCAATCGCGAGCTCTTCTCCTGCCCAAGCCCAAGCAAAAGGGCGGTCCTGCTCCTCTTCCTGTAAGGAAAATAGCAGTTCTGGATTCTCACCCGGCTTCCAGTCCCTGTTCGGGTCATACTTAAAAATATTTGCTCGCGGATAAACGCCTAAATATAAACAACCACTTCCAGCTATCATCCCTTCGGTCTGGCCAATGCCCCGATATGAAATGATCTCGTCGGCTGCCTTATCGAATCTGGCCAGCCCACCTGCGAAATACCCTCCGATATAAAGAGCATCGTCAGGCCCGTAGGTCATGGACTGTAAATGGACCGATTGACCTTGCAGACCGAAGTCCATCACCATATGTCGATCCGTCACCGGATCGTAAATCCAGCAACTCCCGTCCCTGTATACACCAGTTAAGCAGCGTGCATTCGGATTTAGAGCATGGTTATTCAGCCATCCATAGTCTCCCGCCGGCTCCGGCATAGCTAGGGAAGTAACGAACAGGCTTCCAGTCCGGATATCATATCGCTGCAAATAGTCATCTTTAATGAAGTACACATTTCCCAACGCATCCGGCGGCGAAACACTAAGTCCACTCACATGATCCAGAGTTTCGCCCCACGCCTGTAGTTCCAGATCATAAATGTACAATTTTGCAGACGGTGTGATCCGGGCAAATAGCTTGCCCTGAACGATATTTAAGTCATAGACCAGCTGTTCACCCTGACATTCATCTGGCATCCCAATTTCCGAGCGTTCACCCGAAGCCGTATCCAGTACAACAATATGTGGGGTTTGTGTTCCAACTCCCACATAGAGCTTACCGTTCCATGCTTCCATAGAACGAGCATACTGTTCTCCAGTCACCATTACCCCGTAATCTCTAAACACTGCTGTCACTGGATCATACTGGAACACTTTCCCACCAGGATAACATCCTCCATAGACCCTTCCTTGTTCATCCGCTGCCAACCGCCACGTATAGAATTCACCGGGAATCATCTCACCCAGGTTCTCCACACCATTTTCATGAGTGAACCTGTACAAAATGCCGCTTCCCCCGATATACACTCCGCTAGTTGTTAAGACTACACCCCAGCAATGATCCGAGCCTTCGAGCGCATAACGTTCTGGCGCTTGTTCGCCGCTAGGATCCAGAACAAACAATATGCATGGACTACCAGAAGAAACAGCATATATCCGGTCTGCTCCTTGCCATGTTCCATAAGCCGTGGCCCAAACCGCCACACCGTCCAGTGGCTCACCGATCCGCAGCGTCTTCATCTGCTCCCGCCTTCTTTTGCCAGCTGTTCCTTCACCTTCACTTCCGCCCCAGAAACTGCCGCAGGATAAGCTAATACTGCTCCCAACAAATCCACTGGATCCTCTGCATAACGCCTAAAGGCTTCTTCACAACGCTCGACCGGGAATATCGCACTAATTAATGGTTTAACCTGAATATCGCCTTCGGAGATTAACCGAATATATTCAGCCATATTACGTCCTTCTGTCCATCGTACGTAGCCATAAGGGTAGTCAATCCCCTGCCGCTCATAGATAGGATCATATCGTCCGGGACCGCCGGCTCTAGAAATCAGCACTTGAGCTTCCTTACCGAACATCAGATCACGAGAGAAATCCGGTTTAATATCTCCAACCAATAGTACCTTTCCGCGATCCCGTACCCACTCTAGTGCTTGATCAATAAGGTCGCCGGTTTTGCCGCCTGCACAGACGATGACTGCATCTGCTCCCATGTCCTCCGTCAGGTTAGCAAGATGTTCCTTTACCTTCTCTGTGCTAGTAGCGATATGTCTAATCCCCAATCTTTCGGCCATCTCACAGCGCTCTGCAAGTAAATCATAGACAATCACTCGGCATCCTGCCGCCTTAGCGATCTGCGCAATCAACTGCCCAAGAATTCCGGCACCGATCAATACAAGTGTCTCTCCAAACTGCGGTGCAACCTGCCTTACCGCATGTACTGCAATAGCTCCAAGCCCTACTGTCGATGCTTCCTCCGAACTTACATGATCAGGAATGGGCACCATCAGATGCTGAGGCATTAGCAGCCATTCTGCATGCTTCGCATAAGGACCGCCGTAACAAGCTACCCGAAGACCCTCAGGCCAGTGCTCCATTCCTTTCCCACGTGTTCGGATTACACCTGCTGCACTGTATCCAAGTACAATTTGTTGCGTACGGTGCAGGCCATTCATCATCATTTCCGTTCCGGGGCTAATTGCCGAATATTCAGTCTGGACTAGTACAAATCCATCTTCAATGACTGGTGTCAGAACATCCGACATGCGAATCTGTCCTTCCTGAGATATTACCGCCTTCATATGTCTTCTCCTCCCGACTGCTTCAGAAACGATTCCGTCACATGCAGCATCTTCTCTATGGGTGTTACTCCTTCAACGCACCGATCATTACGCCTTTTACAAAATATTTCTGTAAAAATGGATAGATCATCAGAATGGGAACGGTAGCAATGATTATCGTAGCGAATTTAATAGATTCACTGATCCGAAATACCTCATCTTGGGTAACACCTGCCAGCATATTTTGCGCAGAGGATTGAATCAGGATTTCTCTCAATATCAATTGGAGCGGGAACAAATTCCGATCCTGTAAATAAATCATGGCCGAGAACCAACTGTTCCAGTGGCCTACGGCATAAAAGAGGGTCATAACCGCCAGAACCGGCATAGAGAGCGGAAGCACGATCCGCAGCAGAATTCTGAAATCATGGGCGCCGTCTATTTTGGCAGACTCTATTAAACTATCAGGGATAGACTGAAAGAAAGTCCGCATCACTATCAAATTAAAAGCACTAACCGCACCAGGTAACAGCAGCGCCCACCGTGTATCATACAAGCCAAGCTCACGGACATTCAGATACGCCGGAATTAAGCCACCACTAAAAAACATCGTGAACACAATAAAAGCCATTATGACATTTCTCCCCTCCAGATTCTTTCTGGACAGAGGATAGGCACCAAGTGTAGTAAGCACCAGATTAATCAACGTACCGACAATGACATAAAAGAAAGTATTTCCGTAAGCTGTCCAGACCCGCGTATCCTCAAATACCAGCTTGTAAGCATCCAGATTAAAGCCGATTGGAAAGAAGCTTACCTTCCCCGCAGCAATAGCATGTGCATCGCTGAATGAGGAGACCAGCACGTACCACATCGGGTACAGGAACAGGAAAGAACACAAGATTAGAAACAGCACATTGCAGCTGTCGAATATGATTTCACCCATACTGCGTTTCACAACCATTGTCTACCCTCCTAAAAGTTTTGTGAGCTATTCTTCATTGAAGTTACTTCGTACAAAACTCGCATCGGAAGTTATGCTTACCATAGGCTGCTTTCAGTTGTTTTTCGGCTGATCCGATTAGCTAGCACGAGCAATGTGAAGTTAATTACAGAATTGAATAATCCAACCGCCGCAGAAAAACTATAATTCGCTTCCATCACACCTCGTCTATAGACAAATGTTGAAATAACATCCGCAGTGACGTACGTTCCTGGATTGTAGAGCAATATAATTTTGTCCCAGCCCACATTCAGCAGGGTACCGACATTCAGAATCAAGAGAATTAGGACCGTAGGGAGAATCCCAGGCAACGTTATATTTGTTAGCTGTTTCCATCGCCCTGCTCCATCTACAACTGCAGCTTCATACAGGCTCGGATTGATACCAGATAAAGCCGCTAAATAAATAATTGAATTCCAGCCTAGGCTCTGCCACATGCCAGAACCCACATAGATCGTTCGAAACCATTCCGGCAGAATCAGGAACTGGATAGGCTCAGAGATCAGGCCAATGCCAAGCAACAGGCTGTTAATAATTCCTCCGGGCTTTGTGAAATCAATAATCATCCCGCAAATGACGATGAGCGAAATAAAATGCGGCAAATAAGACACGGTCTGCAGAAAGGACTTCAGCTTCTTGAGCCGCAGCTCATTGAGCAGCAGGGCAAAAGCAAGTGAAGCAGGAAAAATGAAGATGAGCGAGTAGAAACTCATTAAGAAGGTATTTTTAAGCAGTCTGAGAAAATAATAGCTTTCGAAAAACTTCTCGAAATTCTTGAAGCCCACCCAAGGACTATCCGTGATCCCCAAGTAGGGATTGAAATTCTTAAAGGCAATGATCGCCCCATACATCGGCTTGTATTCAAAAATCAGAAAATACAAAACCGTAGGGAGTAACATGAGATACAGATAGCGATTGGAGGCTATCCGCTTCCAGGGAATCGGACTCCTCTTGACCGGAAGCTTCCTGCTTTCAACTTTAGCGACTTTTACAGGTACAGCCATATAGTTCTCCTCTCCCGGACACTGGCGTTAGTCATAGCTGTCATGCGGCGAGCGGTCACTTAGAAATCTCTGAACCGCTCGGCCCACGACAACCTCTTACAAGCTGAATCATTTCCCTTTAAATCGCTCGTATGCAACCTGATACTCTTTTAGCACATCGTTAATCCCCATCTTCTCAAGCTGCTTCATCACTTTGTCATAGTCTTCAATCTTTTGGCGCCCCATGATCATGGCATTAATTGTCTCTGCTACATAGGTCTGAATATCAGCCATCAAAGGAACAACTACATCGTTTTCCTCTGTTGTGAATTGGACTGGAGGCAGCTTGCTATCAAAATCAATATAATCACTGTATAACTCGAGTGGATTTTCCGTCTGTCCGTTAGCTTCTCGGATCTGCTCAGCATATCTGGTATCCGCTACTGTAGCCCAGCTTCCGCCCCCGATCGTATGGTTCAGCAGTTCCTGTGTATTCGTGAGACCATTGGTTGGATGAGTCACTTCTTTCTTATAAATAGGCTCTCCGTTTACCAGATCATAGGACTTGCCTTCAACCCCAAAGTTGTTCAAAAGAATGCCTTCCTCTGAGTATTGATAATCCAGCCATTTCATCACTTCCTCAGGATGCTCGGTCCGCGAGGAGACCGCCAATCCGTGTGCTGCTGCCTGCCAGCGGAAGGAGACATGACGTTGATCACCGTTTGGTCCTTTTGGTGGAATGGCCGGTGCAATTTTGAAGGTCGGATGTTTACCCTCCATTAAAGTAGTAAAGTTCCCCATGTAGGAACCAGACCAACCAAACCATGCCCCTGCCACATCAGTAGTCACTTTCTCAGTCAAGGTCTGGAATGTGGTATCTACCAGATAGTTCGGGTCGAGCAATTGTTCATCGTAAAGACGGTGCAGATAGGTTACGACATCCTTGAATTTCGGATCGTTCGGACCGTATTTCACTTGGCCGTTATCCACGAAGAATCCGTAGTCAACACCAAAGGCAGGAGCGAATAACATCATGATATTTTCCAAGTTAACTGTGACTAGTGGAATTTCATCCTTCTTGCCATTTCCGTTGGCATCCTGCTCCCTAAATGCTTTGAGCATGTTATACCAATCTTCCGTAGTTTCCGGCATAGATAGACCCAGCTTATCGATCCAGTCTTTACGCACTTGCGGGAACATTTGAGTGAGATCCTGTGAATCAAGAACGAGATTAGGTAGGTAAAAAATGTGGCCTTCAGGCGAAGTGATTTGTCCCCGGATATCCGGGTTGTCGTCGAGGATTTTCTTGAAGTTTGGCGCATTTTTCTCAATTAAATCTTCCAGAGGAAGCAGCGCGCCTTGTGTACCATATTTTCCGGAATCCGTGCCCCATAGATCATTGTAGATGATGTCCGGCAGCTTCCCAGATGACATTAATAGGCTAAAGGCTTCCGCACTGGCTTCCGTACTATGTTGAAAGTCGATATGAATGTTAGTGTTCTCTTCCATTTGCTGAAAGGATAATTTCTCATTAAAATTAGTTCCTCTAAAATTGCCGCCGCTTGGTGACCAAAGTGACAGTTCTAGCTTATCTGAAACAATCGGGAGCTGAAGACCGCCTACTGTTTTCCCTTCCTTAACGGGAGCTTGCGTAGCCTTCTGAACCTCCGCAGTAGGATCTGCGGTATTGCCCGTTTTAGTATTCGAACCGCCGCAAGCAGATACGAGCGTCACTAGTGACAATAGGACAGGCAGCAGCAGAGCTAATTTCCTTTTAGCAACATTCATAATTCAACCCCCTATTAATAACTAAAAAATAAGATAATCATTATGATATATTCACTAACATCAATCAGAAGGAATCAACAATACATTAATAAATTTTTAAATGAGTGATTATTCTGCAAACAACCTTTTGTAGGGGATATCCTCCTTTCACTACCCTTTTTTCTCCTTAAATTAGACGAAAACATCTGTTCTGACTTCTTTTTGATTTACATTTCAGAGTATCAGATCTTTTATTTCACCAATCTGATATATATCTGATGTATTTTATTATATTTTCCAGCCTACATGATGTCAATATAATAATAAGAAATATCTCTAATAAGTGTAACCTTATATAACATGTACCTGTCGCAAAATGTAGAAAACCCTCAAATTTAATAGAAAACGCTTACAAAATTACCTATATATAAACGCTTCAAATAAGCCGACTCTGATCTTATACAGATAAGATATAGCGCGCAATATATACTTTTTTTTCTGAAAAAAATGCGTAATAATGGCCTCAAAGCACCATCATCACGCGTTTCATTAATTTTACAGAGAACATCAATCTCAAGAAAAAAGGTCTAAACCTTCTGATCGGCAGCATCCTGTTCCGAAATCAAGACACTCAACTCTTCATGAAGTGTTTCCTCATCAATCATCTTTGACCAATAAGCGTTCAACAACTTACGAAAGCTCTTTAGAACAGCAATAGGAAGCCCTAAATCTTTAAGGTAGGAGAAGGTTGGAAATAGCTCTCTGTACATCAGATATCTCGAAGGACGATTCAAATGATCCGCCGTGCTCATCTCAGCGATCCGCTTTCGAGCTGGAATACTTACTGTGCGCTCCCGAATAATTTTCTGTGCTTCTACGGAAGCAAGGAAGTTGACGAATTGACGAGCCGCTTCCTTTTGTCTTGAATTCCCGACCACAGCTGCTCCGATCGTCACCAATAGCGTCTTCTGTGGATCTTTTGATTTCAGCCTAGGTAACGGTGCAAGATCATAATCGAGCGTTAATTCCTTAAATTCATTTAAATTAAAAAAAGTCGTCAGAATCATCGAAACCTGCTCTTGGACAAACAATGAGATCGTCTCATCTTCATGATTGCCAGCAAGATATTTCGGGAAAATCTGATGGTTATTCACAAGCCGACTATACACACTAAGGCTATTAGCCGTCTCCGGACTAAGCGTACGGTGCTCGATCCCGTCTGCCACGGTTTGAATACCGCTCTGCAGCAGGAATACAGAATAACGATTCTCAGAAGCAGGCACAAAATAAATGGCATGTCGTCCACGTTTCTCCGCCAACTGACGAGCCGCCTCAATCAAGTCATCCCAAGTCCAATAGCTGTCCGGCTCTGGCAGATCCGCTTCCCGAAAATGGGCCTTGTTGTAGCATAGCACCACGGGGGAGAATGAAATCGGATAGGCATACAACTGCTCTTCATGATAAAAAGCTTCCGTCGCAATTGGATATAATTCAGGATCAGGCTCAAGCGATTCCAGTAAGTCCGCTGAACCATTTTCAGCCAATTCCTGAAATTGCGTGCTATTCAGCGATACAGCATCGAGCATCCCATTATTGATCAACTCCACCGCAGAATTCACATGGTCAAAATCATTCAGAGCCAGCGGAAGAATATGAATACCGGGATGCAGTCGATGAAATTCACCAATTAGATCATCCAGCAGAAAGTCCTTGGACAGCGAGGAGCTGCAGCCAAAATGAATACGGATCCTCTCCTGCACAGACTCCATAACCTTACTGCCGACACGGTCGATTTTGACAATAAGACCTTCCTGGACAAGCACATCCAGCCCTCTTCTGACCGATTTATTACTTAACTCAAATTGCTTAGCTAGTGTACTCTCTGCTGGCAGATAAGCACCTGGCTGCAGCACTCCACTTAGGATATCCGTACGAAGCTTACCCACCATATGATCGAGTCGCTCTCGGAAGGAATGACGACCTGATTTATTATTCATGTACAATTCTCCCCGAAAAATCCAAATTTACATCATCTCCCTCTTATTTTGCGTCAGCTCTGATTTGAAGTCAAATAAAAATACCCAATTTCCCAAAAATTTTAAGTTAAGTAAATTCCCCTCTGCTTCAGCCGAGAGATGTCATGGGTGAAGGGCTGGAACTTCGTGTGCACCCTTCCTTTAATTCAATAATTAGAAAAGCCACCTGATTAGAGGTGGCAAACTTCCAAATTATCTTTACGTAAGAGATTTCGCTATGCTAATTGTGTAATAACGAGATGTGCTGAAACAGATCTTGTTCCTCCAGCGAGAGGAGTAATAGTATGTGCAGTGGAATTACCAGCTGGATTCCTAACTGTCAGTATGGTGTTAATGACCGTTGTTTGAACTATAGCCATTTCTACAATTTCTGATGTACCTGTCGCACGTCCAACTACCGTATAGGCGAGATCTGCGCCATTAAGAGTCAAGATGAGTTGGCCTGCTTCCGTTACACTAACCTGAAATAATACCTGATAAGTCCCTATTGCTGCTAAGTTAAAAGAACTAGGACCCGTTCTTGCAATTGTCGTCCCGCTGGTAGGGCCATCTTGAGGAAAACTCACGTCTGTTCCCGGTGCTACAGTTGCTGCATTATCAGGGGGCATCAGGGCAAAAAAATCAGCAAAGCCTAGTACTCCTCCTGCTGCTCCGGTTGCTCCTGCGACTCCTGGCGCACCGGTTGCTCCTGCTGCTCCTGCTGCTCCCGGTGCTCCGGTTGCTCCAGTTGCTCCCGCTACTCCTGGCGCTCCGACTGCTCCCGGTGCCCCGGTTGCTCCGGTTGCTCCTGCTGCTCCTGCTGCTCCCGGTGCTCCGGTTGCCCCAGTTGCTCCCGCTACTCCTGGCGCTCCGACTGCTCCCGGTGCCCCGGTTGCTCCGGTTGCTCCTGCTGCTCCCGCCACTCCCGGTGCTCCGGTTGCCCCAGTTGCTCCCGCTACTCCTGGCGCTCCGACTGCTCCCGGTGCCCCGGTTGCTCCGGTTGCTCCTGCTGCTCCCGCTACTCCCGGTGCTCCGGTTGCCCCAGTTGCTCCCGCTACTCCTGGCGCTCCGACTGCTCCCGGTGCTCCGGTTGCCCCAGTTGCTCCCGCTACTCCTGGCGCTCCGACTGCTCCCGGTGCTCCGGTTGCTCCAGTTGCTCCTGCTCCTCCCGCTACTCCCGGTGCTCCGGTTGCCCCAGTTGCTCCCGCTACTCCTGGCGCTCCGACTGCTCCCGGTGCCCCGGTTGCTCCGGTTGCTCCTGCTGCTCCCGCTACTCCCGGTGCTCCGGTTGCCCCAGTTGCTCCCGCTACTCCTGGCGCTCCGACTGCTCCCGGTGCTCCGGTTGCTCCAGTAGATCCGGTTGCACCTACAAAACCTTGAGGTCCTATAGCTCCAGCAGGACCAGGTATACCTTGTGGACCCTGAGGACCTAGGAGTCCTTGTGTGCCCGGTACTCCTTGCTCCCCTTGAGGACCAACGGGTCCCGCTATACCCTGTGGACCCATTGCTCCCGCTGGCCCAGGTTGACCGTGAGGTCCTTGGGGTCCTGGGGGGCCACCGGCGGGACCTCGAGGCCCTTCTGCTCCTTCGAGTCCTCGTGGTCCTTGGGGTCCCGGTACGCCTTGGGCCCCTTGCACTCCTTGGATCCCTTGTGCTCCTTTAGGTCCTGTAGCACCAACGACTGTTGGAGTGGTAACGTTCACTTCAGGCGGAGGACATGTGACTTGCACAATTTTCTTAATAACTTTTCGACGATGTTCTTTTCTTTTTCTTTTCGAAGGATATACATTGGCGATTTTTTTCTTATGACATTTTTTATCGTCTGGACAACTCAATACGTACACCTCCCTATAAAGATAGTTCAGTGTACGCATCTTATTAATTTTAGACATGGACCAATAACTAGTTTTTACTAGACTAGAATCCATATCCAGAAAAAAGGGCTACAAATATAGGATGTCGCCCTTGAGCATACTACAATGTCCACACCAATTTGGATTGCTTTTCGTATTTTATTACTAGGACAACTGACACTTCCCTATTAGACCCATATCTATGATTTGGGTCTTTTTTTTATTTTTATTAATTCTACCTCAAACTCAGTTTATATCACTTAATTCGCTTTCTGATCTCATAAAAAAACAGCCCCCAAACCCTGGGAGCTTCTAATAATCAATTATTATTTTTTGTCGACAGGCTTACGAATCGCATTGCCCACCTTCACAAGAATATCAGACATCGAAGCCTCATCATTTACATCATAATCATCAATGTTCAAACGAAGCACTGGGCAAGCCGTAAACTCGTTAATCCATTTCGAATATCTGCCATGCATATGCTCCCAGTAGGAAACATCCGTTTGAATTTCCATCTCACGGCCACGTTCATTAATTCGGGTCAGGATGGAAGGCAAGCTGCCTTCAATATAAATCAGCACATCAGGGTGCGGGAAGTATGGCGTCATAACCATAGCTTCATACAGGCTGGTGTAGGTTTCATAGTCTGTTTTGGACATTGTACCTTGATCTGCATGCATTTTCGCAAAAATACCGGTATCTTCATAGATGGAACGGTCCTGAACAAAACCACCGCCGAGTTCGAACATCTTCTTCTGCTCTTTAAAACGTTCAGCAAGAAAATAGATTTGCAAGTGAAAGCTCCATCTCTCAAAATCATGATAGAACTTTTCGAGATAAGGATTGTGATCAACCTGCTCTAGCGAGGTTTGAAAATTAAGTCTTTTGGCCAAGGCGCCTGTTAAAGTGGATTTCCCCACCCCGACAGTTCCAGCCACGGTAATTATGGCGTTTTCCGGGATATGATATGAATTCATTTCATTAGCTCCTTTATATAAGAGACAATTTCAGTGAAGTGTTCTGGATTCTCCACGAAATCGACTGCATTTCCATCAATGGTAATAATTACGGTCGAAGGCTCCTGAATTGCTAGAGAGGCCATCGCGTCATCATAATCTTTAATTAATTGCTCCAAATACGCAGTATCCATCCCCTCTTCAAAGGGACGCCCACGTTTTTCAATTCTGGTTAATAACGTATCTAAATTGGCTTTAATATAGAGAATGATATTCGGCTTTGGCAGGTCATCCGTAAGCACATGATAAATTTGCCGATACTTCTCACGTTTCGTTCCGTTCAGTGTTCGTTCTCCAAAGATGAGGTTCTTATAAATATGGTAATCCGAAATGACCGGGATCCCTTTATCTATGTACTGTGTAACGGTATCTTCAAGCTGCTTATACCGATTACAAAGAAAAAACATCTCCAGTTGAAAGCTCCAATCGTCCATGTTCTCATAAAATTTAGCCAGAAACGGATTCTCATCGACAATCTCTTTAATGATCGGTAAATTTAATTCCTCTGCTAGCATAGAAGCTAATGTTGTTTTGCCAGCCCCGATTGGGCCTTCTACTGCAATAAACGGTGCATGTTTCATTGACGCTGACTTCCTCCTCAGATACGAACCTTTCAATAGCATTCAAGCATAAACGCCTTCGGCGTCCTTACAAGAACGGTAAGTTTAAGCGGGAAATATAAGAACAAAGTATAGTGTGAAACTTATACTTTCTTTTATGTTTATAAAAACAGACTAAATTATTGTATCACATGAGACCTTTCTTGTGAGTGGGTAAATATGAAGAAACTTTTCCAGTAGTTCTAGCGTCTAAATGTAAGATAATGGATTATAGCGTGAACATATCAAAATTATCTAATAAAGAAAAGAGAGGTATTCCTATGAAAAAATGGCTCAGCATGGTTAGTGCTGTTCTAGTATTAAGCCTCGCCTCTAACGTAAGCGCAGCTGCAGCTGCAGAGAACCCAACCACGACTACCAACCTCACTTCGTATGGCGCGGATTATCTGACCAAAACAGATGGTTCCTTTTGGGTATGGGGAGGTAATCGCTCCGTCCCTACGCAAATCCATGACCTGAATGAGGTACAAGCATACTTTGGTTCACAATATGTAATGAAGAAAGACCTTTCGGTCTGGCAATGGAGAACATCGGCATACTCTGAAACTGTTAAAGTGACCCCCGTTCAAGAGCTAGACAATCTGGTCGATATATTCATGACGGGAAATAGAACGATAGCCCTTAAAGGAGACGGGACGATTCTAAGTGCCCCCCTTTCATCCGATGGACTCACTACCTCCGCGTTCACACCGGTTTCCGGCGTCGATAACGTGGCCGCTGTGGGCGGTTACTATGAGTCTGATCTTCATAAGAGCTGGACACGTTACGTGTTCTTAAAGAAAGATGGAACTGTTTCTACTACACGCGATGACTTCGAAAGCTTCGAAACCATCCTGAATTCAACGGATATTATTCAAATTAAAAACAATCTGGCACTTAAAAAGGACGGCTCCATATGGAGTTGGCCAGTCCAAGATTATTACAATAACCAAGGAGCTCCAATAGATCTATCTGCGACCCCTCTCAAGGGAATCAGTAATATTAAAAGTTTAAAAGGAAATCAGAACAGCCTATTAGCCATTGATGGAGCCTCTCAATTATGGTTCTGGGGCGCTACCATTACAGGTTCCTCAGACGGAACAACCTATCATGAACAACCACCGATTCTTCTAAAAGGGATCAAGAATGTAGTTGATGCTTACATCGTAGAGCGCTCTATTGTTGCGTTAACCGGGGAAGGAAACGTCTATCAAACTTCTATTGAGAACGAAATGATGCCCGCAGATTCAAAATTCACACTTCTCGAAAAAGAAGTAAGTAGCCTAAAGAAAGGCGGACGACATATCATCATGCAAAAGAAAGACGGCTCACTCTGGGGCTGGGGTGTCAATAAGGATGCACAGCTGGGCTATGGCGACTATGAATTCAGCCATGCCGGGCCCGTTCAAGTGCAAAAGCCTATTTCAATCTCCTTAAACGGAGAATCTATCCCACTCTCAAATGGAGTTATTACTCGAAACGGACAAAATTTCGTCCCGCTTCGATCGCTGTTCGAAAAATTAGGAGCCACAATTACCTATAAAGAGAACTTTACAGCTGCGAAAACAATAGATAAACAAATTATGATCACACGAGCCGCTACAGATAAACCGGCTCTCGCCATCAGTATTAACGGTGTAACTGGAGCGACAATGGTGAACAATACAACCGTAAATCTTCCTACACTACCCTTCATCGTAAACGGTTCGATGTATCTGCCACTTCGCTTTATAAGTGAGCAACTCGGAGCAAATGTGGAGTGGCTCCCACAGGAGGAGCGCATCGCCATCACGATGCAATAAGGAGTAATCAAAAAAAGGTGTCCCATCACGGGACACCTTTTTATTCTTAAGATAAACGTCCGCTGAAATCTTCGAAAGCGAACTGTTTGATTACTTTGATTCCCTCTTCTTCATTGTAACTAACAATGGAAGGCAGGTTCACGCCATTAAACATATGGTTCTTCACCATGGAATAATGGGCCATATCAAGGAATACGAGTCTATCACCGTATTTCAAAGGCTCCTTGAAAGAATAATCTCCGATAACGTCTCCCGCTAGGCAAGTCATTCCACCTAATCTGTACGTATAAGGATATTCTCCCGGTTGTCCAGCATCAATAATGTTCGGACGGTACGGCATAGCCAGCACATCCGGCATATGGCACTCTGCCGAGGTATCGAGAATCGCAATGTCCATTCCGTTATGCATCACATCGAGAACGGTAGCTACCAGATATCCGGTATTAAGAGCTACTGCCTCACCCGGCTCCAGATAGATTTCCACACCGTAAGTCTCTTTCATGTGCAGAATGCATTTGACCAGGGTCTCCAGGTCATAGTCAGGACGTGTAATATGATGACCGCCACCGAAATTAAGCCATTTCATTCCTTTGAGATAAGGTCCGAACTTCTCTTCGACTACCTTGAGCGTACGCTCAAGTGTATCCGAATTCTGTTCGCACATGGTATGGAAGTGTAGTCCATCAATGCCCTCAAGCTCTTCCGGTCTGAAGTTAGGGAGAGTTACTCCCATTCTGGAATAATTGTAACACGGATCATACAGCGGAACTTCGATCTCGGAATATTCCGGATTCACTCGAATGCCGCAGCTGATATGCTTCGGTGCGCTCTTTACGCGATCCTTGAATCGATTCCACTGGTCAAAAGAATTGAACACAATGTGATCGGAGTATCCAAGGAGCTCATCAAACTCACTATCTATATAAGCTGGTGCGTATACATGAACCTCTTTGCCCATTTTTTCATAACCAAGTCTGGCTTCGAACAAGGAGCTTGAGGTTACGCCATGCAAGTACTTCCCAACCAACGGATACAAGGAGTGCATGGAGAAGCCTTTTTGCGCAAGCAAAATCTTTGCTCCAGTGCGTTCCTGTACAGAATTCATAATCTCAAGATTACGTGTAAGCAATCTTTCATCTACAAGGTAACATGGTGACGGGACTGCGCTGATATCAATATCCATTTCTCGCGCCTTAGTCCAGCAGCGTTGGCGAGAAATCTTCTTGCCAAGGCAGACCATGTTTATTTAAAGCTTCCATGAATGGATCTGGATCGAACTCTTCAACGTTGAATACGCCTGGTTTCTTCCAGATACCTTTTATAATTAACATCGCTCCGATCATTGCAGGAACGCCTGTAGTGTAGGAAATGGCTTGGGAGCCAACCTCTGCATAGCACTCTTCATGATCGCAAACATTGTATACATAATAAGTTTTCGGCTTTCCGTCTTTGGTTCCTTGGATGATACATCCAATGTTCGTTTTACCTTTTGTTCTTGGTCCCAAGGACGCCGGGTCCGGCAAAATCGCCTTCAAGAATTGTAGAGGAACGATCTCTTTACCTTCATACATGATAGGCTCGATAGAAGTCATGCCAACATTCTCAAGCACTTTCAAATGCGTCAGGTAGTTCTGCGAGAAGGTCATCCAGAAACGGATCTTCTTCACACCCTTGATGTTAACGGCTAAGGATTCCAATTCTTCATGATACAAAAGATAAATATCCTTTGGTCCAATTTCCGGAAGATCGTATACCTTTTTCTCGGAAAGCGGTGCAGTTTCAATCCACTCGCCATTCTCGAAATAGCGGCCATTGGCTGTAATTTCACGAATATTGATTTCAGGATTAAAGTTTGTTGCAAATGGATATCCGTGATCACCAGCATTGGCGTCTACAATATCAATGGTATGAATCTCATCAAAATAGTGCTTTTGAGCGTAAGCTATGAACACGCCCGTTACACCTGGATCAAATCCACTACCAAGCAACGCGGTAAGGCCTGCTTTTTCAAATCTTTCTTTATAAGCCCACTGCCAAGAGTATTCAAATTTCGCTGTATCTTGTGGTTCATAGTTGGCAGTATCCACATAGTGCACTCCTGTTGCCAGGCACGCATCCATGATTGTCAGGTCCTGATATGGGAGAGCGACATTAATAACGACATCCGGCTCAAAGCTCTTAATCAGTTCAATGACTTCGTCCGTATTATCTGCATCGACCTGAGCAGTAGAAATCTTCGTGCGGCCTCCGGCTAATTTATCTTTCAGAGCGTCACATTTCGCGACAGTTCTGCTAGCTATGCAGATCTCTTCAAATACATCCGGGTTCTGGCAGCATTTGTGAACAACAACACTGGAAACACCGCCAGCGCCAATAATTAACGCTTTTCCCAAAATAAAAACCTCCTAAAATTCCATTTGCAAAATCAACAAGGCTGATTATACATAATATTTTTGAATAAATCAATAAAAACCGACAAAAAATGATGTTTATTGTGTAAAATCTCCAAGGATTCTTGTTAATACTCTTGAATGCTCATATTTCCTCGATTATCCACCTATACATCCCATAAAAATTGTTGGAATGGAGTAAATTTCCGGAAACTAGGACAACTAGATTATTCTATCACAAGAGGGTTCTACTTCATACGATTTATTTTAATTTCAATGAAAAATCCCACTCCCCTTCTGTAGCTCCGCATAAGTACGTTCAGTCTCAGTGGCATCTTTGGCGTTGTAGAGCACATACACCTCTGGTAATTTGATCACAATGTACGGCGGAGAATTTTTAACAAGATATACTTTACTCTTTCCGTACTCCTCAAACTTAAAGTTTCCAATAGCTACCGTATCCGTCGTTACGCCATTTGTTCTTCGGCCTCCTGAAGGGTAACTGTCCACAAGCTTAAGCTCTTGCACATCTTTCATAGCGAAGCTGTAGTTGTACATCGGATATTTAATCGAAACGGTACCCTTTCCATCTGCAGTTAATGTAGGTGTTGAGAAATCAGCCTGGACGCCCATCCATCCCGTCCCGATCAACAGCAATGCAACAAATACAAAGAGGCCGTAATATATACTCTTACCCGTTTTTGTCCCAATATTAATCGTAGTACCAATCCCAAGACGCTTCGGAACCATAACAGAACGATCATTGGGGTTATTATACGTTGTCCCATTGATCCAATATTCATCATCATCCGTATAAAGAATTTCATGTTCTCCTTTAAGGAGCGTTGTTTCAAATTGCTTCAATTTATAATGGACGTAAAAGATCCCTAGGACCGGAACAACAGAGAAAAAGAAGATGCCCAGACTCCATACTATAGTTGAAGCTGTCCCATTTAAGGAGAGGGCATATACCGTAATTACGGCGATGCAGCTATTGATTATAGCCATGCCAAACCAGAGCAGGGACCAATATCTACGATTAGTCTGATTAAGCAGGATATTAGTCTCGCTGTTGTCCGTGTACACTTTAGGCTTCATTCGATTAAAGGATATTGCAATAACAAAGAAAAACACAGTCAACCCTAATGCTGTGCCACCAGCCATTCGAAGAATTTCAATACTTCCCTTCGGAACCGGAATCGTAAAAGATAACGCAGCAATCAGGGCAGGAATTATGTACCAGTATAAAGAAAGGCCCATTTTCTTTTTTAGCAGGGATAGCTTAGTATCTATTCGAACCATTCGCTTCTCTCCCACGAACCACTCATTCTCCCGCTTCAACTGTGTAGCCGCACGATGTGCTTTTATGAAGGGAATTCGAAGCAGAAGCACCATTGCACACGTCCAAACATAAAAAAAGATCAGTGAAAGAGATATATAGGAGCTTAAACATAAGATAGGAATCAAGAATAAAATTAATAAGAATCCATACTTTTTGTACATCTTCCCAGTTGAGATTTGCAGTTCGCGCAGACGTTCATCCTCAAGAGCAAACCCCGGAAGACTAACTCCAAACCACAGATTGTCCTTTGGCTTCAAGGTGCTCATAAACGTCAGAAGCATAATCACAAAAATAAACACAGCTATAAAAAAGAAGAAAATAGCCATCTGAGCGTCCCCCTATTCCGTGATGGATGTAGACTTAAACGATACCGATGAAAAGATTCCGGCACACATTTGCATAAACTCCTCCCGTCCAATCCCTTTTACACTAGCCTCCGAGATGACTAAGCGAAGTTCATTTTCCAGCTTCTCCTTAAACTCTGGATGTCCATTCCCTATAGGAGCAACTGTTGCACCATGCCTGCGATCTATAGATATGAAGCCTTCATTCTTCAAAATTGCGTATGCTTTGTTCACGGTCATTGCATTAATACCTAAATCTTCAGCCATTTGCCGCACTGTCGGTAATTTCTCCCCATCCGCCAGTTCACCTGAGCCTATCCCAATCACGATTTCATTTCGGAGCTGTACATAGATTGGCGTATCACTTTTAAAATCAAGCGTAATGATCATTTTATCCTTCCATTCAAAAAAAGTATTATTTGTATTAGTTATACTAATACAAATAATACTTAATGTCAAAATCCCCTATTTAATTCGTATGGATTTGAACAGCATAAGCCTCTGCATCCCACTCCACTTTAGCGCCTAACATTTCACTGATTAGTCTTAATGGGACATACACACTATCATTAATAAAGACCGGTTTTTGCTCTGTGGCTATTACTTTTCCATTTACAGTCGTTTGTCCACTTACCGAATTTAAGATTATCGTAGTAGATGTAGATTCCTTCACGGCAATCACTGATCTCGATGGGACGTCCCAACGTACATTCACGCCCATTTGCTGAAATATTCCTCTTAGCGGAACGTACGTAGAATTGTTGAGCAGTAATGGAGGCATGGTCAACTCCATTTCATTATTGTTCAACTGCACCTGAATCGATTTCTTCACGGGCTGAGGCGTGTCAATCATAAAATCTCTAACCCCCAACCCAGTCTGTCCAAATTCATTCGTTCCCCATGCAAGAACATGACCGTCTTTTAAAAGTACATAATGATTTCTGTTCCCGCTGGTAATCGAAACTGCATTTTGAATACCACTAATCTGCTTAACATTCATTTTATTTTTATCATCAACCGTCCACTGCCATACGGTCCCATCAGCTTTCACCGCGGAGCCCGTTGTCATCGATATGACATCCGTGAGTCCTGGAATCTGAACCGGCTGTAAAGTTTCACCCTGATTCATATCTGTGTAATTATTCCATAACCAAACGGTGCCATCCCATCTCAAAGCTGCTCCACCCCACCCATTCGTATAAACAGCTCTATACTCCCCGCCGCCTTTAAGCAGGGTAGGCTTTAGAACCGCATCCTTTTTATTGCCTCTAATTTTAGACGATCCCCACACCCACACTTCTCCACCGTTACCAAGCGCCACTGAATTATTTGATCCCGCAGCGATATATAAAATGGAGGGTAACCCTTTCACTTGCATCGGTGTTAGCCCGTTTTTCTCCGAATTGTCGCCAAGTTCTCCTTGCTCATTGCCTCCCCATGCCCAGACCGTTCCGTCTTTTCGAAGCGCTAAGCTAAATGAATCACCCGCTGAAACAGAGGTCACATCGGTTAGCCCTTGCACTTGAACGGGATCAACAGTAACCGTCAACGACTGCGTTCCAGTGCCAAGTTGTCCATGTTCATTCCCTCCCACAGCCCACACGGTTCCATCATCTTTCAATATCAAATTATGACGGTAGCCACCTGAAACTTGCTTTACATGATCGATATGCATTTTGACTGGAGTATACGCCGGCGTCGTTGCCCCATTACCAATAGATCCGTATCCACCACCCCAAGCCCAGGCCGTTCCATCTGCTGTGATGGCATAAGCACTTCTATCCCCCGCATCCAGCCCTGTGATACCTGACAATAACTTCTTTTCATCCGGGAAATTCACTGTACTATCCGCTGCTACCACTAATGGAGAGAGCATAATCAAGCTTATAACAGTCCCAATAACAGTTTTACATATCATTC
Organism: Paenibacillus sp. RS8; assembly: GCF_041956825.1. NCBI lineage: Bacteria > Bacillati > Bacillota > Bacilli > Caryophanales > Paenibacillaceae > Paenibacillus > Paenibacillus sp. RS8. The sequence continues at coordinate 4,013,213 of NZ_CP168131.1, read as the reverse complement.
TTACTCGCACTTTAGAGATCAAACCTTTTTTGGACACTTGCGATCACTCCTTTTTAATAAGAATAGATAATCTAACAACTCACGGCCCCGTTCCAAGTTCTCCAATCTTCCAGCCGTTAGCATGCTTGGTCAACACTGCGAAGCGTGTCTCCTGACCATCTGGGGTATCGAACACAGGATTTAGCGATTTCATGTACAGATCGACCACAACATTTATCGTAGTACGATCACCGATGTCTTTAATTTCTGAACCAGAATCATAATCCATCACTTTATAAGCGTTAGGTTTAGCCTCTACGATACTTTCACTGAGTGCATTTTCACCACCAAAACCCGAATTATAGAGATGATGTGCTTGACGGTTAACCGTCAATGCCGTGAGTAAGGCATTAGGATTCAAACATGCACGAGCACGGGTATGATTACCCTCCTGAATCGCTTGAAAAAAAGCATCCAGCAGTTCGAAATGTCCTAATGAGGCCAAGTCTCCGTTCTCTCCTGCATCAGCAAACAGCCCCTCTCTCTCCGTCCACTCATCAAATGTAAGACCTGTTATATCTGTAAGACTACGCTTTTTAATGGAAGGACCGACGCTTTGAACATTAAATTCAAGCCAAGCCCCAACGGTATTTCCTGATTGTACTAACAGAATCAGATTGGAAGGATATGAAAATCCGCTTTGTCCCTCCGAACCAGGTAGCCCGTCGACTAAAGAATACCGCCATGCTTCAACATCACTGCCCTTCAGTGTAGTCAAATCAAAACCGGCATCTTTAGAGAACACGTTAGCTAATCGCCAGTAAAGTCCCTCTGGATACTCCCCTAGCTTCACCTCCCAATCCTGAGGTACATCCACCAAGAATTTATCGGGTTGGCTCTGAACTTTATAATCCAATGTTTGTAAAAAAACCTCGGGCTTCCAAATGGAAGACTGAATCGTCGGCGAAGCCTTCTTCCCTCCATTACATCCCATATTTAAAAACAGAAGTAAGCAGGTCAGTACAATCATAATAAACTGACGCCGAGCCATGGATAATCCTCCTCTACATTCACTCCCTCTTATTTAGACTGTGGAATATTATGTAAAGTTGCGAGAAACTGTAATTTTTTAAATCAATTTATACACATTTAACCTGTAGTTTAGGATTGAAGCTGATTTTAACTGTTTATATGGCATAAATCGCTTGTTGCTGCGCTCTAGGTCTCTCGTCCGTCTTTTGACACACGAAAACTTCAAGAGCATAATAAGCATCGGCATATTGCAACGGATTCCCACAACATACAGGGTTATGCAGAATTTTAGTGTGTTTTGCACCAGAGAGGATGATAACGAATGAAAAAAGATTTTCAAATAAAAAATAAGCCCTTTCTAATCTTTAGCTTCATCCTGCTCTTAAAATGCGCAGTGGCCTGGTTCGTGGTTTTTAGTGACGGCCCTAATTGGAGCATGCTGCTCACAGAGATCCCGTTCTTCTTTATCGTCTTTGGACTCATTGAGTGGATGGCTTCCAAACGGAAGTTTCTGTATTACATGATTGCGAACTTATTAATTTCAGTGATTTATTTTGCCGTCCTGATGTATTACAAGTATTACGGTGTAATTGCTACTTACCATGCTTTGGAACAAGCAGATAAGGTAACCAAGGTCGGAGAAAGCACGTACTCCTTGCTGGATCCTTACTATTTGTTCATTTTTGTGGATATTGTAGTCTTCATGTTCTTTATGTTCCGTCCGAAATATATTGCGATCTGGAAAGAAAGAGGCATGAACCGGCGCATGAACCGAACCGCCTTACTTGGGATCATTAGCGTTTCTCTTGCAATCTGTGTCTTTAATGTTTGGCCGAATCACGCAAGTATGAACGAGAATAAAAAGGCAGAGAGTATGGGGATTCTCAATTACGAGGTATATACCATTTTTGCCGACACCACGGAAAAGCAAGAAATGATCGACAGTAAAGAAATTACGCAGCAGTCTGTGGACGCTGCAAAGGGAATTACGGAGCCAGTCTCTCCAAAGTATTGGGCAGCGGCTCAAGGTAAGAATCTCATTGTAGTGCAAATGGAATCTTTTCAGAATTTCCTGCTTGGTTTAAGCATTGATGGACAGGAAGTAACTCCAAATCTAAATAAGCTTATAGCAAGCGAACATTATTTCAATAACTTCTATACGAATGCGGGGCAAGGAACAACATCGGATGCAGAGTTTGTAGTGAACACCTCTCTATATGTTCCTCATCACGAAGTAGCCACTTCCTCCAACTATATGACTAAGGAACTTCCTAGCTTGCCCAAGCTGATGAAAGCTAATGGATATAATACAGCCACCTTTCACACCAACAGCGTAGAATTCTGGAATCGCAAAACCTTATACAAGGTGCTGGGCTTTGATAAATACTACGATCAGTCCTTCTATGGAGATGATGATCATATCGCATTTGGTTCTTCCGATGAGGTGCTGTACTCCAAGACGGTTCCTGAATTAGTTAAAATGGATGCTGAAGACGATCCTTTTTACGCGATGGTTATCTCTATGAGTGCTCATCACCCTTATAAAATGCCAGAATCTAAATTTAAAATGACGCTGCCTAAAAGGTACGAAGGAACCTTGGTCGGCGACTATATTTTAGCCCAAAATTATGCGGATTACGCCATGGGACAATTTCTAGACGAACTGAAGTCCAGCGGGTTATGGGACGATAGCGTGATTGTCTTCTACGGAGATCATCAAGGTGTGTCCCTGTATTCCCTTGACGGCAATGAGAAATCATTAATGGAGGAAATGGTCGGACACGAGTATGGATATACCGATATGTTCAACGTTCCTTTCATTGTTCATGCTCCAGGCATTGACCAGCCTACTGTGTACACACAGACAGGAGGTCAGATTGACATCTTACCAACTGTAGCTAATCTGTTAGGGATTTCTATGAAGGACCAGCTCCACTTCGGAGAAGATCTGATGAATCAACAAACCAATCTGCTACCTGTCAGACATTTTCTTCCTACTGGTTCTTTTATTAATGACACAAGCTTGTACTTGACTGGTGTCGATTACAATGATGGAAATAACTATAATCTAATCGATGGCTCTGAAACTGAAGGCGGTTCGACACAAGCGCAATTTGATGCCGTTCAGCGGCTCCTGAATATGTCTAATAGTTATATTTTGCAACGGCCGGATTTATCTACTACGGATAATGGCGAACAGAGTAAATAATTGATATTCAAAAAAAAGAATGCCCTTCAGCCATTGGCCGAGGGGCATTCTTGTGTTTATTAAAGTAATTAAACCGTTGTTGCAGGCACACTCTCACGAATTTCCTCTTGCTCTACAGGTGCGCTAACCAGCATATACACACGAGATTCGTAAGGGCGTAATGCCACTGTCTCGATTTTCTCAGCAGGGTCAACTTCATAGTTATTCAACAGCAACTCACTGGAGTCAAATTCCAAGTCAAACGGAAGGTCGAACAGCGCTTCCTCTGAAGACAGGTTTGACATGACCAGCAATTTCTCATTGCCCAGTGTACGAGTATAAGCATAGATTCGTTCATCTTCAGGCAGGATCAAATCATAGGTTCCATAAACGGTAATAGGATTAGCGGCCCGAAGTGCGATTAGCTTTTTATAATGATGATAGATGGAATCAGGGTCCTGCTTCGCACGCTCCACATTGATCTCCGTGAAATTAGGATTGACCTTCATCCAAGGCTTGCCGCTACTGAAACCAGCATTCTCAGAGTCATCCCATTGCATTGGCGTTCTAGAATTGTCGCGACCGTTCTTCCAGATAACCTCCATGACTTCTTCATGTGATTTTCCGGCTTCTGTCTCTAAACGATACAGGTTCTTCATCGCCACATCATCATAATCATCCATCGAATCAAATCTTACATTGGTCATCCCAATTTCTTGACCCTGATAAATAAACGGTGTTCCTTGCATTAAGAAATACATCGTAGCCAGTGATTTAGCTGACTCTTTCCAGTACTGGCCATCATTACCCCAAGTTGAAACCGAACGCGGCTGATCGTGATTTTCGATAAAGAGTGCATTCCAGCCTTTACCTTCAAGACCTTTTTGCCAACGGGAAAGTGCTGATTTCAGCTGCAGAACATCCAAGCCACCCGTAACACTCTTATTCCAAAGGGCTAAATGCTCGAATTGAAAAATCATATTAAATTTGCCCTGCTCCTCGCCTACCCACATTTCCGCTTGATCGACACTAACACCACTCGCTTCACCAACGGTCATAATGTCATAACGATCAAATGTTTCCTGTTTCAGCTCCTGAAGAAAATCGTGAATTCCTTCCCGATTCATATGACCTGCACCGGACGAAACGAACGGAAGATGATCTGGATTTGGCAGATCAGGAAGTCCTGGGATTTTCTTAATATGTGAAATAGCATCCACTCGGAAGCCGTCGATCCCTTTATCTAGCCACCAATTGACCATACCGTACAATTCCTGACGTACTTCAGGATTCTCCCAGTTGAGGTCAGGCTGTCTTTTGGAGAATACATGCATGAAATATTGCTCTGTAGCAGGGTCAAACTCCCAGATCGAACCGCTAAAAATACTCTCCCAATTATTTGGTTCCTTTCCGTCCTTAGGATCTCTCCAAATATAATAATCACGTTTAGCATTATCCATGCTTGAACGTGCTTCAACAAACCAAGGGTGTTCGTCTGAAGTATGGTTAATGACAAGATCCAGAATCAGCTTCATGCCCCGTGCATGAACCTCGCTTAATAGCTGATCGAAATCAGCCATACTGCCGAACTCCGCCATAATATCCTGGTAATCTGAAATATCATATCCATTATCATCGTTCGGGGATTTATAAATAGGACAGATCCAAATGACATTGATGCCGAGGTCCTGTAAATAATCAAGTTTTGAGATGACTCCCTGCAGATCTCCAACACCATCGCCATTGCTGTCCATAAAGCTCCGTGGGTAAATTTGATACGCTGTGGCTTCTTTCCACCATGTTCTGTTCAATGTATGCAGCTCCTTCGTATTCATATACCCTCTCAGGAAAATATTTTCCTATTTAATTCACGAATTAGTGATTTTCATAATAAAACTTAAGATTATCGACTAAAAAACTATCTATTCAGGGTTTATTCAAGGAAATTATTTTCCTATGCGATCATTATAGGATCTTTTATTTTCCTGGTCAATAACAATCTTTTGGATTCTTGGAGCTATCCATGATATGCTTGCGATATATTCTAGAACGAATACAAGCTTGGAAAGTTATGGTGATATTCTTGAAGGTAAAAATTAAAGATATAGCCAAAATGGCTGACGTTTCAATAGCTACCGTATCAAGGGTTGTCAACAACAGCAAACCGGTAAACGAGGAAGTTCGTAAGCGTGTATTGGAAGCCATGAAACAAATGAATTACCGTCCTAATGTCATCGGTTCAGATGCAGGTAGATCGGATACACCTCTGATAGGTGTCATTATTCCGCAGAACAGTAATACCGTGCTTGACGATTTCAATATTGGCATACGTGATCTCGCCGAGCTATATGGTTATGATGTTTTGGTCGGGTTAACAGACGGAAGTGTGAATAGTGAACTTCATTATTTGAACTTATTCCACCATATGGGGACTGAGGGTTATATATATGTAGGCTCGGTTCCGAGTAAGGAGCACTTGGAGATTATCCAAAAATCCGGGTCACCTTGCGTGTTAGTTGGAGAACAATCTCAGATTGATTCGATCCCTTCTGTCCATCTGGATAATGTTACCGCTTCCTATGAAGCCGTTACTTATCTGATTCAGAAAGGACATAGAAGTATTGGCATGATCCGGGTATCTGGAGATAACGCAGTAGGTGGCGATCGATATCGCGGCTATCAACAAGCGCTTATGGATGCAGGTATTTCCTTAAGAGAAGAATGGGTAGTAGAAAGTGGAATGGCCGTAGAAGATGGAAGCGACGCAATGCGCCGGATCAAGGATAGCGGAGAACTGCCTACTGCGGTTTTTTGCTCCACAGATTGGATGGCTGTTGGAGCGATGAATTTCCTGATCGATAACGGTATACGGGTGCCAGAGGATGTTGCGGTTTTTGGATTCGATAATAGCTTTATCGCTTCTGTCGTTCGGCCCAAGCTGTCCTCAGTGGAATACTCCGGAACGGAGATTGGAATGACCGCTACTCGAACCTTAATCAAGCTGATTAAAGGGGAGACTGGTATTCAGCATCATGCCAATGTGGCTCATTATTTGGCGATTCGGGAAAGTACGGGTTAGGGAAAACTTCCCCTAACCCTATTTTTAAATCTGATAATGGTTATTGTGTAAATCCTACTCGTGCACGTTCTCGTCCTTTAGTATCCAGTGTAATAGAACAGATGGAAGTAATGGGAATATACAGTTCTTCGAATTCTGTCCGATATTTGATAAACTTCTCACTCACCGTTTCCAAAATACCTTTTCTAGCGTTAGAGCCATCTACAAAATAAATGGTTACCTCTTTGCCCTGCAAAGCTTCCAGCATAACCCGCTTCACTCCTTCAACTTACAGATTTGTGATGACTTTGTCGATAATCCCGTACTCTACCGCTTCATCAGCTGTCATGAAATAATCCCGGTCCATATCTTGTAGTACCTTTTCCACCGTCTGTCCGGTTCGGTCTGCTGTAATTTGCACAAGCACTTCCCTTAGCTTCAAGATACGTTTAGCTCTGATCGCAATATCACTAGCCTGACCCTGTGCTCCGCCATGCGGCTGATGTATCATAATCTCACTGTTTGGCAGCGCATAACGTTTACCTTTAGCCCCAGCTAACAATAGAAGTGAACCAAAGGAAGCCGCCATCCCTGTGCAAATCGTATTTACCTGCGGTTTAATAAGCTGCATCGTGTCATAAATACTAAATCCTGCTGTTATGGAGCCTCCTGGACTATTGATATACATGTGTATATCTTTATCTGGATCCTCTGCCGATAAGAACAATAGCTGGGCAACTACACTATTCGCCAATTGATCCTCAATCTCTGCCCCTACAAACACAATCCGGTCTTTTAGCAGCCGTGAATAAATATCGTAAGATCTCTCTCCTTGATTCGTTTGTTCAATGACATAAGGAATGTACGCCATGTGTATGCGACCTCCATCCGTTAATTTTTATTTGAAATCTACCCTGTAAACGGATTAGTCTTTGGATAGGATACGTTCAGAGAACAAAATATTATTTTTATTATTGCGTATCTTAATTTAGCGCTCATTCGTTTATTATTAGAAGTAACCGAAATCACTTTACCGGAAAAGGGGTTATGCAGTGTGATCAGCCTTGAGGAGCTTAGCACCGGCCATGAACCGGATGAGAATCATACCATGTCTTTGCAAATGGCGCTGAAGCGGTATTGCCTTGCACTGACACAATCCCCATGGGAAGCCGAAGATTTGGCTCAGGATACTTGGGTCAAAGCACTGGGCTATTTGAAGACTTCCGAACATACGAAGCTGAAGAGCGAAATGAACGATACAAATGAAAATAACCCAACCCATCAAATGAGCGATACAAGTCAAATGAACGATACAAATCAAATGAACGATACAAATCAAATGAACAACAATACAGATCATACAATTCGTACGAATTTCAGCTCGCTGACGAATCACCCGAATCCCGAGGCATTGCTTCTGCGGATTGCCAGAAATACCTGGATAGATATTACACGGCGTAAAGCCACGTTATCGCGGTTACTGGAAATGGATCAACCTAAGACTGAAGAAGCAGCAGGTTATGGCTCATTTGAGATTGAGGCTGCTTTTCAAGCCTTGCAGAAGCATTTATCTCCACTACAGCAAGCGGTGTTCCTGCTCCGCGATGTATTTGAGTACTCCGGTATTGAAGCCGCCGATATGCTCGACACCACGGAAGGAGCCGTCAAAGCTGCGCTACATCGAGCCCGGCAAGCCCTCCCTGCCGTAAGGCAAGAGCTTCTTCAATCCGACGGTCCCTCTATACCGCAGAACACGGAATTACAAATTGCTCTGAATCACCTTGCTTCTGCCTATGAACAAGGGAAAATTACCGAGCTTATCGCATTAGTCCTCGCGGATGAAAACCAGGAAGCTGTATTGGCAGTGTCTAGCCAAAGCTTACAGAGCTTCCAAAGCGTTCAACCTTTCCAGTCTGGCGGATTCAGCTCCACAGGTTGGAATTATGCCGAGCCTGGAATGCGAATGGTGGCTTAATCTTTTGTAATGCTATCTCGTGATGCCACAGTAGCTTAGCTTAATATGATACGTTATGTTATAACCGAACAAATATTAATTTTGGAAAGTGTGCGTTTGGTGTGTAGAAATAGGTTAGTTGGGTTAGTTGGGTTAGTTGGGTTAGTTGGATGAGTTGGGTGAGTTAGATGAGTTTAGCTATCCTTTAGCTTTGAGCTAGTGATGTTGTAAAATGTGCAACAGAATCCAAGAAATCAACGCTAAAAAACGAATCTACTGCAGGATCTGCAATAGATTCTTTATAGAAGTAGCTTTTAAGGCAATTTCTCATCTTTTGATTGTACAAAGTGCAATAGAATCTGATTCTATTCTATATATTTGAGATTCTATTGCACAAAGTACAATCAAAACAATAAAACTCCCTTACATATCTTTATGCGTAACGATTTCAAGCACAATCCCCAGCATTCAAACGACAATCTTCATTTAAACTTACAAATAAGCATTAGTTGGTGAGGAGTGAAATTATGAGGAAGATTCTTATTTTAGGCGGCACGCGCTTTTTTGGAAAAAGATTAGTTGAACGGTTGCTACAGGATTCCGCGAACGACGTAACGATACTGACACGTGGAGAAACTAGCGATTCCTTTGGAGATCGCGTTCACCGGATCCATGCGGACCGTTTCCAACCAAACGAGCTCACTCAGGCGGTAGGAGATTCATTGTGGGATGTCGTGTTCGATAATATTTGTTATTCACCGGATGAAGCGGATCAGGCACGCCGGATTTTTGATGGTAAAACAAAACGGTACATTCTCACCTCAAGTCTATCCGTGTATGATTTCAGCGAAGAGGCCCTGACCGAAGAGATTTTTGATCCTGAAACATACCCTATACACTACGGAGGACGGAATGATTTCACCTATCAAGAGGGAAAAAGACTGGCAGAAGCCGTCTTCATGCAGCAGGCTAGCTTCCCAGTCGCTGCGGTTCGCTTTCCAATTGTACTGGGAATAGATGATTATACGCGAAGACTTCATTTTCATATCGAGCATGTCCGTAACGGGCTACCTATCGGCATACCGAATCCTGAAGCGCATATCTCCTTTATTCGTTCGGATGAAGCTGCTGATTTCCTATATTGGTTAGGCTGCTGTTCTACTGTGACAGGACCGATCAATGCTTGCTCAGACGGAACGGTTAGAATTAAGGATGTTCTCAAAATGATTGAAAAAGAAACAGACAAGCAAGCCATTATCCTTAACCAAACCGATGACGAGCATATGTCGCCATTCGGAATTGAACACTCCTGGTTTATGGATACGACAAAAGCCCAGTCCGCGGGCAACAAGTTTCTCCTTCTAAATGACTGGCTTCCAGAGCTAGTTAGCTCCCTGAACAAAACTTACGAGGAATAACGCACATCCTATACAAGCACGCATCATTCATCTATGCGATTCATCTATGAGATAAGAGCTACCCCTAAGTAGATATTTTCTACGAAGTTGGTAGCTTCTTCACTAAAACCTCGGTGAGCATTTCAGATAACTGCACTCTATACAACTAAACCACACTAACAAAGCTTATGTTCGACTTTAGTTGTATTCAGTGCAATTAAAAACTAGCTAAACACCACTAACGGTCTTTCCCGGAGAAAATAACTGCACGAAGTACATCTAAACACTTTATAAGGAAAACTCATCCTTTAATAGCTGCATTAAATACACTTAACGTGCAAAGAAGGTAGTTAGAAGAATCTCTCCTCTAAACTACCTTTTTACGTTACAGAATTAGTGTGAATCAAGTCGTTCCGATAGGCGAGCAGTCAATCAAACCTTCACCTAAGCGGAGATTGTCAAATAGGACTGCTCCGCAGGCGCAGGCGTTTCATCGCCAGTTGAGTCACTGTCATCTCCAGCGATAATTTCGTCTACTATATCCGAATTAATCTTGAAGACGTTAATTTCCTTGAATAATTTTTGTGAAATCTCATTAATCTCAACCGCTTGGCGGGCAATATCGTGAATTGCATTATCCTGTTGCACGCTAGAGGCATTCACTTCCTGAACCCCTGCCGCAGTTTCCTCAGCAATAGCCGCCACATTATGAACAGACTCCGCAAGTCTACGATTCATGGTCTGTGTCATATCTACCTTGTCATGGATTTGCCCAATCTGCTTACTAATCTCAATAATTGACTGATCTATCGCTTCAAAAGATGACAACGTTTCGGCCACTTTTTGATCCTGTTCTTCAAGGTTTCCTTTGGTCTCCAGCATATATTGCTGGAATTCATCCATCCCAGCTTGCAGTTCGTTAATAATCTGACTGATATGTACGGAGGACTCTTTGGTCTGATCTGATAATTGTCTCACTTCATCAGCTATGACTGCAAAGCCCTTCCCATAAGCTCCCGCCCTTGCCGCTTCAATCGCAGCATTTAAAGAGAGAATATTGGTCTGGTTAGAAATGTTTGTAATCGATTTAGTTATTCTAGAGATATCCTTCGATTGGTCGCTCAATTTGGTCAGTGCAAGATACACCTTATTCACAGACTCACGTGAATGCTCCGATACCTCGCGCAAAGCGATGACGGACTCGGAACCTTTTCGAGTATTGTGATTAGCCGTTTGACTGGTCGATAGCATAACCTCGGTATACTCGGTAATTTCATGAACTTCCCGTTCCAATTCTTGAATCAAGCCTGCACTCTGCTCAGATTGTCCGGCTTGCTGCTCAGCGCCTACAGAGATTTCCTGTATTGTGCTTACGATTTCTTGATTCGTATGAGCGGTAATCGAAGAAGATTGTTGAAAAGAGTGCGAATAAGTCGCGAGCGAAGAAGCAACAGATTGGGTATGTTGAAGCATCTCTCTTACCCGCAAAACCATATGGTCAAAATGATGACTCAGACTTCCTAACTCATCGTTATATGGCGAATTAATCTGCTGCCGTAAATCTCCCTCAGCAATTTTTCGTAGAGCCGCTTGCAGCTTATTTATAGGGTTCAAGAAGGAACGTATAAGCATAACAGCAATAATAATTGTGAAAATGAACACTAGTATTGCTGCATAGGTTCCCATAGAACTGGTCAGATTTAATAAATCAAAAGAATAATCTTGAGCCTTCTCTGCGTTCTCTGCTGCTGCGGTATATAGTTTCTCATTAGTCTCCAGCATAGCCTTATTCATAGCCAATGCCTTCGTATGTAATTCATCTATTCGTTCCAAAACAGCCATAGGATCAAGCAGCTCGTCCTTTATAGTATTTACTAATCCGTCAAAATAACCTGTATATCCTCCAACTTGATTGTATAATTGTTCTAACTCCTTAGATGCTGGAGAATCTGCCTCAAACTTCACTTTGCCCAATTCTTCCATTAGCTTTGTCTGTTTATCCTTAAATGGTTGAGTAAACTCCAAATCGCTAGAACCCGCTAGAGAGGTCTCCACACCGTTCATTTCTTGAAGCAGTTGAGTAATAGTGGATACTGTAATTCTTTTTTCCATCTCCATTTTTTGCGTTTCCATAGAGATTTCTACTTGATTGATTTTATAGTTTTGGTATAGCGCTACCCCTAGAAAGAATAGTACCACGGCAGAAAAACTCAAGATCAACTTCCACTTCATTGATAGATGCATAGACCTAGCCTTCAACATTATCATCCTCCGTATAAAGCCTCATATAGCAATAGGTACTTTTTACTAATATCTAAATTGTAGAAGCTGTACATTAAATACCGGGCACAGTTTTGTATGAGAATTGTAAATTATGTCGAATACACGGGCTATAACTCCCCTATTGCAATTGACGTAACGTTAAGTGCTAAAATATTTCCATAGGGCGCCTTATCAATCTATAGAACGGGAGTTGTCTATGAGTGGATTTGTGACTATTGATAAGCTTTCTACGCAAATCGGACTGACGAGTCGGACGTTGCGTCACTGGGAAGCACAAGGATTGTTTGAAAGTCACCGAGAGGCTAGCTCGGGTTGGAGAATTTATGATGAGCACGCAATACTCGCTATTCGAATCACCGCATTTTTAAGAAAACTTGATATTAGTATTAAGGATATCGGTACCGTCCTACAGAGCATGTCCGTTCAGTCCTTATATGAAATACTCCTTCAGCAATCTGCTTCAATTCATAAGGAGAAATCTGATCTCACACAAAAAGATCGTGAAATCCGCTTCTTCCTACAACTAATATCCGCACGTATGGAGGAACCCATAACTAACCATTTGTTATTAGCGTTGAACGAAGAGTCATCCAATTCATTAGATGTTACGAATGAGAATGAGGAGGTTCTATCTATGACAACGATTAAACACTCTCCACCTATCCATGTAAGATTCATTACACTTCCACCTATGAGATTTGCCTATAATATTGCAGTCAGCACATCTCCAGAGGATGAAGCAATGACTCCTGTTACGGAATGGTTAGAGGCTAACCATCTCTTGGGGACGGCACGTCTATTTGGTGGGAATACACATCCGCATCCAAGTGGTGAGAATAATCCTTATGGCTATGGATTTTGTGCCTCCATTCCTGAAAATGTAGAAATACCAAGCCAGCTTAAAGAGATGCGGTTCGATGGCGGTCTCTATGCAATGACAGAAAGCAGCGATGATATCTACGGCTCATGGCAAGCAATAATGAGTTATTTGGATAATAACTTGGATTATCAGGCTGACCACGATTCAAGATTATGCCTTGAGGAGCATATCCGTAACGATAGTCCAAAAGGCAGCGGAAGTCAGTATGTATTAAATCTGCTGGAACCTGTAAAAAAGAGATCATAGAACTGTCTATATATTAAGACCTTCTCTTAGAGGGTTATAGAATAAAATGCTCTCCCCTGCCCATCATGGCAGTTGGAGAGCATTTTGTTTGTTTTCAAGAAACTAGAGTGTCACATAAGATTGACCCAGCTTTGCGTAAAGGTGATGTTAATATTCTCTATGCAATAGCCGGAGTAATCTTTACAAAGATAAATCGTGTAAGCGGCCCGATTAATAAGATTTGCAGTGGAAGTGCAACAATGAAATTCTTACCGATTGCAGACAGATAAGCCATCGGTAGTTCTGAGGAGAACCCTACATGAAGAACTGCACCGTAGAAGGACATAAACAACACCATTCCGGTCACCATAAAAAAGGATATAAACATAATTTTTTTGATCATCGGATCATTCTCTTTAACCAGCTTATGCGCAATCCCCTTCGCAACCTTACCTACAACAAATACATCCAGAATTAAAGCAACAAGAAACGCTGGTACGTAGCCGATGACTACGTCTTTAACTACCGTATCCGACCAGCCCTCCATCAGCACTACATTGTAAATGCTCATCCCCAGCACCATCAATGCACACATGATAGACGTAAATAATAATGCTTCTTTTTTGTTTCTTCCCATCTTCAAGCTCCTTTTATCTCTATATTGTCAACTTGGATTACAATACCACAGCAATTTGAAATTAGTCAACCAAGTTGACAATAAATTCAAATGACTTATACTTGGATAAACGAGCTATGATTTAGGAGTGTTCATATGGATAACCATCTACAAGAAATGAACCTAATTGATTTACTTAGTGAGAAGCATTTAGTCTTACGTAAAATAGTGACCGACCAAGACCCGGATCAAATCAACAAGACTGAATCCCATATCCTGGCGGTTCTTGAGGCACATCAAATGCTCTCGATCTCAGAAATCAGTAGAATTATTAATATTTCCAGGCAGGGTACACATAAAAGCATTAAAGGACTATTATCACGTAACTACGTAGAGGCTGTTGAAGTCGAAGGAAATCAGCGTGACAAAAACATCACTCTTACCCAGAAGGGAATCGCATGCAATCAAAGAATGATGGTCACCAAAATTGAATTAGAGCAAAAAATTGCCAACAAGCTTGGAGCAGCTAACGTAGAGCTTCTCAGAGCTTTGCTAAAAGAAGAATGGCTCTAATCTCCAGCTAAAAAAGACGCAGAGTTCTCCACCCTGCGTCTATAAAAAATATTCAATTATTTTCCGGGAAATGGTTTGTTACTTAGATTTCTCTAATGCAATGTTAGCTGCGCTCTCCCCGCCAAGACGACCTGAGGTAAAGGAGTACCCAATACCAACGCCGTTTCCAACATAAGTATCATTAAACAACACACCTTCAGATTCTAGACCTACAGCAAACAATCCTTTCACTGGTGTCCGTTTATCATTCAGAACTTGGAATTTTGTATTTACTAGCAAGCCACCAACTGAACCCAGATTATTGATTTCAGCAATGATGGCGTAATATGGACCTTCTTCACCCATAGGTTCTAAATACTCAGCAGCTTTTCCAAATTCAGCATCTACACCAGTTTTTGTTGCTTCTGTATAACTATTATAATTTTCTACAAACACATCAACATCCATCCCTGCATTCGTAGCTAATTCCTCAATCGTGTTTCCTTTGAAACCATCTCCGTTCTCCACCATCGAATCAAATACTTTCTCGACATTTGTCCAAGGGTTCTCTAGTGTGAATTTATCGGCAAATTCAGCATAGAATTCCGGTGGCATTCCTGGAAGACTTGGTGCATGAACACCATTCATCCCCTTGGTCTGAAGTGCCTCCAGTTGTGATTTCGAGACGATAACCATGTGATACGGACCATTAAATGCACTTGTATTCGCTGCTGCAACCGAAGTTAACGTCGCCGCTTCATCTCTGAATCGAGCACCAGAAGTACCTACATTCATGAAATTCGGAAGATACGTCAACATTAGTGGATAACTTGCTTCAAAAGGTTCATATTGTGCTTTGAGACCTTGTGTTGCTCTAGCTAATGTTTGGTGAAGCATTTGTCCACCGAAGTTGTCAGGTACCTTGGCTCCAGCTTCCCATGCCATCTTCAGGCCTTCTCCTACGTTTTGTCCTAATCCACCGTTAACCCCTTCGAAACCAAACGCCTCTTTTACCATTTCTTTATTTGCAGCATAACCACCTGTAGCCATAACGACACTCTTCGCTGTGATTTCAAGTGTTGTACCATCTGCTTTCTCAGCGATTACTCCTGTAACTTCTCCAGCTTCATTCGTAATCAGCTTTTTGGCAGTCGTTTCTGTGATCACTTGTCCGCCATTTTGTTCAACTGATTCGGATAACATTTTACGAAGCGTTTCTTCACGTGTTTCATAAGCTGGAAGCACATGTAATTGCTCACCGAAGAAATTCAAGAAGCTAGTTTGATATCCTTTTTCGGCTAACCAGTCGTAAGTTTCACCGGATTTAGTAACATATTGTCTAATCGCTGCTGCATCCACTCTCCAGTGATTGTTGACAATCCAATCCGCAATTTCTTTTTCCACATTTACTTTTAGATTATTATTCGTAGCAGCGGATGAATTATAGAACTTACCTGCCCAGGACAAGTTACTCGCTCCCCCGATGACACCCGTTTTCTCTATAATAATAACCTTAGCACCTTTATCAGCCGCTGTAACAGCCGCAGATACACCGGATGCCCCAGCGCCCACTACAACAACATCGGTTTCAAGTTTTTCTGTTTTCCCTTCACCAGCTTTTTTTGCACCTCCGGCTTTGAGAACTTCAAGATTACCTCCACCTTTGGTTACGGCATCTTCCACAGCGGCAAGCATGGCCTCACTGGAAAGACTTGCACCACTAACAGCATCAACTGCCAAGGATTGCCCTTCTAGAATTTGTGCTTTAATTTTTTCAAGTGCACTATCTCCCAGCCCTCCTGTTTCCGATTGGCTTACGATCTTAATATCTTTAATTTTATCTGGCTCATCCATAGTTACTTCTACTTTAATGACTCCCTCTTTTCCTTCCGCTTCTCCTGTGAACGTACCGGCTTTAAAGGACGATGACGACTTAGCCGATTCCCCATTTCCCGTACATCCACTCAGCATGGAAACGATCAGCACCATACAAAAAGATAACATGAGCATTTTCTTGACGAAATTTCTGTTACGCATTTCTGTTCTCCCCCAGTGTCTAATATCTTATAACCTGATGCAAATAACGTGATAATTTTCACAAAGATAATGATTAATCAACAACGACATCTGACAGGCTATATCCCGAAGTATAAACATTGGTGCAACACCAAGGTCAATGTCTACTTTTTGTCCAACTAGAAGAAAAACATCTGCCCAAAGAGCAGATGTTTAATTAGAGTCACTATTTGATTGGGATATTCACTTCCAAATAAGATCTATTATGGCCTTCAATTTTTTCGGTGAGCAGTAATTTTCCAACCACATCTCCCGAAATGGAATAATGATTAGCTTCGATATAGTCAAACATGAACTGCAAGGAGTTCTTCGTGATATATTTTTCATCCGTACATAACATTGTTGCTGAGATACAAAGACTTGGGCTAATATACTCTGCGTACTCTTCAATATCCATTTCGAATTGTTGCGCTTCATCTTCTAGCAAAGTAAGGCCCCAGCTATAATTAAAATTATTGTTTTCACTGAAAAAGATACCTGTATCCTCAATTCTAAAAGAATAAAACGCATACGGCAGCAGATCCATCCAAGTGTTGACTAAGCTTTTTACAATATCATTTTTTAATAATGCATTTTTATCCGTTTGCTTTAGTCTATACATACCTGGCAGCTGTTTAAGTTTACACTTATATAAAGAGGAGTCTAATTCTCTGAGTTCATTATGAATTTCATTCATCTTTTTTAGCAGCATCGTCTTCCGCTTGATCTCTTCTTCTAAATTCGACTCTGTTTCCTGCATCCTACCCATAACTTGCTCTAATGAAGACTCCTTCATCAGCGTTGCCACTTCCGGCAATGGAATTCCCATACTTCTGTACCATCTACTCATTAGCAAATCTCTTGCATCTAAGTCATTAAAATATCTGTAATTATTGCTGTTATCTTTAGTGGGCCTAACAATATCATGTTTCTCGTATAACCTCAGCGTATCTGCAGTTACACCGAGAATGGAAGCAAATTCCCCTATGCAATATTTCACCTGATGTCCCTCCATCCATTTCATGCCTACCCAGCCACATTAAATGATATACAGAAGGACAATATTTAGATATGAAGTAGTTCATTTCTTACTATTCAAATGTATGCAAAAGATCATGCCAGTCCAAACCAGTGAACTAGTGTAAATCCAACTAAGGACAACAAGACCGAACCTATAAGCCCAGCTGCAAAAGACTTCATCCCCAGTCGTCTAAATGCCGCCAAATCAACATTCAAGCCAAGTCCAGCCATCGCCATAGCGATTAGCATATAAGCTATCGTTACAATTCCATTTGCCACTGATGCAGATACAATCCCTAATGAATTCACACCACTTACGAGTAAGAAACCGAGAATAAACCAAGGAATAGGAATACTTTTCCACGAGGCTTTAGACTGAACTCCCTGAACTTTTCTTTCCGCGCGATTCGTCCAAATCCCAATTAATATAGCCACAGGAACAAGTAAGGCTACCCGAGTCAATTTAACGATGACCGCCATATCTACTGCTGCATTCCCACCTGCATCAGCTGCTGCGATGACGTGAGCAATTTCATGTAAGGTAGCTCCAGAGAATACCCCGTAGCCTAGATCGGATAAGCCTAGCAAAGGGTACAAAAAAGTGTAGAGCAACGTGAATATTGTACCTAATATAGCGACTATCGCTGCGCCAATCGCAGTTTCGTCGTCTTTCGCTTTGATTTGTGGAGCAATCGCCACCACCGCTGCCGCACCGCAGATCGCTGTTCCACAGGCAGTTAAGATACTGAGTCGTTTATCAACCTTGAACAGTCGAGCAAGCCCGTAGACAACAGAGATCGTAAATACGATCACGATAACAGCCAGTAGAAATACCCTTGGACCCGCAGCTACGATATCCATTAAATTCAACCGCATACCAAGCAGGATAATTCCTAGACGCAGTAGCTTTTTGCTGGAAAAATCAGTCCCTTGAGTGATCGTGCCCGGCACTCCGACGGTTGCCCGCCAAATAATTCCGATTAGAATGGCAATGACCAGTTGGCCCATAATAGAGAGAAATGGAAAGCCTGCTAAATACTTTGCGACTAATGCAATGATTAAGGTCAATCCAATGCCAAGCGCAAAACCAACCTCTTTCTTATGGTTCGATTGGTATAATCCCTGTGAATCCCCCATGTCGTGTACACCCCTTGTATGAATCTCTAGATGACGGAGGTATGTATATCCCCCATGAATCAACAATAATACGCCATGGCTCGAAAGTTAAATACCAATATACTATCTGTAAGATTAGTAATCCTTATGCTTGAATTTGCGCAAAAAAAGCTCCTTCGAGAAGCAGCATGCCAGAGCAGCCGCCTCACCAAAAGAGCGTCGTTTGTGTTCCTATATTACATTCAAACTTCCAGCGTCTGAAGCTTAGTACCCTTCGGTAGTACAGAAGTTATATACTCGTGAACCGGATGTTGTCCTTCAGCTTCCGCAAGCACCGTCACAATTCCTTGGTCCGTGCCCGTTCTGATCAGACGTCCCATCCCTTGTTTAAGTCTCAGCAGCATGTACGGCAAATCCACCTCTTCAAAAGGATTGGAGGTCTCCGCACGTTTCGCCATAAATACAGGGTCGAGCGGCGGATAAGGCAGTGCCCAAATGATCACATTAGATAGTGAAGGTCCTGGTATGTCTAGTCCTTCCCATAGCGTTACCGCACAAAGCACACTATGCTCATCCCTTTGAAAAGCTGAGATTAGATAGCTGATCTCTTGATCTCCTTCAAAGAGGAAAGAATACTTACTGGATTCTGCTGTCTGCGAGCTGAGCTGCTTGAACTGCAGAAGTTCTTCCCGAGTACGGAACAGCAGCAGGGCTCTTCCTTCAGTCTGCTCGATAAGCTTTAGAGAGATCTCCATTTTTTCAGCAAAATCACCGCTCCGAAGCTCTGGCACATAGACATTCATCTGATGCTCATAATCATAAGGTGAGTCTACAGAGAAAGACAGAAAGTCTTGAATCCCAAGACTGTCCTTCAAGTATTGGAATGATTTATCCACGGATAAGGTAGCCGAAGAGAATACGATTGGCATTTTTTGCGTGAACAAGCTGTCTTGGAGTACTTCCTTAACATTACGTGGCATTACCGACAGCGTTAAGCCATCGCTATCTTCTGTAGCCCAGCAAATTAATGCACCTGAATCCTCAAACAATCTCAAGGCAATCTCTATGGTCTCCAAACGTTCTTCCACAATCCGCAATTGATATTCATCAATCGTATACAGTCCACTTTCGAATACTAATTCTTCTTCGATAGCAGCAATTACACTACGCATGCGGTGCACCTCACGGATTAGCGGTGCGTTAAGCGCAATGCTTTTTCGATCCGATCCAGGAATGCTGCGGCATTGACGACGAATGTATTTAAACATCTGCTCACTCTGCATAATCGCTTCATCAATAAGTACCGCGAGCGTCTCACGAATCTCATTCTGTAACAGACGAGAGATTAGTTCTTCAAAGACAACATGCTTCATTTTATAGCCTAACGCCTTCATGGCGGCAGATTCTAACAAATGCCCTTCGTCAAAAACAACGGCACAATGTTCTGGAAGCAGAGGAATTTGACCCTCTCGCTTACGCGCTTCATAAGTCCAAATATGTTCCATGTAATAATCGTGAGAACAAATGATCAAGTCACTTGATTTCCGGTAATGATCACGGGACAACGTCTGCCCACAGCGGTGACGCATATCGCAAGTAAAACAATCCTGAAACGTATCCCAATTGATCTTATTCCATTGCTCATCGTTCAAATCTGGATAGTCCCTACGGTCGCCATAGGCATGGAACTGCTGCATCGGTGCATGAGAATGTACAAAATCAGGTAGAGTACTGTATAAACTCTCCAGCGGCAAGCTCCCATCATCATTGTTGCGTGCGTGATCCAGCTTTTTCAGACACATATACTTGTCCGGAGATTTCGCTAGTCTGGCATCAATATTCATATTCAGATGCTTCGCAAGCTTGGCAATATCGCCTTCCGGTTTCACAAGCTGCTCGATCAATGACTCATCCGCACAAGCGATAATCGCAGGTTTGCCCATATACCGCGCATAACAAATGCTATATAACAAATACACTAAAGTCTTACCCGTACCGACCCCTGCCTCAGCAAAAATCGTCTTTTTCTCAGCAAAAGCTCGCTCCACCTGAAACGCCATGTAAATCTGTTCATCACGGACTTCAAATCCTGCCTCAGGAAGAATTTCATAAAATACATCTCCGACCCATTCTCCTACTTGCTCCATAAAAGGTCTGGTCCGATCATATTCAAAAGGATACTGTGTCGCCAACAAGCCTACCTCCAATATTTGATCAGGCATATCACGTATGCCATGAAAAATAGAATCAACGGAAAAACTCTATTATCTCATAAGATTGGAATAATTACAAAGTAGTTCGTTTGGATAATTTAACGGTTGTTACAAGTTACTATAGCAGGCAGGAGGATCATTACCTTTAATAGAATAAACAGTTACAGGAATGTATTGGAAGAATCGGAAGATCTCTGATAAAAGGGAGGGGTAAACTTGAAAAAAACATTCATAATCATTTTAATCATTGCAGTGGTTGCTCTTATTTTACCAATCGTATCCACTCCATTTATTAACAATTACATTGCATATTCCACAAAGAAAAATCTAATGGAATTATCTTTGCCGGATAAAACTGAAAGGGTAGATGCTTTATCATCCGCTGGGAAATTAATGGGGAATGGAAATGGAATGCAATTTTTCGGCGCTATTTTAATCAAATCGGAACAAACTTTGGAACAATTAAATAATTTTTATGCAAATTATCGTGAGAATAATTGGAGTTATATCGTTGAAAAGCAAGTGAGCAATAACATTGCCTTTATTGAACATCGTGATTTGAAATTCAAAGCATT
Organism: Paenibacillus sp. RS8; assembly: GCF_041956825.1. Classification (NCBI taxonomy): domain Bacteria; kingdom Bacillati; phylum Bacillota; class Bacilli; order Caryophanales; family Paenibacillaceae; genus Paenibacillus; species Paenibacillus sp. RS8. Next base: position 3,992,070 of record NZ_CP168131.1, on the reverse strand, counting down.
GAAAGCAGATAAAAAACTAGTTAACTATTATATTGTTTACACTTGGGGCAGTAGTAATTATCCATTAAGTGATCTTGACATACGAGGGCATTAACACTTAAAGGATGTAAGTATTAAACCAAAGAGAGGGAAGAACATGCATTGGAAAAAGTATTTTATTCTAGTGTTACCAACGATAATAATTGGGCTATTTTTATACTCCTTTCTTCCAGCACGCCAGAGGCCCTATGTTTTATTAGTTCCTATGATATTCTGGTTGATATATCACACTTGGATTTATATTGAAAGAAAACAAATGAAATAAAAACGGCAATCAAGGACTCTTACATTCGTCCAGGACTGCCTCATTTTTTAAAAGATTAATCAATTAAAGTACTTGCTTCCAAAAGTCCGTCCCAGCAAAAACAAACTCTTTATTCAGCGCTTCTCCCCCACCCTCAAAGCAATCTGCCCATGGAACACGCTTCTTCCTCAGGGACGCAGCATCCTTCACGCCATATTCCTGATAACTAACGGTTTGCTCATTCGCTGCGTTATTCCAGTTGTCCCAGCCCATAGGATGAATATGCAAGCCCATCTGACAACCCACAAACACGGTCTTCGCGTACTCGCGCCAAGGACGTCCTAGAAACACTGGAGCAATATCAGGATCGGCTGTTAAGAAGCAATTCTTAAAAATGTAGCCATGTGACTGTCCCTCGGGTGTCGAAGCCGCTGTTATATAACCGGAAAGATTCTCATTATGACGTAAACTGCGAATCTCACATTGATCGAAATAAGCCGTGGCACCGCCAAAAATAAAATCGATGGTTCCTTCTATATAGCAATGCTGATATAACTGACGATACTGGGCGTGATGTTCTCTCAGCGGAATACCTCCGAATGCCCTTCGCTCTCGTGGAGCAGGTGGTAAAGGTCCGGTGAACAATGTGTCCTGATACCCCTTAAAGATGCAATTTCTGAATACGGTTTGGTCACAATGCGCATAGACGGCTAGTGCCTGCCCAATACGCTCTCCCTGCCCAGCACTATTGGTTATCACCAGATTCTCTAATACCAAATGACTGCCGCCCAGAAATAAAGTTGGAGTAGCAAACGTATTGATTTCTTCCCCCGCTTCATCACGCTCTTTGGCATAACGGTTCATGGTTATTTCCACGTAGCCAAGTCCTATAACCGTAAGATTAGAACGGTAAATCCGAACTACCTCTTGATAGATGCCGGATAAAATATAGAGCGTAACCGCTTGGCTGGTTGGCTCACCCTCTAGCGAATCTATCGCCTCTTGAATGGTGCGATAATCGCAAAAGGATTCTTTGCCCACTACTAGCATTGTTGTCTGTTCCCTTCCATGGATTTTAGAGATGCTTCGCCAAAAATTGCTGCCATAATGTCCGCATTTCCAGAGTCTCCATATGCCCTCCACTTCCCACTAGCGGTTGCCAATCTTCTGGGCTCCCTGCTGTTTGGTAAGCTTCAGACAATCCTTGAGCCAGATGCTCAACACCTTCAATCGGACATAACCGATCGTTTCTGCCTACTAGACTCATTCGTGGGCGGGGAGCGATCCGCTTTTGAATGTCGAGCGTTGTGTAATGCTTCAATAACCCGGGCACATATGAATAGTAGCCATGATGATCTAATCCTCTTACAGCAATTAGGGTATGTGCATCTACTTGACCACAGATGTCGACAATCACTCCTACCCGTTCGTCTAATGCAGCCAGCCACCATGCCATCAAACCACCCATAGACATGCCGATTGTTGCGATTCGGGAAGCGTCAATATCCTCACGTTGGCACATGTAATCCAGCATTCGAATATTGTCATACAGCATCATGCCCCACATGACCTGCCCCTTCCATAGCATTTCCTTCACTAGCTCACTCTCAGTTTTACCGCCACGCTCATTAAACCCCCACATATCGATACAGCAAGCAGCGTACCCCATCTCCGTTAGGACTTTAGCAAAAGAGGGCTGTTGCAAATAGGCGCTGCTGCGAACAAACTCATTACGTCCATTCGCGTAATTTCCCCCATGAGAATGATTAAAGACAACCAGCGGAAACGGTCCTTCTCCATCCAAAGGAATAGCAACATAAGCAGGTACCCGTTCCAATCCATTCAGATCAAGCAAAAGGGATTCGAGGCGATATCCATCCCGTTCCTCTTGGTTTATCACAGTTACCGAAATCGGCTTATCCGTTGGAAGATCACCTAACAGTTCCTTCAGTTTATCCGGCGCCATGGCTTCCCCCCTTTACGGACACACATTCTGTACTGTGGGCGAAACGGTAACTTGTTCTACTAGTTTCTCCGGCTTTTTCGTGTTCTTGGACTGACAATTCACGATCTCTATGGCTTCGCCATTTTCAATGTAAAAAGCAGGTCCTTCATGATTCTCGATAGTCACCTGTTGGAATTGTACATCCCTTGCATTGCCTAGGAAAAATCCGCGATTGTTCATGTTCTCGATTCCTGTCATCATGTCCGGATGCCCGGGAACCGCATTACTTGCCATAGAGATATCAATATTTGAAAAAGTAATCTCCGATACATACTGCTCCGCCAGCCCATATAAGAATCCCGCAGCAGCATGAACATTACGTGCGGTAATATTGGCGAAATGGATACGTCTAAAGCATGGCGTTTCATCAGTGATCGGATAAGGATTTTTATCCCACACATATTTTTCTTTCCCGCGCGGCCCACAGAAATAGTATAGATTCAGAGTAAATGGACAAATGACGTCTTCCATTACAATATTACTGATCCTAATGTCTTCAATAGTTCCACCACGACCCCGTCTTGATTTCATACGAATGCCACGATCGGTTTGCTTAAAAACACAGTTGCTAATGGTTACATTCCGAATATCTCCACTCATTTCACTTCCAAGAACAACTCCACCATGCCCATGAACCATGGTACAGTTTGTGATCGTGATATTCTCGCATGGAATACGTCCTTTCGTATCTTCAGTTCCTGCTTTGATAGCAATGCAGTCATCACCTACATCAATATTGCAGTTACTTATCCGAACATTCGTACAGGACTCTGGATTAATACCATCTGTATTCGGAGAATCAGCCGGGTTCAAAATGGACAGGTTATCAATCGTCACATTGTAGCAGGCCACAGGATTAACGGTCCAGCTAGGAGAATTCACCAGCGAGACATCCTTAATCGTTACCCGCTGACAGCTATCAAAGCCAATCAAAGTCGGACGGGGGTACTTTAGCTCTTCCCGACGGTTCCGAAATACATCCCACCATGCCTTACCATTACCATTAATAGTTCCGCTTCCGGTAATCGATATATTGACTAAACCTTTACCATGAATACAAGGTGTATGAACCTGCTGCTTCACCCCTTCCCATCTACATTCCACCGCAGGGTAATTCACAGGGTTCGTACTGAATGAAAGGATCGCTCCTGGATTTAAATTTAATTCAATATTGCTTTTCATAACAATCGCACCCGTATAGTAAGTGCCAGCTGGCACATAAACAGTTCCTCCACCAGCCTCACTTGCCGCTTCAATCGCACGCGCAATTGCTTCTGTCGCTAACATTCCGCTATTCTTAAGCGCACCAAAATCGTCAATATTATATACGGACATTCTATAGCACTCCTATTCTATATCAAATCCAGCCTCTTAATTGTTCGTATTCCACACAGGCTTGTAGGAAAGCACCCACACCTTTTTGGTCATTCGTGACAATAGGCTCACTAATGTAATAAGCAAAGGTACCATCTCTTTGGTCCACTCCACCTAACCCCGCTACTTGGCAATTCTTATTTAGATTGACCCAACCTTCTTTGGTTTCTAGTACAAATTCGCTTATAAGTCCTTGGAAGGCGCGGTCTAACGGTTCGTACCAACTAGCCTCTAACACGCCTAATCGAATGCCTTTTGCCATAGCGTACACAATCATGCTGGAAGCAGAAGCTTCTAAATAATTTCCTTTGCGTTCCCCCAGATTCACTACTTGATACCAGACTCCAGATTCAGGATCCTGATATTTCTTCACAGCAGTTAAAGTATCATTTAGAATTCGGACCAGCTCTGGATAATCAGAATGCTCACTCGGCAATAACTCTAGAACATCAACTAAAGCCATAAGATACCAGCCAAGTGAACGCGCCCAAAAGTTAGGAGATAGCCCTGTCTCGGGGTCACACCAAGGCTGAATATGTTGTTCATCCCATGCGTGATATAGCAGACCCGTTTCCGCGTCTTTAGTGTGCTTCTCACATAAAATAAATTGTTTCGTCACATCTTCAAGCCCCTGCCCTTCCTCAAAGGCTAGCAAGTAGGCTAAATAGAAAGGTGCACCCATATAAAGACCATCCAACCAGATTTGATAGGGATAAATATTTTTATGCCAAAAAGCGCCTTCCGAGGTTCGTGGATGTGCCTTTAGCTGTTTTCTAAATAAGGTAGCCGCTTGTTTATATTTTTCCTGCTTGGTTTCTTTATATAGTGTGAATAATAATTTCCCGTTATTAATGTGATCGATATTGTACTCGTCCAAATGATAGCCCTTAACGCTGCCATCTTCCTGAATAAAATAATCCATATGATCTTGAATGAATTGCAGATACTTCGCATCGCGAGTTTGCTTCCACAGCCATTCAAATCCATTCAACACCACACCATAGTCATAGGTCCAGCTTCCGTTGTAGCCTTTATCCTCATAGAGCTTTGGTGTCCTCGCCATGATAGAGTCTGCCGTGTGAATTGCCCAATGTGATCTCTTCATCCCAACCCCCTGAATGTTATTAAATTTAAGTACTACCTTCTCCCACAAAATAATAGGACTTGATTCTCAGTCCGAGAGAATCAAGTCATTGTCTAGTAATGTACGAACGAATCAATCTTGAATTAAACTCTGCATCTCCACACAAGCCATCACCAACGCGCCCACGCCATGTAAATCATTCTTAACTTTAGGTCGAGTGACATAACTCTCGTAATCCCCAGCCGAAGTACCGATACAGATGTCCGGCAAAATTAATCTATTCTGGTCATCCCACTGAATCAACCTGGTTAACCCTTCATAGCCTTTTCTAGCTGCAGCTATAGCCATTTCTGTATCACTTACAATGCCATGCTTCACGGCTTTGGCAATCGTATAGACAAATAAACATGACCCTGAGGTCTCAAGCCAATTATCCGGCTCGTGCCCCTTGTCCACGACCTGATACCAAAGCCCACTCTCTTGATCCTGATAACGAATAAGGGCATCAACGAATTCACTTAAAGTAGAAGATAATCCAGTTCGAGCGGGATCATGGACGGCCAACAGATCAAGAAATTGCGACAATGCGAGACCATACCACCCTAACGATCTGCTCCAGAATTCTGGTGAACAGCCTGTCTCCGGGTTCGACCACGGCATCCGGCGACTCTCGTCCCAAGCATGATATAATAACCCGGTTGTCTCATCTTTCATATGCTTGCGCATTAACTTCTCCTGATGGAGAACCGTATCACGCAAGCTAGAATCGCCATAGACATTAGCATATTTTAACGAGAATACACCTGCCATATAAAGCCCGTCTAACCACATTTGGTTAGCATATTTATCCTTATGCCAGTACCCACCCTCAGAGGTTTTGTTTAACGTAAGCAATAAATTTCTCAGCTTCTCTGCAGCAATGCGATACTTGAGTTTACCTGTCCGCTTATGAAGGTTAAACAGCAATTGTCCGGCTTGAACGGCATCTAGCTCATCACGGGCAAAATAAAAGTTACCGTATTCATCTACCAAATCATCCACGTATGCCTGAATATACTGGATATAGCGGTCTTCTTGATAAGCATTCCACAACAGCTCCATACCACACAGAAATACGCCTTGATGGTAGTGCCAACGATGTGCCGGAGGAAGCTCTCCCGCTCTGTAAGTATCCATTAAAGAATCGCATGCCTTTTTTGCCCACTCTATCGGTGTTGTTGGTATCCTGGCAGTCATCTCCAAGCTCCTTCCAAAGAATAATCTCTCTTTCAATGCTTGTTAGCCCTTCATAGAACCTAACATTGCTCCTTTAGCAAAATGCTTTTGCAGGAATGGATATACACATAGTATTGGTAGAGTAGCTACAACGATAACAGCCATTTTAATCGTTTGATCTGGCGGTGGAGCAGCAGCATCCAGTGTAGCGCTGTGATCCATACCGCTGGCAAGGACAACAATTTGTCTCAGTAGAACCTGTATTGGCCACTTCGTACTATCATCCAAATACAGAATCGCATTCATGTAGGTATTCCAATACGTAACCGCATAGAACAATCCGATAGTCGCTAACGCAGGTAAGGATAGCGGCAATACAATTCGAAATAATATTCCGAAGTCATTACAACCATCAATTTTGGCTGACTCCTCCAGACCATCTGGGATATTCTGAAAAAATGTTTTAAGGATGATCATGTTAAATGCACTAATCGCTGAAGGTAGAATAAGTGATGCGTACGTATCAATTAGTCCTAATTCCTTCACTACGAGGAAAGTTGGGATCATTCCACCATGAAAGAGCATGGTGAACACAACCATAAAGTTAACCACTTTACGTCCGTCCAGATCTCTTCTAGCAAGAGCGTAAGCCATCAGAGAAGTGATTAACAAACTGAAGAATGTACCAATCACCGTGACACCAATGGAAACACCCATGGCTTTAAATATTGTATTCGTTGAGAAGATATACTTGTAAGCTTCCAGACTCCACACTTTTGGTATCAGTACAAATTTATTAGCCGCTAGCTCTGCAGTCGTTGTAAATGAGCCTGCTACAACGTGCATAATCGGAAGTATGGTAATTAAAGCTATGAGCGCTAGCAGCGTAAAGTTTATAGCCGAAAAAATTCTACTACTGATTGTTTTATCATGTACCATTTCAATTCCTCCCAGAACATATCAATAAACGCCTTCTTCGCCCATTTTCTTAGATAATTTATTGACCGACATTACCATAATCAAGCCAACAATCGATTTAAAGAATCCAATGGCTGTGCTGTAACTAAACTGTCCTTGTCTTAGACCAGCAGTATAAACATACGTATCGATAATTTCCGCGACTTCTCGATTCATGGAGTTAAGTAGCAGATATACATGTTCAAATCCAAGATCAAGAACGGAACCAATTTTCAGAATAAATAATGTGATAATTACCCCTCTAATCGCTGGAAGAGTAATATGCCAGACTTGTCTGATTCGTCCAGCTCCATCCATACGTGATGCTTCGTAAAGCCCTGGATCGATGGCAGCAATGGAAGCGAGATAAATAATCGTTCCCCAGCCTGCTTCTCTCCAAATCACCTGAATAATATACATTGGCCTGAACCATCCTGGGTCAAGCAGGAAATTGATTTGTTTAAATCCAAAATAGGAAAGTAACTCGTTGATGATCCCTCCATCCATCGTGACCATAACAAATGAAATGGAGACGACGATAACCCACGACAAAAAATGGGGTATATAGAAAAGACTCTGAAAAGTTCTTTTGAAAAAGGTGCCTTGAAGTTCATTTAACATCAGGGCAAGGATAATCGGAATCGGGAAATAGATAAGAATATTCATCCCGAAAAGCACAAGTGTGTTCACCAATATATTTAAGAAATCCGGCTCTGTGAACAACCTGCTGAAATGCTTCATACCCACCCAATCACTGCCCATTATTCCTTTATAAGGCTTATAGTCTTGGAATGAGATAATTAATCCATACATAGGGAGATATTTAAAAATAATAAAATATAGCACTCCCGGTATTAGCATGACGTAGAGCAATTTATTTCTCCATAGCCGCTTTTTTAGTACGCTGCTGCTTTTATAAATCTCTGGCTCAGGCTGCATTTTAGGGGCTGAACTAGGCTGTGCGGTGACATCCTGCATGATACTCTTCCTTTCTCCTTCTTTATTCAAACACGATATTACTGAACCCTGTGAGGAATAGAAAAGGTTGTTGAAACAAGATCAACAACCTTTTCAGCTATATCGTTTAACTATTCGAGCACGGGTTACTATTTTTTGTATAAAGCGTTGTACTCTTCAATAATTTTAGCTCCACCACGGCTCTTCCAATTCTCAACCTCTTTTTCAAATCCAGCTCTGTCGAGCTGTCCATACATATACTTGTAGGTTGCATCTGTAATAATTTGCTGAATCTCAACACCTTTTTCAGTGTAGGTAGCTGAGTCCATAGCCACTGTTGGATCTGCTACACCCACTTTAACGTTCTCAAGTACCAATTCTTCTGCATGAATACGGCCTGGCAGAACGTTATAACTTTGGTACATGCCATTAGTTTCGTATTCTCCGATAACACTATCCTTGAAGCCCTTAACTTCACGTTCGATCAAATCTTTGTCATCCGCAGGTTTCGCTTTACCGTCTACAACGGTATAGTGAGTCCCTTCAATTCCCCAATACATCAAGTTAGCTACTTCTGGTGTCATCATTTGGTCAAAGAAAGCAAGGATCTTCTTGAGTTCTGCCTCATCCTTCACAGCAGATTTCGGGAACATGACGACATTGTTATACCCGGGAATCATCCATTGCGCATATTTACCTTCTGGACTCGCAACCATACTATGCGTATCTAGAACAGCATCAGGGAAAAGCTTAATGGTATCTTTGTTGAGGGTATCTATATCTTGTATAGAGCCTCCGATATAGAGCCCTGCTTTACCAGATGTAAACATGTTTACAGCATCCGTTTTACTAGTAGCAGCAAAATCCTGGTTCATGTATCCGCCTTCACGAACTTTTTTGAAGAAGTCCATCGTATCGAAATACTCATCGAAGGTAAATTCAGGTGCTAATTTGCCATCCTTCTCTCCCCATGAGTTCGGAGTTCCAAACCAAGATGAGACTGTTTTGAACGCACCATAGGTCAACTCATTACGGTCAACAATACCTATAGTATCTTTTATTCCATTACCGTCTGGATCTTGTTCCGTGAAGGCCTTAGCCATTTCGAACAATTCATCTACATTAGCTGGTGCAGCAAGTCCTAATTTATCTGCCCAGTCTTTCCGATAGATGATCCCTTGACGTGCCAGAGGGCGGCCGATATACAAGGTGTACAACTTGCCATCCACTTTGGTGTTATTCAGAATTTCAGGTTTCAATTTACTCAGATTCGGGAATTCACTTAAGAGAGGACCAATTTCCCAGAACTGACCGTCTTTAATCGCTTCTTTCATCTGAATGAAGGTTGTTTGATTCTTTAAATACGTCACTTGCGGCAGTGAGCCAGTCGCAAAAGATGAATTCAGTTTTTCTTCGTAAGTATCAGCAGGGAAAAATTGGTACGTCAACTTCGTGTTGGTCAATTTCTCAACTTCATTCTTAATCGTGTCAGGTGGTGTATCAGTCGTATTTAATGGAAGCATAATCTTGATTTGTGTCGGCTCTTCTTTTACATCTTCTTTTGCTGCCTCTGTCTCTACCGGCTTAGCAGTGCTCTCACTACTTGCAGTTTCAGAACTTGCTTGATTGTTGTTACCACCACATCCAGCCAGCAATGTGCTGAGTGCTAACAGTGATGTCAACAACATGGTGAAGGATTTCTTCTTCATACCATTTTGACCTCCATAATTTGTATTGGTTACGAGTCCCACATTACATCGTTGGCAAAGTTACGAAAACAATCATTTCCCCATAAAGGGCCGTTCTTAAAGGGATCTGAGCAAATGATTATGGTGATAACACAAAAAAATCCACTGCGTCATCCGCAGTGGATCAAACTAACCTATTTACTTCTCTATCCCAAGCTCAGCCTCACCATATTCCTTAATAATCTGATTTCCTCCGTTGGCTCTCCATTTCTCAACTTCCTTCTGGAATCCCTCAACGGTTATATTGCCTAGTATGTAATTGTACGTAGCGTCCACAATGATTGTAGACAATTCCACATTCTTTTCATCATAGGTAGAAGAGCTTAAAGACACGGTCGGATCGTCGACCAGAAAAGATTCATTATCTTTACTTAGCTGATCCGCAAGTGAGGTCAATTGCTCCTTCTGAGCCACCTCCATAATGTTCTTATTACTAATGTCTGCAATCATCAAAGAATATAACGGATTTACTTCTTGCACCCGCAGCTCCGAAGTCTCCTCGGGAAGAATGATTTTTCCTTCCTCAAGCTTATAATGGCGCCCTTCAAACCCATACATCATTATATTCGCTACATCTTTATCCATGGTTCGATCAAAGAATTCGAGTACCTGGCGGAGTTCATCCTCAGTAGCAATGGCTTTTTTGGAGAAGAGATAGAGTCCATTATAATTGGGTATCGACCACACCTTATATCCTTCAGGCCCTTCGATCCGATTGATTAATGTAAGTTCTGCCTTTGGATTCAAATTCTGAGCTTCAATAGACAGCCGCTTTACATCTGTCATACTGCCGATAAATACACCAGCAATACCATTAATGAACTTATCGCGTTGTACTTCTTTGCTCGTTAAGGCGAAATCCTGATTAATAATTTTCTCATCATATAATTTCTTCATGAAATTCATAGTGTTCATATACTCAGCGGTCACAAATTCAGGTACAAATTGATGATTCTCTAGTTTCCAATTATTTGGTGTGCCAAAATACGAACTTAACGTCTTAAATACCCCATACACAAGATCATTTCGATCGACTAATCCGTAGGTATCCTGTTTGCCATTCTGATCTGGATCGTTGTATGTAAATTGTCTCATGACCTCATATAGTTCATCCAGTGTTTGCGGATTATTTAAATGAAGATTGTCGAGCCAATCCTTGCGTATAATAACCCCCTGTCTGGAAGAGGGGCGTTCCGTATATAAGCCATAGATCTTACTATCTACAGAAGTCTGCTTAAGAATGGCGGGGTTCAGTTGTTTAAGATTGGAGAACTCCTGAAGGTATGGGCCGATCTCCCAAAAGGCATCCGAACGAATAGCATTTTTCACCAGATTATAATCTGAGAATTTTACAAATGTGACCTTTCCGAGGGAATTGGTTGTAAGCGCCGTGTTCATCTTATCCGTGTAGACACCCTCTGGAACCCACCTTATATCTAGCTTCACACCTGTCAGCCTTTCGATCTCTGCCATAATCTCTTTCGAGGGCTGTTGCGGAAAATGAAGGGGCGCCAAAATTGAGATACTCGGGGGAGACACTTTTGGGCCGGAATCGGCAGATTCCTTATTGTTGCAAGCGCTTAAGAAAGAGAAAACGAGCAAAGCAAATAAACAGAAATACATCGTTGCCCTTCTATCCATTGATACTCTAGACATTTTGTGGCCTCCTAGATATTGTAAGGATTATCACCTGAAAGCTTGAAGATTTTACATTTTATAAGCATAATTAGAGCTAATGATTATCGCGAAGCGAGATGATTATTGTTATTTACTACCAAGTTACATACACTTAGAACAAGTGTCTACTTCTACATAAGTAAAGGTGCTGAGTCTCGTGAGACCATTAAGCTTTCTAAGTAAGCTAACGATGTTTGCCTTTGTAATTAGCACGCTGCCTGTATTGTTCATCGGTTCTTTTTCATATCTCACATCATCAAAAGAAATTCAGAAAAACGTTAACAACAGTAAAATGGAACTTATCTTACAAATCACCTCAAATGTAGAACATAAGTTAACAACTGTCAATCAAACATTAAACCAAGTGATCAACTCCAGTGTATTAAAAAAAGCACTAAATAACCCTTTAAATGAAACCGATTTCATTTTGTACAATGATTTAAGAAACGAAATTCGCAATATGCAATCCTTCGATACGAAGCTGGAAGATGTCATCTTATTAAATCAGCAGCAAAATTGGATGATCAAAAATTCGGGAGTCTATCGTTTGGATGAATACAAGAACTATGCACAGCTCTCAAATCTGATGAATATCGCCGAAGATACCTCGTGGATTTTGAACCCATCCTCCCTATTTTATAGCGAGGAAAGCATCAACGTTACTGGCTGTAACTACAGCATTAGTCTTATCAAGAAACTCCCGACCAATAAGCTGCAAAAGTATGGGCTCGCCTTAGCTAATATTCCTGTCTGCAGTCTTCAAGATTTCATTAATTCTGATGTACAGCCACTCGACGATATTATCGTTCTGGATAAGGAAGGTCGGTTCTTGCTCCATCCGGACCGCAACTTGATCGGGAAGCCTATGAGGGAAGGCGGTTTTACAGAAGATTCTTTCATTGCTAATCCCTCCAAACTTTCAGGACAGTTCAAAACCGTGATCCACAAGAAAAATTACGCTGTCACTTACATGCGCTCTCAGATGAATGGCTGGGTTTATCTTTCGGTCACATCCATGGAAAGTTTAACGAAAGAGTCTCAAAAAATCGGTCTGTTTACGATATTCGTATGTACTTTTATGCTTCTTCTCTCCATTCTCTTGGCATGGAGCGGATCAAGACGGATGTACACACCTATTGAAAGACTTCTCAATCAGATGGGCCAACGCAAAACGGATATCAAATCCAGACATACAAATGAATTTCAGATTATCGGAGAACAGGTTCATTCTTTATTTCAATCTAAATCTCAGCTGGAAAAAGAAGTCCGTCAGCATATCCAGCAGGTTCGTACCTTCTTCTTAATTAATGCTTTCCATGGCAACGTTAAGAAGCGTGATCTGCTCGAAGAGCTGGAACAATTCGGCTATCACAAGCAACTCGAAGAATGGAAGACGATGGCTGTGATTACGTTGTCGATCGATTTTGCCGAAGATTCCAGTTATGAAAAAAAAGATCTTAATCTTTTATTATTCGCTGCCCACAATATGATTGAAGAGTTAGTCTGCCCTGAACAACGACTGGCTCCTGTAATTATGGACCATGCGGTGGTCGTATTATTGGGGAGTCCGAACTGTGATACTCAGTCTTTTCACAAAACTCTATATTCACTTACGGAGAAGCTTCAACAAGAAATCAATAATTACCTCAAAGTACAGGTGAGTATTGGGCTGAGCCTTCCCTTCCACGACTTACCGAAGTTATCCATTGCTTACAGAGAAGGCCTTGAAGCTCTAAAGCATCGGATTAAGCTTGGTAAGGGTGTCATTATCCAGTACGAAAATATTAACTCTGGCAAACATTATCTGAACTTGAACTATCCTACCCATAAAGAAAATGATTTAATGGATGCTATCAAGCTGGCTGAAACGGAAAAAGCCAAGGAGCTTATTCATTTGCTCTTTAAATCGATTTTTGCCCAAGAGCTGTCACCGCAGGAGTACCAGATCCCGTTGACGCGCCTGCTCAATAATTTACTCATTATGATGCAGGAATCCGGTATTAGCTTGAATCAAATTTATCATGCCAATGGTTCAATTTTTGAGGAGCTGCATGATCTTCATACTGTGACGGAGATTGAGGATTGGTTCTGGAGCATGGTCATTTATCCGATGATCAAGATTTTTAACAGCAGACAGAATGCGCAATACCACAACATTTCCGAGAAGATCATCGATTTGATACAGCATGATTATGATACCGATCTTACTTTAGAAGAGTGTGCTTCACGTCTGCATTATAATGCCAACTATATCAGCAGTGTCTTCCGCAAGGAGACCCAGTACTATTTTAGCGAATATTTAACGATGTACCGATTTAAAATGGCGAAAAAATGGCTAAAGGAAACCGACATGCCCATTAAAGATATTGCAGCCAAATTAAGATACAACAATTCTCAGAACTTCATTCGCTCTTTCCGTAAACAGGAAGGCATGACACCTGGACAATACCGGGAGCACAATGCTGGCACAAAACTTAAATCCACCTTTGACGAATCGATGTAAAAAAGACCATAAATACTGCTCAGGTGGAATCAAAAAAAAAGAGTCTCTCTTTTTTTTTGAAAATATGTTAACGTGTGCATATACCCTTTTAAGGAGGAAATGGAACGAAATGTTGAGCTTTCGTCTACACCCTAACCCTACAGAGCAAGCTGAGCTTTCTCCGGAAACCTCGTTACTTACCCTCTATCCGCTTAAGACGGACCAGCCACGCCCTTTTATATTGGTATTGCCTGGAGGGGGTTACCAGCATTTAGCTAAACATGAAGGAGCACCAGTCGCTCATTGGCTGAACAGTCTAGGTATTCATGCCGGTGTATTAGATTATCAGGTCGGAGATTTTAGCGTCACTTCACTGTTAGATGATGTTGAGGAAGCTCTGAGGTGGATTAGGGGCGCCTCACAACATTGGAATGTAATCTCAAACAAAGTTGGGATGATCGGATTTTCGGCAGGCGGACACCTAGCGTCTATCTTCTCTACCACAAGAGCAGAGAAACCAGATCTTCTTCTGCTAGGATACCCAGTGATCACTTTCCAAGCGCCTTATGCCCACATGGGAAGCCGACTTCATTTTCTAGGAGACAATCCAGCCCCAGCGGAGCTGCGCTCCTTTTCATCAGAATCACAGGTAACTTCACGGACACCTCCAACTTTTATCTGGACTACAGCAAATGATGCCAGCGTTCCTGTAGAGAACAGTCTGTTGTTCTCAAATGCACTATCGGAGCAAGGGATCCCATTTGAACTACATATCTTTGAAGAAGGACGGCATGGTTTAGGGCTTGCTAAAGAACATCCTCATTGCCGGCAATGGCTTTCCCTTGCTGCGAATTGGTTAAGGGAACATCACTACACTAAAACAGAAGAACTTATAACACCCACGTTATTTATTGCGGGCGATTCCACTGCGGCTATTAAGGGTGCTGGAGAAAAACCAATGACCGGCTGGGGTGAATACCTGCAAAGTTATTTTGGGACTTCTGTTCGAGTTGAGAATCGCGCCATTAATGGCCGCAGTACTAAATCTTTTATATCAGACGGCCGCCTGGATGCCATCCTTAAAGACTTCAAAGCTGGCGACTACCTTTTTATTCAATTCGGGCATAACGATGAGAAAAAAGAAGATCCCTTGCGTTACACCGATCCCGACACTGAATATCGCCGCAACCTTACTCAATATATAGAAGCTGCTCGGCAGTTAGGAGGTATTCCCGTTCTGCTAACCTCTGTGAGTCGCCGCCGATTTACTTCAGATGGACAGCTTGACCCGCTTGCTGTAGGCGCTTATCCCGAAGCCATGAGACAGGTAGCTGAAGAAACGCAAACACCGCTGCTTGATATTTTCGCAGCTTCGCAAGCGCTCTATTGTTTATTAGGTGAAGAAGAATCCAAGAAATTATTCATGCATTTGCCAGAAAATATACATCCCAATTACCCAAACGGAGTTACGGATGATACGCATTTTTCAGATGAAGGTGCTCAGCAAATTGCTAAACTTGTGGTTCAAGCCCTTAAACAAAACACAGCCTCCCCTATATCAAACTTACAACAACTTTTATAAGGAGTGATTACAGATGTCTCTAATTAAAGAAGTTATTACAGAGTACTATCGTATCCCTTTGCCAGAAATCATGGAGGACGCAAAACATGGCCTGCATACTCACTTTGAAGTTCCCATTGTCAAAATTAGAACGGATGACGGTCGTGAAGGGGTAGGTTATACCTATACTGGCGGATTTGGCGGCAAAGCGATCTGCTCACTAATTGCGTATGAATTAACACATATCTTAATTGGCAAAGATGCCAGCTGTGTAGAAAGTATCTGGGAGCAGATGAACTGGGGAATACATTATGTTGCACGCGGCGGTCTGGCTAGTTTCGCCATTGCAGCTTGTGACATTGCATTATGGGATTTACGTGCGAAGAAAGCAGATGAACCTCTCTACAAACTTCTGGGTGGTGCTAGTAATGAGGTCAAATGCTATGGCGGCGCGATTGATTTAAATTTCCCATTAGAAAAGCTCCTCCTAAACAATCAAAAATATTTAGATATGGGTTTGAAGGCTGTCAAAATTAAACTAGGCCAAAAAACACTAGCCGAAGATGTGGAACGAGTAGCTGCGGTACGCCAATTGATCGGTCCAGATGTGGCGTTTATGGTCGATGCGAATATGAGCTGGAGTGTGGAAAAAGCGATAAAAGCCGCACGCGAATTTTTGAAATACGACATTCTCTTCTTAGAAGAACCAACAATTCCAGAGGATTATGCCGGCTATGCACGTATTGCCGAAGAAACAGGAATGGCCGTTGCAGGCGGAGAGAACTTGCGCACTTTAACCGAATTCCATCACATGCTGCAATATGGTCATGTGGATTTCCCTCAACCCGATGCTTCCAATATAGGCGGAATTACAGGCTGGTTAAAGGTAGCTCACTTAACTCAAGCTTATAACCTCTCCGTCTCTACACATGGGATGCAGGAATTACATGTTAGTTTGTTAGCGGCTATGCCAAATGCAGGTTATCTCGAAATGCATAGCTTCCCTATCGATCAATACACTACACGTCCTCTAGTGATTAATAAAGACAATGGGATGGCTATTGCTCCTGAAGTAACGGGCACTGGGGTTACCTTTGATTGGGACAAATTAGCACATCACAAACAACAATACTAATAGGAGCGATTAATCATATGAGCATTCCCCTTCATCTAGGTGTTCGAGCACATGATTTCACACAAGTTCCATTGCATGAGTTAATTGAGAAAATTAAGTCCTATCATTTCGCTCATATCCAGTTTGCACTTAAGAAGTCTTTTCCTGATAGTGCCCCTAATCTTACGGCTATCAGCCCTGGAACGGCCAGTTATTATGGCAATGCCTTTAGGCAAGCAGGTATTCAGATTGCGGTGCTTGGCTGTTATGTAAATATTGTAGACACCGATCCACAAAAACGGGCACAAGCGTTAGCCGCGTTCAGTACCCATCTGCGCTTGGCCAGAGATTTCGGCGCTAATCTGGTTGGTACGGAAACCGGAAGTGTGGGAGTTGGGTTTACCACAGATAATTTTACAGAAGAGGCTTTTCAAGAGGTAATTACATCGGTAAAAGCTATGGTGGCAGAGGCCGAGCATTTTGGTGTGACGGTAGGAATTGAAGCTGGACTCCATCATCCGCTGTACACCGCATCCTTAACTCGCCGACTGCTGGATGAGATTTCTTCTAACAATCTTCAGATCATATTGGATTGCGCTAATCTAATGTCGCCAACAAATTACTTACATCAAGAAGCTATTATTACGGAGGCTTTGAAGCTCTTAGGAGATCGAATTGCCATTATTCATTTAAAAGATTTTATCGTGCAGGATGGAGCCATCAAGATCGTTCCTGTGGGTCAGGGATGGCTAGAATTCGAGCCGATTCTTCGTTATATGAAATACGAGCGCCCGCATATTCAAGGCATACTAGAAAGCACTCCGGAATCACATTTGGGAGAGAGCATTGCCTTTTTACAGGGGATATATGAAGAAGTGTAGCGTGAAGCGTGGATTTTTATATTCTGTTTAACATCCGTTTGACCTCCATGAAATAAAGGACTGTTATGATCAAGACATCAAGAGTACCTGGGAGGGGTTCTATGCGTCTTGCTTTATTTACAGACACATTTCTTCCGCAAACGAATGGTGTTTCACTCACGCTTCAGCGCTTAACCACTCATTTGAACCGGCGAGGTATCGAGCATCTGCTATTTTCGCCGAAATCTGCTCCTGAAGACAGCTATGCCGATCCCATACGTCCCATTACCAGTATCCCCTTTTTCTTATATCCAGAATGTAGACTCGCGCTGCCGAATATGTCCTCCATCCAGTCAGAGCTAAAAGCTTTTCGTCCTGATCTGCTGCATTTGGCAACTCCTTTCAATATCGGCTTATGCGGCCTGCGTTATGCGCGAAAGTATGGTCTGCCTCATATCGCCTCCTACCATACCCATTTTGACCGCTATCTTGAATATTACCGGATGAAAAGAATCGTCCCACTCTATTGGAAGTACATGAAGTGGTTCCATCGGTCCTGCGATGCTACCTTCGCGCCCTCCAACGAAACACTCGATTCCCTCCAAGTCCAAGGCTTTCAACGTTTAAAGCTTTGGTCTAGGGGCATCGACTGCAATCTCTATACTCCGAAAAAACGCAGCCATCAGGTCCGCGATCGTTACGGAATTACCGCACCGTTACTGCTTCTTTATGTGGGAAGGATTGCACCTGAAAAGGATATCAACACCCTATCTCTCGCTATGCAGCAATTGCCTGAGTCTATGCAGTCTCAGGTGCATTGGCTAGTCGTTGGAGATGGTCCCCTTCTCCCAGAGATGAGAACACAGGCGCCGCATAATGTCACATTTACAGGCTATAAGCACGGTGAAGAGCTGGCTCAATTGTATGCCTCAGCTGATCTATTCGTCTTCCCTTCCAGTACAGAAACCTTCGGCAATGTTGTCCTTGAGGCTATGGCTTCGGGGCTGCCTGTCCTCGCCGTAAATGAAGGCGGGGTAAAGGATCTGATCACACCCGGTCGTAACGGAATGATTGCCCCACCTCGTTCCCCGGATGTTTTTATTCGTGAAATTTGTGCAAGTATAGAGCATCCCCACAAGCTGGCTGCTATGGGGTATGAGGGTCGACAGCTGGCACTCGACCGCTCGTGGGAGAGCATTTTCGATGGACTCATTCACGATTATGAAGAGATTCTTGAGCATAGACGTTTCGACCTTATACCGGCTTTACTACCATTAGTATAATAATGACGATAGTCAGTATACTCCTTGATCATTCAGCAGCCCAGTTCTAGACTATAGCCAATACGATATGTCATGGGCATTTCTCTTCTTCAATCCTATTTTTTCATTATGTTATAATAATGGAATCCTTGCTAGGAGGGGAAAAGATGGCCCTTATTCATTATGTTGAGTACAATACTACACACGCGAGCAATTTTGTTATAGATGTTCCTGTGGGCTATCACTGGCTTCTTGTAATCACCAAGACCCCAGCGCAATTCTGGGTAAATGGCGGGTTCAAGGAATACCCTGCTCACAGCGCAATCCTCTATCGTCCATTACAAAAAGTCTATTATCGGGCCTGCGCTGATCATTTTATCAATGATTGGATCCGCTTCGAATCCAATGAACCTTATATTACGGAATCTCCCCTTCCGCTTGGGGTTCCCTTTGCCCTGAGTGATCCGGACTACTGCCACAAGTTGTTTGAATTGCTTGTCGTCGAGCATAATTTTAACCGGGATTGTAAAGAATCTTCCGTCGATTATTTACTCCGGACGTTGTTCAACAAACTATGGGAATCCTACTTCCAAGATGATATTACACCTCAATACTACAAACTACTGAAACTGCGTACAGCTATTCAAACTAACCCGGGCGATTACTGGACAGTTTCGAAGATGGCGGATTTTCTTCGAATCAGTCCTGGTTATCTTCAGAACATCTACAAAAAAACGTTTGGAATCTCCTGCATGGATGACGTTATCAACAGCCGAATCCGTATGGCAAAAGAATACTTAATTCACAATGCTCAAAGCATTGCTGAAGTCGCTTCCCGGTGCGGATATCAAAATGTGGAGCATTTCTGCAGGCAATTCAAACAATTGACCGGACATACGCCGAGAAACTACCAGAAGTATGCAAGGGGTTAAAGCGGAAAGAGAAATGTGAAGAACTATCACACTACTTTTTCTTTGAAAACTAGTCCTCAAGATAGTCTATACTGACGGAGACGTTGATATAGACTTCTTTAAGCTGACCATTGATCAAAGGGAAATGTCGCTGCAATTCTGGGATAATCCCACCATGCTCCATAAAGAAAAATGTGTTTTGTACTCCACATCGTTTCAACCGTCAATTTGGCTCCCGATAAAGTTGATGTTGCTGCCCCGTACATCCCAACCACGAACATATCCATATCATTCTGCCAGTAAATCAGCATCCTAAAATTCATGTTCAAAACTATTCCATGAGTTCCATCCCACGGGTGGCTTCAATCCAAGTTGTTATTCGAATATATCAATGATTGATGTTGCTAGAGCTATATACAACTTGTTGTCAGCGAATGGGCAGTTTTTTTCTTCTTCACGGGACAGAGCGTCCTTTGGAATTTTTGCTCAGAAGTTCGAAAAAATTTTAATTAGGTCTCAAAATATATAAATTTTAATTTTTTTAAGTTCCATCTAACAATAGATCAATAACTGGTGAGGATAGGTCATTGTTTGAAGAGAACTGTTAATTTATTATGGTTTTATGTTATGTAAGCGTTATCAATAAAAGGGATTGAAGAATTCACCATTCATCAGGAGCCATCTTCAAGTTGAAGTATGTCTAGTTTATGAAAGGGGGAGGACCTCAAAGTTGGTCGTTTAAACGCATTGATTTCACAAAAAGGAGTGACAAGATGCGCAGTCACAGCATGAGGAGCAATTCTTTTAGAAAATTTCTTTATATCTCGCCCTTTATGGTTTTACTTGCTGTTTTTGCATACTACCCACTCTATGGATGGGTTTATGCATTCTTTGACTATATGCCGCCGATCCCGCTATCACAAGCGCCTTTTGTCGGTCTCAAGTGGTTTCGCTCCTTGGTAGAAAATCAGGTGAAGGTTGATCAACTGTTACAGGTCATCAAAAACACGTTCGGTATAAGCGGGCTGAGTATCCTTTTCTCATGGCTTCCCATGTTTTTTGCAATTTTCCTGACAGAGATCAAATCCGTGCGTTTTCGCAAATTTATTCAGACAGTAACCACTCTTCCAAACTTTATCAGCTGGGTCCTCGTATATTCCCTGGCATTTTCTATGTTCTCAAGTGAAGGCGTCGTCAACGGCTTTTTGAGCCAGATGGGACTTATTGATTCTCCTGTACTCTTACTTCAGAACTCGGACCATGTCTGGATTACTATGTGGGTATGGATTACATGGAAATCACTAGGTTGGTCGGCCATCTTGTATATAGCAGCAATTATGAGCATTGATGAGTCTCTGTATGAAGCGGCTTATGTTGACGGTGCAACAAAAATGCAGGTTATCAGGCATGTGACTTTGCCAAGTATGCTGCCGACTTATTTTGTACTCTTGATGCTCCAGATTGCCAGCTTCCTGAACAATGGACTGGAGCAATACTTTGTTTTCCAGAATGCATTCAACAAAGAGTCCATACAGGTATTGGATTTATATGTATACAATCTAGCCATGGGAGGCGGCAGCTATTCCGTTTCCGTCGCTATCAGTATGTTGAAAAGTCTGATTAGCATTGTGCTTCTTTTTTCCGTAAACGGGCTGTCCAAATTGTTTAGAGGAGAGGGCATTGTATGAGTGACAACCAGACTGGACTTTCCCCGAAGGCCAAAGAAAATAAGCGGAACTTCTCTAGAAGAACTAAAATGCAGGTCAGAACAACCGATAAAATGATTTCGGCTACCATTTATATCCTGTTCACTCTCTTTGCATTTGTTTGTGTATATCCGTTTTACTCGATCATCATTAATACCATCAGCGCCAACGATCTCAGCGCCAAGGGTGAAATTGTGTTTTGGCCCAAGGGGATCCACTTCCAGAATTATATTGACGTATTTAAGATCCCTGGACTATGGAATGCATTTGTCATTTCTTTGGGGAGAACGGTAATAGGCTCACTTTTGACAGTCGGGGCCTCTGCCTTTTTGGGATTCATGTTTGCCCAGGAGGATATGTGGGGGAAAAAATTCTGGTATCGGTTTACCATTCTTACGATGTTTTTTAATGCCGGCATTATCCCCTGGTATTTGACCATGAGATCCCTGCATCTGACTAACAATTTCCTTGCCTACATTCTGCCGGCTATTGTAGCTCCTTTTTTTATCATTCTTGTAAAAACGTTTGTGGAATCAACGCCGAAGGAATTGCAGCAGGCAGCCAGCATTGACGGTGCCGGGATTATAACGATCTTTTACAAGGTTATCTTACCTATCAGCAAACCGATATTGGCTACAGTCGCTATATTTTCGGCAGTGGACCAGTGGAATGCCTTTCAGGACACACTACTGCTGGTTACGGACAGCAAATTGTATAGTCTGCAGTTTATTCTGTATAACTACATCAATCAAGCCAGCTCCCTATCTACCATGGTCAATTTGCAAAATGCCGGATCAACCGCCATGGCCAGTCTATCCACCAAGCAAACCACCACATCCATTCGTATGACAGTTACTATCATCGTTGTCGCACCTATTTTGCTTGTTTATCCGATCTTCCAAAGATTTTTTGTAAAAGGAATTATCATTGGCGCAGTCAAGGGTTAATTTGCACGATAATGATTAATTAATCATTTTTGGGGGGCTGTAAATGAATAAACATAGTAAGCTGGCAAGAAAGTCTATGCTGATCTTTGGCACCGCTCTTCTTCTTGGAACGGCGGTACTCAGCGGATGCAGCAGCAATGCCAACAATGCAGGTACAGCAACCGAGACTTCCGATCCGGGTGGAGGAATTGATCATAGCAAGCCGCTGACGATTACCGTGTTTAACAACGCAGCAAATTATCAGGGAGAGCAGACCGGATGGTACGGAAAACTAATTAAGGATAAGTTCAATATTACCTTAAATATTCTGTCTCCACAGGTTGCCGGTGATCAGCTATACAAGACAAGGTCAGCATCGGGAGATTTGGGAGACCTCCTTATCATTGATAACAGTCAGCTGGAGGAGTTAATTCCGGCGGGTATGATTATGGATATGACGGATAGGATCAAAAATACGGAGTACCTGTCCAAATATGTGGACAATCACTTCAAGCCCTTTAATGCTGCGTTCGAAAGTATAAATCCTGAAGGTAAAATATATGCTTTACCCACTTTTGTATCAGACACTTCCCCAACAACATACTCAGAAGAAATCCCTTACTCCAGTCCGATTATGCCTTGGGATTATTACAAGGGAATCGGATCTCCCAAGCTGAACAATCTGACAGATCTGCTGAATGCACTAAAGCAGATGCAGGAGAAATACCCAAAGACACCGGAAGGAAAAGCGATTGTTCCGATCACCCTGTGGAAGGACTGGGACAATGGAAGTATGGAAAACGTTCGTTGGTTAAGCAACTGGTATGGCTATGAGCAGCCGGACGGAACCTCGACCATTCAGTTGAATGCAAAAGGCGATATCGTTCCGCTCGTTGACGACAACAGTATGTACAAGAAAATTCTCCAATTCTATTATGACGCCAATCAGATGGGGCTGGTTGACCCTGACTCGGCAACCCAGGATTGGAATAAAGTCGCTGAAAAGCTGACCAATAAACAGGTTCTACTCTTATGGTATTCCTGGCAAAGAGGCTTCTACAACACCATTGAAAGAGGCACTAAAGGTGACGGTAATGTTGCCGTTCCGATCGCCGATACCCACATTATCCAGAATAGCGATGCCTACTTCGGAAACGGAAGAGTATTTGCTATTGGTTCAAAAGCAAAAAATCCTGAAAGAATCATTGAATTCATGGATTGGCTAGTATCACCTGAAGGTCTTCGCTACTATACCAATGGATTTGAAGGCTTCAATTATGAAAAAATGTCTGATGGCAAGTTTAAGCTGACTGAAGTAGGACAAATCGCATTCCAAGAAAATACCCCCGTTCCTGAACAGTACGGAGGCGGAGGATATCAAGACGGGCAGAGCAAGATCAATACTATGATTATGAGCGATTTTGTAGTAGATCCGGAAACAGGTGAATTTTACAACAACAATTATTGGAGCTCAACCATCGAGGCCAATAAGACTACTCTAACTAAGGAATGGCAGAATACTTATAATGCGAGCACCCCGACGGAGTACTATCAGAAAAACAATATGATCGATATTGTGCCAAATATCAATACAAGTCTCGGGTCAGATTCGTCGGACATTAAGAATAAACGAAGCCAGATCTCTGACTATGTTAAAAACACCTCTTGGAAAATGATATTTGCCAAAGATCAAGCAGAATTCGATCAGCTCTGGAATAAGCTGAAGAGTGATGTGGTCGGTCTCGGTTGGAATGATGTCATTGCTATGGATATAGAAAGAGCACAAAAAATCATTAAACTGCGTACGGATGCAGTTACTAGCCAATAATTCGTTGCTACAACAAAGATAAGGGACGTTCCAAACAGCCAGATCAGGTCTGCTTGAACGTCCCTATTTGTCTTATACGGCTGCAAGCAGCGGGTATCCTGTAGACATTGAGTTAAAATATGAGCTTGGAGAACTGATATAAGCCGTTCTTCCAGACCGGCCAATCATGGTCGCCATTTTCCTCTACCCAGATATGCGGCATGGAATGCTGTGACAAATAAGCATGTGTCCGGTCGCTGACGTTCTTCAGGCTATCCAGATCACCGCACGATAGCCAGAGCAGACTGAGCAGTTCTGCGGTCTTATGCGGTTCCGGGACCAACAGCTCGGGCATCTTCGTATTGGGTGCCGGTGAGAAAGCCCCGACCCAGGCGAAGCGGTCCAGATTGTTCAGACCGATATTCAAGGATTGTCCTCCACCCATGGATAATCCGGCAATAGCACGGTGCATCCGGTCAGTCAGGACTGAATAATTTTCTTCAATGTAAGGGATAAGATCGTGCAGCAAATCCGATTCAAATGTTTCGAACGCCTGCACCTTATCCGAAGCAAATAGATCTCCTTCTGCCCGGTCGTTCAGCATCGCACGGCCGTTGGGAAGAACGACGATCATGGGCTTCAACATTTGATCAGCATACAGATTATCTAGAATAACCTGAGGCTTGCCGTGAGTGTACCACTCATTCTCATCTCCACCAATCCCGTGCAGCAAATACAAAACGCTGTATTCCTTCTCAGTGGAATAACCGGGCGGTGTATAGACCATTGCCTTCCGAGTATTACCTAGCGTTGTTGAGGGATACTCTATCGTCTGCATCACACCCCGGGCAATGCCTTCCCTTTCCTTGTCGTATCCCTCAGGCGTATTTTGCATCTTATATTTCTGCTGACTCTCGCTCAATTCTGCTCATTCCTCTCTTATACATAAATAGACTGCTGCTTGAAATAATGCTCGACCAGAAATTGCATTACTTCACCAGGAGGAGATTCTACAAATTCTGCCTTGTCTGCATAAACCATGCCATATGGCGCTTCCGGAGTACACGGTTTCCATAGTGGCAAATCCTCACCAGTAGTATCTTTGCCGTTCGGATTGCCCGTGCCAATGAAATAGGCAAGATAATTGCACATCTGACGGGCAAGATCATAATGTTTGCCCACAAAAGGCCGCCAGCACTTGGCCAATGTTTCGAAATGAAACCACAAATCTACCGAATGAAAGGTACCAGGATCATCCCAGCCTGGAATATCGGCATCAAAAGTATAATAATACATCGGGACTCCGCTGCCGGAATCGCTGTTAGCCTTAACGGCAACACGGACCGCATATTCAATATTGTTCACGGAAGCT
The DNA here is from genome assembly GCF_041956825.1 of Paenibacillus sp. RS8. Classification (NCBI taxonomy): domain Bacteria; kingdom Bacillati; phylum Bacillota; class Bacilli; order Caryophanales; family Paenibacillaceae; genus Paenibacillus; species Paenibacillus sp. RS8. The sequence goes on along the minus strand of NZ_CP168131.1, from coordinate 3,966,769 downwards.
TTATCGATCATTTTCTCCAGATTTCCTGAATCAACGCTGCAAAGCTTAAGGTACTTTTCCGCTTCCACGCCGAACAATTCAACAGCCCCTGCTCTGAATTCATCCACACTGCTGGAATCAGGAACACTGAAGAATTCAGACGAGGTATTTCCCAGCATGACCGGTACCTTATGGTGTTGACCTTTTAGAAAAAGGTCATACGGGTTACCCGTACAGTACAACTGATCTATAATCGTTCCCCAGAATTTCCCGTATTCTAGCATTTTATCGCGGAGATATACTGCATCCAGCTTACGTGCTTCTTTCAAAGTCGACACTCCTAAATATTCAAAGAAGGCTACACCCTCCTCTTCCGCCTCCTTGAGAGTACGATTATGTGGAGGTACTGGACTGTTCGGGTACAACGGATTGAAGATCCCGCTCATAATGACGGCCCGCTGAAACAACCTATCATTCTGCGGCGAGGTCAGATGGCTCAGTACACTTCCCCCGCCTGCAGACTGTCCTCCTATTGTGATTTGTTCAGGATCTCCGCCAAAAGCAGCAATATTGCGTTTTACCCACTGTGTACCCGCCTGCTGATCCAGATGCCCGAAATTGGCGGGAGCATCAGGGGATTCCGCACTAATCTCAGGATGACTCAGAAAGCCAAACGTATTTAGGCGGTAATTCACGGTTACTACGACAATCCCCCGGCGGGCAATGCGTTCGCCGTCAAACTCCATTTCGGCCGTATGGCCGACCTGAAGTCCTCCGCCAAAATACCATACAAAAACAGGAAGCTTCTCATCGGCACTAACGGCAGGTGTCCAGACATTCAGGTATAGACAGTCCTCGTCCATTGGAAGATCGGGATCAACTGCCCATTCACGGGTATAAATATTATTTACATCTATGACGGTCGGGGCCTGCATGGAAGTAGGGGCGAAATCATGTGCTTTCAAAATTCCATCCCAGTCTTGAGCAGGTTGGGGTGCACGCCAGCGGTTCTCCCCCACGGGCGGGGCTGCAAATGGAATTCCCTTGAAGCTGGTAATACGGGGATCAGCCGCCGGCAGTCCTTGCACGATACCATTTTCAACACGCACTACTCTTAACATCCTTTATTCCTCCTTCACAGTAAAAGCGCTTACTTTTTTATCCACTTAAAAATTAATGGAATTCATTCTAGCGTAAATGTGGTACTAGGAATAAACACTCTCACTTCTGAATTGATTATTTCTAATAAGCATAGACTCTTATTTCATTAATTCCCTTTGGAATACTGTCTAAATTCCCTTACATACAATATAAATTATAGAGAAATCCTAAACCTCAGACAATGATATTTACTGACCTTTAATTGATCTATCCAAAGAAACGGAAGAGTACCCTTCACTTTCAATACTGACATTAATAGGGACTAGCCTCTACTATTAGTACGCAAAGGACGGCCACAGAATGGCCGCCCTTTAACGTTTGTAACAATTCAAATGCCTTAGTCCTGCACATATCCGTAAGCCGTGCTTAATGCTGTCGAATATAATGAAAGTAATCGAAATCGGCATAACCGCCCGCATTGTGGGTCGCATAATTGAACAATCCAATTCTGTACCCCATAAAATGATCCAGCGTGTACCTCATTTGGAGCGCACGTCCAATCTTCTTCCAGGCTATTCCGTCTTCCGAATAGAAGAATTTTGCCTGATCGAGACTATCCTCAAAATTGAAATCAATCTTAAGATAGATCTGTTGACTGGTGAATACAATACTCTCCACGATCTCCTCGCAACCTTCACCGTCGTTCACACACATATTAACGCTAAATTGGCCTAGCTCATCGACTGCAATTCCTACGGTACCATACTCATTCTGCAGCGCCACCATTCCTGCACGGTCGCCGGGCTGGACTCCTGAGAGCACCAGCAGCGTCTCCGCGCTGCAAGAAGGTCCTTCCGTACGTTGCGTCAGTGTATTACGCGCCCTCAGGATACTATCTGCTATTTGACCCGTACGGATTCGCAGATATCCCGGACGCTCAGTAACAGACCATAGCGAATTATCCGGATTATGATTCCACTGCCAGTTCAGAGCCAACTGATTAGTCTCATAGTTGAACTCATCACTGATTACAAGCGGCTTCGGCTCCGCAACTGGAAGCCTGGTCTCAAAAGCACGAAGTGAGGCATCGTCGTCTCCGAATACAGGCCAATCGTTCTCCCATCTCACAGGAAGCACGCAAGGGACCCGTCCGACAGCATCATGATCCTGAAACAATACAGCATACCAATCCTGAGATGGGGTATCAACAAACCCTCCTTGCGCTACACCGTTATTATGATAGCCCAGATCATCGTCCAGAATAATTTTTCGTTGATAGGGGCCTAGAAGTTCGGAAGACCGATAACAAATCTGACGTCTACGCTGATTTCCGGTTCTCGGCCATTCAATAAAGAACAAATAGTAATAACCGTTCCGCTTGTAAGCATGACAGCCCTCGATGCGCAAACCTATGTCTTTACGTTCACCTTCGAGCAGCAGCTGATCCGTTCCCCCCTGCTTAAGTGCCGTAAGATCTTCAGTCAGCTCCTTAATACGGATATCACCATTACCGTAAATCACATAATTGCGGTTATCGTCATCCAATAGCAAACCAGGGTCATGGTGAAGCCCCGGTATCACCGAACGCTCCCATACTCCATGTTCAATATCCTCTGTGCGGTAAATATATAACCGGTCCATGTCATTCGAGGAAAAACAAACGTAAAATACCCCATCCTTGTAACGGAGCGATGCCGCCCATGAACCCTTTCCGTAAATACCTTTACCGTCCAGCAACCGGTGGGCATCGTTATCTTCAAAGGTATCATATACATAATTCACAAGTTCCCAATCTTTCAAATTAACCGATTTCATAATCGGGCAACCCGGCATGGAATGCATACTCGTGCTGACCATGTAGAATATAGGACCAACTCGGATGACGTCAACATCCGGAACATCTGCCCACATTATAGGATTAGTTATTGTAGCGGTATTCACTGTAGTTCCCCCTTAGGATGAATTCCTCTACCTCTCCATAAACTGCCATGAGACAAACTTAAACAATTAATAGACCTGTCGGGTCATCCAGATGCAGTTCTAGTGTTTACATCCTATTTATCCCTTTGACATGAATGTATAGGAACACCCGGCTTGTCCTGTGAACGAAACGGGAGCAAGGCCGGGAGCATCTATACGGCAAGGTCCAGAAACTGTACAAGTCACAACCACTTCAGTAACTAGCCCCTCCTCCCAGGCAAAATCGAGGATATATCCTCCCCTTGCCCGCAAACCCTTAATGCTTCCCTCACTCCAGCTTTGTGGTAATGCAGGTAACAGCTTGATTTCTTCGGTGTGACTTTGCAGCAGCATCTCGGCGATGCCTGCCGTCCCCCCAAAATTGCCGTCAATCTGAAACGGAGGATGATTGTCAAGCAGATTAGGAAGCGTAGAATGTTGCAAAAGAGCCCGGACGTTGGCATAGGCCTTGTCCCGATCCTTTAATCTGGCCCAAAAGTTAATAATCCAAGCCCGGCTCCAGCCAGTGTGGCCACCACCGTTCGCTAACCTGCGTTCCAGTGTTGTTCGAGCAGCTTCAGCCAATTCCGGCGTATGCTCCGAGTTGAAGGCGTCGCCAGGATAAAGCGCAAAAAGATGAGAGATGTGGCGATGTCCCGGCTCCACCTCTTCATAATCCTCCATCCACTCCTGAATCTGGCCATACTTTCCGATTTGTGGTTCGGGAAGCCTCTCCAGAGCTTCAGTTAATTCTTCGCGGAACGCCTCGTCCACGCCGATAATTTCCGCACTGCGGATGCATGCGCCAAACAGTGCTTCTATAATTTGAAAATCCATTGAAGCTCCAACGCAGAGCACTCCAGACTCACCGTTAGGCAACTTGTAGGTATTCTCAGGAGAGACGGAAGGGCACGTAATCAGTCGGCCTTCGGCATCTTCTATTAAATAATCAAGCAGAAACTGTGCAGCCTCCTTCATTGTCTCGTACGCCTGCGCCAGGAAATAGCGGTCCTGATTGAAGCGATAATGCTCCCATAAATGCAGGCACAGCCAGGCGGCACCCAGCGGCCAAAAAGACGCCGGTAAATAGGTATCCTGCGGCGCCGTGTCTGCCCAGATATCCGTATTGTGATGCGCCGTGAATCCCCGGCAACCATACATGACCCTGGCCGTAACCCTCCCCGGTTCCCTCATCCGCTCTACCAGATCGAACAAAGGCTCATGACATTCAGCCAGGTTGCAGATTTCTGCAGGCCAATAATTCATTTGCGTATTGATATTGATCGTGAATTTGCTGTCCCATGCCGGAGTAAAGCTGTCATTCCAGATCCCCTGCAGATTTGCGGGTAATGAGCCTTGACGACTGGAGGAAATTAGGAGATAGCGACCGTACTGGAAATAGGTCACTATTAGACCATTGTCCTCCTCCCCCTTCTGAAATCGCTTCAGCCGCTTGTCGGTCGGCAATCCAGCCTGGTGCAGATTCTCTGGCAGCTTCAACTTAACTCGTCCATACAAGCTGCGGTAATCTGCGGTATGGCGGGCTAGCAGCTCTTCATAAGGAACCTGGCTCAGTTCTTGCAGCCGTCTTTTGGTGTAAAGGTCCGGATCGGAATGGCGAAACGTAGTTCCTGCAGCAAGTAGCATTGTAACCGAGCTCGCCCCTTCCACAAGCAAATACTCCCCAACGGTACGGCAGAGACCGTCTTCTGTGACTGCCTTCAGGACAGCTGCAAAAGAGCTGCCCCCTTTTCCGCCGCAATCACCACTCATAATCAGACCGTTATTTTGCCATTTTTTAGTTTTCTCCAGATATCTCCAGTTATGGCGAGTGAATCTCGCCTTTAAGGACATTCCATCCTTATTGTCAGTGGCAATACGTATGACAATGGCCTGATCCGGAAAGCTAGCGAACATTTCCCGAGTATAGCTCACTTCTCCGATTCGGTACTTGATTCGGGCAACACCTTGCTCCAAATCCAGCTCTCTCGTGTAGTCTTCCGCAGTCTGCCCGTGGTCGCCAAAGGATAGAAGCAATTCACCCAGCGGCAAATAGTGCCGCTGGGCTTCAGGCAGCCCTGCCATCGACATCGCTGCCAATTCCTCAGCCTCCCCCAGCCTTCCCGCCATAATCAGTTTGCGAATCTCGGGCAAATGAGGCAAAGCGTCCTCGTTATTGCGGTTACGCGGGCCGCCATACCATACGGAATCCTCATTTAGCTGCAATTTCTCTTCGGCCGTACCTCCAAAAAACATGGCACCGAGCCGCCCGTTGCCTATCGGCAAAGCCTCGTTCCACTCTCCTGCAGGTTGGCTGTACCACAATCGCTGACTGTATCCAGTATCTATCATAATTGGTATACTCCTTTAATCTTCTACTATGAAACCAACATTCCAAATAGGCCGTATGTTATTCCAAAGTAAATGAGGCCATATTGGCAGCACCATTACCGATATACGTAAAATACAGTGCTTGTACACCATTAGGTATAGCAACATCAGTTGAGTATTCCTTCCATACATTCGTAAAGCCTACCGGTATACGTCCGAGTGCCGGTCCGTCCCACGACGTTTTGACTTCAAACGCGCCCTGGCAATATCCGCGCACTTTGATTTTGACTTTGGTGACTCCCTCGCACGAAAAATATTTAAACCCGGCGGTAGCCGAATCCGTCAAATTGGCAATATAACCGATTTCTTCGTCACCATCTCTGCCGTCCTGGGTAATCTTTGGAAACCGGCTGTCCATCCATGCTCCAATACGACCGAAGCCTCCCGTATACATTTCCTGATCTTTGCAGAACAAATGACAGGCCAGGTATGCCGGATATTCCCCCCGTCCCACGAGTGGTCCTCCGTTCGAACCGCAGGATGTAATCTCCACCTGGGGAATCGTACCATCCTCGAGGAAATCAATTCTCTCGGTACAGCCCTGCCGGCAGAATGCCGTTCCATTGGTGTGCCGGTGATAAAAAATGTACCATTCTCCATTGATCTCCACGATGCTGCCATGGTTATTGCCACCATAATACATAGGCTGTTCTGCCGGCTTGTACGTATCAATATGAAGATCGCAATTACTAATAATGACTCCCTGATATGTGAAGTCTTTGGTCGGATGTTGGCTTGTAGCATAGCACAATTCATGCATCGAGATCGAGGAATAGATAAGGTAATAAGTATCTTCCCTTTTTCGGATGGAAGGAGCCTCAAAGAACTCATAACCTTCAAATCCGCTCCCTTTGCTGTGAGGCTGGCTCGGTGCAACAAATACAGGTTCTTCGATAATTGTGAGCATATCCGGACCAAGCACCGTTGCCATTGCGCCGTGTCTAGATCTATCCCCGAAAGCACAGAATCCGGTGTACAGGTAAGTGTTCTCTCCTTCGGTCAGCACCCCTGGGTCGAACTGCGGCTCGTCGCCTTCTCTTTCCCCTAAGCGTGTTCCATCGGCATATTTTACATAACCGTAGAACTCATACTTACCGCCTGGCGTATCGCAGACTGCCACCGATACTACGGAAACCTTGTCAAGCACATAGTAAAGATAGTACCGCCTGTCGGGTCCAATGGTGACATCGGGAGCATATAGACACATGCTTCCATCAGGGTTAAGAGGGTCATCCGTAGTCTGATAGATTACCCCCTCATACCGCCAATTGCCCAGATTGTCCTCAGGCGCAGACCAGCAGGCATAGTCGTTCAAGCAAAAAGCATGTCCGTTAAATCGGTCATGCGAGCCATACACATAGACTCTTCCTTCGAAAACATATGGTTCACCGTCAGGGATATATTCCCAAGACGGAAGGTACGGATTTAACCCTTGTTTTTTCGCCATCATATTTCACCCTTGTCATTTATTAGTTTTGATGTGATAGATCTTTCCGAATATAATATTATGGATTTAACCGCTTTCAATTTGACTGCCGGGGAACCTGTAGTCCATTTCATTTTGCGTGTTTAGACTGCAAGTTACATATAATTGTGCTCTCTTTCTTAAAAACATCCCCCATACACAGATTGTCCCTTACAGTATAGAGAAGCACCCTGAACAAAGTCCATGACATAAAGACACTTAACATTGATCTTTCCTAAGATTTAGCTGATGTTCTGTAATTCAAGTGAATGTCAGAAGAGGCTGACACAGAACAGGTCAACTATTCCGAGCAGGCGAAAATCATTTTTCGCACCTGTGTGCATAAATGGGAAGACGGAGAAGGTTTCACTATGAACATTTTTAAAAAACAGCGTTTATACATTTAAACTTTCAATCAGTAAATAGGCGAGTAAATCTTACTCACCTATTTACCCTATTTACATCCAAATGAGATTACGACGATAGGTTATTCGTTCATAGTTACCCATTCACTTCTAAGCAGGCCATACGAAAGAGTGTCATGCCAGATCGGATCACCATTGCTATCATATTTAAAATAACCGGTCTGCTTAAAATGTCCTTCTCTACGAAGTCTCAATCGTTCAAGTAACTTCCAGGAGCGCGTATTATTCGGATCGCAATTCGCAATCACTCGTCTCATCTTTATATGCTCAAATCCATAAGATAATAAATGCTTACAAGCTTCTGTGGCATATCCGCTACCCTGATAATCAGAATTAAATACATAGCCAAACTCCCATGTTCCAAAAGTATTTGGCTCGCTCTCCTGAAAATATAAGTTTCCAATCATTTTTCCTGTAGATCTCAGACATACCGCCCAAAAAGCGGAATCCATTGAGCGCCGGAGTGCCTCTACTTTACATTCCTCTGCATTGAATACTTTGTGGGGTTCATACAGTACAACCTCTTCTTTGGATAAATAGTCATACAGGTCCTGTCCATCTTCTGCTGTGAACCTTCTAATCACTAGCCGTTCAGTTTCCATAACATTCATTTAGAGCACGTCCCCAATTAGAAATGGTGAATATTAACAATTCATTATCTTCAACCTTACTACGAGAGCATAGACATTCATATGAGTAAAATCATCACATATAAATGCAAAAACCCCCTTGGTTTTCCAAGGAGGTCGATGCAACGACTTCAGATCTTTACTCCGCTTAAACTGCCACCTGGAGCAAATAATCGTTCAATATGCTTTTGAACCGCTGGATCCGGAATTAATGGTGGCGCTTGATGAGGTTTTACACGCGCATCAATAATCACGTTATCACATGACCAATGCTTATACTCCGTTGAACTGTTCACGCCATATATATCATGAGAAGGATTGCTGCGTGTGAACGTCGCCCATAGGAAATTCTCAATTCTATCACTTAAGAACTCGCTATCATCACATACAATAATCATCGGACAAGATGGGAGTGCTCCCTGTTCTTGAATCGCTTCGCTAAGCTTGTTCATTTCCTGCGCTGCTTCAGCGTAAGTAGTGAATTTAGAGCCTTGAAGCGCCACGAGACCCGGCATCACCATCTTTGCATGTCCAAATCCCTGTAGTTGTTCAAGTATGTCAGGAACCTCTGTACATAGCTCTCTTTTCTTCTCCCCAACCGCAGCGAAAATCACCTTACTTCCGCTGTTTAGTCCTGTACCGGAATAATCAAGGGTATCAATCGTTGTATTCGTATAGAAATGAATATCTCTACGAAGATTAATGCGCTCTAAAATATACGTCAAGAAATCCTCAACATCATGTGTGCTGATAGGTTGTTTCTCTTCGGCTGTAATAAACAAGAATTTAGCTAAACTAAGCTGGCCCGTACCCAAAATCCGATTCGCGATCGTAAGAATCTCCGCTGGCTGCTTCACTTGTTGATAAGGTGTATAACGTTCACTGCCAATCGCAAATAAAAGGGGATGAACGCCCGCAGCATCGACTGCGTGAACTTCTTTAACGCCCGGGATTTCTTGGCGGATAGCTCCACCCGTTAGTTCATGGATTAACTCACCAAATGCAGTATCCTCTTGTGGCGGTCTACCGACAACCGTAAAGGGGAAAATGGCATTCTTTTTAGCGTACACTTTATGTACTCTCATGACTGGGAAAGGGTGAACCAAGCTGTAATAGCCTAAATGATCGCCAAAAGGTCCCTCCGGCTTCGTCTCGCCAGGATGGATTTCCCCTGTAATTACAAAATCCGCATCATTACTAATGCAATATCCATCCACATAGCTATAGCTAAAATGACGTCCGGAAAGTAAGCCTGCCACGATCATCTCACTCATTCCCTCGGGCAAAGGCATTACAGCAGATAACGTATGCGCTGGAGGTCCGCCGATAAAGCAGCTCACTTTAAGCGGTTCACCTTTTCGATTGGCTCTTTCTTGATGCACGCCAATACCGCGGTGAATTTGATAATGAATGCCAACCTCTTTATTGAGTTCATAATCATTACCATTCAATTGAACACGGTACATCCCCAGATTGGAGTTCATAATGCCCGGCTTGTCCGGATCTTCGGAATACACTTGCGGCAAGGTAACAAAAGCGCCGCCATCCTCCGGCCAATGTGTGATCAGCGGAAGATCAGAAATGTTAATTTCCTCAAAACCACTTGGCAGACCTCCTGGCTTTTTGATAGGCAATGCTTTTCTCGCGGATAATCCTGTTCCTACATATTTAAAAGGATTCTTAAGTGCTTTCATAGGATCGTTACGAAGTGCAATTACGTTATGTGTGGAGTTCCAAGTACGCCGAAAGATAAACTTACTGCGCTCAATCGTTCCAAAGAGGTTAGATACGGCACGAAATTTCGAACCTTTTACATTTTCAAATAATAATGCAGGCCCACCGGCTTCATAGACCTTCAGGTGAATCGCGGCCATCTCCAGATAGGGGTCAACTTCTTCACGAATACGAATCAAATGTCCATGCTTCTCTAAATCATTAACACACTCTTCTAAATTGCTATATTTCATTTCATTACTCCGATCTCTAGAAGGTTATTACAAGATTTCTTGGATGCTTTAATTATACCCTGTAACTTATTAAAATAAAGCGATTCCCTATGTACTAGGACACCCTGCTGTTATCTTGTATTCTCAGGTTTGGGTTCATCTCGCAAAATATTTCTAGCAGGAATTCCTACTGCCGAAGCATTATCCGGCACATCCTTAACCACGACAGACATAGCTCCGATATTAACATCGTTCCCCAGCGTAACCGGACCTAGAATTTTAGAGCCTACTCCAATAAACGCTCTGTCTCCAATTACTGGCTCGCCTAAGTTATTTCTCCCTCCAATGGTCACTTGATGAAAAATAGTAGCGCTATTGCCAATCACCGCTTTAGGACTAATAATAATCCCATTTAATCCATGCGGTAAATGAAGCGCATCACCAATTTGAGCCTCCGCATGAAGCTCTCCATTGGCAATAATACGAACAAACAGCACATCCATTATTCGATATAGGAGCCACAAAGGTTTGCGGATCAGGCCACTTTTCACCCGATAATACACCCAATTTCCAAAACGATAAGTAAACAAAGCCATAATCGTTTGTGGATTTTTTAGATTTACTTTCCAGTCCGTTTTGAATGATTTCATCATTGTATCGTCCTCCTGTTAAGGGCAAGATAAGAACTATATTCTCGTGAAATGAAAGCAGCTGAGTAGAGAAAAAATTCTGGGAGGATCGTAGAATGGAGTGTCATTCGAGTGATAATACCTTCACCAGTGTAAGTTAGATTCAGAGATTCATCAAGAAGTGGACAGTTCTCCCTATATAAACATCAACCGATTACAAGCCTTACTAAACAACAACACGCGCCGAGGTAATATCGGCGCGCGCTGAATGCTATCTTTTCTATTAAATAAGGTCCAGAACAATCACATTCACAGAATGAGCAGCTAGATTTACAATTGCAGTGTCTTTATCAAACACGATTTTCATTTCAACTGGAGTAACCTTCTCATCATTTTTTCTGTTTACATTAGGTGTGTGAACCAGCGAAGCATCACCGGTTAAAGTAATCCATTTACCGGTAGTAGCTACGTTTAAGCCTTTCAGATTAAGCTTCGTTGCTTTCTCTACCCGATCCGCATTCACAAGCTTCACGTAGAGATGCTTATCATCTTTAGTAACGGAATTGTATACTTCTCTGTTGTACGCTTCGAGCTTATAATCAAGCACCTTACTTGTCGTCTTGCCATCTGTATAAGAGCAAATCAAATGCTTACCATCTGCTCCACCATAATTAACAGTGATGCTATATTCCGTATGATCCGTTAGCTCTTCATAGCAGCTAGCTCTTAGGTTACCGGCTGCGGTACTTGAGGAATAATCCCCGAGTGTATAAGCCTCAATCCCTTGCTTGAATACCTTCACGCCGGTAGCATCGCCATTATACCCAATCGCATATTCGATTACGTCTTTATTTTCTGGTGAGATGTCTGTCAGACCTGCGCCTACATAGAAGCCATCTTCGCCGGAAGCTTTTTCAGCAATAACCTCAGCTTGATAATTAGTCCACGCGTCATTAAGAATGTACAATCCGTTCAATCCGCTATTCTGCGCCTTCAAGACTAAACCTTTGGAAGGATCAATCGTATATCCTGCAGAGCCAGGAATAACTTTCCAAGCTTCATGCAGCAGCTGTGTAAAATCTTGTTCGAACAAAATGCTGCCATCTGTATTCGAAGTAACCTTCACTCGTTTCACAATCACAGATGCTTTTCCAGCAGCCACTTCAATTCCACCGTGAGGAATAAGGTCTACCTTTTCACCGTTGCGATATGTCGAGAATGATGTGCCAACCACTTTGGTGCCGAGATATTTAGCGTACAGCTGTTGAACATAATAGTTCGGTGTGTACCAAACGGTTTCATCATCAAACCAAATGCAGTCCGGTGTCCATCTATAAGTGCCATCTGTCAGTACCTTATTGAACAAAGGTGCCGTTGCAGCCAGTCTAATCACATCAGAGTTATTCTCGAAGCTGGACATGATCGCCGCCTCAGCAATTGCTCCTGCCAATGTGTTTTTATCTGTGGAAGCATATTCACCTACAAAAACCTTAGAAGTTTCAGCTTCGTCCAAGCTGCCGTCTTCTTTATATGCTCTGTAATAGTAATTGTATCGATCCGCATTCTCTAACAAATACTCGTTGGAACGGTAGTAATGCTCATCCGCAATCGTATCCATGTAGTTCTTTTGCTTCTCATACCAGGTAACCGTCTCTTCGATGCTCGATGTTCCGTCCGTGAAGCTGATCTGTTCCGAGCCTTGCAGATTTCCGCTTAGGAATTTCCAGCCTTGCTGGTAAGCATCATCATCTGCTTGTGCTCCAACCGTAGAAAGAATGGTCAGTTCATGATCAGGGTAGTTCTTTACCATATATTCATCAATCGTTGTTTTGAAATACTCAAAGTTGGCAAAAAACTCTGTACCCCAGTTTTCATTCCCCACGCCCAAATAACGCAGGTCAAAAGCTGCTTCATGGCCCATCTTTTTACGCAAAGCGGCCCACTCGTTATTGTCAAAATCCATGCTAATCGCGAAATCAATCAGATCCGTAAAGTTCTTCACATAATAATCTCTTAACGCACCGCCAGCTGGATTCGCATAATCCGAACGAGCTTGACACAGTACACCACAGGCCATAACTGGCAGTGGAGTTGCATTCAAATCCTCTGCTAATTGGAAGTACTCCATATACCCAAGACCCATGGTCATCATGTAGCCCCATACATTATAGTTCTCTTTGCGAAGCTCAATATCGTTGACAGACTCTTTCCAATCGTACACATTCTCCCAAATGTGAGAACCTTCAGAAATACATCCCCCCGGGAAACGCAAGAATGTAGGATGAAGATCAACGAGTGCATTCACTAAATCTTTTCTCAATCTATAGTTCGAATTCCCTTTATAGTTAGCATGAGCTGTAGCAGAACGCTCCTCTTCCCCAGCGCCCCAAACATCTTCCGGCATTAGGGAGACCATATCAATAGAAATTTCACCGTTAAAAGTTAAAGCCAGCTGACCGAGTACAGTTTCAGATCCTATTAATATAAGCTTAGAATCGACACCATATTTCTTCCAGTTACCGTCACCGTTCACCTCAACTACCGCAGTATCACTAATAGCTTTTCCGTCTTTGTCGAGCAATTGTAGGGTGATAGTACCTGCTGCTTCAGCCTTCGCCCAAATCGTGAAGTTATACTTAGCATCCTTCTTAATAAACATCGAGCAGTGCTGATTGGAATCCGCAAACCCTCTATTATTAATAGTGGCGCCATCCGCCACTGTCACATAATGGGCGTTCATATCTTTATCTTCGATTCCGAAGAAATCGTTTAATCCACCTGTATTGTGAACCTTCATTTTGTCTGTGTCACCAGACCAAGCATGCAGAGGCGTATAATTTCTACCCGTTGAAGTCCCATGCACACCACATACATGCGAATAACTGTCAAAAGCAAAAGACTCGAAGGAACGATTCTGCACTAGCTCTGCATAAATCCCACCATCTGCCGCATTATTAATATCCTCATAGAAAAGGCCATATAGAACTTCGCTAACATCCAAAATCTCATGGTTTCCATCGATTGTTAAGGTGTAAGGTGGTACACCTTCTGGAAGTACAGACACAGTGAAGCTCTTTTCTACTGTACTGTTACCTTTTTTCAAAACCGCAGTAAGCGTTACGCCTTGAGCAGATTGGACGGCTTTATTCAGGGCACCCTTATCAGAAATGATAGCAGAATCACTAGATACCCAGGATACGTCAACTTTTCCACCCATGAGCGAAGCTGGCAATTCGATATCTTTGGTGATGATCGAGCTTGTAAAGGTTAAGTATTTATCTTTTGCAAGCTTAACGATCTCTTCATCTGTCAAAGATTCACACATAATCTCAATGATTTCGTCCTGCGTTAATCCCGCTTTATATACACGGAAGTCCGAGAGAGAGCCGCCAAAATCTACATCTGCAGCGTACTGGGACTTGCCGATCGTATTGTTACTATAATTTATTTGGTCCTCAAATGTAGCAAACCAAGCACGTAACTTAGCATATGTACCGCTAGAAGTCTGACTGATCATTCCATCTGCAACGACCTCACCATTTACATAAATTACAGGTCCCGCACTGCTAAGTGTTCCACCTTTTGTTCCTGTCACTGTAAAGCCGACATGCACCCATTCACCAGCAGCAAAGGATCTCCCAGGATCTGCGACTAAATCTTCTCCTGCAAAGCAAGTCCCCCGGAAATTTCTCGTTAAAAAAATATAGGGTCCTGTCTCGCCTTTGCCAAAATCGAACAGTCTTTCCCATAAGCTCCCACCAGTACTTACATGCATCCAAGTCGAGACAGTAATACCCGTTTGGTCGCTGACTTCTTTAAGAAGATCATCCGGCAACGAAATATAGGATGTGCCATGTTCTCCACCCGCTAACGAAACAGCTCTTCTACCTGCTACAGTCTGAATGATTGGCAGTTTAGTCCCTAAAGCGGTTCCATCATTCCCATTCCCTGAGCAATCCTGACCCACATGATCGGGGTTATCAAACTTATAATGCGCTATCAAATTACCATTAATAAATTTGTTACTGTTTCCATTGTTCATAGAAGATCACCTGTCATCTTTTGTATTAGAAATCATAAAAGTCTAACTATTCTACTAATTACTACAACAAAACCGACCCATTCGCGGGTCATTCACTCTTTATACGAAACATAATAACATACTTTATAATCAATTAATATATTAACTAATTAATATTTGTGTGAAATAAAAGAAAACTATTTTTATAATTAAAGATTACCAAATAGCCCCTTTTATTCATGATAAAATGAATTTGAATGTATGAAGGAGAGATGAAATATGAATAACCGTGTAGGTTTCGAATCAACAAAACGCGATTTATTTACAATTGAATGTGAAGACATCCTGTTACGAGAGTTTAGAGTGGAGGATTTAGACGAGTTTCACGCACTTACCACGCAGCCTGAAATCATAGAATTTCTGCCCGACTGGAATGTCCCTAAAGAACAACGGCTAGATTGGTTAATAAACTATGAAATAAAAGAAAACCAACAGTTTCTACAAGCGGTCTCAGCGGATGGAAATATCGGGGAGCTTCGTCTTCGTTTAGGCATTATTTTAAAAGAGACGAATGAGTTTATCGGTTGGTGCTGTACAGGAATGAAGGATGAATTACCCGCTCCGAACAGAGAAATCATGTATGCCATATCCAAGGATCATCGCGGCAAAGGATATACCACACAAGCTGCCAAGGGGTTAATTAAGTATTTGTTTGAGCACACATCTACCGATGTATTAAACGCTATTGCTCTGGTACACAATACACCCTCTAATAGAGTCATACAAAAATGTGACTTCGACTTAATGAATGAAATTATGATTGAAAATGAAATTCATAATTATTACCAGCTTTCTAAGTGGCACTGGCAAGAGAAGGCTTAATGAATGCTGGCACACTTTTAATAGATTACGGCACACGCAAAAAAACTCTGTATGGGAATGGAGAATACGGTCCATTTACCAAAACAGAGGTTTTTTGTGTTGATTCAAGATTGTTGCTTCATGCGAAGCATTTGCGCAAGAAGCTGTTCCACATCTTTTTCCGGGAATGCCGTCATTAGCGTCTCTTTAAAGGTTTCTTGTGCACGGATGAGCTTGGCCTCACCAATGGAGGTTAGGGAGGTATAAATACTTCTGCGATCATCATCGCATGCTTTTCTCTCTAAAGCTCCACAGCCCTTGGCTTCAAACCTGCTAACCAATCGGGAAACCGCACTCTGGCTTAACCCCACCATAGCTTCGAGCTTCTGCAATTTCAACTTTTTCTCCGGGGCTTCTGATAGGAATAACAGCAAATAAAATTCTTTTAAAGATAATCCATGATTCGCTTGCAAATTAACTTCTAATTCATTCGTTACATTCATTTGTATATGTGTTAACGTCAACCAGTTCGTGATCAGGTCATTGCTACTCATTTTGTCCATCTATCTTATTCATCTCCCGAGCGTATGACTATTCATGAAATTTTTCTTCTATATAATAGTACTACACTCCACATCCATTGTGCCAAGCTTAATCCAAAAAAGAGAAAAGACCGTCTCTCCAACAAGCCGGCCTCTCCAAATGATATAAATAATTTTCGTTATTCCTTATCCTTTAATTCTAGGAAATCCAAAGGCATACTGCCGAGGAATACCCGGATCCTTCTGAAGCTCAACCCCAGCCTCTAAGGTCCAATATGGATTTCTTAGCATCCCACGACCCACGGCAACAAGATCTGCTTCTTCATTTCCAATCACTGCATTAGCAAGAGCTGGTTCATCCAATCTACCAACGGCAATCACCGAAACATTCAAGCCGTATTTAATCTCTCTTGCCAAAGGTACTTGATACGCCGCATGTGTTCCTGGCTTACCAGCCGCAGCGATAGGGCCTTCACCACCCGCGCTGATATGGAAAATATCTGCGCCGGCTTCTTTATACGCTTTACTAAATGCCAGGCTTTCTTTAATGCCGTATCCGCCATCTACATATTCTTGAGCTGAGATACGCATAATCAATGGCATTCCTTCAGGCATTTCACTTTTCGCTGCACGAATGATCTCGGTACCAAACAAGGTCAAATCCTTGCCATATTCATCTGTTCTTTGATTGGTTAGAGGTGAATGGAACTGATGGATGAGATAGCCGTGCGCACCATGAAGCTCGATAACATCAAATCCTGCTTGAATTGCACGCTTCACACTGAGCCGGAACTTCTCAACCATACCCTTCACTTCTTCAGTCGTTAGGGCACGCGGTGTTTTGGAGTCAGCATCAAATGGAACGGCAGATGAGGATACAGGAACTGCTGCATCTTCAGCTTTGCGCCCCGCATGCGCAATTTGAATACCTACTTTTGCACCATAGGAATGACAAGCATCAACAATTCTAGCCAGTGCAGGAATCTGCTCATCAGACCAAATACCAAGGTCAAAATCAGTAATTCGGCCATCTGGTTCCACATCGGTCATTTCAATAATAATTAATCCTGTGCCTCCAATGGCACGACTTACGTAATGATTATAATGCCAATCGGTAGCAATCCCATCTTTGTTCGTCACTGAATATTGACACATCGGAGGCATAACCACGCGGTTCTTCAATTTCAAATCCTTCATTTCATACGGGGTGAACAAGTCCTTCATGATATCTCTCCTCTTTATAAAAAACTAAATTTATTATGAACATTGAACCCATGTTTTAGCAAAGAATATTAAATGCATGCTCATGCATGTATATTATTATACAATATCTACGGTGTCAACCATGAATGTCTCCTACGGAATAATAACTCCGCGTATTGTTGAAATCTTTGTCACAAGGTAATATATGGATATCTATTTTCTTAGAAAGGATGGACTTAAAAGTGGACAAAAAGCTTTTACAATCACATAGTATCTTCCCTACCCTGGATATTAAGCATACAGCTGCTTATTACAGTCAATACTTAGGCTTTCAAGCTGTGCCTTATTTAGATACGGAGGAACCGCATATTTGCCTGTATCGTGATGATACAGAGATCATCCTTACGCAATCCCAAGGACAACGGGTTATTCCTAATCGAGAATTGTATGGCTATGGTTACGACGCCTATTTTATAACGAAACAGCAAGAGCAGTTGGAAAAAGAATTTGAAGCCGCTGGCGTTAATATTGTCCGAACATTAGCAAACACAGACTATAATAACAAGGAATTTGTTATTGAAGATGTTGATGGGCGCTGGATTGCTTTTGGGATCAAAGAATAAGAAAAAAACGGCCCTCGGCCGTTTTTCTTATTTTTCAAAAAAGTCCAAACATCTTCTTACAGCTATTTTTACGGGAAGGATTCAGAACATCGGTGACCCCAATCTTGTTTAACCTATTAACTCTTCCCTATAAAGCGGAATTAAAGTATAGAAGTGCACCACTTTCTCACTGTTCATTTCCAAATTAAAAAATCCAGCTTTATCTTCAACGTCTGGTACCCACACGAACATCCCTTGAAATCCTGTATCCTCACTATAAGGCTGTGCTGGATTACCATTGACTAGCGTATGCCTCATATAGAGCCATGTATTATAATCATGTGGAAACCTAGCCGTTGTTTTTAGTGCACGTACAGGCCAATAATTTCTTTCGAAATAACCTCTTTAAAAACATTATCAATAACCCCTATGTATTGTTTAATATGATTGCATATCCTAATGTCGATTGCTATGAATGGAATCCAGTTGAATGAACGGTTATAATACCTAAAGATGAATCTCCAAGCGTAACCGCCTTCGGCGTCCTTATAAGGACGGTAAGCGTTTAAGCGAGAAATATAAGACTTAAAGTATAGGCACATAACTTATACTTTCTTATATTTTATTAAATCCAGGGATGTGGAAACTTTAATGGTGAATAATTCAGCATATACACTGTATTTACGTGAGGATTGGAAGAAACTAAGCGATTTCACCGCTATCCAATTATCAGAAGAAGAGCTTAGCGATATCCAAAGTATTAACGATAAGATTTCGATTGAGGATGTAAATGAGGTCTATCTTCCTCTGTCCCAATTGATAAATCTGCAGCTTCAAGCCTCTCATAAATATAAAGAATCTATAAATCACTTTCTTAATAACGATCTTAAAAAAGGTCCTTTCATCATAGGCATCGCCGGAAGTGTAGCTGTTGGCAAGAGTACAACCGCTAGACTTCTTCAGAAACTCCTCTCTCAGTTACCATCTCATCCAAAAGTAGATTTAGTTACAACTGACGGGTTCTTACTTCCCAATGCGGAGCTAGAAAAGCGTGGAATCATGAAGAAAAAAGGATTTCCTGAAAGCTACGACACACGTAGTTTAATTTCATTTTTAACTAAAGTGAAGTCAGGTGTTTCGAGTGTTCAAAGCCCTGTCTACTCGCATCTAACTTATGATATTGTGCCAGATGAATATATCACGATCGAGAACCCGGACATCCTAATTGTTGAAGGATTAAATGTTCTTCAGACTAGTTTGAGGCTCAATCAAAGTGTGCCAAACTATTTTGTATCTGATTTCTTTGATTTTTCAATTTATGTGGATGCTGATGTGAATAATATAGAGAAATGGTATATTGATCGTTTTATTAAGCTTAGAGATACCGCCTTCCAAGATGAGCAATCTTATTTTAAAAAGTATGCGCAGTTATCACTAGAAGAATCTATCGAGATCTCGAAAAGAATATGGAAAGAAATCAATTTTGAAAATTTGATACACAATATATTGCCTACCAGAAATCGCGCAGATCTTATTCTATTTAAAAATAACGACCATCACATAGATCGCATTAAGCTGCGAAAATAAAAAAATGACAGTATTCTCACAAAACCAAGTTCTGATGTACAGGCTTGGTTTTTTTATATGAAAATCAAATTGGGTGAATATCGTAGGTGTAATGCCTCTATCCTCTCGTCAAGGCTAACGTATACTATGGTACATTCGTACACTATGTAGAGAGAGGATAAATCAAATGATTGAAATCGCCTTGGCCTTTCAAGATAAGGATGGACAATATGCCGAGCATGCCGGTGTTGTTTTAGCTTCAATTTTTCATCATACAAGTTCCCAAATTCATGTTCATATTTTACATGATGCCTCTTTAACCGAAAATAACAAGCGAAAGTTCAACAAGTTAATCGCCAAACATAATCATACGATAAGTTATTATTCGATCACCTTACCTGAGGATATGCTTCAGGTGCTTGCCAATATTAACTCCATCGATGTGTGGACACAGGCATGCATGTACCGCTTACTTCTTCCTTCGATCACACCCGCTGAGAAAATTATTTATCTGGATTGTGATGTATTGGTAACCATGGACATTAATGAGCTATGGCAAGTTGAGCTAAACGACAAATATTTAGGAGCGATCTGGGATCAGGGCATCATGGAGGTAGCGCCTATAGTAAGCGCCAAAGGGCTAAATCCTGAGACTTATTTTAATTCTGGAGTAATCTTATTTGGTTTGAATAATATCCGCCAGAATACGAACTGGTACCAAGAGATGCTGAACTTTTTGCGTACTTTCCCTGACGTCACCATGCCGGATCAGGATGTTCTAAATGCGGTTTTTGGAGCGAATTATCTTCCACTCGATATCCGGTTTAATTCATTTAACATGGCCATCGTAGATCATGACTACAATAATAAAATTGTCCATTTTGCCGGAGATGAAAAATGCTGGAATAAAGATTCCTCAGGGTTGGCGCTATATCGCAAATTCCTAAATCTAACCCCTTGGAGAGCTTTTAAAGCCAAATTAAAACGAAGAAAACGAAAAGTCAGCTATGTTAAGCGGCGCTTCACACGAAAAAGTAATAGACGAATCATTTATAAACGTAAAATAAAAATTATTCGCACAAGAATCTCACCTCTTTCGCTGTTTCAATTGAAATTAATCCGAACAATTAGAAGAAGAAAAGGGACCGTGATCAATACAAGAATTCAATATCAACGACGAATTAAACGTTAAAAAACAGCCCTTATGAACAAAAATCCCCCCTCAGAATGAAATTCTAGGGGGGGCTGACGAAAAACCTACTGAAACTTGATTTCAACACATGTATATTATATTCGATCCAGATCATTCCACTTACTTATGTACTTTAATCCCATAACCACTTCCTAGCTTCCCTCCAGCAATTAGAAAGTTTTTTGCATTCCGTTGCAATCGGGTATTTTCTTCGTAATCATGAGGGCTCTCGTTTAGCTTATTAAATATTCTTTCTTCTGCTTCCTTGGAACTCTTATCGATCTCATAAATGTTAAACTGACTTTGAAACTGAAGGATATTCGATACCGGGTTCAAGATCTGACTTAATTCCGGATCAAGCAGCCATGAATGACAAATAAACACTGGAGATATCCCTCTAAAAAAAGCTCTAGCTAACTGAAAGGACTCCTCCACACTTTGAACTGATAAAGGTTCTCCCGCTGGAATGTGCACATTAAGCACGATTTGATGGGTAAAGATTCTACAACCGTCAACGACTAAATCCCGGTCCATCGCAAAAGGTTGAAATTGCATTCTTCCCAACCGAAATAACCGAAGCTGAACATGCTCTTGCAGCCAATTATATTCTTCAATACCATATTCACCGTAATCACGCAGACATTGCATGCACCAAATCTGAATATCTGAAAATGTATCATAATAGATCTTATCCTCAATGTTACGAATACGATACTCTTCATAAGCATCTACTGCGAATCTCACAAATAAATATAATAGCAGCTTTCGATAGCCCTCCGAAGATTTCACAGATTCAAAAAAAGAAAATCTGTCAAAATAAAAATGCTGTTTATAAACAAGATATTCTTCCTCTTTCATCTGAAACTCACAAACCTGCTGTCTAGCCGCTGGATCCAGCTTAATCCCTTCACACAATGCTCTGATGTTCACTATAAATCCCCCTTAGCCCCTATGGGTACAGTACACCCTTCATAAATACATCCTCACCCGCGGGAATAAAAAATTCATAACTATAGAAGCCATTTCGTGTTGTGCATAACATAGAATCTAGTGCTTCTGTTGTCAACGGAATCGCTGACCGTACCCTGCATAGGCCACCATTGTCAGACTCCATTGAAACCTCGGTTATCTTCCCATTACTCCACGACATATTCACGGTGAAGCCGCTTCTTGCCCGCAATCCCCTTACACTTCCCTCACGCCATTGCGGCGGTAACGCAGGTAAGAGATGAATTTCGTCCTCATGACTTTGCAGCAATAGCTCTCCGATAGCGGCAGTGGTGCCGAAATTCCCATCGATTTGAAAGATTGAGCGAGAATAATCTATGGTAGTATCCACCATATACGGATGCCCATCCAAAAGATTAGGAAAGGTTGAGGTTCGAAGTAACGATAGCCAGCTCTTGTGAAACTCAGCTCCATTCCGTAATCTTGCCCACAATGCCATGCTCCAGGCACAGCTCCAGCCCGTATATCCGCCGCCATTAGCCAGCCGATGTTCCAATGATCGTCTGCAAGCTTGAACAAACTCGACATCTCTATCATATTGAAGTAGATCACCAGGATACAAGCCATATAAATGGGATAAATGCCGATGTCCAGGCTCCCATTCTTCAAAATCCTCAGCCCATTCTTGCAGGCGCCCCCCGCTTCCTATTTGTAGGGGATAGAGCTTCGATAGAGCGTCAAACAGCTCCACTCTCAATTTCGCATCCTGATTCAGAATTTCCGAAGCGGCGATACAATGCGTGAATAGCTCGCGGATGAGTAAAAGATCTAACGTAGATGCTTTCGTTACCGCACAAGGATCTCCTGCTTTAGTGATAAATTTATTCTCTGGTGATGTAGAGGGATTAGTGACAAGAAACGGCGATTTGTCATCTGGGACTAGCCAATCCAAGTAGAAGAGCGCGGCTTCTTTCATTATGGGATATGCGTCCTTCTCCAGATAAGCACTATCTTCGTTAAAAGAATAGTGCTCCCACAGATGCCTGCATAACCATGCTCCAGCCATCGGCCATAACGCCCAGACAGCCTGCCCGCTTGCGGGAGATGTATCCAGCCAAATATCTACGTTGTGGTGAGCGACCCAACCTCTGCAATCATAGTGAATGCGTGCTGTTCTTTTCCCCTTAGATGACAACTTACGAATCCAGGCAAGCAAGGGTTTATGACATTCGCTTAAATTAGCTGTTTCCACATGCCAGTAATTCATTTGGATATTAATATTCGTCGTCCAATTACTGCCCCAAGGCGCTCTGATCTCCTTACTCCATATCCCTTGCAGGTTCGCGGGCTGAGATCCTTCTCGAGAGCTCGAAATAAGTAAATATCGTCCGTAATGATAATACAGTGCAGCCAGTGCCGGATCCTCTGCCCCGTCCTTAACAGCCTCAAGCCTGAGATCAGTTGGCAGGAGAGAAGTGCTTGTAGTTTCAAGCCTCAGCTCAACGCGTTCTAACAGATCCCCTATATCTGCAAGATGTCGTTCCTTCAGCTCCGCATAGGTGATCATGCTTCCTTTATTCAATCGGAGCAAGCCTATGGCATTCAAATCCAATTCAGGAGTGCAAGAATTCGACTGTTCTTCAGAAAAATCAGTTACCGCAGATAAAAGGATCATTACACTATCCGCTTGGCGGATCTCCAAATCTCCATTATCGTTCCAATTGATACTACCGTTATCCACGATCATACGCAGACTAATTGCATAACGAAGTCCCAAGCCTTCTTCATAAAGAATGGGGTTAGGATGATCCTCCACATAGTTTGGTTCTACATGACTTGGGCAATTCCCCTGTATCATCACATCCACTGATGAATCATCCATACTTCGTACAATTTGACCATTATGCTGGAGCAAGCTTTCCAGTTTCACAGATAACGAAAGGTTTCCTCCCCTACCCGCGCTGGTGTATTTAAGGACAATAAGTTTGTCTGGAGCACTGGCGAAAGCTTCACGAGTGTAACTCATCCCTACCGAGAAAAACGAACTGGATACAATACCGGTCTTCAGGTTTAGTTCCCGCTCGTACTGCTCGATAGCTTGAAGTCCATGCTGTCGAATATGAAGGGTCCCTAAAGGAAGATACGATTCATTCCAAGACCCTAACATATGACGCTCCGCAATCTCTTCTGCCTCTTTAAATCGCCCATGCATGACTGCCTCTCTTATTCGGGCAAGATGTCTGATGGCATCATAATTATTAGGATCTCTGGAGAATCCAGACCATAGTGTATCTTCATTCAGATCTATTCTTTCGGATTCGACTCCGCCAAACACCATTCCACCTAGCTTGCCGTTACCAATGGGTAATGCTTCTTCCCAGCTAGCCGCGGGCTGTAGATACCATAATCTATTGCTGGAATCAGGTCCTAGGGTAGTCATAATTTCCTCCACATTACACAGTCACCTTTTGCCTCAGAGATTCTATATACTCAGGCATTTGAATGACGCGGTTTTCGAGCCTTGACGTTTCAGCGGCAAAAGCCATGAGATGACTTTGGACAGACACAACGGCGGAAGATCGAGAGTTTTGTCCACTTCCCTGTTGTACTAGCTTAATGAAATCTTTCATAATTCCCTCGTCCCCTCCCCCATGTCCGGTATCGGAGGCACGTAACTTAATCAGCTTTTTGCGACCGGACACGAAATCTGTTATCTCAATTGTATTGTCTTCCATATGCCCCTTAATCTCACCCTTAGTTCCCTGTAATCTGATGATGCGCTCGCTATCATTCGAGAAGGCTGTCATTGTAAAGGAGGCTGTCACGTTATTAGCAAATTCAAGATTTACTACCTGATGATCCACTACATCATTATCGCAATGATACACGCATCGACCATACGGTCCCTCTCTTAAGGCTGTCATAATTCCCTCATAGCTAGTATCGTTGGTCAAATAAGCCCGTAAATACTTTCCTTGCCAATCCTCTTTATCAATTAAATAGAATCTTGGCGCATAAAAGGCGCATTCATCTCTCACAGGGCAACTATCTGTACATCTTAACGGCGCTCCTGCGGGTGCATTTTCCTTTGTAAAATGGCTAAGCGAGCCAAATGAAGATACCCTCATGCATTCTTCTCCAATAAGCCAGAGAAGAATGTCCAAATCATGACATGATTTCTGCAGAATCATTGGACTGGACTCCGCTGCGTTTCTCCAGTTTCCCCGCACAAAGCTATGCGCCTGGTGCCAATAACCTACATTCTCAAGATGCTGCACCGTCATCAGATTTCCGATTTCCCCATCCTCAAGCAGATCCTTTAGGGTCATGAAGAAATGGTTATACCGCAAGACATGGCAGATCGCAAAGATTCTATTGTATTTTTTAGCGTATTCCCCCATGATAAAACACTCTTCTGGGTTGTTAGACATCGGTTTTTCCAAAAGCACATGGTATCCCATTTCCAATGCTTTAATGGTTGGTTCAAAGTGCATATTATCCTGTGTACAGATCAGAACAGCATCCGCGAGCTTTTCACCAAAAAGTAAATCCTCCCAGGTCGTAAATGCATTCTGTGCTTCAATATCAAATGAGTTCTTGATGCCCTCTCTTCTCTGAACATCAGGATCAGCAACGGCGACAATCTGGATCTCATCCGGATATCTCAGTGCATATGGCGCATAAGCTACAGCACCCCGTCCTCCCGCTCCAATCAAAGCTACAGTTATTCTCTTCAATGTAACCTCTCCCTTAATCGCAATGGTTAACCTTTAACAGCTCCTGTTGTCATGCCCGAAATAATGTATCTTTGGCCTGCAAGATAGATGATGAGCACAGGAATCAATGCAATCGTTATATAAGCACACACGAGTCCGTAATTGTAGGTGTACAGCTGTTGGAAATTGAACACGCCCATAGGCATCGTCCACATCGATGTTTTAGGTACAAGGAACAAGACATTGCTGAAATCATTCCATATAGCGGTAAAGGTAAGCACGATATTCGTCGAGACCACCGGCAGCAATAAAGGAAAAATAACTTGGAAGAACATTCGCAGCGGACCACAACCATCGACCACCGAAGCTTCATCCATCTCCCGTGGAACCCCTTGCATAAAGCTGTAATAAATCAAAATGGAGAAAGCGATTTGACCTGCCAAATCGACCATAATTAATCCAGAAAAATTGTTTCCCATGTTCAGTAGCTGTAGCAGCTTAATCGCAGGAATAAAAGAAAAGGGTGCGATCATACCCGTAAGTAGAAACTTATAAGTGAAGTTAGTAAATGCATTTCGATTTCTTTGAATGATGAAAGCGGAGTAAGAACATAGAAGAACGGTTAAGACCGTGACTACAGTAGAGACAAACATACCATTGAGGAATCCCCGCCAGATCTGTCCTTGCGTAAATGCTGTTGCAAAATTCTCGAACATATAAGTCTTCGGAAGACTTAAGTTCATAATTTTGGACTCTGTCTCATCCTTGATGGAAGTTAATAGAATAAGAATAAAAGGAACCAAGTAAATAATAGCTAGGAGTAGCGCCGCAATATAAGTTAGTACCTTGCCTGTCTTCGATGCCACACTCATCATTGCGACTCCTTTCTATTATTAAAATAAGTAATAATCATGGCCACCACAGTAATAATGATAAACTGAATCACACTTATAGCCGCAGGATATCCAATGGAGCCTGATGACATCGATTTGACCAGAAAGGTGGACATCACTTCTGTCGCATGTCCCGGTCCTCCTCTTGTCATCGCATAAATAATATCGAAGGCTTTAAGCCCTGAGATAATGCTTAATAAAAAGCTGAGATTTAAAGTCCCTATAATGTATGGGAGTGTAATTTGAAAAAATTTAGTAAATGCTCCAGCTCCGTCAATATCGGAACATTCAATCACTTCTTTAGGTACGGATTGCAGCGCCGCAAGAATCAACAGCATGGACCAACCAGCCCCAACCCACACATCGACAGCAATCACTGAATACATAGCTAGCGTGAAGCTTCCTAGCCAATCATTGACCAAGCCATGAAGTCCTACAGCTTCGAAAAAGCCATTGAGGAATCCATCGTAGCTGAGAATATAATTAAAGATGATGGCGACCATAATCGTGCCAAACATAATCGGCAAATAAATCAATGCACGAAGGAAGTGATTTCCTCTAAATCTCCGGTTTAAGAGAAGTGCTGCCAGCAGCCCGATTATTGTTTTGCCAAGTGCATCTAAGATCGCAAATTTGAATTGATTCCATATACTGAAGAAAAAATCAGCTCCATCACTAAAGAGCAGCTTATAGTTTTCGAGTCCGACAAAGGTAACCCCTGAAGATTTAATACTTGCATCCGTCAAGGAATAAAGGAGTCCCAATATAGCAGGAGAAACATAAAACACAGTGAAAATTAGAAGAATAGGAATCAAATAGATTACCGGATAATTTTTTCTCTTATAGTTCTGTTGCACGTAGCAGTCCTCCATCCTTCCACTATTAGAACTATACCCGCCTCGCTTGGCAGGTATAGCTCTTCTCTGTTCTCAGTAGAAAAGGCATTTCGTTTATACTAAAATCCAGGAATTTTTGCGATTTTAGCGTTTTTCAAGAACACCTCACCGTGCTTTTTAACGAATTCATCTGCTGTGATTCTACCTACTAGAAGCTCTGCATACGCCGCGACTACGTCGTCATAAGGGAGTGGAATGATATAAGCGTCATCGCCATGCTTTGAGATTTTACCTTCATTAACGATGTTCTGAATTTCCGTCAACGCTTCCGTCATCTTGTTAGACACATCAATATCCTTGTATGGACTTACACCCGGAGAAACCTCTAAATAGGCTTGTGCTTGTTCTTTATCTGATAGGAATCTGAGCAGATCTTTCGCTTCTTCTGGATGCTTGCTTTTCTTAGAGATGAACACATGAGTTGCACCGCTTAAAGCAATCGATTGTGAACCGTCTTTATTAGGAAGCGGGAAGAACGCAATTTCCGCATTAGCGTCAAGCTTATAAAGTTCAGGAACTACAAAGTCCCCTTGGAAAATGATTGCAGCATCTCCCGAAACGATTGCCTGCTGTTGCTTTTCGTAAGTGGCCGTCAACAAATCTTTATTCAAGTACCCTTTTTTCGCCCATTCTTCGAGCTGTTTATACTGATATACAAATTCGGGGATATCCTTCCACTGCACTTCATTTTTATTTAATTTATCCCACACCGCAGGATCAGCGCCGCCAATAATACCGTTTACAGCATTACGATGCTGCAGCATGGTCCATCCGTCTTTAGCTGCAAAATAAATCGGTGTCTTTCCGCTCGCTTTAATAGCTTCGAGAACCTTATTGAATTCTTCCGTAGTTTTAGGTGCGGACAATCCCAGTTCTGTAAATACTTTTTTATTGTAAAATGCCCCCCAAGAGCCTAAAGCCATCGATGATGGAAAAGCATAAATTTTCCCATCCGTATACTTCAACGATTGAAGTGCGATATCATTCAGACGAGATTCAAATGCTTCTCCGCTAATCTCCAGCAATTGATTTGGCACATCATATTTTTGATAAGACCCGAAGAATACATCTATATCTCCCCCTCCGGACAATTTTGCTTTCACAAGGTTGTCGTATTGATCGTCTTGAATCGCTTGAATATCCACCTTATTGCCGGTCTTCGCTTCCCATTTTGCGATTAGATCTTTAATGCCGCCATAGTTTAATTGACTAGCTGCTGCAAGATAACTGATCGTTACGGGCTCTGATTTCACTTCTGTCTCTTGTGGTGCTTCCGTCGCCGTGACAGCCGCATTAGACTTTTCAGGTGCTGCAGCGGCATTGGTGTTGGCGTTGGAAGAAGTGCTTCCGCAACCTGATAATACCGGGATGAGTGCGCCCAACAATAACACCGACAATGTTTTCTTTTGAAGCTGCTTCATACTGTAACCCCCCTGTTTTTCGATTCCAACGTACTAGCTCGAAATCGTTAAATCTAATGTAATCGCATTCGATCATTTAAGAAATATAAAAATCTGACTATCTGATTTATACTTTTTTGATTACAATGTTTGTGTTATGATGCACTTGATTTTAACCTTTAGAGGAGATAATGTATGTTTAGTAAACTTGGATTTCAGAATAAAGTCATTGTTACCATTATGGGTATCTTCTTTCTAATCCTGCTTCTGTCCATGGTTTACTTGTATACTTACATGAAATCAATGCTAATTCAGACTGAACTGGCAGGGCTCATTCCTACAACACAGAAGATCTCAGACCAAGTGGATACGTTGTACAAGCAGCTAGATTATGCAGCGTTAGGATTTACGAATAACCAAGATAATTTGGACGTCATGGTGGAGTTAAACAGCGATGTACCCTCGGATTCCATGAGTAATCTAGTCTCTCAAAACAAGCTGGCCCACAATTTAAATGCGATTTATAACGTGGTTAGCGATCTTCACAAGGTCATTGTTTTCGTGCCAGATAAAGATATTTTCTTTCCTTATTTCAGAACAGAGCATCTGTTCAAGAACATCCCAATGCCCTATTCCAAGCCATCTTCCCTTAATGAGCTCTTCATCAAAGATAAGCTATTTGCTGCACTCCCTCCGCATCCAGATGTTTGGTCAACTGAGCCAGAAACCGTCATTTCCGTTGTAAGAAAATTCAGCACACCTTATTCTACAGATTTTGGAATGTTAGAAATTCAATTGCCTTATAAGAGCCTGGAGCTCATTACTAGAATCGAAAATCAGCAGTCGGGGAAACAGGTTTATATTTTTGATGACAATGGGACGCTTGTATTTCCTTACAATCCCTCAACAGACAATCATCATCAAGCCTTACTGACAACGCTTTCTAAACAATTGCAAGAGCATATTCCTATCTCCGGAAAATTCAAACAAGAGGACCAATTAACGCTGCTAAGCACCTATAACTCGGGCTATTTGGGCTGGACCACTGTCGTAGCCGATGATGGGATTTCATTACAGGCTAATCTTCAACGTTATCGTACAATTCTCATTACGATAGGGTTTCTAACCCTACTTGCTGTGCTGATCATCTACTATTTTGCTATACGAAAACTAATGAAGCCGTTAAAAGCACTGACTAAAACAGTCCGGGCAGTGAGCTTAAACAACCTCTCCTTCAACCAGAATCCTACTCCCAATGAGCACTTTGAATATAACGAACTGATTATGCTGAACCGCTCTTTTGAGAAGATGATAGAAAAGCTTAAACAGGCGATTAATACGGAATATGAGTCACGCATCCGGGAAATTGAGGCCAACTATTCTGCCCTTCAGGCACAGATTAACCCACATTTTCTATACAACACACTGAACGTTATTGCCGTCCACTGCGAAGAGTCAGGTTCGATCATTGCAGAAGATATGTGTCTAAGACTTGCAGAGATGATGAGGTACAGCGGTTCTTCTTCAGGTACAGATGTGCTGTTAGCAGAAGAGATTAAGTATTCTATCTATTATCTGGAACTCATGAAGCTTCATTATGAGAATAGCTTATTTTATGAAATAGATATTCCTGACACTATGAACATCCTTTATTTTCCGAAATTATCCTTGCAGCCCTTTGTGGAAAATGCGATAAATCACGGGTTCGATAAAAGCTTTCCACCCTGGAAAATTACAATTAATGGACGATTTACTACCGTAGACGATTGGGAGCTAGTAATTCTGGACAATGGTTCAGGATTTGAGCAGACGGTACTTCAGGATCTGAATCAAAAGCTAACAGCATACCGCTCCAATTTTATCGAAGGCAAGCTGTTGAAGAATCTTCAAATCTCAGGAATGGGCATGCTGAACACCTTTATACGATTAGTCATTCATTTCGGAGAAAATTTCTATTTCAAGGTATCCAATGTTGGAGAACACGGTGCCCGGATTTGCTTCGGTGTCAAGGAGAGGTCCGACGAGGAGGTAAAGTGATGATGATATCCATCATGGTTGTGGAAGATAAACATCCTATTTTAAGAAATCTAGTTAAGAAAATCGGAAGCTTTAGCCCTCGTTTACAGGTAATTGGTGAAGCCACGGATGGGATAACCGCACTAGAGATGTGTCTTCGCTTAAAGCCTCAGATCGTGTTCACAGATATTCGCATGCCTGGAATGGATGGTCTGGAATTGATTACGGAAATAAAGAAAATATACCCGGATACACTCTTCATTATTATTAGCGGCTATAACGATTTTGAATATGCTAGAGAGGCTTTGCGTCTTGGCGTACGGGAATTCCTCTTAAAACCTGTTACCCAAGCTGCTTTGAACGAGGTATTAGAGAATGTCACTCAATTAGCTCACACCCATAATGTCACTAAGGAACAACAGCTATTATCGGATTTACTTCGAGGAAGAGCTGTCCTGTCGTTCGATAAATATGAGCAAATGAATCATAAATGCTTCTCCATTCTTGTCATTTGTGCGGGTTCCATCTCGAGATTTCCCATAGACTTATCTAATCCGTCCAATGACTTTTGGCTGAAAAATGATTTGGCAAGCTTTCTTACTATTCCTATGAATAAAGCATATGATAATGCTTGGGTGTTTGATGGCGAGTCTATGAATGAAATGGTTGTGGTCTTCAGCTATAAACAAGGGCTTACAATCGATTTCACAGAGATTTATAACTTATTCCTATCAAAGTATGAAGCACACGAGCAGCTTTTTACTTTTGCCGTAAGCAATAGCGTCGAGAATCTATCGAAGCTAAGGTTAGAATATCAGCTAAGTCGAATGATTTTAGGCAAAAACGCTATTTTCGCCAAATCTAGCCTTCTGTTCGTTAAAGATTTCTCTCTAAACTCTCACTCCACCATCGATCTAGATAAGGCTTTTGACACAAAGAAGATCATTTCTTTCATCAAAAATCAAAAAAGAGAAGCCTTTTATTGCGAATTAGAGACAAACTTCGCTTCCTGGAGCGAGCAAAATTATACCCAAAGTGACGTTGAGTTATGCTTATCTCAAATCTTGTATAATGCCTGTAACGCCACTTTACAAAAGCATATCGTGAATAGTGATCTAAATCTGGAACTTGATGAAGTCATCTCAAACTCCAAAGATTACCCAGCCTTGCTTAAAAATATTACGTTCCTGTTTAATAAATTCTTCTACTCTGCGCAAGGGTCTGAGCCTGCTTCCAGTTCCGCCAAATGGATTGTAGAGACGGTAGCAACCTACTTCAATGATCATTTATCAGATGAAATCGCGATCGCAGATATTGCTGATATGGTTAATCTCAATGTGTCCTTTTTAAGCAGAGAATTTAAGAAACATAAGGGCTCCGCTCCCATCGAATATCTAACACAGCTTAGAATTGAAAAAGCAAAACTGTTGATTAAGGATACCTCCTCCAATCTGAAGTTTAAAGATATCGCAGATATGGTTGGTTATAACAATCAATATTATTTCAGTAAAGTATTTAAACTTATTACAGGATTAACGCCTAGCGAATTCAAAAGTGCTTCTGATTCAAACCTTTTTAGTTAAATTACTGCTTTATACAACAAAGAAACGGCATTTCTGCCGTTTCTTTGGGTTATGGATGGCCAGGGCTCAGAGCCTGTTTTACTCCAATCCATGTTCTTTACGGATGTTATACATACCTTGAACAAGCAGCTCGGAAGGATCCCGATTCAATTGCAAGTGGGTTAACAATAAATGCAGTGGGAACGCGCATACGTTATTCCCATCGGTTATTGCTGGAAATCCAGCCTCGAACACCGGACCGAGTTTCTCATTCCAAGCTAGGCCGACATGTACATCCTCCGGCGCAAATTCTTCGGTTATTTCTTTAATACATTGCGGAACTAATACATTGTCTATAATCGCTTTAGCTTCTTCTTCACTTGAAGGCGGTTTTGGAAGCGTTTTTCCTCCCTCAATCTTCATCAGATCAACAAAGAAAGAAGCCATCCATGCTGCAGGATCCTTACCCGATTGGAATCTTGCAATCAATTCACGCAGAAAAAATCCGCAAGAATAGACATGATCTAATTCAGACTTTACGTGAAAAACAAAAACCGGGCCGTAGGCCTCCATATTTAACACTTGTCCTTCAACGTCTTGAAAGTGTACTCTCAAAGCTACGAGGCCGTTATGATGAACAGCCATCACTAGCTTATTCATATCCTCCTCAGACATTTCTGGATCACTGGTTATTTCCTCGTTCTCGTTTGTTGGTTCCTCGTTCTCATTGGTTATCTCATTAGTCATTTTAAATTCCCTCCCGATCCTATCATACCATCTAGCGAATTGATCTGACACTTTAAAAATAGACAAATTCCTACCAGTTGGGGAGAAAATAAATAAACGGCATCTCTGCCGTTTATTTATACATGAACTCTCTGTTAAGTAACATCCTTTAATCTCTTTACGATTGTGCAGGTTAATTGTTTGATATCCCCAGGATCTAACTTGTAAGCTGAGGTAGCCTTCCGTGTCGGTTTAGGATTTGTCGATATTAAGTCAGCGATATACAGATCTATAAATACAACGGGATCCGCCCCAGCTCTTTTCCTGAGCTCGCCTGGTACCTTTGTGTTGGGTCCGTCCGCTCCACCGCTGATTGAGATGAAACCATACTTGTTCGGATTTGTTTTTAAATGCCTTAAATATGGTCGGAGTGGTGTCGCCACTTGCCCCATCCAGATCGGTCCAAAAAAGAGAATCAAATCATACTTCATTAATAAGTTAGGTGATGGCTGTACCAACGGTATCCTGCTAAAAATCATATCCATTGTAATGGAACTCAATGTCCGCGGCTTGGCTTCAGAAATCTGAAAATAATCAGACGACAGTTCTTTAGCCACACTGCCAGCTAATGCATCATTGTTGCCTGAGAATGAATACGATATGACTGCAATGTTCATCTTAGCCCTCCTGAAACGAATTATTTCGTCTTTGCCTGCTCCAGTGCATTTTCTAGTGCCTTAAGATGTGCTTTAGAGGTAAGCGTTGCACCACTGATAACGTCTACCTGAAGGGATTGTGATTCAATCACATGTCTAAACAAATCACCAATGCTTATTCCGCCCTTCAGTTTCAGTGGCTTTCCGTTTTTATCTATAGCGCCTTTGAGTATTTTAATCCCTGAAATTGAACCCATAGATATGGATGCCTGAACCTTGGTATCTCTGGAATGATCCTTTGTGCCGATATATTCTCCCACATAGATTCCATCTCGTAACTTATCGAAATCAATGACATTTATAGTAAGCTTCTGAACTTCACGTCTTCCTGGAGCACTGAATAGAATCCCTCCCCATACTAGAACTGCAATCACACCTAAGAAGCTCAGTATAATCATCCACTTTGGAATCTTCCTTTTACTTCTTACACCAATGATCATTCGCATGCCCCTCTCCTTAGTTATTGAATGAATATTTTTATATTCATTCATTTTAAGAGATAAAAAGACTGCCTCATCAGTTCTATTTGGGGCAGTCTGTAAGACCCTTCATGATTAGTTCCATCATATGGTCCAGCAGTTGTGGAAAGAACTCCAGTCCTATTTCTTCCTTGTGGGTCTCCACATTGATCATCGCGGCGAAAACCATCATAATCATTTTGCTGTCCATATCGCTTCGCATCTTGCCTTCGGTTTGCCATTGCTGCACCATTTCATGGAAGCTGTCATATAAGAAATCGTTCACCTGAATGCCGGTTTCTTCTCGATAAAGCTGTTCAATTTTCCCAAAAACACTTTTGTTATACCATTCCTTTAGAATAGGGTTGGCGATTATACCTTCCGCATTGAGTGCCATCATCTGCCGAATTACAATCAGTGGGCTTTGGGTCGTGTCGAGGGATTGCATACAGTTTTTTTTGAGCTTCGCATTTTCTTCAAGAAAGATGTCCATAAATAGTTTTTCTTTAGAAGGATAATAGTTGTAAAAGGTTCCTATGGCTATTCCAGCTTTTTTTGTAATGTCCGAGATATTTGTATCCTTAAAGCCTTTATTGCTAAACAGCTCTTTCCCACAATCATAAATCTTTGTTTTTTTATCTTCCACTTTCCGCATCTCCATGAATGAATAATTATTTTTTCATTCATATCATAATGTCAAAAGTTGGATATGTCAACGCAATTCTTATTCGTTAACTTTTCGTTCATTGAGCAACAATAAAATAATAAACGGCATCTCTGCCGTTTATTAAAGATTCTATCAATCCGTCAAAAACAGATCCCCGAAGGCATTAACATCCTTTGAAGTCCCTATACCACTGTTGTATTCTAGCCAGCCTCTACGCCCCTCGCCGTCATTATCATTAACCAGCAGCGAAAATTTAAGCTTCATTCCTTGCTTCACCTGTGTAATGTCGTAGCTCAGTTCATGCCACGGGATGGCTAATTCGTAGCTGGTTATTGAACCAGAACGTTCTATCGCATACTTTAGCTCTATGGCATCATTAATATTGAAACCCCTTGGAGTTAGCCAGCGCCACTTGAGTAAATTTCCTGCATTTCCCCTAGCCACACCCAGTTCATGGTACTCTGAGGGCACTGTTCCATCTGTGTTTGCAAGGCCAATGCCAATCTGGATGCTGTCCCCACTCCAAATAGCATCACCCGATGCTGACTGTTCATGCTTGTCATCTATAACTTCTACCCCTAGATAAAGGTTATCCGTATCCCACGCTAAGGAACCGGTCGCGCTGATATCCTGCTCCCCTCGCCAACCATTGATCTTGATATCCTTCACATTAAAGCGAGCCTGATCACTCCAATCAGATAGGTTACCATTGATTTCAACGGGCTTACTGAGTTTTGGCAACAACAGCGCGTTGAAGGAATCTAAAGTCGTTTGCAATAGATTACCTATATCATTAAAAGATTTAAGTGTCCGTTGTCCCCATGCAAGCTCAGGAATCTCTAGCCGCACGCTTTTTCCCGGTTCTAGATTCTCGACAGAAGCGCTATAGGTCCCCTGAGTAGAACGTCCTGTCTCATAATCTGCTTCCACTGAACCGCTGAAAATATTCGTAGACTGATTCGTAACATCCATATGAGTCCTTATCTCTTTGGCAGATTCATCATAAAATGTCTCATATTTCACCGTAAGCGGATCGATTACGTTGACATTGACAGCGAAGCTCATTGCTGTTTTAGGATCTTCGCCGCGCGAGACGAACAGCGAATCGTTTCCTCTCACCAAGCCTTCCGGCACCTGAATCCAAAGTCTGTCTTCTTCCTTCTCATCACGAAGTATCCAACCCTCCGGTAAATCGATGTTCATCGGCTCCTTCGAAGGACTGCGATAGGCCTCAGGTAGCTTAATATCAAAGGCATCTCCAGCAGCAATAGAAATACCGGAAATCTCCGGCAGCTTTGCAAGTGCTGGACTGTTCATGACATTCCATAGAAAATGTGTTGTCGTCTCCATAATCTCATCGATGTATTTTTCATTCTTGTAATCATGTCCGACACCTTCCATAGTTAGTAGATTATGATACACTCCTATCTCTTTCAATTGTTCAGCCAATTCAACACTTTGCTGGTACGGCACTAGTTTGTCTATTGTTCCATGAATGATGAGGACTGGCGGCAGCTTGCTGTTCGC
The DNA here is from genome assembly GCF_041956825.1 of Paenibacillus sp. RS8. NCBI lineage: Bacteria > Bacillati > Bacillota > Bacilli > Caryophanales > Paenibacillaceae > Paenibacillus > Paenibacillus sp. RS8. The sequence continues at coordinate 3,930,733 of NZ_CP168131.1, read as the reverse complement.
ACTTGTCGTCAGATCCCCCCCATAAATATCTACAATCGAAAATATAGATTTAATGATCGATGGATCCTTTGATACATATTGATTGACAAAGTTTATGGCTAGATGCCCTCCCGCCGAATCACCGCCGATCACAATACGGCTTGCATCCATTCCGTAAAGCTCTGCGTTATCGTTGATCCATTTAATCACATCGCTTATATCCTCATAAGCGTCATTAAGCGTGTGGGTGAAGTTAGTAAACGGATCTTTTTTCAGCCTATAATCGATGGACAATACAGCATATCCTCGCTCTGCCAATCCCGTAGAAAAGTCCGCTGCATCGTACTTATCCCCTCCTGTATAACCCCCACCGTGAATAAAAATAAATACAGGCCTCTTCTTGTTATCATCACCTGACGGCTCGTACAGATCGAGTTTGAGCGGTTCAACAGCATCCGTCTCATTCTTCTTACTCGCATACAAAATATCTCCTTGCACTGTAACCTTATAAGCGGGAGTCAGGTACTGAACCGGAATTTGTCCGTTATTCACAGTAACTTTAACCGCTGTTGTGCTACTGTCATTAGCATTCACTTTAGCCACCTCTTTCCCCTCCTTTTCTAAAGCGCTCTTACTCTCTTGGTTATTCAGTAACAACCAGGAACTTAGAACGATTACTAGGATCGTAAGAACGTAAATAAGTCTACGCTTCATTATGACCACCTCCCAGAATGATTTTGGATTCAAAAAAGTAATATAATTCCAATATCATCATTTTAAAATTCAACTAATCGTTTAACAATTATGTATTCCTTCGCGAATTAGGTTCAATATTACGAACTTTTAGCGAATAAGATAGCGTATAATTTGAAGAAACGGCTTTGTCGTAGAAATAGATTGAGGAGGACATTACAATCATGAAGTTGAGTATGAATTGGATAACGCTCAGAGTGCGCGATCTGGAGGCTTCCCTTGATTTTTATAACCGTATTCTAGGACTTCCCATGGATCGCAGATTTGAGAGTAGAGGAAAACAGATTGTTATGTTAGGCACTGCAGAGCAGCCGAAAATCGAGCTTATTCAGGGCAGCGACCCGGCTCTAAAGCCAGAATGCGGCGTTTCCGTTGGTTTCGAAGTGGAATCGCTCGACAACGCCATAGCGCATTTGAAAAGCCACGGCATTCCCGTCGCACGCGGACCGATCGCACCCAATCCACATTTACGATTCTTTTATATACTGGACCCGGACGGTTTTGAGGTGCAATTAGCGGAGCATAGCTAGACTAGCGCTTGTCCAGTGCTAAGCAATCAAAAAAAGCCATGCAAGCAATAGCTTGCATGGCTTTCTTATCCTTGTTACATCATTCTGTTATCTTACGGGCTACGAACGCCAAGTCTTTCAAATCAATCACGCCATCTTTATTGATATCGGCACGTTTAGCCTCAGCCCAATCTGGGCTGCTGGTATCCTTGCCATAATTAGCAGCGACTATCGCCAAGTCGCCGATGGACACTTTTCCATCTTTATTAATGTCACCAGAAATACCAGGCTCCGGCTCCTCTGCAGTGATCTTGAGCTTATGACTCGATGTAACGGTTTCGCTCTCCTTACCTTCCGCATCTGCTACGATCACTTTTTCAATCTGAATAGTACTCTCTGTAGCTTCCGCTACTGTCTTAGTCCCAAAATCCAAAGATAACAGCTGCAGATTGCCAATTATCGCGTTGTCCGCCCCTTCACTCACCACCAGCAGCCGCAATTTTCCAGACGTGTGATTAGCAGTTTCAAGCACCTGAATTCCACTCCGCAAGGATGTAGCAGATTTGAATTCCAACAGCTTAGGATCGTAATTCATAGTTACATCCATTGCATACACAGCATCTGTTACACTCTTCACTCCAAACGCCAGTTGAAAATCTCTTCCGCCAGCTACAGTGTCTACCCCAGACAGAACAGAAGTCATCTTACCTGATGGATCAACCTCACCATTTCCGTCTTTTTTAACTGTAATGATCTCGTGGATTTTAGGTTTAGTCGAACCCTCCCACTGAATCTTCACTTCAAACACATTACTATACTTGGAGGTATCAAATGTATTATAAGATGATGACAGGTTACCTACCTTATGCCATCCACTCGCATCTCGCACGGACACCGCAGCGTTTGAATTATCCGATGGATTTTGCAAAACAATCACTTCTTTTACCTTAGTATCCTTCGACAATTTGTAATTTAAGGAACCCGTATTCCCAGCACCTGGCATATAGAAGGTGGAAAGCTTTTTGTCAACGGACAGCAAGGCTTCATTTCCTATATTTCCAGCAGGTTCAGCCTGGATAGCCGGATTGGAAGTTCCCGGTCTTTCAATCCCTTCATTAACCAAAATTTCATTAAGCGCGAGCCATGCATCATAGGTTTCAGTTGAAATCAATCTTACATATCGGGCTTGCTTGCCGCCGTCAACTTGAACACGCTTATAACGGTAAGGCACCTCATGCTCAGGGAAATTCAAACTCCGATCGCTCGGATTAGTAAACGTATGGATCGTATCCCATGTCTGTCCGTCTAGTGACAGCTGTAAATCTCCCTTACGGAAGAAATCTCCTTCACCGTCTCCAATCACAACAGCTACATTCTGGACATTCACCACACCGCCCATGTCGATCTGAATATACTTCCCTTTTGATTGAATCGAACCGAACCAAACCTTGTTCTCTAAAGAAGCATTGTACACGTTGTTGATAGAACCTTCATAAATGCTTCCGTAATTATGAGTAATCATAGGTGGAGAGAATTTGTTCAGCTGGATCATGAGCCTTGTCAGATCTACAGTGATATTCTCAGTTCCCTTATTCATGATCCGGAAATAGGCAGCACTAGCAAACGCCCCATTCCCCTCATTAACAGATTCCCATTCCACACCGTTCTTAGAGGATTCTAACCGGACTTCTCCGTTAGAAGCTTCTAACGCCACTTGCGTAATCTCTTCAATGGATTTCAAATTAATCCCTACATATTGGGATGGCTTTAGTGTGATTCCGTTCAGGTTTGTTAATTGCACAGCATTGTCAGCTACCGTAATAGGTGTATCCTTCAATTCTGGCACATCAGTGAAGATCGACACCTTATCTTTACTTGCATTGACGGAAAACTCACGAACTGCCGTCCATAAATCAGGCTTACCTCCAGGTATTCCAGCATGAGTCAATCGATATCGAACCATCCTAGCATTCACACTGAGCCCGGAAGCAGAAATTTTATACCCGGAACGCTCTTCTCCGATTGCGGTCCATTCTTGACCGTTCACGGAATACTCAAGAATTCCCCTTTGGAATATATCGTGATCCGCATCAGTTCTACCTTGTGTGATTGCAATTTCTTCCACTTTAATGGTTTTGCCAAAATCAACGCCATACCAGTCCCCATTCTGTTGAAGGGTCTGAATATAGACGTTCGTTGCTAAATCTCCGTCTACCATCAGGTTTAATCCTGAAGGAGAACCATAAGAGCTGACAGCTAGAGGTTTAACATATTCCGGGTCCACTAAAGTGTAAATCTGAGCATCCAGTTTATTGATGAGCTGCTCAGCAAAAGGAACTAGCCGCTTTGCTCCTGCCTCAACCGTCACATCTGGAGAATTAAGCTTCTCAATTTTGAATGTTTTGGATAAGCTTAATGCGCTTGTGGCCTTAGCAAGTTCTTCCCAAGCCTGATCAACCTTCTCTTTCTGGATCGCTATCGCAGAGAGAACTGCCGATTTGTCGGCAAGAACGACATTTTGTAAGCTATTTAGCCATGGATCAATTTCCTCTTCCATATTTTCATTCGTGTTATTTACTCTAAACGACGCGATGGCGTCCAATACTAGATCAAATTCTTGAATCAATGTATTCCCCGTCGTTTCTATCGGCTGACCACTTGAGTATTGACTTAAGAATTGCGCTAGCTCAGCTTTGATATTTTCCGATTCACCTACTACAAGCCCATGACCGCTAGGCGATGGGTCACTCAAATGATAGGCAATCGTATTAAGCTCAGAGGCAACTTCAGGGGCTATATGCTTAAATGAATCAAGCCAGCTCTCCTCTTGATCAAAATCATCTACATTCCAAGTGTAATCCGCTACCGCGAAGATACCGATCTTAGATAATTCCGCATGCTTCATTGGATTAGACACCACACCTGAAATATTATGTGTACCTGGAATGAGCACTTCTGCTTTACCGAGCAGCAGTCTTGCATCCTTATAGTCATTCACTGGCCAATTTAACCACATATACGGATCTCTTCCATGTGCATCTTTCGGCCACTGCATATCTGCTGCATTAACAGAGGCAACAACGCCGTTTCCGGTCCACATAATATCTACATTCGCAGGTACATTTCTCAAGGCTTCAAGATAAGGTCTGCCAGACGTTCCGGTCCAGCTTTTATTGTAGAATGGAGGACAATAAATTAATGATTTGACGTCTTTCTTGGACGTAACCCAATTCGCAACATCTGTAATTAACTTCACATGTTTTTCTTTATCTACTAATGATTGTGATGTACTGATATCATCCATAAATAGTCCAAATTGACGTACGCCTACACTGTACAATTGTTCAAGCTTCGCAAGTAAGGTTTGGAGTTCAGCATCATAATTGTTCCAATTGATCATATTGAACCCTGGATGAATCGCCCAAACAAACTGCGTCTTGGATTCATGACCGACATCAACCAGTTCTTTGATCTTGGCAAGCTCAGCTGCAGGATAAGGCGTTCTCCATTGCGCGTTATGGTACTTGTCATCTTTAGGTGCAAAAATATAAGTGTTCATCTTCAGCTCTCCACCGAAACGCATCAAGCTCATTCGATCTTCATGTGACCAAGGTGTGCCATAAAAGCCTTCGATAAATCCCCGCGAGCGAGTATCAGAGAAATCTTCGATAGTGAGACTACGAACCTGCAGATCAGGAATTTGATCAAAAATCATCTTCAGCGTTGCCAGGCCATAATAAGCTGCATCCGTATTTTTACCCAGTATCGCAATAACACCTTTATTCTGTTGCTTCGTGCTAACGTTAAGAACATAAGCGTCCAGCTCATTGAAGTTATCCGCTTTATAAGGAATATTCTGAGTGAAGTAATTGTCTACATAGCCTGATGAATTTCTAGTTCCCAAAAAGATATTTGTTTTCCCTGCTACTGCAGCTCCTGACTCAGTAACCTGAAGTGACTTGGAATCCAGTATCTGTTGAAGCAGCTTTCTTGTCGGCTGGTCAATCGAATCTTCAATAACAACGTTTACATTTTGTGTCATGGTTACGATTGTCTCTTCTTCGGTTTGTTGCTGCGGTAATGGATAGATTTCATAGGATTTCGTTAGTTTTGCATCTTTTTGCGGAAGATCAGAGGCTACATCCGCTGCAGCTGCAAAACTGGAGAACAAGCCGGCCACCATCATAAGTGTAATGAAGATACTGAGAATCTTCTTCGGCATTTCCTTAACCCTCCTATAACTAGCTAAAATGCCTTCGGCGTCCATTAAGGACGGTAAGCGTTTAAAAAACAGCAATTAACCCTTCAACGCACCTGCTGTTAACCCACCCGTAATTTGACGTTGATACAACACGTACATCACAATGACGGGAATCATAGAAATGGAAAGGCCCGCAAACAAGGGTCCCCATTCCGTTCTGTACTGCATTTCACCTTGCATAATGGCTATTCCTACAGGAATAGTGTATTTCGCTGGATCGTTGATCAATACCGTGGCCATAATGTACTCATTCCACACCGTTAAAGCATTCATGATTCCTACCGTGATTAAACCGGGCTTCGATAATGGCAACATGATCTTGAAGAAAACGCCGTATAGTGAAGATCCATCAATTGTTGCGGCTTCTTCAAGCTCACGGGGAAGTGTCTTGTAGAATCCAACCAGAAAGAAGATACCGAACGGTAGGATACCAATCGTTCCGACGGAATAAACAAGCGTAAGCCCTACCAAGGAGTTCGACAAATTCATATCTCCGAGAAGAAAGAACAACGGTATCAATCCGAGTGTTGTTGGAATCATCATCGAAGCAACGTATACAAAATAAAATAGGCCTCTAGATTTAAAGGTAAAACGAGCTAATATATACGCTGTTGTAGCAGCCATAATAAGCGACAACAGTGTACTTGCTACAGTTACTATAATGGAGTTTAAAAAGTAATCGCCAAAGTTTGCTCTGCTCCACACATTTGTATAGTTTTCAAAACGAAAAATAGATGGAAAATCCCACGGTTTCCCAAGCATAACCTGCTGATTATCCTTTAAGGAAGTCAGGAATGTCCAAAGAACCGGATATAAAACAACCAAGCTCCACAAGATGAGGAAAAATCGAACTGCAATTTTTGATATCAGCTGAAGTGGTTTTTTGGCGGGACTATCGTTCAAAGTATTTTCCTCCTTACATTTCAATGGACTCCCGGTGAAGAATGCGTTGCAAAATTAAAGTGGTGATTAAAGATAACAGTAATATCAGCACCCCAATGGTTGCCCCATAGCTTAAATGGAACTGCTTGAAGCCCATCTGATACAAATAATAACCGAGCACTTGTGTCTGATTATCCGGGCCACCATCCGTCATCAGCTTAACGATAATAAAGGAGCCGTTTAGTGTTGTAATAACGATGTGAATGATAGAGGTTTTGAATTGTTCCCAGATCAGCGGTAAAGTAATTCGAGTAAACTGTTGCCATTGTCCAGCACCATCGATACTGGCTGCTTCATATAGCGAGGAAGGAATACCTAGGATAGAGGCGATGATGAGCAGCATATAGAATCCGATACCGGCCCATACACTAGGAGGTAGAAGTGACCACATTGCGAGATTTGAGTCCCCTAACCAGTTCGTTTCCACAGGTTTTCCTGTAAATAACGAGATAAACGCATTCAGGAATCCAAGACGGGGATTGTATATAAAACTCCACAATACACCGATAACGGCTACGGAAATGATATTCGGAAAGAAAAACACCACTCGGTAAAATCCGTATTCTTTCAATTTTAGACGGGTCAATGATACAGCGAAAAACGTTGCAAACAACATAATTAAGATGACCTTCCAAAAAATCAAGAAATAATCATTCGAAATGGCTTTTGGTATGATCTCATCCGAGAATAATTGTCTATAATTATCAATGCCGATAAAATTCATCGATTCGGAACCGCCTGACCAATCAAAGAAGCTCAGGTATAAGCCTCGAAACAGCGGATAAATAGTAAATAAACAAAAGATAGCAAACGTAGGCAGCAAGAAACTCGCAATAAACAAATTTCGTTTCCACAATTTATTGTTCTTCATGGGCGTAAGCCATCCTCCCCTTAAATTTGAAAGAACAATCAGAGGCACTTATGTCCTCTGATTGCTTAGAAAGAAGAGTCCTGAACTTACTTCCGGATTTTGGCTGCAGCCTTCTCCATACGGTCCATCCATTCATCTGGTGTAATGGAACCTTGAAGCAATGCAATGGTTGCATCATTCTCTGCCTGCTCAATGTCCGCAGCCAATTTAAATACAGGAGCAACGATAGTGTCACTTCCGTTGAAGTACTTCATTGCCGTTTTAACAACATCACTTGCGCCTGAAGATTCCAGGTCTGCCTTAACGTTCATCAAAGCGCCTGTAAGCTCAGCCCAACGAACTGCGGCTTGCTTCGTAAAGATAAATTCAATAAATGCTTTTGCTGCATCTGGATTTTTAGCCTTCTTTGCAATGGCGATATTACTAGTGTAAGGAATCGCTACAAATTTACCGCCTGGCTTCTGCATAACGGAAGGAATGAATCCAAATTTGAAGCCTTCTGGTACATCTTTTTTCATTTCATTTTCGAGCCACAAGCCGTTAGGAATCATTGCATCTTTATGCTGCAAGAAGAGCATTTGGGAGTCTGTATGGCTCATCCCGAACGATGCGTTATCGAAGTAACCTTTGTCTCTCATATCAACGATTTTTTTCAAAGTATTCGCTACAGCATCATTTTTAAAAGATCCCTCTTTAGCTGCTTCTTGATCCTTTAAGATTTGCGGGTTGTCTCCATTCTCAGATACAAAGCCTGTATTTAAGAGCCCTCCTACGATGTAGTATGGGTATTTGCCGGTATGGATGTATGGATATACGCCATCTGCTTTGATTTTTTCACTAGTGGCAAGGAAGCTATCCCAATCTTTTGGAACATCCCAGCCCTTTTCAGTAAACAGGGTTTCATCATAGAAAGTTCCCCATGATCCGAATACGAGTGGAATCGTATAGTTTTTACCACTGTAGTCTTGTGGAGGTGCGATCAAGTTGCTCGTAAGCGCTTCGCCATCCACATTTTTCGCATCTTTAACCCAATCTGTAATATCCATTAATTGGTCATCAAGCACCATTTGTGTTTCGTTCGAACCTGCTCCATCGATGTATACGACATCTGGTGGATTACCTTGGATCCAGCGCGGCTTCATTTGCTCGTTGATCTGAGAACCTGCGGATTCTTTAATGTTCACATCTGGGTACTTCTTCTTGAATTCACCAATGACTTCTTTCCACCAACCGTCTCCATAACCGCCGACAAAGTATTGAATTTCGAGGTCTCCCGCTACTTCTGGCTCTTCGGGCTTGGGTTCGTCTGTCTTCACTGGCTCAGTCTGCGTCGCAGCTGTTGTTTTCTCAGGAGCTGGAGCTTCAGCCCCATTTGTCCCCCCGCCACATCCTGCCAGAGACAATACAATGGACATCATAACTAGACTTAATGCCGCTTTCTTTTTACCCTTGCTTTTCATTGGCTATCCCCCTCGAATAAACTTGCTCGACTTCTATAAGCACTTGATTTTTACAATTCTGACTGTAATTCCATTAACACTTTTCCATTATATAGGCTATAAAAACGTAACCACATGATCTCTTTTGATGTGGAGTTGATACTTTTTGTCCTATAGAACCTTTTTTATCAAGCATTAACGCCTTCTACGTCCTTATAAGGATGGTAAGCGTTAATGCGAGAAATATAAGGATAATGTATAGCATGAAACTTATATATTCAAAAAAAGGACACCTGAGTAAAAACTCAGATGTCCTTCTCTCAATTCAGTATTTTTTGAGCGATTGCTGCTAAATCCATAATGTCGATCTTTCCGTCATTATTAAGATCTGCACGCTTAGCTGTCTGCCAATCTGCACTGTTTTGATCTTTACCATAGTGCGAAGCTGCAATCGCCAAGTCACCGACACTCACTTTGCCATCGCCGTTAAGATCTCCGGATTTTATCGGCGGCTGCTCATCTGCCTTAATCTCTACTTCGATGTTTGAAAGATCGGCTTCAGTCTCCAGTCCATTCGCGTCACCAAATACAGCACTGCTTACCTTTATACTCGCTAACTCAGACTTCGTCACTGACTTTGCTTTGAAGCTCAGTTCAAGCACCCTGGCATCATCAGTTATACCAGTTCCCGTACTAGCCGTGATTAAGCGAATGGTTCCGATTGGATCATTTTTTGATTCTAACACCTGGATCCCATCGTTCACCGATTCACCCGAAATGTACTCCAGAAGGTTCTCGTCGTACTTCAATCGAATGTCTTGCGCATAGGTCGCATCCGTGACATTACTAACGCCCATGTCAACTGTAAAGGTCTGACCTTGATTTATCGACTTAGGCCCACTTAAAGTGATTGCAGTAGGTTCATTCCGTTCAACAGGAACATATTCGAAAGCATCAATCATCGCAATAGTATTCGAAGAGGCGTTGTTCTTCACCCCTTTCACGACAATCTTAATGGTATGTTCCCCTTTGGAGAGATCGGATTGATGGAATAATACCTGCTGCTTCATCGTCGATGGACCATATCCATCAACCCCCTCAGCGACTAGCCCCCCATCGAGATACACATCGAAATGTCCGTGGTTTGCCTGCAAAGCACTGATAAATTTAATCGATGTTCCTGTAAACGTGAACGACGCTGAAGCCCCTTGCTGATTACTAAAGCTTTCTGTGCCTTTGTAATCGCCTGCGTCACTGTAAGGACTCCACGTTCCGGTATACACAATCGACGGATCTTTATCATCTACCTTTATTGGAAGCACTGGTGGTTTTACACTGGATACAATCTTATATTGCTGTCCTTTCACTGTTGGGAATTCAATCAAGTTCCCATTCACCGTGAAGTTGATGGATTCCCCACTTTCTGCACGAACGACCTTGAATTTATTGGATTGTACAAATCCAGGGTATTTAACAGAAGCCTTATTACCCTGCTTAGAAGTAAGCAAGGCTTCTTTCAAGATCGTACCTTCCCAGCGCATATCCACTTCAAATCCACCTCTTGCAACAAGTCCTTTAACGTTTCCGGTAGCCCATGCATCGGGTAAAGCAGCTAATAAATCGATACTTCCAGTTTGGCTTTGTAGAAGCATTTCTGCGATTCCCGAAGTTGCTCCGAAGTTACCGTCGATTTGGAACGGTGGATGTGTATCAAACAAATTGTCGAGCGTGCTGCCTCTAAGCTGCTCACCTAACAGTTTATGTGCACGGTTACCATCAAGCAGACGTGCCCATAAATTGATCTTATTCGCTTTACTCCACCCCGTTCCACCATCGCCACGAGAATTCAAGGTGACTCTTGCTGCCGCAAATAACTCCGGATTATCCACTTCATTAATAAGCGTGCCTGGATACAAGCCGATCAAATGCGAGATATGACGGTGCTGATCTGTTGGACTATCGATATCATTCTTCCACTCCTGCACCTGCCCCCAGCTTCCGACCTGCGGCATCCATAGCTTGCTTCGTTTCTCCATGACCTCGTTACGCAGCTGTTCATCCACACCCAAGATTTCACTAGCCTTGATGAACTGTGTGAACAATTCCCAGACCAATTCCTGATCATAAGACACGCCGATGGATATATCCCCTTGCTCTGGTGAATACGAAGGAGATGACACTAGACTTCCGTCTGAATCTTCGACCAGATATTTAACCCAGAATTGTGTTGTTTCCTTGATAATGTCATACACTTGGCCTCTTAAAAGATCTTTATCTCCACTAAAAGCATAGTGATCCCACACCTGCTGCACCATGAAGGCATTGGCAGCCGGTGACCAGCCCCAGTAGAAGTCAGAGCCTGGCGCAGTATAACCAAATGGGTTGTTGACGGTATGAATCGCCCAACCTTCGCCTTCGATTCCATGATGTCTTTGAGCTGTTTCCCTACCCGGCTCGCGCAGAGAATCAATGTAATCAATGTACGGAATGTCGGTTTCCGCTAAATTAACCACTTCGGAGGGCCAGTAATTCATCTGCACATTGATATTCGTATGATAGTCACTGTTCCATGGTGGATTATTTACTTGATTCCATACCCCTTGTAGATTGGCAGGCAGTGAGCCTTCCCGGGAGGATGCGATAAGCAAATAACGACCATATTGGAAAAATAATGCCTCCAAGCTTCTTTTCTCTCCGTCACTAGCATTCGTTTTATAACCATTCAAAAGCTCATTCGTAGGGAGGTTTGTAGCAACCCCACCAAGATCAAGTGAAACTCTATCGAACAGTTCTTTGTAATCTGCCAAATGAGCTGCGCGCAACTGATTAAATGATTTGGCGGATGCTGTATTTAAGTTGGCTTCTACAACCTCTTTTGGCGTTTTATCACTCTTATACGTTGGATATTTATTGGCATAATCTGTCGCAGCAGTCATCAGGATTGTGACGGTATTCGCCCCGTTGACAGTAAGTTTCCCATCCTTCGCTGTTACAGTTCCTCCTTCATGCTGTACTTGAAGCTGAGCTTCGTATGCCATCTTATTACTGGGTACCTTCCCGCTTAGCGTTAATTTATTTCCTTCACCCTTAACGGTATTAGAAGGCTGAGCACCAGTAAGGCGAACATCAAAGGTCATCGGCTGGTTCTCTTCCGTTGTCAGTCTCATGACCAAAACCTTATCCGGATAACTGATAAAATACTCACGCTTGTATTTTACATTGCCCGAAGTATAGGACACTCTTGCCATGGCATCATTAAGATTCAATTCACGCCGATAATCAGAGTACGTCAGAGCACCGCTGTTCCCCGATGCGCTTGTCATCTCCATTTCGGACAATTGAATTTTGGTTCCACCTTTGCTTACAAGATCGAATTTATAAAACTTATAAGCTGTAGCATTGGAAAAAGTATATGATTTCTTCTGTTTGCGGCTAGCAAACTCTTCATTGGATCTGTTATCTAGTATGGTCCACTGCTTCCCGTCATTCGAGCCTTTCAGCGTCCAGCTCTTCGGATCCCGATCAGGCACATCATTCCCTGAAGTGAACGAATAGCCGGTAATTACCTTAGCCTCTTCATATGCCCACTGCACCCAAAAAGGTGGTGCTCCATCACCTGAATACCATTTCGTATTTACCGAACCATCGGTTAAATTGGAAATAGGCTCGCCGTATTGTGGATTATCCGAGCTCGCTGTTACCGTATACGCTGACTGACGGTTAAAATCTAAGAACACGTCACCAAATGCTTGATACGCACCGAAAGAAATATCACCAGCACCCATAACACCAGTAATCTTCCCTACAAGAGCCTTAGCTTCATTAACTTTCCCTTCTTTTAGAAGCTGTCTTATGGTCTCAACATGTTGCTGAGCACCGTCTTTAATACCATATTGATAATTTGAATCTGCTCCAGGCCCACCGCTCCACAGTGTCTTTTCATTAAATTGAATCCGCTCCTGCTCAACACCACCAAATACCATGCCACCCATATAACCGTTTCCGATAGGGAGCGCCTGCGTCTCCCAGTTCGTGGCCGGCGCTTGATACCATAATGACAAATCCTGATCTGCCGCAGCCGCAGTTTCAGCTGCCGACTGAACATCTGCATACACTCTTGGACCTAAGACACCATTAGACGGAAGTATGCTGATAAGTAGCTGTGAGCAAGCGATCCATACAGATAGTAGAATTGCAGTCTTTCTGACTAATCTACTTTTACCGATTGGCATGCGTTGATCCCCTCTCATAATAACAACCACTGATTGTAAAAATGAGGAAGCCTACTACTCCACAATCTTTTTCGCAAGTGCAGCAAGATCAGTAATATCTATTTTGCCGTCGTTGTTCAGATCTGCGTGCTTAATCTTACTCCAATCTGGACTGGAGGAATCCTTACCGTAATGCGCGGCCATGATTCCTAAGTCACCGATACTCACTTTGCCATCACCGTTAAGATCTCCAGTGAGACCAGTATCCTCAGGGGTAACTTCAACAGCCAAAGCGGAGCCCGTAACCTTCGTTTCTATACCGTTTACATCACCTATCGTTACATCAGATATCCGAACTTCACCGGACTTAGCTTCAAGTAATGGCTTCGCTTTGAAGTTTAGCTCCATTAGCTGAGTATTACCTAATACCCCATGGTCTGCACCCTCGCTGGCAAGGAGAAAACGACTCTGTCCAGGAACTGTAGTTACGGTTTCCACAACTTGCACACCATCCACCAATGACGTTCCAGATATGAAATCGACAATCTCTGTATTAAATTGAACTGTAATATCTTGTGCATATACAGGATCCTTGATCTGTTTTAAGCTCAGTTGAACTTTAAATTCTTCACCAGCGCTCACTTGCTTTGGACCTGTCAGAGTTGCTGAAGTACCTAGATCTCCAGAAGCTTTGGACTTTATAACCGAATTTAGCTTATTCTCACTGGACTGCGTGTCTAGTGCTATTCCATAAGCATTTCTAATGTCCAGATTCGTACCAAAGCCCGCTGCCAGTGGATATTCGCCTGAAGTAAGCTCCGGGAACTCCGCTTCAAAGACATATTCTGTGCCCGCTGCATTTGAACTCTTCAATTCAAATACAACATCTCTATCCCCAATCTTGCCTTTCAAAGTCCGATCACCATTAAGCATGACATAGTGATTAAAGACAGCTTTAATCTGGACTTTATCCTTAGCGGCATACCCTTCCGGTTGTGCTGATTCAAGCTTGATAGATTTCAACTTAGGATCTGGAATTTCTCCTTGACGCTGCCATTTGAGATATTCCGTATTGAATTTAATAAAGCTCATGGCTTCACTACCCGTTCCTTCATAGAAAAGACCAATTTCACCATTACCCAGATTAGATAAACTTGAATAGGCATAATAGCCTTCTTTGACCAGCTGGGAATACTTCCAATCAAACTTATATTTCGTTCTGCCGTTTGCGTAGGTTCCGTCTTCCTTAATTAACCCTACCTTTACCGTACCGTTAATTCTACTGGTCGAGTTAGCAGGGCTTGCGAAGATAACTGCTTCCTGCCCATCTATCTGACCGTCGTAACGAATCGCCGTCATTTGGCAGTAGGCAGCAATCAGATCACGTTCTGTCACAACTTCAGCATCCCAAGTCTCTCCACCATCAAAGCTGGTCGCGATTTGGGCAAACCCTGAATAATTCCGCATGAACATCTTTAGCTGTCCATCTGGCAACTCTACTACTTGCGCTTCTGTAAGCTCATTATTAGAACCATTAAAGGTTCTCTCATCAAGGGTAACCCCATCTACGACCCGCCCATGATTCGGAGACTCTCCGCGATTCCATGTTTTACCATGATCATCGCTGTAGATGGTTGCACTTGCTTGCCTGTTATTCTCATTCGTAAAGTACACGGGAAACACCAGTCTTCCAGCATGAGGACCTTTCGTTAATTGAATGCCGGTGCCCGGACCTGCCCCTAGAAATACCATCCATTCTTCCTTCACAGAAGGGTTTAAAGTTACAGGCCCCTCCCAAGTTGCCCCCTCATCATCACTGTGCCACAGCTCAAGATAAGAAGTAACAAGCGGTTTAAGCGGCGAATTACTGAGGAAAATGTTTCCGATATTTGTATTGTTCTCATATAAATTTCTCAAGGCGTCCACTCTGTAGGCAGTTTTTACATTTGAACTGTTATAGACTTCTCCATTCTCCCGAACGGTAAATTCCTGATTGCTCGAATTCTTCAGAAGTAAGTATTTCTCTCCATCGATCGTTTTGTATCCGGTACCTCTTTGCGAGGTAGGAAATCCTCCACCCTCGGGAAACCCAAGAACTAAAGAGAAAATCCGCTTCGTTTCCTTATCCTGCAGTAAGGACTGGTCTATGTTTGAGGCGTTGCCGGGATAGTTGTTGATTAGAATCCCATTACTCTCCCAAGTCTTTCCGTTATCCAGACTTCGTCTTACCATCATGTCAATATTAGCTGGTGAATCTCCTCCATGATTGATCCGCTTATCAATTCCTGCGATCAGTGTTCCATCCTCGGTGTACAGAAGTGACGGAATGCGGTATGCATTCGATCCGTACAGTCCTGGATAATAAACACTATACGGCTCAGTGATTAACGCCTGCTCAGGCAACGGATTTTGAACCGGAGTCTTACTTGTTACACTCGTTACAGCAATCAAATCTTGATCCGCCAGCGGTTCGTTATACACTTCTGCAAAGTCAATCTCTCCATTAAACGGATAGTTATTAGAACCGGATTTTCTCTCTGTTCTACCTAACTCGGCACGGTTTGGTGCATAAATATTATTCAGAAACTTTTTGGCTGTAGTTGTGTCTTGCTTGACGAGTTTCCCATCAAGGAAATACTTGTAACCTTTTTCTTTGTCTACAACCATGGCTACGGTATGCACTTCATTCTCTTTCACCGTAATATCAGCTTTAACATGGGTATTAGACGCTGTCTTCCCAGGCTCTTCATATCGGTTCTCACTACCGATGGCAGAAGGTGTGATATATAGATGAAAATGACCATTCGGCAACGTATTGTTACTTATAGAGAATAAGGACATAATCGTAGAACCCGTATAGCGGAACCGGACAATGATAGTCCCTTCATCTAAGGCTTTAAGCGCATCTACCTTATCATCCAGATTCGTAAAATTAGCATTTTGAATTTGTTTATTCTCTACTCTAAGCACAAGTCTTGGATCGGTCTGTTTGTCTTGTACTGCTGGATTGGCTAGCGCAGTGAATGGAAACATAACGGCCACCATCAGGATCGAAAGAATAATGATTGCGAATTTCTTCAAAATATTAGTCCTCCTTTGGTTTGGATAATCATGTATCTACTCGCCTTGACTACTCTTGTTCAACTATTTTCTTCGCAACTATTGCCAAATCAGCAACATCAATCTTACCGCTTCTATCGAGGTCAAGACGTTTCACAGCATCCCACTCCGAACTGCTCGAATCTATGCCATACTTTGCTGCGATAATTGCTAAGTCACCAATACTCACTTTACCATCACCATTCACGTCATTAGATAATTCCGTATTCACTGTGATCTGAATGGTTAAGGATTCCGGTTGGAGCACGGATTCTTCCCCTTGACTGTCACTTATTATCGCTTGAGTAAGCCGGATAACTCCCTCTGTGTCTTGTATTACATCTGCTGCTTTGAAACCAAGTTCAAAAATTTCAGCATCGCTAGTAATCGGATACTTACTACCCAAACTTGCCAAGAGAACCCGTAGCTTACCGGGGGTACTTGTAGATGGTTCATTGATAATAATTACGCCTTCCTGCAGAGAACGGATGGAATCTGGAATGTATTCCATGACAACCGGATCAAATTCAAAGGTAATGTCCTGTGCATACACATCATTGGAGACACTGATGATCCCATACTTCACGGTAAAAGACTCCCCCGGCGCAACAACCTTCTTACTCCCTACTAAAGTAGCTGAAGGCGTGGGATCAGATGCATCTGCGTTCACTACAGGGTTGGTAAAAGATACACAGCTTAAAATTACGGCGATAATGGTCATCATTACCGCCTTTTTGTACCATCGACTACTGTTCAAATTCTTCTCACCTCAGCTTATAATTTTTGTTCAGGATGTCAGCGTGTGTTATTGGTTTACGATCTGTCTCGCTAATTGAGCAAGATCTGTAATATCGATCTTTCCGTCACCATTCACATCCGCACGCTTCGCTTTCTGCCAATCAGGACTTGATGAATCTTTGCCGTAGTGTGCAGCAACGATAGCCAGGTCACCAATGCTGATTTTTCCGTCACCGTTAAGATCACCTGATACTCCTGTTTGCTCTGGTTTCACTTTTACAGCGATTGTAGCGGGTGCGGCTGTGGTCTCTGTTCCGTCTTCATCACCCAGCAGTATATCTGACACACTGATATTAACGGATACCATCTCCGATACTCCTTTTGCCTGGAATGTCAGCTCAGCAATTTGTTGATTTCCGCTTAATCCGTGTTCCGTACCTTCACTCGCCATAATCAAACGAAGCTTTCCAGGCGTTTTGGTTGACTCTTCAACAATCGAAACACCTTGGATCAGTGATTTAGCGGACACATAATCCATGCGGTCAGCATCATACTGAATGGTGATGTCCTGAGCAAATACCTTCCCGGAGATATTGTTCACATCATACCGGACAACAAAAGGCTTGCCGGAAGTAACGGATGAATCAGCACTCAATACGGCTTGCACTTGATCCGTTTCCTGCTGCACTTGATACACCGTAATCTCAGCTGCGGATGCGAATTCACCAACACCTTTTACAGCTTCCAGCTTAATGTGAGCCGCTTTCACCGGAGCGAAATTCACTTCTTTGAGCTGTTTGTTTCGCAGCCAGTTCCCGCTTGTTATGAGCGTGTAATTCACACCATCGGTGCTTGTGTACACGTTGTAAGCAGTAATTGTGCCATTACCTTCATCCGGCCGAGGTAAATATCCTAGCCTGCTGATGGTGTACTCTCCACCCAGATTCACCGTAATAGACTGTGGAAGTGGATCAACGTTAAACCACTTCGTATGCCAATGTGTATCCGGATCTCCGTCCAATGCCAAATTCGGATCGTTTGTGCCTGCTTGAGAGCTCGTAGCTTCTGCACTCATTTGACTTTGCGGAATTTCGGTTAGATTACTCTGTCCAATAACCGTCACCACACTTGTTGCTGTAAAACCGCCTTCTTCCGTCGTCGCAGTAATTGATGTCGTACCCTGCCCTTTTGGTGTGACCATTCCCTTACTGTCCACACTGGCAACACCAGGATCGCTGCTTACCCACTTAACAGTCTTATTACCGGCATTCTCAGGCTCAATGATCGCTTTCAATTGAACCGGTGCATCCAGCACCTTGAGGGAGAGTGTCTCACGATCAAGCTTTATACCAGTAACCTTCTGTCCGTCTTCCAGCGGGATACCGAACAGCTTGAATTCGCGAATAGCAGCCTTTGATTGAGCATCAGGCAGTCCGGTGATCGTAATTTTAGCGTATCTACCTTGGCTTCCAAATGTATCCTGAATCGTGCCAATTTCCTGATTATCAGTTCGATTCGTAACCGTAATCCAATTGGAGCTCGCGGTCTCCCGAACTTCAATTTTGTATTGATAAGCCTTGTTACTCTGTTCAAAAGAAACCTCAGAGGATTTAATAGAATGCATTATTCCGAGATCAACCGTCCAACTATGACCATTGTTCGTATCCGCTGCTGACCAGAATGTGTCCATATTCCCATCATTAGCGAGGCCAGCCGAATGCGCTTGATCCGCACTGTCCGCTGTAGCAGATTTACCTTCTGAAATTAATCGAACTTCAGGTGCAGCCTTCGGTGCCTCATAGACATCAACCTCCGAAGCCGAAGCGAATCCTCCAAGTGCAACAGCTGCTTCAAGCTTCACATAGCGGGTGGAAACACTATCGAAAAGGATATATTTCTTCAAGTTGTTTCTGAGCCATGTACCACTGGATACCTTCGTATATGTTTCTCCATCCGTGCTGACGTAAAGGTTGTATGAAGTAATCGTCCCGTTCCCAGCATCCAGTCGCGGTGCATACCGGAATTGGCTAACATTGCGAACCTTACCTAAATCGAGAATGATGGATTGCGGGAGCTTATCAGATCCATCCCATTTCGTATGCCATACTGAATTTCGGTCCCCATCAATCGCTTTAGCTGCTTCCGCACCCGGCTGGAAGCTTTTCGCTGAGGCTGTCATCTCATTTTTAGGTATCGCTGTCGGTGAAGGCTGTGATAGATCACGATACAGATTGATCTCTGCAGCAGATACGACATCCCCAACAGCTTCTATCGCTTCAAGTTTCACAAAAACAGCTTCTACTGTATCAAAATTCACCGTCTTCTCTAGCTTGTCATCATTCCATTGTCCACTGCTTACGAGCGTATAGTTAGTTCCATCCATACTCGTATACAGCTTGTAACCTGTAATTGTGCCGTCTTTGCCACCGTACTGTCTTGGCAAGTATTTCACTTTATTCACATACTGTTTAATCCCCAGGTCTAAAGTGATGCTCTGCTTACTTCCAGCATTTGCTGAAGAAAGCCATATCGATTCATAGCTGCCATCCAGTACATTAGCTGCCGGCGTATCCGAAGCCGCATTCGTTGCAGTTGCAATCATATCTTCCTGCGGAATACGACTTGGGTCTGTGTCCACCTGAGGCAGCTCAATTTTGACAGCATCTACAAGTGGAGTCGTATCTGCTGTAAAGCCTGCGACTTTCACGACAAATTCCTTTTCCGTTGATATGGATGGCGTTTTAATGTACAGGATACCGCCTTTATCTTGCTTAGCATAGTACCAGCCACTTGTTGCTCCATCCCATGCTGCTTTGGATTGCAATTCAAGATAGGATGTTCCATCTACAGAAATAGCCTCTGGATGATCTGGCATGTGGATCGAAAACTGATTCTTACGTGTCTCCAACTTGCCTTTATAGTCACCTACGCTTTCTCCAACCTTGATAATCAAATCTCCACGCCCTTGCTCAGGAGCGGTGGAGGTTATTAATGTTTTTGCAAATTTGCCTGTACGATGCTCCTTCGATGTACCATCATCTTCATACATCGTAAAGCTTGACGATTTATAAGGATAAATATCATAAGTAATTGGATCAGGAGGAACCTGACCGTCGTATAACGATTCAGGATACATCGGGATGATTGCCCCACCCTTTACTAGAAGCGGCAAACGATTCAGTGGAGCATTGTATTCGTCTAGCATTTTTGACCCGTAATGTTCCTCTCCTGTCCAGTAATCGATCCATTTTCCTTTCGGAAGGTATATTCCGTTTCGCATTGTCGTGTCGGTATATACTGGCGCAACCAGGAATGATTCCCCGGACATGAATTGATACTGTGTTAACGTTCCCTTCGAGTTCGGATCATTTGGATATGAATAGATCATTCCCCGCATGATCGGAGCTCCAGACTCGTAAGACTCATTGAGATAGGTATACAAATATGGTGTCAATTGCTGTCTTAGCTTCAATGCATCTCTGTTATAGCTCGTATAAGGTTCCCCCCATACCCAAGGCTGCTTATCTTTGGCTGCCCAACCAGACATGTTCATCAGGATTGGAGTGAAGATCTTCCACTGCAAGTCTCTTACGTAGGTTTTAGCGCTTCCTCCGAAAATCCCATCAATATCACCGGTTGAGTACGGCATCCCAGATAGCCCCGCCCCGATCATCGACGGGATATGGAATCGAATGTATTCCCAGTTGCCCGACTGGTCTCCGGACCATACGGTAGAATATCGCTGGGTACCTGCCCAGCCACCAACGGACCAGACATAACCTCTGTCATCAGAGTTATCTTCAATTCCTGTAAACGCCTGTTTGCTGGCACCCAGGGCGAAATCGTATCCAGGTCCCACCCAGGCAACGTCGAGTTTAGCGAGTCTTGTACCCTCTACGCCGACTTCTTGTGCGATTTTATCAACACCATTTTGAGTCCATAATCCGGTATAGAAACCTTCCTTATGTAGTTCGTCAACGGTGTTGCCTAGATCTGTATAACCGCAACCGTATCCATCATTCGGTAAAATCCAGGCTCCTGGCATATCATTTTCCCGATATTTTTTAGCAATAAGGTTAACAACATCGGAGGTCTTTTCTGGATCTCTGTTGTAACAATCCGCATCACCAAGTCCCATACCCCAACGAGGAATCAAGGACGGTTTACCAGTAAGATCTGTATACGCGTTCAAAATATCGTTCATTGTCTCACCATAGAAATAATAAGCATCAAACCGATTTTCGTTATGCGTCAGCTTGACGGTCGAATCAAAATCATAAGTACCGCTTTGAAAAGTGTTACGGAGTACTCCGTACCCTGCAGTACTCAAGTAAAATGGTGCAGGATTCGAAACCGTACCGCTTCCCCAATCCCCATAGTTGTTAGCGATGGTAATTTTGCGATCACGATGATTGAAGTATCCATTCTGCATACCGCCGCCGTAGAAATATTCATCCTCACCCCGGATTAGCTGTTGTGAGGCTTACTGTCCGTTATAGTTCAAGCTAGCGGATTCTTCCCACACCACTGTTTGATTGTCACTTTTGTACATGGCGAACTTTAACGGATTTTTATAGGCTCTCAGCACGAATTTTCCAGTTTCCATCTTGTAATACGTGCCTTCATCAGACCACTTAACATTAACGGGTCCGAAATCATCCTTGATGACGATTGGCTCGATCGGCTTTTCCGCGCTTTTTCCTGTCAATTCCTTGAACTGCCCATTCACACCAAGCCAAATCCGGAACATATCCTCCCGCTGAAAAATCACTTTAATCTTGTCAGAGCCTGACGTGATCTCAAACGTGTTATTATCTTTCTTTACGAAGTCAGAAATGTTGCCAACGGAAGCACCGTGGGCGGTTTCCGGGCGAATCATGAGTCCTGTAACCACAAGGATCATGAGTGCAAGCATCCACATCCCAAAGCGATTATAAATGGTTCTCAATCCATTCCCTCCATTCAAATGAAACGGCAAGACAGGATACAGCCTTCACTGTAGTTTAAATTCCTTGTCTTGCCGCTTGGATTCATGTTGCCATTGGGCTAAGTTTATTACTGCAGTATTTTCTGGGCGATAAATGCTAAATCACTAATGTCTACCTTACCGTCCTTGTTCACATCGGATTTCTTGAACTTGCTCCAGTCCGAATCAGCTGATGTTTTTCCATAGGCAGCTGCAGCAATGGATAAGTCACCGATCGAGAATTTACCATCTCCGTTAAGATCACCGATCTCTCCAGAAGGTTTAATAACGGATTCCAAGAATGTGCTCAGTGCAGTAGTCAGGTCAAGGATCGACTGATCTACTTCGGATTGTTCAGCACGGGTATCATCAGCTACGCCTTGAGCTTTACGAATCGCATCTTGAAGCACTGCCTTAGAACCAACTGGATACTGCCCTTCCTCGGTACCTTCTTCTGCCGCATCTAGTTTATTTTGCGCATTGGTAATAAGGCTAATAAGAGCTTCTTTATTAACGGTTGAACCTTTCTTGATCACCACTAAATGTGAACCGCCAGGCAGCTCTTTCTCTTCGCCGAGACCATTGGCAATCTGCAATTTAGCAAGACTGATCGTCGCAGATCCTTCTTTCTCTGCTGCATTCGCACTAAATCGAAGTTTTAACGTGTCTCCCTTAGCTTCGTTACCCTTTGGATTCGCAAGAATGATGCGAACTTGACCCGAAGTTTTTAATTCATTGACGATCATCGTATTCTCATCCGCTTTTTCGGCAGATATATACTCGAGCTGAGCTGGATCATACGTGAAAGTCAAATCCTGGGCGTATGCTTCCTTTGGTGTACTGCCGAGGCTGTAGACCAAGTCAAAGGTCTTACCAGCTATAACTTCATCAGGGCCTGTAAGATGAGAATCCGGTTCTGGCTCTGGTTCATCTTCTTTGATCAACTTGGCGTCCGCCCAGTCACCATGGTCCTCCTCGTTACCGTCACCGTTATCTAAGACAACAAGCTTTAATTCCTTGACACTACTAACGTCTAATCTTACTTCTTTGGCTGGTGTAGCGGCTCTCATTAATCCACTGTCATAGGCTTTTTTCCCGTCAAGGAACACCTGGAACACGATCGTATTCTTACCAGCAGCCGTGCTGCCGATTTCTTGGTCAACCCCGACGATGCTCTCAAAGGTTTTGAAATGTTGTCCGCTCAGATCATAAATGATTTCTGAGTTCGCATGCGTACCCATCCCTTTTTCATAAGTTTCGACTCCAGAGGATCCCTTAAGGCGGATCGGCTGGCCTTCCACGCTCTTATCCTTCTGTACCGTCATCCATCCTGACGTTGCACTTTTCCAATCCATATCGCTAAGATAGTAATCTACCACATTAAACTTAATTTCATAGGTTTTAGTAGTCTTTCCGTCGGCAGAGGTCGCAGTAACTACAGTTGTTCCGGTTAGATCTTTAGCCGGTTTGATATCAATCACGACGCTATCACCTGCAGCTACAGCCGTAACGACAGGCACCTTCGTTGTGCCACGTAGCAAATTGTAGGTATAACTGGTCTTTTCTGGATCAAATCCCGCTAAAGCTTTCCCGTCTATTTTAATCGCCCCAACAAGATGGACAGTGGAGATCCCCTTACTCAAGCTCATGAGATCGGTTGTGTTAGACGGAATAGGTCTAAGCGTATAGCTGTAGTTATACGTCTTATTAGCTAGAAGCATATACGGAGCATGAGGTTTAGCTCCCCAGCTGTTGTCTCCTCCGAGTCCTATCTGCTTATAATTCAGTCGAAGTGTAATATCTTCTCGATATGGCACTTCATGTGGATGTTTTGGACCGTCAAGGTCCTCTGGTGTATGATGCAAAGCATTGGCTTCAATGGTAGGACTTCCAATGGCCATGAGCCCTGCTCCATCGTTATTGGTCAATGCAACCCAGCGTACATCCGTTTTATTACCTGTTTCTGAAGGCTCAATATAAGGGAAGAACTGATCTTTAACTGTACCGCTATATTGACCAACATCCGAGCCTGAATTACGGTCCTGATAATTCTCTTGTGGACCGCGTCCGTACCACGACATCTGCTCAAACTGCCCCGGAATCGTCATGAGATTACCGACTTCAGGAATCTCCGGCAGACTTGCAGCACCCGGCTTCAATTCGCTGGCTACCTTGATATCTCCATTGCCAAAAATCGTATAAGAGATCTTATACGTAGATACGGTCGATGTCGGAAGTGTTTCTTCAACATCGATCCGCACAGCCTTCTCTCCGATTTTGGTTACATTAACGCGTGTGACGGTTCTATTCTTCCCTGCATTTTTCCACGTTGCCGTTCTGCCCGCATGACCGTTCCCTTTGTCATTGTCGATCGGGGCTCTCCAGAAATTCGGCACAGGTCCATTCTTAATCAGGTCAGTCCCATCGTAGCGGTATGAATCAAGCGTGCCTGTTGTTTTGTTAAATACAATCTGCATATCTTCCGCAGATACGCTGATACGTTCCGTAGTTTCATCCACATTTAAGTCCGACATTGTTGAAAGATCAAGTGCCGATGAATGGTCTGAATCCACTGGAAGTTTAAACTGCTGTTTAGCAATTTCATGCCCTTTTTTCGCCCATAATGTGTCCTTCTTCAATTTAAAGCTAATATTTATCCAGTACTCCACACCAGGTTTAGAGGAAGGCAGCTTATACGGAAGGGTCACCTGTTTCGTGGAAAGGCCCGGTACATTCAGGGATGACGCATCGATAACTCCCTCTTCAATCACCTGATTATCCGCTCTAACTTCCCAGGTTCCTTCGTACTCATTGAGATTTGTGAACAAGAACTCATTTTTAAGCTCGATCGTTCCAGCACTCAAATCCATGGCTTTTACCAAAATATCTTGATAGACCTGCTTTACTTCCCATAGCTCAGGCTGAACAACACGGTCAGCTGTAATTAGACCATTCGCCATGAAATTACCGTCATTCGGGGAATCTCCAAAGTCTCCACCGTAGGCAAAATACTCAGTCGATTCAAGTGTCTCTGATTTAGCATCCTCCGAATTAAAATCCATCCAGAGAACCGTGCTGCTGTCCGCAGTCCGTCCATTATCATTCAGCTCTTCGAGGGTTAATCCCCTGTTGTAGATACGAACCTTGTCAAACATCATGTTAGAAGACCTACCCATTTCCGTATCTTTACCGATCGCAAGCGGATAGGTGCTTGCTGCGATATTTCCTGTAAATGCCTTTGTAGCAACAATTTTTCCATCTACAAAAAGCTTCAGATCTGTTCCGTTATACGTGCCAGCCAGATGATGCCAGTTATTCAGCCAATTTGTCGGCAAATCCGCAGTAGCAGCTGTCCATACACCGTTTCGGTAAACAAAAAATTCAAGCTTGTTATTCCCGTTCATCTTTAATGCAAACTGTGTATCTCCTTTTGCCACAATCGGACTGTTCGCAATGTTCGCAAGCGGTTTAACCCACGCTTCCACCGTTAACGGCCCTGTAAGATTAAACTTGGACTCATTAGGTAGTGTCACAGAAGGCACAGAACTTTTACCAGGTTTTAAAACACCAACCACATCACCGTCATTAGAAGCGATCACACCGGTATAATCCGCTTCGTAGGAATGAGTAGCATCTGTTAGATAGGTTCGCTCGGTTGGTGTACTTACCCGAACCGCTTGATCTACCCAGTCCCAAATATATCCACCTTGCAAATTCGGATATTTGCGTATAATATCCCAGTATTCTTGCAGATTTCCAACACTGTTCCCCATTGCGTGAGCATATTCACACAAAATGTATGGGCGTGGATCACTGCTTTTCGCATACGTCTCTACCGTCGTAACCGGAGAGTACATCTGGCTGACCATATCGGTAACTCTCGGATCGTTATAACCCTCATAATGAATTGGCCGAGTAGGATCCAGACTGCGAATGTATTCAGATTGTGCGATAAAGTTAGATCCCGAACCAGATTCATTACCAAGTGACCAGATCAGAACAGATGGATGGTTCTTATCGCGCTCGACCAGACTCGCAGAACGATCCTTGACATTCTCTAACCACTCCGGTTTATTCGTCGGAACTGAACTCCAGACCCCATGCGTTTCAAGGTTCACTTCGTTCAAAATATAAATGCCATAACGGTTTGCAAGATCATACCAAAACGGATGGTTCGGATAATGGGACGTCCGCACACTATTCACATTAAACTGCTTCATTAATTCTATGTCTTTAATCATGAGATCCAGATCGAGCGTCCGCCCCGTGTCTGGACTAGTTTCATGACGATTCACACCTTTGAGCAAGATCGGCTTACCGTTCAGCTTCATCTGCTGCTTACCGCTACCGCCTTCCTCAACCTCAATTTCAAACTCTCTAAACCCAACTTTTGTTCCAGCAGCTTCGATCACACGTCCACTTGAGTCTTTCAGGCTAAAGACAAGAGTGTACAGATTCGGAGCCTCGGCTGACCATTTCAGCGGATTCATCACTTGTTTCGATCCACTAATCTCCATCTCAGACTTTCCATTCACTTTGGCGTCCATAGTGATTGGCTCTTGAAACACAGGTTGTTCGTTCACATCGTATAGCATGGCTTCAACGGTATGACTACCCGGTGCTGCATCAATTAAATTACGAACATCTACCTTTACATTCAGTGAGGCGTCTTTATACTGTGCATCCAAATCAGTCACTACCGTAAAATCTCTGATCTGAACGGATGGAGTGCTATACATGAACACATCCCGAATGATACCGCTAAGACGAAGGAAATCCTGATCTTCAAGCCAACTTCCATCTGACCAACGGTACACCTCAACCGACAGTTTATTGTCTCCTGCTTTCAAATAAGGGGTAATGTTAAAGTCTTTGGCTGTAAAGCTATCCTCGCTGTAACCGACCTGCTGGCCATTTATCCAGACATAAAATGCACTTTCCACTCCCTGAAAGGAGAGGAATACCTGTCTGCCGTCCCAGTTATCAGGAACTTTAAATGTCCGCTGATATGAACCTACCGGGTTGTATTCCGTTGGAGCATACGGAGGTTGAACATTTGTGCTATTGCCATTCCCCCAGAAAGGATAGGTTACGTTCGTATAAATAGGAAAATCATGTCCCTGGAGCTGCCAATCCCCAGGAACTTTAATTTCTTCCCATGCGCTTGTATCATAAGTTTCTTTGTAGAAATCTATCGGCCTGGAAGCTGGATTCTTCGCCATGTTAAATTTCCATTGTCCATTCAAGGATTGATAATACGGCGAGGGGTTCTCCAGCATAGCCGATATCATATCCGCGCCTTTCAGCGCGGACTTGACGTCACCATATGGAATGAATGAAGCATGAGCGGGTTCACGGTTGATCTGGAAGACATCCGGATTGTTATTCCATTCGGGATAATCTGCCGAGACGGCCGCATTCGCTTTAAGTCCTGTAAAGCTCGTGGAAATCATGGATATAAATAATAAGCACAGCATAGCTCGCCTTAGTTTCATATGATTTTTCACCGTCCACTTCATTTATTTAGAGAGATAATACAACCTTTATTCAATAACAATGTCTTTAGCTATAAGCACCAGGTCCGTCAGATCGATCTTGCCGTCACCATTGATGTCTGCACGTTTCGCTTTATCCCAATCTGGGTCTGCAGAAGTCTTTCCGTAGTTAGCAGCGACAATAGCCAGATCGCCGATGCTGACCTTGCCATCACCATTCAAATCCTTAGAAGGTTCAGGATCCGTTGCTGTTGTAAAGTCCACTTGAACCGAGGAAAGCACCGCGTTCGTTTCCTGTCCCAAGCTATCACCCAGCGTTGCACTCTTTACAGCAATACGACCAGGTTGGGGTTCTGTCAGAGCCTTAGCTTTAAGGGTAATCTTAGCCACATCTACATCCCCTTTAATTGCACTGCCGGAACCTTGGCTAGCCAGAATTAGACGCACAATGCCTTCCGTATTCTTCGTCTCAAGGATACCGACACCGTCCACCAACGCATTAGTGGATACATAATCCATTAGTGAAGCGTCGAATTCAATCGTGATGTCTTGGGCATACACCGCCTCTGTAACATTGTGAAGGCCTAGCGTGATGTCAAAGTTCTGACCATATGGAACGGTGTGAGGAGCAGCTAAGCTTGTTGCTGCTTCACCTGAAGACTCCTTAATCACTGTAATCTTACTCACCGCTTTATATCCTGCAGATACGGTAGTTGCAGTAATATCAGCAGTTCCTGCCTTTAACGCAGTTACGACTGCTTTCCCGCCTTGAACTTGAACAGTCGCAACAGCTTCATCGCTGCTGCTCCAAGTCACCTGTTTATTCGTTGCATTTCCCGGTTGAAGTGTCGCGCTTAACGTTTGTGTTTCTCCGATCTTCATCGAAAGCTCAGCTTTATCCAGCTTGATACCGGTTACCGGAACTTCAGGAACGTTATTGCTGTACATAAAATTATCAAACACGGTAACTGATGGACCAAATACTCTAGCTCCCATTTTCCCTGCATCTGTTGGGATCTGTGCAATTACTGCCTCAAAATAGGTCGTTCCATTGACAATCAGCGTTACATGTTTCCCTTCAAACTTCACTTTTACGGTCGATGTCTTACCTTTTTTCAACTGTGCGTCCTGGGCATTGGTTAATAAACCATAGGAATCCTGAGCGTTCACCCAATACCAAGCCCCTTGATCAAAGCCTATAGAAGCCCAAGCGTCATTATTGACATAGCGTAAAATAACACCCGTTCGGATAACATCACTCTGCGGTGTAATCTTAAACTCGATCTCACCATCTCCAATGATCGGAGATTGCTGATCGATAAACAGATTATTTACACTATTCGAGGTGAACTTAACGGCATGCTCACCCGCTTGATCAGGTGCTTCCACAAGCTCCATACGTCCGACACCTTTACCGATAACATGCTCCCAACCTTCGAGTGAGTTATTCTCAAAGCTCGCTGAATATCTCACAGGCGCTGGAACTTCTACAGGATCATCTGGGTTAGGAGCGTAGACTTCAAATTCATACATGGAGTAACCGTAGGTTCCCGCTCGCTTCGTACCTAACATTCGAACATATCTCGCTTGTTCAGTTGGGAATTTGACAATCTCTACTCCGCCAACGCCAGCGTTAGTCGTATAAACGTCCCGCCAATTCTCCGCATTATCGGATACTTGAACTTTATAGCCTTTGGCATAAGCACTTTCCCACTTGAAAATAACCTTGCTAATGTCTGTACTTTGGCCTAAATCAACATAGATCCACTCGTTGTCGGTATATTTAGAGGACCAGCGTGAAGCACCCGTATCAATCTCATCCACAGTAAGACTAGCCGGGAATTGAGGCACTTCGACAGAAGAAGCCACTGCTGTTTTGTGAGCAGCTAAATTGATTGTCCAAGAAGGTGATCCTGCATCCTCTGCAATTTCTTTACCGGACAACACCCGATTAAAAATCTTAAATTCATCCAATAGTCCAGTGAATGCTTTGGATGAACTGCCGATCATAGCCGCAGGTAGCATGGTCGTTACAGCAACAGAACCTTTTAAATCCCCGTCAATATACAGGGAGGTTCCATTTAGGTCTCCTCTGAAGGCAACATGTACCCACCGCCCAACCGGAATCGCTGCATTAAAGCTGTAATCATAGCCCTCTCGGGTGAATCCGGCATTTGGTGTCCCTTTCTGCTTCAGCTTAAGCGCACCATATTCGGATTCCATCAGAATCTTCTCATCCGCTTCTTGCTGATCATCAAGCTTAACCCATGTGGAGACCGTCCAAGGGAAGCCCTTTATTGAAAGCGGTGTTTGAATATGATCTGTAGCCCCTGCAAACCGCACGCTTTTTCCTGTCTTACCTTCAGCCACTCGAGTAACGCCATTTCCTAATGTAGCATCATAAGAATTTCCGGACTGATCAGAAACCGTCAGCGCGCCGTCTTCAAATGGATAATGAACAACAAGATCACCGACCGTATTCACTTCATGTAATAAATTCGTTCCAGGACCCTCGCCTAGCTTCACTGACAACTGCTGGAACTCGGTGAATGTGCTGTCCGTGGATTGGCCTCTCCACATCTTTTCCGCAAGGACAGGCATCGCTTTCTTCACACGGTCGTGGACATCCGCCTCACTGACTTTCTTGCCCATCATATCGTTCCAAGTCCCGAACATCGCACCGAGCAGGTTCGGATCACCCTCCTGCAGCTTCGTGCTTCCACCAAAGTTCGTAGGGTCCCAGTTATTAAACAACCATTGTGAATCCAGATAATCATGGTAATATCCAGCTTTCGGTACAATGTAGAGCGTGGAATCAACCGTATTAATAATTTTGAATCCATCTCTCACCGATGCCACTGGATCTTGCCATCCGTTATTCCAGGCGTTTACGGCAATATCCTTATCAACAACCGTTGTACCTGGGAATGCACTCAAGCTGCCCCACATTCTTGATTTCTTCCCCTTACTCTTCATGTGTTCATTCATCGTGTTCAGAAACTCGCGATACTTCTCAAAAGTAGTCCGGTCATTAGGTGCGAATTCATCGCCTCCAAAATGAACCGTTTCCGAATCAAACCAATCCCCATCTAAATATTCGTCCCATACATCCTTAATGAAATCGACCGTTTCCTGACGTGTAATATCCAGATGGTCGACAGGTAAATTATCCTTAACCAGATCTGGTCTGACCTTTGTGAACGAAAGGGCATGACTTGGAGTATCAATTTCCGGCGTAATGTTAAGGCCACGGATTTTGGCAATGTCCTGCAGCTCACGCATATCCTGCTTGGTGTAATGCCCATCCTTCGCCGTTAATTCCGGGTACTTGGTACTTTCTAAACGGAAAGCCGTATATTTGTTCCAATGCTCCCTGCTGTTATCTTTAAAAATCTCGTTGTCATTCAGATGAAGCTGGAAATCATTCATTTTGTAATAAGACATAAATTTGGCGTAATCCTTAAGGAAATCAATCGTGAAAAATTTACGTCCTACATCGAGCATAAAACCGCGTTCGCCATACTTAGGGAAATCTTTCGCTACCCCTTTTACAATGCTGGACTTCTCGGAATCTTGCTCCAAAATTTGCAGTGCCGTTCTTGTTCCATAGAAGACACCGGTCTCGGTGTTTGCATGTATTTCCACGTAATCGCCAACTTCAAAGTAGTAGCCTTCTTTACCAATTGATTCATCAGCTGACTTATCGAGCCTAAGCAGGAAGTCACCTTTTGAAGCAGGCTTATTTTGAACAATTGGTAAATCATATCCAGTTAATTCTTTAAGATCCTCTTGAAAGACCTCTGCGGTAGCTGGGAGTTCACATAAACATTCACTCGTGGGGATTACGATTCTGGAACTGTCAGTCAGCTTGAAAGAACCACTACCCCCAGTCCACTCTTGTAAACTGGGTATCACTTTTGGTTTAGCGTTCACTGCTTCAGCTGCTGCTGCAAATTGTAGTGGAGTAGAGTAAAGCACTAGACAAAAAACTGTAAAGGCGTATATCCATTTTTTCATCTTTTATCCTCCTACTAATCAAATCATCCCTTTTGAAAAAAACCAGGTACATCATGTTAGTTACTCACACATGTACCTGGCCTATGACCTTGCTTACTCTACAATTTTGCGAGCTACAATAACCAAATCTTCCAATCTGACTTTGCCGTCACCGTTAATATCCGCTTTCTTCGCTTTCTCCCAATCCGGGCTTGCTGTAGTCTTGCCATACTGCGCTGCAACCATTGCCAAATCACCGATCGTTATTTTGCCGTCACCGTTAATGTCGCCTTGCGTTCCTTTCTTACCAATCTCTACAGTTACGGAAGAGATCGAAGCCGAAATTTCCTTGCCCTGATCATCAGAAATGATTGCGCTCTTAACGGCAATTGCACCATTGACCGTTTGGTTCACTTCTTTGGCTTTAAAGGTTAGTTCTAGGACATCTGCACTGTTACTAATTCCATGGGCCGCACCTTCACTGGCTACAATAAAGCGAAGTTTACCTGGTGTGCTGTTGATTGAATCAATAACACTTACGCCACTAATTAACGATTGCGCCTCAACGAAATCCATAACATCCGCGGCATACTCTAGGGCGATGTCCTGCGCAAATATTTGGTCAGACAGATTCCGCAGTCCATATTGCACTTTGAACACTTCTCCTGTCTGAACTTGACTTGGCGCTGTTAAATTGGAAGCCGATTTCAATTCGCCATCTTTTTCCGTTACGATAACCCGGCTGGTTGCAGAGAAACCCCCGTCCACTGTTGTTGCCGTAATTACGGTTTCGCCTGCCTTCAATCCCTTAACAAGGGTATGACCGTTTTGCTGTTCAATGGATGCTACAGCTTCATCACTGCTGCTCCAAACCACATTTTTGTTTGTGGCATTCTCAGGTTGGATCACAGCGTTTAATTCGCCCGTGCTGCCTGCTTTAATTTCCAGCCGTTCTTTATCCATAGTGACGCCTGTGACTTTTACTACTTCTGCCTCATCCTCCGTCTTGAACACATTAAGTTCTGCAGCAGATGCAAAGTTACCCACACCTGCTATAGCCTCAAGTCTCAAATGTGTGGCTTCTACAGTTGTAAAGCGAACCATTTTTGTGGTCTGATCATTCTTCCATTCTCCATTCGCGATAGGTGTGAAATTCGTTCCGTCAACACTCGTGTACAGGTTATAGCTTGTAATCGTTCCATTGGTACCAGATACTCTAGGTGAATAATTGAATTGATTGATGTTATATTTGCCTCCGAGATCCAGTGTAATAGATTCCGGTAAGTGTGCCGGGGTCCATTTCGTATGCCAGATTGTAGACATATCTCCATCGAGTGCAAGACTTGCTTCACCTCCAGGCTGGAAGCTACTCGCCGTTGCAGTCATTTGCGATTGTGGAATTTGCGTGTTAGGCATATACACATGAATCGTCGCTGTTGCACTTTTTTTACTTGCATCCTTCGCAGTAGCAGTAATAACCGCCGTACCGGCTTGAAGTGCTGTAACTTTTCCAGTCTGATCCACGGATACAATTTCCGGATGGTCAGAAGTCCAGAGCAGTGTCCGGTCATAAGCATTTGCAGGTTTAACCTGAGCGCTAACGGTGCTTGACTGTCCTTTGTTCAGATCCATGTTATTTGGTGATAGAGTAATAGTCGATACAAGTACACCTTCCTCTGGAACGATCGCACCTTCATCATCAACGCGAATGTTATCGACCACCAGCGTACCGGTTAACTCCTTCTGATTGTTCAGCTTGTTTTTGATAATGGCCAGATAGGCATCTTTCACCCCTTCGGTTGCAAAAGACAGATCCAGCGTATTACGTCCTTCTATCAAATTCTCACTAACCAGATCACGAACTACCCCATTCTCCTTCACTCGAACTGCCACGGTGTACATATCCGTCTCATCCGAATTGTAGTCCATGGTCAGATGGTAGCGGTTATCCTCCTTCATTCGGAGCGTGTGAGGCAATGTACGTAGCCACTCTCCTGTTGCTTCTTCATTTGTTTTAAGCGACCAATTACCATCCAGAACATAAGTCATAATCTGATTGTCGCCTTTTTCAACTAAATGCGTACGGACAGGACCTATCTTGGAATAAACGAAGGGGCCCCAGCCCTCATCCACGTTCTCGAAATCCTCGTACAATACAGAATTACCAGCGTCAGTTTTGGTTGGATTTTCCCATACTCTTACATCATCAAAGGTTACAGTCGAACTTCCATCTTCTACATTTAAATAGAAATTGGCTGTCTCACTAACCGCATCAAAGGTAACCTTAATCCGTTGGAAATTCGTGCTCACATATTTGTGCTGCTGGGCTAAAAAGCCATGCTCTGTGTTATCCAGCGTATTGACAACCTTGTCTGCCCCTTGCTTCACACCGATTTCCACGGTGCGTTTCCCATCCACTTTCACCCAGACCGATGCAGAATACGTCTTGCCAGGTGTAAGTCCGGTAATCTCCTGCTGAATTACTGCATCACCGGGACCCTTCACCTGAAGCTGATCATCGGCGTTACCGTTCTTCACAAATTTAATGTGATCATCGCTTGCAGCTGTGGAGGATTTCTTCCAGTTACCGAATGTTTGGCTGTCAAAGCCCGGGTCCTTAACCGAACTGCCTTCACCCCATACCATTTCCGGCTCTTCCGCAGCAGTTGTCTTATACAGGGCATAACCAATCCCCGGCTGCGCTGTAAGTGTGACTTTCCCTCCAGTTACTTCTACACTGCCAACATGCTCACGTCCCAAATCTGTCAGCTTGTATAACTGTGCAGTCGTTACGTTGCTCCATGATTCTGGAAGACTCCAAGTCGTTTGACCACCTGCGGGATTCCAGTGATAGATTTTATCTTCTGTCTCAGGACTCCATGGAA
This sequence comes from Paenibacillus sp. RS8, assembly GCF_041956825.1. NCBI lineage: Bacteria > Bacillati > Bacillota > Bacilli > Caryophanales > Paenibacillaceae > Paenibacillus > Paenibacillus sp. RS8. The sequence continues at coordinate 3,896,589 of NZ_CP168131.1, read as the reverse complement.
TAAAGACCGTACTGTCACTAATGTTACTGCTATCTGTCATGATGGCGATTTCACGACCATCCTTGCTTAAATGGATCTTACCGTCCTGCTTACGTACAACTACAACATTCTTCTCAAAGTCGATGCGGTTATCGGTCATCTTAATGATCGGAAAATGCTGCATATATTTTGTCGGTAGATTGTGGTTGAAGAATGCCGCGCTTGTTGATTGGTAGCTGTAGAAGGGAGCACTGTTCTGCCAGTACCCTACGCCTACCTGTTTATTCCCTTTCAGCAAAGGAGTGGTTAAGAAGCCGTCCAGCGATTGATTCCGTAGGAAACGAGTAACCTTACTATCGTCGCCTTGGTTAGGGTACCCCGGATCCGTTCCCCAGTGAACCCAAGAGGCCTGCTCAAACAGCGGTCCAGCAAATTCTGTACCGAGCATCCAGCCGTTACCGTTGATATAATCTGCTAGTTTCTTCGCATTGTAGTCGGCACCGTCATATACATCTACATATACAAAGGAAAGGTTATCGCCTGTATCGCTTTTCAGCATATCCAGACGTCTTTTTAATTCACCGGATTCCACGTCCTTGGTTTTGTTTACATAGAATGTCTGATCGAGCCAGCCCCAGCCTTTGCTTAAAGGCTGATTCATATTTTCCATTTTAGTACCGAAAGCATCCAGCGCGTATTCCGTTGCGTTAATGTGTACACCGCCGCGGATATTGTATTTCTTCCCTTCGCTCAAGATATAATTGAAGTCCTTCTCACCACCCTGACGAATACCAATATGACCGCCGTAATCTGGGTGAGAGTCATCATGTCCTTCCGCTTGGTATCCTTTGAACAGAATCAGCTGTCCAAAGCCATCCGTGAGATTAGAGATTTTCTTCGCATTATCAAAAGCACGCAAGAACGGAGAAGTTGTAGTTGAACCAATGTTCATGCTGATATAGGAAATATTGTCACGAATCATTTCACTGCCCGTTGGAGCCTCTGTATTCTGACGATATGCAATAGCTCCATCTTGCCAGTCTACAACATGGTCACCATTCGCATCTGGAGTCAGGACAACCTTAGCCCAAGGCAGAGGCTCCGGATCGAGCACGGTACTCCCACGATAAACCCATGAGCCTCCTGATAATGTTGCCTTCTTCGTATGGAGCGCTGTATCATCGCCTACCTTAACACGAACCTTATCAAAACCGTTTACTACATTGGTGATTACACTCGCAGCTAAGACGTCGGAGTTAACGAATGCATACGTACGGCCACCACTCACGTCTGCTGCCCCTGTCTTAAGGTCGGTAAATTCATCCTGGACAATGTTCCAGCCACCAGTTATCTTAACAGCCGTTTCCTGCGCTGCAGGCTGGGTTCCAATTACAGAGACAAGATCATGATTAGGGAATCCAATCGTCTTCACTTTTTCGGTACCATTCTCTTCGATGCTGGCCACCTTGAAATGTAGAATGTTATCCTGGACTTCCATTTCAACTTTGAGGTTCACTTTTATTTCCGGGATCTGAAGCGTGTAGGTTGCAGTCTCACCATGAGTAGAATCTGCTGCTTTCTTACTAAAACCAGAAGCGACAGGGAAATAAGATTTCTCGTTGATTTTTAATTCATTAAATCCATTTAACTGTCCGTACATTTCAGCACCGCTGTCCAACCATGTATATTGTTTAACCCGCGGGAATTCCTTATCGATTTCAACCTTCATGGTATTCGATCTTAAGACTTCTGTAATCGTAATCGGCTTAGGAACAGGATCAGTCGATACAATTGGAGCTACCTTCACATCGTCAATCCATATCGTCTTGTTATCGTACCAGCTGCGAAGTCCAATCTTCCCTGCACTAGTTGAAATGGAGGGAAGACTCGTCGTAAGCACGTTATTTCCATCAATTGATAAATTCACGCTATCTTTCTCATACCGCAATTTGAGAGTATACACTTGACCGGCAGCAAAGGTAAAACTAGGGGCCGTAATATTGCCATACGTTTCCGCCCCACCCTTCATTGCATCCCAGCCCCAGGTGCCTGCATCATACTGAATAACATTGTAATTATTACTATCGACGAATCGGTAGACCAATCCAAATCGTGTTGCAACCTGATTAAATTTTAACTTCACCTCATATTCAGCATTGGCAACCTGAGGTGATTCTTGGTCTGCAATAATAACAGCACCTTGTGTCACCGCCTTAACAGCACCTTGATCTGCCGAAAAAGTGGTCGTCCCCTTAGCTGGTGTCCATCCGCTGATGTTACCATCATTGTAGTCTTTGAAATACACGTCCGACTCTTGTGCTGCGAATACGGCTACCGACGGCAAACCAATCTGTACCCCTAGCAACAACGTCAATAGCAAGCTAAACGCTTTGTAACGTTTTCTCATCTCTACGACCTCTTTTCACTAAAATATAAGTAGAATGAACAATATCAATTCACATATTTCCTTTAATTGTATATTTTTAACATAACAAGGCCATAATGAGCCCTCCTTCCAGAAGAAGGTGTCTCATTATATGTTTTATTGTTTTACTTGGAATTTAACAATCGCTTGATCACAGCAGCTGATTCCGCTCTTGTGGCAGATTCTTTTGGTGCAAATGTAGTCTGAGTTCTACCTTTCATTAATCCCGATTTCAAGGCAAATCCCACCGATGCTTTAGCCCACGGGCTTATTTTATTATCATCTTTAAATGCAGTAGTAGAATCTGAGGCCATACTATCGACCTTTACGCCGGAAGCATAAGCTTTCGCTCGCATCAGCATCGTTGTCATTTCTTCACGGGTAATGCTTTTTTCCGGAGCAAACTTCGTCTTGGACAAACCGCTAATAATTCCGGCTGCATAAGCTTTCTTCACCGTGTCTTCATACCAAACTCCTGATTTCACATCCGTAAACGGATTACTTCCAGAACCTTCTGTAAGATCTAATGCTCTGGCTATAAGAGCTGCGAATTGAGCGCGAGTGATGTTGTTATTCGGGGCAAAGCTGTCGGCATCCATACCTTCAACAATTCCTTTAGTGACCATTTCCATAATATCTTGCTTCGCCCAATGTCCAGCAATATCGCTGAAAATTTTGGTGAATACTGAGGATTGATTCGGGGTGAATTCCTGATCTTTCAGATTACGATCAAGAACTTTAAATGCGGTCCATTTTACTGCAGTTGTACCAGCCTTTTTAGCTTTAAAGGTAATCGTGGCAATGTCCAGGTTACCCTTTTCGCCATTCACATTTCCGATCTTGGTATGGGCTATCGTAATTTCGTTATTTTTAACGATTGGTGATACAGAAAAGCCTTTGATCTTCGTTTCCGCTTTTACAATCTCAAGTACTTTCGGGTCAAAATTAAATTTAGCCTCGTATGCATATAAGTCCTGAATATCTTTACCCTTTAATGTAACGGTGAACGTAGAATTAGCAGATTCAGTAGCTGATGTCTGCATCTCGAAGTCAGAGACTTTTTCAGCATGGACTGTACTCAACCACAAGGAAGAACATAACGTACAGATTAGTGCGAATGTATATCGTTTGCGTCTCATAAGAACATCCCTTCACCCGTGAATTTTAACTCCCCCCTATCATATGGATTTTGAAATCGGATACACATGATTTATTTTGTTCAACATTGATTATTTTTGTTATTCTTTCTCTCTGCGATAAGCTAAGGGGCTAATTCCTGTAATTTTTTTAAAAATACGACTGAAATGTTCTGGATTAACGTACCCCACTTGCTCAGATACCTCATATATTTTCATTCCGCTCTCCAGCCCCTTTTTAGCCTTCTCAATTCGTAGATTCGTCAGAAACTGAATAAAATTAACACCTATTTCTTTGGAAAACTGTTTACTTAAATAGCTCTCGCTTACACCGACAATCTGACTAATATTCGACAAGTGAACATCTTCATTAAAGTTTTTCTCTAATAGCTCCTTCGTTTTAGCGACAACAGGGCTAAGGAAAGATTCCTTCGGTTGGTCTTTCGGATGTAGCTTTTGATGCAGTTGATCCAAGAACAGTCGGCACCAATGCACCGTATTCTCCCAGGTTTCCTGCTTATAAATATGATCCGTAATGGGATAAGGCAGTTGATCATGAAGCTTTTCCCAAGAAACGCCTTTTTGATAAATTAATGCGCTTGCCTCCCAGATCATATCGACTACATCTGATTTGATATGCTCAGGAGAACAAGGGTATCGCTGAATCAACAGGTTACAGCAGTGTTCATATACCACATGCCATTTCGTTAAATCCGGATCACTTAATGACTTCAGCATTTCGGTCCTGCCCAAATACCATGCTTCCTTCCAATCATTTTCCTTAATAGATGAACGCCTTTCAGCTTCCGGATAATATAATCGGTTGTACCCTTGGTAGAAACTCAAACCAGCTAATCGTTCAGCTTGGCGGAATAAACGGTTCCACTGCTGGTGACCATCCACAATATCACTAATGCCCATAGACAGCTTCAAATTAATGAATTGCTTTAGTCTCATGCTAACTTCAGACAAGATGATGTCTGTCAATCTACGAATGGCAATGATGCTGCATTGCTCTGGAAAAGAGAAGAACAAAACATAATGCCTATCATCATATCTGCACACTTTGCAGATCCCTTCATTTCTACTGCGGTTCGTTACCGTTCGAATCGTCTGCATAATCATACGGTGTGAATCTTCAAACTGAACGGTATCCGATAACCTAATAAGCGCAACCTCCAGATTCTTCTCCCCCATATGCTTTCGCACAAGCTCCAACGAAGAAGAAACTGCCTCATCATTCGTTGATTCGAAGGAATCTGCTAAGCAGAGCCGGTGCAGAACTGAACAGATCGAGGTTTCTACGTCCTCTAAGATTGATTCTGATCTTGAGGAGCTCTGCCGCCGTTTCAATTCATCCACAGTCTTAGTCAGGACCGGTGCAATATAGGATTCATCTAACTTCGCTTTAACAATGTAATCAAAGGCACCGAGCACAAAGGAATCCCTTACAAAAGAATAATCTCCATACGCACTTAACATAATGGTTAGCGGTTGATTCGAAAAGGTAGTGTTATTTAGTGCTTCAAGCAGTTCTACTCCATTCATATTAGGCATCTGAATATCCGCCAGAACTAGATCCACATCCGGATGGCTTTTCAGCATACTTAATGCCTCCTTGCCATCTCCTGCTTCCCCTGCAATCTCAAAATCGTTCGAAGCGATGGATATATACTCCCGAAGGGCTAACCTAGCTAATGGTTCATCATCAACAATGAGAGCTTTAAATTTCATTATAAATCCCTCCATAATTGATCTATAGGACTACTTCAAAGCCTGAACCGCTCTCTCCCAATCATCATTAAGTTTCTCTTGAATATCGGACACGTCAGCACCTGAGAATATTTCTTGTGCAGCCTTCTTTTCATCGAACTGGATAGCATTTTTCACTTTTTCAAACTTCTCATCGATCCCCAGGTACATAAACGGCTCAAAGGGGTGATTCTCTTTAACATTGTTGAAGAAAGGCAGGAACGATTCGATATTGATCACTGTCGATGAATTTTGCGAATAATTAATATACACTTGGTATACATCCCGGCTAAATACCCATTCCAAGAATGCTTTAACTTCTTCCGTATTGTTTGAATTTTTATTAATGGCCATATATTGATCTGGCATAGTGATTGCCTGCAAACGCTCTGAAGTTGTCTCTCTCCAGGGCATTGTGAATGCATCTAAATCTTTATCATCTTTCATTTTGGACAAATGATCTCTAAGGTACCACTGACCTAGTGCAAGCATGGCCGCTTTATTATTCTGAAACAGCTGAGTAGCCTGATCCACACCGATACTAAGCGCATCGGGTCCGGCAAGTTCATTCTCTGCTATTTTCTTGATCATCTCTGCTGCCTTCTCGAATGGAGAACCTTTTCCGAAAGGACGATTCGTCTGTGCGATTGAGGATAAATAATTCTCATCCTTGGATAAGAGAGGCGGCCCGAACTCCGTGAAAGGATAGAACGTCCAATCATCTTTCCCGCCAATTGCAATCGGAATATATTTGCCATGCGCTTTAATCTTCATCATTACGTCCATAAATTCATCAATCGTTTGTGGAATATCTACACCGACCTCTTGAAATATACTTGGATGGAAGTATACATATTCAGAGAATGATACAAGAGGTAAACCAAGAATAGAATGATCTAGTTTAGCGGGATATTTATTGTTTTTTGCTGCGGTTAATCCATCCAGCGGAAGAAGTACTGCTTTGTAAGTGAGCAGGTCATCTGGCTTCAGATAAAAAATATCCGGTAAATCATTTGCTGCTAAACGAACCTTTAAATACTGACCGCTATTATCGGGAATCGTCTCAACCTCAACCGTTACATTGGGCTTAATTTTAGAGTAATCTCTTACCTTTTCCGTCCAAAATTTTATATCCGTCTTCGTTTCCCACATGCCGAATTTTATTTTAATCGGTTGATCCTGATTCACCTTTCCCTGTTCCTGTTCTATGGCCCCTCCTTTGGGAATGAACTTACTTAAAGAGAAGAAGCCGCCTATAAAAATAAGAGAAATGATCCCAATCAAGGACACACGGAGTATTATTTTCACGTTTACTAATCACAGCCTTCGAAAAAAAGTTTATACCATCATACCTCCTCTGAAGTCACACATGAATGATGTTTTCCCTCTGGACTATGATCTTTTATGATCCTCTGCAGCATTTTTCTTCATCCTCCTTCGCCTAACCATTGATCCTGTATCTCTTCCTCCGGGGTGTCAATTAACGGCAGTCTTATCGACACTATCGTACCCTGAGGTTTATTCTTCTCGTACTTTAAACCGTAACGCGCCCCATAATGCAGCTGGATTCGCTTATTAACATTACTGTTTCCCATACCACTGAAAGAAAGCTGATGACGTATCCCCTCACTGTCATACTCCTGAGCATCCATATCCAACATACCTACACCATTATCGGCTATGGTTATCAGAAGATCTTCCGCTTGTTTGGTCACTATGATCTGAATGATACCAGGGTAGTCAACATTTTTTAGTCCATGAATAATACTGTTTTCTAAAATAGGTTGTAATAGCAATTTCAATAGATAATAACCCGCTAAATCCTCATCTACTTCCCATCTCGTTTGAATCGGTCTACCAAAACGAATCTCCATGATATACAAATAATGCTTTAAATGATCTATTTCCTCATCAATCCTAGTCAGTATTCCACCTCGATTAAAAGAAGAAGCCAGAAGACGAGTTAGCGCATGTGTCATATTCCGTATGTTATCTGCTTTACTGATTAAAGCCATAAACTTGATTGAATTAAGCGTATTGATTAAAAAATGTGGATTAATCTGCGACTGAAGTGCTGCAAACTCTGCCATTCTCTTCTCCATTTCTTGTCTTTCGTGATCACGCAACAGATCCTGAATACGCTCCGTCATGTGATTAAAAGAATGCCCAAGCTTAATTAGCTCCAGGCTACCGGTTCTCATAAATTTAGCGTTTAAATCCCCTTCAGTAACCAGATCCATTTGCAGGAGAAGCTCATTGAGCGGTTTAGTAACATTCGATACAAAGTAAAATGAAACAAGTATAAATGCTAAGATGATCATCAATGCAAAGACCCAGACGATATAATTCACACTAAGGTAATTAGCTGTTAGATCTGCGTATGGAATAGACTGCACAAGCCACCAACCGGTCTGCTCAATCTTGGCGTAGGTTATCAGATTTCTATCTTCACCGTTAACATCCACAACGTACCCTTTTTCCTCTGGCCCACGATTCTCGAACCAGTGCATTTGGAATTCCCCTCCTCTTGAGGCAAGGGTATTGGATGAGATAATTTGACCTTCCTCGGTGATGATGTAAAGGCTGGATTCCGTATTATCTCGTGACTGCAAAATATGATCAAAAGCACTGCTTTCAAAGGTAAAAAGAATCATTTCTAGCTTGGATAAAGGATTGATTACACTGGGAGATAAGGCAGCAACCATATTGTAAGGATTATAGTTACCATATAAAATATTAGGCATCATCCCTAGAAAATGAACGCTATCGGGATTATTCAGCACCTGCTCATACCACGTTTTCTGCCGAAAATAAGAATCATCCAAATTCAAGTTCTTTAAGTACGAATAAGAATTATGATCTTTAAAAAGGAAGTTCACCGACAGCACACGTCCTGAGATGGATGCCGTGTACTTCTCTATTAAGACCTTTAGCTCATAATAAGCCTGCTGTTTCTGGACTCCGATCTTTTGATTGATTTCATAAAGCTTTGCCATCACATCCTTGTCCATACCAATCGAAGCAAATAGACCCGTCAACCTCCTAATTTCCTGACTAACGGAATAAGAGATTGCTTGAGCCGTTTGCTGAGATCTTGATGTATTCTGCTGAAGAATATCTCGCTTATAAATATTTAGAATAATGATGGAGAATAAGATGATCGGCAGAATGACTACAAGTATAAAAAAAAGTCTTAATGTGCTAGACATCCGCCAATTTTTTCTCATAAGTTCCCTCCCCTTTATAAGATAACTTATAAACGCTCACTTCCACCTCACCATGAATATTGAAGAAACATATTCCCTTAAATTTGTTCTACTTCCTGCATGATGACAAAAGTACTTAAAATGTTACACGCAAAAACCTACTTAATAATCAAATCCGAGTTTATTCTCTTCTTTCGACAATCTATTTGATCGCATTCAAAAAGAGACAGAAAGAGCTGACACCGTTGTAGAAATATCTACTCTTGTGCCAGCTCCGCTTGTAATTGAAATATTAAATTGGTGAGATTAGATTAAGGCCTTAATTCTCAAGGATCTTAGATGCCACAAATGCCAAATCTGCTATATTGATCTGATTATCATTGTTAACATCGAGATTGCGATACTTTTCCCAATCTGCATCCGTCGAATTCTTACCATACCCAACAGCGATAAGTGCTAAGTCGCCAATAGAATATTTGCCATCTTGGTTGACATCCCCTGGATTGGTAACTGGGGCATCTGTAATCATGATATTTAATATAGCATCCTCAACCGCAGTTTCCTGCCCGTTCTTATCCGCAACGATTCCATGTACTGCTTGAACGGTAGTCCCCGGTGAAGATATATTAGCTTTGGCTCTGAAAGTCAGTATTAAGGTGTCCGTATTCGTAATGCCGCTTCCTAACCCTGCAGAAATCACACGTAACAGTCCAGGCGAGTCCTCATTGCTATGCACGATTGTAAAATTCTCGCTAGCCGTATTTGAAGATATCAGCTCCAGCTTACTTGGGTCATAGGTAAACGAAATATCTTGCCCATATACAGCGCCAATTACATTCTGCAAACCATAGCTTACGCTAAATTCTTCATTTACTCGAACAGTTTGTTTGCCTGAAAGTACGCCCGATGGATCATCAGATGTAGCTGTAGTAGTTACCACAATAGAACTGAAATTTGATTTATTGCCATTCGCATTGATCGCTCTGACTTTAATGGTATTGCTGGTATTAGGGATCAAATCCGTCAGATTTATGGATGTACTGGTCACCGTATCCAACAGAACATCGTTTCTGTAAACTTCATAGCCTGTTACGCCCACATTATCAGTAGAAGGTCCCCAAGTAATTGTAGCTGTTGTGGCACCTACATTAGAAACTGCTAGATTAAAAGGAGCCGACGGTGCAGCCTTATCGGGAATGGTAACACTAACCGATTCACTCTTCGCGGACTCATTGCCAGCCTTATCAATCGCTGTGACTTTAATTGTATACGGGATGCCTGCAGTAAGACCCCGGACTGACGCTAATGTAACATTTGCATGGCTAACATAGGTGATCCTATCCATCTGTCCGTTGTTAACATATACTTTGTAACCTGCGATATCTTGGTCAGCAAGAGCTGTCCAATGAACGATTACTGAATCCTGCATAATATCAGAATCTCCAATAGTAACTCCCGTAGGTGCTGATGGAGGTGTCGTGTCTGCTCCTTCCTGTTCATAGCCAGTCAAACGAATTTCTGCAGCGCTGGCAAATAACTTCCCATTTTCTTGGCTTGTCGAATCTACTGCATATAAACGTATTGCTTTCGCACTCACAGGTGCGAATTGAACGCCTTGCCACCCCGTCATGCTCCAATCCCCAGTTCCTCCAGGTATATCCGTAAAGTCCGTCCCATTCGTACTGTACTGAATCTTATATTTCTTGATTATCCCGTTAGTTCCTCCACCCGAACGCGGCTGATAACGTAAACCGTCCACCATATATGCATCAGAAAGAGCAAGGGTGATATACAGATTCTCTCTGGAGTCACCGGCCCATTTCGAATGCCAGACAGTATTCGATCTATTATCCAGAACTAAGCTTGCCGGACCTTCCGACGCTCCACCATTTGCTTCCGAGCTACCTGCAGTGGCACTTAACTTAGCAACAGGAATATCCCTTGCTGCGGAAGCTGCGTCGTAAGTTGTCGTAATCATATATGTGAGTTGATCATTGCCCTTGGAAACCTTTACGGTATCACCGACTGTGATTGTACTAGATCCTATAATCTCGTTTGCCCCATGGAACACTTTAACCGTGATCCCGTCGTCGTATACAATATTGGACAACAGTGCGTCGACTGTAAGGGTCTCGCTGTCAGGGATTGTAATCATCTTCAACACTTGGTCAACCGGATAAACAGTCGAACCAACATTCAATGAGAAGGTGCCAGTATCATGTGCACCGATATCCGGTACCCCTATGATCTTATTTCCGAAATAGTCTCTATTACCATTGTTTGCAACCGGTATACCTGCATTAATAGCCGGAGATCCAGTCTTCAACTTGTACCCACCCAAACCTACTGCAGCTAGAGGATAAATAACACCAGTGCCGCCAGTGCCAGGATCAACGAACATGGGGTCTGAGGTAATCACACCCGTATCGTTTGTTGGGGTGTTCGCAAAATTATAGAATATATTGTTTTGCCAATCGATATTATTCTCACTAAAGCTATTAGCTTGAAACGGTGTATCGCCTGGATAGTAAAATATATTGTTATAGAACTTAGCGTCAGAATTACCACCGCTGCCATACATAAATAACTTCCGTCCATCCTCTTTCATGTAAATGGTGTTGTTGTAAGCCTGGGCGCCAAATGATCCCGCGCGCCAGTCGATCACACCATGTTCAGTATTATCATTTTGGCTGATATTGTAACGGAACACTCCATTAAAGCCATATAAACCAGACGTATTACACCACATAAAAGTGCCGCCCGCATTATCGTGCACATAATTATACTGTACATAAGTCGTATCGTTGAGAGCGTCAATCTCAATGCCCTGCGCATCCCCGCCTGGGAGGATGTCATACACCTCGTTAAACTGGAAGGTTGTATTGTCAGAATTCCAATTAAACAGTCCAACCGCAAAAGGGGCGTTTTTTGTTGTACGATATACGAGGTTATTTTCCACCACAGCGTCCTTATTGTTGTCTATAATTGCGCCGTCCCCGTCGATGTCATATATGAGATTGTTGGCAAGGTAAAAGTCTTCATAAGGTTTCCAAGCGTAACCCGCTCTGCCAGGTGCATGGTTGCTTGGATAAGGACCCCACTTGGTATCTACAGTCTCTGCTCTTCGCGCCCACACGGACACAAAGTTTACACCTGAACGGCCTAGATCATAAAGCTCACTATTCGTAATGCGAATATCGTTAATAGAAGTAGGAATATGTGATGAAGCCGGTGTATTCGGTGTGGCCTGCACCTCCATCAGAATGCCGCCAGACGATTTGCCCGCGTTGCTGTTCGGCCCGTGGAAGCCGTGAATAACCAAGTTGTCAAAGTAAAAATGATTCAGATCTCCTGCATCTTCACCTCGAATGTTAATTCCTCTGCGATAAACGTTTTGATCAGGCGCGTGGTTTGGACCGGAAAGCTCCAGATCACTTACTTCCCAATAGGCTTGATTGTAAAATGAAATGACGTTATTGACAGTAACGGTAGAATTAAACTCCGCACTCATCAACTGGTCCGACCAATTCGTGTCACTAGGCTTGAGTATAGGTCTATGACCTCCTTCTTCGCCGTAGCTGGCAACCACAATTGGATATCCTTCTGCTCCAGATCCAAGAGGTTTGAATGCTCCCTTAAACTCATCCCCTTTTTTAAATAAAATATGGTCTCCCGGATTAAAAACAATGGTGTTCAGCTTCTCTATCGTTTTGAACGCAGTCTCAACAGTTCGTCCATTATTGCTATCGGAGCCCGTGTTCGCTACGTAATAGGTGACACCCTCTTCAGAACCGATCATAAAGAAGCCTGTAGTATCTTCTCCCTTATAAGTAACTTTAACCGTAACGGTTTGTTCCACTGGGGCAGGCGGTAAACGATCAAAGTTAAAGGTGACTTGTGCGATATTCCTATCGTAAACAAATTCACTGGTGCTCAGCCTCTTGAACTCACCACCGGTAACCTTGTAAGTAATCATAAAATCCGACGCGACAGGCGCTATAGATGGTGCACGGTCCAACTTGGCTGTCAGAATGCCATTAGTAGCAGTAAGGATATGTACCTTAGCTGTAACGGCTTCCTGCCCTGAGGCTTCAATAGGGAAATCCAGTGTTACAATCTGATTGATGTTATTCTTCTTATATTTCACAAACATCTTTATCGTTTGCATAACCGGCTGTGCCCCAAGCTGGGCAAAGCTCATCGTCAGGCTCTTGTTAATTACGTTATAGCTCGAGTCGATCATATTAACAGGTAAGATTGTAGAGGGATCAAGCGAAGAAGAATAGGTGACCTCGAAAACCGTCTGATCAGGATTACCCGTGAAGGTATCATTGAACTGTGCTGTAACCGTTCCATTCGTCACACTTACTTGTTTGAGATCGCCTTTCACTTTCAAAGCTGCATCGTCAACATAAAAGTTATTTCCTGCCGTGTTAGATTCAAGCCAAGCGTAGGTGCGAACACGCCCCGTACTGGAGGTGAACTCTAATGAATATTTTGTCCAACCATTCTGATTCGCTGTCACTCTGGCTTCGCTACTGCCATGGTTTTTAATACCTAGCCGCAAGGCACCTTTAGTTGCATCATCGGCTTTCACCCAAACAGAGTATTCATAAGTCAAACCAGGCTGCAGATCCTTAACATCCTGCTCAAGAGACTGCGACGCACTGGACATTTTTACAGACCAGTTTCCTTCGTGTGCGATCCCTTCAACTTTTGCTGCACCTTGAAAAGTGTACCAATTGCCAAATTTATCGGCCGGTAATCCCGTCCCTAGATTCACATCCGTTTCCTCAAAGGTCGAGTGCTTGAGTAAGTTCTCTTCGACCGATACGGTAGATGCTGCTCCAGCGAAGTGTTGTGGAACCATAGATAATATCAGCGTTATCACTAGGGAGATTGCCAGAGTTTTCTTGAAAATTCCGTAATGTTTTTTGTTGCTCATACCAGTACACCCCTCTTCTTAAATATTTTCAGAAAATGCTACAGGGTTATTCTTTTCGATCTCCTGTAGAAGTTTTTTATAATACCCGTTCTTCAAGAAATCGCTTACAATAGTAGTTTTTTGCTGCTCAAAATCTGTTTTCACATAGGTTACCGATTGAATTTTAACATTTCTTTGTAATTTACCGAACATATATGACCATTCCTGATTTTCGCTGCCCTCTCTTAAAAAATGCGCTAGTTGCGAGTCCGCTGATTCCAGAGAATTCAATTGTCTCCAGTCAAGGGTGTATACCTCACTATTCGCGTTTTCCGATAAGGTATAAACGACCTGCTCTGGATGATCGTAATCCTTTTTGTTTTCTTCAAAATAAGTTCTGGTTTTTGCTAGTATGGATGCATCTGCATGAGTAGCTAAATAATCAATAATGTCAACCTCTAGGTTACTGCTCACATATTGATAATACGTATAAATATCAAATACCTCTGGTCCATATATCGCCTGACCTTGCTCCTTCTTTATTGCTCGCGCGGCGTTCTCGTGTTTCATCTGCTCTTGTAAATATTCAAAAGAATAGGGACCGTATAACCCCAATTTGTTCCCCAAGAAAAACTGCGCGTTAGCTGTCTGGGCCAATTTTTTCGTATTTTGGGCTAGCAATTTGCTGTCACGATCATCATCCATCTCTCTCCGTGCTAAATGTTCATAACATTTGTATTCCTGCTGCCCAATAACACGGGTATAACCGGAGTAACCAAGAATTTGCTCTGTTATTTCAGGTTGTTTCTCTTCTTGAGGGATGATTATAAAACCAGCCAGTGCAACAACGATCGACGCGGATAAAAGCACGATTCCCAATGCTACCGACAGTGCGGATTTACGTTTAGCGGGGGCATGGTTCTTTTTCGGCAAGGATGCTGCTCCTTTCTTAAGTTATTTTCCAAAATCTTAATTTAAGTTTCATATTATGTAAATCTATAAATAGGCAACAATTATAAAAATACGCAACAAGTCTAACCCTCTAAATCTTGAGACATTATCTAATATCATCGACATAAACTAGCATATTTCCGATCAAACGCTATGTATACTAGTACTCGTAAGGTTGTAATTTACTGAGGGGGTAGATCATTATGTATTTCGATTTTTATTCGGTAAATGATTGGATCACGACCTACCCGATGAGCGTTAAAACGGTTTATAAACTCTACACGACCTCTGATTATGACATCAATCATCGCATCATAGAAAGTAATAAATATATATTGTTTTACACCTTAGACGGAGAAGGATCGATCCAAGTAGATGGCCTATCGTTTCAGGCAAAGTCGAATACGCTTATATTTGCAAATGCCTCCAAGTCTCTTGCCAACCAATGCACAAGCGACAAGTGGAATTTCTGGCTTTTTGAGTTTAAATCAGAACCCTTTTTATTAAAATCCAATTATTTATATACCATCCCCTTTAAATTGGAGTTCCTAAATCTGTGTGATCAAACTCTCCTTTGCTTAAAAGAAGGCGAACAGCAGCTTGCTTCCTCCTATTTCCACTTGTTTTACAGCATTCTTGTCCATCAGTTGGGTCAGAATACCAAATCTTATGATTTAACAGTCATTGATAAAAGCCTGGAATATATGAAAGAAAATATGAATGATTTTTCCGTACAGTCACTTTCTAATTTTCTCTATATTCCGACACGAACCCTCATCTCTATTTTTAATAGGGAATTAGGAACCTCTCCCATTCGATATTTTCAGAGAGTACGTATTGAGCTAGGAAAAGAATACTTGGAGAATACAGCCATGAATATTTCAGAGATTGCCCAAGCACTTGGCTACTGCAATACCGGCCATTTTTCCGCTGCGTTCAAACAATATACTGGTTATAGTCCGGTACAGTACCGTCGGGAATTTAACCTTAGGAATATAGGGTAACAAAAGGCAGTATTAAAGTTCCTGTTTAGGACTCTAATACTGCCTCTCTTTTTAATGTAGATACTGCTTCATAAGAATCCTTGTTGTTACAATAATTCATTGGTTGCGGTCCAAATAGCGCCTCTGCTTTAGCGGAAGCAACAGCTATGGATCGTAGTTCAGTCAGTCGTCTTCCCAAACAGCTTGAGAATTTAAGTTATGTTAAAAGGGAAGACTCTCCTAAGGATCGTCGAGCTATCCTTCTAACCCTCACTGAAGTTAAATTTCATTTGCATAAAACAATTAATTTTGTTAGTATAACTGACGAACGTTCGTTAATATCGAGGTGATTTTTTGAAAAGAAAAGAAATTAAAGATATCGCTTTGAAATGTTTCACAACTCATGGGTATGAGGGAGCCTCTCTATCACAAATTGCCGAGTTGGTCGGGATGAAAAAACAATCTCTTTATGCTCATTTCAAAGGGAAGGATGATCTTTTCCTGCAAGTTTTACAAGATGCCAAAGAGACAGAAATCTCCTCGAAACTACAATATTTGAGTAAAGTGGGTACCCAAAATCCTAAAACAGATTTATTAGGATATCTGCAATTGGTAATCGACTTATTCCAAAAGAACGAGCAGTTAAAATTTTGGCTACGTATGACTTTTTTCCCACCTCCCCATCTTGCTAAAGCAATTGATGAAGAAGTGATCGATACGGAAAAAAGGATTCAAACTGCATTAGAAAGTAAATTCCAAGCTTGGATCGATGCCAAAGTCATCGTGGAAGATGCAGCCTCCATCCCTACTCTTGCCTTCCTGGGTGTAGTAGATTCGATCATGCTAGAGCTTGTGTATGGCAATAATGAAATCCGTTTAAATGAAAAACTAAATGCCTCTTGGACTGTATTTTGGAGAGGTATTTCGCAGCTGTGATTCTACAAAGAGAGGTATTACTTCATGAAGAAACCATTGAAAGAACAAAAAACAGTCTTACTCATTCTGCTAAGTAATATATTCATTGTTTTTCTAGGCGTTGGGCTTATCGTCCCTGTTATGCCATCCTTTATGAACATTATGCATTTGTCAGGCAAGACAATGGGGTATCTTGTAGCAGCTTTTGCGTTCGCACAACTCCTCATGTCTCCTCTAGCAGGGCGATGGATTGATACTTACGGCAGAAAAAAAATGATCGTTATCGGCTTAGTACTCTTTAGTGCATCGGAATTGATCTTTGGTTTAGGCACACATGTATCCGTTCTTTATATCGCCAGAATTCTTGGAGGGATTGCTGGTGCATTCATTATGCCAGCCGTCACTGCCTATGTTGCGGATATCACCTCAGTAGAGGAAAGACCTAAGGCAATGGGTTATGTTTCTGCCGCCATTAGTATCGGTTTTATTATTGGCCCAGGAATCGGAGGCTTTATTACTGAACTAGGTATACGTGCTCCATTCTATTTTGCTGCTGGCTTCGCCTTAATCACTTGTATTTCGTCGATATTTATTCTGAAAGAGCCACTGTCCAAAGAGCAGCTTTTGGAAATCAGTAAACTTAAAAAAGACACCAACTTTATCAGTGATCTGAAACGCTCGTTTCATCCAGCATATATTATTGCGTTTATTATAGTGTTTGTCCTCGCCTTTGGCTTATCGGCATATGAAACTGTATTTAGTCTATTTTCTGATCATAAATTTGGCTTCACTCCACGAGATATTGCAACCATCATTACAATAAGCTCAATCTTCGGGGTGGTTGTGCAGGTCTTTTTATTCGGTAAAATGGTAGATAAGCTCGGTGAAAAAAAGCTCATTCAACTCTGCTTAATTGCTGGCGTAGCCTTAGCGGTAGCCTCCACCATGATCAATAACTATTTAACTGTTCTACTAGTAACCTGCTTCATCTTTCTCGCGTTTGACCTGCTCCGTCCAGCATTAACGACCTATTTATCAAAAACTGCTGAAAAAGAGCAAGGTTTTGTCGCTGGAATGAACTCAACCTATACTAGCCTCGGTAATATCATCGGACCTGCATTAGGCGGAGTATTATTTGATGTAAACATCAACTATCCGTATCTCTTTGCGGCTGTCATAATGTTTATTGGCCTTGTTATTACAATGGTATGGAAAGAAAAACAATCCGCTAAAGGATTGGTAAACTGAGTTGAGGAACAAATGCAAATAGCGAATAGTAAGAAAACAGCTCGCCCTCTATGAGGACACGAGCTGCTCAGGCTGTCGAGAATGTCTCGACAGCCTTCTTTATATCTACTCACTTACAGTCTTCACCACGTAACTTATCCCAGTACCATGGATTTCTATTTGATTGAGGATAATTCTTTAACCTAGAATGGATTGATCACATGGAAAAAGACGTTAGGCGACGCCATGCGGTAATAATAACTGCACCAGCCTGCACCTTTGTCAGTGAAGCGGTTCGTCGTGCTATACAGCAGTCGTTCCTGCTCCAGCTCCTCAATCCGCTCGAGCTTTCCGTCCGCATATTCTAGCAGCCTCATGCTCGCTGTATCCAACCGGCTTATGACGCCGCCGTAACGAATATCGAGCACCTCCCAACCGAACGGTTTGAACATCGATAGCCATTGCTTCCGGTGTGCGACCCTAAGCTTTTGCACAGCCTGTGAGATTTCAGGCAAAATGTCCTCAGCAATCCGCCTAAGCATTGCCTTGTCGCCACTGTCATAAGCCCTCTTCAGCTCAAGTCCGATTTCGCTCTTCTGCTTCAGTACCGCACAAAGCTTTTGCGGCACCTCGAACAAGTAATCTAGCTCTGCCTCAGCTTTTCTACGGCTAGCAATTTCGCCTTCCGCCCATTCATAATGAGCCGCCATATCTAACCCATCAATCTGTTTGTCGAACAGCCCCAGCAGTACATCCTGATACAACAGAAACTTAGATGGATTGCTCTGCTTCTGATTATTCGGTGCAGCTCCCGGTGTCTCGTCTAAATACTTCAGCCCCATGTAAGCATCCGCTTCGATGCCGGTGCAGAACCGAACGCGCTCGGCCAGCGTCTCGTCAGTCGGCGTGGACGTTGAATAGGCATGTTCCGCATAAAACTGCAAGCCGAGCAAAGCGATGTATGGATTGCTCTCCATTCCGTCGTCCCCCCACATCGTCGCATAAACTTCGCGGATGCCTTCCTTCTTGCATACCGTCAGCGCTGCATCCGTCGCCGGCAAGGATAGCCCGTAATTGACACCGAACGTATTGAACACCCATACCGCACCCGCAAAAATAAGATTATTGCCGAGCGGCCGGTGTTTGGCGATCAATGTTTCGTAGTCCTTCTCTTCGACGTGATTATAGTCCCAGTAAACCATATCTATGTCCTTAGGAATACGGCTCGCCATGTCCTCTGGGATTTGCGTCTCATGGCCGTAATAATCTTCACCATTTGCTGAAGCCAGCTTCAGGAACATATCGCTCCACATCATCGGTTTTAACCCTAAGCGTCGAGTTACCGCGAGCACCCGCTCCAGATGGCCTGTCATAATATCAAAACGGCTCATATGTCCATTGCGATCCAAAAATTTACCGCGTCCAAGCTCTTCCGCTTCATCCATACCGATGTGGATTTTCCGGCTGCGAAACGGCGCGCTAATGCTGACAATCATATTTTCGACCAGACGATCGGTCTTCTCTGCTCCAACCAGCAACGCACCTTTTGTATCTTTATATTCCTTTACCGGCTCCCATTTCAGAAACTCCTCCAAATGAGCCAGTGTCTGAATGCTCGGGAACGCTTCAATGCCGAATTGATCGGCGTAATCGTCGATTTCCTTCAACTCCGTCACCGAGTAACGGCCTCGCATGTAGCCGAAATAAGGCTCGCCTTCTATCTCGTAAGTGTCTTCCAAATAGAGCATGACGCTATTCAAGCCCATCAACGCCATTTTGCGCAGCATAAACTTGAAGCTTTCAACGGTCAGCACTCCATTGCGCGACAAATCAAACATCGGACCGATCGTATCAAATTGTTGTTGCTCTGTAATTTGAAAACTCTCTCTGCCACTAATCTTCTGAATCAACAGTCCCAAGCCACGAAAAAATTGATGTTTAGCGCTGTAACGAATATAAGCACTTTTACCATCATAGCCAACTTCCAGTTTTCCTGAAGACGGTTCTATCAACACAGGAATTCCGTCCTCCGACCATTCTGACTTAAGTTCGGCAAGCAGCAACTGAAGCCCTGATTGAAGCTCGCTCAATTCTCCTATAAAATGTAACTTCACTGTCAATCCCTCCACAAGAATGAAATATGTATAAAATTACACTAAAAACTCGATCAAGGGTGTTAACCTTTGACCGAGCCTGCAACCATGCCTTTCATAATCTGCTCTTGGAAGATCAAAAAGATGACGATGGTTGGTATTGCAGCAATAAACATCGCGCCCATCGTTAAGCTGTAGTCCGTTCCGAATCCGTCGGAGAAGAGCGACAAGCTGAGGGGCAGCGTCTTCAACGCTTGAGAATTAATAAAGACGAGCGCGAAGGAGAAATCATTCCAAAACCTCAAAAATGCAAGAATTGTAATCGTAGCCACGATCGGCAGGGACAATGGGAAAATGATACGTCCGAAGATTCCCCACCAGCCATTACCGTCGATCATCGCTGCTTCCTCTACTTCTCTCGGAATAGATACGATGTAAGCCATTCCGAGGAAGATTGCAATTGGTAATTCAAATGCTGTATAAGGCAGGATGAGTGACCAGTACGTATTCAGCATCCCGAGCTTGTTCATGAAAATAAACAATGGAACGAGTGTGCTATGAATTGGAATGAGCATGCCGAGCAAGAACAATCCTTTTACAGCTCCGCTCAATTTGAATGGGAACCGGGCAAGCACGTAAGCTGCAAGCATGCCGAGCACAATGGTCAGCAGCAGTGCTGAGAGAGTAACAATTGTGGAGTTGAGCACCGCCCGGCCCATATTTCCGAGATCCCATGCCCGGGTTATATTGTCGAACTGCCAATGCTGCGGCCAGGAATAGGGACGATTGAAAAATTCCTGATTCGACTTGAATGCACTTATTCCTAACCAGTATAGCGGATACAATGTAATTATGGCATAAAATAACAGGATGATTTTCGCAATTCCGGAAATCGGCTTACGCCACAGCGAGCCTCTCATCTTCTCCGACCGAGCGTTTATCATTGCTTGCATAGTGATTCACTCCTTCATCGGCCGGGCTAACATTAGCCGACCGCCCATTACCCGCGTCTCTTCGTGATGATATGATTTAGGCCAATGAGCACGGCGCTAATCAGAATAATCATTGTGGATACCGCAGAGCCGTAGCCGTATCGGTATACCGTAAAGGTGTTATTGTACATATATGTGGCGAGCAATTCTGTAGATTGTGCAGGTCCGCCACGCGTCATGACGATAACATGGTCGAAAGCCTTCAAACTACCAGATATGCACAGTACGATAGTTACAACAACTGTTCCCCAAATCATCGGGAGCGTCACAAAAAATAGCTTCCTCCAGCCAATCGCCCCGTCGATCTTTGAAGCATCATCAATTTCTGAAGAAATATTTTGAAGTGCTGCGATAAAAATGATAAGATACGGGCCGATATTCGCCCAGTTAATCGGGATCGATACGGCAAACATATTGATTTTAGGGTCGTCTAGCCATGGTCGACTCCAAGATTCCAGTCCCAGCGTCTCCAATAATTGATTCAACAAACCGATTTGCGGGTGATAAATATAGCCCCAGATGAGACCGACGACGACTGTAGACAGCACCATCGGGAGAAATACGGCGGAGCGCATCAGCCGATTGAACATCGTGTTCTTGAGCAGGAGCAATGACAGCAGTAAAGCGACCGATACTTGACCTATTACTGCCGAAACAACAAGGATCAGGTTGTTTTTCAGCGCTCTCCAGAATACAGGATTCTCTAGGATCATTCGATAATTATCCAACCCGATAAGCTTAGCAGCACCGAGTCCCTTCCACTCAAAGAAACCGTAGTAAGCTGACCAAAAAATCGGGACGATCGCAAAGACGATAAAGATGAGTAGTGCAGGAAGCAGCGCCATGATGACGAAGCTTCTGCTGCGCAATGATGCAGGCATGGCGACAGCCTCCTTTACGTACTTTTGTCTGATTACTTTTTAGTCGAACGCGCTTGCGCATCCTGCAGTTTTTTAGCTACATCCTCCGGCTTACCGCCCATCATAAGCTCTTGAAGACCGTTGTTGATCACCTCTCCTGCTTCAGCAGATAAATAGGCGTCATATACCGGCGTAATTTCAGAATTCACAGCCAATTCATAAGCTTTGAAGTAAAGCGGACTTACTTTCGACTTATCCAGTTCTACTTTGTACATAACCATCGAGTTGCTTTCTGCGATCGCCTTTTGGCCGTCCGGTCCGCTTACTGCGTAGATCAGATCAAGCGCTGCCTGCTTCTGTGCGCCTTTTGTATCTTTGTTAAGCGCGAAGCCAGCGCCTGCGCCACCGGAAATCGTATTCGGTTTGCCTGCTCCACCTTCTATGCCAGGCATTGTTGTGACTTCGATAGGTGCCAACTGCTCAGGAGTTGCGGATGCTGCAAGATTCGTAAGCGACCATGCGCCGTTAATCATCATAGCTGCCTTGCCTTGAATGAAGTATTGCTCTGCTTGTGTGTTGTCGATGCTGTTTGCGCCATCTTGAAACGCTTTATTATCAACGAGCTCTTTGTACTTGCCCAAAGCGTCAATGAACACAGGATCTGTAAAAGACGCTCCATCTTGAGCTGCAGCTTTCAGGAACCATTCCGTGCCTGTCACGCGGTCAGCCAACGAACCGATAATCGTCGATTGTGCAACCCATGGCGCTTTATTGCCGAGGGCAATCGGCGTAATGCCGTTGTCGTTGAACGTTTTAATTGCAGTCATCATCTCTTCCCAAGTAGTCGGCACCTTTACACTGTGCTTCTCGAAAAGATCTTTGTTATAGTACATGAAGGAAGTTGCTGACATCCCGAGCGGCGCTGTGAAAATTTGTCCTTTTTCAAACTCATAGCGGTCGAATGCCCCTGCCAAGAAACTGTTCTTCCATTCTGGATATTTATCCATCAGCTCTGTAATCGGTTGAAGCTTGCCGGCATCATAGAACTCTTGGGATTGGCTGCCCGCATAAACGAAAAATACGTCTGGCATTTCATTTGCCGCAGCCACTGTGCTTAGGCGTTGACGATAACCGTCAACCGGGATCGCTTGCGCGTCTACTTCAACGTCTGGATGTTCCTCTTTATACTTGTCGATCAGGTCTCTAACCGCTTTGGCACGAAGGTCGTCACCCGCGAAGTTATGCCATATTGATATTTTCGTTTTTTCTTCAGAGCTTTTGTTGCCTTCATTGCTCTGCTCCTTTTTTCCGCTATTGTTGCAAGCGGTTGCCAAAAGGGCAATCATCAAGATAATTGTCGTTACAAACGCAAGTCTCTTCTTCATTCAAATATTCCCCCTTTAGTGATAACCCTAGTATAGTTAAGACGGTCGAGAAGTCGTAGGGGGGAAAATTAAGCCCATACGGGGGGGATTTTCACCTTCGTCGGTTCATCTTGAACGATATTGCGAAGGCGTTTCGCCACTGTAACGCTTAAACAGCTGGTTAAAATGCTTCATATCCTCGTAACCTACCCGCTTAGCGATCTCGCTCACCTTCGCCGGCGTTTCCTTCAACAAACGGCTAGCCCATTCCATTCTCGCTTCCGTTACATACTCAATATAGTTTTTACCTGTCCCCTGTTTAAACAGCTTACTAAAATAGTTCGGATTCATATGTACGCATGCCGCTACCTGTGCCAAAGACAAGCTGTCTGCAAGATGCTCGCGTATATAGGCTACCGTTCGGTCAATAGCTTCATTCCTGCTGCCGTTTAACCGTTCATACTGCGCATGGATTGCAAGCAACATCTGCTGTAAAGTTTCTTCTGGATTCGCAGTAAGCAGCTTTATGTCCAGCTGTTCAAGCTGTGGAAGCTTCGGCATCGATTGACCAACGGATGCTGCTGCACGCTCTAGCCACCGGTACCCCCCAACAATCAAGGAATGTAAATACGCTTGAACGGAAGAAGGAGTCGCTTCCGCATCCTGTCTAATGCTCGCCAGTTCATCATTAATCCACTGCTGTATGACTTCTCGGCTCCCGCTTCTCAGGACGGCGGTTAGCTTATTCTCCACTTCTTCCGTACAAACAGCCCGCATTCCTTTCCGGTCTTTAATATCCTCATAGGCCAGCATTCTTGCTTCCTCTGCCAACCAGCGGTACGAGGCGGTTTGTTCGGCGGTGCGAAGTGACTCCCTCAGTTCTACCACGTTGCTGGCCCATACACCGCATGCGGCAAAAAAAGGCTGGCGATAAACGCGTTCCGCCCGCTCCATCGACGCCTTAACCAATCGCTTCGCACCCGGCTGCCCCCTGCGGAAAATAAGCAGCCATCCACATTCCCAATCCAGAATGACGCAGCCAAGTGAATCTCTAATCATCGTAGCCGCCTCATTCATTTCCCCTTCCTTCTCCTCCTTCATGGTCAGCGGAGACGCAGATGTAACTAGCCATAGCTCTAGCTTCTCCATATCCGATCCGAGCCTCAGCTCAGGATAATAGATCAACAGTTCCTCACTTTCACGCTCCGTCAGGAGATTGTCCCCGCGAAGAAAGCGATCTAGCTGCTTCCAGCGGAATGCCGTTTGATGGATGGCGCCTTGATGATCAGCCTCACGTCTACTGACGATACGCTGCTTCACGCGCATAACCGCAGTCATAATATCGCCAGGACGGCTATTTTTAAGCAAATAATCACTTATTCCTTCCCGCATCGCTTGCTGTGCATATGCAAAATCATCGAATCCAGACAATATGATAATTTCAATGTAAGGAAAATCCCGCTTAACCTCGCGAGACAATTCCAATCCCGTCATACCCGTCATCCGAATATCGGTTAAAATGATGTCAGGATACTCTATCGGAATGCGCATCAGCGCTTCCTCCCCGGAAGCGGCCGGCGCGAGCAGCTCAATGCCATTCTCTTCCCATCTAATTACCGTGCTAAGACCGGTCCTAATAATGACTTCGTCATCTACTATCAAAAGCTTCATGTGCAGATTCTCCTTCTCTCCCACAAAGATTGCAGCTTATTAGATTTCTGATTGGAGCGGTATAATCGTAAAACTAACTTTAGTGCCACTTCCTTCTACGCTTTCGATCCGTAAACCAGCTTCATGCCCGTAATGAAGCTGTAGCCGATTATGCACGTTGCGCAATCCGTAGCTGCTGCCTGCCGAGTCATTATTCTTCAGCGGATCAATACCCAAGTTTGCGTTTATCTTCTCTCTCAGCAGCTCCAATCTTTCCCTGCTCATGCCAACACCGTCATCCTGAACGATAAACGTTATACGCTCTCCCGCTGACATCGCTTTCACGACAATGCTCCCTTTACCTTCTCTTTTCAAAATACCATGAATCATCGCATTTTCAATTAGCGGCTGGAGCAGCAGCTTCAGCATTCTCAGATCCAGCAGCTCCGTCGGTATATCCGCCTCGTAATCAAATTTATCTGGATATCGAATGGACTGAATCTTCACATAATGATCTACATGCAAAATTTCTTGGCTGATTGCACAATATTCCTGTCCTTTATTTAAGCTGAAACGAAGAAAATCACTCAATGAACCTACCATATCTGCGATTTTTTCTTCTCCCTTCATTAGCGCCATCCAGTGGACTGAAGATAATGTATTGTATAGAAAATGCGGATTGATCTGCGCTTGAAGCGCCGACATATCCGCTTCCTTCTTCAACGCTTCGCTCAGCTTCACCTCATCGGTTAGATTAATAATTCGCGAGCTCATCCGATTATAGCTAATAATCAGTTGTCCAACCTCATCGATCGATGTGACGGGCAGTGTCGGCAGCGGCTCGTCTGGGCTGGAATTCCTTAGAAACTTCGTTAATGCAGACAACGGTTTCGTCACCTTTTGAATAAGTACAAGGACGAACGCTATAACAAAGAGCATAGAAATGCTGACTGCAATTGCAGTTAACGTTAAAAAATACTGGTTCTGCGCTCTGTAAGCTTTTGCCGGAATGATGCCTACAAGCCTCCAGTTAACATTCGGCATCTGGTAGTACAGTACTGTACTCCGCTCCTCTGCTTCTCCGTAATCGAACGACCCCGACTTGCTCTTGAAATCAACTATTCCGGGAAAATAATCGTTCAAGCTCTTGTTAGTCGCGTACCCTTCCGGTCCAGCCAATATCCGGTTTTGTCCGTCCAACAGCAGGGCGACGCCTTCACCCTCTAGTCCAGCTTGCTTTAAATGGCTAGAGATAACCGATTGTGTCAGGCTAATTTTAAGCATGCCGATTTTGTAATATTTTGATGTGCTGCGAATCGGCCGCGACATCGTAATGACATCCTCTTTGCCGTCCGACGTAACGAAATGATGCACCGGAGACCACCACTTGGGATATTCCTCATAATAACCGGGATACTCGCTCTGAATATCGGTCCATTCTGATTCGAGGACGGATCTGAAGGAAACCGACGGCTTATTATCTTCATTCGATTCGATCATGACATTGGCGATATATGGTTTGGAAATCGATAATGTTGTAAGTAAATTAACGATCGAGGTTTGCTTTAGCAAATCGTGTTCCGGTGTTTTCAAATAGCTTTGGACATCAGGGTGGCCGATAAGGAATAGGGATAGATTCTCAACATCGCTTACCATATTTTCTAAATAGGCCCCAATTTGCCGAAGCGTATTCATGCCGGAGCTCTTCGCTTTCTCCTCCGTTAAGCTTTCAGCAATATAATAGGAGAACAGTCCCAGAGACAACACCGGTACCAATACCGAAATAATAAACAACAAACTCAGCTTCTGCTTTAACGATTTACCCAACCAGTTTTCCATCGAATCCTCCGTTCAGATTGCCTTTGTGCTCTGTAGCTAAATTGTAGCTTTCATTACATCCCAGAAGAGATGTTTGCGCTTCCATAATAACCTAAGTCGCACGTCCCGACTAGAGTCTATTGTTGACTTGATGAAGCATTGACTGGTCTTGAGATGCAGATTATCATAACCTCCGTCTGGGAGAAAGAACTGGATCTTGCCTCAACACAAAAAAAATAGACCGCCCTCTCGCAAAAGATGCGGTCTATTTCTGCCCGTAATACCTGAAAGCTTCCCCACGTTGCAAACAGCAAAAAAAACGGCATTTCTGCCGTTTCTAATACTAAACCTTGATGGTCTTCCAGCAAAGCTCAATAATTTGTTGTATTTGAGGTTGCTCCAGTTTATACTCCCCCGCTAGATACCCTTTGATAACAGAGGTTATCATACCATATAAGAGCTGGATCAGGATGATCGGGTCCATTTCTTTAATCATCCCTTGCTGTTGACCTTCCCTGATTACAGAAAAGGCCTCAATAACCGAAGGATCCTGTGCGTTGCGAATTTCTTCGGCGATATAAGGTGAATAGCTATAGTTCTCCAAGAACGTTAATTCATCCGGGAAATTCAATGCATAATGCGCCTGATTCCATAAAAGCATTTTGAGTCTTACATAAATCGTCTGACCGGCGTCGTATTGTTTCAATACCTCTTCGCTCCGATGAATGCGAACGATATTAAACAATTCATTTACAAGCTGCTCTTTAGCCTTGAAATAATGATATACCGTGCTAGAGCCGACATTGGCTTGTTGAAATATTTTGGCAAATGTAACGGATTGAAGCCCGTCTTTATTAATTAGAAATAATGTCGCTTTTAAAATATCTTCCCGCTTACCCACCCTGTCACCTTCTTATAGAAAATTCATTCCACTAACGAGTAATTATGTATCCTCTACACTATAACTTAGGAATATTTATTCCGCAAAATCCGCATCATCATAATACAAACCTTGTTTAAAACAAGATGTTTCGTGGGAATTAAAAAAAATTGACCTAATTCCCCTTTGAGCACTATAATAAATTAGAATATTTATTCTAATTAACATACTTAAAAATTTGGAATGGGGGATCTTCTAATGATTCATTATACCGATAAAGTCGCGCTTATCACTGGAGCATCTGCTGGGATCGGTAAAGTATTCGCAACTGAATTAGCTGCAAAAGGATGCCATGTCATTTTAGTCGCCCGATCCAAAGAAAAACTCGATTCCCTCGCTTTGGAGCTTGCTTCCAAATACCCTATTCACACTTATTCCATAGCGCAGGATTTATCTAAGCCCGGCTCCGTAGAAGAACTGGCTGATCAGATTCGCACTTTGGGACTCCAAGTAAACATTTTGATCAATAATGCTGGCTTTGGAACCTTTGGACGCTTTGAGGAAATATCGCCAGAACGTGAGCAAGAAGAGATCCGCCTAAATATAGCTTCTTTAGTCGCAATGAATCATCAGTTTCTTCCGGAGATGCAACGCCGCAAAGACGGTATTATTATTAATGTCGCTTCTGTTGCAGCCTTTCAGCCCGCACCCTATATGGCCGTTTATTCAGCAACGAAAGCATTCGTACTCTCTTTCTCCGAGGCGCTCTGGGCAGAAAATCGCGATCGAGGCGTTAGGATTTTGGCGCTTTGCCCTGGTGCGACTGAAACGGAGTTTTTTAAGGTTACTGGATCAGATGCTGCCTCAGGAAGAAAACTCGCCTCTCCAATCGATGTTGTGAAGACCGGCTTTCGGGGAATCGAAAAGAAACGGAGTTACATTATCGCGGGAAAACTAAATTATTGGGCATCCCAGGGAAGCCGACTTCTTCCGCGCAAGCAGGTAGTCACGTTGATGGAACGAATGGTTCGCCCCCATTCTAGTTTATGAAATGTTGGTTTAAAAGCGATGCCCAATTCTCCGTTTAGATGCTTAAGCATCTAAACGGAGAATCATTAAGGATTGAATTATCAGGGCGCAAAGATTTGCAGCTCGTGCTCGATACCGAAAGAAACCCGCTGTACGCAAGGCCACAGTTCTCCAAGCTCATAACAGGAAGGAAGATTGACGGATATGAGAAACGCTAGCCACTTCCGCCATTTTTGCAAACAGCCCAGCAAGCCAAGACAAATGCCTTAATTATAGCAAAAAAAAAGAACGGCATCTCTGCCGTTCTTTCTGTGATGGACTCTCAGGGGCTCGAACCCTGGACAAATAGATTAAGAGTCTACTGCTCTACCAACTGAGCTAAGAGTCCATATGAAGTTTGGTGGAGCCAAGGGGGATCGAACCCCTGACCTCATCGCTGCCAGCGATGCGCTCTCCCAGCTGAGCTATGGCCCCAAACGTAATTTTCAGATGTATGTAATCACACATTTTAGAATCAAGTTCGGTGTATTTAAGTCATTCTGACAAAATCAAGCGCCGTAGGCGACTCCTATATAATATAAAAAATCGCCTTCGCTGTCAACACTTTTTTTAGTCATTAGACTAGCCACAACCCTACAATCTGTCCAGATCCCCAGTACTCTTAGATAACAGACCCTTCAGTTCCTTCATAAACATGTTAATATCCTTGAACTGACGGTATACAGACGCAAAACGAACGTATGCGACTTCATCTACTGGATAGAGCTGTTCCATAACCAATTCACCGATCTGTTGGCTCTCCACTTCAGCTACGGCGATGCCTCGCAGGGATTTCTCTACCTCAGAGACGATCTTCTCTAAACGTTCTACAGAGACAGGCCGTTTCTCACAGGCACGTATTAAGCCCCGAAGTATTTTATCACGGCTGAATTCCTCACGGCTGCCGTCTTTTTTGATCACGATTAACGGTGTTTCCTCGATCATTTCAAAGGTTGTAAACCGTTTGCTGCAACGCTCGCATTCACGCCTGCGGCGGATGGACTTATTCTCATTTGCTGGTCGCGAGTCGAGTACTTTAGTATTTGTGTGATCGCAGTAAGGGCATTTCATAAGCTTCATCACTTCCTATTACATAATGTTTTTTTGTCCCGGTATGTTAAACATCCGGCTTTTGAAGGGCTATTTCATTTTTTCCAGAAATCACCGTTTATTTGTTGTAATGATTATGGCAAGTCCGGCACATAATACAGTTACCAACAGAGGAGGTGAACAGCAATGAGCCAAAACAACAGCTCCAATAACCTTGTAGCTCCAAATTCCCGCGGTGCTTTGGAACAACTTAAATATGAAGTTGCCCAAGAACTCGGAATCACGCTTTCCCCAGATGGTTACCAAGGCAATAAAACTTCTTATGAAAATGGTTCGATCGGTGGTTACATCACTAAACGTCTTGTAACCCTGGCAGAACAACAATTGGCAGGTCAATACAAATAACCTGTCCACATAAGCTTACTGAAGAAGTATTAAACGATCGCAAGATCGTTTAGTACTTCTTTTTATACATAACACGGTTTTAGAATTCGTTGTAAATATCCGTGTACTGATCATAGTAATAGTTGACGCGCTGTACATAATGGCGGGTTTCACCAAACGGAATATCCTTAATCGTAGCATCCGTTCCATCCCAGATCCCCTCATCCAGCCATTTTTGAACTTTACCCGGTCCAGCATTATATGCAGCGATAACTGCTGTAGGTTTACCTTCGAATTGACGGGATAATGTTGAAAGATACCAGGTACCTAGTTCAATATTTGCTGATGGTTCATGCTTTAGCTCCTCCATAGATACATCAGGGAGCTTGGCCTTTTCAAGGGCCCATTTGGCGGTATCCGGCATAAGCTGCATTAAACCTATAGCACCTTTTTTGGATTCTCGTCCAGTTTTGAAGTTCGTTTCCACTCGGATAATTGAAGCCACTAGAAATGGGTCAATATCGTACGTAACGCTGTGCTTACGGATCTCATCTTTATAATGGATCGGATAAAACCAGGACATCCAGTTCGTACTCAGAAACAATATCGCAGTAAAACCAATGAATAACAGAAGAAGGACTCTTTTTTTACGTAACCATTTCATAATAAGCCCAGCCTGTCCCAAAGAACAGCAACCTGTTGCTCAGTGTGCGCAAGTTCGCCACTGTTGTCAATGATATAGTCCGCTTTGTTACGCTTCGCTTCAATATCCATCTGTGCATTTAAGCGTGCTTCTGCTTGTTCTAAAGAAAGTCCGTTACGTTCCATTAATCGAGCGATTTGCACTTCACGAGGCACGTAGACCACCAGTATTTCATGGAACATGTTCTCGAGTCCTGATTCGAAAAGAAGAGGGATATCCACAATTGTTAACTTCTTTGGATCTTCTTCCTCCATGCTGTTCATACGTTCTTTAATCTCCCGCCGGATTGCGGGATGCGTCAGATTGTTCAGGGCTTGCAGGGCCGCTGGGTCTTGAAATACAATGTCCCCCAGCTTGCCCCTATTCAGTGTGCCATCCGGAGAGAGGATCTCGCTTCCGAATTGTTTCACAGCCGCAGCCAGCACCTCATGACCGGGGAGCATAACCTCTCTGGCGATCACATCCGCGTCAACCAGCCTCGCTCCCTTGCTCACAAGCAGTGCGGACACCGTGCTTTTTCCGGATGCAATGCCTCCGGTTAAGCCAATAATCATGTACTCACCTCATAATAGCTTCAGTATTCCCATTGTAATTAATAATAACGCGGGTAGTGCAGCAGCATGCTTCATCCAGTAGTTCCCGGCGAATTTTAATCCAGTCTTCATGCCCAGCAATAGAAATGTACCACTAAACAGAGCAATTGTAAGTGATGTCCATATTGGATTGAAACCGAGTAGTGCTGCGCCTAGTCCGGCTCCAAAGGCATCTAGTGAGAGGGCAATCCCGAGCAGCATCGCTTCCATCGAAGAAATACTTCCGGAATCATCCATATCCGCAGATGACGGTGTACGCAAGATCTGTACAACAATCCCCAACCGCCGTAGCTCAAGGGAAAAGACAGCTGACTTATCTTGCTCAGGAGCTGTGGCAGCCTGTTCTGCGACATCTTCAGTATCAACAGCTATCTCTGGCCCAGCTTCTGTGGATAGCACATTTTCTTCACGATCTACTTTACGTTCACCAGTCTGTTCCTTCTCTTTCTGCATTAGCATCTGAATGAGCGACCAACAACCCATTAGCACGAGTATAACAGCGCCAACCTCAGAAGCTGCATGTGGAGACACTACCTTGGCAAGCAGAACACCCACTTGCATAGATACACAGATAACTACCCCCGAACAAAGCGAGATAATCAGAACGGAGAGCAATGGTATTTTCATTTTACGCAGTCCATATGTAATACCAACACCAAAACCATCCAAACTCAAAGCAAAAGCTAGTAATAGCAGTGAAAAAAATGGGCTGAGCACCCGCAATCCCTCCTGTGAAGAACCGGAACACTGAAGAAAACACTTCATTCAGCTTCCGTTCTCTATTAAGCATTCTTCACACAGTATATGGGCGGGACAAGTAGTGGGTGCCAACCTAATTACATCTTCAGTTTTCTGCCTTACGCTGACAGCTTGGACAATAATGCGTGCCGCGGCCACCTACAACGGTTTTCTCAATCATCGTTCCACAGTGATTACACGGCTGATCTTTACGACCGTAAATCAACAACTGTTGCTGATAAGTGCCGCTCTCACCTTGACCATTCACATATGATTTTACAGATGAACCACCAGCGTTTACCGCTTCCGTCAGCGTACTGACAATAGCGTGATGTAGCTGATCGAGTTGCTCATCCGAAAGATCTTTAGCGCTGACTTCAGGATGTACCCCTGCACGATGCAACGACTCATCTACATAAATATTACCTATGCCGACGATATATTCCTGATTCAGCAGCAGTGATTTAATTTTTGTGCTTTTGCCTGATACAATTTGCTTAAACTTCTCCGGCGTAAAGGATGGCTCCAGCGGCTCCTGTCCTAGCTTATTAAGAGGAGGCAGCTGGAGGTCTTCACCAATCTGAAAAAGATGCATCGTACCAAACTGACGAACATCCGTGTAACGCAGCTCAGTGCCATCGGTAAAATGGAATATCACATGAGTATGCTTGTCCAGTGGATCTTCGTTCGAAAAAAGTCCGTAACGGCCCTCCATCCGTAAATGAGATACCAGCACCAGACCATCTAACACGATGCGCAAAAATTTCCCTCTTCGTTCAACATTAACAATGCTATGACCTGCGAGCAGGTTGGCAAAAGCCTGAATATCATCCGGCCGCTGAATAATCCGGGCCAACCGGACGGTTACACTCTCTATCTGCTTTCCATTAACTAAATCATTCAGTGTTCTCTTGACTGTCTCTACTTCCGGTAATTCCGGCATGATGTCTTCACCTCAACTACATTATAGCTGATATGCACACCTTAAAGGGAGCCTATTTCGCTTCGTACCAGTTGCTACCAAAACTTACCTCTGCTTTCAGCGGCACAGATAACTGCAATGCTCCACCCATTATTTCCGGCAAAAGCGTCTTCATGAGCTCCATCTCATCCTCTGGCACCTCAAATACAAGCTCATCGTGCACCTGAAGCAGCATACGGCTCTTTAGCCCACGCTCGAATAGCGCCTTATCCATATGCACCATCGCCAGCTTAATAATATCAGCGGCAGTTCCTTGGATAGGTGTATTCATTGCCGTACGTTCTGCAAAAGAACGTAGATTAAAGTTCTTCGCATTAATCTCAGGCAAGTAACGACGACGTTCCAGTAATGTGGTTACATAACCATGTTTCCGTGCTTCTACTACGATATCGTCCATATATCTCCGAACGCCCTGATATACCTCAAAATACTGCTCAATAAATTGAGCGGCTTCTTTACGGGGAATATTCAAGTTCTGCGACAGACCATAATCACTGATTCCATACACGATCCCAAAGTTAACGGCTTTAGCAGCACGGCGCATATTGCTATCAACCTGATCAGCCGTAACTCCAAACACATCCATCGCTGTCTTCGTATGGATATCCATATCATGTAGAAAAGCTTCCTTCATCCGCTCATCACCAGAGATATGTGCCAATACTCGTAGTTCGATCTGCGAATAGTCCGCTGCCAAGATCGACCAGCCCGGTTCGGACGGAACGAACACCTTACGGATTTTGCGTCCTTCCTCTAGGCGGATAGGAATGTTCTGCAGGTTCGGATATTGACTGCTGAGACGTCCGGTAGCCGCAATCGTCTGCCGATAGAAGGTATGCACCTTCCCTGTTTTCGGAGATATTTCTTTAAGAAGTCCTTCTACGTATGTAGACTGGAGCTTCGCAATCGTGCGATATTGCAAAATCAAACGTACCACGTCATGATAAGGCGCTAGTTTCTCAAGCACCTCAGCATCAGTGGAATAGCCTGTCTTCGTCTTCTTAACAACAGGCAAACCTAGCTTAACGAATAAAATTTCACCCAGTTGCTTTGGTGAATTCAAATTGAACTCCGTGCCACTTAATTCGTATATTTCAGTGACCAGCTTAGAAATTTGAGCTTCGAATTCTTTACCTAGCTCTTTAAGATCCTCTTCGTTGACTGCGATTCCTTGTTTCTCCATATCCGCGAGAATACGTGATAAAGGCATCTCCAAATCTTCGAACAGTCCGGTCATCGCTGTCTCGACAAGCTCCTGTTGTTGCTTCTGAGCAATCCCAAGAACCGCAGCACTCTTACGTGCGACGTGATTCCCTAAGATTTCAAGCTCAGGAATCTTGTATTTAGCACCTTTTCCGAATACCTCTTCATCTGGAGATAAGCGTGGTAAGCCGTATTTAGTAGCTAGATCATTTAAGTTCTGATTAGCTTCCGTCGGATCCAGCAAATAAGCCGCCAACTGTACATCATGAGCCGCACCTGCAAAAGCAATGCCTTGCCAATGGAGCGCCAAATCTGCACGGTGAAGATCATAGCCGCTCTTCGGAGCCTTTTCATTTCCTAACCAATCGCGCAGCTTCGCAGCAGCTGGTGTCTGCAGTAATTCAAACGGTACATAATAGTGCCGCTCCAGAGAAGATAAACCTACCCCGATTACCTCAGCACGATGCGGATTATCCCCATTGGACTCCACATGTAATGCAGAAATACTAGGCAGCGCTTCATTCAGCGTCTCCAGTTCATTTTCACTAACGATCGTAATATCAAGGGTCGCGGCTTCTACTTCTGCAGCACCTTCTTCACCATCATTAACAGGAGTATAGGCACTTAGATCTAAGCGCTCCAAAAGTGATTTGAACTCCAATTTAGCGAGTGCAGGCCCAGCTGTATCCGCAGAAATTCCGTTAAAGACCATATCATCCCACGAATGCTCCAGAGGCACTTCACGATAGATGGTCGCCAGTTTCTTACTCATTACAGCGTCTTCTGCATGAGCTTCCAGCTTTTCTTTCATTTTTCCTTTAAGCTCACCTGTTCCCGCTAATACACCTTCAACCGATCCGAATTGATGCAACAGCTTGAGTGCAGTTTTTTCACCCACACCGGGAACTCCCGGAATGTTATCACTCGCATCGCCCATCAGTCCTTTAAGGTCTATGATCTGCTCTGGGGTTAGGTCATATTTCTCACGAATTTGTTCCGGTCCATAAAGCTCAACCTCAGTAACTCCTTTGCGGATTAGCGCAACGGTCGTGTGTTCAGAAGCCAATTGAAGCATGTCCTTATCTCCTGACACGATCATAACCTTCCGGCCTGCTTCATCAGCTTGGCGAGAAATGGTACCAATAATATCATCGGCCTCATAATTGCTAATTTCAAACTGCGGTACCCCTAGATTAGTGAGCAATTCTTTTAATAGCGGGAACTGCTCGGAGAGCTCCGGAGGTGTCTTTTGCCGACCGCCTTTATAATCCTCATAACCTTCATGCCGGAATGTGACTTTCCCTGCATCAAATGCAACAATCATATGCGTCGGCTTATGTTCTTCAATTAAACGGAGCAGCATCGTTGTGAAACCGTACACCGCGTTCGTCTGTTGCCCTGCTGTATTCGTTAACGGGGGCATCGCGAAGAAAGCGCGGTAAATAATATTATTTCCATCTATAAGTATCAACTTGTCCATAGTGCACCTCGCCTTTATCATGCTTACTCCTTACATATTAACATATGGCCTGTCTAAGTAGAAACGCCTATACAACAAGTAGCCGTCCTAATATAAGGACGGCTACTTAATTTACCTAAAAATAAACAAAAGATGTGATGGTGCAAGTAATGGAGGAGAGGTTTGGAGACAACAGCGGCCGAAAGTCCAAACATTCTCCGCAGTTACGACAAGTACCAAACATCTTTTGAATCAAAGCTATTCATTCAAATCTGGACGACTACCGGTAACCAAGTAAACTACACTTTCACCAATGTTAGTAGCATGATCGCCAATCCGTTCGATATAACGGCCTACCAGCGTCAATAACATAGCTTGGGATACTGTCTCCGGCTTTGTTACCATATAAGAATACAACTCATTAATCATCGCACCATACAATTGATCGACCTGATCATCATCCTGTGCCATTTTATAAGCCAGATCAGTGTTCTCATCCAGATAGGACTGAATTGCCTCATCGATCATAATTGTCACGATTTCAGCCATACGAGGGATGTCTACAAGCGGCTTAATCAGCTGCTGGCCTTGTAGACGCATGGTCGCCTTAGCTACATCAAGCGCCAGATCACCCATGCGTTCCAAATCGCTTGAAATCTTAAAGGCAACGATAATGCGGCGCAAATCCTTAGCTACGGGCTGCTGCGTAATAATTAAGCGTGAGCCAATTTCCATGATTTTATCTTCCATGGCATTCAACTGTAGATCCGCTTCAACAACTTCCTGTGCGAGCGTTGTATCTAGATTTTGTAATGCATTAATTGCACCTTCAAGAGCATCTTTAACATGCTCACCCATCTGCTGCAGCAGACTGCGCAGCTCTTCCAAGTCTTTATCAAATTCTTTTCTGCGAATCATAATAAGAGCGATCCTCCTCATTAACGTATGGTCAGCTTGCCATTTCCAGGGACGAGCACCCTTTTACTACTGATCAGCCGAAACGTCCGGAAATATAATCTTCAGTGCGGGAATCTTTAGGGTTCGAGAAAAGCACCTCTGTGTCCGCCGCCTCTACAATTACACCATTTAAGAAAAATACGGTTCGACCGGAAACACGTGCCGCCTGATGCATGTTATGAGTAACCATAACAATTGTATACTCATTTCTTAGTTCCTGAACAAGCTCTTCTATCTTGAGTGTGGATACAGGGTCGAGTGCAGAGGTTGCCTCATCCATCAGCAAAATATCAGGCTGTACCGCTAGCGCTCTAGCAATACACAGCCGTTGCTGCTGTCCACCGGACAAGCTAAGGGCAGATTTCTTCAGAAAATCCTTCACTTCCTCCCATAGGGCGGAGTGACGCAAGCTTTTTTCTACGATCTCATCCAGCTCACTTTTGGAGCGGATGCCGTGTAGACGGGGACCGTAAGCTACGTTGTCATAAATCGATTTTGGAAAAGGGTTCGGCTGTTGAAACACCATACCGACCTGCTTACGCAGGCTTTCCACCTCTACCTCATCACTATAAATATTTTTGCCACCGATGTTTACAGTTCCTTCTATACGTGTGCCAGGAATCATATCATTCATACGATTCAATGTGCGAAGCAACGTGGATTTCCCGCAACCGGAAGGTCCAATAAAAGCGGTAACCTGTTTCTCCGGAATTTGCAGATTCACATTCTTCAGTGCGTGGAACGACTCATAGTAGAGATCAAGATTCTCTATGTCAATGATGGATTTCATTAGTGTTTACGTCTCCTTCTCATCATCTTCGATCTCCATGATAAGCTTTTAGTGTAAATACAGTTGGAGAGAAATGTTAACGCAATGTAAAATCAGTGAGATGAATGGATTCACATCACAGTATTTCCCCAGAAGCTAACTAGTACTCCAAACTATTCTTATTTATGAAATGTATAGAAAAAATAGAACTCCAGTCATCCTAAATGACCGGAGCTCTCTTTTTATTAACAACCAGTTTATAGCCTACGCCCCGAATCGAATCGATATGAACCGATTCTGGATCTAGCTCAAGCTTTTTACGGAGTGAACTCACATGTACGTCCACTGTACGCTGTCCACCAATGTAATCAAAGCCCCATACAGCATTCATGAGATCATCTCTCGTCAACACAACTCCTGGCTTACGCGCCAAATATAACAGGACTTCGAACTCTTTAGGCCGCAAGTTAATACTATGCCCACCGAGGGAGACTTCATATCTCTCAGGGTATATCTCTAATTGACCTAAAATAATGGTAGAAGCAGAGATAGGTGTTTCTGTCGGTGCTTCTTCAGCAAGTCCAGAAATCCGCCGAAGTACAGCACTTACTCTTGCAAGTAGTTCGGAGACGCCGAATGGTTTGGTGATATAATCATCAGCACCTGATTTCAACCCTCTAACTACATCTTCTTCCGCATTTTTGGCGGTCAACACAATAATAGGTGTTCGGATACCTTGTCCACGCAATTTATCAAGGATGTCAATGCCATTCATACCTGGCAACATCAGATCTAATACGATCAAGTCAAAAGGTTCCCTCGTCGCACGATCATATCCTGCCGTACCATGATCCTCTACTGTCACCTCGTAACCTTCCTGCGTTAAGTTATAGGACAGCAGCCGGGCCAGTGTCGGTTCGTCTTCAATGACAAGCAATCGTTGAGCCATAGGTTCCCCCGTCTTCCATATAGTTTGATTTTTACAAAACAACAACAAAACAATCATATCACCATAATGTTAACTTGGTGTAAAATCGAAAGGTGAATTTACAGAAATCTAATCCACCTTTTCTTCCTGCAAGAGCGGCAACTCAATAATAAATGAGCTTCCGATCCCCAAATCACTTTTTACCGAAATCACACCATGGTGCATATCTACCAAGTGCTTCACAATAGACAGCCCCAGTCCAGTTCCGCCGGAGCTTCTGGATCTTGCCTTATCCACCCGATAAAATCTTTCAAAAATACGCGGCAGATCCTTTTTGGGAATGCCCATCCCCGTATCGGTAACGGTAAATTGAACATTCTCAGAACCATCTGGCTTCAGTATATTCTTAACATAGACTTTTACGCTACCCCCTTCATGCGTATAATTAATCGCATTGGAGAGCAAATTCATAAAAATTTGACGCAGTTTATCCTCGTCTGCCTCAATGAACAGCTCCTCAGGGACCTCAACATTAAGACTAATATTCTTCTTCTCAGCCACTTTGCTAATGGTTCCTAGCACAGAATCAAAGAATTCAATGATATGAACAGGTGAACAATCGAGCTGCACACGTTTTGATTCGATTTTAGATAATTCTAAAATATCTCCTATTAATCGATTTAAACGTTCGTTCTCATCATAAATAATTTGTAAAAAGGAACGGGCTGTCTTCTCATCCTTGACCCCACCACCCAGCAAGGTCTCGGCAAAACCTTTAACAGCAGCAACCGGCGTCTTCAATTCATGGGATACGTTAGCGACGAATTCACTCCGCATCCGCTCAAGTCGACGTATCTCTGTTACCTCTTGTAGAAGGAAGAGCATCCCTCTGTAGGACCCATCCTGGATCATAGGTACTGCGTCCATACGTATAATTCGTTCTCTAGGATTGTAAATACTCCGTTCTTCATGGAGCGGTTCTTTACTCGATACTCCTTCTTCAAGCAGACGAGTCAGTTCATAATGACGTTTTAGCTCTTTGTACGAATGACCCGCCATTTCACTGTTGCTAACATCCAGCATGTGCTCCGAAGCCCGGTTTAGCAGGGCAATTTCTTCGTCCGCATTGATCATTATGATGCCGCCAGTCATATTGTCCAGTACGCTTTGCAGCAGATCTTCATTATCACGAATGGTCTTAAGCTGAGCCTGAAGACTGTCAGCCATGGCATTAATCGCTGTTGCCAGCTGCCCAACCTCATCTTTGCGCTTCAAGTGGACTCTTGCATCATAATCAAGATCTGTTATCCGCCGTGCGACTCTCGTAATTTGTTCAAGCGGTGAAGTCATGCTCGATGCCACTTTATAGCTAACAATAGTTGCTAACAGGAATAAAACAACTAGCCCCCCAGCCATTATCATCCAAGCACGATTAAGCCCTTCCGTTACTGCATCAAGTCCCATCGAGACCCGAATGTATCCGTCAAAACCCTGATCCGAGGTTACCCGCTCAGCTACATAAAGCATCTCGCGATCCAAAGTTTCGCTGTAACGAATGGCTCGCCCAGTCCCCTCTTTTGCCGCAACAATCTCCTCTTCACGATCAGAGTGATTGTCCATCTCCAGCGGATTTTTCTCTGAATCCCCTAAAACTTTACCTGACTTACTAATAAAAGTAATCCGGGAATCTAGAAGCTTGGCGATATGCTCAGCCTGCTCCGTATAATACGAAATTGCATTAGAGCCGTCCATATCTACAAATTCCAAAGTACCAGCGAGTAGATTTATTTCCCGGGACATGTTCTCTTCGAGAGCAGCTATATGGGAGCTCTTAAACAGATGAGCCATCGTAAATCCAGTGCCAATCATGGAAATGCCGATTAAGGCCATAAGTATAAACGTAAGACGCGCGCGAAACGGTTTCATCTAAAGTGTGCCTCTCCCTTTATCGTTGTATCTTTTATCCTAACTTCATTTTCATCAAAAAACCAGTGCTACTATTTTCGTGAAACAAATCCCCACTATAATAGATTATATAAAAATAACAGCCCAGTTTGATCATCTCTGGACTGTTACTTTGTATTACTTTTGTAAAATATCGTGTTTTCATTCTATACAGGTTGCAAGAAACCACTGATTGCCTTGAATATCTCTAATCCCCGCTCCTCTTTCTCCATAAGACTTATCCAGAGGTTCTTCAATGATAGATGCCCCGGCGTCCAAGCACTTACGAAAGGTCTCATCCACATTTCTTACATAGAGATGAATCGCGAGCTGTACTGGTGAATATTTCTCGTTGGCTTCAGAAACCTCTATGATTGAATCCCCAATTCTCAGCTCGGCATGTCTAATCTTTCCTTCATCATTCCGCAGCATATCATTAATTCTAGCATCAAAGCAGTTCACAACAAACTCAATCAATCGATCTGCACCTTCGACGATAAAATACGGGGTAACATTCAGAAGACCATTTCTAATATAATGCGGTACCATTCATCTACCTCCTTTAAACAAGCTCGGTAAATAAGGTCATCCTCTTTACACCTTATTTACCGAGCTGTAAATCACCTTATTTAAACACAGGCTCTTTGAACTGGGTCAGCTTGGCTGCGGAATCTTTTTCTACATCTGCGTGCAGACTGTTGCCATGGGCATCCATCGTTACTATAGCAGCGAAGCCCTCCACATCCAAATGCCACATCGCCTCAGGAATACCAAATTCCATGAAATCAACCGCATTTACTTTCTTGATGCATTCCGCATAATACTGTGCGGCACCACCAATTGCATTGAGGTACACGCCCCCGTGCTCCTGAAGGGCTTTTAATGTTTTTGGACCCATTCCACCTTTTCCGATGACGGCACGAATTCCAAATTTCTTGATAATATCGCCTTGATAAGGCTCTTCACGGATACTAGTAGTCGGACCTGCTGCTTTAACATGCCAGCCTTCCTCGTCCTTCATCATTACAGGACCACAGTGATAGATCACGGCACCGTCCAAATCCACCGGAGCGTCATGATCCATTAGATATTTATGAAGTGCGTCACGGCCCGTATGCATTTCACCGGATAAAATGACTACATCCCCAACTCGTAAACTCCGGATATCCTCTTCACTAATCGGTGTGGTCAGACGTACTTCGCGAGATTCAGTAGCTGCATTGTTGTCTCCTGCACCTGGGACTTCTGATTCGGATGCCTGATCCCTTCCATCCTCTACCGAGATCCCTGTTCCGCTCTCATATAGCCACTCCTCAATATTGCCGGTTGATGGATCAACCAGTACACCTTGGCGGCGGAACGCCCAGCAGTTATACGCAACAGATACGAAAAAGCTGGCTGGGAGACGATTCATAACGCCGACCTTACAACCAAGCAGCGATACTTCCCCACCAAAGCCCATTGTTCCTATGCCCAGCTTATTGGCATTCTCCATGATGTAATCTTCCAGTTTACTGAGATCCTCTATCGGATTAACATCCTCCACTTTACGGAATAACTGCTTCTTAGCCAGCTCATAGCCAGTCGTGCGGTCGCCGCCGATCCCAACGCCAATAAAACCAGCACTACAGCCTTGCCCTTGTGCCTGATAAACGGCATGGAGAATACATTTGCGGATTCCGTCCAGATCACGACCTGCTTTGCCCAATCCTTCTAATTCTGCCGGAAGGCTGTACTGGATATTCTTATTCTCACAGCCTCCACCTTTTAAAATAAGTCTAACGTCTATTTTATCTTCTTCCCACTGCTCGAAATGAATAACTGGTGTTCCTGCCCCCAAATTATCTCCGCTGTTCTCACCTGTTAGTGAATCTACGGAATTAGGACGAAGCTTGCCGTTCTTGGTCGCCCGTACGATGGCGTTATGA
The DNA here is from genome assembly GCF_041956825.1 of Paenibacillus sp. RS8. Taxonomy (NCBI): domain Bacteria; kingdom Bacillati; phylum Bacillota; class Bacilli; order Caryophanales; family Paenibacillaceae; genus Paenibacillus; species Paenibacillus sp. RS8. The sequence goes on along the minus strand of NZ_CP168131.1, from coordinate 3,854,728 downwards.
ATATCTTTTTTCATCTCAATCTGATTGATTCCTACAGGTGTGTGAATGATAAATGTAGGCATCCCCGTATCCTGACAGATCGGAGACACTTGTGCCTCAGCCATTCCGATATTTTGAGCAATCGTAGTTAAAGCAAGACCTGACCGGGTAGCTCTGTCCTCTAGCGCGCGTCCCTTGGCGACCGCCCGGCGTACATCACCCGGCAAGTTCGTGGACGTTTCTACAATTAGATTATAAACGCTGTCTTCAAAATGCTGCATATTCATTCAAGCTCCTCTCAGCAGATCCAGATTATCTAAAGTCTGATACAATTAATATAATAATATCATACCTAGCACCGCATGAAAGGGGTTACTTTAAAATTGAACTACCATTTTTCCGCCTATTTATATCGGCTTCAATATATTCAGCGTTGGAGCCTAATGCGAAGCACCGCACCGGAGAACGTTGCTGAGCATTCTTTTCATGTTGCCCTGCTCACACATATGCTCTGTTCCATTGGTAATGTTCATTATGGGCGTTCATTAAATGCTGAAAGAGCAGCAACTATGGCCCTGTTTCATGATGCCAGCGAAGTGTTCACTGGTGACATTGCCACGCCAGTGAAATACAATAACCCTCGTCTACTTACTAGCTTCCGCGAAATGGAAAGAGTTGCTTCGGAACGCTTAACCGGTATGATTCCTTCCGAGCTTCAGGGCATTTACAAGCAACTGATGCAGCCAGAAGATAGTACTCCCGATTCGGAGGACGTCCTGCTGCATAGCTACGTTAAGGCAGCCGATCGGCTGGATGCCTACTTGAAATGTGTGTGGGAGGTTGCTGCGGGCAACCGTGAATTTGCAGCGGCGAAAGAGCAAACAGCCGCGAAGCTGCGCGGGCTCGGACTACAGGAAGTAGATTACTTCCTGACTCATATGGCACCGAGCTTTGAAATGTCGCTGGATGAGCTCTCTGCCGGAAACTAAACCCCATGATCAATACAAAAAAAGCTCTAGTTCAGCTAATCCTGAATTAGAGCTTTTTATATATAGATCTAGGTTAAGCTGTAGCCTCTACCCGTTTACAACCTCGCCACCATTTACATGAATAACCTGTCCAGTCACATAGCTAGAATCATCGGAGGCTAGATATACATATGCCGGAGCCAGCTCCTCTGGCTGTCCCGGACGCTTCATAGGCTGTGTACCCCCGAACTCGCTAACCTGCTTCGCATCAAAGGTAGACGGGATAAGCGGTGTCCAAATTGGACCCGGAGCAACACCATTTACCCGAATGCCTTGCTCCGCCAGATTCGTAGATAAGGAACGTGTGAAGCTCAGAATCGCTCCTTTTGTTGAAGAATAGTCCAGCAATTGTGGGCTACCGCGATAAGCGGTAATCGATGTCGTATTGATGATAGCAGATCCTGCTTTTAGATGAGGCATAGCCGCTTTGGTCAAATAAAACATCGCAAATATGTTCGTTCGGAATGTACGCTCTAGCTGCTCGGAAGTAATGTCTTCAATCTTAGCTTGCGGATGCTGCTCCGCCGCGTTATTGATGAGAATATCCAGTTTACCGAGGCCCTCTACCGTCTGTTTAATTAGATCCTTACAGAAGGATTCCACACCAATATCTCCGGGAATTAGAATACATTTGCGACCTTCCTGCTCCACCTGACGTTTCGTTTCCTCTGCATCAGAGTGCTCATTCAGATATGAAATCACTACATCAGCGCCTTCTTTAGCAAAAAGAACAGCAACAGCCCGTCCGATTCCACTGTCTCCTCCAGTGATAAGCGCCGCCTTACCCTCCAGCTTACCTGCTGCTTTATAATTAGCCGGCTCATATTTCGGCAACGGCTTCATTTCGCTCTCAATTCCTGGCTGATGATGCTGCTCTTGCGGGGGTAAGGTTTTGGTAGCTTGCTTATTGTTTGACATAATCCCTATCTCCTCTCGTTAGCAATTGATAGTTAACTGATCGTCTTAGGATGGCTCAAGTATTAATGTTTATACGTACTTGCCCAATTTCTCAAACCACTTTTCGATAAGTTCTTACCACGCTGCAGATAGAATCAAACAATCTGAAGTTCATTTAAACACAAAAAAAACCACTCTCCATTACGGGAGTGGGCTCATCGTGATTCAGATTAAATGATGTCGTTAAAAACCATAAAGAATACCATGAGCAGCAATGACACTGACAGCAGCGCACTAAGCGTACGCAATTTGCCTGTTTCTGCTTTAACATCGCGGTTCTCACGAATTCCAGCAGCTGCAAGGCGCAGTGGCTTGCTCATAATACCGCCAAGTGCAAACATAGCTAGTAGCAATACAACAATAATAATCATCCATGCTACAGAATAATCACCTTTGGTCATCATGTAACCACCTGTAAGTAGTTGAATCACTAAACCGTACTGTGCAAAGCGGTTAAATCCAGTAACTGCACTTAACGTACCTTCTTTTGCTGCAGGTGACAATTTTTCAGCACGACCGATGATGAAAGGCAATACAAGGTAAAATCCTAGTGCCAGCGTCCCTATCATATGTAAGAAAAACAAAACGTTCCAATCCATATCATATCTCCTCCAATTTAACTGTGATAATAGTTACATCTTATTATACCCATAATAATAGAATAAGAAAAGCAACATAGGTGACCATTCTTTGAAGTTGTTGATAATAAAAGAGAGAGTCCTTAAGCCGTTTCACGGCCTTTGGGACCCTCCCCTTACTTCTACACAAATTTACACAGATAATAAAGCTGTTACCTCGCGTACGGATTCAGCGGACTTATCCAAAGCCGCTCTCTCCTCAGCCGTAAGCTCCAGTTCAAAAATCTTCTCAATCCCATTCGCACCAAGAAGAGCTGGAACACCCAGAAACAGATTGTCATAACCATATTCGCCTTCAAGCATGGCAATAACCGGAATGATTCGTTTCTTATCCTTCAAGATAGCTTCCGTCATTTGAACCAAAGAGGCTGCAGGCGCATAATACGCACTACCGTTTCCTAGAAGGTCAACGATTTCTCCGCCACCCACACGTGTTCGTTTCACAATCTCCTCGATACGATTCGCAGGAATCAATGTATCGATTGGAATGCCTCCGACACTAGAATAACGTACGAGCGGTACCATATCATTGCCGTGTCCGCCTATTACGAAACCTCGTACATCTTCAACGGATACGTTCAACTCTTGTGCAATAAAAGTGCAATAACGGGCTGTATCCAGCACGCCGGATTGTCCAATAACGCGATTCTTCGGAAAGCCTAGCGCTTCAAATGCAGCATAAGTCATTGCATCTACCGGATTACTCAAAATAATTACGATAGATTCAGGCGCTACATGTCTTATGTTCTCGCATACCGACCTAACAATTCCTGCATTGATATTCACAAGATCGTCGCGGCTCATCCCAGGTTTACGGGCAATCCCTGCAGTGATAATTACAATATCAGAATCTACAGCATCTTCATAACTTGAGGTCCCGGTAATATGACTGTCGAATCTCTGCACAGGACCTGCTTCTTGCATGTCCAGCGCCTTACCCTTGGTTGGGTTCTCCATTTGCGGAATATCGAGCAGCACAACGTCACCAAGTTCTTTCTGGGCTAACATAAGAGCTGTAGTAGCGCCGGTAAAACCGGCGCCTACCACTGTAATTTTATAACGCTTGATTGCCACAGATTCGCCTCCTAGAAATGATAAAGGTAAGGCTAATATGATCTGGCAATTCTAACTTATAGGTGGTTAATAATTTCGTCTGCAAATGCGGAGCATTTCAGCTCAGTTGCACCTTCCATCAGACGAGCAAAGTCATAAGTCACGGTCTTATTGTTAATAGCCGTTTCCATCCCTTTATAAATCAGGTCCGCTGCTTCCTGCCAGCCCAAGTGCTCCAAGAGCATTACGCCGGACAGAATAACAGAACCAGGATTCACAACGTCTTTGTCAGCATATTTAGGAGCTGTACCATGGGTAGCTTCAAAAATAGCGTGGCCAGTAATATAGTTAATGTTCGCTCCAGGAGCGATGCCGATGCCGCCGATTTGTGCAGCAAGTGCGTCGGACAGGTAATCCCCGTTCAAGTTCAACGTAGCAATAACATCGAAATCAGTTGGACGAGTCAGAACTTGTTGCAGCGCGATATCCGCAATTGCATCCTTGATAATGATTTTGCCAGCAGCTTCAGCATCCTTCTGAGCAGCATTAGCGGCAGCCTCACCGTCACGTTCCTTAATCACATCATATTGACTCCAAGTGAAGACCTTATCTCCGAACTCTTGCTCAGCTACTTCATAACCCCAGTTTTTGAAGGCACCTTCAGTGAACTTCATGATGTTTCCTTTGTGAACAAGCGTTACGCTCTTACGTCCATGCTTGATCGCATATTCAATTGCAGCGCGCACCAAACGCTTCGAACCTTCGGAGGATACCGGTTTGATACCAATACCAGAGGTTTCAGGGAAACGGATTTTGTTAACTCCCATTTCTTTTTGCAGGAATTCGATGACTTTCTTCACTTCAGCAGAGCCTTCTTGATATTCAATCCCTGCATAGATATCCTCTGTATTCTCACGGAAAATAACCATATCCACCAGCTCAGGACGTTTAACAGGAGAAGGAACACCTTGGAAATAACGAACTGGACGCAGACATACGTACAAATCCAATTCTTGACGCAAAGCTACATTCAATGAACGGATACCGCCTCCGATTGGAGTAGTAAGTGGTCCCTTGATCGCCACAAAATATTCGCGGATTGCTTCCAACGTATCATTTGGCAACCATTCACCATATGTATTGAAAGCTTTTTCGCCAGCAAATACTTCGTACCAAGCGATTTGCTTAGTACCACCATAAGCTTTAGTTACTGCTGCATCAAGTACGCGCTTGGAAGCTTTCCAAATATCACGGCCTGTGCCGTCACCCTCGATAAAAGGAATGATTGGATTATTCGGAACTTGTAGTTTTCCTTCTTTAATCGTGATTTGTTCGCCTTCTGTAGGTAGATCGAATTTTTCTAGTTTCAACATTTGAGTGTATTCCTCCTAAAGTTTTGTGGGATTTAAATAGCATTGACAAGCATCGAACAAAACTCTCATCATCATTAAATCAAAAATTTAAAACACTATTGCTAGGGTTCATTCTACTAAACATTAGGAGCAGCCTGCAAGGCTGCCCTTCTATCTTTCGTCCACTGGAACGTATTTCTGTTCAATCATACCTGTGTATTCTGCACGTGGCCGAATAATCCGGTTATCTGTATATTGCTCCAGAATATGTGCAGTCCAGCCTGAAGTCCGGCTAATTGCAAAGATAGGAGTGAACAGCTCACGTTCAATACCCAACTGTGTATAAACTGACGCCGAATAGAAATCAACATTCGGTTTAAGTCCCTTTTGCCCGGTAATCAATTCCTCAATATTTACGGACATATCGTACAGCGTAGTATCATTCTTCATCGTGCCAAGTTCCAAAGACATTTTCATCAAATGCTTTGCACGTGGATCACCATTCTTATATACTCGATGACCGAAGCCCATGATCTTCTCACGGTTATCCAGCTTCTTACGGATATAAGGTTCAACCGCTTCCAAACTTCCGATCTCCTCTAGCATCTTCATAACGGCTTCATTCGCCCCACCGTGAAGCGGGCCTTTGAGCGCACCAATAGCGGAGGTAACCCCGGAATAAATATCCGATAATGTCGCAACCGTAACCCTGCCTGCAAAAGTCGAAGCATTCAGCTCATGGTCCGCATGAAGAACAAGTGCGGTATCAAGTGCTTTGACAGATACGCTGTCCGGCTCTTTTCCCCACAGCATATAGAGGAAGTTCTCAGCAATAGAAACGCCTTCTTTCGGAGCCACTGGTTCAAGCCCTTTGCGAATACGCGACAGTGCCGCCACAATTGTTGGGAGTTGTGCCTGCAGTTTTACCGCCTTAATCTCGTTCGCTTCTCTGCTCATATCGTCAGCCGTTTCATCATAGAGAGCCAGGCTTGATACAGCCGACCGCAACGCTGCCATGGTGTTGGCGTCTTTTGGATAGAGCTTCATTTGCTCGATTACCTGCTCAGGAATCTGTGCAAAAGCACTGAGATCCCGCTTGAGTGCTTCCAGCTCTGGCGCCGTCGGCAGACTGCCGAACCATAACAAATAAGCTGTTTCTTCGAAGGTAGCATGTTCTGCAAGTTCATCAATATCATAACCGCGGTAAGTGAGTACACCATCCACAATAGAGCTAATGGATGAAGTTGTTGCAACGATACCTTCCAAGCCTTTGGTAGCTGTCATAGCATATCTCTCCTTTGCCAACAAGGTATAAAAACAATCTTCACTTCAATGAAAACATTTCCAATTTAAAGCATTATAAAATCTAAAAAGTGCGTTAAAAAACATTTCTGTCAGGAATGCTGAATGACCAACATACTCGTATCTTTATTCATCATACTGGATTTTGTCGGTTATGTGAACAATGTGGAAGCTTTGCAGCGCATCAAATGATTTTATCAGAGAGATAGAAAAAAACTTCTAAACCCCTGATTCAATATTGCCATTTCAGTTTAGAGATTCCGGCCCATTCTAATATTTATCCCATATTCTAGTCTTTAAATAGGTTCTATGAATATATATGAAGACGAGCTCTTATTCCCCTGTATGTGCAGGAATGAAGAAGGTGTGGTCTCAGTATGGATCGTTTGGTATTAAAAAGGCTGCTGCGCGGCCTGTGGGTCGTTCTGGCTACTTCCATCCTCCTGCTGGCAATCTATCTATTGCTTCCGCTGTTATACCCGCTGCTGCTCGCTTGGCTGCTCGCCTATATCATGCATCCATTAGTGCTTATTCTGAAAGGCTTCAAATTACCAGGCTGGTTGGCGGTATCGCTCGCTCTGTTATTTTACATAGGTGGAATCGCACTGGTCCTGACCGCGATGATTACAAGACTCGTTAAAGAATTAATCGTCCTGCTTCAGACCTTTAATCTCCACACCGACCAATGGAAAGATCTCCTGATGTCCTTAAGCCAGAATGCAAGCTTACAGAATATCATCAACCAAATTAATCAATTCTACCGCGACAATCCTGACTATCATGCTACGATTGACAGCAATATCAGCAGAACAACGGAAACCGTAGGATACGCAGTCACTCAAGTGGTCACAGGATTTTTTAATGTAATATTAAAACTGATCTCCGCACTTCCTAGTATGGGTACAATTCTTATCGTGGTTGTTCTTGCTGCCTTTTTCATTAGTACAAGTTGGGAGCGTCATAATGAGAAATTCACAAGCTGGCTGCCAACAGCATTCCTAAAGCCTGTATCTGATATCTGGAGAGATTTACGCAGAGCGCTTTTCGGTTATCTCCGCGCTCAGGTTATTCTGATCTCCATCACAGCGATCATTGTTGTGATCGGGCTGTTGCTGCTGGGTGTGAAGTCCGCGTTTGCTATCGGCTTAATGATTGGCTTTGTCGATCTGCTGCCTTATCTCGGTGTGGGAATTGTGATGCTGCCTTGGGCGCTGTATTCTTATATGACGGACAATCTGGCACTGGGAATCGGACTCTCCATACTCTATGCCGTTATCCTTATTACCCGGCAGGTGCTTGAGCCAAAAGTGCTCGCGAGCAGCATTGGACTTGATCCCCTTGCCATGTTGATTGGCATGTTCGCCGGCCTGCAATTATTCGGTATGCTAGGGCTAATCATCGGACCTGTTGTTCTTGTTATCCTTGTTGCCTTTAACCGTGCCGGCGTATTCCGAGCTTTACACAGCTACATTGTTAGCGGCCGATTAAGATAGGAACCCATAATTATCAATTCGCAAAATAGCAAACAGAGCGGGCCCTTCGTCAATGACAGGGGTCCGCTCTGTTATTGTTGTGAACAGGATTCTAACGACGGTAAAAGGTGAAGGTGCCATTCTTCATCTTCTTCTCAATCCACTTCAGCAAAAATATACGGTACAAAGGCCGAGTCAATGGAAAAACTAGCGTGAACCCGACAATATCGGTTACGAAGCCTGGCAATATCAGCAGCAATCCTCCAAAAAAAATACATAAGCCGTCCAGCATCGTCCGACCAGGAACACGGCCCTCCTGCATATGTGTTTTGCTATCCTGAAGCACCTTCTTACCTTCAAAACGCATCATTAGCAGGCCGATTACCGAAGTGGTCAGCATAAGCAGCAGTGTTTTGAATGCTCCAAGTTGATCTGCTACGTAGATAAAACCGAATAATTCCACAGCAGGAATAATAAATAGTCCAGCCCATAACCATTTGCTTCTAATCATACTGAACTCCCTTCTTCCCGCAGCGCCTCTTTTATTGCGTGAAAGAGCTCTGGAAGGGCTCTATCCAGCCTGGCAGGCCTCCATTCCCGGTTCACCCAAACATGACTTGTCGTGCCGGTAACTAACAGCTCCCCAGGTGGATCCATCGACCGCAACTCCCCTAAAGTAGCTACTAAATCTTCTGAATTTCTACCTTCTTCTTCCGAAAGTCTCCGCACTTGATACTCAAATACGACTCTTAACGCTGAGAAAGTAATCATTCGCGCATACACGGTGATAAGATCATCATATCGCGCCGGACTTTTAAATTGCAAATCTGCTGAAGTGACAGGAAGTAAGACACCTTGTTTCTCAAGTTCACGATAAGTAAAACCAACCTGACGGAACATCTCTGTACGACCGGACTCAAACCAGTTCAAATAATTCGCATGATACACAACGCCCATCTGATCACTTTCCTGATATCGAACACGCAAGGTCGACTTATACCATCGGCTGGGTAAGCCAGCTCGCTCTAATTCCATCTAAAAATACTCCTTTCGGCATAGCAGCAGGGGAGCATTTAAGCCTGAACCCCTTCTGAAGGTAACGTTGTTGTTGATAATTTGCGCCGAGAGCTTCTGGCAACATAGAACAGCAGCATTGCGCCTGCGATAGAGCTCAACATACAAGACAGATTCATTACTTCTACCCCGCCTTGATTAAGCAAAAATCCATTCAGTAAATTACCGACAATGCCAGCAAAACCTGAGAACACCATATTAAATACACTTTGACCAGTGGCCTGCATCTCGTTAGAAGTGATCTGAGATACATATTCGACTGCAGCAATATAAAAGAACCCAAACGAAAGACCGTGCAGCACCTGCACACCGATCATTACTGATGGATAAGGAAAAGCAACCTGAATACCCCATCGCAAAACATAAATAAGGGCCCCAAGGAGCAAGGTACGCTCACGCCCTAGCTTCTTGATCACCTTAGAAGCAAACAGCATGGAGGGTACATTAGTCACCGATGCGAGAAAAAGAGCAATCCCTGCATAGCGAGTGGAGCCTCCAACCGATTGAAAAGCGATTACAAAATATGTACCAAAGGCAGTCATCGTCTGATTCACAAGAAAGCTGCCGCCCAAAAAAGCAAGGAAGACCCGATTCCCCAGCAGTTGTCTTACCCCCTGAGTAAACGATTGCCTCATCATATGATTCTCTTCCGCCTGCTTCGGCAATGTAAACGCAATAAGAACCGCAATCACATTAAAAAAGAGAAAAGGCAGCCATATCGTGGATACAGAGAAGGTGGATACATACACTCCCCCTGCATAAGCTCCCAGAGCCGCTCCAATGCTCATCATAAGCCGAATGCTACCATAAGTGGCCCCAGCTCTATTCGCCGCTGAGATCGCGTAAGAATCGGCTATAGGAGCCTGTGTAGAAGAGAAGATCGTTGAGCACGTATACACCAGAAGGAGCACAATGAAATATTCCGAACGATAAAACACGGCTAATAAAGCCGGAACCGCCACACTTAGGATTAGTACTAAACGTGTCTGATTATACCGATCAGAGATAATCCCCCACATCGGCTGAATGGTGATCGCTATTAGCGTACCTGTTGCCATTAGTATACCTATCTGTCCGCTATTAAGTCCATTGTGGACCAAGAGCAGCGAAAGATAGGAGCCAAATGAACCTCCGGCCAATCCTAAGAATAGATAAAAGCCGCGCAGCTTCGATAGTTTTTCCATTTGTGCTAAAAGTCCTCTCTAACTTCTTAATTAAGTATAAATGCCTTCGGCCACTTATAAGGACGGTATGCGTTTAAGCGATAACTATAGGCTCATAAAGTATGGAGCTTAATATTTTTATATTTTAACAGAATACCCGTACTTCCTATGTAATCATCGCATTTAATATAGCAGTACTATAAAGGCGGTGGACAAGTTGAGCATAAATCATAATCCTCTCATGGTAAATCATCCCTGTCTAACAGACAAGTCTAATGCGAGCAATAAACAGAGCTCAGCCTTCGGCTGGTCATCTAAGAACTGGAGTGGCTACACTGTTACTGGCAGAAAAGGCGCTTTCAACCGCATTTCCGGTGAATGGATCGTCCCATACGTTAAACCAACCTACAAATCCACCTATTCCTCTGCATGGATTGGCATCGACGGATTCAAGAACAGCAGCCTTATCCAGACGGGAACAGGTCATGAATTCGTAAATGGGATTGCCCGTTACTACGCCTGGTGGGAAATCCTGCCTGACGCTGAGACTGTAATCTCTTTTCCAGTATACCCGGGAGATCATATGAAGGGTACTATCACGAAAATAAGCCACACAAAATGGTCTATCACACTCCGAAATTTAAGCCGAAATTGGGCCTTCCGAACGCTCCAGCGGTATACCGGTCCACAAACGTCCGGCGAATGGATAATGGAGGCTCCCGAGGTCGATGGTTCCATCGCAAAGCTGGCCCGCGTCTGTACAACCTATTTCAATTGCTGTCGAATTAACGGAAAACGGCCTAGGTTAACTCTTTCTAACGGAGGGATCATGGTCCAGAATAACATCACCGTTGCGGTTCCTTCCAGTCCAAGCCATCGAGGGGACTCTTTTAGCGTCAAACGTATATACTAACAGTTTGAATGGATTCAAGTAAAAAAAAGCTGCCTCACTTGTAGGTTTTCACTACATCTGAGACAGCTCTTATATTTTAAAATATATACTACGAATCAGGCAAAGCCAGTCGAGTACTACTCGATTGTGCTTACTTTTACCAAGTTAGTGGAACCGGAACGTCCAAGTGGAATTCCTGCAGTAATCACAACTAGGTCGCCAGCATGAACCAGACCGGAATCCTTACCACCTTGGATTGCTGTTTCAAGCAATTCATCTGTGGAAGTAGCTACTTTACCGAATACTGGTGTTACGCCCCAAACGAGGGACAATTGACGCATAGTTCTTTCTTGTGTCGTAACAGCAATGATTGGTGCTTTAGGACGGTATTTGGAAACAACGCGTGCAGTATGACCTGTAACCGTCGAAGAAAGAATAGCCTTAGCGTTCAGATCCAAAGCGGAAATTGCAACGGATTGGCTGATCGCTTCTGTAACTGTAGTTTCTTGTGCAGTTTGTTGTTTCGAGAAAATTTCATGGTGATCCAGTGCGGACTCCGCTTTCTCAGCAATACGGGACATTGTAAGAACGGATTCTACTGGATATTTACCAGCAGCAGTTTCTCCGGAAAGCATGATTGCATCTGTTCCGTCGAAAATAGCGTTTGCTACGTCACTTGCTTCAGCGCGAGTAGGACGTGGGTTACGTTGCATAGAATCCAGCATTTGTGTAGCTGTGATTACTGGTTTGCCAGCAACGTTACATTTTTGAATCATCAATTTTTGAGCCAAAGGTACATCTTCAGCTGGGATTTCAACACCAAGGTCACCACGAGCAACCATCAGGCCGTCGGAAGCTTCTAGAATTTCATCAAGGTTGTCAACACCTTGTTGGTTTTCGATTTTGGAAATGATTTGAATGTGAGAAGCGTTGTTTTTCGCAAGCAGCTCACGAATTTCCTGAACGTCGCTAGCTTTGCGAACGAAGGAAGCGGCGATAAAATCGATGTCCTGTTCGATACCGAAAAGAATATCGTTGGTGTCTTTTTCCGTAATACCCGGCAAGGAGATGTTTACTCCTGGTACGTTAACGCCCTTTTTGCTCTTGATCGTACCACCGTTTACAATACGGGTCTTGATTTCTGTACCTTGAATGTCGACAACTGTCAAACCAATTAGACCGTCATCAATAAGGATAGTGGAGCCTACTTGAACATCATTAGGAAGCTCGCTGTACGTGATGGAAATACGTTCTTGGGTGCCAAGGATTTCTTCCGTAGTTAGTGTCAGGTACTCGTCCTGAACTAGTTCAATCGGTTCTACTTCCAACTTGCCTGTGCGAATCTCCGGTCCTTTTGTATCGAGCAGGATAGCAACAGTTTTGTTCAGTTCCTTAGATGCTTGACGGATCGTTTTAATCCGAGCACCATGCTCTTCAAAATCGCCGTGGGAGAAATTCAAACGGGCCACATTCATACCAGCCAAAATCAATTTTTTGATATTCTCCAACGATTCACTCGCAGGTCCGATCGTACATACAATTTTACTTTTCCGCATTAGGTTTTCCTCCGTTTTTTCGTTCTCTCTGTCTCACTTTTTCCAACTACAAAATCTACTACAAGGCTAACTAATTAAATAGGAACTTTGTCACATGTGCCTTTAACTACGCCCTTATGAATATTACTGCAACTTAGACACAAAATCAATGTTGTAGGCTCTTTTAGATGTAATTTGAGCTCGAATTATCTGAACGCACAAAAAAAATTAAAATAATCCCGGCATTGCGTCGAGATTATTTTAATTCCAATAAAATGTATAATTTACACTTAATTCAATATGGTCCACTAAGTATGGTTATATGTCTTAAAGTGCAAATGGCAACACCCTTCTTACACTTCAGATTCCACTTCTTCTTCAAGGAAAATCTGCTCCTGCTGGGCTTCAGCAAACTCACCGATTTTACGGAATTTACGGTAACGATCTTCTTTCAGCTCCGCACTATTCAGAGAAATCAGCTCCTGCAAGTGACGCCATAACGCATCCTTAATTGCAGCTGCTGTAGCCTCGTAATCACGATGTGCGCCGCCTTTTGGCTCAGGAACAATCTCTTCAATGACTTCCATTTCAAGCAGATCAGATGCCGTTATCTTCATGGCTTCCGCCGCTTGATCAGCCTTCGAAGCATCCTTCCATAGAATCGAAGCAGCCCCGTTAGGAGATATTACAGAATAGATGGCATGCTCCAGCATAAGCACTCTGTTACCCACTGCCAGTGCTAGTGCGCCGCCACTTCCGCCTTCTCCGATGACAACACAGATAACAGGAACACCAAACTGAGACATTTCACGCAAATTACGCGCGATCGCTTCAGACTGGCCTCTTTCCTCAGCTGTATTGCCTGGATATGCGCCTTTCGTATCCACGAAGGTAATAATGGGACGTTTGAACTTGTCCGCTTGCTGCATCAGACGTAGCGCTTTACGGAAGCCTTCAGGGTGTGCACTGCCGAAAAAGCGTAAAATATTTTCTTTCGTATCTTTACCGCGTTGCTGGCCAATGACCGTAACCGGGACGCCGTTCAGCTTCGCGATACCGCCTACAATAGCTAGATCATCCCCAAACATCCGATCTCCGTGCAGCTCAATAAAATCTGTGAAGATCTGTCCCATAAGATCAAGTGAAGTCGGACGACCTTGATGTCTGGCTAGATGCATTTTTTGGGAAGGAGAGATATTAGAATACACTTCCTCCTCAAGCACACGGTACCGTTCTTCCAACCTTGCTACCTCATCCGTAAAATCAATACCCTTCTCTTCGCCAAACTGCTTTAGCTCGGCAATTTTCTTGCGCATTTCAACTAGAGGCATTTCAAAAGGCAACTCTCCTGCCAACCTAAAATCCCCCTTTCACATCATGCAATTCCAAAATTTTGGTCAGTGTAGCGCGCATTTCTTTACGGTGCACAACCATATCAATCAAGCCATGCTGCAGATTAAATTCAGCTGTCTGGAAATCATCCGGAAGCTTCTGGCGAATCGTCTGTTCAATGACTATACGTCCTGCGAAACCGAATACCGCTCCAGGCTCTGCAATAATAATATCCCCAAGACTAGCAAAACTTGCAGAGACTCCGCCGGTTGTCGGATCCGTAATTATAGAAATATAAAGGCCGCCCACCTCATTAAAACGAGCAAGGGCTGCACTGGTCTTCGCCATTTGCATAAGGCTTAAAATACTCTCCTGCATTCTCGCTCCGCCTGAAGTAGAGAAAATAAGGAGTGGAAGCTGCTTCTCCGTGGCTTCTTCAATCGCCCGGGTAATCTTCTCACCTACCACAGATCCCATACTGCCGGAGAAAAATTCGAAATTCATCACAGCTACGATCACTGGATGCCCGCCAATAGATCCCTGTCCCGTAATCACGGCATCAGTTTGTCCCGATTTTAGTTGCTGCTGCTCCAGTTTAGAAGCATAACCCGGGAATTTCAGCGGATCTATGGAATACATTTCACTGTCAAACTCAATAAAGCCCTCTGGGTCTAACGTCATAGCAATACGCTCAACAGCATTCAAGCGCAAATGATGACCACAAGTAGGACATACTTTTAGATTCTTTTCCAATTCCTTGCTATACTGGATCGTTCCGCATTTATTACATTTACTCATTAATCCTTCTGGAATTTCCCGTTTGGGGCGTTCGCCTTCTGCAGGCTCGCCGCTTCGCTCCAGACGTTCTGAAGGAATAGTCGCGTACTTCCGTTTCTTCTGAAATAAATCTTTGAACACACCCGCACCTCTTCAGCCGTTTATTTGCGTTATGCAGCTTGCCGCTGTCATGACTTTTCTCTTGATAGAAATTCAGGGATGCAGAATAAGATTAAGGACTTCCTGTACTTCCTCCAGTTCACCCGAAGGAACCAATATCTCAAACTGCTGCTTGGACATATTGATTGGACGGCATTTTACTAAAAAACCTTCTTCAGTCAGCTTACTCTTAATCATATCCGCCACTTTGGCGGTCGGCGCGATATATATTACCGTCCACATGCCTTGCAAGGCCTCCCCAATCTTAATTCCCAGCCGTATCCCGTATAATGGAATTATGATAACACAGTTTTCTTTTTTCCCGCAACAGGCGTAGGGCAAAGGAAGCAAGACTGAGGAACTCGTTCAAACGAAATAAATCGAGTCATTTATTCCGTGTCCGTGACTATAGGATATACTTTTGCTCCTTCATGCCGATGAGCAATTCTAGCAGAAGCAGCTGCAGCGATACCCGCCACAAGGTCATCCAAGAACACATGAATACTCCCCTTATCATCGTTCAATTCACCGATGATTCCAAGCTTTATTTTGTCCAAGTACCCAAATCCTGTAAGTCCGATCATCCCATATACCCCTGTGATACCAAGGGCTAGAGTCTCGTCCGCACCATAAAGTGATTCATCCGCCTCCATAACTGCCTGGAGCGGCTGCGGAAGCAGTCTTTTTTCTGCCAGTTCATCAAGTGCAATCCCCGTCATTAACGTGTACTGCACTTCTCTTTTTCCCAGAACAGATTTCACACTGGAAAGGCATTCTTCCTTGGATAAACCGGGATAATAAACAGATTGTAAAATATATACGATCTCAGCAATAGAAGAAAGTGATACGCCTCTACGTTCCAACAGATCGACTGCCATTTGATAGGACATGATGTCATTCCCCTTTCCGCCCAGGGATTCGCCCTGTGGTTTCCTAATGTATGCGGAAAAGGATAGAATTGTTCTTATTTTATTCTTACGGTACCTGCTCCCAGCATAGACTCGATAGCCGCGAACAGCTCCTGAGTAGGCTTGATCCGGTAGTTATCGCTAAGGGCCAGGAGCTTCTGATCCCGTTCGTAGAACAGAATCGTCGCTACTGGGCCTGGATGATTCTGCAGCAGCTCCTTCAAGCGCGACAGCTGCGCAGCATTCTCGGCGGCCGGCGTGATCTTGATAAAGACACGCTGGCCTGAGACCGGCGCTGGCGCAGCGGCCGGTGCAGGTGTTGCAGGCGCAGCTGCGCCGCCTGCAGGTCTGCCAGCGGGGCCAGTGGCGGCCCCGCTGGCCCGCGAAGCAGGAGCGCCGCCGCGCGGCGGTGTTCCTGCTGAGGCCGAGCGTCCCGCGCTATAAGAGCGGGACGCGGCGGCACTACGGCGCTGCAGCAGGCCGCGGAGTGTCTCCGCGGAGAGCAGCGCCACTTCCTCGGCCAGCAGCTTGAAGCCTTCGTCCTCCTGCTGCACCTTGGCGCGCAAAGCTAACAGCGCGCCCTTGGCAATCAAGCTGCGGCTTCGCTTCCACACCTCGGGGAAGAGCACGACTTCGCAGCGCTCGATCTGATCTTCCCATTCGATGAAGGCCATCGATTTTCCTTGCTTCGTCGTAATTTCCTTAACGGATACGACCATGCCGGCCGTAACCGTCTGACTCTCATCTGCGGCTTCACCGAGATCCATCAGCCGCTGTATACCAGGCTCCTCAAGCAGCTCAGCGCTATCGTCGAGCGGGTGACCTGATAGATACAGCCCCAGCAGCTCACGTTCCATCTCCAGCTGCTGTCCTACTGTGAACTTAGGGATATCCGGATAGCGAATCTCCCAGTTTGGCGTTTCCACCAAATCGTCGAACAACTGGATTTGCAGCTCATCCCGCTCCTTGCGCCATTTCAGCGCGGCGTCAACGGTCTCGTCCAGCATAGCGAGCAGCTGGGCTCTATGACCCGGCAGACAGTCAAAAGCTCCTGCCTGCAGCAAAGACTCCACTACCCGCTTGTTGCAGACCCGCAGATCGACACGTCGACAGAAATCGAGCAGACTGTCGAACGGCCGCTCCTTACGGACCGACATAATATTCTCCACTGCTAACGTTCCGACATTCTTAATCGCCGCGAGCCCAAAGCGGATATGCCCTGTTCCCGTTTCTTCCCCTGGAACCGGGGTAAACAACACGCCGCTCTCGTTCACATCCGGCGGTAACACGCCGATGCCCGTGCGGCGGCAGTCCAGTACATACTCCGCCACCTTACGGTGGGTGCCCATTACAGCCGTCAGCATAGATGCCATAAACTGTACCGGATAATGCGCCTTGAGATATGCCGTCTGGAAAGCCAGCACACCATAAGCCGCCGCATGCGCACGAGGGAAACCATAATCGGCAAACCTTACAATCATATCATAAACGGCATTCGCATCCGCTTCGTTATATCCTTGCTGCAAGCTCCCCTGTACAAAATGGCTGCGTTCCTTATCCAGCGTCTCACGTTTCTTCTTAGAGACCGCTCGCCGGAGCAGATCCGCTTCACCAAGCGAGAATCCGGCCATAAGCGAAGCAATCTGCATAATCTGTTCCTGGTACACAATAATCCCATAGGTATCCGCTAATATAGATTTCAAATCAGAATGTGGGTACTCTACTTCAATCTGGCCGTGCTTTCCTGCTATATATTTCGGGATAAATTCCATTGGACCCGGACGATACAGCGCTAGAACCGATACGATATCTTCAAAACCATTAGGCTTCAAATCCTTCAGCACACGTCTTACACCCGCCGATTCCAGTTGGAAGACCCCAGTCGTCTCCCCTGCACCTAGCATTTCATACGTAAGGGGATCATGATCTGGTATCGTTTTGAAATTCGGAACACTGCCACTCATTTCTTTAATCGAATTCATACAGCGTTCGATAATCGACAAAGTACGCAAGCCCAGAAAATCCATCTTCAACAGCCCGACACTCTCCAAATGCTCCATAGAGTACTGAGTTAAAGCTGTGCTTTCGTTACCTTCCTGGAGGGGTACAGCATCAGTTAGCGGACCTTTGGAAATGACAACCCCGGCAGCATGTGTCGAAGCATGACGAGGCATTCCTTCCACTTTCATTGCCATATCCAGCAAGCCCTTGATCTTCGGATTACTGTCATATAGCGCTTTAAGATCTGGAGTAGTCTCTAGTGCTCTAGCGAGGCTGATGCCTAGTTGTCCTGGGATGAGCTTGGCAGCTTTGTCTACCTCGTTATAAGGTAAATTCAGCACCCTGCCCACATCACGAACCGCAGCCCGTGCAGCCATGGTTCCAAATGTAATAATCTGTGCCACATGTTCTTTGCCGTATTTCTCCACCACATAAGCGATAACCTCATCACGGCGTTCATCACTAAAATCGATATCAATATCCGGCATCGTGATCCGTTCTGGATTTAAGAAACGTTCAAAGAGCAAGTTATACTTAAGCGGATCAACATCCGTGATTCGTAGGGAGTAAGCGGTAAGACTCCCCGCGGAGGAACCCCGGCCCGGTCCTGTAGCAATCCCCTGACGATGACAATAAGCGATAAAATCCCACACAATTAGAAAATAATCGCTAAATCCCATACTCTCGATGACACCAAGCTCATAGGCAAGACGCTTCTCAGCAGTCTCTCTTTGCTCAGGCGATACCCATAGTGGTGTGTCAATATATCGTTCTTCAAGCCCCCTAAAGCATAACTCACGCAAATATGCAGCAGAGTCCATACCTTCCGGAATCGGTGAATAAGCAGGCAGAATATGTTGACCGAAGGTAAGCTCCAGATTACATTTTTCTGCGATCAGTAGCGTGTTACTAATAGCATCAGGCACATGCGGGAATAACGCCGCCATCTGTTCACTGCTTTTTAAAAATAACTGATCTGTTCCGATCTTGAGCCGTTCCTCATCATCCACAGTTTTACCTGTTCCAATACAGATCAGAACATCCTGTACCTCTGCATCTTCCTTAGCTAAATAATGAACGTCATTCGTAGCTACGAGTGGGATATCACAGGCCTTGGCAAGTGCGATCAGCTTCGGATTTACTCGCTTTTGCTCGGAAATTCCGTGATCTTGAAGCTCCAGGTAGAAGTCTTCGCCAAAAATCTCCTTATATCGCAGCGCAGCCTTTCGCGCTTCATCATCTCTTCCATGCAACAGATGCTGCGGCACTTCGCCGCCTAGACATGCACTAAGGCATATGATCCCCTCCGAATGAGCGGCCAGAACCTCCATATCAATACGAGGTTTATAGTGATGGCCTTCCAGATGGCCGATAGAGATCAGCTTCATCAGATTCTTGTAGCCGGTTTCATTCTTGACGAGCAGAATCAGGTGATAAATCGGTTGATCTTTGCGACTGCCCCGCTCTCGGCGAGAGCCTGCGGTTAAATAAGCTTCACAGCCGATAATCGGCTTGATTCCATTCTCTTTACACGCTTTATAAAAGGGGATCGCCCCATACATCACTCCATGATCCGTAAGCGCCAGCGACTTCATGCCGTATTCGCCGGCCCGGCGCACGAGATCGGTAATGCGCGCCGCCCCGTCCAGTAAACTGTATTCGCTGTGCACATGCAAATGCACGAAAGGGCTCATCATCCCACTTCCTTTCTACTACAAAAATCAAACATAAATAGTTGTTCAAAAAGTCCGCTTTTGATCACGAAGTAACCCAAGAAGCTTACTCAACATCGAATATTGAATTCAGGCGAAATTTCCGGTGTTCACGTAGCTTCCGCTACGACCGCTCCTCATTTTCTACCCTCTTTCAATCTTCCCGGTGCTGAAAGCCGTACTTTTTGAACTCGCACTATAAGATGAAACTATTTTATCATATTAAAGGGGGACCCGCCCATAGAATGGATTAAGAGCACATGGACAGGCAACGTTTATAGATGCCTCGTCCGGGAAGGGGCCTTTATGAGCATTTTTATGAGCAAAGCGATCCTCGATTTCTTTATCGCCTTCGGCATCGTACTTGGCGGAGCTATGGTCGGTGGAATCGGCGCCGTTGTCTCCCTGCAACCACCGACGCAAACGATGCTAGATGTAGCAGACCGGATTAAAATATGGGCACTTGCCGCCGCTGTAGGGGGTACTATGGACCCTTTACGGGTCATTGAAAGCAACATGATTGGGGGCAACCTTTCCCCTGCCATCAAGCAAATCATGTATATTGCCTTCGCTTTTCTCGGAGCCCATATGGGCAGTGAGCTAGTAAAATGGGTGTGCGGCAGGGGGTAACGACAGTGAGAGTTCCACCATTCAGTCGTTTTCGTAGATTCACTCAAATTTCCGCTATATTCATGCTAGGGATCGTCGTGGGAGCCGTCATATACAACGCCATATACCATGTTGGATATAATGTGTTATGGCTGAATAATGCAGACCTGCGTGTACAGATCGAGCAATATCAAGAGGATATTAAAACACTCAAAAAATATAATAATACCTCTACGGTAATCAGAGAAATCAAAATTCGATCGGAGGAAAGCAAAGCCCAATCAGAAGGCTCAAACCCAGTTGACCCCGTAACTTTAAAATTAATACTTAGCGAAATACGATCAGATCTGGAACCGATGCGCGGCCGCAGCATGTTCGATATTGACACAGACAGTAAACTGGTTAGGCTGCTGCTGGATGGTAAACTTTACATTGTGCGTGAGAAGGAATACTCTGTCAAAATCCGGACGATGCTCGTCATGGAAGGCGTTTTGCAAATCTGGGTGGAAATCAGTCCTTTTAAGCGCAACTAACAACAATCGTATGATACAATAATGGACAGACAAAAGTGGAAATTACTTCAAGGCTTTTGCACGACATGATAAAGGAGCTGGCTGTCCATGGTTTTATTTATCAAATACTTATTGTTTATCCTGCTGGTGGTCTTTGTAATCGGTGCCGCTGTGTACAGCTTATCCTCTCGCCGTGCCTTAAATCCCCGAGTTAAGGGGCTAAAACGCTCCGTTATGAATGTGATGCTGGGCGCAATGCTCGTAACGCTGTCCCTAATTTCCATGTTTCTGTTTCGCGGCTCCACCGTTAATATTATTGTTGAAGCTGCCTTTCTTCTGATCGGTGTGTTCAACATCTTCTCAGGACTGCGTAGCTATAGCTATTACAGCCGCAGCCAAGAGCAGCATCAGTCGAAAGCCTAGGCTTTAGTCTTCATAGGATTGCAAGAATAAAATAGACTACCCTCATTATTATCCTCGAGGGCAGTCTATTTAGCATGTTTATCACTCGTCGTGTCTTAGCCGTGGTCAATGGATTGCAGCATTAGAACAGCTTTCGCTACCAGGGTATCTGAATAGCTGATCTCTATTTCTAGCTTACAAGTACGGCGACTAATCTCGAGCAGTCTCGGCATTACAATAATCGCGTGTTCGATCTGTACTGGCCGGATAAAATAGGTAGACATATTATCTAAGACATAGTCATTTCCTGTTATATCCTTAGCAGCCTTAAACGCTGAGAGCGTCATTAGCGTAGACAAGACACCTTCAGAAATGGTTCCTAGGTCAGTCGCCATCTGAGGAGTAATGAAGCCATGAAAAAACAATCGTCCCTCTTCATCCCGCTCATCCGCAAAGCCGTTCCAGATGAGATGATCGAAGGTCTCACCAAGCTGTGGAGTGTTACGGACATCTCGCAGACTTTGCAGCACTTCTTTACGAGTTAGGGAGCCCACCAATTTGCGGTTACGGTCTACAATAGGTAGGAAATCGACGCCTTCCCACATCATGATCTGCGCAGCTGAGGCTAGTGAGGTATGCAGTGCAGCGGTAACCGGACTCCGAACCATAGCCTTTTCAATACTTTGCCCTTCTGTCAGGTCCTCTACTTCACGTCGTCCGATAATGCCAATCACTCGGTTCCATTCATCCGTAACGGGAAAACGTTGCTCTCCAGTCTCCTCTGAAATCTGCCGCAGCTCACCGACGGTGCTTGAAATTTTCAACGTATTCAGACGCGGTTTGCTGTCGACAATATCCTCTACAAGCATGATTTTTTTCTTAATCAATCTATCAAAAATGGCACGGTTAATCATTGATGCCACAGTAAACGTGTCATGTCTTGATGAAATGATAGGGAGGTCCAGCTCGTCCGCTAACGCCTTAACTTCACGGCTTGTCCCGAAGCCACCTGTAACGAGAACTGCCGCACCTTGCTCTAGCGCCAAAGAGTGAACATCATCACGGTTACCTACAATGAGCAGGCTGTCTGCGTCTATATAACGAATCATCGCGTCAACCTTCATCGCACCGATTACATATTTATGAAGATGCTTACTCAGTCCGCTAGCCCCGCCAAGAACATGACCCTCAACAATATCAACCACGTCCCCAAACGTCAGCTGTTCAGAAATGTTACGAGGCTTTTTTTCTACACGTACTGTACCAATCCGTTCCTTCGTGATGACAATTCCAAGATTCTCAGCTTCCTTCACTGCACGATATGCAGTTCCCTCGCTGACTAACATTTCTTTTGCAAGCTTACGAACAGATATTTTGGAGCCTACCTTAAGACTTTCAATATGCTGCAGCAGTTGCTCGTGTTTAGTAATTGCATCGCCTTGACCTTCCAACTGTTACACCCCCGTACTCCGATCTGTACTATACTGTACTCATTATACACGGAGAGAATGGCACAGTACAACCGATTCATAAGCATCGGATTCGAATTTAACTGCCCGCACACAATCTATAATCAAGGAAATTATTACAATATATTAGATCTGATAATCGCTTGAAACACCTACTTTGCCAAATGGGATAATTCTGCAGACGCTATAAGCTTCACGTGAAATCCACTTCCTTTATTTAGCAACCTTTCCCTCTTTTTTATAGTCTGAGAGTTAGAACATGCGTAAAGGAGAAATGCGAATATGAACAAGATTGCTTTAATACTATTTACCATTATTTTGTTTTTAATAGGACTGGTCGGCTGTGGAAATACGGGAACCGAAGTCAAACAAACAGATCGAATGGAGCTGGATGCACAAAAAATAGTTTCCATTAATTTAATAGAAAATGACCAACCAGTGGCGACTATCTCTGAAGCATCATCCTTCAAACGATTCGTTCAAGCCATAACTACTGCTGAATATGATAAAGGACAACTAGATATTGCTCCCGGCGATTACAGAACCACTGTGAACATGAGGGATGGCATAAGTTATGAATTCTCTTTTTGGATTGGTGAAAGTAACAGTGGATTACTCATTCAATCCGGACAAATGGGTCACTATCGTCTGTCAGATACCAGCAAAAAGGACCTGTTGGACTTGTTTCAATCGACTCTTAAAGAAGATAAGAACTCTCCAGCAGACTCTATTAACCCACAGCCCCCTAATGTTCAAGTTACTGTTGGCGGTGAGCAGTTCGATGCCATTCAAGGCTCTTATTGCTGGAACGAGTATGGTAAAGGCGTGTGTGTAGATGTAGCTTCATACGATCAATTGGTTAACAAACAGAAGGTACATCCCAAGGCCATCAGCCGCGATCAGGTAGGACTCAAATTCTCATCTGCACCCAAAGAAATAGAGGTTATGGCTTCATTTCCTGGTGAGGAACGTCCGGACGAAGCTCTTTCCGTAGAAAATAACAGTTTTCAACTCGCAGCAGGTAGCGGAAAACATCTGTATATAATCCAAGCAAGATGGCCTCAGGGGAGCGCCAGTTATGTATTTGAAGTTGAGTGCTCGTCATCGGTCAGTAAAAAGTAATCCGTTTGTTAGACAAACTGGGTAGAAAATAGAGAATAGACTCTTAAGAAAAAAAGGAAAAATATGTTATACTGTATTAGTGAAGGGGGATGACTTTATGCAATTTCTTTTTATACTCGCGGTTCTCGTTCCGGCGGTGTGGTACTACGCGGCTCTTGGTAAACGAATATCTGCAGAAGAAAAGAAAGCTGGAAAAGATCTCTCAGATGAGATCAAGCCTTTTACAGGTGCACGATAAATTTAATCCCCCTGCGTTCGCGGGGGGATTCTTAAAGCCCACTGGCTTTAGCTAGTGGGCTTTTCTGTGATTCTAGGGCATTTATGCACCTCTTTACGCTAATTCGGCGCTTTTTCCAAGATTCTAGGGCATTTATGCACCTCTTTACGCTAATTCGGCGCTTTTTCTGGGATTCTAGGGGATTTATGCACCTCTTTACGCCATTTCGGCGCTTTTTCCAGGAATCTAGGGCATTTATGCATCTCTTTTTGCCAGCCTGGAGCTTTTCCCCTGAAACTCAAATCTAGTCACTAATGGATTCAACCCCACTTCTATGATCTTTGTGTAACTCTAGTTTCTTCATTCCATTTGGACTGCCATTGTTCCAGTTTTGCTTTTCGCACAGCTTCTAAACGCTTGGTCTTCTCCTCATCAACACCAATTATGAAATGCAGATGTGCCGCAATGACCATAAAGGCGAAAAGTGACCAGATCACTCCAAAACCAAATACCCAACTAGGCCCATTCGCTAGCGATAACTTCGGCAGAGCATACAAAAGCATGGCCAACGCCAGCACCAGATAGACACCATGTTTAAACTTGTTTCTTTTTCTCATTACTAACAACTCCTTCGCAGACAAGATATTCGATTGAATCTATATCTCTACTCTATGAACTTGAAGTCCTTAATATGAGACAAGTCCACAAAAATATACTTTTACTCAAAAAAATATAAAATAGTACGCATTTATGTAGCTAGCAAAGCTTATATATGAGATGATAATTTCATTTAGGGGGCGATTTAGACTTGAATACAACTTATACTCATACCGAATACATAATTCGAAAAAAGGTATTTTCGATCATGGGTGCGAAACTTCATATTTATGATAATACGGAGCAACTTGTACTCTATTCACAAATGAAAGCATTCAAGCTGAAAGAGGATATTGCGCTGTATACGGATGAGAGCATGAATAAGGAGCTATTGCGAATCAAAGCCCGCAGTGTGGTCGATTTTAGCGCAACTTATGATGTGCATGATACGGAGACTGGCGAGCACATCGGTGCACTGCGCCGTAAGGGACTCAAATCTATTTTGAAAGATGAATGGAAGATTCTCGATCGTCATGATCAGGAAATCGGAAAAATCAAGGAAGATAGCACCGCGATGGCTTTACTCCGCCGCTTTATCTCTATTATCCCTCAGAAATACAATATCGAGATGGATGACACAACGATTCCGGCCTTCAAACAGAACTTCAACCCATTCGTTACAAAAATCATGGCTGACTTCTCCGAAGATCCCAAGGGAATGCTTGATCGCCGCCTAGGTTTGGCTGCTGGTATTCTTCTTTGCGCAATCGAAGGTAAGCAAGATTAGTTAGTTTACTCCTACGCTAGTCACAAGAATAAAGAGGATGTTTCCAATGCCAAATGGCTTCGGGAACATCCTCTTTAGATTGAACTGATGAAACTTTTCAAGCGAGTGCTCGCTTAATAAAAGCGTTTATTCGCCATACAATTGCGACAAGCTCTCGGTAATGATCTTGTTTACATCCTCGATTACAACGCTCAGACGGCGTTCTGCATCGAACAGACGGCGAATCCCAAGATTCATGTTAAGCACCTCGAATAATTTCTCCATTTTCTCCATTTCTTCCTGTGGAGGCATATCTCCGCTCATCATCCGTTGTTGAAGCTCCATTTGGCCGTTACGGAAGTTGTCGAGCATCGCTTTGGCTTCAGGATCTGTTTCTACCAGTTTCATCGCGTTAGTGATATCTGCTACCTCAGTGCTTTCTTTAATGGCTTTCGCCAGTTCATGTGCTTTGTCGTGAATACTCATTATGATTCCTCCTAAAAGTTTTGTTAGCGTTCGCTTCCTGGCTTACTTCGTACAAAACTCGCCTCGGAAGCTTACGCTTAAGTTTCCAAATATTGATTCATCCCATGCTTGTTTCGCTTCTTGGATCAGACTTATGAAATGATGTGGCAAGGTTTTTAAAGAGTAGGTCAATCACCAAGGGTCATCTGTCTCCATATGATGAATGATATGTAACCCTTAGCTACCAAATTGCCGGCATCATGCTGCCTACCGGAAGGAGATCCACGATGTCCCAATTCAAGATCCCGGTCCATACGGTCCACTCGGGCATCCTGCAGGAAAACGCTATAATGCTTGGCGAACGATCCATGAAAAGACTCAAAATCCCGGCTCACGGAACGCTCCAGCTGGCTTTCGGCTCTTTCCGGCAGGAGGTTACCATTATCCCGGCTCCCAAATCCGACAGCCTGCGTGTAAGCGAAGGACTGGCGCGGCGGACCGGATGGAAACATCGGCAAACCCTCAACGCCTCTTACAGCTCCGTAAGTCGTACCTTGCGGCTTGGACCGTTGATCGGTGTACTCGTCAGTCGTGACCATCCAGATAATCTCGACAGGCTTTTTGGACCCATTACCATGTTCTGCCGAGAATTAACAAATGCCTGCCACGTACAAGGCGCCTATGTATATTTCTTTACCCCGGAAGCGCTCGAAACAAGCAGCACTTCCATTCAGGGCTGGGTATACAACGAGGGTTGGAGGAAAATGAGTCTGCCCATCGCCGATGTAATCAACAATCGGCTAACGACGCGAAAGGTGGAGAATAAACCTAGCGTACAGCATTTTTTGGCGGATGTAAAATCACGGTATGGAACGCATTTCTTCAACGAAAAATTTCTTGACAAGACAGAAGTATTTGAAGCTTTAGCGCAAGACCCTTCATTGAAGCGGTATTTACCGGAATCGCATGCTTTAAACGGTTTTGCTGTTGTAAAGAAGATGTGTAGCCAATACCCAAGCGTGTTTCTAAAGCCTGTACGAGGCAGTCTCGGCAAAGGCATTCTCCGAATCTCCAAAGATGAAGGCGGAGGATACCGTTTGTTATCTACTACCTCTATAGGTACACGCAAGCAAAGCTACCCGACTTTAGCTAAACTGTACCAGTCTATTGCTCCCAAGATGAAGACAACGCGCTACCAGATTCAACAAGGATTGCCTTTGATGGAGCTCGGTAAGCGTCCTGTAGATTTTCGAGCACTTGTACAAAAGAATGGTACCGGAAAATGGGGGGTTACCTCCATTGTCGCTCGTACCGCTGGGAGCAATCATTTCGTCTCCAATCTAGCAAGAGGTGGCAGTCTCAGTACTGTCCGTGAAGCCGTTAGCAATAGCAGCCTTCCTTTAGGTACCAAGGATAGCGTACAGCTTCAGCTTCCAAGAGCAGCACTTGCCATTGCAAGAGGAGTAGAAACCTTTATCCCTGCTCATTTCGGAGAGCTCGGAATCGATCTGGCACTGGATCAATCCGGACGAATATGGCTCTTGGAGGTTAACTCCAAACCTTCCAAGAACGATAACACACCGCTAAACGATCAAAAAATCAGACCGTCCGTCAAGCAAATGATTCTGTATTGCCGCTATTTGGCCGGTTTATAAGGAGGACACAATGACTGAAACAGCTATGGGGTTCCTCGGCATTATGACGGGCCGTCGCCACGGGAATCCTCCGATTTCCGAG
Source organism: Paenibacillus sp. RS8 (assembly GCF_041956825.1). Lineage (NCBI taxonomy): Bacteria > Bacillati > Bacillota > Bacilli > Caryophanales > Paenibacillaceae > Paenibacillus > Paenibacillus sp. RS8. The sequence goes on along the minus strand of NZ_CP168131.1, from coordinate 3,827,498 downwards.
CCAGAATTTTGCAGTCATTTATGCCGTGCAGCTCCGCGATATAATCTTAAAGTCCTCGTGTTTCATCCGGACGGAGTAGCGTCAGACGGGTCATCTATAACCGGTTATACATGGAAAGACGGAAGCTGGCACAATACGACCTCTACACCACCGGATATCATTTATAATCGTTGTTTTTACAATAGTCCGAAAGAAAGAAAAGAAGCTTCGTCTGCACTCTCTTTCCTTCACCGATCACTACCTTGGTCAAGAGGTTTACCTGATAAATGGGGCGTATACGAGATCTTGAAGCGCAACCGAAGAGCAGCTATTTTACTGCCGGAAACTGTTCTTTATACCGGTACACGCAAGTTAAGCAATATGCTCGCCGAAAGAGAATACGGGGTCTTCCTAAAACCCAAAGCAGGCTCTCACGGCAAACGTACATTGCATGCCATACTGCAGAACAGACGCTCTGGAGGAGGCATAAGAGTACGAGGGCGTGATGGGACAAATACACCCTTTCAATATGTATTCAGCTCGCAGGATGAAGGACTGAACTGGATTCATGAATTTATCGGCACACGCCGCTATATTATACAGCCTTATCTGCACCTAACTAATCGTAAGGGGCAACCGTTCGATGTGCGTGTATTGATGCAAAAGAATGGCCTCGGCCGCTGGGATCTTACTGGCATGGCCGTTCGGCTGGGTAATCATGGTTCACTGACTTCGAACCTGCACGGCGGTGGAACTGCGGTTCCTCCTTTGCCCTTTTTGCTTGCAGAATATGGTCAGGACGGAAAAGACATCATGCAGGAGCTTGCTACAGAAGCTGCATACTTGCCTCCTCTTCTGGAGGCCGCATGCGGTAGGCTTGGAGAACTCGGCCTAGATTTCGGTATTGATTCGAGCGGTCGGATTCATTTACTAGAAGCAAATTCCAAGCCAGGGCGCACGGTATTCCGGCTGACGGGCGACCGCCGGGCTGCTAAGCTCGCCGCCGAGAATCCACTGTCTTATGCGCGCCATCTGCTACTCACACAGCGACGGATACCATCCCTATCTACGGACAGCTCCGTTATAAACGGGAGAATGATAACAATGGTTCCTAAGGAGGATTCATAAATGAGTCTCACTTTTTGCAATGTGCATTTCACTAAGCAGCCCCAAAGAGTTGTATATGTATCAGGTGCACTGATGAAAAGCTTGAAATTAACCGGGAAAAAGAACATTCGCCTTAGACTCGGTAAAGATGCCATCCCGACCATGATCAAGCCCATCAAGCGCGCCGGAAATCATCTATTCCTCGCCACTGGTGTAAAGAGTGCTATCAAGGTTCCGAAATCTGGTGGTATCTATTTACGCAATCTGCAAAACGACGAGGTACAGCTTGGACCTTTAGTCGGTGTATTGTCCGATGGGCCAGCATCTTCAAATCAACCCTTCGGTTCCCGCACTGGCTTTATAAAGCAATTGCTGCGGGAAGGCAGTAACAAATGTTATATATTTGCCTTTATGCCACGTGATATCAACTGGCAGCAGGAGCAGGTCTATGGTTATTTCTTAACCGCAGGCGGCAAATTCGAGCGTAAAATGGTTCCGCTCCCTGATGTTGTCTACAATCGGCTGCCCAGTCGGAGAGCTGAAACCTCACCATATATCAACCAGCTTCGCGAACGCTTTATGCGCAAGAAAATCCCTTACTTCAACTGGAGCTTTTTCAATAAATCCGATATCTACCGGCTGCTAGAGAATGACGGGGCTGCAAACCGTTACGTCCCTGAAACACACAGCAATCCCTCTTCCGAAAAAATGAGAGAAATGCTGGATCACCACCATTTTGTATATTACAAACCTTCCGCAGGTAGCCTGGGTCACGGGATTTACCGACTCACCTATCTGCCGAAAAAAGGGTATTTTGCCCGCTACCGCAAGGGTGGTAAAAACGTACTTCTGCGCTTCACTACCTTTGAAAGCCTCATGCGTATGCTTCGATCACGACACGGTCAAGGCCTGCAGAATTATATCGTCCAACAAGGAATACGTTTGATTGAAATTGATGGCTGCCCCATTGATTTCCGATTCCATATGCATAAAAACGGGAGTAATCAATGGATTGTTGTCGGCATAGGCGCTAAAAAAGCCGGCCGAGGCAGCGTCACCACTCACCTCAAAAATGGGGGGGCTTTGCTTACACCTGGGCAGGCGCTCGGGCGTGTATTCGGCGCCAGAGCAGATGAAGTCTTGCAGCGTGCGAAGAGTACAGCCATTAAACTGGCAGAATCCTTAGAAATCCAGCATCGTCATTTGCTCGGTGAAATCGGCTTTGATCTCGGCATTGATCAGGATGAAGACATCTGGATGTTCGAGGCCAACGCCAAACCAGGACGTTCCATCTTCCGTCATCCCTCCCTGCGCGCTGAGGGCAAAGCTTCCATCGAGCACATTCTGGAGCATTGTCTATACCTCAGCAAATTCCGCAGGAGGGATGAGATGTGAGCACGCATATTCCGGATGAAACAAAACCCGTTATTGCCATACTGACAACCAGTGACAAAATAAGACATTTTAATGGCAACCGCAATAACTTCCGGGACATCATTCGCACAGGCAAGGAAATGGGATTTCTTGTCTACGTCGTCACTGTCCGTGACTTAAAGCTTGAGGAACGGATGGTGAACGGATATGTCCCATCATCCAACGGAAAAATATGGTACAGCATTCCTGTACCTCTTCCACAAATTATCTATAATCGAATTCCTACCCGTGAGGATGAGGAGAAACCTGCTGTCGTACGCAAAATAGCTCAATGCCTGGAGCATCCAGGCATTAAGCTTTATAATCCGTATTTTTTCAATAAATGGAATCTCTTTGAATGGCTGAAAGGCTCACATGCTACCTCTAAGCATGTTCCAAAAACCAGACGTCTACGCAGCGCAAACACACTTACTGCCATGCTAAATAATCACACCAGCCTCTACCTAAAACCGGAGAGCGGCAAAGCCGGTAAAGGCATTATGCGTTTAAAATACCGTGCTGAGACCACTTTGCCCTATCGGCTGCAAATTCAAAGCGGCAAAAAAAATGTGACATACAAAGCCGCCTCTATAGAGCGCCTCTGGGCACGAATCGGAAAGGAAAAGGGTACCTCGCGTTACATCGTACAGCAGGCCATTGAGCTGGCGACTCACCGAGGACGACCATTTGATCTGCGTGTACTTCTGCAGAAAAACAGCAGAGGAGGCTGGGCGATGACCGGCATAGGTGCGCGACTAGCTGGTGCCCGCAGTATCACCACGCATGTACCACGCGGCGGCAGTATTGAGGAGCCCTCCAGTATGCTGGAAAGCACATTTGGAACCGAAAGAGCCGCCTCCATTCTAAAAAGCGTACCTACAACTGCTCTGTTAATCGCCAGACAAATTGAGAGAGCCTCTGACACTATGCTCGGGGAGATGTCCATGGATCTCGGTGTAGATGAGAACGGAGGACTCTGGTTCTTTGAGGCAAACTCACGGCCGATGAAATTTGATGAGCCTGCGATTCGCAAGCTTTCATTGGAGCGAATCTTTCATTATGGCCAGCACTTAGCACGACATGCCAAGTAGAATTCATTAAAGGATGTGACACAGCATGCAGATATCCTCCATCTACGACACTGATGCTAAAAAGTGGAAATCGCGGCTAACCGGACTGCTTGAGTTTATAAGAGAACACGGAGAGCGGCGCATTACAAACCAAGCTTGTAAGGTACTGGCCAAATTAACTCCAGATCAGTTGTCAGAGCCAGGTGTCTCGCTGCTTGTCGCTACCGTACGCGGTCAAAATGGTCGCCAGCTAGCAGGAGTAAGCTTCGTATCCGGTTTCGGGGAAGAAGCCTGTCTCGTTACCGTGCATCCCTTATACCGGAATAAGCATACCGGCACCGCCCTGATGACCGCCCAGTTAAAGCGCTTAGGCCGTCTAGAATGCAGTGTTGCCAGCGATAATACAGCCAGTCTGAAAATGTGCTTCAATGTTGGCCTTGCCGCAGTGGCGCTTACTAGTGGCCCTACTGGCAAGCCAACTTTATTGATCAGATCACCGCAGAATACCGTCAGTACTACCATTTCTCCACAAGAAGGTGAACTCCTGTGCCAGAGCCCGTCTTAGGCATTCTCACTTTGTATATCAATGAAGCCAAGCAGCTTGAAGAAAAGGCCGTGTACCGGAGAATGATCATTGAGGGTAGTCGAATCGGTTTGGATGTTTTTGTGTTTACCCCCATGGATGTCCATCCCAGCAAAGAGCAAATCCATGCCCTTGTCTATGATCCCAAGAGCGGAAAATGGTCTCGCAAATGGCGTTCCTTTCCGAACATGATTTATGATCGTTGCCGTATCCAGCGCAGCGCTCGCTTTGAACAATTGCTTCGTTTCCGTGAACGCTATAAACATCTGCTGTTTCTGAATCGTCCACTGCGCAACAAATGGACCATTCATCAAACGTTCTCACAAAAAAGCAGGTTCCGGCAGCATATGCCGGAAACTTTGCTATATCAATCCTCTGCCGATCTACACCGGATGTTAAAACAGAATCCCGTGCTCTATGTCAAGCCAGCAAACGGTACAGGTGGACGCGGTATCCTTAGAATTGAGCGGGTAAAGAACAGTAAAGGGGTCTTTGATATTCAAGGCCGTCGCCAAGATCGCCGGATTATTCCACCCCGAAAGGTCTCTTCCACAAGATTGGATTCCATTGTTCGACAATGGTGTATCGGTGGACGATTCCTCGTCCAGCAGGGTATCCCGCTGCGTCTGCCTGGCGGACGTTTCCATGATTATCGTATGCTCGTTCAAAAGAATGGGCAAGGGGTCTGGGAACTGACTGGTATGGCCGCTAGGGTCGGTGCAGCCCGAAGCGTAACCTCCAATCTTCACGGGGGTGGGCATGCCGTTCGAGCTGAAACGCTGCTAAAGGAATGGCTGGGTAGTCAGGATAAAACCGATAAGGTTATGAAAACCGCAGAGCGATTAGGACTTGATGCCGCAGCCTTCCTGGAAGACAGCTTTGGAGCCTTATGTGAGCTTGCACTAGATCTCGCCATTGATCGAGAAGGAAAAATCTATGTGCTGGAGGTTAATCCAAAACCTGCCCGTGAAGTGTTCGCACGTTCAGGGGACGGCAACACGTATCGTAAAGCACTGGTGCGTCCTTTGGAATATGCGTTATGGCTGTATAATAATAAAGGTGCTCCAGCCTCAGCTAAGACTACTGAGGAATAAATTGATACTCAACAACAAAACGACCGCCTCTCTGCAATATGCAGAAAGTGCGGTTGTTGTATGACTTCTGATGTTCTGAGGAACTTATATTAGAAAAAATCGTTGTATTGAAGATTTTGATTAGCTGAGCCAAGGCGTTAGAAAAAAGAAGAGCGTAGTTGTACTCACACAAATATGGAGCAAGAGCTGTAAGTCCTTCTCTAATAGATGTTTTATAAACAAAAGATAGCTCACTATACACAACAAAAAAACAGCAATATAAAAAAATAAGGAATCATAATGAGTAACTATAAATAAGTCTCCGCCACCAATAGAAAAGACTATACCTATTACTAAAAACCACATGCCCACTCCAAGTGCAGCGCTTAAAGCAATAAAAAGGAAGCTCATTATCATTTTTTATACTCCTTTAACATGCTTCTCGATTCCTTATCATCACATAGGAATAACCCCTTTCCATGATCTATCGGATCATTCCCTTTGTTTATGTATATCTTTTTAGCTTTGAGCTATTCCTGCATCTGCATTTAGAACCTTAACATTAAAAAAGGCAACCCTCTGCTTAGATGAGGTTTGCCTTTTATTCTTTTACCAAATATAAATCGCGATATTCCTATTCGCTAACCAATGCGTTGTCGTAAAAGTCTATCAACTCATCAAAGGAAGTGATAATTACATCGGAGCCCTTCAGCTCATCCTGACGGCCAAAACCTGCATACGCACAGCCGATGACGGTTTGAGCATTTCCCTTACCTGCCTCCACATCGGACGAGCGATCGCCTACCATCCAGGCACTCTTGATTCCATGATTGTCCAGCAAAATGCGTAGCAATTCTGTCTTCGTAGCAGTGCCTTGACCACCCGCACTATACAATCCTTCAAATAACTCTTTAAGCTCATGCACCACAACTATACTGTGAATGTATTCCTCCAGCCCATTACTAGCCACAAACAATCGTACTCCACGCTCTTTTAGAGCAGTCAGTGTTTCGACCACCTGAGGATACAGTAACGTCCCACCTGCTTCAAGTCCTTCGACCTCAAGCTGCAATAGCAGCTCATCTGCACGGCGGTGCACCGCCTCATCGGCATCAGGCATAACCTTCTTCCAAATGTCTGCCAGCAGCATCCCTAAACTGCTTAGAATACGCTCTTCCGGTGGCGTTGGTCCTACATATAGTCCCTCTTCCCGCAAAATATCGAACATCTTATGATATGCAGGTAATAAAAGACTTTCAGTCTGGAACAATGTTCCATCCATATCAAAAACAATCGCTTCCGGCTTGTTCAACACCGAGTGAACTGCATTCAGCTCTGTTCCTTGTACCTCATTACTCATCTGTTGTTCCTCCCCATTCTCTTTTGCTTCAGGTAAGCACATTCATCTGCACGAAATTTCCAGTACAAGCCCTATGATATATGAAACCACTTCGGAATGTCCATGCTCTCCATTTTTCTTGTTGTAGTTTATATTTCAACATGTTATATTACAACTTGTAATATAACATGTTGAAATATAAAGGAGAGATAACCATGTCACGTCCAATAATCATGCACTTCCTCAAGCAGCCTGCTACCATCGTCGGGATTATAACTGCACTGTTGTTCCAAGTCTTTTTCAGCTTAATCTGGATTACAGGGTATGACCATGTAACTGATCGGGTAGATCGGTTGCCAATTGCTATTGTGAATGAGGATGGTGCGAATGCCCAGCCCATTGCCGAAGGGATTGCAGGCTCGCTACAGTTCGTAACTAAACAGGATTTCACGCTGAAGGAAGCCCAGAAAGCGCTGGAGGACCGAAAAATTCGTATGATTATTAATATTCCGCAAGGGTTTACCGGACAGATCAGCAATCCTTCCGCAAAGGCTGAACTCCGTTACCTCGTAAATGAATCTAATCCACAGATGGTAAGCAATGTTATGCAGACTGTAGCACTAAAAGTCACGGCTGCCATGAACACACAAAGCAGTGATACAGCACTAAACCAAACCCTTGAAGCTATGAAGCTGCCGAAGGCACAAGCAGAGATCATCAAAAGCGCGGCAAGCAGCCGAATCTCCGCAAACGTTGAAGTCATCAATCCCACAACAAATTTTGCACAAACTATGGTCCCACTAATGATCGTTACTGCTTCGTTTACCGGCGCAATGTTACTCGCAATGAATCTCCAAAAGGCTTCCTCCAACTTGTCTAACACATACGGTAAATGGGATCGTTTAACCGCAAGGTATATCGTTATGGGTGGAACGGCAATGCTCACGTCACTGGTGGGAACCCTCATGATTAACTCATTGGGTATCCATTCTAGCCACGGTTTTCTGCTCATGTGGTTGTTCGAATTCACTATCATTCTCTCTTGTATGTGCCTTGCCCAGTTAAGTCTCCTGCTCCTCGGGGATGCTGGTGCCTGGTTAAACATTGCACTTCTCTCCATGCAAATGTTAGCTTCCGGAGCAACGATTCCCCGTGACCTATTGTCCCCTTTTTATAGCTGGATCGGTCCATTCTCACCTGCTTACTACGCCGTAAATGGAATGCTCGATCTTGTAATCGGTGGAACAGGTGTGTGGCAGAATATGCTCTACCTTGTCTGCATTGGAGCGGCAACAACGATACTAAGTATTATGATTACCTTCTTCCGAAAAGAGACCTTACATTTGCGAGAACAAGATTCCCTGCCAGCAAGTGCCTAACTATGTATCTTGCTGTTATTATGCTGTTTCAAATTGAGAGCGATATGCAGTTGTGATATGGTAGGAGGTGAAAGAAAGGAGCGGCAACGAATCATGAACATTCAAGATGTCATTCTAGGATTATTAAGTAAAAAACCTCAATCGGGTTATGAGATAAAACGGCATTTCGAGGAATACTTCTCTTTTTTCTTTGATGCTAGCTACGGCACCATCTACCCAACTTTGAGCAAGATGGAGAAGCTGAATCTAATTACCAAAGAATCCGTAAGGCAGGAAGGCAAACCTGACAAAAATGTATTTACTATTACGTCTGCCGGATTGGATCAGTTTCATGCTTACTTGCAAAGACCGGCCGAAAAGGAAGTGCTGCGTTCAGATTTTTTTATGCATCTGTATTTCGGGGATAAGACCGACAAAGAGAATGTAGATGCCCTATTACGGCAAGCATTAATAGAGAAGCAAGCTATGTACGACGATCTGAATCAAAAATTGAAGGAACTAGATTCTCATCTATCCCCTTACGAGAAGCTATGTATGGAGCTCGGTCTCGTGCAATATGAAGCCTTTATCAAGAAAATTCAAAGTGTGCTGGAGTCTGAATAAGCATTGTGTGGGCAGCAAGTTTCCTATTTCCCATGGGGATTTGCTGCTTTTTTAATGTGATGTTAAAAAAAGAACCGGCAGCATGCACAATTCGTGTTTGCTGTACCGGTTCTTTTTTTAACAAAAATGTGTAATCTATCGATTATACTCTGTCAAAGCTGGAAATCAGCTCATCAAGAACATCTTTGCTTACCATTTTACCTTTGAAATTGATGAGGTTCTCTGCGCTTCCGGAGAAGATACAAGTTGGCTCATATTTTCTAAGAATAATTTTCTCTCCATCTACAAAAATCTCGAGCGGGTCTTTTATGTCAATTCCCATCGTTCTACGTAGTTCAATAGGAATTACGATACGTCCCAATTCATCTACTTTTCTTACTATGCCTGTCGCTTTCATCATTGTACATCCTCCCTTGAATTAACATTAATAATCATTTTTGCTAAAAGCTATGTAGGCTTCTAAGTGATAGTAATGATTACGCTATACTCTAATATTAAAGTGCTATTCTTTCCCTGTCAATTTTATTTCTACAAAATATGATATTTATCGACAATTATTCGACAAAAATATGTACGGTTTCGACAAAATGCTGTAAAGCGATCCAATTTATTCGACTTGAAATTAATAAATATCCAATATTGCGATTACAAATCAGCTTGCGAAGTATCCCTATTATTAACCTCATTTACCCAATACATCAAGTCTGTAAACACTTCGGCGTATATCAGAGCGACCAATACATCTAGTAGAGTTAATACAGACTATTTAAGCTTTATGCATCTACTTTTTTCGACAATCTAATGCTCTACTACACTCTTATTTAATATAAGTATTACATATTATTAATAGAAAGATCAAATATTGGATAAATTAAACATAGTGAATTGAATTTAATCACAAAAAAAACCGACCAGCAATCTCTGGCCGATCTGCTATATCGTTATAATTGCTTTTCCGTGACCCTGCCATTCGCATCAATAACTGCATTATAAGATAGGCTATTCATTAGCTTGATCGTCTTCCTATTGTAAGAATCATCCATAAAGTTGGGCTGTCCCCCAATAATCTTGACTGGCGTAATCTTACTCGTCACCTGGGCATCATTAATCTCAATATTCACTAGCATCGAGTGAAGCGTCTTTTCTCCACCACGTGTTGAACGATTAAACACAAAGTTTCCAAGTGAATAATAGATCGGTTTATTTTTGTAGTATTCGATGCCCATCAGGCAATGGCTGTGTGCGCCGAGTATGATATCTGCACCACTATCAATCATCTGTTTGGCTAGCGTGCGGGCGTATTGTTCAGGGTAATCCTTAAACTCTTCATTCCAGTGAATGTACACAATCGTGTAATCATTCTCCTTAGACATCTTCTGAATAGCCGTAAGCATAGGCTGCGAGGTGTACGCTGAGGCTGCTCCAGGCTTATTGTCACCGGCATACCAAGAAGGACCTGAAAGCACTCGGCTTACACCTAAAATAGCGATCTTCTTCCCCTTTACCGTCTTTGTATACGGTTTGAACGCTTCGTCCACATCTTTGCCTGCTCCTGTATGGCCGATCTTGTTTCGATCCAGATGCACCAGCGTGTCGAGCATGGCGTCTTTTCCGAAATCTAAAATATGATTATTAGCCAAAGATACGCCATCAATCCCAGCATAGGATAAGCCGCTAAGCACTGCCGGTTTAGATCTAAAGACAAAGGTCTTCTCTGCTGCCTTTCCTCGAATAGAGACTGGGGTTTCCAGATTCGCGAAGGCAATATCAGCCTTTTGCAAGGTAGGTGCAACTTTCGCAAACGGAAAGTTCACTCCGTATTTAGCGATCTGATCGCCTACAAAACCGTCCAAGAGAATATCACCAGCAAAAGCAAGCTTGATAGGTTCTGACGATGGCGAAGCTGCACTAACTGCAATTGTCGAAGGGAGGATCAGTGATAACAAAAGTGTAGTGAGTAGTATTCTGCGCAATACATTCGACCCTAAACTCAAAAAATACAGCCTCCTATCCTCAGCATGTTATTTAAATTAGCTATTAATCTAGCATACTGGAAATAGATTACTAATTTAAGGGTAAGAAGACCTGTTATCCCTTTGTTTTTTTCAAAACAGCTCGGAAGCAATTTAACCCACCCCACAAATCTGTATATACAGCATCCGCAGGCAACTCAAAGTCGGTCTCCCCCCAATACTGAAATCCAGCTTGCAGCAGCAGATCATTCATTAGATTTAAGTTTACCGTTGGGTAATCAAACGTTAATACCAATAGCCCTTCTTCGTTCAACGTTCGGTGAAACTCCCGTAAAGTACCCACCGTATCCTCTAAGGTCAAATGCTCCAGGACCGAGATACAAAAAATAGTATCAAAGCTCTCATCCTCATAAGGCAGATCTGCAAGATTGGCCTGAGCAAGATGCAAGTTGTTTGTTCTTCTCGCTATAACCTGCTTCGCCGCTTTTTCCCCGATCTCATTTGTAATCGTATCTAAGATGTCCTCCCGGTAAATCACCCTGCTGTCCATATCGCAAGCATAGACTTCTGCACAAACCCCGGCTAAATAAAATTTCAAGGGATGAGGAATTCCGCAGGCTGCATCCAGCACAACCCCATGAGGAGAAATGAAGTTAATACACCACTCATATTCAAAGGGACGGCTCCACCAGGATTCTGGCAAATCATAAATTAACTTCTCACGGCTTGCATCTGAGTTTACAAAAAAACGCGAGACAAAGGGATGTGTTGGCATGGCCAGGACTCCTTTTTAACGGAATTTAAGGTAGTGAGAGTATATTCATGATTTGCTGATTCATTCCATAACCTTACATTGAGCGAGACAAACCAAAAAAAAAACGGCTGCTCCCTTAGGAACAGACCGTCTTTAAATATTAACCGTACAAATCTTATGAGTAAAAGGATAGAGGCTTGGCCTCAACTCCATGTTTCTCGATCAAATGATCTAGTAAAGCAGACCATTCCGCATCGACTGTGCATTGATCAGGATGAGCCTCGAACCAAGCAATTGACTGCTTTATCCCTTCAGAGAAAGGAACGGCAGCCTGGAAGTCAGGCACGAGACGTTTGATTTTACGATTGTCAAAAACACTGCTGACCGCTTGATCGCCGATCAAGCCATCCGCCGTCCCTGGAGGGGAGAAGGCTGTGATAAAGTCTGTAGAGATATGAACCACTTTCGGCTCCACACCTGCCGCTTGCCCAATGGCCGCATAGATCTGATTCCAGTTCAACACCTCATCAGAAGTAATATGAATGGCCTCCCCAATCGCTTCCGGATGCCCAAGCAATCCGACGAACCCTTTGGCAAAATCTGAGTTATGCGTCAGTGTCCACAAAGATGTTCCATCTCCATGGATGACTAAAGGCAAGCCACGACGGATACGATCAATCAAGGACCAAGGATGCTGTCCGCTCGTGAGTGCCGCAGGGATGGCTGTATTTCCGTAAGTATGGGAAGGACGAACAATCGTAACCGGGAATCCGCTGTTCTTGTGTGCTTCCATCAATAGCTGCTCGCAAGCAATTTTATTTCTCGAGTATTCCCAATAAGGATTCTCCAGGAGTGTCTCTTCTGTGATTATATAATTACGCTGTGGCTTCTGATAAGCCGAGGCCGAGCTGATAAAAATATACTGCTTCGTTTTACCTGTAAACAGGTTAATATCTGTCTGCACATGTTCCGGTGTAAAAGCAATCCAGTCTACCACTACGTCAAATTCATAATCTCGCAATACTTCGGCAGCCTCCGCCGGATTACGAATGTCACCTTGAATCACCTTCGCCCCATCCGGAACGAATTCGCCTCTTTGTCCTCTGTTGAACAAATACAGCTCTATTCCTTGTTCTACGGCGAGCGGGGATACAGCCTGGCTAATCAGTCCCGTACCTCCGATAAATAATACCTTCATTTCACACGCTCCTTATAGAGGATGTTCAAAAACCATACTTTTTTAACTCTCATTTATAGTAAAAGTAAACCTGACTCGTCATTTATTCGTTAACGTAATCTCGCCATAAGTGCTTTGGCTGCCAATTCAGCAGCTTCTTCGCCTTCGCATTGCTGAGTAACGACTCATGGCCTTCCAGCGGCTGGCGGAAATCCGTCACCTCTGGATAACGTGCGGCCATTAACTCTCTGCTAGGAACAGCCATACTGGTCTCATCTGCGCATATATTAAGAGCAACTGCGCCCAATCCGTCCGTTTCAATCGCCAATTGGCAAGCTGTCGCTACATCCCGTGTATCAATATAGCTCCACAGAATCCGATCACGCTGCGCGGGATCATGAATGAAGGAAGGGAAACGTTCATACTTCGATGGGTCAATGACATTTCCGATTCTTAGGGAAACGACTTGTATACCCGTTCTGCGCTGGAACATCTCTGCTGTCTTTTCATTCACAACTTTAGATAGACCGTAACTATCCTCAGGTAATTGTGGATGTTCCTCATCCATAGGCACATACTGCGGACCCAATGGGTTAACCGCAAAACAGATGCCATATGAAGATTCACTGGAAGCAATAACAGCTTTGCCAATGCCCAGTCCAGCAGCAGCCTCCAGAATGTTATAGGTGGAACCTACATTATTTTGAAAGGTGACTTCACTCGTCTTTATATTTGCGGCTGGGATTGCAGCCAGATGTACAACTGCATCAGCGCCTGCAAGTACGCCATACACTTCACCTAAGTTATTCAAATCAGCAATGATCGTTTGGCACAAGGAATCTGTAGATTTTTGCGTATCCACATTCACAACCTCATACCCTTGTTCTACAAAATGTCGGACGACCCATCTGCCGAGCATCCCGCTTCCGCCAGTAACAACTACTTTCGCCATGATCATATCTCCTTTTTTATGAAACTATCTCTAGTTAAGAATCTCTTCAATTTTCTTCAGAATATCTTCAGAAAGCTCTATTCCCGAAGCCTTAGCATTCTCTTCGACCTGCTCCGGGCGACTTGCACCCACTAGCGCACTTGCTACATTAGGCTGACGCAAAATCCAAGCCAAAGCCAGATTTCCCACAGAAATATTCAGCTCCGCAGCTACCCCGCTAAGTTGGCGAACCTTTTCAATCTTCTCTTCCGTAATCGCCTTCTTCAACCGATCCAGCTTAGCCGCACGGCTATCTTCAGGGATATCCGCGTTATACTTTCCTGTTAGCAGCCCTTGAGCCAATGGAGAAAATACGACCTGTCCAATGCCGCGGCGCTCGCCGAGGGGAATGATTTCTTTTTCAATATAACGTTCGAACATATTATAAATCGGTTGGTTAACCACGATATGATCCAGCAAATAGCGGTCTGCTACAGCTAATGCATCCGTCATTTGCGCCGCTGTCCACTCACTTACACCGACATAATATACCTTGCCTTGACGAACCAGATCATCCAGCGCACGTAAGGTCTCTTCAATTGGAGTTTCAGTATCAAACCGGTGGCAATACATTATATCCACGTATTCTACGCCGAGACGCTTTAAACTTGCGTGACACTGCTCAGTAATATGTTTACGGGATAAACCACGATCGTTTGGCCCCGTCCCCATTTCTCCAAATACTTTAGTGGCGAGTACATAGGATTCTCTCGGATAGTTCCGCAAGGTCTCGCCTAGCACTTTCTCAGCAGCACCCTTTTCGTAAACATTAGCCGTATCAAAAAAATTCACGCCTAGGTCGTAAGCGGTTTCAATGGCTTTGACAGCATTATCTCTTTCTACGTATCCTCCATATGTCAGCCAGCTTCCCAAACTAATCTCGCTAACTTTTAGGCCTGTGCCACCTAGTCTACGATATTTCATAATAACTGCTCCTTTCCATAGTTCCGTGTTATGATTTCGGCAGGTTGCCTAACGAACATATTCATTCTAGAATAGTTTGTATATAATAGGAAGAAGTGAAATTTAGTTTACTATATGATCCCTAGAGTAGTTACTATACAAGAGTATAGTAGCACCCAAACAGGAGGAGATTCCTTGACAACAGCTAAATCTACCAATAATTATATCCCTAAAACCCCACTTACTATTGAATGTAATGTAGAAAAAACCCTTGAAGTGTTGGGCGGAAAATGGGCTTTTCTCGTATTAAGAGAGTTATTCGACGGCACCCAACGCTTTGGAGCGCTTCAGCGAAAAATCACTAATGTTAGCCCCCGCGCGTTGACTAGTACTCTTCGCCATTTAGAGGAACACGGTGTACTAGAACGCCATGTGTTTCCTACCGTACCGGTGACAGTGGAATATTCTTTAACTCCAAAAGGTGAGGATTTGCATCAAATTTTGAAGGAAATGAAGCTATGGTCGGCCAAATGGACGTAGCATAAATGGTAGGTTGTGATATGATCAAAATAGCCCTGGGATCATTGTTCCCGGGGCTTCTTTTTTACTATACGATCTAGTATTTATCCACAACTGCGCCGAGTACTGCCGTATTTACATACGGTTTTCCTCTAAGGCTTTGCAGCTCCTTAGCAGTTCCTGTAACAACAACTCCCAATAGCTGTACGTCACTGGCATCCGGTGCCGCTTTATCCTTTTTCAAATAGTTCGAGATTCGCTCAAATTCTCCGTAATACTTGCCCTCTTTCTGAAGCCCATATGCTAGTGATTGTAAAAAATCCTCTGGTTTTGGTTTAAATAACCCTTCCCATTTGACACCGTAACCGTATACTTGTCTCGCTGATTCCGGTAAGGCATACTTATCCGGGCTACTGTCATTCGTAATAAACTCAAGCTTCTTCTTATTGTCATACGTATCTACCCAATACCAAGTCTGCGTCAGTTCTGTTGGCAGCATTTTTTCAACTTCAGCCTGCGTATAGCTTTTATCAAATGAAACTGCCATCTCTACCAGCTTACCGGGATCCATTTGTTCGAGTGCAGGCAGGTCGTTCAGCACCTTTCCGTTATAGTTTACTCCTGGCACATAGAACATCATCTCCCGCTGTCCATTCTGACTGTTATATCCTCGGTAGTATTCGTAATTTTGGCTTGTCATTACTGGGTCAGGAACATTTATACTAGAATATCCCCTATTAAGCAGAGAAAAGCGGCTGCTCATACTAAAATCCAGCTTTTTAGTATCCCACACGACAGGTACACCTTCAACAACCTTGTACGTACTAAGTTCAACTTTGCCCGATAAAAATCCTAGATCCAGGTCAGTTCTCAGCTCATGAAGATTAGGACTGCTAATTTCCATCATGATCCTCTCCTCATCCAGCCCGCGCATCGCTAACCAGCTAGTCAGTTGAGAGATACCCAGCATGCCGCCGAACAATACTATAACAGTCACGACCAAAGAAATGACCGTATTACGAATCATTGTTTTTCGTTTTGCTTTCTTAATTATTTTTGAAAGGTTTTGATCATCCTTTTGTTCCCATGGTGCTGTCATTCCGCTTCACCTCTATACTTTTTTTGGAATTGCTTGCGGGCACGAAACAATGCCGACTTGACTGTATCTGTCGTGATTCCGAGGAGCTCTGCTATCTCCTGATAGGACAACTCCAGTTCATACTTCATAATAATGAGTTGTTTATGGAGCGGTTGCAGTTCTGCAAGCACGCGGTCAATGTCTTCCCGTTTTTCTTTTAGCAACAAATGATCCTCCGGAAGTTCCTTATCCGGCACATCGACATAGTCAATAGGAATGATTATACGTTTGCTGCGGCGGCACAGATCATAGTAGCGATTGATCGCTACTTTATATAGCCATGCACTGAATTTGTTCTCATCAATAGAGTCGATATACAATAGAGCCTTATACACCGTATCCTGTACGATATCTTCCGCGTCGGCTGCAGGTGCCCCGAGACGAATCAAGTATTTTTGGATTTCTAGCATTTTGGGTTGAAGTATCTGATGTAGCTGCCCGGGCTTCATCCTGCACCTCCCTTCGTATGTATAACGGTGAAGTTCTCGGAAAGTTAGCTGGTAGGAGAAAAAACTTATAAAAGAAAAGCTTCGTAAAAAATCCCCTTACCGCTAACAGTATATAGATACCGTATAGCGTAAGGGGATTCTCTTGTAAAAAATATTTCTTCACTTAAAAAAGATTCATTTATTTTACCTCAGGAATGTATTGCTCTCCACCCATTTGCTGTTTCTCAAAGGAATGGTTCATACTAGCTTCCTGAATGTGTCCGTACGCCCAGTGTTTATCACTGACGTCTTTCCACTTCTGCTGTGCTCCAAGCAATGGGCCTCTGCCCAAAAGTCTGTTAATAATCACAACAGCTTCTGCACGAGTTAATGTCTGATTCGGACGGAATGTTCCATCCAAATATCCGTTAATGATCCCAGCTGCTTTGGCCGCATCAATCGCATTTTTTGCCCAATGCCCACTACTAATGTCTTTAAAGCTGCTGGTCCCACTTTGAGCCTTATCCAGCAAGCGCTCTACAATGATAGCCATTTCTGCACGAGTAATTAGCTGATTCGGCTTAAAGCTGCCATCTTCATACCCCTTCATTAACCCTTGTGCTGTAACTACACTAATAGACTGCAAAGCCCAATAAGTTGTATTTACATCTTTATAAGCTGAGGTAGCCTGTGCTTCATTCTTACCCCATAGCCTTGCCAAAATCGTTGCCATTTCCGCACGGGTAATCATTCGTTCCGGGTTGAAGCTGCCATCCGCATAGCCTAAAATATATCCTTTATGTGATTCATGAACTACATTTGGATTGTTAGGCTGTTCCTTATCCGTGCCACTATTGTTAGTAGGATTACTGATTGTAGTGCCACCAGGCGTGTTCGTTCCTCCCGGAATATTCTCATGATTCGACTGAGGAGAGAAACTCACGATTTGAAAACGACTGAACTTCGAAATCTCAAATTGGATCCCTGTTGCTACGCCGTTCTCATATTGTATAGTTCCTGATACCAGCTCTGTCGTACCATCCGTATGTTCAATGAACACCTTCAAAGCGTCTAGGAAAGCTTGTCTATTCTCAGTTGGAATAGTAATTCCACTTAATGGGAGAACAACCTTCGTGTTAAAACCACCAAAGTTTGTTT
Organism: Paenibacillus sp. RS8; assembly: GCF_041956825.1. NCBI lineage: Bacteria > Bacillati > Bacillota > Bacilli > Caryophanales > Paenibacillaceae > Paenibacillus > Paenibacillus sp. RS8. The sequence goes on along the minus strand of NZ_CP168131.1, from coordinate 3,809,911 downwards.
CGATCTTTCTTGGCAGACCCAGTAAGTTTATCTGATTCCCAGCAGCTGCTAACGTAACCTTAGGGTCAGTATTCGCTGCTTTTTTAGCCTCACTATCCTCTTGTGCATTCTTAACCGGTACAATTCTGAAATAAAGATCTGTACCCTTAACTGCAGCGTCTTTTAAAGCTTCCTGACTCAACTTTACAGAACCTTCATCGGTAAAGATATTCATACCCGCATTTCTGTCAGCCAGTGCCGAAACAGCTGCAGCCGGAATCTCTACGGCAATCTCATCTGCCTTATCATCTGCTTGCTGCTTAATCTCAACAGTTAGCGTACGGTTGTTAATATCTCCATCCTGAGGATTAAAAGAATTCGTCAGACTTTCTACTTTTGACGGATCAACGATAACAGTATCAATCTTAACCTGATTGCTGAGCGTTGTTCTGAGAATGTTCAGACTCTCCGTGTGAATCATGTCATTTGCGTTTGCCTTTACATCAGCCGTTCTTCCGCTCTCTTGGCGTGTATTTTCTTTTTCCTTCACTATGTTCTTGTTAGTAACTACCAGAAGGAAACTCTTAGTGATTTTGGCGGTACCCTTAGAGATCGTAGCGGTAACTATTACATTCTTATCACCCACTTCAGGTCTGTTCACGGTACCCTGTTCCTCACCATCTTTGCTGGATAGCTTAAGAACATCGATATTGGTCGAGGTCCATGTAATCTTCGTTCCATGTTTTCCTGTACCAAGCAACAAGAATTCATTTGTAACTGACTCCCAAGTATCTCCATCCGAGAATTTAAAAGCCTTATCTACCCCTAATGCTTTAGCAGCATCTCTAACAGCATCCTCATCTGACATTCTGACAATAGTCACTTTAAATGTCTTTGTGCGCTTTTCACCAGTCTCTTTGTCAAGAATCGTTGCAGTTAAAGTGACTTCGATATCACTTTCATCAGGTCCAGGCTGAACTACTTTACCCTTTGCACTAACGACATCTGGTTTGCTTGATTCCCAAGTGATTGATGTATTTCCAGAAGAACCTTTTTCAGTCAAATATAATGTTTTGGAAACATGCTTCGCATGATCCCCTGCACCATAGATAATATCTAACTTATTGTAATCTTTTACTAGATTACTTAAGGATGGCTTCGTGGCATCCGTTGGGAACGGATCGTCTTTATCGTTGATTCCATCATGATCTGTATCAGGTTGCTTCGGATTCGTTCCGTTAATGAGTTCTTCTGTATCTGGAATGCCATCGTTATCATCATCTGGATCTAGGCTGTCCGGAATTCCGTCGCCATCCGTATCCAACTCACCATTTACTGTCCCTGGTTTCGCTGCATCTGTTGGAAACGGATCATCCTTATCGTTGATTCCATCATGATCTGTATCAGGATGCTTCGGATTCGTTCCAAGCACGATTTCCTCTTCATCCGTCAGACCATCGTTATCATCATCTGGATCTAAACTGTCCGGAATGCCATCGCCATCTGTATCCAGCTCACCATTTACTGTTCCTGGTTTCGCTGCATCTGTCGGGAATGGATCATCCTTATCGTTAATTCCGTCGCCATCCGTATCTGCCTTCTTCGGATCTGTGCCGAGCACGATTTCCTGCTCATCCGTCAGACCGTCGTTATCATCATCTGGATCTAGGCTATCTGGAATACCATCTCCGTCTGTATCCAGTTCGCCACCGTTACCTGGCTTCGTCGCATCCAATGGGAACGGATCGTCTTTATCGTTGATTCCATCATGATCTGTATCTGGATGCTTCGGATTCGTTCCAAGCACGATTTCCTCTTCATCCGTCAGACCATCGTTATCATCATCTGGATCTAAACTGTCCGGAATGCCATCGCCATCTGTATCCAGCTCACCATTTACTGTTCCTGGTTTCGCTGCATCTGTCGGGAATGGATCATCCTTATCGTTAATTCCGTCGCCATCCGTATCTGCCTTCTTCGGATCTGTGCCGAGCACGATTTCCTGCTCATCCGTCAGACCGTCGTTATCATCATCTGGATCTAGGCTATCTGGAATACCATCTCCGTCTGTATCCAGTTCGCCACCGTTACCTGGCTTCGTCGCATCCAATGGGAACGGATCGTCTTTATCGTTGATTCCATCATGATCTGTATCAGGATGCTTCGGATTCGTTCCAAGCACGATTTCCTCTTCATCCGTCAGACCATCGTTATCATCATCTGGATCTAAACTGTCCGGAATGCCATCGCCATCTGTATCCAGCTCACCATTTACTGTTCCTGGTTTCGCTGCATCTGTCGGGAATGGATCATCCTTATCGTTAATTCCGTCGCCATCCGTATCTGCCTTCTTCGGATCTGTGCCGAGCACGATTTCCTGCTCATCCGTCAGACCGTCGTTATCATCATCTGGATCTAGGCTATCTGGAACACCATCTCCGTCTGTATCCAGTTCGCCACCGTTACCTGGCTTCGTCGGGTCGGTTGGGAATGGATCTAAGCTATCTGGAATACCGTCCCCATCCGTATCTGGTTCAGTCGTAAACGTCCAAGTTGCTTTATCCGTAATTCCAGCGTACTTGTTACCCGCAGCATCCTTAAATGCTCCAGCCGCAACAAGGACATAATATTCTGTACTTGGTTGTAAATAACCCACTTTCACACCGTTACCAGGGGTTACAATCATTGGATTAAAGGTTACGCTGTTACCCGATAAGTTGACGCCCATAGCACCTGTTTCGAAGCTGTACACAACACTATCGTCAGATTTCTTGCGAATTTCAATTTTTTTACCCCACACATCTTGAACAGCTGAGCTGAATGTCAGCTTCAAATTTGTATCCGCTGCTACATTCGTAGCCCCTTTTACTGGCGAATAAGCTGTAGCTGTAAGATCCGTCTTTTCTGGAGCTAATCCTGTCGTGAAGTTCCAAGTGGTCTTATCCGTAATTCCTGCAAAAGCGTTACCTTTCGCATCCTTTATTGCTCCGGCATCAACCTGTACATAATATTTCGTATTATAGTCCATATATTTTCCGTCATGATCTGACAGCATCAAATAAGGATTGATCGTCACTGTTTTGCCCGAGACGCTAACACGGGTTATATCGCCCATATCGAATGTATAAATCACGCTGTTATCTAGCTCTTTTTTGAGTACTACATTTTTGCCCGCTACTCCTTGTACATCTTTACTAAATGTAAGCTTCAAACTGGAGTCCACCCCAACATTTGTTGCCTCATCAGCAGGCGATAGTGTCGTTACAGTTGGTAGTGTGGTGTCCGGTTTGGCTACCATTTCAAAGACCCATGTATTTTCTGCTACTTCCTTACCTACCGCAGGTGACCCTGAGAAATATCTATATTCCACAAAACCATATAGGCCTTCATAGCTGTTTCCTGCTAAATCTACCAAAGCACCTTGATCAATGGTTACATAGTATTCTCGACCATAATCCAATTTGGTCTGTTTAATCGTTACTACGTTCCCTGTGATTGTTACTTTATTAGTATCATCAATAGCAATCAATTCTACCTCTTCAGGAGGTTGAGATTCATAATAATTCTCAGAATACGAAGCACTACCCGGTGACATGATCCTAATATATTTATCTTCCCCCGCTACTGCCTTGACTTTCTCGCTGAATGTGACAGTGAGTTCCGTGTTCAGAGGTACTTTTGTTGCATTAATAGCAGGTGCCAGAGAGGTTACTGTTGGAGCAGTTTCATCTGGCGCCACTGTTGTGAAGTTCCATTTCGTCTTGTCAGTGATACCCGCATAGCTATTACCTGCGAGATCTTGAACGGCTCCAGCTTCAATCTGCACGTAGTACCCAGTACCATACGCGAAATCGGTAGCAGGCTTAACCGTTATTTTGTCTCCAGATACGGTAACTTTCGTAGGATCACTTGCTGTTATCGTCTCTATAACACTATCATCTGTCTTGTTAAGAATCTTGATCGTTTTACCAGTCACCTTGACATTTTCGCTGAACGCCAATACGAGGTTGGTATTCACCGGAACATCCTTAGCATCATTCGCAGGAGTCAATCCCACTACCGTTGGCGCGAGTGTATCCGCTGGAGCTCCGGTTTTGAAATACCACGGAGCTGTGCCAATCTCCATTAGTACATTATTAATATACTGTACCGAAGTGACTATCCCACCATAATCATTATTGAAGGTATCTTGGAAAGCTCCACTATCCATGGTCACATAATAATATTTATTGTTTGCCATGTTTTTTGCTGGATTGATCGTAACTTTATTGCCTGAAATCGTCACTTTTGTAGTATCACTCGTGGAAATCTTTTCGAACTCGACAGCCTCTGTATAATTGTTAGATGATCCATCCGAGAACATTGTTCCCGGTACCATAATCCTTATAAATTTCCCCCTGCCCGCATGTACATTTTCACTAAAAGTTAGAGTCAAATTAGCATCTGTTGCTACATTCGATTCTTTCTTCGCAGGAGAGAACTCTGTTGCTAAAGGTGCAGTGGTATCACTACTGGCGCCAGTTTTGAAATCCCATATCTCAGCACCCGTGAAGCCAACCGGCACATGAACTTGGCCATCAAGAATCTCTATCTCTCCATTCAATCCCTCATAGAGATTACCTGCTGAATCCTTAAACGCTGCCGGGTCGATCTTCACGAAATAATTCGTTTTATAATCTAGGTCAGCAGCTGGGTTGATCTTTACAACATTGTTCGAAATCGTCACTTTACTTGTATCATCAGCGGCGATCGTCTCTATTTTGGTTGAGTTTGCAAGCACCTCCGGATATTCGGAACCACTGGCGTTAGAAGTAACTTGTGGTTTCCAAATCGATATATTTTTACCCGAAACGGCCTTTACACCTTCATTAAAGGTCAACGTAAGGTCTGAGTCGACCTTTACATTCTGCGCATTTTTCTCAGGGGCATATGTCGATACTATCGGCGTATCTTTATCCTCTGGACCACCACTATTCCCGGGGTCTGTATTAACAGCTACAGCTACAGGAACCATGAAGGTACCTACCATAAAAGGTCCTGGGCTGAGATTTATAGTTTTTATTACTGTATTTTTTGTTGTGTCTATTACACTCATAGTTGAAGCACCATAATTAACCGTAAATGCTTGACTCCCATCTTTGGAGAGACCAATTACATAAGGATTAAAACCAACAGGAATTGTAGCTTCCACCTGATTCGTTATTGCATTGACAACAGAAACCGAATTACTAAAAGCATTAGCTACATAAACCTTACTCCCATCCGGACTGACTTCTGTTGCGTGAGGAGCTTCACCAACAGGAATGGTAGCCTCCACTTTATTCGTTACTGTATCGATCACAGCCATGGTATTGTTCCCTTTACCTGCTACGTAGATCTTTGAACCCTCGGAATTTACTGACAGGCCATAGGATGAACTTGCTAATGAAATTCCAGAAATCACAGTATCACTATTAATATCAATTAAAGAAACTTCATTGTCAGAATCGTAGGATAAGTACAGCTTTTCTCCAATCACGACCATTGCGACTGGGTTAGAATTTACAGATATCGAATTTATCACGCTCAAAGTAGCTGTATCGATCACCGAAAGGGAGTTACTGGAGTAATTAGCCACATAAGCTTTACTGCCATCTGAATTAAATGCAACGCCATGAGGCCACGAGCCCACTGCAATGGTTGAAATCACAGTGTCAGTGGATGGATCTATAACAGAAACAGTCCCATCCGCTCTGTTAGTTACAAAGACCTGGGTCTTATTCGGATTAATGGCGGCGCTATTCGGCTCATTTCCCACCTTGATCTTCGCCTTTTCCACCGCTAAATTCGTTAAATCTACTACATCCACTACACCACTCGAAAAACTTGTAACATACGCCTTTTGAAATACCGAAGTCGTATCCTTATCAGCAGTGTCTGCATAAGCCAACTCTCCCCCTCTAATAAATAGTGACGAGCATATGTTGACCAGTAATACAAATAATAGAATGCTTATAGCTTTCTTGGACCTGACTAATCGAAGCACACTCTCAACTTCTTTCCTATGTATTTTATTACTCCCATGTTTAGGAAATCATATCAACCCTAACTCACCAAAATCTCACAAATTGTCGCGTAATGCCGAAAAATACAAAAAAAGCAGTGAGATTTCTCCCTCTGCTTTCCTTTTTTATTAATATTTCAAACTAGATATGCAGCTACACGCTCTTTAAACTCTGCTGAAGGGACCAGCCCCAGCTCAGTACGATAAGCCCCCTCGAATTTCTCATAAAGTCGTGCAATCTTTTCTTTATTTCCGAGTTTGGCATAAACATCAATCATTTGCTGGTTCATTTCTTCATGCAGCGGATATAAGCTTAAGAACTTTTCTAGTCGTTGCTCCGCTTTATGCCAGTCCTGAGCAGCACAATCATTGTCTACCAGCAAACGAGTGCATGTTGTGAAAAACTTGCAATACGCTTCCTCCAGCGATATCTTCCATAGATAAGGCTTTCCGTCCAGCAGAGGCCCCTGATATAAGTTACTGAGCCGCTCCATTTGCGTAGTGTTCTGTTGTCCTTCCGCTATTTCTAAATGAAATCTTTGATACTCAAGCGCATCATAGCTTTCGTTTCCGGTCTCCAGCATATAACCATCGTTCATTTTGCGGATTTCCATACCGAAGTCCTTTTCCTTCAGCATTTTCTTCAAGAGGTATATCGTATTATACAGATTGGATGCCCCTCTCTCATCCTGCATATCCGGCCACAATAAATCCATTATCTTCCACTTACTGATATAACGACCAGCATTACATAGGAAATAGGCGAATAATTCCTCTGCTCTACGTGTTCGAAAATGAATAGGCTTCCCTTCTGAATCACATACTTCGAATCCACCGAAACAGCGGATCATTGGCTCCGTTTTCTTAGGCTCTTGTATCACCGCCGGTCTCATTCGTTTAACAAGTCGTTCAGTGACCCTATGGATTGCTTCGGGTGTGATCGGCTTAAGAATATAATCCAGTGCACTTACTTCGAACGCTTCCAGTGCATAATTTTTGTAGGCGGTAGTAAATACAATTTCCGGTTGATGCATCAGCTTCTGAATTCTGCTTGCCAGCTCAATCCCGTTCATCCTTGGCATTTCAACATCTATAAACACAACGTCCGGTTGTAAATCAGGTATACACTCCAGTGCCTCCAATGGATTAGAAAAGGCCCCGCTAATGGTATAATCTGAATTACGACCGATCAGTACCTTCATCAAATTCAAAATCGGCTTCTCATCTTCAACAATCACTACACGAATCATCGTGCTTCTCCCTCCATGCTCCCAAGGCTTGCTGGTAAATACATCGTAACTTTGGTTCCGAACCCAAGGTCGGAATGAATGGTAAGGGTGGCTCCGGGGATAGCGCCTATACGCTTTCGAATGTTATGGATACCGATGCTGCCATCTAGCTGCCCGTCTCCGGTTAATTGATATAGCAGATCATCTGGAATACCTATACCATCATCTTCGATGATAACTTTCATATAGTTACCGCCTGCTTGAACCGTGAGCGAAACTCTGCCCTGACCCTCTTTTTCAAACAACCCATGTCTGATCGCATTTTCGACAAACGGCTGAATACATAAGGAAGGAATCTCAACAGAACGTAGACCCTCATCCATTTTAAAAATAAAATCGAACCGCTCTCCAAACCGAGCTTTTTCGATCTCCACATAAGCTTGAATCAATTCTAACTCCCGGTGTAACGGAACAACTAAAGTGGACCGATCCATATCGAGAATATAACGAATGTATTGACTTAGCATGGATAACAAATAAGCGGCTTTCTCTCCATCTGTATAACAGAAAGAGATTACACTACTCAGTGCGTTATACAGAAAATGAGGCTTAATTTGTGCTTGATGAAAAGCATACTCATTTCGTATCGCTTCCTGTATCGATGTTTTCATAGCAATCAGCGTCTGAATTCTCGCCATCAGTGTCTCGCCATCAAATGGCTTAGTGATATAATCATTCGCCCCAGCCCTGAAGCCAAGCGCTATATCCGTTGGTGCGTCCTTAACTGTAGCAAACAGAATAGGTAAATCCAGAATGGAGTAACGTACCCGTAATGTTCTACATAGCTCAATTCCTGAAATACCCGGCATCATGACATCTAATATGACTAGATCCACATTCGGGTATTGCTCCATTTTGTCTATTGCTTCATTCGCTGAAAACGCAGTAATTACATTATAATGATGCCGTCTTAAAATGTTCAGCAGAATATGGATATTAGATGCTTCATCATCCACAATTAGGATTGTATATCCGCTTTGATCTACAATATCAAGCGAGGTCTGCTCAAAATGCGCGTGCTGTCCCGCCCCTGTAGCTGCTGCTTCGAGGTAGCCTGGAATCCGCTCTATTTTGGGCAATGTGAAGATCATTCGAGTGCCTTGGCCAATCTCAGACCAATCTACCCTAATCTCACCACCCATCCGTTCGATGAGCTTCCGGCTAATGTACAAACCAACGCCCATTCCTGTGTAGCCATCTTGCGGAAGAGGTTTATCGACCTGTTCAAAATATTCGAATATGGCCGTATGCATATCGGGGGATATCCCAGTTCCTGTATCTTCCACCGCGACAGTCACCGTATTTCCCTCTACATAAGCTTTTATCTGAATTAATCCTTCATCCGTATGCTTGATCGCATTGTGAACTAAATTGTACATTACCTGTCTTAGTCGGCTATCATCTGCAAGCACCCAAACATCGGGTTCCACCTGATTATCTAATCTCACCGATTTTCCCGCAAGTTCAAACTGCAACACATCAAATACAATTTGGGAAGCCACTCTTAGATCAACCACTGTCTGCTGTAATCGTAATTCTCCATGCTTCAAAAGACTAACATCAATCAAATCCTGAATAAGCATAGACAGCTTCGTAGAAGTGTCCTTAATCAACCAAAGATTCTGTTTCTGTATCGGATACAGATTATCTTCGCCATCTTCTAATAAAAAGGATGTCATATTCATAATGCCATGCAATGGGGTTTTGATCTCATGAGATGTGTTCATCAGAAATTCATCTTTAAGCTGATTCGAGACTAGCAGCTGACGGGACAGCGTTTCCGTCTTGTCGTAAGCGTTGGAGAATCGTACAGCTAACATAATATTGAAGAAAACAATAAAACCAATCACTCCGCACTTACCCAACAAATCGGTCTGCAGAGCATTTTCAGAATAGAGACTTACATCAATGAAAAAAATCAGGAGTGAAATCGCACCGCCAATGAACAAAAACAATTCTTTTCGATCCGTCGTTTGGCTCTGACTGCGAACATATAAATAGATCATTCTCACAATAATTGTGATCATAACGACTCCAAGATAAGTAACAAATACATATTTCATACGAATGTGCACATCATACGGCAGTACCAAAACCGAAAACAAGTAAAAGACAAATGGAGATAACACGATCCTCATCCTCTTACTTGACATCAACCTAGACTCCACCGAGCAGTAAAACATAATAATGATGATTGACCCAACAAACTGGCTTATTTCCAACATCTTATAGGTTGATTCAAAAGGGAAATGGGGTAATAACTGTTGAAATATCTTCTCTCCATATAGAGAATTATTCATAGAAAGAATAAGCAAATATAAACCGCTGAGCAAATAGGCTTTTTCTCTACGCCCGACAAAATAGAAGCTGAGATGGTAAGCACCAAACATCCCCAGAATCAGAATAATTCCAATGTCAGTGCCGATCTGAATACTGTTCACTTTTGTAATATCGGCTTGTGCGCCCAGTGGGATTGAATTCACGATCCCCCCAGTGATAAAGTTGAAATTAGAGACTTGAATTAATATTTCTATCTCTCGGTTATTAGATTGAAAAAATACCGTATACGGAGTATTCCCAGGCTTAAATGACTCACTTTGTGTTGAAGGAACCCCGTTCTCTCCCTCTTGCTTCCCATTGATAAATAACTTTTGAGACATGCGTATACTTCGTATTTTTAGACCAAGGATCTCATCCGAATCTTGGACTAACACTTTAAGTCGATAGGTGCCAGCACCCTTTCTGTCCATCCCATCTTCTAAGCCCTTACCTTTCCATGTGCCTGGGACAGAAAGATATGTAGATTTCTTATTACTGCTTTGCTGAATCTCAGAGGGACTCAGTAATTCATTCTCATAAAACTCCCATTCTCCGTCTAGATCAACTAGTCCTTGTTCCTCAAAATCCCACTTCGACAAATCCAATACGCCCTGCTTGGCCACCGGGGTTACTTGACCCTGAATTGTTGGGGAAATAATACTTACTAATAGGGAAATCGCGAGGATAAAAAACAGCCCCATCCCGACTATTCCCCGATATTTCATCGTCCTCAACCTTCAGGCTCCTCTCTATGCGAGTAATTCTACTATCCTACCCCACTGCTCTCACAAAAATCTCTCAAGTTCCTGATTGTTAGTCGCTTCCAATCACTCTCATAAATTGTTACCATTACTCAGTATAATCGGCACTCAGATAAGCGTCTATCTAAGACTATTTGTACCGGATGGATAGAAGCTGACAAAATAGAAAATTGCAATCGCCATTCTTCGATTTGAGCGAGCATCCGTCCGGGCACAACGGCTTCCCAAACCTCTCCTTCCAGATCCTTAGTCAATTCCTTAATCGTTCCTTGATGTAGTAACTCCCCTCGTCCCATCATAAGCACCTACTTGGCGATATGATCAACGTCGGATATGATATGAGCAGATAAAATTACGATACGCTTATTTATATTAGAATCCATAATTTCCATATAAAAAAGCCACCCAGAACACGGTTCTGATTAGCCAAAAATAAGATACGATACAAATACGCCTTACCTATCCACCCCAAGCATCTCCAGCCCAAGCCGTACACGAATATCTTCGGTATTCTCTGTTAAATAAAGCGCGTAGGCCTTTGTGATCGGCATGTCTAACTCACATTGAAGTTGAAATAGCCTCTGTTGATCGAGATACGGTTGTGCAATAGATCGGGGTAGAAATCCAAAGCCTTCTCCTAGTAGCAGCATGTCCAGCATAATCATCGAGTGATCGGTCTGAAGTGCAGGCACATAGCCTGGTCCAACTATACTGGAAAACCATTCTGGAAATGGGCCTCCCCACTCTAAATGACAATACTCACGCTGAAAAAAATCCTCCTTGCGTACAGATGTCTCTCTTAATTGCGTGGAAACCAGAACAATCTCATCGTCAAACAAGAAGTGTTTGGTTACCTTGGGGTGTTCCGGCGGGTCATATTTAATCGCAATTTGTACAATTCCATCCAACAAAAGATCACGAATCATATAACTGGAATCAATATAACTTAGGAATTTGATAGCCACCTTCGGATGATCACGTCTAAATGAAAGAATATGCTCCAGGTAATAATAATGCCATACGGACCCAGGCCCACTTAAAATGATATAGTTCTCCAGCTCTTCGGATAGAGTCACCTTGCTCTCTTCAAACAAACGAAGCATCCGCTCAGCATATGGAACAAAGGAAATTCCTGCTTGCGTTAAGCTAACATTCCGATTATCACGTGTAAGAAGTACTTTGCCCACGGCGTTTTCTAATGCTTTTATTCTTGCGGTAACGGCGGACTGGGAGATATGTAGATGTTCTGCGGCCTTGGTGAAATTTCGGATTCTGCATACTGCCAAAAAAGCTTCTAATTGAGATAAGTCCATGTATTGCACCCTCTATGATTCAAAATATTAATGATTGCGATCTATAAAATTCGTTATACAAATTATATGTATTCAGTTATGATTTCGCTATATTTTTAAACTTAAAAGTGCTGGAGGAAAAAACATGAATAATATTGTAAGCATTGAACAACTATTTTCGATTGAAGAATCTATAGATGAGCTTTCAGAGCTACTTATACAGGTCGTGGAGGATGGAGCCTCCATTGGTTTTTTACCACCCTTAGATGCGTCAGACTCTGTCTTATACTGGCACAATGTTTTGGCTCCCGATGTGATCCTTTTTGTCGCAACAATGAATGAGATTATCGTAGGAAGTGTACAACTACATTTAAGTACAAAAGCAAACGGAACACATCGAGCCGAAATCGCAAAGCTGATGACACACCCTAATTATCGCCGGAATGGTATTGCTCGTTCACTAATGCAAAAAGCTGAGGAAAGAGCTACGCAGGAAGACAGGTCTTTAATCGTGCTGGATACAAGAGAAGGTGACCCTTCCAACCTCCTTTATACTTCAATGGGCTACATACAAGCTGGACGTATACCATACTATGCAATATCAGCTAACGGTGAATTACATGCGACGATCTACTATTATAAAATCATTGGCTAGACACTTTGAACTTAGCAACATTCAATAAGGAAGCGTGGACTGTCACCAGATTTCAACCGTGAAAAACGGTATATAATCAAGAAATCTGGGGACAATAGCGGCCGGAAGTCCAAGCGTTCACCGCAGTCACACAATTACCTTAATAGAAAAATTTAAAGTTCAACTAATATAGACATTTATAAAACACCAAGTTATAGTATTGATAACACTTTTAATAACCATTTTCAAAAGTCTAGAGGTGAATAAAATAAACCAAATCGCAAACAATTCTATTCGTGTTAAAAAGATAAATCAGGAGCTTATCAAGCAAGCCTTAAAGTCGATGAAAGAAGGAACCAAATCAACGATTGCTAGCGCCACCGGATTAAGTATTGCCACTTGCGGAAATATATTGAATGAACTTATGGAGACAGGTGAAGTCATTGAGACGGAGCTGGAGGCTTCCAATGGAGGTCGGCCGGCTCGAAGATTCATCTATAATGTTGATTTCTTCTACATCGCATGCATCTATGCCAAAATTGAAGATGGGCTACAATCCTTAACCTATACAGTAACGAATTCCGTTGGTCAACGTGTCGATGGCGGATATATCAAAGCTGAGAGTATTGATGCTACGACCATAGATCGTTTAGTAGGCACACTAATTCAAGCCTATAACAACATCAAAGCCGTTGGTATCGGAATCCCGGGACTGGTTCACCAAGGTGTCATTAATATTTGTGATATCAAGACTTTAATTCATGCTCCCTTAGAATCACTCCTCAGAGAGAAATACGAGGTTGAAGTCACGGTCGAAAATGACATGAATCTAACCGTTTACGGATTCTATAAGCAGCAGGATTACGAAGAGGACAAAACCATAGTCGTGCTGACCTTTATCAAAGGTGCCTTTCCGGGTGCAGGGATGATGATCGACGGGCATATCCACAAAGGAAATACTAGATTCGCGGGCGAAGTCTCATTTTTACCTTTTGGAATCTCGCGTGACGAGCAATTCATTCGTTTAGGGCAGACAGAAACATTTATCCCCTTAGCAGCTCACACCATTGCCTCATTGACGGCAGTTATTAACCCTGAGACGATAGCGCTCACAGGCGAACAAGTTAGACAAGAGGATATACCACATATCTATCAAAATTGTCTGGCATTCATTCCAGACGAGCATATGCCTCATCTAATTGTGCTGGATCACCCTGATGATTATTACATGAACGGATTAATTGCGATCACGCTGGAAAGCTTGACCTATTCGTTGCAACTGGTTGAAAAGCGCCGCTAAAACTAACAAGAACTTCAGGAGGAATTACGAATGGCAACAAACAAAGAGAATATGATTGCAGGAAAGCTTTACATGGCTGGTGGAGAAGAATTAGCTAGAGATAGCAAAAAATCCAGAATGCTCACTCGTTTATTTAACAATACGACGGAAGAACAAGGTGAATATAGAGTAGAATTACTTAAGCAATTATTCGAGTCTACGGGTGAATCGTTGCATATTGAGCCACCTTTCCGCTGCGATTATGGCAGCAATATTACAGTTGGCAATAACTTTTATGCCAATTTCGACTGCATTATCCTGGACGTAGCAAAAGTAACGATAGGTGAGAATGTTCTCTTTGGACCTAGAGTAAGCGTATATACCGCTGGCCACCCTATAGATGCGGACGTTCGTATTAGTCTGCTCGAATTCGGTACACCGATTACCATTGGAAACAATGTCTGGGTTGGCGGAAATGCCGTAATCAATCCTGGAGTAAATATCGGTAACAATGTAATCATCGGCGCAGGTTCAGTCGTGACTAAAGATATCCCTGACAATGTAATTGCCGTGGGGAATCCTTGCAGAGTGCTAAGAGAAATTACGGAGGACGATAAACAACACTGGGAAAAACTTAAAGAAGAGTACTATAGAGACACCGAGCAATAAAGATACCCGATTCTGGAGGTTCTCACGTTGAAAAATCGCTTTGGCGGATTTAATAAGGTTTATGCCATGCAATTGGCAACGATCTTTTTGGGGTTTATTGTGTTTGGGATATCCGAAAATATTAAAGGGCCAGCCATTCCAAGAATTCAGTTTGACTTCAGTCTGGACGAAAAGCAGCTAGGTACCCTTTTATCCCTAAACGCACTAGGTTATTTGATCGCCTGTTCCTTCACAGCTTTATTGGTTCGTAAGTGGGGGATCAAGGCTGTCAGTATTATTGCTTTCGCATCCATGATATTCTCTGGCGTTCTAATTTACATCTCACATAGCTATCCCCTCTTCTCGGCTTCATACTTCCTGATGTATATCGGAAACGGAATGCTTGAGATTGGACTTGCCATTCTGGGAGCACGTATCTTCATTAAAAATACCGGGACCATGATGAACTTATCCCATTTCTTTTACGGATTTAGTTCCACGTTAGCTCCCCTAATGGCAACAGGGCTGATGACAGTAAGTATATTCGGTCATACTCTGGATTGGCGCGGAATGTATCTAATAATGCTTAGCTTATCTTTACTGCCTATTGTATTTGCCTTAAGGAGTACGTTTCCAGGTGACGATCTTCCACATGAAGACCGTATTCCCTTAAAAACGCTTGTCCGTGACCCTGCTTTATGGCTAATGGTTCTTATCCTTTCCTTCGGAGTAGTGTCGGAGCTTGCTGTAGGCGGATGGCTCGTAAATTTCCTTGAAAAAGCATACCTGTGGGATACGGTTACTGCATCTGGGATGCTGTCTACCTTCTTTCTTTGCTTCTCGTTAGCAAGACTCCTACTCGGACCCGTTACTGATAAGATTGGATTTAACCTATCGCTTATCATCTTTTCAGCCTTCTCTGCCCTGTGTACGTTTGCCGCAATTTTGGGTGGAGAAAAGCTCGCATTTCTATTTGCCGCTGCAGGAATCGGGATTGCGATGATTTATCCCACGGTTATGGCTTTTATCGCCAAAAGATATCCACATGGTAGCGACACCGCCATCACATTTACGGTCACGTTAATGGGAGTAGGTAGCGTGATTGGTAACTATGCTATAGGTGCTGTGATCGAAGGCGTGAAGCGGCTTTACGGTGCGGAGACGCAAACAGGCTTGCTGCGCGGACTTCAAGCTGGCTATGGATTTATCGGATTATGTGCGGCGATATGCGCCATATCCGGCTGTGTACTCTATCGTTATTTACATCGCCGCCAAGAACTTATCTAACCTAATAGTTGTTACACTTATTTCAGCTTATACATGCCAAAACCTGCCGATATAAATGGCAGGTTTTTTATTGAACTATGGTCTCGCTATCCTTGCTAGGTCAGCTGATGGACTCCGAGCTATTGAGCTGCTGAGTTAAGTGTCAACGAGCAAACGGGCTAATGAGATATTGTGCGATTGACCGAGGAAGATCCCCATCGGACTCAGATAACCTTATTTGCTTCAAAAGAGTCCGTATACTCCGCCAAAAGAAGCAAAATCATGTAATAGCCACTATACAGTCCGCAATCATAGTCCATTCATACTTAAAGCCATCATTCCCACACGTATGGTGCATGCAACAATGGCGTTTGAGCTAGTGATCAGCACTAAACGAAGATCGCAGCCCTTCCGCCAGTTCCATTATTTTTCTAACAATCTGCTCTTCTCCGTTACTCACCTGTTCCGTTGCTATTTCTCCCAAGGCTATATGTTCGCCAACACAAACCGAGTGTGCGGATTGTCTAAACATTTCTATGTCATTAGCATCGTTGCCAAAAGCAATAAATTGCTGCGGTTCTACGCCCAATCTTTGTAGTCCGGTCCATTTGTTTACGCCTTTAGGGCTTATATCAATAATGTCCTCTTGTCCATGTTTATAGATCACAACAGGCATTCTATGTAGCTGCTCTATTAACTGTTCCCCGTTCAGACTACTCAAAAAAACTACTTTCACAAGCTCATCCAGCTCAGATGGACTAACATTTTTGGCGCGTTGCTCTGGATCTACATTTTTACGAATGGGATGGTCATGGGAACCCGAATACGCATAGTCCCAGTGACTGTCAATCAAATAAGTGGCTTTGAATTCTTCGATTAACTTCAAGATCCTATCCGAAGTCTGCGAGTCAAAATGTATGGTCGAAATTACCTCTCCATCCTTTGCAATAAATGCGCCATTCCCCCCTACCATTGGACAATGATGCATATGGGCAGGTAATACAGGTAATAAATCACGAATAGGTCTGGCTGACGCGAAAATGACCTCATGTCCTTTTTCAATAAGTGCATCCAAGGCTTGTACGATAAATTCACTCAAAGGTTTGCCACTAAAACAAATGGTCCCATCTAAATCAAAAACAAATTTCATCGTCTATATCCTCTCCTTTTCCTCTATAATAACGAGTTCATATATAATAGAAAGGACCGATGTCCAAAAAGGAGTTAGCCATGAAAACTATTCAAGATCCACATCTTATAGCACATTACATTACACAATTTAATCTAGACGAAGTTTTCCCTGAATCAATGTATTCTTTGATCCAAATACGTGTTTACGAGCAGAATGAAATCATTTTGCGTGAGGGCGATGAGCTGGACGGAATTTATTTTCAAGTGGAGGGACGTACTAAGGTCTCTTCTAGCGTGGGGACAGGGAAATCCTTGTTATTGCGCTTCTGCTCCGCCTTGTCTTTATTTGGAGATATTGAGTTCGTGCAAGAGGTAATGATCCAATCTCAAGTGGAAGCCGTACAACAGACCAGCCTCTTATTTATTCCGATACAAAAGGTTGAGTCCGACCTAATGGATAACCATAGCTTTAAAGACTTATTGTTGAAACATCTATCTTACAAGCTTCTAACCTGCACATCCGCATCACGGACGAACTTACTGGGCGCTGTCGAGGAACGACTCGCAAGTTATTTATTAACGATACAGCTTCAACGGGAGTTTGGAAAAGAAATTCAGACGCCTTATATCCCAGATATAGCTTCTTTGATTGGGACTACGCCCCGCCACTTAAACCGTGTCATTCAAAGACTCACCGACATGGAGATCTTATATAAAGTTAAGCAAGAAATTGTTGTACTCGATTGGGAGCGTTTGGATGAAATGTCTAACGGAATACGGTATGAGTAGGAGCGCAGTTAATCATTCCGTCAATCAGCGATGGTAACTGCTTTATCGACGATAAAAGGATCGATGTCATCCTAACGGATATCGATCTTTTCTTCGTGCCAGGTTATGTAATGTTAGATTAGTCCTAACTGTCTAGGCAGCCCCCATAGTTGCACTTTATACAATTATAATTTCTCTATCTGACGTCAACACCCATTTAGTTGCACATTGTACACTTTTTTAATAGAAAATGAACAGAATTGTGTGTGATCGGGATTTTTAGTTGTACAAATTACACTTATTTATGGAAAATAGTATCCGCCCCGGCAGCGTCAAGAAGTTTGTGTAAGAGAGTAGAAGGTAACTTCTCGGGTGTTCGTTAGTTAGTGCAGATGTTCCTTGGGGCGGGGGCCCCGCCCCAAGGGAAAAGGGAATTCGAGCTACTTGTTTTACTCTGCCTGCGGTGGATATCGTGCTTCAAACATCTCATTTAGTTTCTTCTTTACTTCTAGATCGCCGAAACCGCGAATGACCCGTTCGCTAAAGCGTTCGTTGTAGTCCATCACGTCGAGGTAAACAATTTTCTCTGCTGCATCCATATTCGTGAGGCTATTCATGGGTTTCAGACGCTTTCGGATTTCCTTGTTCATTCGTTCAATTGGATTGGACGTGTAGATGGCTTCCTTTATGAGCGCAGGATACTTGTAAAAGGTCAGCAGCGTTGGCAACTGTTCTTCCCAAGACCGCATTTCTTTCGGGTAGAGCTTGCCCCATTTGGCCTTCACCGTGTCAAACGCAGCCCGAGCCAGATCGTGGTCTGCAGCCGTGTAGATCGTCTTCAGATCTTCAATGACTTCCGTTTTGTGCTGAATCCGAATTTTCGGGAAGGTCGAACGCACTTTGTGGACGATACAATGCTGCACATCCGCCTTCGGATAAGTTTCACGGAACGCTGCATCGAGTCCCGGAAGCCCATCAAACACGCCCAGCAAGACTTCCTGGACACCACGGTCGTAGAGGTCTTTGAGCACCTCGCGCCAGCCGTTTGCGCTCTCCTGGCCGCCTACGTAAAAGCCAAGGATCTGGCGGTGACCGTCTTCGTCGATCCCCATGGCGAAATAAACGACTTCTCCGCTAACGGTGCTGCGCTTGAGTTTCACATATAGGCCATCCAGGTAGATAACGGAGTAGCGTTTGTTTAACGGGCGCTTCTGCCACTGATGAATGTCGTCAAGTACCGTAGCTGTAATGTTGCTAACGGTCGTGGGTGAATAGTGGCTGCCGAACATACTTTCAATGAACCGGGCCACATCTCGCGTTCCCATACCACTTTTGTACATCTGGATGACAGCCTCCTCTAGCCATCCATCTCGCCGCTGGTAGGGCTCGAACAACTGCGTTTGGAAGGCTCCTTGACGGTCCCTAGGAACGGCCAGATCCTCTACATTTCCGTATTTCGTGTGTAGATCCCGGGTGTAGTATCCGTTGCGGCTGTTGTGGTTCCCGGCTTCTTCACTGGTCATGAATTGCTGGATTTCCGCTTTCATAATGGACTCTAGATTATCTTTTACAAATTGGGTGACAAGATTTTCAAATAGATTATTTAACATGTTTTCGGGTAGAATAGTCATCGAGTAGGGTTCCTTTCTTAGTGGACTTCGACAATCCCGAGAATACCCTACTTTTTTGTTGCCTGACTAGGCTCCAAATCTTGGTACACAACTTACTTTACGCCATCTCCGCCCCTCATATAGTTGTACTTTTTTACAATTAAAATAGCCCTACTGTGCCAGTGAAACTCTTAGGGTTCAGACAAACAGCTAGAATGCACACTAAAATGCCGGGAGTTCACTCTAAAGGTCAAATCCTGAGACAGGTGCTCGCGTATGAAGTATTCGGAAAGATTAACTTTAGCAGCGGCACCTCTTCCAGTAACAAAACAAAGAGCCGATCCTTAAAAACAGGATCGGCCCTATCACTATCACTTCCTAATATTAACGTGTAACCAAGGCCAACTTTTCGTTTATCTTCACAGAAGTACCCGCCTGATTTATGACTTCTGTCGTTTCAGTCGTATTCGTGATGATGATCGGTGTAATAATGCTGAAGCCTTCACGGCGGATGCTTTCCAGTTCAACTTCCATCAAGATGTCGCCTGCCTTCACCGTGTCACCCGGCTGAACCCGAGTGTTAAAGTATTTCCCTTTCAGCTTAACCGTATCTATACCCACATGAATCAATACTTCTGTACCATCATGGCCTACAATGGCGATAGCATGCTTCGATTTAGCAAGGGTAGCAACTATACCGTCAATAGGTGAAGCTACCTGCCTGAAGAAGGTTCAAGCGCCAGTCCTTTGCCCATCGCCCCACTTGCGAACGCCTCATCCGGCACCGCAGAGAGCGGCAATACGTTACCTGTCATCGGACTGGACAACAATGTAGCATTACCCTTGTCCATTTCTACGGCATTGAAGTTTACTTCATTGTTTATCGAATCCTGCACGAACTTGTTACCCGACTCCGGAGATGATACTAGTGTATCATCCTCAATATCTTTGAAACCGAGCATGAGGCATAGCAGAAATGCTGCGACAAAGGAAACAACCATCATAATTACACCATATATAATGTTTGAAGTTCCTTTTTCTCCGGAAAAAGCAAGAAGTGCCATAAGGTTGTTCTGCGGTACATACAAGGTAACATGTACAATCCCAGCGAAGCAGCCCGCGATGCCCGCTGAGATGGCAGCGGCAATCATCGGTCTCTTCAACTTCAAGGCTACACCATACAAAGCTGGTTCTGTGATGCCCATCGTTGAAGAAATCCATGAAGCAGAAGCTAATTGCTTCATCGATTTGCTCTTAGAGCGAATAGCAACGGCTAGTGTAGCTCCACCCTGAGCAAGGTTCGCACAAATCTGAGCGACCAGAATTAACGCTTCCTGCCCGGTAGCTGCGAAGGCAGAGATAAAAATCGGTGTGAGCGCATGGTGCATCCCGGTCATAACAATGAAAGGGAATGCGGCAGCAAGGAGAGCCACCATGACAAAACCGAGCGTGCCTTGCATCAATTCAATCACATAAGCCAGTCCTTGTCCTGCATAATTCCCCAGCGGTCCGACAACGATAAGGGCCAAAGGTGCGCTGATGAGCAGCAGCAGCGTTGGATTCAACAGAATTTTCAGCATATTAGGGACGATTCGGTCTATATATTTCTCAATATAGGACATCATCCATACTGTCAGCAGGACAGGAATGACTGAGGCTGCATAAATGACAGATGGAACCGTCATTCCTAGGAAGGATATCGGATCCTTGGAAGCCACCCAGGAAGAGAAGTTAGGATGGAGTAGAACACCAGCGACGATAACTGCAACTGAAGTATTCACTCTGAATTTCCGGGAAGCACTAACCGCTAACAGAATCGGCATGAAATAGAATGCAGCATCTCCGATAATATCCAAGATTCGATAGGTGTCTGCTTCTGGAGACATCAGATCGAAGGTGGTCAACAGTGACAGAATGACCTTGATCATCCCTGCAGCCGTTAATGCCGGAATCATTGGTGTCATACAACCGGTAATCGTGTCAATGACCTGGCCTATTACTCCCTTGGTTTTGCCGTTCCCAGAAGGCTTACCGGACCCGCTGTCATCAACACTCTGCACACTATGATCAATAATTTCTTTATATACAGCATTTACTTCATTGCCGATAATAACCTGATATTGGTCGGACGTTACGTTCACCCCCGCTACAGCCTCCATCCGGTTTAATGCTTCCTTGTCGGCTTTATCATTGTCTTTTAAACGGAACCGCAAGCGAGTCATGCAATGTTCCAGATCAATGATATTTTCCTTCCCGCCGACCAGATGTATGATTTGTTCAGCAATTAGTTTGTAGTCTTTTTTCATATGCTCTTCCCCTTTAACCGTTTTCATTCGAACGCTTTGAAAATAACGGAGCCGCAAGTCCTCTTCCATAGGACCGCCGCTTTCGTTTACATACACCTCATTAGAGGCACTCGCCGCCTGATTCAATCACTTTTTTATACCAGTGATAACTGGCTTTTTTATAACGTTTAAAAGTACCGTTACCATAGTCATCAGCGTCCACATAAATATATCCGTAACGTTTGGACATTTTGCCCTCACTTACACTAACCAAGTCGATGCAGCCCCATGACAGATAGCCAATTAGCTCTACTCCGTCCTGTTCCACAGCATCCTTCATGTTGCGTAAATGATTGGACAGGTATTCAATCCGGTAATCATCCTGAACATGAAAATCCTTATCCGGTTCATCAGCGATCCCAAGGCCATTCTCGACGATAAACAACGGAATTCGGTAACGATCATACAATTGATTCATTGTTATACGAAGTCCGATCGGATCTATTTGCCACACACTTCCACTAGGTGGCAGATAAGGATTTTTTACCGTCTCAAAACCATTTGTACGACGAGTCTCCAGTCCTTCCGTGGATGCAGCCGTACAAGCGCTTGAGTAATAGCTGAAGGAGACAAAATCTACGGTATTGTTCTTCAGAATTTCAAAATCTCCCGGTTCCGTGTGAATGTTGATCTTATGCTTGGCAAAATACGGTGCAATATAATTTGGATATTTGCCGTATACCTGCACATCAGAGAAGAATAGTGTATGCTTGTCACTTTCCAGAGAAGCGAATACATCCTCCGGTTTACATGTATATGGATACGTCTTGCCAGCCGCTAGCATACAGCCAAACTGAATATCCGGAACCATTTTCTTGCCCGCTTCCACAGTCAGAGCGTTAGCTAGAAGCTGATGATGCGCAGCCTGATATTTTTTCTCCAGCTTGTTGTCAGCCGCTGTAAAGGTTAAGCCCCCTCCTATAAAAGGGATATGCAGGACCATATTCATCTCATTGAATGGAATCCAATATTTCACTCTGTGCCCAAATCGGCTAAGTAGCGTCTTGGCATAAATGACGTAAAAACCAACCACTTGGCGGTTCGCCCACCCCCCGTAATGCTCAACTAAATGCATCGGCAAGTCAAAGTGACTGATAGTAATCACTGGCTCAATGTTATGTTTCTCAAGCTCGTCCAAAATGCTCTCATAAAATGCGAGGCCTGACTCCAGCGCAGTTGCTTCGTCCCCGTTCGGAAATAGACGCGGCCAAGAGATAGAGAATCGGAATGCATTGATACCCATTTCCGCCAGCATGGCGATATCCTCTTTGTAATGTTCTCGGAAATGAATCCCCGTATGGCTCGGATAATGTTGGCCCTCTTCTGTAAAAATATTATCCTCGTCCATCATTACGTCTTTCAAACGACGGTCATTCATTGGCAGAACATCAAAATTGGATAGACCTTTGCCATCCTCCAAATGCGCACCCTCGGTCTGTATTGCCGAAATAGCGCCGCCCCACAGGAAATCTCGGGATAATTTCATAATAAACCTCCAAGTTGCTAACAGTTTGTAAATGCTCTCATTTATAAGCATCAACCTGTTTTCTTTAGTTGCCTATGCCTATAATAAGGCTTGCTGGAGGAGATTGAATCCCTTGATTTTGTCAAATTGTTCTCATATTTGGTCCTGTCCAAAAGCAACTTTGATGGTTGAGCTTTTATATTGCAGAGGAGCGATACCAATACTTTCCTTGAACAAACGATAAAAAGTCTTCGTACTTCCGAAGCCTACCTTACCGGCAATTTCTGTCACAGGATCATCTTCATTGAGGAGAATCCACTTCGCCTTATCAATCCGGTATTCGTTTAAAAAGGTGACGAAGGTTTTGCCGGTATGCTTCTTGAAGAATTTGGTGAAATACGATGGAGTGAAGCCTAGAATTTTCGCAGCATCCGAAAGTTTGATAGGATGGGTATAGTTTTTCTCCACATACTGGAAGACCATAGACAACTGCTCGAGAATTTCACGGGAATAAGGCTTATTGGTAACCATTCGCGGCTTAAAATGATCCATTTCGCGATACATAACAGTGATCAGCTCACACAAGAGGCTTTTGATAGCATATGCGTAACCGATCTGTTGTTCCTTGCCTTCCTGGTATAGCTTATTCAATAACTGAACAATTTTCTGCTGAATAGCCGGTCTCCAGTATGTCGAATACGGTTCAATTGAGGCAAACAGCTCCTCCAGCGAAAAAGGTGTGTTATTCAGAACCATCACGTCCTGAAAAAAACTAAGGTCAAATTGGAAGACCAGCCGCTCACTTTTAGGTGAAGCCATCACATAATGAATATCTCCACCTTTGATGAAGACGAACTCATTTTCTTTTAGCTGCATCGGCTGGTCATTTACTCCAAGGTTCACTTTCCCTTTAACAATCCAGATAATTTCCGTTTCCTTATGCCAATGTGGTGTAGTTAATATACTGCCATCGTTCTCAATACAGCGGTACGGAAAGGCTTTATCAAGTCGTGGGAATTCCAAATAAATGGCCATCTGATCATCTCTCTTACTTATTTAGTGGATTTATAATCTCATTTATAGCGGAGAAAGGCGAGTTTGGCTATTGAAGCTGAAACGTAAAAAGAGCTATCCAGTACCCAACTAGGGAAGCATGGATAGCAACTTTTAGGGATCGTTAATGATTCGATTTCTCTCATTTCGTAATTGATCCACCGTCCCGGCGAAACTGCTTCGGGGTCAAGCCCGTGTATTTTTTAAATAACTGTGTATAGTAACTTTGGCTGCAAAATTTAAACATCAAAGCGATTTCGGAAATAGACTGATTCGTGTGAATGAGGATCGACTGCGACTCCTCAATTCTACGCCGGTTGATAAATTCCGTGAGCGGCATACCCGTTTCACGCTTGAAGCGGTCGGACAAATAACTGGGATGCACACCGACATGCCGAGAGATCAGGCTAAGGTTCAAATCTTGAAACAAATGCTCGCGTATAAAATATACGGATAGATTGACAATATGTGAATAGTGAAGATTCTCCTTTTGCTGGCGCATCACTGTAATGAATTGCAGGACCATTTCATATTCGTATCGATGAAGTGCCTCAAGCTCCGTCGTAGCTTCCACCGCACGAATGAACGTATCACTCAGCTGAAAAGCTGTCTCAGGGTCAACACCACCCCGGATAATCGCACGTGTAAACAAGGTGCAGGATGCAATCATAGCGTTTTTCTTGGAACGCAGCGGATATCGGGCTAGCGTAGCAGCTTCCATTGCGTTAATTCTATGCAGTGCTTCTAGTGCCCGCTTCTCGTCACCGAGTCGGATTGCTTCCAAAAGCTCATGTTCATAATCCAGCGGAGGATGGACAAATCCCTCTGAAAGATCCACAGAACGTGTGGACCAATATTCCGGCAGTTTATGTTGTCCTTTAAGTTGATCCATACATGTTAACCTCACCTAAAAATTTTGATAATATCCTAAATAATTTAGTATAATTCTAGCCCTTTCAGACTTAAAATTCAATTCATAACCATCAAGGGAGGAAACATAAGCATGAGCTGGAGCATTGCCAATCAGGGATTGTCGGCAGATACCCTGCTGAATTTAGAAAGTATTTTTGCGCTGGGGAATGGATATTTGGGCGTGCGTGGCAATTTTGAAGAAGGGTATTCCGATAAAGAAATCCGCAGTATCCGCGGAACATATTTGAACGCCTTTCACGATGTGATTGACATTCCCTATGGGGAGAAGCTATTCGCCTTTCCAGGTACCCAGCAAAAACTGGTTAATATTATAGATTCCCAAGGGATAAATATTTATATAGGCGAAGATATGGAGCCATTTGCACTTACAGCAGAGAGTGTCCTCGCCTATGAGCGTAACCTCCATCTGGACAAGGGATACTCGGAGCGTAAAATCCACTGGAAATCCCCCTCCGGTAAAGAACTCAAGCTGCATTTCCGTAGACTCGTTTCTTTCACTACCCGTGAACTTTTTGCCATTCATCTGACTATTGAGCCTGTCAATTTCAATGGCCCAATCCGAGTTGTATCTCGTGTAAATGGCGATGTTAGCAACTATACGAACCCGAATGACCCGCGTGTAGCTGCAGGACATTCCAAACGACTGAGCGTAGTAGCGTGCGAAGCTCGGGGTGAATATGTATGCTTGGAGAATGAGACGATGGCTTCGGGTCTGCGAACCTCCTGTGTCACCCGTCATGAATGGGTAGGTGACTGGCAAGTTGAAACTCAGGCAGGAGAAACCGATGCTACAGTGACTGCAACCTCCTCCTTGTCTGGGCCACTATTGCTGACCAAATGGAATGTCTATACCGATACACTACGACATGAACAAATGCTTGTAGATACCGGTATTCAGGTACAGGAATCATTGAAGCACCTCTCCTTTGAAGACATGCTGGAACAGCAGGTGCATTATTTGGCTGACTTCTGGAAGCGTTCCGATGTAGTCATTGAGAACGACTTATCGCTTCAGGAAGGAATTCGTTTCAACCTTTATCAACTGCTACAATCAGCCGGACGCGACGCGCATAGCAACATCTCTGCCAAAGGTTTATCCGGAGAAGGATACGAAGGCCATTATTTCTGGGATACGGAAATTTATATGTTCCCCGTGTTCCTAATGACTTCTCCTGATTTGGCCCGGCAGCTCCTATTATACCGGTACTCCAAGCTGGGGGAAGCACGGGAACGAGCTAAAGAAATGGGCCATGCCCAAGGGGCATTGTTCCCATGGCGGACGATCTCAGGTACAGAATGTTCCTCCTTCTTCCCTTCCGGCACAGCCCAATATCATATCAGTGCCGATGTAGCCTATAGCTATATCCAATATCATCTGGCGGAAGAAGATGACGCCTTTTTGCTCCAATACGGCGCAGAGGTGCTATTTGAGACCGCGCGGTTGTGGATGGAAATCGGTCATTTTTACGAAGGTAAATTCCACATTGACGAAGTAACCGGTCCAGATGAGTACACTTGTCTGGTGAACAATAACTATTACACCAATGTAATGGCCAAACATAATCTAAAATGGGCCGCACGCAGTTTCGCTCGGCTTCAGGCGTATGATAAGGTTGCCTTCCAAGCGCTGTGTATCCGACTGCATGTTACTGAACAGGAAGCGGATAGCTGGCTGAAAGCGGCGAATGCCATGTTCCTCCCTTACGATGAGAAGCTAGGCATTAACCCGCAGGATGATACTTTTTTACGCAAAGCAGTCTGGGATTTCGAGAATACACCACCGGAGAAACATCCGCTGCTGCTGCATTACCACCCGCTTACCCTGTACCGTTATCAGGTCTGCAAGCAAGCGGATACCGTACTGGCTCATTACTTGCTGGAAGACGAGCAGTCGCAAGAAACGATTCGCAAATCGTATGATTATTATGAGCAAATCACTACCCATGACTCTTCTCTGTCCTCTTGCATATTTAGCATCATGGCCTCGAAAATCGGGTACAAGGACAAGGCGTATAACTACTTTATCGAGACTGCACGACTGGATCTCGATAATACACACGGCAACACCAAAGACGGATTACATCTCGCTAATATGGGTGGAACGTGGATGGCCATTGTGTACGGTTTTGCCGGAACACGTCTTAAGGAAAACGGCCTATCGCTCGCTCCGTCCCTACCAACTGGCTGGCAGAAATACAACTTCCGGCTCACCTTCCGCGGGCGTCTCATTGCTGTAACCATTCGCGAGGAAGGCGTGGAGCTGGAATTGTTAGAGGGTGAAGCACTTGATCTAATTCTCTACGGCCAATCAGTGACTCTGGGCAACGATAAAACGTTAACTCAGGCACTACAAGCCTAATTCATAAGGAGCACAACACAATGAATGCAGCCTCTCAAATTCAAGCCGTAATCTTTGATCTAGACGGCGTTATTACGGATACCGCAGAATATCATTATCAGGCTTGGGGTATGATCGCGAAAGAACTGGGACTTCCGTTCACCCGAGAGTTCAATGAGAACCTAAAAGGTGTATCACGCATAGCTTCACTGGAATTGCTGCTTGGACAAGCAGCAATTCCGCACACTTACTCCCCCGAAGAGATGGAGAAAATGGCGACCCGCAAAAATGAGTTCTATCAGCAGCTCATTCAGCAGGTAACCCCGGCTGATGTGCTGCCTGGCATCTCTGAATTGCTCACCGAGCTGAAGGCCCACGGAGTGAAGACCGGCATTGCCTCCGCAAGCAAAAATGCCTTTACAGTTATCCGTCTTCTAGGTATGGAGAAAGACTTCGGAGTTATTGTAGATGCAGCCAAGCTTGCCCGCAACAAACCAGACCCGGAAGTATTCTTGACCGCCGCGGACGCGCTTGGGGTAGATCCGCAATTCTGCGTCGGGGTAGAAGATGCAGTCGCCGGGGTAGAAGCGATCAAAGCCGCCGGTATGTTCGCTGTATATATCTCCTTACAGGAGAACTTGTCCATCGCTGATATGAACTTGAACCATACTGCTGAACTTAATTACTCCGAGCTAAACCAGCAATTCGTTGCTACAAAGAATAGAGTAAGCTAAATAATTGGGCATCCCAGCCTCAATATATGTAAATCACGAACTAAGCCGGCAAGCTTCTAAGGGAAGCTTGCCGGCTTTTGTTTGAAATATGATTTTAGCTTGAATGTAGGCTGTTGTAATATGATAGGAAAGCGCAACATCCCTCAGAACATCTGCTTCCGATCGTTTATTATAAACTTTTTCAGACCATCCCAGCGTTATCAGATCTATCTTTAAATAGTTTCTTTATCGTTAGTCCAAATAAAACACAGCAAGTCAGTGCCGCACAAAAATCAGCAATAGGTTCAGCAATAATCACTGCATCTGTTTTCGGGCTAATAAATGTCGGGAGCAAAAGTACTAATGGAATAAGCAAGATAATCTTACGCAAGATCGCGATAAAAATAGAAACTCGTGCTTGTCCCAAAGCAATAAATACTTGTTGAAAAGCTAATTGAATACCAAAAATACAGGTGCCAAGGAAGAATATTTTCATTAATCTAGCAGTCAGAGCCACAAGCTCAGTATTATTAGTAAAAATGATAATGGGCAACTGCGGGACAAAAATGGCTATGCTCCACATCGACAATCCAAAAGCAGCACAAAAAACACTGCAATATAAAATGGTGGATTTTACACGTGCAAAATCGCGAGCTCCATAATTATAGCTAATAATAGGTTGTGCCCCTTGCGCAAACCCAGATAACAACGTCCCAAAGATTTGCATTAGTGTTCCCATAATCCCCATGGCAGCAACGTACATATCGCCTCCAAATTTAGCTAAGGACGTGTTAAACACGATTTGAATTAAACTTTCGGTCGACGTCATAATAAATGGAGATAGTCCCAATGCAAGTACCTTAGCGGCTTCTTTAGGTTTAATACGCATGTTCGATAGACGCAAGCGCAGATGAGCTCGTTTAGAGACTAAGAACCCCAATACCCAAGTAGCTGAAATAAATTGTGCAATGACAGTAGCCAATGCTGCTCCCTTAATTCCCATATTCATCTCAAAAATAAAAATGGCGTCAAGGACGATATTCACAACTGCACCAATGCATACCGTGAGCATGGCTGTTTTGGCATATCCTTGTGCTGCAATAAATGGATTCAACCCTAAAGAAATAAGCACTGCCACAGTTCCAATAAGATATATGCTTAAAAAATCGTCGGCTAGCGGCAATGTATCGTGGCTCGCTCCGAACAACGTTAAGAATGGGGACTTAAAGATAAGAAACAAAGCTGTCAGGATTACGGATGCCATTAGTAGCATAGTACAACAACTTCCTAGTAATTCTTCAGCTTTTTTATGTTCACCTTCGCCCATCTTTATGGACGCTAGGGGAGCCCCTCCAGCTCCGATTAGAGCGGCAAATGCTGAAATCAACATAATAATCGGAAAAGAAATTCCTATAGCGGATAAGGCTAGCGTTCCCCCCTCCTCCATCCTTCCGAGGAACATCCGATCAACTACACTGTACATGGCATTGATTAGCTGAGCTATAACGGCAGGAATAGCCAATAAGAAAATAAGCTTGGGTATACTTTGGTTGGCAAAACGATCCTTCATTTGATTATTCATTAATTCATTTCCACTATAGCTTCTCGGAGGCTTTTAGGAAGCTTTTTGACAACCATATCGTAGGAATGGTCAATCATGTCAAAGACATCCGACGTCGGCAGGGATCCATCGATCATGATTGAATTCCAGTGCTTTTTGTTCATATGAAAGCCTGGTCGTACGCAATCATGCTGCTCTCTTAAGTTCTCCGCAATAATCGGGTCACATTTTAAGTTTAAGCGAACAACCTTCCCTGTTTCCTCAAAAATAAGTGCGAACATTTTATCAGCCACTTTGATGACCAATGGAGTGGGTCCAAACGGATGCTCCTGAGTCGCCCCTTTCTTTTTCAAACAGTATTCGATAATAGTATTCTTCAAATCAGTCTCTCTCCTTCGCTGATCAACAATCTGATCATTTTTGCCATTAACCACGTTTCTTAATTATATCATTTTGTTCACCCTCTCGAAGAGAAGAAGATCATTTTAACAGAGAAAAGACCGTCTCCATCGAGAGCGGTCATTAAGTTCATCGATATATAAATAATAGTAATGTTACAACTTCCCTCAAAATACCCGCTTCTGGTTCCGATCATCAATAATAATCTGCACCGCTTCCTTAAACCGAATGGCATGGATAATCTCCCGCTCCCTAAGGAACTTAAGGCTATCCTGCAGATCCACATCATCTGTCATGTCAATCAGCCACTGGTATGTAGCCCGGGCCTTTTCTTCCGCTGCAATGTCTTCATAAAGATCAGCCAGCGGGTCACCCTTAGCTTGAATGTAGGCTGCTGTAAAAGGTACGCCGGCAGAGTTCGAATAGAACAACGCGTGATCATGCTGCGCAAAATGTGGACCTAGCCCAGCTTCCTCTAGCTCGCATACCGAAGCGTCCTTCGTCAGCTTATAAATCATAGTGGCTATCATTTCCAAATGGGCGAATTCCTCAGTAGAAATATCGTTCAAAACGCCAATCACTTTATCTGGGATCGTGTATCTTTGATTCATATAGCGCAGGGCTGCGGCGAGCTCGCCATCCGCTCCTCCATATTGCTCACTTAAATAACGCGCCATCCGGATATCACATTTACCGACCCGTACCGGATATTGCAGTTTTTTTTCGTAGATCCACATTCGGAAACTTCCCCTCCTCTAGAAATTTAGTTCCTTACAGTTGCACTCTTCTTACACCTGCCAAGGCCAAGGCGTCTGATTCCATTCCCACGGACATTTCGAATAAGCTCGGCCAAAATTCTGAAGCGGACCGTATAATTCCTGAAATTGATTCGCGAGCTTGGTACGTTCCTGAGTCAGCTGATTAAATTGTTCAATACTTCTCAAATCATCAGGATGAGTATTTAGATATAAGTTCAACTCCACTAAGGCAAAGTCAAGTGTCTGCAGCTGCTCAAGCAATTCATAATAACGTTGATCGCAAGGATTTGCCTCCATAATCTATTTCCCTCCTCCTTTGCACTTGGACTCATACGGGCTGTAAAATGCTGGCCATAACGTGCCAACCCTTAGCGCCTCCTGCAAACTAAACTGAGGTAAATCTGGCGGCTGAAAATTAACGAACTGATTGGGTGGAACTACATAAGTCTTGAACGGCACCGGCGGGCAAGGATCAAACGGGCCCCTAAAGGGGGTGTACCTCCGTACCTGTGATTCCATCTTTTCGTACCTCCTTTGTTCCTGTTCCTTCTTTGAAGAATCTGAACATTGCTTCCTTAGCTAACTTATGACAGCAGAACACAATATAAAACGTTATTTACAAAAAAAGCCCCTAGGCTTGAACTTTTCGTGTAATTTACACGAAAAATAAGCTGTCCCCGGAAATATACCGGAAACAGCTTTTCAATTGGACCTTTTTTTAGTATTACGCTTAGGGGTTCGCTCCTTTGAAAGAATCCTCGTGCTTAATCTCAAGGATATCCAACATAAATACAAAGATGGGAATGCCAAGAATAAGTCCCCAGACACCTATATAATGCTCAGAGAACAATAACACGCTGAAGGTGTAGAACATCGGCAAATTCATTTTTGTGGACATCAACTTGGGATTCAAGAAATAGCCTTCGATAAAATGCAACACCGCAATGATCGCCAGCACATAAGTGACTGTTGTCAGACCGCCGATGTTGTAGCCGATGATTAAGAGCGGAATGAGCGAAATCAAAAAACCAACCACCGGAATGAGACTGAGCAGAAAAATCAAGATCGATAGGGCAAATAAATATGGGAAGTTAAGCAACCATAAGCCAATAACAGTAAGGCAGGTATTGAACAAGGCAATAAGAATTTGCGCTTCAATTACTTTCCCAAAGGAAACGATGAATTGTCGGCTGAAATACTCCAGCTCTATATAAAACCAGGCAATCCGGCTCTCTCTCATCCTAGAAGTAAAACTGACGATCCGGTTCTTCTCAAGAATAAACACAAAGCTTAGAATGGTTGATACAACGAAAGTCGCGCCCCAGTTGCTAACCTTCAGTACATAATCGATGCCTCTTTTGATGTAGATCTG
Source organism: Paenibacillus sp. RS8 (assembly GCF_041956825.1). NCBI lineage: Bacteria > Bacillati > Bacillota > Bacilli > Caryophanales > Paenibacillaceae > Paenibacillus > Paenibacillus sp. RS8. Next base: position 3,777,955 of record NZ_CP168131.1, on the reverse strand, counting down.
ATAGTTTAGGTCCTTGAACATATCATACAAATACAATGTAATCTTGTTCTGCGGGAGGTCGTCTGATTTGAGATTGGTAAGGAAGATGGTTAATTGCTTAATCTGCTCCAATACTTTTGGAAGATATTTAGCAAGGGCCAGTACAATCACAGCGATTAAAGCGAGGTATAAAATGACAATAATCACCTTACTGTTAACCTTCACAAATTTACCAATTCCTTTACTAAGCAAGGTCTGAAAGCTGTTCATGACAAAAGCAATCAAAAACGTCAGCAACACCAGATTAAGCATCCCTCGAACACTGTACAGCAGCAGCCCGATAAGTGCGAGAATTAAAAAGCGTCTGGTGGTTATGTTCGCGTAGAATCGCTTGAATACATTCATTGATCTTGCTCCATTCGATTGCGATTAATGATGCTATCATCCAATGACTATAAAAAGGAAAACCTAGCCCCCACAAAAAAGCCGATGGAAACAAAAAGAAGTGACCAGGTTAGCGCTCCTGCAGTCGTTATGAGTATATATTTTTTGAAAGACATAGCACTGATACCAGAAATATAGCTTGATACATGCCTCAGACCGGGAATAAAATAGGCAATAAAAATGGTCCAGTTACCGAACCGCAAAAACCATCTTTTCATACTGGCAAAACGCTTGGGTGTAATCCCCACCCACTTGCCGAATTTTTCTACCACAGGTTGCCCTAGTCTTAAACCAATAGTATAGCTGATAAGCATCCCTGTGATAGATCCCATGAAACAAACCAATACCGAAAGTGAAAAATCCAAAACCATAACGGAGGATAAATAACCTACAAACAGCATTAATACCTCATCGGGTACAGGAAGTCCGATAATCCCAAGTGCCATAAGAGCAAATATGGCTAAATATCCGTACTGCGAAATGATCTCAATAATCCAAGGCATGGGTGTTTCACTTCCTGTTGAAGGATTTTTTAAGGGACGGAAAAGGGATACGACTGACCATCATTACGGATAGTAATGCCATTAACACGATGACCAGACCCGGTTTCATACGTTCATCTAGTAAAGAAATCATCGACAGAATGACTCCGGCAGCAGTGATCGGCATTCCCACGAACCCCTTGGAAGGCGCCGACAGATTAAATCTGGCCAAACGAAGTGCACCACAGATCAAAAAGAAAACCGAAACTGCAGGTCCAATCCAGTGAGCATCTTCTAACTTATACAACAAGATAAGGAAGGTTGGCGCTAAACCAAAGGATATAATATCCGCCAATGAGTCCAATTGTTTACCGAATTCGCTGGTACAATGCAGTATTCTTGCCAGTAATCCATCCAATACATCACATATTGCCGCGAGTAATATCATCAATAAAGCCAGACTATATCGTTCTTGAATCGTGAAATACAAGGATAGGGATCCGAGTCCTAAGTTTGCAAGTGTGCACATTGAAGGCAACCAATTCAATTTCATACGATTTCACCCCTTTCAATATAGTATTTTTAGTGATTCGCTTAACCTTCAAAAGTCACAGTAAAGCTGACACCTTTCTCCGTATTTTTCACTGTATAAATACAAGCGTGCATATCTAGTATTCGCTTCGCAATAGAAAGCCCCAGACCCGTACCGCCCGTCATTCGACTGCGAGAGGGCTCAGACCGATAGAACCGTTCCCAGATCTGCTCCAGCTGATCTTCAGGGATTGATTCTCCTATATTTTGAATCGTGAATACAATAGTCTGGGCATGACTCTCAATATTGACGGTGATGGAGCTTCTCTCTTCCGCATGTCTGATAGCATTGGTCATAAAATTTAGTACCACTTGTTCGATCCAGTTCACATCAGCATAGACCGGTAATTCATTTGCAGGAATAATAATGACCTCCAAATGTTTTTCACTCAGCAAGTGAACCAGCTTGTCCGTCACCTTTTCCGTCAGTTCACTTAACATAAAGGAAGTTTTCCGAAGTTTAATCGTGCCCGACTCCAACCGCGCTAGATCAAGCATGTTTTTAACAAGAAACTCCATTTTATCTGCTTCCTCAATAATCACCTTAATATAGTGATCCTGCTTGCCTGCACTAACGCCGTCTTCCAATCCCTCGGCAAAACCTTTGATAATACTGAGCGGTGTCTTCAATTCATGCGAGGCGTTGGCAAAAAAGTCTTGCTGCATGATCTCCATTCTTTGTTTCTGCTCCATATCCTCAACTAGCTGCTGATTGGCCTCTCTTAACTCTCGTAAAGCAGAATCCAGACTTAGCGATAAGGTGAACATGCTGTTAGACAGGCTGCCTAACTCATCCTTTTGCCGAATCGATGTGTCCCCTGTAAAGTCCAGAGAAACCATCCGTTTGGCTATGTTGTTTAACTTAATAAGCGGACGTGTTACCATTTTTGAAAAGAAGAGAGAAAGAACCAGAATTAGAACAATGCCGCCTATTCCCAGATATAAAAAGAACCAACGCAACGCCTCGTTCGAATCCTTGACTTCCTGTAATGAGGTGACTGTGAATAGTAATTCGATTTCTCCGGTACTTTGCTTCAGGGGCAAAATAATCACAGAATTGCGACTACCACTCCAGGGAGCAATCCAGTCTTGCTTCTGCATTTTCAAATTTTTGAAGTCGTCTATCTGCGCCGGTGTCAAAGGAAACCATTCCTCTAGCGCCTCAAACAATATTCCCTGGCGTGGATTCCATATTTTCAGATCAGGCAGAACAATTTCTGCAACTGTACCAGATGCATGAATCATCCCACTCTCTTCCGCATCCCCTATTGTTCCGCCCCCTTTTTTCGTAATACTTATGGGGTAGAGAATAACGGGTGAAGAATTGTCTTCATCCAGTAGTTCGCCTTCAACACTCAACTGATCATCTACTTTAATGTTCGCTGCTCTAAGCGCATCTCCGTACTGATTCATGAACAGGGATAAAGAGACAAGCATACTCTTTCCGTCATCATCGATTAACTTTATATGAAATGGATCTTCCGAATTCATCTTTCCATCCAGCTTCAAAATAACCATTTGTGTTTTATTCCGCAGCATAAACCGAACGAGTTCCTGGGAGGTCCGAGTGCTTCCCCACGGCTCGCTTATATACCTTGCAGCAAAGCTCTTAAGGTGTTTCTCTACACGGTGCTCTTTTTGCTTCTGATAGAAATTGTCAAATAACAGCAATTGGCTTAGAATCACCATGCCATAGAAGCAAAGGAAAAAGATAACGGTCATCACAAACAGTTTAAAAGTAATCCCCCGTCTTCTCATACCTCTTCCTCGAACATGTACCCTGTGCCAATCACTGTACGAATAAAACGTGATTCATAACCCAATTTACTTCGCAGCTTTTTGATGTGACTGTCCACAACTCTGGAATCTCCTTCAAATTCAATTCCCCAGATCCGGCTAAGGATCGTATCCCTTGAAATGACAATCCCTTTATTTCGTATTAAAAGCCATAAAAGATCGTATTCCTTAGGGGTAAGCTCCACTTCCGCATCTTCTACCTCTAAACGATGAGCCAAGGTATTAAACATCGCGGAACCAAATTTTATTATGCTAGATTCAGGCTGATGGGTGCCTTCAACTCGCTTCATAAGCGCATTTGCACGGGCTACCAGCACCTTTGGACTAAATGGCTTTGTAACATAATCATCCGCTCCTAATTCAAATCCGTAAATTTTGTCGTCATCTGTGGATTTGGCGGTTAACAAAATGATAGGTACCGCTGATTTTTCACGAACTTCACGGCATACTTCGAAGCCATTCTTAGCAGGCATCATGATATCCAAAATCAGCAGATCCGGCAGCAGTGAGTCAAACCAAACCAATGCATCTCTTCCATTATCCGCTTCAAGTACTTCCCAATCATTCTGTATGAAATAATCAGACACCAGTTCACGAATACGAATTTCATCCTCAACGAGAAGAAGTTTCTTTTTCAATCTAGACCCCGCTTTCAAACCATATATAATCATTAGCATAGTCGAGCGTTATGTCCTTTATGTGTCCACAAAAAACTCCCCCTGTCATGAGCTATACAGCTCTAGCAGGAGGAGTTCATTTTATCCTTGATCACCCGGAACAATACGTTACAAATTTCAATAGGTTATTCTTTATCCTCATCTTGTTCTGAAGAGTTTTCTTCATCCTCGGCACGCGGTTCATGATGAATATTAATTCTGGTAATCCGCAGTCTCGTCGATTCCTCAACTTCAAAAACAACATCCTCAACCTTCACTCGTTTTCCCTTGCTTGGATTCCCTTCCAGCTCCTTAAACAACCAGCCTCCGATAGAATCCACTTCATCATCCTCGATCACTACACCTGTAAGATCGTTGACATCTTCAATCAACATCCGGCCCTCAACAGAAATATACTCTCCGTTGCGTTCCACACTAGGACGCTCATCTTCGAATTCGTCATGCAGATCGCCTACGATTTCTTCCAGAATTTCTTCTGCTGTCAGTAGACCAGCTGTACCTCCGTATTCATCGACAACCAGCGTTAGCTGAGCTTTGTTCTTCTGCATAAATCGCAGAGTATGGCTAATCTCCATCGACTCCGGTACGTTAAGGATCGGTCGTACCAGCGTCGTAAGATCATTCTGCTGCTCAGGTGGAGCAAACAGCAGGTCGGTAATATGAATAAAACCAATAATACGGTCCTTATCTTCAAAAGCAACCGGATATCGTGAATGTCTCGTTTCGGTAATAATCTTCATATTTTCTTCGAGCGAAAGATTGCTGTACAGCACATCCATATCCGTACGAGGCAACATGACTTCACGAGCGAGTAGATCAGAGAACTCAAAGATGTTATCCATCAGCTTCATCTCATCTTTATCAATGACACCACTCTTAGCACTCTGATTCATCAGGATGCGAATTTCCTCTTCAGAGTGGGCGGCCTCACTCTCATTTGCAGGCTCAACACCCACTAAACGAAGCAATGCGTTCGCCGATGCATTCAGTACCCAGATAAATGGCATGAACAAATTATAGAAGAACATCAGAGGAGCCGAGAGCAATAAAGCGGACCCTTCTGTTCTTTGAATGGCAAGTGATTTCGGTGCAAGCTCACCAAGTACAATATGTAAAAATGTAATAATCGAAAATCCGATAACGACAGAGACGGTAGAAATCAGAGTACCATCGGTAATTCCCATCTTATACATTAACGGCTCGACGAGCAGCTCCGAAATGGCCGGCTCACCGACCCAACCTAACCCCAGCGACGCAAGTGTAATCCCAAACTGGGTGGCAGATAAGTACGAATCCAGCTTCTTATTTACCTTGAGCGCATATCCTGCCATTTTATTGCCTTCACTGACAAGTTGGGTCAGACGAGACTGCCTGACCTTAACTAATGAGAACTCCGCTGCTACAAAAATACCGTTCAATAATACGAGCACCAGAACAAGCAAAAGATTAAGCATTAATCTCCCTACTTCAAATTCCGTATGCACCACTTTAACAACGCCTCGTTTCTACAGATTAATCGCTTTTCTAGTTTTGAAATCAACTTCCGGATAATACATATCCGCTACTAACAGATTAGGTCCGCAACAACCTGCTGCATCGCAGTAACAGTTCACCTTCTGGTTCAGCGGATGCTTGGTCTGCCAATCGATAAATATATCATCCAGTTTTTGGTTGTCTATATTGCCAAAGGCTGCGATATCAGCGAAATCTGTAACAAAAACATCTCCAGTAAACATATTTACGTTCACACGATTCCGGCCATCCGGATCATTACGAAGTGTAACATTCTTCTCTGCACGCATTCTTCTTAATAACTTCTGATCTTCCTCTAGGAAGCTGCAAGCAAAAAACGGAAGCGTGCCGAATAGCATCCATACCTCTGGATCACGCTGGTCCAATAACGAATGGATCGCTGTCCGCATTTCATTCAAAGATAACACTGGCAGAGCGGAAGCAAAGCTCGAATTGTACATCGGATGAACCTCATGCCGTTTTGCTCCCATGTCGAGAATCAGCTTATGAATTTCAGGCAACTTAGTGTGGGTACGGTAATTAATCATAGTTTCCGCAGAAATTAACATACCATCCTCACTTAGTTGGCGAGAGTTCTCAATCATTGTATTATATAGCCGGTAAGCGGCTTCCTTGGCAACCGCATGACCACTGTTCGCAAAACCGACTTCATGAAAATCGTCACCGTTCACATAATTAAATGAAATATGCATAACATCCAGATACGGAAGCAGCTTCTCATAACGGGAATACGGCATCGTCAGATTTGAATTAATTTGTGATCTGATTCCCCGCTCCTTGGCGTATTTTAACAATGGTACAATGACATTATCCACCGTTCCGGCGCGGAACATGGGCTCACCGCCCGTAATACTAATGGTCTCGAGATGCTCAACTTCCTCTAAACGGTCCAGCATATTCTTAAGCGGTAGCATATCTCCTTCTTTGGAGGTTAAACTATCACCTACAGCACAGTGCTCACAACGCATGTTGCATAAATTGGTTACAGTGAATTCCACACTCGTTAGCACATGGCGGCCATGCTTACGTAGAGAAGTGATTGGATCCCATGGATCGTAACTTGGCGACAGCTCCCTCGGTGAAGATGTTAATGGTCTAAAAACATTCATTTGTACTAGCTCCTTTAAATCTTATTCCTATTATTAACCCAAAATCATGAAGAAAGAACGATGACTTACCCTATATCATACCACGATAGTCAAAAAAACTGCACTTTTGATGTCTTTCTGGCTCTCTTTACTTGCTTCACATTTCAAAAAAATAAAAGCAGCGAGACGAAAAATAGGCTTCCGACATATCTTCGGACAAGCCTAATCTTCTCTCCACGCTGCTATAAATTATCAATTTGGCGTTCCTAGAGAATCACCTTGTTCTGCGACGTCAACTATAACAACGGAGAGGGCTTTACTCAGATCTCGTTCAAACGGTACGACTTTCTCTCCTTCAGGACCCGTAATCACACGTACGGTGGGTCTATGAGGCGTACTTGGATCTATTTTGACCACAACCCCGCTCTCCCCCGTGCTGAGCTTCACCGTAAGACCCAGCGGATAGATAGCTACGCGATCTCTAAACAACTCTAAATGCTTCTGCTCATACAAAGTACCGGAACCAACATAAAGTGCCTCTACGGCTTGATGTGGCAGCATAGCCTTTTTGTAGACTCTATTGGAAGTCATGGCATCGTAGGAGTCCGCTACACCCAGCCACTTGGCATATTCATGGATTTGGGGTCCAGTTAATCCGCGAGGATATCCTGAACCGTCAATGCGTTCATGATGCTGCAAGGCACAATGTGCTGCGAGCAGCGGGATATTCGGCTCCTCCTTTAGAATCTGAAACCCGATCTCAGTATGAGCCTGCATATGGCGGAATTCTTCATCACTGAGCCTGCCGGGTTTCTGTACGATTTTTATCGGGATTTGTGTCTTTCCAATATCATGCAGCAGTGCACCTAGCCCAATTACTCGAAGTTCTTCTTTACTATACCCGTGAGCAATGCCTAGCACCAAAGTGTACAAGCAGACATTCAGGGAATGGACATATAAGTAGTTATCAGCAGTGTGCATATCCATCAGCATGATCATCGGATCTTCTTGTAAAGACATATCGTCTAAAATGTTGTCCATGATCCTAGAAAATTTTTTGTCCAAATGATACAGACCCTTAGTAATTCCTGAAGCCCCGGACATTTGCTGAAATTGATTACGAATCACCTTTAGGGCTTGATTGCGCGTCTCATCCTGGAGTATACCAGTAATCACAATATCGTCCGTGACAGAATCCTCTATGTAGATATAGCCGATATCAATTCTAGCGAGACGCTTGATCAATGCATCCGTAAGCTCCACCCCGTCCGCGAGTAGAGTTAGACCTTCATCATTATATATTTTTTTACCTAATTTCATGCCTGCTTGAAGTTGATTCACGGATACTAAACGCACTAAACTCACTCCTGCCTTTAACGGTAAAATGCTATTCTGTATTGAAATCCTTGGGTCACACGCTTTGTCTATACCGTTTCTTTGGAAATTCAGACAGGTGTACCTTAAAGAAAATCAGATGTGTCCAGGTCTATGCCACGGGCATTAACGCATAATAAACAACCAGAATACAGCAGCAAGAATAAATCGATAAATCGCGAAATGCGTTAATCGAATCTTTTGAATCCATTTCATAAACAAAATGACTACTAAATATGCCACTACAAAGGAAATCAGAAATCCAATTACAAAATAACCAATCGTCTCACTTGTGAAGTTTTTATACGAATCGAGCAGTTCATACCCGGAAGCCGCACACATAATAGGAATCGCTATGAGGAAGGAAAAATCCGCAGAAGCCTTATAGCTGACTCCGCTTAACATCCCCCCAGAAATCGTAGACCCGGAACGGGAGAAGCCCGGCCAAAGTACCGAAATAATCTGATACAATCCAATCGCCAGCGCCTGTCCATAAGACAAATCATCCAGTTCGTGGGCAGTAATACGTATTTTGCGTCTGTTCACCCATTCTGCAACAATCATTAGAATCCCTCCGGCGACAAGCGCCCAGAGTACAGTCGAAGCTCCAAAGAGGCTTTTGATAAAGTCGCGGGCAAAAAATGCCACAGCAAGTGCTGGGGCAATTCCAAGAATCACATGAATTAAGTTCAGACGGGCTGCCGGCATAACGCCTCCTCTGCCTGAACTACTACGTCCAATCCCTAGCAAATTGAGCACTCGCTTGCGGTAAACAAGTGCAATCGCCAAAATCGCCCCTAGTTGAATTACAATTTCATAAGTCTTCATAATCGAATCTTGCTCAGCGAAACCTAATAGCTTCGTAGTCAAGATCATGTGTCCGGTCGAAGATACAGGAATAAATTCTGTGATCCCTTCGACAATTGCTAAAATAATAGCTGTAATCGTGTCCATAACGTCCTCCTATTTTTGGGAATCTAGCACTGTTAAATGGAGTCTATAAGTGTAGATTATGAGCTGTCGGCCTTATTCAGACTTAGCCTCCCAGCGAGTGAGCATGCATTCATCGAGACTGTTTGGACGCTGTAACTCCATCCTTAAGAGATCGCGCAAAAAATGAGGCAATAGAAACAACGCATCCTTCCCATTCGCGATCGTCTCATAGCCGGCTCTGAAAGTAAACATGTCTAGCGTACCAACATTATACTCTCTTTCATCCTCCAGCGGGTTTCCTTCGACAAAAACTGCAACACTCTTATCATACGGTATCATCCGTGGGTCGTACAAGATTTTTAATCCATCTACTGCCAAACTGCCCAGATGATTCCCTCGGAATCCGTACCCGTAAATGACCTTATTATAAAACTCCTCTGTAAGACTCTGTTCCAAAGCTGTGCGAATATCTATACCCTTCAGCTTAATGATGCAAGTATTGATGGGAGAAGGACATAGTGCGTGCAGCATCCCAGTCGTAACCTCGCCTTCCGGCAATGGTCCTAGTAACTGACCCGTGTTGACTAATGACAGACTAGTTCCTGTAAATCTACGTACAGCTTGTGCCAAAAGATTGCCAAAGGGAGACTCTCCCCGCAAGCTCAAAGGAAGCTCACGGTCAGTAATCGCAGCGGTCGTCTGAAGAGATTCTTGGCCATGCTTCAAATGAATAGCCACTGCAGGACCTATAACCTCCTCCTTCAGAAGGGGGTCAATAGGAATACATTCACCCAGCACTAATCTGAAATCAGACTGAGGATCTAGTCGCTCAAATTGAAGACGCCCGAGATACCGACCGAATTTCCCGGCACCGCATACAGCAGTCCCATTAATCATAATAGGCTCCTCTAACAGATGATGCGTATGTCCACCAAGAATGGCATGAATGCCCTCTAGCCGCTCTGCCAACATTTTATCCGTAGGAAGTCCAAGATGAGATAGAACGATTAATATATCCACCTGTGGTGCTAAAAGTAGGCATTGCTCCCGGAGCGCTGTCTCAGGATCTAAAGCATCCCAGCCCAAAAGGGAATAGAACGAAGTAAATGCCGCTGTTGCTCCGGTCACACCTATTCTAATTCCATCCTTCTCCAAGATCGCATGACGCTGCATCCAGCTTGGTGGCTCCCCAGTCGAAGACTCCACAAAATTACAGCATACTACCGGACACTGTAACCCGGAAAAAATGGATGACAACATCTCCTGAGAGAACGTAAGTCCCTCATTATTGCCAATGGTTACAGCATCATATCCTGTTAAGTTTAATACGTCGATGTTAGCCTGACCCATAGTGCCTTCTGTCTCGACAGCTGCACGATCCATATGATCACCAATATCCAGCAGCAGTACAGGCTCTTCTCCCGCTGCAGCCCTTTGTGCGGCGATTTCCGCTGCCACCGGACTTACCATCTCAAAATGGCTATGTATATCATTGGTATGAAGTATGGTCAGTCTTTGCGGCACATGCCCCATAAGCTACATTCCCCCTACCCTAGAGCTGCTCTTTAATGAAGCAGTCGGTGCGTGATCTTACAGAGCCTAGCATAACATTTTCAGACACATTATGGTATATTGAAGACATCAGAACATACATCAGAGGAGAATAAAAATGCATATTACTATCCGACTATTCGCGGGTCTGGCTGAGACCATCGGCTCTTCTTCTCTGTCCTTCCAAACGACTGAGATTCCCTTAACTGCCGGCAAGCTAAAGGAGCTTCTATCCGTCTCTTATCCGGCTGCAGCATCCCAAATTGAGGCTTCTTTAATTGCCATTGACCGGGAATATGCTCCTGATGATTCTATCATCACAGCGTCTTCCGAAGTCGCACTTATTCCTCCAGTTTCCGGGGGTGAGAACGGCACTATATATGAAACTACTACTGATGGTCTCTATATCATAACGGACCAGCCTTTAAATGCGGAGAAGCTTCTAGATGCCGTTCTTGACGTCAATCACGGTGCATCCTTATTATTTATCGGTACGACACGTGAAATGACCGGAGAACAACGGACAACTGCACTTCATTATGATGCCTATATCCCTATGGCCTTAAGTAAGCTGGAGGAGATTGGCATAGAGGTCAAGAACCGCTGGAACGCAAACTGCGCCATATCTCACCGCATTGGGCTTGTAGGTTTAAAGGAAGCAAGTGTTATCATTGCCGTCTCCACCCCCCATCGCGATACCTGCTACGAAGCCAGTCGCTTTGCCATTGAACGATTGAAACAGACGGTTCCCGTTTGGAAAAAAGACATTAATGAATCGGGCCAACATTGGGTGAACTCTGATCAAAAAGCTAACGATACAATCCACAAATAATCTTTTCTCCTTTTTGATTGAAAAATCTGAACTTTGTTGATATTCTGGATAAAATCGGATAAAAGGTGGCATAGGCATTGAGAGTACACGTCTCGGATCTAAAACCTGGTAATCACCTTAACGCGGACGCGTATAGTTCTAGGGGTTTACATGTATTACCAAAGGGATCACTGCTCCAAATAAATGATATCGCCAAGCTGATGCAGCTTGGAGTTGATTATGTTGATATCGAGACGTTAGAAGAAGAGGTATCCCCCCTCAGCAGACCTTCAATCATTCAGACGGTGACCACTAGTTTTGATACTATGATTGACGGCTTCGAGTCTCTTTATATGGAAGCGTTATTAAAAGGAAGCTTCAACCAATCCGTGGTAAACGACATTCTTCAGCCTTCGCTTCAAACTTTGGACAAGCATAAAGATGTAGTGTCACTCCTGCTTTTGCTGGATCGGGAAGATAACTATACCTATAATCACTCCCTTCAGGTAGGCATGCTCTCTTATTATATTGCGATATGGCTTGGTTATTCCAAACAAGAATGTTATGAAATTGGTCGTGCAGGATATTTGATTGATATTGGAAAATGCCGAATTTCACCCTCCCTGTTGAATAAACCAGGTAAGCTAACGCCAGATGAGTTCGAGGAAATTAAACTACATACTAAGTACGGCTACGAAATCATACGTAATTCCATGGACGATTCTTACACAGCTTTGGCTGCTCTCCAGCATCATGAGCGTGAGGATGGCTCTGGCTATCCGAGCGGTCTAACCAAAACCGATATTCATCCTTATGCACAAATTGCAGCTGTAGCTGATATCTATAGTGCGATGACTTCTAAACGAGTCTATCAGTCGAAGCAAGAGCTGATTTCCGTCCTGCGTGAAATAAACAATCTAAGTTTTGGTAAACTGAGCGCTAAAACCGTTCAAGCCTTTATCCAGCATTTAATGCCCAACTTCATCGGCAAGCGTGTGTTGCTGAATACAGGTGATATTGGCGTAATTATTATGAACAATCTGGTCGATATTTTCCGTCCACTGGTACAGGTTGACGGAATGTTCGTGGATTTATCCCGTGAGCGTAACGTTGCGATTGTAGAGATTTACATGGACTAGGGTGCTTCATTCTTCCTCAAAGCTATCTTTTAATCCATGATCCCCCATTTTTTCGGGGGATTTTTTCTGTTGTATTTTTTGCAATTAAAAATAAGAAATTCTTTAGAAACACATTTTTCTGATACTGTTGCACAAAGTGCAGCAGATATTATTTGGTGAGCGGGAGAAATGTTTTCTACTGTAGATACTGCAATGGATGATTGAATTACAATTTACTTGGCTAGACTAATATGTGGCTTAACTATTTCCAGGAGGTAAAAGAGTATGCTTCCAGTCCATGAACGTCTTGCCGAGCTCTTCACTCTAAGTCGTCTACGCCAGCTTACAGCCTCCGAAGAAACGGAACAACAGCAATGCCTTCAGGTGAATGCCACTTACTGTTGGGAGATGGCCCGACTACAGAATGAAATACTGTTAGCAGAACAAACAACGGATACACACTGGCATCAGGATATTTGTGCCCAAATGTTTGAGCTACGTGTAACGGGTAGGCTGCCCAAACGCCCGAAATAATTGAATCTACGATATATAAAACAGCCCATTCCTCATTTGCTTTCGCAAAGGGAATGGGCTGTTGTTCTGAGCTATAGGAAGCGGAATTGCGCTTCTATCAAGCCGTTATACACACCATCACGTGACGTCAGTTCTCGGTGGGTTCCTTCTTCTTTGATTTCACCGTGATCCAGAACGACGATTTTATCCGCATGGCGGATGGTAGATAGTCTATGGGCTACGATAAAGGAGGTCCGGCCCTGAAGTAAGATTTTGAGTGCCTCCTGAATCTTAAGCTCCGTCTCTGTATCGATACTGGCTGTAGCTTCATCAAGGATCAGAATCCTTGGATTCGCCAATAGTGCGCGGGCAAAGGAGAGCAGCTGACGCTGTCCCATGGACAAGGCGCTGCCGCGTTCTTCTACCTCAGTCTCATATCCTCCTGGAAGCTTCATAATAAAGTCATGGGCATCTACTGCTTTTGCAGCATTTTCCACTTCTTCATCGGTAGCATCCAGTCGACCAAACCGGATATTATCGCGAATCGTTCCTGAGAAAATAAAGGTATCCTGCAGCACGATTCCGATCTGCCTTCTCAGACTGTCCAGTGTGACTTCACGGATATCTTCACCGTCAATCGTAATTCGTCCGCTCTTAATATCATAGAACCGGCCAATCAGGTTAATAATCGTACTTTTCCCTGAGCCAGTATGACCCACAAGCGCGATCGATTGCCCCGCTTTTACATCCAGATCGATGCCTTTTAAAGCCGCACGACCTTTTTCATATTCAAAGACAACCTTATTAAAGTTAATATCTCCACGAATCGTGTTTAATGGCTTAGCCCCTGGATTATCTTGAACCGAAGGCTGCTCATCCAAGTATTCAAAGATCCGTTCCGAGGAAGCCATCGCTACAAGCAACTGATTATACATCTGCCCCAAACGGTTAATCGGGTCCCAGAAGTTGCTGACATAAGAGCTGAATGCGACCAGCATACCGACTGTTAGTTCACCGGATTGGATCAGATAAGCTCCTAACCAAAAGAGGATCATCGTTCCAAAACCACCAGTGATCTCGATCATCGGCCCGAAAGCTTGGTTCATCGCAGATGCTTTATTCCAGGACTTTTTGCTGTCTGTATTCATAAAATCGAAATAATTCATATTTTCACGTTCTTGCGTATAAGCCTGTGTGACTCTGATCCCCTGAATCGATTCATTCAAGTGAGAATTAATTCTGGAGTTCTTCATCCGCACATCCTGCCAAGCGATCCGAATCTTCTGACGCAGCTTAGTAGAAATAAAGAACATGATCGGAACCGTAACCATTACTGCAAGACCAAGTTTCCAGTTGATCAATAACAGAATTATGGTAATTCCAAGAAGCTGCACACAGTCAATCATTAGATTGACTACCCCGTTCGTGAACAAATCCTGCAGTGAGTTGATATCATTCGTCACACGGACTAATACCGAGCCAGCTGGACGTTTATCGAAGAAGTTAAAAGAGAGCTTCTGGATATGCTTGAACAAATCAGAACGCAAGTCATAAATGACTCTTTGTCCAATGATGTTCGTGTACTTAATTCGGTATACACCTGCAATCCATTGAATGAGATATAAGACAATCACACCTGCCGTAAGCGAATAAAGAAGTGTTAAGCTGGGATTCCCAACCTTAGGTGCTATGGCACGGTCGATAGCTAAACTTGTCAAGAAAGGAACGGTCAGCTTCGTAATGGTTCCCAGAATCATCATGATAGAAACCAGTGGAAGCATCTGTTTGGCGTAAGGCTTCATATAGCTGAATAATCTGGTGAACTGCTTCCAGTCAAACGCTTTGTCGATAACATCATCATCTTTATACACGAAACGTTCATCAAGTGTCTGCTGCTCGGCTGCTTTACGCTTTGCTCCCGTAGCGGTGTTCTGTTTGGCTTCAAGTTTCATATGCCTCACTCCTCCCCTCTTCCGGTAGCTCTGGCCAGATAGTCAGCATATTGTATCCGGTATACATCTTGGTATGGACCCGGAACTTCAATTAGCTCTTGATGGGTACCACGCTGCTGAACACGACCTTCATTCATGACAATGATTTGGTCAGCATGTCGCAAGGAGGATATCCGATGGGCGATAATAAGTGTTGTACGCCCATTCATGACCTCTTGGAAACCAGCTTGAATCTCATGCTCTGTTTCCATATCGACGGCACTAGTTGCATCATCGAGAATAAGAATACGTGGATTCTTAAGCAATGCTCTTGCGATGGCAATCCGCTGCTTCTGTCCACCAGAGAGCCCCATTCCGCGTTCGCCCACTACAGTGTCATAACCGTCTTCCATCTCCATAATGAAATCATGCGCCTTAGCCAACTGCGCAGCACGGATAATCTCTTCCATGCTTACATTTTTCAAGCCATAAGAAATATTGTTGCGGATGGACGAGGAGAACAGGAATGTTTCCTGGAATACAGTGGCAATCTGTGACCGCAGGCTGCGCACATTGTATTCTCTAATATCAATGCCATCCAGCGTAATACTACCTTCATTAACATCATAAGCACGCATCATCAGTTGAGTAATTGTAGATTTACCTGAACCTGTGCCTCCAAGAAATCCAATAATTTCACCTGATTTAGCTTCAAAATGAATATCAGTAACCGCAGGCAATTTGTTCCCATATGCAAATGTCACGTGATTAAAGGCAACATCCCCCTTAACCTCTGAAGATACCAGTTCACGAGCATTCTCTTTATCCTTCACATCAATATTCTGATTAAGTACTTCTAATACACGTTCTCCCGATGCCTTGGACTGTGTATAGTTATTAATATGGAATCCAAGACCCCACATCGGTCCAATGATATACCAAATCAAGCTGAAAAAGGCAACCAGTTCACCTAGTGACATTTTCCCCTTGATAACTAACGTCCCGCCAACTCCAAGCAGAATAGCTGCACTGATTGAAGCTAAAAACTCCATCGCCGGGAAAAACTTACTCCAGAGCTCTGCCGCAAAAATCTGATTATTCTTATAACGTTCATTACGGTGTGAGAATTTCTCTACCTCGTGAGCCTCTCTGGCAAACGATTTAACTGTACGCACACCGGTAATATTCTCTTGTACAGCCGTTGTCAGAGAACTGAGCGCAAGACGCATCTCTTGAAAGGCTGGGTGAATCTTCGATTCAAATTTTAATGCTATAAACGCCAGAATTGGCATCGTAATCAGAGTTACTAAGGTTAGCTGCCAATTGAGCGAGAACATCATAATTGAACCAAAAAACACCATAAAAAACACATTGAGCAGCTGAGCAAAACCAAAACCGATAAAGTTCCGGATCGCTTCCAAATCCCCGGTCAGCCGGGACATCAGATCTCCTGTTTTCGCGGTATCATAATAACGGAAAGATAGAAATTGCAATTTCTCATAACAAGCGTTACGCAGCCGGTATGCTAGAAAATTACCTAACCGTCCTCCAAAAAAACCATGTGCAAATTGCAGACATGCTTTTACAATTACTACCGCTAACACACTAAGGGCTAACACGGGTACCTCATCAAACTTTAGGGGTACAATTACATCATCGATCAGTCTTCTTAACAAATTGGGGGTAATTAGCCCCACTGCAGTTGCGGCGGCCAAGCATACAATCGAAAGAATTAAATAGTGCAGCTTCTCTCGGTAATAGCCTCGCAGTTGCCTGAGAACATCCATATCTCTCCTCCTTAGAGCTTTACGAAGTAAAGCGGCTTCGTAAGCATTGGCTTAGAGCTTTACGTAGTAAAGCTATTTTTTAGCGCTTACAATTTTAGTGACTTTAAGCAGTGTATCATCCCTAATTTAAAGCGGCAAAGGGTAGATTTGAGCGTTTATCCTGTTATTTCGGAAAAAAGACCCATATATAGGTGATAAACGACCATCATTGTCTTAAAATACTCGAGTTTCCTCCTTAATGCTGTTGAATTAAGAAAGATCATGATCCTTGTCAAGATCAGGTCCCTCAAAGAAAGCCTTTATCAGGTTTTTTACATAAAATTTGGATTAAATCCTATCGATAGAAAAATTCCCTCCGATTCCCAAATGAACCAGTCTTGTTGGATTAAATACAAATGACCTACAAGAAGGACACTCTTTTTCAAAGTGTTTAACTTGTAGGTCACATTTGGGCGCCCCTGCAGTAACTATTCTATTGGAAAATAAAGATCCATGTATTCCGAACCGTTGATCTCCAGTTTCTCTTCCAGCCAGAAGCGTTCCTGATCACAAGAGGTTTTGTAGCCTCTGCTGTTTACCCATCCGGCAAGCTTTTTCCATCCTAGCGGAATACGCTCAAAAGGGTCAATCATCGGCTCGGTAATCCGCAGGATTGCATATTTACAGTCCTCAACATCTTTAAATTTAAGCCCCGATTCAAGGTGATAAGGCTTTTCTTCTACAACCACCCAATATTCGTAGCCCCGTAGCCCTTCCTCTTGATCCTCATCACTAACAGGAATATCAAAACCAAATTGTCTTGCATCTGTCTTAATTCCAGACTTCTTAGCCCATTCAGTGACAAAGTTAATGACCTCATCTTCAGGATTATCACTGACCCTTACCCCACTCACTACCTTCATTGCGCCCAAGCTGCCTATCGTAACGTCACTTAAATAGTCCACTTTAATTCCTCCGCGTAATTGGTTTATTTGTTCATTTAGCAGCGGTTTTGGTGGCAAGGCATATCTTACATTTCTGCAACTACTGGGTACTTGACCGAACTCCTGCTGAAAGGCTCTACTAAATGATCTCTCTGAGCTATAGCCGTAGTCCAGCGCAATGTCCAGAATTCTTCTGCCATTAATGACATCAACCATCGCATAACCCAACCGTCTCCTGCGAACATATTCCATTAGAGTGACATCAAGGTGGATACCAAAGATCCGATGAAAATGAAATTTGGAGAACCCTGACCGCTGCGCACATTCCTCAATGGAAATCGGACCTTTTAGATTTTCTTCGATGTAATCAATAGTTTCCTGCAAACATTCTAGATAACCCAGCTTCTTCACTTCCTCGTTGCAACGATTGATTTTATTATAATCTTAACCTCCGTCCAGGACAGGACATTTCTTGCTGCTTCCATAAGCTTACTGTTCATTGACTAAATTTTGACACAAAAAAAATACGTATCCGAGTGACTTGAGCATAAAAGACTCAAGACCACTGCGAATACGTATTTGATATTAACTATTAGAGTGAAGCCGATACCCCTTGATAAATAAGGTTAACCGATACTTCCTTCCATTTCGAATTTGATTAAACGGTTCATTTCGACCGCATATTCCATCGGCAGTTCTTTCGTGAACGGCTCGATGAAGCCCATAACGATCATTTGAGTCGCTTCAGCTTCTGTGAGGCCGCGGCTCATCAAGTAGAACAGCTGCTCCTCAGAAACTTTAGACACGGTCGCTTCGTGCTCAAGCACGATGTTATCGTTCATAATTTCATTGTAAGGAATAGTATCCGAAGTGGATTCGTTATCCAAAATGAGCGTATCACATTTGATGTTCGATTTCGCACCTTCTGCCTGACGGCCGAAGGAAGCAAGACCACGATAAGTTACTTTACCGCCGTGCTTACTGATCGATTTCGAGACAATAGTGGATGTTGTGTCTGGAGCCAGATGGATCATCTTGGCACCTGCATCCTGATGCTGGTTTTTACCCGCTACCGCAATGGACAGTACTGAACCTTTAGCGCCACGGCCTTTAAGAACCACCGCAGGGTATTTCATAGTCAGCTTGGAACCGATGTTGCCATCGACCCATTCCATCGTAGCATTCTCTTCTGCAACCGCACGTTTAGTAACGAGGTTGTAGATATTTGGAGCCCAGTTCTGGATTGTAGTATAACGAACGCGAGCGTTCTTCATACACAGGATTTCAACAACTGCACTATGCAGGGAGTTCGTGCTGTAGATTGGAGCTGTACATCCTTCTACATAATGCACAAAGCTGTCTTCGTCCGCTAAGATCAAAGTACGCTCAAATTGTCCCATGTTCTCGGAGTTAATACGGAAGTAAGCCTGCAAAGGAACCTCGCATTTCACACCCTTAGGAACATAGATGAAGCTTCCGCCTGACCAAACGGCACTGTTAAGTGCAGCAAACTTGTTGTCAGCAGGTGGAATGATCGTTCCGAAGAACTTCTTGAACAATTCCGGATGTTCACGAAGTGCAGTGTCGGTATCTGTAAAAATTACCCCTTGATCTTCAAGGCTCTTCTGCATGCTGTGGTATACAACCTCAGATTCATATTGTGCCGAGACACCAGCGAGGAATTTTTGTTCCGCTTCTGGGATACCCAGTTTATCAAAGGTTTCTTTAATTTCAGAAGGTACTTCTTCCCAAGTCTTTCCTTGCTTCTCGGAAGGTCTTACATAATACTGGATATCATCGAAATCGAGATCATCCAAGTTGCCGCCCCATTTTGGCATCGGCATTTTGTAAAATTGCTCTAGAGATTTTAAGCGGAAGTCAAGCATCCACTGTGGTTCATTTTTGATTGCTGAAATTTCTTTAACAATTTCGGCCGTCAAACCTTTACCAGACTGGAATATCGACTTATGCTCATCACGGAACCCGTACTGGTATTCTTCCATATCAGGCGCTTTCTTAGCCATGGTGTCAGCCTCCTTGTTCTACTGTTATTTATGTTGCTCTTCTTCGTCAATTCCTTTACGAAGCGCGTTCCAAGCCAGTGTAGCGCATTTGATCCGCGCAGGGAATTTATTCACACCCGATAGGGCTTCAATATCTTCATAATCTCCAAAATCCACGTCTTCACCCTTCATCAGTAAGGAGAAGTTATCGGCTAGTTCAAGTGCACGTTCAACCGTCTGTCCTTTGATCGCTTCAGTCATCATCGAAGCCGACGACATACTGATCGAACAACCTTCACCGTTATAACGGGCATCTTTTACAATTCCATCTTCTACCTTAAGCTGAAGTGTAATACGGTCACCACAAGTTGGGTTATTCAGTTCAATTTTCAGAGCATCATCTTCAAATGAACCACGATTCCGAGGACTTTTATAATGATCCATAATTACGCGTCTGTACAAGTCATCCAAGTTCATAGCCGAAGTACTCCTTTGTCTTGATTAAAGCGTCCACCAGTCGATCTACATCCTGCTCTGTATTATACAGGTAAAAGCTCGCCCGTGCTGTAGAGCTAGCTTCCAGCCAGCGCATCAGCGGCTGACAGCAGTGATGGCCAGCACGGATGGCAATGCCCTCCGCATCTAACACTGTAGCGACATCATGCGGGTGAACGTCACCCAGATTAAAAGTAACAACGCCAACTTCACGACTCATGGGACCATAAATGGTCAAGCCATCAATTTCAGATAGACGCTGCTCTGCGTATGCTGCAAGCTTCTTCTCATGGCTGTGAATCTCATCCATACCGATTTCCTGTAAGAAATCTACGGCTGCACCTAATCCAACAGCACCAGCAATGATCGGTGTACCTCCCTCAAACTTCCAAGGGAGTTCTTTCCATGTCGATTCATAGAGACCTACATCATCAATCATTTCGCCACCAAACTCAACAGGCTCCATGGCTTCGAGTAGTGCTCTTTTGCCGTACAAAGCTCCAATTCCAGTCGGTGCTAGCATTTTATGTCCGGAAAGTGCATAGAAATCACAATCCAGATCTTGCATATCGACCTTCATATGAGGCGTGCTCTGTGCACCGTCTACGACAATGACCGCACCGTGACGATGAGCAATAGCCGCAAGCTCTTTAATCGGATGTGTAACTCCCATAACGTTAGATACATAAGCGATAGCAACGATCTTGGTTTTATCCGTAATCGTCTTCTCAGCATCTTCAAGTGTAATCGTTCCGTCGGGCTGCAACGGTATATATTTTAATGTAGCACCTGTCTTCTTAGCTAGCTGCTGCCAAGGAATCAAATTACTATGATGTTCCATCAGAGTGATGACAATTTCGTCGCCTTCACCCACTGCAGATGGCCCGTAAGAAGAGGCTACAAGATTTAGAGCAGTGGTCGTACCGCGCGTAAAGATAATTTCTTTAGTGCTGCGGGCGTTAATAAACTTAGCTAGCTTCTCCCGGGCTCCCTCGTAGGCATCTGTTGCACGGCTGCCTAGAGTATGAACGCCACGGTGAACGTTGGCGTTATCCCACTCATAATACGACTTGACCGCCTCAATCACTTGGCGAGGCTTCTGTGAAGTAGCAGCACTGTCTAGATAGACTAGTGGATGCCCGTTCACATTTTGGTTCAGTATGGGAAATTGCTCCCGGATGGCGTTGCTAATCATTGACCTAACTTCCTTTCCACAAGAGATTGGAGCTGATTGCGCAGTCCCTCTAGTGGAATTTGCGACACAACAGGAGCCAAGAAGCCATAGATGATCAGAGTTTCTGCATCATGCCGTGTAATTCCGCGGGACATCAGGTAAAAGACTTGCTCGTGATTGACCTGTCCTACGGAAGCGGCATGGCCTGCTGTAACATCATCTTCATCAATCAGCAGGATCGGATTGGCGTCACCACGGGCTTTTGGACTCAGCATCAATACTTTCTCCGTTTGCTGACCGTCGGCTCTTGTAGCACCTTTCTCGATCTTGGTAATTCCGTTAATGATAGAAGTAGCATTATCACGCATAACCGCACGAGTGATCATGTCACTTGGGGTATTTTTGCCGAAATGCTGAACTTGAGTAGTGTAATTCAGTTTCTGTGATCCCGTACCTACAGCAATTACTTTAGCATCCGAGCTAGAGCCATTGCCTTTCAGTACAGACTTGGTATCACTTGCTGTATCACCATAGTTCATCTCACCAACAATCCATTCGATGGTTCCGTCATTCTCAACAACAGCACGGCGGTAAGTTACATCTGTTGTATCTACGCCCAGCTGATGTACTGTAGCATAACGAACTTTAGCACCTGCACCCACGAATACTTCTACAGCACCATTGTGCAATCCAGCTTCCTCTTTATCCGACACGTAGTTGTCTACGTATGTCAGGGAACTGTTAGTATCCGCTACAATCAGAATGTGAGGAACAAATGAAGCTTCCGCATCATCTGTTAAGAGCACCGCCTGAAGTGGAGTTTCAACCACTACATTCTTAGGAACATAGAGGAATACTCCACCGTTCCACAATGCTGCATGAAGCGCAGCGATAGAATGCTCGTCAGGCTGAATTGCCTTATGCAAGTAACGTTGTACCAAATCTCCGTGCTCTTTAACAGCCGTTTGCAAATCGGTAAAAATAACACCTTGTGCTGCAAGCTCAGGAGCCAGTCGTGTATATACTGCACCAGAGTTACGTTGAATAATCAGACTGCCTTCTTCCTGATCCTTGATCAAGGAGGAAATGGAAGCAGGTGCATCCTTCAGTGAAGCAATAGGTTCGCTTGCTTTGTAGCTACCATAATTGTTCACGTTCCAACGATCAATCCGTGTCTTCTCTAATTTAGGCAGTGTCAGAGTAGCTGCCAGTTCAAGTGCTTTCAAGCGGCTTTCTTTCAGCCAACCCGGTTCGCCGCTACTATGCGATAATTCGCTCAAGCGCTCGGCATCCACCGGAAGAATGGTCTGTGTCGTCATAAGTGTTCTCCTCCTTCCTGGCGTTTCTTACGCTTCTTGCCCTACTGTTTCGTCTTCAATTCCAAGTTCCTCTTTAATCCACTCATAGCCTTCAGCTTCCAGACGTTGTGCAAGCTCAGGACCGCCGGATTTCACAATTCTGCCCTGCATCATAACATGTACAAAATCAGGTTTGATGTAGTTCAAGAGACGTTGATAGTGGGTAATAACTAGGAAGCCGCGATCTTCACTCCGCATGGAGTTTACGCCTTCAGCTACAATTTTCAAAGCATCAATATCAAGACCAGAGTCAATTTCGTCCAGAATCACGATTTTTGGATCTAGCATCATCATTTGAAGAATTTCGTTACGTTTCTTCTCACCACCGGAGAAGCCTTCGTTCAGGTAACGGTGTAGAAACTCAGGATTCATGTCCAGTTCCTTCATCTTCGCTTCCATAAGACGGATAAAACGAATCAAAGAGATTTCGCTTCCCTCTTCACGACGGGCATTAATGGCAGAGCGCAAGAAATCGGAGTTCGTTACCCCGGAAATTTCACTCGGATACTGCATAGCAAGGAATAGACCTGCACGTGCGCGTTCATCAACCGCCATCTCCAGAAGGTCTTCACCTTCAAGTGTTGCCGTTCCTTCAGTTACTTCATATTTAGGGTGACCCATAAGTGCGGATGCCAAGGTACTTTTACCTGTACCGTTTGGTCCCATAATGGCGTGAATTTCGCCACCTTTCATTTGAAGGTTAATCCCCTTCAAAATCTCTTTTCCCTCAATCGTCGCTTTAAGTCCCTCAATGACAAAATCTGCTGCCATAATATTATTCCCTCCATTGATCGATTTGCGAAATCAAAAGTTGTATTGAAACAGGATGATCCTGATTCCCAGCACAATTAGATTCTATATCACATTATAATTATTATAAATTGAATCACAGTGATTATCAATGATTCTCAACAATTTTATAACAAACCCTGTTTTTTTACAAATATCTCTTTTTATTTCCCCTATGATATACCGTATAATTCCGCTATTTTCAGCGCTAATCACCCATACAGATTTTTGAGCGGCCTAACGCAAAAAATAAGACCTCCCGCAGGAAGCCTTATTTCATCCGCTTTATCGTTTAGCTAAGGTAAGAACGCAGCATCCATTGATGTTTCTCAAGATCACCACGAATTTTTATAAACATGTCAGATGTTGGCTGATCCTTAATTTCCTCGGCAAGCTCAATACCTTCTGTCAATTCTTCAGAAATGGTAGCGAAGTCTTCAATCAGTGACTGAACCATTCCCCGCGTATCCTCTTTACCGGTAGCTTCTTGTATCGTTGCCAATTCTAGATATTCTTTCATCGTCGCAGCTGGACTTCCTTTGATGCTCAGCAAACGTTCTGCAACTTCATCCATTTGGAGGGTCACTTCATTATATAGATCCTCAAATTTCACGTGAAGTGAGAAGAATTGTTCTCCTTTTACGTACCAATGAAAATTGTGAATTTTAACGTACAATACATTTAAGTTAGCAACCTGACGGTTCAAAATTTGTTCCAGTGAAGTTGTGTTTACTTTATTAGATGCTTTAGCCATGATATGATCCCATCCTTATCCTTTATATTTACCGGTTCACTTCATCTTTCGTCCGGCAGTAACTTGTCTATTCTTAATTTACCCCTTAGCATGTATGACGAAACAAGGAGAACCCTTCCATAAACCTTCGATTGAAATTATTAACACTAAAGACACTACCGATTACGTTAAAATTCTAATCCTTGCAAAAAAAACACAAGAGGCCCAAGGCCTCTTGTGTTTTGGATTTCGTAAGATTGTTCAGTCAGATCATAAGAAGCAATGCATCCGCACCTGTCATGCCTGGTACGATACCTAAACGCTCCGCTTCTAAGGTTACAGACTCCAATGGGGCAGCTAACAGCTGTGACAGTGTTCGTACACCAACTGCCCGGGCTGCGATAATTTGCCGATCACTGAGCTTCTCATTGAGCAGGCCAACATCCAGCGCACCACACATTATATAACCTCGGCTTGTGCTGATTGAGAGCAGCGTTGTTTTCGGAAGCTTAACCTCTACTCCGATCAGCGTATGTTCACCTACGGTAATAGGCTCCATGGTAACCAATAGCAGCACCTCCTTTATTAACGATCCACGTTGTATATGTATGCTCCACGCCCTGCTGATGTGCGGTTGGTAGTCCTAGGCTTTTCGTAAAAAACACAGTACCTTGGTCCCATTTTCTCTAGTGTCAGGTATATGATTATTACTTGTTTAATGTTATAGTTTATTTACATTCTTATAATTGTAAAGGAATGTTCAAACGAAAAGCTGGGGGATCTATGGACGAGAAACTACAACACACAGACGGCAACTATTTATTCAATGTCGACATCCTGATTAATGCCCGTACCAACCCGCTTGCATTGCAATATCTGCTTGAAATGTTGAACAATAATGACAAAATCACAGATTTCAACATTAACTCCGGTCTTGAATTGGGGAGAACCATTGACAGCTTGCTTCGTTCTGCCAAAATAGCCTTGAATCAAAGCTCTGCTCCTCCCACTTCATTAAAGCTGCCACCAAAGACCTCTAAGAAGCAGCTCGATAAACCGATAGATAAACAGGCAGATTTGCCTGCACAGCAGTCAGCTATTGAGACGCCAGCTGATGCATACGGGAAGATTCGACAGTACATTCAGAACAACCAATTAGTACGTTTACGAGCGAATCGGTACGGGAAACAAGTGTCCATGCCCTGTCGGATTTTAAATTTTGATGAAGCAGCCAACTCTATTAGTGTCTATCACGTGGATGAGAAACAGGTATACCGCTTTAATCTAAATGAGATTGACGAATTTCTGTAAGCGCATGCCTTTTATGCAAATAAGCACCCATTCTCTTAGAGAGAATGGGTGCTTATTTGCTGTTATCAAAGTCGCAATAGCCCTAAAACGGAGCTACTACCTCTTTGCACTTACTACGATCCCTTCATTTTCACGCAATGCCCAAATCCTGCTGGTCATTCTTAACGTCTAGAGCGTAGTTTTACGGGAGAATGCCTCTAGGGCTAGGAATAACCAACCCATAATAAAGCATACGCCACCAATAGGTGTAATCGCTCCAAGCACTTTAATCCCTGAGATACTCAGAACATACAAGCTACCTGAGAACAAAATAGTTCCTGCTATTAACAGACGTCCTGCCCAGCGTAACCGGGTGCTTTCTCCCCATTGCCCTACAATCAGTGCAATTAGAATCACACCAAGTGCATGTATCATGTGGTATTGCACACCGGTCTCATATACCTTCATATAATCTTCAGTGATCCTTGACTTTAGTAAATGAGCTCCGAAAGCACCTATTCCTACTGCCAGCATAGCTAGCAAAGCCCCCCAGGCCATCAATTTCCGTTGCATACCAATACAACTCCTTACTATTAGACTTCTTCTATCATAAACGATTGCAGGTTGCTTTTTCCAGCAGCCATTTACGAATTAGCCACAATCAGGGGTTGCTTTTTTAGCATCTATATGAAAAAGTGGATATTAACAACATTTCATTCTTATCTCTCAAGGAGTGCAACCCATGGACCTTAATTCTCTCTCAAAATCTAATGTGCCTACAGCAGAGGTAGGAAATCCCCAACCTTATCCGAGTCAACCAGATGTGGATTCTCAGTCTTCGTATCAAAAAGTAGATCGTGACTTACAACACTCTGGACCGGGTATTGCTTCTTTCATCATCAGCCTAGTGACCATTTTAGGTTATGCAGCCCTCTTTCTCTTCATTATTATGAAGGCTTCTTCAATGGTTAACGAGAACTCGAATCTACTAGCCGAATCATCGCAGTCCATCATGCTTCTCGGAATGACTGTTATTATTCTTTCAGCTCTAAATGTAATTGGTGTTGTCATCGGCATTATAGGACTCTCTATCCGGAAACGGCGTAAGGTGTTTGGCGTTATAGGCACCCTCATCAACGGTATTATTATCCTACTCTTTATGCTTCTTATTACTATTTTCTTAGTCAATGCTGGGACGCTATAACGTTCATTGCAAAATCAAAGATAAAAAGGCTGTTCCTGAAATCAATCAGGAACAGCCTTTTTGTTATTCATAAATGAGTTCTTTTACTTTGCAAGTGACAGCTTTGAAAGCACACGTTGTTTAACTGTTGCATCGCCTTCGACTGCTTTTTCTACATATTCAAAAACTACGGAATCATCCGTATTCAGCTTCTCAAGTATGCTCTCCATTCCAGCTGTAATCTCAAAGGCCGTAGGACCTTCTTTGGTCTCAATCTCAACAGAATGACTATCTATTTGTCCGACGTAAACGCCTGTTCCTTTAATCACTTTAGCTTCTGAATTTGCAGTTGGTTTTGGTGCTGGTGTGCTTGGATTCTCTGTTGGTGCAGTTGTACTCGTACTTTCTGTAGGTACAGGTGTGCTTGTGCTCTCCTCTGTTGGTACTGGAGAAGCTGTTGCAGTTGGTTCTGCAGATGGCTGTGCTGAATTATTAGTAGCACCGCAAGCGGTTAAGGCTAGTGTTAATGCTGCGATTGCAGCTATGGCGGGTAAGGTACGTTGTTTTTTCATGTTGACTGCCTCCTCTATGTTTAGCTGTTGTTTTCAAAGTCATTTTCCACAAGCCTACTCCTTTAAACGTTATCAACTCTGCTTAGGTTTCATAATACGTTAATTATTAATAACTTCCATTGTTTAATAGGCATCCGCCGGATGCAGGCTGAAGCGGGGTTAATACAATAGTGTTGAGCCTGATTTATCCCTAAGGAGTGGTCGCCTTGAGAATCGATATCGGCTGCGGATCCAGTAAAGAAACAGGTTATCTCGGGATCGATCGTATCGCGGGTCCCGATGTGGATATTGTCTGTGACATTAGCCAAGGCATCCCTTTGCCGGACAATACCGCCGAGTTTGTAATGGCTAGTCGTGTATTACCCTATATGGAGGATTTATACGCGGTTATGTCGGAAATTCACAGAATTAGCATCCACAAAGCCATTGTTTGTATTCTGGCTCCTTATGCCCACAGCTTTGCCCATATGTCCAATCCTGCCTTCAAGCAGAAGTTTGATGAATATACTCCGCGTTATTTTACAGGGTCTTTTTTTCAGCCCTCATCCGGCCCAGTATGCCCAGCAATTCCAGACTATCCCATACCCGTGCCACCGTTCGATTACCGGTTGCTACGGATGGAGCTATTCTATCAATATCCATATGAAAGCCCTCTTTACGAAACAGAAGAACTAGAAATATTAAAGACGCTTCAAGCCAATGTTGTGCATGAAATCATGTATCATTTTACCGTAATCAAAGAGGATATTTCCATTCATGAGCTGGAATTGATGAGTAGAGGACATTTCGCTGAACCCCGTGTTCTTATGAAACGCAGGCTAAAATCACACGATAGACAAACTTTCCTATAATTTATTGATGGGACATACAATTATACCCGATTTGCGTCATAGGCTAACATACAGGTATTAACTGTGCCGTCCTGAATATGGGGCGGTTCACTTTTTTAAAAGCAAATTAACCTCGAAGGAGGTGAGAATCATTCCACTAGTCGTACGGGCAACGATCAATGCGACCGGTGCTATCACATTTACAGGCAACACACTTGGACTTAGTCGCTCTGATACAATCGGAGTGCCAGGGACACTGGACAGCATCGGCGGTTTTACCACTGTTAACACTTCATCCGTATTTGGCACCTATCCTAATGGAACTACTAGTCTTTATACTAGCAACAGCTCATCAGCCATACTGGTCCTACCGTCAGGTAGCACTGTACTATATGCAGAGCTGATTTGGGGCGGTACCTATATTAATGGAACCGTGAATCTCAGTGCGGCCATAAACAACCCAGTCTCCTTCATAACCCCTGCCGGGACTACCTTTAGCGTTACTCCTGACTCTGCGACAAGTAACGTAGTCGATTTGGGAGGTGGTGCTTCCGCATATGTACGTTCTGCCAGTGTTACCAGTATTATTTCGCAAGGCGGCGCCGGAACCTACACCACTGGCGGTGTAGTTGGCACGATCGTTATTCCTAGTGATTCCACAGCTAACCATGCGGGCTGGACACTCGGTGTAATCTATCAAAATACATCATTGCCCTTCCGTAATATGTCCTTACGGGCAGGTGCAATACTTGTACAGGCAACATCTGCCCCGGTTTCAACTACGATCACTGGATTCGCAACACCAATAACTGGTGCGCTAGGAGGCAGAGCATTATTCAGCGCACAGGAGGGAGATGCAAACCGTTCAGGCGTTCAGGCCCTATTTGGTCCAACTGCAGCTACACTCGTAGCGTTATCTGGACCCAATAACTTTGCTAACAATTTTTTCGCATCACAGATCAACAATGATTCAGGTAATCTCAATACAACCGGAACATTCGGAACGCGCAATCAGACGAACGGGAATCCAGGAACTAACATCATCGGTGGTCGACAAGGTTGGGATATTACCAATGTTGACGTGTCGGCCAGACTTGTAAATAACCAGTCTTCAGCGATCTTACAATTAACTACCTCTGGCGATGCTTATGTACTCAATGGAAATGCTATACAAGTCGATATCAATGCGCCCAAAATAAACGTTACTAAAAGTGCCAATGTGTCCGGACCTATAGTTGGTGATACAGTAACTTATACAGTAACTGTCAGTAACACTGGTACAGCGAGTGCAGCTAGCGTCGTCTTATCAGATGCGCTGCCTACAGGATCAGCCTTTGTCACCGGAAGTGTTGTAGTGGCCGGCGTATCGAAGCCCACCTTTGATATTACAGCAGGGATCTCTTTGGGCTCATTAGCCTTGAGCACTTCAATAACGGTTACATATCAAGCCAAAGTCACTTCATTACCAAATCCACAAAATATAGCTAATACCGCCAATGCTGCTTTTACGTTTCAAAGCGTAGCTGGCGGTCCTATCATGACGGGGGTCATTCCATCTAATACAGTAACTTTACCGGTATATTCCCCCATTCTTAACATTGTAAAAACTGCCAATACTGCAAATGCGACGGTCGGCGATCAGATCACCTATACTCTTCAAATCACCAACACTGGAAATATCGGTGCTGTAACAACCCTTACCGACAATATTCCTTCAGGAAGCTCATATATTGCGGGTAGCTTTACCGTCAATGGAGCACCTGTCGCTGGAAATCCTGCTACAGGTATTGCTATTGGAACGATAGCTGCTGGCGGAAGCTCTACCGTCCAATTCCGCGTAGTGGTGAACAGTCTTCCTTCTCCTCCGCAGCTGGTCGATCAAGCGAGCGCCGCTTATACCTTTCAAGTTCCAGATGGGCGAACCGTAGCTGGATCAGCCTCATCCAACTCACTATCTATTCCAGTTACAACACCCAATGTTACGGTTGTCAAAAGCGCTGGATTTGCTGACGTCGCTGTAGGTGATACATTACTCTACACCTCAGTAATCAGCAATAATGGAATTGCAGCAGTTTCCAACGTATCGCTTTCAGACAGTATCCCTGTTGGGACTTCACTAGTCTCGGGAAGTGTTACGGTTGGTGGAACGGCACAGCCTTCCGCTAATCCTGGGACCGGGATCTCTATTGGGTCCATCACTCCTGGAGGTTCGGTTACAGTCACCTTTCAGGTCAACGTGATTTCATTGCCAAGTCCTGCACAACTATTAAATAGATCTTCTGCGTCCTTCAGCTCGGGATCGTTTACTGGCATTTCACTTTCCAACACGACTACAACTCCCGTGTACCAACCCGTTATCCAGATTGTCAAAAGTTCGAATGTTTCCAGTGCCACTGTAGGGGGCAATATTCTCTACACGTTGAATGTTCAGAATTCTGGAAATATCGGGGCAACTGTTCTCATCAGTGACAATATCCCTTCGGGAAGTACCTTTGTGTCGGGAAGTGTCACAGTTAACGGTGTTGCTAGGCCTTCTGACTCTCCACTTACAGGGATTAACTTAGGAACTGTAGCTTCCGGGGCTAGTGTTCCTGTAACCTTTCTGGTCTCTGTACAATCTTTGCCTTCACCACCAGTTCTGAACAATCAAGGCAGCAGCAGCTACACCTACCAACTACCAAGCGGAAGATCATTATCCGGGGCCAGCCTCTCTAACATCTTAAGCATTCCAGTCTCCGCTCCAAATATTACGCTAACCAAATCCGCTAACCTTGCTTCTGTAGCTGTCGGTGAAAATCTGACTTACACAATCACAGTGTCCAACACAAGTAGCGTAGCTGTGAATAACGTTGTAGTCTCTGACCCTATACCTACTGGAGGCACTTTTGTAGCAGGTAGCGTTATTGTGGGCGGTTCATCTGTACCAGCCGCTAATCCAGGTACAGGAATATCTATCGGTAGTATTACGGCAGGCAGCTCAACAACCGTCTCTTTTAAAGTGAATGCATCTTCTTTACCAAATCCTGCGCAGTTTTCAAATAGAGCTAGTGCCTCTTTCTCATCCGGTGCCTTCACCGGTTCTTCACTTTCGAATACGGTAGTAACACCTGTGTATCAACCTATTATCAGTATGATCAAAAGCGCGAATACAACTCAGGCATCCGTTGGGGGATCCTTATCTTATTCAATTCTCATCAGCAATACCGGGAATATTGCAGCCACATTACTATTAACTGATACACTTCCACCCCAAGCTGTATTCGAAACGAACAGTGTAATTATTGGTGGAACCCCTCTTCCCGGATATAATCCAGCAACGGGCATTCCAGTTGGACCACTGGCACCAGGTGACAGCGTATCGGTGAGCTTTTTGGTCACGATAACAGCATTACCTCCTTCACAGATGTTGTTGAACTCCGCTTCGGCAACTTATAGCTTCACCCTCCCAGACGGGCGGCAACTCGGAGGAAATGTAGCATCCAACACGCTCTCTGTTCCTGTTTCTGCGCCTAACGTCAAAGTTGTAAAAAGCGTGAACGCTTCTACTGCCGTTACAGGTGATGTTTTGACATTCACCTCTGTATTGACGAACAACAGTATTGCTTCAGTAAGTAACATCATTCTCAGTGATCCTTTACCTGAGAATGTAACCTTTATTTCCGGAACCGTAATTGTAGGCGGCATTGCTCAGCCGTTTGCAGTTCCGTCCGCCGGCATTCCAATCGGTAGTCTGAGCCCAGGCGCGACAGCTACCGTAACATTCGAGGTGAGGATAACAATGCCGATACCATCACAGATTAATAATCAGTCATCCGTCAGTTTTACATCCGGTGTATTCTCCGGTTCTTCTTCATCTAATATTACTAGCACTCCAGTCATTCAACCCCAAATCTCCTTAGTCAAAAGTGCCGTAGATGGAGACGGTGATTTCGATGCGCTAGTTGTAGGCGATACAGTCATCTACACAGTGGTAGTAAGTAATACAGGTAATCTTGCTGCAAATGTAACCTTAACTGATAACATTCCAGCTGGGACTGTTTTTAACCCTAACAGTGTAATTGTAGGGGGTATGCCGCAACCAGGTGCAGCACCCGATACCGGCATCGCTGTAGGAAGTGTCGCACCGGGAACCAGTGTCCCTGTTAGCTTCTCAGTTAACATTGTTTCCCTGCCTTCACCACAACAAATCAGTAATCAAGCTTCTGCGAGCTTTACCTTTACCCCTCCTGACGGTAGACCTTTAAGCGGAACTGCTGTATCTAATACAGTCACACTGCAAGTCTCAGCTCCTAATATCGTCGTTGTCAAAAGCTCAAACTCAACTTCCGTAGCGATCGGAGATACGGTCACTTATAACGTAAATATTACAAATAACGGCTTAGAAGCTGTTAATAGCGTATTACTTAATGATCCAACACCAGCAGGTGCTGCTTTTGTAACGGGTAGCGTATCCGTGAACGGAGTGCCTTTTCCAAACCTGAGCCCTTCTTCCGGAATTTCTATTGGTACCTTGGGACCTGGAGCGTCAGCGCTGGTTGCATACAGTGTTACTGTCACTTCTATTCCTCCCACAGCTACACTCATCAATAAAGCATCCGTAACCTTTACATCAGGTGTTTTTTCCGGCTCCACTTTTTCCAATACCGTTACCATCCCTGTGTACCAGCCGAACATCTCTGTTGTCAAAACAGCTAGTACAAATAACGCTACAACAGGTGACGCTGTCAGTTACACCCTGACCGTTAGTAACACGGGAAATTACCCGGCAAGTTTGATTGTTACTGACAACATACCAGCTGGCACTACCTTCGTTACGAACAGTGTGCTTATTAATGGACTCCCCTTAGCACAAGCAGATCCATCTACGGGGATTCCTGCCGGAGTTATTCCTCCAGGTGGTACAACAGCAGTAGTGTTCACAGTAAATATCACCTCATTGCCAAACCCACAACAACTGGTCAATCAGGGTACGGTAGCGTATAGCTTCACGCTTCCGGATGGGCGTACACTTGGCGGTTCTGTCCTATCTAATACGATTACTATCCCCGTCTCTTCTCCTAATTTGGCAGTAGTGAAATCCACACCAACTACATCAACTACAGTGGGAGACACGATTACCTATACGGTTACGATTACCAATAATGGAATTGAAGCGGTGAATAATGCCGTCTTCACGGATGCCCTTCCTGCAGGTACTACATTTGTATCAGGAAGCGTGCTAGTAGATGGAGTGCCTCGTACGGGGGTTAGTCCTTCCACAGGGGTAACCTTAGGCAGTATAGCACCCGGTGTAACCGTAACTGTAGCCTTCACAGTGAACACAGTCTCATTGCCACCTTCAGGCCTGCTAAATAACCAATCAACAGTTAGCTTCACCTCAGGGGTACTCTCTAATGTAGCTTTTTCAAATATTGTATCAACACCTATTTATTTACCTATTCTAGCCGCAGCGAAAAGCTCAAATTCAGTTCATGCGACCGTCGGTGATACCATTACCTACACAATTAACGTAACCAATACAGGTAATTACGGGGCTTTGGCTACGCTGAGTGATACTATTCCTTCTGGGACGACATTTGTGCCTAACAGCGTACTTATTCAAGGCGCCCCGGCTCCGGGAGCGGATCCTGCAGCTGGCATACCACTCGGCGTGATATCCGCAGGTGCAACACTTTCTGTCATGTTCTCAGTACTCATTACAACACTGCCGGCAAGCCAGCAGCTAATTAACCAAGCATCCGTTGCCTTTGCTTACACCTTACCTGATGGCCGGACATTTAACAGCTCGATCAATTCCAACACGTCGACTATTTCAGTATCCTCACCGAATGTTATTGTAACTAAGTCATCACCAGCTACAGATGCCGTTGTAGGCGATACTATTATCTACAACCTGACAGTTACCAATAGTGGAATAGCCAATATCAGCAATGTAAACATCAGTGATCCCATACCGGCGGGCTCTTCGTTTATCGCTGGCAGTGTGCTCGTTGATGGTATCCCACACCTTAATGCCAACCCTGCGAATGGTATCTCATTGGGCACAATTGCACCGGGCGTTACGGTCAATATCTCGTTTAGCACTATCGTCAATGTACTGCCTAATCCAGCAACGCTAACCGACCAAGCTTCCGTCAGCTTCACTTCTGGAGCCTTCTCGGGATCCTCCTTCTCTAATACACTTGTTATTCCGGTATATCAGCCTATCATCGTTGTTGTCAAAGGTGCGGATAGAACTGCAGCAACTGTCGGAGATACGATTACTTATTCTCTAAATGTAACGAACACTGGTAATCTTATAGCAAATGTAGTTATAACTGACACGATTCCTAATGGAGCTATCTTTGTTCCAAACAGCGTGCTCGTTAACGGAGTGCCACAACCAGGTGCCGACCCGTCTACCGGATTAAATATTGGAGCAGTTGCTCCGGGAAGTACGGTAACAGTGACCATAACCCTTCAGGTTACTATAGCCTCTCTCCCGTCACCGCAGCAATTAGTCAATCAAGCTTCATCAACTTTCTCATTCACGCCACCAGATGGTCGTCTGCTCACCGGAACTTCACTTTCAAACGTCCTTATTATCCCTGTCTCTTCTCCGGATGTGAGTGTCGTTAAGAGCACCACCTCTATCGATGCGGTTGTCGGCGATATCATCACCTATACGATTGTTGTCACCAACTTGGGGATTTCACCAGTTAATAACGTCATCATGGTTGACCCTATCCCAGCAGGCAGCCAGTTTGTAACCGGCAGTATCACTGTAGACGGAACCCCACGACCAAATGGCAGCCCGGCTTCCGGTATTGCCATCGGAACGATTGCTGCTGGTGCTTCTTCAACCATCACCTTCCAGGTTCAGGTAGTAGCGTTATGATTCCCGGCTCACGTACCCAGCCTGTCGTAACCAATCAATCCATGGTACTCTTCAACTCGGCAGCGGGTGTTGACGGCATTGTCTATTCCAATACCGTTAACACCCCGGTCGTGGGCCCGGTACTTTCATTGCTGAAGAGTACAGATAAACTCCATGCCTCATTAGGTGACACCCTTGTGTATACCATTACAGCTTCTAATAATGGAAACACAGAAGCTGTGCTAACGGTGTATGACATTCTTCCAGAGGGTGTTTCCTTTATTTCCAACAGTGTGCTAAGAGACGGTGTGCCTCTCCCAGGGGCTACACCGTCTTCGGGCATAACGCTAGGTTCTATTGCTCCGCAGAGTCAAGTGAGCATCGCCTTTCAAGTCGTCATCATTTCATTGCCCTCTTCGTTAATGCTGCAAAATAAAGCGCTAGGCCGTTTTTCTTTTACTACACCGGAGGGAAGAATCATTAATGGAGATTTTTATTCTAATTACGTACTAGTTTCTTTACGGTCGTACCAGCTCTCTACTTCGTTGACTGCAAGCACTCCAACTTCTTTTATAGGAGATGTAGTTACCTATACATTGCGGCTCACGAACGAAGGCAACAGCCTATTAAACCAAATTACCGCAACGATTTCTATCCCAAATGGAGCCGTATTCATTCCAGGGAGTGTCGTTGCAGGTGGAATCTATTATCCAGAATCAGATCCTACGCAAGGAATAGTACTCGGTCAACTGGATAAAGACCTAAGCATTGATATTACATTTCGGGTTAGAGTTACAGAGATCCCTCCATCCTTGGACCTGACAAATCGTGCATTGGTCACTTATTCCGTCGATGAGGATCCAAATACGACGGAGAGCAACACTGTGGTTGTCTCCCTTGTTCTGGCAGGTGTCAGTATCAGCAAAAGAGTAGATCATGTTACAGCTGCTCCAGGAGACAACCTAAGATATGAGCTAACGATAACCAACAGCGGAACCTTGGCCGTAAATGCGGTTCTGACGGATGCCATCCCTTCTGGTACTCTTTTTGTATGGGATAGCGTTCTTTTAAACGGAGTGATGCTAAAAGGAGCCCGTCCAGCAGATGGCATTCAGCTTGGTACATTAAGAGGTGGAACCTCTACGGTCGTGGTCTTTCAAGTGAGCATACCTGCAGCTATAAATATCCATGCCATTGCAGCTGTACAAAACCATGGTAGTGTTCAATATACCTTTGTGCTCCCGGACGGACGAACAGTAAGACAAACCTCCCGCTCCAATACTGTTACCACCTTAATAGTCACACCTGTCATTTCTCTCGAAACACATGCAAAGCCTACCCTTGTGGAAGCAGGAGAACACGTCCAGTGCTGGATCTCCCTAACGAATAGTGGAAATTGGCCAGCTGAAGTATCCCTTAATCGGCTAACGCCAGAGGAATGTCTTTTGGATCCTAGCAGCATTGTGATTGATGGAATTCCACATCCCCAATCATCATTTAATGGCACTTTGTCGCTAGGGACAGTCAAAGCTGCTGCTACTGTAAACATCCATTATTTTGTCAGGGTAAGTGAACATGTACTGGGTCGTTTCCTTAAAGGCTTAGTAACCGCTCAATATTTCTTCAATCTTGATGGACGTGAATACACTGGCGAGAGCCAGTCAAACAGTTATACATTGACCGTGGAAGAGATCAGTGAATAAGAAATCACATATCCCCCATCCCCATGAATATACTTTAGTTACACCCCAAGAAGTTCAAACTTTGCATAGGTTCCTTCAATCAACATTTATATTCCATGGGAGGTGGTCATCCTGTCGCAATCATCTGGTCCCTTTTCCTTTGTCGTCTCAAAAGAAGACTGGTCCCTTCACCGCAAAGGCCATCAGGATCAGGAACGTCATCAGCAGAAGGTCAGAGAAGCTATCAAGGATAATTTGCCGGATCTCGTGACCGAAGAAAATATTATTTTGTCAGGCGGTAAGCAGATTGTAAAGGTTCCGATCCGCAGCCTGGATGAGTATCGAATCATCTATAACTTTCGTAAGCAAAAGCATGTAGGACAGGGCGACGGGGAAAGTCAGGTCGGTGATGTACTTGGGCGCGATTCACAATCTGCACAGCCCGGTAAAGGGGAAAAAGCAGGCGATCAACCCGGTCAAGATACTGTGGAAGCAGAGGTCAATCTGGAGGATCTGGAGGACATCTTGTTTCAGGATATGGAGCTGCCTCATCTGAAGCCAAAGAATAAGGAAGAGATCGAGGTTAAATCTATCATCTTCAACGATATCCGTAAAAAAGGTATGATGTCTAACATCGATAAGAAACGTACCCTTCTGGAGAATCTGCGGCGTAATGCAAGCAGAGGCAATCCCGGAATACACAGCATAAGTCCTGATGATCTGCGGTACAAAACATGGGATGACATTAGAACGCCTCACTCGAATGCGGTCATTATTGCGATGATGGATACGTCAGGTTCGATGGGTTCTTTTGAAAAATATTGCGCCCGTAGCTTCTTTTTCTGGATGACCCGCTTTCTACGCCGCCAGTATGAAAAGGTGGAGATTGTCTTCCTTGCCCACCACACGGAGGCTAAAGAGGTCAGCGAGCATGATTTCTTCACTCGTGGTGAGAGTGGGGGAACCATCTGTTCCTCCGCTTATCAAAAAGCGATTGAGATTATCGATAGCCGATACCCGCCAGCGCAGTACAACATTTATCCGTTTCACTTCTCTGATGGTGATAACCTTACTTCTGATAACGAACGTTGTGTGAAGCTAATTGGAGAACTGCTTAAACGGAGCAATATGTTCGGCTACGGCGAAGTAAATCAGTACAACCGCAGCAGCACATTAATGTCTGCTTATCGTCATCTGAAGCACGAACAGTTCATGCATTATGTCATCAAAGACAAAAAAGAAGTGTACCAGGCGCTAAAAACCTTCTTCAGTCAAAAGGGTGTTGTTAATTCATAACTCCTTCACTCAAAAACGCGGATGTCCCATCAGCCATTTTATGGTTTTTGGACACCCGTGTTTTTTGACGTTCCTCTCCTTTGAACAAAACACCAAAAATTAACCTCTTTCAATGCAATAGCACTGGAGTCCGAAGCCACGTAAAAGGCGATTCATCGCTAAAAAGCGTCTTCTGGATCCGAAAATATCAGGAGATGAGCTAGAAATTGCGTTTAGGCAACTGAAGAGTAAGCAATGTTTCGAACGCTTTGTGTTTCGCATTTCTGGATCACACCCTTCCATTGCTGGAGGATCACGGTTTTGTTTTTGATTAGGGCAGCTTGCATCAGCATTGGAATATTGACCTATCCATATAAAAAGCCTCCATTCCAGAGCTTGGGAAGGGAGGCTTTTTTCATAATGGAAATCTATTTAATTCTCCAAAACTGTTCCACAATACTATTATTACCACTCAGAAAATAGATGGCAGGAGAAGTCATATTCCAAGTGACTGAAAACTCTACTGCCTAATGTACCTTCTCTCTATCCTTACCTTTGTCAGATTCTCCGGCATTTTTATTCGCTGCTTCCCGGTCTTGCATCATCTCGTCCACTGTCTTTACCTTCAGGCGAGCAGCGCCTTCATTGTTGGCATTCGTTGGAATAATCTCCCCTGAAGCTAAGCGTTCCTTCGCTTTAGCAATAGCTTCGCTGTATTGAGGCAGCCACTGCTCTCCAGCTACGAGCATCTCATCGACCATCTGCCAAATTTCTTTTGGATTACATACGGCACCTACCAACGGATCCATCATAAACGCTTGACGCAGTAGCTTGTCATCACCGTGTACAGCAGCTTCGACGGCTAAACGTTGCACTGAGATACTAACGTTGCACACTGCGGCTGCTCCTAAAGGCAATTCACCCACAAGCGGCATCGATATACCGTTCCGATCCACATACCCCGGTGCTTCAATGATCGCATCATCTGGCAGATTTGAAATTACGCCATTATTCACAGTGTTAAAGTGACCTCTGTACACTCTGCCCGTTTCCAATCCTTCGATAATGAAAGAACCATGCTCTTCTCCGCGATTCTCCACCGTATATTCCAGTGCCGAGTCCTTCATCCAATTCGGAAAATCCGTTTCGAACCAATTCCGTCCTTCTGTGCAGACACGCAGATATCCACCGGTCTCACCGTTAATCCAGCTTCCGAGATCAATCCAATCCATGATTTCCTCACTGCGTTTACGGTACCATGGCACATATTCACTTAAGTGACCATTGGATTCTGTACTGTAATAACCAAAGCGGCGCAGCATATCAATTCGAACTTTTTCCGTGCGACTAAATTCCGGATGATTCTCAAAAGCTTCTAGAAGACCTTCGGTCAAATCCTTCCCCTTATGACTTGCTGAAATGTACCAGGTCTGATGATTGATACCTGCACAAATAATATCGACTTCCGATTTCTTCAAACCATACACATCTGCAATTTGTTGATGCCCATGCTGTACTCCATGACACAGACCAATAGTCCGCACACCACCGTATTTGTTGCAAGCCCAAGTCAGCATCGCCATAGGGTTCGAATAGTTAAGCAGGAGTACATCCGGGGCAGCCATCTCCCTAATATCACGGCAAATATTCAGCATTTCCGCAATCCCGCGCTGCCCGTACATGATGCCTCCCGCACAAAGAGTATCACCTACGCACTGATCAACTCCGTATTTCAATGGAATATCTACATCCGTGGCAAAAGCTTCAAGCCCACCCATTCGAATAGTACAAAATACGTACTTTGCATCCTTCAGCGCTTCTCTGCGATCCGTCGTCGCCTGGATTTGAATATCTAATCCATTCTCTTTAATATCACGTTGGCACAGCTCGGTAACCATCTCCAAATTGTGACTATTAATATCCATAAATGAGACTTCAATATTTTTAAATTCCGGCACGGTTAGTAAGTCTCTCAACAATCCACGGGTAAATCCAATGCTGCCTGCCCCTATAAAAGACACTTTAAATGACATCCTGATCATCCTCCGGTAATGAATTGGTTGTTCCTGTCCATTGTAGCAATTGAACTGAGGGAAGCGTTACCAAAATCATGACCTCTTTTGAAGGAAGGTGTCAAATATCCTAACCTATCTTCTACTGAAGATCCTTCTCTTCATAGCTCCAGGAATGGCGCTCAATAGAATTGCGATATTCTACAGGTGTACAGTCGGCGTATTTTTTGAAGAGGAGATGAAAGTATTGTCTGCTGCTAATTCCTACATAATCGGCAATTTCAGCAATCGGAATATCACTCTGTCCCAGCAGCATTTTTGCTTTTTCCATTCGGAGCATATTCAAATAATCACTGAGTGTCCGGCCAGTATGTGACTTAAAAATACGATGCAGATATCCTGGATGCAGATTGACTGCGGCAGCGATATCCTTAACCTGGATACTTTGGTCATAGTTCTGATACAAAAATTCGATACTCCGCCTGACATAGAGCTGTGAAGGCTGTTGGTTGGCACGAAGTTGATCCTGT
Organism: Paenibacillus sp. RS8; assembly: GCF_041956825.1. Taxonomy (NCBI): domain Bacteria; kingdom Bacillati; phylum Bacillota; class Bacilli; order Caryophanales; family Paenibacillaceae; genus Paenibacillus; species Paenibacillus sp. RS8. The sequence goes on along the minus strand of NZ_CP168131.1, from coordinate 3,737,641 downwards.
CGCAAGCTAGATAATCTAAGCATAAGCTCACAGAACAATAAGTCGACCATACTTCCACCTTTCCCGCCACTTTGATCGAGCTCCAGTACAAGTCCTTTTAGAACATGATAAAGTTCCTCTGGATCAGTCATGACTAGACTGGAAAAGGGAACCTGTAACCATTCAGCAAGTGCCTTTTCTTCTCGAGCGAGCTTGCCGATCGATGGAGCAACCCCTGTATATTCCATAAATCCAAACTCTACATTCAGCATTCGACAGGGCCCCCCCTCCTCGACAATCAATCTGTGCGGTACATTCGCATCGAGGATGATCAATTCTCCCCGCTTTAACCTAAATCTCTCTTCTTGACCCGCCCTCGGATGAACATCCACGACACAGCCTCCAGAGATCAGATACATGATTTCGGTTGAATTGTGCTGATGGTAAGACATATTGTAGTTGTTCCATTGTTTATAATAGTAAGCAAAAAAATGAGGACTATAATCTCCATCAATTAATGCCTGCTGAAAAAGACTCCCACTAAGATGTAGAGGCAAATTCGTCAATCGATCACTCCTTTCTTCTATTAAAATGTTAACCCAAGTGTATCTCTCAAACTACTCCTAAGACAAGAAGAGCTACTTGAAGTGATTAAATTAGAAAAAACGAGCAAAACTCCAATATACAGGAGAGTTACTCGTTTCTATTTTTACTATGAAGTTCTAATTCTCATACTTGAAAAGAAATCATTGATTGCTTTAGATCTGCTGCTAAACTTTCTAGCTTTTGAGATAAGGCCACAAGCTCCTCACTTACAGTAAATTGCTGTGAAGACATAGAAGCTACCTCCTCAGTCGAAGCCGTCGTCTGCTGCACAATGGAACTGACACTTGCCATGGATTCACCTAATTGACGCTGAAACGCTATCAGTTCATGGATAGAAGCAGAGGATTCACTAAGATGCCCCATGAAGTGTTCCATTTCCTCTTTGACACTTGCAAAGATCGTCGACGACTCACGTACGGAAGAAATCTGCTCACGGAACTTTGGAGCGGTCTCATTGATATCTTTAACCGTGTTCTCAATGTGTAGACCAATCTCTTCCGTAATCTTGGAGACCGATTGGATCGAATCATTCGATTGATTTGCGAGCTGTCTGATTTCATCAGCAATCACTATAAAGCCTCTGCCTGCTGCACCGGCTCTTACCGCCTCTATAGTGGCATTTAGCGCCAAAATATTGGTCTGCTTATTCACAGCAATCATAGGACTAAGAATACTGCGAATTAAATGAGTACTCTCTCTTAGCTTATTGGAGTTCTCTTGTATTCGATTGAACATTTCCACCGTAGACTCACTCTGCTCTACTAGCAGCTTCATCAGCTCTGTCCCTTGATCACTAACCTCAATAACTCGTTCCGCCGAAGCGTCCATTACTGTATTTAGTTCGGTTACTTCACTCATCTTGCTGCCAATGATTTCGACATTAGCATGGCTTCTTTCTGCTTCGACAGCAAGGCTAGCTGCTCCAAGTGCAATCTCACCTGTAGCGGATGCAACCTCTCTGGCATGAAGTGAGGTTGTACCTGATGCTTTGACTAATTGTTCCGAAGTACCAAGCACTTCATCCGCTGACATCTCACTCTGGCTTGCAAGCAGAGAAATTTGCTCCATCATTTTGTTAAAGCTATGCCCGAGCCGGCCAATCTCATCCTTACCCTTAAAATTTGTTCGTACACGAAGGTTTCCTCGCTCACCTTCTTCCATTAAGGTCGCCAGTTTACCTAGTGGACGCCCAACCAAACGAACAAGAACATAACCAATTAACAGGGCTATCACGGCAGCTGCAAGCACCACAGAGAACGTAATATAAAGAAGCTTGTCCGCCGACTTCGTAAAATCACTAACTGGTGCATATCCCATGAGTGTCCACTTAGCGGTCGTTAAAGGCTGATAAACGACAAGCTGAGGACTTCCCTTCTCATCGGCTGCTGTAAATGAATGATTCTTTTCTATATCTTGCTCTTCTGATACTTTTATGTAAGAGGGTTGACCCAGTTTAGCATTATCCGTACCATAAACAATGTTACCATCTGTGTTCAAAATTCGAATCTCACCGGTAATTCCAATCTGAAGATTAGATAACATTTCAGTCATGGCCTTCCCTTTAACTTCGATGAGCATGTAGTACTCCGCTTCAGGATGCAATAGATTGCGAAGCAATCTCCCCATAGTTAAAGATGGTTCAGTATAAGCATCAAAGAAGCCCTTCTCACGAACCGGAAACCATACTGGCTCTCCTTTAGCATCCTCAATTTGTTTCAGTCTCTCAGCAATACCTTCATCACTACGGAGACCACTAATACCTGCAGATTTATAAGATTCTGTTTCTTCCAAGCTCTTAGATACCAGTCTGACGCCATACATCCGCTCATCTGAACCTTTAACTAAGTCTAGCTTTCTGCGAATCCGATCTTCTGCAGCAACTTTAGCTACCGTTGTAAGTTCACCACTATTTATTTTTTCCAAGTCACCTTTTAATGCGGAGTCGAGTGCAAATTGCCTCGAAAGCGCTTCATATTCGGTTAGAACAAAATCCAGCTTGTCCGCTGCTTGAACTACAGACTGTGAGGAGGCCGCGGCAACCTCATCTGTAATGATATCTTTGGCAGCAAAATATGAAGTCAATCCTAGAACAGTGGATAAGAGCACTATGGAGCTGAAAAGAATAACGAACAATTTTATCCCAACTGATCTAAACTGTAGAGTCCATAGCTTTTTCATTAAGTTCACTCCCTATGATGGAAAAAGGGTACAGCCTTCCATTTCTGTACAAAGGCTGTACCCAGTTCATTCTTTAGTATGAAGCGAAATTGTTACCCCTTACTAGCTCCTGCAGTCAATCCATCAACAAGCAGACGTTGCAAGAATACAAACAAAATCATAATCGGGATAGAGATCAGAACAGCACCGGCAGAGAATAAGGTAAAGTTAGTGTTTTGGTTCGTGTTAACCATATCCCACATTCCGACTGCGACGGTCCAGTTCTCCTTCGTCCGCAAAATAAGTCTGGCGAAAATGAAATCCACCCAAGGACCGACAAATTGAGTCAGTGCCATGTAAGTGATCATAGGGCGTGACAAGGGAAGAATAACTCGCATAAATATTCCGAAATTGCTCGCCCCGTCAATTCGAGCTGCCTCATCCAAAGAACGAGGAATCGTGTCGAGGAAGCCTTTGGCGATAAAGGTTCCCCCAAGCGGTGCCCCAGCTGCATAAACGATAATCAAGGCAATATGTGTATCCAGCAAATTAAACTCCTTAAGGAGCATATAAATAGCAATCATACTCATAAAACCAGGGAACATACCAAGAATTAGAACGGTGGATAACGCTGTTTTACGCGCTTTAAACCGGAATCTGGATACAGCATAACTAGTTAACAAGGTAAGTACTACACCGATAAGCATGGAGAACACGGCTATTTTCAATGTATTAGCATACCAAGTCCCAAACATATAACTCGGCGATGTGAACAATTCTCTGTAGTGATCGAAGGTGAATTGCTCAGGGATAAATGATTTACTGTACAATGATTTACCAGGCCGGAAAGAAGCAAATAGAATCCAGAGGGCCGGATAGAGTGCCGCTATCGACAAAGCAATCAAGATGATGTAACTACCACTTAAGCGAATAAAGTTCGCGATCTTTCTGCTCATTGGATCATATCCTCCTCTTTGAATGATTTCGTCCGGCGGTAATTGTACAGGGAGAATGAAGCAACAATGATAAAGATAATAATCCCTATTGCCGAAGCCATGTTGTTTTTATTCTGATCAAGTGTTAATTTGTATAGCCAGGTTACTAGCAAGTCCGTGGAACCGGCATATTGATAATCACCATTTACAGGACTACCACCTGTTAATAGGAAGATCGCATTAAAGTTGTTAATGTTACCTGCGAACTGCGTAATTAGAGTAGGCGCTGTGGAGAACAATACCATCGGTAGCGTAACAATACGGAACTTCTGATAACCCGATGCTCCATCCACTTCAGCTGCTTCATACATATCCCGAGGAATTGTAGTCAGTACGCCCATAATAAGTAACATCGAGACTGGAATACCAACCCACATGTTTACAATAATTACGGTAACCTTAGCCCAGAATGGATCTGTCAGCCATGGCAATCCGCCCATTCCAAAATACCCGAGGTATTGGTTGATAGGGCCGAATTGACCGTTAAATAGATTGCGCATGAGCAGCAAAGAGATTAACTGCGGTACTGCGTAAGGCACAATCAGAATAACTCTCCACATTCCTTTGAAACGAATACCCTTTTGGCTCACCAGTAAGGCTACCAATAGTCCTCCGAAATATGTAGTAATCGTTGAAAGAACTGCCCATATAATCGTCCATGTTAATACGCCATAAAAAGTGTGACTCCAGGTTTTGAGAACCAATAAATTACGGAAGGTCTGAAATCCAACCCAGTCAACCAATTTAGCGGGTGGAAGATGATCAGGTGCGGAATAGTTCGTAAACGCTAGCAGGATCATGAAGATGATTGGCATGATCGTAAAGAATAGAACACCAATACCCGGCAAGACCAAGAACGTCTGAGCGAACTTATAATCCAGTATATAGCGAACACTTTGTTTAAAGGTGTTTGCCTGAAGACCGTTATCGCGTTTCTCTCCAGTCTTATAAGCATCTTTAATGTTCAAATACCAAGCGAGGATTATGATGATAAGCATTAGGATGGTGATCAAGCTTTGAATCAAAATATAAATCGAGTGATCCCCAGCTACCATCTTAGCGATGCCTTTTACTTTTACCAACCGGCTAGGGTTTTCTCCTAGTGTAACAAAACCCCATAATGCAGTAGCAAGATTCTGAATAAAATAATAAACAGCGGCGGCTTCTACAACTAAAAACATGATTCCTTTGATGAATTGGCGGTTATATATTTGTCCCAATCCCATGAAAATCGTCGACAGTACTGCGGCCCTCGTGCGATGTCGCTGCATTTCGCTTCCGTTCTCCTCTCCGAGTGAAAATAAGAAGCTGCCCTCCGCTAAACATGCGACGGGCAGCTTGATTCACTGTATGCTGTTAAGACTGTGATTTATGATCCTTATTGAGCAGCACCGTTATTCAAATCTTTGATTTGTTGAACGGCTTTGTCCATTGCTGCTTTTGGATCTACATTCTTATCCCAAATTTCTGGAAGCGCTGCATTTACAGGGCTCCAAACGTTACCCATTTCAGGGATAGAAGGCATTGGTTGGGAACTCTTAGCTTGTGCTGCAAAAGCGGATACGAATGGATCGTCAACGATTTGTGGATCAAGAAGCGCTTCATTGTTTGTAGGAACAGAACCGATCGTTTTGTTCAGTAACAATTGAGCGTCTTTGCTTGATGCAAAATGAGCGTACAATCTAGCAGCATTCGGATATTGAGTAAACGAGTTAACCGCGAAAATCTTGATACCAGAGAATGTAATAGCTGTTTTGCCATTTACTGTAGGGATCGGTGCGATACCAAGGTTATCTCCAAGAGCTGCTTTGTATCCTCCAAGCTCCCAAGGACCTGTGATATCCATCGCTACATCACCTGAGTTGAACAAGCTGCGTTTGATATCACTATTGATATCTCCGCTCTTAATTGGCAATGCTTCTTTCATTTTCACAAATTCTTTAAGGCCTGCAATCGCTCCATCGTTAGCAAGTCCGATATCTTCTTTATCAGTACCGTCCTTACCGAACAGATATCCACCATCAGAAGCGATAAACATGTAGTTGAAGTACAGGTTTCCTACTTCCCACATAATTCCGTATCTGTTCTTGGATTTATCTGTGAATGTTTTGCTGAAAGCAAGAACATCGTCGAAAGACTTAGGTGCTTCTTTAACGAGTGATTTATTGTAGAACAATGCATAAGTTTCTGCTGCTCTTGGGTAGCCATACAATTCGCCATCGTACGAAGATCCGATAATTGAAGCTTCAGTATTGCTAGCTTTTGTTTCTTCACCGAAGACGTCATTAGGAAGAACCAAGCTCGCACTTGCCGCTTTACCTAAGTTGTCGTGAGGGATAAGAACAACGTCTGCTGCTAATCCTGAAGGACCATCTTGCGTAAGTTTAGTTACTTGATCTGGTGGTGCCAACTCTTCAATCTTGACTGGAACGTTATATTTTGCTGTGAACTGCTTAGCAATTTCATCTGCGAATGGTCTTTCTTCCTTACTTTCCCATACAACTAGTGTCGCTCCATCTTCAGGCACAATTTCTTCTGTTGCTGCTGCATCTGTGGTCTCTGGCGCTGCAGTCTCTGTAGTGTTGTTAGCAGCATTAGTAGCTTTTGCTGCGTTGTTACCCCCGGTATTCCCATTGTTGTTCGAACCACACGCTGTAACGGACAGTGCCATAGAAACAGCAGCGGTGATAACCATCACTTTTTTTAACTTCATTACTTTAACCCCTCCCAATTTTAAAAAAGCATAAGATGGTAAAATAGTAGAGCTAGAAATTTGCGCAAACGATTTCAGAAAAGCTAAAAAAAAGTTGTTCTTTTAGCTCGCTCCTTCAAAAGCTGCATTTGGCAGTGCAAGAAAGCGCTTCATTCATGAATACATCATACAACAGTATCGTTTGTTTTTAAAAACGTTTGCACATACCATATTTGACCATTTTCCATTAATTTATAAACTATATAGGCATTTATCTCCATTTTTCACATGATATCTTTTAATTAATCGATTATTCATGTGTTTAAAAATGGAATTGCTTTTTTATTTGCCCCTGATATGCCACAAATTCACTTTTCCAATAGATTTACAATTTTCAGGCAGTAGAAATGCACATATACTCAAGTGAAAATTTGTGCAATGGTTTGAACAAGAGTATTGAAAGCCCTTTTATTCCATGCTATAATCCAAATCGTTAAGAGGCTATCCAACACGAATCATTGCATCTATTGTCTGCCTCCTGTTCTATATAATTAAAAGGCAATGTTACTTATGAAAGGTACAACCTCGGACAAGCTACTTCGCGGCGGTTGTGCCTCTTTGTTATGTGCAAGTTTGCTTCATCATTTGCGCATGTTGCATAAAAAACTGTGCAACCAATAACAATAGCGACATTCTAACACCCGTGCTGTGGTGAATTGTTCGAGGAAGTATTGCTTACCACTCTAAGCGTATGCTTTTGAGGTAGTTTTGCCGAAGCTGATCAGGGAAGTATCGCTTACAAAACTAAGCGTATGCTTTCGAAGTAGTTTTGCCGAAGCTGATCAGGGAAGTATCGCTTACAAAACTAGGCCTATGCTTTCGAAGTGGTTTTGCCGAAGCTGATCAGGGAAGTATCGCTTACAAAACTTTAGGAGGACTTATTCATGTTACTGGAAGCTGTGTACCATCGCCCGCGGTTAAATTGGTCTTACGCCTATAATGAGAGCACGATTCATTTGCGTCTCCGCGCTAAAAAAGGAGATTTAACAGAAGTATTTGCTTTTGCAGGAGATAAATACACTTGGGATACCACAAAAGAGCTAATTCCCATGACCCTCTTCACCTCTGATGCTATGTTCGATTATTGGGAATGTGCCTCTGTTCCCATCTATCGTAGATTGAAATACGGATTCTTACTGCAAAAGGATAATGAGAAAATTTGGATGACCGAAAATGATTTTCAAACGAACCGTCCAGAAAATCCAAACAAGCTGTTCGAGTTCCCATTTATTAACCCCGTTGATGTATTCACTCCACCTGCCTGGGTAAAGGATGCTGTTTTCTATCAGATCTTCCCTGAACGCTTTGCAAATGGCGACCCTAGTCTTGATCCAAAAGATGTTCAGCCATGGGGAGCAGAGCCAACACCAACCAACTTTTTTGGCGGCGACCTGCAAGGGGTTATTGATCATCTGGATCATCTTAACGAGCTTGGCATCAATGCTATTTATTTCACACCACTCTTCACAGCAACTACTAATCATAAATACGATACAGAAGATTATATGCAAGTTGATCCGCATTTTGGGGATATTGCAACGTTAAAAACACTCGTCGATAACTGCCATAAACGTGGTATTCGTGTGCTATTAGACGCTGTATTTAATCATTCCGGTGGAACTTTCGCTCCGTTTTTGGATGTTAAGGAAAAGGGAGAAGACTCCATCTACAAAGATTGGTTCCATATTCGTGAATTCCCACTTCAGGTTGTAAACGGCATTCCTACTTATGACACTTTTGCGTTTGAAGCACATATGCCAAAGCTTAATACAGAACATCCTGAAGTTAAAGAGTACTTGCTGAAGGTCGCAGAATTTTGGATCACAGAAGTTGGAATCGATGGTTGGCGCCTAGATGTGGCCAATGAAGTAGATCATGATTTCTGGCGTGAATTCCGAAAAGTGGTAAAGCGCGCTAATCCTGAGGCCTACATCCTTGGAGAAATCTGGCATGAATCTGCTCCGTGGCTGGAAGGTGATAAATTTGATGCCGTTATGAATTATCCTTTTACTGATGCCGTCCTTGACTTCTTTGTTCATGGAAGCCTTGATGCTGAAGGATTCGCCAACTCTATTGGCCGGCAGTTATCGCGCTACCCACTGCAAGCAAGTGAAGTTGCCTTCAATCTGTTAGATAGTCATGATACTCCGCGGTTGCTTACGCTGGCTGCAGGGGATAAAAATAAAATGCGATTAGCTTCACTATTCCAATTCACCTTTATGGGTACTCCTTGTATCTATTATGGCGACGAGTTCGGAATGGACGGTGATGGTGATCCAGGTTGTCGTAAATGCATGGAATGGAACCCTGAACAGCAGGATCATAATCTATTCGAATTCTATCGCCAGCTCATTCAAATACGCCATGAGCAACCAGCACTTCGTACGGGGACATTTACCTTCTTGGAGGCAGGTCGACAAGGCAGTAAGCTAGCCTATGAGCGCCGAATAGATCTTGAGACTATAGTTGTACTGATTAACAGTGAAGAGACTGCTCAGACGTTCCGTATTGACGTAGACGAGAAAAATTGGGAGAACTTGTTCACTGGCGATACAGTGCGTGCAGAAAGAGGCAAGCTAATCATGAAGATGCCTGCTTATGGTTTCACTATACTTAAGGCAATCGTTTAGTTACAAATACCTCCGATCATATTAAACATAACAAAAACAGGGTATCTCACTAGCTATGATAGCTGCGAGATACCCTGTTTTCTATTAGAGCTTAATAAGAATGACTGTCATATTACTAGCAACTACTAATACTTCGGTGCACTAACATCAGCACACCGAAGTCCAGTTTTACTTGCTCAGTAGCGTATAAATAATTTGTGCGCTTTCGGCGCGGGTCATCCATCCTTTAGGAGCAAAATGATTATTCCCTCTGCCCTGAAGCAATCCTAGCTCTGCTGCAGCCTTCACATAGCTGTCTGCCCACTTGCTTATGCTAGAAGCATCTGCAAACGCCTTAGAACCCGCTACAGGTTCGATCTTCTTAACAGACTTCACTTCAAGCGCACGGATCACCATGACAGCCATTTCCTCACGGGTAATGGAAGCATTCGGCGCAAATGTATCATTGCTGCGACCACTCACAATACCCAGCTTAGAAGCTGTTGCTACATATGATAAATACCATGCATCTGACTTGATATCCGTAAATTGAACCTGCCCTTCTGCCTTTAAACCAAGTGCGCGAACTAGCAATGCGGTAAATTCCGCACGGCTAACATTGCTCTTAGGATCATACTCGGTTGTTGTAACCCCTGAAACAATTTGTTTTGCAGCAAGGGACTGAATGGCGTGGAATGCCCAATAAGTAGATGGAACATCCTTGAACGACTTAACAATCTCAAGTACGGCATATTTACTAAAGTGCGTGACTTGTGTAGATATCACGTCTCCATTGAGCTGTCCACCTACGTACTCAAGCTCGCCATTATCGCCTAAATAGTAAATCCCCAATAGATCTTTATTCGATTGACCTTTAATCTTAAACGATATCGTAATTGGCTCATCGAACTTCTTAACTACTATCCGAGTACCATCTTTCTTCAGAATGCTAAGTCTCAGTTCAAACACATCGGAAAGCGAAGTTACGGTCCCCATCTCTTTGTTTAAACCATCGATTAATGCTTTTGTAGCAGACTGGATCAATGGTTTCAGCTCCAACAGGATTTGAGCACCATCCGCATCCACACCTGAAGCTAAACTTGGTATTGTGCTTAACAGTTTGTTAGGGATAGTAACTAATAGATCCCCCACTTTAAGAACTAAGTCATCAGTTCCCAACGTTTGTGCAGCATGCAATGGTAAGAGGATTGATGTCTTACCAGAGGCGATTTCAATTTGCACCTTACCATCTTTACCGTTTTTCAAACTGTCTTCACTGATAACTTGAGTATCAGCAGGAGTTGTAGGGTTAACAACAGCTCCACCAGGTGTTGGTGTCACTTTAGATACTCCAGATAGAATAACCGTTCCACCATCATCTCTACTCGGTAGATCAATGATTACTTTTTGATCAGCGGATACTGTGTAGGTTTTGCCGCTATATTCATCTGTTACAGATGAGTTAGGAACAAACGGTACAGGAATCGTTGCGGATACTACACTGTTGTTGGTGTTGATAGCCGTCACAACATTCTCATTGCCATAATATTTGTTGAAAGCTAAATAACCTAAATCATCTGAACCCGCCAGCTTCGTGCGCGTACCTTTGGAATACACTTTGGAGTATTTTGCACGAATATTTAACAGCTTCTGATAATGATCATGAAGTGGCTTTTCTGCAGTCAACTGATCCCAAGGCATATCTTTACGATTCTCGTTGAACTCACCTTTAGACATGTCTCCTGCTTTTTTGCCCGATTTCCCCAGCTCTTCTCCGTAGTAAATGACTGGCTGTCCCTTGGCTGTGATTTGCAGAGCGGCTGCGATTTTCAGCTTGCCTTTATCTCCATCCACGTAATTAGACAAGAAGCCATCCTCATCATGACTACTCAGGAATTGAGCCATCATCTTCGTGTTATCAATCTTTAACTCTCGTTCCTGCAAATAGGAATCAACACTGTTAACTTTACCATCAGTAAAGTCTTTCGCAGCATCATTAAATCCAAAATCAAGCAGTCCGTCCATCTGGCCTGTTTCGAGCATTCCACCATTGCTATCAATGGTTCCGCCAAAGTATTCACCGGTCATTTTGAAGTTTGGATCAATTGAAGTCAGTGCATTTTTAAATGCTTTCCAAGTTGTATCTTCTACATGTTTGACTGTATCCACACGGAAATAGTCAATCGTATCTCCACGTTCCGTCCGAGCGTTATCTAACCATCCTGTTTGCCAAGCAATAATTTTTTCACGAACGGCTGGATCTTCCGTTTTGAAATCCGGCAATCCTGCAAGCTCGCCTTTGATTGGATCTGTATCCGCGGATACACCATCCGTACGAAGCATTCCTTCAAAACGTGCTTTATCCTCAGCTGTAATCGTCGGCTCTTTATCCTCAGCCTTTAAACCGTAGCCCGTATGATTGAGTACAACGTCGACCATGATCTTGATGCCCTTGTCATGTGCCTTTTCGATCAATTCCTTGAAGGTCTCCATATCACCAAGATGCTCGTCAAGCTTTGTAAAGTCCTTGGCCCAATATCCATGATATCCGTATTGTTTGAAGCCATCACCTTTATTAAAATCAATATTATCTACAATTGGCGTAATCCAAAGCGTGTTAATACCAAGTTCTTGCAAATAATCGAGATTGTCGATCATTCCTCGGAAATCACCACCGTGGTATGCTTCCAGTTGATCTTTATCTACATTCTCATTATTTGTTGGATCTCCGTCTTTGAAGCGGTCTGTAAGCGCGAAGTATATACGGGCCTCATCCCAATCAAAATCAAGCTTATCACCTGTATAGGTTCTAGCTTTAACCTCGATTGTTGCATTTTGCTTATGCGCATTGCCGTATTGGTCCACGAGTGTAATCGGAATATTCTTGATTCCTGCTGACACCGTGTCCTTTACAGCAACCGTCTGTTTCAGCAGCTCCGTATCCAGTTGAACTTTACTTGGTCCGCCAAGACTGGTCAAATCCATAAACCCATCCGTATAGATGATTTCTTCTAAAGCAGAAGTTTTAACGGTCACGACAGCATTCTGATTATAGAGGTTATAACCTCCGGACTCACGGATGTCGTAATCGCAATTTCAGGGGTACGATATTCAAAAGATGATTCATCATTTACGGTATTCTTTGGATCTGTGTATTCAGTTGTAACTCCGTTTTTCGTGATTAAGTAAGTATACTTATACGTGCCTACTTTTAAATCACGTAATGTGTAAGTGAATAATTCATTAACGGAATCATAAACCATTGGATACTCTTTACCATTTACTTTTACGATTGCAGAAGTGATTGCATCAACATTTCCAATACGGAACAAGGCAGGATCTCGATACCTAAAAGTAGCTGTTCCATCCTTTAAGATCGGTTTTCCAATGCTAGGCTTGATTACAAAATCCTTTACCCCGCTGCTGACGTTCACTTTAATGAACCCATCACCAGGTGTCAAAGGAATAAACCGATCATCACCATAAGGATCCTTATTTGACCAATCTTCGCCTTTACGAATGACGAACCCTACCTTTTTCGCGTCCTCAGCAACCTCAATTAGAACACTCGCAGTATCATTTTCGAAGGTTGTAAAATTAATCTGGTCATTTTTAGCTCCTGTATCCCAAGCCCAGATATTCCATCCCTTATAATCCTTATCGCTACGCGTATAAGTGAATTGGACATATCGCTTGTCGGTAACATTAACAGTAGCCGTTTTAGAAATACCACCATAAGTTATGGTGATTCTGGCTGTTCCTTCAGAGATCCCTTTCACTTGACCTTTACTAGTTACTGTAGCCACTTCAGGGTTGTTGGATGTGTACTTAGCCAATTGGGTAATGTTTCTTCTGCTGTTATCATCATATTTTGCGAAAGCAGAAGATTTGTGCGTTTGACCTATTGGCAGGCTGTAGCTCGTGCTGTCAAGCTCCAAGGCTGTAAATCCAGCGGCTGCAGCTTCCTTTTTAATAATCACAGCAGTCAAAGGATCTAGGGTAATTGAATTTGCTGTTAAGGAGAAGCCACTCCATTGACCAACCGGAATCGCAGCAACACCTGCTTCATCATTGTCGACAAGCACCTGACCAGTCGTCAAATCCTCTGAAAGGGTCAGTGTTCTAGCTGTGCTATCGCCATTCATGAAAACATAATAGATACCTGTGCCATCTGTAGCTTTGTTTGAATAACCAATAACAAGATCATCTGTCTTCATTTCTGGAGCAGGAATTAGGTTAACATTGGAATCTACCAGATCCTTGTCTCCCAATCGGAATGCGTCGGTAGACTTTCTCAGTTCCATTAGACCTGAAGTATATTTTCTTGTCGTATTCTGAACAGGGAACTGTGATTCATCCGTTGCTTTCGTCCAGTCAAACATGTTGACCGCATCCGAAGAATCATACGAATCGTGAATGAAATAACCAAAGGATTTACCTTCGCTATCAAACATTTCAGTGTATTTATCCTGAGGAACCGCAGTATCCTTCCACTGCTTAGTACGACCATATTCCTGGCCTGCATGAATAAAGGCCGTTCCTTGAGAGGTTAGAACAAGCATGTTGCCAAGTCTAATCCGCTTCTGGATTTCAAGCTCATTCTCTGCAATTGTAGGATCCTTCTTGATCGTTTGTGCGATCACATCATGTAGCGTCAAGTTGTCATGCGCTTCGATGTACGGAACGATATCCCCTGGATCATCAGCGGGCGTATTTGATGGTTGTGCTTTAATATTGTTAAAGATTGTCGTAATTGGACGCGCACCGCCGGTAATAAATCTAGGTTGACCTTCAGAGCCATAACCAGATTTCAATTCATTACGGAATTCATCAGAGAAAACACCGACGCTATCCGTTTTGTCCATCCAGTCCTGATCCGCACCTTTCCCAGCAAGGGAAGGATCGGCTGCAGCGCCACCAAATGTTCTCCACCCTTCACCGATAAAAAGAGCCTTCGGATTAATTTCTGCCGCGGCATCATAAGCATGCTGCACAGCCTCTGCTGTCGCATCGCCCATCATATCCCAGCGCATTCCATCAATCTTGTACTCTTCAAACCAGTATTTCACGGAATCTACCATCAATTTCTCAGCCATTTTGTGGTTGGTGGCCAGATTGTTTCCGAAGCCTCCGATAAAGCTGCCATTTGCATCTTGGAATGCGTAATAATTAGGTACGATGTCGTTTAAAAATTCTTTTTTAGCCATGTGTGTGTACACTACATCCAGAATGACACCCATTCCAGCTTCATGTACAGCGTCAATCAAACCTTTTAATTCTTTGATTCGCGCTTCAGGATCAGCAGGATGCTGAGAATAAGCACCATCTGGGGAGAAGTAGTTGTGAGGATCATATCCCCAGTTGTATTCATTGTTTTTAGCGGAATAATCTGTTTCTCTATTCCCCATCTTCGTTTCGTCCCCATAATACCAAGCCATTACAGGAAGCAATTGAATATGAGTTACACCGAGAGACTTAATATAATCGAGCTTCTTTTCAAAGGCGCTATAAGAGCCCCATCTTTCGCCACTCAAGCTATCCACGATCGACACATCCGATGTAAAGTCTCGAACATGAACTTCGTAAATGATAGCGTCCTCGCGTTTTTCGTAACCTTCTATGTCAGCATAACCAAAAGTATCAGGATTCGTCTGACTTAAATCAACGATAGCCGCTTTACCAACTGTATCCCCGCCAGCACCAGCAGCACCAGTGGTATCCACAGTAAATACCGCCATTGACTTAGCATAAGGATCAAGCACGTTATTGGTTAAACCATCATTCGTTACTTCATATTGATAAAAGAATCCTCTTACATCATTCGTGTTTGTGCCAGTCAAATCAGTCGGCTTCAAATTGACCGACCATACTCCCTTCTCTCCGCTCGTTAAATCCACACTACCCACGTGCACGTTGGAGTCATTTTTATCGTATACATTAACAACGACCGAACTTGCTTTAGGTGCCCACAATTTTAATGTGGCTGTTTTGTCAGCGTTATACGTAGCCCCTAAATCGTCTCCTGTATAATTGTACATTTCATCAAGCATTCTCCAGCCACTAACGGCTGAAACTGTTTTACCAGAGTAAGTAATACTAAGCGGAACATTATCCAGATCAAAAGCTTCTGTATCCACTTCTATTGAAGTTTTGCTAGTAATGGTTACAGCAGACACAGGAATAGAAGCACCGTCTTTATCTTTAACGGTAATCTCATTCTTTAATACTGCTGCATCCAAACCGTCAGTTAACGTGAAGCCAAGAAGTATTTTGCTTGTCGATAACACTTCTGCGGAAACTAAACCGATAGGTGTTTCACCAAACGGTGAAACATATACATTGTTGTCTCCTTCTTTAACCCACAGCTGATTATAACGATCTAACAAGCTGAAGGTTTTATTGTCCCCGTCTTTATCTCCGTTCGAAGGCTTCATTACAATAAAGCCAATTTTCTTGGCACCCTCTATGAGTGGAACATCGACATAAGCACCGAAATTGTCCTTTTGATCCACTTGGAAAGGCGTCGCAGGAGTCGGCCAAGAACCAAGTGTATCCGAAGGTGTGGACACATCATCCCACAGCCATAATCCATACTGATCATGATTAGTATCAGATCTCATATAGTGGATCCGAACGGTATTTTCCGGAAGCTTAACAGGTTCATAAGGTGTAACCACATCGGAACCTTCAGTGATCCATACTTCATTAGTTTGTGGAGTGTTAATTGAGAAGTTCTTGTCTCCACCGTCTTTGGCACCACTAGCACGTTTAAGTGCAATAAAAGAGATTTTCTTAGCCCCATCCTTAATCGGCACATCAACGTAAACTCCAAAGGAATCAATTTGCCCATCAGGGAAAGGAGTCGCACCCATAGCCCAATCAACAGAAGGAGTTACAACATCACCCCACAGCCACAATCCCTTATCGGTGTAATCGCTAGCCTTATAGTGAACACGTATGTGTCCTGCTGGAACTGGAGTAACCTCTACTGGTCCAGTAGGAATTTTATATTCTGCGCTCACACTGTGATCTGCAGAATTGTACATGAAGGTTACCTTAAGATCTAACGGTAAACTCAATGTCAGATCGGTCTCTGGATAAGATATATCTTCTGATTCTATAGCTCCCGGTACAAGCACCTTATAGGTGTAATCTCCCTGCGGCACAGTAACAACTGTACTGTACACACCATCAAAATCAGGATCTGATAATGTGGATAATGCATCTGCTGGCAGGCTTCCTGTCAATCTTGGCAGCTTACCCGCAGCAATTGGCGTATAGTACGTAGAATCAGCTATTTTATGAGTAATATCATTATAATAAAAGGTTACAGTTGAATCTGTTTCTAGCTTTATGTGGATATTCTCCCCATCATTTTTCCCTTGAGGATTTGTGTACTTTGAAAATCCATAGTTCTCAGTCCAGCTATCATTTAGGGTAACCTTGTAGTTATATTCCCCTGCTGGCAAATTGCCTGTAAATGTATACAGACCATTTTCCGAGTATGTCATTTGGGTGACTACTGATTTCTCATCCCAATTCTTTCCAGGAGTTTCTGACCCAGTGGATGTAAACTTGGACTGTAAATCTCCGACCAAAACTACCTTAGTCGTTTCTGCTGAAACCTTAACTGGGTGTAACCCGAGACTGGAGAACACAAGAGCAAAGATCATGAAGATCGCGAACGCCCTCTTGCCCCATAAAGTTATTTTCATTCTGTAAAACCTCCCATGATTATGAATTCCCTTTGTGCAAGCGGATACATGATTTCTCGGAAGTAGTCAATTTTTCTTATGTAATGAAATCATGTGTGTTCCTTCTTATAGTTTGAGAAGGTCTATGTTGCGGCTCGTCGGACCAAATTAACAGCATCACCACCCTTATCATAATAAAAAAATCTCCATTAACACAAAAATAGTGCAAACGTTTGCAATTAGTCGTGCACAAACCTAAATACATAAAACTCATTTCTCAGCACAACTGATATCGACCCAAATTACCCCAATGTAAACGCTTGCTATATTTTGATTTACATACTAATCCTGTATTTATGGTATTGTCAACCAGTATTTTTATGTGCTGAACAAACTCGAATTCTTATAAAAGTAAAAATAAAGAAAATATATCCAGATAATCCTATCGGGAATAACCTGATGATATATAAATATCACTCATTTCATTTCTCGATTTGAATTGAATATATGCTTCATCGAATATAACAAAAAAATTTAAGCCACACGTTTGCATTTACTAATTGCTCCTTTCGAAGAAATTGGATATCTTTTATTCATATTAAGATCAATCTTGCTAAATCATTCATTCTTTTTTGGTGAAAACAAACAATTTTACACATAAATTTCTAATACTCTTTCCAAAAGTTGCAATATCGCCCTTCCAAATGACTTTATCTATTTACAATTTAGAACTCTTGGATTAATATTACTTTGTAAAGCAAACGGTTCCATAAGGAGGTTTCTATGACAGTTACCATTAAGGATGTGGCCAAGAAAGCGGGAGTATCTCCCTCCACGGTATCCCGGGTATTGTCCAATCACCCCAGAATCAGCCTGGAAACTTCCCGCAAGGTTAAAGCTATTATGGAAGATATGGGCTATACACCTAACATGATGGCTAAGAGTCTAGTGTCGAAAACTACAAACAGCATATGCTTCAGTCTTCCTAAACCAGCTGAAGAGCTGTTCTCAAATCTATTTTTTATGGAATTAATCCGGGGGATCGTTACACAAGCTAGCCGTTCCGGCTACGATGTGTTAATTAGCTCCGGAGCAAACGAGAAGGAAGAATTGGAAGCCGTTTCAAGACTTCTAAAGGGTCGTCGAGTAGATGGTGTTATTCTGCTTTACTCTCGTACAGATGATGCTGTTATTGACTTTCTAGAGAGTAACGATTACCCATTCGTACTGGTAGGCCGAAGTGATCGATATGAGAATATTTTATCTGTCGATAACGATAATGTGATGGCAGCATATGATGCTACAAACCACCTCATTTCAATGGGTCATGAACGTATTGGCTTCGTAAGTGGACCGCCGAATCTAATTGTTTCTCGCGATCGTCTCGCAGGATACCGTAAAGCATTGCTGAATAGCGGTCTTGAAATGCGTGATGAATGGATTGTAGAAGGTGAATTTCTACAGGATAGCGGATATAGAGCGATGTCTTTTTTCATGAATTTGCCTAACCGGCCTACTGCTCTTGTTGCAGTGGATGATATGGTGTCGTTCGGAATTTTACGCGGATTGAATGAACTGAACTACAAAGTTCCTGACGATCTCGCTATTGTAAGCTTTAACAATATTCCATTATCTGAATTATCCAGCCCTCCGATCAGTAGCATTGATATCGGAATTTATCATCTTGGATACACTGCATCTCAGGTACTTATTCAGAATATCAAGAGTCCGAATCACGATGCTGGTTATACGAACCGATTTGTTATTCCACATCGCCTGATCGTGAGAGAGTCTTCTATGTACTCTCATGCTAAGAACAAAACCGAATGAATAAGTGAAGCGATTAAACGCTTCATTTATTTTTTGAAAATGTGTACAAACGTTTGCGCTAAATCATTTAAATCTTCTTGATCCAGTTCTTTTCAGGGTGAATATTCGATTGTGAGGTTAGGATAAACTTAACTATCTTAAGCTAAGCTTATACGTTCGAAATAAAACTCAGATACGATTAGCAACGGATCACGATACTGTCACAACTTTTTAGGAGGTACTACAATGACGGAAATTAAAGCCTGCTTGTTCGATTTGGATGGTGTTATCGTTGATACTGCCAAATACCATTATATCGCATGGAAAGAGCTTGCAGATGGACTGGGGTTTCTCTTCACAGAACAAGATAACGAACGCCTTAAAGGAGTCAGCAGAACTGCCTCATTAAATATTTTGCTGGAAATCGGCGGACTAACTATCGATGAAGAAGAGAAAGCTAAGCTTGCGGAACAAAAGAATAATCGTTATGTCGAATATATTGCGAAGATGGATAGCTCAGAGATTTTGCCAGGTGCGCTTGATTTTCTGAAAGAATGCCGTGAGAATGGCATCAAAGTTGCCCTCGGTTCTGCTAGTAAGAACGCAATGACGATATTGAATAATACAGGATTGACCCCTTACTTTGATGCGATCATCGATGGCACACACACTAGTGCTGCTAAACCTGATCCGGAAGTTTTTCTTTTAGGAGCCAAAGCACTAGGTGCTGATCCTAAACACTGTGTTGTCTTCGAAGATGCAGAAGCAGGAATTGAAGCTGCGTCGCGTGCTGGAATGTTCAGCGTTGGAATTGGTTCACCAGAAACACTCAATGCTGCAAACATCGTCGTTCCTTCGCTCGCTCATATGAGTGTGCCACAACTCAAAAAATCTTTTGCTTAAATTCTAACGAACATTAATCAACTGAACGTGTTAATGTGATTCGCCCTGCTGCATCCCACTTATAAATGAAATGTCTAGAGGTTAGCTTGAAGTGGAGATGGCGAAAGGATTATGTAGAAGCGTTTGCGTTCGCCTTTGTCCCCAGATGCTTACCTTTAATTCTCAAGTCTATGCATCTGAGGACAACAGCGATCGGAACAACCTTCGCCATCGGAGCGTCTCACAAGCACCAAAGTAGAGATATAGTTCATTATATATCCCCACAACATATTTAAAGGAGCCGGTTATCGTGAAACAATATTTAACAATTGATGAATGGTCCATTATTGAAGAATCTTTTGATCCACAGACACAAGAAATCTCTGAAAGTGTATTTAGCCTTGGCAACGGATTTATGGGTGGCCGAGCTAATTTTGAAGAACAATATAGTGGAAGTAGCCTGCAAGGCAGCTACATGGCTGGCGTGTACTATCCTGACAAAACACGGGTCGGCTGGTGGAAAAACGGCTATCCTGAATATTTTGCAAAAGTACTGAACAGCACGAACTGGATCGGTATTAACATCGATATTGACGGAACTCCTTTAGACCTGGCAAAATGTACGGTTTCCGATTTCCGTCGTGTCCTTAACATGAAGGAAGGTACGCTTTCCCGTTGCTTCACTGCCACACTCGAAGATGGTAAGGAAGTTAAAGTTGAGAGTATCCGTTTCGTCAGCATGACTCGTCAAGAAATTGGGGCTATTCGTTACTCCATCGTTCCTGTTAATTTCTCAGGTAAGATTACAATCACACCTTATCTCGACGGTGATGTGAAGAATAAGGATTCCAACTATGACGAGAAGTTCTGGAATGAAGTTGAGAAGCAAGCAGGCACTGAAGGCGGGTATCTTACCCTCAAGACCAAAAAACTCGATTTCCATGTAACCTCTACTATGGCTTTTGATGTCCTAATCAACGGTGAGAAGGTCAACACTGAAGCTGAAGCCATTGAACAAGAGAAATATGTAGCCAGCAAAATGAATGTATCCGTACAATCTGGCGACCAAATCGTCATCTATAAATATGTTGCTAACGTAACCTCGCGTAATCACGGTCTTGGACAATTGGTCGATGCCGCTCAAACTGCTCTGCAAGCTGCTAAGGAAGCTGGTTTTGTAACCCTTCTGAAAGAACAAATAGACGCTTGGAGAGAAAAATGGAAAGAAAGCGACATCATTATTGAAGGCGACGTGTCGGCACAGCAAGCGATTCGCTTCAATATTTTCCAGCTGAATCAAACTTACAATGGTGAAGATGATCGTCTGAACATCGGACCTAAAGGCTTTACAGGTGAAAAATACGGCGGCAGCACTTACTGGGACACAGAGGCGTATTGCGTTCCCTTCTATCTCAGTACAGCAGACTCCTCTATTGCCCGCAACCTGTTGATTTATCGTTACAAGCATTTGGAGAAGGCTAAGGAGAATGCTCGTAAGCTAGGTTTCGCAAAAGGTGCATTGTACCCAATGGTTACCATGAACGGAGAAGAGTGCCACAATGAGTGGGAAATTACATTTGAAGAAATTCACCGTAACGGCGCCATTGCTTATGCGATTTACAACTATGTGAACTACACAGGAGACAAAGCTTATCTTGGTCAATATGGCCTTGAAGTTCTGGTGGAAATCTCCCGCTTCTGGGAAGAACGTGTTCACTATGCAAATCGTAAAGACAAATACGTGATGCTTGGCGTAACGGGACCTAATGAATATGAAAATAACGTAAATAATAACTGGTACACCAACCGGATGGCTTCTTGGACTATGGAATATACCTTAGAAGCTCTGGATTATCTGAAAAAGAACGAATCCACACGCTATGCAGAACTAGTTGACAAACTAGGACTCCAAGAGAGCGAAACCGCAAAATGGAATGATATCATTGCCAAAATGTATTATCCTGCGGATGAAGAACTGGGTATCTTCTTACAACAAGATGGCTTCCTAGATAAAGAGATTATACAAGTCAAGGATCTGGCAGCTGAGAACCTGCCATTAAACCAAAAATGGTCTTGGGATCGTATCCTTCGTTCTTGCTTCATTAAACAAGCGGACGTTCTGCAGGGATTATATTTCCTAGGGGACCGTTACGATCTGGATACCAAAAAACGGAATTTCGACTTTTACGAGCCGATCACTGTTCATGAGTCCTCCCTATCCCCTTGTATCCACTCTATTCTAGCCAGCGAACTAGGATATAAGGATAAGGCTTATGAAATGTACTTGCGTACTTCAAGACTGGATCTTGATAACTATAACAATGATACCGAAGACGGCTTACACAGCACTAGTATGGCCGGTACTTGGATGTCCATCGTACATGGCTTCGGCGGATTACGTGTTCATGATGGTAGACTGACTCTGAGCCCATCGAACCCAGGTCACTGGACAGCGTACTCTTTCAAAATCATGTTCCGCGGCTCCCGTCTAAAAGTAAGCGTTTCGGACGCACAGGTTACGGTTACGAATGAAACTGATATTCCAGCTTCTATTACTATCTATGACAAAGAATATACCGTGAACGGACTAAGCAGCATCACTGCTGACAGCAATTCCGTCACAGTATAAACCGACACCACAAGAGACCCTTGAAGCTAATAGCTTTTAGGGTCTCTTTATTTTTTCTCTAAATGGATAACTTATATAAGGAGTGATTATTAATGAAAAGAACCTTTTGGAAGGAAGCTGTCGTTTATCAAATCTATCCACGCAGCTTTCAAGATAGTAATGGTGACGGTATTGGAGATCTGCAAGGAATCATTTCACGTCTGGATTATTTGCAGAAGCTCGGTGTCGATGTAGTTTGGTTATCACCTGTATATAAATCGCCAAATGATGATAATGGTTATGACATCAGCGATTATGAAGACATTATGGATGAATTCGGTACGCTAAAAGACTGGGAAGAACTACTGACCGGACTTCATGATCGTGGCATTAAACTAATGATGGACCTTGTAATCAACCACTCTTCAGATGAACATCAATGGTTCGTAGAGTCCCGTTCGTCAAAAGATAATCCGTACCGTGATTACTATATTTGGCGTCCAGGTGGACCAAATGGCGAACGCCCAAACAATTGGAGCTCCATATTCAGCGGACCCGCTTGGGAGCTAGATGAAACTACCGGTGAATACTATCTACATCTGTTCTCACGCAAGCAACCGGATCTCAACTGGGACAATCCAAAGCTGCGTGAAGAACTATACAAGATGATCACCTTCTGGCTCGACAAGGGTGTGGATGGATTGCGGATGGACGTCATTAATTTGATTTCTAAAGCGGAAGGTCTACCTTCCTTTCAAATCGAAGGCCAAGCGCCAGAGGAACTAGCTTGGGGCGGCGATTACTTTATGAATGGACCCCGGGTCCATGAGTTTTTACATGAAATGAACCAAAAGGTGCTTTCGAGCTATGACATTATGACCGTCGGGGAAACGCCAGGAGCTTCGGTAGAGGATGCCGTTCTTTACACCGACGAAGATCGCGAAGAGCTTCAGATGGTATTCCAATTCGAGCATATGGACGTAGATTCCGGCCCTGGAGGCAAATGGGACGTAGCTCCATGGACATTAACCAAGCTGCGCGACATACTCCATAAATGGCAGGTTGGTCTGGCTGACAAGGGTTGGAATAGTCTATATTTAAACAACCATGACCAGCCGCGCATGGTTTCACGATTTGGCGATGATGGGAAGTACCGCGTAATATCTGCCAAAATGCTTGCTACCTTACTACATACACTTAAAGGCACCCCCTATATTTACCAAGGCGAAGAGATTGGAATGACGAATGTAAAGTTCACAACGCTGGAAGATTACAAAGACATCGAAATTCTGAATATGTACCGTGAAAAAGTTACGGAGGGTGGCGCAGATCATGATACAATTCTGAACGCTATCCATATCAAAGGCCGGGACAACGCCCGTACTCCAATGCAATGGGACGCATCATTTAATGCTGGATTTTCAGAGGGAGAACCATGGCTCAAAGTGAATCCGATCTACAAAGATATTAACGTAGAACAAGCATTGGCGGATTCTGATTCAATCTTCTACTACTACCAAAAGCTGATTGCTTTGCGCAAAGAGAATCCGATTATGGTATATGGGGAGTATAAGCTAGTGCTACCTGACCATGAAAATATCTATGCCTACACTAGAACTTTAGATGATGAGCAATGGCTAATCCTGCTGAACTTTAGCGGGGCTCCTCAAACCGTTGATCTCTCCGCTGAGCTGAGCACCGTTACTGATTTAATCATTGGAAATTACCCAGATGAATCACCAACACAAGAAATTCTGCGTCCTTACGAAGCAAGAGTGTACAGATTACAAAGCTGACTCTCTCCACCTTCCTGAGTTATACTATATAGGATGATTTTGTTAAGATCATTCTTCCATCAGCAACCTGTCATTAGAGAGCAAGGAATAACAGGATTTGCAAATGGTGGCATGATAGTATGAACTCAAAGGGAGATGGCAGACTTGGAATGGCTTATCCGCAT
This sequence comes from Paenibacillus sp. RS8, assembly GCF_041956825.1. Taxonomy (NCBI): domain Bacteria; kingdom Bacillati; phylum Bacillota; class Bacilli; order Caryophanales; family Paenibacillaceae; genus Paenibacillus; species Paenibacillus sp. RS8. The sequence continues at coordinate 3,713,590 of NZ_CP168131.1, read as the reverse complement.
GAAAGAAGCTTTAGATTATATGGAGAGCAAGATGGAGGAACCCTTTAATACAGAAGATATAGCAAAGGTAGCTTATTCCTCCCCCTTTCACTTCCAGCGCATGTTCTTCATGCTTACCGGAGTATCAGTCAAAGACTATATCCGTAAACGGAGATTAACTCTGGCGGCACAGGAACTCGCTATTTCTAAAGTTAGGGTGCTAGATGTAGCATTAAAATACGGATATGACTCTCCCGAATCGTTTGCCAAAGCATTCCGCAAGGCACATGGAATTACACCATCAGCTGCGCGGGAGTCAGGGGTAGAGCTCAAAGCTTTCCCAAGACTCTCCTTCCATCTATCACTGAAGGGAGATAAAGAAATGGACTACAGAATTGAGACAAGAGACGCCTTTAATGTTATCGGACTTGTTGAGGAAATGACAACAAAAAATGGGGAGAATCTGCGCCGCATCCCCCAGTTGTGGATAGAAGCAAACGCAAATGGTACGTCGGATAAACTGATTGAGATAGGTGTTGATAAGGACATCCTTGGTATTTGTAAAGATTTTAATCACGAAAAAGAAACTTTCTCCTATTGGATTGCTGTCGAAGCCTCTCCAGAGACGGATGCTCAGGGATTTGCTTCTACGACGATACCAGCTGCGAGTTGGGCTGTGTTCACCTCAGTTGGGCCGATGCCGGATGCTATCCAGCAGGTATGGGCACGTATTTTCCAAGAGTGGTTCCCTTCCACAGGCTACGAGCATACAGGTGGACCTGAGTTTGAGTTATACCTTCCGGGAAGACCTGATGCAGAGGATTATCGCTGTGAGATCTGGATACCGGTTATGAAAAAAAATTAATGCTTACTTAGACTATCCGGAATTGCGGATAGTCTTTTTTTCTTTCAGAATTTCTACGATTTCATTTTGAGAATCGGCTCAATCTTGGTATAATAAATAGATTATGTGATTCAATAATGACGATTGTCGTCCGATTATCGGTGAAGGAGAAATTCATGTCTAATGTAAAAATATTTTCAGACAGCACTTCCGATTTACCTCAGAACTGGAAGGATACTTATAACATCGGCATCGTTCCGCTTTATGTAGTATTTGAAGAAGGAACCTACAAAGATGGTGAAGATATTACACCCGAGGAAGTGTATCGCCGTGTAGCCGCTAGTGGTGTATTGCCCAAAACGGCAGCACCTTCGCCTGCAGATTTCATTGCTGCATTTCAACCCGTAATTAGCAGTGGAAATGATATTGTATATATTAGCCTCTCCTCGTCACTATCCTCTACATATCAGAATGCACTTTTGGCTGCTGGGGAATTTCCTGAGGGGCGTGTACAGGTTATTGATTCACAGACTTTATGTGGAGGCATTGCTCTTCTCGTTATGAAAGCTGTCAGAGCCGCTGAAAAAGGTCTAAGTGCTGTTGAGATTTCAGCTATGCTGGAACGCAGCCGCAGCCTTGTAGAAACTGAATTCGTTGTGGATACGCTAGATTACTTATATATGGGTGGACGCTGTTCAGGTATGCAGAATTTCATCGGTAGCCTGCTCAAAATTCGTCCTGTTCTTAGACTTGTAGACGGCAGCATCGTACCTACTAGTAAAATACGTGGTAAAAAAGAAAAAGCCGTGGAACAAATGCTCCAGAACGCCATGGTTAACGTTGATCGAATGGATAAAGAGCTGCTCATCGTTGTCCATACCTTGGCGGAAGAGGATGCTCGCTATCTGGAGACAGCACTACGAGAAAAAACTCAAGTGAACGAAATTGCTACGCTCCATGCTGGCTGTGTAATTGGCAGCCATTGCGGCCCGCATACTGTAGGACTTATGTATATGCTTCAAGATTAATAATCACACACAAATCTCCGGCCATTACTTCGTAAGTCAATGGACCGGAGATTTGTGTTTACCCCTCTTGATTTGAAGTTAGTTTTAACTCAGCCTCTTCTTTTATGAAGGGTAGCATAAACCGGAACGTTGAACCTATATTCTCTTCGCTTTCTACAAAGATTGTCCCCCCCATCAACTCAACAAGCTGCTTACAAATAGCGAGTCCTAATCCTGTACCGCCATATTTACGGTTGATGGTTGGGTGCAGCTGAGAGAAGGATTGAAACAATAAGTTGAGTTTATTATCGGCAATCCCTACTCCTGTATCGCGTACCGAGAATTCCAGTAAATATTCTTTTGAATCCGAAAGTGGAATGTTCTTAACCGATAGCGTGACGCTTCCATATTCTGTGAATTTCAGAGCATTGCCTACCAGATTGACAATAATCTGCCGCAAACGGATCGGATCGGCTAGTAATGTTGTGGGAACACTCGTATCCGCCCACCACCGTAATGCCAGTTTCTTCTCTTCCGCTTTAGGCGTAAATAAATCAATGATGCCCGCCATCATCTCTCGGAGCTCAAACGATTCGGTTTGCAGTGGCATTTTACCCGCTTCCATCTTGCTGAAATCAAGAATGTCATTCAAGATCTGTAATAGCGTGTAACTACTGCTTCGTAAAATCTCGACATACCCTCGCTGTTCTTCTCCTAGATCCGTTTCAAGTAAAAGATCTGACATGCCAATCATTCCATTCATCGGTGTCCGGATTTCATGACTCATCATCGCTAAGAAATCAGATTTGGCTTGCGCCGCCTGCTCTGCAGATTCCTTAGCGCGAATGATTTCTTTTGCATTCGTGATATCGCTAAAAGCAATAACCGCACCTGCAATCATCCCCCCATCCATAAGAGGAGACACCCGATAATTCACAAAAAAGCTGGTTCCATCCTTACGCCAGAAGATCTCATCATCTTTTCTGCGGATAATACCATCTGCAATTGTAAGACTGATCTGACAGTCAGGAGTTGAATAACGTGAGCCATCACCTTGGATTTGATGAATATATTCCATCAGCTTCATACCAATCAATTCTATAGGCTGGTAGCCCAGCATATCTGCTCCCTCACGGTTAATAAAGAGCGTTCGCCCCATATTATCTAGTACGAATATCCCAGCTGAGACGGAATTCAGAATAAGGTTCGCTCGCTTCTCCTCGACTACAGCAGTAAAAGTTGGTTTGAAGGTTGTCTCCAGTTCACCCTTACCAAATAATTTAGCTTTAAAAGAATCCGCCAATCCATTTAGCCAGTCATGTAACCCTTCCGAATAATGATGATAGTTGCCGTTATCCACTTGAATAATCGCAAATACCCCGACAATTCCCTCATCTATCGTTATAGGAATAAAGTTCCCCCTCACGGCATCCGCTTTGGGGTCATTCACATCTTGTAACTCAAAGCTAGAGGAACTTCCTTGGAGTGCAGCCTCAAAATCAGCTATATCAACAAGGTATATTCTCTTAAGTGCTGTCAGACCTATATCTTGGACCGATGCATCTGCACTGGATTCCAGATAGAACGTACGATTCGTTCCTACGCAGCGACCTTGCCGATCCAAAACAAATATCACATTAGGATGATGGTTGTATAACGATGTATAAGCGCTCTCTTCGGAAAGCAATCGTTTTAGAATGGACGTCCAGTCTTTATCCACAATTCATTTCACCTCAGGCTCTCTCATCCATTATCATTACCCTAAAATGAACGGAAATTATCTCAAATTTTAAATTATTCTATTATGACCATTATAGCAAATTTACTTTATTCAGTCGCAGATAAACACCAAATCCCCCTATAGAATCCAGCCACGATGACTTACACATCGTACTGAGATTCTTAAGAGGGATTACTGTAACTGTCTTAGGCTATATCTTTATGGTCAATATTACGAATCGCCATATAGGCAATACCTGCTCCTAACAAGCCAAGCGAGATCGACACCGCCGCTAAATTACCTAAGCGAGCTTGATCAAATCCACCAGAAATTAAGGAAGTAACCAACACAGCAGACACGATGGTAGCAGGGACTGATTTTTTCTTCATCCCAAAGTACAATGGAATTAGAGCGATACCCGCTGCATAAAATGCGTTTGCGCCTAACTTGATCAACTCTGAACTGATCATTGAAAGGTCTAACTCACCCGGAATAAGCCCTACAAAGGAATTGAATCCTATTAGGATAGCGCCAACCACAATGTCAGACACGATGATGGCAACAAATGTGAAGGCGAACACTATCAATATTTTCGCAGTCATTAGCTTTTTGCGTGAGATAGGATACATGAAGAGAAGAGTGATGGTGTTGTTCTTGTACTCATCAATCACCAGCTTGCTAATAATAACCGAAGCGAAAATAATATAAGCAGCCTTCACAAAAACGAACACACCCTCAAACATATCTGCATACGAAGCGAAGGACGGTTCACTCTCATTTCGATCAACGAATAACACCATAATCATAAAAGCTAGAATAGCAAGATTGACGATTGATGCGCCTGTAAGAAGCGTTTTTAGCTTATTCTTCCGAATCTCCAAGGATATTAATTTAAGCAACACCCTCACCTCCGATCAGTTGTAAAAAAAAAATCTTCCAGCGTATGTTGTTTCTTGCTGATGCTCTCAATTTCCACATCTGCCAGCACTAGCGCCTTATTCAGATCACGTTGTGAGATTCCACCGTCATATATTCTTACTGTAATATGATCCAACACTTTGAAATTATTGAGGCCAAGCTTGTGCTCCAACACGTACACTGCTTTGTTAATCTCATTCGTCACCACTTCGATATATTCTGTATTTTGACCGCGAATGGAATCCATCGCCACTTCTTCTACCAGAGCACCCTCCCGGATCACACCGATAGTATCAGCAATCTGTTCGATTTCTCCCAAAATGTGGCTAGATACGAGTAACGTCATCCCATATTCACGACTAAGCATCCGGAACACTTCACGCATCTCTTTGATTCCCACGGGGTCTAATCCATTAATCGGCTCATCCAGAATGAGTAGCTCAGGTTTCGTCATGAAGGCTCTGGCAATACCAAGCCGCTGCTTCATCCCAAGCGAAAATTGCTTCACCGGCTTTTTATCGATACCCGTAAGCTTTACCAGCTCCAGTGCTTCACCAATCGCTTGCGGATCATAATAGCCCATGTATTCTCCATGCAGGATCAGATTTTCTTTGGCTGTCAGCTTATCATAGAACACTGGATATTCAATGATGCAGCCCATCCGTTTGAGCATTTCATAAGAATGATTTGTCATTTTTTCATTAAAAAATTCAATCTCGCCACTCGTAGGTTTAACGAGGTTCGTGATCATTTTCATGACCGTTGTTTTGCCGGCACCGTTCGGTCCAAGAAAGCCATAGATTTCACCTTGTTTAATATTCATGTTTACATTGCTAACGGCTTCTTTGCCTTGATAGTTTTTTGTTAAATTTCTTGTTCGAAGTATCGTAGTCATTTCCGCGCTCCCCTTTGTTTTCGTCTCGTCTTCCTTAGTTCTTATTGTACACAGCAGAATTTTCTTTTTTATTACTCGATTCTTACGAAAATCTTAAGCTGTGCATAATTTCATTCCTTAGAAGCTTAATCTGCGAAAAGAAAGGGTAAATACCGTTCTCACAAACGGTTGACTAACCAGTGTAATGGTTCCATTCATCTGCTCCGTTAATCTTTTGGTGATGGTCAGACCCAGACCGCTGCCTTGATACGATCGATTTCTCGAATCCTCCAGTGTATATAGCCGTTCGAATACTTTATCCTGGTGTGCTTCGCTAATGCCTTTTCCCCGGTCCCAAACATCTATGTATACTTTGTTCTTATCACTATAGAGTTTCAAGCCTAATACACCTCCGGCATCGCCATAAGCAATCGCATTCGATAACAAATTAGACAAGATCCGGTCAAGCGCCTCTTCGTTCCCCATGAAGTAAAGTAACTCATCAGGGATCTCTATTTCCACCTCACTGCCCTTGGCGCTAAGGATATCATAGAAGGAAAGAATATTTCGTCTGCATACTTCGCCTGCCTCAACACGTGTAAGATTGATATCTCGATCCCCCGACTCCAGCTTGGCCAAATCAAAGAACTTGTTCATCAGACGGATCACTTCATTCGCTTTTTGGTGAATCGTATCCATCATGCGTTCCCGTTCCTCGGCTGGCATATGCTCATCCTGCTGAATCGTTTCAATATAACCGAGTACTACCGTTAGCGGAGTCTTAAGATCGTGGGAAATATTTGACAGCATATTACGCATGGACTTCTCCAGCTTCACGCGCTCAATGCTTCCTTTATGGTTAACATCGAGCAGCCGGTTTAGATCGATCAGCACACTTTGCAGCTCCGCATTACTGCTGAATAACAGCAGTCTTTCATGTGAACCTTCAGCCATGATGCTGCTTAGCTTGTCATGAATATATTTCAGATCACTTGAAGCTTTACGCGAATTCTGATATTGCCATCCAATGACGACGAGCAGGAGTACAATGACCATACTAAGCGCCATGCTCATTATAGCTGCTCTCCCAGCTTATACCCGATCCCCCATAACGTCTTGATGTACTCTGGATGGGAGGGATCATCTTCTATTTTTTCGCGTAATCTTCTCATATGTACATTAATAACGTTCTCATCCCCGAAATAATCATCTGCCCACACGATTGCATAAATCTGTGCTTTGGTGAAGACTCTACCCGGATGCGTGACAAACAGCTTAAGAATATGAAATTCCTTAGATGTTAACTTCACTTCTTCCCCGTTCTTTAGTGCAGAGAAATTATCCAAGTCCACGGTCAGGCCACCAATGGAAATCTTTTGCTTCACCGGAATCGAAGCTTCCGCTTGGATGGTGGGTGTAGCATAACCCGCTCTTCGTATCGCAGCCTTCACTCTTGCAGCTAATTCGATCATGGAAAAAGGCTTGGTAATATAATCATCCGCTCCAAAGCCAAGTCCAAGTGCTTTATCCACATCGCTGTCCTTGGCTGACATGATCAACACAGGAACTAGACTTGTCGCACGGATCGTCTGGAGAATGTCAGTGCCGCTGCGCTTGGGCAGCATGAGATCTAATAATACAAGATCAAAAGGATTACTGATACGGAATGCCCTTTCTGCTACTTCACCATCAAACGCTGTTTCCACTTCATAGCCCTCTTTTACTAAATAGGACCTAACCATTTCACTAATCGCTTCGTCATCTTCAATTAACAATATACGGTGCATGAATGCTGCCTCCAATGATTTGAGAATAAAAATCAGTTACAGTTCCAAAATTCCCTCCGTCACTCCGTTCCCTTTTCTAAAGTTTCAAAATTCAATTTATATATTGTAATTATTCGTAATGCCCCTTAACCTCAGGCAGTTGCTTATAAATACTTCCAGCCTGCACGATCTTAATGATCGCTTGAGCCAATTCAGTCATTTGACCATCATCCTCAGTATTCTGGCATTCTGTCCACTGATAATGACGCTCTCCACTATTAATCTGAACCGTTAAATCGTAACTCACAGCAGGTTTTCGATTACACTCTGTAGATACTTCTTTTTCATCTAAATAATTCGCCAGAACCATTTCTTTATAGATTTGTCCACGTTCCTGTTCAGTAAGCACAAAATCGTTAACACTGGCAACTTCCCCATTCTGGAGATCTTTCACTAGCTTCATATCAATGGTGTTGATCTCATTCTTTAAGTTCACGCCATACTTTAAAACAAACTCAAACTTATCTTGTTTCGTTACGTCAAAAGAAATCTGGAGCAGTTCGATCTTTGCTTGTTCGCCCTCGCAGCCCGTTAAGGTATACGACAGAAGTTTATCCGTTTCGTTTCTAACAAGGTTCTGACAAGTGTATGTGGTTACTTGGGGACTACCAAACGTATCTTCAGAATTATCATGCCGCATTTCAATCCCTTGGTCAGTATATTTCAAGTCATTAAAGATCGGATCACCTTCAATTGTGTAATGAACCACACGCTGTGTACCCGTTTTATTTTGGATAAAGTCATCCAGCTTCTCAAGATTCTTAACAATCATTCCATGGCTGTTTATCACATCTTCTTGTTCATTAATGGTTGTAGTAAACTTGTCTTCTCCATTAGATAGCTGATTAAAGCAACCGGTTATTACAAGTGCTATAAAAAGAAGAAGAATTCCGCTCGATCTCATCGACCATAACCTCCTTAAACACTCCATAAGTAGATTCATTTGTTAAAGTATACCAATAATTACGGGGGCTGGGTATCCCTTAAGGGGGTATCAGAAGATTGAGTGATTGATAGAAATTCAAACTAGATAGCAAAAAAGCCGATTGGAAAACCAATCAGCTGTGCTCCAGTGTAAGACTCAAATTAACTTCTGCAGATCGTCTCCAAAATGGGTTATCGAATGAGCTGTAACAGCTCAGCTGGATCAGACACATACTGAGGATTAAAGTCATTCGATTTCATGTAAGTGATGATACTGGAAAGAAACTGTCTTCCTTCTGGCACCTCACAAACCTTCTCAGCATCTATCGCACTTATAAGTAGCTTCCCCTTGCCAACACGACATTCGAAGAGTAAACCTAATTTATGATTTCGTTCAAAATTATCGATCGATTGAACGATTGGACTCCAGTCTTTACTCACACCATCCATAATAATCGACTTAGCATTCGATACGATGTTCCACCAAGGATACGTGGAGAATTCATCGGATGGGAAATTTGCGAACACCGGATGATCCTTAGCAATCACTAATCCCATTGTTCCAACTGGCACCGGGCGGTTCATGCTTTCAGATATGGAGCGAAACATGGGGTAACACCAAAAATCAGTACAATAATAACCTTCAATTGCATTAGATAAATGCTCCGGCTTTGGCATCAATAATACATTCTCACCCGCCTCCAGTAAGGACAGCGCTTGACTCGTAAGCGAATCAAAATGATGAATATCTGAAAAATCCACATCTACTTGCTTCGGATAAATCCAAAGTGGATAGGTTTTACGAACATCCGTCCCTACGATGCTGAGATTCAAATTCACCTTACACATCTTATTAACGCGCGGCAAACTGATGTTCAGATCACATAAATCCAAATAATTTGACTTGCTTGGAACAGTCACAGTTACTGACCCGTCTGACCATACTTCACTCTCATAAGCCAGCTCCCACTTTAAATCGAACTGCTTAGGAGGATCATTGCGGAACCAGGACAGCTCAACATGCGCATGAAATTGTTCTTCAGCTACACAATTATAGCTTGAGAACCTAGCCATAAGGACAGCATCGTTACAGAAGGTACGCCATTCGTCAGGTTCGATTAATCCTTTTGAATCCATAAATGCATCTAACATGCCTACCAACGCTGTTCCTTGTCCACTGAAATCTTGAAGATCTAAAAGTTGGAATCCAGCGAGTTTCTTCGAACGAAATGCTGCTTCGAGCTCCTCTTTATAGCAAGCAACCGCCAGCTGGCCAGAGCATTCAAAGAATTTAGCTGCCAAATGTCCCATACCTTTCTCTTCTAACCGCTCACGAAAAATCTCGAAGTTTTTTGCCTTCAACGATCCTGTATATTTCTGAATTTCATCAAAATTAGGGAAGGTCGCATATTGTCCAATCTCATGAGAGATAACAGGTATCTCAGGAATCCATTCTTCCTTTATATCATCAACCTTCACATTTTTTGCTTCTGTTCCATACTGAATTTGAATGGTATCGCCAGCCTCATTGGATTCAATGTTGCTAACCTCCAGATTCGCAGGGCTAATCATTTCATCATAATCCCAAAGTGTATTTGGTACTAAGGTCTGAACATTCCCCAGCGGTGCATCGCACATGGCATAGGAACCCCGAATCAGCCTCTCCTTTGAGAACCGAACTCCGCAGAAGAAATCATCATGCTCCAATATTTCCGGAATAAATTGATGATTATTCGAACCTTGCGTGTACAATCTTCTATTATCGAATGACTTATAAGCCTTCAATATAGCATCTATCGTAGACCTGCTTCCCCATAGCTCATTGCCTAGCGACATCATGACAAAAGATGGATGATTCCCAAACGCTTTTAGAATAGCATATCCTTCTTGGATTAAATATTCCTGTTCTGCAGGATTATGCCCTTCATCTGACGCCTCTGTGATCGTCCCCCAGAACGGCAGCTCTGGCTCCATGTATATGCCAAGCATATCTGCTGCTGTAAAAGCTGCTTCTGGAGGACAGCAAGTATGAAAACGATAATGATTAATACCATATGATTTAGCAATGCTAAGAACGCTGATCCAGTCCTCCAAATCGGTTGGAGCAAAACCTGTAAGCGGAAAGATAAGTCCATCGTGCTTGCCACGGAGAAAGGTTTTCTCCCCATTAATAGTGAATTTATCCCCTTCCGCTTTAAATTCCCGAAGTCCGAAAGTGATCTCTTGTCGGTCAAGAACCTCACCTGATTCCCCCTGTAATACAACCTTTAATTGATATAGATTCGGTTCCGCCTCACTCCACAGCATTGCGGCTGGACCCATATCATACGTAATAGAAACCTTTGAATCGAGCATGTCATATACTTGTTCAGCTGCATCATGTTTATTGGCAGAGTTCAGGCTTGAGGCGGAAACGAATAATTTCCCTTTGACCTCACCCATCATATCGGCAATAACTTCTATGGATCGTGCCGAGATATTCGGGTAAATTTGAATACCACTGAGATAAGATTCGCTAAAGAACTGCAACTCCATTCTCCCTGTAATTCCGTTCCAATTGGTCTGTGTATCCGGAGAGGTCATATGCCCACCTTTCGTCGGATAATCGGTATTATTCACACAGATCGTAAGGGTCTGCGATCCACAAGATAGATGTCCTGTCAGATCATAAAGATGTGGAGCATTCAGACTATGACTTGATCCAATTTGCACATCATTTATCCACACTCTCGTCATTCTTGTCCGCTCTAAATAAAGAAAACAGTTTTTCTCTACTAGCTCCATAGGAATATCAATCTCTCTTGAAAACCAAGCGTATCCTTCAAATAAATATTCATCGGTCAATGATTCTACGAGAGCGCTTACGTTTTTAGGACCTTTTCTAGCATGTGAGGTCGTACCAGGTAAATCCATAGAATCAATAAACGGTAAAGATAACCCTTCTTTTCTACCATCCAATTGCAACTTCCATTCACCAGCAAGATTTATATTTGTTAGCAAAAAAATCACTCCTTATAATAATAATCTCTAAACCGTATATGAAATAATCTAAGTATTCTATCATTTGGACACCCCCAAAGTAAAGAATTAATAGGGTCATAGCATAGTTGAATTTTAGATTTACTGAAATGTTAAAGAGTAATAACAATTATCCCCTAACAAAATAACCAGTCACCGAAAATTGATCGGTAACTGGTTATTTTATAGTCTCATTTAACAACGATTCCAGAGAATGATCGGATGCTCATAATGCATGACCATAAGGCGGAGAGCCTCGATTATTACGTCATTGTAATTCAGCAGAATCCAGGAAGTAGGTGATATCGTAGTTGCCTTTCCCGAGCCAATAGGACCCTGGTCCGAACGTGATGATGAAGGTTGTTTGGTGAACTGGTAATTGAATGCGGTCTTTGAAGTTGTCTATCTTGCCTTGTGCTTCTGGAACAAAATAATCTGCAATCTTGGCATCCGAAAAATAACCCAATGCACGGTTCTCTGTAATATTCTCTTTAAAGTACGTACGAAGCTCTTCGCTTGTCTTCATAAAGCTATCGGTGCCGATAAAAACCGTCTTATGCCCTTTTTGTTCCAATACATCTATCAGCCTGGCTAGAACATGCTGATATTGGGCATCGTGCGTACCGTCAATAGCAACGTGAATAACACTAGTGGTATTCAGCGCTGCTTGTTGAAGTAGAGGGGGCAATATTGCCTCAAAACCTAGCTGTACTCCGTCTTTTGCATAAGGCTTAACTGTATCTGGCTTCATTTGTTGAATGAACCGAATGGGGTTTATAGGTCTATTTTCGAACATAGTTGTCACTCCTCTACAGTTGTATGCGTTCTAACCCGCTCATGGTAACTATACCTTAGGGCAATATGCCTGATTCTAATGCCTTCCACACAAGCTGTGCGAACTGGCTGTTCGACCAAGCGAACCATTCACGAGTAAAGCTAGTTGGATCATTAACATCAAAGCCTTCATGCATAAACCCAGTACCCGCATCTGTCGATTCACAGATTTCAATCATCTCAAGAATCTCTTGCGGATCAACTGCCGTTAAGCCCTGCATCGTGTAAGCAAGATGCCATACGAATCCTGCGCTTGTATGCGGACTGCCAATGCCGCTCAGCTTCTCCCCTTTGAAAAAATAGGGATTATCCTCACTCAAAGCAAATTTGCGGGTATTCAAATATACCGGATCGTCTGGCGCACAGTAACCTAGATAAGGCGCTGACATCAAACTAGGAGTACCTGCATCATCCATCAGTAAATGGTTACCGAAACCATCCGTTTCGAACGCGTACATTTTGCCGTATTTGGAATGGTCAATAATTCCATAAAGCTCAATGGCATGCCGGATTTCTTCTTCCATGGCCGACATTCGGGCTACGAGATTTGAATCTCTATATACATATTGAGCAATTTCCTGCAATTGTCGAAGCGTTACAGCAGCGAACATATTCGATGGAATATTGAAGTGAAAGTCACACGCATCGTCGCTTGGGCGGAAGCCTGACCAGATCAGTCCAACATTATTTACCGGCATCCCCAAACCGTTCTTACGTAAAGTATCTATCATGATGCCGTTGTGACGTTGAAAGCGGTAGGTTGACTGCTCCTTGTGCTCCTGTTCAATCTGCCATACATTCAGCATCTTCAGTAGTGATGTTCGAAATACTTCATCAAAGATCCCTGTACGCCCGGTTTCCTTCCAATAGAGATATGCCAAGCGGAAGGAGAAGCACATGGAATCCAGCTCAAATTTACGCTCCCATACCCAAGGCGAACTGTCTGTCACATCCGTTGCATTCCAGTGCCAATCATTTGCAGACTCGTTAAAGGCATTCGCATAGGGATCGATCTGAATATAGAACATATGACGGCGTATTAAGCCTTCTAGAATCCGCCTAAGCTCAGCATCTTCCTTAGCAAAAGGAACATAGTGAATTACCTGCTCAACGGAATCACGCAGCCACATCGCCGGAATATCTCCAGTTAACACAAATGTTGTTCCGTCATCCAGCAGCTTAGTAGTTGTTTCTAATGTATTCGGAAAACAATTTTGGAACAATTGACGAAGCTTCGGACGATCAGCCAGACGTTCACTAGTGTCCTTCATTACTTGTTGAACAGCCTGAGGCAGAGGAAACTTCTTAATTTCAATAGTAGGCAAACGATGCTCTTTCATGATTGACAACCCTCCAGTGATAACTAACTCAAGCTACGAGGAACAACCTCCAAGCTTGTTGAAATGGTGGCGCTTACATTTGATCCTATCATGATCTCAAATTTGCCGGGCTCAACCATCCATTGCAAATCAGGGCCGACAAACTGCAGTTCCTGCGGAGTAATATGAAATTGAACCCTGCGCTTCTCACCAGGCTCAATATAAATCTTCTGAAATCCTTTTAGCTCTCGCTCCGGGCGTGTGATCATGCTGGTGCAATCTTTTATATATAGTTGAACCACCTCATGACCGGCTACATCGCCAATATTCGTTACCTCCACGGATACAGTGCAACAATCATCCAACTCTATTTGCGGTTGATCCAAGCGAATATGATCGTATTGATAACTTGTATAGCTAAGGCCATAACCGAATACATATTGTGGATGAAAGTCCACCTCAAGATAGCGGTGACCTCGGGAGCGCTTCTTATTATAGTAAACTGGTAATTGCCCTAGATGCTTCGGAATGGACAACGTAAGCCGACCGGATGGGTTATAATCTCCGAATAAAATATCAGCAATTGCATGCCCTCCCATCTGTCCCGGATACCAAGCCTCCAAAATAGCATCCGCATGCTCATCTACCCAAGGCTCGACAATGGGCCGACCGTTGATATAAACAACAATCAGTTTTTTGTTCAAGCTGTGCAGCTCCTGCAGCAGCTCAAGCTGTACACCGCATAAGTTCAGCTCTGCACGATCGAAGCCTTCTCCACATTCCATATCACTAAGACTAAATTGATCCGTAATGACGGCAGCCCCTGTCTTCAAATCAATCGTGCCTTCACCGAAATCACGTGCACTTGATCCCCCGACAACTGCAATAATGGTATCCGCTGCTGACGCCACCTCCATTGCCAACTTAAAGCCTGCTTTCGATGGATCTTTCACGCGGCAGCCCGGGGCATACAGCACTTCGCTATGTCCTGCACATTTAGCACGTACCCCGTCCAACACGGTAACGATGCGATGACGCTCCTGTGGGGAGGTATAGTCACCCAATTGATTGTATATATTGTTGGCGTTCGGTCCAATAACGGCAATTTTACCAAGTGACGGAGAAAGCGGTAGAGCCTGTGCATGATTCTTCAAAAGAATGATACCTTCACGCGCAGCTTGTCGCGCCATATCTAAATGCGATTGTTGTCCAACGACCCGCTGTGCTGTAGCTGGATCAACAAATGGACGTTCAAACAATCCTAATTCGAACTTCACATGCAGAATCCGTTCAACTGCGAGATCAATATCGGTGATGTTAATCAGCTGTTGCCGCAATGCGCTTATCAGACATCTCCCAAAGGTTTCACCAGACATCTCCATATCCACACCAGCTTTAAGTGCAAGACTCGCCGCCTCTTCTTCGGTCTCACAAATCTGGTGACCGTGTTTAAGCTGGCTGATCGCACCACAATCCGTAATGACGAAGCCATCAAAGCCCCATTGCTCACGAAGCACCTCTGTTAATAACTCTTTACTCGAAGTACACGGAACACCGTCAATCTCATTGTAAGCGGTCATAACAGATTTAGCCCCAGCTTCAATTGCCTTCTGGAATGGCAGCAAATCCTTCTCCATTAACTCGCGTTTTCCCATCCGTACGGTGTCAGCATTACGACCACCATCCGAGCTGCCATACGCAACGAAATGCTTTAATGTTGCCAGGATCGTATGGTCTGTATTTAATGAATCACCTTGTAAGCCCCTCACTGCAGCAGATGCCATTTCACTATTTAAATATGGATCTTCTCCAAAGCATTCTTCTGTTCGGCCCCAACGCGGATCACGTACGATATCTAACACTGGGGAGTAGGTTGCTGCCCCTCCTTGAGCGCGAGTCTCTGCAGCCACTGCTTGGCAGATCTGCCGGAATAATTCCCTATTCCATGTACTTCCAATGGCAAGCGGTACGGGAAAGACGGTGTTGCCAATCGCCATATGACCATGAGAGCATTCCTCGCCCAGCAGAATCGGAATACCCAGACGTGTATGCTCAATCGCATATTGCTGGATCAGATTCGTTACTTCTGCGCCTTCCAAAGGTGACAACCCAGTTTCCAATGTTACCTCTGTCCAAGGATCTGCACGCAGCACACCATACAAAGAACCCACGCCACCGTTAGCAATTGCTTCCTTAAATACTTCTGTCAATTGAATCTTGCCTTCTGATTTCTCATACGCCTTCCAGCCAAAGGGCTGGAGGAGCTGCCCGATCTTCTCCTCCAGCGTCATTTGAGCCAATAAATCTATAGCACGCTCATGAATTGGCAAGGATGAATCTTTATATCTCATAGCTTACAATTCCTCCCGTTCACATGAACTAGAATTGTCTCCACGCCAGGATTCCGGCATTCATCCCCCGACACATGTCGAACGATACTTCAGGGCTGTTAAACTTCTCCCCCCATGTAATGTAATAGCGGAATTCATAGAAGCCGCCAAGCGTAGCTGCAAAGTTGGTTTCCCAATAGTTATTCATCACCCAGGCGTACAAGTGCGCAGGGTCCTGTTCCAGTCTTGCATCGCCATTAAGTAGACGATATTTATGCTCTAAAGCACCCACTTGAATCAACGGAGTGTCTGGCATCGCAATCACAATACCTTGCTCCTTTGAAATGTATGCAGCACCTTCGCCAACAGCCGTATAATCGGCCAAGCTGCCTGGTAATTGATCCTTGCGCAGACGAGTTAGTGCATCCATCTTATCTACCCACAGCTCCTGCGTAGAGGTTGTCAATGCGCCGCCAAACGGAAGTGAAATATACAAATTCTCAGGCTTCCATACACTTTCCTTATGCATCCGTACCGACACGTCGACACGAGGACGATCCGCATACACGGTTAAGAATAAGGAATAATGCTCACAACCGGAGACTTCATAGGTCAATTGAATCATGCTATAAAGCTCTCCCTGTCCAACAATTTCTGCACTTGTCAACACACCTGTAGATACAATCGCATTCGGACCTTTCCGATTACGGCCCATAAGACGACGAACCTCCGTCATTTCGACCACCTTTGTGGCTGGCGTAACATCATATACCGGTGTGAATGCATGATGGTTCCGGTCTGCACGTAGCAGCTCCTGTCCAGTCTCCTTATCCTTCCAAGAGGTGATTCCTTCACCCTTCTTCCATTCAATACGTACAAATGGTGTTTCAGCATATGTGGATGTCACATGGAAGTCCTTTACTTCATGGGTAACATCCAAATCCAATACACGATCCGATGCCACATAATCGTTCATATATGCGGTTTTGATTGTTGGCTTAACCGCTACGATATGAAGCACTTTTTCTTCCTGAGGCTCCAGCATGACCGGAATGGTTACAATAACCCCGCGATGCGCAAGACGCAGTTGAGATGGGAGCACCTCACCTGTATTGAAATCACGCACCTCAAACCCTTCTTTAATCTGCTCGTAATACCAACCCTCAAGAATAAGATGAGCATGATCCTCCTGAACATAGCTGTAAGGATTGCAAATTTTGAACTTCATCGGCCGACCCGGTGCAAGCAGTGCATCTCCCTTGGCTTCAAGGATTTCGTACAATGCGCGATGTGCAGCGGTGCTCGCATTTGCAGCAAATGCCTCCTTACGCAAGCCCAACTCCTGAACAAACGGGTTCCAAGGCTCCGAAATGGAAGAATGATAGCCCCATGTGTGCTCAGCGAACATCGTTAATTGATATTCCATTTCCTTAATAGCTTCCGGGGAAATGATGTCATAATTAGGATCTAGTCTTCTTACCTTCTGGTACACCCGCTGCGCCTCACGGAATACTTGTACATGCTTTGGTGTCGAGCCAACCCCATCCGTCCACCAATCTGGCCAATCTCCCCGATAGACAGGAATATCTTCCGGGTGCTGTGCTGCATGGGCACGAACTTCTGCAAAGAAGTCATCTAGCGTTGCCATTTGAATTAAAATCCGGTCCCCATGCTTGGTGTTCCATTGTTGGATAAACTCTATTGCCGCCGCATTTGGCGGGTTATTATCCGTTGGCAAGCCTGAGAACATCGCCGGAAAGAAATCAAATGCATAGCCATCCTCTGTCAGACGATCGATATAACGCCCGATCCGTTGTTCAGCTATTTCAAAATCCGCGCCCTTGCTCATATCGAATTCATCTTTAATTGTATATTTTCCACCCATGCCAGGTACCAGCCCCAGATCATTTCCGAACACATAATGCTCTCCGCTCCACGTCAACAGGCGGTCCCCTGAAGGCATCTCCCACCAGAACGGCTGCTGCTTCTTCCAGCAAGGAAACATTCCATGATGCGTATGAATACAGGTGGACAGGTTCTGAATCCCAGCATCCAGCAATACCTGACCATATCCCCAGCTAAAACCGTTAATGTCCGCTGTCATTGCCGATGTTACAGGAATTTGAATGGACTGTCCGTAATCACACACACGCGCAATCATGGATTGGAACAGCTCTTTACCCATCAACTCTGTCATATTCAAATACGTTCCCGACAAGCCGATATCTCCCTGTTTCACACCTTCAGAGAACTCTATCTTCTCTTGCTCGGTAGCCTGCTTCAGGAAAGTTTCGATCGGCCAAAATGTCTCACAGACCCACTTAAAGCCTTGCCATTCCGGATGACGTCCCGATTTGCTTTCCCGTAAAATATGCAGGACCTGGCGAATGAAATTGACATGATATTGCTGAATTTTCTCTTGACGCTCTGTATACCCGATATCTGTATGAGAATGATGAATTGCGTATATCTTCCAAGGTCTTTTGGCGGACATTGCGATCTCTCCCTATGGTTATTTATACTTGCCACGACGCTTCGCCTTCTCTACTAGTTCTGGAGCGGATACTTATCCATATAGTCGAACAACTCATCCACAGTTGTGAAGGCTACGCCTGTTACGGTATCAGCACAGCCATAGTAAATTGCAATTCGGCCTGTATCGCCATCCGAAAGTGCTGCGCAAGGGAAGGTGACATTCGGCACATCTCCTACACACTCATACAATGTCTCTGGTCCGAGAATATAATTTCGTGAACGTGCTAACACCTTCCATGGCTCATGCAAATCTAATAAAGCAACACCCATCCGATATACGAACCCGTTACACGTATTTATTACACCATGATAGATTAACAACCATCCGCGATTTGTTTCAATTGGAATCGGCCCTGGACCAATTTTCTTCGATTGCCATGCAGAAGCGTCCGAGTTGATCGTACCCATCACGTAACGATGCTTTCCCCAGTACGTCAGGTCAGGGCTCTCACTAAAAAAGATATCTCCAAATGGTGTATGCCCCGTATCACTTGGGCGGCTTAACATGGCATATTTGCCATTTATTTTGCGCGGAAATAATACACCATTCCGGTTGTATGGCAGGAAAGCGTTTTCTAATTGGTGAAAGATTTTGAAATCATACGTATATGCGAGACCAATTGTAGGACCATGGTATCCATTACACCAAGAAACATAATATTTATCCTCGATTTTGCAGACGCGTGGATCGTAACGATACTCCCGCTTTGTTACATATTCGTCGCCTTCGAAGTGGATCGGATTCTCATTAATCTCCCATTGAAGCCCGTCCTGACTGAAGCCAGCGAATATGTCCATACTTACAGATCTGGAGTCACAACGGAATACCCCTGCATATCCCTCTTCAAAAGGAATCACCGCGGAATTAAAAATACTGTTCGAGTTTAACTGTGCATCTCGCTGAATAATCGGATTATGGGTATACCGCCACACTGGAGCGTTATAGCCACTCGGCTTATCCTGCCAAGGAATATTTGATAGTGCTTCACCAATTATTTTGCTCATTTCATAAACTCCTTCCATGTATACAATTGTGATCTGCAACAACGTTTTCAGGATATCTAACCCTACTTGCACCCCTACTTTAAATCATAATAAAGCGCATTAAAAGGGAATTTATCCTGAATCTAACGTTTGTTGACTGAAGTATCATGTTTCTTAACTAATTGAACAGGTAGCTCACTTCACGCTCTCATATAAGCCTGCATACAGTGCATCAAGCAACGTGTGTGTCTTATCACAGCTATATTCCCAGAACATGGCACCCGCAAGTTTTTCACGTTTGACATACTCACATTTATGTGTAATCGAATCCACGTCATCGTAGGAAATAAACGTGTCTCCATTAAATAAAAACGGTGCTTTGGCCTCATCGTCCCAATGTCGTGTGTAGCCATTCTGATTGATGTAATTAGCAAACAGCTCTGTATATTCTGGGCCATAGCCACCCGTTGTGCCCGCCATTTGTAGAAATCCATGATTCTTATCCGGCACCTGCTTCCACATTCGGGAATAGAACGCCACGCCAATGACGATTTTCTCTCGGGGAACGCCTGCCTGAATGAACATATTCACCGATGCCTCTGTACTGATACGATACAAATCTCCTGTCGTATGAAATAAATTCGTATGATGTCCCGTTAGAATCTGGAAACCGCCACGCATATCGTAGGTCATCAGCTGTATAAAATCCAAATATTGCTGTACTTGATCCATCTCGGTGCCATCAATATAATACTGATCAGCACCTGCCGCAATTGTAAGCAAGTAATGCCTGCTATCCGCTGTACCTTTTACATCCAGTGCATCTCGAATCGCCTTTAATAGCAGTGTGAAATTGTATTTATCATCCGGCGACGATTTAATATCCGCTTCACTGTAACAAGGATATTCCCAATCCAAATCGATTCCATCGAACGGGAAATCTGTTACCACTTGCACAGCCGACGCTGCAAATTTCTGACGTCCTTCTTCGGTAGAGGCAGCCTCAGAGAAGCCCCCATTCCCCCATCCGCCTACGGAGAGCATCAGCGTCAGATTCGGATACATCGCTTTCATCTCTTGTAGCTGGTTTGTGCATTTCAAATGTGCTGTTGTAATCTGATCATCTTTCACATAACCAAATGCAACGTTGAGATGCGTTAACTTCATCAAGTGGTCACCCGATAACTCAGATAGTTTGGAATCACTCATGTAGCCTGCTACAATCATCTGTTGATCCATCCTTTCACACCCTTGTTAAGATTTGAATCGCTTCCTTGCTCGCTGCAATCTTATATCCTGATGACATGTAACGAATCTGATCTTCACGGTCCACAATGATAAGATGCGGGAAGCCCGCTTCACTCGCTTGGGACGATGCAAATAATTCGGGCAATAGATTATACGTTGAATCACGTACAAACACTGCATTTGCAGGAAGATCTGGATAGTCCTCGGGATGAAACGAAGCTGCCCATTGCTTATCACCAATAATAAGAATGATGGGAGCACCTAGCGCATTGAACTCCTGCTTCAACTCAGAGAGTTCACGAAGTAAATGCTTTGAAGGCTCTCGTTCCGGCTCCAGCCAAGCGACATAGGCGCCCTTTCCACCAATAAGATCTGCGAAAGTCTGTTCTACTCCTGCCCATGAGGTCAGCTGCTTGAGTCGTTCCACCTTGCCGTACACTGGAATTTCCAATGTAGATTGACGATATTTCATGACCAGCTTCGTCTCTTCCCCTTCTGCAATATGAAAATAAGTGAACTTGATAAGCACAGTACCATCTTTTAATCGTACGCCTGGTCGTCAGACGGTATACTCCCTGCTCAACCTCAAGTGGTGTATCATATAGGTCATTTGCGCCATGCGGGTAACATAAGGTTTTATAAAAACCGTTCTCCAGCCGAGCTAATGTGAAATTCTCATAGTATGAAGCCGTTGGTTGGACTGTCCCTGCACCCTGATCACGCTGAAGTATGAGAGTGCCATTCGCTAATTCTATCCCGCCTCCAACAACGCCTTTGGTAAATTGAGCATCCACGAAAATATGATCCACCATAAATTGCGGCTTGGATTCAATGGGATGAATTCGCGCTGGGATTCCTAAACTACGACAAATGGATACGAACATGATATCCAGGGAACTGCGATCGCCTACGCGCAATTCAAAGGTACCCACTGCCGTTCCCTTCCCTTTCAGATTCGGAAGGTCTGTCCATATATCCCACGTTTCATCTATGAATTGAACCAGCTTCGTTGGGTCCTTACGGAACAATGCCACTTCATCCGAAGTGAAAGCTTGTTGGAAAAATGTACGATACGGTGTAATCATCTCGTAGTGAACACGAGGACGCAGAATGTAGGGAACGAACACTTCCTCTGTGAGCTCACCACGTACAGCAAGCGCACCAGCCACATGATCTGTAAGAGTAGGAATAAATGTGTCAATTAAATCCTTGTCATTACTACATTCCAATAACCGTAAAGCCCATTCTCCATACACGGATGTGGCTGCCTCCAGAAATGCAGCTATCTCTACACTGTTACCACGTGCCTTCTGAAGCACTGCCCATACACGATCTTCCGGGAGACCCAGTGTTTCCCCGAGCTTCCTCGCTGCTTCTTCTGTCACAAAAGTCGCTTCATATTTCGCACGGATTGAGATCCCTTCCTCCAAACGTTCATTATGTCGCTGGATACGAATTTCAGACAGTTCCACTAATACCTCACCTTCACACGCTGGAGGTGGAACCATATCATAATCGGCCATCGTTCCTGCAGCGGGCTGATTTTCTTGATTCAGTACAAGCTCAACGCATTCACTGTCCGCCACTGAAATTTTCAGTTCCCCCCAAGTACCACCCTTTGCCGCACGAATCATGAGGTCACCGAGACCTGTTTTGAAAGTTGCTTCTCCTTGAGCATTGGTAGGAAGGATGGCAATCGGGAAAAATTCCGCCATGTTATACACTTGGAACTGTACTTCGGCATCCTGCACAGACTGTCCGAATTCATCTTTCACATGAATCGTAATTGCCCGCGTGGATGCGTAATTTTCCAATACATTAATTTCAGTGAACCACTCATCTGCAAGCGTAATATCTTCTGGACCTTGATAATTAGCAAGAATACGCGTGTTAATTAACATTGCTCTACGCGCTGGAGGTCCAAACCATCCTTGATTAGGACGGGCTTCCGGCTCACAAGCCCCAATAAAATACCATTCACCGTCTGCCCATGCCTCCACCCATGCGTGGTTATCATCACAATGTGCCCAACGTGGCGTATACACTTGACGTGCAGGTATACCTATACTGCGAAGGGCTGCCACAGCTAGTGTGGATTCTTCACCGCAACGACCGCGTGCATTTCGAATCATCGATAATGGTGAAATCGTCCGCAAATCACTCCCAATATACGTTGCCACCTCATGACACCAGTAATTTGTCTCCAGAATGGCTTCCGTCATGGACAACTTACTAGTTCGTTCTGCTAATTGTTCATGAAGAATTTGGCGGTGTTCTTCAATATTTTCGGTATTAACACGGTAGGGCAGTACGAAATGTAAAAATATATGATCCGGGACTTGCCATGGCATATCTCGGCGAATCTTTAGTGTCGTTCTCACATGATTCAAGAAAAGCTCACCATTGTAATCCGCCAAATCATTCACTGGCATGTACGCATAGAGATACTTAAGTGCAATTATTTCTTCTTCTGTCAAGTCCTGTTCAAAGATTTGAAATAACTGCGTTGCACGTGCCTGAGCCAAACTCATCTTCTCCTGAAACTTACGTTCAATCTGTTCCATATCTGATTACTCCTTCCAGAGAAACCCATCCTCGCGAATGTAAAGACGGGAAGTCTCATCTGATGTTGGTGCAGATATAATAAAAGTTTTAGTCGTCGTTTCAATGTTTGGTTCTATGGTCCATGTATCTTCTTTACACAATGCATTAAAATGGGCTGTGAACATGCCGTGTGTTTCGTAATAGTTCCGCTCACGATAATAGAGCTTCCGTAATTCCCATTTGATATGTTCATCCCGAGGGATGTCGAAGTGATATGGACCCGCTTCATTCACGAATACAACATAGCCCCACCGTTCTGGATAATGCATATTAATGATTCCTTGTGGTGACCACACCCAATTATCCTCAGGATAAGGTTTCCCTGTGTCGGGGTTAAGAAGCTTACGATACTTGCCATCGACAACCTCGGTCCGCCATTCAACACGTGAAAAATTAACACGCCAAAACTCCCCAGCGTAAGGTGATCGTCGATCCGTGGCACATTCTTTTAAACTATTCCATGGTATTGCAACTTCAACCGTCCATTTCCGATTGTCAGCGTGCGGGTTATTTAACTCACCTTCGATATGAACAGCCGTCTTCAAGCCTTGGATATCCCAACCGTTAATTGGAGGACCTCCGTCACGATAAGGTTTCACAAGAAGTAAGTCCCATACCGTGTTCAAGGCGTTAATCTCAAACTCGTAATATTGATGGGAATCTCCTGTTGGATCTATAAAAATCTCAAAATCATTATCGTAAAAAATAACGGAATCACGTTCTGTCAGCGTTCCCCAGATCTGATCTTCCATCAGCTCTGCACCAAAGTAAAAATACTCATCATCCCATAGCATCTTTACCCTCGTATCCTTTCCTGGCATCGGACGCAAATCCCCTTCAATATCAACAAACTTTTCTGTCCATGCTGCATGCTGCCAAAAGGGCTTATCTAGCTTCCCATCCAAGACAAGCGACTCCGTCGCTCGTCTGCACAGATAATGCTTAGGGGTGTATGAAACAATGTGTGGCTCTGGTACTCCACTTCGATTTATCATACGAATGCTCCTTTATCGGTTAATGTACTTTAGTTGTGCGTTACAACTGCACCTGAACCGCCGTACATCTCAATTTCTTCATCGAATTCCAATTTAAGTACCGTCACTTGTTCATGCATATCTTCAGGTGTTATATGAATCCAAGTTGTACCTGGTATGTGAAACCATGGCACACCACCGTGAATTTCATGGGTGAGCTCCTTGCCTGAGTGAAGCACCGTAATCTTTGTAATGGGATTACACAGCCCTTTGAGGCAAATGTTCTCCTTCGGCGTATCGTAAACGAAGAGGTACAAGTTCTTCTTATCTGGAGACAATGTACTGCCACCCAGATAGTAGCGTGTCATAATACCCTCTTGTGTTCCAAAGATGGCTTCTTCATGTGTACGTATCCAATCACCTAATCCCAGTAAGATCGCTTCCTGCCTAGGATCAATCGTTCCATCCTCCATGGGCCCAATATCTAACAGCATATTCCCGCCCATGCTGATACAGTCACAGAACATTCGGATCATTTGATTCAATGATTTATAATTGTGGTCTGTATGCACATAACCCCAGGATGTATTTATCGTCGTGCAGAATTCCCACGGCCCTTCCGGGCGCGTAATGGGAAGACCTTGCTCGGGAGTCTTATAATCCCCATACCCTTGCAAGCGTGAGTTTATAATAAGGTCAGGATTAAATGATTTTAAATAATCTTTGAATGCTGGCAATCCCCACTGCTCTGCACTTCGTTCCCAATCTCCATCGAACCATAACAGATCAACCTGACCATAATCTGTTAACACTTCTCCTAGTTGATTACGGTTAAATGCCAAAAATCTCTCCCATCGCTCTGGATCTTGGACACCATCCATCGGACTTGAATAACGATTTACATGTCTCAAATCATCTGGTACGACACCATTCTCATAGACTGAAGGATAATCAGGATGAGACCAGTCAATGAGGGAGTAATACATCCCTACGCGAAGACCCTGATCTCGAATCGCCTCAGACCACTCCTTAATAATATCTCTCTTGGCAGGTGTTGCCTTCATAACGCTCAAATCACTGAACTTCGTATCAAATAATGCTACCCCGTCATGATGCTTCGTCGTTAGAACAGAATACTTGGCTCCTGACTTCGCAATCAGATCTGCCCAATACTTCGCATCAAAATTAGAGGCTGTAAAACCATTCAATTGCTTCATATAGTCCTCATAAGACATTCTCCCGTTATAGAAAGACCATGATTCTGCAACGCCTTGTACCGCATAAATCCCATAGTGAATGAAAATTCCTAGCTTTGCATCCGTAAACCATTGTTGCATCGGCTCTTCCTCCCATAGTTCAACTCGTTATTTTATGCGAAACACATGTGCAATTGGGGCAATTCCCGTAAGCTCGCTCTCTGGTAAATGAACGATCAATCCCGTTGTTGTTCGTTCGAATGTTAGATTCTCTTGTCCGCCAACAAGATCTATTTGCGTCACAGCCTGCTCGAGTGGAATACAAATCTCACTGATCACGAGTTCCTGCCCTTTTGAGTACAGATGGATAGCATAGATAACATCGCCTTTTTTTGTGAAATGTGTATTTCCAACGGAGTATGGCGCACATATGCGTGTTCCATAAATCGCCTCACCATGGACTTTGAGCCAACTGCCCATTCCTTTCATCCGATCCATCGCTGCTCTTGACAAGCGGCCATCTGGTTGTGGTGCGACATTAAGTGCCAGGTTACCACCTTTGGCTACAACTTCAACGAGCAAATGAATTAATTGACGTGTCGTCTTGTAATGATCCTCATACCGATAAGAGAACGCAGTCCCCATCGTAATACAGCTTTCCCATGGGATATGCAGGGGACGCGCGGGCAACGTTTGCTCTGGTGTAACGACATTCTCATAAGGTCCGCCAACGGTACGGTCTGCACTTAGTAGCCATGGCTGATGCTGACGTGCCTTCTCCACCACTTCACCCAACCGAATATCCTGTGGATTATTCTTATTCTGTGGACACACCCACCCCGCATCCAACCAGAGCATTTCAATCCGGCCATATTTCGTCATCAATTCCATGATCTGATCATGTGTGTACTGTACGAATTGCTCCCATAGCCAAGGATAATCTTGTGTTGGATACGAAGGACCTCGATTCATGAACGTCCCCGTCTCCATACCTGGAGCCCAGTATGTTGGTGTGTGCCAATCCGCTTTGGAGAAGTAAGCAGAGATCCCAAGTCCCTTGGCCCGAAAAGCATCAAATACGTTCTTACAAATATCCGCGTACTTATGTGCATGGAAAGGACAATCCTTACCCGTGATGCGATAATCTGTTGTCTGCGTATCCCACATACAGAAGCCATCGTGATGCTTCGTTGTGAAATTTAAATATTTGAAGCCACCTTCTGCAGCAACCTCTGCCCACTTCTCAGGCTCAAAACGGAGCGGATTAAAGGTTTTATTCAGCCCGAAGTATTGCCGCTTCAGCTCCGTCGAATCAACCCCCCAATCAATATCGTCCCGTGACCAATCTCCATCTTTATCACTAAGCGCCCAAGATTCAACAAGTCCAAGCTGCGAATAAGGTCCCCAGTGCATCATCAAGCCCAGCTTCTGATCCTTGAACCATTCCAGCTGATCTAATAGCTGCGAATCCTCCGGCTTAACGTACTCCTCCTCTGTGCTGTAATTGTGAACTCCTTCAACAACAATTTGCTCCTCGACAACATTAGCGTCACTCATTTGCACGACCTCCTTGCAGCTCTTCTGAGGCTGCGATTCTATTGATTTAGTATGATATATTTTCAAAAAAACATTTGACATAAAAATAACTATCCGCTATAAACATCCTATTATGGAATATAAATAAGGATTCAAGCACCGATCTATACCTGCTGTATTCATAGCTTGATAGGAACATCTCCATGTATACGCCATAAAAAGGGGGAAAACACTTTGAACTATAACTATTTCAAATCGAAATTGTTTCTGAAATTCACCGGTTCGTATCTACTTATCCTTCTTATTCCGCTTATATTTGTAATCGTTTTCATTTACCGAAATGCTACCGATAATTTACAAAAAGAGATTGAAAATGCTCACTTTAATCAGCTCACCCAAATTAAAACGGTGGTGGATGGACGCATGAATGATTTAAGAGATATGGCGTCACGGATGTCATACGACGCTCGTCTCGCTCATTATCGCATACTGGATCCTTATGAAAGTCGTGACGCGATAGCGGCACTGGATAGCTACAAATCTTCCAATTCCATTGTGGAGGATATATTTCTGTACTACCATCATGACCCTAATATTTATTCCAACCATGGCATGTATAGCCTGGATGTATTTCGTAGCTCCTATCAGTTTGGAAGCTGGATGAATGATGAACTTGTGACTGCTTTAAACACGTCCAAATTTCCATCCATTCGACTTACGAACATGCTGAATCAAAATTCACCACTCGAGAAATCTGTATTAACCTATATCCTGCCGATCATTCCCAACACCTCAGATCCATATGCTTCTGTCATGTACCTCATTAAAGAGAAAGAGTTGGCATATCTGATCGATTCCGTTCTCGGTAACTATCGAGGATTAACGTATATTTTTGATAATCATGGACGTGTTTTGTCCTATAGTGGCCATGGAGATACAGCTCGCCAGCAGGATATCCAACGGTTATCAGAGCTTCCACCCGGCATACATAATCTATCGATAAACAATGAAGATCATTCGGTTATTTCCGTCACATCGGATGTTAATGGCTGGTCATATGTGACTTTAATGGCGAGTAATCAATTTTTCAGTAGCGTACTTAATGTTCGGAGCTTCATCATTATTTTATTCATTGTGATCGCCATTGTAGGAACGGCCATCGCTCTATTATTCGCTCGGATGCAATATCTTCCGATTGCTGAGCTCGTTCGCTTCACGAACAAAAAAACAGATACACTGGCCTCCGGAAATGAGCTCGAGTATATACGAACAACATTACAGCAGTATAGCTCCAAGGTTGATCTCCAAGAGCCCTATGCACGCAACCATGTTCTCTCCATGCTATTAAAGCATGGACATGCACAAATGATGACGCATGGAATATTCGATACCTTTCATCTGCACTTCGACCAAAGTCATCATTTTGTCATGATGATGGGCTGGGATGACTTAGAACAGCAGCATCTTCAGGCGCGACAAGAAGTACATCGCAAGCTTGCGTATATTGAATTTCCAGCGCTTGCTGCACAAATATACGGTGTAGAGCTCCCGCAATTGGATCAGCTCGCACTCATTGTGAGCTTACAGCTCGAAGATGATGAGGCACTCGCTGCACAAATCGTTCACATCGTGGATGCGATTCGTAAATATACGTTAGGCATAATGGATATCCACCCGATGATCGGTGTAGGCAAATGTTATGAGAGCCCTCAGCAGCTTAATCAATCCTTTGTTGAGGCTTGCTCCGCCTTCGAATTGCGTAAATCGACCGAGCATGGAACCACCGTGTATTTTGAAAAGCTATCCAGTGCCCATGATCAAACGGTGTTACTCCCTAGTAACGAGCTATTAAAGCTTGCACAAAGCTTGAAGCAGGGCAACTACGAAGTCGCCAAACAAATTATTCACACAGCCATCCATGGGCTTGATAATAAACAACGATCTACCCTGCTGATGCGATGCGTACTGTTCGACCTGTTGAATACCATGCTCAAAACTGCAGCTGAGCTAAAAATGGATAACATGATGCAGTCTGCTTCTCCCCATTTCATGAATGGTCCCGTCCATCTTATAGAGCAGAATTTCTACCGTTTAGCCACTCAGATTTGTACACAGGTAGAGCAGACGCATAAAAAAGAAGAACATTCACTCATGGATCATATCGTTGCTTTTATCGACCAGCACTATGATGATCATTCACTTAGCCTTGAATCTGTTTCTGCTGCGTTTACGATTTCACCTTCCCATCTCAGTCGTTCATTCAAGGATAAGGTCGGCATCAACTTCGTCCAATATATTTGGCAAAAACGATTAGATAAGGTCAAGGAACAGCTCGTAATAACAAGTGATCCGTTAAAAGATATTATCCAGCGCGTCGGCTACCTCGACACACCAAACTTTATTCGAAAATTCAAAAAGGAAACCGGTTATACCCCGGGCCAGTATCGACAGATGAATAATAATCATCCCAATACTGAGCCTAACGATACCGTATAATCCTTCCTCGCTTAGGGATTATCATAACTTACCGGTCATGCCTAGCATGACCGGTAAGTTTTTCAAAATATGAGAATGTATAAGCTTCACAAATTATTTGCTAGCAGCCCATGTATCGTATGCTTGTTGATACGTTGATTCGAGCTTCTCATACCCCATTTTTTTCATTTGAGCGATATATTTGTCCCAATTGGATAATGGCTCTGCACCTGTAACGAATTTCGCTTCCATTTCCTTCACGTATTTATCCAAATCGGAACGGAGTGTTTTGATTTCCGTCTGTTGGTCTACCGTCAGGAATACCGATGGGAAGGGAGCCTTTGCAATAGGCGTAAGCTTTGTAGCTGTTTCTTTATCAATCCAGTCATCAAAGCTAGTACGAAGACCTAAAACATAGCTGTTCTCATAGGAACCTGGTGTATTAATCCCGTAGTTTGGCGTGATTGTACCGCGGTATTCTTCACGATCCGTACCATCTGGAACTGGCAGCCATTCTTTCTCGCCTGTTGCTTTATCTTTGTATTTAAATAACGTACCTTCAGGTCCATACGCCCAGAAGGAATACCCTTCTTCGCTAAATTGGTAATCAATCCAGCGCATACTTGCTTCCGGGTTCGGGTTTGTGTTTGAAATCGCGAAACCGCCAATGGTGTTAATACCAGGATGCTTGCCGTATACAGGTGTTCCAGCAATATCACTAGATACAGGCTGCATCATCGGGTTATCTTCACTCGGTTCACCACCAAGCGTGAAGTATGGGAAATAATCGGAGAATAAAGCCACTTGATTGTTTTTTCCTTTTGCTTTCTTCTGCTCATCTGTTTGAGAGAATGTTTCATGATCCAGCAAATTCTCGTTCCATAAGCGATTCAAGAAGGTTAGATATTCTTTGTAGGCTGGTTCAGCTTGTGGAAAGTGTACTTTATTCTCCTTATCTACGTAGATATCCTCGTTATACATCCCCCAGAATCCGAGGAAGAACATCCGTAAATCATCTAATTTCACAGAGGATAGAGGAACCTCATCGTCTTTACCGTTTCCGTTCGCATCTTCCTCTTTAACCTTCTTCAAATAGTTGTATAGCTCTTCTGTTGTCTGCGGTAATTTGTTTTCCATGCCGAACTTCTTCAGGAACTTCCCGTTATACCACATCGGTCCACGATACCATACCGCAGATGGCTGAATATTGCGTAGTGCATAGATATGTCCATCTGGTGTTGTCATTGATTTGCGAATATCCGGATTTGCATCGAGAATTTTTTTTAAATTAGGTGCGTAGCCCTCATCAATGTATTTTTCTAAAGGCAGCAACAATCCTTGACTTCCGTAGGTAACTTGATCCGATCCTTTTAGATCCGCCGCATAGAAAATATCGGGAAGTGTACCGCTTGCAAATACCAAGTTCTTTTTCGTCTCAAAGCTGTCTTGTGGGGCGTTTTGAATCTTTAACTTAATATTCGTCATCTTCTCGTATTCCTGAATAACAGGCATCTTGTTCCAATCCTGACGCCCTACATCCGGTGCCATAATAGAAAGCTCAATCGGATTATCCACGATAGGAAAGCCCGTCTTATGAACCTCTGCGGCTGTGTCTGAGCTTTCTGAGCTTTCTGTGCTTGCCGTCCCCTTATCGCTACTCGATCCACATGCAGTAAAAATAGAAATTGACATGGAAAGACATAACAACATGAGTCCAGTTTTACGATAATTCGTCATACAAAAACCTCCCCTTTTTTACTTGTATCTTAAGATCAACCCTTAACAGAGCCAATCATGACACCTTGCACGAAATAACGTTGCAAGAATGGATAGACAGCAATAATCGGAAGTGTAGATACGATAATGACCCCATACTTCACAAGTGAAGCAATTTCCGCCTTGTTGTTCTGGGCTGCTGCAGCTGTCGCATCGATAATGCCACCTACTTGAGATTGCATTTCCTGAAGAACGAGAATCTGACGAAGCACAAGCTGCAATGGATATTTCGCATCATCATTGAGGTAGATCATGGCGCCGAAATAGCTGTTCCAATGCCCTACCCCGTAGAATAAGGCCATCACTGCGATAATTGGCATCGATAACGGGAGAACAATCCGCAGGAATAATCGAATATTCGTCGCGCCATCGATTTGAGCCGCATCTTGAAGCTCAGCTGGAATGGAGTTCGCGAAGAAGGTACGAGAGACGATAATATTCCAGATTGACGCTGCGCCAGGAATTACCAGTGCCCACATCGTGTTGACCATGCCTAGCCCTTTTACCAACATGTATGTAGGGACGAGACCGCCTCCAATGAACATCGTTACCATGAACATCCCCATGAAAAACCCACGGCCTACAAAGTCCTTACGACTGAGTGCATATGCCGCTGGCATCGTAACGACCAAGTTAATCGTTGTGCCTATCAATGTATACAAAATCGTATTTCCATACCCCGTCCAAATCTTCGAGTTCTGAAATACAATCTCATACCCCTTAAAGGTAATTCCTTTTGGAAAGAGCCACATTTCACCGGAAGCAACCATCTTCGGATCACTGATGGATGCGCTAATAATATATAAGATGGGATATGCGACTAACAGCAATGCAATTGCCACATACGTATAGATGCAAATTAGGAATATTCGGTCTCGTTTAGATAGCTTTATACCTGATACCATAAATTCCAACCTCCTTCTACCATAGACTGTTCTCGCTCGTACGGCGGACAATCTGATTCACCGTAATGAGCAGGATGCAATTGACAATGGAGTTAAATAAACCAACAGCTGTTGAGAAGCTATATTGCGCATCGACAAGACCAGATCGATAGACAAAGGTTGAAATCACATCAGAGCTTGACATATTTAACGAATTTTGCAGAAGTAATATTTTCTCAAAACCTACACTTAACAAGCCACCCATATTCAGAATTAATAGAATGGTCATGGTCGGTATAAGCGCTGGTATATTGATGTGGCGAACACGTTGAAAGCGAGTGGCCCCGTCAATGATTGCCGCTTCATGCAAGCCTGGGTCTACACCCGAGAGAGCCGCCAAATAAATAATCGTCCCCCAACCCGCACTCTGCCACACGCCTGAGAATACATACATCGTCTTAAACCAACCAGGACTTGTCAGAAACTGCGGTGCACTAAAGCCTAAACCTTCAATGGCATGAATAATCATACCGTTCGATGGAGACAAGAAGGTAATAATCATCCCCGCCATAACAACGACAGAAATGAAATGAGGTGCATACGTAACGGTCTGAACAAGTCGCTTGAAGAAGCCATCCTTCACTTCGTTAAACGCAAGCGCCAGAATAATTGGGATTGGGAATCCAATGGCTAATTCATACAAGCTAATACTGAGCGTGTTCCACAGCAAATCCCAGAAATAGTACGAGTTAAAAAATCGAATGAAATGATCAAAGCCTACCCATTCACTGCCAAAATAGCCCTTTGACGGAATGTAGTTCTTAAAAGCAATCTGAATCCCATACATCGGTCCATAGCTGAAAATGAGGAAGTAAAAGAATGCGGGTGCGATAAAAATGTAAAGCTCCCAATTCTGACAAATCTTCTTCCATGTCTCGTTTCTGCCCTTACGCTTTTCTTTCGGTGCTGAATTCACAGTTCGCATATGTACGCTTCCTGTTTCATGCATCGCGACATCCCCTCCTTATAGGTAATGATGAGAACATTCTGATCATCGAGTGAGCATCATTATCTATCGAATTGTTATCAATCGCATTAATGCTAGCGCTTACATTTACACTATATAGAATCGAGCAAATCGTAAATATGTCATTCTCGCTTATCAAGAATTTCGTGTTGTACTGCGGGATGATATACGTTTCACCGCTATGTTGATGTTCTAGAAGTGTGTCATTCTTGCGCTTTTCGCCCATAATTCCGTTGCATTACAATGCCAAAGCTGCTCAAAGAGGCAATGTGTATAAATCTCCATAGCACATGTTTTTTTTGCGTTTTTAAAGGAAATTCATCCTGAATCTAACGTTTGTTGACTGAAGTATCATGTTTCTTAACTGGAAGCCTCTCATCGTACTTCTATAAAATTAATTTAGGGAAAGCGGTTACAAAGGCAGCATGTATGAAACACATGAAGGAGCGGATGATATGAGCACTAAACTTGAGCGGAGCAAATCTAGAAAGCGCATACACTGGCGAAAGCAAGATTCCGAGTTAACCCTGCTCGCCTTGCCGACATTGATCTGGTATATCTTATTTTCTTTCTTACCGATGTTCGGTATGGTTATCGCTTTTAAAAATTTCAAAATAAGCGGCAACTTTATTAGCAACGTACTAAATAGTTCTTGGGTCGGCTTCAAAAACTTTGAATTCTTATTCAAATCCAATGATGCCTGGATCATTCTTCGCAACACGATAGGGTATAACATCATCTTCATTATTCTTGGCATCGTGTTACCAGTAATGTTCGCCATTATGATCAGCCTGCTGCATAGCCGCAAAGCAAGCAAGGTTTATCAGACCATGATGTTTCTGCCCTACTTTCTGTCATGGGTAGTCGTCTCTGCTGTAGGTTGGGCCTTCTTCAGCTTTGATAAAGGCATCCTCAATCAATTTCTTGCCAGCCTTGGGCATGATGCTGTGAATTGGTATATGGAACCGCAATATTGGCCCTACATTCTTATCTTTTTAAACATCTGGAAGAGCATAGGTTATGGCATGATTATTTATCTGGCAACCATTACAGGAATCGACAGCACCTATTATGAGGCGGCAGTTATTGATGGAGCTTCCATCTGGCAGCAGACACGCTTCATTACCTTACCCATGCTAAAGCTGGTCATTGTCATGATGTTCATCCTGTCAGTAGGTCGTATTTTCTACACGGATTTCGGACTGTTCTATCAGGTCACACGCGACTCCAACTCCCTCTACAATGTGGCCACAACAGTTGATGTCCTAGTTTATAAACAGCTAAAAACCGCCACTGTAGGAATGGCATCCGCTGCCGCTTTCGTCCAATCGATGCTGGGCTGTATTACAATCCTGAGTGCTAACTGGATCGTTAAAAAAATCGATTCTGACAGTGCAATGATCTAGGAGGAGAGACAATGGCAAAGACACCCACCTATCAATCTGGCTTGGAGAAATTCAACCGCACAAGTAACGGCATCAATGCTTTGTTCACCCTAATTTTTATTCTGATGGCAATTGCCTGCGTTGTGCCTGTGATCGTCGTGTTATCCATCTCGCTTACCGATGAGTCCTATATTCGTGAAACGGGATACAGCATTCTTCCAACCGCACTTTCCGCAGACGCATACGCTTATATCGCCAAACAGGGAACGATGATTCTGCGTGCGCTAGGTGTATCCCTGCTTGTAACAGTCGTAGGTACTGTACTTGGCGTGCTGCTCACCACAACGATGGGATACGTCATTTCACGTCCTGGTTACAAGCTAAAGAACTTCCTCACCTGGGTTGTATTTATCCCGATGGTATTTAACGGTGGTCTTGTATCCAGTTACTTTATCAACACAAATTTCTTGGGACTCAAAAACAGTGTTTGGGCACTCATTCTGCCGCTCGCAGTATCATCGTTTAACGTTATTATTTGTAAAACCTTTTTTAGGAGCACAATCCCTGATGGCTTAACCGAATCTGCTGAAATTGACGGGGCTAGTCAGTTTCGCACCTTCTTCTCAATCATCCTCCCCATCTCATTGCCTGTACTAGCTACGATTGGACTGTTCCTTTGCTTCGGTTACTGGAACGACTGGTTTCAATCGATGCTGTATATCGATAATCAGAATCTGTATTCGCTCCAAGCGCTGCTTAACAGCTTGATGTCCAATGCTGATGCGCTCGCCAGAAACTCCATAAGTATGGGGATCAGCTTCGCTGAGCTTGTCGCAACAATGCCCAAGGAATCTGCCCGCATGGCAGTTGCTATTCTCATCGTGTTGCCTGTTGCCTGCGCATATCCCTTCTTCCAGAGATACTTTATTACCGGCCTTACCATTGGCGCAGTGAAAGGCTAGTTCCGAAATAAGCCAAGCCCAGCTTGGTTTATGATAGATAACCGTAATTTACTACGGTACATTTCATCATTCAACACTAGGAGGAGTTAAAGTGAAGAACACCCTCAAGTTCGCCTCAACATTATGTATTCTCGCATTAATGCTGTCCCTGCTTGCTGCATGTGGCAACTCGAACTCGAATTCGAAGCCAGCATCCACAGCAACCAATGAAAGCGAGAGTGGTACGACGGCTACTGATGCACCAACCACCAAAGAAATTCCTACATTGGTATGGTGGCTGATCGGCGGACAGGTTCCTGAGAACTTTAGTAAAGCAGTTGAGCAGATGAACGAATACACCGCTGAGAAAATCGGTGTCAAAGTGGATATTAAGGTGGCTAGCTGGGGCGAATGGGATACAAAAATCAACACCATTGTGAATACGGGTGAACCCTTTGATATGATGTTTACCAACAATACAAAGTACAGTAAACAGGTCGCTATGGGAGCGTTCGCTGACATTACAGATCTGGTACAAAGTGAAGCTCCTGAACTTTACAAGTCTATCCCTACCAAAGTATGGGATGGTGTGAAAATTGGTGGAAAATATTTCGCTGTACCGACGTATAAGGATTCTTCATTAACTCAATATTGGGTGTTCGATGACAAGCTTGTACAAAAATATAATATCGATTACCAAAACATTAAAACGATGCAAGATTTAGACAAACCGTTCCATGATATGAAAGCTGGTGAAGGCAAGAGCTTCTACCCGTTGCAGTTGATCCAAGGCGAAGGCTTTCCAGGCATTTTAAATAATTATGATGATATGACTTTAGGTTTCAATCCTATTGGAGTTAACGTGGAGGATGCTTCCCGGAAAGTAGTGTCCGTGTTTGAACAACCGGAAGTGATGACTAACTTAAAGCTGCTGCATCAGTGGTATAAAGATGGTATTGTTAACCCGGATGCACCAACTAAAACTGAAGGCGACAAATACAGAGCGTTCTTCTCCGCACAAGCCTTCCCTGGTGCAGAAGCTGGCTGGCAAATCACCGCAGGGATTGACAAATACGTCATGACGCAAATTTTTGGTCCTTTGTATACAACTAGTACAATTCAAGGCTCGATGAATGTAATCTCGGCAAATTCCAAATACAAAGTGGAAGCTATGAAATATTTGCAATTAGTGAATACAGATCCAAAATTACGAAATATGCTTGCGTTTGGTGAATTAGGCGTCGATTATAAGAGCATTGACGGAGAGAAATCAATCGAGCGTATCAGCGATACCTGGCCTTTAGCAGCATACTCCCAAGGCACCTTCTTCAATCTTGCGGTTACGAAAGGAGCTCCTCTAGACCAGTGGGAGCAAGTAAAAAAATTGAACGAGCAAGCAGCATCTTCCAGCATATTGGGATTCGCACTGGATATTGGAGAGCTGCAGACTGAGGTTGCGAACTGCCAAGCTGTATATGATAAATATAGATATGAATTGCTCACAGGAGCTTCTGATCCTGAGAAGGTAATCCCTAAATTGCTGTCTGAGCTGAAAAATGCCGGAATGGACAAAATTATGCAAGTGGCTCAAGAACAAATCAACAATTACTTTAAGTAACCCTTATCGAACGCACATGGTATATCAGCGCTGATATACCATGTGTTTTCCTTTACTCCTCTAAAAAATTTATTTGAACTAAAGGTACGCTTCATATATATTTACAGTGAATTATATGCTCTCTCAACCACAGCAACGAGAGACTTATTCCTCTATATTATGTGTCTGACCTTAGGGGGCATTACAAATGAGGTTTTGGAGGAGTTCTTTTTTTCATATTAAGATATATCGCAATAAATTCTGGGCTTACCTGATTTTTATTGTAACCATCGGGGTAACACTGGGTACTATGACCAGCGCTATACTTGTTAATCAATGGATCGGTAACGCGCGGATTGAAGCTGCGAATGCCTTTTCCCGTATTGAGAACAACTTTCAGAATGATGCCGATCGGATTGAAGCTTACATGCAAAGATTGTATTCCAATCATGATCTGATGAATGACGTCCGTTATTTTATGAGCCCTTCCGTTGAAGGGTATCTGACTAAAAGATTGGAGAATAGCCCTTATTCATCACAAGCACTACTCTCTTTTCCTGAGGATACTAAAACTTATCTTTACAGCTGGGCACAGGGAGATATAACTCAAATCAGCGTTCATACTAAGGATTACGGAAATGTTATTTATTTTAATAGTTTTGGAATTCCTAGCTTCCAGTTTGGCGTTCCAAATACAAACGAAATTTTCGATGAAAGTATACAGAAGGGCTTCGTCTCTCACAAAAAACTAAATCAAAGTGCTACGGAAGCAGGGGAAATCCGCTTTCAGATCAGCAGCAAGCGAATATTCAGTATCGTAAATAATTATCAACTCGGTAATGCGGCTGTAATTAACTCTACCGGGGAGATATTCATTATTGGTAACAATGAATCCATGACTGATGAAATCACCCAACAAGCGGTTGCGAATAATAAAAATCACGGCTTTATCGTAAATAAAGGATATATTCCCATTTTCTTTGTTACCTTTTCATCCACCAAATATAATTATCAATTGGTTAGTACAGTAGACTTGGCTGCACTTATACGTCAGCATAGCACGGTTTTGCTCAATATTTTTATGATCGTCTTTACCGCTATGATCTGTGTACTGCTGCTCGTAGTCTACAATCTTCGTGATGACTCACGATTTCTTCACCGTATTATACAATCAATCAAACGTGCGAAAACTGCCGACTTCACCCCAAATAAGCCTGCACGTTATCGTATGAATGAATATGGTATGATTGCTCGCGAAGTCGACGATATGATACACCAATTAGACAAATATATTCGGAACGAATACTTGCTTAAGCTAAAACAGCAGGAAGCAGAAATGAAAGCGCTTCAACATCAAATCAATCCTCATTTTCTTTATAACACCTTAGAAGTCATTCGATCTACTGCATTGGTTCATCAGAATGAGCCTACCGCAGACGCGATTGCAACGCTGGGAGCGTTATATAGAGAAATTGTTAAGAAAGAAAATATCATTTCAATTGGTAGCGAACTGGAACTGTTGCGGAAGTACCTGCAAATAATGGAGTTTAAATATCCTGAGCACTTTTTTTATCAAATGGATGTTGAAGATTCTATTCTAGCTCTCCCTACTGTGAAGTTCTGGATGCAGCCCTTGGCAGAAAATTTCTTTGTCCATGGGTTTAATATCAATAAAGAATTTAATTTATTCATCGTGTCAGGCTGGGAAGATGAGAACTACTATAGGCTGGATTTCATTGACAACGGAGTACGAATTGATGAAGAACGGCTAACTGCTATCAGGCGAACCCTTTCGAGTAATAATGACCAAACCACCAAAAGCATTGGATTATATAATGTCTATGCCCGACTACAATTTTTCTATCAAGAGGATTTCTCGATTAGCATTGAAAACAATGATGAAGCTGGTGTCAAAATCTCTGTACAGATTTCTAAAAGAGGTGATTAGATATGTACAAACTTTTGATTGTGGATGATGAACCTCAGATTTTGGAAGGTATGAAACGTATTCTGGATTGGGAGCACTACGGATTCAAACAAATCGAAACAAGTGACTCCACTGAAGATGCTGTATTTAAAGCCGTAGATCTAATTCCTGACATTGCTATTATTGATGTGTGTATCGGCAAAAATCTAGGGTATGATGCGATCCAAAAGCTAAATGAAGTGAACCTTCCAACCAAATATATTATTATAAGCGGCTATAGTGACTTTCAATATGCCCAGCAAGCCATTCGTTGCGGAGTGAAGGATTACCTGTTAAAGCCTGTGGACCGAATCAAGCTGCAGGAGGTCATTGAAAAAATAATTATCGAAGATTTACATGGCACGATTAGAGATGTGAATGCGGACTCTATGAGTATTGATCCAGTATTGGGGATTCATTACGATGCCTTATCCAAGCTGGTCAATCGTATATTAATTATGATTAAAACAGAATTCGCTCATAATATTTCGTTAAAATCCGTCGCAGACCGCTTTCAAATGAACAGTACCTATCTTGGACAAATCTTCATTAAAGAAACAAGTATGAAGTTCTCAGAGTATCTAATGAGCTATCGCATGCATCGTGCACAAGAGCTCATCCAAACGACTAATGAGAAAATACACTGGATTGCCCTTTCAGTTGGTTATAACAACCTGAATTATTTTTATACACAATTTCAAAATCATTTTGGTACATCTCCCTCAAGTTTACGGATGAAAAGTTAAGCTGGATATACATTGCATAGCGATTTAGGGGGCCGGGGTCATGAATAGATATAGCTGCTTCATCTGTGGCATTATAGTGCTGTTCATTTCACTGTTAACTGGCTGCAATAAGCAGAATATGAACGCTGCGAGCTTTAATGCAGAACCCGTTGTGAATCTGATCTATTATACCATCGGTGATCCTGATAAGGATCTTGCTCTAGTTAATGACAAAATTAACGAGATATTGATGAAAAAAATTGGAATTACGATAACCTATAATAAAATTGGTTGGCAGGAATATGCTGATCGCATGAATACAATGATCTCCTCTGACAGCCCTTTTGATATTGCGTTTGCTCCGGATTATGCTAAATATGCCAAACGTGGGGTATGGCTGAAGTTAGATGACTATTTCATGAATCTAGCCAAAGAAATGTACCTTGCTATTGATCCCATATTTTGGAAAGGCGCTAAGATGGATGACGGGTTCATCTACGGCGTCCCCACCAACAAAGAATTGGCTGTACGCGAGAATTGGATGTATCCTGATTCTCTGGTAGAAAAATATAATATTAAAGTTAACCAATATAACACACTGGAATCGCTCGAACCGCTGCTTCGCATGATACAAAAAAATGAACCCGATTATTTGCCCATGGAGCTTGATCGAGACTCACACAATTTTTTTGCGATGTACGGCTACGAATATATAGGGGACAACAGACTCCCATTAATGATCCAATCTCTGGATCCTGCTGCTCCTGTAGTCAATATCTTCGAAACCCGTGAAGCCAAACATATATTGGATACGTTAAGACGTTACTATCAATTAGGGTTCATTAATCAAGACGCCGCTTTGCGAGAACCAGGAAGCTTGAAACATGGTGTAAAGGTATTTTGGGAATCTGGTAGTGGCGGTCCACTCTCTGAGAGCGTCTGGAGTAACGATCTGGGGTATAAAATTGTAACCAATCCAGTAACACCCGAGGTGGCAACTACAGAAGCTGTACGCGGAGGGATGATGGTTGTGAAGGCAAATACGAAGCATCCTGTGGAGAGCATCAAATTTCTAAACCTATTGAATACCGATCCTGACCTGCGTAACTTATTTCAATATGGCATTGAAGGCGTTCATTATACACTGGATCAGAATGGCCAGGTTGTCCTAAGTTCGATAAAAGACAGTCAAGGAAATCCGCTTCCCAAGGCGAACGGTGGCTACACTGGCATACAGTACACTCAGGGAAACTGGTTTATCTTAAGTACATTAGGTGGAAGCTACCCTGACCCACTAAACAAGTGGGAACAATTCCGCATCTACAACTCCAAGGTTGTGGAGTCCAAAGTACTGGGCTTTACGCCCGATCTGTCAGAGATAAGCGAGCAAATTGATAACATTGAGATTGTCTGGCGCAAGTATTATCCAAGCCTCATGACAGGCAGTGTCGATGTCGATACCATTCTCCCGAAATTCAACCATGAGCTGTATGAAGCAGGGATTAATAAAGTACGCATGGTGATCCAGAAACAGCTCGATCGTTGGCGGGAATAGGAAGACACCGTAAAGAAATGCCCCTCAAGTGAGACACTTTAGATAAAGTGACCTTCTTGGGGGGCATTTATTAACTAGTGACCCATCATCATAGCTGGATCTACCTCTTCGCCACTCTTTGTGACTTGTTGTATCTTCGGCTTGCGAAGGATAAGGGACATAGCAATACCAACACATACGATACAAGCGGTCAGGAAAAATGTATCTCCAAAGCCAGCTACTAAGGCAGTTTGTGGATTACCTGTCTTTCCGATTGTCGCCATGTGAGTATTGATATGAGATGTCAGGTAAGCTGTAAGACCTGTTACTGCGAACGATACGACAACCTGTTGCGCTGCTGAAGTCAATGGTGTCACACGGCTAACCAAATGACGTGGAGCTGAGTTTAATACATGTGTATTAAGTGGCATCATCGTTGATCCCATCCCTAACCCCATCACACACACCGACACGATAACCATCCAAATCGGTGTATCCACGTTTACCGTCGATAGTATAAACATCGCGATGGCGATAACACTCAACCCACAGAACGCTAGTGGACGAGCTCCAATTTTATCAAACAACCTGCCACTAATCGGCATCATAAGACCGGCGCACAACGCTTGCGGCATCACGATCCAACCGGTATGAAGTGCGGTATATCCTTTAATATTCTGTAAATACAACGGAATCATCAGCGTAGCGCCAAACAATGCCATCTGTACGATCCAAGTAAGAATAATACCACGTGTGAAATCAGATGATTTAAACACCTTCAGTTCAAGCAAAGGATACTTCTGTCTAAGCTCTACCACTATGAACAATATTAATGCGATACCACCGATTGTTAAGCCTGTAATAGCACCTGTTGAAGACCAATCTGCTCCCCCTTCACTCACACCATAAGCAAGCATAGCGAATGCGATCGGAGCAAGACACATCCCGAGAATATCAAGATGTGTTGACTTCTGAGGTTCTGTCTTCGGTAAGTATTTTTTACCCAAAATGAAGGCCACAATACCAATTGGCAAATTGATAATGAAGATCCAGTGCCAACTCACGTAATCGACAAGATAACCGGATATTACAGGACCAAAAGCTGGCGCCATCAGCATTGGAATTCCAAGAACACCCATAATAGAGCCGCGACGTTCAGGCGGGGCTAATTTGAATACCATTGCCATCCCGATCGGTGCAACCATACCTCCGCCTAGACCTTGAATAATACGGAAAATAATCAGTTGTTCAGGTGATTGGGCTAAGCCGCACAGAACAGACCCTAATGTAAACAGCACAATCGTTACAAGGAAAATACGCTTTGATCCAAATTTATCGGTCATCCAACCGGCAAGTGGGATTACTGCGGATAGTGCCAATGTGTAACCCGTTATCGCCCATTGAATTGTCTTTAGATCAGTATTGAAATATTCCACTAATTTAGGAACTGCATTGTTAACAACTGTACTGTCCAGAATAACCATAATCATACCGACGATTATCGCAAGCAGTGGAGGCAGAATAGCTTTCAGAGAGAACGTGTCGCCTTCCTGCGTAAGGGGTTTTGTTGAAGCATTTGATGTCATTGTGATACCTCTTCTTTCTAAGTTTTGACTGAATATTTGTGAAAATAATGCTCGAAAAACAAGTCAATACTTTCCTCAATCGATAAAGGGATATCGAGTAACGACGATTGAATGTGATTGTTCGGCTGACATTTAGAAGCAGACACTTTGGTGAACGGTGACATAATGGCAGCAAACATATGCTGTGTCATCAACAATACGGTCTTTGGATCTGTAACACCTGTCACTTCTGTCATGACTGCGCTTAATTTTTCGAACCCTTGTTGTTTCATAAAATGTACATATTCGGCTACCGATTCAAACAGTGGATCATGGCCAAGAATTCGCTTGAGCAAATCAGGATAATCATTAAGAAATGAGGCGTACTTCAAAATAAATTGTTTCAGCCGTTCGATAGGCGGATATTCCACAACATCAAATATGTCAAACGCCGAGCGGAATGTTTCCAGGACTGTCTTCATCGCTTCATGCATAAGCTTGTCTTTCGACCCGAAATAATAATTAATTAGCGCCACATTGGTGCCAGCTTCACTAGCAATCATCCGAATAGTGACACTATCAATCCCTTCGGACTTAATCAAATGCAGCGTTGCGTCTAAAATCTTCTCCTTCGTCATAGAACTCTCCTCATCTCGACATACAATTAAACAGCGTTTAAAACAATGATTAATATACCTTGAAAACTAAATCTGCGTCAATGGAAATTTCAGAAAGTAATATACACAGTTTTCAACAAAGACTGACTCATGCGATGAAGTGCTTAAGTTTGGAGAACAAAAATAACCGGTCGAGAATGTATCTCGCCGGTTTATTGTGTGTATATCTTTAAAGATGTTGGATTGAATCCATTCCTAGTAGAAGTGTCCTCCTAGCCCTTTACCGAACCGATCATTACACCTTTTTCAAAATATTTCTGAATAAACGGATACACGATAAGGATCGGTAAAGTAGATACAATAATAACTCCATACTTAACCTGGTCAGCAAATTGCTGCGCATATCCGCCTGCACTGCCGCCCGAGCCTCCGCCTTGGGAGAAAACCTGGTTGGATAATAGAATATCACGCAGAATG
This sequence comes from Paenibacillus sp. RS8, assembly GCF_041956825.1. Taxonomy (NCBI): domain Bacteria; kingdom Bacillati; phylum Bacillota; class Bacilli; order Caryophanales; family Paenibacillaceae; genus Paenibacillus; species Paenibacillus sp. RS8. Next base: position 3,669,951 of record NZ_CP168131.1, on the reverse strand, counting down.
ATTTGTAACGGCTGCAGGTCATTCGAATGAATATAGATAAGCCCAGTAAAAAAATCATTCCAATGTGCTACCAGATAATACAGTGCAATGACCGATATGACGGACTTAGATAAAGGGATCGCAATATAGAAGAAAAATTTAAAATGAGTACATCCATCCAATGCAGCGGATTCATATATTTCTTTGGGCAGTGAAGCCTCAAAGAACGTGCGTGCAATAATGAGATTAAACACATTCACTGCAAAGGGAAGAATAAAGACCCACATCGAATTGGTCAGGGATAGATCCTTCATCAGGATATACGTTGGAATTAGTCCACCATTAAAAAATAATGTAAAAACGAAGAAAAACATCAGGAACCGGCGTGCACGGAACTCTTGTCTGGATAGTGTATACGCTGCTGGGATCGTAAGAAGCAGATTAAACATTGTTCCCAAGACTGTATAAATAACGGTATTCTTGTAACCTATCCAAATACGCATATCCTGAAAAATTTGCTCATAGCCAAAGAAACTGACTCCTCTGGGAAATAGAGTAACCTTTCCTGTGGAGACCAATGTCTGATCACTGACAGAAGCAATAATAACAAAGTACAAGGGATACGCAACGATTAGGAAAATTAGAACACATAAGATAATGATCGAAATATCAAATAGAATCTCACCCGTGCTGCGCTTGTGAATAGTTGTCGCCTGCATAAGCATCACCTTTCGATGTTCTCTCCATTTACCAGAGGCTAATATCTGAGTTGCGTTTGGAAATCCAGTTCATGGTAACCAGAAAGAAAAAATTGATGACGGTATTAAATAATCCGATGGCTGACGAATAACTGAATTGATTGGAAAGAATACCGATTTTATAAACATAGGTGGAAATGACCTCTGATACGGGAAGGTTCAATGAATTCTGCATCAAGAATACCTTCTCGAATCCGGTTCCCAGTACATTCCCCATACTCAGAATAAATAATATGATGATTGTCGGAACCAAAGCAGGGATATCGATATGCAGAATCATCTTCCATTTGTTCGCTCCGTCAATCTTGGCAGCATCATACAGACTTGGACTCACTGTTGATAATGCGGCCAGATAAATAATACTGTTCCATCCAGCATGCTGCCATATATCCGAAATCACAAACACCGGGACGAAAGAATTCGTGGAGGCGAGCAAATTAATGTCCGTATCGCCAAGCTTGGAGATCAGTTGACCAAGGATTCCTGTATTCGGTGACAGGAGAACATTCAACAATCCAACCATAACTACAATTGAAATAAAATGAGGCATATATACGATAGTCTGCAGCAGCTTCTTAGTGCGGAACCATTTCACCTGATTCAGTATGAGTGCTAGTATGATCGGTGCCGGAAATCCCAGAACGATTGTTGTGATGCTGATAATCACAGTATTTCTCATCAAATCCCAAAACTGATAGTTATTTATGAATTGCGAGAAATAATGCAGACCACGCCAAGCCCCGCCTGCCAATCCACGCGAGAAATCATAATCCCTGAAGGCAAGCTGAATTCCATACATTGGAATATAGTTGAAGATGATAACCACAACGATCGCCGGAATAATCATAATCCATAATTGATAATCGCGTTTAAGCTCCATTAGATTTCTTCGATGTTTGTTGGGAGTTATTGAGGACATCATAAGCCTCCTTAATAAGGAGACAGCTTCTCTTCATCCTGTAAAGAAAAGCTGTCTCCGGATGTTCTATAAATATTTACATGTCATGTTATTTCTTACTTTTGTAATCATCATAGTATTTCTGCATGGTGGACAAGTTGTTATCCAGCCCCATCTGCTTAATGTTGCTCACATAGGAGTCCCATTCCTTGGTAACTCCCCCTTTGGTAACCCACTGTGAGAACTTAGACATCGCCAAATTAATCATATTCGTATTCACTAACACCATGGCATTGTTGTCTTCCGGGTTATATTTAATGAACATGCTTGGTAAAATATCGTTATCCTTGTCAATCGCACTGAGGACCGCCTGCAGCGGCTCTGTCTGTTTGCCAACAGATTGCATATCAGTTCCAAGTGTCAATTTCAATGAATCGGAGATAAAGGTAGGTCCATTATCCGCCCAGGTTGATGTCCACTTCCATGTGCCTGGGTCCATTTGGCTGTCAGCAGGCGGCAGGACTGCGTAGCTTCCATCTCCATTATCTTTAATGTTCGTACCAAGTGATCCGAATAGTACCTGCATACTAACTGTAGGATTATACAGCTCATTAATAAATTTCATTGCCGCTTCTTTATTCTTGGACTTAGCAGACATGACGACCATATTTCCACCGAAATTCAGTGAGTTGCCGTCATAGTCATAGGACAGCTTGATATTCGAATCAGCCGACACTTTTAGCGGAGCGATCGACTCGTATTGCGGAGCTAAGGTGTTGCCGAAGCGATCCGTTACTTCCCAACCCCATGAGAAGCCGACCTTCGCTTTGTCCCCGCTGCCGCGCGCAACCGATTGGAATTTGGAATAATCCTGCGTGAAGGCTTCCGGGTTAATTAAGCCAGCCTGCCAGCACTTATTCATGAATTCCACGAACTGTTTGTATCGATCATCCACAAAGTAATTTTTAATCTGGCCACCCTCGGTGAAATACCCTTGACCACTACTATCCGTTAATGTAATACCTAAGCTGCCAAGCAATATTTGTGGCTGAAAATAACCAAATCCCGTTGTCCCTACCGGAGCGAAATCCATAGGAATTTCATCATTTACATCACCGTCTCCATTGGCATCCTTCTCTTTGAACGCCAGGAGCACATTATATAATTCATCCCAATTGGTCGGCTCCTTAAGACCCAGATTGTCTAGCCATTGTTTATTGATATATTGCCGACTTACCGTATCTGGCCAGAATCGTTGATATTTCGGTAAACCGTATATTTTTCCATCTAGCTGTGTAGCGATTAATTGGGTCTCCGGCTTCTCTGTAAACATCTGTTGAATGTTAGGGCCACCTGTTGAAATGAGTTCGGTTAAATCCTGAAAGAGACCGGTGAACTGGGCAAAATCAGCATCCGTGATCACATTCGGTCCTATAAGGATATCCGGAATATCTCCTCCGGCTAACAAAGCGCCTTTTTTCTGATCCCAGTCTGCTGAAATTTCTTGCCACTCAATATCAACACCCACTTGCTCCTCAACCTTGGTCAACCATTCCATTTTGGAGAACTCTTGCGTAAGTGGATGTTTTAGCATGATCCCTTTTAGTTTTACTGTACCGGTTGTAGAATTCGTTGACGAACCTGAATTAGAAGAAGAGGCACCATCATTATTACCCCCGCCACCACACCCCGCAAGAATTGTTCCAAATAGGCTAAGTGCTAATACGGGCGTTATTACCTTAGACAAAGATTTCCTCATACAACGAACCTCCCTTTTTTTTGGTTTAAAGCGTAGGGTCATGGTGCGAGGCAAGCAACGGAACTACACCTTATTGCTTCTTGCTGCCCACATTTCACATGACTGCTACAACGCAACTTTAAACCGGGATCGAGGCGGCTGTATACGAACAAGAATTTAAGCATTCGCAATTTTTGAAAGCGTTAACAAAACGGCGGTTTCGGGTGTTTATTTGAATGCGTTTTCAATTATTGTTGACGTTCAAATTTGGTTGAGCATAATAATCCTCATACCCGTGTTGGTATATTCTGTACAGTACTGGCAGTCCCATTTGTTTCAGCTGATTAATATACTGATCCCATTCTTTATCTACAGTTGAATTCATAATCCATTCCGCAAATTTCTCATCGACCAGTTTAAAAATATCTGATTTCGCCAAGGCCATTTCATTAAGCTCCTCTGACGAAAATTTAATCATCGGATAAATGTCCTCTGGTTTAGGCTCATAAGCTTTATAGATGCTGTCCAATTCTCTTCGTATCGTTACCGCGGGAGGAACAATCGTTTTGTTCTCCAATGATTGCGAAAAGTATAGCGGACCATTATCCACGAGCGCATTCGTCCATTGCTGTGTATCTTGATCACCTTCTGGAGCGGGAACTATGGTATACATGCCGTCAGGCTCCTTAGTCACATAATCAGGCATGGAGCCGTAATAGCCTTGGATCGAATTTTCCTCAGTGTAGAATTGATCAATCCATTGAATGGTCTCGACAGGATGCCGATTAGCTGTTGTCATGCTAAACAGATTGGTTGTTATTCTAACGCGAGAAGGACTCGTTGGCCATAATGGCTCCACCTTACTACTGCTACGCAGCGGTGGCAAAGCCACATATTCATCGGCCCATTTACCAACGCGATCTGTTAATGACCAGCCGAAGGTCACACCAACCGTTGCCACATCGTCTTGTTGTGCACTCGCTTTCATCCCGGAATAATCTTGCGTGAACACGTCAGGGTTGATCAGCTTTTCCTTCCAGAGCTCTGCCAGGTAAGAGACTAAGCTCTTATACTCCTCACTCTCGAATAAAAAGCGAATCTGCCCTTTCGTCACTCCGATCATTTCTTCGGTGAAATTATCTGTCACTCCATAAGCCCCAAGTAAACTAGTCACACTAAATAAACCTCTGCTCCCCAGACTTCCTCCAGCACCTGCCCACCAGTCCATTCCAATCTCATCCTGCTTCCCGTTGCCATTGGGATCTCCATTGCGAAAGGCAGTTAATACCTCGCGCAGTTCATCCAACGTAGTCGGTTCTTTCAGCCCAAGCTTATCCAGCCATTTCTTATTAATCATTAAGACATTATAACTATCTGTATTAATCGGTCTTACACCGGGAAGAGAATACATCTTCCCATTTGGAAATGTACTCACCCGCTTGGTTTCGGGAACTTCCTCAAACATTCTCTTAATATTCGGGGCATATTTATCGATATATTCGCTAAGGTCTACGAATTTATCCTTATTCGTGATGATATCCTGATCGTTCAATCCAGCCAAAAAAGCATCAGGCAATTCTCCGCTTGTCAGAGCAGCGCTTTTCGCTTCTTCCCATCCGTTACGTTTCTGCAGCCAGTTGACATGAATTTTTGCATCAGAAGCAATGTGATTCAAATAAGGAATATCCCGAAGATTCTTGGATAGCTGATGTGTAGGTGTCATCACGCTAATCTGTACCCTGTCTTGCGGCTCTACATTGCTCTCTGAAGCACGGTCAGACTCATTATTCGCACTGCATCCATGAAGCAGTGTAATCACCGGTAGCATACATACAACTACAACCCATGGTCTCAATCCTCGCATATTGAATCCCCCCATAGCTTAATCAGCAATAGACAAGAAAATATTCACTTGTTAAACAATCTGAATTGCCCAGGTGTGACTCCTACATGTTTTTTGAAGGCGCGAATAAAGCTGGAAGGGTTAGTGTAGCCTACCTTGCCTGCAATCCAATCAATGGTTTCATCGGAATGGATAAGCAGCTGCTTCGAATGATTGATTCGGCGCCCATCCATAAAGTCTTTAAAGTTCTGCCCGGCGTTCTTCTTGAAATAGTGGCTAAAATTCGACACCGACATTCCAAAGTGATCGGCAACAGCTTGTAGTGAGAAGTTGATATCAAACTGATTCTCTTGAATATATTGAAGTACTTCATCCAATGCAGCAGCTTTAGAGGAAGTATGCGTACTAGCCATCAATTCACATAATATGTCCGCGCTTTTCTCTAAAATCTCAGTGATCTGGGCTACCGTAATGCGATTATGAAACGATGTGATCCCAAGCTGCTCCATATTCCCCTGATGCTTCAAACGGATCAGATTGTTTAATATAATGGTCGAGATATTTACAAATACAGCCCGAATCATATAAGGAGGCGTTCGATCATGTTGAAGAAATTCAATGAGTCGATGAACGGTGTTCTGCACTTCAGTAGCATCACCCGTCATGATGAACAATTCCAACGATTGAATCGTTTCTGCCGGATAAGGTACAGGCTCATTCCGCTGCTGCATCAGATCGTGAAAGGACAGGATGGAATCTTCATTCTTAATGCGCAAATGTTCGACTGTTCTAAGTGCATTAATATAGGAAGCATGAAATTCCCCTGGATTGTCAACGGTATTTCCTATTCCGATCACAAGCTTAACGCCGGTAGCCAATTCAATCTCAGCCTGCAGCTTCATGAACATCTCCCGTAATGCTTGCTCTGCTGTATGTGTGGAAATAAATAAAATATCATCATTATGAATGCTCCGAATAAAATATCCTTCCAGTGCATCTTCGGGCTGTAATTTAATGCTCTTCACGATTTCAAATACTTGATCGATATCCCCAATCACATTGATGACCACAGTCGTACATTTTGCATTCGTAAAAGTGATGCCATAAGACTTTGCCTCTAGCAGTATGTCTTGAAGTGATGAGTACTGGCCACTTATGATTTCATATAGAATGTTATCACGTAACTTCGGAACGATGCTTTGGACATTCAGATCTAATTGTTCTTTTGACTGGAATAGATTCTGGATTGTGGAGCGTATAATATCAAACTCATTGCCGCCACTCTCCGCGTTGCCTTTAAATGCATGCCTGGAGAATTGAACAAGAGACTTAATCGGGGCATAATTATTACGGATGGATAAATAGATGATAATGATCTCTGTGAGCAGGATTGATATAACCAGAATAATTGTGTTGCGCTGCGTTTCCTTCGTCTCCAAAAGTACCGATTCCAGCGGATTCATGCTTATGTATTTCCAGCCATTCTGCTTGGAAACGGTCTGGGAGGCCATATAAGCTTCTCCGTCATAATCAATTTCACCGCCTGATGGCGATGTTTGCAGCTGTTGAATAAACTGCTTGAAATTCGCATCACGCAAATCATCACGTTGGTTGAGTGAGAAGATAGGGTTGTTATGTTGATCAAGAATGATGAAATCTCCAGAATAGCTATTAGACACTGATTTCATCATTCGCTCGATCGTATCATGCCTGATCATATAAATGACGCAGCCTTCAGATTGATCGACGCCTAGAGGAAGAGGAATCATCAAAGTAATCATCTTAACGCGGCCTTCCCCAAGTATGGTAACATCCTCTGACGGACGAACTTGAATCGAGTTGATTACATTGATCGCTTGGCTGAACTGCTCTTGACTCCAAGAACTATATACATATCCATTCTTGGAATTCATAAAGCGCTCCAGTTCATAGATATACCCTGTACTTGAGAACAGATACCCACTTTGTTTGATATATAAGAAAGTATCATTCAAAAGGGTATCCGTTGTTTTATATTTCTTCATCTCATTAGCCACGACGTATCGCTGGTATGCATCATTTTTTAATAAAGATAATTTGATCTCAGCATTAGCTACAATCGATGTAGGGAGAGAATAGATCGGACGCATAAACAGATCCATACTGCTGGCTACTTGCTCGGTAATATGTGTATTCCAGTCCAATATTTTATTCTTCACAATCGAATTGGAATATGGATAGTAATAAAAAATAATAACAGAAAGAGGCAGCAACAAGACAATGATATATGAAAGTAGAAATTTCCATAAAATATTTATTCTAAATTTACGCATTCTTACCTCCATAATCATAATCACTGAGTAGAAGATACTACAATGTACAGCTATACTCAGTGCATCTGCTCATTCCTGTAGCTCAACAACTTCAACCGAGTAGGTCAAATCCAATGTGTCTCTTGCAGGCCACGCTGTATAAGCTCAATAGTAAGCGTGTTCAATCTATTATCGAGTTCGAGTTCTAACACTCTTTAGCTTTACTATATGGAACGAAGCAACTCCCCTGCCAAATGAGTTCACTTCCAGCTCTCTTAAAGATTTCCTCCCCCCCTTATCCCTCCCACTTGTTAAATTTAGGATAAATAATGATTGGTCCAAACAAGATTTACATTTCTATTAATCATTTAACAAATCTATATATGAATACGGTTACATGGCTAAAGTAGCACATGCATTGGCGATTGTAAATACCGAGACGTAGTTCATTTAAACTTATTCATATTTAATTAAACTAAATTTGCAATACAGTAGCTTCCAACTTAAAGATGGAATTTCCACGTACAGTGACAGCGAGGAAGAGTTCGTCATAATGCCCTTCTCCTATCCATATACATAATATGAACTACATTGATCGACCCATCTATTTGAAGCCAAACCCCATTTCGTGAGGGTTTATTCAGGTTGGATCTACAGAATTATAGGAGGGAGCACAGAATCATGCCAAGCGAAGAAATTAATGCGCTGGAGCGGGCGATTGCTGAAATTACGGAAATAGCTACTGGCTTTGGCTTGGATTTTTATCCTATGCGCTATGAGATATGCCCTGCCGATATTATTTATACATTCGGTGCTTATGGAATGCCGACTCGATTTGGTCACTGGAGCTTCGGAAAGACGTTTCACAAAATGAAATCCCAATACGATTTCGGGCTGAGTAAAATATATGAGCTCGTCATTAACTCCAACCCTTGTTATGCCTTCCTGCTTGACGGGAACTCGCTGATTCAGAATAAGTTGATCGTCGCACACGTGCTGGCACACTGTGATTTTTTCAAAAATAATATGCGTTTCTCCATGTCCAACCGGGATATGGTCGAGAGCATGTCAGCTACAGCAGATCGGATCGCCGGTTATTCAGTAACGTATGGTACCGATGCTGTGGAGAGTTTCATTGATTCAGTGCTAGCCATCCAAGAGCATATAGACCCCAGCCTCATCCAGCCGCGCAAGCTAGGTAAGACCCATCTGCTGGAAGCCAAAATGAGAGAACTCAAAGACGCCCCTCCTGGTGGCTCTAAATCATCTAATCCGTACGACGAGTTATGGAATCTAGACAAGAGTAATTCTGGACCACAAGAAGCAACCTCTGGAAATCGTGCGTTCCCACCAGAGCCGGAAAAAGATATCGTCTGGTTCATCCAGCAATATTCCACGGTCTTGGAGGATTGGCAAAGAGACATTATGACAATGCTCCATGATGAAATGCTCTACTTCTGGCCGCAAATGGAGACGAAGATCATGAACGAAGGCTGGGCTTCGGTCAGCTAAGGTGCTTACGTAAAAAGGCTCTCCATGAACGAAAGAGCATCGTTCTAGAGAGCTTTTTTATAGCCAATAATCTGATACTATAAAAGGACAAACCCTATTGGAGGTGCCAGCCGTGCAATGGGAAGAAGTTCGTAAGATTTATCCTGACCAATACGTCAAGCTGCAAATCCTTGCATCACATACTGAAGGCAACACCAGTCTATGATATGGTACTAATACGTAACTTCTAATTGTGGATTTTTTCGATTGAATGAAGACTGCTTTCTTCAATATAATCATTTGTTCCTAGTTCACCTCTAAAAGCTTTAGACAATATGGATTGCTTTAAAATCTCCATATCCTCAGAAGTTTGAAGTTTTTTATTCACTTCATCCTGTTTACCCAAAAGTATCTCTATAATTTCTAATATTTCTTTAATTTCACTTAGTGGTGGCAAAGGGATAAGATGTTTTTTGAATTTATCATTTTCAATACTGTTAACCGTTGTACCTGACTTAGTGTATTCTTTTAGCAGCAACTTTTCATAAGCAACAATGTACCACATAAAATAACGATTTACATCCTCTATGCCAGAATCAAACACCTTCATATCCTGGTTTACAGTCGACCCTTGCATTAACAATGCTACAGGCAACGTTCGCTGGAGAATCCCACTTCTAACAACGAGTGCTACAGATCCTTTTTTAACTAAATTCACACTTGATTTATTTATTGCTTCTCTAGAAATTTTGTCTAAAGAACTGTTAACCAATAAGGTTTTCATATCCTTAGGAGTTACCCAAGGTATATCCCCCGTCCAATATTCAATTACAGATTTACTCGGAGTTCCCCCACCAACAATATTAAATAAATCTTCTATTTTAACCATTCTCCAAGTGTCAGGAAAATCCGCGTTAAGTACATTGTTTTTGAGATGCTCACTTGTTTTTTTATTTTTCCTCAATCTCATATTTGTTATTAAGGATAAAAGATTTTCGACAGTATCTCCTTGCTCTAACTTCGCTCTTCTCCATTTTAAGGTCAATTCACCACGAAAAGCCTTATCCAAAATTGCCGCTCGACGAAGTTCAAATGTTTCTTCGGCTTCTTCTATTAATTGTTTGGCTTGATTGATTTTATTCAACAATATCTCGACTTTGTCAGCAATTCGTCTTTGTTCATCAATAGGAGCAAGAGGAATTTGAATTTCTTTACATTTAGAGCCAGATATCTCTCGAAAAGTAGTTCCACTTGCTAATGAATCGATATAACTTGTTGATAATTTCAGATACCAATAGAGGTATTTTGAATCAACATATTTACTGGGTAAAAAGCTTTTAAATCCTTGGTTCGTACTAATTTCATTACTTGCGATAGCTACATAACCTATAGGTGCTCGGGAAGATAATAAAACTGTACCTTCAGGCATTAGCCTAGCTGAACTGTTCTTTAAGCCTAATTCAGTTATATTTCTTTTCCCTCTTCCAATAAACATCTCTGTATAGCCAGACAAGTCTGCTGGTGTGACCCAAGGTATGTCGCCATCTTCGAAATACTCTGAAAGACTTGACTTCGGTGTACCACCACCAACTACTTCACAGACACTACCTAATCTCACCCATCTCCAATTGGAGGGTACCTTGTACCGTTGCTCCTCTTCAGGCACCAATGCCTCTTGAAGCAACTCCTCTGCTGTCTTCCCTTTGTTCTTACTCATACGTTATACTCTCCACGCGCCTCAGCAACCTGAAGTAACTCTTGACTATCTTCAGCAGTATACTCTGATTTACTTTCTACTGCTTTAAGCTCTGCCACAACTTCCAGCAGCAATGTCATTGCTTCATCAAGCTTAGCAATCGCCAGTTCCGCCGAATCAATCGGATCAGGCAAATTATCATAAGCAGACAATGACTCATCCGCGATCAACCCAATATCCAAACTGTCATCCTTCTTACGGATATCCTCGCGAGTGAACACGTTAAATCTAACATCCTGAACACTACTGCGATCCTCAGCCTTATAAGCCTCAACAAATGCGTCAAAATGCGCAGTAGTCAGCGGAGTCCGCTTCCCGAAGCTCGGCATATTTGTTCGCAGGTCGTATACCCAAACGTTCTTTGTGCTGTCCTTATCCGTCTTCTCACGGGTGAAAAACAGAACATTCGTCTTAACCCCTTGAGCATAAAAAATACCTGTAGGAAGCCGCAGGATAGTGTGAAGATTGCACTTGTCCATTAAGTCCTCGCGGATTTTAGCTCCCACTCCACCTTCAAACAAAACGTTATCGGGAATAACTACCGCTGCACGAGCTTTCCCATTCGCTTTTAACGCCCGATAAATATGCTGCATGAAGTTCAACTGCTTATTGGAAGTCGTAAACGTTAAGTCGTCACGGGTAAGTCCTTCTCCGCCTTGTTTCGTTCCAAACGGTGGATTAGTCATGATCACATCGTAATTTTTCAAGCCTTTTCCGAGATCAGAAAGGGTATCTCCCAGCATAATATCTCCATGGAGATCATGCAGCATTGCATTCATCATAGCCAAACGATGCGTATCCTTAACTAACTCTACGCCTGTGAAGGCTTCATTTTTCTGAAACTCTGCTTCTTTTTCACTCAGGTCGAAGTACTCATCCGTCTTGCTCCGAATATGACTATCCGCTGCAATCATAAAACCAAACGTCCCTGCGGCTGGGTCATTACAACGCTCGCCTGGCTGTGGGTCAACCAACTTCACAATTACATCGATCAATGGACGCGGCGTAAAATATTGGCCTGCCCCTGATTTGGTTTCACTCGCATTTTTCTCAAGCAATCCTTCATAAAGATCCCCTAGACCTTCTTCCTTGGCGGAATACCAATCGAGCTGATTAATGGAACGCACGATTTTTTCCAGATTCTTGGGTTCATCAATGTTAGAGCTTGCGTTCATATAAATCTGCTTAATGATCTCGTGACCGTCTTTCCCAAGATCGAGCAGCAGTTGGCGGTAATGCTGGGTTAATTCCAAACCATGCCGCTCCTGTAATGAATCCCAGCGATATTGTTCAGGCAGAATACCCTCGTTATTCGTTTCCTTCATCATTTTAAGAAACAGCAGATAAGTAAGTTCCGTTACATATTGGTGATAAGTGATGCCATCATCACGCAGTACATTACACAGGTTCCATAGCTTTTGTACAATTTCCTGATTCCTCATGATTTAAGCTTGCTCCTTCTGTCTTGTTGGATATAGCGCAACGTTTATTGTAGCAACAATCTCGTCCAATTGACCATCAAAAATTTTATTCAACTGCTTATAGCCGCCCTTGCTGCGGAAAGGTTCCACATCAAACGCTTTTTCAGGGTTAGGGTCTAAAACCGATTCTTGAAGCAGTTGCTTCTCAATCCGTTTCAGCCAGTCTTTTTGCACTTTTGGCCAAACTCTCATCTTATAAATTTTCTTCATCGCTTTCTCGATCCGTTCTTCATGACTGATAAGAGGATCACCAAGCGCCTGCTGGCGGATAAAACTGATGATGTCTGCGGCAATGTCCTGCTGCTTCACATCGCGCCAAGCGGTTTGTAGATTTTTTTCAGTAAATCCCTTCTGATCCAGAGCCACACGAAGCTTCCGCAGTTCTTCACGAGTCAGATCATTCGGGCGTGTGCAGATGATATTTAGTGCTGGAATTAGGTTTATGTTCTCACGGATGAAACCGTTGAATCCTTCCAAATAGTCCTCTGGCTTGTTTGCATCCCCATAACCGCGTGTAACTCCAATCAATTTATCGTGGTGATCCGAGATGAACTGACGATTATGCCGCCCACGATTTTCTTCAATAAAATGTAGTAATTGCGGCTTGCGCAGTAGCGTTTCACTTACCTGCTCAGCGCTTGCCTTTTTCACCTCATCAATATACTCGTCAATATTCTTCCCATCAGAAAGAGCTTTGAAATCTTCATGATCCTGCGGTGTCCAGCCCTGCTTCTTTCGCTGCATCTTAGCAACAATCTCTTCCTGATGCGACTTTATATGGTGCTCACTCTTCATCTGATTCAGTTCATCTACTAAAAGATCCAGAGTGACCTTTGGTCTCGTCACTACAGGTTTCATGTCCGTATAAGGCTTGAGCGACTCATAGATGCCTACAGCATCATAGATCATAAAATGATCCTTATCGATTTCATCACAGCGGCGGGTAGCTCGTCCCAACATTTGTTCATACAGGATACGAGAACGGACCCTCCGTAGGAAGACTACATGTGAGATACTTGGAATATCAATTCCAGTCGTAAGCAGATCCACGGTGACCACGATGTTCGGAAGCCGTTCATTTTTGAAGAGCTTGATGGCATGTAGTGGATCTTTGATCGAACCTGTAATCTTTAGGATCGCACCATCGTCTATAGGACCATATTTCTTCTCCAATTCTTCTTTAAACATCCGAACCACCATGTCCGCATGATCATCTGTTGCCGCGAAGATTAAGGTCTTTCCATCCGCTTCAGGATCTATATATTCAGTCAGTGCTTTCAGCACCACACGATTGAAATTCTCTGTGATCACCGTCTTATTGAACTGTGTCACTTCGATGCTTACCTCATCTTCCAGCATTTCTTTCTCTACGGTCCCTAAATCCACATTATAGACTGCCACTTCCTCACCGATTTGCCACTTGATGCCGTTCTTCTTTAATTCGGTTTCAAACTGAATAGGCGGTTCATGGTCGATCAGATACCCATCAATTACAGCCTCGCGGTAGGAGTAGTTAAAGATCGCCTTATCAAAAATCTCAACCGTATGAAGTGCTGGGGTAGCGGTTAATCCGATACGTACAGCATCAAAGTAATCCAGTACCTTCCGATACTTGCTCACATAATCGGCATGATCGCGAAACTCCAGTTCAATCTCTGTCATTTCCTTATCCAGTGTGTAGCCACGGTGGGCTTCATCCACGATGATACAATCGTACTGATCTACAGGAAGAATGCCTTTGTCATCATCACTATAAAAAAGTCTTTTTACCATACCCTGAACAGTTGCAATCTGTACCTTAGTTTCCGCATTTGGCTTCTTATCATCCAACGTCTGTAACTCAAAAATCTCAGTAAATGAATGATAGCTTTCCAGCTTAGAATCCTTAAACGCAGCTTCTGCCTGACGGCCTAGTGCGGAACGATCAACCAGAAACAAAATTCTTTTAAAACGATTATGTTTGATCAGTCGATAGATTAAGCCTATAGCCATTCTCGTCTTTCCTGTACCTGTTGCCATGGCTACAAGAATTTTGCGCTGTCCAGCTTCAATCGCATGTTCTACCGACAAAATCGCATTCTCTTGATATTCACGCAAATGCAAATAATCCAGCGATTCGTCGCGGAGATCTTTTGTTGCCTGATCTATGTCCTGCTGCAAAAGAGCTTTTAGACCTTCAGGTGAATACCACGTTTGCAGCACTCTGGCATGGTTTGTAGACTTGCGCGCATCAAGGAACCATATTCCCGACTTGTGCTCAAGTTGCTTCAAGTACGGACGTCCATTGGTTGCAAAAAGAAACGGTACCTGATAGTTCCCCCACGGTCCATGAATAATTTCCTCGCCATGTTTAATCACATAGGAAGCGTATTTCTTGGCCTGCTCGATGTCGGCTTGTACATCTTTGCTCTGTCGTTTAGCTTCAACGATACCGATAAATTCCATACCATAAAACAAGGCATAATCGGCAAAACCGTTCTTCAGCGGCCATTCTGCTATAGCAAGATATCTTCCTTTTTCAGGGCGCGTGCCTGCGCTAAAACGTAGTTGTAATGTATCTGCTTCCCAGCCTGCTTGACGGAGCTTATCATCAATAATGACTCTGGTTTCTGCCTCTGTAAACTTTAACGCACTGCCTAGCTGTCTAGCCTTGGAATGACGTTTCTGTTTCTCGTCTGGGCTTTTGGAATCCTGCTGCTGAGTAAGCTTCAACAATTCCTGTTCCAACTGCTGTACCTTGGCATCATAGGAAGCGGCCAGCACCTCAAGATGCTCCTGATTCTGTGAATCCTCCACTTTAGAAGGTTCGACATACTCGGGAGCTACGAAGTCCCACTCCCCATACACCTGCATAAACCAGACGGATAAGCGAAAGGCCATGTTCAGCAAAGCTTTGGCTTCTTCCGTAGTTCCGTAAATTCCTTCTTCATGGTTGGCTTTATTCCCTATTTTTCGAATGGCATGAAGAATATCTAGTAGTTCTTCAGTCAGAAGATCTTCTTGCTTCAAGAGCCTTAGCCTATCATCTTGAGTTGCTCTGTCTAATAATTGCAGTTCTTCAATTGCACATATGTATTTCGTTATCGTTTCCCCAAACATACGAAGTTTTATCAAAGAGGTATTCGGGTCAATATAAACGTTCCGCTCCGCCATTTCTGCAAGATTGGATAGAATGTTCCAATGGTTCGACAAGAAAGTGAAATTACTGTTGTTCATTTCTTCACCTCTGGAGAATTATTCGTATAGATGTTAGATGATGCATAGGAAAATATTCCTATCTCTATATTAACATGTATAAACTTAAGGGGAATATAAAAAAAATAAGGACTCAAGTTGAGTCCCTTTAATTTGCTTTATCAATACGTCTAAGCCATGCTTCGAAATAGCTTCTACTGAGCTCCTCTACCCAATGATTGCACAACAAATACTCCGTTTCATTAATCTGATATGGATCTGCATAAAATCTAGGACGCCCGTTTACTTTTCGCTGTTCAGTCATGGAAATAGTTGATTAAACGTTCTTACCATTTTGTATACCTTTATATAAAAGATTCAAATTAAACCGTTTGAATTTTTGATTCATATGAAAGATAAGTTTTGTCGTGTTCAATTAATATGATTTCAGCAGAATTATATCTTGCGAAGATGTTTTCACCATCCCAATCGAGTGGCATCATACTTTTACTTAATAGTTTATTTTCTTTCTTATGTATAGTAGCTGTCCAAAAATATTTCATCAACAATTGGAATATAAATTCAGCTGATATTTCGCCTGATTTAGCTTTTTTTTCACATACTTCCTTAACATATCTTGTTTTCGGAACCATATGTTCATATATTAATTCCCCACTACTCCAACTACTCCTCTTGAGAAGTTCTAATGCCATATGACTTATATAATCTGTGGTGTAACGCCGATCTTTACGCTTTTTAGGCAAGTATTTTTTTGTGATGGTAATATGAAGATTTGCCAAAAATTTAATTCGTGCTTCACCCATTCCTTCCATATAAATATCATTTTCAAATGGGAGACTTCTTAGGAAAATATAATAGTTATCGGCTAAGATTCTCATTATTTCTTCTCTAGATAATATCAACACTCTCACCTCTAAATTTATTTTTATGATTTCTCGGGTGATTATAAACTTTTAATTTTTCTGTTGCAGTGTCAAAGTACTCTCGGTGCCATGTGTAGACGAACGTCAGCGCAAAAGGATGATACCGAGCTGCAGGCTCTGTCCTAGGCGAATATTTTTTTGACAAACAGAAACAACAATCATTTGTAAAGTACGAAGGTTCAACAATTTAAGAACTCAATTATTTGGTAACCATCCTTTAGTTAGATCTTTCCTACACTAGAAGATAATTTCCCAGTGTATTTTCAGTTCATTTCACTTCCTCTGAAATTGACTCAAGCACCTTTTGTATTTTCTCGATTTCCTTGTTTCTTGCTAACCACCAATTCCGACTCCAAATCCGATGTATTTTCCATCCTTTACTTTCCAAAAACCGCTGCCTGTAAAGATCTCTCTCCCTGGCCACCTTTGAAGAATGATAAGTTGCCCCGTCACATTCGATACCTAAGATATATCTTTCTTTTCCTACAGGGTCTACGATCGCCAAATCGATGCGATAACCAGAAAAACCAACTTGAGTATGTACATCATATCCACAAGCTCGTAGTGCATTACATACTTCTTCTTCAAATCCACTGTCAAAAATCAGTTGATTGTTTTGATCCTTAACATTAGTGGCATCAATTAAACCGTTTAGAATTGACTGAGCGAGCGAATAATCTCCGTCTGAGATCGCTTTACCATACTCCAAATATCGTTTTAAATACTTAACTCCCTGCGCGTAAGTCTCTGCTCTTGTCCATTCACTCGGTTCAAACGAGCAAACTATAATTACTTTTCTCCGCGCACGAGATATAGCAACATTTAAGCGATTTCCGCCACCGTCCCTAGAAAGTGCGCTGAATTGGCTAACCATTTTACCTTCAGAGTTCTTCGCGTAAGCTACCGAGAAAAGAATAACATCTCTCTCATCACCCTGCACATTCTCAATATTTTTAACAAAAAGTCCTATATGTTCATCGCCATTCTTACGAGATCTAGCTTCGTCAATTAACAATCTGAGTTCAGGACTTTTTACCATTCTTTCTTCGAATACATCATTAATAAGATCTGCTTGATCTTTGTTAAACGTGATAATTCCAAGCGTTGGTTGGGAATCATCATTTTGAAGAATATTAATGACACTGTCCACGATTTTTTCAGCTTCAACTCGGTTTGAGCTATACTCCCAGTGGCCGTCAACTTTAATAAATTCTATTGGCCTAGAACCTGTGCCTTTCTTTACAGATGGAGCAATTTGTATTCTTTTATCATAAAAAGCGTAATTCGAAAAGTTGATTAGCTCTTCATACTCTGAACGGTAATGCCAAGTTAACCATTTATCAGGGAACTTTGGTTTAGCCCACTCTAATAAACTTTTTGCATGTTTATCTGTTTTGTCTACATAGATTGTATTATCATCTTCATCCTCGTCCTCGATAGATGTTTGAAAGAATGAACTAGGTGGAAGTTGTTTTTCGTCTCCTGCTACTATGAGATGTTTAGCTCGATAAATGGACGGGATCGCATTTTCCACTGGACACTGGGAGGCTTCATCAAATATAACAAGATCAAACATATCTTGATGTAATGGGAAAATAGCGCTCACCGCCTCAGGTGTACATAGCCAACAAGGTACCAGTTTTAATAAGTCATCGTAAAAATGCCCTACTACTTGCCGTAATGGCATTAACTTTCTTTTTTTATTTGACTCATGCTTTAATTTTTGCCGTGTGCTACCCACTACTTGGATAGCTGCATCAGCAAGTAATGAATCTATCAGTTTAGGGACTGCTTTTCGTTTGTCATTCAATAACTTTTGGAAACGGTCTAAGTTAGATTTATAAATTTCAGTCGACACGTCTTTTACATGCGGCTCGGCAGATTCAATTTGTAGAATCCAAGCATGTAAAAAGCTATTTCGAATAAGATTAAGCCAACAATTCACTAAATCTGGAGTGCTTTCAAGTGGGGCCTTCTGGGCACAACGCTCAAGTAATACTTTTTTCAGGCTACCCATTTCTTCCTTCATTTGATCCAATCTGCACAAGCTATCAAATTGGTCCAGTGTTCTAAACATTCCTTCGTATTCTGGAATACTGTAGATCCCTTCGTTTAACTGTTTAATAAATTCATTAACGGTTTCTCGATTCAAGTATGACTCTAAGCTACGTATTTTTACATTTAACTCTCTGGTTTGCTCTGCTAATTTTATTAATCCCTTCATTTCATTACTGAAAGGCTCATTAAAGAATTCTCCTAAGTGATCATGCGTACTTGGATTGTTGATCCAGTTGGGGAATGAAATTTGCGTTTCAACAAAAGCTTGAATAAAATCTTTGACATTCTCCTTTAACTTAATCCAAGCACTCCACTTATCCAGCTGATTTTCTATTGGTGCATCTGAATAGAAGTAGACAAGATTTGCTTCATTTCGGATTTCTTCAAAGAGTATATATGTCTCGACCTTTGCGTGATACTCATAAAGTGATTGCTTATCAAACGATATTCCATTAGCCTTAAAATGATCTTGAATTTCTCTTTTTAACGAATACCAACTATGATTAAAAAAACGAGTGAATTTCTTGTTTAGCTCGCCAAAGAGTTTTAGTTTCTCATTCCATTTCACTGCCTCTTCATACTGTAGACCAGTAACAGCCTCTGGACGCTCATTTAGAATATTTATTTGTTTTTGAAATGACCCAAACTTTGATCTGATGATTTCAAGATGTTTATCGTTCTCAGTTACCTGGTGAGCATTTTCATCACTAAAAAACCTTAAGATGTGTTTGTGTAAATTTCTATTTTTAAGAACATTCGTCACTTTCTGCATCTCGTAAAGAACATGAATGTTCTCCAGATAATAAACAGGTTCGAATAATAATTGGAGTTCATTCTTAAGGTTAGCTACTTGCTTAACATCCTCGACTATTGAACTCAGTATATTGCTCAAATCTAAATGTTGCTTAACTGAAAAGCCCGCGAAACTTTTACGATTTTTCCATGGGTGATTTGAAGTATCATATTTCTGCTTCAATTCAATTATGGTCTTTAACTCAATTAAAGTCATTTCCAACTCATCAAAAGTAAGATTCCCCAATAAATCTTCAGCCTCGATAATCAACGTCTGATCCCATTTAGCTTTGCTATATAAATAGAACAAACTTTTACCAAAGGGACGATCTTGGTGTAAAGAGAATGCTGTTTTATTCAACTTCTGAGCCAATGCAAACTTTTCATTTGAAATACGATCAATGTCCTGTCCCTTTATAGGAAGACTCCGTTCAATTACAGAAGCAATTTTTCTATATACATCAATTTTGTTTTTATTATAGTCATGAACAAGAGCAACATGGTTTTGCAAATTGATTTGTCCCAGTCGGTTATACACAACATCCAGCGCCGCTGGTTTTTGACAGACCAACAGAACCTTTTGTCCTTTAGACATACGATCCACAATTAAATTCACGATAACTTGAGATTTACCTGTCCCAGGTGGCCCATGTACTATCAATCCTTTTCTATTACGAGCAGCTACAACAACTGCTTCTTGGCTAGCATCGGTTTCTAGGACAAAGAAGTTTTCTGAAGGATGTACTTGATTTAATTCTTCCTCCGAAATCTCCTCAAAATCACCTTCATTTTCTTCAGACCCATTAATTAATGCATCCAAAAACCCATTTTCGGGCAAATCATCTAACAGTAAATTGTAATCATTCAATAATGTACTTGTTGATTGCTGGAATTTACCCATTACCGCGTACGGATATAAAGTAAAGCCCTTTTTTCCTTCTGGTATGTTCTCTTTTTTTATATTTTTAAAAGGAGCGATCTTTTGATCAGTTTCCAATGTCAAAGATATATCATGCTTCCGCAGAAGTTCGTAAATAAACGGCAAAATATCTTTTAAGTTCGATGGTAAAGCTGAGGTAATCTCATCCTGAATAGATAAACTTATGTCCCCACCTATGTATTTTTGAATTGCCATAATAAAGGTTTGATTAATGAAAGGGGTAGCCTCTTCTCCCACCCCAAGTACCCAATAAGGTTTGTTATTTACGGTTGCCTTGTTAAGCCTAGCTGGGATGAATAGTATCGGACATCTAATAAAAAAATTAGGCACTAAAAACCCTTCCAGAAATCCATAGGCGACGTAAAAAGGATTGTTGCCCGTTTCTTGTTCAATTAGATCAACTTCTCTTTTAAGTTGAATCAGCCTATGGTTAACTAATACAGATTCTTCAACGAGGCTATTCTGTGGAATCAAACTGATTTCGTCTTCTAGAGTACAGACTTTTTCCAATATTGCAACATCAAGTCCTATTTCTATTTTTGAGAAAGAGTGAATATCAAAATGATTTTTATTATAAATTTTCATTAATTTCAAACTTTTATTTTTTGCAGTTAAATCCGTTAAACGATCTCTGTACATTGAAATCAATTCTTGCATATTTTGCACCTCATTATTATTAATGACTAGGAAATATTACCTTATAATACCATTATAATTAGTAGCATTGTATCCATGCAATGAAGAAGGTATCCTTATTATCAATATGTAAACTTATATCAACTTTAGCTGAGAACATTCCTTATGATATAATGACAAAAAAGGTAGGTGATTCGAATGTCCATTTCCAAAGAACAATTGGAGCAAAGCTTTAGAAACAAATCTTATGTTGAACTAAAAGATCTAGTTCAATTAATTGAAGAGAACTTTGGATTCAACGTTTCGCTACAAAGGAAAGATGAACAGCCTACTTTCACGGATGAACAAAAGAAGAGAATGACCTCAGTTATTTTCAAAGATGAAGACGTTCTGTACCAACTTCGTCAAGCCCAGAAGGATCATAAAGATGGAATTTCCACCTATAGT
Source organism: Paenibacillus sp. RS8 (assembly GCF_041956825.1). Taxonomy (NCBI): domain Bacteria; kingdom Bacillati; phylum Bacillota; class Bacilli; order Caryophanales; family Paenibacillaceae; genus Paenibacillus; species Paenibacillus sp. RS8. The sequence continues at coordinate 3,648,725 of NZ_CP168131.1, read as the reverse complement.
GACAGCGAAGAAGAGTTCGCCAAGTTACTGAATGAGGTCAGAAATGAAAAATAATGCCTATAAGGTACTCTGGACCACATATGCAAGAGTGACATTGGCACGTATGGAAAAATTGAAAATTGATCCAATGAATGTTTTCAAGCGCTCCAGAGCTGTTCTAGCTGATGAGCCGAAATATAAAGCCGATGGTATATCTGATTTTCCTGGTTTTGAGTTTAACGGATATTATTGGACATTGATTGGTAATGTAATTATTATTTACAGGATTGACGAGGTTCTTCGTACGGTGTATGTGGATGCTTGTTACTTTGCGAATACGGGGTTGTCGCACTATATTTTCTGGGGAATTGATCCTGATGAAGAATAAACCTTAGTGAAGAATAGCCTAACCCACAAGTAATTATGTATGGGTTAGGCTATCTTTTGTCATTTGAGACGGCATATTGTCATAATAAACACTAATTATTATGTTCTGGCAACGCTACATAAGGTCTGCTGGCTGAATTTTTATCTAACTCATGATTACCTTTTTCAAAAAATTCTATCACTTCATCATTCCAATATCGTATAACATTAACATCCTTTAAATATTGCAGAGACCTCATTATTTTGGAGGGTCCATACATTAAAGTCTCTGGCACATACTGCGATATTTCTATGCTTTTAGCATTCAGATCCTCCCTCAACTGCAAAGTCGTTTCTGCGCCAGCTTTTAGAAGTTTTTCGTAATTGTTATGTAAATCAGGCCGTTTTGCTTTCAATAAAGCTTTAATATTTTTGTATTCATACTTGTCAATTATGGATTCAGCATAATATGGCTTCACTGTTCCGTCTTTAGGGTCTAAATATACATGATTAAAGAAATCAATATCAACAATACAGCCATGGATATCGCCAGACCCACCAAATGCTTTTATGCTATTCGATATTGAATTTAGTGCTTTGTAATAATCCGCGAATATTAACTTAACAGCATCAGAATAATAGATCATCCTTTCAAAATAATACTCTATGCCACTATATTCTAATGATTTTATTGCACCTCCGTTCAATAAACTCAATTTTCTATTCTTGTCATTTTCAAATATGAAACAATAAATACCAGATCTTTTGAGCATGCAGATATTACCGTTTGTTCTATTAAAGGTCATATTGATCCCTAAAACCCTGTTGAAATCGATATATTGCTCCCGTGTAATAGTATGAATCCCATCTGGATAATACAGAAAAACATCACATTTTCCAGATAGTGCAAAATACTTCAATCCAGCCTTTAGACCCTTATATCCAATTTGATTATCTGCATATACTGTACGATCTTCAGAACAACAATACTCATTTCGATGCGTATGACCGCTTACATATATCCAATGAGAATTGTAGTCTTCTCTATTCCAGTCTTCTTTTGGGTTATGGGTTAGAACAATAATCTGCTTGATACTTATAGCGTTATTTAATATTGTATAGATTTTTTCAAAACGTTTGGTTTGCTCAATATCCTCTGCCAAAGAGGTAATCGTATTTCTGTAGATTCCATTCGTTGCATTAAAAGTTGAACTATATCCTGAAAAACCCAATCCTCCGAAGATGTTAAGTGAACTTTTCAAGCAAATTTCCTTTAGTGTTTCTGCGGGTAATGTTAATAGTTCTTCTTCTTTAATCACTACCTGCTGCCCATCATTCAGTATTAATAACTCGTTATGTAAAAAACAGATATGAAGCGTAGAGAATAGCTCCCGATATTTATAAACAATATCTTCTAAACTCTTGCTATAATCATCTGGTTTACCATTTCGGTTAAAGTCCCATAATTCATGATTTCCGAGCACCACTACAATATGACTCGGATTCCATAGCTTCACCAATTCCTCATAAAAAATAGCTGAGACTTCATAATTAAAAGAGACATCCCCTGCTAGCAACAAGTAATCAGCCGAAGATTTCTGTGTAGCCGTATTTACCATTTGACGTACTAATTTCCTAATAAACCATACTACTTCTTGCTTTGTTGCACGCTTTGGAAATTTTCTAATAAGTTTATGATTAATGTGTATGTCGCTTACATAGTAAATCTTTCTTCTGTCATCATTCAGAGTAATATCAATATCGGAATCATGCAAAATTGCACTAGCTTTAACAACCTCATTTTTAGCAGATAGTATGACACCAAAATCTTCATCATACTCTCTGAATGCGGCATGATAAAATGAGTCATCATAAATCTGTTGCGCCAGCAAGACATCATTGCGAACCAAAGCTCCTTCTATGTTAAAGTCGGACAGATTGACATCCAAAAAATCACAATCATATAAATTCGCGTTTTCTAAATCTCCGCCTACATATTCATAGAAATGTGCAAAAGATTCAAACTCTACTGTTTCACTTTTTTCTCTGTAGTGGATTTGTTCTTTTACTATAAATTTCTTGCTTTTCTTTTTGTAAAATTTCAGGTTTATTGTTCGTACCTCTAATTGTCGTTCCAATTCAATGATTTGTGGATCTTTGTTAATTTTTTCTGGAAAGCGTCTAACAATTGCCCTGATATATGTACGATCACTAGATGACATTTCTGCGGGATCGAAATATTTATGATTAAGGCTTTCTAAAAAGAGTACACACGCTTGTAACGAGTACATACTTTCCTCTACGTACAAATAGGATCGCCAATTTCTATGTACCGCCAATTCACAAAGCTCTTCTGATTTAAAATGATCTGGCACATATTCTAATGCTAATGCATTGTTATCAACTGCTTGCGCACATAATGTTTCACTTTTACGACTATCTGGCACAAACTCTAAAGCCAAACCATTCTGCTCAACAGCTTTCTCGATAATTTCTTTTGAAATAAGTGTGTCTGGAACATATTGTAGTGCTCTACCATTTTGTGAAATAGCTACTGCACTAAAGTCCTCTGATCGTTCTTCCTTAGGAATACGGCGAAGAATTAGTCCGTTTTGTCTTACCGCTTCTAGATATAATTCACTATTACGAAATTCCTTTGGTACATACAATAAGGCTGTTCCGTCATTTTTAACAGCTTCTATACAGATTTCCATATTCATTAGGTCTTCCGAAATATAGAAAATCGCCCTACCCGTCTGTTTCACAGCCTCTAAGCATAATTCAGGAGTATGCATAGATTTAGGAATTGCCTGTAAGGCAAAGCCTGTCTGCTGAACCGCAAGGATACATCTTTCTGGTGTTTTTTCTACTCTCTCAATATAAAAACCATCTTTTCGAATTTCCGAGAGAATATCCTCTTCATTGTTTCTGACAACCAAATTTGACATTTTATATTACACCTCCTGTTGTATATAATTTCACTCATTTTAGACATAACTTATACGATAATTAAATGAAGTCCCTCACAATTAGGTTATGAATTAACTTTCTGCATATTGAGTTCTAAATCCTCTATGCTCAGAGAAACACTCGTTCACCCCAGACAGAGGCTCTTGAACTCAATGTTCAAGAACCTATTTATATAATCTAATATATAGTTATTTCCCCTTCCAATTCCCCCTAGTATAGCTAATATCAGAATACTTAGAGAGTACCACTCTTATTGTATCATCCACCAATTCCCCAATAATTTCATCAATTTTCTTTTCCTTTTCAATGTGCTTGAAGAAGACTTTTAACTGCACACATACCACACCCCCTTAGTAATAACAATTATTATATTCACTTCCTATTCGCATCTTAACTGTTGAATGTGATAATGCGCTCTACTGCTCCATATAATCGAATAAGGACGGTTTACCAGGTGCTTTAAAATTAACTTTGTTAACCTAAATTACAAGGTAAACCAACGTTAACCATTATTAGAGGAGGTTAAGATGGCATCTGAAACATTTGGAGTTAAGGTAAACCCAGATATTAAAGAAAAAGTCTTCTCCATGATCTCTGCATCAGGATTATCCAGCAAAGAATGGTTTGAAAGCGTAGTGTCTCTATACGAATTCCAGAAGTACAAACATCATGAAAGCGCAAAAAAATATTCAAGTGATTTAGAATCACTACAAGATCATTCCTCACGTATCAATGAAATATTCTCATCCTTGATCAAAAAAATCATTGATGAAAACACCTACAATTCTTCGGAGATTGCAAGAGTCGCTTTGGAAAAACAAAACCTTTTAGATGATTTAGAACAACAAGTAAACACGCTAAAAGGAGAATTATCAGAAGTCAACCGTGAATTATTGGAGATCCAAAAATCGTGGAACCAACTGGATGAACTATCCAAATCTCAGAAAGAAAGGATACTACACTTACAGTCTGAACTCGAAAGACAGAATATTTTAGGCGCGAAGTTTAATCAAGCGGAATTTGAGCAGTTATCCATAGAGCTTATAGGAGTGAAACATACGTTAGAGCTCACAACGTTGCGCCATGAAAAAGAAGTTCAAAAATTAATTGCTCAACACAACCAAGAAATTATCGAGAAATATATGAACAATCGCAAATCTTCTGTGGAAAGAAAAAAGGATATCCCCACTAAGAAGGTTGTTCAGGAAGAGTTCTCCTTCATACCAACTCAGCAAAACTTAAGTGTTGATAGCTCAAAGGCTTTATCAAATACCATAGATTGATGAAAACACAAAAACCAACCTACCAAGGTTGGTTTTTGTGTTTTCATACTATATTAACGATACGCCCTCAAAGTCTCGTTCACGTATATAAATTGTTATTCACATATGTGAATAAGGACTGTGATAAAAGACCATATTATGACTTGTGAAATTCTGTAATCACTTCCCACATTTAAAAGGAGATTTTTTTATGAAGAGACCTATCACTGACAGTAAACTAAAAATCCGTTCGATAAGTTATGTTCATGATCCTGAAGCAGCTCAAAAGTGGTTTGAACTGTACGTTGAAATTCTGACAGATGGGCTAATCCAAAAATCAGCAAAAATGTGTTCAGAAGATCATATAAATGAATATGAAGAAAATCTCTTATATGAGGATGAAACTATATGACCCAAACCGTTGCTTATTATCGCAGTTCAACTGAGTTACAAGAAGACTCTGTTTCCACACAAGAATTCTATGCAATGCAGTATTGTTCTGAAAAGATGCTGTTAATTGATAAAGAAATCAGCGACGAATTTGTCTCAGCTAAACTTACGCCCCTTAAAAATCGTAAATTCAACCAGATACTCGATGGCATTAAAAAAGGCGGATTTAATACTTTAATTATCTATAAACGCGATAGGCTTGCTCGCAATCTAATAGAGTATATGGAAATTTATTCAATATTGAAAAAATATAACGTTGAGGTTCACTTCACGACCTCGCATGAGGCTCCCATGAGGTACGATGAAACGGGAGAGTTTTATGAAGTGATTATGGCTGGTCTTTGTCAGCATGAAGGTGAACAAATAAAACTTCGAATAAGTGAAGGTAGATCTGCCTCCTTTGAACAAGGAAAACATAAAGGGATTCTTCCGTATGGATATTTAGTGGATAAAGATTCGGGCAAAATCTATGTACCACCTGAAGCTAAGAAGGATATTTTATTTATTTATTCTGAATTGTTAAGTGAAAATCACGCTACACTAAACGATTTAAAACTGTACTTAAAAAAACATCATATTCAGCGACTACGCTTAAAAGAAAGCAAAAAATTCAACCCAGAGTGGGGGGTGAAGGCGATAGAAGATATGATATCAAACACTATGTATATGGGTATCCGTCAAATGAATTTCAAGGGAAAGCTTCACACCTATACTAGTAAAGACTATGCACTGCTATCCGTGGAAAAGTGGTACAGAGCACAAGAAATTTTAAAAGATATAAAATCTAAAAAATCACGCTCTAAGAGACCAATCGGTTCTTTTTTACTTGAAAACTTTATTAGATGCCATGAATGCAAACAACCACTCACACCAATTATGCGTATGCGAAAAAAGGTTTGGGTTGGAGTTTACGAATGTAAATCACATAAAGTCAAACTGCTAAGTGATGAGGTTGAATCGGAAATTCTCGATAAATGTTGCTGTCATTTTTTCTCTCTTTTATCTGAATACGGTGAGGATTTTTATAATAAATTTTTTAGTGAAAATGTAAATAAAATAAAAATGTTAACTAATAGAATCGACCAGATCATTAATTTATTCAATACTCAGATTATTCATAATGTATCTAGATTAATGGGAACAAATAATGTTTTTGAAAAGACACGTTTAGAAAATAAACTGGTGACCTTAGAACTTAAACTTAAACATGTTAAGGGTAAAAAGGAACAGTTACACCTTACAATAGAACAACTTAAGCAGTTGCCTGAACAGATCAGCTCATTTAAAGATAAAACTAAATTTACCGATGCATTAAAGAATTTATCACATAATGAACGTCTAATATTACTAAACAATATCATTATGTCTGCCTATGCGTCCCATGAAGGAATAAAACTATTTTTGAAACATCCCATTAAAGGATCGGAGGAAATTTTTATTGAATATTCATAATGTCCTACTGCCAGGAAAAAAAGGAGCATTTTATGGTCGCCATTCAACCGAAGAACAAACGATTGATACCCAACTTCACTGGGCCAATGAATTAGCGAAAGAATTCGGCTGTGAAATTATCAAAGAATTTGTTGATATTGGCGTTTCCGCTGTAAAAAAAAATATGTCAAAACGTAAAGGCCTTTCAGAGTTATTGACCTACCTTGAAACTGCTGATATTGACTTTGTAATAATTTATGATCACACTCGGCTAGCAAGAAACGCTATGGAACATCAAAGAATCAGAGGAATCTTCAACAGCAAGAAAATCCCAGTAGTGATGTGTTCTACTAGAGATTTGTATAACTCAGGTGATCTTCTTGGAGAACTATTGAAAGACGGTTATAGTAAATATGAAGCCGACGCCATTAGGCAGCGTACCGAAGATAACCACTATAAAAAGATTAAAGAAGGTATTTATCGTGGTGGTAAGCTTCCTTTCGGATATAAATTTTCACCTGATGAGTATACCTTTAAGGTCTTACCAAATGAAAAAAACATTGTAGATGACATATTTCGGAAGTATCAAGAAGGAGAAGGCTTTCAGTCAATAGCTTTGTCTTTAGAGAAAAAAAGTTTTCATGGTCGAGATTGGACTAAAGATGATGTGAAACTCATTATAACAAACCCATTTTATGCTGGATATCTAACAGCAAAGCGTTTTCATCCTAACAATCACAGACAACTTACAGACAAAGAAGAGTGGATTATGGGATACTGTGAAAGAATAACTCCATTTATTCGCTATGAAGTGTGGGAATATTGTTATGAAACATATCGCTCAAAAAGAAAAGGTAATGTATCTCCGAAAAATTTCAAGACCCCATTCTTCCTGCGTGACATACTGTTTTGCAAAAATTGCAAAACACCTCTGAAATGCAAAAATCAGAAGAACAAGTACCACGGTAAACCAAATGGAAACTCAATTTACTATTGCGAGAATAAAGCATGCAGCCTTAGACTCGAAAAGAATAAGGTTCATGAAAAATTTATTGAAGAAGAAATGTCCGCAGTATTAATAAAATACCTCTCTACTCAACATAAGGATATACATGAGGAGATACTTATCAACCTAAAGCAAATGGTTGATAAATTAAGTCAACAAATAAAAGAACTTGAAATAATGATAGATGAATTTACGTTGCAGATACGACGAACAGAAGCAGAATTACATTCTTTAGATCCCAACAAACCACAAGAATTAAAAAATAGCTTTTTAAGATATCGAATCTTACTTAAGGAGAAAATTAATAATACACAAAAATTGATCAATGAGAAGAAACTTAAGATTTCTTATATTGAGAACGTTGAATCTGATTTTCTACTTATGAAAGGTCTGCTGGTGGATACAATCTTACTGGAGTACAATGGAGAAATTGACCCTCGCCTTCGAAGACTTGTATTGTATTTGTTTGAACGAATTGAAATTGGCTCTGACCTTGTCTATGATGTAACAGCACGTATTAATTTAGAAAACGATAATCCTGTACTACTAAGCGGCTTTATAACCTAAAGCCGCTTTTTTTGCGCGTATTTACTGGGTTCTCGGTTATTGGGACAAGTTTTCTTTTTTTCTAGGTTTCAAGGGGAGGAAAGGGATCCCTTTCCTCCCCTACTGGCCTAGAAAAAGTCTTAAATAGGCTTGTCTATTGGGGGAACTGAGGGTTGTCCAACTAAAGAAAACCATCATGAAAAGTCTTCTCGGTAATTAGGTTGTTACTTTTTACAATTAATCGCTAGTTCTCGGTAATTAGGGGAGTGAGCTCAAAGACTCTTTCCTTTAGTTTTCACATGTTCATCTTTATAACTGTTCAATTGTTTCAGTTCACAACTAAATGATATTACATCTGTCTCAGTCTATATGTGAAGACCTTAATCGTTAAATGCCGATATTCATGTCAAAAAAAGAGTCCGCTAAACGTTAGCGAACTCACAAGTTTTACATATTTATTTAACAAAGGCAACCTTACTTTGATCTATGTCCCTTTACGTACAAATCTCATTCCATTTTCAGCTTATTCTTATTAATACAGAGGAAGTTTTCTATATGATACGGTTCTAATTTGTTTAAAGGTTCTGGAAAGATATCTCTAGATACATATGGATAGTCTAAGTTTCCACAGAAATATTTAGATATTGTCTCAACTAAATCTTTACCAAGTAATTGATGGGCTCCCTCAAGTGCCCCTTGGTGTAAATAAACGACCGTTGGATAGTATCCGAATATAGCGCCAAGTCTTACTGATGTATCATAGACTGCTAATGAACCGAAATTTTTTATTCTACTTTCGTATACAATTGTGAAGAAATCATCAAAACTTTTGCATCTTTTGATTTCATTAACAATTGCTGGGTCCTGAAGTATTCCGACCATTTCCTCTAAAGTTTTTTTAGGGATTCTGAACTGATGTTTGTCCCTATTTGTTCGTGATTCCCGTCCCCAAACAGCATCCTTAATTTGTTCTTCAAGAGATTTAGGACTATTTTTAAAATCACTTAACTTCCAGTCTTCATTTCTAGCATGATTGCGATTATATATTTCAACCAATTCAAATAGTGTTTTCAAATATTTTTCTCCTCCATTACAAGAAAATTTCTTCCGTAACTAATAATACTCTTGAATCTAACAGCAGAATAATCCACTACCTCGTCGGCGGTAGTGGATTATTTGGATTAGCTAATCCATCAGATCCAATTGCTACAAATGAAAACTCACTGTCTTAGTTAATGAATGTAGGAACTCCACCACTCGTTCTAATAAGTATTCTAAAAATCACTTGTTGCTCAAGTAAAAGATCATCAAAACTTGTCATAACAATAGTCGCAAAAAGGGGAACATTTCCTTGAGGAGTTACTGTTTTTACTGGAGGGTTTTTAAAACCGAGACGACTCTTAGTAAACCGTTTGCATTTCCTTGACATGCATAAATAGTGCTTGTTTCAGTATTTAGATTAGCCGCGTAAACCCCAATTCCTGTGAACCTCAATGAAACAAAAATTATAGCGAATATAAACTTTTTTTATCGATTTTTCGCACCAATTCATCCTCCTGTTTTGTGTTGCTGTAATTTAATTATAACTGCTATACATCTGACAATTTGTCACTTCATCTTGTCGTAAATTGAATATAAAGAAGAATTAGAACTCCTCACTTTTCTTGTTTATTTCTTCATCAATAATCCGCTGAACTACCTCTAGAAACAAATCGTGATATTGTTTAGCCGCTGCGGGAGCATTCACGTATTTTACGGACTGAATTTGGGCATCCTTAATCTCTTGGTACTTTTTTTTCATGAACTCAATTCCTTTCTAGTAATTGATTTATAGGAGGCTATGTGATGCAGGAAATCGGTAAACAAATCCGTCAAATTCGCACTCAAAGAGGGATTAGTCTTAATGCCTATGCTAACGAGCTCGGTGTATCTTCAGGATATCTTTCTAACCTAGAAACGGGAAAAACCCAAAACATAACACTTAGTATTTTGGAGCATCTACAAAACGACCTTACTCTTGTTCCATATCCTACCGACAACAACGATGAACTGCGACTACGGCTTGAACGGGTATATGAACTTCTCTTTGCATTGCAAGAGTATAAACCTGATGCTGTTGAATACTTACTTCGATGTGTGGAAGAAGGAGCAGAAGTTTTTCTTACACATTACTCCACTAACTGTCTGTAGTTGGTAATATGTGCATCTTCATAAAAATCTATTCATCGAAATGAACAAATATTTATTCATGTGAATATAGATCAAACAAAAGGGGAGTCTAACCTTCATCAGGTCGACTCCCCTTTTGCTGTGATAAAGATAAAATTCTTGTTCAGAAGGAGAGTCTATCCCACTTCGGGTAGACTCTTTTCTTTATGAAGAAAGCTAATTCGATACCCACTCGCTTGTTCTGGGCCAACGGTTTCAGAAAGAATATGTTCGGCGGCTCGCTCTTTTAGCGTCTTCTCCCAAGAAGCAAAGTGTTCTGCTAACTTTTCTAATGTTTCGGAATGATCGATTTCCTTAAGATTGCCAAAGCATATTTGCTCGTTAGGAGTATTGACAATAAAACGGATCTTCAGGTCCATCGTGCCGCCCCCTTTAATACAACCTATGTAGAGAAAAGGCACGGACAACCCTATAATCGTAAAACTAATTTTTGCCGCATAGAATAAAGGACCAGCCTATCAGGAGGAACCGCCAATGAATGTCGAAAGCACCTCAAGCCGTTTTGTAGCAATTTATTGCCGCGTATCCACCGATGAGCAAGCCCGCGAGGGTGTTTCCCTGGATGAGCAACAGGAGCGCCTTAAGGCCTATTGCAAGGCCATGGGATGGTCAGATGAAGTCCTGTTGTTCATTGACGATGGCTATTCCGCAAAAAGCACAGACCGCCCTCAGCTTAAACGGCTGATGACATACATAGAGAACGGTGAAGTTTCAAAAGTCATGGTCACTAAATTGGATCGAATGAGCCGTCGATTGCTCGATTTGCTAACACTCATCGATATGTTCCAGCAGTATCAAGTTGCGTTTATATCTATCAGTGAGTCATTCGATACAAATACACCATCGGGCCGCCTAACTCTACAAGTACTCGGCGCCGTTGCAGAATTTGAACGTGAGCGTATTCGCGAACGTGTTCTGGACAACATGTTTCATGCTGCCAATCAGGGCAAATGGCTGACCCAGAGTCCTTACGGATATCGCTTGGAAGAAAAAGTACTTGTCATCCAAGAACCTGAGGCTAAGAATGTGCGTCAAATGTATGATCTATACCTCAATCAGGGTCTAGGATTCTTTGCTATTGCTAGGCAACTGAACGAAGAAGGTATCCCTTCTAGGCACAATAAAGAATGGTCGATTCGTTCCGTTAAGTTGCTGCTAACCAATCCTGTTTATAAAGGTACCTTTGTATGGAATCGTGTTGACTCAAGCAAGAAAAAACGAACCGTCAAAGACGATAAAGATTGGATAGTAATTGACGATAGCCTACCCGCGATTGTCGATAAGAACACATGGGAGAGAGTTCAGACCAAAATGAATAGACCAACCATAGCTCCTCGTGCTCAGACCAGCCCTCATCTTCTCGGAGGCATTTTGAAATGTGGAAACTGCGGCTCAGGAATGAGCATTGGCTGGTCAGGATCGCGAGACAGACGTTACCGTGTTTACCGCTGTTCCGCTAATAAGAACAAAGGCACATGTACAAGTAAGCAGTATAAAGCTGACGAGGTGGAGTCCTGGTTTCTGGATGGGTTAGCAGGTTTATCTGATTCGCTTAGCCTTGAATTGGTTCCTCATCTCGTAGAGAAAGCCCGTAGCAGCCAAAGCAGCCGTGGAGATCAGCAAATTACAGCAGCTAAAAATCGTTACAAAAGAAAGGTGGAAGCCTATACTGCTGGCTTAATTGAACTGCAGGATCTTAACGAGGAGAAGCAACGGATGGAACGGATTATTCAAGAAAATCAAAGTTCAGATGAACAGAGAGAAAAGATTCAAGCGGAAGAACTGAAGGAAATGATTGAGAGCAAGATTAAGACGGTGCTTGATGCGATTTATGCGATGCCTGTTGAGGATGCTAAAGCGTTGCTTCGGACTTTGGTTTCTAAGGTTACGGTTTTGGGAGAGGGGGAGTTGGATATAGAGTTGCTATTTATTTAAGAAATCAGTTTAAACGAAGGATAGTCCGACAATGAGGGTAATAGAATATTATAGTTGTATACCACATATATCGTCTAAAGATTCAAGCACATGATAATAATGGAAGTTACAACCAAACTAAGGAGGTAAACCTTATGGCTTATTGTGATTATTGCCACGAAGGAATTGGTCCAAAGAATAATTTTGAACTTCTAATACATGATTTAGGCATGTTTGGAACTCATGATTATTGCAAGGAACAAATGATAGATCGATTAATGCAAATAAACAAAGAAAAAACCCTTGATAGCGATCAAGGGGATAATAAGTATTAAAAGGCATATTTTCTTTCTCTTTTTTCAAAAGCTTCCTGACCACCCTCTAATATTTCACAAACATGTTCCTTAATACCCTTCTTTAAAAGAATACTTTGAGCCTCTTCATTGGTAAAGGAACATTCTAATGAACCTGAGACATATTCGAATCTATATTTTTCATTCTCTCTTTCTGCTTGTTGTCCAGCTTGATTAGCAACTATCACTTGCTCCGCATCAGTAAGAACAACAAGGTTTGCATTATGAGTCACTATAATTATCTGTCGATTCACTTTCTTACTCTTCACGAATTCGTTTAATTCAGTGTAAATTGTTCTGTTATCAAGATTATCCTCTGGCTGATCAATTAAGATAGGGTGTGTTGAATTACTCAGATGTAAGAATAATTGTAATAAAACTAATCCTCTTTTCCCTGGTGACATGTGCATAAATTCATCATTCTTTTGTATTAAGTTGAAATCGAAGTAATAGTAATCTGAAAATAAAGCTAAAACCACAGTTTTTAATTCATAAGCATTTTTAAGTTTGAACTCTTCGTTTAGCATAATATTCTTAAAGAGAAGCCTTACTCTATTAATATGATTTTCCAATGAATCAAATATAAATTCATCATTCTCATTGAAACATTCTGAAAGTAACCTATGCAGCTTTTTCTGTCTATTAAACAGATCTGTAAATTGTTTAAAAAACTTCTTATTGTCAAAACAAATTTTCGAGTTTAATTTCATATCATCTGATATTTTATTATATTGTGGCTTATTTAGTTCTTCATTTACATTCGCATATACCTCCAACATCAAAGTGAATTCTTGAACTATATTTCTAATTTGTTGGTTATACTTTTCTGTTGCAATCGATAATAACTTTTCATGTTCGTATATATCATTTAAAAGTTTATTCTGTTCTTCCAGACTTTTCTGAAGAGTTTCTAAACGATGCCTATTTGCAAATTTTTCGCTATACGGTAATAGTGCTAAATTTATTTTCTCTTTGTCTTCATTAGAACTTAAGATTAAAGAATTTATTTCCTCAAATGTGACAGATGCCTTCACTTCTTTAACCATAGGAGTTGCTTTAGCCGCTAATCCATTAGCTACTGTATTTGCATAAATACTACTTTTCTCATCATTGATAAATTGATTTCTGAATAACTCAATTTGATGTAATAATCCTTTTATGTAACTGTCCGTAACATTTAAAACCTCTTTTTCGAAATCTTGCATTGCTTTTTTCAAAGAATTTAATCGATTTAATTCCTTTTCATTTTCATTTCTTTTAGTTATTAGTGCATTATATTCTAATGCCTCTTGTTCAGAAAAGCCTGAACTTATTCTTAGTTGTGTAATTTCAGCTTCAATCTTCTGTATTTCAGAAGTGATGTTGAATTTGTCCCCCAACTTTTTTATTTGCTCGGATATATTGTACTTGTCTGATTGTGTATTAAATAATGAAATAATCTCTTTATCAATATCTGAAAAATGGGTAGAAATTTTCTCCATGCGATCTTGGTAGAACTCACCAAAAGCACTGTTTTGTAGCAGGATGTTTAAAATTAATTCTCTCAGATTTTCATGACCTTTTTCATCTGCCAATTGATGAATGTATAACTGCGGTATGTAAGTAATTTGATGCATTGCTTTTTTCTCAAGATCTTCTTTCAAATAATTCGTAGAACTATCAAGCCATTGAACATCAAAATTAAAATTCGTATCATTTTCAAAATCGTATACCTTACTACCTGTTTTATCAATGACTTGTTTGGGATCAATAGCCTTTGCAATACAATGTAGTAAAAGAGACTTTCCTGAGGATTTACCACCTATTATTACATTAAGTCCATCATTAAGTTCAATCCAAGCATCACTGAATTCTTTTAGCTGTCGGTTATCTGAAAATTTAACTTTATCAATTACTAAATATGATGTTTTCTGATTAGGTTTATTTTGTGAAATACACACCCGAGTTTCTGGTTCATGAATAATCTGCCTCAAACCATTGAAATTAGGATCGGCTTTTATCCAGGTCATCTTATCACTTGGGTAAATTCCATATTCCGAGTAAGCATGAGCATCGCTTCCCGCAATACCTGGTTTGTGAATGTTATCCAATGCAGCTTGAAATTCATCAATAAAGTCTAGATTCTCAGGGGTCTGTTTACCAATAAACAGGTCTATTGTTGCTTGTTTTCTAGTCTCAAATATATGAGCTAGCCCCAAAAAAATAGTATCAGATACAGGGAACTTTTCCCAATCTAATTTACTTAACCCATCACTTGTATCGTAAGGGAGCAGAACATAACCTTGATTCTGTGGGAGGCTCTTCATAGCTGCTACAAAAGACTCTTTTGTTACCTCTGCTACCATCGAACCAAATTTCAATTTATCAATAGCATTCATGTTATCTGGCTCTTTAAAACCAAGCGTTTTTTTCTTATCCGCACCTAAACGATCTGATAGAGATATCATCGCCTCGTCTGAGATCTGCCTATCTACAAGCCCCAATTTTAAATGAGACTTAAAATCAATTAATTGTTGTTCAGTCAGTTGATCTGACAGAATAACATGAATATTTAATCTATAATTTGTGGGAGATTCAATCCTAAGTTCCATCCCAGGAAGTACCGTCTTTTTAAGTTCCCAACCTTCATTTTCAACCACCTTCATAAATTCTAAATAACCATCAAACGTCCAATAATCCATAATCCCAAAGACTGAAACATCCGAATTATTGATAGTGTTAAGCATAGTTTTAAATGACTCTTTTTTTTCTTCGGGAGTCATCGATGCAAATCTCTGGCCTCTCCAATGAAATGAGGCAGGTGTATGCACATGTAAATCCCATTTTCTCCACTCAGATCCCTTAGGAAACAAATATTCCTTCATATTATCCCCACTATCTTCCAAATATTTTTGATACACTTAAATTCGACTTAGAATGTCATATTCCTCCTATTTTCCTCAATAAATCACATTGAAATCACAATTATTATCAAGCACCTTAGCAATACGAAGGCTGGGCTTCCTACTGGCATCAGCGTATCGTCCGCGAACTGGATCTAACCGTTGAGGAAACCGTAGAATATGCTAAACTGAATTCCTCCGTCGTGCAGCCCTCACGGCAAAGCCTGAATCCATACTATCTGGGGCTGAAGATCTTCGAAGACATCGAACGCCGCTGGGACCGCGAGAAAATATTTGAGGTACGCGAGCTGGAATCCGATACCTCTTTTATCCGCAGTTATCTGTCCAAGGAACTGGTGAACGACCTCGATCTTTATGTTTTTGAGAAAAAAGGGCCGGAATGGAAAATCACCGACAAAGCATGGGAAAATGTACGGGATCAACTGGTTCTTGCCCGCGTCAACGGCGGGTCTCCTTACTTGGTCATAGAGGATGCTGACTTTGAGAAGAATGGGGAATTATTTATAACCCACCGCTACGAAAGTATCGAGCTGGATCTGAAGTATTTGGAGCGCACGCTCCCGCATATCTATTCGTTATGGGGTCGGACCGTTCATTTACAGACCGTCGTGGAGGACAAAAAGGCTAGGTTTTCGTATGATGGCAAGAAAGTACAGCGGAAGTTTATTTAGGGGTTAGCTTAACGAAGGCCCACAGAGCGTCAGTACTCTGTGGGCCTTCTTCATTATTGTTGTTATGTTATTACCACTCTGGCAAGGGTACTACTATAACGACTGGACCCGGGTTAGACTTCCCATCAATAACCGTGAAATTAGTTCCGATAAAGGTGGATATTTTGTCCGTTAAATTTAAATGGGACATTACTCTATAGTTACCATCAGGTAAATAAAAATCAAATTTGCCATCAATAATTGAAACTGTTAACTGAAAAGTAGATCCCGACTCCGTACTATTCACAAAAAACAATCCGTCCGCTAAGTTCGATCCATCTGAATAGGTTAAAGTACCTGTAATATTTTTTTGAGGTAATGCTATATGGATTGAAATCGGACTAGTCTGCTCCTTCCCTATTGTAATAGGAAAGCTTAGCGGTGTTTGATTTTGATTCAAATCAGTAAATGTACTAACTTCATAAGAACCCTCCGGTAAGTAAAGGTTAAATTCTCCATTCTTTACTTGGAAGAAATATTTAGTAGCAGGCTTCTCGGAACTAGTAGAAACAAGGCCGAGCCATCCATTTACCTGTGATCCCCCCTCAGAACTAATGGTCCCCGTATACTTCTTTGGCACTATAATATTCAGTGGATTCGGTTCAGGTTGTTCATTGGCTATTATAAAAGAATAATTTATCCGTATTTCTTCTATGCCGCTAGACAAATAGCTTAATTGATAGGCACCTTCAGGCAAAAATAGTGTAAATTTCCCTTGGTAAATAGATGCAGTGAAAAAGGACTGGGAACCATCAACATTAGTCTTATATACGGTTATAAGTCCATTTGTTATAACACTTCCATCCGCATTTTGAACACTACCAACATATGCTTTAGGTATCGTAATTGCCAACGGACTTGGGATTGTCTTACCATTAATCACCTTGAACTTATAATCTATTGAAATTCTATTAGCGATATTATTGACGAAAAAACTATCTGCCTGGTAGTTACCGTCAGGCAAATACAGGCTGTATTCTCCCTCGCGAACCTGTGCGAAATAACCTTGAACCTCAGGAGTGTCTGTTCTATGCACCATCAGTGTTCCCGAAGATACAACTGCTCCATCTGCCCTAGCGATAGTCCCAGTAGTCTTAGGAGGAATCACTATGGCAAGTTGACTTGGCTCGATCTGACCATTAACAATCTTGAGGTTATAATTTAGTGAAATTTGCTCTTGGGTTTCATTATTAATCTGATTATTCACTAGGTAATTCCCATCCGGTAAGTACAAAGTAAATTTCCCTTCGACTATTCGTGCATTGAAATTAACAGATAAGTAAGGATCTATCCTTGAAACAGATAACGAACCATTACTTATTGATGTACCATCTTGAAATTTAACACTACCTTCATGTCCCTTTGGAATTACAATATCAAGGGAACTTGAATTAGGCTGCTCATTAGAAACCTTAAAGGTATAATACAACGAAATCCATTCAGATGAGTTCGAATCAGAAATTCCTGTAACTTGGTAATCTCCATCATGCAGTTTAACATCAAATTTCCCGTCAATTACACTTGTTTCGTAACCAATGTTGATACCATTTTGAACTTTAACTAAATAAAGAGTGCCCTTTTTAAATAATTCTTTACCATCTGCACGTGTAACAGTCCCAAATACATTATTCTCTGGTCCCGGCGTGCTTGTTGGTGCTGGTGGTGTCACTTCAGGTGTAAATGTCGGCATTGGCGTTGGTGATGGAGATACAATAGGTGTTGGCGTTGGTGTAGTTACCGGTGTTTCGGTTGATGCCGGCTCAGCTGTTGGTAACGATCCACCCGGTGCCGATCCGCCTGACGATCCAGAAGAACCAGATGTTACTCCTGCAGGAGTCTGTGTAGGCGTTGATGCTGCTCGAAGTATACCATTTATAGTTAAGTTCACATTTGAGGGTACATCTTTTCCTACCTCTAAATTACGTGGGGCCTGTTCCATAATAATTCCGAGTGCATTTATTATTGCATGAACAATCGTCCCAGTCCCTATAACATTCGTGCTCGCGTTAAGAATCAAAGTTTGAATACTCACTCCATTAGCAGCTTCAATGGTTGCCGCTGATTGAACCTGGAGCTTCTCAATAACTGTTGAACCAATAGCAACAATTCTAATCGTCCCTGTCTTCTTATCAACAATCACCGAGGTTAGTCTAGCATTCTCAAAATGAATACTGTGTGCTCCCCCACCTTTAACCGTAGTAATACCGTTAACCGTGACATCTTTTAACAATACATCTCCCTCGGCAATTCCTTCTGCGAGTAATAAGTTACCCGTGATCGTCATGTTTCTTAGAGTTACATTAGGAGAGTTAATGACTACGTCTCCGCTTACTTTCTCATTCCCTGTTAAAGGACCATAAGTACCCGCTGTATCGTACGAGAGGCTTCCTATAGAAGCTTCATTCTTGATCGTTAAGGATCTGTCCAAGATTACGATAGCCTCTGCACGAGTAGCAAAGGATTCTGGATGAAAGGTATTATCCGAATATCCCGACATGATTCCTTTATCGTATACAGACCCTATAGCCCCTTTACTCCATACAGGACTAGCTGATGTGTCGCTAAACTTATTAGCTGAATCTGAAGAGGACAGTGCAAGTAATTTACTAATAATCACCGCAAATTCTTGTCGTGTGACCTTCTTATTAGGCCCGAATGAACCATCTGAATAACCTTGTATGTATCCTGCCGCATTCGCCACTAAAAGACCTGAATAATACCAATCTGAAGCTTTTACATCTTTAAAAGAATGCTCCTCTGTCTTAACAAATCCAAAAGACTTATTGATTAGCACAACCAATTCAGCTCTTGTAATCGAATGATCCGGTTTAAAATCCCCGTCTGGATAACCTGATACGAGTCCTTTCTCCATCCATTTCGTAATTTGCGCTTCAGCCCAAGTCCCTTGAATATCAGAAGCCTTACTTGCGAAAATTGTACCTAAAGGTAATGAGGTAAGACAAACAATAAGCATGAATACGATAGTTTTCTTTAATAAAACCTGTTTAGTAATCACTTTACTCCTCCTATTTATGTATAAAATGAACTACAGATACTTCTAATCCTTTAACTATTAGTTTAATAGTGCTAGAGAATTCATAGCGATCATATCATACTGTTTTTTACATAGGTGTCTTATTTTGTCGATCATGATATGTTTGTTTTCTTGTCTATTAGATCCGCTCCAGATGCTTGTATTATTAGCACGTTAAAAAGCCCGCAGCGTATAACCCGCTGCGGACCTTCTTATGTCGACACCCCGTATCGACTGAATAATTAGAACATAGCAAATGCTGCTGAGGTGAAAGTAACGTAGGGGAAGTTTGGAACTGTAGGAGCGTAGCGCTCGCCTTTGTCTTCGGATGTTATCCGCATAAGCGGTAAAAATCAAGAACATCTGGAGACAACAGCGACCGAAAGTCCAAACATTCCCGTAGTTGCTGTCGTCACCGAGGAGCCATTCCCTTTGCTTTTTTATTTCGTTCAAATTATTCTGTAGATTTTTTCACAGGAACATAAATCTCCATCACCGTATCCGGCCGCGAATGGCAGCGTTCGTCATAGAATTCGAAATCCAGCTTACTGTCATCATAGACGTAGCCGCTGTCCTTAAACCATTCTTCGAAGATATACTTCCAAGTGCTTTTTATAACCTGTGCAAACTGTATTTGCTCTGTATCCGTTGAAGTATCCACTGGCGGGGTTGTGAACACGGCATACTCAGCTTCCGGTACATCCATCGTCAGCATATCCTCTTCCACCTTGGAGTAGTCCTCTACAATAACACCTAGAAGATAGGTGGCATTGCCATTATCCGAAGAAGGAATACACAAACCGACCTCTCCGTGTTTAGGCGGGTTTAGTATTTTATACATTTTGGACTCCAGATTCTCACCTTCATAATGGCTCCAAAAAGAAGCAATATCCTTGGTGTACATACTTCCCGCAACATTGGTTTGAATCCCATAACCAGCGACCTTAAAAGCAGGCTTGCGAACAATAACAGGGTTCATTATAAAACCTCCGATTTCAAATAGTGTTGTTCCTTTAGTAAATCCGTCCATCCGTGCGGCATATTGTGTCGGGCTATAGCCAAAAGCCTTACGAAAGGCCTTAGTAAATCCGCTTTGCGTCTCAAAACCATAGTCCAGCGCGATATCAATGATCCTTTTACCGGCAAATAATTCAAGCGACGCTAAAGATAACTTCCGGCTCCGCACATATTCCATCACGGACATTTCCTTGCATAGGCTAAACACTCGGCAAAAATGATACACCGAATATCCGACCTCAGCGGCTATTTCTTCTACTGAAATATTTTCTTTGATATGAGCTTCAATATATTCAACACATTTCTCTATATCTTTACTGTAATTCAAGTGCAGCACCAACCTTCCCCCGTACGGTGATTTCATTATATCAACTGGATGTGAGGATCGTTGTTCCTGTTTTGCTGAGCTATGTTCAACCCCTTTTCTTTCTCTTTAATAAGCGCAAAAAAAGGATGAAGCAGCCTGATTAAGCCACTACATCCCTTTTTCACTTTTACCAATTCGATTGAATATTCCTAACCTAAATACGTTAATAATCTGCTGATCATGACTGCAGCTTCCGCACGAGTCAAATTACTCTTCGGATTGAGTTTATGATCAGGGGTCCCTTGGATTAGACCCAATTCGATGCAAGTAGCCAATGCCTGCTTTGACCATATACCTGCCTGATCCGCATCTATATACGTAGCTAGTACAGCTTGCGTAGCATCTGATACTTTAGGTGATTTCCCCTTCAATTCAAGCACTCTTGCCATAATAACTGCCATTTCCTGACGGCTTAGAGGCTTCATCGGATCAAACAAATTACCTACATACCCTTTAAGCAACCCAGCATCTGCTGTAGCAATAACACTATCGCTGTACCATTTATCTTGCGGCACATCCTTAAATGATGTTGACCCTTTTACTTCAAGACCTAGAGCTCGTGCCAGGATCGCTGCGATTTCAGAACGATTAATCGTCTTGTCCGGAGCAAAATTCTGATCTGTTATCCCCTTCAGGATACCTTTACTCACCAAAGCCTCAATATCCTTAATTGCCCAGTGGCCCACGGTATCGATAAAGGATTTAGGTTTGATTCCAGATCCTTGATCTGAACCAGTCCCTGGATTTGGAGTTGCCTCCGGTTTCGCACCTGAACTTGGATTAGAACTTGGGTTAGAAACATTGCCAGGATCTGTCTCTGATTGATTACTATCCTTTGCTTTGACCGTTACAATCGCTATTGCTTTCATATCAGTCCCAGCAACCGTGCCTTTTACTTGGAAGCTCCCCGCTTGTGCATAACTCGAAGAATGAATCTCATCCCATACAACCAACGTTTTCTGTATCGTATGATTGCTCAGGGTCACAGTTACTTCCGCAGGCAGTTTCGGCGCGGAGCCAACTTCGGTTTCAATCTTTACATCCTCTATAGCTACAATGCTAAGAGCGAATTCAAGACTTTTTATCGCATTTTCAAGCTCTACTCGCATTTCATCTAGTGAAGTAATCGTAGCGCTAGGATCCTTCAGAATCTTCTCCGCTTTATCCAGAGCAGCCGCAACGATTGCCCAGGTTTCAGATGAATAATCTGAACTCTTTAATGCTGCTGCATCGGTAATCGTTTGTTGAAGAAGATCTTTAGAGATGTCTAGATTACTTCCCTTAATATAAAAATCATCTAGAATAAAAGCAAAATCAGATGTAGCTTTTCCCGAACCTTTGGTAATCATTTTGAAAATTACTTGATAATCATCCTGATTACCGGTTGTAAAGCTTTGCTTGAATGTGATATAACCGCCATTTTCTCCAGCTTTATTGCCTGGATTGGTTAAATTACCTAGCGTTTCCTTTAATACAATCTCTTTTGAAGAACGTGATTGTACCGACACTTCATAACCAACATTCGTTTCTGAAGTATAGATAAATCCTAACTCATATTCTTTATTTGGCTTCAATTTCACGCTAGATTCGTTTGTTTTAATGAGTTTACCCACATCTGTTTCATTCATTTTTAGCGAGTTTTCACCATTCAGAACCCAAGTCATCACAGGACCAACTTTGTTCTCAGCTGCCTGAACGATAGGATTGTTATCGTGTGGATTACTTTGGTCAGTTGCAATATGAATTTGTCTAGACCCACCACCATACTCAAATGGACCCCAACCTTCATACACATTCTCGAAATCCTCATACACAACATAATTTTTATTCGTAGGATCCTTCTCCACTGACGTATGCTTCCAAATACGAACATCATCAAATTGTACAGTACCAACTCCTGAATCAGCTAGCAACTTCACTGTTGCAGTAGTAACACCTTCAGGAACCTTAAATTCAACATTCATTCTCTGCCATGTTGTATCGACATACTTGAAGGATGAGTTATGGATACCGTCCTGCCCTGTCACATGATTAGAATAGGTTTTACCGTTAATTGTAACCTGCAGAGAAGATTTTCTTCCTTTCTCCGTCTGAGTCCACACCCCGACAGTATAATCCTCACCAGGCTGTAGTCCATTAATTTCCTGAGACAAGATACCCGCTTTGTTTCCAACCTCAGCGTATTTATTCCAATTCGATTTGTTCATTTCTTTGCTGGTATCGTATTCGCGATCACCTTGCACTGTCTTGATTGTAATATTACTTAGATCATCAGCTGTCCAGGAACCTGGAACATTCAATTGCTCAGAATTAAAGGCGAAATCCTTAATAAGACTGCCTTCACCCCAATTTGTTGCAGCAGGGACCAATACTAGAGCATCCGCTGATGTAGGATAAAGCACATAAGGTGTATTTTTCTTAGCCTTATTTATCGTGAGAGATCCATCATGAGCAACAACTGTATCGACTAACACTTTGCCTTGTTGTGTCAGCTCATACATATTGAATTGGCTCACATCTTTAAATTCATCCGTCAACTGCCAAGTTGTCGCGTTGCCTGTTGTATTCCAGTGATATAGTCTTGCACCTTCGTTTACACCCAAGATCTTATTGGTCTTCATATCCCAAACCCAAGGAATTAACGAATTCGCTTCACCAGTATGACGCTCTGATTCGTCTGTTGTCGTCCCCGTATCTTTCCAAGAAGATATAAGTTTGCCATTTTTAGATAACTCAATCATATTCGTTAATTTATTTCTCTTAGAGATCACTTCGTTATCAAACGTAATTTTATCCTCTTCATATTTCATAACACCAAAATGTTGCATGAACTTCGTAGGTAATACTTCGTTAAAGAATACAGTTACACCTTGCTGTACATCCGGTTTGGAATCTCCCCACGTTGTCACACCTGGTATTTTTTGTCCTTTGAATAAGGCATTTCCAACGAAAATATCTAGATTATTCTTCACTATTCTTGATAGAATGCTAGAATTCCCCTTATTCGGATATCCTAAATCTGGACCCCAGTGAACAAAATCCACACCGGGCTCTAATGGGCCGGCAAATTCCGTTCCTACTTTTAGTCCAAGATTATTAGCGTATTGCAGCAATTTATAGGCATTGTAATCATTGCCTGTATACACATCAATATAGAAGAAGTCTAATGTAGGATCATTCGGGCTCAAAGAATCCTTCGTCAGATTAAATAAGTTTTTGAACCGTGACTCTAGATTCCCACTCAAGACATCCTTCGTCTGATCAACATAATAAGACGTATCAATCCAATCCCAACCTCCGGAAAGCCTATCTACTGTCGGCCCTTTTGATGATGCTCCATTTAAGTTGGAATAATTCAGTTCGTTAGCATCAAGTTGATACTCTGTTGCATTGAGATGAACACCCACGTTAAGATTATACTTATCGCCCTCATTGATGAGATAGTTTAATTCATCCAATCCACCCTGCCTCACACCAATGTTGGAATAGGATGGAATATCATCATCATGGCCCTCTGCCTGATATCCCTTATGAAGAATCATCTGTCCAAAGCCATCAGTATAATTGTACAGAATTTTACCCATATCCAACGAATTCAAGAAAGGATCATTTGCCTGGCTAGCAAAGTTGAATGCGATGTACATCATATTGTTCTGCATATCCCGAGCACCAAATGGCTCCTTAAAAATATTCGTCCGATAAGCAACAGCTGCATCCTGCCAATCTGTTTTACCGTCATTATTCCGATCATTTGTCACAACTACCTCATACCAAGGCAGTTCTTCCGTTTCATTACTTTGAAGATGGCGATACGTCCAAGTACCCGGCTTCACTGTCACTTTATTGACAAGTGGTTTCTTTTCCGTGGTCACAATCATTTTATTGCCACCGCTGATTACATTGTCTTCAATCGATGCTCCCAAGCCATTTCCGCTCACCATAGCCATCGTAACGCCTGAAGCGCTACTCTGTTTCATAAGATTCATGTTATCGACCAGTTCTTCTGTTAATCCGTGCCATGCTCCATCCGATTTACTCCATGCATACGTTGCATTTTCCATAGCGCTATTCACATGGATTAGAGAATTGTTAATTTGAATCGAACGGACAACAAACCCATCCGGTTTTTCAGTTATTTTATCAATTTCAAAACGTACGATATGATTCGCTTTCGCCTCAATATGTGCTTCGATGACAACACCAATCTCGTCAATCATCATTGTATACTGATACTTACTATCGCTCTCTTTATTAGATATGGTGCGAGGCACATAATCCATATTGTTGATCTTCAGACTATTCGTTTGCTCCTCGCTAGCCTGTAGTTTACGTTCATCAACTTGATATTCAACAATACCCGGGAAATCTTTATATACTGTAACGTTTAAACCATCTTTAGTGATCGTATCTGTCTCTGAGGCAACCTGAAGCTTAGGTAGTGACTCTAGCTCTACCATCTTTACATTGCTCACTGTCATCTTTTTACTTCCATACCAAGATCGAAGTCCAAGCCAACCTGGCTGCATAGTCATTTCTTCTTCAGATACCGATCCCATATCCGTTGTCACGCCATCGGGGTCCGTAATCTTGAAGCTTATGGTTGTTCCTACTAAACGAAGTTCGATATGATAAAGTGTATCGGCTAGCATCTCATATGAGTTTGAGAAAGTAGCCTCGTTTCCATTTGCAAACAATTTCCAAACGCCGTTAATGTCATGATTAACCGATACATATGCATTATCCGTGGATCCTCTTAATATAAATCCATATCGCCCACCAGTTGCTCCAGCGTCTACATTTGTTTTGTAATCAAAAGTAACCTTCTGATCCATCAATTTAGGGCTATCCTTATCCACGGCTAGTGCTACACCTGGCATGTTCAATTGAATTTGACCATCTCCGTTACTCTCTACCACCGGATTACTACTATCCAGAGAGCCCCAATTCTGTGCCGAATAATTTGGTTGGTATACTCTGATTTCTTCTGCGGTTATTGCATCTACATTCACCTTAATTGCAGCATCAGTTGTGTTATATAAGCCAAATGCTCCTGGGGAATATGCAGATACTGGTACATTACCGACCAATACTCCATTTATATATAGGCTTAATTCCTTCTCAATGACCTGCACACGTAAAATATAATCTTTGCTTATTGCAATGGCATCAGTATTGCCAATGGCAGCTTCGCTACCTTCCAACTGATATTTCCATTTTCCCGCGCTCTCTTGATATATGGTGATATTGCCCAGTTTAACACCAACTTCACCATCACTCTTCATTTTCACTTGATAGATCCCATTTGATACTGCTGTTATATCTCTATTAAAAGCAGTTGCTCCAGCATCAATAGTCCCTGTCAAATATCCATCTATAACTTGCGGTGTCGCATGATACCCATCCCAATTAGGCTGAGAATTACCTTCATAATATTCCTCGTAAATCATTTTGTCCGTTTGTGTAGAAGTATTCATATCCATAAACTCTTCGGTAAAAAGAATATTATCGATATATATGGTATCCTGAGCAACAACCCCAAAACGTCCTTCTCCGAATTGCTGTCCTGCCGGTAAGCTTGCATACAATTCAGCCCCGTTAATGCTTAGGGTTACAGAGGAGTCGGAATATTGTAAACCCACTTTATTCCAGACGAAAGGTTTAGGATTTGAACTACTAGTACTAGTACCAGATGCAACAAAATCAATGATGGTGTTACCCTTTTTCAAAATCCATTTCGCACCATCAAATGTAATTAGAGCATTGTTACCAATAGCAAATCCGATATTGGTATTCGTAGGTTTCACACTAGCCATATAAGTCGCACTCTGTAGGAGCGGAGCATCAGTATTCCATGTTTCACCGTTCAGACCAGATAACTTTAGAATTCGGTTGCTGCCTTCTGTAATAATGGTAGACGTTGCACCGTTACTCCAGTCGCCTGTTATACTGTCTTGAAAATCATTACTATACTGAATAATTTGTTTGGGTTTTATGATCTGATTTGTATAGTGTATATTATCTATCTGCAATTCTACCGTACTTCGAATTCGAAGACCGAAGTACCCAGCTACTTCTGAGAATTGCGCAAAAGTAATATCACCGATCTCCTTTTTATTCAAAAATACCGTGATTGTTTTCCCTTTAAAATTGAACATGAGATTATTCCATCTGCCTTGGATCGGGTAAGGAATATTTAATTTACTTCCCCAACCCGAGTTAGACTCTGGTATCCAGATGCTAGGGTCAACCCCAATCTCATTGAATATGCTCGCCGTTTCATTCATTCTAAAACCAAACGCAAAGCCTTGACCGCTACCTAGTTTCGCTGGATTAATCAGCTTGAAATCTAACGAGAGTGTACCCTCTTGAATTTGTGGGGAATCTAGATCTACACCTCGTTCTTTTGATCCTTTTTTCAGAGAAAGAACTTTATTTCCCGTAAGATCGGTCACTACTTGAGCATTTAAACCTGACCAATGAGGTATATAATTAGGATCTTCATAGTCTTGTACATAATCAATGACATTTGAAGGTTTATCTTTTGTACCTACACCTGCAATACGTAACTCTTTAATAGAGACATTTCCTGTTGCAAAACGTTTATATAGACCTACCTGACCAATCCCTGTCGACTGATTCAATAAATCCGTATCCTTATTGTAGTATGTCACTCCGTCTACTATAACCACGAGCTTCGTACCATGAAAGCCGATTTGTATTCGATAATCTATATCTGTTTTCAGTTCAGGACCCTCGAATACTTCCCAATTACCTGAACCATCCGGACTTTGAATTACCCAATCTGTATTGGCATCGTAACGGATAGACACCCCTTGATTCGTATCATTTGATCCTATAACAAAACCAACATTACTTGAAACTGAACTTGTATAGCGCATCGTTGTATCAATAATTCCGGCAGATAGCCATGGAGCTTTATCCCATGTTGCAATGGCTCCACCGCCATCCACTTTAGTTATCGCAATGGTTAGTCCATTATTTACAGAAGTTGTTCCTGCTCCTTTAACGAACGTCATTAGTTCCGGTTCCATTGACTGATAATTATTCGTATACGATACTGCCCCTTGACCCTCAGGAACATTTAATTTGATGTCATTTAAGAAGTCCTCTATGTTCGCCTCTTCAATTGTACCCTCTTGTGAATCCGTTACTGTAATAGTCGCTTCTGCTTTGACATCCGAGGCTTTAACATTTCCCTCTACGTTAAAAGTGCCCACCTTCGCATAACTTAAAGGATCGATTTCATCCCAGCTAACCATTACTTCGCCGATGGAATCATCGTTGTAAACTGCTTGTACTACCGAAGGGAGTTCTGGTGGTTCACCAACGGAAGTTTGAACATTTGTTGGAGAAATACGTTTAATTACTTGTTCGTGAACTGCACTTAACGAATCACCAATTTCTCCTTCAGCAGCATAAGACGTACTTCTTGGATATATGATTGATTGACTTGTAGCCATTAAAAAAATCATCATCCAAATCATGAATCGATAAATCTTTTTCGCAACCTTTTTTCGCATCGTACCTTTCCCCCTTATAATAGTCTATTGGATATAAATTAAAACGCTTTCAAACACATTTTTGATTTTAACAATTTTATTCGATTTATACTTTCAAAATATAACCAATATTGAAAAATCCGTTTGAAATACAGAACTAAAATCAATTATTATTCTACCCATACGCCCCACATTAGTTCTGGAATGTTAATAGTTTCAATGATACACTGAGTGATAATAAGTGGTGAATTTTGACACAAATGTCTGAATACTATCAGGGGCGATTATTATGAACCGAGTTGTTGATCTCTTATATCATGAGTCTGATCAGGAATTAATCTATAATGCATTAGAGCGCACCTTGAAACCAGGTTATTTTTTTGGACCTCATTGCCATGAGAATCTGGAAATCTGTTTAATGAAAGAAGGAGAATGTGACATCATTATTAATGGTGAGAGGATTACCGTTCATAAAGGTGAAATAATGGTCATCTTCCCTCATATGATTCACTCTTTTCATGTAAAATCAGATCAAGAAGCCGTCTTCCTACAAGTTCACTTTTCTCCAGAAAACTTTATTGCAGCAGACCCCAAAGTAAATGAATATATCAGATTTTTACATTATATGTCAGATAGACATATAGCCTATACCTTCCATCCATATACGAAACAGATTCTTTCATGTGTGGATCGTATTTGCGAAGAAGTAAATACTGAAGTAAATATGTACCACAAGTCGCTAGCAAATATTTATATCTACGAATTACTGTTTCTATTATCTCGCGAGATTGAAAAAAGTGTTCGTAAAGTATTCAGAATAAATAATCCCATAGCAATTCGAGCTATCCATTTCATTAGACAAAATGTAGAAAACAATATCACACTAGACGATATCGCTAGCAACTGTAATA
The DNA here is from genome assembly GCF_041956825.1 of Paenibacillus sp. RS8. Taxonomy (NCBI): domain Bacteria; kingdom Bacillati; phylum Bacillota; class Bacilli; order Caryophanales; family Paenibacillaceae; genus Paenibacillus; species Paenibacillus sp. RS8. Next base: position 3,619,757 of record NZ_CP168131.1, on the reverse strand, counting down.
TAACTACCCGATACCTATCGAAAATTTTCAAACAATACGTGAATATATCAGTGAACGATTATCTTTGTATCACAAAAATTGATAAAGCCATGAATTACATATGTAATACAGAACTCTCCATCACAGAAATATCCTCAAAACTCCAATTTTCTAGTGCACAATACTTCTCAACCGTATTTAAAAAATACAGCGGCGTTACTCCAAAGGAATATAAAAATCTTCGTACGAAAGATATATAGGTTAATAATTATATCTATATAACAAAAAAAATGAGCTTGCTCCGTCATAATCGACTTCGAGCACAGCTCATTTTCATTGTATATCTGTTATTCTTACTACCCAATGTTCATCCTGATGCTTACCGATTCAGCAAGCTTCCCACATACTTCAGCAGCTCATTGGCGCAAATTGGGCAATAATGGTGCCCGTCAATAAGTCTGGCGCATACCTCGTTGATCCGTTTGAGCTGGCTTTCATCCGGCGTTTTGGACGAGGTGGTAATTTTGACGATATCTTTGAGATCAGTGAATAGCTTCTTCTCAATCGCTTCCCGCAGGCGGTCGTGGTTGTTGTACTCAAATTTCTTCCCTTTGCGTGAATAAGCGGAAATCCGGATCAGGATCTCTTCACGGAACGCTTTTTTCGCATTCTCAGAGATACCGATTTGTTCTTCAATCGAACGCATTAACCGCTCATCCGGCTCCATTTCCTCATCCGTAAGCGGATCACGGATTTTGGACCAATTGCAGAAGGCTTCGATATTATCGAGATAATTCTCAAATAATGTCTTAGCAGATTCCTCAAAGGAGTAGACAAAGGCCTTTTGCACTTCGCTTTTTGCCAAAATATCATATTCCTTACGAGCAATGGAGATGAAGTTCAAATAACGCTCCCGTTCCTCTTTAGTAATCGATGGATGCTGATCCAGGCCGTCTTTAATTGCCCGCAGCACATCCAGTGCGTTCATGCACTGCAGATCACCTTTGATCAAAGCGCTGGAAATCCGGTTGATAACATACCGCGGATCAATTCCGGACATACCTTCATCTAAATACTCCGTTTGCATTTCCTTGAGATCTGCTTCTTTGTAGCCCTCTACCTCTTCACCATCATACATGCGGAGCTTTTTGATCAGATCCATGCCTTGTTTTTTGCTTTCTTTCAAACGGGTCAGGATCGAGAAAATCGCAGCGGCACGCAGCGCATGCGGTGCAATATGCACATGATTCATATCACTCTGAGCGATCAGCTTCGCGTAGATTTTTTCCTCTTCCGATACCCTGAGGTTATACGGAACAGGCATAACAATCATACGGGACTGGAGTGCTTCATTCTTTTTATTAGAAATAAACGACTTATACTCGGTTTCATTGGTGTGCGCAATGATCATTTCGTCCGCACTGATCAGTGCGAATCGACCAGCCTTGAAATTGCCTTCTTGCGTCAGTGACAACAGGTTCCATAGAAACTTTTCGTCGCATTTGAGCATTTCTTGAAATTCCATCAGCCCACGGTTAGCTTTGTTCAACTCTCCGTCAAAACGGTAAGCGCGTGGATCGGATTCCGAACCAAATTCAGTAATGGTCGAAAAGTCGATACTTCCTGTCAAATCGGCGATATCTTGCGACTTCGGATCGGATGGACTAAAGGTACCAATCCCTACCCGCTCTTCTTCTGACAAAATGACACGAGCCACTTTAACCTGCTCAATATCTCCTGCATATTCATTTCTCAGCCGCATCTGGCAGGAAGGGCACAAGTTGCCCTCAATACGCACACCGAGTTCCTTTTCAATCTCTGGACGAAGCTCCAGGGGGATCAAATGTAGCGGGTCCTCATGCATCGGGCAGCCCTCTATTGCATATACCGCACCCGCATCTGTCCGCGAGTACTGTTCCAAACCACGTTTAAGCAGCGTGACTAGGGTCGATTTCCCCCCACTGACAGGTCCCATCAATAATAAAATCCGTTTACGAACATCGAGTCTACGTGCTGCAGAATGAAAATATTCCTCGACTAACTTTTCGACGGCACGATCCAGTCCAAAAATCTCCTGTTCAAAAAACTTATAACGTTTGCGTCCGTTTATGTCCTCTACGCCATGCGACTTAATCATGTCATAAACGCGGGAGTGAGCGGTTTTAGCGGGAGAGGGGTCTTTTTTCAAGATTTCTATATACTGCTTGAAGGTCCCGCTCCACGCCAAACGGTCGTTCTCAGCCCGATACGAAGCTATTCGCTCAAAAATATCCATTGCTCGCTGCCTCCTCTTGCGCTCCTACTTGCTCTCCTACTTGCTCTCCTATAGCGTTAAAAAGTGTATTACATACCTATGCGGCAAGCGCGGAATAGTTGACCTCTTTTTTGCTGTGCTATAATAGAGAATCATAAAATCGCAGTAAAACCTTAATGGAAACCCGAAAATAATGGGCTACGGGAGTGACACTATGGCGGTACGACATGAAACGGAGCTGTATGCTCCTTTAAAGGTTTTTTTTGAAAAGCAAGGATACAGCATCAAGGGTGAGGTTCGGACTTGTGATTTGGTGGGGATCCGTGAGGATTTAGAGCACCCTCTAATCGTAGAGATGAAAAAATCGTTTAACCTGGCCTTGCTGCTGCAAGGGGTGGAACGGCTGAAGCTCAGCCCTACGGTCTATCTCGCAGTGGAACGTGTCCGTGATAAAAAAGGGGCGGTGAACCAGCGCTGGGGCGAGCTTAGCGGACTTTGTCGCCGTCTTGGTCTCGGGCTGATCACCGTTGTTTTTTATAAGACCAAGGCACCGCTGGTCGAGGTGCTCGTCGAGCCGGACGAGACGCCGCCTGCCCAGCGCAGCAACAAGCGGCGGCGCGAGCGTCTGCTCTATGAGTTCCGCGAGCGCAGCGGAGACTACAACACCGGCGGCAGCACGCGCGTTAAGCTCGTGACGGCCTACCGCGAGAAAGCGCTGCGTGTCGCGCTTTCTCTGCAAGCAGCGGAGGCGGAAGCCGCCGTCGCTGCCGAGAAGGCCGCTGCGAAGGCTTCGCTCGCAGCGGGCAAACGTGCAGCGGCGAGCACCGCTGCACAGGCTCCGGCGCTGAGCTCAGCGCCGGAGGGGCGTGCTGCCGGGGACACGGCAGCACGGGAGGCAGCGGCGGCTGGCACGCGAAGCGGTGCCCCTAGCGCTGCCTCAAGCGCACGCTCGGCCGGGATCACGCCGGCCGAGCTGCGGAAGCGTAGCGGCGTACCGAACGCCGCCGCTATGCTGCAGCACAACTACTACGGCTGGTTCCACCGTGTCAGCCGTGGGCGCTATACCCTGACCCCAGCCGGTCAGGCCGCGCTAGTGGAATACGCCGCTATAACTGGCGGCGCCTCCAATGACAGCAATCACTAACATTAATTTTCTTGCCTATCCTTAGCAAAACTTCTTTCAATTCAAATCTTTTACACGAATTTCAATCTTTTACTCAGCTCTAAGCTTTACTCTGATTTAATCTTTTACTTGGTCATTATACGTATTATTCTAATTCACACGTAACAATGTCTAAATAACGCAAAAAGCATCCCATCTACGGGATGCTTTTTAGGTATTCCAATCTTGCCACATTAGTATTTAATTTCATACCACGTTCGTATTCCACTCATATCACTTTTGTTGTCATACATGTCATGTTCGTATTGCATTTTTATCATAATTCGTATTCGTATCTCAATACGTAACTGTGACACATAACATCCATATCACACTTATAATTATTTCGTACCAACTTCATCTCTTATTAGTATCACAAGCAAGTACCTCGTCCAGCTCTTCTAAGCTATACTTTAATTAGCTTATTACACTTTCGAGCACAACCCTTATTTACTATTTCCTCTATTATTACTTTAACATGCTGCTAATGCTGAAACCTTCACCTTTGAAACCTGATGTTACATTCAACACCACTAATATTAAATCTTCAATAATTAAGGAAATCCTCCCTAAAAATCTTCACTTTACGCGCTATAATGCGAAAATCAGGGAAATCCTCCCTGATTTTCGCCAGATTTGCCTACAAAAAGGGTTTACCTTAATTTTTTTAGGGAGAAATTCCCTAAAAGCTCCATTTCAGAGTTCGTATTGGCCAGTTTTAAGGAGGATTTCCCTAAAAATAGTCTCATACGATACTTCACTTCTGCCAGATGTAAAATTCATGGTCATTTCGAGCAGTCCTACGTTCCGTCACCGTCAATCCTAATGTCTGTCCTTATATCCGCCCGTAAGTCCCATCCCGTCAGTCTCACCGGTCTCTCCGTCTGTCAGTCCATCCCGTTCATTCACAACCACATCAATCTAACTCCGAGCCGTGAACTCCTTAACCGCCTCGCTCATTAAATTCATGCCGAGCAGCAGCTCATCCCGGCCGGGATGGCTGAAGTTAAGACGTATATGATTTCCGCTCCCATCCACACTACATAGCGGTCCCGGTAAAAATGCCACTCCCTTACCCAGCGCACATTTCAGCAGTGCCATAACATCCATCCCCTCCGGCGGAGATACCCAAAGAAACATGCCTCCTGACGGCAGATCGTAGGAGCTTCCCTTCCAAGCTGGACGTTTAAGCAGCTCCACCATCAACTTCAGCCGTGTGTTATATTCTCGATTCAGCTGCGCAATATGCTCGCGAAGATCAAAAGCGGTCACATCCAACAAATGATGCAAGAGCCGCTGATTTAATGCGCTCGATTGCCAGTCTGCCATCTGCTTGGCCGCAGCCATCATCCCGATCACTTCCCGGCTACCTGCTGCCCAGCCCGTCCGCAGCGCGGGCGCGACGGTCTTGCTGAACGAACCGATATATAATACGTGTCCGCCGTCACTTATATTTTCCAGTGCGTACAAAGATGGAAATCTTGTGGCCCAAGGTTCACCATACTTTTGAAAATGTAAATCACCATATGAGTCATCTTCTACAATCAGGATGTTATAGGCGATACAAAGATCCAGCACCTCACGCCGTCTCTCTAAACTCCATAGGATGCCGCTTGGATTCGTAAAGCTTGGTGTTGCGAACAGCATCTTTGGCTTATGCAGTTCAATTTGCCTCCGCAAATGATCTGGATCAAGCCCGTCCAAGTCACCCTCTACGGGAATAATAATGGCGCCTTGCATCCGAAGAGTTTGCAAGAATCCTGGAGATGTCGGATTTTCTACCAATACGCGATCTCCCGGATCAATATACACCCGCGATAACAAATCAATCGCTTGCTGGCTCCCCGTTGTTAGCAGAACTCCACCTTCAGTAACAGTTACCCCCTTTTCTCTGAGCCAATCCCCGGCAAGCCACTCCCGAAGTGGACCATACCCTGCAGGATCACCATATTGAAGTGCCCCTGCATCTGCAGATATCACCGTAGAGGCTGCTTCGGCAAGCAGCGATAACGGGAACAGTTCTTCCGCTGGTAATTCTTCAGCAAGCGATATCATGGAGCTTCTCCGTGTTTGGGTGCGAATACTTAGAAGCGGTGACGATAGCAGTGTGTGTGCGCGAGCAGAAAATTGGTAAAGCATGCGAAATCCCCCTTCCCTAGTACCAAGTAGAAATGGCTTGGTGATCCTCTTCCAAGGACAATTATCCATTCAACATGATATGCTTTCTTCTATTTCAAGAATATTCCACCTTTACCGTCATTATGTCGTATAGCTTGGGTTATGCGTAGATTTGCCTGTTTTGTCTTGAGAAGAGAGCAAATTTCTCAATGGCTTGCGCTCGCGTCGAAACATCAAGCTTCACATAAATTTTGCGCAAGTAATTGTCAATCGAACGACGACTTACTGCAATTTCGAGCGCTATTTTATCATAGGTAATCCCCTGTACGATTCGCTCCATAATAAACATCTCTGTCTGCGTCAATTGAAGAACATCATCCAGTCCTTTAGATGTCGAAATCGGCCAGGATCCTTTCTCTATCCATTCTAGCGGCATTGAAAGAAAACCCACTCGCAAACCCAGGATCAGCTGTAAAAGCTGATTAGGAGAAGCTCCTTTGGAGAATATCCCGCTCGCTCCCAGCTCTATGAGGGGTTGAAGCAGATCCCTGCCGTCTTCATCTGTCATCACGACAAAATGTGAGTTTGGTGAGCTTTTTTTCATATTTAACAGCACGCTCTCAATATTACCTTCAGGCATATGATAATCTGCCAGCACTAGCTCGGGATTCTTTTCCCTTACGATGGAAGCGCCTTCGTTCCAAGTTGAATACATTCCTAGAACCTTAAGCTCTCCTCCCTCTTCCAAAATCAATTTCGTCCCCAGCATACTTGTAGGATGACACCCCACAATAACCACCTGCCAAACCTTCATCATTAATGCCCAGACCCCCTGCTTTATATAATCATCCAGAAAGGAAAGCGCCGCAGCGTTTCCGGTTTAAACGCAAGCAAGGAAGTATGATGACTTGTCCGTTTATTCTCTAGCTGGTTACCTTGAGTACGTCTATCAGAATTCCAATCTATAGAAATTGTATCGCAGTAGTTTAATAGGATGCAATTACTTTTTCTAGTTTTCACACTCTCTTTCATTTTTGCGAAACTAGTCAAAGTCTGATAGAATGGGGACTTGAAAAAAAGACCAACCCGAGGTGATCAAATGCAACCGCTAGCGGAAACGTCCCCGGTACACTCGCGCCGTGCTGCTGTGAGAAGCGGCCCTTCCGTAAAATGGTTTTTACTGTTCTGGATCGTGATGATTGGAATTGGTGTATATGCTGTTTACAGCTACACGAACCATTTGAAGCAGCAGGTGCTGAGCGAACTTAGCACTCAGAGCCAGCAGCAGCTTACCGTCCTGAAGACCGACTATGAGTCAAAAATTGCCGTTCTGACCGAAGAGGTGAAGGAATTGCAGAATACTGTGCAAAGTTTTAACGAACTATTAACCTTCACTAAAGATAATGCTAGTGCCAAGACAGATAATAGTAATAAGCTATATACGCAATTGAACGAGGTTAACAAACAGTTAGAAGCTTTGAAGAAACAAATGGATCTGATCAAATGATGACGCCTGTCAAAAGAGTAAACCGTTTCTTTTTGCTTCTAACCGCACCTTTTCTAGGTTTACTGATATGTATGTGGTGGTATCGACCACCGATCGAGCTGGATCTTGATGTAGGACAATTCACACCTATGTCAGGGCCGTTGAATGAAACAGCCATACTAAAAAAAGATTTAGCCCTAGCTGAAGGCACTGTATCCTACACCATAGATGCAATCAGCGCCAGCGCCAAGCTATATAAAGGAACCACTGCTGTGATGAATAAGCTGGTTGAAACAGCGCAGACGCAAGCTAGCCGTCCTGAGCTTATCTATAACCGCCGGATTTCTGCCAAGCTTGGAATCCCTTCTGAGATCCTTAGCAGCGACCGTATTAGAGTTGAGTTATATCGATTGAATCCAGGAAACTACAAAGCTTATGCTTTGAAAATCAAACTGAAGGATCCGACCGCTATGAAGATGAGCCTGGCGGAGACAGCCTCCGGTGCGGAAACAACTATGCATGCCGTACAGCGTAATGGAGCCATTGCTGGTATTAATGCAGGCGGTTTTGCAGATCAATCCGGAAAACGCTACCCGTTAAGCACGACTGTGGTTGATGGAAAGTATCTCAATGGTTTCGAGCCGACCTTCAAGGACCTCAGCTTCGTAGGACTGAACAAGTCCGGACAGTTAATCGGCGGAAAATTCTACAGTCGCGCACAGTTAGATCAACTTGAACCCGTATTCGGTGCAACCTTTGTGCCTGTTCTACTGAAGAACAACATCAAAGTGCCCATCCCTGAAAAGTGGAAAACCTCCCCCAATCGGGCGCCACGTACAGTTATCGGTAATTATAAGGATGATCAGCTTCTCATTTTTGTAGCAGATGGCTATAATGAGCTAGGTAGCTCTGGAGCACAATTAGAGGAAATTCAGAACAAGCTATATAACATGGGCGTGATGGATGCTTATAATCTGGACGGTGGAGGATCATCATCACTTATCTTCAACGGAAGAGTAGTCAACAAACCTTCGGACGGAAATCTTAGAGCTGTACCGACTAATTTCCTGTTTTTTTGAATGATTATATTAAAATGTCTATGCAACATATCACATTTGCGTTTATTTTTATTGATTTGCAGGTTATAATCTTGATAACGAATACATTTGCTAATGGAGGTGCCAGTTTGTCGTTCTCATTAACCTTTTGGATCGTAACGTTCGTATTTGTGTTATTTATGGTCGGCATCCTTACCTCATCTTACAACGACGACAAAACAAAAGGCTTATAAGCAAGAAGAAACGGTATTGCCGTCCTTTTTGGGGCGGTACCCGTTTCTGCGAAAACCAGCACGATTAATTTACGGTGTGAAATCTATATAAATTCTTATATTTATACTAATGCTTCAGAGGCTCTTGGCTTCTGAGGCATTTTTTGTATAAAAAAACTGCCGCATAAAGTAGACGATATCTACGAATGGGGCAGTTTCTTTATTTAGAAAACTATAGGCCGTCGAATTCTAAATGAGTAAATATGTACTTCCTAGGCGTGTCTCGGCAATTGGGTCATTTCTGAGAGGCATGCAGCGCAAATATAACGATCTTTATATTCACTTACACCTTCCATTGATCCGCAGAAAACACATTTTGGACGATAGCGCTCCAGGATAATATGGTCACCCTGTACCAAAATTTCAACCGGGTCGCCTTCATTCATCTGATACCTTTTACGCAGGGACTTAGGCAGAACAATTCTACCCAGCTGATCCACTTTGCGAACTACACCAGCAGGTTTCATATCTAACGTACACCTCTCCTGTTCAACTAATAATTTGTAGCTACTATTTATTTCGGCTCATTCATTATATTTCGTTATTAAAATGTCGAATCCTGCTGAAAAAAACAAAAAAATTGTCTTTTTTCTAAACAAGATTCGGAAAATCCAGCTGTCGAAGGGCTTCATATACAATAATAGCCGCAGAATTCGATAAATTTAGCGATCTCACGGCATCACTCATTGGCATGCGCATTTTTGTTTCTTTTCCGGCTTCCAGAATTTCAGCAGAAAGCCCCTTCGTTTCTTTACCAAAGACAAAGAAATCTCCATCTTGAAAATCAAAATCACTATATCTCTTCTCAGCTTTCGTTGTTGCGTAAAAGAAACGTCCCTCGCTATACTTCTCGAGCACTTCAGCAAAAGAATCGTGATATTCAATGTTAACGGCATGCCAGTAATCTAATCCTGCTCTTTTCAATGTAGCATCATCTGTACGGAATCCGAGTGGGCGAACCAGGTGAAGATGAGTGCCTGTTGCTGCGCAGGTACGCGCGATGTTTCCAGTATTGGCCGGGATTTCCGGTTCAACTAATACGATATGGAGTGCCATTATATGGTTCCTTCCTCTCTAAAGGCTTGATAGCCAGATGTTTTATTCTAGTGCATAACCATAGCTTCTCCAAACAAACTGAAAACCTTCCACCCATAGGCGGAAGGTTTACGATAGAGTTCATTAACCTTGAGTTTGCCGGAAATGGTTCATGAAATCAGAAAGTGCCTTAACACTTTCGTAAGGAACTGCATTGTAAATGGAAGCGCGCAAGCCACCCACACTGCGATGTCCTTTTAAGCCGACAAAACCTTCCAGCTCAGCAGCTTTAACAAACCGTTTTTCGAGTTCTTCCGATTGCATCCGGAAGGTAACATTCATAATGGAGCGGCTGCTCTTCTCAGCAACACCACTGTAGAAGCCGTCACTTCCATCGATATGATCGTATAAGAGACCCGCTTTTTCAAGATTCTTGGATTGGATGCCGGCTAGACCGCCTTGCTCCTCAATCCATTTTAACACTTCGTTAACCATGTATACAGAGAAAGATGGAGGTGTGTTGTAAAGAGAGTTATTTTTATAATGAGTACTGTAACGCATAATTGTTGGAATGTTAGAAGGTGATTCTGCAAGCAATTCTTCTTTAGCGATAACCACAGTCACACCGGAAGGACCTAGATTCTTCTGAGCTCCAGCATAGATCATTCCAAATTGATTTACATCGATTGGACGACATAGAATATCACTAGACATATCTGCAATTAGCGGGATCGAACCAGCATCTGGGAATTCCGCATACTGCGTTCCTTCGATGGTCTCATTGGAAGTTACATGAAGGTACGCCGCATTATCTGCAGCCTTGATCGAGCTTAACTCTGGAATCGCTACGAATTTCTTATCTTCTGAAGAACCGGCTACATGAGCGCCCCCGACCAATTTAGCTTCTTTAAAAGCCTTATCAGCCCAACTTCCTGTCATTACATAACTACCTACTTGGCCCTCAGAGATCAAGTTCATAGGAATCATAGCAAACTGTGTACTTGCTCCACCTTGTACGAACAATACCTTATAGCCCTTCGGATTGCCGAGGAGCGAAAGCAGACGTTCCTGCGCTTCATTATGCACGGATTCGTAGATTGCTCCACGGTGCGACATCTCCATGATAGACATTCCACTTTCTCGGAAATCAACAAACTCCGCTTGTGCGCGTTCCAGTACCGTAAGCGGCAATGCTGCCGGTCCGGCATTAAAATTGTATGCTCTCTTATTCAAAACTACTCCCCACCCTTTCTCTCCTATCAATATGGATATCGCTTATGATAGCAATAATCTTACACACCAGCAAGTATAATTATTCACATAAAGGCTTGGATTACTGCTTATTAAGATGTGAAAAAATGATAAGTTCGGCTCCAGGACTTGCTTTCATGCGGTAAAAGACTAATGTTCACAAAAATTTCAGGAGAGACCACATGACGTTCTCCCCATAGCGCCATTCGTGCTACTGGGAAATCTCCGCTTTCACGTAGTCCTGTTCCACTAGGCTTATGAACCAACTCCCAATTGAACTCGGCTTCCGGTCCTCCCCAGCCACTCAACTTGCAATAAAAGGACCGGTCTGGCTCTTCTGACCAAGTAAGGGTATTACCAGATACCTCTAGCAAATTGTTCGTGTATTGAGATTCCGGTTCCTCAACTTTGAGCCCATTCGGGAGGCGCAACTCAAAATCCGGACCTATATTTAAACCATCAATTCCAATAAAATTGTGGATGTACTCCTCGGTTTGGATTGGCTTATTCCCTTTGTTATGCAATTCATATGCAATTTTTAATTGGTCGTCCTTTATAGAGATCGTTTTGGTCAAAAGCATCGCGTATCCATTACTTTCCATTGGTTGGATAGTATATGAAACCGAATCACCCTTAACCTCCCTATCAACAGTAAAGGGGGTTAGTGGATACTCGTTATGAAAGCTATAGCTCTGCGAGTCCTGCTTTTGTAACAGTCCGATTCCGGGCTTTGGAAACCAGCCTCCAATCGGCGCTTCATCATACCCAATTGCCCGGGAAATGCCAAACTCGTTGCACAGTCCACTTCCGCCAGTACCTTCGCCTTCCTTCAAGCTTTCTGGCACACAAAAAGTATGCTTACCTTTTTCTAACGTAACTTGTGTGATAAACCCCGTCCAGTCAAAACGAGTCCCTTTATATGCTTCTCCAATATCAGCGATATCTACAGATAATACGCCATTTGACAGCTTGCAGCCCATCCTTCACACGCCCCTTTAATCATTCAACAAATAAATTAGCCCCATTATATCATCTATGAAGAAGCTTAGTTTTTATATTTTTTCAAAAAAAGTCTGCAGCCGCTATACTTAACGGTGCAGACGCTTTTAATAAAATCTAGTTATGATTACGCCAAAGTCACTTCAATCACGTGACGCTTCTCTGTCTGCAGAGCGAGTAGATCTTCACGTGGAATAATCGCACTCCCTGAGCCGCACTGCAGCGTCACCTCGCTGCCATTTAAGGTAACGGAGTGTATTTGGTACTCTCCGTAATTAAAGCTTCCTGTGGCTTTATAGACCACTTCAAACTCACGATCTGCAAAGATCGTCTTAATGGATGCTTTCCCCTCGGAATCAAATTGTTCTTTTACTAGCTTAGGTTCTAGCAATAAATCGCCCAGTTTACCCTTCACACCAAATACTTCAGTGACCATGGTTAGCAAGAGCCAGCTTGCCGAGCCTGTTAGATATGTGTACATTCCTCTGCCTTGCTCGTTAATATATTCAGGAATCCCTGGATAGATACGAGCTTTTGCGAAATCTGTACTCAAGTTGTAAAGAGATTCGAGAACCTTATGACCTTCTTTTACATAACCTCGTTTGTACAACGCATTTCCATACATGATCGTCATGTGACTGAACATGGCCCCATTTTCTTTATGACCAAATGCAAAGCCGAAAGCACGACCCAGATTCTGCTGAATCCCTCCGAAACGGGAATTAAGCCTGTATCCGATCTTGTCATCTAGTAGATTACGATCAACAGCAGCAATAATGTGTGGAATTTGCTCCGGAGCTGCTGCATGACCCATAAGCGGGAATACTTGACCCGTAAGTGTCATCCTAACGCCTTCAGAAAATTCTCCCTCTACCCGTTCACCATCGTTATTATAATAACCGTTAAACCAGCCATCGCCATTCTCACTCTGTACCCACTCGTTGTTGCGCAAATGATTAAATATCCATTCCGCTTTTTGTTCCAGATCATCAGCTACTTTTTCAATATCTAGAGATACACGAACTCCACTCACCTTATTTGGTGCCGCGGCATAATATCGATCCAATCTCTCATGCTTGCCTGATATAGAACCGTAATCCACACGTTCGTTAAGCGTATCCAGCAACAGTTGCATCTCTTCTGCCAACTCAACCTTTTCCTGACCTTTAGAAGTCTTAAGGGTACGCAGCATCCGAGAAATATCTAATAGATTGCTAGCATAGAAAGATGTAAAAGCCACACTCTCTCCGCGATCCGCACCCATATCGAGACCATCATTCCAGTCCGCACCTTCGAGCAGGATATTATTATGTTCCCCTACATTAAAGAACGGAACCAGGTTTTGCAGCAAAATATGTTCCAGAATTGTACCTTTGTAGATTTCCCCAGAAGCTGTTCTAAGATCACTGCCTGCAGAGGTATCCAAAGAAGTATCACGTTCCTTACAACGACTCATAAAAGTATCCCGGAAATAAGTCTGTTCTAGCAACAAGAAATCAAGATCACCGCTCTGATCCAAATAGAGCATCGTTGTTAAGAACGGCCAGGCCCCATGATCCATCCATACTCGAGGGATATTGTTACGGTCAGCAATAAATTCGCCTGGTTGTTGACCGATAATAGTTGCGTTACTGCCGTCAATTCTCACACCAGCGTAATTATTGAAGAGTAGGCTGCGAACTTCGGCAGGTTCCATAATAAGCAGTGCCAGACAGTCTTGCCAAAGATCTCGCCAGCCACGTCCGCCTCTTCCATAATCATGATACGGTAAGAAGGAGTTACCATAGAGTCTTCTAAGGACCGGTTGAATGGTTACCCATTTCATCCATTGATCCGCATCCGAATCACCGGTATGGAATTCAACCATATTCACTTTATCTGCCCAGAACGCTTTAGTCTCCTCTAGGAGTTGATCAAAAGCTTCAGATGCTCCATATTTATTCATCAACGCTTCAACGTTAATTCTATCACTATCAATTGCCATAACTACGACATATGAATGTTTTTCACCAGGAGACAAGGTAATTGAGGCAAACCGGAGGCCACCGACTGCTTCATAACCCTCTCTATCCACGCCTCCACCTTTACCGATCTCTGGCGTAGTATTCAGAATAACCGCTTCTGGCCAGTCAAGACTTCCACCTTCGCCGATGAATTCCTCTTGAATCGGGAAGAAACCAACAGGCTGACTTCCGTCACCTTCCGCTCCAAATACACCGTAAGAGGTATGGTTAACGCGATGACCACGTTCATCAAAAGAAAGTGCAGGCTGAACCTCAACACCATATGCTGAAGTGTAAATCCGGTTCAGCAAGGAAGTTACATGTCTGTGATCCCGCAGATCATCTGCGGAACGGGCATACAATGGAACTACAGCCGTTGGTGTAAGAGTAATCTTCTCTGTTCCAATGTTCGTCAATGTAACTTTCATTAGTTCTACCTTGTCGTTACCGCTAGGTACGAAGCTAGTAATCTCAGCTGTGACACCCATCTCAGAGTTACTGCGAGTGACCCGATGCCATAGAAAACCAGCCTCAAGCACTGCATCATCAGCAGATGAAGTGTAGAACGCTGCATTTTGCTTAGCCGAATTTCCTGCTGCAGACCAAGCACCCTTGCCTTCGACGTATACCCAGAAATTACGTGAAGCACGGGAATTATGCAAATCTTCAACAGATAATGGCGGTGTTAAAAATGTATTATGACCTGTCGTCGCCTGTCCATGAAGTTTAGGAGTAACAGTCGACATCATCCCCCCCTCATTTACTAGAGGGAAGTATAAGAAACTACTGTGATCCGGTTGCTGAAGCTTGAACTCCCCATCCTTTCCAGTGAATTCAAAGCCATGAATTTTTTTACGGTCCATTGTCCCCATCCTCTCATTTACACAACTACTTAAGCTTTAACCGCACCTGCCAATGCACCGTCAACAATATACTTTTGAATGAAGGTGTACAGGACGATAAGTGGTGCCGATACGATCATGATCCCGCACGCCAACATAGGCCAGTTATTCCCGTATTGACCGCGGAATTCTTTAAGCCCGAAGGTAATTGGATAATGTTCCGGACTTGGCAAATACATGATTGGACCTACAAAGTCATTCCAAATCGTAATCGCCGTCAGGATAACACCTGTTGCGATAACAGGTTTCATCAGTGGCATAATGATCTGGAACAGATAACGCATATATCCAGCACCATCCATGCCCGCAGCTTCATCCATCTCACGGCTGATTCCTTTAATATAACCCACGAACATCATGAAGACGATACCAGTTCCTCCTGTTTTTAGGAGGATATAACCCAGCTTCGTATCATAACCCACAAATCCAAGCTCTTGTTTCAGGGTAAGCATTAATTTAAACTGTGCAACCATAGGGTTAGGCAAGAACTGTGACATCAAGAAGAACAAATAAATAAATCCGCTCCACTTTACATAATTTCTCGCTACCGGGAAAGCTCCGAATAACGAAACGATTAGTGTTAGCACTGTCGCTACGCCTGTGTACAACAAACTGTTAATGAAATAATTAGAGAAATTACCTTTTAACCAAGCTTCCTTGTAGTTATCCCATTGAATACTTTTCACAAGTCCGATCGGGTCTAGCAGGTAATCTGAAAAAGACTTGAATGAAATGTTTATTACAAACAATAGCGGCATGATATACAAAACAAGCAATACTGCAACCAGAATATAGGAGAGAGTTTTGGCGGTTTTGGAATCTTTCATTAATATTCCACCTCTCTCTTACGCATTTGTTTAACTGCAAATACAACGAAGACCAGAATCATTAGGAACTGCACCACCGAAAGCGCGGATGGAAGTCCCATCTGAAGAGAACCACGGAACGTCTCTTTATACACGTCATAAGCCATCGTTCTTGTGTTAAAGCGACCGTCCGTAGTTGCGAGAATAATATCAAAGGTGGACATCGCACCGATAATGGACAAAATAATATTAATGGTGAACGATGGAGCAATAAGTGGGAACGTAATGTTCTTAAAAGATTGCCACTTCGTAGTTCCATCAATATATCCAGCTTCATACAGATCCTTCGGTACGGATTGAAGGCCTGCAAGGAAAATTAACATGGAGTAACCCATGTACATCCAAATTTGCGTAAATATAATATAACCAAACGCATGGGTGAAGCTTCCAAAGAACATATCTTTATAACCGAACAATGAATCATACAGTTGATTGACAGGACCACTAAGCGGATCGAACATCAAGCCCCATACCAGTGCAACTACCGATACACCGAGGACAACCGGTAAAAAGAAAACTGCGCGATAAAAATAATCGCCTTTCAGCTTCTGATTAATAACTACGGCCATAAGGAGACCGACACCGTTCTGTACGATTGTAACAATGATCATGAAATAAACAGTTCGTATAATGGAATCCCAACGTTCGCCTGAATTTCCGGAGTTAAAAACGCTGTAGTAATTGTCAAGGCCTACGAAATTCAACTTGCTTCCAGGAACGTTAGTAATATCTGTAAATGAATAGATGACCGTCATCATAGAGGGCCCAAAATAAAAAACAACATACAACGATAATGGAATCATAAGCAGCAGAAGTGGTAAATATCGTTTTATACCTTTTCCGAACGGATACATTTCTCTCACCTACCCAATCCTAATTCAATAAAATCATCGGGGTCTGTACGAACAGACCCCGAAGTTGTAGTACATGATGTTGCACAGTATGTTGTAGATGTCTGTTTATTGGGATAACAGCTTATTTAGGAGCTGCTGCTTCCCATTCTTTTTGTTGTACATCTGCAAGTTCTTTAGCGGTTTTGAATTCGCCACCTGGTGCTAGGTATTCAGTGTGTACACCTTCAGCAGCAATGTGCTCGCCTACATTGTCGCGGTTAATCATTATGATTTCATAGGCAAGTTCAAAGTCTTCTGCCATGTATTGTGCTAGTTCGTTATCAATGAAGTCACTGCCAGTTGAAATGTTATCTTGTGTTGGTACAAACCCAGCAGCCTTAACATATTCAGTGTAGTTTTCTGGCTCAGAGAAGAATTCCAGCCATTTCAAAGCCCCTTCTTTGTTCGGACCTTTTTCTGCTGCATACCAAGTTACATCGTATTTACCGACAAGAGAAGCATTCTTAGCTGCATCTTCAGTAGCTGGGATTGGGAAGTAACCAAATTTCACATCAGGATTTGCCGCAGCGATCGTAGGTGCATCCCAAGTTCCGTCAGCAATCATAGCTGCTTTACCTGTTGCGAAGTACGAAGGTGCTGTTGCATAGTCAATACCCAAGAAACCATCGATGATGTAGTTATCTTGAAGGGTCTTCATTTTATCCAATACTTCTACAGCCTCAGCATCGTTGAACGCCGAAGTACCTTTCCAAACGCCTTCAATCCATTTTTGTTGGTCGCCGCCGCCTAGAATCTTAGCTTGCAAGCCGAACACTGGCAGTTTCAAAGGCCATACATCTTTACCAGCCACTACGATAGGTACGATGTTTTTGGATTTCAAAGTATCTAGAACACTGATGAATTCTGTCCATGTGGTTGGAACAGTCAATCCGTTTTGTTCAAAAATTTCTTTATTATAGAAGAAACCTGACATCGCTACTTTACCGGTTGGGATCGCATACACTTTATCATTGTAAGTACCCGCTTTAGCAATATCATTCGCATTGTAGTTTTTAACGAAAGCTTCGTTGCTCAGATCAGCAATCAAACCGGAATCAATCCATTGTTGCCAGTCTGGCACTTTCGCACCCGGTGTCCAATCTTTCGGAGACAATCTCATACCGGACAAATCAGCAAGGACGTCTACGTCACCAGCTGTAATTCTCGCTCTTTGCGCTTGTTTAAATTCATCATCCGGACCCGTGGTCGTGTACTCCACTTTGTATTCCGGATACTTTTCTTCAAACTTTTTATTAATTTCGGTAATGGCTTTATTAATGTTTTCTTGTTTCCAATGCAAGATCTTAATCACTTTCTTATCGCCAGATGCAGGCTTATTTGTTCCGTTGCCCGGAGTAGCCTCACCATTTGTGTTGTTGCCGCTTCCACATGCTGCTAATGAGAGCACCAGCGCCGAGCTCAACAATACCGCAGAAAGCTTCTTTACCATTTTTGTTACCCCCCAGATGATTTGTTATGACCTTTTACGAAACCTTGTGTTAGCACCTAAACTTTCGTAATATAATCAAAAATATAACAGAAAGCGGTTTCGTTGTTTTTATTATTACATCGTTATATATCTTTGTAAAGTCTTTTTTTATTCTTTATTTTCGAACCCATTTTTAACAAAAACACTCAAAAACCCTTTAATATCAAGGATCTTCCCATTTACGCACCAAATATCCCATTGACTATATACCTATATAATTATAAAATCATTTACGAAAACGTTTCGTAACTCATATTTGAAATCCATAGAAAATTCTGACTCAACTACACTTTTATCATAGATTACGGAGTATTTCTCATTATAAGGAGGACTTAATTTGGCCTATAACATCAAAGAAATCGCGAAAATCGCTGGGGTTTCTGTTTCGACAGTATCCAAAATCATTAATAATTACAGCGATATTTCGGAAGATACGAAGACTAGGGTACAACAAATCATAAAAGAAACCGGATATACTCCCTCCAATTCAGCAAAAACATTAGCAACAAAATCATCGAATCTAATTGGTGTTATATTTGCAGGAATGCTGAATGTTGACTTTACCCATCCTTTTTTCATCGAAGTCCTAAACTCCTTCAAAAAACAAATGGGACTGCTAGGTTACGACCTTATCTTTTTCTCTAACGAAAAATTTCAAAGTGGTGACACTAATGATTATCTTGCCCGTTGTCTGCATTTTAATGTAGATGGCTGCCTTCTTATTTCCGGACAAGAGCTAGAAACCTCTATCAGCGAATTAGATAATAGCTCTATCCCTTGCATCGGCGTAGATTTAAAACTATCAGGCGACAATTCGGGTTATATCATGTCTGATAATTTCAAGATGTCCACTAAGGTAGTCGAACACTTTTACTTATTAGGCTATCGAGAACTCGGTTATATCGGCAGCTCCTCAGAATCAGAAATCTCCAACATTCGTGAAAGTGGTTTCCGCAAAGCGCTTGAAGATTTAGGACTACCGATCAACGAAAACTGGTTCTTAAACGGAAGCAATTTCTTTGAAGCCAGCGGTTATGAAACCATGCGTAGAATGATCGCGAACGGAAATTTACCCAGAGCGATCTTCGCAGCGTCTGATCAGCTAGCTATCGGGGCAATGCGTGCCCTTAAGGAATCTTCTATCGCTGTTCCTGGTACCGTCGCAATTATTGGCTGTGACGATATCGAAGCTTGTAATTACACAACACCACTGTTGACTACGATTAAACAAAATAAAGATAAAATCGGTCGGCTAGCCGCGTTAATGCTGTATGATCTGATAAACAATCAATCCGGCACGAGCTCCTTCAGCGTGGAGCCAGAGCTCATCATAAGAGAATCCTGCGGCGCTTCTGAGCGGGGTTTAGCGTAACCTCATTAGAGTTTGCCTTTACTGAACTAAAGTAGAGATATGGGGCAAAATATTGGACTATACAGGCAAAAAAAACGAGGACATCTAAAGCCATGTCAATGGCCAATAATGTCCTCGTTTACTTGGAATCCTATATATCTGAAACAACAAAAAAAGATGTTCCAACAGCCAAGTAAATGGCTCAGGAACATCTTTTTGTTGATGCTTTATTACTTAAGAAATCTTATAGATCGAAGTACAGAGAATATTCATGTGGATGAACACGAATTGCAACCTCTTGAGCTTCGGAACGTTTCAGAGCAATATAGTTATCAATGAAGTCCTTAGTAAATACGTCACCTTCAGTTAGGAACTCATAATCAGCTTCCAAAGAATCAAGCGCTTCGCCCAGGCTACCTGGAACGCTGCGGATCTTTTCTTTGTCTGCATCAGACAATTCGTAGATGTTCTTATCCAAAGGACCGTAACCCAGTTCTTGTGGGTTGATCTTGTTCTTGATTCCGTCCAGACCTGCCATCAGCATTGCCGAGAATGCCAAGTAAGGGTTAGCCGTGGAATCCGGTGTACGGAACTCGATACGACAGCCTTTTGGTGTCACAGCTGCTACTGGGATACGAACTGCAGCAGAACGATTTCCCTTGGAGTATACCAAGTTAACCGGTGCTTCATAGCCAGGAACCAAACGTTTAAACGAGTTGGTGCTTGGGTTAGTCAAAGCGATTAAGGCTGGGGCATGGTACAAAATACCACCGATATAGTGAAGAGCCATTTCGCTCAAGTTAGCATAAGCGCCTTTTTCGTAGAACAAAGGAGTATCTCCATCAAAGATCGATTGATGCACGTGCATTCCGCTACCATTATCACCAAACAGTGGTTTTGGCATGAAAGTCGCTACCTTACCGTACTGACGTGCAGTATTTTGCACAATATATTTATAAGTCATGAGATTATCAGCAGTTTTCTTCAAGGTATCAAAACGGAAGTTGATTTCCGCTTGGCCTGCAGTTGCCACTTCATGGTGATGACGCTCAATGCGCAATCCAGTTTCAGCAAGCAAACGGCACATTTCACTGCGAATATCTTGTTGGGAATCCACAGGTGCTACAGGTACATATCCACCTTTAACGCCAACTTTAAATGCCATGTTGCCGCCCTCTTCTTTACGACCCGTATTCCAAGCCGCTTCTTCAGAGTCTACGAAGAATGAAGAGCTGTTCATACCACTCTCGTAACGAACATCGTCAAAGATAAAGAATTCAGACTCAGGTGCGAAGAATGCTGATGTACCAACTCCGCTCTTTTGAAGGAATTCTTCTGCTTTCACAGCAATACCGCGAGGATCGCGCTCATAGCGTTCGCCATCAGGAGTGAAAATGTCGCACATTACGTTCAGCGTTGGATGAGCTGTAAACGGATCAATGAAAACACTGTTCGGATCAGGCATCATAACCATGTCTGATTCTTCAATACCACGGAATCCTTTGATGGAAGAACCGTCGAATGCTACCCCATTTACAAAAGTTTCATCTTCCACTTCAGAAGCAGGCAGAGAAATGTGGTGAGCACGGCCACCTAAATCTACGAATCGAAAATCTACCCACTCGATATTGTTTTCTTTAATTGTTTGCAACACTTTTTCAACCGACATGAATTTTTCCTCCCCCAAGTTCCGAACATTAAGCCCCTCACAGTATGCAAATGTTCTTGTTTTATTTTTATTTGCTGTCGTCATTATAAATCTCATACCTAACATCGTCAATGCTTATGTCAGGTATTTCTTGCAACTATGTAAGATATTCTGACGCTTTCGTGAAATCCGTTATTTTTGCTTAAATTCATACCATCTTTAACTTATCCAACAGCAAAGAAGCCCTACTATCCCGCTATACCGCGGTTTGTAGGACTTCAAAGTTAGTAATATAATTAAAAATTATAGTGCCGAAACGGTTTCTGGCGAAGTTGAAAACTTACGTCCAACAATCGGAGCAAGCTTTTCCAGATCCTTAAGTAGATTATCGAACTGTTCAGGGAATAACGATTGAACACCATCACCTGTCATGGAATTGTCCGGATCTGTGTGCATTTCGATAATTAGACCATTTGCACCCGCAGCAACAGAAGCTTTAGCCATAGGCTCAACTAATTCACGTCGTCCAGTGCCGTGACTCGGGTCAGAAATTACCGGAAGATGACTCAAGCTTTGTAGAACCGGTATAGCCGATAGATCCAGTGTATTGCGAGTGTAAGTCTCAAACGTACGAATACCGCGCTCACAGAGCATTACATCCTTATTTCCACCTGCCAAAATGTACTCTGCAGCATTGAGCAATTCATCATAGGTTGCACTGAAGCCGCGTTTCAGAAGGACAGGTCTTCCACAAGTACCAAGCTTACGCAGCAAATCAAAGTTCTGCATGTTTCGTGTACCCACCTGGAGAATATCCGCATGTTCTGCACAAATATCCACATACTCTGGTGTCATTACCTCTGTAATGGTCAACAGGCCATGACGCTTTCCTGCTTCAGCCATCATAGTCAAACCTTCTACACCAACACCCTGGAAGCTGTATGGACCTGTACGGGGCTTAAACGCGCCTCCACGCAGTACCTGCGCACCTGAAGCTTTAACTAGACGGGCAATCTCATCAATCTGCTCTGGAGACTCCACGGCACAAGGACCGCCCATAATCACCAGATTCTCTCCGCCAATCTTCACACCCTTGATTTCGATGATGGTATCCTCTGGATGGAAATCACGGCTAGCCAGCTTATAGGACTTGGAGATCTTCACGACGTTCTCCACACCCTTCATTTGCCGCAAATGCTCTGCAAGCTTAGGCGTAACACTTCCTACTAATCCGATAACCGTATGATCTGCACCTTTGGAGAGATGTACCTGCAAGCCCTCTCTTTCGATCACTGCGATAATATCTTTAACCTGCTCTTCTGGCGTTTGATTGGATGTAATGACGATCATTTTATAACTTCCTCTCTGCACTTAAAATTTATTATAATTCCGCTGAACACACTCGCACTACGACGCGTGTTCGCTTTTAAGCTTTTAAGCTTTTACGCTTTTAACCGATAAAGCGATTTTACCCCAAAAATCCATTATCGTCAATCCTATTTCCTGATTTAGAAGATGAAACCGTTTTTTCTATAAAGAAAAACGCTCAACCCCGATAGACGAGATTAAGCGCTTCTTCAAGCACAAATATATAAGTTCGCTAACGCATTAAGTAGTACTTGCGCTCTTATTCTTAACTGGAGGAAGTAGCTTCGCCATATTCACTGTACGTTTGATCTCCCATGTCTCGGGATTCTCGGAATCGTACTGCTCCAAATAATTAATAACTTCTTTGGTAATTGGTGTCGGTGTAGATGCGCCCGAAGTAACCCCAACAATATTTACACCCTTTAGCCACTCTGTGTTTAGTTCAGAGATATCAGAAATCCGATGGGCCGGAACACCTGCGATCTCTTCCGACACCTGTGCCAGACGATTAGAGTTGTTGCTTCGTGGATCGCCAACGACAATCACTAGATCACATTGGCCCGCCTGCTCGGCTACAGCCTCTTGACGCACCTGAGTAGCCATACATATCTCATTATGCACTTCGGCACCTGGGAAGGTCTCTAGAAGCTTTTTCATAATATTTTTAATGTCCCACTGGCTCATAGTGGTCTGATTCGTAATTACAATCCGTGAAGAAGGGATGGACAGAGTTGCAATCTCATCTTCTTTTTCAATTAAATGCACATGTTCTGGCGCAATGCCAACAGCACCTTCCGGTTCCGGATGGCCTTTCTTGCCGATATAAATAACCTCATAGCCATCATCGACCTTTTCCTGAATGAGATCATGTGTCTTGGTCACATCAGGACAAGTAGCATCAACAGTAGTCAATCCTTTATCCCTAGCCATCTTGCGTACCTCAGGAGAAACTCCGTGAGCAGTGAATATAACGGTTCCACTATCTACTTTATCGAGAATATCCAGACGGTTATGACCGTCCAAGGTAATAATGCCGTCGTCCTCAAACGAATTCGTGACATGACTATTATGAACAATCATGCCCAGTATATAAATCGGCCGGGGAAGATCGAGATTTTGCGCAGCCTGCCGTGCCATTACCATAGCATCGACTACTCCGTAACAGTATCCCCGGGGAGAAATTTTAATGACTTCCATGACTTCACCAACTTTCTGCTTTCGTTGACTTCTGTAATAGGGCACACTTTAAATTATACCCTATTCCAGCGGCGGAGCAAAGAGAAGCGGCAACCAGATCACAAAAGTAGTTCCTTCGCCTTGGCGCGTAACAACTTCCACAGACCCACCATGTTCGTCAATAATCCATTTAGCAATAGATAAGCCAAGCCCAATTCCTTCAGTAATTCCACGTGATTCATCTGCACGATAGAAACGGTCGAAAATATATGGAACCTCATCTTTATCCATACCTATCCCCGTATCGGTGATTCGAATACCAACCTGATTCTGATAGAAAATCGTATCTAAACTCACCTCACCGGAAGGTGTGTATTTAAAAGCATTATCAATAAAAATAAACAACATTTGTTGCAAATAATCTTTATTACCCACAACATACTTACCATTTAAGACGGACATATCCCCTGTAACCCACTCCGCTTGACGAGGTAGAAATGACGCCCGACGCGCTATCTCCGTCATCATTGGTTCCAGTGCCACCGGTTCTATCTCGAAGGTTCGCCCTGTATCAGCGCGCGCAAGTGAGAGCATATCAGATACCAGTCGGCTCATACGTTTAGACTCGTCCGCGATATCCTTCACCGATTCCATCGAGAGCTGGCGAATTTCAGCCTCGCTCATCTTCCCTTCACCCGGCTCCATCTCCCATACTTTTTGCAGCAGATCAATATTCCCGCGAATGGTTGTCAGCGGCGTCCGCAGCTCATGTGATGCATCGGAAACAAATCGTCGCTGTGCCGCATACGAATCCTCTAACTCAGTGTAGAATCCTTCCATACGCCCAAGCATGTTATTGACAGTCTCAATTAGGCGACCTATTTCATCTGGAGGTCCATCATATTCAATACGGGAGCTTAGGTCATTCCCCGTCTGAATCCCGTTTGTAGCCTCAATAACTTTTCCAATCGGACTCATCGCTTTACGGGCCAGGAATAATCCAAAGGTAAATGCCGCAATCAAGGTAGCAAAAGACCCGACAAGCAATATATTTTTCAAACGCTCCAATAGCTTATTCTGCTCGCTCACATAGGCAGCGACTTGTAATACTGCCACTGGATTATTATTATAATGCTCTAGTTCGATAGGCATCTCGTAAATCAAAAACTGATTACCGTCTACAACTACGTTACGAAAACCCTTTACAGCTTTATCTTGAGGAGGATAATCAAACTGTAAGCCAAAGTTAATCATGTTCGTTGATTGCGACAGGCTTTTGCTTCCATAAGTATAAATCTGTGTATACATGTTGGAGTTTTCAGGACGTCTCACTCCACCGAGCTTCAACTCTCCGTTGAAGACATCGTAACTAAATAAAGGTTTCGTTTGCTCAGCTTGCAATCTTAGACGATCCTTCAAGTCACCATACGTATTAAAATAGACAAAGCCGTAAATTGCGGCTGATAAGGCCAGCAGCATAACGGCCAAAATCCCTGAATACCAAGCAGTCAGCCGCAATCTTATAGACATGTTAGTTGTCACCTCTTAGAATGTAACCGGCACCCCGGATCGTTTGAATGAGGCGTTTACCGCCATGCTCCTCCGTTTTTTGGCGTAGCATAGCTATGTATACCTCAAGTACATTAGATTCACCGCTGTAATCATAACCCCATATTTTATCCATGATCAGATCCCGCGAAAGCACACGTTTCGGATTCTGCATAAACAAATGCAACAGTTCGAATTCCTTCGCCGTAAGCTCCAGTCTCTTACCTGCACGTGTGACCTCGCGTGAATCTACATCAAGTGTAATATCCTCATAAGTAACCGCTTGCTCACTGCCTCCGCTTTGCTCACTCTTACGCCGAAGTAGCGCACGTACCCGGGCAAGTAATTCTTCCAGTGCAAATGGTTTTACTAAATAATCGTCCGCACCCAGATCAAGCCCCTTCACACGGTGCTCAATTTCATCCTTCGCCGTAAGCATTAGAACAGGCACATTACTGCCCCCTTCTCGCAAACGACGGCAAACTTCAAATCCGTCTACCTGAGGCATCATAACATCCAGAATCACCACATCCGGATCACTGCTCAGAATCGCTCGTAATCCATCCGCTCCATTCACCGCAGTCTTTACATCGTAACCTTCAAAGGCTAGCCCTCGGCGCAGCATGGAAATAATTTTTTCATCATCATCAATAATTAGAATATTCGGTCGCATCAAGCAGCCCCCATTGTTCATTTCTTTTTATTTATATTGTAGCAGTCGCACCATGTTTAGACAAAAAACGGAAGGGTTGCCCCTTCCGCGTTATTCACCGTCCGGTGTGTTATTTCTGCTGACTTTGCCCAGTAGTCGTATCAAAATCATTTTTGTTGCCGATTGTGACGGAAAGATCCAAGTTTTTACCATCGCGCACAACATTCAGCGTTACTTTGTCACCGACTTTTAACGTTTGAATGAAAGCAATCAAATCTTGGTTTGTAGTATATTTCGTTCCATTTGCACCAGTAATGATATCGTAAGGGCGCAAGTCTGCAGCATACGCTGGCGATTTAAAGATAATATCTGCAACTACAGAGCCTTCTTTAATATCCGTGCCCATTTGTTTAGCTACTTCATCTGTAATCGTCATAAGCGTTGCACCAATGAATGGTACTGGTTCTTTAGGAATCGCTTGGTTCGCTTCCAGTTTATCTACGACTTCTTTAATCGTATTCACTGCGATAGCAAAACCTATACCTTGGGAATCTGTGCTAACAGCAACGTTCATACCAATTACCTGTCCATTCATATTGAGCAGCGGACCACCGGAGTTACCAGGGTTGATAGATGCGTCAGTTTGCAGCAAGTTTTTGTAGTTGCGAGTTCCACTACCATCTTCTTCGTTAATGTCGATGCTGCGTCCTTTTGCACTAAGAACACCAGAGGTTACTGTATGATCGAAGCCTTGTGGGTTACCGATAGCAACTACTTCTGAACCGACTTTCAAGCTATCTGAATCTCCCAGAGCAACTGTAGGGAAATCACTATCTCCCTCAATCTTCAATACTGCCAAATCCAGATCTTTGCTAGAGCCTAGCAATTTTGCTTCGTATGGTTTAGTTACGCCATCTACTGTAACTTGGATGACATCGGCATTCTCAATGACGTGCTGATTCGTCAAAATATATCCGGATTTCTCATAAATGAAGCCTGTTCCAATTCCATATGGGATGAGCTGCGATGAAGAGCTTGAATCCGACTTCGAGTCCTGCTCATTTTGTGAAGAACCACTTCCACCGTATTGATCTCCGAAAAAGAATTGAGAAAACGGATCACTCAAATTCGGGCTGGATGAACTTCCATTACGTGAACTGGATTTTACTAGTGTCTCAATCTTGACGACTGCTGGTCCAACCGCATCAACTACGCCAGTCACATCACGGGAGCCTTTCACCAAAGATGTAGTGGTAGTATTAGGTGTAGTACTAGCACTCTCATTCGTCGTCTTCGCCGTTCCATTCGATTCCGAGCTAGCAACGGTTGAAGCTGCATCCCCTGTGAACCAGTTGCCTCGATCTGCCATAAACATTGAACCTGAGAGAACGACCATACCTGCTAAGAAGGAAATCAAAACTGTTTTCACTGAGCTTTTTGGCTTTTTATTATATTGCCAGCCACCTCCACCTTCAGAGCCGCCTCCGCCGTTTCCACCTCGTCCGCCGCCATTACCATCAAAGCCTGTACTGCGAAATGAACTGTTGTATGGGAGTGGTTTTACGGGCTGTGGAGGTGTAACCTCAACCCGCTCCGGCTCCATCCGGTTGTAATGCTGAGCACTTCCGTCTGCATCACTTTCATCTTTGTTCAAAGATTTAAAAGGTCCGTAAGAATAGTAGTATGATGATCCGGATTCGGATGACTGATTATTATTACTATTATGATTATTATTGTCCCAATCCCGATCTGGTGCTGGTCCATTGTCACGATTAAAGTTGTTTTTGTTATCGTCCATGTTCATATACCTCCTGCATCCTGTCGCCTGACAAGGATTAATTTGTTTTCTTGTTTCTTATTTTGTACTTTAAACCTTAAGGTCACATTAAAAACAATTTAAGCGGAGATAAAAGATATAGGCAAATAACGGGATTTGGCATCAGAAGGGAGCTATTAGGGGACTAGGTTCCAAAAGGCGCACGCTGTTGGTCGGGACTGGGTTTCAGGCTACACCGCTGTTGAAATCATGTTCCTATGAATTGACCCTGCAGGTGGAACAGGATTTCAAAGGCGGACGTAAACTTTTCGCTCTGAACCCAATCCCTAGGCAGGGAAGTAAAAAAGAAGCTCGGGCGCGGAAAACAACGCGGCCCGAACTTCCAACATACAACCTAGAACAAAACCCTAGAACGACGTCCATGAACGAAGTCCAAGAACAAGGAACAAACAACAATTATAGGGAAAAACTCCCTATAATTAACCAAAAATCACAAGAAATCAAGATTTAAAGGGAATACCTCCCTATAATTCTCAGCAATATAGCTGTTTATGAGAAAAACAAGGAATTTATACGGAGGATTTCCCTATAATCCTGTATACAAGCGTAAAACTCAAGTTTAAAGGGAGGTTTTCCCTATAACTTACTTTTAAGCCCCCATAAACTACCCCACATCATCTTGAAAAACAATCCCTAACCCTGAGCCCAACCCTTCCGATGAGCATAAATAGCCAACTGGGTACGGTCATCCAGCTCGCATTTCATCAGCAGGTTGCTGACATGCGTCTTCACCGTCTTGATGCTGATATGCAGCTCCTCGCCGATATCCTTGTTGGTCTTGCCCTCAGCAATAAGCAACAGGACCTCCTTCTCACGCTCCGTCAAGCCGGAGGAATCACCTTGCACAGTACGCTGGCGAATGCCACGCGTCAGCGCTTGCGATACATCACCAGTCATGACAGGCATACCACGGAATGCGCCTTGCAGAGCGTAGATCAGCTCCTCTGCTGACACGGTTTTTAGCACATAGCTGACTGCTCCAGCTTCTATAGCGTCCACGACGAGATCATCTTCAAGGAAGCTGGTCAAGATCACGATTTTGAGACCAGGAAATTCTGACAGCACTGCACGAGTAGTCTCCACACCATTCATCACAGGCATCATCAGATCCATTAGCACGAGATCGGGCAACCCTTCATGTCCACCAGCACGCAGCATCTCCAGTGCTTCCTGTCCATTGGCTGCCTCTCCTATAACCTCAAACGTCGGCTCCAGCATCAGATATGTTTTAAGGCCCATCCGCACCATATCATGATCATCTACGAGCAACACTCTTATGACACTCATGCTCTATTCCTCCTCGTCCTCTATATCAGATCCTAACACTCTTTTTTCCTCTGACTCAGAATTCCCTTGCACAAACTTAGGGATATGTACACGTATGGTCGTTCCTGCACCTTTACGGCTAATAATCTCCACTTGTCCACCTAGTTTCTCCGCACGTTCGCGCATGGTGGTAAGACCGTATGATCCCTGTTTTTGCTGTATATGTTCGAAGCCTTGACCGTCATCGCTAATACTTAGCACAACTTGTCTTGACCCTTCACGCAGCGATAAACTAACTAGCCTAGCTTCAGCATGCTTCACAATATTCGCCATCGCCTCCTGAATAATCAGGAACAGCTGATGCTCAATTGCTTCAGACAGTTCTCCTTGCAGCTCAAGCTCCTTCATTCCTTTTAAGCCGTTCTGGCGGCAATAATCAGGGAACCATTTTTCCAATGCTTCGAAAAGATTCCTGCCTTCCAGCTCCACCGGCCGTAACTGCGCAATGAGCGCTCTCATCTGCTTTTGTGCCATTTGTGACATTGCAATTAACTGATCCATTACCAATTGACCTTGAGCTTCATTAACTTTCAGCACTTTAGGCAGCGAAGAAGCCGACATATGGATGGCAAAAAGCTGTTGGCTCACCGTATCATGCAAATCCCGGGCCATACGCCTTCTTTCCTCCAACACCGCACTCTCCGCTGCCTGTTCCTTCTCAATAACCTCTTGTTCACCCAATCGCTGCAGAAGCTGCATCTTGTTCTCAACCGTATCCATCATGACATTAAATTCGTGGTACACTCTCGCAAAAGACTGGTCATCACTCTCTGGCATACGTACGGACAGATTTCCTTTTGCTACCTGCAGCATATTTAGATCCAGATGATCAATCCGGCGCTGAATCCGCTGACCTGCCATATAACCGATTACAACAGTGAACAACACGATCCCAAGACATAAGTACAGCCACATTCGATAATCCATAACCTCGATATAACCAAGGCAAGTGCCTGCATACATCAACCCGGCACTTACGGCTCCAGTGAGTAGAAAGTAAAACAACAACAACCATTTGGTATTACTGAATATTGTCCCCATCTAACCCACCGTTTTAACTTTAATGTCACCTATAAAAGCACTTACGTTAATACGAACTTTTTTGCCCGCTTCTTTATAATAAGGCGTTTTGCATTGAACACTGCTCATGAATCCACTGCGGGACTGATCCAGAACTTCCATATCGCCGATAAAAGAACTGCTGTTCACTGAGATCCCAAGGTCCATATCATTTGGAATATATACCTTGATATCACCAATAAAAGCGGAAATATTAATTTTTGTCTCACCATAAGCAATTTGTGCGTTCGTCAGATCCAGTACAGTATCACCAATAAACTGTGAGACATTCGTGTTCTTCAGTTGAAAATGCTCGCGACCCATATGAACATCCCCGATAAAAGCAGAGCGATTGGTTGACTCCTTGTTGTTACTCTCTGTCTCATGGAACTCCTCATGCCATTCCCCATGTCTTCTAGCATGCCGCTCATGACGCTCCTGACGTCTGCGCTCATGACGCTCCTGCTTCTCTTGCCAACGTGATTCAGCGGTGGATTTAAATGCTCCTCCATCCTCATCCTCTTCTTCATCTTTTTGAAGATTAATATTCCAGTCTCGCCCACCAGAAGGTTTACCAAATTTCTGCTCGAATTGCTCATCTAGCGTGGAATCCAGCGGCTTTGGCGGCTCCACATCCAGCGAGCTTTTTCCTGGAGGAAAGTAATCTGGCGGTGACGGCGGAGCTGGCGGCACTGGAGGTACTGAACCTCTAGGTTTAAAAATCACATAAAGACCGCCGCCAATCAGCATGATTGGAATGAACATTTTGAAAAAATCCCCGGCTGAAATATCGAACCAGTCCAAATTCCGTCCAAGGAAGAACACTCCGATCGCCAGAAAGAAAAAACCGCCGATTGGTGAAGATCCACCTTTTGAATGTTCGTCTCCCGTTCCCAGAAGCCGTTTCATCCCCATTAGGATCAAGATAACAGGCCAATAATTTGAGATCACATAGCCTAAGCTGAAATCGGTGTAACCCAATTGTCTGAGTAAAAACATGGCTCCAATTCCTATCAGGATCAAGCCGCCAAAAATCTGACTTGTGAACCTTCTTTTCATATTCCATTTCCCCTTTAAATTAGTGGAACGCTCTCTTCTTCAATCTTATAGCCTTAGTCTACAGGAAGAAAGCGCTCATAAACAGCGGCGAGAGAAGGAACTTCCACTCAGTCTCTAGACGGAGACGTTTGGGATATTATTCTATATACTACTATATATATAAAAAAAAGACCGCCCCTCAGTTATAAACTGATCTGGGACGGTCTCTTTATTCAGCAGTCTTCTGCATCAGCAGCGCATTATTGTTGCGGTTTCTGAGCTGGTTTAGAAGTATTTCCACTTTGCTTAGTAGTGCCGTCATTCTCAACAGCAAACTCAGCATTGTATTTTTCATTCGGTGTTTTGTAATTTTCTTGAACTTTAGATTTTTTATTATTAGCCACGGAATTCACCTCCCTTATCCCTTATGCAGCATAGATAATGCTTACTAAGAGAACATCTCGGATGAGGCTAACGCTCTGCCCCAGTCCGTATTATGGCAAGGTGATGTCACTATTATGCATGGCCAAGTGAAAATAAGTTCAATCCGCCAAATTCATTGAAATACAATTCTAAATTTAGATGGATTCTTCCAGCAGAGATTGCGGTACAGCATTATAAGTCTCAATCGCTTGGGTAAGCTTCTTCAGCATGACTTCCGTACATGTTCCGTTACCACGCTTAATGAGCTGAACCACAACTGATTTTTTACCCCATTCCTTATACACCTGTTTCGTAGTAGCAAAATACAAATCAATCTTCCGCCCTTTAATGGCAGATCCTGTATCAGCAACAATGCCGTATCCATAACCTGGTATATAAAGTATACTCCCTAACGGGATTACCTTAGGGTCAGCAGCAATAGTCGAGACTGTATTCTTATCTCTACGTACTTTCACACCTGAATAGGTGATTCCGTATTCGGGATGTTTAGATGTTTTACCTGTAGATTCATAACCCGCAGTATAACCCGTCGCCATCACTTTCATTGAAGTAATAATCTGGTCAGGAGCTGGTGCAGCTACAGGAATAGAATTCGGTGATTTCGAAGCGCCAGTGCCTCCATTCCCTTTGGCAGTCGGAGCTTTGGTGGCTGGAGCCTTGGTAGTTGGAGCAACAGTGCTTTGTGGTGGCTTTGTAGATACTGGTTTATTTATTGTTGTCGCAGGTAATACAGGTGAGCTTGCATGTGACTCATTAAACAATATCGTGGCACGGCCTGTCGTTAGAACGACTTGTTGTTCTTTGGTTCTCAGTGAACCAGAGTTAGTTTGGGTATGTTGCACCTCGTTCGAAAGCGTTTTGCTCATGCTTGTGTGTTGTAACGTGTCTCCTGTCCCACTAGCCACAACTGCTTGATGCTTTGATTCAGGAATGATACCTGCAGCAGTTAACAGTAGAACTATTGTGACGAAAAGACACCAAAACCTCTGAAATATGCCCATTTTGTTCATGTGATAAACCTCCCCCTTATTAGCGAAGGTTTCCCGATTCACAAAATTTTATACATGAAGATCCTTTTTAGATCCTCATGGGCATATGACAGAGGTCGTAATTAAACATACTTTTGGTGTAGATTATTTCATGTAATTAGGAGATTACACGGTCTGCAATTTCCTGAGCCAGTAGCTCAATCACTTCTTGAAGTGGCTTAGCTCCAATATCGCCTTCCCCGCGCTTACGGATGGAAACTGTCTCGGCATTCATTTCATTCTCGCCGACTACGAACATGTATGGCAGCTTCTCCAGCTGAGCTTCACGGATCTTATAACCAAGCTTCTCATTACGTAAATCTGCCTCAGCAGAGATACCACGGCGACGCAGCTTGTCCGTAACTTCCTTAGCATAATCGTCGAAGGCAGTGGAGACAGGAATAACTTTAACCTGCTGTGGAGACAGCCAAAGCGGCAGTGATCCGGCAAAGTTCTCTAACAAGAAAGCAACAAAGCGCTCCATAGTACCTAAAATACCGCGGTGTAGAACGACTGGGCGGTGTTTCTGACCATCGTCACCGATGTATTCCAATTCAAAGCGTTCAGGCAGCAAGAAGTCGATCTGTACAGTGGAGAGAGTTTCTTCTTTGCCTAGTACAGTCTTGATCTGTACATCCAGCTTCGGACCGTAGAAGGCAGCTTCGCCTTCTGCTTCGTAGAACGGCAGACCAGCTTCTTCTACAACCTCACGCAGCATGCGCTGTGCAGTTTCCCACATTTCGTCATTTGCGTAATATTTCTCAGTATCCTTAGGATCACGATAAGACAACCGGAAACGGTAGTCATTAATACCAAAGTCACTGTAAACCTGTTTAATCAACTCGATTACACGAATGAACTCGCCTTTAATTTGATCCAGACGGCAGAAAATATGGGAATCATTAAGAGTCATTGAACGCACACGGTGCAAGCCAGTCAATGCTCCAGACATTTCATAACGGTGCTGGATACCCAGCTCAGCAATACGGATCGGCAGATCACGGTAGCTGTGCATGGAGCTCTTATAAATCATCATGTGATGCGGGCAGTTCATTGGACGAAGCACAAACTCTTCATTATCAATAGTCATTTTAGGGAACATGTCCTCTTGATAGTGCTCCCAGTGTCCGGAAGTTTTATATAGTTCAACATTACCGAGCACCGGAGTGTACACATGCTGGTATCCTAAACTTGCTTCCAGATCCACAATGTAACGTTCTAGAATACTGCGCAGTTTAGCACCCTTAGGCAGCCAGATCGGCAAGCCTTGGCCTACCAATTGATTAAATGTGAAGATTTCAAGCTCTTTACCCAATTTACGGTGATCGCGTTTCTTCGCTTCTTCAAGCAGACGAAGATGCTCATCGAGCTGTGCTTTTTTAATCCAAGCTGTACCGTATACGCGTTGAAGCATTTTATTCTTGCTATCGCCGCGCCAGTAAGCACCAGCTACATTCATCAATTTAAAGACTTTGATTTTGGAAGTAGACGGAACGTGTGGTCCACGACACAAGTCGAAGAATTCACCTTGTTCATAGATCGAAATCACACTATCTTCAGGCAACGCTTCGATCAGTTCAAGCTTATAAGGATCACCTAGCTCCCCGAATATTTGGAGCGCTTCCTTGCGACTAACTTCCTTACGTACGATTGGCAGGTTTTCAGAGATAATACGATCCATTTCCTTTTCAATCTTTAGTAGATCCTCAGGATTAAGTGGATGTTCCAAATCCATATCGTAGTAGAAGCCATCTTCGATAACCGGGCCTACACCTAGCTTAACTTCCTTTGTTCCGTACAAACGTCTTACAGCTTGCGCCATCAAGTGGGCAGTACTGTGACGCATAACTTCCAAACCTTCAGGAGAATCCAAAGTTACGATTTCAATCAATGCGCCTTCCTCAAGCGGAGTGGACAAATCCACGACAATACCATTCAATTTCCCTGCCACCGCGTTCTTGCGAAGTCCACTACTAATAGAAGCCGCTACATCATCAATATTACTACCTTCTGCGTATTCCCGAACGGAGCCGTCCGGAAGTTTAATACTTACCATTTAAATTCCTCCTTCATTTCCTTAAGCCAACCAACAATTTTAATTTTGCGAAACGGAAATATCCACGCACAAAAAAACGCCCGTCCCGCAAAGGGACGAGCGATTGCACCCGTGGTTCCACCCAAATTCGATTCTCTCAATCCGCTCTTAAATCAGAGTTGAGACAGAATCCTTCGTAAGCATGGAGTAACGACCATGAACCGGCGGTTCTTACTATCCCATCTCTGGGAATTCATAACCGCAGCTACAAAGGGGTAAATCAATAGTAGATACCGGAGGAAATTACAGCCTATGTTCCCTCTCTCTGAACGGTCCAGAACAATCGATTCATATCTTTGTCAATGCTGTTAACGTGAATTATGGAGTAATTATAAATCTGTCCTCTCTGACAGTCAAGTCTGTAGAGGGGGCAAAATTTTGTAAACCCCGGGCACCAGTTACCGACACGTACAGTTCTACATCCTGGAGATCCTCCTAGAACTGTCCTTAAGAGGTTACTCTTCTCGTCGTTTCCTTTCAGGTAAGCGGCCTGCACGTTTCAAAGACTCACGCAGCAAGTATTCGATATGTCCGTTTACACTGCGAAATTCCTCTCCCGCCCAACGTTCCAACGCCTCATGCAGATCCGGATCGATCCGCAATGGAAAGCTTTTCTTGGCCGCCATGATGCACCGCCTTAATACAACGAGCCGGTGTTAATGACCGGACTCGCTCCGCGCTCCGACACGATCGCCACCATCAGATTATTAATCATCGCTGCTTTACGTTCTTCGTCAAGCTCGACTACACCGCTCTCTTTAAGCTGTTTAATCGCCATATCAACCATGCCAACTGCACCTTCTACGATAATTTGACGAGCTGACAGAATGGCAGAAGCTTGTTGCCGCTGCAACATTGTGCTCGCAATTTCTGTTGAATAAGCCAAGTGTGTAAGCCGGGCTTCAATGACTTCTACACCAGATAAAGACAAGCGCTCTTGCAGCTCAGACGCTAATTCTTTAGCAATTTCGTCTGCATTGGCACGCAAGGACATGCCGGATTCATTGAAGTTATCATAAGGGTATTTGCTGGCTACATGACGCAGTGCTGTCTCGCTCTGAATCTCTACGAAAGCCATGTATTTATCTACATCAAAAAGAGCTTTAGCAGAGTTAATCACCTTGAAGACAATAACTGCAGCAATTTCAATCGGATTACCTTCAACATCATTGACCTTAAGCTTCACACTGTTAAAGTTACGAACGCGCAGGGAAACCGTCTTACGTACGCTGAACGGAATGACTGCGAACAATCCACTCGTTGCAATAGTCCCTACATATTGCCCGAAAAAGGTAACAACGACCGACTTATTGGGCTGTACAACCGTAATACTGGTACATAGAACCCCAGCTACAACGAACAGAATAACTGGCACTGCAACATACTCCTGAACAGCACCATAAATTCCACCAGCTAAACAAACTGCAATCAATGCGATAACCCAAAATCCGCTGACAGGACGAAGCATTTTCTCCTTCATAAAAGCACCCCCAAAAGATATTCATTTGATATGAATATGATATCACTTTTGGATAATAATGTGTATACAGAAATGTAATAAAATAATGAATTTATGTTCACAGGTAAATGCGGTTAGAATCAGCTCCACAACAAAAAACGCTTGTTTATCATTCATCCAATTAAGAAGATGAACGACAAACAAGCGATAAATGTAACCGTATGAAATTGGTATTAGTTCTGCATGATGAAATCATTATCAATCTTCGCATTAGCATCATCGAACACGCGCAGAATATCGTAGCGAGTATTCCGCTGTGCCGGGATTTTGCCCGCTTCGCGGATCAATTGAGTAATCGACTCGATGTTAACCTTGTAAGTTGCACCTGCAGAAGATACTACGTTCTCTTCAATCATCGTACTGCCGAAATCATTGCAGCCGTATTGAAGGGAAAGCTTGCCGACCTCTGGTCCCATAGTTACCCAAGAGGACTGGAAGTTCTTGATGTTGTCTAGAACAAGGCGACTAATCGCTACCGTCTTCAGATATTCCTCAGGCGTTTGTCTATCCAGCTTCAGGTTGGTATTGTCCGGTTGGAATGTCCAAGAGATAAAGGCCAAGAAACCCTCTGAATCATATTTATTAGCAATACACTCGTCCTGAGCCTCACGCACACGAAGTAAGTGCAGTGCCCGTTCTTCCATACTCTCTCCAAGTCCAATGACCATTGTAGCCGTTGTATTCATACCGATCTTATGCGCTGTCTGCATTACGTCCATCCACTCGCGCCATGAGCCTTTAAGACGACTGATCTTGCGGCGTGTACGGTCATCGAGAATCTCTGCTCCCCCGCCTGGTAAAGAATCCAGACCAGCAGCATGAATTTCACGTACTACTTCCTCGAGCGATAATCCAGATACTTCCTTCATCTTCATAATCTCTGCTGGTGAGAAGGAATGCATTGTAATCTCAGGGAAACGTTGCTTAATACCGCGAAGGATATCTGTATAATAGCTGAAAGGAAGATTAGGGTTCGTTCCACCTTGCATTAGTATTTCTGTACCATTTACAGCGATGGTCTCAGCGATTTTTTGGTAAATCGTCTCATCCGGCAGTACATAGCCCTCATCAGAGCCCGGTCTACGATAAAATGCGCAAAAGCGACAGTAAACATCACATACATTCGTATAGTTAATATTACGACCAATTACAAACGTGGCCATCGGGTCCGGATGCCAGCGTTCCATTATGGTGTTTGCAGCAGCACCCATTTTCTCAATTTCGTTGCTCTCGAACAGTCGGATGGTATCTTCCAATTGGAGACGTTCACCCCGTAGGGCTTTGTCCAAAATAAGATCTATCGCACTCATCGTTCGCATCCTCCTTTTAAACCCTTAGGGGTATTGGTAGAATCACAAAATAACAGGAAGAAAAGACGTTGTCTCCTTTCAAGATGACAACCCTTTCTCATACAAATGAACAGTTCATTTCCTCATCGTATCACAATCTGAACAGCTTGAAAAATGCTTTTACATTCTTCGTAAAATCCCATCCAGAAGAAAAGCAGCATCGCACTAAGCGATACTGCTAGTTTATACTCTATTTCTCCACTAACTCCTGATTAAAAGTATATCCCAGTTATTTCGACTCAATTTCAGCCCGTGCCGCCTCTAGTGCGTGGCCAAGATCAGCAATCAAATCCTCTGCATGCTCAATACCGACAGAGAAGCGCAACAAACGATCATCTACACCCACAGCATTTCGAATCTCCACAGGAATATCAGCATGCGTTTGTACAGCCGGATATGTCATTAGTGACTCTACGCCGCCCAGACTCTCTGCAAATGCTATAAGACGAATATGACGAAGAAGAGGCTCTACGTATCTGGCATCTTTTAATTTGAAAGAAAAAATACCGGTATTTCCTGAAGATTGACGATTCTGGATTTCATGCCCCGGATGATCTGGCAGTCCTGGATGGAACACTTCCGCAATTGCTGGATGCTCTAACAAGTAGTGGGCAATCGCTAGTGCATTGCTCTCGTGGCGCTCCATACGCAGAGCCAACGTCTTCAAGCCTCTCATCAACTGATAACTGTCTGTTGGTCCGAGAACAGCACCGATAGAGTTATGTAGAATTGCTATTTCAGCTGATAATTCTACACCCTTGGATACAATTAAGCCTGCCAGCACATCATTATGACCACCCAAATACTTAGTAGCGCTATGAACTACAATATCCGCACCTAATTCTATAGGACGTTGGAAAAACGGAGTCAGTAGCGTATTATCTACAATGCTAAGCAGCCCATGGTGACGTGCCCAAGTACACACGGCTTCAATATCCGTGATCATCATCAGTGGGTTCGTTGGCGTTTCAATAAATACAGCTTTCGTGTTGGGACGACGCGAAGCTTCCAGTGCATCCAAATCATTCGTGTCTACATAAGAAGCAGTGATTCCGAACTTGGACATAATCCGTTCCAACAAACGATAGGTACCACCGTAAAGATCCAGCGAAACGATCAGATGGTCGCCTTGAGCGAACAAGGTAAGAATCGTTTGAATAGCTGCCATCCCTGAGCTACAAGCAAATCCTGCATCTCCAGATTCCAGTTCCGCAGCTGCATTCTCAAGCACCGAACGGGTCGGACTCTTGGTGCGGCTATAATCAAACCCTGTGCTCTGACCGAGTTTTGGATGACGAAATGCCGTTGCATTATAAATCGGAAAATTAATTGCTCCTGTGGCTGGATCTTCTTGAGAACCTATTTGAGCCAGTCTACTTTCAATCCTAAGTTTGTCATCCATGATTAATGCCTCCTAATTTATATTGTAGCGCTGTTATTAATAAACAATCGGGTCGATATCATAAGGCGTTTCTTGATATACATAGTAATTGAGCCAGTTAGAGAATAATAAATTGGCATGCGCACGCCATACTGCTGGAGGTGTACGTTCAGGATCATCTTTAGGGAAGTAATGTTTCGGCAAAGCCATCTCCATCCCTCTAGTCACATCACGGTCATATTCCCATTTCAAGGATAGAGGATCATATTCGGAATGTCCGGTCACAAATATTTGTTTACCGTCATTTGTAGCCACTAGATACATACCAGCTTCTTCGGATTCAGCCAGAATCTGCAGATCTGGATTATTCTCAATATCTTCACGGGAGACGTCGGTATGACGGGAATGTGGTACATGGAATACTTCGTCAAAGCCGCGCAACAATTTGATGTTATTTTGATTTATCGTATGAGCGAAGACGCCAAAGCATTTCTCAGGCAATGCCACTTTACGAACACCAAAATGATGATATAAGCCTGCCTGTGCCGCCCAACAAATATGCATGGTTGAGGTCACATTATCCTTGCTCCATTCAAAAATCTCTTTCAGCTCTTCCCAATACGATACTTCCTCGAACTCCATTTGCTCTACAGGAGCACCTGTAACGATTAGGCCATCCAAACGGCGGTGACTGATCTCGTCAAAGGTTTTGTAAAAGCTCTTCAAATGTTCAGCAGAAGTATTCTTGGAAATATGGGATCGTGGATGCAATAGCGTAACATCAACTTGTAGTGGCGAATTTCCAATTAAACGCAGCAATTGAGTCTCTGTCGTCTCTTTAGTCGGCATGAGGTTCAGAATAGCAATCCGTAGTGGACGGATATCCTGATGGAAAGCCTGACTTTCGTCCATCACAAAAATATTTTCTCCGGATAGTACTTCTTTCGCCGGTAAACTGTCGGGAATTTTAATTGGCATTGTCTTTCCACTCCTTAGCTGAATTTAGTTGTTTTGCCGCAATGCGGCTTGCTGAACAATAAAAAGACCTTCCTCGGAAATCGAGAAAGGTCATATCTACAGTCATATGCGCCTCTCTCATCTGCCAGAATGTTCCTGAAGACGATTAGACGTCTGCAGAAGTTCCGCAAGAATTAGCACCGTGCGTTTACACGCCGGTTGCCGGGTTTCATAGGGCTAGTCCCTCCACCTGCTCTTGATAAGATTTAGCTGTATTCAATTAAATTACTTTAAAATTCACTTTAAATCATGAACCTCCTTTTCGTCAAGTCCATACAATGCTGAAGAAGCCTCAAAATCACAATAAATTTGCTTGAAAGAGGCATACTCCGTTGTTATACTAGACAAGTATTTCATACCTGAACGAAAAGAAGAGGTGAGAAGAAGAATGGAAGGCGACCCGAGCTCGCAAATTAGTGTACAGAATGAGCAACCACACAGGATAATCATCAGCTTGCCGGCGGCGGGAGCAGTTCTTCTTCATGCCCTCGAAACGTCATTTGGCCCTATGTATTGATGTAACGCCGGCCAAGCTGATTTTTTTCTCTGTGCTTAATTTAGCAGTCCCTGGTGAAGACCTGGGGATAGGAGGAGTGAAATCAGATGAAAATCCGGCTGGTGAATGCAGGGGTTTTTACACCTATTGATGAAATTGATGAAACACTGACACCCCCAACGGAAGGGTTCTATTGGATTGACGCCGATGTAGAGGATTTAGAGCTGCTTCAGCCTTTGTTCAACCTACATGATCTTGCTGTTGAGGATTGCCTTAGCGAAGAGGATCAGCGTCCGAAGATCGAAATATACGAAAGCCATTACTTTATAGTTGTAAATAGCATCCGCTTTGATGATGAAGAAATTTTCCTACGGGCGCTCAATGTATTCCTTGGAAGACATTACATCATCACTGTAACGAAACAAAAGATCAATGAACTTCGAATCCTAAAGCCTATGCTCTGGGAGCAAGAGGTAAGCGAACCGGATATGTTCCTTTACTTACTTATTGACCTTGTCGTGGATAACTATTTTTCCGTCGGCGACCGGATTGAAGCTCGAATTGAGAAGCTTGAAGAAGATATCCTAATGCATACCAAGAAATCTCATCTAAGTGAGATTATCGGTCTGCGAAGTGAAATTCTATGGTTGAAGAAAATGCTGGGACCACAAAAAGAAGTAATCAATACCCTAAATAAAAAAGACCTCCGTCTGATTGATGATCAGTTGCAGAAATATTTTAGCGACATTTATGAAAATGCGGTTAAAATATCTGAAACCTTTGAGACGTATCGCGATCTCATGGGCAACTTACGAGAGGCCTACCAATCCAGTATCGCCAATCGCGCGAATGAAATTATGAGAGTGTTTACTGCGATCACAACAATATTCATGCCTCTGACCGTAATTACCGGAATCTACGGTATGAACTTTGATCATATGCCCGAGCTTCATACGAAATACGGCTATTATGGCGTTATAGGCGTTATGTTAACGTTAGGCTGTGGGATGCTGTATGTTTTCCGCAAGAAGGAATGGCTATGAAAAGAATCGGACGAATAAGCAAGACGAAGGCCCTGTAACCGTAAGGTATAAGGTAGCCTTCGTCTTTTTGGTATGTGGACAATTAAAAACTAGTTGCCATCCCCACTTTATGCGTTTGCTCTCGACGGAAACGAATGCGGATCAATCGCAGGCGCTCATAATAAATATCCAATCCTTCAGCAGCGGAAAACCCCTCTCCATAAACCTTATTTAACACCGGTTTTAGAAAGAGATCACCGAGCTCCACATATGCATTCCATACCGCTTCTTGCTCATTCTGTGGCATATTACCAAGCTCTACATGGATCAGCTTCTCAACGGAATAACCTTCTCTTTCTAGTTCCTCTACCACTTCAATCAGTTCACGCCGGTTCACTCCACTATTCACCTTAAGCTGTTCCAAACCCAATCCATTCTCGATCCCCTGCAGTAAAATCCGCCGTAAGCGCAGTCGTTCAAGTTGCTTCTTATATTTGACCTCTTTCTGTTTATAAAGCCAATTTACAAAAGACTCCTCTTCAATTACTTCGTGAACCCAATTTAGAGGAAAGGAATGCTCCCTTGCCGCCACAGTAGTTATAGCCAGCCAATCGGTCCCAAACTGTGCTACCTTACCTTCTCCTACACCTGGAATTTGTAACAGCTCCTCTGGCGTATGCGGTAGAAATGTGCTTAACAAGCGCAACAGACGATTACTGGCGAGAATATAGGGCGCCTTGCGTTCACTCGAAGCTTTTCCACGGCGCCAAGCACATAATTCCTCATAAATAACCTCATTCCCATGATGTTCGCTGTAATATTGAAGCTTCAGTTGCTCCTGATTCCGTCCAGTAAGACTATCCTCCTCGTGGAATATCCCATCGATTAAGGGTCGATAGCCATCTCCCATCTTCACCGCTAGCTCATGCCTGTATACACAGAGCATTTCATTCCAAGAACCACCTTCATACCATAAATTCTCGATGTAATTCTCCCCCCTGAAAAATCGCGCCAGCCCAAACTCCAGATCCCCTCTTCCTCTCCAATCCACAGCTGGGCGTACATCTCTTGATCCACTCCAGATATTCTGGATAAACGGTTCATAAATACAATTTGCATATTCATCCCTACCTTTCTCAACTTACAGCAAGCACAATAACTTCCCGGGCAGAGCCTCCTTCGGACCGAACAAATCCTTTCTCAAGTAGACCCCGAAACGCAAAAAAGCACCTCTCTCACGATAAACGTGAAAGAGGTGCTTCCTCATT
The DNA here is from genome assembly GCF_041956825.1 of Paenibacillus sp. RS8. Taxonomy (NCBI): domain Bacteria; kingdom Bacillati; phylum Bacillota; class Bacilli; order Caryophanales; family Paenibacillaceae; genus Paenibacillus; species Paenibacillus sp. RS8. The sequence goes on along the minus strand of NZ_CP168131.1, from coordinate 3,577,368 downwards.
AAATGCTATACTGTTAGATCCTAGAATACCATATATTACCGAACAGTCAATGTCTTTTTATACTAGCTTCTAGCTAGAGCTAATGTAGCCAGTCCAATCGCTCCAGCAAGCCCAGCATTATCTCCAAGACCTGGTGACACAACATAATTATCAATGTCGACATTAAGCGATGGATGCTGAACATAACCGTTCAATAGCTCTTGCAGCTTAGTACGAATTAACGGGAATAAGTGGCTTTGCTTCATAACACCACCGCCCATGACGATTTTTTGCGGAGACAGAATCAGTACATAATTCATGAGTGCATGCGCAAGATAGTGCGCTTCCATCTCCCATGCCGGATGATCCACCGGAAGGTCGCCTGCCGGTTGTCCCCAGCGTTTACCGATCCCCGGACCTGCGGCTAATCCTTCAAGACAATCGCCATGATATGGACAGTAACCTTCAAACGTATCTTCTGGATGTCTACGAACTAGAATATGTCCCATCTCAGGGTGAGACAATCCATGGACCATCTGGCCGCCAACAACCGCTCCTGCTCCAATGCCTGTCCCAACCGTAATATACAGACAACTGTCCAGACCTTTAGCTGCTCCCCACTTACTCTCTGCAAGCGCCGCACCATTCACATCCGTGTCAAAGCCGATCGGAACGTTAAATTGCTCAGCCATGGTGCCTACCAGATTATATTGTCCCCAATGAGGTTTTGGTGTCGTTGTTATGTAACCATAAGTAGGGCTGTCCAGCACAGGATCAATGGGTCCAAAAGATCCGATTCCGAAAGCTTCTACATTCTTCTCTTTAAAATAATCTATTACTAGTCCCATCGTTTCTTCCGGTGTAGTTGTCGGAAAGCTAACTCGGTCAACAATGGTACCGTCCTCATAACCAATCCCACATACAAACTTTGTTCCTCCTGCTTCAATCGCTCCCAATAGCTTCACAGCAATGATCTCCCTTTCTCTAGTTAGAAGTAAATACAATACCCATACAAAAATGAATAATATCATTTAAAAAAGCAATCACCAGTCCTAATTATACGTCGAATGAAGCGCTATCACAACAAGTATAAACGCCTTCGGCATCCTTATAAGGACGATAAGCGTTTAAGCGAGAAATATAAGGATAATGTATAGCGTGAAACTTATTTGTCTTACAATTTAATAAAAACACCCTCCATGCAACTTTGCATGAGGGGTGTCTGTCCTTTAGTTATTCAAGTCATCGAACATGGAGCCTTTTACCGTAACCTCAATCTGATCCAGCGGCTTAATGCCGTTTAATTTGCCTAATGATTTGTAGGCATTGGTACTCTTGGACAGCTCCACATCTGCCAGCCAAGCCTTGACATAGTACTTGCCGTCTGGCATTTCAGCTGTAGTATAGATAGGAAGTTTGTCTTTGTTGATTGTAATTGTGACCGTAGACTTCTCCGTGATCTTGTACATATGCTGATTCAAGCCCACATATTCACGATATTTGAAATTGTTGAAGCTACCCAGTGTGCTAGACTGCGAGTAACCTTCCAGGATATTTTTCCAGAATTCATGGGTGCCTTTATCACTTTCTCTATCCTGTGAATATGGAATTTCTTCTACCTCTTTAGTAAAGCCTTTCTCAACCGTCAGCAATTTCTCATTATTCACACCCGTGTCATTCTCTACTGATAATGCTGCTGGCTTTCTCGCAAAGTTATTACCGTTTTTGCTGAGCGGCTCATTCCGCAGATTAACCGCAACCTTCTCCTTATTAATATACATAAGATCAGTTTCATAGCGGAATGAATTCGTAAGGTCTTCAACAAGCTCCTTATGATCCACGGTGTCTTTATCCGTGTCCTTAAACATCACTGTCTCCAGCGTAAAGGTATAGGTTCCAACTGGATTAAAATAATACCCCGATTTAATTGGATAATCATAGCCTTGCAGTTGTTTATCAGTTGCAAACACGGCAGTGTCGTAAGCAGATTTGTTGTTAAGCATTTTTTTTGCGGTATCTCTGGCCTTCTTATAAGCTTGAGCCATGCTATTCTCTACCTTCCAGCCGACATCTCCGCTTGCCTGTTGTGTAAAGATACGTTCGAATTTACCCTTAACCTTCGTCCAGTCCTGCAAGATCTTATTCTCATCTTCATGAGCCATCCAGCGAATTACATTATAGTTGTAAGGTTCACTTGTCCAGAGTAGCTTTCTGATTAACGAATCTGCTTCATTTTTGTCTATTGAATTCTTGTATAACTTCGGCGCGATTTGTTCGAGCCCATTATAAATATAGGTCCGAATGGTTTTGACGTCTTGCCCGGGTGTAAACGGAGCCGAGGTGCTGCCGCTCGTCGTATATGTTTTACAAGATTCAACGTCTTGGCCTGCCGCGTTCTTACTGGTGCTGCAAACCTCATAATCACGGGTATAATTTCTGCTTACAGTACCTTGGAAACTTATATTTCCTGACTTCTGATTAGGTGTGTACGGAGCTGGATTACTATACCATTTGCCATTAACCGGATCATCACCAAAATCAGGGCGCTGCAAGCTAGCAATGATGTCAGGTTTTCTCACTATTGTACTGGCAGCATCATTCACAGCGGGATTGTTCTCCACTCGAAAATAGCGATAGATCGCATCCGTATTATTAGTAACTTCCAAAGCACCTGTAGCATTCCCACTCCAAGTGAAATTAGCATAGGGCGGCTGTAAAACAGCTTTTATAGCAGCGCCATCAGCTAAACCGAAGTTCACTTTTTTTGATAACACATTGTAATCCAGATCAAAAGAGCCTTTGGTCGTTGGCATCGCGGTGACCTTCTGAATCCATCCATAAAGCTCATTATTTTCGTACAAAACTTCCTTAGGTGACTTTTGACTGTTCAGATTAAATCGTATGTTCACATCCCCATCTGGCATAGTAAATGTCGCGTAAAGAATATTGTCCTCCGCATTAGCTGCAAGCTTAATTTCACCAGCCAACGTTGACGCATGGCCGTGGTATTTTACGGGAATTTCCTTCCCGTTACTCGTAATCTTCCAAGCAAAATCTGTTGTTTTCTGGGTAGCGAAGCTGGATCTGAGTCTAATCCCAACAGTTACCTCTTGTCCCTCTAATGCGCCGGTTGGCATCGTTTCGAAATGAGGGGATAAGTCATTTACCTGCAAAATAAAAGGAGCGATAGGAATGCCTAAGTAAGTGATATTTCCGTTAGAACCCTCAATGTAGATACGACCCGATCCCCATGACAGATATGTAGGCGGTTGCAGGACATGTACATAATCTATCCACTGACCACCCTTAGACGGAGTCGCATCCCTTGTATACACAGGACTGCCTTTAAGTGTACTGTTTTGATTGTTATAGATGAATTCAGCGTATGTTTTTTCAGCGTAATCTCTATTTAATCCATCGATAATGGATTTTTCAAAAGTTCCATTAGAATCTTTTAGATATTCACTTTTCTTATTGCTATAATCATCGAAATTATTCTCTGTAATATTGTACAACTCTTTAACTTTTTCATTTTTCCATGGACGATGAACCATATTGAAATCTTGTATCTGCTTTCCACTCCAACCTGCATACCAGGGCGCGCCTTCCGCTGAGACATCCTCGCCATCTTTTGAATAACCAGAGAAGGCATGCATTTTACTATGTTCCAACCAGTAATGAGGCTCTCCGTAAACTATTTCATAATTATTACGGTTAGAATCAATACTTTTTTGAAGTACATCTTTTCTTAGGTCCCTGCTACCTACTTTAACTGGGTAATAATCAGGCCAGCCATATATATTTTCCATATCATTATTAATATATTTTATAACTTCCTCTGGTGTTTTAGGTAAGCTCTCCAAAGGATCGTCTATCGCTTCCTCTGAGAAAACAAAAGTATTAATAGATTGAAATAATAATACGATTATCGCAAAAATACGTATAGATTTTTTCATATATTCACCTATCTCATAATATTTTCATATCTATTCATAAATCCTATTTCCTCCATATGGAAAGATGTACACTCCCCCACTCCTTAGATTGCACTATAACTTTAAAGTTTTTATCTGAGAATTCCTTTATTGGTAATACATCCACTCTTTCTCTTTTAGATCTTACATACTCCATAATAGAATCCACCACATTACTTTCAATCTTTTGTTTTAGAATTTCTTCTGCCTCATTAGCTGCTTGCACAGGATCAGCATCTTTAACTTCATATTGAACTGTGATTTGGAAAAGGTATTTACCCTCTGCTGGCTCAGAACTACCAAACACTGTGAGTTTAGAATTTGAAATATAGACAGGTTCCCTATTTGGTCCTAACTCAGTGTATGGAATTTTAAAACCTTCAACCGTTGCTACTTTTGGTTCACTTGAATTCCCTGTTTCTGGAGTACTCGTAGGAGGCTCATTCCCCGGAGTAGTAATATAAACCGTCTTCACGGCATCATCCCATTTCACGTTTACACCGAGCCCTTCATATACAAAACGAAGCGGGACAAACGTTCTTGATTGCTTAAACAGTGCAGCCGTATCCATTTGCTTCGTCGTTCCATTAAGCTCATAGCTCTTTTTCCCGATATAGACACCCATGGTTTTGCCTTCAAGCGAAATTGTCGCTTTTTTAGCCTTACTGTCCCATAACACCTCAGCTCCAAGAGCTTCACTTATAAAACGAACTGGAAGCTGAACTCTTTGCTGCGCATCAATAAAAGGCTGGGCATCTGGAAAAATCACCTTTTCTCCATTAACTACTACCCTCAATGGAAGACTTGCGGCTAACCCCGTAAAACTCGAAGAGAACAGGACAATCATTAATAATACAACCAGCGAACTCATTATTTTTTTCATATAACTGCTCCTCTCAATTTAGTTGGCTATTGCTTAGTTCAGACGCATTGTATTAGTACTTGCACGGGCAGCCGCAACAATCTTGGATTCGATGTCCCGATATTTTGTTATCGTGTATCTTAGGCCTGCGGTTTTGCTATGAATTGCTGTTGTTACAAGATTTTTTTGTGTCCTAACTTCATTGCTTATACGCTGCAACTCTCTTAATTGGGCTTGCACATAAGATTCACTATAAGCTCTGCCCACATTAGAACTTACTCCAGAAGCTATAGACAATATCCTTTCGACGATTTCAGCAATGCTCTCCTCCTTACGCACCAGGCTTTTCTGCAGACTCTCCAGTTTATCCATATTCGCCAAAATCTTGGCTCCTTGTATGAAACTGGCGGATGCAACTGCAATTTTCGTTATAGTTTTTGTAATGGTCGATTTAACTTTGCTGATTGCTGAATCTTTAATCGTACGAGCGCCAGCGATAAATTCATCCTTGGTTTTCTTGATTTTAGCTTTTACACTTTGGAATATATCTCCCATTTTCTTCATCGCTTTGTCTTTTACACCGATCCAATATTCCTTCTGGGCTTTTACATATTGAATAGTGTTATCCACAAACCGGTTGAAGCCATCTTTCATTTTCGTCATAACATCAGAGACTGCTTGTTTTACCTTTTGTGAAAACTCCGCAATTCTTTCACCGATTAGATTAGTGACTCGGACAGCTTCTGTAACCATATTCGTTACAAATTCAACACTTTGATTATAAAAGGAAACCACTCTCTCCTTGATGTCTTCCACCTTTTGCTTAATCCAGGGAATGACACTGTCAATGACAAAACCGATTATATAAAGCGCAATCAATGCTTTTATAGTACCAACGAGTACAGCTAACGCTGTAGTAATCGCCGCAGTAACAACTGCAACAGGCCCAACAGTCGCCAGTAATACTCCAACTACCGTTATTCCTGCAATCGCTAATGGCCGTAAATCCACTTCCCCATCCAGTACTTTGAACACCCCTTCAACCAAACTCTCCTTCAGAAAATCAGGGATGACCTCCAAACCAACCGTAATATTATGCACGAGGTTAGGAACTAAACCCCGTGTCTGGGAATCCGAAAGTAGAAAGGTGTTGTTTCCATTGGTCTTCAGTGAGAATAAGGAGTGATGAGCCAGTACGTCATCCCGTTCAGATTCAGTATCTATATAAATACCTGCCGAGGGATTTAGGAATAAGGCCGGTACGATGTCATATTTATTCCTGAACTCTTTGATTTGCCCTTTTTCATTCATTTCATCAATATTCGATTTGAACTTGTCTAGTACATCTCCATTAAATCCCGGAGCATTAAAGGTTGAAGCCGAAATGAGGTGTTTACGCAGATCCTCCGACAGAATAAAGGAAGAATATAAAGCCAGGTTGCCTCCTAGCGAATGCCCGGTCAAATATAAATCATAACTGCCGTCGGTCTTAAAACTTTTCATATACTCTCTCGCTTCCGTTTGCTGCATAGCTTCAATGGAATACGCCGTTGTCCCGTTATTTTTCCAGTCATTGCGGTAGAGTGGGTTTTCCATAGGTTCACTACCCCGGAACGCAGCTACCTTTTCTCCGTTAAGGGTATCCACTGTAAATGCAACAAAGCCTGATTCCTCTTTTTTATTATGAGAGACGATATTGGAAATCTCCCAATTCTTATATGGAGGTTTATTCATCTGCTCTATGAGAACAATCCACTGGTCGTATTCTTTAACTCCGTTAAGATCGTTGGGAAAGCGCTCTTTTAATTGCCGCTGACCTTCGGGTGTAGAGTAGAAACTGAGAACTTCGCCGAGAGTGATTTTGTCGTTCTTACGTGTATATATTTTCCCAAGGTCTTTATTATCTAATATATCTAAATAAACAATCTGGGAGATTTGCTTTAACTCAATCTCTGAAAGAATATCAGGATCAGCCATTACAATCCCCCTCTTTGTTCAAAGCTTTCTATTCTTTTCTCTTTCCATATTTCATAATACTCTTCTATTTCTTCTCGGGATTCTTCAATCTCCCCATCTGCCCCTAAACTGTAACCAACCATCGTTACAATGTTAACTATTCCTGTTTCCTTCGTTTCATCACTATAATAAAGATCCACATCTGATTCTGTCTTTTTGATGTCATCCAAGCGACTATGAGCATCAGGAGTGAGGTAAGCTATAGTAATTAGACTACTGACATATTTGTTTTCCTCTAGCCTTTTCACAAATGCTAACTGGGCTTCAATTTCTTTATCCCGATCCGCGTTTCCTTTATTATCCATATAGTTATCACAATTTAAATATACTGTTACAACCTGCGTATTCGTTGGATATAACTTCAGAAATTGCTCATAGGATATCTTGGTATCGCTATGTTCGGGATAAACTAGACCTGTTTCGTTGGCGACGATAACCTTACTGTCAGGCCAAATACTAGCAGCCATTTCTTGAATGTGTGGTTCCTCATTTCTGGCAACTACTTGGTTTAAGTACTTGTCATAGACCTTTTTCAGATCCTTCGTAATTTCAACAGGAAATCTTAGCGTTTCATCTTTTTTCGGATAAACCATCGCCTTCAACGTATTGTTGTTCATCGTTCCCCAGCCGCCGCCTATACCGTCAAGGACAAATTCCTCTCCATACTTTTCATGTAAGGAGCTCAAAATTTTCTTTGCCGCTTTCTCATCTTTGGACTCAGATCCACAACCCATAAAGCTAAACATTGATACTAACAACATCAGAGTCAACACCTTCCTTGTACAAATCTTGTTCATGCAGCTTCACTCCTTTGTGATGACGATCCAGTTCACGCTAGAATTCAAAATCCAGCTTCAATTCCGGGAATTTGAACATTTGATTCATGTAAGTTTCAACCACCTTATCGAGGTGTCCTGTCATTTGGTTAGATAGCTTCTCCATACATCCCATGATGGCGTCCGTCAATTTATCGAGCCACTCTTCAATATGATCCATCAGTTGATCCCCTATCGGACTGCAAATCAGAAGAATGGATAAGACAGCCTGTGTAATTTCATTAAACTCCTCCGCCACTTCCGCTGCCTCAAGCATGGCTGCCTCAGATAATTGCTCGAACTTCGCATGAATATCGTCAAAGAGAAAGGATTCCGGAATATTATTCATTTCGGTTCTCCACACACTGAACTTTTCATCCACCATTCGCTCATATTTGTGAGCAATTTCAGTCAGTGCACCTCGTACTTTTCCAACATCCAGTTGATCTATTAAGGTAAAGATCACATACCCCAAATGATCTGATGCACGTTCGGTTAGTCCGACGGTATCCCCAAATCCACTCATAACAGCATCAAAAACAGGCGTATGGTCTTCCGTTAAGGTATTAATCCTGGACAACATAGCATAGGCATTCCCTTTTTCACCTGTAATCACATTCCCCTGGGAATCAAAGGTATACCGCTGCCAAAGAGAATCAGGAATTAAGAAATCCGTTCCCTCTATACCCGATCTAGCAAATACAATCTCTTCGTTATGTTTACCTAATGCAGATACAAGACTGTTATAGGCCACAATATTCTTAACTTGAACCTTCCCACTTTGCTCCGTGGTCAAAAGGTTTGCGATTCCCGGAGCATCGAATACTACACCACCGACCCCCTCATTAACCGATGCTGCATAAAGAGCTAAAGCTCCGCCCATGGAATAACCTGTAACCTGGCAATTCCCCTCTCCTTTGTTCTTCAGTACAAATCTTGAAGCTTCCTCCGGCATGCTGCTTTGGCCGCTTAACAGAGACTGAAGATCAGCGAGCCAATCCGAGCCTTTATATGTAAAGATAATTAATCTATCGTTATACTCATCTTTATAGGCATAGGCTGTTGCACCTGCAAAAGCCAATTTATCTGTTAGTTCGAGACCATCTGCTGCTTCTAGAACGGTTGCCAGCGTTATGTATTGTTGTTCGGTCAGCTTCATTTTCAGATCCCCCCAAATAAAAATCACTTCATCATTCCTTAAAATCATACTAACAAGGCAGATGATTCAAAGATCTGCCTTGTTATGTACAACCCGCATTATTTTCCGCGCAGTTTACTTGCCATTTCTTGCTCAGCTTGTTGCTTGATGTTAGCAATTTGTGTTAGGTTCTTGCTGATATTCTCTACACAGAGAACCAGCTCTTTAAAACTAGGCATAAGTCCGTCGAATTGTTGTACAAAAGCAGTCTGTGATTCTCCTTGCCACCAACCGCTAACGGCATGGATTTCAGTTTGCAATTGTTTGATAAGTGTATCTGCATTGCTTGCTTTAGTCTTGATTGACTTAGCTACACCAAGTGCCTGATCTGGATTAAATGTAAGATTGTTTCCCGCCACATTATTCACCTCCTTTCAAAGCAGTTCTACCTCAACACCCTGTCACTACTTTTGGCTTTGCCTTTGTTTTTCCAATTGCTTTTGCTTCAGCGCCTCTTGCGCCGCTTTCTCTGCCAACCTTCGCTTTTCTTCTCTCTCTTGTTCGGCACGGGTCACTTCTGAAGCCACTCTTTGGACTCCACTTTCGAGCCTATCCAGCGTTCTGAGCAAGGTCTTAATCTCATGATCCAACTCGTTGTATTCACTTTGAAATGCCTTAGAAGCTGTACCGGTCCAATAGCTGGCTGATTGTGTATAATCACTTTGCAGCTTTTTTGAAGCACTGTTCACTTCATTAGTTAAACTATGGATCTGTGAAGCGTTTCCCCTGATTTCTGATGGACTAACTGACACTGGCTGCACCTCCATCCTAGACTCCTATGCCTGCAGCAACTTGATTCTCCTTACTCCATACAGCGCATCTTAATCCGGTGTATTTATTCTTCACAATGAGATAGCCATCGCCTTGCTCCCCATCCTTCTCCTGGGTTCCATAAGGTAAGGACACATTGAACAGATTTTGTTCTTTAATTCTACCTAGCAAGATCCCGGCCTGTTCTTCCCTTATCGTCTTGCCCAAAGAATCCCAATTAGAGGTAAGATCACTTGTGTTATCTGCCGCTAGAACAGCCACCTTCATACCGCGTTCTTGCTTCACAACTCGCTCAATCAGCTCTTGCAGCATGTACATGTCTCCGCTTGTAAATTCACTTAGACGATCAATGACGAAGATCATCTGCTTCCACTGCTTCATCAATGCGCCAACGTCACCACCGGACATTCTGCAAGAGAGAAGCTCACTGCGTCTGGTTTCCAGTTGTTCCTTTATCCCTTCAATGAAATCATCCAGATCATCCACATTCGATAGATCCGTTACGTATGGCTGCTGCATCAGCTCGTAAATCCCCATAGCGGAGGAATCCAACGCATACACCTCAAGATCCTGTTTATCACTCAGCAGCTTCATCCACGAGACTAGCAAAGTGCTTTTGCCTGACATCGCTTCTCCAGCTACCATCAGTACCGGCGTAGCAAGAAGATCTATAAAGACGGGTAGTAAATCATTGTTAGCCAAGCCTATAGCCAGTTGCTCTGTATCATTATTGAGCTGCCATAGGTCAATTGTAGAAGGCATCACTGGAATTGGAGTGGCACCACTTAGATGCAAGGCCTCCATTCTCTCCAAGATAAGCTCAGTAGCGGTATGTTGATAATCAGGAAGCGATGTCTGAAATTCCAAAGGCGGTTTGCCTCGTACTAGCCCTCTGCCTGGAACCTTTGCTGGCTCCAACCCTTCCGTTCGTCCCACAATACCGTCATATTCACTCTTCTCGGTCATCTGGAAGCTAATCGCCATCTTGAAGTTGACCGAAAATTTATATCTGACCAATGCACTGTTGGTTGCTGTGGCGACCATATAAATACCGTATTTAAAGCCTTCACGAGCCAGCAGCACCATTTGTGCATCAAAATCTTCGTAGGTCTCCGATAAAGCGAAGTAGTTGTCGACCATGACTACAAATGATGGCAATTTCCGACCACTTCTACGGTAATCGCTGAATCCTTCACTGCCCGTATTTTCAAACAACGTTCTTCGTTCCTCCATAACCCTGAACACAAAACGTATAAATTGATCAATCTTATCTTCTTGCTCCAGTGTCATTACACCGCCGACATGAGGGAGTTTCTCCGTAGCTTTAAGCGAGCTCCCCCCAAAATCCATAATATAGATATTGACCTCATCCGGCGGATACATCAGGGCCATGGAAATACATAACGTTTTGAGGAACACAGTTTTACCCGTACCCGGCGTTCCATAGACAAACAGATTGCCTTCAGATGCAAAATCTATCTCCAGCGCTTCCTGTCTCTGTCCTCTTGGATCATCCATGATCCCCACGGGCACACTGAGCAGCTTCTGCTGCTGCGGCCATCTACCCTCCGCAAAGCTATTCGTAAGCAAGGAATCAAGGTAAACTACTTCAGGCAGTGGCGGTAGCCAAGGCCCTTTTATTGGAGAAATCCCATATTGCTTGGCAGTCTCCGTAATGTATTCAACCATGGCATGCAACTGGGAGGCCGACTCATTTTTGGCTATTTTCTCTTCCTCCAGCGGAAAGATCTGCTCGCTTCTACCATTCAGGGCTATCTTATAGATTCGTTTCGGCTTGTTCTCCTGTTTCTGCAGTTCGCCTTTCGGATCATAATCAGCACCGGAATAAGCAGACTGGAACAACTCAAAGATCTCATCATTCCCTACTTGTATATAGGCCCGTCCCGGTTCCTTAATCATGGCCGCATCAGGACGCTTAATAACATCCCTACTATCAGCTTCATCCTGCACTTTAAGACATATTTTAAATTTCGAGTTACTCCAAATCTGATCATCCACTACGCCGGCAGGCTTCTGTGTAGCAAGGATCAAATGAACGCCAAGGCTTCGACCTACCCGGGCCGTACTTACAAGCTCTTTCATGAAATCCGGTTGATCCTGCTTCAGCTCCGCGAACTCATCCGCAATCATAATTAGATGAGGGATGGCTGGCATGTCACCTTTTACATTTTTGCTATAAAATAATTTTTGGTATTTATCAATATTGTTCACGCCATATTCCGAGAAGACACGTTGCCTCCGCATGAGCTCACTTTTGATAGATAGCAGAGCTCTCGTCGTTTGATTCCCATCCAGATTCGTAATGGTACCGACTAGATGAGGCATTCCCTTGAATACATCTGCCATGCCTCCCCCTTTGTAATCGATAAGTACAAAAGCAATATCATGGGGGTGGTAATGAATCGCTTGGGATACGATGATACTTTGCAGTAATTCACTTTTTCCAGAGCCTGTGGTCCCGGCTACTAGACCATGGGGTCCGAACCCAGCCTCATGCATATCCAGATGTAAAGCTTCTCCACCAGCCCTTATCCCTATAGGTACGCTCATACCCATATAAGTTTTGTTACGGGTCCAGTTCAACATCACATTTACTTCAGATACCTTTTCGTTCTTCAGCATTTCCATCAGTGTGATGGAGGACGGTAACGAGAAGTTAGCGTTTGCATTCTTAATCCGCAGCGGCGCAAGCTTTCTCGCCACCAGATCCAAGTCTTTAATGTCTGCCTGGTCCGGTGTAAACACAATCTTCTCTCCGGTTAATCGATTGGCCATTTCACCGCTTTTTCCATTTAAATGAATAACGGTTTTACAGTTCATGGGCAAATAAGCGGAATTCTTGGCGATAAATAGGGTTGATACCCCAAGCTGTGCACTGCCGTTATATAAATATTTACTGATTAGCTCACTCTCGAGCAAGGAAGCATCTTCAACAATAAAGAGATAATGCGGCAAAACTCCACCACCCAAAGGCCTCATCTCTCTCTCCTTCAAAGCGCCATAAATCTCGGACAAAGTCTGATGGGCAATGGCTTTACCACATAAAAGAAATCTGATATTAAAACCGTCATCCCATAGGTGGGGTACAAATTTTAGCCAATCCCATTTATCCAGCTCATCCTCTGCGGCAAGAACAATAATCCTGACATCGTCATAACCATGATGAGTCACTAGCTGTAGAAGCATTAGCTTTATAAGGTCGGCTGTCTTATTACTCTCCCCGGCAATCCCGCATATTTCAGAGCTCACTAGATTAACCGTTATGGGAACGTTCGAGACCTTCTCGAATTCCATAGCCAATCTTTGCGGCTCCATCAAGAGCGGGTCCGTTTCAAGAATAATCGCCTGTTTGGTGTATTTGATCTGCAGCTCGAGCGGTGCACCGCCTACCCCGATTCGCAGAGCCAAAAAATCATTATGAGACGGTGTTTTTTCCCACAGCTTGTTATCTCTACGCAAAATTCTCTGCACACATTCCGCTGGCTCCGGGCTCATTTCATTCATGGCTTTTACCTGCTGTTCGCGAGCGATTGATAATTCACTGCGCACATCGGTAATAAACTGAAGGTATTTCTCTTCTCGTTCTTTCTTTTTCCGTTTATATTTTCTGATCTGCGTTGTCGCCCCTGTAAGAGAGCCGATTAGAGTCATCACGGTAGTCGCAACTGAGATCAGTAAATAGATGGACTGTGAAGTCATTGCAATTAATACGGTAATAATCAACATCACGATAGGTGGGAGTAATATTCCAAACCAAGAGATTTCTGGCTTCTCGTTAATCATGGGTGGATTAGGAACATCAATTTCTCCCCTAGGCATATCCGGCAAGAAACGAGGCTGACGGCTGAATTCATCACTCATGGCTGTACCTTCCTGTGTAGGTTATTGTCTCGGCTTCTCCCCCAAATAGAGAGAGTCGATGCCATTCACGACCGTTGCAAAAATAAAGATCATTCTCCAAAACATGCAAATAATCAGCGCTCATTCCACATATCCGAATACTTCCCCCATGCACTGGGTCTATTCGATAAATACTGTTGCCGTTTAGGCGGTTAGTACAATAAATATATCTGCCATCTGTGCTGATACTAGCGACATCTATACCATTCATAACTGTTGTGTCGTTAGTTTTAAGATCGAGTAGCGTCAAGCAATGTCTATTCTTCTTGTCCGCACATGCGAGAATGTCTCCAACCATAATCAGCCCAGTCGTTACCATGCCGCTTATCGATTCTCTCTGCCCTCCGGACTCAGTACTTCGGATGATTCCCCGTGGCGTTGCACAATAAAGTAAACCTTCATACATAAGAAAGCTATCTACATGCTCATCAATCAGCCTTGTATTACGTTTGCTGTTAGTTGTATAGCAGTACAATCGATGATCTTCCTCATGAATGTAATACAAGCAATCTTCGTGACGCAGCAACTGATAACAGGGTTTATCAAGTAATAGTTCTTCCTTCTGTTGTTCGATATCCAGTTTACAGAGTGCATTTCCCTTTAACTGATCACTGTAATAAAGGAAGTTGCCGGCTTCGTTCATGAACCAGAACAGCCCTTCATAGTGAGTTGGCGCTGCATGAGGGTGATCCAAATCAACGAAGTAAGTGCCTGTATAGTTCTTGATATCCGTAATAAGCAGTGATTCTCCAGCTTTCATGACTAATCCACCGCTTAACAGGTTGCCATTCATTTCATCGCTCCTTCTCAGATGAGTGTGAGCAGTGCGCCATGGGCTACACCTTCTTGATCCAAAGTCTTGCTATTATTCAGAATTCTCCCGAGCGGTTCTGCCTGAAGTCTAACATCACCGTTCATCTTTACGTGAAGTGAAGAAGCGAGCATAACCAATAGTTCCTCTATAGTCACAAACACCGGAACCTTCAGGTCTATCCTTTGAGCAATACCGGTCTGCAAAGTTACCATGATATAGTCCATTCCGATTGTTCCTTTCATTAATTCTTAACGGAGAGAAGGTATGTTCTTACACTGATCAGCTTATAATCGACATCTTCCCCCGCTGCTTCGGCCAGCTTTAAATATTGTGTTTTAAATTTATAAGTGGATTCGGCCTTGATTTCTACTTTCGTCACCAGTTGTTCTGTTTCGTAATTGGTAACCGAGGAGAAATTTAAAGTGACCTGAAAATCGTTGTATTTGCTGTCATTCGATTTAAATTCAAGTGTATCGCCGTCACTGGTCAGTAATGTTAAGTCCATGGCACTCTCGAAGGCATCCGAGAAATATTCTTTGAACTTCTCTTCATCTATTTCCGCATCTAATCCGCGTAGCGACTCATACTCCAGACTTCGATCCTTTGCCACCCTACATGCGTTATTAATCGCTGTGCTTAGTACTACATTTTCTTTAAACACAAGGGCCATTTCTACCAAAGGCTCAATAATAACCGAAAGAAAAATAACCAACATTATTCCTATAGCAATATTCTTCACCGTCAGTCATTCCTATCAATTCTAATAGTAGTCTAGATCTTTATAATGCTTCAGACCCGTGGTCGTCATGGAGAATCTGACAGGCATCTCACGCTCCACTGGTTTCCCCCAGAGGGTGATTGAAAAAGGATATACCGCTTTGATCTCTACTTGAAGAGACTTCCCTCTCTGTCGGTAAGGTTTATCTGATTCCGGCATCTCATAATAATCGGTTGCATCATCTCCCCCACGGGCATCCTCTTTGTCCTCATTCAAAACTGTAATTTTAATATCATCTGCCTTGTCGCGAAAAATCGGACGTTTCTGCAATCTATCCAGTGCATCCTCATAATCAGAATTCTTCAAATAATTATCACCAGCTACGATCTGTGAGACATTATAGGTTTCAACAACTAGCGTCAAGTACCATGGGAAGAAGAACGCCAGATTCATAAACACCAGAATCATTGCCGTTGTGACAATAGTGATTAGGATTGCTTTTGCTATACTTTGCATCTCATGACTCTGGAAGATCAAAAACATCCTTTATTTTACCAAAAACAGCATCCCAAACATCTCCAACCCAATCAGCTAGAGTACTCCCACTGCTCAAAGAAGTAACTACAACTCCAATCAGAATAATAACACCGACTGTCATCGCAATTTGCTTAATGCCCACTTCACCTTTTTCATCAGCCCAAAACCCCTTGAATTTTTCAATAGTCTCTTTCATCCTAATCTCTCCCTAGAAATAATTTCGAATTATTGAAACAGCTTCATAGAACTCAAAATGGTAAACAAATAATAGATAACGATGTAAATAGCCAGAACAATAATAAGTACTAACTGAATTCTTGCACTGCTGCGCTCCCTGCTCTCAAGTTCCTCTTCCAGTGCCCTGATTCTGAAACCATCCAATTCATTCTTGAGATAAGCCATCTGAGACACATTGTCATACCCCTTTAGTCTGGTTTCCATAATGTCGCAGAATTTGATGATATAGTGCATCGGGATACGTTTCTTCAACTGTTTGAAGGCAAACTCTTCTCCATAATCGATGTTGTCCAGCATTACGCCAAGCTCTTCCGCAATATCCGGATTCGCATTTGGGATATAATCCTTGAGTACATCGGCAAAATGTATATTGACCGACTTTACATACTGGTAATAAACCATGCTGTAAAAAGCCGGGAAATCCAATGAGATATTTTTATTCTTCTTCTCAATAACCTTTTCAAGCTCCACGACCGGATACAACCAGCCCAGCATGATGAAGATGGCAGAAGCGCAGCCTAGCAGAATATTTACCTTTAGAAAAAATAGAGTAACTAGGATCGCGCCTAGCGTGAACATATATTGCTCAGTACGTATTTCCTCAGGTGTTTTTTGAAGATCTAATCTGTCTATTATTTTTTTGAATCTTAGCCTTTCAGCACTTCCCAGCAGGCCTTTGACATATTTCCTAGCAATTCTTCGTTTATATTGATTGAATTTTTCTTGGAAAATAGCATTTTTACGCTGTTTTATGTATTGACGTGCACGTTTTTTCTGTTTTCTGCTTACAGGCTTAAAGAAGGGATACAAGAGGACTTTAATCAAGTAAAGAATGGACAACATAGCGATGAGCTTCATCAGAAATATCATTTGCGCCTACCTCCGGTACCCACGCTCCCTTGAAGCACCTGACTTCGTGCAAAACTCAAGCAGATCACACTAATTAACAGCGTATTAATTAATTTCCCGGCATTGCTCATTAGCATGAATTGCCTGAAATCCTTCACCGTCAATGCATATAAGAAAAATAGCACAATAATTCCAGTTTTAAACATAAAGTCGCGATTCATTTTTCTGAAGATTCGTTCCTTTTTGGTGTTGATTTCACGAAGCACCGCATTTTCATCCACGATATCGAGAAAAATATCTGCCATTCCTCTTCTTTCGTTGTATTCAAAGACGACTGCTTTTTTGGTGAAATTATCAAATTTAGGTCCAAGCTGTCTGTTCAATAGCGTAATTGCTTGCCGAAAGGAGTAACCGTTATTATCACAATTATCTATAAACTGCTGGAAATACGGCCTAAGATTAGCGCTGATATATTCATCGTTCTCCATTACTTTTTTGATGGCTACAAGGACCCCTTCCCGGGCTAACGGGCAAATGATATCCTCGGCATCCATAATATTCTCAAGTCGTTCCGCCTGTATGGCTCTAGACTGCATCACAAAAAAAGTAAGCAATCCTACAAAGATCGAAATGGTGATTACAACCGAAAGCGTAATACTCTCCATAACAAGAACGACAAGCAGCGCTATAATAGCGAAACAAATGCAGAGCATAGAGGTAAAGCTTTCTAATGTAAAAGGCATATTAAAATCAAGAATTAGCCCTTCTACTAAGCGATTGTATTTCGCATAAATATTCTCCTTCTGCCTGACGATTCTCTCTTTCTTGATACGGTCCACATATCGCTTCGTATTGTATTTGCCTAAATACTCTGCGAGGGTATCAATGACATCGAGAATATATCTTAATGAGCCTTGGAAGAATCTCACTTCAAAAATAGCATTAATAAGCACAAATCCTGCCGTTCCCAAAAGAAGACTAATGATTAAAGTTGTATTCATCGAATTCGTACACCTCTGTTTCATCCTCCGTAGGATCCTTAGTAAAAAATTCAAATCTGCTCTTCTTTATTCCGGCCTTCAGCATAAGCTGCTGCACCTTCGCGGATATTTTCCCTACCCGCAAATGTCTTCCAACAATCTTGACGACCTTCTTGCCATCCACCATCTCTTCAATAACATCATCACAATCGAACCTGTAAATTTGATTAATCAGCGGATTCAGATCTTCCGACCCCAGAACTTCCGATATGGAGGTAACCTTACGGGTGCCATCCGCTAGCTTCTCTTGGAAAATCACGAATTTTACCGCACTGCATATATTTCGAAGTGCAAGTTCCGCAGGTTCGCTAGATGCCATAAGATACGCGGTTAAAAACCGATAAATCGCTTCCTTGTCTCCTTCAGCATGGAGTGTAGAGAAAAAATAATGACCTGTTTGGGCTGCTCGGAGTGCCGTTGCGAATTCACCGGGTGTCCGAAGTTCCCCTGGCCCTATCCAGTGTGGTGACTGCCTCATAGCGTTAATAAGCAAATTCTCCATGGTCGCCGGGCTTGAATCATCATCATCAGGTACAGATTCATACTGAAGGACGTCATTCAATACTCTACCGTGTTCACTACCGTCTTCTCGTTGAATTAATCGCATCTCTGAAGGATTCTCGATCGTTATAATTCTGGAAAGAGGATTGATCTCCTTAACCAAAATTTCATTAAGTGTTGTTTTCCCACTTCCTGTAGGTCCCACCGTGATCCACGATAAGTCTGACTTTGGGATCAATGACAACAATTTATACATGTTAGAAGAGAATGATTTATTCTCGATCAGCATTTTCGGAACAATACTTTTCTTACTGAACTTTCGAATTACAAAAGCAGGCTGATCGTAAGGTGATATATCTGCATGCGTTGCGTTTACCCGATACCCTTCAATCGTTCTGGCATTAACCATGGGAATTTTAGGGATTAAGCGTACCTTAGACACGCCAATAAGTTTGGAGATGATTCTTTCCATATGATCACGATCTGTGAAATGCTGATCCCACTGTATGCTTCTGCCGCCGCTTTCCACAAAGATTTGATCTGGACCATTCGCTCTAATCTCATCAATGGATGGATCCTCCATCGCTTTGGTAATCGGACCATAATGCGTGATTTCATTCGTAAGCGCGTTCTTCAACTGGGTTAAATCATGATATCCTTCGACAGATGGCTTCTGAGCGTCTACAAATTCATTGATATATGCTTTCGTCATTTCACGTTTACGGGCAGGGTCATTCTCGCGCCTGTAAGCATGTGTGGTTATTTTGGTAATATACTTTTGGCACAATTCCAAAGCCTCTTCAAAGCTGATCGTCGTATACTTATTGGTCAATTCCTCCATACTTTCCTTGGGACCCACCTGATGTAGTACTTTTTGCTGCATATCACTTATTTTCCCGCGTGTCAGCAATTTACTCTCCCCTTTACTGATCCGCCAACTGATCCGCCAGTTTTTGAATCTCTTTTTTGAAATATTTATTGATTAGGGGGTTATCCTTTATGTACAGCCTTCCCTCATGTGCACGAACCACCGCATCCTTCACTAGCGGTAATACGGTCACGATATTAAAGCCCATATCCTTCATCACCTTATAATCAAATTCAATATTCTGAAAATTCATAAGGACTACACTAGTGAATTTCGCTGTACTGACTCCCACTGATTTGGCGTAGTCCAGCAGCTTTACCATATTGATTGTGGCTTCCATTCGCTCTGTTGCTGTAAAAAAGCCGATATGGCAATATTTCATGGCTCCGAGACAGAATTCGAGCGGTGGATTGTTGGGAATATCGATCAGTACGATATCAAACATTTGTTTAAGTGTAGTAATGACGCGCTCTAAATTCTCAAACTCAAAATCAAAGTATTCTTCCATTAAGTCTTGCGGGCTCGGAGATAAAAGAAACAGTTTATCGTATTTGGTCTGCTGTAATTCATCCCTGAAATCTACCTTATCGCTTTTCAAAACCTTGATTAGACCATTCCCCTTCTTCTGTGTAGGCACATCCAGAAATTGATATAAGTTCGGATAGAATACTTTCAAATCAACTACACAGGTATTCAACCCCTTTTGTGAAATAAGATAAGCTAAGTTACTGATAAGCATCGCATTATCAACACCATCGCAAGCGGGAATAAATCCAACTACACTATAAATTAGGTTGTTCTCTTGAAGCTCTGCACCGACAAGATCTTTGGATGATATTTTCTGAAAAATACTATCGAGCCCTAATCCTCTTCGCTTATCCACGATTCCACCTCATTCTCCAACGTGGGTAATTGATCAATGATGACATCACTATCTTTTCTGCTCAGAATTGTAATTAAAAATGAATTCCCGTTTAACCCTTTATACTTGGCATAGTTATTAATTTGTTCGCTGGTTCCTTCTAGAAGCAAAGCTTTAGGTTGAATGTTCTTCAAAAAATCTTTACTTTTCATAACATCCTGTTTCTTCTGTGAATTCAGCTTTTGAACCTCTTTATAAACCTCATAAATGGAATGACTGCTAGAGTTGAGCATATCCTTTACAATAATGCTATCGAACAACACTTCTGTCTTTTTGATCGTATTAGTTGACTCTGAATAAATAGTATTAGGGTTGCTACCCACTGCACTTTTCTCGTCAACCTCATAAGAAACCCGGATACGAACGCGGTCACCAGGCATTAGGATATCGCCCCCTACCTCAAGGAAATTGTACGGGAGTGTCAACACCTCATTCTCTTCGTTAACCTGATACAGCCATTCATTTTGTTTAGGTTTCTCATCGATTAATTGATCTTTATAAAGCACGCTGTTTCCTCGAATATAATAGGCGGTAAGCTTTCCCTTTACAGAATCCAAATCCTCAGATAACAGCATATCTTCTGTGTATTCTTTTTTGATGATCTGGTATTTCTCAACCGTATTGTCTGAGATCATAACGAAGGCAGGAATGCCCTCATTCGATTTCACTCGCAACACTTCAACGACATCATTGGCATCCTTACTAGCCTTTGTCATAACCATATAAGAGATTACAATGATCAATATGCTAAAGAGCAATGCTGCGACTCGTTTGAACATATGTCTGTTCGGAGTCTTACTCTTAATCCCGCTCAAATCCATTTAACTTACTCCCTCCAGTAATCGTAGAAGTATGTTTCCGTAGGTCCTTTCATGGTCTGTGCCCGTGTATACAAGCGGTACGTCACTTTCGATTTGCGAATCAAAATCATTGTTATACGAGACATAACCTGCTACTTTCATTTCATATGTAAAACTTTCTAGTAAACCCGATGCCATAATCTCGCTTACTCTGTCTGGTGTGAATATATCTCCTTGAAACCGTGATCTATCATTGTATTTGGTAACGATTACCTTTGATTTCGCGTTCAAATAAGCCGCTTTCTCCTTATCAAGGGTACCTTCAACGTTCTTTAACGTACTCAAAACAGAGTAGAGATTATTAGGGATGCACATACCAAAGCTATCAATATGAATCATTACATCACCAAACTTTTCCAATAAATGAAGTGGCATATCCAATAATATTAAATTGAACTTATTTCTCAGTAAGGATACAAGACCGACTAGCTTCGAACTATTATAAAATTGCTCTATCAGCCTCGGATCAGTGAAGCTGTAGCCAAGCCCTGCCATCCAAAGATTGTCTTTCACATGAAAAGCTGTTGTCATATAATCCTGCGGCCTAGCCAGTGTTCGAATTAATGAAGCGTTAATCCCTTCATCCCTTTTAGAACGTTCGTGAAAGCTGCTGAAGTACATGTTGGTGCTGCGATATTCGATATCCATATCTAGAACCAAAACACTTAATCCCCGTTTGCTAGCTTCACTCGCCACGTTGATTGTTGTACTCGTTATTCCGCAACCTCTGTGGCCAGTGATCGCAACAATTCGGCTAATCCCTCGACTGACCTTATCCAGCTCTTTTGTAAGATTATCCGTAGCCTGAAATTCAGGTAGGGACTTGGGTTTTGGTTTAAACCGATCCAGAAATGATCCTTTTTTCTCCGTACTACTTTTATTCCCCTTATTCTCCAGGCTTCTAGCGGTTTCTACACTGCTTTTACTGTCGGATAAATGCTCCACAGCCTCACGGAAAACAGCGGGTGGTATTCGTATGTATTCGCAAATCTTAATTTGGAGATTCGAGTATCTATTGATTGCACTCTCTAGCTCCGCCTCTTGTTTGAAGTTCCTCGTGAGAACCAAAATCTTTACATCTAACCTTCGATTAGCTATCAGCCAATTTACAAGATCGTTTAAGTCATTCTTGTTTTGCTCAGTTCTCACTGACAAAGCCTCATCTGTTATCAATATGCTGTCTACAATTGGATTAGTATCCTCCAAATAATGCAGTACCTCACTTAGTGTTAAATCTGTGTCATTTACGATATCTATGGTCCGCTTAAAGTAGTTGACTATTATTTTTTGAAATTTGTGCGTGACCAAAAGAACCTTCATCTCATCACCTACTGCAATTTTATTCTTTTATGCTATCATAGTAATATTTTTACAACAGTGCATAAATAACCAATTTATTTACTATATTTGATCTATAATTTCTCCATTCTTCTATTTAACATAAGGAAAAATTAAACAAATATGTTCATTAAGAAACATTAAAATGTATTTTCGATAAACAAAGACATTTTATTACAATATATGATAAATAATCACCTATAAAAAAAGCAGGCCAAGGATGATAACCTTGACCTGCCATTATGTTTATTCACATTTTTATGAGAAGAGAACTCTTCTTTCCTTAACCCAAATCGCCTAACTCAATCTGGACAATTCCCCGCTCGTCCTGCACCTCAGCAATCAAATGCATCAAGCTGCCGAACTCTAGCTCCTGAAATTTGCGCGCGGCTGTTTCCCGTTGAAGCTGCCACAAGGCTTCCGTCAACTCGCAGACCACCGGTACATCGCAACGGATTTCAGCTAGCTCTCTCGATAAATGCAGCATATCCAAATCTGCTTCAATTTTGGTACGCACACCCTTAGGAAGCAGATGCAGATTCTCAATTACACCTTCAACTGTGCCGTATTCGGTCAGCAGCTTCAGTGCAGTCTTCTCACCAATCCCTTTTACTCCAGGATAGTTGTCACTGGTATCTCCCATGAAGCCCTTCAGGTCAATCACCTGTCTAGGAGTAAGACCCTTTTCCTCCAGCAGCTCTGCAAGATCATACACTTTATAGTTAGAGCGGCCCTTTTTCATAATTACGACCTTAACGTTCTCATCAATGAGCTGAAGCATATCATGGTCACCCGTCAAAATATATACCTCAGAATTTTCACTGTAACAAGAAGCCAGTGTACCAATGCAATCATCCGCCTCATAGCCTGCAAGACCAATATTCGGAACGCCTAGCTCAGCTACTACATCTTTTACGAGATCAAACTGCGGAATCAGCTCTAACGGCGCTTCAATCCGATTCGATTTGTACCCATCGTATTTCTCGGTGCGGAACGTTCCTTTGCCCATATCCCAGCAGCATACGACATGAGAAGGCTCAAATGTACTTACCGCATCGAAAAAATACTGTAAAAAACCATACACTGCATTCGTCGGTAATCCAGCTTTTGTCTTGCGAATATATCCTCCATAAGAGGTCGCATAAAAGGCCCGGAACAGCAGAGCCATTCCATCTACAAGCATTACACGGCCCTTTGTTTCTGCTCTCATGTATAAACCTCTCCTTTAATCGTTCTATTCATATTACGCATTTGTCCAAGCTATTGCACAAAGAGTATTCTATCAGAAAAAGCCTGATCTGATAAGGGATCATAAAGTTACACATATGGGAGCTTATTCATATCTCTTAAAATAACATAAAAGACCATGGCTCTCAAAATGAGAATCATGGTCTTTTGTTGTTTAATTAAAGACAATTATTCCATAGGGAGCATACGGTCGAGAATGGGGACATCCCTTTACGGGATTATGCCTTGGAGGTATTGGTCCAAGCTTCAGCATATTGATCTTCTTTAAATCCTACTGTAACTTTAACTCCATCGGTGACAATCGGACGTTTATTCAGCATACCATGGCTAGCAAGCAGCTCTAGCTTCTCCTGCTCACTAAGCTGTGCCATTTTGTCCTTAAGACCTAATGCTTTATAGACTTCACCGCTTGTATTAAAAAACTTTTTCAGTTCAAGACCGCTATTGGCCAGCAATTCACGTAATTCTTCAACTGTAGGTGGCTGTTCTGCGATGTGCTGAAGCTCCAGCTCATGACCTTGAGCTTGTAGCCATTTCACCGCGCTGCGGCAGGTGCTGCATTTAGGATATTGATATACTTTTAGTTTGCTCATGTTGTTCTCCTTTAATTGTCGGCTAATAATTCTTAACTACGGGGAATGTTCGGACTTCCCCTGCATTACTTCATAGCCTGAGTATTAATCTTACCTCAAATTCACTATCGGTCCTTGCTCCAATATCTCCTCCAAGGCCGCCATATCAGGCGGCAAAGGAGCTTCAAAGATCATTTCCTGCAATAGCACTGGGTGCTTGAACGTTAGACGTACCGCATGCAGAGCTTGACGAGGGATAGATGCATCTAGTGCTACAACGGACTCCAACTGTTCGCTTTGAGTTGAAGTCAAATCCGGTAGATTATACAGCTCATGACGATACATGCTGTCACCAATCAAAGGACAGCCGATCGAGGTCATATGGACCCGAATCTGATGCGTACGACCACTCTCCAGCTTCAGTTCAACTTTTGATCCTTGTGTATATACAGCCTTAACTTCGTAACGAGTCAGAGAAGGATATCCATCCGGTGTCACGATACGCCGATGCGGCTCCTCAGGATCACGATCAATAGGTCCGTCAATATCACCGAAAGGCTTGGTAGGGACGCCATGAACAAAAGCAGCATAACGTTTGTCCACAGTGCCGGCAATCATCTGCTCGGAAATATGCTGATGACTATATGGATTCTTGGCGATGACTAACACACCGGAGGTTTCCTGGTCCAGACGATGGACAGGTCGAAAGCGGAACCGTTCATTTTTTTGCGCCCAATAATGAACTACTCCGTTAGCCAGTGTATCGGTGTAATGTCCATGCGTGGGATGTACAATAATACCTGCAGCTTTGTTTACAACAAGCAGATGCTCATCTTCAAATAGAATTTCAAAGGGAATCGGTTGCGGTAAAATATCATCCGAAGTCTCTGTTTCCATGCGAATCTGTACAATATCGCCTGCTTTAACACGTACGCTGATATAAACACGCTCTCCGTTTAATGTAATCCCTTGTTCTGTTTGCTTAAGGCGCGACAACAATTTGCGTGAGACATCCATCCGTTTATGCAGGATCGTCTTCAACAGCCAGTCATCCTCTTCAGGCGGTATGATGTAAGTAATAGGTGAATAATAGCTTGTCATATTAGTCCCGGAACACCTTTTTACTGCGAATATATTCTACATCAGTAATTCCTGCCCGTGTATTAGCCGTTCTAGCCAGCGCAAAGAAATAATCCGATAACCGGTTCAAATAAATAACCGCTTCCGGGTTAATGTCCGCATTTCGTCCAAGTGTAACTGCCCGACGCTCCGCCCGGCGGCAAACCGTACGGCACACATGTAGAACCGAAGCTAGAGGACTGCCCCCAGGGAGGATGAATTTTTCTAGTGGCGGATTCTCTGCTTGAAGATCATCAATCCAGCCCTCCAGCCGTTTAGCCATCTCGCTTGTTACCATATATTGACCACCCTCACCCAGCTTAATAAAAGCCAGATCGGTTCCACAATCGAATAGTTCATGCTGGATTTCCAGCAGCTGCTCGCGTACATCGTCAAACTGATCGTCCTCCATCAGGCTCCGCGCCTGCCCTACAAAGCAATTCAGTTCATCGATGGTTCCGTAGGCTTCAACTCGGACATCGTCCTTACCAACCCGGCCGCCGATCACTGAAGTTTGACCCGCGTCACCTGTACGTGTATAAATCACCAAGGCTTGTTCCTCCTATCCATTCTTCAAATCACATAATGCTAGTTTAAGCTTTCTTATATAAAATTGGCAAATGAAGAATATAGTTAGTAATCGACATCTATACCAAATTGTTTTTAAAGAGCGTAAGGCCATTATTATAGACAATCCGCCCGTCAATCAACGTACCTAGAATAGAAATATCTTTAATGTGAAGCGGATCAACAGATGTTGGATCTTCTGCTACTATAGCAAAATCAGCTCGCTTGCCAAGCTCAATCGTTCCTACCTCATCTTCTTCAAAAATCAGTTGTGCCCCGTAAGATGTCATTGCCCGCAGAGCCGTGACTACATCGATTCGCTGCTCCGGACCGAGGATTTTGCCATCGCTAGTTAACCGATTTACGGCTACCCATACTGAGAACAAAGGGGAGATAGGGGTTACTGGATCATCTGAATGAAGCGTAAATAACACGTTATGCTTTGCCGCTTCTGCCAAGGGATTGACTCTTCGCCCCCGCTCCGGTCCTAGAAAAATCTTTTCATGACGGTCACCCCAGTAATACACATGATTGATAAAAAAAGAGGCTGCGACACCTAAGTCATGCATTCGGATCAGATCTTCAGTAGTTGCTGTCTGGGCATGCTCAATCCGGTGACGATGATCGGGACGCGGATTTTCTAGAATTGCCTGCTCAAAGGCATCCAAAATCGAACCTATTGCGCGGTCTCCATTCCCATGAATCGCAATACGAAAGCCTCTATCATGCAAGTCTTTCACTTCAGCGTCTAATTCTTCCTGAGCATGGATGAGATTACCTGACACATCCGGATCATTGAAATACGGCTCACGAAGCGCTCCGGTTAATCCTTGAATAGAACCATCCTGGAACATTTTAGCACTATCTAATGAAGCACGGCCACCTGATCGTTTGCGAATATACGCATCCACTTCATTCGCAGTCATTGAACCCATTTGGCTGCCTTCTCGAAGCCTATCACTCGCGATCATCAATTTCATATGCATAGGTAGTCGCTCTTGTTCAATGGCCTTGAAACACAATTCCAAATCATCTATCTCATTGGTCACTCCAATCTTCGCATCTGTATTCGTTGTAATCCCCTGCGATAAATAAGACAACGACTCTTCACTTATTAACGAAAGAAGCTCCTGCTCACTAGGCTCTGGAGCATAAGCACCAACCGCTTGCGCCGTCCCTTCGTAGAGAACTCCATTAAGATGACCCTCCTCGTCCCTACCAAAGCTTCCACCTTCGGGATCAAGGGCTTGCTCATCAACACCTGCCAGTTCCAGAGCTAGAGAGTTAGCAACTCCCAAATGACCGGAAATATGATAAATGATCACTGGATGATCTGGAGCCGCTTCATCAAGTTCTTTTTTGGTAGGATGTCTCATCTCTGATAAGGCAGTATCGTCATATCCAAAACCCACAATCCAGTTTCCTTTCTCTACACTTAAAGCTTTTTGTTTGATACGGAACTGAATATCGGAAATATCACGATTAGGCGGACTTTTACAATCCAGATATTGTCTGAGCATAATAGCGCTGATCATGTGATTATGAGTATCTATAAATCCAGGAAGCAAGGTCGCGCCCTGTAGATCAATACACTGGGTTCTTTCAGTAATATTCACTTCACTTGAGGATGGCCTCTGTTCTAACCAAATCCCCGTAATTCTTCCGTTCGTAACACCTACAGATCCAGCCTTCTTATTTTCCCCATCTAAGGTCAACACATTTGCATTCACAATCAACAAATCCAAATCAATCATAACAAAAAACCTCCTTCATACCTCTCAGCTAGGAACTATAGTGGGAATTACCCCGTTCACCCGCCGTAGGAATCTACTTTAAAACATATTCTCTCCAATTCCGTCTGCAATATTGCGATGTGTGAGCTTAAAAGGAACAACAAAAAGAGGACCCTAAGGTCCTCTTCATCAGCATGTTGCGACGTTATTTTCCAACTGGACGCCCCTTCATGTATTCATTTATCTTGAGATCCAGTAAACTGCTAATTTCAATCACATTATCTGAAGTGAATGATTTTTCCTGCAAAAAAAGTTGCTCCATCTTGGTACGGAGTATTCTAATTTCATCTTCCAGAGAGAGTATGCGAGCAGATGCATCACCCTTGGGGGACAGTTTCCCACTTCCAGAAAAACATTGCCCTCCATAGGAAGGTAAGTAATAATCGGCATTAAGCACAATCATCCCTCCTAAAAGTTTGTACAGCGTTGCTTCTCGTAAGAGCTTTGTACAAAACTCGCTTTAGAAGCATAAGCCTAAAAGTATTATTAAACGCGTGCCACAAAATATCATCAAAGTATAAAAATTAACTTCAAAGCAACGCTTAATTCCAGAGTAAAATACATCCTTGTTAGTTCTATTATAGGGGCTAATTACTCTCAAAGTAAAATAATACCATAGGATTATGAGATAGGCTATAGTCCAATTTTCTCTATTCCATTCTCTCTCGTTCCAATTGTGTGACAAAAGCACCAATGCGTTCTATCGCTTCATTCAGTTGAGATACTGACGTGGCATATGAGCAGCGTAGGTATCCTTCACCACCTAATCCAAAGACACTTCCAGGTACAGCTGCTACCTTATATTCAAGCAACAGACGCTGTGCAAATTGATCAGAAGTCAGTCCCGTTTTGCGCACGCTTGGAAAAGCATAAAATGCACCCTGCGGTTCATGGCACTCCAGTCCGGCATCACGCAGACCTTTAACAATCAGCCTCCGCCGTTGGTTATACGAATCAACCATTCGGTCTTTTTCTTCCATCCCATTCGTCAGTGCCTCAAGTGCTGCTACCTGACCCATAGAAGGAGCACACATCACAGTATACTGGTGAATCTTAAGCATAGCGGAGATTAAATCAGGGTGACCACAAGCATAACCCATTCTCCATCCAGTCATAGCAAAAGCCTTGGAGAAGCCGCTGACCAGAATCGTACGGTCCATCATACCTGGCAATGAAGCAAAGCTGACATGATTAATTCCATAAGTCAATTCTGCATAAATCTCGTCTGAAATTACAATAAGATCATGCTTCTCAACAACCTTGGCGATCGGCTCCCAATCCTCTAGGGTCATAACACTTCCCGTTGGGTTACTCGGGTAGCACAGAATCAGAACTTTAGAGCGTGAAGTAATCTTCGCTTCCAAACTCTCCGCAGTAAGCTTAAAGTTATTCTCTCCAGTCGTTTCAATGCCTACAGGAATTCCCCCGCCAATAGCCGTTATCGGGGAATAGGAAATATAGCAAGGCTCTGGTATAAGAATTTCATCACCTGGCGTGATCAAAGCGCGCAAAGCCAGATCAATGGCCTCACTTCCGCCGACCGTTGCTATAATTTGATTCGCAGGATCATATTCCACTGCAAAACGGGTGTGTAAATAATTCGCAATGCCCTCCCGCAGTTCAGGCATACCTGCATTGGATGTATAACCTGTAAACCCTCTTTCCAGCGAATAGACACAAGCTTCTCTGACATGCCAAGGGGTCTTAAAATCAGGCTCCCCGACTCCAAGTGATATGATATCCTTGCTGCCTGCTGCCAGATCAAAAAACTTGCGAATACCCGAAGGCTGAATCTGCTGTACTAGCGGGGCCAAATAAGAATTCATTGATTTGCTGTCTTCTTCAGTTAGCTGTGTTTTATTCGTGATCATATGATTACTTCCTTTATGGAGAGATCATCAGACGGTTGTCTTCCTCATGCTCCTCGAAGATGATCCCATCCTGTTTGTATTTTTTAAGGGTAAAGTTCGTTTTTGTGGAGAGTACTGAATCGATTGGAGACAGCTTCTCAGAAACAAAGTTGGCCACTTCCCGTAAGTTTCTTCCTTCCACTTCTACTAGAAGATCGTAAGCACCTGACATGAGGTAAACGGATTTCACTTGTGGATACAGGTAGATTCTCTCCGCAATACCTTCGAATCCGCGGCCTCGTTCGGGTGTAATCTGCACCTCGATCAGCGCAGTAACCTTCTCATCATCCACTTTATCCCAGTTTACAACGGCGGCATACTTAACAATTACATGGTCTTTCTCTAATTGCCCAATCGCCGTCTTCACGTCTTCTTCTTCCTCACCAAGCAGCGTAGCTAAGAGTGCAGTAGATCTTCTCGCGTCCTCTTTAAGCAGTTCCAGCACTTTCCTCTTTAGTTCGTTCATTTCCTTCATGCCTTCCCTCCGGATAGTTCGCAAATGACGTTGCGCTATTCATGCGTCGCCCCGCGAAAAGAGTTTAATACTAATATGACATGAATTGAGCATCTCTGCAAACAAAATAACCCCATATGATGTCCGCATAGAAGACTGTGTTTACTCAGCTAAATGGATTTATATACAAAAAACGCCTGTTTATACTGGATCCCTCCGGTATAAACAGGCGTCATTCTTAAAACGATGAGACAGGATGCTTCATCCGATAACCAACTTGGTTACATTAAATGAGACGGTTGATGTTGCCCATTCGAATGAAGATGCGCGTTCGTATTGTGAGCAAAGGATCCAGCTTGTCCGGTTTTTTGCTGAACAAATTGTCCGGCTTTTTGCTGCAATTGCTGTGCAGTTTGGAGCTGCTTGTCTACATCTTGGCGCAATGCTTTTGCAGGTGCAGGATACATATTCAGTTGGGACATCTGCGTATAAAGCTCGCCCTGAAGTCGAAGCGTGTTCATGGTCATGTCGTTAAACACCCGACGAACCGCTGGACATGCTGATTCTGTAGCGGCGGTCGCATATTCACGGACCGTCCGCTTCAAGTCACACAAAATGGTGTTCATCAAATCCTCATCTGGCATAAATGCTGCTGAATTTTGTGCGTTCATAAAATAACCTCCTTAAGATTTAATAATGCATTTATTGTGGGCTTGTAGGCGCATATTGCTGATGTTGCTGGATTAACTGAGTAAGTGTAGTCATGTGTTGTGTATGGTTTTGCATGTGCTCCATACAAATTCGACGAACCTGCTCATTCTGTGTTGTCGCAGCTGTGGCCGCGCATTGCTTGAGGAGCAAATCCTCGTTGGAAATGGAGTCGGCAATATATTCCAGTTCTTTTCCGCTTAATGCCTGCATTTGATTTGATTGCATGTGTTGTAGTCCCTCCTTGTAGTTGATCCAAACAGGCTTTAGTATACCGCCAACACACACCATTTATTTGCCCGAGAGCATTAGAGAGATATGACAAAAATAAGAACATGCTGCGAATGAGACGGTAATATGCCGCCCATACTTAATTATGGAACGAATGAAGGAGCGATCAATTTCATGAGACTAAATAGCGGCACCCCCCCTTGGAGAAACACTTTACAAGACCCTCCAACTTATCCCGCGCTAGAGGATACCATACGCTGTGATTGCCTGGTTGTAGGCGCTGGAATGGGCGGAGCAATGGCATCCTATCGCTTGTCGTTAAGCGGAGCGGAGGCTGTTCTGATCGAAAAAAAACGAGTTGGCAGCGGAAGTTCACATGCCAATACTGGTCTGCTGCAAATATCTAACGACAAATCGTTAACCTCATGTATGAACACCTTTGGAGAAAAGAACGGCTTGCTCTTTTATCAGCTATGCCAAGCAGGGGTTAGAAATATTCTGGATCTGCCGGCCAAACTCGATATCGATCCCCAAATCATTCCTCGCAGCAGCCTTTTATATGCCAGTACACATGAGGATGTACCCGCTCTGCGAGAAGAATATGAGAATCTCGTTGCTCACGGATTCGATTCTGATTTCTGGGAAGAGGAAAAAATAGCTTCTGTGTATTCTTTTTCAAAACCCGCTGCGCTTTATTCACGCGGTGATGCAGAGGCGAATCCTTTCCGGACGGTTCACAGCCTGATCGCCAAGGCAGCAATGAATGGTGTACATGTTTATGAGCAAACCGAGGCTAAACGCTATGAATTTACTGAAGATGGCGTAATTTGCCACACAGAGCATGGACGCATCATTGCGAAAAAGGTTATCTTTGCAATGGGCTATGAAACGCAGGAGTTTAAAAAAGACCGGGGCGCTGAGCTGATCAATACGTATGCTGTGATGACAAAGCCTCTGAAGGAATTTCCGAAATGGCATGAGCGCAGCCTTCTTTGGGAAACCGCCCGACCGTATTTGTATTTTCGGACAACACCGGAGGGACGTATTATTGCAGGAGGCAAAGATGAGCCATTGACGGATCCCGAGCGTCGTGATGTCAGAGTAATCTCTCAGAGTCAACGGTTACTGGAAGAGCTGGAAGCTCTGTTTCCTGAAATCAAAGGCATCGAGATTGAATACTCCTGGGGAGCTGTATTCGGCTCCACGCGTGATGGGCTCCCTTATATCGGCCCACATCCCAAGTTCCCTCATTGCTATTTCATCGAGGGTTATGGAGGCAATGGGACGGTGTACAGCATGATTGCTGCGGAGTTATTAACAGATACGATTGCGGGTAAACACCGGCCGGAGCTAGATCTATTCTCGTTGACACGATCAGTTAAACCTTCTCCTTCTCAGAATACGAACGTTAATACACAGAAATGGAATTAAAAAAAGCTTAGTCCCCTTATAGTCAATAAGAGGACTAAGCTTTTTATGATGATACTTATGCTTTATCGGTACTCAGATTACGTACGAGCTGAATACGGTCTTCCTGCGCCAGACTATGCTGTACATGGAAACATGATGGGCACACATAGACATTAAGCGAGAATGGAGATGTTAATACAGGTCCACCCAGTGTAGCCGGTGCAGAAGGCTCGAAGTTGTTAACAAGCTGCTTTCCAGCAAGGATAGTTAATTCATGGCATTGTGTACATTCGGGTGCTTCTTCCTGAATCGCTAAGATACCCGATACACGCTCTTCATACTTATTCAAATCATAATCGTCACCGAATTGATTGAGCGTGTTGTAGATAGGCACTACACTGTCTTTGTCGACGTCGCCCCAAAGATCCTCATCATTAATAACCTCTTGTTTAGGTTCTTCTACAACTTCCTCTTCCTCATCTTCGATGCCGTCTATCCCTACTGTAACAGTACGATATCCGTTAAGTTCATTGTTACAGTGAGGACAATTTTCCTCTGGTCCGAATTCCTCGTCCCATACGATTTCAGTATGACACCAAGGGCACACAGTTGTTTCCATCTTTATAATCTCCTTCTTACTTCACGTTTAAATTTAGTTCATCATTAAATAAATAATACCGGCTGCTATAAAAGCAATGGCTGACACAAACAGAACTCGGGTAAGAATCTTCATGATATCCTCCTAATCCCCCACAAAGTGGAGCTGCTCATTTCAAAGCTTGTCCAGATCCATCTGGAATCCTTTGTAGGGAGGTGCAAAACCGCCTATTTTATTTAAAATATAGCTGCACCGATCACATAAGACAACGAAACCGAGATCAGCATTGCTATTAGCCCAACAGCACGGTTATCCGCAGCGATCTCCTCATCAATAGAGAATACCGGGGTTAGAAATTCAAATAAAAAATAGGCAAGCAGCAGCAGTAAAAAACCAACAACCGACCACTTCATCGTCTCATAAATCGAGACACCTGATTCAATACTGAAGCGCAGCACGTTGCAAATTCCGAAGATTTTGCCGCCAGTAGCCATGGCTACTGCCAAGTTTCCCTTGCGAATTTCTTCCCAGCAATTATATTTCGTTACCATTTCAAAAATAGACAAAAATACAACGAGCCCTAGAATTGCCACTGCAAAGTAGCCAAGCAAGGCACCTAGCGGATGACCCAGCAAAAGATCAATATCTCCTTGCACACTCTTCCCTTCTTTCTGCCGGGCAATCCCGCTATTGCAGCTCAGCTACGGTTACGCCTGCGCCGCCTTCATTATAATTTCCAAGCCTATAGCTCTTAACATGTCTGTGCTTACGCAAATATTCTTGAATCCCTGTGCGGAGCACACCTGTGCCCTTACCATGAATAATTGAAATTTGGCCCAAATTGCCTAAGAAAGCTTCATCAATAAAACGATCCGTCTCCATGATTGCTTCCTCTAGGTTCGTCCCCCGTAAATCCAGTTCTCTACGAATATTCTCGTCACGGGAACGTTTAACGGTTGTTGCCTGCCGAAGAGGCACCGGTGCAGAGGCTGCCTTAGATGAGAGCAGTTCAAGATCATCCAGGCTCACCTTCATCTTCATGATCCCAAACTGTACTAAAGCCTCTTTAGTGCCGCTTAATTCCACTACAAAACCTTTTTGATTTAAGCTATCTACTTTCACTTCATCACCAGGCCCAATCGTCCGCGGAGTCTTAGCTGGCTTCCGAGTTGCGGCTTTCTTACGCGGTGAAGGTTCCGCTTCATCTAGACGTCTCCGTGCTTCAATCAGCTTATGCTCTTTGACTGAAGCGCCTTCTTCCATAGCTAAGCGGCGCAAATCGCTAATGATTACTTCAGCTTCCTTACGCGCTTTCTCCAAAATCGCACTGGCATCTTTCTCCGCTTTCTCCAGTCGTTTGTCCCGCTGGCTTTCCAGCTTTTCAAGCTCTTGCTGGTGTCTGCTGCGCAGTTCTTCCACTTCACGGCGGATACTCTCTGCTCTCTCATGTTCCTGCTCTGCACCAAGTCGATTCTCTTCAAGAGAAGCAATCATATGCTCCACACGAAGGTCTTCTTCCTTCACTTCACCACGTGCATGCTCCAGAATCGCGCTTGGCAGACCTAATCGCTCTGCAATTGCAAAAGCGTTGCTTCGTCCAGGAACACCAATCAGCAAACGATAGGTAGGACTAAGACTTTGGACATCAAATTCCATGCTGGCATTGATGACCCCTTTACGCTCATAAGCATATGCCTTCAGTTCGCTATAATGCGTAGTAGCGACCATACGGCATTCAGTCCGGTGAATATGCTCCAGAATGGCAATTGCCAGCGCGGAGCCTTCTGCCGGATCCGTTCCTGCACCCACTTCATCAAGCAGAATAAGACTCTTTGGAGTCATTCGGCGCAGAATGGATATAATATTCGTCATATGGCTGGAGAACGTACTCAGACTTTGCTCAATACTCTGTTCATCGCCAATATCTGCATAAATGGCATCAAACACACACATTTGACTGCCTTCCTCTGCTGGAATGAACAAACCAGACATCGACATAAGACTCAACAGTCCAATGGTCTTGAGTGTAACGGTTTTACCACCTGTATTCGGTCCAGTTACAATTATCGAGCTATATTGGTTGCCGAGCTCTACATCCAGAGGAACCACATGCTCCGCAGGAATCAGCGGATGTCGTCCTTTGCGCAGCTTCAAATACCCGCGATCATTCATGCGAGGCTGCGTAGCCTTCATATCTCGTGCAAGACGTGCCTTAGAGAAGATGAAATCAAGCTCACCTAAAATATCGATATCATAAGTCATTTCTTCGGCTATATCAGCTACTAGCGCTGTCAACCTATGCAAAATGATCTCAATCTCCCGCTCTTCACGCAGCCGTGTTTCACGCAGTTTGTTATTCATCGCCACAATAGACTCAGGTTCGATAAATAAAGTCGCACCTGATCCAGACTGATCATGTACGATACCACCGAAATGCGCACGATACTCCGCTTTTACAGGAATAACAAACCGATCCCCACGAATCGTTACCAGCTGATCCTGCAGCATTTTAGATACGGAAGAAGAACGAATCATGGAATCCAGCTTCTCACGAATTCGAGTCTCTCCGCCGCGTAATTCACGTCGAATCGTAGCCAATTCAGAGCTAGCTGTGTCAAGAACATCTGCGTTCTCGTCTATGCATAAACGAATGGCATCTTCTACATGTTTTTGCTCTGACAAAACATCGCTGAGTGAAAATAGGAATTCAATCTTCTCCTCCTCATGCATAGCTGCCAGGAAGCGTTTGACTCTTCTTGCTCCGCCAATGGTAGTTCCCACTGCCAGCAGTTCAGTTGTTCCCAGCATTCCGCCTATAGAGGCACGTTTTAGCGCAGCTCGAATATCGCTTATCCCGCCAAATGAAGGAATACCCTTCAGGCGATCTACATTAGCCGCTTCATCCGTGGCTTGAAGTAGCTTTTTCACGCCTTCAAAATCACCGGAGGGTCTTAGCTGCTCCGCAGTCAATCGCCCCATTGAGGTTTGCGTATATTGCATTAATTTATTTAAAATCTTGCGATATTCAAGCGTATGCAAAATTTTGTCGTCCAATTACAGTCACAGCTCCCTTCATAGATGTTTCCATTATACAGAATTCAAGTCAATTTCGCTATTTGGTATAGGATTAAGCATAAAAACAAGTATTAAGGTCACAATAAGAACTGCACATATCCTTAGCTTGGGCCAAAGGAGGTTAGTACATTGAATTTCTTAAGTCATGTGGGTCGTTTTGTTGTAGCAGCGCTTGTTCTGATGGTTGTCGGTTGGATTGTTCCACAGTTCACTATTGGAGGCTTTTGGAGCGCTCTTATCCTTGCACTGGTGATCGCGTTACTCGGCTGGGTTGTCGAAGGAATCTTCGGCAAGAAAGCAACACCCTTCGGCCGCGGTATCGTCGGTTTTATCGTCAGTGCATTAGTCATCTGGGTCGCCCAATTCGTAGTGAGTGGAGTTAGCGTATCCATTCTAGGAGCAATCCTGGCAGCACTGGTCATCGGTATTGTCGACTTGTTTTTACCGGTATCCACCCCGTTCGAAGCGGCAAAGTAACGAAAGCTATCCACAACACAGAACCCCTATTCCCGGTTCTTTTCCGGCAATAAGGGTTCTGTGTCTTTTTTATCCATAAGTCGCAATTTCAGCTCCATCATTGTCAAAAGCATTAACGACTGTATTCTTGCCACGTTTCTTCGCTGCATATAGCGCATTATCCGTTTTGCGGAACAGAATCTCCTTCCCGTCCCCTAGCTGATATTCACATATTCCAATGCTTACGGTGATCGGCTTATTGCCAGCGTGCAAATGCTCTATTCGAGCAATGTTGATCCGTAGTTCCTCTATAGCTTTATAGGCCTCAGA
Source organism: Paenibacillus sp. RS8 (assembly GCF_041956825.1). Lineage (NCBI taxonomy): Bacteria > Bacillati > Bacillota > Bacilli > Caryophanales > Paenibacillaceae > Paenibacillus > Paenibacillus sp. RS8. Next base: position 3,540,677 of record NZ_CP168131.1, on the reverse strand, counting down.
ATAACTTTTGTCCGTAAAAATCACTGCAAACTCTTCACCGCCGTATCTGGCTGCAAAATCATTAAGTTCGATCATGCCGCCAACCTTTTCCGCAACCGCCTTAAGTACAAGATCCCCTACCCAGTGCCCATATGTATCATTAACCTGCTTGAAATTATCGATATCGAAAAGAGCCAGCTGTAATTTGAGGTTGTTGCTCTCACACTGCTCTAATAATGTATCCAGGTATTCATGAAATGTTTTATGGTTGTACAGCCCAGTGAGCGCATCTGTCTTGAGCAGCTTATCAGAAACAGCCCTCTCCACCATGAGATCTTGGCCTTCCTTCGTTAATCTCTCTAGATTATCACGCGCTTCCCGAGCTCGGATTATTACCGCATGAGCCATCCCTACGAAAATAATAAATACACACTCTACCATTAAGAATTCAAGCAACGGTTTATTCAGAAATATCCGTTCTAATCCAAAATAATTCCCTGCATAAAACACTACGCTGAATATCCCCATAATGTACAGAAGCTTACTATCAAAGTAAATTAGAGCAACCATAATAGGCATCATTAACGTCATCTGCGCACCATCAACATAAGGCTCTAATACAAAATACATAAGATAGGATACTAGAAATCCACAACTGACCACTCCGAGCTTAGGAGAAAGTCTGCTATACCGCAGCCACAGCTCAGCTGCAATCATAAAGATCACAATTAATAAATTGCAAGCTAGAAACAAATGTGATTGCGTTTGTGTGTGGGGAAGGTCAACATTTATCATAAAAAGGATCTCTGAAACCATCATTAGAATGACTATTATCCAGAAGCCTTTTAAAATTCTACGGTGCCAAATCTCTGTTTTTAGCACATCGTTATTATTAATAATCTGTATCCCCTACTTAATCGTTAATATATTCTTTTTTCATTATAATAAATCTAAATTAGATTCACATCAATTTTTTGCAATTTTCGACAAAGTTTGAGCGATCCCTTCGTTCACGGATTATTCACAATTCATCAAAGTGATGACAGAAATTTTAAGTTATGATGTTTACATAATTGTCACATTATTTCTGAGATTGTACTTCCTGGGAGGGGATAAGGATTATGAAGAGAGTTGCAATTCTGCTTTCCATTGTGTTTGTAATAGCTCTCACTGCCTGCAGCAACAGTAACAATAATACAGCAAGTAATAGCGGTAATGAATCTAAGCCAGAAATCGAAGCAGAAACAGAACTCATAATTACGGCTACAAATTACAGCTTTGATCAGGAAGAATATCATTTAAAAAAAGGTGTACCCGTCAAAATTATTTTTAAAAACGATAGCGGCAATCATGGCATCCTTATCCCTGAATTTGAACTCCAGCTTAATAGCAAAAAATCCTCAAAGGTAATTGTTCCGGAAGAAGCCGGCACATTCGAAATGACCTGTTCGATTATGTGCGGTTCCGGACATAGCGGTATGAATGCAAAAATCATCGTAGAATAGATGACTCAATAAAATAGCCGATCGCTAGGGAATTTCCCTACGGTCGGCTATTTATTTACGCTGTGGCCACTAGCATAAACGCCTTCGGCGTCTCTATAAGAATACTAACCATTTAAGCGAGAAATATAAGAAAGGATAGTGTGAGGCTTATACTAACTTATATTTTAGACAAAGAGGGCTAACCTGAAATAGATCTCTCTACACCTCAGGTACAGCCCTCTTTTCTTGCATCCGACATTCAACTATCCTGTTCGATCAGTTGAATCCATTCATTATATTCATTCTGAAGCTTGGCATATTCCTCTTGAAGATTACGATGCTCATCCGTCATCTTCTGTAGCTCATTCTGATGCATCTCAAACTGGACCTGTAGCAGACGCAGTTGTCCTTGAGCCAACTCATAGTTCTCGCCGACTTCACCAAGCTGCTGAAGCACCTCACTGCGTTCACGTTCAATAGATTCCTGCTTCGCCTCAGCCTCACCGGCCTCCTGCTGCCAAATATCTATCTCTTCGCGCAGCTTCGCTTCTAAATCACTCCACTGCTGCTGCCGCTCGAATAACTCCTCGTACTTGTGCTTCCAGGAAGCTCCGTACGCCTCGGCCTCCTTAAGCACTCCCTGCTGCTCAGCAACAGTAGCAGCGGCTTCACGGCTAGCTTCAGACAACTCTTCCAAACGTCGTGCTGTCTCTTCGCCTTCTTCCTGCAGCAGCTGATATCTTTCCTGCAGACGTTCGCCATCTTGCAGTACTTCGTCATATTGAGAGATTAGTTCCTCATAGCGTTCACGAAGCGCAGACAGTTCCTTCTGAACCTGTCCACCTTGTTCACGGAGTGCTGCAGTTTCCTCTTCTGCATCTGTACGAAGTTGAACTTGATGATCTAATTGTTGTACTAATCCATCCGCTTGACCCCGAAGAACCTCAATCTCCTTCTGAAGTGTCAGTGATTTCTCCTCGGACTCCAGCAGATTCATTTCCAGTTCGCCAATATCATCCATCCGTTTATCCGAAAGCTCTTGCCAATTCGCTGCCTCCGCCATAGATCCAGCGAGTTCTTCCTGAACACGGTGCAGATTATCACTCGTTTCTTGTAATGACTTCCGCAGCTCTGATGCTTCATTCTGTGACTGCTGATAACGCTGACGCAATTCTTCCAGCTCTTCATTCAACAGCACACCTAACTCAGTAGCCGTACGCAGTTCCTCACTGAGCTGCTCTTCGCGTTTAACCACCGCTTCATATTGTCCGAGCAGCGTTTGACGAGCATCTCGTTCACTCTTAAGACTGGCTTCAGCCGCACGGAGTCTAGACTGAAGTTGTCCTGTTCCACCACGGAGCTCAGCCAGCTGTTTCTCAAGCTCTTGAATGCTTTGCTTATGTCTGTGTTCCTGAGTGCCTTGCGATTGTCGAAGCTCCTTATTCTTAGCAAGCTCCCGTTGTAAAGCTTCCCGCTCTTCAGCCAGTTCCTTGCCTAGCTTCGTTGTTGTATCCTCGAGTTCCTTACCTAATGTCGATTTGGTTTCCTCAAGCTGTTTCTCTAATGTTGACCTGGTCTCGGTTAACTCAAGCTCCAGGGCAGACAAAGTATCTGTCTTCTCCTTAATCAGCGTCTCACGGATGTTCTCCAGCTCTAGCAGATGCGCCGTCTTCTGCTCTTCCAATTGCTGCAGACGGATGGCTTCTGCAATCGCTAGCTCCTCTCGATGATTCTCACGAATAGCAGCCTGTTCTGCCTCATAGCTTGCCCGCAGTGCTTGAAGCTCCTGCTCACGCGCAAGCAGCTCCTCTTCCAGCTTCTCTCGCGCAGCTTCAGCCGCTTGGTTTGCCTCCTGAAGCTGGTCCGCATGTACCTTGCGCTCGTTCTCCTGGATCTCCAGATGACGCTTGCGTTCTTCTTCAATCGCAGCAATCAGTCGCTCTGCTTCTTCCTTAGCCGCCGCTTCAAGGCGTTCATATTCTTCTTGTCGCTCCCGCTGAACCTCCAGCAGGCGAGATACTTCCAATCGCAGTTCACTGCGTTCACCTGTCATCATGTTGAGTTCATTTTTAAAATCCTGAACCTGAATAGCCTGCTCCGCCATATGTACTGCTGCAAGCACCGCAATACGCGGCGTATCCAGTCTGGTGTGTGATTTAGAAATCGTGCGCATATGTTCGTCAACATAACGGGCCACTTGTTTCATATATTCAGTGCTGCTTCCGACGAGTTTATAGGAAGTTCCGTATATCTCCACGGCGACACGAGTCCGGTCCATAGCCACAGTTGTGCCCTCCTTTGTATGTGTGCGGATTCTAAGCTAGTCTTACTGTTTCTATTGTAGCTTTTTTCTTAAGCATTTGGCAAAATCCCTTGTAATTCAATAGATTCTCGCTGACATCCTCCGCATTTCACTCTACCCAGAAAAAGCCGCAGCGAATCTCAGTTTCTAAATGGATTCGCTGCGGCTTTACACAATTCCTGCTATTTTCTTAATTCTGCACCAAAAGTTTGTTGAAGGGACGATAATAGCTTATCGTGTACTTCTCCAACCTCTTCATCTGTCAATGTATGTTCACCGTGACGATACAGAAGTGAGATCGCAATGCTCTTCTTCCCACTCTCTAATTTGCCGCCAGTGTACACGTCGAATACCTGAACGGATTGTAGCAAAGTCCCTCCGTTTGCACGGATGGAAGCTAGCAGATCGCCCGCTGGTACAGTTGAATCAACAACCACAGCAATATCCCGTTCCATTCCCGGGAAACGTGGAAGCTCATTATATTGCAGACGGCTGTGCGTGTTATCATACAGCGGCTGCAATAAAATCTCAGCGACATAGGTATCCACTAGATCAAGCTCTCTTTGCAGTTCCGGATGGAGCTGACCCATCGTTCCGATCTTCACACGACCCTCGTCTCCGAGCAGGTACACAGACGCGGAACGTCCAGGATGATATCCTTCTGGACTGTCTCCCTCGTAGATGATTCTGTCTGTAAGACCCAAATAAGCAAACACCGATTCTAGCGCACCCTTCAAATCAAAGAAATCGACAGGCTGTGCTGAAACGTTCCATTGCTTCACGGTTAGGCTACCGCTAAGCAACAAACCCAGCACTGGCAACTCACGCGGCTGGCGAGTCAACTGTTCTTCATCCGTGAAGAAGACATTGCCGATTTCAAACAACGCTAGATCGCTTTGACGACGGTTGGTATTGTAGCTAGCAATATCCAAAAGTTGTGGCAGAAGGCTAGTACGCAGTACACTGCGTTCTTCACTCATTGGCATAGCCAATTTAACCGCTTGTGAGCCTTCTGATAACTCAGGGAACATTTTGCTTTGTGCCGGCTGGATGAAGGAGTAGCCCATCACTTCCTGATAACCGCCATGCGACAACAGGCGACGCAGTTCACGGCGGAGTGATTGCTTATGCGTTAATGCACCTGGCGTTGTAACTCCTTCAATCAGAGTCGTTGGAATATTGTCGTACCCGTACAGACGAGCAATTTCTTCGATAAGGTCAACATCATAGTTGATATCGCCACGTCTAGTCGGCACCTGAACTTCGATCAGCCCTTGTGCAGTATCACCACACTTGAAATGAAGACGTCCAAACAATGTCTTCACTTCTAGCAAGGACAGATCTGTTCCGAGATAACGGTTCAACTTCTCCAAGGACAAAGTCAGTACCTTCTCTTCAGTTGCGACTGTTCCTGCTTGAACAATTCCTTCATGCACAGATCCGCCAGCATAACGTGCAATAAGTACTGCTGCGCGGTTCAATGCAGGAATAACTGCATTTGGGTCCACTTCTTTCTCGAAACGAAGGGATGCTTCCGAGCGAAGCCCCAGTTGACGCGAGGTTTTACGAACAGTTCCTCCATCAAACTTAGCGGATTCCAGAACGAGATTTACCGTTTCAGCAGTAACTTCTGTATCCTGTCCTCCCATTACTCCAGCCAGAGCTACTGCTTTAGCTCCATCAGCGATAACGAGCATATGTGGCTCAAGCTTCCGTTCTTGGCCATCAAGTGTAGTCAGGACTTCACCTTCATGAGCAAGACGAACGCCGAGTTCTCCGCCTTCGATTTTATCTGCATCAAAAGCATGCAGCGGCTGTCCGTATTCGAGCATCACATAGTTAGTGATGTCTACGATGTTGTTAATTGGACGAATCCCTGCCGCCATCAGACGATTCTGAATCCACAGCGGTGATGCTGCAGGTTTAACACCCGAGATATAACGAACAGCGTAGTGACTGCAAAGTTCTTCATTCTCAATCTTAACGGAAATAGATTTAGCAGCTGCTCCGCTGATCTCAATGATTTCGCCTGCTGGATTAGGCAATTTGATCTCGCGTCCAAGAATCGCGCTCACTTCATAAGCAGCACCAATCATGCTTAGACAATCTGAACGGTTCGGAGTCAGATCGAATTCCAGAATCTCATCATCTAAACCCAGCAACTTTGAAATATCTTGACCGATCTCTGTTCCCTCTGGAAGCACAAGAATTCCTTCTTGTTGCTCTTTAGGAAGCAATTTATCGTTCAGGCCTAATTCTTTAGCTGAGCAGATCATCCCTTGCGATAATACTCCGCGCAGCTTTGCTTTTTTGATATCCAGCCCTGGCAGCTTAGCGCCTACAAGAGCTACAGGAACGGTTTGTCCTTCAGCCACATTTTTTGCGCCGCAGACGATTTGCAGATCTTCACCTTGACCTGCATCCACGATACATATGTTCAGCTTATCAGCATCAGGATGCTTTTCCTTCGATTTCACATAGCCGGTTACGATGCCCGAAATCCCTTTATTACGGCGCTCTACTCCGTCAATTTCAATGCCGGCAGCGGTAATCTTCTCCGCTAGCTTTTCGGCGGTTACTCCTTCAATCGATGTATAATCAGCCAACCATCCGGTTGATACTTTCATGTCCGCTCACTTCCTTTATGTTTCAGATGTATTTATCTACTTGCCGTTCGATCTGCTTCCAGTCGGAGGCTTGATTAAGAGCTCTCAATTTCAACTGCAAAACACTATTAAGAGCGGTCCCTGCAAGGAATCTTTGGACTTCCGGCCGCTGTTGTCCCCAGATTTCTTGATCTAAACCGCTCTTCGCGGTGGAAATCCGGGGACAAAGCTTATGCTTACGATGCTAGCTTTCCTACGGAAAGCTTTCAGGCGGTCGCTATCGCTCCTACAGTTCCAAAATTCCTTTCCGATCCTAGCTTAATAGGTTTTTTACAACATGAAATCAAATGCTCCAAAATCCATCCTCCTAACCCGTCAGCCAGCTCGCCCACCAAAAATCTAAACGCCCTTGAACTGCTTTACAAAACTCATATCGTTGTTATAGAAATGACGAATGTCATCGATGCCGTATTTAAGCATAGCAATCCGCTCAACACCCATACCGAATGCGAAGCCGCTATACTTAGCAGGATCATAGCCACCCATTTTCAGAACATTTGGATGCACCATACCCGCGCCAAGAATTTCTAACCATCCGCTTTGCTTGCACAGTCTGCAACCATCGCCGCCACATTTGAAGCAGCTTACGTCCACTTCAACGCTAGGCTCGGTGAACGGGAAGAAGCTCGGACGAAGACGAATGCCTGTATTCGGGCCGAACATCTCCTGCACGAATTGCTGCAATGTACCTTTCAGGTCACTCATCCGAATGTTGCTTCCGATAACCAAACCTTCGATTTGATGGAACTGGAAGGAGTGCGTTGCATCGTCATCATCACGGCGGAATACTTTACCCGGGCAGATGATTTTAACCGGAACTTCACCATTCATAGCCTGCATTGTACGAATCTGTACAGGAGACGTTTGAGTACGCATGAGCAGATCATCCGTCAAATAGAAGGAATCCTGCATATCACGAGCCGGGTGGTTCTTAGGCAGATTTAGGGCTTCAAAGTTATAATAATCGGTCTCCACTTCAGGACCTTCAGCCACACGGTAACCCATACCAATGAAAATATCCTCAATTTCCTGAACCACTCTGCTAAGCGGGTGAATGCCCCCTTGCTGCATGCGTCGGCCCGGCAGGGTTACGTCGACTTTTTCAGCCTGCAGACGCTGTTGTGTCTCCTGTTGTTGAAATGCCTCTTGCTTCGCTCCAATAATCTCCTCAATCGCACTACGCACCTGATTCGCTACTTGCCCGATAACCGGACGCTCCTCAGCACTAAGTCCTCCCATACCACGTAGAACTTCTGTAAGCTCACCTTTTTTACCGAGATACTTCACTCTTAGGTCATTCAGAACCTGTGGATCCATAACCTCCTGCAACTTAGCCAGTGCCTCTACCTTCAATGCTTCCAACTTCTCTTTCATGGCCGTGTACAGCCCCCTTCAATCATTGTCTAGTTCAACAAAAAAAGGCCTTTCCTCCCGGTAAGGGACGAAAAGACCGTGGTACCACCCTTGTTAGATAAGCTGATCTGTTCCCCTTAAGAGCTTCATTCCCTCTTTTGGCTGGACAGATACCTATCTCACTTTATACAGAAATAACGGTCTGTGACCGGTTTCCCCTACGCTTCCTTGCAAGGCAATCTTAAGGAATTCAAGGAACTGCTCCGGAGTGAACTTCGACAGCTCTGTTTCCTAGAAACGCTCTCAATCACCGACGTCTCCTCCCTGTAAGTCAGGCACTGTGTACTCTTCTCCATCAATGCATTTCACAATTCAATCTAATTGTCAGGTATCTCTTTAATGTAAGAGATATATCTATTTATTATATGCAAAATCTGTCGTTTTGACAAGTTCAAGCATAATTAGGTCAATTTTGATCTGGCTTTAAGCTAGCTTCTGACTCCAGCTGCACCCCCGGAAGGAACACCTCAAAGCGAAAGCTTTTTATCATCTGGTTAATATGTCCGGTTATCTACTTCCATTGCGGCCAGTTCCTGAGGGTAAATATCTTCTGCTGGAACCATACGTTTGGGGAGGGTCCGGCCCGACATAATCTCTTGGGTAGCTTGCATTAGTAAAGGACCCAAGAGCGGATTGCATTCAACGACAGCATTAATGTTCCCGGCAATCATCTGTTCAAAGGCACGGCGTGTCCCGTCAACTGAAATTATTATAATATCAGTACCCGGCTTCAGTCCGGCCTCCTCAATGGCTTCAACTGCACCAACGGCCATGTCATCATTATGGGAGAACAGCACCTGCGGCCACTCATCTTGAGGCAGGCTCAGGTATTCCTGCATGATCTTACTCCCTCCTGCCTTAGTAAAATCCGCAGGGCGGGTAAGTGTAATTTCAAAGGTATTTCGCCCCTTTATCGTCTCCCGAAACCCGCGTCCGCGGTCAATTGAAGGGGTGGATCCGATAGTACCCTGAAGTTCGGCAATTTTGATTTGTCCGGTATGATGCCGCATTTTGTCCAGCATATATTTAGCGGCCTTCACCCCTTCTTCAAAGAAGTCAGAGCCTATGCAGGTCACATAAAGTGAGTGGTCTTGCACATTAATAGAACGGTCAAGAATGATGACGGGTATGCCTGCCTGCTTTACTTCTTCTAAAATATCATCCCATCCGGTCTGCACAACAGGGGCAATTGCAATGATATCTACATTGCTCTTCATAAATGAACGGATGGCTTCCACCTGCTTTTGCTGAGATTGCTCAGCATTCTTCATAATTAGTGAAATGCCCGCTTCCCGAGCTGCCTCCTTAATGGAATTCGTATTTGCAGCTCTCCATGTACTCTCCGAGCCCAACTGGGAGAATCCGAGTAATATAGTTTTGGCTGCAGGCAGATCTGCCTGCGGAGGATTATTGATCTTCAAGGGGATTTCCGTAGGCCTGAGCGAAGGTTCGGCACTCCTGACCCCTGCTCCGAAGCAGCCAGTCAGGAACACAAACACTAAGCAGACTATCCATTTCCCTGCTTTCACTGAACTCTCCCCCATTTTGGTAACGGTTGCATTTATAAACGAATACTATCGGGAACCCAAGAAAACGGAGCCCGATGGTAATTGTAGCAACAATTCTATAGTAAGAGCAACTGCTACTGCCTTAGGATAGAACGTCTTGCACTAAGAATTCTCTGAAACAGGATAAAGGTGAAGAGCAGCAGACCGATAACAATTTTGGTCCACCAGGAGCTGAGTGTACCATCGAAACTGATTAAGGTTTGGATTACGCCCTGAATTAGCACACCGAAGAAGGTACCAAGGACATAACCGACGCCTCCAGTTAGTAACGTTCCACCTATGACAACCGCAGCAATCGTGTCAAGCTCAAAACCAACTGCATGAAGCCCGTATCCCGATAGCATGTAGAATGTGAACACGACGCCAGCCAAAGCTGAACAGAATCCGCTAAACGCATATACCAGCACTTTGGTTCGCGCAACCGGAAGCCCCATCAGCAACGCCGATTGTTCGTTTCCCCCAAGAGCGTACACATTGCGGCCAAATCGCGTATAATGCGCGATGAAGATAGCGGCGGCTGTGACAATCAACGCAACAATAGCACTAATTGAAATAAAGCTGCCACCCGGGAGCGTGATCTTGGTCTGCGCTACATTCGTATAGAAAGCGTTATCTATCGTTATCGTATCAATGCTGATTACATAGCACAATCCACGAGCCAAAAACATTCCCGCTAAAGTCACGATAAAAGGCTGAATTTTAAAATAGTGGATAATGGCTCCCATTCCCGATCCAAAAACGGCTCCCATAAGAAGTACTAGCGGAATAACGACTGCTGGAGACCATCCTTGCTGCTGAATCAGGCTCGCTGACACCATTGTTGTAAGAGCGATGATTGAGCCGACGGACAAATCAATACCTCCGGACAGAATGACAAAGGACATGCTGATGGCGGTAATCAGCAGAAAGGCATTATCCACGAAAAGGTTCATCAGTACCTGCAGAGAGAAAAAACCGGTATATCGGAAAGAACCTGCAGCAAACATGGCCAGAAACAGTGCAATCGTTACAATAATCGGAATATACTTGCGTTTAAGAAACATGGCGTGCAATCTCCTTTTCTCCTGGATAATGCCGCTTTTTCCACCGCAAGGCAAGTGCTGCCCGGAAGGCAGATGACTGGATCAAGCAGACCGCCAGCACTACAAACGCTTTGACTACCAGCGTGATTTCCGGCGGAACACCGATCATATAGATTGTGGTGGTCAGCGTTTGGATGATCAGGGCTCCGACAACAGTTCCAAGTAAATAGAAGCGTCCGCCGTTTAGTGATGTTCCGCCGATAACGACTGCCAGGATGGCATCTAGTTCATACCACAGCCCTGCGTTATTTCCATCTGCGCTGGATACATTTGAACTCAACAGCAATCCGGCTATACCGGCACACAATCCGCAGAATATATATACGGACATCATCACCCATTTGGCACGAATACCCGACATCAGACTTGCCATCGGGTTACAGCCAACCGATTCAATAAACAGCCCCAGTGCTGTCTTTCTTGTGAGCAGTACGGCTGTAACAAGAACGGCGGCTACTACAAAGATGGAGAACGGCAAAGTCGCCAATGAACCGGAGCCGATATAAGTGTATTTATCGCTCGTCACTGTGATAATCTGTCCGCCAGTAATGAGTTGGGCTATTCCGCGCCCGGCCACCATAAGAATTAAGGTGGCAATAATCGGCTGAATGCCAGCGACTGACACCAGCAGCCCATTCCATACCCCCAGAAGGAGAGATAGCACCACTGCCATTAGTACCGATATCAGAATCAAGGACAGCATATTCTGATCCGAGCCTTTGCTAATGGAAAGACAGGCAATAGCTCCCGATATAGCCACGATTGATCCGACGGACAAATCAATCCCGCTCGTAGCCACAACCAGAGTCATTCCGATCGCCACGAGTACCAAAGGGGCGCCAAAGTTGAGAATATCGATCAGACTGCCGTATAAATGCCCGTCTTGCAGCGTAATCGAGAAGAAATCAGGAGAATAAAAAAGATTAAATAGCATCAATGCAGCCAGTACGCACAACGGCCAGAATAAATGATGTTTATAAATGGTTTTCATATGATCTCAGCTCCCTGCTATTGCCTGCATGATTGTATGCTGGCTCATATCCTTGTCTGAAATTTCCGTTACTTTATGCCGGTCCCGTAGGACAACGATTTTGTCGCTGACGCGAATCACTTCTTCCAGTTCGGAAGAAATAAACACAAAGGACATTCCTTGGCGTGAAAGTGACAGTACCAGCTTCTGAATCTCCGCTTTTGCGCCAATATCTATCCCGCGGGTCGGTTCGTCCAGAATAAATAAATCCGGCTCAGTTAACAGCCATCTGGCGAGTAGCACCTTTTGTTGATTACCACCGCTTAAATTCTTGATCAGGTGATCGGGATTGGGCGGGTTGATATTAAGCATACGGATATATTCCTCTGCAACTTCGTCCTGACGCTTTCGGGAAATGGTCTTGAACCAGCCCAGTTTGGCCTGCAGGGCAAGAATTATATTTTCCCGGATCGTAAGATCTCCAATGATGCCTTCAGTCTTTCTATTTTCTGAACAGAAGGCAATCCGCCGATGAATAGCCTCACGCGGCGAACGTATGTTTCCCCCTCCAACAGCAAACGTAAGCTTACCGGTATCGGGCTTATCGGCTCCGAACAATAACCGTGCAGCTTCGGTCCGGCCCGAACCCAAAAGACCGGCAAGGCCAACAACTTCTCCCTTAGAGATAGACAGATCAAACGGTTCGATGGCTCCCTTCCGACCCAGTCCTTCAGCTTTGAGTAGCTCCTCTCCCGCTTTATCCTTATTGGTTCCTGAAAGAACAGGAAGTTCCTCCAGCAAATTCAGTTCCTTGCCGATCATCTTCAGAACAAGATCCAGCCTAGTCAGATCTTTTGCCATATGCTCCCCGGCAAATTCCCCATTTCGCAGGATGGTTACCCGGTCGGAGATTTCATACATCTGATCCAAAAAATGAGTAACGAATAGAATCGCAAGCCCGTCACTTTTCAGCTTCCTCACTACACGGAATAATTGTTCGACCTCATTTTTGTCCAGACTGGAGGTGGGTTCGTCCAGAATCAGAACCTTTGCGGAAATATTTAGTGCCCTGGCAATAGCGATTAACTGCTGTACAGCAACGGAATACATGTGCAGAGGTTGAGCCACGTCTATATCTAGATTCAAACGGTCCTTTAGCAGCACTTCCGCCTTTCGGTTCATTTCTTTCCAAATGATGCGGCCCAGTTTTCGGGGCTCTCTCCCGATAAATATATTCTCTGCCACTGTCAGATTGGGGCAAAGATTGACTTCCTGATACACTGTGCTAATGCCGGCCGCCTGTGATTCCAGTGGATTGTGCACCGTTATAGGAATGCCTTCCATTTCTACAGTTCCGTCATCAATGGAATATACGCCGGTCAGTACTTTGATCAACGTTGATTTTCCTGCGCCGTTTTCACCCATAAGCGCATGTACTTCTCCGGGAAAAAGGCGTAGACTTACACCGCTAAGTGCTTTGACTCCCGGAAACCGTTTATGAATATTGGTCATTTGCAGTATGGGCCTTGCCATGCTCATATCATCATCCACTCCTTGGTTTAATGAAGCCACTCCGTGAACCTGGTCACCAGCTACGGAGCGGCGGTGTTAAATAGGTCAGGATTAATATTGACGGCTTGGCAGAGCTTCCTTGGCCTGCTCGGAAGTAAATGTCGTTTCTTCGGTCACAATACGGGCTTCAACCGTTTTTCCATCGACAACATCCTTAACCACTTTCATTAATTGAGGTCCAAGCAAGGGGTTACACTCGACGATAAAGTTGATTTTTCCATCGCTGGCAGCCTGCATTCCGTCTTTAACTGCATCGACCGAAATGATTTTAATATCTTCTCCGGGTTTCAGTCCGGCAGCTTCAATCGCTTGGATTGCACCCAGCGCCATATCATCGTTATGCGCATAAAGAACATCAATATCCTTATGGGCTTTCAGAAACGCCTGCATAACTTCTTTCCCCTTGGCCCGTGTAAAGTCTCCTGTCTGGGAAGCAACAATCTTAAGCTTAGGATTGCTGGAGATCACTTCCTTGAATCCCTGCATACGGTCATTAGCCGGAGCAGAGCCTGTGGTTCCCTGCAGTTCAACGATATTTATGTCTTCTGCGGCATCCTTATATTGGTCAGATAACCATTGACCAGCCTTCCGTCCTTCTTCTACAAAGTCAGAACCTAGGAATGTCACATATAGCGAAGTGTCCTTCGAGTCGACGGCACGGTCAGTCAGAACCACCGGAATTCCTGCATCCTTGGCTTCTTTAAGTACAGTGTCCCATCCGGATTCCACGACCGGCGAGAAGGCGATAACATCCACCTTTTGCTGAATAAATGAGCGAAGTGCCTTGATCTGGTTCTCCTGTTTTTGCTGTGCATCCGAAAACTTCAGCGTATAACCGGCATCTTTGGCCGAATCCTGTATCGATTTGGTGTTCGCACTGCGCCAGCCGCTTTCTGCTCCTACTTGTGAGAAGCCGAGCGTGATACTCTTAGACGGTTTCGCTCCGGAACTCCCTGCATTCTCTCCGGCAGTATTCCCGTTATTTCCAGCATCTCCGCTGCCGCTGTTACTACCGCAAGCTCCAACGATCATCATGGACAAGCTTAACGCTAACACAGCACCCATTTTTCCGAGTCTCTTCATAAACTGTTGTCCTCCCCCTTATCAATCACCATTACCTGGTGTTGGCCTGATTATAAATCGCTTACAAATCAACCTGATACGGACAGTCTTTAGCATTTGTTTATATTTTTTGGTTTTTATTAAGAACAGGTCTCTTTTGGTGTAATTTTTTAATTAAAAAGTGTGAATATTGGTTGCGCTTTCTTTTTTGCTTCCGAATAGGTCATAGTTGGTATAAACTATAAGTTGCATGAACCATACTCCGTATGAGAGGAACCTACTGATGAGGATCAAGCGCTGGATCTCGTCCAGCCTGAGGGCAAAGTTGCTGGCCTTGTTTATTGTACTCACCACCATACCGCTAATGACTGTGGGAGTGATCTCTTATCAGAAATCCTACAATTCAGTTTCCAGTCACAGTAAGGCCTCCAGCATGCTCCAGGCTGATATGCTTGGAACAAATATCGATAATATGTTTAAAGATACCGAGAGGCTTCTAGAGTTAAGTAATAACCCCAAGGTTATTCACTTCCTCTTCTCACAATCGGAGACTTACGAGGAAGCCAAAGACATTCTTCAGACCTTTGCTCTATACCGCGACACCTACAAATATGAGAATGTTCTCAACATCAGCTTGATTAACCGTTATGGGAAAGGGATCAGCGAGCGCAGAGGGATTTTCCAGTCCAATATGAATCCGCTGCGGGATCAGCATTTTCAGACACTCGCGCAGAATCCTGATTCTGTGCTGAGAATTCCGCCGGCACTGATTACGAGCAATGAACGAATTGACGGTTTTACCTATGAAGATCAGGGAGTCATTTCGATTATGGCAGCGGTCAGACAGCAAATTACACATGAGGTCATCGGATTTATTACCGTGGATCTGGATGATTCGTTTATCAAAACGTTCTGCGACCAGGTCAAGATAGGTAAGACAGGTTTTTTTTATATTCTTGATCAGCATAGCAATCCAATCTACGTTCCTCCTATAGACAACGCTGACTGGAATATCATTCGAAAGACAAAACTTCCTTTTTCCGATCAGCCTGACGGATTTGTGCTTAGGACTGACAAGATGCCCCGGTTCATCGTACATACCGCTTCTCTTTACACGGGTTGGACAATTATCGGTATCGCTCCCTTGCAGGAAATTGTTGCCGAAGCTAATAGCATCAGGCAGCTGATCATAGTGAGCGTGGTACTCAGCATTGTATTTGCTATCACTCTGCATTATCTGTTGACCAAAAGGCTTACCCGCCCTATTCAGCTCCTTCAGCACAAAATGAGGCTTACCGCAAGCGGTTATCTCGAGGCCAAAGTCAAGCCGGTCGGAACGGATGAAATCGCCGATCTGGGACAAAGCTTTAACATCATGGTGGAGAAAATAAAAGAGCTTTTGGAGCAAAGTATACGTAAACAGCAGCAACTGCAGAAAGCGGAACTGCGTACGCTGCAAGCCCAAATCAATCCCCACTTCTTATACAACACCCTTGATTCCATCATCTGGATGGCGGAAGCGGGCAAAAGCGACGCCGTTATCCAACTCGTGAAAGCGCTATCCGACTTATTTCGGATTAGTTTAAACAAAGGACGGGACTGGGTGATGATCCACACTGAGCTGGCTCATGCCCAGAGCTATCTGGTAATTCAGCAGATGCGTTACCGGGATATCCTTGAATATCGAGTTGAAGTCGATCCTGAAATTCTGGAGTATCCGATTCTAAATATGACTCTCCAGCCACTGATAGAAAACGCTTTGTACCACGGTATTAAAAATAAAAGAGGTAAAGGCTTGATTATCATTGGCGGTTATATGGAAGATTCGGCGGTGATTCTTACCGTTAAGGACAACGGTATAGGCATATCCACAGAGCGTCTAGCATTGCTGAAGCAACAGCTGGAGCACCCTCTCCAGTCTGAGGAGGAGGAGCCTACCGAAGGTGGTTTTGGACTGCAGAATGTGCATCAGCGCTTACGGCTTTATTTCGGTAGTGAATATGGAGTCCTGCTGGAAAGTATCGCAGGTACAGGTACGACAATCTCTGTGCGGATACCTAAGAACAGGGGGAACTTGACATGAAGAAGGTCATGCTCGTCGATGATGAAATTCTAATCCGTGAGAGTATCCGGGATTCTATAGATTGGAAGAAGGAAGGATTCTTCTATTCCGGTGACGCTCCCGACGGTGAGCTGGCACTGCCGCTTATTGAAGAACAAGTACCCGACATTCTGATTACTGATATTAAAATGCCTTTTATGAACGGACTTGAATTGACATCCGTGGTCAGGCAAAGATTTCCCGACATCAAAATTATCATTTTAAGCGGCCATGATGATTTTCAGTATGCCCAGACTGCGCTCCGGCTTGGCGTTGAGGATTATTGCCTGAAACCGGTCAGCGCTGCGGAACTTATTCATATGCTGCATGCTGTCAGCGCCAGAATTGACGAAGAGCATCGGTTAAAACAAAAAAATACGTACACCCCTGACAAGCTGTATGCTGATCTATGCGGAGGCCTAATCGGCACTGGAGCCGCCATCGAGGCGGCAGCTCAACTGGACCTGATGCTTATGGCTCCTTATTACGCAGCCGTTATCCTGTCCTTTATTCCATCTTCCCTTAATGAATCGGATATGGACCAGTCTCAGGTTCAGGCTGCTGAGCAGTTGCTTGTAAACACACTGATCGAGTATCCTGAACTCTGCTTTTTCAGGCGGAGCCGTAACGAAACAGTGGTTATTCTGAAGGGCGGCCAGCCGGATCAAATTTCCGGCAGAATGGATACTCTGATTCAAGTATTGAAGCATAAAAAATTCCATGCAGACTTGCAACTGTCTATAAGCTGTGGAGATATCCATGAACGTCTTCAGGGGATACATCTTTCCTTCCAGGAGGCTGAGGACGACAGAATGTTCAAGAAGCTGTCTAGACAGAACAAAGAGGCAATGATAGAGGCTTCGATCGATCATTCTCCTGACAGTGTGCTGCTAGACCGCAATCGTCTAATTGATTTTTTAAAGCTGGGCACTCCTCAGGAGGCCCCTGGCTTTATCCGTCAGTTTGCTTCCGGACTTAATCAGATAAACTGGAATTCCATGTATGCCTACTACCTGATCAATGACATCACTTTAGAGTTAGTCCAGACAGCAAAGCTAACCTTCCGTTCTGACAGTAATCCTACAGAAACGATGCAAGAGCTGCAGAAGAAAATCCAGAATATTTCCAGGGGTGAAGAATGTCAGGATTATTTCCTTGAAGTATTCGACCGGCTCTGGAAATGGCGGTCTGAAGGTTCTGGAAAATATGGAGAGTTGATCGAGAAAGTCAAACTTTACATCCGGGAAAATTATCACAATGACCAGCTCTCCCTTCATGAAACTTCAAAACAGATCGGAGTCAGCTCCAGCCATCTCAGCAAAGTTTTCAGCCAGGAAACCGGGCAGACAATGACAGAGTACTTAACTGCCACTAGGATTGGCAAGGCGAAAGAAATGCTTAAAACAACCCGGTACAAAACCTTTGAGATCGCTTTTCAGGTAGGCTACAACGATCAGCATTACTTCTCTAACCTGTTCAAGAAAGTTACCGGAATGACACCAATGGAGTACCGCAAACAAGGACATCCGAGTAAACTGGAAGAAACCAGCGCCAAAGGAGGGAAACGGATGTGACAGTCCGCTACCAAACGTTTAAGACACTGGCGCTGCTATTGGGGTTCACCTTTATTTTCAGTGGGTGTATAGGGACCAAGAGCGGGGTGAATGTCCGAGAACCGATTGACGAGGTACCTACAACCGCTGCAAGCGGCGGACCCCGGCTAACCTTCGGCATAATCTATCCTATGGTAAACGATACGTACGAAATGGTAACGGAGAATGCCGAAGCTGCAGCCGCCGACCATGACATCAAAGTTATAGTTCAAGCTCCGGATGAGGCAAACCTGGAGCAGCAGATTCGGATCATGGAGATGATGATCAAGCAGGAGGTTGACGGCATAGCCATCGATCCTGTTGACTCTGAGGCACTGATAGATGTCATCAACAAAGCTGTATCCAGCGGGATCCCGGTTATATGCTTTGAGTCCGACTCCCCGTCCAGTCAGCGGAATGCGTTTATCGGAGCTGATAACTATAAGACCGGTATTGTGATCGGTCAGACCGTAGACACACTGCTTGGCGGCAAGGGTATGATTCTGGTCCAATCCGGGATGCCTCATATGCTTGGGTTGACCCAACGGCTACAGGGACTTCAGGATTATGTGGCGCAGCATACAGAGATAGACATGCTAGAAGTTCGTCATAACGACGGCAGCGAACCAAACGCCATTCTGCAGTTGGAACAAATGATAACGGATCACCCGCATTTCAGTGCGCTGATCAATTTGGATTTCGTGTCGAGTTCCAGCTCTGTGCTGGTCTGGAAGGCTAAAGGACTAAATCGCTATAATGTCGCGCTGGGTCTTACCCCCTATGTCAACCAATCCATTGAGAATGGCCAAATTACCCGCATCATCTCGCAAAATGAGCAAAATTGGGGCCAAGCGATCATCAATAACTTACGTAAACTGGCTCAGGATGAGACATTGCCAGAGTTTATTAATACGGAAATTACAGAAATACGCAACTAACCGGTTCACACCAAACCAAATGGCATTCCCTTCCGGGGAATGCCATTTGTTGTGCAAATGTTGCTTTATTCTAATATAATCCTGACTTTTTCATCAGCTCTTGGGTCAATTTGGCCGCTTCTGCGCGGGTAATATTTCCTTTGGGCACCAGGGCGGAAGTACTTCTTCCGGAGACTATACCCGCCCTCAGGCTATCTGCAACTCCGGATTGTGCCCAGTCGGAGACGCTAACTGCATCTTCGTACCCTTCCAGCATCTCTTCCGCTGTCCGTCCTGTCAGGTTATTCTTCAGTCCGGTGAGTTCCATCGCTCTGGCTGCAATGACCATGGCTTGTTCCCGCGTAATCTTCTCGTCAGGACGGAAGGAGCCGTCCGCATACCCTGTGATAAGACCGAATGCTTGCGCGGTCTTCACATTATCGGCGTACCAATCCGACGCCATAATGTCTTTGAACATCAGCTCTCCTCCATCCGGTCGAAGTCCAAGTACCCGTACCAGCAGTGTGGAGAATTCAGCCCGGGTGATTTCTGCATCCGGATTAAACAAACCGCTTCCGGTTCCGACCAGAATCATTCGGGAACCGAGGTCATCTACGCTCTCCTTCGCCCAGTGCGTATTCACATCTGCAAATTTCACCGAATTTGAGACCACTGCATAGGTGCTATTGGTTAGGCTGCGGATTTTCGCGTATACTCTTCCATTCTCTGTAACTACTTGGGTTGGTACCTGACGAACCTCACCATTCGCTTCAATAACGATACCGGTAGTAATTTGGTTAGCGGTTATTCCCTCAGCAAGGTTGATCACACGCTCCACATATCCATTAAATGAAGGGACTTCCTTAACGATAGATCCGCTTACAATGGAAACCTTAAAATCGAGTAAAGCTGAGCTCAGTGTAAAGCCTTTTGCTACTGCCGATTTCTCAGCTGCCCTTGTCATCATCGTTTCCGGTACGCTGATTTCAATTTGTAACTTCATATTTTGCATATCAACCAAAGTTCCTTGTGATCCCAACGTGTTCATTTTGATTTTGGAGACAGGAACCTTATAATCTCCCTGGCTGGTCCGCAATTCGATTACGATCTTTTTATCCTGAAGCTCCTTCAGCATATCTGTGTTCAGTTGAGCAACTGCACTGTCCGGATTTGACATAACCGTAATCGAGATTACCTCAGCTTCACCAGCTGAGGTGAGCCAGGCTTTCAGCTTCTGCTGGTCAAGTATAATAGTCGTTACTATACGGCCTTGCTGAGTCGTCGTTTCTGCCGTACCCAAATCTACTCTACTACCACCAACCCTGATTTCAGCATCTTTACCGCCAGGTAATGTTGTCGGTGCCGCTGATGGGGTCAATGAAGAAACAACCGTTGGAGATCCAGATGGAACTGCAGATGGAACTGGTGATGGAACTGGTGATGGAGCAGCCGTTGGACCGGTTACCGGAGGCGGGGTGCTTCCAGCGTCTTCAGTCTTTACTGTAACCGTGCTATGAGTAGTCATCGCTTTTCCGCCAGCGGTAACCGTTAAGATCAGGGTGCCCTCCCCGGCCGCAGTGCCCTGTATTTTCACCGTGTCTTTATCGCTGTCACCCGTAATTTTAATACTTCCAAATGCTTCCCAGTGGTATTCCGGCTCCGACGCATTCAACGGGCTTAACTTAGAACCAAACGTTAACGAACTGTTCAACTCGACAGTTGCAGCTCCGCCGGTTATCGAGACTGATTCCAGCGGAATGACTTCCGGTTCGATAACGTTCTGCGTAAACTGCCAGTAATCCATGCTAAGAGAATCCTGGCCTTCTGCCGTAAATGTGAAGAAGATGTTGTGAACTCCGGTAATTGGCGCGACGGTAGTCTTCAGTACTTTCCATTGATTCTCGCCTCCGGTTGGCGTCACTTCCAGCGTTCCGATTACTGTACCGATTGGACTGTCCTGCCGAATTTCAATGGTGCCTCCGGTAGCCGATGCAACGCTGGCTTCAAATACGCTCGCCCCATTCATACCGAAATCTGCACTTGCAACGGCAAACCAATCTCCATTATCCGCATCCGTTATATTCAAATTGATGCTATCCACCATACTTCCAGGCTGTAAGGATTTCTCCGTCACAATTCCCGCTTGCCATGCGATCGTTTCTGCCTCGTTTCGCTGATAAGGGTTAAGATTAGCTGTCTGTTCTACGCCTTCCATATCTCCTTTAATTGGTTTGATAAACCCGTTGTCATAAAAATCCACTTTATTAAGGTGTGTGGAGCGATATCCTTTTGTATTATTCATAGCTTTTCCAAGAGTTTGTGCATGATAGGTTACATACCACTGATCCTTAAATTCGAATATGGCATGATGGTTGTTTCCGCCTACACTGAAAAATACGCTTGGATTTTGCAGTATCGATCCCACGTAAGTAAATGGCCCCATCGGATGATCACTGACCATGTATGCTATCTCCCCCTTCGGCGGTGAGCCTTCCGGATGAGTGCCCGCGAAATTGGAGCAATAAGAGTAATAGTACCTGCCGTTATATTTGTGAATGCCGGAATCCTCGAAAAGGTACGGGGCATCTATAAGTGTCGCAGAACCCACAGTGCTGATCATGTCCGCACCCAATTGGATGACTCTGCCACTCTTTGGATGGGCAACCTGCTCTTCTGTTGGATTACTACCACCGGGAATCCCCCCGCCAAAGTACAGATAACCCGTTCCATCATCATCCACCAGCACCGCCGGGTCAAACATCCACACCACTCCGTTCGTTCCAGGGACACTGCTGTTAATAAAAGATTTGCCCAGCGGATCGGTCCAAGGCCCGATCGGACTATCAGCAGTAAGAACACCAATACTGGAAGCGTTATTGGCAAAGTACAGGAAAAATTTATCCTTTCCGGAGATCACCTTATGGGCAACAGCTGGAGCCCAAGAGTTGTTGGCCCATTTGGCGGCGCCATTCTGGCCCGCTACCGGAATCTCGCCGTGATCTGTCCAGTTGACCATATCGTTCGATGATATAACACTGATGGTGTTGATTTTGGAGTAGCTATTATCTTTAACGTTTCCGTTAGCGTCATATTCAAAAGCATCGCTTGTCATATATATATACACTCTACCGTTATAAACGAGAGCATATGGATCAGCTCCGAACTTATGACTAACCAGCGGATTCGCATACCCGGGCACCTTGGCAAGCGCATTAGTGCTAAGGGCTTTTATTTTAATGTCAGCTGTTGCTTCGCTCACGTTGTAAACCACATTATTGCCTCCGGTTTTGATGTAATCCGTTCGGATGGTATCCGTCCGGTCCTCCGGAATAAACTCTTTAACTTTAAGTTTAATGGTGGCAAACAAATCAGAGGAAACATTTCTGAACCCCACTTTGCTGCCTGATACCTTCAGCTCCAGCCTTTGACCGGAATACGCATAGGATGGCGTACCACTAATATTGTCTGTGGCAAATGACACGCCAGTTACCGACAAGGAATCAGGAATATAGAAGGAAGCTGAAATACTGCTGTACGCTCCATCCGGCAATGCTTCCAGCTTTACCGGAATTTCAAATTCTATGTTCGGAGCACCTATAACCTCTGGGGCATCTCCTAGTTTTGCTCTAAGAGCAAGAGCGGATTGCCCAGTACCAGTCATTTTATCGTGTACTCTGAAATAATCAAAATCGGTGTAACCTCCTGTCATTTTGGTAGCGTAATTAAATAAAGCATAACGGTAACCCATAAAATGAGGCAGGGTATAAGACATTTGCAGGCGTTCTCCGATTGCTGTCCAACTTACTCCGTCAAGACTGTAATAGAAGTATGCCCTGTCTGCCCTTTCCTTGAAATCCATATCAATCTTCAGATAAACTTTATTTTGAGTCAGTGGAACACTTGCCATTTCTTTTGGCTGTTCGCCGCTGCCGTTGACCATTACGATAGATTTAGAAGTGCCCGAATTTTTTACAGCGACGTAACCATAGTTTTTCTGGAACGCTGCAAGACCTGCTACATCCCCGTCCTTCATATGATCCGTATCAATCGCAATATAGCCTGAACTTTCCGGTCCAAAAGTTCTTTGTGTCAGTGTATTCCGTGCATCCAGAATTCCGGTGCTTTTTCTTCCGGTTGTAAGCCGTAAGTAGCCCGGACGTTGAGTCAGTGACCAGTTATTGTTATCCGGGTTATGGTTCCACTGCCACGCCAGCGCCAGATTGGAGCCGTTATATTCACTCTCTCCCGGTTTCTGAATATCAGGAATTGGAGCGGCTGAAGCCGAAAAGGAAATATCATCAACATAAAAGTCCATCAGATCTGCAACAGGATCAGGGGTTCCGGACCATGGTGTCTCTATAAAAATAAAAGTATGGGATAAATCTGCGTCCGCAGGGAGTGTATAGGTGCCTTTGACCGTTCCCCATTCCCCCTTTTTGACAGTAGCCGAACCAAGCACCTTTATCCCCTGCCAGCTCGGGCCGTTCTGAATATTGAAGTTAAACTGCTTCTGATCGGGTCCCGTATCATACCTGACCCTGGCCGAGAAGGAATAAGTAACGCTGGTATTGACCTTTCCGGTAATGATCTGCTTGGGTCCGTCCCCGGTTGCTTTACGTCCTGTCGCCTTCAGAGCGGATGATCCGCTGCTATAGACATCTGTGGTAACTGACACGGAGGCCGAACCAACAGCGGCCCAAGGTTCGATACCGCTTTCAAAATCACTGTTAAGGATAAGCTCTGAGACTGAGGTGTCTGCAAAGGAAATATCATCAACATAAAAGTCCATCAGATCTGCAACAGGATCAGGGGTCCCGGACCATGGTGTCTCAATGAAAATAAAAGTATGGGATAAATCTGCGTCCGCAGGGAGTGTATAGGTGCCTGTGACTGTTCCCCATTCCCCCTTTTTGACAGTAGCCGAACCAAGCACCTTTATCCCCTGCCAGCTCGGGCCGTTCTGAATATTGAAGTTAAACTGCTTCTGATCGGGTCCAGTATCATACCTGACCCTGGCCGAGAAGGAATAAGTAACGCCGGTATTGACCTTACCGGTAATGACCTGCTTGGGTCCATCCCCGGTTGCTTTACGTCCTGTCGTCTTCAGAGCGGATGATCCGCTGCTATAGACATCTGTTGTAACTGACACGGAGGCCGAACCAACAGCGGTCCAAGCTTCGGTACTGTTTTCGATTCCGCCGTTAACCAGAAGCTCCTTCCCCGATCCTGCAGCTGCAGCAGAAATATTCACTGCTGATACGGCTGAAGATAAACTTGAAGTGCTGTCTGGCAGGTTGTACGAGGAACCTATCCGGTCCGGACGTTGATAGAACTCATCTGAGGATACGATATTTGATTCTGTTTCAAGCGCCGGAATTGAGAGTTCGGCCGGAACTTTGCCGTTGACACCAAATACCGGCCACCCGTCCTTCCATGTCACAGGAACCAAATAAGGAATACGTCCGACTGAACCGCGGTCTCCAAACAGAAAGGCATACCAATCTCCGGAAACTGTATCAATCAGTCCGCCTTGAGCAATTCCAGCATCCTTCAGTACGACTTTTCCTTCATACGGGCCGTCAATTTGGTCGGAGCGAAAAACCAGCTGTGTCCGCATCCCTCCATTCGGCCAGGTAATCAGAGAGATATAATATTTCCCGTTGATTTTCTGGATATGGGAACCTTCAGCAAGAAGACCGACATTCGGTCCTGCCACAAGACTCGAATCCTTTATGATGACTTTGTTCATTCCGCCCTCCTTCACAGCAGTGGCATCCGAAGTGAGCTCGACAATGCGGATATCGCCACCTCCATAGACAAGATAAACTCGCCCGTCGTCATCGAAAAGAAGGGACATATCATGATAGAAAGGGATGGAAGAGTGTGTCCAGGGCCCTTTTTCAATATCGGTTGTTTGGTAAATATACGTCCTTCCAGTAGAGTTCGAAGAAAAGACAACGTAATATTTGCCGTTATGATACCTGATACTGCTAGCCCAAGAGCCTTTTCCATACTCGTTATTTGTGTTACTCAATCTTTGATTGTCACCCTCATCCAGAATATCATATACATAATTAACAATATTCCAATGCACAAGATCATAAGATTTCATAATCGGAACACCAGGGTTCATGTGCATGGTCGTGCTGGTCATGTAATAGGCATCACCCACACGAATGACATCTGGATCCGGCACATCGGCCCAAATAATAGGGTTACTGGCAGCTCCCGTTTCTTTGGGGACTTCCTCTGCATAAATGAATCCGGCCGGTACCAAATTCAGCAGTAGTGCAATAGTTGTTAATAACGATATTAGTTTTCTTCCCATTATGCCGATTCTCCTTTGATTAGATATATACAAGAAATGAAGCGCTTTCTAATATTCTGTAACAAACCATCTTAGCTCATTTTATCCGCTTGCACTCCCCTCTGATTATTATTGCTTTACTTTAGTCAAATTCGAGTTCATTATAACTTGGCTATGTGAGAATCACGATGTAATATCTTTTTTGAAAAGTGAGGTTTTTTTCGTTTTTCAGAACCGATTCTCTTCACTGGCACAAGCAAAAAAACAACCGCCAAATAATCGGTTGTTTAGTCGTGTCTCAAGACTTCTGCAGATCCTATGTTCTCTTTTCGATTAACCCTTAGTATTATCTATTGCCCTGCTGTCAAGAATGTGGAGCTTCCGCTAATTTACCGTGGTCTCTCACATCGAGAACGCAGAGAAATTGCACAGCAAGCGAAGGGGATCATTCGAATTCAGAATGGTAACCTCGTATAAGATCGGAGGAATGCGAGGTGAAATTGGCTCTAAAAAGTATTTACAGCAGTAAAGTAAGAGCTTTTTTAACGATGCTGGGTATTATTATTGATGTATCATCCGTTGTCATCCTCGTTTCTGTGGGGCAAGGAGGCAGTTGGTTACTAGGAAAATACACTTCACTTACTGTATCCATTGCATGGGATATGGTGATGATATCCTTTGTTTTCTCCTTGCTTATCGGCGTGATTTTCGGAATGATGCCTGCGAACAAAGCCGCTCGACTTCGTCCCATTCATGCACTACGTAACGAATAGTTACTTCAAAGTCAGCTGCCCCAGTCATAATATGATTGGGGCAGCTTTTTTAACTAACAGAACGTATATTTTTTGGGCATCTGCAAAGGACCTGAGTTGGCATCGAAGCAAAGCCGGGTATCATTTACGGAGCAGTTGGGTAATAGGATTTATGGATTTGAATATAGATAAGGCAATAGGCCCATACCCTAATCATTTAAATTTTTATTATTGATATTTATTTGAGGAAGCGATTGCTCTATAAGTAGGACGTCCTATATACTTGTTGTACGACAAACTGCGATCCACACACAATTTATCTTTCCTATGCCTCATTTCCCACTAAGTTAGAACACCTCTTTTTCAATTAATCACTCTCAACATCTTTGCCTAATAATAAAAACACACCTGCCACAGATGGTAGTTAAGCAGGTTATACGTTAGAAGCAATAAGATTTTTTAATCATCTTATGCAGGGAGAAGATGACCGTGGCCGGATTTTTCAATATCAAAGTAACACGCAAGCTAATCTTTATTTTCGCTGCGATCTCCATTCTGCTGGTTGGGATTAGTGTGGCTTCTTTACTCTATCTAAATCAGACCATTAACAGAATGTCAGATTCTTTATATGACGATGTATTTGAGAACTCTGAGCTCATCCTGAGCGCTGATCGTGATCTGTATCAGGCCGCAATCGCTCTCCACTCCGCAATGAGCTCGAACCTCACTGAAGCTGAACGTGATCAGTTTATTCAGGAATTTAAGGACAATAATCAGCAAGCAGAGGAACGGATAAGTCTAGCAAGTTCAGACATCAAATCAATTAACAAACCCTTCAGTGATTTGAAGCAGGCCAATATACTTACCAAATTAGAGAACGAGCTCCATTCCTTCGAAACATCCCTAGTCCTATGGAAGAGTACAGGGAGTAAATTGATAGCTGAACGGATGCAGATCGGATGGAATCCTGCTTCATATCATGCTGTTAATCTGAACATACAGTTAAATGAAGTTAGAAGTCATCTAGATCAATCAGAAGACCTGATAAACACCTATGCCTTGCAAGTAACAAATGGGTTCCAAGATAAAAAGAGCGCGCTCTTTGCGCTATATTCACTCGTCTTTTTCATACTGCTTCTGGTTATTATATATCTGGGCCGCAAAATCATTTGGCTCAAGAATGAAATGCTGGAGGAACAAACACTCTATCAGCTAATCGGCGAAACCATGTCTGATTTCATTATATTGACCGATCCTAACGGGTTAATTCTGTATAGCTCCCCTTCTCACTCAAGTATTCTCGGCTATGTCCCTAAAAAGGGTGACCCACTATCCAACTACATTCGTGAACCGGAGATCGCCTGGGCTAAACTAAAGAGTGTCGTTCAAGGAACCCCCCGTATCTCAGAGCTACGAATGCGTGGATCTGAAGGGCAATGGGTATGGTTGGAAACGAAGGTGTCACCTGTTCGAGGAAGTAATACTTTCCCAGCACAATTTATGTTAGTCTCCCGTGAAATTACACAACGGAAGCAATATGAAGAACGATTACATAAGCTAGCCTTCTATGATCATTTAACCGCGATTCCCAACCGGGCTCATTTTAAAATGTACATGGAGAATCTCATCAACCAACCGGAAGAACGGAGAAAGAATATTGCACTCGCACTGTTGGATTGTGACAGATTCAAGCAGCTAAACGATACCTTAGGACATCTGGCTGGAGACGAATTTCTCCAACTGCTCTCTCGAGAGCTTCTGCAGACCGTCAAAGGTGTGGGTCAGGCATTTCGGATTGGCGGTGATGAATTTGCGGTGGTACTGCACCGATTTACCTCTCCAGAAATGTTAGATGAAATGCTACAACGTTTGCTTAAGCTGTTCAACAAATCTTGGTCTATTGATAATGGATCAAGCTTCCATACCTCTGCTAGTATTGGTGTAGCTCTATTTCCTGAACACGGAAGCAGTATAAATGAACTTCTGCGCGCCGCCGATCTAGCGATGTACCTTTCCAAAGAACGTGGAGGAAATGAAGCTAATCTCTACTACGAGCTTTTGGATGTAGGTTTATCTAACCAGACCATCGGAAAACCATAAGAACAACAAAAAAAGCTGCTTCGGAGTAACACTAACCCCGGAGCAGCTCTTTTCTTCTTTTAACTGGTTAACTGCAGATGATCATCTGAAATCCCATCATTCTCTTGTTCACGATCTATAACCATGACCTTGATAAGGTCTCCATTCTCAGAACAATCAATGAATCGGTCGCCATCTCCATCTTTTTCTTCCCAGTCATTAAGCCGTAATATATACCCGATAGAATTGGTATCAGGCAATACCTCAATTCGTGCAACTGCACGTCCGTCCTCCATATACCGAAAATCGCATTGTCCATCCTGAATTCCTGTATCCCAAACCCAAAGATTCCAGCCCTTATAATCTCCATCTGGTCGTTCATAGTGTACTTCGATGATTTTGGACCGCGGTGCAGGCTCACCACATTCATCATAGAGCACCATCATCGACAAGCCCTCAATTTCTACCTCGCTACCTGCAACCTTTCGGAATGCTTCTGTCCCCGCTTGGGTATGATCCACTACCACATTCCAGCCGTTAGTAGCTTCAGGAAGAGACAGCCTTATTCGATCGTTATTGGCATTAAAAATGACTGCTATATTGTTCCAGAGGTCACCTCCTGCATGATTACTGAGCAGGTACGACACTATACCATTATCACAGCGCATAAATTCCAGTGAACGCTCAATTTCCTGCCGCCCATGTAGACGAAATGCCGGATGTGTACGCCGCAGTTCGATCAAGCCTTTATAATATTGAAATACAGGCTTAAACACACTTTTCATATTCCAGCGAATCGCGTTAATCGTATCACCACTGCGGTAACTATTATGATCTCCAAATTTACTACGCAACAGCTCATCACCAGCGTGCAGAAATGGAATACCTTGTGATGTCAGGATGATTCCGTTAGCAAGCAGGGAACGGCGTACGGTTTCATTGCTAAGAATATTATCAAGATCTACATTAGAGTAAGGATTAGCCCGTGAAACGGCATCCTGAAATCCCCCTTGAACGGTAAGCACTTTATCCCACAAATTCAAATTGTCATGGGCGGTTACATAGTTCACAGATTCCACAGGGGAGTCCGTAAATTCGTGGATAGCTCCTTTAATTCCTGATGCAATAGCCCCTTCTTTACCGTATTCTCCTGTAATAAAGCCCCGTCCCCATCCATCGCTATCTCCTTTGATTGCCGAACGAAAGTTATCGTTGAAGACGGCATATCCTTTCCCCCGCTGCACACCTTTGAGCGTCTTTGTTGCCAGCGGAGAATCTCCTCCTGTCCAAGGTTCTCCATATAACAGCAAATTAGGATTCACCTCAAGTCGAAGCTCTTCCGTTATTTCACGCATGGTCACACTATCCATCAGACCCATAAGATCAAATCTGAAGCCATCAATATGATACTCAGAAGCCCAGTAAAACAACGAATCCTTAATATATTTGCGTACCATCGGGCGCTCTGTCGCTAGCTCGTTACCAACTCCCGAGCCATTAGATAAACGTCCCAAGTAATCACGGCGATAGAAATAATCTGGCACAAGCGGCTCGAAGGGCCCCTTCTCCACAGCGTACGTATGATTGTAAACTACATCCATAATCACCGAAATTCCACGGCTATGCAAAGCCTGAACCATTTCTTTGAATTCGCGAATTCGTAGCTCTGGATCGGTAGGATCTGTGCTATATGATCCTTCCGGTACGTTATAATGCTGAGGATCATAACCCCAATTGTAGTCAGTCTGTTCAATGGACGTACCGCGCTTCACTACACTTAACTCATCCACTGTCTGGAAATCGAACACAGGCATCAGATGTACATGGGTGATACCCAATTCAACCAGATGATCAATACCTATTGCATTTCCTTCCAAATCCTTTAATCCAAATTCGGTAAATGATTTGAATTTACCCTTATAGTACATCCCAGAGCTCTCATGTGAGGAGAAGTCACGCACATGCAGCTCGTAAATAACCGCATCAGCAGGATGTTGCAGCGGAGGAGCAACGTCCTGCTCCCAATGCTCAGGATTGGTCTCCCGTAAATCAACGATTGCTGTTCTTAAACCATTTGCCGATACGGCTGTTGCATAAGGATCTACTGCTTCCGTCACATTCCCATCAGCATATACAGCACGGTACATATAATATTTCCCTTTTAGATCACCTGATAACTTAGTCTGCCAGACTCCGCCGTTCTGGCGCTGCATATATATAATCCGCCCACTATCTGTAGAGCTCAGATCAAATTCAATGTTAAGTTGATTTCCATCCGTTTCGTATAACACAAGAGACACAGCAAAAGCAGTAGGTGCCCAGACTTTAAATAGACTGTACTCCACCGAGTACGTTAAACCCAGGTCTCTGCCTTCATAGACTTCTAACATTAATTCTGTATTTATAACATTTTTACTCATGAGTTAACACCATCCTATGGCTCCCTACCTAACTTGAGGGATGCTTATAAGTCCAAATATTTCCAATTGTGATCATAATAATACTTGCACAGCTCTGCAAGTCGAATAAGGAGTATGAACTTTCTATGGATCCATACTATTATATGTAAGACATATTTACAGGTTTGGGTTCCTTACCGACTTTATACTCATCACTATTACTATCGGCATAGACATCTGTGCAATAAAGCAAATAATTAGCGAATTTAGTTATTCTTAATTGAGTATAACGCTCATGTATGAACAGAAGCCAATGTAAGCGCATGAACTAAGATCAAACCACGAATCCTTGTGTGCTGATACCAAAAAAATAGCAATTAAACACAAAAAAACCGACCTCCAAAACATTGGAAGTCGGTAATAGTAGTTGGAGCGCTATAAAACGCTTAAACGGAGTAATGCATATGGAAATAATTAATTAGTGATGCTTTGAACAAGTGCAGCTACTTCTTCAGCAGTGCCAAGTTGCAGTGCTTTTGCAGCCAGTTCCTTCATGTCGGCAGCCGACAATTTAGAAATTTGACTACGTGCTGGCAGAATTGACGTTGCACTCATACTGAATTCATCAAGGCCAAGACCTAGTAGAAGTGGAATCGCTGTTGCGTCCCCAGCCATTTCACCGCACATTCCTGTCCACTTACCTTCTGCATGCGCTGCATCAATTACATTCTTGACCAAACGCAGGATGGCAGGATTGTATGGCTGATACAGGTAAGACACCCGTTCATTCATACGGTCAGCAGCCATTGTATATTGAATAAGATCATTCGTACCAATACTGAAGAAATCAACTTCCTTCGCAAACTGGTCTGCCAATACAGCAGTAGAAGGAATCTCAACCATTATGCCGAGCTGAATGTTGTCAGATACTTCCTTGCCTTCTTCACGAAGCTTTGCTTTCTCTTCAAGTAGAAGATCGCGGGCTGCACGGAATTCACCAAGTGTTGCGATCATAGGGAACATAATGCGAAGATCCCCATGAACACTCGCTCTTAGTAAAGCACGCAGCTGCGTACGGAAAATATCTTGACGATCCAGACAAAGACGAATCGCACGGAATCCTAAGAAAGGGTTCATTTCCTTTGGAAGATCCAGATACGGAAGCTCTTTATCACCACCGATATCCAGTGTACGTACAACTACCGGTTTGCCTTTCATATTCTCAAGCACAGTACGGTAGGCGTTGTATTGGATTTCCTCGGAAGGCAGCTTATCACGGCCCATGTATAGGAACTCAGTACGATACAAGCCTACACCTTCGCCACCATTCTCAAGTACACCATTGACATCGTTTGGTGTACCGATATTAGCCGCCAGCTCCACGTGCTTACCGTCTGCAGAAATCGTTGGTTTATCACGAAGTTTCTTCCACTCTGCAATTTGCAAGTCGTAAGCTTCCTGCTTGCGAACATATTCAGCCACTTCTGCTTCACTAGGATTAATTAGAACGTCTCCGTTCAGACCATCGACAATCACTAGATCCCCAGAATTCACTTCAGTCATGACATTCTTAGTTCCAACCACCGCTGGAATTTCTAAAGAACGTGCCATAATTGCTGAGTGGGACGTACGTCCACCAATGTTTGTTGTGAAGCCTTTAACATACTTGCGATTTAGCTGTGCTGTGTCAGAAGGCGTCAAATCCTCAGCGATAACAATTACCTCTTCACTGATTTCTGCAGGACTAACATAATGAATACCCAGCAAGTGGTTCAGCAGGCGTTTGGTCACATCACGCATGTCAGCAGCACGTTCCTGTAAGTAAGCACTCTTCATGTTCTCGAACATTTCAATGAATTGTGTAGCTACTTCGTTTAGTGCATAGTCCGCGTTAACCGATTCCTGACGAATTTTATCAATTACAGGATTAATTAGCTCAGGATCCTCAAGAATCAGCAGATGGGATGCAAAGATCTCCGCTTTTTTCTCTCCTAATTCCGCTAAAGTACGCTCTTTAATGGTTTGCAGTTCAGCACTCGATTTAGCAAGTGCGTCATTCAACTTGGCGACTTCTGCCTCAGGATCACTGACACTAGTCTTCGTAATTGTATAATCCGGATGTTTCAGGATAAAAGCACGGGCTACTGCAATCCCTGCTGAAGCCGCGATTCCTGAAATTTTATTCATGGATTTCCCCTAGCCCTTCTTTGATCATTACATCAGAAAGTGCGCTCAGAGCTTCAGCTTCTTCGCTGCCTTCAGTAATCAGAGACAAAGTGTCTCCAGCTTCCAGACCCAATGACAATACGCCAAGGATAGATTTCAATGTAACTTTTTTACCTTTTGCTTCTGCATAAGCTTCTGTACCTTTGAATTTCGTTGCTGTATTTACCAAGGCAGTTGCCGGACGTGCGTGAATTCCATCTTCATCAATAATTCTGAATGTTGTTTGCATAATATTATCCAACTCGCTTTCTTTTAATAGAATATTTTAATTTATAGTGAAAGCTTCGCTCCCTTTAAGATTTAAAGGAAGCGTCAGCCCTTGCACTTTTACTGAATGGTAATAATATCTTTATCACCAATTGACACCTTGCCTGGCTTCTTCAAGGTTACGGAAGATCCCTCTGGCAAATTAGAGAAAATAACAGGAGACATTACAGATGGCGCATGTGCTTTTACATATTCTAAATCCACTTCCATGATCGGCTGTCCAGCAGCTACAAGGTCGCCCTCTTCAACTAGAACTGTAAAGCCTTGACCTTTAAGCTTAACTGTATTAACCCCTATATGAACGAGCACTTCCTTGCCTCCATCGGACATAATGCCGATAGCATGCTTGCTCGGGAACACATTAAACACTTTACCGTAGACTGGCGAAGCAATTTTTCCATCATCAGATAGGAAAGCAAAACCATCACCCGTCATTTTTTGGGAGAATACCGCATCTGGAACCTCAGTGATATCCACCAGTTCACCATTTACCGGAGAGACGATATCTTCTTTGATAATCGCTTCACCTGCTTCACCTGCCTGCTGTTCTTCCTCAGGCTCTGGCTTAGCCGCTGCTGGTGTTGCTGCAGGTGTCTTCCCGCTAATTACATCTTGAATCTGCGATTTTATGGTATCGGAACGTGTACCGAAGATCGCTTGAATGTTATTACCCACCTCGAGTACACCTGATGCACCTAACTTCTTCAGACGAGTCTTATCCACGCCTGATTTATCTTTAACCTCCACACGAAGGCGGGTAATACAAGCATCCAGATGAGCGATATTCTCTTTACCACCCAACGCAGACAAGATGTTTCGTGGTAAATCATCACCCGTTTTAGAAACTGCTTCTGTGTTTGTATCTTCGACTTCACCCGTATCCTCTTCACGACCCGGAGTCATCAAGTTGAACTTCCGAATAACAAAGCGGAATCCGAAGTAGTAAATTACGGCAAGAGCAAGACCTACTGGAATTACGAGCCACCAAGCCGTGCGGTTCGGGATTATACCAAATAGCACGTAATCGATAAAGCCACCCGAGAAAGTCATACCAATCTTGACATTAAGGATATGCATGGTCATAAAGGACAAACCAGCAAAAACAGCATGTACTGCGAACAACAGTGGAGCCACGAACAAGAACGAGAATTCAAGCGGCTCAGTAATCCCTGTCAGGAATGAAGTTAATGCTGCGGAAAGCATCAAGCCACCGACAAGTTTTTTGTTATGAGGTTTAGCTTCATGATAGATAGCCAGAGCAGCTGCTGGAAGACCAAACATCATGAATGGATACTTACCTGTTGTAAATGTTCCTGCTGTGAATTCTACGCCATCACGAAGCTGCTGCATGAAGATCCGTTGGTCACCACGTACCAATTCTCCTGCTTTATCAACGTAGGTACCAAATTCATACCAGAACGGAGAATAGAAGATGTGATGCAGACCAAAAGGAATGAGCGAGCGTTCGATCGTACCGAAGATAAACGCAGCGAGCGTTTTATTCGTATCAATCATACTTTGGGATACATAGTTCAGACCGTGTTGAATTGGCGGCCAAACTAAGGTCAATGCCAGACCAAGAAGCAAAGACGTTACCGCAGTCATGATCGGAACGAAACGTTTACCTGCGAAGAAACCCAGGTAGGATGGAAGTTCGATTTTGAAGAATCGTTTGTACATGGACGATGCCAATATACCGACGAGTATACCTCCAAATACCCCCGTTTGCAGTGTTGGAATTCCTAAGACGCTAGCATAGGAAAAATCACCTTGGCTCAGGACATAATCATTGACGCCAATTACAGTACCCATCGTAACATTCATTACGAGGAAACCGATAATAGCGGCTAGACCAGCAACACCCTCACCACCGGATAAACCGATGGCAACACCCACGGCAAATAGTAAGGATAAATTATCAAATACAATTTGCCCTGAGTTCATCAATACGTTCGCTATTGCCTGAACTACATCGTTCTCAAGAGCCGGAACGTATTGTAGAAAATCGGGGTTTACCAGCATGTTTCCTATTCCAAGGAGCAGACCGGCTGCTGGCAGTATGGCTACCGGGAGCATTAGCGCTTTACCGACTCTTTGTAAAACGCCGAAAAGCTTTTTGAACATCATGGTCACTTCCTTTCATTATTCACATTTTCAGTAAAAACAGATGCCAAAAAAGGCATGAGCAACACAGTATAAAGGTTGTTATCTAACGCTAAGGTTAGATTACCCCAAGATGGGGACTAGCAACCAAAATACTGTAAATCACTCATGCCTGATCGAATCAGTTACACGCTTGGTATTCTGTTTTAATTAGGACACGGATATTGTAGCACCGTTTTTTTGAAGTGACAAGCTTTTTTTTAATATTAGAAAGTATAAATTTCACACTATACATTATCCATATTTTTCTCGCTTAAACGCTTTCCGGCCTTATGAGGAGGCCAAAGACGTTTATGCTTATCAAGCTTTACCTTTCGTCTCCATATCCATTTCATCCTCTTTCTTCTGAGCAAGACGTTGCAGGTGAACTGTCAAATAGCTGACCTCTGCTGGATACACAGGAATTCGCACTCGGTTCTCGATAACCTTAGTTAATTGCCAAGCCAAGGTATACATTTCGGGATATTCCCGTTTCATTAGACCATCCAGCGTAGAAGTCTCCCTTACCGATTCTCCACGGCGCAGTCTTTCAAGAACAAATCGTAAATGAGTCACCAATCGCGAATAATCAAGTGAATCACGAGGAATTCGATATTCGAGGTTATTCTCTACGATTCCAATCAAATCCGCAATCAAAAGCGAATGTTGTCTAACCTCAGAAATTTGTCTATTACTCAACGCGCTAACGATATGAAGTGCCACAAAGCCCACCTCATCTACGGGTAATTCCACACCCATACCTTCATTAATTCGCTCAATCGCATACTCTGCCATCTTGTACTCTTCAGGATAAATTTCCTTAGTCTCATACAGAAATGGGTTATGAATAGGGATATTTTGTTCATAACGCCGTATAGCAAATGAGATATGATCGGTGAGTGCAATATGAACATGTTCATTAAGCGGTTGACTACTGCAATTCATAATATATAACAAAATTTCATGTACAATCTCAATCAACTTCTCATCCACTTGGGGAAGAAGCTGTTTATATTGTTCCTGCTCTTCCTGGCTACGGAGAATAAACATCTTCTCCACAGAGGATAGATTAATCTGATCATGCAATTTTCGATTAAACCCTATCCCTTTGCCAATCACAACAACCTCGGAATATTGGGGATGGTCCGCAATGATAACGTTGTTATTTAACACCTTTGCTACAGTTATGCTACTCATATTTGCCACCTCTTTTATTTCTAAACACCTGACTTCCAAGCAGCAAACGCAACATGAAACGGTACGATCAAGCAAAAAACGCCTTTGGCGTCCCTAAAGGACGGTAAGCGTTTGTGCGTGAAATATAAGGATAAAGTATAACATGAAACTTATACTTTCTTATATTTTAAAAAACTCTCGTTACCATCATATCATCAACATTCCGATATTAGAAGGACACTCTGCGTTCTATTTTACCCGAAAGGTTCGGCTGGAGAACTTGTATACCAATGTCACGGCAATAACCATATAAGCTATCGTTCCCGTCAGAACAACTAGTGTAAAAATTGACGATGCTTTTGGAAATCCGATACAAGCCACACTTAGTCCCATGACAATGCTGTTGACGATAACAAAGAACGGATTCTTCATATTTAGCTCTGTGCTGTACGGTTGAAAAATATAATACATGAACAAGTGGTGCACCGAGAAGAACAAGGAAAGACAAAGAATCGTTACCCAAAAGATCACCGCATCCATCAAACCCCAATCTGCACCAGAGAGCAGAAACAGCAGCGTACATGCAGAACATATAGCGAAAGCAGGAATAAGATTAAGTCCACTCAACTTAATAAGACGTATTTTGAAATTGTCCAGAATTGCTGATTGTTCACGATAAAAACCATACCTTAATAAGCTTAGATCACAATTGTAAAACATCGCTTTGCATACACGCTCACCTATAGAGGTATAGTTCATTATAAATACAAAAAAAGGAAGTCCGCTTAGCAGATAGGTCGTAAACTTAGACGAAGTCTCTGGCGAAATGAGCATCATTAGGACAGCCACTAAAAAGAGCACACCAATGATGGTTAAACGTCTCTGGATGGGTTGAATTAACAAGCGTTTATGCCTGGAGAAAAAAATAGCATTCAGATAGGCGTAACCTGTTTTTCCTTGAAAAGCTTTACCCTTAAGCTCTTCCGACGAAAAGTCCTTCTCCTTGGTCTGGACTTCCGCCACCCTCGCCTCTCTCATCATCCGATTCATATCCAGCAGTGGATCATCTATCTTGGTGACAACATCTACAGCACTGCGATAGTTAGGATATTTCCCAATATACACAGCTGCAATTCCTCCAAGTGCAACAATCACAAGACTCAATGGGACACTAAATCCTGCCGTATCATTTACAAAAGCATTTCCAAGATAAAGGGGCACATAGGCAAGTAAACCACCTAGTCCAATCACCGACCATACCCAACTCATCTTTTTAACTAACACAATTCCCTTTTTATCAAAAAACCAAAGGTTTAGAGCCTCGGTGACTATTCTCCAGGCCGTTAACAGTACTGTAAGCCATATGCCATGCCACAGCGGTGCGCCAAAAATCCCCGCAAAAACGGTTAAAGCTGGCACAAAATAAATAAAGAATGTTAGGCCTTTAAGTAATAGCGTAGCATGCATATACTGTTTAGCCGGAATCCTCATTAGCTTCACACATATATATTTATCCCGTTTGGGCTCTAATATAAATACATTCGAAACTCCAGCCACTATAAAGCTTAGAATGATAAAAATATGTAGGAACAATGCATACTGTTCGGCGAGCGGCATTTCTTTGTGTGTGAGAATGATTGGCAAATATATCACAATTCCCAAATAAGCGAACTTATTTAAAAATCCCCACAGTACCTTCAGTACAGCTACAATCCCAGCAAAGACTTCTTTTAGGGCAACATTGGAGTAGATATCATCTTTTAAAAGTTTACCAAGAACAGGTAGCTTTCTAAAATAGTAAATCAGCCGATTGGCTCCGGACGAGCCTCGAATCCTCTGGATGCTGCGAAGTGTCCTAATCATTGTTGCCATCCTGAAGTAAAGCTATAATCTGTTCCTCAAATTCTGGACTTTGTAGGGTCTCACGCGGAATTTCTTGAAGGGTTCCATGATTTAGAATAACCAACTCGTCACATAAATCGGCGGCCAATTGCAAAATATGCGTAGAAAAAATAATGATGTGATCCTGCTTCATCTCGCGCAGCAACTTCTTGATCTCAAGAGCGACAACAACGTCAAAAGAAGTTAAAGGCTCATCTAGTAAAATCAAAGGCGGTCGAGTAATGATAAAGCAGAGCATTTGAATTTTATTCTTCATTCCGTGGGAATAGCCCTTAATCAGCCGGTGGCGATCTTCTTCCTCAAACTTAATAATGGAAAAATAATCTTCAATGCTTTTATTCGGATCGATCTTCTCACGGTTAATGTCCATATAAAACTTTACGAACTCATAACCTGTTAGAAACTCAGGTAAGATGGGGAGAGAAAATACATATCCGATGTCCTCGTCACGAAGCGGACGGGCATTATCCTTCTCACCGATAAAGGCAGCGCCGCTATCCATTTGAACCTCACCGCTCAGACAATTGAAAAGTGTGGTTTTGCCTGCTCCATTTCGTCCGAGCAGCCCGTATATCTTCCCTCTTTCAAAGGTAAAATCAGCACCTTTAATGACCTGTTTACCATCAAAGCTCTTTTGAATATCATCTAAAATCAACTGCACGTTCTCGCACCTCTCCCATTCAATAACTAAAA
The DNA here is from genome assembly GCF_041956825.1 of Paenibacillus sp. RS8. NCBI lineage: Bacteria > Bacillati > Bacillota > Bacilli > Caryophanales > Paenibacillaceae > Paenibacillus > Paenibacillus sp. RS8. The sequence continues at coordinate 3,502,026 of NZ_CP168131.1, read as the reverse complement.
GACCTAAAAACATAGAGTAAGCCCGGCAGCAATCACCGAGCTTACCTTAAGTTAAATTATTCTATAATTATTGCTTACACTAGCCTTCAGGTTGCTCCGCCACAGAAGTTGAAGCTTTGCTCGCTCCCTCCGAGGCTGCTGGAGGTTGCAGAGAGGCCGCGGGTGCGACTGGAACTGCCTTGCTTCCAGCTGCCCCTGAGGATCTTGTCGTCAGCCCTTTGATCAGGGCCTCTACGTCAATCCCAGAGACGCTCTTCAGCATCTCAGGAGCCGTAGACATCAACTGAGTTACATAGTTACTGACACGTGCCGCACCTTCACCATTACCGGTATCTACAACAGTAAGCTTATCAATGGATGCCAGCGGCTTCGCAATTTGTCCAGCCAAATCTGGCAGCATTTTGACGATAATATCGAGCACGGCTGCTTCGCCGAATTTCTGGAAGGCTTCTGCCAGCTTCTCTTTTGCTTCTGCTTCCGCTAGACCGCGCAAGCGGATAACTTCGGCATCCGCAGTACCTTTTGCCAGCTCTGCATCCGCCATCGCTTGACCTTCAAGGCGCTTTTGCTCCGCTGTTGCTTTAGCCTGCGTCTCAATACTGTATTGCAACGCATCCGCTTCACGCATTCTCTTCGCCTTATCAGCTTCTGCCGCTTGCTCTACTGCGTAACGATCCGCTTCCGCTTTTTTCTTCACTTCTGCGTCGTACTGCTTCTCACGAACTTGAATTTCTTTCGCTTGCAGATCGATTTCACGTTCCTTACGCACCAGCTCAACCTTCATCTGCTCTTCGACAACGGTCTGCTTCGCACGTGCCTCTTGAATATGGTAAGCCTGGTCAGCTTCCGCCTTCGCAGTATCCTGATCCCGCTTAAACGCTGCCACCTTAAGCTGGTTATCCTTGGAGGCTTCAGCGATATTCGTATCCCGCAGCAGCTCTGCTTTTTGCCCTTGCTCCTCAGCGTTCGCCTTTTGAATTCTCGCATCACGCACAGCTTCTGCTTCAGCGATCTCTGCGTCCCGCTTCACCGCAGCAATCCGCGGCTTACCTAACGCTTCTAAGTATCCATGTTTGTCTCGCACATCTTTGATGGTGAAGGAGACAATTTGCAGACCCATTTTCTTAAGATCGCGTGCCGCCACACCTTGAACCTCTTGCGCAAAACGATCACGGTTACGGTATACTTCCTCGACAGTCATGGAGCCGAGTATTGCACGTAAATGCCCCTCAAGTACCTCTTGAGCTTCACTCTTCAGCGCCTCAATCGGTTTCCCCATGAACTGCTCAGCGGCTGTTGCCACGTCTTCAGTGGAACTGCCCACCTTGATAATCGCAACCCCGTCAGCAATTACCGGTACACCTTGCTCGGTGTATACTTCTGGGGTCGTCACATCGAGTTTATGAGAAAGAAGTGACATAAATTCAGCCTTTTGAAAGACTGGGAGGATAAACGCCCCGCCTCCGCGCACAATCTTTATTTTACGTCCAGACCCATCGTCAGAAATATGATTGCTCCCTAAAAACGAACCGGTTACGATCATCCCTTCATCTGGTCCTACCGTTTTGTAACGTGCCCAGAATGCGATCCCTAGCACAAACAGAACAGCGACGACAACAGCAGGAATTAACAAATACTCAGGAATACCGAACATTAAAGATCCACTCCTCTTCTCTTCTCGAATTCTGATACCAACGCAACGCCTTCTCTAACTTCCACTACAACAACTTTAATCCCTGCCGGAAGCAACTCATGATCAAAGCTTGCTGCCGTATGCAGGCTATTGCCGGCTCCAAACTTTACCATAATCTCACCATAACCCGTGGCGGGAACAGGAACTGTGATTTCCCCGATCTTGCCAGGCAGATCACTCATAGAGAACCCATTGGACATCTCACTTTTTTCCATAGGCTTAACAACCCCTAGATACATTAGTACTCCCAAAAAAGCGGCGGTTAACAAAGACAAAGCAATGATCGCCCCAGTTTCCAGAGCACTGTACCGGGAAAGAAGAAGGCCCGCTCCGCCGAACACGGTAATTCCTCCTGCCAGCACGGTGGGATTCAGAAAATCAACAGATACGAAATCAAAGACCCCATGTAAGGCATCTCCGATCACATCGCCCACCAGGACGCTGACTATGGCAAATATGACGCCTAGCGCCAAGCAGCCTAAATACAGCGTTTCCATACTTACTTCCTCCTGTCTTCAATCAGGACTGTCATATTACATTAAACGTACAAAGTAGGTCCTTGGTTTCACAAACTTTGGATATTATCCCAAAAAAGTTCCATTCTGAGGATAAGCTTGCTCACATATGCACTTTTTTATTACATAGGAAGACGTTCCAAAAGACGATTAAATGGCTGCGGAAGCAGTCCTTTTTGCTGGAAACTCACATGATATTTAACGGACGAGGTCCAGATAAAGTATAGTATGAGAAGCTAGTCACATTAGACCCCTAAACGCAAAGAAGCGATTCATCCATTACAGGAGAATCGCTTCCTTGATTTTCAATTACGTCTTCTAGAATAAAGACAGATAATCTCTTTCGTTGAAGAAATTACTTACAGAGCCATTTTATAAATTTCTACTACATCTTCACGATCAAGCTTACGGAAGTTACCAAACGGTCCGAAACGAACAGCTTTGTCAGCCATACTGCCGATCTCGCTGTCATCAATATCGTAATCAGCGAGTGTCTTCGGCGCACCAATGGAATCCCAGAAGCTACGCAGAGCTTCAATACCCTCCAGCCCAATTTCCTTATCCGTCTTGCCAGCTGGATCAACACCAAACACATTTACAGCAAGCTTGCGGAAACGAGCAGGATTCGTATCCAGGTTATACTTCATCCATTGTGGGAACAGAATGGCCAATCCTCCACCATGTGGAATGTCATATACGGCTGAAACTGCGTGCTCGATGTTGTGAGTCGCCCAATCTCCAGCAAACCCCATGCTAACCATACCATTAAGCGCCATAGTACCGCAGTACATGATCGTCTCACGCAGTTCGTAATTATTCAAATCTTCAATTAGCTTCGGTGCGGTTTCGATCACCGTACGTAGCAAAGTCTCACAGAAGCCGTCTTGTACCGGTGTGTTGCCATCAGTATGGAAATAGTGCTCCAGAACATGAGACATGATATCTACCATGCCGTAGACCGTCTGATCACGTGGCAGAGTGAAGGTGTTCTCTGGGTCAAGAATCGAAAATGCTGGAAATGCATGAATACTGCCCCAGCCCATTTTTTCCTTGGTCACTTCGTTGGTGATTACAGAGCCGCTATTCATTTCTGATCCTGTAGCTGCCATCGTCAGCACTGTACCGAGTGGGAGAGCGTCTTGAGCAGCTGCCTTACGTTCAACAAAGTCCCACATGTCACCATCATATTTCGCCCCAACAGCAACTGCTTTAGCGCAGTCCAACACGCTACCGCCGCCTACAGCGAGGATGAGGTCGATCTTATGCTCGTGACACAGCTCTACACCTTTATGTACGGTGGAAAGGCGTGGATTCGGCTCTACGCCTGAGAGTTCAGTTACAACAGCATCAATTGCACTCAGCTCAGCTATTACCTTATCGTACAGACCGCTACGTTTGATACTACCGCCACCGTACATCAACAATACATTCTTGCCGTACTTAGGAACCTCAGTCTTCAACGCTTCCAGTGTACCCTGTCCAAAAATCAGCTTGGTAGGATTATAAAAATCAAAATTACGCAAATGTGTAAACCTCCATTAGTTATTTCAGAATGTTTTGCTCACTCGTATTATAAACCTCTGAATAGCCGCATTCAAATGGAGCAGCTTCAATACCATCAAAAAAGGGATGTCCTTAAGCCTACAGGCTTAAGGACATCCCCTTTCCAAACTTTATATCGCGCCGAAGCTCTTCACGAAACGACGGAAAGCAGCTTGCCCTTCCGGAGTCCGTTTATAGACACCCGCGTGTTCAAGAATATGTGTAAACTTGATGCCGACTTCGTTCTGCACAATCTTGACGGCTTCTTCATGCTGTAATGCCGTTCCGAAACGCTCTACTAGCTCCTGAACCCAAGTAGCATGCTGCGCAAGTGGATGACTAGGATCGTTCTTCACCGCTTCTAATCGTGCTTGATCTCCTGCAAGAATGCTCGCAATAGAATCGAGCTCTTCCTTCAGACGACCTGGCAGAATTGCGAGTCCCATAACCTCAATCAAGCCGATATTTTCTTTCTTGATGTGGTGCATCTCCCGATGGGGATGGAAAATCCCCTCAGGATATTGCTCGTTAGTCCGGTTGTTACGCAGCACGAGATCCATCTCGAAGCCGCCATCTTCTGCCCGACGAACGATAGGAGTAACGGTATTATGAGGCTGCACTTCACCATCAACTTCGGTGAACGCCAACACTTCTGCTTCAGGATCACTATACGTCTTCCAAGCTTCATAAAGTGCATTGCCACACTCCAGCAATACCGCTGGATCGCCACCATTCAAACGTAATACGGACATAGGCCATTTTACTATATTAATGCTGACACCCGGATAAGAAGCATGCGTGAACGTATCTTCCTTAGGTGCTTTCTGAATAGGGAAGGTGTGACGTCCACCCTGAAAGTGGTCATGCGTCAGAATCGATCCACCAACAATCGGCAAGTCTGCATTCGAGCCAATAAAATAGTGCGGGAAAGATTCCACGAAGCTGAGCAGACGCTTCAAGGTATCCTTGGTAAGTTTCATTGGTACATGATCATGATGGAATACAATACAGTGCTCGTTGTAGTAAACATAAGGCGAGTATTGAAAGAGCCATTTCTCATTATTCAGCTGAAGCGGAATGACACGCAGGTTCTGGCGCGGCGGATGGTTAACCCGTCCAGCATACCCAACATTCTCACGGCACAGCAGACATTTTGGATAGACCGGCGGCGGGAGCAGTCGGGCCATAGCAATTTCCTTCGGACTTTTCTCAGGCTTGGACAAATTGATTGTCATCTCGATGTCACCATAAGGCGAATCTTGCAGCCAGTAGACGTTCTTGGAAATCCGGTCCATCCGGATATAGTTGGAATCTATGCTTAATTTATAAAAGCGATCTGTAGCCGCGGAGATGCCTTTTTCAGCAGCTAAACGATTGAACTCCGCATTTACGTCTGATGGACGGGCCATTAGGAGCCCCATAATCTTAGCATCCAGCAAGTCACGGTAAGTGTCGCTATTCTCTGGAATCAACCCGATTTCAAAACCATAATCAATCAGTGCATCCAGTGGAACCTGTGGACCTGTAAGTGGACTTTGATCGACCTCGCCAACGAACGGCTCACTAAATCCGAACTGATCTAGCAGCACATTACGGCTAAAATCTTCATCGGATGGTGCAATGAGCTGCTCGCGGAGTGCGAACAGAACAAGTTGCTCAATCGCATATAATGCTTTCTGGCCAGCAGGCGTAACCTTATTCTCGTTGTGCATTTTTAATTCTCCTTAAGTAGGATCGTAAGCTCAATTCGAGCTAAATCCCTTATTCTCCGTATCCTTGCGGATTGGCAGAATGCCAGTTCCAGGCGCTTTGAATGATATTTTCCAAGTCAGCATGCTGAGGGTTCCATCCAAGGATAGAGCGCGCTTTGTCGGAGGAGGCTACCAGCACTGCCGGATCTCCAGCACGTCGTTCTTGAATAACTACAGGGATTTCTAGTCCTGTAACCTTCTTCGCTGTTTCAATAACCTGTTTCACCGAGAAGCCAAGTCCATTCCCCAAGTTGAAAATATTACTGCTGCTTCCGCTGCGAAGATAGGTTACTGCACGAACATGGGCATCAGCCAGATCACTCACATGAATGTAGTCGCGCACGCAAGTACCATCTTCTGTAGGGTAGTCGTCTCCGAACACGGCGATGCTCTCCCGTTGCTTCAAAGCGGTTTGCAATACCAGCGGAACCAAATGACTTTCCGGACGGTGGTCTTCACCGATTTTGCCACTAGCATGTGCACCTGCAGCATTAAAGTAACGAAGCGCTACATATTTGATACCCAGTACTTTATCAAACCAAGCCATCATGCGTTCCATGGTCAGCTTCGTTTCGCCGTAGACGTTAGCTGGCTCGGTACGGTCAGTTTCTTCAATCGGCACTTTTTCCGGTTCGCCATAGGTTGCCGCTGTGGACGAGAATACGATTTTGTTCACGCCAGCTTTTTGCATAGCTTCCAAAAGACATTGTGTGCCGTATACGTTGTTGTCATAATACTTAACGGGGTCCTTCATGCTCTCACCAACCAAAGAGCTCGCCGCGAAATGAATGACTGCCTCAATCTCGTTCTCAGCAAACAGCTTACTGAGCAGCTCCTTATCACGCAGATCGCCTTCGTACAGCCTGCCACCCAATAGCGCCTCACGATGTCCTGTCAGCAAGTTGTCGATGATTACCACTTCTTCGCCGCGATCCAACAGCTCCGCTACAGTATGAGATCCGATATACCCTGCTCCACCTGTTACTAAAATCGCCATTTGATTACACTCCCTTCAATTCTTGGACACCATTACCGATGCCGCAAACGTAGAACTCACCAACCAAACCAGATCTTGTGGTATATGCCTCGCCTACTTCACGAATAAAACGTTCTACATCATCTTCATGTACCAAGGATACAGTACAACCACCGAAACCTGCGCCAGTCATACGGGAACCGAGTGTACCCGGGATACGCTGTGCTTCTTCAACCATAATATCTAGCTCTTCACAGCTAACTTCATACAAGTCGCGCAAGGAAGCATGTGAGTCATTCATGAACTGACCAAACTGCTTCAGGTCATTGTTCTTTAATACTTCAACAGAATCTAGTACACGTTGATTCTCTTCCACAACATGGCGAGCGCGGCGTCTAACAACTTCATCCGTGATTTTATCTTGATGTGCTTCGAATTGTTCACGGTTGAGCTGTGCCAGATAAGCTAGTGAAGGCACTTCTTTTTGCAAAATAGACAAGGCCTCATCACACTGCTGACGACGCTCATTATACTTGGAATCTACAAGTCCTCTGCGTTTGTTCGTGTTGCCGATAACCAGTTTGTAAGCACCTGTGATGAAAGGTACCAGATTATATTCAAGCGTATCGCACATTAACAGGATTGCATGATCTCGTTTGCCATTAGCAACTGCGAACTGATCCATAATTCCGGAGTTTACACCTACATACTGGTTCTCAGCACGCTGAGACAAGAGTGCAATCTCAACGGTATCCGTGTCGCCGCCTTCAAGCGTCAGGAAAGCATAAGCAGTCACGACTTCAAGAGAAGCCGATGAGGACAAGCCTGCGCCATTCGGAATATCACCATGGAACAGCAGATCGTAACCTTTAGATACTGGAGTGTTTTTCTTCTCCAATTCAACCATTACTCCAACCGGATAGTCGATCCATTCTCCCGTTTTGGCCTTGCCAATTTCACTATAATCAATAGATGCTTCATAAGGAAAATTAGTAGATGCAAAATTCACTTTGCTGTCACTGCGTGGGCGAACAATCAAAGTTGTACCGAATTCCAAAGCTGCGGGTAGCACGTATCCACCGTTGTAATCCAAGTGCTCTCCAATGAGATTGACACGTCCTGGTGCATAAAATACTTGAGCCTCTTGCTCGCTTACCCCGTATTTTTCGATGAATTTCTTATTAAGTTCCTGTGTGCTCATTAATGCCACTCCATCCTTTCGCTGCTTCAGCCAGTGGGAATTAGTAAAGCGTTCTTTATGTATTCATTATAATGTAATCAGTGATCCTCTGATAATGCAATCATGTGTGTAATGTATGGATAAATGTGACTTCCCATAATATAATAATTACACAGAGAAATGATACACCCTAAACTATAAGCCATAAAATGACAATAACACAAGAAAGGCTGTCCCATATGGAGCATACTTATTCCGTAGGATCCAATCCCGTGTATTACGATAAACAAAATCTCCATGTACTGTTTGCCGGTCAAAGTCAGACGATTCCTATGCATCAAGCTGGCCCTAAGATTTACGATTATTATTTACTTCACTTTATAGAGTCAGGCTCAGGTATTTTCCGTACTGAACATCATCAATATACACTAGGACAAGGTGACTGCTTCCTTATTCATCCAGGGCAGCTGGTCAGTTATGTTTCGGATAAAGAACAGCCCTGGTGCTATCGCTGGGCAGCTTTTACTGGGAGCGAGGCTGACGACCTTGTGCTGCAGACTGGCTTTACACCTCAAAAACCTGTGTTGACTACAACGGGTGACAGCGTCATCCCAGGTGCCCTTTCCAGTATCATGCAAGCCTTCAAAGCAAACAAAGAAAGTGCCCACCTAACTTCTCTGGGATATCTTTATCTCATTGTAGGTGAAGCTGCAGATTTGCTCTCTTCTTTCTCCCGTCTTCCCGGAGCTGAATCGCAGGTTAAGCGTACTGTGAAGCAAATGATCCACTACATGGCCTCCCAATACGCTCATCCAGTATCTATTGAACAAATGTGTGATACCCTTGGCTATAACCGGGCCTATCTCTCCCGTGTGTTCAAGCAAGAAACCGGTTTGTCTCCGGTAACATACTTGCTGAAGCTGCGTATTGAGAAGTCTAGACAGCTGCTCCGTGAGCGACCAGAACTGTCTGTCGAACAGGTTGCCGCTTCCGTTGGACTCACTGACGCCCTGTACTTCTCGCGTCAATTTAAACGCTTTTGCGCCCAGTCACCCACTGCCTACCGCATCACAACGACCAGACAAGTAAAGAAGCCAGATCTTTAAGAGGCTTTTCACTTTTAAAAATTCATTTCTACAACAACAGCCCGGCTTCCTTAGCTTAAGGAACCGGGCTGTTGCTCTATTACTATTCCTTCTCTAACCAATTAGATCCTTTACACTGCCGAGTACCTTCCCAATCCGATCTGTAATCAGAAGATCAGCGCGATCATCATAGGGGGTCGGGTCGCCATTCAGCAGCACCGTACGTTTCCCCCTGAAATAAGTAACCAGACTAGCCGCAGGCTGGACCGTAAGAGAGGTGCCACCAATCATAAGCATATCTGCAGCTGTTATCGCTTCAACAGAATTCACCAGCACCGAGTGATCTAATTCTTCTTCATATAACACAACATCCGGCTTAATAATGCCACCACATTCAGGACAGCGAGGGACGATCTCATTGGAACTTAGGAGCTGCTCCAACCCGTAATAACGTGAGCAGTCCATGCAATGGTTACGATGAATGGAACCATGCAGCTCAAGTACCTTTTGACTGCCTGCCAGCTGGTGCAGACCATCAATATTTTGCGTAATAACAGCCTTAAGCTTGCCCTGACGTTCCAATTCTGCAAGCAGCTGATGAGCGCCATTCGGACGAGCGTCGGGATGAATCATTTTACTACGGTAAAAATCAAAAAAAATGTCCGGTGAGGACATAAAAAAAGTTCGGCTCAGCATCACTTCAGGCGGATAAGGTGAATTGTGCTGAGTCTGGTATAATCCTGCTGCCGAGCGGAAATCCGGGATTCCACTCTCTGTTGATGTACCTGCCCCTCCGAAAAAAACGATATTGTCACAGTCTTTAATCCAAGAAGCAAGTGTCTGCAATTGATCCATATGTTGTAGCACATCCTTTCCATTAGTATGCTGATCAGTAGGTGATCCTTAGCTCATTATAGCTAGAAATAATCACATCTGCGTCGATCAAGTGATTTCCATCACCCATGTTAGAGATTCCAACGGCGAGGCGTAATCCAGCACCCTTACCCAATTGCATATCTGCATTACTGTCACCGATAATAATCGTTACTTCTGGAGAAAGCCCAAGCTCCCGGCAGGCTAATTCAGCCATTTCAGGTGCGGGTTTTCCGTTTAATACTCTGTCTCTTGTAACTACCGAATCGAAATAATGCGCAATACCAAGCCAATCCAGATGCTCCTGAGTGGTCTTTGCACCATCTGAGGTAACCACACCTAGCTTCAGCGATGCAGCCGCGCACTGTTCCAGAAAAGAATGAAGACCTTCTAGCGGCTGTGCCGTGCGGCGTCTGCGCAATTCATACATTGCGTCCTTCGCTATGCTCTTTACACGGGTCAACGCTTCATTCCAAGGAACGCCCGCAGCATATAGCTGCCAGGCAAGCACTCCATAACTTTCTTCCTCTGTAGCCATGGTGAGCGGCCCTGCAGGATCATAACCAATCAACTTACCTGCAGCATCATGCTGAGTACCAAGCACTTTACTTCGATCCACAATAAAATCAGTTCCCATAACCGTAAGCTGGTTTTCCATTCCACGAAGAACAAGCTCGGCCCAATTCCCCCATGTGGCTAACAAATCCAATAGCGTACCATCTTTGTCGAACAATATTCCTGAACAGGGAATGCAGTCATCGTTAATGTGTAATAATGGCATAATCCTCACTCCCTTTGTTGGAAAAACCGAACCGGAGACTACCTAAGATTCCCTAGCCAATCCAGCATAGCTCTCACTGTTTCATTTTGCTGCTCTTCTTCAGAAATGGTTGCATTCCCGTCTCCCTTTTGAGGTCCATAGCTTCCAAACTGAGCGTGATTACCACCGACGATTGAACTATAGACCGTATTATCCGGCAGATAAGAGCGCCCTTTACTGTAGCTGTCTCTGTCAATCACTTGATCCTCAGTCCCTACCAGCGACAATACTGACAAAGTGGTCTCTCGTAGACTACCTTTTTCATCCGGATAAGAGGCTAGAAAAAATACACCTTCCAGCTGGTCCGCATGCTCAACTGCATAACGTGACGCCATGACGCCCCCAAGGGAATGTCCACCTAGAACAAAAGACTGCTTCGGATGTACACGAATAATCTCTTCTGCGGCATCACCCTTTGTTACTGCTAAATTAAACGGCATTTTGGCGATGTAGAAAGGATGTCCCGCAGCAGCAATGCCCTTCGCAAGTGGGGAATAAGCTTCTGGTTTCACCAGAGCTCCAGGGTAAAATATGATCGAGGCACCTTTAGTAATGGAAGGTTCGAACGAGATCCAGTTGTCATTCTGCTCGACGGTTACTCCACCACTGGAAATCAGGGCAGTTTCGGCTTGTTCGGCTGGTGCATACGGAGTTAAATATTTCCATAACAGCAATCCGGCTATAACAAGAATGATTAGTACAGTTAAACCAATACGACGCTTATTTATTCTTCTCTTCAATATGCTCCACTCCCGGATGTTACTGTATATAAGAAAATTATAGTGGAAACCCACTATTCTAACAACCTTCAACACATCGCCACATTTGGTACTCATGATAACGCTTTCACTAGTGAGTTAATTCACAATTCAATCGAAGAAAATTTTGTATTTTAAAATTAAAGCATCAAGCATCATTGGGGGGAAGTCATGGTAGGGGATAACTCGCTAGACACACCTGGAAAGACCTTTTTTCTAAATTTACGTTTTGTTCTCATTGTCACTGTAATCGTTGGAAACGCCATAGAACCACTGATAGGCTCAATGAGCAGCTTGCATAGCTTATATTTGTGGATCTTCAGCTTCCATATGCCCCTCTTCGTGCTCGTTACAGGCTTTTTTGCCAATAAACACCTTACAGGGACGCAAGGCCGTCGCATAATCATGCAAATCGGACTGCAGTACATTATTTTTCAAAGCCTCTACTCTGTGCTAGACGCCGCCATATATCACGTACAGGGTATCCATCATTCTTTTTTCGCCCCCTATTTGCTCTTATGGTTCCTGGCAAGTCATGCCTTCTGGCGTTTGCTAATGATCGGGATGCGTAAATGGACGCCTGCCATGCAATTCATTTTTGCTATCGTTGCTGGAATTGCCATTGGATACCTACAGCTTGATGGCATATGGTTCAGCATTAGCCGTACTTTCGTATACCTGCCATTTTTCGTATTAGGTTATCATTTTCCGTTCCAGACCTTTTTACGCTTTTTTCAAAAAAAGATTAAAGTCACTGCTGCCGCAGTCTCCATCCTTCTATTCCTTCTGTTTGCATCTGGGGGCTCAGAGTTCCCGATAGGCTGGCTTTACGGAAGTATGACTTACATGCAGCTTGGACTTCATGAATGGTACGCAGGAGTTTATCGGTTAGCTGTTTACGGTCTGCAAATCACTGCTGCACTAGCATTTATGGGGTGGATTCCTTACTTGCTCAGCCGGATGACTGACTGGGGTTCCCGTACATTGTATGTTTTTCTACTTCACGGATTTATCATTCGTTTTGCCGCCGTTTCTGGCCTGTACTCCTATATCAACCATTCTATAGGCGCCGTCTTATTAGTGTTCTCCGCAATCTTACTAACCATTCTCTTAGCCCAACCAAGTGTAAAACGACTGATGCATCCTATTGTTGAGCCTCCCGTTGGCTGGATGATCACCCTGCAGCGTGTTGCCTTAAGGCGCTCATTATAAGTGGCCTATCCCCTAGCGGATAGGTTTTTTTATACGATTTTAGGCTGGTCTCCTCATCAGAAACTTCACATTGTCCGGTAGAAAAAACGTGCTCTTTGTGATAGACTCACTAATAACAATGACTTCTCCGTTCATTATAGGCGGGAAACGTTTATACCAAAACAGCGGCATTATTTATAGAATCGGCTTCGCCCTTCTTCTCTAGGAAGCTCGTCCCCGTTCATTCTATAAACCGTATATACGCAGGTCTTTGGAGTTCATTGCGTTAATGCGACACTATATTTCATTGCAATTTATTTAGGGGGGAAATGTCAATATGGCAGCTAAGAAAATGCGTTCAGACATGATTAAAAAAGGCTTTGACCGTGCTCCACACCGTAGTCTCCTGCGTGCAGCCGGAGTAAAAGAAGAAGATTTCGGAAAGCCGTTTATTGCGGTCTGCAATTCCTATATTGATATTGTTCCAGGTCATGTGCATCTGCAAGAGTTCGGTAAGATCGTTAAGGAAGCGATTCGTGAAGCTGGCGGCGTTCCTTTCGAATTCAATACGATCGGCGTAGATGACGGTATCGCAATGGGACATATCGGCATGCGTTATTCACTGCCAAGCCGTGAGATCATCGCTGACGCCTTGGAAACTGTAGTTTCCGCGCATTGGTTCGATGGCATGGTCTGCATCCCTAACTGCGATAAAATCACACCGGGTATGATGATGGGCGCACTGCGTGTCAACATCCCAACCATGTTCGTAAGCGGCGGACCAATGAAAGCCGGCGTAGACAGTAAAGGTAAAAAACTCTCCCTTACCTCCGTATTTGAGGGCGTAGGTGCTCACCAAGTCGGCAAAATCAACGATGCTGAGCTGCTTGAATTAGAACAATTCGGTTGTCCTACCTGCGGATCTTGTTCAGGAATGTTCACAGCCAACTCCATGAACTGCTTGGCAGAAGCACTTGGACTTGCATTGCCAGGTAATGGTACCATCCTAGCTGTAGCTGATGAGCGTAGAGAATTTGTACGCAGATCTGCTACTCAATTGATGGAATTGATTAAATTAGATCTTAAACCAAGAGATATCGTAACTAAGGAATCCCTAGATAACGCTTTTGCACTGGATATGGCAATGGGCGGATCCACCAATACGGTGCTGCACACCCTTGCGCTAGCTCAAGAAGCTGGTATCGATTATCCGCTTGAACGTATTAACGAAGTGGCTAACCGTGTTCCTTATTTGGCGAAGCTGGCTCCAGCATCCGATATTTTCATCGAAGATGTGGACCGCGCAGGCGGCGTTAGTGCCGTCTTGAATGAACTGCTGAAGAAACCAGGTGCTCTGTACGGAGACTGCATGACGGTTACCGGCAAAACATTAGCCGAAAACGTAATCGGACATGAGATCCAAGATACTTCGGTTATTCATAAGATCGATAACCCTTACTCCGAAAGAGGCGGTCTCGCCGTCCTATACGGCAACCTGGCTCCTGAAGGTTCCATCATTAAAGTAGGTGCAGTAGATGCTTCTGTTGGTGGATATCACAAAGGTCCTGCGATCTGCTTTGATTCCCAAGAATCCGCACTCGAAGGTATCGCTAACGGTAAGGTTAAAGAAGGCCATGTAGTCGTTATCCGTTATGAAGGTCCAAAGGGTGGACCGGGAATGCCGGAAATGCTAGCTCCTACTTCACAAATCGTGGGCATGGGTCTGGGTGCTAAGGTTGGTCTGATTACAGACGGACGTTTCTCGGGGGCTTCCCGCGGAATCAGTATCGGTCATATTTCTCCAGAAGCTGCTGAAGGCGGCCCGATCGCTTTTGTTGAGGATGGCGACATCATTGAACTCGACCTCAACAATCGTAAGATTGAACTGCTGGTTGACGAAGAAGTATTGGCGGTTCGCCGTACGGGCTGGAAAGAGTTTGAGCCTAAAGTTAAGACTGGTTACCTGGCTCGCTATTCCAAAATGGTTACCAACGCAAGTAACGGTGCAGTACTGAAGATTTAATTCGCCTAGTTCTAATTGTTCCTAGCATACAAGAGCAGTTCACCTTAGATAATCTATGGTCGGACTGCTCTTTTTTATTGGACATAAGAAAAGATGCCCCACAATCCATTTCTGGTTTGTGAGGCATCTACATTGCCATTCATTATATAAGACTAATAATATCAAGAATCAATTCGTTACTGTTGCTCCTGGTAATTCCACTTCTGAAAGTGAATCGTTAAGCGACAAGGCTTCCTCTTGCTGTGGTTTACGTTTTCTTACTGACCTTTCATCATGAGGCAGTTGCTGATTCATCTTCTTGAGCAATTCTGAGACAGGCATCAAGATTAGCTTCGGTACAAGGACCTCACTCCGCTCCTTGAGCCTAGCACCACCATCTGGATGAATCACACTTAACAGGATCTTTAAGTAAAACTTGGTGGAGCGTGCGAATAAACCATCCGGCAAATCATGTACACTAAAGCCAAATTTCTCTGGCCCACGGTTTATCATACTAACCCCATAAAGTGCTTTGGCTTGCGCAAGATCCACATCCTTGGCAATGACTTCCGCCAGCATTGGCAACCCTTTCTCCATTCTGCGGATCATTCGAATCGCAAGTTGAGCAGAAGAACGAGAATGAATACCTATTTCGAATAATTGCTTGTTATCAATATGCAGCTCAATGATTTTATCGCCTTTTCTCAGCTGGGTTCCATCACCGAGTTCAACAGGCTCTCCCTGATATTTACGCATTCGATAATGCATGAATGGATCCGCCGGGTTAATCGTCTTAAGCTGGAACAATACTTGAAATACTTGCTCCCAAGCCAACCAGAGTCCTACCAGTACTCGTTTACCAAAGGATAAACGCCGAATCGGTGATTTCTCCGCCATCTTGATCATGTCATCCACTCGAATGCTACGCAGTCCTCTTCTTTGGGCCTCCTGCAGCGTCAGTTCAAGGGCTACAAGCATATTCTCGGGTGCGTCCGGATCGGCACCCAGCGTTGTACCGCTATCATGCAGCAGCATTACTTCACCGGGATTCAATCGGGCAAGCATTTTTTCGGTGAGCCGCTGCGCACCAAGCTTCTCACGCCAATCGCCAAACATTACCGACCAAAGAACAATTTCAACTTGGCGACGCTTAGAAATATCGAACAAATTGACAATCCCCCAAGGTGGACGGTAATACGTACTACGCTCGCCTATTATGTTGTAGATAATATCATTCGTGCGCTGAATCTGCCGACGAACGGTTGCGGGCCGCATGAGCCAGTTCGTCTTGTGAACATAATTATGAATTCCAATAAGATGTCCCTCTGCATGTATCCGCCTAATAAGCTCCGGATAACGTTCAGCGTTAGATCCTACTACAAAAAAGGTTGCTTTTGCATCATACTTCTTCAATAAATCCAGGAGTAACGGTGTAAATCGAGGGTCAGGTCCATCGTCAAAGGTCAACGCGAACTCATTCAGCCCAGTTCCTTTACGAAAGACACGGTAACCAAAAATGCGGCTAATCATACCCGGGATAAAAGCATAAAAAGATGAGATATAAAATAACCAGAGCAGCAAAGTCTGCATATGAATTCCTCGCTTTTCCAGAGTTGACTTTGGCTCGCCTTACGTCTGCAAGCAGAACCTGTGATACGGCCAAGTGAAATTAGACAAAAAATACGTTACCCCCTATTTTAACACATGTATCAAAGAAATAGACGTTTTTTAAGTAAAATCATGTACAATGTATTCAACCTGACCTATCAACAATTTAAAGAGGGAGTTGTTTATATCTATGCTGCCGTTATACAAAAAATATTGGCGCACGTTCTTCGACATTGGATTAATTGTCCTCACGGTCTATCTGGTTATGTTTGCCTTCAGTAAATTGTATCAGTTAGCTGCACCTGTATTCCTATCTTTTTTTGTATTTTTGCTTATTGAACCACTTGCCCGTTTCTTGAACCGACGGGGGCTAGCCAAACCATTCGCTTCGGCAATCTCAGTGCTTCTGTTTCTAATCGTTCTTCTAGGTACGTTATTTGGTGCTGGGCTATTGGTCACGATCCAAGCGCTTCACTTTCAAGATAATCTTCCTAAGTATACATATGTGGTACAACAACATTTCGCGGAATTCACAACCTACCTTCAGCAAAAAATCGATAGCCTGCCGCCTGATATTACCGACAAAGTGAATGGATACTTTAAAGATGCACGAATGTCCTTACTGGATGGCTTGTTGCTTTTCTAAAATACATGGTCGGTGTTCTTGGATCCTTTTCCTCTTTCATGGCCAATTTTGGGATTGCCATTATTTTAGCATTTTTTCTTAGTATGGAAATTAAAGACTGGCGCAAAATCGCCCATGACAAAATGCCAAAAACATTTAAAACCGCTTATGCCTTTTTGCAGGGTAATGTATTTAAAGCCATCGGCTCTTATTTAAAAGCTCAGCTTATTCTGATCAGCATTACCTTTGTTATCGTACTGGTTGGCTTATTCATACTAAGAACCGGTAACGAAATCACTATGGCGCTTATCTGTGCTGTATTTGATGTCTTGCCGCTCCTAGGTGTAACAACGATTTTAGTCCCTTGGATTATTTATCTGTTCATTGTTGGCAATACCTCTTTAGCAATCGGTCTAATCATACTCCTCGCAATTGTACTGATTGTAAGACAACTGCTTGAGCCTAAGATTACCGGGAATTCGATTGGCGTTTCGTCAGCTTTTCTAATGCTGTCCTTCGTCATTCTGTCCACATCTGCTTTCGGTATGGCCGGTCTGATCCTGTCGCCAATTCTGCTTATTCTAATCAAAGAGCTTATCCAACAAGGATATCTTCAGAGCTGGATCTATTTGCCTCAAGAGGAGTTTATCGTTTCGCCCTTTGCCGCAAACGGCCCTTCATCTAAGGGCAAGGCTACTCCTGCTCCTCCGGAGACTCAAGCTTCTGACGAATCCGATAACAAATCAAATATCTGACCGAACAGCTTAATGGCAAGATGCGGACTGTCCGGAGCGACATTCTCTACAGCAACTGATACAGCATATCTTGGGTGATCCACTGGACCGTAGCCGATAAACCATTGATTGTTGCGTGCTATACCCTTAACTTGGGTCTGTGCCGTCCCTGATTTACCTGCAACGGGCCAGTGTGTGCTTTGTAGACGGGTTCCGGTGCCTTCCGTCACTACTTTGCGCATCATGGACAGTAACTGGCGGGCTGTAGCCTTAGAGATCCTACCTGCGGAGGATGGGGACAGATGACCCGGAAGCTCCTCCAGCTTCTGTCCATTTGCAAATGTGACTCGCTGCAGGATTCTTGGCGCTCTTACTTCCCCACCATGCAGTAGCGTTACGATTAGATTTGCTGCTTGTAAAGGTGTGACTTGCACATCTCGCTGTCCAATTGCAGTCTGTACCCTGGCTCCCTTGTCATCTGGAAGTAAGGTAGTGAAGATGGTCCCCTTTTGCTCGCCGGCTAGTGGTTTTAGAAGTGGGAACCCAAGCGTCTTTTCGGCTTGCCAGCTAATATCTCTTCCAAGTCCTAGCGCAAATGCTGTTGATTGAAGCTGAACACCGCTCAATCGCTCTGCCAGAGCAGCAAATACAGTATTACAGGACACGGCAAATCCTTGCGCCAGCGTAAGGGGGCCGTGTCCCTTTCCTGTCAGGCAAGACAATCCATATTTCTCATATTGCCCTGAACAATAAAAAAGCTCGTCAGCGGAGGTTACACCCGCTTCTAACGCTGCGGCGGCTGTAACGATTTTGAAGATCGATCCAGGAACGGCGGCCTGGAGCGCCCGGTTATTCCACTCCCCCCCTTGAGGAGATATCTTCTCTGGGTTATAGAAGGGTAAAGATACCATGGCTTCAATATCTCCCGTGCCGGTGTCTAACACCACTATGGCTCCTTCCTTCATTCCGGATTTAAGCGCTAGCGCCTCAATCCCCTCCTGAAGCTTCTTATCAATCGTTGTATATAAAGACAAAGGGAAATAAGGATTGCCCGGTGCTTTAACTTGGATGGGGCTGCCTGGAAGGCGATTCCCACGCGCATCCACTTGAACATATGCTTCCGTGTGTCCTACCCCTTGAAGCAAAGGCTCTAATGTCTTCTCTAAACCGTCCGTTCCCGTCATAGGAACTCTAAGACCCGTAGGAGAGGCTTTAGCTCCAGCATGCATGGTGGCTTCCGATAAATAGCCTAGCCATTGCCGACCTGAAGAATTCCCATCATATCTGCGTGCGAAAGGAAGCACGCCTACTCCGTCAATCCCCAGTGCACTCACTTCTTCTGCCTGTGCCTGGGACAACGCGAGGGGTTCTTTTCCCACTGAAGATGGCCAAAGTAAAGGTTCTTTAAGCGAAGAACGCTTATTCAGCAGTTGTTCATAGCTGACACCCAGAATCTCCGCCATTCGGTGCATGGGTTTCGCTTCTTCGTAAACAACCTTCGTCACAGGTTTCTTAGCCATCTCCTCCTGTGGAAAAAACGCCGCCGTCCAAATAGTTTCCCCGGCAAGGGGTTCATTCTTGCGGTCATACAGACGTCCCCGACCACTGTCCAGTACCGTCTCCCGTTCACTTTGAATTTCCGCCATCTTCGCAAGTGTATATTTTGTTCCAGGAACCGTCTGTTCCTTCATAATTAGTTGAACCCACGCCAGCCTAAGGATCAACACGGCTACAGCCGCAGATAAAATAAGAAGACCGCTGAATACACGCCGGTGTTTGTTATTACGCAATGTCTTCCCTCCTGATCAGACTCCACACTATTATGTCCCACCTACATCCATTAGAATCGCCATAAATTTGCCTTCACAACATCAGTAGCAAAAATTTTTTTCCAAACAAAAACGCCTACGTCGTCCTTGTAGGGACGGTAAGCGTTTGTCCTTCTGTTTCATTTATCACCTCACCAGTAAAGCGTTCGGACTCTCGAGTCCGCAACTCACCCCATAAGCAGCAAAATGCACAAATAGCTGCATCTGAGTCCGTTACACATAAGCAATTGATGTGTAATGTTTATTTTCTGGTAGAGTCGTTGTATTTTGTGCAGCAGAATTTTAAAAATCGTGCTGAATTGTAATTCGTTTGTATTTTGTACAACCAATAAATGAAAAATGCCCTTTAATAGCATATTTCCAGTAGTTTGATTGCACAGAGTGCAGTAGATGTTATTTTATGAGCGGAAATGGCGTTTTCTATTGTACTATCTGCAATGTAACGTAATGTTTGCCTTCAGATCAGTAGGTTCGTAGGGTCGTTTCTCGGGCTTATCTAGACTATCTTCAGATGCATCTGGATTATTTTATACTGGCTTCATGCCGCTCAAAACAAAGAACCGCTTCTCCTAAAGGAATAAGCGGTTCTTTAATTTAGTATTCTGTTAAGACTACTCTACACGCTGAACTTCGATAATTTCTCCTTTAACTGCAAGGATGCATCCTCCAGCTTCAAAGAAAGCTCTACCAAATGATCACTTACACTTTGTTGCTCTCCACTGAGTGAGGCAACCTCTTGAGATGCAGCTGATGATTCCTCAGCTATTGAGCTTACGTTGCTCATCGAATCGGATAGAACCTTTTGCGATTGGCTCAGGCTGTCCATCGACACAGTTACAGCATTCAGACGTGCGATAAAATGCTGCATCTGATCCTGTACAGATACGAAGATATCGCTAGTGCTCTGCACGGAGGTCATTTGCTGATTAAAAAGCGGTGCAACTTCTGATAGAACCACAACTGTCTCGTTCATATCTCTCATTACGGTATCTGTTATTTCTGCCACAACAGCAATAGACTCTTTCGATTGATCAGCAAGCTGGCGTATTTCATCAGCTACCACCATGAATCCGCGTCCAGCCTCGCCTGCTCTTGCTGCTTCAATGGTGGCATTCAGAGACAAGACATTCGTCTGCTGAGTAATATTTTGCATCACATTAAGAACCTTCATAACGGAAGATGCCGTTTCTGTCAGCTCGTTAACCTTCATCACAAGCTGATTCGTCTTCAGGCCCGTCCTATTCGTCTCATTAAGTAATTCTTTCAATCTGTTGAAACCTTCCTCACTGAGTTCGCCGATGCTGTGTGCAGTATGATCCATCTCGTGAGTAGCTGAATTGACTAAATCCATCTGTACCGAAATTTGCCCCGTCAACTCATTGCCACGATCAGCTTCCAAGGCTAGACTTCCAGCACCACCCGCAATTTCTTCCGTGGCCGCGGCAATATCCATGGCTGCATCAGCTGTCTTACGTGATACACCGCTAAGCTCATCGGCGGTTTCCAGTACCTTCTGAGCTATTTCATTCGTATGAATAACCAGCTCTGTTATCCGTTCCATCATCATGTTAAAAGAGCTGGATAACTGACCGATTTCATCACGTGAGGTGATATTCGTACGCACTCCTAGATTCCCTTCGGCTCCCTCAGACATCAGATTCTTAAGTCTGGTCAACGGACGAGATACCATTCTTACCATCCAGTACCCAATCAGAATCGCGATAACTGCCGCTACAGCTACGATAAGATAGGTAGTCTTGAGAATACGCAGCGCGTCTTTCGTCAAGTTCTCAGCGGGTACAACACCAAGTAATCGCCATCCCGAGGTTTCTAGTGTTCCATAGACAGCTAATATGGATTTCCCCTTCTCATCCTTTGTTGGCAATGACCCTGCTGTATTCTGCAGCCCCCCCAGAAGCGTTCCTCCCAGATTCAAATATGTATCCGTCCCCACTTGCTGAGAAGAGGCAATCAATTCATCCTTATTCGTCAGCAATTGCATGTAGGAGCCTGCTCCAAGATCTACTTTACGAAGCTGATTTTCTAATTCGCTAATTCTGATATCACTAATGACTATGTATCCCGAGCTTTTAGAATCACCGGCAATCGATTTAGCCAAATGGAAAACACCTGACGTATTTCCTTCCTGGCCCTGTAACTCACGTGGAATCCATACACTCTGCGGCTTCTCCACTAGCTGCTTAAACCATGAGGATTCTTTGAAACTCTCAATAAAAGCATTATCTTTTGTACCCGCCGAAGAAATTGGAAAACCTTCATTCATCGGAATAAGGTATACGGCTTCCACACCGTTTGAAGCAGTGAGCCAATCATTTAGCTCCGCACTAACCTGATTAGACAGTACCTTACGTTCCTCATTACTTGTAGTGGGATTATTCCCTTGTTTGAGTGCATTTTGAATTTCATTGTTGTACAAGATTCTTCCTAGACCATCCTCATAACGTAACAATTCCACATCAAACTTCTCAGCGGTTTGAACGACTGTCTGTTGATTGGCTGACAGCGCATTAGTCTCGATCGTATGCTCTGCTACGGAATAGGAAGTGTAGCCAAGCGAGAGCACGAGCACCATCGTCGAAACAAAGAAGATGAGAAAAAGCCGCACCCCAATGGATTTGGATGGATGCAGCTGGAACCGTCTTTTTTCTTTTTTCACTTGTACTTTCATCTAATCATTCACCACCGTTGTCGTCTGTTATGCCTACTGGCTTATCGTTTACAAGGTCATGAACATTTGTAACACCCGATCGGAAAGATATGGCAAATACTCATGTCCGTACTCATAATAAACCATAAGCTCTTTGGGCGCTAGTACTTTGTTGTATGTGGCAAACTGCGTTGAAGGTGGACAAATCACATCGGATAACCCTGTAACCCACAACATTTTGGCTTGAATTCGCTCCGCGAGATTCTGAATATCGATGTAAGCCAGTCTATTAAAAATCTCGTCTTCACGTAAATGATGGGGGTCAAAAAAGCGGAAATAATAGTTAATTTCCTCATAAGCTGAAGTAGTAATATCAAGCTCCCAAGCCCGTCTATAATCTGAAAGAAACGGATACACAGGAACGGCCATGCTCACACGCGGCTCTAATGCTGCACAAGCTACAGTAAGCGCTCCGCCTTGAGATAAACCAAAAGCACCTACTCGTGCTGGATCAACTTCTTCCATAGACATCAATATTCGAGCAGTCTGCGCTGTATCCAGAAACACATTACGATAGTAAAGGTTGTGCGGATTAGGATCGTCAATGCCGCGAATAATATGTCCACGAATGGTTGTGCCTTTTACAGTTAGATTATCCTCGGAAAGTCCGCCCTGTCCCCGGCAATCCATCGCAAGGACACTAATCCCATGGGCCGCATAAGTCACCTTCTCCATCCAATCGCCACTGTCACAGGAATATCCGTGGAACATCACTACACCGGAACCTTTGTCTGACCCTCTTTTCTTCGGTCTTACATATTTACAATGAATTCTTGCTCCGCCAACGCCGGTAAAATAGAGATGAAAACATTCTGCCAGCTCGCTGACAAACTCCGCAGGCTCTAGTTCATACTCTAGTGACTGAGCGTCCAGATCACGCAAAGCCCCCTCCCAAAATGAATCGAAATCATCCGGCTTTGGGCTGCTTCCGTTATAATTTTTCAATTGTGACAATGTCATGTCGCTTCCCATATT
This sequence comes from Paenibacillus sp. RS8, assembly GCF_041956825.1. Lineage (NCBI taxonomy): Bacteria > Bacillati > Bacillota > Bacilli > Caryophanales > Paenibacillaceae > Paenibacillus > Paenibacillus sp. RS8. The sequence continues at coordinate 3,479,141 of NZ_CP168131.1, read as the reverse complement.
AAGATCCTCCTTTAGGTTTTCCCTCTTAAAAATAATGGAAACGGAAAACCCTCTGAATCGGATTTTCCGTTAGCTTTTACTAATAACAAGAGCTCGATAGTTGCACTTTCTGCAACTATTTACAGCAAAATATATGTGTTGTTCATTTAACTGCACTCTATACAACTAAATTTGCTCAAAGCAGGGATTACGAGGCAAATCGCCTGAGATAAGTGTACAATGTGCAGCTATTTACACTAAACATCACCAAACAGGTTAGTTTAAGTGCACTTTGTGCAATAGAATCACTCCATATGAGCGTCAATCGGTGTTCTATTGCACTCTGTGCAATCAGCTAGAGCGAAAACGAGCATAAAATTTATTTTTGCGGAAAACCATTGCAGAGAGTGCAATAGATTCTATTTTTCAGACAAAATCGAGAGTTTCTATTGCAGAGAATGCAATGAAAAGCCCAAATCAATGAACATAGAGCGTGTAACGTGCAGAACCCAGCATCAAAACACAGCGCACAAATCACTTCTTTCGAACGCTACACAGCGCCAAGCATCTACCCAATTTCACTCTAACAAAAAGTTGTTCCCCAAAAGATTGCTCACCCTATTAGATTTTGCCTAAACCCGCATCGTCTCCAACCTCTTCATGGGTGTCGATCACATAGTTGACGATTTCATCAACCGTTGTATAAGCAACGCCTACATAAGTATCAGCAGCGCCATAATAGATAGCGATATGACCGGTTTCTGCATCATGCAGAGTAGCACATGGGAAAAGAACGTTATTTACAAAACCTCTTTCCTCGTACCATTCTTCCGGTGTTAATACGAAGTTCTTTGAGCGATATTTCACCTTCGAAGGCTCATTAATATCCAAAATAACCGCGCCCATGCTATATACAAGACCGTTGCAGGTTCCAGTAACGCCATGGTAGAACATCAACCAGCCCTCAGTAGTTTCAATCGGTGCAGGTCCGCCGCCAATTTTGACACTTTGCCACCAGCCTTGACCACCTTTACTCATCACATGGCGGTGTTTACCCCAATATACAAAGTCAGGACTTTCACTAAGGAATACATCACCGAATGGTGTATGTCCGCTGTCACTTGGACGGGACAACATCACGAAGTTATTGTTGATTTTTCTAGGGAACAATACACCGTTCCGGTTGAAGGGCAGGAATGGATTTTCCAAGCTGATAAATGTTTTGAAATCTTGTGTTTTAGCAACACCGATAGCTGCGCCGTAAAAATCAGTACACCAGATAATATAAAATGTATCTTCGACCTTAACCAGACGTGGATCGTAAGCATAACGCGGCTGATAAGGTTTACCTTCTTCATCTATAAAATGGATCGGCTCATCATCAATCTTCCAATCCAGACCGTCAACACTATGTCCCATACGCAGATGTGGGCGAGTTGTGTTATCTTCTACACGAAATACTCCGATAAAGCTACCTTCATACGCAGCAACCGCACTATTAAAAATACGCGCCACACCTTTTGCAGGATTTCTCTTGATAACCGGGTTATCATTATGTCTCCAAATCGGGTTCTCGTAGCCAGCAGGCTTATCCTGCCAAGGCATGTTCGGGATGTTCACTACACTTGCTCCAACCAATTTCACTTCACTCATTAGTATTCCCTCCAAATGTATGCAACTTTTCAGTATGCTATTTTATCTAGTATTGCTATGAAATCTACTACTAAGCTTACTTCACGGAACCTTGTGAAAATCCATTGTAGATATACTTTTGCAACGCGGTAAACACAACCAATGTCGGAATAATCGCGATCATAATCGCCGCACATATTACTTCCCACTGCGATCCGTATGGACCCTTAAACTTAAAAAGTGCTGTGGAGATCGTTTGGAGATCTGTTTTCGGCATATATAGGAAAGGCGTGTAAAAATCGTTATAAATATTTACGCCCTTCACAATAATTACTGTTACAATCGCCGGCTTCAGCAGTGGCAAAATAATTCTCCAATAAATCGTCCAATACGAAGCCCCGTCCAGCATCGCGGATTCATCCAGTGACTCGGAAATCGAATCCAAGAACTGCATGAAAATATATACAGCAATAATATCCGTACCGAGGTACATCACGATGGGTGCCCATCTGGTATTAAACAAGCCCAAGTGATTGATGATTTGGAAGGTTGCCACTTGCGTTGTAACACCCGGAATCAGGGTAGCAATCAGAAACATACTGATGAGAACTTTACTGCCTTTAAATTTAAACCGGGATAAAATATAAGCCATCATCGAACCCGTCAGCGTTGCACCCAGGATAGAGATCACAACGATAATGACAGTGTTTTTAAATCCTAGAAGCATTTTGCCATCAACAAAAGCCTTAGTGTAGTTGGAGAAATTCAGCCAATTCTCTGGCAGCGTTAACGGTCCGGTTGAAGCATATTCTGGCCCTGTCTTTAATGAAGCGAAAAATACGACCACGATAGGTATCAATGCTGCAAGTGCTCCCAAAATCAAGGTGAGATATTTGAATATACTAGCAGTGGTATATTTTACAGAATGCATAGTTTATTTCTCCTCCTTGATCAGAACGCGCTGCAAAATAGTAACTACTATAACGATACCCAGCAAAACTACGGCCATCGCTGACGCTAATCCAACTTTGCTATATTTGAACGCTACATCGACTGTCTGAATAACAAATGTGCTACTTCCGTTAGATCCGCCTGTCATGACGTATGGAATTTCAAACACACCAATGGCGCCACTGACCGCAAGAATCAGGTTCAATTGCAGAATACGTTTAATACTTGGCAAAATAATATGCATAAACTGATGCCATCTGTTTGCACCATCAATCTCAGCAGCTTCATAAATATCCGAACCGATCGAGGAAATAGCCCCAAGGAAGATCAGGAAGTTCATCCCCATGTATCTCCACAGTGACGCACCTGCGAGCGAGAAGTTAATCAAATTCGGATTGAGCAGCCACTTCTGCTGTAAACCGCTGAGTCCGAGCAAGTTAAGAATCGTATCTAGCGTTCCATCTGGTTTGAAAAAGAACAGAAAGATAAAGCCGATCGCTACACCGTTTAGCAAGGTTGGGAAGAACAAAATCCCTTTGAATAAATTTTTCATGCGAACACTAAAGCTCAGAATGGTTGCAAAATACAAAGCAAGTGCCATCTGAATAAAGGTAGTGAAGAAATAATACAAGCTGACCTTAAATACGGAAAAATACTCCGGTTTCGTAAAAATGGTTTTGTAGTTTTCTAACCCAACGTACTCCATATTTTTACTTAGGCCATTCCAGCTGGTGAAGCTGTACCGAAACATACTGATTACTGGATAATACGCAAACGTGAGTAGTAATACGATCGGCACTAATGAGAACAAGCATATGATGGCAATCCGTTGATTTTTGTAACTCAAATTCGAAAACTTGAACACCCGATACACCTCCAGAAAAGCATCCTCATTTATTTATGACTCGTTTAAATGTGAAGGGGGAAATGCCCGTTAGCATATCCCCTCCCACATCCACTACCGCCTATAGCATTTAAGAAAGCTTATAGTTGTTACTGTGCTGTGACTTTAGCGCGAGCGGCTTTCCACTTGTCGTTGAGGTCCTTCATGATGTCATCATAAGATTCTTTTCTGTTGCCAATTGCGGCTTCAATAATCCGTTTCTTGAAGTCTGGTTGCCAAGCACCGATTTCGGCTTGTTTGTCGATTTCATCAGACCAGCCTTCTTCACCGGCTTTAGCAGCTGCAAGTGTATCAAAGGTTACTTCAGTACCTTCATATTGTTTCAGAATTTCTGGAAGCTCTGCACCGATAGCCGGGCTCATACCGCCACCTTCAGTCGTTGGGTAGCCAGATTCGTTAATGAACCAATCCACCCAAGCTCTAGCAGCTTCTTTGTTTTTACTATGAACGCTGACACCCAGATTGTAGTCACCAGCAAGTGGTACAAGGATTTTATCTGCATTCGTAGGGAATGGCATAAAGCCAACATCATCTGGATTCGTTGCTAAACCTTTGATTTGACCGATTGCCCAAGATCCAAGAACCATCGTGCCGATTTTTCCGTTAGCCAGATCCGCTTTGGAAGATTCCCAGTCTGTAGTCGTCGGATCTTCTTCAATCAAACCTTTTTGTGCTGCATCGTACAGGATTTTGTACAGCTCATAGTGAGGTTGACCTGGAACATAGTTATCGTCGCTAGCCACTTGACCAATGTTCACATAATCACGGTTACCAGCTACTGTAGCCAGATCCGCTTCCCATTGGGTCAATGTCCAGCCAGCTGCGTAGTTTGTGTACAGAGGCACAGCTTTCGTTTTATCTTTAACAGATTGCAGAGCAGTTAAGAATTGTTCAGGCGTTCTTGGAACCTCTGTAATCCCGGCATCTTTAAAGACTTGTTTGTTGTAAATAATACCGTTAAAGTTGATGGTCATTGGAATTCCGTAAGCCATTCCATCTACTGCTCGTTCTTCCACACCTGTATATTGTTTTTGCATATCTTCGAGTGTACCCAGTGGTTCGAAGAAATCGGGAATATCTTTAATAGCTATGCTTGTAGGTAACAACAGAACGTCGCCATAGTCACTAGTGCTCATGCGAATTTTAATTTGATCTTCGTAAGTAGCAAGCGCTTCAAAGTTTACTTTTACATCAGGATATTTCTCATTGAACTTAGCCGCATACTCTTTGAATACGGTATCAACAATATCCGTTCTTTGCGTAATAACCGTGATATCCCCTTTAATATCCTTGGCTGCTGCATCATCAGCCGGAGCTGCCGTCGCCTCTGTTGAGGATCCATTGCTTCCTGTGTTTTTAGCGCCTTCATTATTGGTGTTGTTGTTTGAGGAACAACCGCTAAACAATCCTGCCATAAGTGTCAGTGCCATCAAGCCCATCATTGTTTTGCCTTTTTTCATGCTTTTACGACCCCTCTCTTCGTTTCAAATCTAATTTTTAGTAGATAACAAAATAATAACTTTTATCATCACGAATAGTTGAAATGAGTATTTATCAATTCCACGATTATTGAATTACTCATGAAAACAAGTGATGATATCGCTTACAAGATCATTATAAATCTATTTTTAACGCAAAACGATGGTTTGAATTGCTTTTTCTGGTCTTGTATTTGTTATTTTTGTTTTTGTTATTTATATTCTGTTATATAATTTATCGAAAATAACCACAAAAAAAGAGAGCTTATCGCCCTCTTAAATAATAGCTTCCTATATAAGTCTAAAACTCTCGTTCCATTTTCGATATTTTACAACCGCTTTTATAATCCTTTGGTGTCATACCACACATTTTCTTGAACAATTTATTAAAATAAACAGGATCACTATAACCTACTTTATCGGCAATTTCATAATTTTTCAGGTCAGGATGCTCCATCAGCAATTCTTTCGCCTTAGTAATACGAATCCGAATTAGATAATCGGTTATAGTTAGGCCCGTCTTTATTTTGAACAAACGGCTGAGGTAGCTCGCATTCATACCGACGGTCTCCGCCAAGCGCTCGAGTTCGAAGTTCTGATCATACTCCCTCTCCAGTATGCTCTTAGTCTGTTCAACTACGTAATGCTCTCCACCATCTGCCGCTTGAGAGAACATCTCCTCCTGGTCTTTGACGTTCTTTTTCTTCGCACCCTCTACTCTCTTGAGCAGTTCATATAGCTGAGTCTTATCAATCGGTTTTAATAAATAATCCATCACCCCATGACGGATTGCTCGGCGGGCATATTCAAATTCACTAAACCCGCTAAGAACGGCAATAGGCATATCCTCCATCTGTCCTCTAACCTGTTCAATTAGCTTAAAACCATCCATTCTAGGCATTTTTATATCTGTAATAAGCAGATCCATATCCTCTCGGGATAACTTTTCAATATGCTCCCAAGCTTCCAACCCGTTTCCGTAGGATCCAATTACATGTACGTCTAATTCCATCCTGGATGTGATTTTTTCAAGCCCTCTGCGAATGACTTCCTCGTCGTCCGCAATCATAATATTTATCATTTGAGTACTTCCCTCCAGTTGTATCGGCCAGTTATTATGATTGCGCTATCATCACGAATAGTATTCTCCCCATGTATTACGTCAATGTAGGATTGCGCTCATTTATAGTCTTGTCTTTACTATAACGAAAGTTATTCAAATTTCCCAGCCGCAACAATAAATTGTCCTTGAAATCATCTTCAAAAAAGTATATAACTAAATTAAGTTGTTATTATAAACTAACAAATTAATAATAACTATATAACAAAATTAAGATTTGCTAATTTTTCTCTTTTCTATTTTCAATGTAAGGTGGGGATTCTCAATGCGATTTAACAACGAATACATTGCAGGTGTAACCTGGGGTTTCTCGGGTACTCGTGGTTCATGGAAAACAGAAGAAGCGGAACGTTCGATGGAACTCATGTCTTCAGTTACTGGAGCGAACTGGACAGCTATTGCACTTAGTGCGCTTCAAGCTACCGCTCATTCAACGGAAATTCCCTATTGGGAAACTCCAACCGTTAGTGATGAAGAAGTGAAATCGGCCATCAGTAAAGCGAAATCATTACAGTTAAAGGTATGCCTGAAGCCGATTGTTAATTGTGCTGACGGAACTTGGCGTGCTCACATTAACTTTTTCGATAAGGATGTTCCTTGCGAGCCTAAATGGTCTGAGTGGTTCAGCTCATATACCAAATTCATTCTGCACTATGCCTCCATCGCTGAGGAAACAGGCTGTGAGATGTTATGTATCGGCTGTGAGCTTGTACAAACGGATAGGCGGGAAACTGAATGGCGCACACTTATTGCTGAGGTTCGGAAGGTTTACTCAGGAATTCTTACTTACAATTGCGACAAGTATCAGGAGGACAACGTAACCTGGTGGGATGCGCTCGATGTGATTTCTTCAAGTGGGTATTATCCAGCTAACGATTGGGAAGCTCAGCTCGACCGGATTGAGAATGTAGTGCGATCACAGAATAAGCCTTTCTTTTTCATGGAAGCCGGTTGCCCAAGCCGGAGCGGAAGCGCCGCTATTCCTAATGATTGGACCTTAAAGGGTGAACCGAGCCAAGAGGAACAAAGCAAGTTCTATCGGGCAATGTTTCAAGGCTGTGAGCGCAGAGATTGGGTTCAGGGCTTTATGCTCTGGGACTGGCCTACTCATCTTTACCCCATTCATGATGCTGCTCAGAATGATGATTATTGTATGTATGGCAAGCAAGCCGCAGGGATTATCAACGAATATTTCACCTCAAAAATCAATAAGTAATGTGAGGAGTGACTAATAACCAATGATTTATTCACCAGAATTATGGATTACTCAGCTTGAAGATGAGCTGCAGGGGAATATCCTCAGTTTTTGGATGAAACAAACGAAGGACAAAATCAATGGGGGATTTGTTGGCGAGATTGACAATCAGCTGAACACTAGTCCTGACGCGGAGAAAAGCCTTGTGCTTAATGCCCGTATTCTATGGTCCTTTGCGAGCGCTTACCGGATTTACGGCAAGACAGAATATCTGGCTATGGCAGAACGTGCCTATGCCTATCTGATGGATCACTTCATCGATAAAGAGTATGGCGGATTATACTGGATGGTCGACGCTGAAGGCAAACCTGCTCAGGAGAAAAAACAGATCTACGGCCAAGCTTTTGCTATCTACGCATTGGCTGAGTTCTATCATGCGACCGAACGATCTGAGGTATTGGATGAAGCGATTCGTTTGTTCCAGCTTGTAGAGAAATACGGCTATGATTCTATATATAAAGGTTATGTTGAAGCTTTATCCCGGGAATGGCAAATCACGGATAACCTAAGTCTTAGCAGTAAGGATATGAATGAGAAAAAATCTATGAATACGCATCTGCATGTGTTAGAGGCTTATACCGGACTTTTTCGAGTATGGAAGTCAAAGGAACTAGAGAGCAAGCTGGCTGAGCTAATCGAAACGATGCTGGATCATATCATTGATAAGGAAGGGAAGCATTTCCATCTTTTCTTAGATGAAGCATGGACTGTGAAATCAGATATTATCTCCTACGGACATGATATCGAAGGTAGCTGGTTACTTGTGGAAGCAGCAGAAACGCTTGGACATGAAGAACTACTGCATCGTGTACATACAGTAGCCATCTCCATGGCAGAAGCCGTTCTTGCGGAAGGCATAGATAACGACGGCGGAATATGGAATGAAGCAGACCCGAACGGATTACTGAGCAAAGAGAAAGATTGGTGGCCGCAAGCCGAGGCGGTTGTAGGATTCTATAATGCTTATCAGCTGACCGGTGACAGTAAATTTAACGAGGCTGCCCAAGCCTCCTGGACTTTTATTGATAAATATATGGTAGATCACCAGTTAGGCGAATGGTACTGGAGTGTAGATGAGAATTACCAGCCTTTAGCTCATGCTCCAAAGGTTAGTGCCTGGAAATGTCCTTATCATAACAGCAGAGCCTGCTTCGAAATGATCGCACGACTGAAATCAACAATAAAGGAGACTGTATAATGTCATTATTTCAAGAACGCAAACAACAATTAACAGATCGTTATGAAACACTGATCACCCGTAAAAATGAAAAGCTTCCTTATGGAAACGGTATTTATGACCGCTATGCTCATCCACTGCTTACCGCTGAGCATGCTCCCCTAATCTGGCGTTACGACCTCAACCCAGACACCAACCCTTTCTTCGCGGAAAGAATCGGTGTAAACGGTGTATTCAACCCTGGTGCGATTGAACTGAACGGCAAGTTCTATCTCGTAGCCCGCGTTGAAGGTAATGATCGCAAATCTTTTTTTGCTGTAGCTGAAAGTGACAATGGGGTGGATGGCTTCCGCTTCTGGGATCACCCAGTTGTGCTGCCTGAGACAGCAGTTCCGGATATCAACGTCTACGACATGCGCCTCGTAAACCATGAAGATGGCTGGATTTACGGTCTCTTTTGTACAGAACGCAAAGATCCAAACGCCCCACACGGCGATCTTTCCAGCGCAGTAGCACAATGTGGTATTGTTCGCACAAAGGATTTGAAGACCTGGGAACGTCTGGCTGATCTTAAGACAGGTTCTGCTCAGCAGCGTAATGTGGTGCTTCACCCTGAATTCGTAGATGGAAAATATGCCTTCTACACTCGCCCACAGGATGGTTTTATTGATGCAGGCTCCGGTGGCGGTATTGGCTGGGGACTCTCGGATACCATTGAGGATGCCGAGATTACGAGCGAGACTATCATGGATGAGCGCCACTACCACACCATCAAGGAAGTAAAGAATGGTCAAGGTCCAGCACCTATCAAAACTCCAAAAGGCTGGCTGCATATTGCTCATGGTGTACGCAATACCGCTGCTGGGCTTAGATACGTGCTCTATGCCTTTTTATCTGATTTAGAGGAGCCAAACAAAGTCACGCATTCACCAGGCGGTCATTTCATCGCACCAGACGGTGAAGAACGTGTCGGCGATGTCTCTAACGTCGTGTTCTGTAATGGTGTGATTGCACGCGATAACGGTCAGATCTACATTTACTACGCTTCCTCCGACACTCGCATCCATGTAGCTACAACTACCGTTGACCAGATGTTAGATTACGTGCTGAACACTCCTGAGGATCCGCTTCGCTCTTATGCTTGTGTACAGCAACGTATCGCTCTCATTGATCGTAATTTAGCACTGTAGGGTTTGGCTTTTAAACTTATACAGAAAAAAAGCGTCCTCAGTTAAAGTTTCTACTGAGAACGCTTTTTTCTTCTTACTAGACACGGGCAGGTGTACCTTGATGGAAATACATCTTCCATTCTCCATTCCTACACTTCCATATTGAACTGCGCAGTGTATGTTGCTTCTTGTCTTCGTTATAGATTCGATAGGTTACTAACGCTATATCCTCAGACAACAGATGTAGCTCAAAATGACTCAGTGTCATTCGAACAATTCCTAGTCCTTCTTCAGGAATACCATCACTTTTATACCACATTCCACCCGAACTACCAATTTCAAAAAAATCGTCGGCGAGCAGCTTTGATATTTCTTCAGGAGAAGAACGAATTTCTGGCTTTAATAATTTTTCTTCTAGCTCGCGTAAATAGACCTCTAGCCTAGCCTCTCTCGTCATTCCCGATCACCTTCGATCTCACTTTGTCTCATACAAAGCCCGGTATTCATCCTCCAGCATAGACATCAAAATCAAGTTATGAAATTCTCCATCAACATAAAGAGCATCCCGCTCCACACCATCGCGTTTGAAACCGAGCTTCTCATAGACATGAATGGCTCTTGGATTAAATGGATACACACCAAGATGGATGCGATGCAGCTTCAAGCTTTCAAAGCCATATTGCAGCATTTGAGTCATAGCCTCAGTACCGTAACCTTTCCCTCTATGTTCATGGCTACGAATCCCAATTCGAATGTTTGCGCTGCGGTTATCCGGATCTATTTCATTCAGCACCACTTCTCCGATAAGCTCATCCGTTTCCTTGACGATAATCATAAGATCCACACGATCCTCAGCTGGAACACTAATTTTTCGAATCCAGTCCGCAGTTTGCTCACGAGAGATTTCTCCTTGCGACCCCGTTAGACGTCCCATCTCCTCATCAAGTAAAAAGTTATAATAAGCCTCCAGATCGGTCTCTTCTACACCACGCAGAATAATATGCTCGCCATCTATCTTTGGCATTGTATTTGCTTCAGTCATAGCATTTCCCCCTAAACTACCTTCACCATTATATATTTGTAAAACTAATTGCTAGTCTCGCGGTTTATCCACAGAATCACGATGCACTATGTCTGCTGCGATCAGGATCTTCTCCAGTGGTGCAGAGGGATGCCCAATCCGGCTTAGCAGCTTCTCCACTGCCGCCCGGCCCATCGCTTCTTTAGGGACATGTACAGTAGTTAGCGGCGGAATGCCCCTTGAGGCATCCTCAATATTATCAAAGCCCGTAACCGAGATATCCCCTGGAATATTAAGACCTTCCGCCTTCAGGATATCACTGACCGAGAGTGCTGTTTTGTCATTGGCGCAGACCAAGGCGGTTGGGAGTGTCTTCGCTTTTTTCCGCTTCATCACCCAATTTTTAAAATCCTCTTGGAATACATCTTCCTCCACCCCTTCCAAAAAGAGATTTGAGTCGTCTTCCAAAGGCAGTCTTATCCCACTCTCCTCCAGCGCACTCCGAAAGCCAATCCACCGGTCACGGAAGCTGCGTGAGAATCCAATATTCCCGATAAAATGCATTTGGGTATGGCCTGTCCCCATCAAATGATTAGTCAGCCGAGCCATCGAATCCACATTGTTCGCGAATACAGTATCACTTGGAATTAATGGATCTTCATGGTCAATTAACACCATCGGCAGACCGATGCGATGTACCTCAAGCAGTAAAGAAGTGGAGATTTCACCCACTCCTACCAAACCAAGAATCCCGCTTGGGTTCAAGATATTAACGAAATTATCTGCACGGTTCTCAGAGATGATAACCATTCCTAGTCCTTCTTGATCCAGAGCAAGAGCAATACCGTCTACAATCTTTCCCCAATACAAGGAATCCTGAGTCTGTGAGCGGATATTCGGCATTAATACAAGCACAGATTGCTTATTCCGATCACTCCCCGCCACCGGAGGCGTTCGTTTAATACCTTGGACAAAAGCGTTCTTTTGCGTAAAATAGCCTAACTGCGAAGCAGCTTGAATAACTCGTTCTCTGGTCGTCTCATTAACGCCAGCTTTACCCGATAGTGACTTAGAGACAACAAATTTAGATACACCGAGATGATCGGCTATTTTTTGCATGGTGACCTTTTTAGCCATATTAAACCCTCCAGAGATTGTAATAAAATTAATGTTAAACCAAAGTTAAGGCTGAGAAGTTACCTGTGTTGCTACCCGCGCTTCCGTCCATTTTGCATTTAATTCGTCAAAAGACTTTTGTAAATCAGGCGCAGCAAGTAACTCTTGAATATAATCTCCGGACCAAAAGGACAGCTTAGCTCCATTTGCCAGATCGATGAACGCATCACTTTGTACCGTGCCATAAACCAGCTTAGGTTCATAAGATAAAAATTCACGGTACTGCGGCATAAAAGGGTTTAAGCTGCCGTCAGCAGGGAGAAATCCCCAATCATCTTTATAGGAAGTCTCCTTCACAAAAAAGTTCAGCCAAGCCATTGCAAGCTCTTTATTCTTGCTATATTTACTTACCCCCATGAACCAGTCTGAATTGATCGGCGCATAATGAGAGTCACTATTATCATATGGAAATGGGAAGAATCCAATATCTTCTGGCGAAGCTCCAACATCAAAGACTTGTCTAATGGTCCAATTTCCAACTAAATACATCCCTGCTTGACCCTTGGCGAGCTTAGTCTTCGATATTTCCCAATTGTTCGAGAATAGTTCATCTTCAACATAACCTTTAGATATTAGGGTTCTGGCAATAGAAATCGATTTCCCCCATTCATTATCAAGCTGCCACGGGCTATCTTCATTTACCATTTTATTAAGATATTCAGGGTCGCCTGCCATATAGTTAACTAGAGTATTCCCCCATTCACGCAGTGGCCAAACCGCCCCATAATTCATATATAGCGGGATAACTCCAGCCTGTTTCAACTTAGCACAAGCCTCATAGAATTCATCTAGTGTCCGTGGTACAGAAGTGATCCCTGCTTTTTCGAAAGCTCTCTTATTATAGACGATCCCAACCGTGGTAGTTCCCGTCGATACCCCATATCTTTTGCCCTCATAAGTAGAAAAAGAAGGGAACCGTTCACCAGCAGTTGTTTCCTCATCCAGCGGCTCGAAAAAATAATCCAGCTCCTTTGCAGGGAGATTTACCGGAAGCAGCAGTACATCACCCGCATCCTTAGTGGACAGCCGTACCAGAATATCCGTTGCATAGTTGGACAGACCTTCAAATTCGACATTCGCCCCGGGGTATTTTAGCTTGAATTGATCTGCGTATCCTTGAAAAGTTCCGTTCTCAATCAAATCTATTCGATTGGTCATCATGACTATAGTGCCGGATAAGTCAGACTTCACTTCGTTTCCAACTGGAGGTGCTGGTGATTCCGTCTGCTTGGTGTTGTCCTCACAGCCACTTATTGATATCAAAAAGAGAAGAAGCAGTACGGTACGCATAGACCAGTGTAATCTCATCCCCTTCAACGGACAGCCCCCTCTGATTTCAGTCAGGTAATCAAATCATTTCCGGTTCCAGCAGCGGTAGCGACAAAATAACATCCGTCCCTTGTCCAAGCGCACTGTATACCTCAATTCCATATGCCGCTCCATAATGAAGGCGCACTCGTTGCTGTATATTTTTCATACCAATCCCCCCATTGATGCTTTTCTTAGGAGGACTTTCTTTCTGAAGCCCATCGTTCAATCTCTCCAAAGTGAGCTTATCCATTCCACAGCCATCGTCCTTAATATGAAACAGCAGCATTTGCTCAGTAATCTCGCAACGAATGCTTAGATGCATTTGCGGTTTGTTATCATCTAAGCCATGATAGGCTGCATTCTCTATGATCGGCTGGAAGACCAGCTTGATAATAGAGTAATTATCTAGCTCCTTCGGCACGTCGACGTCGAGTACGAAACGATTAGGGTAGCGACAGTTCAGCAGCTCAACATAATTGCGTACATATCCAAGCTCTTGCTGCATTGTCGTTTTACCGCTCAAATCACTTGTACTATACCGTAGCAGTTTACCTAAAATAGAGATCATATCCGCAGCTTCAATATCATCATTAAGCTCAGCGGTCATCCGGATCGACTCCAGCGTATTATAAATAAAATGAGGATTAATTTGACTCTGCAGAGCGTGAAGTTCCGCTTCCTTCTTCTGTTCTTCGATTCGGTAGATATCTTGAATTAACTGCCTGATCCGAGCCAACATTCGATTGAACTGATGTCCGAGCAGACCAATCTCGTCACGCCGCCTAACCCTAAACATCACATCCAGATCGCCGCCCTGAACCTTTTTCATCAGATGAATCATTTGGGATAGCGATTTAGTGAGCGCAAAGGAAAGAATAATGGAGATGATTAGCGCCAACACAATGATACTTAATGTAGCAGCGAGTGTTGCATTACGAGTCACCTTCACATCCCGCATCAGCACATCCACAGGAATGGAGATAATGGCCTTCCAATTGCTCTTGTTAGAGCTTGAATAGATATTCAGAAATTCTTTTCCGTTGACTGTATCATAGAAACTTCCGGATATCCCATCGACCCTTTTGAATCGCTCTGAATCAGATACATCTGTGGCAAGAAGCTTTTTATTACTGTCGTACACGACCATCCCATTTCCATCAACAATCAGAGATTGGCCATGTGTTACTTTATCCAACTCTTTAACTCGATTCTCCAGATTGCTAATATTCGCTTCTACCGCGATCAGCCCAATCGGATTTAGCAATCCATCCACGATTTTGCGAACAACAGTAAAAGCATATCGAGTACTCTGCAAATTACTCGTAAACGATTGGGTGCCAAACAAGAGTGCTTCTCCGCTGGAATCCTTCGTCTGCTGACTCCAGTACGTATAGCTTTGATCAAGGTCAAGCCGCACTCCACCATCCTTGGCAGAATAATAGCCATTCCCATGAGCATCAAAAATATAAACCGTGTTCGCGCCTCGCTTAATATTGTTAATAAATGAAATATTACCTTCTATTCCCCGCTGAATGGATAGCAACAGATCAAAATCTCCAGGCGACAATGAGGCACTGCCTCCTTTCCCACCCATGATCTCTTTCTGCTCATAGTACCGGTTTGAACGAATTAAATTTTGTTTAATATCGTTCACATAGGCTGGCATAGATGAAATTCGCTTCATATCTTCGATATAATCATCTACTCCATCCATCATTTGATCGATTAGCTTCTCAGAATAAGCAATAGTGTTGCCCTGAATAGACGCTGAATAACTCTTATAAGTAAACACACTAATGAAGGTTAGCGGAAGCGTAATAATGATTAAAAAGACGAGGAGCAGCTTGCGTTCCATGCTCATGTCCCCGATAGCGGACCACCAGCCAAAGATGCGTTTACCTTTCATAGGGTCCTTCTCCTTAAACCTTTTTACTAACTTGTTATTATTAATTACCTAACAAAATTATTATACGGGGAAGTTCTTCTTTATACAATAACAAAACCGCTTCCTCATAGCGAAGAAGCGGTTTTGTTAGGAAGACCATATAATGATTAATAAGGGATCCTATTACTTTATAGTGAATAATGACAGCTTGTCCTTCAACTGTCCTGAAGCACTTTCCAGCTTGCCTGATAGTGAAACGAGTTGATCACTAACACTTTGCTGTTCGTTACTGAGTGAAGCCACTTCTTCAGAAGTCGCTGAAGATTGCTCAGCTACAGCACTGACGTTACCCATCGCTTCTGACAACACAACCTGTGAATGATTTAAGCTGCTGATCGCTGTTGTCACCGATTCCAGACTAGTAATGAACTCATCCATCTGTCCCTTTACGGATACAAAGATATCACTCGTACTCTTCACTGAGCTTATTTGCTCTTTAAAGAGAGGGGCCACTTCAGATAATACAGCTTCCGTTTCGTTCATTTCCATTATGATCTTGTCGGTAATTCCGGCTACTAGGGCGATAGACTGCTTTGATTGGTCGGCAAGCTGTCGCACTTCACCTGCTACCACCATAAAGCCCTTACCAGCTTCACCTGCACGTGCAGCTTCTATCGTCGCATTTAATGACAAAATATTCGTCTGCTGTGTGATACTCTTCATCACGTCCAGCACCTTAATTACTGAAAACACCGTTTCTTTCAAATGATTAACACGCTCTACAAGCGCACTTGTCTTTTCCCCAGTACGGCTAGTCTGATCCAATAAATCCGTTAATTGTTTAGCACCTTGCGCACTGGCTTCTCCTACCCCACGAGCAGCCTCGTCCATCTCAGAGTTGGCACTGATCACAGTCTGCATTTGTGTAGCTATCACATCTGTAAGCTCATTCCCACGTTCGGCTTCAAGTGCCAGACTGCCTGCTCCTCCGGCGATTTCTTCCGTCGCGGCTGCGATCTCCTTCGCTGAGATAGCTGTCTTGCGCGATGCTTCTCCAAGCTCCCCAGCGGTCTCCAGCACATCTCGAGCGGTTTCTGTCGTTTGCGATACAAGCTCAGTAATACGCTCCATCATCAAGTTAAAGGATGCTGACAGTTGACCAATTTCATCCTTAGACACATATTCTGTGCGTACACTTAAGTCTCCACCTGCACCTTGAACCATAAGATTCTTCAAACGTGCCAGTGGGCGAGCAATCATACGAACCATCCAAATTCCGATGAATATCGCCAGCAGAGCCGCACCCGCAGCTGCAATAAAAGTTGTCAACAGAATCGGACGTGCTTCCTTCACAAGCTCGTCTGTAGGAACTACACCGGTGAGCTTCCAATCCGCACGCATCATCGGATTAAACACCGCCAGAATTGGTTTGCCGTTAGAATCTTTGACATCTAGACTAGTGTTATTCTTCTTGCTCTCTTTGATAAAAGTAAACTCCGACGGCTTTCCTTCATCCTTCTGATCGGTAGAAGCCACCACTGTTCCATCAGGAGTCACCAATTGAATACGGGAGCCGTCTCCAAGCTTCACGCTTGCGAAAGCTTCTTCCAACAGTGCATTTTTCATTACAATCATGATTATGTAACTATCATTTGATCCCAGATTTTTAAGAGATCTCACCATAGCGATATCCTTTTCTTCATTTCCTTGAACGGAAGTGGAGAACCAAATATTTTTGGCACCGCCTTTGTCACCGTCTGAATAATATGGATTATATTCTTTGGTGCTGGCTAGAACCGTCTTATACCATTCTTGCTCTCTTAATCCATCAAGATTAATGCCACCACTACCACTTGTAACAATATCTTGATCAGGTGACTCTGGAATCAAAGAGACACTGATAATATTAGAATCTGTTGTAGTCTGACTGGATAATTTCTTACTAATGGAGCTTGTAGCTTCAAACTTTTCATAAGACGTTTTGGCATTCACCAAAGCCCTAAGATCCGTTTGCGTTTGTGCATCAAAATAAAGCTGCAATGCCAGGTTCTCATACTGTTTCAAGGTAATATCCAGCTTCTCAGCAGTCTGAATAATAGTCTGACGATAAGCTTCGGATACGTTATTCTTTATCGTTGTTTTTGCCTTTGAATATGATATTAGTCCAAGTGACATCACTACGATTACAGTGGAGCAAAGGAAGATTAGAAATAACTTCACTCCGACGGATTTGATAGGATTCACTCTCTTGATTTGGCTTCCCCAACCCAACACCATATTCTTAGCATCTAGCTTTGATGTCTTACCTGTGCTTGCTTCATTGCTCTGTACATTTACGGATTTCTTATTATTTTTCTTCATCTCTAACCTTCTCTCTTTATGCTTTTCACTAATACTATCTTGATCAGGATCCCCATCATGATCATCTACCCGCTAATATTAGAGGACATATGAAAGCGCTAACTATATTATATATCGGTATATTAGGTCTTTTTTCTTAGCTTTAATACACTTTTTTTATAACTTTTAACCTATGTATTTTGAGGCAAAAAAACTTCGTTCGTTCTGCCCTCCTTCTTGGATTTATTTGTTAGTTACTAATATATATAACTTATTGTTAGCTTTGTCAAAAGAAAAACAGGGATGCTCTTCTAACAAAGAACATCCCTGTATCCTATTAAGATTTTCTCTTACGCATCATATCAAAGTATGCTACTGGTTGATCTACCTTCATGCGAACACGTTGCAGAGGATGACGGGCTACATCAAGCGGGTTGCCTGCTTCATCCCATATTTCCGCTACAGTCTGCTTAAAGAACGTATCATTCGGTCCGAAGAATTCAACTTCCTGACCAGGCTTGAAGTGATTGCGTTGCTGAATTAGTGCCATTCCACTCTCAGCATCGTATTCTAGCACAAGTCCGGCAAAATCATAAGGAGCTGCTTTTTCTTCCGGCTCATAGATATGATCTTCATGATCCGGAGTATCATAGAAGAACCCTGTGTTAAGCGGGCGATTCGCCGCTTTGTTCAGCTCGTCCAGCCACTCTTGCTTCAACTCGTACCCTTCCGGATCAGCCATGTAAGCATCAATGGCTTTACGATAAGCATTAACGACAGTAGCTACATAGTGAATCGACTTCATCCGTCCTTCGATCTTGAAGCTGTCGATACCGACTTCAATGAGTTCAGGGATACTTTCCAACATGCACAAATCCTTAGATCCCATGGAAAAGGGATTATCCCCTTGCTGATGCAGTGGAATCTGAGTTACACCCGGAAGTAAAGGTGCCGGAGATTGCACTTCAGCTTGATCTTCTTCAGACACCCAAGTGCCTTCAGGACGCGCATCCTCGAACAGATCATATTTCCAGCGGCAAGACTGGCAGCAGCCTCCGCGATTGGAGTCACGGTCTGTAAAGTGATTGGATAATACGCAGCGACCTGAGTATGAGGAGCACATCGCACCATGGATAAAGCTCTCAATTTCAATATCGACATGCTTCTTAATCTCGGCGATCTCTTCCAGGCTTGTCTCACGCCCGAGTACTACACGTGGTAGACCTTCTTCTTTCCAGAAGGATACGGCTTGCCAGTTCAGTGTAGATTGTTGAGTACTCAAATGCACCTCTAATCCAGGTACTAAACGGCGCGCTGTATCTACAATGACTGGGTCAGCTACGATAATGGCAGCAATACCGACTTCATATAGGTTACGCAGATATTCTTCAATCCCTGCGACATCTTCATTGTGAGCATAAATGTTCGTTGCAACAAATACCTTAGCGCCATACTTCTTCGCGAATTCAACACCTTCACGCATTTCCTCAAAGCTGAAATTGTCTGCCCCTGAACGCAAACCGTATTTCTGCCCTCCGATATAAACAGCATCCGCACCATAATGTACTGCGAATTTTAATTTTTCCAAATTACCGGCCGGAGCTAGGAGCTCCGGTTTGTCCAGACGGTAACGTTTGCCCTTGAATTGCGGCTTTGTCATGGTTCCCATTCCTGTTCTCCCCTCCATCGCCCCGCAAAGTGATGTCTACACTTGATTACAAGCATTTAAGTCTTTGCAGGGAAATAAAAACTGTCTTAAATTAAACTTAATATACTTGCTCTTTATAGAAAAATCCGAAGCTTAGCTCCCGTTCTGGATCCTGCAACGTTCTGATTGCTTCCATCCAATCCTCTTGAAAAGAATATCCTTCTGGGTCAGCTGCATAGAGATCAATAGCTTTACGATATGTCTTAACAACCGCCACATTATAAGCTGTTGATTTCAACAATCCTTCAATCTTAAAACTCTGTACGCCTGCAGCCATAAGGATATGAAGATCCTCCAAAATACAAATATCATCCGAACTCATAATATGTGTACCGTTCACGTCTTCATAGATCGGGAACTTTTGGTCATCTCGTTCTGCCTCAATCAAGAATAGACCACGTTCCTTGCCAAGACTGCCCCCTTCAATTGGACGTCCTTGATGTGACATATAGCTTTCTACAAGCTTACGCTTGGAATGATATATATTGGTCATGCCGTGAACCTGAACCTGTGCTTCTACCTCTAAAAGCGGAACCATTTCCGTCATTTCATCCATATTCAGCTCACGGGCAAGAACAACGCGACTAGCCCCTTTACGCCCCCAATAATTCGCGGTTGCGTAATTGGTAGAGGTCATTTCTGCATTCCAATGCAGATTCATCCCCGGCGCTTCCTTTTTCACTGTAGTCAACACAGCAGGATCACCAAATTCAACACCATCAACACCAAGTTCACCTATAGCCTTCACATAGGCAGGAAGCTCTTCGAGAAGAAGGTTGGACATGAGCCCACCTAGTCCAGCATATACCTTGCAGCCACGCGCATGTGCCATTTCTACGACAGCAGCTGTATCCTCCAGCGAAAAATGTCCGGCAAGACGCATGCCGAAACGGTCATCCCCGATGAGCAACGCGTCGGCTCCGGCATCCAGCAAAGCAGCAGCTTCCTCTAAGGATGCTGCTGTCGCCAACAATTCCGGTTTGTTAGTCATGTTGTACCTCCTACTTGTACAGTTGTTTCAACCGCACCACTCTTCATTTTAATATTTTATTTCGATTCTTGCTTACTTTTTTCGATATTGGCTAAATGTTCCTTGTAGGTCTTAGCAAACAAATGGCCTTGTGTACCATCTTTCTTAGTCACATAGAAGTAGTATTCAGATGCCTCAGGTTCAAGTGCCGCCTGAATGGAAGCCAGCCCTGGATTACTAATAGGTCCCGGAGGAAGCCCAATATTTCTATACGTATTATAAGGACTGTCAACTTCCAAATCTTTATATAACAGTCTTTCCTTCTGTTTGTCGAGCAAATATTGAACCGTAGCATCAATCTCCAGCTTTTGCTCCTTCTTTAAGCGGTTATAAATCACGCCAGCGACTAGCGGTCGTTCACTATCTACCACGACTTCACGCTCAACTAACGAGGCCACCGTCAACAGTTCATGTAGCGTCATTCCACGTGCTTCAAGCTTCTGCTTCCAGTTCGGGATCGTATCCAGTTTCTTCTGGAACTGATCCAATAACGCTTCTACAACTTCCTGCGGTGTACTGTCCTTAGCTAGTTCATACGTTTCTGGGAACAAGTATCCTTCAAGACGATGGCGAAGATTCTTATCCTGTGGGATACCTAGAAGATCAACTCCCTTTAACCCCGCACCGGTATCCATTATTTCGAGAAAAATAGCAGCCTCCTGATTCCACGCTTCAGCAAGCTTCTTGGCAATCTGCTCAGCAGTATATCCTTCGGGAATTGTAAAAGTTATGGTCTCTTCCTTAACAACATCACCAGCATTTAACCTCTCGATGAGCTCGTCATAGGTATCGCCTGGACTAGCAACATAAGTACCAGCCTTGAAGCTAGAACCTTCTTTGGTCCATTTCAAATATCCCTTAAAAAAAAGACTGTTGCGAATAATGCCATTTTGTTCGAGCAGGTCGGCTATTTCCGCACTACCCATGCCCTTCTCTATCGTAAATGTTACGGCAGGTCCTGCAGGCTTTACCGGCTGCATCCCGTTCCAAATGTACCAAGCGCCTCCGCCTCCTGCTGCTACCAGCAAAAGAATAACGATAAGCACAGTACGGATTGCGGATTTCAAGTCAGGTTCCTCACTTTCCGACTATAAAGTATAAAAGTGTATTACTTAAAATTCAATACATATCTCAAGAAATGCTCTACATAAAGAAGTCACTGTAAGAGTTACAGGGAATTACTCCCTATATTTCATCAGCTCAAGGCATGATCCCGGTTATTCCTTAAAATTATAGGGAGTAATTCCTTATAATATCAAAACACCAACCAATCCCTCTTACTTATGAGGAGAATTCCCTATAAGTAAGAGGGATTGATGATCGTACCTAAATCTCAGGAATTAATAGTTGAATTCTCCAAAAAGAACATCACATATACCAAGCAAAAAGAGCGCGGAATTCTCCGCCCTCTTCCGTACTCGTCATAAATGTAACGTACATGTTTAAGACTTACTCTGCGTCATCCACTGGGAAAGTCATCTCATCATATAGTTCTGAGATATCTTCCCATTCTTCATCGTCAACGATGTTCTCTAATTCCGGAAGTCCGTTAGGAGAGACAACGATACGCAGGATTTCATAATCCACGTCTTTACCAGCGCCTTGCAGCACAGCATAGCCGCGACCACCGACTTCAAATTCGGCAATAATATCGTAAATGGAAGACTTGCCCTGCTCATCTTCCAGTTCTACTGTTTCTCCGTAGGCTTCTTTAAGTCGAGAAGTCCATACCGCTTGATCAGCGGATCGTTCAGTCATTCTCAGATCCTCCGTCCAACTCGTCAACCAGTGTGTTGAAAGTCTCTTCGACAATCGCCCACTCCTCGTCATTATCGATCATGAACAATTGAAGATCGTCGCCTTCTTCCACATAACGGAACGCATAAACCTCATCGGTTTCCTCGTCCTCGGAATCAAGCGGAACCACCATCATGTACTTAGCGTCCGAGCCATCAACCTCAAACTTCATAATGACCTCGAATTCCTCTTCATTACCTTCCTCATCGGGAATATAGATAATTTCCGGTTCTTCCTCTTGGCCAATCTGTTCGTTTGTCATTTCCTCGCACCCCTCACCTTTTACTGTTAGCATCCAAAAAATTTTGCAAAATCAGGGCTGCAGCCATTTTGTCCACAATCCCTTTGCGTTTCTTCCGGCTGACGTCCCCTTCAATCAGCACCCGCTCTGCGGATACCGTCGTCAGACGCTCATCCCAAAGGTGTACGGGCATTGCAAATTGCTCCCGCAGCTTGTCAGCGAACTCTATGCAGATTTCGCCCCGGGGTCCTACTGAGCCGTTCATATTCTTCGGTAGACCAACTACAATCTCTCCAATTTCGTGCTCCGTAACAAGTTCACGAATACGTTCGAACTCATTACCAGTACCGCGGCGCTCAATCGTTTCAAGAGCTTGTGCCGTCCATCCAAAAACATCGCTTGTGGCTACACCGATTCTACGGTCGCCGTAATCCAGTCCTAACTTCTTCTTCATCTGGGATTATCCACCTTGTGATTGACGAGGTAGAATCTAACCAGCTCTTCAATCAGCTCATCACGTTCTTTTCTCCGGACCAAACTTCTCGCATTGTTATGACGCGGAATGTAAGCTGGGTCTCCGGAAAGTAGATACCCTACGATCTGATTGATCGGATGATACTCTTTCTCCACCAGTGCATCGTATACAGCGAGCAATATTTCCTGGGGAGAAGCTTCCTTTTCGTCGCCCTTCACATTGAATTTGACCGTTTTGTCCATGGAGTCCATTTGTGACACCTTCCTTCTGCAAAATCACCCTATCAGGGCGGCTTCGCAAAGTTGCTACTGTGCAGCTCACTTGCTTCCTTTATCATAACATATTCATAGCCCAACGAGGAAATCCTACGCGTGGAATAACGCTTTTTTTGGTATTTCCTCTACAAAAATAATGATATTTTTGGCTTTTAAGCTATTGTCAAGCACAACTTTCCATGAAAATCTAACCACCTGTTAATAAAGAGTAGCGGTACTGATGTCAACCTCTCAGTACCGCTATGTTTTTTCGTAATACGTTTAAATTAAGAAATAGTTTCGTAATTTTAATTTATGCTAGGGAAGCTATTAATTCTTCAGCTTTAGCCAGTGCCTCACTAAGCTTGGAAGCGTCTTTACCGCCAGCTTGTGCCATATCTGGACGTCCGCCGCCGCCGCCGCCGCATACTGCTGCAACTTCTTTAACGATCTTACCAGCGTGGAAGCCCTTTTTCACCAGATCCTGTGGTACAGCTACAACAAAGTTCACCTTATCGTCCATGGCAGCACCCAGAACAAGAACAGCATCCGGAAGCTTGGATTTCAATTCATCTGCAGTGGAACGCAATGCATCCATATTTCCTGCTTGAACGGCAACAGCAAGAAGCTGCGTACCTGTGCCAACCGTCTTCACACTGCTCGTTAGTTCAGCAGCAAATGTTGCGCTCAGCTTAGATTGCAAGGATTCATTCTCACGCGAAAGCTCACGGACTTGGTTATGCAATGCTTCAATCCGTTTTGGAACATCATTCAAAGAAGACTTCAGTAGACCTGCAGATTGCTTTAGCAGATCCAGTTGACTCTCAGTGAACTGATAAGCGTAACGTCCAGTCACTGCTTCGATACGGCGCACTCCAGAACCAATACCACTTTCGCTAAGCAGCTTGAAAATTCCAATTTGAGATGTGTTGGATACATGGCATCCGCCACAAAGCTCAAGGCTGTAATCGCCGACTTGAACGACACGGACGATATTACCATACTTTTCACCAAATAGTGCCATAGCACCCATAGCCTTAGCTTCATCAATCGGCTTGTTCTCAATGACAACATCAAGACCACGCCAGATTTGTGCATTCACGCGATGCTCGATGTCGCTTAGTTCTTCCGGTGTAATCGCTCCGAAATGGGAGAAGTCAAACCGTAAACGTGCGCCTTCCACTAACGATCCTGCTTGGTTAACATGGCCGCCGAGAACCTCTTTGAGCGCTTTATGCAGTAGATGGGTAGCTGTATGGTTCTTCACGATATCTTCACGCTGTGCACGATCTACTTCAGCGCGAACCGATTCGCCTACTTTCAATTCTCCAGCTTCCACAGTTACCAAATGTACATGTTGACCGTGTGGAGCTTTGAACAATCCTTTTACCTTAGCTGTAACCGAACCGCCAGTAAGCACACCCGTGTCACTTACTTGTCCACCACTTTCAGCGTAGAACGGTGTTGCCTCAAGAATCACTTGGCACTCCACGCCTTCGCCAGCAGTATCCACCAATTCGTCACCCACAACAATAGCCATAATCTTCGACTCTGTTACCGAGTCATTATATCCAACAAATTCACTTTTAACCGTCAGATCCGCCAATGCACCACCCTGAATCTTCATGCTGCCACCGTCATGACGTGCTGCTCTTGCACGGTCACGCTGTTCTTGCATAGCGGCATCGAAACCATCACGGTCTACAGTTAATCCTTGCTCTGCTGCGAAATCTTCAGTCAAGTCAAACGGGAACCCGTAAGTGTCATAAAGCTTAAATGCATCGGCTCCAGCAATGGTACTGAGGCCATCCGCTTTTGCTTTAGCGCTGATCTCGCCCAAAATAGCCAGTCCGTCAGACAATGTCTCGTGGAAACGTTCTTCTTCTGTACGGATAATCTTTGCGATATATTCACGATTCTCGACAACGGATGGATAATACACACCCATAATCTCGCCAACAGTTTCCGTTAATTCATGCAGGAATGGACGATCCAGACCCAAGGTTTTTCCATAACGAACGGCACGGCGTAGCAATCGACGGATAATATAACCACGACCTTCA
This sequence comes from Paenibacillus sp. RS8, assembly GCF_041956825.1. Lineage (NCBI taxonomy): Bacteria > Bacillati > Bacillota > Bacilli > Caryophanales > Paenibacillaceae > Paenibacillus > Paenibacillus sp. RS8. The sequence continues at coordinate 3,454,175 of NZ_CP168131.1, read as the reverse complement.
TTAGAAGGAAGTACTCCGTCACCTACGGCAAAAGTAACCGTACGCACATGGTCAGCGATAACTTTAAGCGCGATATCCTGCTCAACATTATCTTTATAAGTTACACCGGCAAGCTCAGCAGTTTTTTGAATAATCGGTTGGAACAAATCGGTATCGAAGTTGGAATCTACATCTTGCAAAATGGAAGCAAAACGCTCTAATCCAGCACCGGTATCAATGTTCTTGTTCGGAAGCGGCGTATAGCTGCCATCCTTGTTATGGTTGAACTGTGAGAACACTAGGTTCCATACTTCAAGCCAGCGTTCGTTTTCTCCGCCTGGATACATTTCTGGGTCGCTCATGTCGCTGCCGTAAGCTTCGCCGCGGTCATAAAAGATTTCCGAACAAGGACCACAAGGGCCTTCGCCGATATCCCAGAAGTTTTCATCTCCCAGCTTAATGATGCGTTCTGCTGGCAAGCCCACTTTTTCATTCCATAGCTTGAATGCTTCTTCATCCTCAGCATACACAGTTACGGAGATGCGTTCAGGATCGAAGCCGATCCACTCCTTGCCAGTTAAGAATTCCCAAGCCCATGTAATAGCTTCTTCTTTGAAATAATCGCCGATAGAGAAGTTACCCAACATTTCGAAGAACGTATGGTGACGACGTGTCTTCCCTACATTCTCGATATCATTGGTACGAATACATTTCTGTGAGTTCGTCAGGCGCGGATTCTCAGGAATCTCACGTCCATCAAAGTAAGCTTTCAGCGGTGCCATACCTGCGTTAATCCACAGCAGCGATGGATCGTTATGCGGTACGAGGGATGCACTAGGTTCAATCTTGTGACCTTTACTTTCAAAAAACTTAAGCCATTTGGAACGAATTTCACTTGCTTTCATTATTTACAGCTCCCGTCTCATCATTAATTCGGCGTATGCGCCAGATTACACAAATTTTCTAAAAAATAAAAACAAAAAAACGCCCCTGAATAATTCAGGGACGATTAATATCGCGGTACCACCCTGGTTATCGCCTTAACCCGATTCACGGGAAAATTGCAGACGATCGCCTTGTCGCGGCTGATAACGGGTGCCCCCGGTGAGATTTGTGATCCCACACTCCGAAATTAGCTTTCCACCGGCCTGTCTTCAAGGTTCTCACAGCCATTACGAAACGCTTTCGTAAAGGAACCTGTTCTCTGATCAAGCCATCCTCCGGTGTACTTCATTTTCATCAACGTTTTATCCGATTTACATTTTAACATTTCAAGTATAGCCAGTGCCCCTGCATCTGTCAATCCGGGGGGTAGCTAAGGCTAAAGTGAGAATATATGATTTTTGTAATGGTGAACTCGAACACTTAAAGAATATAGTAAATCTCAGATATCATTTGGGAAATTATGTATTATAGATGATGTTCTAGAATACGCAATGCTCGGGTAAAACCTAAGGAGGATTACAAATCATGCTGCGCAATAAAGTAACTGAGGAGCTATCGATTGTTAAAGTTAAGCCTACATCAATACGCTATATCGTCAGTCTCATTTTTATTCATATTCTCTTCACACTAACGGTTAACCTTGTCCTTTTTGCAAATGGAACTTTAAGCGTTATTGCCAAAAGCACAAACGGATGGATCAACGAAACGTTAGCTGCAAATCTGTTCGGCCTTGTGTTAGAAGTGGTTATTTTCTTATGTATAATAGCTAAATTATCACCTAGTGATATTGGGTTAAGAAAAAATAAATTATTAGCAGGACTTATCGGTACTTTACTATTTTGGCTTGCTATAAACATTGTTGATTTAGGTATGACATTACTGACTCACTCAAGTTTAACATTCAATAATGATATCTTTACGAATTCGAACGTCGTCTTCGGTGGATTTCTGGGTCAGATTTTCGGAAATGCTTTACTGGAAGAAGTTTTGTTTCGGGGCTTTCTGCTAGTTCAAATTTATCTTTTATTAAATAAAGTCAAAAAAGTCAAAACCAATACTTCACGCATTGTTTATGCAATGCTTATCTCACAATCGATCTTTGCCGCTATACATATCCCAAATCGGATCTATTCAGGATTAGTCGGAATTGATTTTGTTTATGATTTTATCGTTCTAGTAATCCTAGGGATCATATTCTCATTACTCTATGTCCTAACTAAGAATCTATTTTTCGTGATTGGCGTCCATTCCTTAATGAATGTTCAGATTATGTTTTGGGATAGCAGTTTCACTTATACAGCAACTTTAATCTGTGTATTGTTACTGGCTTGTCTTTTAATTTGCTTCAGAAGAAAGAAATTCCGAGCGGAGAAATCGATGGATTTGAGTCTTCACTAGCAAATCCCTCCCCACATACTTCGGAAGCAGACGATAACAAAACGTAGGGCAGCGACTCTCAAGTAAATATGAGAATCGCTGCCCTGTGCTTTATTTTTACGTTTTTAATATAAAAGAGCTACGTTTCCGTCAGCAGGCGTAGGTAGTGTATCCTATCAACAATTCTAAATCAGCTTGTGTGCAAACCACTTTTTGCCTTTGAAGCGCCACAGAAAAATGCCCCCGCGAACGGCCCACTCGCAGTTCATTGCCAACCAGACACCCATGACACCGTAACCTAGTACGATCCCAAGGATGTATCCAAAAATCACCCGAAACAGCCACATCGTCAGCATCGAGGTAATTGAGGTGAAGCGGGAATCTCCCGCTGCCCGCAGCGCGGACGGCAAAATAAAGCTGACGGCCCACAGTGGAACTTGGGCAATGGAATTCACCAGCAGCACCACAAACAGATCGTCAATGATCTCGGGAGGTGGGGAAAAGATCGATACCAGCGGGTGGAATAGTGGCATCAGAATCAAGGCGATCAACGCCAAAGAGCCGGACCCTATCCAGAGAAAGGACTTGATGAACTTTCTGGCTTCAGAGACATTCCCCCGCCCGATACATTGGCCGACCACCGTTACAATAGTTAGCGACAGCGCGCTGGCTGGAATTTGAAACACCAGAGCCAGCGAGCCGGCAATGGCATTGGTCGCAATGGCATAAGTGCCTAGGCTGACAATAAACACCTGAGTGAGCAGTTTACCCCCATTGAAGAACATCTGCTCCGCCGCGAACGGCACGCCGATGAACATGATTCTCCTCAGCATGGTCAGAGGGATTCGGAATAGGTCACGAAAACGCACCCGCAGGGTCGTATCCACCTTGAACAGATACACCAGGGCACAAACCATACCTGCATACCGCGCGATATTAATCGCAAGCGTCATCCCCAGCACACCCATGTGCAACAGGTTAATGAAGACCACGTTCAGGATAACATACAGCAGGTTCATGATGAGCGACAGCATCAAAGAAGCTCGTGTCTTGCCCACTCCTCGCAGAGCTCCGCAAACCGCCTGAACCACCGCGATACCCAGATACGAGATGCTGCTGCCGATCATGTAGATGCGGGCATTGTCCAGCACTTCGGGTGAGGCGGTTCCGAACAACAGGTTCAATATTGGAGTATGTAATCCCATTAGCAACAGACCAATTCCCAAAGCGATCAGCGACACCGAGGCGACCGAAGCCGCCGTAGCCTGGGACACCATCCGGTCGTTTCCGCTCCCTTTATACTGCGCGACTACCACTGTTCCCCCGGTTGCAACCGCCACGAACACATTGATCAGAAAAATATTCAGCGAATCCACCATATTCACTGCACTGACCGCCGCCATTCCGGACGAGCTGATCATTGCGGTATTTACCAGATTCAGTCCAATAATGAAGGCCTGGTCTATCAGAATTGGAATAAATAAAGCTATAATTTGCCGATAATCCATCCCCTCCCCAGAAAGATATTTCTCTAGTAATCTTTTCTTCTGAAGACTAGCCCGAAGCTGCTGCATAACATATCACATTCTTTTCTGTAAAATGGAAAAAACTCTTCATCCGAAGAGCTCTTCAACAAATTATACCCATTATACCGTGGGCACTTTACATTCAGTTTACTATAGATACACTTTTAAGTCTTTAATCAGGAGTCAAAAAACAACAACTGTCCTTCACATATTTGAAGAACATAATCTTCATCAGAATTATGCAGCTTCAGACCATCAGACCATTGAATCATTCGTTCATCAAAAGTATTGGCAAAAGTCTTTAAGCGGATTGCGTTATGCTTGATGATTATGATTGATCTTTGCATTTACGCAAGAAAAACGCCTGACGGCTTCCTTGGTGGTAGAGTTACAAGCTGAGTACATCCGTAATTCCATAATCGTATCCATATATACCTTCGTAGTGAGGTTCCGAGAGACGGACCGCATTGCCCTTATTCCCTAATAACAGGCCCATTCCCGAGTGACTTGGGGCGGCGCTGGCTCGTTTACGTTACCGTCGGCACATTGTATTTGTTTTTTCGCATACATTCGGCTCGATTACGTTACCATCAGCACATTATATTTGGTTTTTCGCATACATTTGGCTCGATTACGTTACCATCAGCACATTGTGTATGGTTTTTCGCATACATTTGGCTCGTTTACGTTACCGTCGGCACATTGTATTTGTTTTTTCGCATACATTGGGCTCGTTTACGTTACCATCAGCACATTATATTTGGTTTTCCGCATACATTGGGCTCGTTTACGTTACCGTCGGCACATTGTATTTGGTTTTTCGCATACATTCGGCTCGATTACGTTACCATCAGCACATTGTATTTGGTTTTTCGCATACATTTGGTTCGTTTACGTTACCGTCGGCACATTGTGTTCAGTTTTTCGCATACATTTGGCTCGATTACGTTACCATCAGCCACATTGTGTATGGTTTTTCGCATACATTTGGCTCGTTTACATTACCGTCAGCACATTGTAATTGTTTTTTCGCATACATTCGGCTCAATTACATTACTGGCGGCACATTGTATTCGGTTTTTCGCATACATTGGGCTCGTTTACATTACCGTCGGCACATTGTATTTGTTTTTTCGCATACATTGGGCTCGATTACGTTACCATCAGCACATTATATTTGGTTTTCCGCATACATTGGGCTCGTTTACGTTACCGTCGGCACATTGTATTTGGTTTTTCGCATACATTCGGCTCGATTACGTTACCATCAGCACATTGTATTCAGTTTTCGCATACATTCGGCTCGATTACGTTACCATCAGCACATTGTATATGGTTTTTCGTATACATTTGGCTCGATTACGTTACCGGCGGCACATTGTTTTCGGTTTTTCGCATACATTGGGCTCGTTTACATTACCTCGGCACATTGTATTCGCTTTTTCGCATACATTCGGCTCGATTACGTTACCATCAGCACATTATATTTGGTTTTCCGCATACATTTGTCCGTAAGCTCGACTAAAACATGCATTTCGAAGGATATAAGGTCCGCTCGGCCCGTTATACATCCCAAAGAGGCGTGAGCTTAATTAAAAACATTGCTCTCCATGGCCACCAGTTGAATATAGGCCCATCTCATAAATTCGTTTCACATTTCTCCGCAATCTCGAAATCTTTAATATTTCTATTCCATAAAAAAACCCGCGCTAGGCGCGGATTCTTAAAGAAGCTATTAGACTTTTATTATTTCACACTCTCCGCAATCGCCTTATAAGCCGCTAAATCTGTATACACTTCCACTTTAAGCGGATTCCGTTTATGTTTAATAATTTTATAGAAGTGATAGACAAATACTGCAATGTTAGCAGCCAAGGATAATGCGCTCACTACCCAAAGTGCGGTTTCGCTATGTGAGGATTGAACAGCGAACTTCGACTCACCAACAAACGCCGGGAAAGACATCGTAAACATCATCCAAATCGCCAAGGTTTGAGCGCGATGCTGCAGCCATGCTCCTTTTTTGAAGAAGAACGCTGGAATGGTACAAGAGATCAACAATGCTGCGCCTGCATAGAAGGCATGGTCAGAAACTGCGTTATATACATAAGCAAAGTTCCAAATATCATAGGCGATAATCCAGAACCAAAGCTGGTCAGGCCACAACATATCCTTACTCTTGTCTTTACTGATAACAATACCCATCCAACCCGAAATCGTAATAATGTTCAGAATACCTGCGATCCCGTTCATTATGTTCCAAGGACCACCTACCATCATTACGCCATCCACCATACCCTGCAAACTGTACACTTGGAAATCACGGATAACAGCTTCAAGGATGTTAACTGCAAGGATAATCGCCGGGAACATTAAGATATATTTATTTTTGTCCCAACCTTTAACATAGCGGATCGCCATGAACCCTAAACATCCTGCCAAAGCAGAATATACCTTAACCCAGTGAAACCAAGTTCCAGTACTAGAACCCTCACCCGCCGTATTCGGCCAAACCGCTATGGTAAGCACAATAGGTACAGCTATAAATAGAATGATTGAGAACCACTTGCTCTTTCGAGCTATCTCGTTGAAAATCATTAATCCTGCAAGTACTACTAACCACATAAGAGCAGAGTACCAGGGAATCGATTCGAATAAAAACATAATGAATTCCTCCTTCATATTTTGTATATAAGCTATGTCTTGAGTCCAATATATCCCATCCTCCTTCGAACGATCAAACCACTCAAAACGTTGATTTATCAAGGTTTTCATAGTCTCATTTCGAGTTAAGTTTACACATCAATAGTACTGGAATTTATCAGAGGACCTATCCTAAGCAGGGAATTCAATTGGAAACTATGTCTGTAGAACTACACACTGTAAACCTAACTTGAAAGTAAAATATCCCCGCAAAGCGGAGTTTTGCTTTGATGCTTACTCCAGATACTTTGCGTGGTGCCCCAAATTGATTCTTTCTGTAATGTAAAAAAAACCTTGTCGACAAATTTCTTTGTGGACAAGGCTACTGCTAACACAATTCAAAAAAATCGTTCAACCAGGTATTTCGAATATACAATACAGTTCTCCAGTGTAGGAAAGTTCATGATCTCTCCAGCATAATAGATTTCATCTCTTCCCTGCATCTGATCAAGCCGTTCATAAAACCCTTCCCGGATCGCATTAGAATCCACATGGGGGAACTGCTTCCAGCGCTTCATCATATACAGACGGATATTCTCGCCGCCAAGCTCGCGAAGTTTATTTTCTACCTTTTCCCGCATTTCTAGATCTGTCATTTCATCATTCTCCGCTACATAAACCGTAACTAAATCTGTTGTTCCCATATCTGCCCACCTGTAATACCATGCCATCATATGTCCTTTACGTTCAGGGTTCATATTGCGGGGGATATATCCAGATAGCTCCGGTAGCCCCTTCACTCTGTAAGCATATACCCGAAATCGTTCATAGATAATGCGCTCAAATAATACTCTGTCTTCCGAAGATAAGTGAACCCTATCGCTCAGATGCTCTAAGGAAGATGTATAAATCACCTTATCGAAATAAAAGATATCCTGGCTTGTTTCCACCCGAACTTGACCGTTCACCTCTTGCTCCATATGTAGCACTTCACAAGTCAGACGCAGATCTTCTACTTGGTCGGCCATTCTTCTAATGAGTTCTGTGACTCCCTTAGGCCAGGTTATCATGTGAGTGATTTCAATAAAGGATAATAAATTATCATAAGTAAGGAATTTCAACACATAAGCCGCCGGCACATCTTGAATACTTCCAAAACCAAAAGTATTGAAATAATGCATATACACCTGCCCAATAACAGTTAGATCGTTCTCTGCACACCACTCTGAGAATGGCTGGCATAAATCTGAGGGTAAGTTCAGAAAACCAGGTTCTTGCAGTGACTTATAACGCTTCAAAATATCGGGCAACCTTTTGAATTCTTGAGTAAATGCCTGAATTTGGTCCATAGGAATCTGAGAAGTCTTCCGCCCGTTATTATCAAAAAATCCCCGTTCCAATAGCGGCCCTTTATCCATAAGATCAAACTCTTTCATAAGTTCTATCGTATGTTTATAAGTTGGCAAGCCGATTAGCGTCCCCATTTCATAAGTTTTCCCTTTGTATTCAATGGAGTGACATTTTCCGCCTACTCGGTCTGACTTCTCAAGGAGAGTAATATGGGTGTATCCTTTTTTCGCTAATTGGTAAGCAGCAGTAATCCCGGAAATCCCTGCACCGATGATCCCTATCCTGTCTTCATGCTTCATCTTAGTCATCATCCGTTATCTCCTTGTAAATAACCATAATGGCAAGGTCTCACGCTGGCCTGTATACTCAAGTGCGACATCTGATGGTATTTTACCTTGATTAGGTCCGTCTGTGATCACCCTGCTGAAGTTATAGATCCTCAAGTATTCATGTAAGCGCTTTTCTAAAATCTCAAAGGAATCTATCGAAGCATCCAACCAAGCCTGCTGGTAAAATTCTTTCGTTAACACCGCTACGAATTGCTGTAATGGCTGAAATACTTCTGTCTGATCTGCAGTTATGGCTACTTGATTTATGTTGTTCTTATGTAAAAAATCGCTGTATTTATGTTTCCCTCTATCCCAGTTTGTAGTAAATTCACGACTTTTGTTCGTTACCAAATTGTCAATTTGGAATTCTAAGGTCTTCATCAATGGGATGACCTTCAGATCCATAAAATCGATAAAATGAATGGCAGACTTCCTATTATAAAGCTTAACTAAGCCTAATCTGGAATAGGCATCGTAGACCACATATTGATACACCTTTCCTACCCTTGGGAATACGCCCATATAGCTAATACTTTGTTGGCACATATACCCGGGGTGAGCATTTTCAGGATTTTTCATCTTATAGTCGAGAGATTTCGGTTTCTCTTTACACCCTTTGGTGTTAACTGCTTGCGCACCTTCCCTCTTCTTTGCTTTGACTTCTTTGGCATAAGCCTCACGTTCTATCCTCGTACTAAGTCCATTACGACGCAGCACATTGTAAATACCTGACTCCCCTATGTTCACACCCTCATCCTGCAGTTCATAAAAGATTCGCTTGGGTCCATCTTCAGGAAATTTGGCAACGTATTTTAAGATCAGTCTCTCTGTTCGCTTATCCACTTTATTAGGCATTACCGGTTTTCGTTCCTTCTCAGCCAGTCCATCCATGCCCTGTTGTTGGTAAGCTTTACACCACTGATAATAGATCGTCCGAGATATGCCAAACGCCTTACAGGTTTCGCTCACATTGTTGCTGATCGTCCCTTGCATGAGGATATGATATTTGTTGTTTGCATTCACCTATTACACCCCCTACTCTCTTTATTTTATACATAGTTGAGGTTTAATACAGTGCTATTCTATATTTCTTTAAGTTCATTTCATGACTTATGTAAGAAGATCTATATTAAAAAAGAGAGACAGCTCAAGGCTTCTCCCCATTCCGAACAAAATGTGTGATATATTCCCCTCCAGAAATCTCCAAACAGTTCAGACGTTGACCATATGCGCATCCACCGTCCACACCGATCTTATCGCCCTGCGGGCTAAACCAGATTTCTTCCGAATCATGTAGATCCATCGTCGAGGTATGTCCAAAAATAACCGTTTTATTAGTGCTAACTACCGGATTCGTATAAAATGGTTCTCTGATCCAGATAAAATCATACGGCTCTTGCTGCTTCCAATCTTCTATTAAGGGGTTAATGCCTGCATGCACAAAAATATGCTCTTCGGTCTCGTGATATAGCGGCAATGAACTTAGAAAATCTAAATGATGTTTGTATTTCTGTCTAAGTTCTTCTTTCAGCAACATATAATCGTCCCAGCCAAAATCCGCTTTAAAAAAGTTCGAATCTGCCTCACAGTAGCTCATCAATGTATACAAACCGCCGTTGCTAAGCCAATGCGTATCCAGTTTATCATCTTCGCCGGTGAGCGCATCATAGGCCATTTTATCATGATTGCCTTTTAGAACAATAGCGCCACACTCCCGCTTCAGAGCCATGACCTGATCCACAATCCCTTTACTATTGAGACCTCTATCCACATAATCCCCCATCAGGATGAGCTTGTCCTCGGATGGACGATAGTTTACCTTTTTTAACAATGCGTTGAATTCGGAATAGCTTCCGTGAATGTCACTAATCGCTAATATTCTGATTGTAATTCCTCCTTGCTCTGGATGCTGCAAGCTAAAACGCCTTCGGCGTCCTTTAAAGGACGGTGAGCGTTTATGCGAGAATTATAAGGATAAAGTATATCGTGAAACTTATACTTTCTTATAATTAAAAAAAGACGTTCCGGCTAAAGGCTCCGAAATATCTTTTGGTTATGTTCACTATACAGAATCCAAAACGAGCGGATCTTCATCGGATGAATTAAAAAGCTGACGGCTTCTGACTTCATGTACCGCTTCTTGAAAACGATCACACAGAAAAATCAACTGGTCGATCTCTTTCTTGCCTACCTTTTCCATAACTTCGCTTAGAATACCGGAATAAGTAGCCATCTGCGAATCATAAATCTGTTCTCCTTCATTCGTTAGAGCAATATATACAACTCGCCGATCAGTATCGGACGTTGTTCGCACCACGTACCCTTTTTCCTCCAAGCTGTTTACCATTTGCGTCGCAGTAGGTCTGCTGATTTGGAGCAGGTCGCTTAATCTGGAAATCATTACTCCCCGTTGCTCTTCACCGTCTGAAGGTTTCTTTCGTTTCATCAAATTGTTAATGACATACATCATCACAAATTCTCTATACGAAACACTTTCCTTAAAAGAGGGACGAGCGGTCAAACGTTTAATGTTCTCAAAGGCTATGATTAGCTTTTGCTCTTGACTATTTTGAGTATCCATAGGGCACCTCCAATTTAACTCAATCTAATTAGATTACCTACCTATTTCCAAAAAATCAAGTCTAAATCACATTCTCATTAGATTAAAATTAAATAATTAAACAGTTGTGCTAAATGATGAATTTGTGTATTATACATAAATGATAGTTTGGCTACCTAATTATTAAGACATGAATTCCCCAAACTACAATATATAGAAGTTAAAGGAGAGGAACTGCTCTGGAGCACCTTACGCAAAAGAAAAAAGTTACAATTATGATTGCATTAATGGCGGCCATGTTTTTCGCAGCAATCAACCAGACCATTGTGGGTACTGCAATGCCCCGAATTATCGCGATGTTGGGAGGCATTGAACATTATACTTGGGTAATCACCATCTATATGCTCACCTCAACAATCGCCACCGTACTTGTCGGTAAGTTATCCGATATCTATGGAAGAAAGCCATTCCTCTTAGCGGGGATCGTTATATTTATTATAGGCGCTTTCATGTCCGGATTGTCGACAAATATTTTCCAAATGATCACTTATCGCGGGATTCAAGGTCTTGGCGGCGGGATTCTAATGTCGGCTACCGTAACCGCTGTAGGTGATTTGTTCGCTCCTAGAGAGAGAGCCAAGTGGACCGGAATTATGATGGCCATATTTGGATTCTCCAGCGTAATTGGTCCTACCCTTGGCGGCTTCATGGTGGATCACATGGCTTGGAAATGGATCTTCTGGATCTTCCTGCCTTTCGGTATCGTGGCTTTCTTTATGATTTGGAGAATGTTCCCTAAAACTGCACGCTCCACCTCAGAATCCATTGACTACTTAGGCTCTATATTCCTTTCCCTTACCATTGTTGCACTCTTGCTCGGCTTTTCATGGGCGGGGACAAAATATGACTGGGGTTCTCCAGAAATTCTCGGCCTGTTCGGAGCGTCAATTCTGGGAGTTATCATTTTGATTCTGATTGAACGAAAAGCTAAAAGCCCAGTGCTGCCATTATCCTTATTTAAAAACTCCATTGTAACCATCTCTATGATTGTAGGCTTCCTAATGAATGCTGGTATGATGGGCGCAATGATCTATCTACCGTTCTTTGTCCAAGGTGTAGAAGGTGTCTCCCCAACCAACTCCGGATTTATTAATATGCCGATGTCACTTGCAATGATTGTACTTAGTACACTTGTAGGAAGATGGATCTCCAAATCAGGTAAATACAAGCGTTATGCTCTGATGGGAATGCCGTTTATGGTTGCGGCTATGATCATAATGGCCTTCATGAGCAATATCGCTATGGCCGTAGTCAGCATGATTATTTTCGGTATTGGTTTAGGGCTGTCGATGCCTGTGTTTACCTTAACCGTACAAAATGCTGTAGCTCCTTCCATGCTTGGTGTTGCTACTGCTACAAATACTTTATTCCGTAATTTAGGCGGAACCATTGGTATTGCTATCATGGGTACTATTATGAACTCCACATTAACGAAAAAATTAGAGGCAGCAGTGTCCTCTGGCAAGGGTCCGGATTTAACCAAACTTGATCCTGAATCCGCTAAACAGCTATCCGCATTTATGAACCCGCAAATGCTGCTGGATCAACCTAAGCTGAAGGAACTGCACGCAACACTGCCAGAGCAAATCCAGCCGCTCTTTAATCAATTGATTGAGATGCTGCGGAACGCACTAAGTGATTCCCTGACGGTTGTATTCTTAAGCGGCACTGCACTGTTAGTAATTGCAGCACTGCTTGTCCTGTTCCTTAAAGAGATTCCGTTACGAAGTGGCGAGAAAAAAGTTGAGGTAACTGCAGAGGGAAAAAGCGAAAGCAAAAACCTTGAAAAGTCTGTACCTGCTGCACATTAATCACAAATAAATATACATTAGAGATGTCCGTTAACAGCTTAGGCTGCGCGACATCTCTTTTTTATGTGAAGGATTAGGATTCAGTGGGTTGATTATCATTCAATTCTTCAAAATAATCGTAGACCTCGTTTAACAGCCCCATTAACGAATCTGTCTTTTCTTTGCCCATATAATCAATCATACCTTTAAAGGTGTTTCGGGATTTCGTTACGGCCATTTCGGCCAAATGCTCTCCTTTTTCCGTAAGCGTGATCTCACTGATTCGGCGATCCTGTGTATCGGCAGTACGCACTACATATCCTTGTGCAATCAGGCTATTGACCATCTGTGTAACCGTAGGAGAAGTAACCTTTAGAAATTTGCTAATATCCGAAACCGTCTGGCCCCTCTTTCCTTCCCGTTCATTCCCCAGCTTTAAAGAGACCAACATCCGAACTTCACTTGGCTTCAATCCCCAGACCGTAGTTTTACGCCAATTCATCCTGGCAAATTGCTGGAAAGCTTCCATTAGTCCATCAACATTCTGATATTTATCTTCGTTCATCAGTACACCCCATAAGATCCATTTAATATTTAGTATAGCCTAATCGGGTATAAAAAAGAATTGATAGATATCAGGTATCCATTTCCAAATCATTACTAGCGGGATGTATAATACAATAGAGACAGGCTATTTATTCCTATTCGAAAGAAGGTACCTATTATGTCCTTTTCTTATTCTACATATGATGCCCTAGGACTCGCAGCGCTTATCAAAGCACGTGAAGTCTCCCCTAGGGAGCTGGTTGAAGCCGCCTTCGATCGACTCGATGAAGTCAATCCAGTCCTTAATGCAGTCGTACGCACCCGTAGAGAAGCTGCTCTTAAGGAAGCTGACGAAATGCCTGTACACGATGACTCTCGCCCGTTTGCTGGCGTTCCTTTTCTGCTGAAGGACATCTCTCAAGCCATCGCTGGAGAACCTCTTACTTCAGGTGCCTTACTGATGAAAGACAATATTGCTAGACGCGACTCGAACTACGTAGCACGAATCAGAAACGGCGGTTTTATTCCGCTTGGACATACGAATACACCGGAATTCGGCCTCAAAAATATCACCGAGAATGTCCTTCACGGCCCGGCACGTAATCCGTGGAATCTCGAATATTCCCCTGGTGGTTCTAGCGGCGGTGCAGCAGCGGCGGTAGCTTCTGGTATTGTTCCGGTAGCTGGAGCTAGTGATGGCGGCGGCTCGATCCGTATCCCTGCCTCGTTCACCGGCTTGTTCGGGCTGAAGCCAACCCGTGGACGCACTCCAGTAGGACCAGGTGTAGGCCGTCAATGGCAAGGTGCTTCTATCGACTTCGCGTTAACACGGTCCGTACGTGATAGCGCTGCTATGCTGGATCTGCTGCAGGTCGTGCAGCCAGAGGCTGCTTTTCAAACACCACTATATCCGGGCGTCTATCTGGACGATCTTTTCAAACCAACACAGCGAAAACTGCGCATAGCGTTCACAACAGCATCCCCAGTGGGCACTCCTGTAACGAATGAAGCAGTAATTGCCGTGCTCAAGACTGTAAAATGGCTCGAAGCTGAGGGGTATGAAGTTGAAGAAAAGCTGAGTCCGGTAAATGGTGTAAGGCTAATGGAGAATTACTATACGATGAATACTGGGGAAGTGGCAGCGATGTTCGTATCGCTGGAAAAAATGATGGGACGTTCCATTACTTCCAGTGAAGTTGATATCGTTACTTGGGTCCTTGGGGAAGCCGGAAGAAAAGTCTCTGCGGCAGAATTTGTGCATAGTCTGGATGAATGGGATATTGCAGCCGCTCAAATGGCAGGTCTGCTTAACCGCTACGATCTGTATATCACACCAACAAATGCGGATTCAGCTCCTAAGATTGGCGAGTTAACGCATAGCTCTGCTGAAATCGAAAAACTGCTGCATGTACATGAGTTGCCGAAAGAGGAACAAGAGCGAATGATTTACGCTATGTTTAAACCAAGCCTAACCTATACACCGTTCACCCAGCTTGCCAATTTGACGGGCCAACCCGCCATGAGCGTTCCCGTCCATATGTCGCAAGCGGGTCTGCCGATGGGGGTACAGGTAATGGCTGCTAAAGGGCGGGAAGATTTACTGCTTCAGCTTGCAGCCCGTCTTGAACAATCCGAGCTGTGGGTAGGGATGACAGGGAATCCGCTTTTCCCATGATGAATTAGAGTAAACAGGTTGCAAACCTTACGCTACTCCTGCTCCCGCCCGCAAATGCCATAGAAGAAGAGATGGATGGCTTCCTCCAGGAAGCCATCCATCTCTTCTTGTTTGCTGGCTTCATCTAGCATTTCTCCCGAGCTTCGCATATACATTCCTATAAATGAAAGTATCCCTTTGGTGGATACTTTATTTGAAATTTCTCCTCGTGCTTTGCCATCCTCCACCATCTTGACCATCAATGGTAAAACGTCATTCGTGTAACGTTCTTCAATATAATGAAACATTTCCTGGTCCTCAATCATAAGCTCCTTCACAGTCGTAGGAGACAATGAACTGTAGGTTTCTCTCTCCATCGTCATAATGTATTCAATAATCTCTTTTAGAGAATGCTCTCCATGAATGTAATCTTCAAATTCACGAATGGCCTTCTCTATAAAATCTTTAAAGGTCTCACCAAGCAGTGCTTCCTTGCTGCCAAAATAATTATAAATCGTCACCTGTGAGACGCCTGCTTCTTTCGCAATGTCTGCGATCCGGAGACGTTTGGGCTCACAGCTCTTGAGCATCTCCATAGTAGTCTTCATAATTTTGAGTTTTATTTGAGCGGCTCTTTTCTCAAATCCATTCATGCTATCCACCCTTAACTTCATTATATAGTGCGCTTATTTAAATTTAATGAAATATTGATTATCAATTATTTCATAATTCCATTGACTTCACTATTCACTAGGAATAATATAACATATGAAATATCTAATTAATAATAGTTCATTATTTTGCAGTGGAGGTGGTAGCATGCTTGTAGTTGAAGGCTTAACTAAGCGATTTTCGAATGGCAAGGGAATCGAAGATGTTACGTTTACCGTAAATAAAGGCGAGGTCTTTGGGTTTCTGGGGCCAAATGGCGCGGGTAAATCTACAACCATAAGACATATCATGGGATTCATGATGCCTGATCAAGGTTATGCGAGTATTCATGGACTTGATGTATGGAAAGCACAGGGCACGGTCCAGAAGCATATCGGCTATCTACCTGGTGAAATCAACTTTTTTGACGGGATGACGGGTATTTCCTTCCTTAAGTTCATGTCTGGCATGCAAGGGATGAAGAACACTACCAAACGTGACTGCCTGATTGAACGACTGCAATTTGATGCCGCAACTCCGATCCGCAAAATGTCAAAGGGAATGAAGCAAAAAGTCGGTATTGTCGCAGCTTTCATGCACAATCCTGAAGTTATTATTCTGGATGAACCTACCTCGGGACTCGACCCGCTTATGCAAAAGGTATTTATAGATCTCGTATTAGAGGAAAAAGCAGCCGGAACCACCTTTCTAATGTCCTCTCACAGCTTTCAAGAAATTGAGCGTACCTGTGACCGCGCTGCAATCATTAAAGATGGACGTATCATCACTGTGAAAAATATCCATGAACTGCAATCGATGCAGCGGAAGCTGTTTGAGGTTGTGTTCACGAATCGCGAAGATGCAGAACAATTTGCCGCCTCCGGCCTGCAAGTGGAAGCTCGTGAAGGGAACATGGTCCGCATTGCCGTTCAGGGCAATTACGATCGATTCATTCAGGAGACCGGAAAATACAATATCCGCAGTATAGATGTATTTACGCAGAATCTAGAGGACATTTTCATGGACTATTATGACCGTGAGGGGGCCGTGCAATGAATCTTCCGCTCTATAAAGAAATGATGAGAGTGAACCTGAAAGGAATTATGAATTACGCCTTCGGTTCTGCCTTCTATATTCTGTTTATGATCTGGCTATATCCGGGGATCGCCGGAAGCACACAAGCCATTGATGACCTCATAAAAGCTATGCCGGAAGGTGTGGGAAAAGCTTTTGGATTAAACAGCGGATTTACCAGTGCTGAGGCTTTTATCTCTGGAGAATATTACGGACTTATTCTGGTGCTGATTCTATCTATTGTATGTGTACAAATGTCGACGCAGCTCATGGCCCGGCTTGTGGATCGCGGTTCCATGGCTTATCTACTTATAGCCCCAACAACACGGAGAAAAGTAGCAACCACACAGGCGCTTGTACTCACGACAGCTTTGCTCCTGATTATGGGTGTAACCACACTCGCCGGATTATTAGGTAAAGCATGGTTCCTCGGCAGTGAATATGAATTTAACAGCGGCCGATTTGCTCAGCTGAACAGCGTGGCTTTTTTATTATTTTTTGCCGTGGGGGGCCTTGCATTTCTTGTCTCCTCAATATGTAATGATGAGAAAAAAGCACTTGGAATTTCCGGCGCCATCACCTTCGGATTCTTCACTCTAGACTTGCTGGGTAAAATAAGTGATAAGCTGGAAGGGTTACGTTACCTGACCCTATTCTCCTTCTATCAGCCTGGCAAAATCGTTCAAGGCAACGTGGAGGTCATTCAGGTTTCCAGTTGGTTACTGTTGATCGGTGTGCTCGCTTTTGCCTTAGGGATCGAGCTATTCAGACGACGCGATCTTCCATTATAAGAAAAGGGGACGCTCCAATAGCATATTGCTACTGAAGCGTCCCTTTATTAATAGAAGAGTATTATAAGCTCCTCACACTAAAGAAGCATTATGTTAAAATATGCGAATGTATTGGCTTACGCTATAAATTTAACTTCGTATCCGGTCTAGGGACACCAAAATTTGGCGTTCCATCTTCATTCCACTGGATCACTTGCACACGTGCGTGACGATTAGGATCATATAATGGGTCTCCCACAATTTCCTTATAGCTTCTGGCATGGAACACCAGGATATCCTGTGTGCCATCTTCTGAGACTGTAAAGCTATTATGTCCCGGACCATATTGACCATTTTCTTCAGAAGTCGTAAACACAGGTTCTGGTGTTTTGACCCACGATTTCGGATCCATTAAATCACTATTCTCATCAGCAGTTAACAACCCCATACAGTAGTTATGATCTGTTGCACTTGCCGAGAAAGTCATGAAAATACGTCCATTCCGCTTAAGAACTGCCGCACCCTCATTCACCAAAAATCCGATTTTTTCCCATTCGTATTCAGGTGTGGTGATGCACACTTGTTCTCCTTTTAATGTCCAAGGATTCTCCATTTCAGAGATATACATATTAGAATTACCAGGGATATCAGGATCCTTTTGTGCCCAAACGTAATATCTAACGCCTTTGTGCTCAAAAGTGGTTGCATCCAAGGCAAAGGATTCCCATTTCGTTTTTATTTGACCCTTCTCCACCCATTCACCCTCCAAAGGATTTGCGGATGAATTTTCTATGGCAAACATGCGATGATCAAACAAGCCGTCTTTTGTGTCAGACGTATGTGCTGCTGCGTAATACACGTACCACTTTTCATCAATATAATGAATCTCTGGAGCCCAGATATTGGCACTCATTAAACCTGTTTCATGCTTAACCCAAATTGTCTTTCCCTCAGCCTCCGCTAATCCCTGAATGGATTCGGAACGACGAAGCTCGATTCTATCGTACTCTGGAACAGAGGCTATGAAATAGTAATATCCGTCTGTATGTTTACAAATCCAAGGATCTGCTCTTTGCTCAATCAGCGGATTTTTTGCATTAAATTCTCTCATGATGACAACTCCTATATCTCTCTATTTTTTTATTTTACGGGTCACCAAAACACACCCTTCCTCATAAGAAGGCAAGGTGTATTTAAGTTTTTGTTCATTCGATCTACCCTTTAATACCTGAATTCAAATTAATAGATTGAACGAAGTATTTTTGAGCAAATATAAATAGCAGCAAGGTTGGAATAATTGCCAAGATCGCCGAGCCCATTAATTGCCCGATCATACGATAGTTTCCGTAGATATCTTGAAGTAAGAGCAAACCAGCTGTAACCGGCATTTTATCTACATCTGTGTACACGATAACCGGCCAGAGGAAGTCATTCCAAGATCCCGTAAAGGAGAACAAACCGCAAACAATCAGAATCGGCTTAACCAACGGCAATATAATTTGTGCAAAAATTCTAAAATCACTGGCACCATCCACTTTTGCAGACTCATCCAGCTCTTTCGGGATACCGTTCATAAACTGTCTGACCAAGAAGATATTCCCCATACCCGCAAGACCAGGAATGATCATTGCCCAGGAAGTATTCACCCAACCAAAGGAATCGATAATTTTATAAGAAGGAATCAAGTTAACCACACCGGGGAAGAAGGAAATCCCTAGCAAAGTGAAGAACAACGTGTCTCTTCCTTTAAAGTTAATACGGGTATATCCAAAGCCGGTAATCGAGATCACAATAACTACCAGAATGGTGTGCGATGTCGCGATAAACAATGAATTGCCTAACCAACGTAGAATCGGGGCTGTAGAAGTATTATTCAGAATCGTGACATAGTTCTCAAAGACCCATGTTTCAGGAAATAGTCTAAAACCCGAGGAAACCACTTCCGTTTGTGATCTAAATGACGTAGAAATTCCGAAAATTACAGGAATGATCCAAATTACACAGAGAATAATTAAAAATGTGTAGGATACATATTTCGAAATACTGATATTGGAGGACCCTTTTTCTTTTCCTGTTCTATTTATAACTGGATGATTTTCCAGTCCGTTTACCGCCTGATTTGACATATTAGTACACCTACCTTTTCCATTTCCTTGTTAATCAATTAGTCTCAGAGATCCCTAGGTTGCATTTCGGTTCATTACATAATATTGAAGTGCTGAAATGACCAAGATCACTAATCCCAATAACACTGCCATAGCGGATGCCATCCCTGCGATGGATTCACCGTTACCGAAAGCTAATTGACGAATATACATCATGAGTACGTGTGTACTTTGTCGAGGCCCGCCATCGGTCATCATTAACGGTTGGCCGAATACATTAAAGGCTCCGGCGGTTGTCATAACAAAGGTATAGATTAATGGAAAACGAATAGATGGCAAGGTGATACTAGTGAATCTTTTAATTGAACCCGCACCATCGAGCTCGGCTGATTCATATAATTCTTGCGCAACGCCACTTAAGGAAGCACGATAAATAATCATGTTGCCTCCAATACCACCCCATAATGTGATTACAATGATGATAATCCACGCATACGGCTGGTTTGCAGGCCAAGCAACTTGTGATCCGAACAGATTTCCTGTGATCCCCAGTTGTTTATTAAAGATCAAGAGCCAGATCAGTGCTGCCGCAGAAATCGAAATCAAGCCTGGAATATAGAGAATAGATTGAATTAAGCTCTTCATTTTAACTTTTTTATGTTCCAGTGCAACAGCCACCATTAATGGGATCACAATTAATAATGGAACAGAGAGACCCACAAAGATCAACGTATTTTTCAGACCTCTGAAAAATTGCGTATGAAACGTTGATTTGCCATCAAAAAGAATGGCCTTATAGTTATCAAAACCTACCCAAACCGGATCACTCATTAAATTCCACTTTGTAAATGAAGCATAAATCCCATAAATCGTTGGCAATAAAATGAAGACAGCAAACAAAATGACATGCGGACCTACAAAGAAGGCAGGTGCCCAATTTATTTTCTTTTTCATAGGATTTCATTTCTCCTTTTGCACAAAGTAATGCACCAACGATATGGCACATTACTTCGTACAATCTATTCTATTTCACTTTATTTGGCTGCACTGCTGCTTTCTGCGATCTTATCTTCTACAAATTTCTGCATAGTTGCTAGGGTTTCATCAAGATCAACGTTGCCGCGAACAATATCTGCACAATAAGTATCTACTGCTTCCGCAATGTATGGGTAGTATTCATATGTGTAAATGTAAAGGGATTCAATTTCTTTTTCATTAGAAGTAAAGAAAGATTGCATATAATTTTGGTACTCTGGGCTTTGGTTAACTACGTTACTTGCTACGTTTTGTCCAGCTTTTGCCCATTCCATCGAGTTTGTACGAACATATTCCAAGAAGTTAGCAATACCTGCTTCTTTTTCGTCCGTTCTCTTGTCGTTCTTCAGCATAGCGAACAAGTGAGAAGAAGATCTATTCGTGAACTTATCAGGTGTTGGAGAATAAACATTTGTTACACCAAAGTTCAAGCCTTCAACCCCAGCATGTGCTGTAGAGCTCCAAGTTCCGTCTGTAGAGAATAGTACGTTTTGGGATTGGAACATCAAGTAACCGTCTTCACCAAATGGAGTCATCAGACCCGCATCAGCGATTTTCTTAACATTTTCAAAGGCTTGTTTAAATACAGGGGTGTTAACAGCCGGCTTACCATCAACTTGGATGTCTCCGCCCAAATCTTGGATTTGAGCTAAGATAACCCAGCCCAGCAAAGCATCGTTAACTACATAGTCGCCTTCATCCAATTTACCTTGTAAGGAGAGCATCTCATCAATCGTAACAACATTATCATCTAAGAATGACTCCGCATTATATTTCTTGAGCAAATCTTTATTGTAGTACATTACATTACTGTGGATATCAAGAGGTACTGTGTATTGCGTTCCGTCGATGTTACCAGTGTTCCAAGCTTGAGGTAAGTAATTTTCAGCTTTTAGTTCAGGTTGTGCTGGCAATACGGTATCTTGCATGGCTTCTAAGACACCTTGCTTAACAAACCCAGGAACACGGTCAGCGTGGATAATCGCCAAATCAGGAACACCTTTGTTGGAAGCTAAAACAGTAGAAATTTTTGTGTACATATCAGCCGTGATCACGTGTTTTACTTTAATTTCTGGGTTTGTAGCATTGTAGTCTTTAACAATTTGATCCATATAAGCACCATCATCACCAGTCAGCGGTGTCCAGAATGTAATCGTCTTACTATCATCTTTACCACCACATCCTGCCAACACTGTCGTTAACGTTAGAACTGTTGCCAATAATATACCGAATTTCTTTTTCAATACTCTCTCCCCCTGCAGCTGTATTGTTAAGATAATCATTTGCGTTAACTTTCTTTGGAAACGATTAACTTAAGCTTAGTATACATTCGTCTTGAAAGCGTAGTCAATAACTTTTAAATAAACTTAAGAGATTTTTTTTAAACTTAATTAACCTTTTAGTTCATTACTACGAGATGTAAGCGATACTTTATTTACTTCGGTTATCTTTCGTGTTACTTTATATATAGATTAATAAACTTTACAGTATATGAAATAACTTTGAAAGAAGTGGATGAAATGCAATTGGAAATAGACAAGTCCTCTCTCGTTGTTTACGAAGCCTTGGCAAGTGAAGTACGCATAAAAATCATTCAGTTGCTCTCCAAAAATAAGATGAACATCAAAGATTTGGCAGAAGAACTTAAAATAAGCAGTCCTATCGTAACAAAACACATCAAAAAACTAGAAGACGCAGGACTCATAAAAACCGAAAAGGTTCCTGGTAAATCAGGGATGCAAAAAATCTCGATTCTAAGAGTGGATCATATTGAGATTAACTTCCCAAAGAAGATCTTCCACTCCTTTGCCTCCTACGAGACATCCGTGCCGATTGGTCATTATACGGATTATGATCTGAAACCTACATGCGGACTTGCTACAGAAAAAGAGTTTATCGGCAGAGTTGACGAACCTAAGTATTTCATGGATTCCAAAAGAGTTGACGCTGAGATCCTATGGTTTACTCAAGGCTATGTTCAATACAATATTGCCAACTTTCTAAAAAAAGAGGAAACCTTGCAGCAATTTGAAATTAGCTTGGAGCTATCTTCCGAATTTCCGTTTGCTAATGATGTATGGCCTTCAGACATCACCTTTTCCTTGAATGGCTTGGAATTAGGGACTTGGACGAGCCCTGGGGATTTTGCGGATGCTAGAGGAAAATTCACACCAGATTGGTGGCCGCACAATATTAACCAATATGGATTACTAAAAACGATCAGAATTACCAATCACAATGGAACCTACATTGACGGTGACCCATTGTCTTCCGTTTCAATCGAGGATTTAGATACAACTTGTGACCGATGGACCTTCCGGATCGAAGTGAAGGAAGATGCCAAGCATGTCGGAGGCGCAACCATTTTCGGGAAAAAATTCGGAAATCATGATCAAGACATCATGTTCAAATTGTATTATCTTTAAAATCTCCTAGTGCATACACGTAACAAGGTTGGTTCTTTCATGGGGGCGAACAACTAATTTGTATTATTCTTCATTAGCTCCCCCCTACCTACAATGCAATATTCACCAAGCCTATCACCTATCAATTTCTTATTCACCTTCCCCTCTTATTCACAATTTGTAAAACTCCAACGCTCCTCTAAAGTACTACATCTACTCTCTATATTCGACAACCTTTCGTTAATAAAAATATAAAAAGATTTATCTTTACGTAAATTTCTATTTGACTATATGCTAATATCATGCTTAAAATGAGATCAATATGAAACGTTTTCCACACTATGGTTTGTATAAACGTAAAACAAATCCATTTCTATTTGTGAGAAACGTTTTTTTAGTAGTTGTATTGTAAGCGTTTCACATTTTTTTCTGCACCACCGCAATTTCTAATCACTAGAATCGGAGGATCATGAATTTGAGGAAAACAACTCGTAAACTTACCGCTTCACTTCTTGCACTCACTCTGCTAGTACCTGCACCACTTATTTCAGCGGCTTCTGCAAGCGATTCAAAAGCCACCGTACAATCCACGCAACAACAGACTGTCGATTATATGGGTCACTGGGCACAGAAGGATTTTCAATCCTGGGTAGATAAGGGTTTAATTTCAGGCTATGGCAAAGGAATATACAAACCGAACCAGGAGATCACCCGTGCGGAATGGGTCACATTAATTAACCGGGTCTTTAATTTGCAGGAAAAATCCGAAATCAGCTTCACGGATGTGTTGGAAGCGGGCTCACATTACAAGGATATCCAGAAAGCAGTAGCTGCAGGATATGTATCAGGATATGACGACGGTTCCTTCCGACCCCAACAGGTAGTAAGTCGTCAAGAAGCCGCAGTAATGCTGCACAGACTATTCCAGCTTAATGCTTCCGCGAATACCTCTGCTCCGAAAGATATTGAAGATTTACCTTCTTGGAGCCAAGAAGCTGTATTATCTTTATTTGGTGAAGGTTATTTGAATGGTTATAGTGACGGCAGTTTTAAAGGCGCAAAGGCTGTAACAAGAGCAGAAGCTCTTCGTATGATTGAAAAGTTAGCCGGGGAAATCACTTCAAAGAGCGGGAGCTATACAGGGATTACCACTCAGAATATGGTTATCAGTAGCCCGGGTGTTGAATTGAACAACTCCACTATCTCCGGAAACCTGTACCTTACCGAAGGTATTGCAGAAGGCGACATTACGCTGAATAACATCACTGTAAAAGGAAAAGTATACGTGTTCGGCGGCGGAGAGAATAGTATTGTATTCAACAATTCTAATGTTGCCGACATGGTCGTAGATAAGCGTAACGGCAAACTCCGCATCGTTACTAAAGGATCGAGTGTCATACCGAGTGTACGTGTACATTCCGGTGTAACGCTTGAGGAAGATAGTACTTTAACGGGCGCAGGCTTCGGCCGGGTTATTATCGAGAATACGCTCCCGAACGATTCAATCATCACGTTAAGAGGGAACTTTGATTCCGCCGAGGTACAAGCGTTGGGAGTGCCTACATTACATCTAGCTGCAGGCAGTATTGCTGAAGTTACACTGAAGCAATTAGCTAAGCTGCGTGTAGAGGCAAGTACAGAAATCAAGAATCTCATCCTTGGCATAAACGATAGGATTACTATCCAAGGTACCGGGAAAGTTGGCTTTGACAGTAGATTCAGCCACCTAATCAAATTTGAAACGCCTACTCCGACAGCTACGGCAACCATAGGTACAGGTGGATCAGGTTCTGGCGGATCGGACGGCGGCGCAGTTACTACACCATCTCCGACAGCAACACCTACACCGGGAGCTACGGCACCAACACTCACCAATGTTTCAGTACATGATCCCTCCGTAGTCGTAGACAAAGGTACGTATTATGTGTTCGGGTCTCACATCGATGCAGCCAAATCAAACGATTTGATGAACTGGACTCATTTCACAAACGGCTATACAACACCGGGCAACGTACTCTTTGGTGATCTTTCCGCGAATCTGGCAGAATCCTTTAAATGGGCTGGAGAAAACGATTCTGACAGTAAAGACGGGTTCTCCATATGGGCTCCGGACGTTTTCTATAATGAGGATTATAAGAATGCAGACGGAACAACTGGCGCTTATATGATGTATTACAGTGCTTCTTCCACTTACATCCGCTCAGCGATTGGCTTTGCCACTTCGCAAAATATCGAGGGTCCTTACACCTATGGGAATACCGTAATCTATTCCGGTTTCACCAAGGACGAGGATTACGATACTAACAGCAAAATCAATAAAAAATGGACAAACACTAATATTCAGAAGCTTATTGATAACGGAACATTAGAAGGTTTCAACCCCGATTGGTTTGATGCAGGCGGCTCTTATAAGAATAAAACATATACAAACGCGATTGACCCTACCTTGTTCTACGATAAAGATGGCAAGCTATGGATGACTTATGGATCATGGTCAGGCGGCATATTTATTCTGGAAATCGATCCAGCTACCGGCGAGCCTAAATATCCAGGCAAAGATAGCAAAACTGCTGATGGACGTTTAATTGACCGCTATTTCGGAACCCATATTTCCGGCGGGATGACCAAATCAGGTGAAGGACCTTATATCGCTTATGATAAGAATACCGGTTATTACTATTTGTATGTGACTTATGGAGGACTGGCATCCGACGGTGGTTACAACATGCGTCAGTTCCGATCAACGAATCCGGACGGCCCTTATGTGGATGCTGCCGGACAAAGTGCAGTGCTCACAACGAGCAATGACCATTCAGCGGTCGGCAACAAAGTCCTCGGAAACTTCATGTTCACAAATTTGAATAGCGACCCTGACTTCCAAACCTACGGTTATGTAGCATCAGGTCATAATTCAGTGAATTACGACGAAGAGACCGGTAAAATCTTTAACTTCTTCCATACTCGTTTCCCGCAGCGCGGTGAAACACATGAGCTTCGTGTGCATCAAATGTTCACGAATGAAGACGGCTGGCCAGTCACTTCCGCTCACCGTTACACAGGTGAAACTATCACAGCTGTTAAGCAGGAAGATGTTGTTGGAGCCTATCAGTTCGTGAATCACGGGAAAGACACTTCCGCTAAAATCAAATCTACAACAGATATCGAACTGCGCAGTGATGGCACCATTACAGGATCTGTAACAGGTACTTGGGAGCTAAAAGGCGATTATTACGCTGACCTACTGCTCAATGAAACTGAAAACGGAGCTGCCGTACAAAATCTCTACAAAGGTGTATTTGTGAAGCAATGGGATTCCTCCCGCCAAAGCAATGTTATGACTTTCACAGCAATGTCCAACAAGGGCGTTACTGTCTGGGGCAGCCAAATTGAACTGCTCAGCACTGAACAAATTGTATCCAATATTAAAGATAGTTTAAGCTTGGGCAACACAAGTAAAGTATACAAGGATCTTACACTCCCAACTGAGGCCGTAAGAGGAACAGTTATTACATGGTCATCTTCCAATACAGACGTAGTAGAAAACGATGGTTCAGTTACTCGTCCAGAAAAAGGACTCGGAAATGCAACGGTTGAGCTTACTGCTACGATTACACTGGGTGAATCTACTGCAACGAAGACCTTTACTATCGTTGTAATGGAACTGACCGGCAATATGCTGGAAGACGGTTTGGTGGCCGCGTATGATTTTGAAGGAGATCTTTCAGAGAACGGAGATCGTACTGATAAGGGTACAATTACCGGCAATCGGATTAACAATACGGGTGGTAACATCACCTACGATACGGGTGAAGAAGGCCTTGCAGCCAAATTCGACGGTAACTCCGGTGTTCGTCTACCGAACGGTTTGATTAAAGGCAACACCTATACAATAGGCATGTGGCTTAACCCACAAGAATTGACGCAATTCACCACTGCTTTCTTTGGTGCTACAACAGATACCAATTGGATCAGCCTCTTGCCTTATGGAAACGGCGGAGCTACAACTCGGATGTGGTTTGGTAGCCAAACCTTCCATGATGCAGAAGCAGGCATGCAAATTCCAGTTAACCAATGGTCCCACATAGCTTTCACTTACGATGCTGGAGCTGTGAAACTGTATGTTAACGGAGAATTGAAGTCCACAGGAAAAGGATTTACGGATGTTTTTGATAGCGAGGATGCAGTGTTCTCCCTAGGTGTAAACTATTGGGATATCCCATACAAAGGTTTGATCGATAGCCTGCGGATCTACGAAAGTGCACTTTCCGCAGAAGCTGTAGACTTGCTAGTACACGGTCAGCCCGACAGTAATGTTAAAATAAGTACGATAACCATAACGGAGCCTGAAAAAGCACTGGAATTAGGAAATAGCTTTACACCTCAAGTAAAAGTACTGCCTACCCATGCCGGAAATAAGAAACTAACCTGGAGTTCTAGTGACTCCAACGTAGTTTCAGTTGATGCTGTAAGCGGAACGGTAACAGCGCTTACGGTCGGTGGCGAAGCAGTGATTACGGCCACCGCGACTGATGGAAGTGGTGTTACTGCTGATTATAAGGTAAAAGTTACGGATGGTAGAGTAGCCTATTTTGCTTTTGATGGAAACCTTGATGACTCCCTCCAATTGGTTGGTACTGGGCAGGTTACGGGAATTAAAATCGAAGCTCCCACTATAGGTAACATCACTTACGGTAACGGTATCTCTAATCAAGCAGCGCTATTTGACGGTGTTTCGGGTATCCGGTTGCCTGATGGATTAATTGACAGTGATACTTACACAGTATCTATGTGGCTCAACCCTGAGCAGCTCACAAAAGCAACAACAACCTTCTTCGGTGCTGCTTCGATAAATAGCTGGATCAGTTTTGTACCACAGAACAGTGATGGTATAACACTGTTGTGGTCAGGTCAGGCTTGGTACGATGCTCTTACAGGTATGACTATCCCAGAAAAACAATGGACACATGTAGCGTTTACAGTCAAAAACGGTACAGTTAAGGTTTATATCAACGGAGTTGAGAAATTTTCCGGCGAGGATTTTCCTAATGTATTTAGAAATAAGAATGGTGTATTCGCTCTTGGCGTAAACTATTGGGATGTACCCTATAAGGGAATGATTGATGAACTGAAGATTTACAGCAGAGCACTCAAATCAGACGAAATACTGACAGAGTATAACTCGAATGTAAATTAAGAGAATCATCATCTGAAAAGAGAGCGGAGCCTCAGGCTCCGTTCTTTTTTTCTCGAATCACGCTATCAATTATGAAAGAGCCTTCAGAAATTTTCTCCCTTTCGTATTGTAAAACAAGTATTTAAATAATATAATCATTAACTATACGTCTTGAAAAAAACGATAATTTGACCTTTGTTATTAATAAACTACTTAATTTCTTAATCATCAGCGCGTAACCATAAATTTAAAATAGGAGGCCATCTATGAAACTTGACCTGTCGGAAGAATCTCTTCCCGTCTACGAAGCTTTAGCCAGCTCAGTGCGTCTACATCTGTTGCGTTTGCTTGCCGAGAATCCTATGAATGTCAAGGAATTGGCCGCAGCGGTAAATTTGAGCAGCGCCATTATGACTATGCATGTCCGCAAGCTGGAAGCTGCAGGACTAATCCAGACACATATGGCACCTGGACGAAGTGGTCTGCAAAAGATCTGTACACTAGCTGCTGAAAGTACCGAAATCACCTTTCCGGGCAGACAAATCAATGAGCGCAAAAGCTACCGCAAGGAAATTCCTGTTGGACATTATTCCGACTTCCTGATTGAGCCTACCTGCGGTCTAGCAACTACGGAGCAAGTGATTGGCAGCTTTGATGACCCCCGTTATTTCTGGGATCTCGAGCGTATGAATGCTGGTATTCTTTGGTTCGGCAAAGGATATATCGAATATAAAATTCCTAACTTTCTCCTCTCCAGTCAACAGCCAGAGGAACTAATTATTACGATGGAGATTGCTTCCGAAGCGCCCTCCATTAATAATAATTGGCCCTCCGATATCACTTTCACACTGAACGGAGTGAAGCTCGGATTCTGGACAAGTCCCGGTGATTACGGAGACAGACGCGGCAAATACACACCGGCTTGGTGGCCAGCACTCACGAACCAATACGGCCTACTTAAACAACTGCGCGTAACACCTAAAGGTACATTTATGGATGGTCTGAAACTCTCTGACGTTACACTGGATCAAGTGAACATCCGTAACAAGCAGTGGACCTTCAAGCTTTCTGTCGATGAGGATGCCGAGCATATTGGCGGCATTACCCTTTTTGGCAAAGGCTTTGGCAACTATAATGACGATTTAATCGTTGAGCTGTTCTATACAGATGCCTAAGAAGAAACGCTTATCGTCTCTTAAAGAGGATAACCGTTTCTTGAATAATATAAGACATTAACGATAGCGTGAATTTCTTATATTTCACTAATAAAGCCGCATTCATCTCTCCTTGGAGAGTCGAATGCGGCTATTATTTTACCTTATATCATGTTAAATGAAGGATCCCCATAATCCGCCACCGGGCAGTGGACAGCTGCGTTCCTTAAGCTTAGCTACAACGGGAATAATGCAGCCACAAGCAACACAAGTCACGCCCTCATGCAGCTTAGGACAAGTCCTGCAAAGAGCAACTCGCTCAGCATAAACTTCATCCGGAACACAAAGCTCTGTCTTAAACATGCTTGATGACAAAATACGCTCGATCTGTGCTTCGGTAACCTTATAATCGTCTCGACAACCCTTGCATGCAGATGTTGTTGACATGATAACACCACCTTATGCCTTTGGCGTAATCTCCAGCACAGTTACTGACATTGGAGCCAGCTCTACATTAAGAAGATCACCTTCAAGTGTAAAGGCTGTAAAAGCTTCCGGTACGACTGCATCTGGCTGACTAAATGTATTATGAGCATCTATCTTGTCACCAACGAGCGTAGTGCCGGTCACTTCAACCTTCTGCCCGGAAAGACCTCTTAGCTCTAGGGGTACAGTAGCTGAGGCAGCGTGATTCAAGTTGCAAAGACTGACATGAATGATTCCAGCGTCTGTTACAGAAGCTGAGGCAGACACTTCAGGAATCTCGCGGCCCTCAAAGCTGTAAGTTCCACTATCGATTGCTAAATCCAACAACTCAGCATCCTGATGGACTTTAAACATATTGAATACATGATAGGTAGGCGTTAGCAGCATTTTTTCACCTTCAGTTAAAATCACCGCTTGAAGCACGTTAATGGTCTGCGCAATATTTGCCATCCGTACCCGATCACTGTGTTTATGGAAGATATTCAGTGTCACACCAGCTACTAGGGCATCCCGAATCGAATTCTGCTGATATAGAAATCCTGGGTTCGTACCCGGCTCAACATCATACCAAGTTCCCCATTCGTCAACGATAAGGCCTACTCGTTTATCCGGGTCATATTTATCCATAATAACGCCATGCTTAGTAATCAGCTCATCCATGCGAAGTGCCTTTTCTAAGGTGCTAAACCATTCACTAGTTTCAAAGCCTGTTGCTACCCCTTTATTCTCCCATGCTGGACCAGGAATCGTATAATAATGAAGGGTAATCGAGTCCATAAAGCGTGTAGCTTCACGCATTAAAACTTCCATCCAGTGATAATCATCCACGTTAGGACCACAAGCGATCCGGTGAATACGATTGTCCCCGTAATTACGTACATACGTCTGATATTGGCGATAAAGATCTGCATAATATTCTGGACGCATATTCCCGCCGCAGCCCCAGTTCTCATTACCAACGCCAAAATAAGTCACACTCCAAGGCTCTTGATGTCCATTCTGCTGGCGAAGCTCAGACATTGGTGAAACACCGCCAAAGGTTAAGTACTCCACCCATTCGGACATCTCTTGAACCGTACCACTTCCCACATTACCATTGATATAAGGTTCACATTCCAGCATCTCACATAATTCCATGAATTCATGCGTACCAAAATGGTTGTTCTCAACCGTGCCGCCCCAATGCGTATTGATCATCCGCTTACGGGCTTCGCGATCACCAATACCATCTTTCCAATGATATTCATCCGCGAAACATCCACCCGGCCAGCGAAGCACTGGAATCTGAATTTCTTTAAGCGCTTTCACAACATCATTACGAATACCATTAGTGTTAGGAATCGGTGAATCTTCTCCAACCCAAATACCTTCATAAATACAACGTCCTAGATGCTCAGAGAAATGTCCATAAATATTTTTGTTTATTGTGCCTTTGCGAATGTCTGTGTTAAGTATTGCGCGCTTTGCCATAAATAAGTACCGCCCTTCAACATTTATATTTTTATTAACTAATTAATAATTATACAAACATTATAGAGCGGTCTTCCGCGATCCGTCAATCTCCAATATCAATATTCACTATTCTTTATCAATAGGCTTGTTTATCTTGTCTTCATAATAATCAAATACAAGCTGCTGTTGCGTACCTCTTACCCCGTAAAATACGTCGGAGATCCGTTTCCCCTTCCGTCTTAACTCATTCTCCAGCCATTCTTTGGTCAGACCATTATTCTCAAGATTTTCTTCAATGAGGACGCCATCCATAATTAACTCTACGGGAAAGCTCTGAGAGACCGAAGAAAGCTTCAAATCTTTTCGGGTAACATATTGATACTCTTGTTTCTTTAAGACGGATACCATTCCGTTATCTTCTAATACGGCGTACTCTACTACCTCTAAATTAAAAATTTCTTTTTCCCTCAGCGCCTGTGCCAAGGAATCCAGTGAATACCTTACCTTTTTCATATTTTTTTCAAGAATTTTCCCATTTTCGATAAGTACCGTGGGTGAACCCGATATCCAGCTTCGCATTCTACGACTCTTTATAGCGATGACTGATAGCAGAAAAGATGTAGCTGTAATAACAACAAGCGCCACGATCATATATGATGATTGTAGATCTTTATTAAAAGCCAAGTTCGCCGCAAGCGATCCCAATATAATACCTGTTACGAAATCATGAAACGTCAAATTAGAAATCGTTTGTTTACCCAATATTTTAGCTATCAATAACAGCATGATCATTGCTACCACTGTACGAAGTACAATATCCAGATGTGCTTGCATCACTCAACCCCCTACCTCTCCTTTCCCATTATTTACAGACGCAGTAGAAATGAAACATCACTACAATTGAAGTAATCATTGTACAGAAAGATTCATACCGGTAGGCTTTCGGAGATTTCTATAACTGTCAAAAGGGCTCTGAAATGGTTCTACTGAACCGTCCCAAAGCCCTGGCTTCGAACTCTTACTTTTCATTCTTGATTTCAAGCAGATTATGCAGAACCATTGCGCCTTCAGCTCGGGTTGCTGAACCTCCCGGATCGAAGTTCCGGTCACTCCGGCCCTGGATGAGTCCAAGGACTTGGGCGGTAATGATTGATTCACGGGCCCATGAGGCAGCCGTACTCAAATCACCGAATTGGATTACAGGCTTTGATTCCACCTTTTTCCCGTTGACATATTCGTAGGCCCGCATCACCATGACCGCCATCTCTTGGCGGGAAATAAGGGCTTCTGGAGCGAAGCGAGTCTCGCTCACCCCATGGACGATCCCCGCCTCTACAGCCTGCGCCACTTCCTCCGCATACCACTGATCCGCAGATACATCCGTAAATACTGTAGATGATTTTACTTCAAGGCCCAGCAAACGGGTCAGCATGGCTGTAAATTCCGCACGGGTCACTGACCGATTCGGATCGAATTTCCGAAGCCCAACGCCTTGAATCAGATGTTTAGCGGACACCTTTTCCAGTCTCCAAAAAAGGCTCGATGACAAGCTTCGTCGCGTTAGCCGGCATGGTTAGAAGTACTTGCTGCAAACTCCAGTCCTGTGTGCCTGTTATTTTAGGAGAGGAAGGTCCATCTCCCACTTTGGCAGTATTGTAATATTGTGTTCTAAAGTAAGCTCCCTGCCCAGTGACATTGTCCGTCTTCAGCCAGACTTTAAGTCTGTAGGATTTACCAGGGATAACCGAAGTTAACCCCTGATTGATGGAAATCCTGCTTGTCGCAAAGGCATCGAATAGCATGGACCGGGTTCCTTCATGCGCAATGCCAGCGTCTATCTTGATATTTGCAGTTTTATTCGTCCCTTTTCCGCTACCAGTAGGTACCCATAAGCTCCAGCCCACCGGAGCAGAGTCTGTAACCCCTGTCCAGGTGGAGTCCATGGTTGTCTTTGAATTCTCAAAACTTCCGTTAAGCATAAGATTTGATGCAGCCGCAGATGCCCTGCTGTCCGAGTGATAAAAAACTCCCGCACAGGAAGAAAAAAGATCAACAATGAGAACTAATACTAAAAACAGACTTGGTTTTCGCATTTGTTCACCCCAATCTTAGAATAGGTTAAAGCTAAAAATATCTACAATATATCTTCCTGTACAAAATTCAGCACGGCATCGTCGACAGCTGAAGTTTTTCCCAGATCCGGAAGATTCACAAGTTCAATTTCGCAAGTCTCCGCACAGCCGTGCAGCTCCAAAAGAACAAGTTCATTACGCCCTTTGCGCAGCAATGGACCGGGAATATATAGGGCCCTTTGTGGTCCTGCGTTCCAGTAGCGGCCCAGATTAAAGCCGTTGATCCAGGCAACCCCTTTATTCCATCCATCGAACCGTAGAAAAGTATCGCCAATTTCCTCCACATCAAAGCAGCCCCTGTAGAATCCGGGCAAACCCGAAAGTGCCGCAGCTTCTTGCTTCTCCACCGTCTGCTCCTTGTACTCAAGTGAAGCCAGCGTTCCAGGTTCTAACGGAAGTGTACGGATCGTCCAGTTATATTGCAGTTGGTTATCGATTCGAACCCCGTCCAGAATTCCTTTCGGATCACGAATGAGCGGTCCATAGTTGATCCGACCCATATTCTCGACGAGAATATCCAGCTTCGCTCCCCCTGCAGGAATAGAAATTTCCAGTGGCTGCGGATTCCAGCGTTCAATTACCCCAAGCAGCTGCCCATCTAGGAAGACCTGCGCCCGATCCCGCACGCCTTCGATGTGAAGCTTCTGCCTGGACCGCGGTCCCTTTACAAAAGTACTGTACACTATAAAGCCATAGGATTGTCCGAGCTTCTCCATCGGCTGAACAAATACACTGTTCACCGGTTCGGATAACTTATCCAGATTGGAAGCTGTGAACAGTTCCGCTCTTTCCGTCAAGGCAACTTTTCCATAGGAGATCTTCGGAATCGGCTCAGGGAGTGAACAAGTCGGGGCAAATCCATGCTTGCCAAGTACCGACCGGACAGCTTCAAATTTTGCCGTCGTATCTCCCCATTCCGTGAGTGGAGCATCATAGTCATAGCTTGTAGTCGTCGGCTCGTAGCCGACGATATGATTCGCCCCATTATAGAAGCCAAAATTGGTTCCGCCATGGAACATGTACATATTTAGTGAGGAGCCATGCGTTAGGATATCATCCAGAACGCCAGCTACATCTTCGGCATCACGTACATGATGGTCCTCCATCCAGTGATCGAACCAGCCGTTCCAATATTCCATCACCATCAGAGGTTCATCAGAGCGGTACTCCCTATATTTGCGGAAAGACTCCTCTGTACTAGAACCAAAATTGACTGTTGCATGCACATCCTCCAACGTTCCGCCGAGCAACATCTCATCCGTTGGCCCGTCGGAAGTAAAGAGCAGCACATCTACCCCTCTGCTGACCAATCCATTACGCATATATCTCAAGTAGTTACTGTAATTTCCATAACTTCCATATTCATTCTCTACCTGGACGGCCAGAATCGGCCCACCATATGTGGAGAGCAGCGGAACCAGCCGAGGAATTAGCTCATCGTAATACCGATCCACTTTACTTAAATAAAGAGGGTCACAGCAGCGAAGCTGAATTTCCCCGTAAGCCAGCAGCCAGCCCGGCAGGCCTCCGAACTCCCATTCCGCACAAATGAATGGACTCGGTCTGACAATCACATGAAGCCCAACCTCTTCAGCCAGTTCGATAAAAGAGACAACATCGGCCATGCCATCAAATACGAACTCCCCTTCCTTAGGTTCATGCATATTCCAGGCGATGTAGGTCTCTACGGTATTAAATCCGCAGGCTTTCAATTTCAGCAGCCGGTCTTTCCAGTATTCAGGCACAACTCGAAAGTAATGAATCGCTCCCGATACAATCCGGTAAGGCTGTCCGTCCAGCAAATATTGTCCGTTGTTCCAGGTGAGCAGGCTCATAATCGACAACCTCCTTTTTTAACATTCATTTATTCTAACGTTTCTCCACAGTGGTAAACGGCAATCCGTCTGATCTCGGGATTTGCGGAAGCTTCCGTCACCCGAAGTCGTAATTTCTCTGCACATACTGAAGGAAAAGCGTCGATTTTCTTATGGCCAATCGCACTGCCGTGCTTCAGCTCCAACCACTCCCCGTTACTGTAAGCTTCCAGCACATATCCTCCCACCCGCTCGCCGTAAGCGATGTCCTCCATAATCTCGGCGTGGTCAATCACAGCAGCCCTTGGCAGCTCCAGCTCAATAAGATCTCCAGTGCCAGCTGTTACCGCCAGAGCCTCGCCGAATCTACGCTGGATCTCCTTACCGAATTCCAGCAGACGCTGCACATCGGCCTCCGGAAACAGCCCGCGGTTATCAGGGGCTACATTGAGCAGCAAAGTCGCCCCATGTCCGACCGAACGATAATAAATGTCCATTAGCTGTTCTAGGGACAGCAGCAAATGCTCTTCCTCAGGATGCCAGAACCAGCGGTCTTTACGGATGGGAACATCACATTCCGCAGGCACCCAGCTTGGCGTTCCGGGAAGCCAATTTAGCGAAGCTTCACTGAACATGCTCCCCCGTGCGGAATTTGCAGTGTTCCAGCATGGATAAGGAGCAAGGCCATCCTCATTGCCAACCCAGCGAATGGTTGGCGCTCCCATATTAAACACCATAGCCCCTGGCTGATGGAGCTTAATCAGATCCATAATCCGCCGCCAATCATAATTGCGGCCCTCAGATCCTGCACCGTCAAACCAAATCTCCGTAAGCGGACCATATCCCGTAAGCAATTCCTGCAATTGCAGGGCATAGAAATCATCGTACGCTTGCGGATCCGCATAACACGGCTCATGTCTGTCCCATGGAGACAAATAAATGCCAAAGCCGACCCCAAGGTCCCGGCAAGCTTCTGCGCACTCTTTGACGACATCGCCGCGTCCTTCTTTCCACGGACTGGAAGCCACAGAATAGGTGCTTGTCGCAGTCGGCCACAGGCAGAATCCGTCATGATGCTTAGCTGTCAGTATAAAATAACGGAAACCGGCTTCTTTAGCTGTACTAACCCATTGGCGGGCATCTAGTTGAAGCGGATTGAAAACCGCAGGTGAATCACTGCCCTCTCCCCATTCCTGATCGCAAAACGTATTGATGCCAAAATGGCAGAACATCCCCAGCTCCTGGTCTTGCCAGGCCATCTGCTCTCTGGAAGGCAGCGCTGCCAGCTCTTCCGGCTTGTTCTGTGAAGATATGCTTTCCATCATTTCTGAACTCTCCCGTGTGTTTGTGTAGGCTCCCTTGTAAAAAAGGGCTTTGGAAAGCCGGTTGATGACCTTCCAAAGCCCCGTCCACAACTTGGGATACCTCGCTTATTGCCTATTTATTTGATGACGCCTTTTTCGTTGATAATTTTCGTTGCTTCATCAACCATCCATTGCTGAACTTTATCAATCGATTCATTGCCGAGCATAAATCTGCTGAAGCCGTCATCGATAATTTTGGTCAACTCGGAAGTTGCTGTAGTCATCACCTGTGCACCGTCGAGGAACTGAATTTCGCTATCGAAGAGTGTATATTTGAGTGAATCCATATCATACATATCTTCTTTTCCAGCAACCAATTTAGTCAGTAGAGCCTCATTGTCAGCTTTTTTATAGCCGGAGAATTCCAGTCTGTTATCACTAACAGCCGTTGACATAAATCTCATCAGTTTAAAGGAAGCTTCTTTGTTCTTCGAAGTTGCCCCCATCGCCAGCATGTTGCCGCTTGTGAAGTATTTGCCTTCGTATTCTTTCGGTTCCGATCCTGCCGGAGGCACCGGCACTGGGGCAAAGGCTGTCTTGAATTTATGCGGATACTGCTCGGTGTTACCCGGATCAGCAATCGTCCAGTTACCAGCCAGGATCATAGCGGCTTCTTCATTGAAGAATTCCGTGCGGTAATTGAGCTTAGCAGCTAAAGCGTCCGCATAGGATTTCGCGGATTTATCAGCAGACTCCATATCTTTGCGCAGCTGGAAGAAATATTTGTAGGTTGGATCCGCGAAAATGGTTGTTCCGTCATCATACACGAACGGATCTTTCATCATCGTTTGGGCCGGAGCGTTCATGTACAGCTCCCAAGTGTGGAAGTATGTGCCGTAACGTTTGTCCACGCCTTCACCTTTGGTCAGTTTTTTAGCATAGTCGCGGTAGTCATCCCATGTCCAGCCAAAAGTAGGAACAGGCAACCCAGCTTCATCCAGCGCGTCCTTGTTTAGCATCACATAGTTGCTGCTCTTCGTGTATTGCATCCCATAATATTTGCTATCGACCTTAGCGTTCACATAATATTCATCCTCGGGAACGAGGTTATCCTTGTCATAGAATTCATTCAGCGGGGCAAGTGCTCCACGGGTTGCCCGTTCAAGCACGCCGCCAAGACTAGGCACCTGAACAACGTCAATCGCTTCACCGGAAGAAATCAGGAAGTCGAGTTTTTTCAACATTTCTACGGAATCCCCTGGAACGAGTGTCACATGCTCTACCTTGATGTCCGGGTTCTGATCCATAAATTCCTGCAGCATGGCATCGGTGCCTACCGATTGAGCTTCATTGTCCCAGTTGTAATACTTGATGGCGACCTGCTTGTCCGCCTTAACATTTCCTGCATTTGCACTTGTGTCAGCACTGCCATTCTCCGCCGTATTGCCGGAATTACCACAAGCGCTTAGCGTTAAGGAAACCGCCAGCATGGAGCCTAATACAACGGATAATCTCTTTTTGCTCTTTGTTTTCATTTTTACTTCCCCCCGCACTGAATTTTAAGTATAGTGCCTTGTTCATTTCTTATTATAGGCATCCGCTTTACTGGCCAAGTGCACAATTTTGCTGTTGTAGGATCACATTTTTGACTTTTACTATCTATCACACATCCGCAGGTCAGCCCTTAACTCCGCCAAGCGAGATTCCATTAATGACTTGCTTCTGCAAGGCAATGAACACAATGACGAGCGGTATGATCGCCGAAACAGCCGCCGTCATCATAATCGCATAGTTGTTCGAATAATCGTCCCGGAACAGTGTCATACCGAGTGGGATAGTGTACAAATTCTTATTTAGTAAGAAGATCAACGGATTCTGGTAATCATTCCAGGTCCAGATAAATTTGATGATTGCCACCGTAGCGAGCACCGGTTTACAAAGCGGAATAATGATAGACCAGAATATCCGCAAATGGCCTGCACCGTCAATTCGTGCCGCTTCAATATATTCGTCGCTGACACCTATCATAAATTGCCGCAGCAGGAACGTGAAGTAGATGGAGAACATACTCATTAATATGATTGCCGCATGGGTATCGTAGAGGCCGAACCAGCGAATCAGCAGAAAACGCGGAATCAGTGTGGCCTGATCAGGAATAATCATGAACGACAGCAGCGCCAGAAACACCATATTCCGTCCTTTGAACTTGATTTTGGTCAAGGCGTACGCCGACATAGATGAAATGATAAGTGTAATTAAGGTTGTTATAATCGCAACTTTAAAGGAATTTAAATAAAAATGAGAAAAAGGTACTCGTCCCATCCAAACCATCTTGAAATTATACGCTACATTGATTTTCTCGGGAATCCATTGGATCGGGAAGCGCATTACATCTTTCTCATATTTAAAGGCTGCGGAAATCATCCAGATCAGCGGAATAAGAAATACAATGGACAAAGCCCCCATGATACCGGTAGTGATCACTCTGGACATATTTTTTCTAATCAGTTGCATGTTAATCTCCCCCCTTTATTCTTCATTTCTCATTTTCCAAGTAGCTGCGGTGATCAAGCCTATGACGGCGAATAGCAGCCAGGAAATTGCAGAAGCGTAACCCATGTTGTAATATTTGAACCCTTCCTCATAGATCCTGAACACAAGCACGGTAGAAGAATTATTCGGGCCACCTTCGGTCAAAAAGGCGATGATGTCGAACACCTTAAACGAGCCAATCAGCATAGTGATAAGCAAGAAGAACGTGGTTGGACGCAACATCGGAACCGTGATGGCAAAGAATTTTTTCAGTGCGCTGGCTCCGTCTATTTCGGCGGCTTCGTAGATTTCATCTGAAATATTCGTCAAACCGGCCATATAGATAATAATGGTATAGCCCAGACTCGCCCAGGAACTGATAATAGCAATCGATAACAGCGAGGTCTTTGGATCCACCAGCCATTTCGGAGGACTGGAAATTCCAAGCTCCATCAAGAACTGATTGATCGGTCCTAGGGACGGATGGAACAATGCGCTCCATACAGCAGCAATCGCAATGATTGAAGAAATATAAGGGATAAAAAAGGCCACTTTGAAATAATTTTTGAGAAATACACTGTTTTGAATCAATGCCGCCAGCACCAAAGCAATCGCAATCGGTATCGGCACGGTCATAATCATATAAATGGCATTGTTCTTCAAAGCTTGAATGATGCTCGGATCATGGAACATTTTGATATAGTTATCCAATCCGATAAACTCGATCCCTTGAACCCCCGACAATAGATCCCATTTCGAGAAGCTTAAATAAAGTGAGAATCCAAGTGCAAATACATTAAGAAAAAGCATTCCGACAATTTCCGGAGCTAGAAACAGCCACCCGGTCAAAGCCTCTTTCCGCTGCGGAGTCCAGAACTTCCGCTTCTCCTGCAGAATTTTTGGCACAGGTTGTTTTGCAGCCTCCACGTTGTATCACCTCGACAATTTGATTTGTCATTATAGTAATATATCCGCCTTCCGCATGAAGGAGTGATTATGACCCGAGATGTGCAAGATTTTGACCTTTGTCCGTAGGCAAGCTAAAGTGCCTTCGGCGTCCTTTTAAGGACGCTAAGCATTTATGCAAGAATTATAAGGATAATGTATAGCGTGAAACTTATACATTATCCTTATAATTCAACAAAAAAAACCCGCCCTAGATGGGCGGGATCTAATCGGCAGGTTAAAAATTACGCTCTCAGCGTACCGAGTGTTTGGATTTATACTCGCTCGGCGTTGTTCCCACATATTTTTTAAACACTTTTGAAAAATAGGTTCTGTCCGAATATCCCAGACCGACGGCTAGCGATTCCAGGTTCTGGCTGGATATTTTCAGCATTTTGGTCGCAACCTTCATCTTGTGCTGATGTACATAGTCCGTAAAGGTCAGACCTGTCATGCGCTTGAAATAACGCGAGAAATAGCTCGGGTCCAGAAAGAGATAACGTGCCATATCGATTGAAGTGATATTATCGCCAAGATGCTGATCGATAAATTGCTGAATAAGCTGCAGCTTCGGCTCCTGCGGGGGAGCTCCTGCCACCTGCTGCTTGCTGCCTGTAATCTGCACCAGCTTTCTTTCCACCAGTTCCATCGTATCCTCCAGTGTGCGGGTTTGCACGAGATAGACGAACAGATCCTCATCGAACGTTAGGCTAGTGAACATCAGCTCGATACCACGGAGCATAAAGGATAAATCCCGGACGAAATCGCCCGGATGGATAGCCATTACTTTTGCAGTCTTAGCGATTTCCTGAAGAGTGCCACGGATGGCTTCAAGATCATTTTTAATCACGGCCCGTTCCATCTGCGGGATATAACTATCCAGAAATCCTTGAGGAGCAGGCTGGAAGCGAGGGGTAGCGATTTGCAGAGTATCCAGAACTGTGTATTCCGCACTCGCATAGAACTCGCACTTGTCCTGGACAATTTGCCGATGAATCTGTCCAATCGCCTGCAGCTCTATTTTCTCAGTGACTGCGATGATGCCCGGTTGAATCTTAAGGAGATGGGAGCACTCGGAACACAATCGCTGTAAATAATCATGAAAATAAAGACTGGCATTCTGCGCCAGATTCACACGGTAATTATACAGAATTACAATATTCTTCTGTTCCAAAAAAGGCGTAATCCCCTCACACGCTTCAGACAGCTCTAGGGCTATATTGTAGATGGCATATAAAATAAGTGGATACTCGCTCTGCTTGTACCGCTTCTCGAAACTGGAAAAGTGAATGCTGACCGTGCCCAGCATGAACCACGGGTACGTCCAGGATATGCCGATTTGCGCCGCATATGCTAGCGTGGTTTCGGGCGGGGCGCCGCCAATCACCCTTTGCAGCAGATTCTGCCGGAATAACTGGCTGTTGTAACCCGTCTCCCCATGTTTGATTAACCCGATCTTCGATTTAAGCAAGCGTACGGACTTGGCAAGGCTTTTCTCCAGTTGTTCATCCGTTAGCTGGTCCTTGATTAAATAGTCATCCACCTTCAGCTTTACCGCTTGCTGAGCGTAATGGAAATCCTCATGACAGGTCAGGAAAATAATTCTGACCTCTGGCTTCATCCGGGTAAAGTAATCAGCCAGCTCAATCCCGTTTTTTTGCGGCAAGCCAATATCCGTGATCACGATGTCGGGCTGTACTTCCTCGAACATTAATAACGCCTTGGCACTGGAATAGGTGCTGCCGACAATCTGCAAGCTATGTGCTTCCCAGTCAATCATCTGCTGAAGCACCTTGAGCATAGGAACATCATCATCTATGAGCATCACTTTATACATCAATATCCCTCTCTCTCCGACAGATTAACCTGATGATTGCCTTGCGGCAAATACAGAGAAACGGACACCCCACCCTGCGGCAAATTATGCAGCGACAAGCGGGTATCCTGACCATAGGTCAGCCTCAGCCTTTGAACCACGTTAATTAAACCGACCCTTTGATAAGTTCCATCCTGTTCATCGCCCTTGTACATTAACCTGCGGTTCAATCCCGCCAAAACTTCTGCCCCCGCACCGCAGCCATTATCTTCAACTTCAATCAGAATCCCATCAGGGATCGTTCGTGAACGAACGACAATACGCGGTGCCGGGTGGTCAACTAGACCGTGAACGATGGCATTCTCTACGAGTGGCTGCAGAATCAGCTTAGGGACGATGAGCTTCTCTGTATCCGCTTCCAGATCGACCTCCAGTTCAAGAGGGATTTCGTTGCGGATCTTCATGATGTCAATATAATGGCCGAGCAGTTTACATTCTTCCCGCAAGGTAGCCGGTTCATTGACCTTTAGATACGCCCGGAGCAGACTCATTAGCGAATCAATGATTCCGCTGTGGAGCTTATCTTTAGCCAAAATAAGGCTACATTTGATTGAATTCAGGGTGTTGATCAAAAAGTGGGGACGAATCTGCATAAACAGCGCTTCCAGCTCCATCACTCGCTTCTGTTCCTGCTCCAGCTCGATGTCGTGAATCAATCCTTGCAGTTGGTCCAGCATAGTATTCAACGTCTGCCCAAGCTCAGCGATTTCATCCTTGCCCTTGACCTCCAGCCTGACATCAAGATTCCCCATCCCGAACTGGCGAACAACGCGCTGCAGCTTCATGATCGGACTATGCAATCTTTTGGCAATCAACATAGAGGTGGCCGAAAAGACAATGAACAAAAGAAGCACCAAGCCAATACCACTATAAAAAGTTCGCGAAATCTGGCCCGACCATTCTTTTTCCGAAGCTTCATAGACCAGCTGCCAATTAGATTTGTCGATGGCTCTGGCCGTTCGTACGCTTCCTCTCGCTTCCTTACCTTCTGGAGCTAGTTCTGTGTTCCCA
This sequence comes from Paenibacillus sp. RS8, assembly GCF_041956825.1. Classification (NCBI taxonomy): domain Bacteria; kingdom Bacillati; phylum Bacillota; class Bacilli; order Caryophanales; family Paenibacillaceae; genus Paenibacillus; species Paenibacillus sp. RS8. The sequence goes on along the minus strand of NZ_CP168131.1, from coordinate 3,411,497 downwards.
GCAATCAGGCCGCCTCCGGAATCAAACAACGCAACCTTTCCAAATTCAACCGGTCCAAGCAGCTTGTTGAAATAGGCCTCGGGAATGGAGATGAGAAGCACGGATACCTGGCGTTTCTCCCGGCTGTCATAGATTACTCTGGCAATATAGTAGCTGCTGCTTTTGCCTGAACCGCTGTCAGCCATCCCTAGCCATTGCAAGGTCTCCGGTTCGTGAATATTGACACGGCCCATCAGTTTGTCCATGTTGGCATTAATCACGGATAAATTCTCAGTCCCAGAGGAGATCACAAAGTGCTTCCGGTTAACCAAATACATGCGAATGTTATTATTTAGCGGCTTAGAGTTGATGAGCGAAAATACATCCTGAATTTGCGTAAAATGTACGTAATCCTGATAGGTGTTCAGCCGCTCGGTATCTGCAAAGACCTTCAGATTGGCGCGAAAATTGGTATCGTTTACAATAAAATGCGATGCAAATGTCACATCATCAATGGTCTTGTTTAGTTCGTCAATCATAACGTTCAGGAAGTTATCGTTGCTGAGCTGTAGCTTTTCTACCATCGTATCCCGAATTAGCACAAAGGAGATGATCGATACTGCAATCAGCGGGATAAAAATCAGCAAAAGAAATGATGCCTGGATACGTCTATAGTAAGTGAATTTGAACATGTTTTCTCCGCGCCTCTCTCATGCTCTTTTCTTGTATTCTATCAGCCCGTTATCCAGTATACATGCATTATCTGATTACCGTGACTTTCTTTTGACCGTTTGCGAAAACAATAAGGACCACTTCACCAAATATTTGTATACCTTCTACTACATAGGAATCCAAGTGACTGGATGGAACCTCATGGCTGATCACGATAATATGCTCCTCACTCTTTTCAGGGAAGCTGATGCGGCAGGCCTCGGCCTGTGCAGCATCCACTGCTTCACCCGTATGACGGTAAATCGTCACCTGTTCAACCAGAGGACAAAACTGCTCGCCGGGAGGCTGCGGATACAGCACTTGCATGATCGAAACCTTCCCTTTCCCCGTTCGGGAGTACACAGCATGCTGATTGGGTTCCAGCAGATTGTATTCGCGGGAGATTACCCCGTCATCAACCTTGCCCTGAAGTCCTTCAACATTAACAGGAATGATGCAAAGATTGGCTTCCCGCTCATTTTTAGTACGGCAAATAAATGTTTCGTCTTCCATCTGAACCGCTCCGGGCGCAAAATGTAAATGCTGGGAAAACGTATGCTCCTGCCGGCAGCTGAAGCTGTCGACCAGAAGCCAGTAATAAGGCTTGATGAATATAATCCTCCTAAGCGGGTATACCGGATCATTCAAATGACGATAACCGTCATGGCTGCCTTCTACATAATCAAATTCCGGCTTGCTAATCCATTGGGTGCCTGTCGGCTTCGCAATTTGGGAGAAGGACCATGTATCCGTGATTTCGGTAAATCCAATTCCGTCAACAGTGGTCGTATTATGGGCAGCGCTTTCTTTTAGCGCTTTTCTGAGTGGTGTATGATCACTATAGTTGTATCTGCCAAGATCGGTAAGCATATCCCGCCCATAAGCATACAGATCGAAATGTAGCAGATCCGCGTGCCCATGTCCACCCCCAAGTGGTCCGCAGTGGAAATATAAGTACAAAGCCTGCTCGTCCCAACCCGTCCGCATCACATAATGACCGGAATGTACAAAAGAATGTGACAAGTAAGACGGTTCTTCTGCCAACAGCCGCGCGTAGCCCTCAACGCCAGTCAACCCGAACAACCAGGCATTATCATAATCCATTTGATCGTATCCGCCAAAGCGGAGCACAGAATCCTGGAACAACCAACCCGCATAAGTCAAAATCGAACGGACATCGCTATCATCGCTATCGCCGAGCATCGGCTGCCGATGATTCGGCTTGGCCCAATATAATGAAGCTACGGCCATTTGACGTACCTTTTGCAAAAATTCATCCTCAAGCTCCAGTCCGTTCATACGGGCCAAGCGGATGCAGTCGAGAAAACATACCAGAACTTCATGGTGATAAGTGGGGGATTGCTCCCAGTGGATACCGTCCGCCATGATCTGGATTCGAGCTGTCTCCCCCAATCTCTCCTCACCGAGACGTTGCCAGTTTCTGGCCCTTGTGAACTCAGGGAAGTAGAGCGCGGTTTGGAACAAGCCACAAGTCTCCAGAACCCCCCAGTTGCTGATATTCTTCCAGCCCGTAAACGATGAAGCTAAATATTCACCGTGTTCATGCAGAGATATCATCACTTTTGCCAGAAGCGTCGGTGTGAGCAGCGAACTTTCCTGTATATAGGATAACGCTTTGATCCAGTTAGCACAGCGAAGGCCCGCTTCAATGGTACGCCAAGTCAGCGTATCATTCGTAGGCATGTCTGGAACAGGATTACGGTCCAGCCAATCTTCAAGCTGACAGCAAAATGCCCTCGCATATTTTTCATTACCAGTTATCGCATACGCTTGTCCTAATGCCACCCAGTAGCGGTGGCGATTCAGCATATAAGCCCATTCTACATCTTTGTCTGGAACATAACGCCAGTCAATTTTTTCCTCAAAGGTAACCGGAATGCGGCTTCGTTCCATGTCCCAGGGAAAGCGGAAGAGAAATGTCTGCTCGACGACTTCGTCCGCCGTCTTTATTACAAGTTCCAGATCATCTGTGCAATAGTGCTGTATATAGTCGATAAGCTGCTGCTTCCGGTTATCTGTTCTCCAGCCCGGCGTACTCCGGCTGGTCAAGTACCGATGCAACGCAGTCAGCGCATCGTCCTGCCGCGCTTGGTCGAGCGCATCCTTCACCGGAGCTAGAGCAGGTAACGCAAGGTCGAGTAGCGTAAAGACGGCATACGGAGAGGTTTGTTGGTTATCAGCGTTCATACCAGTACCCCCTGCTGCCTTTTTGCAGCCGCAGCAACGCTTCGAGATAAAAATAATCCCCCCAGATCATGAAATCATCCGGAGAAAGATCGCCGCGCACATGGTAAGAACCATGCTTCAGCAGCCCCTCCGCGTCTTCACCGATCGTGGAATAGTTCTGCACAAGTGAAGTCATCGACTGTATTAATCCCTGCTGAAAATAAGCTCGTTCGGGATCTTCCTCATCCATTAGCTCTAGCAGCTCCTGAAGTCCGGCCGCAACAATTGCAGATGCCGAACTATCCCGATAAGTATCCGCGGATACCGGTGCATTGAAGTCCCAATAAGCGACATGATCCTGTGGCAAATGCTCCAGGAAATAACGGGCCATCCGCTTGGACGTTTCCAAATACAATGGATCCTTAGTATAACGGTAAGATAATGCAAAACCGTAGACGCCCCAGGCCTGACCGCGCGTCCAAGTCGATCCGTTAGTATAGCCTTGGTGCGTAGCGCCCCCAATCGGCTCTCCGGTCTTCTGATCGAAGAAAAACGTATGGTAGGAGCTGTCATCTCCCCGCACCAGATAACGTTTCGTTTTATCCGCCTGCATGATCGCCACTTGCCGGTATATGGAATCCCCGGTCTGTTGTTCCGCCCAGTACAGAAGAGGTAGATTCAACAGGCAATCAATAATGATGCGCCCGCCTTCTTGGGCATCTCCGATAGGTCCCCAAGCCTGAATATATCCACCGTCTGTGCGCCAGCGCTTCAGTAGTAAGTCTGCCGCTTGCAATGTCAACTGACGTGCGGATTCGTCTTTTTCTATCATCCACTGGGCTTTGGAGGATAACGAATACAAGAATCCGATATCGTGATGATCAAGCACCGTCTTTGCCGCGAAACGGCGCCGGAAATCCTCTACGGTATGAGATGCCGCAATACGGAAGCTGTCATCCTGCGTATATTCATAGCACAACCACAACATGCCACTCCAGAATCCGTTAGTCCAGTCGTCGTTGTTATTGATCTGGTAAGCTCCATTCTTGCTGACATGAGGGAAACTGCCCCCGAACCGATCTATGTTCTTACGTACCTTCTCTATCGCATCTTCAATCGCACTGCTCCACATAAGTTTCTTGCTCCCTTCAGACTCTTCGTTCTTACGTCTCATGATAAGGAGAGTGAACAGGATCTAATAGGGGTGATTTTTGCTTTGATGTGCATTATTTTGACTTTTGAACGAAGTAACAAAATATATAACTATTTATGGAAAAATACGTTAAAATCATGAAGTGAGTGAATTACAGCTTACATTATCTTAGAAACGGAGTGTCCTACTAATGAAAAAGCTAGGTGCATTATTTTTATCCATTTTCATGGTTATGTCTGTCTTTACCACTGCCCATGCGGCTGAAAAACCTGTCGGCGTATGGATTGACGGAACCGAAGTGAAGTTAGGCAATGCTAACCCTGTTGTAGAAAAAGGAACTACCTTGGTTCCTATGCGTCCACTTCTAGAGAAGCTTAATGTAAATTTGAATTGGAATAAAAAGACGCAAACCGTAACGGGGACCAAAAATGGACTGGCCCTCTCACTGACTATCGGCAGCACCACAGCAACGGTGAACGGGGAGAAGAAAAAACTAGAGGTGGCTCCTAAAACCATCAATAATGTCACCTATGTACCTGTCCGCTTTATAGGAGAAACGATCGGCTATAAAGTAGAATGGAGTCCGGCGCAGCGCACCATCACCTTTGTAGCCAATAATCAGGCTGCAGGCAGCACCGGTTTCTTATGGAAGGTGGAGCACAACGGTAACACCGTTTATCTGCTTGGTTCTATCCATGTGGCTAACGACAAAATGTACCCGCTGCGCCCGGAAATTGAAGCTGCCTTTGAGGCTTCTCAATATCTTGGGGTCGAAGTTGACTTAACCAAGGTTGATCAAACAGAGATTCAAAAGTTCCTTACGGAGAAAGGCTCCTATACAGATGGATCCAAGCTCAAGGATCACGTATCTGCTGATACCTATAACAAAGTTGTTGCGCTTCTGAAAGCGAATGGTCTTGCTGGAGATGCATTCGATTCCTATAAGCCATGGGTCGTTACTCAAGGCATTTCAAGCCTGCAAATGCAAACAACAGATTATACACCTGATACGGGAATCGACCTATATTTCACACAGAAAGCAGCCAAATTGAATAAACCGGTCATTGAATTGGAAAATATGCAATTGCAGCTGAACATGTTTGATCAATTCTCAGATGGATTACAAGAAAAGCTTCTCCTCGATACACTCGATAGCCTCAAACAAACAGACAATGCTGCAGCAACAGCTTCGTTGGATGCATTATCCCAAATGTGGATGCAGGGGGATGAACAATCACTCGTAGCTATGACACAAGCGGTCGCTAAGGAGCCAGAATACTATAAGGGTCTCGTTTCAGATCGGAATGCCAACATGGTGAAGCATGTAAAAGAGTATTTGAATAGTGATAAAAAAGCGACTTACCTTGTCGTTGTTGGTGCACTACATATGCTAGGTGATGATGGCATTGTGACTCAATTGCAAAAAGACGGCTTTAACGTCGTCAAACAATAATTGCTAATAACAAAATAAATAAGGCTGTCTCTTAGTCATCACAATGACTTTGGAGGCAGCCTTTTATCTTTACTTTTTTAGCTCAATCTAAAATAGTAGTAAATTGACGTGAAGACAGAGCGGAGGGGTGGAGGGATTCTGGAGAAACGCCAGTGTTCGCCTTTAAAGACCAATTTCAACTGCTAATCTTTCTACTATCCAGAAATTGGGCTTTAACAGCGATCGTAAGAACCCTCCACTCCGCAGCGGTTTGTTCACAAACAGGCTATTACTAATTTTGGTTTTGAGCTTTTTCCTTCTACCATTTGATTAACTGATCCACCTTCACTGGAAGTCCGGTAGCTATCGAACGATTAGCCGCAATCCCGGTCATAATAGACAACGCCCCATCCACATGGGAAGCTGCTCGATTAAACCGATCCTCCACAGGTCGTTCAAAAATATCCCGCAGCATGACCGGATCTCCGCCGCCATGTCCCCCAACACCTTCTTCAATCTCCACTTCATAGGGAGGCGCAAAATGTGGGAATACAGTGATCTGCTTGTCCTTTAGGGCCCCTTCATCCTCTTTGTTCCCTCCGGCATTTACATAAGACTGTTCAACTACTTTCACTTCCATCCGTCCCTTTGTTCCATTAAATACTACAGTGAAGCCTTCCCAAGGCAAATAAGCATTAAGTGAATAGTTCATAATCGTCTTGTTTTTGTATTTGACCATGACTGCCATCGTATCCTCAATGCTGATATTATCACCGAATACGCTTTGATCACGCAGGTACCCATCTTCATGCTCGGCATCCAAATACATCTGCTTCAGCTGTTCATTATCTTTAAGATGAAGGGCAAAGGGATCATTTTCGGCTGCTGCACTACCATGAGCACGCTGATAAAACTCGGTCACGCCGCGCTTCTCTGCGTTTTCTCTGCCATAAAACCTTAAATCCCCCATGGCATAGACCGTGTCCGGACGTGAGCCCAACCAGAAATTCATCAAATCGAAATGATGTGTTGATTTATGGACCAATAGACCTCCACTATTACGCTTATCCCGATGCCATCTGCGGAAGTAATCTGCTCCATGCTGTGTATTTAGCAGCCATTCAAAGTTAACAGAAAGTACTTCGCCAATGGCTCCATCCATGATCAATTCACGGATTTTGGTGTTATGCGGGGCATAGCGGTAATTGAACGTAACGCGCAGCTTTTTCCCTGTTCGATCAATCGCCTCAAGAATCTCCCGGCATTTTTCTTCATCCACCGTCATCGGTTTCTCTGAGATAACATCACAGCCAAGCTCCATCGCCCGGATAATGTAACGATGATGTGTGCGGTCAATACTCGTAACGATAACCACATCCGGCTTAGTCTCTTCAATCATACGATCGAACTCATGAGCTTTATAAGTAGGAACCGCATGATACTGATATTTCCCTTCCAGTAATCGGTTCGCATAATCCATTCTTACCCCATTCACATCGCAAAAGCCTACGATTTCCGAAGTCTCACGATAATTTGTAGTAATCTCTCCATAAAAGAATTCCGCTCGGCCGCCGGTACCTACGAATACATATTTCTTCTTCGACACAAGAATCACTCCATCGCTATTGATTTAGATGCCGTTTCTTTCTATAGTTTATAGCATAAAATACATCGAAATCTAAGCGGTTATTAGCAAATATGACGGAAACTTTGCATATATTAGCTTCATTATCTGAAAGGGGCAAATCTGCAATGGAACAGGAGCTAGAGCCTCCATTTATCATTGAACAAATCAAAAGAGCCGGCCCATTCAGCATGGATTCCGACCATTATCACGATACATATGAAATTTATTATTTACTCGCAGGTGAGCGCAGCTATTATATCAACAATCTGATTTATACCTTACGCAAAGGTGATTTGATATTTATTAACAAAAATGAACTCCATCGCACCACTTCTAAGGGCTCAGCACGCCATGAGCGAATATTGATTAACTTTGAGGAGGACTTTCTGCAAAAAACATTGGCGAACTACGACCTAAGTATTCCTTTTTTAACTACACAAAGCTTACTTCTGCGTCCAGGAGTACATGAACAAGGAGCCATCGAATCTATCCTTTTCTCTATGCTAAAAGAACAAGAAGAACATCGATCACAGCAAATCCCCTATCTTCAGACACTGCTCATCCAGTTATTTATTGAAATGAACAGAGTACAAGAAATAAGCCGCGAGCCCATCGCTCCTGAGAGCAGTGAGAAGCAGCTTAAAGTCTACGAAATGATCGATTATTTACAGGCACATTATGTTGAAAAGCTTACATTAGAGCGGCTATCCGAAACTTTTTTCATCAGCAGTACTTATCTTTGTCGTTTATTCAAACAGACCACTGGCTTCACCATTGTTGAATATCTAAACTACATTCGGATCAAGGAAGCCCAACGACTCTTGCAGAGCACTAACACTAAAGTCACTGCCATTGCAGAGAATACAGGCTTTGACAGCATCGCCCACTTTGGGCGGGTGTTTAAGCAAATCGCGAAATGCTCACCGCTGCAATACCGCAAGCAGAATCGCTGATCATCAAGCCTTGATTACACCTTTTTTGATAATAATATTTCCATAAAGTGCTTCTTCACCTGTGACTACAACAGCATAACTTTGTTTAGAACGATTGTAGAAATCAAACCGTTCTTCATATTTAATCGTCGCTTCAGCGTCATGTTTGGCGATTATCGACTCGTACGTGGACCAGATCACCGGCACCGTAGGATCTCCCTCAACCACAGCCATAAACGCCACCTGATGTTCCACATAATGATCAAGGGGCAGCAGTTCCAATATTGCATCCAAAAGATCAGGTATCCCAATACCATCATATCTTAGTACTTTTGAGTTTAAGGAGTGTCCTGGATAATTAGCATCTGCCAGTACAAGCTCATCACCATGACCCATTTCCATCATCACACGTACCAGTTCCGGAGATAGTAGCTTAGGAATTTTTTTCAACATCCAAGCACCTCATTACTTCCCATAAAAAGATCTCAAAGCAACCAGCTCATCAATCCGATGCTGTGGTAGTTCTCTCTCCCCGCCAATCATACGGGTAATGAATGTAATTTTAGCCGTATATTCGAGTCTCTCCATGTTCAAATAGGCTTCCATAACATCTGTTCCCCAAGTAAGTGCGCCGTGATTTTCAAGCAGGACTGCTGTTTTTTTGCCAAGGTAAGGCATCAGTGAGTCTGGAATTTCTTCTGTCGAAGGGGTACCATATTCCGCTAATGGGATATCCCCGATCATGATAACCGATTCCGGCATCATCATTTTATCGAGTGCCTCACCTTTAATGGCAAAAGCAGTGGCATACGGGGGATGTGCATGAACCACACCATTCATCTCAGGTAGCTCATTATAAATTCTCAAATGCATTTTAGTTTCTGTTGAAGGTCTGTACCCTTCTGCCGCTTCAAGCACTTCACCTTGCAGATTTACTTTTACAATCATATGAGGCTCTAAATATCCTTTGCTCACCGCTCTGGGAGTAGTAAGAATTTCATTCTCTGATAACCGTGCTGAAATATTTCCATCATTGGCGGCGATGAAATCTTTATTAAACAGATTTCTGCCGATATCACAAATCTGCAAACGTAATTTTTGTTCCAAAATATCCATAAGTACTCTCCTCGTATCCTATTTTTTAGAGTTCTTTCCCACAGAAGGCTGGTATGTCTTAAAGGTAAAGGATTGTGCCACGAACTCTTTCCCCTCGGAAACATCCAATTTTCCCAGCGCAGCCAGTTGGACAATGATATTGCCAATTCCACTGGCCTCCACAGGTCCCGCAACGACTTCTCTACCCGTAGCATCAGCGGTGAGCTGGCATAATAGCTCATTTTGAATCCCACCGCCAACCATATGAATGATAGTGATTGTCTTGCCGGTGATCTCTTCCATTTCTTCAATCGTTCTACAGTATGATTGCGCAAGGCTCTCAAGGATAACGCGTATAATTTCAGCTTTCGTATTAGGGGGCTGTTGCCCCGTCCGCTCACAATATTCCTTAATCCGCTGTATCATCACACCTGGTGTACTGAAGAGCGGGTCATTCGGATCAATGATCGCTGGCGCCCTATTAATCGTTTTGGCTAGTTCAACCATTTCACTTTGACTAAGATTCTCTCCTGCTTTCGCCCAATTCCTTTGGAGCTCCTGCAAAATCCATAGTCCCGTTGTGTTTTTTAGCAAACGGTTAGAATTACCGAAGCAACGTTCATTTGTGAAACCATATTCATAGCTTTTCTCTGAAATGACCGGTTCAGGCGTCTCCATACCCACCAACGACCACGTACCACAGCTTAAAAATGCTGCTTCATCCTTACGAGTATAAGGAATCGAAGCCACGGCTGAAGCCGTGTCATGTGAAGCGCCGGCGATCACTTTTATCGGTCCTACACTAAGCTCCTCTTGAATAACCGGTAGGATAGATCCAATAACCGTTCCCGCTTGGACTTGATGTGGAACTAGACTACTCGGAATTCCAAGCCTGCTCAATAATTCAGAGGAGGGTTCTCCAGAGACAGCATCCACTAAGCCGCTTGTGCTCCAGATGGTGCTCTCTGCTGCTTTAATACCAGAAAACAGATAATGAAATAGATCCGGCATCATCAAAATCGTATCCGCGTTCTCCATAAGAGAATCATTATCCTGAAAATCAGAGAACAGCTGATAGACTGTATTAATCACGCTTGGCTGAAGACCGGTCATACGGAATTGCTCTGCTGAAGAGATTAGCGCTTCCAATTGGAGACGGTGAGTCTCCATCCTCCGATCCCTGTAATGATGTGGGGAATAGAGCATCATTCCTCTTTTGTCGATAAAACCGTAGTCAACTCCCCATGTATCCACACTTAAAGACGTCAATTCTCCGTGTTGCCTAAAGGCTTTTTGCACGCCTTGCTTCATTTCGTGGAAAAGCCTCAGAGTATCCCAATATAAGTGCCCATTGATCTGTACCGGCGTATTCTCAAACCGATGAATTTCTTCCATTTGCAGTCTATCTCCATCATATATCCCCAGCATAACTCTTCCGGAACTGGCGCCGAGATCTATGGCTAGAAGCTTAATCGTATCAACCATTGTTCATCACACCTGCTTCACGGGAAGATTTTAGTAGAGGGGTCCAAAGTTCTGACATGCTCTATAATCTGCTCCCTCCAGATCTTCGGTACCAAATAGCGACCACACCCGAGGTCTAAAAATACGTGATTCCTCAACGTTATGCATACTGACTGGAATACGCAGAATAGACGCCAGTGTAATCAAATCCGCTCCAATATGCCCATAGCTGATCGCCCCATGATTTGCGCCCCAATTATTCATGACATCATACACCGATTGGAAAGAACCACTATTGGTTAACTTAGGCGCAAACCAGGTCGTTGGCCATGTCGGGTCTGTTCTTTGATCCAAGGTATGGTGAACATCTTCAGGCAGCTCAACCGTGTGACCTTCTACAAGCTGAAGAACAGGTCCAAGCCCTTTAACCAAGTTCAGACGAGCCATGGTCACCGGCATCCCGCCTTTAGTTAAATAATCTGTAGAGAAGCCGCCCCCACGGAAATATTCTTGAGAAGCCGGGCGGAATTGGGTATGGCTCAAACAAGCTTCCACCTCAGCCTCCGAAATTTCCCAAAAAGGTTTAATCGCAGGTTTACCGTCGATCGTCTGCTCACCCGTCCCATCAAGAGCAGCCGAACCAGAGTTGATCAAATGCAGTATTCCGTGAGCTGCCTCACCTTCTAATTGGTGACCCGTTACACGCTTAACTGCATCTGGACTCCAAAAGGTTCGAACATCCGCAAAGATTTGTGCAGTATTCGTAAGCAAATAATTGAATAGCATCGTTACTCCGTTCAGGCTATCATTCTCTGTCGCTACGATATAAGGTGAACGTTTGCCATTCCAGTCAAAGGAGGAATTCAGTATTGTCTCCATGAAATCCCCGTTAGGAAAATGATCTGTCCATTGGCGCTGACCTTGGAACCCACCTACAATCGCATTGTGGCCGTTAGCCTCTTCCTCAAAGCCTAGCTCAGCGAGAACAGGATTTCCGATCATCAGATCACGGGCGATCAATGTCATTTTCACACAAGTCTCCCACTGCTTCTCTTTCTCATCATCACTTATTTGCAGATGCTGTGGATTATTATCGGCACCAACTTGGCAGTTTTCTTTGGTCCACGTGAGTGCTCGCTTATATTCCTCTTTATCATAAATTTCCTCTTCAAAACGGCGCACATATTCTGACATATCTATATATTCATTACGCATTCCCAGATACTCTTGGAAGAACTGTTCATTCACAATCGATCCAGCAATCCCCATCGAAACAGAACCCATTGATAAATAGGATTTCCCTCTCATTTGAGCGACAGCCAACCCAGCTTTGGCGAACTGCAGCAATTTAGTCTGCACATCCGCTGGAATCTCCTCACTGCTAGACTCCTGAACATCCTCACCGTAGATACCAAACGCCGGAATTCCTTTTTGTGCATAAGCAGAGAGAACAGCAGCTAGATAGACCGCACCAGGGCGTTCCGTTCCGTTAAAGCCCCAAACCGCATGCGGGATCGAGGCGTCCATATCCATCGTTTCAGAACCATAACACCAGCAAGGAGTCACGGTAATCGATACGCCAACATTAGCCCCGGCAAATTTCTGAGCCGCAGCAGCAGCTTCTTTAACACCACCAATCGTAGAATCGGCAATGATGCATTCCACGGGGCGGCCATCCGGATAAAATAAGTTCTCTTCAATAAACTTAGCTACCCGCTGTGCCATACCCATGGTTTGAGCTTCTAGCGATTCGCGGACACCTCTTCTTCTGCCATCAATGGTCGGGCGGATGCCAATTTTCGGATAGTTTTCTATCACTGCTGTTCCTCCTCAAGATCATCATAGTATCATCGGTAATGGACCTATTTCTCCTTCATCATAAAATATGGAAACGCTTTAGTCAACATAAAACAACATATTTATAGATAAATTATGTGGTTTTATGTGGTATTAATATTATTATACTGTGGTATTATGTGAATATGAGGTTATTTCTTTGATTTATACAACAATGTAGTAAACTAGAAAGTAGATGATGATAGAGGTGAGTGAACGGATGAAAGCATTTGAACGGCGAGATTTAATCATTAATGAGCTGTATAGACAAAAGAAAGTCCATGTTGCTCAGCTGGCGCAAAAATTCAATGTCTCGGAAGAGACCATTCGGCGGGATCTGGATAAACTGGACAAGGAAGGACTTGCCAAGAAGAATTATGGCGGGGCGATCCTCAATGCCCACACGAATGAGGACCCTCCCTATGTTAGTAGACATCAGGTAAATATAGAGGCTAAACGTACGATAGCTGATCATGTTCTCCAATTAATTAATGATGGGGACAGCTTGGTGACGGATACGAGTTCAACCGTTTTTGAGGCCTTACGGAGAATTATAGAGGAGAAAAACAATCTTACGATTATTACGAACTCACTGGTTGTATTATCTGAATTTCAACACTCCGGGCAAAAGCTAATTTCCACCGGTGGAATACTAGGCCCCGAGACTAGCTCCTTCGTTGGACATACCGCCTCGCAGACTATTCAAAAATATAATGTGGACGTAGCTATATTCAGCTGTAAAGCGTTGTCTATGACTGGTGGGCTCAGCGATTCGAATGAAGAAGAAAGTGAATTGAAGATTCTTATGCAACAGCAGGCGAATAAAGTAATTCTGCTCGCAGATCACTCTAAGTTCGACAGGACTGCGTTCATTAAATTATTTAGTTTCGATAGAGTGGATTATATCGTTACAGACGAGAAGCCTTCTGAGGAATGGATCGAGTTTCTGAATAACTATCATATCTCTCTTATCTATGCACCCGCTGAGTAATCAGTAGGTGCATAAATTAAGATAAGGGGAAACCTTTATTTCACTAGTCGTTTAAAAGACCACTTTTCCCTACGATCTTCAGCCACTCCCCGGCAATCAGATCATGCCCGGCCGCTGTCGGGTGAACGCCGTCCCACAGCCAGTAGGCTGCATCTGTTCTACGAGCAGCTGCATCGAATGCTTCCTGTAAAGGAACAAACACCGCATTAAATTCTTCTGCAAGCTGCTTAACAACGCTCTGGTAATGCGTAATTTTAGCTTCCCATTCTTCCCATTGTTCTGCCGGAGCTCCGGTATTTAGAATAAAAGGCTCACACAAGACTAGCTTCGTTTGCGGAAGTACTTCCCCAGTTTCTTCAAGCACGTGACGGTACGCACGTTCAAAACGGTCCGTTACACCGCTTGGTTCCCCTTTCATTGTTCTCCAAAGATCATTAACACCAATCAAAATACTAATGATATTCGGCTGAAGGTAAATCGCATCCTCATTCCAGCGTGCATACAAATCGGAGATTCGATCCCCACTTATCCCACGGTTATAGAATACTAGATTCTGCTCAGCCTGTTCATTACCTAACTTGCCACCAATGATATATGCATAGCTATGTCCCAGAATATGATTGGGATCTTCATCACGACCACGGTTCCCGTCAGTGATAGAATCACCCTGAAATAAAATCACTTTTTTTGCTTTAGAAGTTGGACTAGTCATTACTATGATTCATCTCCTTGAAATCTTCTTTTACATGAAACATTCAAGTTGAATGTTCCATAAGATACAAGTAAAGTTAACATATACAACTCAAGGAGGGAAGAGAAATATGAAATACAGAAGACTTGGCAATTCAGGACTAAAAATCAGTGAAATCGGCTTAGGTAGCTGGCTTACATATGGAACAGCAGCAGAGCAAAAGGCTGCAGACGCCTGCATCAGCACAGCTTTTGAATGCGGTATCAATTTCTTTGATACAGCTAATGCCTATAACCGAGGTGAAGGTGAAAAAGCAATGGGTGCTGCTCTTCGCGCTTATGAAAGATCATCTTATGTGCTTAGTACCAAGGTGTTCTTCCCCATGGGAGACGATGTAAATAATCGCGGTTTATCTCGCAAGCACATTATGGAGCAGTGTGAAGCTAGCCTTCGCCGCTTAGGAACCGACTATATTGATGTTTATTTTTGTCATCGCTTCGACAGAGAGACGCCTGTAGAGGAAACCTTGCGCGCGCTTGACGACTTAACTGCACAAGGAAAAATTCTGTATTCTGCAGTAAGCGAATGGAGCGCAGCCCAGATTTCTGATGCCGCTGGTATTTCACGCAGACTAAATCTGCGTCCACTTATTTCTAATCAGCCCATCTACAACATGTTTGAGCGGTACATTGAAAATGAGGTGCTTGAGGTATCTCAGCGCGAGGGTCTTGGCCAAGTAGTCTTTTCCCCACTCGCTCAAGGAATTCTGACCGGTAAATACAAACCTGGTCAACAGCCTCCAGAAGGAACCCGCGCAGCGGATGATTCGGTAAATGGAGTCATTCGCAGCTACTTCCGCGATGATGTACTGACTGTTGTCGGACAGTTGGATGAACTAGCCAACAGCCTTGATTTGAAGCTGTCGCAACTAGCGTTAGCTTGGACCCTGCGGCAACCTGGTGTAAGTTCTGCAATTATTGGAGCCAGTAAGCCAGCGCAGGTGGAAGAGAACGCCAAAGCTGTTGATGCCGTTTTATCTCTAGATACTTTGGAGAGAATTGAAGAGATTCTAAAGCCAGTAGCCGACTTCGCTCCAGCAAGATGATCCAAAAGAGGTTGTACCAAAAGCCATAGCAATTGGCTTAGGTACAACTTTTTTTCCTTAGGAGATCAATTTCGATTCTTCGGCTTTCTCAGCTGCCTTATCGATATAACGCTCCAGCGGCTTCTTGAGTGTTAGCGCCAGTAAGAGTGCTATTACACCGAATAAGATCAAATAAAGACAATCGCGAATCGCCACTTCCGGCAGAATCCCCCCTACCGCTTCCCGCATTAGACTAATCGCATAAGTAAAAGGCATAAACGGATTCAACATCTGAAAGAAATGCCCTGTTGTACTGATTGGAAACGTACCGCCAGAGCTTGAGAATTGAAGTACCATAAATACGATCGCTATCCCCTTCCCTACATTGCCGAATACGGAGACCAGCGTAAATACAATCGTCACGAATACGATACTAATCAATACTGCAAAAAGGACAAACCACACCTTATCCACCACATAACATTTCAGAATAAAAATATTGCCAAGTACAGCCACCAGCGCTTGAAGAATCCCAACCGTAAGAAACGTCAGCAGTCGTCCAAAATACAACTGATATCGCTTGTACACAATCCCCTCCGTATCCACCCCCGTACGAAGAAGTGAGATAAGAAGTGTACTGCCCACCCATAAAGAAAGTACAACATAAAAAGGAGTCATAGCCGACCCATAGTTCGGAATAGGATATAACTTATTCTCTTTTAACACTACCGGATTGGCCAAAAAATCACTCTTGCTCTTAATATCCCCTCCGAGCAGCTCAGCAATTTCTCCCAGATCCACTTCATCTTTGATCTGACGAATGGTAGCTGCTGCTTTACGAATCGAATCTTCCAGGATTGGAAGATCATTTCGCACCAAGTCCGCTGCGACCGCCACCCCCTTATCCGCACGGGGGAGGCCTGTACGAATCAGATCAGAAATCTGATGCACGCGTTCCTCTACAGTCGGCAGATCCTGACGGACGAAATTTGCGGCTTGTTGTATCTTTTCCCCTGCGGCAGGCAAGCTGCTCTGAATAAGTGGAAGTGTATCGCGAATAAAAGCACCAAAGTTCTGTGTCTTATCTGCGACACCACTGGCTGCTGTATGTACCGCTTCACGAATCGCTGGTAAGTCCTGCTGTAGACTAGCCAAGCTCGATTGTCCGAATTCAATCGCCGACACGGTTTCTTCAAGTAGGGTACCCAGCGCAGATAGACGATCTGGAACCTGCTCCAGTGCTGTAGCTGTAGTCTCAGCAGCCGTAGTTAATTGCTCTAATGTATTTTTTATAGCAGGAATAGTTGCCGTTTCATATCTGGAAATAAGCTTAGCAACGGCTGCGTTCCCTTCATCAGATTTAAGGCCCAATTGCTCAACAATACTCGGATCAGGCTGACCATCCTTTTGAAGATCCGTTGCCAAGGAATTTACCAATGTAGTCTGTCTGCTCAAGACATTGTTTACATCCTTTAAAATGCTGATCTCCGCATTAGGCACTGTTCCTGGGGAGAATGTATCCAGTGCCGATAACAAAGAAAGCGTATGATCAATTACGCTACTTCCCGATGCTAAGTGAGCGGATACTAACTCAAGTTGCTCGCTCACCGCTTGCGGGTCTATATCCTTTCCCTGCAACTGTTCAAAAAGTTGAACTACTGTATTCTCTGTTTTTTGCAGGAAGTATATATTTTGTTTGAGGGCGGCAGGTACTGCTTCAAATGCAGCATTACTCTTCTCTAAAAATTGCTGAAGCTCCAGAACAAAATCATTTCCAGCGGCTGTAATCTTGTCGGCCTTAGGTAACGCAGTTAGGGCAGTATTAACAATCTTGTTAGCTCCAGCAAGACCTTCAGCCGCCTTATCCATGATTTGTTCAACTTCGCCAAAATGATTATCGAGTTGAACGATTAGCTGTGCGGCTTGTTCAATTTTGGGCAGCTTATCCTGCAGTGCATCTAAATGATCTGCAGCATCGGCTATTTGCGGCCAATGTTCAGCTATTTTTTCTAAAGCCAAGCCCGCCTTCTCTACCTCAGGCAGTTTGTTCTCCAATTTAGAGATACGCTCTGCTGATGCATGAATTTGTGGCCAATTCTCCTCAATTTTCAATACACTTTGGCCTGCCGTTTCGATCTCAGGAAGACTTGCCTCTAGCTTAAACAAACCTTTTTCTACCTTGCGTATAATAGGCAGTTCAGATTGGAACTTTGCATCAATTTCCTTTAAAGCAGTAAATACCGTTTCGCTAATCGTTTCCGTAAAATTCTCACTAATTTGCGTAGTGATTGAAGAGGCGCCTTTATCCGTGATTTTTGGAGCAATCGCATTTATCTTCTCATTGACGGTGTATTCGATTTCTGGTTTCACGATCCTGCCTTCAAGGATTCCCGTCATTCGCTTTGAGAAATCAGCAGGGATAACAATACTGGCATAATAGTCTCCACGTTTCACGCCGTTATGCGCAGCTTCTGCATCTACGAAGGTCCAGCCTAAGTTTTTATTATTCCGAAGACTGTCCATCACATCATTGCCGATATTGAAGCTCTTATCCTTCACAGTGGTTCCTTCATCCAGACTGGTTACAGCAATTTTAATGCCAGAGGTGTTACTGTAGGGATCCCATACTGCTGCAACATTAAACCAATCATATACAGAAGGTAATACTACCAAAGCAGCGATCAGGAACACGGCCACAGGAACCTTAAATACGTTGCGCCAGTCGTTCCTATAAATCCGCAATATTCCACCCATTCGTTGCTCCCCCTCATCTGTATGTTTTGACATTTTAATATGCCCGAGGAGACAAACATTTACTATCATTTTAGTGGATTCATGACCGCAATTGCTTTTCAGAAATATTTTTAAAAAAATGCAACAAAACCTGCTCCTCAAACGTAATAGAAGTAGATAGCCCGTTTAGGAAAAAACGTAGCGGGTAATAAGATATATACAACCTTTTTACATATCTCAAGGGGGAGATTTCTAATGTTTAAGAAAAAGTCAGCGTATGTGTTACCGGTTGTTGTTCTATTGTTTCTTTCCCTAATTACTACTGCTAGTACCGTTGGAACACGAGTGGATGCGCAAGATAGTGACAAGACTCAGCAACAGACGGTATATATCCATACTATTCAATCCGAAAATGGCAAGCTTTCCATTACAGCCGATGAAATAAACTGGTATCAGGGTGCTGATGCTGACCGAGTCTTTGCTGAAAGAGACCCAGAAGGTGCAGCAGAAATTGGCGGAGCTCCAGACGGCTACTATGTTGTTAATGATGTTGATACACTGACAACCTATCCGATAGCGGATAACGCAACAGTCACCATGCAGATCTATGATCACACTGGCAATATTGACGACCTAGACATTCAATGGAACGAAGCCATTACCTTACAGCAATTTATCGATCAATTTAATAACACGGATATCTTAGATTTAAGCCAGTTCCCTTATCACCTTACGATTCAGGACGGCGTAATCACTTCCATCGTACAACAATATATACCTTAAACAGCATCTCATAAAAAGAGGGTTTACCTAGCGGCCATTTACGTGGCTTATAGGTAACCCTCTTTTTAATAACGAATTATTTATTTGCGGCATCCTTAACAGGAACTCCAAAATTCGGTGTGCCATCTTCATTCCAATGGAAAACTTGTGCACGAGTATGACGGTTTGGATCATATAGAGGATCGCCAGTAATTTCTTTATAATTGCGGCAGTGGTAAATGAGCACATCTTCCCCATTTTCATTAACCGTAAAGCTATTATGGCCTGGACCGAATTGTCCATTTTCTTCATTCGTTTGGAAGACAGGATTCGGTAGTTTAGTCCATGAAGCTGCATCAAGAAGCTCGCTGTCTTCATCCGCTACCAATAATCCCATACAGTAGTTAAAGTCGGTAGCACTCGCCGAGAAACTGATAAAGATACGTCCGTTGCGTTTCAATACTGCTGCCCCTTCGTTTACTTTGTACCCAATAATTTCCCAGTCATGCTCAGGAGTCGCAATCATAGTCTGAGGACCTGTTAGTGTCCACGGATTGCTCATTTCAGAAATATACAGATTAGAATTCCCCTCAATATTCAGGTCCTTCTGAGCCCATACATAGTACAGTTTTCCTTTATGCTGAAACGTAGTTGCGTCCAGCGCGAACGATTCCCAAGCGGTCTTCACTTGGCCTTTTTCTTCCCATGTTCCTTCTAAAGGATTTGCAGATGCATTCTCGAGCGCAAACATCCGGTGATCGAACAAACCATCTGTCGTCTCCGTCGTGCGGGCTGCGGCAAAGTAAATGTACCACTTTCCGTCAATGTAATGAATTTCCGGCGCCCAAATGTTAGCACTAAGCGGACCCGTCTCATACTTGCGCCATACTACAACTGGTTCTGCTGTAGTCAATCCTTCGATCGTTGTCGATCTTCTAACTTCGATCCGGTCATATTCTGGAACAGAAGCGGTGAAGTAGTAATAACCATCCGTATGTTTATATACCCATGGATCAGCACGTTGCTCCACCAATGGGTTGTTGTACTCTCTACTCGTATCCATACTCTCTCTCCTCTAGATAAGCTTTAGCAATACTGATCCATGCGGTGGAAGAACCTGCGTAATCCCTTCATTAATAACCTCCAGGTCGCGGCTTTGCCACAGATCACGGATCGTTCTTGGAATTGAAACATTAAGCTGTTGGAACGGTACCTGAAGCGTTGATTCTTCATCACTGAGATTAAACAATGCTACATAATGGTTTCCTTGTTCATCCTCAGAAGTCCAGATCGCATACTTCTCATTCAGATCCATCTGTCTGCCACCCTTACCAAAACGATGCAGATGAAGTACTTCCTTATTGGTTAACAAAGATAATGTCCACTCATCATTGTCTCTAAGCTCTCCCCCAAACATTAAAGGGGAACGGAAAATCGTCCAGAGCGTCATCATGGTAACCTGTTCCTCAGGAGTAAACCGTGTAAACCGGTCTCCCCCGCCATCAACGGAACGAATCCCAAGATGACCTAGCGGCAGCATATCACAATCCGGCCAATGGCCTGGCTGAACGTAGGGAGCCCACTTCTCACACCGCTCGAACATTCCACGCAGCAAATGCCAATGATCCCAATAATCGTCGGTCATTCTCCACAGGTTAGCATGTTCAGCTAAGTGTTCAGCCTCTTCTACTGGAGCAGGTCCAGGGGAAAGACTAAGCACCATCTCGCGACCGCTGCGGTCGATAGCCTTACGGATCATAGCAACTTCGTCTTTGTGATACCCATAAATACGTGAAGCAGCAATATCATCCACTTTCACATAATCTACACCCCAACTTGCATACAGCTGGAACAGAGAATCATAGTAAGCCTGACTGCCTTCTTTAGAAGCATCTACTCCATACATATCTGTATTCCACGGACAAATAGAATTGGGATGAGCGATATCACGTGCAGTTTGCTTAGATCCTAGTATGGCACTGGCCGAATGAACAGCCTGACGTGGGATTCCGCGCATAATATGTATGCCAAATTTCAACCCTAGACCATGTACAAATTCAGCCAGTGGAGCAAAACCTTTGCCACCCTTTGCAGAAGGAAAACGATTCTCTGCCGGTTGAAGTCTGGAATACTCATCCATGACCAGCGGTACAAAATTGCGATATTGTGAGGAGTTCGCTCCAGGCTCATACCACTGAATATCCACAACTACATATTCCCAGCCAAAATCCTTCAAATGAGTGGCCATATATTCGGCGTTGCCTCTTACCTCTTCTTCATTAACACTAGCTCCGTAACAATCCCAACTATTCCAGCCCATCGGTGGCGTTGCAGCTAACATAATGATTTCCACGTCCTTTTCTAAGTCTCACTCCTAGCTCCTACTCTTATCTCTAATCACAAACCATAAATTCAGCATCGGCCATTTTGCCTTCTTAAGGATTAATAAGCATTCAATTTCAGTTTAAAAATAGCATAGACAAAAAGACTTGTAAATATATTTAATTAAACCTTTTTATATTATTATAAAATTAATAACAAAAGTGACGAAATTTCCGTTAAAAATCAACCTAAATCGTGAATTTAGTTTACAATTATTTAAATTTAACTGCATTAAATGCAAAAACAGGAAATAAAACACCCGTATTTTTTGTTTTTCTACAAAATAAGGAAGGATGCTTTATTTATATGCTATATTAGTTTATAATTTCATAAAACAGTATTCATTTATGATCCATTTGGAAGAAGGTATTGATAAAATGATCTATATTAAAGATTTAATGAGTGGTCTTGAAATTTTCAAAGCGCTAAGCTCTGAAATCAGAATCCTCATCCTCGAACTTTTAGCTACCAATCAAGCACTAAACCTGAATGAAATAGCCAAAAAACTGAACCTTAGCAATGGCGCAATTACGATGCATATTAAAAAGTTAGAAGAAAGCGGTCTCATCGAAATAAACACATCCGTAGGCAAACATGGTATTCAGAAGGTCTGCTATTTGAATAAAGATAAGCTTATTGTTGATCTTCGCAGCAAGGATGTTGATAATCTCTATGAAGTAGAAATCCAAGTAGGACATTACAGCAACTATCAGGCCGTTCCGACCTGCGGACTCGCTACTAAAGACAGTATTATCGGTGACTTCGACGAGCCCCGTTATTTCGCAGATCCTCAGCGGATTAAATCCGAGATCATTTGGATGGCAGAGGGCTTTCTCGAATATAGAATTCCGAACTATCTTAAAGCTAATCAAACGTTCCGCGAAATCCAATTCTCGATGGAGATCGGCTCTGAAGCCCCTGGATCTAACGATAACTATCCCTCCGACCTTTATTTCTACTTAAATGGAATAGAAATCGGATACTGGACTAGTCCGGGAGATTTC
Organism: Paenibacillus sp. RS8; assembly: GCF_041956825.1. NCBI lineage: Bacteria > Bacillati > Bacillota > Bacilli > Caryophanales > Paenibacillaceae > Paenibacillus > Paenibacillus sp. RS8. The sequence continues at coordinate 3,389,434 of NZ_CP168131.1, read as the reverse complement.
GGAGACACCCGAGGAACGTTTAATCCAGACTGGTGGCCGCCACATTTAAATCAATACGGTATGCTCAAGCTGATCCGTATTAATAATGAAGGTAGCTTCATTGACGGCTGCCGAATTTCTGACGTAACTCTGGATGACATTCAGTTGGATTATAAGAGCGAGCTTACTTTCCGGATAGCTGTAACGGACAAGCCTGTAAACAAACGCGGGCTCACCATTTACGGTAAACACTTCGGCAACTACAGCCAGGACTTACTCGCGCGTGTCCTATATGATGTACATGAAGTAGAAATTGGCGCTTCTCGTACTGCCGTTACCTTATCAGAGTAAAATTACTGCTAAACAAAAAGACCTTAGAACCAGTAATAACTGGTCTAAGGTCTTTTTAAGCTTTGTATATTTTTTTGAGTTTGATCCATAATAACCTTGTCTCCCAAACCACCGAGAAGGAGTGTTTCGAATGCGTGAAGGTCTAATTCCCGCTGTTCTTGGAACCGTCGTAACCGCTTCTAGCGCCGCTTTTCTTGGAAGCAAGTATAAGATGGCAGCAACAGGCGTACTTGGATTTGGTCTGGCTCATGTCGTATTGGGTGCCATTGATCTGTTTGAGCATCGGTAAGGATTGGAAGATGCCGGGTGGCATAAACACTGCCCGGTTTTTTTGATGTTCACATATTGGCGAGAACATTCAATGGAGCATACGGACGAACCACACCGAACCCATAAAAAGAAGGGCCCTCCCATCAGCTATTTTCATAGCTTTTGGGACAGCCCTTCTTAGTATTTCTGAATATTCATTTTATAGCAATATAAAATAAACGTTCCGCATCATCATCCGCCTCTATCCACTCGAAATCGGCGTAAGTCTTCACTTCACTAAATCCAGCCTTAAGCAGCTCATCCTTCATCCACTGAGGATCATAGGCACGCTGAATATGTGTTTCTTCGAAACGGCGATATACATCACTCCGTCCCTCTTCCCGCGCGAAAATGGACAGATGATGTTCTATCTCACGGCGTGGAACATCCATTTCACAAGTCCAAATATAAGACACCGACGGTTCGTCCAGAACAAAGGGCTGCTCTTCTTCATAACGGATTAGTGTGTTTGGATGATGAACATCGAACAGAAAGGTACCGCCTTGCTTCAGTCCTGCAAAGGTACTAGCAAAGACAGCTCTGATATCGTCTTCTTCCAGCACATAATTCAGACAGTCACAGAAAGAAATCACAGAATCCACAGGCTCTGGAAGCTCCCATTCCTTCATGTTTTGTCTAATCCATCGAACACTACCTTCGCGCAAAAAGCGCCGTCCATGGGGATGCTCCTCCATTTTGCGCTGTGCCACTGAGAGCATATCTGAAGATAGATCGATTCCGGTCATATGATACCCTGATCCTGCCAAAGGAATGGTGATACTCCCTGTGCCGCAGCCAAGCTCAGCCACGGTTACAGGCTTACCGTATTTGCTCCATGCGGTTTCAGCAAAGGAGATCCAGTCAGGATACGGCATATCTGCCATGAGCTCATCGTATACATAAGCAAATTTCCCATAGGAAGACACTAGTACACCGCTTTCTATTACATCATTTAATATGATTCTGTTATTCAGAGGTTTCTTTATTTCCCTCGGTTGAACCTTCCTCTTCCTTAGGAGCAAGATACGTCCAATTCTCTTTTTGGGTAATATGGCCTTCCTTCATCAGCTTTCCAAGCGCACGCTTAAACGCTGATTTGCTAATTCCGAAACGCTGCTTGATAATGTCGGGTGGTGTTGCATCCGAATAAGGCATCGCTCCACCCGGACGGGCATGTAAGAACTCCAAAATCTTGGCAGAGTCTACATCCATGCCTACCTCTTTACGGAGACCCATAGAAAGGTTAACACGACCATCTTCGCGAATATGGGAGACACGTGCTTCGAACTGTTCTCCAAGACGCAGTAGACGACTCCGTTCAGAGGAATGGACCATTCCGATAATACCAAAGCCTAAAACCCCAGCATCTACAAGAACAAAAGTCCCCATCTGCAGCGGTTTGTACACCCGGGCTGTTACAGTCTGTCCCATCCAGGATTCAGGTGCAGGAAGTGCTAGCGGAGCTAGTTCCTGCTCTCCGGCTAATTTAGCACGAAGACGCCCCTGTTTATCATGTTCCATAATCGCATACACATAGTCACCGATCTGAGGGCGCAGCTCTGGAAGCTCTGGAAGCTCACGAATGGGCAGCAGAAGCTGCCGTCCAAGGCCCATTTCCAAGAAGCAACCTAGACGCGGATGAATATCAGCTACTTCCAATAAAGCCATCTCACCCAACGTTAGAAACGGTTTCTTCATCGTTGCCGCAAGACGATCCTCGGTATCAAAGAAGATAAAGACTTCAACTTTATCGCCTGTCTTAACCTTCTCGGTAAGCTCTGTATAATGCAGCATAACATCCTGATCTCCTGCATTCAGGAAAAATCCGTATGGGGAAACTTCTCTTACTACATTAAGTGTAACTGTAGTTCCTGCAATCAGGCTCATACAGTCTCCACTACCTTCGCATCCGACCACAGACGCTCGATATTGTAATATTCACGTTCATCGCGGTGGAAAATATGAACGATAACATCCCCAAGATCCATCAGCACCCAGCGTGCTGAATCCATTCCTTCAATCCCCTTGATTACGCCGCCTGCTTCATGGACCACTTTGCGGACTTCGGTAGCAATGGACTGTACTTGGATATCCGAATTACCATGACACACGATGAAGTAATCACTAATCGGTGAAACAGTACGCAGATCTAATGCCACTACGTTCATTGCTTTTTTATCTTCCACAGCCTTAAGGGCCAGTTCTAACAGCTTGCTTGGTTGTACACTCATATTTTATCCTCCAATATTCTAACTAAATCATTACGTGCCAGTACCGTTAACGGAAAGATTACTCGGCGTTTTTCCAGTAACAAACTAATCGTAGAATCAAATCCCGCAACTAGTCCTTCTTCCAAACTTACTTTTGCCAGCTTACGTATCTTATCAACCCCTGGAAAATCGCGGCCAGGCTCGATATAGTCGGCGAGACAGACAATTTTCTCAAGTAAACTCATGTCTTCACGACCTGAGGTGTGAAAACGGATCGCATTCAGAATATCTGGATCTGTGATCCCATAATCATGCTCTGCTACAAAGGCACCTACTTCCGAATGCCACAACTGCTTGTCATGATTCAGAAGATTCAAGTTCAGATGATTCTGCTCGATAATCTCCTTCATTCTCTCCACAGGCCAATACTTGGCCACATCATGCAGAATTGCCGCTGTCTCCGCACGCTCAGGATCAGCGCCATATTGCTCCGCTAGTTGAATGGATGACTCCATGACGCCCAGTGTATGCTTCCAGCGTTTAGCAGGCATTTGTGTTGAAACCGCCTCAATTAGAGCTTCGCGACTGTATGCCATACAATCCACTCCTTTGAACAAAATCGAACACTGCCTCAGGTACCATATAACGAATGGATTTGCCCGCTGCAGCCCGTTCTCTTAACATCGTTGACGAAATATCAACCAGAGGCATATCTGCTAACAGCACTTTTTCTGCGATATATGTTGGCAATGCTTCTAGATCAAGAGGTGTTCCCGGACGACCTACGCCGATAAATGTAAGCCGCTGCACAAGCTCTTCAATCTCGTTCCATTTCGGTAAATACTGGACCATATCCGCTCCAATGATGAAATAAAGATCGAAATGCGGATACGCCTCTTGCAGCCGTCTTATGGTCTCGTACGTGTAGGAAACGCCACCTCTGACAACTTCCCAGTCTAATGTGCGAAAAGCTTCATGATTCTTTATCGCTTCCTGCACCATTGCCAGCCGATCAGCTCCAGATACTCCTGCCTCATGTTTATGAGGCGGAATATGAGAAGGCATAAACCATACTTCTTGAAGTCCATAAGTTTCTCTAGCTGCTTCCGCTGCCATCATATGACCGATATGAAGAGGATCAAAGGTACCTCCCATAATTCCAACTTTCAAGAGGACGACCTCCTCGGTAGTATGCTTTCAGGTATTAGCGTGGCAGCTCAATGGTTTTGTTATCACGTGATTCCTTGTACAGTACAATGGTCTTGCCGATCACTTGTACAAGCTCAGAACCCGATTGTTCGGCAAGTAGCGCGCCGATTTCCTTGGGATTCTCAATATTATTGCTCAGTATACTAATCTTCATTAGCTCACGCTTCTCAATAGCTTCTTCAATGTGACGTACGAGGTGATCGTTTACTCCACCCTTACCCACTTGAAAAATAGGATCGAGATGATGAGCCAATGAACGAAGATACCGTGTTTGTTTACCAGTTAACATAAATGAATAACTCCTTAATTAACATATATTATTACCCTAAATTGATGAATCCATTTCTTACTCTTTTCCACCCAGACAATGGAGTATAGTCTGTCGCATGATTTCCGTAGGAGCTGGTTGCCCTGTCCAATACTCCAATGCATAAGCTCCCTGATAGACAAACATCCCGAGGCCTCCATGAATCGTACAGCCCCGTTCAAGTCCTTCTAACAATAGCCGAGTATGCAACGGATTATAAATCAGATCACTTACGACCATGCCTGCACGAAGCAGTCCAGGGTCTATCGGTGTCTCATCCATATGAGGATACATTCCTACGGAGGTAGTATTGATCAGTACATCAACACCATCCAGCATTTCCGCCACTTCGTCCATGCTAATCCCGATGACATTCCCTTTGCCTTGGCAATCTGCAGCCAAGTCCCGTGCCTTATCAGCACTCCGATTAGCGATAAGGATAGAAGAAGGCTTCTCCTGAAGCAGCGCAGCAACAATTCCTCTTGCTGCTCCACCGGCTCCAATCACCATAATCTTCGTATCTGACAAATCAGAAATGGCTTCCGCTTTAAGCGAACGTACATAACCGATTCCATCCGTATTATATCCAGTGAGTATCCCGTTATTATTAACAATCGTATTGACTGCACCAACGGCTACCGCACTTTCATCTAATAGATCCATATGAGCCATCACCGCAACCTTATGCGGAATCGTCACATTTACCCCACGGAACCCAAGCGTGCGAATTGCCTGCACCGCATTCTCCAGATTCTCCGGAAGGATATGAAGCGGCACGTAAGCACCCGGAATTCCCAGTGCTTTCAGTGCTGCTTCATGCATAATAGGAGATTTTGATTGTATAATAGGATCTCCCATTACACCCAGCAGGATATTCCCGGTATTGTAGTCCTCGGTTGCAGTTATCAAAGACACTGTAATAGCCTCCCCGTTAGATCATCGAAGGGCGGGTAAGCACCTTCACGCCACGCGGAACGTGGATAGCCACGACTGCGCCTTCTGTCCCGTTGACCTTAATCCATCCCAAACCTGAAATATAGAGATCGCTCCGACTGCCTTTATTAATTCGGAACTCATGCCGTTGCCATGGTGGCAGCTTGTCCATCCGATCACTTCCTGGAGGGGACAACATTTCACCTCGATGGTCCGCATAAAGAGAATCTGCACGTTCCAGCTTCGTACGATGGATTTTTAAAGTACCGCTAATAAAGCAAGTGAACGATTGATGCTGACCTTGCACGAAATCAAAACGTCCCAGTCCGCCAAAGAATAGCGTCTGTCCTTCATTCAACTGATAGACAGCAGGCTTCAACGGATTGGCAGGCATAACTGCATCCAAATCCTGACGTTCAACTAGTTCACTATAACGCCATGGATACACAATCCCTGGCGTATCTATAATATAGTGGCCATCATCCAGTGGGATTTTGACCGTATCGAGTGTTGTGCCAGGGTAACGCGAGGTGGTTAACTCCTGCTCCAAATCACTATAGTCCGAAATCAAACGGTTGATAAGCGTGGATTTCCCTACATTCGTAGCACCCACTACATAAACATCACGTTGACCACGCAGTTCTGTTACAGCTTCCAGCAAACGGTCGAAGCCTTGGTTACGTTTCGCACTACAAAGTACGATTTCAGCTGTCCGCAATCCTTCTTCTTTACAGCGTTGCTGCATCCAGTTACGCAGTTTATTCCAATTCGTAACCTTAGGTAGCAGATCACATTTATTGACTGCAAGAATAACTGGGTTATTACCGACAAACCGCTGAAGGCCGGAAATCAAGCTGCCTTCAAAATCGAAAATGTCAACAATATGAATAACAAGTGCATTCTTCTCCCCTACCCCACTCAGCAAGCGAAGAAATTCATCCTGGTTCACAGAAACAGATGAAGCCTCGTTATAATTCTTAATCCGGAAACAACGTTGGCAAATCACAGGGTCCCGATCTAGTGCGACTTCCGGAAGGTATCCTGGTTGATCCTTATGCTCCGTCTGAAGCTTAATCCCACAACCGCTGCACTTCTCAGGACGCTGTGTTTCACTTTGTTCGTTCATTACTATTTATCCTCCTCGTGCCACAATCCTTTTTTACGAAGCCGTGTCAGAGCAACTCGCTCTACCCGGCGATTAAATCTTGTGCCGAACCCTTCATCCTTAACGGAGATTGGCAGCACCAATACGGTATACAGACCAAGCCGATTGCCGCCGTATACATCTGTAAGCATTTGGTCTCCCACCACAATCGTTTGCTCCGGTGGCAACTCCATCTGCTTCATCGCTTTGAGAAAAGGAGCATTACTCGGTTTACGAGCCTGATGCACAAATTCAATATTAAGCGGTGTAGCAAAGCGTGACACCCGATCCATGTTGTTATTGGATACGATGATGAGCTTAAAGCCCACTTCCTTCACCTTCTCAAACCATAACAACAGCTCCGGAGTAGCCACAGGCGCTTTGGCACCGACCAGTGTGTTATCCAGATCCGTAATGATTCCACGGTATCCCTGTCGATACAGCTCTTCTAGAGAAATATCGAATACCGTCTTCACCCGGAGTTTGGGAACTAACATTTCAAACAATACGTTCACCTCGATTTCATACAAAAAACTATAACATACTCCATGCGCTACGCAAATAAATCTATATCAATGATTTACTGCAATCGCGCTATTTCTTGGATCTAATCGTTCTCCGCAGCCGCAAAGCTTCAGTATACACGCTCTGCCAGTCTTTGTCTTCAATAACATCAGGGCTATACTTCGCTTGTTCAAACATCGTTAGCAGTGATGAAAGATGATTGGCCACAGCGGGGCGTTCCTGACTCCAGCGGACTACGGCTTCACGCAGTGTTTCATGTTCTTCTTTCATTATTCCCTTACGATGCAAATACCTTACCCAGCGCTCAGTTTCCGCCACAACTTTCTGATCAGGTGTTAATGGACGACCCATCCGCATCTGTTGAATGAAGAAGCGAAGCTTAAAGCGCATATGCCAAGTTTTAATAATTGTCCAGGAAAGCAGTACAACCACTGCCGCCAAAACTACCCATAAACCTACATGTAAGCCTTGATCTCCTTGTGTATTAGTTACAGGTGCTGGTGTAGGTTCTGCTGCATCTTCTTGATCTTCCGGATCTGTTTCAGGTATTTGCTCATTCTGAGTCAGAAGAGGCACATTAAATCCCGGAGTAGCTTCAACCGGAATCCAACCATACTCACCAAAATAGACCTCTGCCCAAGAATGGGCATCTGCATTGGTAATCGTATAGTTATTGTTCGCTGCACCCGCCTGCTGCTGCGCCGGATTCATAGGCATTTCTGGCTGTTCCCCAGGTGCATACCCCTTAACCCATCTTGCAGGAATGTTAAGGGACCGTGCCATAGTAACCAGTGCCGTAGAATAATAATCACAGTAGCCTTCCTTCAGCTCAAACAAAAATCCATCCACAAAATCCTTACTTGAAACGCGTGATATATCCGGCTTGTTGGTATATGGAAAGGTTTGTTGTAAGTATTGTTGCAAAAGCGCTGTTTTTTCATACGGTGTTGTTGCTTGTGCTGTAATTTCCTCGGCCAGTTCCTTAACCCTTTGAGGGAAATCGTCAGGTAGCTGAAGGAAGCTTTCCTCCAGATCATTACCTTTGTATAGCTCCTCATAGGTCTTCGCTGTCAATTCCTGAACAGGAATGACAGGAACTTCAGAAGTCACCTCAAAGCTCGAAGGATAATCGCGGTTCTTCCCATTAATATCCCATAAAAGCTCGCTATCACGATCTCTCCAAAAAAGACCTTTTCCAGCTTCCTCATCATTTAACGAATCCACCGATGTAACTGAATACGCACCGAACAACACAGGAAATTCATTATTGTTAAGCACTCTAACCGTTTGTTTCAATGTTCGGGTAGTGACCTTAGGGGCAGCATTTTGCTCCAAGAGTTTACCTGTCTCCACTTCTTCTAAAGGTCCCCGCTTCAATCGATCCTTATCCGTCCATCCGCTTCCGGAGTAGATCCTGCGTGTCTCTCCACGCATATAAATCCGCAAGTCCGAAACCACTGTCATCACCGGAGTATAATCGAAGTTAAAGCCCCCACCCAGATTATCATCATTCAGACTGTAGCCAGACGAAGTATTATTAATAGAGGAGCTTGAGCCCGTATTGGATTTCGATGTTCCAGTTGTGCTCTTACCAGAAGACTTTCCATTTCCATTCCATTCTTGCCATGCTGTATATGGATCCGTCAAAGTAGGCCTTACATCCGGCATATTCACACCGATTAGGATAACCAAAGAGAAGACGATTGCGATATTCATGACTATTTTCGAGGGATATTCCATCAAATGTACCCATCCACGCGGATAATGTAGCTGAAAACTTCTCAGGTGCTGGCTGACAAGCCATCCCATACCCGCAAATACCGTCCAAGCCACTTCTTGCCACAATACAATAGACGTAAAGGAATCAAGGGCCGCCAGCGCTACAATGTTCATTCCAATAAACCATAAGATACGCTTCTTCGAGGATACCCACCAAGACGAAAGCAACAGCAAAGCAGATGCACCAATTGCAAACCAGATATACGGCACCATATGAACACTAATATCCTGGAGCCTATCTGCAAGGGTTAATGCCCATGGGTCAGGAACATAAATCCCATAATTAGTAATGGTTCGATAAACGATATAGATAATAGCTACTGCTTCCATCAACAGTCTAAACTTAACTTTAACAGGGATAAGAATTTCAATGACTGTAATCGTTATTAAAGCAGCCCATACAGAAGCAGTGGTTTGATTTAACCAGATGGGTTCCGTATAAGAAATCCACTGCTGTGCAATAATCAATAGCCAAAATAGGCCAATGGAACGGTGCCAGGAGAATTTCATCTGATTCCACCAGGTTCTCATATCAGCCCTCCCCTCCTAACACGGAAGGAAGCTCTTGAAGTGAGCTAATACCATAACCGTTTATTCCACGTGATCTAAGGACATCAATCCAATCGTTACCTTTATTCATCTCTGCCGAATTTCGCACATGAATGTGAGAAGCTGTCATCCCTCTGCTGTCAGCCCAACGCAGTGCATCAAGTACAGGCTGTCCACGCTGCGGGCTGATCAACACGAAGTAAGAACCCTTAGGAAACATACGGTATCCTTTTTCCAATCGGGAGATAAGCGGACCCCGCCCTTCAGCGTTAAGATCGATTAAATACTGAATCATCTTCTGTCGTTCAGCAGCACCTTCAACGGGTGCAAATACCTTCGTGGTTTTATCCAAACAACATAGGCCAATTCCAATTCTCTCTCGAATTCCAAATCCGAGTAGTGATGCCGTCACAGAAACTGCTAATTCAAATTGATTCGTATTCATATAAGCTGATGCGCTTCCGTCAAGAACTAGAATGGTTTTGGGAATCGACTCATGCTCAAACTCTTTGGATTTCCAAGAACCGGTCTTAGCAGTGGCATTCCAGTGAATTCGCGTCAAGCGATCACCGTATACATAGTCACGGACGCCATTAATTTGTGTGGTTTCACGCCGAGATTGAACAACGGAGGTCTGCGGCCCTGATAGCCGAGACTTCCTCTCATATAACTGCCAGCGCGGAACGTAGATCGCACGAGGCAACACCTGAAACTGTCCTTCAGATAAAAATGTCCCTTTATGCTCGACTAGCCCAAATATATCTTGGCTGATAATATCCGTATTAGCGAACGTGTAGGTACCACGCTCTAAGGCTGGTGTCTGAAACTTCAGTTCCCCAATGCCTCTGAGGCTTGGGACCACACTCTCTTCAAACACCCACGATTCTCCATTATGCCGTTTAAGCACCTCTCTTACAACTACGTAAGGCAAGGGCAAAATGCCGGGGATTGTAACCTTAAGTTTTACACGAAGATGCCCTCCTGCAGAGAGCAAATCCCCTTTGTCCTGTTCAGAAAAAAGACTGCGAGTGCCCTTAGCTCGCCGAACGCCTCCTAAACCTCCAGCAATCAAATATGCAATAAGTACAGAGACCATGATAAACAACATAAATGCCGTTTTCCCGCCCTGAAAAAGTACATATAAGAGTGTAATGCTCCAAATTACAAGGATGCTTACGAGCTTAGATGGCTGAATGATGGCTGCTACCGACGACAAATAACGTCTCATATCATTGCCTCATCGTAACAGGCACATGAATGCTCTGCAGAAGCTTTTGAAGCAAAGATTCTACGCTAATATTATCAAGGCGCGACTCTGGACGCAGCAATATCCGATGACCCAAGGCAAATGGAGTAAGGATCTTCACATCATCAGGCAGAACATAGTCTCTTCCCTGCAAAAAGGCATAAGCTTTACAAGCCATCATAAAGGATAGTGACGCACGTGGACTTGCACCTAGCATTACTAGTGGATGCTCTCTTGTCTGCCGTACAATATCTAACAAGTAATTCAGTACAGGATCGCTCATAAAGATGTCGCGAATCTCTTCCTGAATCCCTGCGATTTGTTCCATGCTTGTTACTGGCGAAAGCCTGTCCACTGGTTGGCCTTCCTGATGACTCAACAATAGATTTTTCTCAGTCGCTGCATCAGGATATCCAAGGCTAATTCTTAGCATAAATCGATCCAATTGAGCTTCAGGAAGCGTGTAAGTTCCCTCAAAATCTATCGGATTCTGGGTAGCGCACAACATAAAAGGATGCGGAAGTGGATACGTCTCGCCATCCACAGTTACGTTTCGTTCCTCCATCACTTCGAGAAGTGCGGATTGTGTCTTCGTTGTAGCACGGTTAATTTCATCAGCTAGCAGAATATTCGTCATCACCGGACCTGGCCGGAAATGAAACATCTCATCCCTAGGATGATACACAGAAACACCTGTAATATCACTTGGAAGTATATCCGGATTACACTGAATCCGGCGGTATTCACCGGACATTGATCTTGAAAGTGCTCGTATTAGCTGAGTTTTTCCTGTTCCCGGTACATCCTCGATCAATACATGACCACCAGCAAGCAGTGCAGTTAACAGTAATTGTATTTCAAATGATTTTCCAAGTATGCAGGATTCCAGATTAGTGCGTACAGCATTCATGATGTGCATCGATTCTTGACGTACGGGCATATATGATCCTCCTAGCCAGAATTAGCAGTATTATTTATATTTTACATGATTAGGGGACCCAAAGTACATTGTTGAAGATCACGAAGTCAGTATACAAAAAAAACCATAAGATGAAACATCCTACAAGTTTTAAACAAAAAACGGTTGCCGTCTTTTCAGACGACAACCGTTTCAAATAGAATCATACTTGGCTAACCCTTAGGACGTACTACTAAAGCAGCCAAAAAGGAGAACACAATAGCTGACGAAATACCCGCACTAGTAATATCAAAAATCCCCGTAACTACGCCAATCCAGCCATCTCGTTCCAGCTCTGTTAATGCACCGTGGACCAAGGAATTCCCAAAGCTTGTGATTGGAATAGTTGCACCAGCACCTGCGAACTTCACTAGCGGATCGTATATTCCAAAAGCATCCGCAATCGCCCCGGCAACTACTAATGTACTCATGGTATGTGCAGGTGTCAGCTTCAATACATCGAACATCAGCTGCCCTATAACGCAAATGGCTCCTCCAATCAGAAAAGCCCATAAGTAGATCATCATTATGCTTCACCTCCACTTTCTATCGCAACAGCATGAGCCACACACGGAATACTCTCTCCTTGCTGATAAGACAGAGGGGATAAAAGTGCACCCGTTGCGACTATTAGCACCCGTTTAAGTTGACCCTTTTTTAAACGTTTAAGAATATGGCCATAGGTTACAACCGCTGAGCACCCGCAGCCACTTCCTCCAGCGATCACATATTTCTGTTTCTCCAGGTCGTAAATGAGCAGACCGCAATCATCAAAAGTAGTTTGCTCCATAGGAATTCCCTCTTTAGCTAACAGGGTTTTGGCTATAGGTAAGCCTACAGATGCCAGGTCTCCGGTAACAATTAAATCATAGTGCCCGGGCGATAGGCCTGTATCCCGAAAGTGCGCAGTAATTGTATCCGCCGCCGCGGGTGCCATAGCCGTACCCATATTAAAAGGATCTGTCAAACCAAGATCCATAATACGTCCAAGTGTGGCTGAAACCACGACTGGATGGTTACCAGAGCCGTCATTTTGACCTACTACAGCACAGCCCGAACCTGTAACTGTATATTGTGCTGTCGGGGGTTTCTGCGAACCATATTCCGTTGGATAACGAAACTGCTTCTCCACTGTACAGTTATGGCTGGATGTTCCCGCGAGCACATACTTACTGCCTCCAGAATCAACAATCATCGAGGCAATCGCAAGGCTTTCCATAGAGGTAGAGCAAGCGCCAAAGACTCCGAGATAAGGCACGCCCAATTTTCTCGCCGCGAAAGAGCTGCTGATAATCTGATTCATCAAATCTCCGCCGACAAAAAACTCAAGCTGTTCTTTATCGATCTTCGCATTAATCAACGCCAGCAGGGAAGCCTTCTCAAACAGAGCGCGCTCAGCCTTCTCCCATGTCTTCTCGTCCATTTCCAGCGTATCAAATATAAAATCAAAATCTGAAGCTAAAGGACCTTCTCCCTCCTCTGGCCCAACTACTGCGGAAGAACCTAAAATAACGGGACGGTTCGTGAACTCCCAAGTTTGACTACCAAGCTGTTTCATGTATGTGCACCTCCACCTGTGCCCAAGATGAGATAGACGATCCCAATGATGAAAGCAGCGACAGCACCAAATACAATGACTGAACCAGCTAGCTTAAACATATTGCCGCCTACACCAAGTACAAGGCCCTCAGCGCGGTGTTCTAAAGCTGCAGAGCACATACTGTTTGCGAACCCCGTAACTGGAACTGCAGTTCCAGCACCAGCCCACTGAGCCATCTTGTCGTACACACCAAAGCTGGTCAGGATTACAGAGAGTAGGATCATCACCGCTACTGTCGGACTGGCGGCTTCCTTGGAGGTCATATCGAATATGGCCATAAAAGCCTCCTGAATACCTTGTCCAATAACACAGATTATGCCGCCTGCAATAAACGCTCGTATGCAGTTCTTAAATACGGGCCTAGCAGGAACAAAGGGCTTGGACAATTTCTCATAATCTTGTGGAGTCAGGGTGTCAAGCTTCAGCTTGACACCAGATTTCTTAGTTTTCGCCGGCATTGAGGCACCTCCTGAAAGTTAGGCGAAGGGGGCTGACAAGCATCATTGTACTCACTTTAAAGCCCCTCAAGTTGTTCTTCGCTTAGAAGTTTTCCTTATTGTTTGCCATCCTCCGCTTCGTTATGTCCCTCCAGTTCAGGAAAAATACAGTAACACAACAATCAGCAATAAGAAGAGCACAAAAATAAGTACTGCTTCTCTTTCCCTTGGATTGTGGCGCCAGTATCTTCTGCGCATTCCGCTTACTTGAAGGCTTTTACTAGAGAATCCTCCCTGCACCCTTCTTTTGGGTACGCTACCCGCTACCCTCATTCGTCTTCGCATCCTTTCTAAGGCTCCTGCCACCAAAGCCTCTAATGCATAGTATTCGTGGAGCTCGTGCCCGGTGTTCAATGTCTCTAATCATGGACAAGTGAGCTCAGAATGTTCATACTAGGTTGAAGGAAGAAATAACGATGCCATCCATTATGGATAACATCCGTTTCTCGTAGAAATATAAGAATTGGAGTGAATTCATATGAATCAAGAAACATTGGACATGTTTAAAACACTTACCGAATTTCCCTCAGCCCCAGGATTTGAGCGTGAACTCCGCGCTTACGTCAAGGATGCTATGACTCCTTATACTGATGAGTTCGTACAGGATCGTCTCGGAAGTTTGTTCGGCGTACTGCGCGGCGAAGAGAACGGACCAAAGATTATGGTCGCCGGGCACTTTGACGAAGTAGGTTTCATGGTAACTGGAATTACTAACACCGGGATGATTCGTTTTCAACCCCTTGGCGGCTGGCTTGCCTCTGCTGTTGCATCCCAGCGCCTACATATCATTACACCTAAAGGAACGCTGACCGGTGTTGTTGGCAGCACGCCTATCCATTTGCTAAGCAACGAAGAACGCGGCAAGACTGGTGAGATAAGCAAAATGTATATCGATATCGGTGCAGACAGCCGTGAGGAAGCAGAAAGCTTTGGCGTTAGACCAGGCCAACAAGTTCTGCCTATTTGTCCGTTTACCCCTCTTGCTAATCCCAAAAAAATCTTGGCGAAAGCTTGGGACAACCGTTACGGCGTAGGTCTCGCCATTGAACTAGTTAAAGCATTGCACGGTAAAAAGCTGCCGAATACCGTTTTTGCTGGTGCCACTGTACAAGAGGAAGTAGGCTTGCGGGGCGCGCGTACTGCGGCTAATCTCCTGTCACCGGACATCTTCTTCGGTCTGGACGCGAGCGCTGCTGCCGATATGACAGGCGACAGCCAAGCATTTGGCCACCTGGGTAAAGGAGCTCTCCTGCGCATCTTTGATCCTACGATGGTTACACATCGCGGTCTGATTGAATATGTACAAGATACAGCGGATACCCACCGGATCAAATATCAGTACTTTGTTTCTCAAGGTGGAACAGATGCGGGGCAAGTTCATGTTAGTGGAATCGGCGTTCCTTCTGCTGTAATCGGAATATGCTCCCGCTACATACACACCGCTTCATCAGTGATTCACAGCGATGACTACGATGCTGCTAAAGAGCTTCTGATCAAGCTGGTAGAAGGTCTTGACCGGACTACGTTACAGACGATTATTGAAAACAGCTAATCGCATAAGAAATAAAAAAGAAGCCCTCAAACACTTTCGCAGTGAATGAGGGCTTCTTTTATGTGAAAAGCGCTTATTTAAATCATATCCAGCGGCACTTTCCAAGACGGTATTGGGAAAGCTTCATCCAGCTTCCAAATTTCATCCTTACTTAGGGTAATCAAGCCTGCGGCAGCATTCTCAATGACATGTTCACGGGAAGAAGCTTTTGGAATAGAAAAAATATCCTCTTCACGCATTGTCCAAGCTAGCATAATCTGAAGCGGAGTTGCATTATGCGCACTGGCGATTTCCTGAACGACTTCACTCTCGATCACTCCTTTTCGGAGTGAACCTGCTTGAGCAAGCGGTGAGTAAGCCATTACCGGGATCTTGTGGCTTCGTTGCCATGGCAGCAATTCAGTTTCAATTCCTCTGGACCCTAAATGATATAGAATCTGATTGGTAGCACAATGAGTTCCTCCAGCAATACCAAGCAGTTCTTTCATATCGTCGACATCGAAATTGGATACACCCCATCTTGCTATTTTTCCTTGAGAGACTAGTTTCTCCATACCTACAACAGTCTCTTCTAGTGGAATATCTCCCCGCCAATGCAGCAGATAAAGATCCAGATGATCTGTATTCAAACGTTTCAGGCTTTCTTCACAACTGCGGATAAGGCGCTCATTCCCGGCATTATGTGGATAGACTTTTGACACCAAGAAAACTTGATCCCGAATACCTTTGATAGCCTCACCCACTAAAAGCTCCGAGCGCCCGTCCCCATACATCTCAGCCGTATCTATTAAATTCATGCCTAGTTCCACGCCTAATCGCAGGGCAGCGATCTCTTCCTCCCTGCGGGAAGCGTCATCGCCCATATTCCAAGTTCCCTGCCCGATTCTGGAAAGTGACGTTCCATCTGGAAGCAGCATGCGGTTAGATTGGTTCATTCTTGCGATTTCAGCCAAATGTTCGATTGAATCCTTAGTCATATTAAAAATCCCCTTATTGAAGTATTGTATACTTACTTTATACGACCTATAAGAACCTTTCTAAACATCTGAATCGTGTCTAAATTTTAACTAATCTCTCTTTTGTAGAGAAAAATTACGAATGAATCCCAAACTAAGCTATCAGTTTTAGTCCCACAGCGGCCCCCAGAATCATAATAATACAGACGATCCGGCGCCAGTCTTTGGCCTCTCCATACAATATCATCCCCAGAATCGCTCCGCCGGATGCACCGATTCCTGTCCATACCGCATAAGCTGTTCCCATCGGCAGACTCTTCATAGCTAAAGACAGAAACAGAAAGCTTGCTCCGAAACCAAGAAAGAGCAGCGCGAACGACAGGAAATTCCGGTGTTTATTCAACCTATTAATCATAGCTACTCCAAACATTTCAAATAAACCAGCAACAACCAGAAATACCCATGCCATTTAAGACTCCCCCTTTACTTCGGCTTCTTTGGTCACCATTTTCAATCCTATAACGCCTGCCAGCAAAATAACCACTAGAACCAGCTTCATCAACTTGAACGGTTCTCCGAATAAAACCATGTCCGCAACTACTGTACCTGCAGTTCCTAGACCAACAAACACGGAATAAACCGTGCCGACCGGCAATTTAGTACTCGCTGAAATCATCACA
This sequence comes from Paenibacillus sp. RS8, assembly GCF_041956825.1. Lineage (NCBI taxonomy): Bacteria > Bacillati > Bacillota > Bacilli > Caryophanales > Paenibacillaceae > Paenibacillus > Paenibacillus sp. RS8. Next base: position 3,372,650 of record NZ_CP168131.1, on the reverse strand, counting down.
TAGAAGCTTATTATTATAGCTACCACAGTTATCAGCCACTCCCACATCGTGGAGGCATGCTTCAAGCCGATGACCCACATGACCTCGAAAACAGCTGCACCAACTACCTTTAACCACTCTGAATTGTTCTTCATTCCAAGCCCTCCTTCAATTCACTAACTTTATAATTGCCCACGAAACAAACAAATAAGCCCGGAAGGTCATCGTCATTTATAACGATACCTCCCGGGCTTTTATCCCTCCGTGTAGACACGAACGATGTTGTTCGTGCGTTTTCCCTCGGACCAGACCAGCTGTGCACCAGCTGCGGAACCCTAGAAAACAATAACTATTAAGTTACATCGTATGGTAGCAAATCGGGGTGATAAAATCAACCTTTTCTAAATAAAAAAAGAACAATCTCACAGCGATCCATTCCATAAAATTGTAAAATAGCAAAAGTATTGATGCTTGATTCCCTATGAAAAGAGGTTGATCATGTTTCACTCCAGACATTTTAACTGTGTACCGCTAGCCGAAGGAATTTACGTCCTTGAAGCCAAGGAGCAAGGCGGAGCCATGAGCAATGCAGGATTAATAGATATGGGCGACCACACATTGATTTTCGACACGTTCAATACTCCACAAGCAGGTAAAGATCTTAGAGAGGCTGCTTTATATTTTTTTAATCAACCCATAAAATACATCATCAACAGTCATTGGCATGGAGACCATGTTAGAGGAAACCAACACTTTTCGGAGGAACTAATAGTATCTTCTAGTACTACAAGAAAGCTCATGATGAAGACTCAACCTGAATGGCTCAATCGTATGAGGAACCTTCTCCCTAACCTAGAAGAAGACATTCTTAAACTAAACGCTTCTCTTGATCACGATACTTTGAAACAAAAAGAACTGTCCTCTGAGCTTTCCTATCTACTAGAAATCAAAGAGTCCATACTAACACTTAAAGTGACGCTGCCTCAGCTGACCTATGATCGAAAAATAACCCTACACGGATCAGCGAGAACTGTTGAACTCTTATCGGTGGGTGCAGCACATACTGATTGTGATACAATTCTATATTCACCTTCGGATTCCATCGCTTTTGTTGGAGATATTGTCGCCGTTCATAATCATCCACTCCTAGTAGATGGTGACCCTATATCATGGTTGGAGGCACTTACTTTCATAGAGAATTTAAAAGTAGACCTGTTAGTCCCTGGACATGGACCTGCTGCTTCTAGCCCTTATATCCAACAAATCAGACAATATATAAATGATCTAATTAGCATTAGTAAACAAATGGTTCTGGAGAATGCTCTGATCGACGTGAATGATATAGAAATTCCTGAGCCGTACCTTCACTGGAAGTTTGGCAGTATTTTTTATCGAAATCTTGAGTTTCTGATCAAAACAGCTAATCGCTGATTCCATTCCCTTAAATCCATCTATTCGATATTATGGTACAATTTTAAAAAGCACAGCTTATAATGAACAACTGGGAGGGCGATCAATAGTGGTGTTTGGAATCCTGTTTATTGGAGTTGTTGTATTTATTATCATACAGGCCGTAGTTCGCAATGGTTCAAGCAGCTCGAACAGCAACAGATTTGAGGGGAATAGACGTGATGATGCGGCCAGTATGTCTTTTATGGCAGCCAGCCATCCAGATCTATTAGATCCAAATAACCCGAATCACTCTAATCACTCTAATCACTCTAATCACTCTAATCACTCTAATCACCACCAACATCATCACCATCACGGTGGCGACTCCCATCATCATTCCGGACATGACAGCGGGCATAGCTGGAGTGGGGATAGCGGGCACAGTAGCGGGGGAGATTTCGGTGGAGGAGATTCTGGCGGCGGTGGCGGATGTGATTAGTGCGCTCTGTTTAAAGAAAAGGGCATCCTGATATTGCTTCAGGAATGCCTTTTTATGTTTATTGCTTTTTTAATACGTTAAGAATCTTTGCTTGCGTGTGACTTAATAACTTCTCAGCACCGTGCGGGTGTAGTGGTTCACTCCAAGCGAATCCATCGCCTTCGTATCTAGGAATGAGGTGCATATGGTAATGGGTCAAATCATTAAACTTTCCGCCATTTTGGCATATGCTTATGCCATCCGGTTTGAACAATGTTTTCAGAACGACTGATAACTTCTTCGACCCATCCATAATCGCATACGAAGTCTCTGAATCGATTTCTTCGAGATCCCAGTAATGCTTTTTAGGAAGGATCAGAATATGCCCTTCGTTAAACGGAGCGATATCTAGTACACAAGTAATAAATTCATTTTCATATACTACTTTTACGTTAGGCTCAATTCCATTAGCAATCCGACATCCCAAACATTCCATATTGCACACTCCATCCTATATCTAAGGTCATGTCATTAAAAGCGATCCAAGCTCCCTCTTTTACCGGATGTACGGAAGCTCCGCCTGCTTTGCATTCGTCCAAAAATACACACATTAGTGTTGTTATACAAATTACGGGAAGGAATGATATCCTCTTCGCGTGTTCTCCATTTTCGATGCAATATTGCTCTCGTGTAACATCCCAGAATGATTTTTGTACCTCTTTCACCCACTTCTCGCCCTTCAGGGGCGATATCTAGGGGATTTTTGTACCTCTTTCGCCCATTTCTCGCCTTTCAACCGATATCTAGGGGATTTTTACACCTCTTTCGCACATTTCTCGCCTTTTAGCCGATATCTGGGGGATTTTTGTACCTCTTTCGCCCATTTCACGCCTTTCAGCCGATATCTAGGGGATTTTTGCACCTCTTTCACCCATTTCTCGCCTTTTAGCCGATATCTAGGGGATTTTTGTACCTCTTTCGCCCATTTCTCGCCTTTCAGCCGATATCTAGGGGATTTTTGCACCTCTTTCACCCACTTCTCGCCCTTCAGAGGCGATATCTAGGGGATTTTTGTACCTCTTTCGCCCATTTCTCGCCTTTCAACCGATATCTAGGGGATTTTTACACCTCTTTCGCACATTTCTCGCCTTTCGGCCGATATCTAGGGGATTTTTGCACCTCTTTCACCCATTTCACGCCTTTCAGCTAATATCTAGGGGATTTTTGTACCTCTTTCGCCCATTTCACGCCTTTCGTCCGATATCTAGGGGATTTTTGTACCTCTTTATGAAAGCTTACCATAGCTGATCATCCTTAAAGGAATGCTTATATTCATATCGGCAAACTCTACCACTCTTCTCCAAAATTATAGGACTAAACTTTCCTTTATTACAGAGAAGACTCAAACCTTTTATAGCCGTACGCTTGTCTATCCCAAGCTCCTTCACCAAATCAACCGGCCGAATACAACCATTCGAACGCACAGCAATCCGCAAAATATCACGCTCCAGTCGGCTGAACTCCTCCTTCTCTTCCAGTTTCAATACGAGGTACGGCATCAGCAACGGCCGAAGCAAAGTAATCGTAAGTTCAGGACTTGCTTCCAGGTCATCATAAGGAATCGCCACCACCCGATAACCCGCGATTTGCAGATAAGTCTCTCGATTTAGCTCCTGCCGATAGCGCGTTCTGTCTGTATTTTGCACATGCGGGCCGTAGCCCTTTACTTCAAACGCAAATTTCACCTGCCCAGGTTTCCACACAAAATCAATAAAGTAGGGCCTGCTGCGCCAATCCAACACTTCATATTCAGGATGGAGGTCATTAAGATGACCCATCATAGGCCACCATACCTTCTCCAAAAACATCCGCTCACCATGGCCATGTCCCCGCTTCAATCTCCCCCTCCTTTCTCCCGTCCTTCGACTCATATGCTCCTCTACCCACTTACGATGTTCCTCCGCAAATCCCATACGTCACCCTCCTCCTCGACATAAAAAAATCCCGCACCCAATATGGGTACGGGACGTGCTTCGTCCTATTAATCAAAAGTATAGTATTCGCTTCCTGATACTGTCAATAACACTCTACATTCAACGTTAAAGCAACCTAAGTGAGCCTATCCTCAATATAAAATGAAATCCACTAAGCCTACCTCCGACCCAACTTCCCATCCCAGCTACTTACCCCGCCCTGCAAATGTGCAAGTCGAGTATATCCGTGCTTACTTAGAATCCGCGCTGCACTTTTGCTTCGCATACCACTGCGGCAGTAGAGTAGCACATCCCGATCTTTCGGGATTTCCCCTAGTCGCTGCTCCAGCTGGGATAATGGGATATTTTTCGCCCCCCGAATAAATCCACTCTTGTATTCATCCGGTTCGCGTACATCGATCACAAGCTTTGTTTTAGATTTATCCATTTCACTGCGGAATTCAGCCGGCTTCAATGTTCTAACACTTGCGCTTGTGCTTTTACCAAATCCGAGACGGGACATCCATGAGCTTAAATCCATTATCCTTCACAACAACCTTTCACAGAAATGTCGGAGAGCGTTCTTTTGTTCCCTAAAAAATCACCGTTTACCGCATATAACTTTCGAAAACCCTGCTTATTAAGAATTCTCGCAGCTTTGTTTCTTTTATAATAACTATCTGCAAGAATTAGGACCGAATCGCCTGGGGATAGACAATGCTGCCATACATAAGCTAGCCGCCCAAGCGATATATTTATCGAACCACGGATATTGTTCTTCTCATAATCTACGGCATCCCTCACATCGAGCATTTTCATGTCCAATGATTGATCTGCTAATTCGCGAACGTCGCGTGCTTCCACAAATGAGAGTGAACGGACAGGCCAAGCGTAACGTAGGACCCGCACAAGACTTATTACTAATAGAACAAATAGTATGATCCGAACCGTCATGGCTATTACCCCCGCACCAAAAAATCATCCGTCCAAGCACCTAATCCACCCGTCATGTTCACAACATTGTATCCCTTTTCGCTCAGCAGCTCACACGCCAGTCCACTTCGACCACCACTTAAGCACATCACAATTGTCTCTGCATTAGGATCTAGTTCATCTATACGCATTAACAGCTGTCCAAGCGGAATATGCTTAGCACCGATCACATGTCCCTCCACCCATTCGGCGGGTTCGCGTACATCCAGCAGCGTAGGAGCTTCTCCATTCTTCAGACGTTCCGCCACTTGCTGAGGAGTAATTTCCTTTGGAATTTTAAAAGCCATCGAGCATCTCTCCTTCTCTTTTGTAAAAATAACTTGATTTTCATATCACTATATCATAATATTACGATATAAGGATATTGTAAAGCGAGGAGTTCATAACCATGGACAAAAATTTTAAAGCCTATAACCAAACCGCCGAAACCTTAAAGGCTATCGCTCATCCCGTTCGCTTATGCATCATTAAAGGACTGCTTGAAAAAGGCAGCTGCAACGTTAGCTTCATGCAAGACTGTCTTGACCTTCCACAATCTACGGTATCACAGCATTTACAGAAGCTTAGATCCCTAGGCATTGTCGAAACCGAACGTAATGGACTGGAAATTAACTATTCTGTTAAAGACGAGAAGATCAAACATCTAATTCAGCTATTTTTAGGGGAGGACTAAATCATCATGAGTAAAAAAGTACTGATTGTCGGAGGAGTTGCAGGAGGCGCATCAGCCGCCGCCAGGCTTCGGAGATTAGATGAAGAGGCTCATATTGTAATGTTTGAGCGTGATCCGTACATTTCTTTTGCCAATTGCGGACTACCTTATTATATCGGAGGTTCCATTCAGGACCGTTCCAAGCTGCTGGTGCAGACACCGGAGGCGATGCATAAACGGTTTAACATCGATGTTCGGATTCAAAGCGAAGTGGTGTCTATCGACCCTGTGAACAAGAAAGTGCGAGTAGAAAGTAAAGAAAAAGGCTCCTATGAAGAGAGCTATGATGCGCTTATTTTATCACCCGGTGCTAAGCCAATTCGTCCGAATCTACCTGGTATCGAGAGTTCCAAAATTCACATGCTGCGCAACATTCCCGACACTGACAAAATCAAAACCAAAGTCGCAGCCGAAGGCACTCGTTCAGCCGTTGTGATTGGTGGTGGATTTATCGGTGTTGAGATGGCTGAGAACCTTAGAGAAGCTGGACTGGAAGTATCCTTGATCGAGGCGGGTCCGCAAATCTTAGCTCCGTTCGATCCTGAAATGTCTTCTATTTTGGCAAAAGAGCTTGATGAGCATGGCGTTAATCTTATTTTCTCGGATATGGTTCAAGGGTTTGCAGATGTTGGTGAACAAATAGAAGTTCAATTGGCAAGTGGCACGGTGCTGCAAAGTGATATGGTTCTGCTGGCTATCGGCGTTTCGCCGGATACCTCTTTCCTGAAGGATAGTGGCTTAGAGTTCGGTCCACGCGGGCATATCTTGGTCAACGAGCGTATGGAGACAAATTTGGATCAGGTTTACGCTGTCGGTGACGCGATCGAAGTGGTGGATTTCGTAAACGGAACTAAAACCGCCATTCCATTAGCAGGCCCTGCCAATAAACAAGGTCGGATTGCAGCAGACAACGTTAGCGGTCTAAACACTACTTATAAAGGTTCCCAAGGAACTTCCATTATCAAAGTATTTGGAATCACTGGTGCTTCTACCGGCAATAACGAAAAAACACTACAGCGTTTGGGCTTACCTTATCACGTGATTTACGTACATCCAAGCTCTCATGCAACTTATTACCCTGGGGCAACTCCGATTTCTATGAAGCTGATCTTTGATCCAAATGGTACGGTGCTAGGAGCACAAGCTGTCGGTTACAGTGGAGTAGATAAACGTATCGACGATATCGCCACAGTTATTCGGTTCAGAGGTACGGTCACTGATTTATCGGAATTGGAGCTTTCTTACGCCCCTCCTTATTCTTCCGCTAAAGATCCGGTGAACATGTCTGGCTTTGCCGCTGAAAATATTTTGCAAGGCATGACCACGGTATTCGTTCCAAAGGATTTAGAAGGACGCGACAAGAACAACACCATTTTAGTTGACGTGCGTTCGGAAATCGAACATGCCAACGGCCATATTGAAGGCTCGATTAACATCCCTGTAGATGATTTGCGTGGTCGTCTAAGTGAGCTTGACCCTAGTAAAGAAATTTGGGTGTATTGCCAAGTTGGACTTAGAGGCTATACGGCTTCCCGGATTTTGCAGCAAAAAGGTTTCCGTGTGAAGAATCTGACGGGCGGCTATAAGACGTACCAACTGAGCAAATTTACTCCTACGAAAAAAGATATCTCAGCGCCAACCACTACGATTTCAGCAGCCAGCAAAGAGATTGCAGCAGCGGGATCTGGGTCAGCTACGGCGTCTGGATCAGCAATGGCGACGGCCACGAGAAATGAAAATGGGATTCCCGTATCCGCACCAGCCAAACAAGAATTAGATTTAACACCTGATTCCGTGCTTGATGCTTGCGGACTATGCTGTCCCGGGCCGCTGATTCAAGTCAAGATGAGCATGGACCCGCTCATGGACGGACAAATCTTGAAGGTAACGGCTTCCGATCCGGGATTCTATGAAGATATCAAGGCATGGGCTCGTATGTCTAAGCACACGCTTTTGCAATTAACGAAGCTGCCTACGGGCATGATCGAAGCTTATCTGTGCAAAGGTTTGAGCGAAGAATCCGCACTAGCAGGAACACAACCCGTCCAAACTAGTAACGCAAGTACGATGGTTGTGTTCAGCGGGGATTTGGATAAAGCGATTGCTTCCTTCATCATTGCTAATGGAGCAGCCTCCAGCGGCAAAAAAGTAACGATGTTCTTTACCTTCTGGGGCTTAAACATTATCCGCAAGGATGAGAAAGTACCTGTGAACAAAAATTTCATCGGAAAAATGTTCGGAGCGATGATGCCACGCGGCAGCCGGAAGCTAACCCTTTCCAATATGAACATGATGGGCATGGGCTCCAAAATGATTCGTTCTGTAATGAAGAACAACAATGTCTCTTCTTTGGAAGAGTTGATTCAGATGGCTGTCGACCAAGGTGTCGAGATCGTTGCCTGCCAAATGTCTATGGACCTTATGGGCATCACCCGTGAAGAACTGATCGACGGCGTAAAAATCGGCGGTGTAGGGTATTACCTCGGTCAAGCCGATCAATCTAATCATAATCTATTTATCTAAATTGTTATCATTAAAGAGACTCCTCTATTTATATAGAAGAGTCTCTTTTTTTAGCCACAAAGACATTTGCTTTCAAATAACAAAGCAGAGAGTTTTCTCTTTCGACATACAAAAATAGGGAATTCCCTGCCACTTAGGCATGGAATTCCCTACTCTTCAAATTCAATTAGTTTCTTCTACAAGTGAAATTGTAACCGGATCAATGACATTAGTATAAGTGCCGTCACCAAGCTGGGCTAGTCCATTGTAACCCCAAGTCAGCAAGGCTCCCTCTTCGCTAACCGCTCCGCCGCTCATATAACCTGCACTAATAGTAACGATACGACTGCCAATATTGAGCATTGACGCGATAGAACGCTCTGACTCAGCTCCACCACCGAGTTGACCCTCGTTGTTCGCTCCCCATAGCCATACAGTTCCGTCCCTCTTCAGCGCTATGCTGTGCAAGGCGCCAGCGGATACGCTGATCACTGAGCCAAGATCCACCGCTTGAACGGGAGTATAATGATCTTCGGTTGTCCCATCACCCAAAATCCCCTTGGCGTTCGTTCCCCAGCTCCATACGGTTCCGTCCTTTTTCACTGCCATGCTGTGGTAGAAGCCGGCAGATACGGACGCAACGCCGTTTAATTCAGCAATCTGCACGGGAGTCGAGCGATCAATCTTTGTGTCATCGCCGAGTTGACCATACGCATTGAACCCCCATCCATAAACCTGACCCTCGCGGCTAACCGCTAGATTATGAAAGGCTCCGGCCGAGATTGATGCTATTGGCTCCAAACCTACAACCTGCACCGGTAATGTGCTATCCTCGTTGGTACCATTTCCAAGCTGCCCATAAGCATTAAGTCCCCACGCCCACACCGTTCCATCGGACAATAACGCTAACGAATGCTGCTCACCCGCTTGAACCGCTACGACATGCGCCAATCCAGGCACTTGCTGCGGCATAAGCTGGGACTCCACCGCACCATTACCCAGCTGGCCCACATTATTGCCTCCCCATGTCCAAACCGTTCCGTCCGTCGCAAGTGCGATGGAATGGTCTTGTCCAACGGATGCGGCACTTATCTCCGGCAAACCAACAATTCGCACAGGCTTATTACGAGTAATGGTCGTACTATCACCGAGCTGACCTTTCCTATTATTGCCCCAAGCCCATACGGTACCATCCGGCTGGATAGTCAATGTATGGAAGGAATTCCCGTTGCCCATGCTCATAACCGGACCAACCACACTTACATCATCAAGTGTACTAACCTTCAACTCGTTACTGAATGCTGATTTATTCCCCGCTTCGTCTATAGCTTGTACTAAAAAGGTGTACTCTTGTCCAGCCTTCAAGTTGACGGCCGAGTAGACTGTTGTGCTGACCGTTACTTCTGCCAACAGATTAGAGTCCTGATATAGAACATATTCCGCAACTCCCACATTATCATCGGATGAACTCCATGCCATGCTAATACTATCCGATGTGCGACCGATAAGACTTAACTTAGGGCTACTCGGCGGTTCTTGATCGGCTAGTGGGAGTTCCTCTTCTTTCGTTGTCGGAGATTGTGCTTCTGCTGGAAGCGTATTTGCGATTAAAGGGAGACTTGTTTTTGATACAGGTCCAGATAAATTTACCGCTTGGACCGTGAATGTATAGCTCCGCTCAGAAGCTAATCCCTTCACCGTATACTCCGTTAACCCATCTGAATTAAAGGTGTAGACCACATCGGTCACGCTAGAATTGGTCTGCTCCGCTAGGCTTACCTTATAACTCACATCGGAGTCAGAGCTTCCCACTACGGCATCCCAGGTAAGGCCGATGCTTGTGGAGGTTGTAGCGCTAACTGCCAGATTCGCCGGTGCAGCCAGCAGCTTTACCTGTTCAAAAGCACGTCCTTTTGCATACCCCGTAGACGGAAATTGAATGACGAATGGAAATATAAGAACTAACACCAACATTAAGCTCAATCTTTTTATCAAAACTAGCTTCCTTGCCATATTTTCTCACTTCCAATCAAACAAGATGGATGATTCCAACCCTAAATATTGAATTACTTAATTTCAATTCCGGCGCTGGCATAACCTGTTACTGAATTTATCAAGCTTAGACCGGCAGCTGTAGAAGTGAATACTAGCATTAAGCGATCACCAGCCTGAACAGCAGCATTTAATCCTGTTGCTGATCCGGTACTAATAGATCCGATAGATATTATTCCTGTAAAACTAGGCGCCAAGGATACTGCTGCACCACTAATAGGAGTAAAACTATTGCTGTTACTACCCGCTTTATACATTTGTGCTTGAATGTTTACGGTTGTGCCTACTAAAGACATTGCTGTAGTTGTACTGAAGAAAGCATAAATCGAAGTAATCGTACCATTACGCGGAACGACAAACGCCAGGTTAAGATTCGAACCATAATTTCCAGTCAAATCTATTGTATTACCTATTATGCTAGCTCCTGAGTACGAATTGCCAAATCCGAGCATTGCCCCTGTGCCGGTTAATCCCCCCGGGATTGTCGTTACGGTAATTGGTGCTCCGGAAGAGAATGGAATTATTGTTGATGCGCCTGATGCGCCAGCTGCCCCGGTTGCCCCGGTTGCTCCTTGAATGCCTTGGACTCCCTGTGGTCCAGTTGCTCCGATTGCTCCAGTCGGTCCAGTCGCTCCAACTGCTCCAGTTACACCGTTAGCTCCAGCCGCCCCGGTTGCTCCGGTTACTCCTTGAATGCCTTGCACTCCCTGTGCTCCGGTTGCTCCTTGAATACCTTGGACTCCCTGTGGTCCAGTTGCTCCGATTGCTCCAGTCGCGCCGACTGCTCCAGTTACACCGTTAGCTCCAGTCGCCCCGGTTGCTCCGGTTGCTCCGGTTGCTCCTTGAATACCTTGGACTCCCTGTGGTCCAGTTGCTCCGATTGCTCCAGTCGGTCCAGTCGCTCCAACTGCTCCAGTTACACCGTTAGCTCCAGCCGCCCCGGTTGCTCCGGTTACTCCTTGAATACCTTGGACTCCCTGTGGTCCGATCGCTCCGGTTGCTCCGGTTGCTCCAGTCGCTCCAACTGCTCCAGTTACACCGTTAGCTCCAGTCGCCCCGGTTGCTCCGGTTACTCCTTGAATGCCTTGGACTCCCTGCGGTCCGGTTGCTCCAGTGGGGACTGTCATAATAGGAAAACTGCAAAAAAGCCCGGTATACGGGCAATAAAATAAAATTCGAGCTATCACATTACACAAAATGCCGCCCCATTGGACAAGCTGGGCGGCATTTTTGTATCTGGATAGCGACACTTCGGGTCAAGTTGACCCGTGTTAAAGGAGGTAAAGCAAATGTCAAAAACGGAGCCGGAAAAGGCAGACACAGTAAAAGGTATTCCTGAGAACGAAACTCCTGCCAAGGAACAAGGAGCTACCGTTAAGGTGGCACAAGCAACTGAAAAATCCTCTATTCCTAAGATGAATGTAGAGACATCCGCTCCAACGAAAGATACCGTTTCAAAAGAGCAGCAAGAGGTAAAATCCCAGCCGCTTTCTTTTAACGGTCAAGGACATATCCCCACTTCTGGAGATATCGTTGTACCTTTTGAAAAAATTAAAGAAATGGCCGCTAAGAAGGAACCCGTAAAGGAATTAGAACAAAACGGTTCGCGTGATAAGAAAACAGCGGATAAAGCAGACCCAAAAATCCAAAGTGCCCAACAGGATAAGGAAAAACCGCTTGAAGAAGCCAAGCAGCAAAGTAAGCCCAAGACCAGTCCGAGAAAGGCTGCTAAGAAAGTGGATAAACAGCCCTCCCAGCCTACGAAACCAAAGGCAGCGTCAAAAACGGTAACACCGAAGGGAAAAACTGAACAAGAACAAACCATTGGAATTAACTCTGAATCCAGTAAATCCAATGCTTCTAAGCAAACCGTACCTTCCGCTTCCGTGGAAGCAAAGGAAGCACCACAGCCAGAAAAACAGGAGCAAATTGTATATGTGAAGCTTTCCGAGCTTCATCCGTTTAAGAATCATCCATTCCAAGTCCGCGTTGACGATGAAATGTCAGCCATGGTCGCCAGTGTGAAGGATAAAGGCGTTACCCAGCCCGCTATTGTGCGCCCCCGCGAAGAAGGCGGCTATGAAATCGTTTCAGGACACCGCCGCCAAAAGGCCAGTGAATTAGCTGGCATCGCGGACATTCCTTGTATCATCCGCAACTTGACGGACGAGCAAGCCATTACGCAAATGGTAGAGGACAATACCAACCAGCGCGAAAGTATTCTTCCGAGTGAACGTGCAAAAGCATTGGATATGCAATTGGAAGCTATTAAACGACAAGGTGCGCGAAATGGTAACGGGCAACGCTCCAATGAAGTTGTAGCTGAACGCAACAAAATGACCGTGAAGCAAGTACAGCGCTATATCAAGCTGAATTCGCTGGTGCCTGACCTAATGAAAATGGTAGATGAGAAGAAAATTGCCTTCACTCCTGCTGTAGAACTTGCGTTCATTACACCGAAAAATCAAAGTTATATTGCTATCGCCATTGAGGGGCAGCAATCGTCCCCCTCTCTCTCGCAAGCCCAACGAATGCGTGACCTTGACCAAATGAAGCTCTTAAAACCCGATGTGATTGATGGCATCATGCTAGAAGAAAAAAAGGAGGTTGACAAAGTGATTATTTCCAGTCAAGAACTGAGCCAATATTTCGGTAAAGAGAAAACCCCTCGTGAAATGAAAGATACCATTATTAAGCTGCTGAATGAATGGAAGGAAAAGCAACCAGAGCTTGCCAAACCGGAGAAGAAAACAGAAAAGGAAAAGTAAGGACTTCGGGCCAAAGTGACTCGAAGTTCTTTTTTTGCGGGGCTTTGCCCCACACCCCAAAGCTCTAAGGATAGTTGATTATCCCCGTCGCCAATTTAGAGATAGCATAGCAGGGAAAATCGGTCAAGAGCTTGCCGCCGGAGGCGGTGCTTCGCACTCTTGACCGATTTCTCCCGGCTATGCTTTAAGGGTGTCAAGCGACGGGGATAATCATCCTTTGAGCCGCTCCCTTTCCAAGATTGGAAAGGGCGGGGGGATAGGTTGATGTTGTATGTATTTTAAAACGGAGGTGCTTTTTCACATGAAACGACCTTTAGCATATATTACTGCCGCGTGGAGTGGCGATCACCATACAGATAACCAGCAGGCCGTGCAGTATTGCCGCGCCGTTTACGATGCCGGGTTTTCACCCATTTGTCCGATCTTGTATCTCCCGCTGTTCCTAAATGACGCGATCCCGGAAGAACATAAAAGCGGCATTGACATGGGTCGTGATCTTCTGCGCCGCGCCCATGTGCTTGTCGTGTGCGGTAGCGATATTGACGAGGATGTCAAAAACGATATTGCTGTTGCCGGACGCTTGAAGATTACAGCCACTACATTAGAAGGAATTTTGATTGTGAAGACACAAGGCCGAGTGAAAGACCATGATTGAAGCCTTTGTGACCAATCTTGGACGATACAACGAAGGGCATTTGATTGGGGAATATTTGAAGTTCCCCTCCACTACCCAAGATGTACAAGAACTCTTCAAGCGTATTGGTGTCGATGGAGTACGTTATGAGGAAATCTTCATCACGGATTATAAAACCGCTATTCCGGCTCTGCGTGACTATTTGGGAGAATCAGAGAGCCTTGATGAGCTGAACTATCTCGCTTCCCTACTGGAAGACTTGCCAGAATGGGAAACCGAAAAGTTTGCCGCCGCGCTAGAACTTGGCGAGTTCAACAGCGTCAAGGACCTTATTAATTTGTCAGAAAATCTGGACTGCTATGCCTTCATTGATGGGATTACAAGTGAAGAAGATTTAGGTCGCTATTACATCGAAGAATTGGGCGCGATGGAAATACCCGATCATTTACAAAGCTATATCGACTACGAAGCTTACGGCAGAGATGTGTGCATTAACGAAAATGGCCTCTTTGTCAATAACGGTTATGTACTGCGGACAGAGGATAGTTTCCGTGAATTTTATAGTGGCAGAAACGATCTACCCGAGCAACATCGAATTTTCGCTTATCCGAAATCTGAAAAGGCTTCTATTCGCGACACCCTCAAGCAATATCAAAAAAAGCTAGAGAATGAGCCAAGTCCAGGTAAAGACCGTCCCTCTTCGACCATAGAAGACCGATAGGCTATTCCAAATAGAAAGGAGAACTCACAGTGCCTAGACGTAAAGCACCGACAAGCGCACCTATTTTGAAGGATAACCAAGTAAAGGAACTGCTGACGATACTGCGGGATAATAACCTCCCATCAACCGCAGACTTTCTTACCGTTTTGAATCAGATGAGTGCCATGGAACGGCAGCTTGATGCAGCGGTTAAAGAGCTTGCCGCTGTGCGACAGGAGTTAAAAACCGTGCAAGAGCAGAATCATCCCGTAAAAGCAGTCTTATTGAAAACAAGCAACGCTATGCAGAGTCAGGTCTTTAACTTACGTGAACAGCTTTCCAATCTGAAACAGACGTTCATAGAGGGTTGCAAACAGGCTGTTGCCGATTTTAAAGAAAAGGGCGTATCTACTTTAGACAATACCATGCGCTTCTTTAAAATCAGACCTGCATTGGAAACCATGAAAGATAATCTCGACAAATGGATTCAACTTAGCGACAAAGCCATTGTCAAAATTGAAGCCATCAGCACCGAATATCATCAAGCCGGAAAGCATTTAAAAAACATGGGCCGAGCCGCCATGGGGAAAGAAGCGATTGAGGAAGTAAAACAGCCCGGCAGGCTGGCAAATGCTATTTCTGCTCCTTTTCGTATGGAGCGTTCTCATTTTACCAGTTTGAAAAAGCAGGTGGAGCAAGCGATTGGAGCCGTTACCCGATTGGAGGAACGGACTGCGGAGAAAAAACCTTCGATTCGTCAAGCTATCGAAAATCATCATGAGAAGAAGAATAAAGAAGCACCTGCTATGGAACGGCCCCGCTCTGCTCATGTGGAGCGATAACCAACATCGGGTCAAGTTAGCCTTTATTGAGAAGGGATGTGATATAATGTAGATTATTTGCATAGCACGGAGGGTTAGGGATGGCTCTGTTAAGCTATTTAGAAAAAGACTGCATAAATCAATTATTTAACCAGGGTGGTTATGTGTTGCATTTTTCCACACCAGAGTTTGACAGATTTACTTTTGCTAGTGTTGGAATACCGCTGTGCGAGCATTATCAACTGTCGAAAGGAAAATCATTAAATGCATTTATTGACGGTGGAGATAATATTTCAGTAGCAAAATTACTTGAAGATTTACTCAATTATTATGCTGCAAAGTATGAAGATAAAGTAAAAGATAACCAGCAGGCTGTTGATGTTTGTTGGGAAGCTGTGAGGAAACTTTATGATGGTAAGGCCTTTTCCCAAATAGCAAAGCAATCAGAAAGGTTAATTGATGTTTTTAATTCCGAATATATTGCGAAGCAAATACGACAAATGAATGAAGCTATTGAGAAACATCCAACTGATGCTATTGGCAAAGCAAAAGAGCTTTTAGAATCCTGTTGCCATACCATACTATCTGGAAAAAATGTTTCAATAAACAAAGATTGGACAGTTCAACAACTCGTAAAAAATACATGCAAGGAGTTGAAACTCACTCCCGAGGATATCCCCGAAACGGCTAAAGCTAGTGATATTATTAAACAGATTTTGGGGAATCTATCGGCTGTATCTGCTGGTATGGCTGAATTAAGAAACGCTTACGGCACTGGACATGGGAAAGTCTCAACTTATAAAGGATTATCACCTCGTCATGCCCGACTTGCTGTTGGGGCAGCAACTACTGCCGTGTTTTTTTTATGGGAAACATATGAAGAACAAAAACCACCTATTTTATGAGATGTGAGTAAACCCGCCTCCTACTGGCGGGCTTATTTATGTCTAAACTAAGGCGGTGATTTAAATTGCAGGAAGAAGTGGAACAGCGCACCATTGCCCTGTCCGTTAATACTTCAAAATTAACAGGTCGGACACTGGCAAGAGTTTTACAGAGTGCGCTTCAGCAGATTCAAAAAGAAATTCAAAAGAAGCAAACCCCACAAGGTAGGCAGAGTGTGAAAAAGCTGATGCACCACGGCGTTGCCACAAACAGTCTCGATCTGTCCGGCAATACTCGCTTGTTTGACCGCGTAGCTCGGAGATATCATGTGGATTATGCCTTCCACCAAACCGCGCCAAACAAGTATTTACTATTCTTTAAGTCGGGACAGGCAGATGCGATTACAGCTTGCTTTGCTGAATATACCAAGCGTGTGCTGAACCAGGACAAGAGCAAGCAGCCTTCTATTCTAAAGCAGCTTCAAGCTTTTGCCCAAAAGGAGCTTTCCAAACCGCATCAGAAAGAGCGCAAACGAGAGGCGGTGCGGAATGAACGCTAACACCCGTAAACAGCTTGTTTTGAGCATCCCCTACCTATTTATTCTGTGGATGGGTTTGAAGTTTGGAACAGCCTACCGCCTTGCAACAGGTTCCGTGTTTGGCGAAAAGCTCATGGGCATGATGAAAACGATAGGCCCGGCGTTTGAATCCTTCGCGCCGGACTTTGTGTTGTCCGATTGGCTTGTTGGGCTTGCCGCGGCTATCCTTATCCGTGTAACGGTGTGGCATAAAGAGAAGAAAGCAAAGAAATTCCGAAGAGACTTGGAATATGGCTCTGCCCGCTGGGGAACGCCAAAGGATATCAAGCCTTTTATTGATTCCAGATTCAGCAACAACGTTATTTTGACGGGAACCGAATTTCTGACCATGAACACTCGCCCGGCCAATCCCGCCAACGCGCGAAACCTGAACTGCTGTGTCATTGGTTCTTCCGGTTCCGGTAAAACCCGGTTCTGGCTGACCCCGCAGCTTTTACAGGCTCATTCTTCCTACGTGGTGGTTGACCCCAAAGGCAGTATCTTGGGGCAAGTCGGCGCATTTTTGCAAAAGCAGGGCTACAAAATCAAGGTTTTCAACAGTGTCGATTTTTCAAAGTCCATGCATTATAACCCGCTGGCTTACATTAAGACGGAAAATGACATTTTGAAATTCGTCCATGCCCTGATTGAAAACACCAAGGGCGACGGCAAGGAAGGTGATCCCTTTTGGACAAAAGCGGAAACCCTGCTCTACTGCGCTTTAATTGGCTACATCGTCTTTGAAGGCCCGGAGGAAGAACGGAATCTCAATACCTTGGTAGATATGCTGAACAGCATGGAAACACGCGAAGATGATGAGGAATTTAAGAATGCTGTGGATTATATGTTTTTGGGGCTGGAGAAGCGAAGCCCGCAGCACTTCGCGGTGCGGCAGTACAAGAAATATAAGCTGGCAAGTGGCAAAACCTCCAAAAGCATTCTCATTTCCTGTGGGGCCAGATTGGCCCCTTTTGATATTGAGCAGCTTCGGGAAATGATGAGCTATGACGAAATGGAGCTTGACCGTATGGGCGACAAAAAAACCGCTACTTTTTTTATCATCAGTGACACGAACACGACCTATAACTTTATCGTCGCCCTGGCCTTTTCACAGATGTTCAATCTTTTATGTGAGCGGGCCGACAACAAATACGGCGGCAGACTGCCCCATCATGTAAGGGTACTGTGGGACGAAGCGGCCAATACCGGGCAGGTGCCGCAACTGGAAAAGCTGGTGGCCGTCATTCGCTCCCGCGAAGTTTCCCTGTGCCTGTTTTTACAAGCGCAGAGCCAGCTAAAAGCGCTCTATAAAGATCACGCTGAAACCATTATGGGAAATATGGACAGCGTTATTTTTCTTGGGGGCCGCGAGCATAGCACCATTAAAGAGCTTTCAGAGATTTTGGGGAAAGAAACGATTTCCATGCAAACGGAAAGCCGGACACGGGGCCAGTCGGAGAGCTATGGACAGAACATGCAACGGTTGGGCAAAGAGCTTATGACCATGGATGAACTGACGACGATGCCGGGTGACAAGTGTATTTTACAGCTTCGCGGCTTGCGTCCCTTTCTATCCCCTAAATATGATTTGATGAAGCATCCCAATTACAAGTTTACGGCGGAAGCGAACAAGCGGAATACGTTTGACCCGGCAAGGCTTGTCAACCGCCGTATGAAAAAGCTCCATCCCCATGAGCCATATACCGTTTACGAAGTAGACACTGACGAGGATTTAGCCACTATCGACGAGAACGAGGACATTCTCAACTATGACGATGTGGACGACCCCGAAGCACTTGCTTGACCTCGGGCCAACTTGTCCCGACCTACCCAACGCCAGCAATGGCGCCTTTTTTATGCCAAAAAACTTAAATTGATGGAGGTTATGAAAGATGGGATTTTTTTCGAGTGCTGTTGATACGCTGCAAACCCTTGTTGTTGCGCTGGGCGCGGGTCTTGCCGTTTGGGGCGTAATCAACCTGTTAGAAGGTTACGGGTCTGACAATCCAGGTGCAAAATCGCAAGGCGTGAAGCAGCTTATGGCAGGCGGCGGTGTGATCCTCTTGGGAACCACTCTGGTTCCGATGCTGTCGAGCCTGTTTTAAGGTAAGACGATATGGACTTTCTGTCGGAATGGATTAACGATTGGCTAAAAGACCTGCTGGTAGATGGCATCATGGGCAATTTAAGCGATCTATTCGAGAGTGTGAACGGCCAGATTGGAGAGATTGCCACGCAGGTTGGTACCACGCCGGGGAACTGGAACCCCGGCGTGTTCTCCCTCATCCGGCAGCTTTCCGAAACGGTTGTGTTGCCCATTGCGGGTCTTGTCCTGACCTTTGTCATGTGCTATGAGCTGATTCAAATGCTGATTGACCGGAACAACCTGCACGACATTGACACATGGATTTTTTTCAAATGGATCTTCAAAACCTTTGTGGCGGTACTGCTGCTTTCCAACACCTTCAATATCGTAATGGCCGTTTTCGAGGTATCCCAAAGCGTCATAAACAGCGCTGGAGGACTCATTGCCGGAGAAACAGCCGTAAGCCCCGGTATGCTGGAGAGCTTGGAGGCGGAGCTTATCGAGATGGAAGTCGGTCCCCTGCTTGGTCTTTGGATGCAATCCTTCCTGATAAAAATTGTAGTCGTAGCCATCAACATTGTCGTTTTCGTCATTGTGTACGGACGTATGATTGAAATTTATTTACTGACCAGTTTGGCACCTGTACCCATGGCTACGATGGTCAATCGGGAAATCGGTAGCATGGGTCAGAACTATTTGAAAACCTTATGCGCCATTGCATTCCAAGGATTATTGATACTGGTATGCGTGGCGATTTACGCCAAGCTGATGCAAAGTATCGCCATCGGCGGCGACCCTATAGCGGCCATATGGACCGTCATTGGCTATTCGGTGCTACTGTGCTTCACCATGTTCAAAACAGGCACGCTTGCAAAATCCATCTTTGGCGCGCATTAAGCACTTCGGGCCAACTTGGCTCGAAGGTAGAAAGGAGCCGGTTAGGATGAGTAAACCAAAAACAACGGTTTCACCGGAATCGGAACAAGCACATTTACCGATGAAGCTGGATGTTACCGCCAGGGTGATTCCACCCACGGGAAACCTTGTCGGTTTTGCCAGTCTGAAAATTAATGACAGCTTTGTGATTGATGATTTTAAGATTTTGAAAAGCGATAAAGGGCTGTTTGTTGGGATGCCAAGCAAACCGGATAAGTCCAGCGCGACCGGATACCGGGATACCTCGCGTCCCATCACCAAGGCATTTCGTGAGGTACTGACCAAGGCGGTAATTACCGCCTATCATGCGGAACGGGAAAGATTGCAGAGCCGAGCCGCTTCCGTAGGTTCTGCTGAAAAGGAATCCATTCCCAAACAACTTGCAGAGGGTGCCAAACAGGCGGCAAAGGAAAAATCCATACGGTCCCGGTCTACTCCCGCAAAAGCCAGTAATGTGAAAAATGCAGAACGATAATGGACTTCGGGTCAAGTTGGCCCGCATGAAGTAAAGGAGGATGAACCCAGTTGGCCTATGTAAACGTGCCGAATGATTTATCTAAAATCAAAACGAAAATCGCATTCAACTTAACCAAACGCCAGCTTATCTGTTTCGGGATTGCGGCGATTATCGGGATTCCAAGCTATCTTTTTACCCGCGCTGCCATCGGCAATACCGGGTCTATGCTCTTGATGATTGCCTTGATGCTTCCTTGCTTTTTCTTTGCCATGTACGAACGTGACGGGCTACCCTTTGAAAAGGTCTTACGGAACATCATTCGTTCCAAGTTCCTGTGGCCCCGCACAAGACCCTATCGGACCCAAAACTTCTATGCGTACTTGAACCATGCGGGAAAGGAGGTTCAGCGACATGGAAAAACAAACCAAACACCTTCGCATTCCCGCAACAAGCAAAAAGCGTAAACGGCGCGGACCGCAATCCGCACAGCAAACCATTCCGTATCGGGAAATGTTCCGCGACGGCATTTGCAAGGTGCGCGAGGGGTACTATTCCAAGACACTTTCTTACGAGGACATTAATTATGCCGTGGCCTCTTCGGAAGCGCAAAACGCCATTTTTGATGGATACTGTGCGTTCCTCAATTACTTTGATAGCTCGCTTTCGTTGCAATTATCTTTTGTTAACCATCGCTCCCGCCCGGAAAACCGTTACCGTATAAACATACCGGCTCAGGAGGATCATTTTAACAGTATCCGCGGTGAGTTTACAACGATGCTGGAAGGCCAGATTGCCCGAAGCAATAACGGCATTGTGCGCTCCAAATACTTGACGTTTGGCATCCAAGCGAACGGGATCGGAGCCGCACGCCCTCGCTTGGAACGTATCGAAACCGATATTGTGGGCAATTTCAAAAAGCTAGGCGTGCAATCGGCTGGCTTGGATGGACGGGAACGTTTGGAGGTCATGCACGGTCAACTACATCCGGCAAGCCAAGAACCCTTTGGCTTTGGATGGGAGTTAATCCCGAAAACAGGCCTGGGAACGAAAGACTTTATCGCGCCGACTTCCTTTGATTTTCGGCAAAGCCGCGCTTTTCGAGTGGGCACCACATGGGGCGCGGCGATGTATATGCAGATTATGGCTTCCGAGCTTTCCGACAAGCTTCTTGCGGAGCTTTTGGAAGTGGATGCGGAAATGACCATCACCCTGCATATTCAGACAGTAGACCAAGCCAGAGCGGTAAAGATGGTCAAGGCCAAGATGAGCGACATTGATCGCATGAAAATGGACGAGCAGAAAAAAGCAGCGCGGTCCGGTTATGACATTGACATTCTTCCACCCGACTTGCAAACATACAGCAAGGATGCGGCGGCTCTGCTTGCCGATCTGCAAAGCCGCAATGAAAGGATGTTCCTGTTAACCTTTCTGGTGGTGAATACCGCACCGACCCGCCAGCAACTTGAGAACGACATATTCACCGTTTCGGGCATTACGCAGAAATATAACTGTTTTTTGAAACGGCTGGATTTTCAGCAGGAACAAGGCTTCATGTCTTCGCTTCCGCTTGGCTATAACAGCATTGAGATACAGCGGGGTATGACAACCTCCAGCACCGCTATTTTTGTGCCATTCATGACGCAGGAGCTTCGTATGGACGGGCAAGCCTTGTACTACGGCATGAATGCTCTTTCCCACAATATTATTATGGCAGACCGCAAAAAGCTGAAATCGGCCAACGGTCTTTACTTGGGTTCAACAGGCAGCGGCAAAAGCTTCGCTGCCAAGCGTGAGCTTATCAACGTGTTTCTTGCCACAAAGGACAGAATCATTATTGTAGACCCGATGGGCGAATACGCCCCGCTGGTCAAGCGGCTTGGCGGTGAGGTGATTGATATTTCGCCGGAAAGCCCCCACCACATCAATCCAATGGACTTAAAACTGAATTTAACGGGAGAAGACAGTCCGCTTTCCATGAAGGCGGATTTTTTAATGTCTCTTTGTGAACTCATCATTGGCGGCAAGGAAGGCTTGCAACCTATTGAAAAAACGGTCATTGACCGTTGCGTCCGCTTGGTGTACCGAGAACTTGCGCTGGGCATGGAGGACGGGAAAATGCCCCTCCTGCAAGACCTGTATGAAGCCTTGTGTCAGCAGCCGGAGCCGGAAGCCAAACGGATTGCAACTGCGCTGGAGCTTTACTGTACAGGTTCGCTTAACATGTTCAATCATGCAACCAACGTGCAGACCCACTCCCGAATTACCTGTATCGTACTGAAAAACATGGGCGAAAACCTGCGGAAAATCGCCATGCACATCACCAACGAGCTGGTCACGCAAGCGGTAGACGAAAACTTTTCACAGCGTCTTGCGACTTGGTGCTACTATGACGAGTTTCATATTCTGTTGCAGGATAGCTTAAGTGCGAGTTACTTTGTGCGGGTTTGGAAAATGCTGCGTAAAAAAGGCTGTGTACCCTCGGCTTTGACGCAAAACGTCAAGGACCTTTTGGCAAGTCGGGAAATTGAAAACATTTTGGAAAACAGCGATTTTATGATTCTGCTGTCACAAGCGCAAGGGGATCGGGCCATACTCGCCAAGCAGCTTGGCATTTCCGAGCATCAGCTATCCTATATCGCCCACAGCAATGCCGGGGAGGGTTTATTGTTCTTCGGCCATACAACGATTCCGTTTGTTGACCGTTTCCCGCGCGGCGAGATTTACAATTTGCTCACCACCCGCCCGGAGGATGTTAAAAAGGAGTCGCAACATGGATAATCGTGAGAACGAATCATCGATGGATCGCGAGCAGCTTGAACAGGAGCAACAGGGGACGACTTCGGGCCAGGTTGGCTTGAAGTCGGAGAAGCTTCGCCAAGAAAGCAAAGCGACACGGCCTTCCGAGCGTTTACGGCGTGATAACGCCCCTTCTTCTGACGCGGATGTCGGGAATACGCCGCGGACTCGCAAGGCCGTTAAAAAGGCCGCACAGAGCGGCAAACGCATGGAAAAGAGCAACGACAAGTTGAACAGCGCCCGCGAAAAAGCGAATGCCCAAAAGCCGGAGAAGAAGCCCGGCGCCATCAAGTCGGCCGGGCGGGTTGCTCATGATGAGACATGGCGCTATGTGCATGGCAAGCTTCATCAGGTGGAACGGGAAAATGTCGGGATAGAAGCCGCTCATAAAGCCGAGCTTGCCGGGGAACGTCTTGTTCAAAAAACTACCCGCACGATGAAACGCCATATGCGCACCCGCCCATATCGACAAGTGCGTAAGTGGGAACGGAAAAACTTGAGGTCAAAAGCCGAGCAAAGCTATCGCCAGCTTATTCAGGATCATCCGCATTTGCGGAGCAATCCCGTTTCCCGGCTCTGGCAAAAACAACGGTTGAAAAGGCAGATTCGTAAGCAAACACGTGAAGCAGTTAAACACGGGAAACAGACGGTCAAATTTACCGAAAGACTGACTCGATTGGTTACGGTTTTTGTGAAACGAAATCCGAAGCTACTGCTAATTGGACTCACGCTGTTCTTGCTGATTATGATACTGCAATCCTGTATGGCGGGAATGGCATCCATCGGAAATGGTCTGATTAGCGCGGTTAGCGGCACTTCCTACGGTTCGTCTGATGCGGATATTGAAGCGGTGGAAGCCAGCTACACGACACTGGAAAAGGAATTGCGTGAACGACTGGCGCGGATCGAGATCGACTATCCCCATGTGGAAGAGTATCGCTATGCGGTAGATGAAATTGGGCATGATCCGTTTGAGCTGACCTCCTACTTGACGGCCAAATACGGTAGCTACACATCCTCACAGGTTCAGGCTGAATTACAAGCCTTGTTCGAGCAGCAGTATCGCCTGACTATCACGGAAATCGTGGAGGTACGTTACCGCACGGAAACCCGGACAGATACGTGGACGGAAACGGACCCGGAAACCGGAGAAGTTACGACACATTCCGACAGCTACACGGTGGAGGTTCCCTATGACTATCCCATTCTTCATGTATCCTTACGGAATCACTCATTGGGTGTGGTGGCACTCGCTAATCTGGATGCCCAGCAGCAAGAGCGGTATGCCATTTACCAAAGAACCAAAGGTAACCGCCCTCATCTGTTTGCAGGAAATATCTACGCCCATGACGGCAATACACCGATTACGATGTACCACCCGAAGCATTGGCTGACCCGGAGTTTGCCGCTCTCATTGCGGAAGCGGAGAAATATTTGGGCTACCCTTATGTATGGGGCGGTTCCACCCCGGCAACTTCCTTTGATTGTTCGGGCTTTATCAGCTATGTGTTTAATCAGTCCGGTGTGTACCCGATGGGCCGGACTACCGCGCAGGGCATTTTTAATAAGAGCAAAACGATTGCACTATCGGAAGCCCAGCCCGGCGATCTCATTTTCTTCACCGGAACCTATGACAGTGCCGGACCTGTGTCGCATTTAGGCATCTATGTAGGTGGAAATATGATGCTGCACAGTGCCAGCGGCGGCGTACAATACGCCCGGACGGACAGCAGCTATTGGTCCAACCATTTTTACGCCATGGGCCGACTCTAATCGGATAACAAGGAGGATACCATTGAGTACAAAAATTGAACGTGTGAACCGAGATATTGAAAAAATCAAAAGTAAAATCAGCGAGCTTCAAACCAAGCTGAAGGAGTTGGAACGGCAAAAAACGGAGCTTGAAAATCTGGCAATCGTGGATGCGGTGCGCGGTGTAGACATTTCCCTCAACGATCTTGCTGATTTGTTAAAAGCCATGAAAACAGGTGCTGCTACTTCGGGCCAACTTGGCTCGAAGTCCGTAGTACCCACCGATACCCCAAAGGAGGATTCACAAGAATGAATACACTTCGCAGGTTGGCGGCGCTATGCGCCGTTTTTTTGTTGGCCTTATCTTTTAGTACCCTTGTCCATGCGGGAGGCGGCGACGAAAGCCCGCAGTCGCTTGCAGAGACAGAAACCATGCCAGAAGTAGGTCCCAATCCCTTCACATCTGCCGGAACGGGGACGGTCATAGACAACGCCACCAACGAGGATGAAAAAGAGTTTTATACGATTACGACCCCGAATGAGCATGTCTTTTACTTGGTGATTGACAAACAACGTGAACAGGACAATGTATATTTTTTGAATGCTGTCACGGAGAAAGACTTGCTGGCGCTGGCGGAGAAGTCCGGCGATGCTGCTGACTCGGAAAATCCGCTCTCTACTCCGCAGCCAGAACCGACACCCGATGTAACGCTAGAGCCAATCCCCGAACCGGAGCCGGCACCAAAGAGCAATACCGGGATGCTTCTTCTAGTTCTGGCCGTTATCGTTATTGGCGGTGGAGCTGGCTATTACTTTAAAATTTATCGCCCAAAGCAGGAACAGGCCGATTATGCCGATCAGGACTATGACGAGTATGAAGAAGAGCCATATCCCATTCCGGAAGAGGAAACCCCATCATGGGAAACCGATGATGAGAATCTGGAGCGAGAGGATGAGGACAAGTGAACTTTACAGACAGCCCATTTGAGAGAATGATGAAGCAAAAACCGCGGCGTCCTCCCCGCTTGGCTTCGGCACATAAGCTTCCAAAATCCTGCCAGCCGGAACGGGAACACTCACATAAAGGAGAAACATCGGGCCAACTTGGCCCGGTGTCGTCAAAAG
This sequence comes from Paenibacillus sp. RS8, assembly GCF_041956825.1. Lineage (NCBI taxonomy): Bacteria > Bacillati > Bacillota > Bacilli > Caryophanales > Paenibacillaceae > Paenibacillus > Paenibacillus sp. RS8. Next base: position 3,347,032 of record NZ_CP168131.1, on the reverse strand, counting down.
GAGGTAGCTTGGGTGAGAAAGAATAACGATTTTAGAAATGTTGATATCCCGTTAACCACTGATGGGAGGGAAGTTCTTCCCGGCACTGTCTCCCCGCCTGTACCGCAGACACGCGAAAAGGAAAGGCCGAAAGACCAAGTAAAGGAACCTCCAGCCAAACGCAGAAGTCTGGAGCGTGAGGAACGATGAGCCGCCCCAAACGCAGGCGCGGTGTACCTCTGTACGTTTGGGTCAATGACGAAGAATATGCCGCGATTAAGGAGCGTATGGAACAAGCCGGAACAGAAAACTTAAGTGGTTACATTCGCAAAATGGCACTTAATGGCTATGTATTAAATGTTGACCTTGCCCCCGTTCGGGAACTGGTTTCCTTGCAACGCAGATGTGCCAATAATCTGAATCAGGTTGCGATTCTAGTAAATACCTACGGGGCTTTGTACCAATCTGATATCACGGCTTTACAAAAAGATTACGTCAAACTTTGGGGCCGTGTTTCCGATATTCTTCAACAGCTTACAGCCGTCGTGGAGCATTAAAGCAATGGGGAGGAGCGTTGGCATAATGCCTTCGCTCCTCACTTTTTTGTATACACAAGCACTTTTATACGAATCGACACAATTGACTTCCCTGTAGCCACATTTCTATACTCAAGATGGACACAACAAGGAGGTGTAGCCATGTCGTCCAAAAAGAAAGAGCATCCGTCTGCTCTTCCTAAAAGCAAAGTCATTCGCGCACGGGTGGATCACGTTACGATAGGCAAACTGAATGCCTGCACAAGTAAACTGGATACCACTCGCTCGAATATCATTCGCCAAGGAATTGAACAGATTTATGATGCTTTGCACAATTGAAGAAGGAAGTAGCTTATCCCCGAACGAGACGGCTACTTCCTATCCCGCAATCGCTTGAAAAAGCAGACTGCATAAATATCCTACCATGTGCGGAATCCGCATTCAAGCGCTGTGATGATATGATGGGAGGAAAAAACATGAAATCCATTATTGAAGCACTCTATCACGGACAGCTTCGACCTGATGAGAGAATTGTACCAAGCCACCCCGAATATCGCGCTCTAAGTCGTAAGGTAGCTGAGCAATCTCAAGAATGGCAGGCAAGATTAGGACAAGAGACCTTTCGTGAACTGGATGCGTTTTTTGATCTTACTGAAAAAGTAGACAGCATTTATATTGAAGCGGTTTTCATTCATGGATTCAAGCTTGGAGCGAACATGATGATTGAGATCATGGGTTCTCGTGAAGATTTAACCAAATAGTCTCCCATGCAAAAAACATACTCACATATAATAAATTACCATACAGCACTGCTAAGTAGCAGCATAAGAATAGCCTATCCCCCAGAACTCCGGGCCAATTTGTCCTGAAGTTCTGGGAGATTTAGCCGTAAACGACAACATTGTTGACTGCTATAACAGATGGTAAAATATTGGTAAAGGCTCAGATTGAAAGGAGAATGTACATGAGGTGGGTTAGGTTCTTATTCAAAATTATCGCTGCGCCGCTTGTTGTCCTGCTAACGATTGTAACCCCTATTTTTTCCTTTATCTTCTGCTATGCTGTAGTTCTATTAAAATTTGCTTCCATGATAGGCGTTCTTATTAGCATCGTTCTCCTGATAATCGGTGAGACACTCGGGTTCGCCGTATTCCTTTTCGTTTCCTATCTTATTTCCCCATTCGGCATTCCAATCATAGCAGAATGGTTAATTGACAAGATGGACAGATTAAACAGCTCGCTTCGCTTTTTTATCACCAATTAAAAATCGCTTTTAAGTCTGCTTAACAACCTCGTCCCTATTGGGTCGAGGTTGTTTTTGAAAGGAGATTTTCCATGGCAACCACTCGTATCATGAGTCGTCATATTGGAAGCGGTAAGACCATTATGAAAACCTTAAAGGACAGCTTTGATTACGGAAAAAATCCAAACAAGACCATGAACGGTGATTTGATTATGGCCTATGAATGCGACCCAGCTACTGCTGACGCCGAATTCTTGCTCTCTAAAGCCAAGTATAAGGCGATCACAGGCCGACAGCAGAAGCAGGATGTGCTGTATTACCAGATACGTCAATCGTTCCCTCCCGGTGAAATAGATGCGGAAACTGCGCTTAAAATTGGCAATGAACTGGCTATGCGCTGGACAAAAGGACAGCACGCTTTCTTCGTTGTTTCTCATGTTGACCGTCCCCATCCTCATTGCCATATTTACTACAACTCAACCTCCCTGGACTGTACGCGAAAGTTCCGAGACTTTATAGGTTCCGCTCGTGCCGTTCGTCGGCTTTCTGACCGTATTTGCTTAGAGCATGGATTATCTATTATTACGAATCCAAAGCTCCCCAGCAAAGGGGAATTCAAGCATTATGGCGAGTGGCTTGGGCATCGTAAACCGATAACTTTCAAAGACAAACTAAAGGCGCAGATTGATGTTTGTCTTGCAGAGAAACCACCCGATATGGATGCTTTTTTACAAGCCATGTCGTCCGCTGGCTATGAGGTCAAGCATGGCCGCGGAGATACGATTAGCTTTCGTGCAGAGGGACAGCAGCGTTTTACACGGCTTAGGGCTTCTACGCTTGGCAAAGGCTACGGTCAAGAGGATATACGGGAAATTATAGAGAGTAAATCTACTCAAATGAAAGGAAGAAAAGTTAATTTAATTGTGGATATTGAATCTCGCATGAGAGCCGGGAAAGGCCCGGCCTTTGAACGCTGGGCCAAAATATTTAATCTCAAGCAGATGGCAGCAGCCCTACAATACTTGCAGGAAAACGAATTGACGGAATATGAGCATCTTGCGCAAAAGAGTGGTGAGCTAACGGAGCGTTTCCATGCCTTGTCTGACCAAATAAAAAATACGGAAGCAGCCGTGCGGGTTAATATCGAACTACAAGCAGCCATGGTTCATTATGCTAAAACAAGACCTATTTTTGAAGGATATAAGTCCGTCAAATACAGCCGGAAATATCTTGCAGAGCATGGGGCCGAACTTGCCACTTATCGGGCGGCGCAAGATACTTTTCGACGCTTATTGTCAGGGAAGAAGTTGCCTAAAATGAATGCGCTCAAAGCAGAATGTCGGGAGCTTATTGCAACGAAAAAGGACGCTTATAAGGAATATCGAATGGTCCGAAAGAATATGCAAGAAGTTGTGACTGCTAAGGCTAATATTGACCAACTCTTAGGGTTGACCGACGCGCAGAAAAATAAGGAAATGGAGCGTTAGCGACATGACGCAACTTGAGGTGCGAAGCACTTGGCTTCGGGCCAAAGTGGCCCGAAGTTGCAGGGTTTGGGGAAGGCACTCCCCAACAAGCAAAGAGGCAAGTGTCAATACACTTGCCCTGCTTGCCGATTAACGCTTACCCCCACTACTACTCGCTCTTTTGCAAAGTTTGTGGCATGTTTGTTTCCCGTTTACCTTCCGTTTACTTTCACTTTTTATAATTTATTTGAAATCGCTGGAAATGTATTTTAAGCCCATGGAAAGGAAATGAATTTATGAATCAGACACCGGTAGTACAGATTCAACACGCAATGAAAAGAATCGGAAAAAGAACGATTGTTAACGACCTGTCATTCGATATTCAAGCCGGAGAGGTATTTGGTTTCTTAGGCCCCAATGGAGCAGGAAAAACAACGACCATTCGCATGATGGTAGGACTTATCAAGATCAGTCAGGGCGATATTCTCATTAAAGGACACAGTATCAGCAAAGATTTCAACAAGGCGATTCGGAATGTAGGAGCTATTGTTGAGAATCCGGATTTGTACAAATATTTGACAGGGTATCAAAATTTAAAACATTATGCTCGAATGGTTCCCGGCGTCACCAAGGCCCGTATTGAAGAAATTGTAGGAATCGTTGGGCTAAGGGACAGGATTCACGACAAAGTGAAAACCTATTCCCTTGGCATGAGGCAACGACTAGGGATTGCTCAAGCCCTTCTACACCGCCCATCCCTTCTTATTCTGGATGAGCCGACCAACGGTCTTGATCCCGCAGGGATTCACGAATTGCGCAACTACTTGAAAAGACTTGCTCATGAAGAAAGCGTTGCTGTTTTCGTTTCAAGCCACTTGCTTTCCGAAATGGAATTGATGTGTGACCGAGTGGGTGTTCTGCAAAATGGAAAGCTGGTCCGTATTCAAAGCATACAAGACTTCGTCCATGACGGTGGAAGTTCTCTCGTATGTGTCACTGTTGAATCTTCTCAAGTGGAACAAGCAAAAAGGCTGATAGCAACTTTAAACAAGGAAATCCTGCCGATAAGACAGCCGGGGCAGTTATTGATTCCGTTGAACAAAGATGAAATACCAACCGTCAATAAGCTCCTCATGCAAGCGGGCATTCAAATATACAGCATTCAAGTGCAAGAGCAGACCTTAGAAGATAAATTTTTGGAGTTAACGGAGGAGAGAAAATGATCGGATTGGTTGCCAATGAAAGCATGAAAATATACAGCCGAAAATTGACATGGATTCTTCTATTATTGCTGTTTGCCATCACGATAGGTTCCTCTATCTTAGGTACAATCAACAACACGAACGCAACAGATTGGCGGGCTGAAACCACACAACTTGTCCATCAGTATGAAGATCGCTTGAAAATCACGGAGCTATCTCCAACGTTGCGTACCGATGCTGAAAACAAGTTGAAGATCGCGAAATATCGCTTAGAAAACGACTTCCCTGCACCCTCTAATAATCCGTGGTCGGCTTTGCTCACTTTTTCCGGCTTAATCGAAATGGTTATCGTGTTTGCAATCGTCATCGCTGCGGATATAGTAGCCGGGGAATATACAGCCGGAACGATGAAACTTTTACTGATCCGCCCGCATAACCGCGCTAAAATTTTGTTTTCTAAATATATCGCTGTGTCTCTGTTTGCAATCGTTATGCTGGCGCTTTTGGCTGTATGCGGTTATGCCACGAACGCTTTGTTTTATGGATTGGGCGACATACACACGACAGATTTATTTTTGAACCAGCAGGGACAAGTTGTACAGCTAAATGTTTTGATGCAGGGCATAAAAATGTACGGTTTAAGCCTTTTCCCGATCATGAGTTACGTCACCCTCGCTTTTGCAATATCGACGGTTTTGCGGAACAGTGCTTTGGCGATCGGAATCTCGCTGTTTATTATGATCGTAGGTAATTCCATGATTGAGGCGACTGCAAAAATGGAATGGTTGAAATACCTTCCTTTTGCTAACAGCGACATGAGCCTGTACATTTTCCATCTTCCGGCCAGACCCGAAATGACGCTGAACTTTTCCATCACAGTATTACTTGTATATATCGTTGCCCTGATACTTCTAAGCTGGAACGTATTCAAAAAACGCGACGTATCGATATAGTGGTCATGTTATAAAATTCGTTGGATAATAGAAAAATAGAGATGACCCTGCCAAAGAAAGGAGGAAGGAAGGTTGCGCTCACAAAAAATACTCATCATTGATGACGAACCTGGCATTGTCAAGATGCTGGAGACTATCCTACGTAAAGAAGGTTATGCTGCCATCAGTTGCGCCTTTACGGGGCAGGAAGCCATGGAAAAAATAAGCCATCATTCATACGACCTGATTGTATTGGATGTCATGTTACCCGATACGGATGGATTCCAACTGTGTCAAAAAATCCGGCGGCATACCGCCGTCCCTATCCTGTTTCTTACTGCCCGTTCAAGTGATTTGGATAAATTGACCGGACTCGGGATTGGAGGGGATGACTATATTACGAAACCCTTTAATCCCTTGGAAGTTGCCGCGCGTATTCATGTACAGTTCCGAAGGTTGGAACAATATCAAGCTACAGAGCAGACAACTGAGCTTTATCGTTTCGGTTCTATCGTCATCGATAAAAAGGCCGCTCAATTATGGGTGGATGGAAAAGAAGTTTCTTGTCCGGCTAAAGAATTTGAGCTTCTTCTGTTCTTGGCTGACCACCCTAATCAGATATTTACCGCAGGGCAATTGTACGAGCGAGTATGGGGCTATGACAGCATCGGAGACGAAAAGACGGTTGCCATTCATATTATGCGTCTGCGCAAAAAAATCGAGCAAGACGTAAAACAACCCACTCTAATCGTTACGCTAAGAGGGATTGGCTACAAGTTTGTCCCTTCCAATCAGGGTGATTTGATATGAAGGTAAATTTTTCAAATGGTAAGTTGGTCGTTCGTTTTACATTGAATTTTATAGTACATCAGATCCTGCTGTTCTTGACCGTCTCGTTGCCGGCGGCTTTCTATATTGTCGTGCTAAAGCAACCGGAAAAACTCTTTTTCGTTAACCTGACTACCTGGATCATTATAACGGCTTACTTTCTGTATTGTTTGTTTTATGGTTATTATGTTGCGCGGCCGATGGCTGATATTTTAATAAAAATAAAAAAGTTATCATGTGGGGAGTATTTAATTCTTGACAGGAAAAGGCGCTTTTTCTCCCTCTCAAGTCGTCTTTACAGGGAGGTCTACGCCAATCTTGAGTCTCTCTCCTTGACCTTACAGCAAAATGAACGTAAACGGCAAGAGTTCGAACAGTTGAGACAGGATTGGGCCTCGGGCGTCACCCATGATTTGAAGACTCCTTTGTCTTATATTTCTGGTTATACGGACATGCTTTTATCGGATGAACATGAATGGAGCAATGACGAGAAAAAAGAGTTTTTGCAATTGATTCGGGATAAGTCCACCTATATGGAAGAACTTATCAATGACCTTGGAATTGCTTTTCAGATGGACCAGTCTACTGGTTTTAAGTTTTCCTCACAAAGAATCGAGTTGGTGGAGTTAATTCGTAGAACGGTTGCAGAAGCAGCGAATATGCCTCTGGATAAGGCAAATCACTTTGAAATATTGGGTGGGGAAGAACCCCTTTATGTAATGGGGGATGCGAGGTTGCTAAAAAGAGCCTTTTCAAACTTATTAGTAAATGCAGTTGTTCATAATCCAGCGGGTACATCCATTATTGTGCATATACAAGATAACTCACATGTCCAATTACAGGTCACAGACAATGGAAAAGGAATGGATGAACAAAGCATCGCCGGTCTGTTTGACAGGTACTATCGGGGGACTTCAACGGATACTCCTACAGCCAGCACCGGATTAGGGATGGCGATTGTGAAGCAGATCATCACCGCACATCAAGGAACCATCGATGTCAAAAGTAAAGTAGGTCATGGCACTTCGGTTACTGTTCAATTGCCTCACAGTCAAAATTCAGGAAAAAACTAAACGTTGTGACCAACCTATTTTAAGGGGGTTCTAATATCTTTGAGAGCTTTTATCCAAAAACAAAAGCCGTTATTTCGGTAAAAACCTAACATGTTGAATCGTGGAATGGCGGCTTGCAAGAGTCAAGTCGTCACTTTCTCAAATAAGGAATAGAGAGGGTATATTTTTTATGCCCTTTTTGGACCTTCCAGTGGCGGCATGCGATTGGAGGGTTCTTTATGTTCCACAATCTACTTCATTCCATTAAATGTGAAAGGCCGTCACCCGATCGTGACGATCCGATATAGTAGAAGTTTTCCTACTACATGATTTCAAAAAAGAACCGGAATTTACGGTCGCTAAGTGCGGCCATTTTTTATTCGACACCTTTCGAGGATTTTTCCTAGAAGGTGTTTTTTTATACCCTTTTACGACTATTTGTGAGCTTTATCAACAAGTTTTATCGGACATGCCTTGTTGCTACATCGGGCCTACTTGGCCCGATGTGTTACTTCGTCCCCGTTGTCGCTCCCCTCCACTTCCGTTCGATTTTTTCTCCCAAAAAAATCGAACGGAGGAACCTCATATGGCAAAGATCAATCTGCGAGATTACTACCCGTTTTGCAATCATGACATTTTTCTTGATATTCCTGATGAAGTTGCAACAGTCCTGCTGGAAGCTGAACGTCAGGAAGAAGCCTATCGGCGGCGCATGTACCGTCACAAGGCGCACTATTCTCTTGACCGTAACGATGGAATCGAGCATGATATTTGCTTCGCCTCCCTGTCCCCTTTCGAGGTTTATGAACACAAAATAACAGCCCAACAGTTGAATGTTGCTATCAGCGCTTTGCCGGACAAGCAAAGCAAACGAATTTACGCCCATTACGTACTTGGCATTAGCAAATCCGAGATCGCGCGGGCTGAGAGAGTTTCGGAAAAAAACATCCGCAAGTCGATCAGCCAAGGACTTCGGAACTTGGAAATTCTTTTGAAAAACTTTTATGAATGAGGGTCGGTTTTGCCCTGAAAATGTCACGGTTATTGGAAGGAAATTTTTCTTCCACTAATGATCTTTGACAACTGCATACCGATGACCCGGATACGTTTTATGTATGGAGAAGCCAAGCCGCAAGGGAGCGCCATAACTTTTCAGCGATTTATCGCTTGAAAACGAGCGAGAATACCATCTACGGCAAGTAGACTGTGGTAGGTCTGCCGGGCGACGATCCCATACATGAGATAATGATACTTACGGTTTGAACGCTTCACAGCATTGACCGTCGCGCCATCAGCATGGGGCGGGGTGAAATTCCCATGAGGGCGGTTGCCGCCGCCTGTCCGGGTTATCTTTTTATCTGAACTACAGGAGGACGTGCCGGGCTTTTCTGTCCAATAACAGCCCAATACTTCCCGGCACGGTACCTCCCCTATTTTGACATGAGGAGAATCGAAATGGCGAAAAATACGATTTTCGCAGGAATGCTTCCTGATCAATGGAGCAATAATGCCTGCCGCGGGTATGTTATTTGGGCGATGGAAAACTGCGGTTTCGACTCTGATGATATTCAGCGCGTGGTGATGGAATTACATGACATTTTTGATTTCAAATCCACGCAGGAAGCAGACGAGCATTACCGAAACAGTCCTTATTAACTTCGGGCCAATTTGTCCCGAAGTATGCGGACAGTTGAACAGCCATCCCTTCTACTGACAATGGGGTGGCTGCTTCTGTTTCCTCACAGGACAAACGGGGAAATGCATATATTGCATCATGCACATCAAGGAGGGCATGATCATGATTACTACCGCATTGATTGATTATTTTATGAGCGTAGATATGGAAACCGTAGATACGGAAAAACTGGCCGATATCAGTACGCTTGAATTTGATAATTCTCTCCCGATAGAAAAACGGCCTGCTTATGTTTTGGAAAAACTGAAAAATCCGTTGTGTTTCCGTTGTGGCGAAGTGGGTGTAAAGCTTGAATTTGACGATGCTGCACCGCCGATTCAAGAGGTACTCACGAACTTTATGATACGCAAGAAAAGTGGCTTATAATGCGGCTTTGTGCCCTCGACAACATGGTTCGCATTACGCCCAAATGGTATAATAGAGGTGTAATGTGATAGGAAGGAGGACACATGGCCAGAGTAGCCAATAGGCAGAATATTGTAAAAGCAGCTTCAAAAAAGCGGATATGGTATGTAGGCTTTTATATCCGTCTTTCACGCGAAGACAAGCGTGGTAAAGATGAATCCGAAAGCATTACCAACCAAAGACTGATTTTGACAGACTTCCTTGAACAGCAAGATGATGAAGACGAATATACTTTTGTTGGCGAGTATGTCGATGACGGCGTGAGTGGCACGACAGACGAGGAACGCGAAGACTTTCAACGGCTGTTAACCGATATACGAAAGGGAAAAATCAACTGCGTGATCGTGAAGAACCTTGCCCGGAGCTTCCGCAACAATGGCGATCAGAGTTACTATCTTGGCGATTGGTTCCCCCGAAACAACGTCCGATTTATTTCTCTTTACCAACAGCCTGTTGATACGTATAAAGATCCGCAGAACGCGCAAAACATCGCGGTACCGGTTCAGGGCGTTCTGAATGAGGAACACGCAAGAGGAACTTCGGAAAGCGTCAGGAGAACCTTTGACAAGAAGCGTGAAAAGGGCCTGCATATTGGTTCGTTTGCCGCCTATGGCTATCAGAAAGACCCGGAGGACAAAAACGCTCTCGTACTCGATGAGGAAGCCGCCGAAAACGTTAAAAGTATTTATGCTTGGTTCTTAGAGGGCATGAGCAAAAATGCGATTGTTCGCAAGTTGAACGAAAGCGGCATTTTATGCCCGTCAGCGTATAAGAAAAGCAAGGGCATGAAATACAAAAATCCCAATAGCGAGGGTAGCAATCCTTTATGGTGTGCCATGACAGTCACTAACATGCTGAAAAACCGCATTTATGTTGGTGACATGGTGCAAGGGCGTTATCGCATTAAGAGTTATAAAATCCATGTACAGGAAACGGTCCCCGAAGAGGAATGGTTCATTGTTGAAAATACGCATGAGCCAATCATTAGTCGTGAAGATTTTGCAAAAGTGCAGGAGCTTTTGAAAAAGGATACCCGCACTGCACCAAAGCAAAAAACGTTGTATTTGTTCAGTGGCTTCCTATGCTGTGCGGATTGCAGCAAGGCCATGACACGAAGCCAAGTGAAAGGAAACGTGTATTACTACTGCCGCACTTACAAAGACCAGTCCAAAGCAGCTTGTACGAAGCATACGATGAAGCACAACCATTTGGAACAAGCGGTTTTGTATGCCATCAAGCAACAGGTCTACATTGCGGTTTCTCTTTCCGAAATGGTTTCACGGATTAACAAGGCTCCGCTCCAAAAAAGCCAGTCGATTCGTCTGAATGAATTGATGGCCGCAAAGGAAAAAGAACTGTCCAAGATTTCACGCTATAAGCAAAATATTTATCAGGACTGGAAAGACGGCGAAATTTCTCATAAGGACTATCGCCAGATGAAAGAGGACTATGAGCGGCAAATCGAAGCCATTAACGAGGTTATAGACAATTTAAAAAAAGAAAAAGCAGAGCTTGAAAATGGCATAGATGTAGAAAACCCATTCTTAGCAATATTCCGCAAACACGAAAACATCAACAAACTGACAAGAGATATATTAATTGAACTCGTTGATTCCATCAAGGTATACGAAAATGGCAATATCAGCGTGAAGCTGAAATTTGCCAATGAGTACCGTAGAGTTGCGGAATACATTGAAGTCAATACCTCAGAAGACGCGGTTTAGAGAACCGCATTTTTAACAGCAGTTTGTTTTCCTAATATAAATGTTCCCGTCGCACCGACTGCCCCAGCTACACCGTTAGCTCCAGTCGCCCCGGTTACTCCTTGAATGCCTTGCACTCCCTGTGGTCCGGTCGCTCCGGTTGCTCCTACAGCTCCAGTTGCGCCTGTTGCTCCAACTGCTCCAGTTGCTCCCGTAGCGCCTTGCGGTCCACTGGAGCCAGAGGACCCGTTTTGACCTGCTGCGCCAGTTGCGCCCGTGTCTCCCTTATCACCTTTTGAACCTGTCTGGCCTACTGCCACCATTCCTAATACTTCAACGAAGGAAGCCACTCCTCCATTATGGATGAGCGTCACCAATGACCCTGTAGGCAACACACCCTTGCCATTGTCTCCGAACAGAACTGAATGGGTATTGATTTCGAACTTCGACGTCTGGCCGCTGCTGCTTAACAATTCGATAGAATTCTTCGCCATCGAGACGACAGAACCATGGATAATTCGATCGGATACCGTGCTCGCAAATATTTCCGTCTTAGATAAAATAGCAGCAAACTCGGCACGAGTAGCCGTCTGCTTAGGTTTAAAAGTATTATTAGGGAAACCCGAAATGACATTACGGTTTACTGCAGCATTAATGTAGCCTGCTGCCCAGTCCGATGCATCTGACGCATCCGAAAAACCGATGTTGCTATCCTTAAACTCTATCGCCTCAGATTCCTTGCCTGCCGCACGAATAATTAGACGTGTTATCCACTCACGACTTGCTTGCTCTTTTCCCCAGATGACGGTGTTTGTTCTCTCTTCCTCACTTGGGATTATTAGGCCGATATCAATGGCTTGCTGTATCCATACAGTTGCCCATGAATCCACAGTGAAGGGCAGGCTCGCGCCATTTGCCTTTGGTTGCTCATATCCCATGAACCTAAGCACCATAACTACCGCTTCCTGATTCGTGACTGGACGGTTCGGGTTGAAGTTGCCTGAACCATCTCCTTCAATTACCCCTAGTGCGGACGCTTTGGTAATATACTGGTACGCCCATGAAGAAGAATTAACATCGCTGTAAGCCGCTGCGCTTGCCCGGGGTAGAATACCACTAAAGGCAGGGCTCAATGGTGCAATTAACTGACTCATTAGAATAAATGCCATTGAGCTCTTGTAGGCTAATTGATTCCCATTCTTCTTGCCACTTGCCTTCGCTCTCTTTAGTCTTGCCATTAACAATATCCCCCTCAAGTATATAAAGTTACGTATTGCTTTAAATAATCGCGATTTGCCATGACGCTCGGATGCTTCGGTACATAACCCCTAGCTAATTCATTGTGATAGTTAGCTTCTTCGTGTTGACCTAAGCGATCATAACAAACACATAATTGCAGATGTGGCAGCCACGTCCATGCCGAATTGTCTATTCTAGCGTTAGGCTCAGTCGGCTTAGGAACTTCTGTGGCTAGCTTGTACCAAAAAACAGCATTCTCGAACCGTTGTTCAACTAGCTCATAAGACCCTAATTGGCAACAAGCTTCTGCTCGGGGAGGTGACAATGCAAAGGCTTGAAGTGCTTTAAGCTTAGCTTCTTGAAAGCGGCTTAATTGCGCCAATGCATCCGCGGCACGCCGACTCGCTAGCAGCTTGTCCTCCATCCAGCCATCCGGCATTGTAATGAAGGTATCATATTGGTCTATTGCTCGCTGCCATTGGCCGTGATCATACAACTCATTAGCATAATAAAATAAATCCCGCGGAGTGAAGCTCGCCTGCGCTTCTATCATCCCCTCATAGATAAGCAGATTACGCGAAGACTGCGTATGCTTTCTATCATGCGTTATGCCTAACTCGGCATAGAGTACTTTGCCTTCGACCTCCAGGTACTCATGAACGATTCCAATCCAACGGAAACCACAACTTCGTCTAACCAGACGATTCCGTCTTAAACTCGAAGTTACGCTTCCGTCCTTATCTCGGTCGAGATAATAATGAATCGATACGGCATCGATATCCCATGGTAATCCGGATACAATGGACCCTAGAGCCTCTGCATCCTCTGATTGCAGATAATCATCCGCATCCAACCACAGCAGATACTCTTGAGTGGCGAGACTGAAGGCATAATTTCTTGCTTTGGAGAAATCGTTCACCCATTCGAAATCATACACCCGAGCTCCATAAGAAGCCGCGAGCTCTTTGGTTCCATCACTCGAACCCGTATCCACAATAATGATCTCATCGACTAGCTCCCGCACGCTGGATAAACAACGTCCTAAGGTTTGCTCTTCATTCTTCACGATCATGCATAAGCTGACCGTGACCTTTCGCGTACTGCAATGCAATGACGAAGTTAAATCGAATCCCCATTTACTTATGGCCATAGCACGATTCAAGATTAATCTGTTATTGTACCAATCGGGATCATTGGGATTGACTGAAGGAGGTTCCTTCCGGAAGACTACGCATCCTTCCGCTATGTAAATATCCAGATTCATAGATAATGCGCGATAACACAGATCATCGTCCTCATAGGATTCAACCTCAAACCTCTCATCGAAGGACCCCATCTGCTCAAAATAGCGACGCGGTATCATCATTAGCAAACTGACAAGCCTAGGAACCCGGGTCCAAGACATCGATTCCCAATGGCAAGCATTGACGCCGACTGATAGAGTTGCTCCATGTTCTGATAAACAATCGGAATCCTTTGGCCGCCGCTAACGTCATTCATCCTCGGACCCACGATCGCAGCATTCGGATGATGGTCCAGACAGCCCGACAACTGCTCAAGCCACCCCTCATTTACCATGATCTGATCGCGGATAAATACAAGACGATCACCCGAAGCGGACCGCGCGCCCAGATTAAATGAAGCTGCAACCCCTTTACTCCTGCTATGAATGACATGAACACCGTATTCATAAGCAAGGAAATTCGATACTTCGGCAGATTCATTATCCGAGACAACAATAAGTTCATAGGGCATAGACGTATATTGCTTAATTCGATCCAGACATTGTACGGTTACGTTAAAGTGCTGAGCCAGCATTATAATGCTAATATTCATTCGCTTTGTACCATCCATTATGATTTAGTTGTAGATCGCTTCCAAATACGATTAATTCCCTAAAGCCCCATATTTCCTCCAGCATTCGACAATTCACGCAAAACCTACCATTCTACCCGTGGTTCAATCAAGACAACTAAAGTTGCTATTTAAAACTCACCCGTACATCAAGAAAATTATCGATTATCTCATCTTTTTTCATACCACTACCTGCATCTTGAACATGTCATTCCAACAATATATATAAAAAAAGAGCATTTAAATAGTGTTCGTTGTCATCACTTTTGTCATATGACAATATGTTATTTAATGGATTTTTTATAATTAAATGTGCGATGAACAGGAGAATTTAGGATCATTAATCCAATCCTCTGAAAACAAAAAAGCTACCTCTAAGGGTAGCCTTTGTCATAAAATAACGTTATTTGGAGAACGTTGAGGTTCACTCCCTCAAATTCCACTTCATATTTGATCTAAACTATCCATTAGATAACCATGGCCTGCAAGATTCTCCGAACTTCTTTGAATTGATCTCCTACTCCACAGCCAAAGCATTAAATTCTTGCAGATCCTTGGCTAAATCTTCTTCCGTGTATTTCCCTTGGCCGAATCCAATCAGTGCCCGCAGCGGCATATATTTCATCATCGCCATGAACATTTCTGGATTATCGCCCATCGCATCGCCTAACCCAAAAACACTGCTGAATTTCTTCACTTTATCTGCCGTCCGTGGATTGTCTAGCAAATCACCGACGGTACTGTTGCGATGATATCGTAACGCAAGCGGAACTGTCGATTCCACTTCAATAGAAGCAGTCAGACGAATATCCCTTGAAGAGGAACCGATAGCAATGTCAAAAATGCCACTTTCCACATGCCAATCCCCAATGTTGACGTTGTAATAAGCAAAGGAACGTTTATCCAGTTCAAAAGCAACCTCTTGCTCTTCCCCAGGCTGAAGCGCTAGCTTCTGGAAGCCCTTAAGCTCCTTAAGTGGGCGAATTACGCTGCTCTCCACATCACTAACATAGAGCTGAACGATTTCTTTTCCAGCACGAGTACCTGTATTTTTGACGGTAGCGGTAACTTTTACGGACTCGTTATCTTTTATGCTGCTCTTGGAAATTGTTAAATTACTGTATTGAAATTCTGTGTAGCTTAGGCCAAAGCCGAAAGGAAACAGCGGTTCAAGCTCTTTTTTATCATAATAACGATAGCCTACAAACAAACCTTCTTTATACTCTACTGTATCCCCTTCACCCGGAAAATTAAGAAAGGATGGATTGTCACTCAGCTTCATCGGGAAGGTCTCTGCCAGTTTACCGCTTGGACTAACCTCTCCAAACAATAGATCTGCAACTGCACCGCCAAAAGCCTGCCCACCTAGATAACCTTCAAGAATCCCCTTCGTTTTATGGATCCAAGGCATTTCTATGGGTGAACCATTGCTGAGCACGACAACGATATTGGTTTGCACCTCAGCCACTGCATCGATCAGTGCTTTATGGCTCTCTGGAAGTGACAAGTGACTGCGATCATACCCCTCTGATTCATAGTTATCCGGAAGTCCAAGGAACAATACGGCTATATCCCCTTTTGCCGCTGTATCCCGCGCCTCTTGCAGCAAGGCTTCATTAATTCCGTCATGATTCAGTTCATAACCTTGTGCATACAGCAGTTCGGCAGAACCTGCGAGAGCCTTCATCTCTTCAAAAGCGTCATCTAATTTCGTCGGATTCACATGTGAGCTACCCCCGCCCTGATATCGTGGGTTTCTAGCAAACTCACCTAT
The DNA here is from genome assembly GCF_041956825.1 of Paenibacillus sp. RS8. Lineage (NCBI taxonomy): Bacteria > Bacillati > Bacillota > Bacilli > Caryophanales > Paenibacillaceae > Paenibacillus > Paenibacillus sp. RS8. Next base: position 3,331,123 of record NZ_CP168131.1, on the reverse strand, counting down.
GACCGCAATCGTTCCTTGTTTAGCTATCGGTAAAATATGATCCTCATTTCTAAGGAGCACCATGCTCTCCCGTGCCACTTCACGAGCCAGTTGATGATGTTCTTCCGCATTAAATGATGCATTATCTTTACGGTTCTCCACCGCCTTAAAAACAAAGGCAAGTAACCGTTCCACTGCAAGATCTAACGTTTCTTCAGCCAGCTCGCCGCTTTGTACTGCTGCGACAATCTTAGCATCACCAATTCCTCCGGTTGAAGGCATTTCCAGCTCCAGCCCTGCTTGCAGCGCCTTCACCCGTTCATTGACCGCACCCCAGTCGGAAACGACGAATCCCTCGTAGCCCCATTCTTCTCTAAGAATCTTAGTCAGAAGAAATTCACTCTCGGAAGCATACTCACCGTTCACTCGATTGTAAGAGCACATCACGCTCCATGGCTGACTATTCTTAACTGCGCCTTCAAAGCTAGCCAGATAAATCTCCCGCAGCGACCGCTCATCAACAACGGCATCAACAGACATTCTCCGGTGCTCCTGATTATTAGCGGCAAAATGCTTGAGTGAGGTTCCTACTCCTTCACTTTGCACACCTTTGATATGATTCCCGCCCATCTCCGAAGAAAGGTATGGGTCTTCCGAGAAATATTCAAAGTTACGGCCGTTCAATGGAGAGCGCTTAATATTTGTTCCCGGTCCAAGCAGAACAGCAACGTTCTCTGCTTGACACTCTTTCCCGAGTGCTTTACCCACACGCCCGATTAAATCCCGATCCCAAGAAGAAGCCATCCCTGCTGCTGAGGGAAAACAAGTCGCAGGTACACTATTATGGAGTCCGAGATGATCGGCGCTCTCTTTTTGCTTGCGTAAACCATGGGGTCCGTCCGTTACCATTAAAGAGGGGATTCCGAGTCGTTCAATGCCCTTCGTATGCCAGAAATCAAGCCCTGAGCAGAGTCCTGCTTTCTCCTCAAGGGTCATTTTTGATATGAGTTCTTGAATGTTGGTTTTCATAAAAATACCTCCTCTGAATGTATCTATCCCCATTTTAATCGACTTCATATTAGATTTATGGCATTATTATTGTATTTTTGGTATTCTGGTTGGGCGAGGAGGCTGAAAATATTGAATCATTTAGATGATCATGAAGGAGCGCAATATATCTGTAAAGTGTTGTATGAATCGCTGCATATTCCTGTGTTTCTGCTAGACGCCAATCGGAGAATTGAGCTAGCGCTGCCTTCCTCAACGGAAGGCGCCCCATGGGTTTATGACATTAATGAATTCCTTTCGGAAATTGCAGATTCTACTAAAAGAGAGAACAATTCTATTCTGGATCACTCCAATGCCTCCATACCGATCATTCGCACTACTAGTTTCCTAGAGAATTACATCCTTCTCCATCTGCCCTCTGGCAGCAGTAACGGGGGAAGTATTGTGATCGGTCCTACACTGTATACTCAACTTTCAGAGAATAATATGACAAGTCTGATGCGTGACCATGAGGTTCCACTCAGACTGCACGAGCAATGGATGAAATACTACCGCAGTTTAGCTGTGCTTAATAGAATGAGACTCAACCATACTGCTATGCTGCTATACTCGCTCGTCACTGGAAAGACGCTATCCCTTAGCGAACTGTTATTGAACACTCGAACTTTTGAACATAAACAGCCTCTCTCAGACAGTTTAGACTTGGACGTTTCCTACCGACGTGAGAATACATGGCTGCACCACGAACCCATGCTGGAAAAAGCATTATTTCACCATATCAAAAATGGGAATAAGGCTGAGCTGCTTCGTGTCCAGGCAACCTTCTCTGAAGAGAATTACGGAGTACTCTCCAAGAAGAGCCATTTACGCAACAAAAAGAATCTGGCGATCTCCTGCATTACGCTTGCTACACGTGCCGCTATTGATGGAGGACTGTATTGGGAGATTTCTTATACCCTAAGTGACTTTCACATCCAGCATATCGAAGAACTAAAGGATATTCCTGCCGTAGATCATGCTATTCTTAATGCGCTTTGCGATTTCGCTGACCATGTCAAAGAGAGCCGAATGGCGAAATTCTCGCGCACCGTGGCCCTCTGTCAAAACTATATTTTCAACCACCTATATGAGGAACTCTCTTTAGATAAGCTAGCTGAAGTCGCAGGATTAAACAGGAGCTATCTCTCCCAATTATTTAAGAAGGAAACAGGATTCACGGTCAGTGATTTTATTCAATTCGAGCGGATTGTAGAAGCCAAACGATTAATCGAATTACCGGGCATTAGCTTATCGGATATCGCTACGAGGCTACATTTCAATGACCAGAGCTATTTTACCAAAGTGTTTAAGAAGTATACCGGAACCACCCCTAAACAATTCAGAAAAAACTGGGAAAGTACGCTATAGGCATAGGAGACACGACTAAAAATCTAAAAGGATAATTAAAGATCAGTGATGGCTGCCAGAACAGTATTATTGAAGTAATCCACATACATATTTTTAAATGGCTTCTGGTGATCTAGCTCTACGGATAAATGTACTGTAACTGTCTGATAAACCGGATCCACACAGAGAAATGGACCTGCCGCACCCCAGTGTGAATAAGCTTCTGGAGAGAACAAATCTCCACCGTCACGCTTCGTGCCGTTAATCGCCCATCCGTAACCCCAATAGGCTTCAGGAAAAACCTCGTCTCTATATTGTGAGGATACGCCTGGAATTTGATTACGGGTCATTTCTCTCACTGTTACCGGACTAAGGAATCGTATTCCGTTATAAATCCCACCGTTAAGAAACATCTGACCAAAGACAGCCAAATCCATCGCCGTTGAATAAGCGCCGCCCCCCGCAGAGACAGAATTCAGATTGTACTCACTGTCTACCCATTCCGCGCACGCTGCTTCTGGTGCACGTCTAACTACTTGGTCCCGTACTTCCATCGGCACACGATAATATGTATTTTCCATGCCAAGCGGTTTAAAGATATTTTCATTTACGAATACATCATAAGCTTGTCCACTCACTCGCCGGATGATTTCACCCAACAGCTCATAACCATATCCACAGTAAGACATGACTGTACCAGGCTCATTACTAAGCGGTGCATCATAACCGCCATATAAGTATTTATGTTGATCTGGGTCTTGATTAGGTTCGTGCGGAGGGTACTCCCCTTGCTCCTGTTTCACTTGCCCATTCTGCCAAATGACCTCACCCTCCAGACCAGAGGTATGTGTTAACAAGTGATGTACGCATACCTTAGTTTTGCCTTCACCTGTAAATTCGGGGATGTAATCGGAAACAGGTCTGTTTAGACCTACTTTCCCTTGTTCCATTAACATCATAATAGCGGTTGCCGTAAACAGCTTTGTTATGGAGCATAGTGGATATATAGCATCCACAGTTAATTCCGCTGCGCCTGGCTCTGGACCGAATTTACCGTTCGCTTGATGGACTAGTAGTCCCCCCTTTCTCGCAGCAAGTATCACTTGTGCCGGTGTGATGTTGTCTTCAACCATTTGTGCAGCTGCTGTACGTATTCGCTCCACGCCGTAAGCCGACATCCCCGCCTGTTCTAGCCCATTAAATGATAGTCCTTTCATAGGTAGCCCTCCTAAATAATTTTATTCAATACATATATAAACTATTATACAAATATATTAAATAATCCTGCTTACTTGCTATTTTCCTGTTTGCCGATTATTAATAAAAAAGCTGATCTCGGATTTTTCCCGAAAATCAGCTCCAACAACGTTCTTTTTCTTCACTAAGTGACCGCTACCTTAAATGCGTCGACGTTTAATACCGATCCATTGATGGTCAATGTGGCATTATAATAGCCTCGGTTCCCATTTGGCGTACATTTATAATCACCAGAACATCCGCACACGAAGAATTTAGTTTTCGTATAGCCAGGATAAATATTGGTAAGCTTCCGGTAAAACTTGTGCCCATGATGCGTAAAAATGGCAAGTATCTTATCTCTCACCTTCGCAGGAATAGCCCCAAAAAACTTAGCAGTTTCCGCCGCGCTCAATACATGGCTTGGATCAACCGTGATCCCGCTCACCTTTAAAGGCCAATGAAAATCAATAATATAAAAATGCTGATCATCTAAATTTTTCAATATATTAATACTGCCCGGAGTGAACTGCCCCATAGCACAATTAAGCCACACGTACTTCACCATACCCTGTGTCCCCGGAAAATTCATTTGCCCTTCCACTGCACCTAAATATTGCGTGAACAAGGACTGTGTACTAGCCTCCCAATTCCCTATAGATGCTTTATAAGGGATGCTCCCCAGCGTGGTTGTTACCGTATCTTTAAAATCCTTGTAGTAAGCATTTGCGTTATTTCCATGATTCGCTCCCGCCTGCGTGTTATCTCCTCCAAAAATAACAAATCTCTTATTCCCGCTGCTTACTGCTTTTGGCAAAAGATTCTTAAAAATGCTAGCGCTATTCCCATATCCCACATGGCTGTCTCCAATAACCGCGAAGTTAATGGTCTGGGCTGTTGCTTTAGGATTTAGATTAGATTTGGGTTTAGGTCTGGAGAAAAGCTTGCGCTTCTTGGCGGAGGCTAACTGCTTTTTCATCTTAATCACCTCTTTAAAATGGATAAAGAATACCTGGTAGTATGTATATTCGATCCAATATGCTTTCTCTTGGACAGACGAATCTTTTAAAAAGGGAAGATGTTATAATTAGTTCCACAGAAGTCAATAATACTGTTCAATCCATAGATTTATAGTTTGAAAATATATTCAACTAACGGAGGCCTTATTTTGAATAACGTTATCCCGGAATGGGCCGAATCTCATTTTCCTTTATATAGCGCTGGCAGCATTCAATCGATGTATGGAACCTCAAATCTACCAAGAGCTCAGATCCATGAGAATCTAACCGTGCTGCTGGCCGTTGCCGCTGGTAAAGGGAGCCTTGAGGTCAATAATCTAACTTATGAGCTTACAGAAGGAAGCGTAATTCTACTCCCCGCTAATACTCATGCCGCTTTAATTACAAATCTTCAGCAGCCGCTTCATGTGTATAAGCTCACCATCTGGATTCAGGAGCAGACACAGGCCATACCTGGCGGTGCAATGATCCGAAAAAGCGAGATTGCTTCGGGTTCAAATATGCTGTTGTTTCCCTATGAGCCTGCGATTGTATCGAGTATCAGGGAGTTGTATCTCCACCGACTGCCAGATCGAGAAACACGCCATATACAGAATCAAATGCTCTTTCATCAAATTATTCTGCAATTATTAGAACAGCAGGAAGCCAGATATACAGTCAATGAGCAACCTTCGATGGAACGGAGCATTTCTTACCTGGAGAATCACTTTAGCGAAAAAATAACACGTGAGTACTTGGCCGCCATTGCGGGTGTAAGCAGCTCGCATTATTCAACGCTGTTCAAGCAGGTGGCAGGCTTCAGCCAAAGCGAATATCTGTCACGGCTACGGGTTCATAGTGCCAAGGAGCTTTTGCTTAACGGTTCAGGCACACTTAGGGAAATTGCGCTGAAGGTAGGCTACAAGGATGAATTTTATCTCAGTCGTCGCTTTAAGCTGCAGACAGGCGCATCTCCATCCGGTTACAGCCGAAGCTCGTTCCAGCGAGTTGCCGTAATGCTTACCCCTTATGCCAGTCATCTACTGTTACTTGGCTTAGAACCTGCGGTTACCATCTCTGAAAGCAGTGAATATCTGAATCTTTCGGATCAGGAACCACCGCAGTCGATGAAATTTATCAATACAAACAGCTCTGCTGAACAGATCAGGTCGCTATTACTTGAGGCCAACGTCGAATTGATTATTGCGGCGAAAGAACATCTGGAGGAATACGGATTGAAGGCTGGGCAACTGCGTGCTGTAGCACCGATTATGGAGATCTCTTGGAACGAAATCGGATGGAAAGATCAGCTGCGATTAATCGGCCGAGCCATTCAGCGGAGTGAACGGGCGGAGCAGTGGCTGAACGATTTTGAACAAGAAGAGCTAGAAGCCCGTGAAATAGTACAGCACAGCACAGTCGCTAATGATATCATCACCATTCTGGTAATCAAGCCTGAGGAGCTACTCGTTTACGGAGCAAGGAATGTAGGTTATGTGATGTACCAATCCCTTGGACTTAGAGCACCGACCTTGATTGACAACGAGATAAAAAGATTGGGAGATCAGTTCCATTCGATTTCGATCGGGGTTTCAGATCTTGCAGATTATGCAGGAGACCGAATTTTAGTCATTGTTTTTCCCGATGCCAAAGGATCTACTGCGCATACTGAAGCAATCTTTCAATCCCCTTATTGGAACCAGCTTCCCGCAGTGCAGCAGAAGAAAGTCCATTTACTTGATCTGGATGATTGGGTGCCTTATAACCCGGCTTCGATTCGTTTACAACTGGGACGTGCTGTAGCTTTATTCGGAGGCAAATAATAGTCCAAGCCTTTTTTCCAACAAAAAGGCATGGCTAGGCACATAAGTGATCCCTCTAATGATTACAAATGCGAATGATTCTCATAATCACTCTGAGGTATAGCTGAAGATTGATTTACACTTCTGGAATTGTTCCAAGAAACACTGTCATACAAAAAAGGGGAGACTTATTTAATGAGAAAGATATTTATTCCGTTTGTACTTATTATGGGGCTTGCACTCAGTGCTTGTGGGGGAAATCAGGCAAAAAATGAGGCTAGTCCTACAAACAACCCATCTTCTGCTCCTGCTGCAGAGTCAGAAAGTGCAACTTTTACTTATCAATCCGAAGACGGGCCTGTTGAGGTTCCAACACATCCTCAGCGTTCGTTGTACTCACCCGTTTTTTAACAGGTAATGTTATGGCACTGGGTGTGCCTGTTGTAGGCGTAGATGAAATGTCCAAAACCAACCCACGCTTTGAAGAACAGCTGAAAGACGTAGAAGCGGTTAGCGATGAAAGTCTGGAGAAAATCATTGAACTGCAACCCGATCTGATCATCGGGCTCTCCGATATTAAGAATATCGATAAATTCAAGCAAATCGCACCAACCGTTACTTATACTTATAATAAAGTGGATTATTTAACCCAACAGCTGGAAGTCGGCAAATTGGTGAACAAAGAAAAAGAAGCTCAAGCTTGGGTCGATGACTTTAGCGCCCGCACTAAAAAAGCTGGTGAAGAAATCAGAGCGAAGATCGGCGATAATGCAACTGTGTCTGTTATTGAGACCTTCAATAAACAATTATATGTTTACGGATATAACTTTGGCCGCGGAACTGAACTCCTCTATGGGGACTTCAAGCTTGGCATGCCAGAAACAGTAAAAGAAAGCACCAAAACGGATGGATTCTTTGCTGTCTCGACAGAAGTACTGAAGGATTATCTGGGCGATTACGTGATTTTCAGCAAGAACGCGGATGAGGATAATTCCTTCCAGAATACAGAAATCTACAAGAGTATTCCTGCCGTCAAAAATAATCATGTTTTCGAGGCTGATGCAAAAGCATTCTACTTTAACGATCCACTCAGCCTAGAGTACCAGTTGGAATTCTTTGAACAACAATTTCTTGGAAAATAAAGATCATGACTACGAAGCAAACTTCCATTCCATTTTTATATAAGCTGCTTGGTAGCGTGCTGGTAATGGTGATATGCCTCGTGATTGCTATGCTATTCGGGGCTAAAGAAACCACTTTCAATGACCTATGGCTTGCCATCACCTCAAATTCAAAAGCAGACAATGTCCTTATTCTGCGTGAAATCCGGCTGCCTCGCGAACTGGCCGCCATGCTAATCGGTGCCGCCTTTGCCGTATCCGGTGCTATCATGCAGGGGGTTACACGCAATCCGTTAGCCGACCCAGGCCTGCTCGGTCTGACCTCCGGCGCGAATATGGCGCTGGCTCTTACGTTTGTATTTCTGCCGGGACTGAATTATTTTGGTACCATGATTGCTTGTTTCTTTGGCGCTGCCCTAGGAGCCGTGCTAGTGCTTGTTCTCGGTTCTGTGCGCCAAGGTGGCTTCTCTCCGATTCGAATCGTACTCGCCGGTGCAGCGGTATCTGCCTTCCTGTATGCTATCTCAAGTGGCATAAGCATTGCCTTCAAAATATCCAAGGATGTATCCATGTGGACAGCGGGTGGATTGATCGGTACAACCTGGGGCCAGCTTCAGGCTATCGCACCCGTTATTCTCATCGGCATTGTGGTGGCATTAATATTTTCAAACCAGTTAACCATTCTTAGCTTAAGTGACGAGGTAGCCATCGGATTAGGACAAAATCTCGCTATGGTTAAAGGGATTCTATTTACTCTTATTATTCTGCTAACCGGAGCATCGGTCGCTCTAATTGGCGACATGGCTTTTGTAGGGCTGATGATTCCGCATATTGTCCGTAAGATTGTCGGTACCGATTACCGGTATATTTTGCCGATTTCGATCTTTACGGGTGCATCTTTCATGCTTCTCGCGGATACAATTGGACGGACAATTCATGCACCTTATGAGACGCCAGTGGTCGCCGTCGTAGCTATGCTTGGGCTACCTTTCTTCTTGTTTGTTGTTCGGAAAGGAGGTAAAACACTCTCATGATTTCCTCTGCACCCGTACGAAAGCAACGGATTATCCTATATGTATGCACCGGATTGATTCTGCTAACAGCAATCGTCAGCATGGGAATCGGATACTCCTCCCTATCTTTTGACAGACTGCTTCCGGTTCTGTTCGGGCATGGAACCTTTAAAGAGGACTTTGTATTATTCTCTGTAAGATTGCCGAGGATTCTGATTACACTGCTGGCAGGCATGGCCTTGGCGTTATCCGGTTCCATTCTGCAAAGCGTTACACGAAACGATCTAGCCGACCCCGGTATTATTGGTATCAACTCTGGCGCGGGTGTGGCTGTCGCTGTTTTCTTTCTTTTTTTCCCGGTTAGCGCTGGATCGTTCATTTATGCGCTGCCGCTGGTTGCTTTTATAGGGGCATTACTTACGGCAGCGTTAATCTATCTATTTTCATATAGTCGGACTAAGGGGCTTGATCCTGTTCGGTTGGTGCTAGTTGGGGTAGGGTTCTCCCTAGCGTTGTCTGGTGTTATGATCGTGATCATTTCGTCCGCGGATCGTGCCAAGGTAGATTTTATTGCAAAATGGATTGCAGGGAATATATGGGGTACAGATTGGCCGTTCATCTGGGCTTTACTGCCTTGGTTGATCCTGCTAGTTCCCTTTACCCTGTACAAATCACAGCGACTCAACCTGCTCAGTCTTAGTGAAATATCCGCCATTGGTGTCGGCCTGAATCTGGAACGTGAACGTATCGTCCTGATTCTCACGGCTGTCGCAGCTTCCGCCTCAGCAGTATCCGTCACAGGCGGGATCGCCTTTATCGGGCTGATGGCTCCGCATATTGCAAAATCGCTAGTGGGCCCGCGCAATCAGATGTTTATTCCCGTCGCTGTATTGCTTGGCGGCTGGTTGCTTCTGATCGCAGACACTGTTGGCCGTAATCTCGTCGATCCTGACGGTATCCCGGCAGGGATCATGGTGTCGCTAATCGGCGTACCTTATTTCGCTTATTTATTGCTTAGGAAATAAGCAGTTCTCTTTACTTACAACTCCTATTTATATAAGTTGAACTTAAAAACATTCTAAAAAGGAAAAGTGAAGGAGGGGAAGTTTGGAACTGTAGGAGCGCTAGCGACCGCCTTTGCCACCGGATTTCCACCGCGAAGAGTGGTATCTAATCAAGAAATCTGGTGACAACAGCGGCCGAAAGTCCAAACATTCACCGCAGTCACGCACTTACCTTAATAGAATAAATTTTAATTTCAACTGATATACTCAAATCTTCATATCCTTACCCGTATAATCCACAAACATGAAATGACCTTCAGGTGTAGTCCGCTTCTCGATCAGGTTAAGGATCCCTTCGGCACTTTGATTTGGATTTGTCGGTGCCTCTGCCCCGCCCATATCTGTATGCATCCAGCCGGGATGCACGCTAAGCACTTGAATTCCGCGTTCTTTTACATAAACATGCAGCTGCTGTGAGAACATATTGAGCGCTGTTTTGGAAATGCCATATGGATAGTCGTTTGGATATGCATTAGTGATGCTGCCTGCTTCCGACGATACATTGATGATCGAGCATTCAGATTCCGTAAGTAGCGGCAGGAAATGCTTAACCACTCGCATTGGTCCATACAGATTAATATCCATTGTTGTAAGCATATCTTGGAAATCCAACGTTTCAATCGATGTATCCCGGGCACTGAGCACCGCCGCATTATTAATAATGGCACCCAGCGTCCGCCCTTGTTTTTGTAGACTAGCAGCCAGTGCTGCGATTCCCGCTTCATCCGTCACATCCAACGCTGCGACAGTTAGCTTATCTCCGTAGGTTTCAGCAAGCTGGGATAACGCTGTTTGATCCTGATCAGGACGGCGAACCCCAGCGATCACTCCATGACCACGCTTTAATGCCTCAGCCGTCAGTTCATACCCCAATCCGCGTCCGGCACCGGTAATTATAATATTCATAATGAGTCCTCTCCTTTATCCTTGTCGTTCTCTAGCAGCTCTACGATTACCTTTAACTCCTTGAACGTATCCATATAAGCATAACGCCCTCCGGTATACTCACCCTTTTGCTGGAGCGGGAAGCCTTTGCCTTCGAGCAGCATAATCTTCTCCTTCATCCCTTCAACCACAAAAGCAATATGATGAGGCCCTTCCCCATGCTCATTCAAGTAATCACGCCATGTGCTCGGCTCATGATCCGGCTCAATCAGTTCCAACTGCAAGGAACCCATATCAAAAAAAGCTAGCTTTGCCCGTGCTTGCGTCGCCACGCCATTATGACGGGTCTGCGCAATATCTTCTGTATCTGTAACGATAATTTCCGGCTTTTTCAGTCCAAAAAACTCCGCATATGCCGTACTTACCTTCTCAACATCATTCACCAAGATTCCAATCTGCGTAACAAAATTGCTAAGCAATCCTGACATCTGTTCAACCTCCTATTTGTCTGACAAGTCCACCATACCGATTCTTTGAAAGGGCTGTCAAGCCTGAGAAGAAATCATTCTGAAGCAGTGCGGATTTCTAGCCTGCTTGTTTCGGTTAATCACCAATCCGGTTATAGAATGAAAAGTTTACATTAACAAAAAGGGGTGAGGAACGATGGACCATAGAAAAAGATCACGCCTGATGCAGCAGTTTGTTTTTGTCGGGCCAACTTCCCTGTTTTTCTTTATTATTGTGCTGATTCCTTTCTTTCTGGGACTCTATTATTCATTTACCAGCTGGAACGGAATCTCGCGTCATGTGGAGTGGACCGGGCTCCGGAATTATCTACATATCTTCACTAAAGATCCTTCCTTTCTTAATTCTTTCTGGTTCACAGCGAAGTTCACTTTCTTTGGTTTAGTACTGACCAATCTGCTCGGCTTTGCACTCGCTTATGTACTGACCCGCAAGCTGTTTACGCGCAATGTTCTAAGAACGGTATTTTTTGTCCCTCATGTCATCGGCGGACTATTGCTCGGGTTCATTTGGCAGTTTATTTTTGTTAGAGGATTCTCTTCTATCGGACAAGCTACCGGTTGGTCCTTCTTCAATCTTCCATGGCTGGGCACCGGAGGGACGGCCTTCTGGGCGATTGTGATCGTATTTGTCTGGCAAAATGCAGGGTACCTGATGGTCATCTACATCTCCGCAATCAACAACGTTCCCAAAAGCCTGATTGAAGCCTCGAAGGTGGATGGCGCTGGACGATTTCAGGCTTTACGCCATGTCACCTTCCCGCTCGTTATGCCAGCTGTAACCGTCTGCCTATTCCTGTCGATCTCCTGGTCGTTTAAGCTGTTCGACCTTAACCTATCGCTGACCAAGGGCGGCCCCTTCAAAGCTACCGAATCTGTAGCGTTGAATATTTATAATGAGGCCTACACGATCAGCAGGTTCGGTATGGGCTCGGCCAAAGCAATGATTTTCTTCGTCATCGTAGCTGTGATCAGCCTGCTGCAGGTTAGAGCAACCAAGAAAAGAGAGGTGGAGCTGTAATGGAGACTACTGCCAAAAAATTCAATGTGCCTCTGCTTCTCGTCGAAGTGATTGTGATCCTGCTAGGTCTTCTATTCCTGGTGCCATTTTACTTTTTACTAGCGAACTCAGTAAAAAGCTATAGTGAGATTCTTTCAGATTCTGCTGCGCTGCCTACCGCGTTCCAGTGGAGCAACTACGCCGAAGCTTGGAAAGCTACCAATTTCCCTCGTGCCTTCCTGAACTCTTTTATCATCACGGTGGTTAGTAATATTCTGCTAGCGTTCCTCTGCTCTATGTGTGCCTATAAAATGGTCCGCAATAACAGCTTGTACAACCGCATGCTTTATATTGCATTAGTAGCCGCTATGGTTATCCCGTTTCAGTCGATCATGATTCCGCTGGTGCAGGTCGTCAGCGGAATCGGGGTTATGGATTCAACCGCTGGTTTGATCTTAGCCTATCTTGGATTTGGCGCCCCGATGACTGTGTTTCTGTTCCATGGCTTCGTCAAATCGGTACCTCTTGATATTGAAGAGGCTTCAAGGGTGGATGGCAGCAGTCCTTACGGCACTTTTTTCCGAATTGTACTTCCGCTCATGCAGCCGATTATTATCACCGTCATCATTCTAAATACCCTGTGGATCTGGAACGATTACCTGATGCCTTCACTTATTCTGCAGGACCCGGGGCTTCGCACCATTCCCATCGCCACTTATAGCTTTTTTGGACAATATACGAAGCAGTGGGATTTGGCACTTCCGGGACTCGTGCTCGGGATTACGCCCGTGGTCATCTTTTTCCTAGTCATGCAAAAATATATTATTGAAGGCATTGCCCAAGGCTCCGTAAAGGGCTAACGATACACGTTACTTTCAGCCAGAGAGGATGAATGAATATGAGAATACAACGTGGAATTCTCCTCGCATGCTCCCTGCTGCTGGCTACCCTGACAGCCGGCTGCGGACGCAGCAGCGACAATGCAAATGGAGTCAAAACCGTGCATATCTACCAGTTCAAGGTTGAAATATCCGAAGCGCTGGCTTCGCTTAAGACTGAATTCGAGAAGGAACACCCCGATATTAAACTGGAGATTCAGAGCGTGGGTGGCGGTACCGATTACGGTGCTTCCCTACGCGCCAAATTCTCTTCCGGAGATGAACCGGATATCTTCACCATCGGCGGCAACAATGAAAGAGATATGTGGCTCGAATATCTTGAGGATCTGAGCGGTGAAGCTTGGGCTAAGGATGTAAAGCCGCTTGCAGCAGAACAAATGACCATAGATGGAAAGCTCTATGGCATGCCGATGAATCTGGAAGGCTACGGCTTCATCTATAATAAGGATCTGTTTAAGAAGGCCGGCATCACAGAGAAGCCATTGACCCTAACCGCACTACGTGAAGCCTCCGAGAAGTTAAAGTCGGCAGGGATCACACCTTTTGCCAATGGGTACCAGGAATGGTTCGTGCTCGGCAATCATAATGTGAACGTAGCTTTCGCTCAGCAACCAGATCCCGAAGCGTTTATCGCCGGACTTACAGACGGCTCCAAGACCTTTGCCGGAGATCCTATTTTCTCCAAGTGGATCGATCTACTCGACCTTACTGTTGAATATGGCAACAAGAACCCGCTCTCGACCGACTATAATACCCAAGTCACTATGGTAGCGAGCGGCGAAGCCGCAATGATGCAGCAGGGCAACTGGACACAAGGACAGATCGACGGCATTGATTCCAATCTTAATCTGGGCATCCTGCCGATGCCCATTGATGACACACCCGAAGATAACGACAAGCTGTATGTAGGCGTGCCAAGCAATTGGGTGATCAATAAGAACTCCCCCGTCAAAGAGGAGGCCAAGGTCTTCCTGAATTGGCTCGTCACCTCCGAGACGGGGAAAAAATATATCACCAAGGAATTCCAGTTCATCCCTGCGCTCGACAACATTAAGGGAACCGAAGAAGATCTTGGAGCACTAGGTGCTGAGGTGCTGGCCTATACCGATAATGATCAAGCGCTGACCTGGAACTGGACCCGCCTGCCGAACGGGATGCCGCAGGAATTATCCAGCAGCATTCAAGGCTATCTCGGTGGCAAGCTGACCAAAGAAGGCATGCTGAAGGAATTCCAAGTCAACTGGGATAATCTCAGTGTGCAGTGATTTACCCGCTCTGTACACATCAAAAGCCGCGCAACGTTGCGCGGCTTTTTCTTTTGAGCGTATTCATTTGGCTAGTTAGCGCGCAGCATACTGATTTGTCTGGCTAGATATACCGGAGTATAAGGCATGTCATCTCGAAGCCAAGAAATAACCGTGCCAATTAGGGCGGCTGAACCGTACCAAACGGCAATGTCCTTCTGTATGGGCATCTTGGAATGATCAGCGGCGCCCTCCTTTTTCTCCTGATGTGCAGAAATGATTTCCGCCATCAAGTCAAACAGGCGATCTGTAAAAATCGGGCTTCGTTTCGATGTGAGTATTACTTTGTAGAATTTTGCATTTTCCGCAATATGCTTTAGCAGACTCTCTAATATCCTTAAATTCTCTTCCTCAACCGACTCGTTATGGTTGTCATCGTTGTTCACTACTTGTAGAATGTCCTCCACCATCTCATCCGCCATCTTTTCCAACATATCCGGGAGATCGCGATAATGCAGATAAAAAGTAACACGATTGATTTTAGCCCGCTCTGCAATACGGTTTACTGATATTTTCTCAATATCCATTTCCTCCAGCAATTCAATCACAGCATCTCTAAGCAATTGACGTGTACGAAGTACCCGGGGATCTGTACGTTGCGTTGTGTTATTCATCTTACTCTCTCCAATCTTTAACTAACTTATCGTAAACTACATTTTTTTAAAAATTGTTGTTTTTTTATGAGAAAACACTACAAATTTAAAATGAATGTAAACTATTTTACATTTTTTCGCAAATCGTTGCTTGATTACTTGAAAATTTCATTTATAATCTAATTCATGCATTGTAAACTATACAACACACTGTAAATTTAGTCCATGATCGACGATTTGAAAGGATGGAGTGGAGTGAGTACAAAGACAGAAGTAACAAGCAGTTCCGTAAAAAAGGGACCCATCTTATTCATCATGATATTGGGCGCCTTTCTTGCGACACTGAATCATACGGTAATGAGCGTAGCCGTTCCCGAATTTATGCATGATTTCAATATTTCGGCTGCAACCGCTCAGTGGCTAACAACAGGCTATATGCTGGTGAACGGGGTTCTAATCCCAATTACCGCTTATTTGATGCAACGGTTTACGACGCGAGAACTTTTTCAAGCTTCTATGTTTATATTTCTGGCCGGAACGATCGTCTCGGCAATCGCGACAAACTTCCCTATTCTGCTGACCGGGCGTATGATTCAGGCTGCCGGGGCCGGGATTATCATGCCACTGCTCACGAATGTCATCTTGACCCTGTTCCCTCCTGCAAAAAGAGGGGCTGCCATGGGAATGGTAGGGTTAGCTATTATTTTTGCACCTGCCATTGGACCTACTCTGAAACGCTGACCGTATCCAACGAGGCGAATCATACGGATGGTTCATACGGTTAACCATGCCGAAGGTGTATGGAAGACTATGACAAAGGCGGAAGCTTCCGCAGAATTAGCTGAGGCCAATAATTATCTTAAACAAATCACGAATAAAGTGCTGTCGTATCAGGTGCAGGTCCACCAATCCAATTCGCAATGTCGGATAATGTTGTCCCCATTTGTACACTCATTGCAGAAACATCTTTTCTTGGTATTAATCGCCTCCATTCTGTGAACGCTTACATATATACTCACATTATTTTACCTTCCGATTCTATCCACTACTATACTGATACTAAAGGCGTTACCCCATAATCATAGGAAAACACACGCAGGATCCAGGAATTCCTTATGTCTTCCCATGTAATAAGACTTCTTCATAGGTAATCCAATACTATTCATTAAAAAGATTTCACAATATAGACGATTACGAATGATCTTTTTTTAGATATGCGCATACTAAGCTCCATATTTTGAAACTTGCGCCAAGTTAAATCGTAAGTTTGAAGATAGGTCCTGAAGTCTACTGATTTGACGAACTGATATACCATACTTGTGTAGAACACGCAGTTATGTGCACTTATGCAGTAAATCGAAGCTTATGAGACCTAAACAAAGACACAGCACAGCGGAGAGGAGCTATCATTAGTGGAGTATTACCGCAAGAATGTAACAGACAGTTTACAGGAAGTGCAGAGTACAACTAACGGGCTTACGTCGGCAGAAGTCAGCAAACGACTGGAACGTGATGGTTACAATGAATTAAAAGGAAAGAAAAAAGATCCCCTCTGGAAGCTTTTTCTTGAAAATTTCAAGGACCCTATGGTGGTCGTACTGCTTATTGCGGCCATTGTCCAGATTGTTATGGGCCAAGTTATGGAGTCGCTTATCATTTTCCTCGTGTTGATTCTCAATGCAGTTATAAGTGTCATCCAAACACGTAAAGCGGAGAGTTCACTTGATGCCCTGCAGCAGATGTCGGCACCCGAGGCTAAAGTGTTACGGGATGGAGCCTTAAAAACCGTCCCTGCCAGAGAGCTTGTTCGCGGTGATATCGTATTACTGGAGGCTGGAGATTTTGTACCTGCCGACGGCCGTATCATAGAATCGGGAAGCTTGAAGATCAATGAAGGCATGCTGACCGGAGAATCCGAAGCTGTAGAGAAGCATACGGATACCATCGCGAAGGAATCTCCACTCGGGGACCGTCGTAATATGGCGTTTAGCGGTTCTTTGGTTGTATATGGCCGTGGAACGCTTGTAGTAACAGGAACTGCACTGACAACCGAAATCGGCAAAATCGCTGAACTCATTGAGAGCGCCGAAGCCAAGCAGACGCCACTACAGCGTAAGCTCGAAACCTTTAGCAAGCAGTTGGGTGTAGCGATTATCGTGCTGTCCGTTTTGATCTTTGCCATCCAAGCCGGACGTGTTTGGCTGTCGAATGATACAGTGGATACCACGGAAGCCATTCTGAATGCCCTAATGTTTGCAGTCGCTGTGGCAGTCGCCGCTATCCCTGAAGCTCTCTCCTCGATCGTAACGATTGTCTTATCCGTAGGTACGAATAAAATGGCTAAGCAACATGCGATTATTCGTAAGCTGCCTGCCGTCGAAGCACTTGGATCAACCAGTGTCATCTGTACGGACAAAACCGGCACCCTGACCCAGAATAAAATGACGGTTGTAGATTACTTTTTACCGGAAGGTGACCGTGATCAATTCAATCGAGAGCCCGAAGAATGGTCTGAGGAAGCCCGGCGCCTCCTACACATTGCCGTGCTCTGTAACGACTCTAACATTAATGAGGATGGTAAAGAACTGGGCGATCCAACTGAGGTGGCACTTATTGCCTTCAGTAACAGCATGAACAAAGATTACAAGGAAATACGCGACAATTTCCCTCGCGAAGCCGAACTTCCTTTTGACTCGGATCGCAAGCTGATGACGACCTTACACACTTTTAACGGACAAAAAGCAATGATCACCAAAGGCGGACCGGATGTACTCTTTAGTCTTTGTACGCATGTACTACTAAGTGGACAAGAAGTGCCGATGACTCCGGAAGTTCTTGATCGTTTCATTGAAGCCAATGAGGAATTCTCCAGCAGAGCACTACGTGTACTTGCCTATGCTTACAAAACTGTACCCAATACGGTCACTGAAGTCGGGCTGGAGGATGAACAAAACCTGGTACTCGTAGGTTTAACAGCTATGATTGATCCCCCTCGGGAAGCTGTCTATGGTGCGATCGAAGAATCTAAGAAGGCTGGAATTCGGACCATCATGATTACTGGTGATCATAAGACAACCGCACAAGCGATTGGACGCGATATCGGCCTGATGACCGAAAAAGAAATT
Organism: Paenibacillus sp. RS8; assembly: GCF_041956825.1. Lineage (NCBI taxonomy): Bacteria > Bacillati > Bacillota > Bacilli > Caryophanales > Paenibacillaceae > Paenibacillus > Paenibacillus sp. RS8. The sequence continues at coordinate 3,313,186 of NZ_CP168131.1, read as the reverse complement.
GCCGTAACCGGTCAAGAGCTCGATGCCATGTCTGACGAAGAACTGGATAATAAGCTTGAGCAGATTGGTGTATACGCCCGAGTCTCCCCGGAGAACAAGATCAGAATTGTCCGTGCGTGGCAGCGAAAAGGCAAAATTACAGCCATGACCGGTGATGGCGTAAATGACGCACCTGCCTTGAAGCAAGCAGATATCGGTGTTGCTATGGGCAGTGGAACCGACGTTGCTAAAGATGCGGCTGCCATGATTTTGACCGATGATAATTTTGTATCGATTGTTAATGCTGTATCTGTGGGCAGAACGGTATTCGACAATATCAAAAAAGCGATCGCCTATTTATTTTCAGGTAACCTGGGTGCGATTATCGCCATTCTCTTTGCCCTAATTTTCGACTGGATTAATCCCTTCACGGCGATTCAGCTTCTATTTATCAACCTGGCGAATGATTCTCTCCCAGCCATTGCTCTTGGTATGGAGAAACCCGAACCTAATGTGATGAGCAGAAATCCAAGAGAACTCAAGGAAGGTATATTTGCCGGAGGAATGATGCAGGCTATTATTACCCGTGGTCTACTTATAGGTATAGCCGTAATTATATCCCTGTATATTGGACTCCAGCATTCCCCTGATATGGGCGTGGCCATGGCATTCACAACCCTGATCCTGTCTCGTACACTTCAGACCTTTGCTGCTCGCTCGAACAGTCAAACAGCTATTGAAGCTGGCTTTTTCAGCAACAAATACGTCATCGGAGCCGTTCTAGTCTGCTTTGCCTTTTATGGCATTGCGGTTCTGCCAGGAGTTAGAGAAATCTTCTCGATTCCGGCTTCGTTCGGAATGTCCGATTGGCTGGTTGCAAGCGGTCTGGCACTCTGTGCCGTTATCCTAATGGAATTGACGAAGGTTGTACGTAGAGCGTTTACGCCTAAATCAGCTTCTTGATCAACAATTGACTGAAAAGACAGAACAGCGATTCTCCAAGGATGGAGGATCGCTGTTCTTCTGTTGTTTATAACTTATCCTTTCACCGCACCAGCGACAACACCGTCGATGATGCTCTTCTGCATAATCAGGAAGAAGATAACCAAAGGCAGAGTGGCCAACACTAGCATTGGGAAAAAGGAGGTCCAATCCGTAGAAAACGGACCGACGTTTTTATATACCTCTTGCAGCAGTACCGCTTTGTTCGGATCTTGGAGGAACAGAAGCGGCGTCAGAAAGTCATTCCAGATTGCCAAGGCATCTAAAATTGCCACAGTGGAAACGATGGGTTTTAGTAATGGAAATATAATGCTCCAGAACGTACGGAAAGTTCCATATCCATCAATAGCCGCTGCTTCCTCCAGTTCTATCGGTACGGTATAAATAAAACCCCTGAACAAAAAGATGGATAATGGCAAGTTGATGCAGAAAACATCAATTAGAATGATGCCGGGAAAAGTATTCATGAGATTCATTCCCGAAATGATTTTATACAGAGGGATAATCGCAATTTGAAAAGGAATAATCAACCCGACCATAAATATCGAAAACATCCATTTAAAAATTTTCCGGTCACTTCTAGCGATTACATAAGCGGCCATAGAAGAGATTAAAATAATAATAATGACAGAACACACGGTAATTAACAGATTGTTTGATACTGCTCTCGGATAATCCATAGCGCTGTATGCCTTACTATAATTGCTAAAATTCAGTGACTTGGGAAGCCCAAGCGGGCTTGCTGTGGCTTCTGCCGGTGTCTTAAACGTAGTGATCAGCAAATAATAAATCGGAAGAAATACAACCGCTCCAGCCAACAGATACATTATATTAGTAAACGAAGATCGTAATTTTCTATTCTTGATTTTCATGAAATTCTCTCCTCCCATTTATTCAAGAAGAAGGTAACCAGTTTGGATAGGGTAAATACAATGACAAAGAATACAACAGCAAATGCCGAAGCGTACGCAGTTCGTCCTGAACTGAACCCTTCCCGAATCAATGTTGTCATGATGGTCTCCGTAGCAGAACCGGGTCCCCCTTTAGTCATAGCAAATACAACATCAAATACCTTCACTCCTCCGATCAGACTCATCAAAATATTAAATGAGGCAGCAGGATACAGCAGAGGAAGCGTAATTGTTCTAAAGGTTTGAAGCTTGCTGGCGCCGTCGATATTGGCCGCTTCATAAAGGGAAGAATCAATGCTTTTCAAATTGGCGATATAAATAACCATACTCCAACCTGTCCATTGCCATACCTGAGTCGACAGTACAGAATAAAGTGCAATTTTACCGTTTCCTAGCCAATTGACAGGATGACCTCCAAAAAACTGAATAATATTGTTTAACAATCCGTAATCTGCCGAGGTCATTATGTATTGGAACAAAAACCCTACGACCAATACACTTAACACTGCCGGAAAAAAGAAAATAGATTTGATGAGATTGGTGACAAATCCTGTTTTATTAAGCAGCGTTGCGAATAGAATCGCCAGGGTATTCTGGATGATCGTGATCACTAACGCATAATTTACAGAGTTTTTGATCGCTGTCATATTTTTGGTATCATGAAATAATTTCACATAATTATCTAGGCCAATAAAACTGAAATTGGGCTTATACACCGACCAATTCGTTACACTATACCCAAAGCTCATGAGTGTCGGCACAATAAAAAGTATTGTAAAACCAATAAAGGCAGGAAGGATCATCATAAGAAAAACCCGATCTCTATGTTTGATATTCAAGCGGTGTCTCTCCTTTCTATGTCTACCCTAGAGAAAAGGCCGGTGAGCTATATAGCAGCCGGCTTTATCCCCTGTAGCTTTCTCTTGTTATTTCAACGAATCACGCATCGTCTGATTCACTTGATCCGCATCCTCAAGCGCCTGCTTCACAGTTTTGGTCCCAGCAAGTACTTCTTGTAGCGATTTCCCGTAAGCTTCTACAATCGGATTTCCTGAATCCCATGCCGCTGTCCAAGGAGCGTATACGTTTCCTGCCTTAAAAGCCTCTTTAGCGTCCGCATAAATCTCTCCGAGATCCACATCTACTCCCTTAAGGAAAGAGCTCCCGGCATTATCTTTGATTAATGCTTGCTGCGCCTCTGGTGTTGCAGTAAGTTCCAGAATCTGAAGCGCTTCGGCTTTATGCTTCGTGTTCGCGTTAATGGCAAAAGCTGATCCAGGTCCACCCACTAACCAGCCTGGACCTTCATTAGAGCCTGGGATGGGGAACATGCCAAGTTCAAAATCCGGGCTTTTTTCCAGAATGGTGCTCACTGCCCACGGACCGCTTTCCCACATAGCCGCTTTACCTGTAGCGAACTCATCCAGTGCCTGATCATAGCTCAGTCCTAACATATCCGGCTTAAGAATGCCTTCTTTGATCATACGCGACCAGTTTTCTACATAAGGTTCCCATGTCTCCGCAAGGCTCGCTTCCCCTTTATTAAATTTCTCGTCGAAGCCCTTATTACTCGGATTTGAATAATAATCATTATTTACAAGACCAATGCTTTGCTTCATCATTGGCTCCCAAGATTGAGCTCCCATGGTTTGAGGCTTAATTCCCTTAGCCGCTAAATCCTTTTGAATTTCAATGAACTGGTCGAAGTTTTTTGGAATTTGAATCCCGTTATCGTTAAATATTTTCTTATTGTAGAAAATCCCTTCGTACCAGCTTTGTAACGGGGTCGCATAAACTTTACCTTCAACAGAATAAGGAGTCAGACCCGCGTCTGCATATTTAGATACAAAGCTTTCGCTCGTCAAATCCATCAAATAACCTGCTTTGGCAAGCAATCGGGCTTCTCCGCCCAATTCAATAATATCTGGGCCTTCACCTGCTTGCAGTTGAGTGTTTAAAACATTATTAAAATTATCGAGCGCGACAAATTGAAATTCTACTTTGATGTTGGGAAGCTTTTCTTGCAGCATCTTCAAATAGGTTGCTCTTGATGCTTCCGAGTTGTAGCCCATAATCCGGATCGAAACTTGCCCCTCTGTTTTAATTCCCTGGTCTGAGGATGCAGTCGCATTTTCTGTTTGATTGCTTTTGCTGCAGCCTGCCACCATAGCCATCGGCATTGCAAAAGCCAGCAGCAGAGGCATCCATTTCTTGTTCATTATTGTGTTTCCCCCTTTAATTTGATTGAAAGTGTTTACATGATTATGATAAAACGTTCTCTCTTCGCATAAAAGAAAGCGTATTCCGTACTTATGGCAATAAATTAAGGAGTTTGATTTTTAGTTGAGCGAATTCCGCCCCTACTTGTAAACGATTGCAAATATATTACGATTAAAGAAATAAATTATGTAATTTATTAAGATCGGCTTCCTAAATCACAAAAGCCTACCCCCATCTGCACTACCGGAGGGTAAGCCTTTTATCAATGTTTTATAGGTTTCAACAGACAGACTCTTTATGACTTAATTGCCGCACGATATTCATTCGGTGTCTGACCGGTGGATTTCTTAAATAATTTGGAAAAATAGCTTGGGTTATCATACCCGACCATATACGCGATTTCGTAGCTCTTATACGCTGTCGTTCGCAATAGTTCCTTGGATTTACTAACCCGAATATCCGTCAAATAAGCCCATAAATTTTTCCCTGTTTTTTGTTTAAATAAATAACTAAAGTAGTTTTTACTAACTGCCAGTTCAGTACATATTTCTTCCAAAGACAAATTGCGGTTGTAGTTTTCACTCAAATAGCGGATAGCTGTTTCAACCAATTGACCGTATTGAGATCTCGCTGGTTGAAGATGATTTCCCTGGAGAAGCTGAATGATCCGATTCAAAAAGCGGCTTATTTCGTTCGCAGTGGACATATCGGATATATCCTTATAACTCAAGTTGAGGATTTCATGATGCTCTTCAGATAGCTTGTTTTCTTCGACTAATTTTTCTCGTATCGCACAGAAAACCGTATAGTAGAAATCAATAAACAAGTGCAGATATTCCGGATTGGATTTGCATGATAACATCAGTACTTCTTCAACGATACATGCCGCGTCCTCCGATTCGTTATTGTTTAAGGCATCGGTCAGCTGCTTAATATAGACCAAAAAATCCGTTTGCTGTATATATTCTTCTATTATATTGTAGCCGTAACCCAGGATTGGCTCATCCCTGACGTAGGCACTGTAACGGATAAGAGAAGTAAGGTGTCGATATAGCTGTGGCAATTCATCAAACCGGGTTCCTTGCGGACTAAAGCAGACATTAATGTCTCTGTGAATTTCATTTTTAAATAAAGTGATCATTTTCAAAGCGCACTTCTGCAGATCCTCCTGCGAGCAGTTCCCACTGAGAATGGCTGTCCAGGAATAGTCGCTATAAGGGAACAGCATACATTGCCCAAACTCTTTAATCACCGAGGACATCCGTTCCATAATAAAAGGCATTTGTGCGTCCAATTGCATGCCGCCTTCAATATAATCATTAATAGATTGATCCTTTAGAATAAAGTTAAATAAGCAGTAACTTTCGAAATTGACCTCCAGCTTTCCAGCACTTTTTCCTGCGGCTAGCGGATTAGCACCCGAATTCATATAATGGTAAATCGCCAATTTATGATGCTCCATTTGCTTTTTCAGCGCATCTTTTTCAGCTGCTTTTTTATCTTCTATCTTGGCAACGATTTTTTTCAGTGTCTGCTCCAGCTCATATTCATCTACCGGCTTTAAAATATAATTGCAACAACCGAGTTCCATCGCTTTTTTAACATAATCAAAATCAGCAAAAGCACTGATTAAAATAAATTCAGCCTCCGGATTCATAAGCTTCGCTTTTTTAATAAAATCGAGTCCATTCAATCCTGGCATTCTTATATCTGTAATGATGATATTGGGATTCACACAGTAAAAAAGTTCCAAAGCTTCAATACCGTTCTCTGCTGTTCCACTGATGCTAATGCCAAGCCCATGCCAATCCAAAATACTTTCCATCATTTTAACGGACAAATTCTCATCATCTACAATAATTGCTGTCAGCATATTCATCCTCTTCCTGCTTTGGGTATCGTAATAACAATGGTTGTATTTATGCCGCCCTTCGATAACATTTTCACTTCTGCTTGTGATCCAAAACAGCTTTTCAGCCTTTGATTTAGATTTAATAGTCCGATACTTTTGCTTTGTGTATAGGTATCCCGGCTGGATAGCATCTCATTAATACGCTCCATGTCCGCAATCTCAATAGAATTGCCGTTATTTGTAACGGATATATAAATTTCATCTCCATCATCTTCTGCCGATACGAAAATGGAGCCTTCCTTCCGGTTCTCAAAACCATGCTCGATTGCATTTTCAACCAGAGGCTGAATCATCAGTTTAGGCACCAAGAAATGTTCCAGCTGTTCATCACAATGTGCATCAAAAATAATCAGATCGTTAAAGCGTATATTTTGCAGGGCGATATAATTTTCGGTGTATTCAAACTCCTGCTTTAGCCCTACCATTTCATAAGGGTTATAAACCGAATACGACAAGATTTTACCGAGCAGCGTCGTTGCACGAGAGATGGAATGATTATCGCCCGTTACTGCCATTGCTTTTATCGACTGAAGCACGTTATTCAAGAAATGAGGATTGATCTGATGCTGAAGCGCTTTAAGCTGCTCACCCGCTAATCTTGTTTGCTCTTCTACAATCTCATCCGTTAAATGGTTGATACTTTTGAGCATATAGTCAGCCGTTTCAGCAATCAAATTCACTTCTTTGCTCTTGGAATATTTAAAAGTAATATCTCTGCGCCCCGATGCAATTTGATTAAATCGTTGCAACAAGCTCTGCATAGGGTTTAGGATGGATCGCGAAATCATCACAGACAAAATAATGACGCCTATGCAAGCGGTTACGATAATCGTTATAACCACTTTGGAAGTATTCGATTTCATTTCCTCCATTTCCGTAAGCGGCATGATCCCAAGAATGGACCAACCCGAAACAAGAGATGGCTCATTGATAATGAGGTATGATACGGAATCACTGCCGGATTTAGAAATAATAAATGATTTTTCATTCTTTTTTAGATGCTTGGCAACTTCATTCTTTTGAAGCGTAGAAAGATTGCTGTTGTTAGCAAATTGAATAGGTGTAGTCCCATCATAAATAGCGATTTCCACATTATCTTCGCCGCTCTTATCAGAGATAATCGGATTATGATTAAAGTCTGTCATTAAAAAGGTATGGGTTGCACTGTATTGATTACCGTTGATAATTGGCATAATCACCGACACGGTTTGATGGTTTGCATGATCCAGCAGATAGTCGGATGAATGAAAGTTGGTAAAATGAATGGGTTTGTCTACATTTAATGCGGATTTGACGAACCATTCCTGTTGGTCAAAGCGATATCCCCTGACCGGAGAGCTGCCATAGTAATACAAATATTCATAATCATCGCCAATCACCAAGGCATTCGTAATCGTGCCAAGAACATCGAGCTGTTTGATTTTGGAGTCGACATTACGTTGATTATAGAGCTCAACCGAGTAATCAATTTCATCGATACTGTTGCGATAAGTAACAGCCTTAATAATATCCGGATCACTGGCTACAATTTTGGACACGGAAATAATCTGTGTTAAATAATTATCAATTAATAAGATATTTGCCTTGACCACTTTATTCATAGAATCATAGCTTTGCTTCTGATAACTGGATAAGTTGTATCTTAGAATCAAACTGCCAAAGACGACGATCAGAACACTAAAAACAACTGAAAAGGAAATGATCATCTGCTGGCGCAAGGAGAATTTCACTTATTTAGCCTCCACTGCTGTAAGTTGAGTACTTATCTTTGAATCGAATAAATTATAACAACATTTAATAAAGGTTGCCTATATATTTAAAAAGCCGCAAATAATGCGGCTTTTGAAGGAACGATATTAACGCTTTCTGTAGTAAGGCAGTCTGCTGAGAGGCACATCAATTTGCTTAGTCGAAGGACCTTCCACAATGCTGCCGTCATCACCATCCCAAGTGCCTGCCGGGAACGCCACAACGCGCGTTCGCATTCCTTTTGTAATAACAGGGGCGACGAGTAAGAAGCTTCCGAGCATAAATTGATCCTGTATCGTCTCAAAGCTTGCTTCAGGGAATTCATAAGCCATATGGCGTACGATAGGTTCACCCGTTAAGGAGGATTGTCTGGCCAGCTCTAGAATCTCCTGACCAAACTGCGAATGAAGTTGTGCGGCCTCAACACAGTATCGTAAATGATCTTCATCCAAAATACGCCAAGGCGCAGCCGAAAACTGCATCATCGGGAATAATGCCGAGCACTGGGCTGAGCGTACCACTAACTCCTGATCTAATTCAGCCGAAGTAAAGCTCAGGAATTCACCTCCACCGATCATATCAGGACAAGTATAGGCATAGCCTAGCAGCCCTTGCGCTAAGCCGTCCGGAATTAACGTGTCCAGTCCGTTCCCCTGCCAGTCATGAATCTTATCCTTCAACCTCTGTACAAGCGGCTGACCTGCGAGCTTCCAGCAGGCGCGGTATTCATTCAGTTCGTATTTCAATCCGACCCTGGCCCATGCTTCACTTTGACCGCTGCGGCTTGTCGGCACATAACAACAATCATCCGATTCATAGAACTCTACATCACCGGCATCCAGCTTGAAGCCATCAATTCCATACTCGTGCTGAAGATTATCCAACTGATCTTGTATCCAGATGACGGCTTGGGGGTTGGTGCAGTCGAGCACCGCACTGTTCCCGTTCCACCATTTTCGAATGGCATTTTGCCCCTCGCGATCCTTCAACAGGTAGCCCGTAAATTCAAGTTCACGGAAAGTAAGAGAATCAGGACTAATAAAGGGACATACCCAGAGCATCACTTTAAAGCCCATAGCGTGAAGCTCCTCCACCATCCCCTTCGGATCAGGAAAGCGACCGGAATGAAAAGTCCAGGTACCATACGGCTCATGCCAGTTATCATCGATCATGATCACACCCGGAGGCATACCATGGTTTATAACCTCCTTGGCATATTGTAATACTTTGTCCTGTGTAGGCTCGTAGAGGAGTTCAATCCAAAGATTGTACTGCGGAGCCGTAAATAGCAATTTCTCCGGGATGCTAGGTACAGGCGGGAAGAAGGTACGGGAGACATATTGGAATACTTCTTTCAAGGCTCCATGACCCTCCCCCGTAATGAATTCTCCTTTCCCTTCCACCAAAAGACTTCCTTGTTCAAATCGAAATGCAAACGGCTCTTCACTCCAAATGAACCTTCCCTTGTTAGAGATCAATAGTGGAGAAGCTTGATTGGCTTTATGACTGGTAGTCAGATCTGCACTAAATAGTGCCGTACCGTATGGCATATTTGTCCCGTCTGCCACCCGTCCGCCCCACCAGTGCTCATCCAAAAGCAAATTGAGTATGAGATTATGATTTGACATATGTATTCACTCCTTTATCTAACCTGATCTTACCGTTCAAGGATTCGCAAGACAATCTAAATGTTGTGCGCTACAATATAACAAAATTGACTTTTTTAATAAGGAAGGAAACGCTAATGATTGAGCCTTTATCTTATGCATTTCGAAATGACGATACATCGATCTTGACACTAGATTCTATAGGATGGCAGAAGATCAGGAGCCCCGACTACAGCTTTTCAGGTGATACACGCCCCGATTCCGGCCATGTCATTTTTCAATACACACTCAGTGGTCAGGGATATATTGAATTAGAACAGCACTCAATTCCTTTGCCCAAAGGTTCGGGATTTCTAGTCAAAATTCCAAGCAAGCACCGATATTACTATGTAGAACAGGCAGAGCCTTGGGAGATTCTATGGCTTAATATTCGCGGAGCAGAAGCTAATCGAATCTGGGATTTAGTAATAGAACAAGAAGGCCACATCCTTCAAAGAGATTCTAACTCCCCTCTAATACAAGGATTATGGGAACTGTTGAGGAGAATTTCGGAAGAGAAAGTAACAGACAAGTTTTTGTTATCTGCCGAAGTGTATAACTGGATGCTTACATTAGTAAAAACGAGCGGGGAAATGCGTAAGGAGATAAGCGCAAATTCAATCACGCTGATTCAGCGGGCTAAAACCTATCTGAAAGAGAATTATGCATTACCTGTAACCTTGGATATGCTTTCCGACTATTGCGGAGTAAACAAATATCACTTATGCAGGTTGTTTCAAAAATCGGAGCAGACCTCTCCTCTCGCTTATCTTAGAGATCGCCGGATGGAGTCTGCCATAGCATTGCTACGGACTACAGATTTACCTGTGCAGGAGGTTGGGCAACGCTGCGGCTTTGAAAGTCCAAGTTATTTTGGTAAAGTCTTTCGGGAATACATGTCGATGACACCAAAGGAATATCGGATGAAGAAGCTAGAGTTTCCTTATGATGCTATTTATTATGAATAGAATATTCAACAGGCTCTTGCCTACGTAGCAGAGGATACATGCATCATTTTATATTCTGACACTTGACTGTTAGCGCTTCATCTACGATAATTACAACCTCACCAAAAAACCAAAAAAACTATAATTAGGAAGAACATTGATTTGAAAAGGGGCGGTCGTCATTAGCTGGTTAAGTGATCTCTATAAATTACAGAAGCAGGAGCTAAAAAAGGATATCGAGCCCTCTTTAGTCAATGCCATCTTTCGAATGTATGATAGATTTCCCAGGATTGGACTTAAAGAGCGAATCGGCCAGCAGGATATGTCTCTAGATATCGCTGATGCCTATATTCATGGTCGAAACGCGATGATTGAAGCTGGAGTCGGCATCGGTAAGTCCTTTGCATACCTCATTCCCAGCTTGCTTATTAACCAAATCTCAAGGCAACCGATCATTATTGCAACATCCTCCATACAGCTTTCAGAACAGATACATAAGGATCTGAGATTCATCGGAAGCCGGCTCGGATTTACTTCGGTTCGCTCCGTAGTCGGAAAAGGCATGGGGCAATATGCTTGTCGGTACAGAGCTGCAGAATTGTTCAAGACTGATGATTCAAGCTCCCCTCTATCTACACTTGCCCAGCGTATTTTGAATTACGAAATTGATGAGAGAGCAGATATTAAAGGCGGGGTTAGGGATGCAGTATGGTCTAACGTTTGTGTGAATGATTGCAAATTTGAACGTTGCCATTATAAAAGTACATGTTCGTTCTATGAGATGAGAGCGAAGATTAACGCTAACGCCAGCGACATGGATTTTATTATCGTCAACCAGGACCTGCTCATCCGTGATTTGATCAAGAAAAAAGAGGGAACAAAGGGTTTAATCACTGAACGGCCAGCTCTGATCGTAATTGATGAAGCTCATAATCTGGAAGCAAAGGTTAGAGATGCAAGAACGCTTGAGTTTACATTCCGGGGAACCTGCCGCATGCTGGATGACGCCTTACAAATTCTCTTCAAGCAATCCGCAGATACGGATCTAATGTCACAATTCAAATTTTTAAAAAGATGTGTTGGTCATATTTTCAAACAAGTTGAGGCGGATTTGCTGCAAACAGCCAAGCAAGACAATGACCGCATAAAAGTGTCGGAGATAACAGGAATTTCCTTACGACGAGCGGCACAGGTTCTAAAAGAGGTTAATCTCAGCGTTTCCGTCTTAACTTCCAAGCATGAGCGGGAGATCGACAATATTTTCGAAGCCATAAACGGACTTATAGATCTCTTTGACGTCCTCGCCGGAGTGGAGGATAACTATCTGATCTGGGCAAGTAATACCCAGCGGGAAGCTACCATTAGTATCTGTCCTAAAGGTATAAGCAAGTTTCTGAGATATACCTTATTTAACGGAAAGACATCTGTTATCTTAACATCAGCAACGATGTGCCAGACCGGCGAAACACTAGAGGAGCAATATGCATATCTGACGCAATCCCTCGGTTACAAAGGAGATTATATGGATCGTCAGGCTTCACCTTTTGACTATGACAACCACACCATGATGTATATTGCCAAGGACATCCCATACTATAACCATCAGAACCGGGAAAGTTATCTTGAAGCGGCATACAAGGAAATGCTAAGACTCTGTAATTTAACGGACGGGCGAACATTGGTCCTTTTTTCAGCTAAAGAGGATATGAAGTACATTCATAATAAATTAAACTCCGAGAAGCTTGCATGGGCGGTGCATGTTCAAAGAGAAGGATCGTCCCAGGACGGGGTGATCGCTGAATTCCGGGGAAGTAAGGGCGTCCTTCTAAGTACCGGTGTATTCTGGGAAGGCGTGAATATCGAAGGTTCCGATTTGTCGCAGTTAATTATTTTCCGACTGCCCTTCCCGGTTCCTTCCGATCCTGTCTATGAACATAAGGCATCTTTAGCAGAGAATCCCTTAAAAGATGTTTTTGTACCGGACATGCTGCTTCGCTTAAGACAAGGAACCGGGCGTCTGATCCGTAGTGAAACTGACCTCGGAGTACTCAGCATACTTGACTCCCGTCTGTCCACTGCCGCCAAAAAGGATTACCGGGAAAAGGTACTGGGATCTTTGCCATTTAAAAAAGTTACCGAGGACTTTGGGGTGCTAGAGAAGTTTGTAAAGGAAAAAGGGATACAACTTAGTGACAAGTAGAACCGCCTGTACCGTTTTCCAAGGGACGCGTATGCTTTGGAATTAGCGATAAATATAAGGAATAAGCCTGACGGGCTTCTGTGCCAGGCTTGTTTCTGTTCGTAATCTCAAATGTGATAATCATTTACCCAAGGCAAAATAACCATCACGCTGGTACCTACCTGAACCTCTGAATCCACCTTAATTTGCCCCCCGTACATTTCTATTAATTGCTTGCAGATCGATAATCCAATTCCTGTCCCTTTTTGCTTGGTTGTAAAGAAAGGGTCAAATATTCGGTTTAATTTATCCTGTGGAATTCCTTCTCCATTGTCTTTAAAAATAAGAATAATTTCGTTAGTCTCAGAATCGGTCGTAACTGTAATGTCTATTCTGCCTCTAAACGCTGTGAATGAATCTATACTATTTTTTAAAATATTCAGGATTACCTGCTCAAGTTGGGAGGCGTTTCCATACGTTAGAACTTTTTCAAGAGAATAATCCACTGAAAGAATGATATCATCACTAAGTATGAGTTGATTTACGATGTTATTAACTCTATGTATAACCTCCATAATATTAAATACCACGACGTTATTCTTCGCACTATCACCTTTTCGAGCCAGTACTAGGAAGTCCGTTACTAATCCATTCAGAGCATCAATCTCATTGATGGTTATATCCAGATACGCACGCAATTCATCCGCCTTGATCTCCGGTTCATATAGCCTGTTATTTACAAGCTGAGCAAAACCTTTAATTGAAGCAAGCGGATTCCGTATTTCATGTGCCATCCCTGCTGCCATTTGTCCCATCAGAGCAATTTTTTGTTCATGTAAGTTGTCGATCTGTTGATTTTTATTAGACAGATAACCCTGTGCAAAGCCAGTAAACCGGATCCAGTTACATTCCATTAAACGATTATAAAAAACCAATCGAATCGTAGAATCATCTTCCATTTCTTCAATGATTTTAAACATAATACCCTGAGCGGTTAAGTTTAAATCCTTGCTCATTTCAAGTAGGATATCAAAATGATCACCGAATATTTCTGCAGTATAAACGCCTTGCTCAAACCCCTCTTTTTCTAGTAGGTTTAGGTACTGGCCATAATCAAAGGAATCCAAGAACAGTGCTTCTACCATACTCATTAATATCATACTAAATGTCGAATCTAACATTTCCTTTTGTGTCTCTACAAACCAGGCGGATTCGATATTTTTCATAGTTATAGAATGATAATGCCTGTCTAAAATGATTGGAACAGCTAGGGTTAATGACGAACGTAAATCCTTTTCTCTGTATGACATTTTCATCCTCCCTCTTTGTTGTTTTGTATTCAATACATATGTATATTTTCCTGCTTCAAAAAACACAGTAAATCATTATGGCTCACTTAATCATCATTTTAATTCAAATTTAAAATATATATTCTATAAAAATGTAAAACACCCCAAACCATTCCGCCTATTAAGAAAAGGGAACCGCTCAGGCGGCTCCCTTTTTGGATAACAAGACATGGGACAACAAATTTATGGCATGATGTTTCTGGAAGAGTCGACATCTATTTAAGAATTAAGAGTAGAATCTATGTGCTATCAAAAAAAAAGCATTTGATCATAGATCAAGTGCTTTTAGCATTGTTCTTAAATTATTCAAATAGATCATCCATAGAACGGATAGGCTTCACATCCATCGATTCCTTCGATGCGGCTAGATTGAAATACACGCCTACCCAGATGATTGCACATAAAACGATATAAACCATCTCTTTATCCCCTTCCTTGCGTAGATTTGAACAGCAGTCTATTAACCGTCTCAGCTCTCAAAACATCATTGACAGCAGTGCAAACACAACAACCGGATAAATAGGAGCCAGGAAGTCCGAGACTGATAAAAGCCAGATAGATAATCATCAAAAACCAGGCAGACAAGATGCGCCCCCTTTTGATAAATTGATTCGTTGCACGGATAAAAAAATACATCCGCCACCTTTATTAATACACTTTATAAAGTGCATATATTAAGTATGTGATATAAGCAATTCTTTGTCAAGCAGCCGATTCACTGATCTGGAGCTGTCTCCGGAAAGTGGGGAATTAATGATTGGAATAAATCTCATATTGATCACCTAAAAAAGAAGGTTGTCCCCTAAGTCATTCCTCTCATGACTTAGGGGACAACCTCTTAACGTAGCTCGACTAAACTCGGCTCCAATGACTTCAATGTCAGCCAGCGCAAGCCGGCCTCGAAATCTTCTTGAAATGTATTTTGCATAATGATCTGTGGATAAACTGGCATTGGATGTCTAAGCTGATAAGCTTCCCAAGCGGATGTCCAGGTCTCTAAATCCACCTTGTCCTGATATATTACAATTTTGTCCGGAGCAAGCACGGCATTCAGGATTTGGATGATCCGGCTGGTAGTATCGATGAACGTATCCTTAGCCATCTCGAGACTCCAGTCAGGCATGTCAGGAAGGAATTTTATTTCCCCTGACATGCCCTGATTTCCTTTAAGGATCGTTCCATTCAGATAGATACCCATGCCAGGTGGGTACCTGCTTGGGAAGTAAAGACCAAGCAAGTACTGTTTCTCTTCTCCCCCCTGCTTCATGCAATATCCGCTGATAGCCGCATTAATGTCATTCTCAACCAAGATAGGCAGCCCGAATTGTTCCTCAATCTCTTGAATCATCCGTGAGCCGGTCAGTTCATGATGGCTACTGACTTTAATTTCGCCGTTGACAACCTGTCCCGGAATGCCTATACCAATAACCTTGATAGAAGGATACAAAGCTATAGATTGTCCAATAATATCACAAAAAAATTGTCTTTCGAAAACTGGAATGATATGTTCATCCTTCGCCAGAATCTCGTTCTCCAAATTCACGACGGTAGCGGAAATCAGCACCTGTCCCTCTTTATCCTTCAGGTACATGACCAGCCCGAGGCTGAAGTTGTAATTGTAGCGATAAGTTTGTGCTGGCCTACCGCCGTTTGATGGCACAGTCATGTCTTCAAAAAGCTCACCTAACTCATGCAGCTCCTTGACTAAGGAATTTACTGTTACGACGCTCAGTTTGGTTAGTGCTGCCAGCTGGGGTTTAGTGGCTGTGTTTATACGTTTCATCACTTGACGAACGTTGTTAAGGTTAATTTCCTTCATTAAGTTAGCATTTGCTGTCCTCATAAGCCCCCCTGCTCGATGAACATATGGATCAATTCATCAGGTATTCCTTTTAAGTATGATTGTACCGTAATGTCGCCTAGTTTTCATCTTCATGCGTCTCTGTAGCCGAACAGCTATTATATTAGTACATGCTCTTTTTACGAAACGAGAGCTAAACTCCATGGTGCCAGCGCCACGGAGTTCAGCTCTCGTAAACCAGGACCTGCTCCTTTATTACCACCTCTTTGACTAAACAAAAAGGCAACTTCCTGTTGCCTGCCAAGTTTTCTTCTACCTAGCATTAAGCTAATTTTTAAGTCCTGTCAGTGTGATGCCTTCTACGAAATATTTTTGTCCAATCAAATAAAAAATAACGCCCGGCGCAAAGGACATACATGTGGCCGCCATCGTCAGTGACCAGTCCTGCTTTAATTGGCCTCTAAAGGCGGTTAGTCCCAAGGCTATTGTATACTTATCACTCGAGTTAATGTAAATCATCTGTTGAAGCAAGTCATTCCATAACCCTATGAAGATAAATAATGCGACAACGATCATTGCAGATTTAATCGCCGGCATAATAATGCTGAACAAGATACGAAAGTATCCAGCGCCATCGATCGTTGCTGCTTGATCAAGCTCTCTCGGAATAGACATGATAAACTGCCTTATTAAAAAGATATTAAAAGCACCGCCACCACAGAAATAAGGCAAGATCAACGGCAGATAGCTGTCATTGATCCCCAATCCACGCGTCCACCCAATATATAACGGAATGAGTGTAACCATGGCAGGAAGAAGCATCGAACCGACACAAAGAGCCCAAATCAATTTCTTGCCCCAAAAGCGCAGCCTTGCAAAGGCATAGCCGCATAAGGTGGCCGTGAAGGTTCCTGCCAAACAAGCGGGTACAATAATAATCATGGTATTCCATAAGTATTTCCAAAATTTAAATATTTCCAGTGTTTTTCCATAGTTTGAAAATAACCAATTACCTGGAAACAATGAAGGCGGATATTTATATATCTCGGCATTAGACATAAGCGACGTGCGAAATATCCACCAGATCGGAAATAACACGAGTATAGTAAAGAAAATGACAACGACAAACGAGAGAAGGTTCATCCATTGGTTATTGCGTTTCTTGCTCTTTAGTCTTCCGTATGTAGCTACACTCATTTGTCGTCGCCTCCTTCATTAAATATCCATAGATTAGAAGTCTTGAATAATACACCCGTAAAGGCTGCGAGAATAACAAAAATAACGGCCGTAGTTGCACAAGCATACCCTAACCTGTAATTTACAAAGGCTTGATCATACATCAGATAAGTCAAAAATCGTGAAGAATTACCCGGGCCGCCATTCGTTAATGAAAGAGCCGGTGTAACGATTTGGAGATTGGCAATCAAGCTCATTAACAAGTTGTAAAAAATAATTGGCGACATGCATGGTAATGTGATGTGTAAGAATCGTTTCCAACCGTTGGCACCATCCATTTCAGCCGCTTCATGGTAGACGGAAGGAACATTTTGAAGCCCAGCTAAGAAAATTACAATTAAATTACCTGACAGCCAGACCGAAATCAAGGAAAGTGAAGGAACAACATAGCTAGAATCAGCAATAAAGGAAACCTTGTTCAAACCAACCTCAGAGAGAAGAAAGTTGAAAAAGCCAAAATTAGCTTCATATAACCAAGACCATCCTACATATATTGCGGCTGCCGGCAAAACGTACGGTACATAAAAAACAGCTCTGAAAAAACCTCTTGCCGGAATTTTACGATTCAGAAGCATTGCAATAAAAAGTGAATAAATCATACCTCCAACTACCGATAAGATCGCAAAGTAAACTGTAGCAATAATAGAGTCTTTAATATAAGGATCAGTGGTAAATAAATTAATGTAATTCTCGAAGCCAACGAACTTGGGATCTGCCAATCCTGTCCAATTGGTCAAGCTAATCCCGAGCACCCCAATAAGGGGTAGATACGTTAGAAAGATCAGCCCAATGAAGGCAGGGATCAATAATATATACGCAGTTCGTGCCTCGCCTGAATGAATACGTGAACGACGTTTCGGAGAATTATTAATCGTTTCCATCTCTATCTCCCCACCCGATAATCAAAATATGGCCGCCGCGTGTATGAGCTTGGCAGCGGCCATTCTTCCTATCTTTAGTTGCTACCTTTATTAGCTGCTTTCAAGGCATCGAGGTTTTTCGTAATAGCGTCCTTAGCGGTCGTCTTCCCAGTCCAAACATCCCCTAGAATCGATCCAAGCAAGGTGTTAAACTCTGTCGTATGATTCGTATAGAACCACGATGCCGGTTTTACAGCAGAAGATTGCGCATAATCAACTACTGCAGATTTATATTCTTCATAAGGGGGGAAGTTCGGATTTTCAACCCACTTACGGGTAAGGGTTTCATCTGTATACCACTTCTCCAGCGTCGGCATCCAGATTCCCGAGCTAATAAGTCCCCAGTTATTTTCTTCAGAGTTGTACCACTTGAGCCATTCCATTGCTTCTTTTGGATGCTTGGTCTGGGAGAACACAACATTGGCACCACCCGTATTGAGGGTAATCTTATCTTTCATGTAAGGCAACACAGCAACACCATAGTTCAGGCCTTCATTCTTGGCCGCATTCAAGCTAGTTCCCACGTTCCACGCACCGTTAGTAGCCATGGCAACAGTTCCCGCGATGATGGTTCGTTGAATGCCGTCATCAGTCTGTCCGACAGACAGCGGAGCAACATGATCTTTTAAATAAAGATCTGCGACTTTCTGAATCCCTTCAATGCTGGCGTCTTCTCCTATTCTGACCTCAGTTCCATCAGCCGAATAGAATCCTCCGCCATTACCAAGCGCCCAGGTCTCCAACTGCCATGGTAGGTTCTCAACGGATGCACCGAATTGCACGATACTTTGCTCATTAAAGCCACTCTCATCAGGATGTTTACCATTTTTATCAATCGTCAGCTTCTTCGCTGTTTCAACAAATTCGTCCCATGTCCATGCTTTATCCAGTGCAGATGGAGGGTATGCAACTTTGGCTTTGTCGAACATGTCTTTGTTATAATAAAGGAGGAGAATTTCATTGGCAGCCGCATAGGCTACGGTTTTTCCTTGATATTTGTAGGCTAAGCTATCCAGTGGTTTGCTATCGCTTCCTTCGTACATTGCGTTTACATCATTCAGCATCCCTTGGGTAGACCACTGAACGACGCCATCTTCCCTGAGCATCCCTGTATCGGGCAATTGCTTTGCAGTTGCCATTGTATTCAGCTTGGTCATATAATTTTCCCAAGGAATCGCTTCTACCTTTACTTCAATTCTGTCTTGGGAAGCATTAAACTTATCTGCTACGGACTGAGTTACGTTTCCCTCTTCCGCACTTCCCCACATCGAATAGGTAATCTTGACTTTCTCTTCAGGCTTAGACGTTGCGTTCTCTGATGCTTTGGGTGCATCAGTTGCCTTAGTTGCTGTGTTTGTCTCGTTTTTTGCACAGCCAATGACACTCGATGCCAGTACAACTGAAAGAGTACCTACCCCGAATAATTTACCCACTTTCATTTTCAGCTCTCCCTTCAGAATTGCATTGATATGTCTAACCGTTTGACCCCCTAAGTTATTGAGTTAAACGTTCAGTACCAAATTTCACAAGATCAATGTGACATTATTTATAGCCACTCAAATTAAGAAAGCGCTTTATTGGTTTATTGTGTCATGATTTACCATTTAGGAAAATAGTATTTTCCAACCTGATTTTTAGAAATTACAACCTTTAAAGGGGTAAGAATGAGCCAATTGAAAGCGCGCTTCATTTATGAGCTTTTACACTAATCCATGTGCTTTCACTTGTCTTACGAGTTATAAAAAAATTAATCAATGAGACAAAAAAACTGCCTCGGTTTTTTAAATTACCCGAGACAGTTTCGTTTGTTAAAAAATATTATTCCCTTCGACTTCAAATCGCTAAATAAACACGACCCCAGGTGGGTCCTCTCCCGGTCTAAAGCCCATAGATTAATCACCTAGCGAGTGCATTCAACTTTATACGATGCAGAGAAATTCCATTAACATGATTCATTCAAAATTGTTTACATTTTTTGATATAAGACTAAGCAACCTTCGCAAAACGATGAATATAAAAAAAGTCCCGATAAATCAAGGTTCTCTTGATTCTCAGGACAGCAGATACAGTCCCGGGGGACTGCCTTTTCGTCTACTTCAAGCGCACCATGGAGAGAATAAATTCCAGACAAAGGGATATATCTTAAATAGGAACAAGCCTGATGCAGTTTCGCATCAGGCTTGTTGGGTTTTTGGCGGCTTCAGTTAATTGATAAACAAAGAGTTATCAATTAAATAATAAAGGTTTCCCTGATCATCATAAAATATGTTGGTCGCACCAGCCAATTTAATAGTTTGAACCTTCTCGAAGGATGTAAGATCATAAATCCCGCGTTTCCCTAATGCCGTATTATTCACTATATCCACAGCATAGATCGGTTCTGGGAACGTCCCTATCACTTCCTGCAGGTTATTCATATTAAAAGCTTTGTTCTTCGCTATAATCATTCCCTGACTTTCCACTAATAAAATTGGTGTATCCAGCGGGTCTCTATCCATATTCGGGTACCCCAACATAGACTGGTCCACTTTGACAATACTGCCATCCCCATAAATGGAGTAGGCGTAGACATCTGAACCGGCAAATCCGGCATCCCATCCATATTGACTCCAGTAATAGAACTTGCTGTTATCACTGGAGAACACCATATCCCCGATACCATTAATTTCTGCATTGCCGGAGCTTGGCTGGAAATTCGCTTCATCAAAAATTAACAGCGTCGGAGACCAGTTACCTAATACAACATACAGACGGCCTGACTTGTTGTAAATATGGCGATCTGAGAAGTCCCGGGAATCTGCCGGATTGGGATACGTCAAGCTCCGAGTAACTGAATAGTCATTTAAGCTTACCTCAGTAACCAGATTGTTAGCATCCTTATTCACAATAAACAATTTTGTTCTATCTTCTGATAAAGTCAGTCCTGCTGGTTTATAGGGCAGAGGTACTTTTTTAATAACAGATTGGCTTGCGGTATCAACTACAATTAGATTCTTGAATGCTTGATCAATAGCGTAAACCTTATTGTCAGCAGAATCATATACAGCATCTACAACCGTTCCGCCCAAATAAATTCCTGGGGCATCTACCGGTGGTACTTCCTCCGAAGAAGGTTTATCAACAAACTCAAGAATCGTCTTTCCTTCTAAGCTGGTCAAGGCGAGCAACTGATTGGTTGCATCGAAAATCCGCTGGCCGGCACCATCTACCGGTATAGTTTTAACTTTACTGAAATTACTGTAGTCATAAGAGTTGATTAAATGATCTTTAACGGTATAGAACCTTCCGTGCTTCAAATCAAATGCCATATCATCATACATTCCATCCATTTTATATACAAAGCTCATGTCGCCAAATATATCATACTCGGTTGAAAATACTGTTCCTGCGCCATTGAAAAGATACTTTCCGTCCGGTGATAAATTAATCTTTGTCGTCATTGGGTAATCTCCGTGATAAGGAGAATCGTAGCTGCTTAGAAATTCGCCATTCTTAATTACAAATGTTCCAATATCTCTTGGAGATAAAGTCGTATTAACGGTATATATCTTATTCATAGTTGGATGTATAAGAATATGAGTTGCATGACTGATTGTATAAGATCCAATAGGTGTAAAAGAATCACCAGAATAAGACCGAATTTTCGTCCATTGTCCTGAACCGGATGAAATATATACATAGCCTTCGCGGTCCACTGCAATACTGTAAGGGTCTTGATTAATATTATAAACATGATCAATGGTAAGCGTTGCCGCATCAACAACTGCGACAGCACCCTTTTGCTGTTCATCAAAAATGTACGGTGAATGCTCCGCTTTCAAGAGAGCCACATACAGCTTCCCATTCGCGTAAGTTATACTTTCTGGGGGAAGTTCAAACGGAACTACGCTTGTCTTGTGGGTCTCATAGTTAATGACTACGAGTTTTTTATTTTGTTTGTCTGTTGCATAAATTATTGGCTTGCTTGGGTCTTGAACGCTGTCCGTAACATTGAAGTCCAATTGCAAATGCTCATTGACAAACGTAGTAGCTGAAACAGAATTGCTGAGTGCAGATGCAGTGCCATTTGCCATGGCTAATACTTTATAGTAAACCGTTGTATTCGGCTCATACCCACTATCCGTATAAGAGGCTTCGGTTACCTGTATGTTGGCCCCCGAACTATCCTTAATAGGACTATAAGTTCCATCTACTGAGCTGCTTGTGAAAACATTGTAGTACTCTGCTCCAGGCACTGCATTCCACTTAATCTTGATATCCGATCTGGAGGATGGTTTTGCCGAAACATGCTCCGGGTTCGGCAATCTCTTCACAATGCCCTGATAAATCCACTTCTTGCCTGCACCATCCCACTTCGCTTTTATAATCAGATACTCCCCGTAGAATACTGAAATCAAATCACCATCTGCCAAAGGAGCAGTAACACCAGCAGAAGATTGATTTGCATCTACGATCATATCGTTCTTATTAATTTGGAACCCGATATCGAGCACACCTGTGTAATAAACAGCAGGATAATAGGAGCCTTTGATAAGCGATTTGCTGAGCAAAAGACTCGGCAAATCAGCATAATAATCTTCATTGGAAATTGTGGCAATATATTCAGCTGGAGGAAGAGCGCCTTCTTTTACCGTATAAATTCCAACCTGCCCCGCTGTATTCTTATATGCTGTCTCGTAACTTGTTTCAGTGCTTAGATTATACAGATCCCATTGCACTTTACTATAATTTCCAAGTTCATCAAACCAGGTGTAGAGCTGATCTTCAACCATGAACACTCCTAGAACTTCTGGAAGTTCAACCGGTTCTGGCTCCGGTTTAGGAGAGGTTCCCGGACTTGACCCCCCACCGCCACCGCCACCGCCGCCTGCAACTGGAGAGGTTGGCAACTGTACACTTGGGGCAAGCTGCTGTGCCTCATTCGGTTCCGCGCCGATTTCTTTGCCGTTCATAACAACTGATACGCCTTTAGCCAACGTATAATCTTTAATTACCTGTTCGAATGTAGAACCGCTGACATTAATGAATGTCTTTGTAATCGTGCCTTTTCCCTTGATTATGGCAGCCGCATTCAAATTTAATTGTCTCAGGACGCTGTTATCTGCTAAATTCACTGCACTGGTCGCTGCTCCTTTGGCTACTTCTAGCGAACCGATTTCAGACTTTTCAAGAACATTAACTATCGTTTTATTCTTGATTGTTATTGCCTTGAAGAGACCGCTTAAATCAACATATCCATCTGCCTTTGAGAGATCAATTACAATGGAGCCGAAGCCCGCTTCTGTATTGGTTCCCTCCAGCTTAGCTCCTGTATGTATAATCGTTGCATTAATCCTGGTACTACCCTGAGCTACTACCCGGACTCTCCCCGGCTGCTTATTCACAAGTAGCTCATTTAATTGGGAATCTATCAGATGGATACTATTCTCCCCACCGCCTGCGACAATCGTTCTTCCCGACACAGTCACCTGATCAAGGTTCACTTCACCTGCACCAATACCCGCAGTTAACAGTAAATCCCCCGCAATTTTAGTGTTTTTCAAGGTGACCCCTGGTGTGTTAATCGTTACATTTCCCTGTATCGTGGTTAATTCTGTTCCTCCAATCGTTCCCTTATCCATGACAAGGGTACCCATTACTTTATCCAGTATGACAACAGCTTCTGCTCTCGTAATCGTCTGGAGGGGTCTTAACGTATGATCGGGATAACCATTTATGTATCCATTACTCACAATTTCATTTAAGTAGGTTTTACTCCAAGCCGGTACTACACTGTAATCCTTAAACGTCTTTATTGCAGAATCATCATTAGAACCGTTCAGCTGCAACAGCATGTACAACATTTTTGCGGCTTCCTGCCTGCTTATTGCTGCCTCGGGCCGGAATGTGTTATCCCCAAATCCGGAAATATATCCGGCTGACTTCGCTATTCCAATCTCGGAATAATACCATTTATCTGAATTCACATCTGTAAAACCATCCTGTGATTGGTCCTTGAAACCAAAAACTTTGTTAACAACCGAAGCAAACTCAGCCCGTGAAATGCTTGCGTTGGGTTTAAACGTATGATCTGCATAGCCCGAAATCAAACCCTTATCTAACCATTTAGAAATTTGGCTGCTTGCCCAGCTGCTATGAATATCCGTCATGTTGTCAGTTGGCTGTGCTGAAGCTGCTAGGGCAATTCCTTGACCTCCAAAAATTAAATTTACTAGAACGATCAACCCTAGTACAATACTCAAAATTCTTTTCCTCATAATTCCCCCCTGTGATTACGATAGACTAGATAATTTCAAATTAGGTCCATCGATCCAAGAGAATCATATAATAAACAAATATCCAAGTCTATACAATAATTCCATATCATACGATACATATTTGTAGTGATCGAAAAAATGAATACTTCCGTAAAAGAGGACAAAAACAAGCGGCCGCCCTTTGCTTTAAAGGGTCTAGCCGCTCATTTTGTACCGATTTTACTGTCCTTTGATTTCCACCATCCCACGCGCTTCATCCCCCCCTCTTTGAAACTCCTCATCACCACCTATAACAAAACGATTCTAAAAAGGATTCATTTTGTAAGAGCCGGTTTCGGATTCTCCGAGTACGTTAGCATTACTAGGATTAGGGACATGAATGCGTTTGCAGAAAACCTGCAGTAAGAGTATTCCCTGCTTATTCCCTTGCTCCGCCTAGCACCAAGCGAAGGTGCTGTCTCCACTTATAATTTATGAAATACATCTATCCTGATGTTACCCTGCCACACTTCATTATATTAAGTCAGCGAAACTGAATCGTTATTCGCTTTTGGACCCTTTTTCGCCAGAAGCTTTTCCGTAAAATGCACATCAAAAAAATGAATGATGGGCCCTAGACCTAACATGGAGACTAGAGTTCCCAAACCTATAACGCCTCCTGACAGGAAACAAATCAAAGCACAAAGAGCATCTGTAAACATCCGATGCCAAAAATAAGAGATTTTCGGTAATTTAGTTTTCATTATCAGGGACAAGCTGTCAAAGGGAGCTACTCCCACATCCGATTTCTGATACATGGATACCCCAAAACTACATACCACTACGCCAATGGCCACAGTGATTACCCTCTGCCAAAACAGCTGAGGTTCGCCCAACAGATGTAGCCAGGTACTATGAAAGAATGTAGCTATGTAGCCCAGAAAAATTGCATTTACGAAAGTACCGGCTCCGATAAGCTTTCGTCCTGTGATAAATTGTATTACAAACAATACCAGGTTCAGTAAGATTAGAAAATTTGCATATACGATACCGCTGGACTCTGCAAGTGCCATCACCATCCCACTGAAGGGATCGTTTCCCATACCTGACAGCTTAAAAATACTGATTCCCATGCCCAGAAATACATTGCCCATAACCATAATGATCAATCGTTTTGTATCTACTTTATTAATATTCCACTTCATATGGTCCATCCTATTTTCATATTATAGATCTATTTTCCACACAACAACGACAATTCAACAGCTAGAGCTTACTCCTTCCTTCTGTATTCACCAATATACTATCATACCCGTGTATGAAATAGCATTGAGGTAGTTAATTTTTACCACACTGATTCTCTAGGTTGAAATCTATACGTTTCATACTGGAGACAACCTCTTGGCTCTGGAATAGATCGGCTTTCTGCTGCATGAACTCACATCTGTCTGGGCTGCTTCGGCTATAAAAAAGAAGAGCCGCCAATCTTAACAGCTCTTCCATTACTTCTATCATACTCATGTTAATTCGTAATTACCCATTTTTGTCGATCAAGGGTAGGATCTAGCTCACTTAGAGACAGTCTCGTTCCATCCGCTGATACTTCCAGCGCTTTTTTATGATGAGCAGAAATAATACTTATGGTACCATCATCATTCTTTTGAAGAATCCAACGCTGATTGTTATATCCGAGATAATGGTACAACTGAATTTTATTTTGCCCTGTGTCCAGATCAAGGGCCTGACCGGCCGTTGTACGAATGGAATAGGATCCTAAATCGTCCCCCGTCGGCACGAATACCCACTTCTGATCCGTAGAATCATTCGCATCCTTCAGAGCAACAGCTTCACCATTTACAAGATTTGCTGTATAGAGAGATTTCTGTAGTTCTGCATTTACTAGACTGGATGTGGTCAGATTGGCAGGTGCTTCTCCGCTCACGTTAACGTTTTGATATGAAACCGATCCGCCAAATACATGTAGTCCAAAGCGTCCTTCTGCAAATGTGCCATCCTGCAGGTCGATCACTTTCTGTCCGTCCATATATACCACAATATGTGGGCCATTTGCTTCGATTTTCACTTTATAGGTTCGACCCGGCTGAATGAACGTCGGAACTTTCGCCAGAACTTGACGCTCTTCAAAACGGCCGTCAATTTTATAAAACAGTCGAATGGACTTCATATTCGGATCTAGATTTAAGTAGTATCCGCTGCGTCCATCTTCGCTGGCACGGAACAACACAGAGCCTGCTCCCCCGGATTTTCCTAACATCATCTCTGCTTCATAAGTAAAGTTCCCTACCTGCTTCTCTGCGATATAATTCGCGTCACTAAAGTAATTTCCACGAATTCCATTTTCACTAATGACCCAGGAGGCTGCTGATAGATCTTTAATCCACCCACTTAAGTTCGTATGGAATTCACCGCCAGATACCTTAACTAATACGCTGGCTGATGTCTTCCCATTTGGAGTAGAAACAGTAATGATAGACTCGCCTTCTTTTTTGCCTAGAATGGTTGCCTGTAAGTTATCTGCCATGTTTAGTTCAACTACATCTTTGTTACTGGAATTCCATTTCAGCGGCTGTGTACCATTGCCTGTTCCATTCTCTACCATTGCAAAGAGTGTGTCGCTTTGCCCCTTGCTCAGTTCACGATCATTTGTATCCATCATTATCTTGGTAGCGGAATTGGACTCCTGATTCCATACAGAGCCTAACCGATTCACCTTCAGAGATACGACCTTTACGTTGCCTCCATTGGTGTAAAAGCTCAAAGCTCTGCTGGCTGGATCCGGAAAAATGACATCAGAGAAAACGACTTTACCGTTGTTGCCAAAAACCTCAACAGAAGACTCGTCTACAAGGATACGCATCTTAACACGCTTATTCTCCGTTTGCATTGGCACTTCATGTCTTGTACTAAATAAACTCGAAAAATCCGTCAAACCAGATGCAGACCGATCCACGAAAATCTGACTCTCACTAGGTTTATATCCAACTACCGTTTTCTGACTTCCACCTACACGAACGTTAAAACCAAATTCACTTACCTGACTGCCTGCAGGAATTTCTACTTCAGCTTCAATCTCGTATGCACCAGAGGTAACCCCTTTCAATAGATTCTGAGAAGAAGGACTCACCTCTTTGTTAACAGTAGAATACAGCTGACTACGCAGCAATTCCAACTCCTTGATCGGACTTTGAGCGAGCTGAATCCCATCTTTTGTCGTCACTAATGAGACTTCTCTTGGGATTGACAGTACGCCCTTCCAATGGGTCGTTGGGAAAGCAAACGGATAGTCCCAGTTTGTCATCCACGCCATCATTACGCTGCGATGATCCGGCATGTTAGAAAAAGACATTGATGCGTAGAATTCTTTTCCAAAATCAGTTCGCAATACTTTCCCTGCCGGATTATCATTAACGAATTTACCTTCCGCTGTTAAATGACCCACAAAATATTCAGCATCTGATCCGCCTGTTTTTGAATTCGCTCCTGTACTAATCATCAGGACCCACTTCTTCTGTGATGTTCCGTCTACCGAAAGCTGAAGCAAATCTGGACATTCCCATACACCGCCGCGAACATAGTCCCCGTATCCCCAACTATCTGTCAGAGTCCAATCAAGTAGATTCGTTGAAGTAAAGAAACGAATATGATCTCCACCGGATACAACCATTACCCACCTGCTATTGTCGTTATCACGAATCACTTTCGGATCACGGAAATCCCAACCTCCAGGCTCATCTCCATTATCGCCGGGATTTCCGATAACAATTGGACGTTCCTTGGAATATTCCCAAGTACGGCCTTGGTCCTTGCTGTATGCAAGGCCGATACGCTGATTCCCATTCGGGCCATCGGGATTAAAGGAAGTGTAGTAGGCAATTAGCCCCTTACCTCCTGAATCCCCGAACAAACCTGATGCATTCGTCAAATCTGCCACAGCCGATCCAGACCAGACATGCCCATGATCATTCCACGGTAGCGCAATCGGAAGCCGCTTCCAGTTCAGCATATCTTTGCTGACGGAATGTGCCCATGTGCCTCCGTCCTGATGGAATAGATGATATTCTCCTTCGAAGTAGACCAGTCCATTCGGATCACTGGCAGAACCACGAATTGGCGTATAGTGATATTGAGGACGATATTTTTCATTATAATAACTGCTAGCCTCCGTCACATAGGTATCCTGGAAGTAAGCCGTTCCCTGTTTAACGACGATTCCTGCATATCCATCGGTGTAGGTTTTATCTGTTAGATCGATTGCAGCCGGGGTGTATCCGTCTAGGAAGACCTGAATTCTGTTTCCATTTGCCTTTATCTCTACGTGATGTTTTGCTCCCGTCTGACTTGGATAGGTATGCTGCGAACTTGCAATGGTTGTTCCATTAGCTTTCGTCAAACTTACACGAACCTGATTTCCTTCCTTTATAAGGGTAGCTTCATATCCCTTTGATCCATCAGCGGATGAACGAAAGGCGAGCGATGCAACAGAATCAGGATGAAGAGATATATTTCCTTCATATACAAAATCAGCAGCTTGTTTGTTATACACTTGCTGTGACTTACTTTGGTTTATTGCCGTTCCTTTTTTGCCGCTGATATTAGGCTCCCATTGTCCTTTATTTGTAACCATGGCGCCAAGATTTCCTCTCAGATCACTCACGATAATGTTTTGGAACAAAACAGAACCATCCCATACATTGAGTCCTAGCTTACCAGTACGATACGCATAATCCTGAACCTCAATCACAGGTTTATATGCATTGTCCCAATACACTTTCAGCGATGAACCCTGTGCTTTCACTTTGAGATGATAGATCTCTCCTTCCCTCACAGTAACCTTCCGCTCTTCTTTTAATTTGCCTTCACCATCCCTTGCATCTCGTAAGCGAATCATACCTGCATTCGGTACGATTTGGAGCATATAGGAACCCCAGCCATCTTCATTAGAACGGAACAATAAGGTCGCGTCAGCTTTCATATCCTTGATCATGACATCAGCTTCATAGATAAAATCCTCTGACACCGTTTCGGAGATTGCCATTACATTTTCTTTTGGATCGGAAGTCAGTAACATCCCTTCAACCGTATCTGCCAACTTCCCTTTTCCTTTTATTTGCCAACCTGTCAAATTCATATTGGCATTGGTTACGCTTTCAAAAATAGAAAGTCCCTCCTTAGCTCGTTTGCTTACCTCCTGTTCAGCGAGCGCAGCCCACCCAGTGCCGGGATTTGCTACATAAATGCCTGCTGAAGTCATAACAAGCCCTGTTGCTATAAGAAAGCCTAATGCGACTTTTCCTTTATTTTTCATCTTCTTTGCCCTCATTTTCTATCATTAATATTGAAAAACAAGAAGGAGGCCAATTCATTACTGCACTGACCTCCTCTCTATATTCTTTTACAATTGAGCAGAAATCTGACTTTCCAGTGCTGTGAGTCCAAGAGCCAAAGCACCGCATAATCCCGCTTGTTGGCCTAGACCTGGTGGAACGATATACTCATCGATGTGTTCCAAAATAGTACTTGAGCTGACATAGCCGTTCAGATTCTGAAGCACAGCCTGACGGATCAATGGAAACAATTGTGACTGCTGCATAACACCGCCACCCAGAATGATTTTCTGAGGTGAGTTAAGCAATATAGCACCCGTAATCGACTGCGCAATATAAAATGCTTCCATTTCCCATGCCATATGATCCATAGGAAGTTCATGTCCCTTCTTCCCCCACCTTGCTTCAATAGCAGGACCTGCCGCCATCCCTTCTAGGCAGTCCCCATGATAGGGGCATCCCCCCGGGAATACATCGCCAGGATGGCGTCTCGTAAGAACATGACCCCCTTCGGGATGCACAAGACCATGAATGAGTTTACCTTCTGAATACACTCCCACACCAACACCCGTGCCAATTGTATAGTACAAACAACTGGATAACCCTTGGGCAGCGCCCCATTTGGCTTCACCAAATGCTGCTGCATTGACATCCGTGTCCCATCCAAAGGGAACCGAAAAGTTACTTTTCAAAGTACCCAGCATATCGTAATTTCCCCAACCTGGTTTTGGTGTTGTTGTAACGTAACCATACGTCGGGCTATCTGGGCGTATATCGATTGGACCGAACGATCCAATTCCGATAGCTTCTACTGGTTTGTCTTGAAAATATTGAATAACTTTGGGCAACGTCAACTCAGGATGTTCTGTTGGGAAACTAATCTGATCTTCAACTACCCCGTTTTCATTCCCGATGCCACATATAAACTTTGTCCCGCCAGCTTCAATCGCTCCAATACGCATATACAAGACTCCTCTCGGTGACTAATTCTTGTCTTGCTTAGCAGAGAGAGTAAGCTCATAGATATCCAGGGAAATCAGCAAGTCATTCTCATTATCTGCAAACACAGCAATACCTTTAGATTCTAGTCCAGGGAATATAAGATCCGTGATCACTGCCTGACCTCCATTACTGAACACCTCAACGGAAGTGTGATCCACATAAATGCGGAGATCATTTGATTCACCAAGTGCTTCGAGTTTGGCTGAATGATGTCCTGCGAAATATTCGTGGAAATCATGCTGACCTGAAGCCATCCGATCTACATAAAGCTCCTCTGTCTCACCGTTAATACCGATCACTGTTTGTTCATCCGCACCAATTCTTACTTTGAAACCTACAGATTTACCCCGAGTGAACTCAGCCATAATCTCATAAGATTCCAAGTGAATCTCTTTAAGAAGAGTATTGATTTCTTGCACGGTTGCATCTTTTATAGAAAGGACTTGTACACGAGCTGATTCCAACTCTTGTACCGGCTTCTGCACAAGAAGGGTTCCCCCTTGTCTTGATTCGAGCTGAAGTTCTCTTGCAATTGTCATCGCGCCACGGAATTCTTCTGCTGGCGTCTTGTTAGCATACATCCAGTTGCTCATCCAGCCGATAAATAGTCTTCTTCCATCTTCAGCCGGTATATCAGACCAGCTTACACCTGCGTAATTATCTCTTCCATAATCAATCCAGCGAACTTTTAGCGAATCTTCATCTGGCGTGAACACTTCTCCATCAAAATGGCCTGTGAAATACTGCGTTCTTGATCCTTCTACAAAAGCGGGATCCGCACCGATGCTCACGAGCATCACCCATTTCGTGTTCGAATGATCGCCATCAATGGCCAGCGGGAACAAGTCTGGGCATTCCCATACCCCGTCATGAGAACCGATTCCTTCTCCGAATTCACTGGCAAATGTCCAATTAATCAGATCAGGAGAATGATATAGACACACCGTTTGACCACAAGCTACAATCATCACCCATTTATTCGTATCTTTATTCCAAAATACTTTCGGGTCACGGAAATCAATAAATGTATCATGTTCAAGTACCGGGTTTCCATCATATTTCGTCCAGGTTCTTCCGTTATCTTTACTGTAGGCCAAGCTTTGACGCTGAATGGCTGGCTTGCCTTCTGGCATATCCAAATGGTGTGTAAAGATCGCTACCAGACCAGGTTTACCTTCAAAAAATCCAGTCGTATTATTCCAGTCAACTACAGCACTGCCGGAAAAAATCATCCCTAATTCATCTGGAGCGAGAGCGATAGGCAGCTCCTCCCATGTAACAAGATCCTTGCTGACCGCATGGCCCCAGTGCATAGCTCCCATGGTCATTCCACCCGGATGGTGCTGAAAGAACAAATGATATTCACCCTCAAAATAGACCATTCCGTTTGGATCATTCATCCACTTTTCCTTAGGGGAAAAATGGTACACACCTCGGTAATTTTGTTTCGCAATCGTAGACATTATTGTTTTCTCCTTTACTCCCGAACACGGCCTTCACCGCACATTATTTATAGTTTGTTATTGGGTTGCTCTATCATATCCGCCTTGTTTAATTTGAAGCCATTCTTGCAAGCCCAGACGATCCAATTCTTTCAGGTATTCATCCCATTGCGCTTCGACTTTACCGTTTTGGTACCATTCCGTGCGCATTCTAAGCACGTAGGCAAAAAGATCCGTTTCAATTGTCGTAAGGCGATCAAGCTCTTGAATAGAGTGGAATACACTTGGCATTACGTTTTCTGCTTTCATATTTGGCGCCATGATATTCTTGATAATATCCATTCTGCTTTTGGCATCATCCGGCATGGTTGTGTATTTTCCATAATAGGAATCAAGGATAGCTAAGGGTCCACCCACACTTGTTTTCTCACGTAGTTCTACAGGAGCTGCACCCTCCAATGGCAAATGTTTCAGCATTCCTTTTTCTTTATCAAATTCGAAAATATTCTGCTGCTTATCATCTCCATACGTCCCCCAGTTGTTCTGAACAGATTGAATCGGATCGAAGAGTTGATCAACCCACTTCGCTGTCGTTTCCAAGTTCTTATTGGCGCTTGTGACAACCATCTTCCCTCTTCCCAAACCAAGCGCGTTCGTTCTTGTTACGTTAACTTCTCCATCAGGTCCAGCAAGTGGAGGCATAACTTCGTAGCTGTCATTATCTCCGGTGATGTTTGCCTTATCCCATGAGAAGTAAAGTCCGTATTTCTGATCCTTTCCTTTTGCAAGGTAAGTACTCCAGTCTTGTGTGTAGGCTTCAATATCAATGAGTCCTTCTTTATACAACTCGTTAATAAAAGAAACTGCTTCCTTGTAGTCTTCTTGTGCCGCCGTAAATATCACTTTCCCATCATTGCTCACAACCGCATGGTCAGGGTTCTCACCCATTCCAAACGAAGCAAATAGGAATGCCAGATCTTCTGCTCCCGGCTTGTTAATAAAGGACAATGGAATTTCGTCAGCCTTACCGTTGCCATTTGGATCTTTTGTCTTGAATGCAATTAATACTTCCTTTAATTCTTCTGTTGTTTTAGGCATATCAAGGCCAAGCTTCTTAAGCCATTCCACATTGATCCAAGGCATACTATCTACCGCTTGGATTCTTTCTTTACCGCTACCCAGCTCTTCAATCCATGGAAACGCATAAATATTGCCATCTGGTGCCGTAATCATAGACTTATATTCCGGTGCTTCTTCCAGCACCTTTTTGAAATTTGGCATATTATTCTCGATGAGATCATTCAGCGGGACGATGGCACCATCTTTAGCAAGTTTGAGCAGCTCATAGTCACTGTAGTCCGCATTAAAAATAGCATCAGGAAGATCACCACTTGCCACAGCCAAGTTTCTTTTTTCAACAAATACGTCTTTCGTGAAATTCTTCCAATTAATATGAACATTCGTCTTTTCTTCAAGACGTTTATTAATCAGTTTTTCATTTGGATCAGTTGGGGCAAGCGGAGAGCTTTGCGTAATAAAGTTCAAAGTTACTTTACCGCTGGCATCCTGTTCTTTACTAGCTGCACTCCCCCCTCCTCCACCACCGCATGCAGTAAGGAACATAAAAGAAGCAAGTACAGTGGCAGAAGCCGCTTTCGTCGAAACTCTTGATTTCACAATTCTTTTCATAGGGTATGACCTCCAAATTAGATATGAATGAATTAATCTTTATCTATGTGCAGCCTGTTTCCTACTTAAGGGAACCGACCATAACACCTTTTTCAAAGTACTTCTGGAAGAACGGATACATAACAATGAGTGGCAAACTGGAAACAACAATGGCAGCATACTTGATGATTTCAGACAATCGCTTCATTTCCGCCATGGCGAGTTGGTCGCTGATCATGCCCGGATCTACCTGATTCTGGATCAAGATGGAACGCAACACGAGCTGCAGTGGATGAAGATTCGGATTATCTAAATAGATCATAGCGTCAAAGTAGGAATTCCACTGGCCAACAAAGGCATAAAGAGCGAGCACAAAAACAATCGGTTTGGAGAGCGGTAATACGACACTGAAGAAAATCCGCATCTCCGAAGCTCCGTCTACATTAGCGGCTTCCTTCATTTCATTCGGAACTCCTTTGAAGAAAGTTCTAGAGAGGATGATATTCCAAACATTGACCGCCCCTGGAATGATCACCGCCCATACTGTATCAAGCAGACCAAGGTTCTTAACGAGTAGATATGTAGGTATGAGTCCACCCCCAAAGAACATGGTGATAATAAACAAGGTCATGAAAAACCCTTTTCCTTTGAGCCTGTCATCGGACAGTGCGTAACCGGCACAGATTGAGACGAGAACGGTAATCATAGCAAATGAAACAGAGTATAAAACAGAGTTTCCAAAACCTCGGATCATGGCCGGATTAGAAAGAATTTTTTTATACCCTTCTAATGACCAGTCCGAAAGATTGAATGATAATCCTTTACTGAGCAGCACAGATGGATCCATAAAAGAAGCAATCACTACATAAATCAAAGGAAGTACGATGATAAGTACAGCCAGTGTCAGGAAGATCGCGTTCAGCACGACGATAAAGCGATCTAATCCGGAATGTTTAATAGGCATAGCTTGTTGCTCCTTTCTTAGTAAAGACCGTCACCCTCATTCAGTTTCTTCACGGTGAAGTTAACTGTGAGGAGCAAGACGATGTTGATGATAGAGTTAAACAATCCTACTGCGGCTGAATAGGCATAATCGCCCGACTGCAAACCAATTTTATAAACGTAAGTCGGAATGATTTCTGAGGTTGGCAAGTTCATCGCCGTTTGCATGAGGTAGGCTTTTTCGAAGCCAATTGACATAATCCCACCAGCTGCAAGGATAAATACGATAGCCATAATTGGACGAATGGTTGGCAGATCGATATGGCGTATTCTTTGTAGAAGATTAGCGCCATCGAGATTGGCTGCATTATGTAACTCAGGATCGACATTAGCAAGCGCTGCTACATAAATAATGGATGCCCAACCGGCTCCGGTCCAAATATCGGATAAAATGTAGATCGAACGGAAGTACTCAGGACGAGACATAAACATAATTGGTTCACCGGTAAGCCAGGTAAAAAACTGGTTAATCGGTCCCGTTGGGGACAAGAAGATAAACAACATCCCGACCACAACGACAACAGAAATAAAGTTAGGTGCATACAAGAACAATTGAATGTTCTTTTTGACGCCTGCACGGCGAATTTGATTCAACATCAAGGCAAGCAGAATCGGAATTGGAAAACTCAGAATTAATCCGAAGAAACTTAATTTAAGCGTATTCATAAAGATCACTTCGAAATTGGGGGAAGAAAGGAATTTCTCGAAGTTGTACAAACCTACCCATTCACTCCCCATAATACCTTTGATTGGGCTGAAATCTTTAAAGGCGATAATCGCACCATACATAGGACCGTATTTAAAAATTAGGGTCAGAATCACAGCTGGTGCGAGCAAAATATAAAGAAAGTAGTGCTTCTTTAAATAATCCATTAAGGAACTCTTATGTCGCGTCACCGTTATTCCGTGTTCGGCTTCTATTGGGTTATGCAATGCCTTTACCTCCGTTCTTATCAATGTTTACATCTTGATGCAGTAAGGGCTTTCAATCTCACTTATGTCCTGCTGCTTTTACAATTTACCAAACACTTAATCGTTCGTCAATACATTTTGTAAAAATATTTATGTGCATATGACAAATTATTTTGTTCATAAATGGCGTTAATAATTTTACATAATTACAAATACAGCCAATTTAAATAGGATTACATCCTTTAATCTCACCAAATTCTCAATATAATGAAAATAACACTATCTTTTTGCACACTTTATATCAAATAAAATGTAAACTAAATTGTGCATTTGTAAATATAATGTTGCTATTTTAGGCAAACTAATATACATTAAAGAGAGTTGGAATAATGGAAAATAGTACACGATTTGTGGCGGATATCAAGAACAAGAATATAGAGGTGAATTACATAGATGGCCAGGGAAAAAGTAACTATACAAGACATCGCAGACGCTTTAGGAATCTCCAGAAATACAGCTTCCAAAGCTTTAAATGGAACGAACGGTATACCCGATGAAACCAGAAACAAAGTAATAAAGAAAGCGATAGAGTTAAAATATAAACAGTTTGCTTTTATGGACACCGAGAGTACTCTATCAAGAAACTCTGGAAACATTGCTTTATTAACAGAAAACTTACCGAACACTTCCCATTTTGGATCGAAACTGATCAGTGGCATGGAAAAAAGAATCAGTGCAGAAGGATATAATTTATCTATGCACATTATAAGAGACGTTGATCAGGAGTCCCTGTCTCTACCAAATAATTTTGATGTCTCCAATGTAGACGGAATTATTTGCATTGAGCTATTCAATTCGGAATATACTAAGCTAATTACAAGTCTAGGTATTCCAACTATTTTCATCGACTGCTCTGCACATGTCTGTTATCCTGAATTCCAAGCAGATGTCCTTCTAATGGAGAACGAACATAGTACCTATCAACTTACTAAAAAGTTAATTGATGGCGGTTACACATCACTGGGGTTCATCGGGGATTATAATCACTGTAGGAGTTTTAATGAAAGATGGGTGGGCTTTAATCGCGCTCTGATAGAATCCGGGATTCAGCTTGATCTCTCGCAATGCATTCTCGATGACGATCGACTATTTTTCTCAAGTCCGGAGTGGGCAGATACTAGACTAAGTCAAATCGATGAGCTGCCTTCTGCTTTCGTGTGTGCTAACGATTATATTGCGGTTTCCTTTATGAAGTCACTTAAAAATAAGCTTTCCATTCCTAACGACATCGTCATTAGTGGTTTTGATAACGGTCCTGAATCAAGCATTGTAGAACCCCATCTCACTACAGTTCATATTTATAGTAATGAGATGGGTGTCAAAGCGGCCGAAATGCTGCTCTCCCGAATTAATGATCCGAAGCAACCCTATCAGGTTTCTCATATTTATACCAAACTCATCATAAGAGAATCTACACCTAATATCAGTTGATGAATTCAAAGAACCCAAGCGATTGAAATTCAATCGCTTGGGTTCTTTATTTTGGTTAGACTTCATAAGACCAGTCTACTCCCTTTATCGGGACGATAGCTCTTTATGGCATTAATCAAGCCAATGCATGATGTGATGTCAACAAAGAGGACGTCTCTTATTCGTTCCCCATCGTGCTGATGTCGATGACGAACCGGTAACGGACATCTGAAGCAAGCACACGCTCCCAGGCTTCATCAATCCGGTCAGCAGAAATGACCTCGATTTCAGATGCAATATTATGTTCAGCGCAGAAATCAAGCATTTCCTGCGTTTCACGAATTCCACCAATCATCGATCCGGCAAACGAGCGGCGGTGGCCGATCAGCGAGAATACGTTTACTGCTAAAGGATCAGCAGGCGCACCGACATTGACTAATGTACCATCCAGCGCCAGGAGCGAAAGATAGGCATCGATATTAATCTGCGCGCTTACAGTATTTACGATTAGATCGAACGAACCGGCAAGCTGTTTAAATGTCTCCGGATCGCTAGTGGCATAATAATGATCCGCCCCTAATTGCAATCCGTCTTCCTTCTTCTTCAGGGACTGTGATAAAACAGTAACCTCAGCCCCCATGGCATGAGCGATCTTCACAGCCATGTGTCCAAGTCCGCCAAGACCCACCACAGCTACTTTTTTACCAGGAGCGGCTCCCCAATGACGCAGTGGTGAATAGGTGGTGATTCCTGCACACAGAAGCGGTGCAGCGGCGTCAAGCGGAATACTGTCAGGGATCCGAACCACAAAATCCTCGGTTACGACGATATGGGTGGAATAGCCGCCTTGCGTATACTGCCCGTACCGGTCGATAGCTCCATAGGTGCCCGTATTTCCACTCAGGCAATACTGCTCCTCACCTTTATGGCAATTACTGCACTCTCCACAGGAGTCAACCATACAACCTACCCCTACCCGGTCGCCCACTGAGTACTTTGTGACTTCAGAACCAATCTGGCTGACAATTCCGGCGATCTCATGTCCCGGAACGAGTGGATAGTTGACCGGTCCCCACTCCCCCCGGGCAGTATGAATGTCCGAGTGGCAAATACCAGCGTATTTAATCTCAATAAGAACATCGTGCGGCTGCAGTTCTCGGCGTTCGATTGTGGTTAACTTAAATGGACCTTCCTGACTGAATGTAGCGCGTGCATTAACTTTTATCATAGTGAAACCTCTCTTCTGGTTAATAATAAAATCTAAAACGTCAGCTTTACAAAACATATGTTATTACTTAAAGTTAACTCTAAGTCAAGCACAAATTATATTTGAGATGGGAGATAGATGATGAAGACATACTCCATAAGTGAAATTGCAGAGTCCTTTAACATGACACCACATACCCTGCGTTACTATGACAAGGAAGGTCTTTTCCCTTCTATAGAAAGAACCTCCGGCGGTAAACGTATATTCAAACAATCCGATATGGACGCTTTAAAGGTAATTGAATGCTTGAAGTCATCCGGGATGCCAATTAAAGAGATAAAACATTTCATTGAGTGGTGCTCTGAGGGGGATTCCACCTTA
The DNA here is from genome assembly GCF_041956825.1 of Paenibacillus sp. RS8. Lineage (NCBI taxonomy): Bacteria > Bacillati > Bacillota > Bacilli > Caryophanales > Paenibacillaceae > Paenibacillus > Paenibacillus sp. RS8. The sequence goes on along the minus strand of NZ_CP168131.1, from coordinate 3,274,670 downwards.
CAGCAAAGATATGATATGTTCCTGGAGCGGAAAGCTTCCGTAGAAGCGCAGATGGAAGAATTGAAAAAAACGATGGAAGTCATAGAACACAAATGCTTCTACTACAAGACCGCCTTGGATAGTGGTACGGAAGATGTCCATAAGTATAATGAAATAAAGTAGCAATATATCCTAATTCTGGTATGCAAAATGTAACATTATTGATTGGTATCTTCTTATTAATTGGTACATTCGCAAGTGCAATTTTGATTATAAACAAAAAGAATACACAGAATGGGAATTAATCTGCACAAGGTTCATCTATTACCTGTAGACATAACAGTGGCATAGACGACAGAACGAAAAGTGGTAAAACCCAAAAGTTTTCTCCCTACTTATGATAAAGTTCCCCTTATCACTCTAACAGCAAAAATCAAGTGATGCATAAAAATGACCCTGAACTCCACGTCTGTGGTGTCAGGGTCTTCTTCAGTCTGCAGAAATGGTTGGATTATTGAACCTCTTTAAACGTACTCGCAGCTTTCATGAACATGTCGCGTTTTTCGTTCATGCCGGTTGTATAATTTTTCGATTGCTGAGCAAGATAATACGACATATTTTGATTACTTTAAGGATGGAGAAGAAGACTATAATGGAACAATACGACCCCCAAATGAAAATTCATCAAATGTCCACATGGCTTGATGAACTAAAACAGAAATTAAACCATATGGATGATGCCGAAATTATTGAGCACAAAATAGGTACCAGTGCCTCAGTTCATCTTTTATACATAAAAACGTTAATCGATCCAGAGCGTTTAAACGAGACGATTATTCAACCACTTCATCGTTCTGCTTGCAATTCGCTTTCTTCATGCATAACCAATGCCAAAGTTTCGGAAGTTCTATCGTTCGAAGATGCTGAGCAAAAAATAATGCAAGGATTTATTCTTCTAAACGATTCAGTCAACGATCAGTGGTTAGGCGTCCAACTAGAAAACCCTCTTGGTCGGGCAGTTGAACCTTCTCAAACGGAAACGGTTATATATGGAGCGAAAGACAGCTTCAGTGAACAAATCGATAAAAACATTACAATGTTGCGCAGACGTTTGCCTATAACGACATTAAAAACGGAAAGCTTTACTATCGGTTCACTGAGTAAAACAAAAGTTGTGTTACTGTACATAGACGGATTAACTAATCCAGAATTTGTTTCCCTTGCAAGAAAGAAAATTGAAAGTGTGGATTTCGATCAATTTTTAGACTCCTCTCAGCTTGCAGCTTTTATTGAAGATCATAACCATACGGTCTTTCCGCAATTTCTACAAACGGATCGGCCGGATGCCTGTGCCTACGCCTTAGGTGAGGGAAAGCTGACGCTATTGGTTTCCAATTCACCGTTTGCCTTAATTGCTCCCATTACTTTTTTCCATCTAATCCAATCGCCGGAAGACTACTTCCTTCGTTGGCCGGTAGCCAGTTTTTCACGTTTAATCCGGTACGGAAGTTTTATTGTTTCTTTGACGATGATTCCTTTTTATGTTGCGTTAACGACATTTCATTACCAAATGATTCCGCTGCCGATTCTTTTCGTATTATTGGAATCGAGAGGCAAATTGCCCTTTACTCCGTTTACGGAAGGACTTTTCATGATCGTAACGCTGGAAATCATCAAAGAAGCAAGTTTGCGAATGCCGACCAAAACCAGTCAAACGTTAGGGGTTATCGGTGGTATCGTCATTGGACAAGCTGCTGTAGAAGCAGGCTTCGCAAGTAAAGTATTGATAGTGTTGATGGGTATATCCGCTATTGCTTTCTTTTTAGTTCCCAATTATCAAGTGACAAAATCCATGGTGCTGTTGCAAATTCTTCTTCTTATCCTTGCATCGTTTCTTGGGTTGCCGGGAATCGTGATCGGGCTAATCGGGATTCTTGCACATCTCCATGCGTTAACGTCATTAGGTCAACCTTATTTAGCACCGATCGCTCCTTTTTATGGAAAGGATTGGAATGACCTCTTTATTCGCGGACCTTTAATTTGGATGAAAACGCGTCCGAACTATCTAAAACCACTACGGAAATGGCGACAGGAGATGAAGAAGTGAAGAGTTTATCCTTATATAATCGAACTTCCACCCTTGGCGGTATCTATTTCCTTCTCTTAGTCAATCGCATGCAAATGCTTAATTTTATTTTAATCATGCCGGTTTATTTAGTTCATCCGTATATGGTTTGGGGAATTGTCGCAATGGGGCTACTGTCCCACCTTAATTTGATGATGATGTCCAAATGGTTTACTTCCAGTTATGCAGCGAAAGGCTATCAAGGATTTTTACAGCTTTTCGGGAAAAGGACGGTTCAAGTTTTCGCAATACTTGGATTTTTGCTAATATTATTAAAAATTTCAATCATCACACTGGGATACGTTGAAATGCTTCATAATTTTATTTTTCCATCTATGGATAAAAGATGGCTGATCTTAATCATTCTTTTGATCAGCTTATATGTGGCTTCACATGGAATGGAGAATACATTGCGTTTTGTCGTCATCGCCTTTCTTTGCGGGGCTTGGATCTCAGTCATGTTTATTCCTTTTTTCTTTCAACCGGATGCAAATTACCACGATTTGTATCCTCTCATACCCACCGAATGGTCAGGACAATCATGGCAAGGTTTGTTGTTTATTTGGTCGGCATTTTCCGGTCCGGTATATTTGGTTTTTATGGTTCCATGGTTAAGCTCCAATAAAAAAATATCGAAATATCTGGTCATTGGAAACATGCTATCGATCATGGAATATTTATTATTGTTCGTTACTTCGGTATTATTTTACGGTTCGTATTACTTACGCAAGATCGATTTTCCGATAGGATATATGGGAAGCTACATTCAAACGAGCGGTTTAGAACGAATCGATTACATCCTTATCTCTTTCCATATGTTTAATTATGTGTTTGACATATCAATTCTTCTGTTATGTTTTTATGGAGCCGGAAGAATCTTTATGAGAAAAATGAAAGAACGCACGACTCGGATTGGATTTTGGTCGAGCTGGCTCGTCATTTTGATAAGCATCATCTTAATGGATCAATGGTTATGGCAAACGGTTCCGGGTCAAAATATGTTACTGAACATTCAAATCTGGATCAGCTCATGCATTTATTTACTTATTCCTACGATCCTTTTCACTGCAGTTAAACGAAAGGAGCGTATGTAGGCATGGTACCATATAAGCACTATGGTTTATTGGCGATTGTAAGCCTTATGTGGATGGCCGGCTGTTCTTCTCCATATGTCGAGAACAATAAGATCGAAGAGATTGCTCCGGTAGTTTTCTGGTCGGTTGACAAGGGGACGGAAGGAAAGTTAAAAATCAGCACTTTAGTACCACCGCTCATCCAAGAAAAAAAACGTCTTCTCTCCAAGGAAGTCAACCTGTTAAAGCAGGGAGACCAGAAGTTTAATTTAATTTATTATCGGGAATTGAAACAGGGGCAGCTGCGAATGTTATTAATTAATGAAGAGCTGGCAAAAAAAGGAGGTATTGAAAAGCTGATCAATACGATACTGGTTGATCCCGATATTTCAATGCGTGTCTATTTGTTGATTATCAGAGGCGATTTTGATGAATACATAAAAAATCAATTGACGAAGCAAGAAAACCAAGATTATTTTCTTTATCAGATGTTAAAGCATTACGAGGAGCATAATCAAGGTGAAATGAGCATCGTCAATATTCATACATTTATGAAGAAGGTATATTCCCCTTTTAAGGATCCCATCCTGCCGGTTTTTCATTCGGATAAGAACAATTTCAATTACGTAGGAACAGCCATCTTCCAAAACGATAAAGAAGTAATGGTCATTCAGGACGTGGACGATAATATTTTCCAACTTCTGGATAACGATCATTTCCTAAAAGTCTTGGCCATTCCAAAGTTATCTATCAGTTTAGGACGTATTCGATCCAATGTTGGCGTGAAACTATCGCGGGATTATTCATCCTTGTCTTTACATGTGAGATTGAACGCAAGAATAGAAGAATACCAGGGAGAAATGAATATTCAAAGTCAGGAACAATTGGAACATTTAATTCATGAGGTTGAGGTCTACCTTGAGGAACAGACGTCAGATTTATTAAAAAGAATGCAACGGTGGAAAGTAGATCCCTTAGAGGTCGGAACCCATTCGCTTAAGCCGTTTTCTAAACAAATAACGGAAGAGCAATGGTTGAAATATTGGGAAAATATGAAAATTAATGTTGACTACGAGATCAAAGTACATCCTTTAAATTGGAGCGGTTGAAGTGAGGTAGCGTCAAGAAGTTTGTGTAAGCTAGGGAAAGTAATTCTTTAGACTGTATGGGTGGTATGGGTGGTATGGGTGGTATGGGTGGTATGGGTGGTATGGGTTGTAGGGTGTTCTTTGGAGTGAATTCAATAGGCATCGTAAATCACCATCAAAGTCGGTGGACAAATGCAACGGTAGAAGGTCGATACATCGCATTAAAGCCTTACGGAGGACGTCGGGTGTGCAGTTCAAACTCTGTCAAGGCGCGTAAAACCAATCTAGAGCAAAGGCTCATAGAATGTACTTCCGACCCGATTCCGTCGAAACTGGTGCAGCGGTTGCTGGGCCAATCCCACTCGCTGCTGCTCTCTTCTCCCCGGAGACGCAAAAGGCTCTTTTCCAGAGCGTCATCAAGCAAATTCATTTCAGTATCGCGAAGGACATGCGAAGCATTGAACTGGAATTCAACCCGCAGGTGCGACAGCATTTTTTTAAACTGACCCCTTCTGCCAAAACGGCGGAAGGGGCTTTTGCTGTAATTCGGCAAAAGTCCCCGTCGAGGTACATCATTATTCTGTAGTAAAAATTAACTCGCAGGAGCCGGTTTACGCACCATTCCAACCAAAGCTTGCTTTACGTTCTTGAAACCAGCTTCCTTTAGCGCCAATATATTGAGGCAAGCAGTGACACCTGCACCACAATAAACGATGATTTCTTGGTCCGCTAGGAGAGCCCTCCTCCCAATAATAATGGATCGCACCGGGGATATGACCAGCCTTGGTGTACTTGCTTGTATCCTTGCCCGTTTAGCGCTCTGGTACCCGCAAGTCGATTAGCACCCTGCCGGCTTGACCGATTCCATTCTTTACCTCGCGCATTGCAGCCAGCAGGCTCTTCTATCCCCTCCGTCTGGCTAGTGTTGTTCCCCCATTCATCATAGCTATACTCATTTACTGTTGTTCCACACTTATTAACCATCTGCATCACGTCTCAGTGCCCTTATACAGCTAATAATCTGTACTTGCGGTCTTGTCCCTTTTTACCAGCACTCTATCGTGCCACTTACTGACTTAACAAAAAAAGCAACTCCCTTGTTGGCAAGTCGCTTTTAAAACACTCTATTCTGAATCTCTATTAATATCAAAATCATCCTCTAAATCTCACCGCTTCGCCTTATAAAACTAATGATAAAGCTTCATCAGCGCCCTCTTCTCTATCCGTGAGATACCCAACTCCTTAGCAATCTCCCTCTGCGCACGCTCTTCATCCCACTTATTTCGGATACACTACCTGGCTATTCTTATGGCTTCTTTCCCAGCAAATACTTTACTCTTTTCAAAATGCCTATTATTGATCTTGCGGACTATTGCATCTGAAATCATCAGTGATTCTACTTTATGCCATGTTCCTACATAGAAATCTTCCACTTTCATGAAATGAAAAAATTATATTCTCCGTTAATTTTAGCTGTTCTTTTTCTATACCGGGAGTGCATTTCATTTTGGGCAGGATGGCGTGCTGCTCCTGCATCGCAGATAACCAATGACTCTGTTCTTCCGTAAGTTTTGTTGGTTGTGAGTAGATGGATCCATCTCTAGATCTGTCAGCTCTTGAGTTCGGTAGGCTTGCCAAATAAATACTGATCATTTGATTTCGTCAAATTCACATAGAAATCTAGTGAAATTCATGCTTTTTAATGATGTAGTGGATGATGAAGCTCTATGTCCTATGAACACCTCCAAAAATATATCATTTAACGTTATATATTTAATATAATAATTAACATCAATATTACACAAAAACAATAAAAAGAGTCTTTTTTTCTTTTTTTAATCTCAAAATATATTAAATTAATAATATTTATTGACTGAAACAAATACTAGTGTTATATTTCCTACCATTAAATAATAAAATACATAATGGAAAAGGAGATTACGCACATGAATAAATTCAAACGTCTACGTGAAACTAAAAGAGATCATTCTGGTTCCACCCGATCTGAATATTCACCTGCAAAAAAAAATTGGAGTAAAAAGCAATTTATAGCTACTTCAATTGTGTTATCTGTTATTGCTACGAGTGTAATTCCGTTCCAAACAGCTGACGCTTTAACTAGAGTTACTTCAGAAAGTGGCACAGTATGGGAGATTCACGATGTTTTTGCTCCTAGCTTAGACACAGGAAGCTTACGTACAGTTGGCGCTACACAAGTACAAGGTTTCGGCAATATCTTTGTTAAAGTATCCTCGCCTTCAGCTCCACTGATGAATGGTCAAATGATGCGTGGGTTTGACTTGAAATACGATGGCGTTAATAAGTTTACTTCGGCTCAATCTGTAAATCTAGGAAATGTAACTGTAACACGTGAGGTGTATGTGGATACTATTCATAATCGAACTAGATTCTTTGATACTTTCACTAATAAAAATGATGTGCCTATAAAAGCTGATGTATCATTCGGTGGCTCTTTAGGATATGGTACAACAACAAATGCTTCAGTGGTTAAAGCAACCTACTCAGGAGATCTAAAGGTAACTACTGATGATTCATGGATTGTTGTTGATAGCAGTGCCAGAAACAATAAGCCGCTAGGCGTTGCAGTGGGATCTCCAAAACCTTTTGATAATGGATTATCAGGTCTAGGTAATCAGCAACAGGATCCATTCACAGTACCCTTAGCTGAGACTGGAAATGAAGCGAATTTCTACGGGTTCATTAATACATTAAATATTAGGCCGGGTGAGTCGAAGTCCCTGGTACATTATGTACAAGTTGGAGAAGCTGGTGAAGAAGGATTGAACAATCTAGTTGCTACACTAGATGGACTTAATAGTCAGCTAGACGTAACCGGATTATCAAACGCACAAATTCGTTCAATTAGCAACTGGGATACATCTGCTATAGAGGGTCTTGATACTGGTGATACTCTGGATATTCCAAATGCTCCCGCGTCCAAAGAATTAATAACTTCATCGCCGTATGATGTTAAGAATAAATCAATTGCAGAAATGCAGAAGGATATGATTAATGGTAAAACTACTTCTGTACAAATTACTCAAGCCTATTTAGATAGAATTAAGGTATTCGATGAGGGACAATTGGGATTCCATGCATTCCTGCATGTATCTGAAACTGCGCTTAACCAAGCAAAAGCTGCTGACGATGCCCGTGCACAAGGTGTAAAAGGTGATTTATTAGGTATTCCAATTGCGATAAAAGATATTTATGACACAAAGGATATGCCTACTACAGGTGGCAGTAAAGCTCTTGAAGGCTGGCAGCCTGATTCCGATGCATTCCAAGTGAAAAAGCTGCGGGAAGCTGGAGCTGTAATTATTGGTAAAGTAAATACTTCTGAGTTTGCTAACAGCGGAAGCTTTAGTGAGAGCGGCTGGCAGCAAACATGGAATGCACTCTATCCATCAAAAACATCTTTTGGCTCAAGCGGCGGGTCTGCTGTATCTGTTGCAGCTGATTTTGCAGCAGCAGCAATGGGATCGCAAACAGGGGTATCTCTCTATGCACCAACTACAGGCGCTAGCTTAAAAAGCTTCCGGGGTACAGACGGTATGGCAAGTACTACAGGAGTACTTCCACTCACTTGGGGACAAGATTATGCAGGACCCATTGCTAAAACAGTAACTGACCTAGCCATTATATTGAATACTACAACGGGTACGGACCCACAAGATATTTTCACAGTCACTGCTGATGCAGATCATAAGCGTCCAGTGGATTGGAAGGAATCTCTGGATGCTAATGCATTGAAAGGAAAGAAAATCGGATATATTCCTGCATCCTTTGTATCTGCTTATGCTGATGATGATACTGGAGTGGCAGTGATGGATAAGTTCTCAGAGCTTCAAGCAGCGGGGGCGACAATGGTTGAAATGTCAGCTGTACCATCAGGCCCTAGTCGTCCTTCAGGTATTAATGGATCTACTGAAGGTTGGGCACGTTATATTGAGCTTCATAAGGACTTCCCTTACATTGATGGAGCAAGTGTACTAGCTTCAGATAAGGTGCTTATCTATAATCAAAGAGGATATAGTACTCCAACTCGTATGACTGAACAAGCTGTACAAGATTACATTAAGTATAGAACCGACTATAAGGAAGTTATTAAAAACTGGATGGACACGAATGGTGTTGATGCTGTTGTTTATGCAGGTTTTATTAGTGACGTATATAACAATGACGCATCAGCTTCTCAATTAAGTTCTGACCGTAACACGGGCGTATTAACCTCAAATGTAGGTCTCCCTACGGTAGTTGTTCCTGTAGGAACGAATGACAGCGGATATTCTATCTCTATGCAACTAGTTGGTAGAGCATGGGACGATGCAAAAGTTTTAGGCATGGGCTACGCTCTTGAGCAACAAAGTCAAGCTAGACTACTTACAACATTCGCTCCAGCACTTCAATACGTTTCAAACTCTACTAATCCTGATCCAAACACAGATAATGGACCAACCAATCCAAATACTGGAGGAGGTATACCTCCAGCAGTAACAACGCCTACAGAAACAACGGCACCTGCAGAAACAATAACACCAGCAGATAAGCCGAAAGTTGTTAGTTTTGTAGATACAATGAATCATTGGGCAAAAGCAAGCATTGACGCACTAATTGCTAAGGGATTATTGACGGGTTATTCCGATGGAACATTCCGTCCAAATTCAGGCTTGACTCGTGCCGAAGCTATTAAGGTAATTGCAACATACATGGGACTTGAAGGACAAGTAAGTAACTTTTCAGATGTACCTTCAACGCATTGGGCCAATAAGTTTATTGGTGCAGCTGCCGGATCCGGCTTGATGAACGGATATAGTGACGGAAGCTTCCGTCCAAATGAAAAGATTAGCCGTGGTGAATTAGCGGCACTAATCACTCGTGCCTTTAAGCTAACAGGTACTGGAAGCACGTCATTCAAAGATGTTAAAAAAGCTGCATGGTATTATGATTCCATTGATGCACTCGCATCCAATAATATTATTACAGGATACGCAGACAGTACATTTAAGCCTGAAAAAGATATTACTAGAGCAGAGTTTGCAGCAATTGTGTTCAACTTACTAAAAACTTCTAATTAACAGAAATTCAATTAAAGCTTTACGAGTTGTCTTGAGTGATCTATCTAGAAAAGACAAAAGACCGCCTTTTGTGACAAAGACGGTCTTTTGCCCTTATTCTAAAAACTTAATAAAAATGATGAGGTTCATTGATAAACAAAAAGTTATTAATGAAATAATAAAGGTTTCCCTTATCATCATAGAATATGTTGGTCGCACCGGCTAAATTAATAGTTTGGACCTTCTGGAATGATTTAAGATCATAGATACCTTTTTTTCCCAATGCCGTATGATTCACTACATCCACTGCATAAATCAGTTCCGGGAACGTCCCTATCACTTCCTGCAGATTACCCATATTAAAAGCTTTATTCTTCGCTATAATCATTCCCTGACTTTCCACTAACAAAATCGGCGTATCCAGCGGGTCTCTATCCATATTCGGGTATCCCAAAATGGACTGGTCCTCTTTGACAAAACTGCCTTCCCCATGAATGGAGTAGGCGTAGACATCTGAACCGGCAAATCCGGCATCCCAGCCATATTGACTCCAGTAAAAGAATTTACTGTTATCACTGGTGAATACCATCTCCCCGATCCCATTAATCTCCTTATTGCCGCTACTTGGCAAGAAAGTTACTTCATCAAAAACCAACAACGTCGGAGACCAGTCACCTAGTACAACATACAGACGGCCCGACTTGCTGTAAATATGGCGATCAGAGAAGTCCCGGGAATCTGCCGGATTGGGATACGTCAAGCTCCGAGTAACTGAATAGTCATTTAAGCTTCAGTAACCAGATTGTTAGCATCCTTATTCACAATAAACAATTGTCTGTCCAAACGGATCGTGAAGCGATACGTCCTTCCGGGTCTTTTTCAGTGATTTTAGGTACATCAGGATTTCATTTTCGATACAACGGGCGGCAAAAGTGGTCAGCTTTGTGCCTTTGTTTGGACGATAACTCTCAATGGCTTTGATCAGGCCAATTGTTCCGATGGAGATTAGATCCTCCATGTCTTCCCTCCCCAGTATTATCGAATTTCTTAAGGTTGCGGACATGGGTGCGACTTCAATATCATAAACGCGGCGTCTTGGCGAGATAGATATGTATTTTTCTTTCTTTTGTAAATAACTAAAAAAAACAAGGATTCTTCTTTAATTTGAGAGTATTAAGTCCTTAAAGTCCAATGCTATAATCTGGGCTATTAGGAGGTGAGTTCCAAATATTTATGTAAGCGCTTCACGTTATTCCAAAAAATCGCTGAAGGGGATGCATTAATGAAGAAATCGTTTAGGCAGGTTGTTTCCGGGTTACTCGCAGTGGTCTTACTTCTTCCAGTCGGCTTGATGGCTCCGGTAGTCAACGCAGCAGATCTGGCAGTTGCTAATTCGAAAACTGTATATCAAGAAACTTTTAAGGATGTACAATCGGTAAAAGACACCAAATTAACCCAATCTGGTAATCCAACACTGGCAATTGTCAATGGCAAGACGTTTGATGGAAATACCGATGGAGCAGCTTTATCTGTAAACACCCGCTCCAAAAGCTGGGACGGCGTAGATATCGCCTTCGCGGATATGGGCTTGGTAGTTGGCCAAGAGTATACTGTAACCGCTTCCGTATATGTTGACGATAATGCTAACCCGCCGGTAGCCGGCAAAGCCGTCTTGGAAATTGTAAGCAATAAGGGATCAACGGACGTTAATAATAAAGAGGGATACACTCAAATCTATTCCTCTGATTTCAAAGCGGGACAAGGCGTTACACTAGCCACCGCTCTTTCCGTTACCAGTGTTGAGAATACAGTGCTGCGGATCAAGTCTGATGATGCTGGTCAGGAGGTTCCCTTCTATATCGGAGAAATCACCGTCACCCAGGCACAAGCACCTGTTCAGCCTACTGTAGTCCTTAACCAGAGTTTTGAAGACGGAAATACCGGAGGCTGGAGTAAGCTGGGTTGGGGATCCAATGGTAAAACAGCGGTCGTTGACGAGCTAGCTTCACATGGCACGAAATCGCTAAAATTCTTCGAACGGGCAGATGAAAAAGCAATTCCTGCTCTCGTACTTACTGACATTATGAAATCGGACCGTAAGTACGACATTTCTCTTAAGGTTAGACTTGGATCAGGTGAAGGCGATTTCCATCTGGGATCCAAGATTGATTCCGAGGTAGCAAGTAACAAATATCCTTGGATCATCGGCAACAAAAAAGTAAGCGCTTCAGATTGGACGTTATTTGAAACGAAAGGCTTTGAAATTCCATCTCAAACCAAGGAAGTCATTATCTTTGTTGAACCATCCGGCAATACTTTGACCTCAGACATTTACATTGATGAAGTCATCATCACCGATGTGACCCCTGGCCAAACCCCACCGGAGGTTGTAGATAAGACAGGTATCTCTGCAGACTTTGAGAATGGCTTGGATGGCTTTGGGCCACGGAATGGCAAAGAAACGGTGAAGCTTTCCCAAGAAGCTAACCATACGCCTAACGGAAAACAAAGCTTGAGTGTTACTACTACTGCACAATATGATGCAGCCTTAGTTAATGCTGCCGGAAAAATGGCAAAGAATCACGAGTATGAGCTGTCAGCTTGGGTGAAAATGGCACCTGGTGAGGCGCCTACAACGCTTCGTATTAGTGTTCAGTATGCTGACAGCGGTTTTGCGAACGTTTCACAAAATGCAACCGTTACAGATTCAGAATGGGTAGAGCTCAAAGGCAAATATACGCTCACCACTACTCCAACGGTACTCAATGCTTACATTGAGACAGCAAACGACGACGGCGGCAATCGTACCTTCTACTTAGATGACTTTGTTCTGAGATATTTGGGCCCGGTAGCTGCGGCACCTCCAATTCAAGAAAATCTCCCTAACCTCAAGGACATTTATAAGGATGAATTCTTGATCGGTAACATCGTTAACCCGGCTACCTTTGACGAGACCAGACTCAAGCTTCTGACGAAGCACCACAATGTCGTTACGTTTGAGAATGATATGAAGCCGGATTATGCATATGATGCCAACAGAAACTTTGATTTCACCGCAGAAGATGCTCTGGTTAAAAAGGTACAGGATGCCAATCTGGAAATTGCCGGTCACGTACTCGTCTGGCATGCACAGTCACCTTCATGGCTGCATACCGCTGCTGATGGTAAACCATTAAGCCGCGAAGAAGCTCTGAAGAATCTGAGAACACATATCCAGACCGTAGTGAAGCACTTCGGTAACAAGGTCAAATCCTGGGACGTTGTCAACGAAGCCATGAACGACAACCCGGCTAACCCGACAGACTGGAAAAATGCTCTCCGCAATTCCGGCTGGTTACAGGCCCTTGGTCCTGACTTCATCGAGGAATCATTCCTTGCGGCTAAGGAAGTCATTGACGAAAACGGCTGGGATATCAAGCTTTACTATAACGATTACAACGATGACAACCAGAATAAATCTACAGCCATCTACAGCATGGTGAAAGAACTCAATGAGAAGTACGCTGCAGCTCATCCCGGCGAACAACTCATTGACGGAATTGGCATGCAGGCCCACTACAATTTGGGCACCAGATTGGAAAATGTCAAATCGTCCCTCGAGCGTTTCATTTCTTTGGGCGTAGAAGTTGTTGTTACTGAATTGGACATCATGGCAGGCACCAATTCTACAATCACTACCAAAGAAGCGAAACAGCAGGCCTATCTGTATGCCCAACTAATGGATCTCTACAAGAAGAACAGCGAGCATATTCCGCGTGTCACCTTCTGGGGATTAAATGACAGCACCAGCTGGAGAGCCGAGCAGAATCCAACCTTATTCGACAAGAATTTCCAAGCAAAAGAGGCATTCTACGCGGTCACTGACCCTGAAAAGTTCATAGCGGAAAATCCGCCTGAAGAGCTTGAATACAAGAAATCCAGCGCTTATTATGGAACACCTGCAATCGACGGATCCGTAGACAGCGTATGGAGCAACGCTCCTGAAATGAAACTGGAGACCAAGCAAATGGCCTGGTCAGGTGCTACAGGAACAGCAAAAACACTCTGGGATGACAACAATCTATATGTGTTGGTCCAAGTCAAAGACGATAAGCTGGACAAATCCAACCCGAATGCTTGGGAGCAGGATTCCGTGGAAGTGTTCGTCGATGAGAACAATGGCAAGACTTCTGCTTTCCAAGACGATGATGGGCAATACAGAGTGAATTTCGAGAACGCGGCTTCTTTTAATCCTGAGGAAATTGCTGCAGGCTTCGAATCAAAAGTCTCTGTTTCCGGTACCAACTACACGGTTGAAATGAAGATTCCTTTCAAAAAGGTTAAACCTGCGAACAACGCCAAAATTGGCTTCGATGCGCAGATCAATGATGCTAAGGACGGCAACAGAATCAGTGCGAACGCATGGAACGATCCATCCGGTCAAGGATACCAAGATCCTTCTGTATTCGGAGAATTAACGCTGACTGGCAAACCTTCTCAAGACAATGGCAATGGGGGAAACAGCAATGGATCCGGTACTCCATCCACCGATACGGTCCACAATAACAACGGTGTGGTGTCCATTCTGCCTGCTGTAAAAGTCGAGAACGGAACAGCCACCGCAACAGTTTCAAGTGCCAGCCTAAATAAAGCGATAGATCAGGCTTCTCCAGGTGCGAATGGCAAGAAACAGGTTACCATCGAGATACCGAAGCAAGCAAATGTGCAATCCTATGTTGTACAATTGCCTGTTTCAAGCCTGCAAAGCAACAGCAATGTTGAGTTTATCCTTAAGACAGACAATGCTGAACTTCTTATTCCGTCGAACATGCTGTCTAATATGACAGGGCAAGCGGATCAAGTATCCATTCAGATTAAGAAAGTCTCGGGGGATAGCTTGAATACGGGAGTTCGCGGAAAAGTGGGTAGCCGTCCGATTATCGATCTTAGTGTAAAAGCTGGCGACACTGTTATTGCTTGGAATAACCCAGCAGCCACTGTAACAGTATCCATTCCATATACAGCTACGGCACAGGAGCTTGTCAATGCAGATCAAATCGTGATCCTATACATTGACAGCCAAGGACAGGCAACAGCTGTGCCAAGCGGACGCTATGATGCGAAGAGCGGTTCGGTTGTATTCAAGACAACTCATTTCAGCACCTATGCTGTAGCCTACGTAACTCATTCCTTTACCGACATGCAAAATATACAGTGGGCGAAACAAGCGGTTGAAGCCATGGCTGCACGTGGCGTAATCATGGGAATCTCTGAGGATACCTTCGCGCCTGCGGCTTCTATCACGAGAGCAGACTTTATCACCCTGCTAGTTAGAGCGCTTGAATTGAAAGGTTCCGGCACGAATGCGGCTACCTTCAGTGATGTACAGCCTACAGCTTACTATGCGCAAGCTGTAGCTATTGCACGGGAGCTCGGAATTGCATCAGGATTTGAGGACAATACATTCAAACCGGGCAGCAGCATTACCCGTGAAGATATGATGGTTCTTACAGCAAGAGCCCTGAAAGCAGCTGGTAAGCCATCTGTCGGAAGCGGAAATCTGACTTCTTATTCCGATGCAGCAAGCATTTCCACTTACGCCAAGGACAGTGCAGCTTTCCTTGTAGGAAGAGGAATCATCAATGGCAAGAACGATAAAATTGCACCAGCCGATTCATTGACTCGCGCTGAAGCAGCAATGATTCTTTATCGAATCTGGAAGATGTAGAATTAATTTTTATCCCTCATAAGTGAACTGAACCCCGAATAGTTGACACTTAAAAAAAGTGGACCCTATTCGGGGTTTTTCTACAAAAGTACTGAAGAACAATTATTGCATCCCATATAGCACTCTGGTTTCACATCTTAGCTTTCAAAGTAGGCTTCGACAGTTTGTTGGATCTGGAAATCATATATTTCTTGTATATCAATCTACTTGCCTTACCCAAACAAGCAACTTGCATATTGGCAAGTTGCTGAAAATAAGCACTAATGTAAATATTTGTATATAACCTCCGGTGTTATCGAATTTCTTGAGGTTATGGACATGATACGATGTCAAAAATAATTGCTTATTCCTCGTTATATCATCAAACTGTAAGGCCTATTCCTCCGAATCAAGCATGCGTAACAGCACATCTCTCATTTCCCCAAGGTTGATTCCCTCTGCATTGCTAAGCAGAATGACCGCTGTCCCCTGAGACATATCTCTCCAAATCTCAGAAGAGAAACCATTGATTGCCCCATTATGTGCGTACACCATCCCCATTGGATCGGGTATCCCCCATCCCAATGCGTATTCATCCAGATTCGGTTTGCGCATCGCTTCCCATGATGCATCACTGATGATTGTCCCGTTCTCGAGCCCTAGAAGCCATTTATAAAGATCTTGTACAGTGGAATATATACCGCCAGCTGAATAAGGGACGGTCATATCGATAGGCCGGGCTATCTCAGAGATGTCGGGAGTAATAAGTGAATACCCAACAGCAATATCTGTATGGTTGTTGTCTTTTGTTAAATAACCTGATCTTTTCATATCGAGAGGTGTAAAAATATGCTCATTCAGATAGTCGCCATACGACTGTCCGCTAACTTGCTCAATCACGGCACCTAGCAGCACATACCCGGAGTTACTGTAAGAATATCGGCTGCCCGGTTCAAACTCTAGTGACTTGTCTTTGAATTTGGCAATTAGATCGTCAACGCTAATTTTAATGTTTATTGATTTTAGAAAATCCGGGGAATTGGTATAATTGGGGATCCCGGATGTGTGGGTCAACAAGTGGTAAAGTGTGACTCTATCATTAGGGTAATCCTTAATATATGTATTTACGGGGTCGTCGACACTCAGCTTACCGGCCTCTTGAAGCTGTAAGATAGCTGCAGCGGTAAATGCTTTAGTAAGCGAACCGATTTGATGGATAGTATCTCGTCCATTAGGCAGGTTATTATTATAGTCCGCCATATTGTATCCCTTGGAAATTATAACCTTGTTATCTTTGACGAGAAGCACAGATCCCGAATAGTTCTTGGACATATACTGATCAAGCTTTTCTTCAAAGGCATCCTTGTAGACTATTTCATTCGCTTGCGGCAGCGTATCATTAATACTGTTGACGCTGTTGACACTGTTGTCTGAACAGGAAACCAGTACAAAAACTAAACCGAAGATAGCAACGAATTTAAAATAATTTGACAAAAGAATCCCCCCCTATAAATACATTGATTTCAGCTTTTAATAAGCAATCCGCTATCGAGTTCCCATCAACTTTCACCTTAATATACCGTACGTTATGCTAGAATTCACGTTCCAATTATGTAAAAAAAAATCGCCTCGCAAGCATAAGCTTGCAGGACGATTTAGTAGATATTTCTGGACTACACGCTGGAGATACAGTTCCTATTCCCTTACCGCTTCGCCTTATAAAACTCATGAAACAGCTTCATGAGCGCCCTTTTCTCTATCCGCGACACATAACTCCGCGATATCCCGAGTTCCTTGGCAATCTCCCGCTGCGTCCGCTCTTCCCCACCTGTATCCAATCCGAACCGCCCCACCACAACCTCTTTTTCCCGATCATCCAAAATATCTAGGTTGCGATATATCTTGCTCTTCTCGATCTTCAAATCCACTTCTTTAATGACATCATCCGCCTCGGAGCCAAGAATATCGATAAGTGTAATTTCATTACCTTCCTTGTCTGTCCCAATTGGATCGTGCAGAGATACATCTTTACGAGTCTTCTTCAAGGATCTTAGGTGCATCAGAATTTCGTTTTCAATACAACGGGCAGCAAAAGTGGCCAGCTTTGTGCCTTTGTTCGGGCGGTAGCTCTCGATGGCTTTAATCAGGCCGATCGTGCCGATGGAGATCAGATCCTCCATGTCTTCGCCGGTATTATCTAATTTTTTGAGGTTATAGACACGAAGCGATGTCATATCCTAGAAATGAACTGGATTATGTGTGCCTCTGGGCACGCAAACAATTAAAAAGCCACATGGAGTTGTTACGCTCCTATGTGGCCTTTCACTTAACTATCTTCTTCAATTACAATATTTAGACTACTACTTTCCCAATCATATATTTTTCCAAACATTACCTCCATACCGCAAGTTGTACAACTAAATAGATATCTAGATTCTATTAAATTTTCTTCTCCCTTACTAATATCACAAATAGTTATTCTAATTTTGGAGTGATCCCAGTTTGAATGACTGCAACAGTTACAAACCAGTTCCTTTCCCCATATTTTAATAGTAGCCATGTTTACATCCTACAAACTAATATTCTTAACCGATATCGATCTTAATAATGCTGTATAGAAGTGAGGATTGGTATTTGCATTCTCGTATGTCATAAGCCAATCATCAACATCCCCTAATAACTCTTTAACCCATGGAGTTGGATATATGCTGACATGTGACGTGCGCTGAACTAATCAGTATATCCATCGGGGTATCTATTTGGAAAGTTGCGATTAATTTCCAAAAACTGAGAAAAAATGAAGATAATAAAAAAACGGGTCAATCATGTTAGTATCTGACCATATTCGACCTGTTCGATGTATCGGAATAGCGTTATTTAGGTTATACTTTTCAAGTATTTATGTGCGTACAACGGAAATCAAAAAAGTATTGTAGCAGTATTACATGGGTTAAATGTGTTATTGGTTGAATGATGAATTCATTCGGCACTGGGTAGCCCACCAAAAAAGGAAACCTTGAAAGGCACGAAGCCAATCAAGGTTTTCTTTTATAGCATAATTAAATTAAAATAACTTCACCTGTACTGAATTTAATCTGAACTGCCTCCGGCCCTAAATAATCATCAGCAGCTAGAGAAATATGAATTAAAATATTATCTTTCAGCTCCAGCACCAGGGCTTTCTCTTCAGTTAGTTCAGCAGTTTTTATCACCTTTCCCAAGAGCAGTTCATTGTTATTTGAGGTTATATTGTTACACTTTACATGAAAAGAATTGTAAATATTCAGTATAAATTTTGTTGAATTTATTTGGAAATAATCATGAACCTGTTCAACATTTGTAATTATAGCCTGCTCCATTTTTGTTATATTCATTTTTTCGTATCAATCCTTTAGTGGAGTATGTGATTGAGATTTAGGAACCGTCTTGCCAGTAATAGGGTTTACACCTTGTTGACCTTTATTCTCGTATTTAATGCCCCCCCTGGATACCCAAGAGAATTCCCTCTAGGTGGAGTCGGGTCCATTATTCTAACCGAGTCTACCTGTTTATTTGCACTACCCTGCCCTCCAGTATATGACTGCCCTGTTACATTTCCTTTAGGATTAACCACAGGATTAGGTCCAGTAGCCCCTTTCGTTATAGGTATTACATCACCTTTTTGTGTTACTACAAAATCAGGTGAATTCCCACCTTTTCCCGTGCCCTTAGTACTATTCCGTTGGCTATTCACTTCCGCTCTCAACTTATTAGAAGAGTTAGAGCTATCCTTTTCCCGAACATCTAGAATATCGAGATTGCAGTAAATCTTGATATTCTAAATCCTGAAGTTTATTTTTTTAATAACATCATTAGATTCAGAGCCGAGAATTCGGTAAGATTGATTTCATTACTTTCCTTGTCTGTCCCAATTGGATCGTGCAGAGATACATCTTTACGAGTCTTCTTCAAGGATCTAGGTGCATCAGAATTTCGTTTTCGATACAACGGGCAGCAAAAGTTGCCAGCTTTGTGCCTTTGTTCGGGCGGTAGCTCTCGATGGCTTTAATCAAGCCGATGGAGATTAGATCCTCCATGTCTTCTCCGGTGTTGTCGAATTTTTTTATGTAAAAAAAGTGAAGCAATTGCGATCGCTCCCGATTTTCCAGGAACACAAACATCGGTGCAATTGTCTCATTCATACGTTAAGTTCCTATTCATTTTTCTCAATTTTATCTGTGTTATATTCTTGGACAATTTCTCCTTCAGCTTAGCAAGCTCCTGCGTAAGATTCATCAATTATATAAACGCCTCTTTTTATCTTATAGCTTAGTAAAGAACAGCAAAGTGCAATTTGTGTATGCTCAAGTCTGTATGCATTATTTAACTCATCTGTCCATAATCAACTTGTTAAATGACCAGCAATGATGTAACAAGCTCTTTATACGGGTATTACATGGGTTATATGTGTATTTGGTTGAATGATGAGTTCATTCGGTACTAGGTAGCTCCAAAAAAACCTTGAAAGGTATAAAGCCAATCAAGGTAAAGTTGATGTTAGTCATTCCATATTTTTCAGTTCTTGCTTTGCTAATTCAAGAGCAACCGCTAAACTAATTTGATTTTGTTTACTGAGTCCATGTAAGTATTGAGAGACAGCTTCAAATTCAACAATTGGTTCAACTTCATCGCTATAACGGTCTAACTCAATCTCTGCAATAAAATCATCATTAATGAGTACCTTATAAATATCTTCACCTTGTTCAGGTATCCAATTAACAATGTACGCTGTTTTCATTTCCGAAAATGAACTTCTTATTACTTCAAGTAGTCTTCTTTTTTCCTCACTCTTAAATAGTGATTGATTGGATTTAATAAATTGCTCCCTTAATTCTTGTTCCAACTTACTCCCAATAAGTTTCATGATTGTCACCCCTTTTTTTACTCCAGGTGTTGCCGTAACTAAATTCCCATTCCTATCAGTCAAGATTATCATTGTGGAAGTCGGTTTGAAATTTGGATTTATTAAGTCCGATAGACTTATTTAAAGTGACCTCTCTTACATATCGAATTCCATCGATACTATCAATGCTCCTGATAACTGGTGAGTTTACTATATCTTAATTGGATAGCATTGAACGAAGTTCTTCTTGAGATATGGTAAACTAAGAAGCATTCTTTTTAGACAATGCCTATTAACAATATGATCCCACCAATTTCATCCATATTTCCAATTTGATCGGTATATATAAGTGGATTATTGATCACATACGTATACAGGCTCCGCGTTAACGGATTATCAATCTGCCCTTCATACGTATCCTCATTTAAAAACCGACCCATACTCGGATCATACATCATACACTTCACCTGCATATTTGAAAGAGTTCGAGGTTCCTTCTATCTGGCTAGTGATATTGCCCCATTCATCATAGATATACTCATTTACTGTTTTTCCGCTAGTATCCACAATCTGTACCACATCACCATGACCATTGTATAGCTAATAGTAAACTTTATTTGCTGCCTTGTCCTTTTTCACGAGTACCCGGTCCCGCGCACAAACGTGGATTGTTGGACTATGCTGTTGCCATTCGACTTTTCTTCAGTTAGAACCTCAGCGTTATAGTCATAGTTCACCTGGGTATGGCTGCTGCCGGTACTCTTTAGATAGCGCAGACCGTCGGCATAATTCAAAGCATCATACACATAGGTTGTAGTTTGTGTTTCCGCTTTGATTCGTTTCCTTAACTGAAGTAATATTTCCGTTATTATCATATACATAACATATTACTTCCTTTTTCATAAAAAATTCTCCTCTCAGATTGAAATTTTTAGATTTATAATCCAGATTTCATATTTCCACAAAAAACACATGGAGTTTTTACTCACATGTGGTTAGACGATAACTTAATTTTGTTTTAGAATAGCATTCGTTCAATAGTTTTTTTATTTTCATTACTTAGATGTATACCTCGCACTTTTTGATTGAGATATTCATTAAAATCTGAGAAATCAAAAATTGTATTTTGGTCATACACCAATTTAATATTTTCTAAAGCTTTCTTTATCAAACTTCTACCTTCTTTAACATTTCCTTGTTCAATAAGTATACTTCCTAATTGCACATAAGAGTTAACATTATTAGGGTTAATAGCTATTGATCCCCTTAACATCTCAAGTTGTTTTATTTTATCTGTATCTGCAAAGTACCATGATAATATTAACTTTTTGATAGAACTTATGTCTGAATTAAAAACATAGATATTATTAATTTTGCTCACTAAATTTTCATCAATACCACCTAAATGATAATAATGTATACAGCATTCCAAAATTGTTGCTTCTACATTTTTCTTATCATACTCTAAAATGCGAGATAAGCAAGCAAGGCTTTTACCATAATCTACTAAAGGTACGTTTATTAATGTGACAGCTAAGCGCATCAATAAATCGATATCATTAGGGGTAATTTTAAGTTTCTGCTCGATGATTGTCTCAACCTTCTCTATATCATAATTTCGAACTGCTTCAAATATTTCTTTTTCAAACTCATTCAACTTTTCTCCCCCTAAGGATAAGTAATAGTATTCTCCATATTCCTTGTAGATTGTCCTTTAAACATATCATAATATATAAGTTTCCCATCCTTTACGAAAATTCTAATTTCTAATTCAAACCCATTGATCGTTGTTCTAATTTACGTTGGTCCTTCTTTATTAAGCCCCTTTTCATTCATTTTTTCCAAGAATTTTGAATCCAGATTTCATAATTCCTTCTCGGCTTTTACCTAAATCCATAATTCCATTCTTAATATGATCTGCAGAAAAGACATGCATTTCTTTTTCTTTAAATAAAAAGTCCATATTAAAATCTTTTATTATTCCTTGACTTGTCTTAATAACTTCCTCAGCCTTCACTGCTTTTTTTAGGCCATTTACGGCACTTTTAACACCTTTTGCAGCAATATACACCCCATTTTCAATTTCATCCATTGCTGCTTGTTTAGTTACCTTAGGTTGATTATTATCAGTAACAATCGCTGTTAATTGAATTTGTGTTAAAGATGTAAGATCAACGTAACTAGAATTCCCCATCCCGCTAACACCTGATCTCCATGTTGCCATGTGCCCACTCGGATCAGTATAGATTAACGGATTATTATGCACATAAGTATAAAGGTTCTGAATCAGCGGTTTATCAATCTGCCCTTCATACGTATCCTCATTTAAGTATCCTCATTTAAAAATCGCCCTATACTCGGATCATAATATCGTGCACGCAGATGATAAAGACCTGTCTCTTCATCATACACTTCCCCTGTACTTGAATGGGTTTGGCGTTTCTTCTTTTTGGCTGGTAATGTTGCCCCACACATCGTAGGCGTGGCTATTCACAACTGCACCACTCGTATCTATTATCTGTACAACACCGCCGTGACCATTGTACAGATAATAGTAATCTTTACTAGCGTTCTTGTCTTTCTTCACCAATACTCGGTCGCCTCGGAAATACGTGGATTTCTGCACGATATTATTCCCATTTAACTTTTCTTCCGTAATAACCTGTCCATTAAAATCATAGTTTACTTGCGTATGCGTGCTACCTTTGCTCTTTATCGCACGAATTCCGTCAGAAACAATTGAATATGGAGATCATATATTTCTTTGTATGTCACAAAAACACCCCTCAGCAGCTAAAAAGATAATTTTCTGTAAATACTTGTTTTTATTCATCTAGAACCACATAACAGAACAAAAAAGCAACTCCCTTGTTGGCAAGTCGCTTTTAATAAAATCTATAGTGAATCTTTAGTTATTATCTAAAATCCTAGCGCTTCGCCTTATAAAACTCATGATACAGCTTCATCAGCGCCCTTTTCTCTATCCTCGACACATAACTCCGCGAAATCCCCAGCTCCTTCGCAATCTCCCGCTGGGTCCGCTCTTCTCCACCTGTATCCAATCCAAACCGCCCCACGACAACTTCCTTTTCTCGATCATCCAAAATATCAAGGTTACGATAAATCTTGCTCTTCTCAATCTTCAGATCCACTTCTTTAATAACATCATCCGCCTCGGAGCCAAGAATATCGATAAGTGTAATTTCATTACCTTCCTTGTCTGTCCCAATTGGATCGTGCAGAGATACATCTTTACGAGTCTTCTTCAAGGATCTTAGGTGCATCAGAATTTCGTTTTCAATACAACGGGCAGCAAAAGTGGCCAGCTTTGTCCCTTTGTTCGGGCGGTAGCTCTCGATGGCTTTAATCAGGCCAATGGTGCCGATGGAGATCAGATCCTCCATGTCTTCTCCGGTATTATCGAATTTTTTGAGATTATGGACACGATATGATGTCAAAAATAATTGCTTATTCCTCGCTATATCATCAAACTGTAAGGCCTATTCCTCCGAATCAAGCATGCGTAACAGTACATCTCTCATATCCCCAAGGTTGATTCCCTCTGCATTGCTGAGCAGAATGACCGCTGTCCCCTGAGACATATCTCTCCAAATCTCAGAAGAGAAACCATTGATTGCCCCATTATGTGCGTACACCATCCCCATTGGATCGGGTATCCCCCATCCCAATGCGTATTCATCCAGATTCGGTTTGCGCATCGCTTCCCATGATGCATCACTGATGATTGTCCCGTTCTCGAGCCCTAGAAGCCATTTATAAAGATCTTGTACGGTGGAATATATACCGCCAGCTGAATAAGGGACGGTCATATCGATAGGCCGGGCTATCTCAGAGATGTCGGGAGTAATAAGTGAATACCCAACAGCAATATCTGTATAGTTGTTGTCTTTTGTTAAATAACCTGATCTTTTCATATCGAGAGGTGTAAAAATATGTTCATTCAGATAGTCGCCATACGACTGTCCGCTAACTTGCTCAATCACGGCACCTAGCAGCACATACCCGGAGTTACTGTAAGAAAATCGGCTGCCCGGTTCAAACTCTAGTGACTTGTCTTTGAATTTGGCAATTAGATCGTCAACGCTAATTTTAATGTTTATTGATTTTAGAAAATCCGGGGAATTGGTATAATTGGGGATCCCGGATGTGTGGGTCAACAAGTGGTAAAGTGTGACTCTATCATTAGGGTAATCCTTAATATATGTATTTACGGGGTCGTCGACACTCAGCTTACCGGCCTCTTGAAGCTGTAAGATAGCTGCAGCGGTAAATGCTTTAGTAAGCGAACCGATTTAATGGATAGTATCTCGTCCATTAGGTAGGTTATTATTATAGTCCGCCATATTGTATCCCTTGGAAATTATAACCTTGTTATCTTTGACGAGAAGCACAGATCCCGAATAGTTCTTGGACATATACTGATCAAGCTTTTCTTCAAAGGCATCCTTGTGGACTATTTCATTCGCTTGCGGCAGCATATCATTAATACTGTTGACGCTGTTGACACTGTTGTCTGAACAGGAAACCAGTACAAAAACTAAACCGAAGATAGCAACGAATTTAAAATAATTCGACAAAAGAATCCCCCCTATAAATACATTGATTTCTGCTTTTAATAAGCAATTCGCTATCGAGTTCCCATCAACTTTCACCTTAATATACCGTACGTTATACTAGAATTCACGTTCCAATTATATAAAAAAAAACGCCTCGCAAGCATAAGCTTGCAGGGCGATTTGATAGATATTTCTGGACTACACGCTGGAGATACAGTTCCTATTCCCTTACCGCTTCGCCTTATAAAACTCATGATACAGCTTCATCAGCGCCCTTTTCTCTATCCGCGAAACATAACTTCGCGAGATCCCCAGCTCCTTCGCAATCTCCCGCTGCGTCCGCTCTTCTCCTCCTCTATCTAATCCAAACCGCCCAACCACAACTTCCTTTTCCCGATCATCCAAAATATCAAGATTGCGATAAATTTTGCTCTTCTCAATCTTAAGATCGACCTCTTTAATAACATCATCAGCTTCGGAGCCAAGGATATCGATAAGTGTAATTTCATTACCTTCCTTGTCTGTCCCAATAGGATCGTGGAGGGATACGTCTTTACGGGTCTTTTTTAGTGAGCGAAGATGCATCAGGATTTCGTTTTCAATAAAACGTGCCGCAAAAGTGGCCATTTTGTGCCCTTGTTGGGGCGGTAGCTCTCAATGGCTTCAAATTAAATCGCAAATGACCCACAAGAAGAGTACATTTTCTCAAAATGAACATCTTGTGGGTCACAGGTAAGAATAATGGCAAGGATACAATTAATGAATCTTTCCTTTACCCATAGCAGTGAGTATTTGATATCCATCTGATGGAAGACCAGCATAAGGGCCTGTTGAATATATCGTTGGAATTAGAGTCACACATAAATTAATTAGATTGAATACACCAGCTGCAAACACTATATTATCAAAAAAAGGTCTCATTTGAATTGAAAAGTATAGCACTATCATTACTATAACTAGAAATAATGAAACGAGTGGTCCTCCAATTGAAATTCCAATATTCTGATATTTTGAAAGCTGTTTCTCATCTTCTTTTGTAGCTACACTCCCCATAAAGCCCCAAGTGAAATAAAATTGTAAGCGACCTAGGATCAATGTTGCCTTTTGCCTTCGCTTATTAGCTCCCATATAAATAAGTACTGTTCTCTTTGTTAAAACTAATGCAGCTAAAGCATGACCCATCTCATGAAGAAACACCGATAAAGGCACTACAAGTATATAAAAAAAAAGCATACTCAGAACTGATATCACCTTTAATCACTTCTCCATAAATACGAATTGTCTTTCCTATACTTCTTGTATAAATTTCCATACAGTTATTTATTAATTACGATAGCAAAATTAGTAGAAACATAACTCTCAATTTGAGTCCAAAATTCATATTCTAGATCGTACATCTCGTCAAGTAAAAAATGAATTTGATTTAATATCCTCGGGTTTTTGGTCTTACCCGCTATAAAAAACTTCTTACCTAACTCTTTATATTTTCTTGATAAATTCACCATTTTATTTTCAAATCCAAGTTTTCCGAAATCTTCTAAAATAACATTTACTTCTTTTATGAAATCAGTATATAAATTTCTGAATCCTCCTCCTCCAGTTCCTATTTTTTCCAAAGATAAATATGCATTAATACAACAACGTTCCCAATTCGGAAGATCATCCCAAAAAATTATCTCTTCCCCTAATAACTTTATTCCATTTAGACCACAATTATCATTATTAGGATTTAAAAATGATACCGCATTAAGATGTAGAGAACTTAAAATCATATTTTTCAAATTCTTTTGAATAGAGAAGTTGGGTTCGACTGCAATCCATTGATTCGTCCTAAAAAACGGTATATGTTCAGTTTTTATTGCACTTAAAAAACTTCCCGCATCGTTTTCTAATAAGCTCTCCTCAATATAGTCTGAAAGAATAACTTTATTATTCTCCTCATCATAACCTACTAAAACAACAGAATGAGCAGTGAAATTACTTTCTCTAGTATTATAGAAATCAAGATAATGAGTGTCAGTTAAGAATAGTACAGGATTGTTATTAGTTATACTTTCTTTTATATAATCCCAATCCAAAACCCCTGAATTCCACTTCAAATTAACACCAACAGATTTGAAAAAGTTTATCTCTAAAGTAGGGGTTCTTGCGGAAATAACTCTCGGTAAATCTTTTGACTGATATTTTAAATAAATAAACGAAAGTCCCAACCCTAAACCAAAAATCATTGCTTCAGATAATTTACATCCTCTAAAATTACATATTTCACTTAACGAAGACGATGAACAATGTTTGCCTCTAGCCGATGGATAATTGGATATTAGATGTTTGTGCGCCATACTGGCCTCTACTTTCTTCATGTATTTCGACAACATTATCTGCTTTAGATATATATTTATAATCGTGAGAGACAATAATAATTATCATTTCATCTTTCAAAGAATGCAAAACATCGTAAATATATTCAGTTGATTCACTGTCAAGGTTAGCAAACGCTTCGTCCAATATAAGTATTTCCGGGTTTTTGGCAATAGCAGATAGTATTTGTACAACTTTTCTTTTTCCTCCAGAGAGGCTCTCAACATTAGTGTTTTCATGATAATCTTTAATCAACTTATTATAGATTTGATTTATTAATAGAATCATTCCACTATTTTCTGCTTTCAAATTATTTTTTATGGACTGTCCTAAAAATTGATCATTT
This sequence comes from Paenibacillus sp. RS8, assembly GCF_041956825.1. Taxonomy (NCBI): domain Bacteria; kingdom Bacillati; phylum Bacillota; class Bacilli; order Caryophanales; family Paenibacillaceae; genus Paenibacillus; species Paenibacillus sp. RS8. Next base: position 3,247,478 of record NZ_CP168131.1, on the reverse strand, counting down.
TGAAAAACCACACCGATTTTGTTTCTTAGTTCATTTATATCAATTTCACTTATTACATTTTTATTAATTTGCAACTCCCCATTTGTTACTGAAACATAGCCTAATAAAGATAATAAGATGGAAGTTTTCCCTATCCCATTTCCTCCAATAATAAAATTCAACTTTGTTTTTTCTAATTTGAAAGTTAAGTTCTCTAAAATTGGTCTAGAATGATCCAAGCTTAAACTGACGCTGTTAAAAGTGATATTATTTGTCCCGCTTTCTTTGTCAAAAAAGTTTGACGAAATCTGATCCGCCCCTTGCTCTTCTGAGAGATCAAAAAGCTCCCTGACCCTGTCTATTGAAATAAACGCTGTGTTTAGATTTACAATATTATTATATATTTGATTTATTGGTAGAGATAATTGAAATATATACATATAAAAAGCAACAAATGAGCCAATACTTAAGTGCTCACTACTGACCTGTGATGCCCCAAAAGCTAAAACTACTATTAACAAGCTAAACTGTGCTATAGAATTAGCTGCATTAAATAAACCGCTAGATGTAGCCGCTTTAAATTGATTGTCAGAAATACTTTGAACTACATTTTCATAATTCAGGAAATAAGTACTATCCTTTTTATTAAATGTTTTAATCAGTCGTAAATTAGCTAAAATTTTTTGAATGGAGCTTGTCAATTCATCTCTATTTTCGATAAGCTTTTTTGAATTGATTTGTATCTTCTCATTAAACAAGAAATAAACCAATTGATACATTGGGAAAATAATCAAGATGGAAAGAGTCATAAAACTATCAATATGAAATAATATATACAAAACAACTATAAGACTAATTAAAGCACTCATTGACTTTATTACAATATTATTCAAAATCCCTTGAATCATTGGTACGTCATTAATAACAGCTTGGGTTATTTTGGATTGATCTAATTGAGTCGAACTTAAATTTACTTTTAATAATTTGTTTATTAATTGAGTACGAACAGAATAATTCGTCTTCTTCATTAAGTTAGTATCAAGTATTACAATTACGTACTCAGTTACAATCACAAAACATGCTATAAATGATATAACAATAATAATCCCAATAATTTCCTTGTGTCCTTTAACAATGTGAAGGTTATCTATCAATACTTTAAACAATAAAGGATTAATTATTGATATGAAGGATGAAATAAGAATGAGAATAAAAAATAAAACTATTTTCATTTTTTGATTCTTATAATATCCCCAAATAAACATTAAATTAGCTTTTTTTTATTTTTCATAGTAGTCCTCTAGTTTTAGCTTCAAAGCATCTATTGGTGCCTGTTGTTTTTTTCCAAAACAATGAAATAAAGCAACTCCATCTTCAACATCATGTAGATTTAGTAGTTGCTCCAACTGTTCATCTATAAATCCTCCTATTGCCACGACTCCTAGTGATAATGCAGAACTTACTAGATATAAATTTTGAGATAAATGTCCAACATCAATATTAATAAATCTATAGCCTCGATTATCATATTTCTCACATGTACTACTAATGTTTATTGTACTAACAATTATGAATGCGCAATTATCTACATAGTATTTGTTCATACCACTAACTGACTCATGAAATTGTCTTCTAAAATCGCCAACTTTAACTAATTTAATACTATTTGAGATTTCATCATAAATGTAAATTCCCTTTTCAATTCCTCGTACATTAAAAGCTACTAGATATATTTCAATTGGATATATCCCTCCCGCAGAAGCTATAAATCTATAATTATAATTATCCTGAAATCGAGAGACTCCATAAGAAAAGTGTAACAGAGTTGAGACAATGTCGAATAATATTGGTGTACGTATCTCATAAATTCTTGTTGTCATTCTTTCTTTTAAAACTAAAGGAAAACTTTTATCAATTAATGATTCTTTTGGGCTCAGCTTATAGGTTTTCATTCCTTCTATCATTTTACGATTAACTTTGAGCCGAAACGTTCTCCTTGATAATATCCGCATTCTTGCAGGAGATATTTTTGTATTATAGTGGAATAAATTAGCTAAATCGTAACTATTTCTTAAATTCACAGTCCTTCTTGACAATGCTTTTTCCTCCTATGCAAAGGGATGCGGTGCTTTATTGTATTCATTATTTCTGTCAAGCCTTTCACAATTTAATGCAGGATACCTACATTCTAGATGGGCTAGTTGAGGTGCGATTACACGAACTACATTCATCCCACCTTTATTCACATCAGAAGTTGTTAAATCAAATGCCACGAGATCATAATGCATAGATGAAAAATACTCTAATAATTCGCTCATATCTTCGAATCTATTACAATTTTTTTTATTGAAATCAACATATTCACCTTTTAATAAAAAATCAAGTTCATGAAAGTTATCCATATTATAGGCATAATAGAGAATGTGTGAGTCCATAGAATTGATTTCATTAAACTCACCACTTGCCACTCGAATTTTATAATCAGGTGTATTCATATAATTAAAACATTGTGAGGCTTCCTTTATAGCTCCTATTAGCGCCTTCTTTTTATTAAAATCAGTTTTCGCACCACATGAAATATACGGAGTTACTTTCAAATCATTAATAATCAAACAAAAAAAAGAAGGAACGTTAATATCAGTGGTAATATCCAATACAAATAAGGAGAAACCAGTTTCCTTAACTAATCTAACAATCTCCAAAATGTCCGCATCCATAATCGTTTCTAAATCAATAATAGGTTTTGAAGTTTTGTTTAACCACATTAATGTAATGGCATCTCTTTCAATGCATTCTAAACAACCCGAAATCTCAGCCATTTCTAAAGAGCTTCCAGCAGCTAATCCAGTTGTAATATTTTCTCTTATTAAATTTGGGTATACAATATCAGGAAAAAAAACAAGATCAGCTGGTATCCAAATTTTTTTTCTTGTGGTAAGGCTGATGCCCTCGACCCACATTAATTTAGAATCCAACGAGACATCGACAAAAGGGAAGCCTTCTATATTATAGTAATCAGGGGTATAGCGAGTGACTTTTGTTGGATCTATTTTTTCTCCAGACAATTGATTATAACTACGTTCTATTAAGCGATGTGGGTGTGTAAACAAGCTTGAATATCTCTCAATTGCTTCTCCCAATGCTGAAATTCTTGCTTCATCTTTATTAAAAAAACTAGTTCCTACTCCACTTAAAAAAGAATCCGATAAAAGATCAAGATTTCGCTCTTTTAATGGCTTTCTACTTGCAACAAATGTATATAAAGGAATTGATGCTGATAGAATAGGAACTTCTTGAATATTATTTACTATACCTGTTCGTTCGTTTACCAAGAGATGATACCTAGGAGGATAACTCATGCACTCTCTTCCCCTTTGATTATTAATTAGAGCAATATTGGCAGTTTGGCAGACCCAGTATAGGGGCTATCATTAGCTCGTAATTATTAAGGTTTAAATTAAGCTCACTATCTTCAAGAATAGATCCAAGGTTACTGAAATATTTGATTAGCTCAGTACTAACTATTCCCATTGCTACTTCAACAAATCCCGGAATTGCAGGTACAAGCCCCTTTTCAAAACTACTCTGCATGTAAACATTGCGATTTTTATAAAACGAAGCTTGTATTGAGTTTGTAACAATTCGAACTTGAAAACAGTTATAGCAGTATATACCCCCAGTAAATATTGGACCTATTTGTAAATGCATCCCATCCAATACAATTCTCATAAATGGAATTTTTGTATCTATCAATCTTCTATTAAGTGAATCAAAAAGCTCTTCATTTTCAAAAAAATCTACACCTATTATCAACTCTGGCTTACTATCGCTTATGTCTAATTCCTCAACAATACAAAAACGACCCTTAAAATATTTTGCAAATTCATCTTTTAAAAATTGATTCCCGATAATAGCAATTGTCCTGCATGATATGATTTGAATTGTTGATAAAATCAAACTTTTGTCTAATTTTCCAAATAAATAATTATATAAGAATTCATTCCCAGAATCTTCATCTTTATTTAACCAAGAATTGTGATCAATAACATAAACAAAACCCAATTCCGATAAATGAGCTACTAGCGCCGCAACATATGTAACATCTAAACTGGCATCTCTAGAGATAGTTAAGATGGTATTTTTCCCATTTAACAAAGGGAGCACACTCATTAAATCTGAAACAGATCCCCCTTCGATAGTGAATTCTCTACCAGATTTGTAAAGTAGGAGTTTATTTTCACCAATAAGGTTATACATACTACCTATAAATCTAGGAATGCTATTATTTTCACACATATTCATTCCCCTCCCCCTCAACATACTAGGAAAATATATTTAAAAAAATCAAAAGATGAGTTCTGATACATACTATAGTTTCAAGGTTCATGCAGATAAAATAAGCATACATCCTATCTGTTTGGTGATAATAACTGTGAACACAGTTAGCTATCAGCTAAGTTCTACTTCCCACCACTTTACTTCATCCGTTATATAAACATAGAAACCTACCGTAGAAAGTAGGTTTCTCAATCTGTGAAGTAGATTTCTATGTATTTAATAACTATTTATTATTAGAACAACTAATATAACAAGCTACTGCACATCCGTAACCACCACCACTTGAATTGCCACCACCTCCACCTAGATTTCCTCCCCCACCACCAGTTCCAGGGTTATTTTCCAGCGGAGTAATGATACCACTTTCTGTAACTTTCAAATCTACCAATTTGTTTTGCACTTTTCTCACCTCCTCATATATTTCATAATATATTATTTATTTCCATTTAAGTCAATAATTTTAATTAACTCTTTTTTTCAATATAATATAATATAAAATTCCATAAATACATAATTAATTATTTTATACAATTCTTTCGAATTACATATTTCATTTCGACAACAAAAAGAGCCTGTCAAAAGACAGACCCAATCCTCTCAACGCTTCGCCTTATAAAACTCATGATACAACTTCATCAGCGCCCTTTTCTCTATCCGCGAAACATAACTCCGAGAGATCCCAAGCTCCTTCGCAATCTCCCGCTGCGTCCGCTCTTCCCCACCTGTATCCAATCCAAACCGCCCCACTACAACTTCTTTCTCACGATCATCCAGTATATCGAGGTTACGATATATCTTGCTCTTCTCGATCTTCAGATCCACTTCTTTAATAACATCATCAGCCTCGGAGCCAAGGATATCGATGAGTGTAATTTCGTTTCCCTCTTTATCAGTCCCTATCGGATCATGTAATGAACCTTGCGGGTCTTTTTCAATGATCTAAGATGCATCAGGATTTCATTTTCAATACAACGTGCTGCAAATGTGGCCAGCTTTGTGCCTTTGTTTGGACGGTAACTCTCAATAGCTTTAATCAAGCCAATAGTTCCGATGGAGATCAGATCCTCCATGTCTTCCCCAGTATTATCGAATTTTTTGAGGTTGTGGACACGATATGATGTCAAAAATAATTGCTTATTCCTCGTTATATCATCAAACTGTAAGGCCTATTCCTCCGAATCAAGCATGCGTAACAGCACATCTCTCATATCCCCAAGGTTGATTCCCTCTGCATTGCTGAGCAGAATGACCGCTGTCCCCTGAGACATATCTCTCCAAATCTCAGAAGAGAAACCATTGATTGCCCCATTATGTGCGTACATCATCCCCATTGGATCGGGTATCCCCCATCCCAAAGCGTATTCATCCAGATTCGGTTTGCGCATCGCTTCCCATGATGCATCACTGATGATTGTCCCGTTCTCGAGCCCTAGAAGCCATTTATAAAGATCTTGTACGGTGGAATATATACCGCCAGCTGAATAAGGGACGGTCATATCGATAGGCCGGGCTATCTCAGAGATGTCGGGAGTAATAAGTGAATACCCAACAGCAATATCTGTATGGTTGTTGTCTTTTGTTAAATAACCTGATCTTTTCATATCGAGAGGTGTAAAAATATGCTCATTCAGATAGTCGCCATACGACTGTCCGCTAACTTGCTCAATCACAGCACCTAGCAGCACATACCCGGAGTTACTGTAAGAAAATCGGCTGCCCGGTTCAAACTCTAGTGACTTGTCTTTGAATTTGGCAATTAAATCGTCAACGCTAATTTTAATGTTTATTGATTTTAGAAAATCCGGAGAATTGGTATAATTGGGGATCCCGGATGTGTGGGTCAACAAGTGGTAAAGTGTGACTCTATCATTAGGGTAATCCTTAATATATGTATTTACGGGGTCGTCGACACTCAGCTTACCGGCCTCTTGAAGCTGTAAGATAGCTGCAGCGGTAAATGCTTTAGTAAGCGAACCGATTTGATGGATAGTATCTCGTCCATTAGGCAGGTTATTATTATAGTCCGCCATATTGTATCCCTTGGAAATTATAACCTTGTTATCTTTGACGAGAAGCACAGATCCCGAATAGTTCTTGGACATATACTGATCAAGCTTTTCTTCAAAGGCATCCTTGTGGACTATTTCATTCGCTTGCGGCAGCGTATCATTAATACTGTTGGCGCTGTTGACACTGTTGTCTGAACAGGAAACCAGTACAAAAACTAAACCGAAGATAGCAACGAATTTAAAATAATTTGACAAAAGAATCCCCCCCCTATAAATACATTGATTTCAGCTTTTAATAAGCAATCCGCTATCGAGTTCCCATCAACTCTCACCTTAATATACCGTACGTTATGCTAGAATTCACGTTCCAATTATGTAAAAAAAATCGCCTCGCAAGCATAAGCTTACAGGGCGATTTGGTAGATATTTCTGGACTACACGCTGGAGAGACAGTTCCTATTCCCTAACCGCTTCGCCTTATAAAACTCATGATACAACTTCATCAGCGCCCTCTTCTCTATCCGCGAAACATAACTCCGCGAGATCCCCAGTTCCTTCGCAATCTCCCGCTGCGTCCTTTCTTCCCCACCAGTATCGAGTCCAAACCGCCCCACGACAACCTCTTTTGAAATGTGTTCATGATTTATCATCTCCTCACATTCATTTGTTTCATCTTAGTATACCGCCCTATTTCAGATCTCCCTTCCGTTTTTGTGACCTTCCTTTAGTCGAAAGATGATATTCAAGTCTAAAAAGGGGAGTGACCACAGACAAGCCATTTGCGACTCATCAGCAGTCATTCCCCTTTTGTCATTTCTGGAATAGATTGAATATCACTTGTGCGATTTAGGTACGGTTCAGTTTCTCATCCACAGGACTCTTAATCGGAACCATGTTCTTCACCAGTTAATTCGTTTCTTGCAACGTTACAGCCGCAAGACCGATGCTTCCTCCCCAAGAATTGGTGTGATGATCCGTGACCATACTTAGGCGTACTTTGATTTGGTCTGCCAAATTCAACGCTTTATACTTGATCGTGAATTTACCGATCGTGGAGCCGTTTACTTGCGAGAGTTGATCGCTGTAAAGGACCCTGCCATTGATTAAGAATTCCAACTTCATAACGGAGTCATAGGCCAACGGATATACATGTACTTGCTGTACTTCCTCGCTTGTCGGCAAATCAAATTCAAACCCTGCCGACTCGGAGCCGCGGTAAGTAATGACATGCTGATCCTCTGGCGCAGCTCCGTCAGCATCCGTTGCGTTAAAAGAGATTGGCGAATCAGTTGCGTTCCCGTCTCCGGCACCCAATCGCTTGAAGCCGGCAATGGAATTTGCGCCTTGCTTCCGAGCGAAGACATTCTCGTCTCCACTAAAATATTGCGTCCAATCCTTGGTACCTTCAGCCGTTAGATTCAACGTATTCCCTGTAAAATCTGCGACTGTACCAGCAACATAAGGCGTTGGTTTAGCCTCTTCTTGCAACGTTACAGCCGCAAGACCAGCGCTGCCTCCCCAGGAATTGGTGTGATAATCCGTGACCATACGCAGACGTACTTTGATTTGGTCTGTCAAATTCAATGCTTTATAATCGATCGTAAATTTACCGATCTTCGAACCGTTCACTTGCGAGATTTGATCGCTGTAAAGGACTCTGCCATTGACCAAGAAGTCCAACTGCACAACGGAATCATAGGCCAACGGGTATACATGAACTTGCTGCACTTGCTCGCTTGTCGGCAAATTAAATTCAAACCCTACCTGCCCGGAAGCGCGGTGAGTAATGACATTCTGATTCGCTGGCGCATGTCCGCCAGCATCCGTAGCACTGAAAGAGATCGGCGAATCGGTTGCGTTCCCGTCTCCGGCACTCAATCGCTTGAAGCCGGTAATGAAATTCGCGCCTTGCTTCCGAGCGAATACATTCTCGTCTCCACTATAATATTGCGTCCAGTCCTTGGTACCTTCAGCCGTTAGATCCAGCGTATTCCCGGTGAAATCTACGACTGAACCAGAAACAGAAGCTACTTCCTGCGGCGACAGCGCCACAACTGTAATATTCTTCGACATTTGTACCGTTGTCCCATTATAAGTGGACGATATCTTCAGTGTGCCCTCTACGTTGAGGTGCGGCTGGATTGGATTCTTTACGGTACCATCTGACATTACTCCGTAGACATTGCCAGAATTAGTACTTTCAACAATGAGATTGCTGCCATACAGATTGCCTTGCACCGCGAAGTTCAAGTTCCCTGTAATGGCATCAAAGCTCTGGTTTCCATTCAACACGACGTCCCACGCAGCCTCAATATCCTTGGTGGCGCGTTCGCTGTCCGACATCGGCCTTTCTTCCGGTATCCCGCTGACCACATCACTGCGGGCACCTTCTGTTCCTGCCTTTACGCCTGCAACCGCTACGTAATATTTTTTGTAGTTAACCAAATTCGTAATGGTGTACGGCAGATTATTTGCTTCAACGACCTGATTCAATTCGGCCCGGTCTGTACCGTAGTAAATCCGGTAGCTGTCGATCGAATCCATTGGTTGTGCCCCAATGACAAGTTGGCGGTCGCTAGAGCTTACTGTGACCTTATCCATTTGTTGTGGAATCTCACTGCCGCCTTTGTACAAGAAAATACCTTTCAAGGAAATGGTACCGTTCAGGTTTCCGTGTTCAATCACATTTTCGACCTGTAAATAATTGCCGTCAGCGGAAGCTCTGTACGGAATTTCAACCAAGTAGGTTTGTTCTGTATCGTTTCCATACAATACCTGGCTTTGGCGTTGTCTGGAGCCATCGGACAGGCTGCTTTTAATGGTTACTTTAGCATTCTTTACCCCCACCAACACCTTCAATGTTTTCAAGGCGTTATCGGCGGGAACCATGAGCATAAAGCCTTCCTCTCCCTCGCTGTAACCTGCTTTCACAATACTCTTCGCATTGTTGAAGCCTAGCGCGGTCGCTTCTTGATTGTCAGCCAAGCTCATCGGATTTTCAGAAGAATTCGCTCGATAGCCAATGGTGTTGATATTATAGATCAAATTACCTTTTTGCAGCCTGTTCTGGATACCGTCTTTGATCTGCGCATTTGTTTGTGAGGTGAACACCACATAATCAGCCGCGTTAGCATCCAACTGTGCTTTGCTCAGATCGCTGTGTGCCGAATCAAATTTGTGAGCGCCAGCAGCCAGATAAGCTTCTTCCTCATCTTGGCCCGCAATGATGTAGTCATGGGTCCCCGCTTCAACTTGGAACGTTTTTTCCACACCATTGCTAGTTACATTCAGTGTAAAATCGTGTGTTGCGGTGACTGTGATCTGCACCGATGAAGCAGCGCTTTTGCGCTTGGCGGCGGACAAGGAAATCCGATTCGCTACACCTTGATGCTTCATATAAAGATTGCTGATGCCGTGTTCTTCAACAAGGTTGATATTCCAATTCACCTTATTGGCCGGCGCATTCAATCTAACACCGATCACATCTTCAATCATGCTGCCTATCACCAAATCTCCGGTCCAACCGACAAAATGGGAGCGGGCATACTCATGGTCAAATTGTCGTTGCCCCATCAACGTATATTCGCTTGAATAATTCTCCCAGAAGGTAGCCTGCCCGATCTTGTCGTCGGTTTTGCCAGCCTCATATACGTCGGTCAGCATATTAAGATGACGGATACCCTCCTGGAACGCCAACTCATTGTAACCGTAGTTATGCAATCCCTTCATATATTGATAAGACGTAGGTGCCCAAACAGCGCCTTCCCAATAGTTGCCCATCGGCCAAAACTTGCTGTTGGGGTTATTCGGGTTCGCATAATCATAGGTTACCGTAGATAAGCCGTTCGGACGGAACATTTTCTCCGAGTTCAAGGCGTAATTTCTAATCATCGCATCGGCGCGGTCGGGGGTAGCTACATTCGCGGCCATTGCCCACAATCCCGTTGGCGTAGCGATATTCGTGAAGTTTCCGTTCTGATCCAGGTTAAAATAAAACTTTCCGTCTTCAGACCATAACAAGTCATTAATTTTTTGCTTCAGTTCCTCGTATTTCGCTTTAAACGCCAGTTCTTTATTCGTGTCTCCCAATTCTTTGGATATAAGCGAAATGTAATATGCCGCTTGCGCCTGTTGAATGCTCAGATCATTATACGTTTGCGTCAGGTCGCCATGATCCTGATTCGGCGTATTATCAAGCCCGTTGGCGAGACCGGTCGTTTTACCGTATAAACCGTTGCTCATCGTCCGCGTTCTTTCCACGAAATTAAAGTGGGAAATGAGTCTTTCGAAGATCGTCTTTCCGTTGATCACTTTCGTGAAGCGATCGACATCTCCATGAACAAGGTACTGCTCCCATTCCGCCCACGCCCATAGAGGGGGATTTAGCGATTTCGGGTCATCATATGCAGCGTTCCATGCCGCGAATTCACCGGTCACCTCGCTGACTTCGCGATCAATAAAGCCGTCATCAGGACCTGCGCTGTCCACTTGGTGATAGTAGAAGTTATCCAGCGAACTTAATGTCGGGAACTGATTCAGACCGTATTTATTAAACATCGTCATGAACATCGTGTCCCAGGCATAAATGTAATCGTTATAAGCTTCATCCACATAATACGAATTTGGAGTGGGATTTAATGCGCTCCTAGCTTTTCTGATATTCCCTTTATGAGTGTCCCAAGCTTTATCAAAGAGTTCTGCACATTCCGGATGCTCCCCGAAATGCACTTTCGGGAGATCGGACATATCAATCTCATAGCCGCCGGCCACACGTACCGTCTTGTTCTTTGCTCCTGGTGCGGACAATTTGATGTAATCGATTTGCGTATATTGTTCTTTATTGGCAAACTTTAATTTATTGCTCCCTTGCTGGAGATTAACCGTAAAATCCGCAGATCCTCTGCCAAACATGGACCAGTCTCCAGTGTGGGGAGTGAGGATATCTACACCGTAATTTTGGCCGTTCACGAGCAAGATCAGCTTGGCATCGCCTCCGCCGTTAGCGTAGGAAAGATAAACGTTGTAAGGGCCGGCTGCCGGAACATTGACCGTCAACTCCACGTATCTGGACATGTCGTTAGTGGAGTCAATACCACCGACAAATCGGCCGCCGGAAGCCTGTATCGTATCGCCGATCCAGACGCCTTGACCCAATGCCCCATCCTCAGCTTCATAATATTCAGAATATTGGTTGCCGGAACCCTGACCACCAGAACCTTCGCCGCTGGAACCCTGGCCACCAGAGCCTTGGCCACCGGAACCCTGGCCACTATCGCTGATCCATACTCCTTTACTCAATTCCCCGCCCTCAGCTTTATAAATTGGATCGTAAGTCCGCGGCTGATTTGAGATCAAATTGTACATAATTTGCGCGCTTTCCGCTCTACTTTTAGCTTGTTTAGGCGCAATCTGTTCTCTGCCGATCCCTTGCAGCAAACCGAGAGCAGATGCTTTGTCGATGAATACCTTGGCCCAATCGCTGATTTGGGCTGCATCCGTGTACACAGCTTTCACATCGGTATAGTAAGGACCGAATTTATACTCATAAGCCCGAACAACCATAGCAATGATCTCTTCTGAGGTAATCGTCCGATTAGGATCGAATGTATTTGCCGATGTTCCAGTAACAATGCCGGATTCGAAGGCAGCCTCAACTACATCGGCAAACCAGTCTTGCTCCGCTACGTCAGAGAAGTTCGCCTTCTTCCCATTTGCCGAAAGCCCCAGGTAGCGAACCAGCATAGCCGTGAATTGAGCGCGAGTTACGAGCCCATCTGGAGCGAACTGGCCATAGTCGATACCGTTCATGATATGTTTCGCGCTGACAGTCTTAATCGCGTTGGCAGCCCAGTAATTGCCAGGAACATCAGTGAATGCCTGGCTATATTGCATAGCAGCGTAAAGACTGAAATGCGTTACTGCCGCTATCATAGAACCGTTATTCCATTCACCACCGACATATTCAAAGTCGCCGAAATTTGTCAAATTGTAAATTCCCGCTAGTTCAGGATTAGCATCCGAACCCAACGGAAATGATAATTCGATTGGTGCAGCGAAAGCTTCCGACGTTTTAGCGTTGCCGTCCGTATCTATGGCTTTCAACGCGAAGTCGTAGATTTCACTGGCTAAGGAGGCTTTCGAATCTTCCGGCACATTCAGCTTGTTGGCTAAGGAATCCCTCTCCTTTGAGTCCAACTTCTTTGCAATGAAAGCGATATGCGCACCTTTCGCTTTCTCTGCCGGCAACAAATCAGCCACCTGCCGCAGCACCGATGCAGGAATTTGCACGGTTACGCCGCTGCCTCGGATGACAAAAGCTTTCGCTCCTTTTATCTCACTGGCTCCTAGCGGAAGCAGCAGTTGATCAGCTCCGTCCGCCCATTCAATCGAAACTCGGCCATTGCTATCAGGCGCGAGATCATCCAACGGCATACTCCATTTTCCGTCAAGTACTTCGACTTGATGCGCCGTATCACCGGCGACCTCGAACGTGGCCGTGACATAGCTTTTAGGGGATTCTGCCAAATACGCTTTGGCTGTATACTCTCGATTATTGCCCGTTATCGGCGAAGTCCAATTCACCTTCAGCGTTCCGTATGAGGTCTGCGTTGGATAGCTGCCCTTCGCAACTTTCTCGTTAAGGTGCCATATTTCCAATTCCAGCTTACTTTGCGTACTTGCCTTTGCATCCAGCTCTATCGTAAACTCGACGGATTCACCCGATGTAAACTTGGTCTTGTTTACGTTCAGCGTTTTCATGGAATGTGCACCCAGCTCCTCCGCAGAAACCCGCGATACCGACCCTAACCAATCGCCAGCCATTGCAAGGCCGCCCTGTATAACTAGCAAGAAACATAGCATTATTAGCAACTGTTTCTTCAACGAAGCATGTTTCTTCTTTCCTTTACTCTGCATTTCCATTTGCCCCTTCCTACTATTATCAACTTCCATTATAGTAGCGATAGAAATATTCGGTAACCGCTTTCATATCTGAAAAGGTGTCTTATATTCCTTGCATTTCTAAAATTCAAGACATTTTTTTCGCAAGGTGTCTTATATTTCGTTTTTACAATAAAAATATCCACTTCCCACTGTATACAAAAAAAGGAACCCAGCCAATAGGGCTGATTCCTTCGTTTTCGATGGATTTTCGGTCCACAGCCGCCGACCAAGAGCAAAGCGCTCAACAGAATTTTGCGTAAGCTATTCAACCTCCCTATGCTCGATTCCCTGACACTGTTCTCGGTATTCGGCAGGTGTCAAGCCGGTCATCTTTTTAAATAATTTACTGAAATATTTCACATCATTAAAACCCGATTCACTTGCTACCTCGTATATTTTCGTTGTTTTGTTTCTTAAAAGCTCTTTTGCCCGCTTCACTCTCAATTGAATCAAATAATCAATAAAATTCAGCTGTGTATGTTTCTTGTATAAAAGACTGAAGTAGTTCCGGCTGATGTGAACATGATCTGCTACAGTCTGAAGCGTAATGTCCTCTGTGTAATGTTCGTGGATGAATTTCATTGCTTTATCAATAACACTGTTCGTCGATTTATACGGCTCATCCGCTTCAATCGCTCTGCAGCATTCGTGAACACCTGAAAGCAAATTAGTCCATAGTTCATGAAAGGTCTCACTCTTCAAAAGCTGCCCACAATATTCAAGTAGAAGGAGCAAATCGATATGTTTACCCACAAGGCCTGAGAATAAATCGCATGCTTCCCTTTTAATATGTTCAGCCTGGATGCTTTCTTTCTTCCATTGCTGTAACCAACTGTTTAAACGGATCGCCATATCCGGTGCAAACTCCTTGATCTTCATTAGCAGTTCGGGATGATATGTATCCTCGAGCTGTGGAGAACCATCGGGACAGCTATGACTGTAATCATATAGGCCTCCGCTCCCATCAAAGAAGTGACGTTCATATACGTTGCAAGTCTTATGATAATTTGATAACCAGTTCTTCGGTTGCGATTCCGTGACATATCCAAAGGTAAGCCGTAAGCCCGTTCTCGTCTCCAGATTCTCTTTTAAATTCACGATGTTTGTTGTCAGCGGCGTCAAAAACACGATTTGCGATTCATTGATAACAATGGACAATCCATCGTTATCATGCAAATAAAACTGTTCCTGCAATTCCACCTTCAGCATACTTAAGTAAAGAAACCCTTTCTTTTCCTGTAATTCTTTGGTCCCGTTCAGTAAGGAAACGATCATCGAATAGCCTTTATCTTGATAAGCTTCTGATAAACATTGCGCAAACGTGTCTTCATCCATGTCTTGTGAAAGTACCTTCTTAAAATCATGCTCGGATTTTCTGCGCTTTACCTCTTGAACGTTTTGTTGAAACCGAGATACGCTCTGATGAAGCAAACGGTCTTTCTCGATCAATTGAATGGCACGCTCCAGCAGCGCTGCAAGCTCCTCTGACTCAATGGTAGACTTCAGTATATAGTCAATCGCCCCTAGCACCACGCTTTCCCGAACATAATCAAAGTCACTATAGCTGCTAATAAGGATCACCTTGATATCAGGCCACTTTTGTTTCGCTTGTCTCGTTAGCTCCAATCCGTCAACCAATGGCATCTTGATATCTGTAAGAAGAATATCAACCGGCTCGACCTCCAAGGCTTGAAGCGCCTCCGCCCCATTGGAATATTCACCGGCAAACTGCAGCCGCTCATCCTCCCAATTGATAGTTGCCTTCATACCAGCTCGAATAATCAGTTCATCATCCACGATCATCACTTTGTACATGACGCTCTCTCCTCTCTTCATGTGTTAGTAATGGCCATTTTTATTAGCTTTAGCTGGACGACTGCACCTTGTCCGGCGTTACTGAATACCTCCAATTCCGAGCCCGGCAGAAAATAAAGATGGATACATTCCACTACATGCTTCAAACCGATGCCTACCTCGGAAAAGTCGCGTCTATGCTGTAGCCGGGATAGCATTCCAACTGCTCATCACCTATTCCCATCCCATTATTGCTAATCTGTACAACGATATTTTCAGGGGAATCTGTAATCGTAATGTTGATTTCTCCGTTCTGACCGCTTGGTACAATACCATGAAAAATAGCATTTTCCACAATCAGTTGAAAAAACATTCGTGGAATCATAAATTCGAGAGCCTCCGGGTCGACTTCGGTACGCAAGGTAAAAATGAGATCATAACGAAGCTGTAAGATATCCGTATATTTAGCAATAATGTCCAATTCTTCTCTTATCGGTACCATCATACCCGTTTTCCCCATATACGCTTCCATTAGACGGTTAAAGTTTGTGATCCCTTCATATGCTTTGTTTTCATCTCCAAATTTAACCAGCCAGCGAATCGTATTCAGCGTGTTAAACATAAAATGAGGATTGATTTGGTGAGTAACCGCTTGCAACTCCGCTTTCCGAAAAATAAATTCAAACCTATCATCGCGGCGAGTAAGCGATCCCTGATCTTCTGAAAAGGTGCCTGCAATTCAAGCATCTTTTCTTCAAAGCGGCCTCCTAGACCTGAATTGTCAGCAGCACTATGATACTCCATACCTTGTCCGTATGACCTGAGGGCTAGTAAAAAGCGACCACAAGTAAATGAATCTTTAAACAGAACAGCTAGTAAAAAAGAAGCGGTAACAATTTCTGCCGCTTCTTTAAATTAATAGAATCTATCGGTTTATCAGATTCAGTATCCGATCAATTGCTTGTGCAATCTCTGCACGGGTGCTTGGGTTCAGAGGAGAAAACTGACCGTCTGTATTTCCTACAAACAATCCAGATGAAGTTGCGAGACGTACCGCCAGCCGAGCCCATTCAGCAATATCTGAAGCATCAGAATACTCAGCAGTAATATTGCCTGCAGCCTGTCCTCCGGCATATTGATACGCCCGTAAAAGCAAGACCGCTAATTCCTGGCGTGTGACAGGTGCATCAGGTGAGAATTTCTCCGCCGTCCGACCATGAATTAGTCCGTTGCTGTACGCGGCTGATAACTCCGCCGCGTACCACGAGGAGTCAGGCACGTCTGCAAATACAGCCTTGTCTCCGCTAGTCTGAAGACCCAGCGCACGCACCAGCATAACTGTAACTTCCGCCCGTGTAATGCTTACGGATGGAGAATAATGATTCGCTGTCCTGCCAGTAACGACGTGTTTGGCCACCAGTGAAGATATTGCTTCGTAAGCCCAATGGGTACTAGGTACATCGGAGAATGTCTTCAACCTCTCATAAACAGCGAACTCACCTTGATTGTTCAGTTGGGCCTGCAGGGTGCCGGCAGAAGAATCAAATACTCCCCCTGCGTAACGGTATAGCCCATCTCCCTGTTCTTTGATGTAGAGCCCCAACAACTTCCCCTTAAGCTTAGCATTCGTTACCTCTAGTTTCACAGTTGCTTGCAGACTTAATCCCGGCGTCGCTAAGCTTTTTCCGTTTTTATCTTTGATTCCTAACACGAGTGTGTACACCTTGCTTTTCAGAGTATACTCTTGAGAAGGGCTCAAAACACCGTTAGACGGAGCCCCCGCATTGCCTATTCTCAGCTCAAGATAAGCCCCCTTACCGCTAGAATCTGCCGCGGCAATCTCCTTCAGCTTGTCTGCCTTCCAAACCATTGAGAGTCCATCTGTTTGGATGACCAAATTGCGTGAGCCAATTAATTCTCCAGCATTTAGCGGTAGTAGTATGGATTTGACCTGCTCATTCAATACAATATTAACAGTTTCTCCTTGAGCGGATTTCAGCTCCTGCTCGGTGATCATCCGTGTTTCACCCATCTGCACCGCAGTCGCTACCGGCGCTACATCTGCAGAAGTTCCTGGCTTTGCCGGATTTGTTGGCGTTGGTGAAGGTTCTGGAGATGGTGAAGGTTCGTTCCCTGTATCTGGGAACAGCTTCTGAGCCTCTGACTGCCGCGGTTGATAATCCACCACAAGCATCGTCCAGTATTCGACGCTTGGAACATTCAACACAATCTGATCTCCATCCCAAGTGTAATCCAATTCCTGCATCGTTCCCCCGTTTTGATCAGGGGTTGCCGCAAAAACCTTGAGTCCAGAAGCATCTTGAGCAGATAGTCGAACCGGAAAAGTCACTTGCAAATTGTGCTGCACATCCGGCTCATTGGCTGAGTTTCTCCAGTTAGAGTCATTGTTCAGCAGGTTCACCAGATGGACTACATCATAGGATTGATAACGCTCGTTCTTATTGTCAGATCGAACGGTGTACCATAGCGTATTTTCTGAACCGTCTCGGCTCAGCTCGACCTGCTGTCCCGCGGCATCTTTGACAGCAATCTCTCTATCATTGACTGCCTGGCTGTCATACAAGAGATTTTCATATGCGGCAAAGAATTTGTAATAATCCTTCATTATTGTCTTGGTGCTCTGATTCATCTTTTTACTACGGTTCGGATAATACTCGTTGGCAAGCATATTGGGCCCTTCAGCGATATGATCGGCCGTCCCGAGTTCAATATGAGTTGCCCCCATAACTGAGAGCGCAGCGTCCATTAACCGAACGGACGGCTCGTTGAAATAGCCTGTAGTCACACCTCGGAGCTGGATCATGCCTGGAGTGTCATCCTCTTCCATTTTCAGCGTGATCTTGTGGTTGCCTTCTTCCATATACGGTACAATCACATAGGCCTCTTCGGAATAATCGTCCAGACTGCCTGTGCCGTTAAATGCAACGTCAAGATCATTGCCATTGCTGTCCTTCGCCCGTACGCCATCAATATAAAGGGAGCGGTTTGTATACTCTCCGGCATTGGAGTACGTAAAGATCAGGCTTTGTTCTCCCGATTGAGGAATGGATATCGGATAAGTAACCTGCTGTCCTACCTCGCTGAAGTTGAGTACCGTATCCTTATAAAGGGAGAAGGCCGAATCATTTTTCTCCTGAGTGGATTCCGCTTCGTACATTCTGGTTATTGCTTCCGGCCCATCACTGGTTACTTTCAGTTTGTCCACTTTGATACCGCTGTCTGTCCCTTCCGTCATTTGAATCACAATCTGATTCCACCCTTGAACCAGGGAAATTCCGGTTTGGACTGTTTCCCCCCATTGGCTGCCTGACGTTGGTGCAAAAGATGCCAAGGTTCCTGCAGGATCGCCTGAATACACGCTGCGGCTGACTGTTGCTGCTCCATTATTCTGATAGACCCAACCGAGTGTATACAGTCCAGCTTCAACCGCATTTACATTGAATACTATCCGGTCATTCTCATTGTTGAACTCCGAGACATAACCGACAACCGCAACTACACCATTCTTCATTTCTGCGTCGCCTGTACTGTATTCATAATCACCGGCGACAATCCCGCCAACATTAATATACTGTCCGGAGGATTCCATCTTCAGTGTAATCTTGTGCTTCCCGGGCGGAATGTTTACGAACAACTCTTTTGCTTGCATAGGACCATCCCATTCTCCCGGCGTCTTAGCAAAAGTTATATTCTGGGCATCCGGAGCAGGCTCTCCATCAACAAGCACCGACATAACCGGACTGTTGCCTCCATGGTACATAACCGTCAACGTGTTCAGCTGCTGTTCGGCATACACCGAGTATGTTACCGTCTGGCCGCTTTGGCCGAAATTGTCAGTTTTGCTCTCCGTGAAAGTAACGCTGTTGGTCTGCGGCAGTTCAGCTTCAGCTGCTTCATATCGCTGTCCATTAAGGGCCATATAGCGTAACTTAATACCCAAGTCATCTTTGGGAGCCTTCAGTGTAATCGTGTTGTCTCCTGCATTCAGATAGACGCTTGCCATATTCTCCTTGCGGGCAAACTTTGTCCAGTCTCCCTGTCCAAGGAAAGAAACTTCGCCTTGGGATACATTGTTGACCATGAGTGTACGGCTGACTTCCTGCCAATCGGAAGCGTAACTAAATCCGAGCGGGTAGTTACCCTCAATAGGAACCTGTACATGGAATGTCACATAATCATTTTTGGTATCAAAATAGTAAACATGGCTGTACTGGTCCACCTTTACGGTATCGAGTTTTGCATCCACTGCATCGTAAGATTGCTTAATGTCTTGTCCTTGTACCTCGAGACTATGCAGATTAAGCCACAAACTGTTCGTATTCAGTGTAAGCTTAACCGTATTGTTACCTTCCTTCAGCGTTGCCGTCACTTCGGCTGTCGCCGAAGGATTCCCCCAACCGGTGTTAGCACTGAATGGAATTGCAGCAGCCGCAATTTCATTGTTAACAGTAAGCTTTCCTTCAGGGTAACCTGAGCCGTTACCCTGTCCATAATGGAGAAGAAGCTTATACATACCGGTGGCAGGCGCATTAACCGTAAATGTAACCGCATCCGTATCCTTGCGACCGAAATTCCCCACCCAGCTGTCCTGAACTTTGGAGATCCGGGATTGATAATTTACAGCAGCAGGAACATCCTCGGCTTCCGTTCCACGTGTTTTCACACCTGTAGCCTCTTTCATATTCATATAACCCGCAATTACCATTGCCTTGCCGCCGTTTTTCGCCCGTGTATCCTCCACTACCTTCTGAAGATCACTGTACTGATTACGGTCATGCCATATTTCGCTGTAATCAAAGTCCGTCTTTGTATCCGGATCTGGCACAGCACTGTAATCTAAATTCCCTCCCACCATGTTGAATGTGACATCACTTTTTGCCGGATTATTTTCTACCAGTGATTTTTTAACCGAGTTTATCAGCTTGTCATAATCCAGGGAATAATAGCGTTTATTTCCATTGTAATCATAGAGATGACTATTATCATTGGCTCCCCATTGGTCCAGATGGATGCCGTCAAATCCAAAGACATTTACAGCACGGTCAAACTGTTTGGTAATATAATTCTGCCACTCTACATTCCCAGGATCCTGAAGATAGAGGGCTGTTTCTTTACCGTTGAAATCGAAGTGATAACCGTTTTGGCTCTGCTGCGGATTGGTTTTATCAATATTTTCACTGCCATAAAGCCCCCACTCCGGACTAACGCCATAGTCTTCATAATTTTCCCGAGCCGCATAGTTCATCTCATAAGCCATTGCCGCTGAGCCGTATTTCTGGGCAGCCTCTACCTGCTGTTTAATCGTAAGCGGATACAATTCCCGGTTTAACAGATCCAGATAATGAGTATCAGCGTTGATCTCCTCATCGACAAAATTTCCTTCACTGTCCTTTAGCGGTTTACCATCTGCATCAGTTTTGGAGTAAACGGACACATCGTGTCTCCACATCCAGTCATAAAATTGATAACCATTAAGATAATAATCTTGTGACAACTGTTTTAGTTTGGCATCACTCTGCGCTGCAGTCTCACTGCTGAATTCACTTGTGTACCCGTATCTCGGGTATCTCTTCCAGTCACTTGAAACATCTATAGCCGCCGTAACATAATCATGATCAGCTGCTCCGCTTACCCACGCTTTTACCAGATAACCGGTAAAATCATCATCAGGGGTCTTCCATTTAACCGACAAGTCACCTTGTCCTTTCAAGACGGTAATCGGTTTACTCCCTTTGGCGATCAGCGTATTCAGGTTGTAGATCTCAACGTTCAGCTTTCCCTGCCACTGTTCGTCATCCTTCAATTTGAGGATAAGTTCGGCCTCTTCACCTGGGGAATAACGAGCTTTACTGACCCCAAGGTATGTAATCGCTTTCAAAATTGACTGATTGCTTAATGTGCTCCCACTCTCATTGTCTGCATGCACCGTTGATGGTCCCAGCGGTCCCGCAGACAGAGGGAGTGCTAACTGCGCCGAAAGGATAAGTGTGAGTAATGCAATGTAAGGCTTCTTCTTGTTCACCATTATATTTCCTCCATCTTGTGATTTATTTAGAATAGGACACATTGCCCAGTCCTACTTCTATATTGTTTATGAAGCAAGAGTCTTTCCGTCAGCAATTAGATCAACCGTAGTATAAAAAACTATATTTTGACGAGATTTATATTTAGAAAACAACTTTATGTCACATCGTCTGAATGTCTCTGAAATGAATGTAAACGTTTACCCAATAAATAATATAAAAATCAAATTATTGTACGCACTGTTTCCCGCTCAACAATATAATGATTCATGAGAGTGCTGTTTGGTAATTCCAGAGGTTTTTCTATCAGAGATAATAACTTTTCCACCGCCAATCGCCCCATTTGATCCAACGATTGATGTACTGTCGTTAAAGGAGGAGATATAATTTTTGATAACATCAAATCATCGTAGCCAATCATAGAAAGATCCTCTGGTATTTTCAACCCTTTCTCAAAGGCCTTTCCCATGGCTCCAATTGCCATTTCATCACTAGCTGCAAATACTGCAGTAAACGGCGGGGCTTCACTCAATAGTTTTTCCATAGCCACACGGCCACTTTCCATATGAAAATCTCCGTAAGCTATTCTGGCCTCGTTAAATATAAATCCTTGTTCCTCGAGCGCTTGCCGGTAACCTTCCACACGAGGAATTCCCGCTATCATATCAGATGGCGTTCCAGCAATCATAGCAATATTATAGTGCCCTTTATTGATTAAATAGGAAGTAGCTTGATAGGCAGCAAGTTTATCATCTACTTTTACAAAAGGGATGGTGTACTTTGAAGAATATGCATTGACGAGCACTAAGGGAGTTTTCTTCTGTCGTAATTGAAGATAATATTCATCCTTCAAAACTTCGCTTGTAAATATTACTCCGTCCACTTGTTTTTCCTGGAGCATCTCCAGACAGTTTTTTGTTCTTTTGCCATCCTCACCAGTATTGCAAACAATGACCATATAATCCTTATCATAGGCAGCCTTTTCAATCCCATGAAGAATACCACAAAAAAAATCACTTGCTACGCTGGGGAAAAGCACTCCTAAAGTTCTTGTTTGTTTATTAATGAGTCCTCTAGCTACTCCGTTAGGATAATAACCCAGTTCTTCCACAGCCTGAAGTACATTGAGCTTAGTATTATGAGAGTAACCTTCTAGATTATGAATAACCCTTGATACTGTACATACTGAAACATTGGCTGCCTTAGCCACTTCTTTAATTGTTGGAGTAATGACACTTTCCTCCTTCTTGCGAATGCATTTAACTATAAAATAAACGTTTGCATAGTCTGAGCCCTTAATCTCAATAACAAACGACTCGCCCTCCTTATCAAGGGAGAGCAAAGTCTTGACACAAAATAATCATGATATGGTGACCATTGTTCACGCTTTAAGGAATAAGTTCCAACGGGGCTACACGTCCGTAAGAAACTTTAGGAAGTTCATCTTTTGCCGCCCAACGAATGCTGTTACTAATGACTTGAAGTACCTCAGGCTGGTGGTATACCGGGAAAGTCTCATGCCCTGGTCTGAAGTAAAAGATATTGCCTTGTCCTCGCTTGTAGCAGCATCCGCTACGGAACACCTCTCCGCCTTCGAACCAGGAAATAAAAATAAGCTCATCCGGCGCCGGAATCTCAAAACGTTCACCATACATTTCTTCCTTGTTAATTTCAATATACTCTCCAAGGCCCTTGGCAATCGGGTGTCCCGGCTCAATGACCCAGATTCGCTCCTTCTCACCTTCATCACGCCATTTCAGAGCACCAGTATTGGTACCCATTAAAGATTGAAATATTTTGGAGTTATGTCCAGAGTGGAGAACGATTAATCCCATGCCATTTAGCACCTTTTGACGTACCTTTTCCACAATTTCGTCACTAACCTCATCATGGGCTAAATGCCCCCACCATAACAATACATCTGTTTGTTCTAGCACCTCATCAGTTAATCCGTGTTCGGGATCATCCAGAACCGCTGTTTTTGCTTCCATATCTTCTTGTGTGTTCAAATAGTTGGCAAGTGCCATATGAATACCATCTGGATATATAGCTTTAACTTCTTCGTTGTGTCTTTCATGGCGGTACTCGTTCCATACTGTAATTTTGATTTTAGACATGATATGCCCTCCCCGTTATATTGAAATCCACCGTTGTTCAGTTAATGAGACAATAATTGAATCAATGGCATGTTGGTTTATATATCCGTCTTCCATATTGGCGTCGCATCCGTCGCCCTGTCCATTAACCAGATTAATAAAAGATGTCATTTGATCCACATGAAATTCTTCAGGAATATCTACTTTTATGAAGACCTCGCCGCCATCCTCAGAAGACTTAACATATAGTACATCCTCTTCTTCCAGGTTATAAAGAATCGCTCCCCGATCGCCGAAAATTTCCACTTGCTGAAAGTTTCCCCGCCCGAATGCGAATCTCGAAATGGCCATCGTGGACGAGGCTCCCCCTTCAAGCCGAGCCAGCACATGACAGAAATCATCAACATCCACCTCGCCCATGCCATCGCCTTCAAGTAGGGTGCGATCCTTGATAATCGTATCGGCATCTGCCATCACCCGTTCTACATTGCCCACAAGAAAACGTTGAAGGTCGAGCAAATGCGAACCTAAATCTCCAAGCGCGCCTGAACCGGACAGCTTCTTTCTGAATCTCCAGACTAGCGGAAGCCGCTCGTTAAGCCCCCAGCCTTGTAAATACTGACCGTAGACATGCTTGATCTCTCCTATTTTGCCCTGATTGATTAACCATTTCGCATATCTTACTGCCGATTTGTACCGATAACTGAAACAAATCATATGCGGTAGATGAGCCTCAGCCAGCAGATCACGCAACGCGGCAGCTTCCTGTACATCGAGAGTCACCGGCTTCTCTAGGGCAAACGGCTTACGATGCTTGATTGCCTCACAGGCTATTTCAAAATGGTTATAATTCGGCGTAGCGATCGTCACTGCTTCAAGTTCTGGGTCCGATAACATTTCTTTGTAATTCAAATATCTTCGTGCTTCCGGGATATTAAATTGTTCTCCCCTTCTCGCTAGTACCTCTTCCTTGCAATCACAAATCGCCCATAGGATCGCCTCTTCATTCGCCAACAGACCGGAAATATGCATGTCTGCTATTCCACCTAAACCAATTACACCAATTCTCAGCTTTGCCAATTTCACCACCCTATCCTTTCTCAAAAAAAATCTTCCACCTCTGTTTCATGCTATTAACGAAATTCTTCTATATATAGAAGAATTTAATTATGAAGGCAGCAATACCAATAACCTAAACCGGGCAAGTTAACCTACGCGAGTTTGACAGCAAATGCCTCATAAGGCTGTAATTGTAGTTGCTTAAATTCCATGTTATCTCTAGAATAATTGCAAATAATCATTTCTTTGACCGGCCCCAGCTCTGGTAATTCCAGCTTCGTTATTTCTCCACTAAAATTGGCCGCTATTAACCAGGTCTGTTCTTCATACCTGCGGAGATACATAAATACTTGATCCGGCACGCCCGCCACTAGTTCAAAGTCACCCCATACAACGATTGGGTTATTCTTCCTTAGTTCAATCAATTTACGGTAGCAGTGAAAAACTGAATCTGGATTCTTCAGATTTGCTTCCATATTAATTTCCGTATAATTTGGATTCACATGTAACCATGGCTCTCCTGTTGTAAATCCTCCGTTAGGACTACAATCCCACTGAATCGGGGTTCGGCCATTATCTCTTCCCTTCACATTAATGGAATTAATAATATCTTCTTTACTGTACCCTTGGGCAATCCGTTCATGGTACATATTAATGGTCTCAATATCTTGCGCTTCGCTGATATCCTGAATCGGATAATTGGTCATCCCGAGCTCTTCACCTTGATAAATGTAAGGTGTACCCTTCATCAAATGTAGAAGAATCGCGAACATCTTTGCGCTCTCTACTCGATATTGCTTGTCGTCTCCCCAACGGGACACAATTCTCGGCAAATCATGATTGTTCCAGAACAGACTGTTCCAGCCCTCGTTTCCCAATTCAGTTTGCCATTTCGCCAGTACCCGTTTTAATTCGCTTACAGCCAAGGGCTTTAGATCCCACTTTTCTCCCCAATCCTGCTGATCCAGACCAATATGTTCAAATTGGAATACCATCGACAGCTCGTTACGGTCCGGATTGGAGTATAGCTTCGCCACCTCTGGAGTCGCTCCCCAAGTCTCTCCTACAGTCAGAACATCATGCTTTCCGAATGTCTCCCGGTTCATTTCTTGTAAATATTCATGAAGCTTCGGACCATTTCCTGTAATTTCCTGATCCGGTATTTTCCCGACCAGATCAATCACATCCATGCGGAATCCGCCAACGCCTTTATCCAGCCAGAAATTCATCATGTCCCATACCTCTTGCCGGACTTTACTGTTCTCCCAGTTCAAATCAGGCTGTCTGCGGCTGAACAAGTGCAAATAATATTGACCGCTCGCTTCGTCGAATTCCCAAGCTGATCCGCTAAATGTCGAACGCAGGGAATTGGGAACGCCGCCATCTACAGGATCCCGCCAGATATAATAATCTCTATAGGGATTGTCCTTTCCCTTACTTGCTTCAACGAACCAGGGATGCTCATCGGAGGTGTGATTAACAACCAAATCCATAATAATTCGAATGTTATGTAGCTTGGCTCTTTCGATTAAATCATCCATATCCTCCATGGTTCCGAATTCGGTCATAATATCCTGGTAGTCGCTGATATCATAGCCGTTATCGTCATTGGGTGATTTGTATACAGGACTAAGCCATATTGCAGTTATGCCGAGTTGCTTGAGATAGTCAAGTCTGTTGATAATTCCCCTGAGATCGCCGATTCCATCCCCGTTCGTGTCTTGAAAACTTCTAGGATAAATCTGATATATAACAGCTGTCTGCCACCATCTTGTATTATTCATATCACGCACTCCTATTCGCTTAATTTCACTACAACCATGGACCAAACCTCCAAAGACGGTAGAGTAAATCTGGCAGCTAGCCCTTGTCCATGAGGTACAATTTCATAATCCAAAAAACATACTTCTTGGTTATGATCATCAGGGCTGGCTGTGAAGATGCACTCAATCGGCTGTTCAATCAGCAATGTGCAGACAACTCCATCTTGAGGTTCAGGACGCTTTTTCTTGCCATGCTCCCAATAATCATCCTCAAGGCCAACAAGGTTAATTAGCTGTAAGATGTGATAACCTTGCATCCGTTTAATGATGGTCCATACGGAGCCAATATCTCCATTCGGTGCAAATGGCACTCTGCCTTCGAAGGTGATTTCGGTATTAACCCCTGCTGTATAGGTGTAAGACACATCTTCCAATTGCGGATTGTGTATCAAAGTACCAAACCGCACTATGAAATCATAGTAGCGTCTCACCTCAACGACAAATTCAGGCCGCATCACTGCATAATCGGGATAGTAAGGCATCGTCAGCATTCCATTATCCTCACCTAATAAGAGATGATATCCACCACTAGCAAATATAGATGCCATCGTTAGTAGCGCCCCGTTCTCAGCCCATTCCTTGTCATGTCCAGCTTTCGGGTAAAAAGAGGGAAGATAAGCGGAGAGGATAATCGGCTTGTCTTTATCCAATGATCTTGCATTATCGATAAGTCCTTTAAGCTCACGCAATCGGACTATTGGCGGCCATACTTCAATATAAAGTGCTTCCTGATCTGAAGATGCCGTTTTGCTAATGGGGTAATTACCCACATTATTGAATATGACCCCAGCCTCTGCTTTTATTTCCTTCACTGCCGCGCTGGTTCGATCAATAAGCGCCGGATAACATTCCGCCAGATCAACCAATTCTTCCCTTCCTTCGACCCTACGTATCCCTTTCTTTGGAAAACCGTATTGATCCATATGAATTCCATCAAATCCTACCTTTACTGCTTGACGGAATTGTTCAACAATATGATCAGTCCAAGGGGACCCTGGTGTAATGTCCATAATATAAAATAAGTCTATTAATTGAAACGGCTCACCTTGGCGATTATAAAGCCCCCATTCCGGCCGTGCTTGTAAAAAATCCTTAAGGCTCGCGTATACAGCGCCATAGGCCAAGGCCGCCATCCCTTTATCGTGCAAGGCTGCCAATTTTTCACGAACAACTTTATAGGACATCATTCGACCCATCGGATCGAGAAATTCATCTTGATGCGGTACAAGATCATCATGTCGGTACATCCAATCATAGAACTGTATAACATTCAAATGGAATTTGTTCATACTTTCGACGTCACGTAATTCTTCGGATTCTTCCTTGCGAAAATCGCTTAAGAATCCATACCGAGGCGCCCGACTCCAATGATCGGCAATATCGTACGAAGTATAAGCTGTTGACACTGCAAATTTATCGTAAAAAACTGTAGCCTTGACCCCGTACCCAGCCCACTCGGTATCTTCAGTGAACAGGGGAATGCGCGCAATTTGTCTCAATCCTTTTTCCAGGCTGATCTCAAATGTTTCTTCAGCAACCTGCTTTTCTAATTTGTAGAACTCAACAACCAGTTCCAGAACCCTATCCTCTTGGGTCTCCAGCTCGACTATAATACTGCCTGCTTGGCCGGATTTGTACTGGGCTTGATCGGGATACATATCTATATAAGTCAGCATCGAATATTCCATATGAATACTCCACTCCTCTTCGCTGTATGATCCATTACAATCAAAAGGGGCATAACTAACGCATTATGCCCCTTTTGTCCGTCAGATCCGTTTAACAAATGAAATTATTGATCACACTCTGCTTATTTCTTGCCGTTTTCAGCCAGCCAAGCATCCAACTGCTTTTGCGCTTCCGCAATTACTTTGTCTGATCCCGCTGCTTTTTGTTTTTCCAGCATCTTAGGAAGAGCTTCTTCCGGATCGAGTTGGCCGGACTTCAACCCGTCAACAAAGGTTTTATTTGCGTTGTCGATCGAGATTAGTTCATTTTTGACCGGCTCCGGATCAAAGATAAATCCAAAAATCCGCGAAGGGTTTGCGGTAATCTGTTCGTTGAATTTCTCATAGTTCTGGTATTTATTCGGGTCTTCGCCTACACGTGTATAGTTAAGCATTTGATTGCCCACTTGCCACATAATATCATGGTAGTAGCCGACATTTTCTGTAGTTTTGCCTTCCGGCAGCGCAATTTGTCCGTCTTTAAGCACATAATGTGTTCCTTCAATACCGAAGTTGAAAAGGGTCAGAAGCTCCTTGTCCTTATAGAAAAGATTAAGCAGCATCATGGCGCGTTCCGGATCTTCAGAGCTTTTTGAAATCGCATACATGGTTGCCGTCATTTTACCGGTCTGCAGACGGTCAATATTGAGCGGAATCTGCAGCATCTCGCGGCCCGCTTTAATCGAACCATTCGGTGAAACGGCAGCTTTGCCAATCTCCATATCAGCGATAATATCCATGTCAGTAACAAATGCAAATCCTTTACCCGCTTGAATTTTTTTCCAGGCATCCAGACCTGGTGTCAGTGCGTCCTTGTTAATATACCCCGCCTTGTACCATTTGTTGGTCAGCTTGGCAAGCTCCATATAACGTGGAGTAGTGAACGAGTTGATTACAGTATAGTCATCTTTTGCTGTTCCCACGGTGTTAATAACCGCAATGCTTGCAATGGAATCTAGATTCGTAGATGAATAGTAAGCTTCAAGCGGAAAGCTTGGCGCTACCAAAGGCGTAATCCCCGGTTCGTTCTCCTTGATTGTCTGCAGCATCGGTTCCAGATCTTCGACCTTTCCGGACTTCAAGACACTGAGATCAAAGTTGTATTTGTCCACCAACTCTTTGTTCAAATAAACTCCTTGTGTGCCGCCCAGCTCTTGGTGGGTATGGATACCGTACAGCTTGCCGCCGCGTTTAGCCGGATCATGATAATCCTTCTCAACAGCTTCGATATCCGGGCCGTATTTGGCGAGCAAATCATCAAGCGGCAGCAAGCCGCCCTTTGTCACCTGTTGCTGGAATCCGAGCCAATCCGCTGTAAACAGCAGATCCATTTTATCTCCGGAGGCCATCATCAGGTTTGTTTTATCGCTCCATGCGCCCCAGTCGATGGGATTCAGTTTGACCGTCATGTTCATTTCCGGATATGTTTTTTTCAGATAATCATTCATTGCATCCTGTACCAGCTGATTGTCATTCTGAGGCGCATCGGGGAATACCATTACGACTTCGTAAGGCTTCAATTCGGAGCTGGCCGTCCCCTCCGGCTGAGCTGTGCCCGCCGGAGAATTCGCAGCATTATTTCCGCCACAGCCGGTTGCCACAACTGAAGTCAGCACCAACGATGTCAGTACAACAGAACTCTTTTTCAACCACTTCATAAATAATAGACCTCCCTGGAATACTTCTGTTTTTCTTTAAATCCTTTACTTGCATATACTAATCCAGCATTATGCTGGGATCAGCCTTTCACAGCGCCTACGGTAAGACCTTTTACGAAATACTTCTGCAGGAAAGGGAATACCAGCACCAACGGTCCGATTGCAATCATCGCCATCGCCATCCGAATGGATTCCAGCGGTGTTGTGACCTGTGCGGTGGAACTATAAGCCTTATTCGCAATCGTCTGCAGGAACGAAGCGTTCATTAAGGTTTTGGTCAATAGATATTGCAGAGAGAACAGTTTCTCATTCTGGATGAAGACCAGGCTTGTAAACCAGTCGTTCCAGTAGGATACGGTGGTGAATAGTCCAATTGTAGCCATTACAGGCAAGGACAGCGGCAGAATAATGCTGAAGTATGTCCGGAATTCACCTGCACCATCTATCTGGGAAGAATCAATCAGTGAAGGCGGTATACTGTTCGTGAAGAATGTCCGCATGATGATAACGTTGAAGCCGCCGATCAAACCCGGAATAATAAGGGCCATCAACGTATCCTGAACATGCAAGAACCGGGTGTAGATAAGATACCAGGGCAGCAAGCCTCCCGAGAACAACATCGTAATCAGGATGTAGAAGCTCAGCGCCCCCCTGAGCGGAAACTCTTTCCGCGACAGCGCATAGGCCATTGCCGAAGTCACAAACAAACTGATGACAACACCAATCAACGTTACCGAGGCAGAAACGCCATAAGCCCGCAATATTTTTTCTGCATCTTCAAACAAATACTGATAAGCGACAAGACTGAATTTGCCGGGCCAGAAGCTGTATCCATTAACAGTTACCCAGTCTTCATCAGCAACCGAGATCATGAATACAAGCCAAAACGGGATCAAGCAGGCAAGGCTAAACAAAGACAGGAAAATAATGATAAAGGGATTAGTTCGTTTTTTTTCCATGGTTTTCTCCTTTTAGAACAAAGCATTTTCTTTGCTGAATTTACGGACAATCAGGTTGACGGTAATGACAAGTGTAAAACCAACAACAGACTGCAGCAGCCCTGCCGAGGAGGCGAGTCCCGTATCGCCGGTAACCATTAACGCCCTGTATACATAGGTATCGATAACATCAGTTGTCTCTTTGATCATCCCGGATGCCATGGTTGCCTGATAGAACAGACCGAAATCGGCGTTGAAAATCCGGCCAATCGCCAGCAATGTCATGATGATAATGATCGGAGCAATCAGCGGAATCGTAATTTTCGTCATTTGCTTCCAGCGGCTGGCTCCATCAATGACGGCTGCTTCATAATATTCAGAGTCTATCCCGACAATGGCTGCGAGGTAAACTACGGCCGAGTAGCCCACACCCTTCCAGGTGTTGACAATGGTCAAAATATAAGGCCAATGCTGCGCTTCCGCATACCAGTTTCTAGGATCTATCCCGAAGGGCTCCAGAATAAATTTATTGATGAACCCCAGTTCCGGATTTAAAAATCCATAAACGATGTAGCCGACAATGACCATGGAAATAAAGTTAGGCAGGATCACTGTGCTCTGAAAGAATTTGGAGGCAAATTTATTCTTGACCTCGTTGAGGAGAAGGGCCAGCATCACTGCCAATATCGTATTGATAAGCAAAAAGCTAATGTTGTACAGCAATGTATTCCTAATGATCAGCCAAGCATCGTTTGAAGCAAACAGAAACTTAAAGTTGTCCAGTCCGATCCATTTGCTTCCCCATATCCCTGCCGTATAATTCAAGTCCTTGAAAGCCAAGAAAATACCGAACATGGGCAGATAGTTATTGATCAGCATCAACAGCACACCTGGCAGTGCCAGAACGATCAAGGCTCTGTACTTCCATATGGTTTTCCATTTTAATTTGCGCTGCGAGATGCCAGATTGTGTCAGTGTTGCTTTTTCCGAAGCCATAGTTCCACACCTTCTTATTGGGTTATGGCTTTATTATAAGGAGATGCCAACAACTGCTCTGCCGTTTTTATAACCTCAGTCTAATCGTTTTGTGACTTTGCGATATTCCTGAGGATTGACGTCGAACTGCTTGCGGAACATTTTGGTGAAATGTGAAAAATTACTGTATCCTACCTGCTGCGCTATCGCGCTTACCGACATATCCGTGGTATCCAAAAGCTCGCGGGTGCGGTTCATCTTCACTGAGATCAGGAAATCAATGAGGTTCTGGCCGGTCTCTTTTTTGAACAGTCTGGAGAGATACGCCGGGTTCAATCCAACATAATCAGCGACGCTGACCCTGGAGATCTCTTCCTCTATATTCTGCTGGATGTAGCGAATGGACCGCTCAATTACACCGCCCTTTTCCTGCCGCTCGAATTCCGCCTCCATGACCGCCGATACAATCCCTTCTGCCCAATGCCTGTACTGAAGCAGTCCCCGTATGCGGGCGGTTGTCCAGTCTGTAAACAGGACTATGCTTCCCGCATTGATTCCTCTTACCTGCAAGAAGTGATATATAATCTGCAAGGTATCCTGATGCAAGGCGTCTAGATTTCTTCCCTGAAAGCAAGGATTGGCTTCCAGTTTCTCTGTCAGATTATGAATAAACTGCACAGCGGACTCACGCTTGCCATTCAGCATATAAGAGATCAAATCATTGAGCAGGATATCATCCGAATTAGGTGATAATAACATCTGGTCCTGTGGCATGTATAAAAGCACCGATTGTGTGCGAGAAATATTGTCACGCTCCATGATTTTTAAGCTTTCGCACATTCCCGGCAGCTCTTGAAGGGGTTTGAATGAGCCGACATAGCAGGTTACGATGCTGTAGAACAGCTCCCGGCAAGCTTTGATAAAACGTTTACCTATGTCCGTGAGCTGCTGAATTCTGAGCTTCCTAGTCGCCTGTTCTCCCATCGCGCCTTTGGCATACAGCAGAATGAACAAAACCCCGTTTTTGTCTGTGACGGCCTCCCCTTGATGCTCTTCTGTAAAAAATTCCTCCGCCGCTTTCTTCACGGCATATTCCATGATTTCCTGATCCCGCGGACTGAGCGGTTTAGTCCACTCCTCAATACTGATCAGAATAGGAAGCACCAGATCGTCAGAATTTAACCCCACGCCAGCCTCCGCCAGCTCCCGGTCAACAAAATCCCCAAAAGACAGGATACTGCGGGACAACAAATCCTGCCAGAAACGTTCCACACGCTTCGGCTTTTCTTTTTGCCATAAATTTAGATACTTATGATACATTTGGTTGTAGGACGCATACTCTTCCTTCTCACGGTTGGCTGCTATCATACCTGATACGACAGTCAACAGCTCATCTGTGTCAACAGGCTTCAGCAAATAATCAAAACTCCCGAGGTTAACGGCTTTCTTGGCGTAGGAAAATTCGGAATGACAGGTCAGAAATATCGATTCCGTCCAGGGAGAATATTCCCTAACCCAGCCAACCAGTGAAAGCCCATCTTCATCCGGCATTTCAATATCGCAAATCAGCAATTCTATTCTGTGTTCATTCAGAATCTCCCTGGCCTTGTCGGCTCTATTCGCCGTCAAGACCTCTTCAATCCCATACGCTTTCCATTCGCAGCAGTAGAGAAGCCCCTCTACAGCGAACTGTTCATCATCTACAATCAATAAACGCATCTCTCATCATTCTCCTTCCATATATTCAATGGGCAGGCTAAGCCGCACACGGAATCCGAACGGCTCATTTTCACTGAAGTGAATGTTGGCTTTGCCCTGATAGCGCATAGCCAATCTTTGTTTCACATTCCAGATACCAATGTGGCCGTCATCAGTTTCTGGCCTATAATCAGGTGAATTCAGCTCTTGTAGTTTTTGTTGAGTACTACCTCTTCCGTTATCCGAGATTTCAATAATCATTGTATCGGTGTTCTCTTCTGACTTGACTGCACAAATTTCCAGATAGAATGTTTCTGCTTTCAAACTTATGCCATGAAGCATGGCATTTTCTACAAAGGGTTGTACAATCAAGGAAGGTATAGAAGCGAGGATGATGTCTTCATCTATTGTGATTTGAAAATCAAAAGACTGCTGGTATCGCATCTTTTGAATTTCAAGATAATTGCGGAGATGATCAAGCTCCTGTTCCAAAGTAATGCTGTTATCCTTTACCTGAAGCATGAATCTGAAATACTGCACCAGATGCCGTACTGTCTTTTTTACTAATTCAAAGCGTTTCAGATCGGCGAGTTGGAAAATGATATTGAGCGTATTTAGAAAAAAGTGAGGATTAATTTGCATTTGCAAATGCTTCATTTCCGCTTTTTGAGCATTTAGCCGTTCCTCATACACGTCAATTTTCAGATTTTGTATTTCTACAACCATGGTATTAAAGGCCTGATTCAGCGCTTGAAACTCTAACAAGTTAGAAGAAGGAAGCTGGGCTTCCATAGACCCTTTTCTGATGCGGTGAATGCCGCCCAACAAATTCAGAATCGGACGAATGACTATACGGCGAAAATAATATAAGTAAACCAGTAAAATGATCAAAATAAAGAAGGGCAGTACATTAATAATCATTTGGAATGTATTCAAGCCCTGGAGTAGCTCGGAATCGGGGATTACCACAGATAGATTGATCCCCAGGGTGGATGACTGGCTAGACACAACTAACCATTTCCGGCCATCATGCATATAAGAAAATGAAGAATTCTGATTCATCTTATCGTGTGGCAGCTTGAAGTCGTAGCCCATCGATTTCGAAGAACTGGTTAAGATATTTCCTTCATTATCCACAATAAGCACATCACCGCCTGATTGCAGGTTCAGATTGCCCAGCGGTGAGCGCATAGAATCGATTCGGATGAGCGCGCCGATATAACTGGGATTGCTCAGGTTATTACCGACTGTCCGGTTTATATAGTAATCCCCGGCTATATTAACTATTGTCCATTTGTACCGGAGTGGTTCCATTTTATCTTCATTGTGAACCTTGCCCGTGATCCAGGCTCTGATTTCATCCATATATTCCTCCGTGTTCCCTAATACATTGGATAATGTCAACATATCATTGACGCCGGAGTACAGATAGAACATATCCACGCTATGATAATAGGCCTGATAGGCTTGATTTCTTTGCATAATTCCCATACGGGCAAAATAATAATCGGAATCTTTCAGCCCTGGACGGTTGAATTGAAGGAAATTCTCGTCATGATCAACAATATCTACCAGATTAATAGTTATATCCTCGAGACTTCTCTCCATCATTTTCAGATTGGAGTTGACCAAATTCTGATAGGATCTGGATACCTGAGCCAATACATTTTCCTTGGCATAGTATCCCCCTGCAAAAAGAACGGAAAGAAGCGGAATCGTTATAGCAGCAAAAAGTTGAATAAGCCTTACACCGAGCGAATTTTTCTTATTTTTCATAATTCGTCCTTTCCGTTTGTTTGTTCCACAACAAAAAGAAAGGGCCACTATTGTGACCCCGACAGATTTGTTCCTTCTTCCTTCTGTTGTCACTCCCCGGTAATCCCTGTCTTGTCAATGCTCTCCACAAACCATCTTTGAACAATCAGATATAAGGTAACGAGCGGAATAATGGATAATAACGTTCCCGCAAAGGCCTTCGCCTCCGTAAAGTTCAAATTCGGATTTTGGTTGAAGTCTCCGCTTTGACTGGCTTTGACCGCAGCGCCGTAAGTGTTCTGTAGATCTCCGAGCAGCATCGGAACCGTCCGAATTTTGCCGTCCAGATAGAATGAAGTCAGAAAGGTCTCATTCCAATAGAGCGAGAAGGCATAGACGCCTACGATAATAAAGGCCGGCCCCGCCATAGGGATAGCGATTCTCCAGAACGTTCTAAATGCACCTGCCCCATCGATAAATGCCGCCTCTTCCAACGCCTTCGGAATCATTTTGAAGAACTGGAAGAAGATCAAAATAAACAAAGCCGCCTGCTCTCCCTGTCCGGTCAATGCCGGTATAATAAGCGCACCCAGATTCCCCTTCAGACCGAGCTCCATAAAAATCTGAAACCGCGGAATAAAAAACAAAGTCTTCGGGACGATATAGGTGAACAACAGCAGCAGCAACACGATATTTTTCCCTTTGAACTGGAAACGCGCTAGTCCGTAGCCCACTAGAGCGGAAGAAATGATTACACTTATTGTCGAAGCACCCGCCACCATAGTCGTTGTCAGGAATGAGCCGGGCAGCTGCAATGCCTTCCAGGTCATTTCATAGTTGAACGTATACAGACTGCTCGGCAGCCATTTCACCGTGCTGTCGACCAAGTCCACGTTTGACATGAAGCTGGCCGATAACATATAAAGCAGCGGATACAGGAATATAAATCCGAAGATGGTCAGAATCGTATAGGTTGCCGCCTTATATACGAATCCGTCGCTGATCTGCATACCGAACAGAAACTTTTTGAGCGGAGGCGTGCGTCTTCCGATTTGCTGCTTCAATTGCTTATACGGCTTGATTTGGACCGGTTGTTGAGTCATTTGGCCACCCCCTCTTTGGAATTTCTGCTGCGGGTCGCAAAATACAGGATAAGTATGAGTGCGATTTGGATTAAGGAATACAGCAGGGATAGCGCGGAAGCATAGCCTTCACGTCTGGACCCGTCGAATTTGGACTCCATAATGATGGTATTGATCGGATTCAAATCAAAATTTGCCAGGAAAACCACCAGATAAATTACGCATATGCTTACCAGTGGATAAATGGTGGGCAAGGTAATCTTCCAGAAAGAAGTCCACGGCGATGCCCCGTCGATGGATGCCGCTTCGTACATATCCTTGCTGATTTTTTGCAGCGCTGCGAGGAAAATCAGGATTGGCACTGCACTATACCACATCAACTGCAGAATCAGCTCAAACAGATTCACAATCAGCAGCAAAGCTCCCTTAGATGGAATAATCGTCCCCAGCGTCTCAAGGATGAAGTGATTGGCAGTGATGGACATGCCTCCATATGTGCTCATATTCTCAATCAGTTTCCCATTCAAAATAATAATTGGCAGGAAGAACATCAACCGGTAGATTGCCTTTCCCCTTATTTTCTGGTTAAGCAGCATCGACACAATAATGGACAGAGCAATAATAACCGGGACATACACTAATGTGCCGATAAAATAATTTTGTGCTTCAATGACAAAGTCTGGCTCCTCTAACAGGATTCGTTTGTAGTTCTCTATACCCACCCAATTGTATCTCCACCCGGACTTCGATCCGAAGGATACCTTGTAGAAGCTCATATAGATCGTTCTGTACAGCGGATAAGCGACAAAGGCTAGAAAACCGAGAATCCAGGGACTTATAAAGAGAACGCCCATTAAACCTTGCTTGGTTTTTATGCTCAATTTCATAGAATCACGAACCCTTTTGATTTAATTCTAACGTCTTGATAGCGATACTCTGTATCCTTGTAATTAATCACTATTTTGCGGCCGTTGTCGTACTCTACAAGGACAACACCGTCGTCAATGATCGTATGGTTGATCATTTCACTACCCATTACATTATTTAGAGCTTCACTAACAACCGAATAATAATTGTCAATACGGTCCTCCAGAGTCTTCAGCTGCGAGACATAGACATCACTTGAACCTGTCCGTTTGATCTCATACGTCGATTCACCTGTCAGTACAAACGAAGGGAATACCCCGAATTCAATCAGCTTAAGAATGGCCTCCGCATCATTGGATGAGAAGTTCATGTAAGGCGAATACATATCCATATAACCGCTCAGGACTAACGGCACCAATGGAACTGTAGCATCAATGAAAATCAGATTGGAGGATACGATCGACGTGTCGTAATAATCACTGGCATATTTGAACAGATAAGCATCAGGCATATACAGGCCTGTTTTAATTCCATTATCATTCAAATACTTCAGAGTCTTCTCAGTGTACGCCATTCCCTCATTCGCATAACCGACTGTTCCATGATCATAGTGAGTAAATGGACTATTCCCGAATCCGTCCAGGGCCAGTTCGCCGATCTTATATTTCTTGAATGCCTCCAGATCCCGTTCAGCGAGGAAGGAATAGTACTTAGGATTATTCAGATAATTATACTGTGCCTTGTTTTCATTCAGGACGCTCATATCCTTGCGGTTTAACTTGCTCGCCGTATATTTCGTCTTCTCGTACCAGGATCTCGCGTAGTCCACATAATGGCTGAACTTGATATCATTCACGGAGAAATAATCCACGGCTTCTTTAAACGCCTTGCTTCCGCCAAGCTGATTCATCATGGTGAAACGATAAGCCCACTCATCCTTGACGAACATCTTGAATGAAACACTCAGCTCTGAGTAACCCTTCTCCTTCAATTTCCTTACGAGCTCCTGCGCCTGTATATATGTTGTTGCCGGCACGTTCTCCACGCCCAGTGTTCCCATCGCCAATTCATTATTGACGAAATCAATTTTCATCGGAACCTGGTCGTGTGTCCTCCCCTTATCTTGTTTCAGCAGCCCGTCTTGCTGGATCAGGAAGCTGCGGAAGCCCTTGGCTACCCCGACATAGTTCGATTGGTCGCCCTCCAGAAAAACATAGCGCTGCACCAGCTCAAACCGATTCGGCTCCTCCTGAAAGCTGAGAACAGATTGTTCCTGATTTGTCCGACTCTGCACCTGCGCATACTGTGTACGATAGGTATAAGTAAAATAGGACTGATAGAAATTCGTCTGCAAATCACGGGATACATAATTATAATTCGCATACCCCTCACCGCCCTCGGCAATCACAAGCAAGCCGGAGCGGCCTTCCTCGTGAATAATGCCATAAATCGGCAGCGTTATCCGTTCAAGCGGCTTCACAACGGTACGCCTGGGTGTGAACTCCGGAGTATCTTCATATCCCGGATCCGGACCATAGACAGGTGCCGAATAGCCAGTCGCATACTTCGGAATTTCTCTCAGCTTCACAATAGCTCCGGCCCCATCAGGCAAGACGATATAACCGTTCTCTTTATGAGTAGCACTGCCAAAAAACGGATATGGAATAATCTCGCTTAGCCGGATGTCGTTGTTTCCCGGCTTGCCAAGCTTGGGGTTATATTCCTCGATACTTCTGCGCGGGACATGAATAATTAAATCTCCCTCTTGTAGTGCAACAACAAGGTCAAACTTGATCTTAGCCTTGGTGAAATCTATCGTTGCTGTAAAGCCCTCGTCCCTGTACTGGTAAGTCAGCTTCGCATTATCTCCCAATATAGTTCTTCGGCCGGAGGTGAATTTGTTATACGTGACAATGGAAATCCCGGATTTAATATAGGCTGCAACCTCATTGCTGTACTTGTTACCTTTCGTATTCACACTGACATCATAAGAGAACCACGTGCTGCCGTTGCACTTGTCCTTAACCGCTATGGCTGCCGTTTCTTCCTCCAGATAAAGCTCCAGCTTCTCGTTGCCGGCCACCATCCTGAAGGCAGCCGGAATTGGAGCGGCACTGCCGGCGGCAGCGCCGCTATTGAAGCAAGTCTGCTGTGCATTGTTCACAATAATATCTTTATAATCATTCTGGGCAGCGGCTATGCCGTATTCGACCTTCTGGCTGTCGCCAATTAAATAATTTATACCGAGTGCCGCTGCAATCAGAAGAACTATTCCGTATTTCAACCATCTCTTTACCATTTTTTGCTCGCCTCCGTAATCACGTCATACCCGAAATCAAGTAATTGACTGCCCAGCGAGTACAATACAAACAGGAACAATCCGATGATAAGCATCGTAAACGTACTCTTGAACACGACGTTAACCGTCTCTCCAACCTCATAGCTGTGAATGTCCTTGATCATAAAAAACATCAGAAAGGCAATCCATAGCATCATGGCCTGAATCGGCAAGTGATAGAAGACCGATTGTTCCAGCGTCAAGCCGTTGCTGAACAAAACAAGCGGAGGCAAAACAACCAGAATTGGACTCAGCGCATATGCCGTGGCATTATAGACATCCCTGAATCTACCTTCCCCATCGCTGATGGAGCAAATGAGATAATTGGAAACCATCCATAACACCGCAAGCCCGAAAATGATCCATAACTGATGAAGAAAGTACCCTTGTTTTTCAACAAACAGACCGCTGGTGTGATCATGATGCAGAATGAATACGGCGAATATCAGCATGTAGATCAGAGTGGCCGATTTTCTGGATACTCTGTTCTGATATTTAATTTGGTAGAATCCATCCAGCGGATGCCTCAGAAAGGTGAAGATGAACATCAGATCGCTAATGACTTTGA
Organism: Paenibacillus sp. RS8; assembly: GCF_041956825.1. Classification (NCBI taxonomy): domain Bacteria; kingdom Bacillati; phylum Bacillota; class Bacilli; order Caryophanales; family Paenibacillaceae; genus Paenibacillus; species Paenibacillus sp. RS8. The sequence continues at coordinate 3,207,788 of NZ_CP168131.1, read as the reverse complement.
CCTTGTAGATAACCTTCAGCCGATCCTTAATCTTGGTCCAATATTGATATTTCCGGTTCGTAAATTTATGGGCATATCCAATAATCAATAAACTAAGTAACAGTGCGAAAATAACATCCAGATGGTTCTGCAGCCAGGACTGGCGGATTTCCCAGAATGCTTCCGATACGCCTGCCTTGTACTGGGCATCCTTGAATTCTTCATAGGCCTCACCAGCCTCTCCATCCCGAAGGTAAGCCTCACCCAGACCAATTCGCGCCTTGTCAAAAGTTGAATTGTATTTCAACGTATATTCCCAAAGCTTCTGGCTCTTGGCGTACTCCCCGTTCTGATAGGCGTCCATTGCTTGATGTACCGCACTTGAGAATTCGGACGAACGGTAGATTTGGAGCAATTTCATCCCTTGATCGACTACGATCACTTCATCCGTCGAATTGGAGGCAATGCTTACAGGCCGATTCAGAAGCCCGAGGCGGCTGGAGTTGAAATCCTTCCCTCCGAACATAAAGAGCAGATTGCCATTGGCATCATATTCAAAGATCCAGCCATCCGAGCTCACGGAATAGACAGTGTTATGACCTCCAACCCATACACTTTCCATGGAATAGGTCCCGATGATAGCATCTGGATAATAATTCGTTCCCGAGACATTGAACTTCTTGATCGGGTTAGATTCCACAGAAGATGTAACAGTGTAAATAAAGCCCTTCTTGTCAATCGCTAAATTGCTGGGAACGTCAGGAAGAACCTTCTCCAGTTTGTCTTTTTGAGTCTTGGTCAGAAGACTGGACCGCAATTGATCAAGAAAAGGAACCTTTAACGGATTCCCTCCAAAGAAAGTGATAAATTCTCCATCCCTGTTCAACATGATCAGACCGTTGACCGAGCCAGCGCTTCTTACGTAAATATTGCCTCTTAAATCAACCGCGATATGGGTCGGGCTAAAATCGTAGCCTTCAGTAAAAATCGGCGAATCCGGCTTGCTGATTTCCTTTTTGAATGCGAAAGAGGATTTGTCAAAGATATAAATCTGTCCTGCCCCGGCATCCACCACATAGATGGAATCCTTCGTTACAAATGTGCTTTGGACCGCGGAGAACTTATCACTTGTGAGTTCCTTGTAGAATCGTAATTTCCCGTCCAAAACAAATACCTTGTTCAATGCGCTGTCCGTAATATATACGTAGTCTTGCTCATCCACAAACACATGCTCGGGCGTATCCAGTCTTTGCCCGTTGATTTCTCCAATCTGCGTGACTGGCGTATAGGCGTCCTGCGTCCGGATCGTATAACCTTCACTGTCACTGGTGTAAGTGAAGTAGGGAGCATCCGAGGCCGCATAAGCCTGTGACGTACTGAGAAACACCATGATCAGCGCAACCGTCACCAATTTCAGCGTTCTTTGCATTGTCCACTTTCCCATATCACTTAATCCCCGTATGAGCCATGGAATCCATGACCTTATTTTGTAAAATTATAAACAGTATCAGATTCGGCAGGAACATGACTAGTCCGGCTACGGCCGACAATCCCGCCCCAGCAACGATGTTCCCCGATTGCGCCACCAAGGTGTTCAAGTAGAAGGGCAGTGTGCGCAGGGATTCATCGTTCATGAAATTGGCAGAGCTCTCAGCATTGCCCCAGCTGGCCTGGAAGGTCAATATCGCGACAGTCACGAGGGCCGGCTTCACCATCGGCAGCATCACGCTCCAATATACTCGCCAGTTTCCTCCTCCATCCATTTTGGAGGCTTCAATCAGATCATCCGGAACCTGATCCATAAATTGCTTGAGCAAGAAAATACCGATTGGCATCGCCAGCATCGGGATAATGTGCGCGAAGTAGGTATTGAACACACCCATTTTCTCAATAATGAGAAAACGCGGAATCGCTACAGCGACCGGCACAAACATCAGAGCCAGCGTGTTAATCTTGTTAAAGGTCTCCTTGCCTTTGAAATGCAGCTTCGACAGTCCGAAGGCCGCCATGGAACTAACCGCTAACGTCGACAGAATAACAATCGTTGTCGTGAGGACACTGTTAAATACGTATCTGGATAACGGAAGTCCTGATTCCGCGGAAAAATGAAGCAGTAGACGGAAATTCTCAAAAGTCGGCTGGCTTACGAAAAACCTAGGCGGATACGCAAACAACTCCGTAAACGGTTTGAATGAATTATTAATGATAAACACAATCGGAAGGACCATAAATATGGACAACACAAGCAAAAATATATGAAAGCCCAGCTGGTCTTTATGCAGTTTATCGGGATTGAACTTGACCATTCTTCTCACCACACTAACGAAAGGATAAACACTATTTATTTATTCTCCGAACAGCTTGTAGCTGACCTTGTTGAATAAAATAACAATGCATAACAAAGCTACAGTAACCGCAGAGGCATAGCCCATCTCATAACGGACAAAACCGAAATCGTTGGCATGGTCAACGATCAGCCATCCAACGTATTGGGGGGGCGGTGTCCCTCCGCTAAGTGTAGCGGCCATCCCCGCTGCATTAAATGTGCCGATAATAGCCATCACTGCACCGAACAGCATTTGCGGCTTCATGGACGGAATCGTAATGTAGAATATCTCCTGCCAACGGTTGCGGATGCCATCCATATAAGCAGCCTCGTACATTGTCCTGTCAATATTGAGCAGACCAGCCAGCATCGCCAGAAAGCCTACACCCATGCTTCCCCAAAGCGCGATAAATATCATGATCGGCATCAGCAGCTCCGGAGACTGCAACCATTGCACCGGCTCCCGGACGATGTTCAGCTTCAGCAGCCAGTAGTTTAGATAGCCGGCCTGATCTCCGCTGAACAGCACTTTCCATACAACCGCCATCATGACAGGGCCTGTTATGGAAGGAGAATAGATAATAACGGTATACAGGGTTCTCATTCTGTGAGTCACCTGGGACAGCATCCATGCCAGCATAAAAGCCAGCATGTATCCGAAGGGCCCTACGATAATGCCGTACAGCAGCGTATTCGGCACCGCATTCTGGAGAAACACCGTATCACCTGTAAACAAGTCGATGTAATTCCGGAACCCGACAAATCTAGGGAATTCAACTGTATTAAAGTACGTAAATGACATCACCGCGGCAATGACTACCGGAAGTACAATCAACAACAAAAACAATATGGCATAAGGCATGATGAACAGATAAGGAGAATCTGCTACGCGTTTAAAGCGGCTTTCGGTTTTTCCGCTCAGGCCAGGCTTCAATCTCCGGTTAATCGGGGTGCTACTTTCCATTTTCTCTCACCCAATTCTCTACATTATCAATGGTCGGAACCTTATAGGGTTTGACCAATTTCCCGTCAGCAATGTACCCAAATTCCTTCAGCTTCCTTTCAAGCTCCCGGTTGATGGTTTTGACCGCATTATCCAGAGCCGTTCGCGGATTTTGCTTACTAAAGACGACCGCATTCCATGCATTGCTGATCTCACGTTCCACCACGTAATCGCCCGGGACCTTCCCGGTCGCTTGAATCCATTCCCACTGCTCCATGATCGCGTCCTTCGAATCGGAAGGCCATGCACTGTCGGCAAAGCCCTTCAAATTCGCAGTCATATAGAGGAACTTCTCTCCCAGGGTCGATTTGATATTGTAAGAGAAATCACTTTGCACATTTGCGCTTTCCCACCACCTGATAAACTCCCAAGCCGACTTTTTCTTGTCACTGTTCTTAAAAATGATGCTGGAGGAGCCGTACGTAGGATCCCAGCGTTCAATTACACCCGCATCATTTCTGACACCCGGAATCGGAAGAACTCCCCATTGTCCTGCAAGATCCGGTGCAGCATACTTCAATTGAATGTAGGTATTAGCATCGCCAATTCCTACTGGTGCCTTCCCGTTTCTGAAGTTTTGGAAGAATTCTGAGGTTGTAATCGGCACGTTATAGACCGTGAATAGGTCTGTCATGAATTCAAAACCCTTGTAGGCGCCTTCTTTGTTGATGGCGGTCTTACTTCCGGTTTCATCGTACAATTGCCCGCCAAACTGGTATAGAAATGGCGTCGTGGTATCGAATCCCTTAAAGGAATTATTTGATCCCAGCGGAGTATAGAAGTTCATATCATATTTCTGCAGCATTGGGACAAGGCCCGCTACATCCTCCCAGGTCTGCGGAGGCTCTTCACCCAGAAATTTTAGGATATCCTTCCGGTAGAATAACAGCTTGACATCCTGAGTTTCCGGAAATGCATAAACACCTTCATCGTAAATAAAAGGAATAAATGCTCCAGGATGGAACTCTTCAGCCAATTTGTAAAAACCGTCGTAACCCCTTAAATCCTCAATAATTCCCCGAATGGCCAATTCAAAGGGTTTGCCAAAGCTGACACCCATCGCTGCATCAGGGGTGCTGTTAGCCGCATTGGAGAGCACGATCTTGTTTTCGTCCGGCAATATGGACAGATTGATCTTGATTCCAGTAGCAGGCGTAAACTCCTCATCGATCATCCGCTGCATAATTTCTACATACAATCTGGACTGATTGACCCAAATCTCAACCGTGTCATCATCTATCTCTCCGGCCTTTGCATACCGGGGATTGCCAAAGGAATAGAAGAAAGCTTTAACATTCTCGACAGAGCTTGTAAGCAAGCCGGAATCTGCCTTGGGCAATTCCTCGCTGTTGCCAACATAGATCTTGTCCAGATGCATCGGATTATACACCAGCATAGGCAGGACCGATTTAATCCGTCCGTAAGCGGAGGATTGGTCGCCCATAAATTTGCCCATGTAATGGGGCAGCTCATTCGAATCCCCAATAAATTCCTCCACCAATTGCTTGGCTACTTCAAGCTGTGACAGCGCAGGTAAATCCCTATTACCTGTCTCTTCGATCAGGGCGAGCTTCTGCTCCTCAAGCTTTGCAGAAATTCCTTCCAGATAAGTTGAGATTTCAGGAATATATTTTTGTATATTCCATTTCCTCTCTTTATCGACAAGCCCTCCTGTCAAGCGGTTAACGCTTTGACTTGTGGAATCAATCATCTCAGCCGTTTTGAGCAGTTCATGATAAATATCTCTTATCCGAGTATTATCAATGGACAGCGACAGGGTATGTTTCCCTTTTTCCAGATATATTTCATAAGGAACACCTTGTTCATCCTGAAGAGTTGCATTCGTCCAGCCGCTGGAATAGTCAAATGAATAAGACTTCAGTTCACTGAAGGGAACTTCTCCGTCAATTTCAATACGCCGGTGTGTCGGCATCCCGTTATTGGTATCTTGGGAATACTTGAAGGTCAGATGATAGAAGCCGCTTTCCTTAACCTCAAGCGGATAAGAGACCTTGTCACCGCTTTCTCCGAACGAATAACCATCCAGCACATTCAACAGCCGGTGTTTGTATGAATAGGGAGTAATGCTCGAATTACGGACATATTTGGCCCGAATGCTTTGTCTGCTTTTCACGGCGATATCTTCGGCTTCAATCGTCACAACAGGTTCTGAAACCGGCTTCTCTGCCCCATGTGCCGCCGCATATTCATTATAAGAAAGCTCGGGACTGGCCGTATTGTTCAACCACGCCTTCCCGATCAGCACATATCCCTCCTTCAGCGTGAACGAAATGAGATTTTTGCCTTTGTTCAAATGGAATTTCATGGGCTCCGTATAAAAGAAGTTAGGATCAGAAAGTCCTTCATTCCGCCAGGACGCAGAGATCTCCGACTTGGGAGTCAGTTCGTCCCCGTAACGGTCAACCTTGTGCTCCGTATTCTGTGTTTTCCAATCTATTGCGAGCTTCAGCTCATTCATTTCGTTATACTGCTTCTTGCCGTTGATCTCTACCTGGAGCTCAGGGTTTAAAGTAGACTGCTCTAAAATATAGTCGTCGAGCCAAATTTCATACAGACCCTCGTCCTGGACCTCTACTTCATAAGTCAGAACATCCTTTGGTGCAGCGTAAAGGACATCGCCGCCATAGCCTTCACTTCGCGAAGAACTATAGATTTGCCCGCCCTTGACAAGCTTCATTGGAATGCTCTCAGGCAGTATCGGAGCAGCAACCTGGTCTTTGGTCCACTGTTTGAGAACATTGTAGTAGTTACTGTCACCGCTTTTGTTGGTCATATAGGCCTCGACAGCCGCTATGCTCCGTTGAGATTCGGCTTGCGACAACACGGTTCGGGCATCGTTATCCGTTAAGCTGACGGCAAGTACTCCGGCAGCCACTGCAATGAATCCAAAACCGGCTATTACATACCCGATTTTTCCCTTGGTTTGCACTTGATCACAACCTTACATCGTCAAGTTTTACTAAAGTGACCATAACTACCGATCGGATTCCGCCTAACCGGTAGTTATGGGTATTGCAGTGTTTGTTTTATTTAGCGTTATACTCGCCCAGGTAATCATCAAGCGTTTTGTTCATCATTGAATCCCATTCCGCTGCGACATCACTGTACTTTTTGCCTTTGTCTCTGATCTGATTTCTGATTTCCCACGGGTTCAAGGTATCATAAGCTTTAACGACGCCCGGAAGCTGTCTCGGGTAAGGCACCGGATTGGACAGCATTTGCTGGAAGTCGACATTCTGGAATGCCTGGAAGTTAAAGATGGCCAATTCACTATCTTCCGGGAAGCCCTTAACCAGGGGGTGGTTCTTCAAGACTTCAGGATTGGTCGTAACCGGCCAGCCCTGAATGAAGTCCATCAGCTGATCCTCCGCCCGTATTGGCGCATCTTCGGGAAGACCCATATACTCGTCGATCAATGCCCAGCGGGATTTCAACCCCTCTTCACCGTAGGTCAGCCATTTAAGCAATTGATAGGCTGCTTCAGCTTTGACCGGATCTTCATCCAGTGCGCTGGACAAGCTTAATGTGTCATAATATCCATGCAGATCCGTGATGCCCCCCTCAGGTGCAGTCGGCATCGGGTAAATATCGATATCCATTTTCCGGGTTTTGATCATTTCATTCACATCCGTACTCAGTGAATACAGCCAGAAGTTTCCGACCGCTTCCAAACCGTCTGCCCAAGGGTTGGTAGATTCGCCAACCTTCTTCTTCCTGACATCTTCCGGCAAATCCCAGAACCATAAGCCTTGCTTATCTTCCTTTGCGAACTGGTCTAGCCACATACCGTATTTCTTGCTGTTCGCGAAATCAAATCTCTTGGTTTCGGAGTTAAACCCTTTCCAGCCGTTTGGAATACCGTCAAAATAGTGTGGGCCATGGTCGATAAAACCGATGCCTCCCGGGAACACCGGATTATTCGGAGTAAGTTTGGCGACCTCCGAACGCAGGTGTTCATAATCTGCATAGGTCCAGTTGTAAGGCGGTATAGCGATATTATTTTCCTTCAGCAGATTCAGGTTTACTGCAGGGAATTCGGACACAGACTGGAACGGAATCCCATAAATCCCCTTCCCGTCATACGTGGTCATAAAACTTTTCGCATTTTCAGAAATCCATTTGGACTCCGGGTCTTTGTCAAGATAGGATGTTAAATCTAGCGTAAGCTCACGGTCATAGGATTCGGCGGCCAGCGGCGAATAGAAAATATCGGGCAGCGTTCCCTCCATCGCTCTCGCCGTCAGAATTTCGAGTTCATCCGTATCTGACTGCTCAATGGCGAACTGGGAATCACGGACAACCGTGATGTTCGGATACTTCTCCATGAATTTGCGGATGTTCAAGAACATCGGGTTCGTATCATCATTTTCACCGTAGAAGCGCATGGCATAATCCAGTTCAATTTGCTTTTCCTGCCAGTCAGCTACGCCGTTTCCATCCTCGTCTGTCCAGTTCGTTTCGGCTTCCTGGCCTTCTGTATTCTGATTATTTCCACCATAGACTTCCGAGTTGTTTACATTTGCCGAGTTCGTGTTAGCGTTACCGGAGCAAGCGGATAGCAGAAGTGAGAAAACTAACATGATTGAAGAAACAACAGTTATTCTCTTTTTCATAAGACCCTCCATAATTTGCATATTGATTTCGTTGAAGCTTAAGCTCCATCATTCGTATTCGACGGTGATTAGATCCCAGTATTTTAGTTTCGGCAGTTGCAGGAATACGTTTCCATCCTTCTGCTCAAATTTCAGTATGATTGGGGAGCCCTGATAATAATCAGGGGAAGCAAACATGACTTTGCTTACCTTCCGTTTCGCAGGGAAGACAACGTCTACCTTTTCAAGCTCGGGCGGTTCAGCTTGCTCCGCCTGATTGTCCTTCCACTCCATCGTTGTCGCACCGATGAAATTGATGAAATGAATAATATCAGTATCAGCCTTGTGCTTTGTGAACGACCAAATTCTCCCTTGTTCAGGTTGCGGTTTTATTTCAACGTCTGCCGACCCGGAGACCTTAAGCTCCAAATTCTTCAGGCCGTCCCGTAAAATGTTTTGGTAAGCTGTGAGGAAGTCGTAGTAACGAATCAGCTGTGCTTCAAGCTCAGGCGGCACAGACAAATTTTTGTTGGGGAAATATTCATTTGACAGCATATTTTCCCCAAGCTCCAGATGAGACCCGCCCGATGCAAATATCACTGCATCCGTCAGCAGCACGCCCGGTGTATTGAACATTCCCTGTCCGGATTTGGAATGCTCATAGTTCATATAAGCAGCTAGGACCGTATTTAATTTATTTCTGCCGGCGCGGTTATTGCTGTCAATAACCTCTTTCAGATCCCCATATTCAGGATAGGACCAGACCTCTGTATAGAGAAAATCAACAGGTGCCAATGCCGCCAGTAATCCTTGTCCGTACTGATCAACCGCATTCATGACATAATCGACGTCCAGCTCTTTTTTAGCTGCTTTTAGAAATGAAACGTAAGCTTGCGGAAGCTTGACGATCTGCCCCTCCGAATTATAGAGCGTTCCCCGGTCTCCCAATTGATCAACATGCCATCCGTCGAACGGCAAGTGCTCAAGCACTCCCTTTTCTTTCGCAATCAGATAGCTCTGCCATTCAGGATTGCTCGGGTCATACAGCATAATATCACTGATCCAGCCCGGAAGTGGATGCTTATCCTGATCAGTTAGGTCGCGGTCTTTAAACAACCCCCATTCCTTACTGACCCCATCTTTGGCCGCATCCTCATAAGCGCCAAAAATGAGATTATAATTCATGGCCTTCATATTTCGGCTGTGGGCCAGATTGATATAGCTTTTCACTGTATTGAAGGAAATCTTCCTGCTCGCGATATCCTCCCATTCTTTCGCAGGTTTGCCGTCAAAGGTTTTGATCGGGTCATGATGCTTGTATTGCCAATCGTAGAATTGGATTCCATTAATATGGAATCTGTTCAAGCGTTCAATGACTTTCTCCACTTGTCCCTGACCCATACTCGGGAAATCAGACAAGTAACCATAACGCGGAAATTTGCTCCAATCCGAGGAAACGTCAACCGCAATATTCATCTGATCTGTAATCTTGTAATCTCGGGACACAAAAACTTCCACCATGTATCCTTTATAGTCTTCCTTGGGTGGAGTCCAGCTCCAGGAGGCCTGACCTTCATCCGTTTTCACCTTTTGACTGCCAATCTTCTCACCTAAATGCCGGTACTGGATGATCAGCTCCGCCTTAGGCGCCGGCGAACTCAACTGGAGGGAGAAGCTCACAGATTCACCGGGTTTATAGTTGGCCTTATCTGTTGTTAAAGCCTTCACCCCTCCTTGACTTACCACTTGCACAGCGGAAATTTCACTGATCGGCCTGCATCCAGATACTGCGAGCGTCATGAAGCAGGCCAGCAAAATTCGGGAGTGTTTCACTTTCGTCAGATGCAATTTCATCCATTTAAACACCTCTCATATTAATAAAGGAATACTGCTGCAGCCGCAAAACAGCTTTGCAATCGCTTTCAATTCAATTCGATTCCTATATATTAAGGATACAAGGAAAGGACGGATTCCTAAGATAGGAATCCGTCCCGAGATAAGGTGGATAAATGATTAGTGCCAGACGACATTCCCCCTCCTGATGAGCGACGTATGTCTACCTTCAGATCCTCTTAAGGGGATATTGCCTTTGCAATCCCATCGGTAATCTGCTCGCCTCCCTGGAGCTTCCAATTTTGGACCCACTGATCGAACGTTTCCAGCGGAACCACCCCCATAATGATTTGTGTAAACACATCCATCTCCTCATCCGCAAGATACTTCCATTGTTTCGCGAAAGAATTCCTGCCTTCATTGTAGATGCTGTAAACCTTATTCAAATTCGGATCATACAGGTTCTTTCCTCCGACCAGCAAGGAATAGGCACGTCTGAAATTACCGTCCCGTAGATTCCAATATTGAATATCGGTGTTATCGTAAGGAGGCCGTTTGACATTATAAATAGTTTCCAGATCACTTGCCAGCATCGGATACTCTTCCTTCCCCTGAAAATTGCCCGCCTCCTGCCTTCCGGCCATCACGTCTTGAATAGCTCTTACCGAAAAGGCAACTTCATCCCGTGGTACGAGCATATTCTGTAAAGGTTGAAAAACATCCCCATATTTCTCCCTGTCTCTCAATGTCAAGTTCGCAATTTTGATAATAGCCTCAGGATGTTCATAGCCCTTGCGCACAACAATATAAGATTGCGTCGGCCGGAATATCTTCACATTAAATTTGCCTGCGATATCAAGTGGCAAGGCGTAAGCCTGCCAGTTCGCCCGCGGATTATTCTTCAGCGCTTCCGGGATTGGCCAATCTCCCCCGAAGGAAGGAGCGAAGAATATGCCTGCCTTACCCTCGATCACGACCTCCGCCTCCGTCTCACGGATTCCCATTTCACGATCAATCAGCCCCTTGGCATACAGCTCACGAAGTGCGGCCAGCGCAGTTCGGGTTTCCGGCTGAATCGATCCGTAAACTGGCATTCCGTTCTTACCTTTCAGCCAAAAACCCGGGTATGAATCATAGGCAGAGAATATTGGATTCAGGTTAAAACTTCCTGGCCCTGCATTGTATTCGTCATAAAGGGAAGTTCCAGCGGCAATGCCGATTGTGTCCTTTTGCCCATTGCCATCAGGATCTTGTTCAACAAACGCCTTCGCTACACTCTCCAATTCTTTCATTGTGGATGGAGGTGCCAATCCCAATCTGTCCAGCCAATCTTTCCGTATCCACATCATGCTAAAATCTTCAGGATTAGCTGAAGGTAAAGCAAGCATTTTTCCGTTTATCATAACGTCTTCCTTTAGTCCCGCGTTAGTGCCTTCAATAATGCGTTTCATGATCGGTGAGGCGTACTCCTCATAAGCTTTTGTCAGATCCTCCAGTTCATCCGCCTCAACCATTTGATTAAATTGATAGGGAGAAACCACCATTGCATCAGGAAGCACATTACTGGAAATCGCCAAGTCAATTCTTTGATCCATATTCTCATGTGTAGCAAACCAGTCGATATGGATATTCACATTCAACTTGGCTTTAATTGTCTTAATCCACGGATTATTAGCGGGGGTTTCCCCTGTATATGACTTGTAGTTGGGATCAACTCCCATTACGATATTCAGCGTAGTCGGTACTTCGTATTTCTCGAACGCTGGATCCTCCCCCCTTTCCTTGATGATATCGGTTTTGTTATGACTGCAAGCGGATACAGATAATATTAGCGATATGAGTAACAGAATCATTAAACTTCTTTTCAGCATGCGGTCCTCCTTAAACACAACGATTTATTGGGGAATACGTTTACGAACCCGATATTCACTCGGAAGTAGTCCGGTTAAATCGCGAAAGGTGCGGCTGAAATATTTTTCATCCGTATATCCAGTATGCTCGGCAATCCATTGAATCGTATTGTTCGTATGCACCAGATACTGCTTCGCCTTTTCCATCCGTAATTCACGAACGTAATCCTTGAAAGTACGTCCAATGATATCTTTAAAGCACTGACTAAAATAACTCCGGCTCATATTCATTTCTTTCGCCACCTCGGCAGAGGTCAACGGTTGATCTAATCTCATCCGCACCTTTTTCTCCGCTTTCAGCACACAGTTGACAATCTCCGGGGAGTAATTAGTTTGAAGCGCTGTGTACCGAATCATTGTGCGGGTATCCTCCAGCCAACGCTCAATCTGAAACCAGGAATGAAGTGTCTCATCAAGCTTGATCTTTCCAAACACCGTTCCGGCAAAAGCTCTGTTCCATTCGTTAACAAAAGAATATAATAAACCGATCAGTCGCGTTTGCGGTATACGAAGCATCTTTAATTGTATTAATAGCCGCTGGAACAATACATCATCGTAAAGCCACTCCCCAGACAACAACAGTTCCTTCGGCTCTTCCAGTTGATCTCCTACTCCCCGATTCTGTTCATACAGATCGTCATAATTCTTATTAATGCACACCGACAGAATCGTGTTGTCGGGATTATATTCATAGAATAACTCTTTTTCCGTAAAGCTTCTAACCCATCGCTGAACTTGAGTCAATGTGAATTGTTGCAGATCCGACAATTGAATTAGCACAACGTTCTGCAACAAACGGATACGTTTTGATAGTTCATCAAATAGATCGCGCTCATTTCCATTTAAAGCAAGCACTAACCAGTTGTTTCGATCCACTTCAACCACCTTGATATCAGGGATATATTTCAATTCCTCGGCCCAGTCTTTTAAATCCTTGTGATCAAGAACCACGACGGAATATCCTTGCTCCAATGCCCCATCTTGGTGGACTATTCCTTGACGTGCTTGCCCTTGTATTCTGTCGGCAATTCTTCCGAGCATGTCTTCAAGCTGCTCCTTCTCTAAATCTAGATCGACCTTGGAAATATAATCTATAGCCCCAAGCCGAAGCGCCTCTTGCACATATTCAAAATCCTGATGCACCGTAAGAACGACAACGTGAAGTTCTGAATAACGTTTGCGTAAAACCCGCATTAACTCAATGCCCGACATGACTGGCATGCCTAAGTCAGTCAATACTAAATCAACAGAATGAGACTCTAAAAACTGGAGGGCCTTTTCCCCATTGCTCGCCTCACCAACAACCTTCATATCAAATTCCTGCCATGGCATCATTGAAATTAGTCCTTTACGGACCAATTTGTCATCATCCACAACAAGTACCTTAATCATGTTTATACTCTCTCCTCTTCTAGCGGTAGCGTTAGGAAAATACTAGTTCCTTTGCCTGGTTCGCTTTTAATCTCCAGCTTGGCCAGCTGACCATAACGGGATTCAATCGTCCGTTTAACGTAATTCATTCCGATTCCCATCCCTGACTTCTGTTGCTCTGATGTCTTGTTGGTCAACAGTTTTTGAATATGTTCATCGGACATTCCCACTCCATTGTCATGTACGGCAATCTCTATACCTTGGTTCAGCCTGACAATAACCAGGATGTATCCTTCATCGTCAAGCCCATGGTACAGGGAATTCTCAACGAGCGGTTGAAGGATAAACCGGGGTACCTCTTTTTTTAGCAAGACTTCGTCAACCTGGATACGGACATCGAATTGAAAATCATATCGAATTTGCTGCAGCGTCAAATACTGCTTAATAGCATTAATCTCTTCCTCAATGGTAGAAGGACGGCCTAATTTCCCCAGATTATAATATAATAATTTATTCAAAGCCTGGATGAGGCGGTCAATTTCATGCTGACCGTTCATAACCGCCAGCCAGTGTGCGGTATCTAAGGTATTCATCAAAAAATGGGGGTTGATTTGGTAGAGCAGCTTTTCCACTTCCAGATCAACGCGTTGCTTTTCTTTTTCCTTAACTTCGCCGAACAATTCCCAAATGTTTTTCTTCATATTTTGAAATTGTCGCAGTAAACTGTCGAATTCCGGGATCTTCGTTGACTTAAGAGTCACTTGATGCTCGGCGTGCGTCATCATCTTGATTTCGTTATGGAACAAATTAAGCGGCCTGTAGACCATTTTCCACAAGACCCAGGCCATGATTAATGCCACGCTAAGGAACACTAAAGAGAATAGAGAAATTTGAAGGAACCACCTGTTCTTTTCCCGGTTGAAATCCGCTTCCGCAAAAACTGAAATTGCGCTCCAACCTTGCTTACTCTTTTGTTGGAACCAGTAATAATCGTTGCTATGGCCGGAATTTTTTCCTTTGTCAGATTCAGGGAAAAATGTTCCACTCTTGAACAGACGTGGAACTTCACTGTATATGATCCTCCCCTCCGCATCCAGAAGAATCAAGCGTGAAGAGTTGTTTTGTGCCTCCTCATTATCAAGCATGTTTTTCAATAATTGAAATCCTGATTCAATATAGACATACACATCATCCCGTCCGGGAAAATTCACTTTTCTAAGTACAGACAATACGTATTCATTATCAAGCCGGTTAAAACTTTCGTGCGGCCCGTAGTAAGTAATGCCATAAGATTGGGCAAAAAGAGGCAGTTTGTTGGGAGAAAAACTATACTTTACTGGGAAATTGGTGAAATGATAGGTTTGATCTTTATCAAAATAGTACATAGCAAGGCCGATCTCCGGATTAGTGAAGGTGATCAAATTCAATTTACTTTTGAACTGATGCTGCAATTTCATCCGACGAAACGGTTCCTCCGTCCGCATTAGCTCATCCAGTTCTTTCAGGATGGTGCCTTCGTAAGCAAACTGTTGCGAGATGTGATTAAGGCTACTGAGCGAGTTATCCAAGGATAAGGTCACTTGCTTAAGATTACTTTGGATACCTGTTTCAAGTTTATTGGTTAGAATCGAATTGATCGTATAATATGAGATCAAGCTGATAAAAACAAACGGAATCAACGAACTTATTAAATAAATGAAAAAAATCCTTTTCTTCAAAGTCATCTCAGGAACACCTTGTTTTCTATAGAATCGTAGTCAAGAGATATCAGTGTTTTCAATTCCCTTAGTAGATTGGTATAAAAGCTCTATCACTGAGAAATATACTATGTATGTAAAAGTAACTTATATCTCTGCAATAGATTTAGTGTATTATGACAGACTGGAAACGATACCTTTCCAGATTGTAACATACTAACTATAAGGAGTTGAACTAAGTCAATTAATATTTATTTATAACTTTCAATTCAACACTTTTGAAAATTAAGGACCTAGATAAGATATTTACTGACCCTATTGTATTGCTCGTAGACCTTCTTTATCAGTCTCTTATCATCAAGATCTCGATCGAATTCTTTGTGTTTTAGAGGAGCGTGATACCCATTTCTTGCGACCACAGAACCTTGCAATGATGAGTAATTAGACATTCATTTCGAATTTTTCAATCTTTTCATACCACTCTTTTTCATGTCCTGCATCCAGACCTACGAGCACTTTTTAGCATTTCTTTCTTCTACTTCAACCGCTCGATTTACCTATTTTGTCGACATATTTCCTCTTAGTCCTCGCTGATCCCCAAGTCCAAACTCTCCAAGTTCCTGATATTCTTAATCCAAGCCTTCAATTGAAGTCTGTTCGTTATTCCAAAACTACTCTATATTTTTGTGATAGATCTTCAACGACTTGAAGATGTATTTCCTTCACCTTTATCTGACATATCACTATAAATCTTTAATAGTTTTCTTTTCAGATGTTCTATTATAGATTCGATTAGGAATCAGAAAAATCAAATTTCCGGTTGATTATTCTACCAATTAAACTAACATCCTTATTGAAATTGATATTAACTAAAGAAAGTAAGTTAATCAAATAAGAAAAATTTTCCGAATTATCTATATCTTTAACAAGTCCATCTACTGATCCTTCTAACTCTTCAATTCGATCTCTTAATCACTAATAGTTTCCTCCGCACTGGGTAGCCCCACTAAAGACAAGACCTTGAAGGGTTAATTCCGTTCAATACAAATTGAACGGTGAGAACGTATCCTTACTTATATGCGCACCTTTAATAGCGAGCGTTGTTATAACTTTCAACGAAACATAGAATTAATCAAGAGCTTCTTCAAAAGGAAGTTGCCCATTGCTCTTGGTATTTTTATTTACCTTTAATAATATGACTTTTCCGACTTTTTAAATCTCCTATGAAGATTTGATTAGGGTCAGACGGATCATATTTTCGGTTAACTGCTTTATTAATTAAATCAATTCCTTAGCAAAATCGTAAGAATTGAGTCGGAATCCCAACGTCCTCTTTAGCGGTCTATAGTATTTGATTAGTATCTGTTTAGCTTGAACTTCCTCATAACCAAGAAGACTAAGTTCACGAATGACTTCTTTAATATAGGGTCTATCCATCATATGTCTGCTTTTCGAATTGTCCATGCTAATTAACTCCATTTCTTTTCCTTAATCTACTCATTGGTCTTTAATTTAGGCTTAATGTATATCTTCACTTAAAGTATTCTTCTGAACACCACTTTATCATTAGTTCTCTACTTTTCTCATGAATTTTTATTAACTGGTTTAAAACAAAAATTCGTTGAACTATATCTTCAGCTATAAAAAACTGTCTCTTAAAATAATTAAGTTGCTTCTGATATGGACCTTGGTACTTTTCATTATTTTCATATACATGTAACAATTGAATATGTAGATCATATATTTCTTTATATGACATAATAGCACCCCTCAGCAGTTAAAAGTTAATTTTCTGAATTTGCTTTTTTTATGTTCAATTAGCCCAACTATTTGAATTAACAAAAAAGCAACCCCCTTGTTGGCAAGTCGCTTTTAACAAAATCTATTGTGAATCTTCAGTTATTATCTAAGATCCTAACGCTTCGCCTTATAAAACTCATGGTACAGCTTCATGAGCGCCCGCTTCTCAATCCGTGATACATAGCTGCGACTGATGCCAAGCTCCTTTGCAATCTCCCGCTGCGTTCGTTCCTCACCGCCCGTGTCTAATCCAAAACGGCCCACTACGACTTCTTTTTCCCGGTCATCCAGAATATCAAGGTTACGATAAATCTTGCTTTTCTCAATCTTAAGATCGACCTCTTTAATGACATCATCAGCCTCGGAGCCAAGGATATCGATGAGTGTGATCTCGTTCCCCTCTTTATCAGTCCCTATCGGATCATGTAATGAAACATCCTTGCGGGTCTTTTTCAATGATCTAAGATGCATCAGGATTTCATTTTCAATACAACGTGCTGCAAATGTGGCCAGCTTTGTGCCTTTGTTTGGACGGTAACTCTCAATAGCTTTAATCAAGCCAATAGTTCCGATGGAGATCAGATCCTCCATGTCTTCCCCAGTATTATCGAATTTTTTCACTATATGAGCTACTAATCTCAAATTGTGCTCGATAAGCAAATTCCGGGCTTTAGCATCCCCTTCAGCCATCATGCCTAAGTATTTGCTTTCCTCCTGCTCCGAGAGCGGCTGTGGAAATGCTTTGTTCCTTACGTAGGATACCAGCAACGTCAGTTCTTTGATTAGCAACGCGATCGTACTTAAGAATCCAGGCAACTTGGCGACACCTCCCGCACTTGTACAATGAAACCGATCTGTTAGCCTTACGGGTTCATGGTCATCTTATTGTATGTGGGTAGATGCCTAGAAGTGCATGTACGTGGGAAATTGTACAGCCCCTGCTTAGTCTCTCAGCTACAGCTTCATTAATGATCTCTTCCATACAACAACAATTAAAGGTTCGATAGCCAGTGTCCAAAATGTTATATTTTCACACAGTTTTCAAACATTTTTTTAACATATAGCGATTATAATGAGTTCATTCGTCTTAGAAAGGAAGATCCCTATGGTCAATATTCTTGTTGTAGAGGATGATATTAAGCTCAATCAAATTTATTGTACATATCTGAGTAATAACTCATACGACGCCAGAGGTTGTTTCAACCCGCGTGAGGCATACGATTTGATGTATAACAATCTATACGATCTTATCATCTCAGACATTATGATGCCGGAGATTGATGGCTTTGAATTTGCAGAAACGGTGAGAGGGATTAACAAGACTATCCCTATTCTTTTTATAACCGCCCGGGATGATTTTTCCTCGAAACAAAAAGGGTTCCGCGCAGGCATTGACGATTACATGGTCAAGCCCATCAATATGGACGAAATGATACTGCGTGTAGAGGCACTACTGCGACGGGCCAATATTGCCCATGACAAAAAACTCGTGGTAGGAGGTCTCGAGATGGACGCCGACGCTGTAACTACAACGCTGAACGCTAAAGAAATCCCTGTAACGGTGCGAGAATTCAACATCCTCTATAAGCTGCTTTCCTATCCCAACTTTACCTTTTCCCGTGCCCAGCTAATGAACGAATTTTGGGGTATAGACTCCGAGACTAGCTTGCGTGCAGTCGATGTATATATAACCAAGCTTAGGGACAAATTTTCTTGCTGTGAGAATTTCAAGATTGTGACGGTACATGGGCTTGGCTACAAGGCTGTGCTCACATGAGGAAAGATCAGAATCAAGACGCGAGAATCAAGTCACAGCATTTTTCATGGAAGGAATTTGTATGGACTTATTTTGTACTGATGACGCTGACCGCAGGGCAATCCATGATATACAACGCCTACGTCCCGTCAGAGAATGTTCCAACGGAGTTTATTTTCGGCATGGTGGGCTATTGGATCATTGTCACCTTCATTTTCTGTCTTATTACTGCACGTCAGAAGTACAACGCCTTTGATAAGCCCATGAAAAAACTCAGTATGGCAGCAAAACAAGTAGCAGAAGGTGACTTCTCAATCTATCTAGAACCTGTACACAGAGCCGACAAGAAAGATTATGTAGATGTCATGTTCGAGGATTTCAACAGAATGGTGGAGGAACTCGGCAGCATTGAAACGCTTAAGAATGACTTCATTTCCAACGTATCTCACGAGATCAAAACGCCTCTGGCTGTTATTCAAAGTTATGCCATGGCGCTGCAAAAAGATGATTTACCTAAAGAACTCCGGAAGGACTACACGGACACCATCATTACGGCCTCTCAGAAATTATCAACGCTGGTGATCAATATTCTGAAGCTAAACAAATTAGAAAATCAGGAGATTAATCAAATTGCCGATCCTTATGATTTATGCAGACAGCTATGCGACTGCGCTCTTACTTTTGAAAAATCTTGGGAAGAAAAAAACATCACCTTTGTAGCAGATATTGAGGATCGTGCGATCATTCACGCGGATGAAGGTATGCTGGAAATAGTTTGGCTTAATCTCATCTCCAATGCTCTAAAATTCACAGCACCCGGTGGAAGCATCACCTTAACACAGACTTCAGATGAAGATACTATTACTGTCATGGTCACAGATAACGGGTGCGGTATGGATGAAGCAACGTTGAGGCATATTTTCGATAAATTCTATCAGGGAGATACTTCGCACTCTGCGGAGGGCAACGGCCTGGGCCTTACTCTTTCACTGCGAGTCATTGAACTGTTGGGCGGGGTTATCTCCGTTCAGAGTGAACCCAATATCGGAACGACATTCACCGTTAAATTAAAAGCAGGGAATTAAGTACTTCGTCTCTTGAATTAAAGTGTCCTCTCCATAAAGCAGCCTGAATTCGAAATTGAATTCGGGCTGCTTTTTTGATATCCAATAAAGAAGCTTCAATTAATATTTTATAAACATTTCGTAAGCAAATCATAAATATATCAACCCTAGAATGGGTTAAGTCAAGCGTTAACAGGGTTCATCAAATATAAATACAAGGGAGAAATAATCATGAGTGAGATCACGAGAAACGAAAATAACTTTATCGGCTACGAGTACAAGGATATTACGATAAAGCGTAGCCTGGAATCGATATATGCCGATGGATATTGTAATTTTGGCTGGGCACTGGAGGGAACTTCGAACTCTGTTCACAATATAAATTCCGTAACCATGAAGTTCAAGCGAGATCGAAAAATTCGCAACAAAGTCGAGCTAACTCGTCTGCAGCGTCAGTTTGATGCTTATGCTTCGGAAATCTATGCACTCGAGCAATCTAAAGTCATCCGTGCTTCAGTAGTTGCTTATATCATTGGTGTTATTGGTACAGCATTTATGGCTGGCTCAGTATTTGCTTATATGGCTGACATGCTACCTCTTTCTATAACACTAGCCATTCCTGCCTTTACGGGCTGGATCATTCCGTATTTGGTTTATTGCAATATTAGTAAGAAAAAAACGAACAAGGTAGCCCCACTGATCGATCAGAAATATGACAACATCTACGATGTGTGCGAAAAGGCTAATGCCTTACTAGCAAAGTAGCACTACCTGCTGATATCCGAAACCGTTCATAACACGAAAGGAGGAGATTCCCATTAAGCAATTACTTGATCGCTACTTGGAGGATTATCAAGACCGTGCTGCCATATTAAACGTTCCATCACTGATCATCAATGCGTTATTTGGCATCGGTAAGCTGATTCTTGGTGTGTATCTCCTTTCTGGATGGTTCATCATTATCGCGGTATATTACTTACTTCTGTGCGCGGCAAAAGCTCAAGCCCTTTATAAATATACGGTAGCCAAGAGTATCGAAGATCCTAAAGAAAGGCATTGTATGGAGCATTTTGTTTACAAGCGAAGTGGTACCTTCCTTTGTCTTCTAGGACTCTCATATTTGTTAGTCTGCCTGAGAATGTATTTTGTAGGCGATGTTATCTTATACAGGGGTTCCCTTGCTTATTTAGTAGCAACTATCGCTTTCTCCAAGCTTGGTTTTGCTATTAGCGGATTTATAGGTAAACGGCATCTGAAAGGACCTATTGTAGCCTCACTGAAAATGTTCAGCTTTACAGACGCAATGGTTTCCATTGTGGTGACTCAATACACGCTGCTTGCGATAGAGAACCCAGCCAATGCCATAAGCTCCAGCGCTATGTTTGGTATGGGGTGCAGTGTTTTATTCTGTAGTCTAGGGATTTATATGCTGCTGAAAAAGATGAGTGTCCCACTAGCCTCACCTAAGGAGTGAAAAAAAGAATGGTAAGCCAGTTCATTGTCCTCTTCCTCGGCTTCCTCATCGTCAAAGAATATTTCAATCGTACATAACATTTGCTATTGAAAGGATGTAATAAAGTGAGTAAAGAGTTAGGAGCAAACATCAGCTCATTAAAAAGAGGTCCTATTGTGTTCATTATGATTTTGGGTGCATTTCTTGCAACACTGAATCAGACCATAATGAGTGTTGCCTTACCAAGTTTAATGATAGATTTCAATATATCGGCCTCAACGGCCCAATGGCTGACAACGGGGTATATGCTAGTTAATGGTGTACTGATTCCAATTACAGCCTTCTTAATGCATCGATTTACCACGCGCGAGCTCTTCCAAAGCTCAATGATTATCTTTCTAATCGGTACAGTCTTCTCTGCTTTAGCAGGAAACTTCCCCGTTCTCCTGACTGGACGTTTGATTCAGGCGGTTGGTGCAGGGATTATAATGCCGCTGCTCATGAATGTCATTTTAACGCTTTATCCTCCTGAAAAAAGAGGCGTAGCCATGGGGACGGTAGGATTAGCTGTTATATTCGCGCCTGCAATTGGGCCTACCCTTGCCGGATATATCATGGAACATTACAGCTGGAAATCCATGTTCTATGGCATGATTCCTCTAACTGTTGTGATTATCATCAGTGCGTTTATTTACTTGAAAAATGTATCCAAACGCTCTTACCCCAAGATTGATATCCTAAGCGTCATCTTATCGACGATTGGATTTGGTGCTATGCTGTATGGTTTTAGCCAAGTGGGCGTCCACGGATGGTCCAGTACAGAGGTGCTCTTTTCACTTGGTGGAGGTGTTGTCGCCCTTGTCTTATTTGTCTGGAAGCAGTTAGCTTCACAGAATCCTCTTCTCGATCTGCGAGCCTTCAAGTACAGCATGTTCTCCTTAACGACCGTAATTAATATTGCAGTCACGATTGCCATGTATGCAGATATGATATTACTTCCTCTCTATCTTCAGAATGCTCGCGGATATACAGCTATGGAATCTGGCTTGTTGCTACTACCCGGATCGTTAGTGATGGGACTCTTAATGCCAGTCACCGGGAAACTATTTGATCGGTTTGGAGCAAAATGGCTGGCCATCATCGGTATGCTGATTATGATTGGTACAACCCTGAGCTTTACTACCCTAACGGACTCAACTGGTTATCTCTTTATGGTCCTGATGTCAACCGGTCGACGAATCGGAATGGCGATGATTCTCATGCCTATACAAACTGCAGGTTTAAACCAATTACCAGCCAAGCTTAATGCGCATGGTACAGCGATTTCTAATACCGTTAAACAAGTGGCTGGAGCAGTAGGCACTTCTCTACTTGTAAGCATAATGACGAACAGTACTACTGCGCATATACAGAGTATGGCGGCAAACGCTACAGGTAATGTAACGCAGGAGCATATGCTAATGGAGGCCTCTATACAAGGCATCAATGATGCCTACATCGTAATCGTGGGTATCTGCATAGTCGGTTTACTGCTATCTTTATTCATTAAAAAGGTAGGGCAGGCGAGCGAAGCACAACACGTAACAAGTTCTGCAAAGAAGATCATTAAGATACAAGCTAAAACTCCTAACTGACAGACTGAATGAACACTATCAACAACAAAAGACCCACGGGAGAAGTATCTCTCGCAGGTCTTTATTTGCCTACCTTATCCATCTACATCCGCTAGATCATTTTGTGTAGGTATTGTAGATTAGCACAGTTGCTTCGGCCCGGCTCGCTGTTCCACCCGGATTCAAATTCAACCCGTCACCTTTAACTATACCTGCCTTGACCAATGAAGCAATGCTGCTTACTGCATAGCTAGATACTTTCGAATTATCTCTGAATCCTTTCAGATCTGCCGCTGAACCTTCTTCGGGAAGCTTCCCAGTAGCCTTCAGTACCCTTGCAATCAGAACCATCATATCCTGTCGGCTTATTTCGGCATTCGGATTAAAGCTTCCGTCCGCACTACCCTTAGCAATTCCAAGAGCTTTGGCGATGGACAACGCCTCGGCATAATAAGCGCCTGCCTTGACGTCGGCGAACTGATCTGTTGAATCCGAGCTGAGCTTGAAAGCTCGAACTGCCATCACAATAAAGTCCGCCCGCTTGATCTTACCTCCCGGTGAGAACAAACCATCACCTGTACCTTTAATAATGCCTTCTGCTGCAAGCTTGTCGATGGCCTGCCTTGCCCAGTCATATCGGCTAGGGATATCCCGGAAAGATGTTGCCGACTGTTCCGGTGTTCCCGGCTGCGGATTTCCAGAGCTTGGGGTCTCCGACGCTGATGGGGTACTAGTTGGTATTGGTGTTGGCGTTGCAGGGGTACCCGGATTGATCGTCCCGCCGTCACTGCCACCACTGCTACCGCTTGTCGGTGTAACCGATATGTCCGACTTAACTCCTTCGCCTAACAGATTGCTTGCTGATACTGCGAACGTATAAGATTGGCCATTGATCAAATTTGTAATGACCGCGCCAAGACCGTTATCCTTCCAAGTCATATGCTCAGTAACTGGTGTGTAAACTTCTCCTTTTTTAAGGTAAACATTATAGCTTTCAGCATTGGCGGCAGCTGACCAGTTTATAGTAGCTTGCTGGTTCCCAGCCTGGGCTGTCGGAACTAAACTACCTGGTGCAGCGCCGGACAACTGGATGCTATCCACTCGGATATCTGGATTTTTAAAGACTAGGTATAAATCATGCGTACCGGAGAGTGTCGTCAGCAACTCCCCAGTTACATCCGTATAATCCAACTCGGTCACTTTAAAGGTGCTGCCCGGTACCTCACGGACTGCTGGCGCAGTCGCGTCAAATGTAACGACCGCCAAACGGGTTCCCGTTGGAGAATCTGCTCTAACCTCAACTACTGAACTTGTATTCGTAGAAGCCCCACGCAAGGTAATGCCAGTTACACCGGATAAACGAACTTGATTAAGTGCTACCCAGGAGTTGCTGTTCTTAGACATGACGGCATAATATCCGTTCTCGGCTTCTTTTGCCTTAAGCCCTTCTGCTGTACGAAGCTTGGATACCTCTCGATATACCACATCTTTAGATGCAAAGGCGTGGTCGAAAATATTGGCAGGCGCATTGGCCGCATCAAGCTTCGCAATACTCTCATCATTGTAGGAGAGCGCAGCGGATATAGGAAGATCACTAGACGATTTACCTACCATCAGAGTGTAGCTTCCCGTTTCATTCACGTAGTCATTACGGTTAACGTCCCACACGGCGAAATCAGATGGGTTCACTGTAAGCTGAACAGTCTTTGTCTCTCCGGCCGGAATGTACACTTTTTCATAGGAAACCAGCTGTTTCTTAGGTGTATGATCACCGTACTTGGAGGTATTGTTTTTGATGTACAGCTGAATCACCTCAGAAGTATTAACGGCTCCTGCATTCTCCACATCTACGTTGATGGCAAAAGGCTCCTTGCCGCTAACATTAGACGGCACGCTTAAGTTCGAAAATACGAAGCTGCTGTATCCCAACCCGTAACCGAATGGATACGTTACTTGGGCATCCGTATACATGTAGGTCAGCTTACTCTCAAGCGGATCACCGTTTGTCATGTCCACTGTAAACCGCGGGTCGAGTTCCCCCAAATTCACAGGAGTTGTTACCCCTTCGGGCAATGAATATTTATCAAGAACCGGCAAAGCTTCCATGCCGGCATACCATGTCGAAGACAAGCGACCCGTAGGTGCATAATCACCGAACAGCACATCCGCAATTGCCTTGCTGTCGTATTGACCGGCATATGGCTGATACATAATGGCAGCTACATTCTCATTGTTTTGAATGGCTTCTATATTCACCGGCGCATTCGATTTAACAATAACAACTGTCTTTTTCGGAAAAGCCTGCGCCACTTGAGACACAATCTTATACTGATCTTCTCCCAGATTAAGATCCGATCTGTCGGCGCCTTCGCCTGCGCTGTGTCTGGCCGGTGCACCGACGACAACTACAGCGTAGTCGTTGCCGGAGGCCCAAGCGCTCGCATCAGCGCCCGCTTCCTTCAAGACAATCTCTTGAAACTTCTGATTGTCAGTTCGTGCCGCAGCGCCTGCTTGATTGGTCAGCGTCGTCGACGATAGATCAAGACCATCCGATCCATTCACGGTAACAAAACGGCCAGCAGTATAGTAGGCGGTTTCAAACCCGCCTCCGAAGCTTTCCGAATACGTGCCCGAGATTAAGGAAACGGTCCCGTCGCTATTGGCTTCATGACGGAAGCGACCCGGAAGCGTACTGGCATCTGCTACATTAGAGAATGGATTTTCCACAAGATTAAGCTTGGTGCCATCGCTGTTTTGCACAGTACGACTGCTGCCGTTCGTTACATCCTTCAGCCATTTTCCATTGGCAAGTGACAAGTAACTGTAACCGCCTTGGCCCCATGCGTAAGCCTCAAAAGCTTGGGATGCCGTATAGGCTTTTCCGGCGGCGTTATAGCTATAGACACTATCTGTAACGGTTGTCATATCTGGCGCGATATAATTCGCAGTAAGCTGAGCTCCGTTCGTATAGGTGGAAGCCGTAACCGTTTGATGATTCGAGACAGAATCGAACGCTATTACGGGAGCTCCTGTACCAAAGGTGACTTGGTCACTACCAATCGTTTCTCGAATAGCTCCTAGCGGGGATAGCCCAGCCCCAGGCAATACCGGTGTTTTAGATACAGAGTAAGTTGCTTTAAACCGGGTATCTGCTAAAAGCCCTGTAACAGCTACATTGCTGGATTTAGACAACGGCAGCAAGTTGTTGTCATTCTTCAGCAGAACGATACTTTCCCGCGAAGCGTCAAGCGCAACATTCTGGCTTTCGCTCAACGAATAGTTTTGCGGACTGCGATCGCTGGCTAAATCCGAGAAAGGATAACTTTTTGGAGAACCATCCGGGTTTTTCTCATTAAAGTATCCGGTACGCACCCACATCTCGATTTGACCGCGGACACTGTGCTCCAGCTCCACACGCGTCACACCGAAAGTCCCATTGTTTACAGCATTCAAAATATTCGTGCGGGTGGAGCTTGTCGTGTTCGCATGATTCCCGCTAAGCAGCAAGAGCGCTGCCGCACCATCCGCATCCGTATAATTCTGATAACCATTGTTGAAGCCTGCGGTCATCGCGCGATCGGCGGCTATAAAATCACCTACCGGCAACATACTGTAAGGATTTGCATTCGATGCACGGATAATATTCGGTGAAATATGGTTAGGAATTCCGTTCGTACGCCCATAGGTGGTCATAATGCTTTGGACTACACCGGCTTGCAATGGATATAGAAAGCTTTTCATTTGGTATTCATTAAGCGCCCGAGCACTTGCATAAAATTGACCGCTCGCTCTGAACCATTGCGCCAGATAGTTGGTATAATGCTTCGTCCCCAACTGAGCTTTTAACCAGAAGCCATCCTCATTGCCAACCTCCCCGTAACCGGTAATTCCCTTAGCCATGGAATTGATCATCGTACCGGCAAGGACGGGGTCCTCCGCGTAGCCCTCTTCAAATCTGCCGCTGAGCGGGTTCGTCCGTAAATCAGATACGGCAGAGAACATCAAAGTGTTAGGATTAGCCAAAGCAACTTCACCCCGCCGCTCATTCCCCATGACCGTTCCCACTTGGCTGACTAGCTCCTTATTCCAGCTTTGCCCCAAAGCGAGCATGGAAGGCATATCTGTACTTACACCCATAACACGGTCTACTCCACCGGCTGCCGTTCCCGGCAAAGTATAACCTGCCGCGATTGTACGGGCTGTGCCGGCACTCTTTTGATCCGCGTAATACGCCAAATCCTCAATGCTCATCTCTGCTAGAATTAAATCCACAAATGCGTCCAGATGACTCGGCACCCCGTCAAAGATCGGCATGTTAGAAGCGCCTCTAGCAAACTCAATCGGTTCAGGATCTGCCGCACTCGCTTGGTTCGGTGATACCGTTGATATCATGGAGGCGATAAGCGCCAAAATCAGGCTGACCACTGCTATTTTTTTGAGAGAAATCATTTTCATTCCACTGCTCATGTGATTGCTCCTTTTTATTTTTTTGGACAAGTCTCTCGCATTTAACTGATGACAGTCTTGTTGCGCGGCTGCCCTTCTCAGACATTTAAAGAGTCGTCGATGAGAGATCACAAGATGCAGTTTCTGAAGGTTAGCCTTTCACGGAACCCACCGTAAGTCCGCCTACGAAATACTTCTGCAGAAACGAGAAGGCAATCAGTAGCGGAAGCGCACACAGCATACAAGCTGCGAATAGGACATTCCACTGGGTTGGATTCTGCTGGTCACCCATAAAGCCAAGCATGGCTAGCGGCAGGGGTGACTGCGAGGACTTGGAAATAAACGTCATATTGAAAAAATAGTCATTCCAAATCCAGATGCCTTGCGTGATGATGACCGAAACCGTAACAGGAATCAGCAGCGGAAATACTACTGTCCAGAACCGACGTAAAAGTCCCGCACCATCAATATGTGCCGCTTCTTCTACCTCCTCCGGGACGCCGCTACGAATAAATCCGGTGTACAGAAACGTTGAAAATGGTAGGCTGCAAGTAACGAACATCAGGATCGGCGTATACTGCGTGCTTGGAATCCCCAAACTGTTGATCATTTGCACGATTGGAATCAGAACCATCTGTCCGGGTACGACTAGTCCGGCAAGGAAGAACAGATACAGAAACTGGCTCCATCTGCTTCTGATTCGGGCCATCGGATAGGAAGCCATAGCCGCGAAGATGACAACTAGAAGAACGGAAATCGCTGTCAGCACCACACTATTTAGTAGGGCGGAACCAAAATGCATCCGTTCGAAGGCTGTCCGGTAGCTCGTAAATGATATCTCATTGAACAAATCAAGCGGGTTTGTGTTGTTGTCCGGTGATCTCAGTGAGGTGGACAGCACAATCACAAGCGGAATCAGATTCAGTACCATAATCAAGATAACGATCAGCTGAACAAGTATTTTTTTGAGAATTGACCCGGTTCTAACAGGCTTCCGCACGTTCCGGATAGGCTTATGCTGCTGCTGAAGATTGCCTGCTGCTGTTCCATTGCTCATGCTGACACCTCTTTTCTGTTCATCATCAGGACGGAAACCGCTGTAATAGCGATAATCAGCATAAACGAAATAATCCCGAGCGCCGAGGCCTTGCCGAACATTTGCTCCGTAAACGCCATTTTGTAAATTGAATAAATTAGGGTGTTAGTAGAAGTTCCAGGACCTCCATTGGTCATAATAAACGGAAAATCGAAGGCTTTCAGACCATTAATTAAACTTAGCGTTGTATTAATCGTAATGGATGTGGCGAGCAGTGGGAGCTTCACAAATCGTAATAGCTTCCAGGCGCTACAGCCATCAATTCTACCAGCCTCGAGCAATTCACTCGGAACAGTCTGAAGACCTGCAAGAAAGATAATCATCGTTGTTCCGACGTTCTTCCAGATTTCTACGAAAATAATAGAATACAGCGCCGTAGAATAGCTGCCGAGAAAATTCAAATTATCATTCGCAATCCCGAGCTTGGTCAAGAACGTTGCAATCATCCCGCTGTCCGGCATATAAACATAACTCCAGATGAAGCCGACCACAATCGCACTGAATAGAGTCGGAATGTAGGAGATGGAGCGGTAAAAGCCCTTGCCTCGAATCTTCATGTTCAGCAGCAGCGCCAGTCCAAGCCCGATTAGATTGCCCCCCACTACGCTGACAACCGTATAAATGAGAGTATTCTTGATCGAATTGCCCAGTGTACCTCCGCTAAACAAGTCTTTGTAGTTATCAAAGCCGATATAATTAAAGGTTTGGGCGTACCCGTTAAAGTCAGTGATGCTGTATTGAAACAGCTTAGTGATCGGAAAGATCCAGAATGTTAAATAAAAGATTAGCGCCGGCAACGCGAAAAAATACATCGTTTTTTTCATTACAGTCGATTTCATCTCTGTCTTATCCTCCTATCCAAAACCGTACCGCCAGCTCAGCTATTTTGATGTCAGGACTGGCGGGACGATCTTCAGTGATTCCGGTTTAATTTTTCCACAATTCCTTGAACTTGGCGTCCATAGCCTCTGTAACTTGCTCCGGCGTAGTCTTTCGTCCGCCGATAATTTCTGCGAACTTAGCTTCCATCTCTTCAGCTACACCCGTTGGCCACATTTGGTTCGGGAAGTATACGGACTTTCCATTATTCAGGTAGGAATCATTAACTTCTTTGAACAGGTCATGATTCAACGGAACACCTTTATACACACTGATTGAACTGTTGGCTTCGGTCCAAGCCTTGAACAAATCTGACTGACCATCAAACAGGTAATTCATAACTTCCTTGGCAATGTCCAGATTCTCCGATTTAGCGTTAAGCGCAAAACCAGCAGCAGTGGCAGCAGAGACATAAGTGGGCTGGCCTGAATCGTTAGCAGGCAGAGAGAAGAATCCACGGGTAAAGTCGGCTGCACCTTTGGCTGTCAATGTTGCATAATCCCAGGTTCCGTCAAACACCATAGCCGCTTTACCATCTACGAACAGTTGAGCCGCTTGAGCACTTCCAAGTCCAAGTGAGTTCTTGACTACATAACCTTTGTCATATAATTCCTTCATTTTGGAGATCGTGGCTACCCACTTTGGATCTGTTAACGATTTTTCGCCCGCTTGAAGCTTGGTATCGAAATCCATTTCATCCGGATAAACCTCATTCGCTGCGATTTGATACATCCCGAACTGGAGGAACCAAGGATCCTTGTCCGCGAGTGAGATTGGAGTTATTCCCGCATCCTTCAGCTTCTGGCAAGCTTCCAGGAATGAGGTCCAATCCTTCGGCATTTCTGTGACACCCGCCTGCTTGAACAAATCCTGATTGTAATACACCCCTAGATAATCAAGACCCCCAGCGATTCCATAAGGCTTACCCTCATAAGACATATCATCTTTCGCCCCTTGGCTGATGTTATCCCAAAAGGTTAAATCCGATAGATCAGCCGCATAGCCGGCCTTTGCCATGTCTAGGACACCGAGGGATGCATTTCTTGGGAATACCCAGTAAATATCCGGCCCTTTACCTGAAGCGAGCTTTGTACGAATCGAAGTGAAATACTGCTCATCCGGAAGCTTGGAAGTTTCGAGCGTAACGTTAGGGAACTTTTCCTTAACGAGCTTAGGCATAATATCAAGTGCAAAATCCTGTCCGTCCGGGGCTTTGGTACCAGATACCATCATGGTCAGCGTCACCTTTTTCGCACTGTCCGTTGTAGCTGCCGGAGCATTTGTAGCGCTTCCACTATTTTCAGCGTTACTATTGTTGCTGTTGTTACCTGAGCCGCACCCTGCTAGAACAGCAAGTAACAGCGCTAGCATTAAGGCTCCTGTCCGTTTTTTAGTACGTAATTTCATAGAATAACCTCCCTGTTTTCATATCACTTCTATTTCCCGGCATCCATTTTTGTTGGTTGCTGTATTGTTATTTTAATCTTGTAAGCGGTATAATTACTTTTGCATTTAGAGTGCACTATTTTACGAACGGCTTAAATCGGAGGAGAGCGAATGAAATTTTCCAGCATCAAAACGAAACTCTTTCTAGCACTCGTTCTTGTATCTGTCATTCCGATTGTCATCGTCACGTATAACTCCTACCGGAGCTATACCAATCTGGTCAACCAGCAAACCTCTCTCGTTGCCTCCAACACCATCCATAATACCGTTAAAGGCATTGAAGATATTTTCGGGAATATTGAACGTATTTCACTTACCATTCAGCAGCAAACCTCCAGTGCGACCGCATACACTACCGTTAGCGACGAGCTAAAAAAACTGGCCAGCACCAGTGATTCCTATGACATTTTTATTATACAAAACAAGCTGAAGCTGATCTTCGAGAATCTGCTGCTGAGCTATGATTATGTAAATGGAATCTACCTTTTTTCTCCTGACGGCAAAAATATCAGCTATGGCAGTACGGCGGAACTGAAGGTGGGTTATGTCCCACTCCAGGATGCGTGGTATCAGAAGACCATTGCCAACAAAGGTCAGCTTTATATTGGCGAGCCCGGTGTAAAGCCTTATATCATTAATTCTGAGCCGTCCCTGGTATTCTCCCGCGCGCTCTACGATATGAAGACTCAGCAGTTCCTTGGTGTATTTATGCTGGACTGTAGCTTAGATATTTTCAAAGGCCTGAATCAAGATGCTGTGCCTAATATGAGCTATTTTGTGCTAGCCAACGACGATGGCAACATTATCTACGACAGTACCGGTCAGAACACAGACTCACGGCTGCCGGAGGATTTAACCCGTAAGACCGAGGCGATGCAGGGCGATGAGCTGGAATTTTACAATGAAAATAATTTGACGGTTATTCAGCGGCTTCCTGTGTACCATTGGACGGTTATCGCCAATATTTCATTGAGTGAGCTGTATGAGAAATACGGAATTTCCAACAAACTGATCCTTTATATTTCCCTTACTTGTGCGGTCATTTTCATTCTGCTGTCCATCCTATTGTCCAATTGGATTACTAAGCCGATTACCCAGCTCGCCAAAATCATGCGCAAAAATAAATCACAAAAATTCGTTACAACCGAGATCAAACCTAAGAGGGTTGACGAGATCGGCTTTCTGTATACGGAATACAACAAGATGATGCAGGACATCGACATCTTTGTCAGAGAGAGCTATCAGAATAAAATCCTGACGATGGATTCACAAATGAAAGCGCTTGAAGCGCAGATTAATTCGCATTTTCTGTATAATACACTCGAATCTATCAACAGCATAGCTGAAATTGAAGAGGTTGAAAGCATTGCTGTAATGACCAAAGCTTTGGGAGATATGTTCCGCTACAGCATCAAGACTGACAGTGAACTAGTATTTGCCCGTGACGAGATTCAGCATGTCGATAACTATATGGCCATCCAGCAGATCCGCTACGGCAGCAAAATCTGTTTTGTTAAAGAGTTGGAGGACTCCGTTCTGGAAGCGAAGATTCTCAAGCTGATCCTTCAGCCCTTAGTGGAAAATGCCGTCTACCACGGCTTGGAGAATAAAAGAGGGAATGGCATGCTCTTACTGAAGGGCTTTCTGGAGCCTGACACCAAGCGGATTATTTTTGAAATCCGAGATGACGGAATAGGTATCCAAGAAGAACGACTTAAGGAAATTCAAGCATTGCTAGATCAGCCACCGGAATTCATGGGGCTTGGCCACCGGAGCAGACAGAGCATCGGTATTAAGAATGTGCACTCTCGTATTGCCCTGTATTACGGCTCAGATTTCGGACTGACCATAACCAGTGAACCAGCGCTGGGTACGACGATCACCCTAACACTCCCCTCTAAATAACGATAAAAGGAGACTGGATCATGTACAAATTCATAATCGTCGACGATGAGCCTTTGATCCGTCAGGGTCTACTGAAAAAAATCAAGGCAGTGACTAATGAATTGATCTTCAGTGGTGAAGCCGACAATGGCGAGGATGCCATGGACCTTATCCAAGCGGAGGACCCACATCTAATCTTCACCGATATGCGGATGCCAGTTATGGACGGAAAATCCCTGCTTCGTCAGCTGCAAAATGATTATCCCGATAAAAAAATCATCGTCATCAGCGGATTTTCTGATTTTGAATATATGCAAGAAGCGATCTCAGCCAGAGTAGTCCACTATTTACTAAAGCCGTTCAGCAAAGACGAGATCCACCAGGCGATTGCCAAAGCGATAACCGCCATAGAGAGTGAGCAGTCCGCTAAGGCAGAAACTCTGAATATAACCAAAGAAGCGGAACAGCTAAGCCTACAGGGAGATTTGCAGGCCCTTCTTCAATACCTTGCCGGCTTCTACCCGGCTGAGAAGCCGCCTAGCTTCCGATCAGCCCCATTGCTCAATCTGATGTCATCTAGACAAATGATCCTTTTGACGCTCTATAATCCGGAAGATTTAGCTGCCCAAGAGCCCTATCTGGAGAATACTAGTATCTTTCTTCCCCATCCACAGAGCAGGAAACTCGCCTTTTCACTCCAGCTATGTGATGCATCACTCAGCGATTCCAAGGTGCTGGAACTGACTTCTTACGAAGCCAAACAATTGATCGAAGAAACCGGACCCCAAGCTTGCATTGGCATAAGTGGGATAAAAAAAGATCTGAAGGATCTTCCGCAGGCACGCCAGGAATCGATATCCGCATTAAACTGTCGTGCAATCGCCGACCAGGGACAGTTTTTTCACTACCGCCCGGGTAGTTACCAGGCTGGGCCGGAAATGTGGGAAGGCAGTCGGGACCTAATCTTTTTCATCGAATCTGGAAACATCGATAAAGTGAAAGAAAGGGTTCATGACTATTTTGACTATTATCGAGGGCAGCCCGCAGCGACAATCCATCAGTTGAAAGAGAATTGCCGAGCAATCATCACAGAGGTCAAAACCTTGGTCTCCGTCTATTTTCCTGTGGAGAACGGACAACATACCTCATCCAGCCTTGAGGGCGTACTAAGTATTTCATTTGATGCAGAAGAAATACGGGGGTATTTCCTGACCGTGCTGACCTCCATAGCGGAACTGCTGAAGGAACAATCGGTCTATTCCTCTCCCAACGTCATTGACAATGTGAAGGTATATATCCGCAAAAACATTTGCTCACCTCTCACACTAGAGCATTTATCGAATCTGTTCTATATCAGTCCGAGTTATCTCAGCCACCTGTTTAAGGAAAAGACGGGCGAAAATCTGATTGATTATGTTAACAAAGAGCGTATCGAACGTGCCAAGCTGCTGCTTCGCACCAGTGATGAGAAAATTTATAAGATTGCCAAGAGCCTTGGGATCGATAATACCAAATATTTTTTCCGGCTGTTCAAGAAAATGACCGGATTCACACCGGAGGAATACCGAAAGGAAAGAGATGCTGAAAAAGAGGGGGCAGGCTAATGGATCATAAGGAACTTGATCAATACCTGCGCCGCCTTGATGTAATTGAAGCCAAACAGCAGTACACCCGCCGAAACATTAATGAATTCGGCGGCAAAGAATTGATCCTGCCTCACGGAGAACGGGTTCCTCGTCTGCCGGTACATCATTTTTTTAGTCAGGGCGATTACCATATCAGCAAGCACCACCGGTTCGCCGATATGCCGGAGCATACGCATACATTTATTGAGCTCAATTATATGTACTCAGGTCGTTGCCGGCAGACCATTGGCGGGTCCGTCGTAGAACTGAGTCAAGGCCAGATTTGCTTGCTGGATACGGATGTGCCCCATTCGATTTCTACACTTGATGAGGACGATATCCTAATCAATATTTTAATGCGAAAGGAAACGCTGAACGCGGCATTTCTGACCCGGCTAGGATCTGACGGAAGATTAAGCGATTTTCTGATCAACGCCCAATCTCCCGCCGCAGCCCATGACCGTTACCTCGTCTTCCGATCAGATAGCTGTCATAACCTGCACCATATCCTCGCTAGCATGATGTGCGAGTACTTTGATCCCCGTGATTTTTCCACGGACATGATCAACGGTTATATGATCCTCGTGTTTACAGAGCTCATGCGGGTTCTAAACCAGGACAGCGTATCCAGTGGATTACCTACCACTAAACGGAGCGATCTACTGGAAATTCTACAGTATTTGGAACGCCATTTTAATGACTGCTCCCTAAAGGATTTGGCCGCGCGCTTTAATTTCAATCCTAATTACCTGAGCAATCTACTTAAGAAAAGCACGGGCAAAACGTTCGGTGAACTGGTACAGGAGCATCGCATGGCTTATGCCGCTCTCCTACTCGCTAACAGTGATCGACCGATTGGAGATATAGCGGGAGAATGCGGATATGAGAGTCTCAGCTTCTTCTACAAAAAATTCGCGGAACGGTACGAAGTTACTCCGCTTTTGTACCGCAAGCAGAATCAAACAACCTGAGAGACCACTTGCAACGGTGCTCAGGTTGTTCTGGCCGCTAACGATTATGCATCTGTTTATAATTGATATTTGCGGATCAGATACGTTGGTGTGCAGCTCCAGGCATGACAATAGCTGTTAATCAAATGACTGCCATAGGGTGAAAAGCTCTTATCGCTTGGATTATACAGCTCCCAGAACGTATCAGCCCCGTCTTTAATCATCTGCCCCCAATACTTCTTGATCTCCGAAATGGCGTTGTCTCTGTCACCTACCTGGATCAGTGCCTCAATGAAATGGTGAACCATATAGGGTGTGGTCATCGGAATGGGAGACGAATCCTGCTGAAGCCTGAGCAATATTTCCTTCCCACGCTCCTCTTCTTCAACAACTCCAGCAAGCACCATCCAAATTTGAGAAGCCCACGAAACCTGCCTAATGTCCCCGCTGACGAAATAGCTTAATTCAGAGTCCCATAAGTGTTCCAAAGTGGCTTGCGTAAGCTGTTCAATCGTCTGCCGCAAACCATCCTGTCGTTCATCTCCGAGAAGAACAGCCAGCTCCAGAGCGCATTTCAAGTTATAGATTAAGATGGCCTGCGCCGGAGCCTGTTTGTTCAGATCCGGATGCCAGTCAGTAAAAGCCCACCAAGTCTCATCGTCGGTCACAATGCCACGCTCATCCAATCGCTCTAAGGCTAATTCTATCTGCCGATAAGCAGACGGCCACAGCTCTTCCAACGTATTCCGGTCATCTGTAGCCAAGAAATAATCGCACAGAGTAGATACAAAAAAGAGTGAATAATCATAGAGATACGTATCGTCAGGGATCACATGGGGTTTCATGAACAAGTTGGCTGTGATCCGTCCCCGCTCATCAGGATAAGCTGCAAACAAGTATAGGCATCGCTTCACCAAATCGTTACCCGAGAATGTTTCGTAATTGGCCAGCGCCTGTAGCCGCAGATCCCCAAGCCACAGTCTGCGGTCCCGCTTAGGCCCGTCTTCGAAGACCTCCTGCATACATTCTTCGAGGGTCTTCACACTGACCTCATCAATGGCCTGCAGTTCGGCATCCAGGTGGTCCAGCGGAGTCAGAAAAGAGCGGTCAGCTGAGGTTTCTGCTGTACAGCTGATTTCGGCAAAGGATACTTTATATTTTGGTGACGTATCAAGAACCTTAAGCTTTACATACCGAAAGCTGTATCTACGCTCCAGATTTAGTGATGCAGGAAGCACATCCAGATGAACCCGCTCTTCCTGCAGCCATGAGCTGCTAAGCCAGCCGTCGTACTCTGAGAAAGGTTCAGCCATCTCCACCGGCATTTCTCCGAGGGTGATCTGCAGATATAGCGGAGCATCCGGGGGGCTGCCTATAGGAATGATCTGTATCGTCAACCGTCCAACCAGATGTTCTCCGAAATCCAGAATAACCTCCTCCCCCTTCCCAAATACAATGGAAGAAAGGGTCTCCGCATTTTGAATCGTCTCAACCTGCCAACCATGCACCGCTAGTTCACTCTTTACAACCCGGATCATCTGCTTCGGTGAACATTTTCGGTAAATAAGCTTCGGCAGAAGCTGCTCTGCGTTTAAAGCAAATGCCTCATTTTTATGGATAGTTACTGCTTGCTGGCGCTGCATCGCTTGAGTCATAACCAATCTCCTCCTTCGTTTGTCTTATTCCCCCTCTAGTAAACCTCAATTCCACTTGCCTGAACATGCAGTGAATACAGGTAATCTTACTCTTATTACAGGTCTGTTCGACTTAGCATTACTAGACAACTTCCACTAGAAAGGATGTACTTTTCATGTTGACTTTTCAACATATAGTGATTAAAATAAACAACGCACACTAAATATAGTATTCATATGATTTTCCAGTATTTATAGCTTATCTATTCAATCTTTACAGTATTTAAATTAGGTTTAATATATACAGGGGGAGAGACTCCATGCTAGTCGCATACGATTCGAAAACGGGAAACGTCAAACGCTTCATTGGTAAGCTTAAGCTGCCCGCTGTGCAGATTGAAGAGCATATGACCATTGATGAGCCCTACGTGCTTATTACATATACCACCGGCTTTGGACAGATTCCAGAGAAGGTGTCTATTTTTTTGAAGAACAATTATTCCAATTTGAAAGGCATCGCCGCCAGCGGCAACAAGAACTGGGGCGAGCTGTTCGCGCATAGCGCAGACTTGATTGCAGATCGGTACAACGTACCGGTTATCGGTAAATTTGAGCTATCGGGCACATTTGGCGATGTAGAACGAATTAAACAGGAGGTGAGCCGAGTTGCGGCATATTGAACTAAACAACATGTTGATGAAGAGAGACGAAACTGGTTTCTTTCAATTGGATAAAGACCTTGAGGCAGTAGCCGAATTTATGCGGGATGTAGAACGGCGGAGCTTGGTTTTTGAGAATACAAAAGCCAAGGTTGATTATATGATTGAACAGGATTTCTACGAAAATTTTTACGAACAGTACAGCTTAACTGAGATTGAAGAAGTCTACCAAATTACCCATTCTTACAACTTCAGCTTTCCATCCTATATGGCAGCTTCGAAGTTCTATACGGATTACGCTGTAAAAAGCAATGACCGCAAGCAATATCTGGAGCATTATCCGGACCGTGTGGCGGCAGTTGCCCTTCACCTAGGACGCGGTAACGCCGCTACTGCCGGCATGCTTGCCCGTTCGATGATGGAGCAGCGCCTGCAGCCAGCGACGCCTACCTTCTTGAATGCCGGCAAGAGCCGGCGCGGTGAGCTTGTCTCCTGCTTCCTGATCGAAATGGACGACTCGCTTAATTCGATCAACTATGTGCTCAATACCTGCATGCAGCTATCGAAGATCGGCGGTGGCGTGGCTGTCAACCTGTCCAAGCTCCGTTCCCGCGGAGAGACCATCAAGGGTGTCGAAGATGCGGCTAAGGGCATTATACCTGTGCTCAAGCTGATGGAAGACGGCTTCTCCTATGCTGACCAAATGGGTCAACGTAAAGGCTCTGGAGCCGCCTACTACAACATTTTTGGATGGGATGTTCTTGAATTTCTCGACAGCAAGAAGATCAACGCCGATGAAAAAACAAGACTCAAAACCCTGTCCATTGGCCTAATCATTCCGAATCGCTTCTATAAGCTGGCGAAGGACAATGAACCGCTGCATGTATTTGCACCTTACAGTGTGTACAAGGCCTACGGTACGCATCTTGATGACATGGATTTGGATGATATGTACGATAAGCTTTTAGCCGATCCTCGTGTCAAAAAGAGAAAAGCCATGAGCGCGCGGGATATGCTGACCAAAATCGCCATGATCCAGCTGGAATCTGGCTATCCATATATTATGAACAAGAGCAACGCCAATGCGGCCCATGCCCTGAAAAATGTCGGACAGATCAAAATGTCCAACCTCTGCACGGAAATTTTCCAGCTGCAGGAGACTTCAGAGATTAATGATTACGGGCAGGAGGATACGATCCGCCGTGATGTAAGCTGCAATCTGGCTTCTTTGAACATTGTCAACGTGATGGAGCATGGCAAAATCCGTGAATCGGTACATGAAGGTATGATCGCCCTGACCGCTGTCAGCGATATGACCAGCATCTCCAATGCCCCAGGCGTAGCCAAGGCCAATAAAGAGATGCACTCGGTCGGACTTGGCGTGATGAATCTGCACGGCTATCTAGCCAAGAACAAGATTGCTTATGAGAGCGAACAGGCTCGCGATTTTGCCCGGACCTTTTTCATGACCATGAACTACCATTCCCTGGAGAAAAGCATGGAGATCGCTGCCGTAAGCGGCCACTCTTTCCATGGATTTGAGGCCTCTGATTATGCTACAGGAGCTTATTTTGAGCGTTATCTGACAACAGATTACCGCCCTGTAACGCCAAGAGTACAAGAGCTGTTCGGAGATATTTTCATCCCATCCCCTTCGGACTGGGAACAACTGCGGGATGCAGTAAAAGCAAATGGCCTGTACCATGCTTACCGATTGGCGATTGCGCCAACAGCCAGCATTTCCTATATTCAAAATGCCACTTCAAGCGTTATGCCTATTGTAGAGCAGATTGAAACACGGACATATGCCAATTCAACGACTTACTATCCGATGCCGTACCTGCGTCCGGATAATGTATTTTTCTATAAATCGGCTTACCAAATGGATCAGTTCAAGGTGATCGATCTGATCGCGGAAATTCAGCCCCATATCGACCAGGGCATCTCGACTGTTCTGCATGTGAACAGCGATGTTTCAACCAGAGAACTGGCCCGCTCCTATCTGTATGCGGCGCATAAAGGCCTGAAGTCGCTGTATTACACCCGGACCAAAAAGCTGTCCGTCGAGGAATGCCTCACCTGCTCGATCTAACTGGAAGGCTATAGCCGCAGAAAAGGAGATTGCCATATTATGACCGCTATCCAAGCCGTAAACTGGAACCGTCCCGACGACGATTTCTCATTGATGTTCTGGAATCAGAACATTATGCAATTCTGGACGGACGATGAAATTCCATTATCCGATGATAAAATGTCCTGGCTCACGCTTAGTGAGCAAGAAAAGGACTCCTATATGAAAGTGCTCGGTGGCCTGACACTGCTGGATACGATTCAAGGCGGAGTAGGTATGCCGCAGATTATGGAGCATGTCGAAGGCCTTCAGCGCAAGGCTGTGCTTGGCTTTATGGGCATGATGGAACAGATTCACGCCAAATCGTACAGCAGCATTTTCACCACTTTGTCCTCCACGGAGGAGATTGACAGTGTATTCCGCTGGGTAGAAGAGAACCCATACCTGCAGTTCAAAGCGGAGACGATATCGCAATATTACAAAAAAATAGACTCACCTAAAGACCTATACCTCGCTATGGCAGCCTCCGTGCTGCTCGAGAGCTACTTGTTCTATAGCGGCTTCTTCTACCCGCTTTATCTGGCCGGCCAGGGTAAAATGACTTGCAGCGGTGAGATTATCGACCTTATTCTTCGGGATGAGAGCATCCATGGGGTATATGTCGGTGTACTGGCGCAGGAGATCTTTGACGGGCTTCCAGAGGACGAGCAACGCGAGCTTCACCAGCAGCTCGTTGACCTCCTCAGACTGCTGCATAAGAATGAAGAACGTTATACCGAGCAGATCTATGCTCCCATCGGACTAGTGGAAGAGGTTAAGACCTTCCTTAGATATAATGCTAATAAAGCTATGATGAATCTGGGCCATGATCCGCTATTCGACGAGGAAGAGATCAACCCGATAGTTCAGAATGGTATCAGTACCCACACTAAGCAGCATGACTTCTTCTCGAAAAAAGGCAACGGATATGTCCGGGCGCTTAACGTGGAGCCGCTAAAGGATGAAGATTTTCAATTTTAAATATAGATAAAGCAAAAAAGTGCGGAGAAAATTCTCCGCACTTTTTGCTAACTGTAATATTAGATTATTGCAAGCTTTTCAGGTATGTTCTAGCTTCTTCGTAGGTATCGTAAGCATCTGCAAAATCTCTACCAAAAATACGTTTCAATTGCATCTTCCAAATTGGGTTTTTAGTTACATAGGCCCATCCTGCTTGACCAGCTTCACTCGCCATCGCACCTGTAGGGGCTAGCATAGCTGCAACCTCAGGAGTAAGTACACTTTTAGAATCAGTTACATCAGTTGTTCCTGTAAATTTAGGTTTAACAAGCTTCATGATATTTTCAAAATCTTTCAGGTATCCTTGAACATCTTCAGCTGAAAAATCGATAGATACTACATCGATATGGTTCTCATTTTGGTTGTACTTAATTGTGTATGGCATAATTATTTTTCCTCCAAGTTTTAACGTTATTTTTTTAATAATAGAGATGAAATGTATGTAACTTCACAGACAAAAAATACCCGCCCCATGCTTTTTCAGGGCGACGACATCTACTTCCTGTATTGTTTTTATAACAACACCCTTTCTAGAATATTAACTAATACATATTACCTATATTATTATCGACAAATTTCTTTTTTTATTTATATTAAAATACAATTTTCTACAAATTCCAACATATCCATGGTCATATTTTCCTTAATTCATTCATTTTTGTGTATCTGCTGTCTCTTGCAACCATTCAATTTGCCAACATACGAAGAATCTGTTTTTTTAGACAACTAAAAAAGGCTCTGCGTGCGACTTCCGATTCCAATCCAGTCATCCTTCAGGTTTTTGGAATCAGAATACGCCGCAAAGCCTCTAATACTATATTTTAGTTGTTATATAAGTAAACTATCCGGGATTACTTAGTTGCGGAATAGCCCCCGTCAATCACATGTGCTGTACCTGTAATAAACGAAGCCTCATCACTTAGTAGGAAGCATGCAAACGCAGCTACTTCCTCAGGCGTACCGTATCTACCCAGAGCCGTTCCAGATGCGATAAGAGATTGAAGCATCTCTACATCATCAGACAACAGCTTTTCATATCTGTTCATGGTTGGTGTAGGGATAGGTCCTGGGCAAAGAGCATTTACTCTAATGTTACGGTGACCCACTTCTTTGGCAACCGATTTAGTCATCCCCACAATAGCATGTTTACTTGCTGAATAAGCTGCATCATTGGCCATTCCGATAAAAATACCATGCAAAGAGGAGCAGTTTAGAACGGAAGCTCCAGATTTCATATGAGGTAATGTATAATGCAACATGTAGAATTGGCTAGTGAGATTTGTCTGAATCACTTTTTGAAACAACAACGGATCATAGTCTATAACATCCGTATTGTCTCCTGTAATTGCTGAGTTATTATATAGGCAATCAATTTTTCCATAAGCTGCTAATGTTTGATCTACGATATTTTTGCAGTCTGCTTCGAGAGAAACATCTGACCGAACAAACATCGCTTCCCCACCTAGAGCCTTAATTTCCTCAACTGTGTTAGCGCCGGCATCTGATCGATTGGCAACTACTACAGTACCGCCCTCTCTTGCTACTCTTAAGGCTGTAGCTTTTCCGATTCCGGTACCTGCACCTGTAATAATAACTACTTTGTTCTCAAATCTGTTGATACTCATAAGTGCACCACTTTCTTATGTCTTTTTCAGGAGGAGGATTCGAACCTCATAGACCCTAATATCGCCTGATACAATATGGATTGGAACATTTTTGCAGAAAAATCGACAAAATTATCCTCTATATGACAACTTTATTGTATTTAATTGTATATAGCAATCAATATTTTAATCTGTTTTTACAACCATTGAGAATTTGGTTCGATCGTCACAAAAAATAGACCCCTTAGAATTTCATCAGATAAACAAGAAGTTTTATCCGATGCTTATTCTAAGGGGTTTGATAATTTGTAAACCTGTCGTTGTTAATGAAACCATATTCCAAATAAATTATTTATTGGCTTATAGATAAAAATAATTAGAAACAACGGACTGGGGATGTTCAATTTCAACAACGAACAGAAGGTCGCGCCCAGACCCAAAATCCAAACTATAAAGTATATGCTAAGATCACGTACTCGGCGCTTTCGAATTAACTTAGGTAAATCAAGTGCCATACAACCTATAGCAATCACCAAAAAAAACAGTAATACCATTTGTCTCACTCCTTGATTTGTTTAAGAAAAGAATTATCGGTTAGACCAACGCGGTTAATAACTACTGAGGCACTGTAATGGATGGGCAAGGATTTAAGGTAGTCTCCGCCCTTTTTGTGCTGTAGCTTGGCCCATGCTTTAGGGCTGTCATGATAGATCGATTGTCCAAATCCCATAATATCAACGTTGAAGCGATTATTTACTTGCTCCACCGTGTTTTGCATCCGCTCTACAATCCGTTTCTCTGTTTCCTTTTCCAAACGTCTTATAGTACTTTCCGATTCCAAATTCTCTATACTATGCACTTCTTCAATATTGCAAAGCGCCTTAACATTAAGGTAAATATGCGGCTCCCCATCAATAATTTTCACTTTGCGCTTGGTTGAAGCTTGGATCGCTTCGATAACAATGGGCTTTCCGTCTTCTCCTGCTATCGGGCCAGAATGTGCGGTTACCTTATCATTGATATAATTGTAACCGATCGTTTCACCCTCGTTTAGCCAACCGATCAGTTTGTCTTTTCTGAACACAGCTACCGTATGATATTCCAATCTCGTCTTAGGCGTTGTTCGCTCTACATTGCTTTTTTCTTCCCCATCTTTTGGATTTCCCATCACTTCCACTCCGGTCAGTACAGGATTTTCACCTTGAGACAATAAATTTTCAATAAAATCATCCAGCGTGACGGCGACTGTTTTTGCTGAATCTTTATAAGAATTATCTAGGGAACTAAATAATTTGTTCGCTGGTAATTTATCCATAGGTGTAAGGACATTCAAGACATCACTGGCAGTTGTACCTCTGGCAACCATAACGTAGAAATCCATACGTGGTTCCCGACTTCTTTTAAATACATCCAGTATCTCACCCACTCCGGAGCGGGCAAGCTCCTCCCCAATAACCAACACCCGGATATGACCAAGATAACTTGTCCTGGAACTATCCAGATTCAACATACGCTGTGCATCATAAAACGTAAGTACCGTGAATTTATAAACAACCACAGGGACTCCAGTGCCTCCCCCTCCTCCAGTACGATTGTGAGGAAATCGCAGACGGAATAACGACCTGCATCGAAACTGTATAACCCTTTTCAGCCTTGTCAATCCCTATCCCCAGTACAAAGGCTATTTCATTCAGTTCCTTCCTTTCCCAACAACCACTTAGCACCAGCGTAAATTGGAGAGCTATCATCAATTGGAGAACGCCTCTAACTAATTTTTTATTCATTTTTTTGATTCCTCATCACTGGTTCTGCTTTGACGAAATAGGTTCTGCGTCTTGTTTTCGACGGGTCTTGTCTTTAGTAAAGGCCACGGAAAGCGAAAGATAGAATCCTTTAAGTCTTTGGAATTATAAGGCCCAAGCGGACTCATATAAGGCATTCCGAAAGAACGCAAGCTCGATAAGTGCAGCACGATGATAAAAATACCGAATAGAATCCCATATAATCCGATAAATCCGGCCAAACCTATTAGCACAAAACGGATCATACGGGCAGCTATAGACATTCCTGTCTCCGGAATAACAAAACTAGAAATCGCTGTGAGCGATACAATAATGACCATTGCAGAAGAAATAAAACCCGCTGCAACTGCGGCTTGCCCAATCACCAACGTTCCGACAATGGATATCGCCTGTCCAATGTTTTTGGGTATCCGTACCCCAGCCTCCCGCAAAATCTCATATGTCATTTCCATGATCAGCGCCTCGACAAAAGCAGGAAAAGGAACACTCTCCCTCTGGGCAGCTAAACTAATTACAAGATTGGTCGGTATCATCTCCTGATGATACGTAGTAATTGCAACATATAATGAGGGAGCTAGCAAAGTAATAAAAAATGAAATAAAACGAACTAATCTCAGCAAAGTTCCAATATCAGCCCTTTGGTAATAATCCTCGGCAGACTGGAAAAACGCTACAAA
Organism: Paenibacillus sp. RS8; assembly: GCF_041956825.1. Taxonomy (NCBI): domain Bacteria; kingdom Bacillati; phylum Bacillota; class Bacilli; order Caryophanales; family Paenibacillaceae; genus Paenibacillus; species Paenibacillus sp. RS8. The sequence goes on along the minus strand of NZ_CP168131.1, from coordinate 3,163,538 downwards.
AAATGTGGGAACCAGCAGCACAAAAGGAGTTCCATCGACAAGAATAGCCACTTTTCCTTCCAAAATACCCGCTGCAATTGTATCCGGACGATCACTGTTGTATACGGTAGGAAAAGGTGTCACTGCCGTCTCTTGAATAAACTCTTCAATATATCCACTCTCGAGGATACTGTCCGTATCAATTTTATTCAGACGGCGTTTTACTTCTTGCACCAAATCCTTATTCGCGATGTTGCTTAGATACATAATAGATACGCTGGTTTGAGTCACCCTTCCGATCTGGACGGTTTCCAGCCATAAATGGCTATCTTTGATTTTCCGCCGAATCAGTGCCGTATTCGTCCGCAAATTCTCAGTGAATCCTTCCATGGGTCCCCGAACAACCGTTTGTGAGCTAGGCTCCCCTACATTACGATCTTCCCAGCCAGGTAAACCGATCCGGAGAGTGGTGGATGTCCCATCGAGCAGCAGCATTATACTACCGGACAATAATTCGTGTACAAATTGGCTGAAATCAACGATGACGGTTAGATCACCGGCTATTAATATTTGTTTCTTAATGATCTCAATTTTCTGCTCGGGCTCAAGCTTCCCTAGCTATTCATAAGGAATATGTTCCTGCAAAGAATACAAAATTGAATTATGCAGCACCTGAGTATCCACAAGACCATCTATGTAAACCAAAGAAATATGAGTATTTTCTTCTATCTGTAACTCTTTTATCACTACATCAGAACTTCCGCCCAGCAATTCGTACAACTGATCAATATTGGTTTTCAATCGGTTTGATAGTCTGCCAGTCTCCGAACTCTTCATGATGCAGCCTCCACTTCTCTATAGATAGATGAGTATAGTTTGATGTTAATTATGATAATTATTCCTCCGGAATAAAAATCGTGATGGCATAATTCTGGTAACTACAACCATACTAAAACTAGTCCAATAAATTTGAGGGGGTATATGAGTTTGGAGAAAGATAGAATTAGTACCAATCAAATGATTATACTCGGGCTATTCACATTTATTGGGGATATGGCGCTTGTGTATCCGGCATTAATGGTAGCAGGAGCGAAACAAGATGCATGGATCGCTGCTTTGATTAGTATTCCCTTGGGTCTTGCGAGCATAAAACTGTTACTTTACTTAGCAAATATTGAACCCAACAAGAATATTATCGAGCTTAGCCTTCAAATTTTAGGAAAGTGGGTTGGAACTGCTGTAGCCTTGTTCTATCTAGTGTTCTTCCTGATTGCCGCATCCACTTACATAAGAGAAATTGAGGATTTCATGTGTACACAGATTTACGAGAAAACACCTGGCGGGGTTATCCGTTTCATGGCTATTTTCCTACTGGTATATGGCGTAAGACTTGGCCTAGAAACATTGGGGCGGGCAGCTCAGCTTTTTTTCCCTTTATTTGCAGTTTTTTTGATCGGTCTTCTGCTTCTGCTGACGCCCGATGTCAGAATGGAGCGAATATACCCCATCATGAACACACCCGTACCGGATATGCTCCATACTTTGATGTATGGTGTTTTTTATCCTTTTGGCGAATTGTGCGTATTTCTTATGATATATCCTTATGCTCAGAAGAATAGCAAAACAAGCCGGGATATTTTCATAGCCCTGATCATCGGAGCTCTGGGACTTAACCTCATCTTATTTTTTTCACTTACCGTTCTTGGTGTTTACGCTTCTGAACATCAATTTTATGCCGCATATATTCTTGCTCAAAAAATTAATATTGCAAATTCTCTGCAACGTATCGAAGCGCTTATGGCTACAGCATGGATTATCAGCACATACTTCAAAACTGCCATTTATTACTATGCTCTAACTTTAGGTACAGCCCAATTATTTAAACTCAAAAGTCACCGTCCTCTGATCATACCCACTGGATTTTTGTTATTTGGTATGTCACAACTGATTGCTAAAGACATCATTTTCTATGTAAAGGAAATCCCCACCTACTGGGTAGATTGGGATTTCACCTGTGCATTTGTTCTACCGCTTATGTTGCTTATTGTGTATCATTTCAAGAAACGTCATGCTGCCAAGTTAAATAACCTCTCTCCCTAAAATAAAAAAAGGACAGCTATTGGGCTGTCCTTTTGTTCATGAATTTCTTACACGCAGTAAGGTTATTCCTTCTTATCCAAAGTAATCGACGATGGTGTTACATCCCGAATTGGCTCTTGAGCTACTTCAAAAGTTGATCCACAGCTCGGGCAAAACCGAGCCTCAATTGCCACATTGCCACCGCATGCTTTACATTGCTTCACATCGGACAACCCCGCGATTTGCGCAAGATTAACCTCAATCTCCGATTTCAGTTCAAGAATACGGGAAATATTCTTCTCGATCTGCTCACTCGGCAGTGGTCCTGCACCTTGGGTTACAGCTTCAAACAACAGTTTACCCATAACCTGATACTGCTGGTCAATGTCATTCTGCTTGCTGTTGTTCTGTAATTTCAATCGATTGATCTCCACCACTGTCTTTGCTTTATTCCCAGCCTCGCTTACGCCTGCTTTTACCTTGTTAAAAAAGCTCATATTCAGCCCCCAATTCCGTAGTAGTCATAATATAAGCATATTTCGACACCTTCACAAGTATTCCTTTCTTTATTGTACTTAACTTCAACCACAATTTGTAGTTCATCCACAATTATGAACTTATTTCCCCCGCCTTCCTGCGGGAACGAACCTCGACTCAGGTCTGGTAACAAAAACCGTCTTCAGGCTGTTTTGCCACATTCGAAAAGACTTTACAATGAGTACATAAGCAAGCGGGTAGCAAGATTCAATAACAATCACCCCCATAAGAGAGGATGACAATAATAAATGAAAAAATTATATCGATCCAGAAGTGATCAAAAAATTAGTGGTTTGTGTGGAGGACTTGCTCTTTGGTCAGGCATTGATGCTACAATACTCCGTCTCGTGACCGTTGCTGCAGCACTTTTCAGCTTTGGTACAGTCCTTATCTTTTACATCATCGCCAGTATCATCGTCCCTAAAGAACCTTTTGGCAGCTTTTCAGATGGACCTGATTTCTACTAACAGACCGTCATTCATTCACAATCAAACATACTAAGGAGAGATAAAACATGAGTCTATTCAAAAGAATTTCCACCCTTACCAAAGCTGCCCTACACGAAGGTCTTAATAAATTAGAAAATCCAGTGCTGCTAACAGGACAGTATCTGCGCGATCTTGAGAACGAAATAGCTACTGCAGAACGCAATGAGCGTGATTTAAAGGTTACAGCGAGTGTATTGGAACGCCGTAAGCAAGAATATACTCAGTTGATAGAGCAAAGCGAAGCTGAAGCCGTTCAAGCGGTTGAGCAAGGAAATGAAGAAAGAGCACGTCTTGCACTCATGGCCAAGCTGCGGTATACAGAACAATTAGATGAAAGTATCAATAGTCAGGCACAAACTCAGCAATCCCTGGCAGAGCTGGAGATCAATATCGCTAGAGCTAAAGAAGAACGCGAACATCTTAAAGCGAAAAGAACCGAACTTATCGCTCGCGCTCAGCAAGCTACAGAAACACTAAGCTCGGCTCCTCATAGCAATATTGTAAAAGGACCAAATGTGGGTACCGCTTCACGTGGCTTCGAACGAATGGAAGAGAAAATTTTCGAGTGGGAAGCTCTGGCGGAAAACTCCAAGTATAAATCCAACTCAGGCGCAGGCGTAACTTCATCCATTGATCCCAACCTTCGTAGTGCCGTAGATGATGAAATTGAACGTATTCGCAACCGGAAAATGAATACTGACAAAAAATAAATATACTAATAAGCCCCTTATTTCTCAGCTACTGAGCTACTAAAGGGGCTTGTTTTTTCTATTCCTCTTCATCCCGCGTATCATTTTTTTCGTTTCCGGATCTACACGATAAGACTCTGTGATTTTCTGCAAAGCCTTGTTATAGGTGAAATCATCTAAGTTGTTGGTTCTCAAATAATCTACCGTAGCCGCAGGCAACTTTACATAACACATTGAAAGCGCCCAAGAAACCGCCATTTTTACATAATACCCTTCATGTCTGACCTTATCGAGAAGTTGTAGAATCCGTCGGATGTATGCCTCTTCGATAAAAAAATTTAACATCATTACTACTGCAAATCGAATCTCATATTCTTTTTCAGATGACAGATAAGGCACTATAAAGTCCCACATCTGCTCTTTATTCTTTTTCGTAAACTTCAGGCCAGTGCAAAAGCTATCGCATACCGACCAGTTATCGATTTTAGGAATAAAGTCCGCCATATAATGCAGAATCTCTTCAAGATCTGTCTTCACATAACCAAGCACCATCCCTTGCAGCATTATTTCTTCAAAATAATCAGACTCGGCTTGCTCCAAATAAGCTCTCCAGTCTCCCTTTGCAATGGTTTTGGCGAGCTTACGCAACTCCGGTAGCCTGACCCCTATCACATTATCGATTGTGGGAAGTAAAGTCGCAGAAAACTTCTGGTAGTCCACGTCAGCTAACTCCACGAGCTGTTCCTTTATTGTTTTGTCCATGAAAATACTCCCTGCTTTTTAATTATTGAAATGAAATCTCCCACAAATATATGGAGGCTACTGAACCGAGTGGTGAGTACCCAAGACGGTATTGTTCGAATTGCTCTTTGGTAAGCGTATCAAGCCCATACAGCTTCATCATGCCACGACGGATGGCGATATCTCCCCAACTAACTACATCTGGACGCTCCATACAATTAATTAACATCATCTCTGCTGTCCATTTGCCAATTCCTTTTAGCTTCATGAGTTTTTGAATAACCTCTTGATCGGACAACCCATATAACTCCTCCAGCTTAAAATCACCCTGCGCGACCAGATTAGAAATATCATGAATGCATAATGCCTTTTTCATCGTCATGCCGCAACCCTGTATCTCATCCGCTGTGTGTATAGATAGCTGCTGCGGGGTTATTTCTCCGAATTGAGCCTGCATTCTTGTCCAGATGGTCCGAACGGCTTTGACTGATATTAGCTGACCCACTATGGCATAAATAAGCGCAGTGAAAAGATCCGGAATAATCACTCGCTCCACTTTCCCCATCCGCGCCATCGCCGCACCTAGCACTGGGTCGACACTTCCTAGGTAATTCATTTCTGCTTGCCCATATTCAAAAAATTTAGTAGTTACAGTGCTCAAAATATTACCTCCCGTATCTGAGCTTAATAATAATATACAACATCTATTTTGCAGTGTACGGATTCTTGAATAGGATAGCAAGATAACGAAAATTGAAAAAGCTACAACACTTCTACTCGAGTAGACGGTTATAGCTCCTATTCAGATTAATAAATTATTTACGCTACGCTCGAATGATTCGCTTTTCCTTCGCTGCCTTCAGCCACAACGGGAATTCATTTAGTAGCTGATCATACAGCTCCTCATCCGTCACTTCTTCGATCCGGTCTAGATGAATAAAATTAGCGTTATCCACCAAACGTCCCTTCATCGTATCGAGTTGCATCAAAACTTCAAAATCCGAATTTCCAATCCCAACAAACTGCCAGAAAATCGGTTGAACAGAAGCCGCCGTAATCACCTTCTTAGTTGGTTTCACGACACCGCCATCGTTGATGAAAATGATAAATACCGGTGTAAAATCAGGTTCTTCCTCCGTGTATTTTTTTATAACATCTTCCATCACCAGTGGTTCATTATTGCGGCCAAATTTATGAATTTTATTATTCTTCATAATATGTGTAAACACATAACTTCCTAATTCCTGCTCTGTCACAGGCGGCAAGCGACTAAACTCAGTATCGTAGACCCATACATCCAGTGAATGGTTATCATCGAATTTACAGGCGACTGCCAATATACGCTCTACCACTTCTTGCACTGTCCCATTCGTATAAAGGTTTCTCATCGAGCCTGTAATATCCAGTACGATCCCTACTCTCGCTGTAACGCCTATCAGTTTCTTTTTTTCTAAGGTGATCTGGACAATCTTTTTACGTAAATCAATGTTTGACAGCACGTTCTTCTCTTCAGAAGTAATCGGTACGAAAGGTATGGTTAACTCAGGGGTAGCAGTTACCTCATTATTTCCCACATTTTCTTCAATATCTAACCCATAGTTGGTGCATAATGCAGCCAATCCCCCATCAAATCCACTACCGATAGCACTAAATTTCCATTCTGGACCATACCGATAAAGCTCTCCAACTACAATTGCTGTCTCCTTGGAAAGATCAGATCCGTAATCAAAAACGAACAATTCCTCATTACTATCGCCATCTACTAAACGCAAATAAGGAGTGGAGACTTGATTCATAGAGTGGCCTGATTGTTCTCCTTCATAAATTGTTAATGTTAAAGCTATTCTAGTAATGTCCACAGGAAGCCTTGAGAGCGTGATGGCGATAGCTTCTTTATCTCCTTGTTGTAAGACTGAGTGACTTACCGCTTCGTCTATAGACACCGGATTTCCATAAAAGATGAAGTTCTCATCGCGTTCGCAGCGATTCCGGTCAGACAACAAGAAGGCAGCAGTATCTATACCAATCCTAGCATCAGCAGTTGTCCAACCAAACTTCAGTACCAGCTTGTTTACACTTCGCCCTTTCGTGAGATCCACCTTTTGTCCTTTTATAAGCCTCACGCTCTCATCTCCTTATTGTTACTCGACTACTATTGCATTTGTACTAGATTGTATTTATCATTTTACTACTTTAATATGAATGTATATATGATAGATAAGGAGCTTTACGAATGGACTTTATAGCAATTGACTTTGAAACGGCGAATTCCAGTCGATCCAGCGCCTGTGCTTTAGGACTCGTGGAAGTAAAAGATGGAAAGATAACAACAGAACATTCTTGGCTGATCGATCCCAAGCAGCGGTTTGACGGCATGAACATTTCAATACATGGCATCACCCCCTCCATGGTAATCGGTCAACCCACCTTCGATGAACTGTGGCCTACCGTTGAACCTTTGTTGCACGGGCAAATCGTCGTGGCACATAATGCCGCTTTTGATATGAGTGTACTGCGATATTGCCTCGATGGAATGTCCTTAAGCTATCCTAGCTTTCAATACATATGTACATACTTATTAGGCAAAAAAATGCTGCCCGAGCTCCCCTCTCATAAGCTTAATGTAGTCTCCGAGCATTTCGGCATTCAGCTGAAGCACCATGACGCTCTCGATGACGCGCGCGCTGCAGCCTCGGTACTGTTAAGACTTATGGAGCAAGAATCACACCGTGATCCGCTTTCGCTCTCCAGCAGCCAAGGATATACTAGCGGAACTATGTTTGCTGGTGGGTACACTCCTTTTTCTGCTCGTAAGAGTAAACCGGCTAAGAGACCTGTGAACAAACAAAGAACGAACAACTTCTATTTGTAATAAAATGTTTCGTTATTCAGCAAAAAAACACCCAACCGACTCACTGCCGGTTGGGTGTTTGAATTTACAGGGAAGAACTATCAGCGATCTGTGAACATCCCATCGGTTCATCCAAATCACCAACCAAGATCAACACAACACACTAGATCTTCATCCGATAGACTGCTTTATTCTCCAGTCCTCTAATGAATGGCGTCCATTCTTCGGTTTCTGGTGTGGTATCCAGAGCATCCTCCACCATTTGCAGCTTCGCATCCATCGCGTCGATATGATGCAATGCTACCGCTTCAGCCGTCTGCGGCTGAACAGGACTGCCCCATTCGCCCAAATTATGGTGAGACAATACGAGATGCTGTAACGCCAGAACCTTCTCCGAATTCAAATCAATATCTAAGCGGATAGCTGCCTCCGTAATCCAGTTGGATGCCATCGAGATATGACCAATCAGCTTACCCTGTACGCTATATTCCGAGACAATTCCGAGCTGTGAGATCATCTCCTCCGGCTTCGCGATATCATGCAGAATAATCCCAGCCTTCATTAAATCCGGATTCAAGAACGGACGCTGCTTGCACAGAAAATCCCCGATCTCCAGCATACGAACCATATGATAAGCAAGTCCGGCAAAATAAGCATGGTGATGCGTCTTGGCAGCCGGATAATGCATCAATTTCTCTTCCACTTTGCTTACACAAAAGGAGACAATTGAGGCAATCTCCGGATCTGTGATGCTTGCCATAACCCCTTTAATCGTATGAATAAGGTCTACTGGACGAATAGGAGCGGAGCGAATAAAATCCGTTAGCGCAACGCCATCCTCATCGTTCACTAATCTGATTTTAGTTACTTTGATTTGCAATTTCTCACGATAAGTGTGCGCAATCCCGCGAACCTTCACCAGTGCCATAGGAAAAAAAGTTTCTTTATCGGTTGTGCTGACATCCCAATATTTCGCGGACAATTGCCCACTGGAATCCCCCAAGACTAGGTCGAAATAATCCTTTGGAGGGGTACCGTTCGTTTGTTTGATCGCTAGCTCTCTTAAGAGATAAAAGCCAACAAATTCATCCTGTGGAGCGAGCTGTTTAATTTGTGTCATGTTGAAGCCTCCTATTAATAACAGGCTTTGTACCTGCTCTCTATATTAAACTTTAGACACTCACGTCCAAAATCCCTTTAAATCACTATACGATCTATTTTCATTTTTATGTACAGGTAGATAAAGGAGGTTACTCCACGGGCCATAATATGGCTCTAGAATAACCCCCTTTATAGATTAACTATTGATTGAAAATTGCTTATTTACCAGCGGATTCAAGCGCTGATTTAATAGCTTCTACCACTTTAGCAGATACTTCTTTCTCGGCATCATTATTTCCGAAGGCTGCTGCGCGATATCCATACTTGTGTAAGCTATAGCCTGTTGAAGTCGACTCAATCTCGCTCTTCACAGCCAGCTCAGCGTCAGTCAACTGGTTAACTGCTCTGGTGCTTCCGTTTTTATCTAGATAGTAAACGAGCATTTTAACAGGAACGCCATGTTCAACATACGTCATAACATTTACAAGCTTATCAGCACTTACACCAATGAAGATTCCATCGAAGTAAGCCGCTTTATTAGCTTCAACAATCTCAGCTTTCCCGTATGCTCTATCCACCGCAGTCTTAAGAGCTACACTACTGCTAGTTGCACCGGAAACAGCGTCCACATCTTGAACAGCTTCTCTAGTACCTGCTGCAAGGATGCTAGTAGTCAATTGCGGAATTGCTTTTACCACTTCTGGGTAAGCTGCTTTACCTCTATCTACAAGATTCATTCCTACACGATATAAGGCAACGTTTACGATCTTACCGTTACGCAGTGTAACGTCTGCTCTGTTTGTTCCTTTATCATAAGCATCTCCAAATGCAGTGAAGGTTCCATCTTTATAAGTACCTTGAACTTTGGATGCGTTGGTCAAAGCATCCGTCAGTGCAGCTTTAGCCGCTGCGGATAACTCTTCTTGACCTGTGATATCGGACATTTGTACACCTTTAGCAAGTAATCCTGAAGTAAGTGTACCTACCAGGGATTTTTGTTCTGCACTTAATTTGTCATCAGCAATCAGCTTGCCGTCAGTTCCAAACAAGCTTAGTTTAATGTTTGTGACTGCATCTGAAGCAACATCTACAAGCAATAACACTTTAGACTGGTTATCTACACCTGCAAATTTGCCGTCAAAATAATTAGCTTCACCAGGAACTTTCAGTGCTTTTTCAAAAGCTCTTTCTACAGCTTGGTTCCAACTGTGACTGCTTTCTGTAGCTCCGGAAATACCATCAACCTTCTCATCATAATTAGCGAAGTAAGATCCGTTTTCGAGCAGCTTAGCTGTCATAGGAGCATTAGCTTTTACAACTTCAGCATAAGCCGTTGCACCTCTGTCAATTAGGTTGTTTCCAAGTCTGAACAGCTTAACATCCACTAGCTTACCATTGCGGATCACGATGTCAGCTCTTTCAACACCAACACTTCTTGCAGTTCCATAAGAGGAATAGAAACCGTCTACATAAGCAGAAGTATTGTTAATCTTTGCATTCTGCTCAGCATCCCAGAAAGCATTAGTCGCAGCTTTAAAGTCGGCTTCTAGTCCTGCAACAGGCTGCGCAGCTGTTCCTTTAGCCAGCAACGCTGGCGTTATAGCTGCAACTGCTGCGGATTGCTCAGCTGTGTAGGCCTTCTCATCCACGAAATCACCGGCACTGTTCAGCGGGTACACTTTAACAGCTGTGAGCTTATTGGATTCGTAGGTTGCAAATACTGCATATTTACCTGTAGGATCTATGCCCATATGAACACCATCAAAGTAAATTGCATCTGTATCTTTCACTGTTAGAGCTCTTTCAAACGCTCTGTCTACAGACAATTTCCATCCATTACTAGAGCGGGTAGCTCCCGAAACAGCGTCTACTGCTGCTGCTCCATCTCTTGTTTTGCCTAGCAATTTATTCGTCATCAATCCATAAGCTTGCCATAAAGCGCTATAGTTGTTACGAGCATCTCTATCGATCAGCTTAGGGCTGGTTCTCAGGAGATCAATGCTAGTGATTTTTCCATCTTTAATTTCGATCTTAGCGCCCTCAGTACCTTTGGAGTATGCATCGCCATACGCTACGTAAACTCCATCTTGATATACATTTTCTTTAACTGTAACCGGCAATGTTGTTGGCTCAGGCTTAGCAGTCGCAGCAGGTGCTACTGTAGCAGCAGGTACTGTGGTTGCTGCTGGTGCAGCGGTTGCTTTTGGCGTTGTAGCTGGTTTAGCTGTCGCTTTTGGTGTTGCTGCCGGAGCCGCAGTTGCCTTTGGTGTTGCTGTAGGTTTTGCTGTTGCTTTTGGTGTTGCTACTGGTTTTGCTGTTGCTACTGGTTTTGCCGTTGCTTTTGGTGTTGCTACTGGTTTTGCCGTTGCTGCTGGTTTTGCCGTTGGTTTGGCTGCTGGTGCTTCCGCTTCTTCAGAAGCTGCTGATACTGCATCCACCTTCAAGTTTAAAGCAGGCACATTAAGTGTGTAAGCAAATGGCGCTAACAATATTGCCGCGCTAACCGTTAAAGAAATTAGTTTTTTCAATAAAATTCTCCTTTACCAAATCCCCAGTGATATATAGCTTTTCTTAACTAAACTTACCTTTACGGCGCCCCTTCTCTTCTTATGAAGCATTACTTCTCTCTTCATAAGAATTCATCCCCCCTCTCATGCCTTTGCGCTATCCATCACTTTCCAAAAAACGTCTAAAATCTATTCATTTCTTCCTTTTAACAAAAAGCCGCATAAAAGGTGAAATAATTCACATATAATGTTAGAAAAAATTGAAGACGCTTTTTCAATCAATTTCTGGTTTGATACTACCAAACTTTTCCGTCATTCCTCTGTATCTAAAATCACATACCCTATAAGAAACATCACTATTTGCTCATAAATGTGATTTTCGATTATTTTTTCCAAACAAATACATCCCACTTCCTCTTCCCTATGTAAATAAAGTGATCTCGATTATTGTGAATCCAAGATTAGTTGTGCTATTTTAGAACGATCTCTAACATGGGAAAGGAGTTCAAAGCTTTGAACAAACAGCCACCTATTGGAGTTATACTCGCCCAAATCGGCACGCCTACAGCACCTACTGCAAAGGCGGTACGCCCTTATCTGAAACGTTTTTTATCCGATCGCCGAATTATAGATTATTCACCTCTGCTCTGGCAGCCTTTGCTGAGAGGTGTTATTCTGCGCACACGTCCACGCCGGTCGGCTGAGCTGTACAGACAAATATGGACTACAGAAGGATCACCCCTGCTCTCCCACTCATTAGCTCAGCAATCTGGTTTGCAAGCGCTTCTAGGCCCACGATATCAAGTTGAGCTTGGCCTAGCGTATAGCGAACCAAGCATGGAACAAGCAATGAATAAATTGGAAGCTGCCGGAGTCACACGCATCATCATTGTTCCTTTATTCCCTCAATATTCGTCCACTACAACGGGATCCGTATTCGATCAGGCGAGCTTCGCTGCGTTAGGACGCCAAAGCTCCACTGGACCGGTAACGAAGCGCCTTATTCCAGCTCTCAGATTTATGGATGCTTATTATAATGAACCTGACTATATTTCAGCTATGAAGTCACATTTATTGCACCAAATGGAACTTCTGGGCTCGGAGCCTGATTATTTCGTACTGACCTTCCACGGGATCCCCAAACGGTATGCAGATACAGGTGATCCCTATCCAGAGCAATGTATGGAAACAGCACGCCTTCTAGCATCTGCTATGAATTGGGAGCCCGGGCGTTGGCAGGTTACTTTTCAATCGCGCTTCGGACGTGAAGAGTGGGTAGGTCCCTCTACAGCAGATGTTTTGGGAAAGCTAGCGGAACGCGGAATTCATAAACCTTTGATTTTCTCTCCAGGCCTTGTTACCGATTGTCTGGAAACGCTGCATGAGCTAGCAATAGAAGGGCGTGAACAATATGAGGCTGGAGGAGGACATGCTGAAGACTTCACTGCGGTCCCCTGTTTGAATAATCATGAGGACTGGCTTCATTTTCTGGCTCAGCATGTTGAACGAAACGCCATGGGCTGGTAATGCAAAAAACCGTCTTATCCGCAAATATTCTGCTGCAGATAAGACGGTTTACTATGTCAGTTCATAAGATTTAAGAACATGGATACTTATGCTGTAAGTTGCTTATATTTAGTAGTCAGTTCATGGAACCACTGCTTGTCCTGTAAGGTCAACGCAAAATCAATCAGCTCGGCAATCTCACTCGGCTGTAAATCAGCTGAATCATTAAACGATACTTCAGCCGTCGCCGTAGCTTCTCCATTCCCATTCTCTGCGTAATCATATGAGAAGCATATCTTGATATCACTATCCAGAAATTCGTTACGAAGGAAATACAACACCTCACACATTAGCACAGGTCTAACATGATCATCAAAGACACATTCCATAACCTTTGCCCAATACTGCTGGTTGCTGAGGTGTAGCTTATCATTGGTTAAGAGATATTTCTCACCCTGAAAATCAGTGACAAATCTCAGCTCAAGCGGCTTCATTTTAAAAATAGCAGCCATTTGCTTCATGCTAATATTCAAAATATCTTGCGTTTCTAATCTGATCATCTCTCATGCACCTCGTCCCTCTTAGTTGGGTTACCTGAAACCTGATGATATCTATAATTTCGTTATATGCCAATAATGTAAAATTAACGCCATTCATTCGCTTTAATTTTTATCTAATTTAACATTATTATCGTCTGCTGACTACGCTTTATTAATATTTTTTCATTAATTCCCTAGAAAAATGTTTCAATCTTAATTCATCTGTTTAATATATATCTTTTAAAAACCTTACAGTTTCTTATTTACCCAACAAAAAAACTGTTCTGAATGGTCATAAACAACCTCAAAACAGTCTTTTGCTTAAGTATATTTAGTTCACTTTAGTTAAACAAAAAGCGGCACTAACTGTATGCCTTCAGGCGAGATCCGAACGAGACCCTTATCTGTGATGCGTAGCGTCGGGATAACCGCCAATGCAAGCAGCGATAAGGTCATAAACGCATAATTCAAAGTACAACCTGCATCATATAGCGCTTTGCTGATCGCAGCTGATTTTGCGGCAGCTATTTCGAACGGTTCCGTGGACATTAGACCTGCAATAGCCAACGGAAATAATGTTTCTCCACTGGATGTGATCATACAGACACCACCCTGAGCATCCGCCACCGCATTGGCAGCTTTAGCCATTAGCTCATCATCATTGCCGATGACAAGTACATTATGACTATCATGCGCAACTGTCATCGCAATGGCAGCAGGCTCTTTAAATCCGATGCCTTCTACAACGGCCACTGATTTATTGCCTGTACCTTTATGACGTTCGAGCACAGCGATTTTGCACAAACCTTCTACGGCATTTACATTCAATTGACCTGCCACTACAGGTATCGGAACCATACGCTCAATGGTCTCTACGTGATTTTCTCTTACTTTAATAACTCTGGTAGTAAGTTCACCTGTTTGAATTGGAGCTGTAATGATGAAGTCTTCTGAAGTAGGACGCTGTGGCAAATGAACCGATGCCAACACTTCCTCCGGATAAGTAAATTTAGCAAGCTCTGCTGTCATTACCCCGTTCTCCGCAACGACTACACCTGCGGCAATCGTCAGCACTACATTAATATCCGCCAAATTCCCGTCCAGCAGAATGATATCTGCAAAAGAACCCGGAGTAATAGAACCAATATCCCGCGCTAAACCGAAGCGTTCAGCAGTATTAATAGTAGCCATTTGGATAGCCGTTATAGGCTTAACACCTTGAGCAATGGCATCACGCAAAACGAAATTCATATGACCTTCATCTCGCAAAGACTCTGAACTGCGGTCATCCGTTACCAGCATCATCCGGCGTGTATCAATTCCGTATTCTGTATGAGCCGTAATTGTCTTAGCCACATCATGCCATGCTGAACCACGGCGCATTTTGGCATACATCCCCAGTCGAACGCGCTCAATCACATCGTCTGCTGTAACACATTCATGATCACCAGTCACACCCGCCGCCGCATACACTGGCAGTCTCCAGTCGCTGGAAGGCCATGTGAAATGACCGTCTACAAATCTGCCTGCTCGCAGCGTAGCTTGAATTTCTCCAAGCATTTTTTCATCGCCGTAAACAACGCCAGGGAAATTCATTACTTCTCCTAGAGCAATCACATCAGGTCCCCAAGTGAAAGCTTCTGCCACTTCTTCCGGCCCTATAGAGGCTCCCGTTGTTTCGAATTCCGCACCTGCCGCAGGCACACAAGAAGCCACCTGCATATAAGCAGCTAACGGCGTCCCCCGCATCTCATCGAGCATCAATTGAATCCCCTTCAGCCCGAATACGTTAGCAATCTCATGAGCATCAAAGAAACCACCTGTTGTGCCCAGCGGCAGAACCGCACGGGAGAATTCAGTAACGGTCAGCTGTGTGCTCTCAATATGACAATGGCCATCAAGTAGTCCCGGAGCTATATACTTGCCGTTCGCCTCAATAACCTGTGTTCCTTCACCAATCATATGTGTCACATCTTTCCCAACATAAGCGATGCGTCCACCTTGCACACCAACAGACATTCCGTCTAAAATTTCACCTGAGCATACATTAACCAGCTTTCCACCTGTAATTACTAGTGTTGCCGGTTTGTCTCCTCTTGCCGTAGCCACAAGCTCAGGTACACAGTCTGCTAAAGGCTTTCTTGTAAAAGTTGTCATCTTCATCTCTCCCCCGTCAGTATCCAAGTGCTTTCTTGATGTAGTGAATAGATTCATAATCATAGAGGATTGCTTAACCATCGGCTGTGTTAATATCATGGTTGGCATATCTGATATTGTACGAAAAAACGGCTCCGTCATCCCTGCAGATGATAGCCGTTTTCTTATTCCAAAGATTGTCCAACATGCTGGACATGCCCCCTGGTATGAACTCACCCGCCAGCATCTATTCCAACGATTATCTTACGTTTTCCTCATATACGTCAAGTGCCGCTTGAACACCAAGCCCGTAAGCAACTCCAAATCCGTGTCGTAGCAAAGCTGCTTCCAAAGCACCAAGCAAACGCAGCACATTATTCGTACGGCAGCTAAAGCCCATCGTGCCGATGCGCCAGATCTTTCCTTTCAGAGCTCCAAAGGAGCTGGCAATTTCGATGCCGAACCGATCCAGCAGCAGCGTGCGTACGGATTCCCCTTCTATGCCCTCAGGGATCAGCACACAGGTAACAACGCTAAGCTTGCAGGAAGGATCACCGTAAAGCGCAAGCCCCATTGCTGTTAATCCAGCTACAAGTGCTTTTTCATGGAGCAGATGTCTGGCGAATCTGGCATCCAGTCCCTCCTCAAGCGCAATCCGCAGGCCTTCCCGCAGTGCATAGAGCATAGAGGTCATCTCTGTATGATGATTGAGACGTTGCGGGCTCCAATAATCCTGAAGCATGCCTAGATCGAAATAATTGCTGCGGACAAAAGACAACTCACCAAGCTGGGCATCGCTGGTTCTAATCCCACGCTCCACTCGCTTCCGGGTCATGAGCTTAGCTTCAGCGCGATCATTATACGTTATCGGTGCCATTCCGGAAGGGACGGACAGGCATTTCTGTGTACCTCCTACGACCACATCCAGCATCCAAGCATCCGTTTCGACAGGAATGCCCCCAAGAGTTGCAACTGCGTCAACTATGAAAAGAGCATCCATTCGGCGGCAGGCTCTGCCAATCTCCGCGAGTGGCTGCACCCGTCCTGTAGAAGTCTCACCATGCACCATCGCCACCACATTTGGCTTAAAAGTCTCCATAGCTGCTATTACTTCCTCCGGTTCAAACACACTTCCCCATGGTTTTTCCAGAACGAATACCTCAGCACCACAACGTTCGGCAATCTCATGAAGCAGATGTCCAAAGCGGCCAAAGATCGGAATCAGCACACGTTCTCCCGGTAGGATCAAGCTGACCATCACCGCCTCAATACCAGCGCGCGAGGTCCCGTCTATGGGGTAAGCCCAAGCATTCCGGGTAGCGAACAGCTCCCGCAGCATCTCCATCGTTTCATTCATCATATGGGTGAACTCTGGATCAAACTGCCCCAGTACCGGAAAAGACATCGCCCGCAGCACACGCGGATCAACCTCCACCGGACCCGGAGTCATAATGCAGCGCAGGGAAGGCGACAAATCTTCGTAACGCTTCATGATGATCTCTCCCTTCAAGTAGAAACGGCTATGCCGCCCTTTAAGGGACGGGCTCCGTTTCAGCGAGAAATATAAGGATAAAGTATAGAGTAAAACATATACTTCCTTATATTTAAAAGTTCCATGAACTCTCTAATACGCTAACTCATATAACATCGCAGTCAGCACCTCAAGACCAGTAGCAAGCTGCTTGGGGGAGGTATACTCTTCCGGTGAATGGCTGATACCGGATCGACTTGGCACAAAGATCATCGCAGTGGGGCAACGCGGTGCAAACAGCTGAGCATCATGACCCGCTCCACTTACCATCGTACGGTAGGTTTTACCCTGCTGCCGACAGATATTTTCCAGTGCTGTAGAGAGCTTCGTATCCATAGGTGCAGGGAGTGTATGAAGCACAGGTGTAACTTCTAAGGTTACTCCACGTTCTGCGGTGATTTCATAATATCGCGAAAAAAGCTTCGCACAGAAACACTCCAAATCGTCCTCTTCAATGTGACGGATATCTAGTGTAAATAAAACCTCACCCGGAATCACATTTGGTGTATTTGGATGCACCTCAAGCTTGCCTGATGTTGCTACAAGAGGTTCACCAGCCAATTTAGCAGCACCTTCTAGTACATACAGCATCTCTACCGCACTAGCCAGTGCATCCTGCCGCATCAACATCGGCGTTGTACCGGCATGATTAGCCACACCACTAACCTTGACCATGTAACGTCTCTGTCCAACAATACCCTGAACTACGCCTATCTGCGTGTCTGTTTTCTCCAGAATAATTCCCTGCTCGATATGCAGCTCCACAAACGCCCCAATATCATTTCTGGCTCCATTCCCTTCCGTTACACCTTGCAAAAAGCTAAATTCCTCCATTGCTGCCTGTAATGATATTCCATCAGCATCCTTACAGGTTGCGGCTTCACTTCCGTCATACCTTTCCGTGACATGACCCGAACCCCAATAAGCAAGTGGAAATCGGCTACCCTCTTCTTCACAAAATGATACAACCTCAAGCGTCCGCTTCGGCTGACCATAGTTCATCTGCAAATCTTGCAGCGCAACCATAGCAGCGGCGATCCCATAGGCACCGTCATATTTTCCGCCATTGACCACGGTATCGATATGTGATCCGGTTAAAATAACCTTTTCCTCTGGACTGCGTCCACACAGGCGACCATATACATTCCCAACCTTATCTGTAGTAACCTTTAAGCCGAAACCAACCATTTTTTGCTGCAAAAAAATCTGCGCCTGTCTCCATTCCTTCGTATATAGTAATCTAGTAACTCCCGGCCCAGACGCGGTATATGCCCCCAGCTCCTCCAGCAGCTCCAGCAGTTTCTGGGTAGATGCTTGAACTCTGGAATCGTTCATAGACTATACTGCTCCTTCCTTATCCGCAGCCACTGTCCACCTTCCTCGGCAATCACTCCTTCTTCAGAAGTATAGACTACCTGCCCACGGCATATCGTAGCAGCTACCTTACAGGATAGCGTTCTTCCGATATATGGGCTGTGCTTGTGGCGATAGAACAAATCTTCAGCAGCCAGTGTATAGGTTGTGTTTGGATTCAGCAGTACGAAATCGGCATCCAGTCCTAGCGCTATAGTGCCTTTAAGATGCTCCAATCCAAAGCGTTTTGCGGGTTGCCCTGCAAGCAAGCGAGAGATTAATGTAACCGGCAAGCCCCGGACATTCACACCTTCATGGAACATAAGCTCAAGACTGCTTTGCGCTCCTGAGATTCCGCCCCAAGCCTCAAAAAAAGACAACTCCGCTTGCACCTTCAACTCCGTAGGACACGGAGAATGGTCTGAAGCGATCAGATCAATTTTGCCTTGGGCCAGCATCTCCCATAACTTCTCCTGCTCCAGCCCACTTCGCAGCGGAGGTGCACACTTGGCGACAGGTCCGAGAGTCTCCATATCTGTTTCTGTAAGGACCAGATAATGGGGACAGGTCTCAGCCGATACGTCCAGCCCTCGAAGCTTAGCCTCATGGATCTTCTCAATAGCGGCAGCAGTACTGATATGGACAAAATGCAACCGACATCCCGTCCGTTCACTATATAACAACGCCCTAGACACTGCCTCCAGCTCCGCCTCAGCAGGACGGCAAGCCGCAAAATCACGCGCACTGCTTCTGCCGTTTCGCACTGCATCTGCAGTCAACACTGCCGTGATAGCCTCACTTTCGGCATGAAGGGCGAGAATCCCGCCTAAAGCAGCAATTCGCTGCATCCCTTGATAAAGCGTATCCTCATCCACTTCGCGGAATCTTCCTTCGCCTTCCCCTCCGGGATTGGAGAGAAAGGCTTTAAATCCAGTGACACCAGCAGCTGCCAAGGCTTCCAAATCATCCAGATTCCCAGGAACGAGCCCTCCCCACAGCACATAATCAACCGCGGAATTACCAGCCGCAGCCTTCACCTTATGATGGAGTGCAGCCTCGTTCACCGTAGGCGGATTGCCGTTTAGCGGCATATCGGCATAGGTTGTGCAGCCGCCAGCTGCCAATGCCGCAGAACCGCTGCGAAAGCCTTCCCAATGTCCCAGCCCCGGCTCATTAAAGTGCACATGCATATCGATCATCCCTGGAAGAACATAGTGCCCTTCGGCATCAATAACTTGGGTCAGCGGAGCAGTAGAAAGCCTCTCGCCCAATGCGACGATCCTTCCTTCTGATACAGCAATATCCAGCTTAAGCACCTGATCAGGCAGGACTACATTCCCATTCTTAATCACAAGTTCATAGGGCTCCTTCATGAGCTGCTACCTCCTCCGGTCATCAAACCTTCCCTAACTTCCTCGATACGTACTGTATCCACCAGGAGCAACTAACAAAGGTATATGGTAATGGTCTGTAGAGCTTCCAATGTGAAAACGAATAGGGATCTGTTCTAGAAAAAAAGGCATCGAGCTTACCGGACTCCCTATACCAACTGCCGGCTTCTCCACATCAGCACTACGATAGTAATCGCCGACCATAAACAACAGCTCATAGCAGCCTGCCTCCATCCCGTTCCCTTCCAGCAGCGGAGCATTTAGCCTCCCGTCACTGTTCGTAATCCCTTCACACAGAAGCTTGCTCATCCCCTCCGTTAGCTTCCAGAGCTGAAGTGTCAGGCCTGCAGCGGGAATCCCCCGCGACAGATCCAGCACATGGGTGGTAAGACGCCCGCTCATTACGCTGTTTCTCCAGCCAAATCTGCACGACTGACAGAAAACCCCTGGAAACCATAAGGTGGACGAGGTTCGGTGAACACTCCACCTTTGCTTTCTTCAGGTTCAACAATCGTTTCCCAAGTCCGGTTATTGGACTCAAATGAGACTGTAGCCAGCTGTGGAAAACGGGACAATACACGCAGACCAATTTGATAAATCAACGATTGGATCGAAGGACTGTTCAGTTCATGAAAAGCACTATGGGCGATGTCACGAATGTGCTCCGCAGCTACATATTGGCCTTGATCTCCATCCAAAGCATGCTCGACATCATTATAGGTCCAGTTAATATTCAGAAAAATATAAAGCGGACGGTCAAAGCTCTCCGGTAAAGTTGTATACTCATCACGGACAAATCCATAAAACGAGCTTCCGCTCACTTTTATAAGCTGTAAGTCCTTCAAACGGCATTCATGAGCGACAACCTCAGACCCATTGTCTCCACGTTTTACTGTCAGCGAAGCCGAATAGGATTCATTATTGGAGTGCCGCAGCACCAATTGACTCTGCTTAAGCCCTTCGCCTCCGGGGACCATTACCTGTTCAAAAGGCAACCGATCTGCGGACACAGAAACTGCAGTGACATGACTGTATCTATCCATAAACCGGCTGCTGAGAAGCTGCAGCAACCCTTCCGTTGTGCTGCCCGTGTAGTCGGCGGTATTGCGCAGAATGAAATTTTTCATGGAATCGGTGGCTACGACCATAGAATTATCCCCTTCTGAAAAAGAAGAGAGAAAAGCTTCGCCCGTAACGGCAAATGTAATATTATGCGCGAATATAATGTTATCGCAGCCCGTGAAGGAAGATTCGGGAACAGGGGTAACGGCCAGCGGTTTCGCATAGGTACGATAAGTTAGAACATCGCTTTTTCCATAAAACATTGTACGTCCGTTAATTGGTTCCAGCATGGCTGACATCCTCCCCGATTATGATGAATGAATGATTAAATCACTTAAGCGGAATTTTGTAATAAGGCCGATCTCAGAAAAAGCTTGAACCCATTCCTCCTGAGGTGAGCGCTCTACCCGTGCTTCAATGGCACTGATGATGTCATCTTTGTTTTTGCCACGAACTGCTAGAATAAAAGGGAACTGAAATTTATCCGTATACTTTCTATTAAGATCGTTTAGCAGATTGAACTCTTCCATTGTTAGCCGATCTAGTCCAGCCCCCTGCTGCTCCGATGCTGACAAAGGTGTAACTTGAAGCCTAGTCGCCAGATCTGGGTGAGCTTTTAATAGTCCCTCCATTCGGCTACGGTCTGCACTCAGTACGGTCTCCATCATTGTGCTATGCAGATGCTCTATTGAATGGAACGGGATCTGCTTATAAGCTTCCACTGCCACCCACGGCGAGTGTTCAAAAATCCCTCCCAGATGCTTCACAAACTCCGTTATGCTCATGGCATTTACTTCATCCAGCGTAAACTTGCATTCAGAAATGACCATCCACTCATCCCCCAATAGCTTTGTTAACCGCTCGCAAAATGCCTCCATATCCTGTACAGCGGCAAATGTTACCCGATAAAGCTTCTTCCACTTCGACCTGAGTAGGATGCGGGTTCTCATCCAGCAGGGCAACCACCGAGATGACCATCCCAGGTGTGCAATAACCGCATTGGAACCCGCCTTCTTCTAAAAAAGCACGCTGAACGGGATGTAGTCCCGCCTCACTAAGACCCTCAATCGTTGTAATTTTGGCACCTGAGCATTGATAGGCCATCGCCAGACATGAATTCACAGGGCGTCCATCCACCAGCACCATACAGGCTCCGCAGCGGCCAATCTCACAAGAGCGCTTCGTTCCAGTCAGCTCCAAATCTTCACGAATAACATCTAAAAGCCGGCGGGAAGGGGGAATCTCGGTGGATATCGCTTTACCATTAAGGTTACATCTGAAGGTGAACCTCTCTTCTGTAAAAGCTTCTTTAAATGATGCTGGATCAAGATTCTCTTCATTTAGATTCGAATTCGGATTAGTGTTCCGCATGGATATTCACCGCCTTTTGTGGAATAAACGGTGTAGACTGCAGCCATTCGGGATCAATGGGCAGCTTGGTTACCCGTTTCCCTACAGCCTGGAATATGGCTGATGCGACAGCCGGAGCTAAATTGACGGAACCCACCTCTCCGATACCGCGAGGACCGTACGTATCATGATCCGGTAAATCCTCTATCGGCTGCACTTGAATGCTGCCATTCATATCGGCAATGGTCGGCACCAAATAGGTGTCTAAATTTTTGGTGACATAGCTGCCGCCTGACATTACAGCATCCTCTGACAAGGTGAAGCCCACCGCCATACTGCTGCCACCTTCGATCTGCCCGAGGTACCCTTGCGGATTCGCCACCGGCCCCGCCGCTACCGTATGATATTGGTCCAGTACACGAACACGTCCTGTAAGCAGATTAACTTCCACCCGGACCGCAATGGCGGAATAGGTGTAAAGGAAATGCGCCCCCACTCTTTTAAAAGGCGTGGTTGGATAAGTGAACTTCGTATTACAGACAATGGGTTCTGAAATCCTCTCTGCCAGATCCTTGTATGTCAGAAGCAGACCACCGTCTTTTTGCCAAATGCCACCAGGGCCGAGCTTCATTTCATAGTCATCCAGCTCTGGCTTTATCGTCGCAGCTGCCTGCAATACTCGAGAGGTAAAGTCTGGACGTAGCCGTTTGAGAGCCATCCACATCATGCTAGTTGATCGCGAAGCCGTACTAGATCCGCTGTCAGGTACGACATCCGTATCGCCAATGACGATGCTTATGTCCTCTGCTGCCAAGCCAAACTGTTCAATCAGCATTTGTTCCATGGTTGCAATTAAACCCTGGCCAAACTCCTCGTAACCAAAAACCGCCTCAATCTTGCCCTCTAGAGTCAGAGATAACCGACCACCCGCCGGATCGGGGATGCCATAACCAAGTCCTGCACCATGCATAGCTATCGCAGCACCCGTTCCAGTGACGATCCATGGTTCCACGAAACCTGAGTCTTTGTCTGTATACGCGCCCTCAGTCATGAGAGGCGAATCAGCCAGCGCTTCCCACACCTGATAGGCTCCATCGGTCTGGGCAATCTCCTGACCTAATGGACCGAGATCACCGTATTTACGCAGATTGCGGCGGCGCATTTCCCACGGATTAATCTGTATTCGCTCTGCCAAACGATCGATTTGTCCTTCCAAAGCGAATATCGCCTGATTGCCGCCAAACCCTCGGAATTCACCGGACACACCGTTATTGGTGTATACAGCGAAGCCTTCCACATCCACATGATCGATGATATAAGGGCCCATTACATGTTCTGTTGCGAAGTTAAGCACCTCCGCACCAAGCGTTGCGTAAGCTCCCGTATCCGAAATAATTCTAACCTGATGTGCCCTGATGATGCCTTCGTGGTCACAGCCAGTTTTCATGGTAATTTTCATGGGATGGCGTTTTAGTCCTGCACGTACCGATTCAGCTCTCGAATTATGAAGTCGCACCGGACGGAGTGTTAGCATTGCAAGCAGTGCTCCGTATGGCTGTACATTCAGCTCGTCTTTTCCTCCAAAGGACCCGCCGATAGGACTCGAGATGACGCGGATATCTTCTTGAGGAATAGCCAGAATTCTGGATAGCTGCATCCGATCCATCAACCCATGTTGTGTAGCTGAATACACGGTAAGCCGTCCGTTATCTTCGGGGATAAACAATCCGCCTTCAGTCTCCATATAGGTGTGCATTTGGCGAGGCGTATAATACGTCTCCTCCACTATGTGGCAGCAATCCTTAAATTCAGCTTCCGGTTCCCCCTTACGGTATTCCGTATGATGAAGTACATTTCCCTCAGCATGCAGCAGGACTGCGTCCGACTTCATCGCCTCTTCCGGATTCTCCAGCAAGGGTAGAAGCTCATAATCCACTTCAATAAGGGATAGGGCATACTCCGCAATTTCATCCGTCTCAGCCGCTACTGCCGCAATCGCATCGCCGGTGTAACGCACACGTTCACTGCAAAACACCGGTTGATGCGGCAAAGCTATACCAAATCCATTAAGTCCGGGCACATCCTCGTGAGTAATAACAGCGTGTACACCCGGAACCTCCCTGGCCTTCTCAATTCGCACAGACAAAATACGGGCATGTGCCTGTTGACTGCGGAGCACGCGGCCGATTAACATTTCTTCCGCTCTCATGTCGGTCAAATACTGCAGCTTGCCGGATACCTTGCCCTCTCCGTCGGGCCGTGTACGCCAGCGGCTTCCGCTGGATTCCTTATTCAGCAGCATTTTCCCTCGCTCCTTTCATGGGGGTCTCACCTCTTAGCTCCGCCTATTCATAACCTTCCAAAGCTCAGCTAATAGCAGGTTTCCAGCTGTTTTTTTCTTGTAGAGCTCTGTGGCAAAAGGATCACCATACGTCTCGAAGCTGTTCTCAACCACTTCATATAGAGCAGGTAGCAGCGAGTCTGTATACACCTCATCTTCAAGCATAGCTTCAGCTCTACTTAACCGCTGCGGACGCCCCGTCCCCCCGCCTGCTGCGATACGAACCTCACGAAAACGGTGTTCAGTATCGATCCATGCGGATATCGCTACCGTTACAAGTGAAGGGGTGAAAGCCTCCCTTCGGCCAACCTTACGGAAAATTTCAAGTCTATCTGTTAATGGATTCTCTCGGCGAGCAGGTGATATGCGAATCTCAGCCACTAGATCTGCCGCAGGTTTCATCCCACTCCAGTGATTGTTTAGCCATTCTGTCAACGGTAATGACGTCATAAATTTACCGTCAAAGGAGACCAACTCAGCGTCATATACCAGTAATGCGGGTAGAATATCACCGAAGCCAGAAGCGATATTGCCACCAAGCGTGGCTAGATTACGCACCGACGGAGCAGCTATGCAACGTGCGGCTTCTTGCAGCGCTGGAGCCACTGCCTGCAAATGCTCATTGCTGCGGCACTGAGAGAGCGGAACAAGAGCACCCAGAGACAAGTAGAATTCCGTTTGAGTAATATCAGCAAGACCTGAAATTTGACGAAGATCAATCAGCTGTTTAGGTATAAGGGCTGTTCCACTTTCCCACCCTGTTCTCAGCAGTGTCCCTCCCGCGACATATCGGGCACTGTCCCCGAGCGCCATTTTCCTTTCCCAAGCTTCGTGCAGGCTGCGGGGCTGAATTACATCAGAGAGCCTTCCATCCTCTTCCCGTAAAACTCCCATACACTCCGCCTCCTTTTAAGCACAAGTTGCTGTCTCTCTACGCCTACGCTTTGCCTTAAAACCTTTGTTCCCGAATATAAGGAACTCCGAGTGATTCCGGTGTGCCGGATGGTTTATTGCGATTGCGGTACCCCAGGTACATCAGGACTAGGATAGTCACAAGGTACGGTATCATTTTGAGAAAATAAGGCGGAACCGCACTGCCCAGCAGTTGAATGCGGAAGCCAAGCGAATCCAGTGCCCCGAAAAAGTATGCACAGAACAAGGCACGCAGCGGATTCCATCTGGCGAAAATCACAAGACCCACCGCAATCCATCCTCGACCTGCAGTTAGACCTTCATTCCAGGTTGGAGCGTAAGCCAAAACCATATCTGCTCCTGCCAGACCGATGAGGGCAGCGCCGATGATCACATAGCTATACCGGATAAGCTGTACCCGAATCCCCATCACGTCAGCGGTAGCCGGACTGTCTCCGACTGCCCGCAAATGCAGCCCCCAAGAAGTGCGGTGAATTAGCAGATGCAGAGCGAGCACTAGCATCAGACTGAACCAGGTCAGGTAGTCCATATTACCGAATATTTTCCCGATGACCGGAACATTCTCCAGCCACACCAAATGCAGCTTAGGGGATGTTCCCGGCAAAGGAATGCCACTGATCGGTTTGCCCAGATAAGCGCTCAGTCCACTGCCGAACAGAGTCATCGCAAGACCGGACATCGTTTGGTTTGCCCTTAAGGTCACGCAGAGAAAAGAATGAAGTAAACCAAGCACAGCCGTTATAGTTACGGTAGCCAGCAGAGCTAACAGCAGATTTCCTGAGCGAATATACACGATACAAGTAGTGACTGCTCCCATCAGCATCAGCCCTTCAGCTCCAAGCTGTATAATGCCGGCTCGTTCGTTTAAAATACCTCCAAGAGTAGCTAATAGCAGCGGGGTCCCTGCGGATATTGCGGCGATTAGGAGCTGTGTAGTAAAATCCATGGGTTATCTCCCCCCTTTCAGCTGAACCCTGCTACGGCGGATACGGAAACGATAAATCATATCGCCAGCAATCAGAAAAAACAGGATAGAGCCTTGCAGCATTTCCGAAATTGAGGAGGGTAGCCCAATGGTCTGAACACTGTATCCACCGACAATTAAGCCACCGAACAGGACGGAAGTAACGATTAGGCCGAGTGGGTTTAATTTGGCTAACCAAGCCACAATAATGGCGGTGTAGCCATAACCGGGAGAGATGCCTTGCATCAGCTTGTGAGTAACACCGGAGACCTCAGCCATCCCCGCTATACCAGCGAGCCCTCCACTGATCAGCATGACGATAATAATATGCCGCTTGATATGAATGCCGGCGTATCTGGCAGCCACAGGATTGGCCCCAATCAGACGAAGCTCATACCCCCACTTGGTGAAACGAATCATCAAGTAATAAATCACAACAGCGATAAGTCCAAATAACAATCCGATATGCAATCTCGTACTTCCGAGAACAGGCAGGGATTGAGCCGAAGTAAACATTGGCGATCCGGGGAAATTAAACCCTTTAGGATCTTTCCAAGGTCCGAATACTACATAATCGAGTGCCAATAAAGCAACATAATTCAGCATCAATGAAGTAATCAGCTCATTCACGCCAAAATGCGTCCGGGGGATAGCAGTCAGTAGCCCCCAAAGCGCTCCTGCCGCAATGCCGAACAGCAGCATTAAGGATAGAGACCAGAATGAAGATAAATTAGGAAAATAAATCGTGACTGCGGTAGCCGCCATAGCACCAACGGTTAACTGGCCTTCTGCTCCAATATTCCATACAGAAATGCGGTAAGCCACAGCAATCCCAAGCCCACATAGGAGTAGCGGGATCGCTTTAACCATCGTTTCAGTGAGCCCATACGTTGTGCCAAATGCGCCACGAAACATTTTTTCATAGACCATTACCGGATTTATCCCATTCGCTGCGATAAATAGGGCACACAGCAATAACGCTAGAATTATAGATACAATAGGGGTCCACCATGGCGAACGGATGCGGCTGGCATCGTATTCCAAACGCAGAGAGAATCGTTTCCCGGAGTGGGAGGGAAGGGGTTCTAGTACAGCTGCTGCGGTATTTCTTCCATTCTCCAGGCTCATACGGCGCTCTCCTCTCTGTTATGAATACCAGCCATTAGCAGTCCGATGCTTTCTCGATTCGCTTCCTCATGCGTACTCTCACCAATAATTGAGCCGTTGTAGATCACTAGAATCCGGTCGGACAACTGAAGTAATTCATCTAAATCCTCCGAAATTAACAGCACGCCACTACCTGAACCGCGCAGCTCCATAAGAAGGTCGTGAACACCAGCCGTGGCGCCTACATCCAGCCCTTGTGTCGGATGAACGGCGACCATCAGCTTCGGCCGATGGCTGATCTCACGTGCAAACAGCAGCTTCTGCTGATTACCGCCTGACAATTGCTGTACTGGCGTATCCAGCTCAGGTGTTTTGACATTAAAGCGCTGGACCAGCTCCTCTGACCACGAGCGGTTCTTCGCAGACTTCAGGAAACCATATTTAGAGTGCTCCACTGAGCGATACGATTTGAACAAAAGATTATCTACCGATCCGAGACGTCCGGCTAAACCGCTCTTCATCCGGTTCTCCGGGACATGAGAGATTCCCAAATCAATTGCCCCTCTAACCGAAGCAGATTTCACCGTGTTTCCATCAAAAGTAATCTCACCACTTTTCCAGCCCCTGAGACCTGTTAACACTTCGGCCAGTTCCTTTTGCCCATTGCCAGCTACCCCAGCTACGCCAACAATCTCTCCTTTGCATACATTCAGCGAGAAATGATCTAACGCTTTTCGTCCATGATCGGCATATACGTCCAAGCCCTTCACTTCTAACAAAGAGTCTCCCTCGGTGGCCTCCCGTTCTTGCCGGGTAATGGTTACTTCTTTACCCACCATTAGGCGAGCCAGCTCCATTTCATCCGTATCCGCCGTGGTCAGCGTAGCGATCATTTTTCCTTTGCGCATGACGGAAATCCGATCGGAGGAAGCCATAACCTCTTTCATTTTATGAGTCGTCATGATGACCGTCTTTCCAGCCTGCTTCATGACCCGCAGCGTTTCAAATAACTGCTCCACCTCCCCCGGAGTTAGCACAGATGTCGGCTC
This sequence comes from Paenibacillus sp. RS8, assembly GCF_041956825.1. Classification (NCBI taxonomy): domain Bacteria; kingdom Bacillati; phylum Bacillota; class Bacilli; order Caryophanales; family Paenibacillaceae; genus Paenibacillus; species Paenibacillus sp. RS8. Next base: position 3,135,304 of record NZ_CP168131.1, on the reverse strand, counting down.
ATCCAGAATAATAATGTCAGCCCCTCGATACAGCGTCTTAACAATTTCAACACGCTGCTGTTCACCAACGGACAGCTGCCAAATCGGACGATCCACCGGGAAATTCAATCCAAAACGTTCTGCTAACGCCTCTATTTCTTTGCGTTTATTCTTCATCCACTTACGCCCACGCCAGAAAGACGACTTTTCGCCAAGCACGATATTTTCCGCAGCAGTGAGACTTTGCACCAGTCTAAAGCTCTGAAACACCATACCTACACCAAGCTGGGCTGCATCTTTAGGAGAACGGATGTGAGCAGCTTTTCCATGAATGAGGATTTCGCCTTCATCTGCTCTGTACACCCCTGACAGCATGCTCATCACTGTACTTTTTCCTGCCCCATTCTCCCCAAGCAGTGCATGAATCTCCCCCGCATTTGCCGAAAAGTCGACTTGATCACTGGCGGTTACTGAGCCGAATTTCTTCACAATTCCCCGCATTTCAACTGAAGTTTCCCGCATGGCCTGTGCCCCTCCTTCCTTCAAGTTGTAGTACGGGTGGGGAAGTTCCCACTTCATGGAATCCGCCCCACCCATAGATCGTGCACATTTTTTTAGTATGGTTACAAATTATTGCGGGATAGTTCCTTCCACACCTTTTACAAGCCAATTCATACCCAGCACTTCCTCCAAGGTCAGCTTTTGGCCGTCCTGAACCTTCACATTTCCTTGGTTATCTGAGATCGGGCCTGTGAAAACCTCAAGCTCACCAGTGATGATCTTGGATTTAGCGTCCTCGACAAGCTTTTTCACATCATCTGGTATTTTGTTCCCGAAAGGAGCCAGCTCAACCATGCCGTCAGCCATATCGCCGGAATATTGCTCGCTTTTCCACGTTCCGTCCATCACTGCTTGCACTGCTTTTACGTAATAAGGACCCCAATTCCATACTGGATTCGTTAAATAATTATCCGGAGCGTATTTACTCATATCCGAATCATTCCCCCCGGCAAAAGCTCCACGTTCAGCAGCAGCCTGTAGTGTCGCAGGTGAATCCTGATAGGCCAAAAGCACATCTGCCCCTTTATCCAGCAAGCTGATTGCCGCTTGACGTTCGGTCGTGGGGTCATACCATGTATTCGTCCAAACCACGTTCACCTTCACATCAGGATTGACGCTTTGTGCGCCAAGGGTAAAAGCATTCAAGTTATAAATCACTTCGCTGATCGGAAAAGCACCGACATAACCTAGCTGATTGTTTTTGGTCATTTTCCCTGCCGCAATACCGCTCAAATAACTGGCTTGATAATTCTTTCCGAAGTAAGTCCCCATGTTCTCTGCGGTTTTGTAACCAGAAGCATGCAGAAACTTCACATTAGGAAATTTGCCCGCTACATTCAATGTAAAATCCATATATCCGAAGCTCGTTGTAAACACGATGTCGTGTGATTGTGCAAGCTCTGTGATGATTCGTTCAGCATCGGCACTTTCTGGGACATTTTCTACAAAGTCGGCTTTAATTCCAAGCTCCTTCTCCATATACTGCCGTCCTTGATCATGTTGGTAGGTGTAGCCGCCATCCCCTGGAGGTCCGATATACACAAAAGCAACCGTCGGTTTCTTAACAGCCGGCTCTGTAGTTGCAGTTGCCTCTGTTGCCGCCGTTGTTGTCGCTCCTGCCTCTGTCGCTTTTGCATTTGAAGAAGTATTATTATTGCTCCCACACCCCACCAAAACCACTGTCATCAGAACCATTAATGCAAGACAAGATGTAATGAACTGACCCCTTTTTTTCATAATTCTCCTCCTCCAAATCATCTCTCATCATGGCTGTAACCATTAATGTACTTCTACTATACTTAGAGGTAGCTCTTGCGTAAATTTATATAACATACGTTTGTGTTTGATGATAAGAATCAGCACTTTTTTTGTGTGTAATGCACTAATAGGTTTATGGATAAGGATTTTATATGTCATATTATATGACTCGATGTGGGAAAGGAACACTTTTACGATCAATTTTTCGATTACTTTCTATTTTCCGTTCCTCAGTATCCATCGCTCCTGAATCTCACCAAAATCCTCTTCAGTATCAGCATCCATGAAATAGTGGGCGGAGTCAGACTCCAGAACAATCCCCTTATAATCAGGTGATCGCAAAATCGCCGCCGCTCCACGATCGCCATCCAATCCCTGTAGCGCTGGAAACAGCGCTTTTGAGAACAAAGCAGGGGGCATAGCCGACCCATCACTGACACTAGCTACATAATCCATCTCCGGAGATTGTTCAAACGTTTGTATTAGACGATTCACTAATGCCGTAGTAATAAAAGGCTGATCTGCTAGAGCCACAACTACTGCATCCGGCTGCAAAGGCAGCACAGCATTAAGTCCGCATCGAAGAGAAAAAGACAATCCTAAGTGTGCGGTTAAACAAGTTTCGGTACGTCTAGTTCCTTGCGGCTCAATCGCTGGTGGCAGCCATTCCAAGTTGTCATCCGCACGTACTACCACGATAAGCGGCTCAAGATTACAGCGATCCAATTCACTAAGCGCGACGCTCCCGAGTGAGACCTCCTGTGACAATTTCAGTGAAACCTTGGACACGCCCATCCGCCTGCTCTGCCCTGCTGCCAAATATATTCCCGCTACTTTCAAATCTATCCGCTCCTTTAGGCAGCTCTCGTAAGCCCGCCCTTCTAATTTGAATGATTTCTGCAATAATACTGACCGCAATCTCCTCGGGACCTTCTCCACCGATAGGCAACCCTACAGGTGCATATAAAAAAGCAGGGACCTCAAGCCCTTCCAGCAAAAGAGCGATCCGCGCCTTTGAACCAATAACTCCAATGTATAGCGGAGCTTGCGGAATCACACTCTCCAGGAACTGTTTATCCCTCCCAATTTGGTGACTACAAATCAGCACATAATCCTCCTGAGCTACACCTAAGCGTTGAACAACCTCCGTTGGGGAACAAATAATCCGTTCAGCGTGAGGAAACTCATTTTGCAGACTCCCTTCACGCCAATCTGCTATCACAACCCGAAAGCCGACTTTGTTAGCAAGCTCAGCAATTGGAACGACATCACGTCCCCCACCAAAAATTACAAGTCGCGGTTTGGGCACAAAGCATGTATGAAATGCTGTCAATTCAGCTTGAGCGGCCATAAAGCGACCTGTCGCCATGCTTTCTTTTGCCAAGGGGGATAATTTCGGATGTTTCTTGTTCTGCGATAGTGAAATATCAGTATCCAGCTCTAACTTATAGTCAAAACCTCTCCCAACTGCTTCACGGAACAAGACCAGCCTCTCTCCGGCATAAAGCCTGTCACTCGCCAGCACCAACAGATCTTGCAACTCTCCTTGCACAGGTTCAAGCACCACTTTGATTTTGCCACCGCAGCCGACAGTCTCACCCCATGACAGATCATCTGGAGACAACATATTGTATTCCACAATCTCCGGCAGCCCTCGCTCCCAAATCTCAGAGGTACGTAGCTGCAGATCGCTTTCCAGACACCCTGGACTTATACTTCCAATCGTGCCGCCTTCAAAAAACAGCATCACTGCCCCGGGTTTACGATACGAATGCCCCTCCACTTCTATCAGCGTTGCCAGCACCGCAGGCGCTTTATGGGTTTGAATATGCATTGCGATGTCATGTGTATTCACGAGGCTCCCTCCTCCGTGTTTGCATTTCAACCCATACCTTAGTCCCGCCCAAGCATCCTCCGAAACATGAACACTAGCTTAAGCCTCATTAGATCATTTATTTTTTTAAAATCGACATCCAGTAACTCACTAAGCTTCTCGATCCGGTAGGTGGCTGTGTTCCGGTGAATAAACAGCTTTTTAGCCGTCTCATTGACATGACCATCGTTCTCTAGATAAACCTCCAGCGTCCGCAGCATTTCTCTGACATACTCCGGCTCGCGGCTGAGCAGTCCTCTAAGGGTTCCGTTGCAATATTTCTCCATAACTTCTGTCGGGATTTGCCCGAGAAGCAGGGTAAGCTCAAGCTGCCGATAATGCACAACACTTCCATGTACGCCCCCGTGCTGAAGCATTCCCATACATTCCTTTACCTCTGCAAAAGCTTCCCTCAGCCCATCCGCCTTCGTTTTACAACTACTAATCGCAGCTCGAGGATAATACCCCTTATCAAACTTCAGGTTGTCAAAACAAGCTTGGACTAACTCCTGAAATTGTTCAGGACTCTGACGATCTCCCGGATAGATGGACAATAATCCTTGATCAACGATCACATGAATTCCCTTTAATTCCCTCAGCACAGGGTGCTCGTTGTACTCTTCTTTTAATTTAAGCAGCTCACTCTGGCGTTCCTCACCGGTTGCAGCAGTATCGGTTAATATCAGCCGAAACGGCGACAGAAGCAGTTCAATTTCCAAGCTGAGCGCAGCCTGGGCTAGATCCGTGTAGGTTAAATGCCCACTCAAGCAACGCCTAAGTAATCTACTAAACTCCCTGTGTTCCGACTGTTCAAAATAATCCTCGTAGCCTGAATGAATATGATATGAAATAAGTTCAGCACCCTGAACAAATAAACTCTCTTCCACAGGAAGCAATAAAGGATCGATGGAACAATACAATAGATATCCGGAGCACTTTTCTCCTTGAATTAGTGGAGTACGATAACCCGTCTGATCTTCTACACGGAAGCGATGATTCCGTTTCTGCCATGGCCACCCTTCGAGAAGCTGTGAGGGCTGATATTCTGAGTTGTTGTAGATCACATCCCCACGTGCGCTAACCACCACAAGTGAATGGCCAATCACTTCAGACACTGAATCAAACAACTGACGGCTACGGACGGATCGCAAAGCGAATTGCATCAGCTTTTTCTGCTTCTCCATAATGCTCTGCAGAACATGAGTACTGCGGCTAAGCTCGGCGCGGAACAGACCATTCATCTGATCCGAAAAAGTGAACTGAAACGGTAACTGGATTAAAGGGAAGTTAAGACTCTCCGCTTCAGCAATCAATTGCACCGGTACCTCATCCCAAAATCGCCCCAACTTAATACCCAAAGCCGAAGATCCCCTGCGATTCAATGTTTGCAGCAAAGCAGAGGCATCCTCCAGATTGTCCTTAATTAAATAGGCTGTCGTTAGCAGCATTTCACCTTCTTTGATCCAGTCCGAAATATCGGGTGCATCCATCACATTTATCGACTTCACAATTCGATGCTTCCCCTTGGCCCCCGCAATAAGCTTCGCCTCGGACAAAGGATAAATGGACAACGCTTCTTCAACCGTAAGATGCATGCCATCCCTCCTTTTTAGGATCAGTCAAACCATTCCTGATCTTTTAATGTTATTTTATGTAACATTATAATTAAAATGAACCTGATTGAATAGAGAAAAACTAAATTTATATGTTTTATATGTAAATAAAATTAACATACGGTTGCGTCTATGATTAATTATTCGTCTTTAGCTCACATCACTTGTGCAGGTAGTATAATTAGATCGGACAAAATACATAATGGATTCGGAGGAGATCTTTTGAGTAAAAAGCAAGTGTTTACAGGTTCACCCTGGGAGTCGGTCGTTGGCTATTCTCGCGCCATTCGAATCGGCAATCGTATCGAAGTCGCAGGAACAACCGCCATGCAAGACGGAGAAGTAGTCGGTGTAGGAGATCCTTATGCCCAGACGAAATTCATTCTACACACCATCGAAAAAGCGCTAAACCAGCTAGATGCTGATTTGTCTAATGTGATAAGAACAAGAATGTTCGTGACAGACATTTCCCGATGGGAAGAGGTAGGCAAAGCACACGGCGAATTCTTCAAAGACATTCAGCCAGTAGCAACCATGGTTGAGGTAAAGGCACTCATCGATCCACTACTGCTAGTAGAAATAGAAGTCGAAGCATTCGTAGAATAGATTTCGCACGGGGCATAGGCATGGAGTACGGGGCATGGAGCACGAGGGCATGGAGCACGAGGCACAGGGGCATGGAGCACGAGGCACAGGGCATGGAGCACGAGGCACAGGGCATGGAGCACGAGGCACAGGGCATGGAGCACGAGGCACAGGGCATGGAGCACGAGGCACAGGGCATGGAGCACGAGGCACAGGGCATGGAGCACGAGGCACAGGGCATGGAGCACGAGGCACAGGGCATGGAGCACGAGGCACAGGGCATGGAGCACGAGGCACAGGGCATGGAGCACGAGGCACAGGGCATGGAGCACGAGGCACAGGGCATGGAGCACGAGGCACAGGGCATGGAGCACGAGGCACAGGGCATGGAGCACGAGGCACAGGGCATGGAGCACGAGGCACCTTCTTTAAGGAAGGTGCTTTGTTTGTTTTTCAGAATAAAATATGAGCGTGTTTCGGCTGATCTCTATGGTGCAGGGCATTTATGGCTTTCATTTCGGGCTATAGCGCCGGAATTTCTGCATTCCGGTGCATTTATACACCTCTTTCAGGCTATATCGCCAGAATTCCTGCATTCTGGTACATTTATACACCTCTTTCCGGTGATATCGCCGGATTTTCTGCATTCTGGTGTATTTTTACACCTCTTTCCGGTTATATCGCCGGATTTCCTGCATTCTGGGGCATTTATACACCTCTTTCCGCTGATATCGCCGGAATTCCGAAGTCCTGAGGCATTTTGGCCGTTCAATTTAGCTACATGAGTCAATTTCTTACACTCTACGAGATTTATACCGTTCTTTTTCATCACATAGAGGTGTTTACTAAACCTCTAGTCTTACGCCCACATTTGAGCGCTGTATTTTTCTTTTTACTCTAATGCACCGTTATTGAACCCACTTCGTCACGTTGAGATCTTTTGTTTTCAAAACCAATTTCACCTATCATCTCAAAACCATCAAGAACCATTAAGAACCATTAAGAACCATTAAGAACCATTATCTCAAGACCGCCGCCACACCTCCTTCACCCATGTGAGTAACCGATGATCCTGACCATGTCCTGCGATAACGGACAATCCCAACGGTGCCCCATTTGTTGAGCGCATGGGTAATGTCACTTGTGGCAGGCCTGCCAGTCCAGCTATACAGCTCAACATCATCGCCCCACTACGATTCTCCTCCAATTGACTCAAATCCCCTCCACGCAGTGGCGCTGGACCAGGTACTGTCGGAATCACAAGACAATTATCTTCTCCCATCAGATCGCGTAATTGGGCAGAAATTTCCTTACGCTTATTCTGAGCGATACTATGGTCCTTGCCCGCTAAACTGGCAGCCCAAGAGAACCGCGCTGCAATATCAGGCCCAAAGACTGGTTTTACCTTCTCAATCCAGGCGCTATGCGTTGCCCATATTTCACTACCTTGCAGCTCTCGAAAAATATCCATCCAGATCTTCAAACCTTCGGGAGCTATTATAGTATCGAGGGTATGATAAGCACCGTTTCGTAAGTGGTTCAGTCCATCTGTTAGAATATCCACATCCGTTGGAGCGACCAAATTCCAACAGTCCGTAGCAACAAATAATGTTTTCATTTTTTCTTGTAAACTTTCCACTTTAGCCTTCTGTGAATTACTCTCCAGTCCCTTCTTCACCTTTTTTTCCGCACCATTTTCTATACTCTCTAAATTTTTCTCTATCCTAGTTTCTAAACTCATCTCTATACTCTCTAAATTTTTCTCTACCCTAGTTTCTAAGCTCATGTCTTTACTCTTCTCTAGACTTTCCTTTTCCTCCATGCTTATCGTTTCTTCTTCAACTCCGCTCCCAGTACCAAGTAAAACCTCCCCAACCTTCTGGAGTACATCGATACGGTCAGCCATCCAACCTACCGTATCAAATTGCGGCGACAATGGAATCACACCTTCTATATCCACAGCACCATGCGTCGGTCGAAAGCCATATACGCCGCAATAAGCAGACGGGACGCGAATAGAACCACCTGTGTCTGTTCCAAGTGCAAAATCAACACTGCCAGAGGCTACCGCTACTGCCGACCCACTGGAAGAACCACCTGGGATACAACCTGCAGCACTTGGATTTATCGGCGTTCCATAATGATGGTTCTCACCACCCAGACTGTACATTAGCTCATCCGTATGAGTTGCTCCTTGAAGCGTCGCTCCCGATTGAAGCAGCTGACGCACTACTGCCGCATGTTCTGAAGGCGGATTGTGGCTCCGCAGCCAATCTGGGTTGCCTGCGCTAGAACAATGTCCAGCCACCGCATATACATCCTTCACCGCAAAGGTAAGTCCGTCCAATATCCCGTTTCCTAAATTCCCGACTGTTAGTTCGGGATCTATAAACGCACCATACCGATTATCCAGAACCATAGCTCCATCCTCCTCCCGTCACCATTCCTTATAAAATCTTAAACATCCCATCTCTGATCTTAGTCACCTCTCCTAAACTCTCATTCATACCTCTCTAATCAACACTTCTAAAATCTTAATCATTTAGTCTAAAAACTTTTCGTGACGCTAAATTAAGATCTCTTATGCTACTTATCCAAGAAACTTTTCAGTAAACCCTTTCTCCGAAATAACAGGAGGACGAAATTAGGCGTACGAGATAAGTAAGGTTTGGCTTAACGTCTAGCTTAAGACTTGGCTCTAGGGCGTAGGTCGAAGGCTTAGTACGGATCTTTAAATTGAATCTTTAATTCAAATCTTCAGTTCAAGTCTTTAGAAAAATACCTTTAACTCCCCCTCTGAGAACCTACATCCAAACGCACAAAGCTTTCTCCCATCCCTTTCACTCTCCAGCCTATGTCCTACCTCCATCCCGAACTCTAGCTACTCTCATCCCACCCTACCAACCAATCGCCGCGCCATCGCAGCGCGGGTCCGTCCCTCCACTACGATATCCATTGTCATCTATCGAAATCGCGTGGGCATGACCCACGATCCCGTCATATGCGTCCAGTTTCCGGACTATATGACCGGCTCCCGCCAGACCTGCCAGCACGTCATCTGCTACCCGTCCCTCCACCTTCAGCTCCTGCGTAAGCTCCCCCCAGGTTCTCCCCCATACAAAACGCGGTTCACTTATAGCCGTCTGAGGATTCATTCCATAATGCAGCATTCTTGTAAGGAGCAGCGTTTGAGTCTGAGGCTGACCTTCGCCCCCTTGTGTACCATACAAAATCGCTGGTTTGCCCTCTCGGCAGGCCATGGCTGGCATCAATGTGTGGAAGCTGCGCTTATGCGGCTCAAGTGTATTGATATGACTCGGATCAAGCGAGAAAAATGAACCCCGATTCTGCAGCAGAATCCCGGTATTCCCAGCTACCACACCGGAGCCAAACTCAAAATACAGACTTTGAATAAAAGAGACCGCATTCCCTTCCTCGTCCACAACCGCAGCATATGCAGTATCACTCCCGATGGGCTGACTTGTCAGCTGTGCCGCTTTTTGCATCGAGATCGTAGACGCCAGTTGCCCTGCATAGTTCTTATCCAGCAGCTGCACCAAAGGAATAGCACTGAAATCAGGATCTGTAAGCACTCTATCCCGATCGCGAAAACTCAGCTTAAGCGCCTCAACAAGCAGGTGATAATATTCATAAGAGCCATGCTCGATTTCTCCGAAATTAAAATACTCCAATAAATTAAGACTCATCAATCCCGTAAATCCTTGTGAATTTGGCGGCACTTGATACACCGTATGCCCGTGATATTCCGTATGAATCGGCTCGACCCAATCCCCCTGATGATCCGCAAAGTCATCCCGTGTGAGATAACCCCCAGCTGCCAGCATATAATCACAGATATCTTCAGCGATCTTCCCCTTATAAAAAGCATCCCGTCCATCCGCAGCCAGCGTCCGCAGTGTTACAGCCAGTTGTGTCTGCTGAAATCTCGACCCAGCAGATACAACCCCTCCGCCCGGCATGTAAATCGCAGATGCCTCTGCCGACAATGCCGCTCCAGCAAGCAGAGTATTATTCCGCTGATCCGGCGACATCGGAAACCCGCCCTGAGCATAGCCGATGGCTGGCTCCAGCACCTCCGCTAGCGTTAAACGGCCATACTTACTCAGCATAGAATCCCAGCTATCCACCATCCCCGGCACGGTGATGGCACTACGAATCCCTCGCCTAGGAATGGCATTCTCGCCAGTGAAGCAACTTCTGCGAACTCCGTAACCCGACCGTCCACTTCCGTTATAAGCCCGAACACAAGCCTCCTGCTTGTTATAGGTCAACCAGAACGAATCCCCGCCAAGCCCTGTCATATGTGGGTAGACTACGGCCAGCGTCGCACTAATCGCCACTGCCGCATCATAGGCATTTCCCCCTTTTTCCAACACGCGTGCACCCGCAGCCGAAGCTAAATAATGGGGGCTGACGACCATCGTTTTTGTGCCTATTACGGGTTTCTCCGCCATGTTCCCCATCTCCCTATAAACTTCTCGCTTAATTAATGTCATTTAACATTACATAAAAAACCCTTGTCAATCGATTACGCCAAACCGCAAAATAACCATCCTCTTTTTGTGTCCCATGCACAAAGATTAGTTAATCGCTAGTCAACCTCGTAGCTTCACACATATGAATTGTATAAAATGAGCTCTAAAAACAAGGGGAGGTCTCATGTGATATTCATCCATAACGACTATGTACAATTAGCTATCGCCATGTTCAGAACTGGAATTGTTGGCTATGGAGGAGGACCTTCCGTGATTCCATTGATCCGGCATGATGCGGTAACTCGCTACACTTGGCTAAGTGATGATGAATTCGGAGAGACATTGGCGATTGCCAACGCACTCCCCGGACCTATTGCCACCAAAATGGCGGCCTATCTCGGGTATAAACTTCGAGGAGTTAAAGGGGCTATTCTTTCGGTACTGGCACATATTTTACCTAGCTGCATGGCCATGATCTTCCTGTTGTCTGCTGTAAATTATTTAAGTGGCTCGAAGGTAGTCGCTGGAATGATCGCGGGGGTATCCCCTGTCATTGCGGTCATGTTAGGAATAATGGCATATGAGTTTGCGCAAAAAGCCTATAAAGGGCTAGGGAAATTTCTCAGCATAGCCTTCACCCTACTCGCATTACTCCTGTTACAAATATTTAAAATACATCCAGCTATCGTAATTGTACTTTTCCTTGGTTACGGAGCATTTCATTACCGGATCATTGCGAAGAAACAACAAGGAGGATCAAGCTGATGGACTGGTTAGAGCTCATATACGGATTTTTCATGGCTAATCTGCTTGGTTATGGCGGCGGTCCTTCCTCTATTCCGCTGATGTATCAAGAAATCGTTCCCCATTACGGCTGGCTAACCGATGAACAATTCTCCAACATGCTTGCACTAGGCAACGCCTTACCTGGCCCGATTGCTACCAAAATCGCTTATGTTGGCTATGATGTCTACAGCTGGATTGGACTAATTCTGGCATTATTAGCGACCGTACTCCCCTCCGCAGCAGCGCTTATTATCCTGTTAGAGGTCATGCAAAAATACAAGCAATCCCCCGTAGTGAAAGGGATGACATTGCTTGTTCAACCGGTCATTTCTATTATGATGGCTGTGCTCACTTGGACAATGGCGAAAGGTCCTGCAGACTCTATCGGAATCTGGCAAACACTGCTCATTGCCGTAATCGCATTCTTTGCCATAAAGCGGCTTAAGCTGCATCCTGCATTAGTCATCTTAGCCGCTTTTGCCTATGGGGGTCTGGTACTGCGCTACACTGTCTAACGAAACTATTTCAAAATATACTGGGACAACACCGCCTGTACCTCATAAATATTTACGGATTTGTTAAAGGTCTTCTTGAGCGGCACAGCGCTGCTGGATATATAGATACATAACTCCGCATCCAGATCAAAGTGTCCTGCCGTCTCCACGGAATAATGCGAGATGCTTTTGTAAGGAATGGAATGATAATCCGTCTTTTTGCCCGTCAGTCCCTGTTTATCCACTAGAATCAATCGTTTGTCCGTAAAAATAAACATATCTCTAATCAGCTTGTAGGCTCGTTCAATTTTCTCTTGAGGGGCAAGAATTTGTGCGTATTCCCGCTGTACTTCTGCCAGATTCACTTGCGATGCATTCCCCATCAATCCGTCAAAAAGCGCCATTTAGCTCCCCCTTTTCATCTGTTAAATTTCAGTGGATTATCTCCCCCACATAGAACCATATTATTCCACGATTTATATTCTATGCAGTGTAAGCCCCCTCTCTGCCATCTTTTTACTTGCTAAATTTCCGATTATTGTTTACACTGTCATTAAATTTGTTAAGAAAGGGGTGTGGAAGGAATGGATCACAATTGGACCAACAGTGTTATGAGTCGGCTACCTAAAGCGATAGCTGGCATTGCTCATGTAAATGGCGATAACGGGAGAAGTCTGTCCATTTCCATGAATTTAATAACACTACACAATTGTGAAATGCCTTTCCTGCCATCACCCGGACGGATCAGTTAACTGGAGAATGATAAGGCCGTGGGGAAATTTCCCTACGGTCTTTTTTTATGGTTTTTTTACAGAATACCAGTTTCGATTTAGGGTTCTGGCGGTGCAAAGGGCATTCTTAAAGGAGAATATATATGATTATTCAATGCCAAAATGTTCAAAAATACCACGGTGCACAGCTAGTACTGAATAGCATCACCTTCGATATCCGCCAAGGGGAAAAAATCGGCCTAATCGGCCGCAACGGCTGTGGTAAAACTACGCTTTTCCACTTACTGAATGGTGAAGAGCGCCCCGATCAAGGGCAAATCTCAATTCGCAAAGGCAGCGTAGTGGGTACGCTGGCTCAAATTCAAGAGTTTAACGAAAAAGAAACTGTACATGAGGTTCTACAACGCAGTTTTGCTGAGCCTCTGCAGTGGCAACAACGCCTGCGAGAGCTGGAGCTTGAAATGTCCACCTTCAATACCGGAACGGATGAAACACAATGGAATCGACTACTGAAAGAATACGGTAGTCTTCAGGATAAATTTGAGACCGCAGGAGGCTACGAAATTGAATCCACTATTCAGCGGGTTGCCACTGGTCTAGGAATCGGAACTGGGCAATATAGCCGACTCTTCTCCTCACTTTCTGGCGGCGAGAAAACTAAAGTCGGACTCGCAGAACTGCTGCTGCGTAGACCTGATGTACTTCTACTCGATGAGCCAACCAATCATCTAGACATGAACGCCATTGAGTGGTTAGAGCAGTACTTACAGAGCTATGACGGTACAGTGTTAGCCATTTCCCATGATCGTTACTTCCTCGATGCTGTAGTCAAGAAAGTGATCGAGATTGAGGATGGCGAGGCTTTTACCTTCCATACCAACTACAGCGGCTATCAAGTAGAGAAGGAAACACGCCTGCTTCAACAATTCGCTAATTATCAAGAACAGCAGAAAAAAATAAAACAAATGCAGGAGAGCATCAAACGCCTCATAGAATTCGGGAATCGCGGGACGCCTCCTAACCCTGCCTTTTATCGGAGAGCAGCTTCCATGCAAAAAGCACTGGATCGTATGGTGAAGGTTAAACGTCCTATTCTAGAGCGAAAATCGATGGATTTGCAGCTGCAGCAAAACGATCGCTCCGGGAACCAGGTCGTCATTCTGGAGGATATCGGTAAAGCCTATGGAGCACGAAGCCTGTTTACTGACGCAAACGAAGTGCTTCGCTACGGAGAGACTACAGCGCTTATTGGTGGTAACGGGGCAGGGAAAAGTACACTTCTAAGAATTATATTAGGTCAGGAAACGCCTGACACCGGAAGCTGTACACTGGGTTCAAGAACTGTTGTCGGTTACCTTGCGCAAGAGGCTGTCCCTGACAATAACAAACAATCTGTACTCCGCTACTTCCGTGAAGAGGCCGGACTAGAGGAAGGTGAAGCTCGCGGACAGCTTGCACGTTTCCTGTTCTATGGTGCCGATGTGTTCAAAGACATCACGAATCTGTCTGGAGGAGAATGGACCCGCCTACGTTTCGCTGTGTTGATGCATCGCAAACCAAACCTGCTGATTTTAGATGAACCAACAAACCATCTAGATATCGACTCCCGTGAGGCGCTAGAGGAAGCCTTAGAGGAATTTCCGGGTACAGTACTGGCCGTATCGCATGACCGCTATTTCATTAATCGTCTGTTCCATAAGCTCTGGTCCATTGAAAGTGGACGATTTGGAGTCTTCAACGGTAACTATGAGTATTACAAAGAGAAGCAAGCTGAACAGGTATTAGCAGCACCCGTCTCTATTCCTGAACAGCCTAAGCCTTCCTCTTCAGAAGGAATCATTTCACGCTCCGGCAAGTCTCCATCTAACGGATCCGTGAATGGGACTACGGCTAACTCATCAAGTTCCCGCAAGAAGAGCAACCTTTTCGATTGGGAAAAGGCTATAGCAGAGGCTGAGGAGCAGCTTGGGGAAATCGATGCCAAAATGCTAGATCCACAGATCAGTAGCAATGCGACAGAACTCACCGAGCTGCAAAAAGAACGCGATGTAGTGCAAGAGCAATTGGATGATCTTTATGCGGGTTGGATGGAAACAGCTGGACACTAACGTTTATTAAACAAGGAGATACGAATATGAGTAACGAAACGAAGATTAAGCTTTTTTGGGAAGAATACACCCAGCTTCATCCACAAGCAGCGAATAGCTACGAGGCTTGGGCCTTTGGCGACAGTCCTCAAATGGCCGATGAACTGCTGGATCTGGTCATCCGCGGGATTAAGACAGGAACCGCTTCAAACTATGAGGTTTATGAAGTCTGCGATGACGAGACCTTACCGGAAATTGGACGACATAGTATTCTGTTGGATGGCCGCGGCCATCCGCAAGCAGTAATCGTTACGACAGCAGTACAAATTACGCCCTTTGATGAGGTTGGCGCTGACTTTGCCTATAGCGAAGGCGAAGATGACAGAACGTTGGAGTCGTGGCGCTATGAGCATGAGAAGTTTTTCACCAGAGAATCCTTAGCATTTCTGAAGAAGCCTTTTGATTCAAAGATGAAGGTCGTTTGCGAGAACTTTAGACTAGTATATACGAAATCCTAAGAAACTCAGGAAACTAAAAAGGCGGCCTCTTCAGTTACGAAGAGACCGCCTTTGATGTATACTATACAACTATTAGAGTTAGATAATTATTAGAATATGGCTCAGTGCCAAAACCCCAGAATCCAGCCAATCACAGAGATCCATAATGGAATGCTGATTAAGATACCCCAAACCAGCCCAGTGGCAATATTGCCCTCTGCAGGACGCACCACATTTTCCTGTTTTAATGGAATGCTCAACTTTTCTTGTTCCATGCGATCCCCTCCTAAAATTCTTATCGTCACAGTAGAGGAAAAAATGTAGACCGCTCGACCCAAAAAACTTAGAATATTGAACTTTTTTAGATATAAAGGCTCAGCGGCCCAACATTGTAAGTGCTTACATAATAGTTATTACCCAACATTTAAATCATTAAAAACAACACTTTACGGAAGTCATATATAATATGTAGGTTCTTAGTCCAATATTACTACTTTTTCTGGATTTCGTAAATATTCAAACATCATGCGAATCTGCACCTCTGTATTCCGCTCAACTGAGAGCTCAGGCAGTTCATCTTCAGCAAAAAAGGATACTTCACTAGTCTCCACTCCTTGCATCGCTTCGCCGCCCACAATTCTGCACAAAATAAAAAACTTGTACACGTGATACGGCTCCGGAGGGTGGTTATGAAATTTTTTATCCAGAACAGCCAGCAAGCGAATCGCTTCCGCTTCAAACCCTGATTCTTCCCCAATTTCCTTAACAACGACCTCACTCGGTGACAGCCCTATATCCCCCCAGCCTCCAGGAAGCGCCCACTTTCCATCCAATTTCTCGCGGACAAGCAGAATTCTGTCTTCCTGAAAAACAACACCGCGGATATCTACTTTCGGAGTAGCATAGCCACCCTCACTAGCAAAGGAGAGTCTTATTCTCTCCTTGCTTTCGAACGTATAATTAGCGAGGATATCCACACTTAGCTCCCGCAAAGCTTGATACCGTTCTATATCATAGACATCTTTAGCGTAAGTTAGACCAGTCTGTGCGATGGCCTGTATTTCTTTTGCCCAGGTTAACCATTTCTGCTCCATTTTGCTGCACCCCTTTTAAATACCTTCATTAGGATTACTGGCAAAGCATTAAATGACGTGAGAACAAACCCTTTTTAGCTTCACAACGGTCTATAATCGTAAATCCAGCTTCCGTGATCATCTCATCCATCGGTTCAATCGCAACGATCACCACACGGTCAGCAATCCGGCGAGCATTCACTAGAATAGCAAACTGTTCCTCGGGTGTAATACTAGAATATAGATTATAAGGCATATCTACAATAGCTACATCGTAATGTTCAGTAATGTCAGCAATATCCCCAAGCGTTACCTCACTAGTGAATCCAAAATGGGCAATATTCGTTCTGGCACCGATCGCGATCTGAGGGTTAATGTCACGTCCGACCATATTGATTCCCATCGACAGTGCTTCTACCATCACGGTTCCGATGCCGCAGCAAGGATCAATTGCTCGCACACCTTCCGGGTTCGGAACGGCTATATTGACCGCTGCTCTGGCCACTCGTGTACTAAGCGCAATAGAGTAGCTGCGCGGTTTTTTCATCTGACGGAACCAGGTGGCCTTGTTCTTATGATAAGATCCAAAGTACCAGCGACCGCCCAGCGTAACAATACCGTATACCAACTCAGGGTGGTTTACATCCGCCTCTCCTTCAATACGCAGCCCGATTTCTCGTTCGATCACTCTACGCTCATCATATTCTATTTTGTCCGCAGGAGTCAGATCATTGGTCTTTACAAAAATAACCTTAAACGTCTTACCCCCAAGCTCCACCTGCTCCGTCTGATCATAAATCTCAGGCAAGCTGTCTCCCTCGTACATGACATCAACTCGCTCTTTAATGAAGGGACTGCGGCTTACATCCACTTCTACCTCACTCTTAAAGATTGAAGAAGGTACTTCCTCTCCAAAAAGACAACGAAGCTCCATCTGACATAGTGATAACTCGTCCTCTGAACAGGTATACGTATATATAAATGTGTTTTTTTCACTTTTCTTTAGCAAAATAATCCATCCTCTATCCCAGTAAATTGTAATGTTAGCTTGCTACTCCTGCGTTTCGTGCTGACGATCATAACCAATACGCGCCTTAGCGATTTCAGCATTGTTCCTATTGACCCATTCCACTAGGGAAGTTAGAGGATCTAGCAGGGACTCTCCTAGTCTTGTTAGACCGTATTCAACAGTCAAAGGTACCGTAGGCGTGACTTTACGCCAAACTATACCGTCTCGTTCTAAATGACGGAGCGTCTGGGTCAGCATCCGTTGTGATATACCACTACAACGCCGCTGCAGTTCTTTAAACCGCAGTGCCTTTGCACCCAAATTCACAACAATGAGCACACTCCATTTGTCCCCAACCCTGTCCAGAATTTGGCGGGTGATGGAGCAATCCTCCAGCGTTGGCATTAAGCGAATGGGTTCGTCCATTGAATGTTCCAACTGTAGTTACCTCCATGTAACTTAAGCATGTAATAGACCTTCTTGTCCCTTAAGCTTATCCAGCTTATCATGGTTACTGTTAGTAATCAACAACCGGAAAAGAACTATTAATTACGAAAAAAAGCTCCGGTCACGAAGACCAGATAAGACGTCTTTCTAATCGCTTTTGATCCATAATGAGTTCTCCAGTATAATGATTCCTATAGAATGCTAAACAAGACGGTCACGCATGGCGATAAAGCTCATGCCCAGGCGCTTACGAAGCCGGTTTTGCGCAGCAAAACTTAAGGAGGTACATACCCACTATGTCATACGAAACGTATTTTTCAACGCACCGGGATGAACATCTCGAAGAACTAAAACAATGGCTCAAGATTCCAAGTATTTCTGCCTTGTCTGAGCATAAGGACGATGTACTAGCTGCAGCCCATTGGCTGACGGACACACTAAAGAAAGCCGGACTTGAGAACATTGAACTTCATCCGACAGCGGGACATCCCGTCATATATGCTGATTATCTTCATGCTCCGGGTAAGCCAACCATTCTTGTATACGGCCACTACGATGTGCAGCCAGTAGATCCACTAAACCTGTGGACCACACCTCCATTCGAACCAGAAATCCGTGAGGGCAAGCTATATGCACGCGGAGCAACGGATGACAAAGGACAAGTATTCATTCACCTCAAAGCAATTGAAGCGATCCTGAAACAGGAAGGTACTCTTCCTGTTAACATCAAGCTCTGTATCGAAGGTGAAGAAGAAATCGGCAGCGTAAATCTGCCTCCATTCCTGGAAACTAATAAAGAAAAGCTGGCTGCGGATGCGGTGCTGGTCTCCGATACATCCCTGCTCGAACGCGGTCGTCCTGCAATTTGCACCGGACTGCGCGGCCTAGGATCACTTGAAGTGAGCGTGACTACAGCTCTTACAGACCTTCACTCCGGATCTTACGGCGGCGGTGTTCCGAATGCACTACATGCTCTCGTGTCCTTGCTCAGCTCTCTTCATGACGACAAAGGTCGTGTTTCTGTAAAAGGCTTCTATGATGGTGTACCTGAACTTTCACCTATGCTACGTGAAGAATTTGTGAAGCAAGGCGTGAATGAAGAGAAAATCCGCGAAGGACTTGGACTCGATGCATTATACGGCGAAGAAGGTTACTCCTTTGTAGAACGTATTGGTGCTCGCCCTACACTTGAGCTTAACGGCGTCTATGGCGGTTTCCAAGGCGAAGGTAGCAAGACGGTTATTCCAAAAGAAGCACATGCGAAGATTACCTGCCGTCTCGTTGGCGATCAGGACCCACAGCATATTCTTGATGCCGTTGAGGCGCATCTGAAGGCTAATATTCAAACCGGAGCGAAAGTGCATGTGAAGCAAATGGAGAAGGCTCGTGCCTTTAACATCGATCCATCGAACCCTATTCTGCAAACAGCAGCAGACGCTTACGGCAAAGTATACGGAACCCGCGCCCTCTTCACCAAAGACGGTGGCTCCATTCCGATCATGGAAAGCTTCGCCCGTGTACTTGAAGCACCCGTGGTCCTGATGGGCTTTGGTCTTGATGATGAGAACCTGCATGCACCGGATGAGCATTTCAACCTTGAGAACTTTGATAAGGGACTGCTCACCATTGTTGAGTTCTTGAAAACTGTTTAAGTGAAAAGGTGTATATAAAAAGCCAGGCTTCTCTTCGTTGAGGAGCCTGGCTTTTTGATAATCTAAGCGCAATTCATAATAAAACCAACTGCCAAAACATAAAAAAATCCTTGCATCGCAAGGATTTGGAAGTTTAAATTATGGAGCGGGTGATGGGAATCGAACCCACGCTATCAGCTTGGAAGGCTGAAGTTCTACCATTGAACTACACCCGCATTAGAAAGTGAGTACAAGAGTTATTGTATCACCCCCATAAATAAAAATCAACATTTTTTTGTTCTAGCATAAACGCCTTTCGGCGTCCTTATAAGGACGCCGAAAGGCGTTTAGCTAGAAATATAAGACATAGAGTATGGTGTGAAACTTATACTTTCTTATATTTTACAAGGAAGCACCGAGGGGAGCCTTTTTCAAAAAAGATGTCTCAAATTCAGCAGCGTGAATAGGTTTACTGAACAAAAAGCCTTGAGCTTCATGGCAATGCTGCTCGCGCAAAAACTGCAATTGCTCCTTGTTCTCCACCCCTTCTGCTGTAACCTTAAGCTTCAAATGATGCGCCATAGAAGTAATCGTAGAGACTATAGCCGCATTATTACTATCCTCCATAACCTCGGAGACAAACGATCTGTCTATCTTCAGCCTGTCAATCGGCATATTCTTCAAATAATGCAATGAGCTATAGCCTGTTCCAAAATCATCGATGCTAATAAATACACCAAGATCTTTCAAACGCTTCAGCTGATCAAAAGCCGTTTCTTTGTCCAAAGTCATACTCTCTGTAATTTCAAGATCGACATAACATGGATCTAATCCAATATCGGTCAAAATGGAATGAATCTTGCCTGCAAGGTTCGGTTGAAGAAATTGACGCATAGATAAGTTGATGGAGACGCATATCGGTTGATAACCAGCTAACTGCCACTGTTTATTTTGAAGACAAGCCGTCTTAAGTACCCATTCCCCAATCGGAACAATCAGCCCACTATCCTCAGCCAATGGAATAAACTCATTTGGTGAGACAATACCACGCTTTGGATGATTCCAACGCAATAATGCTTCCATTCCTACAATCTCTTCCGTCTCCAACTGCACCTTTGGCTGATATACGAGATAGAACTCATCACGTTCAAGCGCTCTTCGAAGATCATTTTCAAGCTTCAATCGTTCCTTTGCCTTCATCTGCATGGCTGGGATATAACGACGAATCTCTACTCCCTGTTCCTTCGCATTATGAACCGCAGTATCCGCATTTTGAATTAGATGTTCAGCCGTTTCCCCGTCACCAGGATATATACTCATCCCTAAACTGAGCGAGATATGATACTCACCAGAGTCTATATTAACGGGGGCTTCAAATAATCTAAGCAACTCTGCAGCCCTTTCCAAACATTCTCCAAGACTTGCTCTATCTGTCATCAGAAAAGCAAACTCATCTGCCCCCATACTATACAGCTCTTCACTGGGTCTAGCCTCATTACCAAGCCGCTCAGACACCAATTTTAATAATAGATCTCCGGCATAATGACCTAGAGAGTCATTTATATTCTTAAAATGATTAATATTCATAATGGCCAAAGCTGAGAATTGATCACTAGTGTCTGGCTCTCCAGCATCAATCATTTCTTCAACACGCTGTGTCAGCCGACGTCTATTTGGAAGTCCTGTTAAATCATCATGATAAGCCAAGTAATTGATCCGTTCTTCAGCCAACTGCTTCTCGTAAAATGGCTCTTCAATCGTCAGTCGATACACACCGGTAAGCAACTGGTAATATGCAACTCCGTTACATAACATCCCAAAGAGATCATCAATATTCCCTCCACTTATGGGAGTCATAAAAAACGCCTGGCCTAGAGAGAAAAAAATCAGTGCCCGAATAATAACAAGCATCGAGGCTGACTTTTCATTATTGCCAGGAAATACAATGACAGCGACACTCGCCAAGTAAACAAACAGTACCCCCAGATCAACGAATTGTTTAATCGTACTCATCCAAGGCTTAGTAAACAACTCCGGCACTGCCGAGTGGATAAATATAAATAATGCGATAAAGAGCACAATCAACATGAAGGCGATTCTGAATACATTTCTTTTTTCTGTGACGGTCACAGGTTTATCTTCTCTACTAAAAATGAACAATATGCCTAGCCCGCTGGATAGCCGTGAAAAGGTAAGTAGCCACCTTGACTCCTCAGGGGTAATAAATGATGATATCAATGGAAATGCTACAAAACCGAGTGTATGCAAGAAATCAATAATACATATTCCGCCAAAAAGAGCAGCGACATATAATCTTCCTTTAGATAATCTGCTAGAGAAGAACAACCAGCCCTGTGCAAATATCGCAAACCCAAAAGCAACAGTACAACAGCCGACAATGAGGTAGAGTGCAGAAATAATATCCCAATTGTCCAATCGGTTTAGCGATGTATGGAAAATTTGAATGAGTAGGAACAGTAAGGCTCCTATAATAGCCGCTTGAATTGTCTTTTTCTCTTCTTGTCTCATAAGTCCCTCGCGTCTGAAAATGATGTCTATTAATAAGCAACTATGTATAGTCTTGTCCTATGTATAAATATCGGCTAGATCGGTCTTTAAAGTTACATTTCTTTTGTGAGGTAGTATTTTCATAGCGATTATTCATAAATCTTGCATAAATATAAACCATTTTCTTCTAGCAGGCAAGCATTAATGCCTCCAACTTCCTTATAGGGACGGTCCGCATCTTAAAGAAAAATTATAAGAACAATTTAATTAGAGGAACTTATAGAATTTTTATTCAATAAAAAAAGCACTTCCCCCTATGAAAGGGTTCAGTGCTTCTGAACAACAGGTTTATTTATCTCCGAAGTTAACTTCTGGTGTCGTAAGCTTATCATAGAAATCAACCGCTTTATCCTTATCCGCCGATGCGCGTAGCGCCATAGCCGAACGCGGATGCTCATCAAGCGTTCCAGTGATCATGTAAGGAATGATATAGCCCCACTCTTCTTTTTCACGCAAAGGAATCATCAAGCGTTCAATGATATCAATTACAGGACGCAAAGTGTAACGAGTATTCTTCAAATGAGTCACTAGCAACTCTGTAGGACAGTTTCCGGCAGCACGTCCCATTCCATAACAGGAAGCGTCCAGCAGCTCTACACCTTTCTCAGCAGCAATCAATGTATTAGAGAACGCCAGTTGAAGATTATTGTGGGTATGTACGCCCAGGCGTTTGTTAGGCAGATGAGTTTTGAACTTCTCAACCAAATAGTTGATATCATTATGATCTAGACTACCGTATGAATCCACAATGTATACTACATCAACTACGCTCTCACGAATCATTTCGAAAGCTTCTAATAATTCATTCTCCATTACATTAGACAAAGCCATAATATTGATCGTTGTCTCATAGCCTAGATCATGGAAAGTTTGTACCAGCTGCAAGGCTTTCTCCACATCTTTGCTATAACAAGCTACCCGAATCAGATCCAGCATACTTTCGCTGCGAGGTAAAATATCATTCTCATCCACACGACCGATATCAACCAAAGCGGAAAGCTTCGTATGTCCCTTTTGCGGGATAACTTTACGTAAGAAGTCATCGTTCAGAAAACGCCATGGTCCAGCACCTTCTGCTCCTTTGAGCAGTTTAGGGGAGTTTTTATAACCGATTTCCATATAGTCAACACCAGCCTCATTCAAGCCGGCATACAAATTTTGCACAAATTCCACGCTGAAATCCCAGTTGTTAACGAGCCCCCCATCGCGAATGGTGCAGTCAACAATTTTACATTGATTAGTCTTCATAATTATCTCCCTTCAATTCCTGCAATCATCGTAGCCGCTATTGCAATCATTATAACCGCTAGCATAGCTTTACTATGCAATTTATATCGTTCAATCATACTTTAATGAAGAATAAATTGTAAAGGTTATTTCACCTTTAACTCATAGATGTTATTATCACATTATGTCTGCGACAAATATCACAGTATACAAACACTTAAAAATGCTACATTACAACTAAACAGTTGAGATTGATTATCAGTCTCTTTTGGAGGGATTACAATAGCTACTTCTACCTGCTGTACCTTGCTACAACTACAACCTGGTTCTGCCGGCTGTATTCATAAAATAGAAGGAATGAACCCCGTTCTACGCCGTCGTCTTGCGGATCTCGGAGTGTCAGAGGGTGTCAACATCCGTCTTAAAGGAAAGGGACCTTTTTGGGGGCCGATTACGCTAGAATGTAACGGCCAGCTGTTCGCCATACGCCGCAAAGAAGCTTCTCTGATTGAGGTGAACGTATCTTGAGTTCTATAGCTCTTGTGGGCAATCCCAATACAGGTAAGACCTCTCTCTTCAATACATTAACGACTTCATACGAATATGTAGGTAACTGGTCAGGGGTTACGGTTGAGAAAAAGATCGGAAATCTGAAGAACGGGGCAGGCAGGCTTATAGATTTACCCGGCATCTATTCTCTTCACCCACTCTCCCGCGATGAAGGGGTCGCAGCCCAATATCTAATAGAAGAATCCCCAGAAGCATTAATTAATATCGTGGATGCCTCCCAGCTGGAACGTAATCTGCTGCTCACCCTTCAACTACTTGAGTATGGCAAGCCTACTGTACTCGGTCTTAATATGATTGATGTCGCTAATGCGCGTGGTATTCGTATCAATCAAACCATTTTACAATCAAGATTGGGTGTCACCATCCTCCCACTTATAGCAAGAACCGGTAAAGGCAGCGTACAGATGCTCAGCATCCTAGAAGAGTCGTCAGCTATTCCTGCTGTAAAGTTCAAGCTGAATTATGGTGAGGTCGTCGAGCGAGCGATATCTTCTATAGAAAAGGAATTACGTTCTATAAAAGATCTGCCCAATCATCGTTGGGTCGCTCTACAGCTAATGGAGCAGAATCCGGTTATCCTTCAGTTTCTGAAGTCGCGTATAGATGTTACGGGACTGCTAAATATCTGTGAGTCTTGTCAGAGTGAGCTGCAAATCAAAAAACTAGCCCTGACACTCCCGCAATGGATTCGCTCGAACCGTATGGAGTATATTCGCAATATTTGTGTCGAAGTCCTTGATACGACAGCTCAGAAGCCCCATAACTTAACTGAACGATTAGATTCGGTATTGACTCATCGCTTTTTGGGACTGCCCTTATTCATTTTCTTTATGTATGTTCTCTTTAAGACTACATTTGACTGGGTTGGCGGACCCCTATCGGATATCTTAGATGGTCTGATATCCGGCCCTATTAGTGATGGAACGAATTCACTGCTTCAAACCATAGGAGCTTCCGGCTTCACACATGCTTTGATCGTGGATGGTATCATCGGCGGTGTAGGCGGTGTACTGGTCTTTATTCCGCAGATCTTCATTCTCTTCCTGATCATTTCCTTTCTGGAGGACTCCGGATACATGGCAAGGGTCTGCTTGTTGATGGACAGTACCATGGAACGAATGGGACTCAACGGAAAAGCATTCATTCCATTCATCATTGGTTTTGGTTGCAATGTACCGGCCATAATGGCGGCTCGAAGCATCGAACAGCCCAAGGACCGCATGCTGACAACCCTATTAATGCCGCTGATGTCTTGTTCAGCAAGATTACCTGTTTATGCATTATTTGCAGTTGTATTCTTCCCTGAGCAACAAGCGTTTGCCGTTCTCTCTATGTATGTTATGGGTATTGTATTTGCCCTAATTCTTTGTAAGGTATTCTCTAAATACTTATTCAAAAATGAATCCTCTGTCTTTATCATCGAACTCCCTCCTTACCGTATGCCGCAGATTAAGACCTTATCGCGCAGCACTTGGGAGAAGGGCAAAGGGTTCCTTCGTAAAGCGGGAACGATTATTCTAGCTGGCTCAGCGATTATTTGGTCTATGTCATATGCGGGTCCCGGCGGATTTGATGTAGAAATGGATCATAGCTTCCTGGCTAAATTCGGAGGCATGATTGCACCACTACTGGAACCGCTTGGTTTCGGAACGTGGCAGGCTGGCTCTACCTTGGTTCCAGGATTTTTAGCGAAAGAGGTTGTTGTGTCTACGATGAATATCATCTATCACGCACCGGATACCGCTGGATTAGAGAATCAAATTTCACAAGTCTTTACACCGCTGAGTGCAGTCAGCTTTATGGCCTTTATCCTGCTATATATTCCTTGTCTGGCCACTGTAGGGGTTATCAAAAAGGAAACAGCCTCTTGGAAATGGACTTTCTTCTCCATTGGCTATTCTCTTGCCCTGGCGTATATCGTATCTTTTGTTATTTTCCAAGGCGGGCGATTATTAGGCTGGTCATAGAACTTGTAATTTGTTGATTCTCTTAATGAAAGTGGGGGCACCGTAATGATAAATGTTCTAATCGTCACTCTGATCTTCGGTTATTCAGGCTGGATCATCTATCGACATGTGCAAAAGGGCAAGCAAGGCGCTTGCGCTGGCTGTGATAAGGGCAAGAGCTGTTCAGCAGCGTCTTTAGATTCTCCCCTCTCCTGCTGCTCAACACCTGTTAACAAGAAGAATTAGGCTTGCACTAACAGTTATATGTAAGGGTTCATAGTTTAGCTTTCAAAGCTTTCGGGTATGTTTGTTATAAGCAATTACAGACTATACCAAGGAGGTAATCACTATGAACACAAAAAAGACATTTTTAACAACCGCTGCATTGGGAGTAGCCTATTTACTGAAAAATAAGGGAACTCGCGATAAAATTATGAACAGTATTCAATCCTTTACTTCCCAATCGAAGACTAAAAAATCCAATGGCACTGTTTAATCTTTTTCATCCTTACAAAAGCAAAGAAACCTCGCCTTAGCGAATGGTTGGTCATACAGACCATCTCCCTAAGGCGAGGTTTCTATTTGTTGTTTATGTAGAGCCAATTATTCGCTTTCGCTGAGTAGCCACTGAACCAATGTGCGAACCATAACACCTGTACCGCCTCTAGGATTAACTCCACGTTCTTTAGATAAAAATGCTGTTCCAGCAATATCTAGATGTATCCACGGCAGACCTTCCGCAAACTCACCTACAAATAACCCAGCGGTAGTGGCTCCCCCGAATCTTCCTGCAGTGTTACGAATATCGGCCACTTCACTCTTTAGCATTTCGCGGAATTCCGGGTAAGCCGGAAGCTGCCATATTTTTTCACCCGAAACATTAGCTGCTGTCAGAAACTGCTCCATGAATTCTTCGTTGTTAGTAACAGCACCTGTAGCTATGTCTCCCAATGTCGATAACACTGCACCTGTCAGCGTGGCGACATCAATAACACGTTTCGCTCCCCACTCGCGGGCATAAGTCAGCGCATCCCCAAGTACAAGTCTACCTTCTGCATCGGTATTCAACACTTCTATCGTTCTTCCGCTCATTGATGTAATGATATCCCCGGGTTTAAAGGCATTAGCAGAAGGCATATTCTCAGCAGATGGAATGACCATTACGACATTAATTCGTGGACGTAATCGGCCTAATGCCTCCATTACTCCAAGTACAGTCGCTGCGCCTCCCATATCACTGATTAACTCTTCCATACCTGGGGCTCTTTTTAAGGATATCCCCCCTGTATCAAAAGTAATCCCTTTACCGACCAGCCCCACTACATTATCCCAGTGACCCGTTCCCTGGTAACGGATAACGATCATTCGCGGAGGGTTTACACTTCCTTTTCCGACTGCGAGCAATCCGCCCATTCCTTTTTGCTCAATTTCCCGTTCATCCAACACTTCGGAAGGAAATCCATAACGTTCAGCTACTTCTATAGCGGCCACAGCAAGGTCAGATGGAGTCAGCAGATTGCCAGGCATATTCGTCAAGTTTCGTGCTAGATTCGTAGCCTCACCAAAAGCCAGCCCTCTCTGCATACCCAGATTCCAGCCATGCTCGAAAGTATTCTCTGGCTTCTTCTCCATAGTGAAAATAACCGAGTTTGGACCTGTATATTGTGATTGCTCCTGCTTATACGTGGGACGACGGTAGGAACCAAGTGACACCCCCTCAGACAACGCGTAGGCAATAGATACGCTATCCCCATCTACTGTTAGCTCCTGAATATTTCCCGGCACCTGAAACACTAGCTGTACCGCCTTCAATCGAAGTGCTGCACGTGCTGTCTGAACTGCCATTTGACGTAGATCTTCAGTCGTAAGAAGTTGGTCCCCCTTTCCAACCAAAATCGCAACAGGACAACCGGATGTCTGCTCTAAAGGTAGTACATAAGTCTGGTTTAGCTTTCCACTAAATAGACCTGTCTTCCCTAATAGGCGAATGCTGTCATTCCATCTCTCTGAAAGACCTCCATGTTGGGCCTCCGACTCAGAGATAATAAGGATAAGGGCATCACCCTGTATTTCATCAATGGAACTGCCGCTGTGGAATTGTATATTCATTATGTCTACCTCCATTTGTCTCCCAAAACCAATCCCCATTGTAACATAAGCAAGGCTGATCTCTGCATCTGTATTATCCGCAGGGATCAGCCTCTTAAACGCTTTATATTCTAATTAAATGTACTAATGGATTAATGGCAATGAGATCACAAAATGAGTACCTTCATTAACTCTACTGCTGACAGAAATACATCCGCCATGATTTTTGATGATTCGGTCACTCACAGAAAGCCCAAGTCCAGTCCCATTCTCCTTCGTCGTAAAAAATGGATTGAATAACCTGTCCAGTGTACGGATATCCATTCCCTTACCGTTATCAGAAATGAAAATACGGACCTCAGAGCCCTCCCTGCCGGCTCCAACCTCTATTTTACCCATTAGACCATCTGCTCTATCCGCAACGGCCTCCATAGCGTTTCTAATCATGTTGAGGACTACCTGTTTCATTTGTTTCACATCTCCAGAAATCATCATATCCTCCTGAAAAGGATGTAGATTGATCTGGCAACCTTTCATCAAGGCTTCGCTTTCTGTAAGCAGCACCACCTCTTTAAGTAAGGCTGACACAGGAATCATCCCCACTTGAGGAACTGATGGCTTGGAAGAGGTTAGAAATTCATGAATAATATCGTTCGCACGATCGATCTCCGCCAAGATAATCTTGCCATATTCCTGCTTTCCAAGCTGTTGTAGATGCGGATGAAGCAATTGAATGAATCCACGAATTGCTGTTAATGGATTCCGGATTTCATGGGCAATAGATGCGGATAATTTACCTAGCATAGCTAAACTATCGTTCTGATAAGCTGTTTGCTCAATCAACTTATAATCGGAGATTTCTTTAACTGTAAACAAATAACAACCCTTCATTTGCTCTCCACAGCATAATGTAACCTTCCAATAACGACCATACTCGTCTAAAAACTCATAATTAGATTTTCCTTTGTATACCATCTCTCTATAGCTTTGCAATACTTGCTTTTTCTTAAAGCGGCTCAATCGAACATTAGATAACAGGTGTGATATTGTACAGCCCACAAGGGAGTGTCGGGTTAACTCAAGCATCCCGTACATTTGCTTATTTACAAAACTTATAACTCCCTCTTCATCAAAAAGCATGATTCCGCTGTCAATATTCTCTAGTACATCCTCGTATGTAGTATCCGCAGGTCCTGATTGATAGGTTCTTCCCGGTAATAGAAGACTTTCTTGATATTGGCTAATCACGATACGAAGTTCCCCCTTTTACTGCATTTGACGAAGACGCTAAAGCGACATCAAATTACTATGTATTTGAGTATATGACGAAGCCGCCAGAACATTCGGTAATCGTTGCACTTTTTCCAACCGGTTCAATTATATCCAAGTGAAGTAGACAACGCAATCAGAGAAACTGTCGAATGATAAAAAAATTCATAAAATGATTCCAAAGACATATAAAATATCACATCAAATTTTATTTATTACTATTAGTTCGTTCAAATGTATTACACAGTTATAAAAAAACAGAAAAACTAAAAAGCCCTCGCAGTTGCGAAGGCCTTGAAAAAGAAATGGGTTAGACCCAAATTACAAATAATCTTATGCTTTCTGTTGCAGACGAAGGCGTCTCTGACTCATCACAGCTAATCTTTTCTTCAATTCCCGTTCCCACTTCGTGTCCTCAATCTGTTTGGCTACAGCAAGCAGGTCAAGTGCCATATCGATCTGGCTCCGCACAATAGCTAGAGGCTCTTCACTCTCGATGTTAATGACATTCTCGAATATTGCAGTTTCGTCTTCCATGACATAGTCCTGAAAATCCACATCAGTAACTCCGTCCCCATGTGCGTATTCCGCCAAGATCTCATATTCATTCTCGACCTTATAGTGAACCTCTACACGATGACATACCGGACAAAAAAGCAGGGGAACATTATGGACTTGCGTGCGATAATGTTTAAGGGTTCCCTTTGTTCCTACCATACTCGCTCCACAGCAAAAGCTCATATTTGTTCACCCTCCTTAGATTAACTAACTCACCTGAGTTTTTATTATTGTATTACATTACCCTAATGGAGATTCCTCCACTCGAGGACATAATATAACTTTTCACGCCTATTTTCAAATCCATTTTTTTATTTTAGACTTTTTGGAGCAAAAAACCTCCTTACAGAAAAATT
Organism: Paenibacillus sp. RS8; assembly: GCF_041956825.1. Classification (NCBI taxonomy): domain Bacteria; kingdom Bacillati; phylum Bacillota; class Bacilli; order Caryophanales; family Paenibacillaceae; genus Paenibacillus; species Paenibacillus sp. RS8. The sequence continues at coordinate 3,105,603 of NZ_CP168131.1, read as the reverse complement.
TCTGCAAGGAGGTTCAAATCAGAATATCAAAGATCAGATAATAGCAGAGGATCAGTTAAAGGTTTCTGTCACCTGGTTTCCAGTCCATTGGGCATAAGCCACCCGATTGCAGTGCTTGAAGAACTCGAAGTGTTTCTTCTACGCTGCGACCTACATCATTGTGATTAACAACTTGGTATTTCAATTCGCCTTCAGGATCGATTATGAACAATCCACGTAATGCAATGCCTTCTTCTTCAATTAGAATGCCGTAGTCTTTCGCAACTTGTTTCGTAATATCTGCAGCAAGCGGGAAGTTCAAACGGCCAAGACCATTGGAATCCTTAGGTGTATTGATCCATGCTTTGTGGCTGTGGATCGAATCTACACTTGCGCCGAGAATTTCTGTATCAAGTGCTTCGAACTGCGCAGCAGCATCACTAAGAGCTTTGATTTCAGTTGGGCATACAAAAGTGAAGTCCAGAGGATAAAAGAAGAATACCAGCCATTTACCACGGTAGTCGGATAGACTTATTTCACCAAAATCTTTACCATCACCTGATACGGTTTGCATTGTAAAGTCTGGGGCTGGTTTACCTACTAAACGTTCAGCCATTGCCAAAATCCTCCCTTAATTATGTAAGAAACCAACCATTTCTTGTCATGATATGCTGGAATAATTTACATCTTGTCTACATATCAAATGGTATCATCGTACAAAATCAAAGTCAATCTTAGACAATTTCCACTCTACTCGTAATTAAAAATCAGATTATATTACGCTTTGCGGATAGCTGCAACAATCAGGTCGCCCATTTCAGATGTACTGATCGCTTTGCTCTTATCTACCGCAATATCACTTGTACGGTGTCCTGCATCCAATACTTCAGCCACAGCAGCCTCTATCGCAGCAGCCGCATCCTCATAACCAAAGGTTAAACGGTACATCAGTGCTAAAGACAAGATCGTTGCAATTGGGTTCGCAAGCCCTTGTCCGGCAATATCAGGTGCGGAGCCGTGGACGGGCTCGTAGAGGCCATAATTACCGTCGCCCATCGAAGCAGAAGCAAGCATACCGATAGAGCCAGTCAACATCGCAGCCTCATCGCTCAGGATGTCACCGAACATGTTCTCGGTAACGATAACATCAAAGCTGGCTGGACGGCGCAGCAGCTGCATGGCGCAGTTATCAACGAGCACATGCTCTACTTCTACCTCCGGATATTCTGGAGCAATCTTATTTACAACCTCACGCCATAAACGTGATGTTTCAAGGACATTCGCTTTATCAACACTTGCAAGCTTATTGCGACGCTTGCCAGCAATTTCAAAAGCCTGACGTACGATTCGTTCCACTTCCATTACGTTGTATACACAAGTATCTACAGCTTCTTCTCCATGTTCACCTTGACGACGCAATTTATCTCCGAAGTAAATCCCGCCTGTCAGCTCACGAACGACCATAAGATCTGTTCCTTCCAGAACTTCCGGCTTTAGGGTCGAAGCATCCTTAAGGCAATCGAATACGACTGCTGGACGCAAGTTTGAGAACAATCCAAGCGCTTTACGAATGCCAAGCAATCCGGTTTCAGGACGAAGCTCCTTTGAATTGTTATCCCACTTTGGTCCGCCTACAGCACCCAGTAATACAGCGTCTGCACTACGACAGATTTCTAATGTATCTTCTGGCAGCGGTGTGCCTCTCTCATCTATTGCAATGCCACCAAATAGAGCGTGCTCCGTTTCAAAGGCATAACCAAATACTGCTTCCGTTCTTTTCAATACTTTTTCTGCTTCAGCTACTACTTCAGGTCCAATACCATCCCCTGCGATTACGGCGATTTTTTTAACCTCACTCATCTCAGTCACTCCTCAAGTGGTCTGCTCTAACAGACATAGTTCTTCTTTATATTGTTGTATCATACCCAGTCATAAAGGACAAAGATATAAAATCTATTGAACTGATAGGTAACGCCTATAAGTTAGGTTAGGAAATCCCATCTACCTATAAGGTTGGGGGGATTTTTAGCGTTAAATAATCTATTTTGGGAACTATGAGATTGTCATCCACCAAAAAGAGCTTTTCAGGCTTAAATAACTGTATCTTTTTCAATTTATAAAAATCGTAAAGCACCTGTTCAATTGACAAATTATTCATTAAAAGATATTTCGTCTCTAACATGGTGTTTAGTAATTGATCCTGCAAAATCAAAAATTGACCATTTATTTAGATCGCCAAAGAAAAAAGGTAGTACACCATCGCAACTGGCATTGGCGTGGACATTAGCAAAAGGAGCACTTCCAATACCAGGAACGAGACGAATTAGTTATTTAGAGGAAAATGTAGGAGCTGTGGACATTGTGCTGACTCCCGATGACTTAGCACGTATTGAAGCTGTTAGTCCTCAGTCAGCCGTTCAAGGCGGTAGATATGATGATAGCAGCATGAAAGGTCTCAATATCTAAATTCGTTATACGAATAGACAGCTTCAAATAAGCAGAAAGAAACCCGGCGGGTTACTTAGGTATGCGCTCTATGTAAAAACCATCCTAAGTCCGCTTCATATTTGCTCTTCTTTCTGAAGATGTTTACAATTAAGTTGAAATCATCTACCTAAGGAGTGAATGCGAAGTGCAATATGCTAAGCTTGGCAAATCCGGTATGAAGGTCAGTCGGCTATGTCTTGGAACAATGAACTTCGGCCCACAAACAGATGAACAAGAAGCCTTCCGTATTATGGACGCTGCACTCGACGCAGGTGTTAATTTTTTTGATACCGCTAACATTTATGGCTGGGGTGAGAATTCCGGTCTAACCGAAACGATTATTGGACGCTGGTTTAAGCAAGGTGGTGGGCGACGTGAAAAGGTCGTGCTGGCTACCAAGGTGTACGGAGCTATGAGCGATAAGCTCGACGGACCTAATGATGAACAAGGCTTATCCTCCTATATCATTCGCCGCCATCTAGAGGGCTCTCTGCAGCGTCTCCAGACCGATCATATTGAATTGTACCAGATGCACCATGTGGATCGCAGTGTCTCTTGGGACGAGCTGTGGGGGGCGTTCGAGCTTGCTGTAAATCAAGGCAAGATTGGTTATGTCGGCTCCAGCAACTTTGCGGGGTGGGATATCGCTGTAGCTCAACAAGAAGCCAAGGCACGTGGCTTTTTAGGGTTAGTTTCTGAGCAGCATAAATACAGCCTGACCTGCCGACTTCCTGAACTTGAAGTATTGCCAGCTTCTCTCCATCTTGGTTTAGGTGTTATTCCTTGGAGCCCACTGGATGGAGGTCTTCTCGGGCGTAATGCACTTAAGAAAATAGAAGGCAGCCGCAGTGGAGGAAACGCCGAGCGCGTAGAGCAATTCAAGGATCAGCTTGAGGCATTTGCAAGCTTATGTATGGAGCTTGGAGAACCGCAAGATAATGTAGCTCTAGCATGGTTGCTAGCCAATCCTGCTGTAACCGCACCAATTATTGGACCACGTACACTGGAGCAATTTGAGAGTGCACTACGCAGTCTTGAGATTGTACTAGATGAGTCAGTACTTAAACGGCTAGATGAAATCTTCCCAGGACCGGGCGGAGAAGCCCCTAAAGCTTACGCTTGGTAGGACTATTATACAAAAAGGGAGCCTAGACTAGGCTCCCTTTATTATTCGTGCTTATTCAGCTGTGTCCACGGTCACGCTTCCATTACTTGTGCTTAGGTCCACAGTATATGTTCCTTTACCGAGAATGGCAGTGCCATAGCTATCCCCGTCTCGATCCCAGGACACATTCCCTTTCAGCGAACCATTGCTGGTATCTGCTGTAATCTTCGCATCGGACACCGATGGCAATCCCACCGTAATCTTTCCGTTACTTGACGAACACTTCCATTTTCCGGTCACTGCTGAATTAATAGTGATCTTGCCGTTACTGCTTTTTGCGGTTAATGCACCATCTATATTATCCAATATAATAGCTCCATTAGAGCTTTTGAGTTGCGCTCCACCTTGGATGTTCTGAACAGTCAGTGAGCCATTACTGGTATGTGCCTCTACTCCGCCGGCAACATCATGAATATTTAATACCCCATTACTTGTGTCCACCACTAAGCCAGACTTTAAATTCCAGGCTTCTATCGACCCATCGCTAGTATCAACCTCAACAGCAAGGCTGCTAGGTACATTCACATTTAGATACGGACTTTTAGTATTAAATCCAAACTGAATATTAGAGAACCAATTATGATCTGTATCGAGCTCCATAATCAGCGTATCTCCCTCAGTTTTAACTTTCCATTTCTTTTCCAACGCACTTTCAGCTTCACTTTGGGATTTTCCAGGCAGAAGTAGGCTTCCCTCATAATCCAATGAGCTTCCATCTATCCCCTCGACCTTTACTTTTCCACTTGGAAGTACGATTTTCAGCGTCGTAATATTTTCTTTCACTTCGACATTCCCGCTAAGTGGAGTCAAATGTGTATTCCCAATTAGACTGCTCAGTGAGCCTCCGGCCATTACTGACTGAGCGCTGCTTGCTCCAATCAGCAAGATGATCAATAGGATAGCCCAGCCGCTTACACGGCTTTTGACATCGGATTTAATAAACAGCCTGAGCAACATCTCGAGTCCGAACAGGATCAACAGTGCTGGCCATAAATAACCTAGTACTTCATAGCTGATCATATTATACTGAGCCATTACAATAATGACGCCAAGCGTAATACAGCCTAAGGCTGCAGTGAAGCTCCCGATTTTCCATCTCCCCATAGTCAAATCCCCGTTTCTTATGCTCTCGTATTGTTTCGCAGCATCTTGAGTCCGTATGCTATCAGTCCCAATGAAAGCAAGATCGTACCAATGTTAATCTCAATCAACATTCTCCACAACGTCGGGAATGCTGAAATTACCAGCATAAGAAACCCGGCAACAACACATCCGATACCGACCCAAGCTGGATTCACATCTTCATGTGGGTAACCCGGCATAGAGGATATCCCCATCGTCCAAGGTTCTCCGAAACTGTCTGGATGAAACATCATACGCTCGTGTTCGGCTGCAGTTATTTTCATCCAAGCTGCTTTCTGCAGGGCATCAAACAATTGGTAAAACCATAGTGCAGCTAGGGCAAAAGGGAAGATCATGGGCTCAGACGGAATAAACATAATACATAAGGAAGCCCCGATCATAAACTGCAGTCCCTGCTTTTTGAAGCCTAAATACAAATGACCTACACCAGGAATCATAGCCAGCATAAAAGTGAGCCAACGTCTCTTCTTAATCATAATACATCCTCCTAAATTTTGGATAGCATAAACTTTGGTTTATCTGAATCCATCTATTTTTTATTAATCTCTTTATGACTATTTTCCAAAGCCACCAAACCATTGGGTCACCGAATTCGACACATGACCATTAATTTCAGTGATTCCATAAGCCAAATTCTCAAAAACTCCAAACTGTAACAATAACAAGCTTAAGCAGGCAGCCACAGCATAATGCATCCATGAAGTTCTAGGAGCAGAACGACGTCTTACGCTTGTCGCTTTAATTGCTCGCTCTCTCCGCCCTGTTTCGAGCTGCTCGATATGGGCCATAACACCTGATGCAAGATCTGGAAAGTCCATCTGTTCATGCTGATATTCGCTGTCTGCTTCCATTTCTGACCATAGAGCTGACATTTCCTTCGCTTCCTCCAGCCACTCCGCGCAATCAGGACAGGATTGTATGTGCAACCGGATACTCAGCTCCATATCTGAAGACAGTAGACCGTCAATGTAATGTGGCATCCATTCCTTCACTATTGCACAATTCATCGCAATTCCTCCCTTTGTCTACGCATCATCTGTCTGGCACGATATAGCTGCGATTCGATCGTCTTAACGGATACACCTTTTTGCTCCGCTATCTCTTGATAAGAATTCCGCTGAAAATAGTACAGCTGTACGACCGACCGGTACGGTTCAGCAAGGCTGTTCACATTCTCACCCAATTCAGCTGATTGTTCCTGCTCTAGCACCTGTTGCTCAGGTGTTTGAGAAGTTACCCAATCATTCTCAGTGTAATCAGCTGCACTTCGATGCCTCCACTCCCTATCATTAGCGCGTTTCCAGTCCAGACAGGTTCGGTAGGCTATCCGATACAGCCAGGTCGAGAAGGAAGACTGTCCTCTGAAGGAGGGGAGCGCTTTATATGCTTTTATAAAAACCTCCTGGGCCATATCTTTGGCCGATTCGGCTTCCCCAGTAATCTTGACGCACACTCTGTATACCATGCCTTGATAACGTGTCACCAAATGCCCAAAGGCTTGATGCTCACCGTTCAGCACGGCTGATATCCATTCCGCCTCTTCCAGCTTTCTCCCCTCCTTCACCTTCATAACGTTAGACGCCGGACAAATCCACTTCCCTGCAACTTCATCAAATCTTTTTAAAAAAAATTTTGAAATATCTTTGAGAAGGGAATATATTGTTTTTTGTCGAATAATGTTTAATTACTATGACCAAACGAAAACTCTTTCTAATTATCGTGTTATTTCTTACCATACTTACTTGCTTTCGCTTCCTATGGATTTGGGCTTCGCCTCATGCTATACAACCACAATTAGTCAAAGGAGTACTCGATTTACGGAATAACGAATTGAATCAAGACAAGCTCCTTACCTTAAAAGGGCAATGGGAGTTCTATCCTAATACGTTGCTTCCCACTTTCAATAAAGAATCGCTAAATAATGCTACGCCTAAAAAATATATACAAGTTCCAGGTCAATGGAACGAAGCAATTAATAATGGCAAAAAAACGGCTTTCGGTTACGGTTCCTACCGGTTACGTATTCTTGTAGATAAAAATGAAAAGCAGTCTTACGGCATCCTCATATCCGGGGTTCGAACCTCTTCGAAAATTTATATCAATGGTGAACTGCTAGGAAGTTCAGGTTCTCCGTCTGCCGATAAGGAAGACTATATTCCTCATGTATTACCTTACTCCATATCGTTTACAACTGATGAGAGTGAGATTGAAATTGTCATTCATGCAGCCAACTACTCTTTAGCTCATACAGGTGGGATTTACAAACCTATTTTATTTGGCAACGAAAAAGCTTTAACACACCAGAGGATCGTTTCCATAGGCCTTCAGCTGTTATTATGTGTAGTACTTCTACTTCATGCAGTCTATGCAGCAATATTATATACCATTGGACCGCGGCAAAAGATGTTGATCTATTTTATTCTATTGGTAATTTCCGCTATAACTACTGTTCTCATTGATGATGACAAACTTTTGCTGCATATGCTTCCCATAAACTACCAATGGAGCTTAAAACTATTAATCATATCTAATATTTTCGCTTTTATATTCATCTTACTAACAAGCAAGCAACTCATGTTCCAGAATTTAAAAATTAAAAGTGTTCGGATCCTGACTAGCTTATCTCTGGTACATATCCTTTTCATACTGCTCGGTCCCGTTGTCCACTATTACGAATCGTATATACTTATTTTTTTCATCAATATATTCGTTCTATCATTAGAAGTTGTAGTTCTCTTTCTGAAATCTACTCTTAGAAACCACGATGGCTCTATTTTTCTATTGTTATCTATCTTAGCCATCGTTAACAGCACCCATTGGGGATTGTTCAAAAATTACGACCTGATCAACGTTACCTATTATCCTTTTGACCTCATTATTGCCTTTTTATGCTTTGCGACTTTTGGATTCAAACGCTATTTCTGGAATACTAAGCAGACTGAGAATCTGGCACAGAGCCTGCAAAGAACTGTTACACAAAAGGATAATTTCCTAGCTAATACCTCTCATGAGCTGAAAAACCCGCTACATAGCATCATTAATATTGCTGAGACCATCTTAGACAGTGAGAGAGAATCCTTAATGCTTGAGAACGCAAATAATCTAGAACTGCTAATTACCGTTGGAAGACGTATGTCGCTACTAATAAACGATCTACTAGATCAATCACAGCTTCGTGAGAGCAACATTCAATTGCAACTAAGAGATGTTCCCATTCAATCCGTAGCTGTTGGTGTGCTCGATATGCTCAAATTTCTAACGGAAGGCAAAAACATTACCTTAATTTCGGAGATCCCTGATTCCTTTCCTTCTGTTGTGGCAGATGAAAAAAGGCTCATCCAGATTTTGTTCAATCTGCTTCAAAATGCTGTTAAATATACGAGTACCGGCTCAGTGAGAGTCCATGCGGATATTCATAAAGGTTTGGCGCGCATCCATATTACGGATACTGGGATTGGGATGAACGAAGAAACACAGCTAAGAGCCTTTCAACCCTATGAGCAAGGTGACTCAAACATGACAGCAATCAGTGGTGGAATCGGATTAGGCTTAAGCATTTGTAAACAACTGGTTGAACTTCACGGTGGAGAGATTAGCGTAAAATCTTCACTTGGCAAAGGCTCTACTTTTACTTTTTCTATGCCTCTATCCGATGCCAGCATCCAAAAATTCAATTCAGATCCCCCAACAGTGTCTGAATACAAGGACAAGCAATCCCAAATTACGCTATCCGAAATTGCCGCTACATCTACTTCATCAACGGATGGAAGAAGACCTAGGATTTTGGCTGTCGATGATGATCCCGTTAATCTGAAAATCCTTACTAGCGTACTGTCCATCAAAGACTATGAAATGGTTACGGTAACCAGTGGAATCGATGCTTTAATAAAGCTGGATACGGATCAATGGGATTTAATCATTACAGATGTAATGATGCCCCAGATGTCCGGCTATGAATTAACACAGAAAATTCGTGAACGTTTTACCATAGCTGAGCTTCCTATTCTACTTCTGACCGCACGTAGCCAGCCGGAAGATATATACACAGGATTTGTTTCGGGTGCAAACGACTATGTAATGAAACCCATGAACGCTATGGAGCTAAGAGGAAGGGTACGTTCCTTAACAGACTTAAAGCAGTCCGTAAATGAACGGCTTCGTCTGGAAGCAGCGTATCTACAAGCGCAAATACAACCACATTTCTTATTTAATACATTAAATTCTATATCTGCACTGGCATCTTTTGATACAAAGCGTATGAGTCATCTCATTGATGCCTTTAGTTCTTATTTGCGCTTAAGCTTTAACTTTTTGAACGCTGAGCCAATGATACCGATTGAACACGAGCTTGAGCTTGTGCGTGCCTATCTGTACATAGAGAAAGAACGCTTTGAGGACAGGATGACCATCAACTGGGATTTACCAGAGAACCTGCATTTTCAGTTACCACCCTTGACCATTCAGCCACTAGTTGAAAATGCCGTTAGGCACGGTATATTAAGCCGCTCCAAAGGAGGTACGCTTACAATATCCATCAAAGAACTCGCTAATGATATTGAGATTACGATTGCTGATAACGGTAAAGGTATGACTGCCGAACAACTTCATCAACTACTGAGCAGTCAGTCTAATGTAACACAAGGGATTGGATTTCTTAATACACATAAGCGGTTGTTACGTGTCTACGCTACGGGTTTGCAAATTAAAAGCAAGGAAGGGCAAGGAACTTCAGTAAGTTTCATAATCCCTTCTGAAAAAAGAAATATGATTCGCAAAAATTCCTATTCACAGACAGACTAGAATGAACCGAAATAGAAGTAAGAGTTTATTGTTTTTTGCTAAAAATACTATGTTGAGTGGTGAAATAACAATGATTCAAGCAGTGTTGGTGGACGATGAACGGCTTGCCCTCGTAAAGTTAGAATTCATGTTAAAAGAAATGGAATCTGTTCAAATACTCGCATCCTATACAGATCCTGTCCAAGCCATACAAGAAACTCCAGCATTGGAGCCTGACGTTATTTTTATTGATATTGAAATGCCTGAAATAAGCGGTCTTCAGGCTGCCGCAATTCTGCAAGAGATCTGCCCAAACGCAAATATCGTTTTCGTGACCGCGTATAACCAATATGCAGTGGAAGCCTTTGAATTAAATGCGATCGATTATATATTGAAGCCCGTACGACATGACCGGTTGCTCAAGACCGTGCAACGCTTGGAGGACAGATTGAAGCTTGCTCCAAAAAGCACAAGGATAGCGCATGAAATAACGATTCGTTGTTTTCAATCGCTGCGCTTTGAACGAGGAGGACAGCCATTGAACAATCTCCGCTGGAGAACCTCTAAGGCTCAAGAATTGTTTGCTTTCTTGCTTCATAATCGCAACCGATTTGTCAGTAAAGACACCCTGATTGACCTGCTGTGGCCAGACTTCAACCTTAAAAAGGCTTCCACCCATCTCTATACAACCATTTATCAAGTAAGGCAATGCTTAAAGCAGAGTGAGGTGGACCTGCATATCAGCAACGTCAGTGGCGGTGAAGGGTATTCGCTTGAGACCGGTCCGCTTCTAATTGATGCAGCCCAGTGGGAGCACAACATTCTCACACTCGAAACTATCACAGAGGATAATTGTGCAGAACATCAAAGCTTATTTGATCTTTATTCAGGAGATTATTTTGGAGATTACGATTATCTGTGGGCAGAGGGCGAACGACAACGCCTGCGCACCATTTGGCTGCACCATGCTATGGGGATGGCCCAGTTCTATATCGACAGCAGCAGAGTTCCTGAAGCTGTAACCGTGTATCAGAGGGTAGTACAGCTCCAGCCCTATTTTGAACAATGACATTTAGGATTAATGAAGGTCTACGACAGTATCGGGGAACGTTCCGCTGTGGAAGAACAATACAAAATTCTCAAAGATCTATTAATAAGTGAACTCAGTATCGGACTCCCAGCCAGTGTTGAAGAGTGGTACGAACAATGGGAGCTCCATAACCTCAGAGTTCAATAAACAAGAATATACTTTCTGAACATAACAAAGACACCCGATACTATCTGGGTGTCTTTGTTATTACGATATATTATATGCCCTATTATCCTAATTCCGGTTGATCTACGAAGGTAACAGCGGTATCTGAAGTGCTGTGCAATTCAAAGATGACAATCTCATTGTCGCCTTGTTTCAATAGAAGACCTGGCACATACATTGTTTTCTGTGGTCCGATATTCCAATAGCGTCCAAGGTTAAACCCATTAATGAACACGACGCCTTTAGTCCATCCTTCCATGCTCAAGAAAGTATCACAAGGTTCATCCACAACCAAGGTGCTGCGGAAGAAGCTAGGTTCCACTTGCCTGAATAAACCTTCAAACTGCAGACCAGATAAATCCGTTAATGGCAACGTATAAGTCGTCCATTCCGACAGAAACTGCCGTCCATAACGCACCCCTTCGGTAATCCCTTTACAATCTCTCATAAAAGGACCATAGTTGACGCGTCCTAAATTCTCCACAAGTATACTAACATGCAGCCCTTCGGCCGGCACCTCGAACTCTAATTTCACCTCTGGCTCTACACGATCTAAGGTTGCAGTGAGCTCTCCATTCAGAAAGACTAATGCGCGATCATGTAAATCCTGGATGAAGAACTCGTCTTTGGGACGAGGTCCTGTAAGGAACGTACTATAATGAATAAAGCCATAATCCTGACCCAATTTCTCCATCGGTTCAGGGTATGCAGAGTGAATGGGTACAGAAATGCGATTCAAGTTTGCGGTAAGTGAAGTTTGCTCCTTCATCTCTACTCTCCCATATGCTCTCTTAGCAACAGGAGCTGGAAGCTCAATGGGCCCCAGATCTACATATTTGGAGATCACTTCACGAACTGCATAATATTTAGCTGTCGGCTCACCGGATTCACTCAATAAGGAATCATAGTCATAACTAGTTATTGTTGGTTCATAGCTGTCAAACGTATGTCCATTCGCTCCGTTGTAGAACCCAAAGTTGGTTCCGCCGTGGAACATATAGAAATTGACGGATGCGCCTAAACTAAGTATCTCATCCAATACCTTCGCTACATCCTCAGCCGGACGCGTATGATGCTCCTCACACCAATGATCAAACCAACCGTTCCAGTATTCCATACACATGATTGGAGCCTCTGGTTGGTATTCACGGAGCTTGTTGAATGCTTCTACTGGACGTGATCCAAAGTTCACCGTCTCCAGAACACCTGGGACCATACCTCCCTGTAACATCGCGTCTTCAGGTCCATCGGAAGTGAATAGTAGTACATCTATCCCACGGGAAATCATGCTGTCTTTTAAATGAGTCAAATAGCGCTTGTCATTACCGTAACTTCCATACTCATTCTCAATCTGCATAGCAATGATCGGGCCGCCATTTGTACATAACAGTGGTTGTAATTTGGGGAGCAATACATCATAATACGCATCTACATGATCTAGAAATGGCTTATGGTAGCATCGAAGACGCATATCCGAATCAGCTAGCAACCAAGATGGCAGTCCACCAAATTCCCATTCTGCACAAATATAAGGTGCTGGACGAACGATGACATGCAGACCCAAATCTCCTGCCAATTCAATAAACCGGACTACATCTGCCATGCCTTCAAAATGAAGTTGGCCTTTCTTCGGCTCGTGTAAATTCCATGCCACATAGGTTTCAACCGTATTTAAGCCGCAAGCTTTTAATTTGATAAGACGGTCTTCCCAATGTTCCGGTAGAGTCCGAAAATAATGGATGGCTCCTGAGATAAGCCGTATCGCCTGATCGTTATAATAAAAGGAAGATCCTGAATAATGAAAAGTTGCCATATTCACAACACCTCGTAATGGTATGATCACTTAAGTAGAATAACTTGCTATCGCTTGATTGATCCGCTCTCTTGCCTCTAAGAGCCATGTTCCATGATCCCTTGGGTATACAGAGAAGGTCAACGATGTACTCAGACCCTCTTCCATAATGGCTATCGTTGCTTTCTTGCCAATTTTCTGTTCAAGTAATTCTAATGCGCGCAAATCCTGTAACCCTTCATATAGAACTTCTAATCGAATGGATTCAATCGGGCCTTCTTTTCCCGGATAGACCAAGTAGGCATCTCCTGAGGGAAATGCATGCTCAGCGTCAGTCGTACGATAAGGGTCCAGTTGCTGATTCAATGAATATTGCGAGTACCAAAAGTTATAACCCCAATGCAAGAAGCCCTGTAATCCGAATTTATACAATTGAAACCCGATTATACGATTTCTAGCAGACGGCATGTTGAAAAACCGGTTGGATACTTGTTCACCTTGAGCGCAGCAATAGTACGTCCAAAGGTCTGGAACCTGATGTTCTAAGAACGGTTCAATATGCGTATTCGCAGGAACCGGCCTTTTCACCAGGCCCTGTTCATACAACTCCAATTCGGACAAAGCGTCCATGATCGGGTAACTTGATAAATGTTTATAAATGATCTCACTTGCAGCTCGGTACGATTCCAAATGTTCCTCTCCTGGTTCATCTGAAATATGGAACCAGCTTTGCTGGTCTATTCCCTGCTCTTTCAAATATTGATCTAAGCAAGGTAATAATTGATCCAAGAAACTACGGTATTCCGCCGAGGATGCGTCCGTATCCCAGCCGAATAGTTGCTGATCTTCACCTTGAATGGTTACCATTATTTTTGGTGCACATTTTGCACCCCATTGAGTAAATAAATGAGAGAACTCAAAGTATTTGAAGCCAAGTCGGCGGCACATCGATACCCAACGAGTAAGCAGATCAAATCCGAATTCATAACGATCTCCCGCTTTAGTCACGGATATCAATTGAACGGTTGGACGTACTCCACCAATGGCTGTATCCAAAGGCGGTGTAAACAACGGAGTTAAGATCATGTTCATACCATGCTTAACCATCGTATCTGCATAACGTTCTATAAGGGCCCAATGCGCTTCACTAAATACTTCGACACCATACTTTGTAGCAAGACAATCCACATGGAACCATTCCGTATGAATTAGCTGTTGCGGCGGTAGTGTTGCAGGGATGACGGTTAACTCGAATACATCTGATTCACCTAACATCTGCCCTTCAGATGATTGGAAGAAGACCTGAATAGAGCGAAGCCCCGTACTCATTGTTTCATCCAAGGTTATCGTCACCCATAAAGATCGCCATTGTCCCGGGATCGATGAAATAGATTGTTGATCCAGCGTATACAATGGATCTGGATATAATCCCGGCGTAGTTCTTAGCACATCGTCATCATGATTTTTGAAACAAGGCATTTCTGAGGGAACAAGTCCAACGGATCTTATACATATTAAATCTGGAAGAGATGACTTTACCTCTACTTCAATATTCTTTAGAAGTGTGTCTGAGGTATAAGCGACTTGGAACGAAAATGTTTCTCCAACAAGTGCGGTTGCACTGTGATAGGATTCATGATTCGGCACTTCATCAGCAAATACCTTAACCAACGAACTTAATAACATCGTCTGAAATGGCTGCGGAGCATTCATCGTTGCTTCACCTCTTCATCATTACAGACACTTTGTGCAAATTCTTTCAGAACAATACTGTTACCCTCGATGCGAGATTGCTCTGCTGCAAAGGCCATAAGGTGACTTTGAACGGAATGATTGGCTGATGTAAGACCTTGAATCTTCCCTTCCGCTCGAACCAGCTTAACAAAATCTTTGATTAACCCCATATCGCCGCCGCCATGACCAACATGACCACCCGCATTCTCAAACGAGATTCTCTCTACCTTACCGCTGCCAAAATGGAGCACTTCAATTTCATTCTTCTCCATCGCACCGCGAATTTCTCCCGTGGTACCCATCAGCTTGAGGGTACGACTTACATCTTTGGTAAACGCACTCATTGTAAAAGCTATAGTTACGGAATTAGCGAATTCTAGATTTACCACTTGATGATCGACGACATCATTATCACAATGATAGACACATCGTCCATAAGGTCCTTCCTGAAGAGCATTCAGGCGGGCTTCATAGCTTGGATCATCACTAATTGCCGATGTAGGCCAATCCGTATTCTCCGTCAAATATTGATTAGGAGCATAATAGAGACATTTATCTGCTGCTGGGCATCCATCTGTGCAACGTAGCGGGGCTCCTTCCGGTGCTTCACTAGATTTAAAATGGGACAGTGAGCCAAAGGAAGACACTCGAACACATTCTGAATCTGTCAACCAGGAAAGAATGTCCAGATCATGACAAGACTTAGCGAGAATCATCGGACTGGACTCATCCTTTTTGCGCCAATTCCCTCTTACGAAGCTATGAGCTTGATGCCAGTAACCCACGTTCTCATTATGTTGAATGGACATCAATTGTCCGATCGCACCACTTTCCAGCAGTTCCTTAATCGTAGAGAAGAAATTGGTATATCTCAATACATGGCATATCGAGAAGACACGATTCACTTTAGAGGCCATTTCACCCATAAGTACACATTCCTTGGCATCAGGGGACATCGGTTTTTCTAATAGTACATGATACCCTGCCTCCAGTGCTTTCATTGTTGGCACATAGTGCTGATTGTCTTGGGTACAGATAAATACCGCATCTGCTACTTTCGGGGAGGCAAAAAAATCATCCCAATGGGTAAAGCACACGTCATCAGCCAGCTTATGTCTTTCCTTAAATTTATTTCTCCGCTTCGCATTCGGCTCTGCAACAGCTACAACTTGAAGCTCATTGGGGTGCTGAATCGCATATTCTGAATAATTAATTCCTCGCAGGCCCGCTCCAATTAAAGCAACAGTAACTTTCTTCATCGCAATCTGCTCCTTCATATGAGACTTTATGCTATGTCTGTACTCTATTTCTTTATTCTTTAACACTACCAACGGTCATTCCCTTTACGAAATACTTTTGTAAGAATGGATACACTACCATAATTGGCAATGCGCCCATGAATATTTGCGCCGTTCGGATCGTCTTCTCACTCAGGTTCTCCATCACCTTGAGCTGCTCAATGGACATCGATGACATCTGGGCATTGATAGACATAATCAAGGTAGAAAGATAGGTCTGTAGCGGATAATGCTCAGGTGAATTCAGGTAAAGGATACCGTCAAACCAAGCGTTCCAATGCCCAACTATGGTGAATAAGCCAATCGTTGCGATGGATGGAAGGGATATCGGTAAATAAATTTGCCAAAGTACTCTCCAATGTCCGGCACCATCAATCGTAGCCGCTTCATCCAATTCTCTTGGAATAGCTCTGAAGAAGTTAAGCATCAGAACCATATTCCATACATTCAATGCACCTGGTAAGATAAGCGCCCAAATGGAATCGATTAAGCCTGTATTTTTCACTACGATATACGTCGGAATTAAGCCGCCTCCAAAAAACATCGTAATCGCGAATATCCATACATATACGGTTCTAAACTTAAACTGATCATTCGATTTGGACAGTGGAAAAGCAGTAATAAATACTAGAAACAAGTTAACTACTGAACCGAGCACTACTCGTTTTACGGAGACTCCCAAGGAACGAAAAAACTCTACCTTTTCTCCTAAATATACATAAGCATCCCAGGAAAAGCCGACGGGCCAAAGCTTCACTTCTCCAGCCATCGCAGCTGTATTCGAGCTAAGTGAGATGGAGAGTAAGTGTACAAATGGGATAATGCCGAGTATGGTAATGAAAGTTAACAACAGCGTATTGAACACGATAAATAACTTTCTGCTGAATGATTGTTTATGTAGCACCATCTCCACCTCCTAGAATATGCGGTAATTGTTAAACTTGTAAGCTGCATAGTAAGTTGTTGATACCATAAATAAAGATATTATCGATTTAAAGAGACCCACTGCTGCCGCAGGTCCAAATTGTTGGCTGAACATCCCTAATCGATAGACAAATGTATCTATTATATCTGCGCCTGCATATACAGTCGGGTTATACATAATCAATATCTGCTCAAAACCTGCGTTAAGAATACCACCGAGACCTAATACACTAAGTAAAATAATAATCGGTGCTATACCTGGAAGTGTAATGTTAAGCATTTGCTTCCATTTCCCTGCACCATCTACCTCTGCCGCTTCATACAGCGTCGCATTAATTCCTGTGATGGCAGCAAGCAAGATGATCATATTGTAGCCCATGCCTTTCCAGACATCCGAGCCAATGATAATCCCCCTGAACCAACCATTATCAAGCATGAACATGATAGGTTCTAAGCCCATAGAGGAAATTAAGCCATTAATAGGTCCATTCAGAGAGAATAATTCAATAATGACACCCCCAAGGACGGTCCATGAAAGGAAGAACGGGAGGAAAATGGCGGATTGAATAAAACCTGCGAACCATTTCTTAGTAAGCTCATTTAATAATAAAGCTAGAATGAGCGGGACAAGCAGAGACAATACCATTTTGATGATGGCTATAACTAGCGTATTCCAAAGTACTTGCTTAAAATCCGGTAAATTAAATACATAACGGAAGTTATCTAATCCCACAAAATCGGATTTAAAAAAACCGGATAACGGCTCAAACTGTTGAAACGCCATAACCAGGCCGGCCATCGGTCCGTAGGCATAAATCAGTGTAACAATCACACCCGGTATTAACATGATATGAAGCGGAAATTCTTTCTTGAGTGATTTCATAGATGCCCTCCTCACCAACTTACTCATTTTAAAAACGGGAGGTGAGTCGTCTCACCCGACTCACCTCACCCGCTTTCTTGTTCCTATGATTTATTTCGTAGCTTCCGTGCTATACCATTCATTGACCTCATCGATAATTTCATTACCGCCAAGTGCCTTCCAGCTATCCACGAATTTATCGAAATCATCAAGAGAACCGCCCATGATAATCTTGGTAAAGGACTCTTGCATCAACTTATCCAGCTGACCACCCTTTTCCACTACTGTTGGTGTAGGAAGACCGTAAAACTCGTTGTATACAAATTGTTGATTTTCTTTAATTTGTCGTGTTAAGCCCCAACCACCGTCTTTTGCAGCCCGGCTATAATATTGACCCCAGTTTACACCTTTGGTAGCGTTAGATGTGTCGCCTGCTAGGAAGTCCTTAGTCGCTTTGAAAGTATCTGCAACGGTCTTATAATTTGCATCGTCTATTGTAATTTCAGTCTGATTAGCATCGAGCGCTTTGTTTACTTCCCTGTAAATCGTATCAATATCAACAGGGTTAGCAATCCGTGGGTTAAACCAGTTGTATACATAGCCATCTGCCGCTTTGTTCTTATCCTTGTATTTCTTATTACCAACTTCAATGTAGAAATTGAGCATCTTAATCGCTGCTTCTGGGTTCTTCATCTTTTTGTTCACAACGAAAATTTTATTGCTGCGGATTTTTGGAACAAGTGATTTAGCTGGACCATCAATCCCTGGAAGTTGAATTGCAATCCAATCCGCCTTTGGATCTTTGTCTACGTTGGAGTTAAGTGGCCAGTTCGGATACCACCACTCTCCGTAGGAAATACCCACTTTACCTGCAGTCAGATCTTCTACAGCCTTATTCTCATCCTTTAGTGCAAACTCTTTATCAATAATTCCATCTTTATACCATGCTTGTAGCTTACCAAGTGCAGTCTTCACTTCAGGCTGAATCAATCCCGGTAACAATTTGTCATCGCCGCCTTTAATCCAAGCCGATTGTTTATCACCAACGGAAGGATAAGCACCGAATCCATTAAAGAAACCTCTGACATCAAATCCCCAAAAGAAGAGATTCTTTTGCATGGCGATTCCATAGGTGTCATTCTTACCATTCTGATCTGGATCATTATGTGTGAATGCTTGTGCAACTTTCTCAAGCTCATCGATCGTCTTCGGTGCCTGTAAACCTAGATTATTAAGCCAATCTTGACGAACCCATAGCAACTGCGTGGATAAGAAGGGATCTTCAAATGCAGGAATACCTAATTGCTTACCATCCGCACTGAATGTTTTCATCGCGAATCCACCATCTGAGTCCATATAAGCCTTAAGAGCTGGTGACGCATATTGTGCATAAGCATCTGTCAGATCAGCAAGCATATCTTGCTTTTTAAGTTTCTCATAGTTCTTCTGATCAACTTCTATCACATCGGGTAGATCCCCCGATGCCATGGCAAGCGAGAACTTCTGCTCAAACTGGGCAGAGGGAACGGTCCATTTGTATTTCACTTCAATATTCATCATCTCTTTGAGATCTTTCAGGTAGGCATTTTGTTCCGGTGTTATTCCGCTTGGGGTTCTTGGATCTTCTGGTGGATTATATCCTAGTATTTCTGTAACAGTGACCGTTTCCGGATATTTCCCTAGTGGATCAGGTGCTGTGGCGCTGTCTGTCGCACTATTCGCAGTGTCTTCCTTAGGCGTAGTAGGTTCATTCGTATTTCCATTTCCTTGACTTCCACACGCTGACAATAATGAAAGAATCATCGTTACTGACAAAATCATTTTCCATGGTCCCATTTTTTTCATCTGAACGCTTCCCCCCTTTGTTTGCTGCAATTCTTGTTGTGAATCAGTGTTCCTAGTTATTATTTTAGTCACACGGGAAACCGCTTTCAATTTCACTTTTTTTACATCACTTTCACTTTATTTACTTATTTTGAATTTCGATATTCCTGTGGAGATAAACCCATTTTCCGTTTGAAGAATGTTGTAAAGTAGGATGGTGATTCAAAACCGACCCGGATGGCGATTTCATTTAATTTCAGAGTTGTATTCTTCATCAGCTGCAGAGCAACATGCAGCTTCGTCGACTGGATATACTCTAATAAATTTTGACCTGTCGTCTGTTTATAATAACGAGATAAATAGGACGGATTAAGATGCACCTCTGCAGCAATTGAGGTAAGCGATAAATCTCCAGATAGGTTCTCCTGCACAAATTGGTGAATTTGTTCGATGATTAGCGTCTTGAAATCTTCCTGCTCAATTCCTCCAGCTTTGTGCATCGTATCCTCAAGTTGACTTAGTTTCTCAAGGTCAAGGATAAGCATGTGCTGACCTAATAAAGCTCTCTTAAGAATCATAGAGCGCACTGCTTCAACTTGAAGATGGATCGAATCCCAATGGTTAAGTAAATCCCCCGATATTCCGAATGAAACGCAGACACTTAGCAGCTCATCACACTCATTCTGTACAGGTTCTAATATCCCTCTCATATAAGCAACGATTCCAGGCCAATTCACCCCTTGATCTGGATAGTTACTACGAAAGCGATTCAGCAACCCTTCATCCGGTTGAAGCAGCCATATGAATACACGATCATCATAAATCACTTCTTCACATGCAATAGATGCAGGCAGGTGATCATGGAAAATACGCTGAACAGACGGAGGCATTTTAAATTTAGGATCATCTAGTCGATCCAAGATACCCACAAGAAAGAACGAAGGACGATCTAATGCAATGCCGAACTCTACATCCTTGTAACGTGCATTATTGAGTATAGAAGTGATAGACTCCCCGCTCAGCACCCGCTCCATCAGCTCTCTCTTTAGGAAGGAACTAGCGATTTGATAGTGCATTTGTGCCTTCTCCAATTGAAGTCTACGACGGTTCTCCTCGTCTAGCTTGTCGACTGCTGCCTTCACAGCTTGGAAAATAGGTTCAATTCCTTCCGTTTTCAGAATGTAATTGTCCACATTCTTACGGATCGCTTCGTATACATAATCAAATTCACTGTATCCTGTAAGGAAAATCACTCGGCATAATGGCCAATAATAGACGATTTCGTCCACGAGCTGGAGACCATTCTTCTGAGGCATACGAATATCGCTAACCAAAATATCCAATTTCGTTTTCTTAGCAATTTCAAGAGCTTCGCTTGAGGAGTACGCTTTTCGTATATCCAGTTCAAATTCTGAGTTATCCTGAAACAGTTGGACTAATCCATTCACAATCACAGGCTCGTCTTCTACGATTAGTAATCTATACATAATCACACTTCCTTACTCTCATATTTAACTATCAGTTCTACCTTCAATCCTCCGTATTTGCTGCGTGAGACAAACAAGCCACTATCTGGTCCGTACTTCAATTGGAGTCTATTATTAACGTTGATTAATCCCGTCTTCTCAACTTGTTTCAGACCCATCGCAAGTTTCTTCTGCAAGTACTCTATTTCCTCATCTTTTAAAAGATTGCCGTTATCTTCAACCGTGATAATTACTACTCCCTCTTCGCATTCGGCACCAATATAAACAACTCCGTGTCGAGAGTCGTCTTCGAAAGCATGCTCGAACACATTCTCAACAATCGGCTGAATAATCAGCCTCGGTACTAAAATCGCATTCGCCAAAACGGGTATTTCTTCATATTCGAAAGAAATACGATTCGAGAAGCGAATACACTGAATTTCACAATAATCAAGCGCATGCTGATACTCCTTAAAGAAAGGCACCTCGTCCGATCCACTTCTCGTGATGTATTGATAATAGCTCCCTAGCTTTTGTGAGAGCTCAGCCGCACTATCGGAATCTCCTACTTTACACATCATGTAAATATTAAAGAAGCTGTTATAGAGAAAATGCGGGTTAATCTGTGACTGCAATTGCTTCAACTGCGAATGCTGCAGGGCAATCTTCTGCTCATAATTCTCCTCAATAGAACGCTTAAGTCTAGAAGCCATGCGATTAAAACTATTAAAAATATAGTAAAACTCATCTTTGGTCTTTGACTCGATGACTAAATCAAGATTATCCGTTTCTACCATACGGAATGTCTTAACCAATTTGGATAAGGGCCTATGAATCATTAGATTTACCGAATAAGAATAAAGTATCATTACCACAATAGCGATGACGAAAGAGGCATATAGTAGTGTGTTAAATTGGCTTAAGGGCCTTGTGATTTCATTCTGATTCACGTACATAATCAAGGATAGATTCAAAGAACTGATAAAGTTATGGGCAATAAAGTAACTTTTACCGCTCACCTTGTTTATTTCTGGGATATCGGAATTAAACTGATCCTGTTTGGTGATGAGCTTAAGGACCTCAGTAGATACTAACTGATCGTCTGTAGTAGATAGAATATTGCCCAGCTCATTACTTCCCAGAAATACCTCCGATTCTTGATATAAGGTTGCGATTTGATTCAGTGCCTCCAATAGCTTTCCTTTTGAGATTTCAATATAAGACCAAAGCTCCGCATTATCTCCTGTTTCTATAAGGAAAATCGCATCACCGCTCCGATAGAATGAAGGCTTCTGCTTAACGTTAAGTAACGAGGAAATTTTTTCGTACTCCATATTAGGAATAGGCGTGATCCCCGTCTTACCAGAAATCGTTTTGCCCAGAGACTTAACATATACCCCGGCGTTAACCACGTATTCGCTTGAGGCAATGATCCGATTCAATAGATCTTCAGCATTACCGATTAATTCTACCTCTTCATACTTTTCTAAACTTTCGCCTCGAAAACTAAGCTTCTGTATGTTTTTATCTTCTTGAAATTGTAATTGTTGATTGCGGATGAAATATATCTCTTTATCCAGTTGCTTGGAATAGAATGACGCCCCAGCCAGGGATGAGTCCAAAATCGTATTTTTGGTGAATGACATCCCCTTATAATTCACCCAAATATTCATCGATATGAGCGGAATCAAAAAGACGATAAAAACGATGACAACTTTCTGATAGACGAACCATTTTACTTTTCCCGTAGCCAGCAGCTTCATTCTCTACCTCCGTATCTACTCATTTTGAGCCCTTAAAGCTATAAAAAAGACCCGTAAAGTAGTCCTTTCCTCAAGGGAGGATTTTACGGGTAATGACTATTCTTTTAATTATAGATAGACTATCATCATGTCATGCTAAGAAGACTTTCATCCCATCATAGGAAATGATGAAATTCTCCTCTGCTGTATTCTTAACTAAAGTATCGTGCAACTCTGCGCTGTAATGAGAGAAATGAGTGAGAATAAATGATGTACTAGTATCACAGCTTTTTTGTTCAAGCAAACGTTCTCTTACAATCCGACATCCGGAGATCCCCATATGATAATCATATCTATCCTCTAGCCCATAATTACAATCTAGACTAACAACGTCCAGGTGTTTATCACGGAGATAATTGAAGGTTGCATCACTGAATACACCACTATCATTGCCGTATAAGAATCTTGTGTTATTCTGCTCAAGTAAATAGATAAAGCTATGTTCATCCGGCTTGTGATGGGCTGGCAATGCTGTTACTGTCACTTCTCCTAAAGTGAAGGGCATGAAAGGCTGTATGATATGAAACTCGTAAAAAGGATCTTCAATCTTATCGGTTCCATAATCATAGCGCAGAGCTGACTTCATCGTTTCTTCTACCGTTTCATTTCCGTAAATATGTAGTTTTTTTCCACTCTCCTGCAGCTGACAATACCAATGCTCATGCCTCATCATGAGCTCTGCTGCTGCAAAATGATCAGTATGCGAATGCGTAACAATCAAATGATTAACTTTCCCCAAATCCAATTTGTAACGAAGCTTATTCATATACATGTCAGGTGAGAAATCCAGCAGCAAATCAGAGTTAATAAGCGCTCCTGTACGAGCGCGAATATTCTTGCCACCAAGCTCCATCGCCATAGAGCAACGTTCACATTGACAAAATAAAGCTGGATAACCCTCACTTGCTCCAGTTCCTAAATACATAAATTCCATGGTATCATCTCCCAGCGCATTTTATGATAGCGCTTACTATTTAGTGAAAAAAGATATAAGCTAAATAGTGCCGCTGGCGCTACATTACGAATAATGAGCGAAAATCCCATTTTCGTCAAGGTTCACTTTGTTGGGAGTTAGGTAGCTCATCCGACTGGCACAGCCTCAAATTCAGTTCGTGTACTTTGGTCCTTGTGTTTGAGCAGGCTGTACGTTAGAGCGTGGAGATGCGAGGCTAAAGCCAGGCCCGGAAGCTCCCTCGAAGTGAAGAAGGTTATGAAGCGAGCAGCCATAGACCAAAAATAAAGAGTAAGGCTCCTCCAATAAGAGGAGGAGCCTTACTCCGTTGACATTTATACTATGGGAGTTGAGTGCCGCCTGTCTTCGCTCGCACCCTTGTCATTACGATGTATTAATTACTTCGTTTAAATCTTCGAGCTAACACAAATCCCACAAGAACTAGACTTCCACCTACTAAGTAAATAGGTAGCGCACTGTCTTCTCCCGTTTTCGGGAGCTGAGTTGGTTTATTGCTGTTATCCCCTGGTTCTTTCACTGTACCTGTCGGTACTTCCTCAACATCAATCTCAATCTCGATCTCTTCTTCATTTCCATTCTCATCTGTCACAATGATCGTGAACTTGTCTTTTCCAACGTAACCTGGATCTGGTGTATAAATCCACTTGCCGTCTTTAGTAATTGTTACCTTACCATGATCGGGCTTATCACCGATACTTGGCACGCCCCCAAGTGGGATTTCGCCTTCAAGCGGAATGTCCTCATCAGTTGTCAGATTCTGCACAGGTGGTGTTACCTGCGGAACAATAGGCGTACTAGTTGCCACCGGTGTGACTGTTGGCGCTGCTGTTGGTGTCACAGTTGGCATTGCCACCACAGGTGTTGCTGATGGAGTAGCAGTAACGATTGCTCCCGGTATTGACGTCGGGGTCGACACAGGGAAAATTGGATTGTCTGGCGTCGACGTCGGTGTTACTGTCGACACAGGTGTTTCCGTCGGCGTCGGCGTTGGTGTTACTGTTGGTGTTGATGTTGGTGTTACTGGTGATGTCGGTGTTGTTGTCGACGTCGGTGTTGTTGTCGACGTCGGCGTTGTTGTCGGCGTCGGTGTTGTTGTCGACGTCGGTGTTGTTGTCGGCGTCGGTGTTGTTGTCGGCGTCGGTGATGTTGTCGACGTCGGTGTTGTTGTCGGCATCGGTGTTACCGTCGGCGTCGGGATTTTATTGGTTATTGTTAACTTATAACCTGCCGTTGTATTAATATCCACTTCATGTGGTGTTGGATCAAGAATATATCCAACTGGTGCTTCTGTTTCAACTAATACATATTTACCACCTGGCAGCTTGGTAAATTCAAGTATACCATCTACACCCGTAGCACCCTTTTTAATCCAAATTTTGTCCTTATCAATGACACGATAGAGATCAAAGACAGCGCCACTTAGCAACTTAGCATTATCCTTATCATCTACCTTTGTAATCGTTAATGGACCTCTTACACCGCTTCCTGTACCGGAACCGCTAGAGAGCTTAACTGTAATATCCTCAGTAGATTCATGTGGAATGACCTTGATGTTCTTACCATCAAATTTAACCTTGTTTGTAACTTTATCATTATGATTTGCGGTGATCAGAGAGTCATATTTTAGAATGTAAGCCTCTGAAATATCTTTTAGGAAACTAAGCTTAAAGCTTTCCTTTCCATCGATATCCGTAGTAATCTCCAGCTTGTAGTCCGTATCTCTAATCAATTCTTGAGAAGTTTCTTTTACAGTTCCATCACTTAAGACTGTCGTTTTAAAGACATGGAATGTATTAGACAAGAGCATTTGATTATCACTCGGAATATCCGTAATTACAGCCTCTGTTACAAAAGATTGGTTACGGTTGATATTAATTACCCAATTAATCTTATTACCATTCTGTGATCCAGTTTTATTAACGTATTCCCCACCTTGAGGGACATTAACCGAAGCTTCCAGCTTTGCAGACTCTTTTGTATTACCGTCATATAGAATAGCTGTATTGGTAATTTTACTTAAATCAATCGCTTGATCAACAAACGTAGTTTTGAAAGTGACATAGAACGCGTAAGTAATGGCTTTGTTAAATGTTACCTTCAGTTCACTGCCAATCACCTTTGCTTCATAATCATTGGAATCCACATTTGCTCCCGGAGTTGGATCTCCATTCTTTCCATACCCCCATTTGTAAACTTTTACAGAATCCTTAACAACAACTTGGCCAGCCGGAATGGAATCAATCAGTTCGGGATTCTTTAACGTTTTCTGATTATAATTGGCGCCAACGTTCCAAGTAATTTCCTTCGTTTGAGCATTGTAAGAACCACTCTTTTTACCGTTGTTCTTTACCTCGGCTCTAGGATCAAAGGTAGCGGTAACTTCTTTTTTCTTCGGCTTACCATTCTCATCCCATTTAAGTGCGGCTGTATTGGAGAACTTATCCGTATTAGGAGCTAACCAATCGTAATTAAAGCTTGTTGTATAAGTAATTGTGTAAGGTTCTGATATCGGATCATTAAAAGTAATTACAAACCCATCAGTAATTGCAACTGGATTACTCTCATTGTAAACAACGCTATGAACGGTCGCAGTTCCACCTTTTGTCGGCTTAACCTTTAATGTATTTGGAACAAGCTTTAGTCCGGGATTACCGAAAGTATCCGTAACCACCAGATTATCCATAGTCACACTATCGTCGTTAATTTGGATGGTCCAATCAACTGTTTTATTGGCATAGTTAACATTACTATAATTTTTATGAAGAATATGCTGCTTGATATAATTTGAAGCGGGTTCAGTCTTTCCGTCATAAGTAACCTTGTTTGTAATCGTAGTATCATCATGAACTCTGTCATTTGCCTTTGTTTGATATTCAATTCTGTAGGCCGAATGAATATCATTGTTAAATTTCAGGTCAAAACCTTTTAAACCTGTCGCAGTTGTTGGGGTTATCGTATATTCGCTTGAATCAAGCGCTACTGCCGCCTTAACTCCTTGTCCATTTCCGTCGATAGTAACAGGATAGACCTTAACAGAACTAAGGATTAGATCTTGTGTATTGTTGAACAAATCATTCAATACAGCTTTTGCAGCTGTAATTGGTTTTTCATTGTAATTGAAATTTACAGCCCAGGAAATTATCTGAGTCGCTTCATCGTATCCTGTAGATACTTTAGACAACGGTTTACCGCGCCCTACTGGAACTGTAGCATCGTCTTTCTTAGATATTCCGTCACCTGTTAAGATAGCCTCATTCTTAAATGTTGTTGCATCTACACCAGCACCGATAATATCTGTTGAAAATCCGATCCGGTACGCCTTAGTAATCGGCTTGTCATTAAATTTCAGATTAAGCTCTCCAGAAGTGGAAGCTGTCACATCATACTTACTGTTATTCACCAAACTACCAAGACTTGCAGTCCCATCGACATTCACATCAAGCTCATACACAGCTATAGATACTGTATTTAGTGACAATTCTGCAGGAAGCTTGTCCGTAACCACCGCATTGTTAATACTATCTAGTGACTTATTCACATCAACAGTCCACGCGATGCTAGTTGGATTATAATACTGCGGCTTAGGCACACCATTTTTTTCTATCGAAGAACTGTCTTTGGGCTTAAGATTAAGTTCAATGATCTGAGTACCACCCTGTATCGGGAATGTTAGCGTCTGATTTGTGGAGCCTGTAATTTTCTTAGAACTCAAAAGCGATCTTACTGTAAAGGTCCCCCCCTACTTGATAGTGGGATTCGATATAATCGTTAAATGTAAATACAACTTTGTTCGTATTTTTGTCGACTGTATAAGTTCCAATAATTTCATCATCAAACATCAAGTTATCATTTAGGTCGTTATAAAGTTCAAACTGTGTAGGAAGATCAAAGGTAAAGGTTGATCCATCCTCATATTGATGTCCATCAGGAAGTGCCCATGTATAATTCAACTCCGTGTTGGAGTCAAGCTCATATACACTCCCAGTCACCGTACTAGTGTATTTGTCATCGGTGTATACAGCCAGCGTTACACTAGTAATGAGATTATCTCCAATCACAGTGCCGTTTCCACTCGCATATGCTGGCGTATTAAACCCGAAGCCAAAGCTATAAGCCCATTGCGTCACAAGTAATAATACTATGAGCCATGCGCTTATTTTCTTTTTTGATAACATTATTAAAAGCCTCCTTTTCAATTCGTTCATTGTGCTTTTCCAAAGCTCTATCTTTGGATCCAGTACTCTTATGCTCTGTATTTACCTCCTTGAACTTTTCTCCTTCTACAAATTGCCATGCTTACATCTATTGTAAATAGTGCATCTATACATAATCTGAACAGATTACTGTATCAGTCTTTTTAATCCCTTTTTATTCCAAATAAAAAAGCAGGGATATGCGAGTAACTCGCTTATCCCTGCGTATCAATAAATACCATTTGGACCTTAATTGTAAGGATAGTCAACTTAGAAGAAAGTTAATATAAAAATATACCTATTAAAGACTAGCGTGATCACGTTTGGTGTAAGTTTTACGTTTCTCCAAAAGCTTGTTCAGCGCATCAATATACGCGCGAGCACTTGCCTCTAGAATATCGGTACTAAGTCCACGACCCTGTGCAGCGACTTCACCCTGCGACAGTACTACATGAACCTCACCTTGTGCATCTTTACCACGTGAGACGGATTTAATGGAATAGTCCCCAAGGGTAACTTCCTCACCCGTAGCTTTGTCAATTGCGTTGTAGATAGCATCTACTGAACCATTACCTTCGGCAACCGCAACAATTGGCTGCTCTTCCGGACCATTAATAATAACCTTGGCCGTTGGAACAGCTTCATTGCCGTAAGTTACGTAAATCGTCTGAAGTCTGAATACTTCTGGGGTATCAATTAACTTCTCTTCAATTAATGCCAAAATATCTTCATCAGACACTTCTTTTTTCTTATCGGCCAAATCCTTAAACCTTGAAAAAGCTGTATTAAGCTCTTCTTCCGATAAATCATATCCTAGATCACTTAACTTATCACGGAAAGCATGGCGTCCAGAGTGCTTACCAAGTACCAGTTTGCTCTCTTTAAGGCCAATGGTCTCCGGTGTCATGATCTCATAAGTCGTTTTCTCTTTCAGCATCCCATCCTGGTGAATACCCGATTCATGAGCAAATGCGTTAGCTCCTACAATTGCTTTATTCCCTGGGACCACCATACCGGTGAGCTTGCTGACCAAACGACTTGTGCGAGAAATTTCGGACAACGTTAACGAAGTTTTAGCGCCAAAAAATTCAGCACGTGTCTCCAGTGCCAATGCTACTTCTTCAATCGCTGTGTTTCCAGCACGTTCACCGATACCATTAATCGTTCCTTCGATCTGATCGGCACCATTCTGAATCGCTGCGAGCGTATTTGCTGTAGCCATACCAAGATCGTTATGACAATGAGCACTAAGCTGTACACGTTCAATATCAGGTACATTTTCTTTTAAATATTTAAAAATAGCTCCGTACTCTGAAGGATTCAGATAACCCACAGTATCCGGAATGTTAACAACATTAGCACCTTCTCGGATAGCCATTCCGACCATTTCAGCCATGAATTCATACTCCGTACGACCTGCGTCTTCTAATGAAAACTCAAGCTTAGGGAAATATTTCTTGGCATATCGGATAGCGGATTGTGCAGTTTCCAGCACCTGAGCCTTATCCATCCGGAGTTTATGCTGGCGGTGAATAGGAGATGTAGCTAGAAAAATATGAATGCAAGGGTCCTGTGCCCCCTGCAGCGCTTCTTTTACAGCGTCGATATCTGTCTCTCTAGAACGCGAAAGACCGATTACCGTGACGTTCTTTACAGCTCTTGCTACCGCATTTACTGAAGCCAGGTCACCTGGTGAAGCAGCAGGAAAGCCCGCTTCCATGCGGTCAATCCCCAGCTTTTCCAGCTGGTAGGCGATCTCTACTTTCTCACGCGTGTTAAGGTTCACACCCGGCGACTGCTCTCCGTCTCGCAGCGTCGTATCGAACACATAAATTTTCCGCATGCAAAGCACCTCCCAAAGATTGTGCTAAAACCCTCAAATGCGGCTCGTATAGTCACGGCCGCATTTGAATGGTCACACTATTTAATCATAAGTATATATGATTACTTCTTAATCCAGTGCATCATTTCACGCAATTGGCTACCTACAACTTCTACTGGGTGAGCAGCTTCGTTGCGGCGAGTAGCTGTAAGGAAAGCACGTCCGGATTGGTTCTCAAGGATGAAGTCGCGAGCGAATTTACCTTCTTGGATATCCGTCAGAACAGCTTTCATTGCTTTTTTAGTATCTTCAGTTACAATGCGTGGTCCAGTTACATAGTCACCGTATTCCGCAGTGTTACTGATGGAATCGCGCATGCTGGACAATCCGCCTTCATATACCATGTCAACGATCAGTTTCAGCTCGTGCAGACATTCGAAGTAAGCCATTTCAGGAGCATATCCAGCTTCTGTCAAAGTTTCGAATCCAGCTTTGATCAGTGCGGAAACACCACCGCAAAGGACTGCTTGTTCGCCGAACAAGTCGGTTTCGGTTTCTTCGCGGAAAGAAGTTTCGATAACTCCTGCACGTGTACAACCAATACCTTTTGCATATGCAAGACCGATTTCTTTCGCTTTACCTGTTGCATCTTGTTCGATAGCAATCAAGCCAGGAACGCCGAAGCCTTCAACATAAGTACGACGAACCATGTGACCTGGAGATTTTGGTGCTACCAGCAACACGTCCGCATCTTTAGGAGCAACGATTTGTCCAAAGTGTACGTTAAAGCCGTGGGAGAACATCAGAGCCGCACCTTTTTTAAGGTTTGGTTCCACTTCGTTTTTATATACGGATGCTTGAGTTTCATCTGGCATCAGAATTTGCACAACATCTGCACGGGATACTGCTTCAGCTACTGGCAATACTTCAAAACCGTCATTTTTTGCAGTTTCGAAAGATTTACCTTCACGAAGACCGATGACAACTTGTAGACCACTGTCACGAAGATTCTGTGCTTGGGCATGTCCTTGGCTACCGTACCCGATTACCGCAATTGTCTTTCCTTTTAATACACTAAGTTCTGCATCCTGTTCATAGTACGTTGTAACTGCCATTGTCAATATCCTCCTTTAATTTGAGACCCATCATAAAGAGCGGGTGCTTCAAGAGAACTGGATCCATACCCTATCAAGTTCCTCTTCAAGCTCCCGCTCTTTAGCGGGAAGTTCATTCATATCATATCAGATTAAAGCAATCAAGCAGTAATCCGTTAAAGTCGCAAAATAAAATATTTAAGAGTTACCGCGCACCATAGCCGTAACACCTGTGCGAGAAAGCTCTCTGATCCCATAAGGCTTCAAAAGCTCGATCATCGCATCAATCTTCTGTGTATCTCCAACTACCTGCACCAGCAATGTTGTACTTCCGATATCTACAACCGAGGCTCGGAAGGTTTCTACAACACCCATGATCTCCGGACGCTCACTTGGATCAGCGTTCACTTTAATCAGAGCCAGTTCACGTGCAACCATTGGCTTAGCTCCAAGATCAACGACTTTGATAACATCAATTAGCTTATAAAGCTGCTTCTCGATTTGTTCAAGGGTATGCTGGTCGCCAAGAGTAACGATAACCATCCGGGATAATCCGACCTCTTCGGACTGGCCGACTGTAATACTCTCAATATTAAATCCGCGGCGACCGAACAAACCTGACACCCGCTGAAGCACACCCGGCTGGTCATTTACGAGTACAGAAATCGTATGTCTTGTCACTGTTATTCATCCCCCATCAGCATATGATCGATGGTTGAACCTTGAGTTACCATCGGGTAGACATTCTCGTCTTTTGGAACAACGAATTCTACCAATACTGGACCCGGTGTTTCCAGAGCTTGCTGCCATGCATCACGAGCCTCTTCCTTATTCGTGGCCCGTAGACCTTTTACGCCATAAGCTTCAGCCAGCTTTACAAAATCCGGACTGCCTGCAAGGTCTGTATAGCTATAACGTTTGTCATAGATAAGATTCTGCCATTGGCGAACCATTCCAAGTACCTGATTGTTAATAACAACGATTTTGACCGGTATGTTGTTAATCGAACAAATCGCAAGCTCTTGGGAACACATTTGCATGCCTCCGTCTCCGTTAATCGATACTACCAATCGATCAGGATGTGCCATTTGTGCGCCAATTGCTGATGGGAATCCGAAGCCCATCGTTCCTAGACCACCTGAAGTAATCCATGAACGCGGATGATTGAACTTGTAATATTGTGCTGCCCACATTTGATGCTGGCCAACGTCCGTAGTAACAATCGCTTCACCATTAGTGGTGTCATTAATCATTTCAATAACCCATTGTGGTTTAAGCTCTGTCTCCGAATCTTTATACCGAAGTGGCTGATCAAGCTTCGACTGCGCGATATGCGTTCTCCAAGCATCAGCCTTAGATGCACGGCCAACCTCAGGAATCAGCATTTCCAGTACAGTTTTTACATCTCCAACGATCGGAATATCAGGCGATACATTTTTTCCGATTTCTGCAGGATCGATATCGATATGCACGATCTTGGCTTTTGGCGCGAAGCCGTCCAGCCTACCCGTAACACGGTCATCAAAGCGGGCGCCGATATTAATGAGCAAATCGCATTGTTGAATCGCATTGTTTGCGGTATATGTGCCATGCATACCTGGCATTCCCATCCAAAGCTCTTCTGCACTTGGGAAGGCTCCAAGTCCTAGCAAGGTTGTAGTGATTGGAATCTCTGTCCGTTTCACGAATTCGAACATTGCTTCATGTGCTCCGGAGTAGATAACTCCTCCACCCGCAATGATAATTGGACGTTCAGCAACCGCAATCGCACGAACCAATTTATCAAGCTGCAGTTTGTTTGGAACTGTACAAGGGTTGTAGCCACGAAGATTTACGGTCTTCACTGGTGTGAACAATGTCTTTGCCGCGGACACATCTTTCGGAATATCGATCAACACAGGACCTTTACGACCCGTATTCGCCACATGAAAAGCTTCATGAATGACACGTGGGAGATCCTCAACATCTCTTACAAAGTAGCTGTGCTTAGTGATTGGCATCGTGATTCCGGTAATGTCTGCTTCCTGGAAAGCATCTGTACCGATCAAGCTGGAGAATACGTTACCTGTGATTACAACCAATGGAGTGGAGTCCATATATGCTGTAGCAATACCTGTTACAAGGTTTGTTGCTCCAGGACCTGAGGTTGCGATACATACCCCTGGTTTGCCACTTGCTCTAGCGTAACCGTCAGCTGCATGAATCGCGCCTTGCTCATGACGTGTTAACACGTGATTGAAATCCGTAAAACCGTACAATGCATCATAAATGTACAATACAGCCCCACCTGGATAACCGAATACTGTGTCTACACCCTCCAATACAAGGCTGCGGAGTAGTATTTCCGAACCGGTAATGACTTCCGGCTCCATCCATTTTTCTTTTAGCTGCTCTGTAGACCGTAATTCCGGTATTTGCGCGCTCATCAGTATTCCTCCTCCGATATTTAACATTCATTATGCAAATGACGGACCGTCCTCTATACATCAGCAAATAGTTATTTATAAAACAAAAAAACCTTTCGCCTCCCACGCACAGTATTAGCGCGTGAGGGACGAAAGGTTGATCTTCCGTGGTACCACCCATGTTTGCATTACATCTCGCGATGCAACGCCTTATCAGGTATACAAAAATCCATCGATGTAGGCAAGGGCCCTAATCTCTGTAACCTGAAGTCCGTAACGCGGACTAAACGATTCCCCCTAATAATTCCACCACTCTAGCCAGTGGACCTTTCAGGGAAACAGCTCCGAGGTGAGCTCGTATATAAGGGATTTCGGTGGAGGTTGCAGCAAATCCTCACACTCTCTGAGCAAAAGAGCCCTTAAAACTTCGTCCTCATCATCGCCGATACATGTATGTTCGTTAAAATGTTTAGACACATTATATGATTCCTAACACGGATAGTCAATACCCATATTTTTAAAATCGTCACAACTCCTACTTCTACGCACTCGGAACGCCTGACCCTCTCCCAACATATGATGTACGACAATGCGTGGAAAGGGGACGCTCTAATGATTCGCTATCGTCGACCCAAGCAGGATGACGTTATTATTTTTGATTTAATCGAGCGACAGCTTGTACCATTATCTCATCTGCCGCAAACTGAAATCACTAAAATCAAAAAGGATTTACCCCGTCGCCTGGGACACGGAATCATCCTTGTCACCTGTCCCGACTATGAAAGCGATCCAAACGGGTTTGTCCATTTCTTGCTGCATGGTGATTTACTCTACATCGATATGCTGGCTATTGCACCCGAAGCCCGGCGAAAACACTTGGGGAATATGCTTATGGATCGAGCAGAAAGGTTTGCACTATCTCGCGGATGTCATCGTTCTAAGGTTTCCGTAGATTTAGGGAATGAAGCAGCGCTATCCTTTTATCAAAAATTGGGCTACAGCGTAGCCCGTTATCAGTCCCTAAGTTTTTGTTACGAGCTTGAAAAACGCTTCACGTAGCTAAAGCAGCTCTGATCGGAACTTAAAAGAATCCAAAAGGTTGATATGGTGTGCCTCCGTACCCATAACCTCCATAAGGAGTTCCATACCCGTAACCGCCGCCATAAGGTGTAGCTCCGCCATAGCCACCACCATAACCACCGCCATAAGCATAAGGTGCAGTTCCAACGGCGAGCAAATCAAACAGCACTAATGGAATGATTGCTTTCGTTTGTACTTTTTTACCACTTACACGTTGCAATATAAGACGATTTCCTGATACTCGTAGCAGCTTACCTGTAACCTGAGTGCCATCCTTTTTCACAGCGATGATCTGCTTACCTACGAGCCTCATAACCTGCTTTTTCGTAACTGGCTTAGTCATAATATCCCCTCCAAAAAAATGTTTTGCAAGCCTCTGATTCCCATCATCTTCAAAACAGTTTATTCGCTTAGAAGGACCTTCGCCTGTACACTTGCCCGTACTTTTCAATGTTTATCCATATCGATGCTAACAAAAAAACCGCATTTCCGGAAAAAGTCCGGAGATGCGGTTCGGTAATGTTATAAGCTAAAAATTGAAAAGATCTAGCGCTTACTAGGATCGTATGGCTGACCTAACGCCTTAGGAGCAGCGGAACGACCTACAGCACCCACCAATACAATGATCGTTAATACGTAAGGAATCATAAAGATAAACTCTTGTGGAATGTCCTTTGACCATTCAAACAATTGTACGTAGTTACGGATCGCTTGAGAGAATCCGAAGAATACAGCAGCGCCAAAGGCACCAAGCGGATTCCACTTACCAAAGATCATCGCTGCAATAGCGATAAAACCTTGACCTGAAATCGTATTATGTCCAAAGGTTCCGGTTGTAGTTAGAGTGATTGTAGCACCACCGATACCAGCCAGCAATCCACTCAGCATTACGCCAATATATCTCATCCGCTTCACCTTGACCCCTAAGGTGTCTGCAGCACTAGGATGTTCACCTACTGCGCGTAAACGCAGTCCAAATGGCGTTTTAAACAAAACGAAATAAATAACAATAACCAGCACAATGGCCAGATAAGTGGTCGGATAGGAATTAAATACCCCTTCACCAATCACCGGGATTTTAGAGAGCCCAGGAATTGCAACCTTGTTAAACCCATCGATTAGTGGAGTTTCAGCAGATCCATCAAACAGCAGCTTTACCATGTAGAGCGTACTGCCTGCGGCTAAAAAGTTAATAACCGTACCACTGATCGTCTGATCCGATTTAAAGGTAATAGCTGCAACTGCATGAATTAGTGAACCAAGTACCCCGACGGCCATAGCACATAGTACGCCAATCCAAGGAGCCCATTCACCCATCCCAGCATCTTGAGCATAATAACCGCCCACTGCTGCGGCAAAAGCACCAAACATCATCAAACCTTCAAGTCCAATATTTACGACACCGGAGCGTTCAGAGAAGATGCCGCCAAGTGAGGCAAAAATAAGCGCTGTGGAAAAAACAAGCGTTGTATTAAGCAGTTGACCTAACGTCTGCAGATCCATCTATAACACCTTCTCTTTCTTGCGCTTGAAGTAAAAGGGCTTAAGCACCCAGCGCACAATCCCTTGTGCCGCAATAAAGAATATGATTGAACCTATAACGATACGAATAAGCTCTGGAGGAACATCTGCAGCAAAACTCATTCCTGCAGAACCATAAGTCAACGTACCATAGAGAATCGCAGCAAGAACAACACCAAGTGGATGTGTTAAACCAAGTAGAGCCACTGCGATACCATCAAATCCATATCCTGGTGATGCCGCGAACACAGATTGATAATGGAATACACCCAGTACCTCCCCTGCTCCGGCCAACCCTGCAAATACTCCACTTATGAACATTGCTTTTACAACGTTACGGCCAACATTCATACCTGCGTACTCGGCAGCATGAGGATTGTAACCAACAGCACGCATTTCATATCCTTGCTTAGTCTTCCATAAGTAGACATAGAAGAATACTGCTGCGGCAAGGGCAATAGCTGTTCCCCAGTGCAGACGTGCATTGTCAAATAACGAATTCAAGAACGTCATAGAAAGTGAAGCTGGAATATCCTCGGAACGATTCTGTCCCGGGAGTAACAGAAATGCTCTTACAATATAATTCGACAAGTACAGAGCAACCCAGTTTAACATGATCGTGGTAATAACTTCATTAATCCCACGTTTGGCCTTCAAGTAGCCAGCGATACCAGCCCACAGACCTCCACATAACCCCGCTATAATAACAGCAAGCGGAACCAATATGAATCCTGGCAAGGCTGCAAATTTAATGCCCACTACGGTCGCAGCTGTCATACCAATCATCACTTGTCCGTCTGCCCCGATATTAAACATCCCTGAACGGAATGCAAAGGCTACGGCTAAACCAGTGAGCATTAATGGCGTCATTTCGCGCACGGCTTCACCAAAGTTGTACAAGTTACCAAATACGCGTGAGAACAGTGCGGAGTAAGCAGTTATCGGGTCATAACCACCCATAAGCATAACTATTGCTCCCACAAGAAAACCAAGCACGATGGCGACAAGAGGAACGATATAGCTGTCAGTTGTGAAGATTTTTTTGAACTTATTCAACTGCCTTACCTCCCCGCTTCAAGCTGCCTGCCATCATAAGACCCAGTTCCTGGTCATTCGTATCCTGCGGGAACACTTCACCGACAATTTTGCCTTCATAGATAACAGCAATTCTGTCTGATACATTCATAATCTCGTCCAATTCAAACGAAATGAGCAATACAGCTTTCCCTTGATCACGCTGTGCGATAAGCTGCTTTTGAACAAACTCGATAGCACCAACATCTAGACCGCGTGTTGGCTGTGCTGCAATAAGTAATGTCGGATCTTTATCTATTTCCCGAGCAATAATCGCTTTCTGTTGATTTCCGCCGGATAGAGAACGTGCTTTGGTCTGAATTGAAGGTGTACGCACATCAAATTGCTCCACAAGACCTTCAGCATATTTATCAATGACATCATT
This sequence comes from Paenibacillus sp. RS8, assembly GCF_041956825.1. Lineage (NCBI taxonomy): Bacteria > Bacillati > Bacillota > Bacilli > Caryophanales > Paenibacillaceae > Paenibacillus > Paenibacillus sp. RS8. The sequence continues at coordinate 3,068,546 of NZ_CP168131.1, read as the reverse complement.
TTGCATAAAGCCATTTTTGTTATATGGACTCTTATAGTAAGTTTCCAGAACCATGTTCTCACTTACTGAGAAATCAAGCACCAAACCATGCTTATGACGGTCCTCTGGAATATGAGACACATTCATCTCCGTAATCTTACGCGGGGATAAATTAGCTATTTCGTTCCCGGACACCTGAATAGAACCAGAATCAATTTTACGCAGACCTGTAATGGCCTGAATCAGTTCACTCTGTCCATTGCCATCTACACCAGCTATTCCAAGAATTTCTCCGGCTTTAACATCAAAGCTAAGGCCGTCCAGCACTGAGACACCATCTTTACTCTTGCTGTTCACATCCTTCAGCTCGAGTACAGTTTTGCCAACCTCAGGAGCCTTCTTATCCACCTTAAAGGTTACGCCACGTCCAACCATCTTCTCAGCTAGTTCATTCGGATTAGTCTCTGCGGTATTTACGGTATCGATTACTTTTCCGCGTCTAATAATGGTGACCCGATCAGATATTTGCATAATTTCTTTAAGCTTATGCGTAATCAGGATAATAGATTTTCCCTCTGCAACAAGCCGCTTCATAATCGCCATCAATTCCGTAATTTCTTGAGGCGTAAGTACTGCAGTCGGCTCATCAAATATGAGAATATCCGCTCCGCGGTACAGGGTCTTCATAATTTCTACCCTTTGCTGCATACCTACAGAAATGTCATGAATAACGGCATTTGGATTCACTTGCAGGCCATATTGCTCCGATAGCTTCCGAACCTGTTCCGCAGCGGATTTATAGTCAATTTTAAGACCTTTCTTCGGCTCCATCCCAAGAACGATATTCTCAGTCACCGTAAAAGGTTCCACAAGCTTGAAATGCTGATGCACCATACCAATACCAAGCTCAATCGCTTTATTGGGGTTGTCAATAATAACCGGTTTCCCGTCGATTTCAATACTACCTTCATCCGGTTGGTACAATCCAAATACGATATTCATTAGAGTAGATTTGCCTGCACCATTCTCACCTAGCAATGCAAGGATTTCACCCTTCTTTAATGTCAAGCTAATGGAATCGTTAGCAACAATACCGGGAAATCGTTTTGTGATTTGCTTCAACTCTACGACTGGAGCCGCAGCACTCATGGAATCACCCTCATCACAGAAATATATAACTACCATGTAGACACGGATGTACCGCCCTTTTCAAGGCGGTATAACTGTGTCTAACTTATTATAACCAGTGCTTTAACAAGGAATAAGGCCAGCGCATAACCGGCCTTATTCCTTGTTGCTTATTGATATCCGATAAATTAAAGGGAGATATTACTCTGCAGGAACTGTAATGGTTCCATCAATGATTTGTTTTTTGAAATCTTCAACTTTAGCCAAGATCTCTTCAGAAACGTTAACTTTAGATGTATCAGAGATACCTACACCATTGTCTTTCAAACCAAGAACAGTTGTAGTACCGCCTTTGAAAGTACCGTCGATTACTTCTTTGGAAACCTTCTTCACAGCTTCGTCAACGCGTTTGATCATGGAAGTCAAAGTTACGTCTGTACCAAATTCAATGGATTGGTCTTTGTCTACACCGATAACCCATACTTTAGCACCGCCGGCTTTGTTACGGGATTTAGCTTCGTTAAATACGCCATTTCCTGTTGCACCAGCAGCAGGGAAGATGATGTCATTACCATCGTTGTACAATGTAGCTGCAAGGGATTTACCAGTATCCGGTTTGTCATATGCACCTGCATAAGTAATTGTAACTTTAGCTTCAGGGTTAACTGCCGCTACACCAGCTTTAAATCCTACTTCAAAACGTTTGATTACTGGGCTTTCCATACCACCAATGAAAGCTACTTTGTTAGTTTTTGTAGTCAAACCAGCAACCACACCAACCAAGAAAGAACCTTCGTTCTCAGAGAAAGTAACGGATGCAACGTTAGGAGCATCTACAACGCTATCGATAATTGCCAAGTTAGCATTTGGGTTCTCACCAGCAACCTTTTTAATTGCGTCGCCAAGATCAAAACCGATACCCCAAGTCAAGTTGTAGCCATCTTTAACGAATTGGTTAAGGTTTGGCTCATAGTCAGCATTGGATTTACTTTGCAAATATTTAACGGAAGTGCCAGTTTCTTTTTCAAGAGCTTGTAATGCTTCCCATGCGGATTGGTTAAACGACTTATCGTTAACACCACCGATGTCAGTAACCATACCAAATTTGAAATCTTTTCCGGCGTTTGTTCCGCCATTTGTTCCTGCATTAGTCTCGCCATTTGCAGCATTCTTAGCGTTGTTGTTTCCGCAACCCGCCAATACTACTGTGAATGCCAGTAACATTACAAGAGATAGTTTGAAAACTTTTTTCATTGAATGTGATCCCCCTTAAAATATTGGATGTCTTCTGTGTTCTGCTTGGACATTCCATAGATCAAATTATAACTGCAATAAAATCTAAAATCCAGTCCATAAATGACCTCAGGTCAATAATAATTTGTACTTTTTCGCAAGTAACCGCTTTCCATGACACGACATGTAATCATCATGTTTGGGTGATGTTAGAAAACCTTAATTTCTTCTGTATAGTATTCCAACACATTACAAATATTATTGCACACTTATGTGTTTTCTATTATCATGATTGCTTAGTATTTGCACTGAAAGGAAGTTATCAGATATGACCGATGAAAAAAATCCACAAACGATGCCGGCTTTTAAGTATTGCCGTGAATCACGCGTTTTCAAAACCGGACGTGTTTTCCCTAATGATGTCAACAATCACAAAACATTGTTTGGCGGCAAGCTTATGAGTGGCATTGATGAAGTAGCCTCCATTTCAGCTATGCGCCATTGCCGCGCTAACGTCGTCACAGCCTCTACAGACTCCGTTGACTTTTTGAGACCCATCCGACCTACAGACTCTGTATGCTTCGAATCCTTCGTTTCTTGGACAGGACGCACAAGCATAGAGGTATTTGTAAAGATCATTTCAGAAAATCTATATACGGGTGAGCGTGCCGTAGCCGCCACTTCATTTCTTACCTTTGTTGCAGTCAGCGAGGATGGCACTCCCACTCCGGTTCCTGCTATTATCCCGGAAACCGATGAAGAGAAACTGATCAACGAATCCGCAAATGAACGTTCTGAGCTGCGCAAAGTGAGAAGAACCATCAGCAAAAAACTCGCTGCCGAACTCAATACTGTGAAGTACTGGGAATAACTCTGCATCAAGCAGAGTTTTTTCCTCATTTCTTAAACAAGCTTTCATTCTATACACTTTATACCGCACAAAAAAGCACCGCTGCATGGGCAACACGCAGACGGTGCTTTTCGATTATATCACAACACTTACGCGTTGATTTTCTCTTTGGCAATACCAGCCAATGAGTTGAATGCGTTAAGATCATTTACAGCCAGATCAGCCAACATCTTACGGTTAACTTCTACACCAGCCAATTTCAGGCCGTATACAAGCTTGCTGTAAGAAAGACCATTCAAACGAGCTGCTGCATTAATACGAACGATCCACAGTCTGCGGAAGTTACGTTTAGTTTGACGACGGTCGCGGTAAGCGTAAACCATCGATTTCATTACTTGTTCTTTAGCTGTTTTAAAAATGCGGTGTTTAGAACCGAAATAACCTTTTGCCAATTTCAACACTTTTTTATGTCTACGACGAACTACAAATCCGCCCTTAACTCTTGCCATATTAATAAACCTCCCAAAAATGTGTGATAAACTATTTCAAGTTAGCCAATCCTTGTTTCAAACGTCTTACATCCCCAGGGGCCATTACTGGATTACCGTTCAGAACGCGCTTAGCGCGTTTAGATTTGTGGGACAGCAAGTGGTTTTTGTGAGCTTTGTAACGTGTTACTTTACCAGTTCCGGTAATTTTGAAGCGACCTTTCAGGCTGCTATGTGTTTTCATCTTAGGCATGGTGTTTCCTCCTTGAATATTATGCGGCGCCAAATTGCAGGTAAGCAAGTGACTCCAGATTTATTGGGCTTTAGGAGCCAAAATCATAATCATGCTGCGACCTTCCAGCTTAGGCTGGCGCTCAACAACAGATATATCAGCCACTTCGTTCTTAACTCTCTCGAGGATTTTCTGGCCGATATTCGCATGTGTAATCTCACGTCCGCGGAAACGTACGGAGCACTTCACTTTATCGCCTTCACCCAAGAACTTGATCACATTGCGGAACTTGGTTTGATAATCATGTTCCTCAATGTTAGCACGGAACCAGACTTCCTTGATATCAACGATCTTCTGGTTCTTACGCGCTTCCTTCTCTTTCTTCTGCGTTTCATAACGGAACTTGCCGTAATCCATGATGCGGCATACCGGCGGCTTAGCCTGCGGTGCTACATTGACTAAATCTAGATTAAGATCGATCGCCATTTGCAACGCTTCGCGGATCGGTTTAATTCCGATTTGTTCACCTTCCGCACCAACCAACCGAACTTCTTTGGCCCGAATTTCATCATTGATCATATGTTCCTTACTGATAACTCTCCACCTCCGGATCTTTTTAGCAACTATACTATCCTACTCCATAAAAAAGGGGTGCCGGTAACACCCGACACCCCGTGTTTGATCAACGTTCATGAACATTAACATTCATAAAGCATTGAGATCAAAACCAGCCGGCGGAAATGCCAGTCAGGTGAGAAGCAGGTGCTTCTTCTTGCAATCCCTATGATTTGCGTACTTGAATACTATACATCACTCCAAACGGAGTGTCAAATCTTTTTATACAACATCTTTAAATATGTTAAACCTGTTTGCTTTGAACTTCTTCAAGTCTTACGACACGCGTATGCTTGGTATGGCTCCATTGCTTGTTGTTCTGCGTGAAGAACGCATAGAACGTAATAGGATACCAAGAGATCAGGTAAATTGGGAAGAACAACAGATAAGCGTACACCTTCTTAAATTTAACCTTCTCCAAAGCCATCGCAACCCCAAAGGTCACCAGATTCAAGCCGATAGCAAGGAAGCCGAGCCAGACTGGCAAGCTGCCGTAAATATTAGCGATGTTTGGTCCGTTAAAGAGGGCCATATCCACCCACATTACCGCCGTCATTAAAAAGGTAAGCAAAACAATATATACATTCGCTCCGTAAAGCGCAAGGTCAAACTTTGTTAAGCTGCGTTCTTTAATACTTTGCCAAAGTAATGGGAAAAAATAACGACGTGCTACAGTAAAGTGTCCCTGCATCCAGCGCAGACGCTGTCTTGATGAAGCCTTGAAAGTTAGAGGCTTCTCATCAAACACCTTTGCGTCATAATTGAACTTAGGATATACACCATGAGATGCACTGCGCATCGTGAACTCTAGATCTTCAACCAAGCTTGTAGCTCCCCAGCCCATCTCTTTAAGAAGAGTGGTCTCGAAACACATTCCTGTTCCGCCAAGGAAGTTCGCCATATTCAAATTATGGCGTGAAAGTTGCCACAAACGGTTAATATACCAATACGACACACCATACGCTGCAGTGATCCATGAATCTTCTGGATTCTTAGTATCAATATAACCTTGAATAACACGTGCTCCTGAACATAGATCATTATTCATCTCCATTAGGAACTCTGTATGTGCCAGATTATCGGCATCAAACATTACGACTGCATCATATTGACGCTGCATGCCCCAAAGCTCCTTGAGCATCCATTCAATTGCATAACCTTTACCACGCAGATTCGGGTTAGTGCGGACACAAGCGTTCATTCCGTGCTCTCTAACGATGCGAGCTGTACCATCTGTACAATTGTCACAAATTACAAATACGTCAAACAGTTCTGAAGGATAGTTGAGCTGCTTCAGGTTCTCCATTAACGCGCCGACGACTTCTTCCTCGTTATGTGCAGCAACTAGTACTGCAAATGTTTTTTCTGGCTTATACTTTGTTTTTGTCTTTTTCCTGTGTAGACCAAATAACGAAAAGGTAAACTGATAAACTGCGATTGCTGCCAAGATCACTTGGAGCGTAACAAACAGTGCGTCTGTCATGACCTTTTGATGCCCCCTTTTTTCACTCTCGGTGTTCTTTTTTTCTCTCTAGATTGCTTAACGTTCCTTCTGACCCTTTTGTTGCATCCCTTTACAATAGACCAAGAGTATTCTTATTCTCGGCAGACTTCACAATTTTTATATATGTTGTTTAAAAGAATTGTATGGAATCCATGATTTAGGATCCTTATTTATCTCTTACCCTTTTAAACATGTTTAGTCCGCTTGAATCATTGTACGGCGTTAGCGGCTCTAAGTCAAAACTAGCAAATTTCTAGCAAAACTGAGCTTTTCCTTGAAATGGACTACCTTTAAAAAGTATGATTAAGACAGATCTATGCTAAAGAACGGACTGCTCATAAGCACCTGTTATCGGTAGCCAACTGGCGGAGGGACAAGATATGAGACATTTATTCATGAAGCTACATCTCTGGGAGCAGCGCCTTTTTAAGTGGATCAACGGACGAATGCACAATCGCTTTCTGAACTTTTGGCTCTTCTATCTCACGCATTTGGGTGGAGCTACAAGCACAATTGTTATCAACATACTGATCTGGGCATTTGCTCCTCAGGCATGGAGAACTGCCAGCCTGCAAGCAATGACAGCTCTAGCTGTTAGCCATTTGCCCGTTGCTGTCGCCAAAAAACTGTATCCACGCATGCGGCCTTATCTGGCGTTACCGGATACGAACACATTTCGTAATCCATTAAAGGATCATTCTTTTCCGTCTGGTCATACTACAGCTATCTTTGCTTCAACGGTCCCATATATGGTAGCATTTCCTGCCTTGACCGTTATTCTGCTGCCCCTGGCCTGTATTGTCGGGTTTTCACGCATTTATCTGGGATTACATTATCCATCAGATGTATTTGCAGGCTTAGTGATCGGAACCAGTGTCGCAGCAGGTACCATAGCCTTATGGATCTGAAGTATATAGGTTAAACCGGGAAAACCTTTGAGAATAGGTGAATCAAAATTGCAAAAAAAAAGAATCTTAATACTCTCAGAAGGCTTTGGCGCGGGACATACTCAAGCTGCTTATGCACTGTCGAGCAGTCTGCGCCAACTGTCACCTAATTTACAAACAAAGGTGCTGGAACTAGGGAATTTTCTAAATCCCAAAATGGCACCTATTATTCTGTCCGCTTATCGCAAGACGGTAACGACTCAACCAAAGCTGATGGGCTACGTCTACCGCCATCAGAAATCATTTAATCGTCTTACCACACTTGCCCTGCATCGTATATTTTATACGCATACCAAAAATGTTGTTATGCAGCTGAAGCCTGACGTTATTGTCTGTACACACTTTATTCCGGGAGCAGTAGTATCTCGGCTAAAGAGAGTGGATCCAACCTTACAGGTACCGCTCGTAACTGTTATAACAGATTATGACGCACATGCCAGCTGGATCAGTCCAGAGGTAGACCGTTATCTGGTTTCAACACCTGAGGTTAAGTCCAAATTGCGTATGCGGAACATTCCTGCTGCGAAAATTCGGGTCACAGGGATACCCGTACATCCTAACTTTTGGGAGCATCCTGGAAAGCAGGAGATAAGAGAGCAATTCAATCTAAAGGATATCCCCACAGTACTAGTCATGGGCGGCGGCTGGGGGATTATGAACGATCAGGTAGTAAATGCCTGTCTTGCAGACTGGCGGGACAAGATTCAGATTGTCTTTTGTCTCGGAAATAACGATAAGCTGCTGCGTGAAATGAAAGAAGATCCTCGTTATAATCATCCAAATATTTCTCTAATCGGCTTTACGCGTGAGATCGATAAACTTATGGAGGTATCCGATCTGCTAGTCACAAAGCCGGGTGGAATGACCTGCAGTGAAGGACTCGCTAAAGGAATTCCGATGCTTTTCTATCACCCTCTGCCCGGGCAGGAGGAGGAGAATTGCCGCTATTTTACTGCATCAGGCTTCGGAGAGCCGATAGAATCTTTAGACGTAGTCGTAATGTGGATGGAACGCCTCTTAAACAACTATGAAGACGTGCAGAATAAGCGGAAGCTCCATCTAGAGGAAATCGCTCGATACCACCCCTTACAAAGCGCTCAAAGCATTATCGAATTACTAGAATAGCAAATAAAGCGGCAAGCCTCCATATCTCTGGAGACTTGCCGCTTTATTGTTAACTACAGCCGATATTTATCTAATCGGGTAGCCTGATACTGTTTGAGTGCTTCTGCGCCTACAATTGCCTCACAACGATGGATATTCACGCCACGTCCGACAAATTTCGTCTCGTATTCCGTCATAATATGATCCTCATTTATGATGCCGTCTGCATGTAGGTCCAAAGAAATATTTTTCATCTGTAAACCAAAGTCTGCAAATGCATTCAATGAGAATTCAAATAGGCTTCGGGAATCTGTTTTCAGATGAATTTCACCTAGGTCGCTTAGCAGGCCGCGATATTTGTCAAGAAAACGCGGATGTGTCAAACGACGTCGAGCATGCTTACTCTTAGGCCACGGATCACTGAAGTTAAGATAAATTCGTTCCAGCTCTCCAGGAGCAAATACTTCCTCTGCGTAATCAATATTGGCAAGCGCCAATTTCAGATTAGGTGGCGTCTCATGACCTGCTGGCTCCCAAACTGCTCTAGCCTTATCTCCAGCACGACGGATCAGTTCATCATACATATCAACGCCGATAAAATTAATATCGGGATATTTGAAGCTCATTTGGCTGATAAACTGTCCCTTGCCCATTCCGAACTCCACATGGATCGGATGATCATTTCCGAACAGCTTGGACCACTCACCTTTATAACTCCGAGGGTCAAGAATGACTAGATCGGTCTGTTCTTCCAAACTTTCACGTATTCCTTTTCTTCCGCGTAAACGCATAGGTATTCCTCCGATTATCTCTTATACGATAACTGTCACTTGCAATATTGTGCCGAAATTGTCCCGAAAAGTAAAGGGATTGGGGTAAAAAAGAAAAAGGAATTCTCTGGTTCAGCTCTTAAATGAGCTATCCAGAGGAATTCCTTCGTTGTGTATATTTGGATTTAAGGCTCATTCTTGTCCGGTAGATTAGGATCTACTTTGTGTTTGAGCTTGTGGCAAATGTCTTTTTTTCGAATGCACTACGAATTTTACGCTGTGCATCTGTCTTGATCTTAGGGTTTCCGTTAAATTCCACGCCTGTTAGTGCAAGGGCTTCGTCTGGCGTTAAGTGGACTTCAATCGAATCTTTACCCTCAGCATATACCGTTTGAGAATTCATTGCTATCACCTCACGGTTATTATTATGGATCGGACGACACGAAATTATGAACTCCTGGTTGAAATTCTTTATGCCACAGCAGCTTTTCACACTCTGAATATAACATACTATGTAAGCATTTTCAAGTTGAAAGCGCCTTACTTGCAGCCTATTTTTCATGCCAGTCCCGGGAGTGAATGTTACGCCGAGCTCTGTTTTTTGATACAATGTATTGGATTATAAAGAAACGGCTGTGTGTTCTCTTTTATAAAGATGCCATCCGTCTCAGAAAAATATAAAGATCAGGATTCTTATCCATGATTATATTTTCAGAAAGGAGCTCTTTGTGTCTAATCTTCAATACACTACTCCTCCGCTCCTGTGGGGGGATAAACGTTTCCATACTTGGAATTATGAAATGCGTGAGCAAATGAATACCAAGGTGTTCAAAGTTATGCTCGATGCAGGCTTTACCTGTCCCAACCGTGATGGCTCCATCGCTAAAGGTGGTTGTACTTTTTGCAGTGCCAGAGGTTCTGGTGATTTTGCGGGAAGTCGCCGAGATGATCTCGTCACCCAATTTAATAATATCCGTGACAAACAGCATCTAAAATGGCCAAACGCTAAATACATCGGATACTTTCAGGCCTATACCAATACGTACGCTCCGGTCGAAGAGCTTAGAGAATATTTCGAAGTGATTTTGCAGCAGCCAGGTGTCGTAGGACTATCTATTGCTACACGGCCTGACTGTTTGCCAGATGATGTTGTCGAATATTTAGCGGAGCTAAACGAACGCACGTATCTGTGGGTAGAGATGGGGCTTCAGACTATACACGACTCTACTTCTGAGCTAATTAATCGGGCTCACGATAGCCAGTGTTATGTAGATGCTGTTGAGAAGCTGCGGCGTCACGGCATTCGTGTCTGCACCCATATCATTCACGGTCTTCCACAAGAGACGCATGAAATGATGCTTGAAACGGTATCTGCTGTGGCTCGCATGGATGTGCAAGGAATTAAGATTCACCTTCTGCATCTCATGCGTAAAACACCAATGGTGAAGCAATACGAAGCCGGATTGCTTCGATTCATGGAACAGGACGAGTATGTGAAGCTAATTGCCGATTCACTCGAAATTCTGCCTCCTGAGATGATTGTCCACCGTCTAACTGGCGACGCGCCTCGAGATCTCTTAGTAGGACCGATGTGGAGTCTCAAGAAATGGGAAGTGCTAAATGCCATTGACGCTGAACTTGTTGCCCGCGATACTTGGCAGGGTAAGTATTGGAGGAAGAGCTGATGGGCTTTATGTCCGTTCTAAGCTTTGCCCATAAATTAATCTCTGAGCGACTGACCCTAGGTGACCGAGCGATCGATGCTACTGTGGGGACAGGTGCGGATACGCTTTTTCTGGCCAAAACAACCGGAATTCGTGGGGAAGTCTATGGTTTCGACATCCAAGCTGCAGCATTGAGATTGGCTGAAGATCGCCTGCGGCTTGCAAGGGAGAATGCGCCTTCGCTCGCTGACGTCACCTTGCTGGAACGCAGCCACGCCGAAATGGCCGAAGCCGTTCCAGCAATCTGGCATGGCACCGTTGGGGCTGTGATGTTTAATCTTGGCTACTTGCCTGCGGGCGATGCCGACAAGAATATCATTACTCAGCCTGACAGCTCTATTGCAGCCTTGGAGGCTTCACTCCAGTTACTGCGTCCAGGGGGAATCATTACGGCAGTTCTTTATCCCGGCCATGCAGGTGGAGATCTCGAAGCCGCCGCTGTTGAATCATGGGCAACGGCAATCTCCCCACTTGTAGCGCAGAGCATTGTTTACCGCCAGCTGCAGCGCAAGGATTCACCTTATGTAATTGCGCTCGAGAAGAAAAAAGGAATCCCCTCTTAATCTGTAAGTAATTAACCATCTTATATTTGGAAGGAAGATGTAATAATGACACAACCATATCCTTTGAAATTTCAACCGGAGTTTAAAGAACGTGTCTGGGGAGGCCGTGCGCTAGAGAAATTCGGACTAGATCTGCCTGAGGGACATATTGGTGAAGGCTGGATGATCGCCGATCACGCGAATGGAACGTCTTCGGTAGTAAATGGAGCGTTAGCCGGCCAAGGCTTGGATCAAATTCGTGAGCAGTTCGGCCATGAATGGTTCGGAAGCAAAGGGATTTCAGAGGCGGGCGGTAGATTCCCTCTACTAATCAAATTGCTGGATTGCAACGACAATCTTTCCGTTCAAGTCCACCCTACAGATGATTATGAGGGATTACCTCAAGGTGAACTGGGCAAAACAGAGATGTGGTACGTGTTAGACGCTAAGCCAGGTGCCAAGATCATTTATGGTCTTAAAGATGGTGTTGACCGTGAAACATTGCGCGAAGCACTGGAGAAAGGAACCGTTATGGATAGCCTTCAAGAAGTATCTGTCTCCGCAGGAGACTCCTTCTATATTCCAGCCGGAACCGTTCATGCGCTATGCGCTGGTGTCGTTGTAGCAGAGATTCAGCAAAATTCCGACACTACATACCGCATTTATGACTATGACCGTCCAGGCCTGGACGGAAAGCCACGCGAGCTTCATATTGAAGATTCACTTAATGTGACAGCCTATGAAGGCGCCGGTGCTACTTCAATGAAGACAGATAACGCAGTCCCTGGAGAGTGGTTGCAGCTTGCAGCTTCACCATATTTTATCGTAGAAAAGGGAATCGTAAATGGTTCATGGGACCTCACCACTACAGAAGACAGCTTCACTATTCTAGTGATCTGTGAAGGCAGTGGACATCTTACGTGGGATGGCGGCTCTCAGCCTTATGCTGCAGGAGAATGCTATCTGATTCCTTCCAACCTCGGCCGTTACGCTATCGAAGGTCATTCTACTGTGCTTCGTTCTTATTTACCATAAGTCGAGAACCTTTAGGAGGAATGGACCATGAAGGAAAACAGTTTTACCCTAACGGATCCCATAGGTGTAAATATCCATGTCTATGAATGGTTACCTGAATCCGATGTTCCAGTTAAGGGTATCGTGCAAATTTCTCACGGAATGTGCGAAACGGCTGTCCGTTACGCTCGGTTTGCGGAAGCATTAACCGGAATAGGTTATGCAGTATATGTAAATGACCACCGGGGACATGGTAAAACCGCTGGTCAAGTCAATCTCCTCGGCGATGTCGGAGAGGACGGATTCTATTGGATGCGGCGCAACCTGCTTCAGGTAGCCGCCAAAGCACTCTCCAAACATGAAGGAAAGCCCATCTTTCTTTTCTCTCATAGCATGGGCTCCTTTCTGGCCCAAAAGCTGATGTGTGAAGAAGGTAACGAAATCTATACAGGGTTTATCCTAAGCGGTACAAATGGTCCCCGCAGTATGCTGCGCCTTGGCGAATCTCTGGCTAGTGCACAGCTTAAGCTAAAGGGAGAACATCACCGCAGTGTATTGATGAATAGCTTGGTATTCGGCAGTTACAACCGTGCCTTTTCTCCCGTAAGAACAGCTTATGACTGGCTGAGCAGCGATGCTGCAGAAGTTGATAAGTACATTTCCGATCCATTCTGCGGAGCCATTTGTACGACACGTTTTTTCCGTGACTTCTTCCACCTCCTAAGGGAGATTCATTCCGAAGAATCACTTAGCACATTATGTACAAGCAAGCCCATTTATATATTTGGTGGAGATAAAGATCCTGTAGGGATGACCGGCCAAGGTATTCCCCGTCTAGCTGAGTTGTATAAGAAACGAGGAGTGGCAGACGTTGAGTATCGACTATATCCAGGTGGCAGACACGAGATGCTAAATGAGGTAAACCGGGATCAAGTTACAGCTGATGTAATTAACTGGCTAGACCAGCATCTCCCTTCTGAGGTTACGGCTACAAGTTAAGAAAAAGCCGAAGTTTTGAGGCTAGTGGATTTTATGTAGAGCAGCGGTCCTCCCGTTATTGGGGGATCGCTGCTTTTCGTTTTGGGTTGTGTGCAGCTTACTTTACCCCTTACTACCTTACTTTCCCCCACTGCTTTCGGACTCAGATGACGATTGCGAATGACGCAAAAATAGACCGCCCCAAAGGAACGGTCTATCCATCAAACTGAACCGCCTTATTACAATGGCAGCGTATAGTACTGAGCACGTTGGCTCTCGTTCTGCTGGTACATCACGATCAGGAGCGTGCGACCTTCTCGAACGGAAGAAGGTTCAGCTACGGCTACAGCCGAGCTTGTGGTTTGGACAGACTCTTCTAAACTACTCTCTGTGCCTCCTTGTATTAGCGACTCTGAAGAAGGTACAACCCCGTCGACAACATTGTCCGCTTCCTCTTCCTCTGAACCCCCATCTGCCCGTAGACCGCTAATGGATTCCAGCACCGCTTCTAGCGAGAAGGGCAGCACTTCAAGTACTGTATACTTTTGCAGTTCTCTTTCACTGAGTCCGGCTTCTGCCAATTGGGCAGAGATTTGACCCGGATTAGCAGCGATATCCCTCAAGTAACTCGACCAATCCGACTTATCCAGCACGAAATCCCACCAGATTTTGCGAGGCTTATACTTGTGTCCTAGGAAATAATCAAGCTTCATTAGCCCAGTAATAATATCCATAGACGGAGTCCCACGATCTATCAAGAAGGACTGCAAACGGGTAAAGAGATCTTCTAGCTGATGCCCAATCTTTTGCCAGCCTCTCTCCTCCCAGTAGTCACCGAACTCCTGAAAGAAATCAAATGGTGAATCAAACACGTGACGGATCAAGTATTTGGCTGTATGGTCCATCCGGTGGCTGTTCCAGTATTTCTCCAGCACATCCTCAAGCCGCTTCAAACGAATAATATCCGAGAAGGTCATCATATGACTGCTAAGAATTTCGTAAGGGGCATGTTCCATATACGTATACTCATATTTTGCCGCCTGTGCACGCAGACCCGTCCCGCGAAGCATTTTGAGGAATCCAAGCTGCAGCTCTTCTGGCTCCATAACAAATACATCATTAAAGGTTTTGCGGAAGGTGGTGTAATCCTCCATTGGAAGCCCCGCGATTAAATCCAGATGCTGATCGATATTGCGACTTTCCTTAATCTTCATTACCGTACGAGAGAGCTTCTTGAAATTCTGGCGGCGTTTAACAAGCTCGTTCGTCTCATCATTCGTAGACTGTACACCAATTTCAAATCTAAAGATGCCCGGAGGCGCATTATTCGACAGGAAATCCAGAACTTCTGGCCGCATGATATCTGCTGTGATTTCAAACTGGAACACACAGCCTTGATGATTATCGATCAGGAATTGAAACATTTCCATTGCATAGTTGCGGTTGATATTGAAGGTGCGGTCCAAGAATTTAATGATTTTGGCGCCATTTTCTATTAAGTAGAGTAAATCAGACTTCACTCGTTCAATATCATAGTAACGTACGCCTACCTCAATACTGGATAAACAAAATTGACAGTTAAACGGGCACCCACGGCTCGTCTCAAAATAAACAATACGTTTGCTCAGATCTGGAATATCCTCTGGAAAACGATGCGGTGTAGGCAGCGTATTTAGATCGCTTTTGGGACGAGGTGGATTTACAATGATCTCCTCTCCCTTACGATAAGCAGCTCCGTACACAAAATGAAATTTCCGGTCGTCTCTCAGCTCCTGCAGCAGATGATGGAACGTCTCTTCTCCATCTCCATTGACGATGAAATCAATGCCAGCTTCTCTCTTCATCCAATGCAGCGGCTCATAAGAGACTTCCGGCCCTCCCAGAACAATCGTAACCTCAGGCATCACTTGCTTAAGAATTCCGATCAGCTTGAGCGTCTCTTCGATATTCCAGATATAACAGGAGAAGCCAATCACATCTGGCCGTTTCTGAAACAAGTCGGACACGATATTCATTACGGGATCTTTAATGGTGTACTCCACCAAATGAATATCTTTAAATTCATGCTCACTGTAAGCTTTAAGCAAACGGATCGCCAGTGAGGTATGGATATATTTTGCGTTTAGCGTGGTCAGAACGATTTTCAATGCTACACGACCTTTTCTACATTTCATTTTGAAAAAACTCTAGGAATGCCTTACCATACTTCCGGTATTTCACTTCCCCGACACCCTTTACCCTCAGCATTTCCGCTTCGGTCTGCGGACAAACCACACTCATCTCACGCAGCGTTGCATCATTAAAAATAATATAAGATGGCACATGCTCTCGGCCTGCCAGTTCCCGCCGAATCAGACGCAGCTGCTCAAAGACAGTCTCATTGACTGCCGAAGGTGACAAATCATGTCCGCGACTACGAACTCGCGTACCGGATGCCGCACCTGCTCGTGATGGCCGCGCCACCCGCTGCATCACCTCACGCTGTCCTCGCAGTACCTCAGCAGCCAAAGGCTGGAGCCGTACTACCGGATATTGTCCTTCAGACAATGCCAGATATCCTTCAGAGATAAGTACATTGACACTCTCCGAGATCTCCTTCTCCGTCCGGCTCGACATCGCACCATGGGTCGGCAGCTTATCAAAACCATACTGCATCACCTTCTGATTGCGAGAACCTTTAAGCACAGAAGCCACCAACGCTACTCCATAACGCTCTCGCATACGGTGGATGCAAGAGAATATCTTCTGTGCATCTACAGTCATATCTACAAGCTCTCGTTCATCTGTACATGAGCTGCAAATCCCGCATGGCTTGTCTCCATGTGCCTCACCAAAATAATCCAGCTGAGCACTCCGCAAACAACGGGTAGTATAGCAATAATCAATCATTTGCTGAAGTTTGCGATACTCGTTAGCTTTGCGATCCGTATCCTGCGGATTCTGCTCAATTAGGAACTTTTGTGTCATAATATCCTGCGCACTAAAGAGCAGGATACACTCACTAGGTTCACCGTCACGCCCAGCACGACCAGCCTCTTGAACATAAGCTTCCATATTTTTCGGCATATTGTAATGAATTACGTAACGGACATTGGATTTATCAATCCCCATCCCAAAGGCATTTGTGGCCACCATGACCCGGATATCATCATATAGGAAGCCTTCCTGACTATCTGCCCGCTCCTGATCATTCATCCCTGCATGATAGCGGCCTGCTGCTATTCCTGAAGCCTGCAGCCTTTGATACAGATCATCTACTTCTTTGCGTGTAGCCGCATATACAATGCCCGGTTGGTGGGAATGCGTCGCTGTGTAGTCCATGACGAATTCCCGCTTATTCTCTCCACGTAGCACAGACATGGCTAGATTATCTCTTCCGAGTCCAGTCATGAAAATACCTGGCTCGCGCAGACGAAGCAGCCGAACCATGTCCTCCATAACCTCTGGCGTCGCCGTCGCTGTAAATGCAGCCAAGATAGGTCGTTCTGGCAACTCGTCCACAAAAGGCGATACCGACAAATAACTTGTGCGGAAATCATGTCCCCACTGTGATACACAGTGTGCCTCATCTACAGCCACACAGGAAATCGCCAGCTCAGCCATCTCCAGTCGGAACCAGTCCAGCTCTAACCTTTCGGGCGCGACATAAAGCAGCTTCAAATCGCCGCGACGGGCAGCACGAATCCGCTCATTCACTTCTTTTCCGCTTAACGTGCTATTAATAAAGGCTGCCGGAATACCTGCCGTGGTCAATGCATCCACCTGATCTTTCATCAGCGAGATCAATGGCGATATCACCAATGTCAGTCCGGGCAGCAGCAATGCAGGAACCTGATAGCAGATCGACTTCCCGCCTCCAGTAGGAAGAATTCCCAGCGTGTCGCGACCTTCCAGCAAGTTCTGAACAATCTTCTTCTGACCATCCCGAAAATCTGGATAACCGTAATATTTCTGCAGTTCAGCCTGCGCCTGTTCAATAGTAGGTGCTTGCATCTTCATATCTCTCATAACCCCTTAAGCGTTTCTATCTTTAGTTTAGCGGTCAATGGTGTATTGAGCAACACTCCTGAACTATCGTCACCTAGTTCTTCTTTTGAAATATTTACATAAAAGGTCTTCTTTTAAGCCAAGCTTTAAGATGAGTGATTTCATAGAAAGGTGGAGCGACCGTGCAAAATTGGAAACAAAAATATACCTCTTTTAAACAAAAGCCTGCACGCAAAGAGTCCTCTGCCCAGGAGAATCGTCCGCTAAAACCACTGGATTCCAGCCTAAAAAGCAATATAAGCTTCATTCGACAAGTCTTTGGAGAAGACAGCGACCTTATTGTCCGTAACTTTAAAGTGTACGGTAGATATGATGCGGCTATTATCTTTTTTTCTTCTGTAGTGGACCAGAATCAGATTCAGAACTATGTTTTAAAGCCATTAATGAATGTTTCCTCCGACCCCTCAGAAATTCCAGAAGATTTAAAAGATCTAGCTGATTACATCTGGAGTATGACGGTACAAGTAACACAAGGGAACCGAACTAAGGACCTAAATACTCTAGCCTCCATTTTGTTGGAAGGAAATGTAGTCCTACTCATAGATGGGATGGATCAGGCCCTGTATTTCAATCTGCGTAAAATTGAGCATCGTAGCATTGAGCAACCTCAAACTGAACAAGTCATACGCGGTTCGCGTGATGGGTTTATAGAGAATTTAGAATCCAATATCTCTTTGCTTCGCTATCGACTGCAAACACCGGATTTTCGTGTAGTAACTGCCCCTCTTGGCGTACGGACGCGCTCAAAAGTATCTGTTTGTTATATCGAAGGAATAGCCGATCCAGGGCTAGTTCAAAAGGTGATGAAGCGATTATCAGCAATAAATGTAGACGGCATCCTTGATGCGGGGTATATCGAGCAATTCATAGAAGATCATCCCCTTTCCCCGTTTCCACAGGTTCAGCCAACCGAACGTCCGGATAAATCTATAGCCTCTTTATTAGAAGGACGAGTCATCATCCTTGTAGATGGCTCACCATTCTGCCTCATCGTCCCGGCGCTTTTCAATCAGTTCTTTCAGACGATGGATGACTATACAGAACGTTTTGTTGTAGGAAGCCTCCTAAGAATGATCCGCCTGATCGCATTATTATTTTCCCTTTTCTTCCCAGCCTTATATGTATCCATTATCTCTTTCAATCCTGAGCTATTGCCGACAGAGTTCGCCGTAGCAATAACTGGTGCAAGAGCTGGCGTACCCTTTCCAGCCGTATTGGAAGTTCTGATTATGGAAGTCTTCATGGAGGTGCTGCGCGAAGCAACCATTCGCCTACCGCAAATGATTGGCGGGGCTCTTTCTATTGTAGGTGTGCTTGTCATTGGTCAGGCAGCCGTAGCAGCAGGTCTGGCGAGTCCCACTACCGTAGTTGTTGTTGCTATAACGACTATAGGGTCTTTTGCCACACCCGCTTACAATGCTGCTATCTCTTCAAGAATGCTTAGATTTCCATTGATCATATTGGCAGGCTGCTTTGGCCTGTACGGAGTAATGCTTGGCACTATTGTTATTGTTAACCACTTATTATTCCTGGAATCCTTTGGCGTTCCCTACATGACACCCTTTGTGCCTACGATTTGGAAAGACCTCAAGGATAGTATCGTTCGGGTACCTTTATGGTGGATGCGAAGTCGCCCAAGCTTTCTCAATACACCTGATCCTGACCTTCTTGCGAAGGATATCCCCAAAATGCATACCGATCTGATTTTTAAGGAGAAAAGTGAAGCTGATGAATAGTAACCGCCCCATAACAACGATCCAAGTCATGGCTGTAATCATCAGTACGATTATAGGAATAGGAATCTTAAGTATTCCTCGTTATATGGCTGAAGCCGGAGACAGTGGTGCACCGCTCGTAACTGCTTCTGGCGTACCTGTTGCTTTTTTGGGTTGCTGGTTTACAGCGGTTGTCTGCCGAAAATTCCCTAACGAAACGTTGTTCGTATTCAGCCGCCGCCTTCTCGGAACTTGGCTCGCAGATATTTTCTCCATGCTTATTACTTTGTTTTTTGCTTTCTCTGCCGGGATCACCATGCGCCAATTCGGAGAAGTATGTGTTGCGGTTGTCTTTAAAAAGACACCAATCGAAGCAGTAATTCTCTTAATGCTCCTACTGGTTGCCTTATCAATCCGTAGAAATATTGTAAAATTCACTTATGTACATGTTTTTTATTTACCCTTTATTCTATTATCCGTTATCGCAATTATATTGGTAGCTATGAGAAATGTTGATGTTCTGAACTTGCTACCCCTCACCGGAAATTACACCACCTTTTCAAGCTTTTTCAAAGGAACGATTACGTCCGCTGGCCTTTATCAAGGCACATTTGTCATCATCCTGCTGGTTCCTCTAATGAAAAAACCTCAACAGATCCTTAAAGCAGGTACTGTTGCGCTTTGTATCATTGGATTCATTTATGTAATGATCGTTTGGGTCACTCTAGGCATGTTTGGAGCTCAGGAAACCAAATTACTGTCCTATCCAACCCTAGAAGCAGCTCGCTCCATATCCATCGGCGCAGGACTATTAGAACGGTTTGATGCTCTTTTTATAATAATTTGGGTGATTTCTATATTCACTACCATCTTTACGAACTACTACTTAGCCGCATACTCTCTGCAACAAGTGCTGCGGCACAAGGATCACCGCCTAATATCCAGTTTCTTACTTCCACTTATCTTCACTTTTTCACTTTTGCCGAGAAATATATTTCAGGTCTATTCATTTGCTAGCATTACAGCAATAATCGGTTTGATTTTTTTGACCTTCTATCCTCTTTTATTATGGTTAGTCTCTTTAATCCGAAATAAAGGAGCCATTACTCATGAATAAAAAAATTTACAAGCGTGTAGTTCTTATATTTATCCTCTCACTCTTGTCTGGATTGCTCGCAGGTTGCTGGGACCAGCTCGAAATTGAAGATCGTGCATTGGTGCTAGGGTTATCCATTGATTCCGTCCCTCCAGACAGCAAAACAAATGATGACCAAACCACTCATCTTAAAAGCGCAAATATTAACCTACCCCAAATTCGAGTAACTGCCCAAATTGCGGTTCCGGGAAGAGTTCCACTGGGACCAGGCAGTGGGGGTGAAGGCGGAGGCGGAAATCAAAATCCAGTTTGGGTCGTAGAAGTATACGGGTACACATTAGATGACGCCATGAACAATTTGCAGCAGCAAATTTCTGATCCACGTTATCTAATTCATTTACGAGTGATTATTATTAGTGAGGACATAGCAAGAAAAAGCATGGATGACTTAAATGATTATTTGCGGCGAAATCCAGAAGTTCGTCGCCGGACCTGGCTGCTAGTGTCCGAAGGGGAAGCTGCCAAATTCATGAATATTAATCCTCCACTGCAGCGAGTGCCGACCCTTTACATCCTCTCTACCATGGAAAAAGCAGTGACATCGGGGAAATTTCCCGCTGATTATATAGGTGTATTCTGGTCAGCA
The DNA here is from genome assembly GCF_041956825.1 of Paenibacillus sp. RS8. Lineage (NCBI taxonomy): Bacteria > Bacillati > Bacillota > Bacilli > Caryophanales > Paenibacillaceae > Paenibacillus > Paenibacillus sp. RS8. The sequence continues at coordinate 3,047,934 of NZ_CP168131.1, read as the reverse complement.
GATTCCAAATGGGGCGAAAGTGGTTATCTGCCTTACGTCTCATTACATCAGGAAGACAATATCATGATTAAAGGCCTAGCTTACTTTAGTGGTGGAGTGATGGTCGGTTCGACGATTCCGATTGAGATTGGCGCATATATGTCCATGAAGGGCATTAATCCCGGGGGATACTCCGATCTTTTTTATGCTGATGAATTCGGTCCGGTGATGCTCAAGGTCAACGACCGGTTCACGAGGGTGAAAGTTCAATTCAAAGAGGGCAAACCTCTCATCACCTATAACCTCTCTTTAGAGGCGGCTCTAGATGAGCATTTACGTAGTAATATCCCTATCGATTCCAGCCGTTCTTTAGAAAAGATTGAGGATATCTTTCAAAAGAAAGTGATCGGTATTTTCAACCACCTTATCGAAGAAACTCAACAAGCGCATTCCGATGTCTTTGGCATGGGTGAATATATTCGTGCATATGCTCCCTCCTACTGGAAAGCCCATGTTCGTGACAAACATGACTGGGAGCAGCAGTATTCCAATCTCAGTATTGAAGTTAAGTTGAAAACTCACATCGACAGAGTAGGTCTTAAACAAAATTAAATGACCTTTATAGGAGGCTCTACTATGCTCTATCACCAGCTAACCTACGTAATTGTTGCGCTGCTGATCTCCAGTGTTCTGTTGCTTACTGTGGATACTAAAATATATGCAGTCAATGCTATGCACCGGGAAAAGAAATGCGCTAATGTGATCGGTTGGATATATTTCAGCTTATTCCTGCTGATAGGACTAGCTCAGCTATTCTACCTATAAATCGAATTCGTTTCTTGCTGCCCTTCACATAGTATTTCTTAACCGCCCATGGTATATTGAGGAGTACAATATTAAAGGACGGAGAATGCAGTCATGAACACAAGAAGAAATCCTAAAGAAACAGCCAAAAGAGGTACTCGTTCCCACAACAATTCCCACAGCAAGCCAAATGGCAAGCTTAATCATAAAGCTAAAGCACCCGCAGCGCCCAAGTCATTTACAGTAAATGAACCTTCTGAGCTGTTACCCTTCTTACTCATCCATATCACAGGCCGTGGACGAAATGCTATTAAATCTATCCTCTCGCGTGGACAAGTAGCAGTGAATGGTAAAGTAGTCACACAGCATAATTTTCAATTACATCCGGGTCAAACTGTGACGATTGATCATGAGAAGCCTGTACAAGTAGCGGAAATGATCGGACTCACCATCGTCCATGAAGATGATGATCTAATCATTATTCAGAAGGATGCTGGACTGCTGTCGATTGCCACTGCGGAAGAAAATGAATTAACAGCTTACCGCCAGCTTATGGAGCATGTCCGCATCAGCAATCCTAAGAATCGAATTTTTGTCGTGCACCGCTTGGACCGCGATACATCTGGGGTAATGATGTTTGCCAAAAGCGAACGGATCCAGCAAGCACTGCAAACTACGTGGAAGGATACCGTGAAAGAACGTTCTTACGTAGCTCTAGTCGAAGGCGCCGTTAAAAGACCTGAAGGTACAGTGAGCTCTTGGCTAAAAGAAACCTCTACCCTGAAAATGTACTCCAGTCCTCATGAAGGCGATGGTCTACATGCGATCACACATTATAAGCTCATTCAGGCGAACCGCCACTTCTCGTTGCTTGAGGTAAAGCTTGAAACTGGACGCAAAAATCAGATTCGTGTTCATATGGCAGATATCGGCCATCCGATCGCAGGAGACAAGAAGTATGGTGCAGAGACCAAAACGGTAGGCCGTCTCGGTCTGCATGCTCGTGTACTTTCTTTTATTCATCCTACTACAGGAGAGTTAATGACCTTCGAAAGTCCAATTCCGAAGACATTCCTGAAATATACCGCACCTGCACCTACGAACTAACAAGATCACAGTGAATACCCATTCATCCTAAGGGGGCTGATTACAGTGGAGCTTACTACACTACAATCGCTACAATAACTTAACAAAGAATGGGTGATTAGCTATGACAACAGCACATCATTATGAATGTATTGAACGTTTACCCACGACTGAGGAGCATGCCTCCTTATGGGAAGCTGTCGGTTGGGGGAACGTGAATACGGAAATGACCGCAGCCTCTCTGGCTCATTCGGTGTATGGTATGGTCGTTGTACAGGAAGACAAGGTTATCGGTATGGGGCGGATCGTCGGCGATGGGCACATGTATTTCTATATACAGGACGTAGCCGTGCTTCCCGAATTTCAGGGCCAAGGCATTGGTAATGTCATTATTGAGCAGCTACTACACTATATTCGATCTCATTGTTTTTCTGGCGCGTTCGTCGGACTTTTCGCATCACATGGGAATGATACCTTTTACGAACGATACGGCTTTCAGAATCACGCCCCCGGTATGACGGGCATGTTCAAGGTCATGGAGTAACAAGCGAAAGATGCCCGGTCCATATGGTCCCTGGGCATCTTTTTCACTTCTATTTAGATCATGTTACAATACTAATAAACAAAAGAAGGTGCCATTATTGTTCCATCCTACTGTCTTCGATAATATTAAAATTGCTTTTGAGAACCAAATCTACGATTACGATAATTTGGACGGAATTCTAGTAGTTACGGATCGTTCCGACCTTCTGAATATGGCATTGATGTCCAGAGAATTTAGCCTTTCCTTCCAATTGACGGCCGGCAGGAGCGTAACCGCCGAAGTCTTTCTTACTTCATCTGTGAAAGATCTTAGCGATGAAATATTGGAAGTGCCTAACACGGATCCCGGTTGCAATCTTTCGTTACGTTTTTATATGGAGATCGAAGATATCCCTGCTGAATGTCAGGCGATCGAGAGTATTCTCAAAGCGATCTGGGGGCCTGAATTCCAGCCTGTGCAATCTTTAAGCTTCATTTATGGTCAAGAAGGTGAAACCTACAACAACTGCATCGAGCTGCGATTCAAAAGGCAAATCACAGAGGAGCAGATGGAGGACATTCCGAACCTGCTGAATCATCTGCTGCAAAGTGTAGAAGAACTGGAATCTTTCTCCGTATAATCTCTACTGTACACCGTTCGTACTTTGGAAAAAGAGGTGAGCCAGAAATGAAATTCCTGCCTGCAACTAAAAGTAACCGTTGGTTTATCTGGATGGCTGTTTATGGTGTTTTTCTGTGGCTGCTTTTTATTCTGCACAGATTCGTTATGATGGCTCATACATTGGATGTCACACTCTTGCTGCGCTTCGCACTCTTTTCCATTGTCGTATCTGGTATCGTTAACGTCTTAGCATGGTTCGGAGCTCGTCTACTCTGGTTAATCACTACAACAGGAATAATCATCGGTTCAGTAATTATGCTAAGCTACACCTATAGAGAGATGTCCGGTTGGGAGGATCTCGCGGGACTCCTTGCTTTTTTCTTTTTTACATGTGGAGGATTTGCACTCGGTTTATTGGCGGAAGCAATTCGTCTGCTGGTTAAGCAGTGGCCGAAAGCTTGAACGGAGGAGATGATCGATCGTTGTCCAATTCTTTTCTAACCAAAAATGCATTGTCCCATTCCTTAAAAGAACTAATGGAACATACGTCGCTCAATAAAATTACAGTCAAACAGCTCGTGGACCATTGCGGACTAAATCGACAAACCTTCTATTATCATTTTCAAGATATATTTGATTTACTCGGTTGGATCTATAAGACTGAGGCTGTAGAGAGCATCGCCCAGTATCGTAGCTACAGTACGTGGACGGACGGTTTTTATAAAATCTTCTGCTATATCGAACGAAATAAAACCTTTTGCTGCAACACCTTGAACTCACTGGGCAGAAATCATCTGGATGCGTATCTATACGAAGTGACGAATGATCTCATTATGGGTGTCATAAACGAACTGTCCGCCGGGATGGAGGTTAGCCACGAAGATAAACATTTCATTGCTAACTTCTATACACTGGCCTTCACAGGCCTTGTCATTCAGTGGATGAGAGACGGGATGAAGGAGCATCCGGATCACATTATCGAGAAGCTAAGTGTACTCATTGAGGGGAATTTTCTAAAAGCTTTGCACAAATATGAGAACAAACCGTTGTAACCTTTGGGTTCAGCGGTTTTTTTGTCTAAAAACTAGACACATGGACCGTAATGACTAAAATCCATACACTCTAAAAGGATTGATTATACCTTCGAAATTGGAGTTGGTTTACATTAAGAGTGTGATTATTTCAACAACAACTTGGAGGCGACCATTGTGAAAAAAGAGTACGGTAATAAACAGGTTTATTTTGTCGGTGGCGGAATTGCATCCTTAGCGGGCGCGGCTTACCTGGTCAGAGACTGTGACTTTCCGGGACAGAACATTCACATTATTGAAGAGATGAAGATTCTCGGTGGCAGTAACGACGGCGCAGGTGACGCTGAGCACGGTTATGTCATTCGCGGTGGCCGGATGCTTAACGATGAGACCTATGAGAATACATGGGATTTACTCATGTCGATTCCCTCCCTCGACCATCCTGAGAAATCCGTTAGAGAAGAGATTATAGAATTCGATACCGCCAATCCAACACATGCTAACGCTAGACTCGTTAACCGCAACGGTGAGGTGGAAGATGTATTGTCCATGGGCTTCGATATGGCTGACCGGCTTGCGATGGGTAAATTGATTATTACACCGGAAGAAAAAATGGGAAAAGCTCGGATTAACGACTGGTTTGGTCCACACTTTTTCACCACGAACTTCTGGTATATGTGGGCTACTACTTTCGCATTCCAGCCTTGGCATAGCGCTGTAGAGCTTAAACGATATATGATTCGCTTCGTTCATGAGTTCCCAAGAATTCAAACCCTGGAAGGGGTAACCCGCACTCCATATAACCAGTACGATTCTATCATCTTACCTATGCACAAATATCTCGAAGGCTTCGCCGTTGACTTTACACTGAAATGTACAGTAACTGACCTGCAGTTCAAAGATGGAGATGGCATTACCGTAACCCAAATGAACGTCCTGCGCCAAGGTGTCCCAGACGTTATTAACATAAGCGAAGACGATATCGTAATCGTCACGAACGGCTCCATGACTGAAGGATCAAGCCTTGGATCCATGACCTCTGCCCCACGTCTCAATGGAAAGGGTAGCTCATGGAAGTTATGGGAGAACATCGCTGCCAAAAAACCAGGTCTCGGCAATCCATCATCCTTCGATGATCATATCGATGGTTCGAAATGGGAGTCCTTTACCGTGACCTTCCAAGATTCCAAATTCTTCGATCTTATGGAGAAATTCACTCGTAATCGTGCAGGTACTGGCGCATTGGTTACCTTTAAAGATTCGAGCTGGTTAATGTCCGTTGTCTTAGCTTTCCAACCGCATTTCCGCAATCAACCAGAGCACGTAAAAGTATTCTGGGGTTACGGTTTGTACCCTGACAACGTAGGAGACTTCGTGAAGAAGAAAATGAGCGAATGTACCGGTGAAGAAATTATGGAAGAATTAATCGGTCATCTTCATTTCGAAGAACATAAGGACGAGATCATGGCAACTGCTAATTGTATTCCATGTATGATGCCTTATATCACTTCACAATTCATGCCTAGATTAAATAGCGACCGACCTAAAGTAGTGCCTGAAGGCTCCACTAACCTTGCCTTCGTTGGCCAATATTGCGAAATTCCAGATGATGTTGTATTCACGGAAGAATACTCTATCCGAGCAGCAAGAACTGCAGTATACACATTGCTCGGCATTAACCGGCCTATCGAGCCTATCAATCAACATCAGTACGATGTCCGCACCTTGTTCACAAGCTTTATCACTTCTTTTAGATAAACACATCATAAAGAAACAAGCGCTTCTGGATAGATTCAGGGGCGCTTGTCTTTGTAGTGTGTAAAACATGATTTAATAAGAACTCTCCATTCCAGGCGAAATCGTGTGTATGTTAAGCTCAACATGAATTTCAATAGAATGGATGAGAGAATATGTACATCGAAAATGGAAATTTAGTCATTCGTAATGCAACAGCAAATGATGTCCCCCGGTTATGCAGTTGGTGGAACGATGGAAAGATTATGGCACATGCCGGTTTTCCAAATGGCATCGGCTGCACAGAGCAGGATATATTGGAGAAGCTTTTGACCGACACCGAACTTAATCGTCGCTTGATACTGGACATCGAAGGTGTCCCATCAGGAGAAATGAACTATAGAACCATTGCCGACGGCACTGCAGAAATTGGCATCAAAATCTGTGATTCTAACGAACAGGATAAAGGCTTTGGAACTGTATTTTTAACCATGTTGATTAACTTTTTATTTGAAGATATGGGATATCGCACAATCGTTCTCGATACCAACGCCAAGAATTCAAGAGCTCAGCATGTATATGAGAACATTGGCTTTCGTAAAGTTGCCCTTCATTTGAATTCGTGGAGAAATCAACTTGGAGAATGGCAATCTTCTATTGATTATGAATTAACAAGAGCAGAGTTTCGGAATTAAAAAAAGAAGAAATGGAAACTTCTCCATCTCTTCTTCTCTACACTATACAAACTTTATATATTGCAAGATCCGTCAGCGCAGCCATCATCCGTGGATACTTCAGATTTTCCATTGCCAACCACCTGCAGCGTTGGTCCTGCTTGCTCCTCCGCCCACACGGTATCCAACACCTCTGTAAACACAGGCCCTGGCTGTGCACCAGATAACGCATATTTATTGTTGAACACGAAGAATGGTACACCCGTAATATTCAGACGGCTTCCTTCTTCGATATCGCCGTTCACTTCAGCTGTGTAAGCATCTGTCTCCAGCATTGCCGTTACTTCTGCCTGATCCAGCCCTACCTCGGCAGCAAGTGTAGCAAGTACACTGCGATCACCAAGATTTAATGAATCCGTAAAGTAGGCCCGTAGCAGACGTTCGGACATTTCTGCACCTTTTCCTTTTGAGCTTGCAAAGTGACTCAGACGATGACTATCGAAAGTATTCGTATGCTTCACTGTATCAAAATTGAATTCCAATCCCACATCTTGCGCTTGCTCAGCTAACTGAGCATTCATTGCTTTTGCTTTTTCGATAGACATTCCGTATTTGGTAGCCAACAGCTCATGAATATTCTTTTCTGTACTCACCTCTGCGTGTGGATCTAGTTGAAAGCTACGGAATACCACCTCTACTTGATCACGGTTCGGAAATTGACTCAGCGCATTCTCCAAACGTCTTTTACCAATATAACAAAATGGACACGCATAATCGGACCAAATATCTATTCTCATGAAAAAACCTCCTAATATTATTGTTCATTTGTAACGGCTTAATTAGATTGATAACTAAATATTTTTCACTTACTATTATATAGTTAAAAACCGAAAAATACAAACTTAACTTTTATTAAAGAACTCTTATTAGACCTGAACCCCAACTAAAAGTATACAAAAGTGGTATATACGCTCTTCTTCAGGACCGATAGAATGAAAGTAACCATTTCGCCGGAAGACTGCATTCAGAGTAGCGGACGAAAGAAGTCCTGAAGGGGGATTTAAGATATGTATGATCTATCTATAGTGATTCCTACCCGTAACCGAATTAATGATCTTACGGTGTGTATAGAGTCCATTGGCAAGCAGACAAATCTTGAGGATATCTCCATCGAGCTATGGATTGTGGACGACGGTGAGATCCCTGAGGACAGATTAGCCTGTTATCGTGAAATACTAACTGAATTACCGCAGGCTGAACTGCATTATCATCGTAAAACTAAGCCTGGCCTCTGGCTTTCCCGTTACGAAGCGCTAGGACTTATTCATGCAGAAATTGTACTCCACTTAGATGACGATGCAGAATTAGATGACCCCTTATATATTCGACGACTGTTAGATACTTATGCAGCCGATGATTCCATTGTTGGTGTCGGTGGTGTAGCCAAAGGCATACATAGTAGCAAGCTAAGTAAGCTCTTCGGTATGCTAACCGGGCAAATGTCCGGATCACCGGGCAGATTGTCGGCAAGTATGTTTGCAGGCTCGCAATTCCTTTGGGGAGAGAAGAAGCATGTATTTGAAACGGATTTTTTTCACGGCTGCAATATGTCCTTCAAGCGCTCGGCACTTTTTGATATTAAACCCTATCCATGGATGACAAGCTATTCCATAGCTGAAGATATTTATTTGTCTCATTTGGCCAGCCGCTATGGCAAGCTTGTGATTAACCCCGCCATGAAAATCATCCATCATGAGTCGCCAGGCTCTCGCGATAAGGCGGGTATTGTAGCACAAGCTACCGCCATCAACCACTACTATCTGCTCAACTTGCGTAAAGCTCCGTTTATGAATTATGCTGCCTTGATCTGGACACTATCATGTCTGACGGCTAAAGCAACCTTAAAGCGGAATTTCAAAGCCGTCAGCGGATATGCCAAGGGCATCCTCTTCGTATTAAATCCTCGTAAGAATAAATACAGTGAATATATGCTTGATTAATTAGCATCGTTTTATTCTAAATCTTCTGCGTTGCTCCGAATCAGGATACGGGGCTTTTTTTGCTATGGTGACCGATTTATCCCTTAATCTGTCATGAAATTAATTTCCATCAAGCTGATATCTAGGGTATTATAAGTAATGATGTGGTTTAGAAACTAACTTTATGGATGGTGGAATATGTTCAAGAACAAAAAAACGACGCTGATCCTCGTTGTAATTGTCATCGTCGTCATAGCTGTCGGTGCTTGGCTAATTACTAAGGATAAAGACGATAAAACAGCGGGAACTACGGGTAGCGCAACAACATCCGGAAAAGGAGAGGAAAAGTCTCTCTCACAAACTTTTTATATTTATGACACTGTTGTGAATATCAAAGTGTTCGGTGCTACAGTAGAACAAAAAAATATGGATGATATCCAGCAGATGCTGGAGCGAATGGATATGGAGCTTAGCCGCACCAAAGAAGGTGGAGAGACTTACGCAATCAATCAGGCAGCAGGAAAAGAAGCGGTTGTTGTTTCTGACGAGACCCTGGATGTAATTAAACAATCCATACAATACGCAAAGGAAATGGACGGGCTATTTGATCCTACAATCGGTCCGTTAATCGATCTTTGGAATATCGGTAGTGGTGGAGATAAGGTACCTCCCCAAGCGGAAATTGATAAAGCGAAGAGCCTAACCAATTACAAGGACGTTGAAATTGATGAAGCTGCAAAAACTGTAAAGCTGTTGAAGGAAAATATGGTGCTAGATCTGGGCGGCATTGGTAAAGGTTATGCTGCTGACCGTATCGCTGATTATTTGAAAGAGCAAGGTCTGAATAGCGCTATGATTAACCTCGGAGGCAGCAGTATTATTGCACTCGGTAAGAAGCCAAACGGAACGGAATGGAATATCGGATTGCAGGATCCGGATCAAAGCCGCGGCACACAGCTAGGAACTATTAAAATCTCAGATGAGGTCATCGATGCTTCTGGTGTTTACGAACGGTATTTTATGCAGGACAATGTTCGTTACCATCATATCCTTGATCCACGTACAGGATATCCTTCTCAGAACGGTCTCAAAAGCCTTACCATTATGAGCCCGAATGCAACAGACGCAGATGCCTTATCAACGGGGGTATTCTTGATGGGAATTGAAGAGGGTATGAAATATCTTGAATCTTTACCTGAAGATGTGGAAGCTTTCTTTATTACCGACGACAACAAAATCTATGCCACCGCAGGTATTAAAGAAAGAATGAATCTGACGGATCCAACGTACAGCTTCGCAGACTAAATGAAAAAAGCTTGCCCCATAGAGCCGAAGCCGGCTTTCTAGGGAGCAAGCTTTTTTTATAGATCTGACTTGGAGCAGCGAGAAGGACGCCTCTCTCTCAGTTTAATATACGAACAAGAAAGAACTATGGTTTAATACAGTTAAACCTCGGAAACATCTACATCAACAAAGGAGCGAAATTCATGAACCTTGTGAGACCCCTACCTTCCATAGCGGCTGGCTATCGTCATACCGCCCTGCTTAAATCAGACGGTACTGTGACGGCTGTGGGTGATAATAAATATGGCCAATGTGATGTAAGCGGCTGGCGCGATATTATGGCGGTTGCGGCGGGTAATGCTCATACGGGTAATGCTCATACCATCGGGCTTAAATCGGACGGCACGGTAACGGCTGTAGGTTGGAATAAGTATGATCAATGCGATGTAAGCGACTGGCGTGATGTGGTGGCAGTTGCAGCGGGTTGGCGTCGAACCGTCGGACTTAAATCGGATGGCACAGTAGTTGCTGTGGGTCGAAATAATGAAGGCCAATGCAATGTAAGTGACTGGCGTGATGTGGTGGCAGTAGCGGCGGGAGACTGGCATACCGTCGGGCTTAAATCCGACGGCACAGTAACAGCTGTGGGTAATAATCGGTATGGCCAACGCAATGTAAGTGACTGGCACGGCATAGTGGCTGCAGCGGCAGGTTACCTACATACTGTCGGGCTTAAATCCGACGGCACGGTGCTTGCTGTCGGTCGAAATCATGAAGACCAATGCAATATAAGCGGCTGGCACGGTATTGTGGCTATATCAGCAGGTAGCCATCATACCGTTGGCCTTAAATCAGACGGTACTGTAGTTGCTGTAGGCTGGAATAAACACGGCGAATGCAATATAAGTGACTGGTGCGATATTGTGGCGGTTGCGGCGGGTTGCACTCATACCATCGGACTCAAAACGGACGGTACGGTGGTTGCTGTGGGTAATAATGAACAGGGTCAATGCGATGTACACAGCTGGCAAGGCATCCAACTACCAAGAAATTAGTTCTCAAAATTATTAATACATAAAATAATGAAAGCCATGCGCCAATTTCTCTCGCATGGCTTATGTTTTGTAACTCCTCTTACACAAGAGGAAGCTCGCCAAATTCCTTATAGTTAGTAAAAATATAACTAGGTTTATGATCCGTAGCCGGTTGTCTGCCTCTCGGATTGTACCAACAAACCTTCCATCCAGCCGCAAGCGCTCCAACTACATCATTAGCCCAAGTATCCCCTATATAAAGCGAGTTCTCCGCCAAAGTGCCTGTCTTTTGGTTTACATGTACGAATATTTCCGGATCTGGTTTAGCAAGACCTACAGCATCAGAGATAAAGATCATATCCTCGGGAATAATCTGATCTAACCCTAATCCCACAATCTTATTCATCTGATGATCCTTCGGTCCATTCGTAATAATGCCTACCTTATGCCCGTCCGCAATGAACCGTTCAAGGTGCTCACGCACGCCATCAATCATTTGAATAGTGTATTGTCGTCCAATATATGCCGCTTGTACCGCCGAGGCTTGGTCACGATCAATCTGTAACCCATACTCTGCAAAAGCAAGCTCCAACCGCCGCACTCTTGTCTCTTCAAGCGGAATCTCACCGCGCAAATACATCGGCCATAATACATCGCTATGATGTCTCACTTTATAAAATAATTCCGCAAAGTCCAGACAATTCTCATCTGGGCGGAGTACTTCACGCACTGCTTCTTTAAAAGGAACCAGATGATCATATAACGTATCATCGAGATCAAAAAAGATTGCCAACTTATGACTTGTTTCCACTTTAACGCCCCTTACTCATCTTTCTCTCTAGCTATCTTCAGAAAAAAAGGTTATAGGTATAAAATTCATCATCTCGAAGGTATCCATGCGCTTCATACAACCGCTGCGCACCCACATTCACTGTCATCGTTGTCAAGGACAAGCCCTTCGTATTCGTAGAGAGGGCATGGTCTCTAGCACTGTCCAGCAGTTTGGAACCTAGGCCATGCCCTCGCAGTCCCTCAGTAACAAACAAATCATTCAGTATCCAGAGGCGCTCCATCGTAACCGATGAAAAAGAAGGATAGAGCTGTGTGAAGCCCCGCGCGCGTTTCTCATCGCCTTCCCCCTCAACCACCATAAGGATCACAGATTCATTCAGCTTTAGCCTGTCAGCTAAGAAGGCGCGTGCACCTTCCCGATCTGAGGCTGCTCCATAAAATACTCGATACTCATCAAATAATGGGATGAGCCGTTCTAAATCATCCAGAACCACTCGTTCTATACGATAGTTATTCATCCTCAGCGCTCACTTTCCGGCTTCGCCCGTTTTAACCTCATTGTAAATGGTTACCGAGCCGTTCACCATGGAGAGAACGCCGAATGATTTGGACAATTGAGCCTTATTCCTTTGAATCGTAGAACACATGCCGGGCACTAACTTTACCCGCTTCGATATCTAAAATTCCGAAAGAATACAATTTCTCACGCCGCTTATCTGTAGGAGAACCTGGATTAAATAGCAGGATACCATTCTCCTCTCTTAGCAAGGGCTGATGTGAATGACCAAAGAGAATACAATCCACCTCATCATTCGCAAAAGCAAGCAGGGCATTTCCATCCGTTCCTTTGCGAGAATGCGGCGTATGTCCATGAACCATTCCGATTCGGATTCCCTCAAGAGTAATAATCTTGCGTTCTCCGAAACGTTCAATGATCTCATCGCCATCATTATTTCCGGCAATACCCTCTACCGGTGCTAATTTCGTCAGTAAATCATAGATACCCATACTCACCCAATCACCCAAATGTAGGATTAAATCCACATTTTGAAACTCTGCAATCAGCGCCTTTGGCAGAGACTTAGCCATTCTTGACATATGTGTATCAGATACGACTCCTACTTTCATTAATCTCATCTCCTAATCTACCATACTCAACTTTTGTTATCTCACATATCCATAAATCTAATATTCAAATAATTGTACGATTTGCTTAAGCGAGAAGCAAGTTCTGATACTTCTTCCGCTCCCTTGCTGGAGTAAGTGAACAAGAAGAAAGTTCTATTCTCGATTTGAAAATTGTCTGACTGCCTCTCTTTTACAATCTTTAATTCCTAACATCAACTTCCCACAATTTGTGACATAGTTCATATACTTCCAATTGAGAAATAAGAAACAATGATCTTATAAACAAACCCATAATTTGTTTAATGTTGAATATTACGGAAACAGCTTGTCACTTTTGACGGAAGGATGGATCATTTTGGAGTTGGATCTTAACGGGATCAATGCTGATTCACTGGTTCAGATGCTTAAGGCGTCATTTACCCTTGAAAACTGGGACGGTATCCTCCAAATCGCCGATAAACTATACAGCGAGATTAATCACTTCTACAGCATAAATCAGCGGGAGAGCACCGACGGGCAGAAGGAGAGCGACTTCGGGTTAAAACGCAGCATCGTCTATTACTTCGGATTTTCTATGTGTTTGAAAGGGATTGCGCTTGAGAAGATGGGCCGGTATGATGAGGCTAGAGAGTGCATCTCGAAGTATGAGGAATTGGGATGGATTAACGATATGGACGCAGGCGGCTGGGCAGAGGTTGAATATTATAGTGAAATTGCCCGAGCTAACCGATATGTGATTGATCTGAACGAGGGGAACACAGAAGTTCTACCGGATTATCTGGTTTTCCTGCGGCATAACAACGAAGAGCTCTTGCCAGGCATGACACATATTCTGGAGTCCGCGATCAAGCATGAGTACAACGTCGATGAGGTGCTGATCGAGTTCAAAGAGCAGATCGAGTCGATGGAGGAATACTACGAAACAAATAGGAATATTCGTTATTACTTAGATTTCATTTACTTAAAGGCAAAATATTATTCCTTAAATGGGAACATATATGACGCTATAAATATGCTTTCATATGCTATGGCATCATCCGTTAAGTTTAAAGATGATACGGGGTTCCGCAAGTCAGCGGCTCTCTTTGAGAAACTCCGGAATCAGACAACCCCAGAGCAGTTGGACAAGTACCTTGGGTTGATGGAACAAATACTAGTCTAGGGAGGATTTAAAAATGAAGAAAAAAGTATCTACGCTAGCCTTGATTCTGGTTGCTTTGCTAAGTGTTAATGGTGCGATAGTTAGCGCCGACGGAGACTTCACCGCCACGGCCAAGATTCCAAGCGGCGGCATCGCCCCTATGAGCCATGGGGTAGACCATTAATTAAATCAATAATTGGACGAGCCCCTGCAACCTATGCAGGGGCTCGTTTGATATGTTCATCAATTAAATTTTGTTCCAGTACCATTAGGACTCTCGATCCTGCCAATTCCATAGTCTTACTTCCCCCACATGCAAATCGCTGACCCATGTTTCTTCCTTCAGCTTAAGCAATTCTTTCACCGGACCGGTTACTACAGCTCCATATAGCCTAACTCCGTTCTTCTCCAAATAACTAATGGAATCATCCAAATCAATAAACGGAATTACCCTGTCCGCGATTGATTTATGCTCTTGCATCAAGTGCAGCGTCTTGAGGAAGTTTGCATTACGCAGTTCACCATCACCATATGACTCAACAGATGGTGAAACACTCGAACGGCTAGTCACCCCTCCGAACCATCCTCGCCTCTCCTTGGATTCCTGGACAACTTTCATATCATCATCATGCCAAATAGGCATATACGGAAAACCTAATGGATCATTTACGACCGGCTGTCGTGTCCGTGGACCTGTATCTGCTGCAAACCACAAAGGCTGAAGATTCTTAGGCTCAAACTTCTTCAACAGCTCATCTGTCGTAAAAAATTGATCAAAAGACAAGTACGCTTCCGCTACTGTTCCTTCCGGCAGCTTCTCCAATCTCTCCCACTCATTGCTGTTATCCATACTGTTTGTCGCAGATTGATTCTCCTGTGGATACACAAAATAATAACCTACACTTCTACTATCATCCGTCCATGAATAGTTGTAGAGCCTAGCCCACCCAAATAGGAGCTTCATTGAATAATCCCCGACAGTAATTTGTTCATCTCCCACTTGTTTCTCTATCTTACTTGTCAGATTCATGCTAAAAAATGGACCGGTACCACTACTCAAATGTACAATCGTATTCGGCTGTGAGACAGCAATAGCGGAAGAAACAACATCACTATAAGTCTCTCCTCTATCTCCAGTGCTATAAAATATCGCAGTGATGACACTGCTGATAATCAAGAAAATTAAAAACGCAGAAATTACCGTTAAAGTATTCGATATCCGAGCTCTCCATTTACCCCAGCGGATGATCTTCTTTTCCTTGCCAGGTCTGTTTCTTTTACTCTTGCCGAATTTTATGTTCTTATCCTCACTTGAAGCCCGCTCTTCTTCACCCATCAGTTCATCCAGATAAGCCTGATAAGCTTCCATCTTCTCTAACTCCCGCTCCACTTCATCTCTATCCTCGTCAGGAAGAGTACCTTCCCCATACCTTTTTAATTTCATCTTGAATTCCTCACTCATGCTCATTCCTCCTCCGTTCCGCTTCACGCAGCTTCTGTCTGGCTCGAAAGATCAATATCTTATATTGGGACAGGCCCACATTCATAATGTCCGATGATTCCAGATAACTAAGACCATGAAAATCATGTAGTAGCAGTGCATGCCTCTGATTGTCCGGTAGCTCACCTATCGCAATCCTCATCTCTTCCCAACGTTCCTGCCGAAGCAGCGTGCTTTCCGTGGTATCTGGATGAGCAAGCTGTTTAAAAAACTCCTCACTCTGAACAGTACTACGTCCTTCCTTCCGCTTATAATCTACGAAGGCGTTGTACGCGACACGGAACAACCATGGCTTAATCTTCTCGTCCTTACAATCCTCCAAATATAAATAAGCACGGTAAAAGGTCTCCTGCATTAAATCTTCGGCCGCATGATGATCACCGCAAAGGGAGCGCAAATAGCGGTAAATATCCATCACATACATCTGATATATTTCATCCAGTGAATTTCGCTTCATGCACTCCCCCCTTAACCTAACCACGTACACCAACATAAAAAGTTACAGTTAAATTCAACAACTAGTATGAATATATCAGTAATTCTATGGAAGAATGCAAAAAAAGCCCGCTGACAAGGAGGTTTACTCCTGCCAACAGGCTAGTTAATAACCATCTGGGAATCATTTAATCGTTCAATTCCCCCGAGTTGCTCTGCTTACAGAACAATTTCAACTTCTTTGAGCATTTCGCTAACAGAAATTAAACCGCCACCAGACAAGTACCAGTAGTTAGGATCTAGGTAAATGATTTTACCGTTTTTAAAAGCATTTGTGTTCTTCACGAGATCGTTCTCAACTGCATCCTTCGCTGAGCCAGATTTGCTGCCATCACTCTTCACAGCCGCATCTCTATCTACTACGAACAGATAATCCGGATTCTTGTCAGCTACATATTCGTAAGATACGCTTTGACCGTGAGTGGATACTTCGATTTTTTCATCCGCTTGTGCAAATCCGAATACGTCATGGATAATACCGAAACGGGAACCAGAACCATACGCACTGATTTTTCCTTCATTGGCAAGAATAATAAGCGCTTTTTTGCCATCAGCTGTAGCTTTCTCATTCAGAGCTTTAATGGAGTCATTAATAGACGCAAGCTCAGTTTCTACTTCAGCTTCCTTGCCAAAAATTTGGCCCAATGTTTTCACATTCTTCGTGAAGGATTCCATGTAATTTGCATTATCTACAGCAACATACAGTGTAGGAGCAATTTTGCTGAATTCTTCATAAGAATCTTGCTGTCTACCGGAAATGATGATCAGATCTGGAGAAAGACTGTTGATTTTTTCGAAGTCAGGCTCTTTCAAACCACCGACATTCTCATATTTGGCATCGCTATATTTAGAGAGATAAGAGGGTACATTACTTTGAGGCAATCCTGTAACCTCTACGCCCAGTTTATCCAAAGTATCTAGTGTACCGAAGTCAAATACAACCACTTTCTGTGGGTTGCTCTTAATCGTAATTTCTCCAAGCTCATGTTTAATAGTAAGCTCTTTTGATTCTGTAGCCGGTGCAGTAGTACCTTCAGTATTGCCTGCCGCTGCTGTATTATTATTTGAAGTTGCTGCATTATTGGAGCCACAGGCCGCCAAGATTACGGCAAGAAACACTGTCATGATTAGTAAAGATACGTTCTTCTTCAAAGTGTTCACCCCTAAAATTTATAGTCATGCTATTTGAATTATTCGCGTATACGTCAGGAAGCTGGCGCCTATCACTTCTAGCGTTACGTCATAATAATTTCCGAATATAAGCGGCATCTTATTTAGAAATAGACACCAATTTTACGACCACCTATTGTTTCTATAGGGATATCCATGTCATATACATCCCTAAGTACTGCTGTATCAATAATTTCATCCACCGTACCCGATGAAGCTACCCGCCCATTCTTGAGCGCTACGATGTAGTCCGAGTAACAAGAAGCGAAATTAATATCATGAATGACGAGTACAATCGTCTTACCTTTCTCTTCCACCAATCGGCGTAACACCTTCATAATTTGTACAGAATGCTTCATATCCAGATTGTTAAGTGGTTCATCGAGCAAAATATATTCGGTATTCTGAGCCATAACCATAGCAATATAAGCTCTCTGACGTTGTCCACCGCTAAGCTGATCGATATATTTATCCTGCATTTCCTGTAGGTCCATGTAAGCAATCGCTTCGTCAACAAACGCTCGATCTTCAGCTGTGAGCTTCCCTTGTGAATAAGGGAACCTTCCGAAAGAAACAAGTTCCTTCACGGTAAGACGTACGCTGATATGATTGGACTGCTTTAGCACCGATATCTTACGAGCAAGTTCATTGCTTTTACAGCTGCCAATTTCCTTTCCTTCGATCAGTACTTCTCCCGCGTCTTTGGAGATAAGTCTACTGATCATGGAGAGCAACGTGCTTTTACCAGCTCCGTTAGGGCCGATAAACGAGGTAATTGCACCTTTTTTAATGGATAAAGACACATCGTCAACGACGGTTACTCCGCCATAACGCTTGGTTACATGCTTAACTTCTACCACGACTTATTCTCCTTTAACAGCAGATAAACAAAGTAGACGCCACCTGCAAAATTAATGATTACACTAACCGTAGTAGTGAATCCAAACACACGTTCAACTAGAAACTGCCCCCCGACAAGCGCAATAATGCTTAGCAAAATCGTGCCGGGAATCAGATAGGAATGCTTATACGTACGGAACAGCTGATGTCCCACATTGGCTACTAATAAACCCAAGAAAGTAATCGGCCCCACTAAAGCCGTTGATATCGAAACATAGATAGATACAATAACTAGCAACCTTTTGACTACATAGTCATAATTGATCCCTAAGTTGATCGCTTCATCTTTTCCTAAAGAAATAACATCTAAATACTTTACAAATCGCATGAAATACAACGTAGTTAGCGCTAGAACAACTGTAGACAATATCAATAGATCACTGCTGACATTGTTAAAGCTGGCGAACATTTTCCCTTGTAAAATCAAGAATTCATTCGGATCAATCAGCACTTCCATAAAAGAAGACGCGCTCTGGAACATCGTCCCCATAATAAGTCCTACGAGCAGCAGGAAGTATATGTTTTGGCCCTCTCTGCGGAACATTAGCTTATACAGCACACCTGAGAACAGAACCATAATGCAAGCTGAGAACAAGAAATTCACATTTTTATTCATAAACGTCATATTTGATGAGCCTAGGGCATATACACCGAACGTCTGGATCAACATGTACAAAGAGTCTAGCCCCAGAATACTAGGTGTCAAAATACGATTGTTCGTAATGCTCTGAAAAACTACGGTAGAAATAGCTATCACTGCTCCGGTGATTAGAATCGCAGCAAGCTTTTTCCCCCGACTGGGTAGAACATAATCCCAATTGCCCATAACATGGTAGGTCATAAACAAGGCGATAAGAGCAACAGCGCTTAAGGATAATATAGTTAGTTTCGTCTTCATCACTAATTCGCCTTTCTTCTCATCAGCAAGTAGATAAACAGACCACTTCCGATGACGCCTACCGTGAGACTGATTGATATTTCGTATGGATATATAATGAGCCTGCCCAGAATATCACAGAACAGGAGGAACACCGCACCGAGAATGGCAGTATGCGCCAGATTTTTTTTCAAGTTATCGCCTATGTATAGCGTTACTATGTTAGGTACAACAAGACCTAGGAAAGGAATTGTACCTACGGTTAAAATAACTACTGAAGAGATTAACGCTACAATCACCAACCCTACGTTCACAACGGCTTTGTAGTTCATACCGAGATTAACGGAGAAATCCTCCCCCATACCGGCAACGGTGAACTTATTGGCGAAAACATACGCAAGAATGACAAGTGGAATACTGATATAGATTAATTCGTATTGACCCTTAATAATCGTTGAGAAATCGCCAAGCATCCAAGACGAGATATTCTGAACCAAATCATTCTTGTAAGCAAAAAATGTAGTAATCGAGCCTACAATGTTCCCGAACATGAGTCCGACCAGCGGGATGAAAATACTATCCTTGAACTTGATCCGATCCAAGATTCTCATAAATATAAATGTTCCCAATAGGGCAAAAACAAAAGCAACGAGCAGCTTCTGCATCGGCGTCGCCCCTGTGAACAGCATCAGGGACACGAGAATACCGAATTTCGCGGAATCCATCGTGCCCGCCGTAGTGGGAGAAACGAATTTATTTCGAGATAATTGCTGCATAATTAATCCGGCAATACTCATGCTTACACCAGCTATAATCAGTGCAGCTAAGCGTGGAATCCGGCTGACTAGCAGGGTCTGCATCTGAGATTCCGTAAGCGAAAAAAGATCCAGAGGTGAAATGTCCTTTACGCCAATAAACAAAGATATAAATGAGAATACTATTAGAAGTAGGGACAAATATTTTAGTTTCATGAGTTATTCCTTATCTCTTGATAATGATTTTCATTCGCACTATTTACGATTATACCTAAGCCCACTTGGAGGGTCAACCCTTTCGTATAGTAAAATTTAAAACAATTGAATTTTATAAATAACATTAAAAAAAGAGACACCCACATGGGCATCTCTTTATCACATGATCTATTTCCGCTAGCTATAGCAGTTATTTATACTTGTGCCAATCCTGACTACTGTTCTCCAACAGATGTGCAAAATCATTCTCAAGCCGCTTTTGCTCAGCTTTTCGCTGATCTTCAACCGCTTTACGAGCCGCTTCCTTGCGGTCATTCTCTTCCGCTTTCAACGCATCAGATTGCGCCTTCAGCTTTCCAAGAACATCACTGCTCAACAGGTCTTTTAGCGTAGCTGGTGCATCGGTCGCAGCAGGACGCGGAGTGGTAGGCATTTTCTTTTTTTTAGCCACTGTCAATCATCCCTTCTAGTAATGAATTAATTTGGAATTCGTTTAAATTATTGGTCTTTTCGTTTATAATGTTCACTAAGAGGTGAGCCATATGAAGTCCACTGATTTATGCCCCCAACTACAAAAAAGTATGGATATTATCGGCAGGCGTTGGACAGGTTTGATCATCTACCAGCTCCTCCAAGGACCACAACGTTTCAATGTGATTGAAGCAGCTTTGCCCATCAGCGGAAGGTTACTCTCCGAACGGCTTAAAGAGCTGGAACTGGAAGGAATCGTTCTTCGAGAAGTATTCCCTGAGACACCTGTGCGAATCCAATATTCCTTAACGGATAAAGGACTTGCCCTAGAAACAGTCATCCGAGATTTGCAGCGTTGGTCAAAAATATGGATTGATTGTGACACAAATAACGTAGGCTCAACACTTGAAATGTAAGCGTTTCAATTATGGCTATTAGATTTTAAGTCCTATGATCACCAAATCACGTTCTATACCATCCAGTTCAGCCACACCAGGCAGTAATCCCCACTCTTCAAAACCAAATTTCTTCAGTAAGCCGAGGCTTGGATCATTATGTCCAAACACAAAGCCAACTAAGTTCTTAATACCAAGACTAGGGGCTTTCTCAATAGCCTCTGTAAGAAGAATTCTACCGGCTCCACCACCACGGAACTTTTCACTTACGTATACACTAATTTCTGCTGTTGCATTATACGCTGGACGACCGTAGAACGATTGAAAGCTGAACCATGCCGCAATTTCATCCCCCTGCTTAAGTACCCACAAAGGGCGATGATGGCTGTTATGTTCAAGGAACCATTTTTCTCTGTCTGCAACAGTAATTGGTTCCAGATCCGCAGTGACCATCCGTCCAGCAATCGTTGAGTTGTAAATCTCCACAATAGCTGCTAAGTCTGCAGGTGTTGCATCTTCAATCCTGCTATTCTCCCATTTCATCCCTTGATTCCCCCAAATGTGTTAATTACTTAGGCCGACCTGCTCCTGGCTCCATAGCCACAGCCGTTCGGCCTCTTGTCTATTCTGCGCTCTGGGAGACAGCTGCTTAATCTTTCGTCGATAATAATATTGTCCTGTTACTTCTCGAAGCTCAAGTGCCGTTGCCAAATAAATCGCTGTATCGGCTCCTTGCTCGGGTGTTAAGAAGAAGTATGACAGCAGCTTAAGGATCGACTTGCCGAAGCCCGTCTCTCGGTTCACACCGATATTCGTGCCTACTGCTCCTGGATGTACGCAATTCACAGTCACCTTTGTACCATGAAGACGCAAAGCCAGCTCCCTTGTGAACAAAATATTAGCTAGCTTGGACCGAGCGTAGGCTTTGGCGGGATTGAAACGGCGATCGAGGGTTGGATCTTCATAGTGAAGTGCACCTATTTTGTAAGCACCGGAAGCAACGACAACGATACGGCCTTGCTCTGCTGCCTTTAAAGGCTCCAGTAACAGATTCGTAAGCAGATAATGCCCCAAATGGTTTACACCAAGATCCATCTCAAAGCCGTCCTTCGTAAGCTGACGCTTAATCGTGACTACCCCAGCGTTATTGATGAGTATATCTAGAATCGGATATTTCCGGGTGAATTCCTCCGCAAAACTACGAATGCTCTCCAGCGAGGCCAGATCACACAACATCAGCTCGATATCCTCGGAGTGGCTCTTTTGTTTAGCGGCAGCAAGCGCTTCTTCTCCTCGCTGGCGATTGCGGCATACCATTATTACTTTGGCTCCCTTGCGAGCCAGTTCAACTGTCGTCGCTAGCCCCATTCCGGAATTTGCTCCAGTTACAAGTACAATTTTACCCTTCATCCCAAGAATCACTCCTCTCTCAACAACCGTACCCCAATAAGCTTCCACCTAACCTTACGAGAAGTATATTTAAAGATTATGTTACACCAACTAGTAGTCTCAAGAAAAGCTACATCTCACGATTAATGGTATAGATGAACAAATATGCGTTACTGCTTAAGGTTAAGTTCTAGAATAGGGATGTCGTGATTAGCCAACGATAGGTGTAGTTCATCATGTGCGTCTAGTCTATTTTTGATCTATAATAAGAATATTGCGGTTCTAATCGTGAAGTTGAAAGGGGAATACCAACTATGAATAACGCTCTGACAAGCCTAGAGCAGCAAATGGCGAGTGAAGGACTTGATGCCCTCCTCGTAACAGATCCCAAACATGTCTACTACTTAACCGGATTCGCCAGCGATCCGCATGAACGCTTCCTGGGTCTGCTGTTGATACGTGGAGAGGAGCCTATGCTGATTCTACCCGCACTAGATGCGGAAGCAGCTCAAGCCGCTTCTTCAGTCACCAAACTCCTAACCCACAGTGACACTGATAATCCCTATATCCTGCTTAAGGATTGTTTCGGCAGCAGTAAGATAGGTACTCTTGGCATAGAGAAGGAACATTTCTCAGTAGCCCGTTTTGAACATTTAACCGCTGCCGTTCCAGCGGAACGATTTAGTGATATTGGTCCATTGCTGCGCAGCATGCGTTCCAAAAAGACCCCGGATGAAGTTAAGCGCATGAAGCATGCCGCTGAGCTAGTTGAGGAAGCTTTGCGCCGCGTGCTTACCCATGTGAAAACAGGCGTTACAGAAAACGATCTAGTAGCTGAGCTAGAATATCTAATGAAAAAGGTTGGCGCTTCTGGCCCTTCCTTTGACACCATGGTGCTTTCTGGTCCGAAAACCGCCCTGCCTCACGGTGTTCCAGGCAACCGGGTCATTCAGCCAGGTGACTTCCTGATGTTTGATATCGGGGTATACGCTGATGGTTATGCTTCCGATATTACACGTACCTTTGCTATTGAATCCGTGGATGACAAGCTTGTCACGATCTACAACACCGTGCTCGCTGCTAACGAAGCTGGGATCGCTGCTTCCAATCCTGGAGCTCCTTTCGGTTCTGTCGACAAAGCTGCACGTGACGTGATTGAAGAAGCCGGATTCGGAGAATATTTCTTGCACCGTGTCGGACACGGACTGGGTATGGATGTACATGAATATCCATCACTCCATGGACAGAACGATGACATTATCGAGATCGGCAACGTGTTCACCGTTGAGCCAGGGATTTATGTACCGGGACTAGCGGGTGTGCGTATCGAAGATGATC
The DNA here is from genome assembly GCF_041956825.1 of Paenibacillus sp. RS8. Classification (NCBI taxonomy): domain Bacteria; kingdom Bacillati; phylum Bacillota; class Bacilli; order Caryophanales; family Paenibacillaceae; genus Paenibacillus; species Paenibacillus sp. RS8. Next base: position 3,024,617 of record NZ_CP168131.1, on the reverse strand, counting down.
TGATTATTACAGCTGAAGGTGCGGAGACCTTAACAAGCTTCCCTAAGGAACTGACTATTCTTCATTTGTAGAAAAGAAAATATAGCCGTAGTTCATATGAGCCCAATATTGATACCAAGAGTATCCGAAAAATATTAGAATCAAAGATAGCCCATCCCTAATAAGTTGGAAAAGAATCACTTTCAACTTACTGTGATGGGCTTTCTCTTTTTCCCGCACCATACTCGACTTATTCAGACCCTTTCAAATCCATAATCCCTTTCAACATTTCATCTGCCATTTCCGCATATTGGTTATCTCCATTAGTTGACTTTGCCTGTCCGCATCATTCTACTATTCAAATTTTAACTGGAGAGAATCACAAATTGGCATATAGCCTATCTTTTGATAGATGCTATTAGATGTGGGATTTGCTAAGTCCGTATATAAGACGCACTTAGTAAATCCTTTATCCAATGCAAGTTGGCTTATTTGCGCCACAATTGAAGTAGCATAACCCTTACTGCGCTCATATGGAGAGGTATATACAAATGCCACGCCAATAGCCGTCTGCATTACCCTTGTATATCCTGCCATAGAAACGGGTATCCCGTTGTCCTCTAAAATATAGAGTTTTTTCGATGCTATTCGGTAGAGGTAAGGGTCTGCATCTTGCGGGATGGACATTTCCGTTTTGCCATAACTCGCCGCTGCATAAAATGCTTCAGCCCAGTATGGGAAAAAGTGAATATCCTTTTCATCCAGCAATCGAACGATACCAGCCTTTTGAATGTCTGGATTTACTGCCGTAAGTTCATATATACGTTGGCTCATGGTTGTTTTAATAGTTAATCCCTTGCGCAAGGTATATTCTTTGGCAAAATACTCTGCCAAGGTTTTTTCGGTTGTCACACCTGGAATTTCACGATCTTTTAATCCATCTATCAGACAGTTTATAGCTTCTGGGTTAATTTTGTTGTCCGTTGCATAAAGCGTAATATTGTGTGGCGGTGTCATTATGGCGGTAAGTTGTATGCCCTTAGCATCCGAAATCGTTGCCATAAGCCAATTTATAGGGTCACGCCAGTCTGTTTTGTCTTTTCCTTCATGCCCAATTATGATATTGCCAAGAGGAATCAAATTTTGCGCTTCATGACGCATCAGCACATCATAGGTATCAATGTAAAACTCATGCACATCCGTATACAACTTGAATTGCATTACAATATCCCCCTTTCACCGCTCAACGTTTTTCCGGATTTTTCGAAACTAATCGTTCTTTCTTACGGTTTGCTGATTTATCAAAAGTACTCCTGCTCTTCAACCCTGCCTGTTGAATTGCACCAAACCTTACCCAAAGCTTCAGCATGATCAATTTCAACTTGCCGTAATGTCAAACGTTCTGTAGCCATCAATTTACTCATTCGATAACCCTCCAATTTAATAATTAATTTATGAAGACGCAAAAAAACCCCATCCCATTTGGGACGGAGCTGCTCCGCGTTACCACCCTGATTGACGTTTATAATAAACGCCCACTTAGCCATCGTCCAACAACGATGCTTCTTTGTAACGGTAGAATCCCGGGCCCATCTACTATAATTCGGGGGCCAGCTCTGAGGTGATTTTTCGATTCGGATACCCGCTGCCTCGCACCAACCGGCAGTTCCCTGAACGGCATTTCCGTATCTACTTGTCCTCTTCATCGTATTTGGTAATTATTAATTAAGCTCAATATAAGATATTTGCAAAATTCTGTCAATAACTCAAACAACAACTGCCAAAGGAACTGCTATTCAGCAGAAATCTCTACGTACTATCTAACCCCAATTTGACGCCGAAATTAGGCATTAACCTTGCCTAGGGCGAATATCTTAACGGGAAAGTACATTTTAAAAATGAGGTGATACTCTTGGGATACTTCGTTACTGTGGAACCGGGCGTAAAAGTATTTATAGAGGACATCAATCCGAAGGGAAATAAAACGATACTTTTTATTCACGGATGGCCGCTAAACCATAAACAGTTTGAATATCAGTTCAATTTCCTTCCTAAGCTCGGATATCGTTGTATCGGAATGGACTGGAGAGGATACGGCAATTCGGATAAACCATTCGATGGTTACGGTTTCGATAGATTAGCAGATGATCTTCGTATGGTCATCGAGGCGTTACAGCTAAAAAACATAACACTGGCAGGACACTCTACTGGAGGTGCGATCTCAATTCGTTATATGGCACGTTATAAAGGGTACGGGGTATCTAAACTCGTCCTGATCGACGCTGCGTCTCCATCAAGCGTTCCAAAAGAATTTACGAATAAAATCATCGAAGAGACAAACAATGACCGTCCAAAAATGCTGCAAAACCAAACGGATCTTTTTTTCTTTCAGTACATTTCTGAACCGAAATCTGAATGGTTCTTTCTAATGGGTTTACAAGCTGCGAATTGGTCGACTTCCGCCATTATGGTCACGCTAAGAGACGAGAATGTTTACAACGATCTTGGACAGATCGATGTGCCCACATTAATTATTCATGGAATTCATGATAAAGTCGTTCCGTTTACCCAAGCTCAGGAAACAAATAAGCTGATTAAAAATTCGCAATTAGTTCCATTCCAATACAGCAGCCATTGCCCTTTTTTGGAGGAGCGTGATAGATTCAACCAACTATTATCTTCTTTTGCATAACGCCTCGCCAATCTAATACCTTATCCTTCAGTTCACTAATTCATCTTCTGGCAACTGCTCTGCTGGCTCCTCACGCCTGCATTCCCCACATCCCACGAATCGACTCTGCCTCTTTAACCATCCTGCCGACTAGCTCTGAGACTGTAGGGATATCATGGATCATTCCTGTTACTTGACCAGCCCAGCCGATGCCCTCTTCTTTGATGTCATCATAAACCCAGCGCTTGTTGGCTGCGCCGCTGATGTATTCTTTTAAGACCTCATACGTCGGTGTTACACGCTCGACTTCAAGAATTTTGTCGCTATATTCATTGCGCAACACTCGCGCGGGCGCTCCGATAGAGCGTTTGATTACGACTGTATCTGACTCAGAGCTTTCTACTAAGGCTTTTTTATAAGAAGCAGCCGCATGAACACATTCCTCTGTAGCAACGAAACGTGTCCCCATTTCAATTCCTTCAGCCCCCAGTGCATGGGCAGCCATCCATCCGCGGCCATCCCCGATCCCGCCTGAAGCAATCACAGGAATTTCAACCGCATCCACTACTTGGGGCACGAGCACCATAGTCCCAACATCATCACGTCCCAAGTGTCCTCCTCCCTCTTGCCCAACAACAATAACCGCAGAAGCGCCTAATTGTTCAGCTTTTTGGGCTTGTCTACGTGAGGAGACGAGCACCAGCGTTTTAATATTCGTAGACCGAAACATTTCCAGCATGGGGGCTGGATTTCCTCCGGTGAGGCTCACAACGGGAACCTTCTCGTCGATGGCGACCTGCAACCGATCTTCATAACCAATACCATGCATACCGATGGCAAAATTAACACCAAATGGCTTGTCCGTCAAAGTACGTACACGTTCTATTTCTGAACGTACAGCCTCTGCACTCGGAAGACTCATCGCTGTGACTTGACCCAATCCACCAGCATTCGAAACTGCAGCCGCGAGGTCTGCATAACCTAAATAAGCAAGTCCACCTTGAATAATAGGGTACTCTATGTGCAATAACTCCGTAATACGGGTGTTCCATTTCATCTTCATCTACACCTTTCCTATCTTTAACCCAAGCAGAATCACAGCCAACAACAAGGCAACTCCCACTGCTAGATAATCCATTTGCTGCAATTGCAATACCCTATAAGAAGTTCTCCCTTTACCATTTCCATAAGCACGCGCATCAATCGCATAACTCAGCTGTTCAGCACGTTGAATCGTCGTGAAGAGCAAAGGAATAATGATCGGGATGTAAGCAAATATCCGTCTAGGCGGCGATAATGCTGTAAGATCATAACCTCTTGCCTTTTGTGCGAGAAGAATACGATCCAGCTCCTCCTTGATGGTAGGAATAAACCGAATCGCAATCACTATCATTAATGAGAGTTGTTCTACAGGTACCCCCAATTTGGACAGAGGAGCTAACAGCTTTTCAAGACCATACGCTAAATCTAGCGGTTTAGTAGTTAATGTTAATATTGAGGCTAATAAGATGAGCAATATTATACGCCATACAAAACGTAATCCCATTCGCAGTCCTTCTTCAGTCACCTCAATAAATGACCATGACCAGAGGATCGTTCCTTTGGTAAACACGGCGTTATACACAAAGGTAAACAGCAAAATAAATAATAGCGGGCGCAGCCCTCGCCAGAAAAAATGAAAAGGAACCTTTGAAAAAAGTAAAATTCCGAACACAAAAAAGGTTGCAATAACATAGCTAAGACCTGTTCCAAGCGTTAGAAAGCTCAGCATGAGAATCACGATACCAATAAGCTTTGTACGAGGATCTAAACGATGGAAAATCGAATGCGTCTCCACATATTGACCCACTAATACGGAATCAGCCATGTTCATGCCCCCTCGAGTGCCAAATCGGCAGAACAGCATCGAAGATATCCTGCTCTTTACAGCTAGAAACCTCTATTTTTTGACCGGATAGTTCCTCTACTAGCTTCAATAGCTGTACGGGTTCAGGCATGGACAAACCTAATTCTATTAATAATTCTTCCTTTTCCAGAAATAATGTTCTGGGGTTATAATGCCCTTTTAGCTGACCTTTGTGAAAAACCATCACCTCATCCGAGTACTCGGCAACATCATCCATCTGGTGTGAAACGAAGAGAAGGGTACGCTGGTCTTGTTGTTGCCATGATTTCAGCAGCTTCAATAAAGATACTTGGCTGGCTGGATCGAGCCCCGCTGTTGGTTCATCCAAAATTAGCAGCTTCGGATTCGTCATCAGCACAGAGGCAATAGCCACACGGCGCTTTTCTCCACCGCTTAATTGGAATGGATTTAAAAGGAGAATCTCCTCTGACAGACCTACTTGCGGCAAAATCCTTTCAATCGCCTCTGTAATTTGCTGACTTGAAGCCCCCTGCAGATTTAGAGCAAAAGCAAGCTCCTTATACACCGTGGTTTCGAATAGCTGATGCTCCGGATATTGAAAGACGAAGCCCAGCTCAGGGACGACCTTTAATTGTCCTTTGGCATCTCTGGGAGCAGGCTGCTGATCAATCCAATAGTCGCCTTTTACGGTGGGAATCAAGCCCTTCAGCACTTTGACAAAGGTAGACTTTCCTGCGCCCGTTGGACCGATAATCGAAATCCATTTGCCCGCAGAAAGGGTACAGTTTACATCGTGCAAAGCCACATGATCAGCATAGTTCACACTTAAATGATTTAATTGGTAGACCATTGTGATCGGACTCTCCCCTTCCAATCGGGTGTTGGCGGCGCTGCTGAATGGAGTAATGCTTGTACACGCACTGCAAAGGGCAGTTGTAATTGATAGTCCGCAACAGGCATCGTTTCAAAAAAAGCCAGTGGATCGCCGTCAAACTCAAGCCGCCCTTGATGCAGGAGTAATAATCGCTCTGCTGAAAGCACTTCCTCCATATGGTGAGTGATCTGAATAATGGTCAGACCTTGTCGATGCAGCTCTTGCATGATGGAAAGCACCTGCTGTCTTCCCTGAGGATCAAGCATAGAGGTGGCCTCGTCAAAAATAATGACTTGCGGGCGCATCGCCAGTATAGCGGCAATAGCAACACGCTGCTTTTGACCTCCAGAAAGCTGATGTGGCATAGCATCCAGATAATCCTCCATATGAACAGCCTGCAAGGCATCCTCCAATCGGCTGCGCATTTCCTCCCTTGGCACACGAATATTTTCCAAACCAAAAAGCACCTCATCCATAACGGTTGTGGTGATAAATTGATCCTCTGGATTCTGAAAAACAAAGCCGATTTGACGATGAATTTCTGTAAGATCAGTTGGCTTTGAGGTGTCTAGGCCCTTAAACTGTATCGACCCTTTTCGCGGCAGCAGCAAACCGTCCATTAGCTTGGCAATGGTGGATTTTCCAGAGCCATTAGCGCCAACAATCGCCACAAATTCCCCCGCTTCTATCGTAAAGCTGATATCCTCTAAGACGGGCTGACCCTTTTTATAATAAAAATGAACTTGATCGAAGGTAAGCATTTATTCACTCCCCTTTTGACGGTGCCAAGCAGCGAAAAATGCCTCAATGCTGTTCTCGGAAAAGGCAGGCGCAGGCTTCTCCCATTTCGTCACCTTTGATCCATTCACAGCAAAGATTTCACCGGTTAAATCAGCGTCGGTCTCGCTCAATACTGCATTTACGAAGGTAGCAATATCCTCTGGAGTGCCTATTCGCCAAAACTCTGGGAACGGCTCATTACGACTGGCATGTTTCTCTTTCAAATGATCAATGACAGGTCTGGTCATATCTGTTAAAGCGGCTGGTGAAATCGCATTTACCCTAATCTTGTCACGTTTCAACTCCGCTGCAAGTGTCCACATCATTCCGAGTATTCCAGCCTTGGCTGCACTATAATTCACCTGACCCACGGAGCCTGTTAACCCAGCGGTGGAGGTCATCAACAGAATATCACCGCCTGTCTGACGCATATGCGGTAGTACGCGTTGAATGCTGTAATAGGTGCCATTTAAATGCACATCCAGCACGGCCTTCCATTCTTCATCTGTCATCCGTAGACACTTCTGATCCTGCAAATTGCCAGCGTTCGCTATCAACACCTCAATATGGCCGTATTTGGCAATAACCTCTTCAACCATTACAGAGACCGCAACCGGATCTGCTACATTCGCAGAGTATCCCGATGCTTCACCGCCTGCCTGACGAATCTCGCGCACAACCTCATCGATTAAGACTTGTTTTGTGCCGTTTACAGCCACTTTATAACCGGACTTGCCGAGCTGCACGGCGATACTGCGCCCTATCCCTCTTGTCGCTCCAGTAATTAAGGCTACTTTGTTCATGATTACACCTCTTTCACTGAAAAAGCTCCTGAAGCAATAAAATCGCCAGCTTCTGTTGTAAGGATCACTTTCACATCGCAGTCATCCTCCACAAAATCAAAAATCACGACATTATCTACTTCTATAGGTTGATGAAATTTCAGCTCATACTGAGTGATCCACTGTGCCCGATGCTCAGCGAGATATAAGGATTGAGCTAATCCCATAAGATACATTCCATGTGTGATGGGCCGCTTAAATCCAACTTCAGCTGCAGCATCTTCATCTAGATGAATAGCGGCCAGATCTTGGGAAGCTGCTGCATATTGCCGGATGGCTTCAGCAGTTATGAATTTTTTCATCATGATTATCACCTACCCGAATTAACACCGTTTCTGCAGTAACTATAAGCTCACCTTCACATTTACAAACCAGTGTATGGTTGTAAAAGGTCAGCTTGCCCTGCCGGCCTTCCTTTTGCACCTTGCTCGTTAATGCTAATTCACAATCTAACGTCATCCCTGCCGTAATCGGAGCTTGATATGAGAATTTCTGAGTGCCGTGAAGCAAGGGCTCTCCCTTGCTAAGCCAAGGAATATCGAAGACCTGCCAAAAAATAATAGGCATCGTAGAAGGAGCAATCAGATTGCCATTAGTCGTCTGCACGGGTGCCTCAATACTCTGTGCGTAATCCGATATCCACTCAGCAGTCATAAGAATCTGATGTCGGACGCTGTTCATTCCGTAACCTCCACAAGCGTAGCCAGCCCCAACCCGCCGCCAATGCCCAAAGTGGCAAGTCCCCTTTGATAAGGCGTATGCTGCATTTCAGCACATAAACGCGTCATTAAAATAGCTCCGGACGCCCCATATGGATGACCGATAGCTAATGCGCCTCCTCCAAGATTGACCTTTTCCTGTGGGATCTGAAGCTCATTCAGTGAGGCTAGAACTTGTGAAGCAAAGGCTTCATTAAACTCTACGATATCTAAATCGGCTATGGTCAGCTGTTGACGCTGTAACACCTTTTGTACAGCTGGAACTGGCCCCATACCTAAATAATTTGGATCCACACCTGCCGCTTGCGCATCCACTACACGCAGTATAGGCTTAAGCTTGAGTTGCCGACATTTCTCACGGGACATCATTAATAGAAGCGCCGCACCATCATTAATAGGACAAGCATTTCCAGCAGTGACAGTACCCTTTTCTTCAAAAATTGGCGGTAGCTTTCGCAGCTTATCCAAGCTCGTATTGACCCTAGGACATTCGTCGGTATGCACCCACTCTCCCTCAACCAGAAGAGGTACAATCTCCTGCTGAAACTGGCCACTTTGCTGAGCATGAACGGCCTTCTGATGGCTTTTCAAGGCATATTGATCCTGCTCTTCTCGGGAAATCCCGTACTTCCGCGCTACATTTTCCGCAGCAATCCCCATATCCGGATCACCGTAAGCGCTAGGTGTAAAATGAGCACGGGTATATAGCTGTGGAATACCCATCAAGGTCTGTGGCTTAGCCATCTTCCAGGGAGCACGGCTCGTGCTTTCAACGCCGCCTGCGAAATAAATCTCACCAGCACCGCTTTGAATAAGCCTAGCTGCAATATTAATCGCCTCTAGCCCAGAACCGCACTGCCGATCCACAGTGACACCCGGAACCGAAACAGGCAATCCCGCTTCGAGCGCTGCTACCCGGGCAATATTCCCACCCGGACCGACCACATTTCCAATAATGACATCATCGATTATATCTACAGGCAGGTTTGTCTCTGCCACAATATGCTGAATAAGCGGCGCCAGTAATGCTTCCGGCTCCAATGTACTTAATAAGCCGCCCATCCTGCCAATCGGTGTGCGTTTTGCCATGACAATCACTGCTTCGATCATACCATCGCTCTTTTCACATAGTCTTTCATCGCTTGCCGGGCAATTTTTCCGCTGCTAGTATAGATAAACTCATCAACTGTCAGCAGCTGCTTCGGCGCTTTGTAACTTGCTAAATACTGGCGACAATAATTCTTTATTTCGTCTATAGATAAATGCTTTGCACCATTCCATTTCACGAGGACTGCCAGCTGTTCTCCCCAATAATCGTCAGGGACGCCAAGCACCATTACTTCTTGTATTTCCGGAAGATGCTCCAGTACTCGCTCTATTTCCTCTGGATAAACGTTCAGCCCACCCGAGATGATTCTATTTTTCAAGCGACCCGCCAGATATAAATAACCAGCTTCATCCTGATAAACATAATCCTCCAACACAAGCCATCCCTCTCGAAAAGCTGCTGCGGTCTCCTTCGGCAATTGATGGTAGCCTAGAAATATCATATCACTTCGCACATATAACTGCCCAATCTCCCCCGTAGGGACTTCACGGAACTCTTCATCACGAATGGAAATTTGCACTCCGGGATAGGGCTTGCCTACAGAGTTCGGATTATGCTCTTCCAGAACATCCAAATAACTAATATAACTCGCTTCTGAGGAACCATAGGATTCATAGAGACGCGTTCCGCCGAACACTTCCATGCCCTTTTTTTTGGACAGCCAAGGCCACTTTGCACCTGAGCTAATAATCGCATCAATCTGCGTCTGCCCAGGAACAGCCTGCTGCATCATGGATTCGAGCATTGTCGGTACAACGAACAGCACCACACCCGGAATCTGCTTGCACAGCTCTAACACATGCTTGGCGCTAAATTTTTGGGTAATATGAAAGTTTGCTCCACCATACAGACTCTGCATTACAGCGAACAAGGACAGCGAATGCACAAACGGACCCGGTGCTAAAACATCCTTCATAGAGTCCAATTCAAAGGCAGCACTCGATACCTCAAAGCTCTTTAACCACGATAAATGGGTACGCATATATCCTTTGGGTAGCCCAGTTGTGCCTGAAGTAAAACCGATAAATAATAACTCGTTCGTCTCATCCAACTCAGCCTCTGGTTTCAGCGCATCCAGCCACTGATCATAGGAACCTGTTCGTTCATTTGAAAAAGTCAGCGTTGGGATGGCTTCGTTCATAAATACCAGATGCTTTGCAGCTTCCGGCTCAGCAAAAATCATCGACGGCTGGCACTGCTTTATAATCATCTGCAGCTCATTTGCGCTCCACTTGGGATCTAAAGGAATCGGAACACAGCCCGCATAAATAGCCCCTAAGAAAACTTCAACAAATTCAATACGATTCGTAGATAAAATAGCAATTTTGTCATGCTTCAAGCCCTTTTGCTGTAGACCATTCGCAATTCTCTGCATCGCTTGTACTAATGTTGCATAGGTATGCGTCGCTTGGGCCTGGGTTAAGGCAATGCTGTCGGGCTGCTGTGCTGCATGGCACAGTATAGGCACTACTAGATTCATCCTTCATCACACCTGTTCGTAATTTCTATGACTACCGAATATGTACACTCTCTTCGATCGGACTGATAGCACTTAAATTGAAGAGCAATAACGGCAGCTTTAACCAACGAATTGCAAGGCACACTATTAGAATTGCTACGATAGCTTATTTTAGCTTTATATTAATTTTATGTACACATTTTTCATGTAACGATTAAGCCTTCTAATGACCGGAAAAATCAAACAGCGCGCATCGATTATAATCGGTACGCGCTGGCTGTAGTGTTGTTTATTCCTTCTTTTGAACAGATGAAGGTATTCCATCTTCAGCAAAAGTAAAAGTTCGGGCGATATATAAGATAGGTGTGCTTACTGCGGTTAGTAAGAATTTCGCTAGATACGTTGTAAGCAAAATTTCAAGCCATACACTCCAGTTATACAACCCAGCAAATGCAATGGTGCAGAAGATTAGTGTATCCACAAAAGAACTGACCATCGTGCTGCCGTTGGAACGAATCCACAGCTGACTTGAGGTGCTGTAATATTTGCGAATCCAGGCGTATAACCGAACATCTAGGAACTGACTAATGAAGTAAGCAGTAAGACTACCCAGAGCTAGTCGAGGCATCAGCCCAAAGATCGTCTCTAAAGAAGACTGAGCGATATCGGTCTCTTGCGGCTTAAATACTAGTACCATCTGCATAATGACTGTCGTCATAAGCAAAGTGAAGAAACCAAACCAAACTGCTTTGCGTGCTTCCGCTCTTCCATACTTCTCATTAAGCAAATCGCTGGTCATATACAAAGTGACATACATCGTATTTCCGAGTGTCATCACAATATCAAATGGCATAGCAATCGTCTTAGCTACCTGAATGTTAGCAATTACAGTAGCGATACCTACCCAGGCATACATTCCATTTTTGCCGAACAGGCGGTAACAGAGTAGAAAAAAGGCAAAATTGACAATAACAAATAAAACTCCCCACAACAAATTGAACATATTACTTAAATTCCTCCTAGTTTTGTTTACGCGGGATGGTTACGAACCGCGGCTTACCTTATGTTTGGAACAAAACATTAATACTCTATCACACTGTCATCAAACAATCCATAAAAATAAACAAATAATGAATTGGGTATTTATACCCATTTTTATTAAATAAAAATAAAAGTGTCAGTAATAATTCATCTTTTTCAGAAAAATATGCTCTATAAACTAAAATTTTCACTATTCATCCAGAGGTTAATTATATAGAATAGTATCAAACACTTCATTCCCGATCCATTTAGTTGATATATTACATAACTATGGAATATATTGCAGGTTGCCAGACACTAGCACTCGGTAGGGAGATAGGATGTATTCCAATAAGAAATGGAGCTTCGCTGTCCATAAAAAGGGGAGAACAACAATATGTTTCGTTTCAAGCAGTCGATCAGTCGCCGATTCACGCGTTTATTGTTTGTAGTTCTATTACTCACGTCTCTTTTGTTAAGTACCAGCTTCTACTTTATATCCACCAGTATTTTCAACAGCTATGTCATGCCACAAATCAATCAAATTCTAACTGCAGCTGCTCAGGACGTATATAAGAATATTAACACCATGCATGCTCAGCAAGCACTAAAGAAGAACGAACAAGCAGCCACCAATCTTGAATTCTATTTTCAGGATAAGAAGAAGCAGCATGGGGTTGAGACTATTTTTCTAGTCAATCTTAAAGGCAAGGAAGCCGAGGTTCTGACCGTAGATCATGATGGAAAATTAAAGCGGGATGAAATTGTTAAGGTATCTTCTGCAATGCAGCAAGCTCTTAAAGGAAAGAGCGGACTAAGCGATACATACAGAGACGCCCATGGTGTACATAAGTCAGCTTATATCGGAATTCCCGGAAGTACGATGGTTATCGGAATCAGCAGTGATGTAAGCTTTATTCAAGAAAAAACAAACAGCATTCTGTGGACCAGTGCCGGGATCACTCTGCTAACGCTAATCATAGGTTCAACCGGTGCCTGGTTTATGAGCATGCGGATAACTCGTCCCATCTCTAAGCTTGCAGCTTACAGCGCCCGTCTCGCTGAGGGAGATTTCACAGAGGAATTAACGGTTAATGGCACTGATGAGGTCGCTCAGCTATCCAGAAGCTTCCAAGCGATGACCCTACGCCTAAAAGAAATGATTGGACATGTACTCGTTACCTCAAACACAGTAGTCACCGATTCCAATTCCTTAAGAGAGCGTGTAGACGTCTTAAATGAAATGGCGGACCACTCTAGCTCTTCCGTAGTAGAAATCGGCAAAGGTAGTACGACCATCGCGAGCAGTGCTCTAGATAATTCAAAAGCTATGGAAGAAATCAATTTCGGCATTCAGCATATTGCTTCAGCAGCTACCGAAGTCACAGAGCAGATCAGTGAAGCTTCCGCTGAGGCGAGTGGCGGTAATGAGATTGCTCAAAGTGCTGTTCTGCAAATGCGCCAGGTTGAACGTGCTTCTTTGCAGTCACTGGAGCAATTACAAATTATGAACGAACGTTCAGTAATGATCGGAGAAGTCGTTCATAGTATTACTGAAATTACGAAGCAAATCCAAATGCTGTCACTCAATGCTTCGATTGAAGCAGCGCGTGCAGGTGAACATGGTCGCGGCTTTGCCGTTGTTGCCGGAGAAGTACGTAAGCTTTCCGAACAATCCCGTAATGCGAATGAGCAGATCCGTGATTTCCTTCTAGGACTTCAGGAAGATATGAATCGCTCCGTTACTGAGATGAACCAAGTGAATTCTGAGGTAGCCTCTGGGGTAGGCAAGGTGACAGAAGCGGGCGATGCCTTCAATCACCTCCTGATTCTGATCCAGAGCATCAATCAGAATATTCAATCCGTATCTGCAGCTACGCAGCAAATCTCAGCAAGTACGGAAGAAGTCAGTGCTTCCGTCGAGGAAACCGCACAAATTACTTCAAGATCCCAAGAAAGTGCGGATACATTATCCGAGAACTCAGAGCGCCAGCGTATAGAGCTTGAAGGACATGCAGTAACCGTCCAACATCTCTATGAGCAGGCTAAAAAGCTTCAGGAAGCTGTACAACAATTTAAGATCTAAGCTTAAATAAAAACAGCCCGTTCACACGAAAGTGTTGAACGGGCTGTTTTATTTAGGCACTGCATTGTCTTTAAACCCATCAACTAGTCCTTTCTTGCATAACGAGTTACCATTCATAGCTTAGTACACCATGTTAATCTTAGTGTCTCGGTGCCCAAAGAATGACCGAAACGCCGATCACACAAATAACAGCACCAACCCAGTCATATACATCGGGTGTTTTCTTGTCTACTAGCCAGCCCCATAACACAGCGAGCACGATAAACACCCCGCCGTAAGCTGCATACACTCTTCCGAAGGATGGAAACTTCTGCAACGTAGGAATAATGCCATAGCTTATCAGAATCAAAGAACCTACCAAACCGTACCAGAGAGGTCTTGATTCTCTTAGCCATAACCATACTAAGTATCCGCCTCCAATCTCAGCAAGGCCGGCAATTACAAATAGCAGAATGGCAGCAACCATGTCATCCCTCTTTCTTATCGAACTCTAAAAATATCAAATGATTCGCAAAATATGATACAACGTCATCACGGTTAGCAAGTATGTGTACAAGCAAGAATCTGGGCCACCAAACAGCTGGAGCCACAGGCATTAATAGAGTATAAAATCAGATTGAAAGAGCTGGCTACTATGCGTCCCCCGCAGGAGCCACTTACATAAAGTTGTGCTGGAGCAGCACTAATACTAGTAGCAGCACAACCTCTAGCAGCTCATTCAGCGCGCCGTACACATCGCCGGTGAGCCCGCCGAGCCGGCTGCTGATCCGCCGCGCAGCCACAGTGCCGCTGGCCCAGGCTGCAGCCGGCAGCAGTAACGCTGCCGCCAGATGCAACGGCCACGCGCCTAAGCCCGCGCCGAGCGCCAGGGGCGCAGCGGCTGCGGCTAGCGAGAGCAGCGCGGCTATCGCCAGCGCGCGCCGCTCATGCGAGGGAGCGAGGCCGGCGAAGCTCGCGGCCAGCCCCTCGTTCCCGCGGGCAATGGGATAACGCACCATTGCCCGCACCATATACCAGCGGCTCCAGATCGCTGGCAGCAAGAGCAGTGGCAGCTCGTAATAGGCGTAGCCTTCGATTAATGCTGCCACTAAAGAGGCCTTTAACAGCAAGAGCAGCACGCAGGCGAGCACACCCATCGCACCCACACGGCTGTCCTTCATAATCTCCAGTATTCGTTCCCTCGGTCGGTAGCTAAGCAGACCATCCGCGCTGTCCATCCAACCATCGAGATGCAAGCCGCCAGTAAGTCCTACCCATAAAATGAGGGTAATAACAGCGGCTGGCCAAGCCGGTAACATCCAGCCCGTCAAAGCTGCTCCAGCAGCTACGCACAGTCCGATAGCTGCACCCACCACGGGATAGAACAGCACACTTCGGCGCAGCAGCTCAGGAGAAAATCCGGCATCACTCTTTACAGGAAACCGAGACAAAAACTGAAAGGCAGCCGCGGCAGCATCCCTGCGCTCCCTCATAAGCGATACTCCCTGCTCTTAAGTTCAATTGGAATGCCAGCAGTCACTAGAAAGACCTGCTCACATTGCCTAGCGAGTAACGCGTTCATGCGTCCTGCCAAATCACGGTACAATCGACCAAGCGCATACTCTGGAACAATACCGTCCCCTACTTCATTAGTGACCAAAATGAGATTTCCTTTAAATGTACGTACACTGTCTTCAAGTCTTGTAATCTCGCTCTCAATCAGTTCTTGTCTATCCGTAAATCCTTCCATGGCAAGCAGTACATTCGATAACCACAACGTTAGACAATCTACAAGGACCGCCTTCTCACCAGATAAACGCTTAAGAAGATCTGGCAAATCATAGGGCTCCTCTAACGTCTCCCAAGCATACCCGCTTTGCGAGCGCTGATGCTGATGCAGTGCAATCCGTTCCTTCATTTCATCATCAAACGCTTGTCCGGTTGCTACATAGGAGGCCTGATCTGTCAGTGACGACATCAGTTTTTCTGCGAAACCACTCTTCCCGCTACGTGCGCCACCCGTTACAAGAATACTCATTGTTTCCCAGCTCCAGAGATGCCTGCACTTTCAAAGGTGGCCATCTCGCTCAAAATACGGCATATCGCCTCTATTAAATGAAGAGACAATACGCCTCCAGTTCCTTCACCCAAACGAAGGCCAAGGTTAAACAACGGTTCAAGCCCAAGCTGCTCCAGCATCAGCTTATGTCCCTGCTCACCTGATACATGGGAACCTATCATATAGGCAATGGATTCTGGCGCAAGGGCCTTCGCGACGAGAGCTGCCGCACCCGAAATAAAACCGTCCAGAATCACAGGGATCCTAGCAGCGGCTGCGCCAAGAATCAGACCGGTCAAACCGGCGATTTCCAGTCCCCCTACTTTGGACAAAACATCCAGCGGATCTGCCGGATTCGGCTGATTCACCTTTAGAGCACGTTCCACAACTGCAATTTTATGTAGTAAACGTTCATCATCAATTCCCGTTCCTCTTCCGACGGCTACTTCAGGCGCTATTCCTTTTAGAGCACACAGAATAGCTGCACTAGCCGTTGTATTTCCTATGCCCATTTCACCCGTAATAAAAATCTCCGTCCCGTTATCAATCGCTTCTTGTGCGATTTTTATGCCTACAAGCACAGCACTCATCGCTTCCTCACGACTCATCGCAGGTCCCGCAGCCATATTATCCGTTCCCCGGCGTACCTTACGATCAATCAGATCCTCATGACTAAGATCGCCGTTAACACCGATATCTACGAACTTTACCTCTGCCCCGGCTTGGCGTGCCAGTACATTCACAGCCGCTCCTCCGCTAAGAAAATTATAGGCCATTTGCATTGTGACTTCCTGCGGAAAGGCGCTAACTCCCTCGCAGCATACACCGTGATCGGCAGCCATCACAACAACCGTCCGTTTGGTGAAGCTAGGCTGCTCCGTACCCGAAATTCCAGCGAGCTTAACAGCCAGAGTCTCCAATTGTCCCAAACTGCCCGGCGGTTTAGTTAGAATATTCAGGCGGTGCTCCGCCTTTAGGAAAGACTGTTCATCAGCTGGTGTGATTCGTTTAATTACTTCTTGAATCGTTGAAATCATATTTTAACCTCCAATTAAAGATATCCGTATCACCTATTCTATCTTATCTACACAGAAAAGCCCCCATCTATGATAGATGGGGACCGCTAGAATTACAACTTCACTTTCATAAATCCTTCAATTCTCTCCAAAGCTTCTGTCAATTTTTGTAGAGATGCTGCATAAGAGCAGCGAATATACCCCTCTCCACCGGCTCCAAACACATGCCCCGGAACCGCAGCAACACCAACCTCCTTGAGCAGCTGCAAAGCGAAATCCTCTGATCTCAATCCGGTATTAGCGATGGAAGGAAAGGCATAAAATGCACCCTCCGGCTCATGGCAAGGTAATCCAATGGATCGAAATCCACTAACCAGCAGCTTTCTTCGCTCATCGAAGCATCGTTTCATGTGGTCCTTATGTTCCATACCATTACGCAGTGATTCTATGGCAGCGATTTGACCTAGTACCGGTGCACACATTGCTGTGTACTGATGGATTTTAAGCATCGCAGCGATTAATTCCTGATCACCACAGGCATAACCTACTCGCCAGCCAGTCATCGCAAAAGCTTTGGAGAAGCCGCTAATGACAATGGTTCGTTCCATCATCCCTGGAAGAGAGGCAATGCTGACATGTTGACTGTCATAGGTAAGCTCGGCATAAATCTCATCTGAAATGACAAGTAGGTTATTCTCTTTTACAATCTGAGCAATCGGCAACCAGTCTTCGTAAGACATTACTGTTCCTGTAGGATTACTCGGAAAATTTACCATAAGAATCTTGGAACGCGGGGTAATTACCCTCTGCAACGCTTCAGCAGTAAGCTTAAAGCCCTGCTCGGCTGAAGATTCAACCTCTACCGTAACCCCCCCGTTCAAATGGGTAATCGGCGAATACGCGATGTAGCTTGGAGAAGGGACGATAATCTCATCCCCGGGTGTGATAAAGGCCCGCAGAGCCAAATCTACAGCTTCACTACTTCCCACCGTAACCATAATCTCATTAGTTGGCTCATAACGGAGATTGAAGCTTGTGTGCAGATAAGAGGCGATCTCTTCTCTAAGCTCCAATAAGCCGGAATTTGGTGTATACCTCGTTTCCCCATCATTTAAAGCACGAATGCAGGCAGCTCTTACATGCTCCGGTGTTACAAAATCCGGTTCGCCTACACCAAGCGATATAATATCCTGATTTCCCGTACTTAGGTCAAAAAAAGCCCGAATTCCCGAGGGAGCAATCTCTCGCACACGTGGAGCAACCCATTCATTATGCATGGCTGTACACCTCTTCTTTTGGACTCTTTTCCGCCAGGGAAAGAGAAATAATTGCGTCCAGCAGTCCGCTGAAGGAGTAGCCTGCCGCTTGCGCGCTTTTTGGTAAAAGACTGGCCTTCGTCATGCCCGGTAACGTGTTCACCTCCAGCACATACGGAATACCATCCTTGATGAGCATATCCACTCGTGCATACACACTGCATTTTAATGCTTTATAGCAAGTTAAGGCTGCATCACGCACTCGCTCATACACCTCGGCCGGTAGTTCGATGACCCGTTCGTCTGCCCCGCCATCTTCATACTTAGCACTGTAATCGAACCACTCCGCATGTGCGGAGGTGATCCCTAAAACGGGCAACATCTCTCCATTTAGAATGGAGCAGGTGATTTCCTGGCCTTGAATGTAGCTCTCGATCAGAATCGATTGATCACAGGCAAAAGCCTTCTGTACTGCGCTCAATAATTCTTCGCTACTGCTGACCTTTTCCATTCCAATACTCGAACCGCCTGAACACGGCTTCACCATAACAGGATATCCGATCCGATCTACCGCTTCTTGAGAATAATCCTTCATACTATCCCAGCACAGCCAATCTGCCGTATTGACGCCTGAGCAGCGCATAAGCTTTTTAGAAAGATCTTTATCCATGCAAATGCTGCTAGACAAAACCCCACTGCCTGTATAAGGAATCCCCATTGTCTCCAGCGTCCCCTGAACCGTACCGTCCTCACCGTAAGCCCCGTGGAGCGCAAGCAGCGCGATATCGATTCCTTTTGCCTGCTCAATCAGCTCTTCACGTTTGGTGATCACTATTGGAGTAACTTCATATTTATTTGGATCCAGATTCTTCAAAATCTCTCTCCCGCTATTCATGGATACCTCAAACTCTGAGGACACCCCGCCCATAATTACGCCTACTTTCATCTTCATCTCAAGCACCTCTTTATCCCATTAGTTGTCGTGCTGTTCTACCAATAATCTCGATCCCCTTGCGGATATCCTCATCCGTCACTCTGGAGAAACCGATCCGTATTGTATTTTGACCCTTACCGTCTGTGAAGAATATATCTCCTGCTGTAAAAATAACCCCTTGCTCATGACAGGCTGCCAGCAGCGTCCTAGTATTAAAGCCCTCCGCGAAGGTTACAAAAAGATGCAATCCTCCGTCCCCTGATAACGACTTATACGGAATAAACTCCTTACAGCATTGCAGGGTTAGTTCATATTTCCGTTTGTATTCTGCTCTGGCTTTTTTCAAATACTTCTCTAAATGTCCGCCCAATAAGTATTGATACAAAATGGATTGATCCAGCGTCGAGGTATGAATAGTACGTGCGCGCTTGACGCTTTCGAGAGAATAGATTAACTCCTGATCTGCCAGCACCCAGCCTACGCGTAGTCCCGGAAATAATACTTTTGAGAAGCTACCTAGATAGATCACGCTGTTGCCGCTACCTGCTGCTGCGATTAGTGGAGCCACATGTGAGCCCGAATATCGTAATTCCTCGTTAAAACCATCCTCGATCACCGGTATTTGATACCGATTCATCAGCTTCATTAGCCCCTGTCTTTTCTCGGGGGACATTACAATACCGGTCGGATTATGATAAGAAGGGACGAAGTAGGCACAGTCAAAAGCTTGCTGCTGCAATGCCTTCTCCAGCTCTACCAGATCAATCCCATCACGCTCCATAGGAATTCCGGTGATCTCAAAGCCGTTCAGCTTCAGATTTTTGATCGCCGTATGATGCGTCGGATTCTCACAAATGACCGATCTATTCTTCTTGCTAAGTGCCGACAATACAATATCGAATCCCTCTGTAAAGCCATTGGTGATCAATATATCCTTGCCCTTCATTTGGGCGCCCTTGTGCTCCATATATTGCTTCAAATAGTCTATTAAAGGCTTATACCCTTTGGCATATCCATAATTCAGTAAGACGTTACCTTCCACCGACATACGATCCATAAAGGAGCGCTTCACATTATCCAGATCAAAAAGGCTTTCATCGGGTGCGATGCTCGTAAAGGAGATCGTACCCTTCTCCGCTCGTAAACCGCGCTTCATGATGTCCATTTCCTCTGCGAGTCGCGCATGATCGTTAAGACGTGACTTCCAGTCCATCGTCCAAGAGACAATCGTTTCACTGCCGGGAGGTGAAGGCGCCACATAACTTCCTTGCCCCTGAACTGTATAGGCAAACCCATCATCCTCAAGCTCTGCATACGCAGAGATTACAGAGTTGCGGCTAACCTTAAGCAGTGTGCTGAGCTCTCTTGTGGAGGGCAGCTTTTGGTTGCCTTGTAGACCGCCTTTTATAATTAAGTGCTTCATATAGTCTTTAATTTGTATATACACCGGCCGTCCGGCTATAAGCTTAAAGTCCTTAAACATCTCTCGGGTCGCCTCCATAGCTATCATGGCATAATCAAGCGCGTAAAAAAAGAACCACAGCCATAGGATTTTAATCTGGCTGTGGTTCTATGAGCGAATAAGCTGACAAATTTGATAATTTTCATTCTACGCTTGGGAAATGGTTAAGGAAGGATGACCTCCGCTTCGATTACTGCTTCTCCTTCACCAGCAGGGGTTTCAAAACCACTTAGAAACCGAGTTAGCGTGTCCTCTGTGATCGTAAACGCCGCATTGGCGTCAAAACGTTCACTCCGGATGAGCAGTCGCCGCCGCAATTCATCCGGCTGAACCTTTAAGTAAATCAGCTCCCAGACACCGCCATGCTCTTCAATTAATTGCTTATAATCGTTCCGTCTATTCCGTTGCCAAAAGCTGAAATCGACAACCACATGCTGTTTAGCCTGAATCAGATTTACTAGCTCCCCACGCAGCTTTAATTCTGATTCTTTTAAATAGGTATCATAATTCTGCTCTGGATAATCGACTCCAAAACGACCGTAAGTGGCCCAGATGTCCTCATCAATCGAGAGACGAACGAATCCTTCTTTCTCCAACTTTTGAGCAAAGGTCGTTTTACCCGACCCTGCCACACCGCACATCATCACAACGATGGGAATCGCGCTCGTACGCTTTTGCTGGAGTAAATTTTCGATGACCCTCTTTTCATACAGCATTATAAAGGATCTCCCTTCCACTTTAACTAATGTTCTACTATCTCAGTGTACTGTATCATTTTTCATTAGATTTATTATTAATTACGGCTATGATGATGGTATACTACTCGTTACAAAATACTTTCTCAAGGGATTGTGATAAGGATATGGTGAAATCAGTCCAGTTGACCTCCTAAAATGAAAAATGAATTAATTTTAGGAGGTCATAATAAATGATTTTTAACCCGATTGTCATGGATAACTGGAGCAGAAAACCCTATTTTGAGCATTATTTAAACAATGTCAGATGTACCTATAGCATGACCGTAAATATTGACATCACCCTTCTACTGTCAGAGCTTAAGCATAAGGGAATTAAACTATACCCAGCACTAATCCACATGATAACTACGGTGGTGAACCGTCATAGTGAATTCCGCACATGCTTTGATTCTCAAGGTAGATTAGGTTATTGGGATAGCTTGTCACCTAGTTTTACAATTTTCCATGATGATGATAAGACTTTCTCAAGCATCTGGACTTCGTACGGTGAAAAGTTTAATGATTTCTATAACCGTTATCTGGATGATATGAAAATGTACGGAAGTGTAAAACAATTTATCGCTAAAGCAAACGAACCACCGAACACCTTCCCTATTTCTAGTATTCCGTGGGTCAGCTTCACGAGCTTTAACCTGAACGTGTATAACGAGGGAACTTTCCTACTTCCCATCTTTACTATAGGAAAATATTTTCATCAAGACAAAAAAATACTATTACCAATATCGGGGCAATTCCACCATGCCGTGTGCGACGGTTACCATGCGAGCATGCTGTATAATGAATTACAATTACGTGCAGATACCTGTGAGGAATGGTTGCCCAACAATTAACCACGTTATTCCGCTGACGTTCGAACGATAGTTAAACATAAAGGGTTCTACATATTAGATATGTCTAATATGTAGAACCCTTTTTTATTTGATTTTCTCATAAATCTCCCGAAAGATCTGCCGACCATTTCCCGTTCTGCCAGAATAATCTGAGTACCATTGCTGTTCCAGGAGAAGGTGCAACAGCGCTGTAGAATGTGACTCCCGGAACTACCTGTGCAAGGAAATTCCGGATAACACCACCATGTGTGACTACCAATACCCTGTTTGTTACTACCTTATCCTTGTTTTCTTTAATTGATGCCTGCACAAATGAATCCTCAGCCGCTCGACCCAAATCTAATAGAAAGCTGCGCACCCGTTCGTCAAACTGCGCCCATGTTTCTCCATCTGGTGGTGTAACCGTGGAAGGATTATCAATCCAGCTTCTATACAGTGAATTATCCTTCAATTCCTCATAAGTACAACCTTCGAAAGCTCCAAAATTCATTTCACGCAACCGCTGATCGTAGATAGCTACCTTCTCTAGTAAAGGTGATATGTAAGCTAGTGTTTCCCGACATCTAAGCAAATCGCTGCAATATACACGCCAAAAGCCATTTGATGCTTCAAGCCCCTGTTCGGTCAACCAACCAAGCGGCTGTTTTAGCTGAGATAGCTGCTCCACTGCACTTGAAAGCAGTGGGAGATCCGTATGTCCTAAGTAACGATGTTCAGCATTCCACTGAGTTTGCCCGTGGCGAACGAGTACTAGTTCTAGCTCTATAAGAGGAAACGCCATGTCTAGCATCAGCCCCCGATCCAGATCCACGCTATAGCTGCGCAGACAGCAACAAATATTGAAGAACAGAGCATCATCATCCGCGAGGTCTGAATAATATCATCCGGCTCCATAGATCGTACCGGGTCACCCATGTATGCCCGGAAAGAAGCCACACCATGGTACACGTTCTCGCCACCGAGCCGGATACCGAGGGCGCCTGCAACAGCAGATTCTGGATAGCCGCTATTCGGGCTTGGATGGAGTCGTGCATCCCGCTTCACCATCTGCAGGCATCTCCGCCAATCCAGATGAAGCACCCATGCACACAGAGCCAAGAGCAGTGCCGTTATCCGCGCTGGAATAAAGTTGGCGACATCATCTAACCGAGCGGATGCCCAGCCGAGATCACGGTATTTATCATTCTTATATCCCACCATGGAATCGAGCGTGTTGACTGCCCGATAAGCCATAGCAAGCGGCGCGCCACCGATGAGCGCGTAGAACAATGGAGAAATAATCGCATCGACGATATTCTCTGCTACAGTCTCCACCGTGCCGCGCACAATTTCCGGGGGATCTAGTGTGGTCGTATCACGTCCCACGATCATCCCCAGAGCCTTGCGAGCTGCAGGAATATCACCTTTACGGAGTTCCACGTACACCGCCATCCCTGCATCCTTTAGCCCCTTGGAGGCAATCGTGGTTGAAATCAGCCATGCCTCGGCTATCCAGACGAGCCAAGGTGAGATAAACGACAACAGCCATAGAAGAATGGCAGTCAGTGCCCAAGCGCCGCCCGCCACACACAGCGGAAGTAATACCCCCGCTCTTCGCAGGCTTTGCGGACGGGACCATAGAAGGCGGATCACCCGCTCCAGAGCCGTGATCGCTTTGCCCATTCCAATTACGGGATGGGGCAAGCTGCGCGGGTCACCTACAATCCGGTCAATCACATAAGCCGCAAGCAGTACCAATGCGATTGTCACAGGCGATCACCTCTGAACAATTTCCAACATCTCCAGCGATTCCAGCGATTCATTCTCATTAGCTGTCCTTCCTTGCCTGCACCGACAGCAAACTTCCTGTCACAGCGCTATACACAAGGCGGCCGATAGCGCCCCCCAGATCGGTAGCTGTTCCGGCGTAGACATGCTCTGCATTGTATCGCCCGCTTTGGCTCACAGCCAGTACGATCGCATCCGTAGTTGTTCCGGTTGCGATCAAGCCATTCTCGGGATCGGTAATCCCGAGATCAGCCAGAGCAGCAGCTTTGGCTTCGACAGCTGTCTGCACAGCATTGACCATGGCCGCCGGTGTCAGGCGGCCATCAATACCTAACATTATGTTAATCGTACCCGGGCGATAAACAGTCAGCACATTGCGTTCCACACCAGCGCGCGCAGCATTTCCTGCGGCTGCAGTAACGCAAACAAAAATCCCCGCGGAGCCAGTGTCTTCTTCAGCTACCGCTGCATGCTCAAGCGGTACAGCCGTCATCAGACCCGCACAGCCAGATAATGAATACCCCCAATTGCGCAGCTTATTCTCCATATCCTGAACTGGATCACTACATTCATAATTGCGGTCAACATATAAATTGACAGCCCGCTCTAGCCGATTCATTCCTCCACCATAGAACGCACTCGATAAACCATCTGCTTCAGCAGGCAGCTCCAGTAGCAGATGGTTTCCCTTCCACTGTAAAGCAAGCCCTGGCCAGATAGCCGAATGGTACTCTTTTACGCCTCCAGCGAGGTTAAATGGAATCTTCACTTGCACCATTTCCCGATCCAGCTCCTTTCAACGCTCATCCGTTTCTTTAACCAGCTCCACGGCCGCTCTTTCTATTCCCAGCCCTCTCACTCATCTATCGCCTATTCCTCTAATTCAGCAAATACTCTATATCCACCTTAGCATCTGTCCCTCAACCCATTTATTGCACTTTGTACAACAGATTTAGCTAGATACACTGGCAAAATTCATTCTGTTGTAATTCGTGCAATAGAATGTCACGTAAGGGTCTGTTTCGCGCCAATTTTCAAAATTCTATTGTACAGAGTGCTATAGAATCGAATTTCTACTCCTTCTAGGCGTATTCTGTTGTACAAAATACAACAGAATTCACTTTCGAGGGTATCCATCAAAAAACACCTAATCAAAATCTATCACAACCTTGAGCATGCGAGCTGAAGCATCCAATCCGGCCTCAAACCCTATTCTTTTGCGCTACATAGACCACTTAGCAGTTTACTCTCAGCCTTCTGCGCAACATGAATCACTCAGGCAGTTGACTCCCAACCATCTCCGCTGCACCAATCATGTAAACGGTACCCCATCAGCACCCTCCGCTGCACCAGTCACTTCCCCGCCAGAATCTTCCCCATCTGATTCAGCAGTCGGACATTATCTTCATGTCCCTTAACGGCAACCCGGATATGCTCTTCCCCTAAACCTGGGTACATAGCGCAGCTGCGCACCAATATACCGGCGCGCCCAAGACGGGTCTGCATCTCCGCCGCGCTCCATGACGAAGGCAGACCACAGAGCAGAAAGTTGGCTTCTCCTGGCGGCACATCGCAGCCCAGCTGCATAAGGCCTTGCCGCAGCAGCTCACGCTCCGCCTTTATCAGCTCTCGCGTGCGACGCTCATACTCGTGCCCACACTCAAGGCAGGCTTCACCGGCTAGCAGCGCCAAGCCGTTCACGCTCCAAGTGACCTGCTTTGCGGTCATCGCCTTTGCAAGCTCTGGATGCGAAATTGCAAACCCGAGACGCAGTCCAGGAATCGCGTAAAATTTCGTCATCGACCGTACCAGTATCGTATGCGGAAACTGATCCAGCTCCGGCAGCAGCGTATTCCGTTCAGCCTCTGGAATAAAATCAATAAAAGCTTCATCCACAGCTAAATAAGTTCCGCAGCTCTCTGCCTTCTGCGCTAGCCAGCGTAGTTCATCCACCGCATACTGAACGCCATTAGGATTGTTCGGCTGTCCAAGGAACAGCAGCTCAACCTTCTCCAGCAGCCCGGCAATCTCGTCCACTCCAGCTCGAAACTGCTGTTCCCTTGTGCCCTGAACAGATAATACTTCTGCGCCGAATTGCACAGAAAGCTGTCTATACTCAGAGAAACAAGGTTCTACGATGCCCACCCTTTTCGGGACGATCGCAAGCAGCAACAATGCCATAGATTCTGCTGCTCCGTTACCTACGGTCAACCAGCTACTATCTATACCGAGATCCTCTGCTAGCAGGCTTTTGAAGCGTCGGTGTCCAGGGTCCGGGTAAGCAACCACCGTAGACAATGCTGTTTTAAGCAGCTCCAAGACCGCCGGTGGAGGCCCGAGAGGATTGATGTTGGCACTGAAATCGAGAAATGTGCCGCCAGCTTCCTCATATAGTTCCGAAGCCGTTAGCAAATCACCGCCATGGCCGTATTTTTCAAGCATATTTACACTCCCTCTATCAACTATCTCCTGCTCAATATGTATGTCTTTGCCACCATTATTGCGTCTTTGCCGGAAATACGTCAATGCTTCCCCGGAGGAATCATCTGAATAACCCAACTACACAAACCCTTATTCAGAACTACGAAGCTATCTCTTTTGTTAAAAAACCGCTTTTAGTTTAAAATGAGAACTGTAATCAATTTTGCTGCAACGGAGGAATTCACTATGCTTTTTATTGATAACACAGGGATTACTGACGCATCCATCAATTTGGCGATTGAGGAATATGCGCTGAAACACTTGCCGATGGACGAGAGTTACCTGCTTTTTTATATTAACAGCCCATCTATCATCATCGGTAAACACCAGAATACGATTGAAGAAATCAATCAGGAATATGTTAAAGAAAATGATATTAAGGTTGTGCGTCGTTTGTCCGGCGGTGGAGCTGTCTATCACGATCTCGGAAACTTAAACTTCAGCTTCATTACCAAGGACGACGGCCAATCCTTCCATAACTTTCTGAAATTCACCCAGCCGGTGATCGACTACTTGCAAAGTATGGGTGTAAACGCTGAGCTTAGTGGCCGGAATGACCTTCAAGTCGGCGAACAAAAAATTTCCGGAAACGCTCAATTCTCCACACGTGGACGCATGTTCAGCCATGGCACATTGATGTTCGATCTCAATTTGGATAATGTACAAGCCTCACTGAAAGTAAATCCAGAGAAATTCAAATCCAAAAGCACCAAATCCGTACGCAGTCGCGTAGCCAACATCAAAGAGCTGCTAGGTACAGATATGACCATTGAAGAGTTCCGCTCCGGCTTGCTGCGTTCGATCTTTGGCATGGAGCCATCCGAGGTCCCTCAGTACAAACTTCAGGAAGCAGACTGGGTCAAAATCCACGAAATCTCCAAAGAGCACTATCAGAACTGGGATTGGAACTACGGTCTGTCACCAAAAAGCAACGTCAAACACACACGCAAATTCCCTGCTGGAATTATTGATATTCGTATGGATATTGAAGATTCCCTCATTAAGGACATCAAAATCTACGGTGACTTCTTTGGGGTTGGTGACGTAGTCGATGTTGAAAATGCCCTTCGTGGCAAACGTTATGACGAGGCTGAAGTTAGAGAAGCATTAGCTCATCTAGATCTGAAGCATTATTTCGGACGTATTGAACCGGAGGACTTTATCGGACTGGTTTTCTTAGAGGAATAGTTATACAAAAATAAAGGGGCCTGCTTATCCTCTGCGCAATTTGCGTAAAGAATAGACAAGCCCCTCTTTCATATTCATTTTAGTTCAAGGAGAAAGTATAAATACATAGACAACGAACGCTAGAGTCAGCATGATGCAGATGTTCTCTACGGCTCCACCTTTTTTCGTGCCTGTACTCATTAGCTTGAGACGCAGCTTAAAGGGGATTGGCGGCAATGGTGTAATTCCTCTTTGAGTAAGGGAGTCTGCCAGTAGATGAAGTGCATACGACATACCGCCAGCTATCCATAGACTGCCACCGTCATTTATACCGGCTGAGGCGAAATACAATAAGGCGCTCCAGCCCGCAACACCATACAAGGTATGTGTCAGGCCACGGTGCGGGACAATCGATGAAACGACGAGCACGCACGCTGCAATGTAGTTCCATGGATCATAGGCTTCCCCGAAGGCAAAGAGTGCTATGGCGATTAAAATCATGACCAAATGGCGCAGCTTTCGGCTTGGAAGGAATGATACACTACCTACAAGCAATGCCAGCACAATATTCCAAGGGCGTTCCACGATTCCGGCAAAATAGAGATATATTGCCGCGCCTATCAAAGCAATTTGCAGCGCTCTCAATAGAAACTCTGGAATCGCCTTGCGCACGAGCAGCGAATTCGGTTCATCGATATCAGGCAGCAAAGAGCTTAACGCTGCGACCGCAATAACTGGAATCGTAATCTCGTGTGACATCAAACTCATTACAGATAGGGTAACCCCAGTGCTGATTATTAAATGGGATCTGCCCATCATGGTGAAACCGCTCCTTTCTAAGATGCGAAAAACAAGAACAAATGTGCGGTTATCGAAGTATATCAAGACCCTGTTTTTTTGTCTAGCCTAATCCCTTAAATCCCTTTAAATATAAGCCTTTGAGCGATTCCTATCTTGTCCTCCCCATGAATATAAGATACAATTTGGACAACTTGACCTTGTCGTTCTTACAAGGACGGCATTTGCCGAAGAGAGGATGACCTTAGAAGTGAAGCGTTCCCGTATGGCCGATTTCAGCCTGCTACTTGTGGCGATGATGTGGGGATGCACCTTTCTGATTGTTCAAAATGCTGTCAAAGTGCTCCCTCCACTCGCGTTTAACAGCATCCGCTTTACAGGTGCTGCCCTGTTGCTGGCTCTAATCACTTTTATTTTTTACCGCAAGGAGTGGAAGCAGTTAAGCTTCCGCATGGTACGCGATTCTCTGCTGCTAGGCCTTTTTTTGTTTATGGGCTATGGCTTCCAGACCATGGGACTTCTATATACAACCACCTCCAATACCGGGTTTATTACCGGTCTATCGGTCGTATTGGTTCCGTTTCTCTCTCTGGCGCTACTAAAGCATGCCATTTCACGTTACACTTGGTTCAGCGCGGCGCTTGCCGCAGTAGGTCTTTACCTGCTGACCTTCACAGGCTCTGCTTTGTCCCTGAATAAAGGTGATGCTCTTATCCTGCTATGCGCCATAGCTTTTGCGCTACAAGTCGCATATACTGGCGTTTATGCACCTCATTATCCGGCTTTGCCGCTGGCAACCTTGCAGCTCGCCTTCGTTGGACTGTTCAGCATTGTCGCTTCGTTTATCTTTGAAGGAGCTGCACCGCTGGCACATAGCGCAGAGCTTATCAAAGACCCAGACGTTCTCTGGGCACTTTTAATCTCTATTGGCCCTACCAGCGCTTTTGCTTTCTGGATTCAAACCGCCTGCCAGAAATACACTACGCCTTCCCGGGTAGCCATTATTTATGCCACAGAACCTGTATTCGCTGTGCTGACAGGCTTAGCCTTTGGCGGAGAAACGCTTGGTATGTCCGCTCTGCTCGGTTGTGGTTGTATTCTGGGAGCTATGCTTATGGCAGAGCTGAGTCCGGAACCGGGTCAGAATCAACATAAGAAGAATTATTTTTCCAAATTACATTTATTTAGAAAGAGATAAGGAGAGAGACAAATGTACAAATTGATCGCAATTGATATTGATGACACTCTAATTAACGATGACAAGGAAGTAACTCCCGCTACACAGACTGCGCTTGAAGAGGCTGTAGCCGCTGGCGTTGTTGTAACCCTTGCTACTGGCCGAGCTTATGCTTCTGCACAAGCCATTGCCCGTCAAACTGGACTTAACGTGCCAATCATCACTTACCAAGGCGCACTCGTTAAGAACTTGCTCGATGAAAAGGTACTATATGAGCGTTACGTGCCACAAGATGCGGTACACAAGCTGTTCACTTACTGCGTGGAGCATAATCTGCATTTGCAAACTTACATTGACGACAAGCTGTATGCCCGTGAAGACAACCAGAAGATTAAAGATTATACAGACCTGAACAAAACACCATATTATATTGAACCAGATTGGGAGAAGCTTGTCCCGCAAAAAACACCAAAAATGCTGATTATCGATGATCCTGCATTCTTGGATGAGCTGGCTCCAATTCTACGTGAATTGCTCGGCGATTCCGTGCATATTACCAAATCCAAACCACAATTCCTAGAAATCATGCATCATGAAGGAACCAAGGGAATTGCGCTTGAATTCCTAGCCAATCATTTTGGTTGTGATCTCTCCGAGACTATGGCTATGGGTGACTCTTGGAACGATCATGAAATGCTGGAGGCTGCAGGGCTTGGTGTTGCTATGGCTAACGCTATTCCTGCGCTGAAGGAAATTGCTGATTTCGTGACCCTAAGCAACAATGAAGATGGCGTAAAATACGCGATTGATAAATTCATTCTCAATAAAGTGAACTAAATCGGCTGAACTTAATAGTTTTATATACGTTAAACTTAAGATTTTTCTATTAAGGTAAGTGCGTGACTGCGGGGAATTTTTGGACTTCCGGCCGCTGTTGTCACCAGATTTCTTTGATTATATACCGTGTTTCACGGTTGAAATCCGGTGACAGCTTATGCTTCCGATGCGAGCTTTCCTTTGGAAAGCTTTCAGGCGATCGCTATTGCTCCTACAGTTCCAAACTTCCCCTCCGTCGCTTTTCCCTTTTTAGAATGTTTTAAAGTTCAACTTATATAGAGTTAAAGTTCAATCTATATAAACTCACATTCTTAAAAAAGGGTGCTGTAACGTCATGATATCTGACGTTGCAGCACCCTTTTGTTATTTCAGTAAGCTTGGAACTCCTGTAGATGCAAACTCCATTACCTCATGCCCGCTCTCGCCAGCTTCTTCCTCTTCCAGCTGTGAATAGTACAAGCCATGATATCTTCCTTCCGCCGCAAGCAACTCTTCGTGGGTACCGCTCTCCACAATTTCACCGTTCTCCATCACTAGAATGATATCGGCATTCTGAATCGTAGATAGACGGTGGGCGATAACAAGTGTGGTTTTGTCTCCCATTAGTTTACGAATCGCCTGCTGCACCAGCTTCTCCGATTCATTATCAAGCGCTGCAGTAGCTTCATCTAGTAGCAAAATTGGAGAGTTCCTAAGAATCGCTCTTGCAATCGATAGCCGCTGACGTTGTCCACCGGACAGGCGTGAACCTTCCTCACCGATATCTGTATCGAGGCCCTCCGGCAACTCCATTACAAAATCATAAGCATTTGCTTGTCGCAAAGCTTCCAGAATTTCTTGCTCACCTGCATCCGGATTTCCATTCCGAATATTATCACGGATACTTCCCGTATACAGCCCGGACTCTTGCGGCACATAAGCAAAGTGACTCCTAAGCTTAGCAAGACTCATTTCACTTATCTTCTCATTATTTATAAGTACTTCACCCTCATCAGGTTCATATAACCCAAGCAATACTTTAAAAAGCGTAGATTTCCCTCCACCACTCGGTCCCACAATCGCCATTTGAGCCCCTTTGTGAAGCTCTAAGCTGATCTTGTTCAAGCTGTGTTTCTCTGCTCCCGGATAAGAGAAGGATACCGAGGACATGACCATACGCTCAAATTCAGGCTGCTTCGTCACTGCTTCGGGTAGAGCCTTCACTTCTACAGGGCTATCCAACACTTCAAAGATTCGTCCCGCCGCCCCAAGTGATTGCTGCATCGAATTGATCAGTCCTGGTAATGCCGAGAACGGCATGACTAGATAATTCATGAGCTGTATGAAGGCAATCATCGCACCGACCTCAAGGGATCCTTTGGCCACAAAATAACCAGCCACGACCAGCGCAAGAAGAAACGTGAAGTTTCCTAAAAACGACGAGAATGAGCCGGTAGCTCCCTCAATTCTTCCCCTCTTCAACTCTTCGGAAGTAATATTTTCACTATGTTCCTGATACTGCTTCATTAGTCTGCGCTCGATGGAAAAAGATTTAAACACCATACTACTACCTAGAATGTCATGCAAAAAAGAAGTAATCTTGCTCATATGATTCTGAATCCTCACACTGTTCTCACGCATCGCTGAACCGAAGATTTTTCCCGTAAGGAACATCAAGGGCCCCATTGCAAAACAGATCAGAGCCAGTAGCCAGTTAATATAGAGCAAATAACCAAAAGCCGCGAGAGCAAGCAAAGGGTTACGGATCAGATCAATCATTACCTCGCCGGTAGCATTACCCACAGATTGATTATCATTAGTAAAGCGGGACAATAAATCCCCGGAATGATTACGGTCAAAATAAGACTGAGGAAGTGCTAAGGAATGCCGCATCATATCCAGCCGCAGCTCATTTCTGATCTTGGCAGAGATTTTATTTTTGAGATACCGATCGATGAAACCGTTAATTGCACTCACTAATAAGTAGATTAAACCGAATATAACCAGCCCTTTAAAAGCTTTGACATCGAGTCTAACCGCAGCATCTGTAATCACTGAGAGCAGCCAAGCAATCGTTAGATCCAAAACAATCCCAAATAAAGTCGTAAATAATAAAACCGTATATAAGAGCTTATGCCTTAACATGTATGTACTTAATCTTGAAAAAACACCCTTTTGCTTCAAAAAATCAGCCCTCTCCCCCTAAAATTCCACGCCTCTAACCTTCGCAAACAGCTTGCTGTCATGTATTTCCCCATCTAGCCCAAGGCGCTCTCTCCGTAAAATACCCTCCAGTGTATACCCTGCACGCTCAGCAACTGCAGCACTTTTGATATTTCGTGCACTACACCGAATCTCGATGCGATTAGCTTCTAATTCCCTGATAGCAAAATCGGTGATTCCGTTCACCGCTTCAGTCATATAACCTTTGCCCGCGCAGGAGCTTCGAATCCAATAACCAATTTCAAAATTTCGCAGTTCCCAGTTTATACGATGCAGGCCACTGCAACCGATAAAACTACCCGTAGCCTTATTAAAAATGCGCATATGCAGCTGATTACGTTTTAAAAAATCCAGCCTAGCCTCACGTGTGAATCTCTCCGATTCATCCAAAGTCGGACTCGTTTGAGCAAAAGGCATCCAAGGTTTCAATTCCTCTAAACTTTCACCTATAGCCACATTCATACTAACGCCATCCCCCCACAAAGGGGCACGAATAAGCAGACGCTCGGTCTCAAAGCTCTCAGGAAATTCAATCAGGATCGGATCCATAGGATTAGCCACTTGGAACTCCCCTTTCCATTGTTGATAATTATTCTATATCTGTAAATATAAGACGGTAATACTTTCTGATTATAAAGTATAAACATGCTTCTGAATACTGAATGCAATAGATATCACAAAAGGGACAGCAAACGGCTGAATTTGCCCGAATGATGTCCCCCTTGTATCATAGAAAAGTCACACCTTAAACCAAATCATTGAGGTTTCTAGTTAAATCGCATATATATTGTTGTTGTCTTTTTCATGTATACTATAACCAGTTTGACTATCTTAACAAAAATAGAGGAGTAACTTCACAACATGATCAAAAGACTTACTGCACTATTTTCTATTCCCTCTTATGCCTTACTCTTTTTGTGTATGCTACTGCAGGGAATGGGGATTTCACTCAGCACACCCTTCTTATCCATTTATTTCACGGAACAGCTTGGCGTATCTGTCGGGATGTTTGGTATTTTTCTAGCTACCACATTAGTTGCCGGCATATGGATTAGTACGCTTATCGGGAGACGCTCTGATCTCGGCTTGAATCGAAAACATATTTATCTTGTTGCCACGCTCTGTAATGCACTGGCTTTTGGCGGGTACTTGCTCATTCAGGATTTTACGATCTTGTTCATCTACATGATTGTGTTCACCGCTCTCGGTGCACCAGGGATGCCTCAACTGTTCGCCATTGCTAGAGAAGCAGTGAATAAGAGTGATTTTACGGATACAGCGTTTGCGAATTCTACCTTGCGCTCTGCTTTCTCTCTCGGCTTTATTACAGGCCCTTTAATCGGCACCCTGCTAATCGCTGCTGTTGGGTTTAAGGGGATTTTCTCGGGTACAATCGGAGTTTTCCTGCTTGTTGCCTTACTCGTTTTCTTATTTCTCAAATCAAATACAGAGCTGAGCAGCAACAAGGCTGAAGTAAAAGTAAAAAGCTTCCGGCTCGTTCAGAACCGTAATATTCTGCTGCCTTTTCTGATTCTGATACTCATGTATGTAGCGCACTGGACAAGTAGCATTAATACAGCCCTCTTTATTACAAACAATCTAGGGGGAACGACAAGCGATGTCGGTCTAGTCAGCAGTATATGTGCTGCGCTGGAAATTCCATTTATGATTATGCTAGGTCTACTCAGTGCAAAGTACAGTAATCGATCCTTGATGATGTGTGGGGCGATTCTAGGCGGCGCTTATTATCTCGTTGTCATTCTCTCTGGCGCGATGTGGCAGATGCTTGCAGCCCAAGTTCTACTCGCCGTTTTCGTTGCTGTTATTTCAGCGATTGGCATTAGCTACATCCAGGATCTGCTTCCAAGCATGCCTGGGTATGCATCTACACTGTACTCTAATTCATCCACGATCGGCAGATTGATTGGCAGTCTTGTTGGCGGGGGATTAGCCACTCTTGTAGGTTACCGGTATTCATTCGTACTCTGTTTTGTACTCATCACTATTGCCTTAATCATGCTTGCGGTAAGCGGACGTCAACCTGTACATGAATCAGATAAATTAACCGTTTAACCTGTTTATTGGCTCTATCTTTGTCCTGTAAGCCCTTCTCTTCTAATGTGAAGAGAAGGGCTTTTTGTGTAGTGGAATTTTCGTACCTGTCTGTGCCAGTGTAACATTCTCCGGCAAAATATATGACTGTCTCATATCCACATCATGCGACATATGAGTATATACTGCCTTTGTAGGCTTAACGATTTGCAGCAGCTCCGCCGCCTCCGTCATATCGTACACAGAACGAGTGGATAGCTCTGCCGCTTCGTAATAGAAGCTTGTACCAAGGACCAGCAGGTCGGCTCCATGCATCAGACGTGTCTCCTCAGCCCCAAGAGATATGGAATCAGGACAATACACCCATGTGTAGTCCTCCTTCTCTAGCCGAAAGGCGTACGAGTATCCATTCTTCCCATGGTTCACTTTCCAGGTATCTATCTTCCAGCCGTCCAGCTCTATACCTTCATCACAGGGAATCATCTCGATGTGATTTCGCAGCCAAGGGTATTGCCGCTCGATAATGGGAATGACTTCTGCTGGAGTATAAAGTTCACCCTTAATGCCCGTCCATCGACAAGCATCGGCCCATTCCGGCAGCCCGCCAATATGATCAAAATGAGCGTGAGTCACCAGCAGTCTTCGCATATTCCGTACTCCCTGCGCCTCCATCTGACGTCGCCAGTCTGGCCCGCAATCAATCACTAGAAAGTCACTGCCATTATCTATAAGTACAGAGGAACGCAGCCTTATATTGCTTCCCTGTTCCCTTGCTTCTGTGCAGGTCTCGCAGCTGCAATATACCCGAGGAACACCCATGGCATCCCCAGTACCCAAAAACACCAACGTATCCATAGCCCATCTCTCCTTCAGTTCCCATCAAGGTAGTCTTAAATTATTATATGTCTATCTTAAAGATGCTCACCAAAATATCCCCACAAAGTGAAGCTTTGCTTCGATGCGTACCCAGGTACTTTGCGGGGGCCCCAAATATATACTTTCGTCAAAAAAGTCATCCCTTAAGCAGTAGCCCTGCTAGGATGACTCTATTTTTACACCTCTACCTATATTCCTGCAAGTACCTGATACCAAATTCCCCGCTTGGAATAAAGCGTGCTTCGCACCTCATCCCAGCCGCCTAAATAATTAATATCGAAGAGGCCCGCTGGATCGGGGTAGCGGCTTTTGTTCTCTGCATAGACCTGTTTATCTACGGGGCGAAAACCATACTTTGCGAAGATTTCTTGTGCCTGAGGGGTTATCAAGAAATCAACTAATGCTTCTGCCGCCGCGCGAGTCCCATGCTCATCCGCATACTTCTCTACGACAGCTGCCGGGTTCTCAATCAGAATTGTATTTTTAGGAATAATGACTTCATATTTAACTCCCTGAGCAATCCGGGCCAGCAGTTCATTCTCATAGGTGACAATGACATCACCCACTCCATACTCGAAGGCAGCCATTGACGCACGTCCGCTCTTATCCAGAGATTCCACATTGGCATGTACACTTTCCAAAAAAGCTTTGGCTGCTGCCGGATCCTTAACCCCCTCTTGCTCCTCTGACAGCTTCAGACCAGCCCCATAGATCGCGTTGATATCCCACTGCGCACCACCGGATGTTTTGGGATTTGGGTATAACACTTTAACCCCTGGCTTGGCTAAGTCCGCAAAATCATAAATTCCTTTGGGGTTTCCCTCACGGGTACCAAGTGCGACTACCGAACGTGTCACCATGCCTTGTTCACCCTGCTCTTTCCACGTTGGCGCTACGAGTCCAGCCTTAACCAGCTTCTCGACATCACCTTCCATGGCTAGCAGTGTAACATCCGCTTCGAATCCACCCACAATTGCACGTGCCTGTGTTCCGGAAGCTTCATAAGACTGCTGAAAACTAATCTCCTGACCAGTATCCGCTTTCCACTGTGCTGCAAATAACGGTAAAATATCTTTCATCGCATCCTTAGCCACACTGTATGCGCCAACGACCAACGTGACATCCCCTGGCTTAGAGGGATCTGCCATCGTCGTAACCGCCTTCTCATTCCCGCAACCGACTGCCGCCAGCGTGAGTATGGCCAGCATTAGGGCAGCAAAACATCCGTGCAGTTGTCTGCTCCTTATGAAATTCATTGCGGCCCACATCCTTCGAGATAATGATTTTAAAGTCTCTTTAAAAGTAGCTCCAATGATTAAGCCAAGTTCTAGTAACCAACGTTCGGTATTTGCCGTAATTACGCGGAATGTTTGGACTTCCACTCCATTACTCTATACCAATACTTCAGTTACTCTAAACCTAGCTCATCACATTCGCTACTTTCAAAAAAATTGAAAATCATTTTATTTATTTTTAAATAAAAATAGGCATCGGATCTTCTTTCAGGTTGTTCTCCTGGATCCAGCTTCGCTCATCATTAAACAGGTAAGCCCGGTGCACTAGGACTGAGATGTCCTGCCCCGGCTGTAATGTTTCTTTCTCCAAGGAACGGTAAGTGACCAGCTTATGACCATTAACTTCAACCTCAACAAGCCATTCACTTCCACGGAAATGCAAATGCTTTACGACCCCTTTTTCCGTAGCTGAAGCCATCTTGAACTCATGCAGGTTACCCACTTCAATATACTCAGGACGAATAAGTGCCTTGGTAGGTTTACCGTCTCCAGCGCCTTTAAAGCCCTTCACCTCAGAAGCATCTTCAATCAGTGTCGACTCCCCGATAAAAGTTGCCACAAATGGTGTTTTAGGCTCCTTATAAATATCCCAAGGTGTACCCTTTTGTTCCAACTGTCCTTGGTTGATGATCATAATCTCATCTGCTACTTCTATCGCTTCGTCTTGGTCATGCGTTACAAAGATCGAGGTGATACCTACACGCTCAATCAGCTCACGTAGCCAAGCACGCAGCTCCTGACGGATCTTCGCATCGATAGCTGCGAACGGCTCATCTAAGAGCAGTAGCTGTGGCTCAGGTGCGAGCGCACGAGCAAAAGCCACACGCTGACGTTGTCCACCAGATAGCTGATGCGGATAACGCTTCTCGAAGCCTTTTAACCCCGTAAGCTCCACCAGTTCCATAACACGGTCACGAATCGCAGTTTTGCTGGCCTTTTTAACTTTTAATCCAAACGCAATATTATCAAAAACAGTCATGTGCTTAAATAATGCATAGTTCTGAAAGACGAAGCCGATCCCGCGCTCCTGAGGAGGAAGATTGTTAACTGTCTGACCATGAAAAATAATCTCGCCATTATCCGGTGTTTCCAGCCCGGCAAGCATACGCAGAATTGAGGTTTTACCGCCACCACTCGGGCCAAGCAGTCCGATCAGATGACCTTTTGTAATGGTGAAATTGACGTCCTTGACCGCATGAAAATCTCCAAAATGCTTATTTAATCCCCGCACTTCAACATGCATATTACTGCACTTCCTTTCTTCTCTTGGTCCATTCCATCAACAACAGTAGACCTGCGGAAAATGCAGCCAGAACTAGCGCTATTCCTCCAGCAGCCGTTACATTAAAATTCTCAACATCCTGATAGACTAGCGTCGTTGCCGTCTGGGTTTTGTTCATAATGTTACCCGAGACCACGAGCACCGCGCCGAACTCTCCTAGTGAACGCGCCACCGTAAGGATGACCCCATACACAACCGCCCAACGAATCGAAGGCCAAGTCACCTTCCAGAAAATAGTCCAGCCACGAGCGCCCAATGTAGAAGCAGCTTCCTCCTGCTGTGATCCAATCTCCTGTAGCACCGGCATCACCTCACGCACCATTAAAGGAAAGGTTACGAACAAGGTGGCAATGATCATTCCGGGAATCGCATAGACGATCTTCAGCCCAATCCCTTCAAAAATCGCACCCAATGCACTATCTGGACCCAGCAACAGGACAATCATCAGCCCGCCAATAACTGGGGACACAGCATAAGGTAAATCAACAATACTGTTAAGCAAGCCCTTTAGACGTCTATTTATCCAGTTCGCCCGAACAAGATACAGAGCCATCATAATTCCGAACAAAGTATTTAATAACGTTACTACTATCACAACAAGCCCAGTCATCATAAGCGCATGCAGCGCTTCAGGCCTAGTCAGAGCATTCCAGAAACCACCGAATCCTTCACTAAAAGCACCTATAGCCATTTTTCCTAGGGGTGCAGCTATTAGCAAGAAAAACACCAAGTAAGTGAGTCCGATCCACAATTTTCTCATGAGCGTCTCCCCCTCATCTGCAGCATATTAATGAGCCAAAGAATGAGAAAAGATAAGGTCAAGAGAATGACAGAAACCGCTGCTGCGGAAACCGGATTATCACTTTCAACTTCACCAAAAATAAAAACAGAAGATACGAGAGTACGACCTGGAATATTGCCTGCTACGAGGACTACAGCACCGAATTCAGCAAGTGCCCGCGAGAAGGCAAGCATTCCACCGCTGATCATCCCAGGAGCCATAGAGGGGAGAATAACATGCCAGAAGACTCTAGTTCCCTTGGCACCCATTGTATAAGCCGCTTCCTCCTCGGAAGGATCAAGTTCCTCCAGTAAGGGCTGAACCGCTCGAATCACGAAAGGAAAGGTTACGAAGACCATAGCAATTACAATTGCCGGCTGATGAAAAACAATTTCAAAACCAAGCGCTTCTGCAGCCTTGCCGATAAGACTACCAGGCCCGAGCAAGAGCAAAATCATCAAACCACCAACTGCTGTCGGCAGCGCAAATGGCAAATCCACAAGACTGTTAAGCAATGCTTTACCCATGAAATGATAACGAATAAGAACCCAAGCAATCATTGTTCCTAAAAAGACATTAATTAAAGTAGCGATGATCGCCAGCTTTAAGGTTAACAGCACCGACTTCCAGGCAATCGGGTCGCTTATGCTTTCCACAAAATTACCGAAACCCAGTGAAAAAGAGTTGTAATAGACCCCAAGTATAGGCAGCACGATCAATACTACAAAATAGAGCAAAATTGTCGTTCGGAAACCCCAAGTCCAACCTTTGTGTCTAAGCAGCGAATTCAATGATTTTGCCCTCCCACCTCCGGCTAACCGGTCGGTATACTAACCAACAACTTCATTAATTATTCCTATTTATATACTTGGTTTTATAATATTACTACTTTACCAAATCCTTCTCGCTGCCGTCAATTACTTTCAAGTGAATTTGGGGTAAAATATATATAATAAAGTATAGGAAAAAGTGGCACATCACAGGAAGGGGAATGATTATGCTGCATACACTGGAGATTACTACAACGAAACGGGATGAATTACGGGATATTACTCGTGAAGTCATTTCTTTTGTGAAAAAAAGCGGAGTGCAAAGCGGTGTGATCGTAGTTTATTGTCCACATACCACCGCAGGAATTGCAATCAATGAGAATGCAGATCCTGACGTGAGGCATGATGTTCTGATGCGTTTGGATGAAGTCTACCCTTGGGAGCATCCGAAGTATCGGCATGCTGAAGGCAATACTGCTTCACACCTTAAATCTATTACCACAGGACCTTCCCAAAGTATAATTATCCATGATGGTGAAGTATTACTCGGACGTTGGCAGGGTATTTATTTTTGTGAGTTCGATGGACCAAGACGAAGACAATGTTTCTTAAAAATTATTGAGGGATAAACAATATACAAATGGCCGCTCCGTTATGCCCCGGAGCGGCCATTAAAATATAACTAGAATTAAATATTACTTTGACCAAGCAGAGAAGCAGTGTTATACCAATGCACAGCTTTAAAGTATAAACTTATAAAAAAAACAGCATGTTAAAGGCTGCGACATAAAACCTTGATATGAGCTGATGCTGCCTCTTTTACATCCTCAAATGATACTTTATCTTGGATATAATAAGAAATAAATCCGTGAGCGGATAAGAACAAGGTTAGCGGCACGTTCTGCCAATCCTCGGACACATATCCCTCTTCCTTCATATGACGGCGTACAATACTTGAGAATAAATCAAAACATCGTCCCTGCTCTGCTCTACAATAAGCCAGTAGCTCTTCATCACGAATCATGAACATAATCTCATATTGATAAGGATGATCTATTCCAAACCGTATAAACTCCATAATCAGCTGCTCTACTCGAGTCATGCCTTCTTCAGGTGGCTTATTCATTACTTGGCTCAGTAAAGCAGCCACATGATTAAAATCTTCGACAACAATGGCGTAGAACAACTCCGCCTTCTCTTTGAAATGATAATAGAGAGAGCCGTGGCTGTACCCCAAATGCTGACCGATGCTTCGCATTGAAATCGCTCGATACCCTTTGGTAATAAACAGATGCCTAGCGGCCTCTAATATTCTTTCCCTCGACAACTCCTGCTCCACTGCTCTCCTTGCCATATACCTAATCCCCTTCGCTGTAGTAAATCCGCCGCCCTTCCGTTACCAAGGCTTGCCCTTGGGTTAGATCTGTTATCCATGCCATAAATGCGTCTCCCTCATCATTTCGCGGTAAACATAACAACGTTACTTTATCGGTGAACAAAGTCTCGCCGGTTTGAATACCTCTTCCCCGAAGTTCGTTCTCAACCTTGCCTAGCCAAGTGTACTCAATTTCTACGAATACCTCTCGTCTTAGCACACGGGTGATCACTTCTCCTGCTTCTAGCGCAAGCACTGCTCCATCCGTATAAGCTCTAATCAGCCCTCCGGCACCCAGCATAATGCCTCCGAAATAACGGGTAACAACAATTGCGACATTTTTAACTCCCTGGTTGCGAATTACT
Source organism: Paenibacillus sp. RS8 (assembly GCF_041956825.1). Classification (NCBI taxonomy): domain Bacteria; kingdom Bacillati; phylum Bacillota; class Bacilli; order Caryophanales; family Paenibacillaceae; genus Paenibacillus; species Paenibacillus sp. RS8. Next base: position 2,983,693 of record NZ_CP168131.1, on the reverse strand, counting down.
TCCAAAATCGGTTTGCCGGCTGTTCCACTCGGCTCCCCGTCGTCCGACTGCCTCTGGATTTCGTCTCTCTCCCCAATCACATAAGCAGAACAGTTATGCGTTGCGTCCCGATGTTTCTTCTTAATGTCTTCGATAAACAACATTGCTTCTTCTTCATTCTCAACCGGCATAACATGACCAATGAAGCGAGATTTGCGGATTACGACTTCCTTGGAGCCGGAAGAGCGCACCGTCCGATATTGTTCTAACATAATTATTCCAGTCCTTATATACATATGATGTCTTCATATAATGTCAGGAGCAGTCCCGGTATTGGATTACCTATGGACTGCTCCTGGTGACTTACACTAGTATGAATGGTCTCTAAAATACTGCTGCAATACTATTCTGTAAGTCTTGCTTCCAGCTCTGCCTTTTCTTTTTCGTAACCCGGTTTGCCAAGCAGCGCGAACATATTCTTCTTATATGCTTCCACGCCTGGTTGGTCGAATGGATTAACACCGAGCAGGTAACCGCTGATGCCGCAAGCTTTTTCAAAGAAGTAAACCAAATAACCAAATGTGTATGGTGTTTGATCAGGAATAGTAACGATAAGGTTAGGTACTTGACCATCTGTATGCGCAAGCATTGTACCTTGGAAAGCCTTCTTATTTACGAAATCCATAGTCTTTCCTGTTAAGAAGTTCAAGCCATCCAGATCATCTGGATCGTTCTCAATGGTCACATGATGAGCCACTTGATCTACTTGGATTACCGTTTCAAAGATATTACGGTTACCTTCTTGGATAAATTGACCCATGGAGTGTAGATCCGTAGAGAAATCAACGGAAGAAGGATAAATACCTTTGAAATCCTTACCTTCGCTCTCGCCAAACAATTGTTTCCACCACTCGGATACAAAGTGTAGGGAAGGCTCATAGTTAACGAGAATTTCAGTTGTCTTACCTTTACGATACAGAGCATTACGAACTGCAGCATATTGATAAGCTTGGTTAGTAGCTACATCCGGATTATTGAACTCATCCGCAGCGGCAGCAGCACCTTGCATCATCTCTTCAATGTTAATACCTGCTACAGCGATTGGAAGCAAGCCTACAGGTGTCAATACGGAGTAACGTCCGCCTACATCGTCTGGAATGATGAAGGATTCATAACCTTCTTCAGTAGCCAATTTCTTAAGGGCACCTTTTTCCTTGTCTGTAGTAGCGTAAATACGTTTGCGAGCTTCTTCCTTGCCATATTTCTTCTCCAGAGCTGCGCGGAAAATGCGGAAAGCAATAGCTGGCTCAGTTGTAGTTCCGGATTTGGAGATTACGTTCACGGAGAAGTCTTTGCCTTCTACTAGATCAAGCAAATGCGTGATGTATGTAGAACTGATGTTGTTACCCGCGAAATAAACTTCTGGAGTTTTGCGCTTATCTTTAGAAAGGTTATTGTAAAAAGAATGCGAGAGCGCTTCAATCGCTGCGCGTGCTCCCAGATAAGAACCACCAATACCAATTACAATCAGTACTTCGGAATCGCTCTGGATCTTCTTGGCAGCTTGCTGAATGCGTGCGAATTCTTCCTTATCATAAGCTGATGGAAGATCAATCCATCCAAGATAGTCGGAACCTACACCAGTCTTATTATGCAACTGTTCGTGTGCTAACTTAACTGGGGCGGCAAGGTTGTCAATTTCTTGTTGGTTGAAGAAAGAAAGGGCTTTGGTGTAGTCAAAATTAATCTTCTTAGACATCGGTAATGGAAACCTCCTGTTTATCTCTTTAAATTTGAAACCGCTTGTTACAACTTTATAATTAGGATACTTTAATTTGCCTTGACTGGCAAGGTCTTAGGGCACATCCCGGGCTTTAGAACCAAGTTTTCGAAAGTTTCATGGAAGCGTTTCCCGCGTCAATAGGCATGGCCGAGCTGTGGTGCTAGCCTAAGTGCCGTGATAGAATGAAGAAAACGGAAGGTGGCTATACAAATGAAACAAATCGGTTTTATCGGACTTGGAACAATGGGAGCGCCAATGGCTTCCAACTTGCTTCGCGGCGGCTTTCAGGTGACGGTGTACAACCGTACGGCAGCTAAATGTAAACCTCTTGAAGCAGAAGGTGCTCAGACTGCTCTTACACCACGTGCTGCCGCTGAAGGTAAGGATGTTATTATTACCATGATCAGTAATGATGATTCGGTTCGTGAAGTGTTTTATGGTCAGAATGGGATTCTCGATGCGCTTAAGCCAGGCGGCTTGATTATTGATTCCAGTACCATTTCTCCAGGACTAGTTCACGAAATCGCCACTGCTGTAGAAGCTCGCGGCGGACATTTCCTAGACGCACCAGTAACTGGTAGCAAACCGGCAGCTATTGACGGAACCTTGGTGTTCATGGTTGGAGGCAGTGCTGAAGTTATAGAACAGCATCGCGATATCTTCGATACTATGGGCCGGCTACTCCTGCATATGGGCGACAACGGTAGCGGTGCTGCAGCGAAGCTGGCACATAATGCAATGGTTGGCATTCACAATGTCGCTCTAGCTGAAGGCTTCTCCATCGCTGTCAAATCCGGTGTGCCTGCCGATAAATTCCTGGAGCTTGTTAAGAATGGCTCTGCGGGCAGCAAGCAGGCCGAGCTGAAGGGTCAGAAAATTATCGATAATGATTTCAGCAATCAGTTCTCTCTTGGTCTTATGCTGAAAGATCTTAAGCTGGCTTCCTCGCTAAGCGACTCCACTGGCGTGCCTACGCCTATGCTCGGTGTAGCTAAGAGCATGTTTCAGGCAGGATTCAACCACGGCTTCGCTGATGAGGATCTGTCCGCAGTGGTCAAATCCTATGAAGAATGGATCGGGCAGAAAATCGGCAGTAAAGCAGACCAGTAATAAATACAAGATTCATATCGAAAAAAAGGATTATCAAGCAAGAGCGGCTTCGGCGTCCTTATCAGGACGATAAGCGTTTATGCGAGAAATATAAGGATAAAGTATAGTGTGAAACTTATATTTTATCCTTATATTTCTAGAAGGGGTCTCAAGCCAAGAATGAACTTGGCTTGAGACCCCTTTACTGTTACTGCAAATATGTATGTACTACTATGGAGTAGTTATAAAATCAGGTTGTTCTTCGCCGGTTATTCCGGCGTCACTTGCCGGTTCCTGTACTGTCTCTTCTATCGGCCAAACGAGCTTTGCCTTACGTCCATCAATCCACCAGCTCCCGCTCGGGGTAGTGGCTAATAACCAGGTGCCCCATCTTCCCTTGACCTGGACAGACTGCGGATTGAGAGAGACCACTTTAGGAGCGTATGTATCTGGGTACTTATAAGCAGGTATACTTTGCTGGAATTCAGCATTCGCAAATATTTCCTCGACGATAACAAGCTTTCCCGGAGAAGGATGAATCCATCCCAGTCCTTCCGCTGCTTGAACCTGATACCAATCGCCCTTCTTCGCAATCACTTGAAGCATTTGCGGCTGCAGATTGATACCTCCTGTTGAAGCTCCAATTTTAGTATAAAGTTCCGTTCCCGACAGCAAACTCATGGATCGCTGAGGATATTGAGGCTTCTGCTTATTCAGCCATAAGGAATAGGATTGTAGCGCAGAGTAAAGCCCAACCTCTTTATTCTCTGACCAGATCTTATCAAACTGTTTTAAGGGAACATTGGTCTCCCCCACATAACTTGCAATTTCAATTGTGAACCCGGGACGGCCATACTTCTGAATGAACCAATCTTTATAACCACCCCCGGAAGGATTCTTCTCCGGAGCTACCAGAGAATAGCCTGTCAGATTACCAAGCGTCCGAGCTATTGTTTTATCGCGGTTAAGATTGCTGCTGAGAGAATTAAAATTCCAAAATATGATTTCACCAGAGCTGTGATATGAAATTGTTACTTCCGGATCAATTCTTTCCGTCAATTCCATCATCATCTGCACTTCAGAGGTTTCAGCTGGCTTCTTCCCTTTATAATTCTGATACCAAGGAGTTGAAGCCGTATTCTTTATGGTGTTCCAGTTAGCCGGATATTGACGGTTAAGGTCAATTCCCTGCATATTTGCTTTCCAGCGAGTAAAGTTTGTGCTGTTCCCATTATATTTTAACAGCGTTTTGGCCACATTGGCTGGAAGCCCTTCAGTGCCCTGTTGGGATAAAGTAACGCCATCCGGATTAACCATCGGAACGATCCAAATGCTGACTTGATCAAGCAAACTGCGTACGTTATAGCCTCCTATTTTCCCATTAGTTTTATAAGCCTGGGCATACGTATCGAGCATTTTCATCAATAAACTAGTTGTCATCCACTCTCTAGCATGATGCGAACCGTTAAGAAATAGCACTGATTCTCCTCTGCCTAACTTCACCGCCCACAAATCCCGTCCATAAGGAGACTGCCCTAAAGATTCGGACATTACCAGATCAGGGTATTCCTGCACTAACCTCTCAATATCCCTTTTCATTAAGTTATAAGAATAGACTTGATTGGGATTCACTATATTCGTTGCTGCCTGAACCGGCGCTGCTGTTACGAATACAGTTACCAGCAGCACACAACTGAGCAACAATAGTGTAATCTTATGTATTCCCTTGCGAAAATCTGTCTTTCTCATGTTGTCATCTCCTATATCTGTCTACTGATAAAAATATCAGTCTACTAAATTGATATTGGAAGTATATGAGAATGTCATATTTTAGTCAATAAATTAATTATATTAATCTTTTTTAAATAATTGCATATTTTCTTTTGATTTTTTGCTCTATCCTGGGTACACAAAAAGAAGTATCCCGGCTGCCGAGGCAACCGGGATACTTCTTCATTTCTATACTTTGAATTACAATACTGGGTAAGAACAGCAATAATCAGTTACACCGAATACTTCCAACGCAAATTTTGAGTTTCCAGGAACATTGAACGTCTCCGCTCCCTTAATCTCCTGCCATACTTCGCTGCCGGGTAGCAGCACTTTAAGATCACCGGACAGAATCTCCATAATTTCAGGACCATCCGTACCAAATTCATATACACCAGGTAACATGATGCCAAGTGTCACCTTAGTTCCATCCTGTAAAATTACCGTACGGCTGGTTACTTGTCCGCCATAATATACATTGGCTGCTTTTTCAATCGTTGCGTTGTTAAACTGACTCATTACTTGTTCTCCCCCTAATGATTATTCAGTTAATTACAGAAGTGCTTTCACACGGCTAACTACATTCTCAACAGTAAAGCCGTATTCTTTCATTACTCTGTCGCCAGGTGCGGAAGCTCCGAAAGTAGTGATGCCGAGGATATCGCCTTGGTCACCAGTGTAACGTTCCCAGCCGAAGGTTTGTGCCATTTCGATAGCAAGACGAGCCTTAACTCCTGGAAGAATTACGGAATCACGGTATTCCTTATCTTGTTTTTCGAACAGATCCCAGCTTGGCAAGCTGATTACACGAACATCGATACCTTCTTCAGCCAAAGCAGCTTGTGCTTTAACAGCCAGTTGTACTTCAGAACCAGTTGCGATCAGTTGTGCTTGTGGAGTGCCATTCTTGGAATCAGAGACAACATAACCACCACGTTTGATGTTTTCACGAACGCCATCAACGGTTCCTGCAAGAATCGGCAAGTTTTGACGAGTCAGAACCAAAGCAACCGGATTCTCTTTGTTTTCCATAGCATAAGCCCATGCTGCAGAGGTTTCGTTAGCATCAGCCGGACGAATAACTGTCAGACCTGGGATGATACGCAGGGAAGCCAATTGTTCGATTGGTTCATGCGTAGGACCATCTTCACCGACTGCAATACTGTCATGTGTCAGTACATAGGTTACTGGCAATTTCATGATCGAAGCCAAACGAATAGCTGGACGCAGGTAGTCTGTGAATACGAAGAATGTTCCTCCGAATACTTTAAGACCCGTGTGCAGTGCAATACCGTTCATCGCAGCTGCCATACCAAACTCACGTACGCCGAAATAAATATTGCGGCCATCATAAGATTCTGAAGTGAACGATGTCAAACCATTCAAATGCGTCATAGTGGAGCTTTCCAAGTCAGCGGAACCGCCCACAAGCTGAGGAACGCCAGCAGTCAGACCGTTAAGTGCACTACCGGAAGCGACACGAGTCGATACGGCTTTATCTTCAGTAGTGTAAGTTGGAAGGTTAGCATCCCAGCCTTCTGGAAGATCGCCGTTGATTACGGTTTCGAATTGTGCAGCAAGCTCTGGATATGCTTTTTTGTAAGCTGCAAATTTTTCGTCCCATGCTTTGTTAGCTGCGATTCCGTTTTTCTTCACTTCTGCAAAATGAGCACGAACTTCATCAGGTACATAGAAATCTTCTTCGTATACCCATTTGTAGAAATCTTTAGTCAGCTTAGCTTCTTCTGCTCCAAGCGGGGAACCGTGAGTACCGCCATGGCCGCCTTTACCTTGTTTGTTAGGGCTACCATAACCAATTACAGTTTTCACTTCGATCAAAGTCGGCTTGCTAGTCTCAGCTTGTGCTTCAGCAATCGCTTTGGCAATCGCAGGAAGATCATTTCCGTCTTCAACGCGCAATACTTGCCAACCGTAAGCATCAAAACGTTGAGCTACGTTCTCGGAGAAGGAAAGGTTCAATTTACCATCAAGAGAAATATCATTTGAATCATACAATACAACCAATTTGCCCAGCTTCAAATGACCAGCGAGTGAAGCGGACTCAGAAGAGATCCCTTCCATTAGGTCACCGTCGCCACAAATAGCGTAAGTATAGTGATCAATCACTTTATGTTCATCTTTGTTGTAGGTAGCGCTCAATTGCGCTTCAGCCATAGCCATACCAACAGCCATACCAATACCTTGTCCAAGTGGACCTGTAGTAGCATCAACACCAGCGGTGTGACCTACTTCTGGGTGACCCGGAGTCAAGCTGCCCCATTGACGGAAATTTTTCAATTCTTCCATAGGAAGATCATAACCACTAAGGTGCAACAAGCTGTAAAGAAGCATAGAACCATGTCCTGCGGACAATACAAAACGGTCACGGTTTACCCATGTCGGATGATCAGGGTTGTGTTTCATTGTTTTTGCAAACAATTGGTAGCCCATTGGTGCAGAACCCATTGGCATACCTGGGTGGCCGGAGTTTGCTTTTTCAATGGCGTCAATCGCCAAAGTACGAATCGTTGTAATGGACAGGTTATCTACAGTTGAGTTTTCTTCCTTTTGGATCGCTTGTTCTTGTTCACTCATTTAATAGTTCCTCCTCTGAAATCTCAAGAATGTCATTTTGACTCTTATTGTATCATTAGTGTGGAAGCAATTCCAATTGTTTTTAAAAACTCTTTATTTCAACAGCTTATGTTTTGCAATATCGACGTATTTATATACACACAAGAACTATGAGACAAGCCAGAATTGCACTAGTCTATGGTCTAGTTTTTAATTACGACTAAAGATTGTTTTACAATGCTCAAATATGCAGTAAGATGGAGTTAGTTAAGCATAATTTTCATGCATTATCCAACATTTCCTAGTGGAAAGGAACTTTGAACATGCGTTCGAATAAGGACATCTTTATCGTGCTTACCGGTACAGGTACGGCCTTTAGTGGTTTTATAAAGTGGTTTACAAAAGCCGATCTGAATCATGCTTCGATCGCCTTTGACTGTGAACTGCGGGAGGTATACAGCTTCGGAAGAAAAAAAATGCACAATCCATTCGTGGCAGGTCTAATTCAGGAGAACTTTATTGACCCTTTCTATAGCAGTGCGAATTGTTCTATTTATCAGTTGCGTGTTAGCGCTGAGGAATACGATACGATGTACAATCACGTCCAAGGGATGATGCAAAATCAAGAACGTTATAAATACCATCTTTTAGGATTAATCGGTGTGCTTCTGAATATTAAAATCGATAGAGAAAATGCTTATTTTTGTTCCCATTTCGTTGCCTCTTTATTTGAAGAAACTGCAGTTCAGCCTGTGAATAAGCCTTCCTGCTTCGTTACACCGGAAGATTTCGCTCTTTCACTCTGTGCACATAAGATTTTTACTGGCAAGCTATCCTATTATTTACGTAGAGCTCAGAGAGCATCTGCGCGCCCATCCTCTTTACCATTACATACTACTTCGGTCGCCGCACGAATGATGCGGATGAATGAAGACCGGACTGAAGGGGTCGTATAAAAGGTTTTAGGCTTGTGAAAAAGGACGAAGTGGAACGTAATTCCACTTCGTCCTTTTTAATTAACCCTCAAATAACAAACTCAACCATGTACTGTTTGCACATGAGGGCATAGCCCAACGATTGATATAGTGTAATTGCACCGATATTCTCTTCAAGGACATTTAAATACACATTGGAGGTAACCCTTCTTCCCGATCGGGTGAGCTCTGTGCATATCTTTTTTCCGTAGCCTTGCCTTCTCCATCTTACATCCGTTCCGATGTTGCCCAATTCAACGTAATCCTCGCTATAAATATGGTATCCCCCTACCGCAATCAGCTCACGTTGTTCCATCACACCATAGAACGGATACTGTAGTTCTTCTTTTGAAAAAGCCATTGTATCTAAATCGGCCATTTTAGACTCAATAAGCTCAAAATTAGAGGGGCCCAAATGTACAACACTTGTATCCACCGGTGGTAACGCTTCTTGATGGATATGCTTCATTAGAAGCAATTTCTTGGGAGACTTAACAAGCTCAAGCTGTGAAGCAAGTAGAGCCATAACTTCTTCATTAACGATTACACTACCGACAGCATTGTCAGGTAAATTCAGTTGGTCTTTCATAATTGAAAGCACGGACCGGAGACAAAATGACTTCTCCACAGGGAATACGGAAAAAGCATGGAACGGGAGCCCCCTTAAAAAAGCCAAAACGCCGAGCAGCTCCCCCTGGTCTGTAAACTGTCCATAGTGTACCGAATTATGCTTACGAGCTGTAAGGTATGAATAGTATAAAAAATGCTGTTCTCTATTAATCGAACTCAAGATTGATTTCATTTCCGCTGGTATTAATTCTCGAATCATTTACCTACCCCTATCAATGTTTAATACATTGCTTCAACATTAACATGATACCAAGAAGTCAGCAAAAAAAAGAGATGGGATAGATGATATAGGGTCCTACTCTACTTAATCCGATGACTCTGGAAATACTCCGACCAATCCGATGATATAACAACTGTAACGGTATCCGTTTTGGTGTTGTACACATTCTGAGCCGTAAAGGTAAAAGTAACCGGACCATCTGGTAGCTTTTCAAATGAACTATCGTACAATTCACCTGTCCAGAAGATTTTATCATCGTTAGTTGGGCTGAGCTGCGTAGTGAACTCTCCGTTCATGGTCACTTGCACAGTATCCGGGAGACCTGTTGCTGTACCTTGCAGAATAAAACGCTCTCCTGCCCAAAATACGTTGTAGCCTCTTGGACTCTCCTCATTTCCGCTCTTTTTCAAGTTATAACCTTTACGGTTGTTGTTCCACTCTTCGGTGTGCTTCACTGCACCTTTTATACTTAATAGATTCACCATAAAGTATTTACGTGCAGAAACATTGCTCCAGCTGAATCCGTCAAAAACTTCAACCTCGACGGCATACTTCTCGTTCTCGATTAGTGTACCAGCTGGAATCTGCCATTGCTTAGCGCTTGATACTTGTTCACCGGATTGGACCTTGATTGCACCGGTGGCCAAGTTAATAATCCGCACCTTATAGCGTTGCTGCAGATCTCCGTCCTCATCTTGATAATCCCATTTAATGATTGGTGTGAGTGTACTTGCGATTGTGGGATTTGACGAGTCCATACTGGTTGGGTACGTTATCGAAACTGTAGGTATACGGTTGACTATGGTAACATTCTGGGAAAGATCTCGATATAGCCCTAGAGAATCTGTTACACGTTGTCTAAACGTAAAGGTACCATTGCTGCTAAATTGCTTGGTAAAGTCATTTTTTACACTTGCGAGAGCTTCTGAACCATTTGATGTTTTCAGATAATACTTAAGGCTAATGCTATCTCCTTTAGGCTCATCCTTGTCCGTAGCCGTACTTTTAATATTCAAAACATCTGTACGGTAGATCGGTTCCTTTGTAGCATCTCTTCCCGTAACTGTGATCAGAGTGAATCCCGGCTTAGGAGCATTATCGATGATGAATGTTTTTTCATTTGATACATCTGACCATGAAAATTTGGAGTATGCTCGACCTTGCACTGTAAAGTATTCAAACCGTTCAAATGTATTATTTGGGATTTGATATTGTCTGAGCAATCCTGAAGGATCCGGATTTTCTATGGTGGAGACTAATAGACCGTCCTTCGCAAAGAACTCTAACCTGTATTTCTCCTGTGGATCATTTTCCGGATCCGCGTAAGTCCACTTGATTAATGGATCGCCTTGGTCCGAGTCAATCACAGATGGGTTTGTTGCTGTGCCTGAAGGGCTAGTTAAAGTCATAGAAGGTGCCAGATTCTCTTTTACTTGGACTTGTAATCCAGCGATATTCGACTTATCTCCTATCTGATCGATTGCCCAATGTTCTAGCGTATATATCCCCGGATCTGAGAAGGTAAGCGTAATATCGCGAGTAAGATACGATTTCACTTCACCCGTACTGTTCGTTACTTTCCAGTAGTATTCTAATGAGCCTTGATCTGATGTATCTTCATCGGTATCGCCTGAAGTAAATTGTTTTGTATCATACTGATTTACGGATGAAGGTCCGTTAATCTTGGCAACAGGAACATGATTCTTAACCATAAATGTGCGCGTCGCATAAGAGCTTAACCTTCCATCAGAAGCTGTGAGCTGCATTTCCCAACCGTCAGAAATGGCCTTTTTATGCGAGATACCATTACGATTTATGAGATCACGAATGGTCATTGATTGATAACGGTTGTTTCCTGCCCAATAGTAAGGAGAATCATTAAATTTTGCATTCCAGGCATAAGATAAAACATCACCATCTTTATCCGGATCTGGTGTTAAGTTATCCATTGTGATAATCGTATCGCGGTATATTTCGTTAGGCATTGTAAATGCTGCAGCCGGTGGATGATTGACTACTTGTACATTTTGAGTGTACCAATCTGACCACAAACCACGATTATCATGTACTTGTAGATTGAGTTGATAATTCCCTTCACCGAATGATGCGATATTCGGCGGTGTTGTTGCTCCACCCCAATGTTCCCATACTTTATTCCATCCGTCTTTGATTACAGTCCAGTAATATACATCTAATGGATCATTATCTGGGTCGAAAGATTTGTCTGTAATGGTCGTAGATTTACGATAAGAAACGATATTCGGATCAACGGTAAATAATGCAACGGGTGGTAGATTAACTGACGCATTCCCCACAATACGTTGACACCAATCACTCCATGCACCGATTCCATTATCTCCATCCACATCACGGACTCTTAAACGTATGTCGTAACTGTCCTTTTCATAAACTCCCCCAGGTGGCTGCCCGTCGATCCACATCTCATCAAAGGTCTTTTTATATTGCCATTGCCACTGCATAATCCCTTTATCCGAACTTGTAATATGATCTAGATCATAGGAGGAATCTATTAATTGAACATTTCCATTGATAAGCTTTGCAGAAAAAAGCGCTATTGGCTTACGGTGAACTTTAAAACTCATCGTAGATGCGGCATCTCTACTCCACATCTGATATTCAGCAAAGAGAGCATCCCTTTTCGGTATATCCTTAGCTTGATAACTCACGACATATTGTCCGGTATATGGAAATGAAGTGTAAAGGCTTGTCCTCCATAATCCAGAATCCCCTAAAATACCCATTGAGTTATCAAAGTAATTGGGATCATGATCATATCTCACTCGATCAGCGTATTTAGCATCTCCCTCATAGTCTTCATAGGTGGTACCGCTATTCTCGATAGGACTATTCACGAGGACAAAAGCGTTTCGCTTAAGTCTATTGGTAACTTTAAAAGTCATATTCACAGATTCCGACAAATTCGCAGGATCAGCTACTTTTACAGTCATCGTATAATCCCCTGGAGGAATAGAGTCACCTATAGCATCTACAGGAATAGAGAAATACTGATATCCTTTCGTTTGAGATACTACCGTCTTCCTATAAAATACATTGGGTATCTCCGCACTTACGATAAGATCATCATTATCTGGATCGTGGACATATCCCTCGATGTTAAGTGTATTGCGTCCAGGCTCGTTCTGCAGGACTTGATTATTAGGTGTATTTAACGAAATGGTAGGTGGACTGTTCGGTATTAAGGGGTATACAAATCGAATGGTATGACCAAAAGATATTAAATCATAACCTTTATCTGGTGCCAAACCTCCCGAGTTTCTTTGATAGCCTATCTGTAGCGAGTATTCTATAGATATCCCTTTGGGTATACCATCAAAAACATTTGAACCAATCCAATTTGAATAAGGGGCATCTGTTGCTAAATTAATTTTAGTATCAACGACATTTGGTTCAGTATCGTATGCTTTGAAAAACAGTTTTTCAAGTGGTTTAAACATGACATATTGACCATATTCTCCAGCTGGACAACCATACGCGTAAGACGGAAGATTTTGAGACATTGCCCCCTCACTTATTGCGCCAACACACATAGTTGTACCTTGGACTATACTCGACGAACCACTTTCTTTATGACGAGCGATAGTTGCTTTTGAAGTAAATAATGCATCTGGACTAATATCAAATGTTAATTGTTTGGTTGTTTTATTGTATTTAATGTTAGTAAGCTTTTGATTATTTATAGTTATATTTGAATCTCCGTAGTTCCATCCTGCATCATGGTACTCGGAGTAAGCAGGAATGTTAACATCCTTATAATTGACGATATTCGGATCACCAGTCGCAGCTTCTACGGTTTGAATATATATGCTCTGACTAGGCATTAATCCGAATAATAAAGTGATTATAAGGACTAGAGAGAACATTTCTTTTATTTTTTTCATTTAAGCACCTTTCTACCAGGACCAATCCACTTCTGGCGCTCTATTTTTCACTTCTACTACTCTTGAGCTTAGCTTTTGGCCATCTGAATTTGTAGATTTCCGATCAGCTTCTGTCACAAACTCATCAATGGTTGGTTGACCAAATTCTTCAAAGACAGTAAGTCGAACTTCATATTTCCCTACCTCGCTCAGTTCTAAATTCAAACGATCCGCATTTTCATTACTAAAAATCACCCATTTTTCTCCTTCAAAGCTGCCATCATTATTAGAATCATAACGATACTCCCATAATCTGCGGCCGATTACATCTTTGTCAGAAGAATATGAAATATCATCTAATGAAACAACCGCTTTGTTCCCAAAGTCGGGACTTCGATAGACCACTCCTGGTAGAGTAAAGTAATTATACGGTACTTCATCTGGAACGATATCAAAAGTAATCTCACTACTATCTGAGTAACCAAGTGTGTTTTCTACATAAATCGTAGCTTTATATTTACCGGGTTTCTTAAATAAGACGTCTTTGTTTTCAAAATCAGATAGTGTGCCACTGTACTTTATATCTGCATTCGTCCCACCAGAAACAGCAGTAATCGTAACTCGCGTTTTACTCGATACTAAGGGAAACCGTGTTGGACTCTGGCTTCTATTGAATAATGTCGTTTTACGATTTTGTTTAAGTGTTCCTTCTATGGCTAACCCTGCTGATGGTTTCGGCTCAGTGACGGTAATTTCTCTACTCGTACTCCCCGTTTGATTTTCATTGTCTACAACTGTGAGCGCGATAGGGAATGTTTTACCAATTTGTTCAGGTGTGTACCACACATATCCTTTTGAAGCATTACCGATCTCTCCTTGCGCACCCGAAGTTTCCCACACGTAGATATTAATGTATCCATCTGGGTCATAGGATGCTGCACCGCTAATTAGCGTATCATCTCCTGCTTTGACATATCTCGGTGCTGAAATTCTTGCTATAGGTGGCTTTCCTTCCGGAGTTGTTGGATTCGTTGGTGGTGGAGGAAACGTAACTGTGGGATTGTTTTTATAAACACCTGCCGAAATCTGTAGAGGCTGTTCCAGAGAGGTGATGGTTCCATTCTTTGTAACGATCGGCTTTTTAAAGCGGACGAGAACGGTTAAAGCATATTCCTGAGTAAAATGTTCGCCCGTAACACTCGATTTTTTGATCTCAAAATCAAATAAAGTACTCACGTTAAATGTCTTTGCAGACTCCTTTTTCGTTTTGAGTGTATTATTCCTATCTTTCTCTTTAGCATAGAACACCCACTCATCAATGTTTGAAGCATCATTGTAGCCTTGCAGCTGCCCCATTAATGAAATTTGTACGGGTTCATCTTTATCTCCCAATTTTGTTGGATTGGGGTTAGGTTTGTTTAGAGTTACCGTACCGGTAAGTGTGGGTTCTGTAGGGAGGGTGTAGTCGAAGGAGATATTACCGCTGTATTTGTAGGATGTTATATTAGCCGAACCACTAAAGTAGTAGCTTAAATTTGTTTTATAACGTCTACCTAACGCATGACCACTTGGATCAAAATTTTGACTTAATTGTTCTGGACCATAATTTTTTAAAGCAGCGTCTGTTTTATAATAAATAATAAATTGATTTCCATTTACAACATTATGATTAACATAGGTTGTTGGAAGCGATTCATTAGGTACAACTAATTGGACAGTTGACTCTATGATCTGAGACGAATCAATTACCGAATTCACGTTTTTGTCGTACCATTTAATTCCCGAACGTGATACTTCAGACTGAGTAACCACTGTCATATCAGGTGGATCATTTCTAGGTGTACCACTACCTTGTCCATTCCTATCGCTATGTTTTTGACTATTAATGTATGGGTCCCATTCATTTATCTGCCATCTTACTCCGTCTGAATATCGCCAAATAGAATTGCCGGGAATTGTTACAAAAAGGGTTTCAAACGAGCCGTGATAACCGAGCACATTATCTATTTGTTGCTTTGCTTCTACGCCCTTTAAAGTAACCTTTATTTTTCCATTCTCCATTGTCAGAGCAACCTTTTGATTGGTCCCATTATATTTAAGAGAAGAGACATCAATTGCCGAACTGGATACTCCACTTGGAAGATCTAAGTAGTAAGATTTTTGGGCATTTGCAGACCCACTAAGAATTTCTGAAGGTATTGACACAGTTTTGTTTTGCGAATTAGCTGCCTTAATATTCTGTGGGATATATACAAAAATTAATATAACTGTAATCAGAACTATCCAGATTTTTTTCATAAATATTATTCTCCTGGACGTTTAACAATATATTTTTCTTCAAAACCTCCACCAAAACTAGCATATATAGAAATAACCGAAGGGTCTTTAAAGTACCCATACATTTGATAACTAGACAGTTTTTCACCCGGTTTCAACACCCAATTCCACAATGCTTCCTTATTGTTCAACTCTAACATTGTTTTTCCTGGTGTTGGTGCAAGAAGATTAACACTATCCACTTTAAGATGCCATTTCTCATTCAAATCTACCGCACTTACTTGAATGACTTTACTACCCTTATTTTCAATGGTGAGTTTAGTCCATACCATATATTTAGTAGGTGTTTTATAAATTCGATCTGAATAACCATAAATCTTCATTAGAGACTGTGCTTCTTTAGACTTTACATCGTAAAACATCAGCTTCTCTAACGTGTACGTTAATCCTCCAGCGCTGATAGTTACCGGTAGATCCACTTCTTTTTTCAATCCAAATTTACTCAGATTATCCCTCATAATAGGCATCGGCGTTGCTGTTGGTTTCACGCTTGCTGTAGACTTTACCGCAGCTGTTGGCTTAGCAGTAGCTACTGGTGTAACCGCTTCCGCATTTGCAACCACTCCCTGCCCCAATACTGCACCTAATAACATTGTTGCTGCCATAGTCGCCTCTACAATTTTCTTCTTCATCCCCAAATCTCTCCCTAGTCTCAATTGGATTTTCCCTACTTATTGAACTTATACTCTTGAACTGCTGGTACTCTGATTGGCTCTTGTGTTTTGGCTCTGGAGATCAACAGCGGATGTTCCGTCTCAATGACGGCAATAACCGAGGGACCCTCTATGTATTTGGTAATGCCATATTCACTATCCTCGTATAAAAGCGGAAAAGTCACTCCATCCGCATCATCAACAATATCGAACTTCACGATCTTTACTTGATTCTTAAAACGGCTGCCTATTTTAGGAGAAAGACCGTTATCAAGTCCGAGATTCGCCTGTAAGGCATGCTGAAAAGTATCGTATGCAAGCGTGGGATCGATAATTAAACGGCCTTGCGTGAGTTCAATCTCATCTAACTCCTGCGCGGCATCGTGAACAGCGATATTGTTTGCATCTTTTAGCATGCTGCGCAGCATGTCCCACTCCTGATTCTGAATCTGAAAGAACCAGGAGTAGATAAAGATCAGTAGGACAAATGCCAGCTTAATAATGTAATCCATAAATTAGGCTCATCCCTTAATCAATCGAGATATTCACTCATAATTGACCCATGCCCATAATATCGGGTAGGCTGCGAAACCGTGGAAAAGTTATACGGAAACAGATTTATTCGCGGTGCCGTTACAAAAACATCTAGTCGTTTTTTTCGTTCCTGAACAGTGTCCGTGCTGCTTTTGATTTCTATGGAACCCTCTGAGAACCCAATCGCCTTCAGATTTGAAATCACTTCGTTCCGCATAGATGCTGTGACCATCCCCTCCGTTGCTGCTTTTTGTGTGATGTAGGACGTATTAGCTTTGACCTGCAAATCTAGCAGATAATCAATATAGGTGAAAATGGGCTGCAGGATAATAAACAGGACAAGCCACATGAATAATGCCCGGAGGACGGTCTCCTTCAATAGAAACGCCTCCTCCTAATATTGCTCTACTTGCTTAGTATGTGTGATGATATCGTCCTGACTGCTGCCAATGATATGCGTGGCTACCGTAATGAACATCCCTGCGATGACAAAACCAATGGCTAGAAACATTGCTATGGAGATCGAGTCTTTTTTCATAATTGAGTTAAACCGAAGTGTGGGTTAAGACCCGAGCAACTGCAGTTTGGCTGGAATCCAACGGCTGAATTAAGGTTACACCCGGGATATCCGGTCTATTATCATCCGTATCATTAATTACATCTTGCACCAAAGGAACTAAAATCGCGATTACGATGGCCACGCACAAAAATCCGATAGCGATAAACAAACCAGTAGAAATAGCGTCCTTTTTCATTGTTAAAATCTCCCTTTTATTTTATATTTTTTAAATAATATTGAATATATAATTTTTCACTGGAACATGCCGACCCCATTAAAATTCCCTTTGATCAGCAAAATGTACTGCATCGCCATCGCGACGATCATCAAAAAAGTAGCAATCGATGGGATAACGTTAATAATCGTCGATAAATCACCGATAAAAGACCATTTTTTTAAATACTGATCACTGGAGATTTTGGAGATGATCTTCCCTTGCTCACGTAAATAATTAGCAGCTTCTGTGTCGTCGTCCATCCCCTCAGTAGCCAGCAGAATGGAACGAATGTCATTAATAAAACTATGGTCATCCGGAAACTTGGCACAAAACCATTCAATCGCCCCCTCCACACCCTCATCTACTGCTCGTTCTGACAACTCGTACAAGTCCTGACGTATATATTGAAAATGTCCAGCCGTACTCCCGCAAAAAGTGCCAAATTGTGCATATCCACGCTTGCGTAGCCGATTATTCTCGTATAGACGAATGAAAGAGATCAGCTCACCGTCTTTTTTAATAACCGTCTTTTGATGAAGCCATGCAAGTACCCAGCCAAACGGAAGATAGCGCATCGGACTACTGATTACGAGAATAAGTAGAGCAATTAGAGGATCATAGATCGAAAAGGCATCGGAGCGTATAAAATCGCTGATGACTTGAGTTATTAAATAAATCAGCGCTGCTGAATAACGGAAAAGCGTAATTTTACGAGCCGAAATCGATAGACCAGAGTCATTCAATAATTGCTGAAGTCTATCCCCCTGTACCCGTTCCCCAAGCTTATTCCACCGTAGTCCTAATCGGACAAGATATCTTTCCTGTTTACTACTACTGCTTACAAAGACAAGTAATGCGACATATACAATCCCGATTACAGTAACTAATAGTAACAATCTGTCCATAGCTCATCACCTTAGTGGTAGTCCAGTTTAGGTCTGGCGAGAATAGTACTGATCACAAAAGAAATAAAAAGTCCGGAGATGATCACCATTAAAAAGGAAAGCCCTACTGTAGTCTCAAATTGCAATTGGAAATAGACATCAGGCTTCAGCATATACATAAAGGTTCCAACCGTAGATACTAGCACCAATAGATTCCCGTATAAACCAAGGCTGATCGCATCTCTACTGCCCGCTTTTACAGTCAAAATCGTATCCCTCTGTTGCTCCATAGAACGGTTTAATAGCATCAGCGAGCTTTTTAAATAACGGGTTCCTTCCTTCTCGGCGTAGAGCAGATCCGATATAAACTCCAAAGCGAAAGTAGTGCCAATCGCACCGGAAAACCTTCCGGCTTCCTCAACAAGCTCCTTCTCATTACTGTAATTAGAAAATGCAGCCCCTAGCAGCTTCAATGGACCTTTCAGCACATTCTTATCCGTAAGAAAATCAGCTGTCCGATCAAGAATGGAATCTACCGACAAATGAGTGAATTTGGTAGAGATCTTGACTACATCAAGTAGATCGTAGCTTCCGTGCACCTTCCTCTGTGCGTAGATGTATCTCATACGAAAATAAGGAATCATCGCGGAAATCACAGCCATAAAAAACGGAAATCTCCAAGCCTCTTGGATCGACTGTCCTTCATTAAAGGTGATTCCATCCAAAAACGGATTGTTAAAACTAAGTCGCCCAGGAAGCTCACTGATCGTCAGTAGTCCTGATAGAAAAACCGCAATAAATACTATTACTGTACGCCCGACAAAACGCATAACACTTACGCCGGGCTCATAGTTTTGATGTACAAAATACAGAAAATTATCTAGATGACGGTAAAGCCACAGCCTTTTTTTTACTGAGCTAACCCTTTTACCAAAAATACTCATCTTATGTTTGATCCGAAAATCTACTTTATGACTCACCTGCCATAAATGCCGTTCAATTAGTGGTTTAATGAGCAGCCACATTCCCCACACAATCAATAAATGGAGGAAAAAACGAAAAATATACAATAATAGATCCACAGTTTCACCCCCTTACTCGTTAAGAATGATCTTAGATTTCAAGCTTTCCTTAATTGGCTGATCCATTGGCTTTGCGGTTGCAAGTCGTCCTAGCAAATTCTGAAGCAACTGTGTCGCCTGCTCATTTTTCTTAGTCATCTTCAGAATCAGGCTCTTCGTCAGCTTGTCATTATAAGACCAACTCATAGTCTGAGGTTCCCAGCGCATCAGATCATTCGCGAATACGGAGTTCTTTTCCTCTTCATAAAAGACTTCCGATATTCGCGTCAGCCGCTTCTTCCCATTTGGAACACTCTCCAAAATAAAAACTAGCTCGCATGATTTCAGTGCAGAGATTAAATGTCCCTTAAGACTCCCCCCAATTCTTGTCGACACGGCAAAAGCGCCTTGATAAGGAATGTCCTCCGAATCCACGGTGTGGAAGGTTCCGGTGATACCGTCATATCCCTTCTCCCCACTCCACAGGTAAAATTCCCATTCGTTATACCGCATTTCTGTCATATACAAAATGTTTGGGTCATGCCGCAGTGACTCTACCCCCACCTCCATTAATTCCTCGTTTGCAGCCTGTATCGGAATAATTCGATGCCCTTTAATCTGATAAGGTAAAATCGACTCCGGATGCTTCTCTATCATCACCACCCCCATACAAGACGAGGATCCAAGCAGTTGCTCGCCGACGATCGTATTTGCAAAGGTTGTTTTTCCTGATCCAACAGCACCCGCAATTATGGTATTGCGAAAAGTGGATGATAACGCCCGAATCATTTCAACTGCTTCTGCTGGAATACATTCAGTACCTGCTTGATCTTCTAGACTCAGGAACTCTACAACCTGCCGCCGCAGTGATATGGTGGTGAAGCCATCCCATACTCTCGGGGATACCCAAATGGCAAGTCGGATAAATCGACCGGGCCAGAGCGGATCATCCATTTTGAACTCCACCGAAGGGTTGTCCTTGTTCAGCTTTTTGTTGGGATCACTTTTTAATAAAGAACGCTTTAACTGCTCCACCCGATCTAGAGAAGGCATCTCGTACGGATAAGCTACAAACTCACCTTTATGATTATAAAAAATTTGCTTTCCAATCATCTGGAGCCCCGTTGACTCACTGTATGCACGATCAGTAAACCAACGATATGCCGGTCCAAAGCCCTTCCACTCATGATAGAGCGCTTCTGCCACCGTCCGGTATGCTTCTGGAACCTTGCCCGTAAATGGAGTCTTCCGTAAATACTTTTCTATCTCATTCATAAAAAAGCTAACTGCCTGCGGATCGCCAATTAGCGCCTTCGCATTTAGCTCGAAGTAGGCATCATCCTCACGCTCCAGCCCTTGGTTCATATCATTTTTCATTTTTTGCAAAAATGTATAAAAGTCTTCCTTACCCGGTTTACTCAAGCGCAGAATGCTTTGTTTCAGAGAGAACAACGGACGCTTCGTTTGATTTCCGTTCATAGGAATATACCTTTCTTTTTAGCTTCTGGTGCTAGCCCCATCGACACTAGCAGAGAATGTACCTTATCATCTACATACTGCAGTTCCTTTTTCCCTAACGGCAAGCTCTCCTGCAAGGGCTGGTAATACGGTAGCTCCAGTAAGATTTCAGTCCCAAAGCGAAGCGCAAGATTTTTAGGTGAAGATATTTCTTCTACATTGCTGCGGTTAATAATCAGTTGAAAATCATGTGGACGTAGATCCATATGCCCCGCAAGCTCTAGTAGAGGTTCAAGTCTGTATTCATGCTTCGGATGAGTGACGATCATGCGTAGTGCCGATTTGTGCATTCCAACATACCATGCAGCGCTTTCCGGAATTGAGCCAAAGTCAGCAATAACCACATCCGCATTCGCTCCAGCCCTAGCCAAAAAATATTCAATCTCATCCTCCTGATAGTCTTGTGCGCTCAAGTAATCGTAATTGCCTGGAAGATACATATAACCATCTTGCTTAATGAATTGTTCAAAATCCTCATCATGTATCATTTTCCCTGTAAGCCTTGACCGAAGCCTATCAAGACTGATGGTCGCTTTACGATCATGTCCGGGATCATATAAATCAAGCCCAAGGATAATAACACGGAGACCTGACGCAGCAATCCGCCTTGCGAATAGTTTGGCTACACTTGTACAACCAACTCCCGGACCTGAGCCAAAAAATCCAACCAGATTGCCCCGCTCCTCCCCATCCTCGTCTAAAATAAAACGAATTTTCTCTATCACCACTGACGAGGTAGAACGAGGAGGGATGAAATAGATACCTAAGCTTTCACAGAGCATATGTACAGCTTGGTAACCACTTATTCCCTTTTGCAAATATACATATAGGATCGTTGAACTTGGATAATTCCGGCGCAGTTCGCTAAGTGACTGAGCTTTAATCTGGTCACTAGTAACCATTAGCATATGGTTCTCTACATGAGATGGATCAGGAAGTACACTTTGTGTGATTACTATAAATCCCGCATTTTTGATATCATTAATCGTTAACTGATCTATGCCTAGACTAAAAATTTTCAAGACTCTTCCCTCCTACTCGACCCGTACGATCCACAGCTTTTTCCCCTGCTCCAAAAATTGTCCTAGCCGTTGTCCATCGCTTTTCTTCAGCTTCAGTTCCGGTGTCGCCACCTTGCCAGTCGAAGTGAATCGATTATTGTTGTTGCCCTTTTCTGAATCTAGCACATCGTTATTATCTTCAGTTCGCACATAGTTCACGGTGACTCCAGATAAAAACACCTCCTTCACGGGTTCACTAAGTGGAATTTGCCCAATCGGCTCTTCCCCGTCCTTGTTGACATTCGGACTAACCGATTCACTCTGCTTCTCTTTGTCACCTTCAACTAGATAAATATCTACCTTATCCCGGCTTCGCAAAGAACCATTAATGGCATAGATAGCCTCCTTTGGTATAGGAAAAATCCCTTCATCCTCCAGCGGCTCTAAATCACTAACATCCACTAGCGACGCTGTCAAAATACTTCCGTTAGTCAGATTTACGTTCGTAATCTTGTGCTCTACCTGTTCGATTTCAGTTATTACGCCGGAAGGTATATCTTTGGTCTGAACAGAGTCCAGATACACATCACTTGCTTTCAGCTCATAGTTTTTGGGAAGAAACTCCCCGCCTTCCACCTTTATTTTGACCACGGTTCGGGAGAGCACGTAGGGCTTGAAATAAAGATCATACCCCAGCAGTCCGCCGACTCCAGTAATCAAAATGAGGCTTGCGAAGAAATAGTTGCGTTTTAGCAGTTGCCCACGCTGTAAAGCCAAACCTTCCACCTCCTTAAAAACACGATTTTGAGAACGACAAAAAGCAACTTGGCGTAAATAGCCAAGCTGCTGGTAAAATGCTTTTTTACCTGTAGAGATTTAGAGAACTATTAGATTATAGGGTTCCGGTAAAAAGCGCTCAGGTTCACACCATAGGCTTTCACCAGAAAATAACCTTTCTATTTAAACACTACAGTCTTATTTTGATGGACGAGGATCCGGTCTTCGATATGCCACTTCACTGCACGAGCCAGAACAACCCGTTCAATGGTGCGTCCAATCCGCTTCAGCTCGATGACATCATCACTGTGGCTAACCCGCTGTACATCCTGTTCAATAATCGGGCCACCATCAAGCTCTTCTGTAACATAGTGAGCAGTTGCTCCGATAATCTTCACCCCGCGTTGATACGCTTGGGCGTAAGGATTACCACCAATAAAGGCTGGCAGGAAGGAGTGATGAATATTAATAATCTGGTGACGATAGTGCTCAATAAACGACGGTGAGATAATCTGCATGTAACGAGCCAGGATTATAACATCAATGTCGTCTCCGATGACTTCAAGCTGACGTTTTTCCGCCTCAGCCTTAGTATCCGCTGTAACTGGAATATGGTGGAAAGGTATGCCGAAGGACTCGACATACGATTTCATATCCAAATGGTTACTAACAACGAGAGCGATGTCGGCTTCTAGATCGCCAGCTTGCCACTGCCAGAGAAGTTCCACAAGACAATGGTCTTCTTTAGAGACAAATATGGCTAATCTTTTCTTATGACGAACATTGAATATTTTCCAGTTCATCTTGAAACGTTCAGCCACTCCGCCGAACAAAGATCGTATCTCTTCCAGACGATCTCCTAATTCAGGAAGGTCAAACTCAACTCTCATAAAGAACATTCCGCCATCTGGATCCATTGTGTACTGATCCGATTGCACAATATTCGCACCATGCTGATACAGAAAGTGTGATACTGCCGCCACGATTCCCGGTCCATCAGGACAGGAAATGAGCATACGCGCCCGGTTGGAATATGATTCGGCACCTGACGAATTGTTTCTTTTTACGTGTAATTCCATGATCCCATCCCATCCTCTCATCTACATGTGCAATCTGAAGTCTAGCTTATGCATGAACGAGCACTTACTTGCCTGCTAACCATGCAATCAAGCGATGATTAATTGCTTCCTCGCTCAGCGCAGGGAACAGCTCGGCAGCGATGACTTCGTCATATAGACGCTCCAGCGGTTCACGCGGATCAGCTTTTTTAGCCTTGGCATCGTTCTTCAGCAACTCCCAGACATTAAGCACATACTGACGGGAATCGATCTCCTTCTTAGCAAAAAACTCGCGGAGTGTTTCAACATCTTCTATAAACTCCGGTCCAAATCGTTCAGCTACGTTACCACGGAGCAAAGCGATCTCTACCTCATACATCGGACGCTGTTTCTTAGCATCCTTACCCACCCATGGTGTTTCCAAAATGAAAGGCAGCCCTGCCAATTTCTCATGATGGACAATTTTGTTAATCGTATCAAAACCGATCCAACCCGATCCAATTGGAGTATGACGGTCTTTACCTGCTCCACATGGATTTTTGCTGTCATTGATGTGGATGACCCCAAGACGATTCAAGCCGATAATCTCATCAAACTGGTTAAGAACGCCATCCAAATCATTAACGATGTCATAGCCAGCATCATGAATGTGACAAGTATCAAGACATACGGACAAACGCTCGTTATGTTCAACCTTAGCAATGATCGAAGCAATCTCCTCAAAGCTGCGTCCGATCTCTGTTCCCTTGCCAGCCATAGTTTCTAGGGCGATATGAACTTCCGTTTCATTGGTTCCCCCAAGAACCTCATTAAGGCCGTCTGCAATCCGCTGGATACCATATTCAGCGTCCTTATCAGTGAAAGCACCTGGATGTAATACGATATGCTTGACCTCAAGCGCATGCGTACGGCGAATTTCTTCTTGTAAGAAATCAACGGCCAACTGATACGTATTCTCTTTATAGGAAGCGAGATTAATAATGTAAGGTGCGTGGACGACAATCTCCTCCACACCATTTTCTTTCATTGCTTGCTTCCCTTCAACGGGATACATGGCATCAATCGGCTTGCGGCGCGTGTTCTGCGGCGCTCCTGTATATATCATAAATGAGCTGGAACCATACTCATTTGCTTCATTTGCTGCGGTCAAAAGACCCTTGTCCGAGCAAGACACATGTGAACCTATTTTCAGCATACTTCTTCCCTCTTTCCTTCACGAATTACCCCCTATTCTACCGTGATCAGAAAAATAAATCTAGATAAGGTCAATATGCTGGGTTCTGCTTCGCAAAACTTTGGAAATAAGCTATACTTTAATATGAGATTAAATTATGTGAGAATACTCATTGCCAAAAGGTGGTGTATGCATGTCTATCCAATCAGGACTTGGTTTATTATCCGCAACACCGAGCAATTGGTTCATGAACTCTATCGCTTTCTGGACATTTATGCTGCTGGGTTCCATGTGTATCGGCGGTTTTTTTATGTTCCGAAAATTCCTAAAGGTATTGCCGAAAGCCGATGGAAAATCTAAGCTGGACTGGCAAAATTACTGGGTAGAACGCAGCCGATCACTCTGGAGTGATGAATCCAAAGCTTTTTTAGACCAGCTTGTTCAACCTGTGCCTAGTCCGTTTCGCGATATCGCCAAACATTCTATTGCTGCTGAGATCGGAAAAATCGCAGTGGAAAGCAATGCGAAAGAGGTTACTCGTGATCACTGCATTAAAGGTTACATAGTCGCCACACCGCGGCGTGACAATCGTTTCCTCGTCAATTTTCTCGAAAAGAACAAAATCGATTACTCTGCTTACCAGCATTTATTTAAGTGATTGTTAATCGAATGTCGTGTTCAGAACGGAGGCCAACCTTATGAAATATGTAATATGTGGCGGCACCGGTTTTATTGGCAGTGAACTAACAAAATACTGGCTGCAAGCAGGAAATGAAGTCGCCATCGTCGGTCGCAATCTACCTAAAGCTGCGCCATATCATCCTAAACTGAGTTACCACACATGGGACACCCTTAAAGCTGATCATGCCCCCCTAGAGAATGCAGATGCCTTGGCTAATCTTGCTGGAGCTTCTCTTAGCCAGCGTTGGAGCCCAAGCGGCAAAAAAGCAATTATGCAATCTCGTCTTGCAACCGTTTCCGCTGCTGCTAAGCTACTCGACAGTTTGAAGCACAAACCGTCTGTAGTCATTCAGGCGTCCGCTGTAGCTATTTACGGAACTTCTTTACAAGATACCTTTAGTGAATCATCACCAGCCCATGTTATGGACTTCCCCTCTGAAGTGGTTCATACCTGGGAAGAAGCTTCTGATAAAGCATACCAAGATATCCGTCTAATCAAGTTACGTACCGGTGTTGTACTTGGCAATGAAAGTGGTGCCTTCCCAAAAATGAAGCTACCCTACTTACTGGGCTTTGGCGGTAACATTGGCACAGGAAGCCAGTGGGTCCCCTGGATTCACCTGACAGATATCGTTCGTCTGATCGATTATTGTATTCAGAATCCCGCCATTTCCGGACCCGTTAATGCGACTGCTCCACATCCAGTTACAAACGAAGAGTTTGGGAGAACGATCGGGAAAGTGTATAAACGGCCACATTGGTTTCCACTACCTGCCTTCTTATTAAAAACAGCAGTTGGTGAATTGTCCGAGATCTTGCTCAAAGGGCAACGCGTCCTTCCAGCGGCGGCATTAGAACAGGGTTTTAGCTTTACATTCCCCACACTTCAAGCTGCTTTAGAAGATCTGAAAAGCCAAAAATAGCAGAATCATCATTCACTTGTAATCCTAAGCTTCATCCATGTGGAATGTGTAACTTCCTTTTACAATCTTAAATACGGCCCCCTCTGACAGCGGGTACTCTTTATAAGGGATCATGGCTTCGCCTTGAAAGAGTGTTCCATTTCTGGAGTCGAGATCCTTTAGCACGTATCCGCCAGGGCTCCTAGATATTTCAGCATGTACTCTTGAAGCTCCTTCGGATCTCTCCACGTACTGAGCTACTTCTGCCGAGCGGCCGATAATAAAGCTAGTTCGGTTTAACACAATGGTCTCCGCCTCTGCCTCATCCTCATCATTTCTTTTGAGATAAGGAACATTTCGAGCTGGCTTGTGATTTCGTTTGCCCTGCTCAGGTGTCTCCTCTCGTGATAATAAAGCAGTTGGAGCTATTGGCTCTGGTGGTGTTACAAAACTATGTTCCTCTATCCTGGATTCAGCTCGTGCAGTTGGAACGCTTGATAGAGGATCCGATGTATACTGATCTACCTTTGGAATCTTTGCTGCGGGACGCGTAGTTGTCACAGGATTTCTACCGAAATTCCACTCCAATTCTCTTCGACTCGAACTCCAGTTTGTATCTTCAGGGTCCTCATTCGTATGATCCTTTTGTTCATTACTTCCAAACCTTATCCTTCCGCTCCATACCATCCAACTCAATACAGACAATGCGATCGTTGCAATCCCACAAACGGCTAGCCACAACGGCTTTGGACTATTTAGATATAGGAATTTCCATAATAAAGCGTCTCCTAATAGGCACCCTAGAATTAAATAAGTTCTTGAGCTTGAGGTTTGTGAATTTATCAAATTATCATCCTCTAGAGATGGAAGCGACTTCTCCTCTTCTTTCAACCTGAGATTGGGACTGGAATAGCTACTCAACCAAGGAGCGGCGTTCTGTTGCATATTCAGAATCTTTTCCTCATTCCGCTCACTTATTTTTTTCTGAGGAGCAGTTACCTCATTCACAAACAGTTCCCTTACTCTCTCTTGCATTCGTCTTTCTGGTTCTATCAGACTTGCTTCTGTCATCTTTGGAGGAATAGATGCCATTATTTCACTATTGCTGATTTCTCTACTTCTAGAATCCCCCTCTGTCAAAAGCTCTGAGAGAAGACTCTTGAGGCCAGCCGGTGTAAATTCTTCTTCCCCACAGTATTGCAATACTCTTTGAACACCACTGCCAGTAAGCTCTGTAATAGAAGCCATTAGCACCATGATCAGCGACTTGAGCGATTCTCCCAGCCTAGAAGTAGGCTCATTCCCCTGAATAGGAATATAGGTTAGGTATACCTTACCACTATGCAACGAGCCTTCAATAAAAATATAATCTCCATGCAAAGCATATTGTTCCGCCCGCAGCATGTATAACCTGCCATCCTCCATCCCTTGTGCAATTTGCAGTAGTAAACCAAAAAATGAGGTCATGCTTAGCTTCTCACTTTTGAGCAAATGACTGAGCATTTTTTTACGCAGAACAGCGTATTCCATAGTAACCTTCAAATCGATTTCCCTAAGTAATAACCTTAAATGATGAGGAATGTCGGTGTTCATCAGCATACGAGCCTGAACCATATTAAGCTTACTCACCGGCATTCCTTCTGGTTCTCCAAGCATCATATATATACCGTCCTGCTGTATAAAGTCACGGGTTAATCCGTACAACAAGCATCACCACCTCCTATTTTAAAAATAAAGATAAGCGCATATGGTACCAGGGACTACAGCCAGCATGAAAGGAAATCTCAACAGCTCACTATCTTTATTTTTAAATAGGAATGAACTTTTCAATAATATAAATCCTGAAATTGTGTTAATGATCTTACGCGTACGCCTGCCTGTTTCCCGTCTCATTAAGACAATTATCCAGCCTATTAAAGCTCCAAATAATACGGAGTACACCACGACCTGCAATGTAAACAGCATTCCTGTCCAAGCGCCGATCCCGGCAAAAAGCTTAACATCCCCCGCGCCAACCGCCCCTATCAAATGCATGATCAGAAGCACTGAAAATCCTGCTACAGCACCCACACCAGCCTTCAGGAGTCCATCCCAGCCGTTCATCAGCACTTGAGCAAGCAGACCGGCAAGCAAACCTGACACTGTAATCCAGTTCGGTATTCTCATCGACTTAATATCTGTAATAAATGCAGCTGCCAGAAACGGAAAACACCCCCAAAACGCCCACTCCGCCATGGTTTACACTCCTTTTCTTTCCTCTTCATTCATTTCACTACTGTGAACATAACCTCAATAGATCTTCCATCATCAAGCTGTATTACAAATGGCCAAGTACCCGGAGTAGTATTCACACCAATTTTCCACTCCCACTCGATATATCCATCCGCGTCCGCTTGTTTCCAGCCTAAATACTTGGCAGTGCTTCCTCCGCTTTTATAAAAGACGGATAAGCTAGCGGAAGCATTTGGCGGAATTTTGGCACGAACTTTGCCTTGCTTATTTGCTACAGCTGGATTCGGTTTTTCCAAAATCACAATGAAATCCTCTGGTTTGCTAGTGCCGTCATCGCCCTTATTTATACCTTCACCTGTATCTCCGATCCAAAGACGTTCAACAGCACTTGCCTCTAGTACAATGCTTTGGTTTAAAAAGGGTACTTTCATTGGCAACTCATAGCTAACCACCAATCCAAAGTAAGGTCGAGTACTCCTCTTTAATTCAGGCACGATAATGTTAGATACATGAATTCGATCATAATCCAGTAAGTCTGATGACAGATACGGCTTCAATAAGGGTTTAATCGCCAGGTCCAGTACACTCTCAGAGGTCTCCGCCTGTAGCTTCTGCAGCGGTCCCTCACCCTTCTCTAAAGCCGACATGACCCACTCATTCAGCGGCTTGGGTAATGCCATTGCGTAACTGCTGCCCCAATCTGTAAGAGACAAGCGAGGTATTGTCCAATTCGATTCAGCTGGATTGCCAGCGGATAGATCCGTGCCCCCCTTCACTGCATCAGCGTCCGCTTCGCTTGTTGCCCCCCATTTCTGCACCGCCAAAGCCGCAGGGTACATATGCGTTGAAATAGATTTCACAGTATCGGATGCTGTACTTTGTAAGGCTGTCGAATACAAAGTCATCTGTACGATAGAAATTAGGAACAGAACAAACAGTAAGAAAAACGGAAGTACCATCGCCGCCTCTACTACCATGCTACCTTCTTCCTTAGTCCTCCCCCTAATCCGGTACTCGTCCCTCATATCCTTGCCAACCTCCTGCTAATATGAAAAATCAATCTTTACTTCTCTCATATATGTTCTTCCTTGAACTTTTCCTGAATACCCAGCGCTATAATCCAAAAGCTTCACTACACCTGGCAGAAACCATAACCGCATTTTGAGCTTAATATTCGAGGATACATAAGTGCTTCTTTCCTCTGTATTTATTCCTGTGTTGAGACGAATTAGAGCCAGCATCCGAGATAACTGAACATTCCCGCCTCCATGCATCATCATAAACAGACGCAAATGATCGCGATAAGTCAACTGGGCTGGTAAGTATTTGGATAGAGGAATGGAATCTTTCTCACAAAGTAGTAACATATCTTGAATAGCTTGCTGGATTCCATACAACAGCGCCGCAGCGAGAACAGCCAATGGATTTCCTAAGCTTGCCTTCTCAATAAAACCTTCCATCGTTCGAATAGACAACCGCATAGCGAATATTTCAGCATAAGCCGCGGCTACATTGCCTGCAGGATTATAAAATCCATATAGAATGTATTCCAGCTCTTGTGCTTGAGGATTAAGCTGTTCTTTAAGCTTATCTGTATCCTCTACAGAACCTTGTGCCAATGTAGCTAACTTGGAAACGTCAAAATGCTGAAAATAGAGGGCAGAATACTCCGTTTGGAAAAGTTTATCTCTAGCTCCTGCCATAATGCCACCCATCGCTGCATAGATCCCGTCCATATCCTCCATCGCCGAACTCCCAGCAGCATAAATGTTTGAGCTAACTTCTGATTTAACCAGTGGATCCGATACTATTTCCTCATTAAAAGCAATATTCTCTTCATAATATTGGCGAAGTGTTTGATAGTCTTTCAGAGAATCTGTCACTCCGTTACCCATCATTCGAATCTTATCGAGCAACGCTTTCGCTTCACCCAGCTTCGATTTAGCTTCTCTCTCCAATTGTTTACGCTCTTTATCTGAGCTACGGTGCTGTTCAATTAAAGCCACATCATTAGCGATAACATTCCCCTTCTCGCCGTAATTCTGTACATAGTTTTTCACCACACGTGTAGCTTCAAGAACAGAAGATATCATTCGGTAGGAGTCCCCGTTGTCACTCAAAGCTTCATACAGCACACCTGACATTCCTGCTACGATTGGTTCAATGGTCTCGAAAGCACTTTGCTGCGTGGATATATTATTCTCCATCTGACTTAAATCAGTTGAGGTGAGAATCAGTGCATCTTCCTGTTCACGCAGCTTTTTAAGCGGGTCTGAGCTTATCTCTCCTGAGCTCGCCGGAATATCCCAATTATTAGCAGGATCATTTGATAGATCCCCACCCTCCATTCGCGACTGTTCCAATACATTTCTCATCTCGTCATTCAATTGCTGCGCCTTCTTTAACGCTTCTTTCGCTCCCTCCATTGATCTTTCATGATCTTCACGAAAAGCTGTTAATAAGGCAGGAAGCCGCGATAACATCTCAGTAGTTCGACTCTGGTAGAGTGACAATTGATAAGTGTACTTTGCAGGCTTTTTACTATCACGATAAAGATCATCGTAGTACTTCCCAAGGTAGTCGCTATACTGTGCTGAAATATCTGCGGCCGATTGCATACTTCCGAGCGAACTGGCTGAAATGGACTCTCCCGGCGGATTCATAATCCATTGAAGTAGCCTTCTTCCACTCTCCGCAGCCTGGCTTCTCCGCTCTAACATAAGATCCAAAGCCTCTTCTCGCTCGTCATATAACGGCTGCAGCTTACTGAGCAAAGTAGTAGCGCGTGAAGCCTCTTCCATTACTCCTGACATTGGTTTAAATTTACCTGCCAGCTCTAACGCGAAATCTATCGGGGCCTTATATTTCATTTCTTCCAGTATTTGTCGACGAGCAACTTCATAGCTACCCAATGGTCGGCTCCATTCCAAGGATGAGGATTCCAGCGCAAAGGGGATTAGATTGAAAGCATCACTCCGACCACTTTTATGCAGATTATCATTGAGTACTTTAGAGAGCAGAATATCCCCGTCACTCTCTCCGAATGCGAACAAACCATACTTCTCTCGCAGCTCAACATCGTAGGATGACATTACAGAGCGGACGCTAGCCCTCGCTAGACGTTCCTCTTGAACATTGAATGCAGCAATGCGCGCATAATCAATCAGCACTGCTGTAAATAAAAAGACGAAAGCCAATACCATGATTAGGAAAATCGAGACCGAGCCTTCTGTTTTCCCCTCGTGCTGCCCCTGCATCTTTCTCTTTCGATTCTTTCCGCTAGCGAGGCAACTAGTAAAAATACTCCTCATCAAAACCTCCCTCCTTATCCCTGCTTTCAATGAATATTAGATCCACGGGCAAAGAAATATCACTTATCCTGAAGCTTGGTCATCATTGTAGATGCATCCTTCTTCTCCATATGGACTCCAGATCCACCACTCCCCTCTGAGCCTCCCTTGAACTTTGCCCCGAAGTATCGCATCAAGTCGACTGTACGAATAAACTCAACAGGTTCAGCGATGATAGATTGAGCTTTCACATTTGGTTTTGCCTCATCAGAAAGAATCTCATCAAGTACGGGTAGGTTTAGTAGGCGATTTAACTCAGCACTTACTTTCCGTCCGGTAAGGCTGTATACATAGTTCATATTTCCCGGCATATTATACGGAACCATAGTGGAGGAATGCCTGAGTTTAAGTACGGGCAAATCACTTTCATCTGACACTTCACCAGGTAACTCTATGGTTACACCGCCACTTCCAGCTTCTCCGCCGAATAATGAAGATAGCAACGCGTCGTCACCAATCCTCCAATAGAGGGAGTCATATTCACCAACAGCGTAGGATCCAGAAACCTCTTTATGACTGTTACCCCAATTGTAAGCCGCACGCTCTGTGGCTCCTGAGGCCACTTGTATCAGCATGGATTTCTGATAGCTATACAAGCAGAAGAACAATAGAAGCATCGTAATACACATGACCAATGGCAGCAGAAGTGAGGCTTCAATAGTAAAGCTGCCTCGATCTTCCTTAAGCTTGCTCACTCGAATACGTCCTGGCTCTTTTCACCCGCAGTGCTAATCAGATCTTTAACTACTTTTACAATCTCCTCACGAAATACCAAAACAACCGCAATCAACACAGCAATGATCAGAATCATCTCCAGCGTCCCCAGACCTTCCTCGTCCTTCCAAAAGCTCTTTGCAGTACTCACCATTGTCGTCATCATTCGTTTCATCCTCCTACATTTTTAACATCATGAATGCTGGTGTTCCCACCAGTACAATTACTATTAAAAAGATAACTACCATCGGAAAGACTAGCTTAGAGGAAGCCTGCTCCCCTCGCGTTCGACTGATAGCTTTCCGTTTATCCCACAGCATTCGCGATAGGTCGCGTAGCGATAACACAAAATCCGCTCCACCCCTGCGGTAATTCAGAAGAACCGTCGTCGTGAACAAGGATACCTCCTGCACTGCGCATCTCTTACTAAAATTCTCGAATGCCTGCTGAAAAGAATACCCTCCTTCCCATTCACTGGTCATAATCCTAAGCTCCTTATACAGTGGATGATTAACATCACCTCGGTGGCTCTCTACACAGCGGATAATCGCCCGCTGCACAGTCTCACCTGCTCCTACCAGCAATACAATACTGTTCAGAAGCTCTGGTAGCTCGAGCATAATATTTTGCTCCCGCACCCTCACCTTTTTATGTAAATCACTGACCATAGCAGCCGGTAGAGCTACCGCCAAGAAAAAGCCTAGAATCAGACCTGTCTGATCGCCGCTAAACCCTGTGATCAAGCTTCCACCCACAAGCAACAACCAACTGTAGCTAAGCATCTCACCCATGAACAGCAAGGTCCGTTCTGCACTGTAACGCATCCCATAACTTCGCTGCAGGGAACGTTGAATCCTGAACATCAACGATGGAAAACGGCTGGCGGTGCCACTCTTCTCAATGAGCAGCAGCAGCGGTTCACCCAGCTTCCGAAGTCGTAAACCGTCCATGGGAAGCCTCCTTAACCCGGCATATCTTTTTCCGCATTTAATTCGTAACAGAGCCCAGACAACAAGTAAAAATATAGTGAATACTGCACATAGCCATCGCATGATTTCATCCCCTTCACAGCGGAATGTCCATTATTTTAGTAGTCCAGAGATAACATAAGAACAACGCAATAAGCGCTAGTGTCGATATGGCTATACCCGCTCCCGTATACATAGGCTCCATATAGTCTCCTGCAGTTAAACTCATAAAGATCACCATGATCAGTGGGGATATCAGCAGTGCTTTAGCCTCGAACTTCTTCTGTGCAATGCTTACAGCAATATCCTGCTGAATATCTAGCTTCTCTCCGATAATCGTGGATGTACGGCGTACTACTTCTACAAGATCACCACCAGTACGTTTACATACAGAGAACACGTCAGCGAATCGCTCGATATCTTCCATTCCAGCTCTTTCACTGAAATCCCGTAGCGCTTCTTCCACTGGCTGACCGTATTCCATGCGCGTACAGATAATATTTAGCTCCGAGATCATATCGCCGCCTCCCTCCGGGTCGAGCATACGTAGATCCTGCACTGCTTCCCGGAAAGCATTCTCGACCGAGCGCCCTGCTGAGAGCGAGGAAGACAATGAAAATAACGTCTGTTTAAACTGTAAATTAAGCATACTCCGGCGTCTTTTCAGCAAATAATTACGCAGTATACGAGGTGCATACACCCCACCTGGCATAAGTAGTAAAGACAGTATCCAATGATGATAAAAAAGATATCCCACTACAAACAGCAGCAAACTGCCTACTGCGATTGCCAGAATTTTCTGTACCAAAGTCAACTCGTAAACCGTATAATCCGGCAATAATGAATGGCCTCCGGAATCAGCTTCCTTAGGCTTTTCAGCAGCAAACTTAATCTTAAGCACTGCCTCTTCCCCCTTTTAGAATTCAGAATCCATACTGTGATAACGGGTAGGAGGTTACACCAGCCATTCTAAGCTTTGCTGTATGTATAAGCGGGTTTCCACTAGAAACTAGCCCCCCTTGTACCCGTCCCTCTCGCTCACCGGACTCTTGAAATTCATATAGAGGGTTCAAGACCACTTCTCCATCTTTTAGGCCCCCAACCTCACTAATCTCCATCACTCGCCTAGTGCGATCACGGAGCCTGGACAAATGTACGAAAATATCAATCGCCGATGCGATCTGCTGACGTACAACCGTTACCGGCAGATCCGCAGCACTTAGCACCATCGTCTCCAGTCGACTGACCATATCGTGCGCGCTGTTACTATGTCCTGAGGACAAGCTTCCATCGTGTCCAGTGTTCATCGCCTGCAGCATATCGAGACATTCCGCTCCCCGCACCTCACCCACAACAATTCGATTAGGCCTCATCCGCAACGAAGATCTGATCAAATCCCGAATGGAGATCTCTCCTCTACCTTCTGTATTCGCGTTTCTAGTCTCCAAGGATACAAGATTAGGCACAGTTACAATCTGTAGCTCAGCGGAATCCTCTATCGTTATGACCCTCTCCTGTGAAGGGATAAACTGAGATAACGCGTTTAGAAAAGTGGTCTTCCCTGAGCCCGTTCCCCCGCTGATAAAAATATTGTATTTAGCAGCTACTAAGATTTGCAGAAGCTCTGCTGCTTCCTGGCTTAAGGCTTCACGCCCCACCAATTCATTCATCGTCATCGGCGTCTCTGGGAATTTACGAATAGTCATCGCCGGTCCTTTCAGCGAGACTGGCGGAAGTACAATATTCACACGGGATCCATCCTTAAGCCGAGCATCAACGATAGGAGAGGAGTCATTAACTACCCTGTTAACTCCGGAGACTACCGTTTGGATAATGTCCTCCAGCCTGCTACTGGACTCAAATTCCAAAGGAAGACGACGAATCTGACCCTCCTCTTCTATAAAAATCTCAGTATGACTGTTGATCATAATCTCCGTGATCGCCGGGTTATCCACTAATGGCTGAAGCACATCCAATCCTCGGAAAGAATCAAACAATCTCTTTACTAACTCATGCTTCTCATGCGCCGTTAAATAACGTAGACTTTCACTTTCTAGAATCGTTCGTTCGATATAACCGGTAAGTTCACGGTTTCCTACTGCAGAAGTTACATCAAGTCCTGCACGAATCTCACTACGCAGCGCCCTGAACATCTCCTCATTCATGCAAGTTCTTCCCAGTAAAAACTAATGGGAGTTCTGGCTCTACAATCCGCTTACACAACTGCAAGATTTCCCTCTGAAATTGCGGTGAGTTCAAAAAGAGCTCCTCACGGTGTTGCAGCGTCCATGATTGGATAAAGGGGCATACCCCTTCAATGCTAATTCCTTCAGGAGGCACCCACTCTTCCATACGATTTCCCGCAAAATTCACTACAAACCTACTCTTGTCCATCACATGGGGTGTCATACCAGAGTTAGGGGTGTTGCAATGCGATAACCACCTCATAGTCTTATACATGCTTACATCATCATTTTTCAGGACCCACAGTAGAATCCTGCTTCTTTGTAACACAGCTTTTGCTCGTTCTTCCTCGATGCTGCCGGTATCCACAATAACAACATCAAAGTTTCTCTCAGCAACTAGACGCTCTAACAAATCCAATGTATCTTCCATAGTCATCTGAAGCATTTCCTTCACATTAATAACTGGCCTAAAAGCAGCCGTTCGGAGGTGATCATATCTAATGAAGTATTGTCCTAATTCGATCGTATCTGCTTCACCCTTGTCTCGACTGGCCTTTATTTCATAAAGCAGTCGCTCTAGCCCAGGCGTATGACCTGCAGGGATTCGAAGAAACAACCCACTGCTATCTACACTTTCAAGGTTTAGATAAAACACCGAAAGGCCCATCTCACCAAGCTGCTTAGCCATATTCAATGCTATTGTGGTTTTGCCCATGTTACCGCTAGAAGAGACGACCCCAAGTAACAGCGTTTCATCTAGCACAGAAGATCCTCTACCTCTTTGGACTTCACATAACTGAAGGAAAGCCCCCAGAAGGGAAGGCAATGCCTGATATTTGGCAATCATCACCCCTCCTGCTAGACTCTTAGCACTCTTACCAAGATAACCTCCATCCTCACTCAGGACCGCCCATGGAACCATGTTTTTTCCCTCTATCAGCCAAGCCTCGATGAAAGAAGAGTCCCCTACAACAGCATCCGGGATGTCCTCTCCCCTCATGAAATCAATAAAAGCATCCTTTCGGCTAAAAGCCGTAATACGCAGCATTTCTCCGTACTCGCTGTGATGAAGATAATGTAATAGAGGTTCGATATATTGACTTTCACGCACTGCGAGCACAATCCTTGCCGCCATGAAACCACGCTCCTTTCGATAAAAAGAAATCCATTATTTCCTCAAAAAAGACAGCAAAAAAAGCACCGACAATAACCGTGGATACGGTAATTGAACGGTGCTTCCGTCGCCATTCCTTTAATTTACAGCTATAGTAGCATATATACAAGAAGGCAGCAATAAGTTTTTTCTCACACTAGCTGGATACTATACTCTCATCTTATCTTCGCGCCAGTTCTTAATGGCAGACCGGATATCGTTAGGATTGAGCTTCTCCTTCACGGCTCGCTGACACAGTGCTGGGAACTCATCGTCACCTGCATAGCGCAGCGCTATAATTTGGGATAATTCAAGCTCCGGGTTCAAAGCTTCGCCTGTCAGACGGAAATAGCGAAATTGCTCTTCCACTCTCACCACGCGATCCTGATTTTTTGTCGCATATATACGAATTCTCGTAATCGCAAATAGTAGGCATAAGGACAAGCCAAATAACAGCAATGGCACCGTTAAAACCCCATCAGCACGTATCTCTTGAACAGCATAAATCGCCGACCACACAAACAAAATTAGCGCAAGAGGCATCGTCACAAAATGATAAGGCCAATCAAAACGCATAAATCCTTTAGGCTTCCCTTTATTCATAATTCATCTCCATATTTTATATGACTTGTATAGTGCTTAAAGCTTGGTCTCGCCGGGAATAGCAACGACAAAGGGCTTGTTATTCTCCCAGTACAGCGACTTCCCTGAAACTTTAGTCGTTCCATCCACATTAACGATTCCGCAAATAATCTGACTTCCCCATACACTCGTATAATAATAGGCATAGGATGGTGCTAAAACAGGGGCTTTACCATATTCCTTTGCAATAGGATGTCCAAATATCGCGGTAAAATCTTGTTTATCAGCCTCTTTCGAATCGTCCAAATCTGCTTCCCATACGACTGTTCTAATGTTGTCTTTAATCTCATAATACGATACAAAATGCCCATAGATTATGAAATATCCGTCAGACCTGCCTTCTGGAAAATAATACGACATAGACAACGCTTCATTATCACCCGTTAATTGAGACGGCTCTCTTTCTTCAAACGGAAATTGTAAGGCAGCAATGCGGGAAACAACCAAATCGTTACTATTATAATTCTGCACAAGCTTTGCATTTGCACGTTCCTGAACCCGGACAGTATTCGTACTAACGTCCAGAGTTACTCTAGCCCCAAGAGCTTCTGCAATAAACCTTAGCGGTACTGTAACTCTTCCATCCATGATTCTAGCAGGTGCATCCAGTTGTACAGATTCCGAGTTCTTCCATGCTGTTCGAGAACCTACTGTAAGCTTAATCTTCATAGAGTCTCTGATGATCGTTACTTGCTTTGTACGGGCTTCCCACTGAATAGAAGTATTCTTGAAGCTCTCAAAAGCCTTCAGCGGAACCATCGTCTGTCCAGAAACGATATGCACACCGTAATTCACGCTCGAATTATTCACCATTACCTTGAGCTTAGCCTCTGCGGATACCGTTCCCATCGTACCTAAAGAAACTAACATAACTATTAATAGATAAAGCCCTGCCTTTCGCAGCATCCCTTCACCCCTCGCTAAATGTCCTTAACTATACCAAATTATGGTTACATTATAACATCTAGCCAAATCTCGGATTACAAAAATCTTTGTTTGATCTCCGGTGTTGGGAGCAGACACTGCTCATCGCGCCCGAACCAACGGTAACGATTCCTTGCAACATAGCGGTAAAGGATATTCCGTATTTGGCGCGGCACTATAATGAAGAAATACGCAGCAGGCCAAGGCCATCTCAATCTACGCGCAATCCGCAGTACAGCAGCCGACTCTGTATAACACACACCGTTCTCCAGCAATACAACTGTGTTCAACTGCCCAGGTTGAAGTCCAGCCTCCCTCATTAGCTTAGCAGCAATTTCACTTTGTAAAGGCGCAAATAGAAATTTAGCCTTGGGATCACGCGGGATGATGAAACGAATCAAACCTTGGCAAAGATGACACACCCCATCGATCAGCACAATGGATTTATTTTGCATAATGTTCAGCTCCTCGTTCATTGCTCCCCCTCCCTGATAAAGATAAGTGTATCGCATATTTTGGGTAAACAAAAACGCGGGATAGAAATCCCGCGCCAACATGTACCGTTCTTTAATTATTCAGCAATTGCCTTTTCAATCCATTGATCGCCGATCATTTGTCCTTCGAAATCAGCAGTGAATGCCTCCATGCATTTACAGATGAAATCTTTGCGGCAAATTGGACATGGAGTTTTAAGCAGGCGGCTGATGTTCGTCATTTTCCATTCCGGAAACCGATTATAAAACGCACGGCACTCCGTTCCATCAGCAAGCTTGATAATGAACTCGTACAATCCTTCCTTATCGTTGCTGCTGGCTTTGGTCACATTCGTAATATTCGGTCTGTAAGACATCTTCATCACCCATTATTTAAATTTTTGGTTGTAAATTGCACACGCAACATATTCTCAGATACTTAGACATATTAAAGAATTTTAAGGGTGATGTCAACCAAAGACGCCTAACACGGAGGCTATTTATTACTCTTTTATGATCAACGCCTTTATTCAGTCATTATTTCCATAAAATATATACAGATACATTTAATTTATGATCATTAATTTCACAATGATTTGATAAAGCGAACGGGCGTTAATGATTCATAGAACATTCTTATTTGGCTCTCTCTCATAAATGGTGTACAATTAAATTGTGATAAATCAAAATAGGAATTAAAAAGGAGGTGGCATCCATGAGTATATATGATTTTGAAGTCAACACTCTTCGGGGTGCAGAAGAATCATTGTCCAAGTACAAAGGCAAAGTGCTCCTTGTTGTGAATACAGCTAGCAAATGTGGATTTACGCCTCAGTATAAAGGGCTTCAGGAAGTGTACGAGAAATTTAAGGATCGTGGATTCGAAGTGTTAGGTTTCCCAAGCAATCAGTTTGCCGGCCAAGAGCCTGGTGAAAGTGATGAAATTGCAGAATACTGCGAGATTAATTATGGAGTAACCTTCCCCATGTTCGAGAAGATTGATGTAAAAGGCGACGAAGCACATCCCTTATTCAAATACTTATCTAAGGAAGCACCTGGTGTTCTAGGCTCAAAAAGCGTGAAATGGAACTTCACGAAATTCCTGGTGGATCAAGAAGGCCGTGTCCTTAAGCGTTTTGCTCCTAAAACTACTCCTCAGCAGATCGAATCTTATATCTCCAAGCTTTTGAAATAATCCGTTTAAGAAAAAATTCCGAAAAAGGATACCGGCCACATCACTCAGTCCACTAGCTGATATGCGGTCAGTATCCTTTTTGTCTTTAAACATGATATTGTGATAAATCCCCCTCCTAACCCCTTTGGAATAATTTATATTATTGATGAAGAAAATTACTGGGAGGGGCAAGCGATGGTTAAACTGCGTGATTTGCCAGAACTACAGGTTATCGGTTGGACAAATGTTAATGCCTCTGGAGAGCCTTATCCGAATCTTTGGGAATTTGTTTTTGGTGAGTTAGATATTGATGCGAAATTTGACTCCATCCCCTCAAAAGTTCAAGACAGCGGTTGTTATCTGGGTCTATTTCAGAATCGTACATCTGTCCCCCGATTGTGGGAACAAGCTGCTTGGGATCATGAGTTCTTCCTTGCGGTCGAAGTAAAGCTAGATTTCATTCCTGAAGGGCTTGTGCAGAAGACCTTCCCTGCATCAACCTATGCCATATTTACAGCAAACGGGGTGCCTCACTCGGCTTTTCAGAACACTTGGAATCACATACATAATGAATGGCTGCCGCATTCCGAATATATGTTCAATCCGGATGGTGTCTTTTTCATTCAATATACAGAAAATTCCGGACCAGATGATGAACGATTCGAAGCCCATTTATGCGTCCCTATTAAGAAAAAGTAGTGCTTTCCCCAATGCTTGATTAAGCACAAAAAAAAGAAGCCTTGCGTCGCAAGGCTTCTTTCGTCAATCTATATGCGGTAGAGAGGACTCGAACCTCCACGGGTATACACCCACTACCCCCTCAAGATAGCGTGTCTGCCATTCCACCACTACCGCGCGGTGTGTTAAACATAGAACTTTGTTTGAGGTCAACATTCATTATTATAAATGTACTTTTCCAAAATGTAAAGGCGTTGATTCAAGAATTTTCATCTACCAATTTCTGCTTGCGATACTCAGCGAAAGCTATGTATTCTTTAATGAATTCCTTTTCTTCTGGAAGCAATTCATCCACTCGACCTTCACTTGTCTTCGCTTCTTCGAAATCATAGGTCGCACTGCTCTCTTTCAATATCTCAGGTGTGTTTCTGCCTAAGATAAGCCAATCCAGACTCACATGAAAAAAAGCACCGATCTCAATCAATTTATGTGTTCCCGGAGTAGACTTCCCCCGCTTCCAATCGCCCATATTCCCTGTGCTAATGTTTAACTGCTCACAGAACGATTTCTTGGTCAGACCTTCTTGCTTAATTAAGTACTCTATACGTTCGTAAATGGTCTGCATCAGTGAACCGCCTTTCACAAAAAAAAATAAAAAAAGACTTATTTAAGTGATTCGTATTGTAAAATAACGTAAAAAAGTATATAATTGGTGCTATTATGTATTATCCGATTATATCATATGGCTAGAATGACGATAAGAGGCGACTCAGGTGACAAGTAACTCCCTTTATTATCTTATCATCTTGAAGGATCTCTAGGAGGGAGCGGTTACTTTTGTCAAAGTGCTTATCATCTTCCATTATCCATTCACTTGAACGCCTCCCCCACAATGCAGTGGTCATCAACAATCAAGGAGTTATCCAGTTCACCAATCGGAAGTGGAAGGTATTTAGTCATGAATACGGCCTCTCCCCCCATAACAAATGGATTGGAGCTTATTATTCGGAGCTTATGCAAGATGTGATTGTCGATTCCGAACAATGGGCCAAGCTTTGTGAGTCGGTGACAATCATACTCAGCAGAGAACACCAGGTTTATACTGCTGAATTCTCCATACAACCTATCAATAAAGGGAGCCGGATTTTTCGTTTGGAGCTCTATCCTCTTCTTTCAGATGATTATTTAGAAAATGCTTTTATTATTTCTCTATATGATTTGGGCGCTTTTATAGAAGGAACTCAGCTGTCAGGAATCACCAGCCTCTGTTCGACATGCCAGTCAACACATGAGTTAATCCCTATCTGCGCTTCCTGCAAATCTATTCGAAATTCTAAGGATGAATGGATCACTATTGAACATTTTTTAAAGCAACAGCTTGCTCTCCAATTCACCCATGATATCTGCCCAGACTGTGTCAGACAGCTTTATCCCCAATATGCCAGAGCCTTTAAGAACTAATCAGTTTATCTAATCTTATAAAAAAAAGTAAGAAAACCTCTGCGAAGCAAAGGATTTCTTACTTTTATTTGTATGCGGTAGAGAGGACTCGAACCTCCACGGGTATACACCCACTACCCCCTCAAGATAGCGTGTCTGCCATTCCACCACTACCGCATAATATGACCCGTATGGGATTCGAACCCATGTTACCTCCGTGAAAGGGAGGTGTCTTAACCCCTTGACCAACGGGCCTTAGCAAGGTTGTCTTAACGTGACAACAAAAATTATGATACCAGAAATATAGAGACATGGCAAGCACTTTTTTTCATCCATTTTTCAGCCCATAGCATTCTTAGATACTTCAATCATCTCTATATCCCAATCAGATCTAATTCTGACCTTGACCCACTCATATTGTTCCCTTGAATCGCTGTATATCTCATAGACATAAAGAAGCTTTCTTCTGGAGCCATGGTCCTCATAACGGATAGGTTCAATAGAAAGATTTGCGCCACAAGATATTACAGTCTTGGATAGCTTTCTCCTAATAGAAGGATAGTGCTTACCATTCAGTACGCGATGCATATGTAGCATCATACCAACGCCGATCAACGCAGCAAGCCCACCGAAGATCAGTCCTGCCAGGCCGTTATAATAAGACATATCCCCTTGATGTGTAAACGAAAGTATAGCGGTCTGCGTAAGAACGAGGGATATCAAGGAGGCTGCTAGATTGGATAGTTTAATTGCCGAAACTGCCGGCGCTTTTCCTTTTCTCATTGTAACAATCGATCCATGCACCGCCGTACAGAAATAACCGCACGCAATAAATGATAAAAACTATGCTAGACGTAGTCAAGATGACTCCAACCCTGAAGTAGCTCTTATATTCTTCTCTGCCGTACCCATACGGATGTGTTTCGTCAGGCGGCCGCTTCCCCTTAAGATGCCTTTTAACCGCAGTTGCCTTCGCTAAGGCTAACCCTACATTGTACAAAGCATATATACATAAGAAGATTGAGGCAGTATAGAGCCCTACAATCATTTTTCCAACGGCCATAACAATGTTCATATAAAACGATATTTTTGCATACTTGATTGAACGTTCTATTTTTCTTTGATCCATATTCCTCACTCCCACTAACTAACAAAAAAAGAGCCCTTGAGGCTCTAACGAATATATTCACGGATTCATAATTGAATCCGAGTTCGATCATCTTCTTACTGAAGCTTTTTCCAGCTGAGAGGGCGAGCGGAATGCGCAGTTTTCTATCCCGAACAAAGCTTCCCTTCCCCTGCATGGAATAAATAAGCCCCAGCTCCTGCAGGCGTTCATATGCTTTCCGAGCGGTCATACGCGGAACCTTGAACCGCTCTGCAAGCTCATGCTCCGATGGCAATTTATCGTCAGACACATACTCGCCTGACTGAATAGAGGCGTTCAAATGATCCATAATATCCATTTCTTCAGACATTCTGATCACCCCCATAGCAGCAATTGCTTACGTTCCTTCAGTGCACCTACAACTGCAGCATCAGGACTTTTACTGCCAAGTGTTATAGGACTTTCACCATAGAAGCCATGAAAATCTGAACCTCCGGTCATGATCAGATTATATTTAAGTGCCAATTCCCGTGCCCGAAGCTCATCTTCTTCTCTATGCAATGGATGCCATACCTCAATGCCTTGTAAACCAACCTCCACAAGTTCATCTACAGCCTCAAAGCTCTGGAATTGCCCCGGATGTGCTAGCACAGGAACACCACCAGCCAGAATAATGGTCCGAACTGCATCTTTCGCATCGACATATTCTATCGGAATATAAGCAATGCCAGGTTGTTCCCCTCGCTGCCCTCGTGAGAAAAGCTTTTTATATAAGTCGCCATAGATCCGATCCGTATAGCCTTGATCAATTAGCGCATGCATAATATGCTGCTTATATACTCCCGTTCCGCCTTCGGCGTAGCTCAGGACATCCTCCCAGCGAATGTTATAGCCAGCTTCGATTAACCGCTTAGTTGCCAAGCAACAGCCTTCATGACGCCGTAAAAGTAGAGGACTACATAAAGCATTAATGGCTTCATGATCCTCTTCGATAAAATAGCCAAGAATATGAATCCGACGTTGGCGCTGCGTATCATAGCCTGATATCTCAATGCCAGGGATAAATTCGATGCCACGCTCTCTGCACATCTCGTCCATCTCAGCTAGCCCCTG
Source organism: Paenibacillus sp. RS8 (assembly GCF_041956825.1). NCBI lineage: Bacteria > Bacillati > Bacillota > Bacilli > Caryophanales > Paenibacillaceae > Paenibacillus > Paenibacillus sp. RS8. Next base: position 2,939,264 of record NZ_CP168131.1, on the reverse strand, counting down.
TGTTGTATCATGATTGGTAACTGCCAAGTGCCCGATTTGTTCTTGTACAGCAAGCTCCAGCAGCTCTGTAAAATGAAGTGAACCATCCGACATTTTCGTATGACAGTGCAGCTCAATTTTCATAGCTTCCTCCTTCAATTTACTTCTTGAGCCCATTCTAACTTGATGCCAAGTAGCAAGGGTCATGGCAATGTAAGCGGAACGTTAAAAATTGTAATAATTTAGATATAAAAAAAGAGCAAACCCAGTGTGATGATCTGGGTTTGCTCTTTTGTTTTCCTCTGAACTTATGGATTAACCTTCGCTTCGAAGGTTTGTACTCCATCTACAAATTTTAGCACCACCGCTGCTTTTACCGGGTCATGCGTTTCATTCATTGTGATCTTACCCGTAGCCAGTTGTAAATCCTTCGTCCCAGCGAGTGCCTCCTTCAGCTTCTCAGGGTCCGTGGAGTCCGCACGTTTAATAGCATCCGCTACTAGCTTCACAGCATCATATCCAAGCGCAGCCATCCCATCTGGAACAAGATCACCGTTAGCAGCCTTGAAGGCATCTACGAACGATTTCACTTCAGGCGAGCTATCTTCAGGTGAATAGTGATTGGACATATACGTATTATTGAGCGCCTCAGCGCCGGCAATCTCAGCCAGCTGTGGTGAATCCCAGCCATCCCCGCCCATAAACGGAACAGTGATGCCCATCTCACGAGCTTGTTTTACGATTTTGCCGACCTCTTCATAATAGCCCGGGAGATAAATCACATCAGGATTAGCTTCTTTAATACGTGTTAACACGGCTTTAAAATCAGAATCTTTTTGTTGATAGGATTCTTCGCTTAAGATAGAGCCGCCATTTTTAGTAAAAGTAGCTTTAAAAAAGGTTTGCAGCCCTTTGGAATAATCACTAGAAGCATCTGTATAAATAACTGCTGTTTTCGCTTTAAGTGTATCCTTGGCGAAGTTCGCCATTACTTCTCCTTGAAAAGGATCAATAAAAGAGGCGCGGAATACCCATTCATTCAAGTCACCAGTACGTTCATCAACAGTTACTTTGGGGTTAGTGGCTGAGGAGCTGACCAGAGGAATGCCTTTTTCTTGAGCAACGGGAACAATCCCTAGTGTATTCGTAGATGTAGTTGCACCGATAATAGCTACAACTTTATTGGTAGTAATTAGCTTTTGCGCTGCGCGTGTCGCCTCTTCCGACTTAGATGCATTATCCGCTTCAATCAATTCAAGTTTTTTGCCGAGCACTCCACCAGCATCATTAATTTCTTTTACCGCCAGCTTTGCCCCTTTAAGTGCAGAATCACCGAAGGAAGCCTGGCCGCCTGTAAGCTCAAGGTCTGCTCCAATCTTGATGGTCCCTCCACCAGCATTCTCGCCCTCAGCGGTAGTGTCGTCTGTCTTGTTCCCACAGCCTGCCAGCAATCCACCAGCCAATAACACAGTCATCAATATGGCCCCGATTTTCTTCATCCTCTTCCAGCCTCCCAAAATAAATGATTTATAGGTTCTTTCTGTGATGCTGTTGTGAACTAGCCGATGAATTAATGTCCCAGATAAGCCATTCTGATCTCTTCCGAGTCTGCCAATTCCTTGGCATCTCCCTCAAGCACCACTCTGCCTGTTTCGAGCACATAAGCTCGATGAGCAATCTTAAGTGCCTGATGCGCATTTTGTTCTACAAGAAGTACTGTCGTTCCAGAGGCATTCACTTCTTGGATGATCCGAAAAATATCCTGAACGAGCAATGGAGCCAGCCCCATGGAAGGTTCGTCTAGCAGCAATAGCTTGGGATGCCCCATCATTGCACGCCCCATAGCGAGCATCTGCTGCTCCCCGCCAGACAAGGTGCCGGCAAGCTGTTTTTTCCTCTCTAAAAGACGCGGGAAGGTGGAGTAGACCTTGGCAAAGTCAGCAGCTAAGCTGCCCGAATCTTGTAAAAAAGCGCCTAACTCCAGATTTTCTTCCACCGACATATTAGCAAATACACGCCTGCCTTCCGGACAATGAATAAGCCCCTGTTTTACGATGGACTGCACACTCTGATTCGCAATCGATTTTCCAAGGAAATCTATAGTACCTGTCTTCGGTTTCAGCAATCCTGAGAGGGTCTTGAGCAATGTAGACTTTCCTGCTCCATTAGCTCCAATTAGAGTTACAATCTCGCCTTCTTTTACATGCATACTTAAATCCTTCAAGGCATGGATGGCCCCATAATACACATTAATTTCTTGTATACTAAGCATGGTCCACTACGCCTCCTGTCCTAGATAGGCTTCGATGACTTTTGGATGATTCCGTATTTGTAGCGGTGTACCCTCAGCAATCAGCATTCCGCGATCAAGCACATAAATCCGGTCACACACTCCCATTACAAGGGACATATCATGCTCGATAAGCAAGATCGACAGATCAAAGGACTCACGGATCCAAGCAATCAGATTCATTAGCTCTTTGGTTTCGTTCGGGTTCATCCCTGCCGCAGGTTCATCCAATAGCAAAAGCTTAGGCCCCGCTGCAAGCGCACGCGCAATTTCCAGTCGCCGCTGATTTCCGTAACTAAGATTCCCGGCACATTCATCACATTGATCAGCTAGATTAAAGATTTTGAGAATGTCCATAGCCTTCTGTGTAATTTTGTTCTCCTCAGTAAAATGCTTAGGCAACCGGAGCATAGAGGTAAAGATTGAATGTCTGGCATGCTGGTGAAACGCGATCTTAACATTATCGAGAACCGTCATAGCGGTAAATAGCCGAATATTCTGAAATGTCCGCGCAGCCCCTTTTCGATTAATACGATAAGGCTTCATCCCACCTACAGCCTGATTGCTCAGAGTAATGTTACCACTGGAAGGCGGATATACCCCCGTCAACAGATTAAAAAGAGTTGTTTTCCCCGCCCCATTAGGTCCAATAAGTCCAATCAACTCACCTTTATTAATGTGGAGGGTTACTTCATTCAGCGCCTTAAGTCCCCCAAATGCACGACTCGCCTGTTGAACATCAAGAAGCACTTCCGCTGTTAATGCTGTCACTTGGCTTGACCTCCTTTTTAGACAATTTCAAGAAAGAAAAACCCGTGCTGCCAAGCAGCCCCTTAGGCCGAAAAATCATCATCAGAATTAGAATCGCCGAGTAAATAATCATCCGCAGCTCCGGATACTCCTGAAGCACCGTAAAGAGCACTGTCAGCACAATCGCACCCACGATGGCACCGCTTGTACTTCCTAGTCCACCTAACACAACCATGACTAGAATTTCGAATGATTTTAGAAAATTAAAGCTACCAGGATTGATGACGTAGAACTTATGAGCAGAGAGACCACCAGCTATCCCCGCAAATAATGCACCGAGTGAAAAAGCAATGACTTTGTACAAAGTCGTATTAATCCCCATCGCTTCAGCAGCAATTTCATTCTCCCGAATCGCTGTACAAGCTCGGCCGTGAGTGGAACGTATAAAGTTATTGATCACAACAACCGTGACCAGTGTGAACAGAAACATAATCGTCCAAGTCGTTTGATTGGGGATGCCGCTTAGACCTGAAGCTCCGCCCACATATTCTGTATTGAGCAGGACAATCCGAATAATCTCTCCAAATCCCAGCGTAGCAATGGCCAGATAATCTCCATTTAGCCGTAAGGTCGGAATCCCAATAAGCACACCAAAGAATGCAGCCACCAGACCAGAGATTACTAACGCCAGTACGAAAGGCATGTCAAAATTCAGAGTTAGAATAGAAGAAACATACGCACCAATGGACATAAACCCAGCATGCCCGATTGAGAATTGCCCTGTTATCCCGTTAATCAGATTCAAAGACACCGCCAGCATGACATTTATACAAATCAGAATTAGCGTAGACTCCATAACATCATCAAATATTCCCGTTGTTAGAAGAACTTTAATGATGACATATAGGACAATAGCTAAGACGATGCCGATCCAAAATGACTTGTTTATCTTCTTCATACGGCATCTCCCTACACTTTCTCACGGACATTTTTACCAAACAGCCCGGACGGTTTAAAGATAAGGATTAGGATGAGTACAGCAAAGGCCACACCATCACGCCACGAAGAATACCCCAGAGAAGAAACCTCTGTCTCAACTGTACCCAGCAGAAGCCCACCCACCAAAGCGCCGGGAATGCTGCCAATGCCACCAAGCACAGCAGCCACGAAAGCTTTGAGTCCTGGGAGCACACCCATCATCGGGTCAACCGAATTGTAAGTCATTCCAAAAATAACGCCCGCCGCTGCCGCAAGTGCAGATCCTATAGCAAAAGTAGCTGAAATCGTCCGATCCACATTAATCCCCATCAGGCGTGCAGCTTCCATATCAAAAGAAACAGCCCGCATCGCTTTACCGATCTTGGTTCGGTGCACAATATACTGGAGAATGATCATCAAAACAACCGTCGTTCCCAAGATCATAATTTGGTTGGAGTCTACCTGAATCGAAGAACCAAACAAGGTGTATTGCTGCTTATTAAGTATCTCTGGAAAGCCTTTAGCCTGAGGCCCGAGAACAAATACACCTGTGTATTCCAGAAAAAAAGAAACGCCGATTGCAGTAATAAGTACAGCGATCCGCGAGGCTTTTCGTAGAGGTTTGTAGGCTAGCCGTTCGATCGACATCCCCAGTAACGCACTGATGGTCATAGAGATCACCAATGAAATAAGTAAGACCAGGATTGGAGGCAGCCCTGCCGTAGCCAGATACCTAGCGCTGAACAATCCGATAAACGACCCCACCATAAACACATCACCATGAGCAAAATTGATCAATTTAATAATCCCGTAAACCATGGTGTACCCTAGTGCGATCAGAGCATAGATGCTCCCTACAGAAATCCCGTTAATTAATTGTTGAATGAAATACTCCATCGCCGTCCCCCTATTCCTATATTCACTTTTTAAAAAGCACCTTTCTTAAGCTTACATTCATTTTCATTATTTTATGTCACTTATATTAACATAAAAATACAAATAGATTAACGATAACTGTGTTATTTACTAAAAAATTCAATATTTACGTTATATTACATGACATATAATTTCATTGAACAAGGAGTGATTCTACGGAAAAACGTGTAAGGAGGAGGAAAACTGAGGAAAGCAGAGATTTTTGAAGTTCGGCACCAATTGACCCATGTTCGATATTCATTCGAATGCTGAACTCAATGGGAAATAATATAACATTTATCTCATTATGACATACAAAAAAAAGCTTATTCCCAACCGATAAACGGAAGGAGAATAAGCTGTTCACATTTTTTCTTTTAATTCTAATTCTTTAATCTGCATCATATGATGTCGGTCATGTGATATAAAATCCTTTAAATATGACTCAAAGCAAAACCTTCCGTCAACATATTTTTCCGAGTATTTTTCCTCTTCAAGACTACCTATACAATCTAATATTAAGTTACGATACTTCATCGTCAATTCTATTATTTCGTCTTTAGTTTTTGTCTTACCATATGTAACAGCATCATTATTAAATAGATCGAAATCAATAAGTTGAAGTGTTATCGCTTTATCGCACACTATCGGTTCTATTGTCGATTCATAAAAGTATTTATCCCATAGCATTATATGACTAACAACATCATGAATTGCCCATTTCCCTTCAGCGATGGGTGTTTTCCAATCTAAATCAATAATTTCTAGAACAAATCCATTCCATTCCTTAAACTGATTTAGCAAGTCTGATCTGTTATTCATTTGCATATCTCCTTTTTTATCATCATAATCCCAGAATAATTCTTTCTAAAAAGATTACATCATTTGACTTATTTGATGTTGTAACAAACTTGCCAATAAGAACTTCTCTTCACTATCAGCTGCGCCCACTAATAGACTATGACCAAGTTCATCTCTGACAGTAATGTTAATTTCGTTTTGCTTTAAGATAATAGTTCCAACCTCTTTAGAACTCAACTTACTAGTAACTCGCTTTACAAAAACCGAAGCTGTCATTCCAAGAGCTTATTTTTTATATATGTAATCAATAAATCCTTGCCGTATCCATTCGCCTTCAAACTTTCTTTCCAATACTCGATCTTCTTTGTATATTAATTGCATATCCTCAAACATAGAATCCGCCTCATGATAATCATAATAAGAGTGGATCACTAATTCATCATCTTCCATTTGCTCATACTGATGTTCCCCTAAATCAACCCCGTCACCGACTCGAAAATCCTTAAGGGTTAAAAAATTAACGAACAATAGCCCACCAGGTTTCAGCACCCGTTTCAATTCATTTATTGCTTCTTTCACATCTTGTTTTTTCATATGAAAAATAGAATTATACGAATACACGAAACTCATCGACTCATCGTTTAATGCCAACTGTCTCATGTCACCCTGATGAATGTTTAAATTCTGCCCTCTTTCTGCTGCGAACTGATTAGCTCTGTTCATTTGTTCAACATTCATCTCTATTCCGTATGTAGCGTATCCATAATTCGCAAACAAACTTAGTGGAGGTGTATCTCCTCCTGCACCACAATCTAATATTGTTTTTTCCATACCACTTTCATTACACAATGCCAAAAATCTGTACAGGGGTATTTGTTTAAAAAGCTCCATGTTTATTTCGCTCCTTTGAGTTTAGGTTAATCCTTTCTCAAACCACCTTACTCATAGCTAAGATCCTTTTTGTAGTAAAAATGCTTACTTCCAAGTGGAGCATCTTCGATAGTTGCAATCACTTTATATCCATACTTCTTATAAAATCCGGGCGCTTGAAAGCTGAATGTATCTAATTTGATAAAAGTACATTTTTTCGCTCTAGCAACTTGCTCTGCTTCTTCCAATAATCTTTTCCCGTAACCTTGACTACGATAGTTATCATCCACCCACAAAATACCAATCTCCATCCAATTCCAACATATCGCACTGTTGATACCGGCAATAATATCTCCTTTATCATCCTTCAAGCATAAATTCACCTCCTCATAGATGCCATTTGGTACTTGTTTAGAATTAAATTCAATAAGTTTTTTTCTAACGTAATCTGTTTCTTCATTTGAGCTATAAAGTATCTTAGGATTAATCGACATAAGTTCCTCCGGATGTTTTATCTCTAACATTGAATCCCCGCAATTCCAAAAGTCCCATTTATAACTTTCTCGTACTCATCCCATTCAAAATAAAAAGGCCCAACATTAATAGCTTTATTGCTGGGTTCCAGTTTGAAATCTCTCCATATGATAAGATTCTCTTCTTTTTCAATAAATACGGATATAAAGCCGCATTCTTCATCGCCACACCAGGGACAGACTAATATTGGGTACCTATAGTACAAATATTCATGCATTTCGTTTAACAAGAAATAGTTAATCATTTTCCTTTGATGCTCTTCACTACCCCACCCGAGCGATGGAACCATATCATGTTTTTTAAGCGTTTGGTAAAGAGACCTATCATCAATTATTATGTCAGCAAATTTGGTATTTTTATTTCCTTCTTGATCACGATCAAGACTATCATATCTACTTGACAGTTTAGTTTGTAATTGATTTAAAATTTTCATTTTCCCTCCGCAGTATAACTACTGTGTTAGCTGATGTAATCGACTTCGTTAGGCTTATTAGTAAACATTCGCTTTTCTCACTCTATTCACCTTCCCAAATATAGAATCCGGCCACCATCATCACTAATAATTTAGAAAAAAGACAATTTATACAACAAAAAAAGAGCCCCCAAAATGGAAGCTCTTCTTATGTAATTCAGAACGGAGAGAGTGGGATTCGAACCCACGCACCGCTTACGCAGTCTAACCCCTTAGCAGAGGGTCCCCTTATAGCCACTTGGGTATCTCTCCATAAAAATGGCTCCCCGAACAGGACTCGAACCTGTGACAACTCGATTAACAGTCGAGTGCTCTACCAACTGAGCTATCAGGGAACATTAGAAGTAAATTTAGAAGTGAACATGAATTAATTTATCATGATTTCAAGGTCTAGTCAAGCGGGTAAAATAATTTTTGTGATCGTTTTCAAATTTACCTCTTACTCTGCCTCAATATAGATTTAAGAGGGAGCTATCCCCCTCTAGTCTATACGTAACACCATTCCCCGTCTTCCGGAACCTGTACTCGATCTTGTAGCTCCTCCTTCTCCAAGTGAGCTTTTAACTTATCTCGGGTAACTAGGCAATGGTTGATGGCGTTCATGTGTACAGCGATGACCTTAGAAGAAGGAGCATATTCGCATAAGTCTACGACATCCTGCTCATTCATTGTGATATGGCATCCGCTTAAAAACTGCGCACCACCAGCATTTACAACTGTCACCTCAGGTTTAAAAACGTCCAATGCCATTTTCACCTTATCACACCAAATTGTATCCCCAGCCACATATAGAACAGGTTCTCCTTCCGCCTGAAACACAAACCCGGATACCTTACCCATAAGTTTACCAGTCACTCCAGTGCCATGTCGTCCATCAGTACGTGTTATAGTTATTCCATTAAACGTCAGCGAATCTCTAATTTCCGTGGTATGCTCAAACCCCTGCTTCGATAATTTATCTCCGTCTCCTTCCTGACATAATAGTGGTAGATCATGCGGCAACAAAGAAATGGCAGCGGCATCCCAATGATCCTGATGAAGATGTGTGACAAGAATTACATTAGGACTCAGCCATTGTTCTATGGCTCCCGGCAAAGGAACGAGCGGATTCCGACGATCATTTTCCGTATTAAAAATGGGAGGATTAACACCCTGCTCACTCAACATAGGATCGATCAGAAATGTACTTCCACCATACTCCAGCCATAGGGTCGCGTTGCGAATATGCTGTATTTTCATCGTAAGCCCTTCTTTCTTTCAGATCTCTTCTGCTACAATAAATTATAGTTGGACCTTGAAACAGAATACATTGAGATTGGAAAGAGATTGGCCTGTTCTACTTTCATGCAGAAAGGATTTTAGATAATGATGAGTTCTTACTCCATAGATGATGTGGATTTTCGCATCCTACAGCTTCTAATTGAAGATTCCACGATCAGTCACAGAGACATTGGGCAGCAAGTCCATATGACGGGTCAAGCTGTGGGCGCGCGTATTCGCAAAATGCAGGACACAGGAGTCATTGAAGGTTACACCGTTCGCTGGAATCCGGATAAGGTTGGGGAGACTATTCATGCCTTTATTACTGTGTTTCTGGGTTCGAATACGGTCCATCCAGCCTTTCAGACATTCGCAAAGCAACATGACAGCGTTAAAGAAATACATCGCGTCAGTGGAGAAGGCTGCTATTGGATACGTGTTCGTACGGGAAGCCAAGAGGAATTGAATAACTTTCTCGACGAGCTGCTGAAGTTCGGAAATTACAGAGTCAATCTATCAATGGGAAAGCTGAAATAAGGCTGTATCGCGTAGGAGGCCGCTATCGAATCAGTTGACCTTATATGCAAAAACGCAGAGCAACAATTCTCCAATAATCGGAGAACCGCTGCTCTGCTGTCTTTTTACATATGAAATGTTATAGCTTCTACTACCAAAGCTAATTCAATAATTTAGCTGTTCTAAGCAAACGAACTAGAATTACAGCTGCTTCTGCACGGCTAGTATCACTGCCAGGCGCAAAGCTGCCTGCGGATTGGCCTTTCATAATCCCTTTAGCAGTTAAGACATTCACAGCTTCAGTTGCCCAAGAAGAAATAGAAGATGCATCTGTGAAAACATTTGTAGCAGTGTTTGCTCCAGATACTTCAGCTCCAAGGTTCAGCAGCTTCAATGCTCTAGCTGCCATAACAGCCATTTGCTCCCGTGTAATAGGAGCATTCGGACGGAAGGTTCCATCCTCATAGCCTTGAACTAATCCTAGAGCTGCTGCGGCTCTTGCGTCCGCTGCATACCACGATAAATCGGACACATCACTGAAGGTCCTCGTTGTATTCCCAACGACAAGACCCAACGAACGAATCAGCATAGCCGCGAACTCGGCACGACTAACTGATTCCTGAGGCGCAAATGTATCTGCGGATTGTCCGGTCAAGATCAGTCGACTAGCAAGCATCTCAATCTCATTCTTTGCCCAGTGTGAAGAAATATCCCCAAATGTAACAGGGTGCAGTGCTGCGACGAATACACCGCTCGCACTACTGCTCTTAACAGTAACCTTGGTCATCCCATCCACGAGTTCGAACATCGCAGGTACATAACGGAAGGAACCTGTCTGTTCATCATAAATAAGGACTACCCCTGTCTTCGCATCCAGCGCTTCCTTAATCATAAATGCACGTTCTACATAGGTGGTGCCGAATCCATTAGCAGGTACAATGGTTTTGCCATCTGTAACCTTTAAGGTAATACTTACCGGAGTTCCTTGTACAGTAAAGCCTTGTTGCCTAGCCTTGGCAAGCAGTTGTTCCAAGCCTTTTCCGCTTAGCGGATTTAGTTGGAACTCTAGCGTACCTGCTGGCATTTGTGCCGCTTTCAGCACGCTCTCCACGAGTCCTAGAGGGAAGCGATAGCTCATATCGCCACTGGCAATAACAAGCACCGCATTCGGGCTAAGTACTGCCGCATTGCGTAAAGCTTCTGCGCTAAAGCGAGCTGTACCATCTCCATTAGCTGAAATCTCGATCACAGCCTGCCCAGCAGTCGCCTTAGCCTTTAACTGCGCATCATGATTAGCAGCTGGTGTTGGCGTTGGTGTAGCGACAAGTGCAACAGGATTTACTGACCCCGCCGGATCAGGAGTAATAGTTGGACCTGGTGTGCTCGTTGGAGCTGGTGTACTCGTTGGACTAGGTGTACTTGTTGGTTCAGTCGGATCCACAGGATCCGTCCCACCATTAGGTAATACCACCTCAACTGTATACACCCTCTTATCGTTGCCAACAGTTACCGTGAAGTCTGTGCTTCCCGCTTTAAGCCCATGCAGACTGCCGTTTGTAAAAGTAGCAATATTACTGTTCGTCAGCACAAGTGTAGCTTGTGAAGTAATCTCCACCCCTTCTTTGTCAAACACCTGAAGGATCGCTGACTTTCCTTGTTCCAGTACAACAGGTCCGCTCTGTCCATCTTCAAGCTTGAGGGAGAACGGTTTAACAGCTGTGGCTATTCCTTGGTTCTGTTCAATGATGCTTAATTCAGGAGATGCATTGGTCAGGAGATTCATCCGTTCGCCACGAATAATCAAGTTGTCGACGAGCAGGTTACCTTTCAGATTTTTCGTAACTTCTATACCGCTTGTGCCTGCCCCGTCTAATACATTATTCGTCAGCATAATTCCATCAATCGTCGTGAGCGCTTCTCCCTCAAGGTTACCGTGGGCAATCAGGCCAGAATAGGTGCTGTCGAGCGCCGTATTGTTACGGATGAACACTTTTCCTTTCAGATCACTCTCACCAGCGTACAGCCATAATGCACCGAGATTCACCCCATAACCGGAATCATAACTGCCTGTGCGAAGTAATGTATTCCGCTCAACGATAGTCGTTCCTTGGAACGGCTCTGCGGAGAAACGGGTAGATACAGCGATCCCGGCTCCGTTAGTCACAGTATCTTTTACCACGTTATCTTGAACTTTGTTATCTTTACCACCGAAGACCACAATGTTATCGGCCAACCATGGCAGTGAGACGTTATTAAAGCGTGCCGTATTGTTATAGCTAAGTGTCCGTTCCGCGCCATTCACTTCATTCAATTTGGCATCTGTGAACGACCACATCGCAATACCATCATCCCCTGGATAACGGATGTCACTTTGTTCCATCATGCTGTTGCCCGTGCCTACGGCAAAGTTAATTCCATCTGCCATAAGGTTACGGATTCGAAGACCTGCCATGTACAGACCATTTGTGCGAGCCTTCTCACCAATAGGTTGTGTTAACCACAAGCCTGCTTTGGTATGTTCAATCCATACGTTCTGAATGACCGAGCCTTGCCCAAAAGCACCATGGAAGGCATTGGTGAATGCTTCATCATCTCGTACGTTTATACCACCATCAATTAATAGGTCGTATACACCGACTTTGCCGCCATGACCATAAAATTTTGCTCCATTCAGAACTGTATACCACATGCCTGCACCACGAATTTCAGCCGTATCCAGATCCAGCAAACCCTTTCCGACATTGAAGGTACCTGCTGGGAACCAAACCCCAGTACCTGTTGCCTTCGCTTCGGCAAGCGCTGCCTTAAAGGCTGCGGTATCATCATCTTCATCATTGGCTACCGCTCCAAAATCCGTTACGGAAATAAATCCTTCAGGGCGTGTTAACTCAGGTGCTACCTGCTCCATATCCACCAAGTCGATGACGTATGAAGTGGCATTGTCTCCTGTTCCCTTCTCTAAACGAATGGTAGCTCCAGCAGGAGCGTTCCCAATCAGAGCATGAATTTCATCAAAGAAGCGATGTCCACTACCTTGACGAGGATCATTAGACCATGGGTAACTACCGTATTCCCAAGCGTATTTTGATGTCAGATTTAGCTTTTTCTTAACTCCATCTACATATAGGGTCAAAGTTTCATCAGCACCAGTACCATCCGAACTGTCAGGAATGGAATAGCGAAGAACAATAGAATTAGCTGCTTCTGCAAGCTTGAACTCTACATAGTCCCCCGTATTCTTCAAGGCGACAGCTTGTCGTCCAGAAGCCTCTGAAGCCATTGTGAGATATTTCCGCGAAGGACCGATCAGCGTTCCGTTAGTCGCTGCATCTTCAGCTTCATAACTAATGTAAGGAACTGTGGCTCCGCGGTAAACTTTGTTTACGCTATTTTTTACGGTCAGGCTATCAATACTTACTTTGCCCCAATCAATGTTGCCGTTGCTTAGAGAAACCGTATTAATCCCTGCACGAAGCTTCAGCTTCACCTGTTCAGTCGTCCAAGAGGAGGACTTCGCCAAGCTAACTTTAGCCGATTCCTTCAGGCCGTTCACCTCAAGCAACAGATCCGTTACATCACTGGAAGTGTTCTTGTATCGAACAACGGCATCGTATTCTCCAGCTTGCTGGGCATTGACTGCAAACCGCATAACATGATCGCCTTGGAATGCTTCTCCTCCTGCATAAATTGCATCTGTAGGAATGGGCAAGAAGCTCCAAAGAGTGCTATCGGTTCCCACAGCAGAGCCAAGTTGAACAGCTGATGCGTCGTGAGTAAGATAGGCTGTTTTATCCGCGCTTAGCAGGAGCTTGTAGCCTAATTTCTCTTCCAGCGTCCACTTGGAACGTTCAGTTTCCCCAGAAGCTAACAAGAGGGCTTGGTCTGCTTCATTTAAAGAAAGATAATGTTTGGTCTGAACGTTCATTATGCGTTTACGTCCATTTACATCCTGAACGATCCACTGGGAGTGAGCAGCGTTATCGGAAGGTTCCGCATATACGAGCGCCCCTTCTTGTTCAGCCAATACTTTGCCAGTTAGCCCTTTCGGCACGATCGTTATAATATTGGTATCGTTCTGAACTGGAGTTGTTGTCTTGTTATTGCGCAGTTCTCCAAACGGAGTAGTAAACTCCTGCGAAGCTGCTTCAAGCGTCCATTGAGCTAAGCCGTCACTCTCTAGTAGGAGCGCACGTTCAGCATATCCTGTCTTATTCGCAATGTTTATTAATTCATCGTCGTATTCTCCATAGAGACTACGAATGGTGTAATGCGTATAATCGGAAGCCAAGCTTACTTCCCAAGCAGATGCTCCGTCTATAGCCGGTTCTGCGCTACTGCTCTCCAAGTATGAATAATCTCCATTCAATGTTAAAAAATGTCCAGTTGCACGATTGATAATCGTCTGTTTGCCGTCCTGCACAGCTATATTCCAATGCGAGAATCCATTCTCTGTTGACGGCTGCCCGTACAGAACAACTCCGTGCTCATTCTCGTATAAATACTCCCCGCTGTTTGCATTCTTAAATCTTACAGGGTAAGCAGGGATCGTCGGCGCAATCGCTTCAACGGCTTCAGCGGTAAAATGCGCACTGTTTCTATCCGCTGCATCGGGAGCCTTACTAATCTTAATAATCGGATTTCCCTTCTCATCGGAAGCCCCATACATATAGTGGCCAGCCCATCCACTCTTGAAAGTAGTCAAACCTGAAGGCTGCATATCCACAATCCACTTAATGCTGCCCCATACATCATAGACAGTTTGCAGTGTCTGAACGGCAACATTAGGCTCAACCTCATCTACTGCACCACCTATATGCTCCAGGGAGAGATAACGTCCAGTACCTTTATTTTTAATCTTCACAGATCCATTGCTGCCAGCTATTTCTTGCAGCTGCCAGACAAAGGTATCGTCGTTCATATCAAGTGAACCATAAGTAGCCTGACCTACTGTTACATCCTCGTTCGCAGCGGCTAGAGGGGTCATTTTTGCGTCAGCGGTTGCAGATTCCGTCTTATCCTGCGGCACCACTACTTCAGTGTCCTGCGAATCATAGACAGCTTCGGTGACAGTCTTAGATTCTAGCAATTTCTCTAGTACATCTGGAGAACTCAGCAAAGGACCGTCCTTAAGATATTGATCTTCACCATTTACAGCGTCTAGCTTGAAGCGGAACAAGTCCTGCTTTTTCTCGGTGACAGGAACAAATCTCCACTGCGGACTGCCCCAACCTGGATTGATCACACCATACTCAGCATATTTAGTGAGATTCTGAAGTGAGATGAATTTTTCTGGGAATGTATTAGGTTCCTTGTCGAGGACACTACTGATTACGTAGGTACTATTCCCAATATTTTTTCCTGTCCAGATGTATGCCTGCTGCACATTATTCCTGTCTGGTAGCTCGGTGACCTGAATATGGCCATCTGGCATATTCACCGTGTTAATATAGTGGCCTGTTTTCTTATTCTTGAATAGCTTACGGCCATTGTACTTCTCAACCAGCCATTGATCAGAGCCATCCTTCTGCATATTTCCGTACTTCAAAAGGCCGTCAGCAGATTCATACCAATAAAAAGACTTCCAGCCATTTTGAATACGATAATATGGAATGGTGCCATCTGTTGGTGTGTTAGGGTCTAGAAGCTGCCACTGGGCGCTTAATGAAGTCGCATCCCCACTTGCTCCTGCACTGTCTCCACCCAAGGTAGATAGATAGATGCCTTTACTCCCGCAATTTTCTAACGTCTGGTAGTCATCATAATCATCAGAATCTTTAAAATTCCATTGATCCGAAGGTTGGCTACCACTGATCTGCAAGGCCTTGGCTGTGCCATCACTATAGGAAAGGTAATGATTAGTTGCGGCATTACGGATACGTTTATTGCCGTCATAATCCTCTATATACCATAGATAATCGGATGAATCAGCAGTATCTGGAGCAATTAATCCGTGCTTAAGTGCACCGTTTGCGGATTCATACAAGAAATCTGTAGCTACTTGTGCATCTGTATAAGTTGCCAAGCGTACCGGCTGCAACTCGGAAATAGGAACAATTTTCCACTGGGCATTAGGATTGGTTGCTTCACCCGGCCAGCTGTTAGAGCGCACGTTATTATCTTCCTCAAACTGAGGATTCAGCCATAAAGGTTTAACTCCGTCGGTTAATCCTTTATTACTTAAGGTAATAAAACCCGCTCCATCCGCACCTGGTGCATCTTCCTTCACCCATTCGCTTAGCGTCACCTTGTCCGGATCGATTTCTTGCGAAAAAACTCCAGCCCAAGTCACTTCATTTTGCTTAATATAATGACCCGTCTCACGGTTTCGAATCATCAGTGTTCCGTCGTCCGTTCCCGGCTCAAGAAGCCACTGGGCAGCCTCATTCTTCAAAGGCTGTTTACCGTAAAGTACATTTCCTTTTTCCTCATACATCACCTGACCGGGACGCATCCGGCTTTCCAACCGTACAGGTACTGTTCCTGCGTTAGGATCGATAAAAGCCCACTGCGGACTCTCAAACGTAATATTGATATCCGAGCTTACCTGCGCATAACCAAGCTGATTCTCCTCATGGATAACCAGCTTACTCTCAGGTACGCTCGCGCTTCGGATGATCATGTATCCGTTTCTATTGGAAATATCGATCAGCCATTGATCCGTAACACTTCCAGCTCCTTGGAGATCCGCCGCCTTAAGTGTATCCTCTTTGCCGTTATTACCAGCCATTGTAATGTAGTGGCCCGTCTTTACATTCTTAATTCGTGACAGACCATTTACCGTCTCCACTGTCCAATGCGATGATGTGTCCGCTGGATTGGTCATGCCATAACGCACGATACCATCAGACGTTTCATATAAGAAATTATTTTTCCACTTATTCTTGATGAGTACTGTCCCTGATGGGATTAGCCCTGCGCCTGTTCCTCCAACTCCCTCTGCACCTACGGAACCGCTACCGATTCCCATCACAGGCAAGCTTGAGAAAATCAGCAGCATCGCGAGCAGACCCGCCATCGCGGACCTGAATCGTTTCATAAATGTACCCCCTCTACCTAATATGGACTTCCCTTCCATCTTAAGTTGGTAACGCTTACAAAACGATGTGTGATTTTATCCAGAAAAAGGTGTATTTGTACGTATCTCCCGAAAGGTCTGAGCGCTACTGAGAATTGACAAATCTGCTGAACCCTAAGATAGTTAATTTAATAAGAAACGAGCATTCATTAAATGGAGGTACATATGAAATTCAAAATGGATTCACCAAAAATATCAGATCCAGACGCTCTACTCCCTGAGCAAATATATTCGCTGCAAACCAAAGATGAATTTAGTCGTTGCAGCATAAGCGATACAGTTATTGATAATCAAGAGGCGAATAAAGTCAGCTTTGATCAAGTGGTTTTAAAAAATGTTACGATTATCGAGTCGTCCTTAACTGGGATTGAGCTGATGGATGTGATTTTTGAGCGATGCGATCTATCCAATGTGGATTTTACGAATGCGATTATTCATCGAACCGAATTTAGAAACTGCAAGCTCATTGGTACGGACTTTACAAGGGGGCGATTCCAAAATGTTCGCGTGGTAGATTGTATCGGGGATTTTGCAACGTTTCGAATGGCTAATCTGAAGCAGGTTGCTTTTGAGAATAGTTCATTGATGAGCTCTGATTACTACCAATCCAATTTCCAGAAGGTCAGCTTCAGTGAGTGTAATATTGATCAAGCCACCTTATCAGGATCAAAGCTTAACGGGATTGATCTAAGTGACTGCGAGTTCAGTGGCTTAATCGTGGATATTCAGGATTTAGAAGGATGCATCATTTCGCCTCAGCAAGCTGTTTCCTTTGTGGGATTGATGGGTCTGGTTATAAAATAACGCCATGCTCGTGTCTGATTACTGGACTTCCAGCGCCAGCAGCTTCAGCTTCCCCGAACATTTACCGCAGCGGTAGCGCTTGGGATCTACTTTTCGCTTACGCGGATACTCCATGGCGCACGCTGTACAGATCAGCTTGTACCGATAAGGCAGTGACTTCCGAGCTTTCGCACCCGGCAATGTCTGACAGTAGCGACTTCCGCCAACTTGTGCAAGCAGTCTCTTGAAATCAGTGTCACGATGCATATACCCTCGCTTCGCCAAATGCAGATGATAATGACAGAGCTCGTGTTTGATAATCTTCTCCGTCTCTTCTCTACCGAACATAGCAAGCTGATGGGGATTAATCTCTATATTATGGCTTCTGGTAAAATATCGTCCGCCTGTTGAAGATAATCGGCTGTTAAAGCTTGCCTTGTGCCTAAAGGGTACACCAAAGCTGTCCCGCGACACCTGCTCAATCCACAGCTGAAGCTCTTCGTTGCTCATCGTTTCCATAGCGTTCTATCACAAGTCCTTTCCACGGGAATTAACATCTCTACTTGAATTGTAACTTGTGCATAGGCTAAACTGTCAAGAAGGAAGACAAGTACGGAGGGAGAATGACCAATGCCGAAAATGCGGTATGTAATTTTGCAGCAACATCAAGAATTGCAATTCGTGGAAATGCCCGAGGAATATGCGTACCAGCTAAGTGCGCTCAATTTACGTCTAAACAAAGAAATCGACAAGCTGACAGCCGATAATGTACCGGATCTGCCCTTAGCGATTGCTGAGTGTGATTCACTGGATCTGTTACGTGAGGATTACTCCCTGGAGTCCGGTCTGGATTATATCAATAGATTGGAGCAGGCCTTCGCCTCTGTTCAAGAGCAGAAGAACTATCCACTGATCTCCCTGCTGACCGAGATTCGGGCATTGCAAGCTCAATTAGAGCAGTGGTACGAAGAGGAAGCAGAAAGCATTCTGTAAATCGTCACCTTTAGGCTCATTTCTCCATATGCTAACTTACGTAAGCAGTTAGAGGAGTGATACCCTTGCCACAGTGGCTCTGCCATCAACTGATGAAAGCCTATTACAAAAAAGACCGCCGTCAGATCAAGCTGCTGAACGAGTGCTGGTTCTTTTATCGTAATTCTGCGGAATCACCGGATTCCATCCAGAGAAATTTATAGGGTTCGTTAAATTCAAAAATCCATCCCGCATTGTGCAGGGGATGGATTTTTGTATACGGTTCGTTGAAATCTCAATTAGAACATCGGGAAGACATATTTGACTAAGAAGAAAAGTGCTCCGAAAAAAATAATAATATAAGCAGCATATTTAATAAAGGTAGATGCGACAACACTGGAATCCGACTTCCGTTGCACCTCTGTATGCTCCACTTCAACGCTTCTATCTTTATAGCCCGGTTCCATCATCAATCTCTCCTTTCGAATATAGGCTGTAGATAGTCTCCATTAACCCGGGGCTTTCAGAGTTGAAACAAAATTCCAAATCGAACCAGTTATTGTTTAGCATCATAAAGCTGCTTATTTCGTTTACGATTCCAAGCACATCGCCTTATGAATTCGAGCTCCCTGATGGTTCGGCTCCAAGTCCAATGCTTCTTCAAAGCGCTCTTTCGCTTCCGTCATTTTCCCTAAGCCTAATAAGCCTAGACCCATCATGAACAAGCAATGAATTTGATTGCGTCTGTTCAGATCATCCTCGAATACGAGAAAATCAGGTAAGGATACAGCAAAATAATCAAGCTTTACCTCATCAAAGAGATGTCTTTCTGCAAAATCGATCAGCTGATTGAAACGCCGTTTCGCTTCCTTCGGATGATTCAGCTGTATCCATGCTAAGCCTTGATAGAAGATCATTTCTGGCGGCTGATCGTTGTAGTACATTGCGCTGGCTGGTTCCTCCAAGCCTTGTGACGCAATCGCCCAGTGACGTGCTGCTTCCTCTGTCTTGCCTAATCCGTTATAAGCCACACCAAGCTCGTAATACACATTATTCTCTTGCGCACCATCGAGCTTACCTTCACCCAAATTCTCTGGATAATGCAGCGTACGTGTTAATAATGAGATAGCCTCCTCATATTGACCTTCCTGATTAGCCTGCCTGCTCAGCTCAACAAGCGCCAAAACATATTGTCCTGTGGCTTTCCCTTCTCCACCTTCCCATGGATGGAATTGACGTCTTAATAGAACAGACAAAGCATCCTCATACTCGCTAAGCAAATTCAGTAGAGTCACATATTCAAGGTACAAATCATCCCGCTTCTCCACAAGCTCCATATGCTGCTGTAATCTTGCCATGCGCTCTTGGGCAGGGACACCCATCTTCTTATGCAACTGATCCAGCTCATAGAATACTCTCGCATCATTCATATTGTACTGGAAAGCTTGTTCAAGTGACTGCAAAGCAGCCGCAGCGTCATTCCGCTTATTGTAATAAGCAAGCGCAAGGTTACGATGAACCGTCGGGAAACGATCATCAAGCGCGACGGATTGTTCCCAATGACGAATGGCATCGTCGGCACGTTTTTTATCATAGAATAGATTCCCAAGATAATAATGAGCCTTACTATCCAGTGGATTGCATGTAATCGCGCTTTCTAATACCTGCAGCTCAAACAAGCTGTTCGGGAAGCAGTAATCAGAGGGTGCGGATTGAGCAAGCTGACGCTGCGCTGTTGCTTCTTCTTTACGGCCTATTTTCTCGTATACATAAGCCAATGTGTAATGCACCATCGGGTATGTGGGTTCATTCGATGCCATACGAATCTGCTCTAACACCTGTGCAGCTTCCACGTATAATCCACTACCTGCATAATCAGAGGCCAGATTTAGATAGTTATGCACATCGTTTCTCATGAACTGTGCAAGCTTCATTTGAGCCTCAGCAGCTTCCTCTTGTCGCCCGAGCAATTTAAGCGTTAGCACTCTCTCATATGCAGCACCGAAGTCCGCGATATCTAGCCTCAATGTCTCCTCTGCGAATGTAATTGCCTCAGAGTAACGTCCAAGCTTACGTAAAAGTGCTGTTTTCACATGTCTTGATTTATAGTTTCTAGTGTTACGTACCAAAGCACTTGTTGCGAGCTCCAACGCCTCTCCATACGCCACACGTTCACAAGCAATTTGACTCAGTGCATAATATCCACTATCTTGGAATGCTGCAGACCATACCACCTTATAAAAGGCAGCAAATGCTTCTTCATTACGATCCTGCAATCGGAGTGCTACACCAAGCTGATAGTAAGCTTCACTATCATAGGGGTTCGGATTACGCCAAGTCAGCGATTCAATCGCTGTACGGAAATGTTCTTCCGCTTGCTTGAACAACCCTCGGCGAAGCAGCAGCGTTCCATAAGCCACATTAATTCGAATATCGGAAGCATCTCTTTTTAAGCCTTCTTCATAATACTGCTCTGGCTCGAACGTGGCATGACGGTATTGCTCCAGATGAACTCCAGCCAAATACAATTGCTCTGTGCTTTTTAATTCTTCCGGTAGCGGAAGTGGCTTTGCTGCATCTGGAACCTTCTCAATACTAGGCTTCGCTGGACGATATGATATAAGGCTGTTTCCGTTCGTATCAAATACCGTTACGATTAAGTGATGCGGTCGATCGGCTTCATCTAACGTAATGACCGATTTGTAGGTTAATTCTGGAGAGAGCGTGATCGTATCCTTCACATACGTTCTATGCTGACCCCTCAGTTCAATAACCGCATCCTCAAATACCGAAGTTCCGTAGGCCATCACAGTTGCAGTCTGTAAAGTCTCATCTACCTCAAGATTGACGGCAGCATCAACAGAAGCATTTTTCACAATTCCGATGTTCTTATATGGCATGAAATATTGTGTAAATGACTTCTCTTCATACGGCTGGAGCCAAGTGAAATCGGGTTGATTATCCGTAAATACCCCTGTCATTAACTCAATATAGGGTCCGTCCTCATCAGTTAAATTACGATCCCACGCTTGACCAAATTCGCCGTTCCCCCAAGTCCACTGCTTTTTACCCGGAGATACATGGTGATTCGCTACGTGAAGCAGACCTGCTTCAACCCCATGATCATAACCGCCCACGAAATTGTAATCGGATTTGTACGCCATGTATGACGTAGGAACCGGAATATTTTTATAGCGTGAAATATCTACACCTTCGGAATAATCCTTCTTGTAATACGTTCCTGTTGCAATTGGGAATCTGGACACATCACGTTTACCATGGTCGAATACAGCTGTCACATCCGGCGGAAACACCGATTGAGTATCATCATTGACTGCAACTGCAGGGTTTGCCCACCATAAGAAGGTCTGTGGCTCCGGGGTTCGGTTATATAGCTGTGCTGTAACTTCGAGATAGGCTTTTCCAGGATGCAGTGTGAAGCCGGTTGTGACCTTCGTTCCGTACATTCGGTCAATTTCACTCACCCATACAGTTGCACTGCCATCTTCATTCTCCGTAATCACATGCTCCACAGGGCCAAACGTGTTCGGACGATGATGCTGCGGCCAGTTAAATTCAATACCGCCTGAAATCCATGGTCCTGCCAGACCAACAAGCGCAGGTTTAATCACGCGATTATAATAAACAAAATCATAATTGTTCGTCTTATCCAGAGCGCGATAGATACGGCCGCCAATTTCAGGCATGATCTCAATACGCACATATTCATTTTCGAGCATGACCATCTGATACGATTTCATTTCTTTCTCATCCATAATTTTATCAACCACAGGATGTGGATATACTCGCCCCGAGCTGCCTTGATAAACTCGCTTCTCGAGGAACATTGGATTTTTATCGGGTTCACCTGTTTCATAGGTAGGAATTTTAACTGCTTCTTCCCATACGCGGACACCGTTTGTTAGAACTGTAGAAGGCCCTCTCATACTCATTTCCATACTCTCCTCCTTCGTGATATAGCTCTAATTTATCGTTGCATGCGCTTTTAAACAATTGACGATAATCTGTAAATGATGGACAATATTCTTATCCTATAAATAATATTCCCCTTATGAATAGGCTGTTATTTCAAATAAATAAATTATGTTCTTAAAAAGGAGAGTTATCATGACAGATATCTCATTAAAGCCGGATGGCTTCGATGAGCAGAAGCTTTTTGTGCTGCCCGATTTCATGATGAATGAATTACATGAGAATCCGTTAACAAATTCCTTCTATGTGAGTGACATTGGCTGCTTCCCAAGAGCGAAGTTTCATTATCGAGAGCGTCCACAAGGATGTGACTCGCATATTCTGATGTATTGCGTAGAGGGTGAAGGGTGGATGGAGAGTCATCACAATAAGCTGATTCAAATAAAAGAACGGCAATTAGCTGTCATTCCTGCCGGAACACCCCATCGATATGGTGCTTCAGATGTGAATCCCTGGACAATCTACTGGATGCATCTAAAAGGACCGCATGCCGCTGCGTTGATTCAAACTTATGCCATGGATATAGAGCCGCTAACCTTTACACTGAACCTTCATAGCCAATGGATCGAAGATTTCGAGCAATGTTATGCCCTGTTATCGGATAAGCCTTTTGCCATGCGTAATCATATCTATGTGTCTCAGTGCATTCGTCATCTGATCAGCCACGTGGGATTGAGTACCATGAACTCTGAGCAAGATAAAAAGAACGAACGTTATCTTGAGCAAGCCATTCGCTATATGACGGATCGAATCAACAGCTCTATTTCACTCCCGGATGTAGCGAAGCATATAGGATTATCGAAACAGCATCTAATTTATCTATTTAATCAAGAAACCGGAGTCCCCCCGATTGAATTCTATCTGCGCCTCAAAATGCAGCGAGCCGGTCAACTGCTAGCATTAACCGATCTACATATTAAAGAAATCGCTACTGCTATCGGGATGCAGGACCCCTACTACTTTTCTAGATTGTTCAAAAAAATAATGGGATGCTCGCCGACTCAATATCGAAGCATCCCAAAAGGGTAACAAGAAAAGCCACACGACCGCTGCACCTGGTAAACCAGTATAGTGGAGTGTGGCTTATATTTTTATTATAGAGGTTCTAATTAAAACTACGGTTGGAAACCCAGGAGCCTTGCAGTTTACGAAGCATAATAATTTGTCCGGTGTGGTATGAATCATGCAAAATGAGACTCATTACCTCTTCCCCTGGGGCATGACCCGAACCGCCCCAATCATATGCACCTTCTTCCAACGCCTCAATGATTTCTCTAAGCGCAGCATGCACGTCCTTCAGGTCTGCGACGGCCTTCGCCCATGCTTCTTCCCCTTCCGTTGTTACAGTGAAGGTATCATCGTTGCTTTCAGCATCAGGTTGTTTGGGCAACCCTTTTAACTTACGCAACAAACGAACCTTATAATATGTTAAATGGTTAACCGTCTCCCAGATGGAATTGATTGCACTCCCCTCTGGCTTCCAAAGTGCCTGTTTACTATCCACACCTTCCAGTGCATCGCTTAACGGCGGAGCCCAATCCTCGATATCCATGCAATAATCCCAATTTTGCAGCAGAACCTCACTGATTTTATTTTGCATGTTAACCTCCTAATACTAACTGAATTATGTAACTACTTAAACCATCATATAGTGGTTACGTAAGAAATGTAGCATATTTCCATCGCTCAATCAAGTAACTAGCTAATCTTATTTTTAACTGTTACAATGATTTGTAATCAGCGTTGAATCGGAAAGGATGAACAGACCGTGTTGTGGGAGGATTTCATTAACAGTTACTGGCGGGATTGGCGTACAGGGGATAAGAATAAGGATAGGGACAAGCTCGATGAAGAGGAGTGGGTTTCTAAATGGCTGAAGAAGCATGCTCTATTAGCAACACAGATGCCGAATGACATAGAACTGGCACAGCTTAAAGAGCTTCGCTCACTGCTATGGAAGTGGGTACAGACCATTGTACAAGGGGAATCAGTGTATGGAGAAATGCTGGAGCAGCTCAATCCCTATATGGACAAGGGCCCTGTTACGCGGCGAATGATATGGGAAAGTGACGGGCAAGCGGCGATAAAGCTGTTGCCACTACATAGCGGTTGGGAGCAGGTGATGGCGGAGATAGCGGCGTCTTTTGCGGAGGCTTTGCTTGAAAAAGAACCCTCAAGATTCCGTATCTGCGAGAATCCTGATTGTCTCTGGGTGTACTATGATGATACACGTAACCGTTCTAAGCGTTACTGCGATGACAAGGCTTGTGGCAACCTCATGAAGGTGCGGCGGTTCCGGGCGCGGAAGAAGGCTGAAAAAGGTTCGGAGTGACTATTAAAGGAACTCTTGCGGGATGACGAATTCCGATCAACATTTATCCCCCCCAAACTTTTCAACACTCCTAATACGTCTTGCTAGTAAGTGCGCTAATAACACACTTATTACAACTAAATGGAGCGTGAACACACAATGAAAAAGAGCCCTTTTAAAGTATTGAAGCTTGGTGTAGTCGGATTAACGGTTGTGGGAATAAGCGCTGGCATGTTACCAATGAATGGCACTGCTTTTGCTGATGCAGTGAACACGACTAAGCCTGCCATCAATGTACCGATTTCAGCTGTACCGATTTCCACCATCAATAACACTGGGATCCAAATCAAAGAAGTAATTCTCACATCTTCAACGGAGCTTCTGAATACAAATATTAAAGTGCCACAGATCGTAGGTATGTTGGACACTAAGGCTCAGGAAGAAATCAACAGTATCATTCTGTCTAATGCGCAGAAAGACCTTGCTCTTTGGGAAAAGGATGCAACTGAAGCAGCAGCAGACGCTAAAAAGGCTGGTTTCGAGTATCGTCCATATGAGCTATACATTATTTATGAATTAAAAGAAAATGGATCGGATAACCCTTCCGGAATGATCTCACTTGTTGTTACTTCTCAAGGTGAAACTGGTGGAACGGGTATGCCTCGTGTAGATACATACAATGTATTTAATACGAAACAAGCGAAGCGGATTGCCTTGTCAGATTTCTTTGGAAACGACTTTAAGGAAAAGTTGAATGCCGGTATCCTTGCGAAGATCAATGAGGAACCTGAGAACTACTTTATTGAGGATTTCAAAGGAATCAATGAAGAACAAGGTTTTTATATTGAAAATGGTGAGGTTGTCATCCTCTTCCCTAAATATAGTATTGCTCCAGGCGCCATGGGAACTCCTGAATTTCGTTTCAGTACCCATATTACGAACAACCCGAAGCTCGATTTAAGTACAATAGCTACATTTAAGAATGCTAATGGGGTTTCAATGGTGTCATTACGAGATGTGGCGAATCGTTTAGGATATGAAATCAAGTGGAATCAAACGTCGCGCTCAGCTGAGTTGAAGAAAGGTGCACAGTGGACCAATGTTACCTTAGGTAAAGATTCTTACTTTTTTGCCAAAATGGCACCTGTCACTTTAGGTACTGCTCCTATCCTAAAGAACGATACGATATACGTTCCGGTTAAAATGGTTACGGATATTTTACGTGTGGAAATTAAGAACGGCTAATTGGGCTAATGGCATTCCAGAATGATTTTTTGTTCTAGAATGCCTTTTTAAATTCATAGGTACTTGTGTACCGATTTCTGATCCATTCATGGTCACTCCTTTATTTACCAAGAGAAGTTAAGAACTTTTTTAAGTTAGTCATACGTCTTGCTGACATAAGACAACTGATGACGAAGGAATGAACTACCATGAAAGAAATCAAGGTTACACCACCGACTAACTCTTTAGAACCTGACAATTCCACGACTAGAAGGCGTTATATGCCGGGAATAGATGGACTTCGAGCACTATCTGTGATCGCAGTTATCGCGTATCATCTCGACCTCAATTGGGCTCCAGGAGGACTTATAGGGGTCGGAATATTCTTCGTTCTGTCTGGATATCTGATCACGGATCAAATCATCCAAAGGTGGAAGCAGGACCGACGGTTCGATCTTAAAGATTTCTGGATTAGACGAGCGCGACGGCTATTGCCTGCTATGTTTGTCATGCTTTTTGTCACTGCTATGTGGCTTCTGTTGTTCGATCGTTCACGATTAGCAGCATTACAAGGGGACTTTATATCTTCAACGTTATACTTCAATAACTGGTGGCTTATTTTTCACGATGTATCTTATTTCGAGAGCTTTGGACCTCCTTCTCCTATAGGTCATTTGTGGTCGCTCGCTATTGAGGAACAGTTCTACTTCATTTGGCCATTGGTTATTATTGTAGGGTTACGCCTTGCACCTCAGCGAGGTAAACTCATTGTGATGTGTCTAACAGGTGCATTCCTCTCGGCACTTGCTATGGCGCTAATCTATCAACCTGGAGTTGATCCAAGCCGAGTCTATTATGGTACTGATACCCGAGCTTTTGCTCTACTGATTGGAGCCGCTCTCGCTCTAGCATGGCCGAGTCAAAATTTGACCGATAAGATTTCACGCAGATCTCGCTATATCCTTGACTTCAGTGGTGCAATCGGATTAATCACCCTCATTCTTATGATTTGGCGGACGAATGAGTACGGACAATTTCTTTATTATGGCGGCTTGGTTCTAGTGTCGATCCTTTCCGCAATTGTAATAGCTGTACTCGCACATCCTGCGAGCCGACTAGCTAAAATCATGGGTTGCAAGCCCTTGCGTTGGATTGGCGTACGTTCCTATAGTATTTACATATGGCATTATCCAGTCATCATTCTAACTAATCCTACAGTAGATACAGGTGGGTTCGATGGTTTCCGTGTTCTTTTTCAGCTGGGAGTTAGCCTCCTATTAGCCTCACTATCGTGGAAATATATCGAAGAACCTATTCGTCAAGGTTTATTAGGAAGATGGTGTACGAAATTAAGCATTCGTCTGCAATTCAAGATTCGACCCTTATTCATCTTTATTGCAGTCCCGTTAATCATATTGTCCATATCCTGTAGTAGCAACTTGGATACTAAGATATCCGCAGATCCGAATACAGGCACTAATATTAATCACGATAAGAATAAACATAATGTCACACTAGTGCCCCCTCAAAATGTACCAACACCTGTGCCTGTGCCTGTACCAGTACCAGTAGATCCACCGAAGAAGCCAGAACCTCAGCCTCAGGTAGAAGAAGCAGGTAAAGGTGTTACTGCAATAGGTGATTCCGTAATCCTCGATGCTGCTCCTTATCTACAAGAACTTCTGCCAGGCATTGTTATCGATGGTAAGGTAGGCAGGCAGATGTCACAGGCACAAGAAGTGGTCGATAAACTTAGGACGAAGGGGAAACTTGGCACTCGAGTGATCATTAATCTAGGTACGAACGGAGCTTTTAACTCCAATCAATTGCGGAAATTACTTATTTCACTTGAAGATGTTCAGCAAGTCGTACTAGTAAACACACGTGTACCGAAAAAATGGCAAAATACTGTGAATACTTTGCTTAAGAAAGTGGCTTTAGAATTCCCCAACGCTATGGTTGTAGACTGGCATTCCTCAAGCGAAGGAAAGGACTCTTACTTCTATGAGGATGGCGTTCATCTAAAACGAGAAGGTGCCAAATCCTATGCAGCACTTGTAGCTAAAGCCATACAAAAGGAGAATCAATGAGAATAGTAATCTAACAAACTAAAGCTACGCAATATAAAAAGAGAAGGGTTTTACGAATATGCTTAAGAGGAATAAAGAGAAATTACTCACTCTTTGTATTACAGATAACAAGGAGAACATATACCGTCTAGCTTACAGCTATGTGAAGAACAAAGAGGATGCATTAGATGTTGTTCAGGATTCGATTTATAAAGCTCTCTCCTCTATAGGGTTGCTAAAGAACCCAGAATCCGTAAAGAGTTGGTTGTTTAGAATCGTAGTAACTACCTCTCTGGATTTTCTGAGGAAACATAAAAGAGTTCAACCAGTAGATGATGAAGCACTCGACTTTTTTATCCCTGGTGCGGTAGACGTGTATCCAGATATTGATTTAGAAAGATCGCTGGATGATCTACCCCTTAAGTATCGAAATGTCATCGTCCTTAGATATATCGAAGATTTAAAGATCGAGGAAGTTGCGGAAGTATTAAATGAAAACGTCAATACAGTAAAGACTAGACTATATCAAGCACTCCAGTTATTAAGAGTCAACATGCAGGAAGAATCCTCAAAGGAGATCAATTAGAATGGATAACCAAATCAAAAAAATTATAGAAGATTATAACAAACTCCCTATTCCTGAGGAATTAGATTTCGTTGTAAGTAAAGCATTAAAGAAAAGGAAGATAAGAAGAATACGTTACCAGTGGATATCTGGAGTTTGTGCGGCAGCCCTATTTTTCGTGATTGGGATTAATGTCAATGTTAACATTGCCAACGCCTTCTCCGCTATACCTGGTGTAGACAGTATTGTTAAAGTGCTAACTTTTAGAGAATACAAAGTGGATGAGCAGACCTATAATGCAGACATAAAGGTTCCCATCATTACTAACCTAGAGAATAAAGAGCTGGAATCGACTCTGAATGAAAAATATCTCGAAGAAAACAAAAAACTATATGATGAGTTTCAAGCAGAGATGGAGTCTTTAAAGCAATCCGGAGAGGGTCATTTAGGGGTCGATACAGGCTTTGAGGTTAAAACGGACAATGCTGAGCTATTTGCTATTAGCAGATACGTGGTAAATACCGTAGGTTCATCGTCAACAACAATGCAGCACGATACGATAGACAAGAAGAATCAAATCCTGCTAAGTCTGCCTATGTTATTTAAAGATGATCGATATATCAGTATCATAAGTGAAAATATTAAGGAACAGATGCGCTCCCAAATGAAAGCAGATAAAGATATGTTCTACTGGATTTCAACAGATGAACCCAATGAAGACCTTTTTTATCAATTTGAAAATATAGCTAAAGATCAAGATTTCTATATCAACGATAAGTACCAGCTGGTTATTTCCTTTAACAAATATGATGTGGCTCCTGGCTACATGGGCGTTAGAGAATTCATCATTCCAACAGATGTTATTGCAGATGTTCTGGTCAGCCGTACGTACATTAAATAAATCATTATGAGACTCATAAGGGGTATGCGTTTTGTATCCCTTATGAGTCTTTTTTTGCGTGAAAAGTCATTAATCAATCCCTATGCCTCTAATGTCTTGCCATCCTATTTTTATTTCTTCTAATAATTCATCCCCTATCTTAACTTCTATACTTGAGATAGACTCTCCCCCAACGCTGTGGTAGAAATGAATCGCAGGATTGCCTGCCAGCACCCAAGTCATGAATGAACTATAATTTTTCTCCAATAAGTTCTGTGCTACGCTTCTTATGAGCCGCTTACCAAGACCTTTTCCTTGGTGTTCCTTAAGCAAATAAAGTGCGTAAAGCTCCGCATCGTAGAGATCCGGTTCCCTTCGCGCCCCTCCATTTGCAAAGCCAATGATCATCCCAGCCTCATCTTCAGCCACATACATAACCTCGTCTTTAATGGGATTTTCAAAATTCCGAATCCAGCGCTTACTTCTAGCTTCCACTGTGATTGCATCAAGAAACTCATCTGATATTAGTCCTTTATACGTGGTTTTCCAACTCATAGCGTGAACGAAAGCAATCCCGTCTATATCACTAGCTGTTGCTTTTCTGATCTTCATTTTATCTCACCCCTGCAGCGCCTTTCGCACGCTTAATATATATTTCGCCTGATCCAGCGGGTTCACACCCCGGCGGGTGCGCTCTGCGGATACATCTGAAGGACATTCTTCATAGCCGGCAAAAAAAGAAGTGAACGTGCTGCGCCCCTTTGTGTAGGAGCTTAAGCTGACGGGATAATCGAGCGACGTTGCCAGCGGCAAACGCCCTTCGATGATCATCCGGTCGCCTTGCAGCACAGGTGGATCGAACGTGCCGCGCATCTGAACCAGGTCGTTCATCACACGGCCGCCATTCTCCTCAGGAACTACGATGCGAACCTGAAGAATCGGCTCCAGCAGCTTAGTACCTACCTGCGCGAGTCCATCCATAATCCCCATAGGAGTCGCTACGGCAAAATCCAGCGGATGTGTATGCCACACATGATGCTGTCCCTCAATCAAGGTCACTTTCAGATCGGTAACCTCCCAGCCGTACAAGCCCTGCTGTAACGCTTCCAGCACACGGCGTGCGGTCTCGCTCTGATATTGCGGCAGCAAATCAGAACTCCGAACTACCGAATCGTAGACTAATCCACTACCTGGGGGACCTGGCTCAATCTGAAACCGCAAAATTGCCCAGCATGGCTTCGGCATTGTATAGGCGATAAAGCCTTCCCCAGCAGAGGCTGGTGTTTCTTTATAAATGACAGAAGGCTGACCAAAGGTAACCTGAAGGCCATAGCGCTCCTTCAGAACACTGTTCAGAATCTCCAGCTGAATAGGTCCCATTACTTTGATATGCAGCTCCCGTTCGTCCTGCAGCCACTGTGCATCCAAAAGCGGATCTTCATCCGCCAGCTCCTGCAGCGCTCCGATAACCTTATGATCATCCATATCGGTTTCCCAGAATACGCGCACTGTTAACAGCGGCACTGCCAGCTTCGCTTCCTCCGGAATCGCCTCCGGATGGCCGAGTATGTCTCCAATACGCACCCCTGAAAGACCATAGATTACAGCGATATCCCCCGCTTCAAGTGCTCCGACATCCTCAGTACGGCCGCCTTCGACCTTACGGATCTGGGTCACTTTCCCCTGAATATCCTGTGTGTTGTTCATCACCGTATCGCGGTTACGGATCGTTCCTTCGTAAAGGCGGACAAACGCCATTCGTCCCATACTTTTATCACGTTGAATATTGTATACGATCCCTGATACCGAGCCCTCAGCATTTCCACCCGCACGAGGAAAATACTCAATCATCGCGTCCAGCAATGCCGTAATACCAAGCCCCTTGGCGGCAACACCATAAACCATTGGGTAATAGCGTCCAGATGCGGAAGCCGTCTTCATTGCTTTTTTCCAAGCTGAAAGATCAATCGAACTACCTGACATATACGCCTCTAACAGATCTTCATCCCGCTCAGCCAATGCCTCCAACAGTTCAGTCTGTGCCGCAAGATCAGCCTCGCTCCCCCACAAATCTATTGCCCCTATGTACTCCTGCTCTTTGCCCACCGGTTGCTGCACTGGAATGATATCACTAGATAAATAGTTTCTCGCCTCTGCCAGCACTGCTTCAGGGTCAGCACCTACCCGGTCCATTTTGTTCACAAAAATAAGCGTCGGAATCCCCAGCTTCCGCAGCGCGTTCCAGATCATCTCACTTTGAGCCTGAACGCCCTCTACCGCAGACAAAATAAGCACCGCACAATCCATCACCCGCAAAGACCGTTCAACCTCTGACAGAAAATCTACGTGCCCCGGTGTATCGACGAGATTGATCTGCACACCTTCCCAAGTAAAAGAAGCCAATGCCGCCCGTACCGATATCCCGCGTTGCCGCTCCACATCCATTGAATCTGTTAATGCTGTCCCACTATCAACACTGCCAAGTGCACGAATGCGACCACATTCATATAAAATATGCTCCGTAGTTGTTGTCTTCCCGGCATCCACATGGGCAAATATCCCCACATTAATCCGTTCTGCCCCTTGCTGCTGAATCATCTATAGTTCCCCTATCATGAGCTAGATTGATCTAAATTCATATTTTTTACATCCTTACATTCCATAGTAATATATCCACCCCTGTTGTTCCACCCTGCAGTTCAATTGGTTAGATTCGGCTATGCCGGGTATGTAATTACTAACTAAGAAATCTAACGCCAAGGAGGAAATTCATCATGACAGATCAACGTTTACAGGATAAAGTTGCAGTGGTTACAGGCGCTGGTTCTGGTATTGGAAAAGCTACAGCCATACGGTTTGCCCAGCACGGCGCTAAGGTATACATGCTTGACCGCACACCTGAGGACTCCTATGAAACTAAACGTGAGATTGAGTCTATTGGAGGCACAGCAACAGTAATTGAATGCGATGTCTCCAATCCAGGTCTAGTCGAAGAAAGTATTCGCAAGGTTGGGGAGGCGGCCGAGAAGATTGATATTATTTTTGCTAATGCCGGCATTAATGGTACATGGTCTCCTATCGAAACACTGGAAATCGATGATTGGGACAAGACACTGGATACGAACCTACGCAGCACCTTTGCCACAGTAAAATATGCTATCCCCCATATGAAAGAACATGGCGGCAGCATCATTATCACCAGCTCCATTAACGGCAATCGAGTATTCTCGAACATCGGCGCTTCCGCTTACTCATCTTCCAAGGCAGGACAAGTTGCTTTTATGAAAATGGCGGCATTAGAGCTGGCGCAATACGGCATTCGCGTGAATGCAATCTGCCCAGGATCAATCGATACACAAATTGGAGATAATACGTATAAAAGCGATGATCTTCAAGAAGTGAAGATTCCTGTGGAATTTCCGGAAGGCAATCATCCGCTGGAAAATGCACCGGGTAAACCTGAGCAGGTTGCCAATCTGGTATTGTTTCTCGCATCGGATGAATCTTTTCATGTGACAGGAACTGAGATTTATGTAGATGGTGCCGAGTCGCTCCTGCGAGGATAACGTTTTATTTGAATCGTGATAATATTTAATACATTCACTGCAACATTTTGGTCTATTCTACCATCTAAGAGTATGGAGGTGACGCATAATGAAGAAATCATTATTCATAAATAATGCTAAAAAAATGACTATAGCCTGCGGCATTTTGGCAGCGAGTATGTCTTTTGGGGCATCCGCTTTTGCTTTTTCAGATTTGAAGGGTGATCCTGCGGAAGCAAAAATCAACTCTTTGCACAAAGAGGGGATTATAAACGGAGTTGATAAAGATAAGTTTGCGCCTAAATCTAAAGTGAGCTTTGCACAAGGGATACAGTTCATCGTAGGCGGCTTGAATCTGAAGCCTGTGTCAGGTAGCAGCTCTTCTAAAGCCAGCGACTATTTTGATAAGGTAAGTGACAAAGCCTGGTATGCTTCAGCATTTGTGATTGCCAAGCAAAATGGCCTTTCACTCGACCGGACAGTGGACCCTAGCGGAACCATCACCCGCGCTCAGTTCGCTCACTTATTGACGCAAGCGCTGCAAAGTAAAGGTAATTTCCCTGTTACGCTGATGTATATAGACATTAAGGATGGCGATAAACTCTCTACTGAGGTGATAAACAGCCTCCAGATCCTGTTGAATACACATATTGCCACACTCGATAAGAACGGTAATTTCCGGCCAAATGGTGCCATCACCCGCTCAGAAGCAGCCGCTCTGACCTATGATGCTGCCGCTTTTGCCAAACGCGTAATTGTGTCTAATGGAAGCCCTGCTACTCCTGCCTACGAGACTGAGGTTACACTAACCAAAGCCGGTGAAGGGGTAAATAAGGCTACGCTGACCGTTAATAATCTACCTCATCCAGGGTATGGACTTGTGATTGAGCGAATTGAATTTGGCAAAGACAAAACCGCTGTGATTTACTTTAATGTGACTGCTCCTGATCCAGGAAAAATGTACGCACAAGTGATTTCAAAAGCATCTGTTGTCACTTATCTGCCAGAGGGCTATAAAGCGATCGCTAAATCGGTATCCGGATCTACATCTTATTCTTCTAGTGCTACGCAATAAAAGCTCCGGACTCGATTCTAATGCTACGAATCAAATGAAGGTGCCCCAAAAGCCGTGAAATGGCTACTGAGGCACCTTCGTTTTTTTGAGGTCTTTCCCATGTTCTAAACCCTTCGTCATCTAGACCCCTAAGCTAGGGCGTCCATTGATCATGAATTATACCTACCAGTGCATGATCCTCTCCAATCTTCTCAAAAACTAGACGAAGGCTGCGCCAGTCCATCCCTTCCACTGAAGGATCGATCCCCTCAATATGATATTCAACGAAATCGTATTGATCCTTTGGATACACTTCGTTTAAGTTATTAATCATTGTGCCCTGACCCAGCCCTTTGTTCACAGCAATCTCGGCCGTCTGAATGAAATCCGCATCATAAACAAACCGCTTGTAGTAATCTGCGAAGGTCAGCTCGATGAAATCACCAGAGCCAGCAAATGTTCTCCACACTCTTTTGGTGGAATCATTCATTAAGTCCTCTACTTCATCCTGGGTGAATACAAGATCATGTTTTGTATCCACGTATGCATATGGAGAGAAGCGCAGCCCTTTCTCCCGATGTACCCATGCGGCCAGTTGCTTCATATCCTTATTCC
Organism: Paenibacillus sp. RS8; assembly: GCF_041956825.1. NCBI lineage: Bacteria > Bacillati > Bacillota > Bacilli > Caryophanales > Paenibacillaceae > Paenibacillus > Paenibacillus sp. RS8. Next base: position 2,904,813 of record NZ_CP168131.1, on the reverse strand, counting down.
TAATGGCGTTCATAACCGTAGACGCAGCTTCCTCAACTAATGGCGGCAATCCCTCTAGATCCTGCGGCTGCTCCGTGCTTGATGGCTCCGTCTGCTGTGGTAGTTCCGTCTCCTGTGGTGGTTCCGTCGTAACCAAGGGTTGTGCCGTCTGTGACTGCTCTGGTGTCTGCTTCGGCTCCGTACCCGCTTCTGGAGTTCCGCTACATGCAGTAAGCCATAACATAGCTGCTATCAGCGCCAGCCCACCGAGATTTTTTGCAAAGTACATAAGATTCCTCCTCACCTTTTGATCATTTCTTACTTAGACTGATTTGAACAAATGAAGGTTGCAAGCTTATACTAAAACTATCAATCAACTCTTGAATGACGGAGGGGTTACTATCAATTTATCAGAGAAACTAAAGAGCCTTCCCCTGACTCCCGGCGTGTATCTCATGAAGGATGGTCTCGGTCATATTATATATGTTGGTAAGGCGAAACAGTTGAAACGGAGAGTAAAATCTTATTTTCAAAACTCGAAGTCTCATTCACCAAAAGTAAAACAGCTCGTTAGACATATTAAAGATTTGGATATTATCCTTACAGATACCGAATTTGAAGCTTTTATGCTGGAGTGCAAATTAATTAAAGAAATAAAGCCCATGTACAATCGAAAAATGAAAAATCCACAGGCTTATACGTATATCGTAATAGGAACGGATGATAAAATGCGTTCGTTAGAGATTACCTATGACCCTGATGTTCAGGAAGGAAATCAGATTTGGGGTCCCTACACGAGCAGAAGTACTGTGGAGCGCGCCGTACAAGGTATCAAGGAAAGCTCAAGAATCCTTTGCAGCAATCCTAGCTTCAAAAATTCCTTATGCCTAAACCATTCGCTTGGCTTATGCATAGGGATGTGTGCAGGCGGAGAAGCCGCAGATCAATATAATACAATCATTGATAGCGTCATAGCCCTACTAAACGGAACGGATGCCAGCCTTCTTGAACAGATGGAACAACAGATGACTGAGGCCGCAGAGCAATATGACTTCGAAACCGCCGCCAAATACAGGGATTACATCGGAGCCATCAGCTTCCTGAATCACAAAGAGAAGGTTATCGAATTCGCTGCAGAGAATCAGAATATCGCGATCCTTGAAGCCATGGATGAACAGACGCTTAAACTCCTATTGCTCAAGGGTAACCGCATCCTGATGCATACTAAACTCGAATATGATCAACCCGATATCACCCACCTGCAAGCCGTTATTACATCAGCGATTATGGACGCTTTCCGCGGTGAACTTAACCAGGCCCCGGCAGCAATCAGCCGCCATGAAATTGACGAAGCACAAATTATATACAGCTATTTAAAAAGCAGCTCCTGCAGCTACATCATCGTGCAAGAGGATTGGCTTGCAGCCGAAAGTCCTTCCCGTCTAGACACTCCGGTAGACGAGCTGCTCCGGATCTTTTTAAATGCTGCTCCAACCCATTCGTATAATTTTTAATTCTAGGTATGGGTCGTGACTACGACAAAGACGGGCGCTATCGCTCCTACAGTTCCTTTTATACTAGTTAACGACTGCCTGCCTTTGCAGGCTTCGTTTTTCGGTTTCGGTTCAACAATCTTTTATAGGCCATTCACACTATTCTTTAATTCCTTCAATGGATTTCCCACGTCTATCTCCTCCTAGTAATAAGCCTATATTTCAACTGTTACTCTAAACTTACCCAAAGAGAGCAGGTCCTTCACTCCTTAAACAACAAAGAAGGCTTCTTCAACCCCATGTACGGAGCCGAAGAAACCTGTTTTGAAGCTTGCATATCCCTCAACTATATCTACTCAAGCCTTCATCCAAAAGATTAACTGCAAAGGTTAATTGCTCTTCAGATACAATAAGCGGAGGATGCCAAGTGATACAGTTCCCTCCTGCCAATTTAAAAGAAAGACCCTTCTCCAGGCAATAATACAGAACTCGCTCTGCTAATTCCTCATTCTTCTCTTTAGTCTCTCTGGACTTCACAAGTTCAATAGAGATCAGTAGTCCAGCAATACGGACATCTCCGATGTAATCATGTTTAGCCCATAGAGCCTCAAGTTTTTCTCTTACAAATTCAGACCGACTGATGCATTGTTCCTGCAGCTTCAAGTCATCAATGTAGTGGATAGTGGCACAGATCGCCGCACTTCCTAACGCCGGCTTCTCATGGGTATAGTGACCCAAAGAAATATCCGCCGCACAATCATATTGCGTTCTGGTAAGCACCGCCGCCTGCGGGATCACTCCTCCACCTAACCCTTTTCCGAGGACGAGAATATCCGGTTCGATATCAAAATGCTGATGAACATAGAATCTTCCACTCCGCATCAACGCTGTTGGAATCTCATCAAAAATGAGCAAAATCCCATATTCATCACATATTTTTCTTAATCTTGTGAAATAGGATGTTGGCGGGATATGCGTATCCGTCGCCCGAATAGGCTCAAGTAAGATCGCCCCGATCTCTCCTTCATGTTGAATCATATACTCCAAATAGTCGAGGCAGAAGGTAGCAACTGCTTCATGCGAATAACTTCTCAGCAGGTTGCGGTATCCGTTAAAAGGAATGGCTTTTAGCATCCCTGGCATTTGCGGGCCCATATCCTTTTTAAACACATATTCTCCGCCCACAGCGATCGTATCCAGCCCCGCACCATGAAAGGACTCCCACATGGAGATGACCTTATGTTTTCCCGTCCATTTGCGAGCAATCTTAAGAGCCAGACCTACAGCTGCACTTCCAGAAGGAGTGAACAACACCTTGTAGTCCTTTGAGGTCGTTTTGTTGATTAAAGCTTCTGCAGCTTGTACCGCAATATCTGCCGTAAATCTTCTTGGAATGAACGGTAGCTCGTCGAGCTGTTTTTTCACAGCTTCAGTTACGTAAGGATTCTTATAGCCAATCTGATGAATGCTATTTCCATGAAAATCAAGATATTTGCGTCCATTCACATCTGTGATATAACATCCCTCAGCATCTACGATACTGTTCAAGCACGGCGTAGACATGGATTGTCGCATATACGCACGCTCGTCCGCTTCGATCCTATCTATACTCACAGCGCTTAACTGAGTCATCCACTCTGTCCGTAAGGGGCTAAAGTTGATGTCACCTTCTCTTTTTAGCTCATGATTATCTCGCATAAGGTCTGATTCCTTGAGAAATCAGGTCATTTATTCGTCCAATCAGCTGAGGCAGCTCACTCATCGATTGAATCGTAAAGTCTGCCCCGTTTTGAATAAAAGAGGTCTGTGTCGCTGAGATCACCGTTTCCTTCTCCACGTCTGAAAGTGCATTAAATTCCTCCTGGCTTAAGCCCATTTCAGAGCTTCCAATGATTACACCTACGGACCAGACGCCTGCATTAACACCCTCTTGAATGTCTGAAATCGTATCGCCTACCTTAACAACCTTCCATGCTGCCGATAGCTTTAAAGCTTCCATATTATGATAAATCATATACGGGTAAGGTCTTCCCAGTGAATGCGTTCCATCTGGCGTGATTACATAATCCGGTTGATAGCCCTTCCCAGCGGCATTCGGAATGACAACTTCCATCATGGACTCTGTATATCCAGTGGTTGAACCAATCTTTAGTCCTTGGCTTCTGAGCACTTGGACGGTCTCAATAACCTGCGGAATCGGATCAGTATATTCGGATAAGGATGCCATCAGGGCCGGTTCGAATTCAGCATACAGGTTCTCTACATCCTGTTCAGTAAAAGCTCTGCCATACTTTTCTTCCCACAAGCCACCTACTCTTGGCATGGATAACATCGCGCGGATATGATCTATTTTCAGCATCCCCATAGGGGCTCTAGCTTCCTGCATCGTAACTTCAATCCCAGCTTCCCGAAAAATATCAAGAAACACATTCACCGGTGCAAAGCAGCCAAAATCAACCGTTGTTCCTGCCCAATCCAGAATTACGCCTTCGATTTGATTCATTGTGTCATTCCTCCCATGTATGCTTCGATAATATTACATAAGTTCTGGATATCTTCTTCGTAAATCTCACCAATATTCCCAATCCGGAAGGTATCATGCTCCGTTAATTTGCCTGGGTAAAGGACGTACCCCTTTTCTTTCACATATTCATAGAAATCTTCAAAGCTGAATGTCTCGTTCGGAAAAAGAAAGGTGGTTATAATAGGAGATTGCTTCTCGTCTGTGATATACGCCTCTATTCCTATTCTCGCAAGTCTTTCTCTCAGTACGCGGTTATTATTCTGGTATCTTGCTGCCCTTGCAGGAATGCCGCCTTCTTCGATCAGTTCTTCAATCGCTTTCGAAAAAGCAGCCACTACATGGGTCGGAGACGTATAGCGCCATTTCCCATCCGCGTCCATCGCCTTCCATTGATCATATAGATCAAGTGATAAACTACGTGCATTTCCTTTACAGGTGAGCAGTTTATTCAGTTTTGCAATGACAAAACCAAACCCCGGAACACCCTGAATACATTTATTAGCGCTGCTGATTAAATAGTCAATTCCAAGCCCAGGAACATCAATCTCTATTCCGCCAAAACTGCTCATCGCATCGATAATTAATGTTTTATCGCAGGCTTTTGCCAGTTGTGAGATCATCTCAAGCGGGTTAAGAATCCCTGTCGTCGTCTCGCAATGCACCATCGCAATGTGCGTAATGGCTGGATCCTCTTTAAGAATCCCTCTAAGCTCTGCCACTTGGGGGAATTCATTATATAGGGCACTATACACACGATAATGGAGTCCGATATATTGCGCCATTTGCACAATACGTTCTCCGTAGGCACCGTTTGTAATAATCAAAAGCTTATCATCCGCTGAAATCGCCGTAGTCAGCACAGATTCCACTGCAAACGTACCACTACCCTGCATGAGAACTGTCGTATATTCATCGTTCGTTGCCCTTGCCAAATCCAGAAGTCTGGATCTGATTTGTTGTGTAATGTTCTTATAGTCCTGGTCCCAAGTACAACGGTCAAAGAGCATTTGCTCTTTGACCGTGTTAGTAGTTGTCAATGGACCGGGTGTCAGTAATTTATAGTTGTTCATGGCCCTTCACTCCTTCTAATCTTATTTATTTTCTTTAAAGAATTGTTGATGTTGCTCCAGCAATTCCACAGTCAACGGCTTAACAAATTTCATACTGTGTGCAGGTTTATGGATATCACTAACCGTTTCATCTTTATAAAGAGCTACTGGGTAATTTGTAATTAAGTCTTTTCTAGCATCTTTAACAATCGTTTCTGCCATTTTCATAGCCAGTTCTGTCGTTGCATCGTCTTTTTTCACCACGGCTACGGATTCTGTAAGCGAGAAGTTACCTTCCGTTGGATCTACATAGTCAATCGGTGCGCCTTCTTCTTTAGCTAGTACTGCCTGATGACGAAGTCCAAACCCTGCAGCTACTTCTCCTGCTTTTACCTTTTTAATCGGACCGGAACCGGAGCTTTCCAGATGTGGGCCTACATTAGCAACTAAATCATGCAGAACCGTTTTGCCTTCTTCCTCACCGTATTGCGAAATAATCGCCTGAACTAACAACCAGCCTGTCGAAGAGTCCATAATGTTCGGAACAGATACCAAGCCTTTAAATTCTGGTTTCGTTAAATCTTTAATGGACGTTGGCATCGCCAGTCCTTTATCTTTAAGAACCGATGTGTTAACAAAAATAGCACCGGTATTCGCCAAGATCGGCGTATAGTACGCTGGATAGGAATCTAGCGCGTTCGTCGTAAACGATAGGTCTTTGAACATGCTGTGTTTCTCTTGCGCACTTTCTACAAAATAAGAGCTCATCGTGATCAGGTTAGCCTCAATTTTGTCTCCCTCAGCCATCAGCTTTCCACCCAGCTCAGAAGTACCCAAGGATTGAAAGAGATATTGCCCTTCGTACCCCGCACCTTTTAGCGCAGTCTCCATAGAAGCCACAGCTTCTTCATCCGCATTGGTCAAAATCACTACTTTACTCGCATCACCCGATGCTTTATTTCCACAACCTGCTAATGTAAACACCAAACTCAAAGCCACGATAGACAACATAATCCCCTTGATTCCCTTAATTCTCTTAGACATAATTTCTCCCTCACTTTAACTGGTTTTTTTATATTTAAAATCGTTAACTAACGAGAGTTTGATTGCCTTTTCTGAAAATAGTCACCTAGGAGCTTGATAATAAGGTTGGTGCAAAAGATCAGGATGGATAGGACAAACACCTCATTAAATTTGGCGAAATGCTGCAACTCCTTTATTTTGCTAGCCACTACCGAGGTTTGGGCAGTCACTAGAAAGATAATTCCACTAATGGTCACCATCGCATTGATAAAATAGTAGCTGACCATCTCTATCACCGTGGATGCAGAGTTCGGCAGAATGACCCGGCGAATCGTCTGCAGCCAGCTGTCACCTAATAATTCAGCAGTGGTTTCCCACGATGGATTCATTTTCGCCAGAGAGTTCTTTGCCATCAAATAAGGAGTTGTAAAGTAATGAACAAGGGTGCAGAGCACAAGAATCGTAAAGGTTCCCTTGAGACTGCTGTTATTGAACAGAAGTAGATACGACAGACCAAGGACCATACCCGGTACCGTGTTCGTCACCATCGACAGGATGTCGAAAGTCGCTTTCCCTTTTATAGGTGTTCGTACATTAATGATAGCCGCAGCATACGCTACGATCGTACCTATGATTGCCGTCAATCCTGCTACCAGAAAGGAGTTTTTATATACATTGATTAAATCGCTTGATTGAAAAACATCCACAAAATGCTTGAACGTAAACGTTAGATCATAAGGATAGCCATTCACCAGCGGTGCAACGAACATGACAGCAAACACCGCCAGCAGTCCGATTAGAATCACGGATGAAATCAGTCCAAGAACCGAATCTCTGCCTTTATTCCGGATCATCTCGATTTCAGTCACCTTGTCATAATGGAAATTGAACTTTTCAAGATAAGTTAACAGCACCACCCCAAACGCCGCCGGTATTAACATCAGTACAGCAATCACAGCACCATTGTTGAAATCCGGTATCGCCCCAAGCATGACTTGATATAGCTGTGTAGCAACTACGTTATAAGTCCCGCCCACCGATGCAGGGATCCCGAAATCTGTGAAGCTCAGGATAAAAGAAAGAACAAACGCCCCTCCCAAAGTGCCCCACAAAGGCCTAACAATGGTGTTCATGAAGCTGCGCACCGTCCCGTCACCCATAAGCTTGGAGACGACGATGAACTTTTTATCAATGTACTTGAACGAATTATGAATCAGCAGGAAAGCCGAAGGTAAGGTATAAATTACGTAGCCTATCAACAGACCATTAAATCCATAAATCTCAAATAAATTCCGCCCGAAGATTTTAGTAATCAGTCCCTGGTTGCCAAAAGAGTACATTATCGCAAACCCATATGTAATCGTAGGCAGCAGCATGGGGATCAGGATTCCAGTTCTAATGATGCTTTTTAAAGGGCGATAGATTCTTGTACAGTGGATAGTATAGGAAAGGATAAAAGCTAGAACAGTAGTGATGAGTGCCGTCGCACCGGAGACCTTCATACTATTTCCGATGGACTCTCGAATCTCTTGATCTGCCAGAATGGTGAGATAATTGGATACCGAATAACCTTGGTCCGTTTCAAACGAGCGGATGAATAAAACTGCCAGTGGCAAGATCAGGAAAACGATAAATAACAATACGATTGGGATAAAAATGATCCGCATTTCCGGTTTAGCTTTAGGCATAATGTTCACCGAACAGGTTATAGATATTTTCCCGTTTCACTTGCAGCTGCCCCAGAATAAATTCTTTTACAAAATCATTGCTAGGTTGTTGAATGATCTCTTGAGGCGTTCCGAACTGGGCAATATGACCTTGATTAATGATGAGAATTTTATCCGACAGGGTTAACGCCTCTTCAGGGTCATGGGTGACGATAATCGTCGTAAGCTTATATTCTCTGGCGATGGATTTAATCCGGGCTTTAATAGATTCCTTGATGATTCCATCCAGTGCGCTTAGAGGTTCATCGAGCAGTAATAATTTGGGCTTCATTACGAGCGTTCTTGCCAAAGCCACCCTTTGCTTCTGCCCACCGGATAGAGCGCCAATCTTCTTCGTTAAATGCGGCTTTAATTCCAGAAACTCGATATACTCCTGAACCTCATGCTCCGACGTTAATCCCTTTTTATTTTTCAGACCATAAACGATATTCTCGTAAGCATTTAAGTTAGGGAACAACGCATAATCCTGGAACACTATATTAAATCCGCGTTTCTTCATGGGTACATTACTTAAATCTTGATCATTAAAAATGATTTGCCCCTGCTCCATCTTAGCCAATCCTAAGATGATGTTTAGCAAGGTGGTTTTTCCACTCCCGCTGGGGCCGAGTAAGGAGACAATTTCCCCTGCTTGGATGTCTAGACTAATATCCTCTAGAACAACCTTGTTATCGTAATGCTTGCTTATGTTTTGTAATTTAAGCAAAGGTTCCACCTCCTCAAGTACAACCTCAGTATAAAAAGGTTTTGTTTTTGAGGATAAACAGTTACGTAAAATGTATGTAAACTTTAAATAAGTTGTGACTACATTATAAGTATATCATGACTAAGTTGCAAAGGAGTTGTTGCTACCCTATCCTAATCCCTTTATACTTCAACTATCGAAAGCGATATAAACTTTGAATGGGTGATAACATGTTTCCACTGGAAAGGCAAAAGAAAATCATAGAAATCTTAATGTTGAAAAAGGTTCAGAAGCTGCCGGAGCTAGCAGAAGAGCTTAATATTTCTATCGATACCCTTCGCAGAGATATCAACCTACTGGACAAGCAAGGGAAGATCAAGAAGATTTATGGTGGAATTAAACTGGTGGAATCGGAGTTTGCCGAATCTCCAATGGATGCGCGGATGGTCGGTCACTTAGAGGAAAAGAAAATGATCGCGCAAAAGTGCAGCGAATATATCAACGATGGGGATTGCATCTATCTGGACAGCGGCTCTACCACCTATCAGATCGCCAAATATATCAAGAATAAAAAGAATCTCACGGTCATTACGAACTCCATTCCTGTGGTTAACGAACTGATGAACAGTGCGGTTGAGCTTATTATCATCGGCGGAAAGGTCCGGCTAAATGAGCAGTCTGTCATTGCATATGATTATCTATTTAATTTCAGTGAGTTAAATATCCTTAAAGCTTTTATTTGCGCAAGCGGCATTACCCTTGAAAAAGGCATCTCCGACTATAACCTGGAGGAAGCCCAAACTCGTAAAAAAATTATCGATCTCTCCAAAGAGGTTTATGTTGCCGCAGACCATACTAAATTCGGGAAAGATGTGACCATCGGCATCGCCTCACTCGATAAAATCGGGTACATTATTACCGACCGTAATATAGATCGAAGCTTCCTACAGAAGTTTAAACCCAAACGTACGAGCTTGATTGTTGCGGAATAAAGACTTTCATCATCCATCTAAAAACACAAAAAAGCCTCTCCTTGGATTTGAAATGGTGCTGGTAACTCCATTTTACCTAGGGGATTTTTGTGTTTTTTAGAATCATAGACACTTACCTGATGCCATGATCGATAATTAGGGAATATCTCCCTAAAATCAAAAAAATTCTGCGCTTCAGACTACTAATTAGGGAAAATCTCCCTATAATTCAGGTGATTCGTTGGTAAATGTAGATATTCGCCTAATTATCAGGGAGGAATTCCCTAATTCCATTGATTTTATGCAAATATCAGCTTTTTTCAGGGAGTTTTTCCCTAATTACTCTCCCAAACATCATTGTTCTGAACATCCCCGAGCTTAACATCATAGACATCATTTCAGGAATCTCTTAAACTAAAAAATCAGAAGTACTATTACATTATGGAGTGTGAATATGCCCTTGAATCAGATGTCCGAATTACACCAGAGAAACAAATTAATTATTTACTTGTTTTGGGGCTGTTTGTTGTTCGGTTCAATTTCGCTTTACAGATTTCCACAAACAATCATGGCGATTATGTCAGCAGCGGTACCCCTTGGCTTATTGTGTACGATACTAATTTGGAAACGTGTGGCTACACCCTATATTATGTACATAACAGCTATTGGCTTTAATATCATTACATACTTCTATATCGATGCAGGAACTAGCATTATAAGCACATTTATTCTATATTGGGGACTAGGCATCGTATCCCTCTATCACAACTATCGTCCGCTACTCCTTAATGGAGTAATTTCTTGGATCTTACTCAACTATTTCCTGATGACGAAACCAATTTACGCTTCAGTAGATGTATTAAGAATTAATACACTTCTCATCGTCATGATATTGGTTCTGATCTATCAGAGTCAGATTGGTACGAAAATGTTCAAAAATATGTCTAAGAGCAGCAACGAAGCTGAACATGCTAGAGCAGAAATGGAAACCATTCTAAAAGGTGTTACTGAATCCGTAGGAGTTCTGAGTCAATCTAGTAACCTAATGAATAACAACGTATTGACTACAGATCGAATTTCCAAAGAAGTCGTGACTGCCTTTCAAGAGATTGCCAGCGGAGTGGAATCACAAGCACAAAGTGTCAGCGATATCTCAAATGCCATGCAGCAATTAAACGAATCGGCTACGCAGGCAAATACGGCATCCATCTCAATGAGCACAAGAAGCCGTAATACCGATCAAATCACGCAAGAGGGGCAAGCGCAAATCGTTCGCTTAACTGGAAATATGTCAGAGGTCACGGATATCGTAAAGAGTACTGCTGACTTGCTGACACAAATGAATGAAGAGAATCAGAAGATTGAATCGATTGTTTCCAGTATCGTGGGGATCGCTGAGCAGACGAATCTTTTGTCGCTAAATGCTTCTATTGAAGCCGCACACGCAGGAGAACATGGCAAAGGATTCGCAGTGGTGTCCAATGAAATCCGTAAATTAGCACAGAGCTCCCACAATGCCTCCGCAGACATTACTCAAATTCTTAGAAGCATTCAAAGTCATATTGCTCAGGTTGGCGATATGGTATCTAACGGGTTGCTAGTTGTAGAATCCGGAAGAAATTCCGCAGATGATATTGCTCGATTGTTCGAGGGTATTCGGAATAATACACAACAGGTGCTTGAACAAGCAGAAGATTTGAAGAATAGGAATGATCACATCAAACACGCTTCCTCCCTTGTACTAGGTGAAGTCCATTCCGTGACTGCGATTACCGAAGAGAATACAGCAGCAATTGAGCAGGTTCTTGCGAGCGCTGAGGTTCAGCAACAACATGTTTCTGAAACAGTAGTCAGCATCCGCAATCTAAATGAATTAGCTACTAAGCTAAATAATTTAACGAGACCCTCATAGGTCATGCTGTGTTAATACCATTCATTCAAACAAGCATAAACGCCTTTGCATCCCTATAAGAACAGTTAGCAGTTATGCGAGAACTATAAAGATAAGGATAGCGTGAAACTTATACTTTCTTATATTGAAAAAAGCCATCTACTCCAGGAATAGATGGCTTTCTTTGTTTATTTAATTAAGGCTTCCCGCCTCAACACGCGGTGGACGCATGGTCAGGCTGACCCTGCCCTTCTTCAGGTCAACACCCATCACCCAGACGGTGACATTGTCTCCTACGGAGACAACGTCCATCGGGTGCTTCACAAAGCTGCCGCTGAGCTGGGAAATATGCACCAGCCCATCGTTCTTGATGCCGATATCGACGAATGCGCCGAAATCGATCACGTTGCGGACGGTTCCCTGCATTTCCATGCCGGGAACCAGATCCTCGATCTTCAGCACGTCGGTGCGGAAGATCGGTAACGGCAGCTCCTCGCGCGGATCGCGGCCCGGACGCTGCAAGCTCTCCAGGATGTCTCGAAGCGTTGGCACGCCGACATCCAGCTTCACAGCCAGCTCCTCGGCATTTTGTGCCTCCAGCTGCGAAGCCACTTCTTTGCTGCCAAGCTTGTTAACATCTAGGCTTAGCTCACGGAACAACCGATCCACCACCGGATAAGACTCGGGGTGAATAGGTGTGCGATCCAAGGTGTTGTCTCCACCAGGAATCCGCAGGAAGCCGATACATTGCTCATAGGACTTGGCACCTAGACGAGGTACCTTTTGCAATTGCTTCCGTGTCGTGAACTTACCGTTCTCTTCACGGTACTTAACGATATTTTTAGCAATCGTTCCATTAACGCCTGCTACGTAAGAGAGCAAGGCTGGAGATGCCGTATTCACATCTACGCCCACATGGTTAACCGCCGATTCTACGACAGCCTTTAAACTCTCTTCCAGATGCTTCTGGGAGACGTCATGCTGATACTGTCCCACACCGATAGCTTTCGGATCGATCTTCACCAGCTCCGCCAGCGGGTCCTGCACACGACGGGCGATTGAAGCCGCACTGCGCTCTGCCACATCCAGATCCGGAAACTCTTCCTGCGCCAGCTTAGAAGCCGAATAGACACTCGCTCCCGCTTCATTTACGATCAGGTAGGCCAGCTCTGGATCGCCAATATCGGCGATCACTTCTGCCGTAAATTGTTCTGTTTCACGAGAGCCTGTCCCATTTCCGATCACGATAAGCTGAATGCCGTATTTAGCGATTAGTTCTTTAAACTTAGCTGCAGCTTCAATTTTCTTGTTGTTCGGCGGCGTAGGATAGGTCACGGCTACTTCAAGCAGCTTACCCGTATCGTCTACGACGGCCAGCTTACAGCCGGTACGGTATGCAGGGTCAACACCCAGCACACAACGTCCCTTAACGGGCGGCTGCAGCAGCAAGCTGCGTAGATTCCCAGAGAAGATCGAAATCGCTTGGTTCTCACCCCGTTCGGTCATCTCTCCACGAACTTCACGCTCTACGGAAGGAGCTATCAGACGTTTGTAAGCATCCTCGGTCACTGCTTCCAGAAGCTCCTTCACCGGGGATGGCCCTTTAATGATTTTCCGCGCAATATAAGCATGAATTTTGTCAGTGACAACCTCAATGCCTACCTTCAGAATATTCTCCCGTTCACCGCGGTTAATAGCGAGTATACGGTGAGGTGGCATTTTGTGTACAGGTTCACGGTAGCTATAGTAGTTCTCGTATACGGATTCCTGCTCTGCATCCTTAGCTTCAGACACAAGGATGCCCTGACTTGCCGTATATTGCCGTACCCAAGAGCGGACCGCAGGATCGTCAGCAATATTCTCGGCGATGATATCTAGCGCGCCTTGAAGTGCTTGATCTGGGGTCTCTACTCCTTTTTCAACATCTATATATTTCGCAGCCTCGGTTTGTGGGTCCCCTTGTCTCTGCTGCTCCATAATCCAGTTGGCAAGCGGCTCTAAGCCTTTTTCCTTCGCAACACTAGCACGAGTCTTACGCTTCTGCCGGAAAGGACGATACAAGTCCTCCACTTCCTGAAGCTTGACTGCGTTAGTGATTTGTTCATGAAGCTCCTTGGTCAGCTTGCCCTGCTCTTCAATATTGCGGATCACGTCTTTCTTACGTTCGCCCAAATTGCGAAGATAAGCCAGCCGTTCTTCAATATCACGCAGCGCATTTTCGTCCAGCTCACCCGTCATTTCCTTCCGATATCTGGCGATGAACGGAATCGTATTCCCCTCATCCAGCAGTCCAACCGTTGTACGCACCTGCTTCAGGCTAATGTTTAATTCCTTGGCAATCGCTACAGTAATCAGTTCCTGCTCCCGCTGTGCGGCCGCCTCATCCGTAATGACTCCCGTATTGCTGTTATCTACCGTCATTAGTATCCCTCTTCCCGTACACAATCTGCTTATACAATTCTTGTTCTCATACTTAAAATAGTATCACAGATCGGCTCTGTACCAAAGTCCAGCCTAGCGAGGGGGCAGATTCAATGGTTTAAGCGCGTTGTCCCATTCCTCTTTTGCCGGAACTAAGTGACAACATAAAGCATAATGCTAGAACAAACGCCGCTGCCACATATGGGAAGTTAATGCTTAGATCAAAAAGATATCCTGCAACGATAGGCCCTGCGATATTACCAAGACTCGTATAAGCAGAGTTCATCCCTGCTACGAAGCCTTGTTGTGATTCCCCCGCCATTTTTGATAGCTGAGTGCCTACTGCTGGTCGAAGAATGTCCATAGCCAAGAATACAATAAAGGTAATCACACAAATCGCCAAAAATCCACTTACAAACAGCGTCAGTAGAATGAACATTGCAGCAGTTATAAGACAAGTGGAGATTACCTTATTCTCACCGAATTTATTCAGAATCCAGCCAAATGCAGATACCTGCACTACAGCACCGGCGATCGAGCCAAAGGTAATCACGAATGCAATATCTTTAGGGGTAAAGCCAAATTTATGGTCCACGAACAATCCGAACACCGTTTCATAATTGGCCAATCCAAAAGCCATGACAAATACAATAATTAATCCGAAAAAGTACGGTTCACGATAAGAACGCATCAATTGCGTGAAGAAGCTCTCTTGATTATTTTTCGATACCTTCGCTTCCATCCGTTTCTCTGCAGACAGAGACTCAGGCAAGATCAAAACTGTAATTAGAGCTGCAACCCCAGCCGCACCCGCTGCACAGAAAAAAGGCACCCGCATTCCAAGCTCAGCAAGATAGCCGCCAATTCCTGGACCGATAATAAATCCGGTAGTAATGGCTGCATTAATTAGCCCCATGCCTTTAGCTCTTTCTTCAAAAGAAGTCGTGTCCGCTACATAGGCCATAACTGCCGGCATAATTAATGCAGCACCTACACCACCGAGCAATCTGGAAACGAACAAAAGCCAGGATACATTTGCCAGACCAAAGAGCAGCTCTGAAAAAGCAAACACGATCAGACCCGCAACAATCACTTTTTTTCTGCCAATTCTGTCGGATAACCTGCCCGAGAATGGTGATACTAATAATTGGGCAAGTGAGAATGAAGCCACTAACAACCCCACGGTACTTCCGGTGATCCCAAGTTCATTCATGTAAGTAGGCATTATTGGAACTACAAGCCCGATTCCTGTAAAAGCAAGAAAAATATTAAGCATAACAAGAAGCATTGCGCCTCTGTTTCTAAGTAGTAACGACATTGTGTTAACCTCCGTGGTTTCTAAAGCCAATTCTTCGAGTAGTAGTTTTACTGTAGAGACCGACCATCCGGTCTAAATTATAGCCAAAAAAATAGTCCTTCCATTTCCGGTGCCCTCGAGAAGCTTCAGCCTTCATAATTCCTGAATGTAAAGCTTCTTTCATGCCCCCATATATCTTACCCCGTATATATCCCTTGTAATAACAATCGTACTGATTCCCGGTAATATTTTTTGATATCTTCCGGAGTCTTTTCAGGAATAGAACATTCAGCAGCTCGCCCGATCCCTTCGAGCATACCATTTACAATAATCACATAATCCTCTAAGTCACCCTTAATAAAATCCCCCGTGTCCATGCCTTCCTTCAGAAGATCGCGACACGCATGCGAGGCAGCCTCATATAAAAGAGCAAGCCGCTTAGTGATATCCTCCGGATGAGCTCTGCCTCTTGAGAATTCCTCAAGCGCCCGAATCAACGGATTCTGGAAATCATTTGCATAGTGCTCGGCTAACGCATATAAACGCTCCTGAACACCTACAATTTCCTTCTTCTTATCTTCCCACGCCTGTAGCCACTGCACCGTATCCTCTTCTACTACATATAGAAAAAGTTCATCCTTGCTCGGAAAATGATGATATAAGCTGCCCTTGCTGACATTCGAGGCTGCGCAAACTTCATTCATGGTTACAGCTGCATACCCCTTCTGAACAAACAGCTGTGTGGCTTTAAGTACAATTCGTTTTTTTGTTTCTTCTCCATCTGAACGTCCTTTGATTCTAAGCACCTCCTAAACCGACCGTACGGTCTAATGTTATCAGAACACTTCAAAAAAGTGAACCCCTAATCCTTCTTTACCATCAGTACGCAAAAATGCACATCAAAAGACGCCCGGATTCGTACCCGAGCGCCTATCTCATGGATTATCTATAACCCTAGGTGATTAAAAATCAATCAGTCCAAGGCTGATTTGCAGCGAATCATCCACCTTCTTCATCGTTTCATCATCAAGGTGGGTGATCTTGTCAGTTAAGCGTTGTTTGTCAATCGTCCTAACCTGCTCCAGCAGTATAACAGAATCCCTGTCAAAGCCATGAGCCGCTGCGTCAATTTCCACATGCGTAGGTAATTTAGCCTTCTGGATTTGGGCTGTGATTGCAGCCACAATTACCGTCGGGCTAAAGCGATTGCCAATATCATTCTGGATAACCAGTACTGGCCTTACTCCGCCTTGCTCAGAACCTACAACCGGCGAAAGATCAGCAAAAAAAACATCGCCACGTTTAACGATCAATGTCTACACCCCGCTTACTAAGCGGCCAAGAGTGCTGTCTGCATCTTCCTCCGCGAGGAACGCCTCGCATGCCATGGTCAAGTTGATCTTAGCCATTTCCATGTAGCCGCGCTGCATGGACTCCCGGATAGAACGTTTCCTCCGTTCGCTCAAATACAGCTTCATGGCCTGCCTAATCAATTCACTCCGGTTGGAATTCTCCAATTGAACAATTCCGTCCACTTCCTGTAAGAGATGATCGGGCAAGCTGATCATGATTCTTTTGGTGTTCTGCAAATTGGCCACCTTCTCTTCCACCCCCACAAACCTTCTGCCCTTGTGTTCCAGTGTTGCAATATACAAGGAATTTTATACAAGGAATATATGCCGCCAGTATATCAAGTATGCTGCATCCCATTATAAACTAGAAATGGCGGTTCGTATAGGCTTTTAGTCATATCTCCTAATACGATACAATTCCTTCTATTTTCTCCCTTGAATAACATCACTGTCAAGAACTTTAAGATTGTAGCAGAGCATTTACTAACTTAGGAAGTGTGCCTTCACGGATATAAACGCGGGGCACCCGATGAGCCAGCATGCAAATTACCTCGTAGTGAATTGTTCCAAGATGGAGAGCCAACTCGTCTGCCGTGACCATCACGTCAGCTTGACGCCCGATGAGTACAACTTCTTCGCCTGCTTTAATTTGTTCCGCTTCTTCAGCGAAAGATTTGAGTGATACCATACACTGATCCATGCAGATTGTTCCGACGACAGGAACGCGGCGTCCACGTATTAACACCTCCGCTTTGCCAGTTAGCATGCGGGAATATCCATCTGCGTACCCCACAGGTAGCGTTGCGATAATCTCCTCGCTGTCTGTGAAGTACCGAGTGCCGTAGCTGACGCCCCAATGAGGAGGCAGGCTCTTCACATATACAACCTGCGTCTTCAGCGTCATTACCGGATGTAGATCTACCCGTTGACGGTTTACCTCAGTTGAGGGATAAAATCCGTACAGGCTGATGCCTACCCGCACCATGTTGCTGGATAAATAAGGTGAATCAATGGCCGTAGCGCTATTGCCCGTATGTATGATCGGGATCTGAATGTTCTGCTCCCGCAGCGTTTCCGCCACGCTCATGAACCGTCGATGCTGTTCCAGTGTATAGCTTTTGTCTAGTTCGTCTGCCTTGGCAAAATGGGTAAACATACCCTCCAGCTCCGCCTGCGCAACAGACTGCACTTCAGAGATAAATGCAGGTGCGTCAGCTGGTAAAAGCCCCAGTCTCCCCATCCCGCTATCAATCTTGATATGCACCTTCAGCCGATGATCCGGATCTATAGGAAGCTGTCTGATAGCCTCTAATACTTCCGGAGTGAACAGTGTTACAGTTACATGGTTCTCCCAGGCAACGGCTATTCCTTCAGGAGAAGTGTAGCCAAGCACCAGTATAGGAATCAGTATTCCCGCCTGACGCAGCTCCAATGCTTCATCCAAAAAAGCCACACTAACATAATCTGCTCCGAGTCTTTCCAGTTCCCGTGTTACTTCCACTGCTCCATGGCCGTACGCATTTCCTTTGACGCATCCCATAAACTTTGTCTCTGCCGGCAAGTAGCGGCGAAAGGCTTCGTAATTGGCACGCAATTCATCCAGATTAATTTCGGCTACTGTCGGTCGATAGCTTGCTTGCACTTCAAAGTCACCTTCTTACGTTGTAGTAAAACGTCATAGCTGCATAACATCAATCATTGTCTTAGTACTCATGGTAATGCTATGGAAGGTGGCTGTCAATGTGACCTCAGTTATCTTTTGCCTTCAGATCAAAGAGGCTGGAGTGCTGGCAAATATAGAAAGGCGGATACTACGTTGTAGAGGAAAGAATCCCACAAAACGCAGTATCCGCCTACTTTATATTATTTACCCGATTGTGCCTCCATAGAAGCGGCAATTTGCATCATTTCGTTAACAGGAAGATTAGCACTTGTAATTCTGTACTCTATACCCTCAGACATCCATGTCAACGTCTGCTGCTCATCACCACTAAGAAGTCCTGCGGTAAAACCAAGATCTATCAGTGTTCCAGGAGCCAACGCTACTGCACGGTCCAATGGACGGGCTTCCATGATGGTGTATTGATAAACCCCATCATACCGGATGAGAACGGCATGATCTTTGTTCCCCTCCATTTTATGGGAGTCCTTCAACTCAACGCCTGCCGGAACATATCCCGGTTCGATGATCCCAAAGTCACCAAGCTCAGCAGCGACTGGTTGCCCCTCTTGCTCCTGACCTTCCGGAACTACTACTGGATTTCCATTTTCGTCAACCTCAGCTACTGTGCTTTCTGAAGCAGCACCTGTGGTCATATTCTTTTGCATATCAAAGGAATCCTTTGTGAAATCTGTATCGAATTTAAAGGTGTCAAACTTCACATCCACAACGACCTTAGCTTCAGAATCAGAGACTTGAACCTGTTTAGGCTCATAAGTCTTTTTATCCAACCAAATCTTCTGCCGCACAAGAGCATTGCTTTGATAATTCGCAGCTACCTCAAACACATAGTTATCTCCATCTTCCACAAATTGACGATTGTTATCAGAGACGATGCCCCGAACTAGCGTCTGATACAAGTAAACCTGACCTTGATTGTCCGGCCAATCACTCTGGAAGCGGAAGCTCTTATTCATACTTGGTGTGAGTACGAATACTCCCTCATCATTACGAAGCACGATCTGCGTAATATCCTTCTGAACATTTGCCAAGCTGATCCGGTAATAAGAAGGGTTCTTGTACCATACTTCTACCTTATACTCCTGCGGCTGCTCGCCGGTGAATAGGGTCATAATGCCTGAAGCTTGGTACGTTCCCTGCTTACTCTCCAACTTGTCAGCCACATTGTTCAAATCCTTGACCACGGAAGCGGCATCCTTCTTCCCGCACCCCGTCATCACCAGGGCCACGCTCATAATGATCGCGAGTACCCATATTGTCCGGCGCATGACATCATCCCCTTAACCTGTTTTGAATGCATTGATTAGTACATGTCTATGAGGGACTTGGCCGCAATATGCAGACGGGCATGACAAGCATGGGACTTAGATTTATTTTTTAGGAATATACAAACAAAAAAAGCCCACGCAAAGCGCTGGCTTTATGTTTTATACAGAAATGCAATAACATTATGTAAGTCTTATCTATTGAATAGAGCGAAAATTATAGGATCAATTTCTTGTTTCAACTCTCGTTATCGTTATGTACGGCTTTATTGTACTCATTAATTAATTCATCCAACCTCATGGACTGTCTGATCACATTGGGATGTAACAATCCTCCGTGTTGCCTTTCCATTAAATAAAGTTTGGCTCTAGCACCCTCTATTCTTTTTTGGATAATTTCTGGCTTATTCATTAACACAACCTCCTCAAAGTAATATATTAGAGGCATATGTCAAATTCCAAATTTTACAATAGAGTGCAGTACTATAAAGATTTAGGATCAAGAAATATTAGATACAAAGCCATTTTTCTTTTCGTTGATTCGCTGCACCTTACTAATTAGGTTTTGATATTCTTTTTGCGTTTCGATGGATGCTATGTGTCTTAGCTGTTCGAACATCCCAACACATTTTATAATACATGATTCGCTATTTATCTTTACTGAACATTCCAAACTTATCATTATATACTTTATACTAATCTCATATTCATTTCTTTTTATGTAGTAAGAAGCGATCTCAGCCATCAAGTTGGTATATCTATCTTCGAGGATTTGTTGATTATAGGATCTATTTTCTAGGCGATGATCTCTACATTCTGATTTTTTTTGTTTAAACCGCAGAAGAATATCATCCACATTAAATTGATAGTAATTAGCTGCTTGAAGGATTTTGAACAGACCTGAAAGAATTTCTTCCTCTCTTTGTTCAATGTATGCCACATATTCCGGCAGCACCGTTACATCCCCTTTTAAAATTCGCAGCAAGTAAATATTAGCCCGCGCCCACTCCATGCATTGATTGATATGCTGCAAAGCTTCTTCCGTGTCTTCACGAATCCAGCTCATATCCATATATAAGTTAACATAATGTAATGCTCTATCATAATTGCCAAGCTCTCTATAAACTACTGAACGTAACATGTAAGAGTATTGAATATACGAGAATAGTGGTATTTCGGGTTCCTTTTGAAGCTTGCTTTTTCTGGCACGTTCGTATTTGGAATGATATTGAATCGTTGCTTTATTCCCCATTTCCTTAGCTATTGCCTTTACCTTGTCCCAATGTCGCAAAGCGCTATATGTATTCGCCAAATCTTTCAGCGCATCGAGCTGGTCCACCTCATCAAGCCGGTTAACAAATCCTTCAAATTGCACCGCTGCTCGCAAATTAGCATCCTGATCCTCACCCAAAGCGATTGTGAACAGTCTGTATTGGCAAAGAGCCAAACGCTCTGAATGCTGATACTTCTCACTCTCAGCCACACTCTGATATAACATCGCTGCTGCTTCATATTTCCCTTGCGCAAAAAAATCTTCCGCAGTATCAAATAACGAAGGCGTATAAGATAAGCTGTCCATCATGATCCCAACTACCCGTGCAATACAATCCAGCTTATCCAGCTCTGCACAGCGATATAGAAATGGCCGAAGGCGTCTCCAATTCGGATTGGAATGTACAAAACACTCATCCACATATAAATCATAGTAGCTGCCTTCTTCTAATCCCATACCTTCTGTAATTCGATCTAATTGTTGCATGGCTATTGGACGATTCCCATTAATGATATTACTGATCGTGCCTGAATTTACCTTAGACACCTCTGAGAACTGATTGATCGTAGTCCCATGCTTCTTGAGATAGTCCGCCAGTTCTGCACGAATGGTCATCCGCTTCATGATCAAAGCCACCTTTCGCCCAACATAATACAGATATAAATTAATAGTATTTTAATAAATATATGTCTAATTATTCCAGTGGTCAAATACTTTTTTCCTATCGCTCTTCAATATACAATTATTCGGTGAGTAATGTATAGACTATAGATTAGTAAAAAGCAAAAACCATCAGAATGCAAGGTGTAATAGACCTTTTCCGATGGTTTTTCCTATGATAATTCTATCTATTGTTATTCAATACATGCATATAAATTCAACTATGAGCTGGGTTTAATCATCAAATCTAGCTTTTTAATGTAAGGGTCTAGCGCTTCCATTAACTTCTCTTGGTTTTGTATCTCCTCATTTGAAAGCCGTTCCATATGAACACTACCATCTGAATCAAATACCTTGGTATCATAGCTTTGTAACTCAATTATTAATCGTTTAGTTTCCTCAAACTCCTTATTTGTAAGCCTCTGTTCAGCTTTTTCAAGCAAGCTATTCCAGAAAGTATCACGATCAACGGATTTCACTGATTTCTTTGATGTTTTGGCTTCATTCATTTGTTCAAAATAAGGTTCAAGCTCCATCTGTAATTTCTTGTAAGCCTTCTTCTCCTGCGCACTTAATTGTTCTAGGTGAAAGACGCCTTCAGCATCAGCCATTTGCAGATTATAAGCTCCCAATTCTTTCAGTAAGGACATCAGCTTTGTGAATTCCTCTTCGTTAAAGGTTTGCTTCGCGTTCTGCAGCTTCGCTTCAAGCCTATCGTATTGTTGCTGGGTTACTCCAATCGTAGCAGCGGTTATCTGTGAGCCATATAGGGTGTCCGCCAAATAATTATATCCGGCATAAGCTCCAGTAGGAATTAATAATGCTGCCGCCAAAATACTTGCTACAAGCCATTTTTTCATTCGTCTTCCCCCTTGTTTGGGTGCAGTCCTATTTAGTATTTGCTCCTTCAGTTCCGGTGGGGCTGTACAATTTCTAGCCTCTTCCTGCAGAGCTGTCCGTAGCTCTTCATTGAAATTCATCCAGGTCCACCACCTTTCCCTTAAAAAGAATATGGTTCGCTGGCTTCTGGCGAAGCTTGTGCAGTGCAGCATGAATACGAGATTTCACGGTTCCGAGAGGAATACCTAGTATCAAGGCACTTTCTTCTTGGGAAAATTCGTTTAAATAATGCAGAATGATCACCTGTTTCAGCTTAAATGGAAGACACTCTACACTTGCTAGCAGGGCTTGGTTGGATAATCTGTCCACAACATCATTCGTAAATTCGTGTTCCATGATCAAATCAGCATGCTCTGCCTTTTTCAGGATTCGAAGATGCGTCCATCTCTTCCTCCGATAGGCATAAATTTGTCTCATGACCAATCCCATAAGCCAGGGTCTAAAGGGGCGTTCCATGTCGAAGCGTTCAAGAGACCGGTGCATCTGCAAATAAATTTCTTGAACAATATCATCCACATCAGATGATTCACGAACGAGGAAATGAACGGTCTGATATACATCCCGGATCGTTGCATCATATAACTCACTGAACGCTTCACGACTGCCGGCTTGCGCAAGCGTAATGAGCTTAGAATTTTCATTTGGATGTTTCATCCCTTTCAACCCCCTCCTTCGGTCTTACAATATATATTGGTAAAAAAAAGAGATATCGTTCGATTTATTTTGAGCGTCAACTCGACTCCTCAACTTGACAAGCTTATTATAGCTTCTATATATTTTAGAAACTAAAGTAAATTGGAGCGTGGCTATGAGCACAGAGCAAGATAAACAATACGCTATCCATAAGGTTATGGAATCTATGGCAAATGTGCAGCAGAAATCCCAGTTCTTCATTGATATGATCACCAAGCAGGAGACACTGACTCACAATCAGATCCTACTGCTGTTCCAGCTCAGACTTATTGGAAGCTTGAACATTACTGACATCTCCGAACGATTTATTATTACACCGGGAGCCGCTTCCTCGATGTGTGATAAGCTGGAAGATGCCGGTCTTATCGAACGTGTGCGGACGAAGGAAGATCGCAGAGTCGTCAACATAGTCCTTACAGAACAAGGACATCAGCGGATTCTCCATATCTTCGAAGCCTTTCCTACCTCGGAGTTGGATAAAATCTCAGGAACCTTAGAACAAATCAATGAGTTAATGGATAAAATGATGAACTAATGTTTATATAACTGCCTGTCAGGAAACTGACGGCAGTTTTTTTATGCTTATAACTCCGAAATGTTATATTGACTATATATTATAATGGATATATATTTTAATCATTAAAATATAATTTGAAAGGCGGCTCCCTATAAAATGCCCCATGCTAGTGATACTTTTGAACGTAATGAAATGATCGGTCCACCGCTGAAGGTGAGAGGTTCATTAATCCTCCAAGAGGATATTCGTGCGGATACTGTCGATGTTGTTGGACATTTAAGTGCTCAGAAGAATGTAACTACCGTGAAGCTAAAAGTATCTGGTGATTGTTCGATTGGAGGTCATTGCAGGGCCGAGCAGGTTATAAATCTGGGAGGACTCCGTGTACAACAACTCCAAGCCAATAGACTGCAATCGTCAGGATACTTCTCCGCAGCACAAAATGTTGCAGTCGAAACCTTTTATGCCGAAGGTGCTGTGAAGATCCATAGATTAACTGCTGGCTCATCGATTGAGCTACGTTTAGGAAACAGAAGCACAATTGAGGTCATGAAATCTAGCGGAACCATTACTATTAAGCCCTCTTTGAAACTAATGAATGCGCTAATCCCCTACTTCCGGAAGCTTACTTGCGAAACGATTGAAGGAACTAGCATCATGTTATACCGAACAACAGCCGATCTCGTCTGCGGGGAAGATATCATCATCGGTCCGGGTTGTTCTATCGGGGAGATCCGCTATAGCAAAAGTCTAACAGTAGACCCGAAATCACAAGTTGATCGGACCGAGTTTTTAAATCATTAGCAAACGTAACAAGCTTGTCTCTGCTTTGTTTACAGAAAGTGACCTACTACGCGCTGATTTAATCTATACTTAAGAGGACTGGACTTAATCCTCGGAGGTAATTATGAATAAAATCATCGTAATCGGAGCTAGCACGCTCTTTTTAGCCGGATGTGGAACATCGGCATCTATAGATATGAATACATCAATAGCAATTAACCAAACACAAACAACTGAAGCACCACTGAAGCTAATCGTTGATGGAGAAACCGTTCTTCCATCTCTCCCACCTTTTTTCTCAGGTGATAAGGTCTATGTACCTGCAAAAGTACTCATGGAGTACTATTCTTCTGAACAACGATGGGATAGTGCTACGAAAACCTTAACCATCTCTGACGGAAGCAGTAGTTATGTACTGAAGCCGGGCAATGAATATATGCAAGGTGACGGATATCAAAATACGCTGGGGGGACCTGCGATTCTACGAAACGGCAATTTATATATTCCTGCTGACGCATTAAGCAGCCTCTCCGGAGCAGAAGTGCAACTGAATGCCTCGCAAACTGAAATATCAATTACATCTGGAGATGTTAGTACTACCGTAAGAACCCCCAGCGAACCTCTCGCTATTGCTACAGAAAATGACCAAGTTAAGCTGTATACTGCCCTTAAAAATGGCGATATCTACGAGGGATTTGTTGTAGAGGTGAACGGTAATAAACATACGTTTAATTGGGAAGCACCAAGATTGCTAGGTTACACTCCTGAGATTCATTATGCCGATATAGATCAGGATGGGCAGGAAGAGGTTGTTGTCATACTGTGGCTCGGTACAGGAACGGGCATGTCTATGCAAGAGCTTCACGTGATTAAGCCAAACCAGTGGAAAGAAATGAATATACCTTCCGCAGATGAAGCGGTCTCCACATTGGTTACTTCAAAAATTTCCAATGAAAAAGGCGATGCCCTCATACAAATTCAGGTTAAAGGTTCAAATCCATCTATGGTTACTATGCGGTATCCAGATCGTGGAGAGGATGACAATCTTGGCGAAAAAGCAGGTATTGGTGCTGTTACTTACTACATGGTGGAAGAAGGCAGGCTGAAGGCTGAAACCAATGTTTATATTGGATTTCTGGAGAGCATTGGCACACTAACCTTTGACTACAAAACGGGAAAGACTGGAATGGAACCTGAATCCATTCGCTTTGAGCCTCATGAGGAGTACGCCTCTTATGTAGTGGGTAAGCAGCTATGATTGATGCCCATATCCATTTAGAGCAATATGAGCCTGAGGTTTCAGAACAAATGTTAAGTGAGTTGCCTACCTTAGGAATCGAAGCCTTGATTGCTGTCTCTATGAATTTAGACTCTTGCTTCCGTACCCAAAAGCTTGCCGCTACCTATCCCGGAATGGTACACCCCGCTTATGGCTTTCATCCGGAGCAACCATTACCGCAGGAAACTGAGTTATCCAATCTGCTGGAATGGATTGAGCGTCAAGATCGGGGGGATTTCATCGCTGTGGGTGAAATCGGACTGCCTTATTATTCGCGTGCTGAGGCACTGGAGCGCGGCGAAGCCTTTGATATGGAGCCTTATATTCAGCTTCTTGATCAGTTACTCGGGCTTGCCGCCCGTATAGATAAACCAGTGGTCTTGCACGCTGTTTATGAGGATGCGCTGATTGCCTGCGATCTACTAGAGAAGCATGGTATAAAGCGTGCCCATTTCCACTGGTTTAAGGGACCCGAAGAAGCCATTGTCCGCATGATCAACAACGGCTGCTATATCTCTTTCACCCCTGATATCCTATACGAGCCGGAGATTCAGGAGCTTGCCCGCCGCTACCCTCCTCAGCTTGTCATGGCGGAAACCGATGGCCCTTGGCCGTTTGAAGGACCCTTTGCGGGAAAAATCACTCATCCATCTATGATTCAAGACGTC
Organism: Paenibacillus sp. RS8; assembly: GCF_041956825.1. Taxonomy (NCBI): domain Bacteria; kingdom Bacillati; phylum Bacillota; class Bacilli; order Caryophanales; family Paenibacillaceae; genus Paenibacillus; species Paenibacillus sp. RS8. Next base: position 2,878,682 of record NZ_CP168131.1, on the reverse strand, counting down.
GCCGCCGCTTGGGGAGCGCTCCATGGCTACACCCCTGGCCAAGCGGAAGAAATACTGATTGCGAATACTAGGCAATTTTATAGCTTGTAGATAGACAAAAGGATGGCCCCTAGCTAACGGCTAATGCCAGGCTATCCTTTTGAATAATCACAGCTTTATCCCAATTTGGGAGTTCATAACCTCTCCACACCCATTAACGTTCCGCCAGCGAACTCCATTTTATAAATATCCGGCTTAGTGGTTTGAAGCAGAAAATTCAGATCATATTTGGCGTCAAAATAATTCATCATTAGTGTCATGACTGCACCGTGAGTGCCAATCGCAACCTTTTGACCACGGTGTTTATTCAGTATTCCTTGCAACACGCTAACGGATCGCTTCTGACACGTATGAATGGATTCCCCACCAACCGGAACAAAATCCGGATCAGCAAACATTGTTGTCAGTAATGGGTATAACTCCTGGTCAGGCATGATCTTATTTCCGTCTGAAAAATGGATTTCTCGGAGGTCTTCAACATCCTGAATCTCTGCACCTACCTCCTGCGCCAATCCAGAAATCGTATGTATCGCCCGAAGATATGGACTTGAATAGAAAACTTGAATTCCTTCGGGACGTAACTTCTCCGTTATCTTGCGGGCATCCTCCTCCCCCTTCGCTGTTAATCCACGTGTTCTCTCAGTTCCTCCGGGCAGCTTGGGTGATTCTCCATGCCTAACCATATAAATATAAGTAGCCATTCGTTTCCCTCCTTCTATCTTTATAATTTCTCGTGTTCTATCTAAACTCCTCCATACAATAAAATAAAAAAAGCCCTCACGGGCAAGAATCAATCCTAGCGAGCTAGAAAAGTCTCTTAATTGCACTCTATACAACTATTAATCGTAAAAAGAGCTCTGCTGAGCAAATAAGTGTAGTTCATACAACTAAAGTTCGCTTTGAAAGATGGAACAGCATTTAATTGCAGATTCTGCAACTAAATGCTAGGTAAGCTCGCTAGGTAGTCTGTGCTACTCAAGCTTTCTAGTCTGGCTAGTTAGCCTGACCTCCACTCAGACTTCTGCAAGCTTTTTTCTGAATAAATCAGCAGCCTTAAGTTTCCATCACTTTAACCTTCGCCGATTGCTCCACTATGCTATCCGTCATCTCCTTCTCCTTAGGCCACAGCACGCGTCCGAATGCGATGCCCAGCACACCAATCAGAGCAATTACGATACCAAAGTTAAAAAAGATCCGGCTAGGCCCAGCGGCCTGAACCAGCATACCACCAAGGAGTGGAGCGCCAATCATCACACCGCTAAGAATCGTACTCTGAATACCGAACACACGCCCTGTCATATGCGGGGGAGTTTCTTTTTGCAAACAATAATTGAAGGTAATCATAAACATTCCGTTTCCGAGACCCAGTACGAATCCTAACAGCAATACAGGAAGGCTTGTGACGCCTGGCTGAAGCAGACCAAGCCCTCCGACCGATACACCAATGAGTGCATAACCCGTTCCTAGCTTCCAGCCGTAGCCTGTTCCCCGATTCATTTTGTTCATGACCATGATCATGAATATAGCACCCACGCCAGTTGCCGCGACAAGCCAGCCCAGCATAGATTCCTCAGCAGGTGCAATAATTCTGAATAGACTTGTAAACTGGAAGTCGATCATTTGAATAGCTAACGCACCGATTAAACCAAACAGCATACTGTTTAGCAGCAATCTGCTGCGCAGCATAAAGCCCCAGCCTTCCTTCCACATCGTACGAAGGGGAACCTGTTCCTCTTTATCGCCCTGATCTGAGCCGACTTGTCCTACCTCATTATTCTTAACGGTCAGTAGAAGCAGGTACGAGCAACCTCTGAGACAAGCATTGATCAATATACACCATTGTGGTGTTAGCACTGACAATGCGAAACCTCCAAGTAACGGTCCAGCGATTTTGGAGCCTTGATTTACAATTCCATTCAGTGAAGTCGCTTGCAGAAGCTGATCCTCTCTAACCAAACTGCGAGTCATTGACTGCTGGGCAGGTACGTTTAAGGTAGAGATAGCAGCTCGCAGCATCAGTAATGGGAGCAACCACACCATACTGGGAGCGAAAAGTACTAGTACTGTTAACAATGCCGTAAGTAGATCACACATCCGCATTAGCTTTAGCTTATTCAGTCGGTCAGCCGCTACTCCTGCCACGGAGCCAAGCAGAATCCCAGGTAAAGCTATAGAGACTGGAATCAAAGCCAGCATTAGCGGACTAGCTTGCCAACGGTATCCTACGAGTACCTGAATCGCCAGCGCATCGAACCAATCCCCAAAAGTAGCTGTCGCGAATGCGCTGTATACACGCATATACACTTTGTTTTTTAGCAGACTCGTTCCTGCTTGTGATGAAGCATTCATCGGACATTCCTCCAAGTTACGATTAAGAACATATGAAGCATGACCTTAATGTACTGGAGAATTGTCAGAGAATTATCAGAGAGCTGTCACGATATTCATAAGCACGGTTTCCAAGGATTGCTCCAAACGATGGAATCCCCGTTCTTCCTTCTCTCGTTCAAATAAATCTGCATATTTCCGATGTAAAGCTGACTGTGGAGAAAACTCGTTACAATAGTGAACAATTCTGTATAATGCATATATCTGCATCGGCACGAATCCTGACCTTTCAAGCACCTGAAGCGCCTCATCCAATAACTGCTCTGCTTCACGCCAAGACTTGCGCCGTAGAAAACACAGGCCTCTTGCAACTTTATAACTGCCGATCTCCCGCAAAAAAGGCTTCTCCTGCAAAAGCGCTTCAATGTCTTTCGCCATCCGTTCTAATTCCTGATCTTCTGTTCCCATCCACAAGTGTACGAGCATTTCAGAAATTGCCGTTACAGGAATGAAGTTCTCATACCCTGGCTCTTTAATCACTTCATGCGTCAGCTTTAATCGTTCTAATGCTTTTTCCGGCTGCCCGGCCAGCGTGTATAAATCCAGAATATTAAGGATCTCCATTTCAACATGCTGGGGCGGCAAAAGAATCTTTTTCTCAAGGACTAGCTCGCAGAACTCCAGTTTCTGCTTTGGATCACCCAAAAACATATAACATATTAACAGCGAATAGAATCGCTCTTCTATCTCAACTTCCTCCGTGTTCAGAAGCCATTCCAAATCTCCCTGTACAAAATGAATATAGATCGAATAGAACGGATCCATTTCATAACCCAAAACATCCTGTTGTCGCGCTAAGGTTAACATGGATCGGCCTTGGCCGTATTGATGATATTTTACGAATACTTCCCGCATCGTCTTTTGCATTTCCAGGTCATATGTAGTCGGATTAGCCATGGCGGCAGAGGAATCCTGCATAGTCAGGCTATAGCCGAATCCCCGAACAGTCTTAATATCTAGGCCTTGTAGCTTGCCAAGTTTTTTACGAAGACGATAAATATGATCGTCTACTGTACGCTCCACCGGATATTCCAGCGGCCATACGTTATCCAGCAACTGTTCTCGGCTGAACGTACGTCCTCTATTTTTGTACAAGAACTGAAAAAGCGTAAATTCCTTTGGAAATAATTCTATCGTTATCCCATCTGTGGTCACTTTATATTCGCTTTCGTTTAATTCCAGCTGCATGATAGAACCTCACTTTCCCCCGAATCCGCTCATTGATTACATTATATCAGTCCGTCCAAGGCGTACTCCAGAACAAAGAGAAAACATACAAAAAGAGCAACCTACAGATTTCTCTGTATGATTGCTCTATGCACCCATTGCTGGTTTTACCCAGCCATATTGTTAAAGGAATCCTGTTCACTAAACACAGAAATATGATCTACTGTGCCGGTTGAGCTTGGAATAATAAATTTCAGCTGGTATTGGTCATTGGCTTGATAGGTGTAAATCTTATCGTCACCATTTGTTTTGGTGTCATCCGGTTTGCCAAGTGGAACGAACATCGAAGATCAGGCTACCTTTGTTAAATCCAAATACGACATGTTTGTCAGTGTAAGTAGCATAAATACCTTTTCCAGCTGACTCTTGTTGATCAGGCTTACCCCAGTCCGCTTCTACCTCATCAATAAGACCAGTATGTGCAGCATATTCAACACCGGGCACCTTTCCTTTTTTGGCAAGTACAAGCAGTTCTTTAAGCTGTTTAGCGCTATCTTGCGGATTAGCGTTGGCTGCATTTTTATTAGTCTCCGTAGGGGAAGTGGTCGCTGCTGATGCTGTTTCCGTAGGTGTGGTTGATGGGCTGACTTCCGGTTCAGAGGTTGCTGTTACGGCAGTTTCAGTAGGTGCTGTGGTTGGGGTAGCTGAATTTGCTTGTTCATTGTTCGAGCTGCATCCGGCTAGTCCAATCATCCCTGTGAGCAAAATAGTGGCTGCTAAAAATTTAATCTGTGCTGACATGATGACATCTCCTTAGTAAATTCGCTTAAAGCCGATTGTAAAAATGGAACCGGACATATCTATCATTTACCCAAATCTGCGGAACATCAATAAATTACGGATTAATGCGCACTATCAGGGCATTTCATTGCAGAACGTGCAATAGATTGGGGATGTTTGCTTCGAAAAAAGCAATGCATTGCACTTCGTGCAATAGAATTCATAAAAACCCCCTAACTAGGCGTTTCTTAACTATTTTGAATGTACAAAGTACAACAGAATTGATTTCCGCTCACTTCAGGATAGATTCTATTGCACAAACTGCAATGAGGGAACATCTCGGGAAGCTCATAGGACGTCGTCTCGGGAACGTCGTCTCGGATCATCATCTCAGGAAATACTCCCCCTAAGTAAAAATATTCCACACAAACGCAACCTTAATCCTCCAAGCCGCATCTTATTAGTAAAGGGAGGGGAGCTTCATCTGAATATTATAGAGAGAATCAAAGCAAAGGATGAGTCAGCTCTCCGCCTGTTAATGGACGATTACGGCGATATGCTGCTACGAACCGCTTGCTTGCTGCTCAAAGATCGACACAGTGCCGAAGAGGCGGTGCAAGATACTTTTATTCAAGCCTATGCCAAAATGAGTCAGCTGCAGGACCCGGAACGGTTAAAGGCTTGGCTCATTCGCATCGTAGTTAACCGCTGCCGTATGAAGCAACGGACTTGGAGCTGGCGTAATATTTTCCCTTCGGGCGGGTCAGAGCTTCAAGGAAGCGATGATGCAGGCTTCACTGCTGGAGCGGAAGAGCTTTTTATGGTGGAATGGCACAATATCAGACTCGCTGAGTCCATGAGGACTCTCGATTATGTATACCGAGAATGTCTGACATTATATTACTTTCATGAGATGAGCATCCGAGAAATTTCCGAGCAATTAAATACCCCTGAGAATACGATTAAATCCCGGCTCGCTAGAGGACGGACGCTCTTAAAAAAGATTTTGGAGAAGGAGGGACATTTCTAATGAACACGGAGAATACGGAGAATACGGAACGCGAAGCTATCAAGCAATTACTAGACGAAGAACTACAATCCATACACTTTGAAGGACACGAACGCGTCCTCAAAATGACCCACCCTCCAACCTTTGGAGCCCGCCTCTTAGCATTCTGGAATAAGGAAATTGAGATCCCTGTCAAACCTATAGGCGCGATCGGCGCCATTATTCTAGTCGTTACACTGACCCTGCATCAACCAGAGGTTAAACACCATCCACAACAAGGCGTCCAGCAGCAAAAAAACCGGGAACTCATTGAGGCCGGAGGCAATACGTACTGGAAAGATATCTATGAGCAGGCGGTGAAGAAACATGCGAATTAAAATCAAGGTCAAACATCTGGTGTCATTCGTGCTACTCCCGGCCTCCCTGCTCATTCTTCTATTTAACTTTCTGCCCTCCTCAAAGGCGCAAATGGAGGAAAGCCCAGCTATCCAATCTAACCTGGCCCGTACAGAACTTCTGCAAAAGCTAGAGTCTACAACTGGCAGTAAACGTATGGAGCTTATTCAAACCAATATCATCGATAAGGAGCACGGCTACGATCCCTTTAGATATGACGTAAATATTGGTCCCTCTATGAGTCAGTGGAATCAGGATGAACCGAGTATTTCCAATTTGCTGCCGGAGGATAAAATCGCTTTGTTAGAGGAATATATCCTAGATGGACCAGCGAATAATACACGGATATTTGCGGCTAAGCTGCTTGTCTATGAATATGATGCTCTTGGTCGTAGAGACGACGGAGATCAAGCGCTATACACCGCTGCAAAACAGTTAGACAGCAATTCTAGCGTGGCAAAAAAGCTAGCTCTCCTTCGTGCAGAACGTGCCCTGAATCGTGGGGATATAATAACCGCTGAAGCTATTCTTGAACAAACCACATTTCCATCCGAGAATCAGGAAGATTTAAATGCACAAAAAGCATGGCTTACTGGACGCGTGCTCTTCACGAAAGGAGAAGCGCTGGAAGCTCTTGCCGAAGTAGACAATGGCTTAACAAGCTACAAAAAATTCTGGCAGGATATTCATACAGCAGGTCCATCATCAAGTTCAGCGCCAGAGATAGGTACTTCAGAAACCGAAATGCAGCTTGAAGCGCTAAAATCCGCTATTCAGTCAGCTGTAGATATGGGAAGTACCTCTACAGCTGTCGTATCCGGAACACTGACTCGTAGCGATGGTTCGCCGGTCTCACGTGCAGGTATTTTTCTCCGTGCTGAAAGCGAGGTTCATCATAGCATTACTGAGGCTGAACCGTACCGAGTCGTTACCGACGATAAAGGGCGTTTCGAATTCCACGGTGTGATTCCGGGCTTCTATCAATTCCAGCTTGGACTTAGCTATGATCAGATCGACGGCTGGACTTGGCCTGTACAGTATGACGATTGGATTGAAGTTAAACCGGATGATAGGTTGAATGAGAGCATTGTTCTACAACCTCTGCTAGAGCTTCAGTCTCCTATTAATCAAGAGACGATAATAGGTCAGTCTGTAGATTTTCGCTGGAAGGCTGTTAAAGGTGCGGCTTACTATCGCTTAAGCGGAGGGGTATCGACGGTGGGAAGCTCCTTCAGTTCGCAGATTCGGGACTATATTACAGATAATCAAGTCTCCATTCCAGTAGATGAACTCTATTACAACAGTGGTTTCTCCTACGGCAGCGGCGGAGAGGGCTTTGAATCGATTGATCCTCTTTCTTTTCTCGTGTTCATGAATCCGGAAGCACGCTTTTCTTGGAATATCGAGGCATTTGATGGGGATGGACGCCTGATTACCCGCAGTAATGGCTACAGGTTAAACGAAGACACCGTCGGAAATCTTCCTTTCTTCTATCTCAAGGAACGAGAACTGACCACGGCTGATAGACTATTGCTGAATAAGAACCCAGAGCAAGCCCTTGAAATGTACCAACAAAATGTCTTGGATGATCCACAGGATGCTCATGCCCTGCATATGCTTGTAAAGCTGTTGCTCGCCAAATCATCCATCACCAAGGATGACTCATTAGAAGATCGGGCGATTCCTTCACTCCAAAAGCTCATACAGTTACATCCTTATTCTAATTATGCCTTCACATTGACGCAGTATTATTTTGATCATAAGGACTGGAAATCATATAACGAATTTCATTCCCTCTCCAACGAGTTAAACTCCATCGAATTAAACAGTTATGTACGCTCTATTAACGCGACAGCACTCTTGCATCAAGGCAAGCTTAAAGAAGCTCGGGAACAATTTGCTATCGCCTTAGAGCATGATAACAGCCATCGTTTTATTGGCAGCTATTTGGCAGCAGAATTATACGCAGGCGAGTCACTCTCTTCTGTCTTAACACTTGCTGAACGTTACCCAGAACACAGCTTTGGTCTTAATGGGTATCGTTGGCCACAAATGGTTAAACAGCTAATGACCGAACGAACAAAACAGCCTAGTAACTTTGAACAAGAGTTGAAGGAAAAACTCGGATGGTACATGAATGGTCAGACGGATGTTTTGAAGAAATGGATTGAAGGAGCAAAGTCCTCCGCCCTAAAGACCTTTATGAAAGCCGTACTAGAGGTAAGCTAACTCATTTATGCATACAAAAATCCGGTCCCTCTCGATAAATACGAGCATGGACCGGATTTTTTATTTACGCATGATTTTATTTAGATTTAGCTTCCATCATGTAATTCTGGAAGTCTGTGATACTTGGGTTGGACATATAGTGCCCACCCTCAACTTCAATGGTTTGGCCTGTGATGAATTTAGATTCATCCGATGCCAGGAACAAAACAGTGTTCCCGATATCATCTGCTTCGCCGTGATAAGGCAGAGCGTTGAACTTCTGGAAAATATCCAGAACGGCTGGCGGCATATTTCTTGCAGCCGCAGGTGTTAGGATCAGGCCTGGAGCCACTCCGTTACAACGAATCTTATCCTTGCCATATTGTGTGGCGATGTAACGAGTAAGGTTTACCACAGCTGCCTTGGAGGAGCCATAAGCGGTACGCAATGAATCTCCTGCAAATGCTGACATGGAAGCTGTGTTAATGATGGAGCCCCCGCCCGCTTTAATCATATGTGGAATGGCAAACCGGCTGCCTAACAGAACACTTTTGGTGTTCACGTTCATCAGGCGATCCCATTCTTCCAAATCTATGTTGACGACATCTAGGTCTTTTTGCAGATTAGTTAGACCTACGTTGTTGAATAAAACTGTAATTGTGCCATACTGAGCAACTGTGAAATCAACGGCTTCCTTAATCGAATCCGCTTGGGATGCATCCAAGAAAAGACCTTCCGCCACTCCACCCTCACTTTTAATCTTAGCCGCTGCTTCTTTAGCAGCCTCTACATTAAAATCGGCGATGACAACTTTAGCTCCTTCTCTAGCCAATAAAGTAGCGGCTGATAAGCCAATACCCGAAGCGCCTCCAGTTACTAGTGCAACCTTACCTTGAACTCTTCCCATATTCATACCCCTTTATAATGTGATTAAGATTCTTAGATGACTTCATTTATGTTTCAGAGCTATCAAAGCTCGTTAACAACTTCTCATAGATTTTCAAGAATTGATGCAGTTCTTCCTCATCGAGCTTCTGAAACATTTCAACTCGGAGCTCCTGCCCTTTTAGCTGTGCTTCCTTCAGTACATCTTTACCTTTGTCCGTGATAGAGAGCAGTACATTTCGGCGATCATCCTCGTTATATTTGCGCTCGGCCATTTCCTGCTTAATTAAGCGATTGGCAATGTTCGTCATCGCTCCCGGCGTATAACCTAGCTTCTTAGCCAAAGTAGTTTGCTTCTGGGGACCCTTTTTATTCAATTCTCCCAAGACGAGAACGGGTGATATCCCAATATTGTGGTCAAAAGCATTCATCCATCGAACAATAATTTCATTCGTGAATAATTCAACGGCATGTATAAGTCTAAAAATATCTGGGTTTTCCAAGACATCCTCCTTAGATATTCATAATCATTGGCTACTTCTACATGTATTTTAACACTAAAATATTTAATAGTAAATTATTTAACGGTAAAACACTTAATATTTAAAAAAGAATGCTTTTGAAAGCATCCTTTAAATTGCAGATTTATCAACAACATAAGTACCAGCCATCATATCGTGAAGCGCCCGTTTACGGGGAGTAAATGCAACGAATAGATAATCTACAAGCATGATGGGGCCAAGTATTTTACTAAGGTCAGTAGCCAAAGGTGCCCATAAATTAAGCGTGGTGGAAATCACAGTAAGATCGTAGAGGCTTACGCCAACAATCATTGAAAAAATCGTACTAATGATTCGGAAAATATTTCGAATTAAAGCTTCCTTCAACGTGGGAATATTCCCTTGCTGATTGACAATTTTTATCTTTAAAACCAGCTTTCCAGGCGATCCGCCAAATCTAACAATCATAAAAATATCAAACACGACGAAGAAAATATATTCAAGGATGATGGGAATTTCCGAATGCAAGGATACAGCTAATGAATTGAATATCCAGTATACAATAACCGCAGGTATCAGAATGATAAGGAGATCAAGAATAGTAGCGAGAACTCTTTTCCAAAAGCCTATGAAATCCTCCTGTTCCAAACGCTCAACTGCATTGTTATCCATATCAGGGCCCCACTCTCTATGCTTTACTTTATTCATTCAATTATTCTACGTATCGCATCCTGCTCATATCCCCGATTCCATTCAAATTTCTAATCCTCATAGGCTCAGGCTGAGCCCAATCGGCAGGATGATAAGCCCTAGGGAAATAACAGTAATGATTCTCGTGGTGAGGATCGGTAGTTTTACATTTTTTTCTGATTTATACCATCCTTTAAACTGAAAATGATTCCGATACAGCATAAAAAATATCAATAGATTTCCAAGCCCCATACTCCAGTTATACAAGGGCTGACCAAAAATAGATTGATAAACCAATCTTTCTACTCCGCCTAAAATAAATAAGGTCAACACAAGCAATACGCACAATCGAAACAATTCCACAATAAAAGAACCCAGTTTTATCATTACATAACCGTCCTTTCTAGATCTCCTCGTCGCAACAAAAAATCCATATTCATCCAATTATACACCCTGCCTGCAATGACTCCTATCGAAATATTCGAAAAACAAACCAGCCCAAGATACATTCTATCCTGAGCTAGGTTCTGTCGCTTCTTCCCTATGATGATGTAACTTCTCCCTTAATCCCTATTTCCTGGATCTGCGTCCTCAGATTAACAATTTCCACCATTAACGCCTCATTCTCCGCCTCCGTATCCCTACTTCCGCTCTGAATCAATTGATTCAGACGCAGCTCCAGAAGAGCAAGATCATCCTCCTGAGCTTGTTCTTTACGGGTAAGCACACGGCTTCTATCTTTGGAGATGTATTCCTCATAGGAGCCTTGAAAAAACTTCGGTGCCTGAGTCGGTGCTAGGATTACCAAACGATTAGCTACTTTAGCGTGAAGATATCGGTCATGCGAGACCATCACAAGTCCCCCCGGATATCCCCTTAGCGCTTCTTCTACACGCTCTCTAGTGTCAATGTCCAGATAATTAGTGGGTTCATCCAGAACCAATAGATTAGCTTTTCCAAAGTACAATTTAAGGAAGGCTACACGACATTTCTCTCCCAGACTTAAATCACCGATTCGTTTAAAGACATCCTCCCGTGAAAATAAAAAACAACCCAGAATAGTTCTTGCCTCCGTCTGTGTCATACCGGGTAGTTCAAGCAAACTATCCAGGATGGTGGATGACACCGCTAAATTGTCCAGCTCTTGCGCAAAGTAGCCAATCTTCGTACGCGGATGCAGTTGCACTTCGCCTTTGGTAGGTTTATGAATCCCAGCAATCAGCTTCAACAAAGAAGACTTACCAACCCCATTAGGACCCAGAATAGCGAGACGGTCTCCTCGATGCAATGACAAACTACAATCTGTTAATACAGGCGCACTACCTTTATATGCAAAATCGATCTCACGGAGTGACAGCAAAGTGTCAGCCATAAACGCTTCACTTTCCAGCTTCATCTTCAGCTTGCTTGTCTCCCGCGGCAATTCCACACGGTTCTTATTTAAGCGTTCGAGTGCCGCTTCTTTCGCATGAAGACGAGACACATTTTTCTTAGATTTCGCACGCAGGAAATCATGCTGGCCGGCAGCACGGTGTGCCTGCTGGAACCATTCGGCATATCTCCGGATACTCTCAAGCAGCTTCTCCTTTTCCTGTTCTTGCTTCTTATATTGTCCCTCTAGCGTTCGCGCCTCTACCGCCTTCTGCTCCCGATACTGCGTATATCCACCCGAATACCGACGACATCCCTCTGGACTAAGCTCCAACAAGGCCGTCGCCGTTCGATCGATGAACGTACGATCATGCGAAACATAAAGCACGGTTCCGGGGTAAGTGTACACCCAATGTTCCAACCATTCCATCGTTTCTCCATCTAAGTGATTCGTCGGCTCATCCAGAATCAACAGCTTCGGCTGCTGGACTAGTAATGCTGCTAGTTGGACACGTGTCTTTTGCCCTCCGCTTAGCGATGGGTATGGCAAATCCCAAACCGAACGATCAAGCTTGAGCTGCTTCAGACATTTTTCCGCTTTAACCTCCCAGTCATACCCATCAAGCTGCAAGTATTGATCGTATACTTCGGCGTATTCTGCCAATCCCGCTTCGCTCTCGTCGTTCTGCTCCTGTAACCTCTGACTGAGGGATTCAAGCCGGCGCTTCAATTGGGGGAGCTCAGCCGACCCGGAGAGAACATAATCCAATGCGGTTACTTCTTCTGATATCTCTAGCTGCTGATCCAGCACTCCCCATTCCTCGCGTGGCAAGCCATGATAGATACTTCCCTCCTCAAAAGTGAGGCGACCGATCAATCCCTTAAGCAGTGTGGTTTTGCCGATTCCATTACGACCGAACAAGAGCACACGCTCTCCTTCTGCAATCTCAAAGGACACCTTCTCAAATAACAGGTTCCCGTTCCATTCTTTACGTAAGTTCTTCGCTTTTATTAGGGTCATATTCCATTCCTCCGATTGTATTACAAAATAAAAAACCGCAGCCAGCGGTCTGCGGTCTAATAGCGTATGTTGGGGGGAATATGCCATAACATGAATAGACCACGGCCGTGATCACCTGCACATGCAGGTAAACCAAACCATAGATCGTTCTATTCATATAAAAGCAACGTAAGGTTCCCGACCGACACACGTATCCCTGACCGTTATCACCCTGCATGGGTGCTCCGTGACTTGTGCATATGCACTTCACAAGCTTAAGTGGTCTACTTCTAGGAAACGTGTTAGTTATTCATCAGTCGGTGGCCCTCCGTCATTGTCCGAATTTGTTTAATGAGTACAGTATATAACAACACAACTTAGAAATAAAAGTTCAAGAACAGTTATAAATTAATCTTTACCGACTGAGACTCCGAGCTCCACTGCACCTGAATACCAAATAATTCAGGCAAGGTGCTCAGTGGAATCATCAATCGACCATTTTCATTGCGGGATGCTGGCATCGTAAGTGTTTTTCCATTCACAACAGCCTGACCGGATAACGGCTTATGTGACACCGTACGATTGCCTATCGTAATTAGCAATGCACCCGTTCCAGCTTCACTCTGTAAACTTCCACCTAACAGGGCTACAGATTCTCTCAGCGGAACAAATACACGCGAGTTATCCATTAAAAAAGGATCTTTCAGCTTTGTCGTGACTCCATCCATCTCAAAAGCTCCAGCAAACGTCTTACTTCCTACGGAATATCCATTTTTAGTCGCAATGTTCTCCATCGCCAGTGTGCTTGTTGTGATGATAACCCTTGTATTCTTAGCTATTTTTGGGTAAAGCCAGTGGATGTCATCATTATGCATTCGAATACATCCGGCGCTAACATACTTTCCTATGGAGGACTCATTATTGTTGCCGTGAATCGCATACGTGGTACCATACGTTCCGTTCACTTCTAGTCCTAGCCAGCGGTCGCCAAGTGGATTGGCCGGATCACCCCCGGGTATTTTCTCTTTGTAATAGGGTCTGTTCTTTACTTTAACTACCATTTTGAAACTGCCTTCGGGTGTCAGTTCCTTCGACTTCCCTGTCGCGACTGGAAAGATCTTTACCAGCTTACCCTCACTGAAATACGCGAGTTTGTTTGTTTTTTTGTTCACGATAATCAGATCGGATCCAGCAGCAGCTTCCGCCTTTCCCACACCTGTAAAACATGCAGCGAACAGAAGCCCAAACACAAGCATCAGCTTTATGTTCCGCTGTAATGAAGATTGAAACCAGCTACTCGAAACAAAAAATCCCAATTTTCTCCACCTCCATATATAAAGACGAAATCATTTCAAATTAGTTGCATACCAGCCTGTACCTATTCTTTTCAACTCGTCCCCCTGCATTTGACGCAGAGATTGCAATACTGTAACCACGTGAACGCACATTAAAAAAGCCGACCTTTGGATAACCAAAGATCGGCCCTGTATTTTATATGCTCAGTATTTCATGTTTAGACAACTAATGTTTCTTACCTGAACCAAATGCAATCACATATCCATCCGGATCTTTAATCGCAAAATCCTTCCAGCTTCCCCAGTCTGCTTCCTGAAGATCAGGCTCTTGAACAAATTCTGCTCCTTTACCCTTTAGCTCTTCATATAGCTCGTCAAGCTCAGGATGAGTCTCCACATAAGCATAGGTGTCCCACGGAATGATCTGACCCTGTCCTGCTGCATTGGGTTGTACATTTTCAGTACAGGTTGCCTGTATTAGCTTGAATCCCAGTGCAAATTCATCACGTACCGCCCACCAATCCGTCACTTCACAGCCTAGCACTGTAGCGTAAAATTCCTTAGATTTCTCTAGATCAGTTACCAGCCTTACCTGAACCGAAAACTGTACTTTACTCACTGTTGATCATCCTCCGACTGTCATAATTGGCTAGATCAGCATTCACAATTTTAATATTCCGATTTCTTAATACCATCCAATTAACGCAAATTAAACCGAAATCTGCTGTCAAGTCTATCGAGGGATGGAATCAATAATGATCGGTATGGCTAGTCACCTTTTTTTTGATCCAGAAGGTTTCGAACTGCCTGCAAACGAAGAGGATCTATCGGCTTCAGCGCATCACCATCTTCTCTAATTGCTGAACCAAAATGCACCCGATGCACACCTGTTCGTTGTATAAAATTACTTATCCCGTCCGCCGTTAACCCACTCCCCGCCAAAATGGAGATAGATCGCCCCACACTAAACTGCTCCAGCGCAGCAATACGTTCCGCACCTCTAGGCGCTGTAGTCTGAGCACCCGATGTTAGAATGTCAGTAATTTGAGGATAACGCGTCAATATTTCTAGCGCCTCAAATTGATCCCTCACTTCATCAAAGGCACGATGGAACGTCACCTCTAGATCTTTTGCAACATGAAGCAGCCTCTGAAGGGACTCCTCATCAATGGACCCCTCCTGGCCCAGCATGCCCATTACGATAGCTAATCCACCGATAGATGCAATATGCTGAATATCCCGCGCCATGGTTTCTATATCATCCTTATCATAATAGAAAGACCTGGCGTGAGGTCTAACCATTACTCTAACCGGGATCGAAACGCTGTCGCGTACTTTTTCTATTAGCCCCAGACTGGGCGTCAATCCTCCTTCACTGATCCCAGTGATCAATTCAATCCGGTCAGCACCGTATTGCTCGGCCAGCACTGCATCACTTAATGTTGTAGCAATAACCTCTAGTAGCATTGTTGTCTCTCCTTCATTCATCTCAGAACCTTCTCCTTGCTATTCTTTCCTATGGAACGTAGAAAATTACTCTTATCCATATCCACATAAACACGCAAAAAAAAAAGGCCTTGATCCTCTACAGAAACTAGAGAATCAAGACCTTTCGTTCTTAAACTATCCTTACGCCCACCACATACCTTGTGGTTGATCGCGAATAAGAATGGATTGCAAATTGGTTACTGCACGATGGAAGCCTTCGTCTACTGTCATCAGTGGGTCTTCATGCTCGATGCTGACCACATAATCATAGCCATAAGTACGCAGCGCACTCATGATATCTGACCATTCAGATATACTGTGTCCACAGCCAACGGAACGGAAGGTCCATGCGCGGGTCTGCACATCGCCGTAAGGCTGCATATCCGTCAGACCATACA
Organism: Paenibacillus sp. RS8; assembly: GCF_041956825.1. Classification (NCBI taxonomy): domain Bacteria; kingdom Bacillati; phylum Bacillota; class Bacilli; order Caryophanales; family Paenibacillaceae; genus Paenibacillus; species Paenibacillus sp. RS8. The sequence continues at coordinate 2,863,068 of NZ_CP168131.1, read as the reverse complement.
TATTAATATTGTCCTGATCCAGGTACGTATCCTTAGCATGGAAATGATGGATCGCGCCAGCTTTACCAAGAATCTTGATCGCGCCGACAGGATCGATGCCTTGCCACCACAGATGGCTCGGGTCTAGATTCGCGCCGATCGCATCACAAGTTGCTTCTCTAAGCTTCAGAATCGTGTAAGGAGTATGGCAGAGGAATCCACCATGAAGCTCGATACCGATCTTAACACCATGCTCCTCTGCCAGCTTACCGATTTCCTTCCAGTAAGGGATCAGTTTATGCTCCCACTGCCAGGTTTTGATGTCGCTGTACACGGTAGGCCAAGGGGTAACTGGCCAGTTCGGTGCTTTTGCCTCGTCGCTGTCTCCCGCGGTTCCCGAGAAAGTGTTCACTACCTTAACGCCCATTAGTGAAGCTAGCTTGATCGACTTACGCAAAATTTCGTCGCCTTCACGAGCTTCTTCTTTATCCGGCGAAATCGGGTTATTATGGCAACTGAAAGCACTGATCATAATGCCACGTTTCGTGAACTTCTCCAGATATTCCTTACGTGCTAATTCGCTGGCAAGCAGCTCATCTGTTGGACAGTGGGCATTTCCGGGATTGCCTCCTGAACCGATCTCTACCGCATTCAAACCAGCAGCAGCGATTTTATCAAGCATCTCATCGAGAGTTAGACTTCCAAATACAGGATCAAATACGCCTAATTTCATTTATAATACCACCTTTTCTTTGATTGGCTCCAAAGCTTCAGAATGTCCGTAAACTGGATAATCACGCTTCGTTGGTGCACACCAGTTCACACCATTGATGATGACTCTTTGTATTTCTTTGTTGTAATAGGTTGGGTAAGATTCATGACCGGGTTGGAAATAAAAGATCTTCCCGTTCCCACGACGATAGGTCGATCCGCTTGGGAACACATTGCCGCCTTCAAACCAGCCGACAAAAATAAGACTCTCTGGTGCTGGCACATCAAAATGTGCTCCGTACATTTCCTCTTGCTCCAAATCGATATATTCGCCAATGCCCTCAGCAATCGGGTGACTAGGGTCCATAACCCAAAGACGCTCTTTCTCCCCTGCTTCACGCCACTTTAGATCGCAGCTGGTGCCCATCAACTTCATGAATATTTTGGACATATGACCCGAATGAAGCACCACTAGCCCCATACCTTGCAGCACTCTTTGGTGAACACGGTTTACGATCTCATCACTAACTTCTTGATGGGCGACATGCCCCCACCAAATCAGTACATCCGTGTTATCCAGCACTTCTTGTGTCAGTCCGTGCTCCGGTTCATCCAGCGTAGCTGTCTGAGCGTCCAATCCGGCTTCCTGAAGGAAGCTTGCCAATTGTCCGTGAATCCCTTGCGGATAGACCTTGAGAATTCTCTCTTCCTGCCGTTCATGGCGGAATTCATTCCATACCGTTACTCTGGTCACTTTGGACACACTCCTAGTTCATAGTTATCTATGTCGTTAATCTTTATTGATTATTCAAATTAGTCAAAAAATACAGGCATGCCAGTCTCAGAGGATTTATAAATAGCCTCTAAGATGCGGGTAACAACGAGCGCCTGCTCTGGCTTCACTACAGGCTCGGTGTCATTGACGATGCTGTCGATCCACTGAGTAGCCTCCGTCACCGCAGGATCATCTCCTGCGCCATCATAAAAGTCAACGCCACCCGCTTCTAGGCTAATATGCTTCTCGAATGTCTTGCCGTATTCTTCTCCGTTAATACGCAGACCGTTCTCCATATCCGCTCCACCTTCAGTACCGCAAAGCACCGTCTTGGCTTCACCAACATCGAGGGTATTCAGCGCCCAGCTTGCTTCGAGAACAATACTAGCGCCATTCTCCATCGTAATGAATCCAATCGCGGAATCCTCAACTGTAAATTTCTCAGGATCCCACGGCCCCCAAGCATTCGCAGCGTTTTTACGACCGGACAGCTTATGATAAGCGTTACCCACAACATATTTAGGTTTGTAGTTATCCATCATCCAAAGGGTCAAATCGAGGGCATGCGTACCGATATCAATCAATGGACCTCCGCCTTGTGCTTCCTCATCTAAAAACACGCCCCATGTTGGAACAGCGCGACGACGGATCGCCTTAGCTTTAGCATAATAAATCTCTCCAAGACCATTATTCTCGCATACCGTATGCAGATAAGCTGAATCTGGTCTGAACCGGTTCTGATAACCGATAGTTAGCTTTTTCCCAGTTCGCTCTGAGGCATCGATCATGGCTTGCGCTTCTGCTGTAGTCTTAGCCATCGGCTTCTCGCACATTACATGCTTACCTGCCTCCATAGCCGCAATGGAAATCTCAGCATGAGAAATATTCGGTGTACATACATGAATCACATCTATACTTGCATCTTTAAGCAGTTCTTTATAATCTGTGTAAACCGCAGAATTCTCATCCCCAAACTCCGCTTTTGCCTTCTCCGCACGCTCAGGAACGATATCGCAAAAAGCAACCATTCGCGCACCTTCTACTTTTTTTAACGCTGGCATATGTTTGCCGTTCGCAATGCCTCCGCAGCCGATAATTCCTACTGTTAATGTCATTTATATTCTAACCTCCACTTGTTCCTGTTTTGATATCTCTATCATACAAAGCCCGGGACCTGCTTTCTTCCTGCATTCTTGCTCTTTTATTCCCGAATATTGTCTTATGGTATTTAAGTGGGGATATCCCCGTTGCTTCTTTAAAAAAATGATGGAAGGTCTTTACGCTTCCAAACCCGGCGGCTTCCGCCACTGCAGACATCGGTAAATCATCATTGATCAATATCCATTTGGCTTTGTTAAGCCGATATTCATTTAAGAAGGCTATAAAGGTCATGCCCGTATTCTTCTTAAATAGCTTGGTAAAATAATAAGGACTAAAGCCCATATAATTAGCTACCTCGTTCAGTGTAATGGCCTCCTGATAATGCTGCTCCACATAAATAAATATCCGCTCTAATCGCTCTAGCGTCTCTCTGGACTGATTCAGTGTATCTTCCGAGAACTTAGGCTGTTTATTGATTGTACTCTTCGGAACCTCCCGCAAAATAACGGTCAGTAGTTCAAACAATCTAGCTTTGATTAAGTAGGCGTACCCCTCTCTCCGCTGTACGTCTTCCTCGTATATACTCTCAATGAGCTCTTTGATCTTCTCGGCGGTTCCCTCAGGCCATTTTGAACTAGAATGCTCCATAAGCGTAAAAACCTCACGAAGCGAATAGTCATTTCCGCTCAAAGCTGCGACTTCCTGAAACAAATTAAGATCAAATTGGATCACAACCCGTTCGCTCTCAGGTGAGGCAAGAAAATAATGCACATCCCCACCATTGATGAACTGAACCTCACCCTGCTCCATGTGAATAGGGGTATCGTTAATTCCCAGATTTAGACTTCCTTTAGTTACATAGATAATTTCAATTTCTTTATGCCAATGCGGATAGCACAGTGTATCCCCTCCACAAAGTAAACTTCTAAAGGGAAAGTGCTTATCCACATCCGGAATTTCGAGATAAATATTCATGTGTGCAGCTCCTTATCCGATCGAACATTTAAACACAAGTTGAACATGCAAATTCGATTTTTACGTAAGCGTTTACTCTCTAAATGGTAGCCCTCTAATATTCTTTTGTCAATTCTAGATGTACACGGTCCTTAATATCATGCTTTTACTGCATTTCAGTTCTCTATCTTCGTTTTAAAAGAAATTACTGGTAATTAAATCGGTTTCATTCTATTAAAAATCAATTCTCTTTCATAGTTCTTAGGGTCCACTATTTTTTTAAGTGGAGTTGACAAGTATACCTGCCAGGATTTATATTCAGGGTAAGCGTTTACGTAATTCACTTTACCTTCTTTCATTTTTCAAAGCGTAAACGTTTAATCTAAGGCTAACCGTAATTTAAGGAGCACGTATGAAATGAACCCAACAATTAAAGATGTTGCACAAAAAGCGAACGTTTCCATTGCGACAGTCTCTCGCGTGCTAAACAACTTAAGTGGGTACTCCGACAAGACGAAACAAAAGGTAAATGAGGCTATCAAAGAACTTGGCTATCAACCTAACGCAATTGCTCGTGGCCTTATCAATAAGCGTACGCAGACCATAGGTGTAATGTTTCCGAGTGTATCTGGAGCTTTCTCCTCCGATCTGCTTAAAGGCATTGAGGAATTGGCCAATGACCGCAATTACAGTGTAATGGTCTGTAATACCGACCAGGATGGTAAACGAACGTTAAAGTACTTACAACTCCTAAGGGAGAAGCAAGTCGATGGCATTATTTACGCTAGTGAGGTCTTGAAGAAAGAGTATTATGATGTGCTAGAAACGATGAAGATCCCAGTAGTGTTGGTTTCTTCCCAAACGGAGTTTGCCAGTGTGCCATACGTGAAAGTAGACGATTTTCAAGCTGCTTATGATGCTACTCTCTACTTAATATCCAAAGGTCATAGCAAAATCGCCATGATCAGCGGAAATCCAAGCGATGCTATCGCTGGTGCACCCAGAGCCGAGGGATATCGTAAAGCGCTTGAAGCGAATGGAATTCCTTTCGACAATCGGTATCTCACCTTTGGAGACTTTCTGTATGAAAGCGGGAGCATTGCAATGGAAACGCTCTTGGAGCAAGCCCCTGATGTCACCGCCGTCTTTGCCGCTAGTGATGAAATGGCGATAGGTGCCCTCTCCACTGTCATCAAATATGGTTTAAGTGTTCCCGAGGATATATCCATTATGGGTTATGACGATCTTGGAATGGCGAAAATGATCATTCCTCCGTTAACTACAGTTCGTCAACCGCTGTACGATATTGGTAAGATCGCCGTAGAGAAACTTATTCATATGATTGAAACAGGTGAGACTGTAGAAAGCAAAATTGTCGATCACTCCATCGTGGAAAGACAAACGGTAAGGTCACTTACCTGAGTCTTTTTACCCCTTTTACGTAAACGTTTACTCTTTATCGGTTCATGCATATCCGCAGCCTTAAAGTAGCAGAATATCAATTAGTTTTCATTTACGTACATGTTTAATCTCTTACATGTTCATAATACCAACAAATTATTAGGAGGATTTATCATGAAAAAAACAATCAAACCCGTAGTGGTTAGCTTAGTGGCCATGTCCGTGCTTAGTGCATGCGGCACGAATAATAGCAACAATGCGACTGGCAACAGTACAAATAGTGGTGGAAATGCCTCCTCCGGTGAAAAGGTGAAAATCGAGTTTTTCCAAAATAAAACCGAAGCCAAAGCCACTTTCGACAAACTGGTTGCGAAATTCAATGAAGCCAATCCAAACATTGTCGTTACACAGGTTAACCCGCCAGATGCTGAAACGGTATTGAAAACTCGTGCAGCTAAGAAAGATATCCCTGACGTGGTAGGGATCGGAGCAACTGACACCTACAAGACGTTATCTGGCAGCGGTCTTTTTGAAGATTTCACAGGTGATCCACTCGCTGAGAATATCCAGCCAGCATATCTCCAAATGCTAAAAGACCTGACGGGTTCGGAGGAACTGAATGGTCTTCCATTCTCTTCAAACGCAAGTGGTGTCATTTACAATAAAGCGATGTTCGCTGAAGCGGGTGTGACTGTTCCAACTACTTGGGATGAGTTCATGGCTGTCGCTCAAAAATTCAAAGATAACGGTCAGAATGCTTTCTACCTGACACTGAAGGATTCATGGACAACACTTACACCGTTCAACTCCCTTGCGACGATCATTAAAGGAAATGATTTCTTCAAGGAGCGTACGGCTGGTACTGTAACCTTCGCAGACAGCTATACCGAGGTTGCTGAAAAGCTGCTGAAGCTGACCGAATTCGGACAAAAAGATATTTTTGGTAAAGGTTACAATGACGGAAACACAGCATTCGCTAAAGGTGAATCCGCAATGTACCTGCAAGGGGTATGGGCGATCCCGGAAATCGTGAAAGCCAATCCATCCATTGAACTTGGCGTATTCCCATTCCCAGCAACAAATGATGCTGCCGCTAACAAGGTCATTTCTGGCGTAGATACGTTGCTGACGATTTCCAAGAACACTAAACATAAAGAAGAAGCAAAGAAATTCGTAGACTTCCTGCTTCAACCTGAGAATGTTAGCCTATACATCAATGAGCAAAAAGCATTCCCAGCTGTACAAGGTGTAACACAAGATGATCCAACGATGGACGGCTTCAAAGAAGCGTTTACCGCAGGTAACTTGGCTGACTTTGCTGACCACTACATCCCAAGTGCAATGAAAGTGGATACCATCAACCAATCCTTCTTACAAAAGAAAGATATTAAAGCTTACCTAGATCAGCTTGATAAGGAATGGGATAAAGTAGCTAACCGGAAATAACTAGATCAGACAAACATGAACCGCGAAAGAGAACGGGGCTTCCCCACTTCTCTTTCGCTTTTACAATGAGGAGGATTACATGATGGCCAAACGCCGAGTCGCCTTTTATCTGATGACTATACCGGCATTACTTCTTTTCTTTGCCTTCCATACCTTTCCTGCAATTCAGGGTATATATTATTCGTTCACAAACTGGGACGGCTTTAGTGATAGCTTTGATTACGTAGGGTTTAAGAACTTCATTAACATTTTTCAAGACGAAAATGTGTTGAATTCATATGTGTTCACTTTTAAATATGCCATTTTAACCACAATTCTCATCAATATCATCAGCTTGTTGATTGCGCTTGGACTTAACGCCAAAATTAAAGCCAAAAACTTTTTCCGTGGCGTATATTTCTTGCCGAATATCCTCAGCGTATTGATTGTCGGCTTTATTTTTAACTACTTATTCGCTAATGTATTCCCTATTTGGGGTGCGAAACTCGGCAGCGAATTCTTATCACAGAACATTCTCGGTAACTCGGATTGGGCTTGGATCGGTATCGTCATTGTAGCCGTTTGGCAAGGGATTGCTTATAACACAATTCTATATTTGGCGGGTCTTCAAACCATTCCTCACGATCTTTACGAAGCTTCCAATCTGGATGGTGCTAGCCGCTGGAGAGAATTCTGGAGCATTACGTTCCCAATGCTTGCTTCCTTCTTCACCATCAATATGGTGCTCGCGATGAAGGGCGGTCTGATGGTATTTGACCAAATCGTCGCTTTGACAGGCGGGGGTCCAGGTCGTTCAACACAATCTATTGCCCACTTAATCTACACAGGCGGCTTCCAAGGCGGAGAATTTGCCTATCAATCGGCGAACGCCGTAATTTATTTTATCGTGATTGTCGTTATCTCCGCCCTTCAGCTTAAATTTCTGCAGAAACGGGAGATGGACTTATGATCAAAAAATCAACCAATTGGCCAGTAACGATTCTTATCGCCCTAGGCTCACTACTGATCCTGTTTCCGCTTTACATGACCATTGCCATCGCACTCAAGAATCCCGAGGAAATGGCTCAATCTATATTCTCGCTGCCAACCGGCCTGCATTTTGAGAACTTCTCCAATGCCATTAAGGCAACGAATTTCTTCAATGCATTAGGAAATAGTACCGTAATTACCATTACAACAGTTGTGTTCATATTGCTTACCAACTCCATGGTAGCCTATGCTATTGCACGTAATATGAAACGAAGATTTTTCAAAGTACTTTACTTCTATTTTATTAGCGCTATGTTTATCCCTTTCCAGATTATTATGCTGCCTGTGGTCAAAGTGACTACGGACCTGCACATGAACAACATTGTAGGGATTATTATTCTATACGTTGTTTATGGTCTGGCCTTTAACGTATTTGTATACACCGGTTATATCCGTTCCATTCCGTACGAACTGGAAGAAGCGGCAACAGTAGACGGTGCATCGACATTCGGAACATTCTGGAAGATTATTTTCCCACTCCTTGCTCCTGTCAGTGCAACGATCGGTATCCTGTCTTGTCTGTCCACTTGGAATGACTTTATGTTACCGCTGGTTCTACTCGGCGATCAGGATTCCTACACACTTCCGCTTGTACAATATGTGTTCCAAGGGCAGTTCAGCACAGATTTCAACTTAGCGTTTGCTTCATATCTGCTCGCATTAACCCCGATGCTCATCGTCTACTTGTTCGCGCAAAAATGGATTATCAGCGGACTAACATCAGGGTCTATTAAATAAAACAGCTAGATCTATACAGAGATAGGAGATTATAACCTTGGAAAAGAAATGGTGGAAAGAAAGCGTAGTGTATCAAATCTACCCCCGCAGCTTCAAAGACAGCAACGGGGATGGCATTGGTGATCTGCAAGGGATTATTTCGAAACTCGATTATTTAAATCATCTTGGCGTCGACGTGGTCTGGCTATGCCCAGTGTACCAGTCGCCAAATGATGATAACGGTTATGATATCAGTAATTATCAAAGTATTATGGATGATTTCGGAACACTCTCCGATTGGGAGGAACTGTTAGCTGGACTTCACAGCCGCGGTATGAAGCTGATTATGGATCTCGTAGTTAACCATTCCTCAGATGAGCATGCCTGGTTCGTGGAATCCCGGAAATCGCAGGATAACCCTTATCGCGATTATTATATCTGGCGTCCTGGTAAAGATGGACAACCGCCTAACGACTGGGGCTCCTTTTTCAGTGGGTCGGCTTGGGAATACGATGAGAAGTCAGAAGAATATTACCTCCATCTCTTCTCACGAAAACAACCGGACCTAAATTGGGAAAATCCAAAGCTGCGCAAGGAAATCTACGATATGATGACTTGGTGGCTGGATAAAGGAATCGACGGATTCCGTATGGACGTAATCAACTTGATTTCCAAAGTACCGGAATTACCTAGCGTTTCTGAAGAAAGTAACGGAGATCAGCCTACGTACCACTTCGGAGGAGACTATTTTGTTAATGGTCCGCGCGTACATGAGTATATGCAGGAAATGAACCGTGAGGTCCTATCCAAGTACGATATCATGACCGTGGGTGAAGCCGTTAATGTCACTCCAGAAGAAGCTTCACTGTATGTTTCCGAGGATCGTAATGAGCTGAACATGGTATTCCACTTTGAGCTTATGGACGTCGATTCTGGACCTGGAGGCAAATGGAATGTACAACCTTGGAAGCTGGCGGACATTAAGTCCATTATTTCCAAGTGGCAAGTCGCACTGGACGGTAAGGGTTGGAACAGCTTGTATATGAACAACCACGATCAGCCGCGTATGTTATCCCGCTTTGGAGATGATAAGCTGTTCCCGAAAGAGTCTGGAAAAATGCTGGCAACGCTGCTTCACACTCTCCAAGGTACACCTTACATCTACCAAGGTGAAGAAATCGGTATGACAAATGTACAATTTGCTTCCATCGACGACTATAAAGATATTGAAATTCTAAATATGTATAAGGAATACTTGGCCGCCGGACACTCGGAAGAAAAAATCATGAATTCCATCTACATCAAAGGTCGGGATAATGGCCGTACGCCGATGCAGTGGAACTCGGAGCCTCAGGCAGGCTTCACTACCGGCACTCCGTGGCTGGCTGTGAACCCTAACTACAAAGATATTAATGTGGAGAAGGCTCTGGCTGATCCTGATTCTATTTTCCACTACTATAAGAAGCTTATTGAACTTCGTAAACAGCATGAGATTATCGTATACGGAAATTATACAATCTTGGCTGAAGAGCATGAGCAGGTATATGCTTATCTGCGAACTCTTGGAGAAGAACAACTGCTTGTTGTATTGAATTTCTTCGGAGAGCCTGCGACTTTCGAGCTTCCTTCTACTGTGAAATACCAAGCGAAGGAACTGCTCATTGCCAACTACGAAGTAAATCCAGAAGAAGAACTAAACACGATTCAGCTTCGTCCTTATGAAGCTCGTGTATATAAGCTTAGCTAATCGAACCCACTGGATCTGTTTATCTAAGTTCAATAGCAGAACTACAAAAAGGAGCCGCTCGGCTCCTTTTTGCTTGTCTATTTACTTGTAGGAACATTAATAATTCACTTTTTGTAGCTTAACCTTCCGTGTTTATAATTCCATAATGAATAAGATCATCATATTTATTTTCTTTGTAGATATGCTGTAATAAAATGCCTTCCTTTACCATTCCACATTTTTGCATCACCCGCCCAGAGGCTGGATTTGAAGCAAAGTGTCTTGCAAATACTTTATGATAATGCTTTTCTGAAAAAGCAAACGCAAGGATCGCTTTTGTTGCTTCAGTTGCATATCCTTTACCCCAATATTCCTCACCGATCCAATAGCCAACTTCACCATTTCGGTGTGCTTGCTTATTTGTCAGTCCTATAGCTCCACAGAGCTCGTTTGAATTTTTATCAGTAATCGCAAACTCATAATGTATATTATTGATAAAATTCTCTTCATGAGCTTCAATCCATGCTATTGCACATTCGACAGGGTATGGATAAGGTAGGGTCAGCGTACTTTTGTAGACATTATAATTATTGCAGAGATCAGAGACACGTTTTGCATCAGCTAATTCAAAGGGTCTCAACATCAATCTTTCGGTCGTAATTGTTCTCTTCTCTTGATTAAACATTGGTTTACCTCCGCTCAACAATCTCTCACACCATCGGCATCGCCAAACTCATATTCTCCGCTTCGATCACTATCGCTGTTAGTCCTGTCTCCGTGCGTGTCTCATGCCATTCGCCTTTGTCCCAAAACACGGCAGAACCCGCGCTAACTGAAATATCTGCTTCTTCCCCTGCTCTGACCCAGCCTTCTCCACTAACGACCAGAAAAAGCTGTGGTATCGGAGCCTGATGCCAGCCCACAAGTCCATTCTCACCCAAGTGCATACAACCTACATGCGGAGAATCTGCCGCTGTCAGTATTCTCGACATCAAAAGCTGTTGACTGCCGAATGCATCTATCGATTTACCAGCTTCTTTGGCAAAGTTATATACACGCATCTTACATTGTTCCTCCTACAGTTACTGGATTCGAATTCACCTGTACCTGTCCCGCATTTAATTTCTCAATAATCGCCAATAAGAAGGTTTCCGCAAGACTGTTCTTTTTAATAGCTCTGGCAGCCTCTTCCAAAGTAAACCATTGTGCATGATCGACCTCAGCACTCACCTGACTTAAGTCCTCCGAATCTGCAACACCTATAAAATTCAGCATCAGCGTATTAGAAGGTGCGAAATACAAGCTGCGCATATATTCATAAGCTACAATATCAATTCCAACCTCTTCTTTTACCTCACGAATAAGTGTTGTTTCCGCATCTTCACCTTTATTCACGTACCCTGCAAGTAATATGTAATCTGGACGGTTATACTGCTGGATTAATAGAATCTTATTCATGTCCCGATTTAATACCGCCGTACTGATAGCTGTGCTGAAAATAGGGAATCTGAACATTTCACATGCATTACAATAAGGCACTTGCCCTTCCCCATCGCTTTCTTTCATTACTAACGCAGTTCCACATTCGAGACAATATTTCAAGCTGATCTCTTCTTTCTATAATAAAGTAATCAATACCTATTCCAGTTGCGGTGGAACACGATGCTGCGTAGCTTGTTCAAACCCATAGGCTATGGCTAGGAGCGTAGGCTCACTATAGGCTTTTCCGGAAAAAACTACACCAAAGGGCCCCCTGGTAGGATCACCGTCAGCATCAATAATGCCTTGAGCTACAAATCCTGCTGGAACGGTAATTAACGGATACCCCAAGCGCGCTGCAATATACATACCATCTACATCACCAGGCAATAATAATGCATCCAAGCTATATTGTTCCAACACGTAATCTATTCCTTGCTCGAGTGCTACTGCTCTGTATTCTTGTTTCTTTTGCTGATATTCTTCTTCGGTTAAAGTTACTTCCTCTGACCTTGTTAATGTGTCTTGCCCATATTGTAATGCGATTTCGGCATGATGTTCATTATACGCTATCAATTCTTGCAAAGAGTGAACCGGAACGGAATCATCTACCCCAGATAAGTACGCATTGAGCCCCTTTTTAAATTCATAGCAGATCACATCATTATTCCAGTTTTGCTGTTCAACGTAAAGTTTAACTGGATCTATAATCGTAGCCCCTTCGTTCTTCAAGGTCTGAATAGCTGCTTCCATAATTGAAAGCCGCTCTGCATCTAAATGGTTATAATAATGCCGTGGGATGCCTATTCTTGCTTGCCGTATAAAGCTTTTATCTAAAAATGGAGTATAGTCTGTTAAAGCATGCTTCTCGCTCGAAAATGTTGCTTCATCCTTGTCATCCACTCCTGTTAATGCTCCCAAAATAATCGCCGCATCCGTAACCGTTTTAGCTATAGGTCCAGGGGTGTCTTGGCTAACTGAAATAGGAATTACTCCAGTACGACTGACTAATCCGACCGTGGGTTTGATCCCGACGAGAGCATGCTGACTGGCTGGACCAACAATTGATCCTGCGGTTTCCGTTCCAATCGATACTGCTGCCAAATTCGCCGCAATAGCTGCCGCAGGGCCAGAACTAGATCCGCTGACAAATACACTCCCAGGTCCATAAGGATTCAGCACTAGCCCTCCCCGTGAGCTATACCCAGCCGGCATTGAACTGGACATAAAGTTAGACCACTCCGACATATTCGCCTTCCCAAGCAAAACAGCCCCTGCCGACCGAAGCTTAGCAGCTACGAAGGAATCTTTTGCCGCAAATGATCCTGCTAAAGCTATTGAGCCAGCACTCGTATGCATTTTATCCGCGGTATCAATATTATCCTTCAATAATATAGGAATACCGTGTAGAATTCCCCGGCTTCCTTGTTCCTTACGTTCAATATCCAGTGCTCTCGCGATGTCCTTAGCGTCTGGATTAATTTCTAAGATTGCGTTTATATCTATATCGTACTTATGAATCCGTTCCAAATATGCAGCGACCAAATCTTCTGAGTTAACTACTCCTGCTTCCATAGCCGCTTGCAGTTTTTCAATATCCGCTTCTATTATCCATTCCTGAAGTTTGATCTTCATTAGAGCAGCTCCTTCAAATATAATCGCCTACGGCATCCTTATAAGGAAGGTAAGCGTTTAGCGAGAAATATAAGGATAAAGTATAGTGTGAAACGTCACTTTCTTGTATTTCAAAATAATGTAATTCTCCCTAGCATAAACCTACCATAAATTCTTAGCACAATGACATGACGAATTTGACTATAATTATTTTCACCTGTGATTTGACTCCCTCGCCTACAGATGATAGGGTATTTCCGAAGTTAAATTTTTCCGGGAGGGAATGCCCATGACGGAAGTAAAGCTTAGCATCGGATACGACGAATTTGAGGAAGGCCAAAGAATCGGCACAGAAATTGAGAAGCTTAGCAGCAGCTCTGAAAGTTCTTCGCTGACCAGCCTAATTATCGGCGATTGGGGCCAAGCTTACGAGAATGGTTCCGAAGAGGTTGTAGAGGCACTCGTTACGCATAGTGCTAGCTTCCCTGCTTTACGCAAGCTTTTCATAGGCGAGATGAGCTCTGAGGAATGTGAGATTTCTTGGATTACCCAAAGCGATCTATCACCGCTGCTCCCCGCTTTTCCAGAGCTGCAATCACTCACGATTCAAGGTGGGAATGAGCTGAGTCTCTCAGAACTAAAACACGACAAGCTAGAAGAACTGATTATTATAAGTGGAGGCTTAAGCACAACTGTTCTTGAACATATTGCAACTAGCCAATTGCCGAATTTGCGCAAGCTGGAGCTATATCTAGGCGTAGAAGATTACGGATTTGACGGCAGTCTCGCAGATCTTCTCCCTCTTATAGAAGTAGGAAAGTTCCCTAAACTTACTTATCTTGGTTTAAAAAACAGCCAGATTCAAGATGAGATCGCAGGTGCATTAGCAGACGCTCCTATTCTGGATCAACTGGATACGCTCGATCTGTCACTTGGTACCCTTAGCGACGAAGGTGCTGAATTACTTCTCGCCAGCGATCGAATCAAAGGACTGAAAGCACTAAACCTTAGCCATCATTATATGTCTGACGAAATGATTAACCGCTGGCAGAAGAGTGGATTACCTGTTGATGTAAGCGACAAGCAGGAAAGCGATGATGAGGAAGACTGGCGTTATCCTTCCATCACAGAGTGAGCCCCTCATGAGGCCGATGATTGTTATCGGTATTCCTGGTGATAAACGGACTAGCGGCATCCAGCAAGCGCGTACCGATCTCGGAATGCCTCCTGCCATCATTTTATCGTACGCTGAGTTTCTGCAAGGTAGATCGTTAAGTGATCTTATGGAGGAGCAGCAGAAGCCGTTATCCAGTCAGCCCTCCGTTTATAACGGAATAGATCTCAATGCAGCTCCTCCCTTACTGAGACTGGAATCACCTGGCAGCAGCTTCGAGATAGAACGAGCCTTAATCGCTTTGGGTGCGCCGGATTCGGATGATATGGACGATTCGCTTCACCCCTACGCCGATAGACCTGATCCGCGGCCACTCCGCGTGAAGGTAGCCCGTCAATTGAAGGACATGCAAGGTGTCCTGCATCATCCATCCCAATGGTTCCGCGGCTACTGCCGAATGCTGGCTAGACTACAGCGCGAAGCCAAAACCGCATGTCCGGGTTCGTTATGGTTAAATGACCCTGCCGAGATAGCGGCTATGACCGATAAACGCCAGACTCAACAGATTCTGAGTAAGGCGGGGATTCCAATCCCTCGCCCATTAGGCGAAGATCAGCAGCCTACGGATTATGACTCTCTCCGGGAGATGATGTTATCCCGGCGCATGCACCGGGTATTCATTAAGCTGGCCTTCGGCTCTGCCGCTTCCGGAGTGGTCGCTTATCAGATCCATCCCGTGACGGGTGCCGAAATTGCCTTAACAACAGTGGGGGTCGAGAATTACATCACTCGACCACCCATTTACTATAATTCCGGTACACTGCGACGGTACACGGATACCGCCACAATCTCGGGAATTATGAACTGGATCTACCAGCACGGTGCTTATGCTGAGCAATGGATCCCTAAAGCGGGGCTTAAGGGAAAAGCATTCGATATTCGCCAGCTAGTCGTTCTCCGCGAGGCCTGCCACGCGGTTGCTCGGGTCAGCCCTACACCAATTACGAATCTGCATTTACGCAACCAGCGGATGTCTCTTTCGGAAGCCGGGCTGTCTGAATCCGTACAGGAGCAGGTGCAGAATACCGCTGTGCAAGCACTGGCTGCTTTTCCCCGTTCCGGGGTAGCCGGAATCGATGTACTGGTATCTGGGGGTTCACAGCAATGTTTTGTCGCGGATGTCAATCCATTTGGCGACTTGCTTTACGATGTGAAATACCGCGGCTGCAGCACCTACGAATGGGAGATGAAGGTATTGTCGGCTAGAGACTATATCACGCCTCCCTCCACACCGCTTATAAAGGAAGGATTATCTTAATGGATATGAACACCATCGTCGGCACTCATGACATTCTTATGATCACACTCGATACGCTTCGTTATGATGCTGCTGTTATGGAAGAAGCGAACTGCCCGAACTTGTGCGGAACCGGATCATGGGAGAAAAGACATACCCCAGGCAGCTTTACCTATGCCGCTCATCATGCCTTCTTCGGCGGCTTCTTGCCTACTCCAGCCACAACGAATAAGAAAGAACATATCCGCATGTTCCATTCCCGAAACACCGGAATGAAGACGCATCCCCATACCTGGCTGTTCGATACACCCGATATCGTATCCGGGCTTGCTGCCGAGGGCTACCGTACGGTTTGTATTGGGGGGGTTATTTTTTTCACCAAAAAAAATCCACTCGCCCGTGTGCTACCAAGCTATTTCCAGCACAGCTACTGGCGGATGACGTTCGGGGTCACCAATCCGCGTTCCACAGAGCATCAGGTGAACCATGCCTTAAAGCTGCTAAAGGATACTCCAAGCAAGCAAAGACTGTTCATGTTCCTCAACGTCTCTGCCATTCACGGACCGAACCATTATTTTATACCCGGTGCTAAAAAGGACTCCGTAGACAGCCAGCGCGCCGCACTCCGATATGTGGATGGTGAACTGGGCCGATTATTCGATGCCTTCCGGGAACGTGGCAATCCTACCTTCTGTCTGGCGTTTTCTGATCATGGAACCGCCTATGGTGAAGATGGCTATCAGGGGCATCGCTTGGCTCACGAGACCGTATGGAACGTCCCTTACCGGGAATTTATTTTATAAAGCATAAACGCCTTCGACGTCCTTATAAGGACGGTAAGCGTTTATGCGAGAAATATAAGACAATAAAGTATAGTGTGAAACTTATACTTTATTATATCTCAAGGAAAAGGAAAGGATGGAGAACTGTTATGACGTTATCGTCCTTCTCTTTAGAAGAGCTTCACCAATGGAAAGAAAACATTACTGCTCACCCTTACCGATCTTATCTGTATTCCTATCCACACAAAACAGCTTACAGGGATCTACAGCCGCCGATTCCACTAGAATCCTTATGGCAAGATGAGCCTGCAGAATCCTTTTTTCTATATATGCATATCCCGTTTTGCGGTGCTCGTTGTGGATTCTGCAACCTGTTCACCTTGCCTGATAAACGCGCGAATGTTCACGCTACATACGTAGACGCGCTAGAACGTCAGGCCAAGCAGTGGGCTGCATTCACCAGACATAAACCGTATGCCCGTTTTGCGATTGGTGGTGGAACACCTACATTACTGGCGGCAGATCAACTGCGCCGTTTATTCCACATTGCCGTAGATACGATGGGACTGGATACGAATACAGCCTCCATCTCAGTGGAAACTTCACCGGAGACCATTACCGAAGAGAAGCTGAATATTCTAAAAGAATATACGGTGGATCGGGTAAGCATGGGCATCCAAAGCTTTGTCGCTGCTGAATCAGCGGCCATTTATCGCCCGCAGAATCCGGATGTGGTATATCGGGCGCTGGAGCTACTGGGGAAATATGATTTTCCCATTCTAAATTTGGATCTGATTTACGGGCTTCCGGGGCAGACCGTCGACTCTTGGCTGTATTCGCTAAATCAGGCGCTTAGCCATGATCCAGAGGAAATCTTTATTTATCCGCTCTACACGCGTGAGCATACGATTGTGAAGCCAGGTGATATCCAGCGTCAGGAGGATATTCGCCTAGACTGCTACAAAGCCGCTGGGCAACTGCTTAATGCCAGAGGTTACCATCAATATTCCATGCGGCGTTTCGCCAAGGAAACCGCAGGAACGGATAAACCCATTCTTGACTATAGCTGTCAGGAAGAAGGAATGGTCGGGCTGGGCTGCGGGGCTAGATCCTATACTCGCAATGTGCATTACGCTTCCCGTTATGGGGTGAGCCGTAAAGCAACCGAGAGCATTATTGCCGATTACGTCAATACAGATCGTTACGATACGGCAGATTACGGAATTGTGCTAAGTCTGGAAGAACAGAAGCGCCGCTTTATTCTGAAGGCGATTTTACATAGCGAAGGTCTGAGGATTGAAGATTACAACCTGCGCTTCGGAAATTCACTCTGGGATGATTATCCTGAACTGTCGCGCCTGCTTCATACCGGCTTAGGGAAGGAAGCAGACGGCGTACTGCACCTTACTACCGAAGGTATGGGCTACTCCGATTCCATCGGTGATTGGTTTATTTCAGGAGAGATTCGAGCGCAGATGGAAAGGTTCATATTGCCATGAATGCGGTCCTCTACTACCGCGGCTCTCTCACCTCCTGCAACTATGACTGCCCGTACTGCCCTTTCGGCAAAACAAGAGACAGCGCAGCTACTCTCGCGAAGGATCGGCAAGGTCTGGAGACCTTTGTCGAGTGGGCCTCTTTGCAAGGTGCAGCGGGTCATCGGCTGTCTATCTTTTTCAATCCTTACGGCGAAGGACTGATTCACCGCTGGTACAAAGAAGCGATGATCACGCTCTCCAATATGGAGCATGTGGAGAAGGTAGCGATTCAAACGAACCTTTCGGCAAATCTTGATTTCGTCCAAAAGCTGAATCGAAGCAAGGTTGCCTTTTGGGCTACTTACCACCCCGGGCAAGTGAGCGAGGATAAGTTTCTAACGCAATGCATGACCTTGTACGAGAAAGAAGTGCCCTTCAGTGTAGGGAGCGTTGGGATTCGCAGCGCCTTTCCAGCGATAGCTTCGCTTCGCGCAGCATTACCGGAGCGTGTATATCTGTGGGTCAATGCTTATAAAGATAAACCGGATTACTATACAGCCGAGGATTTTTCCTTTCTGAGCAAGATTGATCCGCATTTTGCTGTGAATGCTATGGATTACGAAAGTCTTGGTCAAACCTGCAATGCTGGTAATGAAGTCTTTTATGTACAAGGTGCTGGACTGGTGAAACGCTGTTATAAGGACAGAGGTGTTATTGGCAATCTCTACCGCGATGGCTTGGAGGGTCTATCCGCTATAAGAAGCTGCCGAATGAAGGTGTGCGACTGTTATATCGGTTATATTCATATGCCAGAGCTGAAGCTGCAAAACATCTATGGATCAGGTCTGCTGGAACGAATCCCTTATGGCGCTATGAACCATTGAACCGAAAACAACAGTACGGTTAACTGTGTGTTAAATTTCAAGAAAAAGAACCCTGTCAGCATTTCTTAACAGGGTTTCTTTACTCTGTGTGGAATATGAACAGTAGCCCTCGTCTACAGGGCGACAGCAAACACTTAGTTGGAGGGATGAATAGCTGATGAAAAACATTATTAATTTTGCGCATCGCGGCGCATCGGCAGTGTGTCCGGAAAATACTATGGCAGCGTTCCGCAAAGGTCTTGAGTTAGGTGCAACCGGTATTGAAACCGATGTACAAATGACCAAAGATGGCGGACTTGTTCTTATTCATGATGAAACTCTAAACCGTACGACAAGCGGAAGCGGCTATGTGAAGGATAAGACCCTTGCAGAAATTTTGGAAGTGGACGCGGGCTCTTGGTTCAGTCCCGAATTTAAAGCTGAGCGCATTCCGATGCTGGAGGATTTGTTAGATCTGCTGCAAGGACGAGATACAGTACTAAATATCGAGTTTAAAAATGGTACTTTCTTTTACCCGGGTATGGAGGAAAAGGTTATCGCGGCTGTACGGGATTTCAAGATGAGCGATCGCGTGATTTTTTC
The DNA here is from genome assembly GCF_041956825.1 of Paenibacillus sp. RS8. Lineage (NCBI taxonomy): Bacteria > Bacillati > Bacillota > Bacilli > Caryophanales > Paenibacillaceae > Paenibacillus > Paenibacillus sp. RS8. The sequence continues at coordinate 2,843,999 of NZ_CP168131.1, read as the reverse complement.
GAGCTTCAACCATTATTCACTAGCTCACAGTAAAACGATCGCACCTGAGATCAAGACAGGAATTCTATACGGGGAAGGTCTGTATCGTCCTTGGGATTATGCAGCTACGCTTGGCGCAAACGCACTACATGCTTATCATCAAGCGGTACTTCCTGAATTTGTCGAAGAAGCAGCTAAACATGGCATCGCTTATCATCCTTGGACTGTTAATGATCCAGAGCGGATGAAGGCTTTAATCGAAGCTGGAGTATCAGGTATTATTACAGATCATCCAGATGTGCTGGCTGGGCTTCTAGCTAAATAATAAGGGAGTGTGACTGTGTGAAAAAAGTCTGGTTGCTCGGATTCGGCTTTTTCAGCATCAGCATTACGTGGAGTCTGTATAACGCATTTGTACCCTTTTTTCTAGAAAAATACGTACATAGTGTGGCACTTATCAGCTTCTTGATGACGATTGATAATTACTTTGCCTTATTCCTGCAGCCTTGGATCGGCAACCGCAGTGACCGCACTACCTCACGTTTTGGACGCAGAATGCCTTATCTTATGATCGGTATGCCTTTCGCTGCCGTGCTAACCATGCTGATTCCGTTCCATACCGGACTATTTACACTTCTGTTGTTTATGATGCTGATGAATCTGACCATGAGCTTATACCGTTCACCAACCGTCGCCCTTATGCCGGATATTACACCTGAAGAACAGCGTACGAAGGCAAACGGGCTGATTAATTTCATGGGTGGGTTCGGTTCTATACTCGCTTTCGGCGTAGGTTCGATCCTGTATAAATCAAATCCAGCGCTTCCGTTTATCGTTGCTGGACTGATTACCTTGTTATGTCTGTTTATCGTATCACGCTTCATAAAAGAAAATCGGGATGGCGTAAACGTACAAATGAAGCTTCCTTCAGAAGCTGTTACTGCCACCAAGCCCTCACGTATTTCCTTTCGAAGTCAGCTTGACCGTACAACAGTATTTTTGCTAGCGGCGATTTTCTTCTGGTTCGTAGCTTATCAAGGCGTTGAGACACTGTTTACCTTATATGGCAAACATCATCTCGGTCTTAGTGAACAAGCGGCTTCTTTCTCGCTCACCTTCTTCTCTTTAGCTTTTGTGCTGTTCGCCATACCGAGCGGCTGGCTGGGCGGAAGATTCGGAAAGAAAAAGATGATCATCATCGGCGTATGCGGACTAATGACCATCTTTGCTCTTGTCGGTTTTGCAAAGGACCTTTTGCTCCTTCGTGGATTACTGTTGCTGGGTGGAGTCTTCTGGGCTTGCATTAATATCAATTCCTATCCTTATGTTGTGGCAACAGGAACAGAAGAAAGTATTGGCACACGAACAGGGATGTATTATCTGGTCTCTTCTCTGGCTGCCATCAGTTCGCCTCCACTACTGGGACTTATGATTGATATCTTTGATTACTCGATCCTGTTCTACGTGGCGGCGATTAGTATGGCAGTTGCTCTTGTCTGCTTGTTCCTCATGAAGGGCAGCAAACAAGTGACTAATAGTATTCATTCGCCTGGCGCATAATTTCATCCCAAGAGTATAGTTAGTCCAATAAAAATAGCGGCAGTCCAGGACTTATGATGAGGTCCATGGCTGCCGCTTGTATTTTACACAAACACATTCTAATTCTTATAGACGGAGTAACGCCCCGTACCGAGTTGTTTGGCGGCGTACATCGCTGTATCTGCTTCGTTAAGCAGCCTAAAATGATCCACCTTACCATGACTTATGCTGATCCCTATACTCATGGAGACGAACAAGTTATGCTCACCTAGCTGGTAACTCTTAGTCGTCTTCTCCAGAATCCGCACAGCAAGCTGCTCCGCTTCCTTCTGGGAGCAACCTTTAGCGACAATTACAAATTCATCCCCGCCCACGCGGAAGATACGACGTTTTCTTTTGCTGGAGAATTGAATTAACTTTTTACCCACCTCTTGCAGCAGTAAGTCCCCCACATGATGCCCCAAGCTGTCATTGATCGATTTGAAACGATTCAGATCCAGAAACAACACAGCAAGCTGTTCATTTACCTTGCACCGATCCCAAAAATGATCCATTCCATTCTTATTCAGTAACCCTGTCAAAGCATCCTTATATGCCAGCTCTTTCAATTGCTCTCTTTCAGCCCATACTAGATTCATTCGTGTAATCAAAAACATGATTAGGGCTATCGTAAGTCCATAGACCAATAGCGGTATAATAATCCCATCATCGGCCACTTCATTTCCCAGTAAAGTTTTTACGCCTAGCTGGTGCATGCTCCATAGGGAGGCGACGATAATGATAACGGAAAGGCCGGTATGAATCGCTCTTTTTTGAGGCGTTTTAGAAGAAATATCCCGGTAAAGCCTTAGTACTAAATAACCGGCCGCTGCTGCGATGAGAATGGATAATAACGTTTGTAAGTAAATCTGGACCTCTGCCACCTTAGATTCGCACATCCTTCTGACTACAAAAATGATTAGCTTTCTGAGCAATTACTATATTAAAATGCTCTGAACATTTTCTGAACACTAATTACATCGTCAAATGCTGCGCACAATTGTACAGCTCGCAGTTCCAGGTTGCATCGGATTTAGTAATCTGAGTGATAGACGTATTGCTCAGCAAAACGGTTACGTTCAGATCTGGAATAAGTCGTCTAAGCGTACTACGCAAAATCGCACCATGGCTAACCACCAGTATACGACTGCCCGGATGTTTCTCCGCAATTTCTTCGATCGCCTGACTACCTCTGATCTCGCTGGCTTCTGGATTTTCCAGTCCCAAATCTAATGTCTTCCACCCGCTTCCCCAGCGTTCAACACGATCTTGTTCCGTAGTCCCCTCAATTAGCCCTGCGTTCATCTCACGGATACCCGGTGCTAAACCGGCGATCTCAATGCCGAGCCTTGTAGCAATTACCTCTGCTGTTTGTCTTGCTCTTAGTAAATCACTTGAATATAAATAGTCCCAATGTTCTGTGCTTAGCCGTTCGGCAAGAAGAGCCGCCTGCTCCAAGCCTTCAGTATCCAATGGATTATCCGTATGTCCTTGTGCTCTGCCTTCCTTATTCCACGCTGTGCTTCCATGGCGAATTAAGCCTATTGTAGTCATAAAGATCTCCCTTTAGTTGTTGAGTTCTAGTACTATTCTTTTAATGGTATCTATATTCTATCAGAATCCTTCCATGAGTATTTGAAAAATGAGAGTTATCCATGTTTTAGAACTTGAGGTATAATAAACCTTACCGCTTTTTACATCAGCTACAGGATAAGGAGATTTTGGTTAATATGAAAAAGTTATTGTTCCCGTTCTTTCTTGCATTCCTTCTATGTTTCATTCCGGTTTACACATTTTGTTCCTCCACTGTTGGTGCCGCTCCGGTTCCGAAAAACACCGTGTATGTGACCAAAAATAACCATTCGTACATCCCACTGCGCCTCTTAAATAATTTCACGGGCATACATGCTGAAATGAATGCGAGTGACAAACGTATAACCATTACGAACGCAGACACTAAGATTACACTTACTTTAGGACAAGCAGCTGCACTCGTCAATGACAAGTCCGTTACACTAACCGACTCCGCTTTTAGTGATAACGGTACGGTATATATCCCTTTGTCCTTTGTCAGCAAAACGCTGGGCATTCAATTAAATTGGAATCAGGAAGCCTCTTCTGTAACCCTGACTAATAGCGATATTTCATCGACTGTTCCTGTACAGACTGGCGCACTTATCAAAACAGATTCCTCCCCCGTTGTCAGTGCTAGTAAAACTTTCAAGGTGGGCGGCAAATCTTACAAAGCCCAGACGGTTACGGTATCCCTACTGCATCCTAAGGTGAAGCTTGATGTTGTATTAGCAGGAAATACAATTGGAAAGGTAGAGGACCTGAGCAGTCTAGCTAAGCGCAATAATGCTGTAGTTGCAATTAATGGTACCTTCTTTGATGCTTACACCAAGGGGGCTTACAAGGCTCCTTACGGCTACATGGTCAGTGGCGGAAAAATGCTCAAAAATAGCTCCGGGGATCGCCGAACAATCTTCACCTATGACAGTAACCATCTTGCCTCGCTTATTCCAGGGCTGGATTTCACAAGCCGCTTCGCTTCCGGTTCCATGGAAGGAGCACTTCAAGCTGGTCCGCGACTTCTTGTGAACGGCAAGGTATCTCTTAATGTAGCGGCAGAAGGCTTCAAAGATCCTAAAATCTTAACCGGCGGCGGCGCCCGCAGCGCACTTGGTCTCACTCGGGACCACAAGCTGATTCTGCTGACCACTGGTGGAGCTACTATCCCGCAGCTGGCCGAAATGATGAAGCAGGCTGGTGCGTATCAAGCCATGAATCTGGATGGCGGCGCGTCGAGCGGACTGTACTACAATGGCAAATATCTCACGACCCCTGGGCGTCAGATTAGCAATGCGATTGTAGTTAAATATCAATAGAACGATCTAGGCGGCGGATCGTAAGCGCGTTGTGCTACGCTCCGTGCTTTGGTTTCGGTTTCGGTTTCGGCTTCGGCTTCGGCTTCGGCTTCGGCTTCGGCTTCGGCTTCGGCTTCGGCTTCGGCTTCGGCTTCGGCTTCTAAGAATACTTCTTTTGATGCTTCTATTGCAGTTTGTGCAATAGAAGCATTCTTTTTTATAGGAAAATGGGATTCTGTTGTATTTTGTACATTAGAATACGACGCATTTGTAATAGTCAGCCGTTCTCACAACAATTGATTGCAGAATGTGCAATAGAAGCAGATTCCAGCTGCTTTTTGATAGAATCTATTGTACAAAGTGCAATCAACAACAGAAGTTTCAACTCCTATGCGAGCATATCTTAACGTATCATTGTATTGTTCAGCCAAAATAAAAAAACAATAATCCCCTCGATGTCTTACGCATCAAGGGGATTATTTATGACGTGCTGCCAACCTACTTACTACTCACGTTTCCAGTGTTGAGATCATCACGAACAGCTTCATATATGTGACCAGAGTACTCCCATACTTGCAGCCAAACTTCGGTATTAAACCCCAATTTTTCGTAGAACGGCTGCATCGAACCTACATAGACTTTGATAGCACCAAGCTCTCTTAAACGGTTAAATCCTTCATGCAAAACCGCCCGACCAAGTCCCAGTGATCTATATCTAATGGATGTGCCTACAGGCTCCAGTATGCCAATTCCATTAACACTGTCCCAAAAAATATTACAGAAGGAGACGACTTCACCAGCTTCGTTCACGATACTGAGATCTAAATGTGAGTTGTAGCTCGGCGCTTTTCTGATATTTCCATAATGCTGCAGCGTTAGCTCAGCCTCCGGTGTGTCTGCATAGTCGAAGGCCATAATATGTCCGAGTGCTTTTGAAGTCACATCGATCTCATCACCACTACAGATTCTGAAGCCAGAGGGTAGCGCAACAGGAAATTCTTTATCCAACTGCAGAGAGTTTACACTCTCCCGTTTCTTAGTTAGACTATAACCTCTCTTATTAGCAACCGCTGCAGCAGAGGACATGAACTCCGGTATTGGAACATACAGCTGTACGAAACCCTCATTCTCATCCCCAACTCTCTGTTCAGCAAAGGAAAACATGTCATCAAGCAAGCTTTCTGGAGGGTTCTTCTCTGCACATTGAAAGTAAAATCCATCGTCCATGCATACTACGGCAGCCAGCTCTCCATCATCATACTCCCATAAGCCTACGTTTCGTTCCCACTGATCCAGCGTCCCACCTTGCGTCTCTTGAAAATAAATAACGAATTCCCAGCGGTCTATAAGCCAAGTATTTGGACCTTTTAGCTTACTATAACTATGTATAAGAAAATCACGGACCTTAAGCAGATCTTCAGAACGGTAAGGTCTAAAATTAAATTTCATTTTCCACACCCCTTTCCTTTAATTTCATATTACAGGGGATTAAAAATCAATAACATGTCAAATTTAGTTATTATTATTTAATACGCCAAAAAATGAATAGTGCGTTCACAAAATACCAATTTCCGAGTAAAAATCAATACCTCTACCGAACTGTTAAATGTACAAAGTACAACTAAACGGATTCTGGTGGTGATTTAAGCAGAAATAGATGTACAAAGCACCTTAAATTAAGCTTACCCTCTGAAGCAAGTTAGCGTTTCTCCTAAGCGATACTGAGAATAAAGTTGAATGAATCTCTACCTGCCTCTATTAAAAGGGTTAGTCAAGTAAATAGTGGTTTAATGAATCCGGTTCCGGTTCAAGTTGGCGAAACAGTGACTTAACGTTACACTTGCTGTAGTTATTCAATACCACTGGCAAGGAGGCTCCTGATTCATGTCTAAGGCCGATCATATGTTATCTATTCTCTGGATGCTCAAGCAGCGGGGAAGAACCGCCGGAGAACTAGCTGAAGCGTTAGAGATCAGTGTCCGCTCCGTATACCGTTACATCGATGCGCTTTGCATCAGCGGTGTACCCGTTATCGCAGATAGCGGACCTGGCGGCGGTTATAGCTTACCCGAACATTTTATCGAAGCTCCATTATTCTTTGATTCCGAAGAACAACGTGCCCTTCTACAAGCCTCATCCTTTGCTAAGGGAACCGGTTATCCTTATGTAGATGCTCTAGACCGAGCCCTTTCTAAGCTCAAAAGGTATAGCAATGCGCAGCAATTAGAACAGATGGAGCGGCATGAGAATGGTATTGAGACGATCCACTCTCCTTCCCCGCCGCTTAGCCACCTGATCCAAGAATTAGAGCTGGGGACAGCCAACGGGTACACCCTGCAAATGGAGTATCGTAAGGGGAATGGAGAAAACATATCCTCCCGAGCTATTGATCCTTACGGACTTGTATTGTGGAAGGGCCAATGGTACACCGTAGCTTACTGCCACGAGCGGCAAGAAATTCGCAGTTTCCGGGTCGATAGAATGGTTGAACTCCACCGTACAGAAGCTGTGTTTGCTCGTCCTGCTGACTTCTCTGCACGTGATTTTTTGTTAAAAAACTTACTGCCTGCACGCAATACGGATGAGGAACTAGTTACAGTAATTATCGCATCAGACGAAGGAATCTTGAATGATCTATGCAGCCATTGGTTATTCGGGCATACGCTGGTACAGCGCATGGAAGGACAAGCCCGCTTTCTAGTAGACGAAGCTTCTTTACTCACCTATGTGCCCTATTTCTTGTTGCCTTATGGAACCACGTTACGCATCATAGAACCTTCTTCACTGAAAGAAAGACTAGCTGACATTGCCTCCAACTTAGCAGCTCATTATAAAACTTAAATTATTCTTTAGGATCACTGACCGTAGTTGTCAGTGATCCTTTTGTATAGTGTAAAAGAGTAAGAGGAGTAAATGAAAGTAGAAACCAAGGAGGAATAACCAATGAAAGAACTTCACTATGAGTTTTATATTGACGGAACACCTGAGCAGGTATGGGAAACCTTAATCTCTCCGGAAGGTACGAAGCAGATTTATTACGGCAGCGTTATTCGTTCGACCTTCAAAGAAGGAGAATTACTGGAATACATCGGGCCCAGTGCAGATGGAGATGAAACACTGCATGTCTATGGGACTCTGCTCGAGTTCACCCCACAAAAAGCACTACGTTTCACTCATCAGGTCGGCCCCTCCTATCATAAAGGACATGAAAGATATGAATCGCGTATTTCTTGGCTGCTTGAACCGGTGGGTGGAACTACAAAGCTCACGCTTATCCACGATGAATGGCATCCTGAAGATCCTTCGTATGCTGGCAGCACCAGCGCTTGGTGGCAAATTCTAAGTAATACCAAAACCTTAGTAGAGACTGGTCGCACGCTTGATTTTGGAAGCTGGACGTAACATCACGGCTGATACAACTTGGATTAGACTGTTCCAATTAAAGACAAGCCTATGAGTAGACTCAACCTTAGCCCCCTAGGCTGGAGAGCGCAAGCCTTCTTCCGTTAGGGGCTTTTTGCTGCCAAAATTAATTTTGCCTTAGGGAAACATTCTTGTTGCAGGGACAAAGTTGTTCGCATATACTAATATTGTGTCAGACCGCAAGAAAAATTCCAATGCACAAAATAATAACCATAAAAATACAAATAACAATAAATGAAAGAAGGAGATCTTATGTCTGGAACTAGTATTCCATTATCAGAAGCGGCTAAAGGCAGCACGCTACGTATCAGCGGCATTGAAGTTCAGGGCGTACTTAGAAGAAGATTACTGGATCTCGGGTTTGTAGTGGGGAATGCCGTAGAGGTATTGCGACGCAGTCCATTAGGAGATCCTATAGCTTTTCGGGTAAGCAACACGACCATTGCATTGCGTAGAGAAGAAAGTTCTTTAATATTCGGAGAAGTAATCGGAGGTGTTGAGGCATGAGTCAGTTCACAGTCGCTTTTGCAGGCAATCCTAACACTGGCAAAAGCACGCTTTTCAATCTGCTGACCGGCATGCGCCAGCATACTGGAAACTGGGCAGGTAAAACCGTCATTACTGCTGAAGGCGAGTTTAAGCATAAAGACCATACGTACCTAGCAGTAGATCTTCCTGGTACGTATTCCTTGTACTCAAATTCCGCTGATGAAGAAGCGGCTAGAGATTATATTATTTTTGAACAACCCGATGTGACACTAGTCGTACTTGATGCTACTTCGCTAGAACGAAACCTCAACCTTGCCTTGCAAGTGCTAGAGATTACCGGGCGGACTGTCGTCTGCATCAACCTCATTGATGAAGCCCGAAAACTGGGTATCGACATCAATCTGAAGCGCATTTCCAAACGTCTCGGCGTGCCTGTTGTAGCGATATCAGCTCGTAATAAAATCGGCATTGAGGCGTTATTGGACCAGGTGGAGAGAGTCGCTACAGGTGCATTCACCGCACAACCACTGCGAATTACGTACAACGAGGAGATTGAACGAGGAATTGCAGAGCTTACCCCACTGGTAGAACAAACCATCGGCAGCAAATACCCAGCCCGCTGGATTGCACTCCGCCTGCTGGACGGTGATGACAGCCTACTAACTTCTCTTAAAGAGAATATGACGGATAAAGATTTACCTGAAGCAAAGGAGGTCATCGGTCATGGAGTCACCGCATATCACTAAGGGATTAGATCCTTTAGATTCCCTGCTGTCTACAGCGAAGAAGCTCGCTGACGGCGGATCGATTCGAGATGAGATTGTCAGCGGCATTTACGGCGTATCCGCAGGCATTTGCGGGGATGCAGTCACTTATCAAGATAAGAAAAAGCTGAACAGCACTTATAAGCTAGATAATATCGTTACCTCAAAAATATGGGGATTCCCTATTATGCTCGCCATCCTCGGTATCGTGTTCTGGATTACAATTGCCGGCGCCAACTATCCTTCAAGCTGGCTAGCTTCCTTCTTCGGCTTCATTGAAGGTTATCTGACGGCCGGATTCGAGGCGATCCATGCTCCCGCTTGGCTGCACGGTGTGCTTGTTCTCGGATTATATCGAGGAACCTCATGGGTAATCAGCGTCATGCTGCCGCCAATGATGATATTTTTCCCAGTGTTCGCGCTGCTTGAGAATTTCGGGTATCTGCCAAGAGTTGCTTTTAACATGGACCGGTTGTTCAAAAAATCAGGAGGCCACGGCAAGCAAGCGTTGACCATGTCTATGGGTTTCGGCTGTAATGCCGCCGCTATCCTCTCCACACGAATCATCGAATCGCCGCGTGAACGGATGCTCGCGATTTTGACCAACAATTTCGTTCCATGTAACGGCCGCTGGCCGACATTGATTTTACTGTCTTCCTTATTCATGGCAGGTGCCGCTACGACAGGCGCACTCCGTTCGCTCACAACCGCCTCCGTACTTATGGGGATGGTGCTAATCGGCATCGTTGTTACACTGACGGTTTCCTGGGTCATGTCCAAAACTGCGCTGCGCGGTGTTCCAACACATTACACACTGGAACTCCCACCCTATCGCCGGCCGCAAATTTGGAAGACCATACTTATTTCCTCCAAAGATAAGTCCTTAAACGTACTTACTCGGGCAATCGTGGTAGCTGCGCCTGCTGGGATTATCACTTGGATTTTAGGTAATCTGTTTATTGGCGGGGATTCTGTCCTGAATCATATGGCTGCATTCTTTGATCCCTTTGCACACATGCTCGGCATGGATGGCTTTATCATCATGGCCTTTATTCTTGGTCTTCCTGCAAATGAAATCGTCCTGCCTATCCTGCTTATGGGCTATATGTCCTCAGGAGCTATGGTCGATATCGACAGCTTGGGCAGCATCAAAGATGTCTTTTTATCACATGGCTGGACTTGGCTGACCGCACTTAACATGATGCTGTTCTCCCTGCTCCACTATCCTTGCGGTACGACACTCGTGAACATCTATAAGGAAACGAAAAGCATGAAGTGGGCTGTTCTCTCAGCTGTCATTCCACTCGGTATCGCCATTGGAGTAACCTTCGTTGTTGCACAACTCGCTCGGTTGTTCGGGTGGGTGTGACGTAAGCTTGCGGCATAAAATTGCCCCAATTCAACGTACATCACTGTTCATCATCTGCATCACTGCACATCACATGCATCAGCGTAAAGAACTGTACACTACCTGCAGCGGCTGTAACACTTGCAACACCTATAGCACCTCACTTTCAGCTGGCTTCACAGAATCAGCCCTCCTTGAAACTAAGTTTAGGGAAAACCTCCCTATAAATCGAACTTTATAAGCGTATTTTGTACCTTTTGCGGAAAACCTCCCTATAAATGAACGGAATATTTGCCAAATTGGACAATTTCCGCTGAATTTTAGGGAGGTTTTCCCTGATTATCGATAATATCGAGTAAAACACGTTAATTTAGGGGAGGATTTCCGTAATTATTGTTTACAGTAGTTAAGGTCAGCTCAAACAAATAAGCGGTCGCACGAATAACTCCCGGGCGACCGCTTCATCACAGCGTCATTTTTTTCGCGTTCCACCATCTCTACGACGGTAGATCACAGCGCCAACTATCGCTATCAAAACGATAATGACTCCACTGATCCCAACATTCACAAGTGGAAAAGAGTCACTGTCCGCAGCTGGTTTCCCCTCAACATCAGTCGCACCATTATTCCCAGCTCCTGATTTAGGCGAATGATTTGATGTTACCTCCGGAGTAGCAGTAGGAGTCCCTGCCGATATACTAGGTCCAAGCTCCTTCAGATCCTCTGATGCCGAGGCAAGCAGCTTCGTTCGACTGCATAAACTGGCCACTATTTCACCTGAATCTCCTTCCCTATTATCATTTGCATAGACGATATAACTTTCCCCTTCCACGAATTCAAACCCGCAGCTGGCAGACGATAAAGCAGTGGTCAAGGTAACCTTATTCCCCTCGACCCCTTTCCAGCTGGAACCAACCTCAAAGGTTACTTTTACTGGATCCGCGGATGAGATTATAGTTCCCCTTGGCTCCTTTATCTTTACTACCTTCCCCACAAAGACGGCCGAGCTTGACTCCAGAGCCTCAAGCGGCTCCGCGGGTACAACACAGGAACAAGCATAAGTAACGGAGGGACGCACCGTCAGCAAAGCCATAAATATTAATGTAATACATAGAATTATCATCACTGGACTTCGAAAATTGAACTTTCGCACCTTAATGACCTCCTTCTTTATCTTACAGACGGAGCAGATGTGGAAAGTGTTACAGGAATTGTAAAACAAGTTATACAAGTCTAGTCAATTCTGCCCGGATTGTTCTTCATTGGTCTCTCATATCTAATGTACCTACTCATAACCCCCGCGCTATAGCAATCAATCGCTGAAGTCCTTCACGCAATACCCCTTCACTGGCGAAGGAATAGCTAATTCGAATTCTCGACTTCATTTCCCCCAGCGGATCAAACAGCTCTCCTGGCACAAATGCAATGGACTGCGCCATACTTGAAGCAAACAGTCGATCCACCGAAAGATGCTCCGGCAGCTTCACCCATAGATTTAAACCACCTTGCGGAGGTGTCCACTCCCACCCGGTTGCAGCCAGTTCTTCTTCCACGATTTCTTTATGCACCTGAAGCGCAATACGCAGCTTACCGAGATGATTCTGCAAGCGTGCTGAAGTATAGTAATGTAGAAATATCTTTTGATTAAGCAGCGGAGTCCCATTGTCTGCCAGTGATTTAGCGGTGATCAGGCGCTCCATAAATGGATATCGACAAGCCACCGCGCAGATCCGTAAGCCTGGAGCTACATATTTACTGAAGCTGCTGATATAAATCACCCAGCCCTCCGTATCATAAGCAAAAAAAGGCGGCGGGGGCTCCTCTTCAAAATACATATCGCGGAATGGATCATCCTCTACCAGTAGACAGCGATAACGCTCGGCTAGCTCTACTAACAGTTTGCGTTGCTGCACCGGCACCGTATATCCGGTTGGATTGTGATGGGTCGGATTAATATAGAACATACGCGGCTTATGCTTTTTCATCAAAGCCTCAACTCTCTCCAAGTCATACCCCGTCGGGGTGATCTCCACCGGAATCAGCCGCGCCCCCTCCCGGCGAAAAATATCCATGGCCACACTGTAGGTTGGTCGCTCCACAAGCACCGTGTCTAAAGGCCCGAGTACAATTCGTGCGATCAGGTTGATTGCCTGCTGTGCACCCGAAGTAATAAGCAGCTCTTCCGAGGATAGCTGTAGCCGATGTTTCTTCCGAAAATGACGGCTTAGCGTCTCCCGTAGCTCTTCATCCCCCTGAACCGAAGAGTATGTCCCCATTACCTTGGGATATAAATCGAACACTTTTTTAACATAGTCCGATAGAAAAAGGTTTGGCAAAAGTCCCGGATCAATCAGCGCCTGCGAGAACTGATACTTGGTCGGCACTCTTTGTATATCTGAAAGTGGATTAGTGAGCGCATAAGATGATACTGCGGCACCCTCTTCTATAGAAGAAAGCCGGCTTACTGGCGATACATAATAACCCGATTTATCTTTTACATATACCTTTCCATCCTCCGTCAGCATTCTGTACGCTTTGAATACCGTCAGTCGATGTACCTTTAAATCCTCCGCCAGCAGCCGTATAGAAGGAAGCTTATCATTCGCCCCCCACTCCCCTCGTTCCATCCGATTCACTAGAAATTCATATACCTGCCGAAACAAGGGATGATTATGCTCACTGCTTGCTGACTTTTTCACCTCACTGCAACTCCTCTCCGAACAACTTATTCCCATTTACAGTATTGTACACGATTTCCGAAGTCATCTGTTCTACTCAACGTCATCTGTTCTGTATACTCCCCTATATGATTAACAAAATGATTTAACACATTAAAGGGGACTTTCAAAATGATCTTATTCGCTTATGCACTTGTATGTCTGATCTTCGGCACGACCTTTCTAGCTATCAAAATTGGTGTGGATGCTGGTGCGCCGCCCTTCTTTTCAGCTGGCTTACGTTTTTTCGTTGCAGGTGCTGTACTATTTCTATGGATGGTCTGGAAACGAAAGGCTAGCTTCTCCCTGCTCCTGCGTAAAGAAATGCTCTTCACCGGGTCTGCATTAACCTTTGGCACCTTCGCGGGTCTTTACTGGGCTGAACAATATGTATCTTCTGGGCTTGCAGCCGTACTCTCTGCGACCGGACCGATCATGATTCTATTACTCCAAACCTCTATTCTTCGTCAAAAAGCACCCGCCATCTCCCTATATGGCTGCATTATCGGATTAACTGGTGTATTGCTGCTCGTTCTACCTAATCTTGTCGTTGATATTTCACCGCTATGGCTCATCGGCTGCGCAGCTGTCCTCATTGGGGAATGCTGTTACGCAGTAGGTGCGATTTATTCTAAAAAAGTAATCAACAGTATGCCCGAGGTCTCTCCAATCGCACTTAATGCAGCCCAAATGATGTATGGTGGTGTGTTATTATTCATTCTTTCTTTAGCCACCGAAAATGTACATCCTGAGTTTCTGCTCTCTTACGAGACCGCAGGTTCACTGCTCTATCTAATCGTAATCGGCTCGATGGTCGGTCATTCGTTGTTCTACTGGCTCGTCGCTAAGACAACTCCTGTGTTTCCTTCTACCTGGCTCTATATTTCTCCACCGATTGCCGTAGGGGTTGGCTTTTTCTTTTATAATGAGGCCGTGAATTGGGTTACGATCCTCGGTGTATTCACCATTATTGCTGGAACCATCCTGGTCAATGCTGACGCCTTGAAGCAATTAATGCTAAAGCGTAGGGTCCGTACATCTGCGTCAAGCAATAGCGTAAAACTTATAGTTATTAAAAAAAAGAATATATGACGTACTATATATTGCATTTATGACCTCTATTGCGTATTATATAACCAAGTTAAACTAAAAAAATCTATATATGACTCATATATGAAAGGAGGATTCGCTTAACGGCGCTTCTTTTCTAAAGAGGAATGCCTTTTTATCTGAAGTGGAGGGAATTACGATCGAACTGACACCACGTCAACTAGAAATCATTGATATTGTGAACAAAAGAGCTCCGATTACCGGCGAACAGATAGCCGAATGTCTGAATTTAACACGGCCAACGATTCGCTCCGATCTCTCTGTTCTGGTTATGCTCAAATATATCGATGCTAAACCTAAAGTCGGTTACTTCCCGGGACTCAAATCATCTAATCGTCTGGGAAGCAATTATTTGTTGCAGGAGACAATGGTAAAAGAGATTCAGAGTGTACCTATTATTATCCGTGAGACTACTACGATTCAAGATGCCGTAGTTACGCTATTTCTACAGGATGTTGGTACCCTTATTATTTGTGACGAAGAGGGCAAGCTCACCGGAGTTGCTTCACGTAAAGATTTCCTGAAGGTAACTCTTGGCAATCCGGGTGCAGTTTCCATGCCCGTAAGCATGGTCATGACTCGCCAGCCCAAAGTGGTCACAACTTCACCAGATGAGACGGTGCTTGATGCCGCACATAAAATGATTTTTCACGAGGTAGATAGTTTACCGGTAGTTGTTCCCAGCGCCGCAGAAGACAGTGGTACGAAACTGGATGTCATAGGACGCTTAACGAAAACTGCTATCGTAAAACTTCTCCTCGAACTTGAAACCAAAGGATAACAGGAGGAATTCATGAGCATCGAGCAATCTTCCAACCTAATAACGATCTGCTCAGATTCTATAGGAGATACGGCGGAAGCTGTCGTGCAGGCCGTCATTCACCAATTCCAGAATCAGCAAATCACCATCAAAAGATACGGGAACATTAGACATGAAGATGAGCTCCGGAAGCTTATGGAAGAAGCCGCGCAGCATAAAGGTTTTGTCGTCTATACGCTGGTGCAGCCGGAGCTAAGAGAAATGATTAAAGAAGAGGCTGTACGGCTTGACCTTCGGATCGTAGATATCATGGGTCCAATGATGCAAGCTTTCATTGATACGTTTGACGATGCTCCTCAGCAGCGACCAGGTTTATTGCACCAGCTTGATGAGAACTACTTCCGCCGTATGGAGGCTATTGAATTCACAGTGGCCTGTGATGATGGCCGCGATCTCGGCGCCATGCTGAAGGCTGATATCGTTCTGCTAGGAATGTCCCGTACCTCGAAAACGCCACTTAGTATCTTTTTGGCCCATCGGGGAAAAAAAGTCGTTAACTATCCGATTATTCCGGAAATTGCTCCTCCGCAAGAGCTGCTAAGCTTGCCGTCGAACCGATTGATCGGACTTACCATGAAGCCGGAGTATATGCTGAAAATTCGCTCCGAGCGGCTGAAGGTGCTTGGGTTACCGACTGGCTCCCAATATGCAAGTCTGGAGCGGATTACAGAGGAGATGGAATATGCCTCTTCTCTGTTCAATAAGCTAGGCTGTCCTGTAATCGATATTACCGACAAAGCTATAGAAGAAACTGCCGGCATTATTATGGGTTATATCTAACATTCGGAATAAAAATATATGGAATGCACTGGAGGGAATTAGAATGGATCGCGAACTGGCTCTTGAGATTGTACGGGTAACTGAACTAGGTGCATTATCCTCAGCTCGCTGGATCGGGCGGGGAGATAAAAATGCGGCAGATGATGCAGCCACGACTGCCATCCGCTCCATGTTTGATTCCGTCTCCATCGACGGAACGGTCGTCATTGGTGAAGGAGAGATGGATGATGCTCCAATGCTCTATATTGGCGAGAAAGTCGGGAATCAAAAGGGTCCTTCTGTCGATGTAGCCGTCGATCCTCTGGAAGGTACTGAAGTGGTCGCCTGTGGTCTACACAATGCCCAATCCGTGATTGCCATAGCAGATCAAGGCAGCCTACTGCATGCTCCAGACATTTATATGGAGAAACTCGCTTGCGGTCCTGAGCTTGCCGGGAAGCTTAGTCTTGAAGACCCTGTGGAAGTCACTCTCCAGAAAGCATGCCTCTTCAGTCGCAAGTCCCTCTCCGAGCTAACCGTAATGGTTCTTGACCGCAAACGGCATGAACAACTCATTCATAGCCTGCGTGAAGCGGGTGTACGGATTAAGCTGCTCGGTCATGGCGATGTGGCTGGCGCTATTGCGGCAGCCCTGCCGGATAGTGATGTCGATTTGTATATGGGCTCGGGCGGAGCACCTGAAGGCGTCCTTGCTGCCGCCGCACTGAAATGTCTTGGTGGAGAAATGCAAGGTCGTTTGCTTCCCGATGGGCCTCTTGAACAGCAGCGCTGTGTGCGCATGGGGATTGCCAATCCTACACGAGTGCTATACATGGAGGATATGGTAGGTACAGGCGACGTACTCTTTGCCGCCACTGGCGTAACTTCAGGTGAGTTCCTAAACGGTGTTCGTTTTATTGGCAAAGAACGAGCCGAGACGCATTCGGTCATCATGCGGGCGCAGAGCCGAACGATCCGCTACATCCGCAGCATTCATTTCCTTCCCGGCAAAGAAATACCGGATGCATTAACTGTTAGACAGAACGTTGCCTCTCTATAGCATTACACAAAAAAACAGGCTATCTCACCAGCTCACCCTTGGCTAGTGAAATAGTCTGTTTTTATTACTAAATAGCTAATCATCTCTTATTTATTTCTAATGCGCTCACTCGCTAAGGTATCCATGGCATCCATGGTTCCGGTAGCTTGAGCCAAATTTCTCGCCTCTTGTTGATCAGCGGCTCTAAGCGCATCGCTTTCCTTTACACTGCCATCATAATTTCGATTTTCAGCTGTATTTTTATTCGCAATTTCCTCAAAACGGTCTGCGTTCAGACTATTATGCTGTACGAAGATCCGCTTCACTTCTTCTTCCTTCTCCGCACCCTCTACATCCACCATTACAAGGATATGACCTTCACCTACGTAGTTATCGTAACGCTTGGCTTCCTCTTCAGGAATGCCAAGACCAATAAGACCACCAACCAGTCCACCGCTACCAGCACCTATTGCCGCTCCAGCCAGCGTTGCCGCAAGCGGTCCGGCTGCGATAATCGGGCCAATACCAGGAATAGCCAAAGCGCCTATCCCCATCAAGAGCCCTGTCAAACCACCCAGCAGGCCACCAGTAGCTGCACCAGTAGCTATGCCTTCCGGCGCTTGAGTTCCTGACTCATCTCTAAGTGAATCCACGCTATCATTATTTCTCGCGATAATCGAAATGTCCTCCGTCCTGCAGCCTTGACGTTTCAATTCTTCAATAGCCCTCGAAGCTTCGTATTCGGCAGCAAAGACACCCACTATTCTCTTATTCATCTCCATTACCTCCTAGTGATCGAAGTTAGCTCATACGTTCAGCTTCATAGCTTACTTAACCAAACTGGGCAGGGATAAACTTCTATCTCAGAATTCATAAAGTATTCCAAGTAATGTACCTGCTAAAATATACTGTATAATAAAAGAAGACGGGCAAATTTGCCCTTGGTTAACTCTATAAAAGAAAGAGACGGAAGCAATCATGGCGATATTTAATTATAATTCTGAGCGTCCCTTCAGAGGTAATCCCGATCTGCATCTCCATTACTGGGGTCGGGAGCAGTGTCTCCCTGGACATTTTTTCGGACCTGGGGTTCGTGACGTATACAAAATACATTTCATTCATGAGGGAACGGGCAAGGTATCTGTGGGAGAACAAACCCATATCTTGCAAGCGGGTCAAGCTTTTCTTACCTACCCTCATATCGTTACTTCTTATGCAGCGGACCTGACCAATCCTTGGATCTATTCATGGGTAGCCTTTACCGGAGAACAAGTATCCTATATTTTATCCAAAACCTCCTTGACCCCTGAGCAGCCGATCTTCCCGATGGATGAACAGCTTATGCCTAATCTCTACGAACGCCTGACAGAAGCAGCCGATACTTCAGATTGTCTTGACCTGCCGCTAAAAGCAATCATGTATGATTTTTTCTCCCTTTTGCTACAAGCGGTGCCAGCTGTTCCGGATGTACTTCCTTTACCGCGTCAAAAGAGTATTTATGTCGAGCAAAGTCTCCACTTTTTGCATACCCATTATTGTGAGAACATTTCGGTAGAAATGCTGTCTTCTTCTCTCAAGCTGGATCGCAAATATTTATCTTCCTTGTTCAAACGGACCATCGGTATGCCGCCACAGCAGTATTTATTGAATTACCGAGTCGCTAAAGCCTGCGAGCTTCTGACAGAAACCCTCTGTACTATCGGTGAGATTTCGCGTTCCGTCGGCTATCAGGACCCCTTACTCTTTTCGCGGATGTTCAAGAAGGTGAAAGGTTGTTCTCCAAAAGAATACCGTGTCCGTCATCTCGAAAATGACATTGTGCTATAAACTTCTTCCTTGCTGACATACGTTTGTCCGGGATCTTTCGCTACAATAAGGACGTAACGTAATCAGAAATAAGTCTTTTTAGGAGGAAATAATGATGTATAACGCAAGCGCTACCAGATATGACAATATGAAATATAACCGCACTGGAAAAAGCGGTCTACTCCTTCCGGCGATCTCGCTTGGACTATGGCATAACTTTGGCGGCAACGACTTATTTGAGAATGGTCGCGCCATGGCAAGAAGAGCTTTCGATCTTGGAATCACTCATTTTGATCTCGCTAATAACTACGGTCCTCCAGCAGGCTCCGCTGAAGAAAGCTTTGGTCAAATCCTTAAGAAGGATCTTGCTCCTTATCGTGATGAAATGATCATCTCTACTAAGGCTGGATATTATATGTGGGCCGGCCCTTATGGCGAATGGGGCTCCAAGAAATATCTCGTCTCCAGTTTAGATCAAAGCTTGAAACGTATGGGACTCGATTATGTAGATATTTTCTACCACCACCGTCCAGATCCGAATACACCACTGGAAGAAACTATGGCTGCACTGGATCTCATTGTACGCCAAGGTAAAGCGTTGTATGTTGGGATTTCGAATTATAACCCTGAACAGACACGTGAAGCGGCACAAATTCTGCGTCGCCTTGGAACGCCATGCCTGATTCATCAACCAAACTACTCCATGATGTCCCGCTGGATTGAAGACGGCTTGCAAGATGTATTAGCTGAGGAAGGTATCGGTTCGATTGTGTTCTCCCCACTACAAGGAGGCATTTTGACCGACCGTTATCTGAACGGAATCGCTCCTGATTCTCGCGCTGCTGGACCTAGTGTATTCCTGTCCGAGAATGCTATTACTGAAGAGGCGATCGGCAAAGTTCGCAAACTGAACGAGATTGCTGCTGCACGTGGACAAAAAATGTCTCAGCTAGCGTTGTCTTGGGTACTCCGCGGAGGTAAAGTCACTTCTGCTCTGATCGGCGCAAGTAAGGTGAGCCAGATTGAAGATGCTGTCGCTTCCTTGAATGCACCGGAGCTAAGCGCAGAAGAGCTGGAGCAAACCGAGAAGATTTTGCGAGGATAATTATAGATTAAATCATAAAGACGGCCAATGAGGTCAGGCAGCTTAAGCTGCTCTGGCACTTCATTGGCCGTTTTTTTCCTACTCACCCAAATATCTGCGTAATATACACCATAATTAATAATCCAAAGATAAATGAATACGTTGAAGGCCGTTCGTAACCATGACCATGACTCTCTGGAATAAGCTCCTTGTAGACGATGAATAGCATAGCCCCGGCTGCAAAAGCAAGACCATAGCCCACTACATTTTGCAGATAACTGGCTGTAAAATAGCCGATCACCGCAGATACCATTTCCATAAGTCCGGTAAGCGTAACAATTCCCAGAGCTTTTAACTTGCTTGTTCTAGAATTCATCAAAAAGACTGCAAGAATCAATCCTTCGGGCATATTTTGCGCACCAATTGCTATGGCCACGGTCGGACCCAGGCTTGCCTGTTCACTGGCATAACTGAATCCCGTACTAAGACCTTCTGGTATGTTGTGAATGAATAGCGCGATCAAAACGAGCAACGCCTTCGAATCCATATTGGTGTATCCAGGTTTATTCTCCACGTCGATATGCGGAATGTTTTTTTCAATTAAATCGAGAAGCAGTACACCTGTAATCAAGCCTAGAGTTAAAGCGATAATCCCCGATTCTTTAATCGCTTGCGGCATGAGTCCAAATGTAGAAGCCGATACCATAATACCTGCTGTAAAAGCAACGAGAACGTCCTTCCACTTCTCAGATAACCTCTTCACAAACAGGATCGGAAACGCTCCAAGCACCGTAGCCATTGCTGATACAAAGCTGCCAATAAGCGCAGTTTCCAAGTTTTCAACTCCTTTGGTACAAGTTCGGATAGACCAACATATGTTAACACAAAAAGTATTATTACTTCTATATAGCTTTTCCGAATAGTGCGCTAATCATAAAAAGACCCCCATGGGCTCTATTGGGACTGACCCCCGTTTGTGAGACAGGGATCAAAACACCTTACAAGTTTAAGTAGCCAGTCGCCGGAAATCCATCGGTGACTGGTTATTTAGTTTCGCTTGAATTCGAAATGAGTTATAGTAAATGATGTAGTCTCGAATGGTCTCTACAACGATTGCAGTCGTTGTAGATGTGAGATCTTCGAGGTAGAACGTTTCAGACTTTAGGGTGGAATGAAACGATTCAATGGGGGCATTATCAGCGGGCGTTCCTTTACGGGACATGCTCATGGTAATGCCTTTTCCTTTTACAGCTTCCTGGTACGCAAAGGACGTATACACGCTGCCCTGGTCGCTATGCAGCAACATCTTTTCCTGCTTTGGAAGTTGATTTAACGTATCCAACACCAAAGAGGTATCTTGTTTATCTGCTATACTGTAAGCCACAATCTCACCATTGTACAAGTCTAGAATGCTGGAGAAGTACAACATCTTCCCGCCAAATGGCAAATAGGTAATGTCCGTGACGAGTTTTTGCAGAGGTGCTTCTGCATGAAACTGTCGCTTGAGCAGATTTTCAAAGGAGTGTACAGATTGCCCAGTCACCTTTCGTTTTTTCATCCTCACGCGGCACTGAAGCCCCTCACACTGCATGATCCGCTGGACTCGCTTGTGATTTATACTCTGCTCTATCCGAAGGAGCGCCGTGATTTTCCGGTACCCGTAGCGGAATTTATGACGGATGCAAAGCTCCCGGATTTTCTCCACCACTTTGTCTGTATGCTTTGTCCCCACAGCTGCTTTCCAGCGGTAGTAAGTCGTTCTTGCGATTCCGAGCCATCTACAAGCCTCAGACACCGTCACTTCGTTTCGAATGGATTCGATCCAGGCAATAACGGCCTCTGGTTCCACCTCCTCTCCAACTCCTCGTACTTTTTTAGCAGTTCTAATTGTTGTTTTAAGAATCGGTTCTCTGCCTTTACTCTTTCGAGCTCCGAAGAGTCCTCCGGACCTTTTCCATAGCTGTACTGTTTACCCACCGGCTGCTGCAAACGATGCCGTTCACCATTTCGATTCCATCTCATCCATGTCTTTAGCTGTGTCTTATTCCGTATTCCGAGCTGCTCCATAACCTCTTTCACAGGTACGCCTGCTAATCTCATTTCTATAGCTTTCATCTTTATTTCCACGGGATAACTTACTCTGGTTGCCAATGCAAAAACACCTCCAAGATGATCTCCTTATCTTACGACAAGGTTCCATTCTTTTGAAGGTGTTTTGATTTGTCTCACGTTATGGGGTCAGTCCCATTCATACCCTAAGGAGGTCTTTGTCTAACATGTAATTACGCGATTCAGTTACACTAGCTTCTTCCGAATCATGCCGGAAATCAAATCAATAATCGTAATCATCACAATAATGCCTAGTAGTATAATTCCGACACGGTCCCAATTCCGTGAACTGAGGGCGAAGATTAACGGCGTACCAATCCCCCCAGCTCCAATCACACCCAGAATCGTAGCTGAGCGAACGTTAATTTCGAACCTGTATATAGTGTAGGATAGAAAGCCTGGCAATACCTGCGGCACAACAGCAAACCATAACACCTGCATGCGGCTGGCGCCAGAAGAAATTAAGGCTTCAAGTGGACCGTTATCAATATTTTCAATCTCATCCGCGAACAATTTGCCGAGCATGCCCACGGAATGCAGTCCCAGAGCCAGTACACCCGCAAATGAACCCGGCCCAACAGCCTTGATAAACAGCAAAGCCATAATGATCTCCGGGAATGTCCGTATAAAGCTTAACACCAGCTTACCGGAACCCGAAATCACCTTTCCCTTGCTCATGTTGACCGCAGCCCAAAAAGCAAAAGGGATACATATGAAGGTCGAGATAAAAGTTCCTAAAATTGAAATAGCAAGCGTTTCAAGCAATCCACGAAGCAGATCCTCCCCATCTGGTAAATAAACGAAGGCCCAGTCAGGTGAGAATATCCCAGCAAAGATCGCCTTAGTAATGACCCCGGCGGTTTCTTTAAATCCATTAAACGGCACTCCGGAAAAAGCCCAAATGTACACTACCACTAATGCCACATAAATCAGTAGGCGGAAGCGATTTTTACGAGGTTTAGGGACAAGGGTATTCCATGATTTACTCATATTAATTTCTCCCGCAGCTTAGTGCTTACATAATCAATAATCAATACTACTGCTAATGTGAACAAGATAATGGTGCAAGTCTTATCGTATTCTAAAAAGCCTAATGTCACTTCATAGTAATGGCCGATTCCACCCGCGCCTACCAAACCTAAAACTGCTGCAGCACGGACATTGATCTCAAAGGCATACAGCACATAGGACATGAAATGAGCCTGTACCTGTGGAATGACTCCGAATATAATTCGTTGCGTCTTATTCGCTCCGACTGAAGTCATTGCTTCCAAAGGTCCCTTTTCAATCGTCTCCAACGATTCATACGTAAGCTTGGCGATCAGCCCCAGCGAAAATACCGTCAAAGCAAATATTCCCGGAAGCGCACCGAGACCGAAAATGGCGACAAAAATAGAAGCCAGCAATAGATCAGGAATTGTGCGGATCAAATTCAGCAGCATACGCACTGGATAATGAAGCCATCGACTTTGCGTAATATTGCTTGCACACAGTAGTGCAACGGGAACTGCAAGAATGGCACCAAACGTTGTACCGACCAATGCCATCCGGATCGTCTCCAGCATCGCATCTATAATATTGTCAAAATACCCCCAGTTTGGAGGGAACATTTCCTTAAGCAGATCCAGCATATTCGGCAGACCGGAGATCAGCTCACCGATAGATGAATCGGTCAAAACTGCACTTCTCCACAGTAATACTACTAATATGATGACTGTGAAATAATGCTTTATTTTCCTTGGCGGTTTGGGGTGTAGTTTCTCTGCATTCAAATTCATATCACATGCCCCCGATTACAGGCTCACCTAACAACTCATCCTGATGAATCGGTCTTCCGTAAATCTCAGCGAACTTCTCATCGGTTGCCTCCGATACAGGGCCATCGAAGACCACTTCTCCTGCTCGGAGTCCGATAATCCGGGTAGCATATTCTCTAGCAAGATCGATAAAGTGCAAGTTCACGATGGTGGTGATCCCAAGCTCCACATTAATTTTTTTCAAATCATCCATAACCTGCTTGGTCGTGAGCGGATCTAGTGAAGCGACAGGTTCATCTGCAAGGATAATTTGCGCCTCCTGCGCAAGAACACGGGCAATAGCCACGCGCTGCTGCTGACCTCCAGATAGTTGATCTGCACGTGTGTAGGCCTTCTCAGCAATATTGACCCGATCGAGAGACTCGAAGGCTAAATCAATATCCTTCTGTGGGAATTTGCCAATGATCGTCCGTATTGTGGAATGATAGCCGACCCGCCCTGCCAATACATTACGAAGCACCGTCGTACGTTTGACTAAGTTAAAGCTTTGGAAGATCATTCCGATATTTCTACGGATCATTCGGAGCTTGCTTCCCTTTGCCTTCGTGATGGATTGCCCATTGATAAAAATATCGCCTTCTGAAATATCATGAAGCCGGTTAATGGAACGCAGCAAGGTTGACTTCCCCGCTCCAGAAAGACCAACAATAGCTACAAATTCCCCAGCTGGAATAGTCAGATTAATGTTGTTCAAGCCTTTAGTTCCATTTTGATACGTCTTGGATACATTCTGAATCTTTATCATGAAATCATTCCTTTGTGTGTGTTTTCGTATAATCGTATAAAAGAGAAAGAGATAGCCAGATCCGGGGGGGAATCCGGAGCTGGCTATCCTTAATGACTGTTATACACCAACATCGTTGTATCCTTGAACGGCTTGGACTACTCTGTTTTTACTTTATTGTTGTATTCACGAACAATGTCAAAGTTGCTATCTTGTGACTTCACATATCCTTCATGAGAATAAATTTCTTTAACAATCTCATGTCCTTCTTTGTCAGCTGCGATATCAATGAATGCTTGCTGAATCTTCTCCATCCATTCCTTGTTCATATCTGAACGAACCGAAATCGTATCGTTAGGGATTTTATCAGTGAAGGCAAGAACTTGGGTATCTTCAAATACTTTCGGATAATCCTTAAGGACTACATTACGAGCATCTTGGAAAATAGCTGCTGCATCTACGTCACCGTTCAGCACAGCAAGTACGCCTTGATCATGTCCTTTAACCGTGATGGCTTGTACATCTTTCAACGGATCAAGTCCTGCATCCATCAGCGTTGCAGCCGGCCATACAAAACCTGCTGAGGATGTAACGTTTTGATAGGCAATTTTTTTGCCTTTCAAATCGGCAACGGATTTGATCGCAGAATCTTTCTTAACAATAATCATAGATTTGTAGAAATCAGCTAATTCATCTGTCGGAGCACCCGTTTCATCATTTACTCCAAAACGTTGAGCTTGAAGAATAACTTCAGCAGCTCCTTTTTCTTTTGCTAATACGTAAGCTGTTGGAGGAAGGAAGCCCACATCCACTTTTTTGGAAGCCATAGCTTCGATAACTGTGTTGTAATCAGTCGAGACACTTACTTCTACAGGAATACCGAGTTTATCACCCAGTAATTTTTCAAGAGGTTTCGCCTTAGCTTCGAGCGTATCTGCATTTTGGGAAGGGACAAATTGTACTGTAAGCTTCTCTGGAACATAACCCTCTGCTACAGGAGCTGCCGTTTCCTTCGGTGCATTTGTTCCATCTATCGATCCTTGGTTTGCAGTATTAGTAGTGTTATTAGCACCACAACCACTAAGCAGTGTAATAGACATCATTAGCGGCAATACGAATTTACTTATTTTTCTCAAACGAAAGACCTCCACTGTTTTCTTTTTTTTTAGTACTTCTAGACTATAAATATTTTGTATTAAATCTAGGGCATCTAACTATTAAATATATGTAAAATTTATTTTAATCTCTTAAAATTTCCAAATTATCTGATAGAATGGGGGTCTGAACTTATAATTTGCAGGAGGCTTCCCATGAATAAAGACAACACTTTAACCTGTGAAATCCTCATAACAAGTGATCTACATGGGCACTTAGGACCCATTGATTACCGTACAGGTGAGAAACGACAAAAGGGCTTAGCAACCATTTCCAGCCTTATTAAACAAGAAAGATCCCATTGTCCGGAACTGATTCTTCTGGATAACGGTGATCTTATTCAAGGGACACCGCTAGCTTATTATGCAGCCACGCAGTACAGTGACGAA
This sequence comes from Paenibacillus sp. RS8, assembly GCF_041956825.1. NCBI lineage: Bacteria > Bacillati > Bacillota > Bacilli > Caryophanales > Paenibacillaceae > Paenibacillus > Paenibacillus sp. RS8. The sequence continues at coordinate 2,818,022 of NZ_CP168131.1, read as the reverse complement.
TTAAATCCAGGCATAGCTGCACTGAACGAATTAAAATATGACGCTGCAATTATCGGCAACCATGAGTTTAATTTTGGTAAGCCACTGCTCAATAAAGCCATTCAGGATTCCAAATTCCCTTGGTTATCTGCTGGGATTATAGATCGCACGACATGTGAGCCCGCATTTGGTAAACCTTATATCATCAAGTGGGTAGACCAAAAAATCAAGATAGCCATTCTAGGGGTAACCACACATTACATTCCCCACTGGGAGAATCCTGTCCATATAGAAGGACTTCAATTTAAGGATTCGTTAGAGACTGTAAAACTTTGGTGTGCCACGATACGAGAAGAAGAACAGCCCGATTTACTCGTTGTAGCTTATCATGGCGGATTTGAGCGCGACCTCATTAGTGGTGAACCTGTAGAGAGACAAACTGGGGAGAATCAAGCCTACGCAATGTGCACAGAGGTTGAAGGCTTAGATGTGTTAATTACCGGACATCAGCATCGCTTCATAGCTAGTGAGCTAAATGGTGTGACGATCATACAGCCTGGTTGTAATGGGCATTCCCTAGGTAAGATTTCAGTAATCTTTCAAAAAGAAAACGAGCATTGGAAGATGAAGAGTAAACAAGCCGAACTCCTTGCTGTGGACGACAAGACCGCTGTAGATGATACACTTCTAGAGCTTAGCAGTACTCTTGAATCAGAAACAGAAACCTGGCTGGATGAGAGAATAGGTACAGTTATCGGTGATTTATCTATTTCTAGTGCAGATGAATGCCGAATGGCTGACCATCCCTTTATAGAATTCATGAATAAAGTACAAATGGAGGCTACCGGTGTAGAAATCTCAACATCAGCTTTGCTCAGTAACGATTGCAAGGGTTTCAGTAACACCATTACACGGAGAGACATTCTTTCTAACTTCATTTACCCTAACACGCTAACTGTACTAAGACTGACCGGGCGAGATATAAAAGAGGCACTGGAACAAACCGCCAACTATTTCCAAAAGGATATAGAGGGAAATGTAATGGTTAACCCTGCTTATGTAGAACCTAAATCGCAACATTACAATTATGATATGTGGGAAGGCATCCACTACGAGCTTCATATCCATAAACCTGTAGGCAAAAGAGTCCTCCATCTGCTGTATCATGGGCAGCCTGTAGAGGACTCTAAGGAATATGATGTTGTTATGAACAACTATAGAGCAAGCGGCGGTGGAGATTATGAGATGTATAAGGGCAAGCCGATTGTCAAAGAAGTACTGATCGACATGTCTGAAATTGTCACGAATTACATTGAAAAACGCGGTCAAATTGAAGCTACCTGTGATCACAACTGGAGAGTGGTTTAAGTTGTGCTGATGAATGCCTTAATATCGGTTTCTATCAGCTTTAAAGCCCCTCTCCAAAAATCAATGGAATGTACATCAATATCCATAAACTTTGCTACATCTGCAATATTATGCTTGCTGGTAGCACTAAGGAACTGACGATACCGGGCGACGAATCCCTCGCCCTTTTTTAAATATTCTGCGTAGAGTCCTTTAGCGAATAATAGTCCGAAAGAATACGGGAAGTTCATAAATTCATAACCAGCCATAAAATAGCCGGCCTTGTTCATCCACATGTAAGGATGGATCGTGTCAGGATCAATGCTCTCACCGTAAGCTTCCACCATACAAGTAATCATCAATTCGTTCAGCTCTTGAACAGGAAGCGGACCTAAGGCTCTTCTCTCATATAATTTAAGCTCAAATAAATAACGAGCATAAAAGTCTACAAGATAATACCCAGCATCGGAAATACTTCTCTCCAATAGAAGCAGCGCTTCCTTCTTGGTCGAACTAGTGAGTAGTGCCTGATTTACAATTGTTTCGCAAAAGATCGAAGCCGTTTCGGCAATCGGTATCGGGTAATCTGTATTCAGCATCGTTTCATTCCCCAGACAGGAGCTATGATACGCATGGCCGAGCTCATGGGCAAGGATACTAATATCTATAGCATTTCCGGTGAACTGGGTCATGATTCTGCTCTCGCCTATCGGAAAAATATCAATGCAGAGCCCATATCCACCCTTACCCGCTCTAGGTTCTGCATCAATCCATTGCTGATCAAAAGCCTTTTGCGCTAAACTGGCCAATTCCTCGCTAAAGGTTCCGAAGCTAGAGACAATTGTTTTTTGAGCATCTTCGTAAGAGATTTTTACACTTTCTTCGCCAATCGGTGCAAAAATATCGTAAAAAGGCAGCTTGGTGGAATGTCCCAGCAATTCGGCTTTCTTTTGATAATAGGTATGAAAAGCTGGCAGACTCTCCTGAAGAGCGGCGAGCATTGCCGATAAAGTTTCACTGTCCATTCGCGATGCCACTAACACCTTTTCCAGAGAAGATTGATATCCACGCATGCCATAAACCGTTAGCGCCTCACCACTTATTCCATTCATGCAAGCTGCACAAACCCCAGCAATACGGCTGCAAGCTTCAGCCTCGGCTTCATAAGCCGCTTTTCTTAATGTAGCGTTATTCTCATAGGCCATACTCCTTAGTTCCGCAAGCGTTACTTTCTTAGTTTCCCCTTGTACTACCACATCTGCTAGTGTACTCGATACGCTCTCCATGTAGAGCCTTCCCCACGCTTTAGAACCCGTGCTCTGCATTCTGGCAATTGCAACTTCCACTTCCTCATTTAATACATAACGGGATTGCAGAAGAAGCTCCTTTAAATAAAATCGATGCTTCAAAAGATAAGTTGAGCTAACGATAAGCTCATCTATGTGATCACAAGTACTAATCCAACGGTTAAAACCCGCAACTACTCCAGCAATCTCTGAGCTCAAATGTTCAATATCATCCGCAAGATCCATGGCTTCCTCAGAACTGCTGTCTGCGCTAAGCGTTAACTCTGCATAAGCTAATAAACATACATATACGCTTTTATAATCGTTGTAGAGTCTTAGAAAGTTCTCGATCGCTGCGACGGAAACACCTTCAAGTTTTAGTTTGCCCTCAGCCCAGGCTTTTAAATCTATAATAAGTTGACCCAGTAACTCGCGATCCCCTTTCAACTTCTCCGATTCAAACGAGGGGTATATGCTATCCAAATTCCATGTCATATTCATTCGCAAACCTCTTCCCCATCGATTACTTTCTTCTAAGCATAATCCATAACGACAAAAAAGTGCATCGACATAATGTACTTCCTCTCTTCACACAAAAAAAAGGACCCCGCCAACGTCTGGCAGGGTCAAGGTCTATATTATAAGGGGGTTATGTGATTACTATAACCCTCTTAGCTTAAAAGAATATGAATAGTAGATAAAGATTGGCTTAATCTAAAGATCTCTACCCTCTTCATGAACAAAAAAAAGGACCCTGCCAACGTCCGGCAGGGTCAAGGTCTATATTTAAGGGGGTTATGTGATTACTATAACCCTTACTATAACCCTTTTAGCTTAAAACGATATGAATAGTACCTAAAGATTAGCTTAATCTGAAATCATCCCTTATTGACTTAAAGCTGAAGGGTTATTTCTAGCCTTAGTAATCTGAATCCCAATATAAATCACTAGGAATAGCACCATGAATCCAGCAGAATAACGATACATCATCCCATAATTGGATGCTGCCGAGATCGCCCCAAGAATAATGGCCCCACTGGCTACCCCTAAATCTGTAGAGTTATAAAACATACTGTTCGCCATGCCATACTGTGCAGGTGTAGACGTCCGAAGCATCCAAGCCTGTATAGTTGGCTGAATGGCTCCAAAGCCGAGTCCATACAGCAGTGCGGAGACAATGAGCATTGGCATGGATGCCGTATACGAGAGCACCGTTAAGCTCGCGACAACACAAACCGCTGCGGGAATCAGAACAGCAGCGGGTCCTTTTTTATCAAATAGTCTGCCGGAAATAGGTCTAATAATGATGATTGTAATCGCGTTAAATAAGAAGAACAAACCCACTTGCTCTAAATGTACCGCTTCACCGAATAAAGCGATGAAGCTAAGCAATCCCCCATAAGTGATCGCGAGCAAGACATTCAATATTGCGGGCAATACTAACTTTGTATTAAAAGGAACCTTAATTGGTTGGGATGGTGCAATGGATCGCTCAATAGGCTGTTTTTTCGATACAGCAGGAAGCGAACGTGAGAAGAACAGGACTGGAAAGGCAAGAAGCAAAGTAAATGTTCCGATCATCGCCAGTGTTCCAAACCCCGATTGCTTCATTACGTTCAAGCCAATCATAGGACCAATGGACATTGCAAGACTGGTTGATAAGCCAAAATAGCCGATCCCTTCGCCCATTCTTTTGCTAGGGATAATCTGTGAAACAATCGTGGGAATAATCGTGCTGGCAATCCCGAACCCAATCCCATAGCCTACCCGCATCAGCAATAGTGACCCGATGGAGTCTGCTGCCACATAAAGACCGGTTATGGCAGCCGCGATGGCTAAACCAATATATAGTAGTACATTGCGGCTAACCCTCCGCATCAGAAAAGCAGTCATAAAACGTGAAGCAATCGCAGTTAGCGCAAATACACTTGTAACCAAGCTGACCATAATATCTCCGGCTTGAAATTCACTTTTTACATAAGACGGAAATGAAGATAGCAGCATCTGTAAATTCATAAATAAAAATAAAGCACTAATCGTTAATGCAATAAAAGACTTGGTCCAAAGCTTCGTACGTAGTTCTAGTTGTTCTGGCATAACTTACGTTCCTACTCTCCATCATTTATTTGATCGATATGATTGTTTATTCTTAGCAGCAATCCCATGAGCAGCTCATATTCATCACTAGAAATACAGTTCATAATCTCATCTGTGACTTGATCCTCAATAGGAAAGGTCTCCTTAATCAAAGCTCTTCCTTTTTCCGTAATATAAACCTTAAAAGAACGCCGATCATTCTCTCCCGTTCTTTTATAGATCAGTCCTTTTCCCTCCAAGTGATCCAGAATTCGCGTCGTAGTTGGTTTATCCTTACCTGAACGCTTCGCGATGTCCTTCTGAATCAACCCTTCCGTTCTATCGACTTGAAAAAGAACTGACCATTGCTCAGGTGTAATATCATATTCTTTTAGCCCATTTTGGAATAACGCACTTAACTTACGATAGGTCGTTCCCATCATAAACCCTAACGTAAGTTCGGATTGGTTATGCTGTGTTGTCATGATCAGCCCTCTTCTCATTTCAGCTCATTTTAAATAGTTGCTTAAACAATTATATTCTAGACAACTAATTTTGTAAAGGTGAGACAAAAACATATGCTAACTATTATTAAGTTGCTTGACAAAGTAAACTTGATGAAGTATTATTATCTCATGTTAAAGATACTTAACTTAAAGACAACTAGAGCGTAACACGCTTAATATTATTTATTTGAAGGTTGTGTAATTCATGGGATTTCTAGACAAACTATTTGGTAGAACAAAAATCGAGGAGGAACAAACAATGTCTAAATTAAACATCGGAATCATTCTGGGAAGTACTCGTCAAGGTCGTTTAAGCCCACAAGTAGGGGAATGGGTTAAAAAGGTAGCAGATGCACGTGGAGATGCTAATTATGAGATCGTAGATATCGCGGACTTCAAACTTCCACTAATGGGAGAAGTAGATGCCACTGAACAAGCAACTGCTTGGAATACAAAGCTAGCTACATTAGACGGTTTCGTATTTATCGTTCAAGAGTACAACCACAGTATTTCCGCATCACTGAAAAATGCACTCGATTACGCGCGTGAAGCTTGGAACAACAAAGCAGCGGGTATCGTAAGTTATGGTTCCGTAGGCGGCGCTCGTGCAGCTGAGCATTTACGTGGAATTTTGGGAGAACTGTCAGTAGCAGACGTTCGTGTACATCCGGCCTTGTCACTGTTCACTGATTTCGAGAACGGTGCTGTGTTCAAACCAGCGGATCTTCACCTGACCAATGTAAACGGCATGCTTGATCAAGTATTGGCTTGGAGCGGTGCGCTCAAAACATTGCGTTAAGATTAACCTGCTTTAATCTTATGAAATACACCTCTTGGAATAGACATTGGATAAACCTATGGGTTATCCGGTCGATTCTAAGGGTGTATTTTTTGTGTGTGATGAAATGACCACCCTAGAACAAGGAGCAATGATCATATGGTTTGGGCTTGCATTATTAACAGCTCTCGCTTGGGGAGGGCGAGTGTTTGGGGTGAAGTGCCCGGGCCATCGCATCTATATAGCGCTGAACGGCGCGCTGACTCACTTCCGCTTCTGGAACGAATATTTCGAAAAGATGAAAGCATCCGGGATACAAGTGAAATTCGATATCTACACCTGCTTGCGCAAGTCGTGTTACATATTCGATCGTCTCATCTCGGAATAGATCAAGCTGACCTACACATGTATAGGTTGGTGGCAGTCCTGCTAAGTTCTCCGCTCTCGTTGGTACCGCATAGGAAGATATCCTACTGGCATCGTTCTCCTCGCCCAGGTACATGTTCCAAGCCGTTAAATTGTCCGTCCGGTTCCAGATTGCACCTTCTTCCGTAATCTCATGGCTTGATGGCGTAATGTTACGGTTGTCGAGCATCGGATACAACGGCATCTGAAAGATAATGGAGGGTCCACCTTTATCTCGTGCCATCAGTGCAAGTGCTGCTGTCAGCCCGCCGCCACCGCTTGCACCAGCAATTGCAACCCGATTCTCATCAATGCCAAGCGATTCCGCCTCTTCCGTCATCCATACTAAACCAGCATAACAATCTTCGATTGCAGCTGGATAGGGGTGCTCGGGTGCCAGCCTATAATCAACCGACACGACAACACATCTAGCCGTCTGAACAAAGCGTTCACACAACTTGTCGTCCATATCAGGATGTCCTAACACGTATCCGCCCCCGTGAATCCACAGCATAGCTGGAAGCTTGTCAGCATTTCGCCCAGCAGGTTCATAAATTTTTACCAGCATCTCCCCTGCAACACCCGGAATTTTTCGACTGATTGTGTTTACATGCTCTGATTTCTTCACTGGCGGAGCCGACACTAAACTTCTGCTCCACTCTAAATTCTCTTCCAATTGAAACCCTGGAAATTGTGAATATGCCTCTCTTAATTCTGGTAGTATACGTTTATCGATACTCATGAAAATCCTCCAATACAATAATGATTGCTTGTATAATCCCTATTCCTTCTCAGCTTCCCACTTGGCAATTTCCTCTCGTACTCGTGGAGCAACCTCCGTTCCGAGCAGTTCTATAGCCCGCAACACCTGCTCATGTGGCATCGTGCTTAGTGGAACATACATCATAAAGCGTGTAATACCTACATGCTTCCGTAGATGAATGATCTTCTGAGCAACTGTTTCTGGATCTCCAACGTACAATGCGCCATCAAAGCTTCGGGCCGCATCATAGCTGGAACGGTCGTAATACGACCATCCTCGTTCTTTCCCGAGCTTGTTCATGCCATATTGGGTAGATGGAAAAAAGATATCTGCTGCCCGTTCCGTATCTTCTGCGACGAATCCAATCGAATGAGATCCCACCTGAAGCTGCGATACATCATGTCCAGCGCGGGCCGCCGCCTTCTTGTACAGCTCTACAAGCGGAGCAAAATTCATTGGATTCCCGCCAATGATCGCCAACATCAATGGCAGACCCAAAAGTCCTGCACGAACGGCAGAGCTTTGCGTACCTCCGCTGCCAATCCATATAGGTAAAGAGTTTTGGACGGGCCGCGGGTATACGCCCAAATTATGAATTGCTGGCCGATGGCCTCCCTTCCATGTTACTTTCTCGGAATCCCGTATTTTCATAAGCAGTTCGATATTTTCATTGAATAGCTCCTCATAGTCATGTAGGCCATAACCAAACAACGGAAAGGATTCAACGAATGAACCTCTGCCCGCTATAATCTCGGCACGTCCATTGGAGATGCCGTCAAGCATAGCAAAATCCTGAAACACACGTACAGGATCAGCAGATGAAAGGACCGTCACAGCACTAGCCAGGCGAATCCGCTTAGTCAAGGACGCAGCAGCGGACAACACGATTGCTGGTGAAGAAGCTGCATAATCTTCACGATGATGCTCACCTATGCCAAAAACATCAAGTCCCACCCGATCCGCAAGTACGATTTCTTCGACTACTTCTCGTAATCGCTGTGCGTGACTCATTACAATTCCAGTCTCAATATCCGGCTTTGTTTCTACGAACGAAGTAACACCTATTTCCATGGTTTATCACACCTCTTTTAATTTTTCTCCTGGACTACAACCAACAGAGATTGGGGCAAACCTATTTTTTTAAGAAGAATGCTCTAGACAACGGATTAAAGCGGTCCAATCCATCTCACCATAACCACGGGCTATTCCTTCAGATAAATGATGATGGATAAGTTGGCCCAAAGGTAGAGGAGCTTGGACGGACTGCGCTGCCTCTATAGCCAGTGCAACATCCTTCAGCCCTAGCTTCATATTTAACCCAGCTGGTTCAAACCGCTGTTCTGTCATTATCGCCCCATAGTTCTGATATAAGGGAGATTGAAAAAGAGCATTCACCACATCCATAAAACGGGCTGGCTCTATGCCATACTTTTCTACCATCAGCTGCGTTTCTGATAAAGCTTCCAGCATAGAAGCAATTAAAAAGTTTACACCTATTTTCACAACATTTCCTTCTTCGCTATAATCCCCAATCTCGAATATTTCCTGACCTAATTGTTCTAAAACAGGAATTAACTGTTGTCTGGCTTGCTCCGGACCTGCCAAAATGATGCGCAATTTAGCTGCTTTAGCGGCATCCGGACGCCCCAGCACTGTGGCAGACACAAAGTATTGCTTTCTCTCCGCATGCGCCGCGGATAATTTCCGAGCCAGATCTACACTGATCGTACTGGCAGATATGTGAATTCCTTTTTCTGATAATCCATTCAAAATTCCATTCGGACCCTCAACAATCTCCTCCAAAGCGGCATCGTCAGAAAGCATGGTTATGACCATATCGCTCTTTTTTGCTGCCTCCAATGGTGTCTCGGCATAATACGCTCCCTGATCTATTAGGGGTTGCGCTTTTTAACGAGTACGATTAAAAACGATTAATTCATAACCAGCTTTCAACAAATTTTGGGCCATTGGAAAACCCATTTTCCCAAGCCCGATAAATGATATTTTCATAAGTCTCTTCTCCGCATTAAGGATGATTTACAATAACGGAACGATCGTTCCAGAATAACCAAAAAAAAATTATATTTCTGCAATTACAAAGTTTATCATCTCTTTGGCACGTTGCTGATCTTGATCTGCTTTTGCCATAATATTTATGCTTTGATGTAGATTCAGCAATAAATAAGACCACGCTTTGACATCAGTGGTTTTATCAATTTCACCTGATTGTCGGCCTTTTTCCAAAAGCTCGCAAAAAGCCTCTTCTAAATTCAAAAAACTAGTCTTTATCAATTCATTTATTTTTTCATCCCGCGACTCTAGTGTTGTAGCTGCATTCGTTACAAAACACCCGCCGGGTAGGCTCGTATCGTACGCTGAAGTAATATGTTGCTCAAAAAATTGTTGTATCCCTGCTCTAACGCTTGATGCCCGTTCAAGAATGACCTGTTTATTGAAGCTAACCTTTTTGTAATGTTCCAGTGCGGCAATGTACAACGTTTGCTTGTCAGAAAAAGTATCGTAAAGACTAGATCGGCTAATGCCCATAACCTGCAGCAAGTCCGGTATGCTTGTTGCCTCATAACCCTTTTTCCAAAACAACAGCATCGCTTGATGTAGTGCTTGATCCTCGTTAAACTCTCTTGTCCTTGCCATGAGTAACACCTCCTGTAATGGCAATATAACATATCTGGAACGATCAGTCCAGATAAACTTCGAGAGATAACCTTACTGTTTGCTTGGCATAGCTGATGACTATAAATAGCCCACAAAAAGACCTGCTCGGTAGGCTTCATCGCTTACGAACAGGTCTTAGTTTATTATTCCGGTCTTTCAATTTCAAAAATCTCACCAATCGTAGCGTAATTTGATCCCGCCAAACGACTCACTGCATTTAAGGCTCTAGGGTCAATCCGTCCCTCCTGATAAATCGATTCATCGATATGAAACTGAACAATCTCGCCAATGAATAGATCACTTCCAGGTTCTTCTTCCCCTAGAGGTATCGCTTGTACAAGCTTACATTCCATTCGAACCTTTGCTTCCAATACTCCAGGTACAGTTACATTTTCACTTGGGACCGGTGTAAGATTAGCTAGTTCAATTTCACTTTCTCCTCTTGGCAATGAGGCAGCGGTTTGATTGATTTTCCCAACATTCTCACCATCCACAATATGCACAACAAACTCATGATTGTTATAGATATTACGGGCTGTATCTTTTAATCGCCCCGCTGGTCTTTGAATAGACAGTGAAACCATCGGGGGGTTAGAAGAGACGATATTAAAGTAGCTAAACGGTGCACCATTCAAAATACCATCTTCTGATTGTGTGGTGACAAAGGCAATGGGCCTAGGAATTACAGTACCAATTAATAATTTATAATTTTCCCGCTCACTATTTTGCTTCGGATCAATCGAAATCAATCTCCCCAGCTCCTTCTTCACTCTTTCACGAAATCGATCGTGCTTCTTACCGTATCAATTGGACGAACTAACTTCTCAATTTGCTCCCGCTTAGGCTCCAGGAATGGTGGCAGTGAGAGTTTCTCTCCAACCGTTTCGTATTCCTCATCCCCCATAAACCCGGGACCATCTGTTGCAAGCTCGAACAAAATTTGTGGAGCAACACGTGTATACAGCGACTCGAAGAAATGACGATCTACATACCCTGAGGTACGGAACCCAAATTCTTCAAAATGCTTTGTCCACTCATCTAGCATGGTACGATCCTCTACACGGAAGGCAGCATGGTGAACGGTACCAAAGCCTTGACGCGCATTCGGTAAGTCCTCATTATGCTCTACAATAATTTGCGCACCATTTCCGCCTTCGCCGACTTCAAACAAGTGATAAGCCTCTTCCTGGCCAATTTCTTTGAACATCATGACTTTTTCCAACATTTCTTTAAAATAGCTAAAATCAGCTATACGTACAAAAATCGGTCCCAAACCCGTTATCGCAAACTCTAAAGGAATCGGTCCTTTTTGCCATGGTGTACCTGATGCAACCCCTTCATTAAATTCATCCGAGATCAGTTGATATTGTTGGTCATCAAAATCTACGAAGGATAATGTCTTTTTGCCGAATTGCTCTTTAATTCCGGAATGCTTCACATCCAGGCGATCAAAACGCTTTACCCAGTAGTCTAATGCAGCATCTGTTGGTACTCGAAAGGATGTTTTAGCAATCTCATTGGTACCGTGTACCCCTTTAGGAATGTTAGGGAAGTCAAAGAACGTCATATCTGTTCCGGCACTGCCCTTATCATCCGCGAAAAACAAGTGATACGTTTGGATATCATCTTGGTTGACGGTCTTCTTCACTAGACGCATTCCCAATACGTAAGTAAAAAACTCATAATTCTTCTCTGCGCTGCTGGTGATGGCTGTTACGTGGTGAATCCCTTTTAGATTTCTCATTATTATACACTCCTAAAGTTTAGTTTGATTTTGCAATATAATTCCCTAAATTAAGAAAGATTAATTGAATTATCTTAATGTTAAGATATCTATCAAAAAAATTTGTTTTCCAACATTGTTCCTATGTTTCATAAAACAATACTTTTAAACTATCTTTACATTAATTATCTTTAACTTAAGATAAATTTAACACACTCCTTTGTTGTTGTCAACAAAACACTATAAAAGATAACAGCCTTGTTCAGGATGTGAAGAATCACAAGGCTGTTCGGTTTCAAATTACCTCTGCCATTAATAAATTCAGTGAAAGATGAACCTACGCTTGTCTTACAAACGCATAACGAAGAACAGCTTCTTCTAAGATATCAATCCCCATAATGATATCGTCCATATCTGTATATTCATTAGGATGATGACTTAGTCCATCTACAGAAGGAACAAAGATAAGCCCTACTGGGCAAAGTTTGTTCATGTTCATAGCATCATGTCCTGCCCCGCTGATCATCCGTTGACTCAATATCCCCTTCTCTTCACAAATGGATTCTAGAACATGACTGATCTCATCTGATAATAGGACAGGTTCCTCCGAAATGATCTCCGTACTCGCAATTTCAAGTTGTCTGCTTGCTTGTACTGAGGATATCGTTTGATATAAATGGCTTAACACACGTTGTCTGGATGCCACTGAAGTAGATCTGATATCAATTTTAATTTCAACTTCTCCCGGAACCACGTTCATAGCACCATTTAAGATGTCTATCACCCCAAGGGTCGCAACCGTTCCATATTCTTGCTCGAGTTTAGCTGCTTTTTCAAGCTCAAGTGCTATTTCTGACGCACCTAGAAAAGCATCTTTTCTCATATTCATAGGGGTCGTTCCAGAGTGGGATGCTTTCCCTGATATTTGAATATGAAGTCTCACGGGTGCAGCAATTCCAGTCACAATTCCTATTTTTTTATTATTGTTTATTAAGACGGGACCTTGCTCAATATGTAATTCGAAAAACGCTTTTAGTACTTCATCCCCTCTACTCGCCTGATCAATACTGTTATAATCTAATGCGCATAGCGAAAATGCTTTTTCCATGGTAATCCCATCTTTGTCCTTTAAACCTTTGTATTTCTCCTTCTGAAATAACCCTGCCATTACTTTGCTGCCTACTGTTGAAATACCAAACCGCGAGGATTCTTCACAGGCAAATGAAATAACTTCGATCGGATGATCCGTTTCAATCCCTTTTTCGTTTAAACGTTTGATTACTTCCAAGGCAGCCGTTACACCTACCACACCATCGTACTTCCCTCCTTGGTATACCGTATCCAAGTGAGAGCCCATTACAACGGGTGGAAGCCCTTCTATCTTCCCATTTCTTCTAGCAATCACATTTCCGCAATGATCCATCCGAATATCTAAATTCTCAGCCTTACACATCCGCATAAAAGCACTCGTACAGGTCTGCTCTTCATTTGTATAGGCAATTCTAGTGATGCCCTTCTCACCCGAATTGTATTGATTAATATTATCAAATAATGCCTGATATCTGCTCTTTCTATCCATGCCAGTATCTCCAATCCTGGGTATTCATGATTATGGTTTCATCAAAATTCGTGAATGATATACAATAGAGGTAGTGCTAATCTTTAAAAATTACTTACTTGATGAGGTGTATTGGATAGTGATGAAGAAGACCGTTATTTTTAAAGAAAATGATCAATTTACAATTAAAGCTGATTTTTATGAAACAAACCGTTCCCAAGCCCCTGCTATTGTATACATTCACGGAGGCGGCCTACTTTGGGGTGATCGAGAAGATCTATCCGAGGAAATGATACAACTCTACACCAATAATGGCTTTGCGCTGTTTTCGATTGATTATAGATTAGCTCCTAGATCAACCCTATCTGACATCCTTGAAGATGTCCAAGACGGCCTTCTTTGGTTAGTGAATGAAGGACCCAAGGAATTCTCCATTGATCCCTCAAGGATTGCTGTGGTGGGAAGCTCCGCAGGTGGTTTCCTTGCGCTATGCACAGGAATGTTTACCCATAAGCCGCGTGCGATTGTCTCCTTCTATGGATATGGCGATATTAGTGCACAATGGGCACTAGAACCTAGTAAATTCTATTGTGAAAAAGATATCGTCTCTATGGAGATTGCAAAAAGTACGGTGTCCGATCAAATCATTACGAACGCAACCGTTGACGAACGTTTTCTTCTCTATTTATATGCTAGGCAATCCGGTCAGTGGATACAAGAAGTGACGGGCTTGAATCCTTCTCTACATAAGGAAGAACTCCTCAAATTCTGTCCTATTCATCATGTAACTAAGGAATTCCCCCCTACATTGTTATTGCACGGAACAAATGATGTAGATGTACCCTATGAACAATCAGCATTCATGAGAGCTGCGCTAGTGAAAGAAGGGGTACCCGCAAAGCTTATAACCATTCCTAACGGAGAGCATGTATTTGAAAAAGATTTCAATAATCCTGTAGTGCAAAAAGCTCTTCATCAGGTGATTGATTTCCTTCAGCTTCATCTTACTGAGTAGTTCTGTAAAAGAACAGGAAAATCCGGCACTAAAATAGTGCCGGAAAATATAGGATACCGCCTGAATTATTTCTTGTTTAATTCGTGGAAATGCGTCCATAAATGATCGCAATCTTCTCTTGCTTCCACTTTGATCATATTGACAACACTCTCATCATGACCCACAAAATATTCACGAAGGTGGATGTCAGAGAAGCCATGCTCTTTCGCATCGTCTCTTGTGCTGCAATAATGAACTTCTTTAACACCTGACCAAATGATAGCGCCCATACACATTGGACAGGGTTCACAGGTTGCGTATATTACGCAATCCGATAAGTCCATGGTGTCTAGCTTTTTGCAGGCTTCTCGGATGGCTACCATTTCCGCATGTGCAGAAGGATCCGTATCTCTCATCATCGTATTGCTAACCGCTGCAATTACTTCATCGCCTCGAACAATCGTTGCACCAAACGGGCCCCCAAATTTCTTATTCATACCCTCGATCGTTGCATCTACCGCCAATTTCATGTAATCCATTTCAAAATTCCTCCTCTAGTTTAATTGGGATGATTTTAGTGTTTTGCTAAAGATGGTGTATAGAACAAACGAAACAATTAAACCACTAAAGAAAGCAAAATCATTCATCCTAACTAGGAAGGGGATACCCTTAAGAAATGCACCTGACATAGGAAGGATGAAGCTGACTGCTAGAACAGCCATCGCAACAGGATTGTAACCATTCTTATATTCACCGTTGCTGCCTGCTGGGACATAGATATTATCAAGATTTAATACTCTTTTCCGATGAATAAAGAAGCTTGAAAGCATAATACCCGCAATTGGACCAAAGATGGACCCAATAAAGCTATAGAAGTAAAATAAGGTCGTGGTACTTTCTACAAGCTTCCATGGCAAAATCAAAGTTCCAACAATAGCTGTTAAGACACCTGCAGTCTTTACAGTGAATTTTTTCGGGAAAAGGGATGACATTTGCAAGCCCGCTGGTAATAAGTTTGCAAACACTACGAAGGCGATTGCTCCTACGTTTAGGGCAAGAATCAATACAACAACCGCGAAAGTGTTTTCAATTTTATCAATGGCATGAACGATATTGAAGATCGGTTCACCAAACGCAATTTCAGTACCCGCGATTAAAGCCACACAAGTGATGGCAAAAAGAATATAGGACAAGATAAACCCCACAGGCAATCCAATCATAGCCGCTTTTGGTGATTTCGCACGATGCGTGAAGTCTGACATATTCACCACAGGACCCGCCCAGTTAGATACCAATGCACTCACGCAAGCGATAAAGACTAGCGGACTGGAACTTGGATTCGCTGGTACATACTCTAAAATCGGCCCGAACCCTCCAGCAATCTTGATCGCCCAAACAGCAGCACCAATAATAAACACATACACTACTGGAGATGACCAGTTACCGAACTTACCTAATGTTTTCATTCCGCCTAAGAACAACAGAACCGTTGCTGTCCAAAGAATTGCGTAAGAGATCATTGTCGGGAATGCTAACCCGAATAATGTAAAGCCACCGCCTAAATCCATATAATTCGGAATAAACCTAGCAAATATAACATTTAATGATTCTGCACCTACAACAGTAGTGGTTCCAAAGAATACTAATCCGGCAACAAGGCCTCGTATTAATGCAGGGATAATCGCTCCCTTTACCCCAAACGAATCACGAAGCAACATCGCGAATGGCAGCCCGTATTTGGAAGCAGAATACCCATTTAAAGCATAAAATGCGGAGACAATGATGGCTGAAAGCATGACGGCAAAAAGCACTTGTGTTGTATTCAACCCTAAGACGAAGAAACCTGCTACTGTCATATAAGACATAATATTATGAACAGCGCCCATCCAGAGTGTTATATAGTTGGACATTCCCCAGTCTCTTTGGTCAGGCTTTTTAGGCAGTAATTCCTCACCGTAACCGTATGATTTGTACTTATCATAATTTTGTTCCAATTTTGCTTGATCCATGTCTACACTTCCCGCCTCTTAATATAGTTATTAGGTGTACTACGGAAGTCTGGAGGAACTAAAATCTTAAATTACTTTACGATATGAGTGCCTGCCTTTTCATTAATCGCATCTTTCAAGCTTTCCGGATTCGTAATAATAACCCGCGTTCCGCTGTTCTCTAAGAAGCTTAAACTTGCCTCGATTTTAGGCAGCATACTTCCTGCTGGGAAGTGATTTTCCAGTACATATTGTTTAGTCTCATCAACCGTCATTTTGGAAAGCTCTTTTTGATTCGGCTTACCATAGTTGATGCATACTCTTGACACTCCCGTTGTAATAATTAATGTCTCCGCATGGATTTGTTCTGCTAAAAGACTCGTGGCAAAATCCTTATCGATAACTGCATCGATACCTTTGTACGTGTTATCATCAGACTTCACGACTGCGATACCTCCACCGCCTGCAGCAACAACGACAAATCCCCCATTAATTAATGACTTAATTGCGTCTTTCTCCACAATATCTATAGGTCTTGGGGACGGAACCACTCTACGGTATCCTCGGCCAGAGTCTTCTACAAAGCTCCATTCAGGATGTTCTTGTTTCATTTCTTCAGCTTGCTCTTGGGAAAAGAAAGATCCCACCGGCTTCGTCGGATTCTTAAAATTAGGATCTTCTGAGCTTACTTCAACTTGCGTGATAACCGTAGCCACATTCTTATGGATCCCTCTAACTGCAAATTCATTAATTAAAGCTTGTTGAATTAAATAACCGATTCCACCTTGTGTATCAGCTCCACAGTTTACTAGTGGAACAGGAGACATACCGGCAATTTCATGTGCAATCTCAGATCTTCTTAGTCCAAACCCTACTTGTGGTCCGTTACCATGAGTAACGACGACATTGTAGCCTTCTTGCACCATATCAACAATATTGACGACCACTTCTTTTACTGCTTCAGATTGGTCATGAATCGAATCCAGGCCATTTTCCTTGACCAATGAGTTTCCGCCAATAGCAACGATTACAGTCTCTTTCATCTGATGCCTCCTATGTTGCAATTCTTATGCTCTAACCGAGTAACTCAAGAGATTGCTTTTTGTGTGAATGGTATAACGGGTTCGTTGGGTCATTCTTTATTGCGTTTTCGATGGCTTCAATGGCTTCTTTATGCTTCCCAAGCGATCTTAGACTGTTCGCCTTATGGAAGGAGAAGTCATATCTATTCGGCTGAAGAGCTAGCAGCTTATCCATCTCAATAACTGCTTCTTCGTGTCTCCCAAGCTCTCTTAAATAATTTGATTTGTGGTAACGATAGAACGTTTCATTAGGTGCCAGCTCACAGGCTTTATCATATTCCTGAAGAGCCTCCTCAGGTTTTTTCCATAGTCTTAAACAATTCGCTGTATAGAAATAGAATTCTAAATTAGCAGGATCCATAGATAAAACGCTTTCATAGCATTGAAGTGCCTCTTCGTATCTCTTTAATTCCTGCAAGAAATAACCTTTATAATAGATGAAATCCAGGTTGTCAGCATCCACTTCCAGCGCCCTGTCCATGACAGATATAGCTTCTTCATATTGATCGCTGTTAGCGAGAGCCTTTGCCTGCTTCACATATTCGTTATTTTCTTGGAAGCTATGTTCTAGAATCTTCACGACTTTATGCTGACCGTTCTCTTCGGCATGTTGTAGGGATGAGAGCCCATCTCGATCAGGCAAATGCACATCTGCCCCTGCATGAACAAGCGCTTCTATTATGTCAGAATATAGTCGTCCGCCATTCCCCAATATGACTGCTTCAAGCAGGGCTGACCAACCTAAGTCATTGACATGATTCACTGGCACCCCAGCATCAATACACGCTTCTACGGTTTTTAAGTAGCCCTTTTCACTCGATGGTAACAGCGCTGTTCCTCCAAATCGATTCACGCTCTTCAAATCAGCACCACCAGCAATCATGAGACGCAGAATTTCATAGAATCCATTTGCTGCCGAGCAAATAAACGGTGAGAGTTGGGTAATATCTCTGGTGTTTACGTCACTTCCTGCTTCTATTAATCTTTTAGCAATCGCGATTTGATTGTTTTGTGTTGCCGCCATTAGCGCTGTTCGCCCAGCAGCATCTTTATAATCAACACTGGCACCTTCGCCTAATAGTTTCTCAACAGAAGCGAGTTCTCCCTGTTCACTCGCCTCAATAAGTTTTGTATTCAAGGATAGACTATCCAAAATTGTTCACTCCTTCACAACCTAACACGAGATGTCCGTCTAGTTCGAAATAAGAATGGTGGGCTAAACAAGTTAGCCCTTTTCTTATTTAATATTTTCACTTAATGCAAGTAATGCTTGTTCAAATGCTTCGATTGGAGGGTTAACGATACCTGCACCAATCATTCCAATCCCGGCATCTTTATGTGCAATAGCTGTATTAATAATCGGCATAATTCCAGTTTGAATAACTTTTTGAATATCAATACCTGTAGGAATCCCTATAAAGTCAAGCATTGGAATCGTCACGTTCGGATTTTCAGTGGTTGTGATTTCCGCCATTTTTGTGGTGTAGCTGATTGCATCATCAACGGTACCACCCACAAGCGACACAATCGCCGGTGCAGTTGCCATAGCAAATCCGCCAATGCCATAGGTCTCTGTGATCGCACTGTCACCTATATCAAGACCAGAATCTTCTGGTTTGTAACCGGCAAACATAGGACCAATTACTTGTTGTGCAGGACCTGTAAACCACACGTTTCCAGCTATTCCGCTCACACGAATACCAAATTCCACTCCGTTACGAGCCATTGTGGTAACAATGGTACTATTCTCAATGCCGTGCGCAGCATCAAGGGCACATTTACAAAGCGCCATCCATGTTGGACCCGAGAAATAGTCGCTGCTGCTAACGAATTCAAACACTTCTTTTTTCTGTTCAACGGTAAAATCGGTTTGGATAATATAAGGCGTTAGCGCTTGAATGAGCAGGGTTGTTCCAGCTACATTTCGGTTATGACACTCGTCCCCCATATGAAGGGCTTGGGATAGCATTAAACGCAGGTCAATGCCATTTGGATTTAGTTTCATCGCATCTCTTAAAATAGGACCCAAGACATCACGCATCCAAATCAGACGCTGGATAACACTCTCATCATTGGCACCCATACGAAGGATTTTGGACATTTGCTCACTTAAGTTTGTATAAGCAATATTGCCATAAGTTTTATTCTCAACAATATGCATAAACATGGAAGCGGATGTGACACCAGCCATGGAGCCTACACAGTTATGTTCATGACATGGCGAGAAGGTAATCTCTCCAGATGCAGCTAGTTCAGCGGCTTCTTCAATATTTGGGGCAAGGCCTTCAAATACAATGGCTCCTGTTACCGCACCTTTCATCGGACCATTCATACGTTCCCAAGTGATTGGCGGGCCAGCATGTAAAATCGTATTTTTCGTCATGCCCGGAACCACATTGATCGCTTGGTCAAAGCCAATTAGTACCGGCTGGGAATTAATAATTCGCTCGACAGCCTCTTTGTTAGCAGCTTCAATCTTATCTGTAACACTTGGATCTTCAAGCTTATCCAGCGCAGCAATTAATTCTGGGTTCCCTCTCCCTGGTGGCATCCACTCCAAGTGAGTTACATTCGCGTTTTGCTTTAACAAATCATCTCTAAAGTTCTCAATGCCTACATTAATGACATTTAGTTTATTCGTAAAAAGTTCATTGATTTTACTCATGACTATTCTCCTTTCACAACGAATTCTCTTGCTAGTAGACCTGCGTTCTGACTGCTGCTAGCATGTGTAGCACCAGAAGCTAACAATTTATTAATTTGACCTTCAATATTTTGACTATCTAGCTCGGTTCCAAGAATGTATCCAATAATCTCTAGATGTCTTCCTTCATCTTCCGCGGCTTGCTTTGCTTCGATAATTGCTGGAAGCATTGCGCCTACAGGATCTTCGTGTGCTCCGAAGCCTAGTACAAAGTCCATCACAATAACACCGACAGAAGGATCTTTCGCTTCTTGAATAAATCTTTCAATCCGAGTGGATGGATCTATCATTGGATGTGGTTTACCTTGTGTAAATTGGTCGTCTCCGAAGTCTATAAAGGTATGATCTTGGCTTACTCTAACATCTTTTAAGCGA
The DNA here is from genome assembly GCF_041956825.1 of Paenibacillus sp. RS8. Lineage (NCBI taxonomy): Bacteria > Bacillati > Bacillota > Bacilli > Caryophanales > Paenibacillaceae > Paenibacillus > Paenibacillus sp. RS8. Next base: position 2,797,782 of record NZ_CP168131.1, on the reverse strand, counting down.
TATTCAGGATCTCTCTGAATGTTACTGTAGACATTGTCGAATTTCTCCATAGCAATGTGCATCGCTTCATCACAAAGCGTACCGCCACTAAATAGTCCACGGATATACTTTTGCTCAGGCTTTAACTTTGCACGTACTTCTTCAATAAGCGGAAGATTTAACGCACGTTTGTTAAGCTTCGATTCGTCTGCTCCAGCTAAAAGCACCGCTTTAAGTGCCGCTTCTTTTGACATTTTTGCAAAATGACCGCCAGCTTGGGTGACCTTTTCTTCATTTCCACCCACAAACCAAACCACAACTGGTTTCTTACATTGTTTAATTTGTGCTAGTACTTTCTCTTCTACACTTGGTGCTGGTGGTTTAGATACGAGAACAATAACCTTCGTTGCATCATCCTCTTCTAAAGCTTTAATTCCAGCCAGCATCATAATGCCGCCAACCTCTTCACTTAGATCTCTACCGCCCGTACCGATCAACTGTGTGATTCCACCGCCAAATTCATGAATACGAACCGTTACCTCTTGGCTACCTGTTCCTGATGCGCCGACGATCCCAATATTGCCTTTTCTCACGGCATTTGCAAAACACAAAGCGACATTACCAATAATTGCAGTACCACAGTCTGGCCCCATCATTAGCAAGCCTTTTTCTTGGGCTAAAGTTTTTAATTCAATTTCATCTTCAATACTTACATTGTCGCTAAACAACATGACGTGAAGATTATTTTCAAGCGCTTTTCTTGCTTCTCTAGGAGCGTAACTCCCATTTACCGCAATAATCGCTAAGTTAGCATCAGGAGTACCGTTTACAGCTGAGGTAATTGTTGAGTATTTAACTTCACTCTTTCCTTTAGAGGAATCTTTCTTTTTCGTTAATAATTCATTGATACTTTCGAAAGCACGCTCACATAGCTCTTCAGAGGCAGCCTTCACAATAATCACTAAGTCACTTGTTTTGGCACTTTCTACTTCAGGGGTCATCAAGCCCACATTTCTAATGACCTCTTTATTCATTTCAGTACCCATTGCAATAATGGCTTGTTCTACGATTTCGATCTGATTCGCTTTTGTTGAGAGTGACATCAAAGATACGGAATCGATATAAGTGTTTGGTTTTACTAAAACTTGTACAGTCATATTTGTACCTCCCATTTACATGTTCATTTCCAGCCCTGCAATAATTCCTAGGGCTATATCTGTACCCGACGTGGAGCCTATAGCCAATACCCTACGTAAAGATGAGATTAATTCTTCTTCACTACCTCTAAATAAAGCCTCCATTAAATCAATAATGGACTCTCTTACCTGGCCTGCGGCTGCTTTTGCTAATGCCATATAGCTGATATCATTGGTTAAAGCTTTCGCATGTAAGACGACTTCTTCACAAAACGAATGGTGTGAAAAGTATTGATGATTCTCGATGTTAAAGACGGTAAACAATCCCACCAAGAAATCATCACCGGCTGGCGTTAAGCCTGGTCCAAGGCCTATGAGCGAAGCTGCATGTATGATTGCAGTAGCCATTCGCTTATTTTGCAATTCCGATACAAGTAACTGCGTCCGTTCATGAAGCATTCTAGACATTTCATCGTCAAAAGGATTGCCACTTTTGAAAGCCCTTTCAATTCTGCTGTTATTTCCGTGAAGTTTGATATATTGCTTCATGGTGGATAAATTCATTTCTAAGACATCCGCTACTGAAGGGTACTCGGGCAATATACAAGTCCAATTCTTAATACCTTCTATTGTTATAGACATCTTATTAGTAATCGACAGAACCGAATGATCCGAACTTACAAGGTCATTCACCCTAATATCTGCTTCTTCAAAGTCTTCTAAGTCAATAATAAGTGTATTAGGCGCATTATCGATTCCCTTACACGCAATAGTATACAAATCACCACTATCCAAACATTGAATATTGAGTGTACGATTAAACGTGCTATGAACAAAACCATGAAACTTATGATGATTGATTTGCTGAATAAAATCGTCATCACCGGATTTTGCAAATCTCACTAGCGTCACCTCTGTTTTAATTCCTTATTTTAAAAAAGGTGATTGACCTCCTTTACACGTCTAAAGATTGATAAATGGATTGGATAATATCATTTGGTTACATCGTACAAAGGTAACTTAGAGCGTAACTACCTTACGCACTTAATATATAATATACTGGTAGGGATCGTCATCGTTTAAGCGAACCAAAAAGAGTGCATCCTATTTGTGCATGTTATACAAGGGAATGTGTTAAAAGTGTGTCTGAGGAGCGTGCCAAAAATTGCTAACCGTTAAAGACTTAATGAAGATCAAGGCTATAGAGGGAATCAAAATTGTGGCTGGAGAAACAGGAATTGATAAATCCATATCCATCGTTAACATTATAGAGAATCCTGATGCCTTTGACTGGCTTTCACCTAACGAACTACTCTTATCGACAGGCTATATCTTTAAAAATAATGCAGAATTACAAAACCGAATAATTAAGGAGCTTGCAGAGCTCAACTGTTCAGGATTGGTTGTGAAAATGAAACGGTACTTTGACAAGCTTCCACAGAACATGATTGATGAAGCCAATAAGTACGGCTTACCCCTTCTGGAACTGCCTTTTGAATATACACTCTCTAACATGATCTCGATCATTAATGAGAAGGTGTCCGGAAGATATGATCTGCTCAATAGAAAAACTTTAGATATACATAACTTGTTCTTCAAAATCACCCTTGAAGGCGGCGGTATTGAAAAGATAACCTCCATGTTATCTGAAACGATTAGTAATCCTATTATCATCGTAGACAAGGATTGGCGATTACTACATCACACAGAGCATGCGAAGAACAACAGCCCACTCGAGTATTATCTTGATTTTTCAAATCGACAGCCTGTTTTTAATAAAGAGTTCATCGATACCATTCCCACCAATCTAAATGAAATGAAAAAGTCTATTAAGAGGACCTATCGTTCAGAAGGTGCGGAAATAAAATGTCGGGTCATTCCTGTCGCTGCTTCTAACTATATTTATGGCTATATTGTGATTTGGCAGACGGTACAAGAGTTATCCGAATTTGATTACATTATTTTGCAGCAAGCCTCCACCATCATGGCACTCGAGCTGATCAAAGCAAAGGAAATTAGCGAACTTGAAATAAGAATTAAGCAGGACTCCATTGATGATTTACTTTCGGGGAAAATCTCTTCGCAGGAAGCGCTGCAAACCTTATGCTATCTTCATGGATTAAATCCGAGCTATATGTATTACAGTATGGTGATAAATATTGAAATGAATGAAGCAGACAAGTTTGAAGATATGATTATTGGAAAGTACAAAATGGAGTCCACTGCCAAAAAGTGTGTGGATATCATTTATAACTATTCGCATCAAGCGATTGGAGAAATTAAGTGCTTTTATAGAAATAACAGAGTCATCATTCTAGTAGGACAAAATGAAGAAAGACCTCCTGTTTCGATTAGTGATGCCAAGTTATATGCGAATGAACTACTCGAGGTACTTATTCAAAAAACGAAGGAAACACTCTTAATAGGCATTGGTCAGCAATATAGTACAATCAGCTCGCTGCATAAAAGCTTTTCTGAGGCGAACGAAATGATTAAATTAATGCAACAAAAAAACCTTCAAAACAAGGTCTCACATTTCGAGGATTATTCGGTTTACCACCTGTTGGAAGCCAATATCAAAGTCGTAGCCTTAGAAGAATTTTTCCGAAAGTGTCTAGGTAAGGTGTTTGATCATGATCAATTACATGGTACAAGTTATATGTTAACTTTAGAAAATTACTTTATTAACAATCTGAATGTCACCGAAACTTCAAAGGCTATGTTTTTGCACAGAAACACACTTATCTATCGAATCGAGAAGATTAAAGAAATCCTAAATCTGGACTTAAAGCATTCAGAAGAACTACTGCGGATTCAATTAGCATTAAAGATATATAGCATTTTAAACAAAACGATTTAAAAAAAAGCTCCCCATACAGCAGCAGGGTTCATTATTTCACCTGTCTACTATATGGGGAGTTTTCTTAGACATACTTATCTCGGCCAGACAACATTCCAAACGTCATCACGAGTCCAGAAATAACGATCAGTGTGATCAGTGGAATCGTCCACACTTGGGTCATATCGTATAAATACCCGATCAATATAGGTCCTATGGCTGCAAGCATGTATCCCGTTGATTGAGCCATCCCAGATAATTCTGCAGCTTGATTTCCATTTCGAGCACGAATTCCGATATAACTTAACGCCAGTGGAAAATTCCCTCCCAAAGCAATACCAATTAAGATAATACTTAGGATCATTATTGGGTAAGATGAGCCCATCCATAGTCCACCATAACCAACAATGGAGCACATGCCTAATGCAAATGCAATCCACACTTGAGAGCGTAGTCGTCCAGCCAGAATAGGAACAAGAAAACTAGCAGGTACGCCTACAATTTGTGTGAAGGATAGCAACCAGCCTGCTGTACCTCTACTTATGCCATAGTTATATAAGATTTCAGGTAACCAAGACATTGTTATATAAAATAATGAAGACTGAAACCCCATGAATAGAGCTATTTTCCAAGCGAGTGGTGAACGCCAGATTTGCTTAGCACTGACACTTAAGCTTTTTATTGCCTTACCTTTGGCTGGATTTAATCGAAGCAGAACGATCCATACCAAGATCGCTATGATTGTCGGTATTCCCCATACAATTAAAGCTCCGTCCCACCCAAGCTTTAGATCATGAGCTAGAGGAATACTAATACCTGATGCTAACGATGCAAATAATCCCATTGAAGTGGAATACACACTTGTCATTAGACCGAACCTTTGAGGGAATTTCTCCTTCACAACTACCGGCAAAAGAACATTTCCAATGGCTATTCCTACCCCCACCAATAACGTTCCAAAGAAAATAAAGAGCGTCATTGAAATAGAACGGATACAAATACCGACCAAAAGAACAACCAAACCTAACAATAGTGTCTTCTCGTTGGATAAACGAGTAGCGATTTTGGGAACGAGAGACGACATAACAGCAAAGGATATCAAAGGTATACTCATTAATAAACCTGCACTCCAATGTGCAAGCCCTACATCCTCTTGAATAATTCCCACTAGTGGACCAACCGATGTAATAGCGGGCCGTAAATTAAAGGCTACCAGAACAATCCCCGTAATAAGTAAAATAATATATAACGAATTCTTGTTGTCTTGTGTCTGTGGTGATTGCAAAAACTAAATCTCCCCTCAAGTAATCAAAGCTACGCAAATGATCTTCAGAATGTAGCATTAGTTATAACATATAAGAAACGAGTTTAAAAGTATAAAGTAGCAAGAGGCGTACCCGTTTCGCATACAAAGAGATAAAAGCGAAGCGTTCACCTAAGCGAACACGTTAATCCTAATTAAAAGACAAAGCTGTACCAAGTAGCCATTTTCATGACTTTGGTACAGCTTCTTTGTGCTGATATTATGTTTAGATTTCGTACCACTTGATCTCATTTGCTTCCAGCTTGAGTGAGAAGCTAGAGCCATCACCACGATAAACGACAGTTTCCTGTGGCTCATAAGTGTTGTTCACGACGCAGTATTTACCATTTTTAACATAGGCATGAACCTCAACGTTATAGTTTTCACTGAACCAGCGATTTAGCTCGTGGTCGCTGTGAGTGCTCCAGAGGATTGCACGGTAAAGTAAGCGACTGTTCTCAAAACTATAAGGCAATCCACTGATGTAGACAGATCGTCCACTACCGAATTCATTCACTGCAAGTTGAACTTCTTTATCAACCTGACGAAGGACAGTGGTGCCTTCGAGAGCGAATATATTCTTCTTTCCTTCACCGAAATCGATAATCTTCTTTCCTTTATCATCTACTCCGAAGTCTTCAGTAATAAAATGATCCTGCTCTTCCCAGTTATATTTATCATAACCGAGAGTGAATCCTTTTTCTTGCTCAACACCGAGGATGCTTGCAAGCTGGAAGTACCTTCCGTTCGCTTGATGAGCTGCGGGTTCGCCCACTCCGATGAATCCTCCGCCCTCATGAACAAATTGCTTCACTGCCGTTACAATATCTGTATCCAGCCACCAATCCCCACCTGTGTAGGCCGTATCGCCATCCCCTACATTCAAAATGACATCGATTCCTTTAAGGATAGAGGGGTCATTCTTAATATCATCAAAGCTAATGAATTTGACATCAAAGGGTGCACCAGATAACGTTTCTATGATCCCTGCATAGCTATAATTTTGTTTTTGATAAAGGGCATGATGAACCATATGATTACCCCATGCACGCATTTTACCCCAGCAGTTGAGTACTGCAACGGTTTTGACACTGTATGGTGTTGTTCCGTGTACATTATCATACAAAGTACGGAATTCATCACACACACTCTCGATGTAGCTCATGAAATCCGGAAAATCCAGTGCCAGCTTCAAATATCCACCATAACCAATTCGGTCAATCGGCTTACGAAGAATCGCTCGTCTTGCTGTGACCCAGTTTACTTTGGCTTCACGTACAGGATCTCCACCCTCATAGAATGTATCAGGGAAGAAATACGGTAGGAAACGTCCCTCTGTATAATTCACGCCAGGTATATCGCTGATCAGCCGAAGGGTGGAACCATTGCCTACACTACCGACGACAGCATCTACCCCAATCGATGAGAATTCTTCCATAAATGGCTCGGTACCAATCCAGTGATCACCAAGAAACATCATGGCTGTCTTTCCATATTCGTGAGTAATATCGACTAATTCCTTAGCAAGCACGGCGACCTCACGCCGCTGAAATGCCTGAAAGTCTTGGAACTCCTTGGTCGGAATGCGATAGTTATTATTATAGTAGCCCTGATCAATGATATATTCGGCTCTAAACGGATAGCCCATCTCTTGTTCAAATTGTTCAAGAATATAAGGACTAACCGATGCTGAATAACCATACCAATCCACATATTTCTCACGTGCAAGCTCATCGAAGACGAGTGTGAATTGGTGGAAGAAAGTCGTAAATCGAATGACATTGACATAGGGATGTTCATCAATAAATTGACGTAGTCGTTGCATTGTGAACTCACGCGACTTCGGTTGGCGAACATCAAAGGTGATCTGAGGCTCAACATTTTCCCAACCATTCGTGACCGCATTGTACATATGAACGGGATCCCACATAATATAGGCTAGAAAACTAACCGTGTAATCGTGGAAGGGACTTGCTTGAATAATAACACTTCCCGTTTCTTCGTTATAGCTCCATTGCTCAGTCGATAGCACATCTCCTGTGGTACGATCGATAACTTCCCACCAGCGCTTGATATCGTCACGAGTATTCACTTTCAGCATATCTGGATAAAGTCCCTTCATTAAAGGGATAATTAGACTAGAGCCTTCAGCTGTATAAAAAGGCGTCATAAGATACATCTGCTGGATTTCATCCGAATTTGCTTTTGCCCATCCATTTTCTTTACGAGTGGTATAGTAAGTGGAATACACCTTAGCATCGATATCCCGTAATTCTGCGGGAAAGTCAGTACCATCGCAATCACGTACTGCATCCGCGCCCCAGCGCTTCATAACTTCTATCGTTTCAGGAATAACATCCAGATCTGTGGGTATCGTGACCCGTCCTTTGTTCATCTTTCATAACTCTCCCTTTACTTAAATTTCCGATTATAGAACCAGAGTAGACCTATTAGAAGTGCCAGCCCCAGTAGCATAATTCCGAGCCCGGGTGCACCAATATTTTTTTGCCCAATAATAACGAGTACTAGCGCGAAGATGAAGACAATCAGCATCAACAAATTGCGTAACGGATTACTCATGGTATCACCTTAACCTTTCAACCCGCCCATGGTCATGCCTTGGGTAAGCTTCTTTTGTACTAACATATAAAGAATAAGGGTTGGCAGCATGACTATTACTAGACCTGCATACATTTGTCCATATTCGACAGCTGATTTCTGAGCAGCCATCAGATTCATTAAACCAACTGGTAATGTTCGAAGTCCTGGCTTCGTCAGTAAAGTCATCGAAATGATATATTCGTTCCAGAAGGAGAGGAAATTAAACAAGATAACCGTTACAATGCTAGGTTTAGCCATTGGCATAATAACCTGCACCATCGTTCGGAAATAGCTTGCACCATCTACAGAAGCAGCTTCTTCAAATTCCCTAGGCAATGATTTAAAGTAGCCCCCCAATAGATAAATCGTGAACGGAAGCGCCATTGCAGCATAGACAAGTGCCAGAATGAATAAATTATTCAGGAGTATCGGCTGTCCAAATAAATTGCGAGCGACCTTGTCACCGTTATTGAGCATAAGGAAGATCGGAACAACAATATAATTCACATTGATAAATAATCCTGCCATAAACATCAAATTCAAGATGACGCTTCCCTTGAATTTATAACGTGCAAGCACATATGCAGCAGGTAAGGCAATGACCAGCAGAAGCGCGATCGCAATCACAGTTACGATTACGGAGTTGAACATGTAACTGCCCATCTTAGCTTTCTGCCAAGCATCCGCAAAGTTCTGTAGATAAATTCCTTTTGGAAGAGCCCAAGGATTAGCATAAAATTCTACATTCTGTTTGATGGAGGCCATAAACGCCCAAGCTACAGGGACGATGATGATAATTGCTAGTAGGATCAGCACAACATAGATGAGGACCTTATACAACTTATCGCCGGCTCCATGATGTGTGAGTTTATTATTATTCAAGTTGTCCCCTCCTTAATATTCCAAATGTTCACGTCTAGTGACTGCGTTTAGGATAGCAGCTAGTGCGAATGAGAACAGGAACACAATTACACCGATTGCCATACCGTAACCATACGAAGAGTTGGTATACGCCTCTTTGTACATATAGCTCAAGAATACCTCAGTAGAACCGTCAGGCCCGCCTCCGGTCATCGCCACAACAAATAGGAAGCTCATATTGATTGTGCTGATGACGAAAAAGGTAAGGGTTGTACGGATATTTGTCCAGATTAAAGGGATCGTAATAGTGAAGAATTGATGTATCCTACTTGCACCTTCAAGGTCAGCGGATTCATATAAGCTTTCAGGGATATTTGCCATACTTGCCATATACATAACCATGTAATAACCGATAGCCTGCCAGATCATAGCACCTGCGAGTGGGAAAATAACGATTTTCTGATCACCCAACCAAAGTGTTGGGTCTGAGGTTGCTTCGCGGAATAAATTTAAGAATGCATTTAGCAGTCCACTATTTGGATCATAAATTGCAGAGAATATTGCACTGATAACAACAACAGATAGAATGTTCGGGATGTAGAAGATAACTCGTAATACATTTTGTCCTTTTAGATTTTCTCGTGAAAGCATGGACGCGAACACTAGCGCAAAAGCAAACGTAATGATCGTAACTAAAATGATCAGTAGAAGACTGTTCTGAAACGCTTGATAAAATTTATCACTTTGAAAAAGCTTCTCGAAATTTTGCAGCCCTACAAAGGTTTTGTCATCTGTGTATCCACCCCATTTGTACGTGGACATACGGAATACATTGATTGTAGGTATAATTAGAAAAACAACGAATAGGATTATGGCGGGAGCAATACAGAAGAAAATAAAACGCCCTTGTCCTTTCTTGATTTCCATTGGTCCATCTCCTTCTTAAGGTAAAAATAATGGTGGCAGCTTCGCGCATGCCACCATTGTTCACAGATTGAATTGGTATCCAGCATTGCCTTTAATTATTTCAACGCTCCACGTAACTGATCGCTTGCTTTCGTAATTGCTTCAACCCACTGTGCTTGTGTCTTAGCCTTAGTCACAAGGGAATCCACGGTACCAAATACGGTATCCGAAATACTTACCCCTTCAACCGGATCTGGTGTAGCAAATGCCCCCATAGCTGCCTTTGCACCACCATCATAGATGCTATAGAAGAGTTTATTGTCACCTTCCAATTTGCCTGCCATACCGTTAATAGGTTGGACTGCACCTACTTTAGCAAAAATGCCTGCTGCTTCACCTGAATAAAGATAAGCAATAAATTGTTTTGCAAGATCTGCATTTTTAGCTTTCGCAGGAACCCAGATTTGTTCAAAGAAGGTGTAGGAGTATCTATCACCACCAGCTTTTACAGCTGGTAGAGCAGTGAATCCCCATTTAAATCCTTCAGCACGAGGGGCTTGACCCATTTCACCAACAACCCATGTACCGTTTGGCATGAAGATAGCTTTGTTATCAAGAATAAGCTGTTGATTCTTAGTGAAGTTGTCTTTATTTCCATTCGCCGGAACTGTTTTTTCAGTATAGGAAGCTAACTTATTAATGATATCAAATGCTTGTGTTGCTTCTGGTGTTTGCCATATTCCTTCTGTGTAATGCGTCGCTTTGGTGAAGAAATCAGGACCCCCAACTTCGTTAAGCAAAGCATAGAAGAATGAATCGAAATAACCGGTCGTTGGATAGGAGAACAATGCAATTCCATCAGCCTTAGCTTTGTCTCCTAATGCCCACATTTCATCCCAAGTCGTAGGGACCGCCCAGCCTTTCTTCTCAAGTAAGTCAGCATTGTAGAACAGACCTGTTGGGCTATAGAACATCGGCATCAGGAAGGTTTTTCCATCACCGTAAGGGTTCGTAATGGTTGTATCCGTAAACCCAGGAATGAGCTTGTCTTTAACAGTAACGCTTTCACCTGGGACTGTCATTGAAAGCACGTCTGTGAGATCAGTGAGGTTATTGTCTTTAATGAAGGTTTCTGTCAAACCCTTAGGCTGACCTACGGCAAGATGGATGACGTCAGGAAAATCTCCTGATTTCATACCCGGTCCGATAACATCTTCAAGACTTTTGTCGATGGTTGATTCAACCTTTACTCCAGGGTTAGCTTTTTCAAATCCAGATATAATCTCTTTCCATACATCAGATCCGTAAGCGGTTTCTAAAGCGGCTAGCTTAAGAGTACGAGTTTCGGCAGTCGAATTAGAATTCTTCGATGTGTTGGTGGCATCTGGAGATGTGGAACTAGAATTACTTTCAGTATTACCACCACAGGCCGCAAGACTTAGAGACAGTGCAGCTGTAAGTGCAAGGCTAAGAACTTTTCTCATAATAACCCTCCATATTTATCTTTTTATTGGTGCTGTAATCCGCGTACGTAGGAGCTTTCTTACTCCTTTATCTTATCTGATCGTTCGAGTTTCTTTCAACAAACATGTTGCCGTTCATTTTATATATCTTGCTTTATTAGAATTTATTTATAAATTATTGACTATTTCAATTTATTGTTATGCAGTCTAGTAATTGTGGTAAAGTAAGCTTATATCAACGCAAAGGACTGACCTTATTTGGGAAATGTACGTTATTCGCTACCTGGTAAAGGACGTGGAGAAATTCCCGCCAAGTTAATCTATGTCAGTTCCTCTATTTATGAAGGTGATTGGTACAGCATGCGTCATTCTCATAATTTTTCCGAGCTTTTTTATGTCCGAAGCGGCCGGGGAAACTTCATTGTAGAGGATGAAATCTATCCAGTGAAGCAAGACGATCTAGTTATTGTGAACCCGAATGTCGAGCATACCGAGCTATCGGTTAGTAGTGATCCACTTGAATATGTCGTGCTTGCGGTTGAGGGGATGAGCTTTGACTTTGGCGATCGAAGTGCTAGCCGTAATCATGAGATCATCAATTATCGTAATCAGAGGGATGAGCTATCCTTCTATTTCAACGCTATGCTTCGGGAAACGGAAAATAAAGATGCAAACTATGAGGCCATTTGTCAAAACTTACTAGAGGTTGTAGTCACTATATTAATGAGAAACTCTGGCCATCCATTTTCCGTCGTGGCTACTCAAAAGGCTAACAAGGTATGTAGCAGGATCAAACGTTATATTGACTCTAACTATTCAGAGGAAATTTCACTTGACTATCTGGCAGAAAAAGCACATTTCAGCAAGTATTATCTGGTGCATACCTTTGCAAAATATTATGGAATGTCACCCATCAATTATTTAATTGAGGTCAGGCTTCGTGCCAGTAAGGAGTTACTAGAAACCACGGATCTCTCCATCTCTCAAATTGCGGAATCTACTGGTTTTTCTTCCCAAAGCTATTTCTCACAAAGCTTCCGCCGAAGCTGTAATCTAACTCCACGCGATTACCGGCTTCAGACCAAGCGACGAGTTCAATGACGGGCGCAGCATCATTTGATAATTCCGTTAGACAATCCTGTAGATAACGTATAGCGTTAAAAAATGACTACCTCCTGTTTAGGAAGTAGTCTTGTCTTTAAATAAGAGTATTTAATGTGACCAGTTCTTACGATGAGCTGAAATAGCCTAGGCTACCTCACGATGAATAACCGTTGCCTGGCTTTGCTGATCCAACTTATAGCATATCAAAGCAATCACACATGCCGATATCGCCAGGATGGAAGCCGCTATAGGAAGGGAAATTAACCCTCCATGCCCGGCAACCACTCCACCAATCGCAGATCCGCCTGCGATTCCCAGGTTAGACGCTACTGGATTCAACGATGCAGCAAGATCCTTCGAGCGTGGCGAGTACTGCTTGGCTAAATCTATCAAATAGAGCTGGGCCGGTGCGCTCACAATACTCGACATTACGGCTAGCATCATTAGCACGATCATTCCTAGAATCGTGATTGATGCGGTCATACTAAAGACGATATAGACCACAGCTTGGATAAGAAATACGAATCTAAGCTTACTTACCGCATTTCCAGTCGCAACCTTGCCCCCGATCCAGTTGCTGACAATCGTGGCAATTCCGTAAACAAACAGTACGCCACTAACCGAGCTCTTAGGAATATTCATCACTTGCTCCAGCAATGGTGTAATGTAAGTGTACATCACAAATACCGCTCCTACTGCCGTAACCGGAATGAGAAAGGCGAGAATAATACGCCCATTCGTGAGCAGTTCGATCTGATCCTTGAGTGAGCTGGGCACAGGCTTCGGTAGTTTGCGTGGAATATAAGCATAATTTAGCGCTATAGCAATTCCGGCTAATACCCCATTCAGAACAAATGCTGCTGGCCAGTTGAAGAACTGCCCTACAAAAGTGCCGATCGGTACACCAAATACATTCGCCACAGCGAAGCCGCTCAAAATGGTAGCAATCGCTTTGCCTCTCTTCTCCGGATCAACCGCCTCATTCGCTACTGTAATGGCTACAGAAAGAACAAAACCACATAGCACGGCAGTAACTATTCTAGTCACCAGCAGCATACTGTAGGTTCCTGTTATAGCACTCCATAAATTCAGCAGCAGAATTAATACAAGTGACACAAGAATCGTAGTTCGTTTCGGAACACGGCTGAACAAGGACATCATAATCGGTGTGCCAATGGCATAAGCGATCGCGAAACCAGATACCAAGCCCCCGGCTGTCGCTAGCGTTACTCCGAGGCTCGAGGATATTTCCGAGAGTAAACCAACAATAATATACTCCGTTGTACCCAGAATAAAAGCCATAAAAGTAAACGAGAAAATCAATGCGCTCTGTCGTGATGTTGTCATGGTGCTCTCCATCCTATTTATCTCTATTTTTATATGAACATACTTACTCATAATACTCATTTGGACTATATTGATCAATCCTATTTCTCATAAAAAGAAGCATCACACAAGTTCAAAGAACTCATGAGAAGCTTCTAGTTTTACATCATGGAGTTGTTTTAAATGCTTTCTAGCTCATTTCACCTACAACTTTAACTCTTAACCGGGTTGCATTTTCGGGATGATAAGCAAGTGGTGTCTCTTCAACCTCAACCAATTTAATCGTCGTTGGATCGGCTCCTGCCATTACCGCTTGTTTCACCGCTTTTTCCTCAGCATCTCTTAATGACTGCTCTCGCGGCTCTCGTGAATAAATATATATTTGTTCATACTGTCCGCTAATTTGAGAAATTGATGCACCGATGGCATTGGCAACTCCACCGTTCTCTACTTTAATAATGCTGGCTACGCCGGGAATCTCATCTGGAATAATAACACCGCCCCCGCCTACGAGTACAATCTGTACATCCTCGGAAGAAGTTTTCATCTTATCAATCGCCTTCGCTATGATCGAAGAAATGACGGACAGGACTTGTTTGGCAAATTCTTCATCAATGTGGCTTACTAAGCTTTTGTCTCCCACGTCAGCTAACCCGAGGCGAACCGCAATATCCGTCGTAGTCAGGGTGCTCCCACCAAATACGAGCGCTTCTTCTGCGATCTTATAGCCCACGCTATCCGGCCCTACTGTAATCTGACCATTGTCTACGCGAACAATGCTTCCGCCGCCAAGTCCTACAGAGATGATATCCGGCATTCTAAAGTTTGTGCGAATATCTCCTACTTCCACCGCTACAGAGGACTCTCTTGGAAATCCATCCTGCAAGACACCGATATCCGATGTGGTGCCGCCAACATCGAGTACCATTGTATCTTTAATGTTCGCTAAATAAGAAGCTCCCCGGATGCTATTCGTTGGTCCACAGGCAATTGTAAGAATTGGGAATTGCTTAGCATATTCAATGGACATAAGCGTACCGTCATTTTGGCATAAGTACACTTCAGCGCCTTGAATCCCTTCTGCTTCTAACGCATTTTCAAAACCTGTGCTAGTGGTCTCGATGACTTTGCATAAAGCCGCATTCAGTATGGTTGCATTCTCACGTTCAATCAGGCCAACAGATCCGATCAAGGAGGAGCAAGAAACCGGATAAGTTTCCCCGTATTCTTTCCAGATTAAGTCTCGAACCTTGAGCTCCTGATCATTTTTAATGGATGAGAAAACACCAATGATGGCAATAGATTCTACTTTATCTCTCCATTCGACTAGAAGCTCTTTAATCTCCTGCTCATCGAGCTCACTGAGTAATTTACCATCATATTCATATCCACCATGAACTAATGCAAAGTTTCCTGATAGTTTTTCTACCATGTCCTTAGGCCAAGCCGTATATGGCAGAACAGAAGCGGTAGCAGGGAATCCTAACCGAATCACACCGACCTTGGCTAATTTCTTCCGTTCTACGATAGCATTAGTACACTGCGTTGTCCCGAGCATCGCATGTGTAATTTTCGTTTTATCAATGCTCGCTTCCTTCAATACATTACGCAGTGACGTCTCAATCCCCGTTTTTATATCCAGTGTCGTTGGAGATTTAACACTATGAATTAATCGGCTTTGCTCGTCCAAAATAATAGCATCGGTATTCGTGCCACCTACATCTATTCCAATTCTAAACATGTTTAGCCACCGCCTTACTCACCAATTCTTCAATAGGAGCATAATCGTAATCATACCCAAAGTATCTCGGTCCTACCGTTTCGATTCCTTTTTCCGTTCTCCATTTAGGATGTGCCGGTAAGCCAATGACGCGTACGCGTTTTCCATATTTCAAGCTCTCTGTTGTAACAGGCAATAAAGTTTCATAATCGACTAAGCATATTAAATCCGGGGTCATGGCTACAACCTGGCCATTTTTCTTGGCAAGCAGATTCTCATTTTGAAAATATACCTTCATCTGCTCCTCTTTATTTCCTTCAATGCCCTCTAGGTTCATTTCCCCAAAATTGAAGCCGCCTTTGGTTTCCCGGATGACATCTGTTATTTTCCCTTGAAACAGCTCGTAACCGGATGTCAGGTTTAGAAGCTCTTCAAGTTTGTCTTTTGCATCTCTGTTGTTGGAAGAAATGATCTCTCCGATCTGCTCAGATAGCGTCACGATGTTATGGACACCGCTGTTCTTGATTTGAGCCCCAGTCGTTGGATACAGACTTACCAAAGCACTAGCTCCCATCTCCACTGTAGCTGTACGGGCTAACCGTTCGGTCCATTTATTATCGATCGTCTCAAAAATACCAATGTTTCCTTTTTCATCCGAAATTGCGAGCGGCGCAGCCGAAATGCCATCCAGGTTAAACGTCACCATCTGCAATTCAGGAAATGCCCTACCCATCCCGTCGCAATCAATAAGCGGTAAATTCAGCTGTGCTGCAACGACGATCGGAATCATCGAATTGACTCCGCCTGCTTCCATCGGAAACGTGCCTGTAATTTTATCTCTGCCCAAATATTTGGCCAGCATCTGAAATACCTTAACAAACTCATCGCCTTTCGGAAATTTCTCCACTAATACAGAAGGCGCACCCATCATGGCGGAAGGAATGAAAAAGTCTTCATCCTCGATTTCATCCACAGAATAAAGTCTTACAGGTCCGTACTTTTCAATAGCCGAAAGAGCCATGAGTTTACCGATGTAAGGATCTCCTCCTCCACCTGTGCCTAAAAATGCAGCGCCTACGGCAATATGTTCAATTGATTGTTCATCTAAATATCTCATTTATTTCCCTCCATTATGACAGTTTTTGAGGCAGTAAATCGGTAGCAGACAATATATAAGACAAATGAAATGACGATACCGAGTAATGGCTGATTTGATAATTGAGGTAAGCTTGGGAAAAAGGACAGCACAACGGGCATACAAGCAATAATGGATCCGACCAGCCAAGAAAATACCCCTAGACGATTAACGCCCTCTGTTTCCTTCCAACGGTTCTTATCGCCTTTATTCATGATCCAATAGGATGCAATCATTACCCCTGCTACCGGCGGAACCATAGCTGACAAGATCGACATCACTGGCGTGAAATAATTCAAGATACCAATCACAGCGAGTACAGTCCCGATGAGTCCAGCAATCCCTACTGCCCATTTTTCTTTTTCTTTGGAAATATGCAATACATTGGTAAGCGCAAATCCACCCGAGATTGCGTTGACCATATTCGTTTTCCAAGCAGCCAGAATCAAAACAGTACCCCCAATAAAAGGCGTTGTAATATTTATAAAGACGGCCGCAATATCGCTAGTCTGGTAAGCAATCGATAAAATAGCACCCACACTAATCATCAGTACGCCAGAAGGAACGATTCCGATTAATGCTGCCTTTAATACGTCAGAACGTTTTCTTGAGAACTGAGAGTAGTCGCCTGCAATGACAGCCCCTAAGGCAAATGAGCCTATTGTTACAGCTAAGCCATCCATGAAATTCATATGCTTCTCAGGCTGGTAGCTCCAAATGTTCTGCACGGAATCCATAGTGAACACTTGAACTAAACCATATATGCAAATCACGATTAATAAAGGTACTGCAATATAACTAAGTACTCTCAGCACTTTCATTCCGTACATTGCTGAGACCACCATAACCAAACCGCTAATTAAAGAAGCAAGGGGAACTGGGACTATCACTCCATACTCCGCCAGCAGGTTCGCCAGTGCCGCCCCGCATACATTAGCCTGAATCCCGAACCAACCGAGGCAAGCAATAGCGAGAATAATGGATAAAATCGTTCGCGAGCCTTTTTTGCCAAAGACTTGGGCTGCGACTTGAACGGTTGTTTTCCCAAGATCCGTACTCTGAATCCCCTGAAGTATCATAAGGACAACGATAATGGCGTACCCTAAAAATGCGATCAATAATGTCATAGGTAAGCTCATACCAGATATCAACGTATTCCCAACCAGGAGGCCAGGTATACTGATCACCGCTCCGGCCCATACCATCCCCAGAGTGAACCAAGACTGAGGTGCTCCGTCCTTTCTCATGTTAGTTCTCCTCCTCGAAAAGTAATTTTTCTTATTATAGAAGGAACCATGGGATTACGTCTTTTTCTAAAATAAAAAAAAATCCGTGATTTTTGTCTTATTCGACAAAAACTACGGATTATACTAGCTATGTGTGAGTCGATAAATCATGCAAGCGATATACACATCGTAAGATTCAGAGTTGACGGTTACATCATAACCTATTAATTCACTGATCTTTCTAATACGATATTTTACAGTATTTTTATGAACAAACAGCATTTTCCCACAGTTATCAAAATTCCCCTTTGCATCTAACAAGAAGGTTATGAGTGTTTTTATCGACTCTGGATCACCTAGAATGGGATCAATCACAGACATCCATTCTTCAAGGATTTCTTCTCCCTGTTCACTTAACTCAATAGCTTGTTTCATAGAACGCATCTCGGCTGCTGTGTACAATTTACGATGCTCATACATCAGATGAACTTTCCGTCCCACACTGTTCACCAGCCGATACATGCGTCGTACGTCTTGTGTATTTCTCATTCGGGGAGCATAGACCATTTCGGATATAAGCGGAGCTGAATTCGTCGTGTCAATAAACTCCGCTGCAATTTCATACTCATTGTACTTGTAAGAGCAATTTCCCATGAGGGCTATTATACAATGATCGATAGTTTGAATGACCGCCGTTTTATAATATTTGAACAAATGCTCTTCCAGCTCTTCACGAATTTGTTTCTCTTGCGATAAATCGTGAATATATACTAACCACATCATCTGAATGGAAGAGACATCAATGTGGAGAAAATGAGCCAGTCTTCGCATTTTTTCGCTTTCATCATTAATAATTGCTTTTACCAAGGCATATTCGCTAACCTCGTTATGCTTATCCCCCCACAAATTGATCGCTACTTGTACAACCTCGCTGATTTTATCGATGGTCTTCGCAGGTAATTTTGAGTTCTCTTTAATCAAAAATAAATGCAGCGCTTCTCCGTTTTTTTGATGAATACTCTTGTATTCCACATAGCAATTTGAAACAGGCTCTGCTTGTCCTTTCGTCATATTCATCAAATAGGGGGCGTAGGTCTCAATAATATACCCCACGTTTAACGATGAATTACGGGGCCACATTACTTGATTTACGATATCTAACTGGGTGTTAGTCAGGATGACGTTCGCTTTCAGCCGATCAGACAATATTTTCAGCGTAATTTCGACGCTCCGTGAGTGTTCTGGCAAAAGGGATACTTTCTCTAACGCTTCATTTACAAAATTATCATTGATCGTCTGATTGTTCAGAACAATCGCTTCCATCACTTCATAAATCACTTCGTTGTAACGAAGTGAAAAATCATTTTCCGGCATACAAATGATGATGAAATTTTTGGACTCTGCTAATTGCAGTACCTCGTCAGCTACTTCAGGAATGATAATTCCTACATAGTATAAGATCAACCCTACTTCTCCAAGCTCGTGCAAGTACTCAATCGTTTCACACTGTTTCTCTACACTGTCCTTAATGGAGTAAAAAGAGCTGATCACTATCTCTTCCGCATACCACTCTTCTTGAATGGAATGGACAATTCGAGAAGAATAATCCGCATTTGAAACCTCTAGTACGGATAAAGAAGAAATTGTGCGGTGTAGATTATTATTTCCAGTTAGCACCTTTGCTCCTCGAAAGGAAGGAAGTTGCAGCATATCTTTTACAGTTATCCCCATATCTTCACCACTTCTACTGTATTGTTATCTCATGTTGCCATTAATAAAGCTTTATACATCTTATTTTAGCACTTCAAGCTATAAGCTATGTATATTGATTTCGCTATATGTATTCTCCTTTCTTCTGTGCAATAAACGAAAAAAAATGATACTATGAATACTATGTATGTTGGGTAAAAGGTCTTTGCTATAACTTATATGTTTTTATATATCGCAACAAGAGGAGAGAATATGAGTAACGAACAAAACTTTTGGCTTGATTTACCGAAGCCGTTTTTTATATTAGCACCAATGGAAGATGTCACAGATGTTGTATTTCGTCACGTGATTAGTGAAGCTGCCAAACCCGACGTGTTTTTCACAGAATTCACTAATACAGAAAGCTATTGTCACCCTGTAGGAAAAGACAGTGTACGTGGTCGATTAACGTTCACAGAAGATGAGCAACCAATTGTCGCTCATATTTGGGGTGATAAACCTGTATTTTTTGAACAGATGAGTATTGATATGAAAAAACTTGGTTTTCGCGGTATCGATTTAAACATGGGATGCCCCGCACAAAACGTCGCATCCAATGGAAAAGGTGCTGGATTAATACTACATCCTGAGGTTGCAGCAGAAATTATTCAAGCAGCAAAAGCCGGTGGATTGCCGGTTAGTGTTAAAACAAGATTGGGTTACTCTGAGATTGATGAGTGGCGGGATTGGTTAACACATATATTGAAGCAAGATATTGCGAATCTTTCCATTCACCTTCGTACAAAAGAAGAAATGAGCAAAGTAGATGCACACTGGGAGCTAATCCCTGAGATCAAAAAATTACGCGATGAAATTGCTCCGAATACGTTATTAACTATAAATGGAGATATCCCGGACCGCGCAACAGGATTAAAGCTAGTTGAACAATACGGCGTTGATGGTGTCATGATTGGCCGCGGCATCTTCACCAATCCATTTGCTTTTGAAAAAGAACCTAAAGAACATAGTCCAAAGGATTTTCTCAATTTACTTCTATTACAGTTGGATCTTCACGATAAATATTCAAATGAACTCGAGCCACGTTCATTTAAACCACTTCTTCGCTTTTTCAAAATCTATGTTCGTGGATTTAGAGGCGCAAGCGAATTAAGAAACCAATTAATGGATACAAGATCAACAGATGAAGTACGTCGTTTAGTAAAAACTGTTTTAGAACAAGAATTAGAATGAGGCATATTAAACTGTGAATTGCCCCGTCAATTAGACAGTACAAAACTATCTAATGCTTAACAGAATGAAAGGCCTCTCGTATCCCTACGAGAGGCCTTTCATTTTTTACCCTATACGGTCAGAAAGTAGTCCTCAATTCTAGTAAAATCAACTTACCCCCATATGGCAATGGAGATGATCCCACAGGTAATCACAGCCGACATGATAATCCTGCGCACTCCTTGCTTCTCTTTTAGTACAAGTATGCCAAGAATCGTACCTACAACTGTTCCAATTTCTCGTATTGGTGCAATTGAAGCTAATGGAGCAAGCCTCATCGCCATCAGAAACATAAAATAAGAAGCTGGCGAGCAAATGCAACCAATCAAGATCATTTTCCAGTTTATTCGCCATTCCCGTATGATTTGTGCACGGCCCGCTCTTACAACCATGAAAAAAGCGACGATTACATAATTAATATTGGATAATTCAAGCGTTGATAGTGGAGATAATTGCTGGACAATTAGTTTGTCCATTAATGTATAGCCCGCAACACAAATCCCTACTACAATTGCATAAAGAATGGATATAGAATGAGTCGTTTTCCCTTGATTTGCATGACGATTAACGATTCCACTAATAATAAAGAGCCCTACTATGATACAACAAAAGCCTATCCAGCCTACTAGAGTTAAGGAATCCCCGAATAACACAACACTTAACAAGGTCACTAGCATGACACCAGTACCTCGCATGATTGGATAGGTCTGCGATAAATCACCATAGGAATACGATTTAGAAAGGAAAATGAAGTACGACCCTTGAAATAAAGCAGATATCGCCATATAGCCAAGTGTCTCCGCATGAAGCTCAACTTGGAGCAGCTCAATAATAAAATAAGGTAATAGAGCAAGTGTACCAACAATATGAATCGACCAGAGAAATACGTATTTATTCAGACTTCTCTTTGTAAATAGGTTCCATACCGCATGTGTAATACCTGAAAATAAAACTAAAAAGACTGCCATTGAAATCATAGAAGTATCCTCATTTCACTTATGCGCTAACTCATATGTCCAGTTGCATCCCATCAAACGCTACTGTAATCCCATTCGGCTCAAAAATATGAACCCAATCTTCATGCAACAGATGAGCATTATGAGAGAAATGAGTGACTACAATTCGCCCTTCTGCTTTCATAACAAGATTCTTGATTAACCATTCCCGTGTTTTTAGAGTATCCTCAACATTCATGTGAACTTCACAATTTGGGGCATTCCCAGTCGTACATTCTAGAATAGCAAGATCCAGTTTTTTTCCTCTCAACCAGTTCCAAGTCTGTTCGGGAAACCAACCGCTGTCGTGACCATAGAAAATGAATTTTCCATCCTTTTCTATGTAATACAATAAACAAGTTTCTTTAGAATCATGATTAGCAAGCAATGGCGTAATCGTAGCTGTTTGTGTTTGTACGGTTTCAAAGGGCTTCAAGTTGTGAAATTGGAAGCGATGTCTTTCCGTGGCAAGCAATTGACAACAGTGCTTAATAGGCAAATCATGACCATACAGATGTAGTTCTTCCTCTTCATTAAACTGGGCATACCCTAACGCACGAATCAGTAAATCTTCAGGATACAAATGATCGGAATGTGAATGTGTAAATAGCAAATCACGAACCTTATCCATATCTACAGAATCACGAATGGAATGATGTAAGGTGTCCGCCGGAAAATCAACTTTAAGTACTTCGTCAATCAAAACCGAAGTGCGTGTACGAATATTTTTCCCACCAAGTACTTTGGCTTTCTTACAAGTCTCGCACTGACAGAATAGCGAGGGAATGCCTTCAAATGCAGCCGTTCCATGAAATTGAACCTTCATAAATATTCCACCCTTATAGTAGAGAACAACAGAATTATCGTCCTGTTGTTCTCTCTGAGTAACTCTAGCCTATGTTACTGAATGTTCGAATCATCCAAATACTTTATCCACTGCTTCTTGTATTCCGCTTGAATTTTATCGAGACCCGCTTTCTTAGCCTTTTCCATAAACAACTTCAAGCCAGCTTCAACATCCTTAACCATACCGTCATTCAAAGGATATAAGTATTGCTTCTCAACTTGTAGAAGAGCCGCCTTCTCTGCTTGATAAGAAGTCCAATCCTCTCCGAAGCCTTGGAAAATATTAGGTTTCGCTATCTTATCCATTTCATCGAACATGTCCAGTACTGCTTGATAGCTCTTATCAAATAACATGAACTCCGGATTTCTCCATGCCCATCCATTCATACCTTCTCTCGTGAAGCCGTTTGATTGGGCATCACCAATCATTTTGTAATATTTCCCATCCTCAATCTCAAAATTTTTGCCTTCAATACCGTATTGCGTCAACACATTGTAGCGTTTATCCGTGACCAATTTTTCATAGAAAGCAAGAGCTCTCTCTGGATTTTTGCTGCTGCGTGGAATTGCAAAGCCATTATGAATCGGATGAACGGGTGAAGAGAATCCTTTCATATTTGGATATGGGGAATAGCCTAGCTCCCAATCTGGGTGCAGTGATTTCACTTTAACAACAGCATCACCAAAGCGGTTTGGATTCTCACCTCCCAATATTGCTGCGGCTTTACCGGCGGCAAATATATCAGTACCACTATCTTTAATGTTCAGCATATTCTTCATAAAGAACCCTTTTTCTTGCCAACTTCTGAACATTTTCAAATCTTCCAAATGCTGCGGAGAGCCCCAATAGCTGGTCACCTCTCTTGGAGTGTCATACATGATGTTAAGTCCATATGGAACCTTATCGTTAGTATTCACAGTTTTAGTTGTCATTTGTCGGACGGAATCTGTATGACTGACCTCAGTATCCGCCAGAGGCAGCATATCCGGTTCATTCTTGCGTATGCCCTCCAAATACTGCTCTAAAGTTTCGAGTGATTCCGGCTTTGGCAAATTATACTTTTTACGCAAATCTTCACGATAGGCTATACCATCATTTACATATTCTTTCCAGATCGCTGGAACGGTGTAAATTTTCTTGTTAACCTTGACTGCTTCCCAGAAATCCTGTGGTACATATGCTTGTAGCTTAGGTGCAGCCTTCGGTAGGAGATCATCTAGCGGAGGGAAAGCCCCTTTCATCGCATATGACTGGTAATTTGTCCATTCTGCTGTAAAGATCAGATCAATCGGCTGCCCTGAAGACAATAGAAGCTTATACTTCTGGTCCCAGTCTGTCCAAGTTGTGAAGTTAAATTTGACGGTTGCATTCAACTCTTCTAATGCCATTTTGTTAACTTCATCTTCAATGATCTTTAAATCCTTTGGAGCATCACCCAGCATATAGAACTGAAGCTCCACTTTCTTGGATGTGTCGATTCCAGTCACTTCTGATGTTTCTGGTGCTGAGGTACTGGTATTTGAATTCGAATTCTTTGTTGGTTCTGACGATGCCTCCTTAGTATTCGTGCTGTTACTACTACAGCCAGCAAACAAACTTGCAGTTAATAATAAAGAAGTGCCGATTGTTAACAATTCATTTCCTTTTCTCATACTAACCCTCCCCTTAATTAAATGATCTATGTTAGCCGATCGCATCCGAGCTTCTTTCGTTTGCTTTCGGTACTAACCCTTCACCGCACCAATCGTTAATCCCTTCACAAAATATCGCTGCACGAACGGATATAGGAAAATAATTGGTCCTGTAACGACGATTGCCATTGCCATTTTGGTCGACTCTGTTGGAATGTCACGTCCTAGGGATACCCCAGTTCCAGTGGCCATTTGAGAAACGAACATCATCGTATTTATCGTGTTATACAAGTAGTATTGAAGCTGATACATGCTAACGTCATTAATGAACAAGGAAGACATGAACCAGTCATTCCAGTACGTCAGAGGAAGGAACAGACCGACAGTCGCTATGCCAGGCATCGCTAGCTTCAGCACAACACTATAGTAAATCCTGAAGTCGTTCGCTCCATCGATTTTGGCTGATTCGAATAATTCTTCCGGAACTGCAGCTTTGATAAAGTTTTTCATTAATATAATGAGAAAAGGTGTCATAAGACCAGGTAATATCAGTACGGCATAGGTATCTGCCAGCCCAAAGTACGTAGTCAGCATGATATACCAGGGTACAAGTCCCCCTCCAAACAGCGTTGTGAAATAAATGAAGAAGGACAATGGATTGCGGTACTTGAAATCTTTCCTCTGCAGAACATAACCTGCCATCGTAATGAGGAATAATCCCAACAGCGTTCCAACCACGGTTACAAAAATCGTAACACCATAAGCCTTGATTAGCTGAGTTGGGAAGATAAACACCATCTCATAGCCTTCCAGCGAGAACACTTTAGGAATCAAGTGAAAACCATCTCGAATAATGGATTCATTGGCTGTCAATGAGCCAGATATAATCAGAAGAAACGGAAATAGACAGAGCAAAGAAAAAAACGTAATGATCAGGTAAGCCACCATGCGGAAAACCCTAGAACTTAGAATGTTGTCATCCAATTTAATTCCTCCTCCCTATGTTAGAACAATGCATAATCATCATTTATTTTCTTGATGATATAATTCACTGTCATAATCATTACAAATCCGAAGATAGACTGATACAAGCCAGCTGCAGTTGCCATACCAATATCAAAATTAACTTTCAAAGACCGATAAACATAAGTATCGACAATGTCCGTAACGTCGAAGAGCACTCCATTGTTCCCGACAAGCTGATAGAACAAATCGAATTGACCTTTCATAATACTTCCGAGAGCAAATAAGAGCAGAATAATAAATGTTGACTTCAGCACTGGTATGGTAATAAACCAGATTCGCTGAACAATATTTGCGCCATCAATTTTGGCGGCTTCGTAATACTCATCGCTAATTCCCATGATGGATGCAAGATAAATGACCATAGAATAACCCAAATTTTTCCATATATAAAATGCTGTAATCAGAAATGGCCAGAGCCATGGTGTGTTGTATATGTCTACTGGATCGAGTCCTAACGATATTAATAACTGATTAACAAAACCGGAATCAGCATTAAACATGTTGAACGCTAAAACACTGACCAGAACAAACGAAACAAAATAGGGTAGAAACATAATGGATTGTGATAGTTTTTTAAATAACTTACCTCGTACTTCACTTAATAGGATGGCTGCCCCTATAGATATCACGTTACCTAAAATGATAAACACCACGTTGTATCCAAGCGTATTTATTGTCAATTTCAACAGAATTCCAGATTGCGTTAAAAATTTAAAATTATCTAATCCTACAAACGGGCTTCCAAATAAACCACCTGCAAAATCATAACTTGTGAATGCATAATAGATGCCGACCATTGGAGCATAAGAATTAATTAAGAAAAAAAGCAGTGTCGGTGCTATCATCAAAAACATGATCTTATTCTTATTTAATTCATATAAAAATCCTTTCTTCTTAAACATGACTGACCTCCTTCTGAAATGGAATTCCTCGTGAATCTTTCCTCCAAATCATAGAAGAAGCCGATTCGATAAAATACTGAACAATGACACAGATCGCTGTAATCTCAGTACTTGTGGAGTATGAAATTTCTGTACTTTTGTGAATATTCACTACATTTAGCCTAATTTAGGCTGCTGATTTATAAATTTGATTGAAAGCTCCAGACTGATGAATTATACTCAGACCACAATGAAAGGGGTTTCAAGAAATGGTAAACCAGTGGTCTAAAGAGCATAAAAAAGTTTACAGCCGCATACTGCTCGGCTCTATTGGATGTGTTGTTATTACCCTTTTGATAACTACAACTATTCTTTATATGGACTTCACAACCATCGCACTTAAACAAGTGTATCGTTCCGATTCTAATAGTCTGAATCAGATTAAAACAGAATTATCTGTTATGACAGAGACTGTTACCTCACTGTCCTCCCAGATTTACTATGATTCCGCGGTATCTAAATTGTTGTATTATCCGGACTTAAATATTTATGATGTCATTTTTGCACAGCAACAGCTTGATAACTATCGCGCATCTTTACCATTCATTGAATCCATTTATGTATATAATGCGAAATCCAATCAGTTCTATATTAGTTCCAATAATTCACGAAGCGGAATTCAACCGAAGAACGAACTTGATGATGATGGAATTCTAGACCTTTTTAAGAATTTCAAAGAACATCGTCCCTTTCAACCGATTCCTAGAACCTATAACATCGGTTTGACTGAGTCCACTCCAGTATCAAGCTACACTTACTTATGTTATAGCGTCATTGATGATAATAACGATTTAAACACAGCTGTTGTTGTTAATATCTCTGCATCATGGTTAGGCCTGCGAATGGATCAATCGGGGGAAGAGATATCGGAGAATAACACGTTTATCATTAATCAGGATGGAATATTATTTTCCAATAATGACAAGCAGGCGATGCTAACTGATCTATCCGATAAAACCTATATACAGAAAATTATTCAGGACACTTCAGAATCGACTTATTTTCTAGACACTGTAGATGGAGTTAAATCTTTAATAACATTTACTTCACCGGATTCATTAGGTTGGAAATATGTTCGAATTACCCCTTATAGCAATATCACTCAAGAAATAAATGAAATGAGATATCGAATACTCTTTATCTGTATTGGCATTCTTCTCTTAGGATTATTGGTATCGTTAACGCTATCCCATAGTGTGTATCGCCCGATTGACAAAGTCATACGCAAGTTCAAAACCCTGGAAACAGAAAGACGTAATCATCAGCATATTCTCAAGCAGGATTTCCTTAGAAATACAGTTTTAGGCAGAGAAACGAATAATGCTGAGATGTTGCAGCAAAAATTACATTACTTCAATTCAGAGCTTATGGTTAATAATAAATCACTAATTATTTTGGTAAGGATCGATCAGTTCCCCACAGTCCTCGAGAAATACAAAGAAGATATAAAATTGCTCAAATATGCCATAATGAACATTTGTACGGAAATTGCCTCACCGAACTTTCAAGTCGAAGCCATTGATATGGGGGATGATAGTCTTGTACTGCTGCTAAACTTCCATAATCTTCTTTATTCAATGGAACGAGACTCGCTGATTGAAATGGCGGAGCTTATGCAGCTATCAATCACCAAACATTTAAAATTATCCATTACAATTACCTTTAGTCCTGTGAAGGAATCCATCGAGCAATGCATTTTAGTCTACAAGCAAGTACTTGAAGCTTCTTATCATCGATTATTCAAAGGATACGGCAGCATCCTCTTTTCGGTTGACATTATGAATTTAAAATCTAAAGAATATTTGTTTCCCGTTCACAAAGAAAAACAGTTCATTGAATCCTTAATGTCAGGAAATGTGGAGAAAGCACGTAGCATCTATATCGATATCGTAGGAGAAATATCAGAATATTCATTTACTGTTGTTCAACTTGTCATATCGCATTTAGCACTTACAGTTAATAACGTCTTGCGAACATTAAAAAAGAACAACGCAATTTTAACATTACCCGAATTCGATACAACTTTTTTACTACCCAATCATGTTGAAACCATGGAAGAAATCAATGCTCCATATTTCAAGATATTTGAAGAAATAAGTCAAAAGCTCGAGGAGAAACGAAATACAAAGCAAGAGGAACTCGTTAAAAATGTACATCATATTATTGAGCGGGATTATAGTAATTCCAACCTATGCATAAATTCAATTGCAGACGAGCTCTCGATGTCTCCAATTTATTTGAGCCGGCTATATAAACAGTTAACAACGAACGCTTTATCAGATAAAATTAACGAACTGCGGTTGGATAAAGCTAAAGAGCTGCTGAAGACCTCTGAATACACCATTGTTGATATCGCCGAAAAAACTGGATTTACTAGTAGTTCATATTTTTATCGTTTATTTAAGAATAGTACTGGTATAACCCCGAGCGATTATAGAAAAAAGATAAAGGTCCTCCTATAATTCTGTGCATTAAACGAAAAGAAATGATACTATGTATGATGGGCAAAATGTTGCAAAAGAAGGAGAGCTTATGAGTAACGAACAAAATTTTTGGCTTGATTTACCAAAGCCGTTTTTTATATTAGCACCTATGGAAGATGTCACAGATGTTGTATTTCGTCACGTGGTTAGTGCAGCTGCAAAACCCGATGTATTCTTCACGGAATTCGCAAATACAGAATACTACTGTCACCCTAAATTAAAGGTAAAGGAAAGTGTGCTTACTCGATTAAGGTTCACAGAAGATGAACAACCGATGGTCGCTCATATTTGGGGCAATAACCCGGAGTATTTTGAACGAATGAGCATGGATATGAAAAAACTTGGTTTTCGTGGTATCGATATAAACATGGGATGCCCAGTAAAAAACGTCGCAACCAATGGAAAAGGTGCTGGATTAATTCGACATCCTGAAGTGGCAGCAGAAATTATTAAAGCGACTAAAGCTGGTGGATTGCCGGTTAGTGTTAAAACAAGATTAGGATATAGCGAAATTGATGAGTGGCGCGATTGGTTAACACATATATTCAAACAAGATATTGCAAATCTGTCCATACACCTCCGTACAAAAAAAGAGATGAGCAAAGTAGATGCACACTGGGAGCTCATCCCCGAAATCAAAAAATTACGCGATGAGATCGCCCCAAATACGTTGCTAACCATTAATGGGGATATTCCTGACCGTGCAACAGGTTTAAAATTAGTAGAGCAATACGGGGTTGATGGAGTCATGATTGGCCGCGGTATTTTCAAAAATCCATATGCTTTCGAACTAGAACCTAAAGAGCATAGTGTGGAGGAGCTTCTTAACCTTCTACTTTTTCATCTAGATCTTCACGATAAATATTCAAAAGAGGTTGAACCACGTCTATTTAATCCACTTCGAAGCTTCTTCAAAATCTATATTCGTGGATTTGATGGTGCCGACGAACTAAGAAATCAATTGATGGAGACGAATGCAACCGATGAGGTACGTCGTTTAGTACAACCTTTTCTGGATGCAGATTCGGAATAATATGTAATGCAAAATAAATGGCCTCAGTTCTGAATTTCATCAGACTGAGGCCGTTTTTATTAAAGATGTCTTACTTCCACTCCAGCTTTGGCAGTATTTCTTTTTGCAGCTCACACATTTCATCGATCATCGCACAGGCTTGATAGTAGGTTGGTGCTTGCGGATCAAGCAGGATCGCTTGCAACAATTTTGTTCTCGACTCTTCAAGAAACGCCTCCAGTAACAGCTTATGGATTGTACCTTGAATATGGATCATTCCGATAATGGCAGTTGGCAGTTCAACCGTCATTGGCTTAAATACGATACCCTTTTTATTAACGATCGCTTGTGTTTCAACAACCATATCCTCTGGAAGTCCTTTAATAGCGCCGTGGTTTGGCATATTAACAGCATTCAACTCGATTTCATCGTCGAAGAAAATCGCTTCAATAATTGGTATTGCGTATTCATTACTAATTTGAACCTTATCTTTATCAAATAGATAAGCCTGCTCAGACCACTGCTCTTGATTCAGCGTATTCTCGAATAAGCCTTTATCCAAAGTACTGCCACTTGCACAGTATACAAATTCAGGTGTTCTGGAGTCCTTCTTCCACAGCTGCTCGCTCATTGGATTGTAACGGAACTGCAAAGGTAGTCCAGCATAGAAATCCTCTGCCCAAGAAATATACTCTCCACAATGGTTAGTCCCGGGGTAAGGGTAGTAGCCATACGTATGGTACAAGGTTCTGGACAATCCAATATGATCGAAATGTGCCAAACGGTTAGCTTGCTTTTCTTTGCCATGGAATAGAGGGTATAAATCCTCTCCCGTACTCTTGTTCCAGATCTTCGTAAAGAAGCCGAAGTGGTTCAATCCGCCGCCTTCAACTGCAATATCTTTACTATCCATCTCCAGGAATTCAGCTAGCTGATGAATCCCCATGTCTAAACCATGGCACAAGCCCACCACTTTGATTGAAGTTAATTTGGAGATGGCTTCCACTAGCTTCGCTTCCGGATTCGTATAGTTAATTAGCCAGGCATCTGGACATACCTTCTCCATTGTCTTTGCAATTTCCAGCATCGGACCTAAATTTCTCAAGGTGTGGAACATTGATCCTGGTCCGCCGTTTTCTCCATATAGCTGCTTGCTACCGTAACGGCGCGGAATGTGGAAGTCTTGTGACCAGTAATGATATCTTTCTACCTCAATCGCAACGATGGAGAAGTCAGCCTCTCTTAAGGCATCTTCCAAATTCGTCGTTTGCCAAATCTTCGCAGGATGAGAAAATGCAGTAAACATTTCGGTTGCATACTTGTACGTTCTATTCACATTCTCTTCTACAATATCCATAAGTGCGATTTCGAGTTCTACTTGATTTCTCAAACGTTCTGATAACACGAGATCTTGAAGTGCTCCTAGTCCAAAGGAAATACTTCCTGCTCCGATTAACGCAACCTTCAACTTTTTCATGGTCTTCAAGCTCCTTTTGTTTTTTTATAAATGCTATAGCTGGCACCAATCATTCCGGCATCAGGTCCAAATTCAGTCAACACGATTTTAATGTTCTCTTTTAAGTGTGGAAGAACTTTCTTTTTAGCGCTTTCAATAACGCTATCAATCAGCCACTGGTTGTGATGAATGACCGCTCCTCCGACAACAATAATGTTCGGATCAATGATTTGCATCAAATTAACTATTGCGTTGGAAAAGTACTCCACCCATCTATCAATCACTTCAATCGCTTGCTGGTCCCCCCTATGATAGCGTTCAAACAGCAAACCCGAGGTGGCATCGCTACCATATAAAAGCTTACTTTCCGCTTCAAGAGCTGTGCCGCTGCATAGAGATTCCAATGTACCGTTATACAACGTTGAATGGTTTCTTTTGCTGTCGGAAATAATCATGCTTCCGATCTCACCCGCATATCCATGAGCGCCTTGAATAATTTTTTTATCAAGTATAATGCCGCATCCAATTCCTGAACTAACCGTTATATAAATGGATTGTTTATAAGGCTTGGCAGCTCCATGATCTGATTCAAGCACGGTGATCACGTTTACATCATTCTCAAAAGACACTTCATAATTTGGAAAGAACGCCCTGAAAGTTTCGATACTCACATTCTCTAGGCAAGGAATATTGGTTATATCTCGAATAATCTGTGTTTGATCATTCCAAGGAATCGGCAATACAATGCCTATCTTACTTGCTTGCTGTTCGTGGTCGACTTTAGCGATCATTTCCTTGACGGTTTTGAAAATTTGGTCAGCGTCTTGGAAATCTCTTGTTAATGCCGACGCCTTCCGAACTAGTTCAAGGTGCTCATTCACTAATCCAACCCTTATATTTGTACCTCCAATATCAACACCAATAACGAAGTTATCCATATTACGCTCCTCAACTATGATGACTGATCAATATATTTAGCTGCTGCAGCATCCAAATAGAAATCTATATGCTCATAACCAAGCAATCGCTGGGCAGGCAGTTGTGCGTCAGGATTTGTGAGAATCTCCTTTACGATAGCGGCTTTGCGCTCTCCAGTTATGACGACAACAACTCTTTTACTACTTGCAATCTGTTCCAAACCTAATGTAATGCCTTGCTTTAATTCAGTCTGCTTAAGAAAATATTTTTGGGCGACTATCTTAGTCGTTTCCGACAATTCCACAACACTACTACGATTCAATACTGGGCCGCCAGGTTCATTTAATCCAATATGTCCATTCATACCTACGCCCATCAAGCTGAAGGTAATCGGGTGCTGCTCGATAAAGCGATCAATTCGTAAACATTCCTGCTCTATATCCGGCGATGTTCCGTTAAAAAATTCAATCTGGCTACCATCCAGTGAAATCTGCGAAAATAGATCTTGATTCAACATCTGATAGCAGCTTCCTTCAGAGCTTTTGTCTATACCAACCCACTCATCCAAGCTAACGATGTGAAGCCTTTTGATTTTCGATTGGAGGTCCGCATCATTGGAAAATTTCTGATAGCTTTTTTGTGGAGTACTCCCTGAAGCCAGGCAGAACACGGGATGCTGATCGTTAATTAAACGATCTTTCATCTCTCTGGCAATTTCATTTGCTACTTCTTCTTCGTTATCAAAGATTCTGATCATATTGTTCACTTCCTTGTTGTTTAATCCGAAATGACGTTCATCATCTCTTGCTGGAGAATAAGTATCGCTGCTCCCATTGCTGTTGATTGATGTAAGTCACTCACAGAAATTTGTGGAGTCCACTCCGTATATTGCTCGACATAGCTTTTCGTACGATCCAATATACGTTCCGGGAAAAGTGCTACCGTTTTACCGCTAATAATGACCTGATCGATATCCAGAATGCTGATTATATTTGTAATCGTTAAAGCCAGATTCTTCGAAACATAATCAATGCAAGCTTCTACGTCATTAGCTGAATTCAAATCATATGCGCTTAGCAAGTACTTAATGGCTAATCTGCTTTCCAGCCAACCAACTGATGATGGAGTCCGCTTGTATTCTGAATCAAAGCACATATACTCCAGCTCGCCTGCTCTTGCATTAACGCCGCGGTGCAGCTCTTTGTTGATAATCAAACCGCCCCCGACCCCATCACCTGCAGCTACATGAACGAGACTCGTCGGTGCTTGATCTGAGTTTTCAAGATTCCGAAATTCCGCCACAGTCGCTGCGTTCACATCATTCTCCAGAAGAATAGGCAAATTCACTTCACGCTTGAGATTTTCAATAATAGACTCATACTCAAAATCGTTTTCTTTATTGTGATGAGTTCTCATCCGAATCGTTTTCTTTCTTATATTGATCGCGCCATCAACGCCAATACCAATCCCTAAAACAACACTATTTGTTTCCTTCGCTTTACTCTTCAAATTTTCCACAAGCTTTATAAATACCGAAGTGAACTGCTGACTATGGAACGGAATATCTGTTTCAATCGAATACGAATCTATGATCTTGCCGTGTAGATTAATAAGTAACGCCGTAATCGTATTGCCAATAATCTGTATTCCGATTGTCGTATAGCTGTTTTCATTAAATCTGTAAACCGTACGTTTTCTTCCCAAGCCGCCAGAGCCTTCTCGACTTTCACCAGTGGCAGTCAATAAACCAATCTGTTCAAAAAAAGTGACAATCTTGCTTACAGTAACAAAGCTCATTGCTGTTTTTTCTGAAATCTCGACTTTCGCCAGTTCAGGATGTTGAAGCAAAATATCGAAGACTATTTTCCTGTTCTCATCTTTAATATCATTGGGCAGAAATGATTTCATAGGTCCTCCATACTTTTATTTAATTTAATTAATAAAGTAAGTTAAATAATTATGCAAAAAAATACAGGTCTGAAACGACCTCTTACATTTATTATATATTCACTAGAGTGAAAGCTCAAGTGCATTTATTTAACTTTCTTAAATTAATCTATTCTCTATCTTAAAATTAAATCAAACTGCTTTATGATGCAGCCATTTACAAGTGTTTTTTCTAGGCACACCACAAAAAAAGAAGCTTCCCACAAGTTCAATGAACTCATGAGAAGCCTCTAATCCATCCCTATTTCAAGGCTTAATCAGCCTTATTACATCATGCCGCCCGTTCTTTAACTTGGTTAATGCAGTGAAATCAGATGTAATAGCCGCTTTGTTTTATTGATATGGAGCCGTTTTGTAACATATATGCGAAACGCTATTTAACACGATAAAAGATAATCTGTGATTTTATTGTGATTTTTTGGGCTTTCAGTGATTTGTCCAGTAGCCAATGTTTCCGCCATCTGTACCCCATGAGACTAATTCAGACACTATTCTCCGTTCGCTCCCAACCCTCAATGATTATGGCGTTCTCCGGTGGGTTCCCTTTCTGCCATAAGATGTATGAATCTTAAGCCAACTCCTGCAGTCCATCCTGGATCTTATCTGGCGTTCGTCCGCTCTTTTTCTAAAGCTATTGCAATGTCGACATATGCCTATGATGTACCGAAGAATTCCTCATAATCATTAGCAGTTTATGAGCCGTATCGCTCAACATACAAATCGCCTCCTGCTGTCATTATATGCAAACAAACGTTACTAATTGAAGACAAATAAAAAAGCCCCTGCATCTGCAAAGGCTCACCGGTGCTTCCGGATTTAATGAGATTATCATATCAACTATAATTAGTCTTGTCTACTCTTTGGTCGTAATCGTGGCCGTCTTAGATTCATTGTCCCAATTCACTGCCGCCCCGATAGCTGCTCCAATGGCTGCTAATGGCACGTACGTACGGCCTTCAATTAAAAGGCTGTTATCCTTCAACTTCACACCATTAACCACCAGGAACGCCTTAGTTGCTTGCACCTCGTTTGCCTCCTTCATGTATCGATCAATTTTCGCCAGCGTGATAGCGGTCTGTGTCTCTGTCGGTTTCGCTCCTGACCTCAGTGCGGACAAGACAAACCCGAAAGTAAGCTGAAAATGAGGGTAATCCTTAAATGTATTCCAATCACCACCCCATTCAAATCCTAGCGCCTTCGCTTCCCGGACGACTTCCAGCCAATCCGCAGTGCAGTCATTGTCCCCATCTCGGTTCATATCCCAGGATACACTTGAGCCATTCGGTAGCAGCAGAGCGAAATCGATAGCCAGCCCATAATTATGGTAGCTGTAACCACCGCGCGCATTAGTGACAATCGCTCCTGGTTTGGTTCGCCCTTGGGCGTAGAGTGCGTCCTGCTCGGCAATCGTCCGAAGTCCCTGAGTAATCAGGATCGGCACACCAACCACATAACAGCGCTCGATCAGAGCAGTTGCAGCAGCCAATACAACCGGGTGCAGCCCATTCAATCGCAACGCCGATTTTGCTTTCACTTGATTTAATGTCAGCGTCATTATTCACCTGCTCCTTTCTTCGTCTGCTTGACCAATTGATTGCCGTAGACGGCAACCGCTCCGCATAGGATGCCTTGCAGTACGCTATCCGGGCTCAATCCCAGCATGAGGCAAACAACCACAATTGCAACCAGCGTTACGATATAGATAATGATCCAGTCAGGCACTCGTGGTGTCTGCTTCAGGACATACCCAATCACCCAGCAGACAGTAAGCACTAGCAATAATTCCGGTTTAATAAAACTTGATATAGCGTTCCATTCCATGATTTAACCCCCAGTAAGTTTAATAGCTGCTATGATCGCAGCAATGACAACAGTTATAATTGATCCCCCAATAGTTCGCCACAGCCACCGCTGACCATCCTCGATACGATCTAAACGGTGATGCGCCGATTTCGTAGATTGCATGGCTTCCCTCGCCAAATCGCGTGTTGTTTCAATGGTAATGGTCAGCGTAGGGACAGCCTCCAATGTCTTTTCCATTCGCGCAAGTTGAATTTGAATCTCTACAAGCTTATCCTCAGCAGCCACTGCTCCTCCTCCTCCCGACATCCTCTTACCCCCCTCTCAATTAGTCTCCCTGAAACAAAAATCACGCCTGCATGGGCGTGTCGTCTATCCAAATCCAATTATTTTCTGCGCCCCCTCCTTTCCCTGAATCCCTTTTTACTATGAGTCGTGTTCGTTGGTGAAGTTTGAAGTTCAGCAATTCGATTGTTCAGAGAATCTCTAATCCCCTGTAGGAATCGGAGTTCATTTCCGCTTGGACGATGATAAGCAGCTGCAGCTGATATTAAGGTGCAGATATCCGGCACTATTGGCTCAATCTCCACGGCCATCTTATTTCTGATCACTACTGACATTTTTATCAATCCCTTCGCCAACAAAAAGAGGCCCGCCATTGTTAGCGAGACCCCGATTTGTTGATTGATTATTTTTGTAGCTCAGCCAGTTTTGTTTGAGCTTGTGTGAGAAGAGTATTTAGTATCTCTAATCTGCTTTCGAGCATTTGAATGCTGAAGGAAGTATTTTCTTTTTCACTATCAGTTTGAGCATTCCCTAGTTTTACTTTCTCAGCTGCCAGATCAGACCGAACTTTAGTAATTTCACTTTGTGATGCTTCTATGCTCTTTGTTATTTCCAAGATCCGAGTAACTTTTATTTGATCGGATACACTTGTGTTCCTCACAGTGGGCTGTACCTCCTTCTCTTGTATAATTATCCGCTTTCCTTCTACGGTTAGCTCAGTTCCCGTTGCATCAGAAACCGCCCTTACAGGTGCATAAGCCGTGCCATTGATCACAATTGCATCAGCTACCTTTGTTCCTGCCTTTTCCACACTGAATAGCCCTTGAACCTTCTGCCCGATTAAGCTTGAACCATCTGCAAATGCAAAAACACCTACAAATAAAAAGCCACCGACTATAACACCTGCTATGAACTTTTTCAAAGTAACCTCTCCTTTGGAAGATTGTTACTCCTATTATCAGTGGAAGATAGATTATTTTGCAATCAATAAACTATAAATGTTCCTCCACCTGAATTTAAGTTGTCAGGGTTACCATGATTGTGGTTTGGTATGCTGACGCTATGGGTGTGGGAGTTATCCGCTTTAGAATCAAGCAAAGTATAGATACGCTCAAGTTCTTCACTTAAAGTCCTAGCATCTACTGCGCTGTACAAATTACTCCAACCAGCCACTTGAACTTTTGGGGCGGTTAAAGATAGAATCGTTGCTGCCCACACATCAAGATGACCTAAATACGATGTAATCGCACCTAATGCCAAATCATTGGCAGTAAATCTTACACCTGGAGCTCCTGAAAAATCCGCTTCAATTTTAACAAAATTACTTGCGTCCCTATAGGCGGCAAACAAATGATCAGTTGAACTCATTTCAGCTCTCATGCCGGAAGCAGCTGTTCGTATCCTTGCGCCAGTAATCACCCCGCCCTCGATCTCAGCAGCTGTAATCCTGCCGCTAAACTCGCCATCCACTGACTTCATATGACCGCCTGGAGTAACGGAGAACGGAGCGTCCGCAAAAGTTTCATCACCCAGCCATATGCCATCCAAGCTGGCCCGGAACGCATCATCCCCCTCACCGATCATGATTGTGCCACCCTCGAAGGATGAGGCGATGATTTTTCCCGTGAATTCATATTCACCCTCTAGTGGGTTGAAAAATATAGCATCTGTCCATGATCCGCTACCGTTACCTTTCTGCATACGGAATTCATCGGCGTTAAAGACTGAACGGGCAAGCTTATCATAACGGACACTCTCAAATCCGATTTCCGGGCCAAATCTATTGCCATAATAAGCTTTATCCTTAACGATGGTGGTCTTCCGCAGGCCGACAACCGCATCCTTAATGCCAGTTATGGCGTTAGAAATGGTCACCTTACTGTTGATCCGCCGCCGCGGGCTATACGAATATCCGACAATGCGCTGCTGCTCGTCAATGCCAAGCTCAGGATCACCGATACCCACCGTGTCGCCCAGCTCAAAATACTCCAGTCCGTAAAATTCTGGCAGGCTGTTCAGCTCCAACACATCAATATCGTAGGCAGTGATACGCTCCCCTGATCGGACATCCACATCCTTGACGATTCCCTTCAGGTTCTTCCCTAGTTGGAACCGGACAGGCCTTATCAACCCACGGCGGGCCAGCAGCGATATACTGTACCGATCAAACCGCAGTTCTCCGCCCGATTGTGCCGCGATCTCCAGCAGGATTGCGCGGGTGGTGATATTTTCCTCGGCCAGATCCACGGATATGTAACCGGACAGCTCCACACTGCCAATAGTGAATCCGGTATCCTCCAGCGCCATAGCAAGCAGTTGCAATGGTGTTCCGGCATGAACAAATCCGTCTGCCCATGCAAATTCAGGCAGCAGAAGATCATAACTGACCTGTTCGCACTCCACGGCGACCATTGTCGATCCATCCCCTGCCCTGGTGCGACGGTGATGGACGATATTGAAGAGCTGATCCTCTACTTCGGCCAAATTTCCGTCAGTCAGGTATTCGCTTTTCCCGTCAGGGTCGATCAGGGCAGTAAAGTTCAATTTATACTCACCGTTGATGGTTTCATCTACACTGTCATTGTCATACCGCTCAATGACAGCTAGTGGCTGGAACGATGGGTTCCTAATCGTGATCAAAGCAGCACCTCCTTAGAAATGAAAAAGAGCCGCAGGAGTAATCCGGCAGCTCGCTTGTAATTATTCAGTTGTTGCGCAGTATGGTCCAACTTAGCTGCGGGCTTCCATAATAATAGTATAAGGAACAACAACTAAATCCCCAAGAATCATATCTGAGCCAACTATAAGAGAGTCACTTACATATGTTGCTTTAGTTATGTTTTTTACTATCGAATCATCTGTGTGGATTATTGTCACCCTAGATATATGCTTCAGGTATTCAAAAGAGAGATTTCCGTAAAGATAATCTAGGATAATATCTATTCCTTCGTCTTGTTCATAATCATTTAGCCATTTTGCACTAATTACATAATCAAACGCGTCAGTGTACGACTCCGTACCATTTCCCAGGAGCATAATGAGTGATACTTCTTTATGGTCTTCAATAATCATGTTATTCACTCTTTTAATCTCTTTCACCAATGACTCTTGATCCAAGGAAGAACACCCCCGTCCTCAGACTTAACAGCTTTTAGAAATGAATTCGAGGTGTTTTCCTGATCACCTATAGGTTTGTAGCGTAAATGTACAGACCATTTCGTTGTTAGTGACCAATTTTTCATAAATGCTCTGTCTCTCGCCTTCTTTATAGATAATTCTTCAGACAACCCCGCTAAATAAACAAGCGAATCAAAATGGTGTGTTTTAAACTTTTTTTCCTCTTCAGGATACTGATCTGTTTCGTAACTTTTACAAATTGCAGCTTTTAATCCGAACTCAATTATATAGCCTGAATCCTGATACGCGATATCATGAAACCCACTATCATTCAATAATTCTGCTGCGTTAAGTCTTCTCTGTGTTAAGAATTTTAATTCATCAAATGTTGGCAAAATTACTCCTCCCTTCGTCACATTATTTCGACAACAAAGAGAGGTTACCTTTAATTTCTTTTTATGTGCAAATGTTTTATTTTTAACACCCATACTCGCATTGATTGTAGAGTCAAAATTCTACTCGATCCCCTTTGAAAACTAAGATTTTAATACGGCTATTCTAGTACGTCGATAGCATTTTCAAACTTAGGTAGGGTTTTAAGGTATTCATATCCTTGTTTATGATAGTTCAGTGATCCATCAGCCACGGAAGGTTGGAATGTATGCCATTCCATTTCAAAGAAAGGTTTTCCTTCGCTGAAGGACTCTTGACTCACGTAGTAGCTCACTCCTATTGTAAGTGAGTTTTTATTTCCGTTTATTGTATCAATGCGAACATAGGACGACTCAACATCAATACCGCTGTCTAATGTTAGTTTTTCTAATGCTAATGCCACTTTAATTCCCCCTCTATGTTTGGAAAGTGCAATTTATATCTACACTCATCCCAGCAGTTATTGAGCTTGTACGTAGTTGTAAGCTTCCGCCAACTGAGATTGTAAATGCTGGAATAACGGAGTTGTTCGCAAAGGCTAACACTGGAAACGGCGCTCCTACAGGTCTGTATCCACCTGGTAGCACCGCAGCAATTGTATCTGCGGTTACACTTCCTGCAACTATTGTGCCTCTAACCCACACCTGACCTTGACCGTTTTTCCCGTAATACAATGTCCCTGTCCAACCGTTTTGAAGAGTTGCTGTGATTTGTTCCACAACATCAGCGCCAATAATAAGTCCTGCTGCCGTTACTGTGTTAGCGACTTTGTTAAGTCCGCCTGTTGCACCGATAGCTAAAATCTCTCCGCCATTATTAACGACAATATCACTAGTAGAGTCCACAGCACCTTTTCGGCAATTTGCATTTTGAACGTTGATTCGGCCGCCATTTACCGCATAAGCCCCGCGATCTGCTGCCCCGGTTACTACCGCTGCGGTAGCATTAATAAATCCGCCACGTTCTGCGTATACTCCCTGTGTTCCAGCGTTTTTAATACTGGACTGCCATACCGTAACAGTTGATCCATCCGTGCAACTAACCCCTCTTTGCCCTGCGTTATCTAGGATTGTTTTATCAGCATCCACGTTGGACGCACCATTACAAACAATACCGTTCGTTCCGGCGTAAGAGGCATCGCCATCGGGTATCGCTATACTAGACACACTGTCGCACCAAATTGCGGCTTGTGTAGCATGACTAACGTTCGCTCCTGACGCCTCAATATGCGAGTTGCTGTCAGCATACATACCGTTAACGCCTGCGTACGAACCGTTACCACCTCGGAAAGATATCCACGAACCCCGAAAAACAGATAATGCGTTTCCTTTGGAGTAACTTGCGTCAGCGCCCATTGCAACGATATGTGATGTTTGGGCTGCGTAAAGGGTCGTGCCACCCGCGTTCCTTACGCCACAATCCTTCATTACTGTTGCGCTGGAGTTGTTTATTACAAATACACCACCATACGATCCGCTGGCTCCAGTTTCATTCATTGTAAATAACGTATTTATTACGGGTAAAACAGCGTTATTTACTCCCATGAAAGCTGAGTTCATACCGATTGCTCCCGAAGATCCTGCGTATGATGGGAATTCAACACGACTTACTAAAGAAGCCCTATTTATCGTTACAGTAGCGTCTTCGGATGATATGATAATCCACCCTAGATTAATACCGCTAATGATAACTTGTTCTGCCATCACAAAACCACTTAGCAATTTAATCTCAGCCTTCAAACCTCTATTAACATACTTCAATGTTTTACGACTCAGATAGGCGAGCGCAGCATTTATCGTGGGGTAATTGCCGCCAGTTCCGACCGTTACTGTGATAGCAACATCCTGCGCAATATCCGCCAACTGCGCATCAAAGTTGTTCAAGCGATCACCCAAGATGGGGAATGCCGTACCCCCTGCCGGTTGCCTTGCATCCACGATTTCCGTGTTACTGTCGCCGGCGCTGGCAACGATGTTCGTAATGCGTTCATCCTGGTTAACAAGCTCTGTCTCAGCCTCGGCAATCCGGTTACTATGATCACTAACCGCCACTTCAGCCGTACCAAGCCGACCCTCATGGTTAACTACCTGAGTATTGATATTCGCCGTATTCTTGTTCACTTTGTCGTACATGATCGGCAGCGAATCCGATGGATTCCCGTTTGCCGCTCCTTTGATCAGCTGAATGTCAGCCATCTCCATCACCCCGCATATTTTGCTCTGAATTTAATTGCCATTGCGATATTGATCCCTGTTCCGGCAACCGACACCGCTGAGATTCCAGGTGGAAGCGTACCGAAACGAGCATTTGTGTTAAGCAGCGCATTTGTGCTGCCGATCCGGGCCGTGCTACGCTGGAAGTCTAGTACAAGAGTACCGGACATTGCCGCGCTGTATGTGGTAACCACACCGCCTACGGTCAGCGATAGAGAGGTAAAGCTGCCCACTATTTCAATGACCGGCTTAACGTTCAGACCGCCAAAATTATCAATTGCCAGTGTCGTCGGGCCAGTCAAAGCATAGTTATAGGCAGCATCTACAGATATAGGAGTATCAACCAGCACTGGAGTGTCAA
This sequence comes from Paenibacillus sp. RS8, assembly GCF_041956825.1. Lineage (NCBI taxonomy): Bacteria > Bacillati > Bacillota > Bacilli > Caryophanales > Paenibacillaceae > Paenibacillus > Paenibacillus sp. RS8. The sequence goes on along the minus strand of NZ_CP168131.1, from coordinate 2,755,740 downwards.
CGTTAATGTCGTCAGATTCGTAGGTGCTATAGGAAAACGGATCATACGCCACCAGCGGCAAGGAAAATTTACCTAAACCCGCTATGCGGTCAATAGGCAACTGACCGGATAACCGTACCATATACTGTCGATCCGGCTGATTGGCGAAGATCAATGGCAACGTGCGCGGTCTGCCATCACCATCCACTAAATGTGCGGCTAGTGCCGATACCCGCCGTTGCAACTGGTACGCGTTGCGTTCCATAAAGGCACATTCTAGTGGCAATGGTCGCGGCCCCATGTCCGCCCCGAAATCGTAGGCACCATGCATGTACGGCACCGTGTACGTCCGATCTACAGTTGGCGGCAGGATGGGCCGCTGTGACTCTCGAAGTGTTTGCAGGCCCAACTCCTGCGGGCGCTTATCGCCCAAGTATGAAACAACGCCGCTCAATGGCTACACCCCCGCTCCGCGCAGAGCACCAGTGATTTGCCCGCCGAGCAGTTGCCCCAGCACTGTCAAATCATCATCACTCCGCACATTAAAATTAGCCCCCCGGAACATGTCCGCGAGACTGATATGATTCGTTGTTCCTGATGTACTAGCTCCCGATCCCGCATTATTCATAGCAGGCAGAACACCTGTTACATTACCACTCAATTCCTGCATAGCTGCATTGACATGGCGTGCACTGTCTGCGATACCTTCGGCCATCCCAGCACCGACCATCATACCGACCTGATCACGCATGACGCGGGAAGGGGAATGGATGCCAAGCGCATCCTTCATACCGTCCACGATTCCGCCAGCAAAGTCAGATATCTTTTCCTTAATCCACCCGGTCATGTTTTTAATGCCATCCCATAGTCCGCGCACGATGTTTTCACCAATGTCCAGCATCTTGCCTGGAAGTTCCTTGAAAAAGTCAACGATAGTTTTGATTACCTTCGGGATTTCGGTTTTTGCTGTAGAAATTAGATCTGCACCCCAGCCAGTTACTTTTTGCAAAGCAGATGTTAACCATTGACCAATCTTCCCTGGCAACTCACTAAAGAAATTGACGATGCTAGAGATCAGTTTGGGTACCTCTGTCGCTATCCACGTTCCAATATTGATACCCCAGTTTTTTATACCGTTTATCGCAGAGGTTAAAGCAGATCCAATCTTCCCCGGCAACTGTGCAAAAAATTCTCCTACCTTCTGGATCAGCTTCGGTACCTCGGCAATGATCCATTTTAGAGCATCAGCTCCCCATTTAATTAGGGTTCCAAGCGCCAAACCAAGAGCATATCCGATTTTACCGGGCAACTCGTTAAAAAATTTAAAAATACTTTCGATGATTTTAGGCACTTCAGTAGTAACCCAGGTAATCGCATTGACTCCCCACTGTTTAATCTTCTCGATGATTGATGAAAAAACAGTTGATATCTTTTCAGGTAAGCTACCGAAAAACTCAGAAACTTTCTCGGGAAGTCGCTGAAACCATTCGATGGCCGTTGTAAAAGCCGCAGGAATATCCTCCGTAAAGAATTTCACTAACCAATCCCATACCGCTACACCAGCCGCTTTAATGGCATCCCACGCGCCAATAACAGCCTCTCTAAAATCTTCATTCGTGTTCCATAAAACGATCAAGCCCGCTACCAGACCCACCACGGCCGTAATGATTAGACCTATGGGGTTGGCTGCCATCGCTGCGTTCATTAACCACTGAGCAACTGTTGCACCCTCTGTAACTAGTTTGAAAGCTTTGTATGCATCTACAATGGAGGTGACGATTTTCACCGCCTCCATTGTGATCATGGCTGCTGCAATACCCGCCAGACCCGCCGCCACATTACCAGCGTTGTCCACTAGCCACTGCATAGCATTTACAAGAGGACTGAAGTCCATATTCTTGATCTTATCAATTAAATCGTTAACCGCTGGCATAACTACTTCTGATACAGGCACAGCAAGTTCAGATATCAGCGTCCGCTTAATTCCCTCAAGAGCTGAACCAATATCATTGTATTGAACGTCATTGAGCTGCTTCAGCGTGTCACGTGTCATATCGGCGTTATCGTCTATATCACCGAGTGCCTTGATTGCCTCAACACCCAAGTCTTCCCACATCGAGCCAAACAGAGCTACGCCAGCCTGATTTTGGGCAATCGGGTCTTTCATTGCACCGAGCCGCTCAACAACATCGTTAAAGGCTGCTGCTGATTCAGGCCCACCCGCTGCGAAGGTAGCGAACAATTTAGATGCATCCAGTCCCATATCTGTGAGCGCGGTCCGTGCATCGTCCGTTCCCTCACGAGTAATGATCCCGAATTCTTTGACGGCATCTCCAACCGTAGCAATTTCAAATGCACCCGACGATGCCCCTTGGATCAGGGTATCGGTAAATTCATTTGCGTCTAGACCCAACTGTGCAAAGTGAGGTGCGAATTCGTTCATGATGTCGAGTAAGTCGCCACTGGCGTTAGCGCCCATTTGTGTACCTTGGGCAATTAGTGCGTAAGCTTCGTCTGCTGTAATTCCAAAGTTGTTCATTAAGGTGTTGACCGTTTTGATACTATCAGCCACCTCAAGGCCAAATACATCCCGCATTAGCAGAGCGTTTTCAGTAGTGGCCTTTAGTTCATCCCCGGTTTGCTTGGTGACCTGGTTGATCGCTGCCATAGAATCTGCGATATCATCCACGGATTCACCAAAGTTGTCGCCATAAATATCATTGGCGACACTGCGAAACTCTTCCATTTCTGCTGCTGTCGCTCCGGTTTGAGTCTGAAGGTGGTTCATGGCCTTGTTCGAATCATCCCCAAACTTAACCAGGGATGTTATAGCAGCTATTGCAGCCGCACCAATTGCAGCAATACCGAGCGCTGCCTTTTCAGCTGCGTCTTCGCCCATTTCCCGCAGCGAATCGGAGGTTTCATCGGCGGAATCAGCCAACTCATCTGTTTGATCGGATGCATCTTCAGCGCCGTCACGAAGATCTCCAAGAGACTGGGTAACTCGTCCCAGCTCTTGCAAGTTCCGATTCAGCGCCTCCGTCTCGCGGTTGATTGTGATCTGAAGAGTTTGGGCTGCACGACTGCTTTCACCCTGCTCCGCTACAACTTGTTCATACTGTGCTGTCAGGTTGGCTACTTTTTGGCGCTGTAAGTCCGTGATACCATTCAAGGCATTGATTCGCTGTTCAAGGCCGTCCTGAGATGCTCCCCAATCATCCATACCCGCAGCAGCAGCCCGGAATCCGGTGTCTATAAGCTTAATCTGCCGATCAAGTGCAGCAATGTTTGCTTTAAAATCAGATGTATCTAGACTGACTCGCCCGCCGATGTCATTTTGATTATCTGCCATCTATTCGCCCCCTTATATCCAACTAGGCGCACTACTTGCGCGGCGATAGGTCTTGCCATTGATTACGCGGGTATTTGGATCGTCACTTGGTTTAAAATTGAGGAAAGAGAGCAAATTGTAGAAATCTGTCTCATCAATCGCATGTAGAGTCCAACCCATTTTTTTCACTAAGTTAAATTTCAGACTCAGCAGTGTTGTGCGATAACTGGCCGGGGAATCGTCTTTCGGTTGATCCCCCGGGGCTAGTTTTTTTTGACACCACTCATAACGTTTTTACACAGCGTTTGAAATACATTCATTAGTTCATCAGTTTCAACGCCTTCGTTTAGCTCGTCAAAAGTGAACTGCCTGCCGAACGCCGCAACAATGACCGTTTTGACTTCCCTGTAAAACTCTCGAACTTCCTGCATATTGGGATTACTTGACTTAAAGTTCTCTGCACGTTCTGCTATTTCAAAAACCGTGTCCATAATCCCCGTTTTAAGACTGCATGTACTGAATGTCTTCTCAGGTGCGCCCTGAGCATCTGTGAATTTGATAAATACTGCTTTCATAAATTCTCGCCTCCTGGATAAATAAAAATAGGGCAGATCGCTCTGCCCCCTCCAAATGAATTATGCCGTTGTAAAACTAATCACCGTCTGCGGTAGTATCTGTCCGTACACATCCGTCGCCCCGTTAATGATCACCGCATATTCTGTAGCTGCTGCTAGGTTTGCATTCGGGTTAATCGTCAGGATCTTGCCCGAAGCATCAAGCGTGATTGCCGAAGCAATAACATCAAACCCCCCATTAAGCAGCACGGCTGAGTAAGACGCAAGTTTATTAGCAAATGTCAGAACCACATTGGCTCCTATTGCCACGCCTGTGGCGTTGTTTGCCGGGACACTAGACAATGTAAGCGCAGCAGGCTTCCCAGAATTATCCGGGGTCTGCACTTGTGCAAACCAGCCTGAAGGATCAAAGGCTTCGTGTGTTGTGTCGCCGGAAATTTTCTTGATTGGCTTACTTTCGCCATTCACATCAAATTGCCTAGTGGTTGCCACGGCGGTATAGGTCAGTTGATACGTGCGAATGTCCACATCTGCCGTTTTCGTTGCCGCCTCTTCAGCTCCACCTGAGAACGTGCCTTTGAGATACCACGTATACCGATAATCTGATCTCCCGATATTTGCACGATATCCGAATGCTACATCTGGTGGATTGGGTTGTCCGCTGTCGATTAGTCGTCCAGTTGTCGGATCAAAATCTTTGCCCAAAAGTTCTGCGGCCTTATACGCCGGAATGCCTGAGACTGTAATCGTCAAGGTGGTTACCCCTTCCGATACATAGTTGTTTCCTGGCGCGTTGTCATAATATGACGGCGTGTTACTTGTTTCCGCTTCTGCTGAGATTTCAGCAGTTGGAGCCAAGTATTTAGGGGCTTCCGCCGTGTACGCATCTTCTGTGTCGTTGACAATGGCATAGAATGGCTTATCTACACCCACGAATTCTCCATATTGCTTTTCCACGATTATTCCTCCATTTCATAGAACCTGTAATCACAGGTATATCCATAATGTCCGGTTGCCTCCAAGAACGGCAGATCACGTCCACCAACTCTCATGAATCCAGTTTCCAGCATAACCGCCTTAATCGTCTCAGAAGCGCCTTGCTTGATGGCGGGTCTCTTACTATACAGTGACACCTGAATACGCCACACGAGAGATGTGGGCTTGTTGTCTGCATGTCCCGCAGGACTATCATCAATTACCTGATAAGTCACAAAGCTTTCTGGGAGCTTTGCATTTGGAGCATATGAGCCCTGCTCCCGCACATCGTGCCCCAGCTGCTCCAGCGTGGAACAGGTCAGCTCATAGATGTTAATCAACCGGCAGCCCCTCCCGCTTCAGCACTTCGCGCTGAATCTTCTTCACCTTGTTCTTGTTCTTTTCAAAAGCTAGTCGGATTCCCGGGTCTGCGGGTTGGGTAGGTGTTCCATATTCGACAAACGTGGAGTGCCATGCTCCCGGAGATTTGGTATCATCAATACCGACCTGGACAACGATGTTGTTCCCGTACTGCTTCGGCTCCGCGACATCTACCCCGGCCAACGTGGTTCCGGTCAGCTCATGCTTCTCTGCCCACTTCTTAATGTCTGCCTGAATAGGTGCGGCACTCTCAGTCAGTGCCGCCTTCACTGCATCATCCACACTACGGCCAGCTGCTTGCACCCGGGCAAGGTAATCCTCAACGCCTGATACGTCCAGTGTAATAGTGCGTGAGTTGGTCACTCTGCGGCTTCGTGCCATTAACCATTCACCACCCGTTTGACCTTGACGATCATGTATTGATTCCGCATTTCCACGTTTTCAATATTGGTCACCTCATAGGCAAGATCCGCATTGTCTCGCAAAAGAATGCGGTCACGCTCACTTATATCTTGTCGATACCACATAGTCAGCTCTGCTGTATCGGCAACAACTAATGTCCCTGCCGAAACGCTCTCTGAACCTCCGCGTCCTTTCCAGTTACAGCAATCTAAAGGCAGAGCCGCATCCACATAGGAGATATCCGGTGCACCATTTACCCGGACTTCATGCCTGTGCTGCACTCGGATCTGTGTGTTAAACTGCTGGACTCCTGGCTTCCACATATCAAGTCACCTCCGGCAGGCTTCGACACGCCAGTTGAGTAAGAAGCACATGAAAAACAGCGGAGAAAGAAATATCCCCGCTGCTCAAATTGTATAAGTCCGTCACACCGACCACGATTGCACCAACCGCCAAATCATTAGCCAACATCTCAGCGGATACACCCGCTCCGGCCATGTATGACTTGACGGCCAGTAGTTTCGGCTTTAAAACTCCGTCAAATTGCGTACCGTCAATGGGCATGCCTAGACCAGCCTTACACTCGGCAAGCAGTTCTGTATCCGTCATTATTCATCCCCGCCTTGCGTTGGTTCTGTTGGCAGTTCCGGTTCTGCCGCTGGTTCAGCTTCACTCTGCGTGGTCACTTCTACGTCAACGGACAACGGTACTAGTACGATTTTAATCCCACTATGCTCCTGTTCCTGCTTGAGCTTGATAGAAAGCTGTTCGTGCTCGACTTCGGATAATTCGCGTGTGGCCTTCCAAAGCAATATAGTTTCACCTGTCAGCGAAGATGCTTCAACGCCGTCAATCTTCGTAGCCTGTGGCTTTTTAGCCATAGTTTTCACCACCTTTATGGGGCCATGTGGCCCCTTAATTAGGATGCAGCACCCTTCTTGACAATGACCACACCGTTCGGGTCGATCAGCTTACCATCAGCAATCAGGATTGCCTTGTCTACCCATTCGTTCGTTTCGTGGTCGAAATACCGGAACATGGTTATTTGCATATTGCTGTTCCATCCGTAGTTTTTCAGGTTTAGTAAAATAGCGACAACATCACCCGCCACCGCCGACTCATAAGGAGCAATAACATCGTCCTCAACTTGAATGACTTCCTTTCCAGCAAACCTTTCTTGTGGACCTTCTGTAATACCGTAGTTGACACGACCAATAGGCTGACCGTTATCATCTACCATGCCGTCAATGTATCCCTCGAACGTACCAGAAGCCATCATCCAAGTTGCTCCAGCTTTATAGGCAAGAGGCAGTTTGGAGGTAACTTTCTTTTTCCAACTCTCCCATGATGCAAATTCAGTAGGTGTCATGGTAACGACCTGTGAAGCCGGAACACGAGAGTCAACAGTAATGCCTTTTGGTTGACCAGTTCCTGTTCCTTTGACTACAGCTAGATCAATCGCCCTAACCATTGCTTCGACGATAAGATCTGTGATCACTGTTTCAAATCCAGCCAGCGTTACAGTGTCCGCCAACAACGAAATAGAAACTTTGCATTCCAGACCGAAATACGTAAAGGATACTTTGGTATTGGCTTGTGTCTTCTGCCTATCAGATACGGCAGACTCGCCGATCCAAGTAGCGACTGGTTTCAGTGCGCCAATCGGTATCTCTACACCGCCCTTGATATTGAGCTGCCGAACTCGGCTGAATACTTGCCCGTAGACCGTAAGCTTCTTGATGATCTCATTCAAGATAGTTGTCGGAATAACTGCCGATACATCTGCCGTGGTGGTTGTCGCGTTAGCCCGAAGCTCCGGTTTGATCTCGCCTGTCTTGGCGTAGATCATAAAAGCGTTCCGGTATTCAATAGTGCTGTATGGATCAGCCGGTTCGTTGGAACGTTCTTGCGATTGTGATCCAATGTTGAATGATTTCAAAAACTGTGCCATAGCCGCATTCCCTGCAGGAGGCTGTCCCGCTCCCCGTTGTTCTGGATCTGTCTGTGTATTTCCACCAGCAATCGGATCATCAGGCATTGACTCCAGTTGTTGCCGAAGCTCAGCGATTTCAGCATCAATAGCTTCCACTTGTGCACCAATCGAACGCACTTCTACAATGTCATTGCTCTTCAAGCCCTTGTCTTTAAGAGCAGAGCGAGCCTCTTCTTTATTTTTCAAAAGCTTTTTCAGGAAATCTTTCATTTTCGATAACCTCCAGTTAATTAGATGAATTTCAATTTCTCTTTTGCTAAATCCAAATCGCCCAATGAACTATCCAGTCCAGACCTCGCACTCTCCAGTGCGGTGCGGGCGCTATCCAGTGCCTGCTGGTCACGAGCATTTATATCAGTCCCGTCATAAGCCGGGAAGGATACCGCAGAGATTTCAATCACTCTACCAATGTCTTTAATGCGGCGGGTAGGAAGTTCTGTATCAAGCCCTTCCCAGGTTTCGTCCCGTACAGTAAAAATAAAGGACATTCCAGAAATGTCCCCTCGCCCAACTGCGCTGTATAAAGCTTTAGCCTCCATGTTGTTCTCAACATCCAGTTCAGCCCTCGTATTCAACCCCTGCTCGTCCACTTGAAGTTGAAGCGTGGAATTTGCATTGTTATTCCGGCTTCGAGCTAAGGGAATCCGCTTCAGATCATGATTAACACTCATGATCACATCCTTAAAATCGGTTTTGTCGAATGCTCCGCGCTCAATGATCTCCTTGAACCAGCCACCGATAACGGTTACCTGTTCAAACACAGCCGCATGTCCTTCCATGATATTCCCAGCCGGATCTGCTCGAAGGTCATTCATAACAAACGCCCGGCGCTCCGGTTCATGCATAACCGGTAGCTTATTCTTCTGCATCATCGTTCACCGCCTTTGTAGGTTGAGGCTTGGTGCCATTCAGCTGATAGATATTTATGATGGCACGATCCACATAGTTAAGGCTCTGCGTAATTCGGTTGCCGTCCGGGAGTGGAGGGTAACCAAGCAGAGCCAGCTTTTGGTTATCGTTGAGTAGCCCCTGCTCCCCTGCCGTCTTGATCAGTTCAAGCTTGGCCGCTGTACTGAGGTACATCATGTCCCGCTGATAAAAAACGATCTCATTCCCCATATCAAGCTCCCGGGGGCTGAAGATCGTTTTTGAAAAGGCTTGACTGAGTCCGATTAAAATAGGTTCTAAGGTGCTTTCGTAGAAAGCCTGATATTGCTCATCATTGTAATCGCGGGCAAGCATTGGTAAAGAAACGCCGAACCATTCTTGAACGCTGGTTTTAAGAAAATCCATTGTATCCTTATCCACCATCTTAGGATCAATGGATACGGGCGTGAAATCTCCCTTAAGGTCAATTGGAAGAATGCCAGAATCACCAGAAGCCATCAGCTTTTCAAAGCGCTCCCGCTCCTTACGCTGCGTCTCATCGTCCATCATGGTTGCTATCTTCAGCACTCCCCGGATGGACATGCTTGTCTTGATGCCTTTTTCGATACCTTGCAGCACGGTGTCATTAATGCGCAATATCTTCAGCAGCGCCTCATTATCCGGTTGGCCGTTCAACCCTCCGCCCATGATCTCATTCATTGAATAACGCTTTCGAATATGAATTACATCTGAGTAAGGAACCGTAAAGTTCTCGCCGGATGAAAAAAACATTTTTACATACAAGCTACCAGCTGGGTCTTGAAGGAAATCAACTTGGTAAGGGTTAAGCGGATAAAGCGCTGAATAACTTCGACTCTCTGAACCGTCTTCCCGCCGCTGTACGGTGTACACTGGATATACGAACACATTAAAATTCATGTAGAGCAACCAAACGATTTTTTCCAAAAAATCTTTTGTTGTCATTAACTCATTAGGCCCAAATTTGAAGAGTCTGTTCAGATTTCCGCGTGGAGTTGTCTGGATACCATTGTTGTCAGTACGGATATGCCTTGGCTGTAGCTTACTAATTTCCGTTGCAATTATATCAATACAATTCTGAACCACATCGGAGGCATAAATGTCGTTGCCGAATCGACTGAAAACAGGCATGTATCCGCTCAGCATCTTGGCTCTGATGAATTCCTTCGATTTTGTAACAAGCCCTTTCAAACTATCAATTAATGCCACATTTCAGCCCTCCTTTCTCCAATCGCTAAGCACACAAACGAAGAAAATCACTGCGGTTGTCAATATACACTCGATAAACAAAAACAAGTGTAACTGCACCGTCAATTTTCCTGTCCTCTTTACCCTGCACCTTGATTGGCATTTGCTCCATCTTGGAATTGACTGTAATCGCAGTGTTTTCCAAACACCATTTATCAAGGCTGTCATTGTTGTAATGAATAAGATCACTCTTCAAATCAGCCTCAACCAGCTTCATTGGTTCGGACATTGGTGCCCAATCCTGGACAACCCGAACCATGTCAAATCCATACTCTTCCATCTCCTTTACCCAATAGATCGCTGACCACTTGTCATATCCGACCTTTAAGAAGCGAATGCCGTATTCCTTGACTAGCTTTTTGAACCAAGCGGTCACCAATCGGAAATCATTTTCATTACCAGGACTCACCGTAATCCTGTCCTGACGAATCCATTCCTTGTACTTCTCTAAATCCTCTTTCGATAAATTAGACAGCTTTGACTCTGGAATGAAGTATTGCGAAACTGTAAACTTCTTTCCATCCTTCAGGAATAACGCCCTTGCGCAAGCTAAGTCACCAGACTTGGATAGATCCACGCCACCGATAGCTACACGTCCGCGCATTTCTTCCAGGTCAAAGGCTTGATCCTTGGCATTGACAATATCATTCATAGTTAACCAGGAAGCAGCATTGTTCTGCTTGATGTTAAAATCCTTCGCTAGAACGAAAATTCGAGTAGCCTTGTTGGTCTTAGACTCTTCCATCATCCCTCGAAGGAAGCTCCATTTCTTGATTGTTCCCAGCCCCGGATTACTCTTCATCCAAGTGCGTTCATCCTGCCAAACTTCCTGTTCACTATCCTGCGTGTACATCCACACTAGCCAGCGAGGGCGATGCAGCTCCCGGCTAAGCACCTGTCTAGCCTCAATCATCCGGCCATCAAGATAACCGTCATTCGTGAATCCCTCTGTCGTCAACTCATAGTATAGTGGCTCGTCCTGAGTGGATAAGGATTGGCGGATCGGCATCACCCCGCTGTTGTCCTTCATCTCGTGGACCTCATCCGCAGCACCTACAGCGATATTCCGGCCTTCCTTCGCGCCTGTCTTCGCGGATATCTTCTTGATGTGGCCCTTATTGCGGTAAGAAAATTTACTATTCTTCTTCCGGCGCTTCGGGTTTCCAAAGTAAATTCCGGTTAGGTTCTTCCGTGTAACCTTTTCAAGGGAAGGACTCTCTTCGCGCATGGCATTGATGGCATCAAACATGAGGGAAGCCTGCTCATAATCGTTGCTGGAGCAAAGGATCTTGATTCCCTCCGGCCCGCAGAAAAATTCTGCTAGGTTCATAGCGCCGATCAGCGGCGTTTTTCCATTCTTCCGGCCAACGACAAATAGTACGTCTTGGAAAAGACGTACCCAGCGCTGAATTTCCTCTTCGAACATTTTGAAAGCATGCAATGCAGTGATAAACGCCTTCTGAAACAATACCAGCTTGAATGGCTTTCCCGCATACGGCGCTTCAAAGTGACGGCATTTTTCTTCAATGAATCGAATTCGCTTGGTCGCATCTGCCGGTTCAAATCGGATGTTAGGATCTCTCAAATGTTCGTCCAAAATATCGAACGTCTGGAGTAATTCCTGACCAACTAATATTTCGTCACTTCGACATAGCGCCATGTATTCATGTAGCCATGAAGCATACGGCGCACTCACTCAAAATCCTCCAGATCATCATCATCTTCATCCATGATGTTCTTGTTCAAGATGCTATTAAGCGTCTTAATAATGACCGAATAGGAATTGACGTTCTTCAGGTATTGCCGAGCTGCCTCAACCGGCTTCTGTAGATCCGGGTTAGTGGGGTGAATCTTCACCATTCCCGTTGCTTCTAGCGCCTTCTTAAGTACGGTGTTTTCAGCCTTCAGGAACGCCGCATCCTCCAGCAGCCCCTCTACCAACTGGGCTTTTGAAGGATCAACATCGGCAAAGATGGCCTGCAACTTCGCCAACTCTTGACTGTAGACCTCCGATTTTTCCATAGAATTCAACACCTCGATCCAATTTCAAATTTTTTGGTCATGCACTAAAATTGTGTCCCCTCTACGGTTGCCCACGGCTTAAAAAATATTTTTGACCCGGGGGGTCTGAGAAAAAAATAAAAAAATATTTTTTATTTATTCCTGATATTTTTCAAACCACTTGTCGATATAACCACGCCATTCATCCTTCCGATACCGCAATGACTCGTCGTTCTCCAATCTTGCAAGGCAATCCTCTCGGCTAACTGGACAGTAGATCAGTTCAGCACCAGTGTCTTCGGCAAGCCGTTCCCGTTTGAACTTCTCAGGAAACCCACCGATGATCCACGCCGTACCCCATTTGCCCAGTCGTGTCTTGATGTTGTCGAGAAGGAAGTTATGCACTCCCATCACATTGGAGAATAGCGCATCCGGCTTGTCATAGTCAGGCAGGCCGGACAGCGCAGAGTATAGAAGATCCATATTAACGATCAGATCCCCGCGACTCATCTGCTGCCGCACAAATTCCACCATCCCAGCCATCGGTGGGCCGTAGACTAAGAACACCTCTTTCAGCGACTGATAGCCGAATCGCTTATGCTCCTTGTTGTGGCAATCGTAGCAGATCAGTTCAACCAAGTCCGGGTTAAGACTGATTGAATGATCATGAACATTCTCCGGTGTCAACTCCACCTTATGATGTCCGATGATATCTACGGGCCTAGCGATGATACAGCCGCAGCGCTGACAGGAGTTGCCGCGCTCCACGATCAGATTAAGCCGAAAGACTCGCCACTTCTCTGATGTGTAAAACGTCTGGAGTATTGCATACCTAGCCATCACCACGCCTCCGATCTGAGTTTATTCACTTCAAGTTGCATGCGCTCGATCTTCAAGCGCAACTCTTCATTGGTCAGCTCATTTCGATCAAACTGGTCAAGCAGTGCAATGCAGCGCATCTTCCTGCCCTGAACCGCCGTAAGCGCGTTATGTATCTGAAGGATACGTTCCAGCTGTTGCGGCTCTTTGGTCTTCTCTTCAACGATCTGCTTAGTCACAACCTTGACTGGCTTAAACTGCGGAACACCGTCTACAAACCGTAGTTTCTCAGCGCTGCTGTCCTCTGCTGGCTCTTCAAAGAACTGATATTTGCGCTCAATACTCAGCCTGTCCTTGCCCTCTTCGATATCCTTCATGTTCTTCATCATTAGGAACTCGCGGTATTCAAGAAGGGCAATCTCATTCAACAGAATCTCGCGCGGGTCTGTCTCCATCTTCATCAATTGCAGCTTATGCTCTACTGCAACCTGACTCATCCACATAGACTCATAGTTACCGTTCTTCCAGGCGTTTGAATTACCTGGTGGAGCAGCACCGCCCTTGTTGCCCACGGCATTCACGTTGCCAGGCTGACCGCCACGTTTCCGGCTTGGCTTCGCCTCCCATGCATCCTCATACTTCCACTTACGAATGAGTGAAGCTGATACTCCTAACCGCTTGGCAATATCGACAAGTGGCAATACCCTGCCGCTTTTTTCCCACAATTTAAACGCTTTGTCCCGGTTCTCACTTCGCCCCCTACTCACTCATCTCACCACCTCCGAACGGCATTCGTGTTTGAACAGTACACTTTTAACAGTTATTTACAATCGTTACTTTAACTAAGTAAAGCCTGCTGCTGCTAAACCCCTCAAAAACAAGCTTTGAGTGAACCATAAAGGAATTCTGGTGCAGTAGAACATTCCTCTATTTTTTCTGTTCCTTCATATAATGCATCTGGCTTCTCTTTACTGAGTGCGACACACGTCTATTTATGGTGCGGTAGAATCAACGCATACGCATGGTTGCACGGTCCAGAAGGTCTTGTGTCAGGCCAATATACCGTAATGTAACCCGCATATCGCTATGTCCGAACGCATCGATTAGTAACGGTAGGTTTCGCTCATCTTGATGATATAGCCTGTACCCCCACGTTTTACGTAGCGTGTGGTTGCCAAACTCTTCAAGCCCAAAATGTTTAGCTGCCTCGTTAAGAAACCGATAAGCCGTTGAACGATCTATCGGCTGTTGCTTGAGCTGGCTTATTGTTTTCTTCTGCCTACTCGCGAACAAAAATTCGTCATCCGCCTTGCCTGCAATGAATGCATCCAAATCTTCACGGATACTAGGATGGACAAGGAACCTCTTATTGTTCTTGTTCTTTTGTTCCACTTTACTAATATAGTTGTGCCTAGCTTCTCTGACCGAAAGCGTAAGTAAGTCTGAAACCCGAAGCCCTGAGTAAATTCCTAGGCAAAAGAAAAGATAATTTCGCATACTCCGACTCCGAAAATAATACTTCATACCATCAATGATCCGTTCATCTCGGATCGGCTGAACTACCTTCATACCACCACCCCGATATTTTGCACATAAAAAAGAGCCGCATTTAAGCGACTCTATAATCATAGTTTCAAACTTTATATTCTATTGTTAGTGAGGATTACCAACATCCCACACCTATTGTATAATTCCAAGTTACTTCCCGTATTTGCATGGTGACGGACGGTATTACCGACAAACATCCCCTATGCTAATATCGCGCCCAGGTGGAGCGCGTTGAGAGTGGTACTATAACTCTCTTCCCCCGTAACAGACCGCCGCACCCACTACTTGCTACTTGTGCTATCAGTTCCGCCACTAATATCGTTGCTATTGCAACAGGCATCATCACCGCTCAGCTCTGACGAGTCCTGCGGCGATAAGGGGCAGCAGGGACACCCGAGAAGAACTTCTTCTCTATGTCCCTACTGTAAATCCAATATACAGACGTAATGTTGACGCGAAACAGACGTAAAACAGACAGGTTACAGACGTAATACAGACACGTTTTAGATAATGCCGAGCAGTTTAAGTGTCCCGGCTACCGATACTGTTCCTTCCAGAATCTTTCTATCCAGCGAACGACCAGTGAATGAAGACCATTTAATTACAGCTGCTTTGCGTGGATAAAGATCAACAAAACGATATTTCATTATTTCTCTAATTTCAGCATCCGTTATGGATTTAATCGCTAACTCGATATTCATTATTATTGGATTCCATTTTTTTAACGTGGCTGCTTCTTCTGCTGTAAGCTCACTTCTACCCTTTAGGTCATTAACAATACCTGCCATTTTGGGATATTTGCGAAGCAGCACTTTGGTGACCATTACATCCGCCTTATTTGCCCTCGGAAACAATTCCCCTTGTTCCCACACCATTGCCATTCCCCTCGCCCCTTTATGTTATAATGGGTTCGAGGTATAAATTACCGTTTATTGACCCCCGAGCCGGCCAAGGATTAGGGGGTCTTTACTTTGTCATTATGCATATCTAGATCCACGCGGCATTTTCCCATCTTCGTCCAGAACAATATCACTGAGTATGATTGCTGATGATGCCGAAATATACTGACCTTTGAATTCTCCGAATGTTATGCTGTATCCACCTCGTTCACGTTGTGCTCGGAATGATACTCCAGAAACAATGCTTCCAGCTGATGAATTGATATTTTTTACTGTTTTGATGATCACTTCTACGCCTCCTTTTGCCGATTTTCTGTAATATTCGCCGTTTTTGGATAGGATACCCAGGCAAACCCTATCTCCTCGGCGATCAAATCTTCTCTTATATAAGAATAGCCTTTTGACAGGTACTCACTTGTACAGATCCGCAAATCTCCAAATGCCGTGTTTATTATTTGATGCTGAGCCAGTTCAGATCGAGGGCATACGTAAAGCTGCATGCGTTCGGCCTTCCTACCTTTACGGATTACGTCGGCAAGCGCCTTATTGATCATTTTCACGGCTTGTGGATGGATTGGGGATAATGTGCTCATGGCCGCACCACTTTTTCGCCCTTCCAAATCGTGTAGCCGGTGATGATGTTCCTTTGCCGATTTACTTGCCAAGTGTCTTTGGACTCATCATAAAATCCATCAAACATTTCATTCATTTCAGTAGAATTACCTTGATCCCAATAAATCAAGCGCTTATCTTTAAATACTGATAGAGTAAGTGTTTTCATGATCTCGCTCCTTCATAAAATCTTCGGACTGCGACACAAACTACCGATGCTTTTCAGTCTTCTAAATAATGAAGATCCCTTGAAAACATTGGAACTACCTTTCCGTCAGCGTCTCGCTTTACGCTATAGGTCGGAGCATGTGCCGCCACTACCTCTCCAGTCCAGGGCCCAGGCGGAACCTTTTCCTCCGTGGTGGTAGCACCCCATGACGAGAACCCAACTCTTGTACCTACTTTTGGTCTAATAGCCACATTGAACCCCCTATTCTGATCATTTAATTACTTGAACACTATCGTTTTCTATCCCTATAATCTCTTCATTTTCATCTGCACAAGATTTAACATCAGCGTAGTCGAAAAAGCATTCTGCTTCTCCCATATCTGGTCTATAAAAACCATCAGGATGTAAATACATATCTCGCCCCTTGAGTTTAAGCACGTAAATCATGATTTGAACCTCCTTCCTTGATGCGCCGTATGCGTCTACTCTGCACCAATGCCCGGCTTTCTTTATTTTTAGGCTGGCTGTGGCAAGTTATTGGCATGCGCCCGTTCGTAATTCACGAACTTATTAAAATTCTTGAGGAACACAAGTTCAACAGTTCCAGTAGGACCATTACGCTGCTTGGATATGATGATTTCGATAATGTTTTTCTTCTCGGACTCTTGGTTGTAATAATCATCCCGATAAAGGAAAGCAACAATATCGGCATCCTGTTCAATTGAACCTGACTCACGAAGGTCACTCATCATCGGACGTTTGTCCTGGCGTTCTTCAACTTTTCGACTGAGCTGAGACAACGCGATAACCGGCACATCCAATTCACGGGCAATCTGCTTCAACACTCGGGAAATTTCTGAAACCTCTTGTTGTCGATTTTCCCCACGCTTTCCACTACTTCCCTGGATCAGCTGCAAGTAATCAATGATGATCATTCCAAGACCTTGTTCTCTTTTCAAACGACGACACTTGGCTCGAATATCATGCACTGTGACAACTGGATCGTCAGCAATGAAAATGTTCTTGTCTGCAAGAGAAGAAATACCAATGGTCAACTTACCCCAATCATCGTCACTGGTGATATCGCCCATTCTCAGGTCATTAGCGTCGAGATTAACCTCAGCGCACACCATACGTTGCATAAGCTGTTGCTCTGACATCTCCAAGCTAAATACAGCAATAGGTTCATCATTTCGAGTTGCTGCATTCTGTGCAATATTTAAGGCGAACGCTGTCTTGCCAACAGAAGGACGAGCCGCAACGATAATTAAATCCTGTTTCTGAAACCCGCCAGTAAGCTTGTCCAGATCTGTAAATCCAGTTTCCTTACCACTAGTAGTTCCATTCAATCGATTACTTACACGCTTTTCAATGGTGTCGATATACTCAAGACCAATTTCCTTCGTGCTTTTGAAATCCTTTTTCGGCGCTGTCTGATCGGACAATGCCGCCGACTTGGTTAAGGCATTTGCTACCACGGTTCCAGCATCGTCACTGTCATACACAAGTTCGATCTGCTTATAAGCATCCCGAAGAGCTTGGCGTAAGGTGAATTTATCCGCAAGTACACCGATAAAAAAATCAATATCAGCCGCAGTAGGAGATGAAGAAGCGATTCGAGAAAGGTAATATGTACCCCCTACCTTTTCCAGACTTTTTTTATGATTCAGTGTGGATACAAGCGATCTGATATCCACCTGCTCACCATCGTTGTGCAAATCTCGCATAGCAGAAAAGATTGTCCGATTAACAGGGTTGTAGAACATTTCAGGATCTACAGAAATTGCTGTATCCATGGCATTACCTGTTTCGTCAATCAAAACTGCGCCAATCACCGCTATCTCTGCATTCTCATCGTGCGGAAGTTCCCTTATTGATCCTTGCATATAGTTCCTCCTTCCATCCCGGAGGTACTGGCTTAGCGGCAGCTCGGGATTTGTCTCTTTCGGCAAAGTAGTCTGATGTCTGATCCTTGAGTCGTCCCTTATCTAGTTGATCCCCCACCCCTCCACGAATTTGCGCAATCTTCGGAGGCCATGGATTAGTTAGCATGTGTTGACGAACATTCTCACAAGCAACGTCAAAAGGAAAATCTTTCAGGTTATCATAAAGCCGATTAATCTCTAAATCACTGGTGTCAACCTGGCTGTACTCTTCTGCAATTTTGCACAGTAAATCAATGACTTGCGCTCGCCTCAAGTTTCTCTTCCTCCTTCGCTTTCCGCCGCAGTTCTGCAATCCTGTCTACCTTGCCGCCCTGCCTTTTTGGTGTGTTGCCCCCCGATTTCGGCACCCAGGTAGTCGATTGCTGGGAAGCGTCATACGCAGCATCCAAGGCAACTGCAGCGGATAGCGTAATCGCCCCGGCGTGAAAGTAATCATCTAAAATCGTTGTAATAAGATTGAACCGGTACCCCTTGGAGGCTAAGCCAGCTCTTTCGATAGCTCTTATCACGACAGATTCTTCCAGACCGTCTTGGTCTATGTACACACCCAGTTTATTTGCCTGGAAGGGATTACACTCGAACCCGAACACTCTTTTGTGAGCCATGTAATAGGATTCGTATTCCTGCTGATCAGCAGATGAAGAAGTAGAAGAAGATTTAAGGTCTTTAAAAGATCTTAATAATGCTGAACCTTTTACCTCACCTTTTACCGCATACTTTACTGCACGGTTTACCTCACCTTTTACCGCATTATTTGAGGTAAAGAGGTTTAAACGATACTTCCCGGCTTGTTGCTTTCCTTGATTCTTGTATTCAATCCGACCTTTTTGGATCAGCGTGTTTCTGTGCTTGGTCAGTGAGTTTTCCGAAATGCCCACCTTCGCCATTAGCAGGGGATTGGTTACGGCAAACCACTCTGGATATCCACTCTTATTTGCAATCACCATGAGGTGCACGAGCAAAGTTTGTGCGGATGGCTCCAACGGATTTGTTTCGAGCCAATCTGTAAAGGCAGTCATTTCGTTTGCAAAATCCATAATCTCACCTCTGCTGTCTTTTCATCGTTTCCCTTTCTTAGCCGGAGGACGCTTAATAATCTCGGTCACATCCGTTCGAAGGATAAAGGCTAGCTTACCACCGTCCTGCCGGAGTTTAGCCCATGGACGAGCGATGCCCCATATATCCGTGATTTCACCTGATAGCCCGGAGCTTGTCCGAACAGTGTCTCCCTTGAGAACAAGTAGCATAAGCCCACCTCCTTATCTCGCTAAGCGAAGTAGCAGGGCTTCTTGCAGTATTTCCGTGTTCTTGTCGTCTAAGCGATCAGCTTGCGGGATGTCGATGGTGTTAATACCATTGAACAAATGAAGAGCACATGTGAGCATAAATCTCTCGGAAGGACTCCAACCTTTTGAAGCTTTAATCAATTCATCCACATGGACAGTAAGTTCTTCAAAATCAACAAATTCCGGCTTCGACAATAATTGCTTAAGCTTGTTATGATTCATAAAGATGTGAAGCAGCCCCCGCCAGTAACGATCCTGATGTAAATGATCAGGTATCATAATGCCATTCCCCTTTCAAATTAGTGTGATGCGTCAGCCGCATCTTGCAGCGCCAAACCGGAGGAAGGTTACTTCTAAGGTTCGACGTTACAAGATACAGCTGCGGCGGATATCCGCGACCCCTTACGGGGTTTCGGCCTGTATCCTTCAGGCCTCATCAGGCGGGAAACTATCGTTGAAAGCGTCATTCATAGCTCTAATTTCATTAAATTTTTCTTCATCCGATATATTTGTTCTCACAAAAACACTCTTGACCTTAAGAACAAAAAATCTGCTGCACATAGACCTTGCCTCATATTTACTTTCGTAAGCATCTTTGTACTCACTAAAAGTTTTCAAACTATGCCCATAATAAAATTCATAGTCCAACATATCCCTTGCCTCCCTTGCGCTCAGCGCGATCTACGGTTAAAATGGACACAACGAGGCTCATTAGGTGGGTTCTCAACTGCGATCGCCCTGCCAGGCGGTCGTTTTTCATTTCTGATTTTGCAATACGAATCATGGTATTCAGGTAAACTTCTGCATCCCCGATTTTTCCCGGTAACATCTTGTCCGGCTGCTTGCGAATCACCCTCAAATTATGCGTGGCGGTCTTCCCGGCTGCTCTCGCTTCGGCAACCAATGCTGTTCTTTCCATCCCTCTACCTCATTTCATATAATTTTTGAGCTTCAGCTCGGCGCGATGCTCTGTCCAAAGAGTTATGTATGAGAATTCATATTTGTGGCAAAGTGCGGCGGCGTTATGAGTGAGTGCCGTTATTGCCTCAAGCTGTTCCATGATGCCGTTTTTGATATTCTCTCGTTCCCCATCCTTTAGTTGTTCAAGGCTCTTAGTGATCGGTAGGGTAAGCAGCGCCTGCAATGCTTCCTGAATCTCTTCGATAGTTTTGATATGTGTTGAGCTGGGATGAAGATCGGCGTTATTGAGCCAGGGGACCGAAGCGCCCCCGGTTACCTCAGCTGCCGCTGCCAATAATAATTGAGCATCATCATAATAAGTCGCTGCTGCCTTCATCACCTGTTTAGATGCTTTACGGCTACCATTAACGATCTTGCCAATCTGTGATCCGTCAACATGGGCGGCTTGCCCAACTTTAGCCAAGGTGACACCCTTGCGCTGCATGACTTCTTTTAGCGCTTCTGGAAAATGTCCAACTGCCATATCAATTCCTCCTATATTTGTCCAAGTTATGGGGATTCTATTGGACAGAGGCATGATGTATGATTAATTCAAGCAATTCCCCTTGCCGAAGCCATTCCCCGCCCGCCGTTGCTTATATGCACGGCGGGATTTGTTCTATCCAATTGCACGTTTATCCCTGAATTTCCCTCCGGTGTTCGCTTCGACCCAGTCGGTGTGCTCATCGATCCAACGAAGCAACAATCCTGTAGGGATTCGTGGATTTCCAAACTCGCGATTTACGGGGAAATCTGGACGTTTCATCAGTTCAGTGGCTTTTGGAGCACTAATGTCTAACAGGTTCATGAATTCCATTCTATTCAGCACTGGCGGTAATGCACTGGGAACCTGAACGGCATATGCTTCAATTGCTCGGGAGACTACTTTATCGAGCAGGCGTTCCAGATCGGATTCTTCCATCACGATAAGAGCCATTTAGAACACCTCCTGGACATTTTCGTAACTCTTATTTTCTAAGAGTTTTTGATTAAAAAAATAACCCGGTTCAACTTTTAACGATGAACATATTTTTTCGTATTCATCAGTATCAATTTTTTGCTTCCCAGTCATCATTCGAGAAAACTTTTTCATATCAATCTTCGATTCGTTAGCTATATAAGTAAACTTAAGACCATTTTTCTTTATAAATTCACGAATATACTTATTGATTTCCATTGTCAATGCCCCTTTCTCTTAGATATTAAGATTTCATACCCATAATATAACTCTTAGTTTCTAATACGTTAAGTATAATATCTATATTTCTAAGAGTTAATTCTTTGTTACTAGGAATTTAGTTATAATTATTGAGTCAAGGAGGTGAGTGGATTTGTCAGTTGTATCGGATAGATTAAGAAAAGCAAGAAAAAAGAAGGGATACACACAAGTTGAAGTACAGAAGAAGACAGGCATCCATAACAAAACCTTAAGTGGATATGAAAATGAGGTTAGCGAGCCAGATATCGGTTCAATAAATTTATTGTCTGATCTTTATGAAGTATCTGTAGATTGGCTTTATGGCAAGACGGATGATCCCAAAAAAAAGAATGCTCAAGCATCATTAGAGATTGATCAGAACAGAAAATACCTCATTGATAAAATTATGCGCGCTTCTGATAAAGACTTACCGGATCTTACAATTATAGTGGACAGAGTTCTGCCGGATAAGGATTAAGCATCATCGTATCTTTCTTTTTTTTTAATCTCGTATTCTTTGAATAGCAATACAAGTTCATTGATTTCTTCATCCGTAGCAGCGTCAATTTTATTAATTAGATAATCTCTATCATTCATGTTGCACCATTCCATTCACAGGTGGATTATTTTATCATATTAACATACGAACTCATGTTCGTAAATGTTCCAGAAAAATAGTATAATAGTAAGGTGGGCAGTGCGATGGAACTTGTTCCCGTGCGCTGTCACATTCCTGCTTTACTCAGACGATTAGCGGCAAAGCAACCATCTAATAGCGAAATCAAAATTAATCAACAATGGCTTGCGGGTAAAGTAAACATAAGTAAACAACAACTCTCCGATTATATTCATCTCAGAACAAAAAAAATGAGTATGCCGCGAGCCGCACTAATTGCATATTACTTGGATTGCCTTATTGATGATCTGTTTGAATGGGAATGGCGATAGCTGAGTGGCTAAGCCGCTCTTACGGAACAAGTACCGATGTATCAGTACTGACGAATTCGTTCGATCACCTCTTAATATGTATTGTGCCGCTGTAATACATAGATTAACAGAGATATAAAGAAAACGTTGTCGAAAAAGGACGAACGAAAGCACCCCCTAAACACCATTGAAGGGGTTGACTTCCAACACTAAATTTGCTTTAGCACATACAATTCACTGCCATCCTTGAACTTGATCAATGATCCATTATTCTCAATCGAAATGATTTGAGCAATTTTGCATTCTTGAACTAACGCGGTCCTTCCTATCAGAACAAACCCTTGGCCTTTGTATGCCGCAGCTGCTTCAGCGAGAATATCAAAATCCTGAAATGATCCATTGCTCGTATGATATGCAAGTGCAGAATGTGAATTCCCTGTGCGCTGCCACTTGTCTATATAATTCACATCTTTGAGATCTACATCCCTACATTCAAGCCTATCCCTCTTCTCAATCTGGAGCCTCTTCATTCGTCTAATCATAAATGCACCTACCGATTCTGGATGATTACAAAATATGATACGACAAAATTCGACCTATATCATTGTATAAATTATTACAATCTTTAGAAACCAATAAATTTTATTAATCAAGGGAGTGATCAGCATGAGCAAGCAGAAGAAGAACCCACCCGTTCCGACTGCAAAGAAAGACGCTGATAATAATAAAGAGAGAAAGAGATCATCCGTTCCAACTCCAAAGAAAATACCCGCCAATAACAAGCAGGGATACAAATGGCGGCTTGTTATTGATGGGCCCCCTGATCCTGTTACCGGAAAACGTAAACAAATACCACGGGTAGGAAATACACAAGCAGAAGCTAGAGCTGCCTGTCAGAAAGAGTATGACCGACTGGCTGGAGGCATAAATGTCAAAAAGGCTAAGAAGACCACCGTTGAAAGTGCGGCCTTAGAATGGGTTGAAGAGATTTATCCCGCACGTAACATAAGTAAAGGTACTCTTCGTGTGCGTAATAAGGAAATAAAAATCATTAACAGGTATATGGGGAAATCCTTAATTGATTCAGTAACCAAAAAGCAACATCAGAAGATGCTCAACGAAATGGATTCTATCGGTTATCGTGTCAAAGACAAAGAAAATCCTGGACAGTTTATTTACAAGCCATACGCAAAAACAACCATCGAAGGAGTTAATACCACCGCTGGTATGATTTTTGAATGGGCCGTTTCAGAGGGGCTGCGGAAAGACGATCCAACTGTAGGTGCCGTTATACCCGTAAAGGCACTAACTGTAGAGGAAATCGAAGAAGATGACGATCTAACAACATCATATTTGGAGCGTCATGAACTGGAAGAATTTCTATTTGCGGTTCAATCCCACGGATTGGAGGGTGATCTGGAGACTTTTTATTTGTTGGCATTCAGTGGTATGAGATCTGGTGAAGTTTGTGCATTGAAGTGGTCGGACGTTAATTTCGATACAACCATGTTGCGTGTAACCAAATCATTGTATAACCCTGATAACAACATGATTAAATATGAGTTAACGCCCCCAAAAACAACAGGGTCCATTCGCAGTTTTAATATCGATGAATTCATCATTGATATGCTCCAGGCGTTGAAGGAACGCCAAGCTAAAGTTCATACACGATACAAAGCAGAATTTGAAGATTATCACGATAAGAATTTTATATTCTGCCGACCGAATGGTTATCCGTTCATACAGAAGAGTATCATCAACCGCATGAATCGAATTTTAAAATTCACGAGCATCACTAAACACGCAACACCCCATATCTTTCGCCATACCCATATCAGTATGCTCACAGAGGCTGGTGTGGATCTCGTAAATATCATGAAGCGAGTAGGCCATGATGATGCAAATACAACCATGAAGATATACACTCATGTCACGGACAAGATGAAACAAGACGATGCAAATAAGGTCAAAATAGAATACAGCAGTCTTCTAAAAATAGAGAAACCACCGGAGTTGTGATTTTCCTGTGATTTTATCAAAAATAAAAACCCTTGAAACGCCCGTAACACTAGGCCTATCAAGGGTTTTCTGAAAATTATTACATCATGCCGCCCATTCCACCCATGCCGCCCATATCAGGCATACCTGGTTTTTCTGGTTCTGGCTTGTCAGCAATTACTGCTTCAGTAGTCAAGAACATAGCCGCTACAGATGCAGCGTTTTGAAGAGCAGAACGAGTTACTTTAGCAGGGTCAACGATACCTGCTTCGAACATGTTCACCCATTCACCAGTAGCAGCGTTGTAGCCGATACCTACTGCTTCTTTTTTCAAGCGGTCCACGATTACGGAACCTTCTTGACCAGCGTTAGCTGCGATGGTGCGAATTGGCTCTTCAAGCGCACGAAGCACGATGTTAACGCCTGTTTTCTCGTCGCCAGTTACATCTACAGCAGCAACAGCACTATATACGTTCACAAGAGCTGTACCACCACCAGAAACGATACCTTCTTCAACCGCAGCGCGAGTTGCGTTCAGGGCGTCTTCGATGCGAAGTTTACGCTCTTTCAATTCAGTTTCAGTTGCAGCGCCAACTTTGACAACGGCTACGCCGCCAGCCAATTTAGCCAAACGCTCTTGCAATTTCTCTTTGTCGAACTCGGAAGTTGTTTCTTCCAGTTGAGCACGAATTTGGCTTACGCGAGCATTGATGTCCGCTTTGTCGCCGCTTCCGTCTACGATTGTAGTGTTTTCTTTAGTTACGCGTACTTGACGTGCGTTACCCAGTTGTTCAATGGAAGTGCTCTTCAGATCAAGACCGAGCTTCTCAGTGATCACTTGGCCACCAGTCAGAGCAGCGATATCTTGCAGCATAGCTTCGCGGCGGTCGCCAAAGCCAGGAGCTTTAACAGCAACAGCGTTGAATGTTCCGCGCAGTTTGTTCACGATCAACATAGCTTGTGCTTCGCCTTCGATATCTTCAGCGATAATAACAAGCGGTCTAGCTTGTTGAACGATTTTTTCAAGCAATGGAAGAATTTCTTGAGTGCTGCTGATTTTTTTATCAGTGATCAAGATGTATGGGTTCTCCAGAACAGCTTCCATTTTGTCCGTATCAGTAATCATGTACGGGGAAATGTAACCGCGGTCGAACTGCATACCTTCTACGACTTCAAGCTCAGTAGCGAATCCACGGGATTCTTCAACAGTGATTACACCGTCTTTACCTACTTTTTCCATAGCTTCAGCAATCAATTGACCCACTTCTTCGTCAGCAGCAGAGATAGCAGCTACTTGAGCGATAGCTTGGGAATCTTCGATTGGCTTAGCAATTTTTTGCAATTCTTCAACAGCTGCACGAACTGCTTTGTCGATCCCTTTGCGAATAACCATTGGGTTAGCGCCTGCAGTTACGTTCTTCAGACCTTCACGGATCATAGCTTGTGCCAGAACCGTTGCAGTTGTAGTACCGTCACCGGCTACATCGTTAGTCTTAGTAGCAACTTCTTTAACTAGTTGAGCACCCATGTTCTCGAATGCATCTTCAAGCTCGATTTCTTTAGCGATAGTTACACCATCGTTAGTGATAAGCGGGCTACCAAATTTTTTCTCAAGCACCACGTTACGGCCTTTTGGTCCGAGTGTAACTTTTACCGCATTTGCCAAAGCATCTACACCGCGCAACATAGAGCGGCGAGCTTCTTCACTAAATTTAATTTCTTTAGCCATTGTGTAATTACCTCCTAGAATTTTTTGTATATCACGTTACTTTTAAGTAGTTTAGATTTAGCTTATGATCGACTCTCGCTTAGTCAAGAATCGCGTGAATGTCGCTTTCTTTCATAATCAAATATTCTTTACCTTCGTATTTGATTTCTGTTCCTGCATATTTTGAGAAAAGAACACGGTCGCCTTCTTTTACTTCAAGCGCTACACGTACTCCATCTTTCAAAGCTCCGCTGCCTACTGCAATAATTGTTCCTTCTTGTGGCTTTTCTTTCGAGGAGTCCGGAAGCACAATCCCGAATGAAGTGGTTTCCTCCTGCTCGCTCGGTAGCACCAATACGCGTTCACCTAAAGGTTTGATCATGAAAAAATAGCCTCCTTTAAAATTATGTTATTTTGCTTCAAAACATAGTTTAGAACTTGCCGGCCTTACTTCTAACTCTCTGATGTTTATGAAAAATATCAATTGGACGCTACAAATCTCTGGTCCATCTCATATTTTTCATAAGCGTTAGCACTCGACGGTCTGTAGTGCTAACAACAATTTTTATGATACTCAACTTGAGCCCGAATTTCAAGTCCTTTTACACAAATTCGCATTTGTTTTCGTAAAAACAACGTTTCACTGGTTGTCCTAGGCGCACACTCTATAACATTCTATCCACAGGGTGTGAAAATATGCGTTTGATTCCCCGTAGTTTCAACTGTACCACCTACACTCGAACATTTCAAAAAGACTAAACACATCTTTACTTTGACGGCGTTTTAAAAATAAAAGAGCTGTCTCTTTCGTAGAAATATCTACTTAGCGACAGCCCTTAATCATTCTTCCTCACTCTTGACATACTGTTCTTCCCGCGCTGCATCCGCAGCAAGCTGTTTGCGATAGACAAATGCAGATAAGAATACACTGAACTCATACAAAATGAGCAGTGGAATGGTCACCAGAAAGTCCGAGATGAAATCCGGGGGAGTGATGACTACGGCGATAAAGACAAGCGTGAAATAGGCGTATCGACGCATTTTACGCAAGCGTATCGGATTAAGAACCCGCAGTTTGGTCAGAAACATCACCAGCAGCGGAAGCTCAAACAACAATGCTAAAGGTAGTACCAAACTGAACATGAAGTTAAAATATTGCGCAATTCCGTAGGTCTCTTCCAGCCCCATACTCCGGGTGATTGTGATCGTGAACGAAAGCGCCATTGGAAATACAACATAATAAGCAAAAGAAAGACCGATTAAAAAAAGAACAAAAACATATGGAACATAACGCAGTGTTGCACTACGCTCTTCCGGTCGAAGGCCTGGACTAATAAACGCCCACAATTGATAAGCAATAAAAGGGATTGAAATGACAAGCGAAACTGCCATCGCGATCTTCATATACATCCCGATACCATCCCAGAATGAGAACGCATGCAGAACAAAGCCCTGTGCTAGATCTGTACTAATTAAATAATCGTAAATGGGCTTGGCGCAGAACAGACCTCCTACCAATCCAAGAATAAATACAATCAGCACATAAATAATCCGTTTACGCAGCTCGGTGAGATGATCCACCACCGACATTTCTTCCGTTTCGAGAGACATCCTGACACCATCCCATGACAAGAGTAGAAACATTACACCAGCTTGTGTAAAGCTGTGCCCGTTTCTGCAGAAAGCAACAAGCAAATTAAAAAAGGGGCGTCTCCTAAGTCTATTAGACTTGTGAGATAGCCCCATTGTTAAACTTATTATTATTCCGGCAGGCGTTTGTCCTGAGGAATATCTGCAGCGACCGTCTGCGGGGCCGTCGGCACAGGAGCTTCGCTCTTCTTCACCGGATCAGTATCACCGATGATTTCACGTGCGCCTTCCTTAAATTCACGGAAGGTTCGTCCAACTGCGCGGCCTAACTCTGGCAGTTTATTCGGGCCAAAGAGGAGCAGTGCCAGTATAACCAACAAGATAATACCCGGAGTTCCAATTCCACTAAACATTATTATTCCTCCTTGTCCGTCTATCCGATCATGGCATCGATTACGATAATCTAATAATACCATAACTTATGTCACAGTTACATCCACTATCTTCTATAAATAGTTTATCCTTGTGACGTGACAAGAATATGACAATGTTATTGGCGGTATTGGCCAGTTACCATTAGTAACGCTTCCGGTAATTGATCCATAATGGCTGCCAAATTCTCATGAACACCCTTCGGTGTACCCGGTAAGTTGACAATCAACGTGCGTCCACGAATGCCGCATATCCCGCGGAACAGCATCACCGCACGATTTTTTTGCATCACCGTACTTCGCATCGCTTCTGAAAGTCCAGGTACTTCCCGCTCGATTACACGCCGAGTAGCCTCCGGAGTCACATCGCGTATCGCTAGATCAGTACCTCCGGTCGTCAATACCAGATCCGCCTGAAAATAATCTGTCAGTTCTATCAAAGCTGCGATAATCTCATCTTGTTCATCGGGCACGATTCGATATTCAACAATCTCGCCCCCAAGCTCCTCTTCCACCAGCTCCCGTATAACCTGGGCGCTCGTGTCTTCCCGTTCGCCCCTGGCCCCTTTATCGCTGGCCGTTAGGATTGCTGTTTTCCACGCCATAGGTTTGTCCTCCCTCTCTATGTATAATTGGCTGTACAGTGCAGCCCGCTTGCTTCAGCGCATCGAACAGATCTGATCAAGGTTCAAGCGCGTAATCTCCATTCTTGCCCCCGCTTTTAGACACTAATAGCGTTGGTCCGATAATCATGTCCTTCTGAAGAGCCTTGCACATGTCATATACCGTTAGTGCTGAGGCAGAAACAGCGGTCAACGCCTCCATTTCAACTCCGGTCTTTCCGGTAGTATGGACTGTTGCTTCTATATAAAGTTCATCTTCGCTGTTATCGGAGAAGCTGATGTCAATACCGGTAAGCGGGAGCGGATGGCACATCGGAATCCAGTCAGACGTCTTCTTGGCCGCCATAATCCCAGCGATCTGCGCAACGGCAAGTACGTCTCCTTTACTGATCTTACCTTCCTTGATGGCACTAAGCGTCTCCGTTGCCATCTTGATCTTACTCCGCGCGACAGCTGTCCGCTTCGTAATCTCCTTCTCACTCACATCCACCATACGAGCTCTTCCCTGCTCGTTAAAATGGGTCAATTCCACGGCTCACTCTCCTTTTCGGCAGTGCACTATGCCATTTTCAGTAATCAGCATGTCCATAAAGGCATCATGCTCATCCATGGGCACCTTCGGAACCAGCTGCATACCATAGGCTAGCCCGACCCAGACAGGCGGCTTCGCAGCGGCATACTCTTCCGTCTCCCATGTCGCACGCAATCGATCATAGTATCCTCGGCCGTAACCAAGCCTACCCCCCTGGAGATCAAAAGCCAGCCCCGGAACAAACACAACCTCGGGTAGTGTAACAACTTCAATTTCTTGTGAATCTTTGCCGGATACAATAGGTTCATGGATACCATACGCCCCCGGCTCAAGCTCACTCCACGCGCTCACCCTATGAACACTTATTGCACCACTTGCCGGAATAACACGCGGCAGCAGTACCCTGCGCTGATCCTTCCACGCCTGTGTAAGAAGCGCGCTGGTATCGAGTTCAGAACGGAAAGATACATAAGCCATCAGTGAGGCGATGTCCTTCGTCTTCACCCACTCTGATGCATGCTTGCAGACCAGAAAAGACAATTCCCTTCTCTGGTCCGAGGAGAGCTCGTTTCGGGCGATGGTCTTCTCAGTTCTTAGTTGTTGCTTTATTTTGGAGATCACCGACCCCTTACTTGACATCGTCGGTCACCCCCATATATTTATCCCAAGCTTATCCTTGTTTGTAAATCCAGTTTACCACTCTTCTCCCCGGTTCGCCAAGGTGGATAGGACTGTGTTTCCGAGCCAGGTCTTTATTCCTTGCTTCCGATATATCGAGCTCTCGCTTGGGAAACGCTTTTCATGTAAACTATAGAATAAGTTGTTCATACGGCTGAGGTATAAATACCAAGGCGAAATATGCAAGGGTGGAGGTTTCATCGTTATGCTTCTTCAAGCGACAGGAATTACAAAATCATATGGTATACAGAACGTACTAGACGGCATAAGCCTCCAGGTAAATGAAAAGGAACGTGTCGGACTCGTAGGTGTTAATGGTGCCGGCAAATCAACTTTTCTACAAATTCTGGCTGGTGAAATGTCCTACGACAGCGGTCAAATTCATAAATCAAAAGAAACTACAATCGGGTACTTAGCGCAAAATAGCGGACTTCAATCCGACAAAACTATTCATGAAGAGATGATGGCCGTTTTCGCACCGTTAATCGAAGCCGAGGCTGAGCTAAGAGAGATGGAAGTAAGCATTGCTGATCCTAAGCTGGCAGAAGACCCAAAACGGTACGAAGAGCTGCTCGAACGATATGCCCGCCGATCAGATTGGTTCAAGGATCACGGCGGTTATGAAATGAATACACGAATCCGAAGTGTCCTGCACGGCATGGGCTTCGGCGAGTTCCCACCGGATACACCCATCGCCACTCTTAGTGGTGGCCAGAAGACTCGGCTCGCATTAGCCCGCATTTTGCTTCAGGCTCCCGATCTTCTAATGCTGGATGAGCCTACGAACCATCTGGATATTGAAACATTAACTTGGCTTGAGGATTATCTTCGCAGTTATGCTGGCGGAATTCTGGTTGTTTCTCATGACCGTTATTTCCTGGACCGGCTTGTGACTACTATTGTAGAGATCGAGCGTCATCAATCTCGACGTTATACAGGCAATTACAGCCGGTATGTAGATTTGAAGGCTGCCGAATATGAAGCACGAATGAAACAGTATGAGAAACAGCAGGATGAGATTTCAAGAATGGAAGATTTCGTACAGAAAAACATAGTGCGAGCATCTACCACGAAACGTGCGCAGAGCAGACGCAAAGCGCTTGAGAAGATGGACCGCATAGATCGACCAATGGGCGATCTGAAGAAAGCCAGCTTCTCCTTTGAGCCTGACTTCATGTCTGGTAAAGAAGTGCTGCAGGTTCGCAATGTAGCCGTTTCCTTTAATGATGGTCCACCTTTGTTTAAGGATGCTTCTTTTGAGCTGCGGCGTGGAGAAACCGCGGCACTCATCGGTCCCAATGGTATCGGTAAATCTACACTGCTGCAGTGTATGACCGGAACCCGGGAGCCTTCCGCTGGAACCGTGAATTGGGGCACGAAAGTCAAGGTTGCTTATTATGATCAGGAACAGACACGCCTTAATCCGAAAAATACGGTAATGGAAGAGCTATGGAGTGAATACCCAATGATTGAGGAAGCCAGAATCCGTACAATTCTTGGCAACTTCCTCTTCAGCGGTGAAGATGTTCTTAAGAAGATCTCCGCGCTGAGCGGCGGCGAAAAAGCACGCGTGGCATTATCGAAGCTCATGTTGCGCGGCGCAAATATGCTCATTCTCGATGAGCCAACCAACCATTTAGATTTGGTCAGTCGTGAGGTGCTGGAATCAGCTTTAATTGATTTCGAAGGTACATTACTCTTCATTTCTCATGACCGTTATTTCCTCAACAAAATGGCTGAACGCGTGCTGGAGCTTCATCCCGAGGGGATCGACCAATACCTAGGTAACTACGATGACTATATCGAGAAAAAACGAGAATTAGAAGAGATTGCGAAAGATGCCGCCGAGTTAGCCTCCAAGAACGTCAACAAGGATGCTGCAGTTCCTGAAAAAAGCACTGTTTCCTCCTTCGAAGCGGATAAGCAAGCCAAGCGTGAAGAGCGCAACCGGAAGCGGCGTATCGCTGAGCTCGAGGAAGGCATTGCCTCACTAGAGGAGTCGATCGCTTTTATAGAGAATGAAATGACTAAACCTGAAGTTTATCAGGATTATTTAGCACTTCAAGGTTATGAAGAGGACCTAAAAAACAAAAAAACTCAGCTTACAGATTTATTTAACGAATGGGAAATCCTTGCTGACGAATAATGTAAAATCCACTTCATAAATATTTTTTCATATTTCTCGATTTGTTCATAATTAGTTATCCACAGCTCTATACACAGGTTTCGTGTATAACTACCTACTAAAAAAGCCCCTTAGGGGCTCTTTTTATGCGTTAAATCGGTATTTTCGAAGTACAGGAATTATTATCCACCGAATTATCCACATTATCCACAATTCCCACAAGGTTTCATTGCTAACAAAAATGGTTATAAGGGCATTTTAAAAAGAGCTGACATTGCTGATTTTACGCACTTTTTACACAACTGAGACAGAATATGTGGATAACGTTGTCCACAACTTGACAAAAGACGTAACCGCTCCAAAAACCCCTCATTTTATGATAAAAAAGAACCCGCTATCTCTAAATCAGACAGCGGGTCTATATATATTAAACAATTTGTGTAGAGAGCAGCGCAGCGTTACAGGCTGCAATGTAAGCAATTCCTGCTGCCATGATAATATCTTGATGCGTAGCTGTGCCTCTAAATTTAAGCCCTTCCCACTCTACCATCACAGCCGCTTCCGCTTGGGCATTCTCTCCACTTCCAAGTGAATGCAGTTCAAGTCCCGCAAAATCTATGTCCTCTGTTATCCCTTGGCCTATAGCAGCGATAATGGCCTCAAGCGGACCATCCCCAGTACTAGTATGTGAAGTTTCCTGTCCAGACTTCAAATGGCGAACCGTAACAGCGGCCACCCGGCGCTGGGCGCTACCTGCCAATACCTGAACCTCGCCCAATTCATAAACCTGAGCTTGTTGTCCAGTAGTAGTGCTTACCATTTGCAGCAGTTGGTCATCACTGACAACCTTTTGACGGTCAGCGGTCTCTTTAAACGATTCATACAATGCATCCAGCTCCGCAGGCTCAAGCGTAATGCCATACTTCGCCGCCCGGTCCTTCAGCGCATGTCTGCCAGAATGCTTGCCCAGAATGATCATGCTACGTGGGATGCCCAGCCGTTCCGGATCCATGATCTCATAGGTGCTGCGATCCTTCAGCAAACCGTCCTGATGAATCCCTGACTCATGCTGGAAAGCATTTCTTCCGACGACTGGCTTGTTATAGGCAATTGGAAAATGCATTGCTCCACTGATCATCCGCGAAGTATCGTACAACTTATCTAGCACAATGCCTGTCTCTGCCCCAATCGCATCCCCGCGGGTTTCGAGCGCCATCACAAGCTCTTCTAGTGCACAGTTCCCGGTACGCTCACCTACTCCGTTCACAGTGACTTCGATCTGTGTCGCGCCTCCATCAATCGCCGCCAGACTGTTGGCTACAGCCAGCCCCAAATCATTGTGACAGTGGGCACTATAGCTTACTTTGTCCCCGCCTCTTGCTCCCAGCCGCACTCGTCGGAACATTTCCCCGTATTCATGTGGCAAGGCGTAACCGACCGTATCGGGCAGATTGATAATAGAAGCGCCTTCCTCAATGACAGCTTCAACCATTTCAATCAGATCATCGATTCCTGTTCGCGCAGCATCCATCGCCGTGAATTCAACGACATCAGAGAATTGACGCGCGTAAGCCGTCATCTCGCGGGCTTTGGCTACGACTTCAGCTCTGCTCATACGCAATTGATGCTGCAAATGAATATCAGAAGAGGAGATGAACAGGTGAATCCGCCGCCGTTCAGCATCTTGGGTTGCCCGGACTGCCGCGTCAATATCCCCTTTAACCGCCCGTGCAAAACCGCAAATTTCCACATTTCGCACCTTACGTGAAATCGTCTGTACTGCTGCAAAATCACCAGGGCTCGATATCGGGAATCCAGGTTCCATCACATCAACACCCAGATCTGCGAGCTTATAGGCCAGCAGTATTTTTTGCTCTGGGGTCAGACTTGCGCCCGGAGCCTGTTCACCGTCTCGCAGAGTCGTATCGAAAATTTGTATACGTTTCTTTACTGGAATAATCATCTGAATTCCTCCTGTTTTCCTCTTATTAGATTCCTTACCCTAGCCTATGCTTCAGCGCAGATCCACACGTCGACTTGTAGTCCTGCTAAATTCCCCACCCACTGCTGCCGGCAGCTGATACGAATGAATCCACTGCACAATTTGGAATGTGCTGAGGGTTCACTCTTGGCGTCTTATGTAGCGTTGAGTCCGTAACCGGAACCGCTTCTATAAGAACGCAAAAACCCGCCGTCTCTAATAAAGAGACGGCGGGTTACCCCTCCGCGGTACCACTCTTTTTGACGCATAGGCTATTAAAATAATTCAAGCCGTTAAGCTGCGTCCAGCTCTTCTTCCCGGTCCATCCTGAGGATATCAGGAAATCTGGGAAGGTCCGATAACGGGGACAGCCGTAGGCAGCGTACTCTTCTTTCCGCCGCTCCGCTCCCGGGCGAGATTCAAGACATCCGGTGACTGCGTCGCACCACCCCGCAGCTCTCTGTTCACCATCATTCTCTACTACTCCCGTTCCTAGCGTGTTGTATATAAGTTACTCACTACTCTAAATCCATACAAAAAAGCCTGCCATCTCATTCAAGAGACGACAGGCTGTTAACCTTCGCGGTACCACTCTTGTTGATGCTCTGTACCGGTTAAATTACTGCCGATCCCAATTGAACATCCACTCTACGGTCCAGTATGTTAGATACTCGACCACCTTTTCACGGAGGTTACCCGTAAACAGTGTACGAACGTTCCGGCGACAATTGCCGGTAATGTTTCCACCGCTCCGCTCCTAGACGAGTTCAGGTCTCCTTCGACTGCGTCGCACCTACCCGCAGCTCTCTTATCCCAGAGTATCCTTACTACTTCTGCTCATCGCGTTTCCTTGTATAATTGAACTGATTATACTCGCTAGCTCCAAATGATGTCAATAGGCGGATACAGACCATTGTTCCAGTGAGAACCCTGGGTCTGCAACCATATCCAGCGGCGTACCGCCATCATGCTGCCACTTAACGTAAGCAGCCGCTCCAATCATCGCTGCATTATCCGTGCAGTATACCGGAGGTGGAATAATTAGCTCAATGCCTTCCGCTTCACAGCGCGAGATCAATGCCGAGCGGAGTCCAGCATTAGCAGCAACGCCTCCACACAGCAATAACTGCTTGGAGCCAGTAGCTTTAACAGCACGTACTGCTTTTTCCACCAGAACCTCAACCACAGATTCTTGGAACCCGCGGGCAATACCCGCCACATCTGGTGTGAGACCTTTCATCTTACTCTGATTCACAACGTTCAGCACAGCCGACTTTAGGCCACTGAAGCTGAAATCATAAGAATCCGGCTCAAGCCATACTCTTGGCAACGTTACAACCTCCGCCGCTTCTCGTGCAAGACGGTCTACATGAGGTCCGCCAGGATAAGGGAATCCCAGTGCCCGTGCCACTTTATCATAGGCTTCGCCTACCGCATCATCACGGGTGCGTCCGATAATTCGAAACTGACCTTCCCGCTCCATATGAACCAATTCAGTATGTCCGCCGGATACCACTAGTGTCATGCAGGGATACTGCAACTCTGCCACTAAACGGTTAGCATAAATATGTCCTGCAATATGATGAGTGCCAATCAGCGGCTTGCCCCATGCGAGAGCAAGACTCTTGGCTGCTACTACCCCGACAAGTAAAGCCCCCACCAAACCCGGGCCTTGCGTAACTGCCACCGCCGACAATTGATCTGGTGTAACCCCTGCTGTAGCGAGTGCTTCCTCTATCACCAGCGTAATCACTTCCACATGCTTACGGGAAGCTACTTCTGGTACCACGCCCCCGAAGGCGCGATGCGTCTCAATCTGACTCGAGATAATGTTGGATAACACTTCAGAGCCATCTTTGACCACAGCGACCGACGTTTCATCACAACTCGTCTCAATAGCAAGTATAAGTACAGGCTGAGCTGCGCCCGTTTCTGTCTTCATTTTAATTCCACGCTTCCTTCCATATTGCCATGCTCCTCGTACTCTGGCAGATCCGCCCACATAATGAGCGCATCCTCGCGATTATCGGAGTAATATCCTTTGCGTGTGCCGGCAGAACGAAAGCCTTTTTTACGATATAAATTCTGTGCTACCTCGTTCGATACCCGTACTTCAAGCGTAATCGATTTCATCCCCACATAAGACGCCGTCTTCATAAGCTCTTCGAGCAGGCGTTCGCCCCATTTACGTCCACGATAGGCTTCGAGCAAGGCTATATTCGTCACATGCGCCTCATCCACGATGGCCCACATACCGGCATAACCGATAATATGACCTGCCAGCTCCATAACCATATATTTTGCAAAATGATTATGTGTCAACTCGTTTCGAAAAGCTTCCTCCGTCCAAGGCATCGTGAAGGCTTCCCGTTCAATGATAAGAATGTCAGGAATATCCTCCAACTTCATCAAACGAAAAACAAGTTCAGCCTCCTGAGCTCCCATTGATTCCGCTTCCGTCATTGTTTCTTTAAGCCTCCTTCTCTGCTTAACCGCAGATTGGCCTCCGCTTCTGAAATCTGAGTATAGTTAGGGATCAAACTATGGATATCATCATTCTCTACCAGAATCCGCGCTTCTCCAAGAAATCCTGTCCAGCGGCCTTCCATTTCATAAGGAACTGCAATAGAAGCACCAAGATCCTTCAATGGACGAAGCGATTCCTCGCTGCCATGCACAGCAGTCTCCCCAACAAACCAAAGAACAGCGGGCTTATTACCCTCAACTGACGCCTGTTCTAAACGTTCAGCTAAATAATCTACCCAGTCTGCCATCAGACGGATGGCATCAGGTTCAAGACGGCTAGGAGCGTTATTTCTCTCAGCTGCGAAAAGTCCGGTGTATACCTGTCCTCGACGTGCATCCATCAGTGGAATGATCCAATCAGGCCCGAAGCCACTGTTCTCATTAGCTTGTCCTAACTCTTCTTGCACCTTATTCTTGAGGGCTGTTTGATATCCGCCCCATGCCACTGCATGTAGACTCGAAATACCAACTACCGGGACATTCCATGCCCATGCCAGCGTTTTGGCTGCAGTAACTGCGATACGTGTTCCCGTATACGATCCAGGACCCACACCTACAGAAATCCCTCCCAGCATTGCAGCAGTAGTTCCCGTAGCTTGCAGCGCCTGCTCTATAATCGGCAGTAAATGTACTGAATGATTCCGTTCTCCGGAAGCATTAATTTCATGCAGTAGTTCCCCATTCTCTGTAATTGCCACGCCTAATACTGCAGTTGATGTATCCAGCGCTAAAAGCCGCTTGCGCGGCTCTGTATTCTGATTCGTCATCTTCCTTAACCCCACTTCTGGATCAGCTTCCGGCAAAGCTCACCATACGGCTCCCCAATTCCGGTCACCGAAATCATTCTTTCATCCGGCCCGACTGTTTCCATGTATATGTGCATATGCCGCGGCGGCATTAAATCCGTAATAATACTGCTCCATTCCACCAAGCAGACGCCTTGCCCGTAGAAATACTCATCTAGTCCAAGCTCGTCCGCTTCCTGAAGCGAAATCCGATATACATCCATATGATATAGCGGTAGACGGCCCTCATACTCTTTAATAATTGTAAAAGTAGGACTGTTTACGATCCCCTTTACGCCGAGATGCCGAGCGTACCCTTGCGAGAATGCCGTTTTTCCTGCGCCCAGATCGCCATCCAAACCTATAACCATCCCAGGCGACGAAGCAGTAGCTAGAGCAGCTGCAAGCAACTCTGTATCCTGGAGGCTGTATGAACGGTAAGTGAACACCGTTTCGTCTGTATTGTCCAACTACAACTACCACCTTTTAATATATACCTGCCAAAAACCATTACATTTAATTATATCGGTATGCTCCATCCACCGCAACAACTGTCCCTGTTCAATCTTACATGTCAGTATGCTTACAATAGAAAAAGAGACCTCTACGCAAAAATAAGCATAAAGAGTCTCTTTTATACAGGTTTGATTTCGCTTATTCACACACTCTGAGTAGTCATTCGTTAATGTTCTTGCTCCTCTAACCGTTCCACGCCTACTGTATGCGTATTGGTTGGTCTTGAGCCTACTTGCACCGTAGCCATTCCGTTCTGTGCATCCACATGCTCAATCCATACAGGTTCTCCATCCAAATGTACACTTACCGTCTCTTTTGAAGCATAAATATCCTGTGCTCGTTTGACGTCCACCACTGTTCTCCTCCTTTATTGTTCTCAAAGTTTACGATTCTAAGGGTGATGTATCTTCGATCGTTCGCTCTGCATCCAGCTTCTCCGAATCGGATACCTGACTAGCCTCCGGGGGAGCAATTATGCTGTCCCAATCCACTACTGTTGCCGGTATATCCTGCTCGCTCAGCGCATCGCTCCAATCATTACCTCTTGGTTCCATCCCTTTGTATTCTCCTCCTCAGCTTTAAAGGCCTGATTTTATATTTTCCCATGCTTCTCAAAAAATGCACCCGGCTAGAAAAGCCTTTCCTGCCTCATACTAACCCAAAGCAGAATAACTTAGATCAGGAGGCGTTACTCATGCATACCGTTTGGAAAGGAGCCATCAGCTTCGGGCTAGTGCATGTTCCAGTTAAGATGTTCTCCGCTACAGAAGACAAGGACATTTCTCTGCGTTATATCCATAAGGAATGCGGCAGCCCACTGTCGTATGTACGTAAATGTCCGGTGTGTGACAAAGAGGTGGCTTGGGAAGAAATCGGCAAGGGTTATGAGTATGAAAAAGGGAAATTCGTTCTCTTCGACAAGGAGGAACTGGATCAATTAACTGACGAAAGCAGCAAAAGCATTACCATTCTCGACTTTGTTGACCTGACGGAGATCGATCCCATTTATTTTCAAAAAACCTATTACTTATCCCCCGATCAGGCAGGCACAAATGCCTATCGCCTTCTTATGGAGGCCATGCGTCAAACTGGTAAAATTGGCATCGCCAAAATTTCGATTCGCTCTAAGAGCAGTCTGGCAGCTATTCGTGTGCTGGAGGATTGCCTCGCCATCGAGACTATTTTTTATCCTGATGAAGTGCGTCCGGTCTCGCAAGTGCCTGGCCTGCCCGAAGCAGGGACGGTGAATGATAAAGAGCTGGATATGGCCAAGTTGCTCATTTCACAGCTATCCACGCCTTTTGATCCGGCAAAATATACCGATGATTATCGTCAGCGCATGCTTGATCTAATCTCACATAAGATAGCAGGCGAGGAATTTCATATCGCTCCCGCTAAACAGGAGTGCAATGTGATTGATCTAATGGCTGCATTGCAGGCCAGTATTCAGGCTGTACAGCATATCCCTACAGATCCTGGACCTTCCTTAGCAGGTACCAAGAAGACCAAGACTAAAGCGGCTCCGGCTGCCAAAAGAAAAACTTCCAAGACTAAGACAGCAGCTGAGCCTGCCGATCAGCAAAACGAAGCTTCCGGACCAATTCCAGTCATCACCCCAAAACCGAAACGCCGCAGTCCAAAAAGCAAAACCACCGTATCGTAGGAGGCTCTGCCCATGAAGCTTCAGCCCATTATTCCTTTTGAACCCATACTGGCTGAGCAGCTTCCAGCAGGCAACCAGTGGATCGCACAAATTAAATGGGATGGCGTGCGCATGTTGTCCTATTCCGACGGAAGCAATGCTCAGCTAATTAACAGACGTGGCAATTACCGTACCACGCAATATCCTGAGCTTACTGATGTAGCTGCTTACTGCAAGGCTGATTCCGTTATTCTTGATGGTGAGATCATTGCACTCAAAGACGGCAAGCCCTCATTCCATGAAGTAATGCGGAGGGACAGTTTAAAGAATGGTTCCACGATTTCCGTCGTTAGGCATCAGGTTCCTGTCATTTATATGATTTTTGATATTCTGTTCTACAATGGTCAATCGACGATGGATCAACCTTTATTCTCGCGGCAGCAGCTACTAAGCGATATTCTGCTGCCGCACCCCCATGTACAGGCCGTACCCAGTTATACCGATCCTACAGAACTGTTCGCGGCTGCTCAGAGTCAGAGCTTGGAGGGTATCGTCTGCAAGGACATCAACAGTACTTATGCTCCAGGTGGAAAAGATAAGCGCTGGCAGAAACGCAAAATCATTTCGGATATTACGGCAGTAGCCGGGGGTGTAACCTTCCGTGACGGCATCGTCAATGCGCTACTTCTTGGGCTGTATGATGATAAAGGGAATTTGCATTATATCGGACATGCCGGGCCAGGCAAATTGACTGTACAGGATAAACGCGACTTAACTGCAGAGGTACAGCATTTAAAAATAGATCAAATGCCCTTTACAGCTGATCCCCAGCGAGGGAAGGGTGCTTTTTGGATAAAACCGAAGCTTGTCTTCAAAGTTCATTTTTTGGAATGGAATACCTCAGGCACTCTTCG
Organism: Paenibacillus sp. RS8; assembly: GCF_041956825.1. Lineage (NCBI taxonomy): Bacteria > Bacillati > Bacillota > Bacilli > Caryophanales > Paenibacillaceae > Paenibacillus > Paenibacillus sp. RS8. The sequence continues at coordinate 2,715,536 of NZ_CP168131.1, read as the reverse complement.
TCAGCCGGTTACTCAAGCGAGGGTAGATCTTCCTCCCGAATCATGTACCATGGAACAAAAAGGATAAACTCTTCCCCAAAAAACGTCCTCCCGAATTTATCGAGAGGACGTTTCTTATTGCGCTGTAAGAGTCGTCACAATAGCCTCCAGCTCTGCTTTAGTCTGCGTTGTATTTTTCGTATTCGTCAGAGTATAATCAATACTTCCATCCGCACTGGACCATACAAGCTGAACTTTTAGATCTCCATGGTGAGGACCAAACACCGTGTAGACTGCTTCAACCCCGTTGATGGTCAAATTTTCATCCTGGTCACCAGGCAGCTGCGCTAAAGTAACCCCTTCCGGAAGCGTATATGCTGGAGCTGATTTTAAATTTAATCTCTCCCCATTTCGTAGATAAGTGATAGAGGTTTCTGTATCACTCCACTTAAAGCTTTGTGAAATCACTTTTTTACCAGCAGCTTGTGCTTTAGCTTTTACCTGATCTCTGAGGGCTTTATACTCTGCACTGAAAAACTTCGGAAGCACTGGATTTAAAACGACATCCTGCAGCTTATAATCCTCCGGGAGCGAAACTGGTATCAAGAGTGACTTTCCGCTTAATGAGGATAACTTCTGCGCCGCTTCATTTGTAGAACTGAATCTGTACGGCATATATCTTATACTCAAGGTTTCATCTGGATTAGATTTCTTGTCGTTTACATAAAGGACTTTAACTTCGCCCGCTTTTAAGGGAACTATATTTTCTTTGGCAATCAAAGCTTCAATCGTTGGCGATACCGGCGTGTTCTGTTCAATGGGTGCAGTAGCTTTGCTTTTATTATTACTCCCTGAAGGCACTGCGCCTGCCGTTCCACTTACCGCGCTCATTAACACTAGCAGGCTCAAACCCGTGATGGCCGCACTTTTTTTAATCATCTTTATAATATCCTCCTTTAACTTCTTGGTTATTTGATCATGCTTTTAGCTACAGCCAACATTTCATTTGTCGTCAGTTTACTGACCCGATTGTCTGAAAGGGTATATTGTATCGCGCCTGATTTATCCAGCCACACTAGCTTAGTGTTGAAGCTTGCATCTTTAGCCGAATCGGTTGTAAAAATTACTTTCCTACCGTTGACCGTCATTTCTTTCTTAGTTTCCGAAGCTCGTACAAAAGGCACAGCTCCTTCGGGGAGTTTGGCGGGCGGCACTCCAGTTACAATGCTAAAACTGGCCTTTCCTTTGGCATACAGCTGCATAGACAAGTTCGTTTGGCTCCAACTGATGATCTTGCTAAACAACTGTTTGTTGGGATCACCTGCCGCCGCTTCTGCCTTTAGTTCCTGCTCTAATTGTAAATACAGCTCTGAATCGTTTGCTACAGACGGTGGATAAATGATGGCTGTCGCCAGAGCGAAGCCCTTAGGAAGATTTCCGGGCTGTGGAGTAGCCGGGCCCTTCAACGCTTTGAATTTAGCAGCAAAGGATTTGTAGTCTTTAAAAACAAATCCTTTGCCAGAGAAGCTGATCGTATCCTGAGGGTTAGAGACTTTGTCACGTACGTAGTAGGCCAAGTACGTACCTTCCTTCAATCCTGCAACCAGGGTCTGCAGTTCCTTCTGGAGCTTCTGATCGGTTGGTACTGCAGTCAGCTGTCCAGAGGCAGCTGCGATCGAAAGGGACAAGCCAGACGCACCCCCACTCACAACTACTCCTGTTCCTAACAAGGTTGCTGCCGAGAGCACGATCAGTGTTTTTTTGAGTTCATCATTTAGCTTCAATTTCTAAATCACCTCCTTCTAATTACACTTCTATAACACTCCAGCATGAGAAAAAGGGACATTTTCTTACAAAAAAAAGAAGCCGCTCCAAGCAACCATCATGGCTTTTGGGACAGCCTCTTTTTTTGTTCTTAACATTACAAGTGACGCGCCAAGGGATGCAATATGTGAAGCACCTATAGAGTAATTGGGAATTCCTCCCTAAAATTCAGAAATTTCTGTTCATCGGACTTATAATTAGGGAAAACTTCCCTGAAATTTGGCCTATTCGGCAACGAATAAAGAAATTCCTATGATTATTAGGGAGGAATTCCCTGATTCCGTTCATTTAGAGCGAATATCGGTTATTTTTAGGGAGTTTTTCCCTAATTAATTTAAAGGACTCTATACATTGCATAGACACAGAACGTATCGCCCATAGTCCACCGTCACATATATCAGTAATCCACAAATCATCTACTGCAAGCCGCAAGTAAATCATACATAGCACATCGCCCACCGCCCCAACCAGTAGCATAGAACACTACGCGTGGCATATTGTCACATGGTACAGTAAAATCCATTACTTTTCCTATTCCATAAAAAAAGCTGCCTCCCAAGTAGATTTCACTACTTTTGAGACAGCTTCTCATATTGTACGAATAGAACAACAGTAGCTAGCGAATAAAACTGTTAGCAATCACTTGCCATTGTTCACGGGTTAAACTCTCATTCAGTCCATCATTTAGACTACGAATCGTCTGGCTGGCTTCATCATACCAATACAAAAGATTCCGGGAAGACCAAGTCTGCTCCCCCTTCTCTGTACTCGCTGCGATAAAAACTGCTTCTTTACCAGTACCTGTCATTGACCATTTTTCGGCAGTCTGACCTTCCAAGATAGACACTTGCGATATACCACCCATATAGGCGCTCTGATTTAAGGATAGTTCAATTGTTTGATCCCCCTTATGGTAGGTAAGCTCAGCACTCTCTATGGCATTCACAGCTATCTTCTCTATAAATAGCTTTTGGCCTGTTTTATCGACCTTTGCTTTTTTTTGAAATTGTTCAAGCATTTCTTTATATTCCTTGTCTATCGGCCAGTAAGGAGGAGCAGCTTTAAAAGTGGCGTACTCAAATTCATAACCATTAGCGAGTATGGAAGGCAGCTCGGGCCAGAAATCCCCAGTCCCTTTTAATTTTTTCACGAAATCTTGATGATTAGAATACACCGGAGAACTGAAAGCGAACTGCAATTGATTTCCATAGCCTAAACCTTTGGCCAACTTAGTAAACTCAGTATCATTCACATAATAAGCAGCCATTTCTCCAGCATTCAAGTGAGCAAGCACCTGCTCTTTATAAGTCGCCAATAAACTCAGATACTTCTCTATCGCAGGAGAGGTCGAAGGAATAGGAGTATTATAGTGCACCGTCTGTACAATAGCCTTCCCTCCGCTGTTCACTAGCGTAATAGCTCCATCCGGAGGTTGCGTGATATCAATTGTAGACTGGCTACCATGTTCCGTTAAATCTCCAAGTCCAGACAGCTGAAGGGCACCAAATCCGAGCATCCCCAGCAATACAGCTGCGGAGACCCCTGAGAGAAGTCTTTTTCTAAATTTAGATGGATGCGGGAGTATCTTCGCTTGCTTCTGCATAACGGGATCTCCCGTCTCTGAGAATGGCTCCCGTTCGTCTCTGAGATTCGTCATTTCTCCGCCCATCGTTTTCTGTTGATCATGAATTGCCATTACCCGATTCATAACTGCTGCTTTTACATCTAGTTCGTCGCAGTTCCTTAATGCGTCCATTTTCTTTATCATTTTCTCTTCAACACAGCTTCGTTGCCCCACCATTCCTTCCCCCCTTTCTGAGCATTCATCGTTTTGCCAAGCTTTGCAATCGTACGCCTGTATTTCTTCTTCACAGCATCCGTATTCTTATCGAGGATCTCCGCAATTTCCGGAAAGCTCTGTTCCTCAAAGATTCGCAGCACTAACAAGTTTCGCTCCTCTGTCTTCAGCTTCGCGAGGGCAAAAGTCAGATGTTCGTTAAATATGTAACGGTCCATCAACTGTTCCGGGCTTTCTGCAGGCGGATCTGGTTGAAAAAGCGCCATAAGTCTCAAATGTCTTTGACGTTTGCGGATCAGGCTGAGGCAATGATGATAGGCAATTTTATATAACCAGGAAGAAAAGCTCGCGATGGGACGATACGTGCCTATATGCTGATATGCCTTCACCAGAATATCCTGCACCGCATCCTCCGCTTCCGTGCGGCTCCCAAGTAGCCGGCTGCAATAGCGGTAAATCGGTTTTTGAAAAGCTTCGACGATAAGGGCAAAGGACTCTACTTCGCCTGCCTGTACCCGAACGACGGTGTGTTCTATCCCGTCCAAAATCAGCAAACTCCCCTTTCACATAACCGTATAACCTTATAACTCTTATGATCATCCAAAAGGGACACTTTGGAAATATTTTTTTCATGAAAAGAAACAGACTGGCACATAATACCCTCATTCCTATAACAGAAAGGAGTTTCCGAATGCCAGCAGCCATCAAAGGCACAATTACCGTAGACGGCCAAGAGATAACCATCACCAACCCAGAGAAGCTGCTATGGCCGGATTGCGGAATTACAAAACGGATCTATCTGGAAAAGCTCGCCGCCCTCTCTCCCTACCTGCTGCGCTATTGCCGCGATCGGCTGCTTACCGTTATTCGTTATCCGCACGGTGTCTCGGGAATGTCCTTTTATCAGAAAAATGCCCCTGATCCTCTGCCGGCCTTTGTCCAGACCGCTGTTCACGAGAATATTAATTATATCAAGCTGCAAGGTTTAGCTGAGTTGATCTGGCTGGGAAATCTGGCTGCTCTGGAGTTTCACCCTTCTTTGCATTATGTAGGCAGCGATCTGCCTTGTGAGTGGATGATTGATCTAGACCCGTCACGTGAAGTCGAGCCCCGGATCATGGAAGCAACTGCAATCGTAGGGACGGTCTTAACCTCTCTTGGTTTATCTTCTGTGCCCAAAACCTCCGGCGCTACGGGGGTGCAGATCATAGTCCCTATCGAGACCAGTGTTACTTTTGACGGATTGCGAAAAATTGGACACTTTGTCGGTCGTTATGTCACCGAGAAGCACCCCAATTTATTCACCTTAGAGCGTCTGAAGAAAAATCGCGGAGATAAAATATATTTTGACTACCTCCAGCATTACAGTGGCAAAACATTAGCTGCACCTTATACACCACGCGCTAGGCCGCTCGCTACTGTATCCACACCATTGCTCTGGGAGGAGGTTCGGCAGAACGTATCCCCTACTGATTTTCATTTGCTCAATATTGAGGAACGCTTGCAACGTATGGGGGATCTTCTGGAAAAAGTGCCGCCGCAGCCTGTCCAACAGCTCATCGCTAAGCTTCCATAGGGGTAAACCCCACAAACAATAAACCCCAAAAACAGCAATAAGCCCGCAGCATCAATTCACGCTACGGGCTTATCAGGCGTCCCACTCAAGGACAGAAGGTATATTGTATAAGAATACGGCATATCGAGTCTTGTTCACCGTATTTATTGCTCCATTATTCGTAAAAATACCTTCTTTCAGATAATAATACTAAAGTGCCAAGCTAACATAATTTAAACTAATGAATTGCTTTCTTCTTGAAGCGGCCGCCTTTAACATCATGAATGTTACCTATTGCGATGAATGCACCTGAATCCCAATCCTCAACAATGGATTTAAGCTTAGCTTCTTCCAAACGGGTGATAACCACGAAGATCACTTTCTTGTTCTCCCCGGAAAATCCGCCTTCTCCATCTAAATAAGTAACACCACGTCCAAGACGCTCCGTCAAAGCTTCACCGATATCCCGGAATTTATCACTGATAATCCATACCGATTTCGACTGATCGAGACCCTCAAGTGTAATGTCAATTACCTTGAATGCAATGTAATAAGCAATTAGTGAGAACATCGCATTATTCCAACCGAACACAAATCCAGCTCCGGATAAGATGAACAGGTTGAAGAACATAACAACTTCACCTACAGAGAAGGGAAGCTTCTTTGCTACTAGAATAGCAACGATTTCTGTACCGTCTAAAGATCCGCCAAAACGTACAACTAACCCTACACCAACACCAAGAATAATACCGCCAAACACGGCAGCAAGCATGGGCTCAACCGTAAAGGCACTCACATGATGCAACAATGAAGTCCCAATAGACATAAGTATGATTGCATATAAGGTAGATAAAGCAAAGGTCTTACCGATTTGCTTATAACCAATTAACAAGAACGGAAGGTTTAACAGCGTCAATAAAATCCCCAGAGGAATATCGAAAAGATATGATAAAATAATGGAGATACCTGTAATTCCACCATCAATCATTTCATTCGGTACGAGGAATATTTCTAGTGCAACGGCCATCATTGCTGCCCCGATGGATAACATGATCATTCGCTGGGCGAACTTAGCCATTTTATGTGTTCCAGTCTTCTGGAGTTTGCTCTGTTCCTCGTTGGCAATCATTTGTGGACTCACATTCATAGAACTCCCCCTACAATTTAACAGTATAGTTTTGAAACATTCGGAAGTATAATTATTATCTATACTTTCTTACATTTCTTCTTATACAATTATTATATCACAAAATAAGCCCTAATAATGAATGGAACACGATATATCCTTCGAAAAATTCAGATTAAGTCCCCTTTCCAGTCATAATAGCGGAGATAACAACTGACACAGCCCTTCACCGAGTTTGACAATTCTCCCTCTCTCCTTAAACTTTACAGGATCAATAAATTCACTGTGCTTTTGATCCTTCTCAAATCCTCTGACAAGTGGAGATATAGCATCCGGATGCAGAAGCACAGCAGTCAATTCAAAGTTAGAATAAAAGCTGCGCATATCCAGATTTGCACTCCCCACCGTAGCGATCAGCTCATCGATAATCATGATCTTGGCATGCATAAATCCTTTCGTATAGCGGTAGAATTTCACCCCTGCGTCTTGTAAATTTTCTAAATAAGACAAAGAAGCATGATAGACAAGCATATTATCAGGCTTCGCCGGAATAATAATTCTTACATCCACTCCACGAAGTACTGCGCTTTTCAAAGCCCGGCAGATGGAAGGATCAGGAATAAAATACGGAGATGTGATCCAAATCCGATGTTTTGCTGCGCATAAAGCGGCAAAATACATCTCTTGAGAAGCGTCAATTGCAGCATCTGGGCCACTCCCAACAATCTGCACGGCTTCTTGCGCCTCACAAGCATGTTTTGGGAACAGACGCGGATGGCTCATACTTTCGCCAGAGGCCAATCTCCAATCCTTTAAGAAGACATGCTGAATATAATATACCGAGTCTCCTTCTAGACGCAGATGGGTATCACGCCAATATCCCATTTTGAGATCCTTCCCCAAATAATCATCCCCTATATTCATTCCACCCGTGAAACCAACGAGCCCATCCACCACCAGAATCTTCCGATGATTGCGGAAATTAAAACGACGCTCCAATAAAGAACTAATCGGAGGTAAAAAAAAGTGAAACTCTACTCCCGCATTTCTCAACACACGAATGAATCTTCGGCTTAAATGATGGCTGCCCAGACCATCACAAAGTAACCGCACCTTAACGCCCTGACGCGCCTTCCGAATCATAACATCTTGAAACTGCTCCCCAATTTCATCATCCCGATAAATATAGAATTCCATGTGTATATGTTCTTTCGCCTCTTCCATTGCTTCAAGCATAGCATCATATGCTTCTCTAGCAGTTGATAATACCCTGCTCTTATTGTGACCAGTAATCGGTCCTTCTGCGATTTTCGAGAGCAAATCCAATAGACCTTTATTATTCTCAAACTGAGCGTTTCCACTCTCAGTAACATCCTTTACTACCTTAATATTGCCAGAGACATGCGAACGAATTTCACGAAAGAGTGAAATACATCTTTTATTTAATTTTCGATTCTGTCTATAATCACGGCCCAGAAAATAATAGAATGCAAGGCCAAGCGGTGGACAACAGAATGAAATGAACAGCCATGCCATAGCTCTTTGTGGGCGACGGAACTCCATAAATACAATTACTGCGATCTGTATAATAAAAAGACTTAGAATTATCGCAAAGGTCTTCAATTCACTACCTCCTCCATTAATAAAACAGTTGCAATAGACTCGCTGCGACGACTCTAGTACAGGTTTTGCCGTAACTCTCTTTCTTTATTCAAACAAACCGTTGTCATGTTCCCGAAAGATATGGAATACATAGAGTAGTAAGACAATTCGGGATGAGCCTAATGGAAGTAAGGTCGTTAGCTTCGTGTATCGTAAGGCGGCTGCCATATGCCGCAGAAAGGAGAAGCCATGAAGAGTCAGCCAGATCATAACCGGATTACGCTGCTCGTCGTAAGGGATGCCGGGCGCCCCGTCAAACAACTCCAGATCTCCAAGCCACTTGCGTTCGCCCTGCCGGCAGCAGCAGCCCTGTCCCTCTCCAGTCTGGTCACCTCTATGCATTTCCATGCCTCGCAGTCGATCTCACAACTGGAAGCTGAGGCAGCCGCACTATCACTAACCAATCTCCGCATGGAAATGAAGGTCGCTGATAAGGATAAAGATCTTATGCAGCTACGTGATCAAGTCAGCGAACTATCAGAAGAGGCAGACAGTATTAAAGACAAGCTGAAGAGTGTAAACGCGCTGGAACAGGAGCTGCAGTCATTGATTAACAAAAGCAAAGACTCCGCCGCAGAAACCAATGAATCAAAAACTGATTCAACTGCTTCAAATTCAACCTTAGGCTTATCAAGCCGTAATGCTGTACCCATACCTAATGAAACATCCTTTAAAAGTACAATAACACCACAGGTAGGCGGAGAATATATCGCGGCCTATCAGAACGAATCGCTAAATCTGGTGGAAGAAACAAAAGACGACTTTGAAGAGATCCACAGTATGCTCGATGAAATGGTGGAAAGTATTACGCAGACCATCACTCAAGCGGAGCATGAAAATAACGTACAAGCAAATCAACAAGCAAAAAAGGCTAAGGCAGAACAAGCCAGACTAAATGCAGCAGTGCTCTGGCCTACTGATTCCAGGGTCATCTCCTCAAGCTTCGGCTATCGAACAGATCCCTTTAAGGGCTTATCAGCGTTCCATTCGGGTGTTGATATTGCCGGGAACTTAGGCGATCCTGTATATGCCGCCTTAGATGGAGAGGTCGTTACCGCCGAGCAGATGGGCGCAAGAGGCAAATATATCGTGATTAAGCATTCCAACGGTCTTGAAACCTGGTATATGCATCTGAAGGGAATGATTGTATCTCCAGGGGACAAGGTTAGCAAAGGCCAGAAGATCGGGCTACTTGGAAACACGGGCCGCAGCACAGGACCTCATCTTCATTTTCAAGTAGTGAAGCAGAATAAAACTGTGGATCCATTGAATTATGTTAAACCTTAAGCATTAATGTCTTAACTATATGATTAGGAGGAATATATACATGTGGAACAAGCGGCAGCAACGAGTCCCTTTCAAGTCTACTGACTCTCTAATCGGGCACGGGGGTACGCTCGAGGGTAAAGTGCATTGCGATACGAACCTGCGGATTGAAGGTACCTTTAGCGGTGAAATTATATGCAGTGGTGTAGTCACTGTAGGTGAGGAAGGCACGGTGCGCTCCAGTATTAGAGCAGAAGAAATCGTTATCGCTGGTAAAGTATATGGAGATGTTACTGCGGATCGTAGGCTCATTATGACTGGTACCGGCGAGCTACACGGTAATATTTCTGCAGGAGCACTCAGCATTATGGAGGGCAGCCTGCTTAATGGGTCCATCGCCATGCAAGAACAGCCCACCTCTGAACAAGCAGGTGAGCTCAAAAGTAATACGAAAAAGGACAAGACAGCCAAACGTTCCTCCAAAGCAGAAGAAACGCTTGAAGCCGGTTAAGTTTATTTTTATCCAGCAACGTCCCGTTTACGGAAGACAAACCAGGAAACTGCTAAGAATATCACATAATACACTGCCAGCACAGCAATGGAGAAGCCTAGTGTAGCACCACCTGGACCAACATCAGATCCCATGTAGACCCTTAGATCCATATGAGTGAAAATTAAATATCTCGCCCATTCGAACACATCCGGATTAAGCAAAGCCGCGAAAATACCTTGGGCAAACATAATAAACATAGATAAACCAATCGCCAATCCACTTGCACGGAATACGGAAGAGATCATAAAAGCAAGCGTAACCGTCAAGAAAAGAGTGACATAGCGGCATAGGAGATCCATAAAGGAATACTCAGCAGGGCTCCAAGCTACAATTGAAGACAGTGTGTCTCCAGTTGGCGAGGCGAAAACAAACGATGCAGCTAAACCAAAAACAATCAATACTGCAGTACAAAGCAAGCTAAACAACACAATGCTAATGTATTTTGAGAGCAAGATCTGGGAACGACTCCACGGGCGAATCAGCAGCATTTTTATGGTTCCCCAGGTAAATTCGCCCGCTACGGAGTCAGCGGCTATAACAACAACGAAGATCGTATTCAGGAAGAATACAACACTCACTATCATTTGGAAGCTGTCCCAAACGCCTAAACGTGATGCAGGGTTATCCGTTGTGAAATACATAAGAGCCGGAAGAAACGCACTAAATACTGCTAGAATAATCAGCATAATCCATGTGCGAGCACGACTATATATCTTGATGTTCTCATTATGTATCAACGCTGTAAAATTACTCAATTCCTTCACCTCCTGTAACCTCTAAGAATTGATCCTCTAGCGTACGGGCAAGTGATTTGATACTGTACACTTTAATCCCGCCAGCCACTAGTCTGGCATTAAACTCAGCAATATCTTCACGTGCCGCCTCAACTACAAGTCCACCGCTCTTAAATGTTCCTTGTCCTATGAGAGCAAGTGCAGCTTCGGCATCGTCAACCTCAAACAAGGTTTCTCCGATAGGCATTGTAACATTGCCTACCTCTTTTAGCTGTTTTACCTCAAGCAGTTGCCCATTCTGAATAATGGCTACACTGTCACACATGAGCTCCATTTCGGAAAGTAAATGGCTAGAGACAAATACAGTTGTTCCTTCTTCACGACAGAGTAGGCGCAGATAGTCACGAAGCTCACGTATGCCTTGTGGATCAAGTCCATTGGTCGGCTCATCTAGAACCAGTAGCTTCGGTCGGTTTAGTAGCGCCTGAGCCACTCCAAGTCTCTGACGCATACCTAGGGAATAAGTTTTCACTTTGTCATGAATTCTTTGACCAAGCCCGACCAGCTCCACAACCTCGTCAATTCGTTGCTTACTGACTCCCGGTACCATCCGTGCAAATTGTTTAAGATTCTGATACCCGGACAGAAACTTGTACATTTCAGGATTTTCTACAATAGCCCCAACACTTGCGATAGCCTCTTTATAATTATTTTTAATACTATGACCACTGATCAGGACGTCCCCACTGCTAATGGAAATTAATCCTACCATCATCCGTATTGTTGTCGTCTTCCCTGCTCCGTTTGGTCCCAAAAAACCGAATATTTGACCCGGTGGGATATCAAGTGTTAAATCGCTCACAAGCGTCTTAGAGCCTATTTTTTTGGTAACTCCCTGCAAACGTGCAACAGGCTCAGACATCATTTCTGTATTTGACACAGTATCACTCCCTTTCATTTACAAACAAGTTTACCATACCGTTTTTTTCAGAAAATTACAAAAAAGAAACAGTCTAACGTTGTTTAGACCGAGGCATTGATTCGATTTGAACAAAAAGGACCTGGCCTCCGCAAACGGAAAAGACCAAGTCCCTAATCTCACTTCATTCAATATTTCGTTATTTCAGCGGCAACTAATTAGCCACCTACACGTGCAAGCTCACGCATATTCGCTTCAAATGCAGCCATCAAAGCAGCTTCTCCGGTCAATCCGGTTTGCTCCACTTTGCGAATCTGCTCCATCATCCGTTTGTAATCCTTCGGAATAACACGAACAAACTTCGGCAAGCTATCTGCCCACTGATCCAGAACTCGCGCTCCTGCCTCACTGCCTGTAAGCTCTACATGACGGCTAATCAGCCCGTGCAGCTCTTCGATCTCTTCAAGCTCTTCTACTCTTTCGAGCAGTACCATTTCGAGATTGCAGCGGCCGACGAAGGATCTATCTGGGTCGTAGACATAAGCGATACCGCCAGACATCCCAGCCGCAAAGTTACGACCTGTTTCGCCAAGGACAACCACACGGCCTCCAGTCATGTATTCACAGCCGTGGTCGCCCACGCCTTCTACAACAACCTTCGCTCCAGAGTTACGAACGGCAAAGCGCTCACCAGCGATACCGCTGATATAAGCTTCTCCGCCTGTTGCTCCATAGAATGCAGTATTTCCGATAATGATATTGTCTTCAGCAGCAAAGGTAGCTTTCGGAGAAGGCTTGATAATAATCTTACCACCCGACAGTCCTTTACCAACGTAGTCATTGGAATCGCCTTCCACCGTAAGCGTGATCCCCTTAGGCACGAATGCCCCCAAGCTTTGACCAGCTGAACCAGTGAAATGAAGACGAATCGTATCGTCAGGCAAGCCGGATGCCCCGTATTTACGAGTCAACTCGCTGCCAAGGATGGTTCCAACAGCACGATTAACGTTCGTAATCGGCAGCGATGCTTCTACAGCCGTACCAGACTCTAGTGCAGGTGCAGCCAGATCCAGCAGTTTGGAGACATCAAGTGTCTCTTCCAGACCATGATTCTGACGTTTACTGCAGAAGCGTGTGCTTCCCTCTGGCATTTCAGGTGTATGCAGCAGACTGCTCAAATCTACGCCCTTCTTCTTCCAATGCTGCGAAGCTTGAGCAGCGTCTAAGCAATCTGTACGGCCAACCATCTCTTCAATCGTGCGGAAGCCAAGACTCGCCATAATTTCGCGTAAATCCTGCGCCACGAAGGTCATAAAGTTAACCACATGCTGCGGATCACCCGTAAAGTTCTTACGAAGATCTGGATTTTGTGTCGCAACGCCAACCGGACAAGTATCCATTTGGCAGACACGCATCATGATACAACCTACAGCTACTAGTGGAGCAGTAGCGAAGCCATACTCTTCAGCACCCAGTAATACAGCTACTGCCAGATCGCGTCCGCTAAGCATTTTTCCGTCTGTTTCCAGAACAACACGGTCACGCAGATTGTTCAGCATCAACGTCTGATGCGTTTCAGCCAAGCCAAGCTCCCATGGAAGACCTGCATGACGGATGGAGTTCATCGGTGAGGCACCTGTACCTCCGTCATAACCGCTAACCAGGATAATATCAGCGCGCCCTTTGGCTACGCCAGCAGCAATCGTACCTACTCCGACTTCAGATACGAGCTTAACATTAATGTTTGCACGTGGATTTGCATTCTTCAGATCATAGATCAGCTCTGCTAAATCCTCGATCGAATAAATATCATGATGCGGTGGAGGAGAAATCAAGCCCACACCAGCTGTTGAGCCACGCACTTCAGCCACCCAAGGATAAACTTTACGACCTGGAAGCTGTCCGCCTTCCCCTGGTTTAGCACCCTGAGCCATCTTAATCTGGATCTCATCAGCGTTAACAAGGTAGTTCGAGGTAACCCCAAAACGTCCGGAGGCTACTTGTTTAATCGCACTGCGACGGGAATCGCCATTGCTATCCGGGATATAACGGGCTGGGTCTTCTCCGCCCTCACCAGTATTACTCTTACCACCGATCCGGTTCATTGCAATAGCAAGTGTCTCATGCGCTTCCTTACTAATGGAACCAAAGGACATCGCGCCTGTCTTAAACCGTTTCATAATAGATTCAACTGGTTCTACTTCTTCTATTGGAATCGGTTCATAAGCGGACTTGAACTGCAATAAGGAACGAATCGTCAGATGCTTTTCACTTTCACCTTGAACAAGTGCAGCATATTTCTTGTAAATCTTATAATCTCCACTACGCACAGAGTGCTGAAGCAGATGAATCGTCTGTGGGTTGAACAAATGCTCTTCCCCATCATTTCGCCATTGATAATCACCACCGGAATCAAGCACTTTATCATTTCCGTCTTTATCCGTGAAAGCACGGTTATGATGAATAAGTGCCTCAGTTGCCACTTCCTCTAGGCCAATACCGCCAATGCGGGAAGGTGTCCAAGTAAAGTAACGATCCACGAATTCCGAGTTCAGACCCACAGCTTCAAAGATCTGTGCCCCCCGGTAGGATTGAATAGTCGAAATTCCCATTTTGGAAAGAATCTTAACTACGCTCTTAGTCGCAGCTTTAATATAGTTCTTCACAGCCTTCTCATGCGAGATTCCACGCAGTAAGCCCTGGCCGATCATATCATCCAGGCTTTCAAATGCCAGATATGGATTCACTGCACTCACACCATAACCGAGCAGAAGTGCATAATGATGGACTTCACGAGGTTCACCGGATTCGAGCAAAATACTAACTTTTGTCCGGGTTCCTTGACGGATTAGATGGTGATGCAGACTCGATACCGCAAGTAGAGCTGGAATCGCAGCATTCTCACTGTCTACACCGCGGTCCGTCAGAATCAGAATGTTATGCCCTTTAGCCATAACGCGATCAGCAGCCTCGTTCATACGTTCAAGCGCGATACGCATTCCTTCTGCACCGAGCTCCGCTGGGAAAAGAATTGGAATAGACATCGACTTGAAGCCCGCACGGCGAACATGACGAATTTTAGCAAAATCTTCATTCGAAAGAATCGGTGTGTGCAGCGAAATTTGGCGACAACTTTCTGGTTCTGGTTTTAGCAAGTTACGCTCAGGACCAATCGTAGTTGTTGTGGAGGTAACCAGCTCTTCACGAATAGCATCGATTGGAGGATTCGTTACTTGGGCAAACATTTGCTTGAAATAGTTATATAAGCGCTGCGGACGGTCCGAAAGCACAGCGAGCGGTGCATCATAACCCATGGAACCGACAGCTTCAGCACCGGTAGATGCCATTGGCTCAAGCACCTTGCGCAAGTCTTCAAAAGTATAGCCGAATGCTTGCTGTAGCTGCTGCACATTGTCATGCTTAGGATTTGGCAGCTCAGGCGCATCTGGAAGCTCCTCGAGACTGATCAAATGCTCATCCAGCCACTGGCGGTAAGGCTTCTCGGAGGCGATAGCCGATTTGACTTCCTCATCGGAGATAATACGGCCTTCTTTGGTATCCACGAGCAGCATGCGTCCAGGTTTCAGACGGTCTTTATATAAGATGTCCTCTGCTGGAATGTCCAGAACACCCGCTTCGGAGGAGAGAATAATCATATCGTCCTTCGTTACATAATAACGAGCAGGACGTAAGCCGTTACGGTCTAGAATAGCGCCAATTTGTACGCCATCCGTAAAGCCCATTGCAGCAGGCCCGTCCCACGGCTCCATCAAAGTGCTGTGGTATTCATAAAAAGCTTTTTTGTCAGCGTCCATACTGTCATGATTGCTCCATGGTTCAGGAACCATCATCATAGCTACCTGCGGCAAAGAGCGTCCGCTCAAGTACAGAAATTCAAAGGTATTATCGAACATTGCAGTGTCCGATCCATCCGGGTTAATAACAGGTTTGATCTTGTTCAAATCTTCGCCGAACACTTCACTCTTGAACAGCGACTGGCGAGCATGCATCCAGTTCACATTACCCCGCAAGGTATTAATCTCACCGTTATGGATCATAAAGCGGTAGGGATGCGCACGTTCCCAGCTTGGGAAGGTATTTGTACTGAAACGGGAGTGAACTAACGCGATCGCTGATTCCAGCTCTTCGTTCTGCAAATCCAGGTAGAATTGTCCGACTTGTTCTGTAGTCAACATGCCTTTATATACGATCTTACGGCATGATAAGCTTGGAATATAGAAGGATTCAGCCTCTTCTACACCACCGTAGCGAATCGCAAGCTCTGCACGCTTGCGGATGACATAAAGCTTACGCTCAAAAGACAATTCGTTCGTAACTGAGGACGAGCGACCGATAAACACTTGGCGCACAAAAGGCTTAGCAGCTTTCGCTGTCTTGCCAAGCATTTCATCATAGGTAGGTACATCACGATAGCCGAGTACTTCCTGACCTTCTTCAGCAATAATTGTGCTTAAGAGAGTTTCATGTTGAGCCCGAACCTTTTCATCATGAGATAAAAAAATCATACCCACGCCATAATGGCCTTGTTCAGGCAATGCAAAGCCTAGCTTCTCAGCTTCACTTGCAAAGAAACGGTGCGGAATTTGCAGCATAATACCTGCTCCGTCACCAGAGTTGGGTTCGCTACCTTGTCCTCCCCGATGCTCCATGTTAAAGAGCATTGTCAAAGCGTTACTAACGATATCATGGGACGGTTTGCCTTTAATATGGGCTACAAATCCCATGCCGCAAGCATCTTTTTCGAACTGGGGATCATACAGGCCCTGTTTTCCGGGCAGTTCAGTGTGTCTCATCGAACGCAACCTTTCTATTATAAAGTATGGCGTAATCTTAGGAAAATTTTTCAGATTAAAATTTTAATAATTATTCAAGCCAGATTAGTGCTATTATTTTATCACCGAGGTGACAACAGCGCAATTTAAACTTTTTTATGATGCTGATTAACATTTCTTTTTGCGACACAGCTTTAGTGGACAAAAGTTTAAAAAAACCTCACTCTGCATAATTATGCACAAAGAACGCATAAGAACTTATGCAATGAAAGCGTTTCAAGGATTTTCATCACCTATGAATGTTTGCAAGAAAAAGGGTTTTAATGATTTGAACTCAAAAAAAGCGCCTCCCGAAGGAGACGCTTTTTTTATACTTTTTTCAAATTATACAGTCATAGCTTGTTCACTTTTCATTCCAGCTTCATTGTCCCGACTGCGGGTCATGAAGTAAGCGAAAGTAAGAGCAAGGAATCCAAGACCGAAGATTGCAAGTACACCTACGTCACTCCACATTGCACTGAAGTCCCCTGTAGAAATTACTGATTTAAGACCACTAACTGTGTAAGTCATTGGAAGCAGTGGGTTAAAGAATTTCATCCAGTTCGGGATCAATTCAAGCGGGAATGTTCCGGCACTAGTTGTTAATTGGAAAATAAGAATAACGATAACAACAAAACGTCCCGGTTGATCCAGCCAAGTAACAATGGATTGAACTACCCATGTGTACACTAAACTAGTCAAGAATGTAAATAGGAAGAACAATGGAACACTTTGTACTTCTAGTCCAAGTCCGTACAATACAACCACAGCAGCCAGCATAGACTGGATAAAGCTCATGATTGAGAAAGTAAGCGTACGGCTGATAAAACGATTCAGGCGGCTAGCGCCAATAACTGCTGATTCACGCATTGGAATAACAATCGTAGAAATCAGAGCACCTACGAACAACCCAAGGGATAAGAAGTAAGGAGCAAACCCTGTGCCGTAGTTCGGTACATGATTTACAACTTGATCCTCAACTACAACTGGTTGTGCGAACATTTCCATCATCTTATCTGACTTATTCACGCTGCCTGTTTGTTCAGCAGCTTCACCAAGCTTAGTTGCTAGTTCTGTTGATCCAGATTTCAGATCATCCATCCCATTCTTCAACTCGCCTGCACCGTCAGCCAATTGTTTGGAACCGTCAGCTACAGCACCAATACCGCTGCCTAGTTCACCAACACCACTGAGTAATTTCGTTGTACCATCTCCGAGAGCTTTACCACCCTCAGCAAGTTTGCTACCCCCAGCTGCAGCTTCACTAAGCTTCGCGCCGAATTGTTGCATACCTGCTTGCAGCTTATCGCCACCCGTTACAAGTGCAGATGCACCTTGTGCTAATTTTTGTTGTCCTGCCAAGAGCTGAGTGCTACCAGCATTTAATTGCTTTGCTCCGTCATGCAATTGAGTTACACCAGCATCAACCTGCTGCGAACCAGCATGCAGCTGAGTGGCACCTTGTACAAGCTGCTCTTGCCCACTGTGAAGTGCGCTTGCTCCTTGTACCAACTGTTGTTGACTTTGTTGCAGTTGTTCACTACCTTGTGCAACAGCTGCACTGGCTGCTAGGAGCTTCTGTACGGCTGGATTTTGTGCCAACTCAGGACTAGCCTGTGCCAATTGCTGCAAACCTTGAGCGACCGCTTTAGCGCCCTCAGTAACCTTAGTGCTGCCTTCTGCGGAAGCCTGTAATCCTGCTTCTAGCTTCGCGCTGCCATCAACGGAAGAGGTTAGACCTTCTTTCAGCTTCGCGCTGCCGTCAACTAAAGATTGTGTTCCTGCTTGTAGTTTAGTAGTACCATCTACAGCAGACTTCGTTCCTGCTTGAAGCTGTGTAGCACCTGTTACAGCTTGCTGCAAGCCATCACTAAGCTGTTTACTACCGGCAGCACTTTGTGCAACACCATCTTGAAGCTGTGTATGAGCGTCTGATAATTGTTGCAAACCGCCTGCCAATGTACTAGATCCAGTTTGCAGAGCCGTAGCACCTGCATTCAAGTCAGATACACCTTTAGTAAGTGGTTCTAAACCATTTTGAAGCTTGCCGGTTCCTTCAGTCAGTACAAGAAGATTCTCTTTCAGCTTCAAAGCGCCGTCATCCAGCTTGCCTGCACCGTCGGCGATCTTATTAGCTCCATCTCCCGCTTCACCGAGTCCTTTAGATACATCAGTGATCTGATTGAATACAGACTCTACATAAGCCTCTGTTACCTTAGCGGATACTTTAGATTTAATTTCTGCTACAGCCGTTCCACCGATTTGACCGGCCAAGAAGTTGTAGCCTTCATTTGGCTCATAAATAATTTTTGCCGGCTGTGGTTCATCATCCAAAAGCGTAGTTGCTTTAGCAGAGAAGTCTTCTGGAACAATAATCGCCATATAATAGGTATTGTCCTTCATTCCTGCTTGCGCTTCTTCTAGTGAAACAAAGTTCCATTGAAAGCCATCGGTTACCTTAAGCTCTTCAACCAGATCATCTCCGGCCTGAAGTTGTTTTCCTTCATAATTAGCACCGACGTCTTGGTTGACCACAGCAACCGGTAATTCATTCATCTTGCCATACGGATCCCAGAATGCCTTTAGGAAGAATCCGCTATACATCACCGGAATAAATAGGATGGCAATCATCGGAATCAGCACCTTTGGATTTCTCAGGGCTGCGCCAAGATCCTTGGTAAATACGGATAATGATTTCATTCTGGTTCTCTCCTTATGAGCTTATGCTCTCTTTAAAATGCTTTGTTTACGAAATATTGCGTAACACTAAGTGACTGTTTTCCCCATTTGGTCAATTTAGGGGATAAAAAAACGCCTTTCGGCTCTTCTTCAATGCCTAAAACAGCTTGAAAATTGTTAAGGGAAAGCGAATCTGATAACGCCATCCCTATCCTGAATCAACGCTTACTGTGCCAATCCTTCGGCGAGAAACAAATGAAAATACATCTTAATCTGTTCCTTGTCCAAGGGAGTATGTGTTTTATTCAGTTCAGCAGTCAATACAATATATAACCTGAACATGACTACAGATACGATTTTAGGATCGCAAGGTTTAATTTCTCCCTTTTGGAGCGCTTGTTGCACCTCCCGTTCTAAATATTCTAAAACTAAGTTCTCGATCTTCTCGAGCCCTTCTCCTGCCTGCGGCGTTCCGAATTCGCGACTCTCCTGGGAAAGCTTGATGAATAACTCCTGCTCACTTCGAAATTCCAGCAGGGCATCCAGCACACGATGCAGGTTATCAAAGAAAGGTCTGTCTCGCCTGATCTCGCGATCAGCAATCATCTTCATTTCTACCATCATATCGCGCAGGATCTCATCAAACAATTGCTCCTTGTTTGTAAAAAAGGTGTAAATGGTTCCTTTTCCAACATTTGCGATCTTTGCAACCTGATCCATGGTAGTCGCCTTATAGCCGAATAATGAAAAGGATTTTGCTGCGGCCTGAAGTACCTGCTGTCTTCGATCCACCACTGCCACCCGTGCCCACTTCCTTTCTCCAGAAAATATCATTACCGCCGACTTTCTGACCACTTTACTAATCCGGTCAATTGGTCATTCATTACTTTAACATGTAGCTCAGCAGTTTGCAATACTTTAGAAAATCTTTTATTTTTTTATTTATTGCAGGGTTTTAACTTTCTATTTACGTCTTATTTGTATAATGTGAGTAGAGAACAGTTTTCCCTAATCTATGTTAGAAGAAATTCCGCATTTCTATTGAAAAGGAAAGTAGCAGGTGAACTTATGCGAAAGAAAAGAGTACTGCTGTTTTCGGAAGGCTTCGGTACGGGCCACACAGGAGCAGCCTATGCTCTGGCCGAAGGGATAAAGCTACTGAATCCGGATGTCCAGTGCCGAGTCATCGAGCTAGGTAAATTTCTTAACCCGATGGTCGCCCCATGGATTCTTTCCGCTTACCGAAAAACAGTTAGCAGCCAGCCCAAGCTGGTCGGCATGATGTATAAGACACAATATCATAAATCATTGAACCCGTTGACTAAGATGGCACTTCACCGGATTTTTTATACACATGCCTCACAAGTAATCGAGCAGCTAAAGCCTGATTTGATTATTTGCACCCACCCCATTCCAGCCGCTGTCATTTCCAGACTAAAGCGTCGCGGATTGGAGGTACCGCTGTATACGTTAATTACAGATTATGATGCACACGGTAGCTGGGTAAATTCCGAGGTCAACCGATATCTCGTCTCTACCCCGCGCGTCAAATCTATTCTGACAGGCCGTGGGATCGCTCCAGAGCTTGTAACAGTCACCGGCATTCCAGTGCATCCGAAGTTCTGGGAACGTTCCAACAAGACGCAGCTCCGTAAGGAACTAGGTCTAGCAGATATCCCTACTGTACTCATAATGGGTGGAGGCTGGGGACTGATGTTCGGCAAAGAGATTATGAATTCACTCACAGCTAGAATGGATAACATCCAGCTTATCTTTTGTATGGGTAGCAACGAGAAGCTTATAGCCAAAATGAAGTCCAATCCAAGACTCAATCATCCTAACGTCAGGATTCTTGGATACACCAGTGAAATCAATAAACTGATGGATGCTTCCGACCTACTGATCACAAAGCCTGGAGGCATGACCTGTACGGAAGGTCAGGCGAAGGGAATTCCAATGCTCTTCTATAAAGCTATTCCAGGCCAGGAAGAGAAAAACTGCCAATATTTCGTAGAGCTAGGACTAGCAGAGGTGCTCGACTCTGAAGTAGTGGACAAATGGTTCTCTATGATGCTCCATGAGTATTCTGTTCTCGAAGAGCAGCGTAAACGCCGTCTTGCTCCAGATAAGCATCAGCCGCAAACCTGCGCGACTACTGTTCTGCAGATGTTAGGCAATCCGGTAGACAAAACAGCTGACATCAGAGGGGCAAGAGCTCAAGCCCGAGGCGAAGAAGCTGTGTGTATTACACCATAAAGAAAAGCAGGTAACCGGGGAACTCCCTAGATACCTGCTTTTTTTGTGTTAACATGTAATCTGGATTTACTATATTTCTATACCTTCGCCAGCTTTAAGCGGGAATCCTTCTACCCCTTCTTGACGCAGCCGATCACAAAAACCCACAGCATCCTGAGCAATATCCGGAAATGTATTGTAATGAAGCGGTATGACCTTATCTGCTCGCAGCCAGCGTGCAGCAAGGAGCGCATCATCCGGTCCCATGGTCAGCATATCGCCTATTGGCAGAGCTGCCAAGTCAATCGCAGTTCTCTCACCAATCAGACGCAGATCGCTGAACAGTGCAGTATCACCTGCATGGAATACCGTCTTCTCCTCTATCGTCAATAAAATCCCAGCGGGCTGTCCAGCATAAATCCAAAGGTCGCCTTCCTGAATCGATGAGGAATGAAACGCCTGAGTATATTTAACGGTAATGGCACCATAAATATGACTGCCACCTATATTCATATGTTTAACCTTGGCACCCTTCATTCGACAGTATTCTGCAAGCTCAAAAACAGCAAAGATCGGACAATCATTCTGTTTGGCAATTTGCACAGCATCTCCAAAATGATCAGAGTGACCGTGTGTCAGCAGAACAGCATCTACAGTAATGTCATCAGGTGAAATACCGGAGTTCGGATTTCCTGACAAAAAAGGGTCAATAATAACTTTCGCTTGCTCTGTCTCTACCAGCAGTGCTGAGTGTCCGTAATAAGTGATCTTCATGACAATTGTTCCACCTCCAGGGTTATATAGTCTAGTTTACCCTATAAATAGCTGAGGTTCACAGAATCGGTCATTTATTTATAAAAAGTATGATTGCCAATGGTCTTAACATACTCCTGTGAATGATGCACGGTAAGATCCTCCGCAAGCTTAAGTGATAGGAAAAAATAAGTATCATCGGGAACTTCTTTCACGCCAGAAAGCGCAGCGTTCACCGCTTTAATACTATCATCATTAGGCTTCACACGTTTAAGACGCCCGTTAGCTACAGGACTGAACTGGTGCTTTTGATAAATGACCTTATATATCGTGTCGGGGAAATTGGCTGACCGTAGCCTATTCAGAACAACGTTGGCAACTGCCACCTTGCCCTGGTACGGTTCACCTTCCGCCTCTGCCATTACAATTTTTTGTAGCAGAAGCAGTTCTTCTTCGGATACTGCGTAGCGCCGGGTTGCTTTACTTTGCTGCTCCTGGCTTAATAGCTCGGTCCGAGAGAAGTACAATGTTGTGAGGGGGTTTTTCTGAGATGCTGAGGCTGTCTTAACTACAGTCTGAGCACTCTTTGTTGCTGTTTCCGCCAATTGCGTCGCTTTCTGCGCAGTTGGACTAGATTGTACTACATCAGCCTTTACCCGAACTATGGAAGCTTGCGATGTATTTTGTAGCTTTATTTTATTCTTACTAAGCCATTCTACACCCTGCTCTGGTTTCCAAGCGGAACTGAACAGGTTAACTGTGTTATAAAGCTTATTCGTTTGTGAAACTTTATTAGTGCCCCTCGTCTTACTAGCTTTTGATTCTTCTTGCAAATAACTAATTATCGATGCTCGGCTGGTGGATTGCAACTTATCCATCTGCACACTATCTATTTTCCCCTCGGCAACCTGGTTAGGTTGCATTAAGCTTATGGCAGAGAAACACACTAGTATAACGCCAACAAGCAACGCGATATAGCGGTTTTGTTTAAAGATTAACATGATATTCCTCCTATTTCACGGCACATTCCTATTGTATGTAACCGAAAACGGAAGCTTTGAAAACTAAAAAACTGATTTTAAAATGTAATATTTTCAATCATTTCATACATAGGAATGGCATACATTCTGGTAGCATACAACACAAAACTATCAATCGTCCAGTCTCTATGAAAGATTTCTGATCTTTTTTCATCATCCAATTTCAGTAAGTTTTCCAGCAATTTATCATCAAATGAAATTTTTCCAAGGTACTTTCGTGCCACTGTGAGATGCGGTTTGTACTCCCTAGATTCGGCTGAAAATCCTAATGGAAGTGTCGCAGTGTGTACTCTCTCAGCTAGTAAATTCAGCTCCTCTAATTCGCCAGAAACCCCTACCCATAACACTCTTGGAGCCTTTGGAAGACCAAATGTATTCCATTTGTCCAAGGATAGTTTAAAGGGGCGGCATTGCCCTGCCATCTGCTTCAACGCCATGATTAAATCCGGGATCTTCGTCTTTGGAGTGTCTCCCAAAAATTGCAGGGTAATATGATAATCCGCTGGATGAGTCCATTTTGCAAAATGAAACTCTTGAGATAGTTTAGAGCACTCTTCCGCCAAAACTTGTTGAAGTGCTGAGGGTAATTTCACAGCAATAAACAACCGTTCTGAATCTTTATCCGACACGTTAGCGTTCATATCAATTTCACCTTCTCCTATAGATTTGGTATCCTTATCCTATAACATTATCCATTTTCATCAAACCGTAGAGCAGGAGGAATACATCATGACTAAGTCCATAGTATGTTTACAACCACTTACCGCCGAGCAACAAGAAAGGGTCAAAGCAGCAGCACCCGGTTATACATTCACTCAAGGAGACGGGAAAAATCCGGATTTGCAGCTGCTCGCTGATGCTGAAATCGTAATCGGTTGGGGCAAAGGCATCGCCGATACCCTTCTTCGTCCAGCTTCTCCCCTTCGCTGGGTTCAATCCTGGTCTGCAGGAATTGAGAAGCTTCCGCTGGAGCGTTTTAAGGAACGTGGAATCCTGTTAACTAGCGGGAGCGGAGTGCACGCCGAACCTATTTCTGCGGTAATCTTCGGCTTCATGCTTCTCTTCACGCGTAATTTGCATACAGCTGTTCGTAATCAGATGAACCGCTACTGGAATTCTGACGGCAGTGAAAGTGAGTTATTCGGTAAGACAGCCGTTATTGTCGGGACTGGAGCCATCGGCAGCGAAACAGCCAGAATTGCTAAAGCTTTCCGGATGAAGACGATCGGAGTAAGTCGCTCAGGCAAGCCACTCGCTGATTTTGATCAAGTGTATACCACGGACCACCTGCCAGAAGCTGTGAGCCAAGGTGACTTTATTATCAATATACTCCCAATTACCGATGAAACTAAGCATTTATTCGATACTGCAATCTTCTCTGCCTTCAAACAAGGCTCCTACTACATTAACGTTGGACGTGGTGCAACTACGGATACTGAGGCTCTAATTGATGCACTGAACCGCGGGCAGCTTAGAGGTGCCGGATTAGATGTATTCGAAACCGAACCGCTTCCGCAGGATCATCCGCTTTGGACTATGGACCAGGTAGTCATCACTCCTCATTCCGCTGGCGTAACCGATCAATACGCTAATCGGATCGTAAATATTTTTACCGAAAATATGAATTCCTATTTATCTACTGGCACTCCATCCCTGAATCTCGTTGATTATGCCCGCCAATATTAAATTTAACATTTGATTTTTAAGAACACTTGTTCTATAATGAAAAAAATCCTGGGATCACACTTAAAGAGAGCTTAGCTATAAACTAACCATACGAAACAGTCCCTGCTATCCATTAGGACAATCCTAATGGATAGCAGGGACCCTTATTTCACACATTAATCGCAGTGCTCTTATTTAGAAGCTATAATCTCGTCAATATAAGCTGTAGCCGTACCAGCTGTAGAAGGTGTAACAAACTGAATGCCAATAGCGTCTACTTTTTTCAAATTTTCAAGAGATAGATTGCTGAGATCAATTGTGAACTCCGTGAATCCATCTTGAGAAGCTATCTTAGCACCCGAATCTACCCATACTGCATAGCCTCCTAATTGAAGATACAGCTTAGCTTGTACGTCAGGATGATCGGAGACGATTCTAATTTTAGCAGCAAGCTTAGAGAATGAGCTCAGATCAAGAGCAGCTGCTTTTGAGACTGCTATAAAAGGATCTTTATCCTCTCCGTTCCACGTGAAATCAAGTTTCAAAGATTGCTTCCCTTCCGCATACACATCAGAAGATACTGTAGCTGAACCAGAATTCAAGGACCAGCCTTCATTTCCTGTTTCGAAGCCATAATGAACAGCTGGGACAGCTTTCTCCAGAGATACTTCCTTCAGATATAGATTCGAAGTTCCTCCATCATTGGAAACTTCTTCAATGATAATCCCAATCGTCTTCACAGCAGCCAAGTCTACTCCTGCGGTCGGTAGTGAGATAGATAATGTCGTATAACCCGTTGAATCTACAAGAACAGGATTGCCACTATCGGTCCATTTCCAGTCCGCACCTGTCTTGATGAACAGACGCGCTTTAGCTGTACCACCCGAAAGCTTAATCTTAGCACTGATTGAATCCAACCCTGTGATATTTAGCTTCTCAGGATTAATAGCAAGTTCAAAGGATTCTTTGGAGCTGCCATTTGCATTATTACCGGTATTAATCAAATCGAATTGTACGCCTACCGCTTCTTCATTGGCATCAAATACTGGAAGCTGAGCATTGGCAGACGAGTGGTCTATAACCCATCCTGCAATATCAGATTGTTTAGTGAAGGCGTATAACACGCCAGGCGCATGTCCCTGTGAGCCTCCATTTCCTTCTTCCGACATATCCGGAAGTGTCCCATCATAAACCGCTTGAATATCATCAAAGTAAAGCGAACCTTCGTGGCTCTGTCCGTCCATCGCATTCACATACAAATTGAAGCTCTGAACTTGCTTCAGTCTTTCCTGAGTAAGCTCTCCGGCTTTTCCCCAGCTCATCTCAGTCAAATTCTTCAGACTTAGTACTATTTTACCGTTCTTGTCAGGATTAATGACCGGATAAGCTTCGAAATATCCTCCATCAATGACAAGCTGTACTACTAGCTTAAGCGGCTCACCTTTCTCAGCATAAGCGTTGTCTCCATCAGAAGCTACCCACATACTGAGTGCATTATAGTCGGACCAGTCCAATGAACCAAGACTTTTACCTACTCCGGTATAACCTGCATTATTAATCGTATAGTGCAACTGCATCCCGTAATCCCCGGATGCTTTATGCTCAGTGCTTAAAGATACGCTCACATCATCTCCACCAGCCTTAGGATATTTCGCTGCTAAAGCTTCATTACTGGAGCCATAAGCTTCAAAATTATCCACCAGCGCCTTATCAGCAACAGGAGCAGTATACGTATTATAAAGACCGATTTGATCTACGTAGATTGGCAATTCACCTTCGACTTCCAAACCACTGCCAACAATAGATATTGCTAGTCCTGTCGCTTCCGCTGATTTAGCGGCATTATCCAGATCAATCGAAACATCAAATTTATAATATTGTGTTCCATCTACGATAACTTTCTCTAAATCGGACAAAGATTTATAGGATGAGTCCATGCCATACTTCGTATCCCAATCTGGCGGCAACTGAATCACACTGCGTACCGCAGCATTGTTAGCGCCATTTTGTGCAGTCTCCGGAATCAACACTGTGAACTTCACACGTGTAACTTGGGAGAGATCTACTCCATCCAGCGCCAGATCATTCAATTGTAGCTTCAATTCCTGCCAAGTATCCTCGGCGGATAGCCCTTCTGTAATGTTAATAACGAGCTTACCGTCAGCATCAAGTGACGCATGTTGTAATACAGTCTTGATCGTTTCTGCGTTATTTGTAAGCCCAGACCAAGTACCATTGTTTTGGATTTGCTCCAAATCCTTCTCCGTATCAAAAGTAATCACTTTTATTGGCACTTCTTTGATTTTTAAGAATACGGAGTTAGTTTGCGTAAGAGTAGCATCTCCGGTTCCGTATGCTCTCACTGTAATCTCAGTTGAACTGCCGTTGAGACCAGCGTCTGGCTGCCATGAAGCGCTATAGTAACCATCCGCACCTAGCGTCATTTCCACCTCTACTCCAGAATCAGCCACAGTATAAGTCACTTTGCTAGGCACTGCATTTAATACCTTGGCCCGAATGACGGTTACGGCATCTGTTATTGTACTGATATTATTTGGAGTTACGACGTGCATGAAAGGTTTCTTTCCTGCTACTTCAACCTCGAGATTGTACTTATTATCATCCTTCACATCACTCGCAAATGCCGTGAAATCATCTTTATAGAAATTCACAAAATCGGGAAGCAACTCATGATCTGCTTTGTTAGGAACACTCTTATAAGGAACATACAGATTATTACCTTCACCGAAGTTTGCCCAAGTCAGCATATACGATATTTTTGCCGCATCAGGGTCAGCCTTGATCGCATTTAATACTTTAGTGAACCATTCCAGCTCATTATTGCCTGTTGTTTTCATACCAGCAGCACTATAACCATATTCAGATAGGGTAACAATCTTACCTTTGTCTTGAGCAAGCTGAGAAATCATCTTAAGGTCTTTAACAAGACCACCCAGGAAAGCTTCCGAACCGGCATTCTCCTTATTGTCATACTGGTCCATTCCAAGAATATCAACAAACTGATCACCTGGATAAGTCGTTAAATATTCACTTTCATTTCCATTAAAAGATCCGTTTGGTGAGAAGACATAAAGGAAGTTATGAACGCCCTTAACATCGCGCAGGTATTCAACTGTATATCTGTACAGTTCCGCGTATTCACTCTTCGTCGTTGTAGCCGCACCCCACCAGAACCAACCTCCGTTTTGTTCATGGAAAGGTCGGAACAGGACCGGAATCAGGTCGCCCTCATCATCTTTTAGATTATTGGCAAAATTAGCGATACGATCGAGGTATTTATTAAGCTCTCCATTCTTATCTCCGCCCGGCAATATACGCGATACCACCGAATGACTCGCTCCCGGAGTATTACTAGTATCCTTAAAATCTCCACCCGTCACCATGTTATAAGGATGTGTACTTAGCGTCACAATACCACCCAAATCATGTGCCTGCTTCATGGCAGCGGATAGTCCTAATCTACTCGCTTCATAATCTCCGCTAACTCCAGGAGGATTCTCATATCCATCTAAGCTAAGTGTATCCCAACCAAAAACTGCAGGATAATCACCGGTGGAGCTGTATACGTCAGAAATAACATTTCCATTCTTATCCTTACCAGCAAAAGAGACAGTAGTATCATGCTGATGCCCGAACATGATCTGTTTGCCGCTCATGCTGTCCAGATAAGCAAACAGCGATTTGGTAGCGGCCGATGCATCAACGTCAACGATATGAATTCCAGCTTCCGGTGTTGCCGTTGGAGCAACTGTTGCCGTAGGTTCTGGAGTAATCGTCGGTACTGGTGTTGCTGTAGGCGCTATACCCGTACCCCCTGAGCCACCAGGTGCTGGCGTGCTTGTTCCTTGTCCAACAAGAACTCCATCCTTCACAGTGTATGTTCCCGCTACTAAAGTCACTCCATTCAAGACAACAGAGGAAGCACCTACTACAAGCTTACTAATGGTACCTTTAGTTGTAATCAATGTTCCCGTAGCAGCACTACCAATCACAAGCTGATCAATTATAGAACCTGAACCTACTTCTATAATAGAAACGCTATCAATAGTCAACTGAGTGATTACTGTCCCGCCATCTACAACGACCCGTACTTTCCCTTCAGGACGATTCACTTTTACAGAAGCCAATTTAGAGTTTTTCAAATGAATCGAATGCTCTCCACCACCAGATACAAAAACATTACCTTTCACAGTTGCATCCTCTAAAACACCCTCACCATTACCTATCCCGGAGGTTAAATAAAGATTACCTGAGACAGCCGCATTCTTAAGTTCAACCCCACTACGGTTAATGACAACATTCCCTTGGATATCTCCTCCAGTGAATGTACCCGCTGTATTGTAGTAGCCGCTAACCAATCTGTCCACGATAGTAACTACCTCTGCTCTTGTAATCGAGTCGTTTGGACGAAATGTACCGTCTGGATAGCCGGATAGAATTCCGCTCAATGCCCCGATCGCATCTTTAGCATAAACGCTGATGGATGCTTGATCTGCAAATGTACTCGCTTTAGTCCCTGGCTCCAGTGAAAAAACAGAAGCAAGTAATGTTGCAGCATCTTGACGAGTGACTTCAGCATCCGCTTTCGCTTTATTGTCAGGAAAACCTTTATAATAACCAGCTTGTTTCGCAATAGATAAAGCGCTTGCATACCAAGCTTTAGCAGGCACATCCGAGAATGACGTTTCCGAAAGAGTGCTAAATCCAAATAGCTTATTAATGATACTTACAAGCTCAGCACGCGTAACTTTATGATCCGGCTTAAAAGAACCGTCCGGATAACCTTGAACAACACCGTTACCTTGCCACTTATCTACACTTTCTCCAGCCCAGTGCGTCTTGAGGTTTTCTTTTGTTTTTCCGTTAGCTAACGCAGGTGCAGCCATTGTAACAAGCATTATTGCTGTAAGAAATAGAATCAAGCTTTTTTTGAACCTCTTCATTCAATTTACCTCCTGTTTTGTAAAGGTTTTCATTTTGTTCAAGTACAAAACTCGACTTCTTTATCAACCTCCCAATTTATTTCCAATAACAATTTAGTTATTATATTAGCACCAAATACCTATATTAACAATAACTTATTCACAAAAATAATAGTTTTGTTAGAAAATAGAGTCGTTAAGCGGGTTAATTGGCATTTATACATTTAAAGAATAGATAACAAAATACTAACAAAATATATATGGTTCACCAAAAGACAAAAAAACAGGTCTCCAATTCATTGGAGACCTGCTTTAATCTTCACCTTTATTTAATCCAAATCATAAATCGATCCGACTTTCAATCCATATAGCTCATTATATATTTTTTCAGCAAAGGCATCCGTCATCCCTGCGATATAATCAATCACCATATGTTCCCAAGTCCAGATGGGATTGGCTTGTTTCTGATCTTTCTCGAAGCGTTGCAGCCAATCTGAGGGAATAATGGCTTTGGACGTCTGCGGATCAAGAAAAGCTCCCCATAAACGGCGTAAAATCCACTCACTACGCTTCTGTAGCCGCTGCACACGTAGATCACGAATCATCGTAACCCAAGCAAAGCTTTTCAGCACGCTTACGGTCCGCAGCATATCCTCATCTTCTTTTCCTTCCTTTATAAAGGTGACCTTCTTCCAGTCTCCATCAGGAATCACACCTAAACTTGCAACAAAGGTGCTTACCCAATAAGCCTTAACTTCACGCCGAGTTCTGGAATAGTCATTCTCGCAAGTTGGCATCTTTTCCATCCATACTCTAAGAAATGAACTAAGCACCTCTTCAACCTTAGCGCGAATACCTTCCTCCTCCCAACCCTTCCAAAAGAAATCCTCTAACGTTGTGATCTTCTCCACGATTAGTCGTTGAATATAGGAATCATGCATAAAGTGTTCATGCACTTCAATCTTTCCAGCCTTAATTCCATCCTCCAAATCATGTGCAGAATAGGCGATATCGTCGCAAAGGTCCATCAGTTGAGCTTCCAACGTTTTCTTCCCTGCCGGGATTCCCCACTCTTTGCGAATCTCCGAAATATATGCCCACTCATGAAGGTACATCCCCTTTTTTAACGAGGTGCCGGGAAAAGGATATTTGTTAACTCCGAGGAGCACGGCATCCGACAGATTTAGTCCATCAATGTTCTCACGCTTCTCTAGAAACATAATCAATCGAAAGTTATGAGCGTTGCCTTCAAAATGTTCATAGCGCTGCTTCATCTGCTCATGAATGAACAACTTATCAGCACCAGTTGCACCAGCTTGTTGTGCAGCCTCATTCGTCTTTTTTTCAATTAGCTGCTCCAGTATGCTATCCAGCACCTCTTCCCCTTTATGACCGAAGGGCGGATGACCAAAGTCGTGTGCTATGGCCGCGCATTCTACGACCTCTGGATCTATAACAAGCCCCGGATTCTCCGCCTTACTTGTCTCCACCTCTGGGTAAGATCTAAGCAGACTTTTCGCTGCCTCTCGAGCAATTTGTGCGACTTCAAGTGAATGAGTTAGGCGTGTCCGGTAATAATCACCCGTGCCAGCCCCGAACACTTGAGATTTGCCTTGCAGCCTACGAAAAGTAGGCGAATGAATCAAGCGTGAGTAATCACGCTCATAAGCAGCTCTCGACGTTTCTAGGCGGGTAATTTCCGGATACTGCCGGTGTTCTCTTTTCTCAATAAGTGTCATATTCCCACCCCTAACCAAATGTCTGTATATTGAACTTCATTATAAGGCATTTTCATAACAATTTTCACATCAAAATACAATTGCTATGCCAATCCCAAACTCCAATGGAAGTAATCCACCAATCTAAAAGCAACTGAAATGGAGATATTAATCTTCGTAGGGAAAAAACATCTAGGAGGAATCCACTAAATGATTATGAAGAAATTGTCCGTAGCTCTTTTATCCACTTGCTTAATGCTATCCGTTGCTTCTGCGGCTTCCGCTGCACCAGTCGAAACGAAACATGAGAAAAAAGTACATGCTGAGAAAATAAAGAAAGAAAAAGAACATAAAATGCATGAAAAGAAAATGAATATGAAGAGTCACTCCACTAAAGGAATTCATGCAAAGAGCATGAAGGCTAAGAGCTTAAAAGCAAAAAGCATTAAAACTAAAAGCATTCAAATGAAAGCAACTAAAATGCCAAAAACAGGCCACGGCGGTGCTAGCGAACAAACTGAATAGGGAGGATGAAAGAGGGGGAATCCCCTCTTTCTTTTCTTAAACATGAAAAAATGGATATATTCATTAATCTTGATTGTCATCACTTTAACCACTGCCAGTTGTAATGACTCACACTCACAGGAAAGCAGTCCAGAAACTAAGCCGTTGCAAACAAAGCAACAAGAAATGATAATAACTCCTACTACAGCTATTCGAAAGAATGATATTAATATTAAACCATCATTACCCAAACCTATTATGCCTACTCAGCTAAACATTCCAGCGATTAAGGTAAGCGCCAAAATAGAACCGGTTACTTTGCTCTCTGATGGACAAATGGACGTCCCTACAGACACCAATATTGCCGGAATTCTATACCCAGGAATTTTGCCAGGTGCAAAGGGCAATGTAATTATAGACGGACATGTGGACAGTTATATAGGTCCAGCTGTCTTTTTCAAACTCAAAAAGCTCAAGCATGGCGATGAAATTACCGTCTCTAATTCAGACGGACGAAAACTAACTTATATTGTAGAGTCTGTAGAAATCTTCAATACTGCTGAAGCACCCTTGGAACGAATTTTCGGAAAGTCTACTGAAGCTAGAATGAATCTTATTACTTGCACAGGCAGATATAGCAGAAAGAAGAAAGAACATGAAAAAAGGCTGATTGTCTTTGCAAAACTGAAACTATGAATATTTTGACCATTCAAAGGAGCATTCTAAAATAAAAAAAACAGGTGAATTCATGAAAACTAGCAGCAAAATTATGATGACTACCCTCTCTCTCTTGTTATGCTTCACGAACTCTGCTCTAGGTAGCCCAAGTAAAAACCGCGACTACTACGAAAAAAGAGGAGACATGATTTGGGAAGTACATACTAACCAAAAAGTGATTGCATTGACGTTTGATGACGGTCCTGACCCTTCTGAAACCGATCAAATATTAAAGGTATTGAGTCAATATCATGCAAAATGCACCTTTTTTGCTATTGGAAAAAGAATTGCAACATATCCAGATGTGGCGAAACGAGTCATTTCCGAAGGGCATGAATTAGCTAACCATACCTACAATCACGTTTATTTTAGAAAACCTATTAATAAGGCCCAGTTTGAGCGAGAGCTGAAATTAACTGAGGAAGAAATTATAAAGGTCTCTGGAAAGCATAGCTCTTTGTTCAGACCTCCAGGTGGAATGTATGATGAGACACTAGTTGATATTTCGAATAATATGGGATTAAAGCCTATTTTATGGTCCTGGCATCAGGATACACGCGACTGGAATCGCCCTGGGGTTCAGAGTATCGCGAATAAGGTTATTCGAAATGCACATAATGGCGACATCGTTCTGTTTCATGACCATGTACATGGTCAATCTCAGACCAGAGAAGCGCTTAAAATTATTTTACCGGAATTAGAAAAGCAAGGTTATCGATTTGTCACCGTATCAGAATTGATCAAATTATCCAACACACAGCAGGCGGGTAAACCACAATAGCCTAATTGCACAGGACTTCAAAATAAGGTAGTCTTGTCCTATTATGAAGTTCTGGAGGCTTTTATCATGTCTGATAATACATCCTATACGGCTGAGGAAATTGCCCGCTTACTGAAGATCTCTAAATTAAAAGTATATGACCTGATCAAAAAAGGGGAGCTTCCCTCCTACCGTGTAGGAAAACAGATGCGAGTCGATCAATCCGATTTAGAAGCTTACAAACAAAATACCCGGAGTGGCATTGCCCCATCGAAATTACCACTGACTTTTGCTGGGGCGAATCTAACTCAAGTTGCCTCATATTCTGGCCACGTTAACAGTAAAGCTGCAGGACATAGCCTCGTGATTACGGGTCAGGATATGTCACTCGATATTCTAGCCACATATTTGGAACGTTCCTTACCTACTGAGCGCCCTCTTCGTTCCTACGCGGGCAGTCTCGATAGTTTAATTGCCATGTATCATGGAGAATCGGACATCGTCAGTACTCATCTGCTCGACGGAGATACTGGAGAATATAACATTCCCTATATCCGTAAAATACTTGTGGGCTTCCCTTATGTTGTAGTCCGTCTGTTGACTCGAAGTGCAGGACTATATGTTCAAAAGGGAAACCCTAGAGGTCTCCATGAGTGGTCTCATCTCCAACAGGATGGACTTACACTGATCAATAGAGAACGAGGCGCAGGCGCACGCGTGTTATTGGATGAACAGCTTCGATTGCACGACATTCCTGCTGCAAGCCTATCTGGATATGAGCAGGAAGAGAATAGCCATTTAGCGGTCGCTGGTAAAGTGGCACGAGGAGAAGCCGATGTGGCCATCGGTACCGAAAAAGCTGCCAAAATTGTCGAAGGCATTGATTTCATCCCCTTGATTCAAGAGTGTTATGATCTCGTAATGCTAAAGAAACCGGAGCATGAGCAGTGGATCACCGCCGTAATTGATATTTTGCGCTCGCCAGCCTTTCAAAGTGAGCTTGGGTCCATTCACGGATACGATCTCACTGAAACAGGGACGATTATTTACGAGACTTGATAAAAAGGGTACATCCGTTAAAAGTACAAAGGAGCTACTCTCCAAATTACCGGAGAATAGCTCCTTTATTATTCTAATGATTGATGGAGCAACAGTTCGCGGAGCGACTTCTCACGCCGCAAATTAAGTACGCCGGTTCACAAACATCAACATCACAGCAGACATAACAATGATGGAGCACACCCACATCCAAGCAAGCGTCATGTTGCCGCCATCCACCGCGACATAGATCGCTGTAGGAACAGTCTGCGTACGGCCAGGAATATTACCAGCTACCATGATCGTAGCACCGAACTCTCCTAGCCCTCTGGCAAAACCCAGCACATACCCTGCAGCTAGTGAGCGACCTGCAAGAGGCAATGTGACATATCGAAGTACCTGTAGTTCACTCGCTCCCTGTGCACGCGCCGCATCTTCAAGATCTGCTTCCACGCCTTCAAAGCCCGCCTTCACCGTGCGGTAGACGAGGGGAAAGGCTACAACAACCGCGGCGATAACCGCAGCCCCCCATGTGAAGAGAATCGTATGCTCCGTCATCTGTTCATACCATCTACCAATCCAGCTGCGTCGACCTAAGACGACCAACAGAACAAATCCTACAACGGTCGGCGGCAATACGAGAGGGAGTAGCATTACAGTCTCGACCAAGCTATAACCTGGGAATTTCCGACCTGCCATAGCCTTCGCTGCAGCTGTTGCCAGAATGAACACAATAATACTGGTAATTACTGATATTTTAACGGAAAGCCATACCGGGGCGAAGAAATCAGTCCAGTTTATTTCCATCCTTATTCACCCCGCTTCTACTCATGATTTCATATTAAGGAAGCAAGAAGCCATAGCTTGTAAAAATATCACTGGCTTCCTTGCTCTGAAGATAACTGTAAAATTCCTTAGCTTCCTTCTGATTCTTCGAATTCTTCACGATACCTGCCGGATAATTAATGGCTTTGTGAACATGCGGACCCACGGTAAGAGCAATCTTCGTCTTCTTTGAAGTCAATGCATCTGTCTTATAGACAAAGCCTGCATCGACATTCCCCGTTTCGACGTAAGAAAGAACCTGACGGACATCCTTTGCAAATACAAGCTTGTTCTGCAGCGTATCCCATACCTTCTTTGCAGTTAACGATTGCTGAGCGTATTGACCTGCGGGTACAGATTCAGGCTGTCCTACCGCTATCTTCTTAAACGATTTGTCCGTAAGCTGAGTGATCGTATTTAATGAAGCTTTTGAATTCGAAGGGACGACCAGAACCAACTGATTCTTAAGCAGCACCTTATGGTCAGAGATCAGTCCAGCATCCACTAACGCATTCATCTGTTTATCCCCGGCAGAGAAGAATAGATCAGCCGGAGCACCTTGTTCAATCTGCTTCTGTAATGTGCCGGATGCAGCATAATTAAAGACCAAATCAATATCGGGATGCTTCTTCTCATAGAGAAGCGCCATTTTATCTAAACTATCCTGCAAGCTGGCTGCAGCCGATACTATAATCTCTGTCTTCTTGGCGGCTGCCTCTACCTCTACCACTGCGCTCGCAGATAAATTCACAACCAAAAAAATTGCTAATGCGCCAAAGATCCGGATTGACCATTTCTTAAACATTTCCATTCCTCCCATTTTCATATGTATATATGTAGATGCTATTCTAGCATACGTTTTTTCGATTTTCTATAGATTGAGTTGTGTTTAGTTATGTTTAGTTATATATTGTTATGATTAGAGAGTTATAAAGGATTACATCTTCGACCTACTCGCAAAAAAAGGATGCCTCCGGCAACCATTTAAATGGTTGCACAAGCACCCCATCTTTCGAATTGAACGAAGGTCAAATGAGCGTATCACTATTTATAGTGCGAACTCCATTTTTCCAACTGCTGCCTGATTACTTCACGATAATAGTACGGTTCAATGATTTCCGCTTCCTCTTCAAATCTCTTAATCCAGCGGACAAATCCTATATCTTGTTCCACTGAAACCTTAAAGTGAAAGCATCTAGCTTGACGATCCACTTTACTTGGCTTAAAAGGCAATTCGTCCTTCTTAATTCCTTCCATTATCCGTTCCGAGAATTTCACTTTGAATTCTACCTGTAAACTATCCCGATCGAGTGACCATTTCTGCTTCATAAAGGCTTGCACATCAAATGCTTCCTTCGAAAAAAAACGATTTAATGGCTTCACATTAGAAAAATCGTTGATATGATATGTACGAATAACACCCTGGCGATGACAAAATCCTATGAGATGAAAACGACTTTCCAGCGGGACCAGACAATAAGGATCAATAGTGATCCCTTTCTCTTCTAATGCATTTTCACTATAATTCGCTTGTATACTCTTTTGCTTTAATAAAGCCTCCAGGATCGGAGTAAGAAAAGAGTGTTGTTCCATCTGCGAACTGTTCCTTTCTGCCCACCCCACCCCTACTTCTCTTCTTGCACGTTCTATTGTTTCTTCTCTTTCCGCCTTCCGTTTATATTCAGCTGCGACTACTTTTTCATACGCGCTTTCAAAATCTATAGGTAGTACCGGTTTTATATCTTTCATAATATAGCGTAATTGCGAAAATGCGGTTGCTTCTTCTTCCGACCAATCCAAGGGATAGAGTGCAAAATTCCCAATAAAAGCATAACCTTTTCCATGCCCCAGGTGGGTTATGGGAATATGCATGGCGCTAAGCGCGTCCATATCCCGGTATATCGTTCTCTCGCTGTTGCCGCAGCGTTCCGCCAATTCACGGGCTAATATCCCTGGCTTGGCTTGAACAAGTGTAATAATGCGCATCAGTCGGATTAATCGGTCTGTCATATTCAGTTCCCCTTGATTTATGGTTAAATAGACCCATTATTTTATGAAAAAAAGTAAATTGTGATAGAACTTTTTTACTATGTTACCACATTTTATATTACAATTCTTCTGAATATTTTCCGCCGAATCCGCTTGAAAATCCAATTTATGTATAGGTCTTTTTTCGTTTATGTGCATCCCCGATCAGCATGTCCTATATTAAATACCACCAACGGCTTTACTACGAAGCTGATGCTCGAAACCTATCTGCTTATACAACATTTCAGCCTCTTTCAGCAGCAAAGGATCTCCAGAGCGTACCGCGAGCAGCAAAAGCTTATCCGCATGACGATTGAGCTTCTCCCGAGCTTCACTATACTGTCCTTTATTTCGTAACGCAGCAGCCTCCTCAACCGTTTCAGACGTCTTTAGCAGTTCCAGATGCTTCTCAACATAAAAGCAGCAAGTATCGCTCAGAATGCGGGTATGATGCGCGTACTCCAGCTCAAGCACCTTCACAGGGAGTTCACGAACACGCTCTACAGTTGGCTTTTTATACTTCCATTGTAGGGAGAGCGCCTCATATTTACCGGCTACAGAACTAGAGGTACTGAACTCCAGCCCTATGAATTTGCGTTGTCCTGTTTTTATTTTGCCAAGTTTAAGCAAGAGCGAATGACCTTCTCCAGCCTCCATCTCACATCCATAACAGCGCTTAAAAGTTAGATGCGGCTCAAGCCAAACTTGTAGTTCAATATCACGTGCTACCACCTTATGGCTCATAGGTCGGCTATGTTCTGAAGGCATATTTCCTTTCCATTCGACAAGCAAAACAGCATCGCGATTGCCACCTGCAAAAATACGATCTTGACCCCACGTAAATGTAGGATGAATACTTTCCATCATATTTTCCACCTCTTTCTTTTTTTGGGTCTTCTATTAATGTACCAATATTGGCGGACAACTCCATGTCATGGAATGTATGTTCGGTTCTATATTATCGACAAAAAAAGAGCCATTCTACATACTAAGTAGACTGACTCTCACAAAAATAACCCCTTTTGTCTGTTTATGACGAAAATTTTAAGCTTTTTCTCTTTAACGGCTCTGAAGTTTAGGCTGCACTCGTTCTCGCTTAAAAAATAGGCCCAGCGCCCATTTGGCGCAAAGCAGAGAAAACATAAAAAATAGGATCGCCCAAAATATGGCCGGCACCGATGTCATCCTTGCTAGATTACTGGCATCTCCCGCGCGAGAAGGAGATACAGCGGCCGCGTATACCAGAAATAAACTCCCCATTACAGACTCTTCCAAGGTCAAAAAAGCTAATAACAGATAATAGAATTTGCTGGCCTTTTTCCAAACCACCAGCATTAAAACGTTCAGCGCAATAAACCCACTCAACCACGTCATTCCGAAGCTTCCCCGAACGTACATTAACAGCATTATCAATGCAACCGTAGTAGCCAAGATAAGGCCCCAATCATGCCGTCCTTTACTATAGAGATAGAAGAGCAGCAATGCGAATAAGGATGCCAGCAAATAACCGGACAGCGATACCAGAATCGCTCTGCCTCCATCTTGAATAGCTGAATAAGTGACACCGCTATGGTCCGCGTATAGCTCAATCCGCAGCACACTGCCTGACAACAGTAAAGTCACCAGCGCATGACCAAATTCATGTATCATCGTATCTAAATTCCGAAACAAAGATGAGAACGGAATCAACCTCGTCAAAAAAGCAGATCCGACCAAAAATAACATTGTCTTAAGCCATTTATTCATTTCGCAGCAGCCCCTTCCCGTCCAAAGTATACGATAAATAGTCCCTCTTCTCAATCATGAAG
This sequence comes from Paenibacillus sp. RS8, assembly GCF_041956825.1. Taxonomy (NCBI): domain Bacteria; kingdom Bacillati; phylum Bacillota; class Bacilli; order Caryophanales; family Paenibacillaceae; genus Paenibacillus; species Paenibacillus sp. RS8. The sequence continues at coordinate 2,676,575 of NZ_CP168131.1, read as the reverse complement.
ACTCCGCCAAATAGAGCTCTATAAGGAAGTGCAACATCGTATCTAGCAGGCAAATATTACTGACACTAGATACACCATTCACGCTTAGCGTACGCTGTCAGAAGCTGTCAAGCTGTGTTAAAATAAAAGAAATAAAAGGCCTAAATCGGGTGGTGATTATATAGATGAAACAACATAAATACCGTAAATATCTACAGCTGTTATGTTCGCTCCTGCTTCTGCTGACCGTTTCCATAGCACTTCCAGCCCCAGCAGCAAAAGCAAATATATTCAGTGATATCTATAATGGATTCAAAAGTTTCTCTGAGCTTCCAAACGAAGTCAATGAATTGAAAGAAGGATTTCAGCAGACAGCAGAAGAGCTACAGCAAGCTAAAGATAAGCTTGCGAATACCATGCAGGAAATGGAAGCCTACCAGACACAGAACGAAGCCCTGCAGGAACAGAATCGCCAACTGACGCAGATGGTTGATGCATTGCAAAATGACCGGACCGCACGCGAAGAATATTTTCATAAAATTAAAGTGACTATTTTTACGGGGATCGGTCTGATTCTAGGGTATTTTATACTCATCCGGATTATCCGTTTCAGCATGCTTCACCGTTCTAGAAAAGGAGACCGTCTGCGCTAATCTTGAACATTTAGTAAAGCTAACGCCTACAGCATGAGGGAGATGAAATATGAACATCGATGTCCAAGATGAAAGCGACAGCGGGAGCGGACAAGCCGTAGCCTTCACTCTCGTGGAGAAGGAAGAGGTTCATGTGCTGCACCCACAGCAAATTATCGCTTATCAAGGGCCTGCCACTGGACGAGCAGACAGATTTATGGATGTGAAGGGCATCTATCGCAAGCAAAAGTTAATTCGTTCAGATATGTCTGGTCCTTGCCATTTTGTCGCCGCCCTTCCACCGGGTTATCGGGTAAAGATTCTACAGCTTGATGGTAAGAGCGATTTGTTGTACGACTTTAAACATCTCTTCTTCTACAGTGAAGGAGTTACGATGAATACACGGGTACTGAGTATGAAGAATGTGCTCGTTACAAGAGATATTGTGAAGGTTAAATTTACGGGTAATGGTATCATTGGCATACTGACTGAAGGAACGGTTTGTGAAGCTGAGCTTCATCCGTACAATCCACTCTATGTGGATGCAGGCAGCATAATTGCCTATCCTGAGAACGCGAAGCTGGAGCTTACCGTTTACGGCAACCATTTAGCTAGCCAGCATATGAGTTATCACTGGAAGATGACGGGCCATGGACCTGTGCTTTTTCAAGCTGGACGCCAGAATCGCCGATTTGAAAGAGATAATAACGATGATGGTATTATTAAACGATTCCTGCGCGAAGCCGTGCCATTTGGTGGAGTATTTATTAAATAGAAGTATTCAAAAGAAAGAGCGCCATGCGTTAACGATACGCAGGCGCTCTTTGTATGTTCTATCCCTTATAAGGATATTGTCTTAACCGATAAAAGCATTCAGCATCCAAGCATGTTTCTCAATGCTGCTTCTGATGCCAATCAACAGATCCGCAGTTGGTTGATCACCTAGTTCTTCTGCAGCTGCAATTGCTTCTTGCAGTTCTTTAGCAACCGTCTTAAAGTCTCTAACGAGCTCGAGCACCATACCCTTAGCATCTTCGCCACCGCGTGCTTCTTGTAGGTCGGACAGTTCAAGATATTGCTTCATCGTGGAGGCTGGTTGTCCACCAATAGAAAGCAAACGCTCAGCCAAATCATCCGCATAACCTGCAGCTTCATTATATAACTCTTCAAACTTCTCATGCAGTGTAAAGAATTGAGATCCGCTAACATACCAGTGATAATGATGAAGTTTTACTCCGAGCAGGAACCAGTTTGCGGTTTGGCGGTTCAATGCAGCTTGCAGTTCAGTATGGCTCTTTAGTTGTGTTGTCATTAATAAAACCTCCTATGGTTCATTTATTGTAATTGTATTTAGACTCGTTCTAAATCTATATACAATTTAACACACTCTTTTGCGTTTTGCAACTATTCTGGAGATTATATATATTGTGCCGATTCTAGCACAACTTATGTTATTAGGCCTATTATGTGTGTCACACTTTGGAAAAAAGGTCCTCTTCTTTAGATTAAGGAAACATCCTCCTCCGCGGTCTTTCCTTTTCTACTGCGGAAGAAAGCCCTCATCTCATCGCGTTTGCTCTTTGGACTTAGTACATACACAGTATCCCCAGGCTCAATAACAGTACTGCCATGAGGGGTGACAATCTTTTTGTTGCGGATAATTGCCGTAAATAAGATATCGTCTGGCAGACCTATTTCTGAAATTTTCTGTCCAGCAATCGGCATATTAGGATTAATTCCAATATGATTGAACTCCGAGTCTGTCTTGCCAAGAGCAACCAGCTCCATCAGTGAAGGCTGATCTGAATCTTCTTGCCCCACAAGCTTCAATCGGGAAGCTAGCGGTGAAATACTAGTTCCCTGAATCACCGCCGAGGTCAGCACGACAAAGAATACAACATTAAAGAATAGTCGTCCGTGTGGCAGATCAGCCAGCAGCGGATAAGTCGCTAACACAATCGGAACGGCTCCACGTAGTCCGGCCCAAGAAATCAATGTCTTTTCACGAATTGAGAATTTGGAAAAATGCAGGCTTATAAATACACCGATTGGCCTTGCTACAACCATCAGAATGACGGATAACAAGATGCCTTGCCAAGCCACTTCCGCCAGTTCCTGAGGAAATACTAACAAGCCCAGCAGGATGAACATGAATATTTGCATCATCCAAGCAAAGCCGTGACTAAAATTCATAATGGTACGGTGATACATGAGCTCGGAATTGCCAAGAGTAAGGCCCATAACATAAACAGCCAGCAATCCGCTGCTGTGTACCCATGCAGATAAACCATAGGTCAGAACAGCAAAACCAATAGCCATTACCGGATAAAGACCTGTTGAATCCAGATTAATTCGATTGATGCAGTAAACTGCGATCTTACCCAGCACAAAACCCAGTACTAAGCCAATTCCCATCTCCCATATAAAAGACAACAAAAGCCCCCATATCGCGATATCCGGATGCTGTATCCATTCGATCAGCGATACGGTTAAGAAAACCGCCATTGGATCGTTACTTCCTGATTCCGCTTCTAACGTAGAGGTCAAACGTTTATCAATGTTCTTACCGCCAAGAACCGAGAAGACTGCAGCCGCATCTGTCGATCCAACGATCGCTCCAAACAGAAAGCTTTCTGCCCATGACACATCGAGAATTAGCTTGGCGAATACCCCTACGATGACTGTCGTCATTATTACGCCTACCGTTGATAAGGATAATGCTGGACGAATAACAGGCTTAATATCCTTAATATTCGTCTGCATCCCCCCCTCGAATAGAATGACAACCAGTGCGAAGATCCCGGCCATTTGTGTTAAGGAAGCATTGTTAAAAAAAATAAATTGGCTCAGCACCATACCCGCAGCAAGGAACAGCACTAAAGCCGGCATTCCAAATTTAGTGGAGAACTTGGTGGAAAATACGCCTACAAGCAGGAGCGCAGCCAGTAATAATATAATATTATCTGCAAGTTGGGACACCGATTATTCACTTCCCTTTCACTTCTAGCTTAAAATATAAGAAGCTTCCTTATTTATGTACTTTATTACCCTTATCCATATCCTTTTGAGACATTGAATAATATAAACAAGATTGGAGATTTCATTCCCCTGGCCTTATACTTTATGTAAATGCTTTCTCCCCATCGTGTGTACATATAGGAGGCTGAATGTTATGCAATTGAGATTAATTAAACCTGCGGAGCTGGATCAAGCAGCTCTGCTTGCAGATTCCATCTTTCGTGAACCGGGTGCCATTTCAATGAAAGAACTGTTTCCACTTATTTTCCGCCCGGGACTCAGTCATTCGTATGCGGCTATTACCGAGGACGGAACGGTTGCAGCTTTCATGGGACTCGTACCCTCTACGATCAAAACTGGTGATGCTATTCTGAATGTATTTTCCATAGGTGCAGTCTGCACCGCACCTGCATTTCGTGGACAAGGACTAGCCGGTCAGCTACTGGAGAAATGCCAGGCCCATGCTGCGGAAGCGGGCGCATCGCTGATTTTTGTCTCGGGTGATCGCTCACTGTACACCCGAGCAGGATGCGTACCGTTCGGAGGTACGCAATTTGCCGAGCTGAACGAAGGCTCGGCTCAGGCACTTGCAGCCGCAGCAGGGGAAGAATGGACCCTGCGGCCGATGCAGCCGGGCGACTTCTTCGCCGTCAACCGGCTGCTGAATGAACGCGAAACCGGACATGTGTATAGTCCGGGTGAGCTGGCGCTGCTGCTGGGGACCGAGGCTTACGCGGGTGTGCTGGGCTTAGCCCAGCGCACACTCGTAGCCGTTCGGGACGGCAGCATCGAGGGGTTCGCCGCGGTGGCTGTGCCAGCGGCGGCAGATGTGCCCGCGCCGAGCACGGCGACGGCGGTGGAATGGGCCGGCCAGCCGAGCGCGGTAGCGGCGCTGCTGGCCAAGGCGGCACTGTGCGGCGGCGTAGGCGCGCTGCAGGTGCCAGTGCCGTGGCAGGAGCGCGGCTTGCTCGCGCTCCTGCGTGAGGCCGGCGCCTCCTTAAGCGCCGGCGCGAACAGCGGGACGGTCTGCATCGCAGACCGGGCAGCGCTTTTGCGGCAGACCGAAGGCTGCCGCAAGGGTCACGACTTGTCGTCCGTCCAGGACGACAAGGAGCTGATATCGCTGCTCTTTGATCCAGCGAGTCCGCTTCACACCTCTGATCCCTCGGGGGAGTCAGAGGCAATTCCCTTACCTTATATGTCAGGTCTCCATTTTATTTAGAAGCAACTTAAAGCATAAAAATAACCTCTGCGAGAGAATTGTCTCGCAGAGGTTATTTAGTATGCGCTATAAATGATTACATAAATTCAAATGGTAGCCTTATTCTCTGGAATACACCTGAAGCTCTTGAATGGACCAATAATTCCCGCCAGCTCCGTTCTGTACAATCTTGATATACCTCGTCTTCACTTTAGAGAAGGATATTTTAGTAAGCTCTTTCGTGCCTTTTCCAGAGGTAAGTTTGTTCCAGTTCTGAGCATCGTCAGAAATATAGACTACATAGTCTCTTGGATAATCAAAAGGTGAAAGCGTGCTATCCAAATCTATTCTTTCAATTTCATGTGCTTCACCCAGATCAATCTGAAAATACTCTCCGGAAACCTGATGTTTCCCCGTATCCCAGCGCGTGCGCCGATCCCCATCGATGGCAAGACTCGGAGCTGAGGCTGCCGTATTCACATTTGAGGTTACCTTCCATTTCGTACGATCCAGAGGAACCAGTCCGGTGGCTGTAATCTGAACTTTATCGGACAGTAAATTGGAGCCAGATACCCTTACCGCGTAGGTATATAACGTCCCTTCACGTAAATTATGATCCGTATATTCTGTAAGCTTCACATCAGTAGCTGCCACCTTCATTTCCCCACCGCTACCTTCAGCACGAAGCAGCTCGTAGCTTGCTCCCGGTGCCTCCAGCCAATTTAATTTCACAGATAAACCTTTTGTTGCCGCGGCTTTGAATCCCTTAGGCGCCGACGGTTTTACTTCAGAGGAAGGCTGCAAAATATACTGTACAGCCTCTCCCGGAGCAAGTTTCTCCGTAAAGGTTAACGTGGGAGTAGCCTTTTTCCCTGTTACATAACTTCTTGCTTTTTCATACGTATCCCCGTTTCCAAAACGTTCCCCTTCATATATAACGTTTTTCGGCATAGTCACATTTACACTCACGGTCTGCGGAGTAGACTCAAAGTTAACGAAATTAACCAGTACCTTATTCGAGGTCGCTCCGCTTCCCGCAAGAGGCTTCAACGTGGAAGTATCCACGGCCCGAACATAAACCAACTTATCGGCTAACACATCTTTATTTGCAACTTGATAAGTTAATGGAGCTCCATGCGTAGCATAAGCAAGACTAAGCCTTCTCATGATGCTGACACGTGAATCCTCATTTTCTTTTGTATAATAAATCTCTGTGGTCGCCGGATCATGTTCTTCTAAATTAAACCCGTATTTGAATAAACTGAAATCCTTAAAAAAAGCAGCATGCTGCACAAACATATCCGCATAACCGATATGTGCACGCATGATCCGATCGAATACCGCGGCTGTCCGCTCCGTTGCCCCGTATTGATAGGCGTCCACATGACTGTCCGAGGTACCAAATTCAGTGGTCAGCATTTTTTTGCCGAGTCCATTGTCTGCGCCAGCGAAAGTCTTCAAATTCTCTGTAAAGCTTCCCCCGTTACTAAAAATATAAGAGTCGCCGTACGAGTGTCCATTGGTCAAATCCGTAACCTTCTCCAGCTCCATACGCTGCTCTGGATCACGTTCCCATCCATCCGGATCTCCACATGCCTTCTCAGTTCCCTTCTGATTACCGCAGGAGTCCTCACTGTAGCCCGGCCAATACGCCCATCCTGGAGCAACAGTTTGTAAATGGGGCGCGATTTGCTTGCCCTTTTTATTTAGCCAGTCCGCAATCGCCAAATTTACTGCCTTAGAACGATTGAATAGCCCTGGCTCATTATCTACCTCATAGTATTGAAAATAGGGGCTATATTGTTCAAAATAATCTGTCAGCTTTTTCTCCGCATCAGCAGGCAACGATCCATCTGTCTTAAGCTTAATATCACCAGTATGCAAATACAGAGCAACCGCCTGCATGTTGTAATCCTGCAATACCTTGTAATATTCCATCATATTCGAGCAGGATCTCCCGACATCACTAGCACAGCTGGTACGCATCACATTACCGCTATAAGCCATACCTAGCCATTTGATAACATAAGGCAAGTGCGTAACTGCACCTTCATCAAAATAAAACTGCTTATTATTCACTACTGTTCCGGTCAGTGTGTAGCTGCCATGAATAGGCTCGGAAATTGGAGCGTTAAGAGACTCTAAACGGAGATTATCCCATGTCCACCAGGAATATTCGTCTTCTTTGTCACTGCAATATAAACAGCGAACCGTTTGCAGCTTCAATTCGTTTGATCCTATCTTTAATTGCTCCTTGGGGATATATAATTCATAGGTCTTTTGAAAGCTATATTTACTTTCTGTGCCAGCAACGCCCGCAATTTGAATGATCCCCGACAATTGATGATTGGAAAACACACTCATTTGCGGCACAGATTTATAAGCGTCTAGAATACCTACGCTAAATAAGACCCCGTTCTCCGGGATCTTATTTAGCTGATATGTGATCGTTAATTCCGGCTGGGTCTTTCCATTCAAGCCTGCAGGCAAGCTCTGAAAAGCCGATGATTTGAGCACTGAAGAAGTAACATTAAATTCCTTCTTGCTGCCGGAAGTGCCACTCGCAGCAAATTCAGCTGCTGAGCCATCATGTTGTCCCAGATTCCAGATCACAGTACCATCCGGTATTTCTGCTGCAAGATCACTTCCTGTAGACAGTCTCGGTATATTGGCACCTACCTTATAATCATTCGTTCTATTCGTTCCGAAAACTGAGACAGACAACAGAAACAAGACGGTTAATGCGGCGAATTTTAGTAATAACAGTAATGGTTTGTTTGCTGATATCTTATTTTTTCTATTAGATATTCTCCTCGTTATTCCCATCCATAGGTCCTCTCTTTCTTTCGGAATGTCTTGCCCTATCATTTCATTAGATTAAGGAAGGTACAATGCCCCTTGTGGAATCACCTGCTGCTTCTGGCTGGAACTCTCCCATAGCAAGCGAAGATTGGCATCCCCTTCATTCTCATAATATTCAATTTGGATATCATAAAGCGTTCCTGCTGTGAGCGGGATACTACCTTTATGAAGGGTTGAACTTTGATTTTTCCAATTGTCGATAATCAGCTTTCCGTCAATCCAGACACGGACTCCATCATCAGAGGATGCCGAAATCATATATTTTTCACTGAATTTGGGTTTGAGTTTCCCTTTCCAGCGTACAGAAAAGTGATCTTCATTTATCTCTGATGCAGGTGACCCACCATGCCAATTAAAATCAATCTTACGGTCATTGCGGATAAGCACCGGTTCTCCCTCTAAATCAGTATTGTTATAGTATTCTCCAGTTAAACCCGTTGGGGTTACCGGTGCTATCGAAGGGACTTCTGTTGTGAGAACATAATCCTCTCTCGATACTATAAACGAGTTATTCATGAAGCTTTTGATGGACTGTGGCGTATTATTTTCTGTCAGCAATTTGCCCCAGGTCATCATATAAACCCATTTATTTTGTTTGTTGGTTAATACATCCGGGTTCGGCAGCTGCCCACTTTCCCCGATTCCGATAGGTTTATCTTCAGCAAGTGTGAGCAGGTCCTCATAGTAGGACTGCTTATAATCATTATTGTAGATATCCGCAGCCAGAACATCGACTTTATCTGCACTGGGATAATAGGCGGCATAAGAATCTGCCCATTCATTCGGCGCGTTTGGATTCCACACCCACAGTAGATTATTCAGTTTGTGTGTGTTTACAAAACGATCATAGACAATATTCCAAAGCGCTGAAAAATTGTCCTTTTTCCCCCACCAAAACCAACCGCCATTCATTTCATGGTAAGGTCGCCATAAGACTGGAACCCCAGCATCACGCAGCTGTTCTAAATATCCAGCGATCTCATCTAGATCAGAGATTAGACTCTTATACTGAGCCGTCCCAGGCGTAACATAAGCATTAAACTTCTCTTGACTGAGACTTCTGTTTACATTGGACCATTCTGGAGAAGTTCCTGGCAAACTCTGATGGAATGTCATGGCTACAATGCCACCCGTCTGATTCCACTCCATTGCACTGTCAATTACTGCTTGCCGCTGTTCGGCGATTGTCCTTTTGGATTGATTATTAATCGCCCCTAATTCATAACCATGTAGAACGGCATTTTGTCCCGAAGTATTCTTCAGCTTATGAACCAGTTCATCTGGACTTTCTAGATAATCATGCTGACCAGACAGGATACCTTTGCCACGTAGATTCACCAAATTACTCAACAGTTGCTTGGCTTCTTCAGAAGCTGATGGATTGCTTGGTATAGCCGGGGGAAGAGAGGAAGAAACACTCATAGCCTTCGGAAGACTCTTAACCTCTCCCCAAGGCAGCAAGGAAAAAATAATAAACACCGGTAATATAGTAAACAACAATCTGTTTTGCTTATAATATTTACGCAAATAAATCCTCCTTTCGGTAGCTGTACTGCCTCCACAGGTAATAAATAACATACCTGTTATCGGACAATCGTCTTCTGACCTAATGAGGACTATAGCTTAGTAGCTCTGCAATAACGCAGAGCTACTAAGGATCGACCTTTAATTTTCATCAATCAGGAGACATCCGGAAGAAAAAGCGCACTTGCTGGAACTGTCTCTTTAACTTGACTAGCACTTTCCCACATCAAGCGGACTCTCGCATCGCCTTCATTTTCGTAATACTCCACCTTGATATCATATAGCTGACCAGCCTTCAGCGTAATATTGCCCTTACGCTCAGTGCCACTTTGCTTCGTCCAACTATCAATCACAGATTCCCCATTCACCCAGACACGGATGCCATCATCTGATGTAGTGTAAAATGTATATTGTTCATCATATAAGGGCTTAACTTTACCGCTCCAACGTATGGAGAAACGATCAATCCCAAGGGCGGCATCCGGCGATCCTTGCCGCCAATTGAAATCGATTATTGCATCGGTTCTAATAAGAGCTGCTGCTCCCGATAGCTGCATGTTGTTGTAATACTCTCCTGCAAGCCCCTTCGCGAGAGGAATTGCTGCCTCTCCCTCTTCTTCGGGAGGTGCCGGTGCGGCGCTAGGTGTGGGTACCAAGCTATTATTTAATTTATCTCTAGTCAGGGTATAGCTGCTATTCATAAAAGTTTTGATTGTATCTGCACTGTTATTCTCATAAAGCATTTTTCCCCAGCTCATCATATAAGTCCATTTACTTTGTGATTGTTGAAGCTTCTCCAGATTAGGCATTTCACCATTTTCCCCGATCGCAATCGGTTTGCCCGTGGCTAGACTCAACAAGCTATCATAGTATTTTTGCTGGTAATCATTTTCGTATATGTCTGCTGCCAGGATATCTACTTTATCAGCTCCTGGATAAGTTAACGCATACGGATCTGACCAAACATTGGGAGCATTCGGACTCCATACCCATAACAAATTATTTAATTTATGAACGTTAACAAAACGGTCATACATAATATTCCAAAGTTTAGAAAAGTTATTTTTCTTCCCCCACCAGAACCAGTTCCCGTTCATTTCATGATAGGGTCTCCAAAGTACCGGGACGTTCGCATCTCGCAAGCTTTTTAGAGATACTGCCACCTTGTCAAGTTCAGCAATCAGACTGTTATATTGCTTGGTACCCGGTGTAACGTAACTATCGAATTCACTTTGGCTAAGCGTTTTTTTAACATTATCCCAGTCATAAGAGGTGCCCGGCAGGTTAGCATGAAAAGTCATAGCTACGATCCCGCCCGCTTTATTCCAGTTGATGGCGCTGTTTACCACATTTTGACGCTGCCAGGACATCGTTCCTTCAGACTGGCCACTGATCGCACCCATTTCATAACCGTGAAGAGCTGCATACTGTCCGCTGGTTCCCTTAAGCATATTGTTAATTTCATCTGGACTTTCTAAATAGTCATGCTGGCCAGCAAGGATTCCTTTTCCTGAGATTGAGTAAAAATAGTTAAGCAGCTTTACGGCTTCAGGTGAGGCTCCCGGGGTAACTGGCGTTCCAGAATTTGAAGCAGCTATGACAACAGACGGCGAAATTCCAACAGTAAGCGGAAGTGCAGTCAGAAACAGGACGAGTGACAGAAATGCACCAAACAATCGATACGTACGGTAAGCTTTCAAAATAATCTCCCTTTCGGTAGCCAGGCTGCCACTCTTTCGAAGGCCCTATAGCTTTGCGTCCCTACCTTTCGATAGGTTTGCCTTTTCAATTTAAGAGAAATAATCTCTCTTACCGTAAGTATCGACGACAATTAATGATATATTTAGTGTTTTTATGACTTTTTTTGATAATTGAGTCAATTTACCTGTTTTAAGAAATTCCGAATTGGTTAAATAGATAGGTTAGACCTATGAAATGAATTGTTGTAGTTCTATATCATTCCAGTCTAAAGTAATACGAATATTATCTTCTTCTACTAATTCAGAACCCGTCTGTACCTCTATAAACTCAACATCCGTCAAAGCAAGGATTGCGTGCTTCGTTCCTTCCGGTATACGTACCACGTCCCCAGCCTTCACATTATGTTTTTTCTCATTCAGCACAATACTTGCTTCGCCGCTGACGATTGTCCAAATTTCACTACGTTTGCGATGTAACTGATAGCTGATATTATTCCCCTCGGATATAAAAATCCGTTTAGTCAGCACTTCATTGCCCTCGTCATATTTCACATAATCAATAACTTTGTAATGGCCCCAGCGGCGTTCCTCGTACATCGGTCTCTGTTCAAAGGTCTTCAGCACTTCTTTAATCCGTGGACTCTCGGCTTTATGGGTAACTAGAATCCCATCCGGGCTAGCCGCGATGATCAGATCCTTCGCACCAATTACCGTAATTGGAATATCCAGCTCATTAATCAAGCAAGTCCCCTCAGAATCCGCCGTCACAAAACCCTTGCCTACATGCTTGCTGCTCATTTCCTCTGTTAGCGTATTCCACGTTCCAAGATCCTTCCAGAATCCATCATACGGCTGTACCACAATATGTTCTTCTTTCTCCACCACTTCATAATCAAAGCTGATGGAAGACAATAGCTTATATTGCTTCTGCAATTCTTCATATCCTAAAGGCAACCCTTTACGCTGCAAAATATCTAACAAGTACCCTAGACGGAAGGCAAATACTCCGCAATTCCACAATGCATTTTGCTCGATAAGCTGTTCTGCTTGTATGCGGTCTGGCTTCTCTTGAAAGTGACTCACCTTCATAAAACCGTTCTCCCCCGCCTCTTCGGTGGTAGGAATGATATATCCGTATTTCTCTGAGGCGTGTTCAGGAATAACACCCATTAGAGCCAGATTTGCTCCACTTTCTAGCATAGTCCCTTCAAGCATAGCTATGGTATCGAAAAAGGATGCTTCTACATAAGGGTCAACAGGCAAAATCGCTACCGTCTCCGCTGGAGAAACACCTGCAACCGAATAAAGATAGGTAGCTGTTAAGGCGATAGCCGGAAAAGTATCCCGACGCTCCGGTTCAACGATAATCGGCACATGACTTCCCAGTTGGCTTTGTATCATTTCTACTTGGCCGCGGCCGGTGGCCAGATAAGATGATTCTGCCATCCCCGCTTCCTCCAGCTGTCTCCATACACGTTGTACCATGGATTCTGGTTCACCTTGAGGGCTTTCAAGTACCTTTAGAAATTGCTTTGAACGTGAGTCGTTGGACAACGGCCATAACCGTTTACCTGAACCGCCTGATAGAAGTACCATTTTCATAGATGAACCCTCCCTGAATTATGGAAATCGAGCATATTTGAATTGTTATCAAAACGTCAGCTTCCGCTTAGCCTTATTTCGAGCGGATGCATTAAAAAAATTTGTTAGGTATGAACCACTCCAAGGGATTTTGGACTTCCGATCGCTGTTATCCTCAGATTTCCTGATTGAACCGCTTCTCGCGGTAGAAATCCGAGGATAAAGGCGAACGCTAACGCTTCTACAGTTCCAAATTCCCTTTCCGTTCTTTACCTAACCCATTCCAATCCGTGCTGCACCGGGCTGTGCCAGCCGGAAACGAGCACGTTTTTCTAAAGATTTGCTCCTGCTCCGGGGGAGGCAGCAGCAGCAACTGCAAGAACAACGGCAAGAGCAAGACTAGTTGCCACCACGGGACAAAGACAGAGACAGAGACAATGACAACTACAAATGCTACTGCTACTGCGGTATATAATCAGAGTACCTAACTTTATAAATTGCTTAGAAACTTAAGATAAGGGAACGGAGTGGCGGGGGATAATTTTGGAACTGGAGGAGCGATAGCGTCCGCCTTTGTCTGCGGATTTTAACCGCTATTAGCGGTTAAAATCAGGAAATCTGCAGACAACAGCGGCTGGAAGTCCAAACATTCTCTGGAGTCACGCCTCATCCTTAAATAGAAAAATCACAAGTTCAATCAATATAACTCAGATTAAACCGCTCCAGCCACACTAGCAGAATAACCGCTCAATCCACCCATCTGCGGGCGGCCAACAGAATGATAAACGAGGCCGGTACCCTCGATTTGCTCCTTGGAATACACATTGCGTCCATCGATCAGCACCCCATTACGCATGCTTTTCGCCAGCTGATGCAGATCAATGTCCTTGAGTAGGCTCCAATCGGTAAGCAGGCATACGGCATCGCTGCCCTCAGCCGCTTCCTCTGGCAGATTGCACCAACGAAGCTGCGGATGATCATATTGCTGCCTGAAATTTGTAGCTGCGATTGGATCATACAGTTTAACCGTAGCCCCTTCAGCCACCAGCGCCTCAACAATCTCTCTGGCGGGAGCTTCGCGGACATCATCAGTGTTAGGCTTGAAAGCAAGCCCCCAGATCCCAATCGTCGAACTGCGCAGACTGCCAAGTGATTCATGCAGCTTGGAGATGATCATAAACCGTTGTCCTTTGTTCACTTCGACTACAGATTTCAATAATTTGAATTCGTAATCGACGTTGCCCGCAATTTGAATGAGCGCATTAGTGTCTTTCGGGAAACAGGAGCCTCCATAACCGATGCCAGCCTGCAGGAAGGATGACCCGATTCTTTGGTCCATACCCATTCCTTGTGCTACTTCGGTTACATCAGCTCCCACTTTTTCGCAAATATTGGCGATCTCGTTAATAAAGGAAATCTTCGTGGCCAAAAATGCATTCGAAGCATATTTGATCATTTCAGCACTGCGTATATCTGTTACAAATACATTTACTGTGAAACCCTTATGAAGCTCGCGCATAGTTGGTTCCAGCTCTGGATTATCGAGACCAATGACAATTCTATCGGGATGGAGGGTATCGCGAATCGCTGACCCTTCACGTAAAAACTCAGGAGCAGACACGATATCAAAAGAATGATGGGTAGATTTAGAAAGTATGTTGGAGATTTTCTCATTTGTTCCTACGGGAACTGTAGATTTTGTCATTATAATTTTGTGCCCTTCCATCGCTTTAGCGATTTCAACAGCTGCATTCTCAATGTAGGTTAAGTCTGCTTCACCATTAGGCAACGATGGCGTACCTACTGCAAGGATGATAATATCTGAACGACGTACCGAATCCTGCAGATCCGCAGAAAAGGATAATCGTTCCTCACGAAGATTCAGTTCAATCAGTTCCTCAATTCCCGGCTCATAGATGGGTGATTCCATCCGTTTCAGCTTCTTAATCTTTTCCTCGTCCTTATCCACACAGATGACATGATGTCCGCCCAGTGCAAAACATACGCCAGATACAAGACCCACATACCCAGTACCGATTACTGTCAGCTTCATACAATCATCCTCCTTTTAGAAAATTGACGTAGGCCTGCTCAACATACTGCTTGAACTTAACCATAAACGCCTGCTCATCAAATTTACGTGCATGCTCCATAATTTGATCGATATCCCAAGCGTAGGACTCTACCTCGTAAATAGCCTTTAGTAGATCCTCCACTTCTTGATGCTGAAAGAACACACCATTTACATAAGGAATAATAGTATCTAGTGCACCACCTGCTTGATAAGCAATGACCGGTCTTCCCGCAGCGTTCGCTTCCAGCGGTGTGATTCCAAAGTCCTCTTCTCCCGGAAAAATAAATGCTCTACACTGTGCCATCATTCCGGTTACTTGCTCATCTTCTAGCCGGCCTAGAAACGATACATTGTCCTTAGCCATGCCTTCGAGACGTTTACGATCTGGTCCATCCCCTACGATGTACAGCTTAAGACCGTTACGGTTAAAAGCCTCTACAGCTAAATCAATCCGTTTGTAAGAAACAAGTCGAGATACAATTAAATAATAGTCACCAATACTAGAAGAGCTTGTGAAACGAGCTGTATTAATCGGTGGAAATATGACATCTGCATCCCGGTGATAATAGTTCTGAATCCTCGTCTTCACTACTGAAGAATTGGCTACGAACTGATTCACATTTTTAGAAGTCCGCTGGTCCCACGATTTGAGCTGCTGCATGTATACCTTAAGCATTTTCTTGAACAACCCGGAATTCGACTGACGTTCCATGTAGGTATCATAATCCCATGCAAAGCGCATAGGCGTATGGCAGTAACAAAGATGAAACGTATGTTTAGGAACTTGAATACTTTTCATAAAAGCACTGCTCGAACTCAGGACGATATCGAAACCGCGAAAGTCCAAATCACGGATGGCCATTGGGTAAAGTGGCAGCACCCCTTTAAAATTGGTCTTTACCCCCGGTATCTTTTGCAGCCAGGAGGCACGTATATCCGCATCTTTGAGATTGTCAGTAAGGCGGCTTCCGTTAAAAACCGTTGTGTAGATTGGAGCCTCGGGATACATGTGATGAAAGACTTCCACCACTCTTTCCGCGCCGCCCATTTGGATTAAGTAATCGTGCGCTATCGCAATTTTCATGTGAATCATCCTCAAAGTTTTATGGAGCATCATCTTCAGAATTACCGTGTCATCTCATCTGTCAGGTGCTCGCCAACAAACCTTTATAGTAGTCAACGATGTCCTTGACCGTATTCTCGATAACAAACTGCTCTTTCACTCGTTTCATCCCATTGTCCGCCATCCGCCGTCTTTCTTCTGGGTGATCCAGCATCCATTTAATGGAGTCTGCCAGTATCGCCGCGTCTCCAGGCTCTATCAGTAATCCTGTCTCACCTGGAACTACAATTTCTACCGGCCCGCCTTCATTGGAGGCAACAACCGGTAATCCTGCTGCCATTCCTTCAACGATCACTTGGCCAAAAGGCTCAGGAGTTACCGAAGTATGAATCAGTAAATCAGCGGTATTCATAAGGCCTTGAATATCATCCACATGCCCTAGCATGCTTACATTAGTAAGCTCGTCGTTTTTTATCTTTTGAAGCAACTCCTGCTTATAAGCCTCTTCTCCAAAGAGAGCGTCTCCGGCCAGCCAGAACTTCACGCGAGGTTCGTTCTTAAAGCTTTTTGCGGCTTCCAGCACAATATGCTGGCCCTTCCAATGCGCCAATCGACCAACTAGCAATACGTTAAATTCCTTCTGATCCCGCATGCCGATCCCATTACCAATCGCTTTAGCGAATGCGGAGTATACGACCAGCGTTTTCTTCGAACGCGGCAGCTCCAAAGCATTCAGCGTAGAATGTGAATTCGCGATGACTCCATTTGGGAGCAGGCGCGACAGTAAACGAATTCCTTTAGCAACAACAGGCTTTAAATAAGGAGCTCCAATATGGTCCCGGATGTGCCAAATCAATGGAACGCCCGCTATTTTAGCAGCGATGGCTCCGTATAATGCAGATTTCAGAGAATTGGTGTGCACGCAATCTACCTTCTCCGCTTTTAAGAGCGGAGCAAGCTTACGACCGTAAGCCAACAGCTTGAAGGCTGCAGCAGGTGCTCCCAAGTTGACTGCATTTCTACCACGACTTCTGATGCTCTCATCTAGCGGAATAATACGGACATCCATTCCCTTTTCACGTAGCCGTTCAGCCAGCGCACCATCCTCGGCCAGGATTACAAGTGGATCAATCTGTTCTCCAATATGGGTAAGGATGTTAAATAGGGCAACTTCTCCACCACTCCATTTAGCAGTGTGATCTATATAGGCCACTCTAAGCATTACGTGGTCACCTCCTCTCCTAAGGCTTGTAGGAACACGGATTCTACTTGATCCGTAACATGCTCCCAGGTATATCTCTCCAGTACATGTTCTCTACATTCATCCCGGCTCGGAAGCAGCTTTCGATTGCTAAGCATATGGATCATGCCTTCGGCCATGTGGTCACTACTTGGACTCTTAAATAGCAATTCCGGCCGGAAGCCTTGCAGGATTTCCTTATTGCCGCCAATCGGTGTAGCCATCACTGGCAATCCTGAAGATAAGGCTTCAACGGTAATCAAACCAAAGCCCTCCAATGCCTGTGAGGGAACCACGAACATGTCCGCTGCCTGATAATAAGAGGCTAGTTCATGATCGGGAATGTAGCCTAGCAGTCTTACCTTGTTGCTTAAGCCATAGTCTGCGATCTTTTCTTCAAGTTCCCCCCGCAGCGGCCCTTTGCCACCAATCAGCAGCATCGCATTCGGGAAACGCTCCGCAACTTGCTTCCAAGCTTCAAGCAGCTGGAGTAGTCCCATCCGATTGACCAACCGCCGGACAGTCAGCACGGTTGTTGCTCCCTCAGGTAAATTTAAGCTTCGGCGAATCGCCAATCGATTCGTAGCGGGAATAAAACGTTCCACATTAGCTGCTCCTGGTATCACTATAATTTTGTGTAGAGGCACTCCGTGCAGCTTATGGAGAATATCGCGGAACGTCTCACTAAGCACGATGAACTTATCCGCTAGCTTATAAGCTCTATGTTCAATGGATTTGGCGATAGTTGTCTTGACCCGGTGCTTAATGCCTTGGCCTTCAATTTTCATTTCTTCATTCCATGGACCATGAAAAGTCATCACTACAGGAATCCCACGTTTTTTTGCTTCCAGCGCTGGACCAATACCGTAAGGAGCGAAGTGAGTGTATAAAATATCTATACGGCCACTGCCCTCTCCCATCAGATCAGCCGCTTTACGCTGGAAAGCATCCTTACGTTTCCAGATCCCATCCTTTGGATCTCCGGCATTGTGAATAATCAATTCCTCGGGTGTAGCAGGCGTTTCTTGACTGCAAATCAACGCATGCACCCGATTACGTGAGGAGAGTTGCTCGCAAACGGATTTGAAATACGTGTTAAGCCCACCCGGCTGTAGCGACGGCCAGCTAAGACCAGTCGTCATAATGTTCAATCCGTCACTGTACGGCATAGCTTCTCTCTCCTTTATTCTCCTTCTCAATCTGACTCTTCTTCGCATTGTGCTGAGTCAGCTTTCCCGATCTAATTAATTCGTAAAGCTTGAAGCCGACCATGAATTCATACATGACCCAGAATACGGATACACCGAAACCTGACATTCCCTTCTTGAACAACCCGTGTAAGAAATACTTTTGCAGGAACCGGGCTGGCGGTCTTACCAGCAGATGACTGACCCGAAATCGTTTGCCCTTGGCATACGCACTTTCAGCTTCCAAGTCAGTGTACTTATTGAAGCGTGCCACATGATCGTTAATACTGCGGTACCCATAATGCCAGAGCGTTCCTGTCAAACGTATAGTTCGCTCTTCAGAAACCTCGGGCATTTCGTGCACCAAGCTGTTTCGAATGCCATAAGCTTTACGGTTGTAAAGGCGCACTAGATATTCGCCACGATCCAGCCATCTGCCCATAAAGTCGCCGATCCGATAGATAGAATAGGCAACCGATTGATCGATAAGCCCCGGTTTCAGTTCAAGAATACTTGCGGCCAACTCGTCGCTCACCACTTCGTCAGTATCAATAAGGAAGACCCAATCATGAACCGCGCGTTCTACTCCGAACTCCCTCTGTTTCGCATATCCGGGCCATGGGTTGACATATACTCGACAATTTAAGCTTTCGGAAAGCTGTACTGTCCCGTCCTTGCTGCCTCCGTCAATCACAACCACTTCGTCGGCGAATAACCTGCAGGATTGTATGGCTTTAGATATTCGAACTTCGTCATCCTGAGCGATAATGACAGCCGATATTGGATAATCGCCTTGGCCGCCTACCACGCTTTTTACTGAATCCATGAAGGTTTCCTCCTTTGTCTTTCGCATTATCCATTCATATCCATCGGTTTCTTGCGAATGTAAGAATTCATCGTCGTCTTCATCCACTGGATGTCCTCCCGGGTAATGAGTAACCGTGGAAGTTTAACTTTTAAGGTGTACTTTATATTGAGAACAATGAAGAAGAATCGCAGGATTGATGATGACAACATCGCTATCCCTGCTCCGAGTAAGCCAAATTTAGGGATGAGCAGGAACAACATTGGGATAACCAAGAGTAAGCCGAAACCTTGAAGCATCGAAACAATTTTCGGCTTGCCTAGCGCCATAAAGGCCTGCGCCAGAATGATCGTCCCTCCGCTAATGGTCACTTCAAGGAGCAACAAGCGAAACACGGTTAATGCTGCATTGAAGTCTTTGCCGTACATCAGCGGAATCACTAAAGGGGCTAAGAGCATCAGGACTACTCCGCCAAACATGGTGAAGGTCGTACTTATTCGGAAGGCTTTGAATGTTAACTCAACTGCCTGTTCTTTTGACAGCTCAGAAGCCTTAGGAAACAACACGACCGTAATCGAGCTTGAGAAAAAATTAACCATTCGCGATAGACTCACAGCCACTACATACAGCCCCAGATCAGCAGGTCGTAACAAACCGGCAATTACGATCTGATCGATATAGGTAGAGAAATTACCAAGCAAGTCATTGCCGTAAGAACCCAGCCCGTAAGTGAATAATCTTTTTAAATTCTGAAAGGCCCCTCTCATCTTCACCTTATAGGTGCGAAGCAAGGAAATCGTCATTCCGATAAACAGTGGCGCTCCCGGAAGGAGATAGGCAACTGCAGTTGTAAAAGGATTCATCTGATCCAGCGCGATCAATATCCCAATCATTATCAGTGTAAGCAATGGGACTAGATAGCGAATCCAATTAAACCTCTTGTATTCTCCTCTGAATTGAAAAGCTGCATTGTTAATTTGAGAGATCACTATAATCGGACACAGAATCATAGACCACTGAGCAAAGGTCACGACCTCCGGACTGAAGGATTTCAGCCAGTAAGGCAAGACCACGATACCAATAATCATCGCTATGACCCCAAAAATGATACCAAGCAGCAATGCCATACGATAAAGCACTCCGGCATCATCCGGGTTTTTCTTAGCGTTATAGATCAGAGCTGACGGAATCCCAAAGCTCATGCTAAACGCCAGAAACTGTGACCAGTTAATCATTGCCGTCTGTTCCCCACGCCCTGTCGGCCCAAGATAACGGGCGGTCAGTACACCCGTTAACATGTTAATCAGTAGGATCATGACACTGACAAACATAGTTTTTACGGCTGCCGAGCTGTTGTCCTTACTCTTTGTGAACATTCTAAAGGATGACCAGATTGTTCTAGTGGGGAGAGACTTTGCATTCAACTGCTGCATACGGTGTTCCCTTCCTTCTACTCTGAGTAATCTCCCTTGCGCTGAGGCCAAGACCGATTAGCATCCAGATTAAGTATCCCTTGAGTCCGGGAAACCCATTATCTGACACCAGACTGACTATCGCACCGGTCCAAGTAGCTAACGCAAGTCGGGCGTATGGCTGCAATTGGTCCCTTCTGATTACTCTAGCGAATATCTGTTTGACAACTGCGCCTAAAGCTCCGAAGAAGAAAATAGCACCCAGAACACCAAAGGTTAGCAGTAAGGCGATAACTCCGTTATCCATAATTCCATACTCTCCAAGCTCACCGTCGTTACCAAGCTTAGTCCCTTGACCTACACTACCAATTCCCTGACCTACTGGATTGGCGGCGACCATCGGCAGCATGTTTTGCCATAAACTTAGTCGTTCATTATAAGAGTGATCTTCCTGAACAGAAGAAAGTGTCTCTACCCGGGCCACCAGTCCTTCGGCACCAGGCAATTTCGGTACTACCCAGAACAACGCAGCAGCCACAAAAGCTAATTGGATCAAGGTTTTCCATTTTCCCTTAGAAGGAGAGGTTCCAATGTACATGAGCAACATCACCAGAAGTATCAGCCATGCCGCGCGTACTAAGGTAGTCAGAAGGCAGATTACAACCAGCAGAACACCAATCCAGCGCAATGTTCCCCGCCATTTTTTCTCCAGTATCATTGGAACTAAAGCAAATGCTAAGAATGTTGCAGCCGGACCCGGTGAGTTGAGTGTGGAGAACACTCGAATTTCCAATGGATATGGATTTCCGATGGACATCATGTCCGCATGTTTCATCCAGAACACATCCCAAGGTGGCACAGTCAAATACTGAACAATCCCGTAAATGGCAACTAGGACGGCAATATTGGAAAAAGCCTTAAGCAATCGATCGATATCCCTCGGCTTGAACTTTGTGACGGCAAAGTACGGCAATAGCAGCAGTGGCACAATATAATTCGCTAAGTCATAAACTGAGCCCATACCATTCTTGGCCAAGCCGATTAAAGCTCCATAACCCAGCGCAACTGCGAACAGTAACATGATCCGCGTGGAGGCTTTTTGAATATTGTGAATCTCCTTCAGCAGCGGAATAATCAAGGTTACACCGGTTAACAAGGGGGCTAAACTTAGCAAGGATACAGAGTGATACACTCCTTCTGACCAGTCAGCAATGCGGCGTAGCTCTGGAGCAACTGCCCAGATTAGCAAGGTATACGCAACCAGCATTTTGGGTCTAAGTATGGCTAACAAGAAGGCTGGGAATAGGATGGCTGAGAGAATGGCTCCCTGCAGACTGTTCGATGAACTCAGCAGCGCACTGGAGAATCCGATGATCAGCGGAAGAGAGACACCTACAGCAACAGTTCCCCCTGTTATACCAGCTGCCTTGATAAACCTAACAGATGGGGGCGTAAATACACTCATTCCAAGCCTCCTTCCTTCACCTTATCCCGCTTACGCAGTTCCTTAAGTAATAAAAGTAGAAATTGTGCATCATCTACAAGATATCTTTTCCAGAGTCGACCCGGCTCTTGGCTAAGCCGCCAGAACCATTCGAACCCTGTTTTTTGCATGAAGCTAGGCGCTCGTTTCACTGAGCCTGATAGAAAATCAAAGGTCGCTCCCACTCCGATCGATATCGGAGCTTGATAAGAGGTATAGTGGCGATAAATCCACTTTTCCTGCTTAGGCGCTCCTACACCAACAAACACGATATCTGGCTGGCACTCAGTCAGCATCTCTATAATGCGTTCATTCTCCTCCTCATTGTGCTCGAATCCATAGGATGGAGAATAACAGCCAACTACATTTATTCCGGGATGCGCTGTTTTCAAATTCATCGCTGCCCGTTCCGCTACGCCTTCAGCTGAGCCTAAGAAGAACAGCCGGTACTTCCTTTGCTCAAAGGCGTTGCCCAATCGATTAAATAGATCCGCTCCGGATACCTTTTGCTTAAGCGGCTTGCCTAGCATTTTGGATGCCCAGATCAGTGGCATTCCGTCAGCAACAACTGCGCCTGCCTTCGAATACACCGTTTGAAATTCTTTATCCTTACGAAGCTTGATCACATGGTCTACATTGCAAGTGAGGATATAAGACTGATTCCTCTCCTGAATGGTTTTATCAATGTAATCAAGCAGATCCATAAAATCATAATTATCAAAATTGACATCGAACATATTCACTTGATTCATCGTATCACTTCTTTTTGTGGGGAATCGGTTGGCTGTGAAGATCGATACAGGCAGTTCAGGTACCAACAGAACGGAATAATAAATTGGACCGTCGACAGCGTGTTATCGGAGAATGAGTAGATTAAAAACGCTGCAATAAATAACAGATAATAAGGTTTGATCGGCGGAGCCAATGCTCTGTACACCAGAATAAATACAGCCAATAAAGAGAACATCAACAGAATAGCGCCAATATATCCCCCATCGAAGTAAAAGCGGATATACTCGTTGTGCGGAACTACAAAACCCTTGTACAACGTTCCATCATTTGCTACCGTAACTGCTCCAAGCCCTCTGCCAGACCAAGGAGAATCCGCAGCCTTATTTAAGAAATACTCCCATGCCTCCGACCTTCCTGATAAATCAACAGCCGTATCTGTCTGTCTCTCAAAGGAACGTTTCTCAAAATTATCGAGCTGCCAGAAGACAGCGACCATAATCAGGAAAAATGCACCCAACAACGGAATTAGCAGATAGGTTCTGCCCTTCAAATATTGACGAAGAATATCATAGAAGTAATAGAGAACGGTAAGTCCAAGTGCCAATATAGGCCCTCTTGTTCCTGTTCCAATCAAGATAAAGAAATTTAGAACTAACATGATATAGAAAAAGCGTGCTTGCTGCGGATTCCGCTTCACCTCTATAAATGGAATCGCTACTCCCATAAAGGCCAGCATCGCTAGATGCGCAGGAATATTAGCCCCCTGAATCCGTACAGCGCCTGTATACTCGATGTTGAGAAAATTATGAACATGCGCAAGCTGCAGCAACAAACCAACCACTACGCTAACAAGGGGAAGCATACAGATAATTTTGATTTGCAGCTCGGCTACATTCTTTTTCCAGTTAATTAATAAAAATACGAATGGAATAGATAGACCGATAAAAGCTTTAACTGCAATGGATGAGGTCATTTCTGGCAGCCAAATCGAAGATCCAAAGGTAATCACTAGAAGCGCCACCATTGCCCACAAGGGGTGACTCAGACGAAACCGCAAACCATTGACCAGAATACAAGGAACAAGCAGCATCACGATAACCAATTTATAAAGTGACAGTATTTCCATTCCGAACATGCTGCCATCATATAAAAAGTTAATCGATATTGCCGTCGTTATTAAAACGAAATAACTGATCCACTCCGGCCGTGAAATCGAGATTCCCAGCAAAATAATCAGAAGCACGGCAGCTATCGCAATCATCGGCTGGTAGATGACCGCCGTTCCAAAGAACAGGGCCGACATGAGATAGAGCATCCCGTATGGCAAAACATTTAATTTGGAGCCCCACTCAAAATTAGTCATGTTAATCCCTCACCCCGCTGCGGAATGCCTCTCCCGATTGAGAATCATATGAAGCGTTCCACGAATACTCTCCAGCCTGCATTTGTTCAAAAGTCTTCTCCCTTTGCTTCGTGAAAGAATAGAATCAGCCAGGATATACACGAGCTTAGCGGCTGTTTTTCCCATTAGAAGCAGCTTGCCTTTTATTCCTTCGCTTTTCATAGCATTTGAGATTCCTTGGCTATAGTACCGCCTCATGATCCAATCTTCCGTCAAACGAGCCGCTGGAACAAAATGATCAACGGCCATTTCCGGATGATAAAGAATGGAATGCCCTTCTTTTTGAATCTGTCCGAATAACCAAGTCTCTTCCCCAGAGAGGAGAGAATCTCCCTTCCTTCCTAGGTCTAAAGGAAAAAGACTGATGTCGAATACAAGCTTCCGCATTGCCATATTGGCTCCACAAGGGTGAAGCTGCTTGGGATATTCCTTAATCCGGCTGCCTAAATCAACAATGGTGTATGGAAGTTCGAAGGGCTTAATCAACCAATCCGGACGTTTACTTTCGAAGATAGGAGAGATTTTGCCTCCCATAGCCATAACCTCCGGTTTACTCTCAAAAGTACTGACAATCGTTGTAATCCAACTCCGGCAAGGTATCGCATCATCATCTAGGAAGGCGATCAGCTGGGATTTGGAAGCCAGAATCCCTGTATTCCTAGCCGCTGACAGCCCCTGTATAGGTTCCATCATGTAGCGGATATCCACATCAGCTCCATGTGTTCTTATGAACTTTTTGACGCACGCTTCAGTATCATCCTTGGAACAGTTATCCACAACAATGATCTCCGCCTGCTCTAAGTAATCCAACTTTAAAAGTGACTGAAGCGTCTTGATCAATAAAGGTGCTCTGTTGTAGGTACAGATGATAATGGAAAGCTTAGGAACGTCTCCGTATTCACGCATCGGCATTCACCTAATTTCCACATTATTAATAAGCATCTTTTGAACCGAGTAACATCAGCCCAGTTTTAGCAATGATTTTTAGATCCAGCATGGTACTCCTAATATGAATGTAGGTTAAGTCCAGCTGAACCATTTCGTCGAAGCCCACACTGTTTCGGGCATTTACTTGCCAATACCCGGTACAGCCTGGTGTAACCGTCAAACGCTGTTTGTCATATTCCGTATATTGGGCCACTTCTTCTGGCAGTGGAGGACGAGGACCAACCAGGCTCATTTGCCCTATCAGCACATTCCACAGCTGAGGTAGCTCATCGATGCTCGTCTTGCGCAAAAATCTCCCGATCTGTGTGATCCGAGGATCGTTCTTAATCTTGAACATTGCACCGCTCACTTCGTTATAGGCCATCAGGTTTTCCTTTAACTCCTCAGCGTTGCTAACCATGGATCTGAACTTATACATAGGGAACTGCTTTTCATTCTTGCCAACCCGGTTTTGCCGAAAGAACACTTTACCCTTCGGATCTTCCAGCTTGATCAGAATCGCCACGACAACAAATAATGGCATTAACACGAGAAGACCAAGAGCGGAAAAAAAGATATCGATCATCCGTTTCATTATCAGATAGGACTCCGCTTCTTTCCTTCTCTCATCGGTATGCAGCATGTAAAGTTTCGGCAGGACCGCCTCGTAGTCTTCCGGCAGTTTTTGCATGCTCATCCTCCTCATCTAAAATTTTGCGAACTCAACTTAACTACTCAAGCTGGTTTGTCCCATTTTATTCAGCCATTCCGACATTGCGTCCATTACCGGATAGCGCAAATCTTCGCTCTGCAGTGCAAATTCAAGTGTGGTCAAAATATATCCAAGCCGCTCGCCGACATCATATCTTGTTCCGTCAAAATTATAGGCATATACCCGTTCGCTCTGATTCAGCTTCTGAATAGCATCTGTCAACTGGATCTCTCCGCCAGCACCTTCTTCCATCAAATCGAGATACTTA
Source organism: Paenibacillus sp. RS8 (assembly GCF_041956825.1). Classification (NCBI taxonomy): domain Bacteria; kingdom Bacillati; phylum Bacillota; class Bacilli; order Caryophanales; family Paenibacillaceae; genus Paenibacillus; species Paenibacillus sp. RS8. The sequence continues at coordinate 2,650,773 of NZ_CP168131.1, read as the reverse complement.
AAGATCTTCGGAGTAAACACATACCGGCCCATGATCGCCAGATTGGAAGGTGCCGTACCCAGTGGCGGCTTCTCTACAAAATTGTTAACCCGATACAATTTACCGTCCTGCAAATCCGGTTCAATAATACCGTAACGATTCGTGAATTCATCAGGAATCTCTTGAACTCCGATAACCGAGTTTTGTGTTTCTTCATATTGATCGATCAGCTGCTTAAGGCAAGGTACGGCTCCTGTGACGATATCATCGCCTAACATGACACCGAATGGCTCATCTCCGATAAACCGTCTTGCACACCATACGGCATGACCCAGACCCTTTGGTTCTTTCTGGCGGATATAGTGAATTTCCACCTTGGCTGAACGCTGAACCTCTTTAAGCAGATCCAGTTTTCCATCTTCCAGAAGCCTAGACTCCAGCTCAAACGCATTGTCAAAATGATCCTCAATAGCTCTTTTACCTTTACCAGTAACAATGATGATATCTTCGATACCGGAAGCAATAGCTTCCTCCACAATGTATTGAATCGTTGGTTTATTGATAATCGGAAGCATTTCTTTAGGCATGGCTTTCGTTGCAGGAAGAAAGCGCGTACCTAGTCCTGCCGCGGGTATGATTACTTTTTTTACTTTTTTCATCGCACTTTACCTCCTAAAAGTTTTGTGAGCATTAGCTTCAATGATCCCACTTCATACAAAACTCACTTCGAAAGCATAAACTTAAGTTTTGTAAGTATTAGCTTCAATGATTTCACTTCGGGCAAAACTCACTTCGAAAGCATAAACATTTACTTCGCCTGGTTCATGGCAATTCCGATTAGATTAGAGCCGGTCTGTTCAAGCAGCGTCTTCGCTTTGCGAATCGATTCCCGTTTGGACTTTCCGTATCTGGCCACCAGGATTACGCCGTCCGCTTGTGGCGCCAATATACGAGCATCACTGAAGTCGACTGCCGAAGGAGAATCCAGTAGGATCAGATCGTAGTTTTCTTTTAGTTCCTCGAGCAAAGCGGTCATTTTAGGGTTACCTAGCAAATCCGGCGGACTAACCTGAGTCTTACCCGCCGGGATGACCGAAAGATTGGCCAGATTTCCGAGGACAGCGATGTTATCCGCTTCCTCTTGCCCACTTAAATAAGCCGCAAGCCCGTCACTACCCTCTACTTCAAACACTGTATGAAGACCGGGATGTCGCAGATTGCAGTCCACCACCGCTACCTTCTTCCCATCCTGGACGAAAGACACCGCCAGATTCGACAAAATCGTCGTCTTGCCTGCTCCAGCTTCTGCTGACGTAAAGAGCAGCACTTTCCCTCCGCTATCCTGTGCTAATCCAAGGTGGCGTATATATGTGCGTAGCGATCGGAACGATTCCGAGATATGCGAGGATGGATTAACGTCCGTAACCAGACTCTTATTTAGCCGTAACATAAGCACCCTCCTTCACTCTTGTGTTGCCGCCTGCCGCCTTACCCAAATCGCGTTTACGAATGGTTGCGATCGAAGCAATTACCGGAAGACCAAGGTCATATTCCGCTTCCTTTTCAGACCTTAATGTGCCGTTAAGTGTTTCCATCAGCAAAATAATTCCTAGAGCAGCCATAAGCGATACAACAAAGCTTATAATGAGATTCATCGCAAACCCGCCGTTCGAGGGCCCTGGAACATCAGTCGGATCGGCCGGTGTCAGCAAGATAACATTGTCTACCCTCATCAGCGATGGCAATACACGAATGAATGTCTGCGAAACCGCATTTACGATCCCGGCAGCTTTGGTGTAGTTTTCATCCTGTACATTTAGGTTGATCACCTGACTCTTCTCTGAAGTTTTAATCTCAAGCTTCTGACTTAGTTCATCAGCCGTCAGACCAAACTCCGTGTGATTTTCTATTACGCTTTTCATGATGGTCGGTGATTTCATAATTTCCTTGTAACTCTCAATTAAATTCAGGCTAAAGCTCAAATCGTTAAGTTTGTTGCTCTCGGGAGCCTTGGCAATGTTGTTGACAAGCAACTGTCCGGAAGCGGAATAGACGGGTTCAACGAAGTTTTTACTAACATAGTAAGTCGTAGCACAGGAGATCAAAACGAACACCATGATGAGCCAAAACCTTTTTTTAATCAGGTTAATGTAATCCAGAATCGTCTTTTCCACAGTAACCCTCCTTCCGCATAAATTACATTCTGAAATAATTCATGAAAGTTTCAGTTGTTGCTTTAATTCTATCAATCCACATCATTCGCCACATGGGTCATATCATTACTTTCCTGTTCACTTTGGAGTAAGGTGTTTTACACCGTAAGAGGGGGTGATGGTATACCTTAGTACCATATTTAGGGCTAATTTAAATTTTGACGTACAAAAAAACACGGACATCCTGTCCGTGTTCATGTACAATGCTTATGAATTATTTCAATTTTCACTCATAAGACATTTCATATTTGGTTAAACCGACAGCATTTGCATAAAGCGCCGCCTGTGTACGATCAGCCACCTGTAATTTTGCTAAAATCTGACTGACATGCTTCTTCACCGTAAATTCGCTAATGAAAAGGCGTGAGGCAATTTCTCTGTTGCAAGCGCCCTGTCCCAACTCGATCAGAACTTCCTTCTCTTTGGGTGTCAATTCATCCGTTGGGCTGCTTCCGCTCATGCGCATTTTATCTTCCATCAGACCAGGATCGTAATACTTCCTGCCTTTGTGCACTAATTGGATAGCAAACAGTAACTCCTCCGGCAACGCCTCTTTCAGTACATATCCATCTACCAGTACTTCTTCAGCCTTCAGGAAATCTTCTCTGCTCGCAGATGACGTCAACAGAATGAACTTACTAACGATACCACGAGCACGTGCTGTCTTGATGACATCCAGCCCCGATTCATCTGCTAGCTTAAGATCAATCAGTACGAGATCAGGCTGCGTCTCCTCAATCACAAGAAGCGCTTCTTGACCATTCGTTGCCTCACCCGCAAACTGCACATTCGGTTGCATGGAAATGACAGATGCCAGTCCTCTTCTAACTAAAGGATGATCATCAACAATGACGATTTTCACAGAAACGACCTCCCGCCTAAAGTTTATGCATTCTTTAATTCAGCTACACCGACAGGAATTGAAATCATAATTCTTGTTCCTGAACTTTCATTACTGGACAACTGAAAGTCGCCACCGAGCGACTGGGTCAAATATTGCATATTCTTCATGCCAAGCCCGCTTACACTATCTTCGGATTCAATCCATAACAAATCAGTATCAAAACCAACACCATTGTCACAAATCAATAATCGGATCCAAGTCGGCTTCAGAGATAGCTCTACATCCACTCGACTGGCAGCGCCATGCCTGATGGCATTTCCAGTGGCTTCAGAGATAATCCGAAAAAGCGCCTTGTGGTAAGGATAAGGGAGACTAAAATCATCTCCCGTTATTTTTAAATCAATATCAACATCATTTAATCTGGATAAGCTCTTCAAATGTGATCTTACCATGCCCAACCATGTAGGCCCGCCGCTCTTCTTGGAGCTAAGACTGTAGATCGTGATCCGCAGTTCTTTAGCAACCTTGGTAGCAGAGTCATGAATAAGCTCAATTTGTTCTTCTAGCTCATGATCTGACATTCTCTTCCACGATTCCTTCAGCGAATGCGTCGCATACACAATGCCAAAAAGGCTCTGCGATACACTGTCATGCATTTCATCCGCAATCCGGTTCTGTTCGTTCGTGATGATCAACCGGTTCTCGATCACACCAAGCTCATGCCTTTCAAGAATATTCGCACTTAGCTCAGATAAGAATATCAATTGTTGAATATACCATCTGCGGCCTTCCAGCCCCTCTGCAGACTCCAGCCTGAGTCCAATCATCCCTACAAAACGGGTGCTCATCCGTACAGGCATCAGCAGGAAATCTCCTAATCCCGGAAGATTTCTAAAAATAGGCTCTCGCTGCAATCTCCATTCATGCTCATGTTTTCCCAGCTCTGAGAATAGGAACTGTTCCTCTTCCTGCTGCCAGCCGGTCTGCCTGCTCTGCGGAGCTGGTTCTCCGCTTTTCTTGGCGAACCAAAACAAAGCCTTGTCTAGCTTCGTTAGCTTAACAACATAATCGGTGATCACTTGACCGATATTCATGAAATCATGTTGGCTTGAGGTTTCCACGATATGGTACAGCGATTTGATATGCTCCATCGTCTCTTTCGTGCGAGCATTCGATTCTTCACGTTGCCACTTCATCCGATTAACGATCTGCATTATTATAACCGTAAGTACCAGTGTTAGAAACAGATTCCCATTTACAAATACAATTTCTAGAAAAGTTTTGTTCGCAGAATTGATAACAAAATAACAAAGCACCGCGAAAATACTGATGTAACTTAAGAGCAGCGACCATCCAAAATAAATGGACAATGAGCCCGCAGCAATCAATACAGGGTTTAGCACATAGAGCCTAAACGAACTCTCGTATCCACCGGTAAACAAGGTCAATGCAATAATTCCCACCATCTCTACACTAACAGCCAGGACGAGACTCTTTGGCCTGCTTCGTAACCTCCGATAACAAAATGAGAACGTTTGTGCAAACAGAAAGAGTATGGCAATAACAAGGCATTTATAAATTACGGAAGGTCCCGTTTGATCTAGAAGATACATGAGCGATGTGAGGGACAAAGAGAAGTACCTGTAATACGCAATCAGTTTGTCTTCTGCAGTTGGCTTGATTCTCATCCCACCACCCTATTCTCCAGTTTTTTGGAAAATGCGAGATTGTACTGTGTTCGATAAAAGCATCATACATGAGAAAAATCACAATAACAAGTTGACATTATCCATGTTTGCGCTTCCATTTGAAAAATAGTTACAAAAAATTTATTATTTTTTTAGAAGGATTTATTCCTAAATTTTGGTATTTATTCCGTTATAGTTAATAAGAACTAACATATATATGTAAAATACATCCATTATTTTCAACATAACTTATAAAACGACACCATTATACAAATTTAAATAATTGTCAATGGGACTCTAGTAGAGTCATGTCGTTTTATATGTTGCTTCGGCAAAGTTGGGGCGCGATCCCCATATATTTTTTAAATAAACGTGAAAAATAGAACGGATCATTATAATGAAGCATACCAGAGATTTCTTTCACTTGTAATGAGGTGTTGAGAAGCAGCTTTTTAGCCTCTGCCATTTTAAGACGGTGAATATATTCATGAAGCGGATAACCGCTACTACGACGAACAAGACGACGAAGTGTAGACATCGAAATATGATGTTTAGCCGCAATTTGTTCTAGGTCCATTTCACCATAAATGCATAAATTAAGGTCCTCACGGATTTGACGCATATAATCTGCCTGGGCATTCCAACTTTTTTCTTCTATTATAAATGAACACTCCAATAGCATTCTTTCAACGAGTAATGCGGCCCGATCCGCATCTGCAGGTTCTCCACTCTCCATACGCTCTAGCACTTCTTCAAATAAGGTCGAAAGACCCATGATCGAATTTGCTTGGAACACATTCCCGCCAGCAATTAGACCCGACTCCAGCCATTCCGATACACGTGTCCCATTAAAGTTAATATAATACTCATCCCAGCTCCCTCCAGATGGTGGACCGAAATTGTAACTGTATCCTGGGCGAAAAAAGAATAAGCTGCCCTCACGCACCTGCTGTTCTTTACCCGAAGTTTCCATATAAGTGCCGCCACCAGATACTATGTAAACAATTGCCCAGTGTTCAAAGATTACGCCCGACCGGAATAACGTTCTTCCCGGCAAATGACCGGCTTGTCCTACTCTTATATTTTTAAGCTTCAGCTTGGAGGACTCAACCTTCGGATCAATAATTCGTATTGGATATGGACTGATCATATAATCCATGTGCTTGGACATTATAGACATTCCTCCCCTTGTTTAGTAGTGATAAGGTTATTGTGAAGTTGATCATATTCTACATGAATAAGAGGTGTCCACGCTATGCTTAATCATTCTACACTACTGCTTGTACCTAATCCGCGTGAAATCACATTGTCCGAAGGTTCATTCCGTTTCCCAATAAGCGGAAGCATCGTGCTTCCTAGTACGGGAGAACAAGGTGCAATGCCGGCTGCACAAAAGCTGCAAGCTGTGATTAAACAAGCCTTAAATCTTCATTTAACCTTATCCATTGGCACACGCCCAACGGTAGTATCCGCTTGTATCTTTAGCTATGTGCCATCCTTATCTGAGCAGGCATATGAGATTGTTATTGATCAAAGCGGTATCGTTGTCTCCTATAGTTCACCTGTCGGGGCTTTCTACGCCGTAGCAACCCTGAAACAAATTATTGAGCAAAGCGGAAGATCTATTCCTCATCTGCATATTCACGATGAACCTGATTTTGGAGCTCGCGGGATTACCATTGATATCAGCCGCAATAAAATTCCGAAGCAAGAAACCTTGTACCGAATCATTGACCTTATGGCCGATCTGAAGATGAACCAAGTTCAGCTATATATAGAAGGTGCTCCGTTCGCGTATGAATCTTTCCCTCAAGTGTGGGAGCTTGAAACTCCGATTACTGGCGAGGAAATCTTGCTTCTAGATGCCTATTGTAAGGCGCGATATATTGAGCTTGTTCCCAACCAGAACAGCTTTGGACATATGGAAGGCTGGCTTTCCCGTCCTGAATTCAATGCTTTGGCGGAAATTCCAGAGGGATTCATGCTTCCTAAGGAATTGTACATGGCAGATGTATATCCAGAAGGGTTATTTATGCATCCCGGTACGTTTGACACCGAAGACCCTGCCGTACTCCCTCTGCTAGAAAAAATGTTCGATGATCTGCTTCCTTACTTTACCTCTAATCAGTTTAATGTAGGCTGTGATGAGACGTATGAGCTAGGTCTTGGCAAAAGCAAAGCGCTAGCTGAATCACAAGGCAAAGGTCAGATCTATTTATCTTTTCTTCAGAAGATTTATGAACTCGTTACGAAACGCGGCAAAACGATGCAATTCTGGGGTGATATTATTATCCAGCATCCTGAGCTGATTCCTCATCTTCCTAAAGATATTATTGCAATGGAATGGGGATATAGTGCGGAACATCCTTTCGAGTCGGATACCCTCAAATTCCGTGAAGCAGGTATTCCTTTCTATGTGTGCCCAGGCACCAGCTCATGGAACTCCATTACAGGGCGTAGCGACAATATGTTTGCCAATCTGCGTAGCGCTGCTATTCATGGCAAGAATAACGGTGCCATCGGCTATCTCATTACCGATTGGGGGGATCACGGACACTGGCAGCATCTCCCAATCAGCTATACTGGATATGTTTACGGTGCTGCACTTGCCTGGAATGTAGATAACAATCTAAAAGTGAACACTGCAAAGTATCTAAATACATTCATCTTTGCCGATCGCTCCGAGGGTATTGGTCAACTACTCCTTGATCTCGGCAATTACTATCAGCTTGAATCCGAGATTATTCGTTCAAATGATACGGAAATGTCCCTGCTTCTTCGCACTAATCTCGACAATTTGTTAATTGTAGAGAAACTTACCGAAGAACATTTCAACAATCTCGAAGAATACATGCTCTCTATCGAGGCACGACTCTCGGGACTTGATCTACAATGTGATGATGCTGATCTTGTCCTAAAGGAACTGAGTAACGGAATCCATTTTGTGAAACACGCTGTGCAGCTTGGCAGAATCAAACTGCAGCTGGCATCCTCACCAGATTCGATTGACCCTAACCTGATTACGGAGCAAATCAATGATTTGAATGTTCTTCTTCATCAATATCGTCTATTGTGGACCGAGCGCAACCGACTCGGTGGCTTGGATCAAAGTATTTGGAGACTTCTACGTCTAAGAGGTCAATACGAAGCATTGAAATCGAAGTAATTTCCTCATCCTAGCTACGCTTGGCGAGTTTAACGTTAAATCTAGCGTTTTCGACTCGCTAAGCGCAGCTCTTCATATTGATTCTCAAGCATCTCCCGTTCCCGCTCCTCATGCTTTTCTCTGCCAATTCCCTCTTTCATACTTTCCTCATCCTCATAGATTTGCCACAAATCAGAGAACAAATAATCCTTGATTTCTACTGTTTTTCCATTCAAGATCCCGTTTCTCCAAATAAGACCCGCAGAGGTACGCATCACAATGCGGCCGTCTGGCGTTTCAGCCTTTTGCCCCATTCGAATCGTCATAAGCATTTGACCCAAAGTATAGCACTCCATTTGTCCTTAAACCTCCTAAATTTTAGTTGTAATGGAATAAAGAGAAGGATATAATCAGGGCGAAAGAACCAGGTTTTTGTAATTTCATTAGAGGAGGGATGCAATGTATTGGCTAAATGATTACGAAGAAGAACTCCGCTTAGTATTTCAAGAGAGCAAAAAGATCATCTCCGAATTTCCAGCGCCTCTAAATTCACAAGGCATGTCCTATCTTGAACATTTTAACGTATTTAATGCGGAAAGCCACAAAAATTACATATGTTATCTATTACCCTTTTGGCTTCAGAAAGGCTGCGGACTCTCAGCAGAAATTACCCGTCAAATGTCGATGGGCAATGTCTTCTTTATGCTATATTTTTTCATACAAGATGACCTGATGGATAGCAAAGAATCCTCTACATACGAAAGACTACCTTTGGCGAACCTGCTCTATGTTGAATTTTTGAATATCTACAGAGGTTTATTTCCGAATGACTCCTCTTTCTGGACTTCATTTAATCGCTATATTGCTCAATGGGCAGACAGTGTTAGTAATGAATCCACCAGCGATTATTTTCTTAGCGATCGAATCAAAATCTCTTATAAAGCCAGTCCGCTCAAATTATCCAGCACTGCTGCCCTTCTTCTATCTGGTAAAGATTCTCTTGTACCGCAGACTGAGGAAATGATCGACTCCGTTCTACTTACCCTACAAATGCTTGACGACTATGAAGACTGGAAAGAAGATTTAGCAGAAGGCAGCTATAATTGTATACTCTCACTTACACGGAGTAATCTATCCACTGATAAAGAAACCTCACTCACATCGAATGAGGTCGAATTTTTCCTATTCACTGCAAGCGGACTACATACCTATACCGAATTAGCGCAGGATACACATCATAAAGTGATAGCTTCCAGCTTAGATGTACCTCATCTTCTTGCATTTCATTCTATGCTAGTGACGAACTTACAACAGATCTCTGATTCGATTGAAGCAGAAAAGCAGCTATTACAAGGTGGAGGCTTATTTTATTATCTTTCAAAAAATATACAATAATTCTATTATTTTGTAGAAAAAAGAATAGTATTAGAACAATTGCTATGTTATATTATTTAAGGTAAATATATACATTTTGGAAAGGGTGATTATTATGTCAGAAGCAGTTCTTAGAAATCAAGTCATTCAAAAGGCATGGGAAGATCCAAGTTTCAAGCAAAGACTACTCGCAGATCCAAAAGCAGCTCTCCAAGAAGCGCTAGGCGTAATCATTCCCGACAGCGTTACCTTGAAAGCCGTTGAAGAAGGTTCAAATGAATTCTATCTTGTAATCCCACCAAGTCCATCATCAGATGTATTGAAAGCAACCGCAGCCCCACGCGGTTCTTGGTAAGACAGCAAGATTAACCTCATAGGGAGTAGGAATCATCCGGGGCTTCTGCCAATGGCAGTATGGTGATGGATTCGGTTCCTACTCCTTTTTTGCTTGTAAATCTTACTTCGCCATGCATAGCTTCTATGATACGAAAGGTGACCATCAAGCCTAATCCTGTTCCTTTATTTTTCTTCGTGAAATACGGTTCTCCGAGTCGGTGCAGAACATCAGCGTCCATTCCCTCCCCATTGTCTTTGATGTGAATAATCACTTTATCATCTTCGCCGTACACCGACATATAAATGAACCCTTCCTCCCTGAAAGATTCAATGCTGTTCTTGATAATGTTGATGAACGCCTGTTTAAACTTCGAGGAATTTCCTTTTACCCATAATGGACCGGATACATCCAGAATCATCTTTCCTCCATTGATGTGACAAAGAGGCTGCATAATGCTCTCAATATGCTTAAATTCATCATATAAATTCAGGCTAGAGATCGTCTCAAATTCCGGTTTAGCAAAGGTCAAGAAATCGGTAATTATATTAGATGCGCGATCAAGTTCGCTTAAGGCCATTGACATATAAATTTGTTCTTCGTTAACGGACTTCTCGCTAATCAGCTGAAGGAAGCCTCGAGTTACTTGTAGTGGGTTTCGCACTTCATGGGCTACGGATGCAGCAAGCTCGCTAATGATCTCCATTTTTTCTGAACGCTCCAATTCATTGTTGAAACGCTCTAATTCTCTAGAATAATTAACAACCTGTTGATGGCTATAGGCCAATCTTCGCTCCAGAATTACGATCAAGGAAATAATGAAGACAACAAGCCCCCACTTCCACAAGAACAAATCATAGTTCCCTTTTTGGATGTAATACCATAGTAGCTCTGCAACTACTGTAAACGCAGCGATCCCAAATCCAATAGCAAAAACATCAGCATCTTTATTTCCTTTAAGCGAGAACATAACCACACATACGATTAATAGAATGAATTGGAGGATGAAGATGAACCCTATAATAGTGGTAGAAACAAAATAATAGAACTCAATATAACGATTATTCGATAGGAGATTGATAAAAAGACATAGGAAACAAAAAGAGGAGTAAAGGACTTGAAATTTACGGAATTTTTGAATGATACTGAACTTACCGCAACCGAATAACTTTTCAAATAAAAAGGTGAGGGCCGGTAAAAGTGAAAAAAGGGCTAAGTCCAAGCAGACATTGCTGATTGGTCCCAATTTACTGTAAAAGGTATAAATGAAGGGGGAGTAGGTTAATGAAAGGATGCCTGTAGACGCTATAACCACTGCTAATGAGGCAACACTGGAGAAATATTCTTTGTTTATGTAAAAGGCACTTATAAATAGAACGATGGCCACCAGAAAAAAAGCGCAGCCCAGAATCACATCGCTTAGTCCATTCTCAATATATTTATTTATTAATTGACTGTGTTCACCAATCACAACACTATCTTTAATTCCGATTCTGTCTTGCATCGTTGCTGTCCAGATATATAGTGTTTTCCCGTTATCTTCTTTACTTAAAGGCAATAGCAAAGAATAATTATCCTTGATATAATTACGATCTTCCTCGAAGATCAAACGGTCCTCCACATAAACCTTCACATCAAGAGCATATAAAGTATCGATATACACCGAAGGAGATACATATGTAAGATCAGGTAAGGCAATACGGGTCCAAGAAGAGGATACCCCTGAAGGTAAATCTGGGATTCCCTTCTTAGAATCTACGTTCATCCAGCTTTGCTGGCCTTCACTCCACGGAACCTCTTTTCCTGTATTTCCTGTTTCAGGCCCCCATTTCATTTGCCACTTTGTAATTTCTTGAGATGAATATGGGTTTGCCGCCGATACAATAATAGAATCTAAACCTATCCAGAGGAAAGAAAGGATGATAACAATGTGGAGTATTTTAACCATCAAGCGCATATAGGCACCTCAGAAGGAAGTTTCAGAAACAATATTCTGTGTGTACTACTTCGCTCACTACACTACCCTTTCCTCCTAAAAAACGGAATAATCATAAATTTCTCCTAAATTTTTCTATACTTTGGTAACTTGATGATAATCTCCGTTCCTTCCCCCTTCTCACTTTGAAACTCCGTTGTCCCTTCCATCGCTTCAATAATTCGGAAGGTGACCATAAGTCCAAGCCCTGTTCCTTTTGTTTTATTAGAGTAATAAGGCTCACCCAATCGGGCTAGTTCACTGCCATTCATCCCTTCCCCGTTATCACGTACACTGATCATTACATGAGCTCCGGATTCCCAGGCTGTAACTCTAATCAGTCCATTATCCTGCAAAGCTTCGATGCTATTTTTTATAATATTAATAAAGGCTTGTTTGAATTTGGCAGATGACCCAATTACGCAGAGATCTGACTGTAGGTTGAGTTCAATCAGTCCCCCTTGCAAATTGGCAAGCGGAGAGAGAATACCAGAAACATGGCGTAACTCTTCGGATACATCAAGCCTTTCAATAGTCTCCAAGCCCGGCTTAGCAAAGGTAAGGAAGTCTGAAATAATAACCGTGGCTCTATCCAGTTCTGCGATGGCCATCTGCATATATTCCCTCTCCTTATGATCTGACCGTTCCCCTAGGATCTGAAGGAAACCACGGGTCACCTGTAAGGGATTTCGTACCTCATGCGCTACAGAAGCCGCTAATTCACTAATAATCTCCATCTTCTCGGAGCGCTGCAAATCATTATTGAACTTCTCAAGCCTACGAGAATATTCAACGAGTTGTTCATGGTTTCTCGTAAACCTTCTCCCTAGAATGACGATTAAAGATAATACGAAAAACATCAACCCCCACTTCCACCAATATAATTGATAGGATTCTCTGGATATGTAGTACACGACCAATTCAGTAAGAGATACAAAGGAAAATATAGTAAACCCTGTAGTGAAAACAATGGCATCTGCATTACCGCGATAAGTATGAATAAACGCCAAGCTTACCAATAATATAAATTGCAAAATCATAAAGATGCCTAGAACGTTAGTTGTCATAAATCTATAAAAGTCTTCCAGCTGATACGACAGAAGGATATTAACAACCATTAGAGAAAAACAGAATATAGAATAAACCATTTGAAATTTACGGAATCGGGTGACGATTTGTTTTTTCCCTGAACCGAAAATTTTCTCAAAATAAAATGTTAAGGATGGTAATAAGGTATACAAAGCTAAATCAAAAAATACAAGCACGATTTTCCCATAATCACCGAGGACGATCGGCAAGAACGAAGAATACGTAACCACTATTACTCCAATGGATAAAAGAATTAGCACCAGTAAAAATCCGTCTGTAAAAAATCCTTTTCTCATGAATAGCGAGCAAATCAAGAGCACAATAGCTACAAAGATAAACGTCGTCCCAATGATGATATCCAGTAAGCCCTGCTTCACATAAATGGACAACAACGTACTATAACGATCTACTCTAATTTCGCCTTCAATCCCTAAATCCTTGCTTCCTCCCTGGGTCCATATGTATAGTTTTTGCCCTCCATCTTCTTTGGATAGAGGAATTAGAATTTTGCTGCCGTTGAAATTATACTTATCCTCAGAATCGTATACTAACGCGTTATTCAGATAAGCCTTAACGCTATTTCCATATATCTTATTAATGAACAATGCTGATTTGTCACTTAATTGCGGCAAAGAAAACCGGAGCCACGCTGAGGATACACCTCTTGGTGTCTCTGGTTTATTATCTTGAGGCGTTACGCGAATCCATTCATCATCTGAAGCTGCTACAGCTTCTTCGACAGTCTCTACTTCAGTATTTCCAAATCTAATTTCCCAACCCGGCAGCGCAGAGTCTGATGATCCAGCACTCACTATCGCCGCACCGTAAGGCACTATTGCTGTTAGCAATAGAAATAATAGCAAAGTAGCCGCTATCTTTGGTTTTGGCAACTTCATCGTAGCACCTCAGTAATTCATTAGTTGTTTAAATGATCATATATGATTCTTAATTTCGACAACGTTCGCACTATTCCTGCCTATTCTTGTAAATTTTCTCGAAAAAAGACGTTATTTATCAGCGTTAATTCCCTGATTATTTGTAAAACGATTCGATCATAGGCATTCGGGTAAAGATACATAAGAGAAGTCCAAATCTTATCCTACTGAGGGAGTGAACGGCTATGGAAGATACACCTAATAAAACTGAAGCCGATTTTGTATATGAGCGTTATATACAAGCAGATATTGATGTAGATGATGTTGTCAATGAAGATGCCGACCCCGTGTTGGTTGGCGATAAATATTTGGCGGCGGATATTGGTTTAAACCAACCTGAGGAAACACTCGAAAGAAATGACTTACTGGAATCCGATGCATTCCTGGCTGCTGAAACGGCAGGACTAACAAGCAGGGATATGGATGATGCTGAGGACGAGGAGCTACTAGAGATGGAAGAGGAGGATCCGCCACTGGAGGATATTCCCGATGCAGATGAGGTGTATCCTGGATCCATCATCGATCCTGCTTCACCGCCAGTGGATGGCATGCCCGGAACAGACTTCTTAAACGGATCACATGGAGATTAGAATAAATAAAGCCGCCGGGCTAGAATCCGGCGGCTTTATTTGTTTTTCAATACAAGTGCTGACCTCAGTAAGGGTTACTATTGAAGCACTATGGTTATTCTGCTGAACGTGCTGCTGCGATTTGTGCATCCAGCTTGCGGGTCTTCACCAATACCGCTGCTACAAGCAGCATCACCCCATTGATTACAAACACCCAACGAATCTGGATAAATGCCCCAAGTAAGCCGCCTATAATAGGCCCGGCCATTGTCGCGAGTTGAGATGCCGCTTGATTGAGACCAAAAGCACGTCCACGAAATCCGGGCTCAATCACTTGTACAATCATTGCATTTACAGATGGAAGTACACCGGCATAAAACAAGCCATAAGCAAAACGAAGAACGGCGAATTCCACATAACCTGTAACAAAGAACTGCAGAATATTACCGATACCTCCACCAATTAAACCAATGAACAAGATCATTCCAAAGCCCTTACGGCTTCCGATTCTACCCCACTGCGGAGCCATCAGCACAGTAGCAATACCCACAGCAGAGAATACAATTCCTGAGCTAAGCGAGGCTCTGCTTTTGGCGATTCCCATGTCTAGCAAATGTATCGGAATAAGCGGCTCCAGAATCATAACTGAAAAGGTGCTAATCCCCGCCAACAATAGCAAAGTCATAAATGCGCGATTACTTCTCGCTTCCTTGATATCATCACTTACATGGGATCTCGGAGCAGATCGATCAAAGTTCTCCTCCTTAGCAAAGAAAGTAGCGATAAGTGCCGAAACAAGCACAATACCTGCTGAGAATAAAAAAGCAACCCGATTGCTAGTGTAAAAACTCACTAAACCGCCGATCAACGGACCAATGATACTACCTGTTGCTCCGGCCGTAGACATAATACTCAGCGCGTATCCTGTCTTATCTTCAGGAGTGTTCGTGGCCACCATGGCAATCGCAGCGGGAACAAATCCAGCGAGCAGCCCTTGCAGTACGCGCACGATTAGAAAGACATAAGGATCATGCACGAAGTAATTAATCAGATATAAGGCTGCCAAACTAAAGCCCGAGCGAATAAGCATCGGCTTCCGACCGTATTTGTCGGCGAGGGAACCCCAGTAGGGAGAAATTAAAGCGCTGGCTAGAAAGGTTATGCCAAAACTAACCCCAGACCAAATTTCCAAATGATTCGTAACCCCAAGCTCGTCACTCAAAAAAATAGAGAGGAACGGAATAGAGATCGAATACGCCGTACTACAAAAAAAGACACCCACCCAAAGCACGATTAAGTTCCGTTTCCATGAAAAGCGCATGATCTACACATCCTTTCTTGATGTTCTCGCGGAAACATTCCTATTATTGTAAACCTCTTTTAAGAATGTGCCAATCCCACAAGTCACAACTGACCTTTGCATGTAAAGGGACAAAGAGGTTATTATGAGAAGTACCTACGAGATTATTCAAGAAAAAGGAGAGATTGATTAGTGAAGTCTACAAGAGCAAGATCTGCTATCCTAATGGTCATGTTATGCCTGGTGATGGTTATTGCAGCGGGTTGCGGGAATAAGCCTACCAATAACAATGCCAGCAGTAATAATGGAAGCAGCAGCGGAGCAGCAGGAAATAACACAAGCAATGAGACAAATTCCGGGGCTAACGAAGGACTTCCTTCAGCTACAGCAAGCCACCCCATAGTGACCATTGAGATGGATAACGGTGGCATCATCAAAGCCGAGCTTTATCCTGAAGTTGCCCCTAATACTGTGAACAATTTCATCTCACTGATTCAAAAAGGATTTTATGACGGCACCATATTCCATAGAGTAATTCCTGACTTCATGATTCAGGGCGGTGACCCTGATGGTACAGGTATGGGTGGCCCAGGGTATAGTATCGCTGGAGAATTCTCCGGAAACGGGTTTACTAATAACTTGTTGCATACAGAGGGCGTTCTGTCCATGGCAAGATCACAGGCTCCAGATTCTGCCGGTTCCCAGTTCTTTATTATGGATGCAGCGTATCCAAGTTTAGATGGAAGCTATGCTGCTTTTGGTAAAGTTACCGAAGGCATGGACGTGGTTAAAGCTATTGTTGGTTTGAAAACAGACAGTTCAGATCGTCCGGAAGAGCCACCGGTGATGAAGAAAGTAACCGTCGACACACTGGGCGTCACTTACCCGGAACCACAAAAGGTACAATAACGAGCAAAAACGCCTTCGGCGTCCTTAACGGACGGTAAGCGTTTATGCGAGAAAAAATATAAGGATAATATATAGCGTGAAACTTATAAATTCTTATATTAAAAAAACTCGGTATGCTCCCATCCGGAACGTGATTCGGAGGGACTACCGAGTTTTTTTTAATATAAGCTTACCGTCCTTTAGGGACGACAATGGCGCTTTTATGTGAAAGACTAATTTAAGTACCTATGCGACCTATCCCCGTAGTGATCTTCTGCTAAGAGCATGTTGGCCGTTACGCAGGAAAGTACTACGAGTATTTCTTAATAAGGATATCCGTTCCTCTGCAAGCTGATTTGCCGCGACAGAAGTTGGAATTCCATTTAGACGTGAGATTTCCAGTACGCGGGTGATGTTATCATAAATTTTCGAAACCTGCTTAAACGCACGCTCCCTATTATAACCGTTCAACTCATCCGCGATATTAATAACGCCACCGGCATTAATCACATAGTCAGGAGCATACACAATGCCCATTTCGTGAAGAGTATCGCCGTGATAGGCCTCTTTTAACTGATTGTTGGCCGCACCTGCGATCACCTTCGCCTTAATTACCCGAAGAGACTCATCATTGATCGTTGCTCCGAGTGCGCATGGAGCATAAATATCACAATCTGCACTGATAATATCTGCGGGATCGACGGCTTTAGCACCATAAGCCTCTACCGCGCGCGCCACAGCTTCTTTATGAATATCGGTTACAATAAGCTGAGCGCCCTCTTCATGAAGGTGCTTGCAGAGTGAAAAAGCTACATTTCCAACGCCTTGAACAGCGACAGTCTTCCCTTCGAGTGAATCATTGCCAAATGCCGCTTTGGCCGCCGCCTTCATCCCTTGGTATACGCCATAAGCCGTAGCTGGTGACGGATTGCCCGAGGAGCCGTATGTAGGTGATGTACCTGTAACATAATCTGTCTCCTGATAGATTATGTTCATATCTTCTTCTGTTGTGCCAACATCTTCGGCAGTTATATAGCGTCCATTCAAGCCCTGTATGTATCTTCCGAAAGCACGGAACATCGCTTCGTTCTTATCCTTCTTGGGATCTCCTATGATTACTGTCTTCCCACCGCCTAAGTTCAGACCCGATACTGCATTTTTGTATGTCATTCCTTTTGCTAATCGAAGTGCGTCAACAATTGCATCCTCTTCTGTAGCGTAGGTCCACATCCGTGTACCACCCAGTGCGGGCCCCAGTGTTGTGTCATGAATGGCAATGATGGCCTTTAACCCTGATGCTTTATCCTGACAAAACAACAGTTCTTCGTAATCGTCCCGCTCCATTGCTGCAAACAATTCCATTCTTAATATCCCCTGTCTTTTTGTTATATTCCACATGTTGGTGATTACTCTTACCTCTCAAAGTATTGTAGCAGAATGCGTCGTAAAACAAAAAGAACCGCGTCACCCTCATAACTTCTAATGGATGACGCGGCTCTTATATGAATGCTACTGCACAGAATAGAGTGCAAGGGTCAGCATGCGTTACAGCTTAGCAATGGTTTCTGTAAGAACAGGTACGATTTGCGATTTGCGGGATACTACACCTTTGAGAAGTGCCTTATTGTCATCAAGCTTCACGTTGTACGCCTGTTCTACTGCTCCTGCAACACGGCCCAGAGCCAGACCTACGGAATCGTTATTGAGGATATCTGTAACTACGAACAGGAACAGATCCAATTCTTTTTCAGCAATAATGGAAGTAAGTGCAGTTTCCAGTTCGGCTTGCTTGGAGAGAACATCATTAACATCCACCGCGTTTACTTGTGCGATTTCTACTTTGTATTCACCCATTTTAAATTCCTTTGCATCCAAGGAAATCAGTTGAGCGATACTCTTGTCGCTAAGGTCAGCGCCAGCCTTCAACATATCAAGACCGTAGCTTTCTGCATCTACACCAGCGATTTCAGCAAGCTCGCGTGCTGCTGCTACATCTTCCGCTGTGCATGTCGGTGATTTAAACAACAAGGAATCGGAAATGATGGCAGACAGCATCAATCCAGCGATTTCTTTAGGGATAGCAACTCCGTTTTCTTTATACAACTTGTTAAGAATAGTAGCTGTACAGCCTACTGGCTCAGCACGATAGTACAACGGATGTGCAGTTTCAAAGTTTGCGATCCGGTGATGGTCGATAACTTCAACCACACGTACTTGATCAATGTCATTCGCACTTTGTTGGCGTTCGTTATGGTCAACAAGAATAACCTGATTGGCTTCACCAGCAACGTTCTCTACCAGACGAGGAGCAGCGACTCCGAAATGATCAAGCGCAAATTGCGTTTCACCACTAACGTCGCCCAGACGAACGGCCTCAGCATCCCAACCCAATTCCTTTTTGAGTGCAGCATAAGCAATTGCAGAACAAATGGTATCCGTATCCGGATTTTTGTGTCCAAAAACCAAAGTTTTTTCCATTTCCAATCTCCTTACTATGTTTTAGTGAGATTAATATACCATACATTGATAGCGGCTTCCAGATTGTCCAGTTTGAAAAAATGCTTTATGGCCATTCTAAGGCTGTTCACGTCTAGTCTTTGGAAGCGGATCTGGTTTGGTTTCACCATGCAGCGGTTCATTGTCCGAGAAAAGATCTGGATTTTCCTTCAACATCTGACTCAGAATATTCGTAGTTTCTACCGTCCCGCATACCCTAACCAGCGCATCTCCAAATTTCCCCTTTCGCATGGCACCACCTTCCTCAAGCTCGCGTTCCACTTTCCAAAAATGCTCCGACCAAGAGAGACCACAATGTCTGCGGGAAGGCACCATGATTTCATCTCCATCCGGTGTCACCGTGTATAACTCCTCATGACTATCCGTCATTCTACCTGGAATATCGACCCACTCTTCAATGCCATGAATGAACGTATTCCGCCGCAGATCAACGCCCAGCAGTACAATTTCCGCCTTCCGATCAAGCAGCTTGCCCCATGCTGAGCCACGGGCACACGGCGTATCCCAGCGTTCATCCCCCGTAGTGAACTGCTCAGCATCTGCACCTAAAGCCGCTACAGAATGTGTCGGATGCCAAGAGCGAATGACATCAGGACGTTTACGAAACAGTTCCGGTAATATACCTACACAAGATGGGGAATCTAGAACTGAGAACCGCGGATTATCCGCATTAATATAAGCCCATGTATGAGTTGGCAATACGAGCAGTCCGTCCTTCATATATTCACTGAGTACATCCAGTACTGTGTTCGCACCTCCATCTACTTCGCCAACGCTTTTTAATGAAGAGTGGACCAGAATGGTTCCGTGTGGATCAAGCTTCAGCTCCTGCAATTGTTTCATCAAGCTAGTTGTTGTGTGCATTGTACGCTCTCCTTATGTATGGATTAGATTTTGCGATTCATAAATATAAACTTGCAATTGTTTTAATTTACTATTAAAATTATAGTAACTTAATAATATTCACTAATTATTGAACGATCACAATATAACTTGCTCACATTCAGCATTTACACGGAGGTAATTTCACATGACTTTAACATTAAAAGGACTGCACCACGTATCCGCAATTACAGGCAAAGCGCAGGAAAACTTCAAGTTCTACACCGAAATCCTTGGACTGCGTCTCATTAAAAAGACAGTAAATCAGGATGATATTTCAGTGTACCATTTATTCTATGGTGATGAGAAGGGTAATCCCGGAACCGAATTAACTTTCTTCGAACTCCCGATGACGGGTCGCAACCGTGAAGGTAATAACAGCATCTCCGCGCTCTCTCTTCGAGTACCGAGCGATGCCGCACTTACCTATTGGGAGCAACGCTTCACTGAGCTTAACGTAGAGCACGGAACGATTCAAACACTCGGCGGTCGCCAGACTTTATCCTTCCGCGATCACGAAGGGCAACGTTTCATTCTCGTATCTGACGAAAATGATTACGGTGTAGCCGGCGGAACGCCTTGGGCCAAAAGCCCAGTACCTGCTGAGTACGGGATTATCGGTCTAGGTCCCGCACATCTTACTGTTGAAAGTGCAGAGCATACAGCGGTTGTACTGGAGCAATTGCTTGGCTTCCGCCGCAAAGGCACTTATCCTTCAAGCGTAGCGGGCCAGCCAGATGTGCTCGTATTCGAGACTGGAGAAGGCGGATCGGGCGCAGAAGTTCACCTGGAGGAACGTAATGATCTAGATCAGGAGCATTTAGGACGAGGTGGTGTGCACCATGTCGCATTCCGCGTGGATAATGAGGAGGAATTGAAGCAATGGGTCGAACATATACGCACAGCTCAGCTTCCTAACTCCGGATTCGTGGATCGTTTCTACTTCCGCTCCCTTTATTTCCGTGAGCCTAACGGTATTCTTTTTGAACTGGCTACTGACGGACCTGGTTTTGCTACTGATGAACCGATGGAAAGCCTTGGCGAATCCCTTGCCTTGCCACCTTTTCTTGAATCCAAACGTGAGCAAATCGAAGCTTATCTTAAACCGCTGAATACTCGGCAGTAAGATTCTTCAGTTCGTTTAACAAAAGGTGTGAGTCGCTTATGCGCTCACACCTTATTTTTCATTAATGATTAGCCATCTTCCCTACAATGTCTAATAGCTCCGACAGATCTCGAATTTCATATTTCGGTTGAACAGCCGATGTGTTCTCTTTACCCAACGGGTTAAACCAGCAAGTATCGATCCCATAATTGATTCCGCCTTGGATATCAGAGGTTAAGGAGTCACCAACAATCAGCACTTTTTCCTTATCCGAAATCCCCAATTTAGCAAAAGCATAATCAAAAATCCCTGTCTCCGGCTTCTGACAGCCAGCCTCCTCAGAAATAATGATCTGCTCAAATGTTTCACTAAGCGGCGAACCTTGAATTCTGGAGGTTTGCACTTCTTTAATTCCGTTCGTGATGATTGCTAATCGGCAGTCCGCAAGTTCCCCGCACAGCTCAATCGCTCCCTGAATCAGAAAAGTTCCCTCGCCTAAGAAACGTAGATAGGCTTCACTAAAAGCCTCAGGATTCAGCTCCAGCGCATTTGCAGCAAATAACCGATTGAACCGTTCCACACGTAATGCCGCCGAACTAATCTTCCCTTGCTCCAAATCCCGCCACAGCGCATGGTTGATCTCCTGATAACTGGCAGCATAGTCCTCAGCACCTGTTGGCAAACCAAAGTGTAAGAATGCGTTAGATAGTGCGTGGCTTTCTGCCATTCCGTAATCAAACAGTGTATCATCAGCATCGAATAAAATAACGTCGTATTTCATACAATATCCCCCAAAACTCTTTTCTCAAAAAGGTACTACAGTGATACAATCAAGTCAACTTATCAGCCAGACGACAAAAATTTACTTTTTTAAGGTAGTTTTAAGCGAACTGTGTTATTTTAAAAAGAAAACGGTGGTGAGCGTCATATTATACGTTTTATCGTTTCTAATGTCTTTTTCTATCGTATACTTTCTAATTCCGCCGCTCGGCAGACTGGCTTTCCGGCTTGATTTTGTGGACAAGCCCCGTCAAGACGTTGAGCGTAAAATCCATAGAGAACCTATACCGCTAACGGCCAGTTACGCCATATTCATCGGATTCTTTATCACTTATCTGGTATTTGCCCGTGAATTCTCCATGGAGACCGTCGCACTGTTTGCAGGAGGCGTGCTGCTGCTAACCATAGGTACCATAGATGACTGGTACAAAACAAAAGGTAAAGATTTCCCGGCACTGCCAAAAATGATTGTTCAGGTTAGTGCGGCTGTCCTTGTATATCTTTCTGGCAACGCATTTACAGGCTTCTACAACCCCTTCTCAGGGGATTATATCGTTCTACCCGTAGTATTACAGTTTCTGCTGACGATTATCTGGATCTTTGGCGTAACCACTGTCATTAATTTCTCGGACGGCATGGATGGTTTGGCTGGTGCTTTGACGGCTATTTCAGCTATAACACTATTTATTGTCGCATTAACTAAGGGGCAATCCTCTTCTGCGATTATGGCGATTGCACTCGTCGGCGTTACCATTGCTTATCTACGCTATAATAAACCGCCTGCCAAAATCTTTATGGGCGACGCCGGGGCAACCTTCCTCGGTTTTATTCTTGCGGTAATAGCACTCGACGGCGCGTTTAAGCAAGCCACAGCCCTGTCGCTATTCATCCCGATTCTGGCGCTGGGCGTTCCGATCTTCGACAATATTTTCGTCGTCGTCAAGCGCTTTATCCAAGGCAAGTCTATTTATCAGGCTGATGCTACCCAGGCTCATTACCGCCTGCTCCGTGCAGGTCTGAGCCAGAAGCAAGTCGTTGCCGTGTTATGCTTGATCAGCGTTTGTCTATCCCTATCCTCTATCATTCTGTTGTTGATCGAGACTTGATGTATTGTTAGCGAAGGAATATCGTTATAAACAAAGTATCATCAAGAAGGCCATTGAAGGAATAAAAACGAGCAAGTTTCCAGTATGGAGACTTGCTCGTTTCTTGTTTGAAGCTACTTGAAGAATCCGGATTATTATGGTCCTCGGGATCTAAGTTGGGCTGTGGTGCGTACGCCGATCTAACTAACCTTGGGGCTGTCTGACCCAGGAAGCGTTATTCGTCGACGATTCCCTTCCAATAACGACACCTGAGTCCGTTAGCTACACTCGCAAATTCTCAATTCAATGATTCCACTAATCGAACCTCCACTTAGTTCACTAATCAATGTTCTACTCAGTGTATCTACTCATATCCCAAATTTAACTCCCTGCCTACGCATCCAAACACATCACATCATCTCAGATGTCACTTTCTTGCGTAAACTCAGCCAATCTACTGTAAATGCGAATGATCTCATCCATCGGCATTCTAACCAATCCACTGGAAGAGGGGGCGACGAATTCACGTACACCATCTACCGTAGGAGACACATCTCCCTGGAATCCCCAATCGACTTTTTTTCTCCGGCTAAACTCTGTATATACACCTTTTCCAACGAAGCAAGCCACCTGTGGGCGATATAACTCCAGCTTGGAGCGAAGCAATTCGCGGCCCTCATTATATTCCTCACGAGTAATATCATCGATTCCGCGTGTAGGCCTAGCAACAATGTTCGTAAAACCATAACCCAGCTTAAGCAGCTCCCCGTCCTCAGAAGCGTCGTACAACCGAGGCGTAAGTCCCGACTGCTGCAAGATTCTCCAGAAATTATTACGCGGATTTGCGTAGTGATGCCCCAATTCACCTGAGCGGATACTCGGGTTAAAACCTATAAATACGATCTGTAGTCCGTGATCTAAATGATCTGGAATTTCATCCATGTGATTTTACCTCCTACCAAAACAACGCTCTTATTTCCCTATTGGGTGTAAATACTAAGACAGGAAGGCGGAACTGGTGCCGCCAACCAGACCTCATTACCTGCATAATAAAAGGTTACACCCATTTGACCAGCGCTAATCGTATCAACAGTCAGCAAAATCAATTTCCCTCTACGACTTCCAGCCAGACTGGCAAAATGTGTCCCCTCGGACAAATGAACATACTGCCGTCCCATTGGTCGGAGTCCTTCCTCCATAATGACAGGAAGCGCACCAGAGTGGGTACCGTGATATAGCGTAGGTGGAGGAGTCCCCGGCTCATAAGTGATTTTCGTATGGCTATGCCCATACCGCGCTTTGATTCGTTCACCTTCAATTTCAATCCGTTGCTTCTCACAGCCTGCAACCACTTGCCGAATATCTCCCACAGTTACCTCAGACCATCTAGGAGACTTCACAAGCACGGACAGCAATTCGTCTAACGTACAGGAACCATCCTCAGGGTCCAAAATAAGGCCATACTGCTCTGGAGTATGCCGGAGCAATTTAGTCATAAATTTGCTTAACGACATTTCTGTAGCGTTGCTCAACATTATATTACCACCTCTATTCACAACTCATTTCTATTCTTCTACAGCCGCATTCCGGAGCTTCTCCTCCATTTCCATTATCCACGAGGTAACATCTCGCCCTGATCTTTCAGCCTCACGCAGCTTTCCCAATAGATGTTCCCGATCTAGTAAAGCAGCTTCAGCGACATGGGCATTTTGGGAGGAAATCAGCTCGCGTGCTTTCAAGTTACACGGTACGATCTCCGCGTCTAGGAGCAGCAAATCGGTGTTATTGTTCGCAAAATAATTCGCCGTACGAGATCTTCGTTCATCCTGCGTAACACTTCCGATTCAGTATCCCTATCAAAAAAAGCTCGGCCTGTACGTGTATAAATCGTGCCTAGCGTCGGTCTGCCCACATAGAATCGCGGTCTCTTCATCTCGGAATAACAATAGGATGGCCCGGCTGACCATATGTTTTTTCTCCTCAATCATTGTCTTAACAACCTGCACCTGTCGCCTTGATGATCAAATGCATAAACTTCACCTCTCCTTAATTAACAATTATTGAAATTCTGATTTACCAGCTCCACTGCCCCGTTTCCCCCCAGACCTCTATCAGTGCTGATCGGAACAAGTCATCTAACGCTTCATCCATAACACCTACGCTCTGTTCAAAAGCAGAAGCAACCGCCTCGTAATGAACAATTCGTTCCTCCAAGTACATGTTGATTACATCCAAGCGCGGCTCCAGATTTAGTTCCTCACCTGACATTTTGCGAGATAACAGGTTCTGTACGGTTTCCTGTAATTCAGAACCATGCGGAATCAGATCCTGTACAAGAATGTTAAAATCGAGTGGTGGCACTTCGTTATATTTTTCAATCCAAGCGCATGCTAAGAGTGGTCTTAATACGTAAAAATATTTCTTAATCTTAACCTCACTGCCTTGCAGATAATCCCGGTAATTTCCCCGCGCCATGTTCAAATAGTGGTAAATACATGATTTTGGCGAAAAGCTTTGTGGTGAGAGCGCACGGATCTTTTCGGCTACAGCGTATTTCTCTTCATAGCGGATAGGAGACTCTAACCATTCCAACAGAGGCGGATTAGATTTACGAAATAGATTAAGCCCCTTCTTCAAGTCCCAACCGTTAATATCAAGCATCTCACTGATCGGCCGCTCTATTACATCTCTGTGCTCAAAAATGGATAAATACGCCTCAGGTCTCCGTATGTATAGGAATCTAACATCATAATCACTATCCTTGGATGGAAACCCCCAGGCCCGGCTACCCGATTCACACGCATACAGAATGCGAACATTTTCTTCAGATTCGATAGTCCGAAGCTGCTGAATGACCGATTGATGAATTCCCTTCATCTTAATTCCTCCCTTTTAACTTCTGAATATGCAAAAAAGACCACGGACTCCATCGTCCATGGTCGGGCTTCAACCTGATTACAGTTATATTTACCGGGTAATAATGAAATGTTATTTAACCGGAAATGAATACACTGGTTCTGAGGTTGACCTGTAAGCCAAGGTGAGAGATGGACGAACATATGAGAAAACATTATACGAAAACGAAAGCTGATTATTCATATTCTCATTCATCTGTCCTTACCCCCTGATCATTTTGTATACACTCAGTTCCATTTATTACCTAACACATCTCCAAAAGCATAATCTAACTATCCAGTTTCTGTCAACCAGTAGTCTTTTCTCTGTAGTCTTCTACCTACCACTATCCCTTACCTTATTTTAGTAATGCCTTCAATTCGGACGTCATTCCCGATGCTTTTAACATTACGAAATCACTATAACCCTCCTTGTATAGCAATTTCACAAGATAGTTGCCATTCTCTACTCCATAATTGAAACGTTGATCCAAAATATCCGCTAATAGCGTCTTATCCTTCGTAACAACTGTACGATTCTTTTCACGTGCAAGCACTACTCTTTGTTCAGGACTGGTAGGATTCTTAGGTGTTTGCTTATCCATAAAGTCATCTTTTATTATCTCTGCCGATTGTATATCTTCAGCGGTTGTCCGGATTTTATCCGCATATCCTTTATTAATCATCCATTTCTCTAACTCATGAAAAGATGACTTCCACGGATAATAATAACCATAACTTGAAGATGGCTGATTACTTTCCTCTTTTACCTTTACCTCTGTTTGGATACCAGCCACATCAGGTTTCCCGTCCTTATCTATCTGTACTTCGTAGGACATATTCGAAATTTCGCGTTTGATAATCTCTTTTAGCTCTGAAATTTCCCGAGGATCAGAGATGGCTACTTTTTTATTCCTGTTAGTAACCCACATATAATCCAGGTCTTTGTCTAAGAGAGCTAAATTATACTTTTCATACTTGTAAGCTTCGGTATCCTTAACCGCCTTGAGCTCTGATTCAAACCCCTTATTAGGGATCCAGTATTCCCTCACTAGCTTGTCACCGTTCTCCAATTGATAGGCCAGAGTAAAATATTCATAAACGTATTGTTGTGAGTTAAGCTCTGGGCGTACTGCAACTACCGCTTGATGAAGTTTACGGACAGCTTCTATATAATCTTTATTATTGGAAAATGGGTCCTGCCCCATATAGGGTGTAGTGTATAAATCATCCGTTGGGGTATACATCCGATAGTTAGATCCCATATAAACACCGCTAATCTTATCACTAGAAGGCACTCTAGCTTCATACCCGGTAACACTTGATACTGGGATATACACAAGCAGCCCTAACATTACTGCATAAACTGCAAACTCGGCTACCACTTTACGCGTCATAATCTGCCAAGTTTTCCGAATAATCATTTCTGCAGCAATATAACCAATAATGGCTCCAATGGCATATCCACTAATCACCCAGCCCATTTGCTGTTGCTTCATTTGTGCAAAATAATTACCGGAAATAAGCATGGCACATAACATAACCCCTGCTTTAAAAAGCGGGTTGAAATATCCAAAAGCGATAGCCTGACCAGCTTTTTCCGTATTACGTTTACGGTATAAAAGATAGGATAATCCAATAAACAAAAGTGACAATACACCATAAACCCATAATTCTGTATTGGTGAATGGTTTGCCGGTATAATAATATACAATATGAACAAAGGGAGACCACATCTGCAAACTAGAATCACGTAAGTTTACATTTGCATTCGCATAACCATAAAGATACATGGCTAAATGACTATTGATTAATGAGATCAGTACAGCAGGCAGAATAAGCAAAATATAAATGATAATTCCCTGAAGAATAGATTGACCTGTGCATATTCCCACAAAAACACTAAAGCAGAAGAGAAACAAAGTCAGAATACTAACTGTGATACACCATTGCCAAATATCTGCGCCCTGAAAAATATAAAAATTACCACTCCATGACTTAACAACCGCAACCACCCCAGCAGTTAACCAAACCGGTAGCAACAGTAAGGTAAGTCCACTTGTCAGATGAGCTGTAAATAAATGCTCTCTGCGTAAAGGCAAGCTATGCCAAAGATCTGAGGGTGATTTCGCCTGAAGGTATCTGAATAAGAATAGTCCGGCCGCAACAGGGATCGTAATAATGAACAATGCTTGCACACTACCAGCGATTCGAAATAAATGATCAATTTCCTGCGGCTTTGCATTTGGATTGTTGCTCATGAAGAGCTGCAATGGAAGTGCGAACAATAAGCCAAGTGCATATATAATCCCTATCCAACCGTGCTGGCGGAAGTTTTGACGAAAAACACTGCTATTAAAGTAGTAACGGCTGCGCGTCATATCCGACATCCCCCATTTCATAAATAAAGATCTCTTCTAACGTCAATGGAAGCAAATCGAATACGTATGGCTCGTATACCTGAAAAGCCGCTTTGATCCGTTCACGGTCCCCTTTTACAATGAATAGGTTCACACTTCCCCGGCGCTCTTGATGCAGAATTTGCAGCTTCGCTGCTAACGGAATTTCATGCCGTTCATCTCGGAATGCCACTTGAATCTTATGTGTATCCGCCTTAAGATCATCGAGATCCTTCTCAATCAGCATTTTCCCGCCGTGCATAATTCCGACATGATCGCACAGGTCCTCAATCTCACGAAGGTTATGCGAGGATATGATTACTGTCAGCTCGCGTTCAGCTACCTCCTGAAACAGCAGATTTTTGATCTGACGCCGCATGACCGGATCTAACCCGTCAATCGGTTCATCCATAATAAGCACATCCGGCATACAACTTAAACATAACCAGAATGACGCTTGCCGCTGCATTCCTTTGGAGAAACGACTAAGCTTACGCTTCTTATCGAGCTGAAATACAGTTCCCAAATCTTCAAAACGCTTCTGATTCCAACTCGGATAGATCGAGCGATAGAAGGCTACCATTTGCAGCATTGTAGATTGCGGGAAAAAGTACGGAGAATCCGGCATAAAAATAACCCGTTGCTTAGACTTCGGGTGTTCGAACACCACTTCACCATCCACCTTCACGGTCCCTTTATCTGGAGAGTAAATGCCCGCCAAGGTCTTCAGCAGCGTAGTTTTACCCGCGCCATTAGACCCGAGCAGCCCATATATGGTTCCTTTATGTACTGTTAAAGAGATATCGTCGACTGCCTTCTCGCCTTGAAATAACTTGCTGACTCCTCGAATCTCAATCATCGCTCTTCCCTCCTTCTCTCTGCTTCTCTACTTGTTTGTACAATGAACTAATCTCAGCTGCGGTGAATCCAAGGTATACAGCTTCTGCCATCAGTCTGAGCAGCGCATCTCGGACTTCAGCTTTTTTGGCCTCATTTTGTTCCTTTTTCATCGGGGCTACAAAACTGCCTTTCCCCTGCAATGAATAGATATACCCTTCACGCTCCAATTCACGATAAGCCTTCTGAATCGTATTGGGATTCACGGTTAGCTGTTGGGATAATGTCCTTACCGAGGGCAGTTGTTCATCAGTCTGCAAAATACCATGTAAAATCATCTCCTTGACCTTGTCGGTCAGCTGCTCATAAATCGGCTTGCGACTGCGAACATCCAATTCGAACATAATCTTCCTCCTCCCACTATCTTACAATAAACCCATTATGACGTGTATTAACTGTACTACTATTATTAATACAGTTTGTTCTTTATGTCAACGCAAAAAATCCCCGCAGTTATATAACTACTGCGGGGATTTTTTCTCATAAATAGACAATTTATCAGCTGAGGTATTCACACCCTCGATTCTTGGCTCAGAAAAACCCGGGTTCGCTCCTGCTGCGGATTGTCAAAAATCTGCTCCGGTGTTCCAGACTCCGTTATCTCACCGTCATCCATGAATATCACACGATCCGCTACGTCACGAGCAAAGTTCATCTCATGAGTGACAACAATCATCGTCATCTTCTCCTCAGCAAGCTGACGGATAACACGTAGCACCTCGCCTGTAAGCTCGGGATCAAGCGCGGAGGTGGGTTCATCAAATAATAAAATATCCGGATTCAGCATTAACGCTCTCGCAATGGCAACCCTCTGCTTCTGTCCACCGGAGAGATTAGCAGGATACACATCCGCTTTTTCAACAAGACCTACCTTAGAGAGCAAGTCCTTGCTTCTAGCCGTAATCTCCTTCACGCTCTCCCGCTTCAGCATCCTTGGAGCTAGCTCTAGGTTGCCCCGCACCGTTAGGTGTGGAAATAAGTTAAAGTGCTGAAACACCATTCCCATGGACGCCGTGATCTCACGAATATTTGCTCCACTAGCGTATTTCCCATTCTCAACGAGCGGCTTGCCTTGGATCGAGATGCTTCCGCCTGTAACTTCCTCTAGATGTACTAAACTACGTAGCATCGTACTCTTACCTGAACCCGAAGGCCCGATAACAGCAATAGCTTCACCCGCCTCGATATTGAAACTAACCTTCTTCAATACATCCAAATTGCCGAAGGATTTCTGTAAATCCCTTACTTCTATCATGCTACTCATATTCGGACAGTCCTTCTACTCGAATTTAAAACGTTTCTCCAGTGCTTTAAAGAATAAAGTAAGCACTAGCGTCATCAGTAAGTAAATCACTCCCGCTACTACAAAGGGAGTTACTGTAAAGTCTCGATTTACTGCTGTTTTGGCATAGTTCAGTAGCTCAGGTACAGCAACGGCATACAGTAGTGCCGTATCTTTTACTAATGAAATTGATTCGTTGGCCACAGCTGGCAAAGCTACTCTGAACATTTGTGCCAGAATTACCTTACGCAGTGTTTGCCATTTACTCAGTCCGAGCACCTTAGCTGCTTCATGCTGCCCTTTATCAATGGAGAGCATGCCCCCACGGAAGATCTCTGCAAAATACGCTCCATAGTTAAGAATAAATCCAAGACTCGCAGCAACGAAGCGATCCATAACCAGATACTGACCAATCACCGGAATCTGTGGTAAGCCAAAGCAAAAAAATAACAATTGCAGTAAAAGAGGGGTTCCCCGCATGACATAAATATAAGTATGTGCAATCCATGCCAACGGTTTGATCACACTCTTCGCCATCAAAGTGACTAGGAACCCGAGCGGAATCGACACTAAAATAACAATAAGGAACAATAAAACAGTTGTACGCGCGCCTTCTAACATCGGCCCGGAAATTTGTATAATATAATCCATTTTCATTTCTCCAATAAACTCTGTATATTGACCTTCTATTTCAATACCTTATTTTCACCAAACCACTTTGTGGAGATCTTCTCAGCCGTTCCATCGTTGTTCATTTCATCCAAAGCCTTTTGAAGTTCTTCTAGCAGGGCTTCATTGCCTTTCTTTATTCCAATACCGTACTGCTCAGGAGCAAGCGATTCATCTAGCAGCTTAAAGGTATTCGGCTCTTTTGACATATAATATCTAGCTACAACTTCATCAATCACAACACCGTCTAGACGCTTAGTCTTCAAGTCAGTGAGCGCTAGGACGTTATCCGGAAATTCCGACAGATTAGCAATTTGGTCTTTAATCGGATTAGCATTTAAAGCATCGGAAGCGGAGGATAGACTTTGAAGCCCTACCTCTTTACCAGCCAAATCCTCAAGCTTTGAAATAGAGGAATCCGCTAATACGACTACTACCTGACTATTCTCAAGATAAGGCTTCGTGAATAATACCTTTTCCTTGCGTTCATCTGTGATGGTATAGCCATTCCAAATCATATCAATACGACCACTATTCAGTTCTGACTCCTTAGCGGACCAGTCAATAGGCTGAAAAGTAATTTCTTTACCCATTTTTTCAGCTGCAGCTCTGGCGTAGTCGATATCAAACCCAACAATTTCATTGTTCTCATCTCTAAAGCCCATCGGAGCGAACTTATCATCAATCCCGATCACCAGCTTTCCATCCTTACTCCCAGAAGATGAGCAGCCTGATAAAGCTCCAATTACCATGATCATAAATAAGATTAGCAATGCATTTTTCTTCATCTCTTTTATCCCCCATCGTTGACACAACTGCGTGTGCTTTAGTTCGCTAATACGTTATCAGAGTATCATGATAACACGACAGATTAACTACGTCGATAGATTAGAGAAGCCTACATGTGTCAAATCTACAAAGATTCAGACAACAAAAAGAGACGACAGATTAGATCTGTCGCCTCAACGATAGGAATCATTTGATCTTAGTATCCAGAATTAACGTTTATCATTCCAGAAGTTGTTAGGTTCCATATCCGAAGTAATAATATGAAACGCATAGCCTTCCTTCTTCAACGTTTCTAGGATGCGTGGAAGAACTTTAAGTGTAGCCTTTTGATCATGCATCAGAACCACTGGGCTGCTCTTCTTCAGATTATGAACCTCTCTCATAACCGTATTATAGATGGAGTTACTATCATTCTTAAATCTCCAATCCTCAGAGTCAACGTTCCAATCCCACAGATGATACCCTTGTGTTAGTATCTTATCTCTATAAGATTTGGTTAAATAAGGTTTACTACCATATGGTGTGCGAATCAGTGTTGTACTTTGACCCGTAATCTTCTTCAGAATGGCATTATCGTCATTCATCTCTTTCAACGCAGAAGCAGGAGAAGCATAAAATTTATCTTTCACATGTGTCATACCGTGTAAACCAGGTGCATGTCCTTCCTTCACTAAGCGTTTCACTTGAGACGCATGTGCGTTCATGTTATTTCCTAGCATGAAGAACGTAGCTTTCGCATCATACTTAGCTAAGATATCAAGTAGTTGAGAGGTTGTAGCGGATGGGCCATCATCAAAGCTAAGATAAACAACTTTACCGTTCGTGCCTGTAGTTACATTTTGTTGCAAAGCTTTTTTATGTTGATTCACAAATGCAGCATCGTCTAATTTAGCCCCGGAATTATGAACTCTTAATAAAGATTGAGCTGGTTTAAACGAAATTGAGAACCCAAGATGAGTTGTCATTTTCACCGGAACCATAGTTCTTCCATTTTTAATAAATGTATTCAGGGCGATTGTCTTTCCATTAGGAAGAAGTGCTGTTGCGTGATCATTCAGCAGTTTGATGGATCCATTATTTCCCTTAACATTAATGCCATCGCCCTGAGCGATTAGATGAAGATTCAGTTCCACAGACAAATCACGTAACGGAACAAAATATGTATCTTTTATCGACACTGCATCAATGTCAGTTAATTTATCATTTACACCTAATTTCAGGGATCCTGCACCAGCAGCATCTACTGAATCTATTTCTCGTACCAATCCAGTACATACGAACAATACTATAAATAATAGCCACACTTTCTTTTTAAACATCTCAAAAAATCTCCCATCTCGTATATTTATCTATAACATTACCATAGATTAATAGAAAGAAATTTGAGAGATTGTAACTTAATACATAATAATTTGTTACCCTTTTTGACACTCACAGATATTTCGACATTTTTCGCAAATGACGTATTCTAACTAATTCCTAACACACCAACAAAAATGGTTAAATTCCAGTCCTTTTGCGCAAAATAGATGTGTCCAAATTAGCAACTTTAGTAAATTATTGAACAAAGTTTGAACGGATTTAAATAACCAGCAAACGCCGTGGCTACAGTGATCTTTATCATATCATTAGGAACTTGTAACAAATTGATCACACATATTTAACTTGATCGCCATTTTTAAGGACTATTGTGGCTAAAATGGCAAAATAAGTCTTTTGCTTTCTTTCTCATTAATTCTTACTATATATGAAGGTAATGATGAGGGTTAATTAATAGAAGTATTGAAGGAAGGAGCTTAAGCATGAAGAAAAAGGGACCGTTATACGCTTTATTTCTCAGCCTAATTTTACTCTTGCCAGGATGCAGTTCAATCGCTGTTCTGAATCCGAAGGGGCCGGCTGCGAGAACTCTGTCTGACACGATCATCCTCTCCATTGTTGTGATGCTCGGTGTTCTAGCAGTTGTCTACATCTTATATGTCTTCGTACTATTGAAATACCGCGCTAAGAAAAGTAACGAAGATTATATTCCTCCTCACGAGGAAGGAAACAAATGGCTGGAGGCCATCTGGATTACGATTCCGATTATTATCGTGGCATTCCTCTCCGTGGTCACTGTCAAAACGACAGTAGATGTAGAAAACGTTGCAGCGGATTATAAAGATCAGAAACCGCTTGTAATCTATGCTTCCTCCTCCAACTGGAAATGGCACTTCAGCTATCCAGAGGAAGGTATTGAAACTGTAAACTACGTGAACATTCCAGTTCACCGTGCTGTCGAGTTCAGATTGTACTCTTTCGGTACGATCTCAAGTCTCTGGATCCCACAATTGGGAGGACAGAAATATGCGATGAGTGACATGCTTACAACACTGCATCTTTCAGCAGATACTGTAGGTTCTTATACCGGAAGAAATGCGAACTTTAATGGTAAGGGTTTTGCCCACATGGAGTTTGAAGCCCTTGCGATGACTGATAAGGACTATCAGGAATGGGTAAAAGACGTTAAAGAAACAGCAGGTCCATTGACCGAAGATGAATTCAAAAATCTTTTGAAAATGGAATATGTCGGACGTAAAACGTACACCAATACTCACTTATCCTTTAGCCCTCCTCCGGGAGATCATGGCGACCATATGAGTAATAATGGCACCGAAATGGATATGGATAATGGAACGACGGAACACCAGGATAATAAAGAAATTCACCCGACTCCTGCACCATCTAGCGAGACGGAATTCAACAGTGAACCTAATCCAGAACTGGATGAACAAAGCACTACACATGACGGACATTAGTCAATGTTAATTGAGCAACTTGAAAGGAGCGATTCCTAATGGATTGGGATAAATTTAAGGTCCACGGCGAACCCCTGATTTACGGGGCAATGGCAAGTATTGTTCTGGCTACAATCGGGATTATCGTCGGCCTAACCTATTTTAAAAAATGGGGATATTTATGGCGCGAATGGTTAACTACCGTTGACCACAAACGTATCGGGGTTATGTATATCCTCGCTGCGCTACTAATGCTTTTCCGCGGCGGCGTTGACGCTATTATGATGAAGCTACAAACCGCAGCCCCAGACATGAAATTTCTTGACGCACAGCATTACAACGAGGTATTTACAACACACGGCTTGATCATGATCCTCTTTATGGCCATGCCGTTTATTATCGGTCTGATGAACGTTATCGTACCGCTACAAATCGGTGCCAGAGACGTTGCCTTCCCACGTCTTAACGCCGTCAGCTTCTGGCTCTTCTTCTTCGGAGCAATGCTGCTTAACATCTCTTTTGTTATCGGGGGATCACCAGATGCTGGTTGGTCTGCGTACTTCCCGCTGGCAAGTATAGAGTTTAGTCCAACGGTGGGTAACAACTACTACTCGCTCGCGCTGCAAATATCAGGTATCGGTACACTCATCACAGGCGTTAACTTTATTGTAACGATTCTGAAGATGCGTGCTCCTGGCATGAAGCTGATGAAAATGCCAATGTTTACATGGTCGGTACTAATCACGAACGTAATTATCGTATTCGCATTCCCAGTGCTTACGGTAGCGCTCGCTTTGATGATGTTCGACCGGTTATTCGGCTCTCAATTCTTCACGATGGCCAACGGCGGTATGGATATGTTATGGGCCAACCTTTTCTGGGTATGGGGACATCCAGAAGTATATATCGTTGTACTACCTGCCTTCGGTATTTATAGTGAAATTATCGCCACCTTCTCCAAAAAGAACCTGTATGGATATACATCCATGGTCTTTAGTATGTTGATCATCTCCCTCTTGTCCTTCTTAGTATGGGCTCACCATTTCTATACAATGGGTCAAGGCGCTATGGTTAACAGCTTCTTCTCGATTACTACCATGGCCATTGCTGTTCCAACAGGTGTGAAAATATTTAACTGGCTATTCACCTTACGAAAAGGGCGAATATCATTTACGACGCCGATGCTATATTCGCTCGCCTTTATCCCGATCTTTACGATCGGTGGGGTAACAGGTGTCATGCTGGCTATGGCCAGCGCCGATTATCAGTACCATAATACAATGTTCCTGGTAGCGCATTTCCACTACGTTCTCATTCCAGGTGCTGTATTCGCCGTAATCGCAGGTTTCCACTACTGGTTCCCTAAAGTATTCGGCTTCCGTCTAAACGAACGTCTTGGTAAACATGCCTTCTGGTGGATTATTATTTCCTTTAACGTATCGTTCTTCCCACTGTTCCTTCTCGGACTGAAGGGAATGACACGTCGACAATACACTTATTCTGCGGATACCGGATTTGGTCCGCTCAGTATGGTCTCGTTCATAGGGGCGATAGGTCTTACAGTCGGATTTGTAATTCTGGTGTATAACATCTACTGGAGTACACGTTATGAACCAAGAGATACAAATGGAGATCCATGGGATGCACGTACACTGGAGTGGGCAACGAAAAGTCCGATTCCAGCTTACAACTTCGCAGTGGTTCCAACCGTAAAAACACGCGATGCCTACTGGTTCTCTAAACAAGATAAAGTACCTCTATACGAAGACAAGATTACTAAGATTCATATGCCAAGCAATACAGGAAAACCATTTATTCTGGGTGTTATCTTCTTCGTTGCAGGATTCTCTCTGGTATTCAGTCTCTGGATTCCAGCCATTATCTCCGGAGTTGGTATCCTCATCGTTCTAGCTGCTATGTCCTTTGATCGGGATCACGGATTCTACATCCCAGCAGAAGAAGTTATTGCTACTGAAAAGAAATTGCGGGGTGAGACAGTATGAAAATAGATGCGTCTAAGCCGCTTGAGTACTCAACAGAGGAGAATAGTAATAAAATCTTTGGCTTCTGGGTCTTTCTAGGAGCAGAGATTGCACTGTTCGCTACGTTGTTCACTGTTTACTTTGTAATGGTAGACCGCTTCGCTAGCGGCCCTAGCGGGCCGGACCTCTTTGAAATTGGTCCAGTGATGATCGAAACATTGCTGCTCTTGACAAGCTCGTTTACAATCGGTCTTGCAGTACATGCCATGCGGCATGGCTACCAAAAAGCCATGATGGTCTTCTTCGGACTAACCCTGTTAATGGGTCTCGGCTTCCTTGGTATTGAAATCACGGAGTTTGTCACTTATGTTCACGAAGGGGCTACACTTCAAACCAGTGGTTTCCTATCCAGTCTCTTTGTACTGCTGGGAACACACGGAGCTCACGTATCGTTCGGGTTCCTGTGGGGTGCGGCTATTCTAATCCAGTTGAAGCGTCAAGGTATTAATCCGGCTACGGCCAATAAATCCTTTATCTTCTCGCTGTACTGGCATTTCTTGGACGTTGTCTGGATCTTTATTTTCAGCTTCGTCTATCTGAAAGGACTGATGTAGCATGATGAAGCAACTGTTTCCAATTCGCCATGTGATGGGTTTCTTAGCCTCTCTTGTCCTTTCTGTGGCTGCACTTGCCGTAATCTATCTGGATCTATCCAATACTGCAAACATGGCTATCCTGCTTGTTACAGCCCTCATTCAGGCTTCCCTGCAGCTCTTCCTGTTCATGCATATTGGAGAATCAGCGGATACCAAGAAAGAACTTTATATCAATATCGCCTATGCCTTATTCGTTGGCTTAGTTACGATCTTTGGTACGCTCTTCATCTTCGTATGGGGCTGGTATGCTTAATTCCATTCAATAACACACAAAAGGACGTCTCCAAAGCCTAAATGGCTCTGGGACGTCCTTTTTTTCATTTCGCGTTATAATCTAAATCGCGCTAAAGTCTTCTGCAGATCTTCCGCCAGCACCGCTAAATACTGAGCTGATGCGGACATTTCCTCCATAGCAGACAGTTGCTGCTGACTAGCTGCACTGGTGTCCTGAACACCCACTGCCCCTCTATTGGATATAGCATTGACCTGTTCCATTGCTGCTGCTACACCTTGTGACTCTAAGGAGACATGCGCAACCGCCTCTCTAATCTCTTCCGTCTGCAGCGTAGCCTCTTTAATGGAACTTTGAATCTCATGAAACGCTTGAGATACGAACTGACTTTGAACTACGCCGTTAGAGACTAGTTCAGAGCCTGAAGCCATTGATTCTACTGCTTTTTCAGTTTGCTTTTGAATATGCGTAATAATATCTGTTACTTTCAGTGAACTGTTTCGCGTCGCTTCTGCAAGCCCCCGAATTTCTCCAGCAACTACAGCAAAGCCACGTCCATGTTCTCCAGCTCTCGCTGCCTCGATAGAAGCATTAAGCGCCAGCAAGTTTGTCTGTGTTGCAATTCCGTTAATCGTAGTAATTATTGTATTTATATCCTGAGACAGCTCCCCAAGGTTACTAATAATCTCTTGGCTCTGAGTTACGCTGGAGTCGATTTCCTTCATCTGTTCAATAATGTTATCTACGGCGATTACCCCTCGATCTGTTGAACCAGAAGCAACTCCCATAAGGTCGGACATTTCAAAACTGCTACTTTCTACGGCCGAAATATTATTAGTCATAGCTTGTATAGACTGAGAGGTACGATTAATGCTTTCCGTCTGTTCATCAAAGCCCGCTGCAATCTCACCTGAAGATTCGGCGATCATTTGCGAAGCCAGCGAGGTCTGCTCAGCACTAGCGCTCATCTCTTGCGATGAGGCTGATAACAACTCTGCACTCTCCGCGATACCTTGCATCATCTTTCGTAAGCTCTCCAGCATATTGTTAAATGAGCTATTAATTTGGCCGATTTCATCCTTAGCGGTATACGTTGCTATGACGGTTAAATCTCCATTTTCCGCCCGCTTCATTAAACCTTGCAGTTCCTTGAGAGGTTTCGTAATCAGTCGAATGATTGCTACACTAAGCACGATACAAATAATCCAAGAGAACGATATCAATACTATACTTTTAGTCCTCATTCTTTCAGCGGAAGCAGTGGACTCTAAGTTATATTCTCCAGCTCCCTTTAGCAACGAATCGCTTATTCCTTTAAGCATATTGATCATTTTCTCACGAGAAATACTAAAATCCCCCGTGAATACTTGAAAGGCCTCTTGTCTACCTTTGCTATCGGCAATCTGAATAATACTGTCCCTTTGTGCACGATAGTCTGTTAGGGAGGACTCATATTCCTTTATTTTGCTCAAAATGGCACTATCATTGTACTGGACGGTCTTCAGCTTGTTCAATAGATCATTATTTTCCTGAACTTTTCCCTTAATGCTCTCTAACAAGTCTTTGTTCTTGTTTGCATCAACGCTAATCAAACGCTCCAAAAGAAAGGCTTCAATGGCCCGATTATTTGTACGCATTTGCCCCACGTAAGAAATTGGCAACAAGTTTTCATTGTACGTCTCTTTTGTTTTTTGGGTCATTTTGTCCATGGTGGTAAAGCCAGTTACCCCCACGATGTTCAACATGACTACTGAAAATACTAAAAGAATTCCAATCTTGAACTTCACTTTCATATTCTTCATCTACATTCCGCCTTCACATAATCTAACTCACTATCTATTTTTATCGGTTAAAGAAGTGAATTGTTTGATGATTTTAAATAAAATTATGAATGAAATTGTCGAAAAAAAGTGTCTGTTGTCAAATATTGCAACGAACAAAAATAAAAACGGACACTCGATCCGCTAATACTCCGAATCGCAGTGCCCGTCTTACGAATAATCAAACGTACTTATTCACCCGATGAATAGTACCAATATACCGTATCACCGTTCTCTAAAATGTAGCTGTCTGCACTTATACTTGGATCAGCATCTCTATTCGTCTTGTACTTCCATCCACTGCTAGGTCCGCCATCAAATTCGGCCAAACCATCTATAGATTTCACGTATTTACTACCAGCGTTTCCGGATGATACTACCTTATCCCCTAATTGACTGATCAGTAAGCTATAAGCTGTCTCACCTTCTTTTAGAGCTACTGTAGTATTGTTAAGGATCGTTCCCTTCTTGCTATCCCCAATGACTGACAGGGTGGCCGTAGCTTTAGCAGGAGTAACAACACCTGAAGTCATGTTTAGTGACTGAGTATAACGCGCCACACTAGGCACACTATCTTTAGCATATCCGGTAACAATGATCGTATAGGTATTCGCTGGTAGACCTTGGTCAAATGCAGCTACACCCTTAGCATTTGTGATCGCCTTCTGATCACCGATCAAGACCTGCACGCCAGCGGCTGGAGAAGTCACTGGATCGGAAGTAAAGGTATCCTTATTCCACACCCATTTTTTCTGAGAAACTGTTACTGTGAAAGCTTCACCCGGCTTCGGCTGTGCAGGAGATACAACAGCAGTATCAACAACCTGTGTGGTTTCTCCGGCATAATAGACAAGAACACGGTCGGATTCCTGTAATTCAAAGCTGTCCATGCCCACACTAGGATAGATCCATTCTCCGCTGCGCCATACAACGAAGCTCCACCAACCGTCATAAAGACCTTGCGTAATGCCATAAATGCCAGATACAAAATTACCATACGACGATTTCGTGATATCTACTTTAAAATCCTTAGACGCCGCCAATTGCTGCAGTGCTTCAAGCGCATTGGAAGCCTTTAAAGTCCCCTCACCGATCAGGCCTTGCGGACCTTCAACGGTAAGTGAAGCCGTTACATTCTTTGGAATCACCTTTAGATCTTGAGTATATTTAGCAATCGATGGTGCTTTTCCTTCACGATAGCCTGTTACAGTCAGCTTGTAGTCACCTGCTGGAACATTCCCTGAGAATAACGCTTCACCTTTTGCGTTCGTTGTTACGATGCGATTTCCAATTTGGACCTGAACGCCAGAAGCTTTGGCGATTACCGGAGAGGACGTATTCGTTACAGCGTCCCATTTCCATGTCTTACTAGTCACTATTACAGTAAAAGAATCGCCCTCTTTGAGGCTTGGCTTGGACACCGTTACCGAATCAACAAGTTTAGTATCATCTCCGGCATAATAGACCAGAACCTGATCTGAATCTTTAAGCACAAAATCGTTCATTCCAACATCTGGATTAATCCATTGACCATTACGGGATACAACATACATCCAACCATCGTAACCGCCATAGGTTCCAGCCAGAATACTTCCAATTCCAGTGACATAAGCACCGGAAGGATTCGTGATTGGCAATTTCGTCTGAAGAGCCAGCTTTTCTAGTGCACCTAATACGTTGCCAGCATATCCATATCCCTGTGCTAAAGTACTCTCAGGACCCTCTACAGTAATCGGTGCATAGATAAGTGCATTCTGAACGGATGACTTAGAAAAATCGTACAGTTTACTGTTGCTGCCTTTATGAAGTAGATTGTAGGCTACAAGCGCCTGAAGGCCCTGTTCTGTAGCTAGAATATTGCTGCTTCCGCCACGGCTATGAGCGAAGCTGCCGTCAGCGAGACGGTAGCTCAGTAGATTACCGATCAAACTCACTTTATTCTTGGTATATTCTAACCCACTTGGATCTACACCAAAGGATGTGAGACCTAGAATAGCTTGTGCTGCACTTTCAGCACTATCTCCGTAACCTCCATGGCTATCCTGAGCTTTGGATAACCAAGATACGGCTTGTAGTCCTGCTGTGTAAGCTTCCGGATTACTCTTATGTGCCGATAGAGCGGTCAAAGCTATTGCTGTCATATCGGGCTCACTGGCGCCTGTAGTTAAGGCAAAGCCACCGTCTTGATTTTGCTTGGAAAGAATCTCAGCAAGAAGCTTATCCGTTGTCCATTTCGCATCTTTAGGAATATTATATTTCCCTGAGTCCAGTGCGAGCAAAGCATAAACCGGATTATTAAGCGTCTGTCCACTGATTTTGTCATGATTATAGATCTTCTCTATTAAGTTATAGCCAGGACTTGTTCCGCTTCCAGCAAAGCTGGTAGGATCGGCTCCTATTGCTCTTACTGCGAGTACGATTCTCGCGTAATCCGTTACGCTCGCGAAATTCCCCTCTGCATCTTTCACCTTTTTCTCAAGAGCTGCTCGATAACTTACTGGCAGCTTGTATCCCGCTTGAGCCAGTCCAATCGCTTGCCAATCCGACTGCACGCCACCCTTTAAAATAAATTCCGCAGCCGTATAGGTCGCATCCGCAACATTAATCCGTTCTACATTAGCAGCAGAATCGCCAGATGCTTCCTGCCCGGAGCTAACGCCCGCCTCCGCAAAGATGGTTCCTGCCGGAGCAAGAGATGTTCCAAGAATCGATATGACCATGAATACGGCCAGTCCAAGTACAAAAAACCTGGAGGAGAATATTTTCTTCATTGTTCAGCCTCTTTCTTTAAAGGAATGGATACTACACAAAATAAGAGCGCACAACATAAAGACCGCCCCTATGAAGGGCGGCCCGGGAAGATAACAAATCGAGGCTGGGGCGCGTGAACCTCTACGACCACACAGTCTATCTGTATATGTTCCACATTCTTACCCCACGAAGAATAGAAACGCTCACGAAAAAGGCAGGTCTCCTGGCTAATGCTTCATTGCCGCTCTTCACCTTCCCGTCCTAACTGCTGACAGTGGTTCATAGAAGAGACGCTCCGCATTTACAGTGGCGGGACCGCGCCGGAATTTTACACCGGACTTCCCTTTTAAGCAGACTCTGATTTAGGGGAGTCTGCACCTTTTCCAATATGTATTATCTTATTTTCATAATCATATCTATTAATACACAGCATGTCTATAGAAAAGCTTTGTATGAGCAACAAAAAAAGAACAGCAGAACCAAACCTTTCGGTATCGTCCTGCTGATCAGAAATTACTTTATTCGGCTGTTCCTTCCGGACTTGCAGTCGCTGAAGGTTCAGCACTTGAGTTAACACCCGTTGTATCCTTTGGAGCGGGATCTACGATCAACGTAAATCTACCAGCCTTGATCATGCTATGCTCGACGATTGTCGCACCCGGCTCCATAGTAACCTCCACCTGATAGGAAGGTTGCTCACCTTCTGTAATAGCTGTCGCGGACGGCACAACTGTGCTGCCCTCTGCATCAGAGGAAGGTGTAGGAGATGGAGAGGCCTCG
This sequence comes from Paenibacillus sp. RS8, assembly GCF_041956825.1. Lineage (NCBI taxonomy): Bacteria > Bacillati > Bacillota > Bacilli > Caryophanales > Paenibacillaceae > Paenibacillus > Paenibacillus sp. RS8. Next base: position 2,608,143 of record NZ_CP168131.1, on the reverse strand, counting down.
TCTGCAGTATTAGTAGCATCTACGCCTTCCGCCGTCCCCGCAGTCGTATCAGCGGCGTTCGTATCGCCAGATAAGTCTCCATCCGTTGACGGCACTGAACAAGTCCCAGTGCTAGCAGCAACCTTAAAGCTCTTATCCACTACATCGGATGAAGTCATTAAACTAATCTCCGTCGGATTAAATTGCACACAATCATCCGCGTTGGCAAACGTGAACACCAATACACTGCTTCCTTTATCTCCTTCGGTACCTAGATCCTTCAGGTATACGGAAGCCGGAGGAAGCATACTGCCTGCACTCTGAACAGGTGTCGGTGCAGGGGTTGTCCCAGGCAGGGCCGTCTTTGGATCTTCCGGACGCAGCATACTGAATACGATAATTGCGATAATCACCAGAATGCCAGTGATGGAACCGGAGATCAGGAGTCGAAATCGGCTGCGGCTGATCCAGCGCGCCAGCGGGGAAGCCAGCTGGGAGCGAGCCTCATTGTAGACATTTTGTAGAGCAGGCCGAGCTGTAGCGACATAGCTTTTACGAAATTCACGATTCTTGAATGCCTCGCGGTCACTGCTCTGGAAATACTTCAGAATCGCCCGGCGGTATCCCGGGTGAAGCTTTTTATTCGATATCGTAAATAAAGAATTTCCTTGAGACCATGCAAAGAATCGATAGATCACATCCTTGTCGTTACCAGCTTTATGCTTAACTAACTCCAGCAATGCGTCATAATCCAGCGGACCACCCTCGCGTTGACTCGTGTAGTAGAAAGCTAGTGGAAGACGTTCAAACGGTTCTAACACCCGAGCTTCCTTTAGTAAACGGCGACCGAGCAGCTGTACATCATCCAGCTCCTTCGGAGACAAGCCTGCAAATATCTCTTCATTCGGCTTCTCTTCACCAAACCAGCGATAAGCAGCGCGGAGTGCATTTTCTTTCTGCTTGCTAATTCTATCTAGTGGCGGCTGCCAATCCACAACATTGCCATAACGTAAGAAAACAACCTCTAATAAGTCCTCCTGCGTCATTTCAGTAAGAGATAGCCGATTCAGCAAGAATCTGTCTGCAGATGCTGCAAGATCCTGCATGAGCGAGAGTACTTTAGGAGATACGCCTGTCCCTCTACGTCGATCTTTCTCCGCTTTATCTACAGTGCTATGAATTTCCGCCACCGCAGCAACCGGATCCGTCTCCAGTTGTAGCTTTTCCAGCAAGTAATCCCTTACTGCATCCTGAGCAAAAGGTTGCTCTAACGCAGCTGGCAGAAAACGGCCCCAATGGAGTACAAAATTCAGAATGTCCACAGATTTAGATGCAGCAATTAGTCTTGACTCCATATAAGGCTCTAATAACTGCTTGCGGAAATACGATTCAGACATTACCCGTTGAAAAAACGCAGCACTTAGCTCATCATTACTTTCAATGATCCCGTAAGCTGCATTAAGAACATCTTTGCGTCCCGCTTCCACGCTATGAAGCATTCCATTAATGAAATAATCAACGATTCTGGCTTTGTAATTATGATCCTTGAGCACAAAATAATCTTTAAAGCACTCCATTATAGCAGGCTCTGGAACATTCCTTTGCCGGACTAAATCAAATTCTCGGTCGAACCGCTCCAAGAAAATATCGTTCAGTCGGATTCTGGAATGAATAGCACCCTCCGCCTTAAGGTAAGAGAGCAATCCGCTTAGCACCGCGCTCTTATTCTCTGTATATAAATGCTCATTCCCCTGCTCAATCTCATAAAATACAGCTAACTCATTATAAAAAGCGAGCGATAGCTTATGCTCAGGACTTTCTCCACGCAGGATCTGATCAGCAAAACTTACGAAATCGTCAAGATCCCCTGGATTTAGAAGTAACAGCTTCCAAACCAAATCAGCATATGGCTGACGAGACTCTCCAAAATCCACATTCCCCATCCGACCTGAAACCAAATCAAATGTGAAATCCTTCTCGATATTGCGATCACCGGGACGAAGCGAACCTTTTTCCACAAAGCTAAGATGAATATATTTACGGCTTTGCGGTTCATTGGCATACGTAATCACGCCTAATCTACGGCGGAATTCATACGGCAGCACGCTATATAAAATCTCTGTAAGCTCCACCGCACGTGCGGACAACTCCGTGATAGATACATTAAGGGCGATATAGATTTTTTTCTTACCTGCCACAGAGAGCATCACCGCTTGCAGCAATGCCTTAAATATCCCTTCATTAATTCCTAACAAGCGTAAGCCCGCTATAGGATCAGGGCGACGATCCGTACGTATAACTGGAATATCAGACAGCTCCGGCAAGGTTCCGCCTAGCTCTCCGTCATAGCTTCTTGCGGAATCAGCATGTAGCCAATCTCCGTAGTTCTGAACAATCTCTTCTGATCGTGAGGCAGGAACTACAAAGTTATGTGCGAAAAAAGCGCTGCGTTGGCCCGTAAAATCCGTTGCTTGATAACGACTCATCCCAATGACTGTGTCGCCATTCTCTGCATGGAACAGGTGCAGCGCACTAGGATATACAGACTCATCCTTCTCTCCGCGCGCGGCCAGCTCAGCTGGAGCATCATAGAGGCAGAAGGGATGCAGTGTTTTTTTGATAAAATTATTGTCTAGACTGTCCGACTTCGCTACCGTATCAAAGCCTTCTGTGGAACGAAACAATCCGCGGCGTTCGCGGGTGTACATCTGTTGGGCGATCTTAGACCCTGAGAATGCATTCACGGGCCGTCGCTCCCCTCAATATACTTCAGCTTATGCAGCAGCCAAATAAATGGCTCGTCTACGCGAATCGGGCTTACCACACCCTCAATCTTCTGATTTACAGGATTACTGCCCAGAGCAGATACCGCAAAATAGCCCGTATTTGAGAAGTAAACATCCATCGTATCTTTAAAAGGTCTGTCCACTTTACCAATAAATCTGCGAATCTCTCCGTCGATATTATGGAACTCATCCATATTCAATGTTTTGCGATGAACATAGTTATTGAATACATTACTGTTAGACTTGATGTAATCGCCATCCTCATCCTTCAGCGAATGCAGCATATCACTTTTTGCAAGAACGACTGCTGTTGGAATGTCTGTTTTGCTCTTTTCCTGATAGGCGATAAAATCACCGAACATTGTCAGCACAACGTCACGCGGCTCGTCATATTGCGAGACCCATTCTCCCGGACGATCGCCGATATTAATATGAATCTTCTCACGGATCGAACGGATTTGCAGCGGATCGACCATAAACAGAATACCGGCAGAGTTCTTGATATGCTGACCATGTAGTCCCAGATAATCCTGATCCACCATGCCCTCACCTGCTACATCGAAGAACACGAGTGTCAGCGGCGGCTTCTCTTCATCCTTAAAGACGAATTGAAAAATAAACGGCTCTTGCATTTTTTCCTTTTGAGTAGAAGCAAGCAGATCCCCACGCTCAAAAAGCGGTTCTTCATATAGCGTACGGAACTTGCGGCTAATCTCTGCATTAAGCGGCATACAAGCGGCATCAAAATGACCTGCTGTCGTATGCTGCAAGGTATGAATCAGCGCGGTCATATACACCGACTTCCCGACTTGGGAAGCACCGATAATCGAGATAATGTTACTAGGAACTTTGCCTGCAGTCACAGGCAGCTCGTTATGACAGGATGGACAAAGGCGTCTGCGTGTGAGCACTCCATAGCGATCCGTAAGCCCTGTTAACACATGATCGGTATAATGATGGTATTCTTCCGGAATATCCGCCGGATTAATGATCGCTTCTATGTCATCCACCGTATCGAGCCCAAAGCGCTCACGGTATTTATTTAAGGCGTCATCCTCGCCCAGCGCGTAATTCTCATCGTCCTCTCGGCTATGCATAGCCCGAAAGACCACATCCTCCGGAGAGAACTTGGTGAAGCAATAAGGACACACTATATCGTAAAAAAGCGGCCTTGGCTCCGGCTGATTCTTTTTCATAAAACGGCTAAAAAAAGACATCTACTCATCCTCCCAAAAGTTGTATCTGCGTATCTTGCTACGGACAGGCAATGTCCAACATTCGCTTGTACGCGTAGACTGATATCTTACTCCGGCACCAACTCGTAATAAAGCCCATACTTAGGACCATCGGTGAAAAAGATGCGTACAAAATCATCCTTACCGATCTCGATCGGCGGGAGTACGTTTCGTCCAGGGGCGAAATCTTGCACAAAGGGAAAGAGAATACCATCCTCTTTCCCTGCGGGATGTCCTCCCCGTTTCTTAACATAACAGAGGACATCCCGGGCTACTGGAACTTCTGCCGTAATTGCCATATGTACGGTCTTTTGTTTTCCGAATAATCCTCTTTTTTGTTGAATGGAATAATAAATTCTGGCTTTGCCTGCACTGACCACCACACGGTTCGCACCGTCACTTTGCCTCACCAGCAGTGTCTCTCCGTTCTCAGCAAGGCGAGCAAATATGGTATAGGAGACTAGGCCGATCTCATCCAATCGGTCACGGTATCCATTGTTAGACTTGTATTCCTCACGAGTATAAAGCTTCATTCCGACCGGCGGAATATCTCCTGTTCCCATGGAAGCCTCTTCTGCGGAGGTCTTGTGGATGTACACTGCCTGCACGCCGTCCGGCCAGCGCCATCTCAGCGCACAGAACCGGTCATCCACTTGAGATGTCACATCCGTTATTACCAGAGCGGAAACATTATCCTCGGCGTACCTCATTACTGTAAGCCCCTTTCAACTACTAGAATCCTTTGCTGTTCCGATTTCTCCGTCGGCCAGGAAAGCTTTCTGACGTTGGAGTTGACGCTGCATTATTTCTTTTATTACGGTAAATACGTCCTTCTCCTACCGGAATGACGCCTGTAAATAATGAGATGATTGCAGCCAATATAAGAACAGCTAGGAGGCGAATAAGTCCATCAGTGAAATTATGACCGCTAAGTCCGAATTCCAGAACAAGTCCTGCGAACAACCCTGAGATTACGCCGCCAATCCCGAAGCTTTTTGCTAAATGACGATTATCAAACATAATGCCAAGTCCGAGTCCAAGTCCAGCACCGATTAGCATCAGCGACAAAATACGAACTGCAGCATAGTATGGACTATCTGCTGTAGCATCACTGCGCACCGTAAGCAATGTACGATCTCCCAAACGATCATAGATTTGCTGGAATACATCACCCAAAAGGGTCGTATCTGTCACATCATAATAGTGACCGCCTGTTATTTTCGCAATATCCTGCAGCAACTGGGTACCCGCAGGATCCTGCATCCCCAGACCAATGGTATTTACAGCAATTCCACGATCTATATAGGTCTGCAATTCTCGTGAAGTATCGAAATTGCTTACGCCATCCGACAGCAAAATGACCATAGCGCCCTGATTCTTTTTGCCGTCACTGTCTATCTCTTTAAGTGCTTCCGAAATCGCACCGCTAATGTTCGTGCCACCCTCAGTTGGCTTCAAATTATCAATTGCAGTCAGCACCTTCTCACGATTCTGCGAATCTGAGAGTGGTGTTAACGGCTGGACGACTACTGCTTCGTGGTTAAATGTCACCACCGCTACCTGATTGTCATTGTCCATTCTCGCAATTAACGCCTTAGCGGCTGAATAACGGCTGTTATCAGGATCACTCTGCGCCATACTGCCAGAGTCATCGATAGCCATAACTACATTCTTAATCGGCTTCACACCGCCAAAATTCAGCTCATAAACAAACTCCGTTAATGCACCTACCCCAAGTGCAAGTACAAGCATTATTGGCAGCAGCTTCCAGGATAGACCTAGGTAGCGCTGCTTCCATGAGGCTCCGTTTAACCGAGGCGAGATCATCTCCGCTAGCAGGCAACCGATACCGATACCGAGCGCTACTATGGCAAAATAAATGCCTACGAGCAAGATGGAAGGCATATCATTGTACCAGCTTAGCAGCCACTCTCCAAAAAGAAAGGCGACCCCGCCGCCGATCAGACTGAAGAAGAGCAGGAGCAGATTGATTTTTCGCTGCATCTTTATACTTCCTTTCCGGGAGAAACCTGAATTGTACTCCGATGTTTTTAACATTGTTCGGGGGTTATGCTGCCTGATAAACGGGCTACCCGGATGTGTTATCATCCCCCAGATTGCACTTTGTGCAATAGAATGGAACAGAAATCACATCTATTTCAATTCTATTGCATAATGTGCATTGGAAATAAGGAGAAATGTCCCTATTTCAGATATCTTCTTAAATCTAATGTACTAAATACAATAGAATTCTAATTAAAGGCTGTATCCGATGATTCTATTGCACAAAGTACAATAAGAGACTCAAATTGAGACTACTATCTATTACGACGCCATCAACGCATTTCGGGAAGCTGATCCTCACTCAATCCATGAAGCTGATAACCATTCTGAGCATACGTTTCATAATAAACCTTACCATTACGGTAATAGAGCAGATCCTCTAAATGGAAACCGCCCATCAGATTTAGCTTCTCAACACCACTTCTACGCTGCTCATGCACGAAGCCTAAGCGGTAAATGCGAGTCGTCTCATCCACACCAAATGCGTAGCGCAGGAATTCAGATGCACTGTCTCCGAAGAAATATTTTTCCTCATGACGATGCTCTTGCGTGTATTCGAACAGACGAACATTGATCGTCGCGCCATCCTCCAGATTATGATACAGACGCTTGAACAACTCTTCCTTCGATAGAACCTGGCGGTTCTCATAAGCAGCCGCAACATTCGCACGCCGCAGAAGCTCTTCCTCGAAAGATAGGGCAAACGGATCTGCCGTTAATATTTCCCGTTGGCAAATGCTAATCAAGCGTTCCGCTACCGCTTCTTTGCCTTGCTCTAAGAGCTTAGAAATGCTGCCCATATACTTCTCACTGAAGAAAATCCCTGGGCCACGCCGAGTTTCGATCTCTTTCATCACTTCTTCTGTGACGACTCGGTAGTATTCCATCACGTTCTGGCCAGTGGTTTCGTTCGTTCGCCCAATGCTGTCCATCACAGTAATACGCAGCTCTTCTTCGAGCGTCTCCATAGCTTTCACACGAGCCACACTTTCCACATGAAGCTGCTCAAGCGCAGATTCCAAACGACTGCACAGCGCAAGCTCACTTTCCATACATAACAGCTCATATCTTTTACCATAAACCGCTGAGAATAAATAATGAATGAAATTACGTACCGTTCGTTTGTCAAAAAGCGGCACTCGCTGGAACGGCTGGCGCTCCACACTTTCCGCATAAAGATCTTCAAGCTCATCCTGTGCGGAGACCATTGCTGAACGCAGTCCAGTCATATGCTGACGTAAAGCATGCAGCACACTGCCACCCTCATCGCGATCAGCTGTCCACTCCGCAAGCTGATAGAATGTTATTGCTGGCGTAGCTGTTTCCTGTGCCGCCAATATAGTGCGCCATCCACGAAGCGGATGAATACCTTCTACTCTCCGGTTAGACTCTGCGACAAAATTATTGCGGAAATAAGCTTCTCCCCCGTCACCGAACAGCTGCTGTTCAGCTTCACGTAGTGATAACTGCTTCAGCTCATTGTAGGACGGACGTCCGTGGCTCATTAGCCCCGTCATTTCACTAAGGCCGTCTTTCTCCGGAACTAGCTGCGTCGCACGCTCCCGCAAACTATCAGGATCCAGTCCTAATAGGGATTGACGCTCGCGCATTGTCCACGGACTCCCCTCACGCATATCCGCTGCAAGGCGCCGGAAAGCGTGATACAGCACAGCCAATGCAATCTGAACATTAGGTCTTCTTACTCCAGAAAAGCCCGCAGAAGCATAGCCTTGTCTTCCTGTACTGCCTCTGATACCGCTTTTGAAAGTCATATTGTTATAGCCACCGTGTCCGGTTGCCTGATCAGAAGTCGGACGGACACGATTCTTAAGTAGACTGATATGGGAGATGATCTCATAGTTATCATCCATGCCGTGAGCAGACATCATGCCGCGCTCATTCTTATCAGAGAGCAAATACACAAGGTCAAATAATGCAGAAGGACCATGGCCAACCGGAATCGACAGACCATCTTCGGTTACAAGCAGCGGTGCGTTAAACGTATAGTCCGTTGCTTGCATTCTGTCCAATTCACGCAGAAAAGCCAGCCCTACCGAGCTGGAATATCCAAAATTATCCCCTTGCTCCCGCTCATTGATTAGAGCGTAGAGATCCGTCTGAACCGACTTAAAAGACTGGCTGAGTATTGCACGAGCCAGCAGTGTAATTTCCGGCAACAATACATTAAGCGGGTCATCGACCCGCGTGATGATTGAAAGATGAATCACGTCAAAAGATGAATATAGACGTCCATAATCCGCTATACTGTTGCTCAGCCGCCGGACAACTTTATTCATTTCAGCAAGATAACGTGTATCCTCATGAAACTTGCGGTAAAGCTCATGACGCACAGTCCGTGGATCTGACCCTGCCATATCCGGCAAGGCCATAGCCAGCACCCGGTCTCTTCCTCCCGCATCAGATCCACTTTTGCTTCTGTCTGTTCCCTCGCTCTTCGCACCTGAGACAGCATGTAGTGCCATAACACCGCCGGCGTTATCCCATTTCCGTTCGCAGCTATCCAGCACCGGACCGATAGCCGGAGCAACCTTGTCGCCTACGAACAGAAACAGGGCAGGGTAATGGATGCTGCTGCGTCCATCCCCCATGCTGCGCCTTGCCTCTTCCTGTGCCGCATATTGTTCACCATAAGATAATACCTGTGTTTTGATCATAGGATTATTTCAACTTTCTGCGGATACTGCCCAGCTTACTTGTCATGCTCTTGTAGAAGCTGTACATTTCATCGCCGCTCTCATACTCTACCCGTTCGTACTCCAAGCTGTCGCGTGCTTCCAGGAACGATACATACAATCCTTCCAGCTTATAGAGCAATGGAGTAACGTCCTCAGCAGCAGTCATTTCACTTGCACGACGAGCTGCCTTACGCAGCAGAACGCTGCGGCTCTTCTCATCCAGCTCCCGGAAATGGCGGTACACGGCATATTCCACGTAGCTGCGCTCTTTCATCAAGTTGGCAAACGGCTCCCAAGCGTCCTCTTCTTCATCACGATCATAAACATAGAGAGCGCCTTTCTTGATAATGCTGTCCGTGTAGAGCGCCTCGATGAATTGATCCATCCACTTATCTTCATCCAGATATTGATGGAGCAGACCTTCAAGCTCAGCAGCTTTGGCAGTCAGTTCAGCATACTTGGCTAGCTCCGCGCGAACACGAGAAATCAGCTGTGGTGAACGTATAAGATTCTCCTGCGCCATTTCTTTGTTAATGCTGCCAAAGATATCTTTAATGCTTTCCCGCTCCAAGCCCTTCTCACGCAGATTCTTAAGTTCATCAGCCGCCTTCTTCACTTCGCCGAGATTCGGACGTGAAGAATTCAACTGCAAATCAAACCCGCTCAAAAGAGCATCCATATCAAATGGTTTCGTGAACACAACAGAATATCTGTTGCTTGTATTCTCGTCTACACCTTTTTCGATAATCACGCCGCTGGCCAACGCTTTTGCAAAGTCTGCACGCACACGGGCGTTATAATCACGGACACGGGCATTAACATAGGTGTCACCCCATGATTTTTCCGGAATCGGAGAAGGCAGATACGTCCAGTTGTTCTTATCCGTCATCACCAGATGGCGGCCGATCCCTTCCTTATCGAGAATGGTCCGCTCATAGTTCTCTTCAAACACCCGCAGCGGCGTGTATACGAAGAGTGGCACACCATTACGGGTGTTAAGCCAGAAAATACGGTTTTTCACTTGGCTTTCTTTGATCGTAAATTGCGATTTACCCAGCGCATTATTCTGATAATTACGAATCCCCTTCAGAATGCCAGGTGCTTTAACAGGCACGGAAACGAAGCCCCATGATGGGAAATGCAAGCTGCCTGAGCTATTGCTAAGGTGGAAGGTAGGCACAGCCTCTTCGTCCAACTTACCTGCGATAATTCGCTCTACGAATTTATCTAGCGGCTCTTCATGACCGAATTTCATCACAAGGAAGTCTTCCATCGAACGGGTGATCAAATCCCCGAACTTATCGCTTAGGAACTCCGAAATCGAACGAACGATATCTATCTCCTGTTCTTTGACCCAACGTCCGGAATGCTTCAGCATTTCACGGGTGAAGTCACGAATCAGATCGTCGCCGTCCTTCTGATCCATGATTTTGGAGATCGTCGCCGAAATATCCGGCACGTTAACAATGTTCCAATAATACGTTTTGTTTCCTTTATAATCCGCCTGCTCTTCACCATTGATAAGGATGTCTCCATTCTTGGCAAAAATCGAGCTAAGCGCACTAAGAATCTCTGTAAACACACCATAAATCCGATTGTTTTCATCATTTAAGAGCTCATATAAGTCCTCATAGAATTGAATCATTTGCTCTGTGCGTTCTACATCGGCATGCAACCAATACTCATTGATTTTAGCTTCAATATAGGCATTTTTCTTCTTCTCTTTGGATACAAAAGCGCTGCGAGCATCGCTCAGCTTCTCATCCGCACTGTCCTGTGCCGTTTCAATATCGCGTGGCAAACGCAGCAAGCTTTCACGTAACGCCTCAATATAAGACTGAATCAGCTTCAAAATACAGAAGCCCTTCTCGGTGTACAGCAAACGGGAAACGTAGAACGGCCCTTGCTCTGGGTGCAGGAAGATGCGCTCCAGCTCTTCACTGAAACGTCCTACTATTTCGCCAGGCAATTGTTTTTTCGATTTGATATATTCTTCACGGGCACGAGCCAAGAAGTTCTGCTCCAGCTCTGTATCCATGCTCACAACCTGATTCTTAACTACGTTGGCATGGCTCAAGCGTTCACTGTTCTCGTAACCTGGCAATGGCTCAGGCACACGGGATTCAAAGGTTTTAATCATACTGTCAAGATCTATTCCAAGCTTGCGCGCGAATTTCTCTACATCCTCTTGACCAGGCGCCTGTTGGAACATTTTTTCCATTTTGTCAAACAAGCGGAAGGCCAGATAAGTCGTCATTTCCTCAATCGGAAGCACGGCAGACGAGGCACCGATAATGTTGTACTCATAGTTAGCTGGATATGTCTTATTCATCTGCGCAATGTTGGTGCGGATATTACTGATATAGTCATGGATCGCGAATTCTTCACCAGACTGTTTTTCTTCACTTGCCATAAAGTTCGTGATGTTCTCCGCCGTTACATTCATACAGTAATCGTACGCATTCTCAAGCAGCTTACCTTCGGTATTCGTTGCAGAGATCAAATGGCATAGATTAAACGGAGGCAGCGGTGAATTCACCGTCAAAATATTACCGTATTGCTGTTGGAATCGCTCGCCACGACTGTCTACATTCATCCAGTAATCCAGCTCTTTTAGCGCCGCATAACCGTTCTTGCGAATATATTCACGCGTATGCTCACTTAGACTTTTATTAGACAGGTTCACGTCCGGTGTAAAGAGATAACCCAGTGTGTTCACACGGTCAATACCAGCTGATCCATAATCACGTTCAATAATACCGCGTACGATATACGCAATATCAAGGAAAGCTCCACTACCGGTACCCCCTGACAATCCTGTCAAAAGGAAGACCATCAGCTTTTTGTTAGTACCTACGGATAATGTCTTAATTTTCTTATCAATCGCGCCTACCACCTGATTAATCTTGGTGAACAAGAGCAGACGTCCGGCCTGGCGCACACCAGCAGCACCGTTCATACCATCCGTAATGCTCAGCTCAGGCGACAGCCAGTCCGTAATATACGAGTCAAGAATACTGCGATTCTGCAGCAATCCGCCGATCTCAGCATTCGCTAGTAATACAAATTCATTCTGAGGATCGAGCCCGATCCCTTTGTATTTTTTTCCGCGATCCTGTTCATTCGTCTCAAAAGCTAGGAACTCTACATTATCCGGCTTGTCCCGTTTCTTCTTGGATATCGGATCTTCCGGCAGCTTAAAGCGGCGGTTAATCTGATATTTAAGACGCAGCAGGGCATCAATGCCCGTGCCGCCTAGTCCAATAATCAGGATCGGATTATCAATCGTATCCACCCTGATCTTATCACTGACAATCCCTCCGCCTAGTGATACATCCAATTGCTGTATATGCTCTCTTACTACTGGTTTCATATGCTTATCCTCCTAAAAGTTTTGCGGAAGCTGTACTTCAGATCTCTTGCAAAACCACTTCTATACTAAATATTCGAGATAAATCGTCTTATCTACCGTGTGTAGGGATACCGAAACGCGGTCACCACTCTTCAGCTCCAAACCACGTGAGGCATCCGCAGCACGTCCGGATCTCTCTACAGTAACACCTTCTCCGCTGCGTAGCAGCAATCGGTCGTTCTTAGCTGGTGTGAAAATAATGCTCTCGCTTTCCTTCAGCTCAGGCGCTAATTGCAGCAGCTGATGAAGGGTAAATTTGCCTCTGAATCCAGCAAGCTTCTTATATTGTGGGTAGGTCTTCTCACCCGTATTGCCGTCTTTAACCTCGACTACCAGCTGTCCAACAAAACCGCGTGCCGATTTTTTATTCAGCACATACCATGCAGCAGCGGCAGCCAATACCAGAAGAATTCCGCCTATAATGTAATACAAGGTTTTGGACGAAGCTTCTTTCAAAGGTTCTTCTGTGCCATTCCCTGTCGAAGGACTTGTAGTAGCAGTGCCACCTGTCTTCGCGCTGATCTTTACAGGAGCACTTTCACGATAGAAACTGCTTTCCTCTGCACGAACCTTCAGCTCATAGTCATGGCTTTCTTTTACCTCGAAGGTGCCCTTAAAAACATTCCCGGAGTTATCCAGTTCGATTTCCTGCACATCACCTGTATCGATATCTGTAGCAAGCAGTACCGCCTTCATATCTTGATACAAATTACTGAGTGTTACCTGAGTACCATTGCTGAACAGGTGGGAGGTAATATCAATTTTATCACCTTTTTTATAGGTAGCTGATGGCAACGCATCGATCTTAAGCTCCAAATCATAGTTAAAAACTAGATTAATATCAATTTTATCCTTTGGCACACCTTTGACCTGAAGCTTCCAATCTCCTTCCTGCGGTGACAATAGCTTGATCAAGCTATAAGTGGAAGACTTGGACAGCACAACGTCCTTGGACGGGATGGCGACAGCATTTCCTGATGGATCCGTTAACTTAGCGGTCACAGGCTGAGACGACATAATTGAGATATTAGCTTCCAAAACACTGCCGTTAGGCACGTTGACGGTCACATCCTGATAATCCCCATTTGCAGTGATCGACTGCACAGGAACTACCTTCAGCTTCAGATGACTAGCAAAAATCTCACTGAGTATTTGCGGAAGATCATCCGCGGAGTCTGTCGAAAATGCTTTACCACCTGTCTCATTGGACAGATCGGCGAGTTTCTGTTTATTCAGTTTGCCGTCTGCATTAAGCCCAATCGTATAAATGGGATAGCCATTCTTCTTGGCGACCTCCACAGCGGCATTCAGTTCTTTATCCGATTCGCTCTGCGTCCGGCCTGTTGATTTGTTGAAATCGTTATTGCCATCCGCTAGCATTACGATGATTGGCTCATGATTCGGATCGCTGCCATTCTGGAGCACCTTCACAGCCTCTTCTACACCGACAGCAATGTCGGTATACGCTCCGCGGTCCAGTCCGTCAATAAAATCCTTCAAATCCTGCTTATCTGTCTCTGAACTAATTTGCAGCAGAGCTTTCTCCCGCTGCACTTTGTCGGTATAGGCAACAATACCTACTTTATCACCTTGGGTAGATAGCATATCTATGAACATTTTCATCGCTTCATTCGCGACCTTGTTCTTGTCACTAGTCTTCATGGAGTTGCTGACATCGATAAGAAGCACCGCATCAATGTGAGATTGCGCGGACGTTGCCGCATAGGCCTGAACAGCTGCAAAAGGTGAGGCAGCAAGACATAGAGCCAGCAGTAATGCCGGGAAGATACGTTGTAAAAGCGTCTTAGTTATTCTGTTACTTTGATATTTACGAAGCATAAATAGGGCTCCTCTTGTGTTATATTAGGCACATATGACAGGTTCAGCACTGTCGCTAAAATCTGTAAATAGTATGCCATTATGATATAATTAAACCTTGTAAACTTCAACTTTAGGACCGCCGGACCAAAGTAGCAATGCTGCATAGAATGATCATTCTATGCGCCATCCAGACTGCGAGGCGTCCATGAGAAAGGACTGTTCCATGATTTCATACGTCATTCTTGGGATTACGTTCCTAATTGCCGTAATTCAGATTTCCATCTATGCTTCACGCCAGCGTAAACCACTAACACGTGATGATATTAACGACCGCCTACTGGCCGCTTTGAACGGAGGCGATAAAGGCCGTGAATAAGAAAAGACCTGTTACCTTTCGGCCTTTCAAGGCCCCTCGTTACGCTTATGACAAGCTGCGCATTTGTCGCCACTGCGGGCAATACACCGCTCTCGGTGAAGATCGATGCACCAAATGCGGCAGAGCCTCACTTATTACGGTAGAGCAGCAAGCCGCATCCATTGCAGGAAGAAAAATGCATACACGCCTCCTATTCATCTTACTGCTCACATTAGCATCCGTCTATTTTGGAAATAGCATAGAGCAGATGATCCTGTGTGGTGCCGGAGGGGTTCTCCTCGCTGGACTATTGTACTATACGCAGCGAAAAGTACGGCAGAACGAGAATCTTCGTTCTCTTAACGAGCTGCTTGGCCGAGGGATCGGCATCATCAAAGAGGGGCTAGAGATCAACCGCCAGGAGGCTGTCTCCGTACTCCGTGAGGATGATGTCCTTGCCTACGAGAAGCTGCGTGAACTCTCCATCCTGCTTCGTGGTGACCGGATCGCACGGCAACGGATCGCCTTGCTGCATGGTTTTTTGCTTCGCAAGGACATGGATTTAGAACTGGAACAGCTACTTCTGAAGGATTTCGAGCCGCTGCTGGCCGAATATATCGGCGAGATCGCTAAAGTCCGCCCTGATCTGATCAAAGATCGTACACTGCGATACGTAAAGAACTATGAAGAAGAAATCCGTCATATGGATAATGGTATGACCATCCTTACGGGAGTTGCCGGAGCCGCAGTAAGAATGAAGCGTTATGCCCTGCTCTACTCCAGTATGATCAGCCGATACGTGCAAGATCTACCTAAAGACCGCTTTATGCGGTTGTCCAAACTCATTGCTGCGAATCCCCATGAACCATGGAACGGACTGGACCATAGAGTAGCTGACATTCGAGAAGCTAAATATCGCTGGGACCCGGAAGTTCAATAGACATTCTTATATTTCAAGAAGAAACGGCATTGGCATCTGTTATGGATGACAATCGTTTCTCGTAGAAATATAAGGATAAAGAATGATGTGAAACTATGCTTTCTTATATTTCGAAAAAAGAGGCTACTCTATATGACGTTCAAACAATTAATAACCCTGCGAAACTTTATGATCATTTTGTGTATAAGCATGTTTGTGTTGCTTGGACAGAAGGCTTTTCTCATCGCTGATAAAATACAAATAACCAAGGAAGCCGACCGTCTCTATGCTGCTGGCGATCTGATTAGTGCAGAGAATCAGTATCGCTTAGCGGCAGCAAACCATTCCATTCTTTATATGGAAGAGAAGGTTGCGAAGCGGCTTGATGAGCTGTCACCCATTACGGCCATCCGCCAAGGTTTGAATGCCTTGGTATCATCCGCTAAAGCACAAGCAGCGACTAAGGATTTTACCGGATTCATGAAAAGTTATGATACTCTCCTCAGCTTAAAAGCTACATATATGAAGCCCGGTGGGCCTTATGAATCCTATTATCGCCAGTTATCAACCGCTTCAGGCATTTCTGACCAGTTCACAACCTACTTCCGTGAGTTTAAGGAGCAATTTCTTGCCGAGCTTGCTCAGAATCAGAGTGGAAATACGAGTGAAGAGGACACTTTTAAATGGAATCTATTGCTGATTCCCGATGCTTATTACGGAAGCGCCGCTTCCAAGAATGAGTTGCTAGCCTCCAAGTTCAAAAGCCATGATACAGCTAAATTAAAAAACTTAGCAGGCACAGGAAACTTTTCAGGCATGCTGGAGAGCGCACTCTCTATGATGAATGCTTACAGCCAGCATAGTTACGATGCTCCATGGGTACTTCTACAGACAGAAAGCAGTGGAAAGATCATCCTGAACAAAGACCTAGAGGGCAATAACATAACCGCTTTTGCTGGGCATGCTGTAGCCTATCGTAATTTTGCGGGATCTGCGAATATCACCTCATCTAAAGTACTAACCTTAGTCGATACTAGTAAAGCTCAACTACTGAAAAATGCCAAGCGAATGATAAGTAAAGGTCAATATGCTGAAGCTATCCAGCTATACGGCGATCTTGCTCCGCTAGAGGATACTTCTTCCATCATTGCCGCTACAAGGTTGGCTTGGAATATCGCCGAACCTGTGCGCCTCCTTCCGGGCGGTGAAGAGCAAAACAAATATGGGAACGTCATCTCCAGCAAGGGACTACATGGTACAAAGGTCATTGTAGCTGGAACAGATAGCAATGGTGTACTCTATTATGCAGCAATGAATAACGACGAAAGTGTCATTACTTTAACTGGAAATATTTTACCGAATTTCGAGAGCCTTCGCAGTCTTACTTTTAATGATCAGCTCGCTGCCTCTTCAGGCTCTGGTGCCCCCGTAGTTCTGGCTGAATCCGAGGTCAAAGGTGGACGTACCCTTTTTACAGCATATGAAATGAAATCGGATGGTATTTCCCAGTTGTTCTCAATGTCTGGCGATAGCTACGAACTACAGTCCGATGATTCCATACTCGTACCTAACGCGGATCTCGGAGACGATGTCGATGGACAGACGGCACGTTACCGTAAATTAGACGGCAGCTATCAGTTTGCTGAGATTGTTCAGGAGTATGCTGTAATTTCAGCTTCCGATGTAGCGCTTCATCCTTTTGAAAGGGTATCTTTTCACTGTGAAATCGTCGCAGATAACTTCGGTAATATGCTTGCTTACTCAAATGGAGTTTATATTTTACTTCAAGGAGACTTGGGTTCCGTTACAGGTAACGCGTTAGTTAGTGGTCAATATCAGAACGGTTATCAGCTTGTTGGAACGGACATGGGAGAGCAATATGTGCCTGTGTTTGTGGTGGAATCCGTGGGTAGTATGAGTTTTAGACAGTAGAACATATGAGATAACTGCTTAGTCGAATTGTGGGATCGCTCGTCGTGACAAATGAGAGTCCCTTCAGCTTGTGGCGTTGATGTATTGCCTGGGAGAGCAAGCCCATGGAACAGTAATCGGCTATAGTGGTTTAAAGGAGCAAACCTAAGATTAGTAAGGTTATTTTACAAGATGCATAAACCTTGGAGCGGCCATGTCCGCTCATTTTTTTTGTCCAAGGGGGGTTGGTAGTCCGTCTATACTGGTACTGTTCTTCTCTTGTCTATATTCTTTTAGACCTGCTTCCCCTTTTTGGATAGACCAACGTTGTAACGTATCTCGCTCACCATCATAACTCATAAATGGGACCGAAAATCCACAGGAAGTCTGTACTTTATGAACATCGATTAAAATGATCTGTCTAGCTCCCGGCAGAGGTGTAAACATAGGGTACAGCGTTTCCCATTCCAATGATCCAGGCAAAATTACCGCCCCTGTTCCATACAGTCTCAGAATGTTCGGCGGTCCTTGAAACGCACAAAACATAACCGTCACTCTTCCATTTTCCATCAGATGTGCGCTGGTCTCATTGCCACTACCGGTCATATCAAGATAAGCCACCTGATTAGGAGACAAAATCCGAAAGCAATCATGACCCTTAGGCGAAAGGTTAACATGCCCTTCTTCAGAAAGGGGCGCTGACCCTACAAAAAAAAGATGCTGGCGAAGAATAAACTCCTCATGTACAGGTAGCATAGCCGCGAATTGTTTTCCCATTTGGTGTTCTCCATTTCTTTGTGGTTTGTGTGTTGGCTGTTTGGCGGGTTGTTCAACTCCTTTTACCCTTCTTTTGCACCATTTCGGCCAAACACAGCGCAGGATACAAAATTTTCTAACGTTCACTGGTTAACAGCACATCTGCCATAGAATGAAGAGTCCTTGCTCATTCCTTTTGTTGATATATATTCGTTTCAATCGTTGAGTAACCCTTCTCCCGAGGTATTCAGCTCATCGGCGCGAAAAAGGGAGCTGCCTCTCGGCAGCCCCCAAATCCCACGAAACATTTCATTTAGCTGAAAAATCCCTCACCAGGTCTACTTAATCGCAATATAAATCTCAACCTGCGTGTTAGCAGGATCAAAATTCCGAGAATCGTAAATTTCAAAATCGCCCGTATAAGTTCTTACCTCCGTAGACGCCTCAAAATACGCCCAAATCTCCCCCCACGCTTGCGCGACTACTTCGAATACCGGTCCTTTTTTCGTCGTAAACACCATGTATTTGCTCTCCGGAACAACCGCACACGCGAGGGCGCCGCCCTCTACATGACTCTCCATAGCGACTTCATGCCCAATTACAACGGTATACGCACCCGACGCATCACTCTCATAATCTGTATACAAAGCATAGATATACTCAGGCTGAGCCGTATCTATCTGCCCCGCAATATTATTCTGAAAATACGTTTCCCACAGCTGCGACAAGCGCCCATCAGGTCCCATTTCCACTTCATTAGTCGTGCGTATGCTAACTCCAGCCACGGTCATTTTCGGTTTTTGTACAAAATAAGTATCCATAATTCTCCCTCATTTCCTGTAATTGAGCTTAGTATACACAAGGAAAGTGGACAGCTGTCTGTCCAGTTCATCTTACAATTAGTAATTTGGGTTATAAATGCTTCAATGGGGTAATTAATAGTATGGAACTACACTCGAAGGGAATGACAACACCATGTCTAAAATCAAATTAGCCGTCATCTACTACAGTGCCACAGGAACTAACTACCAGCTAGCACAGTGGGCCGCGGAAAGCGCCGAGAAGGCGGGGGCTGAGGTAAAACTTCTGAAGGTACAGGAGCTGGTTCCCGAGGACAAAATTGCCGCCAATCCGGCTATGAAAGCCCTAGCGGAGAAAACAAAAGATATCCCCGTGGCAACACCCGACGATATTGTGGAGGCAGATGCGATTATTTTCAGTTCTCCTACCCGGTTCGGTAACATTGCTTCTCAAATGAAACAGTTCCTTGATACAACCGGAGGCATTTGGGGCAAAGGACTAACGGTAAACAAAGTCGTCAGTGCCATGAGCTCAGCACAGAATCCACACGGTGGACAGGAAGCTACGATTTTAGCACTCTACACATCGATGTATCACTGGGGAGCGATTGTCGCAGCACCAGGTTATACCGATCCAGTCACATTCGGTGCGGGAGGCAACCCCTACGGAACAAGCGTCAGTGTAGATGGAGACGGTAAAATGATTGAAGATCAGGATCGGATCCGTGACGCTGTTTTTCATCAAGCGAAGCGTACCGTTGAAGTTGCAGGCTGGGTCCTAGCAGGCAAAAACGCCAATAGTCAGAACTAGGCTTACACCTATCGTTCGATATAGCAAACACCCCTCGGAGCTACCTTAGTAGCATGTAAACCGAGGGGTGTTTTTTTTTTGAAAATTATTCTCCAGGATACTTAAGGCCCCACTGCGCACGTATTTGATCCAGCAGTTTCAGAATCGCTAAAGACTCATCGAGTGACATCACCAGACTCTCTGTAAGTCCCGCCTGGAGACAACGTCCTACTTCCTCTGCTTCAAAGCAATATCCGATAGAAGCTCGATCATCCACAAAGCTATCTATCTTCTCATCTCCTATATAGAGCGAAGCAGATTTCGGGTTCACTAACGTTCCTTCTACAATAATACGGCCTTCTGTCCCAAATACATGTGCTTCCTCCAGCATATTAAGACGAATACCGCCGTTCAATGAAGCGGTTTTTCCATTACCGTAAGACAGCAGCATAGAGAAATGCTCGTCCACACCAGTCTCACCAATATGCACAGTACTGGCTATAGATTCAGGATGAGGCCCAAACACCATCGAGGCAAAAGAAACCGGATAAATCCCAACATCCAGCAGTGCGCCTCCGCCGAGCTTCGGATTCAGCAATCTGCTCTCCGGATTCCAGTCGGTGCGAAATCCTAAATCCGCCTTCACCAAGCGAACTTCACCGATTCTACCCTCTGCGATCCATTCTCTAACCTTAACAATCGCCGGAATATAGCGACTCCACATCGCCTCCATCAGGAACAGCTTATGTTCTCGCGCATAGGCCACTACTTCTTCCAATTCTTCGCTATTCACGGTAAAAGGCTTCTCACACAGGACAGCTTTGCCTGCACGCAGTGCCAATAATGCATTTTGTTTATGAAAAGGATGTGGCGTTCCGATATAAACCGCATCTACATTCGGGTCATTTACTAATTCCTCATAGGTTGCGTAAGCATGCGGTACTCCATGATCTTGTGCAAATTTATCCGCACTTTCCTGAGATCGCGAACCCACGGCATATGCCACACCATTGCTGGCATGAACTAAATCAGTAACAAACTGATGGGCAATCCAGCCTGTACTAAGAATTCCCCATCTTACCTTGTAAGCGTTGTCTTTATCCATTATATTGTCCTCCTCGTCCTACTGGTTCTACTGTTTGATTCTATCAGACCATTCTAATGAATGTATAGGAACTAATGCCCGCGAACACAACTGTCACCACCAAAATAGCGATATTCCATATCCTGCTCAAAGCCTCTGAATGCTCGTTAGAGCTCTGAGCAAACGCTTTTTGCACAAGGAACTGCAACAGTTTCATGATTATAAATCCCAAACATCCAAGCCCGCTTTGTAAAATAACCTCCAGACTAGACTTACTTACAAATCTATCAGCCATGTTCCCATCGTAATGGATCGGGACCATATCCGGCATTTTGGAATATAAAAATAGATAAATAGCTACAGGAATCAAGGCTACCACACTACTTAAGATCATCGTCAGTTTGGTTTTGAACAACACTATAACCTCCTTGAGCATGAAGATAGGATCTAACCGTCTATTCTCCTTCCACTTCAATTAAAAATACCCGATCCTTAAATCCACCACGACGTTCAGCCTTCTCCGCACGAAGCTTCTCCAGCTCTGCACTATTACTCCCGTGTGTCTCTGCCAGAGCCTGAATCACTTCCAGCATATCGGCAAGCTCCTCAAGAGCTTCTTCATCACTAGCTGCCTGAAAATACTCCTCGGACTCTTCTTTCAATTTTTTACGTAGTTCAGTTATGTATTCTTTAGGCTCTAGTGTCCTTACTCTATATTTTTCACCTTGAGCAGTGATTAAGTTGGGGATTCCGTCACGCACTAGCTTTTGATATACAGGTATTTGAGTTCCTCCTTTCTTCTGCTATGTATTCTATCTCCTTCAACCTGACTTCGATTCCATCACTAGACGTTCTACAAAAGGAAGATCTGCAGGAGCAAATGTAAACTGATCCAGTTCAGCCGGAAGCACCCACTGATATTCGTCATGATCGACAAGATCAATTACACCTCCCTGATATCGGGCTTTCCAAGCAAACAGTCTGATCTCGACGCTTCCATAGTTGTGCTCGTTCACGCCAAAGCTTTCATAGGGAAGGATTGTTATCCGCATCTCCTCCTGAAGCTCTCTTTGCAGACAATCTGCGATGCTTTCATCCTGCTCTATTTTGCCGCCAGGAAATTCCCACAGACCTGCCTGTGATTTACCTTGCCTGCGCCGAGCAATAAGAATCTGTCCTACTTCATTATGTATAATCGCTGCCGCCACCCGGATCACAAGGAACACCTCCTTTATTGCAATTAGTAGACAGATACTTCTATTAAAACATACATTTCATTCCAAACCAAAGAGACTCTCCCAAAAGCCATTAGGCCCGGGAAAGTCTCTTCCGTACAGTCTCTCTATAAATTTCACAGTAAAGTCTTTCTTACGGAAAGACTGCTATTTCGTCAACACAAGCTCCAAGCGAACCTCAAGATTGTTCTCCGTATCCAGCACAACGGTGTGTGGATTGCTTAAGCCAAAATCAGAAAAAGCTACTGTTGTCGTTCCCGACAGCATCAGCTGTCCCCCGCTATACGCGGCTTGAGACTGGAAGGTGACATCCTTTTCCACACCCTTCACTGTTAGCGACCCTTGCATTTCAACCGGCACAGTTGCTCCTTCGGTCCATTCCGCTGGCAGCTCCGAGAATGATTTCACTACAAACGTAGATTGTGGAAATTCCGTAACGGAAAGGAAGTCTTCTCCTTTTACATGCTCATCTCTTTGACCATTGCCAGAGTCCAGAGCGCTCATATCCACGCTTCCTTCCCCCGCCATCGAAGTAGAATCTTCTATATTAACTTTCCAGGTACCTTGAACTTTGTTATCCACGAAGTTGACTGTTTCTTTAGAAGTTGTTACCGACCAATATACTTTAGAAGCGTCTGCAACTGTCCAGTCACCGTTTAATTGTTCGGCTGTAACCGTAGCACCTGCTGATGCTCCATTGTTATTTGTGCTCTCTCCATTACCTGCTGTGGTGGCTTGCCCTGGAATCACGGACTCGATCTCAACATTATTGCCCAGTGATTTATCCAGCAATGTATAACCCGTGACTACTCCTACGATAATAACTCCGGCCGCGATCAAGGCTATTCTTTTTCTCTTCATCCTGTTCCCTCCAATATTCAAATATTCTGTATATTTTTAAGCTCGTCCCTCATTCTAACAAAGCAATAAGTCGGGAAGAAGTCAGAGCAGAACGAGCTATGATGTGTTAAAATTGTCGTAATTTTATAGACTGGAGGCCCAACCACATGATGAAATCCATTCTAATTGTTGAAGATGAGGAAGCTATCTCCAGGGTCCTCAGTGCTTATCTGAAAAAAGCAGGCTTTCATGTCACCCGTGTAGCCGATGGACGCGCTGCGCTGGAGTCTTTTGCTATATCACCTCCATCATTAGTATTACTCGACATCATGCTGCCAAACATGAACGGCTTTGAACTTCTCAAGCTCATCCGTGAAAAAAGCAGCTGCCCCGTGATCATGCTCACAGCAAGAGACGGGATCAATGACCGACTAGCCGGTCTCGACGGCGGTGCGGATGATTACATGTCTAAGCCCTTTATTCCGGAGGAAGTGGTGGCACGCGTGAACGCTGTATTACGCCGTCCCTCGCAGTGGTCTGATGGCAGCCAGAAACGGCATTATGGCAGTTTGTTTATCGACTTTACAGCGCGTGCTGTCTTTTTGAACGGGGCTGAGCTGAACCTTAGTCCACGCGATATGTCGGTCATGTTATTTTTAGCCGAAAGGCCAAATCAAATATGTACTCGTGAACAATTAATAGAGCATGTCTGGGAGATGGATTACGAAGGAAGTGACCGAGCAGTGGATTTGTCTATTAAAAGACTTCGCCAAGCGCTGTCGCACTGGCCAGTAGATGAAGGGGAGATCCGTACCTTGAGAGGCACTGGATATCAATTATGGACAACTTAAAGAAAAGCAGCCCCAAACGTACCTCCATCCTCTCCTACTGGACGGTTCGTTACTTGCTCATTATCAGTGTCGGTCTCCTGCTAACTGCGCTAACGACGTTCTGGTGGATCCAACAAGAAGCTATGAGCAACCGGATGCAGACCACCGGATTATTAGCACAGGAGATTGCCGACCGGAGCGTAAATCATGAGGGTTCAATCGAAATCAGCCAAAATCTTGGAAAGCTCATTGAAGATCGAAAACGTTTCTTCAAGCTAACTGTAGAGATGTGTGTAATTATTACGGATCAACAAGGCCAGATGTTGTTCTCTATGCCGCCTCTAACTGACGATGAAATGAGGCATAAACTTAATGATAGCTTGAACGATTCACGTAGTCCGGAATTCAAAGCCGCAGTTGCCTCAATTAGTTCAGATAACGAAACACTGGGACAGGTGATTGTCCTTCAATCCAAGAAATCGCTGCGGCATATTCCGCAGGAGGAAATCATTTTCTTCTCCGTTCTGCTGCTATTTCTAATCATATTAAGTTGGTTAACCATTTACCTCCTGTCACGTAAACTGGCAAAACCGATTCAGAAGGTTGCGGCCGCGGCGGCACAAATCAGCCATGGTCGATATGATATCATACTTGATAAGAATGCGAAGGAACGAGAAATTCATGAGTTGATGTTGTCTTTTGAAGAGATGGCGGGCAAGTTACAACAATTTGAGCATTCCCGTGCTATTATGTTAGCCGGAGTATCCCATGAATTAAAGACACCAGTAACCTCTATAAAGGGTCTAATCCATGCCGTCCGTGAAGGGGTTGTCGAAGACGATGAGGCTGTGGAATTTCTAGATATTGCCTTGCAGGAAGCTGGACGATTGCAGCGGATGGTGGCGGATCTTCTTGATTACAACGCACTGACTGCAGGAATGGTTTCTGTCCGTCACGATCGACTGGATGCCGTGCCACTGTTATCAGAAATCGTGTATCAATGGAAGCTGACACAAGAGGAAACAGTTGCTGAGCCTGTGCTCCATATGCCGAGAAATCCCTTGTTTTTGCGTGGAGACTCGCTTCGGATTCAACAAATTATCGTTAATTTGCTTAATAATAGTGTACAAGCAAAAGCTCCAGATCGAAAAGTACAGCTTACGGTAGAATTGCTTGAACAGCATAGCCATGGGTTGGCCGAAATCCGTGTCCAAGATAATGGCCTTGGCATCTCATCGAATCATAGTGAGCATATCTTCGAGGCTTTTTTCCGAGGTAGCGACAAACAGAGCACACTACGTGGTCTGGGACTCGGTCTCACCTTCAGCCGTCTGCTGGCGGAATCTATGAATGGGAGCCTTGTGCTTGAGAAGCACTCCGAGGAAGGCTGTATCTTCGTACTGTCTCTGCCGCTTGATCACTAAAAAATAGTCTGCGGGCCATCGTCATGGTATAATCATGTGCACAATCACACCGAAAACCGGAGGCTGTATATGCTTACTTTTGAACAAAAATTAGCGATTCTCGACTCTTACCCCCAACTGGAGCGTAAAAATGTATCCCTTGGGCGCGTGAACTATCACTACGAGGAAAGCCAGCATGATAAGAAAACTGTTGTTTACCACCTGCATCCAAATGGGAATGGTTATGTGTTCGCAGGATTACTGCGCGGCTATGAAACAGATGATAAGGGCTTTGTGAACATTCGCGATTACTCGGAATCCGAGCTGCGGAGTCTGCTGGATGCCTCCATCACCTCACTGTCTATTTACATTCCAGAAGCTCCTGTAGTCAGTAAAAGAAAGAAAAAGACTGCAGCTGCTGCCGATTCAATCTGGACTAATGATGAGGGACACACGCTGACACTTAAGCTTGAGGATGATTTATGGTATGTCTATGCCGATTTCAATCTGGAAATGGCCTTTGAAACGCATGAGGAAGCTAAAGAATATTTAGCCGAAGAGGGATTTACAGCGCAGGAGTAATAATAACTTCGATCTGACAAAAAATAAAAGGAGGTGCCCTAACAGCCATTTTGCGTGGCGATTCGGGCACCTCTTTTTCAATGGAAGGCGTCCTTAATAAACAGGTTGAGTATAAAAAAAGCTATAAATTCCTAAATCAAGCTCAGAAACCACTTCATAATCTAATTTAAACTCTATAGTTTTATTTATAATGCCACTAACGGAATAACTTCCCTCCACAGCTAATCTAGCTTCTCCTCCAACCGGTGCTACTAATATCAGTTGCTCGGTGCGATTTGCCGGTATTATAAAATTTTGCAGACCTCCCGATGAATCTTGAACATATCTACGAACGGACACGAGGTTACTGCCTACTACAGAGAAGCCTGAATTATTTTTCCGCCATTCTTCAAAAGCATCTTGTTGAGCTTGGTTTGAGCTGACACAAGCCTGGTTCAATGAAATCTCCGGGATATTATATATTTTCCCGCCAATATTATCGATTATTACTTTGTTGGTGGCTTCCGAACAATTTTCTAGCTTTTGAATGGGCATGGGGTCTTTTTCTTTTGTGATCGTTCTTATTAACTTTTTATCGCCGGACATTAAATTTATAGAAATCTCTTTATTGTCCATATTAGAGAACTCTATCAAGCTATACAGCTGATTATTTTTGATTCCATAATGTTTTACTATGATATCAAATCGATTTCTTTCATCCGTCAGTGTTTTTGAAACTTCTTGGGCTCCCAATGTAATTGTTCTATTCACTGACGGAACGACTTTTTCTTCAACAACTGGTGATGTAATGTAAACTGAATGCGCTCCTTCATCCCATGAGACCTTGCTGCCCAAAACTTCGCTAATAAATCTCAGGGGAACGAGTGTATTATTTTGAAGGCTGACCGCCTTCATTACTTGTGCATTCTCCTTGCCGTTAACAAATACCTTACCTTCCTTAATCATATAAAAAACGTGAATATCCCCTCTTACGGCTGAAATCGTCTTTGCGGTATTATTCCATTCAATAACTGCACCTTGAGCTTCAAAAATCGCCCGCATCGGTACATATGTAACTCCCTCTTTCACTATAGGGCGTACCTCAAAATGCAGTAGCTTACCATCTAAAAAACATTGAATATCCTTGTCTTCAGCATATGTTGGAATGGAAGCACAAAAAGTAAACGTTAGCATCACAAAGATAAGGATGATGACTTTTGAAAAATAGCTGTTATTATTCATGTTCTGTCAGCTCCCAATTTATAGGATTAAAATCTACATTTCAAACCTGAATATACCAAAAGACAATTCATAATGTAAATCTAAAAAGAAAACTACCCACCAAACCCAAATTATGGTTAGATGAAGAGGAAGCTATATCCTATAGGGAAAGAAGCGTGAACGCACATGAGTTTTGAAATCGTAGAAGCCACTATACCGGAGATCCAAGCTGCATTAGAATCCGGAGATATCACGTCAAAACAACTAGTTCTCATGTATTATGAACGCATAGCTGATCATGACAAAAACGGCCTGACGATTAACTCTGTGCTGGAGATCAACCCGGATGCATTATTTATCGCAGAATCTCTGGATGTGGAACGTGCGATTAAAGGCTCCCGCGGCCCCTTGCACGGCATACCTGTGTTATTGAAGGATAACATCAACACTGGGGATAAAATGCATACTAGCGCGGGTTCGCTGGCTTTGGCAAATTCTTTTGCCGGAGAAGATGCGTTTATAGTTACCAAACTGCGTGAAGCCGGAGCAATCATTATGGGGAAAGCCAATATGACTGAGTTCGCCAATTTTATGACGAACGGTATGCCCTCCGGTTACAGCTCCCGCGGCGGGCAAGTCCTTAACCCCTACAATATATCTACACCCACAGGCGGCTCCAGTGCTGGCTCAGCAGTAGCTGTAGCCTGTAACTTCTGTACAGTCTCTGTGGGCACAGAAACCTCAGGATCAATCCTTAACCCCGGTAACTTGGGCTCCATTATTGGGATTAAGCCAACCGTTGGACTGCTCAGTCGGTCGGGAATCCTTCCGCTCTCCAACACGCAAGACACTGCTGGCCCAATGGCCAGAACGGTTCGCGATGCCGTCCTGCTGCTAAATGCAATGCTGGGTAACGATAATCACGATGCAGCCATGGGAACAAATGTAGGTAAAATCCACGAAGATTACACTATATTCCTAGACGAGAACGGCTTGCAAGGTGCCCGTATAGGTATCCCGCGTGATTATTATTTCGAAGAGCTAACAGATGAACAACTCGCACTGTTCAACGCTTCCGTAGACAGGATGAGAGAGCTTGGAGCAACCATCATTGATCCTGCGGATATTAAGACCGCCCGCGAAATAAGTTATTCTTCAGTGGTTTTGAATGAATTCAAAACAGCACTAAACGCTTATTTATCTCGTTTGGGACCTGGGGCACCGATGCGAACCTTAAAGGATATTATTGATTTTAATCATGCACATCCTGTGGAGACCTTGAGATATGGTCAAGCTACGTTAATAGATGCGGAATACACCTCTTCCGGCACACAAACCGAACCCAAATATTTGCGACACCGCGCAACTGACCTGAAGCTATGTAAGGAAGAAGGCATCGACGCCACCATGAAGGAATATAATCTGGATGCCCTGCTGTTCCCCGCCGATTTTGGTGCCAGAATTACCTCCAGAGCAGGTTATCCGTCCATCGTTGTGCCTTCCGGATATACTTCAGCCGGTGCTCCCTTCGGAGTAACTTTCTCAGCGAAAGCTTATCAGGAGCCTACCCTCATCAAGCTCGCGTATGCCTATGAGCAGCATTACAAGGTACGAAAAGCACCTTCGCTAAAAAGCTTTATCTGAACACCGCTTATCTCTAAAAGCCCGTAAACAGTGATTGTCTCATCCACTATTTACGGGCTTTTTCATTTTCTATACTCTACGATTGCTTACTCATAGTCACGCTGATTCTCTTCATCGGCAATATTCTGAATTTCATCGGAGTGAATTAGAAACAACTCATACTCCCCTTCAGCATGCAGCTTCAGCGCCCGCTCTTTAAAAAACTTCGGACTTCCCTCCGCCGCATCCTCATCATAAAAGAGCAATATTCCGTCACTTTTGCGGAACAACAAATCATCCCTGGCCCGAAACTGCCAGCTGCCGTCATAAGGAGCATTACTGACTGCGCCAAAAAAATCCGCACCCGCAATAATACGTCGATACTCGTTCTGCTTCTCTTCCTTCCACTTCTCTTCCTGTCCGGTATGCGCTGTAATGATTCCTAATTTTAATTCAGGATATTGAGTCTTGAGTTCACTTACCACCTCACAAGCCCAAAGATCCACACCATATTGTCCGGGTGTAATCACCCATTCCACGCCTTCTTCGATCAATGGTTTTAAACGATTAGCGAGTGCCTTTTTGATATAAGGAATCCCTTGATGCTTATTGTCAAAAATACCGAGCTCGTGCGCACGATACCCCGTTACTAGTAAAGTCTTCATGTGCTGCCTCTTTCCTGAATGTTGGCTTATCCTTTAACTATATATATTGGTTCATTATATAACATTTGCATCCTTCATTTCTTTAGGCAAACTTTCAGCTAATATTAAGTAATCTTTCAGAACCATTTGTTATATTTCTTCTAATCTATCTTTAACCTACTAAGGAGGAATAAAAAATGAGAAAGTTAGTCCCTATTCTAATATCGGGAAGCCTACTCGCTTCACTATTATTGGCTGGCTGCAGCGCGAATTCCGAGACTGAAGAAACAGCTGCTGCAAATGACCAAGCAGACACGGGTTCATCAGCTCAGCAGACACAAGCTAACAGGAATCAGCAGAATGGCGGACCTAATATGTCCATGAATTTCGGCAAGATTAAGAGTGTCAGCGATACTACGCTTACCATTTATACATCTGACATGCCTACAACACCACAGGGTGCTGGGGAAGGTGGCGAGCAACACAGCCGAGGCGGCACGCCGCCGGAAAGACCTGATGGCGAGCAAAGTACAGGAAATGGCGCTGCGCCGGAGGGCGGGATGCCACAGGGGGAAATGCGGGAGGGCGGTGGACAAGGTCGTGGACAGGGAGGCAGAATGCAGCAAAGCTTCTCCGATGAAACTATAGACATTACGATTGATGCGGACACGAAAATCGTAGCGGTTACCTTCGATAATGGCACGCGTCAAGAAAATGCGATCACCTTATCAGAGCTGAAAGCTGATGATATCATCCAATATACGCTTAAATCAGATTCCACCGTGGCGGAGAGCATTACTTTAAGTAATGGTAATCCCGGAGGAACCGCTCCAGATGGCAGCACGAGCAACAGCAGCAGCTAATGAAATGCTGCACACAAAAAAAGATACCCGGGGACAAGCTGGTTCCCCGGAGATCTTTTATATACATCAAATTATTTCTTATCCGACAAAATTAATACTCCACGGGCTGGCACAACTGCAGAACCGCTAACCTTATTGCCAGTCAGAAGATCCGTACGCTCAGCAGCACCAATATCCGCACTCAAATCACCAGTGGTGTGGTTCAGCAAGAATAGGTAGGATACGCCTTCCTTCACACGTTGCACAGATTCGATACCTTCCGGTGCAGTTACTAGCGGCTGAATGTTCTTTTCGGCACACAGGTTGGCTAAGAATCCCTTTAAGAATTCAGCTTCTGGGCTGGTAGCCACGTAGTAAGCTTTACCTTCACCAAAGGTATTCACAGTCAAAGCAGGCATTCCTTTATAGAAATCAGATCCGTACTCTGCCAAAACCTCAGCACCCTCGGCATGAATCAGATCGCAAAGCAGATCACATTTGTAAGAACCACTCAAATTGCCCCATGCTTTGTCCATCACAATCTCGTTGCTCATCCCTGGCAGCAGTGCATCAATTTCCTCTGCCCAGATACCAAGTACCTTACGCAGTTCCCCAGGGTAGCCGCCTACGGTTACGAGATCGTTCTCATTAACAATACCGCTGAAATAAGTTGTAATGAATGTGCCGCCTGCTTTTACAAAGGCCTCAACCTTCTCAGCAAAACCTGGCTTAACCATATACATCACAGGTGCGATTACAATTTCATATTTGAACAGATTCTCTTCGACACCAATCATATCGGCTTCGATATTTTGCTGATAGAGTGCATCATAATATTTATGAATCTCATTTACATAATCCAAAGCAACGGATGGTCCGCTTGAAAGGTTGATCGCCCAGCGATTTTCCCAGTCATACATAATCCCTATTTTTGCTGCACTACGCGCATCCAATAGTTGATCCCCAAGCTGTCCCAGCTCTTTCCCTAGCTCAGCGCATTCACGGAATACACGCGTATGCTCATGTCCCACATGCTCAATAACAGCTCCATGATACTTCTCACATGCACCAATCGAACGACGCAGTTGGAAGAACAGAACAGTGTCTGCACCACGCGCTACAGCCTGATAGCTCCACAAGCGCATAACGCCTGGACGTTTCAACGAGTTGTATGGCTGCCAGTTCTGCTGGCTAGGTGTTTGCTCCATCAGCATGAACGGTTGTCCATTCTTAAGTCCACGCATGAGATCATGCGTCATGGCTGTAAAGCTGACCGGTGTATCCAGTGAAGGATAGTTGTCCCAAGAAATGACGTCCATATGTTTAGCCCACTCAAAATAGTCCAGTTCATCATAAAAGCCCATCAAGTTAGTGGTAACAGGTACGTTAGGACTGTGCTCCTTGATTGCATCGCTCTCAATTTTGTAGCATTCCAGCAAGCTATGTGACATAAATCTCCGGAAGTCTAATGAAATGCCTTGGAAGTTGGTACGTTTGCCGTCCCATTCTTCACTCAGCTCACTAGGCAGAACAATTTCTTCCCAATCATAGAAGGTGTGGCCCCAAAAACGTGTATTCCACGCTTTGTTTAATGCATCCAGAGAACCATAACGATCCTTCAACCAGACACGGAACGCCGCTTCAGATAAATCAGAGTAATCATAGTTACTGAACTCATTCGAAACATGCCAAGCTACCAGTGCCGGATGATCTTTATAACGTTCAGCCAGCTTTCCTGCCAGCTTCGCTGCATACTTGCGGTAAACGGGACTGTTTGGATTCGAGTTGTGACGCCCGCCGAACTTGCGTTTTCTGCCCTTCACATCAACACGAGTCACTTCAGGATAACGATGAGCCATCCAAGCTGGGTGCGCTCCTGTACCTGTTGCCAGACATACGTAAGTACCATTTTTATATAGTCTATCCATTAATTCATCTAGTGATGAGAAATCATAAGTGTCTTCGGAAGGCTGAATCAGCGCCCAGGAAAATACATTAATTGTGGCAACATCAATTCCTGCCAGCTTAAACATACGCTCATCCTCTGCCCATACAGGCGCATCCCATTGCTCTGGATTGTAATCTCCACCGTACCAAATCTTAGGTAATTTATCGTTAATCACACTTCGCACATCCTTTATAGTATAATTATATATATATTGTAATCGGTTAACCTCACGCTATAAATATAAAATAATCTTTCCAGCATATAAGAATATGGAACTAGAGGAGATGAAGTCATTGAAGGGAATCGTGCATCGTAGAATTGTGTTCCCCCATGAGGGCGGACAACATCTACCTATCACATTAGACAGCATCGGTCACAATCATCAACAGGAAAAAGTATCTCGTTTAGATGGCTACGAAACCTATCATTGGCTCCAAACGGCGTCCGGTGAAGGGGTGATTCATTTTGACAATAAAACATTTTCCCTTCCCGCAGGCAGCGGTGTATTACTTCTTCCTTATACCCCACATCGCTATGAAGCATCGGCTGCTAACTGGAGTACCTCTTATTTAACGTTTGGCGGCAGCTCCGCAGGGTCTATTTTGGAGACGCTGGGGATGAATATGAATTCTTTTTACCGCTGGGAAAAAGAGGCACCTCTCTCTAAATTGCTAAGAGAAATACTGGATCAATATGATGCCTCACAGGACATGTTTGGTCTGACCGCCTCCACTGATGCTTATCGCTTTCTACTTACTTTAAGCAAATATGGGCAATTACATAACAACACGACGATCTCCCGCAATGTGGATAAGCTGCAGCCGCTGCTGAAATGGATGGACAGCCATTTTGGTGATCCTGATCTCGGACTTGACGATTTGGCCGATCAGCTCGGAGTATCCGGGCGTTATCTCAACAATCTATTCATACAAACCTTTGGGCTATCTCCTTATGCCTATTTCGTACGGTTACGTATCCGCAAAAGCAAAGAAATGCTCGTCAGCCAGCCTGATCTCACAGTAAAAGTCATCTCACAGAGAGTCGGTTTTCGTGATGTCAGCCATTATGTAGCCACCTTTCGAAAGCAGTCTGGGACTACACCGGAGCAGTTTAGACGACTTCACTAATACTCTAAGGTGTACAGCTTAATCGCCTCCTGCGTAGTGAAATGCTACATAAGTTTGCTGATGACAGAGCATATCGCTGTGTGAATCTCATTAGTATGGGCATGTGCGTCAGAGTAACTGCATTTTGTACACTTAAATCAGCCTGTTCAGCAGAAAATATCCATATAAGTGTATTCTGTGCAGTTATATTCTTAGCATTTGGCTGTGAACCGCGATACTTCGCATTATAGCTGCACTAAATACAACTAAATCCATCTCATAGCCCGTGAGCACAAAATAAGTGTAGAAAGTACAGCTATTCTGTATCAAACCAACTCTCAATTCCTTCCAATTCAGCTATTCCGCATCGTACCAACTGACTTGTCTCGACAGGTACAATCCCCGCCAAAAAGTGTATTCTATTGCACTTCGTGCATTAGAATCTGGTGAAACCCATCAAAATGGACGTTTACCGCCAATCTGATTGCACAATCTGCAACAGATCTCAAATCCTCCCACCCAAAAAGGAATTCTATTGCACAGAGTGCAATCACAAGCACAAGCACAAGCACAAGCACAAGGATTCGATCATACGCCGAAGAAGATAAGAATGCCCTTCCCATCATCGGTTACTTAGAATCCCTACATCTCCAGAATTTCTACACCATACGGCTCAAGCTGCAGCTCTCCTGAACGAAGTGAGTGATCCAGCAGACTGCTATACTCCCGTGGCAACGGGACCGTCACCGGCTCCCGGCTCAAATTAAGCAAGAATAAGAAGCTTCCATGATCACCTGATCGCACAGAGGCCTGTACTCCATCCGGTAATCCCTCAAATCTAAACAACCCCTGCTGCTTAGATAGGCGGTCCAATAATACGGACCAGAATCTCTCTTCCATATGAGTCCCAAAATAATAAACCTGACCTTTTCCGAAGGCATTCACGGTTACAGCCGGCGTTCCACTATAGAAATCATCGCCATACCAAGCAATCGGCCATGCCACAACAGGTCTTAGGATATCGCACCACTGTGTGCATTCATATTGGTTACCCTCAGCATCAACGACCTTATGGGCTTCAGTACCAATCGGATCATACTCCAGCACCTCAACCCCTGTGCAATAGCTAAGCAGCCCCGGCAATGGCTGCATGACTGCGATGTTATTAGTATTTTTGACGCCACTTCGGTTGGTAACAAGCAAGGTTCCGCCAGTCAGTGCAAAATCCTCCAAACTACGTACGATCTCCTCATCCAGCAAATATAAATTCGGAGCAATCACTACTTTATATCCGTCCAGTGGCTGCCTAAGGTCTATCACATCGCAGCCCATGCCTAGCTTCGTCACGGCACGATGAATCTGTTTAATGTTCTCATAATAATCAAATTCCTCGGCCTGAGGCTGAATATCCAGTGCTGCTTTCTCTTCATGAGAATGAAGAATCGCCACTTCATTCTTTAGCGTCGTTCCATTCAGCTTCTCCCCAAGCGTATTAACTTCCCGGCATAACTGAGTGAACTCCGCAAATCTGCGTCCAG
This sequence comes from Paenibacillus sp. RS8, assembly GCF_041956825.1. NCBI lineage: Bacteria > Bacillati > Bacillota > Bacilli > Caryophanales > Paenibacillaceae > Paenibacillus > Paenibacillus sp. RS8. The sequence continues at coordinate 2,573,744 of NZ_CP168131.1, read as the reverse complement.
GGACATTGCTGTGATCAATCAGTCCGTGCCAGAATTGTTCTGCCCCTGCAACTGCACTACGCCAGCGAAAATGAACGACGGTATCCGCGCCTCTTGCAATCGTCTGCCAGGCATAAGCACGAATCATCCCAGGATACGGCGTTCTCCACATCGGCATCCAACAACCCGGTGATCCGCTCAGCTGCTCCATGATCCAGAAATTTTGACGTTTAATGCCACGGGTTACGTCTAGTGAAAGTGCCCCGCTATACGGTGTTGTCCCTTGCTTGGTTGGCGAAGTATTCGGATAATAGTCAAATGCAGCGACATCCAGATCAGCACCAACTGAATACATATCCAAACGCTGCGGATAACTATGAAAGTTATGAGTAATAAAATGCTGCGGACAAACCGTACGCAAAATATTAATCTGCATCTTCTGAAATGCTACCACTGAATCCCACTGAAACCGTTGATAATCCAGTAGAAACGATGGATTTTGATGGGGCGATCCGCCCAGTGGAACGGTAAGCTCATTCCAATCGCTGTATTCCCCACTCCACACAACCGTTCCCCATTCTGCATTCACCCGATCGAGCGTGACATATTTGGCTTTTACCCAAGTACGAAATGCTATGTTACAGGCATCACAATGACAATCTAACATACCGAATTCATTATCCGTCTGCCAGCCAATAACAGCTGGATGTTCACTATAATGCTCCGCAAGACGCTGAGTAATACGGTTTCCGTATTCACGCAAAGATGAACTATTATAGCAGCGGTGTCCGCGTACCCCCGGGTGAAAGGTCTCTCCATTCGCAAATACCGGCAGCACGTCCGGAAATTTCGTGGTTAACCATCTAGGAGGTGTAGCCGTCGGTGTACCAATCACGACCTGCAGTTCATACTTGTGAAAAAGATCCAGCGCGCGGTCCAGCCACCCCAATTGGTAATTGCCCTCCGCTATCTCTAAACGGCTCCATGCAAACTCGGCAACTCGAACTACCTTGACACCTGTTTCTTTCATTAATCTAATATCCGGTTCCCACATAGATTCATCCCAATGCTCCGGGTAATAGTCCACACCCATCTGAACAAGATCATATTGTTTCATCGGCGCCTCTCCCCTATCTTGTTATCATCCAAATAAAAGGCGCTCCCCGTCTCATAATGATGAGGTATACGGAGAACGCCTTTTTTAACCACTAGTCCATTTTAATCTTTATGAACGAGCTTTACTTATTTCTTAAGCTTGTCCCAAGCTGCTTGCATGCCAGTCATCCAGCCATTCACATCCACTTTGCCAGCAATCATCTGTTGAATAACACTAGCAAATTCTTGAGTTACACCATCAGGGAATTTAGAGGATTGCAAACCATATACTTTGTCTTCTTTTACATAGTTCCATACGTCAGATCCAAGTTTACCGATATCTTCAGGAGTTGCTTCGATGGTGGACAAAGCAGGGATGAATTTCCATTTTTTAACGATGTACTCTTTACCCATATCAGAAGTTACCAACCAGTTCAAGAATGTTTTAGCTTCTTCTTTAGATCCGGAATCTTTGTTGATAACAAGGTTAGCAGGAATACCTACTGTCATTTTGTCGTTTTTCTCAGCATCTTCATTGATTGGCATTGGGAACATACCGATGTTCATGTCAGGTGTGATGTTATCAACAAGGGTTTGTGCCCAGTTACCTTCTTGCATCATTGCAGTTTCACCTTTAGCAAACATAGCCAAGTGAGTGTTAGCATCTGTAGTCAAAGGATTTTTTTGTCCGTATTTCAAAGTCAAGTTGAGCAGGTTGCTCCAATCTTCAAACACTTTATTACCTACGATTGTACCCGTACCATCATTCAAGCTCTTAATGAAGCCATTTACATCATCTTGTTGTGCAAAGGCTACGCTGATCCCTTGGTTACCAAGGAGCCACCATTCTTGATATGCATTACCAAAAGGAGTTACACCGATCGCTTGCAATTTCTTAGCTGCTTCTTCTAGTTGTGACAATGTTTTTGGCGTTTCAGTGATGCCTGCTTTTTCAAACAAGTCTTTGTTATATACAAAACCAATTCCTTCAAGGTTCATTGGCATACCGTATACTTTACCTTCTTTAGTCATTGGCTCTGCTGCCATAGGAATTAGATCTTTCACCCAAGGTTGATCGGACAGATCTTCCATCTTATCTCCCCAAAGCTCCATTTCAGCATATCCACCATTTGAGAAAATGTCAGGTGCGTCGCCAGAAGCAAACTTAGTCTTCAGTGCTGCAGCATAATCGGCACCACCACCAACGGTTTGAATATCCAGCTTGATGTTAGGGTATTCTTTTTCAAATTCAACCTTAAGCTCATTAAGACCTTCAACGATTTCAGTTTTGAATTGAAAGATCTTAACGGTCTTTACTTCACCCTTATCTGTGCCAGCGCTTCCATTTTGTGAGTTACTAGAAGCGTTATTGCCTCCACCACATGCTGTTAATGCTAAACTCATCGCCATGACTGCCGAAAGAGCAATTGCTGAACGTTTCTTATTCATTATATTTTCCCCCTTAAGATAGTGGACTACTATTAAAATATTTGGAACGGAGGGCTCGGTGTTAACCTTTCACCGAGCCAGCCGCTATTCCCTCAACAATGTAACGCTGCATGAACAGATAGAAAATGATAATTGGAGCAATCCCGATTACGAGAGCCGGAAGCGCCATATCCCATTGTTTGGTGTATTGACCAAAGAAGGAGAAGGTCGCCAGCGGAATGGTACGAAGTTCTGGTGCCTGAAGAATCAAAGATGGCAGCAGATAGTCATTCCATATCCCAAGTGCATTAAGCACGATCGTTGTCATTACCATTGGCTTCAGCAAAGGAAGTACTATGCGGAAGAATACGGTAATTGGATTACATCCATCAACTGTTGCCGCCTCTTCAATTTCAAGAGGAACGGATTTGATAAAGCCGTGGAAAAGGAAGATTGCCATTGGAACACTGATCCCTAGATTCGTAATAATCAAACCCAGGAAGGAATTATTTACTCCAAGTACATTTACGACCTTCAAAATAGGAATCATGATCGTTTGAAACGGAACAACCATTGCGGCTACGAACAATAGCAGCAAAATCTGATTGAATTTCGTATTCGCCCGAACCATACGATAGGAAGCCATCGCACTAAACAGAGAGATTAGAATAACACTGATCACTGTGATGATTACCGAATTTCGGAAAGCTTCACCGAAACGTGCTAATTTCCAAGCATTTGTATAGTTCGACCACATGAAGGCCTGCGGCCAGCTTGCGGCATCACTCAGAATTTCACCGAAGGATTTCACTGAGTTCGCTAGCAAGAAATAAAATGGAGAGAGGAAGAGAAGGGCAAGAAGAATCATCAACACTTCTACGCCGATATTCCATCTGCTTTTTGACTTAGCGTTCATTAAGCTTCTACCTCCTTGCTCTTCGTAATACGGACCTGAATCAGGGTGATAATCGCTACGATAACGAAGAACAGCAGCGCTTTAGCAGTACCCAGACCGTAACGGTTGTTCAGGAAGGCTTCATTGTAAATATTCATTGCAACTGATTCTGTAGATTTGAATGGTCCGCCTTTCGTCAATGAAAGGTTAAGGTCGAACATTTTGAAGGACCAAGAGATAGCCAAGAACAAGCCGATAGTTACAGCAGGCATAATCAATGGAACTACAATGCTGCGTAGTACCTGCCAACGGGAGGCACCATCAATATCAGCCGCTTCCAATACCTCTTTCGATACGTTACTGAGAGAAGCGATGTAGATAACCATTAGATAACCGGAAGACTGCCAAACAAAAACCATTACAATCGCCCAGAAGCCGGTTGTTGCATCACCCAGCCAAGGAAGATTAAAGAACGACCAGCCTGTGAGTTCTCCCATGGTTGCGAACCCTTTGATGAAGATAAATTGCCAGATAAACCCGAGCAACAATCCCCCAATAACGTTCGGCATAAAGAAAATCGTCCGAAGCATGTTACGTGTCTTTAATGGTTTCGTTAACAGATAAGCAAGGAAAAATCCTACCACGTTAGTCAAAATCACACCTAACACAGTAAATCTTACTGTAAACCAAAAGGAAGACCAGAAGTCGGGGTCATTTGTAAATATAGTGGAGAAGTTTTGAAATCCGACCCAGCTTACATTACCTGATACACCGTTCCAGTCTGTGAAGGAGTAATACATCCCCATGATAAATGGGATAATCGTTATTAAGGTAAAAAACAAGACTGCAGGACCAACGAAGAATACCTGTTGACCTAACTGGGACAACTTAGTGCCGCGCATTTATTGCCCCCCCCTTTCTTTTGCTCACTTACTTGTTTATGCTTTATACACATATTATCTGTTTTTTTGAGCGCACCTCACACCTACGGAAGTGATCTTTCAGGTGTAAAAATTGATCGGATGTGACAAATTTCGATGAAATGGAACACGATTCGCACAAAAATGATCGTTTTCATCCTACTTCCAACACTAATTTGTATTATGGCCACGATGTTTATAAGCTACCACTTTAGTACTCAATCCTTAAGAACAAGAGCAGTAGATGAGAATACGAACCTTCTCTTTCAAGGTACTAGAAACATTGAAAGTCTGATTCAGGAAATCAATCGACTCTCCCTTATCGTCTATTCAGATTCAGAATTCTACAGATCTCTCGAAGCTGGATACGAGGATATGCTAGCAAATGCACGAATTTATTCTTCTCTAAATTACATTTCATCATCTATGCCTGACATATCTCAGGTCTATTTATACGGTGTCAAGGACAGCAAAGCCACTCTGCTCACCCAAAATACACCGAAACGTTGGCAGGGTGTTCCACCTTATTCTGACTCCAAGATCACTACCGATTCTGCGGTATCCTTACAGAGTACGCATTTAAGTCATAGCTACGGCCTAACGGCACCGATCCCGCAATTTATACCGGAGCCAGTGTTTACCTTACACAGAAGAATCGAAAGAGTCCCTACCACAAAAGCGCTTGGCTACCTGTCGATTGATGTCAAGCTAACGGCTCTAACCGACATCATCAGTCAGTTATATGATCAGAAGCAGGAGAAAATCTGGCTGCTGGATGGCAACGGAAACATTGTCTACGGGGACAATAGTGAAGAATACGGCAAGAAACTGAATACAGCTTGGTACGATACGAATATCAGGGACAAGCAAAGCTCACAAGGATACTTTGAAGAGGACAAAGCTATGTTTATTTACCAGAATATAGAAGGACCAGGATTAAATTGGACGCTGGTGAAGCAGATTCCCGTATCTTATCTTTTCCGAGAAGCCAATGAGGCGGCAACGATCAATATAGCACTGATGGTCCTGCTGCTGATTACAATTACAACGTTAACGATCCTAATCTCTTTTCGAATCACCGCCCCGATTAAGCAGTTGACCCGCTATATGAATCAGGTCCAGACCGGGAAGCTTGATATCGATATCCGCCCCATGGGCAAAGACGAGATCGGTGTCGTTACAGAACGGTTCCGCAGTATGATGGATACGATCAACAATCTGATCCTGAGAGAATACAAGCTGGAATTAACTAATAAAACGAATGAATTGCGGGCTTTGCAAGCGCAAATCAACCCGCATTTCCTTAACAATACCTTGCAGATCATCGGTACGCTTGCCTTGGAGCTTAAAGTACCCCAAATCTACTCTCTTCTTTCTGCACTAGCGAAAATGATGCGCTACAGCATGTACAATGAGGAGAAGATTGTCACGGTTAAGGATGAACTGGATCATGTCAAAGCTTACATCGAACTACAGAAGGAACGTTTTGAAAATAAATTCAGTTTCCGTTACGATATGGAGGAAGCTCTTTTAGAGACATTTATGCCTAAGATGATTCTGCAGCCTATTGTAGAAAACTATTTCAAACACGGTTTTAACCATTCCCGCTCAGACGGATTTGTTGAGATCACCGCTGCCAAATTGGGCGACAAGCGAATGGAAATCTGTATTCAAAACAACGGAAATGCTATTCCTTCAACGAAACTGGATCTTTTGCGGCAGAAGCTTCAACATTCCACTAGAACAGATATAGATTTATTAAGAAATACAGAGCAAGACAAGGAAGCTACTGGATCTGGTATTGGTCTGCCGAACGTTCTGGCTCGGCTCAAGCTCGTATGCGGAGATAGCGCCATCTTGACGGTGGACAACCTCAGAGCAGGTGGAGTGGTTGTAAGACTGGAAATAGACATTATAGCGGAGCGTGAGACGATATGAAGGCGTTAATTGTTGATGACGAGGCGAGAGTTAGAAAAGCTGTTAGACTTCTTGTCGACTGGGACGCACATCAAATAGATGAAATTCTGGAAGCCGGAAACGGAAATGAAGCTATTGAGATCATTCGGCAAGCGAAACCAGCCTTGGTCATTATGGACATGATGATGGAATCCGGTAATGGCGTAGAATTAATGACATGGGTTAACGAATTTGCCGGCAACATCAAATTCATTGTGGTCAGCGGACATAATGATTTCGAGTTCGTGCGCCAGACTGTTCGTCATGGTGGAATTGATTATATCCTTAAGCCCATTGAAGCGGAGGCAATCAATGTAGCAATCGCTAAGGCAGTGGCTGCTTGGCGTTCAGAGGAAGCTGACCGTAGAGAACGACAGAAGCAGAACATTCAGCTTAATGAGTTCAAGCCCATCTATGGAGAAAAGCTGCTATCCGCACTAATCGATGATCCGATCAACTCGGAAACATCTCTCCGAAGATTGCGTAGCGATGGCATTATCCCGGAAAATGTCCACTATTCACGCCTAATACTGGTGCAGACTGACACAGGAAATAGTCTCCTGCTAAAACGTTTTGGAGGAGACACCGGGCTCATGAACTACGCTATCGTAAATATTTGCAATGAATTTTTACAAGGACAGTATAAGGGTGTGGCTTTTCGTTACTGGGGAGGTCCTTCGGAGATTGCCATCATTCTATGGGATATCCAAACGTCTGTTGTCGAGCTTATAGGGAGAATTAATCAGGGGATCTACTCTACTTTGCAGGTCCGAATGCATTTCGGAATTAGCTGCATCGGCAGCCTGCCTAAGCAATTATCTTATCAGCGTGCAGAGGTGGCTGAGGCCTTACAGCGTAGAAATTTATTAATTCATGAGGATTACTGCCATTTTTCTACTTCCTCCGAAGAGTTTAAAGAGCGCAATGAAACCGCAAAGACAGAAATTCAAGGACATGCATCGCCGACGATCTTCGCACATGTGAAGGAAGATTGGAAAATGGCGGTCATCAGCGGAAGCACTGAAGTATTGTCCGCGGCAGCACAACACTGGGTGGACGAGCTTAGCCGATGCGGAATTGTTACACCGGAGATTCTAAACTCATGGAAGAATGATGCACTCTTATTTCGTTCCCAGTTGGTACGGGAAACGTTAGGTCCTGATGCCGATAGCGCACTAGCCGAGTTAGAACAGGCCGACCAGCTTCACCCAGCTCCTTATACGAATGGTTACTCGTTCTCCTTATTTGCCTGGCGTGACTGGTCATTTGACCTGATGCAGCGTATGTCAGAAGTGATTGCCGCTAAACAAGCTAAAGAAAACAATCCTATGCATGATATCGTGAAATATATCGAACTCAATTACGCCTCTGATCTCTCCTTACAGGAGATTGCCGGAAAGTTCTTTGTTAGCCGCGAATATATTTCGCGTCGGTTCAAACAGGAATACGGCATTAATTTTTCCGATTTCATCGTTAATATGCGGATAGATAAAGCTAAATTGCTGCTGCAGAACCCTCGTTTGAAGCTGTCGCAAATTTCTGAAATGGTCGGATTTCATGATGTGAAATACTTTAGCAAGGTATTCAAGAAACAGGTTGGTACTTCACCCAAGGACTACCGAAACCAGATTAAGATTTGATTCATATCACTCTACAGGAAACGGTTGTCATCCTTTATGGAAGACAACCGTTTCTCGTAGAAGTATAAGGATAATGTATAGCGTGAAACTTATTCTTACTTATATTTTTAAAAAGGCGTCCGCAACTGTCGTACCGGCTAATCCGTTCGGATGCGGGTCGTCTGTTCCGCTCATATATTCCGGTCTGATCCGGTGATCATCTGGTGCAGGTAACGACAATAGGCTTGCTATATCAAACACACGGCTCACGCCTATAGGCGGATTGGTCAATATCTCTTGATTCACCTTGCGCCAAGTCTCTTCTCTTTCACCCTGAAAATTGAACGGTGGTACTGTACTTAGAATAATACTTGCTTCTGCATTTTCAGCCTTGATCTTAGAAATAATAGTCGTCAAATCACCAAGAAGCTCATCCGCCGAACGGCAGCCAATATCAATATCATTTACTCCGAGTACGATCATTACTTCATCACTCTGTTTAGCCTTGTTAAGCCATGGACCATCCGCGGCAACATCATAAGCTCTAGCCCAGCCCGAGCCGATATTCCATACTCCAATATCTGTACCAAGACCATCAGCAATTCTCGCTACCCAATATTCGTACTCATCCTTTAATGTCCGCACACCTTGAGTAATTGAATCACCCAAGAATACTAGTCTCTTGTTAACAGATTTCTTATATCCGATAAAACTTGGCAGAACTAACAGCTTATCAGATTCTGTGAAACCTTCCGCTGATTCCTGCACAGTAAGATTTCCGGGCGCGTCATAGGCTGTTGCCAGCATCCCTTCTACATTGAAAGGAATCGATTTACCCGCTGTGAGCGTCTTAATCGTCCACGTAAACGCTAAGTAATGACCCTCCGGCAGATCAATGCTTGCCTCATCACTCCAGAAGCATTCGCCAGCCGAAACGGCTTTAGAGACATTACCTTCAAAAGTAAGCGCATGTTGTGTCTTTTCGGTAATCGTTCCGTCTGGTACGGTTCCACCGTCAGCGATATAAGCTGTCTCGATCACCCAGTCACCTCCAGGTTCACTGCCTACAGCTTCTTGCCCTTGATCCCATGTAGAATCGACCGCGTTACTATGCCAAAATTTTAGCTTCAACGAACCATTTTCCCTCAAACGAATATATGTCCTGAAGGTATGTGTAAACGGTTCTTGCCTATTCATTATAAAATTCGCTGCGGTTGAAAGAACCGTTGCTGAGGTATAATCCGTCTGGTTCAATACTCCACTTCCCTTAGTTAAATTAGCATTCATATTGTTTCCCCCGTCATTCAATAAGATTGTAACACTAAAACCTCTCTTATAAACCAGGGAACGGATCGTCCACCCAGTTTACAAGAGAGGTTATGGCTATATCAATATGCTTTGAGAAACGAGCTTATTTCAGTGTAATTGTAAACGATACGGATTTCGCACCTGCGTTTACTTTTACTGTAGTTTCATCTACTTGCTCTGCACCTTCTACAGCAGCGATCGTTCCGAGATCTTTAAGAGAAAGCGAGAATTCTTTACCGCCGCCTTCTGCAGTAACTGTTACGATACTGCCTTTACGGTCAGCCTTCACAGTCAATTCAGGAGTACCTTTAAGATCGCGAACCGTTGCAGTAGTGCTAGTGCCATCTTCAAGCGAATACAGGCCAAATTTAACGCCATTCGCATAATCGTAATCCGGTTTATTATCCACACTGCCGATTGCCAGCAAGGAATTCTGGCGAACGAATAATGGCAGACTGAAGAAATCATATTTCTCTTTACGCCATGATCCGCCTTGTACAGTTTCACCACTAAGCAGGTGCGTCCAACGACCAGCCGGCAAGTAGTATTTCACTTCTCCGTTTTCTTGGAAGATAGGAGCTACAAGCAAGGATTCACCTAGCATGTATTGACGATCCAATACTTCGCAAGTAGGATCTTCCGGGAATTCCATAACCATAGCCCGCATAGAAGCCCAGCCATGTTCATGCGCCTGTCCTGCTACATCATACAGATAAGGCATCAAGCTGCATTTGAGTTTCGTGAAGAAACGGGTAACATCACAAGCTTCTTCATCATAAGCCCAAGGCACACGGTACGAAGTACTACCATGCAGACGGCTGTGGCTGGACAATAGTCCAAACGCCAGCCAGCGTTTGAATACATGCGCAGGAGCAGTGTTCTCAAAGCCGCCGATATCATGACTCCAGAAGCCGAAACCGGACAAGCCTAGGGACAATCCACCGCGAAGGCTCTCTGCCATGGATTCATAATCTGCGTAGCAGTCACCGCCCCAGTGAACTGGGAACTGTTGGCCACCGGCAGTTGCAGAACGTGCGAACAATGCCGCTTCATTCTTACCAAGCTTCTCTTCTAACACTTCAAATACAACCTTGTTGTACAGTTGAGTGTAATAGTTGTGCATTTTCATCGGATCAGATCCGTCGAAGTACACTACATCTGTAGGAATACGTTCGCCGAAGTCTGTCTTGAAGCTGTCTACGCCCATATCTACCAAATCACGCAGATAGCCGGCATACCATTCACAAGCTGCAGGGTTAGTGAAGTCCACCAGCGCCATGCCCGCTTGCCACAAATCACATTGATAAACGTCGCCGTTAGGTTTTTTGAGCAGATAACCGTTCTTCTTACCTTCTTCAAACAAGCGGGAACGTTGGCCGATATAAGAGTTGATCCATACGCAAATTTTCAGGCCTTTATCTTTCAGGCGTTTTAGCATACCTACCGGATCAGGGAATACGCGCTCATCCCACTGGAAATCGGTCCATTGATATTCACGCATCCAGAAGCAGTCGAAGTGGAATACGCTCAGCGGCAAATCGCGCTCTGCCATACCATCTACGAAGGAGTTTACGGTTGCTTCATCGTAGTCGGTAGTGAAAGAAGTCGTCAGCCACAGGCCGAATGTCCATGCTGGCGGAAGTGCAGGCTTGCCAGTGAGTGATGTATAGTTGCTGATAACTTCCTTAATGGTAGGACCATCAATCACGAAGTATTCTAGGCTTTCTCCAGATACGCTGAATTGCGCTTTTTTCACTTTTTCCGAAGCGATTTCATAAGAAACCAGCTCAGGATGGTTAACAAATACGCCGTAGCCTTTGCTGCTTACATAGAAAGGAACATTCTTATAAGCTTGCTCGGAGCTAGTACCACCGTCTTTGTTCCAAAGATCTACGGTCTGTCCATTCTTTACAAAAGCGGTAAAGCGCTCACCCAAACCATATACGAATTCACCTACACCGAGATCCAGCTCTTCACGCATATACGTGTTGCCGTCTTGATCCGTGATATAAGCCATGGACTTGAAACCGCTGCCTGTAATTCTCTCGTCTCCACGATAGAAATCCACAGCCCATTGCTGGCCTTTGCGAATCACTACCCGAAGTCCTCCGCTGATCAGCACAGTCTCGGAATCGTTTTCTTCAATCTTAACGTGATCTCCAGTACCTTTCGTAAGTTCGAAGACTGGACCGCGTTCTTGTACGCCATCATGATGAATAATCTTAACCCCTACCACACCTGGAAGCGGGGAATGAAATTTAACAGTAAGCAGGGTTGAATTCAGCGTTGCTGAACGTCCTGTGATTGGAGTCGTTTGAGTAATTGCTGTTAATCCTTCTGGAGTCTTTTCTACAACATAATTTTGAACTGCGCCGTTAATCGTGATACCATCACGCACCAGCCAGAGACCATCAGTAAATTTCATTGTGTACTTGCCACCTTTCAATTTGGTGTTTATAGTTGCATTATACCGATAAAAAATACACAAAACTAATACTATATAGCTCATTTATAACACTATTTTGATGTTTTATCCGAAAGGAGTGACATTTATGGACCGTACAACCCAGAGTTTGCTAAAAGAAGACAGAGTGCATGGCGATAGCATGTTTCCGCTTGCAGCTTATTGGATCGAATTACCTGCAGGAACACATGTACTCGATACCCATTGGCATGAAGAAGCGGAGTTTTTTATGCTGCTAGAAGGAGAGATTCTGTTTCAGGTAGACACCGAATATTTCCCTCTTAAGGCCGGCGAGGCTGTATTTATCGAGTCCGGTGATATTCATGCCGCCTATGTTCTGAATGAAGATACTCCCTGCAGATTCTGCGCACTTGTGTTTCTCCCTGATCTGTTGGCTAGCGCTCAATATGATGCGATCCAGCAAAATGCCATTTTACCCCTTCAGGAGAAAAGACAGAGCTTTCCTCGCCACCTTACACCAGCTGTGCAATGGCAACAAGAACTTCTGCAACACTTAGAACGTATGATGGACGCCTACGCTACAAAATCCCCCGGTTTTGAAGCTTTTATTAAAGGCACACTTCTCATCATGCTCTCCCAGATTGCTCCAGAAGATCGTTTTGTTAACCGCAGCCAGCTGGATGACGCTGATACTACTAAGATCAATCGTCTTAAGAAGATTATTCTCTATATTCAGGATAACTATCAGGAGCCGATTCGAACTCGAGACCTCTCTGAGCTGATTCCCATGAGTGAAGGACAGTTCTGCCGTTTTTTCAAAGAGATGACCCGAAAGACTCCAGTGGATTACATTAACTCTTATCGCATTCGCCAAGCCGCCGATCTCCTGCAACAAAGCGACAGAAAAATATCCGACATTGCATTCGAAGTCGGATTTGATAATGTAAGCTATTTTATTAAAGTGTTTCGCAGAGCGATGAAATGCTCGCCTTCGGAGTTTAGGAAGGGGTCCCGTTGACATCTTGTTGTTCGACTTAGCTAATGGCTCTCTTTATTAATTCTTCCTGTTCATCTACCGATATATTATAGATAGATCTTATCGTCGTAGGAGGAGAATGAGCCATGCATATAACGAATATGACCTCTGCTATGGGAACGAGACTTAATGTAGCTGTTAGTCACCAAACTAACGATAAAACCATAAATTCAAACAGCAAGACAAGTGGTAGCGGAGACCACTTATCGATAAGCAAATCTGCAAAAGCAGCTTTTCAAAATCAATCTAAAATGAGCGGAATGGTTGATTCTCTACTTAAACAAAAACAGAGTATCATCGATAGCAAGAACAGCTTGATTGAAAGAACTACCCAAAGCTCTCACAGTCTGGATTCAATTCAAGATCAACTTAAGGACTTCGACAAGCAGCTCCAAACGATTGACCAACAAATTGCGAAGTACACCTTTGAAGAGCAACAAAAGAACTTAGAAAAAGCTCAAAAAGAAGATCTATCGGATGAACCTAAAACCGAGCAAGAGACACAAAACGAAAGATTGAATACGATTGTTGCTATAAGCCAAAATGTTTCACAAATGGAGGTAGTTTCTTCCACCCATTCTAAGATGCATGGCGAGGCAAGAGTTCTGACCAAGGAAATCGAATCGGATGAAGCTCGTTCTACTCATTCTGCAACAGCCAAACGTGAGCAGTTATCCAAAATCGAAGATAGAATATCGGAAATGAATGAAACGTTAGGCGATACCATAAAAGACACCGGAGATAAAATTAAAGATCAGGAACGGACTGAGAAATTAGCCACCTACCAAGGAATTCAGCGTTTAGCCGAAGATTCTGATAAGTCGCAGCTAGAAATACTAATCTAACAAAGACAAAATTCTCTATATAGAAAAAGCAATCGGACCTCTACTACATCAAAGGGTCTACCGATTGCTTTTTTAAATGCAGATGATGTTATTGTTCAACTATTCCTTCCGAATCACGATAAAGCAGGTGCTGTCTGGCAAGGCCACTTCCTGTCCGCTCTCATCCATGAATCTTACTCTGTCGCACAGTGCTTCGGTATACCCTTCTTGCAAGTAATGCCGGAAGACTTCAATCTTCGCCTGCTTTCCTAAATTCTGCTCAATAAATGAGGCGAACTCCGTAGGGGTAAAGTATCCAAACTGTTCTTGGACCTCATGAATGTAAGCTTCTTCGCCCCAAGTATACGTATATAAAAATTCCATGGCATCATTAACGGGCATAAGAACTTCTTGCGCCTCTAATCTTTGATACTGAATCTGACGTCCGGCAAAATCCTTCGCATATCGCTCCAGCCACACCAGACCGTCCTCTTCCAGAAAGCGAACTCTCCTCAGCAATGATGGGGGTTCGGTCATAATCCCATCACGAATAATGATAACCCCACCTGCTGACAATACATCAAAGGCACTTCGCAGGGCTGCGGAGACGGTGTCATGATTGAACTTTTTACCATTAAACGGCACATAAGAATATAGCTCATGCAAGATGGAAGAGAAGATTACCGTGTCCACTGTTCCAGCCACCACGAAATCTTTAAGGTTCAGCGCATCTCCCTGCAGGACCTCCCACTGACGACCTTCCCGCTGCTTACGCTGCCGCAGAGCTTCCACTACATTGCTCGATATATCAATGCCGATAGGGGTGACATCTGGCATACGCTCTTCCAACAAATCCAGCAGCACACCGCCGCCCGGACCGATATCGAGCACTTTTTGACCAGTAACATGCTCCAGAATTACGGCTTTATAATCTGCTGTATTATTCATCTGACTTAAGTAGGTATCTTCATTATGAAAACGGTCGAATGCGTCCCTCCGCAGCTCGAACAGGTCGAACAACAGCAATACTGCACGTTCATACAAAGGCGACTTTTCAGCTTCCATACAAAATTCAATCAGCTTCTCTGCTGCTGCCGAGAATTGGAACTGGAAAAACACCGTGTCTGGCAGATGCTCCTTAGCATATTGACGAAGCATTAGATGCGGGTTCTCAGCAGGCAAAGTCCCTTGTTCGATTTCCTCCCATGTAAGCTCCGATAAATATTTTTCGATAATCCGCTTCTTATAAACGTTGATCTTCTTAACACCCTTGTAGTCGTAGTAAATGCTGTTCATGACATGTTCGAAGCTGATATGATTTAGGGATTCATTCTGGGCCCTATGAGCAGCAAGTATCATCAACTTCAGAAATTGCTCCAGCGAAAAGGTCTGCAGTGCAGATTCCACATACCAGAAGATAATCTTACTTAAGGCGTCCAATCGTTCCGCATGGAAGCCTTCGTGCATAAGCTTTGCCCATTCCGTAGTGAAATCCTCCCCCCTGGAGATCGGACCCAGCCGCATTCTGCGCAGTCTTTCTTTCATCGGCATTGGACTAGCAAGTTCACCGGATGAAATCAGAGCGATAAGCTGTTTCACTTCATGCTCTACACTCAGCCAGAGCTCGGGGGACACAGCGCCGATAACGCACTGATTAAGTACAGTCAGCAACCGTTCCAGTTCCTCCGCCGTCAGCAGCTGCGCTTCCACAATCTCATGCAGCGGCTTATTCACTTCTG
The DNA here is from genome assembly GCF_041956825.1 of Paenibacillus sp. RS8. NCBI lineage: Bacteria > Bacillati > Bacillota > Bacilli > Caryophanales > Paenibacillaceae > Paenibacillus > Paenibacillus sp. RS8. The sequence continues at coordinate 2,558,520 of NZ_CP168131.1, read as the reverse complement.
GTGGGACCTCCCCACGAATTTGCTGTCCTATTAGCCCATGGGTTTCAATAAGTCGATAAACCATTGCGCCTTTCTCGGAGACTGTCCTGCCCAAATGCCTTTCATATAACTGAGCGGAACCAATATTATGTACAAAACAGTTAATGCCTTCCTCCTGCCAAAGTAAGCGCTCCTTCAATGTGCCGCCTTTAGCCGATTCTGACCAAATTAATGTTTCTTCTACAAGCTCCTTTACCCAAATCGAACAGGGAAGTTGATTCAGAATCCTCAGACTGCGTTCCACATAGTCCAGCACAGAATTCCTGTGGTCCAGCTCCTCCAAAGATGCCACACGTTCCAGATTTACAATTTGCTCCTCCGCTTGAACAATAAGCTTCAGCCAGAGATGATCTTCTAAATGTTCTTGCACGCCTTCACGGTATAAGGTGATAGCTTCCAACGATTTCAGCATATACTCCTCCTTCGCTCCAAAGCGGAGATGATAATAAAAAACAGAACCAGGACTCATGAAATACCCATGTCCCGATTCTGTTTGCATTCACACATTTAAGTTCCGAACCGTTGCCGATATCCGCACTTGCGGCACAGCTCTTCTACCGCCTCTCTACGAGAGAACCCGTAAAATAGATTGTTCGCTCGTTCACCCTCTACGATTTCTGAGAACGGAGTCTCATGAATGTTTCCGAGGTTAATGACGCCTTCACCATCCAGACAGCACGGTACAACGGTACCATCCACAAGGATTGCCGCTTGGCTGCGCAGCGCATGACAAAACCCTTTTCCGTCATCTTCCGGCTCGTTCAGTGCAGGCCAACGGAACTCATGGTCCTGATTGAGATATACCCGTGGGGCAACCTTGACGCCGCTGCCAGGTATAACCTTTTCTTCGATCTTGAAATCAAGGTTAAAGGCCTCCTCCAGCACAGCAAGGGTCTCACGGTTCCGATTTTTCTCCAGATTGGTCAGATTATCCTCCGTCAAATTCCACAATCGGAAGGATATAATCACCCCTTGCGCGGAGGCTTCCCGTACAAAAGAAATAATCTCCGACAAATACCCTTCGCGGTTCTCAGATCCTTCATGCCCATCAAAGCTATGCAGAGAGAAGTTCATCTGTCGTAGTGCAGGTTTGCCTAGTATCTTAGGGCCAGCCTTATGAATTAACGTACCATTGGTAGTAATATTGACCTTGAACCCTTTGGCATGTGCCGCATCCAGCAGCTCACCAATCTTGGGATGCAGCAGTGGCTCACCTTTTACGTGAAGGTAAATATGATTACTATGTGGCTTAATTTCATCTAATATCGTATTAAAAGTATCGAGCTTCATAAAGTTCTTCGTTCGGGCGGTTGGTGGACAAAAGCTGCAGGCCAGGTTGCAGACGCTTGTTATCTCAATGTATACCTTTTTAAAAGTCTTCAAGTGCTGCTCCCCATTCTATTTATAGATCTGCGGCATAGCGGAGGCCGATTTGTGCTCTGGCTTCCTCCATAACCTCTGCTACCGCCAAGGAATTTGCATGCGTGTTAATTCTGCTTTCCCGGTCACCGTTCTTAATTAAGTTAATAAATTCCTCAACCTCATAATACATAGACTCGAACACCTGAGGCTGCGTAAGCTCCTCGACGGTTCCATCACGATACTGGATCTTCACTTGGTAAGGCTGGTTGATCTTATCGATCACCATGGTACCACTTTCCCCTTGAATCTCGGCTGGTAAATAGGAATCAGCGATCTTGGAATGCATCACAACTGCGTCCATATCATCGTATTGCATAACAATACTTCCTTCACCATCCACACCAGAAGATAGCATAAGACCCACAGCCTTTACAGAATTCGGTTTCCCGAACAACACTACCATAGGATACAAGCAGTAAACGCCAAGATCCATAAGCGAGCCGTTAGAGAAGGCCGGATTAAAAGCATTTAACACCGTTCCCTGCCGATAGGCATCATATCTCGATGAGTATTGACAATAACTCGCGAAATAACGGCGAACTTGGCCGATTTTATACAAATTGTCTCTGATCACTCCGAAATTCGGCATGAATGTCGATTTCATTGCTTCTACCAACAACACATCATTGTTCTTCGCAGCTTCAATCATTGCTTTTAGCTCCGCACTGTTTGAGGCAGCTGGTTTCTCACAGAGCACGTGCTTGCCATGATTTAAGCACATAATCGCCTGCTCAGCATGCATGGAGTTCGGGCTTGCAATGTATATAGCATCGACATCTTTACTGGAAACCATATCTTCCAAATTCGTATAAATTGTAGCTCCAGCATATTTTGCAGCAAAGGCCTGACCTTTCTCCATTGTGCGGGAGTACACGGCTGTCAGGATAAACTCCTCATTCTCCAAGCCGGCTTGCACGAAGCGGTCTGTAATAAAGTTTGTTCCAATGACCCCGAAACGAATTGTCATGATAATCCCGTCCTTTTTAGTTCTTACTAAATCTCTATATGCTATTTTCTCACTCTCTGGGTAGTAATGTCTACTTTTCAGGACAAATTTCCGACAAATTCTGATAGATCCACCTTGTGAAAAAAAGCACCACTCCTTCATCTTTTGTCGATAAGAAACTATTCCTGGTAGACTGCGACATGATTTGTCGAAGGATGCAGTAAAAAGGCTCCCATTCTTAACTTAAGAACAGGAGCCTGCTGAGCCATATGGACTTACAACTTATTTATAAAAAGCCTGCAATTGACGCACAATTTCATCCTTGTCATGATCCACTACGGTTTGATGCTGTGGCATCTCGAACAACGCTTTAATTTGTGCCGGGAATTCCTGCTTAATATCGATCAGGGTTATCGCCTCATCAAATTTAGCTGGATGTGCCGTCGCAAAGGTAATTCCAATCTCGTCCGAACCATTAAAAGCCTCGTAAGCCGCGATTCCACATGCAGTATGCGGATCAAGCAGATAGTTATATTCTTTTTGATACTTAGCGATTGTATTCAAGCATTGGTCATTCTTCACACCCAGCGCTGCAAAATCCTTCTGCACCTGCTGAAGCGCATCGCCTTCAACCGTAATCTTACCTTCAGTTTGGAGCTTGGACATATACGCGGATAGTTTCTCGGAATCCTCGCCTACCAAATAATATAGATAACGCTCAAAATTGCTCGCCACTTGGATATCCATTGAAGGACTGTATGTGCTTGTGAAGCTGCCCGGTTTGTATTCCCCGGTGTTCACGAAACGCTCCAAGATGTTATTTTCATTCGTGGCAATAATCAGTTTGTTAATCGGCAATCCCATTTGCTTCGCCAAATATCCGGAGAAAATATTACCGAAGTTGCCGGAAGGCACGCTAATGTTAATCTTCTTCTCACTGCTGCCATCGACATGTAGATACGCATAGAAATAGTAGACGGTCTGCGCCAGAATACGCACAAAGTTAATGGAGTTGATTGCACGCAGATGATAGCGACCCTTAAAGTCGAGATCCGCGAACAGATCTTTAATTACCTTCTGGCAATCATCAAAGTTACCGTGCACAGACAGGTTCAGTACATTGCTATCATCTACCGTAGTCATCTGCAGCTCCTGCACTTTACTTACCTTCTCATGCGGATGCAGAATACAGATCTTGATGCCTTCTTTACCGCGAACGCCCTGAATGGCAGCCGCCCCGGTATCCCCTGAGGTTGCTCCGAGGATGTGGATGATCTTGTTCTGCTTTTTGGAAATATAAGAATACAGCTCACCCATAAACTGCAACGCTACATCCTTGAAGGCAAAAGTAGGGCCATGAAACAATTCCAAGACATATAAGGAATCATTCACTTGGTGAATAGGCGTTACTTCCGGCGTGCGGAAATTGCCATAACTAGTGTTGACCATGTCCTGTAAATCCTCGTAAGGAATCTCATCATTAGTGTAATAAGCGAAGATCTTCAGGAACAGCTCCTGGTAGCTAAGACTTCTCCACTCTTCCAAAGTAGCTGCTGAAACGACAGGAATCTCGGCTGGGACCATTAATCCGCCATCATCCGCAAGTCCCATCAACACCGTATCGATAAAGCCTTTAGGTTCCACATTGCCTCTTGTGCTTATATACTTCATGCTCATCCTCCTGAACCCCTCTATAAATATATATAAATTATAAGTTTCACTTTATAGCTGCTTGTTTTCCCTATATACTACCACGTTTACGCGCTAAAGTCCGTTAATTCTTTGTCTTATTTTGTAGCTCTTTCCAGACAGTTTTGTTGCTGTATTGCCGTTCTGTACTGACATCCTTACCGAACCATTCCGGTGCCTTGAAGCTCTCCGCTTCCTCTAAAGATTCAAATTCAACCTCCAGAACGGACAATTTCAGCTGAGAATACACGTCGATCTCAACCGTTGTGCCCTTCCACACTGCAGTAATCCGCTCTTTGACCAAGGCTACCGCATTTACTGCCTCAATCATCTGATTATATAAACCCTCTGAGATAAAATATTCGATTTCTTCACGTTTGATCCCTTTGCCGTCCTTAAACGTATGCGTGTAGGTTACTTCGCCTGAGTCCAGATCCGTAATTTTACGCACACGCAGCTCTTGGCCCCCATCTATCGCCAAATACGTCTGATCGATATTATGCCGGGTAATAATCTTCAATTCGCCTTCTTGAATAAGCCGCTCCGGAAATTCCGGCAGCAGAAACTTGCGTTCGATCTCCAAAGCCATGATGTTTCGCTCCTCTTCGTGCCATTTATTTTATATTACTAATCATCATAGGGGTGAGACAAACCCAAGTCAATGTAGATTACAGAGAAATAGGTTATGCTTTTATCAAAAAATGAAACTGTTACGATCAACCTGTGACTGTCCAGGTTCAGGATCTACGATTGGCGGGGGTACGCATTGTCTAACTATCCGGACCCAGAAGGCAGCGCGGATAATAATAGAAACAGCGACGGTCATGGACGTGGAAAAGCAAGCCCTAGACTGTCGCTGCTAATTATGGACATTTTAAATATTTCCTAACAAAGAGGACATATTTTTTTGATTTTCTGCGAGCCAAATCATTTCCTTCGCAAAGCGAGCTGGCGGTATACTATGTTGATCCTTGTTAGCATTAATCCACCATGTACTTTCCATATACCACAACAACTGTAATGAATGCGTTAAATAGCCCTCTATCACTTCACGTTCCTCACTGTACCCTTCCATAAACGCCGAAGCCAGAGAGACATCTAAATCATCATCTAAAGCACAAGACATAACAGCACGAGCTACATCAAGCTGCGGATAGTCATATTTTAGTCGATCAAAATCTAGAATTGCAGATAGTCCATTATCATTAAATAAAAGATTATCTACCCAAAGGTCACGATGTGCCCATCCTGTTTGAAGTAGTTCGAGTAGTTCTATATTCATTTCTTCTGTAGCTTTTATTTGAGCTTCTATATCAGCAAGTAGCAGAGGTTTACCAATTCCCTTACACTCATGCCAAACTACATTCCAATGTGCTAAACGCGCCTCCCGGCTTGGGGGATTAAATTGCGGACTGTTATTCATACCAAGTGTCCCGTCATTTAACAATCGATGCATTTTTCCTGTTGCTCGACCTAAATCGTATATTTGATGGATATTAGTTTTACCTGGTGACATTATTTTTCCTTGGCAATATGCCATCACTATGAAACGTTCTCCATTACCAGATTCAAGAAAAATATTTTCGTTCTGTGTTAACACTTTGGGGCATGCTAGACCTTGATCATATAATCTAATCTGTTGAGAGAGTGCTAACAATAGCTCCTCTGGGTTATATAATTTATATCTTTCTTTGTTATATTGTTTAAATAAAAATTCCCCTGCATCCGTCGTAACTTTCCACTTTAAATTTAACCAGCCTCGTTTTATTGAAGTAGTCTCTATTACATTCAGACCGAAACTTTGATGAAATGTTTTTATTAGGTCTTCCAGGATCATTTCCTCTGTGAATATAGTCTCCATTGGGTCAACTCCTATATTTAGAGTGTATAAGTTTTTATTCCTTATGGAGACCTATATAACCTCTTGAATAAATCTGTGTTTTGTAAATAGAACTTCTGAAGCATATCCTCTTCCCCAAAATGCTCTAGCAATATCATATCCAATCTCTGCTTTTTCATTTTCAAAATCTAAGAAATTATACCCACAAGAACCTATGATTTCATTGGATTCCTTTTCAATTACGGAGAAACGAATAGCTTTGTTATCTCGAGAAAATTCATCAAGCAGTAGTATCATCTCTTTTACCTGACTTTCATCAGTAAAGCAATCAACATTCATGAACTTGGTAACCTCTGGATCAGACCACACTTTAAACAAACTTGGCGAATCCGAAACCTTCATTTTTCTTAAATGTAATCGTTCTGTGTGTAACTCTGTAGTTAACATTATTTTTACCTCCATTAAATTTTAATAGTTGGTTTAAAAATAATGATCTCTGCGCATAGTTCAGTCCCTTCATTTATCATTCCCTATTAGAGTATCACATCATCTCTAAAACGAATAATATACCTCTTTCCCCTTAAGAAAATCCTGACATAAGGTGCTGCATATTTTGGAGGCGTGCTCTTTGATCCAGCCGTTCCTCTCAGAATCATGAATAAAAAATACGTAACTAATAAAAATATCCATAAATATTTGTCCTTCAATGTACCGAATCTCATTAAGCGAAAAGCTAGATTTAGAAGCATAACCCTCCAAAAGCGTTTTTCGGAGCTCACTTTTCAGCATAGAAGATGCAGAGCCCAAATCAAACAAGTAATATCCATAACCAAATAAGCAATAATCTATTAAGATCGGGTTTTGTTCTGACACAACGACATTCCCCAGCTGAAAATCAGCATGAATGAATCCCCATGAGTTCTCCCTAGCGTCTAGTTCTGCTAACTGCTCTTTTACTACGAGTAGAACGCTACGAATAACATCGTAATCCTCCTGATTAAGGGCTCCATTGTCTGCTCCCTTTCCAAGTTCTATTAAAGTTTCATCAATCTTTTTGACGTTATATACAGGTCTATGTAACTCCAAGGGCATTAGCGTTCGTGAGAATTCATGTAAACTGGCAAGATTTCTACCTAATCTATAAACAATCTTTTCAATGTTGTCTTCATCTTGGGTAAGCGTAAAGCCTTCAATCCATTCTAAAAGCGTTGCCAAGCTGGTACCGAATCGCTCCGAACTATATTCAGTAACCATCTGCCCCTTCTGATTTACAACCGGTCTTTGAACTTTCAGTATGTTCTTCTGATCGATTTCCCGCAGAAAAAACATTTCGGACTGCAATCCATCTCGAGTATGTTGTAAGCCTGAGAACCCTTCCGATATTGGTTTATGTATACGTAATAAGTACTTCTTGTTATCCAGCTGGTTGGTCACTTTAAATGTAATATTCTCATTATGTCTAATGAATTCAATGATTGGATCAATAAACGAATACTGCAACAATACTTTCTCAGCTTCAATAATCACAAGACTTCCCTCCTTTGAATCTAGAATATCCTTTATATTGTACCTGTTGTTCGTTGTATTTTGTTGGAATAAATAACTATATTTAAACTCTCTCTTTGATGACTCTTATAAAAAAATAGAGGTACATATTAGTTTCCTAATACGTAACTCTATTTATTACATTAGCTTTTATTCATTGCATTAGCTTTTATTCATTGCATTAATGCAAAATCAATACACCAAACCCTTCCAAAGTAACCTCACCCGATAATGTTGTTCCGCTCAGTAAATCCGTTTTGGTCTCATGTAGATGTATGGAGGCAGGCGTCTCACTATAGTTAAGTAAAAAAGTATAACTGGAATTAGCCGCGCTACGAATTTGCAGCTCTACTTCTGCTGGAAGCTCGATCCACTCTGCTGGCGACTGCAGACCGATTTGATCAATGATTATAGACGCTGCTTGTTCATTAAAGACTGCTCCGTGATACCAAACTTCGCCTTTGCCGCGATGATTTCTCGTAACCGCCGGTTTTCCCGCGTAATAGTCCGAGGCATAAACCGCCATGACTTCGGCCGAATCATCCTCAATTCGGAGAATATCATTAAAATCATCTGCCCCAGTGACCACTTCGGTCACACCTGACCAGCTAATCGTTGTTGGTTGACGACTGCCTTTAACCATTGTGAATTCTTCGACTGTGATCCCGCATAGATCCCTGGCAGCACCTGGGAACGGACGCATATAACATTGACCGCGTTCATCCTTATAACCGGTTCTACATCCGAAGATCAGTTTTCCACCTTGCTGAACATATTCATCCAGTAGTGACGCTGTCTCATCTGTCATGATCGCAGGGTGAGGATAGATAAGCACATCATATCGTGCGAGTTCTTCCAGCGTTGTCTTTTTGCGTAAATAGAATACGTCATTCGGGATATGCTTCCGCTGGAGCGCCTTGTACCACTCCTTGTTGCTCTTCCACATAAACGGACCATGCCACACATCGTATTCTCCATCCCACTCATTATCATAATCACGAACGATAGCAACGTTAGCCTGATTACGAGTGCCTATAAGTGCTTGACCTGCCGACGCCAACTCTTGTCCGATCTGTCCCGCTTCCCGTACTCTTCGGTTCGGCTGATTATGATAGTCGTTAATGCCATGCCAATAGATTTCATTACCCATCGTAGCTGTCCGCCAGCGGAAATACAGCACCATATCGGCGCCATGAGCGATCGATTGATAAGTCCATAACCGCATCTGTCCCGGCTTCGGAGAAGGCATATCCATCCGGTTCACCCAGCCACCCGGCCCCGATTGCTGCTCCATAATACAGAAATTCGGAGAAATCGAACGGACAACAGATAACGACAGCCCCCAGCCTCTATCATTCAGCGGATTCCGCTCATTCGGGTCATTAGAAATAGTAGAGAACTGCGGATAAGAATCATAGCTGAAAAAATCCAGCAGCTCATCCGTCATTTCATGGCTATCGAGATGCCCGAACAGACCATTCGTGGTTACCCATTGTTTTGGAGCATGTTTACGAATGATATCCGCTTGGTTTTTGGCAAAAGAGATCGTATTGTCCGATATAAACCGTTTTTCATCCAAAGCCTGATGGGGATTAGGCTGCTTAGATACTGGAGTAGGCCGTGGAAGATAGACCTGAGACCAGTCACTGTAGCTTTGATTCCAAAAAACAGCTCCCCAAGCCTCGTTCAAATGCTCAAGCGTAACATATTTCTGCTGCAGCCATTCCCGAAAAGCCTTATGGTCACTCTCGGAGTAAAATTCACTAATTTCGCAGTTGAGCTCATTATCAATTTGCCAGCCGACTACACCTGGATGATTGCCGTAATGTTTAACCATCTGTTCCGTAATCCTTGCACACAGCTCCCGATATATGGGGCTACTGTAATTATAATGACGGCGCATGCCATGCTGAAGGGTAACACCTTCATACGTCACGTTCAATACTTCTGGATACTTATGGGTCAGCCAAGCTGGAGGGGTAGCCGTCGGAGTTCCGAGAACAACCTGCAGACCATTTTCATGAGCTAAATCAATCGCCCGATCAAAGAGTCCGAACTGGAATTCACCCTCAGCAGGTTCAAAAATTGACCAAGCAAATTCCCCCATCCGAATGATCGTGAAGCCCAGTTCCCGCATCCGTCGATAATCGTCCTCCCACAGGCTTTCTGACCAGTGTTCCGGATAATAGCAGACGCCAAGCTCGAATTTTTCTGTTGCGACAGGTTTCTTCATGATTACCTCCAAAGTATTAAAAATATGCTTTCAGTATTTTATAATTCTATTGTAGTATCAGTGATAAGAAGGCTTATATAACAAAATTTTGCGATCGTATAACAATCTTGCGTTAATTACCTTAATCCAACTAGCGCTCTGCAGCGCGATAGAAATGGGTGCTGTCAATCATGAAGAAACAATGGTATTTGCCGACACCGGCTTTTTCAAAATATGTCTGCTATCCTGAATTTTTGGGGCACTACACTCACTTTCCACAGCATACTGAGAGAAGAAGTGAAGGGTTTCTGGGAAGCTATAACCTGCATTTAATCTTTGGTGGGGAAGGTTATGTATTCCATGAGGGTGAACGTATTCCGATGAGCAGAGGACGAGGTTTTCTTTACCCTAAAGGTGCTTATCAGCAGTATGGGTCTGATCCCGGAGAGCCTTGGGATGTTCGTTGGGTTCATTTTAGTACTGAAATTGTACTCCCCTTATTAGAAGAAGTGGACCAGTCACGTGCATACCTGTTCACTTTTGATTTAGAGGCCAAGCTGGACGAGCTGTTCGAGGAAATGTACTTGCTGAGCGCTTCCTATGTAACACGTAGTGAGCCAAGACTATCCGCGCTACTCTATGAGCTTCTAGTGAAATTGCTGCAGAACTCGGAACCGCTTCACGGCTCCGTCCCCCACGAGGTCAGGCAGTCTATCCGCAGTGCCGCAGATATCATACACGTCGAATGTGCCCGCCCTTGGTCACTGGAGTCAATGGCAAGACTAACCGGGTATAGCAGTTATCATTTTCTGCGGCTGTTCCGAATGGTTATGGGTAAAACCCCAAACCGTTATTTAACGGATTGCCGACTGGCTAGAGCCAAACTTCTACTGGTTTCTACCGGACTCTCCATTGCTCAGGTTGCGATACAATCCGGCTTTTCCCAGTCCAGCTATTTTATTAAAGTGTTCAGAACGTTTGAGGGAATGTCTCCCGTAAAGTACCGTCAGGCTTTTGGATCATAATGCTTAAACGATGAACAAGAAAAAACCGAACGACAATCAGAGATAATCCTGAAGTACGTTCGGCTCAACGGTATATTTATTTAATCTCTTTCATAAATGATCTGAAGTTTTCTACGATCTCTTTTGCTTTCGTACGATATAAATAATGTCCTTCTTCAAAGGTTATCACTTTTCCATCTACAGAGTCTTTCACTTGATTTACATGCTCTGGTAACCATCTATCCGTTACTGGATGATTCGCTTGTACAAATAAGATTAGAGGAAGATTTTTGGGAAACGATAAATTTTCAGCTCCTTTAAAATTAGTATACATACTTCCGGCTTCATTTAATTGGGTAGGATTATATATGTTTTGGCGATTAATCAATCTCATTTGTTCTTTTGTTGTATCATCAAATGGCAGTTCAGCAATGGGGTCAGCACTTAGTTTCATTTGCAATCTGATGAGACCTGATTTTTTGAGTAGATTTAAAGCTCTCAATGCCGAGGCTTCAATCTTCCGCTCACTTAGCGATGGAACGCTGCTATCGAGCCCGACAAATGCACTCACTTCATTTTCATATTTGTTAACATAATCTATTCCGTAAAGGCCAGAAATGGAGTGACCCATTAGAATATAACGGTCAATATGAAGACCCTGTAGAGCTTCATGAATTTCACTTACAATATTCTCTGTGCTGCGCTCCTTTTTGGTCAGATCACTTAATCCATATCCAAAAGGCTCAATCACGACAACTTTGTAAAAGGGGGATAGCTCATCTATTAATGCTTTAAAATCAAGAGCTGGTGCTGCTGTGCCATAGCCCGGTAGAAGCACGACTGTTTCTTCGCCATCCCCTTGAATCAAAACATTCATGTTCTTCCCATCTACAGGTACTAGCTGACCATAAGGTTCTATTCTTCTTTGTTCCGATTTGTTGCTGATCAGATTAACGGTATACACAATGGCGAGAAACAGCACGATGGCAATGATTATTGCTCCTAATATTTTAACTAGAATATTTAGTATCTTGCTTGTTCTCGTGCTTACCTTCGTTGTTATCGCTTCTCTTATTTTCACTCGTATCTTCTCCTGTCATCCTCTGTGTATTGGACTGCCCTAAACCACTGTTAAGCTAAGGCTAACCAATGAAGATGTACTCCCCATGACGTCATCATGAACGGAATATGAACAGACAAAAATAAATACTTATATACCCATACAAAAAGCAAGCCAAGAGCCGGGCTCATGGCTTGCTACCTTTTGAAATAAACGGTCTATTCCTGCACCTTCAATTTAAAGCATCCGCTGACAAAATCCTGCTGGATATCCGGCAGAGCCAGTCCGACCTGCATTAGCCGGTCGCCGCCGTAGACCTCACCGCTTGCCTCCAGAGTATAATTCAGCTCCGGATTCAAGCCATTCAGCTTCAAGCTGCGGCGTGGCGGATGCGGCACAGCCATTACCCGGAAGTAATAAATGAGTGCCTCATGTTGATCGTCTGAGACGAACATCCATGCCGTCTCGTTACCCTCGAACGGGCTTTGCAGACGATACAGATTGCCCTGCTGAACAAGACTGCGGATCTGTTTATAGTTCGCAACCTGTTCCTTCACAAGCTCCTTCTCTTCGTCTGTAAACTTCGTAAGATCCAGCTCGTAACCAAAATTACCGGACATAGCTACATCTCCACGAAAGGAAAGCGGGGTGATCCGTCCTACCTGATGATTCGGTACGGCAGACACATGCGCGCCTATCGAACTAACCGGATATACCAGACTTGTTCCATATTGAATCTTTAGCCGTTCCACAGCATCGGTATCATCACTGGTCCAGGTCTGCGGCATGTAATGCAGCGTACCCGGGTCGAAGCGTCCACCACCACTACAGCAGCTCTCGAACAGGATATGTGGAAACTCTGAAGTGATTCGCTCCAATAGCTCATACAGACCAAGGACATAACGATGTGCAGTCTCCCCTTGGCGTTCAGGGGGTAACTCTGCAGAGCCAATCTCCGTTAAACAACGGTTCATATCCCATTTCACATAGCTAATGGGCACCGTCGAGAAAATTCGGGATAATGACTCATAAATGTACTGGCGCACATCTTCCCGTGTATAGTCCAGCACCAGTTGCCAGCGTGCTTCGCTGCGGCGGCGTCCCGGCACATGCAGACACCAGTCGGGATGCTTACGATAGAGGTCGCTGTCTGGCGAGATCATTTCCGGCTCGAACCAGAGGCCAAACTGCAAACCTAGATGGTTCACACGCTGGGCAACATCAGACAATCCGCCTGGAAGCTTGCGTAGATCCTCCACCCAGTCTCCGAGAGAGGAATTGTCAGCGTCTCTTTTGCCAAACCAGCCATCATCCAGCACGAATAGCTCGATCCCAAGCTTCGCGCCTTCGGCCGCAATGGACTCCAGTTTGTCCGCATTGAAGTTAAAATAGGTAGCTTCCCAATTGTTGACCAGAATAGGCCGTTCCTTATCTCTAAATACCCCTCTGCATAAACGGGTCCGGTACAAACGGTGATAGGTTCTCGACATTTCCCCGATCCCCTCAGATGAATACACCATAACTACTTCTGGGGTCTGGAATTGTTCTCCCGGCTCCAGTAGCCATGAGAAATCAAAAGCGTTAAGCCCCATCGTAAACCTTGTCATCCCGAAGGAATCGACCTCTGCCTCAGCTTCAAAGCCTCCGCTATACACAAGACTGAAGCCGTAGGCCTCTCCATGATTTTCATCCGTTTCAGGTTTCACCAGCGCTGCAAATGGATTAAACTGATGACTGCTCATCCCTCTGCGGCTCCCAATGGTCGTCCCCCCTTGCACCAGACGTCTGCGAGTCAGATTACCTTCTCTTGACCAGGCCCCTGCCAAATAGATCATATCCATTTCGCCAGACGAGAAATCGACACTGGCACTCAGTGCACGTTGTAATTGGAGCTGGGCATCTCCACCATTTGTGAACTCCACAGAGCGGGTAATCACGTTAGAATCCTCATATATGGTATATCGTAAAATAACAGTTAGCTTGGCATAATCATCCTTGAGCGTAAGCTCCAGCGTCTGTGCTTCTTGGTCGGACTCCACATATACTGAAGGCAGCCCAGCAAGTGCTGGTTTCCCCTTCATGACCCGGTATCCACTGTATTTCAATTCCGTGATACGAGTGCCATCTTCAAGCCGAACTTGATAAGCAGGTGTTCTGAAATCTCCCGTGCCATATTGTGGGTATTCCTGCGGGAGTCGGTCAAGCCCCGTATTTCCTCCCAGATTCAACAGCCCTTCCAAATTACTGTCACTCCGTAGCTTCTTGCCCCAATACACATGTGCCGGATAATCATTGATAAGCTGAAGAATATAACTCATTCCTGCACTTTGTAAATGGAAAAGCCCCTGATCTTCCTGAATTAAAATCCCCATGCGCTAGTCCTTCTCTCCTTAAGATTTACAATAAATCTTCGCTAACAAAATCAACCATCGATTGAACCTTTAGTCCCTTAGGAACGGCCGGAGTCCAGTCTCTTCCGTCCTTGCCGCGCTGAGAGAATACTATCGTCTTGGACTGTCCTGGGAGAAGATCAAAGAAGTTGTCGGAGAATATACCTTCATCCTCTGAGATCAGGTATACGCCCCTAGCCAATACATCACTTGTCACAGTGAAGCTTAAACCACCGCTATCCGGAGTTTCCTTTATCGTAATCACTGAATGCCGCAACGGAATTTCTGTTTCCGGGACAAAATAATGTACCTTGCGATCTATCACCTGTCCATCAGCCTGCAAGCTAATCTCTAACACTACCTCGTCTGATCCATGACCTTCTAGCAATTCCACCACAGGAGACGAGAATACAATAGCCGTAGAATCGGCTCCGAGCTCAACCGGATGTGTCCACTCTCGTAGCACCGAACCGTCAAACTTATACAGCCTAAGCATCAGCTCAGCAGTTATTGCTCTTCTTAAGTCAGAAACGACATGAACGTCAATCCGCTCACGGTCCGTACCATCAATAGACAACAAGACATCCTTGAAGCTTGAGCGTACAGTATATTGCAAAGCTTTCCAGCGCCCGTTGTAATCCATACCCGCCCAAGAAGCAACCGGCCAGCAATCATTCATCTGCCAATATAAAGTGCCCATACAATAAGGTTTATTTCTTCTATGACTTTCAATCGCAATTCGGATCGCTTCAGCTTGCAGAATTTGACTCATATATAGAAATGCTTTGAAATCCTTCGGCTGCGGCAGATACATATCCATATATTCTTTGATCAGCAGATTACCGCGGCCATTCTTCTGATGAGCCAGCATCACCTTTGAAGTAAGCTCCAAATCCTGCTCTTCGGCATAACTCATTACGGTTTTCAGTTCCGGGAACGACTGGAAGCCATACTCACTCATAAAGCGGC
This sequence comes from Paenibacillus sp. RS8, assembly GCF_041956825.1. NCBI lineage: Bacteria > Bacillati > Bacillota > Bacilli > Caryophanales > Paenibacillaceae > Paenibacillus > Paenibacillus sp. RS8. The sequence goes on along the minus strand of NZ_CP168131.1, from coordinate 2,543,404 downwards.
CAACCTTTGTATTATAATTCTCAAAAGGCTCAATTCCGTGCCACACGCCCCAGTAATGAACATCCCCATCCCCCGCCATCCGCGTCGCATGCTGATCCATATTGCCCGTCAGATCCCGCAGCGGCGAAGACGGCCAATAGTCTACTCCTGGATGGAAAGCGGTAACAGCCTCCGGCAGAATATGGTGGAATATTTTCTCATAATCAGCCCACATGCTCGCTCTATGTTCAGCATCGATTTTTTCTTTCCAGCCCCAGCCCATATTTTCCTCGAACTGTGACCAGGCCGAATCAATCTCGTTATTGCCACACCATAAGGCGATGCAGGGATGATTGCGCAATCTTTTGACGTTATACTCCGCTTCTTTCTTCACATTTGCAAGGAACGCCTCGTCCCCCGGATACATGCTGCAAGCAAACATAAAATCCTGCCAGACCAGCAGACCATATTCATCACAAAGCTTATAAAAAATCTCCTCTTCATAAAAACCGCCGCCCCATACGCGCAGCATATTCATGTTTGATTCTACCGCCGTGACAATTTCATGCCGATACCGCTCCTCGGTAACTTCTGTGATGAAGCTGTCATTTGGAATATGGTTAGCACCTTTAGCAAAGACCGGCACACCATTCAGCGCGAAAGAAAATGAAGTTCCCTTGGCACCGCGTTCCCGAATCAATTGAATACTGCGCAGTCCGGTTCTTACACTTTTGCTAATTATAGCTTCCTTACCCTGCAACAAATCGGCTTGGAAAGTATATAAATGAGGCTCGCCTAGCCCTCTACACCACCAGAGCTGCGGCTGATCTATCACGATATCCATCTCTACTTGCTGTTTGCCACCCTCTAATGTAACTGTTCGCATCCATTCTAAGCCATCGGCGCTTATGCGCAGCATTCCCTGCCAAGCAGTAGGAGCATCCACTTCAATAATTGCGGTCAGTCGAGCTTCTTCCTTGGTGATCACATTTTGACGGATATAGAGATCTGTGATTTGAACTTCGTCACGTCCCTCAAGGGAGGCTTCACGCCATATGCCACTGGTCAAGAAACGCGGGCCCCAGTCCCAGCCGTAATGATAAGGAGCTTTGCGGGCAAAAACACTAATCCGCTGTTCATCCAGCCCCCCAAGCTCGGATTGATCATTCGGTGCAGGCAACGTATACCCCAGCTTTGCTAGTTTAGGCAAATCCTCTTTGACTACAGAGCGGAACCTCACTCTAATATTGTTCTCACCAATCTTCAGCTGATCTTTGACATCCACTCTCCACGCCAAAAACATATTATCTGCAGCGAGTACATGTACATTATTCACATAAACATCAGCATAGGTATCAAGACCTTCAAAGATCAGCTCCGTGCAAGAAAGCCCCGACCACTCTTCACCAAGCTGCAAAGTCGTTTGATATTCCCAATCCTTCTTATCAATCCACTGTAGATTATGTTCATTCATTCCATAGAAGGGATCCTCAATTTTTCCGTTCTTCAGTAAATCCGTATGGACCGTGCCTGGCACAGTAGCTGGAAGCCACTCCTCATCTCCGCAACCTCTAAATTCCCACTTTGCAAGCTTCATCTCTAGCTGTTTCATTTTATCCTCCTAAAAGTTTTGTATAGCATACACTTCTTTGAACGACTTCGTACAAAACTCACTTCGAAAGCATTTGCTAAAAGTTTTGTATAGCATACACTTCTTTGAACGACTTCGTACAAAACTCGCTTCGAAAGCAGCAGCTTAAGTTTTGTAAGCCTATTCATCTTTCAAAATAGCATACCTCTTCTAGCATTTCATTGAAGTCAATTGATATTCTTTGTATTTTGTTATCCATTCGTTAGGTATGCACTAATTATAATCGCTCAAACAAAACAAATAAAGACAATAAATAATAATACAATACATTTCTAAACGCTTTATTTAAAGCTATAATGTTCATGTAAACGCTAACAAAATAATGAAAAGGGGATTAAGTTATGAGAAATAAGTTATTTTCGTTATCTTTTGTTATGATCATGGTTTTATCATCAACGCTTGCTGGCTGCGGCTCGAACAACGGCAACAGTACAAATAACGGGGCTTCCGCAACAGATAAGCCCGCAGCAACGAATACAGAAAATACAAGTGGTGATTCAACAAACACCGCAACAGCTGAGCCTGCAGCGGGAGCTGATATTAGCGGAAAAATCACCTTCCTGACCAACAGAACAGACATGATTGGCAAAGAATACGACGAATATTTAAAGCGCTTTAATGAGAAATACCCGAATATTAAAGTCGAATTCGAAGCTTCTCAAACCGACTATAATCAACAAGCTAAAGTCAGAATGGCCAGCGGCGAGCTTCCAGACGTTATGTTCGTGCCTACCATCCCTAACTCCGACCTGCCGAAATACTTCGCTTCACTGGATGATCTTGGCCTGAACGATCAAATCACCTTTAAAGACTTTAAATCCTTTGATGGCAAGCTGTACGGAATTACCACAGGGAACTCTACATCCGGGATTGTTTATAACAAAAAAGCATTTGCCGATGCCGGTATCACAGAAACACCAAAGACTTGGGATGAATTTTTGGCTGCCTGCGAGAAGCTGAAAGAAAAAGGTGTCATTCCACTGGCTTCTAACTTCAAAGATAAATGGCCGCTTGGTACATGGGCTTATGATACGCCACGCCTGATTGCAGGTAATCCTGACTTCCCTAACGAGAAATTGAACACAGAAACACCATTCACGATGGATAACGGCTATGGGAAAGCGTTTAGTCTGCTGAGAGAGCTCAATGAAAAAGGCTATCTGGAAAAAGACATCAACTCTACTAACTGGGAGCAATCGAAAAAAGACATCGCTTCCGGCAAGTTCGCCATGTACTATCTCGGAAACTGGGTTATTAACCAAGTTATTGGAGTCGGAGCTCCTTCAGACAATGTTGGCTTCTTCCCGTTGCCTTATGATAATTCGGGCAAACCATCTGCTACCCTCAGCCCTGACTTCTTCTATGCTGTCGCCAAAAACAGTAAAAACTTAGAGGCAGCAAAAGCTTTTGTAAAATGGATGATTGAGGATTCGGGATATGAGGATTTCGCGGGCTTTATCTCTCCATTAAAAGGAAAAGAGTCTAATCTGGCTCAGCTAAAAGAATTCCAAGCTACTGGAGTAGAGCTTATAGAAGGAACTGTCGATGATGCGAAGGTTACAGAGATCGGCAATAAGGCACAGCTGGATCTTCCAGCTGTAGTTCAAGAATTCGTGCTTGCTAAGGACCCACAATCTGTAATAGACAAGTGGAACAAGGCTTGGGCAAAAGCCAAGAAAGACCTCGGCTATTAATTAAGGCATCTTTTCACTCATGAAATAGAAGTACACTACGGCGCAAAATGGATTATCGCCCTTACGGATAATCCATTTTGCCTTTCCATATCAAGCTTTTATGAAAGAAGGGCTAGCGATGTTCGGAACACTTTCCTATAACAAACAGAAAATGATAATCATCGTATCATTCCTCACGATCCCATTGTTGCTCCTTGCGACGTTTACGTATTATCCAGCGCTTAAGCTGATCTATTACAGCTTTACCAACTGGGATGGCTATAGCCCTGAGAAACCTTGGGTTGGTCTTGCTAATTACCGCGAGGTCTTCTCTAATCCTGATATTTTCAAAGTATTTACACATAACTTTGCTTATTTCGCTATGGGAATTATTCAGAACATTGTCGCCATTTATTTTGCAGTTGTTTTGAATAGTAAACTCAAAGGTAAAAATGCATTCCGAATCTTACTTTTCCTTCCTTACATCATGAACGGGGTTGCCGTTGCTTTTATGTTTGGTTATGTCTTTGACACTACTAACGGCTCATTGAACATGTTCCTGAATAGCATCGGTCTAACCGGACTAGGACAGACCAGCTGGCTCGGAACAGAAGGTCTGGTCAACTACTCTCTGGCGTCCACAGGATTTTGGCGTTTCATGGGCTATAACATGGTCATCTACATCGCCTCTTTGCAGGCCATACCAAACGATATCTATGAAGCCTCAAAGATCGATGGTGCCGGACCTTTTCAGACGCTTTGGAGAATCACTTTACCCAATATGAAGCCAGTCATCCAGCTTAACTTATTTCTCACCGTCACCGGGGCACTGGAAGTATTCGATCTCCCCTTCGTACTGACCAAGGGCGGCCCTGCAGGTGCCAGCGAAACTTACGTTCAGAAAGTTGTAGATACTGCATTTGCTTACAACAACTATGGTCTCGCTTCTGCCATGAGTATTATCCTGCTCTTCTTTGTCGTTATCGTACTGTTAATTCAACAACTAGTTCTTAGCCGGGGAGGAGACAAATAGACATGACACACTCCAAGTTTCGCTTCACAGACTTCATTAAATACTTCTCGCTAATAATCGGCGTATTTGTCGTACTCTTTCCTCCTTATGTTGTTATCGTAAACGCCTTCAAATCAACTGATGAATTCAACAGCAGTAGCTCCATGGCGTTGCCGACAAGCTTTTTAAACTTTGATAATTTCATTGCAGTCTTCCAGCGTGGGGGTCTACTTAACGGCTTTGGTAACGTGTTAATTATTATTGCTATTACTTTAATTCTGAACATTCTATTTGGAACTATGGTAGCATTTGTACTGGGACGCTTCTCTTTTAAATTAAAACCTGTTGTCTTCGGTGCTTATTTAATAGCCACTATTATTCCAAGCATCACGACACAAGTAGCGACTTTTGGTATCATCAAAAGCATGGGGCTTTATAACACGCTCGGCGCACCTATCGTGCTCTACATCGGAGCAGATGTGATTCAAATTATTCTTTATTTGCAATTTATCCGTAATATTCCCGTAGATCTCGATGAGAATGCGATGGTTGAAGGCGCATCTCTTTTCAAAATCTATCGCTCGATTATTTTCCCATTATTGACGCCGGCTACAGCTACTTTGATTATCTTGAAGACGATTAGTATTTATAATGACATGTACATCCCTTATCTATATATGCCAAAACAAAGCCTGGGCGTAGTTACGACGATACTGATGCGTTTTCAGGGGGTCAATTCAGGAGAGTGGAATTTGATCTGTGCGGCCATTCTACTTATCTTACTTCCAACAATAATTCTATATTTCTTCCTACAACGTTATATCTTTGAAGGCGTAACCAGCGGTGCAGTTAAATAAGGCAGCTCACTTTAAGAAAGGACAACGCAAATGGTATCATTCATCCGGCTAGTCTTACGTAAAATGTGGTTGTTCCTTGCCAATCTTCCGATGGAGCGGAAACTGATCGTCGTATTTATCTTTTTGATCTCGCTTCCAATCACTTATGTTAGTTATTTGTCCTCCCGCTCCATGTTCAATTCTGTTCTTGTGAATGCAACGGAAAGCGCGAACCAAATGACATCGAACGCCTCTGATACCATTGACCGTTATGTCGCCGATCTAAAAAGATATACTGCGCTGCCGCTGTATAATACCGATGTACAATTCTACCTTACTCAGCAAAATACCGACTGGGATAAAAATACTGGCATGGCGATGTTCCTGAGCTACTTGAAGCATACGAAGGAAGAGATCATCGCCGTGTACATGGTGGATCAATACGGTTCTGTTTTTTATGATAGAGTCCCAGGAATCCACGAGCTATATCCTGAGGAACGATTAGCTGAGTGGAGGACCTTAAGTGAAGAAGCTGGGGCCGCTCCTGTCATTCAAGGCAAACATACGATTCGTGTAAACTCCAATCTCCATAGAGAGGTTATCAGTGTACTTCGTACCATTAATTCTGTAAGCACGCTAGATAATATAGGAATTCTCGTATTTGATGTAGACATCAACTTGTTTAAGGGGATCATCGATCCCGTAAATGCGGTAACGCAAGGCAATACACTAATTGTAGATAATAACGGAGAACTGATCTATGCAGGTGAAGAGTCCGCAGACTCGATGCAAGCTGGCGAGGAGCAAAGTCTGAACACGCAGCTTTTGCTGCAGCATGTGAATCAGCAACAGGATCATTTTCAAATAGAAATCAATGGCCAGTCTTATCTTGCAGTGTATACCGTTTCGAAACAGACAGGTTGGACGACAATGGTTACGATTCCTTTGGCCCGTATCCTGTCACCTGTACAAAAGAATCGCAATGCTCTTATATTGACTACACTGATCATTATTGCTTTTGCACTTTGTGTTGCGACGATTATCTCACATGCGCTGACCAAACCTCTTAAATCTTTAGTCCGTCTAATGAAACGGGTACAGCACGGTAATCTGGATGTCTGGCAGCACTCCAAATACAATGATGAGATCGGTATGCTCGGCAGTCATTTTAATCGAATGATCATAAGGGTCAAGGATCTGCTGCAGGAAGTATCCCTCACCGAGAAGCGTAAGCAGAAGGCTGATATGAGAGCACTTCAGAACCAGATCAATCCACATTTTATTTATAATACGCTGGAGTCTATCCGTATGCTGGCAGAGAGTAATGATGACCCACGTGTAGCGAAGCTTACCTATTTGCTTGGACTTCAGATGCGTTACAGTATTGTCCGAAGCGAAGAAGACGTTACGATCAGACAAGAGCTGGATCATGTACGAAATTATTATCATCTGCTGCAAATCCGGTTCCCAGATAAGTTTAGTCTAGACATTGATGTGCCCGAGAAATTTTTACATCTTCCTGTAATCAAGCTTGTCTTTCAGCCGATTGTGGAGAACGCGGTCTTTCATGGCTTGGATCAAAAAGTAGGGCTCGGCACCTTGCGCATCACCGCATGGAGTGAGCATGGAAAAGTCGTATTCTGTGTAGAAGATGATGGGATCGGGATGGATGAAGCTACCCTTCGATCCTTAAATAATAGTCTGCAAAATGGGACTGAAAGTGAAATGTTCGGAATTGGTCTACGAAATGTGAATGAGAGAATCCGCCTGCATTACGGCAGCTCATTCGGGCTCCTTGTAGAGAGTACGCTCGGAGTGGGTACTCGTGTTACGCTACGCATTGAGGACATTACCTTCACTACGCATAGTGAAGATGACATGAATTACGGAGAGGAGATGCTCTGATTGCTGCGAATTGCAATTGTTGACGATGAAATCCTGATCCGCGAAGGTCTAGCCCGAATGATCAGCAAAGAAAACACTGAATTCCTGGTCATCGGCACCTACTCCGATGGGAAACACTTGCTTGACGAGTTACCTTCACTTCAACTTGATGTTGTGATTACTGATATTCGTATGCCGCAAATCAACGGCTTGGAATTAATTAAACAGTTAAAAACCAGTCACCCTCAAATCCGCTCCATTCTGATGAGTGGATTTGTTGAATTTAATTATGCCAGAGAAGCCATACGCAGCTCTGCAGTAGACTACTTATTAAAGCCGATCGATAAGGAGCAACTATTCGAGCTGCTTTATCAATTGGAGGAAGAGCAACAGTTCTCTCGTGACAAGGAGGTACGTCACCGTTCTGGTCTCTTGCTGACCCTACTTCAAGTCGATGAGCCCCCTTCCCCCTTGCTGTTGTCGAGTCTTATCTTGCCCCAGCCTTATTTCTCGGTCTTTGTGTTCAAAGGAAGACCCCGAGAGACCGTCTGTTTCTGTGTAGACAGTCTGAGGCAAGAGAGGACATTTAGCATCGACAGCTTAGAGATTCAGAATGGTCTGCACGTCTGTATCCTGTATTCTACGAAGCCACTCTCAAACAGCGATTGGAATGACATGGGTGACAGGATCCGTATCTCTGCCAATGGTATGATATTGCATATAGGTGCTAGCCGTTCATATAATGATACCACCAAGCTTAGACAAGCATATCTAGATGCTAAGTTAGCCTGCAGTGTCGGTATTTATAATCCAGATCGACTGCATTATGTGAATATTCAGGACATTCGACAGCCTGAGATAAATATTCTAGAGCCTTTTAATGCGATCAAGGAACCCTTAATCCATGATCTGCAGATTCTAAATATGGAGGGTGCCTTAGAACGTGTGCATAGCTTATTCTCAGTACTGAGATCACAACAAGCTGCGCCCGATCAAATTCTCCGTGTCTGTGGATGGGTTATTGAATCTGCGCAGAAAGAACTGCAAGAATTCGAGACCCTCTACAAAGATGCTCGCACTTTCGGGCTGGATGAAAGCATCGCGTCCAGTATGAGCTTCAGTGAAATTGAGCGTGGTTTCACCGACCAATTCTCTAGCATTCTGTTTGAGATCAGAGCCCATCGCCTAGAGATGTCCGGTACAGCTGTAGAAACCATAAAGCGCTGGATATCAGCCAACTATAATCAACATGCCGATCTAAATACCTTGGCGAATATGGTTTTTTTGACACCAAGCTATCTAAGTAAGCTGTTCAAACAAGAGACTGGACTTACTTTAACGGACTACATCACGGAAATTCGGCTACGTAAAGCCAAGCATCTGCTTAAGAATGCCCCTGATCTAAAGATTCACGAGATTGGTGCAGAAGTTGGATATGGCGATCCAGCCTACTTCAATAAGCTTTTTAAACGTGTAGTCGGTGTTACACCCAATGAATATAAACGAATTTCTATCGTATAAGGAGATTGATCACTTGCAGTCACAGCTTCACACGAGTAGCGATAATCATGAAACAATCACCGTCTATGACACAACAGAACTATATGGTGAAAAAGGTATGTTCCGCGTCATGCAGTTTTCCAATCAGGCCATTCAAGGTGCAATGGATCTCAATCACCCGGAACGAGTTGTGTTTGAATATCCGCGAGCCATTATTCACTTGATGGAAATTAACGCTCCCTTTTTCGAGGATGCCTTTCTTATTGGTCATGGGATTGGAACGATTGCTGGGTATTTTCTAGACAAAAGATTCAAAGTAGCTGAGGTGGACAGTGAAGTAGTCGAATTAAGCCGCCGCTATTTCGGATACACACAAGATAACGTAGTGATCGGTGACGGACGTCAGATCCTTGAAGGTGAGGAACACCAGAAATATGATTACATTATCTTGGACGCTTTCACCGCCGCAGGTACACCGAGACATTTAATCTCCAGTGAATTTTTCAGCATCGCGTATTCAAAACTGAATGCCGAAGGGTATCTCCTTATGAATCTTATGGGAAAAGGAGAAAATGACCCTCACATTAACGCGATTCATACCACGCTTGCGGAAGAATTCACCTATATCAAATCCTTTGCGCTGGCTTCAGAAGGGGCTGCGGATATCAAAAACATCATTATTATAGGTGGATTTAAGCCGATTCGCTTTCAAGCTCGCCACATGGCAGGCTTTAATGAAATCCAGATTGGGCAAGGATATCTTATTCGGGATTAAAGTATATATTAAAAATGACCTCATCCTCCACTTCATTGTGGATGTTGAGGTCATTTTTGGGCTGTTACTATCTGATATCCTTTACACCGGATTAGGGACAAAACTGCCACCTCGGCAATACTTCAGATAATTTAGCGCATGCACTTGTCCAGTCATTTCTAACTCACCTTGATAGACAGGATCATGCCAGCCTTCAATATCAATAGTTCCCTTATAGCCGGCTTGGCGCAGAATCGTGATGATATCCACCCAATTCGTATCTCCAAAGCCAGGTGTCCGATCCCACACATAAGACTTAGGTCCGTGAATCCCATATTCCTTGACGATATCCCAAGCAATGGTGGCATCCTTGCCATGTACGTGGAATACCTTATCCACCCATTTTCGTAGCTGCGGAATCGGATCAATGAGACCGATCAGCTGGTGGCACGGTTCCCATTCCAAACCCAAATTATCTGCTGGAACCGCATTGAACATCTTCTCCCAGGCTGAAGGATTATGAGCAATGTTCCACTCTCCGGCCTGCCAATTTCCACCCATAGAGCAATTTTCAAAAGCAATTCTTAAGCCACGATCGGCTGCTCTTTTGGACAATTCACTAAACACCTCTGCAAATCTCGGAATCGACTCGTCAATCGAAGAACCTGGAAGACGTCCGGTGAATCCGCCGATAATATCTGTGCCGAATAAATGCGCATGATCAATCAGCCGCTCCCAGCTGGCGAGTGTGTCAGCGTTGTCGCCTGTTCCTGAAAGTGGATTGCCATAAATCCCAACAGAAGAGATGACAAAATCATGTTCAGCAGCCAGTTCCCTGAGTCGTGCAGCTGTTTCTACAAGATTAGTTTCACCGGTGGTCTGCCAAAAGTTCAAGTTAAAGGACTCAAACCCATGCTGAACAATTTGCGGAATAACGGCGACGGCCTCCCCGCCACGAACTAGAGTACCTATTCTTAATGTGTCTTGCATTTGGGTTACCACTCCAATGATAGCGTTTATAGTCAGTATTATACCTTAAGTGTTTTGAGCATCTTGCAAGAGCCTCGTTTGAGCAATACCGCATCGTAGACAATATGCTGATGGCCTGATCGTCCAGAAATAAGATCAAACAGGACGCCCACGCTAGATAAGGCCATTTCTGTACCCGGTTGGCTGATCGTATCGAGTGAAGGATGAAAATATTCAGCCATCTCAATTCCGTCAAAGCCAATGATTGAAATATCATCCGGGATAGACAACCCCGCGGTAAGTACAGCTTTGGCAGCACCGATAGCAATCGTGTCAGAAGCCGCAAATATTGCGGTTACTCCCTTATTCCTTTTAAGCAGTCTTCGTGCTGCATCAAATCCCGAGCTAGGACTGTATTCACAATCCTCTACCAGCTGTGGATCATAAGGCAGATTATGTTCTTCCAGTGCTTTCTTGTAGCCCAAATATCGCCGGTTCCCTGTAGTTTCATCCAGCAGTGGGGACTTGGCTAGAAAACCAATATTCTCATGCCCAAGTGAGATCAAATAATTGGTGGCTTTATATGCTTCTTTCAATTCATTAATGGTGACACTAGAAAAGATATCCGGGTCTACCTCTTGCGTGGAGGTGATCGTCGTCAGTACAAACGGAACCGTCAGCTGCTTGAATTTCTCTTCGGAATGATTGTAGGTTCCCCCCATGAAGATGATCCCGCATAGATTTTTTTCTTTGATCAGCTGAATCGCCGCATTGATTTCATCCGTACCGTCCTCTACCTGATGAATAAGGAAAGGATAACCTCGCAGATTAGCCTGGCGCTCGATTTCTTTGATCATATTGGAGAAGAACGGATTCGTAATCCCCTTGACCATAAGTGCAATGTTCTTAGACTCCGTAGTTTTTAAATTTCTTGCATTCGAATTGGGAATGTAATTATATTCCTTTACAACATTTAGAACCTTTTCCCGTGTAGCCTTGCTCACCAGCCCCTTGTTGTTGATGACCCTGGAAACCGTCGAGATGCCCACACCGGAAATCCGCGCGATATCCTTGATATTTACGTCCACTATACTCCCCCACTTATGAATAAGGGAGCTATATGAAACTATAGCTCCCTCACACCTTTTAACGTTCTTTAGTTCACCGGAACAAACTCAGCCAATTGCTTTTCTACTTCGGCAATAACCTTGTCAATTCCTGCTTTTTTCAGTTGCTCACGGTAATCCGCTACAGCAGCTTTAGGATCTTTGCTTGTTTTACCAAGCATCAATTGAATACCAAGCTGGGAATTCACGTTGGAGATGGAAGCAATTTCTGTAGTTACATTCGCTGGATCGAAAGTAAAGCCGTTGTATGGATCATTGATAGCCACTTTATCCCACTCTGCGAACAGAGAGTTACGGATTGGGTTCTCTGTGTCCGTAGGAACTACGAATTTGTCATTACGAAGTGACCAAGCAGCGAAACCTCCGCCGTCTGTTTTTTCGTTGAAGCCTGCAGGCTGCTTTTTAACTCCATTTTCCATGACATATTGCTTACCTTCAATACCGTTTTGGATGAGGTTGTAGTAGCTTTCGTCAGTCATGAACTTCTCGATTACCATCAAAGAACGCTCTGGATTCTCAGAGTTGACACTAATTACGGTAGAGTTATCAACACCCATTTTACGTTTAATCTTCTTGTTAGCTTCTGCAAAAGTATAGAAATCAGTTTCTACCCCTGGTAGTGCAGTCTTATCCCCGCCATATTGACCGAGCCAGTCCTGAGTATGCGTCAAGTAACCCGCGGAGTTTGCTGCTCTGAAGTTATCCTTGCTTCCAAGTGATGAGGACAGTACATCTTTGCCCCAGTATCCCTTGTCTGCCCATTCACGCATCTTCACAGCCCAATCTTCGAATTCTTGGGTGTAGGCTGGAGAGAACACTGTTTTGTAGTCCTCTGCGCTCTTAGTCACTAAATTGATTTCATTTGTTGAGATCCCTGGTGCATTAAGCCACTGACCAGTAGTATCTACGAGCATTCTGAACATATTTTGTGCATCTTCAGCTTTACCATTAATAGGTGGGAATGATTCATTGGCAACTACATTGTCCATGTATTTAACCATATCGTCGATAGATGCAATTTTTTCCATGCCGTATTTTTTCAGCAAGTCTACACGATAAGCATAACCGCTTGGTGTATATTCGCTATAAAGACTCGGAACACCATAGATTTTACCTTTGACCTTCGTATTTTCCCACACACTTGCTGGAATTTCTGCCTTCAGCTTAGGAGCAACTTTGTCGAGCATGTCAGTAATGTCTACCAACGCACCTTCACTTGCTAATGTATAGTAGTTTACCGGTGCTCCAGGAGAAGCATGTGACAAATCAAATGTTTCACCAGAAGCAAATAGCAATGGATATTTCGTTGCAATATCTGGCCAGTCGATATATTTAATTTCTAAAGTTGTATTGATATCTGCCTTGAGTTTTTTGTTAATCTCAGCTAGAATCGCCTTATTTTGAACACCTTCACTGCCCCACAAGTAGTACGTCAGCTTAGCTTCTTTGGAAGTATCGACTCCTCCTGTATTGTTAGCAGATGTTTCTGGTGATTTAGTAGCTGCTGCATCATTGCTAGAAGCATTGTCTTTGGATGATGAGCAAGCTGTAAGTGCCCCCGTAAGCATTAGGACAGCTAGTAAAGAAGACGCCGTTTTTTTACCTTTCATTAGGTAAACCTCCCTTTTTTTCTGTTAATAATGATTGCTTGATTTATAATAAACGCCCTATGAAAAGGAAACGTCCATTAACCCTTTACTGCCCCGATTGTGAGGCCTGTTACGAAGTAACGCTGCACAAATGGATATAGAAGAATAATAGGTCCAGTAGCTAGCACAGCTGTAGCCATTTTAATGGATTGCGTCGGAAGATCAGCAGTATTGATTACCGCCCCCGAATTGACTAGCGCTCCGAGATTCGCCTGATTGACCATTCGCTGCAAGAAGTATTGAAGCGGATACTTCGTCGGATCGTCGATATACAACATTCCGTTATACCATTCATTCCAAAAGCCCAGTGCCGAGAACAATCCAATTGTTGCTAAGGATGGAACTGCTAGTGGAATGAATATCCGCCAATAGATGCGGAAGTCACCGGCGCCGTCAATTGTAGCGGATTCATATAGAGAATCCGGAATAGCTTTCATAAAGTTACGCATTAGGAAGATGGACCAAGCGCCCACTACACCCGGAAGGATCATGGCGAATAAGCTGTCCTTCATATGAAGATGTTTGACCATCAGGATATACGTTGGAATCAAACCACCGCTGAAAAGCGTTGTAAAGTAAATCATAAAGGAGAAGAAATTACGATATTTGAAATCTTTTCGGTTAAGTACGAACCCAGCCATTGACATCATGAATAGTCCAAGTACCGTACCTACTACGGTGATAAAAATCGTAACCTGATAAGCACTTACTAGTTTGCCAGAGTTATTCAACAGCAATTCATAAGCCTTTAATGAGAATTCCTTTGGCCAGAGCTTATAGCCTTCACGGACAATTTCCTGTTCATTCATGAACGAGGAAGAGATCATTAATGCAAAAGGAAATACACAAAATAGTGCAAAGATTGTAATGCAGAGATAGCTGACCGCTTTAATGAGAATACTGCCAGAATCCTGCTTGATTTTTGATTGTTCCACTGATATCACCCCTATTTCGTTTCTGAATTTAGAATAATGCGCTGTCTGGTTCGACCTTACGAACAATAAAGTTTATCACCAGTACCAGAATCAGACCGAATAAGGATTGATAGAAGCCGACTGCCGCACCCATGGAGAAGTTGAATTGCCCCACTAATGAACGGAAGACATAGGTATCAATGATATCCGTCTGCGGATACAGCACGGAGTTAGTACCAATCAGGTTGTAGAATAGGTCGAAGGAGCCTTTAAGAATGCCACCCAATCCGAACAACAGCAATAGAATAAAAGTAGGCTTCAGAATTGGAAGAGTCATGTAGCGAATCCGCTGCCAGGTCGTAGCCCCATCCATATAGGCCGCCTCATACAAATCATGATTAATTCCTGTGATGGTTGCCAAATAGACAATCATACCGTATCCAGTTCCAGCCCAAATCTTAAAGGCAACAATGATATACTTCCAAATCCCAGGGTCAGAGTAAAATTCATAACGATCTAACCCCAAGCTTACAAACATCGTATTAATAAAACCTGAGTTGAAGTTGAACAAGTTGTAGGCAAATACACCGACGATAACCATTGAGATAAAGTTTGGAAGAAGAATGACGGACTGCGTTATCTTCTTGAACCACTTACCTGCTATTTCAGATAACATAATGGCGAAAACGATTTGAATAATATTCCCCAAGGCAAGAAATACAACATTGTAGAGTAGTGTATTTTTGGTAATATTCCAGAGATCACCGTTTTGAAACAGGAACTCAAAGTTCTTAAGGCCAATGAAATTACTACCGAAAATACCCTTATTGAGCTTGTAATCTACGAATGCGACGTAAGCGCCAGGCATTACCGCATAGTGAAAAATAATAAAGTATAGAATTACAGGCAGCAACATTAGAAAAAGCACTTTGTTCTTAATGACTTCCCGGACAATATTTCCACCCGCAAGCTTAATTCTTGCCAATGAGCCCACCTCCAATTTGAAAAATGCATTTCGTCAGATGCATAACTTAGCTTCCTTTCCTGTCCCGCAACCAGCTTAAAACTGATTGCTCATCCTTTATGATAAGGCGTATCGGATGATATAGAAACGTTTCCATAATTTCTTTGAAACTCCCTGTACGAAAATCATACTCCCTAGATGTATGCGCTGTCAATTCATTTTATTTTTGTTTTTCTAGTAATAAAAATCACATTTTACAACCTAAATATAATGAATCGGCCGATTTCACGAAGATAATTGACTTTTTATGGCCTTCGGACTAAGATCGATATGTATCGTTTATGGAAACGTTTCTATCTGTTCTTTCATAACATGTCAGCCTCTATCTATGACGTCTGACGTTGAACTCCCCGTACCGATCTATTACATGTCTCATCCAATAATATTAATCTGCGTATGCACACGGAACAGGGTATTGAAAGCTATCCTTTACTCGGAATCCTCTCCGGCTTAAAGCAGCGGCGAACAGAAATCGCAAGCGCTTTCTTATTGGTATAGCACATCTAATTGTCACAATAACTATCAATGCGCTCACGAGGAAGGTGTTAACCATGACTAAATCTTTTATCCAAGATCTTGTGAACGATATGACTCTGGAAGAAAAACTGGCCCAATTAACCCAGCTAGGCCCTCACTATTGGGGTTTGGATGATACCGTGGATTTAACCGGCCCATTTAAAGAACTGAACATTCAGCCACAGGTGATGGAGAACATAGGAAGTGTTCTGAATGGTATTGGAGCTAGAAATGTGATTGATCTGCAGACCCGGCATTTGCAAGCCAGTCGTCAGAAGATTCCTCTGCTCTTCATGGCGGATGTCATTCATGGCTACAGAACAATTCTTCCGATCCCGCTTGCGATAGGTTGTAGCTTTGATATGGAAGCTTGCGAGCGATTTGCTGAAGTTGCAGCCAAAGAGAGCGCAGCTGCCGGCATCCATCTCACTTTCTCACCTATGACAGATCTCGTACGCGATCCGCGCTGGGGACGGGTGATGGAGACGTCCGGTGAGGATCCTTATCTGAATGCCCGTGTAACTGAGAGCATGGTACGGGGCTATCAGGGCAAAGACCTAAAAGAAAAAGGTCGTATCGCTGCCTGTGTGAAGCACTTCGCCGGTTATGGCGCTCCCGAAGGCGGTCGAGAATATAATACGGTCGATATGTCCCTCGGCGTATTACGTGAGTTCTATCTACCAGCCTATAAAGCTGCTGTAGATGCTGGTGTAGCCATGGTGATGGCCGCATTCAATACGATTGACCGTATACCAGCAAGCGGTAATTCCAAACTTCTCCGGGGAATTTTGCGTGAGGAATGGGGCTTCAACGGCGTTACCATTGCCGATTTCAATTCCGTCAATGAGCTAATCCCTCATGGTGCAGCTGAGGATGGCCGTGAAGCAGCGGAGAAAAGTATAGCTGCAGGACTTGATATTGAAATGATGTCCACCCATTATCTAAACCACGGTGCCGGTCTGGTCGAGGAAGGCAAGCTGGATGTCTCTTTGATCGATGAAGCCGTTATCCGAGTGCTAGAACTTAAGGATGCCCTCGGCTTGTTTGACAATCCATTCAAGGATGCAGACCCGTTAGTAGATGAGGCGCCCACGCCGAGCACGGAGAATTTACAAGCAGCGAGAGAGCTGGGTGCCAGCTCAGTGGTACTGCTGAAAAATGACAATGACGCTCTGCCCCTTAAACGCGGTATGAAGATTGGATTGGCTGGTCCCTTCGCTACCTCTATTCATGTGCTGGGCGGCTGGTCTGGAACGGAAAAAGACCCGGCCGTATCACTCTACAACGGCATTTCTCAAAAAACATCTGCCGCAGATATTATTACGGCCATGACGGGTGAGCTGGGAAGCATGCTGGAGGGTGTTTTTGATGTAGAGGATGAAATCGAAGAAGCCTTCCAGCGCCTGAAGGATTGCGATGTAATTCTCGCTGCTGTAGGTGAGAATCAGCAGGATACCGGGGAAGGCGGAAGCAAAACCAATCTGCGCTTGTCGACCAATCAGGAGAAGCTGATCTGGCGTTTGAAAGATACTGGCAAAAAGATTGTTACCATTGTATTTAGCGGCCGACCACTGGAACTAAAACCTGTTCTTGAGGCCAGCGACGCTTTGCTGCAAGCCTGGTTTCTAGGTACAGAATCCGGAAACTCACTAGCTGATGTGCTGTTCGGAGATTATAATCCATCCGGTCGTTTATCTATGAGCTTCCCTTACTCGGTTGGACAAATTCCTATCTATTACAATGCCTATCAGACGGGGCGTCCCTATGATCCCCTATATCCCAATGTACGATATGTAACTCGATATCTGGATTGCCCTAATGACCCTCTCTTCTGCTTTGGCTATGGTCTGAGCTATTCCAGTTTTGATTACAGCAACTTCAATGTTGATGCTGCCGATCGGATTGTTGCCTCCATTGAGGTGGAGAATACTTCAGACATCGCCGGTAAGGAAACCGTTCAACTCTATATCCACGACGTCAGCGCAAGTGTCGTTCGCCCGGTCAAAGAACTGAAGGGCTTCCGGCAAATTACACTCGCAGCGCATGAAAAACAAGTGGTTTCTTTCGAGATCACTAGAGATATGCTGATGTTCTACGGAAAAGACGATCAATTGGTCTACGAGCCCGGAGAATTTGATATTATGATTGGTAGAAACTCAGGAGATCATTTCACACAGCGGATCTGGATCGGCTAACAATATTACACAGTAAGGGAGATACCCCCAATGAGACACAGCTTATCATTTCAGCAAGATGGAACCTTGAAAATTGTACAGTTCACTGATCTTCACTGGATGGATGGAAGAGCCGAAGATCAGCGTACTCGGGAACTAATGGAACGCGTTCTGGAAGCGGAACAACCTGATCTTGTGGTCTTCACGGGAGATCTGATTTACACTGCCCCTGTCTCACCTGGTGAACAGGCGTGTGAAGACCCTGCCCAAGCATTTCGGGATGCTGTCGCTGCTGTTGAGAAAACAGGTACCCCTTGGGCCTTCGTATTTGGCAATCATGATACAGAAACTCTGATTTCCCGCAGTGAACTGATGCAGATTGCATTGGAACATCCCCACTGTCTGGCCGAAGCCGGTCCAGAGGATCTTGAAGGCTCAGGCAATTACACACTTGAAATAAAAGATCACGATGGCCAAGCAGCCGCTGTCCTTTATTTTGTTGACTCCGGCAGCTACTCCGAGATGGAGCATATCCCTGGCTACAATTGGGTTAGTCGGAATCAGATTAACTGGCTAACTGCTGAATCCGCTCGGTTGAATCCTAAAACTGCTGAGAACAGGCTGCCTGCATTAGCTTTCTTCCATATCCCGATTCCCGAATATCGTGAGGTCTGGTCTACACAAGTCTGTCATGGGTATAAGTATGAGCGTGTATGCTCACCTGAGGTTAACTCGGGATTATTCTCGGCTTTGCTTGAAATGGGTGATGTGCTGGGCACCTTCTGCGGACATGACCATATCAATGATTTTACGGGCAGCCTGTATGGCATACGTCTTTCCTATGGCCGTGCTACCGGCTACAATACTTATGGAAAAGAAGGCTTTATGCGGGGCGCACGCGTCATCAGACTGACCCAAGGCACCCAAGACTTCGATACCTGGCTTCGTCTTGAAGATGGATCTGTCCTGCTGGAACAGCCAATTCATCAGCCTGAACCTGCTTCCGTTCCAGAGCATTAATCGTCTTACTTTATTGTCTGCAATCATCTTTGCTCATTTATAGTTATAAAAAGAACCCGCATAGTGCAGGTTCTTTTTTATGTTCCAATATTAGCTTGTTCCCATACTCCCCATTACATCGCTTTTTTTGTTAAAATAGAGTAGTCGACGTATTAAGCACTACAGCGTCAGTCATGGAACGGAGGCAAGTACCTGTGGATTATATTATTCTGGACATCGAATTCAACGGCCGTAAGTTTGCCAGCGAGCACCCTATGGAGGTCATTGAGATTGGAGCTGTCCGGTTAGACTCTTCATTGCAGTATAAGGATGAATTCTCTTCCTTGATCAAACCCATATATTTCTCTACCCTTAATTCTTTTATTAAGAAAAAAACCGGGATTCCCCAAGAGGAAATCGATATTGCACCCCGCTTCCCGAAAGTCATCACTGCTTTTAGAGAGTGGCTTGATCTAAGTACAGACGGAGTTCTGCTACTAACTTGGGGCGGCGAGGACATGAAGCGTATCATTCAGGATGTGCGCATGCATAAAATGGACGATTCCTACTGGATGTCCGCAACGTATTTTGATTTACTGAAGGGTGTGCTGCGGGCTCGCGGCCTTAGTAATGATATTAGTGTTGAAGGTGCAATGGCTTTGTTTGAGCTAGAGCCCTCTGGATCTGCTCACCGAGCACTGGATGATGCAAAGATGACTTCGGAGATCTTCCGCGCTGTGTTTAAAGAGCTGGATTTCGAGCGCTCACAGCATTACGTAGATACCTTCTCTAATGCCAAAGAACGCAAGACGGTCAAAATCGCCATTAAAGCGATGAACTCACAAAAAATAGTGCCAACCTGGGACCTTGTTCTTGAACACTACTTCTCAGACAAAACCACCCTAACCGATCCTCGGAAATTAGAGGAATTACAAAATTATTTTGCGGCGCAGATGGGTCAAAAATAACTTCAAACATCAGCAAACTATAACAGCGGCAGTCTTCCCAATGATCTTCAGCGGGTAACTGCCGCTGTTTTGGGTACGCTAAAAAAACATTTGACCTTCACGCTACGTAAAGGTGTACATTGAGTTTGTAGGAGGTGATACTACGGAATACACAGTACAGAAGCTCGCAGAGCTAGCTGGAATCAGCACGCGAACCCTGCGCTACTACGATGAGTTTGGCATTCTTAAGCCGGCGAGAATCAACTCCTCGGGGTATCGTATCTATGGCCGTGCCGAAGTAGATCTACTACAGCAAATTTTATTTTATCGAGAGCTTGGCTTAAGCCTGGAACGAATCAAAGCTATAATGACCGAACCGTCCTTCGACGGGGCCAAGGCGCTACGGGAGCATCATGACAAGCTGCTTGAAAAGAGACATCAATTAGATCTATTAATTGCTAACGTCGAACAGACGCTGGCTCACCAAGAAGGGAGAATGACCATGAGTGACGCTGAAAAATTCGAAGGCTTTAAGCAAAAGCTGGTAGACGATAACGAGAAGAAATACGGTCAAGAAATTCGGGAGAAATACGGGGACAGCACCGTGGATCAATCCAACAAGAAGCTTAAAGGCATGTCAGAGGAGCAATATGCGGCTATACAGCAGCTTGAGGAGGAGATGTTCGAGACGCTAGTGCAGGCAATGGAGCATGGAGATCCTGCCAGTGTATTGGCGCAAAAAAGTGCTGACCTGCACCGCCAGTGGCTCTCCTTCTACTGGGATTCCTATTCCAAAGAGGCGCATGCTGGTGTTGCGCAAATGTATGTTGATGATGAGCGTTTTACCAAGTATTATGACAAGCGGAGTCCTGGACTTGCTGCTTTCTTAAGGGATGCTGTTCACGTATACACGGGAACAAAATAATGAAATAGAAATAGAGCGGCATCGGAAATCCGGTTGCCGCTCTATTTCTATTATTCGTAACCTTGCAATAACTCCTATAGACTGCGATGCAGCAGCGACAGTACATTGCGCAGCTCAACCACAGCAATCTGACCTGGTGCAGAAGGTTTATGCGCCGCTCCGAAGGTTAGCGCTGAACCGAAAACTTCACCGGCTAAACGGCTGATTACCCCAGCTCCCGCCATGGACATCGTTATAATCGGGCGGTCCGCATATTGTTCTTTCATCTTATGGGTAGCTTCTAGTAAAGTCAGCACATCCCCCGCATCCTGAGGCATCACCGCGATTTTGGGCAAATCTCCGCCAAGCTCCTGTGCCTTGCATAGCCGCGAGATGATCTCCTCTTGAGAAGGTGTTCCGTGAAAATCATGATTCGATATAATAACAGCCACGTTATGAGTATGAGCAGTCTCGACTAGTAACTTTACATCCTGTTCCTCATTGAATAATTCAACATCTATTATATCTGCTAATCCGCTTTCGGCAGCAGCTATATTCAACGCTATGTAATATTCCGTGCTGACCTGCTTTTCGCCGCCTTCTTTGGCACTCCGAAAAGTAAAAATCAGTGGTAACTCCGGAATTACAGAATGAATTTGTTTTAACGCTGACTTAACCGCCTCTACGTCTTCAACTTCATCAAAAAAATCCGTCCGCCACTCCACCAAATCGGGACTCAGTTCTTTCAACGCTTCGGCTTCCTGTTTCAATTCAGACAAGGTAGCTCCAATCAACGGAACACATATTTTAGGAATTCCTTCGCCGATGATCACATTTTTAACAGTTACTGTCCTGCTCATAATTTCAGCCCCTTATCCAGTCGTCTACTATAGATTCTGTACTTGTTTATTCTACTACCGATACATGTTTAGAAACTGTTCAACCTCTGATAACTGTGGTAGCGATGGGATTGCTCCTTCTTTCCCTACAGCCAGTGCTCCAACAGCGTTAGCGAAGCTCACAGTTTCTTCCAACGTTTTGCCTAAAACCAATTGCTGGGCTAATGCCCCATTGAATGAATCTCCCGCAGCAACCGTATCTATCGCCTTGACCGGGAATCCCGGAACTGACTTAGCACCCTCAGCATTAACGATTAATGCACCTTTAGATCCCAAGGTAACGATAACGTTCTTAACACCCTTTTGCAGCAAAATACGGGCCGCCTGCTCAGCAGTCTCTAAACTATCTACCGTCATTCCAGTCAAAATCCCCGCCTCAGTCTCATTAGGAGTCAGATACGATACTTGACCCAGCATCTCATCTTTAAGCACTCTTGCTGGTGCTGGATTCAGAATGACCGGAATTCCATGACGATGTGCAATGGCAATAGCATGCTCACTCATCGCCAGTTCCATTTCAAGCTGCATCACAATCATCTCAGCCTGGCTAATCACAGACTCTAACGCCTGTATATCGTCCACAGATAGATCAATATTCGCTCCGGGTACAACGATAATCCGATTCTCTCCATCTTCTTCAATAACGATTGAAGCTACACCCGTTGCCTCAGTTTCACTCACCGAGATATGCTCTATATGAATACCCTCTTGCTTAATAATCTCCAGCATTTCGCTTCCAAAGGTATCTTTTCCGACGCTGCCGATCATACTAACCTCAGCACCTAGACGGGCTGCGGCAACGGCTTGATTCGCTCCCTTTCCACCGGGAGATAGAGCAAATGCTTGTCCCATAAGTGTTTCTCCTGCATTCGGTGCCCGGTTCGTACGTACTACCATATCCATATTTAAGCTTCCAATCACAACTATACCCAACTTAGACACCACCATTAATTATTTCTTCAATCTCTTTATCTTAGGGTCTTCCCTTCACTTTATCAATCACTTCCGTCGATTTTGCCCCTAATTGGCTATTTTCACCAAATCGACGTTATGCTTTTACAGATAAAGTGTGCTAGAATAATGTTGTGCAATCGCTTCCACAACGATTGTCGACCGTTTTTTGAGCAAACGTTTGCATCGTAGATAATGCCAGCAGCTTTACTGCAATTCAATCTAATCCGCGATTAGGAGGCTTATCAAGTGAACGAACAAAAATTACCATCAGTAGCTTATTTCAGTATGGAGTACGGGTTACATTCCGATTTCAAAATGTATGCCGGAGGGCTTGGAATTCTTGCCGGTGACTACATTAAGGGAGCCAAAGATATCAACGCTCCTATCATCCCTATTGGGCTGAAGTGGAAACAAGGTTATACGGACCAAAAGATTGATGCGAACGGAAATCCTTACGACTCCTATCACAATTATGTTTATGATTTTCTAGAAGATACAGGGGTTAAGGTAACCGTTAAAGTCAGAAAGACCGATGTGGTGTGCAAAGTATGGAAGACTGATTATTTTGGCAACAGCACGTTGTATTTACTGGATACGGATATCCCCGAGAATAATGATGCCTGGATTACCGGACAATTGTACGGCTGGTTTGGCGAGGAACGAATCGCACAAGAGATCGTACTGGGTATCGGTGGAGTCAAAGCTATGCGTGCGCTAGGAATTCCGATTGATGTCTATCATTTCAACGAAGGTCATGCAGCCTTAGCAGCCATCGAGCTAATCCGTGAGAAAATGTCAGGAGGCAACACCTTTGAGGAAGCTTGGAAAGCTACTCGGGAAGAGGTTGTGTTCACTACACATACGCCGATAAAAGAAGGCAACGAAACCCATCCACTAGATCGCCTAGAGTACATGAGTGCATTCAATGGTTTAACCCGCGAGCAGATGGAGCGAATCGGTGGTGATCCGTTCAACATGACGGTTGCCGGTCTGCGACTCTCCCGCATATCTAATGCAGTAGCGCAGCTTCATGCGGATACAGCTAATAAAATGTGGAAAGAGGTTGCTGGAAGATCGGACATCATTGGTATTACTAATGCTATTCATACCCCTACTTGGGTAGATGAAAGAATCACGCAAGCCTATGAAGAAAATGGCGATCTATGGGCAGTACATCAAGAAATTAAGAGTGAACTGATTGATTTTATCAAAGAACGGTCCGGCATTAGTCTAAATGCTGACAATCTACTCATTGGCTTCTCACGCAGAGCTGCTCCTTATAAACGTAGTGACCTGATTTTCTCGCAGCCGGAAATTATTGAGCCTTATCTGGAGTCTGGAAAAATACAAATCGTCTTCTCTGGCAAAGCCCATCCGCTCGATGATAACGGCAAAAAAATTGTCAGCAATCTAGTGGCGATGATGAAAAAATATCCAAAAAGTGTTGTCTTCTTGGAGAACTACGATATGACTATCGGAGCACAGCTGACTCGCGGTTCTGATATTTGGCTGAACAATCCGCGTAGACCACTGGAAGCAAGCGGAACCTCCGGGATGAAGGCAGCTATGAACGGCGTATTGAACTGTTCCATACTAGATGGCTGGTGGCCGGAAGCCTGTATAGATGGCGAGAATGGCTGGCAGATTGGAGACGGCTTTGAGACAACCGACTTCGAGGTTCTGGATAAGCATGATAGTGATGCGTTATACGACACCTTATTAAATCGTGTACTCCCTACCTATTACGAGAATCAGGACAAGTGGGTACAAATGATGAAGAAGAGTATTGAAACGACTCGTACCGAATTTGCCACCAAACGAATGCTAGATGAATATTACAACAGAATGTATATTAAATAATAAGTGTAGAAAACGGATATCTTTCTTTCAAAAAAGTACAGCGTACCCCTCCAGCGATGGTAGAGGTACGCTGTTTCTTTTTTAATTCTGGTTAGCAATTAATCACTAGATCTATCATATACTTCTGAATGTGACGGCGATTACCACATACTGTAATGTGCCAATTATTCAAAAAGTATTGCATTTTCTCCAAAAAACATTAATATAGAACTTATACTAAATCTAAAATCAAATCTTACGAGGTGATTCTATTAATGAGCTCCAATAATAATCTTACAACCAGCTGGGGTGCTCCAGTAGGCGACAATCAAAACTCAATGACAGCCGGTGATCGCGGTCCTACTTTGCTGCAAGATGTTCATCTGCTTGAGAAATTAGCCCACTTTAACAGAGAACGTGTTCCTGAACGCGTCGTTCATGCTAAAGGCGCTGGCGCTCATGGGTACTTTGAGGTCACTCAAGATTTGACCCAATATACAAAAGCAAATTTCTTGTCTGAGGTAGGCAAGCGTACACCTCTGTTCATCCGTTTCTCAACGGTAGCTGGTGAGCTAGGTTCTGCTGATACTGTACGGGACCCTCGTGGTTTTGCTGTGAAATTCTATACCGAAGAAGGAAACTATGATCTCGTAGGTAACAATACACCTGTATTCTTCGTTCGTGATGCAATCAAGTTCCCTGATTTTATTCATACACAGAAGCGTGATCCACAGACACACCTAAAGAACCCTAATGCGGTTTGGGACTTCTGGTCTTTATCACCGGAATCTCTACATCAGGTTACGATTTTGATGTCAGATCGCGGAATTCCAGCTACGCTGAGACATATGCACGGGTTCGGAAGCCACACCTTCAAGTGGGTAAATGCCGAAGGCAATGCCGTCTGGGTGAAATATCACTTCAAAACAGAACAAGGGATTAAGAATCTTGATCCAGAACTTGCTACCAAAATCGCTGGGGAGAACCCAGATTATCATACAGAGGACTTGTTCAATGCTATTGATAAAGGAGATTTCCCTGCGTGGAAGCTCTACGTACAGATTATGCCGATCGAAGATGCAAAGACTTACCGCTTTGATCCATTTGATGTTACCAAAGTATGGTCACAAAAGGATTATCCATTAATTGAGGTTGGCCGCATGGTATTGGATCGCAATCCAGAGAACTACTTCGCGGAAGTAGAGCAAGTTACATTCTCTCCTGGCTCTTTCGTCCCTGGTATTGAAGCTTCTCCTGATAAATTGCTGCAGGGTCGACTTTTTGCTTACGGCGATGCTCACCGTCACCGTGTAGGACCTAACCATAACAGCCTGCCTATCAACCGTCCAAAGGTAGAAGTGAAGAACTATCAACGTGACGGCGGTATGGCACTCGGCAACAATGGCGGATCCGGTGCTTATTACGAGCCTAACAGCTTAGGTGGACCTAAAGAGGCACCACAGTACAAAACATCACCGTTCGAAGTATCTGGAAATGCCGACAGTGTCTCTTATAATAGTGATGATCATTACACACAACCTGGTGACTTGTATCGCCTGATGAGTGAAGAAGAACGTACCCGTCTTGTTCAAAATATCGTAGGCGCTATGACACCCGTTGAAAGTAACGATATTAAACTTCGTCAAATTGTACATTTTTATAAAGCTGATCCAGAATTGGGGCAGCGTGTCGCATCCGGTTTAGGATTATCTGTCCCAGACGGAGTGTAAGACTGTAAATGCACTTATACAAACAAAGAGGACCTTTACCCGTAATGGGAAAGGTCCTCTTTGTTTGTAAGAAAAGTTATCGATTTAAGTATTCCAATTTAGGGGCTAATTAGCTAAACATATAATACATAAGAACGATCACGATGCACAGCGTGGAGACAACCGATAAGCATGAAAAAAACGTATTCCAATTATTGCCTTTCATTTGTCTTATACACGACCAGTATTGTGCTTCTTTGATGCTCTGCCCCATCACGTGAAGATTTAACTATCGAACCGTAACAAATATTCACAATCTGTTCCTCCCGCAGCCCTGCCAAGAACTCATTTGCCTTATTCTCAGCATACGAATTATCCGCATCTACAAACTCTTTTACTTGAATCATCCTGATCTCTCCTTTGATAAATTTATTAGTTAATTTTTATGTCTAGATTCTATAGGTAAACTCAACGAAATGTACATGGCGCGTATCACTCCCCTGGTAACATTAATGTAAAAACATCATCGAAATATAGTATAGGCATTCCGCAGTTTTCTACGAAATGCCTATAACATCAGCCTATCATAGCACCCAAATATGTAATAGTCAAACGTTTTAAATACAATATTTAGTAAGAATTAATTGCCTTTACAAAATGGATTGGATTTACATATAGAAGCTGTTATACTGATCAGAAGGTTCCCTCTAGGGGACCTCTATTTGTATAGGAGGGATTTTAATATGGCAACGCGTCATAACAAATTTGCAAAGAATGTGCTACTTAGAGGGGGTGAAATCTACTATGAACCATAGTCTAATTTATGAAGGCTCAAGGACACAATTGGTCCAGCAGCTTATATATTTTGATGAGGAAAAAATCGCATTTCTAAATCAATATTTCCCGGAACGAAGTAAACAAAGAAGCCATGCTGAAACGTTGCTGTCCCGTTATTGCTCCGAGCTGGAACAATTACTATCCCGTTTTAATGGAGAAGAATTGAACTCACTCGTATTGATTGGAAGTCAGCTTCAGCTTCGTTACTTAGACGACAATACTACAGATACCTACACCATCGTATTTCCAAACCAGGCTGAACCCAATGATAACAAGATTTCAATGTTCTCGCCTATTGGCATGCAGCTACTGTTAGCTCAGATCGGTAGCACATGCCAGTTAGCCATACCTTCAGGTGAACTGTCGGTAATGATCGAAAGTATTAAGTTTGTGAATTGTGGTGAGGTAGCCGTTCTTATTTAAGCCAACCCACGCATATCCACCAACGTAAACAGCGTCCTCTTCCTTATGACGGGAAAGGGACGCTGTTCTTATGTTCATACCTTGCATCGATTATTCGTATTTTTATTTTAGCCTCAATCCATCTGCGAGCTTGCTAACTGATTTCTCGATACGAGATGCTCTGGTTTCAGGTCTTTTCGCCGCTTCGATCCAAGATACATATTCCTTCTGATAAGAATAAGCCAGACCGTTGTAATAAGCTTCTGCCTGCTCATGGCTACTCAGCGCATCAAGGAAATCCTCTGGAGCTTCTACCTCTCGTAATTGATGATCCTGCTCCATCGTCACACGCACAATATCACCAGGTTGAGCTTTGGCTAGATCCCGTAGTTCTTTCTTTACCACCATAAAATACTTTCCGTTTCCATGGGGCATAAGCGTTCCTCTATAGGGGATTCCATTTACAGTTCCTTTTACCTGTACCCTGGACTTTGTTTCAAATATTTGTTCGGCATCAAAAGGGACGTTAAGATAAGTCCAGCTCCCACTTGCATCAGGTCGCACTAATTTAGCTTCGAATTCAAACATAGCTACCTCCTCAACTAAAAGCCCTAAGTTCTATTGTATCCATATGAATGTAACTATACAAAAAAACACCTGCCTATAATAGACAGGTGTTTCTTAATTATAAGCGGGTGATGGGAATCGAACCCACGCTATCAGCTTGGAAGGCTGAAGTTCTACCATTGAACTACACCCGCAAAGGTATAAAATCGGGATGACACGATTTGAACATGCGACCCCCTGGTCCCAAACCAGGTGCTCTACCAAGCTGAGCTACATCCCGTCAAAACATGTAATGACTTATTAATAAAAATGGCGCGCCCTGAGAGATTCGAACTCCCGGCCTTTTGATTCGTAGTCAAACGCTCTATCCAGCTGAGCTAAGGGCGCAAAAATTATGGAGCGGAAGACGGGAATCGAACCCGCGACCCTCGCCTTGGCAAGGCGATGCTCTACCGCTGAGCCACTTCCGCAAAATATGGTGCGCGTGAAGGGACTTGAACCCCCACGTCGTGAAACGCCAGATCCTAAGTCTGGTGCGTCTGCCATTCCGCCACACGCGCACACTTTAAAAATAATGGTGAGCCATGAAGGACTCGAACCTTCGACACCCTGATTAAAAGTCAGGTGCTCTACCAACTGAGCTAATGGCTCTCATAAATGGCTGGGGATATAGGATTTGAACCTATGCATGACGGAGTCAAAGTCCGTTGCCTTACCGCTTGGCTAATCCCCAACAATAATTAACTAAATGGCGGAACCGACGAGATTCGAACTCGCGATCTCCTGCGTGACAGGCAGGCATGTTAGGCCAACTACACCACGGTTCCACAGACATAATGCATAAATGTAAATTGGTTGCGGGGGCAGGATTTGAACCTGCGGCCTTCGGGTTATGAGCCCGACGAGCTACCGGGCTGCTCCACCCCGCGTCGTTCTTAAATGAATATGGTGGAGGCTGAGGGGATCGAACCCCCGACCCTCTGCTTGTAAGGCAGATGCTCTCCCAGCTGAGCTAAGCCTCCATGTTATGACCCGTATGGGATTCGAACCCATGTTACCTCCGTGAAAGGGAGGTGTCTTAACCCCTTGACCAACGGGCCATGCTAATAAACTTTATGGCGGAGAGAGAGGGATACTCTCACTACTATCGAGATTGCGAAGCATTCCTAACGAAGCTTATGCTTCAACGAACCACCAAGGCTTCTCATCCCTAACAGGGAAGTAAATTCATGGCGGAGAGAGAGGGATTCGAACCCTCGAGACGCTTGTGGCGCCTACACGATTTCCAATCGTGCTCCTTCGGCCAAACTCGGACACCTCTCCATAAATGGCTCCCCGAACAGGACTCGAACCTGTGACAACTCGATTAACAGTCGAGTGCTCTACCAACTGAGCTATCAGGGAATATGGTGGGCCTTAGTGGACTCGAACCACCGACCTCACCCTTATCAGGGGTGCGCTCTAACCAGCTGAGCTAAAGGCCCTTTTAAGACATACGAATATTAAGGGCAAAAAAAATACCACGGGTAATGTGGTTGTCCGCTTGGCGGCGTCCTACTCTCCCAGGACCCTTCGGTCCAAGTACCATCGGCGCTGGAGGGCTTAACGGTCGTGTTCGGGATGGGTACGCGTGGAACCCCTCCGCTATCGCCACCAAACGGGCATTACAGCGTAATGCTCAGGCTTAATCGCCTGAAAACTGAATCCGAATTGAATTTGCATTTTAAGTATAGGATAAGCCCTCGACCGATTAGTATTGGTCAGCTCCATGCATTACTGCACTTCCACCTCCAACCTATCTACCTCGTCGTCTTCAAGGGGTCTTACTAATTGGGAAATCTCATCTTGAGGGGGGCTTCACGCTTAGATGCTTTCAGCGCTTATCCCGTCCGTACGTAGCTACCCAGCCATGCTCCTGGCGGAACAACTGGTGCACCAGCGGTACGTCCATCCCGGTCCTCTCGTACTAAGGACAGCTCCTCTCAAATTTCCTGCGCCCACGACAGATAGGGACCGAACTGTCTCACGACGTTCTGAACCCAGCTCGCGTACCGCTTTAATGGGCGAACAGCCCAACCCTTGGGACCTACTTCAGCCCCAGGATGCGATGAGCCGACATCGAGGTGCCAAACCTCCCCGTCGATGTGGACTCTTGGGGGAGATAAGCCTGTTATCCCCAGGGTAGCTTTTATCCGTTGAGCGATGGCCCTTCCATGCGGTACCACCGGATCACTAAGTCCGACTTTCGTCCCTGCTCGACTTGTAGGTCTCGCAGTCAAGCTCCCTTATGCCTTTGCACTCTTCGAATGATTTCCAACCATTCTGAGGGAACCTTGGAACGCCTCCGTTACTCTTTAGGAGGCGACCGCCCCAGTCAAACTGCCCGCCTGACACGGTCCCCGTACCCGATTAGGGCACTAGGTTAGAACCTAGATACGATCAGGGTGGTATCCCAACGGCGCCTCCACCGAAGCTTGCGCTCCGATTTCTACGGCTCCCACCTATCCTGTACAGATCGTACCCAAATTCAATATCAAGCTGCAGTAAAGCTCCATGGGGTCTTTCCGTCTTGTCGCGGGTAACCTGCATCTTCACAGGTATTAAAATTTCACCGGATCTCTCGTTGAGACAGCGCCCAAGTCGTTACGCCATTCGTGCGGGTCAGAATTTACCTGACAAGGAATTTCGCTACCTTAGGACCGTTATAGTTACGGCCGCCGTTTACTGGGGCTTCGGTTCATAGCTTCGGGTTACCCCTAACCACTCCCCTTAACCTTCCAGCACCGGGCAGGCGTCAGCCCGTATACTTCGCCTTGCGGCTTCGCACAGACCTGTGTTTTTGCTAAACAGTCGCTTGGGCCTTTTCACTGCGGCCCCCTCGTGCTATTCACACTACCGGGGCACCCCTTCTCCCGAAGTTACGGGGTCATTTTGCCGAGTTCCTTAACGAGAGTTCTTCCGCGCGCCTTAGAATTCTCTTCTCGCCTACCTGTGTCGGTTTGCGGTACGGGCACCTTCTCCTGGCTAGAGGCTTTTCTTGGCAGTGTGAGATCATGACCTTCGCTACTACAATTTTCGCTCCCCATCACAGCCCAGCCTTAATGATGTGCGGATTTTCCTACACATCAGCCTCACTGCTTAGACGGACATATCCATCAGTCCGCGTCACTACCCTCCTGCGTCACCCCATCGCTCATAGCGGATTACGGTGGTACAGTAATTTCAAACTGTTGTCCTTCGACTACGCCTTTCGGCCTCGCCTTAGGTCCCGACTTACCCTGAGCGGACGAGCCTTCCTCAGGAAACCTTGGGCTTTCGGCGGATCAGATTCTCACTGATCTTTTCGTTACTCATACCGGCATTCTCACTTGTATGCTGTCCAGCGCTCCTTACGGTACACCTTCAACCCACATACAACGCTCCCCTACCCCAGATACATACGTATCTAGCCATAGCTTCGGTGGTGTGTTTAGCCCCGTTACATTTTCGGCGCAGAGTCACTCGACCAGTGAGCTATTACGCACTCTTTCAATGGTGGCTGCTTCTAAGCCAACATCCTGGTTGTCTGTGCAACTCCACATCCTTTCCCACTTAACACACACTTGGGGACCTTAGCTGATGGTCTGGGCTGTTTCCCTTTTGACAATGGATCTTAGCACTCACTGTCTGACTCCCGGCAATAAGTATATGGCATTCGGAGTTTGACTGAGCTTGGTAATCCTTGCGGACCCCGCACCCAATCAGTGCTCTACCTCCACTACTCTTATACCGAGGCTAGCCCTAAAGCTATTTCGGGGAGAACCAGCTATCTCCGAGTTCGATTGGAATTTCTCCGCTACCCCCACCTCATCCCCGCACTTTTCAACGTGCGTGGGTTCGGGCCTCCAGTGCGTGTTACCGCACCTTCACCCTGGACAGGGGTAGATCACACGGTTTCGGGTCTACGTCCACATACTGAGTCGCCCTATTCAGACTCGCTTTCGCTGCGGCTCCGTCTTCTCGACTTAACCTTGCATGTTAAACGTAACTCGCCGGTTCATTCTACAAAAGGCACGCCATCACCCATAGATAGGGCTCTGACTTTTTGTAAGCACACGGTTTCAGGTTCTATTTCACTCCCCTTCCGGGGTGCTTTTCACCTTTCCCTCACGGTACTGTTTCACTATCGGTCGCCAGGTAGTATTTAGCCTTAGCAGATGGTCCTGCTGGATTCATACGGGGTTTCACGTGCCCCGCACTACTCGGGATCCGTCTCGGAGAGAACACAGTTTAGGTTACAGGGCTTTTACCTCTATCGCGGGCCTTTCCAGACCTCTTCACCTACCATATTCCTTTGTAACTCCATGTGAGACGTCCCACAACCCCTAAGAGCAAGCTCTTAGGTTTAGGCTGTTCCGCGTTCGCTCGCCGCTACTGACGGAATCACTATTGTTTTCTCTTCCTCAGGGTACTTAGATGTTTCAGTTCCCCTGGTCTGCCTCTACACACCCTATGTATTCAGATGTGAGTAACTGCGAATTACCACAGCTGGGTTTCCCCATTCGGACACCCCCGGATCAAAGCTTGCTTACAGCTCCCCGAGGCAGTTTCGTTGTTCGCCACGTCCTTCGTCGGCTCCTGGCGCCTAGGCATCCTCCGTGTGCTCTTATTAGCTTAACCTTGATTTTTCCGCAGGAAAATATCATACGATATCTCTTTTGGAATCATCTCACTAATAACATTTACTTGTTTGCACAAGTTGCTAAAAGATGTTCTAAAACGCAAATTCGTTTCGGTATCCAGTTTTCAAGGATCAAGTCTTACTGAGAGCTTAAACTCTCAAAACTGAGCAACGAGTGAGTAACAGGCCTAAACCTGAGATTGTGGAAGTTTAACTCCCGATTTGAATGTCTTCATTGCAGAAGACGATTCTCCATAGAAAGGAGGTGATCCAGCCGCACCTTCCGATACGGCTACCTTGTTACGACTTCACCCCAATCATCTACCCCACCTTCGGCGGCTGGCTCCCTTGCGGGTTACCCCACCGACTTCGGGTGTTGTAAACTCTCGTGGTGTGACGGGCGGTGTGTACAAGACCCGGGAACGTATTCACCGCGGCATGCTGATCCGCGATTACTAGCAATTCCGACTTCATGCAGGCGAGTTGCAGCCTGCAATCCGAACTGAGACCGGCTTTGATGGGATTGGCTCCACCTCGCGGCTTCGCTTCCCGTTGTACCGGCCATTGTAGTACGTGTGTAGCCCAGGTCATAAGGGGCATGATGATTTGACGTCATCCCCACCTTCCTCCGGTTTGTCACCGGCAGTCACTCTAGAGTGCCCAACATTACTTGCTGGCAACTAAAGTTAAGGGTTGCGCTCGTTGCGGGACTTAACCCAACATCTCACGACACGAGCTGACGACAACCATGCACCACCTGTCTCCTCTGTCCCGAAGGCCGCTGCTATCTCTAGCAGATTCAGAGGGATGTCAAGACCTGGTAAGGTTCTTCGCGTTGCTTCGAATTAAACCACATACTCCACTGCTTGTGCGGGTCCCCGTCAATTCCTTTGAGTTTCAGTCTTGCGACCGTACTCCCCAGGCGGAGTGCTTACTGTGTTAACTTCGGCACCAAGGGTATCGAAACCCCTAACACCTAGCACTCATCGTTTACGGCGTGGACTACCAGGGTATCTAATCCTGTTTGCTCCCCACGCTTTCGCGCCTCAGCGTCAGTTACAGCCCAGAAAGTCGCCTTCGCCACTGGTGTTCCTCCACATATCTACGCATTTCACCGCTACACGTGGAATTCCACTTTCCTCTTCTGTACTCAAGTCACCCAGTTTCCAGTGCGACCTCAGGTTGAGCCCAAGGTTTAAACACCAGACTTAAATGACCGCCTGCGCGCGCTTTACGCCCAATAATTCCGGACAACGCTTGCCCCCTACGTATTACCGCGGCTGCTGGCACGTAGTTAGCCGGGGCTTTCTTCTCAGGTACCGTCACTCCGATAGCAGTTACTCTACCGGACGTTCTTCCCTGGCAACAGAGCTTTACGATCCGAAAACCTTCATCACTCACGCGGCGTTGCTCCGTCAGACTTTCGTCCATTGCGGAAGATTCCCTACTGCTGCCTCCCGTAGGAGTCTGGGCCGTGTCTCAGTCCCAGTGTGGCCGTTCACCCTCTCAGGTCGGCTACGCATCGTCGCCTTGGTGGGCCGTTACCCCACCAACTAGCTAATGCGCCGCAGGCCCATCCCTCAGTGACAGATTGCTCCGTCTTTCATTCTTTCTTCAGGAGAAAAAAGAAATTATCCGGTATTAGCTACCGTTTCCGGTAGTTATCCCAGTCTAAGGGGCAGGTTGCCTACGTGTTACTCACCCGTCCGCCGCTAAGTCATTTTGAAAGCAAGCTTTCAAAATGACTCCGCTCGACTTGCATGTATTAGGCACGCCGCCAGCGTTCGTCCTGAGCCAGGATCAAACTCTCCAATTAGTATTGAAAAGAGCGATATGCTCATTTTGAAACATCTGACGAGAAAATTAATTCTCACGATGAAATTTCAAAAGCGTGAAATACGCTGTGAAACTCATCAGTTTTGGATTTCACTTTCGTGATTTCCTACTCACTCGTTGTTCAGTTTTCAAAGATCAAGTTCTCGTTGACGCCATTTAATGTCTCAGCAGCAACTCTTATACTATATCATGTTCGGCTATTTAATGTCAAGCTCTTTTTTAACTTCTTTTTCGAGCTCGGCATGTGTATTTCTTGGCCGGACTTAGAATATATCATGTATAGAGATTGATTGCAACACTTTTTTATAAATTAATATTACTTCGCATTTCCGCTAATTCATCATCTTCCGCCTCCGCTTACTTTAGTAAGGGTTTGAACAGTGTAATAGTTCTTCTAAAAACCGCAATAAACACAAAGGAGGCCCAGCAGATAAGCTGAGCCCCTTTGTTTGATACTTACTAAGCTTGAGTTCATTTCACACTGATACTAGTTTATTTCTGCCCTTTTTCTAACAAGGAAAGGATTATAGTAACTGCCTCTGCTCTTGTTGCCTTCTGGTTAGGTGCAAATTTATTCTGCCCTACACCATTCACAAGGCCTGATTTCGCTGCTGCTGCAATATACGGCACAGCCCATGCTGGTACATCCTTAGCATCATTGAAGGTTAATGTCGCTTTAGGATCTACTGTAATGCCAAGAGCACGAACAACCATAACTGCTAATTCTGTACGCGTCAGCTCCTGTGTAGGACGGAATGTCCCATCATCATAGCCACTGATAATTTGCAAAGATACAGCCTGTGCTACAAAAGACTTTGCCCATGCTGGAATCTTCGCAGAATCCTTAAAGCCTGATGTATCACCATTGTCCGGCAATTGCAAAGCACGCGCCAGCATTGTGATAAATTCAACCCGATTTACTTTCTGATTCGGACGGAAAGTATCATCCGGATAACCACTAACAAAACCAGCTGCTACTGCTTTCTCGATAACAGCAGCTGCCCAGTGATTGCTAGTATCCGTTAAAGATGGCTTACTAACTGGCGTTGCAGTTGGGGAAGGCGCCGTTGTTGGTGCTGGTGTTGTTGTTGGCGCTACTGTTGGCGTTGGTGTTGCTGTCGGTTTTGTTGTTGGTGCTGTTGTTGGTGCTGTTGTTGGCGCTGTTGTTGGCGCTGTTGTTGGTGCTGTTGTTGGTGCTGTTGTCGGCTCTGTTGTTGGCGTCGGTGTTGGTGTTGGTGTAACTCCACCATTCTCATCACCTTTAACAATGCCGAACTCTTCAAGAACATATGGTTTAGCATCATTAACATTCTGATCAATCTCATAAGATACAGCTGTCAGCTTCCCTGCATCTACAGTGATACCAACAAAGGTCTGAACTTGACCGCGCATTGGACGCGTAGCATCACTTGGGTCCGCTCCGTATTTAGCAGCTGTATTCTCGTTGGCTACTTCAAAGAGGTTATAATACGCATCTCCCAACTCAGGTTTCATGTTCTTGTAGTAAACCTTCGCTCCTGCTGTAGCTGGAATCAGATAGATCGTTCCATCTGGGTTTACTGTGTACTCCACAGTTTGACCATTGAAGCTTTCCTTGATCTTCACTGTGTCTGCTGCAGTTCCGTCAGCCTTGATTGGCTTCGTCCGTGCATAAATATGATCGTGGCCTTGAAGAACCAAGTCAATGCCCAGTTCAGCCATCATTGGAGCGACTTTCGCTCTTTCTCCATTTGCACCCATAATATCTTTGTCAGTAGCGTGGTTAGAGGTTGTGTATGGTCCTTTATGCATAGCGACGATAATCCACTTCGCTCCAGCAGCCTTCGCTGCTTTTACATCGGCCTTCATCCAATCCAACTGTGCTTTGCTGAAGTTAGCATATTCGTCCGAATTTTCATTCGTGTTCAAGACTACAAAGTGCGCATTGCTGTAATCATAAGAATAGTATGCTCCTGTTTCTGTCGGTGAGCCTGCTGCTTCCTTAATATTGTAGTGCTCATAGAAGGCATTCGCTTTATCCTCATGATTCCCCGCAACTGGAACAATAGTCGTATTGAGCAAGGTTTCCTGCGAGTGGCCAAGCAACCAATTCCACTGTGATTCATTGGTTCCAGTATCTACGATATCTCCGTTAATCGCCACAAACTCTGCATTCGGGAATGTCGTAAGTGCTTTTGCCATCGTTTCACCGGAAAGAATCGCTTCATCTTCCGTCTTAGCCTGTGTGTCTGCCAGATCAATGAAAGTAAATGCACCTGTCTTAGCAGCAGTTTCGAAAGTTCCCACTGCACTCCACAATCCTAGTGCTTTATCACCTACACGGAAGTAGTATTTCGTATCAGCCTTAAGGTCAGAAGCTTCAGCTTTATGAACTAATTCATCCTTTGAATTTCTGGAAACAGCTGAACGTCCTGTAAACTCAGCAGCTTTTGTAAAGTCTGGAGTAACGCCCGTATTCTCTACAACCTGCAGGTCGCTTCCTGCAGATTTCAACGCTGTGTACCAAGTGAATCCTTTAGCACTAACTGGGTCACCGTTAAAGGTAACGGTAACTTTTTTGATAGCGTCGGTAGAAGCAACTTTAGCTTCTGAATTTGTTCTGTCACTTACAGCTTTGATAACAAATTGATAGGTTTGGTTTGGATTAGTATTTTCTACAGTGTAACTATACGAAGTTTGACCTTCCGTATTAGGAACACTGACCGTCCAATTTGCAGATACCAGATCATTTTGCTCATAAATGCGATATCCGGATACTGGTGCACCGGATGCAGGCGCATCCCAAGTTAACGTGATTTTACCGTCATCTGCTACAGTAGCTTTTGCATTCTGCACAGGTTTAACAGCTACGTCAGACTTATGAATGCTGTACTTATCATACAAGTCTGTAGTTCCACCAGTTGTCGTGGTGTAAGCTTCGTACGAGAATTCATCGTTAGTTACAGTCATTCCTGTGAACATTTCCTTACCAGGCTGTTCGTATTTAGCTGCAAAAGGAAACGGACCTGCGCCAACATTATATTTTTTATTGCCCGCAGCATTCGTAATCAGGTACAGCGTACCCTTAGGATCAGTTACCACTCCGTTTTTGTCCGGCTTAATATCCGTCAACGGCTGATTGTTGTACATTTGATAGCTTCTAGTATAGGTGTGGTCATGTCCACCTATAACCATGTCAATACCAAGCTCATCAAATACCTTTGTCAAATTAGCTCTGTAATAGAGTACATCTGTATCATTTGTGTGACTGGCAACAGAATAAGGTGATTTATGCAAGAGCACAACTTTCCACTTCTGATCGCTTTTCGCGGCTTCACTGCGCAGCCACTCTACTTGTTTATTGTAAATTTCATTATTCTCAAGATTCGAGCTAGCACCATAATATTCTGTATTAATAACCATAAAGTGTGCTGAACCGTAGTCAAAAGAATAGACAGAGCCATCTGGTTTCGCGCCCGTATTTGAGACATTAGGTAAATTAAAATGAGTTGTGTAATTGCTATAACTCTTACTTTCGTGATTACCTACCAGTGGAACCAATGGAATATTTGCTAGAATATCCTTTGGTTTATTGAAGAACCATCCCCATTGCTCCTCAATATCACCGTTGTCTACCAAATCACCGGAATTCAGAATGAATTCACTTTTCGGGAATTTAGCCAATCCCTCTTGAAGGGTATGATTCCAAATATCAAAATCACCTTCAGTTGTTCCTTGAGAGTCCGTTGTATATAAGAACTTAAAGGCCTGATTACTGGAGCTTTCTGTTGTAAACGTTCCGATGTCACTCCAATTGTCAGCTTGTCCATCCCCAGCTCGGTAAGCATACTCCGTTCCCGGCTGCAATTTGTCGGCAATGACCTTATGGCTAGTCAGTACCACTGGTTTCTTGGCTGACTTATCCGCTTTTGTCATATACACGCTTGTTGTAACAGATGTTCCCTCGTAAGTTTGAGCATCTACTGGAAACTGACCATTCACTACTTTAGAAGCTTCTACTACTTCAAGCTTGGTGCCTGTCACTTTCTCAGGTGCATACCAATTGAACCCCATACTAGTCTGAGGGTTTCCGTTAAAGGTAAGCGCAATTGACTCAGGCTTCCCAACTCCAGGTTCTACCGTCTCTACTACCGGATAAGCAATCAGGTTCATATCCCAGTACAAGTCAGAGCTACCATCACTCGACTGATGAACCTCAGCTGAAAGCTCATTACTTCCATCCTTCAAGTTAGCCTTTACGACTTCAGTAAGGTCTACCTTGGTATATTCGTTTGGATCACTTAAGTTAGTTGAGCTTTTGGTTTGGAAAGTGATTTCACCCGCTGGCATAGCCTCACGGTAGATTTCTTTACCGTTCAAATATAGTACAGCTCCGTCATCAAATGCGAAGTTGCCTAAGATTTTATCGGATTTCGTAATCTCTTCCTTATTCACCGTTAAGTTTGTACGGAAGTAAGAAGTACGATATTTCATACTCTTATTAGAACCGTAGCTTATATTTGTGTTCAGAGCACCAAATTGCTTGCTGCTGACTCCGGTTCCATTATCTTTATAACCAAGCGGTGCTTGACCAGACGCCCATGTTGAATCGTCGTACACGGACCGCCATACCGTCCCTTGATCTGTTCCGTGATCTAGATACTTCCACGTAGAATTCCCTGCCAATAATGTAACAGGCTCTAGCGATTGTAATTGCAGTAATCCAGCATCCCCATTGCTGTCTTCAGCATAAGCTGGCATTCCTGTGAATGTAATTCCCAGTACCATAACGAAAGCTA
This sequence comes from Paenibacillus sp. RS8, assembly GCF_041956825.1. NCBI lineage: Bacteria > Bacillati > Bacillota > Bacilli > Caryophanales > Paenibacillaceae > Paenibacillus > Paenibacillus sp. RS8. Next base: position 2,504,411 of record NZ_CP168131.1, on the reverse strand, counting down.
AGGTCATGGATACAGCTTGTTTAAATAACCTGTTCATAATCAGTCTCCCTTACTGTTCTATGAAATGCTTGCATCCATTTATAGTAACTATCAAATATTTTCGCAATGTCTTTATAAACATAGAAGTTTGTAAAGTACATCATGCATGTATTCTTACAAAAGTGGTTACAGTAACGGCAAGGTTGCCAATCAAGGAGGATAAACATGGACGATACTCATGCTTTTGTAGAAAAAGTACACGACACCCAAAAGAAAGCTGAAAAGAATAAAGAACATCATGGTAAAAGTACACCAAGTCAAAAGCTGCCAAATAAACAGCACAGTAAGTAAAAGCTTTAAATGATCAGCTCTCAAACACAAAAAAAGCAGCAAGTCTCTCCAACTATGGGAGACTTGCTGCTTTACTTTTTAAAGCACAAAGAGAAGTGTTAAAGAAAACCTTATTTACTCCATTTCACTACATTTACTGCTACTTTTTCTAATTGCGTCTTACTCAGTGTTTTATTTGGGGAACTAATCGTAACAAAACGATCATCCAGTTTATAGGTCAAGAACAACGAATCGCTGGATGGGCTGTACCATTTAGCTTCGGTTCCATTAGAGAGCTTTACAGTTTCACCTTTGTAATCGTAAGCATAATCACGAGGAGAAATGTTCACCTTCATCTGTTTAAACAGAAAGTTCACACCATCATCAGAGCCCACTACTTTTTGAAATGCGTCTCCACTCACCATTTGAGTAGGTGCATAGGCTGTTTCGAAACCTTGGAAATTGGCGAAGGCTTTAACAATCCCTTCTTTCTGAGTGCTGCTGTATTGTACAGGAGTCAGAGAAATAGTGTCAGTCACCGAGCCTCCTGTGCCAAGAATAACCTGATTGTTCACTGCATCAAAGGTCACAGGCACCTTCATCACATCAGCAATCGCACGTACAGGAAGATAGGTTGTATTGTTATAAGTAATTGGCGCCAACGCGTTCCCTTTATTATCAACCGGCGTATACGCCGTACCGTTCACCTTAAAACCAATGCTGTGATTGAGGTATGCAGTGATTTTTTGAAGTTTAGTTCCCGCATATACACCGGCTGATCCTGTAACTACCATCCCAAACACCATTGTTGCTATGATTATTTTTTTATTTTTCATAAGTAAGCCCTCCTTGGAAGTTCAATCTTTGTTCTTACTTTAGCTCAAACAAAATAAGATTATGTCTCTAAGTTGTTTCTTACTTGTACCCATTTTGTAATTAAAAAAATCAAAATATCATTCATTTAACCAAAAATAAAAACAGCAACCCGCTTGTCCTAAAAAGGATCGTACGGGTTGCTGAAGAGATTAACTTTGATACGGTGTTGTAACCTTATACACTTCTGTATATAAAATTTCTCGATATAAATTGAACTCTTCTTCATCGACAGGGTTAGGATAGGTCATGATTTGAAGCGGTAAATCAGCATTTTCCTCACGCAGAGGGGGCTGCACATACTCATAAGGATTCAAATGAAAGCCCAGCCGCTCATAGAAACCGATTCTCCGTTGTTCCATTTCACCCAATGGCGGTTCAACTTCCAAAAGCACAGGTTTGCCTGACTTACGGATATACTCCTCCATCAGCTTTTTACCTATGCCTCCACCTCTTATACTTGGGTCCACTGCGATATGTTCTACAAATCGAAATCCTGGAAACTCCCAGCAAGCTATAAAAGCAATGATTTTCCCCTCAGCATTCACTTCGGTAATCAATCGGTAATGTGGAACATCCAATAACGCCTGTTGTCCCTCATAGGTTCTGATCTCGGAAGTGGGAAAAGAGGCTTCCATAATAGCGAATATTTCATCAAAAGTTGTGTGATTCATAACATAGTTCTCACTTTCTGGATTTATATTTACACAAGTTATCTTAACCTTCTGAACCCTATGATATCAAATTTAAGCATCAAGGTACTAGTACCTGGTACTAGGATAACGTGCTATACTAAGTGTAACAGCTATACACATCTTGTTTGATATAGGAGAGGTTCATATTGGATAATCAGCAGTGGATCGCACCTGAGTACTACAATCTCACTTCGGAAATAGAACGTCATGCACCGGAAAAGATTGCACTTAAGTGGTTGAATGAACTAGGAGACTACGAGGAAATCACTTACGGAGAACTTCGCAAACAAGCTAACCGACTTGCCGGGGGACTTGCAGCACTTGGTCTCGAGCAAGGGGATCGTGTTCTTGTTATGGTTCCACGTCGAATCATCGCTTATGTCATCTATTTAGCATGTCTGAAGCTAGGACTTGCGATTATCCCTTCATCAGAAATGCTTCGCGCCAAGGATTTATCCTATCGTCTGCGGCATGCCGAAGCCAGAGCCGTTATTGCCTGGTCAGAGGTTACTGAGGAAGTAAATAAAATCTCGGAGGATCTGCCTGCTCTGGATTACCGTCTTTCCGTATCTGGCAGCTCTGACGAGCTCGGTAACGGATGGTTAGATCTAGAAGAACTAATGGTTGATCAACCGGATGCGTTCACTACAGTCGAAAGCCACCGTGACGATATGGCGATCTTGGCATATACCTCTGGAACAACCGGCAACCCTAAAGCAGTCGTTCATAGTCATGGTTGGGGTTATGCTCACTTGCGGATCACTTCACCTCAATGGCTTGATATTAAAGAAACAGACACCGTCTGGGCAACAGCGGCACCGGGCTGGCAGAAGTGGATCTGGAGTCCCTTTTTATCCGTCCTTGGTAACGGGGCGACCGGCTTTGTATATAGTGGATCTTTTCATCCTAAGAAATATTTGCAGCTGCTGCAGGATCACAACATTGAGGTGTTATGCTGTACACCAACCGAATATCGCTTAATGGCTAAATTGGAAGACCTCAGTCATTATGACTTGTCCCACCTTCGCTGCGCAGTTTCCGCTGGAGAGCCTTTGAATCAAGAGGTCATCAACACTTTTCAACGTGAATTCAATATCACGATTCGTGATGGCTACGGACAGACCGAAAGTACGCTTATCATCGGAACACTTAAAGATACGCCAATTCGAATAGGGTCAATGGGTAAGTCTATTGCTCCCGGTCTAGTTGAAGTGGTAGACGAAGACGGGATTCCGTCACCTGCTGGAGTCGTTGGAGATATCGCAGTGCACTTAAGCATGCCAGCGTTATTCCATACCTATTACAAAGACCCCGGCAGAAAAGAAAGCTGCACTCACGGTGAGTTCTTCGTAACCGGCGACCGGGCGCGGAAGGATGAAGACGGTTATTTCTGGTTCGAGGGCCGTGGAGATGACATTATCATTAGCTCGGGTTACACCATTGGTCCTTTTGAGGTAGAGGAAGCCCTGATGAAGCATGCCTCAGTTAAAGAATGCGCGGTCGTTGCTAGTCCGGATGAAATTCGCGGACACATCGTTAAGGCTTTTATTGTACTAAGGGATGAGACTAAGGCTTCTCCTGAGCTTGTGAAGGAGCTGCAATCCCATGTTAAAGAGTGGACTGCTCCTTATAAATATCCTCGAAAAATCGAGTTCATTCAGGATCTTCCGAAAACTGCCTCCGGTAAAATACGGAGAATAGAGCTGCGGGAGCAGGAGAAACGTGCTGCGCAAGATTAAGATCGATATGAATCAGGAGGCTTCAGCTTACTGAGGCTTAAAAACAACAAGAGCAGCTAGTCCATAATTGGACTGCTGCTCTTGTTAATTATTCAGACCAGTATTTTGCATCCGGGTTCAAGGCTGCGCCTACTTCGCCCTCTTTTACTAAATCGCAATCGAGGTAACCCTCTTCATCCAGGAAATAAACCTCTTGCTTGTAGAACTCACATAAAGTCTCCAGAAACTTTTCAGGTGATTCATACATTACAATCAGATCCCCAAAATCATGCAGCAGGTCACATACACGTTCCACACCATCCGCGGATTTATGGTAACAAATGAAGTTGCTACCGTAATTCGTTAAGATCGGCAAGATAACGCCATCCGCTTGATGGCCTTTTTCCTCCAATATTCCAGCTAATATCTTCATCTCTGCTTCATATTCATTAATATGAATTAGACGATACCCTGGGATAAATTCGATCAGACTTGGTTCTTCTTCCTCACTGCTTGTACCTGAAACTGTGCTATAAATAGCTTTCAACAGTTCAGGGGCTTCCGGAAAAATCGCCGTAATCTTCGCTTCATTATCACCCTTACCTAAGCTGGCAATATAGTCAGGACGTAGGTCAGCAGACAGTTTAAGGTATTCTTGAAATTGTTCTGTTAATTTGTTAGTTTGCATGTTGTCATCCTTTACTTGTTCGCGGAAGTCCACATCTTCATCAGCCACGCGTCGAAGTCATCGCCTTTTTCGCCTTCATAAGTGTCGTAGACGTCGATTCTCATCTTCTTCAGCTTCTCTTTGAAATCCTCGTACGAATGATCTCTAGGCAGGCTCTTCTTAATTCTCAGGAGTATTTTGGAAACGCCTTTCACTAGCTCCGGTTTATTCTTGGATGGTGCTTTAACATCTTCGCCGAATGCCTTCAGTTTAAGGTAAGCCGCTTCTTGAACTGTATATACAGGATCGCTCTCCATTAAACGCGTCAGGATATCGATAATTTGTTTGTGGTTAGTCTGTCCCAGTTCTTCAACTGCTTCTAGACGGGCTCTCCAATCCGCAGAGCGGTTCGCAGCTTTCTTTAATTCCTCGTAATTCTCCGGTAATCCATTATTGTTTAGTTCTTCGATCATTCCGTTCAATCCCCTTCTATTCAAAACTATCTATCTTACAGTAACAGTATAACCAACCATTGCGCAAGCTAAGAGAGGAAGATCTTTGCATGACCTTTTCATTCAAACATATTTCCACAAAATTGGGGTAAAGTATTCGAAAGAAAGTGTCGCGCAACATTCTATAGACTCTATACGTTAGTTAACTAGAGAATTGTAGATCAAACACACCAAGGAGAGTGACCTAATTGAAAAAGCATACCTTCATTCTAGCGTTAACTATTGTATTAAGTGTGGTGCTTAGCGCCTGTGCCAGCAGTAACAATGAAGCCGCAGTAGAAACCAATCTGACGGCGAAAGAGATGGTCGACGAAATGCTTGCAAAAGTGGAACAGCCTTCATTAATGGAAGTTGAAGAAGATATGGTGAGTCAGCTGTACCATCTAGCTCCATCATTACTTGAAGATTATAGCATTAGAATGCCAATGATGAATGTGAAAAGTAATGAAATTGCTATTTTAAAAGTTAAAGATGCCAAAGATATCTCTACTGTCGAAACCGCAGTCAAAGAGCGTGCGGCAGATATTCAAAAGCAGTTCGAACAATACCTTCCGGATCAATATGAGAACGCCCAAAATTATAAGCTGGTCAAAAAAGGCAATTACATCTTATTCGTGATTTCCGAGAGTGCAGATCAGCTGGTGACTGAATTCGATACCTTGTTTACTAAAAAATAATTAGCGATGGTATTCAGCAGCCTACTCTTCCTATTCCTGTTTCTGCCGGCTGTCCTTGCACTCTACTACGTTTCGCCTTGGCGGATTAAAAACCTCATTTTATTTTTGAGCAGTCTGGTGTTTTATGCATGGGGCGAACCCGTCTACATTGTAATTATGTTGCTGTCTACCGTTACGGATTACGGCTTTGGTCTACTTCTTAGTAGACCGAAGCTAACTACGGTGCAGCGCAAGTGGATTGTGGTTAGCTCCGTCATTATTAACCTGGGCTTATTGTCGTATTTTAAATACGCAGATTTTCTCATCCAGAATGTAAACGAACTCCTCGGCACTCATATCCCTTTAACTGATTTACCATTACCTATTGGGATATCGTTCTATACCTTTCAATCCATGTCCTACATCATTGATGTCTACAGAGGAACTACCAAAGCACAGCGGAATTGGATTGATTTCGGGACGTTTGTAGCTCTGTTTCCGCAATTAGTAGCCGGTCCTATCGTTCAATATAACACTATAGCAGAGCAACTACGTGAGCGTTCGGTGGATATCCCCATGTTCGCGGAGGGTGTAAGAAGATTTATTATCGGACTAGCCAAAAAAGTGCTGCTCGCCAACAACATCGGCCTGCTCTGGCACACCATATCCAGCTCCAATCTGGAGTCCATGCCTGCTTTAACCGCTTGGCTTGGCATTATTGCGTTTGCCTTTCAGATCTATTTTGATTTCAGTGGGTATTCGGATATGGCGATTGGCCTCGGCCTTATGTTCGGCTTCCGATTTAACGAAAACTTCAACAAGCCTTATATTTCACAGAGTATAACTGACTTCTGGCGGAGATGGCATATTTCCTTAAGCAGTTGGTTTCGTGATTACGTATATATCCCGCTTGGAGGCAACCGCCGGGGGTTAGGTATTCAAGTTCGCAATATCCTTATTGTGTGGCTGCTCACAGGAATCTGGCACGGGGCGAGCTGGAACTTTCTGTTCTGGGGATTATACTTCGGGGTCATTCTTATCTTTGAAAAATGGTGGGGACTACAACTGCTGAGCCGTCTACCGCGCTGGACTAGGCATCTCTATGCCGTTGTGCTTATTCTCATTGGATGGGTCTTGTTCGCCTTTGAAGAACTTCCGTTGGTACTTAGTTACTTGCAAGCGATGCTCGGCTTTAATGGCCAGCCATTGTGGAATACCACTACTTTATACTTCACTTACACAAACGCGATTCTACTCGTGGTATTAACTTTAGCCTCCACACCTTTGAAACTCTCCAAGCGTATGGATGCTAGATCGATTCCTGCTCTGGTCTGGTATGGCGTCTTATTCTTCCTATCTGTCGCTTACTTAGTGGATGCTACCTTTAACCCATTCTTATATTTCCGATTCTAGGGGGTGATTGTTTATGAAGCAGAGAACGGATCGAATACTAGTGGTGGGATTTGTCGCGACGCTTTTTCTGGTGGGTATAACCTTTTTCTTATTGCCAGTTCAACGTTTCTCTGAGCTAGAAAACCGATATTTGCAGAGCGCTCCCCATTTGACATGGGACAATTTATTATCCCACACCTACGCGGAAGAGGCGGAAAGCTTCGTAACCGATCATTTCCCTTTTCGAGCCAAATGGGTATGGGTGAAATCGGCGGTGGAGCAAATGAGGCTGCAGCAAGAAAATAACGGGATTTATAAGGGGAAAGACGGTTACTTATTCGAAAAATTCGATGCCCCTGATTACATTAAGGTTCAGCAATATGCAGCGGCTGTGAAACGTTTTGCTGCTAAAAATCCTGAAGCCAAAACGACCTTTCTGCTTGCGCCTACATCGGTAGGCTTGTACAACGAACGTTTGCCCTGGTTAGCACCTGTATACTCACAAGCTGAGGTGAATCAAAAGATCGCTGATGAAGTAAGTGATAGCCTAACTTTTATAAATGGATTTGATGTGCTTACTCCGCATGCTGCAGAGGACATTTATTATCGGACCGATCATCACTGGACAACCTACGGCGCTTACTTGGCTTACGTAGCGTATGCTGAAAGTATGGGATGGCAGCCTCTGTCCCAGAGCGAATTCGAAATTGAGACAGTAAGCGATTCGTTCCTTGGAAGCTACCATACGCGGAGTCAATTTATCGGAGTGGTGCCAGATTCCATTCAAGAGTATAAGCCAATTAATGATGTATCCACCAAGATGCATATTGTAGATACCGGTGAGACTTTAACAAGTATGTACGATCCAAGCTATCTATCGAAAAAAGATAAATACTCTTATTTTCTAGGCGGCGTTCATGCTCTTATGAAAATCACAAGCGAGCTTGATCCTAAAGAAGTCAAACAGGAGAAGCTGCTCGTCATCAAGGACTCCTATGCGCATAGTGTCATCCCTTTTTTGACTCAGCATGTACCGGAAATCCATGTGATCGACATTCGTTATTATAACGGGAGTATCAGTGAGTACATGGCTCAGAATGATATTAAGGATGTATTGATGCTGTTTAATACGGCTACTTTTGTTGATAATTCGGCGCTTTTGAAGCTTAACTGATGATATAGTGATGGATTAGGTGATGGCTATGGAGATAATACGATGAATATGATGACGGGGCGTAACTGCAGGAAGTTTGGACTTTCGGTCGCTGTTGTCTCCAGATGTTTTTGATTTTACCGCTATCAGCGGATAACATCCGGAGACAGCATATGCTTCCGATGCGAGCTTTCCTTCGGAAAGCTTTCAGGCGAACGCTCCGCTCCTACAGTTCCAAAATTCCCTCCGTTACTTTTTACCATATTTATGGGTTAAATCTAAAAACCATTCACGATTATGTGTAGAATCGTGTCTCTGCCGATAGCTTTAAAGCGAATGAATCCTCCTTGAAGGAGTGCTTCATTTATTATGAGCTGCAATTCAATTCCATAGCGTTGCATTAAACTCCACATCACACCACTTTGCGGATTAGGGAAATCCTCCCTAAAATTAGTAAATTATCGGCTCAATTTGTGACTTTTAAGGAAATCCTCCCTAATAAATACGAGAATACCCTCTTTATGAATGAAACACCCTGATAATTGGGGAGATTTTCCCTAATTATCGCTTGGAGCACGATAAATCTCACATAATTAGGGAGGTTTTCCCTAATCTAAACATTTAATCATTGATAGTGCCTGATACATATTCATTATGAGGTTGATTAAGAGTGAAAGAGTTGCAACAATAACTGAAGATTTCTTAAGGGACATTTTCCTCCCACTAGCAATTATTTTCTGTAACCTCTACATCAAACCAAACACTAAAACTAATATACGAATCCTCTAATATGGCTTCGTATTTCAGATCATTTTTAGCTAGAATCTCCGCGACGATAGACAGGCCAAGTCCAGTTCCGGAGATTTCTTTATTCCGAGAATCGTCGATGACATAGAACGGGTCCCAGATATAGGCTAAGTGCTTCTCTTTCAGGCGCGTGGTTTTATTAGTAATAGTGAACTTCAGAGTGTCGTGAGTATCATTTACTAATGAGATTCCAAAGACATTTTCTTCCCCATATTTAATGGCATTACTAATTAAGTTGTTGAATACAATCTCAATCTGGCTGATATCCTCTTCAACGATGGATCGTTCAACCGAATGGAAGTCGGTCTGTAAGGTCAGGTTTTTATTTTTAAGCGTAATGTTATATTGTGAGATCACTTTGAGCAAAAGCTCTTTAAGATCGAATTTCTCTTTATGCACTTCGGTCTTTTGAATCTTGGACAGCTTAATCAAGTAATCCACCATATCTGAAGTGTATTTCACCTGCTCCAAAATGATATCCGTATAGGTACCATCATCCAGACCGTCTTGGATACCAATCGTATAGGCTTGGATTAAAGATAACGGTGTCTTCACTTCATGTGAAATGCTTGAGATCAGTGTGTTTAAGCTTTGATTTTTCTTCTCCAGTTCTGCATGGGCGCTTTTTAGGCGTTGACTCATCTGATTAATGCTTTTAGATAACTCTTCAATTTCATCCCCCGATTTAATCGTCACTTGTTTAAAATCAAGATTGGAAATATCCTTCGCCACATCCTGTAACTGCTCTAATGGGGTAATGATCTTTTTCGAATAATAAGCCACTAACAGCAAGCTGATAATAATCCCCAAAAGAACGGAGTAGAAGCTGAGTTGATTTACGATGTTTAAAGCATCTGTATTGTGCACAACCACAGTGCCGATGAGGATTAAACTGCCATCCTGCTCATATATTTTCGTTAACAGGCTGGACTTTAATTTCCCCTGATTAAATAACAGATTCACCGTATTTCCTTCGTTTACCTTTTGTAAGACTTCTTCCGTAATCCAGAACTTATTGAGTGATACCTTATCTTTAAAGAGAGCAAATTGTATGTTGTCGTTAATTTCTGTTGTACTTCCTCTATTTTCAACCCTAACAATCGTTATATTGTTATTGTTCTCGATCGCTGTTTCCTTGTCCATAAGCTGATCCAGACTGAGATCCTTTACTTCGTCATAAATAGCGTTAATCTTGGTTTTCATTTTGTAAAGGTAATAATCGGACGAGAAAAAATTGTGCAATAAATAGGATGTCCCAAACACAATCAGCAGAATGATGCTTACCATAATCAATAACTTCGTGCTTATTTTATTGATTTTTATCATGGAAGCTGTACCCCATTCCCCTGTGTGTGATCACGTGATCAGCTCCAATCTTATCGCGCAATCGCTTAATATGTGTATCCACGGTTCGTTCTTCGCCGAGGTAGTCCATTCCCCAAACGGAAGATAACAAAGAATCTCTGGACAAAATCCGGCCTTTATTCTCATATAGGAAGGTGAGCAACTCGAACTCTTTTTTATAAAGGGACAGCTCCTCCCCATTCTTGTACACTTTCTTCCGTTCAAAATCAATTTCTAAGTCCCGTATAGCAGCTACTTTTTCGGTACCCAGCATTTTTTTAATTCTCAGCATTAAAATCCGTGGATCGAATGGTTTTCTAATATATTCATCTGCACCGATATCTAAAGCGCTAAATTCATCGTCATGGGAAGATCGGGCGGTCAGCATCACCACTTTAGCTAAACTAACCTGCTTGATTTCATTGCACACCTCAATCCCGCTTCGTTTAGGCATCATCCAATCCAAGACCACAAGATCGATCTTATTCGAAAAAAAGAGCTCCAGCGCCTCCTCCCCATCCGCAGCTACCCAAACGTTATAGCCCTCTTTTTCAAAATAAGTCTTCAATATGGTGGTCATATGTTTCTCATCATCGGCAATTAGAATGTTCAAGTAGCATCATTTACTCCTTTCTTTCCAGTCCTTTCTTCAAAACTGTCCATATTGGGTTATCCACTGCTGTCCGAGGAGGCTGTTCACCTTTCTCTATCGCTTGCCAATACGCCCAGGTTGGAGGCTCAGTGCCAAGCTCATAATCCATACCGTCCCAAGTATCCTCTCGGAAAGCATAGAACGCCCAGTGCCAGCCGAAATCATCAAAAATCGAAATTAAATCCGCCATATATTGATCTGCGCCTTTTACTAATCGATTCGTTCCAAACTCTTCTGCAATAATCCGATTTGCGGGAATGTTATGTTCCTTTGCCCACTGTGCAACTGGTTCTAGAAATTCCTTTAGGGCTTCCTTGTTAAAGGCTTTTTCTGTTTTATTGTCCCCGACCTTTATCGTCCCAGGATATTCATAGGTGAACCCTTTTTTCTTATTCTGACTGGTTAGCTCGTACGGCTCATACATATGAAAAGCATACAAGACATTCTCATCTTCGAGGGGTTTCAAATATTTAAAGGCCCAAGGTGTAGCATACAGGCCAGAATTTACGATGATTGGTGTCTTGGAATCTACGGTACGAATAGCGGTCACTATCGTTTCATATAAAAGATTCAAATCCGCAGGGGTGTTCTCCACTGAGCTATACCATACGCTGTAGTCCTGTGTCCAGAAGTCATGAAATCCCGTTGCAGTCTCAGGATGTGGTTCATTAATCAAGTTATAACCGATTACCGCTGGATGATCTTTCAACCGGCTTGCTAGATCTCTCCAAAATACTGCCGCTTGTTCATGATAACTGAAATCCTTCCATATCCGATCATCATTCTCGTAATTATTAAACTGCCTCCAGCGATCTCCGGGGAGACTTAGGACGGTCAGTACTACTTTTGAGCCCCGAGCCTCGGCTGCATCTAAGTCCGCTTTTAACTCGGCAAAATCCTCTTCAACAATCCCTTCATACTTATCTGCATTCCCTATTAGGAAATCTTTATCCGGGTTCGTATCCGGTTTGTCATTAAATAAATAGTCACTGTCTTTTGCCCATTTATCTGGTGCCAACCGAATGAATTCAATATTCTGCTCTTTGGCAGCTTCATAGTTATCCGGTAACGATTTTGAATTCATAAAATTGGTTCCTTTTCTCTGGACCTCCCAGAAGGCTAGCTTCTCATTCCTTTCTGTCTTCTCTTCCTTCTTCTCTTCTTTCTTCAGTTCTTGATTGGCTTGAGGTGTTACTGAACTACACCCTACAACCAACAATAAGATTAACACTATAAAAGCTTTAGATTTTTTCATTCTCTCACCTCGTAAGCTATCGTAGCGAATCTCTGTTACAAGAGTGTCACAAGGGGTGGACATACAACCATTCAAGTAGGTAACTGATGAATTTTATATGAATCCAAGAGTTGAACCTTCTTCTCTCATATTCTATTTCTAGGAGGTGAGTATAATATGACAATCCAGTTTGTAGATTTACGACTTTCCAACCAAGCTGCTTCAGATAACACACCCGTGGTTATCCCATTAGCAGCAACTCCCCTTGTTTTTGGGGATATCGGTATTCAGACTGTAGGGGTCACGCCTGACAATCAAGGCAATGTCCGCGTACTTTTGTCGGGTTTTTTGAAAGTAGAGAATAATCCTCTTTTCAACACCAATACCATTAATGTTCGCAGAAACGGAACGATTATTTTCACCACAACATTTGGTGTAGCAATCAGCAGAGAAAATGAAGCTTTTGGTTTCTCAGCAGTAGATGTCCCACCAGCGCTGGCTGTCGCAGCAGGTCAGATTCAGTACACAGCAGAAATCTTCACAAATGCACTGGCAACAGATCAATTTAATAACGTCCAAGCCAGAAACTTTAGTGGCGTTGCAGCAGCGGGTAACTCCTAGCATAAACAAGTAGTGAGTTGAGGTGCATACTGCACTATTTTAAAAACAGAAGCTCAACCAAAAGTACTGGTTGAGCTTCTGTTTATTCGCCAAACAATAGATCCAGAATTCGTTCGTCCGCTTTGCGATTCTTCCCTTTATAGGGGTAACAGTGAATATGAATCGCTGGATTAAAATTGATCTCAATAATGCTATAATTGGTACCTGCCGCATCTTCCTTAATATCATCAATCATCATATCTACCCCACAAATCGTGGCCCCCGCAGCTTTAGCCGATTGAATGGCTAGATCTTTATAGCTGTCTGGGATCTCATCTGTAAAGTCTAAGCTGTCTCCACCGGTACTAATATTTGAGTTCTCCCGTAGAAAGATCACCTCATTAAATGGAGGAACATCGCTCCAAGTCTGAGCGTGGTTCTTCAAGAACATCTCTTCGGCTTCGCCGATCTGAATTTTCTCAAGCGGAGTTTTGTAGCCACGACCTCTTAGCGGATCCTTATTTTTTTCGTGGACCAGCTCTTCTATTGTATGTACACCATCACCGACCACATTCGCCGGAACCCGGTGCAATACTCCGACTACTTCATCGCCCATCACTAGAAAACGATATTCTTTCCCCGTCATAAATTCCTCAAGCAGTACTGTTCGATCATGCTCAAAGGCAATTGCGAAGGCTTTTTGATAATCTTCTTTGGAGAATTCATCTGTAAAAATAGTAATACCGAGTCCAAAGTTCGTTGATTTGGGCTTGATCACAATAGCCTTATCACGATAAGTATCATATGCATTCATTGCTGCTTCCAGATCTCCAAATGCTTCACCTGCGGGAACACGAATGCCCTGTTGTTTGAGGACTTCCTTCGTAACAATTTTATTCTCCATAATTAGTACCGTGCTGTAAGAATCCAAGGATGTCTTCGTAGCTTGCTTAACGTATTCTTTATGATCGCCTTTTGTAAGTAGAACGAAATTCTCATCTCGATCGAGCAATTGAAATTTAATCCCACGTTTAACTGCTGCTTTTAGTAGAAGCTGTGTAGATAGCTCCAGATCCTCATATCCCACAAATCGGTATCCGTTCGCAAGACTTTCCTCAGCATACTGTTTAGCTTTATTCAGATGATATTGTACGAAAGAGGATTGTTGAACTTCTGACTTCACAATCGCGGCAAAACTTTGATCTGGATTCAGAATCTTATCCTTGGCTTCGTTCAGAATGTTCGTGAATTCTTTATCTTCTGGGTTCAACAACTGAATCATATCCTGCATCTCTTGAATACAAGTTAAAGCCTTCTGCTCCATCGTCCCGCAAGAATCTCCGTAATCATGCAAGCAGCCTTTGATCCCCTCCATGATCAATTGATCATGATTAAGGTTCGCCATCTTCTGATCCTCTACCCCGAACGGTTCGTCCTCTTTCAATAGCATGTACAGGATAAACAAATGAATGAAAGTCATTGTTTCTTTGCTAATTCCTATTTTATAGAGTGGATTCAGATCAATAAAACGAAGCTCTATATAAGCAATCCCATCCTGCAGCAGCTCCTCTAACGGATGTTTGCCTCTTGCCGTCTTCACTCTAACCGGGCTATAGAACTCTTTTACACTTAATAATTCCTCTGAGTCGATCAACGTTTGTAAATCATGTACATAGTCCGTAAGTGAATCAAAGGAAACATAAAGAGGTTTTTCATTTCGATATCCGCATTCGCTATTCCGAAGTGAATTCATATTTTGAACATAATAGCTATTCTGATCATCCGACTCGCCTCGTGCGACACATTGCTCCATATAAGTCTTATCAAAAACAGGACTAGCACCTGTTAAATAGATTAGAAGCCAGCGGTATCGCAATAGGTTGCGGGCTATTTTTAAATAAGTAGCATCTTTGAAATCTTTATAGCTCATCTGCGGATCTACAATGTCATGAAGCTGTTTAAGAAATGGTTCGTCAAAAGAGAAATTATAATGAATTCCGCTCAGCAATTGTCTTTTGCGTCCATACTTATCCGCTAACTGATGTCTATACTCGTCCTCTACCGGATTACCCATCTTGGCAATGGGAATGTCCTTATCGTTCGGCAGCATGGGAGGATTACTACTCGGCCATAGATATTCTTCCTTAAGCTCTAGCGACACAATATCCTGCAGCGCCTCCAGAAAGTTATAAGTCTCTTCAATAGAATCAAAAGAGGGTGTCACCATTTCAATCTGACTCTCTGAGAAATCCGTTTGAATATAGGGGTTCTCCATTTTGTTGCCAAAGGCTTTTGGATGTGGTGTCAGCGCAAGGTTCCCTTCTGGATCCACTCTGACATTTTCTTTTTCCAAACCAAATTCACCGTGAAAAAGCTCCTTATTCAAATGGTTATCTCTTAAGAGCTGTATGAGTCTACGATTTAATAAAGCCATTTCTACGCTCATCCTTTGCTTAGTAGTCTACCTGCTGTTTGTTCATTCTGAACAAAGATCTTCTAAACCAGAACACAAGAATAACACCCTTGAACACACTGCTTAGCGCAATCGACATCCACACTCCATTCAAGCCAAAAGGTTCGGATAATAGCAGGGCTAGCGGAATTCGGAGTGCAGTAAATGTAATACTAAAGATCGGTGGAATGTGAGTTTGACCAATGCCGTTAAAAGCACCGACTGTCATCAATTCCATACACATGAACAATTGTGAGTATCCGATGATCCGCATATAATCTGCGCCTAATGCCAGACTCGTCTGGTCTGATAAAAATAATGAAAATAGCTGCTGCGGAAACGCAATAAATATAAGCGACACGATCACACCAAAGATGGAGGTTAAGATTAGCGCCTGACGATAACCTTGCCTAATTCGATCGAATCGGCGTGCTCCATAATTTTGACCAAAAAAAGCAGCAATAGCTCCCTGTAGTCCTCCAATGGTCATATAAGAAATAGATTCAATTTGAATCCCAACTTTTTGAACCGCAATGGCATCCGCCCCAAAACGCACAATGATCTTGGCAATGATGATCGATATGATCGTAAAAGTAACCCGTTGGATCGTAATGGGAAGCCCCATGCGGATGACTTCTTTCATTTGACGACTGTCCCACGTTGATGTGTTTGAAATGATTTCTGACTTTCTTGTCTTCATGATAAAGAGAGCCGTAACCAAGATGTTCGCCGTTAATGTTGCAATAGCTGCTCCAGCGACTCCCCATCCTTCAAAACTGCCCCAGCCAAAAATTAAAAATGGATCGAGGACAATATTAACCATAAGACCAATAGAGAAGATCTGAAACGGTTGTTTACTATTTCCCATAGCGTTTAAAAGGGTTGCAAACAATGTATTAACAATAGAAAATACCGTCCCAAAGATCGAAATCATTAGAAATTGTCTAGCCATCCGTTCAACGTCATCACTTCCAAGATCAAAAAAACCAATCAACTGATTCTTGGTTAATAGCACTAAACACATATAGAGAAGTCCTAGTAAAGTAGACATCATAAATCCGTTCTTTATATAAGATTTAGCCTTCTCTATCTGACCAGATCCCATACAATGCGCTACCTTAATCCCTGTGCCGATAGTAACCATTGTCGATAAAGCAATCGCTAGATTAATGAAAAAACTCGCCGTACCAATCGCGGCAACCGGACCACTTCCTAATCTTCCAACCCAAATCATATCGACTAGACCATAAGTAGTAGAGATGAAATTCGTTGCAATAATGGGAAGCGTTAATTTCATTAAGGTAGGCATAATAGGACCCTGAGTCAAATCGTTTGCGTCCTTCAAGTCCAATAACACCTTCTTTATTTCATTTTCAGATTCATTATATAACCACACGCTTATATAATCAATTGATTATATTTCATTGATTCGTTGGACTAACTCTTCATTTGGTTTATTATCGGTTTCCTCACCTGGCTTACTTCTTAACCTAGTCTCTTCATTATGAACCTGTAGATAGAATGTGAACTCCTTAAAAGCAAATAAATTGTGTATACATTAATAAGCAGTTCCTAGTGCACAAAACGTGCCCAGTGGAACTGTTTTTTTCATAATAAAAAATTCTCTTATTTTTCAGTCTAATGGCTATTGAAAAGAATGATTAGTTCGTTTACAATGAAACCAATTAATAGTTCTATATTTATAGAACTAATTCTGATTCAGTAACTCACTGAAGGAATGGAGCAAGTCATGGAATATAAAGTAGAAGTCGATTTTGCACCCATGTATGAATGTGTTAGTAGTATGACCGCTTTTCTAAGCAAGCAAAACCATACTGCTATGGATTCCGGCAAGCTCTGGGTACGCGATGTTCAAGCAAGATTCGCGCCAATGCTGCTTCGTAAAATGCAAGAGGTCGTTAAGAAACTTGATGATTTCAGTTTGGCTCCCTATATTTGGTCTTGTCCGGGGGAGCGTTCGGTAGAAGGCTTTTTGGTTTGGTTCGACGGCTTATCTTCGGGCGAACTGTATGAAATCTCCGGACGTTTCGGTCAATCGGTTCCCTCTAACCTTGCGGAACTCAGAGACACTGCCTCTGACATCTTGCGCGAATGGAATGCGGGATACTTCAGTGGAATTGACCCTAATATCATCAAGGGACTTGAACAGGAAGCCGAATCAAGAAGAGCGACGTTGAACGGTAACAATGACATGGACGTCTTTGAAGCAGCAACCGAAGGAATGCGCCTCTATCCAACTGAGCATCTGAAGCAGGTCATTATTATTCCGCAATATCATGCTCGTCCATTGGTTACTACCTCTATGTATGATGAATTCGTATTCACTAGCTACTCTTGTGATGTTCTCCCTCCGGAAGCTGGACGGCCTGCTCCAGCACTACTCCGCCTTACCCGAGCGCTGTCGGATGAGACGCGGCTGTATATCCTTCGTTTACTCACAGGCAAACAACTGAATTTCACGGAAATCGTGCGTGAGGTGGGACTTTCCAAAAGTACAATCCACTACCATCTTATTGCGCTGCGCGCAGCCGGACTGGTCATTGTCCATACCAATGTTAAAAGCACTTCGTACAGCCTGCGTTTAGAAGCCTTAAATGGGCTGCCCCAGCAAATCGGGACGTATCTGGAGAGTTAAGCATAAAAAAAGGAGCTACCTAGCTATGATAAAACGCAGCTATTATGGTCTACTCTCGACCATTACTTTAAGCGCTTTTGGAGATGCTTTCGGCTTACTGGCTATGGAATGGCTCGTCTATGAGCTGACGGGATCTAAGCTAGCGATGGGAGTCCTCGCGCTCAGCTCCGGCATACCTGAACTGCTGCTACGCCTGCTCGGCTCACCGCTGTCCGACCGATTGCACCGGGTCCGTTTTATGGCCTGCTTGGCAGCCATTCGATTGCTAGCCATAGCACTGCCACTCGGCATGGGCTTGACTGGCCAACTGCAGCTATGGCATCTCTTTGTTGCCGCGAGCCTCAGCGGCGCCTGTGCTGCACTGTTCATGCCAACAGCGATGGCTGTTATTCCTGGCGTTGCCGACAGCCGGAAGCTGGTGCGGGCTTTTGCTATCATTGATGGGAGCAAAAGCGCAGCAGCCCTGCTGGGACCTGCCTTAGCCGGTGCGTTAACCGCTGCCAGTGGAGCGCTGCCAGCTCTTGGCATCAACATGTTATGTTACTTAGCCGCCATCACTACCCTACTCAGCTTGCAAAAGCTGCCGAAAGCCTCTCCAACCCAAGGCCGTTTCTCCCTCTCCGTTTACGTTCGTGAAATAGCCGAGGGCTTTACCTTCTATAAACAATTCCCTGCAATGCTAATGATTATGGTCATGGCCTCCATCAGTAATTTAAGCTCAATTGCCGTCTGGACGATGATGGTCCCTTTTGTACGCGAAGTGCTCCACCGCGATGCGGCGACGATGGGTACTCTAAGTACAGTTTTCGCTCTTGGAACATTGGTCGGGCTAAGTGTGATTTCCATGATAGGGGAAATTAAAAAAAGGCGGCTTGTCATGCTCGGCAGTCTGGGGACCATAGGTTTAGTGACTTCGCTATGGGGGTTAGTTCCTAGTTTTCCTTTTGCTCTCGCTGCCGTCTTTGCAACCGGAACCTTAAGCCCCTTCTTCGGCTCCTTAAGTTCTTCATTACACGGACGCCTAGTTCCAAGTAATCTGCAAGGAAGAGTCAATTCTATTCGCTTTTTGATCGGTGGCAGCTTACAGCCTTTTGGCGCTTTTGCAGGCGGCGCAATTGCTGAGCACTACGGTGTGCCTGTATTGTTCCTAATCGCTGGACTGCTTCCAATGTTATGTGCTAGCGCAGCCTTGTTACTCCCCGGACTCAAAGCGCTGGATGGCGACCTCTCCGCCCTTGAGGTCACCCATCGGCGAAATAATGTGGGGAATGCCACGCACAGCGTTACCGCTAATCGATAAACGGGAAAGTGTAGAAGAGCAGACTGACACTAATAGTAACAGCGATAGCTAAGGACAATGAAATCACGTCCTTGACTACCGCTGTTTACTTTGATTTATGAATAGTTTCAGATAGCCCATTTTAGGCGTTTATCGGAAAATCTGAATCCCATCTTTCTTTAAATCCTTCCATTCCTAGATCTTTCATTTTCGTTAACTCTCTATGTATTATTCTCAGTAACCTAATTGTCTTTATTTCCTTCTGATGAAAATAGTCTTGTTAACGTTCCATTCACACTACTCTGATAATGTTTATAAGCGTTAGGTGGATGATCATCCAATCCCGATAAATGATAATACGGAGGATAATAATGTTAACATCTATGAAAAAAAGACTAATCGCTGGTCTCACCCTATTGGTTGTAATTAGCGCCGGATTAGGTACGAACCTAGTGTTTTTCGGGAAACAAGCATCGGCCGAGACCCGGACGGATCAAACCGCGCTACCCATAACTCAGACTGAAGCACCTGCCAATCTCGATGATACCGCAGGTCTAACTGCCTTCGTAGATGGGATCATGGAAGAAGATATGAATCGGCTACAAATTCCGGGAGCGGTCATCTCCATCGTAAAGGACGACAGAATTATTTTGGCCAAAGGTTATGGCAGTTCCAATCTGGAAAAAGCTGAATCAGTTGACCCGACAACCAGCATGTTTCGAATTGCTTCAACGACTAAGTTATTCACCTGGACAGCAGTGATGCAGTTGGTCGAACAAGGTAAGATTGATCTGGACACGGATATTAATACCTACCTGAAATCAGTAAAGATCCCTGCTACTTATCCTGAACCGATCACGATGCGCCATTTGATGACACATACAGCAGGGTTCGAAGAGGGTGGCGTTGGTTATCAAATCACTACAGACCCTGCAAAATTGCCGGGGTCAATCTCGGAAACTCTCAATAAGCATATGTTGGCACGGGTAAGACCACCCGGACAGATAAGTTCTTATTCAAACTACGGTGCTACACTCGCAGGTCTAATTGTAGAGGAAGTTAGCGGTGTTCCTTACAATGATTATATAAAGAAATATATTTTCGATCCGCTCGACATGAAATATTCGACTGTTGTAGAGCCTTTACCGGATTCCTTCATCCCCTACAAAGTTGTAGGGTATAACAGCGAAAACGGCAGCTTTGTACCTGGCACACCTACATTTGAGGGTGGTTTTCGTCCTGCCGGCTCTGGTACCGTATCTGCAGTAGATATGGCGCACTTCATGATTGCACATCTACAGCATGGGAAATATGGTAGCCAACAGATTCTGAGACCCGAGACGGCAGAACTAATGCATTCAACGGCGTTTCAATTCGATAAACGTCTGCCGGGAGTGGATCTTGGGTTCGCAGAGAAACGAATCAATGATCTCACACTGATCACTCATGGTGGTTCCGACCCCATGTTCAATACAGAATTGTATCTTGTGCCTGCCAAGGATGTAGGCATCTTTGTATCCTACAACGGCGGTGAGGGAAGTGATTCGGCAGCAGGTCTCATCCAAGCCTTTTTCAACCGCTACTACCCTTCTCCTGATGCAACGCAGCCTGAATTCATTGCTTCTGATGAATCTATTCAGAAATATGCAGGAGCCTATCAATTCACACGCCGAAACATCAGTGATATTGATAAGTTTTTCAACTTTCTTGCCCAGCTGAACGTCTCGGTTGAGGATAATAAGCTATCCTTGGGAAGTGGCAGTGAGCAACAATTGTATAGTGAAGTCGGCCCGAATCTGTTCCAACTCGAGGGAGGCACCGAACAAATTGCCTTCCGCACGAATGAGTCCGGTAAAGTTACACATATGATCTTAGGGATGATCCCGGATATGCCGCTGGAGCGTACGCCACTGTTGGATCAGAATAAATTTTGGCTTATCGTACTAGGGTTCTCGGGGTTGATTCTCATCACTTCATTGCTCGGACTATTCTTCTCCAGACGCAAGATTAAGGCGATGACGCCTCCGGAAAAATGGGCCATCCGACTGTCTGCGGGAACTGCTGGTTGGGCGCTGCTATCTTTCGTCACGTTATTTATGGTGGTTATGTCCATGGACATAATGCAGAAGTTCAGCGGAATCAGGCTTTCGCTTTCTCTCAGTTTAGTTATGCCAATCATTTTGGTTGGTCTGACTTTAGCTTTGCTAATCTCGGCTATATTGGTTTGGAAGAATAAATACTGGACAGCTTTCAAGCGTGTGCATTATACGTTAGTGGCGCTTTCGGCTGTGGCGATGACTCTGTTCTTCTACTATTGGAACCTGTTGGGTTGGCAGTTCGGATAACGCCATTACTCCCAAGAACAAATCAGATATAATGAAAGCTTAATAGAGGAGGAAAATCGTGGCTACTATACTTATCGCTGATGATGATGATAACATCCGAAAGCTAATGTCTTTATTTTTGCGAAAAGAAGGTTTTGAACTTAAAGAAGCCAGGGATGGTACAAAAGCCTTGTCCATAATAGAGAACTCGCGAGTTGATCTCGTCATTCTAGATATTATGATGCCAGGATTGGATGGTTGGGATCTCTGCAGAGAAATCAGGCGGTCTGATGCCAACATCCCCCTCCTCATGGTGACGGCTAAAGCGGAATCTGCACACAAAGTGAAAGGCTTTCAACTGGGTACAGATGACTATCTAACCAAACCGTTCGATCCGCTTGAACTCGTGATGCGAGTAAAAGCTTTGCTTAAACGCTCGCTGGTCGTTTCTTCACAGTCTGTGCAATTAGGTAATGTGCTGCTCAACCGCCGTACTTTCCAGGTCACGCGCGGTGAAGAACCGGTCACGATTCCTTTGAAGGAATTTGAGCTTCTGTTTCTGTTGGCCAGTCACCCCGGGCAAATCTTTACAAGAGAACAGTTGATTCTTCAAATCTGGGGATTGAATTATGAAGGAGACGGACGGACTGTAGATGTGCATATAAGTCGGTTGAGGGAGAAATTCAGCGGCAACGACGAGCAATTTCAAATCGAAACGGCCCGCGGCCTGGGATACAGGCTGATTCCTACGCCATGATCAAGACTCTGTATGTACGTGTCATTCTCACGTTTCTAGGCATCATTATCTTTAGTCTAATCTGTTCCTTTTTCATTGGATTGTATGTCTTTCAGAAACAAATAAGTTACGAGGGGCAGAATGAAATGATCGTAGTGGGAAAAGAAATCATTCACCGCTATGATGACGCCAAACCTATGGATACGGATGAGTTCCTGAATAGTATGGTTAAGGTATCCGCACACCCTATCCACCTGTACAATCTTGCCGGAGAACATACCTTTTATGGGCTCAAGGGTAGTCCGGCTGTCACTGTCCCCCCCGAAGCTGTCAAACAAGTGCTGCAAGGAAAGCTCTACCGCTCTTCTGCGAAAGATAAGGATATCTTTATCGGTATACCCTTTATGTTGGACGGAGAGTGGCGTGCGATGTTCTTGCAGTATTCTGCCGAGAACGAAAATATCGTCAATCGGATGGTGCTCTTTGTGCTATTACTCGTGCTCTTACTGGGTAGTGTGTGCATTCTTATTGCCGCTAGATATTTGGTAGAGCCGATCAAAGCACTTACGAATGCGACAAAAAGGCTGGCCAAGGGTGATTTCGAGGTGGAGCTTAAAGTGAACCGAATAGACGAAATCGGGGAATTAACACAAAGTTATGTGGAGATGACAGGGGAACTTAAACAGTTGGAACAGATGCGGCAGGATTTCGTATCCAACGTTTCTCATGAAATCCAGACACCGCTTACGTCTATTTCTGGTTTTGCCAAAGCGTTGCAAAACCATGATTTGATCGTGGAAGAGGAACGCAGTGAATATCTTGATATCATCATTGCGGAGAGTGAACGACTGTCGAGGCTAAGTGATAATCTACTGAAGCTCGCATCTCTGGATTCTGAACATCATCCCTTCAACGCAAGTCCCTTCAATCTTGATGAGCAGATTAGAACAATCATTGTAACCTGTGAGCCGCAATGGTCAGCCAAAGGCATTGTTATTGATTTAGAACTACCGGAAGCTGTCAAAATTATGGGCGATGAAGATCAACTGAAGCAAGTATGGATGAATTTACTCAGCAACAGCATCAAGTTCACACCGGAAGGCGGGAAAATCCGCATCAGTATAGATCGTAATGCAGCAGAAGTATCCGTCACTATCAGCGATAATGGAATCGGGATCTCCCCGGAAGAGTTCAACGCCGTATTCCAAAGGTTTTATAAAATAGACAAGTCGCGGCACGGAAACAACAACGGCAATGGTCTCGGACTTGCGATCGTTAAAAAAATTGTCTCTCTGCATCAGGGAAGCATAGCGTTGGACGGTGCGGTTGGAGAGGGAACGACAATTATCGTTAGGCTACCCTTGTCTTAGAACAAAACTAATTTCCCTAAAAAAGATAAAAAACCTCCAACCCCGCATATGCGGATTCGGAAGTTATTCATTAACTCTATGTTGTTACTCTAGGTACAGAATCCCAAAATCACTGCTGCTATGAAATTCTGGTTTGTTCGAATGAACTCTGCTCCATGTTCCAAAGTGCGGATAGGTCGTATCGTCGCCGCACTTGTAAAAGTTTCCTCTTATCTTTTTTCCCGGCACTGCCCGAAAATCCGGAAAATAAGATTGTACCCAAGCCCATGGGATCGAAAAGCTTAATTCCCAATACGCTTCCCCTTTAGCATTAATTTGATCTGTGGTGGATAGGAT
The DNA here is from genome assembly GCF_041956825.1 of Paenibacillus sp. RS8. Taxonomy (NCBI): domain Bacteria; kingdom Bacillati; phylum Bacillota; class Bacilli; order Caryophanales; family Paenibacillaceae; genus Paenibacillus; species Paenibacillus sp. RS8. The sequence goes on along the minus strand of NZ_CP168131.1, from coordinate 2,480,646 downwards.
GCGGAAAAGCGCCGGATTGATAGTGATTGGGAAGCGATCATACCGATCCGCTCCTATCTGCAAGAGAATTGTGCCATTCGCATTAAATTCGAAATTCATATAGCGCTGGTCCGAATCCGGATTAGGCTGAAAAAAGAACTCGATGCAGCTATCCTTATACACGGGATCATTCATGTTTCTATATGTTCGTATTGGATTCTTTTCGTAAACCTTAAACTGAAGCTTTAGATCCTCCTGACTGTAATTTAATCTCGCTGTAACGACAGGACTATACTCTTTAAGCCATTGATACTGCTTGATGATCTGGACTTCTTCTGTATGTGAAACATCCGTCTGATTTGTCAGGTGAGAAATTACTAAGGTTTCCAATTTTCTTTCCATGGTTCATTCCCTTCCGTTCGGAGTCCTACTGGGGCTAATGCAGCAAAACAACCCCATTAATTAACTTGTTTATTAAGACCCGCGTTTATCCGGTTTTTCAATACGCAGTCTCGATCCCCGAGATTTCGCACAGCCTTCTGCGTTACCTGTAATGCGGATGAAGGAGACCACCCGCTCTATATCCCTCTCGGGCGGGCGCCTCCTCCCTTCCACCCTTATTTCGCGCAAGGTAACGTAATTCCTTCATGGATTGCCTGGTCGGCCAGGAGAGCGATCTCCATTGCCCGGTAGGCATCCTCCATTGCCGGTATAGCGGGCAAGTTGTTCTCCAGCATAGATAGGAAATAGTCCAGTTGGGCACCCGTAGGCTTCACGGAGAAGTCCATATTGATCTTCTGGACCGTTCCTTTCCGGTTGTCTTCGACCTCGACCAGATTTCCCAGATGCTGCTCCTCTCGCGGTCGATCATTCTTGTAGATGATACGGATCCGGCCAGCCGGTCCGATGAATTCCTTCCGGTTGTCAGTCGGCATCCCCTTGCCCCACCCTGTCTCGAAGTAGCCGATGGAGCCATCCGATAGACGGAGGGTCATGAGTCCGTAATTGTAAGTGTACGGCGGGACTTCTTCATAGAGACGCTGCCCGATCCCATTGACGCTTACCACGTCCGCCCCTGTGGCCCAACGCATCACATCGATATAATGGACGCCGCAATCCACAATCGGTGAGACGTCCCGGAGCAGGGACAGATGGGAATCCCAATTCTTGGAGGGCTTCAATTGGGTTAACCGAATAACCAGGGGGAAGCCGATAGCACCCTCCCGGATCATCTTCATAACTGCCTGGTAAGTGGTGTTGTGACGAAGGATGTGACCGATCAGCACCTTGGTCTTGGCTCCACGGGCCAGCTTCATGAATTCCTGCGTTTCCCGTGCATTGCCCGCCATCGGCTTTTCGCATAGGATATGCTTTCCTGCCGCGAGGCATGCTTTTGCAATCTCCAGATGGGAGGACGGGTACGTGGCGATAATGACCATATCCACATCCTCTCGCTCTATCAAGGCCCGGTAATCTGTACTCCAACACTCGGCTCCGTATTGGCTTGCCACTTGGGAGGCCCTGCCCTGGTTCCAATCTACGACACCAATCAACCGGACCCTCTCCTGCTTTGATATGGCATCCAAGTGAAGTGAGCCCATATAACCACAGCCTATCACGACTGCCCCATACCTTTTCACGATGCATCCATCCTATTCTTCTCACTCATAGAGGTTATTTTATGTTGATCCAAGCTTCCTTGTTAGGCTGCGGATTCCGCCTCGGCTTGGACTTACGGACAATGTATCCGCCAGCTAAGGGATAAATTCAAGGGTGCCATTAGGCGGGATAAACAGATGTTAATCCCTTTCTTCATGAATATCCTTTTCTTTCATTTGTACTATTCCGGATTACAATAGAACAACTTTTGTCTTATTATTACCTTTATTATATAAGAATGATGGAGATTTTTATTTAGCTATGAAAGTTACTTTTTGCACGATTCCGTTATTTTATCTAATTCTATATAGGTGCTGTCCCACCATGCCCCCGCTCCAACATCCGGTCCGCAAGCGATTCCCCTTCCATGAGTGGACTCCCTCCATTCATTACGCGCAGTTCCAGATGGTCGCGCTCCGCTTGTTCCCGGGAAGGAAGCTGTATGATTTCGAGCTGTTTTATGTGTGCCACGGCCAATTGTCCGTTGCGATGGAGGAGGGAGTAATGGTAGGGAAGAATGTCTTTCTTCATCAGGGAAGCATAGCGCTAGACGATTCCGTTGAAGTGGGGACGTCAATTATCGTTAGGCTACATTTGTCTAAGAAGCAAAAAACAGGCGATACTCCGGTTACTGGAGCATCGCCTGTTTTTGTTAGGTTAGATCTAGGAGCATCGCCACTGGGTATATTCTCTTCCCATTATGTTTCTCAGTTGCTAGTATCACAGCCACTAGTCACTACCTCCCCACCTTCGGCTAAAAACCGAAGGTGGGTTCATTAAGCCCTTTAGGTTGTTTGTGTTTTGGGTTTCGCGCTGATGGCAGCGGAGAGAACGGACTGATTGTGGAAAAGCGGAGCGTCCGCCAGCGCAATGCGCACAACACCCCGCACAAACACCCTAAGGCTCAATCAACCCATACTTCGTTTTTATCCGATCCAACTTTTCAATCATAGGGTTAGCAATAAAAAACAAAAACACCACCGTCGAGATGGCATGCACCATATCAAACCAAAAGGCGGAAATATAAGTCGTCATCAAAGCCGACCATGAGAACTCTGAAGTGAACATCATCAGCGAGCCTATATTGATAATGCCTCCATATACCAAGAACGTCGCTAGCCCTCCGAATATACAGAGAGACAGCTTAGTCTTTTTAAGCAGACCTTTCTTGAAGAAAATGCCCGCCAGGAAGCCAATGATGCCAAAACAAAACATTTGCCAAGGCGTCCAAGGTCCCTGCCCAAAAAAGAAATTGGAGACGAAGCCCGCAACAGCGCCCACCAGAAATCCTGCTTCAGCCCCTAAACTCACACCTGCAATGATCACAATAGCAACCACCGGCTTAAACTGTGGCAACATGAAAAAGGCTGCGCGTCCAGCAACGGCAATGGCTGCTAACACTGCTATGACGATCAATTCCCTCGCCTGCGGTTTCCGATTCTCGAACACCATCGCAAACGGAATCATTGTATAGAGGACGATCAATAGACTAATAAAGTAATATTTGCGATCATCTAGGACGAAAATGCCTAACAAAATTGTAGCTGGAATAACTACAAAGATTAGCAGTCCCGCTAATAAAGTTCGACGACTCAAACGACGACTCATCACCTGCTTCGTTGACATAAATCAATCACACCCTCTATCGTTACTCCCTCGCTCCATACATGACGCGCCATACGGTTAGCGGCAGTCGTATAGAAGCTGTTTCCCGCAAAAAACTTCTGCGCTTCATTCGTAGTAATGATACTTCCATCAAAAAACATGGCGCAAACTTCCGCATATTTGGCACAAAATTCAACGTCATGCGAAACCATTACGATGGTAACACCTTCAGCATTAAGCTTCTGTAAGAATAAAGCTAATTTCTCTTTAAAAGGCCCATCCAGTCCCTTCGTCGGTTCATCCAGCAGCAGAATCTTTGGTTCTAACAAAAGCACCTTCGCTAATGCCGCACGCTGCTGTTCTCCACCACTAAGGTCATACGGATGCATCGAAAGAAGATGTTCCAGTTCTGCGAACTTAACCACAGCCTCGACTTTAGCCACCTTTTCTTCATTCGTTAAAGGAAGCTGGGATAACATTTCGAATAGATCTAGCTCGACTGTTTTTTTCACAAATAAGGTTTGTGGATTTTGCGGGAGAATACCCAGATTGTTAGTAAACAGTTCCTTGGCGTTCATCTTCGCTGGATTCTTCCCACCGATTAGAACCTTCCCTCTGTACGGCTGAAGAATGCCACTCATCAGCGACAGCGTCGACGTCTTCCCCGTTCCATTTCCACCAACAATAGAGTAGAATTGCCCCTGCTTCACTTCAAAAGACAAATCTTTTATGATATCGGGTCCGTGTTTATCATATTTAAACCATACATCTTTGAACTTTATGACAACAGGGCCGTCCGCTTTCATGCTTGGCTGAGATTCTGTCATCAGTGCAGGTGTCTTATCCTTCAGAAAAGCATCCAGCCATTGGCGACCTTCCTTCACAGTAACAGGCCATGCTAAGCCATTTTCTACGCCTGCGTATATCTGCATCGGTGAGGGCATGGACAGGAACATCGGATGATTCAGCTTACTTAAGGCCTCGCCCACCCTTTGCGGGGTATCATCAGCAATTACAACGCCCTCATTCAGCACAATCAGCCGATCTGTGAGCGGAAGAACATCCTCCAGACGATGCTCGGTCATGATAACGGTTGTGCCAAGCTCGCGATTTATCTTCTTGACCGTCTCCAAAAAATCGGAAGCCGCGATAGGATCTAGCTGAGAGGTAGGCTCATCAAGGATTAGAACCGAGGGATGCATAGCCATAATCGCCGCTAAATTGAGTAACTGCTTCTGGCCACCTGATAGCTCAGTCACACTTTTATGGAACCAGGTCTGAATTCCGAAAAAGCTCGCCATCTCAGCCACGCGTAAACGAATCGTAGAATTGTCATAACCTAAGCTTTCAAGACCAAAAGCCAGCTCATGCCACACCTTATCCGTCACAATTTGATTGTCCGGACTTTGGAGTACATAACCGATTTCTGCTGCCTGTGTCCGATGATCGATCTCCTCTACAGGTTGACCCTTATAATAAATCGCCCCTTGGCGTTTGCCATGTGGGGTTAGGATTGTTTTCAGTTGTCTTAGTAAGGTACTTTTGCCGCAGCCTGACTTTCCACACACAGTAATAAAGTCTCCGCTTGCAATCGTAAGATTGATATTCGAAAGAGCCATCTGCTCTTGTTCAGGAAAAGCAAAGCTTAGTTCTTCGATTCGATAGATTTCCATTTCATTGCCTCCACCATATTGATGAGCACAGGGATCATACATAGCGCAAAATAAGCGATATATACAAGGATACTAAAAGGTGTAATTGCGCTCGCTTTAATCGACGGATAATATCTCATCGTGTTCTCACCCATCGCTGCGCCGATGGCTACCATCGCAATTAAGCCTGTCATGATCAAGAGGGCTACTTTGTCCCGGGCATCTAGACGGAAGATCGAAAAGCTTGTACGTCCAGGCAATCCATATCCTCTTGACTTCATAGAATCCGCCGTCTCAATCGCATTTTCCAGAGCCCAGGTGGTCATTATCGATAGGATCGTAATCCCATTGCGTGCTCGAGCGAGGAGATTTCCCTGTGTGACATCCCGGCCTATGCATTTTTGGGCATTCGAAATCACCTTGATTTGCGCTAAATATCTAGGAACAAAACGAAGCACCATCGAAAAAATCAACGACAGTGCCGGCAGTATTTTTCCGAATATATAAATAAACTTATCCGAGGTCATCACGACGTTATAACAGGAGAACCAGATGATTACCGTCACAAACATGCACGCCGCTGCTACACCATAAAGAATGGATTCCTTCGTAATGGGATTTCCATTGTTCAAATAGAACAGGATCGTTACCCCTTGATGATTAAAAACAGGGTTCATAATCGCCATAAATAGTAGAAAAGGAACCATGTACAGCAGATTAAATCGAACGGCTTTCTTTCCTTTTAACATAAAGGAGTAGACCACTGCACTGATAAGGGCAATCACCTGAAATATGGGATGCATGAACACCATGCTAAACAGCAATACCACAACAAAATATAGAAAATTCACAAACGGATGAAAGGTAGAAAAGCTATCCTTCATTATTTCTGTGCTCCTCCTGTGGCTACATAACCACCTACATCTCGACCTAAATCACAAGTGTATACCCATTCAACGACATCGCCATCACTAAGAACATAACGACTGCTGCCGTAGTTAGGGAACCAGCCATTAACTTTGTACATCCATCCACTAAGCTCTCCAGCATCAAATTCATACAGGTTATTTATACCTTCAATATAATTACTGTTATAGATCGGCGTCATGCTGAATTCCATATGGATTTTATTCTTCTTCATCTCTCTTAACAAAACATCAAACACAGACTCACCTTCATAAAAGGTTACCTTCTGCGCTTTATAAATGATACCATCTGCCGGCAATACTTCAAGCTTATCCTTATTAAAAATATCCATATTATCTAAAATCGTTGCCGCCGAGACGGACAATGTAGCCGTTAATTGCTTCTTCTTATCCACTGTTGCATCTTGCCATTCCACGGGCTTAGGTTTCCCGCTCGGCACTGGATCGGTAAGGAATTTATCCTTTTTCGGTTCCTGCTTGGTTTCTGTTGTCGCTACTTTTGAATCTGGTTTGGTTACTGGTTTTGCCGTCGCTTTCGTTTCCGGCACGGACGTTTTAGCCGCTTTCGGTGTTGCGGTAGGTTGTGCCTGTATATCCGATTTAGGTGTTGCGGTCGGCTTTTCAACATCTGTTACCGCAGTTTCGGTCGGCGTTACCTCTTCAGTTGGTTTTACCGTTTCAACGGGCTTAGCTGTTTCGCCAGGCGTAGCTGTAGGTGCTATCTCCGTTGTCTCGGCATCACTTGAGGCTGAAGGCTCTACATCAACATTCTGATTCGAAGCCGTGTTGTCTGATTCTACAACCTGAGACTCTGCAATGTTACTCGCAACCTTGTTCGGGCTCTTCTGATAATTCCCGCCCCAAAAGAAGGCAATCGCCAACACACCATTAATTAGTATCGCTGTTAGCCATTTTTTCTTGTTCATTTCTTAAGTTCCCCACCTTAAATAATAAGCAAGGGTATACACGCTACCCTTGCTTATCTCTTCTAAATATAGTTCTATTTAACGTCTGTCATGTCATAAAGACTCGTCTGACCCTTAACGAACCGATCATAAGCAACCAGTGCATACATCGCTTGATCCGTAGCCATAAGATCTACTTCTCCTGGTTTCGCGCCTCCGTTGCCTACTCCACCCTGCTTCACGTGATAAAAACCACCTTCAGCTGCAGCAAAGCCAAGCAACGCATCTACCGCTGAATGTCCATTTTTAATGAATCTGGAATCCTTATGCGGATCTATACCAAGTCCAGTTAAAGCTACAATCACCTGAGCAATGCTCTCGGAGTTCGTAGACTCCCAGCTTGCAAAGCCGCCGTCTGCTGTTTGTGTTTTGGATAACCAAGTTATTCCACGATCTACAGCAGCCGTTACTTTGGCATTCGTTTTGTAATAAGGGGTTAAGCCTTGAATAACCATCCCAGTGATATCCGGATCAGCCTCAGTAGCATTACTGCCTAATGCCCATCCCCCGCCGCTGATCTCTCTGCCTAAAATGTAATCAATGAGCAGCTCTCTTGTTGTTTGCGTCTTTACATCTTTAACTACTGGAATGTCGTAATGATTACTATCCAGTGCGATCAGCGCAAACACAGGTCCATTAATACCTTGCTTGATTACAGTATCAAAATCCGCGAGCGGTTCCAGTAGGTTATAACCCGCCACTTTATCAATATTTTTGCCGATTGAAGTTAATGCCAAAATAACTCTATCATATTCCGTATATTTTACGCTATGCAGCTTCCCAGCTTTTTCTTTAAGGGTTGCTTCTACATTCGCATAGTACTTAGCGTAATAACTATCTGGAACCTTCACACCAGAACGTGCCAGCCCGAACACTGTCCAATCCCCGCCAACCGAGGCGATGACCGGGTTTGTTACTGTTTTTTGCAAAAAGGCTGCTGTGTTCTGAATATATGGACTAACCGCTTTGTCGCCACTCTTATAATCATGGGTTCTAGTAGCAACAACAGCTGCCATTTCTCTCGTTACAAGCTCTTTAGGCTTAAACTGATTATTATCACCTAACATAAGTCCGGTGGCAACAATGGTTTCCACATCTGCTTTAGCCCATGCGGACGCGGTATTGATATCTTTAATAGCTGTACCTGGCTTCGTAGCCGGGATTGATAATGCTCTGACAATAATGGCTGCCATTTGCTCGCGAGTAATCTTGTCATTTGGCTTAAATTCATTATTAAAGCCTGTAATTAACCCTGCTTTATGCGCAGCATTCACATAAGGATAGAACCAATCACCCAGAGCGACATCCTTATAGGTAATGCCTTTGTCACTCTTAATATCAAGTTCTAATGCAGAAACTAGGATCTTAGTAAACTCTGCTCTTGTAATATGATCTTTCGGATTCACTTGACCATTATTACCTTGGATGTACCCTTTTACTGTAGCTGTTTCAATCGCTGAGAACGCCCATGATGAGATCTTATCAGCGTCTTTATACAGTTGCTCAATGCCATTAGGAGTCGCTGTTGGAGATGGACTCACATTCGGAACACTTGGATTAGTTACATCACCAGGAGCAGGAGTACCGCTAGGTTTAGGCGTTGGTTTTGGTGTCGCAGATGGGGTTGGCATCGGTGCATTTAGATCCGCACCCAAATTCGTAGTATAACGCCACTGAATTCTATCCCCAGCGCTTAGGTTATATGAAGATGCACCATAATTAGGATAATTTCCATTCACATTATACATCCATCCACTACCGCTACCATGGTCAAATTCTCCATCGCCAGCTATGGATTCAACATACACACTTCCAAATGTACTGTTCCAAGAATATCTATAGTCGATATCGCGGCTATCTAGCACTCTCTCTAGTACAGACCATACTGTGTCACCAGATTGTAGCTCTACCTGTACAGATGGAACAACATATCCCTTCTTAATCGTAAGCTTATCCACGGATAGGGTTACGTATGTCTTCGATGGAGTGGTTCCTCCACCGTCATTGCCACCATTACCGTCACCACCAGGCGTTTGTACTGCACTGGAGGAATACGCAATGTAATCAGTGAAATGATTAGTTTTTACGATTAAATCATTTCCACTATCATAGGCATACTCAGACTTACCGCTTGCAAAGCCTAAGTCATCGCTTGCAAATTTTTGAATCGCATGAGGTGTACCATTTTGAATATAAGCTGCATCTTTTCCTTTAAGGTCCTTAAAGGTTAACGTAATAAATTGACTGAATTCTACTCTTGCACTGCCACCCATGGAAAAAGCATGAATAATGCTCTCCAGCTTCTTATCCTGGGAAATAATCTGATTCAGACTATCTTTTAGTGCAGCTTCTGTGCCTGTTAAAGGTGACATCAGTTCAATCGCAGAGGCATCTCCGCTTGTAACTTTTGCACCCTTAGGAATGACTACGGATACGTCACCTTTGGCAGCCTCAATCTGAGGAAGGTCGCTGTTAATAGGTAAACTAACACTAACCTTCGATTGTTGGTCTTTAGGAATAACTACCGTTATTTCCTTGTTGCTGTCTCCGGCGCTGATCGGAACGATATAATCATGAGCATCATCATTGATTTTAACTTCCGGCTTATCACCAGAAGGTAACGGGAATTCTTTTGGACCCTCTGGTTGTACAGGTGGTTGTTCAATTACCACATCAGTCATATCAAAAAGACGGTTACTATGATTGATCAGACGGTCATAAGACACAAGTGCATACGTACCTTGGTCCGTAGCCATACCATCTACTCTACCAGTGAGAATATGCTTAAATCCACCATCCGGATCAGCAAAGGTAAGCAGTGCATCTATAAGCGAATTTCCTTTTTTAACAAACCTTGGGTCACTGTGCGGATCTACGCCTACACCAGTTAAAGCAACAATGACCTGTGCGATGCTCTCACTGCTTGTGCTTCCCCAGCTTGTAAATCCACCTTGATCATTTTGCGTACTCGATAACCATGCAACCGCCCGATCCACAGCAGCTTTTACATTAGGATCCTTTGCATAGTAAGGTGCAAGTGCTTGCATCGTCATTCCGGTGATATCGGTGTCGGCTTTAGTACCAAATAACGCCCATCCACCAGTTGGTGCTTCTTTTTCTAAAATATACTGAACCAGTTTCTCTCTTGTGGTTTGATCTGTAACGCCTTCTACTACAGGAATATCATAGTTATGACTATCTAAGGCAATCAGTGCAAATATAGGACCATTAAGCCCCTGCTTCTGAACATATTGAAAATCTGCAAGTGCATTTCTTAGATCATAGCCTGCAACATTCGTGATATCTTTTCCGATCGAGGTAAGTCCTAGAATCGCTCTGGAATGCTCAGTACTTTTCGATGCGTCGAGTTTTCCATCCTTCATTAGCTTAGCTACTTCAGTAGCTACATTGTTATAATAAAGATTGTAATAGCCACTTGGAACCTCGTAATTGGCCCGTGCCAGAGAAAGAATTGACCATTCCCCGCTACCTGTTCCAAATGACGGATTCTTTACAGTGTTTAGGATATAGGCAAGGTTTTTATTTAATTGTTGTTTTGCTACAACGGTAGTAGGCTGTTCTAATTGAACATCAGTCATGTCATAGAGACGTTTGCTATTATTAATCAGACGATCATAGGATACGAGTGCATATGTACCTTGATCCGTAGCCATAGCGTCTACTTTACCGGTGAGAATATGCTTGAATCCACCATCCGGCCCAGAGAAGCTAAGTAAAGCATCTATAAGTGAATTTCCTTCTTTAATAAACCTAGGGTCACTGTGCGGATCTACGCCTACGCCAGTTAAAGCAACAACAACCTGTGCGATGCTCTCACTGCTTGTGCTTCCCCAGCTTGTGAATCCGCCTTGATCATTTTGTACACTCGATAACCATGCGATCGCTCGATCCACGGCAGCTTTTACATTAGGATCCTTTGCGTAATAAGGTGCAAGTGCTTGCATCGCCATCCCGGTCATATCGACGTCGGCTTTGGTTACACCTAATGCCCAGCCTCCAGCATCTGCTGCACCTTTTTTAACTTCTCTATCCAAGATGTACTGAACCAGGTTTTCTCTTGTGCTTTGATAGATTACTCCCTTCTCATCAGGATCAGGGAATAATACTGGAATTTCGTAGTTATAACTATCTAGTGCAATCAGAGCAAATATGGGACCGTTGTTCCCTTGCTTCTGAATATATTGATAATCAGCGAGTGCATTTCTTAGGTCATGACCTGCAACATTCGTGATATCTTTTCCGATAGAGGTAAGGCCTAGAATCGCTCTGGAATTCTCTGTGCTTTTGTTAGCGTCGAGTTTTCCATCCTCTTTGATCATCGAACTTATTTTCGTAACTACATTGTTGTAATAGAGATTGTAATAACCGTTAGGTACTTTGTAGTTCGCACGTGCTAGAGAAAGAATCGACCATTCTCCGCTGCCTGTTCCAAATGACGGATTCTTTACGGTGTTAACGATGTAGGCCAAGCTTTTATCTAACTGTTCTTTGGCAGTGATTTTATAAGTAACCTGATAGGTTACATTATCTGCTTTGTTTCCTGCGCCATCCACAGCCGTTACTGCGATTACGTTACTACCCGGGTTAAGAGATGCTTTGTACTCACCATTAGTAGCTGACAGAACGACTTGGTTCAGCTTTACTACTGGAATAATGTCTTTGTAGACATTGTCTGTAACCACTACTTTGAAGCTTACATCTTTACTGGATACTTCCTGTTTATCTTGTATACCTTCTATCAAAATCGTAGGCTTCTCTGTATCTGGCTCTTGTACTAACGCATTAATCTGCTCTACTAGAGCTTGATCAACCTCTGTTGTTACAACTGCACTATCGGCAATTGCTTCATTCGCATGAGCCGGGATTACGCTTGTAGAGAACGTCGTGATAAATACAGCTACAATGAGTAACCAAGCTAAAAACTTATTATTCTTCATGTTTCCATAACCCTTCCCTTCTTTTCCTATGATAAAAAACAGAATAAACTTTTTTAGCACTACAAAAAAACCACTCAACATAACGTCAAGAGGTTTAAGATAGTGAACCGCAACAATAGCAGGCATATACTATATCAAACACCTCTCTATCGCTCGTAGAGTTTAACGGTGTATCAGAAACAGGCTGATATTCTGGCTCAAGTATCATCACCCTTGCTACCTTCCCAGTTTCCCAGTGGTACCTTGCAAGGACTCCTCTTTCACAGCGGCGGGACCGCGCGGGATTCACACCCGCTTTCCATTTAACCAATCTATGATTGTATTTCCGAAACATTCATAATTGGCACCTATTGCTAATATTAATTTTTCCATGCTTCATCATATCTAATATAGATGCTTTTGTCATGCAATATTTGTTTTTTGTATAACAAGTAGTTGGAGATAAATCTATTGAATATCAAACCATTTCAACCACAATATACTCTTTTTCTCTCAGCTCAAAACCATCCTCCAGTGACAAAGAGGCCAAATCAAAGATTCGGTCATACTTTTTATTACGTGGGTGCCCTTCCTCCTCTGCCCAGCAAGTATAAAGCTCAAACACGGTGCCAGCTACTCCGATATCTGTCATAAGTTTAAATAACTCCAGGCAACACTTGAGTGAGGCGTTATACGAACCCGGTAGAGTATTCTTTAGCTCAGGGGATACAGAGAAGCTACCCCAATTAGGTGAAATCCGATACACAAACGGACTCCGAAAATGCTTGCGAATCTCATCGTTCCAATACCCAAGTTCCTCTATAAAAATACCCGCTGCATCTTCTTCCGAGTCATATACAAGACAGTCCTCATCTCTTAAATGAGATAGATCTGCAATGTCATCCAAAGGAATTATGCCTTGCAGGCGCAGAGCCTCTCTTTGTTTCTTATACTCTGGTGAATTTTTCACTTCATCATATGTCTTTTCTGACAGTACACTGCCTCTTTCTCCTAACGGAAGCTCTGTAGCCGAGCCTATGTAATGAAATCTGCTCACTGGTTATTCCTCCATCACTCTTGGGATCAATTCAAATCACTAATTTCCATATGAATTTACCACAAATTAGTAAGGTACTCACTACAAATGTTCTATGTTAGGGTATTTGGTAAGCGTTTACAACAAAAAAATGGAGGTGCCAGTGTTCATCTACGTACCAAAGTGCTTGAGGAAAGGTCAGGTTTAAGCATCCTCAAAAATGATCTTACAAAGGAGAATTCAATGACTACTCGAATCCAGAAATCCTTCTTATCATTGACCCTTGTTACCGCTCTTCTGCTCTCTTTGTTCTCATCCATTGCCGCCGCTGCTACCAAGGACGAGCAACAAGCTAAAGCAGCACCAAAGAGTAAAATCCAATCCTATGTAGACGATATGCAGCCCGGATGGAACCTTGGCAATACTCTAGATGCTACAGGTGAGGATGAAACCTCCTGGGGAAATCCGCGTGTGACCCAAGAACTGATTAAGAAAATTGCCGCACAGGGCTACAAAAGTATCCGGATTCCTATCACTTGGGATTCACACATAGGTGAAGCACCGAACTACACCATTGAAAAAGCCTATCTCGATCGTGTCGAAGAAGTGGTCGGCTGGGCGCTGGACGCCAAGCTTTATGTAATGATTAACGTCCATCACGACTCCTGGTTATGGGTAAGTCATATGGAAGAGAAGCATGATGAAACGCTCGCGCGTTATAACGCAGCATGGACTCAAATTGCGGACCGCTTCAAGGATAAATCCGATAAGCTGATGTTCGAAAGCATCAATGAACCCCGCTTCACAGATGGCGGAAGCACCGATGAAGCGAAGATGGAGCAAATGCTTACAGAACTCAACACTTCCTTCCATCAAATCGTTCGGAACTCCGGTGGAAAGAATGATGTACGTCCGCTAGTTCTACCTTCATTAGAGACTTCTCCTACGCAGCCTAGAATGGATCAGCTCTACAAAACGATTATAGCTCTCAACGATCCGAATATAATTGCTACCGTTCACTTCTATGGCTTCTGGCCGTTCAGTGTGAATATCGCCGGCTATACCACGTTTGAAAAAGATACAAAAAACGATATCACCCAAACTTTTGATAACGTTTACAACACATTCGTAGCTAAAGGAATTCCGGTTATCGTTGGTGAGTTTGGACTACTGGGCTTCGATAAAGATACAGGTGTGATTGAACAAGGCGAGAAGCTGAAATTCTTCGAGTACCTTACCTATTATTTAAAAGAAAAGAAAATGACCTCTATGCTCTGGGATAATGGGCAGCATTTCAACCGCAAAACATATAAGTGGTCCGATTCCGAGCTGCACAATGTATTAATGTCCGGTCTGAAGGAACGTTCCTCCAGTACCGAAAGCGATCTGGTCTATCTTAAAAAAGGTGCAACCATCAAAGACACCAAAGTGAAGCTTAATCTAAACGGAAATAAGCTTACTACCATTAGTGTAAATGGCAAATATCTAACTAAAGGCAAAGATTACACCTTAAATGGCGAGGAGCTTACACTCAAGGCCAGCCAACTTAAAAAGCTCACAGCTTCCCAAAAATACGGTGAAAATGCTGTGTTAACGCTGAAATTCAACAAAGGCGTTGCGTGGAGACTAAAGATCATCGTGAATGACACTGCCAAATTAAGTGATGCCAAAGGTACGACTGAATCGTTTGCGATTCCGACTACTTTTAATGGCAACCAGCTTGCCACGATGGAGGCTGTCTATACCGCTGGCGGCAATGCAGGCCCTCAAGATTGGACTCCATTCAAGGAGTTCGGCAATACTTTCTCACCGTCTTATAACACAAAAGAAATCAAGCTGCTCCCAGCCTTCTTTAAAGATGTTAAAGACGGAGAGGTCATCTTGAAATTCCACTTCTGGAATGGTGATATCCTTACTTACAAGATCACGAAGAGTGGCACTAGTGTTGTAGGAAAGTCTTCTTAGCTTTCACTGTATAACATAAATAGGAGTGTCCCTTCATGGGGACACTCCTATTTTTAACTACATCATACATAAACTTCTTCATACGTCATCAACATCAAGCGATAGACCAGATATACTCCAAGATAGGCTCCCGTTAAAAGGAACATTGGATTCAAAAAAATCGCATGGATCGAAGTCATAAATACTGTGTTATCCCTTAATATTTCATATATGGCTAGGGCAGAAATATTACCTAAGATAAGCGCAGACAACACAGAAGCCACATTAAATACAATGCGCCACTTTATCCATTTCCGTTGTATCATTAGCATGACAATGGGTACCACTATACTGCCAAGTACGATTAGAAATTTCATCTAGCCACCCCGATATCTTTTTAATCCTCCAGCTCAACACTTTCGATTTGCCCCTCGGCATTCACTGTCCATTCGATATCAACACCTGGCATCAATCCAAGCTTATCCTCATCTTCGATCACTACATGATCGGGGATGGTTAGGGTCTGCTCTCCCCCACCTTCGACTTTAACGGTAACCTGTTTACCATTAGACGTAGTAATCTTTCCATCATATTCAATCTGCTGTAAAACAATCTTTTGGCTCGGATCCGTAATGGTAACCCGCTTGCCGCCGTCAGTCAGCAGCTCAATCTTTTTATGATATCCATCCTTTAAAGTGACTTCCTTAATGACTCTCTGAACGCTAACATCCGCCGGAAGCCCCTCTGTATTGGTACCGGATGATGCATTGGGTTGTTCTGTTGCATTGTTCGTAGCCACAGGTGCAGTGGCTTCTGTTGTAGGCGTTGGAGTTACTTGTGTGGTTTCATTGGCAGCTTTAGAGCAGCCACTTAATAGGACGGTGCAGGCACAGATCAAACAAAGAATTGAAGTTCGAATCTGGCGTTGTGAATTTCCTTTATTCTGTGTCATCATTTACCTCCGCATTTAATTTTCTTCCAGTTCTATTAGTGGAAATAGTTTTACCTCTTATCTTTCTTTTATTCACCAGAAAATGGTCTACTTGAATTACACCCTGATGATCACAGCGTCATAGCACGCCCATATCTAGCTAAATACTCTTCCTTCTCCTTATAATCCGGCATGAGGCTTCCAACCTTTCGCCAAAAAGAGCGGTCATGATTCATATGAAGTAAATGACACAGTTCATGGATGATTACATAATCGATAACCTCCACTGGAGCCATCGCTAAGCGATAGTTAAAGGTTAGCTTTTTATCTGAGCTACAGCTTCCCCACTTGGTTCTAGACTCAACAATGTCAATGGTCTTAGGCTTTACTCTAAGCTGCGTCTGATATCTATTAATTCGTTCGCCTACAATCTTTTTACAGCTAGCAAAATAGAACTTCTTCAGCTTCAGTTTAAGCTCTTCCTCATTTAAATCCCCTGTCTCTATTAGCTCTTGCAGCGAATAATATTTGCCCAGATACAAGAACTTGCCCTCGTCTTCATACTCTTTAAGCTTTGGCGTTTCTTTGTTTGCTTCAATGCTCTGCAGCTTCTCCACTATTAATTTGCCATTACGCTCAACCACGCTTTTAATCGTCTCTTCACTTGTTTTCTTGGGAGCTTTGAGTGTTATACGCCCTGAAGAATCTATATGAATGGAGATTTTCTTGCCATTTCCATATTGAACATTAAACTCGATCACCTGATTGTCGTACTCAATCTTCATACCCACCATCGTTTCTATAAGGTTATTCACACAAAAAAGAAGAACGCGTTTTAGCGTCCCCCTATTTTAACATGATTCATTAATACACTGGATATTCCCTTACAGTACAACCATCTCCCAATCTGCTGACCGTTCTTTTTGCGAAATCGTAAATGCCTTGGTTAACAGATTCGCTTCCAATTTCGCTTCGTTCTGCAGATTTTTCCAAGTTATCACCACATTATTCTCATCCAACTGTTCAATCTGAATATCTCCATCAAAGGCTGGATTACTATTTCTGAATTTCAAAATGTTAAAGAGCTTTTGCACAACCGGGCGCTTCACCTCAGCATCAATCTCATCTTGGGTATAATAATGCCGATTAATATTCCGTCCTTCTTTGGTCTTTTCCAGAAGCTCTATATCATTCACTCCAGCTAATAGTCCCACATAATAAATTTGCGGTATTCCTGGTGCAAAACATTGGATGGCTCTCGCCAGCAAGTAAGCCTGATCATCATTCCCAAGTGCTGAATAATAGGTACAGTTGATTTGGTAAATATCAAGGTTGTTATATGCTTCGGTACTATATATTTTTTTGACATTAGCTCCTTGGCTATAGAGACTTTCTCTTGTCATTTCTGCTTCTTCATCGCTTAAAAGATCCTTTACATCCACCACACCAATACCATCATGCGTGTCTAGTGTTGTAAACTGTTTTCTCGGGCAAATCTCCAGCCAATGAACCAGCCGGTTTACTTTCCCACTAAATAAAGCATGCAGCACCAACATTGGTAACGCAAAATCATATACATAGTAATCCTGTTCTGCAATTTTTAACTGGATGCTATAATGCTCATGAATTTCCGGCAAAACGGTCACGCCATAAGGGGCAACGGTCTGCTCAGATTGATTCAGCATCTCCCAAATATCCGGCTCAACAAAGAAACAATTCGTACCGATTTTTTTGTTGGCATATGCGAAAGCATCTAGTCGAATAATTGAAGCCCCTTTTTCCGCCAAAAAGGTAAGATTGTCCGTAATGAATTTCTGCGTCGTTGCTGTGGTCACATCCAGATCAATCTGTTGTTCATCAAAGGTACACCATACTTTCTCCAAGCTACCATCCTTAAAGGCAACCTCAACGTATGGAGCGCGTGGTTTACGCTTATATATTAAATCCACATCATCCTGAGTGGGCTCCCCGTTCGGCCAAAAATCCTTGTAACGGATAAACAAATCCGCATATTCTGATGCATTCTTTTTCTCAAGAAAGTCCTGAAAATAAGGAGATTGTCTGGAGATATGATTAATCATAAAATCAAACATCATATAATAATCTTTACTCATCGCTTCGACGTCCGACCAATCTCCGAATGCAGGATCCACTTTGGTATAATCCATTGGTGCAAATCCTCTGTCACCCGAAGAAGGATAAAACGGTAGTAAATGAACACCTCCAACGATGCCTCGCAGATGCTTATCTAATACTTCGTTTAATTCTTTTAAGTTACTCCCGAGGCTATCTGCATAGGTAATCAACATAGCTTCATTCTTAATTTGCATTATAAATCCCCCTCGTTAGATTTCGGCTACATCTGCGCTTTTTTCCCCTTTGCATATTAAAGCCTCATAAGGCCTCAACAGACCATGATCTTGATTATTAATGTTAGACAGCACAACATAGCCTGCAAGAGGGACGGTTAATGGAATGGTTTGATCCGTAAAATTACAGATTACTGTCCAACATTCATTCTCATAAGTTCGAACATATCCACCTAGCTCATTCGAGTCCACATAAATCTCACGATAATCACCATAAATTAACGCTTTATTGTCCCGTCTCAGCTTGATTAATTCCCGATAAAAATGAAGGATTGAATTACCGTCTTGTAGCTCTTCCTCCACATTAATCGACGAATAATTCGGATTCACATTAATCCATGGTTGCCCATTCGTAAATCCGGCCATAGGTTCTGAACTCCATTGCATCGGTGTACGCCCCTGATCCCTGCTTCTGATTGCTAAATAGTTCAGGATATCTGCCTCAGACCTACCCAGTGCAGTTTCATTACGGTGATAATTTAAGCTCTCAATATCTCTATACTCTTCAATTGAAGCCATGAAATAATTGGTCATTCCAATCTCTTGACCTTGATAAATAAACGGTGTTCCTCGCATTAAGAAATAATAGGCAGCCAGCATTTTAGCTGAGTCTTTATGGTATATCCCGTCGTTACCGAATTTTGAAACCGAACGCACATGATCATGATTCTCCATAAAAAGTGCCATCCAGCCCTTATTGGCTGTCTCAAGCTGCCATTTAGATAACGCGTGCTTAAATTCAGTCAGCTTCCAAGGATGATAGATTCCTTTAGCCATTGGCTTGGCATCCAGATCTACATGATCAAATTGAAATATCATATTAAAGACGCCGTTCTGCTCATCTACATATTCATGAATTTGCTCTATCGGAACTCCAGGAGCTTCCGCAACCGTCATCACATTGCGTGGTTCAAGAACCTCCTGTTTCATCTCGTGAAGAAAATCCAAAATTCCGGATTGATTCAAACAAGCTTCTGCCAGAGGAACATAGCGGCGGTCGTCTTCAGACTTAAGGTGCGGAAATTGCTGATTTTTTTTAATAAATGTGATCGCATCAATGCGAAATCCGGCTATTCCCCTGTCAATCCACCAATCCATCATGGAAAAGATGCTTTGGCGAACTTCGGGATTCTCCCAATTGAGATCCGGTTGTTTCTTAGAAAAACAATGTAAATAATATTCCTGTGAGGTCTCGTCATATTCCCAAGCTGAACCTCCAAAATTCGATTCCCAGTTGGTAGGCTCCTGACCATCGTTCCCCGGCTTCCATATATACCAGTCACGCTTTGGATTGTCCTTAGAGCTTCTGGACTCCATAAACCAAGCATGTTCATCAGAGGTGTGATTCGCTACCAGATCCATGATCATACGAATTCCGTACGCTTCCGCTTGTGTGATCAATTCGAGCATATCTTCCATACTTCCAAACTCATCCTGAATTTTATAGAAATCCCGAATATCATACCCATTGTCATCATTAGGTGAATCGTAGACCGGACACAACCAAATAACATTGATGCCCAAATCCCTTAAATACCCGAGCCGGTTGATGATTCCACGCAAATCCCCTACTCCATCTCCATTTGAATCCTGAAAACTCCGGGGATAAATTTGATAAACCACACTTTCTTTCCACCAGTTGCTGTTTCTAGTCTCCATAACTCCACACTTCCTCCAGCACCCGAGTCTAGGGCTTTCTTTATCTTATTTAATAGCGCCTTGGCTGACGCCTCTTATGATGTAACGTTGACCAAACAAATAAGCAATAAGAATCGGCAGGATCGTTAACAGTAGTGCTGGGATCAACAGTTCCCAGTTATTCATGTACGTTCCGTTAAACACCTTCATCTTAATAGGCATTGTAAAATGGTTATCCTTAGTCAGTACCAGTGAAGGTAGCAGATAATCATTCCAAATCCATAACACATTCAGAATCGCAATGGTCACTGATGTTGGAGCCAACATAGGCAGTACAATCTTAAAGAATGTCTGTCTACGATTACATCCATCCAGCAGAGACGCTTCTTCCAACTCATAAGGAATCGACTTCACAAAACCATGGTACATAAATACCGATAACGCACTTCCGAAGCCGATGTAAAGAATAATCAATAATGGAATAGGCGCTGCATCGATCCAGTGAAGTTTTGCCCCGTAGATATAAATCAGAGGAATCATAATGGACTGAAACGGAATAATCATGGAAGCCACCATTAGTGCGAAAAAACCATTATTGAATTTAGTCGAATGTCTCACCATGTAATAGGCGGTCATTGCTGCAAAAACACCAATGAATAGGACACTGAAAAAGGTGACTACGACTGTATTTCTAAACGAGACAAAAAAATTCATTTTATCAATGACTTCAGCA
This sequence comes from Paenibacillus sp. RS8, assembly GCF_041956825.1. NCBI lineage: Bacteria > Bacillati > Bacillota > Bacilli > Caryophanales > Paenibacillaceae > Paenibacillus > Paenibacillus sp. RS8. Next base: position 2,460,272 of record NZ_CP168131.1, on the reverse strand, counting down.
AAATGCCCAAAGTTTAAGCTGGTCGGCAGTGAAAAAGGGCTTTCGAGAATTTGACCATTGCTCTTGAAGGAATTGACGATCATAAGGAAGAATGGAAAAACAAAAATAATGAAAAACACAATTAAAAATAAATACGTCAGAATCACGGAAGTTTTTCGTCTAGCACTCATCATGCAGTAACCTCCAATTTCTTACTGAAATAAACCTGCAGGCCGGTAACAACTGCAACGATAGCAAATAATACAAAGGCTTCTGCTTGACCAACGCCATAATTATTTTCGACAAAGGCCTTTTTCACCACATGCATCGATACCATGGTTGTACTATCATATGGTCCGCCTGCCGTTAGAGAATAGTTAACGTCGTAAACCATGAAGGCATTCTTCAGAGTTAAAAAGATCGTTACTACAAAGGAAGGAACCATCAGCGGCAAAGTAACCTTTCTCAAACGTTGCCAGCCGTTGGCACCATCTATCGTCGCTGCTTCCATTACATCTTTTGGCACATTGACTAAACCAGCCACAAAGATGATCATCATATAGCCCGCCGATTGCCAGATTGACACAATAACAATGGCCCAGAAAGCCAAATGTTCATCCCCTAGCCAACCTAAACGCAACCACTCTATCCCGAACTTCTCACCGATAGAAGGCATAGTTTGTACGAATATAAACTGCCAGATGTAACCTAAAATCAAGCCGCCGATCAGATTCGGTGTGAACAGAGATGTTCGGAAGAAATTTTGCATCTTCACTCCGGAAGTCACTAAATAAGCCAAAACAAAGCCGAGAATGTTGATGATAATAACGGTTGTTACGACAAACTTAACGGTCAATATAAGAGAATCCCAAAACTTAGAGTCCGTAAATGCTGTCTTATAGTTAGCTAAACCTGAGAACTCTATTGGATTTAATGGAGAGGTCATATTGGTAAAGGTCAGATATAATCCATATGCAAAAGGAATCAGCACGGCAATCGTAAAGAAAATGATCGTGGGACCGGTGAAAAATAACTGGTTGCCCATTCGTTTGATCAGACGTTTTTCTGATATCATACGTTTAGCACACCCCTAATTGCTTAAAGGAGGAAACAGGCGAGAGTCATCCCAACCCGCTTCCCGCAATTCAGCAAATGATTAATTACTTTTGGCTTTTGTAATAGGTTTCAATAGCTTTGGCAAGATCGGCACGAGATTCTTTTTGGGCGATATATTTCTGAATATCCGGTGCAAGAATGTTGCCCCAATCTTCGACCTTCACATAGTTTGAGCTGAACGGCATCGTATTGCCGGCTACCACAGCATCCGCAATCGCTGATCCGAGTGGATTATTCACTTTCATAGTGTTGTTCTTAAAGGCTGAGACGACTTGAGACTGGTTCACCAGAAAATCTTGACCTTTTTCATCATAAACGAGCCAGTTCAGGAACTTCTTAGCTGCTTCTTGCTCAGCCGGGGTTGCCGCTTTATTAATCACTAGAATATTAGTTGGCCCTGCAGCAATCTTATTGTTCAGCGGATTGTCTGGATTGTTATCCACTGGGACAGGTATAAATCCGAAGGATTCTCCACTAACCGCCTGCAATGAATCATAAGCCCAGTTCCCGTTAAACAGGATAGCTGATTCCCCTTTACCCACACTTACATGCGCATCATCGTAATATTTGCCCAGTGGACGTTCACCGTATTTGTTGTATTCTTTGGATACCAGCAGATCCATCGTATCGTAGTAACCATTCCAAACATCATTACTTGCTAAATCAAATGTTCCGGCTTTTAGTTGCTCTACAATCGTGTTCGGATCTTCTGCCTGATTCACAAACTGTGTACTGTAATGGTTCGCTACGGACCAGTTTTCGGTTTGATAAGCAACCGGATATTTTACACCGGAAGCTTTAATTTGATCTAATAATTCTTTTAGCTTGTCACGAGTATTGATAGTGTGCGGATCGAAGGTACCGCCAACGGCCTTATCAAGTACACTCTTGTTGTACACGAGACCGAAGCCCTCTATTGAAAATGGAAAACCGGCAATTTTCCCCTCTGCGTCTTTAACGCCGTAAACCGTATCTTCATTCCACTTCTCACCTGAAAGATCTATACCGAAATCTTTATATTTGTTCACAATGGAATCTGGGGACATCATTGCCATAGTTACCGTTTTACCGGATGCCGTAAGTTTATCCAGCAAATTAACGGTATCACCAACAGCTCCAGAGACAGCCTCAACCTTGATATTCGGATTCGCTGCCATGAAGTCTTTAGCCGCTTGTTCCCATTGGGAAGCGATTTCACCTTTACCGTTCGTAATAATTATGCTGACCTGCTCATCCTTCGAGTTCGCTGCCGGACTGGACCCCGCTCCGTTGGATCCACCACAAGCTGTCAACGAAACAGCAAGCAAAAGAACAAATAATAAAACAGATATCTTTTTCAAACAAAACCCCTCCATTTTGTGCTTTTTTTATATGCTAGACCCCTATAAAAGTCTGAACATCAGATTGATACCGTTTTCATTAGTTAAAAAAATTCTTCATAAATTCAACTGGCTGATATACTAGAAAGCTTTCTTGCCTGTATTGTAACATCACTTGGTATCGGTTTCAATACAATTTAAAGCTAAGTTTATAAATTATTCGGAACAACTACTGATAAACAAGGTGATTTCAGTTAATTGTTTATCCCTTAAATGTGGTATCGATACCAATAAAGATAAATAAAAAAGCGAGTCTGCATTGCAAATTCGCTTATCAGTGTTACGTAGATTCTCGAACTACCAGTTCAACCGGAAGCTCATAAGTAACTGGCTCTACATTGGAATCATCCAGCATCTCCATAAGAACTTCCCCTGCCTTACGCCCCATCTGCTCTATAGGCTGCCGTATTGTCGTTAATGCGGGATCCAACATTTCAGCGAGGGGCTGGTCATCGAAACCAATGATCGCCAGATCCCGTGGGATACTTAACCCTTCCTTTTTCGCAGCCATCATCAAACCACCAGCAATTTCATCACTGCCTGTAAACACAGCGGTTGGACGATCCTTCATTTCAAGCAAGAGTTTCATTACTCTTTTCCCATCTTCAATGGTATGCTGGTTGACCAAAATCCAGTTAGGATTCACTTGAATCCCGGCCTCTTCCAATGCTTTTTGATAACCTAGGTTACGGTCTTTATCTTTCCCGGCCTCGGTAAACAGACCTCCCGTACAGTAAGCAATTTTACGGTGACCTCTTTCAATTAAGTGCTTGATTCCTAAGTATGTACCTTTAAATTGATCCAGCCGAATCATCGGAATTTTTGCATTACTCACATATTCATTACATAACACAATAGGCCCAAATTCAGTATACGGTTCAATGACTTTCCAATCATTCTCAATGGATGCCATGATGATGCCGTCCGCTTGTTTGGTCTTCAACAAATTTAAATAGGTTAATTCTCTCTCCTTATCCTCATTAGTCTGACAGATCAAGGTTTGGTAGCCATTTTTGTAACCAACCTTCTCTATGGAATCAACTAAATAGGAGAAAAAAGGATTCACTATTCTAGGAACTACGACAGCTATCGTTGTTGTCACTTGTCCTCTTAATCTTCTTGCTGAGAGATTCGGGGTATATTCAAGCTCTTCCATTGCTTTTAATACCAATTCTCTTTTATCTGCTGAAATATGAGGATAGTTATTTATTACTCGGGATACGGTCGTCTTAGACACTCCTGCTAAACGCGCCACATCTAAAATATTTGCCATTTCTACACTCACTCCAGATAGGGACAGTTTTTGAAACCAGTTTCAATCATTTTAGCTTAAAATATAAAAAAATGAAAGGGTCCTCAATACACTGGATATCCTGCCACAAACATCGCTAAATACAATATACTCCCCACAACTGAAAATACAGTAAGCGCAACATCCTTTGATTTGTCTTCCGTAAGCGCAACAGCAGCAAAAGCTAGCGGAAATGCAACAAGCAAATACCGTGGGGCTGAGAGCAGCCAGGTAGCACCCACTACGAATGCAAAGTACACGATGAAATAGGCGGTGTATGAAGGTCGGATCTTTTTTGCACCCCTAAACATGATAACTAGTGCTGAGAATATAGCGACTAAATTGGGCAGCCACATCCCAAGGAAAGAACGATGATCTCCACTCTTAAAAGTGCCCACAGCATATTCCATCTGATATCTTACGGTATCAAAAAAGAGATAAAACCGTTGAGACCAATGCTCCCGCTGGTAAATACTAAACTGAAACGCATTTCCCGTAACGTAGTAATTAATATACAGATAAGCCAGCAAACCTACTGATATGATAGCGAGACAGCCAACGGCAGTGGTGATTCTATGTATAAACGCTTTTTTATTTAGTAATTTATAATTGCCTATCAGATCCCTTCCAAATTCAATGGCAACCGGTACAATCAGAAGCACCCCTGGAGAACGAGTATACGCTGCAAGTGCACCGCATAAGCATCCGATGGGCCATTCTTTTTTTCGCACAAAATATAAACACATTAAAGATAAAGCCAGAAATAGCGCTTCTGTCATCGGAATGAAGAAGAAGAACGCGGCAGGGAATATGAAAATATACTTCACGACTCGCATGGCATTCTTACGATGCATGTCTAGTGCTGCAAGCTCATAAGCAACCAAGGCGGCAACAATAGAAGCGATATTTGAAACGATGAATCCAGCAACAAGATAATTCCCTACGAATACCTGAACTACTTTAATTAAGTTTGGAAAGAAAGGAAAAAACACAATATGGTACTTCGGATCTCCTTCCGTCACGTATCCATTCTCTGCAATCCCTAAATAATGTGAAGCATCGATCCCGAATATATGCCAAGTCTCGGCAATCTTGCTAAACAGACCCCCTGAATAACCATTCTGTATAATTAAAAATGCATAACCAATGAGCATAAGCAGGATACGACTCGCCAATATCCAGCCAATAATTCGAAGCCAAGCGCGCCTTCTATCCCGCTCTCTAATTTCCTGAGTCACTTCAAGGGCCGGGTTCGCCAGCACAAATGCTGTCAAAACAGGGATAGTGCGAAGCCCCAATAATACAAAAAGTACGAAACAGATCACGGATGCAAGGGTGCCCATCACGGTCCAACTTTCGGTCGTAATTGCCCAGTAAATAGCCGTCACCATCATAAAAAGTATGAAGATGAAGGAAATGATTTTGTCGTGCTTTTTCATTTGATCCTCCAATTATTTAGTCCAAACAAAAGTTTAGGAAAAAAAGGATATAATTGCCTGTGGAAATATCATAATCTTTGTGTATTTTTTTGTAAATCATTTCTGTTCCTGTTTTCTAGAGTTATCTAATAGGACTGATAAACAAATAACAACAAATTTTAAAAAAGCCCATGCCCAAAATGGCATAGACTCTATTAAACACTTTTACTTTAATAACTGTAATACGCCTTGAGGCTGTTGATTGGCCTGAGCCAACATGGCTTGTGATGCTTGGGATAAGACGTTGTATTGGGTAAGCTTCATCATTTCCTTTGCCATATCCACATCCCTTATTCGTGATTCAGCTGCTGTTAAGTTTACCTCGTAGTTGCTTAGGTTATTATGGATATGTTCTAATGCATTTTGATACGCGCCGTACATTGAACGTCTGGATGAAACGGTATTTATAGCTTTGTCTATTTTCGAAATCGCTAATTCGGCACCTTGTCTGGTTGAAAGATCGATATCCGCAATTCCCAGAGCAGTAGTTCTGGCATCTGTTAATTTAACAGCGAAGTTATTCCCGGCGTTAGCCCCCACCTGTAGATTTAGTGTTTTGTAATCATATGTGGTACTAGGATTTGATCCGTAAGATACATTGAAATTTGTTATCCCAGTTGTAGTTGAAAAAGTGTAACTTCCGTCAGCATTACTAATAATGTTATTTAATCTGTCCGTAGAGCCCCCGCCATTTAGATTGACATTAGCCAATTCATTTCCCTGTGGATCAAAAATGGAAAGACGATAATTATTATCTACTATTCCTCCAACGATGTAATTCCCATCTTTCATTTCTGTAATGCTAGTAAGTTGACTGGAGTTGGAAGTTTGATTTGAGATATTCTTCTCCCACAATACATTTCCACTACTGTCTAGTTTATAGATTAATCCACTAGTTTTAGTAGAGTCGTTATATGAACCAACAATTATGGCCCCTCCATCACTGGTTGCAATGGCCCGGTAACCTTCATCATCCCCAGCAGCACCGACTCGTGTGTCCCATAACGGATTTAAATTGCTATCATATTTCACAGCCCAGCTTGTCTTATCGGTATAAGAACCATTTAGTTGGAGACTTGATGAACCAATAGCCAAATAACCGCCGTCAGCCGTTTCAATAATAGAGTTAAATTCTTCACTTCCATAGCCAACAGGATTGGATTGTGAAGAACCCACTATCGAGGTGGATTGTTGAACACCACTGCTGTTAAATTTAGCCACTAGACCATCCCAAACTTGAATACCAGAGCCCGTACCTGCCACAATAAAGGAACCGTCACCAGTCTCAATTACTTCATTTCCCATAATGGAGTAGACGCCAGATACTCCTGCTCTCCACTGCTCATTCAAATTCCCATCCCATTTAATTATATTAATCCTTTGATCGGAAAGTACCCCTGCTGAGAAATCATTTCCTAATAAAATATAACCACCATCACTAGATTCCTTAATACTATACACATCCATATTAGGAATTGCTTGTGACCAAACCAGATTACCCATACTATCTAATTTGAAAGGATTATTACCGGGAATTCTTATTCCGACGTAACCTCCATCCGAAGTCTTAGATAAATCTCTGGCAGGTATGTTAGCTGTCCAATTCGTACTTATATTGCCCTGTACAGGCGTAACATTCGTGTTTACTTCGAGGTCATTATTCAATAAATGAATCCCATTAAATTGAGTGTTATTGGCAATATCATTTATCCCAAGCTTTATCTGTTCAACTTCTTTTTGAATCAATGTTCGATCAAAATTTGTTAAGGTATCATTTGAAGCCTGTATTGCAAGCTCTCGTAGTCTTAGCAGATTAGGATCTTGTATAGTTCCAAGTCCACCCTCAGCAGTCTGAATTAGTGAAATACCATCCTGTGTATTCCTCTCCGCCTGAGCTAATCCACGAATCTGTGCTCTCATTTTCTCCGAAATTGCTAATCCCGCAGCATCATCTGCTGCTATATTTATACGAAGTCCAGATGATAGTCTCTCTAGTGAACTTGAAATAGATTTATTATTTTTATTTAATCTGTTCAAACTATTTAAAGATGTGATGTTGTGACCTATCCGCATATAATCACCTTTCAATTGATAATATCTTCTATATCGGATATTCATTAGTAATTATTTAGGTCAAATTACCCACTGCTTAAGACCTCACTTGCAATCCCCATCGTGCCTCTCTGAAAAGTTGAATATTTACCATAGAAAAACGACGATCTGTCATCGGTAAGATACCGACAACTGAACGCCGCTTAAAAGTTCTGTTCATGAAAGTATTATTCAAATGGATAGATCCAGAAATGTTCTGTTCCAAAACGATCTTGGATTTCTTTATCCTCTAGCGTTTTGCTGCCTAACAGTTCAGCGGCTTGGAATTGGGATTTATGCACCTGAATGGATGCCATCTTATGCTTCAGGAAATCTTTCACATCGATGATAACCTGAGGCTTTCCAATCTCTTCAATATTATTGGCGAAAGCTATACAGTGAACAGGAGGTCTCTCTGCCTTGGGCATTCTTCCAACCGTTCGAACCACTGCAGCTCCGGCAGCATCATGATCGGGATGAACGCTGTACCCCGGATAGAACGTTATGATCAATGAGGGATTAAGCTCCTTCAAAAGCGCATCAATATGGCTGTCAAGCAGCGCTTGATCCTCAAATTCAATCGTCTTATCGTGGAAACCAAGCATTCTTAAATCCTGTATACCAATCGCTCGGCAGGATTCTTCCAGTTCTTTTTTGCGTATCTGTGGGAGGGTTACCCGATTTGCGAATGGCGGAACGCCCATATTCCGGCCCATTTCTCCAAGTGTCAGACAAGCGTAGGTGACTTGGGTGCCGTTTTGCACATGCTTGGCAAGTGTTCCTGATATACCGAAGGCCTCGTCATCCGGATGCGGTAATATAACTAGAATATGTCTTTCCACTGAACTCCTCATCTCCTCTACCATTAGAACGGCTCCCGGCTTAATTGTAAAGATACAACCAGTTTGCCTTGACTGTCATGCCCGGCCAGAATCAATCTTTCTGTCTCACTCTCTTCAAAGTGAGTTAGTCCTTCCGAGTATATCCAGCCCTGCGACATTTTTAAGCCGACGCGAAAAGGCCCATTACCGGAAATTGAACCATGAGAATATCGAATCACAGCATTAGTAATGAAAGTAGCTGCCGGATGCTTTGAACTATCGAAATGGGCAGCGTATGCTCCCGTCGTCATCTCAAGATGGATGTATAGATCCTGATCTTTAAGCAGGTCGATCCTCTCTTGTATTTCGGATTGATTAATTAGCTGCAAGGTTACGCCTCCATATCTGAATGAAATTATACCTACGAAAAATAAGATCCCTACCTTATTAAGGACGGATCTGTTAAAGGATAAGCGGGTCCGTATTTCTCATCAAAGTATAACTTGCATAGCTTTTTTATTCAAATAGAAGCGGTACGCTGCAAGCTTAAACGTTGTATTCAGCCATTCATTCTTTCAGCCTTTTATCCAGAATTGGGCGTATGAACCAGATGTAATAGACCAGACAGAGAAGCAATACTACAGATGTCAGAAAAAAGGGGATTTCATAATCCTGTCCAATCAAAATCCATCCCGTAAGCAGAGCAGCGCCGGATGATCCGAGGCTCCGAAATACGGATCTCATCCCTGCGTAGAGATTCCTCTCCCTCTCCTTAAAGGCAGACATCAACTGACTATCCAGCAGATTAGACAGCATTGTAAGCCCTCCCCCGCGAACTAGAAACACGATTGTGAACATCCAGATCGGCATAGCCCAGGATAATAAGGCGAACACGAGTATGTTAAGCAAAAAGACAGATACGATGGCCACATTGTGGCCAAAACGCTCTAATACGTAAGGCGTCATTAAAGAAGCTGCAAATAAAACAGCTCCGCTTACCGCCAGCAGAATGGACACTTTATCATCCATCCAATTCAGTCTGTACTTCACAATTACATTAAGAAATGACCCAGTGATGGCTATCGCTCCTCCGAGCAGGGCCATGAATACCGAGAACAGCCAGAGTGTGCCGGAAGGCAGCTTTTTCCTCAAGCTAGAGACTTCATGGTTCACTTCCAGAACTTCAGAGGTTCTAACCGTTTCACTTTCCCTCCCTTCAGAGGGAAGCCACAGTCCTCTAATCATACTGTGAACAACGAAAACCAGTGCAGCAAGCAGCAGCGTAAGCCCATATCCATCCCCACTATCAGTCGAATTCGGCAAGTATCCGGCAGCCAGGGTTCCTGCCCCTGTAAATGCAGTAAACACGGCAAACATCAGGGAGAAGGCACTCGCTTCTTCCTTGCGCGAGGCACAATAGTGAAATAACAACTGCACCTCAGTCGTCTCCACAAGAGTAAGGCCAATCGAGACCAAAGTTTGAGCCAAATAGAATATGCCGGAATGATTGCCAATCGCATAAGGTGCACTTCCTGCCGCTATAAACATGATGCCGGATACTAGCAGCTTTTTATGACCTATACGGTTTGCCGATATGGATACAGGAATAGCCAATGCACCCATCATCAGTATACCTATGGACATGAGCAGCCCGATTTCATCCTCCTTCATTCCTTTGGACAGCAAATGCAAGTTAAGAACTAGCGAATACATACCGATGCCGATGCCATACATGGCTTCGGTCATAAGAAACCGGCGGACGCCGACAGACAGACGCAGCAAGTTCCTCATATACCCAGACATACCCATAACCCCTTTCTTTGGTGATACAGTCAAATAGGAAGGGCTCCAAACGGAGCCCCTCTACTTTCAAATGTATATTTTAATTGTAGGGACCAAGCCCTATTCCGGCTGTGTCTTCTTTAGATAAGCCCGCCATGTAATACACCACTTTGCAGGATCATCAAGAGAAGATTCCACATTCCGGTGAACGGTGCTGTTGTGCGGAGCTAATTTGACGATATGTGGCTGCGTGTAAGCTTCATTCGAAATATGGGTCAGCGCCTCGATATATTCATCAAGATCTTCCTTCGAATAAGATTCAGTCGGCTCCAGGGTGAACGGCTGCGGAACGATGTACGGATGATGGGATGTCCAATAATGCAGGCCGAAATCACACATCCGGCGGGTAATGTTTTCTGTCGTTACCCCAGTCTCATCCGTAAGCTGCTTCCAACTGTACCTTACCTGTTCAAGACGTCGACCTTTGATGTAAGGAGCGCTGGCTCCGCGGATTTGCAGAATTTTGTGATACAGGTAGTTATTATTCAGTACAGCGATTTGGGCCACATTCTTAAGACCGTCTGGCCCCAGGCTCATAATCCAAGCGTAGGAACGAAGTACAGTCTGGGCCACGCCGTGGAAGCTGCGGACTTTGCCGATGCTATCACCGCTTTGCTCTACAAGGACATAACGACTACCGTCCCATTCAACAAGCGGACCAGGCAGGAAACGCTTAAGGGAATCGGTTACCCCAAGAGCGCCTGTAGCCGGCCCTCCGCACATGTGAGGTGCGGCAAAGGTCTTATGCAGGTTGAAGAAGCACATGTCAAACCCGGCTTCCTTGGCCCGGGTGATACCTAGCAGTCCATTCGCATTCGCCTGATCGTAGAAGCAGATTCCTCCTGCTTCATGAACCACGTCCGTGAACTCACGGATACGATGATTGTATATACCTGTGTCTTCCGGATTGGCCACGACGAAACCCGCCGTGCGTTCAGAAATAGCATTCTTCAGCTTCTCCAGATCCGGGAATCCGTCTTCGTCAGGATGCAGTGTAATAATCTTATATCCTTTAACAGCTGCGGTCGCCGCTTGGGACGGATGTGAAAAGATCGTCGTAATGATCTCATCCCGCTGTTCTCCCTCGCCACGTGAATCATGATATGCGCGTACAATGGAAGCCATGGTCAGCAAGGCCTGAGTGCCGCTGCTTGGCTGGAACGAGAAAGCATTCATCCCTGATATTTCACGCATCGCCTGATCCAGCCTATAGTAGATTTCCAGAATTCCTTGAACGGATCCAGCATCCTGCAGAGGATGCAGTTCCATCAGATTTGGGGTACGTATAAGCATTTCATTGATACGGGGAATATATTTCATCGTACATGTCCCCTGTCCGATCTCTACGTTAAGGTCGGAACCCAAAGTCTCTTGAGAGAGTCTTAAATAATGCCTAAGAACTTTGGCCTGACCGATCTCGGGCAGCGCCGGTGCTTCTTTTCGCCGCATCGCTGATGGAATTCGGGCGGAGCCTTGACCGACAACGTTGGCAATCCCAGCCTCGGTGCCCGGCGGGATCACTCCGCGCTCACCCGATCGGTGAAGCTCGAAGATCACCGGTTCATCCCATTTGGCCTGGTGAAAGCGGCGCACCTTATGATCTCTACGAATCCGTTTCATGGCTTTCCTCCTACTCTTCTGTACTATTAATTCTTGCAGACAATGTTCTCGATAGCTGAGGCAAGCCGGTCCAGATCTGCCTGCATATGAATTTCAGTTACGCAGTATAGAGCACATTGTCCCCACTGGGGATATGCGGAGGATAGATCTTTTCCTCCGAAAATCCCTACTTCCAAAAGATGCTTGTTAATCTCAGCAACAGATATTCCAGTCTCGTTGAAATCTAAGACAAATTCTTTGAAAAAGGCTGTATTTTTAAAGCGCAAAGAGATCCCGGGAATGGCACACAGCTTATTCGCCGCATATTGAGATTTCTGTATAATGGTCTCCCCAACTTCCTGCATCCCCACTGGTCCAAGCAGGGATAGATAGACTCCGGCGGTAATTCCCCACAGGGCTGTCTGTGTTCCCACCGACTCCTTCCCCTTCTCCCGTTGGGCAAAGGATGTACGCTCATAGGCTACATCACCGAAGCCATATTCACCTTCCACTTCAGTAGGAACAATACCGAACAAGCGGGACGGATATTCCATCACATAAGTCTCTTCATCCCGGGTAGCGATGAATCCGGCTTGACCCCCACCATAGTTCATATGCATGCCCAGCGGCTGCAAATCCCCACAGACAATATCAGCGCCATAACGGCTTGGAGGTTCCAGTACGCCAAGGGAGATCGGATCAACGCCCACAATAGAGATAGCATTTACCGCGTGCACAAGCTCAGATATTTCAGCACCCTGATCCTCAATAATTCCGAGATAACCTGGATTCTCGAAGTAGAACGCCGCCGTTCCTTCCTCAAGCTTGCCCTGCAGATCATCCAAATCTATTTTTCCTGTCACCGGATCAATCTCCACGTACCTAATCTCCATTACAGGTGTACAGTAATTGGTAATGATCTTGGCTTTATCCGGATCGACGGATCTGGAGAGCAGCGCAATCCTGCGGCCTGTAATCCGACCAGCCATTCGGATGGCCGTGGAGGCTGCCTGTGCCCAGTCGAAGGTAGGGACATTAACTACGTCCATATCGACGAGTTCGGCCATCAGGCTCTGATACTCGAATAAGGACTGAAATCGGCCGTGGTCTTCGTAAGGCTCTCCTGCATAAGCCGTCACGAACTCCGAGCGCTGATTAATTTCGTCGCATACAGCCGGAACGAAATGCTGCCAGCAGCCAGCCCCGAGAAAGTTGATATAATCGGCGCCATTCTTGTTCTTCGCAAGCAGAGCCTCGATATGTCGACGAAGCTCATATTCATTCATAGCTGGAGGAAGATTCATCTCCCGCTTAAGCTTCAGACTGTCTGGAATTGCATCATGCAGCTGGTCGACGGAGCTCAGGCCGATTTCCTTCAGCATTGCCTCACGGACTTCCGGTGCTGTATTCGGGATATAGGGATGGGCATAAGTTCTGTGTTCAGACAAGGTTAACGCCTCCGTCCTTAAAAGGTTGATTTAAAGTATTTATTTCTTTAACCGTTAGGCAATGCCGCCGCCATCCACAACAAGTACGCTTCCAGTGACCCAGGAAGACAGATCGCTAGCTAGGAACAATACCGCATTTGCGATATCACGTGGTGTACCCAATCGCTCCAATGGACGTCCCCCAGCAGAGGCTACGAGGAAAGTAGCTTCGTCCTGTTGAAGCTGCTTGGCTTCATCGCGTAAAAGCGGCGTATCCGTGTCGCCTGGGGACACGCAGTTCACGCGAATGTTCGCGGGACCGTGGTCAATGGCCATGGCTCGGGTGAGATTGACCACTCCAGCCTTGGCTGCACAGTAGGAAGCGGCACGATCGCCGCCTTTAAGGCCCCAGCCGGAGCCGGTATTAATGATGCTGCCACCGCCTCCGCGCTCCATCACCGGGATTATATATTTTGAGAGTAGATAAACTCCCTTAAGTGATACATCCATTACCAGATCCCAGTCGGCTTCCTCAAGCTCGACAACGGTCTTACGGCGGATAATCCCCGCATTGTTGAACAGAATATCGACTTTGCCGTACGCGTTCTCAATCTCTGAGGCAGCACGCTTGCAGTCCTCCGAAGAGGAAACATTGCAGCGGTGGAAGCTTGCTTCCCTTCCCCGCCCTTTCATCTCATGAACAGCCTGCTCCCCTTGCCTTACATTGATGTCCAGCACAACCACATGTGCTCCGAAATCCGCAAGCAGTCCGGCCGTAGCAAGGCCAATACCTGAAGCACCTCCGGTAACAACAGCTATCTTTCCGCTTAAATTGAGTACATCCTGTGTGTGGAGCATGCTGTCCCCTCCTCTCATTGATGCGATTGTGGTAACCCGTACAGCATTTGTCTAGCAAGCCACTCTGGCGTGGTATCTTCTGATAAAAACGGAATGAGTAGAATACGGAATGTAAAAGCTTCCGAGGTTACCTTATGATTCGGCATCTGGACAGGTCCACAACTGTTGCTGCCCAGCCCATTCTGCCGGTAATCCAGATTCAGTGTGACAAAGTCACGCGGAACAAGCTCGCTTGCATGTTGTGCCTCTTCAAGATCCTTGTCCGTATAACGGCGCGCGCTGAATTCAAGCGTCGGAATACCCGCAGCAAGTAGACCAAGTCCGGATGCGTCTGTGACGGATATCCATCTGACATCCATCCGGTTCCCATTCTCCTGCGGATATATATATGGAGTGAATAGTCCATCAATTGAAGCTGTGTACACTCCAACACGGCCTGCCTCTTTGCTGTCCGAATAATTCTCACCAGGTCCCCGGCCATACCACTTCACTCGATCCATGTCGCCCGGAATCTCCATCTGGAGTCCAATCTTAGGCAGCATTTCTGGCGGTTTCCCCTCCGGTGTGCCCTGCACATCCATAGTGATTTGCCCTATACTGGTTACGGTATAGGTGATTACACACCGGAAACCCCAATCAAAAACTGGCGGAGCAATCCTTGAACTCACAGTGATGCGGATAGCCCCTTCATCAAGCCGGGCCCAGCTAACCTCATCAACACGTTCTGTTAGCCGGTCCAGGTGTGCTTTGCGCCAGTCCGGCAGCACATACATGTCATTGTCGATCGGCGCACGCCAGAAATTCAGCCGCGGTCCGGCTTTCATTAGTTCCTTGCCATTCAGACGAAGCGAATCGATTCGCCCGCTCCGCGTGTCAAAGGTCATACGGAAGTCCTCATTTGCGAGAATGATCTGCCCAGCAGCTTCTGTGCATTGAAGATTCCGCCTGATCTGTTGACTTCTCATCCCGATAGCAGCATTGGAATGGTCATCTGAATGCCCTGGATGATTATCTCCAACACGATTTCCCAACTCATCCTGCATTAGAAACTGACCCCAAGCCACTTCATGCCCCTGCTCCGCCCAAAGACAGTCAGCTGCGATCGAGAAGCAGATGTTCAGCCACTGTTCCACATCCTCACTGCAAAGGAGAGCATCAAGACTGTGGTCATAAGGAATCTCCACTTCTGCCTGTCCGCCCGCTTTAATCTCTGGCAGTGCAAGAACCCCACTTTGAACGGTACGTCCATCCTTGGTAATGCTCCAATCAGCATATAGGTGATCCAGTGTCAGGAAATCATAACGGTTAATCACTTTAACCTTGTTCCTGCTTATATACTCGACCCGAACCGGCTCGATAATCTTCTTATATTCAAGCAGGCCCGGTGATGGCGTTCGGTCTGGCCGGACTAGACCATCTATGACGAAGTTGCTGTTATTGGGCACATCCCCGAAGTCCCCGCCATAAGCATAATCAGCCTTCCCATCTGCCGTCTTCCAGCTCAGCCCGTGGTCAATCCATTCCCACACAAAGCCGCCCTGCAGTCTATCGTACTTCTCAAAAGTATCAAAATAAGGTCTTAATCCACCGGGGCCGTTGCCCATGGCATGAGCGAATTCACACAGAATATGCGGCTTCGGATGGTCAGTCAACTGACCGAAGCCTTCCATCTTCTCAACGGAGGAGTACATCGTGCTTACCACATCGCAGACCTCAGCTTCGCGATCTTCTTCGTAATGAATAAGCCGTGTTGGGTCAGCTTCTCTGCACCACTGCGCCATCGCCCGGAAATTGCAGCCGAAGCCGGACTCATTCCCAAGCGACCAGAAGATCACGGAAGGATGATTCTTGTCGCGCTCGACCATTCGCTGAACGCGCTCCACGTAGGCTTCCTGCCAGGCAGGATCATCGCTGAGTCTGGAAATGTTGCCTAGCAGTTCGAATCCGTGTGTCTCCAGATCGGTCTCTTCCATAACATATAAGCCGTACTCATCACACAGATCATAGAACCGGGGATCATTCGGGTAGTGCGCGGTTCTTACAGCGTTAATATTGTGCTGCTTCATCATCTTGATGTCCTGTAGCATGGTGGAGACGGTGACTGTGCGACCTGTATCCGGGTGATGATCGTGACGGTTGACTCCTTTGAGTTGAATCGCCTTTCCATTCACCAGAAATTGACCGCCGCGCACCTCAACTGTGCGGAATCCAACCCGCTGAGCCGTCATCTCTACCGTATCTCCACTTTCATCCAACAAAGTGATCTTCAGATGGTACAAATTGGGGGATTCCGCACTCCACAGTTCCGGCTGTCCTACCGGCATTATAAGCTGCACATTCTTTCCTGCAGTAACCCGATCCTCAGCCCATACAACAGATTCACCACTTCGTTTAAGCAGTTCAAGCCGCAGACTGCCCTGTTCAGCAGCTTCCCCTTGTATGTCCACATGAACAGACAAGATCCCATCACGGCTTGATTCATCCAGTTCCGTTATAATCCGATAATCCGCAATGCGGAGCGAAGACGGCTCGGAGAGCAGATACACATCTCTAAAAATTCCGCTCATCCACCACATATCCTGATCTTCCAGATAACTGCCGTCCGACCATTGGTACACTCTAACGGCTAAGGTATTGTGGCCCGGTTTCACATAAGGAGTGAGATCGAATTCTGAGGTTAGGCGGCTGCCCTGACTGTATCCGACCGGTTTGCCGTTTACCCAGATATGAAACGCACTATCCACCCCGTCGAACTTAATGGCGACATTCCGTCCGTTCCAGGATTCAGGCAGCATGAACTCTCTAACATAACTGCCTGTTGGATTCTCGTCAGGCACATGCGGGGGGTCTGCCGGAAACGGATAATATAGGTCCGTATAATGTGGAGTTCCGTATCCCTGTAGCTGCCAGTGCCCCGGAACCTGAATCTCATCCCAGCCGGAAGTATCATACGCCTCCTCGTAGAAATAATCCGGAGCCCACTTTGGTCCTTTTGCATAATTGAACTTCCATATGCCATTCAAGGATTTGAACCAGGGGGAGCTTCCCCTATTGTAAGTTAGTGCCCCTGACCAGTCAGAATAGGGGATGAAGTAGGCCCGGCTTTTGGCCCGCCCTCGCTGAAGGATGCCAAGATCCTCCCAATCCCTCCTGATAGTTTGCTGTGACATGGTTCATTTCTCCTCTCTTTTCTCTACTCTACTCTGCGCTGTGAGCTGTTATTAGATTTCCGAACCTGCTGCGGCGAATCAACCTTTGATGCCCGTAGTCGCAATGCCGCCAACGATGTAGCGTTGAGCGAAAAAGAAGATTGCCAGCGGCGGAATCGAGATCAGAACTGTAATCGCCATAATGGACTGCATATCCACACCGTACATCCCTTTGAACTGTGAGAGCCCTAGGGTCAATGTATATTTCGTCTGGTCGTTAAGGAAAATGAGCGGACCCAGATAATCATTCCAACATCCCATAACCTGGAACACAGCGACCAGGATCAGCGAAGGCCCCATCAGCGGGACAATAATCCGTGTTAATACGGTCAGCTTATTGGCTCCGTCGATTGTAGCTGCTTCGTCTAGCTCCCGCGGGATGGTGAGAATGAACTGCCGCAGCAGGAAAATGAAATAGGCGGACCCGAAGAAAGACGGTACAATAAGAGCTTTGAGCGTATTAATCCATCCCAGAACGTTGAACAGCATATACTGTGGGATCATAGTGACTTCCCAGGGAATCATCATGGTTGCCAACACAACCAAGAATAGAAAGTCCCTGCCCTTGAACTGAAATCTGGCGAATCCATAGGCTACGAGCGTGCATGAAATCAGTTGACCAAACGTCGACAGGATGGTAATAATCAGTGTATTTTTCAGAAACATATTGAAAGGTTGAATGTTCCACGCCTCTGAAAAATTGCTGAACTTCCATACAGAAGGAATCCATTTAGGTGGAAAAAGATACAGCTCGGACTGTGACTTGAGCGCAGTCGTAACCGCCCAGAACAGCGGAGCTATGAACAACAGTGAAAAAAAGAGCAGCAGAACGTATACGAGTATTTTCTTCACAAAGAACGTCTCCTTCCTTGAGCCTTCAGCTTCTCCTGAGGATTCTTCTTCATTTCACCTTCGTAGAACACCCAGGCTTCCGAGGATTTGAACACAAGAAAGGTCAAGCCGAGCACGATCAGGAACATAAACCAGGCGTTAGCTGCCGAATATCCCATTTTGAAATACTTAAACGCATTCTCATACATGTACATGGCATAAAAATAGGTTGCTTTCATTGGACCGCCTCCGGTCAGCAATAAAGCCAGAGTCAGCTGCTGGAAGGCTGCAATGATGGATGTAATTAAGTTAAATAAAATCGTCGGAGTGATCATCGGAATCGTCACACTGAAGAATTGTCTGAGCTTACCTGCCCCATCAATGGAAGCGGATTCATAAAGATCTCTCGGAATCCCTTTGAGGCCAGCCAGAAAGATCAGCATCATCGAGCCTTGTCCCCAGAGACTTGCGACCACCATCGCTACTAATGACCATTGCTTATCGTTGAGCCAATCAGGGCCCTGAATACCGATCAGGGACAGGAAGTAATTCAGAATCCCGTAATCACCGCTGTACACCCAAGACCAGATCATAGCCAGAGCGACACCGGATATAACGGAGGGAATATAAAAGGCGGTTCGGAATATAGCACTGCCCCGTGTCTTCTGATTCAAGAGAATCGCAAGCCCAAGCGCCACAATGATGTTCAATGGAACGAACAGAGCTGCAAATTTGAGGGTGACCCCGAGTGAGGTCCAGAATAACGGGTCATCCGTAAACATTTCCGCATAATTGCCAAACCCGATAAAGTGTACTTCGCCGACAATCGGCCAATCAAAAAAAGAGATGATAAGGGAAAATAACAATGGCCCCAAGGTGAACACGAGGAATCCGAAGATCCAAGGAAAAATGAAGAGGTAGGGAACAGCCCTACCCCAACTACGTTTTCGTGTAGGCTTGAGCTGGGCCATAGGCTCCCCTGCTTGATGCAGAAAGGTCTGAGCCATCTCTTAACCTTCTTTCTGTAAATGTGTTATTTCAAATAACGTTGACTATCTTTAACAGCCTGATTCAGCACTTCCTGGGCATTGCTGCCGTGCATAACCGCTTCCACCGCAGCAGAGAGCTGGCGGTTCACTTCATTCCATTTCGGATTGAGCAGGAACGCAGGTGTATTGCTGGAACGTTCCAGCATCGTGTAATACGGTTTATAGAGCGGGTCCTGATCTTTCTTCAGCTCGTTTACGACACTGACCCTTACAGGCAGATCTGCCACACGCATCTTGATCGAATCATTAGATACATAGAATTTCACGAATTCCCAGGCCAGATCTTTCTGCTTTGAATCCTTGGCTATGGACAAAGCGGACTCCGCGAGCACGCCTTTGACCGGTTTGCCCGGGAACGCAGGGATTTCGACCGTACCTACATTTATGCCTGCCGTCTTGAACGATTCCAGCGGCCAGATACCGCTCTCCCACATAGCGATTTTACCTGCTTTAAAAATGTCATCTCCGCTCTGCTGGCCTTTGCCTCCGGTCAGCACAGCGGAGCCGTTCTTAACCATGTCGCCGAGCATCTGGATAGACTCAGCTGTCTCTTTGCTGTTCATAAATCCTTCAATCGTTTTCCCGTCATCAGAGATGAACGAGCTTCCGTTGCTCCATACGAAGCTCTGAAGGTCATACGTATCGTTCTCTGCCCGAACCCCGAACCCGTACTGCTTCTTCGACTTATCGCTGAGCTTGGCCGCGATGTCCTGGAACTCCGTCCATGTCCATCCATCCTTCGGATAAGGGATCTTGGCATCATCGAACAACTTCTTGTTGTAATAGACCACGCGTGTGGTGAACCCTGCCGGAATGCCATATAGCTTGCCGTCAATTTTTCCATAGTTGAACAATCCCGGATAGAAATCTTCGATGTTCAATTCTTTATCTTTGCTCGAATAGCTGTCCAGTGGTTCCAGGGATTGATGATAGGTCGGGAAATCCCACATATACATCACATCTGGCGGATTGGTTGCCCCGAATCCGGCGGCAAGCTTCTGGTCAAAACCATCTGCATAAGCCTCTACCTGAACCTTCGTGCCCGGATGGGCTGCTTCGAATTTCTTGGCGATGTCTTGCTCAATCTTGAGCGCGTCTCCGGTATCCCATGTCGCAAAACGAAGCGTCTTCGTCTCCCCAGAGCCTGCAGCACCTGTGGATGATGAAGGCTCACTGTTCCCCCCGCAAGCTGTGACCATAGTTGCCATTAACGTAGTGGCAAGTACAATAAGAGAAATTTTCTTTTTCACTGTGGCAGCCTCCCCTTTGAATGAGGTAATAATAATTGAACCGCTTTCATCTTAACTTTTATGAAAGCGGTTCAAAACCGATATCTATTCGAATGTTTGCGTACTTTTGTTCGATTTACAGATCAGGGTGCCCATCTGTTCGAATCACGGCGTCTTTTTGTTGTATGCGGTAATAACTAGGCGTCTGGCCCGTGCAGCGCTTGAACCATTTGCTGAAATATTTACTGTCGCCCAGCCCTGTCCGCTCCGCAATATCCTGCATCGTCAACTGCGTATCCCGCAGCAATGCCTTGGCAAGCTTAAGCTTCCTTTTATATTGAAAAGCCACAAAGCTGTCGCCAACCGTCTTCTTAAATAAGATCGAGAAATGGCTTCGGCTAAGTCCCACCTGGCTCGCCAAATCGCTAACCGACCAATCCGCTCCAGGGTTCTCATGCAGAAGCTTCACGGCCTTCCATATCGGTTCAGGCCAGTCCTGAGACGAAATACCATGCAGCTTCTCCACTTCCGCTTCCTTATGAAGCGCCATGAAGGCCTTGCTTAAATCTTCAGCGTTGCCCAGCGGTCCTCTCTTAGCCCATTTCAGCTTCTCGATTTGGCTTTTCATCTGAACGAGCATACTGTCCGCAATCTCCAGCTCATCACCAGGTACAATCCAGTAGCAAAGGTCCTCGCCGTAAGGGATGGTAACAGATGTGCTGTGGGGCATCCGGCTATTCTGATCCTCATTAAGCTTGATGAGATCCAGGAAAGTACAATTGCATCCGCAGGTCTTGATCAGATAAATGTACAAGGGTTCCCTATTCAGCGGCAGCTTCTCCCTAATGAGCTTATCTATTTCGTCAACAAATTTGCTGCTGTGTCCACTCTGCCAGGCAAACAAGAGAGAGCCCAGCCGTTCTCCATAGATTTGGCTTGTTTCAGCATCCGCTACGGGAGCAGACGATGTCAGCTCCCTCTGGAACTTCTCCAGCATTCCTTCCAGCTCTTCATCTTCAAAGGCCGTCTTAAGCAGATATCCTGAAGCCCCAAGCTTAATTCCCTGCTGAGCAAATTCGAAGTCACGGTGACAGCTCAGCAGAATAATCCGAGTGTCCTTATCGACTTCTTTAACTTTGCGTAACAGTTCAATCCCATTCATCTCCGGCATGACGATATCGGTAATCACTATTTGAGGCAGGTGAGTCTGATAGGCTTCCCAGGCTTTAAGGCCGTTCGGCGCATCCGCCACCACTTCCATCCCATACTTATGCCAAGGAATTGTAGAGCGAAGTCCTTTTCGCACGATACTCTCATCATCTGCAATTAACACTTTAATGGTCTTGGTTGTCTCCATGCGGACTCTCCTCCTTCTTGGGCCACCGAATTACGATAGTAGTGCCTTCACCTTTCGTGGATTGCACCGTCAAGCCATACTGCTGTCCGAAATGAAGCTTGAACTTCTGATTCGCATTCTGAACGCCGAGTCCTCCGCGTCCCTGCGGTTTGCTTTCCGGCTTTGCTAGCATAAGCGCCCTCAGCTTCTCTGCAGTGATCCCTGCACCGTCATCAGACAATGTTAACAACAGATGCTCGCCTTCCTCCCGTACACTTAACGAGATGTTCCCCTTCCCGTCTTCAAATCCATGAAAAAAGATGTTCTCGAAGAGCGGCTGAAGGGTCATACGGGGAATCAGATACGGCTTAAACTCTTCGTCACATGTCTGTTCATAACTGAATGCGGACCCGTAACGGATCTCTTGTATTTTCAGAAAATGCTCAATCATGCGGAGTTCACGTCCTAGCGTGATCAACTCCTGAGAGATATCCAGATTACCTTCGAGCACCATCGTCAGATGATAGAGCATCTGGCGGATATCCTCTGCCCCTTGGAGCCTTGCCTTCCACTGGATAGAATTCAGCGTATTGAAGAGCAGATGTGGATTAATTTGGTAGTGAAATGCCTTAAGCTCTGCCTCTTTCTTCAGCCGCTCACTCTGCTCCACTTCCTGCACAAGGGATTGAATCCCCCCCACCATACGGTTGAAGCTGGTATCCAGACTACCGAGTTCATCCTTGCCTTCCACCAGAGTCCTCGTGTGTAACTTGCCAAAGCTGACCTTCTGCATCGAGTCTTTCAGCCTGCGAATTCGAGCTGTGAATTTCGATGAGAATATATAAGCTAGCCCAAAGGCAAGTAGACAAGAAACAATGGCTACAAGTACTGTGTTGGAGCGGATCAGGCTCGAGGAAAAATAAAATGCTTTGGCCGGCAGCCTTGCTTCAATCTTCCATCCGTTGGCTGCCAGTGTCCTATTCCACACCACGTCACTATCGTCTGGAGTGAATGGAGAATCTGACTGGTAAATGGGTTGCCCTTCAGAACCAGTTATCGTCAAATGCGCTTTGGTATCTTCCTCAAACATATGGAACATATCTAGAAGAACCTGCGCATTCTCTTCTATTAAGATCGTGCTTCCATGCTGGGTTCCAGCCGGATTATTAATCCGTACAGCGAGCCCCAGTATAGGTTCTCCGGTATCCGAAGCTTCCATGCCATGATTCATAGGATAGAAGCCCAGCCAATAGGGCCCTTTGGATGAATAAGTAATGGCCCGCCAGGCGGGGATATCATTAAGCTTACTGACATCCAGATTATTCTCTCCATAGTAATAGCCAGAGCGGGTAATCAGATAAATACCTCTTGTCAGATCCGTCTTAAGTGATTTAAGCAGCGCCTCGAAGTCATCTTTATCCATAATCTCCTGATACGTAGTTGGAACGTGATCACCTAGTCCCGCCCGTGCAGGATCAAGGAGATACGAATAGATTGTTCCTGTCGTCTGATTCATCCGGTTCAAAGCGGAGCTGATCTGCTGATCAAGTTGTGCCACGGTGTTCTCCCCATATTTCCCGAATTGAGAGTTGATGACTATAGCGGATTGATAATAGTTCAAGGCTCCCAGTGACAGTAGCGGAATAATCGCGACAATAAGAAAGCAAAAGAGCAGCTTAGTCCGGATGCTGAAATAAGAGCGAATAGAGAAGCGATGATATAACTTCTTAAAGAAATGACTCCACATGACTTCTCATCCCCGCCTTATATATTTCTTTTTATAGTTGAAGTGTAGCACGGACTAGCACACTCGGGAATATCTCGGAAAATGGGAAAGCACTTCCCCTCACACCGGTCTTGACCAGGAGGAAGTGCCCGTATGTTTTTAAGTTGTATACTCGTACCCTAGGATTAAGAAGACACTTGAAGTCCAAGTAAACGCCCTGTCGCGAAGCCCTTGACCCGTCAGGGCATCGAAGTTCTCGGCCATGCCACTCTTGTTCAGCATATTGCAGAATCGGCGGGCTACCTCGCTTGCCAGTTCAACATCCCCCGCCGCGGCCACACCTTCCACGAGTAACATAGTTGATGGTGCCCAAATCGGGCCCCGCCAATAGCCATCCGGCGTGTAGTAAGGGCTCTTCACACTCTCTGTAGCCCAGCCGTTCGACGTCAAGAATCGGCTCTCATCCCGCAGGCCATCCAGCAGTGCGCGCAGGATTGGCTCCGGCAGCCGCTTGCCAAGCAGAATGGGCACGAAGAGCAGCAGACTGTCGCCGTCGGATACTTCGTGAGTTCCAGAACGGCAAGCGGTGAACCTTCCATCCTTCCAGAAATGACGCAGCATTTTCTCCAGGGTCTCCTCGCCTAATCGTCTCCATGCGGTACTTTCGTCGGTAAGCCCCAGAAGCCCGGCAATTTCGGCAAGCAGTTCAATCTGCAAGATTAAAAATGCTGCCAGATCTGGGCTCTCCACCGGAATCCCGTTATTAAAGGCAGTACTGTTGTCCCAACCCGAATCGTTTCCATGATTGTATTGTGGTATACCGTCCTTGTCGTTATCCCGGTAATGGAACCACCAGTTCGTCCACTTGCTCAAGGGCCCATACACTTCACGAAGGTGGGATTCCTTAATATAATCCGTCCGCTGCATCATCCAGGCCAGCGTCCAGCCATGAATAGGCGGTTTGTTGCAGTTCCAAAGCTCGTACTTGTCGTTGATAAAGTCCGGAATCAGGCCACTCTCATCCTGGCGGTCGAAGAAAATCATAAACTGGTCCCAGGCCAGCTCCGGGTGATGTCTGACCAGAGCCATCGCATTGAAGCAGTGATCCCAGCTCCAAATATTCGTCATCCAGTTCTTTGACATATACATTGCTGGCCGGGTCAAACATCCTTCCGCGGGAACCAGACAGGACCAGGTAATATAAGCCGCCAGTTCACGGCCGTCTTGCCAGCGTTCGGGAACGGTCAAGCTGGCACCCAGCCACTGGCCATATTCCTGTTGCACCGCTAGTACCGCTTCCTCCCATGGTGTCCAGTCATCACGCCGTTCCCATACCGTGCGGAATTCTTCCACCGCGAACTCGGCAATTTCCGTACCCGCTTCGGGGATGAACTCCGCCACAATGCGGGAACTTTTGATTTTGTCCCAAGGTACCTCCATCCGGAGAGCCCCGGTTAACCGGGTGAGCATGAACCGGCATTCATGGGTGAAGCTGTTTACTTCCCAACTGCCTGCGCTGTGTTCATAAGCATAATCATAGGCTGAGGTACGGAAGGTGAGGCGAATGCCACATCCTCTGCTCTTGAAACGGACCGTACGGCCATCAGTGATACAGATCTCCGCATAGATATTGTCGGTATCCGTATTCAATCGAAGCAGTGCAGGCTCTGCCTTAGCCTCGTACGGAATATACTGATTACTCTCATCCAGCAGTTCAATTTGAAAAGCTTCACCAAATTTATCATCCCCACCACGCACGGTCCGTAAGTAAAGTCCCTCCGCCCTGACATCCGATTCAGGTAGTTCAGAAATAGCCAGAAAGGTGCCTCTTCGGCTGAAGGGTACCGTGTTAAGATTAAAGTTCATATCGTTGGACTCCTTTCCAAAGGAAGTATGCGCTTTCAGTTTATCCAAGGCGTCAGAATTACGAAACAGACAGGTGTTAGCGATGGGGAGTCATATTGTTGGAGTGAGAAGTCTGAGGTTTACACGGGTGTCTTTTTGTTAGATGATCAGGGGTACAATTGTTAGCACGTCTTTGTAAACGAGCATATCGATAGGGAAACGGCATATGAGTTTGGCAGAAAAAAAAGGTTATCCGTAATACCTCATGTAGGCATTAACGGGATAACCTTTTGCTGGTAATTTAATTTAATTTAATGGGATCGAATAGAACACTCTGGAGCCCTTGTTGTTGGCATACCATACAATTTTATCACCGCTAACCATAGGGCTGCATTCGGATAGTGTAAAATTCTTAATCGTTTGGATGCTGCCAGTAGCTGCTCCCTCTCCATTTATAAGAACATATTTCAGATCACCCGGGTGATTCTCCATATCAAATTCCTGCCACAGCACCATTAGCTTGTCGTCAGTTATTTTCACCAGTTGTGGAATGGATGCAATCTTGGTCGTACCTACATATTTAGCCAAGGTGATGTGGTTCACTGCTGTGCTAGACAGGTTAGCTTTTGGCAGTACGCTAAGAACGATATCTCTCTGGTCCTTCTCCAGTCCCACCATCTCATAAGACGTATAGTCTTTGACAAGCGAGTGATCAATCGTATTCATAGCGACAATATAGTTCGCCGAAGACATCTCGAATCCGCCTATAGAAACACCAGTAGCGTTCGCTCCGATTTTGCCGGGGATATTGAACAGGTCTACCTCGTTATAGCTGGTTCCATCTCCTTTATTCAGAACAATCGAACGGGGATACGCGTCACCATGATCCACTAGAACATGCGTGGCACCATCAAACAATACATACTGATCAAACGAGTGACTGACATGATTCTTCTGGAATCTTCCTAGATCATTCGTCACAGTCATAGTTTTGGTGTTCACGATAATGGTGAGCTGGGATTGATGATTTAGTTTATCTTCTGTCGTGTATCTAGTACGTGAGGTGTGGAATACCAGCGTATCACCAGCTTCAGCCATACTACCGGAGCCTGCATCAAAAGGGCTGACTGTATAACTCTCCCCACCCTTTATGGAGACACTATCGATTCTGTTAAAGCTTTTATCATAACGGACAATACGAATGACTTCTTTGCTATCATTCTCTTCACGGTTCTCTTGTCCAAAAGCAATGTAGTTATAGTTCTCGCCGCTATAGAAGCCCCCAAATATCGGAAGCTCCAAAGGAATACTTTTGTTTCCCGTTAGTTCGAACTTCTCATTATACGATTCAATCGTAACTTCCTTTTTCGCCTCCAAAACACTTACAGTCCCATCATTATTTTTCACCAGATAGGAAGAGACTGTGCTTTTCCATCTGGGAAAATAAGAAGATACAGCGTTACTTTCGGTTTCCACCGCCGTCTTCACCCGGTAAGCGTGATCCGGAACTTTGGAGAACAAGGATATTCGATCAGACTGAACGTCATATTCGATATCGAATGGAATCTTCCCCGCCAAATCTCGCAGCTGAACATAGTTATTCTCGTCAATATTGTACGCCGTAATCGACTGTAGCTGCCCATTCACTAGCACTTTAGAGGTCGACAGCGTGGCTGAATAAGTCCTACTGCGACTATAATAGTTGCTGCTAGCTTTCTTTTCAGGCGTATAAGCTTGCCCGGTTATGATCTCTATCGCATTGTTTGTTTTGTTCCAAGTGACATCAAATTGACTGGCTGTTCCCGAGAAATACTCCGCTACATCACGCAGTCTGAAATAATTATTGTTCGAGATATTGAACCCGTTCAGAGCCTTTTTCTCTCCGTTAAAATATGTACTGCTCTCAGTCACCTTAGCCTTCACCGTATTACTCGCAAAGGTTGTAGTGCCGAGCGCGGGTATAACCAGTAATACAATTAGCAAAAAACTAAAAATCCTCTTCATCCAACTTTTCCCCCATTTATATATAAATAAAAACACTATAATTTTTATCGGTATTTTATTCCTATTCCTCCACCACATAACTTATAAACGCCAAGTGCTTACTATCCGGAGACCACGAATTCACGTTAATCGTACCTTGTCCTCCAAACAATTGTACTAGTGTGCGATAATCTCCTCCTGTGCTTGCCATCAATCGAATCTCAACATCCTTATTTGCAGGGTGATCGCCAGGATCTACATCTCCTTTGCGGTAACTCAGGTAGGCAATCGTCTGACCATCTGGCGATACATGCGGGAACCAGTTATTACTCTCATCAAAAGTCATCTGTGTTTGCTCAGTGCCATCGGCATTCATACGCCATATCTGCATCAGCCCTGTACGCACCGAGTTGAACCATATATGTCCCCCATCTGGTGAATATTCAGGCCCATCATCCAGCCCAGGAGAATCCGTCAGTTGTACCTCAACTCCACCGTCTACTGGAATGGTATAAATATCATACTGACCATTGCGCTCAGCACAGTAAGCCAATTCAGCACCATTTGGAGACCAGCCGTGTAAATAGCTTGGTGCATTCGGTGTAATTAGAACCGGCTCGCCACCCTCTATAGGAAGGATGTATATACGAGATTTACCATCTTCTTTTGTATGATGACTTATTGCGATCTTAGTGTTGTCAAAAGACAGCACATGATCGTTATTACAATCCGTTGCAAATCCCGAATCCAATCGATCATACTCACAGGTTGCAATGTCGAACGAATAAAGACAACCTTGACTATTATAAATAAGGCGCTTACCATCGCTCGTCCAATTGGGTGCCTCAATTAAAGAATCAAACGAGCGGAGCGCAGTTCGTTCCCCTGTCTGTACATCTACGATTTCTAATGTGCTAATCACTTTCATTGTCCTCTCTCCCATCGTTAAAATATGTACATAACCCACTTCGACAGGTATTCTAAATACCCTTTCTGCAAAAAAAATCTGCCTCGAAGAGCGTTCACTCCTCAAGGCAGATCCGTATTCCTCTTATAAACGTCCTGCGGCTTTCACTTTTACCAGCAAGGCATTGCCTGGCAAGTAAGCAATCGGTATATCCTCAGACAACACAATCTGTACAGTCTTGCGATCTGCACCGGCCAGAACGGCTTGCTCTATCGCATGGTTGCGAGCATCTTCCTTGGCTTCGTCATAAGACATCTCATCCAGCGAATAAATTCGCTCCGTCTCACCACTAACCTCACCTAATGCCGCACCAATCGCATTTGCTGCATCATAGTGATCGGGTCTTACGATCCGTGCTACACCCTCAAGCTGATCGGCTACAAGAATGCTCCCACCGCCGACTAGGATAACGTCAACAGGGTCCGAGCTTGTCTTCATCCGATCAATCGCATCCTCAATATCTCGCGTAATGATCTCATCCGCTCTTCGGCAGATCGATTCATTAAGCTTCTCTGTCTGCGCATCTTTCCACTCATATCGTCCAAGCTTAACCGCCACATCAGTTGCTGTGAGCGTATCGCCGCCGAAGATAAGACCGCGCTTCAACAGCTCGTAACCCACGCTATCTGGCCCCACCGTTACCTGATCCTGCGCTTCATCCAAGCGAACGATAGTACCGCCGCCGATCCCGATGGATAAAATATCCGGCATGCGGAAATTCGTACGAATTCCGCCAATCTCAACAGCGGCAGAGGATTGACGCGGGAATCCTTGTGTGAGAACACCAATATCCGTCGTTGTCCCCCCGATATCAACAACGAGCGCATCGTTCAAGCCTGATAAGTGAGCTGCACCCCGAATGGAATTCGTCGGCCCGCAAGCAATCGTTAGAATCGGGTAACGAAGCGCATATGAACTGTACATTAACGTTCCATCGTTCTGACAAATATACACGCTAGCTTTAATACCAAAGGCCTGAAGCGCCTCTTCAAAGCCCTTTACAACGCCGGCAATAACGTTCAGTAAAGCGCCGTTCAGTAGTGAGGCATTCTCACGCTCAAGCAGTCCAATACTTCCAATCTCATGAGACAATGTCACCGGCATATCTGCTCCAAGAACTTGCTTCGCAAGTTCTTCCACGCGTTTCTCTTGTGAGGTGTTCACTGGAGAGAATACACCGCAAATCGCAACCGCTTCGACATTTCCCTTCATCTTTGTTAAGCAATCGATAACCTCATTTTCGTCCAGCTCAACAATGGTTCGACCATCATATTCATAACCACCGTGAACAACATATGCATGGGAACCAATCTTCGCTTTCAGCGTATCGTCCCAATCCGCGAGGGGAGGAACCGAAGTTGTCGCTGGTGCCCCGATCCGAATCAAGCCTACTCTACCGAGGTGCTTGCGCTCCACAATAGCATTCGTGCAGTGTGTAGTGCCAAGCATCGCATAACGAATCTGCGCTGGATTCACTTTGCTCTCTTCAAGCAAGCGGCGAATCGATTCGCTAATACCCTCATTGACGTCACGTGTAGTATGCACTTTTATAGTATGAATTGTATTTAATTTCGAATCGAGTAAGGCTGCATCCGTATTTGTGCCGCCGACATCGATCCCGATGCGGTATATTTCTTCCATGTTATTTACATTCGTATTAGACATTACTCAGCTCCCCCTTTCGATGTTGCCAATTGTTCAATTGGAACATAAGGTGCATCATAGCCAAAATATTGCGGACCTACCGTCTCAAGCCCCTTAGCTGTACGCCATTTCGGATCACAAGGGAAACCAACCACACTTACCCTAGCACCGTATTTCAAATTCTCAGTCGTGATTGGCATACCGGTATCCTGGTCAAGCACGGAGATCAGGTCAGGAGTAATAGCAATTGAATGTCCATCTTCTGTGGCAAGAAGGAACTCATTCTGGAAGAACAAAGTCATCGAACGTCCCTTTTTAGCATCTGTACCTTCGAAGATCGCTTCACCGCGTGTAAATCCGCCTTCTGTACGACGGCGAATGTCTACTGCCTTTCCCTGGAACAACGCATATCCATTCAGCTGCTTCAGCAGCATTTCAATTGGATTCTGCTTCAATTCCTTGGACTCGAACAATGTTTTTCCGATTTCATACGCAAGCGTCAAGGTATGCGGAATTGCACTTTGCTTTACTTGCGCTCCAGTTACCGGATAATCACAGATCGAAGCCGACCCACCCATTTGAATCGTGACCGCACGTGCCATCCGCTCTTCCCAGACACCGTCGATCGCATGCATTAGTACTCCGTTGCCGCGTTCATCTGCCATCGTAATCGGACTGCAGTCAATACCGTCCAAGTAGAACGTCACCATTTGCGATTCAGGAAAAGCCCGTCCCATAGCATCCGCATCCACGATAGGAATGTTGCGTTCCGCTGCCGTAATTACAGGAACTAGGGAGTTACCGCCGCCAACCTCAATCGGCATAATGGCGCTCACTTTGCGTCCAAGCTCTTTTTCAATCATATCCAAAGGCTTGATCATTTGCTGAATCGAAGGAATCTTCTCATTCATGACTGTTGGTGCACCGATCATGGATATAGGAACAACCAAAGCGTCGTCTTCCAGATCCTCAGGACTGATCACACGAACAGGGCCATGCTTACGAATAGCTTCCTTCGCCATTAATTTACCGAAATGCGGATCACCGCCCCCGCCTGTTCCAAGAACGGCTGCACCCACAGCAATATATTGTACCGCTTGCTCATTTAATTCTGTTAGTTTGTTCATTCTCATGATGTTATCCCTTCTTGGTCATGATTTTTCCGACAATCCATTGCACTATAAAGGCGAACAGAAATGCATCCAATGCCGGTACGCTTGTGATTTGGAACCACCCGAATCCATCTGGCGCTGCGGTGGTCATAAAAGCGAATAACGTAGCTGCGACCCATACCGCTAAGGAGCGAATCACCCAGTTTTTATTGCGGTCCAGACCATCAAAAGTGAATTTTTTTCGATCTACAAGCAAAAATTCGGACGTGTAGATCCCCCCGATTGGAGAGACAAACACCGTAATAATATTTAGGAAAGATAAAAACTTATCATAGATGCCAAGTACGGCAAGCAACGTAGCAAAGATACCTGCCACAATAGTAATTAGCTTTTTCGGAACCTTTTGGAACACGACAGAGAACCCTAGCGAAGCAGAATATAAATTGTTCGTGTTTGTCGTCCATTGGGCAAGGGTTAAGACGATAATAGCTGGAAGCCCAAGTCCTAACGCAATGAAAATATTCGTCAGATCATCTGTGTCCATGATTCGAGATAGGAAAATAGCTACAATCGTCATGAAGCTGTTACCCACAAAGAAGCCGATAAAGGCCGCGGTTATAGCATGCTTTGGTGTGCGCGCCCAACGAGCGATATCCGGTGAAAGCACCGTGCCGACAATAAAGATACCAATAACAAGCGAGATCGCTGTTCCCATCGGGATCGCTGCTCCGCTAATCGGCTCCCAAACGGCTGAGGCTCCTTTGGTGTGGAACGCGGAATAAATAGCCACTCCGATAAACAAAATAAGCAACGGTACGGACCAGGTGCTTAGTCGTTCAATAGATTGATAGCCCCAAATAGCTGTCGACATCATCAAAAGCCCGCCTATGAATGAAAGCACCCCTAAGGACAAATGGATATCCCATAATTGACTAAAAGCAGTCTGCATATTTGAAGCGAAGAACCCGACCTGCACCCCGAACCAACCGAGTGAGAAAATACCGAGGATAACCGCTACGACACGTGCACCCATATTTCCGAATAGAAACCTAGAGATCATCGATGTCGATAACCCTGTTTTCGCCCCTACATACGCACATAACGCTCCGATCACCCCAAGGATTAACGAACCGATTATTGTTGCTGTGAGTGAATCCGTCAGATTCATTCCATTGCCAAGCTGAGCACCCAGGAACATCGCTGATAGGTCAATTCCGATGGCGATCCAGACGAGAGACATAGACAGCCATTTTTTACGCAAATGCGCTGGAACCGGCTCTCTCTCAAAATCCCCCGAGCTAAGCTCGTTTCCCTTTACTTCACTTACTTCTGCCATTCTCCCCATCCCCCTGTTGTTATCTTCTTCTGTAGCTCTATGAGGACGCACCCTTCCAATACATTTCAAACGCATGGTTCAGCTTACGCTCATATATTCCCTTAGAAGTGTAATAGAAGTATTGCATGCTTAAACCATCCATCAAGTTGAGAAAAGCATCGACGAGAAGCTCCACGGATTGGTCGCGAATTACACCCTCTTCCATCCCTTTCGAGATGAATTGTTCAATAATCTTCGTCAGCATCGCATCCGACTCTAGGAATGCTTCCTCAATCGTCTCCTTCAAGAATGCCGGCGGGAAGACCACATATCTCAGTACAATTTTGCCTGCTTCAGGACTCTGTTGATAAAATTGATATTGTCTGTCTAAAATCCCACGTAGACTTTCCTGCGCACTCAGTACTTTCTGTTCTTCCGACAGCTCCTGAATATAAGTGTTATAAGACAACATCGCCTCACGAAAGACCGTCATAAACAAATCCTCTTTATTCTCAAAAAAGGCATAGATCGCCGGAGTCTTCACGCCTACTTCCTTAGCAATTTCAGAGAGGGCTGTACCCTCGTACCCCTTCTCTCCGAATAGTCTCATCGCCACTTCTTTCAGCTTGTTTCTGGTCAAGACATTCACACCCTTACTTAATTAACGTTAATTAAAAAATACTATACATCTTTATGCATAAAAATTCAATGCTTTTTCAGAAAGAACAACAGCAAATGAATGAAAAAAGCTGACCAATATCAGGACAATTCCTGAATTATGGTCAGCTGGATAGTGAACTTGTTTTACTTTCAATGCAAAAAGCGTCCTCGGGTTAATGTAATCTTTCATCAAACATTAATTGAATTTGAATACCGAATGGGTCTTCAATAATCCCATAGGCTTTGCTAAATACATTGCTAGATAAGGGAACTATGACTTTTACTCGAGCATCTGTGATTAAGCTACTATAGAAGTGTTCAATTTCCTCTACATCAGCACTTTGGATACATAATGAAGTATTATTCCCCACTCTATATGCTTCACTCGGATTCATGGTTTCTTCTGCGATCATTAGTTTGGTTCTGCCGATTAACAAAACAGAGTGAGTAATATACTCCTTATTTTCATCCGTAAGCTGTATGGAGCTGTCACGTTCTGCGAGTTGTTGATAGGTAACACGTAACAATTCCTCTGCATTAAAATGCTTTTTGTAAAATTCTATAGCTTCCTTTGCGCTTCCGTTCATCGATAAGAAAATAGCTACTTCTAGTGTTGTACTCATGTTATAAATCTCCTTTGTTGATTTGATATGTGACCTTGAACTTATTATCATATAAAAAGGTATCAAAACATGACACCTTAAAAAGGGGCTTTTTATTATGAAGAAATCAGAACGATTAAATGACATGATGAGATACTTTAACGGGCGAGAGTTTTTTAATCTAAGTGACCTTATGGAGAAATACAATATTTCAAAAAGTACAGCGCTGCGTGATATTACTTCATTAGAACAATTAGGGATGCCTATTTATTCAGAACACGGCAGACACGGACGTTATGGTATTTTAAAAAATAGATTGTTATCCCCTATTATTTTCACGATAGATGAAGTGTATGCACTGTACTTTGCTATGCTGACGCTAGAATCTTATCAATCTACACCTTTTCATTTAAGTGTTAACAAGCTAAACGAAAAGTTCGAGCACTGTCTTTCAAATATACAAATCGAGCAGATTCATAAAATGAAAAGAGTTCTACAATTCGAAATGTATCAGCATAAGCATGTCAGTCGTTTTTTAGATAAAATTCTAGCAAGTATTCTAAATGAATGTGCCTGTAACATTGAATACACAAAAAATAACCAGACAAAAAGCTACCCTGTACAATTCTTCAGAATTTCCGCGAAGTTTGGTCAATGGTATGCTACTGGAATAGAGTTAAATACGAATACCTATAGGGTGTTTAGATGTGATCGAATAACCTTCATCGAAGAAGAGGAAGGCACAGCCCGCTATTCTATAGAAGAACTTCTTAGTCGTTCCTTAGAATTTTATCAATCCGAGCACAGTATTCACTTTGAAGTTGAGATTGCGGAGCAAGCCAAAGATATTTTTTATAAAGAGCATTATCCCTCTATGAAAATAGAAGCTGGCCCGAAAACAATCATAAAGGGATTCTATAATCAAGGCGAAGAAGAATTTCTAGCTAATTATTTCATGCGTTATGGTCAATATGTTAGAGCAGTGAAGCCTGAAGCCTTGAAACAAATGATTCAGGATAGAATAGAGAATCTCTTACATCATTTTCAAAAATTATAAATTGGACAAAGAAAAGAGGGGTCTACGCCCCTCTTTTTTTTGTATGGATTAAGATTTTATTTTTCCGATGGATAGGCTCACTCGGTAATTCCCATGATTCAAAAGTTGAGCCAGAAATGCCTCAAGCTCCTCGTTAGAAGCAAAATGTCCAGTTAACACATAACATCCTTCTCCGCTAATTCGATGCACTTCGGTAATAGCATCCTCTGCCATCACGAACTTCTGGAATAAAGGATGATTGGCTGATTCCACAAAAAATGTAATAAAGGCTGTGATAGACAGACCTAGCTTTGCTTTATTAGTAACGATCGTATATTGCTCGATAACCCCCAAATCTTCTAAACGCCTAATGCGATTTCCGACCGCTTGGCCGGTCATATGTATCTTTTGGCCAATGTCCTTCCACTGAATTCTAGAGTTTTCTTTTAGTAATGCTAGTATCGCAAAATCGATATGATCAAAAATAAAAATCAATCCTTTCGTCATGAAAGCAAACGGACATATAGCGTTTCGCCAACTTATTCAGCATTTAAGCATGAATATCTATACTTAGTTATATCCTGATTCACTAGTTAGTAGCCATTGAAACAGTGATAACTAAAACACTTCAAAGGAGGCCCAAGAATGCTATTACAAGAAATTTTGGAGTATAACGATCAGTTCGTAGAAGACAAGGAGTATCTACCTTATGAGGGAACGAAATTCCCTAAAAAACGCATGATTGTCGTAACGTGCATGGATGCTCGACTTATTGAGCTGCTGCCTAAAGCCCTAAATATACACAATGGGGATGCCAAAGTCATCAAAACAGCAGGTGGAACAATTACCCATGCATTTGGAAGCATCATGCGCAGTATCGTAACGGCTGTCTACGAACTGAATGCGGAAGAAATTTATATCATCGGTCACCACAATTGTGGCATGAGTCAAAGTAACCCAGAAGGAACACTTCAAAAAATAATGGATCGCGGAGTCGCTACACCAGAAATTCTTTCTTCACTTGAATATGCAGGTATCGATCTTCATAAATGGTTGTTCGGCTTTACGAATGTCGTAGATTCGATTAAAGGAAACATAGATCTGGTGCGTAATCATCCGCTCATTCCGAAAGAGGTAGCTGTTCATGGTCTGGTGATAGCACCAGACACTGGTAAACTCGATCTGATTGTAAATGGATATGAACAAATAAACAAATAACAGGCCACGACAAGCACTAAGCGATACTCATTATACTAAACTAAAGGGAGCAATGAAATATGAATAGAAAAGAAGCGACACAACAGATATTGGACGCTAAATTTGCAAAAGGATTAACTTGGGGCGAAATCGCAAAGGAAAGCGAGCATTCAGAGAGCTGGGTTGTAACTGCACTGTTGGGTCAAGCAACAATGACACGTAATGAAGCAGATAAAATGGGGGAATTGCTTGAACTCGACGAACAAGTCGTTCAAGCGCTCACACAAATCCCACACCGTGGCGATGTCATCGATATGCCGCCTACAGATCCAGGATTGTATCGCCTATACGAAATGCTGCTTGTATACGGTCCAACGATTAGAGAACTTGTTTTGGAGAAGCTTGGCGAAGGTATCATGAGCGCAATCGATTTCCAATTCGACGTACAAAAGCAAGAAGATCCGAACGGTGACCGCATCATTCTGACGATGAACGGAAAGTTTTTGCCATATCGCAAATGGTAATAGATTAAGAAGCGAGCCAGCCACCTTTTAACGATTTCACATCGAAAGGTGGCTTTCTTTTTCCGTATAGATTGTATAGTTAACAATAGTAAAGGTGAGTTGATATGGAGAACAAACGTGTTACTGATAGTCTCAGCACTGTACAATGGTTCATTTTTTTGCTAGCCAATGCAGTGGCTCTGCCCATTGTCATTGGAGGTATTTTTCAATTGTCGTTTGAACAAATTTCAACTTTAATGCAGCGGACATTTTTCGTTGTAGGAATCAGTTCATTTATTCAGGGATGGTTAGGACATAAATACCCTATTGCAGATGGTCCTGCGGGATCATGGGTAAGTATCTTTGTCATATTAGGCAACTTAGCCTTCATTCAAGGGCAAGATCAAATGTATACATTACAAATTCTAGAAGGAGGATTAATCGTAGCCGGTCTTCTTCTCTTCGTATTAGGAACTACAGGGCTAGTTTATAGGCTTCAATTTTTATTCACACCCTTAGTTTCGGGTTCATTTTTATTCATTCTCGCCTTGCAATTAAGCGGTGTATTAGTCAAAGGCATGCTTGGGTTACAGGGAACAAGCGCCGAACCAGATGTTATGGCAGCACTCATATCCTTTTTTATTTTTGGACTTGTTATTATTCTCTCTATTAAAGGAAGAGGATGGATTAGTAGTTACGCCGTACTGATTGGAATCGGCTTGGGTTCGGCATTATTTGCAGCATTGGGGAAAGTGGGCCCAACATTTACAGATTCAAATCCCGTCTTGAAGTTCCCTCAAATTTTTGCTTGGGGAGTACCTCAATTCGATCTAGGGATCGTGATTACCTCACTGTTGTTTACGTTTTTGTTAGTATCCAATACAATTTCTTCTATTTCCGCTGTAAAACAAGTAGTTCCGGTTTTACCGAAAGATGAAAAAACAGCATTAAGTAGAGGGATTTGGACAGGAGGGATCTCTCATATACTAGCCGCCCTATTCTCAACGATAGGCGTTGTTCCATTGCCAGCCTCGGCGGGCTTTATGAAATTAACGGGGCAAAAGCGAATTCGGCCATTTCTTATGGCCTGTATGTTACTAACCGTTATCGCGCTTATGCCGTCCGTTGTCAATGTGCTAGCGTTACTTCCAGCGCCAGTAGCCAGTGCAGCACTTCTAGCTACTTTTGTACAAATTATAGGGATTGCATTCCAATCCTTGCTACAGGAACAGCTTGATCATCGCCGATTAACGATACTAGGAATAACGTTGTTGGTGAGCATCGGACTTATGTTTTTACCTCCAGCGGTATTTCAGAGTCTTCCTTCCACATTTCGATATATTTGCAGTAATGGTCTGCTTGTCGGCACTATACTGGCCATGCTTTTAGAGCAATTGTGGAAGGGTGAAAAGAAAATAAGCCATTATCGCAAATTATGAAGCTACTCAAATGAGGTGAAAAATACATCTTGAAGAATGGCCTTAGCTTTCTTAAGATTGCGTGTATCCAGTTGGTTAAGCATGTCTACGATTTGACTCATTTCATCGATTTCCATTGCCTCAAGAGATTCTCCAGCATTTAATGGTTCTTCTTCAGCAACCGATTCCGAATGAACCCATGATGCTTCCAAAGTATCCTCGAATGCTTGGATCAGAAATAACAATTCATCTGTGTTATATCTTTGTAGAAACCGATTTATCCCTTTATTCATCTCCTTATGTAGTGCTTGATGCAAATCGAATATTTCTTTTCCAAGAGGTGTTGTAAGAAACAGCACTTCTTTTTTATTATCGGGGAGAAACTCCGTGCGAATCATTTCCTGCAGAACTAATTTTCTAGTGATTTTGGACACGCTGCCTTTCGGAATTCCGAAATGCTTCGAAATGGTAGTGCCATTCACCGGTTCAAGCTGTCCAATTGCATCTATTACATGCAGGGTCATGACTGTGGAGTCTTTGAGGAAATCAATGATAAGGGGATTACTACAGTTCTGAATCAACCATTCCTTCTCTTCATCATCCTCCGATTGAAATCGCTTTTGTAATTGTGGAATCATTTCTATCAATTTTTTTATCAAAATATCCTTATTAGGTAAGTTCTCGAAAGAATGCGTCACTGTTAAGTCTCCTCGTAAATTCATCTTATGATCATTTTAACAAGATACAGATCATAAATAAAGTTTCCTAGAAATAATATTGACAACAAGGAAACTTAAAACGTATTATTGTTTCCATAGTCATTATTTAATTTCCGAGAAACAATAAATCGTAAAGAAGGTATTTATATGAATGTCCTGATTATTTTTGATCATCCATATGGAGCAACAGCGTCCGAGAATGTCCCCCATCAGCGAAGCTATTCCGCGGCCTTACTAGCTTCCGTTATGCGAGGTCTTACCACCAAAGGCCATACGATTGATCTTATCGATTTGCATGCCGATGAATTTAATCCAGTCATGTCTTGCGAAGAACTTGCTGCTTGGCGACAAAAGAAAACCATCGACCCTCTAGTCGCCAATTATCAGCAGCGTCTTATAGCAGCGGATCATATTGTCTTCATATTCCCTATATGGTGGGAAGCCATGCCCGCTCTTACCAAAGGCTTTCTTGATAAGGTATTCGCTAAAGGCATTGTCTACGAAGAAATTAAACCTGGACGGCCCTTCAAATGCTTACTGCCGAATATTAAAGGAGTATCCCTGCTGACTGTTATGAATACTCCTGACTTCTTTTATCGCTGGATTTTTGGCAACCCCATCACCAAGATTCTGTTCAGAGGGACCTTCCGCAAAATGGGAATACGTAAGAATCTCCGTTGGTATAATTATGCCGGAATGTCAGATCGCAGCTTAGAAGAACGGGTGAAGCATCTTAATAAAACAGAACGACGTTTTGCACGACTAGGGTAAATTAAATTACTGAAGCTGAAACGGATGTCGAGAGCTGAACCTCGGGTTTCTTCGCCTCCCGAAGCACCAGCAATCCAATGAATAAGGATGCAACACCAATAATGATCAGCAGTGCCCCCAGCTCCTGACTGTAGGCTGTTAGCGCCCCATTCCGAAAAGCCATCCCGCGTATGAGGCGATTCAGCCAATTCATCGGTAATGCCCAAGCGGAAATTTGAAAAAACTCCGGAAACGCAAGTGGACTCAGTTGGATTCCAGTAGCAAGAAATGACGGATACAATACGAAATTGGTTCGTAAATTAACTTTGGATACGTCTTTGGCAGTATAACCAATCAACAGGCCCATGAGAGACAAGGCAAAGGCATACACAAACAGCGGAAGAATGAACAGATAAGGCTCCGCTACAAAGCGCATTCCCCCCACCTGTTTTAATAAGCCATAACAAAGGAGCAGCGAGATAGTGGTCAAAACAGCGTATGGTAGACTACGAACCCAAATCTGCCAAGGAGAGTTCCCGTTTGCAAAGAGTTTCCCCTCCTGACGCAAGCGAGGGACAATTGAACCCGCTGCGCTTGTTGTAATCATCAGCACCACAATATTTACAAATCCAAGCACCATAAAACCTACGTAACTCGTGGTCGGATTAAACAGCATCCGCTGCTGAAGGGACAATGGAGAAATAATCCCTTTTGAAGTTTCTGCGTCCATTCCTTTCTGAACCAGACGGGTCATCGAAAGTGTCATATTTTCCGTCTGGATGACTTCCTGAATCGCAGTTCGGATGCCGGTTAGACCTGATGGCATGGTATTATCCATTAATATGCCGAGATTCGTTGATAACCCCTGCTGCTGACGCAGCTCCAACTCTTTAGGAAGCATGATGACCGCGACTGCCTGCTCATTTGCCAGTAATGTTTCTGGATCCAGGGGACTGGCGTACACATTAGTTACTTTCATATAAGGAGAAGCATTTATTTTAGAGATCAGCTGTCGTGAATACGAACTGTGATCCTCATCAATGACTACAACATGCGATTCGCTGATTTGATTCTTTGAGAACATCAAGCCGAAGAACAGGGCTGCGATTAACGGGCCGATAAAAATCAAGCGTAAATACTTACTGCCCGTTACGTACTTCCACTCATCAATCAGTGATTTCATCGAGCTTCACCTCCGCAGTCATCCCCGGAAGCAAATCAGCATTCGCATCCATAGCTACACGGACAAGAAACATGCTTAAATCGGCTTGCCCTTTTTCGCGTGACATGCGTAAGCTGGCAAATTGAGGAGCAACTCCGATGGAAGCAATTACACCCGTCACCTCCGCTGGGTGCTCCAAATACGGAAAATGAACGCTAATGCTTTGATTCAACTCTAGCTTTTGGATTTCACTTTCCTGTATGTAGAGGTCTGTATAAAAGTTGTTTTTCTGCAAAATCGCCATTGGCATTCCTTGCTGTATTTGATCTCCCGGCTTTACAATAATCCTGTTGACCGATCCGTCCTCCGGCGCGAGTACATCTGTTTCTCCCTCTTCAGCCGATTTAACCTTGAACAATACCTCTCCCTGTTTTATAGAATCACCTACAGCCACACCGACCTCTACAATTGACCCTGGACTGTTCTGATACAATAGGGTCTTTTGCTCCGCATCTAGAATCCCTTGCTTCCTGCTCTCAGCCTGACTGACAGCATCCTTTCCTTTTACAGCAAGAAGCGCCCCACCAACGATCAACACAATAGCAATTCCGATATACAAACCTGTTTTTATTTTCATTTTCCACTCTCCCCCATTCTCATTTTCCTAACTGCATTTTCGGCAGCCTCCATAATCACTTCTCCCAATGTGGGATGAGGGTGAATGGTCATCGCCAAGTCCTCCACAGTTGCACCCATCTCAATAGCAAGGGCAAGCTCCGACACAAGTGTAGATGCTTCTACTCCAACAATTTGGGCACCAATAACGATTCCAGAGGTCGGGTCCGCTACAATTTTGACGAAGCCCTCAGTTTCTCTCAAAGCCAAGGCTCTCCCGTTAATCCCAAAGGAGGATTTGCCGATAACGACCGGAATTCCTTTTGACTTTGCTTCCGTTTCACTTAAGCCAACACTGGCCAGCTCTGGATCAGAAAATACAACAAGCGGAATGGCTCTATAATCAACCTCGGAGGAGAGACCAGCAATAGCTTCTGCCGCAATCTTGGCTTCGTAAGATGCCTTGTGAGCAAGGGCAGGACCCAACGTAATATCCCCAATTGCAAAAATATTCGGAATAGCCGTTCTGCACTGTTCATCTGTCTCAATCAATCCCCTGCTCGTCACTGGCAAGCCTATACGGTCCAGCCCTAAACTGCCGTCTGTATTTGGTTTTCGGCCTATAGTGACTAACACATATTCCGCTGTCACATACTGCTCTTCCTGATTTTTTAAATAATGCAGTGTAATGGCATCCGCACTCTGCACTACGTTCACAGCTGTCGCTCCGGTAATCATCTTAATCCCATCAGCTTTCAACTGCCTTCCAACAGGGCTCACAAGCTCCGGCTCAAATCCAGGCAGCACTTGTTCTCCTCCCTCCAGTATCGTTACTTTTGTTCCGAATTTGGCATACATTTGCCCCAGTTCAACACCTATATATCCCCCGCCTATAACTACTAGGCTTGTTGGAACCTCTGGCAGCGCCAAAGCTTCTGTGGAAGACAAAACACGTCCGCCAACCGGAAAGGCTTGCAGCTCAATCGGACGAGAGCCTGTGGCCAGGATGACATTTTTAAAAGAAAGAGTCTGCTCCTGCCCACACTGACTGATAATCGCCGTATGCTCATCAAGCAATCTAGCCTCTCCTACCAGAATGTTTATACCTGCCGTCTTTAATAAATAGCTGACTCCTCCTGCCTGCTTATTCACAATTCCCTGCTTGAAATCCTGAGCATTCTTAAATGACTCTGCCGCATCTGCAGAGCTGAACGCTCTAAGTAACTCATAACGATGGGATTCAGCAATTAATGCTTTGGAGGGAATACACCCAACATTTGTACAGACCCCACCTAACTGATCGCGTTCAACTATTGCCGTCTTCATCCCAAGCTGTGCAGATCGCAGCGCCGCCACATACCCTCCCGGACCTGATCCAATGACCAATGTTTCTACGGATTCAAGTTTATTCATCTCCCGATACCTCCTGTTTATCTATCTCAAAATATTATGACCATAATATATTATAATCATCATATTTTTAAACCGTCAACAACCTTGTTTAGCCTTTCATAAGCTAGATGTGCTCAAAAACGCTAAATTGACAGGCTTTATTATGATGATTATAATATTTTAGAAGTAGAATTATGATGCTGTGGAGTGATTACAATGCCCTATCCCAAAGGCCATAAAATAAAAGTACGGAATAAAATTGTTGAAAGTGCTGCCCAGGCTTTTCGCACCCATGGAATTCATGATGTAAGTGTTCCCTTCATTATGAAAGGAGCCGGATTGACGCATGGAGGTTTCTATTCACATTTTGACAACAAAGAACAGCTGGTCGCCGAAGCCTGCCGATATGCCATCAGCGATACCATCGCACTTCTGCAGAAGGTTGCGGATCAGGAAGACCAGAACCCCAAAATCAATGCGGTCATTGATTACTATTTAAGTCCGTATCACCGTGACAAAACTGAGATGGGCTGCATTATTCCTGCCCTTTCTACCGAATTAGCCCACTCTTCCGAGGATGTTCGGCAGGTATTCACACAGGAGCTAGAGCGGATGATTGATTTTATCTCTACTCTGGCTGGCATCGACACGTCCAAAGGTAGCGCACTGTTCAGTACTATGGTTGGCTCTCTTATTCTTGCACGGACTGTAAATAATCCTGAATTGAGCGACAACCTCCTCTCTGCAGGCAAGCAGTCTGCCAAAAAGCTAGTTATGAACTAATTTTGATTTTGAGCCACAAATGAATCCTCCTCCAAATTTCTTCGTAGTAATATGAAATAAAAGGTAACTGAGGGGTGTATCCAATGAACGAGCAGTATGCAGCAAGGGTTGAATTGTTCGCAGAGAACGCACAGAGGATCAAAAAGGCTTTTCCTTGGCATAATGCAATGGTTAGCCGTTTGGCGGGGTTACTGTACACAGCAGAGAATAAAAGTGCAGATGAGGATGCGATTCGTGCGAGCCACGAGCTTATTAAAGAAAATACGGGAATGTTTTCTTCGTTTAGGGGGAACTCGGCAATCAGTATTGCTACTATGCTCTCTCTTTCTGCCGATAAGGAACAACAGCTGGCAAACACGCTAACCGTGTATGACTTATTGAAGGACGTCAAATTTAGAGCCTCTGATTATCTCGTCGTTGCCGCTTATCAAATCGCCGCTAATACGACAACAGATCAGTATCAGCGTACGGTTGAACGCGCAAAGATGTTTTACGATAGTATGAAAGCGAAGCACCGTTTCCTTACCGGACATGATGATTACATCTTCTCTGCCATGCTCGGCCTTTCCGATATCGACGTGGACAGCGGCATCGACCGAATGGAGCAGCTTTACACTACACTAAAACCTGAATTTATGTCGGGGAACAGTGTCCAAGCTCTGACACAGGTACTGGTTCTTGGAAAAGAAGCTTCTGAAGCAGCGGATCGTGTACTGGCATTACGAGATGCGTTCCGTGCACAT
This sequence comes from Paenibacillus sp. RS8, assembly GCF_041956825.1. Taxonomy (NCBI): domain Bacteria; kingdom Bacillati; phylum Bacillota; class Bacilli; order Caryophanales; family Paenibacillaceae; genus Paenibacillus; species Paenibacillus sp. RS8. The sequence continues at coordinate 2,416,565 of NZ_CP168131.1, read as the reverse complement.
GGCATCCGGTTAGATAAGGAATATACCCTTTCTTCGCTGGGCGTGCTTACTTTGCTCTCCTCCAACAATAAGGACATGGTTACGGAAGTCTCAGAGACCTTCGAATTACTGCGTACTAAAAAAGGCTTTGGCAGCTGGTCCATTGTAAAGCAGGAATTGCTACTGCTGTCAGCTGCGCTGGTAGCGTTCAAATATGTAGAGGATGTGCAAAGCGGCATTGTAACCTCGATGCTTTCCACCAGCATCACTAATATTGTGATCGCACAGCAGGCTGCTCTTGCTGGGGCTGCGGCTGCGTCGGCTGCGGCTGCAGCTTCATCTTCTTCGAATTAAGTGGAAATGCGAGGGAAGACATGGACTCGATACAACCAATCACCAATAGAAATGAAGAATGTTTATATCGTCTACTGAATATTTGGGAATCATCCGTGCGGCATACGCATCAATTTTTGTCTGAACAGGACATTGATGCGTTGCGTCCACTGGTTCTACAGGGGTTGGAGCATATAAATCATCTACTTACTTTTATAGATGAGCATGACCAATCCCTTGGCTTCATAGGGGTTCAGGATAACAAGATTGAAATGCTGTTCGTAGAACCTGCTGCGATGGGAAAAGGCATCGGTAAATCGCTCGTTGCTTATGCCATACAGACACTAGACGTACACTACGTCGATGTAAATGAACAAAATCCGCAGGCCTTAGGTTTCTATGAGCACATGGGTTTTGAGGTTTTTGAGCGTTCTGCACTGGATGAGCAAGGTAATCCATTTCCTATCTTGCATATGGAGTTATCGATCGACTCACGTTAGAAGATTACGTCGCCTCTCAAATCAAAAGAGACCGCATCGAACAGCCATAACAATGGCTGTTCGATGCGGTCCTTTGTGTTTAAGTAGGATCAACTTTTGCTTTTGGTGTGGACGCTGCGCTTATTCTACCGATTTCAACGCCTCAATCATATGAATCCGTTTGAGCTTAATGTGCATGAAAGCCATGACTATGCCTGAGAACAGAAGTGTTAACAGCGCGGCATACACATAGCTTGGCCACTTGATGATCGGCGCGAACATCGTCGCATCCAGCTCAGCTGTATTCAAGACGAAGCTGTGCAATATAATGCCAAGCCCCGATCCGGCAACAATGCCGAGTAAGCTTAGCAGCAAATTCTCGCGGTAAATATACAACGTTACTTCCTTATCATAAAATCCCAATACCTTGATGGTTGATAGTTCTCTGATCCGCTCAGAGACATTGATATTAGTTAAATTGTAGAGGACAACAAAAGCAAGAGCAGCAGCCGATACAATGAGCACCAAGGTTACAACGTCCATACTCTTCATGGTGTCGTCAAAGGCAGTGCCTACGCTGCTTGAAAAGCTGACCGCAGCCACTCCTTCATTGTCTGTCAGCTTCTCGCCGAACTTGTCCTCCCATGCTTTATCGTGCGTGGTATAGTTCAGCAGCTCTGTGTTGAACACCGGTTCTTGTCCAAATACGGAAGAATAATACGCAGGTGTCATATAGACATAGTGCATTACATAGTTCTCTGTAATCCCTGCCACCTTAATCTTGAATGTCTCGTTATCCTTGTCCACCACACTCAACAGGTCACCGGGTTCAAGCCCGTATAATTTAGCCAGCTTCTCCGAGATTATCGCTCCCTCGTCTGTGAGCATCCGCTTTTCTCCGCTCACTCGATCCCGCAGCTCTACATAATCGGATATAGCATCAACAGATGCAGGAATGAACAGATGCACATCCTGATCATTTACACCACTGCTGTGCGCTTTCATCGTTTCCTGCGCCACACTTAATGATCCGGTTATGCTGGACTCGCCAGTGATCAATTGCTCATAGGCATCCCGTGCATCCGCAGACGCATCTTCATGCAGCGCCACAAGTGCATCATATTTCATGATCGTACCGAACTGCTGAGGTGCAATGCTGCCAATCGAGTCTTTGAGACCAAACCCGGTCAGGATCAACGCCGTACAGCCGGCCACGCCGAACACAGTCATGAACATCCGCTGCTTGTAGCGGAATAAATTCCGTGCGGTAACCTTTTGAACAAAGCTCAGTCGTTTCCATACAAACGTAACTCTCTCCAGCAAAATCCGCTGCCCGCTCTTTGGCGCCTTCGGACGCATCAATACGGATGCGTTGCTACGTAGCTCTACCCGCGCGGCAATCCAAGCTGTCAATGTTGTACAGATTAGCGCCACTATAATAGAAATGATGGAATATGACGGATAGAAGCTTTTGATAAGATTCGGCAGATTATAAAGCGAACTGTACGCATTATAGATAATGGTCGGAAACATGGTAAAACCGAGGGCAAGCCCTGCAACCGAAGCCGCCAAGCTGGCAAGCGTACCATAAACTAAGAATTTGGCCATAATGTCACGATTGCCATACCCAAGTGCTTTAAGTGTCCCGATCTGCAGGCGGTGTTCCTCGACCATGCGGGTCATGGTTGTCAGACTGACCAGTGCGGCAATCAGGAAAAAGAATACCGGGAACGCGCTCGCAATTGCCGACAACCGGTCAGCGTTGTCTTTATATTCGGCATATCCCGGATTGGCGTTTCTGTCAGTGATATAGATCTTGGGAAGTGCTAGCTCTGCAAGCTTCTGCTCCCCTGCAGCCAATTCCGCTTTGGCTGAAACCAGTCCATCCGCAATGGCTTTCATATTTGTAGCTTGTTCCTGCTGCACCGCCTCTGGCTGGCGCTTTAAGTCAGCGAGCTGCTGCTCGGCGGCGGCTACCTTGTCACGTCCACTGGACAGCTCTTTCTCACCTTCCGCACGCATCTCAGTAAGACGCGCTTCCGGTACGCCGGACAGCGCCTGCTCTACTGCCTTGGTATGCTGTTCGATCAATTCCTCATACTCTGGTGAATAAGCCTTCACTCCGATTGTATCCTTGAAGGATAGATAGGCTTCCGTATAGACCGGGAGCTTAAAATCTGACTCCGGGATTGCTGCGAATGCATCCGCCGTCCCTTTACCAATTCCGCTGGTGCCCCGGGTACTCTTCTCTATAAATTGTGGGCTTCGCACAAAGCCCACTACGGTATAATCAAGGGTTTCGAAGTTGTTCGACAACTCCGCATCCGTTCCAGCTCCGCTGAACGTTACCTTGTCACCTAGTGCATACTTTTCGACCAGCTTGTCATCCAATACCATTTCTCTAGAATTCTCCGGAAGACGACCTTCAATTATGCTGTACTGGTTAAGAGGTTTATCTGAATTGTAAGAATGAACTTTGAGTATCAAAGCATTATCGCCACTGAATACATCCGCGCTGTAACCCGGCTGAACTTCGTCGATACCCGGTACATCACTCAGCAGATCTATGTTCTCTTCGGTCAGACCATAGTTGGTCTGCACCTTCAAATCCATCAGTCTCGTCTCTTGGTAAAAGGTTCCGGCTGTATCCAGCATATCTGGACCGGCTGACTTGATGCCGGAAAAAAAACTAACGCCCAGCATAATGATTGCAAATATCGAAATAAACCGGGCTTTCGTGTGCCTAATTTCGCGAAAAATATCTTTCCACAACGCTCGCTTTTTCATAGGTGACTTCTCCTTACCATTCGATATCTTCAACAGATACTGGCGAAGGATTGGTTACCATCTTCCGTACCTTAGCATTGTTAATCTCAATAACCCGGTCTGCCATTGGCGCAATCGCCAGATTATGCGTGATTACAATGACTGTCGTCCCTGTATTGCGGCAGGTATCCTGAAGCAGCTTGAGCACTTGCTTGCCGGTATTGTAGTCTAGTGCACCTGTTGGCTCATCGCATAGGAGCAGCTTCGGCTGTTTAGCTAGCGCTCTGGCAATAGCGACACGTTGCTGCTCGCCACCAGACAGCTGAGCCGGAAAATTATCCAGCCGCGCGCCCAGTCCCACATCCTCCAGCACCTTACGCGCATCTAGTGCACGCGGGGAAATCTGAGAAGCAAGCTCAACATTCTCTAGCGTGGTAAGATTCGGCACTAAGTTGTAGAACTGGAACACAAAACCCACATCATTGCGGCGGTAGCCTGTCAACTCCTTGGCACTGAACTTGGCTATGTCCGTACCGTCCACAATGACCTGGCCTTCGTCGGCAGAATCCATCCCGCCAAGAATATTAAGCACCGTCGATTTACCTGCACCGCTGGGACCGACAATCACTGCAAACTCACCTTTATTTATCTCAAAATCAATTCCGTCGTTGGCAACAATCACACTTTCACCCATTTTGTAACGCTTGTACTCCCCTTTTACAGCAACAAAGCTCATTCCTCATCCTCCTGTCTCTATCCAAACCAAGCCTAATTACTTTACATTGTTTCAGTTTATCATAATTAGAACGCCCAAGCCCGAATGGCAAACCCTCATAACGCAAGGTAAAATTCACATCATTAATAAGTTCATTTTTTTGTAACAATAATGTAACAAGGAAATTTTTCCGTAAACGATACTTAGTCATTTGATAGTGTTATAATCACCTTGATTTATTCATTCTTTTCAGGCAAGAGTGAAAGAACAAACAGAAACAGGTGATCAGATGTTCGAACTGAAATGGCTTTGGCAGAACTTAGAGGGGAACCGGACACGGTATATTCTGGCGCTCTGCCTCTCGGTGGTGGGCTCAAGTCTTACGATCGTGAACCCGTACATCAGTCAGCGCATTGTCGATACGTTTATTGCGGGTGACAATGCCCTGCAGAATCTTACACAAGAACGGCAATTATTAATTATGCTCTGCCTAGGCATGATTGGATTTTCTCTACTGCGTACAGGACTTGCTTATTTTACAACCATGCAGTATGAAAAGTCCTCGCAAAACATGATGTACAATATCCGTATTTTTTTGTACAACAAGATTCAAGGACAGGACAGAGAATATTACGACCATAACCGAACCGGCGATCTCATGACCAAGATGACCGGGGATCTGGATATGGTTCGGCACTCGATGGCATGGATTTTCAAAACGATCATTGAATCGCTAACGATCTTCATCGCCGCTGTTATCTATTTTTTCACTATAGATGCTCAGCTGACGTTGTGGATGCTAATCCTGTCACCGCCCATTTTTATTGTGGCTTACATATTTGCTAAACGCGTTCGCCCTATGTATATCGACCTGCGTGAGCGGTTGTCCCAGCTTAACACGACAACTCAGGAGAATATTTCAGGAAACCGTGTGGTTAAGGCTTTTGCCCGCGAGGAGTTCGAGGTCCAAAAATTCACAGAGAAGAATGTCAACTATTCCACGGCGAACAAAAAGGCCGCCCTTGTATGGCTTGATTACTTTCCTTATCTGGAATCCTTCGCTCAGGGCTTCAACGTAATTCTTATGTTGGTGGGTGGTTTGTTCCTAATGAACGGCCGGATCACCTTCGGTGAATTCACGGCTTTCTCGTCACTGATCTGGGCTGTATCCAACCCTATGCGCAACATCGGTATTATTATCAACGATATTCAGCGCTTTTTTGCGAGCTTATCCAAAATTGTTGATATCTATTACGCCAAGCCAAATATTATAAATGAGCATAAATCCACTACTAAACGCCGTTACGAAGGCCGTATTGAGTTCGATCATGTTCGTTTCAAATATGACAGCGCTATCGTACTTGACGATGTTAGCTTTACCGTTGAACCTGGTGAAACTATAGCAATCATGGGCTCGACCGGATCAGGCAAAACAACAATCATCAATCTGATTCCTCGATTCTATGATGTAGCCGAGGGGCGCGTACTTGTCGACGGCGTTGATGTCCGAAAGCTAGAGCTCGATGAGCTCCGCGATAATATTGGTATGGCGACCCAAGATGTACTCTTGTTCTCTGATACTATTGATGGAAACATCGCCTATGGCGATCCTGATCTTCCGGAAGAAGATGCAAAAGGCTATGCCGAGCTCGCGGCCGCACACGACTTCATTACCAAAATGCCTGAAGGTTATGATACCGTTGTCGGGGAACGCGGAGTCGGTCTATCCGGAGGTCAAAAACAGCGTATCGCTTTAGCACGTGCCTTGGCCGTACGCCGTCCGATCCTGATTCTGGATGATACGACCTCTGCTGTCGATTTGGAGACGGAGGAACATATCCAGAAAAGTCTACGCGAGCTGGATTACCCTTGCACGAAGATTATTATCGCGCAGCGTGTATCTACGACCGCGCAGGCTGACCGCATTCTCATTCTGGATGGCGGGAAGCTGGTTGAAGAAGGTACCCACGCCGAACTACTGGCGAAACGGGGCTACTACTACGATGTGTTTAAACTGCAGAACGAGGGTATTGGAAGGCAGGTGACCGCAAGTGGCAAGGAATAAATTCGACGTCGATGAGAATCTGGAATCGCCGTTTAATATAAAACACTTCCGGCGTGCGATGGTATACATCAAACGTAAGAAAACGCCAATGATTGTTGCATTTATACTCAGTGCGCTTTCAGCGGCTATATCCCTATCGGCTCCACTGATCATGCAGCATGTGATCGACGTAACTATTCCGGCAAAAGCCAAGCTTGCGCTGCTGGGCTGGGCTGGACTGATGCTTCTGACCATTGTGGTCAGTGTTTATCTGGCTACTATACGATCACGCATCATGACGAGTGTTGGGCAGGATATTATTTTTGATATCCGTACAGATTTGTTTAAGCATCTGCAAGAGTTGCCCTTCAAATATTATGACGACCGGCCGCAGGGCAAGATTCTCATCCGGGTCGTAAACTATGTCAACGCCGTTTCCGATGTACTGTCCAACGGTATTATCAACTTTATTCTAGAAATCGTGAATTTGCTCTTTATTGCAGCCTTCATGTTCGCCGTTGACGTACGTCTATCATTTGTCATCCTTGCAGGACTGCCGGTATTCTTTGGCATCATGATGCTGATCAAAACTCGGCAACGCCGGGCTTGGCAAGCGGTATCCAATAAGAGCTCCAACCTGAACGCCTATTTGCAAGAAAGCATCAGCGGTATTGGTGTGACGCAAATGTTCTCCCGGGAACAACGTAACGAGGGAATCTTCACACGTCTGGCGGGTAATTTCCGTACAGAATGGATGAAGGCTCTACGTTACAACATGCTTATTCCATTCTCGGTAGACAACTTGTCTACGATCGTTACATCATTGATTTTCCTTGTAGGCCTACTAACACTTAGTCCACAAGACATGACCCTCGGTGTCATTCTGGCGATGAGCAGCTACGCTGTCCGCTTCTGGCAGCCGATTCTGAATCTTTCGAACCTGTACAATAACTTCATCAACGCCGTTGCCTATCTTGAGCGTATCTTCGAGACGCTGGATGAACCAGTTACCGTCAGTGATATTCCGGACGCGAAGACACTGCGACCTGTAGAGGGCCATGTCACTTTCGACGATGTGACCTTTGCCTATGACCCAGGACTCAATATTCTGGAGAATATCTCCTTTAAGATCAAAGCGGGAGAAAGCATCGCTCTGGTGGGACCAACAGGTGCAGGCAAAACTACGGTCGTCAATCTGATCTCGCGCTTCTATAATATTTCCAGCGGTAAGATTCTTATCGACGATCAGGATATCTCGCAGGTTACACTGAAGTCTCTGCGCAGCCAAATGGGAATTATGCTACAGGATAGTTTCATCTTCTCCGGTACGATCTTGGACAATATTCGTTACGGTAAACTCGATGCCACCGAGGAAGAAGTAATCGCCGCAGCGAAAGCCGTCTGTGCCGATGAATTCATCCGTGAATTCGATCAAGGCTACCTGACAGAGGTCAACGAGCGCGGCTCCAAGCTATCTCAAGGACAGCGGCAGCTCATCTCGTTCGCAAGAACGCTTTTGGCTGATCCGAGAATTCTCATACTAGATGAAGCCACTTCATCGATCGATGCGAAGACTGAGCGTTTGCTGCAAAAAGGTCTGAATGAGCTCCTTAAAGGACGTACCTCGTTCATTATCGCGCATCGCCTGTCCACCGTAAAAAACTGCGACCGTATTATGTATGTATCTAATAAAGGTATTGCGGAAAGCGGCTCACATGATGAGCTTATCGCACAAAAGGGGCTTTACTACCGCCTCTACACGGCACAGAAGATGGAAGCATAACTCAATAAACACCAAAAAAAGCTCAGGCTGTAAATCGCCCTGAGCTTTTTTGGTGTTTATATGTTCTTAAAAATATGAAAACTAATCTATCACTGTCCAAATATTTAGCGCCAGTGAGCGAATCGCAATATTCGTGTGATTTCTGTACACCCTCAAACGCTCTGCAGGCTCTGAACTCCAGAGTAGAGCACTTCCGGCAACCTCAAGCAACGAAAGTCCAATATACTGAGATTCGTAACTACCCTCAGACCCTAGCACATCTATAATTTCCAATAACGTCTCCGGACTCCAGTAGCCTGTGCTGTCTTTTAAATTATACGCAACCTGCTTGTAGGCATCGCTCAACAGCTGCGGTTGATATGAGGTACTGTTAACCATCTGATTCAGATACGTGGCGGATTCCTTCACATTATTCCAGTCTATTACTGCTATATAAAGCTTCATCACAACTTGCTGTAAAGTCTCCTCCGATGTTAGACACTCAATCAATCCCGTATACAAAGGTTTAAGGTGTACCCGGGTGATTGTTGGCAAAGCGTTCAGCTGGTTGATAAGTTTCAGGAGACGTTGCCGATGAGGCAAATCTCTACTGGTAGTTGCATTCCATTCATCGCTTATCGCCGCACTAGCTAATTTCTGACAAACGCCGATTACAACCTCATTGATCTTACCATCGCGGCAGGTTTGTATTAGCGTGTTCATGGCAAATTCCCATCTAGTGCTGTCTTTCAAATCCGTAATAGCCTGAGCAGTGGCAGCTGCAACAATGCCTTCATTTCCATTGGTCCACCAAATCATAGAACTGAAAGCATACTTGCCGACAAACCCATCCGGATGATTTCCGATTTCAATGATTAATTTTAAATAGCGAAGTCTATAGTCTAGCGGAAGATCATTAGGCTGTTGGGATAACAAGCTCCTTGCGATATCACTTTCTGATGAAGCGGCCATTGCACTTAAAATCTTCCAAGCGCGCTCATCATCTAAAAGCTGTTTCGCAGCATGCCCTATGGCAATGATTACATCCTTGTGTCCATTTGGTTTCTCGAACTCGTTTATCAATAGTGGAATGCTGTCATCGCTTCTATAAGCACCCAGTAAGCGGATGGCCTCTTTTCTGACAGTGATCTTCAGCTTATCCCGATTCAGCAGCTCTTTCAGCATGGATACCAGTAACACTGGATTCACTCTACGGATGCATCTGGGTATCGAGTACATGGCTACACGGGCCCGGTCCCCATCCAGATTCTCCAGCAGAACGGAAAGTGCCTTCTCCGGTTCTTCCATAAGTGAAAGGGCATGAAGTGCAGCTTCTACTACAGTTACTTCCTTATCCTGTAAAAGCTCAAGTAATCTATCCGGACCAAGATCAGGCATACTTGCCATGATCTTAATAACTCTCGAACGCTCCCAATGGTTACGCTTAGCATCGAATGCGATTTTTTCTAATAAGGAACTTAATGCTTGCTGCTGGCGCGGCAGCCACCTGTTGAATCCGTCCGTAGCTGGCACAAGATAGATCGTTTTACCTGATAAGAATTTACCTTTGATGGCAGCCCCCGAAATAAAGGGATCGAGCCATTCTTGACGTTTTTGATGCAGATGCTGGAATACTTCATGGATCGTAATATACGATTTATCCAAAGCTAATAGTTCCTTAACTCTGGCATCACGGGTTGTATGAGGCGAAAGCCAATGTCTGACTGCTTGTATAGCTGTAGAATCTGCCTTTGCTCTCGTTGCTTCCTTTAACAAATTTTGAAGTTTTACAATACCGTAGCCTCTTTTACCAAATGAGCTGGCCAGGCTAAGCACTAGATTGTAGTCTTCTCTTTTGTTGCCCTGTACAGCTAATGTATAGATTTCATCAAAGATGACCTCTTCCACTCCTTGGGGTAAATTCTTCTCCAATGATGGAAGTGAAAGCTGTCCGTTTTGCTGGGCCAGTTTCCGGATCGTATTTAAAGAGAACTTGAACAACTCACTGTGAGGATTTAATGCGTTATGCCGGAGAATAACAAATGCCAGTTGTTGAACGGAAAACTTCGTACCATATGAAGTATCTCTGGCATCTATAACACTATCAACAAGCCTAGTAAGTTCTTGTACATGGGCATCGGTGAACACAGACGCAGGACTTTCAGAAAGCTCCTTAAACACAAAACCTCGAACAGGATCCTGCTCATTTCTAATCCGGCTCAAAAATACCAAAGTCTCATGCATACCCTGTCTCGACAGAACCGTACTTCTTATCAGTTGCATAAGCGCCGTGGAACGTTCTTCTGAACTGGATACCTTTGTTGCTTGTTCAAGCCCCGCTCTTGAATGAAGAATAGAACGGCAAGCAGTGAGTCTGATTGTTCTCTCCCGGTCATCATTGATTTCACGAAGGCCAAGCATCCGGGTGGCTTCCTTGTCACGCAAGGCATGTGGTAATACATATAATAATCTTTCTGGAAAAACGCGTTCACGGCGCTTATCTTCTTCATACACGGCATCAAAAATCACTTTACGGTTGGAAGGTGCAATATTATGCAGCAACTTCGCTAAATGCATCGGGTGATCTGCGAGTAATTTCGCTATCTCAATCCATTGATCCATGGATAAATATTTTTTTCTTTTTAGTACCCCTTCAGGCACACCATAAGAAATCAGATCGCTCCGCGACTCCGTTCGTGTCAGCAGCTGATACACCTTATTCGGATTTTGGCGTACAAGCGTGCCAAGTTGCTCCTTTAACGCAGGATGTATGACACCCTCGGGTCCATGATTCATCGCACACGCAAGTACCAGATCCGCCTTCAGATTGCATAGGATCTCCATAGCTGATGAGAACCTCCACCAGACATATCCCTTTTCCCTGGGTGGTGTGCTTTCTAGCGTTGTTTCGAAGTATTTCGCTACTACGTCAAAATGCCGGCTGGATAATTTCTTCCAGTCTTTTATGGCATATCCGATATCAGCAAGCCATTTACTTACCGTTGCCGAATAACAGGCCTGCAATATAATCGCGGCTTCCTCCGCTCCCCACCGGGCATACACTACAGGTAATAAGCGTTCCGCTAATTCCTGACGGTTAATCTGTGAAATACTGTGCAGCAGCTTGCGGCGGCAATCATGGGATAAATGGGGGAGCTCACGTTCAATATCAGCATCTGAAGCCACCTTTGCCAAAAGACCCGCAGCCGTATTTCTGATACTTGCCATGGGATGCCGCAGTGCTGACAGAATAATAGGGGCATCATGTGTTGCAATCGCACCGATTAAAGCAAGACGTGCTTCATAAACGCCATCCTCCAGTAAAGAGGCTAGTAATTGGGAGTATTGTGCAGATCCAAGATGATCACGGCCTAATATCGCTACTTTTTTGACTCTGTCGGAATAGCCTAGTGAATCCAATTCTTTAAGTAAGCTCTGTTTGTCCAATGGATCTCTTTTAAAAATCATAAGCCCTCCTCTTTCACCTGTTCTTATTCCATCCGAACATTATTCTCTACACCGCAATCTTTCCCCTTCAACAATCCTAAAATTTAACAACTCGTTTGGTGAGCAAAAAATAAAGGTAACCCTGAAGCTGGTCGTTCAACCGTCTTCAAGATTACCCACCGTATACTACTTACTCTCTTCATTCTTTTTCTGTATAAACACATACGTACTCTCATCCGACAGCTCATCCGCATAGCTGAAATCAAACCCGTCGAAGCCTTTGATATCCTCCACACAGGTGATTTGCCGCTCAGCCATGAAGCGTACCATCTCACCTCTGGCCATCTTGACTAGAGTCGCTCTCTCAACGATCTTACCGCCGATTTCCTGCCCAAATACACAACTAATCATTCGAACGTTTCCGCCAACATACGGGGAGATGCACTTGTTGTATTCCTTGGAGGCCAGATTCAGAATGATGTCAGTTTCCGAAAATAGCTGATCTGCCAGCTTCCTGTTCCAGAACTCGTAGATAGATTTGAAACCTGGTCCGCTAAGCTTAGCCTGCATCTCCAGCCTGTACGGAACAACGCCGTCAAACGGCCGGACGATTCCATAGAACCCGGACAATATCCGTAAATGCTGCTGAAGATATTCGAGCTCCTCCATTTGAAGTACCCCAGGTGCCATGTACTGATACTGGATACCCTCATAAGAAAAGATAGCCGGTGTAAGATTCCGTGTTACATCCATCTCCCGAATCCGCTCTACATTTAACGTGGCGATGGCATCATTGCATTTCCATAGCGATTTGGCTTCTTCATAATTCAACTTTTGTAATAAGGCCAGAAGAGTCTGTGACTCGCTTATGAATTGCGGCAGCTGGCGGCAATCCATAAAATCCGTATCCATCTTCATCTTCTTGGCAGGCGATATAATGATTCTCATGATGCTCCCTTTTCTCTTTTCTTACCCCTGCGGGGAATTTATACGTAACTTTATCCTATCACACTTAATCTTCGTAGGCTTGGGGCAAGTTCATGAAATTTTTCACTGCCGCCCGCTTTGCCCGCTACCACCATCCGTACCCTGGCTGCCATTTCTTCTTGTCCCGCCATTCATACCGGGAGAGACACCTCCATCTTTACCCCGACCACCGTTAAAGCCCTGTCCCCCGTTCGCCCTCGAACCAGAATCTGTACTTGATATCTTCTGCGCGGTGATGGCATCGCAAGAGACGAGCACCATGGAACAACTTAGCACTGCTATGAGCAAAGCGAGATATCGCTTAATTCGCATCTTTGAACCCCCTCTTTCCGAGCAAAAATGGTCAACGTGAAAAATATCTTTTTAACATATAATCATATACATCTTTAAAGCCCATGTAGGATAACACGATCAGCAGCGGATACACCGGGTAAATATACCGAGACTTAATCTCCCATAGCAGATAGAATCCAATAAAGCCTAGCACCACAAGAATCAAAGAGGACTCCCCATATCTTTTCGCTCTTATTCCACCGATTAAACGAATAAGTATACAAACATACATCAGGAAATTTAGAACATACAGTAACCACAGCAGCCCGCTTCTGTAACTTGAGTCCGCCTTAAACAAATCTGTTGCAGCGTTAGTGTAGCTATAACGATCCATGACAAAGCCCATTCTTCCGCCGTTACTGGATGATCCGTCGTTTCCCAGCCCATATCGTTCCATCTGGTATGTGCCTTCCGTCCAGGTCCAAACGATCTTTTTATAATACATTTTCACTAAGTCGCTTAGGCTCGCCTCGGAGAGTTTATTACTGATTTCCTCTTTAAATAGCTCCGTACTTTCTGCATTATTATAATTTGCCTCCTGCTGATAGATCGTATAGCTCTGCCAGTTATCCCAGAACCCAAACGTCTCCAGATTGATCCCCATATTTAGCCACATATAGACAGGTGCGGAATTTGTAGTAATCGGTTCATCTACAACACTCGTCGCCTGCAACACAGCATTTTGCATCCAGCTCGGAGTATTGAACAATAAAATCGTGATAAACAAAGCGCTTAGAGCTTTTTTCACCCCGATCGCACGCATGTTGAACAAAAGACTGACCACCACAGCAATCAGAACAATAACACCGATGCTTCGGAAATAGTTGCCGACTGCCAGAAGGATGGCTGCGAAGAGGATATCCTTTATGGACTTTCTTTTTATAAATCTCACAGCGAAATATAAAGCACTTGTTAGAAAGGCTGTAGCAATCACATCGTTATAGATTAAATTACTCATAAACAAAGAAGGGATATAGGTTGCAGCAAACACGAGAATACCATAGTCACGATCCTTCGACTTCTCATTGAGCTCTTTATACAGCAGGTAAATCATTAACGAGGTTAAGAGTGTAAATAGAATATTGAATATTTTGATCACCAAATAATTATCCGGAAATAACTGTAGTAACGTTTTTAAATACACAACAATCGAGAAATTAAACGGGAACATATGCAAGTAACCCGTCGTGTCAAAAGATGAATAATCATTCCTGTACAGCATTTCGAGTGCCAGTGAAAGCACCGTCTGCGAATCATCCGTCGGCAAGCGAGGAAACAGAAAAATGATCACGATCTGAATGGCAAAAGAACACAGCAATGTGGCTGGAATGACGATTTTCCAACTGTACGGATTAAGCTTCAGGCATATTTTATACAAAATAACGCTTAACGCCAGCACCACCACAATCCCTAGAATAAAAAGGCCCAGCTGTTGCTTCTCCAAAACTGGCGTGTCCCCATATACGAAATAATTATATTTCGCTCGGATAAAAAAGGAGGAAGCGATAAACAGTCCAATGAAGAATGCAAAGATGAGATATAATGATTTTTGAATTGCCCTTACCATGGAAACCCTCCTTTTCACAGTCGAAGTCCTATACAAGAACATCCTCTGATTCATAAAAGCATTATAAATACCCAAACTGAATATTCAATGAAAATTGGGTATGCCGGGACCCCGCAGTGAACAAACGCAAATAGACCGCCCTCCATGCAAAGGGTTGCGGTCAGTATTGTTAAATATTCATTGCGGAAAAGATCATTCAAACCCTACGAATTCCAAATCCTTTAGGAATCGATTACTTCCTATTAAACTCTTTACCCTCTTCGTTACATTAGGTCCTTTAGGTGTACTACCACGTCTATTCAGCAAGATCCATCTAAGACAAGCCCATGCTTCAAAGACCTCAAGCTCTTCTTGCTCGATGTCATTCTCCAATAGATAAGCAGAACGAAACACACGGGCATAACGCTCAGATAGGTGGATTTTCAGCAGAATAAATGACCATGCAAAATCATATCTTGGGTCTCCCAACTGGCCGTTCGTCCAGTCAATGACGGTAAACTGCTCTTGTTCCTCAACTATATTTCCTAAGTGAAAATCTCCATGAATGATACGGTCCTGTTTCATTGGCGTTTGCTTTACTAGAGAAATCAGTGCTTGTTTAAGATCTGCGTGCTCACTCACTTCAGGAAAAAAGTAATCGACGAAGTCGTACTTAGGTAGTTGTATATGTTCAAGCTCAGCAATATCTATTTGATGAATTCTGGCTAAAATGCTCGCGAGCTTCTTCATTGTCTTATCATTCACTTTAAGAATTGGCGTTCCGTCAAAGCTTGTTAACAACACCTTATCCCCATCGGGATTAATCCCCCAGCCCACTGGCTTAGAGACGGCTACTCCTCGTTCGGACAGGACCTCCAATAATCGATATTGAAACTGAACATCTGGTTTGGAGATCTTACTCCATGTTTTCAAAACAAAGCTTTCCTGGCCTGAACTGATCTTTAGAACCTCAGCTTCAAAGCCATCATCCATCGGATAGGTGGTTAAAGTGGCTTCTTGAATGAGTAAGTCGTGCATGATGATTTCTTGGTGTTCTAACCAGTTTACGTTAGTTATTGGGGTTCTCAAAAGTGTCCCTCCTTTCGATCGGTTGTTCGCAGATATTAATTTTCTGGAATGCCCGCTACGATCTCAAGCAAATTGCCTTCTGGGTCAGCCACAACAGCTTCACGCAACCCGTAAGGCTGCGAAATAGGTTCTTTTATAGGCGTTGCACCGGCAGTCACCAGACGATCAAATTCCTTGTCGACCTCCTCAGGCGAGGGAACGCCAAATGAGACCTCCATTGTCCCATTCAACCCGTTAGGATAACCTAGCCCTGAGATACTAAGCGCATCCCGCTGGCATAAATTAAAGAACACACCACTCTTAAGCTGGACCCCGGTAAATACGCCGCCATCCCATTCCAAAGCCATGTTCATGACATCCCGATAGAATGTAACCATCTTTTCCATGTCTTTTACAATAAAAGTAATCGCACCGATTTCCATAAAACCCTCCTACGATTCAAAATTATTCCTTTTAGATCGTAGACATAGTAACATAGCCGGTAAAATAATGAAATGAACTATACAATAATAAAAAGCTCTGTAGAAACTCTACAGAGCACTCTCAGCTAAATCTAACTGTACTACTTATGTCACTGAATAAAATGCCAATCCGATACTTGAAAAGATAAGCAACAGAATGGTAATAAAAACCGCAGATCCTATATACTTATTCTTTATAGACTTACCCGTAATTGATATTCCTCTTTTTCCGATAAGCGAATATAAAATGAATCCCAATATGGGAGTGGTCGCAATCATTAATAATACCCAAATCCAAGGATTTATCCCTCGATACAAGCAATCGTTGTAGAGCCATAAACATGATAGCGTTATAGTCAACAAAGCAAATACAACAACTAATACAACTAATGGAATCATAACTTTCGCCCTCCTTACTTTTCACCCAAAAAAAATAATTAAGCAGGTTCAAGTTAACTCCCCTTGCTCCTGCTTAAAAGTACTAACATACTGCTTTCTTCATATTTCTAACTGGTTAATTACTTTGAACGAATATCACAACTATTGTTACCAAGAAAACCTAACCAGTTAGAAATATTTAGTTTAAATTAGAAACAGAAACAGAAGCATAGTGAGAAACAAATGGAGAAGCAGAAACAACCATACTCTTCTCTCGTTTCCAAATTTTCTACGGATTCATCAGTCCAAAGGGATTCTGTGGCGTTTAAAGAATGCATTTACCTTCCACTCCTTTCATTTTGAATTAGCGGAAACAATTGATGGCATAAATGAATTCACATATAACATTCATATTTATTTAGTTACTGTAGAAAAGTAACAATAGTTGTCGCAGTTGTCATATGAATAATTAGTTTCATTCTCTAATCACTTCTAAATCATTATATTTTCCACTGAAAAGAGATATATTTCCTACAAGTACAAACAAAACAGATATAACAATGATAAATACATACATACTTCCATCAATAATTGCATTTCCTTTAGAAATAGCTGAAACAGCAACGGATATAACTACAGAAAATAGAACCAATGACATCGTAAGCGAACATATTATGCTAATTATGGCTTTGATCATATATTGCTTCACAAGAATTTTCTTACCAATGCCTAAAGACCGGATGATTGCATACTCTTTTCTATTGAGATCATTCATTAAGCTAAGTAAATTAACGTTAAATATGACTGCTGCCACGATGAAAAGAAAACAGATATATTTAAAACTAGTTAAGAATGAATCCATTTTAGATAACAGGTAATCTCCAACTACATTCATGTTAGCAATATAGCTATCCTTCACTTCATTAAGGAATCCATCATCAATTGCTCTTACCAAATAAATTGTATCGCTATATTGATTTTCGGAAGCTTTCAACATCCAATTATTATTGATACCAGCAGAATCGTAGGTTCCCTTTACTCTATAATTCACAGTTTTCTCTTCGTTCGTAATTTCTAGGGTATTTCCAATATTGATTTTATAGGCGTCTGCATATGCTTTTGAGATGAGTATTTCTCTTGGATTTCCTTCAAAGACATCTTGCCCCTCGGTAATTTTAAATTTTGAGGTATAGTTCTTTTGGTCAATTTCATTGATACGAACTTGTTTGTTGGAGACCTCATCATTTTCTATCTTTGCATCCATATAGTGCATTATCGTGAATGTCTTTATATCACCGGAGTTAACCAACACCTGATTTAGAGCCTCTTCATCACTTGTCTTCATTAAATAGTTATAGGGTAAGGATTGTTGATACCCCATATCAACAGATTCCTTTAAGGTGTTTGCTAACCCAAAGCCTATTAGAATAAACCAAAGCATCATGGTTAAATTTAAAATCCCTATTACAAAAACGAGCTTATTTTTTTTAATTTCTTTAAATGTATATAAGGTACTACGATGATATTTCCATACTGGAAGTCTTGTAATCAGCTCAATGAGCAGTAATATCCCTATAAAAATAGCGCATAACGTAATTAATAAAATAAAGTTACTCGCCATGGATGTACCACTACCCAATAAAACTGCATATACGGAAAAGACAACTGGGAGAGATAGCATAATCCCAAAATTTCTTAGCCTATTCCTTTTAGGGAGACCATGATCTCCTTTGACAATAAGAACAGGATCTAGATTGACCATATACTTTAGTGCAATATTTCTGTACAAAAGGAATACAAAAATATTAAAGACTACAAATTTAAGAATATTTATCATATAAGCGGCTGTGTAATTAACACTAATATTTTCTGCAGCTAAAATCATTTTTGCGAGTGGAATGCTGAAAATAACGGACAAAATTAATGGGGTAAAGATCAAAATATTGATCTCTAATTTCATTGCCTTAATAATGTCCTTCATCTTGATAGGAATTAGCATTAACACAGCAATATCTTTTTGGCTTCTCACAATCAACATCGTAATCCCACTAATCAACACGGCGATTGCTAATAAGTACCCTACAGTACTAATCAAATTCAAAGCCATAATCTGTTTATCTAAGTCTGAGAATAATTCATTTCTTCTATCTTCAATTGTTTTGTATTTATAACCAGACTCCAGGGTTTGCAGTTCTTGTTTCAATAAC
Organism: Paenibacillus sp. RS8; assembly: GCF_041956825.1. Classification (NCBI taxonomy): domain Bacteria; kingdom Bacillati; phylum Bacillota; class Bacilli; order Caryophanales; family Paenibacillaceae; genus Paenibacillus; species Paenibacillus sp. RS8. The sequence goes on along the minus strand of NZ_CP168131.1, from coordinate 2,398,039 downwards.
TCTCCGGATTTACCGGAAATAAATACTAATCCAGCGTCAGAATGATAGGAGGATTCTAAATTGTTAGTCTTGATATAACCAGAAACCTGGGCATCATCCACAACATCAATAGGGAGATATTCTATTCTCGTGATCTTTAAAGCTTTATCTTGTTCCTTAATTCCTATTAGATGGATTGTATCTCCTACATTTAAATGCTGCTTGTTCGCCAATCCTTCAGAGATTACAACCTCATCCTCGGATAAATTTTCGTAACCGGATAGAAGATAGAGCATCATTTGGTTATTTTCATTTTTAAGATAGACAGGGGCTGAATGAACATAGGAGGTTTGAATTCCTTCCTGCTCATATGCGCTTATAGCTTTATCAAAGCTCTTAGAAGGAAAAGATTGTGTGACTACAAGATCAGCAGGGTTAGATTCTTGCATAGCCTGATTAATGTATTCCTGCTTACTTATTCTTATTTGAGGCAAAATAAGCGAAACGGTCATTGTAATTACGATTGAAAGGGCTATAAAAAACATTGACCATTTATTTTGGTTTAGGTTTTTAAGATTATAGAGTTTAAATAATTCTCTATATTTCATTTAACAACCCCTCATTCATTAAATATTGTCGTTTACCCAAGCTTCCAATGGAATGATCATGAGTAACTATCACTAATGCGCTGTTATAAGAAGCACTTACTTCTAGAAGGAAGTCCATTATGCTCTTGCCGGTGGCAGCGTCTAAAGCTCCTGTTGGTTCATCACATAGAATCATCTTGGGATTATTAATTAAGGCCCTCGCAATGGCGACTCTTTGCATTTCCCCACCAGAAAGTGTCGGTGTCTTATGACTATGTTTGCTTGTTAATCCCACTCTTTCTAGCATTTCCATTGCACGACTCTTTTTCTTTGCATACGATAAATTTTCATGAATAGCAATAATCAAATTTTCTAAGGGTGACAAACAAGGGATTAGATTTGAGTTTTGAAATACAAGTCCAATGTAATCTTGCCTGATCTGTTCGATCTCTTTTCTATTCTTGGTATCAATGGATCTTCCATCCACTAAGATCTGACCCTCTGTTACATCTGTTAACAATGAAATACAATTTAAAAAACTCGTTTTTCCACTTCCCGATTTCCCCATTATGGTAATGAAGTCGCCTTGCTCAATGGTTAAATCAATTCCCTTTAGAACATGCTGCACATTTTTATCAGTGCTAAAATCTTTTTTAACATTTACACACTCAATCATTGTGCCTTCAAGCCTCCTTTAATTTTCAAAGTGAGGTAAAGTCTTTTTAAGAAGGATGCCAACAGGCTAACAACAAAGATCACCGGTATAAACAGAATAAATAGGTTATTTAGATCAACTAAAACATTAGATATATTTCCATGTATTATATTTTGCTGTAAGGATATAAATTTGTTGATTAACAAATCATGATTTTGAATTAAGCCCATGACAGAGTACAGAAGAGACAGAATAATCAAACATGTAGTAAGTACATATACACTACTGTAAATACCATACACATATACAGACTTACTGATTGAATAGTGTTCATCCATTTTTCTTGCTCTCTTTGCATTTATTAATTCTACAGTCATCTCTTTGATTGACTTAAACGCTTTGACCTGAATATTTTGAACATTTAGATAATCCGACAACAGCCAGTATCCATCCATTCTTAAGAATGGTATAAGGTTCATCGCCGACGTCATTAGAATAAGAACAATGCCGATAAGTAAAGAAATATTATGTGATATCATATAACACACGAATATTGGAATTGTAGTGAGTACTTGAAAGTACATCCCACTGACATCATTGATAATTCTTTTGTTTTTATCTAAACGCCAAGTATTTGTCATATCAATAAAGAACACAAAATAGGTTAAATAAATTCCGATACCTATTTTTCCAACGTTAACATCGTACTTATAAGCTGCTGTTGCATGCCCCAGCTCATGAATAAACATGGAGAGATACACTAAAAAAATAACAAGAATAGTGTTCAGGTTATTAAAAATATCCGTTGGATATTTTGAAAGATGCATCACCGAAAATACTCCACAAATACTTACAATGATCAGCAATGGGATAACAACCCATCGACTATAAAGTAGATATTTCAGTATTGAATATAGTCCACGGAACTTCGATGACTCAATGATCGGAAGATGTAACCAAAGGTAGCTTTTTTTTTTCTCACCAGATTTGTTAGAGGAATTTGTCATCATATTTTTAGGAACAAGAAATTTTTTAATAAAATAATCAAATTCCTTATCTGTAATACTAATACCTTTTGCATTGAGATCATTAATAATCTCTTCATTACTGTTCGTTCCATCTAACTTATCAATGATTTCTTTTGCTCTAGGTGATACTTTGATATGGCTGGATTGATCAAACGATAATATATAAAAGCTATTGCCGTCTACATCAAGCTCTTGTCTAGTTTCATATTGCTTTACTTGTAGCAGCCCCTCCATGCTCATCACACCTTTTGTAGAATTTGATGCTTTCTTGTATTCACAAAAGCTTTCATTGTATCTTCAATATCACTGCATACAGGACAATCAATATCCTGGTTTATGTCTATGGCTGCTATAGGACAACCCCCACCACAAATCAGACCGTACTTGCATTCTTTGCATTGTGGAATTCGTAGTATAGTTCGATCTTTCCACATTCCCTCAAGATTTGGATCAAGCTTTACACTTTCGCCGTCATAGGATCCGATTTGATGATGCCCCTTACCGGCTAGCATTAAGCAAGTAGAAATATTTCCATCGGGAGAGAATACTAAATTACCACCAGAAGTAGCCTCACAATAATTTAGCTTCCAAGGTTTCATTTGATTATTTGAATCAAAGAACGATTGTAGGTAATTCACACATGGAGAAACAACCATTTTAATAATCGAATCTTCAGATCCTAATGTGGGTTCGATTTCAAGAACTCTGGAGTATAACTCACTTTCTTTCATAGAGTTGTTCGAACCGTCACAATACTCTAATACTGGTGCTACATAAGGATATACATAGCCTGATTCCACCCATTTCTTTTCCTTGATAAAATGGACCAAATCGCTTAAAGAATCGATATTATCTTGATTTATGTTTGTTCGCAAATGCGTTTTTATTTTCATTTCAGTCAGTAAATCAATACTTGATTCGATGAGATCAAAGGTTCCTCTCCCACTGACTCCAATTCGTCTGACATCATGAATAGACTTTGAACCATCCAAGGTGATCTGAATGATGACATTATCATACATTTTCAAAAGCTTACTGTAGTATTTTATTGTTGTTCCATTCGTTACAATTCTCACTTCGATGTCCCTTGCTTTTGCAAAATCAAGTGTCTTTTGTACAATTGGCATGTTTTGAGGTAACAAGGGCTCTCCTCCAAACAAGGAAATCGATGTTTTTGGCGTGTCAATCTCTGTTTGTGCAGTAATGCAAGTATCAATATAATTAAGGATTATAGTTAGTTGTTCTTCAGTCATTACTTTTTTATTACTTAGATTCTCGTCCCCCTCAAAGCAATAGGTACATCTTAAATTGCAACCCATCGTGGGACAAATGGTAAAGCTGCGAACCAGATTTTTCTCAATATACTTTTGGTGTATCTCAGCATACTTTCTTATGAACTCTTGTTCTTTCTCTTTTTGTTCAAACACGTAGCCCCTCTTAATTAAAGTTTGCATCAGTTCATCTTTATCATCAAAATTGGAATATCCCTTCTTCATTTCCTCAATCCGTTCATAAGTATCTGAATCAATAATGTCAAATGCACTAGAGATTGTATTTATTAATAAGATACTCTCATCATCAAGCTGGAAATCCATTACTCTATCCGTGAAATACAATTTTTCCATCCTCCTATTTCACTTTTCATTTTTTATTAGTGGGAACTATTCGTCACATTTCATTCCTTATGCTGAAATCATAAACCAATAATTTCTGTTTTTTTGTTGCTCGTTGTAATCGGCATAATACTCGTTGTAATCTGCATAACAAAAAGGCGATTTCCCATTCAATTATTATGAATGGGAAATCGCCGCCGTTTGTTCTTATGGAATTGGTAAAACTACGATTGAATTAAAATAGCCCTCATCGTATGAAAAGTCTGAGTATCCTTTTAACTTTTTGACTCGTTCATTGATACTGCTGATTCCAATGCCGTACCTATTTTTCCCTTTTTCAGAGATTAATCGTCCATAGGAGAAGTCCACATTCACATGATTCGACGAGTTTACAATGATTATGAATAATTTACCTTCACTAAACTTTATTTTAATTTCAATTTCCTTTTTTATTTCTTCTGTTAATCTAAGTACGGCTTCAACAGCATTATCTAAAAGATTCCCTAAAATGGCCGCTAGATCAATGGTATGTTCTATAAATAAGTCATGAGGAACTTGTAGGTCTAAAGTGCATTCTATATTATACTTCTTGGTTTGTTCTAACTTACTATTAAGAATGGCATCGATGGGTATACATCCGGTTAATAATCTATATGAGAATACATTGGTTTTTAATAACTCCTGTAGCTCCTCTTTTACCTCGTCTGTTTTTTTTCTCTCCAATCCATAGGCTATATTTAATAAAATATTTTTCAGATCATGTTTTAGCTTAGACATTTCCCTTTGATTCTCTAAGCTCTCTTCGTAATATTTATTTTGTGTCTCCATTATGGAGTACTTATGTATAAGAAAATTTTTCCCTTCTAAACTATTGTAGATCAGCATGATGCATACATTAATAATTAACAAGAAAATACAAGGAACGAATTGATTAATATCTTTATATTGGAAAATCCAATATATACTCAATAAGGATAGACAGGGAACAATGCTTAATAACAAACATTCCTTATTACTTAATCCGATCTCATTATCAGATCTAAAATAGAGCAGCAGCTTTGCTGACAACATTACAATTAACAACGATAAAAAGTTTGCACTAAAATATACGACAAGCATAATAAATAACTGGCCTTCAAATTTCTGATCATAATTATATGTAATGATAGACAGAGCTAAATCAGCAAGCGTAGTTATCAGCGTAAAAAAGATAATGTGGTAAATCTTCCGAGCCATTGATCCGTAGAATGAGTACAATATACAGATACTTAAAAGAACAACAAATAAAAGCAACCTGACCATAGCGTTTGTGTCACTAGACAATAATTTTATGATTCCCATAGAAAGAAAGGTTAAAGAATAGAATTTATACTTTGAGATTCTGAGGTTAAGAAATCCATTAAAATAAATTGAAATTGATGTCACCTGAACAAGCGTATAGAGAATAGCTAGAACCGCAATGCTTATAACCTCAACATGTCTCAAAAGCCAATCCTCCTTTTTATGAAATGGTTATAGGCATCTTTAACTATTTTCCTCTGCCCTCTACTAATTGCAAAACTTTCCTTATTGGTAAGAATAATATCAGTCCCTGAAACAATATGTATGTAATTTAAATTTATAATGGTGCCTTGATTTACTTTTATAAAGGATAATGGATCAAGCATTTCTTCAATCTCTTTTATCGTGCCATAGAATGAAAATTCGTCATTAACGGTTACCACATGTATAATCCTACCTTTCTCAGAGGAAATGGATAGAATCGTCTCGCTTTTAATTTGATAGTTAAGATTTTGAGTTTTGAAGAATAAGTACTGGTTATTCCTTCTGACCTCATCAATTGCGTGAAGTAATACTTTACTTATTTGTTCTTCTTGTATAGGTTTTAGTATGTATCGAAAAGGTGAAACTTCAAAGCTTTCCATAGTGTAATTGTCATAGCTGGTAACATAAATGATAATCATATTTTTGTCTATTTTTCTAATTTCCCTAGCGACCTCAATTCCATTTAGAATCCCCATTTCAATATCTAAGAATAATATTTGATACTCTTCGTTTCTAGCATTTAAGGCTTTCAATAATGATTTTCCGGATTCATAAATATCAATATCTAACTCTATGTTTTGATACAAGACCAGACTATCCATAATGATCTCCTCTAATTTGGAGCTATGTAATTGCTCGTCATCACAAATACAAATTCTTATCATTCCCCTAAACTCCCTCTGTTGAAATAAAATAAAGAAATTGAAATTTCAATATATGCCTATAGTTATGTAAATATTACCTTATTAGTATTAATTCAACAAAGTAGGTCTGAAGTCCTTGCAAAATAAAAAAGACGACCAAAGTCGTCTACTAAATACTTATTAAAACCAACGGTAAATCTGAAGCCGTACAGCTTCATCCTTCGGATTTGGGATTACAAAGTCCCTCATGAATAAACACCGTCTGCACTTCGAAACTTACAGGATCCATACAAAACACTTGGACCTCCAGCGCATCCATAAGCTTTTCCAAGTGCCTTCTTTCCCCATTACGAAGTTCTAACATCTCCTTATATTGTAAGGAATCTAAAACGATCAAAACCGCTTTCTTTATGCGATTAGGTGATCCAAAATCATTTGAATAACTCTCCAACAACTTGGGCTTTGACAGCACCTGATAATATGTCGCGATTTCAAGAACACATCTTAAGAGGGTTTCTCGATTTTCTTTAATTTTAAATTCGATCAGAACAATACAATCATCCACCAAAGAAATCAAATCAATCTTGCCTAATCCTTTATCTGCCCTACTATTTTTTAAAGGGACCTGATAGTCGATAATCCTTCCAATATGATCGAATATTGTACCACTTTGACTCAAGTTAAATAATTGGATGGCAACTCGCTCTTCTTTTCGATTAGAGTCCTCTTCCTTATGCCCGGTAGTAACAACCCCGTTATGCGTTGCCACGCGATACCCTTTCTCTCTTACTACTTCATTAATCTCCTTCAGTCGATTTTTTATATCCAGTCTCAGCAATTCTTCAGCAATTACTTCTGTGCAGAATTGGCCATCTGCTGTCTTACCTCTGCGATTAATGATGCTGGATGTATACAATTGATCGATTGTATTAATGAGAACACCCACCTCATTTAGAATGGTCATCTTTGAGAGCATAATTTTCCCTCCTCTTGCGTGTCTGCTTATTTCGAATAATCGATTTTCATAATATCGTTATTGTATGTCATGGAAGGGAAACTCAGTATCTATCAATATAAGATCAAGTTTCTTCTATCCCTTACTGACCACAAAAAAAACACCTCTCAGAATTTTATCGGACAACCCAGAAGAGGTTATCCAATGTCTATTCTTAGAGGTGCATTTTATTACTCGTGCAAAACGAACTGCGCAATATTCTTACTATGATCACCAATTCGCTCCAGATTGGTCAGCAGGTCAAGATAAATGGACCCCGTTCCGACAGAGCACAAATCCTTATGCAAACGCTGAATATGATTCTTACGGTACTCTATTTCCAGATCATCCAGCTTTAATTCAAGTTTAAGCACCTCTTTAGCTATATCCTTGTCATTATGTTCAAGAGCAACTAGTGCTTTATTCACAGCCTGATTCGCAACCTCAATCATTTCCTTAAGCTCAGCGGCCGCTTCGGCTGATAGCTCCAGCTTGTTCGTCATTCTGAATTCGCCTAGTTCCACTATATTCTCAGCGTGGTCGCCGATTCGTTCCAGATCACTTACGGTTTGGAACCAGCCTGTTGCCTTCTCAGATTCTCCCGGCGAAAGACCCTTTTGGTGAATTTTCACGATATAATCGGTGATTTTACGGTTCAGCTCATTTACTAGCTCTTCCTTCTGAAGTGCCAACTCTGCAGATTTAGTATCCTTATTGAAAAAGAACCCTGTTGCATCCTGAAGGGATTCGTATGCATATTGTCCCATCCGTACAATCTCATGCTGAGCTTGTCCAAGAGCCATAGCAGGTGTCGCAAGAAAACGTTCATCCAGATAAATTGCCTTGAACTGAATCTCCTGCATTTGGCCTGGAATAGCCTTTGTTACGATCCAAGCCAGCACTGGAATAAGAGGCAGGAAGATCAATGTATTTGTAACGTTGAATAAACCATGAGCATAAGCAATCTGCATACGGATATTCACACCTTCTCCAAGCCACAGGACAATGTTATACACGACCGGTAACAGGATCGTGAAAAGAATTGCCCCAACAATATTAAAAATAACGTGTACGAGAGCCGTACGTTTAGCAGCCACCGTCGCACCGATCGATGCAAGCACCGCCGTTATTGTTGTTCCGATATTGTCACCGAACAAGATCGGTAAAGCTCCCCGCAAACTAATCATGCCTTCGTCAGCTATCGTCTGTAGAATACCAATCGTTGCGCTCGAACTCTGAACAATCATTGTAAATACCGTTCCGACAATCAAGCCCAAGACGGGCTGGTGAGACAGCTCAATCATAAAATCTGTAAATGCAGGCAATTCCCGAAGTGGTTTAAGTCCCCCTCCCATCGTACCAAGGCCAAGGAACAAGGTACCAAAGCCAAAGATAATCTGTCCAATATACTGGTATCGCTTTTTGTGAATGAAGAACAAGAAGAAAGCACCTACTGCAATAATGGGAAGGGCATACTCTTCAATCTTGATCCCTACAATAAACGCTGTCATTGTTGTTCCGATATTGGCGCCCATGACTACACCAATAGCTTGACGCAAAGTCATCAGTCCCACATTTACAAGCCCGATCGCCAAAACCGTTGTCCCCGTAGAAGATTGTATCAATACGGTTACGCTAATACCGACAAGAACACCCAAAATCGGATTGGATGTATACTTCTCAAGCAGGCCACGCATTTTATCCCCAGCGGATTTCTGAAGCCCGTCCGACATATATTTAATACCAAACAGAAAAATCCCAAGTCCACCAACGAATTTAAATATTAAATCCTGCCAATCCAAGGGAAAGCCTCCTCCACATGTATAAAATAAACAGATTCAACACATAGCATGATCTAAATTCGGGACGTCTAACCCGGTTTACCGTACAAAACTTCAAAATATAGCAAGGGTCAATCGGTGCAACACAGCAAAAAAGCTCAAGCATCCGCAGATAACCGCAGGCTTGAGCTTCTTTTTATAAATAACATAAAATAGATTGTTCTATCCAATACGTAAATACAGTATCAGGGCTTTCTTTTTCGAATTTTTTCATTTTTAAATACATGTCTATTCCATCCGAAACATCATGCCATAAATCGGTAAATACAAAATCATAGTTTCCTTTAGACATATATTTTTGAGCATATTCGAAGGCATCTGCTTTGATAATCTTAATCTTGTGAGCATTTTTGAATTGTGGCAATACGTAGTTATTAAACAACTGAATGACATCTTCATTCATTTCAACAACCGTAATGCTTTCGACATTAACTCTTTCAGATACCATATATGCATAGTAGCCAAGCCCCAGTCCAAAAGTAAGGACATTCCCAAACGCTTGATCCACTGCTTCTTTCATCGTTTCTATTTCATTAGGCGTAATCGTCATCCAGATCCTATCGTTTTCTAATACTGCGGGAAAGCTAAATTCCGTTTCAAAAAAGCCGATTTGAGGAATTTGTCTTCCCTCTGCAGTCCGCATGATATCATTACATACAAACCCTTCAAAAGGTTTATAGGTTTCATATTTCAATTCACTATTACCAATCTTTATAGTTGGTATCTTGATATTCTTATAATACGGATTGTCATAAAATTCATTTGCATCAAGCTTATGAAGCATATTGTTAAAATATTTGTTGAACAATTCCTTATCCTCAGCATTATCAACCGTGTCCATCCCAAAAGCAGAAGCCAATAGTAGACCAAAAGCGTATTCATAAGTTACGCCACACTTTACGATCTCTCCAATTTCATCTTCGTGAATAAAGTCTGGTGAATGATTTAAATACTGGCTAAGCAAAGCGAATACTTTGTAGTTATCTTCTTTTATTTGATCTGTTATTCCTTTGTTACCTACCATTTCCTCACCTGTCTATTTAAAAATTATATAGTAAAGCACTGTTATCCCGATCTCTTTTCAACCATTCCTCATTTTATCAGTCTTTATTCAATTTATCATGAGGGGAAGCATAGTTTTTTTTCGTTGGTTACAATTTTTCTTAAGGTAGGTAAGAGCGAATGGTTTATCGCTGCAAAAAAAAGCCCAAGCATCCGCAGACTGACTGCCGTAGGCTTGAGCTTTTAAGTCTTATACTCGTGGATCGCTTTTCCGTTCCTACATCGATTTTTACTAGTCGCCAATTGTTCTAATCATCGTGTCATACGGATCTAATGTCATGGTTTGTTGCCCATACTCCGTTTGAATCGTAGTGCTTTGAAGTTCATCGCTATTGTTAATCACCACGAGGATTTTACTTGCCGGATAATAAGCACACTCTGTATATAAGTTATCTGTAATGTACTTTGCTTCTGTGAACTCATTACCCGCAAAACGAATCAAATTCAGCAGCAATCTTGTATTCTCAAAGCTGAAGGTGAAAGAAGGTAGATAGATCCCCTTTCCTTTACCGAAAGCATGAGTAGACAGTGTTATTAGACCATCCGTTTCATTCACAACTGCTGCCGATCCATCGGTAAGATTAAGGTTGTTTTTGGGCTTAATGGTAGTCCCAGCAGGAACTAAACCAAGTTCATCCTTCACTTCGTATGTCCATTTTCCATGCGCTACTCTGGAGCCTGTATCCTCATCCACACCGAGAACATGTGCCATTCTGAAAAAGCTGTCATACCCTTCAAGCGCCGAAGGCTGATTCACACCTATAAAAGTACCACCTTCATACACCCACTCTGTCAGTAAGTCCACGCACTTGCTGTCCCTCCAGTGTTCTCCACCACTCCATGCTGAACCAGCAGAGCCGGCGTTGATCACTACATCATAATCTTTTAAAATTCCCTGACGGATATCCTCAAAATCAATAAACTGTACTTCAATCGGCAATCCAGATAAAGCCTCATTGATATGAATCAGATCATGCATATACGTTTCATGGAAATGCCCGGACAAGGTCCAAGATCGCAATTTGCCCCAAGCATGCAGAATGGCTACCTTAGTCTTGATATGATACGGTTTGCCTTTATGATGCAGGTCTTTTATTTCTCTGAATTCACCTGCAATCTTTTCGATGTAATCACAAAAATCCGGGTAAGGCTCTACAAGATGCAAGTATCCGCCCAATCCAATTCGATCTATAGGCTCTCTGAGTAGAGCACGCCGGATATTGATCCAATATTTTTTGGCATCTAGTGTAGGGTTACCTCCCTCCATAAAAGTAGGAAGCCCTCCCAATCCAACCGGAAATAAGTAGGGATGCAGCCGAATCTCATGGGTATCTACTTTTACACCTGAACACATTCTTGCCTCGAACCCTGAGAACACACATTTAATCATTCCGTCGAAGCCAAACTCCTCAAAGCGATCATTGTAAGGCTCCATACCAACCCAACTATCATCATAGAAAACATACGCCAGCTTGTCGTGCTTATGCACTATATCAATTAACTGCTTACTAAATCCGATGACAAAATCATTGATAAATGCCATCCAGTCCAGCTTGCGCTGATGCGCCGGGATATGACTGACTCGATATTTTCCACCATTCACAAAATCCTCGGCCGTGAGCGAATACCCATATTTCCGAGCAAACAGATCAAGCGCTCTTGAGCTTACCGTAAAATCGTATGAACCCCAGTCTGAGAACAAATGGCGATTGCGCTCATTGCTGCCCCAGATCCAGGCGAAATTATAAAAGAGTGAGGTAAACCGAACCACTGTTGTTTCCTTATGCTTATGACACCAATCTTCTATCCAATGGAGTAAATATTTTTGCGTTTCAACATAGATGGGATCAATCTGCATCAAATGCTCTTTTTCCCAATGATTCGTGGTGTGATTGTACATGGAGATCTCTTCCCAAATCCGGTAGACCATGAAGCTGACAGTATACTTATGCCAAGGCGCAATGCCAGTAATGACCACATTTCCTGATTCCCGCTCATAATTCCACTGATCTCTTGGAATCTCTTCACCTGTAGTTCGGTCATAAACCTGCCAGTACTTAAACGCCTCTTTGGAATCATTTACTCGAAATTGCTCAGCGAAAAAGTCCTCCATCAAATAGATGGATACATAATCTTCGACCGCTACCTTCGGATTGGTAATTAAAAAGCTCTGCTGCAGCTTATCAGGGTTCTGGGATGCCCATTCGTTATGATCTCTGATGATACAGATTGTAGAATAAATGCCGTATCCTGCGTTGATAATCTCATCAGATAACTGCGTACCGTCACTGTCACGGATGACATCGGCACCCCACCGTTCAGCTAACTCTAAGGTCAGTGCCTCATAACCGGATTCGCCCGGCAGTGTAAAGGCCCCGGTTGTTTGCTTGGACAACTTGGATCCCTCCTATTTAAGCATATCGGATAGAAAAGAGAGTGCTAAGCCTTGACCCCAGCCTTGAATCCAGTCTTTTGGAATATTGCGATAACCTTCCCGGTCCTTCATAACCGCTGTTCCACCGGATACTCCCAGTACTCGTCCATCCTCGCTGATATTGCTTAGGACACCCTTCAGGGCCTTTTGTACACATTTAGTATGCAGCGGATTGCCGTTATTGATCATTGCAGCCGCTATCCCGCAAGAGGCAGATACTTCTTCATAAGATTCTTCGTCATCAAGCACTGTCCGCCACAGGCCGTTCTCCGTTTGCACAAGCTTGAGTGCCGCCAATTGATCGCGCAGCGAACACTCCACGTCCATACACGCCGGATACAAATACCATTCTTTCAAAAGCTTTTTGACTTGCGACATGGTATATGCGCCCCAAGCATTTGCTCTGCCCCAATATAGTCCGGACATATGATCCTGCTTCACATTATTGTAGCCATGGTACCAGAACCCGCTGCTAGGGTCTTGCAGGTATTTGATATGCCAGTAATATTGATTCAGGGCATCCTGGATCATTTCCTGATCGTTTAATTTACTTCCTACTCTGAGTAGAAAAAATGCCGCCATAAACAACGTATCTGCCCATGCCTGCTCTGGAAAATCATTAGAGACGGATACGGTATGCTGCAGCACATGATCTCCGAATCTGAGCGCATGGTTCTGCAGATAATCCACCTTGCTCATTACAATATCCCAATATTTCTGATTGCCTGTTTCTTCATATAATGTGATCAGCATATGCCCCATGGCACAGGTGTTTACCGTCCAGTCCGGCAGGCCCAGCTCAATATATTCATCTGCCCACTGGACAAGCATATCCAAATACTCTTTATTACCTGTCGTTTTATAAGCTCTGGATACCCCATAATAAGCCACACCACAAGGCCAGTCCCATGTTAAATCCATCGTCATTGTTTTTCTAACTACTTTGTCGATGACGCTTAGAATCTCTTCTCTGTCATAAGTTAATTGAAGCATCTTGATTCTCCTCTCTTTCGCACACGCCCTCATTGGCGCTTGAGAGCTGCCGTACTATGTAAACGCTTTACTAACTCTATTGTAAGGAGTAAAATAGTCTGATTCTAAGCATATTCATAACTAAACTGTGCAATTTCGATCATTAACTAGTGGTTCTTATATTTCGGGATTGGCCGTGACTACAGAGAATTTTTGGACTTCCGGTCGCTGTTGTCTGCAGATTTCTTGATTTTATACCGCTCTTCGCGGTGGAAATCTGCAGACTGCTTATGCTTCCGAAGCGAGCTTTCCTATGGAAAGCTTTCAGGCGGACGCTAACGCTCCTACAGTTCCAAACTTCTCCTCCGCCACTTTTTTCCCAAATTGTATAATATCAAGTTCTCTTTATACAGTTGAACTTGAAAGCTCTTTCACCTATAATCTACACAAATCAACGGAACGGGAGTATTGAGATTATGCCCAGAAAAAAGAAACCCGTCATTGAATACCGCCACTACAGCTTGCCGATAAACTTCCCAATTTTACTGTTAAGCGGTGAACGTTGGAAGATTTCCGATATTAAAAGTGAACATCTCCATTTTCATAACCATTTAGAGATTGGCATTTGTCATTCGGATAGCGGCATTATGGAGATCAAAGGGGAATCTGTACCTTTTAAAGCCGGAGATGTAACCTTCATCCCTAGATATCTTCCTCACACAACGTATAGTTCGCCAAATGAGGCTAGTCTTTGGTCTTATATCTTCTTTTCCCCTGAGGATCTCTTTCAGCATTCATTCAAAAGCGCTTACAGCGACTTCGAACCAAATTTATGGGCGATCAAGGGGATGAACTGTATTTTGAACAAGGAGGAACATCCCAAGGTTTATACCCTTGCGACATCGGTCGTAGAGGAATTGAAGCACAAAAATCCTTTTTATCAAGAAAGTGCCTACGGCTTATTATTATCGCTTTATATAGAACTGCTTAGAATCCATTCCCGGAATGAACCCTTGGCAGAGCAAGAAATAGAGCATAACCTGAAAGGCGATTTTGTCATCTCTCCGGTTCTGGAATACATCACTAAAAACTATATGACACCTATCACCATCGCTGACCTGGCTGATCTGTGTCATCTAAGCACCACTCATTTTCGAAGAAAATTTCACGAGATCATGGGAACTGCACCTCTCGATTTTCTAAACAGCACCCGTATTGAAGAGGCCTGCAAGCAGTTAAAAAGCACGGATGCTTCCATCCTCTCCATCTCCGAACAAGTCGGATTTCAGTCCATTTCCAGCTTCAACCGATGCTTCTCGAAGCTTATGGGCGAATCACCCAAACAATGGCGAAAAGGTGCACATTCCGAAGCTCAATCTGCAAAAGCATCTATATTGGAGTTTACAGGGTGGGTATAGGGAAAGGAGTCCCTGTTTACTTCACTTCACAAAATCTACTTAGCACATGTATGATTTGCTCTTTGCTCATAGGGGCGTCGTGTCCTGGGATATACGTAGTAAATGAAAGAGTTGTTAAAAACTCAACATATTCCTTCATTTTTATGGGATCAATCTTACCTTCTCCATGATAATAATCTCCACTATGTGCATCACCTGCAAATAAAACCTCTGCTTCTTTAACATATACAACACAAGAGTCTGCTTCATGCGGCCCTCCTACCTTGAGAATTTGGCAAGTGATGCCCCCTAAATCCAACGTTAAAGAATCCTCGAAAATAATCGATCCTGTGCTGACCGAAATCTTATCGAATGTATCATATTCTTTTTTCATACAGTTATAGGCGAATTCTATTTCTCCTTTGGTCTCTAGACGTTGTATAACGGATGCTTCATCCCAATCCCACGCCTTGAATCGCTTAAGTAGACTTATTGTGCAAGGGAGAGTTTAGTTTTAGACGTCCTCACCAGGTACATAAGTTAATCCAACTAAAAACACAAAAAAGAGTCCCTCAGTAACCACTTATTTATGGTTATCTGGAAACTCTCTCATTGTTAGTTTTTGCTATAAGATTATTTAGATTTCTTCACAGTCGTCGATTTAACTTGAAATGCTCCATTTTTGTAAGCAAGAACAGAGGTTTCTTCGCCTTTTACTACGGAAGTAGCTCCACCGTGAATCATTTTTGTTGCAACAATTTCATAGACTCCGTTTTTGTCTACATCAGAAGCCCTCATTGTATTGTAGAGCGAACGTTTGCCATTCACTTTCACGTACTCGTTAAGAAGAACTTTAACACTACTGTCTTTGAAGGATACTACGTAAGCATTGGTGCTGCCGCTGTTACCACCAGAGTATACAGTAATCATGACATCTTTAGATTTATCTCCGTTAAAATCTCCAATGAAGTTGATTTTTGGTTGGTAACCCTCGAAGCCTTTGATATTACTGTTAATCACTTTTTTAGTTTTACCTTCGAGTACGACGATGTTGATATCTGTAACCAAGCCACCATTTGTGGCATCCTTGTTACCAATCAGTAATACGTTATCTGAAACGCCATTACCTGTTACATCCATTGTTTGTTTCGCTAGCAAAATTGTTTTTGCTGTCGTTGGAATTCCCTTAAGCTCAAAGCGTTTGCCAACGGTGTATTCACTTGTTGTAGTTGTAGCTGGTGTAGTCACTGGCTTGCTATCGGATTTAATGGTTTCTGTATCCACAACCTTGAAGGCACCATCTTTGAAGGTGAAGGTTGTTTTTTCCTCGCCTAGAACGATGGCTTCAGCGTTACCGCGAATTTTTCTAGTCCCTACCAAATCATATACACCATCTTTATTAAGATCCACTTGCTCTAAAGTGTTGAAAAATGCTGTTTTACCATCCACAACAGGCTTTACACTCAAAAGTGGCTGTACCTTATCACCTGCGAAAGACAATATGTAAGCATCGGTCGTACCGTTGTTACCACCGGAGAATGCTGTAAACATGACATCATTTGCTTTGTCGCCGTTGAAATCACCAATCCATTGAATTTCTGGCTTAAAGCCATCGAAACCACTGATTTTTGCATCCTTCACTGTGTTTGTTTTGCCATCCACAACCACCAGGTTGATGTTGGTTACATAACCAAGCTCATCAGCTTTGTCACCGATCAGATAGATTTTATCATTAACACCGTCTTTGTTTACATCGTTGACTTGTTTACGGATAAGAACCGATTTATCTGTTGTTTTAACACCTTGCAATGCGAAAGGTTGTCCAACAGTCAGTTCACCAAGTGCAGGTTGCTTGAATGGATCTTCTTTGGTAGTTTCACTTTTGGTAGCTGCGAATTCGCCATTTTTGTATGCGAACCATACTTTTTCATAGCCTGTTACCACTGAAGTAGCTTCGCCATGGAGGATTCTGATTCCAAGCAGCTCGTTCACGCCATCATTTTCCACATCAACCGCTTCTAATGTTCTGAATAGTGCCCGTTCGCCCTTCACCTTCAAATCCCCGCCCAGAATAATAGAAGGGGTATCATTCTTAAAAGTTACGATTCTAGCATTGGTAGAACCTTGGTTGCCACCGGAGTACGCAGTAATCATCACATCAAGTGCATGGTCATTATTGAAATCACTCACATAGCTGATTTTCGCGTTCAAACCACCGAAGTCTTTAATCCCTGCGTTTAACACTTTGTTTGTTTTGCCGTTTACAACGATGAGATTAATGTTGTCGAAATCAGGAGATTCATTTTTGTCGCCGATGAGATATAACGTATCTTTAACTCCATCCAAATTAATATCCGTAGTTTGTGTTGCAATCAATACTGTGTTTGCATTTGTTTGGACACCAGCTAGTGTAAACTTTTGTCCTACTTGATTAACAGATGGCGCTACTGTTGCGCTTGTTGGCGTTGCGACAGGATTTGCCATTGCTTGAGATGAGAAAGATGCGACAGCTGCTACACATAATGCAACGGATAATGTTTTCTTAATTTTCATTGTGTTTCCTCCGATGGTTTATAAAGGTTGGTGTCGAATACAGACTTATTATATTCCTAGCAACCTAGGACAGTGTTACGGTGAGGTAACATTATCCTATTGAAATAAAACAATATATAAATAAAATATCCAATTCAGAGGAATATCAGGTGCTAAATAATGCCAACTCATTTTTAGGAGAGCGGTTACAAAATTACTAGGAACACTTTCATTGGCTCTACCAAGGGATTTGAACAACCCTACTTTTTTTAATAGTTTGATAACAATTCTGTAAATCAGTTTGATCCAAACGATGCGCAACCTATTTCAAGGCTACAGCTCCATACCAGTGATGAAGAAATTAATACTAGCGCAAAAGAATATATCAACTATATCTTTAAGCACCGTAATTGATCCAAATACAAAAAGGGCTATCCCAAGTCTGATCAAAGACTTTAAGGATAGCCCGCTGTTAAAAGAGTCTAAAGCGTCTCTGTAGTAAGTGTAAATCCTTCGATCACGGCATCTTCGTCGACCTCAATCAAGATACAACGTCTCCCATGATGATTTACCTGTTTCACATATTTTAAATCCTGCGGACTGACCGAAATTGTAGCTACTTTTGTTTCGATCTTTATCGATTTGGTAGTGAATTTCGGCATCACGCTACTTGCCTTCATCTCATAATGCTTATCGTCAACGATCGTTTCAAACGCCCGTTCCACTTTTTCCGTTGTCACGTTCTCTACGCCGCTTACCGTCAGTACGCGTTCCAGATCTCTATAATCGAGCTTTGGAGGTTCTTCCTTATCGTCGTTGGTTTCGATGACCTGATGGATCTCCTCGTACACCTGTGCGAGGGTGGTTGCGTCAAGCTGTTCGCCCGCCACTTCCTTCACGATGTCTTCGAATATCGCTCTCTCTTCCAGTGCCGTCATGGATCTTTCGGCATTCAAGACCTCTCCGACGAAATGCGGATCCGGGAAGTTCGATTTACCTGTACAATACAGAATGCGGTTCACATCGGAATAATTGTCCGTCACACTCGGGTAAAAGAAGCCCTGCTCCGGTGTACTTAGCTTGACGATCGGATCTACAATGACATTGTACTTGAATTCCCGCTCCACATAATCAAATAAGAGAGCTTTCCGCTGCTTCTCCGTGGAATTCACGCTGCATAGAATAAACGGATGCGCGAATAGTTCGTTTTTCTCACTTTCCTCGGCTTCATCGTTTCTATCTTTAGTCGGGCGATAATACTGTCCACGAACGAAGGTGATCACCGTATCGCGTTCATAATGAGTATCCGCCATCATTCTGTCCACGAGCAGCAGCATCAGGTCCTGCCATTCATCTGGATCCCCTGTCACCAAAGCTTGGTGAAGCATCACCTGCGCTGGTTCCTCCGCTTCCGCCTGAAACTTCAACTCGAACAGTTTCTGATCTAACTCGCCTGTCAGCAGTTTTTTGAAATTGCCCATATACAGCTCCTGCTTTTCTCTGTCCACCATTCCAAATGGCAGGCGCTCCCAATGATAGATCTCGTTGCTTTCCTTCATAATATACACGTTGAGAATATCGTAAATATTCATTAAATCATGATCCAGCTTAAATTGCTTGCGTATATGCGCGACTTCTTTCTTTATCATGGTTCGTTAGACAACTCCTAGGAAGATAAATTGGTCTTTTCAGTATAAAGGATAAAAAAAACCTTCGCTATATTAGTTGAACTTAAGATTGCTCTATTAAGGTAAGTGCGTGACTGCGGTGAATGTTTGGACTTCCCCTCCATACGTGCTCGTTCTAATCAATTTATCGCATGCTCTAATGCATAGTCTTCAAGGGGAATATCTACCTGTTGATTCATGGCTAGCTTGGCCAGCTGCTCACCAAGAAAGGGTCCCATCGTTAATCCGGATGACCCTAGTCCATTAGCAACAATTAGTTTATTCCAGCCTTGAACCCTGCCTAACACGGGAAGAAAATCTGCTGTAAATGGACGGAACCCTACTCTTATCTCCTTTAGGCTGCAATCTGCAAGACCAGAAGCCGTTTGAAGCCCTTTATTTAAAATCTCTTGCATGCCACCTGCGGTTACAGCCGTATCATAACCTACTACATCATTTTCATGAGTAGCACCTGCCACGATATTTTGATCCGCAAATGCAAGGATATATTGATCCGTAGGCGGCATTACCACAGGCCATTGCTCTGTATTTGTCCCTTGAGCAAGCTTCAAGTGCATAATTTGAGCTTTTTGATAACGTACTTGGAGCATAATCCCAAGCGGATGAAGCAAAGCGTTGGACCAAGCCCCTGCACACACAATCACTTCATCCGCTGTGAATGTCTGTTCTCCTACACTAACCCCTTTAATTTCATGATCATCATGCTCTAAAATAGCATCTCCTTCAATCATTTGCGCACCGTTACGCTGTGCCGCTCTTAGCAAAGCATCACGTAATTCACGTCCGTCCACTCTTGCTGCACCCGATACATGAAGCGCATGATAGCCTTCCGATAATAATGGAAACTTCTCTTGCGCTTCAAGATCCGTCAGCATCGTAAGTTCCCCTATTTCAGGGGCGTCCTCTCTGCGCAGTTCCGCTCTTTCTTTCATCGCGAGTAATTTTTTCAAATCATCATGAATACAGATCGCTCCTACTTTTGCGTATCCAGTCTCGGTTTCTCCAGCCTCTTGAAGCTCTTGAATAAGTGCTGGATAAAAGCTTGCTCCCGCTTTAGCAAGACGATACCATGCTTTGTTTCTACGTTGAGACAACCATGGACAAATAATCCCTGCTGCTGCATCCGTTGCTTGTCCAACATCTTTACGATCTATAATGATGACCTCAGCACCTAACTTACTGATCTGATAGGCCGCTGAAGCCCCTAATATCCCTGCACCAATTACAATAACCTTTTTCATGTCTGAAATCCTTTCAGTTATCACTTTTAATCAATACATTAACACATCTACTATGTATCAATGTAACAACAAGAATGATAATTCATTTACTACTTACCCATTGTATCTTAAATTTGACATTTCTAATGAATTATCGTACTATAAACCTCACTCAGTTAAAAGTACTTTAATTGAAGTACTAGAATAAAAGTGTTATTCAGAAGAAAGAAGGTATACAGTTGAAGTTTTCACAGTTTTTGAAGTCCAAAGGGGCAATCGGTTCTATTTTTATGGGTGTGTTCTATGCCATTGCTATGCTTGGTATTTTCTTACCAGGGTATACAGCACTTCCAGGGAACATGGATGATCTAAAAGTTGCTATCATCAATGATGATGCAGGTCAATACGGGGCTCAGATTTCGGGTCAGTTATCGGAGAGCTTACCATTCAAAACGATAAAAACCGATATATCGAATAAAAAGGCAACGGATGAATTAGAGCATAATAAGTTAGCTCTAGTTGTCCATATTCCAGAAGAATTCTCCGCCAACGTTCAAAGCGGTAAGGTATCCGCAAGTATTGATTTCACAGTCAACGAGGCTTCTGCCACCATGGTATCTTCAGCGATGTCTTCCGTTGTAGGAGAGATTAACAAACAATTAAGTGCCAACTTCTCAGAGCAAACCGCAAAAGGTGTGTTAATGAACTTTAACGTACCAGAAGAACAAGCCACCGCAATGGCTGCACAAATTGAAAATAGTTATGTCGGAAATTATGTTGTCATCAATGACGTTCCGAACGGTATGCACAACAACATGTTACCGATGTTCTTAACTATGGCTGGTTATGTTGGGGCAATGATTGCCTCCATGCAATTGGTTGCTTCATTTAAAGCGAACCGCGGGAAAGCAAGCAAGACGAAACTGTTTATGTTCGTTCAATTCACAGCTTTATTAATCGCTGTATTATCGACAGTCGCCGCTTTAGCCATTGCATTTTCTATTGCAGATGTCGACCTATCCTTACTATTACCAGTTGCTGCTCAGCAAATTCTAATGTATATGGCTGCATTTAATGTGTGTGCGATTATGGTCTTCCTAGTTGGCGAAGGCGGTATGATCTTAAATATTCCAATCCTGCTCATGCAAACCATCGCCAATGGTGCTACCATGCCTCGTGATATGATGTACACACCATACGATTGGTTCGGCCGCATCACACCGATGTATTATTCTGTACAAGCTTATTTGGCACAAATGTTTGGTTCAATCAGTCCAGCACCCTTCTTATGGGGATTAGCAGGCGTATTTGCCGGGGCTATGATGATTAACATTGTAATCGTCCGGTTTGTTCATAAACCTGTACCTCTGACTAAAGAAGCTATACTGCCCGTTGAAATTAAAAATACAGCTGAAATAACCGCCTAGGTTTGGTAAGATAGAGTTTAGCCAACAATTAGGAGTGGGTTCTGTGATGTCAATTCAAATTTATATCTTAAGTAAGTTAATGGATGAAAATAATTATCCTTATAAATTAAAAAAAGAACTATCCACCCCTATTCCTTTTGATAAATTGCTCAATCTATCTGAAAGCAAACTATATTATCACTTTGAATCTCTTTCGAAACAGGGCTTAGTTGAACAGGTAGAGATTATCAAAGAAGAACATCGCCCAGACAAACAGGTGTTTTCCATTACTGATAAAGGGCGCAAGCAGCTCCCGCTCAAAATTTATCAGGTAATAGAAAATGCAGAATCTATTTCAGATATGATTGTCGCTCTTGTGAATCTTCGTTTTGTAGAGACTGACAAAGTGATCCCGATTATCGAGAAGAAAATTGAACAGTCACTGATAAAAAAAGATCATTTAAATCAAATTTACCATCAAATAGATGTGAAAAGCTCCTCTCGTGAAGTCGTAGATTTCATGGAAAGCTACTACGCTTCTCAACTAGAGCAATCTATTCACTGGTGGAAGGTTCTTTTAGAAAAGCTGAAAACGAAAACGATATAAAGAAGACGCTCAGGGAAATCCCCCTCGCGTCTTCTTTATGTGTATCTATGGGCATCGCTACCCTTAGTAGAGCATCTTATTTTGAATCTACAACCGGAACCGAAGCTGGAGCTGCAACTACCCCTTCATTCTTCTGCAAATTCTCTTTCACTTCTTCAGTCCCTAAGGACTTCACAGGAGCACCGATGCTAAAACTGTCGATGATCTTCCCAAGAGTAGCTTGGTCAAAGTCTTCTTGAGCGTAAAGTTCAACGGTAAAGCCATCTTTTTCCCAAATCACAATTCCATTTGCAAAATAAACCTTAGTTCCGTTGATTACTTCTGTTTTCACTTCTTCCGTAGTGCTGATCCCGTTGTCTCCACCCTTGGAGATTAGAAAATTGACAGCTTTATCTCCGGAGTTATACTGCACTTCAACCATGCTGGTCCCCTGAAGAACAACATTCACAAACTCATAGTCTGCCATCCAGGTTGGTGCCGGGAAGTTCATTCCAAGCTCCGCACGTGCTTCATCCAGGCTCAACTTGGCTGCAACCGGCAATTCAATGGCAACATTCTCCCCGCCTTTAGTCTCTTCAGATGGAGTCATTGACTGTCCAGCCGAAGGGATTTCCTTATCGTATTGCGTGATTTCGAGATTTCCTACTTCAAACTTTGCCATGATCGATTGGAACATATCCTGTGCATAGGAGGTTGCAGAGAATGCTCCACCTAGACAAATTACTGCACTACCTATCACTATTGCATTTCTCCAGCTGCTTTTTTTCATCGTTATCCCGTCCTTTTTCTCTGATTTGAGTTCAAGAGCTCCATGGTCCAGCTTGTATACTAAACGGTTATAAATTCTTTCCTTGGCGGCAGTGTTATCCTGTTCGACATTCTCAAGCAGTTCTATGGTTTTGCTGAATTTTGTGAGATCATCATTTTTCTTATTCATGGTTGAATCCTCCTGCTTTTAAGGAAATATGCAGTTTCTTCAGACTTCTATGCAATACGACACCAATATTGGACTCACTGACGCCCATGATCTGTGCGACTTCGGAATTTTTCAGCCCAGCCCCATATTTCATTGCAATGATATTACGTTCCTTCTCACGTAGCTTGGAGAGCGCCTTGAACAGTGCTTGATTATTATCCTCACGAATCGCCAGTTCCTCCGAAGACGGCTTGGGAAATATGAGCTCCAGCAAAGAATCTAGTGAGGTGTAGCTTCTTTTCTTCTGCCCCCGGAAGTAATCCGTCACAGCGTTCCTTACAATGGCAAACAGCCAAACCTCAAAATTCGATTTTTCTTCTGAAAAGCTATAATACTTACACATCACCGTCTCAAACACCTGACTGCAAATGTCCTCTGACACGTGGTGGTTATTAATACGATAACTAATATATTTGTAAACACGTTTGTAGTACGTATCGTACATCCGGGTAAATTCCTCTTTTGACATCATGGCACCACGTGATCTTTCGATATTCTTGTAACGGTCCGCAGTACCCTGGATAACTTCCATCTTCACCCTCCTTCCACCTCACCTTCATCGAAAAGCTAAACAAATTGCGCAATTTGTTGTGAAGAAACTTACATAAGTTAATACGTAGAAAAGCCCAAACCATTAACAAATGTTTTGATAATTGTGGGATGGTGGGAAAAGGGTGAAAGATCACAATCCGTAAAAGCGGCGATACTTGAGTTGCGGGGTGGATATTTGTGTGGGAGAGAAGGGGAAAAGCTCAGCGCTATAATTCAATGATTTCATAGTTATGTACTTCAAGACTTTCAGAATCTATACAAAACACTTGTACATCCAGTGCATCCATAAGCTTTTCTAGGTGATCTCTTTCTATATAACTGTTATCATAACATGCTCATTCCAAGTATTGTCTATTAACAGGTTGTTTTGTATTTGCCCAATTTAAAAATCCTGCCATTATCCAGCGGGATGCTTGATAAATGGCAGGACAATAACCTTACTTCATTTTCACTAACTTTAAATATTCCGAACTTCCACAACCTTTCCTAAATCCACAAACTGCTCATGATCGACCTTCACCTTCACTCTGCCCTTTCGGCGTTTCTCACGCCATTCACGAAGATCTTCCTCCGTTTCTAAGCGAAGCTCCGCAATCTCTAAGGCGCGATCCAGAATATATTTACTCGTATAGAGCACCGTTTGTATTCTTTGACCACCTAGCATGATAGGAGACGTAATTGCTTTCCATTCCTCAACCGTAAATCGTACATAAAGATCCTCTTCAGTACCTGGACGACAAGGAACCTCCTTAATCTCCTTACGCCGCAGTACCTCCCAATCAGCCACTTTACCTACCCAATGAATGCCCGTTTTTGCAGGATTAATAAATTTTTTGCGGGATTGGCACATCGCTACGTATTCAATTTGCGTTAGTATCTTCTGGTTTGCAAGATTCCTTAACGGCATATGATAAAAAGATCTCTGCAGCGCCACCTCCACTTGTTTGGGTCCCCGGACAGAACCAACAAGCATATTTTTGCCCGCAAGTTGGTTGGCATAGTATTCTTTCGTACCGCGTGGACGAGTAGATCGTTCATAAGCCTTTTCCGGACTATCCTGAATAATCTCATCCAAGAATTGCTCCACCAGGCTTGTAGAATTCGGTAGGAACGGCAAAGCGCCTATATTCAATAGCTCGATGCTTTTGTAAAATTGGTGGGTCTTATACCGCTCCTCATCCGGATAAGGAAATAACACATAGGCGCCGAACATGCTTCGTTCGTATTCCCCCGAACCTTTCTCCTGATACACAATGGCGTCCCGGTAGCGGTGCATCGTGTTGATGTCATCCTCTTCCGGTCCAGGTTGTCCATATTTCTGATGATAGGAAGTACTCTCATAAGCAGGATTTAACCGGTACTTTGCATCAAAAACATACTTATACTCTTTGATTTTGCCAGCATCCTTCTTCTTGAGTGTCAGTACATTATCCGGACGCTGATTGAGCGTCGGTGTCTTATCCGAGCCAGGAATCGTATTATAATGCAGGATGAACTGCTCTTTGTTCATTGGATTCTCGTACACCATATTAGCACTCTGCGAGCGGTCAAGCGTAACAAAAATGCCATTCCGTTTGACCTTAATGATATCCTGCTTCACAAGCTTATATTTCTGACCCAGAAGCTGATTCAACTTGAGGAAGCACCAGTACTCATAGAGCTGTGCAACATCCTTCATAGATAGGCGCAACAGATCGCCTTGGATAGACAAGCCTTTAAGCAACATGAGATAACAGCGATAGACTTCGCGGTATCCAGGGGCCATCTGCAGCACCAGCGTAACGGACATCTGCTTCAGCACACCAGCCTCACGCAAGAAATCCATCTTGAGCACCCTCTCTAGCTGAGTGAGCATGGTGTCTAACTTTTTTATAATTAATGGATCTGGGGTTCGGTTTCTCGTCTTCCAGCGATTCTTAAGCTCTTTCAGCTTTCCATGAATGCGTTCCAGCATCCAGCGGATGAACCGGTTCTCAGTAGTATCATAGGCGAGACGTCTTCGTGTCTCCATTAAATGTGTGGCTGTGTAATTTCGGCTGCCGATGGTCAAGAATCCATGGTTCATGTCTTCTCTTAATCGTTCGGGATGCTTCGCAAGCTCGCGGATGTTCTCTCTTCCTGCCTTTTTGACCCGATTAGCATCCACTAGTCGGCGGTCCTGGAGCAGAGCGTAATTAGGATTCTTGTTAATCCGCTCAACGGCATCCAAGAGCTGTCTAAAGACATGCTGTAGTATGGTAAAAAACTCCGTCAGACTCTGGTGCTGCGTCTCCCGCAGGCCTGTTAATTGGTAGGTTTTACGCAAAAAATCAAAGGATAAATTATAAATCTGCTCATTCACTTCATTCAGGATATTCTGGTAATCTAGCTTGTAATCCATTTTAGAGGGGAAAATCTCCATCTCTACCCGCATCAAAGCCTTCCCATTACTTCGGATCTCCCATTCCGTCAAACCGACCTCATTCCCAAAGTTCAGCACACCCGCAAGAATAGACTCACCTAGGGGCTTAATCGCCTGCCGAAGCAGCACATTTTCATGATAAAAAGAGAGGTTAGCAGCACTCTTCTTCTGAATCACCAGCTCATACGATTGTGTCTCATAAAAACAAGGAAAAACAGACTCCCCCGGCTGCCAGTCCACCATCCCGTGGGCTTCAGGGGAAAACACTTTAATCTGAACACCACCAAGCCGTTCGGAGCAAACAAGCCCAAGCTGCGCATTCACCCATTCCTGACTAGAAGAACGATGAAGCTGCAACGTCTCTACCGTAGGATGATAAGGCCGTCCTTGAAGAAAAAGCGTAAAAAGCTCCGTTTCTACACGGAGCAATTCTACCGTCTGATTAAGAGAGCCAGTATGAGGTGAATCCATCTTCCTCTAGCCTCCTAAGCATAAAAGCCAATTTACGGGCACTTTGTGGATGTTTGGCCGTAGGTGGAGTTTGACCAGCAGCCCATCTCATATACAGCGGAGTAGCATCATCCATAAGAGCTGGGATGTCTAGTGTAACACCAGATCCGGTACCAAGAGCCCCTTTCATCAATTTCAATAATACTCGACGAACCGAAGAATGGCTCCCTTGAATGCGCGGCAGTATCTTTTGCAGCAGTTGCCAGTCAAAAGCTTCTTCCTCACTCATCAGCTTGTACCGTTCGTTATAGATCATATAGAAGCAAATCGCATCCCGTACCCGAAAACCTACATGAGCGTGGATATCCTCAAGCAAGGCATTGATCTTAACCAATCTCTCTGTCGTCCGTACAACAAGCTCTTTGTTGGTATCATAGGCATCCACTAGCTGCAAATAATCAGAACGAAGAAATAAATGATTTAGTTTGCTGGCGTCAGAACTATCATTGTTCTCTACCTGCTCACCCAAATCCGGATACTGTTGCAGATTGATGTAATTGAATTCTAGTGTGTTGGCTCGGTCTAGTACCTTTTTGCTAAAAGGATGTGTCGTTTCGTCCATGTTCACAGTCCCGATTAAGAACACATTCTCCGGGATACCCAGGCTGCCAAACTTCACTTGATCCTCAGGCGCTTCCAGCATAGTAGAAGATATGAGATCCTGTGTTTGGATCCTCCCCTCCTGCCAGTCCTGTGTTTCCAGCACACTTAATAGGTCACTGAAATAATGCTCTACCCGCGCGAGATTCATCTCATCCATGCAGATAAAATAAGGCTTATGCTGATTCTCCGGATTCCGCGCCTCTACTAATACTTCCGTGAGCGGACCCGGTTTGAACCTGCCCGAAAGATCCTTGTACCCCAGCAGATCCGCAGGATCACTCCAATCTGGCCGCACTGGGATCAAGGTAAACTGGCCGTTATTCCCCGTTGCACCAAGAGCCTCAGCAAACAGCTTCACCAACCGAGTCTTCCCTGTTCCCGATATGCCTGCCAGAATGACAAAAGGCTTTGTCTTTAACGAGAGGTAAAAGTTTTCAATAAGGTGCTCAGGGAAGAAGAAGCCTTTGCAGCGGATGTGGGATTGGATTTGGTGGAGCAATGTTGTAATACTAGAATCTGATGGCGGTAGAATAGGAATCACCTCATGCGGGCTCTCCGTATTGGAGGCAGCCTTATCTTGATCTAGAATGGTAAAATCTGGCCAAGTGACCTCTGGAGTTAGCGATTGAAGCACTTGAAGTCCTTGTCTTGAAAAGCGAAACAAATATCCTTGATTAACTCCGCCTCCAGAATGAAGCGGACCTTGGGTTAAGTTCACTTGCATAATTTGCTGATTAAACTGTTGTAGCATAATGGGCGGAATGAGTTCCACATACTCCGTTCGCACCAAACGACCATCCTCTTGCCAGTTCGTATTGGCCATAGAGCCTGGCTTGGGTGCTTCAACCGCAGCATCTGTTACCTGGCTTACATAACGAATAGCTTTATTTGAATAATGGAGGATGATATCTCCTTGTTTAACTTCCTTCATCGTCTCCCAATGATATATCTTTCTTCCTTGTGGATTCACCTGTGGAGCCCAAAGAATCCCCTCTTCCTTCTCTTGCTTAAGGGTACCTCCCTGATTCACCCACCAAACATTTGGCTTCGACTTATATGTTATAAACTCTAAACGGTATTCGAAAGGAACTCCTGTGGCAAAGAAATCTATGTATTCAGCTTGATCTTCAGGAACAACAACCTGAGGTCTCTTCGCATCATCTGCTTGTTGGTTCGTTCTCTCTTGCATAATGTAGGAATATGAATGCGAGAAGGTTTCAATTAACAAATTCTTTAACGTTTGATTTCCGTTATAGCGGAGTTGAAGGGCTTCCCGACCAGCAGATACTTGATCAATTTTAAATAATGTGGCTTCATAGTTCCGATCTTCATGGATCAGCTTAACTTTTCGCCCATCACCTAAACTAGGCTGTTGACCTTGATTAGCTTCCAAAAAATCCGGATGAAACTCAACAGGAATATGTGTGCCGTCACGAAAGATGGAAAAGTCCACTTTTTTCCGACCGATTAGGTTAGAGATCTCTGTATCCTTCCACCAGCTTCTTAGTTGTTTGATCATTTATGTTAACTCCCTTAGTACAATGATAGGTAAATTACAGGTAATTCTAGTTTTTTTGCTTTATTCTCTGTACGTGAAGCTTGCGAATTTCGGCATCTGTGATATTAGCCTGAACCAAATGATCGTATATGGTTTGGGCCTGCGCCGCAGAAATAGAAGGTTCAGGAGTTCCTGTTTTTAAACTGATCAGCTTCCTAGAGATAAACTCACTTAGTTCCACATCATAGACAACCAGTTCGTCCGAGTGGATTTTCCGAAGATCCGGATCAATACTGAACCGACATCTCATCGTGAATGAAACCATAGAGATAAATTTCACTGCAGCTATAACTTGTATCAGGCTCTCGATGGCCTTAATATGTCCATAGTTTTGCTTCAGCGGATTATACATCTTGTAACGATTGCTCACTGACCATTGTTGATCCGTTCGCCTACCTTTAATTTCTCCATTGTAATTTTTCGTTTCAATGACAAATAAGCAATACGGGGAAATAACGATATGATCAATCTGGGTGTAACCTGTTCGAGAATTGGGATTAGGGAGCATTAGATCGCTTAACGATTTACACTCCTTAGGTAACTGGTCGAGTTGAATATTGATTTTATGCTCACCTAACTCTCCAATTCGTGTGGAAGCAACCTTCGGTTTCGACTTTGGAGTTTGTGCTTTACGCACTGCCTGTAGTGGCTTAGTGTCGGATTTTTTAAAGATAGACAATAGCGCTTTAAACATAGCAAAACCTCATCTGATATAGATTTACAATATGTATGGTTATTCGACAATATGGGAAGATATCCCTTTATTCAAATCATGAATGGAGCTCTGCCCTCTTTTTGGATGAAAAGCATCTAAAAAAACAAAAATCCCAAATATATATAAAGAAAAGAAGACTGTCGCATTGACAGTCCGAAGATAAGATATGCGTATATCCCCTTTGGTTCCGATACCTATGTGCTTTTCCGCTACCCACAGGGCATGTCTTAGTCCGAGAGAACTGAAGGGGCAGTAAGGGCATTTGCAAGCTGCATGCCATCCTTTAGTCCTTGAAGATATAGACGTTCATAAAGAACGGCTTGCTTCGATTGAAGCTTATCCTCCCAGTGCTCTAACTCTGGCATACGTGCAATGTCCATGGAGTCAAACAACGCTTGAAAAGCTTTGCGCTCTTCTTCAAAAACATATCTAGGCTCGGATTGATGTTCAATCTGTGCAGTCACCTCATCCAATCGACCTTGAATCGTCTGTAAAAACCATGCCGGAAAGCCCACCATATCCCCTCCAAGATAGAAACTCAAACGAAACGACGCTGCATGTCCGTTTTTTTCTTGGTACATCCGATTAATGAGTTCGTCAACCTTACGACTCTGGGCCTGAACCGCTTCATTGCTGCTTAACGGAATTCCCTGCTCCAGTGATTGCTGTCCGAGTTCATTCAGCTTGCGCTTTTCCTCCTCATATTTGCGCATCAGAAGTTGCATTGCACCCCCACCTTCCTGGAAAAGCTATGTCCGTAGACGATGTATAGAAATTTTAATGCGTTTATCGGTTTATTTTATTTTAATTCGATATTCGCATTAAAACAACCGTTACCTCGCATACAATTTGGTTAAATTGTGAGGTGACAAGGCAATGAGACATCGCAAAGAGCCCCCAGGTGACAAAAACATCATCGGGACCCGAGTTATAGCTATTCGAAAAGCTAAGCGAATGAAGCAAAAAGACTTCCTCGCCAAGTTACAAACTTTCGGTTTAGACATCAGCCCAACCAGTTTATCTCGATTGGAAGGTCAACATAGGCTCGTGCAGGATTATGAGGTGGTTGCCATTGCAAAAGCCCTGGATGTTTCTGTTGGGGAGTTGTTGGGGGAAAACTAACAAGTGGAGTAGACAAGAGCAAGTAAATTATTTTGTGGAAATTTCTAAACCCAGTTAAACAAACAAAAGAAATGTACCGATTGTGAAAACATTTACTCCGCTACTCTCTTGAACATACTGGCTTTTATTCAGGAAAAAATGTATATGAGATTCCCTTCTAACGACAAGTAAGTATGTTATTATATTTTCTTAATTAATGGAGTGTAACAGGTAACATGCCATTCTAGGGAAGTGATGTGGCTTTTCAGGCAAAAATAAAGACGCTCTGAATGTGATAACTTAGCGTCTTCTTTCTTCCTCTTGGAGTTATAGTTATGTATTGATTAGACTTAATTAGCATATAATTTGGGTCTGTCAATAATTTTTTGTAAACTCTTTTGAGCAGTGATTCCCCCGAGGGGGAGTCGCGATTCATCGCAATTGTTGACCGACTCGATCTGGGAAAAATGCCGAAAACTGAAGGATCATTTGCCCCCAGTTTTGAATACGACCTGTCCATTTCCGAGTCACATCGACGGTGGCGAGATAGAGCATTTTAAGCAGCGCCTCATCCGTGGGGAAGATACTCTTCCCCTCCGTCACTTTACGTAGCTGGCGGTGGTAACTCTCATTCATGCTTGTCGTGTAGATGAGTTTTCGGATCTCAGGTGGGTACTTGAAAAAGGTAGCTAACTCGTCCCAATTATTCCGCCAGGAACGGAGGATAAGTAGATAGTTGGCTCCCCACATCTCTTCAAAACGGTCGAGTTCAAGCAAGGCTCCTTCTTCTGTAGCTGCCTTGTAAATGGGCTTTAAATCGGCAGTGACCTTCTTCAGATCCTTGTACGAAACGTACCGTGTGGAGCTGCGGATTTGGTGAATAATACACTTCTAGATTTCCGTTTGAGGGTAGCAGGTTGCAATCGCTTGAGAGAACCCAGACAGGTTGTCCACACAGGTGATGAGGATGTCCTGAACCCCGCGATTCTTCAATTCATTCAGCACGCTAAGCCAGAACTTGGAGGACTCGTTCTCGCCGATCCACATGCCCAGTACATCCTTGTTTCCATCCAGTTAGACTACGACGTAAACTCCTTGTAAAGGGCGATTCTGCCACTCTTTAATGAGAGGAACAATCTTGTTGGTGACATTGGAAATGAGTGTAGGCGAGACCTCAAACCCGTACATATTCTGTAGATGATCTTGGATATCCCTCGTACTGATCCCTTTGGCGTACAGCGCTACAATCTGCTCCTCGATGCCCGTTACATTCGATTGATGCTTCTTGACGACCAAAGGCTCAAACTGGCCCAAACGATCTCGAGGGATAACGATTTCCTGCTCACCGTACTCACTGACTACTGTTTTGCGACTCTTTCCATTGCGACTGTTTGGGGTGAGTTTCGCCTTCACTTCATGCTTTCCATAGCCGAAATGGGTATCCATTTCGGCTTCTAGCATCTCTTGAATCGTCTCGGCTAATAAATCCTTTAAGGTATTCTGTGCATCCTTTGCGCTGACTAAGTTGTTTTCCTTAATAAACTCCCGCAGTTGCTATTTTGTCCAAATTTGTTCTCCCCAACCTTTCTCTTACTTCCATTTTAATGGGTTTGAGAGTCTACACAATATATTTTACAGACTCTAGCTGTTCGTATTATTCAACGCCAAGAGCCTTAAAAACAGCGTCCTCGGCACTTTGATAAAAGATAATATTGAAACATCCAATCAGTTCAGAGGGAACAGTTGCAAGATCAACTGCAGATGTAATAGGAATCAAAACCTTTTTTGCTCCACTGTCTAAGCATACCTGTAAAGTATTCGCGAGTTCCTCAACTTTCATTATAGTGCCACCAATGCTTAAATCTCCTAATATCACAACACTGCTTTGAGCAGGTTTGCTCATTGCTATAGAACAAATTGCTACTACAACAGGTAAAGTTAGATATTTTGTCATCCCAATCCCATTCAAATCCTGAACATGAACTAAATAATCCTTGGTAGCTGTGCTGAATGAACCGCTTATATTTTTCCCATTAGCTTTCAGATAGCGATATGCCGTTTCGACTGCTTCTTTGGCTTCCCGATCAGAGCCTAGACCTGTTTTTTCAAACCTACCAGACCCCGTAGTCATCTGCATTTCCAATTTATATACACCAATCATACCAGATTTACTATGAGATACTGTGTAGATATGTCCTGGTTTGCACATACCTTCAGGGATCAACTTACCACCACCTTGTTCCGGTACAGGCACATACTCTTCTTCAAAGCTTTCATTATCAATATATGAGAAGTTCACATCATAGAACTCCATTCCGCCGATCTTTTTCAACTGTTCCTTTACCCTGCGTCTCAATTCTAATGCAAACCTTAATATCTCTTCCACATTCTCTTTGGTGAAGCGACCATCAGGATGGAGCAGCTTGACTAGACCTGACACCGTTTTTTTTACTGCAATTACATCACGCTGGTTAAGGTTACTGCCAAACTTGAAGTATTTTTGAAAAGCATCTGCATAGGAGATCTTCCGCAGTTCTCTCATAATTTCCGAGAAATAATCTGTAATAAAACCATAACCATTAGTGAAATATTCAGGATGATACTTCGGAATCTCCCAACCTGGGATGTAGCAATGCATTCGGTCCAGGAAAGCAGTGTCATTGGCTATTGCATCAGGAAATGGATCGAACAGGTGTGAAGTTTTCAAAACTACATCGACACTTTGATTAATATTACCGACAAAGACCATTGAAGCATAAGCGTTCTTTTCTTCCTTCCCTCTTGCAAAGGAGCCAGAAGCCATGTAATCCTTCATGATCTGTACGCCATCCTGATCTTTGAACTTGATACCCGCAACTTCATCAAATGCTACACAATCCCACATGCCCACTAACCCAACGGTCTTGTTAGCCATGTTATAAAACAGATTGGCAACTGTAGTCTGACCACCGGAAATTAGAATACTGTTAGGACTAATTTCTTTGTAAATATGGGATTTCCCCGTACCTCTCGGTCCAAGCTCACACAAATTATAGTTATTTTCGATTAGAGGAAGCAGTCGAGCTAAGTGTAGCCATTTTACCCGCTTATCAAACTGTGAAGGCTCCATACCAGTGCTTCTCAGAACAAGATCTATCCATTCATCATCGGTGAAGTTTGCTCTGGCAGCCCTAACCTCTTCAATATCCAGGCTTGGCATTTGAATCGGAGTCAGCTTACGAATAATAAACGGACAATGATTTTTATCTGCTTCATCATAGAAATACTCCATCTGTACAATGCACCAGATACCTCCAGCTAGTAAACGTTCAAAATCAGAAACATATTTTTCAGCGATCGGTACATTTTTGATCCCAAGATTGGAGAACTCTGACTCATAAACGTCATTTTTATAATTCAGCCTGACGGAAATCTTGTCGATGACTGTATAACTGCCTCGCTCACGAAGCTTGGAAATAATCTTCTGTGCTTCATCTGGACGTACATAATTCTCCGCCAGAATCTGCTTGACGTTCACCACTCCAGCCTCAATCTCCTCTTCATCCATAGAAGAACAGTACATTCCTAATAGATATTCCAGTACATAGACCGGTACATTTGCACCCTCTTTAATATTTTTGGTGAGGTCTTTTCGTACGATTTTTCCGGAGAAGAATGTCTTGAGCTTATCAAGCAGTTCAAATTCGCTATCTCCCATCTGCCGATCCTCTCTCATGTGTTCACCACCCTACAAATTGAATCCGAAGTCATTCGAAAAGGCCAGATCCATAACTACAGGATAACGAAGGATTTCTAAATCATTTTTTTCATCATAGGCCACCAAGTAATAACGTTTTGACTTATCATAATGTTTATTTTTGAAGTTGAAGCGCAGACGGAACATTCTTTTTTGCGGCTCATTATGTTTCTTGTCAGCGACATAAATATTGTCGTTAGAGATTTTCTCGTTATCCTCTGACACAAAGAATATTCTATAACTGGTTCCCTTAACTACATCAGTTACAGGTTCCGTCTGAATAAAATCAAGATTAGCGATCAAATTGGTAATTTTCTGAACTGTACTAACCATGGTTATCTGGACCGTTCGGGTTTCTTTGCGTCCCTTCTCCGTCTTAACATCTAGTACCGGAATAATCATTTCTTGAGGAGAGGAACCCCCATGGACATAGTTCTGCCCTCCTCCCGCCACCTTGAATACACTGGACCCGGTAGGAAAAGATACTATTTTGGATTCCTCATTTCCAAGTATTTTGCTCATTAAAACAGAAGTAATCCCATCTTCCTGCAATGCTTGTTCAGATACTATGAAACGACGGTTTACATAGGACCCCTTTTCAGAGAGATTCGCAATCTTATCGCTTTCTTGCAGCTTATCTCGTTTATAAATAAAACCATGATCTGCGGTAACTACGTAATGTGTAGCACTTACATCTTCCGTAAGTTTCTTGATTAAAGTAAATATTTCTTCAATGGCCTCTTCACAAGCTACAAATACTTCATTCTCTGTATTCTGCTTATCACCACGGGCATCAATCTGGTTATGATAGACATAAACAACATCCATCCCGGCGAACATCTGACGAATAACATCACGCTTCATTAATTTAATGTCATCAAATTGAATACAACGGCTATTCGGCACATAGCTTTGAAGTAACGCTTCACGCTGCTTCAGATCATCACGCGTTGTCCCATCAGCCATAACACGATAATCATCTGTCAACGTCAAGGTTCTGTGGGGAAGAAGCGCTGCCATACCAAGCTTCGTGTACGATGGAAGAACACCTAGCATGGATTCAAGTGTAGCAGAGCATTTCTTGTCGTCCTGCAACTTCGTCCAAAGAGATCGTCCAACTTCATAACGCATGGCATCCGACACAATAACTATGACTCGTTCCTTACGTTCATAAATGTATTTGGAATAGAATTCACGTTGCAACGGAAGTACTGTGAGAGCATTTTCATTTAACAATCCCTGATTCCATTTGGAGGTCACTTCGGCCAAATAGTTATTCGTATATATATTCTCCACAAGATCACGAAGATTTTCAAAACCCGTATTGTCTGATATCCGATCGAAATAATAATAAAAATATCGATAATGGGTGTCCATTAAGTAATCCGAATTAATATATTGATCAACCAGGCCTTCGAAATCATCCGGGCAGCTATAGCCAACGTTCTGAATAAGTGAGTAGGCATGTTCAAGTAACTGATATTGCAGCTTATAGGTATCTCCGAAGTGCATCTTGCTTCGTGTCTGGCAAATTAGAGGAATACTCATCGCTTTCAGCTTCGCACCGATATCTTCAGCCAATAACCGTGCATTGATCCAGTGGATAATTACCTGATCGATCAACGCAAATGTATCGCAATCCACTAGTGCTTCCGTTGCGTAGTCTTCAAAGATTACTGTTGCATTTATTTGGGATGCCACATACTCAGAAAGCTCGTTATATCGATTACGGTAGAGCAAGTTATTCATCAGGTTATCAAGAAAAGCAATAATGTTGCCGGACTTGTAGGAGATATAGTTTTGCCATGCTTTGGGGAGGTCGCTATGAATATAACGTGCTGTGTAGGTCACAAATAAGGTGATTACCAACTTCTCCAACGTTGGATTCACATCGGCATAACCAAACTGTTCTTCGCAAAACCGCCAAAAGGCGGAAAGAAGGTTATATTTATCAAAATCAGCAAGAAACACGTTTTCTTCCAAACTGGCATCAGTCAGAACAACGCGAACCACTTCCTCAAAGGAAGCGGTTCGCGTCTTGCATAATACGCTCATCAGAGCAATTTCAATTGTATCTTTGGTGAAATTCTCAATCTCCAAATCATAAAATCGCTGTGTTCTGTCTTTGGCTCCAAAGAATTTGATGTATTTCTGGATCACGGGTCTATACTTCTCCTTAATCCCAAGATCTAGAGTAAGTAAAGAAGCACGATCCGCAAAAAATTCTTTGGAATACCTAATCATATCGGCCAGATGATTGTCTTGGACTGGTGGTTTAGGAAACGGCGCATAGATTAAATAGTTAGTAGTACGATCCAACCGCTCCAAGAAATATTTGGTATAAAACTGGTTATCCGATTCCAACCGGTAGAGCTTGGCATGGGTCAGTTCCAAGGTTTCAACATCATCAACAAACTCTGCGTTGACATCATACCAAAATACAAGTTTTCGGGTATCCCCGTTGAATTCAGCATTTAATTTGTCTTTAATTTGATTTAAATTTAATTCCGACATGGCTAACCTCTCTTTTAAGTGTCATAGACGTTTTCTCCATTTAAATAGCTCTTCAATGTTTGACCTGCATTAGTTCTCCATACTCTTAATCCATTCGAGATATTACTGGTTACAAATTGAGCAGCAAGTGATGAGCTTGTGAACTCTACATCTTTTTTCAGAATCATATCTGAACCAACAACATGTTTATCATTTCTATTTACAGCAACAAGTTTAGAAAATTTTTTTTCAGTTGTGTTAATAGCAATCTTGCTCCCAGCCAGAACAATCACTTTCCCATCTACATACAAAGCTTTTGCATAATAATGATTTGAGCGTCCTTTAGTGTAAAGTTCAATTTTCAATTTATCCATTTCCCTCTCCCTTTATATCTTTGCCAATATATCATGTTTCTTGCCATCCACTGCTGTCTGTACCTTCTCATAATTGAATTTCACGCCGTCATCTAAATCAATAGAAATACGAGCTAGGGCAAGATGGGCGATTTTCTCATCGTACTCTTTAGTCTCTTTCAATTGTTTAATCAGTTTTTCTTTCCGCTTTGTTGCAGAGGCCACATCACGAGCATTACTACTATTATCAATCGTTTCCTGCATTCGGGAAATCTCACTGTCATAAACTCGTTGCATCCTATGGAGATAATCAATACGCAGGTTGCCGATGGTATTCTCACTGTACCGATGAATATAGACCAACGCCTTAAATCCATCTTCTTTACCGCTGTCAAAAAGCCAGTAGATCGGTCGTTTCTGAAAAATTTTACAGTGGTCCTTGAAGAACTCTTTAAGAAAGTAATTACGAATAACATTACGAGATGTATTCCCTTTATTCCCCAAAGCTTTTGCAATAAAATTTAAATTTTCTTCAAAACTTTCTGTGCCAAAAGATTTCCTGAGAAATGTACAGAATATTCCAACAATATCATCTTCGAAATATTCTTCATCAGTAATTGGAATCACATTATCTTGGTTAGGAAGAAAAGTCCGATATTGACTTAATACCCACTCACCTCCAGCATAGGTAAGCCCATCGACATCAAGGCTGTAGCGACCAAATATACAACCTACGGCATAGGAAATGAAGGAGCGAACATCCCTGGTAAGATCGGCTTTGCGAATTGGAATATCTCGATCTTCAAAATCCAGTTTAATTTCTTGTAAGTTATATAACTCTGCAAAAACCTGATTTACTTTTAGTTCATTAGCAAAGATAATATTCGAATCATTCTCTTGATCCCTTTTCCAACCATCAAATGCTTGTTCTATATATATAGTATTTTGTGAAAGGAACGGATGCTTTTCAAAACCATAACTCGTTTCAAAAGAGTCCCAATCATGTCGAGCCAACTTTAAGGTTTCTCTTGTAAGATTTGTAACAATATCCTCCTTAGGCAACAAGATTGGTAATGCCTTTACATCCTTTACTTGTAAATTTATTGATGGGTTAAAAACATTAAAATATAACTCAGCAACTTTAGAATTTAGAAGGGCGAGAATCTCAAGTGAGTGTGAACTTATAGAAATTGATGGTCCTCCCTTATCAAAAATACAATCAGGTGGAAGGTACCTAAATCCTGTTCCACGGCTAGTAACAGCGGAATATGTTATACCTTCTTTGAACCAAAAATGTTCACTCAATAAATTCGAAGTTTTATTTGTTTGATAAAACTGTCTTGCAGGAGCCGACCAATCAATAACTATGTCCAAGTTGCCATAGTATTTTCTATAATCTCCACCTTTAGCATAGAATACCCAGTACTTTGATTGAATTTTATTAGAATCAACTTCCCAAAAGAATCTTAGATACTTATCATTGTTTCCGGTAATATTTTGTGATCCAGTAAACTCACCCAAAGAATCAATTTTCAAACCACGCTTGAAGTTTTCAATAAATGGTGAAGATACCCAATACGCAATAGGAGATCCAGGAATATCATTAAATAACTTACACTGGATATACTTGCAGTTTTCTTTCCTTAAAAAAGCTTGTTCTTTCAGCTTTGCATCCTTAAAATCAACTAATCTGAAAAAAGTCGAAACATAATCCGATACTTTATAATTTCTGATCACAAACGCGCATGTTTGCACTACATCGTTTCCAATCTCTTCAAACGCCTTTATACCAAAATGCAATAAACTTACAATATCATGTTTAGATATATTCCATCTTAGTTTTTCATAACTGCCCAAAAACATCCAACTGTGTTGAGTAATCATGGCGTGAAAGCGATTATCACGAGTTAAATTTTTACATTTTTCCATAAAAACAGCAAACATATCCACTTTACTATCAGGATATGTTTCTTTTATAAATTCCGAAAGTATGGGCCCTGTACCGCTACTACCCATATATGGAGGATTAGTTACTACAACATCATATTTCTGTGCCAATATAGTTGCAATTTCCACCAACCGTCTTAATTGTCGTTGATTATCATCCAGACCAATCATTTCAGACGTAACTTGACCTTCAAGCTCTCGATTATCAACAAACTTGTATACAAGCTCCCAGTTCAAGCTCTTTATATTCAAAATTGAACCGTACTCTTCAGCATTATACATAGTATCCAGCAGATACTCCAGCTGACTCAGGGCAGTGTTTTGCTCCATGTCATTCATACCTACACCAAAATACTTCAGTTGCTCCCGGTTTATCCCGTTACTCTCCTGAATTGCATAAACATTGCAACGTGTCTCACCATTCAATATCCGGCGATTGTATTGTCTTGCTT
Source organism: Paenibacillus sp. RS8 (assembly GCF_041956825.1). Taxonomy (NCBI): domain Bacteria; kingdom Bacillati; phylum Bacillota; class Bacilli; order Caryophanales; family Paenibacillaceae; genus Paenibacillus; species Paenibacillus sp. RS8. Next base: position 2,358,438 of record NZ_CP168131.1, on the reverse strand, counting down.
TCATCATCACCGCAAAATAGGCCAGTTGGTAAGCGCGATTGTCAATGTCCAGTCCATATAAATTATTCTCAACAATACTCTTGGCAGCATCACGCTGGCTGTAACCATAGCTTTCATATATCTGCAATAGTACATCGAAAGCATATACAAGAATATGGCCACTTCCCATACAAGGGTCAATCACTTTGATATCCTCAGGTTTGATACTCTTATATTCTTCCCGGATGGCATCCAGTTGTATTTGAACCTCGGTTTCCTGCTCAGCTTCATCCAGATAATACTTCCAGTCTGCTTTCAGATCATCATTAGGATGACCTTCAATCCATAAGCGGCCAAGACTGTTTTCCACCATGTAGCGCACGATCCAGTCTGGAGTAAACAATTGAGTCGCCGCAGGAATACGCTCTTTAGTAATTTTGACATTCTTCTTCAGCAAAGCAAAAGTTTCATCCTTCGGCTCTGTATTGTAATACTGATACATCCAGCCAATGATCTCAACCTGACCTTCTTTCTCCACATTGAAGTCATCCTCTGAAATATCATGAACCAGATGATAAACCACGCCATCCTTATCCGTGAAGGATACGTTCAGCAATAGTTCTGTATAGTCATTCGTCTTCTCAAACAGCTCCGGCAGAACGGCGTTCAGGGCATTGCATTGTTTGATAAAAAGCATACGAAACAATGCATCCAACTGATTTTCATTTTTCAATTGCAGGATATGCTCTTTTTCAGACAGTGTAAAGTCCAGTTCCGTATCAAACGGGGAAGTAACCAAATCAGGTTCGATCTTGGCGGGACTTTCCGAAGACAGTGCTCTATTTCGGGACGGAAGGTAATCATTCACTTCCATAAAGCGTACAGCAATAAGACGGTTAAACCAGGTATAGGCCACTTCTTCAATGACACTATTACGGGCAGTCTGATAATCTGTTTGCCCTGTTTTATTCGCAATAACTTCGGCAAGATTACGCCGCTGTTCGATCTCAATCCCAGTAATCGAATAAGGCTCCCTTGTACCTATATCAAAAAATTGAACACCACTTGTAGACTGCGGCAGGGGACTTTTGATCTCTTTATCGGTAATACCCAACAATCCTGCCTTATAGGTGATATCTGCGATAAGCTTGTTTCTAGCCCATATCGCAAAATTTTTAATCGCTATTTTGTTCATTCTCTGCTTCTTTCTCCTTTAGAATTCAATATTAATAATGGAATCCCCATCCAGCTCTTGTAGAATTCGTTCTCTTAGAACAGCCATATACTTATCCACATCCTCCGGTGTTTCTACCTGCCAGGAGGAAGAATGGTTAACCATCTTAATACTAATATTTCTTCTTCTCTTGATCTTAGGCAGTGGTATATGCTCCTGCTTCTGACTTTCATCTGTAGTGTATGATTGCTGTTTTTCCTTCACTACTTCAAGAACAAGCTGTTCATCTTTTCGATCCAGCTCATTAAGCAGCCGAACTTTCAAAGTATCTGCCTCAACCTTAACATTTTGCAAGGTTGCGACATTACTACAAGATCTGGCCTTATCCACAATCTCGTCAAACAGTCTGCGGAATCGGAGCATGAATTGCTCCTTATAGACCTTGCTGTCCAGAACAGCAAACACCCTTTCCCGAGCATCTTCAATTGCCGTGATTACCGGGCCCTCCAGCTCATCCAACAGCTTGGAGTACAACTCATTGAAGTCATTCAACAGTGTCGGTAGCTTCGAAATATCACTATACGGCTTATCCTTCTTTAGAATGAATTTCATCTCATTCACAACCTGCTCAATTTCTTCATTCACGATAAAGGTTTTGCTATCCTCAAATATTGCTATAGATCGTAAAGCTTTTTCATAGAAAGTTTTCTGCTCGCCTTTAAAGAACAGTTTAACCGGATCATAGTCTTCGGCAAAATCCAGATAAGCATCCCGTTCGGCATAAATTTTCTTAAAGAAATCAACTGGTGATTGGATTTGAACGATTGCCCGCAGCAGGTTTTTTCCAGATGTTACTACTCGCTGTCCTGGCAGAGACTTGCTGTGATACATGATTTCCAGCTTCTCCAGTTCATTGATCAGGTCGCGACTGTAATTCTTAAAACTGTTCATTACAGCATCTTCATCCTCGACTCCACCAGAAGTGCCAAACAATTCTTTCATGACCTCTCGAGCAACCTTTTTCTGGTTGTCACTGGCTTTCTCTCTTCTTTCGGTCAGCAGCTTCTCGACATATTCCCGCTTGGTCATATAGCGAATGATTTCCTCAACCGTTTTATTCTGCAGAGTCACTCCAGTTCCATTTACGGTAAAAGAGATTTCTCCATTTTTAAAGAGCTTGGCCACGAGCCATTTCACATCATCTTCAACAAAGCCGTAAGGAGCTTTCATGAAACGATCCATAAGACTCTTCATAGAAGTCTTCTGATGCAGCGAGGAATTACCGGCTATATATTGGAGCATATCATTCAAGGCATGAATATTAGGTTCTGCATTCTCTCCTAGGTCAAATACGGACTGATGAGAAGGCTTGAACAGTTCCCGGATATTGCCCTCCCCCATGCCCTCATTAATGTAAGTAAGTTTATGATAGACGGTAGACACAAGGCGACCTAGCGCATCGTTGATTCTAGACGACACTTCCTTTGAGCCAATTGCCGCCTTATCACCATTCACATAAATATTTGCATTCTTCATGGATTCGATCAAAAACAGTCTCGCATTGCCTTGTCTTTCGCGCATTTCAACATTTTTCTGTTCTTTAATCTGCTCAAACTTAGCCAACGTACTGGAGGTAGTAAGCCGCAAATACTTCTCTATCTTCAATGCTCTCCTGATTTCATCCAGAAAGGCCGAATCATCGGGAAGCACAATTAGAACTTCTTTTCCCTGCCCCGACATCATACGCAAAGTAATTTCATCATATTCGTAATCCGAATTTGGAGTAATTATACTTACTCCGATATCGTGATTTTGATTCCCCTTATACGGACGGTTGTCCACAATTTGATTAAAGGCAAAGCTATAACGTCCATTTAATGCAGGATACCGATACTTTTTATCTATGAAAATATCTTCAAAAATTAGTTCAGAAACTTTATTTCCAACCTCTGTAACCTCTACATTCTGGCTGTCAATTTCGCGATTGATTTCTTGTTCCTCATCTGTCAGAAACACATAAATTTCACCATGCTTCTGTATCAGTGTCTGACTGGATAACGTTCTGAGAGCTTCTTCTACATTCTTCTTCAATTCAATTCGATCCATATCCAGACTGGAGATCATCAAACTGGTGATATTGTCAATATTAGCGGTGATTTCGTTGACGTATTTAATCATAAACAACGTTTTCAAGACATTGACAGCAAAACAATCATTCAACTTATCCGGGTTGATGATATTATTGTCAACAGCCTTAAGAATAACGCCTTTGTGACTATGATCCAAAAACTGATGCAGGGCATCATAGAATACGTTGAAGGGAACTAGTGTCCCAGCTGGAAGATCCATTAATTTCACCGCAGATTCTTTAAACAGCGCAATCATGGAACGTTCGCCCTCGGAGAGATGTTTGCCTGAAGCACCGTGGGTTCTAATGGAGGTCAGAACACTTCCTAGCAAGTTAAACTGATACGGAACAAAAGGATACACGTTGGCAAAATCACTTTCGTCTGTATATAGTTTCTTTTCAACCCCGTCATTGAAGACAATCAGATTTTTTATAATCGTAGCTTTCTGTTCATATAGTAATTTTAGTGTCTGCTCCGCTGTTATATTTTTATCCAGAATTCTCTTCTTAATAACCTCATCTACATTGGCAGAGGAAAGGGAGAGGCGAGTATCAAACCGCCCCTGAATCTTGGAGAAGTCATTGCCTTTCGTCTGGGTAATAGAGTCAATATCCTGTTGGCTGGTCACAACAATCCAAACCTTGCCCTGGCAAGCAGTCCCTAAATCCTCAGTTACGGTTTGCAAGTTTAGCATCAACCTGGAGTCATCACCAATGTATTGACCGATCTCATCCACTAAGAAGACAACATGATGATTATTCCCCCGACGATCTATGTAGGCTTTCACTAATCGCGCAAAATTCTCGATACTAATATTGTAAGGCTCAGTGGCCCTTTCACACCAGTTGCGAGCAGCAGCCTCACTCATAAAATCCATTCCATTCAGCACGTCAACGATACTATCCTGTATAAAATCGAACTTGTGCCTTGAATCTTCCCAGACTTTACCGAAATCCTGCGCAAATAAGCTTTTGAATTCCTCGTAGCGACCTTCTTCTGCAAGCTGCCTTTCCAGATCCGCAAGAAATGGAATGGAGCCACAGAAACCCATCATTTCATTAAAAACTTTAAGAAAAACAGATATGATAGCATCCTTAGAATTCTTACCAGTCATCTCACTTTTGGAATCGATATTGAAGAGGACCACATCGGTTGGGACACTGGCAGCCAGCTTCATATCTGCGAGTACCATACTATCGTTAATTTTGTTATCCTCGATAAAATAATCAAGCGCCCTTTTTCCATCAACTTCTTTATTGTCAAGCAGGTAGGAGAGAATCTTCAGAAAGTGAGACTTACCACTCCCAAAGAAACCGGAAATCCAGACACCCATTTTATCGGTATGACCATTAATTCCTTTCCTGTAGCTGGAAAAGAAGTCCGCAAAGTAATTTTGTAGTTCCCTCGTGACAACATATTCTTCAAGCTCCTGCTTGATATTGACTTCATCGCCCTGGCCCACTTTGATAACACCTTTAATGTCCCGATCAATCGGTTTTGCGAACATATCATGTATATTCAATACGTACACTCCTCAATCTACAAGCCTGAATGCTCTGTAGTAGTTATCATCTTTGATTTCAGAAAACAGAACTAATTCCTGACCATCATATTTACCAGGAAAAAACATCACCACTGGTACGCGATCAATCGCTTGATGCAGGTTGTTCAATATTTTGTGCGACCGCAGCAATGGGTAGCACTTCCCAATTCCAGTCAGCAACACTACAGCATTCTGTGGTGTCCGTTCCTGAATGTACTGTACAATGACACTTGCATCATCGTTGATCTGCAATAAACGTCCAACTGCATTGATAATTCGCACCATACCTTTTCTTTTCTCGAATTGGAAACATTGTTCCATAAAGTCTTCCTGCTCTAATAAATCAATGATCACGTCATATAGATCAAAAACTGCAAGTTCAAAACCTTCATGCGCTTTAGAAATCCTGTTCTTCATCTCTTCGATCCGTTCTCTTACGACAAGTTCTTTCTCTGCTGGATAATCGAACACATAATAGCCAACTTCGTTTCCAAGACCTTTGTTTTGACGAAAACCCGGCGTCCTAATCATTCGCTCCGCTTCGTCCAATCTTTCTTCCAAGCTTGCCATTTCACCTTACCCCCGTAAGGGCATGAAGCATTAAATCCATGCCATTGTTCTTCAGACATTCCACCAGTTTCTGGTCCAAGATTGGTTTCAAAACTTTTCTATTGCCCACTGCACGATCTGTTAAACCGGATTCCATCAGCAGTGTTTTATAACAAGTACTCAGCCTCTTTATGGTATAGTCCGTCCATTTCGCAACCTTTTCACTTTGTATCTGCTTGTCCTTAAAGAAAATTCGGATCTCACTATCGGCTAACTCCTGGCTGCCCATAATTAGTTTCTCCCGATAAACCTCATAAACAAAATCAAAGAAAAGACTGTCCGTTTGCATAATTGCCATAAGCGTAATAATCTTTTGTGTGGAAACATCACTTTGTTCAAATAGACGATAAAAGGATGGGTCCAAGCCTTTTACACGATTGACCATTGCATTGAAAATCTGAGTAGCTCTTGCCTGCGACGGAGCAGCAAAAATATTCTCCTCCATATTTATCCTTTTAATTTCTTCAAATGAATTCCCATTATTCATCAAGTAAATTACTTTACGAAACTCGGAAAACCAGAAGGAAAGCTTCACCATTCCTGCACTATATTTTGTTCTCTTCATCTCTTCCATTCACCTAATACTCTCTCGTTTTTGTTGAAAAGAACTTCTCATTCCATGTTCAGAACTTATTACCATCTCTACGATATCCCCGAAGTCACATTCTAATGTACGACATACTTTTACCAATACCTCCATCGAAACAAACTCATTGTTTGAGAGCTTCGTTAAGGTATTTGGGCTTATTCCAGTCATTTTTCGCAAGTCTGTTTTCTTCATATTCTTGTCAATTAGCAGCTTAAATAGCTTGTTATAGCACACTTCCATCATGAACACCTCGATTACACCTATCTATAATTCCCTATAGAACACTTTAACATATTATTTCTTATATTTGTATTAAATATGTATAGAAACTTGCGATTATTACTCACACATCAGAGTGCTTGATAACAATGACGATTATATCCAGCATTTATGCATACTCAAGATAAACTAAGCCCTGTACAAAGAAACCTAATTACCAAAAATCCAAAGGAGCTGAATTCTTTTTTTAAAAATGTATTCCTAATTACTGGAAAATCAAATCCGTTCCAACTCCACAATTCCACATAAGCAGAACACAAAACCTCCAAAAGGATAACAAAATCACACCCTTTACCTCTATCAAGGAATAGTTGTTTGAAGAATTAATCCATGTGCACTAAGGCATTATTAGTTGATCTGTATGCTGGAAAAGCCTTCAGATCAACCTAGTTTTCATAATAAATAAAAGGCCCACCATGGTCTGCATTGTTAAGAAGCGTGGCGGAATCTACTACTATAACAATATACGAATTGTAAGATATGGTCATTTTATAATACATCATACAAACTATCTCTAATATTCGGCACCGTTTGGACACTCAGCTCAGATTCCAAAAAAATCACAACGAAAAAATATATAGTCTTCCCCTATCTGCTTTTTCAAGTTTGCTCACAAAAATGCTGAAGAAATCGAGAATAACCGCATCATAAAACCTGAAAAAACAAGTAGTGTCTGCCCCTTTGCGGTCATGACCGCATATGGAATGACTTTTTTCAGATCAAGCAGATAAATGCCGCTCAACTAATCAATAACAAAATTAAGACCTTCTTAGAAATACACCCTCTTTCTTTTGCCTTCCACAGCGAAAGGGATGCTTGAAATCAGGTATACAGGATTCCCTTTAATCCGCAAACTGTTGATAAGATTACGCAAACCATGTGCCGAATCCCCACACATCGAAAATAATGGTTACAGCTGCGCACAATTATTCATTTACTAATGCAACAATTTAATCATTTAACTTTGCCATTCCATATTGAGCATGTGTCGTACCGCCATCCAGATCTCCAAGGCTACTCTTTTCTGTATAATTAAATCTGCGGTCTACGCAGACAGAGGCTGATACAGAATCGTTATTCATGAAAAAAGCTTTAACCCAATCCTTGCTGTTGGGAAGCTGATCAAAACATGACCTTGCACCACTTCCCCCTCTTTCATCTTCAACCCAAACACCCTCTCCAGCTCTTTCCGACAAATTTACACTTGCAGCCCTTTTTATACACATCTGCCTTAAATTCAACAACAAACCGTTCTCCTCTTCGACGAGGAAGTCTATGACATATTTCAAATACAAGGGATTTGCAGTGGAATCTACTCCAACAACTCAATACCATTCTGCGGCGTATGCAACGACAACTCATGGATCCGTCGCCTCAACCTAGCGCATGTAGCTATAGCCGATGATTCATCACATCCTCCAACATCACACACCATTCAGAACCAGTGCTTTATCCATACCCTCTTTTTCGTCGTTCCAGCTCAGTGCAGCCATGAACCATGCTGCCGAGCACCATACTCCATGCCTCTGCAAGGGGCGGGGTGACTATGAACATCACATCGTCATTATCGATCAACGTGTATGAATATTCATCTTTCAAGATTTATTATTAATTTAACTTGAAAACCAGGGATTTTCGCATTAAAAAACCTCTCTGTCCACTAAACAGATTAGACTTGAATTCCTTTCCTACACCACCGACTAAAGACTCTAGTTCATACAAAAAAACCGAGAAAGGCACTTTATTTAAAAGTGTCTTTCTCGGTTATAGTTTATTCGTCCGTTACGTTAACTAGCTAGATTGCCCTTCCATCGCTCTAATAGATTCATCCACCTTCACCATCATGGAACATTCGACTCTTTTACGGAAGACGTCACAGCTGAAGTCATATGTTCCGACCAGAGAACCCGTCGCGTGCAGTGCATTGGCAGGACAACCACCGCTGCAGTAGAGTTTAGCCCAGCAGTCCTTGCATTCCGGCTTCGAGTAGCAGTTGCTCTCTTTGAATTGACATTGCAGCTCAGGCTTTGTGATGCCATCCCAGAGGTTCCCCATGCTATACTCTTCATCCCCTACGAACTGGTGGCAAGGAAAAAGCTCTCCCCAAGGGGTGACGGCAAGATATTCCGTTCCTGAACCACAGCCAGTGATTCTCTTCTGGATGCAAGGCCCTTCTGAGAGGTCAAGCATGTAGTGATAAAAGGTAAACCCCTTGCCTTGTTCACCGCGACCGATCATTTCCTTGGCGAGAATTTCGTACTGGTTGTATATCTCCGGCAGGTCCTCCTCGGTAAGTGCATAGGGCTCCTTTGGATCACAGATGACCGGTTCCATCGAGATTTTGTCAAAACCAAGATCTGCGATATGAAATATATCGTTGGTGAAATCGACATTGTTACGAGTGTAGGTTCCTCGAACATAGTACTCTTGGTCCCCGCGCTTACGAACGAATTCCTTGAACTTCGGAACAATATGATCGTAGCTGCCTTTTCCGTTAACCGTTTGGCGCAGCCGGTCATGAACCTCTTTTCTTCCATCCAGACTCAATACGACATTGTACATTTCCTGATTTAAAAACTCGGTGACCTCATCGTTCAGCAGCATCCCGTTCGTCGTGAAGGTGAAGCGGAACTTCTTTTTGTATTCTTGTTCTTTACTTCTTGCATAAGCTACGATCTGTTTAACCACTTTCCAAGCTAAAAGCGGTTCCCCGCCGAAAAAGTCGATGTCCAGGTTTCGATGATGACCCGAATTTTCAAGCAGGTAATCGATAGCTTTTTGTCCAACCTCATAGCTCATGATTGCCCTATCTCCGTTGTATTTCCCTTGGCTAGCGAAGCAATAGTCGCATGACAAATTACAGGTATGCGCAACATTGAGGCAGAGTGCCTTAACATAAGTTTTCCGTTTTTTTAAATCGAGCGAGAGGTTCTCATACTCATCTTTTGTAAAGAGCTGTCCATCATTTTTAAGTTCCTCGATATCCGCGATGGTTTCTCGAATGTCGCTCTCGGAAATGCTGGAATCATCTTTATATTTATCCAACAGCGTTGTCACGATTTTTTCGGCAGAAGCTTTCTCATAATCCGCTATAATTTCATATGCTAGGTCATCAACAACATGCACCGAGCCACTATAGGTATCGAGCACAATATTGTATCCGTTTAGTTTATATTGATGAATCATACTTACTAATCAAGCTCCTTTTGCACACAAGTAGAAACGGCTTTGCCATCCTTTAGGGATAGTATCCATTTCTTAAAAATAGCCGCCCATCAGCAGAGCAATGGGCGGTAACATTCCGAATCCTATCTGTTCATTGCATTTTCACACTTCTGGTTTGCAACGCCGCAGGAAGTTTTACAAGCGGACTGGCAAGATGTCTGGCATGCGCCGCATCCGCCGTGTTTTGCGGTATCCATCAGTTTGCGGGTGCTCAGTGTTACGATTCTTTTCACGATAAATAACTCCTTCTGTAATTTCTTGTGTTCACTTTCACTTAATTTCCATGGAACATCGTAGCAACATCACGTAAGTACGTCTATGATTCCCGTCACCTAGCAGAGCAGAGAGAGGTTAAACATAAGCATCAACGTTAATTTTCGTGCAGTCGTTCATGCTTGTGATCATAGGATGCGGTAGCGGGAACCAGAGTAAGTGCAATGCTAAAAAAGTGAAACAAAAAAGAGACGGCAATGATGCCCTCTCTTCAATAACATTTTTTCTCATACTTGTCCTTAAAGTCCAATAAATATAAGGATTCATCATACTGTATCCTTCCTTACCAGTAGAGCGACACTCTCCGATTCCATATGCACCCTATGCGAACATCCCTCTCATTATCATGGCTATTGTTATGGTGGGAAGAAGTCGCGTAGAATTAGGGATTTTTGTAGGGAGTGTTTCTTGAATATTCAATGAAGTTATTTATTTTTATAATGTACTACGCCTTAGTTCATAAAAATATTGTACAATTGGATGCTTTAACTTCATCTTCTCGCTCATGTTTAAAATTCGCTTTTTCCCAACTCGTCTGTCCACTAAAGCTAGAATATTCAATAAGATATCATCGCTTTCTAAGCTCTCCTCTATGGAAATAGATAAATACTTAGTAGCTACAACAATAAAGTTCGATTTACTTAATGATGTCTGTGCTGACAAAAGCTCCTTTGCAACTTCTGATATTTTTCTGCTTCTTGCAATGACTATTAGCCGATCCTCCGGGATGATCCCCTTACTATCTTTTCTAACCGCTTCAATGTCTTCATGGTTAATAGGAATTTGAAGATCGGAATCATTCTTAATCTCCTGCTCCGTCTGATACCATCTAATTGAGCTAGTTCTATCATTCATATTAAGTACGTTCTTTTTATCTACCGAAATATAACAATCCCCTGATTTATCAGGTAAATAACGGTAACTGCTCGCGCGATATTCAACCCTGCCGTATAACGCAGGACAGAGAAAACTCTCCAGTTGTTGCTTCAATTTGCTCCAGGACATGTATCCTCCTATGTTTTATGTTATAAATACCTGCTCAGGCAGTCGTTCTATTATACAATACATAATACAATCCCACTAAAACCTGAATCATATCTTGATATAAAAACAGAGGTAACTTGAAATATTTGTTTTTTTCCTAATTCCCATTCATCTAATTCTCTATTTGTCACGTCTACATAGAAACAAGCCGATTAGGTATAGACCCCGTGGTCTGGCACCTAATCGGCTTGTTATGTTACGCCTCAAACGTTTTTACTTCGGTTATTAGTCTTACTCGGACAGATAATTCTATAACCAGTACAGGAAGTTTCAGAGCGGGTCGTATTGCTGCTTGGATGAATTATTTCTCCATTACTTATCGTGACCTTTACCCGGGTTTTCTTTTGAGTATTCAAAGGTCACTTTTACAGGCTCGCTCATATAACCAGTCGATAGATACGCCTCATTGGTTCCCTTTAAATTACCCGTAAGTTTGAATGTGAATTGGAAGCTTCCCGCGACTGTACTCTTCGTCTCATCTTCGAGTTGAACCTTGCCTTTCGGATCAAGCACCTTCAACTTCACATTTGTAAGGACGCCATTCATCAGCAATCCATCAATCGTTACTTTTTTCGCTTCCTCGTCAACCTTTACTTGTATGCCCTCAATGCCCTTCACGTCTACAGCGCCCGAGAGGTTATAGACACCAAACTCGTAGATGGAATATCCGTAATCGGTTGCTCTTTTTATGCCTTGTAACTTCATGTATCTTGCCTTGACCGGGTTGAACTGAATCGTTTCTTTGCCATCATGCGCGGTAATAATTCCGTCATTTGGCATGACATTGATCCAGTTCTGCTTATCGTTCGACACAAGAAGTTTGTATTTATCGGCACGAGCATATTCCCAATCGATTCGAACCGTATCCATTTCCTTCACTTCATCGAGATCGACCAGGAACCAAGTATTGTCCACGTATTCACTCGCCCATCTTGAAGCAGGGAATCCATCAACGGCTTTAGCCGGTGCATAATTCGCATTATTGCCTTCGGTCGACGAAGCTTCTACCGTTTTATTCTGCGCCAAATTGCCTATTAGGTAATAGACGCTTTCCTTCAGCGTATTGTACGCCTCATCTTTTATCGTACCCGCCTTCTTGAATTCATCCAGCTTTGCGTTAAAGCCTTGGAGATATTTGGTGACTTGCGCTGCATCGTTCCCTTCATAGCGCATCATCATTTCCAAATAGTTGTTCAAAGAACGCACCGTTGCAGAATTCGTAAATTGCTTCGCTTTTTCGAAGCGGTCGACTAGCGCTTTCATACCAGATGCATTCGTCGTTGCTTCGATAACATATGACTTTGTCACCATACGCCCCGCGGTAACGGTAATGTTAAGCTCATGTTTGCCAAGCTTGCCTGCAAGCGGAATAAGAGTACCCGCTGTATAAAGCTTGCCGTCATACGTCGCCGTCACTTTCGTCAGACCATCATCCGTTCTAAGCTTCCATGTAAAGGATACAGATTCTGAATCGGGCAGCTTCATCCCGCTCTGGAACGGATTGCCGTTCATCTGCACGTCTACCTCGGAAGGCGGAGCCTCATTGACCTGATACGTTCCTTTAACAAATTGATACAGCCAGTCGTAAAGAACGCGTGTCGCTGGATCTTTACTTACCGCAGTGTTATAGACTGCATTGTTGCCTTGATAATACGATTTGAAGCCATCCTTCATGAGCCCAGTCTTCGCACCACTGTTCAAGTAATCAATATACCGCTCGCGGAACACGCCGTCCGTCAGCATCCGATCATCGAACTCGAGTTCATTGGACATGCCATACTGCTTTGCCAGATTCGCAGAATCCTCCAAGCGCTCGATATCCGTTGGCTCGAAGAAGTAGTTAGGTTGGATCGTCACCGCATCGAAGCCGACATCCTTCCACATGAATGCTTTATAAGCGAAGAAGTGCGGAATCCAGAAGAACTTCAGGTCCTTGCCGCTAATTTGCATGTCATGCAGGGTGCTGCTCACCGAACGAATCAGATCCGGTCCGGATTGGCTTGTGCTGATTTGCTCTTCGAACCAGTACATACCTACAAGCTCGAGGTTAGCGTAACCTCTTGCTTCCCATCTCGATTTGACTTGCTGCAGCCACCATTGAACTGCTTTTTCACGGTTCGCAAGGGCTTTCTCTTTGCCAACGGAATCATTGAAGTTCAGCGATTCTCCACCTTGTTCAACAGCTCCGAAATTAGTGATCGATTCACCTGGATCCGGAATCATGAGGACAACCTTTTCCTTCACGCCAGACTCGTTCAGCGCATCGGATACTTCCTTAGCCGCTTCGTTTAACGCATCCATATCGCCGCCTACCGCAAAGGTTTTATCCAGATACCATTTCCAATCTTCCATATAAGCCCGCCCGCCGAAATCACGACCTGGATTTGGAGAGTTAATGCCAAGATACAGGACGCCGTCGAAGAGTCGATCCTTAATCTTGCCGTCCTTATCGACATAACTAATATTCGGAATGATCCGTTCTTTCGTCCAGATGCCTAAGTCATTCGCATATTGCCCGTTATACAAAAGTCCAAGATGCTCGATACCCGCTGTCGCCTCGCCTGCCGCCAAGAATTTCGGCCTATGCGTCGGAACGGTTACGGCTCCGGCAACTTTGCCGTCTTCACCGAGGATTTCAATCTCATCCACGAAGGTCATTGCACGCGTATGCATTGTGAATGTCACTTTCACATAGCGAGCATGGGCGATCTTCGCATCTGGGCCGATCGCTTTAATGCCGTCCTTGCTGCCGTCCCACACATAGGTCTCCGTGTATTTGCCGTCATTCCACAGCTTCTGCGTGGCATTGTCTTTGAGCAGTCCCCAGTTCACCTTGTCATCGGAGACGTACATCGATACCGTGAGTGGCACGAGTACATTGTTCGTTGGCCAATCTTCGAGGAAATTGACTTTAATACCCGTGATGGATTTCTTCGCCCCCAAATCAAACACAACTTCGCGTGTCTTACCCAAATGATGTCCAACCCATGCTACGTCGGATCTATTGCTTGCCCCATATATACCATCCGTAAGTGTGTTGCCTTCATCCGGATAGGAAACTTCCGGCTCTTGCGACCACTCATAAGATAAGCCCGCTGCAAGATTGTGATATACCGCCCCATACACTGACGCAATAACACCCTCCGTACCCGCTCCCGGTAGGTCTGATGGATTCGTCACCTCGACCGGATCGGCTTCGCCCGGCGGGTTCGCCGGTGTCTGTCCCTCTGTCTGTGTAGGCGGCAGCGCCTCTTCCGCTTGCGCGATCGGCATCATGGTTACGATCATGATCGCAACCATGACGAGAGCTAACCATTGTCTACTCCTCTTCATATCGTACGAACTCCCTTCTGATTCTCGAGTCAAGAAACATCAATCTCCTAAATGGTATGCGCTTCCATTCCAGCTTACCTCGATGCTCTTTCCTCCCTTCCGAGATTCCGACACGTCATAGAAGCTAATAACATATGTCAATGTCCTTAAAGTAACATTATGAAAAGTGGCCTTTCTTTCAAATAGATAATTAATGACATTGGGTATACACTTGTTGACATGAAGGCCTTCACGTCGCGTCTTTATAGGTATAAAGATAGCGTTTACCTCCTTAGGTCCTACCTATTTTTTATCAATATCCTCTAAGCAATCCGCCAAATAAAAAAACGCAACCCCTCGAGGTTGCGTCGTGTTTATATATGGTGGCGCCTAATTGCTGTGTTCTACTAAATTGATGCCCTATCCATAACCGAACGGATGCTTTTTATACTCTAAGGGGCTTGAGCCGACTCTATTTTTGAACACACGACTAAAATAGTACTGGCTCTTATACCCTACCTTCACGGCCAGATCCCCGATTTTGATATTCGGCATTACGTCATCCAGAATCTCCTTCGCCTTCGATATCCGAAGCTCGGTGACATAGTCAAGGAATGAAGCACCGATTTCTTGCTTCATACGCTTGCTAAGATAGGTTGGGTTGATATGAAATAGAGATGCTACTCGAGTAATAGACAGCTCCGGATCCTGATAATGACTGTCAATATACTCGGTCACTTTTTGGATAAGCACTGTTCCATCCCCCGTATACCCGGGAAGCCCCAGCTCCTTATCCACCCTGCTTTCATGTGAATGCAAAGGATATTTAGCCTGAAGGTGCTCATCGATCCGATGAAGCAGCTTGTTCAGATCACTCTTCGGCACAGGTTTCAATACATAATCGAATGCTTGCAGTTGCACGGCTTGACGCGCATATTCAAAGTTATCGTAGCCGCTGATGATTACAACTAGAACCGACGGGCAGCGTTCGCGCAATATATTTATCAGATCGAGCCCATTCATATTCGGCATGTTGATGTCCACAAGACATACATGTGGAGGGGCTTCCTCCACCATATTCAATGCTTCGTTTGCACTTTTCGCTTCTCCTGCAACTTCAAAAAGATACGAACTCTCCTCAATGTATTGTCGCAAGCCTTTGCGAATGATCGTTTCATCATCGACGATGACAATCTTCCACATCTTCATTCCGCTCCCCTTCCAAAGGTATTCGAATGACCATAACGGTAATGCCATCTTCGCTCTTCACTGCAAGGCCATATGGCACCCCGTAAGCTAGTCGAATGCGATGGTTTACACTGTATAGTCCAAAGCCTGTGGCAGAACGATCATATTTATCATCAAGAAGGGCTTGATTCATCTGTTCAAGCTTCTCTTCAGGAATCATAACCCCATTATTTTTAACCTTAATGACCAAATAATCGACCTGTTTATATGCTGTGATCGAAATTTTGCACTTTTGATCCCCAAGTGGCTTAATCCCGTGATAAATCGCATTTTCCACCAACGGCTGCAGCATGAAGCGAACGACTTGGCACTGAGCAAGCTTTTCATCATATCGAAGCTCGTAGTCCAGAATCTCCTCATATCGCACGCCTTGAATATGAAGATAACTCTCGACATGGTACAACTCCTGATCAAGCAGAATGTAGGGACTGCCTGTACCAAGCCCTAATCGGAAATACGCGCTAAGCGCTTCCACCATCTCCACCACATTGTCTGCTCCATGTTCCGTTGCCATCCACTGGATCGTATCCAATGTGTTGTATAAAAAGTGCGGCTTGATCTGCTCATGAATCAGTCTGAGTTCCATCTCCTTTCGGTCCTGCTCCACAGCGTATAACTGAATAAGCATGTCATTGAAGCTTCGCCCAAGATCGCCGATCTCATCCGAGCGCGTAACATCTGCTCGTATGGTTTGGTTGCCGTTCTGCACATTTTCCATTACCTGGCGAAGCGACTGAATTGGACGAATAATGGAAGAAGCAAGCAGCATCAGAAAGACGATAAACGCACTACCGATAAGAACGCCTACCAGCAATGCAGTCCGCTGGGTTTTGATCACCGCTAGCGATAGACTTGAATTCGGTACTTCGAGTACTAGCTTCCAGCCTTCCACATTTTGAATTGGAGCTTCAAATAAACTTATGTTCTTCTTATCTGCTGCATCATCCGCTCCATCTCCTTCACCCAGCTCTCTGCAATCGATGATAAGCTGGCCTGACTGGTCATATAGCATTACATCTTGAGCAATCTCCTTCATCTTCTTGACGGAGACGGCTGCGGCAATATAAGCTACCCCATCATTCACCGATGGATTCACACGATAGAGAATGACGACGATTTCAGCTGCATTCGCTTTGGATACGATCGGATTGCTCACCACATAATTGGAATCTGAATGTAGCAGTAGTTTTCGAAAGTAGGGTCGATTTAGTATCGAAAAAGGCTTGTCCCTTGCTGACCAGGAATTTCCGTGAATATCCACCACGCGTATGGATTCGTACTCTACTTGCTTTTTCGCCTCGAACTTATCGATCTCTTGCAGCAATTCATCTCGTGTCCAATGATGGTCCGAAGCTAGAGAAGCAAGCATGTCTATCTCACCGATGCGCTGATTAAACCAATAATCGATCTGGTCGCTGCGTGCATTAACCACTTGCTGCGTTAAGTTCTTATTCAAAGGGACAACCGTATGGTTCATCTCCAAATATATTGTTACAAGCAATGCAATGAACAGCAGCAAGAAGCAGCTTCCTGCGATTAACGTAATTTTTAAGTGAATTGTTTTCATTGTAATCATAGCCCTTCACAATATCCGTTTCTTACATGCCCGAAAAAGACAAAAAAACGCTAATCTGTGCAAATACATAATGCTGTACTAAATCTATAATAGGTCTTGTGCATATTTTCACATGAAATAACATTCATGTCTAGGCTAGAGATAAAGGATTTGCCTAGCAAATCTTCCTCTCCCTAGTGTATGTAACCAATTCACAACAGAATGAAGGAGATATTATGCGAACTCACACGAAAAAGCTGTTATCTATTCTACTAGTCCTCAGTCTTATGTTCACGCTTGCTGCCTGCGGCGGTAAAGAGGCAGCACCGGCTGCAGATGCAAACGGAGTTCAAGTCTTTGAAGGAGTTGGGCAAGGTAAACATGGCGATATTAAAGTACAAGTTTCCTTATTAGATAACAAGATCACTGACATTAAGGTAACAGAGCACAAGGAAAATGAAGTACTTGCAGAGCCTGTTTATACGCAGCTCAAGCAAGATGTCATGACAACTAACAGTGCAAAAGTTGATGCCATTAGCGGATCTACGGCTACAAGCAAAGGATATCTCGAAGCCATTCAAGATGCAATTACGAAGTCTGGACTTACTCTTGTCGCTGGCGCTGCAGTCAGTGGAAGCAAAGATAAAGAAGAAGCCGAGCAAACCTATGATGTTGTCGTCATCGGTGCCGGGGGTGCTGGTTTTAGTGCGGCTATCGAAGCGAACAGCGCTGGAGCTAATGTAGTTCTGCTCGAGAAAATGCCAGCTGTTGGCGGCAACACATTGATCTCCGGTGGTGAGATGAATGCGCCTGACAACTGGGTTGAACGTGCTCTTGGCATCACTGATGACACGGCTGACTTGTTCTATGATGATACGATGAAAGGCGGAGACAACCTCGGGGATCCTAAGATGGTTCGTATTCTTGCCGACAATGCACTAGCATCTGCCGAATGGCTGCGCGATGATATCAAGGTAGAGTTCTTACCTGATCATCTGTTCCAATTTGGAGGCCATTCCAGAAAACGTGCGTTGATTCCTGTAGGTCATACAGGTGCTGAATTAATTACCAAGTTAAAAGCCAAAACAGACGCTGACCGAATCACGATCAAAACGAATATGAAAGCTGAAACCTTGCTCAAGGACGAAAGCGGCAAAGTAACCGGTGTAACTGCGACTTCGGGTACTGGCGACAAGATCACATTCCATGCGAACAAAGGCGTCATCATCGCTACCGGTGGTTTTGGATCCAATGTAGAGATGCGTAAAAAATATAACCCTAAAATGGATGAAAAATATATGTCTACCGATACACCAGGATCTACAGGTGACGGTATCGTTATGGCAGAAACGATTGGCGCCAAACTGACAAACATGGAGAGTATTCAAACGTATCCAATCTGTAATCCTGAGACAGGTGTTATTTCCCTGGTTGCAGACTCCCGCTTCGATGGTGCGATCCTGATTAACCAAGAAGGCAAGCGCTTCGTTGAGGAATTAGAACGTCGTGACGTTATTTCTAAAGCAATTCTTGCCCAAACGGGCGGATATACGTATCAATTATGGAATCAAGGCATTGAGGATATCGGTAAAACGATCGAAGTTCATCAAGACGAATACGATCAACTCGTTAAACAAGGCTTGCTCTTTAAAGCCGATACGATTGAAGAGGCGGCTGATTTCTTCAAAATTGACGTGAACAATTTGAAAGAAACAATTAATAAAGTAAATGATTATGCGAAAACAGGTAAAGACCTTGATTTCAAACATCGCGGTGGATTGAAATCTCTTGAAAAAGGCCCTTACTACATCGAAAAAGCTGTACCATCCGTTCACCATACAATGGGCGGATTGGTGATCGACGAGAAGACTCGCGTATTGAATGAAAAAGGCGAAGTCATCCCTGGGCTGTTCGCTGCAGGTGAAGTAACAGGGGTCATTCATGGTGCAAACCGTCTTGGCGGTAATGCCATCGCTGATATCTTCACCTTCGGCCGGATTGCAGGCAAACAAGTTGTGGCAGAGTAATCTTATGTTTGTGTAACTGCTCTATTAATAAGTTAGCCTTAAAAACGTGCAAGATAGTTTGTTGAGTGCAGGTTGACTGCTAACTTTCAAGCTGCACTCTATGACATAGCAAACCGCCCTGTAAGCAACTTTGCGAACAGGGCGATTTTTTATGGTGGAGCCTAAGGGCTATGCTCGTCTAACTCGCGGCTCTTTTATCGTTATCCGTTAGTGGAATTAAAATTGCCCAATTATTTAGTGTCTACTTGACAAGGGTTTCTCACCAACAAAGCCACCGATTCCACATGCACCGTATGCGGGAACATATCCACCGGAGTTACCTCCACTGTCTTATACCCGCCATCCTCGAGCACCCGCAAGTCCCTTGCCAGTGTCGACGGATTACACGATACATACACCACTCGTTCCGGCTTCATCGCCAGAATCGTCTCCAAAAGTCGTGGATCGCAGCCCTTACGCGGAGGATCAACCACGATAACATCTGCCGTAATCCCCTGCTCTTTCCAGTTAGGGATTACATCCTCAGATGCACCTACCTCAAACACTACATTATCCATACCATTCAAAGTGGCGTTCGCCCGTGCATCCTCAATCGCTTCGCGTACGATTTCTACACCGTAGACCTGCTTAGCATGCTGTGCAAGGAACAATGAAATCGTACCGATCCCACAATAAGCATCTATAACAGTCTCGTTACCCGTTAGCCCTGCATATTCCACCGTCTTACCATAGAGGACCTCAGTTTGTGCCGGGTTAACCTGATAAAAAGAACGTGCAGAAATCGCGAATTTCACATCGCCGATATAATCGTAAATAACATCGTTCCCCCAAAGGGTACGGGTTGTATCTCCAAAGATTACGTTTGTCTGCTTAGTATTCACGTTCTGGCAGATGCTTGTTACGGCTGGGGTTTCGCGGCGGATCTCTGCTATCCATTCGTCAACATTCGGAATACGGTCACCGTTAGTAACAAGGACAACCATCATCTCACCAGTACGGAAGGCTTTCTTTACTACGACATGACGCAGTAAGCCTTTGCCAGATTCTTCGTCGTAAGCAGTAATGCGAAGCTTGCGTCCGATATCTTTCACCTTGCGTACAACGTCATCATTATCTTCATGCTGAATTAAGCATGTTTCCATATCGATGATGCGGTGACTGCCGCGCGCGTAGAAACCACCCACAAGTCCGCCTTCCGTTACGCCAATTGGCACCTGAGCTTTGTTGCGGTACCGCCAAGGCTCGTCCATGCCCAGTGTTGGGCGGACGAGAATGCCCTCTGTCTGAGCCGCCTCAGCGTCTCCGCCAGCAGCCCCACCACTCACCCGGAGCTTCCCAATCCGCTCCAGGTTGTCCACCACCAGCTGCCGTTTCCACGTCAGCTGCGCGGTGTAGTCCATATGCTGCAGCTGGCAGCCGCCGCATTGGTCATAGATCTCGCAAGGCGCCGCAATGCGGGCGCTGCTCGCCTCTATTAAATTCAGCAGCTTGGCGTAGCCATACTGCTTCTTAGTCTTGAGCACCTTTGCCCGGACCTTCTCCCCGGGAAGGGCTCCCTGCACAAAAAGGGTAAAGCCTTCAACGCGGCCTACCCCTTCACCTTCATGGGTCATGCCGATGATATCGAGCATAACCTCATCATTTTTATTCACAGGCAGTCCGGCGACAGGCGCCTTGCCGACTGGGCGGCTGGTGCTGCGTCCACTGCGGTGTTTACTCATTATTTATTGTTCACTTCTTTCATTATCATCGCTGTATAAACCCAATTAAATGTCTTCGATCATTATCATCGCTGTAATCTCACAGTGTCTTCGATCAAAGATCATCGCTATATATACCTAAAATATCTGTCCATGGACCCTTAGTTATTTTCAGCAAAAATCCGCAAATGCTGTGGCAAAATCCGGAATCGCCCTGGCAGTTCTCCGCCTAGCTCGCCGTCCAAATTCAATTGGACATGCCCTGGAGAGATTACATCCATCGCATCCGTACGGAAGTATATAACCTTCTTATCGTTCAAATGCTCGCCGCGAAGGGCTAATCTGACCAAACGGACAAACTCCGCTAGGTTGCATTTTTTAACCGCAATAACATCTAACAGACCATCATCGATACGAGCGCCGGGAGCAAGCTTTTCAAAGCCACCAACAGAATTCGTGTTAGCAATCAGGAACAGCATGAACTCATCATGAATGACTTCTTGACCATTAGCACGAATGATTAGTTCCTGAGGAGAGAGGCTGACCATTTTTTCAATACCTTTTAAATAGTACGCAAGCTGCCCTATCATGGTCTTCAGCTTACTAGGAACTTCATAGGTCAGTTCGGTTAGACTACCGCCGCCTGCAATATTAATAAAATAACGGTCATTTGCCTTACCGATATCAATCGGACGTGTCTCTTGGCGAATGATCAGATCACAGGAATCTTCCCAGTTCTTTGGGATCCCCATTGCACGTGCAAAATCATTGGTAGTACCGAGCGGCAAAACGCCGAGTGGGGGAAGATTAGGCTTCTCCGCCATACCATTAATAACCTCATTTAAAGTGCCATCGCCACCGGCTGCTATGATCAAATCATAACCGCGTTCTACTGCATCTGCAGCAGCTAACATAGCATCGCCTTCTCCGGTTGTTGCATGGCAGGAGGCCTCAATGCCACCCATAT
Organism: Paenibacillus sp. RS8; assembly: GCF_041956825.1. Taxonomy (NCBI): domain Bacteria; kingdom Bacillati; phylum Bacillota; class Bacilli; order Caryophanales; family Paenibacillaceae; genus Paenibacillus; species Paenibacillus sp. RS8. The sequence goes on along the minus strand of NZ_CP168131.1, from coordinate 2,336,785 downwards.
CCAGCCGGTCCAAAATATCGGCGAGCCGCTTCTTCATCTCTTCCCGTCCAGAAGTGGGATTATAAATCAATCTCGCAGTTTTCATTACCGGAACGCCACCTGTTTTTATAATAGAATAACCTAATTGATTATACCTAATTCGGACCACTACAATCAATGTTAAAGGCCCTTTCATGCAAATATTCCATTATACAGCAATTCATGACACTTCATCTGACAAAAAAATATATTTATATGTATATGCAACATATCCCGTATTATCCACGGATGTGGGCACTATTTTTCATGATTAAGTGTGTTCAGGGTGAGTTGCTTTATCATTTACTTCGAATCTGTTCGAGGAGTGTCTCTACCTGTCTCTCAATCCAATGCGGAAGAAGAGGGTGCGGAAGAAGCGTTTGACCAGAATACTTATAGGTTAACCCTTTAAGTCTATTCGGAACCACATGCTTAGTGAAATAGCCTTCACTCAAAAAAAGCGGTGCCACCAGCACCTCGTGACCCTGCTCCTGCCAATACTCCACTTTGCTTCGTACACTGTCCGGACTCAGCAGACCATAGTCGGCCGCCGCTACACCACTTACCTCACGTACACGCTCCGCCAGCGAAGATATCCCCTGCTGCCAGCGTTGCCGGAAGCCATCATAGATGCTGCCATGACCCACGAGTAGAATTGTTTCACGCGCTGGTTCCGTAGACAGCACACGTAACTTGTCCCAGATCATTACAGCGATGTCCGGGTCATCGTCGATAGGATAACCATAGTGAACTCTAGCCTTCACTGAGAACAGTGCTAAATCCGTCTCACGTTCAGGCTCAGGTTTGGCGCCTAGTGCATATTCTATCTCATCGACATGTGTGCTTCCCGAGGAAACGAACAATGGGATCACAATAATATCTGTGATCCCTGCGTGTTCCAGCTCATTTATTCCATCTTGAATCAGACGGCCCTCTACCAGCTCTAAAAAAGAGACCACCACAGGAATCTTTTCACCTAGCGATAATCCACTTACGGCTTCCTCCACGATCGACACCCAAGCCTCGTCGCGAGAGCCATGACTGATAATAAGTACGCCCGGTACCATAAATTAGCGTCCCAAACGTTCCAATGTTAATTTATATCCATCATTGCCGTAGTTCAGGCAACGTTTCACACGGGAAATCGTAGCTGTGCTTGCACCCGTCTCTGCTTCGATCTGGTTGTAAGTCGAACCTTTGCCAAGCATACGCGCTACTTCCAGTCGCTGCGACAGCGATTGAATCTCGTTCACAGTGCACAGATCATCAAAGAATACGTAACATTCTTCCATATTTTTCAATGTTAAAATAGCTTCAAATAATTGGTCGATACTTTTATCGTTTAGCTTCTTCAGCTGCATAAGATTATCATCCCCTAATGTGTCTTTCTTGCTCTACTATATTGCACTGGAGCGCATTTTTCAAGCATTAACGATTTCACGCTGTAAAGAGTGAAATCGATGGACAAACGTCCACCCCTGGCGCACACTAATTATGTACTAAACTATTTTCATTTCTTCCTACATAAGAAATAGCACCTACCCTATAGTACTACATAAGCGCCGAAAATCAAGCATGTACACGCTTTTTTCACTTCTTTAGGATGATTATAGGCATTCGCCCTTTTCCGCTCCTATCCCGAGAACCCGGGCATTCGTCTATACCGTATGTTCGCCCATGACATACAGTATAGCAAACCACTAACAAAGGAATGTGATATTATGCCTGATCATTACTATAATCATTCCCGCCGGAATCAGCGTTCGCTGAGCGATTCGTATAATGCCTCTGCCTATCCCGGCCTCAGTCCATACGCGCCTTCATCCCTCCCAGCAGATAGCGGAATCCTTCCCGCTTTAGGAGCAGAAGCTGCCGCTGAAACGGCGCTAGCGCTTCCTGCTGCCGAAGCCACAACGAAAGCTAGCGGCGGACTTGCCGGATTGCTTAGCGGCTTAGGCGGTTTAGGAGGCGGTGGCGGAATTGGTGGGAATATGGACCAAATAAAAGGCATTATCGACCGAATGGGCGGCATTGACGGGATCGTAAACTCCATGGGTAAAGTACAGAAGGTGATGTCCGGCTTCCAGCAGATGGCCCCAATGGTTAAACTCTTCATGGGTAGCTTCGGCAAAGGAAAAGGAGCAGCAGGCGCCCTGGCAGCCGAAGAGGATGCCGCACTGTTCAGCCCGAGTCGACGCAAAAAAAGACGCTCTACATCTCAACGTCGCAAATCGTCCACAACCACACGCCGGCGCTCAACTCCCTCTACTGGAAAACGTCGCCGCAAATAGCGGTGACGTTTTCTGGTGTGCCTACGGCCATTGCCGGATAGGTACTATAATCTGACAAACAGCATTTCTCAGGGGAAGAGACTTGCTGTATCGTTTCTTTTATTTTTACTTAAACCATCCACTTCGCCGGAACCATCTGAACATACCAACGCCCACCACCAGCATAAACAGCAGAACGCCAAAATACCCATACTTCCATTCAAGTTCAGGCATCACTACAAAGTTCATTCCATAGATTCCGGCAATCAGCGTCAGCGGCATAAATACGGTGGTGATTACAGTTAGTGTTTTCATGATCGAATTCATCCGGTTAGAATTAAGGGAAATGTAGCTATCACGTAAATCTGCGGTCATTTCTCGATCAGCCTCAATCATATCGGACAGTTTTAACAAGTGATCGTAGATATCGCCAAAATAAATCCGTTCCTCGCCGTTACTCTGGACATGCTGCGAATTCACAATCCGGTACATCAAATCGCGCATCGGCACAATCGTCCGCCGCATTTTGAGCAGCCTTCCGCGCAAGCCAAACACTTGGCTCATTAAATCCTCCACTGACTCACTGCCGCCATTGCTCTCCAGATCCGCAAGCTCGTCCTCTAAACTGTAGAGGCATGGAAAATACTTATCTACCAGTTTGTCCATGACTGTATATGCAGCCGCCATCGGTCCGCCCGACCAGCCTTTACGACTATGTATTTCACGCTTCACCTGCTCCCAGGCTTCATTCATCTCTGTTTTTTCCTGATGATGATAGGATACGAGGTAATTTGCGCTCAAAAAAAGGTCAATCTCTTCAGCATCCAGCGTCTCTTCGTTCAGCGCATGCAACACAAAAAACTGCACTTCCTCATAATGATCCAGCTTCGGCCGCTGCAACACATGCATACAATCCTCTATCGCCAACGGATGAAAATGAAAATAGTGATCGAGCAGCAGCGTCTCCTCCACCGTAGGTGTAGCAAAGTCTGCCCATATCCATGCGTAATCCTCTCGCCGTATATCCTGCAGAGGTATGTCTGTCAGCACCTCACCTGTATGCGTCACCGCAAGTGTACGTATCATAAATGTTCCTCCGCTTCATCTTCTTCCACGCATCTATTGTACCGCAAGACGAGGAGTCTTCCAAAAACATCGAAAAACAAAATTAAGTTGGATTGCCATCGAACTTAATCAAATCATAGCGATTGATTTGTTTAATAATTAGTTTTTTTAAATTCTAACCCTCCGACTAGATTCGACAGATGCATAAAAAGCTACGCCAGACATCCGCTCATAAGCAGCTTATCCCATTTTTACTCACTTTCATCTGGATAAGCTCGACTCTGCAAACTGGAACATTTATGTACCTCTTTCCGCTCATTCGATGCTATTTCACCAATTCAGGTGCATTTATGTACCTCTTTCTGCTCTTTCGACGCTATTTCGCCAATTCTGGTGCATTTTATGTACCTCTTTCCGCTCCTTCGACGCTATTTCGCCAATTATGGTGCATTTATGTACCTCTTTCCGCTTCTCCAACGCTATTTCGCCAATTATGGTGCATTTATGTACCTCTTTCCGCTTCTCCAACGCTATTTCGCCAATTATGGTGCATTTATACACCTCTTTCTGCTCATTCGACGCTATTTCGCCAATTCAGGTGCATTTATACACCTCTTTCCGCTCCTTCGACGCTATTTCGCCAATTATGGTGCATTTATGTACCTCTTTCTGCTCATTCGACGCTATTCCGCCAATTCAGGTGTATTTATGTACCTCTTTCTGCCCATTTAGATGGCGTAAAGTAAGTTGTGTACCAAGATTTGGAGCCTAGTCAGGCAACAAAAAAGTAGGGTATTCTCGGGATTGTCGAAGTCCACTAAGAAAGGAACCCTACTCGATGACTATTCTACCCGAAAACATGTTAAATAATCTATTTGAAAATCTTGTCACCCAATTTGTAAAAGATAATCTAGAGTCCATTATGAAAGCGGAAATCCAGCAATTCATGACCAGTGAAGAAGCCGGGAACCACAACAGCCGCAACGGATACTACACCCGGGATCTACACACGAAATACGGAAATGTAGAGGATCTGGCCGTTCCTAGGGACCGTCAAGGAGCCTTCCAAACGCAGTTGTTCGAGCCCTACCAGCGGCGAGATGGATGGCTAGAGGAGGCTGTCATCCAGATGTACAAAAGTGGTATGGGAACGCGAGATGTGGCCCGGTTCATTGAAAGTATGTTCGGCAGCCACTATTCACCCACGACCGTTAGCAACATTACAGCTACGGTACTTGACGACATTCATCAGTGGCAGAAGCGCCCGTTAAACAAACGCTACTCCGTTATCTACCTGGATGGCCTATATGTGAAACTCAAGCGCAGCACCGTTAGCGGAGAAGTCGTTTATTTCGCCATGGGGATCGACGAAGACGGTCACCGCCAGATCCTTGGCTTTTACGTAGGCGGCCAGGAGAGCGCAAACGGCTGGCGCGAGGTGCTCAAAGACCTCTACGACCGTGGTGTCCAGGAAGTCTTGCTGGGCGTGTTTGATGGGCTTCCGGGACTCGATGCAGCGTTCCGTGAAACTTATCCGAAGGCGGATGTGCAGCATTGTATCGTCCACAAAGTGCGTTCGACCTTCCCGAAAATTCGGATTCAGCACAAAACGGAAGTCATTGAAGATCTGAAGACGATCTACACGGCTGCAGACCACGATCTGGCTCGGGCTGCGTTTGACACGGTGAAGGCCAAATGGGGCAAGCTCTACCCGAAAGAAATGCGGTCTTGGGAAGAACAGTTGCCAACGCTGCTGACCTTTTACAAGTATCCTGCGCTCATAAAGGAAGCCATCTACACGTCCAATCCAATTGAACGAATGAACAAGGAAATCCGAAAGCGTCTGAAACCCATGAATAGCCTCACGAATATGGATGCAGCAGAGAAAATTGTTTACCTCGACGTGATGGACTACAACGAACGCTTTAGCGAACGGGTCATTCGCGGTTTCGGCGATCTAGAAGTAAAGAAGAAACTAAATGAGATGTTTGAAGCACGATATCCACCGCAGGCAGAGTAAAACAAGTAGCTCGAATTCCCTTTTCCCTTGGGGCGGGGCCCCCGCCCCAAGGAACATCTGCACTAACTAACGAACACCCGAGAAGTTACCTTCTACTCTCTTACACAAACTTCTTGACGCTGCCCCCATTTAACGCTATTTCACCAATTAAGGTGCATTTATGTACCTCTTTCCGCCCATTCGACGCTATTCCGCCAATTATGGTGCATTTATGTACCTCTTTCCGCTCATTCGGCGCTATTTCGCCAATTCCCATACTTCTACGAGATTAATACCTTTCTCCTCTTGGAGGAGGAAAAGTCGAACGCTGGAGCTAGAGAGTCTACCTGTCTGTCTGTCTGTCTACCTTTCTTTCTTTCTTTCTTTCCATCCTTCCGTCCAGCCAGCCTTCATTCCTTCGTTCCATCCATCTATCCATCTGTCCAGCCTTCCTTCCTTCCTTCCTTCTTCCCACCACCCCACACAACAAAAAAAGATGTCCGCAGCCAAAGGCCAACTGACATCTTTTTATTAAAGGGATTTAAAAAATGATTTTGAAAATCAGACCGGCTAATACCGCACTGATAGGAATCGTGATAAACCAAGTGACCACAATACGTCCGGCTACTCCCCATTTCACGGCAGAGAAGCGTTTTGCGGAGCCAACACCCAGGATGGCTGAAGTGATCGCATGTGTCGAGCTGACTGGCAAATGCAGCAGTGTTGCCGAGAAAATAACGGAAGCCGCGGAAATATCAGCCGCGAAGCCGTTGATCGGCTCGATTTTGAAAATCTTCGTACCCATGGTCTTGATAATCTTCCAACCACCAATGGAGGTACCGAGTGCCATAGCCGTAGCCGCAGCAACCTTAACCCATAGAGGGATTACATCCATAGTCTCTTGGCGTCCTGATGTAACGAGGGCAAAGGTAATGATCCCCATCGCCTTCTGCGCATCATTCGTACCATGAGTAAACGACTGTAATGCCGCCGTCACAACCTGCATGGAACGGAAGCCCTTATTAACCGTATGTGGACTACGCTTTGCAAAAATCCATTTCAGGACTGTCATGATGATATAACCGATAACAAATGCAATAATTGGCGAGAAGATCAAGCCCTCGACAATTTCCACAAATCCGCCCCAGTTAATATGCGACGAGCCTGCACCTACATATACTGCACCAGCCAAAGCGCCGATCAGTGCATGAGAGGAGGAGGACGGAATTCCGAGCCACCAGGTGATCAAATTCCAAATAATCGCAGCAATCAGCGTGGCTATTATGATATCCAGACCATTTTCCAGCAACGTGGGGTCTGTGATACTTCCGCCAATTTTCTTAGCTACACCTGTAAACATCAAAGCTCCGACAAAGTTCATCAGTGCCGCCATAATAATAGCTGTTCGAGGTTTTAACGCACGTGTAGAGACAGAGGTAGCAATCGCGTTGGCCGTATCATGGAAACCATTAATAAAGTCAAACGCAAGCGCGAGAAATATAACAATTCCAAGAATCCATATCGATGTTTCCATATTCTAGTACCCCTTATGAGTTGCGCATGATGATCGATTCCAACATGTTGGCTACATCTTCACATTTATCTGTAGTGGTCTCGAGTCGCTCATATAATTCCTTGCGCTTAATCAGCTCAATCGGGTCCTTAACGGTTTCAAATAGAGCTTTGGTACAAATACGAAGGACTTCATCCCCTTGATTCTCAAGGTCATTCAGACGGATCGTATATTCACGAATAGCCAGCAGCTTCTTCTGGGAGAGCAAATGAACCGCTTTTTGGATTTCATAAGCACACTGACGAAGGATTTCGGCAAATTGTACAATGTATTCATCCGGGTCAAGAAGGTTGTACATATAGAAACGTGAGGCAGATGCCTCCAAGCCATCAATGACATCATCCATGCTTGTAATCAAGTCCATAATGTCGTCACGCTCAAGTGGCGTAATGAACGTCTTGTTCAATTCCTTAATTACGGTGTGCGTGTAAGTATCACATTGGGATTCGTACTTCTTCATCTCTGCAGCGAAACTATCGACATTATTCCGGAGATCAGTGATATTCTGAGCAAAATAATCTGCAGCTTGGACAATGGTATCCGCCATATTTTCCAGCGTCTCAAAGAATATGTCCTTTTTTCTCAACTTCATTGTTTTAAACCCCTTTACATAATATTACCGTGAGTACAGAGTCACCCATATGTAAAAAGCATGAAAATGAATGACAACCCTTGTTATCTTAACATATCCGTAGAAGGTATAGAAGCTATAGAAATGAACTTTTTTACACTCTATTAACACTTACCCATAATTCCGAACACAAATCTGTATAACACTGGATATTCCGACTTTCTTAGGTTGCACTATCTGCTCCACCGTATACCACATGACTGCTAAATGTAGGTGCATTAGGGACCACCAAAATATGGGTGATTCCAGGATACATCAGCGTCTCTTTACCATCCTTCACAAACCGAATGACATCACCTGGTTCACGTGACCATCTGCCCTTCGTAACCTGTCCCCTCTGAAAAAGTAGCGCTTCCCCGCCCAACTCCACATCAACTTGAAGTCTTCCCACATCATCAAGCACTTTATGATCGGATCCCATCACCATTACATTTGCAGCTTCTACCGGCTTATTGTTATTCAAATCCAAATGCGGTTTGCCATTCACGTAACGCTGATAGGTCTGAAGCTGAGTATCATATTTATAGTCAATTTTATAGCTTTTAAGTAAGAAGTTTACGCTAAACTCAGCGGCTTGCTCTCCGCCTGTCGGTATGTAATCTGGATTGTTAAAAAGATACCCCGGCACCTTCACATTTGTTTCATAACCAAGCTTCTCGGCACCTTCTCGCAGCTTCGCTGCGTTACTGTACAGATTATGAGGGGCTTTACGTGTTTTGTCCCGCCAGAAATAAGCTCCGGCACGACCGATCTCGTCCATATCCGCCTTTTTCTCTTTTTGCAAAATGGCATAAGCCGCAGGACTCCCTCCGGCATGCACCGTCACACCACCGTAGCTCTCGCCAATATCGAGCAGATAGGGACGGATACTGCGAATCGGCCCGATTTTCACTACTCCAGTATGACTTTGAAAAATACCAATCAACCGCGTTATGCCACCTTCAGCAAGGATCTCATATAAAATATCTGCTTCGCTCACCCCCGACTGCGGCCGGGCCGCTGGAGCATTATTTATCATAACGGCCAAGGGGCGTGGGAGAATGTCTTCAGATACCGGCAGGCCTGTTAACCCGGATATGAGTTCAGCAGTGGGATCCGCAGTAGGCGTTGGCTGGATCGTTTCAATAGGTGCGGGGTCTGAGGTAGGTTGCTGTGTGGGGGCAATTACATTATTTGCACTCTCTGTTCCGCAAGCGGAGAGCAATAGGGTACTCAGTACAATGGCAGATAACAGACGGGAAGAAGAGCAGTTTACTTTCATAAGCTTGTAGTTCCTCCTAAACATTTTATGTATCTTAACTGGTTTCTTCCATTTAATCACAGCCAGTCCCATTTGTCTTGATCCGCTTGCATTAAAAAAGGCACAGCCGATTTCCGGCTGCACCCTGCATGTATCTTATCCGTTTAGTCTAGCTTCCAGCAATTAAGGCTTAATGTCCCATATTGATACGCTTGAAATATCCGCTCTGCCTTCCTGCTGCCATCCGCTGTTCCCATCGCATAAAAGAGAGGTGCAAAATGCTCTCTTCCGTAAGATGGAACCGCATCTCGAACATGTGGAGCTTTTTTCTCATAAGCAAACAGTGAAGGCAAATCCCAAGATTCTAAACCCTTGGCAATCCACGCATCGAATTCAAGCGCCCACTCTTCAGGCTGATCACTTTCATTTAGCATCCGCAAATTGTGAACAAGTCCACCGCTGCCTATCAGCAGTATGCCTTCGTCACGCAGAGGGGCTAACATCCGCCCGATATTGTACTGTTCCTTCGGAGAACGTAGTGAATCGACGGATAAAGCGACTACCGGAATATCGGCTTTCGGAAACATTTTTTTCAGTATTACCCAGACTCCGTGATCGAGTCCTCGCCCCAGAACGGGCTGATGTGAAAGATTGTTACCCTTAAAGAGCTCGGAAATCCGCTTGGTCAGAGCTGGATCACCCGGGGCTGGATAGGTCAGTGTGTACATTTCTTCAGGGAATCCGTAGAAGTCATGTTGAGTCTCGTGCTTCTCATCAATGGTGAGTAGCTGTTCCGGGCTATCCCAGTGCGCTGAGAATACTACTATACCCCGTGGTGCTTCTAGTTCTTGACCAAGCCGCTCCAGAAAACGGGTATACTCGTTATCCTCCAGTGCGAGGAGCGGAGAACCGTGCGCGATAAAAAATGACGGTAATTTCATAGGATGCCAACCTCCATAACCCAGTATATGGTGTGCATCTTTATTTTACCGCTTATTTCAAGTTATTGCGAGTAAAGTCCATCACCTATATCATCCAATTTTGCCACTCTGTCTGCACATGCTCCTGCTCGTTCATCCACTCTCTTGTCCGCTTAAGCAGTTGTTGCTGTGCTGGCCCGGAAGAAAAGGTATGATCCCCTTGAAAAATGATCTCTTTATCGCAACGCCCCTCAGGGCGCGTCCAGAATAATTTCTGATAAAGGAAAGCATAATCCACGGGGATGACATCGTCAGAAGTACCATGGATTACGAGTACATCACCGCTGAATTTACTTGCCTCTTGGAAAGGCTGAAAAGCCGCCAAAGAATTAAAATATACCGGTGTGAACGAGTAGCCCACATAATCGGCTGATCCATTCTTCACCGATCGATCATACGCCTCTCGCCCTACGATCTTCACAATATCATTGAAGGGGTAGCCTACGGAGGCCCACAGCACGAGATTCTTCACACGGCGATCCCGAATACTTGTCAGAAGCGCAACCGCCCCACCCAGACTGTGGCCAATGAGCGTCACACGCTGTGGATCCACATCGGCAGAGCTGATTCCGTAATCGAGCACCGCTCTAGTCTGAGCGATCATCGACTCCATATCCTCGCCGCCGTAATTACCGCTGCTCTCGCCGCAGCCCGCATAATCAAATCGAATGACCATATATCCGTCTTGCCCCAGCTCACGAGCCGCTTTGACAAAGATCCGATCCACCCCAATCCGATTACCTACAAATCCATGGCAAATTACGGCTAATGGTAATCTGTCCTTGCAACGTGTGGAAGTTCCCTTCTCTTTACTCGGATAATGGATGCTCGCTGTCAATTCTTCGCCGTTATGCCGAATTACAATATTCCGTTCCATTGCCGTAACCTCCTATATTTGAAATTAATTTTAATTTGTTAGAATTCCGATTAACTTAGTGTTAATTATATCCTTATTATAAAGATTTCGCTCATATTGTCAACAGGAACGGGACAATTCCTAATCAAATGAGGCGTTTATTGAACATTGGTCAGCACGACAAACAGAGTATTCCGTAAGTCATGATGATGACTCCGGGACACACGCTTAGTTTTTCCCCTCTTGATCTAAACACTAATCTTCGTTGATTTAGATATCTTGTATGCGGATAAGCCACACCATGGAGGTTTGAGGTTTGAGGGTTGGGGTTGGGGTTGGGGTTGGGGTTGGGGTTGGGGTTGGGGTTGGGGTTGGGGTTGGGGTTGGGGTTGGGGTTGGAGTTGGGGTTGGGGTTGGTATAATTCCGGGTTCCGGTGTTCCAACGCCCCAACGCTACACATTTTTGTAATTCCAGCATTCCGAGATTTGAACCAAGTCCCCTCACAAAAACGCACAACAGCGATCCTCCAGTAAACGGAGGATCGCTGTTGTGGTGTTTTTTAGCGTGATGAGCTTCTAGGGTCGTCAATCAATCATAGCTGTCGTTAAACATCTCATGGGTTTCTTGACTGCCTTCCCAATCCTTAAGCAGGCCCTCGGTTGCTGGCTCTTCCGTGGAATTCCACATGCTGAATCCATCAGAGCCGCCCCAATCCCCCATTGAATGATTGGGCGTAGGCTCGAAACCGTTGCCCATGACTCTTTCCTGGTCCTTCTTGTTCTCATGTTCCATAAAGCTCCCAACCTTTCCCAAAGCTATATTGATCAAGCAACAACATTATCAGTGTTCACTCTTATAAAAGGATTATGCATAGGAAAATAGAAATGCTTGTCCTTGCGCTGACCTGTCAGGCAAACGTATACTCTAGGTTAAAGACTATACCGATTACACTACTGGAGGTTTACATCCTAATTATGAAAGTGAAAGATATGATTAAGGAAAATAACGCCCTGCGCGAGCAGATGACGCCTTTCAATCGATCCTATTTTGAAGATATGATCCTGACGTTGCGGGCTAGCCGGATAGAAGCTCTACGCACTGAAGAACTTTTACTGGATGCAGCAAAACTACTTCTGAAAGAACAAAAGAAAGGGAAAAATGCTAAGCAGGTGTTTGGTGAGAATCCGGATGATTATTTTAAAGAGATCATAGACAGCATTCCCACACGCCCGGCACGCAGCAAATGGAACTATTACTCGATGATTCCCTGCGCGGCTCTAACCTGTCTGTTCGGAATCTTCGCTATAGGCGGACTCTTTCTGCAATGGACCAATGGATCACCCGGGATGTTCGGACAGATTAGCCTCTTCACGCTCTTCGCTGTGGGTGCAGGTTCCATCATCTTGATCGAGCTTATTATGAAATGGATGACCTCCTTGTCTGAGAGTGATGCGCCTACAGCCAAACCTTTTGATATCAAGGGCCTTGGCGTCTATATCGGAATCGCCGTGGTTGCCGTATTCATTGGTCTCTACCTTGACCGTTTGTTTCCGGTCATTACATTATCTCCATGGGTAAGCTTAATAGTTTCCCTGATTGGCGCAATTGGACTAAAGTTTATATTTTTCAAAAAGTAAAAATCGTGCTCCAACCGTATTCCATCCGATAGACAGGGGGAACTTTTATGAATAAGAAGCAAGGTATTCTCTATTCTGTTCTAGCAGTAACATTGGGACTAGGTGCTACACCTATAGGAACGATTCAAGCTGAAGGCGCTGTCAGCCCTCCTGTGGGAGGCGCTAAGGCAAGTCCTCTGACTGCTAATAATGATCATGCGGAAGCTATCTATAAAGCTGCATTGCCGCTGTTGTCTTCCTCTAACAAGTTACCCGAAGCTATTAAATATTTGAACGCCAATATGTATGCGGTAGGTTCGTATCGTGCCACAATAATGACACTGAAGCTTGAGAATTTACACAAGGCGGCGCTTCCGGCGTGGGAGAGCAAATTCAATACCAGCAATGTCCAGCGGAAGCTCACCGCCATCTATAAGGCTGGCGCTAGTATGAAGACCCTTGCTGAGGCTACAGAAGATCCCGCACTGCGCACTCTACTGAAAAGTGCCAGCGAAAGCGGATATAAATTGGAGACGGCCGAGGGTACTTTTTTCCCTGTGATCGATTATGCGGCTTACCGTAAATATAAGCTTTATGTCACTAATGATATCAGTGCTTATATATCCATTATGGCCACGGAGTCTGATCTTCCTTCCTCCAAGGACAACGGGCTGGTCATTGGTTGGACCGATGTAGCTGCACGTGCATTGTCTCAAGAGCAATTCATTCAAAATTATCCGAAATCGAATCGAATTTCAGCTGTTAAATCCTTATACTCTATTTACGTTAACAATACGTTCTACGGTCAGAACAACACGCCCCTCTTCCACTATGACAATCTGGAAATGGACTTGGAGGCACAGAAAGCCTACTCTAGCATTCTGACCAAGAATAACGATACTAGCTCATTCCTACAGAAACTAGATGGCTTCATGAAATTGATGAAGGATAATAATTTTAAATTAAACGACGAAGTCGAGCAGTTCCGTAAGACTACCATGCCACTCTAATATGCTAGAAATATAAGACATTATACAAAAGGCCCGCCCCACTTTATTCTGGGACGGGCCTTTCTATGTTCATTAACGAAATAATTAAAGTGATGAAGGAAATTAAATAAGGATGTTAAAGAGATTGGAATCCTTATTGATTTCTACGTAATCGACGCCCTTCTGCTGCATCCGTTCGATGAGAGGTTCATAGGCATCTGTAGATAATAGTTCAATGCCTACAAGCGCAGGGCCGTTCTCTTTATCATGCTTCTTAATATACTCGAATCGGGTAATATCATCGTGAGGCCCAAGGATCTCACCCAAGAACTCACGCAGGGCACCTGCCCGTTGCGGGAAGTTCACCATGAAGTAGTGCTTTAAGCCTTCGTAGATCAGAGACCGCTCTTTGATCTCCTGCATACGGTCAATATCATTGTTACCACCGCTGATGATGCAGACAACCGTCTTGCCGCGGATTTGATCACGGTATTGATCAAGTGCTGCGATAGGTAAGGAGCCCGCTGGCTCAACCACTATAGCATTCTCGTTATACAGTTCCAGAATGGTGGTACAAGCTTTACCTTCAGGCACCATCACAATGTCATCCAGATGCCGGGAACAAATATCATAAGTCAGTCCGCCGACGCGCTTAACAGCCGCTCCGTCCACGAACTTGTTAATTTCTTTAAGCGTTACCACTTCTCCAAGCTTGATCGCTTCAGTCATTGAAGCGGCTCCGAGCGGTTCCACGCCAATCAACTTAGTGGATGGACTGACCGTCTTCACATAAGTGGCTATTCCTGCTGCCAGGCCGCCCCCACCAATCGTTACGAACATAAAATCGGCAGGATGGTCCAGATTCTCCATTACTTCCATCGCTATTGTTCCATTGCCTGCAATAATTCTCGGCTCATCAAACGGATGGATCAACGTCATTCCATGATCTATACAAGCTTGCAGTGCTTCATCATAAGCGTCATCGAAAGTATCACCCTTCAGAATGACCTCAACAAACTCACCGCCGAACCGCCGAACTTGCTTCACCTTCTGGTTAGGTGTGGTGCTCGGCATATAGACCTTGCCCTTAATTCCAAGTGCCTTACAGGAGTAGGCTACACCTTGTGCATGATTTCCTGCACTCGCGCAGACAATGCCTTTAGCTCTATCTTCTGCTGATAGACTACGAATCATATTATAAGCTCCACGGATTTTAAAAGAACGGACAATCTGTAAATCCTCGCGCTTCAAATATACATCGCAATCATACTTGGCCGATAGTACGGCGTCACGCTGTAGTGGAGTCCGGATGATGACCTCCCGCAGTACGTGATGAGCCCGTACGATATCTTCCATTCCTACGATTCGGTCTTCCTCTTCTCTCATAACCCTCTCGCCTCACTATCATCTAATCATTCTCTTCTTGTAACATACTCTCCCAAGGACATTTTTTCAAGCATTGTCCGCTGTACGCAATACAATATTGAAGTAAAACTTACACTTTTTTTATATTAAAAAAGAGACTATAGGAATCTCCCATAATCTCTTTAAGCTCATATACGTTCAAGATCCGAATACTACTAATCCTGTTGCTTCAGCATCCACTTCAGCAGATCAGGTAGGCTTGTCCACAAGCGTGAGTGTACAATCACATATTCGATCGCTTCGTTTGCATCGCCCATCCCTACAAAATCCGGTAAGTTGTGCGGCAATCTCTTGATTCCTAATAAATAATCCGGCACATGCTTGTTCACATTCCGCGCTACGCGGTACAACATTTTCAGTTGGGAAGTGATCCCGTTCTTCTTATATTCTAAGACCATACGGTCGTAAGCTACTGTCGCTGCAGCATCTTTTCCGAATTTCTCCAGCACTAATTCCGTCTCTGCCAGCTTATTGCTGTAGAGGTATGCTGCAGTCAGAAGGTAACGTGCACCTGTGTTATCTTCTGGGTTAAGCGCTAAAATATGTTCGAGCGTCTTAGCGGCTTCTTCCGCATTTCCGCTAAACCAGCAGGAGTCAGCGTAGCTTTTACAGATTCGAATGTATGGACGCGTCTCGTGGAGGTCCCAGAAATGTCCTTTGTTCTCAGCGAAAAAGGCTTCACCAAGCTCACGTGCACCTGCTTCCATCCCTGCTTTCAAGAAAGCGCGGGCATCGGTTTCGTTCTCTGCTTCCTCAGCCAAAATGAGATAAGCATCCGGACTGTCCGGATAAACCTCTAGCGCGGCTTCAGCTAACTGAATCCGGCGATTGGATGTATTGGTTTGCATAGCCTTTTGTAATAGAGCCTGCTCCTGATCCTTCGGACTGCCTGAGACATTCAGCAGAAGTAGTTCTTCCTCCGCTCCACCCATGCCATATTCCTCAATGTAATTAAGCATCTCTTTAACTTTTCTAGAAATAGTAGGTGTAGTAACCTCATGTTTAGTGGCAAGATCTGCTTGCGTTAGTGAGAAACCATATTCCTCAGACAAAATAAATTCAATTGCTGCGCAGAAAGAGCCCATTTTCTTCACAGCAGGCTTAGTCTTACGGGAATAACCATTCCACAGAACTAGAGCTTCCCAAATAAGCTCTCTATCATAGCTTTCTCTCATGCTCTCAATAAGGTGCAGCGCCAATTGTTCATGAGCTGGGTGCTCCCATTTTAGATCACGTGACACTTTTTTTCTGAGCGTAGCAAGAGTGATTTTTACTTCAGGTTGTGCTACGGGTTCCTGCTTCTCAGCCACAATCTCGCTAGCAGCCGCTTCTTCCTTGTTTACAAGTTGCATGATGGACTCTACTGCAGAGGTTTCTTTCCCAAGGCAGCATTTCTTATATTTTTTCCCGCTTCCGCAAGGACACATATCATTTCTTCCAATCTTACTCAAAACGAATTCCTCCTTAAATCTGTGAGTAGCCATTCGCCATAAGCGTATCGCTAGTATGCACTATAAGTATCATCATTTCCAGGCACGAGGCATCCTTTAAAAGGTTACTTCACAAAGTCTGAAGGACTCCGATTTAAAAGGGCCTTCCCATGATCGGAAAGACCCTTATCTGTATATATCCGCACATTTTCCCCCGTACGTGTAGTATTATAGCACTTCTTCTATCACTTGTCAGTCCTTTTTTAGGACTTTTAGCGCAAAAAATGCTAGATACAGTTCTTTATCCTTATACCAAAGCTTTCATAGCGATGTCGCTGCGGCTTTGTTTTCCGGAAAAAGTAATTCCTTCAGCCCTGGCGTAAGCTGCAGCACGAGCTTCAGCAATCGTAGCACCTAGGCCTACCACGCCTAGTACCCGACCCCCATTTGTCACCCAGCTTCCGTCTTCACCACGCGCCGTACCGGCATGGAAGATCAGCCCTCCTTGGCTGTCTTCAAGGCCTTCAATCGGTACACCCTTTGGATAAGGGCCTGGATATCCTCCTGAAGCAAGAACTACGCATACAGCCGCTTCGTCGCTCCATGTTATGTCGATATCTGCAAGTCTACCCTCGGTAACCGCCAAAAAGATTTCTAGCAAGTCGCTCTTGAGTCTAGGCAACACGACCTGTGTCTCAGGATCACCGAAACGAGCATTAAACTCAATCGTCTTAGGTTTTCCCTCTGGAGAAATCATTAGTCCCGCAAACAGTACACCGCTGAAGGGACGACCTTCATCCACCATGGCTTTTGCTGTCGGCTTAATGATGGTCTCGATTGCTTCTTGGATAATAGCCTCATCAATATGTGGTAAAGGCGAATAGGTACCCATTCCGCCGGTATTAGGACCTTTATCCCCATCAAATACGGGCTTATGATCCTGAGCAGCAGCCATAGGACGTACCGTCTCTCCATCGACAAAAGCCAGAATCGACATTTCCTGTCCAGCTAGAAACTCCTCAATAACAACCTGTGCGCCTGCCTCACCGAATACCTTAGTGACCATAATATCAGCGAGCGCTTGCTCTGCTTCTTCCCGAGAATAAGCAACCGTCACGCCTTTTCCTGCGGCCAGACCATCTGCCTTGATGACGATCGGCAGCGGCTGCTCCCGTAAGTAAGTTAGTGCAGCTTCATAGTCGTCAAACTTCTCATAGGCTGCTGTCGGAATATTATATTTATGCAGAAGATCCTTCATAAAGGTTTTGCTGCCTTCGATCTCCGCCGCATTCTTACGCGGACCAAACACAGGAATATCCCGTGCTTCAAAAGCATCCACAATTCCAGCAGCGAGCGGATCATCCGGTCCGATTACAACAAGACCTACTTCCTTCTCTTTTGCAAAAGCCGTGAGGCGATCGAACTCGAATACTCCGATCGGCACACATTCGGCTAACTGCGCAATCCCGGCGTTGCCGGGTGCGCAATAGATTTTACCTGCCTTGGGGCTTTGGGATAGACTCCAAATCATCGCATGCTCCCGGCCGCCGCCGCCAACCACTAAAATATCCATCCGAATATGATCCTCCCAGCGTTCTAGTGTTTGAAATGACGGACGCCTGTGAAGACCATAGCAATACCATACTCATTAGCGACCTTAATTGATTCTTCGTCTTTAATGGAGCCGCCTGGCTGAATCACAGCAGTGATACCTGCTTTTGCTGCCATTTCTAGCGTATCGCCCATTGGGAAGAAAGCGTCGGAAGCAAGTACGGCTCCCTTGGATTTTTCACCGGCTTGCTCGATTGCAATTTTTGCTGCACCCACACGGTTCATTTGTCCTGCACCTACGCCAACAGTCATATCATCAGCTGCGAGTACAATCGCATTAGACTTCACGTGCTTAACTACTTTCCATCCGAACAACAGCTGTTTCAATTCTTCTTCTGTTGGTTTACGATCCGTAACAACTTGTAGATCATCTGGGTTTACAGAGTGCACATCGCTCTCCTGTACAACCATGCCTCCATCGATCGAAGTCACTACAAAGCTGCTCTTACGTGCACTAGCCGTACTAAGATTACCGATTTTCAGTAAGCGGAGATTCTTTTTCTTTGTAAGGATTTCCAGTGCTTCTTCCGTAAAGCCTGGTGCCAAAACGATTTCGAGGAAAATATCTTTCAGAAGGTTCGCTGTGTCTGCATCAATTATGCGGTTCGCTGCTACAATTCCGCCAAAGATAGAAGTTGGATCGGCGTTGTAAGCTTTTTGATAAGCTTCGTATACACTTTCACCCACACCTACACCACAAGGGTTCATATGTTTAACCGCTACGACAGCAGGCTCTTCAAATTCCTTGACGATTTGCAGTGCTGCGTTAGCATCGTTGATATTATTGTAAGACAACTCTTTGCCGTGCAATTGCTCAGCCGCAGTGAGTGTATCCAGTGCCGCCAATGGCTTGCGATAGAACGCCGCTTTTTGATGCGGGTTCTCACCATAACGCAGATCCTGAATTTTCTCATAAGTCACGGTGTAGCGCTCTGGAAGAGGCTCGCCAGTAACGTTAGCCAAATAATCGGAAATTAAGGCATCGTAAGCCGCCGTATGACGGAACACTTTTGCCGCAAGACGTTTGCGTGTTTCTAGCGTTGTATCTCCACCTGCTCGAACCTCTTCAAGTACTGTAGTGTAGTCATTAGCATCCACCACTACACTTACAAAAGCATGGTTCTTTGCTGCAGAACGCAGCATTGTAGGTCCGCCGATATCGATATTCTCGATGGCTTCCTCGTAGGATACGTCAGGTTTTGCGATAGTTTCCGCGAACGGATACAGATTCACAACAACCAGATCGATGTAGTCCAGTCCAAGCTCCTTCATTTGACGCGTGTGCTCCTCGTTATCACGAACAGCAAGCAATCCGCTGTGTACAGCAGGGTGCAACGTTTTGACACGTCCGTCCATGATTTCCGGGAATCCTGTCACATCGGAAATCCCGATGACTGGAACACCTTCTTTAGCCAAAAGCGTGCTTGTTCCACCTGTAGAGATGATTTCTACGCCTAATGCAGACAACTCGCGGCAAAAATCCACGATACCTTGTTTATCCGATACGCTGACTAGCGCTCTTTTGATACTCACTTTGAATAGTCCTCCTTCAGGTTGTACATGCGATTTAATATGAAGAAAACCCACAACGCGACAGATAACGCCGCTTATGCAATATTTCCCGAGAAATACCCTGAAACATCTCGGTCTGTCACCAAATGTCGATCCAAAACTTCGAATGGCTGCGGTGCAGCTTACTTTTCGCGGATAATCGTCTTTCTTCCACGCAGTTCCACTTTCCCGCTGGCAAAGGCGCCAACCACTTCGGGATACAGCTCATACTCAACCTTATGAATACGTTCTGCCAATGAATCCGCCGTGTCGTTATCCTGCAGGGCTACGCTGCGCTGAGCAATAACAGGCCCGGTATCCATACCTCCATCGACAAAATGCACAGTAACACCCGTCAGCTTTACGCCATATTCCAGCGCTTGTCCGATAGCATCTTTTCCCGCAAAAGCAGGCAGCAGCGATGGATGAATGTTAATAATTCGTCCAGCATACGGCGTTAACAGCACAGGTGTAATGAGACGCATATACCCTGCCAGCACAACCAGCCCGATTTCCCGCCGCTGAAGCTCTGCTACGATCTCTGCTTCGTAGTCTTCACGGCTGGCGAAATCTTTTGGCCGCAGCAAGAGGGCGGGAATGCCCGCATCCTCCGCACGCTTAGCTACAGGTGCCTCTGGCTTGTCGGATACAAGCAACTCAATATTGCCCTCACCAAGCAAGCCCGCTCTCTGTGCATCGATTAGTGCTGCAAAATTACTGCCTTGCCCAGAAGCAAAAACAGCGATTCGACTCAATTGCATCACACTTCAGCTCCAGTAAAGGTTACTTTGTGTTCCCCTTCTGTCACTTTACCAATGATATATGCCTCTTCCCCGCTAGCTTTTAGCAGTTCAAGAGCAAGTTCTCCATCAGCAGCACTAACTACCAGAACAAGTCCAATTCCCATATTAAAAGTAGTAAACATATCACGGTTGCTTACGTTTCCTTTGTTCTGCATCAATCCGAAGATCGGCAGAATCGGCCACGATCCGTAATTAATCTCCACATCTACACCGTCAGGCAATACGCGCGGGATATTCTCAATGAATCCGCCACCCGTAATATGTGCCATACCTTTTACCGGAAGCTGCTCTAACAGTGCCAGCAAAGGCTTTACATAGATCTTAGTTGGTGCAAGAAGTACATCCACAAGCGGAGCTCCAAGCTCCGGAAGCACATCATTCAGACCATAGCCATCTTCCTCAAGCAAAAGCTTACGCACCAGCGAGAAGCCGTTGCTGTGCACGCCGCTAGATGCCAGACCGATCACTGTGTCTCCAGCAGCGATGGTTGCGCCTGTTACCAACTTCGCTTTGTCAGCTACACCAACCGTGAATCCAGCGATATCATACTCTCCCGCTGAATACATGCCCGGCATTTCAGCTGTTTCGCCGCCAATCAATGCGCAACCTGCTTGGTGACAGCCCTCTGCGATCCCTGCTACGATCGCTTCGATTTTCTCCGGCACGACTTTGTCGCAAGCCAGATAGTCGAGGAAAAAGAGCGGCTCTGCGCCTTGCACTACAATGTCGTTCACGCACATAGCCACAGCGTCGATCCCAATCGTGTCATGGCGATCTGCCGCGAACGCGATTTTGAGCTTCGTGCCTACACCATCAGTACCAGACACAAGGACTGGCTCTTCATATTTATCTTTATTGAGGCCAAACAGCGCTCCGAACCCACCGAGATCCGTCATTACTTCTGGACGGTAAGTACGTTTTACGTGTTTCTTCATGCGTTCTACCGCTTCATTACCAGCCGCAATATCCACTCCGGCGTTTTTATAAGCTTCCGACACTTGGGACACCTCATCTTTTAATTAGTTTAGAGCACGTTTGCGGGGCATCGAGGGGAGTTGGTGGTTATTGGAGTTATTACGAGGAATGTTTGGACTTCCGATCGCTGTTATGTTTGAATTTCCTGATTTAAACCGCTCATCGCGGTAGAAATCCAAACATAAAGGCGAACGCTAACGCTTCTACAGTTCCAAACTTCCTCTCCATAACTCCCTCCAACCACCGGGTTTCCCCTACTGCAAGCCGCAGTGCGCGCCTTGCACACGGACCTCAAGACCTCGGTGCATGAGCTGCGCCATGCACCTCCTAAAGCGAACACCCACACCTTTGCAAGGGGAACTTAGGGGGATGGCCCCTAACTAGCAGCTGCAGCCATCTTTCTCTTCCCCGCCAAAATCAACCTGCGTCGGGTAATCGTTATCGAAGCAGGAAAGGCATAGCCCGCCTTTATAATCATCTTTGTTGTGACCACCAATGGAAGCGATTAGGCCTTCCGGTGACAGGAATGCCAGGGAATCGGCATTGATCTCTTCGCACATTTCCGCAATGGTCTTGTAGGACGCGATGAGATCGCGGCGGTCTGGGGTATCAATGCCATAGAAGCAAGGATTCTTGAAGGGCGGCGATGTTATCCGCACATGCACTTCAACAGCTCCCGCTTCACGAAGCAGATTGACGATCCGCCGCGAAGTTGTGCCACGCACGATGGAATCATCGATCATGACGACACGTTTACCATCCACCACGCTGCGCACAGCGCTTAGCTTCATTTTCACACCTTGCTCACGCAGTTCTTGGCTCGGCTGGATGAAGGTCCGGCCTGTGTATTTATTCTTGATGAGCCCAAGCTCATAAGGAATGCCCGTCTGCTCCGCATATCCGATCGCTGCCGAGATACTCGAATCCGGTACACCGGTTACGAGGTCAGCATCTACGAAAGCTTCTAATGCCATGCGGCTACCCATCCGCTTCCGGGCGGTGTGCAGGTTAGCGCCGTTCATATCACTGTCTGGACGAGAGAAGTAAATATACTCCATCGCGCACAGCGCTTTACGTTTAGGCTCGGTAAAACGGTCCTCTAAGAGGCCGTTTTTATCGAGCACGAGCAGTTCGCCGGGTTCGATATCGCGAATCAGCTGCGCTCCGATGACTTCTAGTGCGCAAGATTCGGAAGCAAAAATATATGCATCGCCGATCCGCCCCATTACAAGCGGACGCAAACCGTGAGAATCCGAAGCAACAATTAATTTGTCATTCGTCATGAGCAGAAAAGCGAACCCGCCAACCAGTTGTTTCAGCGCATCCTTAGCCGCTTCAACAAAATCCTTAGGCGAACGTGCAATCAGATGCGCCAGCACTTCGGTATCACTTGTGGTTTGAAAGATCGATCCGCTTTGCTCTAGCTGCTTACGAATCAACGGTTCATTAACAATGTTACCGTTTGTAGCAATCGCCAAATCACCGTCACGATATTTGAATACGAGCGGCTGTGCATTGGTTAAGCGGCTGTCCCCACTGGTGGAATAACGTACATGCCCGATAGACATGTCTCCAACCAGTGAGGCAATTTTGTCCTTGTCGAATACTTCTTTTACTAACCCCATCCCGCGGTGATAGTTGAAATCACGACCATCTGCTACGCAGATGCCCGCACTTTCTTCCCCTCGGTGCTGTAAGGCGTGCAAGCCGTAATAAGACATGGACGCCGCTTCCGGGTGTCCGAAGACCCCGAAAACGCCGCATTCTTCTTTTAATGTGTCAAAAATATCTCCCGAGCCCGTTCCTTCATTGTAAAAGTCACCAGTCCACAGGATAGGAGTCTCCTGCTCTTTCCCGGTCTTTATTTCATAAGACATGGAATAGCATCCTCCCACACGAATTTCAATTCTGCTACAGCTTCATCTAATACGGATGCACCGTCCAGATTTACGCGCAGTCTGTCTCCACCTACAGTTCCGATGATTTCCACGGGTACGCCGCTGGCAGCAATCGCTGCTTTTAGCTCTTCTGCACGTTCAGGCGCTGCTGTCAGCACGATACGCGATTGGCTCTCACTGAACAATGCTACATCGGATCTAAGTCCATTAGCAGAAAGCTCAACGTTCGCACCAATGCCACCGCTGATACAGCTCTCTGCAAGTGCTACAGCAAGGCCGCCTTCGGACAAGTCATGTGCCGAACGCACCAGACCGCCGCGAATCGATTGAAGCACTGCGCTCAGCAGTTTTTTCTCAGTAGCCAAATCCAAAGCTGGAGGACGGCCTTCGGTTACACCATGAACGGCATATTGAAATTCACTACCACCAAGCTCAGCTTTTGTTACACCTAGCAGAAGGATAGAGTCTCCTTCTTGTTTGAATCCTTGAGTCGTAATATGATCTGTATCCGCTACTAAACCAACCATGCCGACAACCGGCGTTGGATAGATGGATCCCGTAGTATTTTCGTTATAAAGACTGACATTACCACCGATAACCGGAGTATCCAGCACACGACAAGCTTCAGCCATACCATCAACCGCACGTTCCATTTGCCAGAACACATCAGGTTTCTCAGGGTTTCCGAAGTTTAGGTTATCCGTAATAGCCAATGGTTCAGCACCGGAACAAACGATGTTACGTGCCGCTTCGCTGACTGCAATACGTCCGCCCACTTCAGGATCAAGATAAACGTAGCGACCGTTACAGTCCGTAGTCATCGCTAACCCTTTACGTGTACCATGAATGGTAACTACAGCCGCATCAGATCCAGGTCGAACAGCCGTGCTAGTACGCACCATATAATCATATTGGTTGTATACCCATGCTTTGCTTGCTACGGTTGGTGATCCAAGAACAGTACGCAGTGCACCGCCTAAGTCCGTAACTTCCTCGTAACGAAGCGTGTCCACCGATTCATTTTCTACATAATAAGCAGGAACCTCAGATGGTTTGTTATAGACTGGGCACTCATCCACGAGCGCTGTTACTGGCATGTCACCAACAACTTCACCGTGATGATACAGCTTCAAGCGACCGTCATCCGTAACTTTACCGACCTTACAGCAGATTACACCCCAGCGATCAAAAATCTCTTGCGCCTGAGCTTCATCCTTCGGTTCTACTACGAACAACATCCGTTCTTGCGATTCCGAAAGCATCATTTCATAAGGAGTCATGCCGTCTTCACGTTGTGGCACCTGATCCAGATACAGCTCCAGACCGTTGCCCGCTTTACTTGCCATCTCGGCACTAGAGCAGGTAAGTCCAGCCGCACCCATATCCTGAATCCCGATAACGATGCCGCTATCGATCAATTCCAGGCAAGATTCCATCACGAGTTTCTCCATAAATGGATCGCCTACTTGTACAGCTGTACGTTTAGCTTCGGACTCTTCACTTAGTTCCACAGATGCAAAAGTAGCCCCATGAATCCCATCACGTCCTGTTGGAGGTCCTACGTAGAAGACCGGGTTCCCTACACCTTTAGCGACACCGCGTTGGATTTTATCATGATCGATCAGACCGACACACATTGCGTTAACAAGCGGGTTACCGTCATAGCTATCATCGAACATGATTTCGCCGCCCACGGTTGGAATCCCGATACAGTTACCATAACCAGCAATACCAGACACGACATGCTCGAACAAATATTTCACGCGATCGCTTTCCAGCTTGCCAAAACGCAAGGAATTCAGCAATGCGATAGGTCTTGAGCCCATGGAAAAAATATCACGAATGATGCCACCTACGCCTGTTGCCGCGCCTTGAAAAGGTTCTACCGCAGAAGGGTGGTTATGACTTTCAATTTTGAATACAACCGCTTGGTTGTCTCCGATATCTACAATCCCTGCGCCTTCGCCGGGTCCCATCAGGACACGTGGTCCAGTAACCGGGAAACGTTTCAACAATGGCTTAGAGTTCTTGTATGCACAGTGTTCGGACCACATTACGCTGAATACGCCGATTTCGGTATAATTCGGCAAGCGTCCCATAAAAGACTTGATGAGCTCATATTCGCTGTCCGACACACCGAATTGGCTGTAAATTTTCTGCTCTGCGATCTGTTCTGCGGTCGGTTCCTTAACGGATACTTGCTGCGTCATGACGATCCCTCCAAGTCTTCAGTATAGATGTGAACATCCGTTTGCCATCTTCTGATCCGAGCAAGCTGTTAGCTGCACGCTCAGGGTGAGGCATCATGCCGACTACATTGCCCTGTACGTTACTAACACCCGCAATATCAGCTACAGATCCGTTTGGATTATCGCTATATGTGAACACGATCTGATTGTTAGCTTTCAGCTCTGCTAAAGTCTCTTCATCACAGTAGTAGTTTCCTTCGCCGTGAGCGATTGGGATGATGATTTCTTCATCCTTAGCATAGTCAATAGTAAATGGGGTTTCGTTATTAACAACCTTAAGCACTGTATCATGACAACGGAACTTCATGGACATGTTACGACGCAGCGCGCCCGGCAACAAACCAGCTTCAGTAAGAATTTGGAACCCATTGCAAATGCCTAGCACGAATTTCCCTTGCTCTGCTGCTTTAGCAACTTCAGCCATTACAGGAGCAAATCTTGAAATCGCGCCGCAGCGCAGGTAATCACCATATGAGAATCCGCCTGGAACCAAAATGCAATCATACGCCGACAAATCTGTCGCTGTATGCCACACATAATCGACGGGTTCGCCGAGACTGTCCTCTACCGCCTTGTAGCAATCAATATCACAGTTGGAGCCTGGGAAGACAAGTACAGCAAATTTCATGTCGTTTAGTCCTCCAATTCGTAGCGGTAATCCTCGATCACCGTGTTGGCAAGTAGCTTTTCGCACATTTCCTTGAGACGCACTTCTGCTTCAGCACGGTTGTCCGTGTCCAAAGTCAGCTCCATATATTTTCCAATACGCAAACTTTCAACCTCTTGAAAACCTACCGAATGAAGTGCTCCTTGCACTGCTACCCCTTGTGGATCGAGAACGCTCTTCTTGATGGTGACATATACCGTCGCTTTTAACATATGCTTGTAGTTCCTCCTAAATTTTTATGTGTATATACTTTCTGAAAGCTGAAACTCTACTAAAAGTAACTCTAGCTTCAAAAACAAAAACATATACTTAATTTATTCTCATGAGTAAACACACTATGTTGAGCTATAAAGACTTGCCAGTAAGACGATGATAAATGTCCAGATAACGGCGTGTAGTTTCTTCAACTACTTCTTGTGGAAGTGGATCAGGTTTACTATTTTTATCCCAGGAGGATGCAGATAGATACGTACGAACAGGCTCTTTATCCATACTATCAATTTCGATATCAAGAGCATATTTGTCCTTGGCCCAGAAGCGTGAAGCATCCGGCGTAAAAATCTCATCAATCAGAATCACCTTGCCGTCCAGCAAGCCGAATTCGAATTTGCAATCTGCAAGAATAATTCCCCGCTCAGCACAGTACTCTCTGGCAAAAGAGAACAACTGCAAGCTCTTCTCCTGCAGCTCGAGTGCCAGATCAGCACCGATTAACTCCTGCATCTTTTCAAAAGGAATATCCTCATCATGACCTACATCATTTTTAGCCGCAGGGGTAAAAATCGGCTGTGCCAGCAGCGCATTTTTGCGCAAATCTTTAGGAAGATCAATACCATTGACTTTGCCTGTTTCTTGATACTGTCTCCAGCCCCCACCGGTAATGCACCCACGCACCACACATTCGATATCGATGCGTTCCGCTTTGCGTACCACCATAACACGGTTTCTGAGTGCCTCTTTGTCCTTAACGATGTCTCCGAGCAAATCCACATCGATATGAACGACATGATTCTCCATTAGCTCTTTCGTCTTTCCGAACCAGAACGCACTCAGACGGTTAAGCACATTGCCCTTTTCAGGTACCGCGGGGTCCAGCACATAGTCAAAAGCAGATATCCGATCCGTGACGACGATCAGTACATTCTCCCCTAAATCGTACAGCTCACGAACCTTCCCTTTATAGAGCAGCGGCGCATTGATGAGTTCCACGGCTGTGGATACGGCCGACGATGTCATGACCTTTCCTCCCTTGAACTAATGATCATTAATTATTACTTGAGCGAAAGCGTCACTTACAAAGTCGAAATATCTATTGGTCAATCGGTCCACTACAAGAAATATTTGGACTTCCGATCGCTGTTATCCTCAGATTTCCTGATTTGAACCGCTTCTCGCGGTAGAAATCCGAGGATAAAGGCGAACGCTAACGCTTCTACAGTTCCAAAAATTCTCTTCGTTCCTTATTAACCATCGGTATTTCAATTCTGCACAACGCTAACCGCTCGTACTATTCCAAGCTCCTTAGTTCACCACTAACCTATCTTTTTTTTAGATAAGCTCTAGCTTGCGGAAGATGGTGTCCACATGCTTAAGGTGCCAAGAAGGGTTAAATGCATCTTCAATCTCTTCTGGGGTAAGAACGTTAGTGATTTCAGGTGTAGCTTCCACGATATCGCGGAATTGTTTTTGCTCTTCCCATGCTTGCATAGCACGCGGTTGAACGGTATCGTATGCTTGCTCACGGCTAAGACCTTTGTCGATCAGTTTAGTCAAGATCCGACCGGAGAAAGGAACGCCGAAGGTACGGTTCATGTTACGCTTCATGTTCTCTGGGAATACAGTCAGGTTCTTCACGATGTTACCGAAACGGTTCAGCATGTAGTTGAGCAGCATTGTTGCATCTGGAAGGATGATACGTTCCACGGAGGAGTGCGAAATATCGCGTTCATGCCAGAGCGGTACGTTCTCGTAAGCTGTAACCATATGTCCGCGAATGACGCGGGACAGACCGGAAATGTTCTCGCAGCCGATCGGATTACGTTTATGCGGCATAGCGGATGAACCTTTTTGACCTTTGGCAAAAGCTTCTTCCACTTCACGAATCTCACTCTTTTGCAGAGCGCGGATTTCAGTAGCGAATTTGTCTAACGATGTCGCTACCAAAGCAAGTGCAGCCATGTATTCAGCATGACGGTCACGCTGTAACGTTTGTGTAGAGATTGGAGCTGGGCTTGTGCCGAGCTTGCGGCAAACGAATTCTTCTACGAAAGGATCGATGTTCGCGTACGTACCAACGGCACCGGAGATTTTACCAAACTGCACACCGTTCGCAGCATGGCGGAAACGCTCCAGGTTACGTTTCATTTCTTCGTACCAAAGCGCCATTTTCAGACCGAAGGTGGTTGGCTCGGCATGAACGCCATGTGTACGGCCCATCATCGGTGTATCTTTGTAGGCAATAGCCTTATCTTTAAGGATCTCAATAAAATTGATGATATCCTTCTCTAGAATCTCATTCGCTTGACGAAGCAAGTAACCCAGTGCCGTATCTACCACGTCAGTAGAAGTAAGACCGTAGTGAACCCATTTGCGTTCTGCGCCAAGGCTTTCGGAAACCGCACGTGTAAATGCGATAACGTCATGACGTGTCTCTTGTTCTATTTCATCAATGCGTGCGATGTCGAATTTAGCGTCTTTACGCAGTTTAGCTGCGTCTTCGTGCGGGATAACTCCCAGCTCAGCCCATGCTTCACAAGCGCAAATTTCAACTTCCAGCCACGCTTTGAATTTATTTTCCTCCGTCCAAATAGCTCGCATCTCAGGTCTGCTGTAACGTTCGATCATATTCTTTAGTTCCTCCAAAGTTTAGATTGCTCCACCCAGGACAAGCCGTCTCCGGTATCCTTGCAGAGCAGATTGATATGGCCCATCTTGCGGCCGGTCTTACTCTCAGTCTTGCCATATATATGAAGCTTAGGTACAACACCCAGCTTATTATCTTTTTCGTCCTGTGTACAGGTCGCTTTAATGGCGCCATCCAAATGCTGACCTAGTACATTTACCATAACTACGGGTGTCAAAAGCGTTGTATCGCCCAGCGGCAGATTACAAATCGCCCGGACATGCTGCTCGAACTGTGAAGTCGCGCAAGCGTCCATGGTGTAATGCCCGGAGTTATGCGGCCTTGGTGCCAGCTCATTGACGAACAATTGCCCATCCTCTGTGACGAACATTTCTACAGCCAACAGCCCAACCGCATCAAGTCCAGCAATTAATGTCTCTGCCAATTCGCATGCTCTCCGCTGAATCTCCTCTGACACTCTTGCAGGCACAATAGACAGATGCAAAATATTATTCACATGAATATTCTCCGACGGCGGGAAGCTCTTAACCTCTCCAGATGCACTGCGTGCAGCAACGACGGATATTTCACACTTAAAAGCGACAAATTTCTCAAGCACCAGCTCCGGTACAACCGCTCCGGGTGCTACTTGCCGGAAGGCTTCTTCCAGCTCTTCCTCCTGCCGAATCACGGCTTGTCCCTTGCCGTCATAACCGCCTGTGGCTGTCTTCAGCACACAGGGAAGTCCAAGTTCAACCGCCGCCACTTTCAGCTCCGCAAGGCTATCCACCTTCCGGTACGGGGCGACGGGTACGCCTGCCGCCTCGATGGCGGCTTTTTCGCGCAGCCGATGCTGTGTCGTATACAGCAGCGCGCTGCCCTGCGGCACGTACGATTCCTCCGTCAGCAGCGCGGCAACACCCGCGTCGACGTTCTCGAACTCGTACGTGATGACGTCCGAGCGGCGCGCTAGCTCCCGCGCCGCGTCCCGGTCGTTATACGCCGCTGTAATCTGCGGCGTAACTTGACCGCTAGGCGCATCCGGCGCAGGGTCCAGCGCCACGAAGCGGTAGCCCATGGCGCTGCCAGCCAGCGCCATCATGCGCCCGAGCTGCCCGCCGCCGAGCACGCCGACGGTCGCGCCGGGCAGTAGCGTCCGGACGGTGCCCGTACCGGACGCATTAGTAGCAGCTGGCGAATTAGCGCCGCCAGCCTCCTGCAGCTTCAGCTCCTCCGGTCTCATAAGCTGTCGCTGCTTTCAAGGACTTCGTCGCGGATCGCATCCCGCCGCAGCTGCGCACGCTGCTGCACTTCTGGATCGAACGCTCCGATAATCTGTGCGGCCAGGAGGCCTGCATTAATGGCTCCTGCCTTACCAATGGCTACCGTTGCCACTGGAATGCCTCCTGGCATCTGCACGATGGAGAGAAGCGAATCCAGCCCGTTAAGCGCCTTCGACTGCACTGGCACTCCAATTACAGGCAGGATCGTCTTTGCTGCCACCATACCCGGCAAATGTGCTGCACCGCCCGCTCCTGCAATAATGACGCGAATACCCCGGCCCGCGGCTTCCTCCGCATAGCTGAACATCAAGTCCGGCGTCCGGTGCGCGGATACTACCTTCTTCTCATAAGATAATCCCAGCTCTTCAAGCACCGCACAAGCGTGCTCCATCGTGTCCCAATCCGATTTACTGCCCATGATAACAGCTACCTGTACTGACATGATTCGACCTACCTTCCAGTCACTAGTATGGATATCTTTATCTTATAAATTCGAATAAAAAAAGCCCGATGACCAGACGCATTTTGCTGCGGGAGGATCGGACTAGTAAAGAAATTAGGAAAAAATAATCCGCGTGCCTATCATTAGGCTGCATTAAGCGCGGAAAATGGCATAATGCATCATTCCGTTACCCGGACCGCATTGCCGCATTCTATCATCCTATTTCCTCGTAGTCCGGTAATTTACGGTTCCCGGGTAGAAACTTCCGGGCCATATCCCCGGTTTTATACGAGTTGCTCATGACATCAGTTTAACAATCCCCTACACAGGATGTCAACTCAAACACGAACATTTGTAAATTAGGATTACTAAACGTTCGCTTTTAGGCGAATTTAAATTCTCAACAGCCACTTATTTTGATGATAAAGACTTCTTTCCGTACACTCTTAGTTCTAACACCAGATGTTATATTAAGCATAAAACTTATACTTTCTTATATTTGAAAAAAGGAACGCCATAAGCGTCCCTTTTAACTCTATATTATTTGACCACCAGCACTGGAATGCGGGCGCTTTGTACTACATTGTGGCTCACACTTCCCAGAACAAATTCACGTATTCCGCCAAGTCCGCGACTGCCGATGACAATGATGTCCACAGCCTTTTCTTTAGCATATTTCAAAATCACTTCAGCAGGTGATCCTTGTAAAAGCTCAACCTCAGCATTCAAGCCTTCAGCCTCAAGGCGTCCCTTTACTTCTTCCGTAGTTTGTACTGCTAAATCATAATATTCTTTATTTACTGAAGCTGGCAGTGGTGCTAAAGCTTCTCCGATAAAAAATCTTGGGAATTCAAATGCGTGAACAACATGCAGCGTAGAGCCCGGAGTTACTTTTGCGAGTTCAATTGCGCGCTCCAATGCTTGATTAGAAGCCTTAGATCCATCATAGGCGAGTAAAATTTTAGAGAATAACATGTACGCCACCTCTTTTTCTAGTTTGTAATCATAAAGACTATCACCTTAAAAAATAGCTGTACAAAAAGATATTCAGCAACAGAAGTAACGGAATTCCGATCCTAAAGGACATATGTCGTGTCTTGTGGCGCTTACGATACATGGCAATCAGCACGCCTAGTGCCCCACCCATAGCTGCCAGTAGAAAAAGTGTCTTTTCAGGTACACGTTCTCGCCGTTTACGGGCTTTGATCTTGTCTTCGGACATCACTACATATCCGATTATATTAATTACCACAAACCACAACATTATAACCTTGACCATTCTCCCGGGCTCTCCTCCTTGCTACCTATCTATCTCTATTATATTCCTCTTTTTCACAAAAAACCAATCATCCTTACACGCTCTGATAACTTCGCTGTCTGCCTCTTTAGTTTCACTGCTTCGCATCCTTCATCCATATCCATGACAACACCGCAGCCAGCGCCGCCGCAATTCCGCCCAGCCAGAACCCCCCGGTCAAACCATAGTGAGCACTCATCCAGCCTGCCACGAACGGTCCCGCCGACATGCCTACCGCATAGACAGCCTGATAGAAGCCCATAGCTGTTGCACGTTTATATGGATCCACTTCTGACACCGACTTGCCTAACAACAATGGAAAAATAAGTCCCTGCATAAATCCGTTTCCTACCTGAGTCAGACAAAGCATCGCTAACGTCGGCATAGAAGGAATAAGAAGTGTAAACAATGCACTGCCCGCGAAGCCTATGATAAGCGTCCCCCTGTCCCCTAGGAGTCTTCCGAATGTCCGTGAGCCGTAGAGGGTCGCGACAGCATGCGGAATCATGAAAGCAAGCGTCAGCCAGCCCAAGCTTTCTTTGCTTGCTCCGATATTCAGGGCTTGGTTCGGAGTATATCCGAACATCGTAATGAATAGCACACAGTGTGCCAATACAGACAACAGTGAGACTCTTACCAAAAGGGGCTCCTTCATAACACCCGCCAAATCCTTGATCTGGATCGCACTTTGCCGTTTCTCCTGTTTTTGTTCAGGCAATCGCAGAGCAAGCAGCAACGCCGCAATCGCTACAATTCCACCTATCAAGAACGGGGTATTCCAGCCCCAATGCTCCACCATATAGCCACTGATCATCATACTGGTCAATTGGGCGATAACTGTAGTAAATTGCAGCATGCCCATTGCTTTTCCAGCTTCCTCTTTCGGGAAATAGCCCGCGAACATCACAGTGTACACGACCCATGCCGAAGCCGCTATACCAGATACCGCACGTGCTGCCAATGCCCAAACAGGCTGTGCTCCCCACATAAAAAGAAAACAGCTGGCTCCGCTCGCAATCAATCCCAGATAGATAAACGGCCGCCGCCGATTCAAATAATCTGAACCGATACCAATCGGCAGTCGGAACAGGATCTGCATTAACCCGTATACGCCAAGCACCATGCCTACCATAAAATACGATGCTCCCAAATGCTCCACATACGGTGAAAGCACCGGGACATAAATATAAGAAGAGAACCAGAACATAAATACAATCACAAGAAAGAAAAACCTGCTGTTACCCTGACCCTGTGGGCTATCTGCCGCTTTCACTGGATCCACTTGCTGCTCCGCTGCCACCCTAATCACCTGCTCTATGTATTTGCTTAACATTCTAATTCAAAGCCTATCCGTAGACTACAAAAACTTACGCGAATAAAAAAAGACTACTGAGCAAACTCAGCAGTCTTCATTATTACTATCCAATTTCCCTGAACAAAAGTTAGTAGCAACAACAGGTTTACCTAGCTCTCTACTTATCCTTCTTTTGCCCTTCAAGCGCTGCTTTCAGCAGTTCCCCAAGGTTAGAGCCAATGCTTTCTTGCTTACTGTATTGCTGTACCAGCTTTTGCTGTTCGCGTTTATTCACATGCTTGTGGTCCTTATCCAAAGTTTCTGTGATTCCACAGCCCAGACATTGAACGAACATACCTGCTTTACCCTCTTTAAGCTCCATTTTCTTATGGCACTGCGGACAGCGGCGATTCGATAATCTTTTCTCTCCGGCCCGGGTATAACCACAGTTATCCGCAGGACACACAAGCAACTTCCCCCGTTTGCTCTTTTTCTCGAGTAGTCTTGTACCGCATTCCGGACAATTACTGTTTGAGACATTATGCGGTTTGTATTCTGCTCCGCTTGTTTTTACACCAGTCACTAATTCTTGTGCCATACTGCGTATACCTTGCAAAAAGAGCTCCGGTTTACCTTGACCACGCGCAATTTTCTCCAGCTCAGCTTCCCAGCGCGCAGTTAGATCCGGAGTCCGTAGCTGGGTGGATACCAGTTCGATAAGCTGCTTGCCTTTTCCGGTCGGATGCAGAAGATTGCCCTGACGTTCAATGGTATCGGAGCTCACCAGCTTCTCGATAATATCCGCGCGCGTCGCCGGGGTTCCCAGTCCGTGCTTCTCCATTTGCGTCAAAAGTGAAGCTTCATTGTAACGCTTCGGTGGCTGTGTCCGTCCAGGACGCACTACACAACGGCTAATCGTGACAGTTGCCCCTTCGCGAAGCTCAGGCAGCTTTACACTGCCAGCTGCTGGCTCGTCCGATGATTCCTCGTCATCATCATTACTCATATCTCCACCGTACACTTCACGCCAGCCGGCATCTTTTACCGTCGTTCCTTTGACATGAAAGCTCTCGCCTTCCACATTGACGGTAACAGCTACCGCATCATAGCGCGCTGGGGGATAGAACAAGCTGATAAAACGCCGCACAATCAGATCATACAGCTTACGTTCCTCAGTACTCAGTCCATTTAATAATACAGTCTGCTCTGTCGGAATAATGGCATGGTGATCACTTACTTTACTATCATCCACAATTCGCTTCGTAATCGGCAGCGGTTTGCGCAGCAGTGGGCGTGCCAGCGCCGCATATGGTCCGACAGCCACACTCTCCAGTCTTTCCTTAAGTGTGCCCGTCATATCTGCAGTTAAGTAACGACTGTCCGTACGTGGGTAAGTGACTAGCTTGTGCTGCTCATATAAACGCTGGAGCACACTGGAAGTCTGCTTCGCGGAGAAGCCGAACTTCCGGTTCGCATCACGCTGCAATTCAGTCAGATCATAAGCGAGAGGATGGGGCTCGCTCTTTTCACTCTTCTGCACCTTAATAATACGACCGCTACGTCCAGTAAGCTTATCCTTCAGACTTGCTGTCTTTTCCTTTTCGAATATCCGCCCATCTCCGTTACTAGCGCGCCAAGCTGCTTGGAAATCCCCGAAATCTGCAGTTAACGTCTCAAAATCAACGGAACGGAAACCCGTTATTTCCTTTTCACGATCCATAATCATCCCTAATGTCGGTGTTTGCACCCGTCCTGCCGAGAGCGGTGAACCGAACTTGCAAGTCAAAGCTCTCGTGACATTAAGACCAATCATCCAGTCCGCCTCTGCGCGGCAACGAGCTGATTCGTATAGACGATCAAATTCCCGACCTGGGCGGAGCTTAGCGAATCCCTCTTTAATCGCCTTATCGGTCTGCGAGGATATCCATAGCCGCCGGAATGGCTTTTTCCACCCTGCCATAGTCATAATCCAGCGAGCCAGCAGCTCACCTTCACGGGCAGCGTCTGTAGCCACCACAAGCTCCTCAATATCCTGTCTTTTCATTAGATGCTGAACAGCCTTGTATTGCTGATTCGTCTCCCGAAGCACCTTCAACTTGGTCTTCTCCGGTAAAATCGGTAAATCCTCCAATGCCCAGGTTGCAAACTTTTTATTATAATCCTCAGGCTCTGCCAGGCCGACCAAATGTCCCAGCGCCCAGGTAACCACATATTTTGGACCTTCAATATAACTCTTCTGTTTATTATTACATCCCATAACTCGTGCAATCTCGCGTGCAACAGACGGCTTCTCCGCCAAAACTAATGTCTTCATAATGCTCCCCTTTCCACATCAAATTTCATTATAGCATTAAATGAATGATAGCAAATATCGTCAGGCTTTACCGGGTCACTCCGTTATACACTAAATAATATCTGATACCCGAAAGGAGTCATAGTCAATGAATGAACAAGAAAGCTATAATATAGTACCTATAGGTTGGGTTACAGGTACGCCACGTAATTTGCGACTGGAAATCAAACCGGAATTTAGCCCGGCGCTTAAAGGTTTATCTCAATTTAGTCATTGCCAAGTGCTTTGGTGGCTGCACGAGTTTGCAGATGATCAATTCCGCCAGACTACACAGATTCAACCACCTTATGACGAAACATTAACTGGAGTATTCGCTTCCCGTTCCCCTATTCGACCTAATCCAATTGGGCTTAGTGTAGCAGCAATCCTGTCTGTCAATGAAGCTTCTGGCATCGTAAAGGTGGCTGGGCTTGATGCCTATCCCGATACACCAATTCTCGACATCAAAGCCTATTTTCCTAGTGCCGATCGCGTAATGGAAGTGACCGTACCCGGTTGGGCTGCTAATTGGGGGGACTGGATGGCTGATTAATTGAAGTGGTAGTTTTGAACACCACCTCTATAAAAAGTTATGGGAGGACATCTCTTGAACAATCGTCAATTAATAATCCAAGCATTAGATCTCATCGAGGATCGTTTAACAACGCTTCTTCCTGTAGCTGTCCTCTCCAAAGAAATGGGTTACTCCCTTTATCATTTCACCCGTCTATTTCAAGCGGTCACTGGAATAGCACCAGGAGATTATATATCTAGACGCAGAATCACTGAAGCAGCATTGGATATTCTAAGAATGCCAGAGCGCTCTCTTCAGGACATCTCGCTAGATTATGACTTCAATAATTATGAGACCTTTACCCGCGCTTTCAAAAGAATGTTGCATACGACTCCTACCCTCGTCCGTAAAAGGCGTACTAAATCACAGCTCCCTTTACTACCTAGACTCTACGAACATGATCTACATCAAGCACCTATGGATAATATTATCTCCCCCCAACTCGTTGATTTGGGAGAAATCATTCTTCAGGGACCGTTAGTAAAGATAAACGATAATTACTCCGTCATCTCTAATACTTGGTCGCTGCTTTTTAGCAAGGTAACTACCATACATAAGCGCATACTTCCCGAAAAATATTATCAGCTTGGCTTCTGGCCAAACGATTATGAGGATAACGGATTTTCGATTATGTGTGCCTGCGAGCTAAAGTCTTCACCTTCCATAGCACAGAATCACATAAGCCATTCGGATACTTCATCTAAATCGGAAATTTATACAGACAGAAATCGGGCACTACCCATTCATGTATTACCACCCGCCCGATATTTGAAATTCATCCACAGAGGCCGTTCTTGTGATATCCCTTCTACTTATAAATATATTTACGGAATCTGGCTCCCAAAAACAGAATACAGAATATCCATTCCTTTTGAATTAGAATTTTATGGAGAAGGGTACATTGGCCCGGATAATGAAAAATCTGTGAGCGAAATCTACATTCCATTAGAATTTATATAAAAAAGTCCGCATCTGATAGGCAGACACGGACTTTGCTTAGTTTATTGGATTAACAGTTACTAGTCCTTATTGAATCTGAATTGTTAGCTCAAGCTCTTCATAGAAAGTTTTTATTCTTTGTCCATCAGCATCTTTCAAAAGGTTCAAATCCTTATCAAACGTACAGGTATACGGCTTGATGGTTACGTATTTCGGTATTTCTGAGAAAGCGGCATATATTTTATCTACTATAAGATGTGGTATAGCCGGATACAAATCGTATCCCCGATTGTACGGCTCAATGATGTTCCCTTGATCATCTTCGATCTGATAGAACACTTCCGTTGGACTATACTCCCCTGTTTGTTCTGGCGATACAGGAACTTCGCCCGTACTATTAATAACTATTCTAGTCGTCGCTGGTGTAATATCTAGATTCTTAACTGTATAACTAAACGTACCTCTGCTCTTCGTTTGATCTGGAGTAAGCCTTATAGCCTCCTCAGTTACTTTTTTCACGGGTACTTGAAATACAAATGGCTCTTCGATTTGAGCTACGGGTACACTTACACTTACCTCAAATTCATCCCCAAATTCCTCGGTGTTTTGAACCTCATTTAGCTCTAGTAAAAGTGTGTTCGGTTGCCCGTAGATATCACCTGTTCTTGAAGAACCAAATATCACTTCTTTCCCACTAGGGAGTTTGACTACAGGCATGCCAAGCAACCCTTTTACAGATTGATCAAAATCATTATTCCAAAAGTTCGTTATCTCAGCCATTACGAGATCATTATGAATACCTTCTCTTTCGAACCCCAAAACCAAACGTGTTCCATCATACATTACATCACTAATTTTTAGGGTTACTCCATCATGAGTAATACTAGCGTCTGGATTAGTTGTAAGTCCTTTTTCAGCAGCATTCTTTAGTCCCGAATCATCTAAATTACTAAAAATACTTCCTAGAATAGGCATCTGGCTCAGCTTGTCTGCCCAGGCGGGAGATACTAAACCAGTTCCAATAATCAACGTTCCAACTACCGCAGCTGTGCAGGCCGCAATCAACGTTTTCTTAAACAACTTGCCGTTTGTGTTCTTTTGTTGATTTCCCTGAACTTCCATCTTCTCAATTCGATTCATTATTTGTTCACTATAGCTTGTTATCGGCATTTCATGACTTCGGACAGTCTCAGCAATCTGCTGCAACCTCTGCTCATCAGTTCGATTTTGCCACTTCATCAAGTTGTATCCCTCCCTCGTAGATTTTTTCTGAAACAAGCTTCTTTCGTAACCGTTCATACCTCTTACGCAGCATTGACGGGCTACAACCCATGATCTGGCCCATTTCTTCAAAGCTATATTGCTCTACCACTTTAAGGATTAGCATGTTACTTTCTTCTGTTGAGAGATTGCTAAATAGCTGCTCTACCGGAGATTCATCGTTAAGTTCATAATAAGTCTTGGTTTGCAGTGCTGTATAAAGCTTAATCAGTCTGTTCCATCTCTTGCGTTTGCGAACCTGATCCAAGCAATGATGATAAGCCACTTTATACAGCCATGCATTAAAAGAGACTCGTTTCTCATAACGTCTGAGTTCCTGATACACTTTTACAAATATATCTTGCACAGCATCCTCTGCTTCTTCATGACTTCTCAAAATATAATAGCAATAAGTATGAATCTTTCTTTCATAGGCTTGTATTATAGTTCTATAGGCTTCGCGGTTACCCGTAAGAACCTGATCAATAGCCTCTTCAATTATTGTTTGATTCACTTGGACCCCGGGGCTGCGACGTTCCAAAGAATCACCTCCTTGTTATTGACTACAACTATATAACGAATGTGATCCCTTTAATTGTGACAGGCTCTAAAAAATATTCCAGATATGTTAAAAGCATCAACCAAAGACAAATAAAAAAGCGATTGCCCCGATTGATGCTCGGAGAAATCGCTTTTTTATAATAATATTCCAGATTTACTATTTACTTACTTAATATCTTTTAAATCTAAACAAGCTTCAAAAAATATAGTATCACTATTCTGACCACGTACATATATACCATCATCGGTTACTGCCGAACGTAAAATAGTCAGTTCATCCCCAAACTTTGCTTCTTGTAGATAAGTAATCCGGAAGCGTGTGAACTCTGCATTATCCCATTCCGCTAAACTGAGTGCATCACAACATAAATCTCCGTATCGGGCATTATTCAGATGTCCGTTGCTATCCAGCCCACTATATCTTACCTGATACCGATAAGCTTCTTCCATAGTAATATCAGTAGGGATCGTTACCTTAACAGGCATATCGCCTACTGAATCGCCATTATAGTGCTTAACCTGAACTGGAAGAGCGTTCGGTCTGAGTATCTTTCTCTTCTCAATATCTACTAAAGCCCATATAGAACGCGCTCTGGCAATCTCTATATGATCTGCATCGAAAATACGATAATCCCGTTGCCATAAAGCCCCTTTAGTGCCTTTACTCCAGGTATGTACGCTAAGCACATCATTTGGGCGAGGAATACGCTTAAAATCAAGATCTAACGTAATCATCATCCAGCCCATTCCTGCATTCAGAATTTCTTCCACACTTATCCCCAAATTACCCACCGCGAAGTCTGCCGCACATTGCATGATATCCAGAATAAAGGATAACTTACCCTGCGAACGATAATCCGTGTCGCTCGCATGTACAGAAAAATCTTCTATCC
The DNA here is from genome assembly GCF_041956825.1 of Paenibacillus sp. RS8. Classification (NCBI taxonomy): domain Bacteria; kingdom Bacillati; phylum Bacillota; class Bacilli; order Caryophanales; family Paenibacillaceae; genus Paenibacillus; species Paenibacillus sp. RS8. The sequence goes on along the minus strand of NZ_CP168131.1, from coordinate 2,297,221 downwards.
ACACAAGATTGCTACTGTTGTCCATTGTTTATCCTCCTACCATGCAAAATATCCTTGCATTTACTTGAAGTATCCACATATACCACTGCTCTATCCACATAAATTGGGGACTACTTTCATTTTTGAATATATTTTATTATTTCATCCACATGTTAGTAACTTTTATTTTTTCGTTATTTACCCATGACTTATCCACATTATTTAAATTAAGCGATAAAGGGAACAAAAAAGCCATTGTTGATAAATCAACAATGGCTTCGTGTGCTTGGCAACGTCCTACTCTCCCAGGACCCTTCGGTCCAAGTACCATCGGCGCTGGAGGGCTTAACGGTCGTGTTCGGGATGGGTACGCGTGGAACCCCTCCGCTATCGCCACCAAACATGCGTCTGTGAAACAGACGCTGCCGCGTGAAATTTGCTTCATCACCAGAAGTGAGAATAAATTTCTAAGCGTGTTACAGGCTTGATGCCTGAAAACTGAATCCGAATTGAATTTGCGTTTTAAGTATAGGATAAGCCCTCGACCGATTAGTATTGGTCAGCTCCATGCATTACTGCACTTCCACCTCCAACCTATCTACCTCGTCGTCTTCAAGGGGTCTTACTAATTGGGAAATCTCATCTTGAGGGGGGCTTCACGCTTAGATGCTTTCAGCGCTTATCCCGTCCGTACGTAGCTACCCAGCCATGCTTCTGGCGAAACAACTGGTGCACCAGCGGTACGTCCATCCCGGTCCTCTCGTACTAAGGACAGCTCCTCTCAAATTTCCTGCGCCCACGACAGATAGGGACCGAACTGTCTCACGACGTTCTGAACCCAGCTCGCGTACCGCTTTAATGGGCGAACAGCCCAACCCTTGGGACCTACTTCAGCCCCAGGATGCGATGAGCCGACATCGAGGTGCCAAACCTCCCCGTCGATGTGGACTCTTGGGGGAGATAAGCCTGTTATCCCCAGGGTAGCTTTTATCCGTTGAGCGATGGCCCTTCCATGCGGTACCACCGGATCACTAAGTCCGACTTTCGTCCCTGCTCGACTTGTAGGTCTCGCAGTCAAGCTCCCTTATGCCTTTGCACTCTTCGAATGATTTCCAACCATTCTGAGGGAACCTTGGAACGCCTCCGTTACTCTTTAGGAGGCGACCGCCCCAGTCAAACTGCCCGCCTGACACGGTCCCCGTACCCGATTAGGGCACTAGGTTAGAACCTAGATACGATCAGGGTGGTATCCCAACGGCGCCTCCACCGAAGCTTGCGCTCCGATTTCTACGGCTCCCACCTATCCTGTACAGATCGTACCCAAATTCAATATCAAGCTGCAGTAAAGCTCCATGGGGTCTTTCCGTCTTGTCGCGGGTAACCTGCATCTTCACAGGTATTAAAATTTCACCGGATCTCTCGTTGAGACAGCGCCCAAGTCGTTACGCCATTCGTGCGGGTCAGAATTTACCTGACAAGGAATTTCGCTACCTTAGGACCGTTATAGTTACGGCCGCCGTTTACTGGGGCTTCGGTTCATAGCTTCGGGTTACCCCTAACCACTCCCCTTAACCTTCCAGCACCGGGCAGGCGTCAGCCCGTATACTTCGCCTTGCGGCTTCGCACAGACCTGTGTTTTTGCTAAACAGTCGCTTGGGCCTTTTCACTGCGGCCCCCTCGTGCTATTCACACTACCGGGGCACCCCTTCTCCCGAAGTTACGGGGTCATTTTGCCGAGTTCCTTAACGAGAGTTCTTCCGCGCGCCTTAGAATTCTCTTCTCGCCTACCTGTGTCGGTTTGCGGTACGGGCACCTTCTCCTGGCTAGAGGCTTTTCTTGGCAGTGTGAGATCATGACCTTCGCTACTACAATTTTCGCTCCCCATCACAGCCCAGCCTTAATGATGTGCGGATTTGCCTACACATCAGCCTCACTGCTTAGACGGACATATCCATCAGTCCGCGTCACTACCCTCCTGCGTCACCCCATCGCTCATAGCGGATTACGGTGGTACAGTAATTTCAAACTGTTGTCCTTCGACTACGCCTTTCGGCCTCGCCTTAGGTCCCGACTTACCCTGAGCGGACGAGCCTTCCTCAGGAAACCTTGGGCTTTCGGCGGATCAGATTCTCACTGATCTTTTCGTTACTCATACCGGCATTCTCACTTGTATGCTGTCCAGCGCTCCTTACGGTACACCTTCAACCCACATACAACGCTCCCCTACCCCAGATACATAGTATCTAGCCATAGCTTCGGTGGTGTGTTTAGCCCCGTTACATTTTCGGCGCAGAGTCACTCGACCAGTGAGCTATTACGCACTCTTTCAATGGTGGCTGCTTCTAAGCCAACATCCTGGTTGTCTGTGCAACTCCACATCCTTTCCCACTTAACACACACTTGGGGACCTTAGCTGATGGTCTGGGCTGTTTCCCTTTTGACAATGGATCTTAGCACTCACTGTCTGACTCCCGGCAATAAGTATATGGCATTCGGAGTTTGACTGAGCTTGGTAATCCTTGCGGACCCCGCACCCAATCAGTGCTCTACCTCCACTACTCTTATACCGAGGCTAGCCCTAAAGCTATTTCGGGGAGAACCAGCTATCTCCGAGTTCGATTGGAATTTCTCCGCTACCCCCACCTCATCCCCGCACTTTTCAACGTGCGTGGGTTCGGGCCTCCAGTGCGTGTTACCGCACCTTCACCCTGGACAGGGGTAGATCACACGGTTTCGGGTCTACGTCCACATACTCAATCGCCCTATTCAGACTCGCTTTCGCTGCGGCTCCGTCTTCTCGACTTAACCTTGCATGTTAAACGTAACTCGCCGGTTCATTCTACAAAAGGCACGCCATCACCCATGAATAGGGCTCTGACTTTTTGTAAGCACACGGTTTCAGGTTCTATTTCACTCCCCTTCCGGGGTGCTTTTCACCTTTCCCTCACGGTACTGTTTCACTATCGGTCGCCAGGTAGTATTTAGCCTTAGCAGATGGTCCTGCTGGATTCATACGGGGTTTCACGTGCCCCGCACTACTCGGGATCCGTCTCGGAGAGAACACAGTTTAGGTTACAGGGCTTTTACCTCTATCGCGGGCCTTTCCAGACCTCTTCACCTACCATATTCCTTTGTAACTCCATGTGAGACGTCCCACAACCCCTAAGAGCAAGCTCTTAGGTTTAGGCTGTTCCGCGTTCGCTCGCCGCTACTGACGGAATCACTATTGTTTTCTCTTCCTCAGGGTACTTAGATGTTTCAGTTCCCCTGGTCTGCCTCTACACACCCTATGTATTCAGGTATGAGTAACTGCGAATTACCACAGCTGGGTTTCCCCATTCGGACACCCCCGGATCAAAGCTTGCTTACAGCTCCCCGAGGCAGTTTCGTTGTTCGCCACGTCCTTCGTCGGCTCCTGGCGCCTAGGCATCCTCCGTGTGCTCTTATTAGCTTAACCTTGATTTTTCCTAAGAAAAATCTCACTAATAACATTCACTTGTTTACACAAGTTGCTAAAAGATGTTCTAAAACGCAAATTCGTTTCGGTATCCAGTTTTCAAGGATCAAGTCTTACTGAGAGCTTAAACTCTCAAAACTGAGCAACGAGTGAGTAACAGGCCTAAACCTGAGATTGTGGAAGTTTAACTTCCGATTTGAATGTCTTCATTGCAGAAGACGATTCTCCATAGAAAGGAGGTGATCCAGCCGCACCTTCCGATACGGCTACCTTGTTACGACTTCACCCCAATCATCTACCCCACCTTCGGCGGCTGGCTCCCTTGCGGGTTACCCCACCGACTTCGGGTGTTGTAAACTCTCGTGGTGTGACGGGCGGTGTGTACAAGACCCGGGAACGTATTCACCGCGGCATGCTGATCCGCGATTACTAGCAATTCCGACTTCATGTAGGCGAGTTGCAGCCTGCAATCCGAACTGAGACCGGCTTTGATGGGATTGGCTCCACCTCGCGGCTTCGCTTCCCGTTGTACCGGCCATTGTAGTACGTGTGTAGCCCAGGTCATAAGGGGCATGATGATTTGACGTCATCCCCACCTTCCTCCGGTTTGTCACCGGCAGTCACTCTAGAGTGCCCAACATTACTTGCTGGCAACTAAAGTTAAGGGTTGCGCTCGTTGCGGGACTTAACCCAACATCTCACGACACGAGCTGACGACAACCATGCACCACCTGTCTCCTCTGTCCCGAAGGCCGCTGCTATCTCTAGCAGATTCAGAGGGATGTCAAGACCTGGTAAGGTTCTTCGCGTTGCTTCGAATTAAACCACATACTCCACTGCTTGTGCGGGTCCCCGTCAATTCCTTTGAGTTTCAGTCTTGCGACCGTACTCCCCAGGCGGAGTGCTTACTGTGTTAACTTCGGCACCAAGGGTATCGAAACCCCTAACACCTAGCACTCATCGTTTACGGCGTGGACTACCAGGGTATCTAATCCTGTTTGCTCCCCACGCTTTCGCGCCTCAGCGTCAGTTACAGCCCAGAAAGTCGCCTTCGCCACTGGTGTTCCTCCACATATCTACGCATTTCACCGCTACACGTGGAATTCCACTTTCCTCTTCTGTACTCAAGTCACCCAGTTTCCAGTGCGACCTTAGGTTGAGCCCAAGGTTTAAACACCAGACTTAAATGACCGCCTGCGCGCGCTTTACGCCCAATAATTCCGGACAACGCTTGCCCCCTACGTATTACCGCGGCTGCTGGCACGTAGTTAGCCGGGGCTTTCTTCTCAGGTACCGTCACTCCGGTAGCAGTTACTCTACCGGACGTTCTTCCCTGGCAACAGAGCTTTACGATCCGAAAACCTTCATCACTCACGCGGCGTTGCTCCGTCAGACTTTCGTCCATTGCGGAAGATTCCCTACTGCTGCCTCCCGTAGGAGTCTGGGCCGTGTCTCAGTCCCAGTGTGGCCGTTCACCCTCTCAGGTCGGCTACGCATCGTCGCCTTGGTGGGCCGTTACCCCACCAACTAGCTAATGCGCCGCAGGCCCATCCCTCAGTGACAGATTGCTCCGTCTTTCATTCTTCCTTCAGGAGAAAAAAGAAATTATCCGGTATTAGCTACCGTTTCCGGTAGTTATCCCAGTCTAAGGGGCAGGTTGCCTACGTGTTACTCACCCGTCCGCCGCTAAGTTATTTTGAAAGCAAGCTTTCAAAATAACTCCGCTCGACTTGCATGTATTAGGCACGCCGCCAGCGTTCGTCCTGAGCCAGGATCAAACTCTCCAATTAGTATTGAAAAGAGCGATATGCTCATTTTGAAACATCTGACGAGAAAATTAATTCTCACGATGAAATTTCAAAAGCGTAAAATACGCTGTGAAACTCATCAGTTTTGGATTTCACTTTCGTGATTTCCTACTCACTCGTTGTTCAGTTTTCAAAGATCAAGTTCTCGTTGGCGCCGTTTAATGTCTCAGCAGCAACTCTTATAATATATCACGTTATTCTCAGTAATGCAAGCTTTATTTTTCGAAAGCCGTTTATATAACTCTCTCAAACATTGCCTGTACGCTGTCTAACAACGCTTAACTATAATAACCTATCTACTCATAGAAAAGCAACCCCTAATAGAAAAATTAACAACTAGCTTAATAATTAAGCTAGTTGTTTATTTAATAGAGTTATGATTCTAGCGTTTCAAATTAATAGTATTTTGCTGCAGTATACTTACTTGAAGCCTTAATAAAATCCGTATTCTTCTTACTCTTCGCTGCCGATGCATCTACCGTGGTATCAATAGTAACCCATTTCCCATCCATTAATACTTCATTCCATGCATGGTATTGCGTAACGTAGCTAGTATTCCCCATCACCAATTTAGCAGGCACATCTACACTACGCAGCATTGCGGCAAAAAGAGAAGCATAGTCATAGCAGATTCCCTTTTTAGTATTCAAAGTGTTGTTAATGTTCGGAATGTAATCTGTTGTTACATTATTAGCAAGAGAATAATCATATTGCACATTAGCAACTACATAGTTATAGATTGCTTTAACTTTCTCTTCATCTGTTGTTTTACCTTTTGTAAGCTCTTTAGCCTTAACGATTGCTTTATCAGAAGAACTCCATTTCACATTCTGTACAGAGCCCAAATATACGGAATTTGAGTCGTTCATAGTTAAATCTACTACTTCAGAATAGAGAGCCTTATATTTATTACCCGTTGTATTCTCAAGAACAGAAACTTTATAAGTCCCATTCCCTTGTTGCAAAGGGAAGTCTTCAGCTTGTCCAGAAGCATATAAATTGTATGTATAGCTACTGTTATCTTTTGTGATCATCAGCTTAACTCTTTTATCTTTTGGAATATCGTAGTTAATACCGATTACACCCTGAGCCAATTTGGATGTATTCAACCAGTTTGAATCTGCACTTGCAGCTTGAGCTGTGCTTACTGGAACCGAAGTAATCAGCACGAACAGCGCCACCATCATAAAATAAACCTTTTTCACGGATAAAACTCCTTTCGGTAGCTGGCTGCCATCCTTTCGGGAAGGCCCTTTAGCTTTGCGTCCCTACCTTTCGATAGGTTTGCCGTTATCGTATAAGCTCTATCTGTTCTAATTTCGCTAGACAAATTAACAGAATCAGTCCAAGTAGAAATATGAATCTTAGGTTCTTATATATTTTATAAAAACAAAAAAAGCCTCTTCATTCGGTAACTGGCTGCCATCCTTACGGGAAGGCCCTTTAGCTTTGCGTCCCTACCTTTCGATAGGTTTGCCGTTTATCGTGTTTAGCTTTTATAGTCTTATACTACCATATTTATCCTCGTAAACAAGAACAAAATTGCTAGTTTTACTATTATTTTATAGTTATCTCTCTGTATTTCAGTTCTCTTGTCATTTCTCATCAACTATTAGGTAAGCTTAGCATGAACAATCAAACGATGTGTAGGATCTACTAGTGGGTCACACGTAATTAGAGTAAGAATCTTATCCTTGTTATTCCCGTCAAGAACAGACACATCACTGGGAAGTACAACAGAAATATCATAAACCTCGTAATTATATACCTGATCGCTCGTTTTTACCGTGATTACATCCCCAACCACAACTTCATTCAATCTGTTAAACAATCTGCCCGTAGTTCTAGCTCTATGAGCAGCTATTGCGGCGTTCCCGATTTCTCCAAGCGGGGCCGTTTCTTTCATATGCGCCGCAGCATGCTTCATATTTGCTTTTGTTGCTCCTTCTAATACTGGCAGCTTCAGATCAATCTTATCAATCTCTATTAATGCGATAACTTTGCCGCCCACTTCAATCTCCGGTTCTGGCTTTTCTGTTTCTTGAGGCTGTGCCTGTGCATCTAGAACGGATTCCTCTGCTAGTAGCTGAGTGACCTCGGCATATCTACTCTTCAGATCAGGTGGTGGAGTGCTTTCGATGGTGCTCAGTTCAGCCGTTTCTAATAGCTTCTCCTGCTGCCAGTCGTTATACCATTCGTTAGCTTTTGGATAGAGCATGATAAGGATCCCAGCCAGTATGAGCACATACGAGAATTTACGCATGATTTTCACCTCCGTGGATTGGTTCTACTGCACTTTAGAATACCCATTTACGACTTCCGAAGAAGTTAATGATCACCGTCACAAACGTTACTAATACCTTAGAGATCAACACTTGAATGCCTAGTTTGTCAGTCAACAGATGCATTAGCAACAGCGATATTCCGAGCACTACCAGATTCAGTATGATAAACTTCAGCAACTGAGCCTTATCAAAGCCCTCTTTACTGCCACGATTGTGATCCTTGAAGGTAACTTTTTTATTCAAAATAAAGCTGTTCGCTGTCCCTGCACTATAAGAAATCACCTGTGCCAACGCATATACCATTCCAAGTGAGTTCAGTAATGTGAAGATTACGAAATCAATTAGGGTATTCACCAAACCTACGGCATTAAATTTAAGAAACTGTATAAATGCAGCGCGTAAGTTCTTATCTGACATTATTGTAGTCCTTCCGGCGATCCACTTGTTCCTCGTTAGGATATCCTTTAGTCTCACTTACAATATATAGCGGTCTATCCTTAGACTCGTCATAAATCCGTCCGATATATTCTCCAATTACACCTAACAGCATCAGAACGATACCATTAAAGAGCAAATTGACGCCTACAATGGAAGCCCAACCTGGAACCGTCCATGATGTGAAGAAGATTCTTTGAAATAAGACGAAGAATAAATAGAGAAAGCTAGAAAAGGATAGAAAAAATCCAACATACGTAGCAATTTTAAGTGGTTTATGGGAAAAGGAAGTGATACCATCTAGCGCAAAACGAATCATTTTCTTGAGCGGATACTTGGTTTCACCTGCATAACGCTCTTCCCGCTCATACTCCACCATCGTCTGCTTAAAGCCGACCCAGCTTACCAAACCTCTGACATACCGATTTTTTTCCTTGAGCCCCCGTAAGACATCACATACTTTACGATCAATAAGACGGAAATCGCCTGTATCCGTAGGAATGTCCACACTTGTCATGCTGCTGAGCAGCCGATAAAACAGCTTCGCCGTTATCTTCTTGAACATCGTCTCCCCACGGCGCTTCAGCCGCTTCGCATACACAACATCATAGCCCTCTTTCCACTTCTCGATCATTTGCAAAATGACCTCAGGCGGATCTTGAAGGTCAGCGTCAATAACAACGACCGCTTGACCTTCAGCATAGTCCATGCCAGCTGTAATCGCTACCTGATGTCCGAAATTACGCGAGAAGTCAATTAGCTTGACGCATTCATCTCGATCACTGATCTCCCGAATCATCTGGGCCGAACGATCACGACTTCCGTCATTAACGAAGACTAGCTCATAAGTATCGCCGCATTCGTCCATTACTTTTTTCAAACGTTCGTAAGTAACGCTAATTACTTGCTCCTCATTGAACATGGGTACAATTACACTATATCTGGCTTTCACCTTTATTCCTCCTACAAGCTTTATGGAGCGTTACATCTTCCTATTCTTCCTAATAACGCTGTAAGCATAAACTTATTGTTATAGATTCTTTTTAGAGCTTAGAAAACCCAAGAAGGGAACCAACGCAGCATGTTCTTCACGTAATCACCGCTAACCTGCATCCCTGATAGGACTGGGTAGAACGCGACAAAGAGCAGTAACGCAACAGCCACATAAGCATAACGAACGTAACGAGCCTCAGGAAATTTACTATCTAGTAACTTCATTATATATACAATACCAAGAATCATAAAAGGTACCATAGCAAAATAATGGTAGATAAAGGTTTCTCTCGGGACAAGCATCCACGGAACATATTGTGAGAAAAAGGCGATCCAGATCATATACAGGTTTTTATCTTTGCGTTTCAGCGTAATCCACAGCGTTGCTAGCATTGCAAAAATACCCGTCCACCAGATAAGCGGATTCCCCATAGTCACTATACTGCTGACCTGACCTTCCGGCAATCCTTCACTGCCACTGAAGAACCAGACAGGTCTCTTCATAAATGGCCATTGCCACCAGGAGGATGCAAAAGGATGTGTAGCTACAAGCTGACTGTGGTAGTTGTACATATTCTTTTGAGAATCAATCAAACCTTTAATAGTAAAGCCCTCTGCTGATGCAGATAAACCCGGAACAAAAGATAAACTATAAATAATGACCGGAATGATTACAAAGAACGCAACACAACTAGCTAAAGTAATGATGGTATTCTTCCAGAACGAATTTACAGCTTCACGACAGGTACCTAACAGTTCCTTGTCTTTGATCTTCCCTTCCGCGAGCAACCTCCCCGAAGCTTGGTATTCTCTGTAACGCTCGAAAAGAGAGATAGCTAGCATAATCGCCAGCCCGGCTCCTCCGTACAGTACAATCCACTTGGAGGCGACACCAATTCCGAAGAATAAACCTGACCAGAATAACGGAATCAAAGTTTTTCTTAAAGGTTGCCTGAAGAAATTCATAGTGTAATACCGCTGCATGAAATAAAACATCAGCATGATGAAGAATACTCCGTATACATCGATCGTAGAGATTCTTGTTTGCGTGAAATGCATGAAGTCCAGTGCGAACAATCCTGCCGCAAGTGCTGCGTATTTACTCTTTTTAAACAGACGCAGTGCCATCACATAAATGAGAGGCAGCATGGCAATCCCGAACAATGTTCCAATAATACGCCAACCGAATGGATTGACTCCGAACAATTCCATCCCTACTGCGATCAACAGTTTGCCGAGTGGTGGATGCGTGTTTTCGTAAGGCACAATCCCATGTGTATATTCATAAGCTGTCCGTGCATGGTAGATCTCGTCAAAATAAGTGCTGTTCATAAAGTTTGAATATTCTGGGATGATTGACTGCTCATCAAAAAGATTGGCAGGCTCTCCTCTTTTAGCGACTGCATTAGCATCCGGTGTTACACCGGCAATGGGAAGAGGGACTCTTTCTCCCCCCTGCTCATAAAAGGCCATTTCATTTAAAGTGAAGCCCGGAGAGGTGACGGTAAACTTCACGTATCTTGCTGCAACGTTCAGAGGTTGGCTTTTCCAGATGAAGACATTTCCAACGTCCTCATTTACATCTAGAGGATTGCTCCAGACATCAGGAGTTTCACTGAACTCAAGCTTAAACTTACCGGTACCTACGCCACCGAATATATTCACACGTTCCAATTGTTTACTCTGCCCTAGATCTACATAGAAGCTTTCACCGCTAGCAGCCGGCTCCCACAATGTTTCCGGAGATTTAGTAGATCCAAGATTGTATAAAGCAATCGCCGCGTAAACGGCAGTAATAGCAAGTATACATATCCAATCTATACGCTTAAACTTCATCGTTCAATCTCCCTCCTCTCTGTTGCGGTTTTATTTGCTTGACGATTTTAAGATCTTCTTCGTATTTTTCTTCAAGAGTTGGTGGTGCTGGAAGAGGTTGCACTCCCCCGCGAACATACACATCGTAACCGATGTAGAGCATGTATAGAAGTAAGGTTAGGTTAGCTATAGACGTGACCAGTACGATTCCATCTGCACCTGGGTTTACACCTGCATTTAGATGGGTCAACGTATAAGCTACATTGATATACTGCGTTAAGCTGAATCCAAGGAATAAGGATAGAAAACGGCGATCCCGACTTGCTATATAAGTGAACATACAGAGAATAACAGCAGGGAACATATAACGTTCATGCATTTTGGTGCCAAGCACAAAGACCACTACAATGAGCGCCATACCGATAAAATAGGATTTGGATAGATCTAAGCGATCCTTTTTAAAGGAGAAAAACGCTGCTACAGCCACTGCCACTAAAATAAATATGAAGCCCCATACACGGTAAGTGATGCCCAGCCAGGTTAGGTCAAGGGATGACCACATGGGGTCAGTCAGTGCATATAAATTAAATGCATTCACTGAAGAATAAGGATAGGAAGATAAAGTACTCTTATACAGATTAATAAGGCCAACTAAACCACCGTTATTCCAGAAAAATGGTGCCGCGAGCAATCCGAATATCCCTAATCCGTACAAAGCTCCAAATCCAAGCTGCTTCCAAGCGCGGTGATGATAGAAAGCAAACATCAATACCGGTGTAAAGATTAACGCTTGTGGTTTAATTAAAGTTGCTAATGCAAACATAATCGCGGATTGAACAAACTTTTTGTTCGCAGCCCCATGAATACTGAGCAACAGGAAAATCAAAAAGAACGAATCTGCTTGTCCCCACGCCGCTGAATTAACAAGTACCGCCGGATTAAATAAGAATAATAGCGTTAAGCCAAAAGCGATCCCCGTGCCAAGTTTTTTGCGAGACATTTGATATATGAAGTAACCCAGCACCAAATCAGAAATAATCGCCGGTAGTTTGAACAGCAAATTCTCTCCGCCCGAGCCATGCGCAAAGCCAAATACACCGCGAATAAGACTAAGCAGGGACAAAATGTACAAATAACCAGGTGGATAATCCGCAAAATACCCTTCTTCATAAAACTTACCTGGACCTAAATCAACCATACGCTGGCCCCAAGCTATAAAGGTATTCATATCATTCTGGTAGCCTTGAGCAGTAAGACCGATCCAAATCCTTAGTATAAAGGCAATCCCGATGGCAATGCTCAGCCATTTGGAATAGACATTCTCAGGTTGCTTCATAAGCTTCTCACTGCGGAATACCTTGGTATAAAGCACTGCAAAAAACACACTGAAAAGCGCTGAAATCAGCAGCATCTTAGTTGGAGATACTTTATGTGGGGTGTCTGCTTTTTTATCACCAGCATCCTGGCTAACAGCTGCACTATCTAGTGAAATGACGTTGGCTCCTTCGGGAGCTGCGTCTAATTTCTCTACAGACAAATCATCAAAATAAGCCTTACCTTGAATTAAGCTAGAGTAGCCTCCCAAACTTGCACCTATGCCGAATTCCTTCTGCTTAGGTCCTGTCTGACCTATGTATTCAAGATACTGCCACTCTCCTGCCGTATCCGTTACGCTGGGATAACCCCCACCTACTCCAACGGCAAGTATATTGGCACCCATTCCCTCGCCTGCGGTACTTACTACTTTGATCCATCCAGAGATTTTATAATAACTATCCGGTGTTGCTTTAATCGTCTGCACCCATTTCAAATGATTGGGTTCGATATTCTCAATGACTGCTGCTTTACTACCGGAATGAACCTCGTCCGATTGGATGGAAAGTATGCCGGAGTTGTCTCCTGAAATCCACATATCCTTAGTCCAGTTAGAAGGAGCATCCTCTCCCCCCTCCTCAAAGCCAGGGTTCTGCAATAGATTCCCCTCTGCATAAATGCTTGTTACAGGAAGCAAAAACAATAACAGCATCAATACAGTCATTGCGGCCGTACGTGTACTCTTGATCATCGTTCCAACCTCACCTCGTCCTATATTCTTAGTCCAGACTTTACTGCTCTATAAATCGCCGCCCGTGATCACTACCGTATAATTAGCAAATCTCTTAATCTTGTAGTTCTCACTCAGAGCAGGAATAGTATCACCGTTCCAATAAATATAAGCAGCATTCTCTCCTGGAACTATCATCGGACTCCCTAACACGAACACATATCTTCCAAAAGTATATACTTTCTGAAAGGCTGCTCCCGGATTAGTATACTTGACCGTTGCCAAGAAATCATTCGGATTGATTTTCTCATAAAAAAGTGCATAAATATAGGGCATATTAACCTTATCTGTAACATAAACCTTTCCTTCACTCTCTTCCGACGCATACTGTATGGCCTCGCCGATTGAATTATAGAAGGCAGGTCCGACTCTGTCCGGAAAATCATTAAAGTATGCGCTGCAAAATAACACAAAGCACAAGCAGAACCCTGCTATAGAAACAACCCCAAGCCCTTTAATCTTCTGTCTTACCCACATAAATCCTGCAACAAGCAGTAAAATGATTGGGTAAAAAATAACGTTAATACGGTTAATATTTACATTCGTCACGCAAGCCATCAGCACAGAAACTAATAACCAGATCAGAATGATAGCCTGTCCCCGTCCTTCATGTTCGCGCTTAGGTAGTGCTTTTAGCATTACAACAAGACCAATAAGGACAAAAGGAAGCGCAATGGGATACGCATATCCGTAAGGTGAGATCGAATTCCATAGCAGACCATCATTTCCACTAATCATAAGCTTAATAAATTCTCGAAAATGACCTGCTGCGGTATGAAATAAGTCTCCGCTGAATACGGATGATACCTGTTCCATACGTGGTGTAGTCAATCTAGGGATCGTAAACAACGGAGTTTCTATACTCTGCAGCTTCAAGCGATTAATCATCACAAATAGCAATATAGGCAGAGCTATAATTATAAACAATATTCCGTTCCATAGAATCGCCCGAAGTTTCAGGGCTCTTATATAGAATAGAAGAATCGCAGTGGCTATAGCAAACACAGGAACAAAAAAATACGCCGTTCCATAAGCATAAAGAGAGAGCCCTAATAGAATAGTACAGGCATAGGAGCATCTAGGGCTTTTGAGTGTTTTCAATAAAAAATAAACGGAAAACAGGATCAGAGTAGGAAACAAATTGGACTCTAGAGCCCATCTAGACATCATAATATGCCATGGATTAATCGCGATAAAGAACATCGCTGCATTACCTGCTACTCTGAAAGTAAATAACTGTTTAGCCACAAGATAGAACACAATCATGCCAAGCAGTCCCATAATTAGACTGACAGCCCTCACAGACATAGGTGTTAACCCAAACAACCAAATAAAAGGCATGGATAAGTAGGCGTAGAGCGCATTTTGCCCGCTTCCCCAAGCAATCAAATGGACCGGCAGATGAACACCGTTCCGGTCTATCCCATAATGAAGAATTGAATAAGCGTCATACCCTATTGAAGCCTCATCCTGATTTAAACCTGGAGGTATAGAACCTATGTAAAGAATACGAATTACCGCTCCTAATAAGAATAACAAGAGTGGCCATGGATTTTTTTTAATATATAAATATGCTCCATTTAATCTACTAGCCAACATGCATCACCTCTTCAACAATATAATCTATATCTTAGATGATGAAAAGGCATGAACAATGACTACCCTATTCCGATAAAAAACCAATTAAAGAATAAAAAAACAGCCCCTTCAATAATGAAGGAGCTCTAGATGAATATCAGAAATGCTATATATATGCTAGCCTTCACTACCTAGGAATACATAACGGAGAATAATTAGGATCGCAAGCACCCACATCATCCAGTGAATATCGTATTTCTTCTTACCTGCTAGGTTAGCAACAGAAGCAAGGATTACATAAGTTACGATACCAAAGGAAATACCGTTAGCAATATTATAAGTGAATGGCATGATAACAAGCGTTAGGAACGCTGGAATCGCAACAACCATATCTTGAAAATCAATTTGACGGATGGATTGTGCCATCAGCACACCTACGACGATCAGTGCTGCAGCTGTAGCAGATCCAGGGATAAGAGCAACTACTGGTGCAAGGAACAATGCAAGCAAGAAACATACACCCGTTGTTACGGCTGTCAGACCTGTACGTCCACCCTCAGCAACACCTGCTGCGCTTTCTACAAATGCAGTAGTAGTAGAAGTACCCAGTGCGGCACCACCTGCTACAGCAACTGCATCAACAAACATTGCATTACCTACACGTCTATTACCTTCTTCAGGGTTATCCATAATACCTGCGCGTTGAGCCGTACCTACAAGCGTACCAAATGTATCAAACAACTCTACAAAGGTGAAAGTTGCGATTGCCGAAACGATACCTGTGTGCAGGATACCATCCCAGTCAAACTGGAAGAAGTTCAATTGTGTGAAGTCAGGAACCCAAGGTGTTGCCGGACTGGACAATGCGCTGAAATCAACTACGCCCATCAACATACCAGCGACAGTTGTTCCCAAGATACCGAACAAAATCGCACCTTTAACGTTCAGTACCATCAAGATGGAGATTAGAAGAAGTCCGATAATGACCAATTGGACATTGGAATTCTCTAGGCTACCCATATGAATGATTGTTTCAAAGGAAAGAACGTCGGTGAAAGTGTTAGCAGGAATGTCTTTACCCGCTTCAACACCAATCGTCATCAGTCCACTGTTCTTTAGACCAAGGATCGTGATGAACATCCCGATACCTACTGTAATTGCGTGCTTCAAGCTGTCAGGAATTGCTGTTAGTAAGATCTGCCGTACTCGAGTTACCGTTAGCAAGATAAAGATCAAACCGGAAATAAATACGGCTGTCAGACCCATTTGCCAAGTGAATGGATGCTCTGATGTGGCAGATGATAAAATTACGGAAGCAAAATATGCGTTAAGTCCCATACCCGGTGCCAATGCCACTGGAAAGTTTATGAACACGCCCATTGCGATGGTGAAAATACCTGCTGCCAGCGCCGTCGCTAGAAATACAGAGTACCAGCCCATATCAATACGGCCAAATGCTGTTAAAGTACTCGGATTAACCGACAAGATGTAAGCCATTGCCATGAACGTGGTCAAGCCCGCCATGATTTCTGTACGAACTGTGGTGCCGTTCTCTTTCAACTTGAAAAACCGATTCAAATTGTTCTCCCCCTAAGGTATGTTGTGTCTGACAGCAACAAAAAGCCGGTATCTGATAGACACCGGCTCGAAAAAAAGAGTAGCACCCGTGACCATAGTCCTAAATTCAGGACGATGCGGATTGCTCTGCTCTTCTTAATCGTAGCCAGGTCATTACGGTGACCTCGTAGAAACTTCCAGGCCAATTCCCGGAAATATACGAAAGAATTATGTTGTTGTGCTCTATCATTTTAGGTGGACATCATATAAGTTGTCAATGATAAAAAGCGAACATTTTCGACTTTATTTTTTCCATTGTTCGTAAATCATACATTTCCAAGGTTTTATCCAGTCTCAAATCCCTTCTAGTTGTGCAGCTTATTAACTATCCAATCACGTTTTATATGGTTATATTTACCTATAATTCTAGTTACTGATTTTCAGTGTGCTTATAACTATGCCAAGAATTAGCTAAATGTCCTATCGCTAAACAAACGACTGCAACACTTAGCCAGATGGATCTCCCCCAAATCGCTGCTAATCCAAATGCACATACAGGGAGAACTGCCATCGGGATCGGAATAAATCCTAAAGGGTCCCATAATATTTTGAACTGCCGCCCCTTAACGAGATATCGAATCCAAAGACCATAATAAGCAGCGATCAACATAACAATTAAAGCTGCTATAATGCCGAAGTCTACCTGTTGAAAGTTATCCTTTGAGATCACAAGAATACTGATACAACCCAATTGCCCTACTCTCTCCAAAATGGTAAAGACTGGTCCAGCATCTCGCACACCAGCTGGAACATTTTCAGGCGGAAACTTAATCATTAGAAAACTAGGGGCAAGTATGATTAATGCGATTAGTGTGCCGAGAAATGAGAATCCCATACGAATTTCTCCCTATGATATATTTTTTCCATTTTATCACATTCATTTAGAACAGCTATATAGTGTCGATCACATGATTTTAAATAAAAAAAACTACAACCCCTTATGTTATAAGGAGTTGCAGGTGATTTATGAGGTTTATCTTAAGCGATTTTGTTAGTCCTAATTAATGATGCATTGAGCTAATAAATGCTAAACCAAAGGGTGTCCAGTCATTCATTACATGCACTATAAACGATGTCCAAATGTTTTTAGTCTTAAGGTACGGATATAACAACACGATTCGAGCAATACCGATACCTATAACAGCTTGAACAATGTTCCAATTAAAAGAAGAAGGAACAAAACTTGCTCAATCATCAATCGATGTACTACACCAATTCGACCAACCACGTCAAGCAAAATTTATGGAATCTATATTATCGCAGGTCTTACAATCGACAACCTGAATTTTGAGCACTTTTAGAAAAACCTAGCCTTTCCCAGGTTATGAAAAATAGAATTAATTACACAATCATTATTTCGTTGATATTTGGTTTTTGCAGCCTAGTTACGTAAAAAGTCGAAATCCTGAAATACAGGAATTCGACTTTTTTCTTGATTAACTCTTAGTAATATTCAGTTTAATATTCGAGAACTGCTGCGGAATGTAAAATTTATTATACATTAACGGATAATCTGGTTCTGTTTTGTCGTAAAGGGTTTCTAGTAGTAAAAAGCACTCGTTCTGACCTATTAATTTTTCCTTCGAATCCGCTAAATTAACGGTATGCGTAAATTTTATTTCAATATTTCCATGGTTAGCATCTACATAGGCCTGGTTCTCTAAAAAGTTCAGCATTTTCTCTTTATTATCAAGATCCAAGGATAAACTTTCTACCGTTTCCATAGGTATAAAAGTAAATGCATAAGCCAGTAATTCGCCTTCCGTTCTATACAAACGCTCTAAAGCTACAACGGTAGATGAATCTCTTCTTAATACATGTTTGGTATGTTCCGTTTGCGGGTCTATCCGATAATGCAAATCGATTTGGTCAAAAATACTTATATGGCATTTATGCATAGGGTTGCTTAGTCTCTCTAATTGAATATCCTCTTGTTTATAAGAGGATTCAAGTACAAAGTTTCCCTTACCGCGTACATTTCTTACTAATCCATCATCTTGTAAAAGAACTAAAGCTTGTCGTAAAGTCGCACGACTAACCCCTAGTTTTCTTGCTAAATCAGGTTCTGAAGGAAGCTGGCTGCCTGCGAGGTATTCTCCTTTCGAAATTTGAAGAAGAAGCTCATCATATACATTGATATAAAGCGGCCGTTTCAACTTATCTAGTTTGTGTGTATTCATTCATCAGGTGTCCTTTTCTCCTCATTATGACACATCATTTTTCAGGCGACAAGGAATGCCCTCTTCTACTTCATTAACAACGTATAAACCTCCAAAAAAGATTCTTGGAGGTTTATCTGTGATATCAATTAGTTAAGAAATTGCAAGAAAGACTCACCGTGGTCTGGCATATGAACATCAAAATTATCTGCTATCGTCGCACCAATATCAGCAAATGTATCATGCTCAGGTAGCGCACCGCTGTCGCTTAACTGCTTGGAATAGACTAGCACAGGAATAAATTCACGCGTATGGTCTGTTCCAGGGAAGGTTGGATCATTCCCATGATCAGCCGTAATAATTAGCAAATCATCTTCACGGATGGAATCTAGTACTTCGTCTAGTCGCTTATCGAATTCCTCTAATGCTCTTCCATACCCTTCTGGGTCACGACGATGACCGTATAAAGCATCGAAATCAACTAAATTTAAGAAGCTCATTCCAGTAAAATCTTTTTTAATGACATCAAGCAGTTTATCCATACCATCCATATTATCTTTCGTACGAATGGATTCTGTAACTCCCTCACCATCGAAAATATCATTGATTTTACCAATAGCGATGACATCATAGCCTCCGTCTTGCAAGCTATTCATGACGGTTTTCTGAAATGGTTTTAAGGCGTAGTCATGACGATTGGAGGTTCTCGTAAAGTTCCCAGGCTCACCTACATAAGGTCTCGCGATAATACGACCAATTAAATAGGCAGGGTCTTTCGTGATTTCCCGAACCTTTTCACAGATATCATATAACTCTTCTAATGGGATGATTTCTTCATGAGCAGCAATTTGTAAAACCGGGTCAGCAGAGGTATAAACGATCAGATCCCCTGTTTTCATTTGATGCTCGCCATATTCATCAAGAATAGCCGTTCCACTTGCAGGCTTATTCGCTACTACTTTTCGACCAGTTATATCCTCGATCTGTTTAATCAGTTCATCAGGGAATCCATTTGGATACACATTAAAGGGTTGATCAATATTTAAACCCATGATCTCCCAATGCCCTGTCATTGTATCTTTCCCGACAGACTTTTCTTGTAATTTAGTATAATAAGCAAGTGGTTTCTCTGCTTTCGGAACACCCAGGATTTCTTCAATATTGGACAGTCCCAATTTGGCTAGGTTAGGTAGATTTAATCCATTCATATGTTCTGCAATGTGTAATAGAGTATGGGAACCAGCATCGTTAAATTGATCCGCATCTTTTCCTTCTCCAATACCTACTGAATCCATGACGATCAAATGTACACGTTTAAATTTCTTCATTCTACTCTCATCCCTTATCTAGTAATTTGAGTATGCCCCTTTGATTTCCGACCCAATAAAATCCCAAATAAAATGATTGCTATTCCTGCAATGGCTGCAAGAATGACGACGATACTACTATAATTCAATGCTGTTGGTTCTTCTGTTACAAAACGTAAAAATCCGAATTGCAAATCCTTCTTGTCGATTAATAAGGCTGAATAAGTGAATCCCACGGACATCGCGATATTGATACATAGATTATAAAATCCTAATGCAGTCCCCGACTTTTCAGTTGGCACATCTCTAAGACTAATATCGATAAGCGGTGCATATAGAAGTGCAAAGCTGCAAGAAAATATAATAAGAGATACAACAAATACAGCAATGGACAATTCGATAAAGAAGACACCTAGTAATAAGCTGACAATAATCAAACTAATGGCTAAGTAGACACATTGCTTAGAATTCAACGTTTTTCCTATTTTACCTGATAAAGCCCCGACACCCGCCGCTAGTAAACATGCTGGTATGAACAGTAAGGAAACCGTATCCAAATGGATATCATAGACAGAGGTTAACAAGAACGACAATGTGTTCAGTGCATAGGCAGCGTATAGAGAGTTAAGAATAAAGGCCACCATTAACGCAAATAGAAATTGTTTGTTTTTAAAGAAATCAATCGTAATAAAAGCATTCTTATTTTTACTGATGTAGAGTAAGAATACAATGACCGATACCACGAAGAGTATAAAAAGTATCCAATTGAAAGAAGACATATACAGCATGATTGAAGTGGCTATCACTGCGATGATGATGAGCCCTAGAAAATCTACGTTATTTTTCTTGGTTTCTTCTTTGGGCAAATATTTAAGAATAAACGGTAACAGCAACAGACTTAGTAGAGGAATCAGAAACAAGTTCTGCCAGGCTAGATAAGTAGCAACAAACCCACCCGTCAATGTTCCAATAACTGTTGCGATCTGAAAGCTACTTGTACTAAATCCCATATACTTTTTCTGCTCTGCTTCGGTTGCATACTTAGTAATGAATACTAAATACAGAGTTTCCGTTGCCCCTAAACCGGCAGCTTGGATAATTCTCGAAAAAACGATTAACCAATAATTCGTATGTGTAATATAACCAAGTAAAGATCCTACACAGATTAATAAAATACCCACCGTTAATAAATTACGTATACTGATTGAGTCTGATAAAGATGAATAAACAACTGCACCAATTCCAATCACTAAGCCCGCAAGCGTTACTTGCCAGCTTACCGTACTTGCTGAAACCCCAAAATATTCTACCAAATCTGGAGAGATGATCTTAAAAGAGTTATCGATTACAATTGAAAAAATCATTAAAAGCAATATAACCGGAACAACTTTACTTAAATTAACGATCGGTTTATTTCCCACTGAATGATTCATAATATACCTCCAATATCTCATGCTGTAAAAAAAAAGGTTGAATGATATCGTTTACATTAGTTGCAATCTGCGTAGCTATGGAAAGCTTCCTTCACTTCACAACTATGGTGAGTGAAGGAAGCTTTTCTGTCCTTTACTTTCACATAGAAGGAGGTCATTTACGCTAATTCTAATGCGATCTCCATCATTTTAGTAAAGGCAGTTTGACGTTCCTCCGGAGTGGTCTTTGCTCCCGTAATAAGATGATCACTCACTGTTAGAATGCATAGCGCATTTACACGTGCTTGGATAGCGTTCCAATAGAGGGCTACAGATTCCATTTCAACGCCCAAAACCCCTACATCTTGCCACTTTTTATTAGCTGTCTGATCCGCATTATAAAATATTTCACTGGATAAAATATTACCAATATGAACTTTTTGGCCTTTATCATCTGCAATTTTCTTAGCTTTCTCCAAGAGTTCAAAAGAAGCCGTTAGCGGATATTGTCCAGGTAAATTAAATTGATGGCCGTAATTGGAGTCCGTTGCAGCTCCCATACCGAAAATAACATCGTATAGCTCAATGTTTTCTTGCATTGCACCACAGGTACCGATTCTGATTAAATTCTTAACTCCAAATACATTAATTAATTCCCAAGAATAAATCCCCATGCTCGCTGGACCCATTCCTGTACCCATTACAGAGATCTTCTTGCCTTTGTAAGTACCGGTATATCCTAACATTCCTCTTACTTCGTTAAAGCACTGGTAATCTTCTAAAAAGGTTTCTGCAATAAACTTAGCTCTTAAAGGGTCTCCAGGTAACAGAATCGATTCAGCAATTTCTACTCCGTTCGGTTTAATATGAGGTGTCTCTTTGGTAGTAGTCATCATTATCATTTGCTCCTTTAGTAGAAAAATATACGTTTTTTTGCCTTGTCTATTTTTTAGACAAGTTCAATTTATCATAACTTTTCGACTGATGCAAGCCCTTTCAATAAAACGTATTCATTACAGATTTGTGAAAAATGGAGCCACCAGAACAACCTTTTACTTGATAAATAAAAAAAGCTCTCCTTTATTTGCTAAATAACGCAAATAAAAGAGAGCTTTTCTGAAATCTATGGTTGAACCGGTCCTATTCCCACTCGATTGTTGCAGGTGGTTTCGAAGTAATGTCATACACTACGCGGTTTACGTTCTCCACTTCGTTGACGATACGTACGGAGATTTTCTCAAGAATATCCCAAGGAATACGTGCCCAGTCAGCAGTCATACCATCGATGGAAGTTACTGCACGCACGCCTACTGTATAGGAATAAGTACGAGCATCCCCCATAACACCCACGCTCTTCATGTTAGGCAGGGCAGTGAAGTATTGCCAAATTTCACGGTCTAATCCCGCTTTAGCAATTTCCTCTTGCAGAATGTAGTCAGAGTCGCGAACGATAGTAAGCTTGTCCTCTGTTACTTCACCCAAGACACGAATTGCAAGACCTGGACCAGGGAAAGGTTGGCGCCAAACGATAGCACGTGGCATTCCCAGTTCTTCACCTAGTTTACGAACCTCATCCTTAAACAAGGTATTTAGTGGCTCGATCAAGCTGAATTTCATGTCTTCCGGCAAACCGCCCACATTGTGGTGGGATTTAATCGTTTGTGCCGTAGCTGTTCCGCTCTCAACGATATCTGTATACAGTGTACCTTGTGCAAGGAATGCGAAATCTCCGAGCTTAGCAGACTCTTCGTCGAAGCAGTAGATAAACTCATTACCGATGATTTTACGTTTTTGTTCAGGATCTTCAACACCTGCAAGCTTGCTCATGAAGCGTTCGCGTGCATCGATTTTCACGACATGAATATCGAATTTGCCTACGAAGGTCTCCATAACGCTTTCGGCTTCACCTTTACGCAAAAGACCATGATCAATAAACATACAAGTCAATTGGTCACCGATCGCACGATGAATAAGCATTGCAACTACGGAAGAATCTACGCCACCGCTAAGTGCGCAGAGTACTTTCTTGTCTCCAACTTGGTTACGGATATCTTGGATGGCTTCGTCAATAAACGATTCCATTGTCCATTTGCCGTCGCAACCGCAAATTTGATACAAGAAGTTCGAAATCATCTCATTACCATGAACTGAGTGGCGAACTTCTGGATGGAATTGAACGGCGAACAATTTACGTTCATCATTACTCATTGCCGCGATTGGAGCACTTTCAGTTCCTGCATCCAGCTTGAATCCTGTTGGAAGTTCAACCACATGGTCACCATGGCTCATCCATACCGTTTGGCGGCTCTCTAGCCCAGCCACTAATGCAGTACCTTCTTCAAAGTCAATGTCAGCTTTACCATATTCACGTTTAGCGGAGCGTTCCACTTTACCGTCAAGCTGGTGAGCCATTAGTTGCATACCATAGCAAATACCGAAAATTGGTACTCCTAAATCATAGATTGCTGGGTCCACATGTGGAGCATCTTCAGCATATACACTGCTAGGACCGCCAGAGAAGACAATCCCTTTAGGTGCAAGTGCTTTGATCTTGTCTACTGGCGTATTGTACGGCAAAAGTTCGCTGTATACTCCTAGATCCCGAATTCTGCGCGCGATAAGTTGGTTGTATTGTCCCCCGAAATCGAGAACGACGATAATTTCATTTGGCTTATTCATTACGAGCCTCCCTTGATTATTGGATTCATTATACTCATGGTTAATTCTCATCGTCAAGGAAAGGAGAACACACTTCTCATAATAGGAGCAAGCTAAACTTCATGAAGAACATTCCTTTCCATGGAAGGAATTGTATAGCAGCGCCAACTGTTTTGAACGATTAAGTTAACCGAAAGGTGATGATCAGGCATTCGCGTATAAATGCGGATGCATCAGGAGTACACCCGCTGTTCTCTGCGGAAGATGCTGGAGCCGCAGAAGTTACAGAGACTGCAGGCATTGGAGACATTGCAGAGATTGTAGAGATTTCGTTCGCGGGATAGGCCGCGACGAACGCTGAAGGCGCGGGCGCGTACGCCAGGGTCTCCCACTGGCGTACGAACTGCCGGACGGCTTCGCTTAGTCCGGCATCGTAAATCTGCAGGGAGTCCACATACTCCCTGCCAGTAACACCGGGCGGCGGCGGTCCAAACCGCTCCGCCAGCCCGTGCCAAGCTAGAGAGGCAGCGCGCAGCTGCCTCTCGCGGCTCATGCTGCTGGCGCTGCGCGCTGCCAGCAGCAGAGCCAGGCTACGCCGCCAGCGCCAAGCGGCGGCGACGGGAAGCAGCGCCGCAGCAGCGAGCGGCGCTGGAGAGTTCCCGCCCGCCAGCGGCAGGGCGGGCAGGCCCGTGCTTCGCGCAACTTGCGGCGCGAGCGAGGCTGCCGCAGGCAGCGCCGGCGCGGCAAAGCCGGCGGCAAGTGCAGGGCCAGGCGTTGGGTCGAACGGGACCCAACCGGCGCCGGCGAAATAGACCTCCACCCAAGCATGGGCATCGCCCTGGGTGACCAAATACTTCGCCGGCATGGTGTCGTCCTGCAAGGTACCTGGTCCATAGCCTTGGACATAACGAGCAGGAATTCCAGCACTGCGCAGCAAAACGGTCATTGTTGTTGCAAAATGTACACAGTAGCCTTGTTTCGTCTCAAATAAAAATTGATCGACAAAATCAGATCCGGATGGTGGAACCGTTGTATTCAACGTATAGGAATATCCATGTTGTAAGTAATCCTTAATGGCCGTTACGGAGTCATAGCGGTTACCTGATGAATCTGTAAGCTTCTCCGCCAGATCTCTAACGCGTACGGGTAACAAATCTGGCAATTGCAAATACTTGCCCTTGATTTCCTGTGGATCGTCACTGCTTAAACTACGAAGCAGCACCGGATCACTCTCAGGAAGTAAGGATTCCACTGTATATTCTGTGATTCGTGCAGAGCCTATCGAATCAGGCAGACGAAAACTATCTCTGTCCATATTAGACAGAATATATCCCAGTTTACTGCCGCCCAAGAGTCCAACCGACTCAACATCTGTTATTATCCCCGCATTGAATAAAGGAATTCCTCCTGAAGAAGGGGTGGCAAATTGTATCCGCTGTTGAAGTGTTCGTTTCCTCTTTTCGATGCTTAGCTCCGATGAATGCTTCTTTGAAATGCCGGACAGATTAAGCGGCATAAACTCTTCGCCTCCCCTAATCCATCGGCGACCATCATAGTAAGCAATACTTTCACCTCTCCAGTAAGTACGCTCGCTAGTAATAGCCGTAAAGACAGGTTCAGTACTGCGGGATAACGGGGCCCCGAGTTCACCGTCATTCGTACTATACCCTGTGGTTCCTGAAGAATTAGACGCCTTATCCTCTGGCAAATGCCCTGAAGCCCAATTCTGCAGCTTCTGAAATGTCGATTGCAGCGTAAGCTCGCTGGTTGGTCTCGCCCCCAATAATTGCCCACCGAACCATGCTGTTGTCATCACGACGATTGCTGCCGCCAAAGTCAGTGCTCCCCAACGTGCATAAGGCAATGAAGTTGGCCCCTCACGCTCTCGAAGACGCAGCAAACCACTCATCGCATGCATCCAAAAAATTAAACCCATCGAGATCACAATATCCATCGTGGTATTCACATCAAAGCCGATATCCAAGACCAGCAAGTAAATAATTGTAACCGCTGTGAATAGTGCCGTACTCCCTCGGAAGAGTGCAAGCTGCTGTACTGAGGATACCAAAAGCCCCCAACCTACAATCAATATTAAAAGCCTGCTAATTTCACTTAGCTGAGAGACATGTCCAGAGAGAAGCAGCATGAGATCATTCGGAATTTCGTCCGCATAAATCCCTAGCCATCCTATGCCTTCGCCTCCACTGCATAAGTAAAGCCACGCTGAAGCAATGATAAGAAATTGGATACTAAGCAGTAGCCACCCAGGAATCTGAAGTATTCCCCATAGCAGCAGTACTGCCGCTAATACCATTAGAACTTGCAGCATCTTCGAGGTATCTTCTAATAAAGCAGACCTATATAAAGGGAGTAACCATTCAATAAATAGCCCCATAATAGCCAAAGAGAACAGCAAACGATAGTACAGAGGTACCTTTCTCTGCTTACCGGCATAACTGTTCTCCATTTGCCCCACATTGAAATGAAAGCTATTTATAGACAGTTCCGTATCACCTGGTATTCCGTTACCGTAGCGTTGGTTTTCCGGATGATTCATGGAACTCTACCTCCCTGAACCTGAATGCTGGCATAGCATCATCCAGACAAAACATTCGTGCTCCGAGCCGAGCCAAACTATCCCCGACAGTCCCCCTCACAGACTGTCTAATCTCCACTCCTTTAGCTTCTCCATTCATCGGTGCCGACTGGTCCCAGGCATAATAAAGTTCAACCTTCACACCCTGCATCAAGAACTTGGCAATCACCTTGGCCGATTCTTCTTCTAATCGTCCTGTAATGATGGCTACACTCATCCCCGGAATCCAACCTTTGGAAGCATCCTCTAATAACTTCGACAGGTTTCTAGTTCCATCTGAAGTAATTTCAGTCAGAACATCCAGCACTCTCCCTGGGATTTTACCCAGTCCCTCATGCCTAGCCATACCTTCCGGCCAACCGCCGCTGAACAACTGAACATAAGCGCCCGAACGCTCAGCGGAGAGCATCAGCCCCATCGCTGTAGACACCGCTTTCTCAAATGCCGGAGGCGATTCATCTCGGCTTCCACGGGGTTTAAGAGCCTCTGTAGGAACCTCATAGCTGAGCGGGTCATTGGCCAACACGATACAGGTCATTTTTGCCTTTTCCCGCTCCGGAACTTTGCTCTGCAGCGCTCCCAATCGTGCGCTATTCTTCCAATGAATTCGGCTAAGCGGATCTCCGGGCTCATAATCTCTTGATTCCAAAGCCTCATCACTGATGCTTCTTCCACGTCTGGAATACATGGTATCTCCTGTCATAAAACCGCTATCCGGCACAGTTCCACCAAAGGATAAAGGAGCTGGCAGCACCTTAAAGCTCTGTCCCCCACCCGGTTCAGATCTCCCCGTGAACCAACCTGGGAAGTCCCCCCAAGTTATTCTACAGCCCAGCAAATGATGATTACCGCGGGATATATTTTCAATGGTGTATGTGTATACAAAAGAACGTTTGAATCCAGGAAATAGCAGCTTTTGATGATGGCTGTCGCCCCAATAATCAGCTATAGTCATCCAAGGAAGAGGCAAACGAGAAGAAAAACTCAGCTCCACTTTCACTTGAAGTGTATTTCCGGCCATCGGCCTTGCAGGAGCAATCGTACGAATTATCTTTATAGCCCGCGGACCGGAGAGCTGAAGCATAAGTCCACCCAGCATAATAACTCCAATAACAATCAGGAGAAACAGCAAGGACGATCCTCCGCGCCAAGCATATAAAGCACCTATAATTCCAGCCACAGTTAGCATCCTTAACCATTCAACCAAAGCACTACGGCTACGGGGATAAGAGAAGCTTTTGACACTTCCGGCATCTTTCTTCTGTTGATCAATTAATGATGAAGAGGACAATGGAACACCCATCCTTTGGTCATAGACTTGTTCCCAGATCAGGAACTTATTACTATCTATTCTTCCCATGAAAAAGGGTGCCCAGACATTGGTTTTTTCTTTTTACTAGACAGCCTCCACGCTTCTTTCAGAGTGTTTTTACTCGGCGTTCCAATTCAGTCACACTTATATTAATCGGAGGTTGACCTGCTATCTCCAGCAGGTCTCGTAGCGATACCCAGATCGATCCACCAATCATTTCCACCCTCGCGTTAATGGTCTGTTGTACGTTATCTGGAAGGTTTAGAATCAACTGCTTGTTCTTCACATCGGCAATGATCTCTTTCCCGTTCCAATCTATTTCTCCACTTCGACTGTTCCCATCCCAGGTAACTTTTCCTCCAAGCCGCTCAATTACAGCACGAAGCGGAACCTCATACTGTCCATTTCGCACGGAATATTCTCCTTGTTTCAGCTTCGTCTCCAGCTTTCCAACCTCCAGAACCAGTGGCTTTCCCGGTGAAAACAGCTCTGCATTCGGCGTGATGTTTGATGCGATCCAAGCTTCTGAGGGCTTTGATCTCCCCAAATTACTGGCCTTTGAAGAGACTCTGAATTGTACGGGCTCCACCGTATCATCCAACAGGCCAAAGCCGTATCCAGCCGCTTTATAACGTGCAATAATGTCAGGCAGCGCCTTGACGCTCTCTTGGTGACCGCCCCCATCATGCAGCAGCAGAATAACTTGCGAAGACTTCATATCCATTGTTGATTCCTTCAAAATTTCTGAGGCTGGTACACCTTTTCGTTTAGAATCGCCGCTATCCACCGTCCAATCCATCACCCTATAACCTGCTTGCTTCAATAAATTGAAGTAGGTATGATCAAAATGATCATAGGTTCCTCCTGGGGCGCGAATGAGCTGCGGACGAACCCCTGTAATCCCCTGAACAATTTGTTCAGTCTGTTTAATTTGACTCCAAAATTCAGTGAATCCACTATATAAATCATGGTAATTATGATTATAGGTATGATTGCCAATAGCATGACCTTGTTCCCATATGGAATCGATAAGTTCTGGATGACTTTTCGCTTGATTACCAAGCACGAAAAAGGTTGCCTTCACATCTTCCTGTCGTAAAATTTCAAGAACATTGAAGGTGTTCTCGCTAGGTCCGTCGTCAAATGTAATATAGACCATCTTTTCAGCTTTTTTCACAGCCGTCATTGCAGAATTCGTCGTTGAAGCTTTGGATATTTTCACTACCCCACTTGGTTGCGGGCTTGGAGTCACAGTAAGAGCTGCACTTGAAGAGGAATCAACTTTCGGAGATGCAGAAGCGAGTGGTTCTGTTGCCGAGGGCAGTTCTTGCATCGCCGCTGCGGTAAGCTTATTCTTAACAGATATAGACTCTGCGCTAGCGGGCTGCAAGGATCGGAGCTCCCATGGATTCAAGTTTTTTCCTATGCTCCATCCAAGCATTACGATGAATATTACAACCATAACGAGCAATCCGCTTTTCAACTTTCGGCGGCTGTGTGTGCTTTTATTACCTTTCATCTTCTCTACCTCCAGCATTCTATTGGCTAAAAAGCCATTTGGTAGATTGTATGAAGACAAGCTGTAAAATAGAATAAGGCAACTGCCTCTTGGAGAGTGACAATCTAATGGAAATGCTGAGCTTTATACAAGAATTATTCACCAAATATGGATATAGCGTATTATTCTTTGGATTATTTCTCGAATTCGTTGCCTTACCCTTTCCAGGAGAAACCACTATGGCGTTTGCCGGTTTCCTTTCCTATACCGGAAGGCTTGATTTCTTTACGCTAATTGTCGTTGCTTTTGCAGGCACTACTGTTGGGATGACCCTTACCTATTTTGTCGGATTAAAAGCCGGTATGCCCTTTATCCAGCGATATGGAAAATGGTTTCTATTCTCCCCTACTAAGCTAGAGAAAACACAGAAATGGTTTGAGAGATACGGCAGCTTTCTTATTTTTATCGGTTATTTCATTCCAGGCGTACGTCACTTTACCGGCTACTTTGCTGGTATTATCGCGCTTCCCTTCCGTAAATTCGCCCTATATGCTTATAGTGGAGCCGTATTCTGGGTATTGATATTCCTTAGCATCGGAAAGGTGTTTGGTCCACAGTGGATGGGCATCTTCCATTTGTTCGAGACCTATGCGCTTTGGATTATATCTGGTGGTGCAATAATAGCAGCTCTTGTGATTATTTATCGCTACCGTAAAAGCATTCATGCCCGCCTCTTCCCTAGCAAAGCTGCCACTAGGATTCAAGCTCAGATTAAAAAACCTTCCAAGGAGCGGTGAATTCACCGCTCTTTTTACTGCGTATCCATGCGTACCCTGCCAGCAATATAGCAATTCCAGAAAACCCTGCTCCCCCAGCAAAGCCCAGCGTCCGAGGTTCTACCCATTCTAATAACCACCCTGCGAGCAGCATAGATAATCCAATCAGTGTATTTCCTACTGCTGACAGCAGTCCAAACATTATAGGCTGCATAGTAGACGGCGTTTCTCGCATAACCAGTGTATCCAGGCAGGCATTCCCCGTCCCTCCGGCAAAAGATAACAGGATATATAACATAAACGCGATCATAAAATGATTGCTACTACTGATGCTCATCAGCAGTAATCCTTCAATCATGAGCCCGCCAATCGCAACAATCAGCAGCCCTCTTTTTACATATCGTCCGGCAAAAAAACTGAGACTAAGCCCGATACCCAGCGCCGCATAAAAAGCCCCCACACCCATATCTCCGGTTTGAAATTCCTGAACTGCATATATACTAATCAGCACATTATCTAGGCCATTCAGCATCGGAACAAGCAACTCATACCCGAAAATAACCTGTAACGTGATACTCCCACCGATTATAATCCCGAGCGCACGCATTCGACTTATCTTCTGCGAGCGCTCCGCTTTAGCTATAAATCCATTAGGATAATCTAGCTCTTTCTTATCATCATTTCCCCTACTAGTATTCTGCGGAAAATGGATGCCGTAAATTAAGATCGCTGCGACCAGAAAAGATAAAGCATTCATCACGAATGCTGCCTCTGGCCCGAACCACATCGAAACCACACCCCCACTAAATGCACCCAAAATAAGTACACAGCCGCTCATAAGCTGCTCCAGTCCGTTAACCGTCAGCAGAGAATCTTTGGTCACCATCAAAGGGATTGTAGATTTACGAACAGGACTGTAGATCGCCTCTCCCGCCGCCAGTAAAAAATTCGCCGAATATAGCAGCCATAGCTTATCCACTCCATCCACCCACAAAAAAGCTAGTGCAACAGGAACCCTTAATATGTCTGTAGTGATCATGATGTATTGACGAGGAAATTTACTGCCAAGTACACCCCCAAGCGGTGCCAGAAACAAATAAGGAAGCAGCCGCACACCTAGCGATATTCCCACCGCCATCCCTGATCCCGTTAACTGCAGAACCAACGCCAGCACGGCAACACTAGTAAAACGATCACCGATTCCATTGATTAATCCGGCTGTGAATAGACGCGAATATCCCTTCTGACCTTTGAAAATCGCAATAGCTGATTGGTTACCCATCATTGTAAACCTCACTTTATCTATTTAAATAAATATCTAATTAGATGATAATCGAATTATTATATTATGACAATGCTTTATTCCCAAGGATTTGCTAAGATGTAGTACATCATTACATAACGAAATTATCCGAAAAGGAGGGCTCTACCTTTTGAAAATCGATCGATTGCTCTCTATCGTCATTCTGCTTATGAACCGACGTCTTATTCAGGCAAAAGAGCTCGCCGACATGTTCGAAGTGTCCGTGCGCACCATTTACCGTGATATTGAAAGTATTAATGGAGCTGGAATCCCTATCGTTACCTATCAGGGAGCAGGTGGTGGCATTGGTCTTATGGAAGGCTACCGGTTAGACCGCAATGTATTGACTGACCGCGAGCTGGCTGATATTTTCACGGCGCTGCAAAGCGTCTCCTCTTATGGCGGAACTGAACATACTCTGCTCATGGAGAAGATCAGTAGTGTAATCCCGCCCTCACAGTCCGCCGCTTTCCGAAGTAAGACGACCCAGCTTATCATCGATTTATCTCCTTGGGGACTTCAGTCTGTCCTAGAAGAAAAAATTGCGATTCTGAAAGAAGCGTTGGAAGAAAACATGACGGTAGACTTTGATTATGTGAATGCCGAAGGGCAAGCCAGCCAGCGTTCTGTCGAGCCTTATACTTTAGTCTTAAAAGGACAAGCGTGGTACTTGTATGGTTATTGCCTGCAACGTCAGGATTTCAGATTATTTAAGCTCCTGCGTATGAAGGGGCTTGTTAAAGAGAATCGGGAATTCATAAGAAAAGATATGGATATGCGCGAGTTACCCTGGAGCACTGACTATCAGAGAGTAACTTCAGCAGCAGCAATGTCGCCAATCCTTCTGCATTTTACAGCTGAAGGTAAACATCTCGCGGAAGATCGCTTTGACTCCACAGAGCTTCAGCCGGACGGACACGGTGGATATAACGTAACTATCCATTATCCCGAGGACGGATGGCTCTATTCCTTCTTGCTCAGCTTCGGAACGTCTTTAGAAGTATTAGAGCCGAAGCATATTCGTCATAAGCTCGGGGAGTTGGCTCTTGGGGTTGCCAAAAAATATACAACCTTACTTTAAACCTGACGGTATGTGGTCAGATTCACAGTTCTATAATGTACTTAAAGCGAGTGCTCATAAGCTTCGCAAACTTTTAAAGGAGTGCTGTATATGGAACAAGAACAAGCAGGGCAAGTGCAAGATGAGCCGAAATTTTGTCAAAGCTGTGGGATGCCTATGCCTACGGAGGATTTACTTGGAACGAACAAGGATGGTCAAAAAATCGAAGATTATTGTGTTTACTGCTACGAGGATGGCGCATTCAAACAGCCTGACGTTACGCTGCAAGAAATGTCTGATATTTGTACAGGCTACTTGGTTCAAGAAGGAATGGACGAGGCTGTTGCCCGTAAATTACTCTCCGAACAGCTGCCTCATCTGAAACGGTGGAGAGGCGCAGCCAGCGCTCCTACAACGAACTAATAACCAGCACAAAAAGGAGCATCCAAGGGAACCTTTACGGTTCATGGACACTCCTTTTTCTTTTGGGCTCAGTGTTTATTGATTTACCTGCTGTATCTTCTCTTCTTCCGTCTTCAGGAAGTCGGGCTCAGGTGAAGTCTTCTTGATAAAGAAGGCTAATACCAAAGCAATCACAGTGATCCATGTAGCAACGGCAAAGGCATGTGTAACCCCGCTAATCGTTGCCTCTTGTGTGAGCTTAAGCATCGCAGCCTTATCACTTTGCGAGACAGCTCCGCTCATTAGGGTATCTGTAATTGTGCTCTTGGTCTTATTAGTCATTAGACTGACGAACAACGCCATCCCTAATGCCCCCCCAACCGTCCGCAACGTATTAGACATGGCCGTACCATGTGAGCTTAAACGCTGTGGAAGCTGGTTAAGTCCCGCAGTTACAATTGGCATAGATAACATCGACATTCCTAACATCCGTACCGTGTAATTAATAATCATATGGGTATACGTTGTACTGTCCGTAAGCCTACTAAATTCCCAAGTAGTAACGACAGTGATGAGAAGACCAATTACAGACAGCCATTTCGCACCTATTTTATCAAATATAATCCCTGTGATCGGAGACATAATTCCCATTAGTATAGCCCCCGGCAGCAGCATAAGTCCGGACTCCATCGGCGTAAACCCACGGATCGTCTGTAAATAAATCGGCAGCAGAATCATACCTGCGTATAACGCCATTGTAATAATGATATTGATTAATGTGGTTAGTGAATACATATTGTATCTGAAAATCCGGAATTCAAGCAGTGGAGTATCTGTAGTAAGCTCTCTCCATACGAATAAAGCTAAAGCAACCACACCTAAAATGAGGCAGACAATAACCGTCGTGCTTCCCCAACCGTCAGTTCCGGCATCACTAAAGCCGTACAATAACCCCCCAAAACCAAGCGTAGATAGTATGACACCCGGCTTATCCAGCTTTGGAGAGGTTGTTTCTCCTACGTTCTGCATCGTCTTCATCCCCAGCAGGGTCGATAATACAGCAAGTGGAAGAATAATAAAGAACAGCACACGCCAGGAATAGTTCTGAACTACCCAGCCCGATAAGGTCGGACCCACAGCTGGTGCAAAAATCATAGCGACTGCCATCAGGCCCATCGCTTTGCCCCGTTCTTCAATCGGGAAGATCCGGAGGAACACAATGTTCATTAGCGGCATCAAAATCCCGGCACCAACAGCCTGAATGACTCTGCCGACCATGATCATTTCAAAGCCTGTTCCAATAGCGCACACAAGTGTACCTATAGAAAAAAGTGACATCGCAGTAATGAATAATTGGCGGGTCGTAAACTTTTCCACCAGAAATGCACTGATCGGAATAAGCACCCCGTTTACGAGCATAAATCCAGTTGTTAGCCACTGTGCCGTAGTGGTGGCGATTTTTAAATCGTCCATTATGCTTGGCAGCGCAACATTAAGAAGCGTTTGGTTCAACAGCGCTACAAATGCACCTATTAATAGCGCCGCAATGATTGGGCCTCTACGAATATGCTTTGTTGCTGCTGCAGCGTTAGCAGTAGTAGTACTCATAAATTCTTGTTGTCTCTCCCTTGCTCTAATATCTGAATGATTTCGCTATGAATCCTAAGTAACTCTCCTGCATCCTCAGCAGGCACATTTGACAGTGGAAGCAAATACTTTCTAAGTGATTGTTTGCTTCTCTCTCTGATCTCATTCCCTTTCTCAGTAATCGCCAATTTGTATATACGTCGATCCACCTCGGAACGATGTCTTGTAATCAACTCAGCTTTCACCATCCGGTCCACAACTCCGCTTGCTGCGCTATTCCCTAAATGCAATAACTCCGCAAGATCAGTGATTCCAATATCAGGATGTTCGGATATTTTGCGTAGAACCATTAACTGGGTAGGCGTAATATTCAGCTCTTCGGCATCTTTCCAAAGCAACTGCTGAAAAGCATGACTAATGCGGCGAAAAGAGGAGAATATATCATCTAATTGTTGCTCCTTGTCCTCCAAATCTCCACCTCCATAAAATAATTAGTTAAAGTATCAAATAGTTCGTATGCGTACTATTTTACGCCTTAACTAAATTTCAGTCAACTATTTACTGTAACTTTCTGAAAACCCATTATTATCTTGCAGAAAGAACGCAAAGATAAGGTCAAGCTGTTAAAATACAAAAAAAGCGGACCAAGTGAATTCTTGGTCCGCTTTTTATATACGGTTCGTCTATATCCTTGACTTTTTATACTCAGGACAAACTGTATGAACCTTCAAGCAGGTTCTGCTGCAACGGTTTAAGTGATTGTTCTAAATCCGATACAGCCTGCCCCTCCTGACTGCTGGCAATCGACATCATCAGCTTGATCCGATTCGCTTGGTTAACCACGCTAACTCCAGCATCATAATCAATGGCAATGATATTTGCACCTGGATATAACTCCTTAAGCCCCTTAATCATCCCGCGCCCGGTAATATGGTTGGGCAAGCAGGCAAACGGCTGAATACAAGCAATATTATTCACGCCATTATCCATCAAATCCATCATTTCCGCGGTCAGGAACCATCCCTCACCCATCTGATTTCCTACAGATACCAGTCTGCTGGCCTTCTCAGCAAGACCATAAATATTCTCCCGTCCTTTAGCCAGTCCCGCATCCTCAAGCGCAAGCTTCATCGGCTTACGATAAATCTCCAGATAGGAAATTAACATCGGATTAATATATCCCAACCGTTTACTTTTGCCGAACTGCTCGGCTTTGTAGATCGGATTGTACACACAGTAAAAGATAAAGTCCAAGAAGTCCGGCATTACCGCTTCTCCACCCTCCGCCTCAATCATCTCAATGATGCGGTTGTTGGCATCCGGGTGAAATTTAATTAGGATTTCACCAACAATGCCCACTCTTGGTTTAGTAACACCTGTAACGGGCAGCTTACAGAAGTCTGCAACGATTTCACGAATCAGACGTTTGTATTCTCGGAACGAGAAGGTGACTAAGCTGACCTTACAGCGCTCCATCCCCTTGCGGAATAAACGTTCAGCACTCCCTGGAACAACCTCATACGGTCTAAAGTGATTTAGCAGTCGCATCATAAGATCACCATAGCAAGCTGCGGCTATCAACCGATTTGCCAGCTTAAGACTGATACGAAAGCCCGGCTGGTTCTCCATTCCAGAAGCATTGAGTGAAATCACAGGAATTTGTTCAAGGTCTGAATCTTTTAAAGCTTTGCGGAGCAAAGAAATATAATTGGTCGCGCGGCAGCCTCCGCCCGTCTGTGACATGATTACAGCGGTACGATTTGGATCATAGTCCCCGCTCTTCAATGCTGACAGAATTTGCCCTATTGTTACGATTGCGGGATAACATGCGTCATTGTTGACGTATCTTAGACCTTCTTCTGTCTCTTCAGGTCCAGTAGTCTCAAGGATCTTGAGACGATATCCCGCATCCCGGAAAACCTGCTCAAACAATTCAAAATGAATGGGCGACATTTGCGGCGCAAGGATCGTATACGTTTCTTTCATTTCCTTCGTAAAGGCTACATTAGCCTGTACTTTAGGTGCCTTCTGTGGCAACACCTTGCCTTTTTCACGCTCGCGCATCGCTGCCAGCAGTGAACGTAGTCGAATGCGAGCTGCGCCAAGGTTGCTAATCTCATCGATTTTGATCAGCGTATATACTTTGTTATGCCTTTCCATAATATCTTGTACGGCATCACATGTAATCGCATCAATCCCGCAACCGAAGGAAGTCAATTGAACAAGCTCCAGATCGGTTCGGACTGCTGCAAGCCGGGCTGCGCGGTACATCCGAGCATGATAGGTCCACTGATTAACAACCGCCACTTCCCCTTCACTTCGGTCCAAATGGCAGACGGAATCTTCTGTCAGCACGGCGAGTCCCATACCGGTAATCATATCCGCTATACCGTGATTAATTTCAGGATCCGCATGATAAGGATGACCACAGAGAAGTATTCCCTTGTTCCCAGTGCTGGCGAGATACGCAAGTGTCTCTTCACCCTTGGTACGCACATCACTTTTAGCGCGATCAGCTTCTGCAAGTCCTGCCTGTACAGCAGACGTAATCTCTTCTTTCGGAATCCCAGTAAATGTCTTCACGAGTCCCTTGGTCAGTGCAGTTCTATCGTCAAAGGTCAGAAACGGGCTGACCAGCGTAATTCCCTTCTCCCTAAGCCCATCCATATTGTTGCGAATAACCTCAGGATAAGAGGCGACCACCGGACAATTGAAATGATTATCCGCTGCTTCATCCTCCTTCTTCTCATACACCACCGCAGGATAAAAAATAAAATCTACATTTTTACCAATCAAGCTCTGCACATGTCCGTGCGCCATCTTTGCTGGATAACAGATCGATTCTGAAGGAATCGTATCCATACCACTTTCGTAAAGCTTCTTGCTTGATTTAGGAGAGAGAAGCACCCGATAGCCAAGTTTGGTGAAAAATGTGTGCCAGAACGGGTAATTCTCGAACATATTCATCGTACGTGGAATGCCGACTGTGCCCCGTGCTGCGTCTGCCTCCGGTAATGCCTCATAGTCGAAAAAGCGCTCATACTTATATTGCATCAAATTTGGCAGTACATTCTTCTCTTTCCGGCCTCCTGCACCACGCTCGCAGCGATTACCTGTAACGTAGAAGCTCTTATCCGGGAACCGACTGATCGTTAAAGCGCAGTTATTCCCACAGCGGCCACAACGGCCTGAAGATACCTCGTACTTAAAGTTGGCAATTTCCTCCGGTCCAAGCAACGTACTTTTTCCGTCAGCCCCTGCTTGCTCACGAGCAATCAGCGCACACCCGTACGCACCCATCACTCCAGCAATATCCGGTCTAACTACGGTTCTCCCCGTTAGGCGCTCAAAAGCACGCAATACAGCTTCGTTATAGAAGGTGCCGCCCTGAACAATAATATTTCGCCCGAGATCCTCAGGATTGCGAATTTTAATTACTTTTTGCAATGCATTCTTAATCACAGAATAGGCAAGACCTGCCGAAAGATCCGCCAGTGAAGCACCTTCCTTCTGAACCTGCTTCACTTTAGAATTCATGAATACTGTACAGCGCGAACCCAAATTAACCGGTTTGGTCGCTTCCAGAGCTGACTTGGCGAACGCCTCGATGCCTAAGCCTAGCGCAGAAGCAAAGCTCTCAAGAAAAGAGCCGCAGCCTGCCGAACAGGCTTCATTGAGCATCAGACTGTCGATCGCACCGCCGCGGATCTTGATGCATTTCATGTCCTGTCCGCCGATATCCAAAATAAAGTCTACCTCCGGCATGAACTTAGAAGCGGCCTTGTAATGAGCAACCGTCTCCACTTCACCACCGTCCGTCCATAAAGCGGATTTGATTAAACCCTCTCCGTAACCTGTCACATAAGAGCCTGCAATATAACAGCCTTTAGGCAGAACCCGATACATTTCTTTCAGTGCCTCACTGACAGAATACAAGGGGTTCCCTTTATTACTTCCATAAAAGGTATATAGAATTTCGTCAGCGGAGCCGGTCAATACAAGTTTGGTTGTTGTTGAACCAGCATCGATCCCCAAATAGCAAGGGCCGCGATACACCGCCAAGTCTGATCTGGCAGCAGAGGCTTTACCGTGGCGTAGACGGAACGCAGCAAGCTCATCAGGATTCTCAAAAAGCGGCGGTAATTCTGCATCCATAGCCCGATCCGCTGAAAAATCCACGGCAGCTATTCGCGCGAGCCAACCTGAGAGCGGCAAAGCTGTCCGATTCGCTTCGGAAAGAGCAGAGCCAATTGCTACGAAATACTGCGACCGGTCAGGGAATAAAATATCCGATTGCGCAAGCTCAAGGGTCTCCGC
Organism: Paenibacillus sp. RS8; assembly: GCF_041956825.1. Classification (NCBI taxonomy): domain Bacteria; kingdom Bacillati; phylum Bacillota; class Bacilli; order Caryophanales; family Paenibacillaceae; genus Paenibacillus; species Paenibacillus sp. RS8. The sequence goes on along the minus strand of NZ_CP168131.1, from coordinate 2,258,763 downwards.
GAAACGCTGACGCAGGGCTGGCAAGAAGGTTAGCGGGCCGCCAAGGAAAGCCACCCGTCCACGAATCGGGCGTCCGCAGGCGAGGCCACTGATCGTCTGATTGACGATACTCTGAAAGATCGAGGCCGCTACATCCTCTCGACGAGCCCCTTCGTTCAGTAGCGGCTGTACATCGCTTTTGGCAAAGACCCCGCAGCGTGAAGCTATGGGATAGATTCGCTCATGCTTTTCCGCCAATGCGTTTAAGCCCGCCGGGTCGGTCTGCAGCAGCGATGCCATCTGATCGATAAAGGCTCCCGTCCCACCCGCGCAAGCCGTATTCATACGCTGCTCAATGCCACCTCGAAGGTAAATGATCTTGGCATCTTCGCCACCCAGTTCAATCGCCGTATCACATTCTGGAATTAGCTCGCCAATCGCCTTCGTACAGGCAATCACCTCCTGAACGAACGGAACCCCTCCCAGCTTGGATAAAGATAAGCCAGAGGAACCGCTTACAGTAAGGGTTGCTTCTCTCTCTGGAAATCTGATCTGTACATCAGACAGAAGAGAGAGAGCTGCTTTTTTTATATCGCTATAATGTCTAACATAGTCCTGATAAACAACAGTATTACGTTCTATGACAACCAATTTAGCAGTAGTTGATCCGATATCAAGGCCAATACGCAGCATTATCACTACACCACCTCGTCTTGCTCCAAATTTGAAGCAATTATGAGGAAACTATATCATGACAACACCTTATGAAAGCTGTTAAAAATGTAACAGACTTTTACAAAAAGTTATTAACAAACTTTATGATTTGGAAATCCCTGCTATGGTAGATGCTACATGCCCTTTCACTCGTACTTTCCGCCATTCTTCGACTAAGATCCCCTGCTCATCAATCAAAAAAGTAGAACGTACAATGCCCATGAATTCTCTTCCATAAAGCTTCTTAAGCTGCCATACACCGAACATTTCACTGACCTTATGATCCTCATCAGACAACAGTGGAAAGGGTAGACTATTCTTCTCCGTAAACCTTATATGCGAGGCCAAGGGATCTGGGCTGATGCCTAAAACAACCGCACCAAGCGCAGTAATCTGATCATGAGCGTCACGGAATTCGCAGGCCTCCTGCGTACAGGCTGGTGTCATATTTTTAGGATAAAAATATAAAATGACCTTTCGGCCCAGGTACTCATTTAAACTAACCTCTTGCCCACTGGAGGACGGAAGGGTGAAATTCGGTACTTTTTGTCCAATAGCTACTACGTTCAAGTTATATCCACTCCTTCTTGATATTGGAGGATCGAGCATGAATTGCGCGTATCCCCAAAAGAAATTATAATGTAGAGAATGTGAATGCGAAAGGAAGAACGAGAAATGCCACCTAGAAAGAAAAGGCACGCAAAGACTAATAAGTCAAAAAAGAAACCGCTGCTTTGGACCCTGGCCATTATACTCCTACTTATTATCGGTGGAACCATTTATTACTTCACTTCCATTGTCAATGAGCTTGGCAGCATGTCGAACACCGAGAATTCACCATTCAAGAATGCTGAAACCGTTGATGTTGACACTCCAGAACCTCCAAAGTGGGAAGGTACAGAGCCTGTTAATATACTACTAATGGGCGTGGATGCCCGCGGTGTCAAGAAGGGGGAAATTCCTCGTTCCGATACAATGCTCGTCGCCTCACTTGATCCCGTGAAGAAGAAAATCAGCGTATTCTCAATTCTTAGAGACACTTACGTTCCGATTCCAGATCACGGCGAAAAACGTATTAATTCAGCTATCATTTATGGACCTAACACGGCGATGCAGACTGTAAGCGATCTGCTCGGCATCCCGATTCAATATTATGTCTACACGGACTTCCAAGGATTCATCAAGCTAGTAGATGCCGTTGGTGGTGTAGATTATGAAGTCGAGAAAGATATGGTGTACAAGACCATTGCAGATGGTCCCGAGTATGACATTGATCTTAAAAAAGGATATCAGCATCTCGACGGTAATAAAGCTCTGCAATATGTACGTTTCCGACATGACGCTACCTCCGACTTCACTCGGACCGAGCGCCAGCGTGCATTTCTCAAGGTTGTGGCTGACAAGCTGATCAAGACCACATCCATAATCAAGCTACCGAATATCCTGTCTCAAGTTACGCCTTATATCGAAACCAATTTGACAGTAAATGATATGTGGAAGCTTGCAACCGTCGGGTATGATAGTACCATGGGCGGTAGTGAGCAAATTCCGCCAATGGATCTGCTCAAAGAGGAAACTACAAGTGACGGATCGCAGGTTATAGGCATTCGCAGTGAGAAGAAATTAAAGGAATTTGTTCAGGATACCTTAAATGGCCCTGAGCCAACGCCTACACCTTCAACTTCACCAGGGACTACTTCAAGTAGTAACACTAGCGGAACCCAATAAAGATCTGACAAGCAACGTTCACAAGTAGACACTACAGGCAATGGTATAATACGGGCGGACAGCGGAAACACCGTTGTTCGCCCGTTGCCATGAGCACCAACAATCGAAAGGATGATCACATTATGAATCGTTCCACATCTGAGCAACTTTATCACGAAGCCCTTCAACATATCGTTGGAGGTGTAAATAGCCCTTCCCGCTCTTTTAAAGCTGTTGGAGGCGGAGCACCTGTATTTATGAAGCGTGCCAGTGGATCTCACTTCTGGGATGTAGATGGCAATGAATATATCGACTATCTTCAAGCCTATGGACCGATCATTACCGGCCATGCTCACCCACATATAACGAAGGCAATTACCACTGCAGCTGAGAATGGTGTTCTTTACGGAACCCCAACAGAGCTCGAAATTAAGCTTGCTAAAATGCTTAAAGAAGCTATTCCATCTATGGATAAAGTCCGGTTTGTCAATTCCGGCACAGAAGCGGTTATGACTACCATTCGTGTCGCTCGTGCTTATACAAAGCGCAGCAAAATCGTAAAATTCGCTGGCTGTTATCACGGCCACTCTGATCTAGTGCTTGTTGCAGCAGGATCCGGGCCTTCTACGCTTGGTATTCCAGATAGTGCCGGCGTTCCAAGCAGTATTGCACAGGAAGTAATCACTGTTCCTTTTAATGATCTGGAAAGCCTGCAAGAGGCACTGGAGAAATGGGGCGAGGATGTCGCCGCTGTAATGGTTGAACCGATCGTCGGTAATTTCGGTATGGTTATGCCGAAGCCTGGATTCCTCGAAGGGCTCTGCAAGCTGGCTCATGATAACGGCTCACTCGTTATTTATGACGAAGTTATTACTGCCTTCCGCTTCCACTATGGTTCCACTCAGACCTATGCAGGACTGGATAACCATGAAGACATTACTCCTGACCTGACAGCACTCGGCAAAATCATCGGCGGCGGCCTACCAATCGGAGCGTACGGCGGTCGTAAGCATGTGATGGAACAAGTAGCACCGCTAGGACCGGCATACCAAGCGGGAACAATGGCGGGTAATCCTGCTTCAATCTCCGCAGGGATCGCCTGTCTGGAGGTGCTGAGCGCAGAAGGCGTATACGATGAGATGGAGCGGCTTGCGATCCGTCTTGTCGATGGACTTCAGGAATCTGCTGACCGTCATGGCATTCCACTGACAATCAACCGCATCCGTGGTTCATTCTCCACTCATTTCTGTAAGCATCCGGTTACCAATTACGATGAGGCACAAGATACAGATGGCGAATTGTTCGCCAGCTTCTTCCGTCACATGTTGAACCGTGGGATTAACCTTGCCCCTTCGAAATATGAAGCTTGGTTCCTAACGACAGCACATACCGATGCGGATATCGATGCTACACTGATTGCAGCTGAAGCGTCATTCGCCGCTATGGCATCTGAGAAATAAGAAGTAATTTACGGCCACAAAACATACAGAAACCTACCACCAAATTCTGGTGGTAGGTTTTTTGCATAGGTACTATTCGAAATCGACTTGCTTGTCCAATATAATTTCCGTCATAGCAGGTCCAAACATTCGGTCAACTCCAGGTATTAAGGAAAATTGGACCGTGTCCAGATCTGTTGGCAGCGGCGGTGAGACCAAAAACTGCATTTGTGTATGAGCGCCCCCTCCGTGACCTCCATGCGGCTGGATTTCATAGACTGCCTCACTGATAATCTCCAATGTTAAAGCGGCTCTAAGATGAATGTGCTCCACCGTTTCTTTTAAATACTTAATCTCCACAGTAACTATACTAAGCGTTTCATACTGCATAGCATGTGTAAGTGTATATTCGCAATCTTCGAAGACTATCCGCTTCACAATTGGAAGTACACCAAGTAGCAAGCCGGGCTCTTCCCAATATTTCCGTCTGGGTACAGCCTCATTCAGACTGTGTATATACTGTACAATCTGAGAAGTGTCCATCTCGAATCTGGTTGACCACTCCTCAAGAAGCTCACTCTCTGGGGAAAACCGTTTTTTGCCTGTTATAGCTTTACGTTCCTGAATCAGAGTCAAAATCTGCTCATCAATCTTTTTAACCTCATCATTATATTCGTTGACCATGCCTCTTATTGGCATTCTCCCCCAAGCCATTCAATAACCTCCTTCTGATCTTAAATTTAATTCTTATCTATTCGCTATAATGTTACCTTCCGTGGATTAATTTGTAAAATAATTGAAATCATACAATCCTGCAGATGACAAAAAAGCGTGCGTTCCTCAGCTATAAGCCGTAAGACCGCACACTTTTTTAAATCAAAATTATTCTCCTACTTACTCGTACAAGTTACGGATCTCCACTCCCTGAGGAAGCTTGAATGGATTCTCCTTGTTAATTCGATCATAGAACATGATCCCATCGAGATGATCAATCTCATGCTGGATGATGATGGCTTGGTAGCCCTTAAATTTAAGGACCACTTCTTTACCCTCAAGATTATATCCCTTAACCTTCACAGATTCGTATCTCGGTACAAATCCATGCACTGGTCGATCAACGGACAGACATCCCTCACTCTCCGGTAAGTACACCATGGTTAGTGAGTGACTGATGATTTTAGGGTTAACCCAAGCATGCTCTACGATCTTTCCTCTCTCGTCCGTAGAATACATCACGAACATACGCTTCGTAAGTCCGATTTGATTCGCCGACAGGCCTACACCAGAGCGTAAATTGTATTCTTCGGAAATTTCCGGGTCCTGACTGTTCTTTAGAAACTGAAGCATACACTGCAGAGTCTCACGATCCTCCTCCTGCAAAGGAAGCTCCACTGGCCCAGCTACGGTACGAAGTACGGGATGACCTTCCCGTACAATATCATCCATAGTGATGATATATTCAGCACTGAATTTTGAACTAGACAATATTCCATCCACCTTTGCCTTACGGGCTTAATTTAAGTACTTATAATATAGTATGCAGATTTATGGATTAATGAAAGCAGTTCGCAGTTTGCTACTATAATTCACATCGAATCCAAGTCCGGTCGCCAATGCGGCAAGGGGAAGATAAGTTTTATCTTCTTTGCCTACCTTTTGCAGAAAAGCAGGGGTATCAATGGCTACATTCTGTCCATTCACCTTAATGAATTTACTGCCAATCGTGATTACGACAGTCCGTCCACCATATTCGATAGTTGCGCTAGAGGTCTTATTATCCCACTTTCCGTTAGCGCCTACGGCATTCAGAATATCTTTAAGCGCCAAGAAGTTCTGACCATTCTTAAGGATAGGTTTATTCGGTGTATTTAACTCTACACCCTTTACTACAATCGACATCGGTACAGTATCCGTAGCCATTGCTGCTACAGTAGGAATGCGGTATTCCCCCCATTGTAATTCAGCAAATACTTTTGCAATGGTCTCGTATCCGAGCTGCGTAGGGTGAAAATCCGCTTGTCCTGCCCCAATAATATGTGTGAGTGAGCCTTCTGAGCCGGCAAACTTTGCCGCCACATGAGCTACTAATACCTTTGCTCCTGGTTGATTTACGCTTGCGGCCACACGATCTGCCGAATCCGTAAATTGGGCTGCTGCGGTCATCAATTTGGTGTACATTGCACCAAGAGCAATCTTAGGAGCAGGCTGATATTGGTCAGCCAGTATAATTGTTGCTTGAGGATTTATCGCACGAATATTCTCAAGAGTCGCCTTCACATTCGTATTATAATCCGCTAGCTTCTGCTCCAGCTGAGATTCGAAATCTGTATCTGTCAGTTCCTTAACCTGTAAGAAAAGACGGCTTACATCATTCCCCCCAATTGTAATCGTAATCAGATCGGCTTCCTTGAGCTCTGATGCGATCTGCGGGGTTAACTTAGCGAACTGGTCTATCCGTGGATCTGGCAGACCTGACTGAATACCTTCAGCGGTAATCGCTGAGCCGTCCTTGATGGCTCCTGTGTAATTAAGTAGTCCAGCAGTGGTCAGTCCAAGAATACCATAATTGGTAAGCTCGCTTCTGCCATGATACCACCCCTGCTCCAGTAGCCGCTCCGCATAGCCGTAAGGCTTAGTATTCACATCCGTCATTCCCGGCTCGTATCCGGCAGTAATCGAATCGCCAAGAGCTACGATGCGAAAGACATCCTGACTTGCGTTTTGTGTTGCAGACGTGTCAGCCGCATTTGCCGATCCGGCACCTACACCAATTAGCACAGATAACAAAAGCATACCGCTTGTGCCAGCTGCTAAAATTCTTCTCCACTTGCTTAGCATCGTATCCCTCCCAAAATGTTCTAATTCTCATTCTACCATCCCTGATAGCAACGCAAAAGAGCGGCCTCCCATATTCGGGAAACCGCCCTGCAAATCACTATTCTATTCACAACTGGAAACCAATGTATTATTCTTTATCTGAATTCTCTTGTGAATTCAGATTCTTCCCGGCGCGCTCCAAATATTTATCATAACGATCGTCCAGTTCATGTCCAATCTTACGATAACGAAGCGTCTCCTCCACAATAGGATCCATTGTGGTCTGGATACGAATTTCATACTTCGGAGAGATTTCACGGATTTCTTTAGCAGTACGGTCACCCTGTTCCATCTCACCATCTACCAACATTTCACTTAGCTTGCGTTCCAGATCATCCTTCTCGCTCATGATGCATCGTCCTCCCTAAAGCTTATATCCTGTTGCTTCAGCATTCTTCAGTGACGAAACCAAATATTCGTGAATATGACCATTACTTGCTACTAAATGACGAGTGCCAATATCGTATGGACGACCAAGCGTATCCGTGATTCTGCCCCCTGATTCAAGGACTAGCAGCACTCCTGCAGCACAATCCCAAGGGCTTAAGCCTACTTCCCAGTATCCATCTACTCGACCCGCTGCTACATAAGCCAAATGTAGAGCAGCCGAACCTCCTGCACGAATACCACGAATCTGTGGAAGAACGCTCTGCAGTCCCGCCATATTCACAGGTTGTGCAAATTCACGGTCCGGCGGAAAGCCCATAGCAATCAAGCTGTCTCCAAAAACGTTCTCCGTAGAAACTGCCGTAGGAACACCATGCATATAGGCTCCCTTACCTTTTTCAGCTACGAACATCTCATCACGAATCGGATCGTAAATTACACCAACCGTTAATTCTCCACGAATCACCAAAGCAATAGAAACACAGTAAAAAGGAAATCCGTGTACAAAATTAGTCGTACCATCTACAGGATCTACAATCCACAGATATTCATGCTCACGAGCTTCTTCCAATGCAGCGGTTGCTGCTGCTGCACCCGGGGATACACCTTCTTCACCGAGGATCGCATGATCTGGAAAATGCGTCAGAATCAACCTGCGGATCATCTGTTCAACGCCTTTATCTACTTCCGTAACCAGATCTTGTGCCGATGTCTTCGTATTAAGCTCCTTCACCAGGCCCTGTCTGCTCTTTATCCATTCTCCTGCTTTGGCAGCAGCATTAATAGCTACCGCCGTATGTCCCTTGCTCGATACTACATAGGGTTCACGTTCGTTCTTACCCTCTGGTTTTAAAGGACTCATATCTTCACTCCGCTTCCTTGAACATAATCGCCATTGGCATGAAATTTAAAGCAATCCTTTTCACAATACCGTGCAATACGCCAAAACGTTCTCAAAGTTCCGCCATAAGGGATACCCAATTGGTAGTATGATCCCTTGAATGTTATTCATAATAAAGTTTCATTCAACGTACCCTATTTCAAGTTACATATCAAGTCATGATAGGACCCGTATTCGGGACCTATCGCCTTATTTTCATTGTTTAAGGTTCGATATTCACACTTGCCCCATTTAATACGGAAATTCCGTTACCGGCATCAGCCAGCTCCTTCATTGCTTCCATCAATCCAAATAACGCACCATCTTTTAGTTTCGCCTCAATCATAACATCGACAGCAGGAGTATCTGCGGCAATACGCTTTAAAAAGGCTACTAATGGCGCGGGTTCTACGCCGTCTGCATGACTGCGTGGGTCAGACGGACTGCGCGGACTAGAGACATGAATCTTAGGCGGCAAAAGCTCTCCCGCTGGAACATCCTTCAGTGAAAGCTCGCTCCGCCATGTCTGTTGAATGTCAGGCCATAGCTCCCAAGGGAGCTCTCCTTCATTATTCACCCATTGATGGTGAATATCCAGCACCATCGGCAGACCTACATTCTGACAAACCGCTAGTGTCTCCGGGGCTGTGAAGGTCTTATCATCATTCTCCAGCGTAATACGCTCCTGCAGCGCTGCTGGCAGCTCGCAGAAATGCTTCTCGAACCGCTTGGCTGCCACCGGCTTGTCCCCATAGGCTCCGCCAATATGAATATTATTCTTCGCCATGGCAGGAAGTCCCATGGCATTTAGCATGTCCGTATGGTGCTGCAAATCCCGGATTGAACTTACAAGCACCTCAGGACGGGGTGTACTAAGCACTGTAAAGTGATCTGGATGAAAGGACACCCGCATCCCATGTTTTTTCACATATTGCCCCACTTCCGCGAATTCCTCTGCGAGCGCAGCAAACGGATTCCAATCCTGTAAATCAGGATGCGTCGCCAGAGGAATTAACTTGGAAGTGAGACGGTACACAAAGATGTCCGAACCCACATTATGCTTCATTAGTCGCAGCGTATTGTGCAGATTCATCCGAGCGAGGTTCTCCAAGCGCCGAAGTGCCGCTTCACGGTCATCCAGCTTCTTGAAGGAGGCCATCGTCATAGTCTTGGATGGTGAGCAGTCTTTGATAACGGTGGACATCGCTACATATCCAAAACGGACAATCATCCCTGCGCTCCAAAAAACATTTCATCTGCTAGTGCAGTCTGCACTTTGGACTCTTCTTCATTCAATTTACGCACGAGTTCCATTTCGACCGCTGTAACCTCATGCCCCTGAAAATTAATCTCTGCAATCGAGGCAGAGATTTTGACAATCGCTACAGCTACATTCTCAGGTGTGTAGGCAATCACCTTCTGACCCGTCGGATACACGCGAAAGCCCTGCTTCACCATTTTGGTACGACCGTACTCCAGCAACTCATAGAGCTCTTGTTCATTCTTGAACTTACAGACGGAATTGAATTCAGTTTGAAAACCCATATTTCTTCGCCCCTTTCCAGTCGGGATGAACCCGCTAGCAGCTTCAATTACTCGTTGTCATACTTAAGACCTTGTTTGAAATTATAGCGCTCTAAAGCTAACTCAATCATACGGTCTAACAGAGCTCTATAAGATACACCTGTCTCACGCCACAATAGCGGATACATGCTGTAAGGTGTGAAGCCAGGCATAGTGTTCACTTCGTTTATTAGAATTTTACCATCCGATCTCCGCAGGAAGAAGTCCGCCCGAGTAATACCACTACCCTCAATGGCTCTAAAAGCGGTTATCGCGGACTCCCGCAGACGATCGGCAACTTCAGAATCTACTGGCGCAGGAATCATCATTTGCGATTTGCCGTCCGTATACTTAGCTGCGTAGTCATAATATTCTCCAGAAGAAACGATTTCACCCGGGACAGAGGCCTCTGGCTCATCATTTCCGAGCACCCCGACCTCTACCTCACGAGCATCCACGAATTCCTCAATAATGACTTTGGTGTCATAACGGAAGGCAAAATCTATAGCTTTTATAAGACTTTCCTTATCAGAAGCCTTAGAAATACCTACACTTGAGCCCAAATTTGCAGGCTTAACGAATACTGGATACCCCAGTTTATCCTCTACACCCACAATCAACTCATGACTTTTTCTTTTCCAAGCGCTGATGTTAAAATAACAATATTCACACTGGTCCAGACCGGCATCAGCGAACAGCTTCTTCATGACAACCTTATCCATACCTGCCGAAGAGGCAAGAACACCAGCCCCGATGTAAGGAATATTCGCCATTTCGAACAACCCTTGAATCGTTCCGTCCTCACCATACGTGCCATGCAGCAGCGGGAACATGACGTCCACCGTTTTTTCAGCACCGGACAGTCCACTAAATACTACATTCAGGGCTGTGCCCATATCTTCAGTTGCATCTGAAAGCTTGAGCTGCTCTACCTCACTATAAGGTGCCGATAATGTCTCTCCGACTTTCCATAAACCCTGTTTTGAAATGTAAAAAGGGATAATCTCATATTTATCGTAATCAAATGAGTTCATCACGGCAAAAGCCGTCTGTAGCGATACCTCATGTTCTCCGGATTTGCCCCCGTACACTAGCCCTACGGTTAGTTTTGCATTCCCCATACCTTTATTACCTCTTTCTGTCTTATAAATAGTCGTTAATATGAAAAAAACGGTATTTCGTTTGATCCGTCCAAGCGTAGGAATCACGATAGTCCCAGAAGCGATGACGGCTGCTAACTGTACGTGCATTCACAAGCGGCATGCCACCAGCATCAAAGGCTGTGACGATCGTGCTGTGCTGATATTGCCCGTTGCCATCCCAGTCATATTGAATGATATCGCCAAGCATCAATTGCTCCGGCCGCTCCATCACTTCCGCACGCAAGCCATTGCTCCGGCTAACGCTCAAATAGCGCTGCAGACTGTCTGATACAGCCCAGCTATAACTCCACCATTCTTGTTTCCCTTGGTAGCCTTTGTACCACCAACCCGTTTCTCTTTTACCAGTATAGTTGATAGGTGCTCCCCCTGCAAAGAGGCATTGGGAGACATAATTCGTACAATCCACCTCAAATGTTTCGAACTCTGGATTACCGTCTTTCCACCAACGGTCGGCATAAGCCACCGCTTCTTCACGGTTGTAGCGAACCTCTCTTGAGCCCGGGATCTCCCCCAGAATATTCCGGTTCAGAAGAGGCTGTGATGGCAACGGAGCTGGTAAAGCTTCACCCCACTTGGACAATCTGCCAGATAACTCTACCTCTGCTCTATGAACCGTATTTCTTTCGGGAATGGTTCGTTCTATAGCAGCGATTTCCCAGCCCCCTCCGTCTCGTACAAAGGTCAACCGCTCCAGCTCAACCCTATCCTCGCGGTGGTTAACGCCTCCTTTTTCATAATAAAGTGCACTATGCAGCGTAACCTCTGCTACCACCTCAGTCGGAGTCTGCCGGACGGTCCGTAAAGTCTTTACACCTGTTTCCCCCCGTAGCGGAGTGATCCCACGAGCGTTATACCATTCAGCGATTCGGCGTGAACGTTCCCCTTGCTCCACCAAAAAGCGTGGATCCTTAACGGACACGGAAACGGTTTGCGATGAGGACTTAGGTTCCACCCTGGCCTTATTCACTTGATCTACATATACATATAGACTTTGCTTCCATTGTTGCTCCATTATACTCGCACCCCTTCATTCCCTTTTAACTGCTGCTCTATGTATATGAAAGGAAACAGGCCGCTATACAGATCGCTTCAATTTACATGGCAAGGCATACGCTTTGCTTATAGCTCTCGTTTTTGGGGTAACTCTAAATGGTTTTAGAGATGCGATATTAGGGCTTTATATATAGGAAAAAAAACTTTACTCCCCTCTTTGTAACCGTTATAATTAAATAACATGCAATGTGAAATTGAGTTTCAATAGATGAAACAAGGAGGCGCACATATGCCAAGCAAGGATCATTTCTCGTTGGCCCGTACCCTAGAATCAGGTGGCAAATCTTATCGCTATTATGATCTTAACTCCCTTGAGGAACAAGGATTGGGCTCTATCTCTTCCCTTCCTTTTTCAATCAAAGTATTACTTGAAGCAGCTGTTCGTCAGTTTGACGGACGGGCAATTACAGAAGAACACGTGAAACAATTGGCTGATTGGTCAGGTGACATTGACCGCAATAAAGAAATTCCGTTTATCCCTGCTCGTATCGTACTTCAGGACTTTACCGGTGTACCGGTAGTCGTAGATCTGGCAGCTATGCGTGATACCGTAAAGAAAGCCGGAGGAGATCCTAAACAGATCAACCCGCTCGTTCCCGTTGACCTTGTAATTGACCACTCTGTTATGGTTGATGCTTTCGGTACGGCAGATGCTTTGGAATACAATATGAACGTGGAGTTTGAGCGTAACGAGGAACGCTACCGTTTCCTTCGCTGGGCACAGACCGCTTTCAATAACTTCCGTGCAGTTCCTCCAGCTACCGGTATCGTGCATCAGGTGAATTTGGAGTATTTGGCTTCCGTAGCCACTACTAAAACTATCGATGGTGAAACTGTCGTTTATCCAGATTCCCTTGTTGGAACGGACTCCCACACTACGATGATCAACGGACTTGGTGTTGTAGGCTGGGGTGTTGGCGGTATTGAAGCTGAAGCAGGTATGCTCGGACAACCGCTCTATTTTGTTACACCAGATGTAGTGGGCTTCAAGCTTACAGGCAGCCTTATCGAAGGGGCTACAGCAACAGACTTGGCACTGACAGTAACTGAAATGTTGCGTAAAAAAGGCGTAGTCGGCAAATTCGTCGAATTCTACGGTCCTGGTCTTGCTAACATCAGTCTTGCTGACCGGGCAACAGTTGCTAACATGGCGCCAGAATACGGAGCAACGATCGGTTTCTTCCCTGTAGATGAAGAGACACTTGCTTATTTGCGCAGCACAGGTCGTCCGGATGATTTGGTAGAGCTCGTTGAATCTTATTACAAAGCACAAGGGATGTTCCGCACTTCGGATACACCAGATCCTGAGTTCAGCGATGTAATTGAACTTGACCTAGCTTCTGTCGTTCCAAGCTTGGCTGGACCAAAACGTCCGCAAGACCGGATTGAGCTTACCCACATGAAAGAAAATTTTGAAGGTATTATCCGTACACCTGTAGACAAAGGCGGTTATGGCCTCAGCGATGAGAAAATCGCCCAAGTTGTAGAAATAGAGCATAAGAATGGTACCACTAGCAAGCTCAGTACAGGCGCAGTCGTAATCGCAGCTATTACAAGCTGTACGAATACTTCTAACCCTAGCGTTATGCTTGGAGCAGGTCTTTTGGCGAAAAAAGCGGTGGAACGTGGACTGACCAAACCAGCATACGTTAAGAGCAGCTTGACTCCAGGATCATTGGTAGTTACTGAATATTTGGAAAAAGCAGACCTGCTGAAGCCACTTGAAGCACTGGGCTTCTACTTGGCGGGATATGGCTGTGCTACTTGTATCGGTAACTCCGGTCCACTGCCTGAAGAGGTTAGCCAAGCCATTACTGATAACGATATGACCGTCGCTGCTGTAATCTCCGGTAACCGTAACTTTGAAGGCCGTGTACATGCTCAGGTCAAAGCCAACTACTTGGCTTCACCACCGCTCGTAGTTGCTTATGCACTGGCTGGTACGGTAAATATCGATTTGCAGACTGAACCGCTCGGATTTGATCCACAAGGTGAGCCAGTATTCCTGAAAGATATTTGGCCTACGACTGCTGAAATTCGTGAAGCGATTGGTCTTTCCCTTAGCCCAGAGATGTTCCGCCGTAAATACGAGAATGTATTCACTGCTAACGAACGCTGGAATTCGATCCCTGTTCCGCAAGGCGAGTTGTATGAGTGGGATGATAATTCCACGTATATTCAGAACCCGCCATTCTTTGAGCATCTGGCAGACGGTCTGGGAGACATCAAAGATATCAAGGACGCACGCGTTCTAGCGCTGCTAGCTGATTCCGTGACCACCGACCATATCTCACCTGCAGGTAATATCTCTACTTCTGGTCCTGCCGGCGAATATTTGCGCGATCATGGTGTTGAACGCGCAGACTTCAACTCCTACGGCTCACGCCGCGGAAATCATGAAGTCATGATGCGTGGTACATTCGCTAATATTCGGATTCGTAATGCAGTAGCTCCAGGTACAGAAGGCGGAGTTACAACCTTCCTGCCAAGCGATGAAGTCATGTCCATCTATGACGCTTCCATGCTGTATCAGGACGCTGGACAGAATCTCATCGTTATCGCCGGTAAAGAATACGGCACAGGAAGCTCACGTGACTGGGCTGCCAAGGGCACGCTTCTGTTGGGTGTTAAAGCTGTTATCGCTGAGAGCTTTGAGCGGATTCACCGCAGCAATCTGGTTGGTATGGGTGTGCTTCCACTGCAATTCCAGGAAGGACACGGCTGGAGCAGCTTGGGACTGACCGGACGCGAGACCTTCAATATTACTGGACTTGATAACGAGGTGCTGCCAGGACAAGAACTCACTGTCACCGCAACCCGCGAAGACGGTACTCAGTTCGATTTCCCTGTCACAGCACGTCTCGACAGCACGGTTGATATTGATTACTATCGCAATGGTGGTATTCTACAAACTGTGCTTCGTCAAATGCTGGCAGATGCCACAGATTCTTCGGCTGTGTCGGTAGAATAGATTTAATAAAGGACTGTCTCATGGTCAGGAATGACCATGAGACAGTCCTTTTTTTTGGGTGCCCCAGTAGCCGATTGTTGGCTGCTGGGGCCTCTTTGTTGTGTGAGGCCCTTTCCTGAGTCTGGTGGGCTAAGGGGGTGATTAGGATCTTCTGAGTCTGAAAGGCTCCGGCGTTGTAGGTTTCATGCTTAATAATGCAAGTCGAGCGGAGTCACTTTGGAAGCTTGCTTTCAAAGTGACTTAGCGGCGGAGGGGTGAATAACCGCACGGGTCACAGACATTCCGGCTCTGGCATTGTGACGTTAGGCTTTGCCATATATCCCAGCATAATTACTCAAGGATTGCCAAAAGTAGCACTGAGTCGCTTAGTCTTCATTTACCCGTTATTAGCTAAAGCAAGCTGCCCTTCCAAAAAACAAACAGCGATCCTCCAGTAACGGAGTGATCGCTGCTCTACTTCATAATACATGCATATTCTTCTTATGGAATCATCATACCCATTTCACTTGCTGCTTCCTTTAAGATGGCGGCATACTCCACTAACGTATCCCTAGACAGACGGCTGACCGGCCCTGACAGCGATAACGCCGCAATCACATTTCCACTACGGCCTGTGACAGGTACCGCCACAGCGGCCGCACCAGACTCACGTTCTTCGAAACTCGTGGCATACCCCAGCCGGATGATCTCATTAAGCTGCTCTTTATATACTTCCTTCTCAACGTAATCCGGCCACTCCGAGCTCTCCAGCAGTTCTCTCAACACCTCAGGTGGTGCATATGCTGCCAGCACTTTACTCGACGCTCCTACAGATAATGGCAGCCTCGCACCGATCTGTGCGACTCGACGAATTGCCTGCTGGCTCTGTACTGCCTGAATACGCACGCGTTCAATACCATCCCGTAAGTAAAGACTGACCGTCTCACCGAGTCGATCTCTCAGCCGTTCCATAGATGGTAGTAATACCGCTGCCGACTCGTCATAGGCAGGCAGATGTGTGGACAACTCCCAAATTCGTATACCCAGTCTATATTTTTCTGTCGCCGGATTGCGAATGAGAAATCCCTTTTCCTCGAGTGTTGCCAGCAATCTGTGGACTGTACTCTTATGTAAATCAATCTTTGATGCGATCTCTGTCAACCCTAAATCACTATCCTGCGTAAAACAAAGTAATATGTCGAGCGCACGTTCTACCGCGCGTACCGTTAACTTTCGGTCCTCCACAGTAATCCCCCCTCGTGTTTCATCAAATGAAACGCGGTTACATTATTATTAATTCTATCTTAGTGCAAAACTCTACGGAAAGTCCAGTATATTCACTGAGCCGGAAAAGACTGGCCCGCACTTTACAGTTATATTACAAAAGGGTCCAATTCATTGACTTTGTAAGGGCTTAAACATACGATAAACATATTAATATATTACTGATGCTTTAGAATCATTTTCGACAAATTATCCTAGGCACTAGTACTCACATCATACTTAGGAGGGGACCTTATGGATCTGACAACCAGCCAAACCGGCACGTCAGTCTCCCGTCGTCCTAAACTACCTAAACAGGGCAGTTCATCACGACTTTCGCTGCGGATGATACGTGTTAAGCATATTATCGTTGCATTGTTATTATCTATATTTTTCTTTTTAGTATTTTGTTTTGTCTCACTTCATGGCTACATCGCCTGGGTGCTGTCCAATCCAACGGTTGCTCCTCTGTACTCCAATCCTATGATTGCCAAGGGTCTCGCCTACGAGGATGTTACCTTTCCGGCTAAGGACGGCAGTCGCATGATGAGCGGTTGGTATATCCCAGCCAAGGACGCCACTAAAACTATCATATTCAGTCATGGCTATGGTGCCAACCGCGAAGAGTCTTGGGTACCCATGTACGATCTCGCTCACTATGCACACAGTCTGAATTTCAATGTCGTAATGTTTGATTACGGCTTTGCTGCCCAAGGGAACAAGGATATTGCAACCGGTGGCAAAAAAGAATCTCAGCAGCTTCTAGGCGCCATTGATTTCGCTAAGGAACGCGGGGCACAAGAGCTCGTTGTTTGGGGCTTCTCTATGGGTGCTGGCACAGCACTGCAAGCAGGATTAGTATCTGAGGATATCGACGCGATGATTCTGGACAGTACCTTTTTGCTAGAACCAGACACGCTGTATCATAATATTAAGCAGAATATCGACCTACCGCGCCAGCCTTCTCTGGCGATCATGGAAATGCTGTTCCCGGTACTGAACGGTACAGGATTAGATCAAATTCCTTATGCAAAGGTTAAATCCAAAGACTATCCTTTCCCTATCCTGTTCATGCATGGAACCAAAGACGATAAAGCTCCTTATCCTATTGCCGAAGAACTGGCAGCGAACCAGAACAATCCTTTCTCTGATTCTTGGATCATTGAAGGTAGTCATCACGAGCTATTGTTCCGCGAGCATCCCCGTGAGTATTTACGGCGGGTCTCCGCTTTCTTAGGGAATGTTCATCTAGCTAAAAGTACTAAGGGTGATCAGCCAGCGATGGCAAGTAATTAACTAAACGATAATAACCAATCGAACAGCCTCTTCCAGGGACAGAAAGAAGTGTCCCCCAAGGAAGAGGCTGTTTTCGTCTCCAGAATAGAAGAAGCCCGAGGAGCGACAGCACTCGAGATGTATGTTCTTCATAACCTTCCAAGACCGTTCATATAATGGACTGATGAAGACATATCACGGGAGGTTTTCTTGGCATGCTATATGTATACGGGCCGATGCTGCCAGTACGTATTTTGGAAGAAATCGTATTTTGGAAGACACAAGAGAAAGAGCATACTGAAGTCATCAAAGCGATCGTGCCAAAATTAGAGGAGCCTTATGTGAAACTCCTCGATGAATGGGCCGTTGTTTTCGGTGCAACTGAGCAGGCGGCACAGCAGCTATTGAATGCCGCTCTCTCTGCTTCTCCACCGCCACAGGCGGAACTCACTGCAGAAACTGAGAAACTGCTACATATCTCCTGCAATCAATCCCAAGAATTCGTTCGGCAGCTCTTTGCCATCATGGAGAGTAGCGCAGCGGTCAAAGCTGTCCCCCTTGCAACTACTGTGATTCTGCATATTATTCGCGAATCAGAATACTTCCTAGCCGTACTGCAGACACTCAGCTCGCCCGGAAAGCTTTCACAAGTCATGCGCGATTACACAGAAGATTATGTCGTAAACATCGATACAGACAATACCCTGCGGAATGATGGATTCACTACTTTTACTGACACTGTGCCTGATATCCGCGATAAAAACGACGCGGTACCCATTGGCGGCCATACACTACCTCCCTTGCCTTACGCCTATAATGCACTAGAACCTTATATTGACGAAAAGACGATGAGAATTCATCACGATAAGCACCATCAAAGTTATGTAGACGGATTAAACAAGGCAGAAGTTAAACTAGCGGATTCCCGTAAGAACGGGGACTTCGATCTCGTTAAGCATTGGGAGCGAGAGTTAGCCTTTAATGGTGCAGGCCATTATCTCCACACGATCTTTTGGAACGTGATGTCTCCACAAGGAGGCGGACGCCCAACAGGAGCTTTACTAGAAGCTATAGATCAAAGCTTTGGAAGTTATGACAGCTTTAAGAAGCAGTTCACCGAGGCCGCGAATAAAGTAGAAGGTGGCGGATGGGCCATTCTCGTCTGGAGCCCGCGCAGCCATAGACTAGAGATTCTTACTGCAGAAAAACATCAGAATTTATCGCAATGGGACGTTGTTCCACTCTTAGCCTTGGATGTATGGGAACACGCCTACTATTTGAAGCATCAGAATAATCGTGCGGATTATATTAACGATTGGTGGAAGGTCGTCAACTGGCCATATGTGTCAGAACGTTATGCTGCCGCTAGTAAACTGGCATGGAAGCCTTATTGATCTTATTCCACTTTGTAGGGAAGATAAAGTTTATTCCCATTTACTGACCCAAAAGGACCCATCGTTCACAAAAAGTGAATGATGGGTCCTTCTAATTCGAGGTATAAACACCTCTATATACTATTCTTTAATCAAGTTTAGAAACTCCGCACGAGCGGCGGCGTCCTCCCGGAAGACCCCTCTAGTAGACATGGTTACCGTCTTGCTCCCCGGCTTCTTTACTCCGCGTGCACACATACAAAGATGTTCACCTTCCACAACGACCATAACTCCGTGAGGGCTTAATACCTCCGTCATAATATCCGCAATTTGAGTCGTAATACGTTCTTGCACCTGCAAACGCCGACTCACTGCTTCAACAAGGCGAGCTAGTTTGCTGAGTCCAGCAATACGTCCGCTCGGAACGTATCCAATATGCACTTTACCAAAGAAAGGAGCCATGTGATGCTCACATTGGCTGTAATAGACGATATCCTTCACGATCACTAGCTCTTCATGAGACTCATCAAAAGTAACACCGAGCGCCTCGCGGGGATCTATCGAATAACCGCCGAATATCTCCTCGTACATCCGCGTAACGCGGGCTGGTGTTTCAAGCAGTCCCTCGCGGCCGGTATCTTCACCGATTAATTCTAATATTTTCTCAACGTGATACTCGATTTGCTCACGGTTCTCTGATACTTTACCGTTCACGTATTCATTGATGTTCCCCATGATGTCTCCCCCTTCCGCACCCGTATAAATTCTATCCGGACCCGGTTACTTACTTCTACGTTTATTCCCTTTAGCTGCTCCTGGGCGGGCGCCTGTCTGGTTCTGATTCTTCATCATCTGTTGGGCACGTTGCATTTGTTTCCCATTCAGGTTATAACCCATTTGTTTTGCAACCTTTTGCAGCATTTCAGGATCATTCTGCATAGTTGTCATTTGTCTGCGCAGATAATATACACCGATGAAAAAACCACCGATGAGACCTACGACCAATGTAATAATAGGTAATGCGATATTCATCTAAAGCCCACCTCTACACTCTATTGTCTACATCGCCAAATGGCGCGCGAATCTATCATAGCATTTCGAGAACTGTACAGCAATTGGGAATATGCATCCTGTCTATGATCTTTTTCCTTCATTAACTTCACTGTCCTCTCATGCCTGCTTCGCAGTTAGGAGTACATCCTGTGCCCGGTTCAGCATTTGCCTTACTGTGTCATGCTCCTCGCGTTCTAAAGCCGATTCAACAGCAGCTAGAGCCTGCTCACCACCGATACGTCCCAGCGCCCAAGCAGCAGTGCCTCGCATCTCTGGACGCGGCTCTTTCAGAACAATATCTGTTAGCTTTGGCACAGCCCCCACTTCCTTAAAATTGCCGAGGGCGATGATCGCATTTCGTTGCATCGGCTTTTTGCCTCTCCAGGCAGCCGAGCTATTGCCGAATCTCTCTTTGAATTCACGATTGCTAAGATCCAGGATCGGCATTAACAATGGCTTCACGATCTCAGGATCTGGTTGCATCTGAGGGCGATGATTCCAGTTCTTCCCCCTATTCTTAGGACATACAATCTGGCAGGTGTCACAGCCGTATAGACGGTTCCCAATCTTGGTCATGTATTCGTCGCTCAGAAACCCTTTAGTCTGCGTCAGAAAAGAAATACAGGCCTGCGCATTCAATTGACCCGGACCCACCAGCGCGCCGGTCGGGCAGGCATCAATACACTTGGTACAATCCCCGCAGCCTTCTTCGACAGGCTCGTCCGGAGCAAAAGGAATATTCGTAACCATCTCCCCTAGATAAATCCAAGATCCCCATTTAGGTGAGATGATAGAACAGTTTTTGCCGCTGAAGCCTATTCCCGCTCTTTCCGCGACCGCTCTATCCACCAGTACGCCGGTATCCACCATACTTTCCAGCACAGCCTCCGGTACACGTTCATGGATAAAGTCCTCTAGCTTACTTAATGCCTCTCTCAGCACATGATGATAATCCCTGCCCCATGATGCCCGGGCGAGAATGCCTCTACGCGCACCCGGTTCAGATTTCGGAGGATCCACCATTTTGGAGGGATAGGCCACAGCAATCGAAATAATAGACAAGGGCTTGTCCCCAGAGCTCAGTGCGGGGATCGTCCTTTTATCCAAATCCGGTTCCTCGAAACCAGATTCGTAACCTTTGTCACGATGGTCTTGCAGAATATTTTTTAAATATAAAAAAGGCTCCGCAGTTGTAAACCCGATATCATCAATACCGAGTGATGACGCAGCCTCCTGAATTTCCGCTTTAAGCTGTGCCCACTTGGAAGGCGGGGGAGCATAAGGTGACTGAGATGTATCGTTCATTTCCGCCTTCTCCTTTACTAATAATCTATAAATTCCCTATAGTCCTTTCAGTTTAGACAGCGGCCACCAAATATAATCCGCTCTGCCTACAATCATGTCCTGTGGAATAGATCCGAAATAACGACTGTCCTTGCTTGCTGAAGCATGCCGGTTATCTCCCATGACAAAATAGCTTCCGCTCTCCACAGTTAACGCCGCGAAATCAGGGTCTTCAATTTCGGTATCTATATACGGCTCATTCACTATTTTTCCATTCACATATAACTGGTGATCCTTCACTTCTATGATATCCCCAGGTATACCGATGACTCGCTTCACTAAAAAGTCCTTACGACTGGGCCCCGTGCTCGGATCATGAAGAATGACGACATCCCCGTGTTTCGGGTTTACAAATATCAATGAAAGCTTATTAATAAAAAGCCTTTCACCTTCCAAAAGCGTTGGCTGCATAGACTGACCTTTAACCGTTGATATATTAAATACAAAAATATTAAGAACCGACATCACCGCAAAAACAATTACCGCTGTAAGCAACCAATCCTTCAATTCCGCTACCACTCGACCTCCAAAGCTCTTCTTTGATCTGGAGGATCTATGTCTTTGCTTCCGATTACGCATAAACTCTACTTGGGGCTCCTGGCTCAATATGTCACCTCTTATTCTCGATTATTGATGTTTATACTTGCAAATATTATAACAATAAAAAAGCATATCTCCCAGCCATTAGTAATGGACTTCTGGAAAATACGCTTGAGTATGAATGAAACAGACTATATCATCAACTATAGTTCTTTATTTAGTAAATGTTTCCGCTTACGCATCTGGATGATCAAAATTACCCAACAATGCTCAGCTTCCGGACAGATTTAAAAATTTGATTCTCGTTATATCCCATAGCTTCGTACAATGGCAATGCAAAAGAATTATGCTCATCGACGGCTACAAAGATACCACTAACTTTACGAGCTTGAAACCTGGATTCCATAGCCGATACCAGACTTCTTCCGACTCCTCTGCGGCGATAATCAGGATGTACAGCAATCCGGAAATAACAACCGTGGTTTTTCTCAATCGTACCAATCAGTGCTCCAACAATCTCTTCTTCATCTTCAGCAACTACAATGAGATCGGAATCCCATGAAAGCTGCCTGGAGAAAGGCTCGATAGTGTTCTCGAAACATTCTTCCGATAATGCAGTTTGCAGCAAATC
Source organism: Paenibacillus sp. RS8 (assembly GCF_041956825.1). Classification (NCBI taxonomy): domain Bacteria; kingdom Bacillati; phylum Bacillota; class Bacilli; order Caryophanales; family Paenibacillaceae; genus Paenibacillus; species Paenibacillus sp. RS8. The sequence continues at coordinate 2,236,572 of NZ_CP168131.1, read as the reverse complement.
AGTCACAGGGCTAACGTCGCTTAATTGAAAGGAACGAACGTGCATTCTTTAAAATCTCCCTTGTCTATGGCTTATGAATTTAACAAAAAGAAGGGGTTCCCTTAACATTGAGAAAATAAAAAAAGCATCAAATACCGAGGAATACCTGCTTTTAAATCTATTAAAGCACACTTTTCTCGCGATATCATCACTTTTCTTTTGAAAGCGCTTAATATCAAGCGTTTACATTTTGAGTCAGATTCATTGTTTCATTATAAGGGTAATTATAAAGGGTTATGTCTATAGGGTGAAGACTCACGCTTTTTACATTTTAAATACAATTGATATTTCTGTTTACATTCCAATCATACTTTATAAACATTTATGTTTGTTTAGTGTTGCATTATTGATCCAGATACTGTTTAATTAAAGTATCCTATTGGGCGATACCCTATAGTACATATCAACAATAAAGAATTTTGACGATAAACCGCCGAAGTTCTTTATCTATACAAAATTCTAATATACTCAGGAGGGATTTTTCCATGGCATTTCAATTACCAGCACTTCCTTACGCAAACAACGCACTTGAACCACACATCGACGCATTAACGATGGAAATTCACCATGACAGACACCATAACACATATGTGACTAATCTGAACGCAGCTTTGGAAAAGGCACCTGAATTGCAAGGCAAAAGCATCGAAGAACTTCTTACAGATCTGAACGCTGTACCAGAAGCTATCCGTACTGCTGTTCGTAACAATGGTGGCGGACACGCTAACCACACCCTTTTCTGGGAAGTTATCGGACCAAACGGCGGTGGCGCACCAACTGGCGCTCTTGCAGCAGCTATTGATAGCGAGCTGGGCGGATTTGAAAAATTCAAAGAAGATTTCGCAGCAGCAGCAACTACTCGTTTCGGCAGCGGCTGGGCTTGGCTAGTTGTTAAAGATGGCAAACTGGCAGTAACAAGCACACCTAACCAAGACAACCCAATCAGCGAAGGCGCTACTCCAATCCTCGGACTTGATGTATGGGAGCACGCTTACTACCTGAACTACCAAAACAAACGCCCTGATTACATCAAAGCGTTCTGGAACGTAGTAAACTGGGAAGAAGTTGGCAAACGTTACGAAAGCGCGAAATAAGGAATTAAATTTGGCTTGAGCTTATAGCTTAATAGCCTATTTAAAAAGGTATTCCCTAGCCGAATAGGCTGTGGAATACCTTTTTTTATGTTGCTCTACTGGGCAGAGTCCCCAAATAGCCTTGTCTTACTATAATTGAGGAATAACTCCCTAAAATTCAGCGATATGCTCCATAAACACTAGCAATAAGGGAAAACCTCCCTAAAAACCAGCGGTTCTGGAGCATATATAAGATATTCACCGAATTTTTAGGGAGGTTTTCCCTAAAATGATTAAGAACAGGCGGAAAGGGCATGATTTCAGGGAAGAATTCCCTAAAAACAAATTTTGATCACTCTTGAAGTCATAAAACAACAGAACCAAATAGATGTAAGCATAGTACATTCCATACTTTGCTTACATCCCATACTTCTACATCAAACAATCTCTACTTCCCCGACTTCGCCTGCTCTTCCTGCTCATCGAAATAAAGATTCAGCAGCTTCAAGAAGACATTAGGGAACGCATAATTAGCCATATCCTCACGGCTAATCCAGCGTACAGCTCCGCCGTCCTCAGGACTAGCGTTACCGTCCTCGAATCTCTCTACGGGTATGCTGCTGTCCATCTCTGGGAACAGCCCCGTATCCGTGTTATACACTGCTCGTCCTTCTGCCGCCATCGGCAGCGGAAGGGCGTCCTCCTCCCTGCAGCGATACACCTGCAGGGTCCACACAATATGGCTGAAGATATGCTCGGCAGCCATCCAGTGCTCCTCAGGCCGGGCGGAGATCCCGGCCTGCCGCAGTGACCGGCGCAGCCGGTCCAGCGCCGCGGCCTCCGGCAGCCGCGCGCTCTTGGCGCCGCCTTCTGCTGGCGGCGCCTGCCAATGCGGCAGCTCCCACATGCGGGCTAACAGCCCGCTTTGTGGCCGCTGCCGGATGAGCACTTGGCCCGCGTGGGCACCGCGGCCCTCGATTAAGGCCGCCAGCCGCTCCTCAGGGCGCGGCGGCTTGGCCTTGGTCTTAACGGGCAGCGAAGTCTCGCAGCCCGCCAGGCGCGCAGCGCAATGCTCCATCACCGGGCAGGTTAAGCAGCTCGGTGATTTCGGGGTGCATACGAGCGCCCCAAGCTCCATAAGCGCCTGATTAAACGATGCAGCTTCTCCCTCCGGGATCAGCTCAGCCGCCAGGCGCTCCATTTTCACGCGGGTGGGTCCCTTGGCGATATCATCCTCGATGAGGAAATATCGAGACAGCACCCGCATCACATTACCGTCCACCGCGGGCTCCGGCCTGTTAAACGCAATGCTGAGGATAGCCCCAGCAGTGTAAGGTCCCACTCCCTTTAAGCTGAACACCGCCTCGCGATCGTTCGGCACCTGCCCACCATATAGCTCTTTTACCTGCTTGGCTGCATGCTGTATATTACGTGCTCGAGAATAATAACCCAAGCCTTCCCAGCACTTAAGTACATCCTCCTCAGGGGCGTCAGCGAGGGACTCCACCGTCGGAAAGCGTTCAATAAAACGATTAAAATAAGGGATCACCGTATCTACCCTTGTCTGCTGCAGCATGATCTCGGAAATCCAAATATAATAAGGATTGCGATGCCTGCGCCATGGCAAATCCCGCTTCTGCCCTTGATACCACTCCAGCAAATGATAACTGAAATATTGCTTGGCCTCCCGCAGCTCCTGATCTTGTTTATCTTGTCCTTCCTTTAAATCCATCTGATCTTTGCGTTCACACTGGTCTTGTTTTTCTTGTCTCTCTTTTAATTCTTGTCCTTCTTCTCGTTCCTGTAAATCCTGTCGTTCTAGTTGTTTCATTGTAATTCTCCTTGCCCTTCTATAATCATGGTTCAATTCATGAACCTAGCCCCTCTACTACTGCAAAAGCTGAAGCCAAATCACGGCCATGTGTTATCGTAAGATGAATGGTATACTTCTGCCCTTCAGGTAGATCCAGTCTACCCCAGGCTTCACATGATAAGATTACTTCTGGCTTACCTTTAGGGTCAGGTAATATCTCAATATCGTGAAAACCAACTATATTGCCGATGCCGCAGCCTAAAGCCTTCACAACGGCTTCCTTGGCAGCAAAGCGCCCCGCTACGAACTCAGCCAACCTCCCGCCTCGTTGCTCGGCAAGTAGGTACTCTTGCTCCGTTAGGATGCGCTGATTAAATTTTTTCCCCTGTCCCCTACGCATTACTTCTGAGATTCGTTCAATTTCTAACACATCATGTCCGATTCCGTAAATCAAAATTTCACGCTCCTTATGGACGTGTATCCTATATTACTTCAATAATGGTATGATCATTATACAGGTCATTCATTTCAATTTTAAATTATAGTCCTATAAGATTCTTTCTGCTATCTTAAAAGAAAATGCTTTGGAAGTCCATTCAGACGCCTTCGTGATGGACTTACTGATTTACTTCATTTATATATTAGAAAGAGGGGATTACCCTATGCAGCATCGTAATTTCGAAATACCAGCTGGTGAAGACGCTGTAATCCGCTGCTCGCATTTTCCTGCTCAAGGCGTGCCTAAGAGTCTTATCGTTATTGCACACGGTTACAAGGGCTTCAAAGATTGGGGGATGTTTCCTTACATAGCCACTGCTCTCAGCCAAGATCATGAAGTGATCACCTTCAATTTCTCTCATGCTGGAATCGGAGAGGATCTGCTACATTTTACTGAGCTTGAGAAATTCGCCCGCAACACTTTTCGTCGTGAGCTGAAGGACATGGAAATACTGTTGTCCTATCTTAGCCAGCACCCGAAATTTGGCAGCCTGCCATTATTCCTTCTTGGGCATAGTCTTGGAGGGGGAATTTGTCTGGTCTATACACTTGACCATCCCGATGAAGTTAGAGGGGTCATCTCCTGGAACGGGGTTACGAAGCTCGATTTGTTGACGGAAGAACAAAAGCAGGAGATGAAGGAAACTGGGCGTACCCATGTCCTTAATGGACGTACTGGCCAACAAATGCCGTTGGATGCTGTTATTTTAGAAGATATGGAGAACCATAAAGAGCGCTATAACATCCTTGAGCGCATGAAGACAGCGTCTTTCCCGGTAGTCCTTATTCAAGGCAGTCAGGATGGCGCACACCTCCGGCAAGGGTCTGAACAACTCACCATAATTCGACCGGATATTAACTGGGTGCAGATTCCTGAGGGAAATCATACCTTCTGCACTGTGCATCCTTTTGCTGGAACCACTCCACAATTGGAGCTTGCCATTGCTGCAACCATTAATTTTATCACTCAGACGCTTGCCGACTAATTCTTCTTATAGTCTACCAATCTCCCAAGGGGGCCCCAAATATTCTTTCTGATATGTTAAAAACCGCCACGAGTACTGCAACTACGCAGTCCCTGTGGCGGTTTCTAGTTCAACCTATTCTTAAATTCCAGGAATGACATTGCGCTTATGCGCCGTTCTCCGATAATAATTTTCGAGTTTCTCCGCTACCTCAGGGTTAACCTGTTTGCCTTCCAGATAATCGCTATTATCATCATAAGTAATCCCCAGCTCGGTTTCATCCGTCTGCCCCGGCCATAAGCCTGCCGTAGGTGCTTTAGTGACAATATCCGCAGGTACACCGATATGAGCAGCTAATTGACGAACCTGACGTTTGTTAAGCGTGGATAGAGGTGTAATATCTACTGCCCCATCCCCCCACTTGGTGTAGAAACCCGTAATAGCTTCAGAAGCATGATCCGTTCCAACTACAATCAGATTGTTCTCAAAAGAGAGCGCATATTGCATAACCATACGTGTTCTTGCTTTAACATTACCCTTGCCTTGATGCGTCATATGGCGATGTTGTCCCAAGGACTTCAGACCATGTTCAACCTCAAGTGCAATTTCATTTACAGCTTCCTCAATATTAGTCTCCACTGTATGGGTCAGATTAAAAGCTTTAGCGACATCGTAACTGTGCTGGATATCCTCTTGAACACCATATGGCTGGAATACGCCAAGCGTAATATACTCTGTGCCTTCCTGTGCTGACAGCTCGTCCGTAGCCTGCTTACATAGACCTGCTGCTACCGCGCTGTCCACCCCGCCGCTAATAGCGATCAATAATCCTTTGGCACCTGCCTTGAGCACGTACGACTTTAAGAAATCAACCCGTTTACGAACCTCTGCTTCTACATCAATCGTTGGCTTCACGCCAAGATCAGCAATAATTTCTTTCTGTAAACTCACAAACCACACCCCGTTCCATCAGAAATGGTTCCATATCCATCAAAATATCCATACCAAGTGAAGCACTATGCTTCTAAGTATATTCTATCCCATTATCGCTCTTATATTTTGAAAAATCCCGCAACAGCCGAATTACCGACTGATGCGAGATTGTATGGAATAACTTTTTTTACTGGCAAAAACGTTCAAAGACTTCTTTCAATTCAGCAGAAATTTCAGCAGCCGAACGATTCTCAACACTATGACGTTCAATAAAATGAACGAGCTCTCCATCCTTCATCAATGCTATGGAAGGGGAAGACGGCGGATAAGGAGCAAAATATTCACGTGCTTTAGCAGTGGCTTCTTTCTCTTGACCTGCAAACACTGTGAACAAGTGATCCGGAGTAATCTCATTTTGCAGTGCCTCAGCTACACCAGGACGACATTGTCCAGCGGCACAACCACAGACCGAATTCACAACTACAAGTGCCGTACCTTTTGCAGTAGGAAGAGTGGCTTCCACCTCTTCTGGAGTCATAAGCTCCTGAAACCCAATGCTTGTAAGGTCATCACGCATAGGCTGAATTGAATCTCTCATATATTGATTAAAAGACATGGACATTTCTCTGCACTCTCCTTCACTAATTACTGTTTTGTCAGATAACATTACAGCAGTACTTACTAACTTTATTATACATTCATACTCTGTGAAAGCAAGAGATGCTACAGTAACCTGATTCAATCTGTAAGCGTGGCTCCGCTATATTCTTCCTTTACTAAAGGGAATGAGATGGTAAACACTGTACCCTCTCCTTCTACAGACTCTACATTTATTTTTCCGTTATGTCGCTCCACAATACTGAGACACAAGGATAAACCTAGACCCGTTCCCTCCCTTTTTGTTGTGAAAAAGGGTGAAAACAACTTCTCTCGTTGACTTTCCGACATGCCGATACCCCTGTCCCTTACAATCAGCTCCACTTTATCCTGAGTACTGTGTGTTTCCAGTGTTAGAATCCCCTTGGGTCCCATAGCTTCCATGCCGTTTCTTCCTAAATTAAGTATGAGCTGTTTTATTTCCCGAACATTTAATTCCATTTCATGAATGGATGCGTTCAGCTTTAGCTCAACACTTTGACCGCGAAGATTAGCATCCGCCCACAGCAGCGGACTGACTTCTTCTATAATACGATGCAATAGCACCTTCTCTTTATCTGAAATCCGGCTCTGGGCCAGTGATAGGAAATCGTTAATAGTACTATTCGCCCGATCCAGCTCCTCTAACACGATCTGATAATAAGAATCCAGATCATCTGAACTCTTTTCTCTCATCAGCTGCAAAAATCCACGAACTACCGCCATAGGATTACGAATCTCATGGGTAATTCCAGCAGCCATCTGTCCTACTAAGCTTAGACGTTCTACATGATCCAGCTCTGAGCGGAGTTTCACTTCATCCGTAATATCCTGCGCAATGAGTACAACCCCACCAGATAATGCTGTGTTGGTATTCACTAGCGGTGCTGAATAAATTTGATAAACTCGCGACTCATGAGTCATTCGCTCATGGGAACGTCGTTTTCCGCGGATGTTATCCCCTACACGCTTATACGCCTCAGCATCCACCGAACCATTAAAAAATGCCCTCACTGGCTTGTTAATGATATCCTCTCTTCTCAAATGAGGATAATGAGTTCTTATCATTCCCAACATACAATCGTTTAGTTCGGTCACGACTCCGTAATCATCCAGAGACATAATACTTATAGGGACTACGTTTGTAATCTGCTGCAGCTTCTCAGACTCCCACTGAAAATTATCACTTTTAGTTTCCATATGTACCTTAGCCCGCCACCTACTCCAGACCATTTCAACAAAATAAACAAAAATACCACCAAGTGCGATGGTGAAAAACAGATACAAAGTAATCAAAAGTGACTCGCTAGAATTAGACTCATATATATTTTTACCGCCTATAATAGGTACAAGTGCAATGAATAACATATTTGGACAAAGAACCATCCATAACATCCCTATCTTCTCTACCACTGTGCCCTTCTTAAAAGGCTTAGCTAGCCCAAACAGCAACGGATATAATAATATTCCTGAATTTAATATCATATTACTTATTCCTGTCGGCTCTGCGATGAATATATTACAGACGAGCAAAAAGATGGACAGCAAAATACCTGAACGTACAGTTCCATATAAAATACCGATATAAGCAGGGATCATCCCTAAATTCAAATAAGCAATACCGAATAAAGTCGTCGAAAGAAGAGTGCACAGAATAAGGCTTAATGTACAAGCCATAACCAAAAAAGTTTGATTATCCGGGAAACTACCTTTTTTTCGAGCCACAAGCCCTTGGTCTACCCACCATTGAATTAGAAAAAGAAAGGAGCATGCTGCCGATATTTGCAAAAATATATCCTTGATTGCGCCAATAATTACAATCACACCCCAAAATGGACAAATTCCCCTACATGTCTAGATTAAAGCACAGGTTTACTCTCCTGACAACGATAATCACTAAGCAGAAGGAGAAGACTGGTTACATGAGAGTCAGAATGGTATGATTCCGTTAGGAAAACACGGAGCAATACCCGTGTCTTAACATGTAAAGGAGTAAAATTTCATGAGCAACTACGATGTGATCGTCATAGGTGGCGGCCCTTCAGGATTAATGGCAAGCGTGGCTGCAGCAGAACACGGGGCATCCGTACTACTGATTGATAAAGGAGCTAAGCTTGGACGAAAGCTTGGCATATCTGGTGGTGGACGCTGCAATGTAACGAACGTCAAGGAGAGAGATGAGTTGATCTCCCATATTCCCGGAAACGGGCGTTTCTTGTATAGCGCCTTCGACCATTTTAATAATCAAGATATCATCGCCTTTTTTGAAGGCTTAGGCATTGCATTAAAGGAAGAAGACAACGGACGGATGTTTCCAGTTTCCGATAAGGCCTCCAGCGTCGTCTCCGCCTTAATTAACAAAGTACGAAGTCTGGGCGTGCAGATTATGACGGACAGTCCTGTCTCACATGTAATATATGCAGAAGGGACTGTTAAGGGCGTTCAGCTGAGCTCGGGTAAAACGATTTCCACTGCTGCTGTCATCATCGCCACCGGTGGGAAGTCCGTGCCTCAGACCGGCTCTACTGGAGATGGGTATCCTTGGGCGGAAGCCGCAGGCCACACCATTACTGAGCTGTTCCCGACAGAGGTACCGATTATTTCACGGGAAGAGTGGATTAAATCCGGTGAACTGCAAGGATTGTCGCTACGCGATGTGGCACTTGCTGTTTGGAATCCTAAAGGAAAGAAGGTTATCTCTCATCGTGGAGATATGATTTTCACTCATTTTGGATTATCTGGACCAATTGCTCTGCGGTGCAGTCAATTTCTGAGACAAGTCCAACGTAAATCCGGCACAGACACTGTCGAGATGTCCATCGACCTCTTCCCTGATCTGAACGCACAAGAAGTGGAAGCTATGGTGCAGGACAAGTTGGAGCAGGAACCGAAGAAAGCGATCCGCAACTCGTTGAAGGGGCTGCTGCCAGAACGTCTCATCCCTCTCTTATTAGCTAAAGCTGACCTAGATGGAGATATAACGGGCCATCATGTATCCAAGAATGGGTTGCTTACTCTAGCAGGTATCTTGAAACGGATGCCCGTCTATGTTCACGGTACCCGTTCCCTGTCCGAGGCCTTTGTTACCGGAGGCGGGGTAAATCTGAAGGAGATCGATCCCAAAAGAATGGAATCTAAGCTTATGCAAGGACTATTCTTCTGCGGTGAGGTGCTTGATATCCATGGCTATACCGGTGGCTACAATATAACAGCTGCCTTCTCTACCGGTTATACAGCAGGCAAACATGCCGCAGATCTAAGACTTAACTAAAACGATGCAACTAAAAACAGCGTGATTTGAGAGGCTTCTCAATTCACGCTGTTTTTATGTCTATCTATCATTCTTTCCCTAAACGGAACGTACCAAATATTCTGCTAATAAAGAGTCCTACCATGTATCCAACCGGAACAAACAGGATGATCCCCCACCATCCATACAAAGAGAGACAGATTAGTGCGGAGGAAACCATTGTAAAGGGAAGCAATAGAATAGGGACCGCATGCATCCCCGCTTCAGCCTTTTGTTCTTTCGTAAATGGTAGTATCCCAATGTAATCATCACCAACAAACAACGACCAGAACGAGAACAGCCAAAAAGTCATGAGTGATGTTAACACTACAAATCCCAGCCATTTGAAACCCGATGGAATAATAAGAATCGCTACGGCGGACACGGCTGTAAAAGCTAAGTAAAGCTTCAAATGGGCCGGATTCCGTACGAGTGCCTTAATCGCTGCCGCAGAGAAACGACTCTCGGCAGTCTTTGATTTAAGCAAAGGCTGTGACTTCCGGAAAATCCACGGCTTATGACGAGTCGGACGAGGTTTATCCAGAACATTGCGGAGCAGAATGGCTGCAATCTTCATCCGCTGCTTGTAGTCTTCGCGCACATCGTTCATAAATGTCCCGCGCATCAATAAGCGCCAACGGAAAGCGATAATCGCAACGACTGTAAATACAACCGCACTCAGCAATATGAAGAGCGGGCGATCATTCCAAAGGCTAGCTACTCTGAAATAAATAGCGTTTGGGACGGAGATCGCCAGGAATAGCCACAACCAGCGCCGCCAACCTTGCTTCTGTACTTTTACAAGATGCCCAAGTAGCTTAACACACCAGCTGCACGCCAAGGTCAGAGCGAAGAGCGACCATACCTCAAATGAAGTCATTTCAAATCCCCGAATCAGAAAGGGCAATAGCAGTGCAAAAGCAACACAGAATTTAAGCGAGGTTACAAACAGACTGTAGAGCAATCCGCGAAATACGATCGTATTAACCCATCGCTGCCGTTGTCTAAGAAATAATAGGTCCCCTTCCTGCAATAATAGCACCAATCCCCCATTGCAGATCAGGAGCACTAATAATGAAGGAATGAACATAAACGGCAGATTCACACTCCAAGCCGGTAGCGCCTCATTCCAGAAACCATAATACAAACGCCCTCCCAGCAATCCCCCGGGAATAAGAATATATAAGAGAACGGTCCAATCAGCCGCTGTACGAATAATAGCGGATTGCTCACGCCAATGAGAGAATAGCCGCCGTCTGAATAGTTGTTTGGCGTTAGAAAAAGCAAACGTCCGCTGTCCCTGCTTACTCATGTCAGTTCGTCGAAGCAATCAAACAACGACGCCTCCGGCAGTCCAGCATAATCACGTATATCTTCGAGTGTTCCCGAAGCGGCAACCCTTCCCCCGGAGATCAGTACGAAATCATCGCATATCTTCTCTGCAGTATCCAGTACATGCGTAGACATTAATACACCCGCCCCTCGCTTCCGCTCTGCTTCCAGAAGTCGCAAGAAATCTTTAGTGGCGCGAGGATCTAAACCGATAAACGGCTCGTCCACAATATAAACATCCGGCTGTACCAAAAAGCCAAGCATTAGCATCATTTTTTGTTTCATGCCCTTTGAGAACCCGGCTGGAAGATCATTGCGCACATGGCCCATACCAAACTGCTTCAGCAACCCTTCTGCAGTTTCTTCGAACTGTTCATACTTCAGTCCATAAGCAGCGGCTGCTAAATCCAAATGCTCCCACAACGTCAAATCCTCATAAAACACAGGCTGCTCCGGTACATAAGCGTAAGATTTATTGACTCCGCTAAAAGACACCTTAGCCTTGGTATTCTTCAGCAAACCAAGCAGGGTCTTAATGGTTGTACTTTTTCCTGCACCATTAGGTCCGATCAGTCCGAGCAACTGCCCTCGCTTCACCTGAAAAGAAATATCGAATATGCAAGGATCTCCCGCTTCATAGCCAGCTTCATCGATCTCAACATCGAGCACAATGTCGTCATAGCTCTCGGTATCCACTATTGTTTCTTCTTTTTCCATACTCTCCATCTCCTAGATACTTCTAATAAATACTATTATAGATTGCATTCTCTATAACGTATATGAATGATATTCGAATGGTCAACAGAGGCAATCGAAACTTATCTAATCGTACTATATATTTTTCCTGAAAATAATCAAGCTGCTTTTTTCACAATAATAACTTAAGCTCTACTCAATAGCGAACAAAAGAAACCTCCCATTAAAGGGAGGTCTGTCCTACAAGATCCATGTTATTCGCCGCTGCTGCTCCCTCCAGCTTCTTGAGAGCCGCCTCATCTCTGCGCTCAATTTTGCCACGCAGCATTAACAACCCCAGCCCCAGAAGTCCTGTAAGTAGACCAGATAGAATAAAGGCAGACACTGGGCCAGATGCTGTCACTAAAGCTCCACCGGCTACGGGTCCTAGAATGACGGCCGCGCTAGTCAGACTGCCTATGGTCCCAAACACACGTCCCGTGTATTCTGCAGGTGTCCGTTGCTGGAGCATCGAATTAAAGGGTATAAACGCTAGTCCTGCACCCACACCGGCAAACATGAAGGACCCAAACAAAGCAATGTTCATCCAGATTCCTGCCTGACCGTGAGCTGTTACGATCCCTGCACTCGAGAAGACAGCCCCCATGATTACAGCCCCTAATCCCATAAAGATGAGCGGATGCTTGCCACTGCCTACACGGCTCACAAACAGCGCTGATAGTAAGGTTCCAAGGCCACTGGCTGCTACACACCAACCCAGCAAATCACCGTTTACACCTGGAATCTCCCGGAATAACGTTACAATCTGAGAGTCACCGATCTGCAGCATTAACAGTACCAGTACCAACGTAACAATGCCACACAGCACTACAGGCATTCCTGCGATCACCTGCAGACCTGCGGACATTTCTTGGCGGAAGGATTTACGCACCTCAGTTTCCCCTGTGCTTACTTCTGCATTCTCCTTCTTCACAGCAGCTATTCGCGGTAATCCAAGTAAAATGATCGCCGATAAAATGAAAGTAGCAGAGTCAATCATGTAACAAGCAGCTATGCCGAAGGCTGCCACCAACAATCCCCCGAGAGCAGGGCCCACAATTTTGGTTATCTGTTCTATAGATGAACTAAGCGCCATCGCTTTATCCATCTGGGCCGCGGGAACAAGTTCCTTAATCTTTCCGCTTTTGGCTGGAGAGAATAGCACATCCATACATCCCTTTGCCAGCAGCAGCACATAGACTTGCCACAGCGAGCCTGCAAATACTAAGCAAATCACAATCGCTGAACGTGCTATATCCGAACCAATCATTAGTGCCTTTCGGTTGAAACGATCACTTAAATAACCAGCAAAGGGGCCTCCTAACAACAGAGGTACAGCCATACATAAAGATATAGCCGTAATTTCCCACGGTGTAGCATTCCATTTGAACCCTACCATTGTTAGTAGCGCTAGGATATGTAACCAGTCTCCTACATTCGATACAAGCTGTGCGGCAATAAGCAGCATGAACGGCTTATTTGCGGTTAGCTTACTTTCTTTTAAATCATGAATTCGATGTTCCTCCATCTTTACTTCACTCCCCGTTACTATTTCTCAATGAAATAATAGTAAAATATTGGAGATTATCATTCATCCGTCTGGAGGCGTAAATAGTACTTGAACCGGGGGATGAAATTGAGATCCTATCAGAGACTGAGGTCAAAAAACATTCAATTTCAACATCTTCAAAAAATTGTTTGATTTTTAATAATTAAAAGTTGCTCATTGTGACAAATCACATGTTCTTCATTCAATCTTTCACGTATTCTATTGTTATCTCAAAGTTCGTTGCACAGGTAAACCGTGCACTAATTAATATGATTACAGACGTGCGACGAGTTCACATGATTAACGATAGAGGGTGGAGAAGCATGATACAATCTTATGAACGTGATACACAATTAACACTACATTTGTACCGGGTATTTGCCAAATCATTCAAGAGTATTAATGAGCATGCTGTTACCGGCAGCAAAATTGAAGGTTTTAATCCTACTGCCTTTGCCGTCATGGAAGTGTTGTACTATAAGGGACCACAGCCCATTCAACAAATTGGTGCTAAACTGCTGCTACAAAGCGGCAACGTGACTTACGTGATCGACAAGCTCGAAGAACGTGGCTATTTGCAACGCAAGCCTTGTCCAAGTGATCGCCGTGTGATTTTCGCAGAACTGACAGCGGAAGGCGAACGTCTCATGAATGAGATGTATCCGAAATACTCAGAGCGTCTTCATCTTGCTTTCAGTGGACTGAATGATGAAGAGAAGGAACAAATGATCACTCTGCTCAAGAAGATGGGCCTCCAAGCTGAGAAGCTTTCCCCTCTTCCCCGTAAGTAGAACTAGCGTCTAGGCTGCTTTTCACTTCATATTTGTTAGACAAGCTGTTATCACACGAAGAAGCCCGACCGGCAAATGCCTGGTCGGGCTTCTTCGTGTGATTTAGAGAATGAATTATGCCTTTTTCAAAGACGAGGTAGCGTCCTCTACCGAAGGTACGCCCTTGCGCAAACCCCAAGATATTACTAACGACAACACCGCGAAAACTGCCATCATGATAAATAACGAATGGAGTCCCCCTTCAAGTGCACCACGCAAACTGTTTGATACTTCACCAGACAGATTAGTTCCTGTATGCGAGCCAAGCAACTTATTAATGTCATCACCTGTAACGTTTGAATCTGGTTGTTTTCTCAACAGCTGATCGATATTCAAGTTCAGCCAGGAACCAAATATAGCCACCCCAATGGTCTGACCCAGTGACCTTGTAAATGCATTAAGCGCTGTGGACGCGCCACGTTGATCATACGCAACCGAGGACTGCGCGATAATCGTGAAGACCGTAGAGGAGTATCCGAACCCTACTCCACAGACCAGCATCAAGCATAAGAGGATTAACTGAGAAGACTCTCCGGTCAAGAAAACCAGACCAATAGCTCCGGCAGCAATCATCATCAATCCAAGCATTGCAGTTCGGCGGGAACCTGCCCGCAGAATCATCCGCCCACCTGCGATTGACCCAAACATCCAACCTACTGACATTGGAGCAAGCAGCAAGCCTGAGATCGCAGCGCTTTTTCCTGATACGCCCTGCACCCATAAGGGAATATACGTAGAAAGTCCAATAATTAATGTACTTACCAGCAGATTAGCACCCGTTGATACCGCGATGTTACGATTTGAGAATAGATTCAGCGGAAGCATAGGCTCTGGTGCACGGCGCTCCACAAACAGAAACAGGATTAGCAGGATAACCGCTGCACCCAGTGTTGCCAGTAGTAATGGAGAGGTCCATGCCAGGTTCTGCCCTCCCGTAGAAAGTCCAAAGAGTAGAGCCCCCATCCCTGCTGCAAAAAGAAGAACGCCTGCCACGTCGATTTGTGTCTTCCGACGCACCTTCTCTTCCTTCAGGTAGCGCGCAATAAATATCATTGCCAACACACCAAATGGCAGATTAAATACAAATACCCAGCGCCAGCTTAAGTAATCGACAACATAGCCCCCAAGCAGCGGCCCTACCAAAGAGGAAATCCCCCAAACAGAGCTTAGCAACCCTTGCGTCTTTGCTCTTTCTTCAATGCTGTAAATATCACCGATAATCGTAAAGGTCATTGGAATAAGTGCACCCGCACCGATCCCCTGTATCGCGCGAAACAGGATCAGCTGTTCCATACTTTGCGATATGCCGCATAATAATGAGCCTAATAAAAAAACAGCCGCTCCCCACATGAATACAGGCTTGCGTCCGAATAGATCACTGATTTTGCCGAAAATAGGTGTTGTAATAGCCATTGCCAATAAATATGAAGTAAATATCCAGCTCAGCCACTGCATTCCCTGAAAGTCGCCAACAATCGCCGGTCCCGCTGGCCCCGTTACAGTCCCCTCAATAGCGGCCAGAAACGTAGCCAGTAGTACCCCTGTTAATATTAGTTTGCGTTCTAAATCCCCTGTTGACTTCAATGTTCCAAACCCTCTCTTTATGTATTAAGTAAATTGCCACTCCTCGCGCAGTAGAGCATGGAGAACAGTATCCTGAAAGCCGGAATCAATCTGCCGATATTGACGCAATACCCCTTCCTTCTGAAATCCAAGCGCATATACCAGCTTCTCCGCACGGATATTATCAGGATGACAAAGTGCTTCTATTCGATTCAAGCCCATAATATTGAAGCCAAAATCGAGTACAAGCTCAAGTGCTTCTTTCATATATCCAAGTCCCCAAAAGGCAGGTGACAGATCACAGCCTATTTCACCACGGTAAGCTCCCTGAAGCTGCCAATGGTTATAACCACAGCTACCTATGACTTCCTCCCCAGGTCCAATAATACTCCAACGTAAGCTCTCCTCTTCCTGAGCCATTTGTGATAGTAGTTCAATAAGCTGTTTCGTCTCTTCTATAGAAGATAACGCCGGTGCACCCAGCCAGAGAGAAACGTCCGGATGAGACCATACCTGAAATAATGCTGAAGCATGCTCAGTAGTCATAGCACATAATTTTATTCTTCTACCAAACAGTGTAGGTGTCACTCCATTGCATAGATACAATTCTCCGCTCCCCCTTCAACTTATCAATTATACATCATTCAAGAGTATATCCTTAAGCTAAAAGTTCTAATTTTTTAACATCTTATATTGTAAAAAGCGCCCGGATCAGGCGGCACACTCACCACTTGATCCAAACGCTTTTTAATAACCTTACCGATTAATGATTCCATTCCGTCAATTTACGACTTCACTACACAACACCTGAAGTTTGGCTCGAATATCCTTGAACTCTTCAATACCCGTGCCAGTGATACTGTACCCTTCACTATGTGCAGTCAGAAAGTTGTCCAGCGTCAGCTTTTCCAATTCCTGTTTCACTTCGCGTTCTCCTACACGATACCCCATGTCTTCCAGTCCGAGCAGCATCTCCGAGATCGTCACATCTTTATCATGTGCACAATAAAGCATGTGAATTCCTATGAACAAGTTCTGTACATCGGCGCGCATATTCCACTCCTTCTGGCTACAAAGCCTTCGGTATTTACTCTTGCATTACCCTATGACAGTTCATTGGAAACATCATCGTAAGGGCTCAACACTTTATACAGATCATAGCGTACTACAAAATATTACAAAACAATGTTGTGTCTTGACGTACCCCGCATAGCTGTACTATGTTGTTAGTTACAGTTATGGTTTCATATTGACTTTAAAGTACAGGAAGGTGATGCTTCATGTTTCAAGCTATGCCATATGATGGAACGCGCAGCGAGCAGTTTGAAGCCGTTCTAACCCAACTCGAAGCATTGATGAAGGACGAACCAAGTGCTACAGCCAATCTAGCTAATGCTTCGGCACTGCTTAAACACGCTATGCCGGATACGAATTGGGCTGGATTTTATTTATTTGACGGTAAGGAGCTAGTACTTGGACCCTTTCAAGGCCTCCCTGCATGCATTCGAATTCCACTATCCCGCGGGGTGTGCGGAACGGCAGCAGCAGAGCGACGCACGCTTGTAGTAGGAGATGTACATGCATTCCCAGGTCATATTGCCTGTGATGCAGCCTCTAACAGCGAGATTGTTGTTCCTTTAATAAAGGATGACCGCTTGCTTGGCGTACTCGATATCGATAGTCCGCTCAAGGATCGCTTTGATGATGAAGAACGCCGGTTTCTGGAGCGGTTCGCAGCATTAGTATCGGAAGCTATCTAAAAAATCCTCTCACAAATATATACTTTCTGATAGGTCAAGCATAAACGCCTTCGTCGTCCTCATAAGGACGGTAAGCGTTTATGCGAGAAATATAAGACATAAAGTATGGTGTGAAACTTATACTTTATGTCTTATATATTTTTAAAAAAGCTGTCTTATTTGTAGGAGTTACCTACTTATAAGACAGCTTTTTTCCGATGGCTTACAGTCGAACTGGGCTTATATTCCAAATCTCTGCCGCATAACGACTAATTGTATTATCGCTGGAGAATTTACCGGAATGACCAATGTTAATAATGGACTTCTTTAGCCATTCCTGTCGGTTACGATATGCCCGATCAATTTCAACGTGCGTCTCAACGTAACTAGCGAAATCTTTAAGCACAAAGAATTCATCGTTATTATCCAGAAGAGAATGGAAGATGCTCTCAAACTCCGTAGCATGACAACATATAGGTCCTGGTTTGATTAACTGATCCAGTACTTCTTTCACACGACTATCCCCATTGTAAATGTCACGCGCATGATAACCGCCATGTTGGTAGTAATCCATGACCTGCTCGGCACGAAGTCCGAACAGGAACATATTGTTGTCCCCCACCATCTCATGCATTTCCACATTAGCGCCATCCATCGTACCTACCGTCAATGCACCATTCATCATAAACTTCATATTCCCGGTGCCTGATGCTTCTTTGCTGGCGGTAGAAATCTGCTCACTGATATCCGCCGCAGGAATGATCTTTTCTGCTAGGGATACCGAATAATTTTCAAGGAAAAAGATACGAATCTTTCCTTTAACATCCGGATCTTTGTTGACTACCTCTGCAACTGTATTAATTAATTTGATAATCCGCTTCGCCAGATGATAGCTTGGTGCTGCCTTTGCTCCGAATATAAACGTGCGTGGGACCATATCCATCGAAGGATTATCTTTGATTTGATTATACAAATGCAGAATATGCAAAATATTAAGCAACTGGCGTTTGTAGGCATGCAGACGTTTCACCTGTACATCAAAGATAGAATCGGGGTCTACATGTACCGAATGCTTACTATAGATGTACTCTGCAAGACGCAACTTATTCTGACGCTTAATACTGGCTACTTGTTCCTGGAAGGAAGCATCTTCACAATATTTAATCAAGCCAATCATTTCTTGAGGATGACTCACCCAACGGGTCCCTATCGATTGATTGATCAAATTAGCCAGGTCCGGATTGGCATGCAGTAACCAACGCCGATGGGTAATTCCGTTGGTCTTATTATTAAACCGGTGTGGGTACATTTCATTAAAAAGTCGCATTTCGCGCTTCATTAATATTTCTGTATGCAGCGCCGCTACTCCATTGACACTATGGCTAGCTACAATGGCCAGATGAGCCATCCGGACCTGATCATCATGAATAATCGCCATCTGTGCAATTCGATCCTGATCACCCGGATAACGACTCATAAGCTCGCCACAGAAACGCGCATTGATCTCTTCAATAATTAGAAAAATACGTGGCAGTAGCTCCCTAACCATTTGAATAGGCCATTTCTCAAGCGCTTCACTCAGAATAGTGTGATTGGTATAAGAGACCATACGCGTCGTGATACTCCATGCCTCATCCCATCCTAAGCCATGTACATCCATCAGAATCCTCATCAATTCAGGAATCACCAGCGTTGGATGTGTATCATTAATATGAAGAGCTACCTTGTCTGGCAGCGATTCAATAGGGAGCCCAAGCTTGGCATAAGTTCGCAAAATACTTTGCAGCCCCGCGCTGCAGAGGAAATACTGCTGCTTCAAGCGAAGCAGCTTGCCTTCGTATTGAGAGTCATCTGGATACAGGAACTCCGAAATGGATTCTACAGAACGCTTATACTCCAGAAACTTATGATAATCCGTCCCAGCAAAGGAACCAAAGGTTCTAGAAGGCTGTGTAATGGATTCCGCACTCCAGTTTCGCAGTGTATTCACATGCCGGCGGTCTGCCCCAATGATAGGAACATCATATGGAACTGCACGAACGGCCTCATACTGACTATGCTCAAAGATAAGCCGCCCGTTCTCTTCGCGGGTCTCAATAACCCCCCAGAACCTAACTTCAACCTGCTTGTCTTCGCGGCGCACTTCCCATACATTATCATTCTGCAGCCAGTAATCAGGCAGTTCCACCTGATACCCATCGACGATCTTCTGCTCGAACAGGCCATATTTATACCGTATGCCGCAGCCATGTCCTGCATATTGCAGAGAGGCGAGTGAATCCAGGAAACAAGCGGCCAAACGACCTAGACCTCCATTCCCTAACCCAGCATCCGCCTCCTCCTCCTCGATATCCTGCAAACAGAAGCCAAGGTCCGCTAAGCCTTCACGTACTACTTCCAGTACGCCCATATTCAGCAGATTGTTCCCCAGAAGCCTACCGATCAAGAACTCCATTGAAAAATAGTAAACCTGCTTATCTTTATCGATCTTATATTTCTGGTTGGTTTCTGCCCAATTTTTCCCGGCGTTCTCGCGTATCATGTTGCCTAGTATTTTATAGACATCGGCATTCGAGGCTTCCTCAAGTGGTTTACCTAATTTACCTATGAGGGTCTCACGGAATACCTGTTTGAAAGATTCTTTATCGTTAAACAACAGTAGGTCCTCCTGACAAATGCTTTTTTTAGAAGTGCAGTAGACTGTGCCATTAGATCAGATAGGTTAATACTGCTTAGTTCATCTAATCCAGTCGTTAGATCTTGCTGCTCTTGGCGATGACGAATGGACGCTTGCTATCTCCAACAAGAATTCGATTCTTACTCAAGTGTACGTCTTTATCCATAATCACGTTCTCAATGACTGCATTCTCTTCAATGACGCACTTTTGCATAATTACAGAGTTGATGATTTTCGCGCCCTTACGTATTTGAACCCCCCGGAAAATCACGCTGTTCTCCACGGTTCCACCAATAATGCAGCCGTTAGCCACCAGTGAATTGCTGACATTAGCACTCTCCAAGTATCGGGTTGGAGCCTCATATTTAATCTTCGTCTGTACCGGACTTTCTTTGAACAAACTGAAGTAATTCTCCTGCTGGAGCAGTTCCAAACTGTTCTTATAATAACTCTCTAATGAATTAATTACGGCATGATAGCCATGATATTCGTATGCGGCAATATTAAATTTGTGTCGGTTCTTCTGAATTACATCACGAAAAAAATAACTCTCTCCATGCGCAATGCAATGCTCCACCTGCTCCAAGAACAGTTTCTTCTCCATAATGAAGATATCCAGATATAAATTAGGATGGTCCTTCTCATGATGGATATTGGTTACCTTATTCTCTTCATCTACTTCAATACGCTGGCATAGATCATGCTCTGGCTGCAGTTCCTCAATCTTTTTATACACTACTGTAACGTCGGCGCCCTTCTCCAGATGGTAGCTGTACAAGTCTTGGAGGTCGATCGTATTGATATGCTGGCTGCCGGAAAACACGATATATTTAGCAGATCCCCGTTTAAAAAGATCCAAATTGTTATGATAATGCTGTAAGTCCCCGAGAGAAGTATCCGTTGGATCGTTCCAGTCCGGAGGCAAAATGAATAGGCCCCCATGTTTGCGGTTCATATCCCAGGATTTACCGTCACCCAGATGGTCCATTAGAGAACGGTATTTACGGCGGACGAACAGACCGACGCTCTCTAAGTCTGCACGCATCATATTAGAAAGCACGAAATCAATCAACCGATAACGACTGGCAAAAGGTACGGCTGCACCACAGCGGAAATAAGTGAGTTCATTTAGTTTATCGAGTTCATGATCCAGATTAATTACACCCATGAGTTGCTTCATCGGAATCCACCGTCCTCTTATAATTTATAAGAAAGTATAAGTTTCACCATATACTTTATCCTTATAAATCTCGCATAAACGCTTACCGTCCTTAGAAGGACGCCGAAGGCGTTTTAGCTTGATTATATGGTTTTGGCTACAACTGATTTTCGCTTCTTGCTTTTATTGTCGATCAGCAGAATTTCATTCTCATTCTCCCGTTCGATGCCTATTTCCATATAATCGTCGATTACCGTATTCTCGCTTATAATCGCTTTATGAATGCGTACGTTCTTGCCAATCTTAACCTTAGGCATAATCACAGAGTCCGTAATTACACTTCCCTCACCCACTTCTACGCCATAAAAAAGGACCGAGTGATTCACTTCGCCATGCACAATGCAGCCTTCATTAATAATGCAGCCTGACACTTTCGCCCCAGGGGCGACATATTGGGCAGGTTGATTCGGATTACGTGTAAAAATGCGCCAGCTGGGATCGTTTAGATTAAGCGGTGGGGTATCGCTCAGCAAATCCATATTTGCTTCCCATAAGCTGGTTACAGTACCTACATCTCTCCAATATCCTTCAAAAGGGTACGCAAATAAGGAGTTTCCGTCCTCCAGCATTAAAGGAATGATATCCTTGCCGAAGTCATGGGATGATCCTACATTCTCCCCGTCCTCCAGTAGATGCTTACGAAGAATCTCCCATTTAAAAATATACACACCCATAGAAGCTAGTGTGCTTTTGGGCTGAGAGGGCTTCTCCTCAAATTCGTAAATCTTCAGATCGTCCTCCGTATTCAAAATTCCAAATCGGCTGGCTTCCTCCAGCGGAACGTCAATTACAGAAATCGTGCAATCGGCGTTTCTTTCCTTGTGGTACTGAAGCATAGCGTGATAATCCATTTTATAAATGTGATCACCGGACAAAATAAGAACATGCTCTGGATCGAACTGATCCACAAACTTAAGATTCCGATAAATCGCATCGGCTGTTCCCCGATACCAACTGCTTCCATTCTCGCGTTCATGCGGTGGTAATACGAATACCCCACCGTTCTTACGGTTCAAATCCCAATCACTGCCTACTCCGATGTAAGAATGCAGGATAAGCGGCTCATATTGAGTCAGCACACCAACTGTATCGATACCTGAATTGGAGCAGTTACTTAGAGGGAAGTCGATGATCCGATAGGTCCCTCCAAAATAGACAGCGGGCTTGGCAAGCGATTTGGTTAAACCTTTCAATCTTTTGCCTTGGCCTCCAGCCAATAGCATGGCTACCATTTCCTTTTTCTTCATGGAAAAGCCTCCCTTGACTTATGGGTGATATGAAGTTCAGCAAGCACAGGTTGAATGAACAGAAGTTCCAGAAAGAAGTGAAATCATAGGAAATACACTTGAAAGAAATGAGCCTTGATAGGAAGATGGACAAAGTTGAATAAAACGTGGAAGGAAATATAACACGATCGGATGATCTAACCTAAAATGGGAATCTTCCGCCAAAATCAGGAGATTATCCTTATTGTAAAGTGTTCTATATCCGCCGTCAAAACCCTTTTATCACATTTTCGAAAATCCGAATTTTTTAACCTTGTTTGTTATTAAACACATTAATATTACTTATAACTAAATTAACCCCTTTGAATCAGCACGAAAGAAAAAATGACTCATTTAATCGTAATGCATAGGGACGGATCTTCAGCAAACATTCAACCGAATATGTCATAATGTAGCTATCTATCACTGATTTGGAGGTACCTATAATGAAAGCAGCCCAAGGCGTTCGACTACTGCTCGTAGATGATGAGCCTCATATACTACAATTTCTGGAGCTAGGTCTCCTTAACGAAGGGTTTGAAGTCAGAACCGCACCCGACGGGATCACAGCTATCTCTGTCGCTGCTGAGTTCAAGCCACATGTAGCCATCCTAGATGTCATGATGCCCGGCATGGATGGATTCGAGTTATGTCATTACCTTCGCTCGGAAGAGACGGAAATTGCCGTCATTATGCTGACTGCAAAGGATGAAGTGGACGATCGGGTCAAGGGACTCACTATTGGTGCTGACGATTATATGGTCAAGCCCTTTAGCTTCGACGAATTGCTTGCCCGAATTCAAGCGCGGCTACGCAATCAGTTTCCGGGTCTGCTAGGGGAGGTCCGCTGCGGTCCATTCCGCATTGACAGCCGCCGAAAAGAAATTCGTTTCAAGGAAGAAGTGCTTGAACTCTCCCCCACGGAATACGAGTTACTGCAGTATCTCGTTATTAATCACGGTCTTGTACTGAGTAAGCCCATGATTCTTGATAAGGTGTGGGGCTATGATTTTGGCGGTGAGGAAAATATCGTTGAGGTCTATATCCGTTCGCTTCGCGAGAAGCTCGGGGATAAGGAGCACCGTATTATCCGTACCCTGCGGGGAGCAGGCTACCGGGTAGATCTATGAGTACGCGCATCTCTAAATGGTTTCGTAAGCTGCCTGCACCACGTTCCCTGCGCAAGCAGCTGCTAGCCATTTCACTGCTCATTCTATCAGGATTGCTGCTACTAATCGGAGTACTACAATATATACTCATGAGAGATTTCATATACAGCAATAGAGCGGAGTCTATGGAAGCGCAAATACGTTCTGTTCCTCGTGAGATGTTTTTCAACTTTTTCAATTCCTATGACGAGGACATCACAACTCCGAATGAGGGAAACACCGAGCATAGTAGCAATCTCCCTTTGGGAAGAGAAGGCATGAATAAAATGCCAAGCGAACTTCGAACTGGCGAGAATAGGCGTCCGCTTCTGCTTGATGCCCACACGACCCTCGCCATGTACAGCTCGGAGGGTATCTTCCGGGATTTACAGCAAATGACCCTCTCGGATATAGCTGCACCAAGACTGACAAACGAACAATACGATGCTCTGTTTACTCACACCACCGATAGCGCAACAGGAAATTATAAGCTCATCCAAGCTGAAGACGGCACTGAGCATCTAGCGATATTCATGAATCTCTATAGACCCGGAAATACTAGACTGCTGGTACAAATGAGTGTGAGTACGGGGCCATTGACGGATGTGATCATGCAGCAGCTGCTGATCTACGCAGGCTTGTCAGTGATTGCTTTAATGGCTGGCTTCTTCCTATACTTGCCTGCTCTTCGAAAGACGCTGGTCCCTCTTTCAAACATGGGAGAGTCCGCCCAGATCATTGATGCCGGCAATCTGGATATTCGGTTTCCAATTAATCAAGGACAGGCCGAAATCGACAAGCTGGCTCTTTCATTCAATGGTATGCTCGAGCGTCTCGAAATATCCTTTCATAATGAACGGGAAGCCAAGGAACAGATGCGTCGCTTCGCTGCAGATGCTTCTCACGAGCTGAGAACGCCGCTGACCTCGATCCACGGCTTTCTGGAGGTCTTACTGCGTGGTGCCGCGGATAATAAAGAACAGCTGTACAATTCATTGCGAAGCATGCATGGCGAATCGAAACGAATCAACAAGCTGGTAGAGGATTTACTTCTACTCGCTCGAATGGATGGCGCCCCTCAACTGCGGATGACAGACTTACTCCTCGGAGAAGTGATTTCCGAAATGAAGCCACATCTGCTCTTGTTGGCGGATCAGCGTAAGGTTACCTTTGATATCTCCTATGGTATCCGTGGGAAATATGAGCCCAATAAGATTAAGCAGGTGATTCTGAATCTGTTCCACAATGCAGTTCAGCATACGGATGCCGAATCTGGCACCATACATCTCTCTTTACATGCTAGAGAACATGAGGCCGTTCTAACGGTACGGGACAACGGCTGCGGGGTCTCTGCGGAGCATATCCCGCATATCTTCGATCGCTTCTACCGCAGTGATTCCTCTCGCACACGTAAATACGGTGGATCCGGACTCGGCCTTTCTATTACCAAGTCTATCGTCGAGGCACATCACGGCAAGATTAGTGTAAGCAGCACCCTCGGTGAGGGAACAACCTTTAGGGTAACCCTGCCTTGTGAGGAAGGATTAGCCAAGAGAGAGTAACAACCGTTATAATAGG
Organism: Paenibacillus sp. RS8; assembly: GCF_041956825.1. NCBI lineage: Bacteria > Bacillati > Bacillota > Bacilli > Caryophanales > Paenibacillaceae > Paenibacillus > Paenibacillus sp. RS8. The sequence continues at coordinate 2,211,691 of NZ_CP168131.1, read as the reverse complement.
TGATAGACTTAAGCCCATGTCTACGATGCCAGTTTTGCTATGTTGTCCATTCTAAGGAGCCACGCTCCGCAAAACTTAAGCGTATGCTTACGATGCCAGTTTTGCTATGTTGTCCATTCTGAGGAGCATCGCTCCGCAAAACTTTGAGGAGGTCAAAAAAATGTACGAAATCGCCGTAATTGGAGCCGGCCCTGCCGGTGCAAGCGCAGCCCTGTTCGCCGCCAAGGCGGGCAAAAAAACGCTGCTGATCGACAATGATAAGGGCATGACCCGCAGAGGATGGTTCGAGAACTTTTATGGAATTTCCGAAGTAGGCGGTCCTGATCTCGTAGAAACCGGACATAAGCAAGCCGTTAAATTTGGCGCTGAGCTGGTTTCAGAACAAGCTATCAACCTCACATCCAGCGGCAACGGATTCGTGATTGAAACCGAAGACGGAATCATTTATGAAGCGAAGCATGTCATTCTTGCAACGGGTGCCCTTACGGATCTAGCCGCTAAAGCTGGCGTGGAGACAAAAGATGGTACAGAGCCTAGAATCAAAACTGTAGTCGCTGTTGATGCAGAAGGCAAAACAAATATCCCAGGCATTTGGGCTGCAGGTACCGTTGCCGGAGTAAGTGTACATGCCATTATTACAGCAGGTGATGGCGCGAAGGTAGCGATCAATGTGATAAGTGAGCTGAACGGTGCACGTTACGTGGATCATGATGTGCTAAAGGCTTAACCAATGACTTAAAACATAGATCCGGAGACGATTCTTAGGAATCTGTCCTCCGGATTTTTTATATCGCAAAATATAACTGCACTTGGTGCAGCTATTTCATACTTTAGCTCCCCTATGACTTTTTTAAGTGTAGTTTGTGCAACTAAAACCAGTCGAAAAGTGTATTTCCGGCAGCGTCAAGAAGTTTGTGTAAGAGAGTAGAAGGTAACTTCTCGGGTGTTCGTTAGTTAGTGCAGATGTTCCTTGGGGCGGGGGCCCCGCCCCAAGGGAAAAGGGAATTCGAGCTACTTGTTTTACTCTGCCTGCGGTGGATATCGTGCTTCAAACATCTCATTTAGTTTCTTCTTTACTTCTAGATCGCCGAAACCGCGAATGACCCGTTCGCTAAAGCGTTCGTTGTAGTCCATCACGTCGAGGTAAACAATTTTCTCTGCTGCATCCATATTCGTGAGGCTATTCATGGGTTTCAGACGCTTTCGGATTTCCTTGTTCATTCGTTCAATTGGATTGGACGTGTAGATGGCTTCCTTTATGAGCGCAGGATACTTGTAAAAGGTCAGCAGCGTTGGCAACTGTTCTTCCCAAGACCGCATTTCTTTCGGGTAGAGCTTGCCCCATTTGGCCTTCACCGTGTCAAACGCAGCCCGAGCCAGATCGTGGTCTGCAGCCGTGTAGATCGTCTTCAGATCTTCAATGACTTCCGTTTTGTGCTGAATCCGAATTTTCGGGAAGGTCGAACGCACTTTGTGGACGATACAATGCTGCACATCCGCCTTCGGATAAGTTTCACGGAACGCTGCATCGAGTCCCGGAAGCCCATCAAACACGCCCAGCAAGACTTCCTGGACACCACGGTCGTAGAGGTCTTTGAGCACCTCGCGCCAGCCGTTTGCGCTCTCCTGGCCGCCTACGTAAAAGCCAAGGATCTGGCGGTGACCGTCTTCGTCGATCCCCATGGCGAAATAAACGACTTCTCCGCTAACGGTGCTGCGCTTGAGTTTCACATATAGGCCATCCAGGTAGATAACGGAGTAGCGTTTGTTTAACGGGCGCTTCTGCCACTGATGAATGTCGTCAAGTACCGTAGCTGTAATGTTGCTAACGGTCGTGGGTGAATAGTGGCTGCCGAACATACTTTCAATGAACCGGGCCACATCTCGCGTTCCCATACCACTTTTGTACATCTGGATGACAGCCTCCTCTAGCCATCCATCTCGCCGCTGGTAGGGCTCGAACAACTGCGTTTGGAAGGCTCCTTGACGGTCCCTAGGAACGGCCAGATCCTCTACATTTCCGTATTTCGTGTGTAGATCCCGGGTGTAGTATCCGTTGCGGCTGTTGTGGTTCCCGGCTTCTTCACTGGTCATGAATTGCTGGATTTCCGCTTTCATAATGGACTCTAGATTATCTTTTACAAATTGGGTGACAAGATTTTCAAATAGATTATTTAACATGTTTTCGGGTAGAATAGTCATCGAGTAGGGTTCCTTTCTTAGTGGACTTCGACAATCCCGAGAATACCCTACTTTTTTGTTGCCTGACTAGGCTCCAAATCTTGGTACACAACTTACTTTACGCCATCGTATTTCCGTTGGATTACGAAGAAATAAGTGTATCAAGTGCAACTAAGTCGATACATAGCCGAATGATACACTTTTTAATTGTATAAAGTACACTTATCTGCTCACTCTCTTTACGCGTCACGCAAAAAAACTGCCCCAAACCAACCTAATCTCACCGCTGAATAACGATGTTCTGGTCGTTTGGAACAGTTTCCTTCAATCCCTAGCGTGTACCCCAAGGTAACGCCCCCACTTCTTCACTTTCCCTCAGAGTAGCCGCCAGCTTCTGCAAATACGGAACTAGCAATGGACGCAGCTCCTCACGCATCAAACCGACCTCCAGAGTAGCCTGAATATAGCCAAATTTATCGCCGATATCATAACGTTGTCCGATTAAATCCAACGCCAGCAGACCTTCATTACGACATACCTCGTGCAAAGCATCTGTCAGCTGATATTCGCCGCCTGCCCCACGCTCAAGCTTAGCCAGCACCGAAAATATCGAAGGCTCCAAAATATAACGCCCCATAATCGCATTCTCTGAAGGTGCAGTTTCTGGGGAGGGTTTTTCTACTAAGCCTTTTACTTCGTGAACGCCTTGTAAAGAACCGCTAGATGAAATAATCCCGTATTTATGAACCTCCTGCCGAGGCACCTGCTGAACACCGACGATGGTCTTCTCCTCATGTTCATACAGTCTCATCATTTGCAGTAGCGCCGGGTCCTCCGAGACCATGATATCGTCACCGAGCAGAACAGCGAAAGGCTCATCTCCAATGAACTGTTCCGCACAAAGGATAGCGTGACCTAGTCCTAGCGGCTCTTTTTGCCGAATGTAATGAATGCTGGCCAGTTCGCTAATCGCTTGGACTTCACGAAGCAGCTCCTCTTTTCCTTTTTCCAAAAGCGTCTGTTCCAGTTCCACTGATTTATCGAAATGATCTTCAATCGACTTTTTGTTGCGGCCCGTCACGATAATGATGCTCTCAATGCCGGATCGAACAGCTTCTTCTACGATATATTGTATCGCCGGTTTATCCACTATGGGCAGCATTTCCTTTGGCTGAGCCTTAGTTGCAGGCAAGAATCGAGTGCCTAAGCCCGCGGCGGGAATAACCGCTTTTCTAATCTTCACGATGAATCCCTCCCTTGCAGTTATTAACGATGAATGGCTTGCTGCTCGCGAACGCTCTGCTGCTCCTTACCCCCATAGAACTCTTGGACAATATAGAGCGGACGTCCCTTTGTCTCATCATAAATCCGGCCGACATACTCACCCAGAATCCCTAACATAATGAGTACAAACCCATTAAAGGTTAGTGTAATCCCAATCATGGATGCCCAGCCCTTAACGGCTGAGTCCGTAAAAATCACCAGATAAAGCACGTACATCAGATATAGAAAACCAGAAGCCGACAGCAATGCGCCAAGATATCCTGCCAGCTTCAGCGGCTTATAAGAGAAGGAAGTAATTCCATCCATAGAGAGCTTGATCATGCGCTTCAATGGATATTTTGTCTCTCCAGCCAGTCGTTCATCACGCTCATATTCAATAGCTTTTTGACGGAAACCGACCCAGCTGACCAGGCCGCGAACGAATCGATTCTTCTCTGGCAGACGTTTGAGCTCTTCACATACTTTACGATCTATGAGACGAAAATCCCCCGTATCCACAGGGATAGAAATGTCAGTTGAATAACGAAGCACTCTATAAAAGAGGCTGGCCGTCCACTTTTTGAACAAGGATTCTCCATTTCGCTTGATCCTTTTGGCATATACAACTTCATAACCCTGCTTCCATTCCGCAATCATGTCCAGAATCAGTTCCGGCGGATCTTGCAAATCGGCATCAATAATGACGACTGCATCCCCTAGGGCATAATCCATCCCAGCTGTAATAGCGATCTGATGCCCAAAGTTACGCGATAAATCGATCAGCTTCACACTTTCATCCCAGTAACTGTATTCCTCAATCATCTGGGCACAATTGTCTGTGCTGCCGTCATTCACAAAGATCAGCTCATACACTTCACCCGTCAAACCCATTACTTTTTTGATCCGGCGATAAGTCTCCTGAATAACCGCCTCTTCGTTAAACATCGGTATAACAATGGAATAGCGCACGTTGGTACTCATGAGCAGCTCCTCCTTAAATTTGAATAATGAAGCGTGTTAGATTCATCTCATAACACGCCTCATATTATGAACATTCGCCTAATTTAAAGTGACTTTGTATAATGTCCCGCTGTTTCCTGCATCGTTACCTGCCCAATCAGCTGTTGGAACTTCTGTACCATTCTCCGTGATCCAAGTCGTCAACTCGGAGTTCCCCCCGCGTCCACCACCCATACCACCGCTATTGATCAGGAAGTATTTTACCTTTCCACTCTCTACAAAGGCCTTTAAGCTATCTTGGGTATATACGGTGTCTGAGTTAGAAAATCCATTCAGAATTACGACTGAAGCACCCTTATCAACGATATACGGAGCTGCTGTACCATAATCTAAGGTAGCAAAAAGATAAGGCTCACCCGTATTGTTTTCCTCCAAATAGGACAACAGACTCTCATTCGCACTTGTGGCGCTATTACGTCCAAAATTGCTTGAGTTGCCGCCCATCCCCCCTTTACCCTCACTACTGCTCGGGCCTGCCTCAGGGGTTTGACTGTTCAAGCCATAAGTAATTGGAGTAGCTGCCCAGTAGAGCGGCCCAATTAACAATACTAATACGGCTGTTATGCCTGTCGCATAAATAAAGGACTTCTTCTTGCCTTTAAGAACTAACAGCACCAGTGAAACCACTATGCCTGCAGCTAAAATACCAATGGACCAGCCACTGCCAATTGTATCGTCATAAGGATGAACAATGTACCACTCGAAACCTGCTGTAACCAGTGTTGCAGCGGGCAATAGCCAAGACAGCCAACCAGAGTGCTCGCGATATAGCGTCCACAGCTTTGACCATCCTGCACCAACTAGCGCAGCAATTGGCGGAGCCATCATCACCAGATAATATTGATGGAAGAAACCTGCGATACTGAAAAATCCCATAACGGGCACCAGCCATGCTAACCAGAAGATCACTTCCTTATGAGCTTGGGTAAAGTTCCTTCTCCGCAGATTGGCAAATAATCCAATGCAACCAAGCAATACGAAAGGTAGCAGCCAGCTAGCCTGTCCTGACAGCTCTGATTGGAACAGTCGCAGCGGGCCTGCTGTTCCCGTATTGAACATCCCGCCTCCACCGCCACTCATGCCGCCGCGATCTCCTCGCCCGCCGCCGTCGTCGCCTCCGAATTGCCGACCTTGATTGTCTGATCCACTAGGAGGTTGACCTGGTGAGCCTCCATCATCCTCGCCAGTCTGGCTATTCGTAGGCGAATTTGTGCCTTGCTGACCCGAAAATGCTCCACGTCCACCATCCGTGCCATTATTACCGCCTGCCCCATTCATGGCGGGCATCTCGCCATTCATGTTTGGCATTTCACCATTCATATTCGGCATCTCGCCCCCGTTCATAGGAGGCATCCCACCTCCGCCGCCTGTCCCGCGATCCCCTGTCAATCGGGCAACGCCATTATAACCAAAGGCAAGATTCAACACTGAATTCGTGCCGCTACTGCCGATATAAGGCCGTTTGCTGGCGGGAATCGAATCCACAATCACTGCCCAGGATAAGGAGACTACAAGCAATATTGCTGTGGAGGCCGCCAACACCCCCGTCTTCCTCTTCCAGTTCACTTTGGCAGCCAAGACATAGAAGAGATAAAAAGCCGGTAGAACCATGTATGCCTGCAGCATCTTCTCATTAAACCCAACACCGATTAATGCAAATGCGGTGAGAAGACTGCCCATCTTGTTGCTCTTCGTTCCTTTGAATAGAAACCATGCCGCGAGCAGCAGTGTAAACACTAGCAATGCATCAATATTGTTTGTCCGGCTGACAGCTGCTGCTACCGGAGTAGTCGCCATGACTAATGCTGCTATACGTGCTGCCGCTCTACCGAAGGTAGGCTTTACTAGCAGATATACTAGTAATACAGAACCAACGCCCCCAAGGGCTTGAGGCAGAATCACACTCCAGCCATGCAGCCCGAAAATGAGTGCGCTAAGCGTCTGAATCCAAAAGGTAACCGGTGGTTTATCCACCGTTACTGAACCCGCAGAGTCCAGTGAAGCGAAGAAGAAATTATGAAAATTCTGCAGCATACTTCCCACCGCGGTGGTGTAGTATGTATTCACATAATGGTCATTCCAAACCCCATAACCGTACAAAAAAGCAGCAAGTAATAAAATGAGCCACAGTATAAGATCCGAACTGATTTTTTTGACCCCACTCATCTCCATCCACTCCTATCCTTTGATCATCTATATACCGGCAGTTCTGTGTTCCCGGCTCAATCTTTCCGTAGGTGTATTATTTCACCCTTACCTTAACTCTCAATGAGTGCACGCTGAATGTTTGCTGAATAAATAAAGCTCCCGGAACGCAAAAAAAAGCCCCACAACTGTGGCGCCTTTCTGTTCAAATCGCAATCAGAAATAGACTATTCCATCCTGCCCATAGTAATGAGCTTATTCACCGTATTCCAATTACGTGCTGTAAGCGTCATACCCAATATTTTGTCAAAAGGAACCTTGAAAAGCGGCGATTGGCTCACACTGACCTCATATAACATGTACATCTCTCTGCCGACAAAACGCACTTTATCTGGTCCATCCTCATAAATACGCAGCTTATCAAGCGCCTCGACTGAAGGCTCAGCCGGTAAAAAGGAGACATACCATTTCTTGAACGCCTCTGGCTCGGATAGCTGAAAAGGATTGTTTGCGAGTACTTTCTCCATCTCAGCCAGTGTACGAATTATAACAGAGACTTCAAAACCAAACACCATATGAATCTGACGTTCAATAACTCCGCTAAGAAAGCTCTCCGATTCCTCATCACTTTCAAATATTACATTTCCACTCTGAATATACGTCCGTACATTGTGAAAGCTAAGGGATTGCAACATTGTCTTCAGATCCTGCATCTTAATGATTTTGTTGCCGCCGACATTAATGCCACGCAGCAATGCAATATAGGTAGTCATGAGCACACTCCGTTTCTTATCATGATCAGCTTGGGACCTCGATTATGGCTTGTAGACGTTTACGAACTTCTTTTACTATTAGCTCCTTCTCCGGTGGCGGAAGTCCTTCCACCAGACGCGCGGCAGCGATAGGCAGAATCCAGCGGTCTATGTCCTCATAAGTACATCCTGATAAATGGAGATACTCCCGAATGTATCCCTTGGTTAATTTCTTTCTAATAAAACCTATCATCATTCTCGATAAGGCAGAGGCACCAGGGGGCATAGCTCCCATACTGAACATCACTACGGATCGAGCAGCATCGGCCGCCGGTTCTCCCACCACTCCTGTCATCCAGTCGATTACCCAGAGCTGATCGTCCATAAGCACATTGTCAGGATGGAAATCACCATGGCATAAATGAGTTCCTTGTGGTAGCTTCTCCAGATAGCTCAGAATGATTGACTTCTCATCTTCACTAAGCATTGGAGCCCCCATGATATTCCACTTCAACATATCCTTCTGCTGTCCGATCTCCTCAGTAATTTCAAGCTTATGCAAATCATAGTGAAGCCTAGCCATCATTCTGGCATACATACTAACTTTCCAAGGCTTCTCACCCATCACCTTTAGCAGGGAGGGACCTTTAATTTGTTGAAATACAATACCTTGTCTTGATTGTTCAGAAATGAGTTCAAATGGCTGTGGCGTCCGGACGCCCTGCGAGTGCACAAACTGGCTGATCTTATATTCTCGGCTAATATTCTGCTCTGAAACATCCTCTAGGTACAACTTTAGAATCTTCTGATCCTCATGCTGCCAGATCTCAGCTGTTCTACCTTTCCCGACAAGCTTCGCCTTCACTCGAGTTCCTCCATTTAGTCCAGATTAATACGGGTAAAGTGTTCAACTACCGGAAATGGATCGTAGTAATGGTGAAGTAGCGCCTTCCATTCCTGATACTGGCTCGATTCTCTGAATCCTATGGTGTGATCTTCAAGCGTTCTCCACTTCACAAGAAGCAAATACTTATGATCATCCTCCAAGCACTGTTGCAGTTCATGCCCCATGTAGCCTTCTATTGAAGAAATTAAGCTTGATGCCTCCTTGAAGCTCTTTTCAAAATCAGAAGTCAAACCAGGCTTCACTTGTAGCATCGCAGCTTCCAAAATCATGTTCAGCATCCTCCCAAGATTATGTACTTAATGCATCGCGGAAAAATTCATGATAAAAATTAATAATAACAAGCAGAATGGCCAGTGACTCGTTGACCTGATCTACCTCAAGACTATGATTAGCATCATCGATTCTATACACTTTTAAATGATGAAGTCTACTAATTTCACCGGAATGCTGCTCACTGAATAAAGGATCGCCCCCGCCATAAATTACAGTCCCGCGACTTTGCTGAATCAGAGGAATCGCCTCAGGTAATGGTGTTATAAATAGATGGGACGTCTTTTTCTGTATTTCCAGCTCTTCTGCAATTCTCCCTGCGATGACCGCCCCCACACTTTTGCTGATAAATAGAAAGTTCTTGTAGTCAGGAAGCGATGCAATGGCCGCCTTACACTCCTGAATGAGAATAATCATTTCATCGCGCTTAAATCCTACTCTCGCACTCTGGTAGCCATACTCAAGCAGCAAGACATCGCAATGATGTTCCCGAGCTGCTTTGGCCGCATAATCTAGCAGAGGGCGTTCAGTCGAGTAATTTTTACCTGGAAAAATAACAGCCAATGTCTTTGAGCCTTGCGTGATATATTTATGTCTAACCTCTCTACCCCAATAAGAGGACATAATGATGTTGCTGACGTTCATACCTGTTTCCCTCTCTTCTAAAACAACCATTCTATGTATCTATCATTATAGCTAACTTAGGTACAGTTTAGAAATCAAAGAATTCCTAATCTCATCAAGAGATCAGGAATGGTCGAACGTAGTTCTATTGCTGTGTAGCTACCTGCTTATGTTTATTTCTATTAACCATAATTTCAGCACAAATCCACAATACCAGTGGAATAATCACCTGAAATGGAAGTGCATATATAGGATAAATTGTATAGGCAAAATGTTGCATCTCCATAATATCCTTGAAGATAAATTGAGAGAAATAAACCACAATCAATCCCAGCTGAAGCACAACGGATCGGTAACTCTTCAATTTGAATAACTTAGCAACTCCAACACTAGCCACATATAAACATATGCTGGCCTTTATAAATATCGTGATTACAAATCCAACTGCGGAGGATGCCTCCATTCGAGTCAAAAAATCCCCTATATTAATCCGACTAACCGCTACATAAGAGGGGAAGTATAAGCTTTGAACAATATCAGGATTGAGAATCAGTAAATTCCGCAGAGAAACGAGCAAAATCACCCCACCAGAAATCAACAATCCGCTTAGCAGAATCTTTTTGGCTGATTCTTTTGCCGGCAAATGACTGAATACTCCCATAAAAAGAACAATTTCAGCAAATGGAAAGGTAAATGTTCCCCATGCATCTGCAAATACCGGTGACCATCCAGTATCAAGAAAAGGCTTCAAATAGTGATACTTGAGCTTGGGGATCGCTAAGATTTCAATAAAAAAAACCTCAGCCAAAAGAAGCAGTAGAAATAGCTTAGCACATCTCCCAATCACCTCAATTCCTGCCTTAACCACCCAAATACATAACAGTGCCATGCATAACATGGGTGCAATCATAGGCGTCTCTGTCAAGGCAACCGTTTTACTAAATTCCCCAAAATTCCTTAGGACGAGCGCCCCCATATGCAGCGCATACCATATATACGCACAGGAAACTACTCTCCCGAAGATAGACCCAAATACCGTGATCAATAGATCAAATAGATCCTTACCCGGAAAAAGCACATGAAATCTGGCGTACATAAACAGCAGGGGAACCGTTAGCGATATGGCCATAAGCAGAGCAATCCAGCTACTGTTGCCCGATTTTCCCGGCAGTCCCATGAATAGTGAGGTCCCAATAATAAATAGAACAACAATACTTATAGAATGCCCTGTGGGTATGATCTCTTTTTTCATGCTTAAATCTCCTCTTGGCTTGTAACTAGAATAACTTGCTGATCCAGCTTACAATTAAAGGCGAAGGACTAGGAAGCTGCCATTTCATGGCCAATGCAAAAGCAATACAGAATGAAAACAGACACAGTGTACTACACACATAAAAATCACGTTTCATCCCTTGCTTTAACAATCCGTAAGGGTCCAACAGTACAACAAAAAAGTAGATCAGCACAACGATAACAGCCAATTAATCACCTACTCTTGATGGATCTGGATAGATCTTGAGTTTTGAGCACTGCTCTCAATAATTATTGTTGAATTTACAACCACATCTAGATCAGAGAATTCCCGTTCCCAATCTTTATCTAGCTCGGACCAGGTCTTAGGCATATTCTCATGGATTTTCTCCCCAAATCCAAAAATATCGGTATGATAATCCGACTGCACCCTCTTAATTACAGAGCGCATATTCTCCTCTAATTCCTTTGCAGCACGCTTTTCTATAACGTTCTTACTATTTAGACTCGTAAATCCTTCAGTAGTCATCACCTCATCAAGCCCGGTATGTGTGATCGTTTGAATCTGTAATTGGAGCTTACCGTTGACCCAAACAGGCTTTATCTTTGTTTCATTAGAGAAAATCTCAAGTGTAAAGTCGGGGGTTCCCTCTTCATTATTCACGGTTAACACCCCTCCCTTAATATCATCTTTAACAAACAACATGTACTTGGTCTCATCACCGCTTAGCTTGCCAATCATTTTGTCCATTTTGAATATAGCTGTTCCACTAACACGTGGATTCTTCTGACCGTTTTTTTCATGAATATATACAAGAGGAGCTATAGCACAATCCCCGGGTGTCTCCAGCTTTTCGATAAAGTCCCAAATCTCCACAACCGGAGCCGTACTCACATTTTTTTCAATCGCCATCTGCTGCGCAAGACCATATGACATAATAGTCTCTGTTGAGCTGTTTAAATTGATTACTTCCTGAGCCTTCTTCCCTTTAGACACAAACACGTAAACATCCGACCGAGTTTCTGTATCTCTGTTATACCAATCAATCACTTTTACAGCCCCTTCCTTTGCTACCTCCTCACTGAGAATGATCGCCTTGGAATGGCTCCAAAATAGTTTCTTTCCCGTTATTGAAATCATGCTTCGTACAATATCAAACATCGTTTTACCTGAAAGACTAACCATCTTATAACCCGCTTGACTAGATTTCATCCCCTCTTTCGTATCCACGATTTCGACCGTCGCTAACAGCTTACCGTCAGAATCTTTATCGATGCCAATGCCTGCTACAACTGCCCTATCTTCAATCTCGGCGTAATCCCAACAGCCTAAGATACTGATCAGAAATAATAGCGATATACAAGCTAGCAATCCTCTTTTCATTTTTCTCATGACCGATTCCTTGCTTTATTTGTCGCTTTTCTCTTTCGATTACGTGCCCCAATCATCGCCGGACGTAGATACATATGCCACCACGGCGCCCTTATAGCTGTATCCTTAATGTCTTGCGGATGAATAGAGCCTATTCCAAGCATGTACTGGACCCCAAAGGAACGTAAACTCATCAAATGAATCACTAGTCCGATCACACCCAGAAAATACCCGTACAATCCTAGAAAAAAGGTTGCGAACAGCAAAAGTGACCTTACCACGATTAGAGGTCCCGTCAATCTAGGGTTGAGCAAAGCCATAATTCCCGTTAGACCTACTACAATAATCATAGGAGCGCTGACGATTCTCGCTTCTACAGCCGCCTGACCCAGTACAAGCGCACCTACGATGCTAATCGCCTGACCAATGTAGGTCGGTATTCGTTCTCCTGCCTCTCGCAGAATTTCAAATATCGTTAGCATGAACAAGACCTCCACCACAGTCGGAAAAGGAACGGCTACTCTCGACGTTGAAATACTGAGCAACAACATAGTAGGCAGCATTTCCTGACTATAGGTAACCAACGCTACATACAAAGCAGGAATACTAATAGACAAAAAGGCCCCAAGTACCCTTATCATTCGGTTAAATGAACCAAAGTAATAGTTAATATAATAATCAGCACTAGCCTGAAAATTCTCCACAAACAAATAGGGCACTGTCATTGCATAAGGACTGCCTTCCATTAATAAGGCAACTCTACCTTCCATCATTTTGCTCACTACAGAATCAGGACGTTCTGTGCTTCCCGTCATTTCAAAGGGTGAAAAGGGTTCATCTCGAATAAGCTCCGAAAGAATAGACGTATCCAATACAACATCTATGTCCACCTGCTGAATTCGGTTCTGCAGCTCTTTCACAACATCCGGTGAGGCCAAACCTTCAATATAACAAATACATGTTTCTGTTTTGGAACGAACCCCGACCTGGCCATAAATCAACTTTAAGTCCGGACTTTGCACCCTTCGGCGAATGAGAGTCAAGTTTACAAGCAGCGACTCTGTAAAACCTTCTCTTGGACCCTTGACGCTTTTTTCCGTCAAAGGCTCCGCGATAGCCTTCGTTTCCCACCCCTGTGCACTAATGTTTAGCGCACCCGCAAAGCCATCCATCAGAAATAGTGTTTTTCCAGCTACGACCCCGCTAACCATCTCATCCAAACTCGTAGAGCAGACTACATCGCTAATGTTAATAACCATCGTCCGGATTTTTTCCATCAGTTCAGCTGTATTCCCGCTATCCATTGCCGTAAAATCAAATTTCATTAGGGGCTTAATCACTCCGTACTGGATCATTTCCCTGTCAACCATCCCGTCAACATAAACTAACCCGAAGCGAAGAGCTTCACTGCCCTCATTATTTATCACTCTGATTCTAAGGGTTCCATCGTCCTTAAATATTTGCCGAAACAGGTCCATCATTTCATCCAGTGACGTACTTAGAGTCTGCCCAGACTTCTTATTTTGCTGAGAATCTTTGCGGTTATTCTCTGTCGTCTGTTTCTCCAAAGTAGCCACTCCTGTCACAATAGGTTTCCTAGAAATTATCCCCAGTCTCACTAAATACTATCCGCCAAAATTATACTGAAAAGGGATCAACTCCTACGCGAGGGAAAGAAAACTTCATCCTTTGAAAATAAAAAAAGCCGCTTTAGCAGCGACATTGTTGATGGTTTATGATTATAGTGATCATCTGGTATAATTTGATGAAAATAAGAAATAGGAGCTCCCTATGACACCATTTACGGAACAAGTGATACGTATTATACAATCCATACCTGAAGGTAAGGTGATGACTTACGGAGGAATAGCACGTGCGGCAGGAAGCCCAAGAGGCGCGAGGCAGGTCGTTCGGATCCTTCATTCCATGAGTAGAAAATACAAGCTTCCCTGGCATCGGGTCATCAACGCCAAAGGAATGATCTCCTTGACTGAAGATGAATCCAGCTCCCTCCAGAAGCTTTATTTGCAGGAGGAAGGGATTATTTTTAATGAAAAAGGTGTGGTAGATCTGAAACAATACCAATTTGATCCCGAATTTATGGATTAACCACGAATGCTCTTAGCGCCCCTTCCTCTTTCACTGGTTCCAAGACCATTCAGCAAACAGTACATCGTAGCGTAGATAACCAGTAATACAAACGCAATAAACAAGCTGAAAAATACCGATTGTCGATTCAAGCTGTCCATAACCAGTTGGTACAACTGATGCCGGTCCGTCAGTACATCCCAGCTATTCAGCCTGTAGACTCGGCCAAGCAGAACTCCATATCCCCCAAGCACACATGCCGCGAGTACGAATATCCAAGAGAACAGCAGGCTGCTCTTGCGATAAACAACCGTCTGGAACTGGTATAAAGAGAAGAACCCGGTTAGCCAACCGCTCCAAGTGAACAATAAGAGAGTTACCAAGTCATACCAATACCGATTCTGAATGGTGCCATCCACGATATATCTACTTTTTCTTATCGTCAGATGCACCAGATCCGTCATGAGATAAGGCGCGTTCGGAAAGAACAGCAGCCAAGCGACGCCTAGGGGAATAAGCAGCAAGCCACCTATCTTCCTTTTATCCAGTTCATAAGCAGCCATAGAGAACAGGAACGGAATCCAAGCCAGGAACAAATTCCAGATTAAAAATGCATAAAACGAATCCGTCTGTAGTGACACTACACGATATACGGCCAATGTCGCCACAGACAGACCTGCCAAGAGCATAAACACCTTCGGATAATTCAATTCCTTCATGAGCTTATATTCTCCTTATCGAGATAGTTTACATTTAACTTATACCCAATTGTACAAATTTGGCATTCTCAAGTCCAATCTCAAGCATAAACGCCTTTGTCGTCCTTATTAGGACAATAAGCGTTTAAGCGAGAAATATAAGGATAATATATGATGTGAAACTTAAATTCTTATATTTGAACAGAAAAACCCGGACACAGAAACGCCCGGGCTGACTCTTGTCTATTTAACTCAGAGACCACCATTTAGTTCAGGTGCTATTACAGGTTTCTTACGCCCCTTTAGACCGCGTAGGTTTCCCGCCTCTTCCATACACGAGAACGCTGTACACTCCCTAAAAGCGGCATGGCTACATCCAATACACTTATTGTAATCGATACTGCTAAGTGCATCATTAATCGCTTCCCCAGTGTGCTGATGAAACTGCGCCTCACCTATAGTGTCATACAGTCCAGTTCTCTTGAGCAACTCAAGCGGCTGCGACTGTATGCCGGAGATCATTAGTTTCCCTCCAACAGCTTGTAAATGCCGCACCAGTTCTGCCAAATTGGATTCTCCTGTGGTATCCATGAATGGTACTTTCCCCATACGCATTAATATAATTCTGGGTTGATCTGAGCCATAACTTGGCATAGTATCATCGAATCGATAGGCTGCGCCAAAAAATAGCGGACCCTCCACCGTGTAAATACCAATTTGCGGACAATCATGACTCTCCGTGACCATATGTGCTTCTACCTTAACGGAATTCGGATCAGGCAGTACTTTGGCCACCAAATGAACCTCTCCCATTCGTTTCACAAACAGAATGACTGCAAGAATTAATCCCACCTCTACAGCCAACGTTAAATCCGCAAAAATTGTTAACAAGAAAGTGATGAATAATACCAAGGAATCGCCGGTCTTGATCTTAAGCAAATGAAGGAACTCTTTGCGCTCACTCATATTCCAAGCTACTACCATTAAGATAGGTGCCATCGCAGCTAAAGGAATACTCGAAGCATAGGGTGCGAACAACAGGAGAATTAGAAACACTACCACACCGTGAACGATCCCTGAGATCGGAGAAACAGCGCCACTCTTGATGTTCGTCGCTGTTCTAGCAATTGCTCCTGTTGCCGGTATGCCTCCGAACAATGGAGCAGCAATATTCGCGATCCCCTGACCGATTAGCTCACGGTTGCTATTATGGCGGCTGCCTGTCATTCCATCCGCTACAACAGCGGATAACAATGACTCTATAGCGCCTAACATTGCAATGATAAATGCCGGACGAATTAGCAGGGTAATCCGTTCCCAAGTAATGTCCGGAAATCGAAAGCTCGGTAAGGTATTCGGAATGTCCCCGTAAGCAGAGCCAATCGTAGTCACTTTGCCGCTAAAGAATAACGCAGCAATCACAGTCGCGCACAGAAGACCTACCAATGATCCAGGCACCTTTGGAGCGAATCGAATTGCTAGGATGACCACGGCAAGACAAATCACAGCGGTCAGAATACTATACCCATTCACCGTCGATAGATGAAGCCCTATTTCTTTCATGTTATCTACAAAGCGCTCATGCCGTTCTATATCCCTTAATCCAAGGAAATTAGCAATCTGTCCGGTAAAGATAATGACCGCTATTCCCGCTGTGAAACCAATCGTTACTGGCCTCGGAATAAACTTAATCAGTACTCCCAGCTTTAATAATCCCATGAGGACTAATATAACCCCTGCCATCATCCCTGCGATAAGCAGGTTCTCATAGCCATACTCCATCGCAATGGCAAATAAGATAGGGATGAAAGCACCTGTCGGCCCGCCAATTTGAAATTTTGATCCTCCGAACAATGAAATACATATGCCGGCAACGATCGTCGTGTAAATGCCATACTCCGGTTTAACACCGGAAGCAATAGCAAATGCCATCCCCAAAGGAATGGCAATAACACCGACGATTGTCCCCGAAATCAAATCCTTGCGAAAAGCATTCATGTTGTAGCCTTTATACCGGCCCCACCCTGTCATGATCAAACCTTCTTTTCTTTGAATATCTGATTATTTGAATATAAGAAAAACATTACTCTAGGACGCGACTGTTGTCAACGCCAAAATAATGTTATTCATTTATTCTCCGCGCATACCCTCAAGCAATGAAATGGTATTCACCAGATGGTTATCAAATATTTGTTTAGCTACGACCAGAAGATCTTTAATCAGTGGATCACGTAGCGAATAAATCACTGTGGTGCCTTCTTTTACACTGGCTACTACATTCTTGGCGCGTAAAACAGCTAACTGCTGAGATACAGCAGAGCCTTCTGATCCTAGAATCGCTTGCAGCTCATTCACATTCTTCTCACCTTCGCTGAGCAGTTCCAGGATACGAATACGCATCGGATGAGCCAGCGCCTTGAAGAATTCGGTCTTAAATTGCTGAATTTCGGTGTTCATAGACTTCTACTCCTCATAACTTACTTCTAAATCTAGTGTTATCTTTGTATGTTATCTTAGTCCCTGATAAGCGTCAAATACTCAAGGGGTAGATGCGCACATCACGGACCTGCACTTCTACAAAGACACCAAGCGCCATAGGCTCACCGAGACACTCGAACATTACTAGACTTTCACCTAATCGCAAAAATCCAGTTCCGTCCTCTTCAATATTCTCCAGCACACCGGTAAAAACAACTTTATCTCCCTCTAATCTGATGTCGAATTCAGTAGCAGGTACAGGTAGAATATCCACCCATCTCATGAGCAGCTCCGAAAGCTCGAATTCCACATCCGTTTCCGTATCTGGCCCCATAGGAGCACCGCACCAGATCCCCCTACCCTCACCAAACTCTGTGCGAAAAAATACCTCATCCTTTTTCAAGCTACTCTTTGTAATTTTGATTTTCATAGCTTTTATTCCACCTTGATCATTTATAACGATCATTATACATGACAACGAACCGATATTATCAAGTGTAATTCTGAGTAACCTTGTTCAGATAAGTACTAGGATGCAGCCAAGGATGCTTAAAGAACTCACTTTTCTTTGTAATCTTTCGTGAAACGCCTAGATCATAATCAATCATAGACTTTATCCGCTCTGCGAAAGCCTCTCCTTTCACCAGCATTCCCAGCTCGAAATCATGGCAGGCGCTTCTCTCATTGATGTTATAGGAGCCATGAAATACAGCCTGTGATCTATGGTCATAGGTTATTTTCCAATGTGAAAACCGACCTGTGAAGCTGTAATCATAAAAGGAAACCCCATTGATAAACGGCTTATACATATTGCCTCGTACCGCCGCATAATTGGTAGGATGATCATTAACCTTCAGCGGATTGCAAATGCTCAGATGACTGGAACAGTCTGGCCCTAGCTCCCCTAGCCGATCCCAAAACTCTTGATCAATCAAATAAGGATTTACAATCACCGTCTCCTCAGTCGCATAGGTAATTAAATCTAAGTAATATTGCTGAATGAAGTTAACTGGGTTGCCCGGAAAACTTGCAAACAGCGTACATTCTTCCTCTCCAAAATGATAATTCACATCCGGATGGTAGAAGGCATCCTCTACGTCAAAAGGATCGCCGCCCAATAGCAGCCAACGGGAATGAAACATAACATTCAGAGTCTGCGCCGCCGCGCCACAAATCCGGAAGCATCCATCATGCCACTCCTCTTTTTTACTAGGAATTCCCTGTAGATGTCCTTCTATACTGACCGCAGATGAAACCTGAACAGGTGTCACGTATGTGTACTGATCGCCAATATTCAGGCTGCCAATAATAGAGGTCACCCCATCAATGACCATAAACTTCCGATGATCAATGACATTCAGTCCTGTGATCTCTACATCCTCTTGCACTTTATCCTGTAAGAACAGGATACTTTCCGGTACGCCTTGCTGTTCCAGAACCTTCCGCTTCACACGCCATTCTACGGCTGTATAATACGAATTGAAGGTATCTAGCAGCTTAGCTCCTGCATTCTCGAGCCTTTCAGAAATTTTAGAGAATTGACCGAGCGCCAGATTATTCTCATATCCTAAAGCTGTCAGCCTGTAGTTGACCATGATCCGTACCTTCACCCCCCGTTTTAGAGCTTGAAATAATTCATCTGCAACCAGATTGCCTGAACGGTCATTAAAGAAGAGCATCACGGACAGGTGAATATAATGCTGTGCCTTCTTCATTTCTTCCAATATCATCCCAAGGCACTCGGGTCCGTTCACGTAAGGATCTACTCGATTATTCCATGTGGTTTGTGGGGCCAGAACTTTTAGCTTGTCTGAATCTAATCTGCCTAATGCTTCAGTAAGTTGCCCCAGCAATCTTGGGCTAAATCCAGGAACCCGAAATAGCTGCTGACTCTCCGTGATGACTCCGCCAATGGACTGACGGTATGCTTTGGCTGCCTCCAAGTTGATCTCCTTTAGCCAACGCTCCGCCTCTTCTCCTGCTTTGCCAAACATACGGACAAGTGAACCGCCTGATAAATAATAGTTCAAGATATCGATCATATTTTTCTGTATTTCCATATGTAAGATCCCCTATCTTTATTGTGAGTGCGCATGTATCAAGGTAAGGATAGATACCCTTGAACTCCTCCTTATAAACGGGGAACATAAAAAACAGAGATGCCCCGCAGCCAATGTGGCTTTGGAACATCCCTGTTTAAGATTAACCAGGATTCACTAAGAATCGAGATAACTTATTTCACTTGCTCTGCGCTAAATACCTTAACGTCGAGCGGCGCAGCCAAGAATTCAGCTGCTTTAGCTGAGAACGCGGTAAAATGTGGACTTGTATTGTGGCTGGATACGGCTTCAGCGTCGCGCCATGTCTCCACCATAATAAATGAATTTGCTTCTCCGGCATTTTCATACAGTTCATAAGAGAGATTTCCCTCTTCAGCATGAGTAGCAGTGAGCAGTGTTTTGGACTCCGCCAAGAACTGTTCGCGACGTTCCGGATTTACTTTAAGCACAGCATGAATAATGATCATTGTATTTTCCTCCTAAGGTCTAACCTATTATTTCCACTCAGCAATCTTATCGATAGGCAAACGGACCGATGCATAACCTGCATCAACAGCCTTACCAATGGAAAGTAACATTACAGGAACATAACGATCTTTTTCCATGCCAAACGCTTCTGCGATTTGATCTTTCTCGTAGCCACCAATTGGGTTTGTATCGTAACCATGTGCACGGGCAACCAGCATCAACTGCATCGCAACAAGAGCGCCGTCGATAAGCACAGTGTCTTTGTTAACTTCACGTGGCAAGGTAGCAAAGTGAGCGGACAATCTAGTCAATTGGTTTTCTTTTACTTCAGCAGGCATTAGTCCACGTTCAACAGCTGTACCATAAATCTCCTCAGCATAATCGAAATTGTTCAAATCACCGAAGATGGCAATCATAGCTGCAGAGGTTTCAACTTGTACGCCATTAAAGCGAGCAAGAGGAGCTAAAGTAGCTTTAGCTTCGTCACTTTCAATGACAAGAAACCGCCAAGGTTGCATATTTACTGAAGAAGGTGCAAGGGTTGCTTCCGTAAGAATTTGTGTCATCTCTTCTTTGCTGATCTTAACGGATGGATCATATTTGCGGATAGAGCGGCGACCCGTAATAATTTCTTTAAAATCATTGGTTTGTGTTTGTGTAGCGTTCATATGTGTATATCTCCTTTGAGTTTGTATTTGGTGTTGTTATAACAAATTGATATTAGATTGCAGACGATTAAGCATATCTATGAGCACTGTTCGCTCCTGATCGTTAAATCCAGTAAGCAGAGTAGCGACAAATCGTCTCTTCTCTTCGCTATATTGAATCATTCTTTCCCGCCCTTGATCCGTTAATGAGACCAATGTAACCCTGTTATCTGCTGGGTTGTTGCGGCGAGTGATCGTACCGCTCTCTTCCATCCCTTTCAAGTGCCGAGTAACGGCGGCCGCATCTATATCCATGCCCTTTTGCAGAGTAATTTGGCTGACTTCATCTACCTGGAACAGTTCATGCAGGAGGCGAAGCCGTGTGGGACTGATCCCAGCACATCGTTCGAATTTCGGACAGATTCCCTTGTTTAATGCCTGCAGCAGTTCAAATATGCGGTCTTCCTCAGGAAAGTGCTCCGTCAAAATATACCTCCTTTATAAATTTAATTGCATACAATTGTTTTGCATAAAATTATATTAACTGATAATCATTGACCCGTCAACTAATAT
The DNA here is from genome assembly GCF_041956825.1 of Paenibacillus sp. RS8. Lineage (NCBI taxonomy): Bacteria > Bacillati > Bacillota > Bacilli > Caryophanales > Paenibacillaceae > Paenibacillus > Paenibacillus sp. RS8. The sequence goes on along the minus strand of NZ_CP168131.1, from coordinate 2,190,894 downwards.
ATCAAATCATTTTTTAAAAATCAATATTGCTTATCCCCTTAAGGTGCTATAGTCTTGAACAAAAAGGAGGTATCCTATGAGAATCTCCCTGATTCAGACGGATATAGCATTTGGCAATCCTGCTATGAATTATGCTACTGTAGCAAATAAAATTAGTGAAGCTGCTGCTGCATCGCCCGACTGTCTTATTCTCCCTGAGCTTTGGACCACCGGCTATGACCTAACCCGGCTAGATGAAATTGGCGATCTAGACGGAGCAATAACCAAAGAATTCATCTCCAGCTTAGCTAAACAATACAATATCAATATCGTTGCTGGTTCAGTCGCTAGCAGGAATGCTTCCGGGGTAACTAATCGGATGTTTATATTTAATCGAGCTGGGGAACTCGTTGGTGAATACAGTAAGCTGCATTTGTTCCAGCTAATGGATGAGCATCTGTATCTGCAGCCAGGAGAAGCCAAAGGACTCTTCTCTATGGAGGGCACCTTATGTGCCGGATTAATCTGTTATGATATCCGATTTCCAGAATGGGTTCGTGCCCATACCGCGCAAGGCGCAGAAATCTTGTTTGTTAGTGCAGAGTGGCCATTATCCAGGCTATCCCATTGGCGTGCGTTACTCATCAGCCGAGCGATCGAGAACCAATGTTATGTAGTAGCCTGCAACCGTGCTGGAAGCGATCCTAACAATACCTTTGCTGGGCATTCTATGATAATCGATCCTTGGGGAGATATTTTAGGTGAGGCTTCTGAAGGGGAAGAAATCCTAACGGGGGATATCGCATTACATAAGGTGCGTGAAATCCGATCACAAATCCCGATTTTTGCAGACAGACGTCCGGATTTATATGAATAAAAGGACGCAACAGAAGCTGGCCTCTCGCCAGATTCTGTTACGTCCTTTTTTACGATGCTCAATATCCATTTATCCTTGGGCATAACGTTCACGCAGGACTCGCGCAGCATCCAGAACACGCGGATCCTCGTAGTCCAAGAAATATCCTGTCTCCTGCTGTAGCCTGTCAGAGGATTTAAGCAACACTCCACGGGCAGCTAATGCTTGTCTAATCCCTTCGGCAAATACTTCAGTAGTATTCGGCCCACCTAGTTCACCAAGCCCAGCGATCGTCTCTGGACGAACCCGCGGATAAGATAATGCCGAGTCTCCTCCAGAGGCATGCTCATAGAATTTATGAATGAGTTCACCGCGTTCCTGTCCCGAACCCGAAACCACTACAAATGCATGTACGAAATAAGCATTATTTTGTCTGCGCTGAGCAATGCCGCAAAATTTCCGCCCATTAATCGCCAAATCGAAGTCCCCCGGGCAATAAGAACCAACAATCTCACCAGCCTTTATTTGAGCCGCAGCCTGTGGATGACTCATAGCAACTGCCTCAGTGATCAGAGAAGCCAGAAGCCTAAAGTCATCATGAAAATCCAGCTTTCCGCGTCCTTTGGGTAGCACTAACGAAACATTAACAATTCCATCATCCAGAGGCACCGCAGCACCACCGGAATGTCTTACCGCTGTACGAATTCCTTGCTGCTCCAACTTAGCCATCGCTTGGGCAGCGTACGGAAGCTTGCTGTCCCGTAGTCCAAGCGCAACACCTCCAGAATGGCTCCATAGGTGCAGGCTAGGAGGAACGAGACCCGCTCCAACATCCCTGCAAAGGGTCTCTTCAAAGGCGAACGGGATCAACAGCTCCCCGGCCCCCGCTTCTTCTACCTTTTTACTATTATCCTTTAAGATCAAATGCTGGAAGAGTCCCATTTCTGCAGGAAGTCCGATAGCTTCCTTAATTCTATTAATAGATCCATTGATCATTGCATCGTACTCCCGAGTATCCACCGATTCCCCTCTTTCCCGTATTATCCGTGATATTGTAATCGATCTGCCTCGCTAGTGCGAAATCAGAATTGAAATGAGGTTATGATAACGCTATCCTTATAGTATACGAACATGCCCCAGCTCGAATAGGGGGTAGCCTTAGGTTCATGCTATACACAACGTTAAGGAGTGATGCCGCATGACAGTGGAAGTGATGAAGGAACGACAGTTAACCAAGACAAGACAATGGGAACAGGCACTTAACCTGCTGTATATTGATTTCTGGGATTACTGCCATGATGCAATTAGCAAATTCGATGACGAGGACATTCACCAAGCAAGAGTGAACTGCCGTAAGCTGTTAACACTGCTTTCCATTCTCGACCCTGGTCATACTCTAGGGCTATACCCCATATTTGAAAAAGCCCAAAAGAGATTAGGCAAGGTCAGAGATGCAGATGTTCTGATTGAATCGTTCAAGACTAAACGTAAACACGCCAAGGAAAACGGCGATACAAAGACAGCAGAACTGTTGAAGGCTGTGATCGACCACCAAAAGGACAAGCGCAAAACTTATCGTAAGAAGCTGGCCGATGAGCTGCCTAAGCTAATCAATGAAGATCTGGATGATAAGTGGAAAGCTTTCCTAAGTGAACAGCTTGAGGCCCTGGTAGCGAAAAAAGATGCTAACGTTGTCATGCGCGAACTTGAGGTAGCTTACGAGCAGAAGAAAAAAGCTTGCAAGGCTATATTTCGTGGACAAGATGCCGAATCAGAAGCAGCCTTCGACTCACTGCATGAGCTGAGGATGGCTGCTAAGGAACTGCGATATACCGCTAGTGCAGCCTCTTTTGCGTTAAATCAAAAATTTCATGCCCATGAGGAAATATATAAGCAGATCCAAGATCAGCTCGGGCTGATAAACGATAAACGCCTTTGGCTGGAAACACTACATGCTATTGGGCGAGAAGAGCTGAATGTCGGCAAAAAAACATGGAATACCTTTACTGAACAATTAAAAACCGAAGTACTCGATGCGTTACACCAAAATGATATCGTGCCTGTTACACTTCAGACGAAATAACGCTGAACGTTTACAATCTCTCTATTCAGCGGTTGTATCTGATGCACCGTACTCTTCAATATTCAGGTTTATTTCATAGGTAATCGGAATTTGGCTGAAGGTTTCGTCCCAGTTATCCTTGACGCTCCGCCATACGGCTGGATGCTGATTATGCAGACTGGTGCCGAAACCGGCAGCTTCGGTATGCAGGTCCTTTTGCAATTTTGTTACAGTAGTTTGCACCAATTCTAGGACACGCTTCTGCAGCAAAGCTTTATCCTTCTTTACAATGCCGTCATGTAATTTTTTCGGTTTCTCGGCAAAAACCTCGGCATATCTACCTGTAGATTTTATTTTCACATTAAAAGAAATCTGCCCGTTGTTCACATTAGCTTTGATCTTGCTATGCATGGATTTAACTTCATAGGTTATGAGATTATTGGTATCCGGATCATACGTCTTAAGCACTCCCCCTAATCCCTTTCCGGTCAGCCAGGCCATCCCCTCCAGCTCCGACTCGTCCAAAAAGCCGATAAGCTTCCCCGTTGTCCCTTTGAATACGCCTGCTCCTGCTAGCTTAGTCTCCTTATCAATAGCGAGAACATTTTGCACTAAGAAACTTTTCTTTCCTTGTAACAAGCCAACTACTTTGGCCAGTGTTACCGGCTCCCATATCCCCATATTCCGGTCTCTGTTATTGAAGATCCCTTCAAGTACAAATGCAGGGGTCTGACCCGGCAGTGCATTTTCCAATACATCTTTGGCTTTTCCTTTGCTGACAAATAACATGACACTTGGACGAATATCATTATCCCGTGTAAAGAAGTCTATGAGTTTAGTAAGGTTATTGGAACGCGCCAGTTCCTCACTAATCACAATAATCTTAAGGTGATGACCAATCGGAGTGCGTCTAGTACGCAGTGAAAGCTGCCGCATCGCTTCAAAAATGGAATCGCTAGTTTCACTCATATTATAGTAATTCTTAAAAGAGGAGGAGGATGAACTGCTAGAAGACTTCATAACGGCTCCACCCGACCCTTGTGGAATCGTAAATTGATAGGTACTTATTATTTTTGGATGTTTCGAATGATTCCCAACTCCTGACTTAGCAGCCTCCTCATCTTCTGACGCATCCACACTGTCAAGTGCAACACCAATCTCCATGTTTAATTCCTCTATAGGTGAACTGCTCCAGCAGCCGGACAAGAGGCTACATACTAGAGAAAGTACGATCCACATCCTCCATTGTTTCATGAAACAGCCCTCCGGAAGTATGTAATGATTAATAGTGGCAACGGAAGCAATCCGAATAGAATAAGCATACTATCACCAATACCTGTCCCAAATGCAAACAGAGCATTCACATTTGGAGGAATCCTAGAAACTACATAAACAACCGGAAGTAACGCCAACAAACAGCTTTTAAAGTTTTTATGAATGATTTGAGACAAACCTAACGCCGCCGCATAAATCGCAATACAAAGGGTACAAAAGATCTGCATAATCCAGATCACCAACAACAAGGACTCAAACCTTTCAAAGATGAGATAGTTCACTTCAAAGCTTCGAACAAGATCGAGAAACGGCCAAGTTCTTGTGAGAACCCCATCGATAGAAAAGGCACCTATAGTCGCTACAACAGCCAAGACATAAAATATCGTCGATATACAGGTTCCAGCTATAATTACTTTTACTGCTTTTTGGGGCTTATCCATAAAAGCAACAACAAACAGCATCGCTTCACCAGCTGTAAAGGTTAGGATGGTTGGCTTAATCCCTTTCCACACGGGTTCCAATCCATCTCCAAGTACTGGAAGCAGATTGTTGAGGTCGAAAACTTCGAAACTAAGCAGACAAACGCCTAAAAACACTGTCCAGGTAATCGGAACAATAAGTCTGCACATGCTAGTGATCGCATTAATGCCTCCTCTGCATAAATAGAAGGCAATCCACATAAAAGTAGCCACTATCGCCCAAGGAGGTGTACCTTCCAGTAGGAAAAAAGAAGTCACTTCTTGCACAGAACGTATCTCAAAGCCGGCGATACTGAGAAAATATCCAATGACTCCTAATGAGAGAACCGTTCCGAGAGGCTTGCCGATGATCTTCCCGATATACTGAAAGAAAGTTTGGCCTGGGAACCGTTGACTAAGTTTTACGATGATCAATCCAAACAGAAAGGAGGCCACTCCTCCTAAAAAAACAGCTATCCAAACATCTGGTGCACCACTAGCTTCTACAATTGTCCGAGGAAGCGTAAGTACCCCTGCCGCAATCGTATAATTGGCTAGAATGATCGTCGCTTGAACAGCAGTAATCCGGTCCTTTACCTCGGCGCTCATGTTCTCTTCCTCCTTTACCTAGACTTTTTACCCTTTACGCAAAGGGTCCTTTGGTTTCAACAACGTAGGCCGCCCAGTTAGAAATTGCAAAGGCATACGGAATATAAAATCTTTCCAATTGACTGACTTATTCGGAACTGCCAGACCAAGATAGGGAACACCAAAGCTCTTCAGCTTAATTAAATGACTACTAAGCAAAAGAAAAAACAGTACCACTCCGTATAATCCAAAGATTGCTGCAAAAAACATAGCTGCAAACCGGAGCATACGAAGCGTCATCCCAGCACTATACATGGGCATAGAGAAGGAAGAAACAGCCGTAATTGATACGACAATGACTAGGATTGGACTCACGATTCCAGCTTCCACCGCAGCTTGGCCGATGATCAGACCGCCGACAATCCCCATTGCCGGGCCGATAGGTTTAGGCAAGCGAAGTCCAGCCTCCCGTAAGATTTCAATCGAGGTCTCCATAATCAAGGCTTCGATTAATACAGTGAAGGGAACACCTTGCCGAGAGGCAATAATAGAAATGGCTAGCTTAGTGGGAATCAATCCCGGCTGGAACGAGAGGAAGGAAATATATAGTGCCGGGGCAAACAGTGATATCGTTGCCGCAAAAAAACGTAAAAGGCGCAGCAGTGAGCCTACCATCCAGCGATCATTATAATCCTCTGGCGATTGCAGTAACATCCCGAAGGTTACCGGCATAATCAATGCAAAGGGTGTACCGTCAAGTAAAATGGCTACTCTTCCTTCCAGGAGTGCTGCCATTACACGGTCCGGTCTCTCTGTATTTTGAATCTGCTGGAAAGGACTGTAGCTATTATCTTCGATTAATTGCTCAACATAGCCAGATTCTTGAATATCATCTAAGTCTATCGTTTCAATTCTTCGTTTGACCTCTTCTACAAGTTCATCATTCGCAATATCCTTGATATAGGTTAAGATGAGTTCCTTCTGCATTCTCTTTCCTACAGTAAAAGAAATCATAGCTAGTTCTGTACTCTGTCCGTGTCTACGCAGCATTGCCGTGTTGTCGCTTAAGGTCTCGTTAAATCCACTTCGTGAGCCCCGCAGGACTGCTTCAGATTCTGGCTCCTCTATCCCTCTTGTAGCCCCCTTCGGACTACTGAGCACAAAAGCCTCTGATATGCCCTCCACAAGCAGCACGGCAGATCCAAATAACACCTTTTGAAGAGAGAGGTATGCATTATTCGTAAGCTCCACTTCCGAGATAAGCAGGATCTCATGAATGAGAATATCTTGTAGATCCTTTGCTGCCGGTACCGAGTTCATATCCTTAAATGGCTGATACGCATTCATTAACGGCTTCAATATATTCCGATCCATTTTGTCTTTGTCTGTTAGTCCGTCTACGTACAATAGCGCTGCTCTTGTCTTTATGCTTCCGATTCGCAGCTCCCTTACATTCACATCATGCATATCGGCGCTGATCGCTTTAAACTTCTGCAAATCATCCTCAAAGTGGCCGCTATAAGTGATTCTCTTTCCCTTATCCTTAGTTACTACATCCGAGCTAGACTGCCCCTGGGATCGTTCTAATAGGCTTGTTTTTCCAGATGCTGCTTCTCCGTAAGGAACCCCTCCACCCTTACTGCCAGTAGCTTTTTCCGCTCTAGTGGTTTTCCTGTCTTCTTTGGCTTTAGCCCAGCTTATTGTACGAAGTAGGAAGAAAGGGACACAGAAAATCATAATCCCTTGGAAAATCACACCCCAACTCGGAATTAATTCTATTACCTCGTTCCACACCCCTAACCCCTCCTTTATAGCTGTGACCGTATTTTTTACCGAAGATGGATAATTCATGCATACAAAGAAGACCCCACAATATGGGGTCTCCCTAAGATCATCTTTATAATTATTCCCCTATGCTTGAATAACCTTGTTTAATACATCTTGGTAGGCTGCTATCGGACGTAGGCCTACCAACTTTTCCATGGGCTGCCCATCTTTATATACAATGACTGTAGGCATTCCCATAACCCCGGCTTCCCCAGCCAGATCCGGCAATTCGTCACAATTCACCTTTACAATAGAAACATCGTCTCCATATTCCTGATGAAGATCTTCCAGAAGAGGCAGCAGCACCTTGCAAGGAGGACACCATGGCGCACCATAATCTACCAATACCGTTCTACCGCCGCCTATTTCTGCTCGTACCCAATCAGCACTATCTGCATTTGTAATAGCCATTTGTCATTCCTCCTCATAGTTTTCAACACCGGCAGTACTTACTCCAAGTTCTCCAGTGTACAAGTCCCTAACCTACTTTCGTTCTGCTCTTGCAAGATAGATGCCATTCTTTCTTCCAAATTCCGTTTGATCTGATTCAGCTCTACAAGCTGACGTTCAATATCTTCAAGTTTACTGCGGTATAGTGGCATCACTTCTGCGCAGAAAGCTTCTTTGTTCATCAAGACACAATGTAGAAAGCCTGCAATCTGTTCAGTTGACAGACCCAGGTTCAAATATAATTTGATCGTTTCTACCGTCTCCACAGCGAGTGAAGAGTACTCCCGATATCCGTTGGCCTGACGGATCGGAGAGATTAATCCCTGACTCTCATAATAACGAAGTGAACGGACGCTTACGCCCGTCAGTTTAGCAAGCTCACCTATTTTCATAGCATTCTCCCCGGGGTTCATGAGAATTGTTCTACACCAGTATAAACCCTGACACCAATGTAAGAGTCAACAAAAAAATCCAACCGTAGTTATCCCACAGTTGGACTCGTTTTTCATTCTATAATATAGATGTCCACTTATAACCTACAATAATCCTGCTGCCCAAAGTCCACCTCTACGAATCATTTCACGGAATGGCTCTACCGAAAATGAAGGCAAATGATGCCCTGGCATTAAATAAACCACCCGACCCAAACCAAATTCGTGACACCAAGCTGCTTGTCGCATAGCTCCTTCATGCGGATATTCTGCAAGCACCGTCGTTTCGAAATACGGATGCATCTCAAAATAATACGGCTCATCATCAATCACAAATTCTTCAATTCCCTGCATAATGGGATGCTCCCGTGCGGGTATGGACATCTTTAGCGTAGTGTATTCTGGATGATGGGTGAAGTGTGCGCCCAGCATAGCACCCAACTCCTGATTGCGTTGTAAGGAAATTCCGTTATGTACTACTAATAGTCCGCCCCCCTCAGCCACATAGGACAGCAAAGCACCGCTTTGTTCCGCCGGGATTTTATCATCAGAAAATTCGGTGTAGGAGATTACCAGCTTGTAGTCAGACAACGTTTCTTTATGAAGCAGCGCATAATCCTCTGATGAAAAAACCTGTAAGTCATTAGCAAGTATTTGTTCGATCTCCCGGTCCACACCAGCAAAGGGGTGATATTTAACCTCCGAGTAGCTTCCGAGTGCGAGTGCCTTTAGTGTTGACATGTTATCATCGCCTTTCTTCTAATCCTATTTTGAGATACCCTTTCTACCAAGGCCACGCACTGCCATCCATATCCAGATAGGCCGGTTCCTCGCCCAGATATTTTTTATAATCGAGAACAAGAGCTATAATCTGTTCCGCCGACACTTCCGGAGTCGTTTGCGCTTGTTCATCCTTCTTACCATGCATATAAGTCTGCAGCCAGCCAGGATGGAATACCATCACTTGACCGCCAAGCGTTGTTAGATGATTATGCATCAAGGAGGACTGCATATTCAGCGCTGCCTTCGACATACAATAGCCGTACATGTTGATACGCTTATTTCGGGCAATACTGCCCGCTTCCGAAGAAATATTGACGATTAATTTATCCTTGCTTTGCAGCAGCAGTCCCATCAGTGCATTGCTGACTCTTAACGCGCCAAGCGTATTTACATTATATATTTCTGCCATGGCTTCATCATCCAGCTCCACCAGCACAGTAGCATTATCAGCAGAACGAATAATACCTGCATTATTAATAATAATATCGACATACCCAGTTTTACTGGCTATTACTCTTGCGGCCTGCTTTACACTGTCTTTATTGCTGATATCTAGGGGGATAAGCTCTAACTGTTCATGATATTGTTCTTTAAGCGCTTTCAAATCTTCTGATTCTTTCAAAAACTGTCCTGCAAATACTGAGAACTGTTTGGCCAGCAACGAACGTACAAGCGACAGTCCGAGCCCGCGATCAGCTCCAGTTACACATGCAACTCTCTTCATTCTTCTGAACACTCCTATCTCGTAGCGATATGGTTAGGCATGTTGCTTCTTTTCACCTTAGCATGCTGTACTCTTTTTTTCAACGGGATTGGTTCCAGGTATAGCGCCCTCTTATGCAAGCTCTTCAGAATCCTTTTTGTTTTAATTTTGATATATGTTACAATCATGATTACAGGTTGTTAACAACACAATTGTTAGCAAAATAACGATCCCAGGAGGGTGATATCTATGTCTATTCAACAACTCCATACGCTGGAGGATCTTGAGCAATATGTAGCTAAGCCTGGCAAGAAGCTGCTGTTCAAACACAGTACGACCTGCCCGATTAGTGCTAAAGCTAATGAAGAGTTTCAGGCTTATCTGAAGGATGCGGATACTGCCGCTGCAGTGGTCTTAGTCATCGAGGATCGTCCCGTTTCCAATCAAATTGCTGAGGATTTCGGCATCAAACATGAATCTCCACAACTTTTCCTGCTTGAGGACAATGAGGTTCGCTGGAACACTTCCCACTGGAAGATCACAAGAGATGCTATCAAAGAGGCTGTGAACCAATGAGTGAGTCAGTGATTGTCTATTCAACCGCAGGATGCAGTGACTGTACTTTGGTTAAAAATTATCTTACGGAGCAGGGTGTCCCTTTTGAAGTAAGAGATGTTATGACCAGCACAGTCTATCAAGAGGAAGTTGAGAAGCTTGGATTCATGGGCGTTCCTGTCACCGTAGCAGGGGATCAAGCGATCAAGGGATTTAATCTTCCTGCGCTCAAAGCACTCATCGAAGCTGCCCAATAATTCACCCATTAAACTATTCAGTATCTGATGTAATTCATAGCTGCAAAAAAAGAGTATCCTCACAGCCGATCGGCTTGAGGATACTCTTTTCATTCGGCATAATCTATGGTTCCTCACGAATGAGATCCGCCACAACCAGTACATCCACGTTTCTGGCAGAACGTAGAATCTGCTTAGTAACATCCCCGCGTAGCCATTTACGCAGCCATGAGCGTTGAGACTGGCCGATAATAATCTGAGTGCTCTGTAAAGCCTGAGATCTCTCTAGCAGCAAGGACGCCACTCGTGCGGGAAGCCCGCTCTCAATCATCTTAAACGTTCCACCCAGTCGTTCCGTCAATTCTTTTAAATCATTTATACGTTTATCGTAAATGGGTCCATTCTGCTTAATTTCCTGCACATACGTGACATACCAGCAGGCTTTTAGACGATATGCAATCCGAAAACCACGCCGAATTAAGCGCTCCGCATGATCCCCCAAGGTGATACATACATAAATGACTTCCTGACGCCGCCACGGTCCCCGTAGCGAACCGACACGCTCCCAAGCTTCCAGCCGCTCATCCACATCATCAGCAATTTCCCGCAGTGCCAGCTCTCGAAGAGCGATCAAATTCCCGATTTTGAAAAAAGCCCCGAGCGCCTGATCCACCTTGGCCATGGCATAGATTTTCCCGTCCTTCATCCGCTCTTGAAGCATCTTGGGTGATACATCGATAAGCTCTACCTCATTAGCCCGCTGTAGAATACTGTCCGGAAAAGTCTCTCTTACTCTAACGCCTGTAATTTGCTCTACGGCATCATTCAGACTTTCTAAATGCTGAACGTTCACGGTAGAGATCACAGATATTCCCGCATCCAGCAGCTCCATAACATCCATATAACGCTTCTTATGTTTGCTGCCCGGCATATTGGTATGAGCAAGTTCATCCACTAGCACGACTTCAGGATTACGCTTAATAATAGCTGCCGTATCCATTTCCTCCAGGACGGTCCCGCGATACTCCATACGTAGACGCGGAAGGATCTCCAAATCACCGATTTGTTCAAGGGTTTCTTTACGGCCATGCGTTTCCAAGAGTCCGATCACGACATCGATCCCTCTCTTCAAGAGATCATTCCCTTCACGCAGCATCTTGTAAGTCTTGCCCACACCGGGCGCTGCCCCGATATATACCTTAAAGGTACCTCCGCGAATCGCATCGATTTTATCCTGTACTTCCTGATTGCTTAACCTGTGATAGACATCCGCTTTCCGTTCATTACGACTCTGCCGGGTTGGAAGTACACGTTCTCCCTCGCGGTCAGCACGGTCCGCCACGAAGAACACATCCACACCTCGAATTTGCTTCAGTAACGAATTGGCAATCGAGCCCTTCCATAATTCCTGCCAAGCGGTCTGCTTGGAGTGTCCCATAACGATTCGGGTTATATTGTGCCGGGTTGCGTATTTTACCAACAGACGAGGGATCTCCCGCTTCGAGCGATAGGTGATCTCCTCCATAGAGGCATCAATCTTTTCGGTCAGCTTCCAGAGAGATCGCTTAAAGGTGGCTGCTTCCTTAGAAAAGGTGAGACCCTGCTTCCAAAATGACACAACTGAAAGATCCCCATTTAACCTTTTGGCGATTTGCTGTCCACGGCGGATATGGATCGAGCCGTTCCAATAATACTGTGCAGAGACTAAGACTTTCTCGGCAATCCCTGACGCTCCCTGCAGCCCTTGCTCTTCCCGATGTTTCTCCAGCGAATCATTAACATCCTCAGCAACCATCCGAAGTGCCAGCTCCCGCAGCTTGCTTAAATTCCCCTTGTTAAAAAGCGATATCTGCTGGTGCTTACCTAAATGTCCGTCGGACAAGCGCTGAAGTATCTTTTCCGGTGTCACATCAATTAGAACAATATCATCGGCAAGCGTAAGCACTTCAGCTGGAAGGGAATGCTCAACCTCAATTCCGGTCCATTTCCGCGCCAGATCCGCGGCACCCTCTAGTTCATATACGTTTACAGTTGTGATGACACTGATCCCATTACTCAATAAATATTTGATATCGTCCAGCCTTCCTGACCTCTCTGCACCTTCGCGATTCTGGTGAGCCAAGCCATCAGTAAGCACTACTTCAGGATTACGTGCCACAATAGCTTCTACATCAAGATCCTTCTTTTCGATATCCTTCTGAAACCAATGAATACTTGGTATCCGTTCCAAATCGCCCAGCTGATCCCTTGTTTCAGGACTTTGGTTCGTCGAAACCGCACAGATCACGGCGTCAATTCCTTGCGCTTTAAGCGCTTGACCCTCACGCAGCATCTGATACGTTTTGCCCGACCCGCTGACCGGACCGATATAGATTTTCAGACGTCCCCGATGCAGCTCATAGATCGAGAGCAGCAGCTCCTCCGGCGTCTTCCTCCGGTATGTTCCCATCAAGACCACTCCTTAATAACCCCGATCATGCATGTACTCTTCTGTTCCAAGAAGAAACGACGTTGTCGTCCTTCAAAGATGACAGCCGTTTCCCGTAGAAATATAAGGATGATGTATAATGTGCAACTTATACTTTCTTATATTCTAGAAAGCAAGATATCCCTGCCCGATTCTAAGGAATCTGGCAGGGATTTTTGTTATATTTATTTGTTCGATAGTTTCAATAGATCCATGTTTAGCTTCAATACATTAACCCGTTCTTCACCGAACAGTCCCAAGTCACGGCCCTCAGTATGCTTATTCACTAGCTCTTCCAGCTGCGAAGCAGGAATACCCGTTAAATTGCTAATCCGAGGAATCTGCACGATAGCCGAGCCAGGTGTGATATGCGGATCCAGACCTGAACCTGAGTTGGTGATCAAATCGACTGGCAATTTGTTCACGGGCACATCCGGGTTATCGAGCTGCCACTGCGCAATGAAATCCTTGGTCCGCTGCAGCATATCCGGATTGGATGGAGCGTAGTTATTGGAGCCTGAAGCCTCTGCTTTATACTCAATACTCGACACACGTCCATGAAATAAAGCCGGGTTCGTAAAGTTCTGTCCGATAAGTTCCGAGCCTACAACTACTCCAGCATCGTTCTTAAGTAAGCTGCCGTTCGCTTGCGACGGCATCAGAACCTGGGCAAGCGCTGTAGTCGTCAGAGGATAGATCACTCCACAAAGAACAATAAATACTAGACTTAATCGTACAATAATAAAGAAATAAGAACTTTTCGATGATGACAACTGCTCATCAGTATCCTCCATGGAGTTTCCGTTATTCACGATGCTCTCACCCTTTCAATGATTAGTCAACACGTCATTAAATCCATACACTTACGATCATATCAATGAGCTTGATGCCAGCAAAAGGAACAACCACTCCGCCCAGCCCATAAATAAAAATATTGCGTCCGAGCAGCTTCGTAGAGCTCATAGCTTTATACGACACACCCTTCATAGCCAGAGGGATGAGCAGCGGAATAATAATCGCATTAAATATTAAAGCGGATATAATAGCTGAGCTTGGCGAGCCTAGTCCCATTACATTCAGGGCTTCCATTTCCGGTATGGCGAGCATGAACATCGCCGGAATAATGGCGAAATACTTCGCGATATCATTCGCGATACTAAAGGTTGTCAATGCGCCCCGCGTCATCAGTAGTTGTTTACCAATCGCAACAACCTCAATAATCTTCGAAGGGTCGGAGTCCAAGTCGACCATATTGGCCGCTTCCTTAGCGGCTGTCGTACCGCTGTTCATGGCTAAGCCCACATCAGCTTGGGCAAGGGCAGGGGCATCATTTGTACCATCCCCTGTCATGGCAACCAGCTTGCCCTCGTTCTGTTCGCGGCGAATGACTGCTATTTTATCCTCAGGTGTACTTTCCGCGATAAAATCATCTACACCCGCTTCGCGAGCAATTGTAGCTGCCGTCAGCGGATTGTCACCCGTACACATAATGGTCTTGATCCCCATTTTCCGCAGCTCATCAAACCGCTCTTTCATGCCCGGCTTAACCGTATCCTTCAAGTAAATAAGTCCATAGATCCGATTATCTACCGCAACCGCTAACGGTGTTCCCCCCATCCGAGCGATGGCATCAGAATTACTGTCGAGGTTGGCGGGAATGATTCCGCCTTTAGACTGTACCCATTTCTTCACGGAGTCTACCGCACCTTTACGTACACAGCGTCCATCTTGCAGATCAATACCACTCATCCGTGTTTCTGCCTTAAACTCTACGAATGCCCCACCTTCAGCAAGCTTACTGTCATAGCTGCGTTCCAGCTTCTTGGCCAGCTCAATAACAGATCGTCCTTCAGGTGTCTCATCCTTCAAGGAACTAATGGCCGCCCATGCTGTGAGCTCCGCTTCCGATTCATTTCCGACAGGTACAAATTCACTCGCCATCCGGTTTCCAAAGGTAATCGTACCGGTCTTATCTAAGATCATCGTATTAATATCACCGGCAGCCTCAACTGCCTTCCCCGACATCGCGAGTACATTAAACTGGGTCACTCGGTCCATACCCGCTATTCCGATTGCGGAGAGCAGTCCCCCGATTGTTGTTGGGATCAGACAGACCAACAAGGCGATCATGACGGGAATATCAAGATCAACACCTAGATACGTTGCAATCGGCCGCAAGGTCACTACTACAATCAGGAAAATCAGCGTCAGACTGATCAAGAGTGTATTTAGCGCGATTTCATTAGGTGTCTTCTGGCGTTTCGCCCCTTCCACAAGGGAGATCATTCGATCTAGAAACGACTCACCAGGATCACTTGTAATTCTTACTTTAATCTCATCACTGACGACCCGTGTACCGCCTGTAACGGAACCAAAGTCCCCACCGGCTTCCTTGATTACAGGTGCAGATTCACCTGTAATCGCTGATTCATCTACGGAAGCCAGCCCTTCAATCACTTCACCGTCTCCAGGGATGAGTTCTCCCTGACTGACGATGACGATATCTCCTTTACGCAGCTCGGAGGAGGATACTGTCTTCACCGACCCTCCAACGATTTTGTTTGCTGTGATATCTTGTTTTGTTTTCTTGAGTGAATCGGCTTGGGCTTTTCCGCGGCCTTCTGCCAGTGCTTCAGCAAAGTTCGCAAACAGCACTGTAAATAGCAGAATGAACAACACTGTGATATTGAAGCCTATCGATTGCTCTGCATTAAAATATCCAGGAGCCAGCACCATGAGGAGGACAATGATCGTACCGACCTCAACCACGAACATGACTGGATTTTTGATTAGCGTTACTGGGTTAAGCTTTATAAAACTATCCTTTACAGCGCTAAGGAGTATGGGTCCCGTTAGCAGCTTTTTTCTTTTTACAGTACTCATCTTATTCTCCCTCTTCCTACCGTAAGGTTAGATATTCTGCAATGGGGCCGAGTACAATGACCGGCAGGAACGTCAGCGCACCGATAATCACTACGGTACCAATCAGAATTCCCGTGAACAGACCATTGTCTGTGCGGAATGTACCAATGGTCTCAGGAACTGGCTTCTTCTGAAGTAAAGAACCTGCTACTGCCAGCATTGCGATGATCGAGACATAACGGCCTAGCAGCATGACAATCCCGGTTGTAACATTCCAAAAGGTTGTGTTGTCCGCAAGCCCCTCAAATCCTGAGCCATTGTTCGCGGCAGAAGAGACATATTCATATAACACTTGGCTGAGCCCATGGAATCCAGTGTTCGTAATCGCCCCTTGCCCCAAATCGGTCAGGAACGCAGCTGCGGTTGGCACTAGGATAATGAAAGGATGAACAAGGATCGCAATGGCAATCAGCTTCATCTCCTTGGCCTCTATCTTCCGTCCGAGAAACTCTGGTGTCCTGCCGACCATCAGACCGCACAGGAAGACACCCAGAATCGCATACATCAGCATATTGATCAGTCCGACACCTTTACCCCCAAAGACATTGTTGAGCATCATCAGTGCCAGAGGCGTGATACCTCCCAGAGGTGTCAGCGTATCATGCATATTGTTAACACTACCTGTCGTAGCTGCGGTTGTTACTGAAGTAAACAAGGAAGACTGCGGAATGCCGAAGCGGACCTCTTTACCTTCCATGCTGCCTTGCGAAGATTCGATTCCTAGTGCATTGATCGCCGGATTACCCTTTGATTCAGCATAATAGTTCAGTCCCAGCAGTAGTACGAACAAGGTCATCATTGCGGTAAAAATAACCCAGCCCTGACGTTTGTTCTTAGCAAACAGTCCGTACATATAAGGGAGCGAAGCTGGCAGCATCCACATAGAAAGAATCTCCAGCACGTTCGTAAGTGGATTAGGGTTCTCAAAAGGATGCGATGAATTGGCCCCGAAGAAGCCACCTCCGTTCGTGCCCAAATGCTTGATCGATTCCAGAGAAGCTACTGGACCGATAGCAATCTGTTGCGTTTGCCCCTCTAGTGTAGTGACTTCAAGTGATGGCTTGAGGGTTTGCGGCACATGTAGTCCTACCATTACCAATGAAACTAGCAGAGCCAGCGGAATGAACACACGAATATGTGCTTTGACGAAATCCTCGAAGAAGTTCCCGACTGATGTGCGTCCTGTGATCCCTCTGACAAAGGCAACCGCAACTGAAAATCCGCTCGCTGCAGACGTGAACATCATCATCGTGATGACAGCCATTTGTGAAAAATACGAAAGTCCCGTCTCCCCGCTGTAATGCTGCAGGTTCGTATTAGTCATAAAGCTGATCACCGTATTGAACGAAAGCGTCTGTTCCATATCCGCAATTCCATTCGGATTTAGCGGTAAACCCCGCTGCAATCGAAGAAAGATATAGCTGAAAGTAACCAGTACGATATTCGTTAAAACAAAGCTGAGCGCATACTTTTTCCAGGACATCCCTTCCCGTTTTTTCAGTCCGATCAGCTTATAAATCCCTTTTTCCACGCCTCCAAACCATCGATCCGTACGATTGGGTTCATTAGAAAATACATGATATAAATACGTGCCCATCGGCTTAACCAGCAAGATGAGAATGACGATTACAGCTACGATTTGCAAAATGCCCATGAATGCCCCTCCTTAAAATTTCTCCGGATGAATCAATGCGTAAACAAGATATAAAAACAGCAGTAGGGTAACAGCGATGACTAGAATCACAGCTTATCCCTCCCTGTATCCTCAACTACACCTGCGCACCAGCGCATAAATCCATAAAACAACCCGTAAATTACAGCTAACGAAGCCACCATATACAGATCCATCATATCTCCCGCACTCCTTCTTTTATCCTTGATGAGGTGATTTATCGATTAGAAAATCAGCATCACCACTGTGGGAATAGATTACATAACTTGCACCAAGTCTTTTATAGACCAATCTAGGATTTATTGAGCTTGTGATCACAAAAATCGGCTGCGTCGTCCAGGTGCGGCACATCTGAATGTAGCGGCAGCATAACGTAAAGCTGCTCTCGAACAGATATACCCGGCCTACCGGGAACGGGGGGCGAAACCAAGTATTCTGATGGCGGGTATCTACTAGAACGACTTTCTCAATCCCCATCTCTTCAAGTAGGGACTTCTCAGGCAAGTTGTTGGTCAATCCCGCCATCTTAATGCCTCTAAATTTTAGAAGCTTAATAAAATGTTCTCCTGCCTTCGTTGGCGCACATACCAGTACATATTCATTCTGATCTGTCATCTCTTATTCTCCTCAAATGCTTTGCTTGTAAGATCAGAGCTTGATCACCCTGGTCTTGAAAGAAAAGCTACCGCTAATGATGAATATAACGACCTCTTCGTGAGGTTTTCCATAAATGCTTTGCTTAAAAAAGCACAGCAAAAAGCCACAAAGGATTCTCCTCTGTGGCTCGCTAGCGGTCACATTGCACTCATCCTCTCTCCATACGCTTACGAGGTTAGCTGTCGGATTCGGGCGGTGAGAGTCGCCCTACCTGTATAGATGCGAGCTCACTCGTATCTTCTACAGGATTCACCCCATAACCGGCTTCCGACTCTCACATCGTCTGCCGATTGTTGGTTCCCCCGCTTTCCTTACCGGAAATTAAGCGGATCAAATATTCGATTGTTGTTGAAACAGGAGTAATCATACCCTTATGCAGGAAGTATTGTAAAACGTGATTGATGCCAAAATAATGCAAATTAAAAACTATTTTCGCATTGGATAGCGCTTACTTGATATTCAATCTCTCTATATCTCTTGTTTACTCGAATTTGAATCAATTAGCGAAAAGCGGACGGACTCTGTGATTTTATTCACCACAGCTGGAGAAATCACCAAAAATCGCCTATATAGGAAAGGAAACGAGAAGTCGAGATTAAACGAGGAAGAAGCTCGATAACACGCAATAAATACCTATTTGGCAGGATTTTTCGTCGTAGTCGGTAGGATATGGTTCAAATTGCGCTCAAAAGAACACTTTCTGCTTTTACAGAAACACCTTGAAAAGAGTATGATTCGGATTGAATCTATTTCACGAAATACAATCAACGCTGAGTTCCTGTATTTGCAGGGAACGGGGGAACCATCGGGCCACATGGCCTACTTGGGGTGAATCCGAAGGAGACTGTTCAAGTCTCACATAGGTAGGGCGACTCTCACCGTCCGAATCCGACAGCTAACCTCGTAAGCGTAAAGAGAGAGACCCTTGATCCGCCACGCTTTGGCACAGGTGTGTATGCCTGTATTCCAAAACCGCAGCAGAGGTCCTCCTCTTGCTGCGGTTTTTGCGTTACCTGAACCTACCCGGGTAATAGCATGCTGGACGGGGTGAAAGGAATGAAACACTATTATTGGGGAACTCAGCAAGGGCTGCTTGAGCCGATAAGTCTAAATTATGTTTGCTTTGGAGCGTTATGGTTCGAAGAGGATCATCACAGAACTATTGTCGGCTATGCATTTGGTCAGAACCAAATTGAATCCTTGCGCCATTTCAGCAGCCCTTCTACTTGTGAGTGCTGTATGGACCGAAGAATTATATACGAAATATATAAAAATATCAGAGAAAAGCAGCAGCTGCAGGATTGGTCGGCACACCAATGTTTTCCGTGGCTCGCCGCTTTTAAGAAACCTTGGAAGGACGTTGCTATTGGTTGGTACGTAATGAGATCCCGCAGCACCTTCCCCTTACATTTATCCATTATACGTAAACAGAAATTCCGACTATGGCTGGAGCATGCCGCAGTCTGTGAGAACGAAGCTGAAATGCTTGCCTGTATAGAGAAGGCTAACCTTACTCACCATGTTGAGCTTAAGCTTTTGGAAACCTAGGGAGGAGCAACTTGTCATGGACCAGCGAAGACTATCTCGCATTGAAGTATTCGTCTTTGATTCACCTGAGCCTATTCACTATGGAATGGAAGCTGATCCAGGCAGCCGGTATGGCATCCTGAAACTTACCTGTAAAGGGGGGAGCAGCTGGGGGGCATGTCTTATCTCAGCCAATACCAGAACCTTCGACCTTATTAAATGGAGTTCTTTTCTCAGAATGATATACCACTGCCGGCTTGAGGAAGCGATAGATAAAGTACGTACCCATGGTTCAGAGTGGGATCAGACTCAGTTTGAGCTAGTGCAAGATGCTTTACAGGATTTAAAAGCCAAGCTGCAGGGTAAATCATTGGCAGATCATATCCAGCAAGGTCGTCTGTACAGAGCTGTCGCCGGTGGAAGAGATTCCAGAGGGGGGCGGCTATACTATAAACCATCTAAGACCGTATCCAGTATTGCGCTTCAAAAGCATAGTTATCCAGAACCTGATACCGCCGAGCTTATCAACAAATCCATTTCTTACTTTTCTATATTATAGGTTCATCACATAACCCATTCTGAAAGGATCGTGTTTATCATGCCTGACCCCTTACCTGCCGAATCACCCCGTAGAACTATATTTGCAGAGTGTGTTCAAAAGAATACGAATGATATCTATGCGCTCAGTTCTATGTTGTTACAACAATCAGCAGAAGCCGAGAGAGTTACTATCCGTACTTTTAAAGAGCTTCATAAAATATTCCGTCAAAAAAGCTTCGACAGCCAGCTATTCTCTATCGAAGCTTACCGCTCTTGTATCCGACAATGCGCCGATTATTACGCACGCCGGTCTCTTCTGTCTGCCAAGGCACTGCCTTGGGAGGAACAGCTCGTAAAAGTGATGTGGTATGGCCTAAAGCTATCTTTACCTCAAATTAGCATTATCCTGCAAAAGAGCGTTCCTGTACTGAAAGATCAGCTTAGACATGTGCGGGAGCAAATGACTGCTCAAGAGGAATTGCTGCCTAGCGGTAATTTGTCTGTTGTATAGCCCTCGGAGCTCACTTTGGTCGAAAAGCTACCTAGCGTAGTTGGAGGGCTGACATTCAGCATTTCAACCCTCCCGTGGGAGTTACTTCATATATAATTGAATAAAATCTATGAGGGTATGACTAATGATTGGGACAAGGATATTATTATTTCGAGTATAAAGATAGACAAAATAAATATGCATAACCATCAATTGAATCATATACACCCAATTAGTAATTAAATAATCCATAAAGGTCATATTAACCATACTCATTTGAAAAGGAATATGCATCAACGCAAATAATAATCCAACCACTACAATGGCAAGATATTTATTCTTAATCAAGCCTGTAATTCGAGTCTGGATATAACCTCTGAACATTAATTCTTCGGGCAGTGCAGTGAAAATGAAGAGTATTAATAACTCTAACCACAGATTTGCTCCTTCCAATTGAATTTCTTTCTTATGTAGAATGAAGTCTAGAATAATTTGATAGGTAAAAGGAATGGCCCCAACAATACCTAGAAGAATAGACATCGCAGTATTGGAAGTAGTTAATCCAATGCTCTGCAGGCTCTCCTTCTTTGACCTCAATAAAAATAGCAGTGGCGCTAATTCAAGAATGAAAATAGAACTATAGATGGCTAATTTCAATAGATGTTCATTTGAAAAATGAAGCCCTGCTCGTTCTAAAAAATCGGTTTTATACATCAATAGACCAAATAAATAAATGATTAAGGCATTATAAACAAAAAAGATCAAAGCATAATAACCAGCTTTTTCACCACCGCTATCCGCCCTATAATTGTAGAATTCCACCTTAGTGAAATACCTCATCCTGCTCATTGAACCTCTCCCCTATATGCTTTCTCTAATAAACACGTTATTGCTCATTTAAATAAGAAGTTTTTTAAGAGACTAATCTTAGCTTATATCACCAATTCCTTTTTTGTACTTTTTTTCACTAAAATTACACAAATACCGAACTGAATTTTACTAACGCGATCATTTCGCTTTTCACTCTTTTCGAGCATATAAAAAAGCCACGGCATCTGCCGCGGCTTCCTTATTTCCTACTATTACGCTTTACTCTTACGTGCCTTACCGTACATCCACAATCCCGCAATCATCCCCACCATGGCAATACCAGTCAATACACCCTGAGTGAAATCCATCAAAGCGGACCCATTAGTCGAGAGCATTCTACTAACCGTAGCCAGAGATACCGAACTCATTAAAAGCATCATATTGTATTGTTCACTTTTAGTCATGATTACCACTCCTTAAAAGTTATATGAAGCCAATTAGATCTTGTAAGCCTTCATCGCTTTTCTGATCTCTTTAATACTTGGACGTTTGCCGTACATCAATACGCCTGTGCGATAGATCTTGGCAGCCAACCATCCAAAGATGAACGTGGTAACAAGCAAGATGGCTAATGATACAATAACTTGCCAGATCGCTACTTCACCAACACCAATTCGGAGCAACATGGTCAATGGAGAGGTGAAAGGCACATAACTCGCTACCTTAACCAGCAGAGTATCCGCATTGGAGATACTAAACAGCGGAACATAGAATGCTACGAAGCCTAACATCATAATCGGCATAACCGCTTGGCCAAGATCCTCTGTACGGCTGACAATCGAACCTACAGCCGCATACATCAAGGCATAGAGGAAATAACCTAGTACATAAAGAACAATCCCATAAAGCAACAAGTTAATATTAAGCTGGCCTAAATCCAGATCTAAATCTTTCAAAATCGTTGCATTATGCGGAAGCTTAAGATTGACAACTACCGCTGCGATAATGACGCCAATCTGTAATAATCCTACTAAGAAGACACCGATAACTTTACCGAACATTTGCGCTAAAGGTGAGGCACTTGTAATCAGAATCTCCATGATCCGTGAGCTCTTCTCTGAAGTAATCTCAGCCGCGATCATATTACCGGTCATCATGATAGACATGAAGAACAGCATAAGCATGGCGTATACAATGACGTAATTAATAGCTGGAGCGGATTCCCGCGACGCATCCTTATCTCCCGCAGTCCCATCAGGGTTGAGCTGCTGAGTAGCGATCTGTACCGGTGTTGACATAGCAGCAATCTGCTCCTGCGTCAGCTTGTCGCCAACGACGAACTGGGTGTTGGCCTGCTGAAGGGCATTTTGGAGATAGATTTGTACATCGCCCTTCAATTCACCATTCTCACTATAATAAGTAACGGGTGGAAGTCCTTCACCAGTCGGTTCTGCAAAAGTAACATACCCTTCTACAGTCCCTTCATCTAAAGCTTTCTTTAGCTCCGCATCATCGGCAGAAGTATACTGCACAACTTTTGCCTGCGGCATTCCCTCAGGTGAAGTATAGGCCTTCAACAACTCTGCCGCCTGATTTCCTTCTTCCGCGATCACAGCAATTTGAGTCTCTGCGTTTGTTGTAGAATCACCCTTAAACTGATCGATGATGTACGGAAGATTCATCCCAATACTGAGCAGCAACACTAGAATTAACGTAGTAATCATGAATGATTTCGTTCTTACTTTATTTTTAAAGGTAAAGCCAATAATTGTCCCCATCTTATTCATGAGATTCACCCACCGCTCTGATAAAGATTTGATTTAACGTTGGTTCCTTAATTTCAAAATGCTCCACTTCACCCTGCGCCATCGCCTGCTGTAGGATACGTTGTGCTGCGCCGATCTCACTGATTGACAACAGATAACCTCGCTCCTGTCGCTGTACTGCTGTTACACCTGCAATTGATTCTAGACCGGTCACTTCGTTATCCGTACGCAACAATACTTGTTCACGAGGATACCCACTCTTAATCGTACGAATATCGCCCTGTACGACAGTATTGGAACGATCCAAAATCGTAATATTACGGCAAAGCTCTTCAACATGCTCCATCCGGTGCGTTGAGAATAAGATACTCGTTCCTTGATCACGCAATTCTTTTACCGTATCTTTCAGTAGTTCCACGTTAACAGGGTCCAAACCACTGAAGGCTTCATCAAGGATAAGAATTTGCGGCTTATGAACAACTGCGGCGATAAAGCCCATTTTCTGCTGATTCCCTTTGGAGAGCTCTTCAATCTTCTTATTGTAATAATCCGGAACCTCAAACCGATCGAGCCAGTAGCGAAGGCTCTTATCCGCATCACTAGCCGACATCCCGCGAAGACGTGCCAAGTAGACGATTTGATCGCTTACCTTTACCTTTGGATATAATCCTCTTTCTTCGGGTAGATAGCCCATGATTTGCTGAAGTTCGCTGTTATACGGCTTTCCATTATACAAAATATTCCCGCCATCAGGGTAAATTAGGCCAAGCACCATGCGCATTGTGGTTGTTTTTCCTGCACCGTTTGCCCCCAGTAATCCGTAAATTTCCCCCTTGCCTACCGTTAGGTTAATTCCGTTTACAGCGGTTTTTTCTCCATATTGCTTCATTACACTTTCCAGCTTTAAGGCTTCCATTTCTCTAGTCCCCTCTCTTGTGATCAATCAGGATAGGACGGTGTCCCTGTGTCCATAAGCCTAATATTTCGTCCAATTCCAAACTGCGACTCTTGATAACCTTTACGCCCAAGTCCTGAATGCGTTTCTCGTTCTTAGAAAATTGTTCTATGATAAAAGAAGCTACACCCGGTGTATCCATGGTAAAGTTTATGCCACCCGGTAATTCCGCTGATAACTCAGCAAGCTCCTCTTCATCTGCAACATGTACCCACACCTCGGTCCAAGCACCGAATAGACTGTCTTTTTCGGCCATACCCAGCAGTTCACCCCTATGTATAAGCACGATATAATCTGCCAGCCGCCGTACCTCTTCCACAATGTGTGTAGAGATAATCATCGTTGCATTATTCTCTTCCATATACTTACGTAGCGTCTCCATCATAATCTTCCAGGCAAAAGGATCAAGCCCAGAAGAGGGTTCATCCAGTAACAACAGACGTGGACGAGACGCAAGGGCTGCAGCAATTTCAAATTTTCGACGCTCTCCCTTAGACATCTTCGAAAGTTTCATATGATACGGGACTTCAAATCGATCCATCAGCTCTTGAAAAAACGACTCATCCCAGTTCGGATACCAATGCTTTCGAAATCGGGCCGCTTGTTCCGCATTCCAGTGATTTTCTTCCGAAATCGAATTCTCAGGAACGTATGCAATAGACTGTCGAAGCTCTAGTGGCAGCTCGCTATCGTACTTATTTTCAAACCAATAAATATCGCCTTCCTCTGGGTTCGTCAGCTGGAGCAGTAGATTCAGTAGCGTGCTTTTGCCAGATCCATTCTGACCTACCAAAGCTGTAATATAACCTTGAGGCAGATTCAGGTTTAGCGGTCCAATTGTCTTGCTACGCCGCTGTTTGCGTACATTCCGCAATTCTATCGCCATCTGTACCATGTGAGTTAGCGCCCGCCTTTCATTCCTGTACCCTATATTTAAGTTCTACAATTTCCTGAAAAATCTCCTCAAGCTCTTCCTTGCTGCAATGTACCGATTTGCCGATGTCGACTGCGCTCTCGAGGGCTTTGCTGATCGCTTCCCGCTTATATTCCTCCATTGCAGAGGCACCTACATGGGATACAAAGGTACCTGTTCCTTGTCTTGTTCGTAGCAACCCTTCGTTCTCTAGATCCTGATACACGCGTCGTACCGTAATCACACTACATTTCAGATCTCCAGCGAATTCACGAATGGAGGGTAGCAGCGTTCCTTCTGTAATGACCCCACTAATGATTAATGATCTAAGCTGAGTCTCTATTTGATGGTAGAGGGGTTCAGCACTATTTTCGTTGATTTGTACAGGTATCCACATGTTTACACCTCGCCTTCCACTCTAGCTTGCTAGAGCGCCGTCCTTGCCATTTCACATTCTTCATACGAGATCGCGACTCTTCAGTCGATGGATAGTCCATTTAGAGAATAATTGCACAGATATTGTACCTAGCAGAAGCGTTCCCCACATGATCGGAGATAGCAGCCCCCACTCCTTGGAAACGGAGATGCTATACAAGAATAGGTTGCCTCCCCCTAGCAAAACCAGGAACGATATTCCCCAAGATATCACTACGATTAGCACTGTTAGCCCTAGATAAGCTTTACCGCTAAATAAATATTCAATGAAAATATACAGTCCTGAAACAATGAGTCCGACACCGATCCAAGTTATAGCAAAAGCAATAAACGCGGGTAATGCCATCTCCTTGCGGTAATTCTCACCGAGCATATAGACAATTCCGAAGAACAATACACCATTAACAGTAAAGGAGCCTATTGCCTGAAACTTTCTACGAGTTAATACCACATTCAGAGGAATCGGTAAAGATCGTAAGTAAGCCAGCATTCTCGTGTAGGAGTCTTCACTCCAATATTTCATAGAACGACGGGAGAATGTGACTCCGAGTAACGGCATTAATGAGAGAAGTAAAAAATCCGCTATCATTGTCCGATCTTGATCAGCTAGCAAGTCATTTGTTACCAAACTAGTCATCCCTGCCAGATAGCCCATAAAAATAATTGTAGTTACGAACGTTCCTAATACTTTTAATTTGTCTCCTCGAAAATCAGAGCACACAATAAACCACGAATCCTTTATTGTTCTCATTAATGCTAACCTCGCTTTACAATGTCTTCAGCGTCTTGCGGAAGCAGGTGTTCATATCCCTGTGCTTACTGTATATATCTATATACACAGTATATGTCCTTAATTTACCATTGTCAATCCTGTAAATGGAAAATATTCAAGTGTATTAGGAGGTGTAATTTTCCAAGCCTTTGGAGCTCGCTTTGCCTGTGAGTTACTGAATCATTATTGGGATTAACTAATCAGAGGATTAAATGATGTGTGTGCCGAGGTAGTATGAGAGCGAAGCCACAATGGCGATTCTCATTGTGGCTTCGCTAATGTGCGGTATGTGTAGGGTGCGGGAGGCTGAGCGTATATCGCTCAATGTGTTGCGAAGGCTCGGTGGGTACTATGGCTGGATGGAATGCAAATGCTCGGTGGATGTGAATGCTCAGTTAGGTGCTACTGCTGGATGGAAGCGAATGCTCGGTGGGTGCTACTGAGGTATGACATCATATGAAGTAGAATCAACAATTAGGGAAAATCTCCCTCAAATTTCTTTGATTTAGCCTGAAATCAACGTTTTTAGGGAAATCCTCCCTAAAAACCAGCCATTTCTGCGTTTTAGCGCTAAAATAGTTAAAAAACAGGGAGGAATTCCCTAATTATTGTTTTCCGAACACAAAGCTCACCTTTTTCAGGGATGTTTTCCCTAAAAGTAAGCAAATAGATTACTTTTGAGTACTATTCTTCTCGCTTCCCCTTCTTGTTTTTCCTTCTCAACTCTTCCAGACTCCATTTGCTCGGCTTCTACCAGTTCCATCTCTTCCAGACTCCATTTCGCTCGCATTTCCTACCAAGTTCCATACTCCACTCCATCGACTCTTTTAACTGGTACCATCCTCCACTTTTCTGTTCTCCCCACTGTGCCGCTCCAAGCACTAATCCAATCACGAGTGGTTTCACAATACAATTTACGATTTCAGACAAAGGTATCCCAATTCCAGTAACAAAAATAAGCCCGTCATCCACTATCCCTATTAAGGGAAACGCAGATACACAGGCTTATTCATTCCTATTCACACATATCAGATACAATTCGCATGACATATTCACACGCATATTCACATGCTCTACTCACACTACCAATTTACATGCCCTTTTCACGCAACTAACCTACGCGCCTAAAATAACTTCCCACACCGGCTTAGTGTGTCCGCCTGGATATAGAACATAAAGCAGCACATACACCATAACGCCAGTAATCGCAGTAATGAACCAAATGATAGATGTCACTCTGCCCCACTTACGGTGCTTGGAGTACTTCGCCTTAAATCCAAGAGTTAACGTAGTAAGTCCGAATACCGCTGCTACTGTTGCCAGCACGATATGGAAGATCAGAAACACTTGATAAATCGTCTGCAGTTCATCGGGTCCGCCCCATGAGGTGTTTCCCACGAACAACGTTCTAGATACGTAAACAATAAAAAACAGGAGCGCGGCGATTGCGGCAGCAATCATCGTCTTCTTGTGCGCCTCGCGTTTGCCCTTAATGATGAGCCACCAGCCAATAGCTACGAGCACCGCACTGAGTACGATGAACGATGTGCTAATAGTTGGAAACACCGTAAAAATATCCATGATTCTCCTCCTTGGCAGTCTACCAGTTATGCACGGGTCAAGGTACTCTCCTCAAGTGCAGAGGAGGGCGTCGATAATTCATCGTCGTCTTGTCCGTTCTCTTTTTTATACCAATGATAGAACACATAAGCAAGCATAGAGGCAAAAATAAATTCCTGAATGAACTTCATCGCAATGCCTCCCACCTGCTGATCCACCTTTGGTGACAACAACTCAAAGAACGCAGGACCCCCGAAATTCTGTAGTAAGGCAGAAGGATCACCCGATATGCAATAGCCCATGGCAAGTGCCCAAGTCTCCGGATCACTGTAAGTGGCATAGAGCGGTTGATCTGCAAAAATAATCAGTCCGCATGCCGGGGTTAGCAATACCATATTTAGAAAAATAAACCCAATCTTGCCCAGTCCACTCGCCATTCGGCGCTCCGGTAGTGGATTAATCAGCGTCCACCACATTAAGGCGGCTGTTAGGAACAAAACAATATAGTAGATCCGGTGAACGGTAAAATGCAGCATCACATAATCATGGATAACAGGAATATGGTACAAGGAAAATAGTCCGTTAAACATTAGAGCAGCTACCACCGGTCGAGCTAAAAAAGACAGCCTACGAAATGGATTTACTTTCAATATACTCCGCCAGATAAAATCTGGAATCCCCAGCATAATCAGCGGCACCGCCACCAGATATGACAAGGCCATACTAACCATGTGGAAGGAAAACATTATATGCCCTAATAGACTAACGGGGCCCCCTTGTGCCAGATAAAGCGCAAGCATTCCGCACACAAATAGCGCTCTCCGCCAGAATGGAACCGGAACTGCATCGGCATAACGTCCGGCAATCGGACCAATCCAAACGAAATACCCCGCCGTCAGCAGCAGCATAACCGCCAGAAAAAGTGGGCTCCATAGTTCAGCAAAGCTAAAGTATTGTAATCCCAGCATAACCCTAACCCCCTAATGCAGGATCTATTAGAACATCAAAAAGAGGGGGCATCTCAGCCCACCTCTTCTTTATTGTCCGTTAATTCCACCAAACCCAATACAGCGACATGATAATACAGGTACCAGCGATAAAGAATCCACCCAGCATAAAGATAATCGGCATTAGATGTCCTTTATCCTTCAGATGCATCCAGAAACCCATCTGTACAATGACCTGAATGACTGCCATTACCAGTAGAAGAATAACCGCAAAGGTGGCATTCACCCCTCCAGCCGCAACAGCGGCGAAAGCAATTAAGGTCAAGACAATGGACAATATAAAGACAACAATATGTCTCTGTGGTCCTTCATGCCGATGACGATGCTTATACCCACCGTTCTCTGGCACATGCTGATCTGTCGTCATAGTGTCTAGCCCACCTTTCCAAGTAGGTATACAACCGTAAAGATGAAGACCCATACCACATCGATAAAATGCCAGTACATAGCTGACACATATACCTTCGGTGCAGTAACTACGGTTAATCCTTTACGCATAAGTTGCCCAATCAGGATGGAGATCCATGCAATCCCGAAGGCTACGTGCGCACCGTGAAATCCTACTAGTGTATAGAATGCCGAACTAAATGCGCTTGTAGTCATTCCGAATTCTTCGTGTCTTACATATTGAGTAAACTCATAGATCTCTAGAATTAGGAAGCTTAGCCCTAAGGCTACAGTCACCAAAAGCCAGTTACGAAGCACTGCCGGACGGTTTCTATGCATCGCCTGGATAGCGAATACACTGGTCAGACTGCTTGCCAGGAGGAGGAATGTTGCAGCAGCTACAAGCGGCAGGTGAAACAGCTCATTCGCTGAAGGTCCCTCATTCGTTTGGTTGCGCAGTGCAAGAAACGTAGCGAACAACGTGCCGAACAGCACCGCTTCTCCGCCGAGAAATAACCAAAAGGCAAGTACCTTGTTTCGGCCTTCGAGCGTAGCTTTTTCCGGTTCGTGCGGAAGGGTGTCCTTAGAAGCTTCTGCATGTGCCGTTGTCATGTCCGCTCACTTCCTTCCAGCTCTTCGGGTTCAATATGCCATCCGTGATCATCATACAGTGAACGTATCAGCATAGATCCAAATGTAATAATAAGACCAATCGCAGTAACGATATAATTATTAAATAAAAAGCTCATAAAGGCGTTGCCGAAGTCATCCCGGCTAAACATAAAGCCAAGTCCAGCGATGAATATCCCAACAGACATAGTAAACGGCAATATGGTTGCAGACGGCATATGGATCGAGCCTACCGGTTCTGCTGGAGTCATACCTTTATTTCCTGCCATTTTTTCTTTCCAGAATGCATCAATACCACGGATAAGCGGCGTTTGCTTGAAGTTATATTCCGGTGGTGGCGAAGGAATCGTCCATTCCAGTGTACGTCCATCCTCCCACGGATCATCCGCTGCATCTGCTGGCTTTCTTGAAGTTATGAAGCAATTCACTAAGAAAATAATCGTACCGACACCCATCAGCCCAGCACCGATTGTACTGACTAAATTCAGCAAATCAAATTGCTGATTCGGCAAATAAGTGAATACGCGGCGCTGCATCCCCATAAGTCCAAGGAAATGCTGTACAAAGAAGGTCAGATGGAATCCGATGATAAATGTCCAGAAGGTCCATTTGCCCAGCTTCTCACTTAGCATCTTACCGAACATCTTCGGCCACCAATAATGCAGACCTGCAAACAAGCCAAGCACCAAGCCGCCGACAATAACATAGTGGAAATGCGCTACAACAAAATACGTGTCATGGAACTGAAAGTCAGCAGGCGCCGATGCCAGCATGACACCAGTTACACCACCCATTGTAAAGGTAGGAATGAATCCTGCCGCGAACAGGTTCGGTGTCGTGAAACGCACTTGCCCGCCCCACATCGTGAACAGCCAGTTAAAAATCTTAATTCCGGTCGGAACTGCAATGAGCATCGTCGAAACAGAGAACAACGCGTTGGCTACAGGCCCAAGTCCGGTAGTGAACATATGGTGAGCCCAAACCATGAAGCCCAGGAAGGCAATCAGGATGGTAGCGAACACCATCGAGCTATACCCGAACAGTCGCTTACGCGAAAAAGTCGGGATGACCTCCGATATAATTCCGAAGGCAGGTAGAATGAGGATATATACTTCCGGATGACCAAATATCCAGAAGATATGTTGCCATAGCACCGGATTACCCCCAGCTCCAACCTCGAAGAAATTGGCTCCAAGAATCCGATCGAATGTCAGCAGTACTAAACCTACTGTAATTGCAGGAAATGCAAACAAAATAATTGCGGAAGTAATAAAAGTAGTCCAAGCAAACATCGGCATCCGCATGTAAGTCATTCCCGGCGCACGCATCGTAATGATCGTGGCTAGAAAGTTAATCCCCCCGATAAGGGTACCTAATCCGGCAATTTGAAGACCGATCGTATAAAAGTCTACACCATGTGTAGTGCTGTATGTACTCGTAGATAGTGGGGTGTAGGAGGTCCATCCGGCATCAGGAGCGCCACCCATTACCCAGCTGAGATTCAGTAGAATTCCGCCGAACAGGAAGGTCCAGAAGCCAAGAGCATTTAGAAAAGGAAAGGCTACGTCACGCGCACCAATCTGTAGCGGTATGACGGCATTCATTAAGGCGAAGATGACTGGCATGACGCCGAGGAAGATCATCGTCGTACCATGCATAGTAATGAGTTCATTAAACGTTTGGGCATCCAAAAAGTCATTCATTGGTTTGATGAGTTGCCAGCGAATCAGAAGTGCTTCAATCCCGCCGATACCAAAAAATAATCCTCCGGCCCATAGGTACAAAATTGCGATTTTTTTATGATCGACGGTTGTTAGCCAATCCATAAGTCCTGTATGGCGCTTCACACTGTGGCCATGCCCCAGAGGCTTGGATGAATTCAAGGTATGCGCTGCTTGAGCCAAAGTTCGTACCCCCTTTTTCGAAAGTTCCGCCCGCCTTTAGGCTAAGGCATTAGTCCAGCTTATAGTTGGCCAGATACTCAGCAATGCCGTCAATCTCCGCATCACTTAGGCCTAGATCTTTGGGGTTAGGCATCAGATTGCCCGGTTTTACCGATTGTGGATCATGCAGCCATGTTTTGAGATTTTCCTCAATTGGCGCACCATCTTCCCTCGTATCATCGTTGAGCAGGATCCCTGCTATTGACTCCCGAGAACCAATTCCGGTCAAGTTCGGCGCATTATTAATCCCTTGATCACCTACAGCATGGCAAGTCAGACACGCTGCTTTGAATTTCTCAGCTAAAGCAGGATCCTCCGGCAGCACAGCTACAGGTGCTTTCATGGAATCTATCCACTTCTGAAAATCTTGTTCACTAACCGATTTCACCTTAAATTCCATGAATCCATGAGACGGTCCGCATAGCTCCGCACATTTTCCGCGGTAAACGCCTTCATTAGGTGCACTGAAGCTGAAGCGGTTAATCGTTCCGGCTGGGTTAGTGTCGATTTTACCGGAAAGGGAAGGGACCCAGAAGGAGTGCAGCACGTCTTTAGTTTCCAGTTCAAAAGCAATGTCCTTGCCTACTGGAATAATTAGATCCTGCGCTGTAGTCACCTTGTAATCGGTATACTCAAACTCCCACCAATATTGGTGGCCGGTTACTTTAACCTTAATCGCATCCTTGTCATTGGCATGATCATCTCCTGCGGCAAATACTGCCTTCACCGTCGGAACTGCCAGTACCACTACGAGGATAAGCGGAATGACCGTCCAGAGAATCTCAAGCTTGATGCTACCCTCAACCTGCTCAGGGATTTCATTCTGACCCGGCTTTCGACGGAAACGGATCAGTACATAAGCTGCAATCGTAAAGACAATCAGCAACACGACGATCATAATACTGATCGACAGCCCCATTAATCCATAAGACATTTCCGCCTGAGGCCCCTGTGGTCTGAGCACTGACAAGTCCTCACGGCCGCACCCGGCAAGAAAGAGACCAAACATAGCGGTCATGGGAAGGAGTCGCTTTACAGCCTGCCACGTTTTCATCATTGATCTACCCCGCTTTTCCCGATTTCGTAGGTTCCTGTTTTTTTCTGTCAATTATAACAATCACTATTAATATAAGTTTAAGGGAAAGTTTTGTCAATCGTTCACAACTAGTTCACATTGTAATTTTCGACATAATAATCCCTTGTCCCGCCTGCATTTATGCGTTTTCTTTGAAAACGCAATCAAATAAAAAATGATCATTAAAGCGCATTCATTGTGAAATGTGTCTATTAATTCATTTGACTATTTTATGAGAGACAATATTTCTTATTCATAAATGTATATACAAAAAAAACCGATTCCTGCAACAAACGTTGCTCGGGCACGGTTTATAAGAATCCTCGTGGATGTTATTACTCAAAATGATGTCAAAAGTAAGTAAGTGACACTCGTATCTGTTAGCTAGGAGACGGATGAATTCATCTTTACCAGCTCATGCTCCACGACCATGGTCAGTTCTTCTTCATAGCCTCCGGTAATCCGATATTTTCGGACGTACTCCTTTACGAATTTCTTGGGATCTTTGGGCCGGAAAATGCGTGTCATTTCCCGTAAACTTTCCTTGACTTCGTTATGACCTTTACTTGCCATGATCAGTTCCCTCCCAAAACATTGAAAATGAATGCTCCGTTGTAGAGAATGCATGATGAAAAGTACGCCGTAACCTCGAATGCAAGTGAAGTAACCATTACACATACGTGGCTTGCATTATCCGCCAAAACGTAAAATTCAAAGCTTCAAAGCCTTGAGATACTGGTTCGCCGGTGAAGCAGGTTCGTCGTGATTTGGGCTGAGAGTAAGGACGCCTGATGAACGATAGCTCCTTGACACTTTTATTACCCGAAGAGCCACTTACTGAATCACCCCTTTCGGGCCTTATCGTTATATTGTATCATATTCCGGTCCAACTTCCACCTTTCCTTGTAAAATGTGCTAATTGGAAAATTTTTATTTTTTATAATGATCATCGTAAGTCATATTCGTCGTGTCGGGTTAAAATACAATATGCTCTATAGCTGGCCACACCTATTACTTACCACAGCAAGAAAAGGAGAACTCTATGGGCCAACCTACGCCATTACTGACTTCAGCTTATAACATAGTTCCCGCGATGACCATCGCGCTACCAGAGGAAACTGCAACGCGTCGGGAAGGTCTTGAACAGGCTCATTGTGTAATTCAAAAGGAATATCCAAAGATGCATAGTATGCTTATTGCCCGCCACGGTAAGCTAATCTTCGAACGATACTACGGCAACCATCATGCCGGGACATTAAATGATCTTAGATCTGCTACCAAAAGCTTTATCAGCGCAATTACCGGAATTGCTATCGATCGGGGAGATATCCCCGATATCGATATTTCGGTTTCCAAGGTACTACGTAAACATGTTCCATACCTTCACTCCCCTCATTTATCCAAAATCACTCTCCGTCATCTGCTCACCATGACTTCCGGATTTAGCTGGATCACGGGCAAAAAGCTAGGAGAGCCTTTCGTCCGGAATCTCCATCGTAGTCGACGCTGGGGTTCCTTTGCCCTTAGTATGAACATAATTCCGGAACATATCGGTCAATTTCAATACCGTAGTATTGACTCCCATCTGATTTCGATGATTCTTAGTGAAAGTACAGGTCTCGATGCGTTCACCTATGCAGCTGAGCATTTATTTAGCCCTCTCCGAATGACTCACACCGCTTGGTTACCAAGTCCTGAGGGACACAGTATGGGACATATTGGTCTATACTTGAACTCAAGAGATATGACTAAATTCGGAATTTGTTTACTTAATGACGGTGTATATGCAGAGCAGCAGATCATTCCAAATCATTGGTTGCAAGAAGCGCTAACCGCACAGACTACGGGATATCCGGCTTTTGGAGATTATGGATATCAGTTCTGGATGGGTACAATGAGCGGTCAACCCTACAAGCTTGCGCATGGGCATGGCGGACAGCAAATCCTTCTCCTGCCAAAGTTAGATGCGGTTGTGGTCTTTACAGCAGAGAGCAAGACAAACAATTGGAAGAGCCCTCGTAAACTGTTGGAAAAATATATTATACCCTCAATGAGCTAAACATACTTTTTCCTGACAAGTCATAGGCTTTAAGGAAGAAGGGTTGGCTAACCAACCCCATCCCTTCTTGTCCAAGTAGAAGGAGAGTGAACCCTTTGTCCCCTTTCAAATCATCCACCGGACTGCCTGATAATATTGCAGGCGCGCTGTGCTATTTTTTTCCTTTTATTGGCGGTGTGGTCTTTCTCGCTCTGGAGAAACGCAACCGCTTCGTGCTGTTCCACGCTTTGCAATCCCTGCTAACGTTCGGCGTGCTTATGATACTCCATGTTCTAACCGGATTTATTCCTTTCCTCGGCTCCCTGATGAGTGCAATCCTTTCTCTTTGCAGCTTTGCTATATGGCTACTTATGATCTATCAGGCTTTGAGCAGCAGATGGTATAAGCTTCCTTGGGTGGGGGATATCGCGGAAAGTCAGATTCGACATCTATAAGTACCACTGAACTAACACCTCTTATCGCTGAAAAGTATTCCCTTTTGCCCATCCACTCCTTACAATGGAAAGACGGGCATCAACGGAATTCTACAGGCTGGAGGAATTTAAATGTATCTATTCATCATAAACCCACGTTCCGGCGGGGGCGCAGGCGGGCGGACCTGGCATACTGTAGAGGCGCTCATGAAAGAGCGGATGCTGCCATATATGACCTTGTTTACGCATAGCGCAGAGGGTGCAGAAGCTCTCGTTCTAAATACACTTAAACACCGTGAGGACTGGAAAGCCGCGATTATAATCGGCGGCGATGGCACGTTGCACAGCATTTTGGGTGCCCTTCGCGGCAAAGATATTCCCATGGCGATCATTCCAGCCGGCTCCGGCAACGACTCCGCACGCGGCTTCGGCATTCCGCTTTCGACAGAAGCTGCACTGGAAGCCGCACTTAGCGAGCGATATATCGAAGCTGATCTGATCTCAGGTGCAAATGGACTGACTTTAACAGCCGTTGCCAACGGCTTTGATGCACAGGTGGCCGAGAATGTGAATGCCAGCCGTTACAAACGGCTGTGCAACGCCATTGGCGCAGGCCAACTGGCTTATATCATCGGCATATTACATACGCTGATGACGTTTAAGCCATGCCGGGTGAGTGTTGCGTGCGACGGGACGGAGCACGTCTTTGAGAAGGCATGGCTGGTCTCGGTTTGCAACCTGCCCAGCTACGGCGGCGGGCTCTTGATTTGCCCGCAGGCGAAGGCCGATGACGGCCAGCTCGACGTCTGCGTCGTACATGGGTGCAGCCGAGGGCAACTGCTGCGGCTGTTCCCAACAGTACTGAAGGGCAAGCATATAGCGCTGCCCTTCGTGTCCATGCTGCGTGGACGTAGCGTAGCCGTCAACTTTGCAGAGGCCCGGCCGGCGATCGGCGATGGCGAGAGCTTCGGCAACGGGCCGCTTGCCGCACGCTGCGAGCCAGGGGCGCTGCGGGTGCTCTCGCCGCTGGCGGCGGTTAGCGCGCAGCGCCACGCCGATCCTGCAGCGGCATGCGGTGGCAACGGGTAAGCCATACCCGTTGCATAACACAAAAAAACAGCAAGAGACAGGCTTATAAACCTGTCTCTTGCTGTTTTAATGTTTACTTCCTTCGAATTTACACTAAAGAGTCTCAGCTAAGCAGCCCTTCCTCTTCTTCCACGAAAGAAATTCTTCCGTCCTCCAGCGAAGCGATTCGCACGAGCGATTCTACCCGGTAGCCAGCTTCCTGCAGAAGCCGATTCCCCGGCTGAAATGCTTTTTCGATCACAATACCAATCCCAACCACGCTTCCCCCTGCCTGCTCAACAATACGAGCAAGCCCGAAGGCGGCTTCGCCATTCGCCAAGAAATCATCGACAATCAGAACTCGCTCTCCCGGAGCAATGAACTTCTTGGAAACGGTAATTTCATTCGTTTCTTTCTTCGTGAAGGAGTAAACCTTTTCTACATAAATGTCCTCTGTCAGCGTCAACGATTTCTGCTTACGGGCAAAAATCAGCGGAACCTCCAGCTCTAATGCCGTCATAATCCCCGGAGCAATCCCCGAAGATTCAATCGTCAGTACCTTCGTAATCTCTTCGCCGGAAAAACGGCGGGTAAACTCACGGCCAACCTCACGCATTAGAAAGGGGTCCATCTGATGATTCAGAAAAGAATCTACCTTGAGCACGCCTTGCCCGAGTACAATACCTTCTTTCAACACCTTTTGTCTCAACAGCTCCATAGTGCTCCTCCTTCTCCCATCAATGAATCCTTTCTCCCCACTTTAAAGACCTGTCGGTTTTTGTGGCAATAAATTTCCAACGATAGATTTTAAATTATGATCATCTTTGCTCTTTTCTTGCCCGTTATCATAACCCGTAATTCGAATCTCCACGAAATCGCCCGGATTTACCGGCTTAAAGATCAATTTCTCGCGGTCTTCCAGTCTCACGTTAAATTTCATGTCCTTGAACATTTCAACTAGCTCTGCTTCTCCGGGACTTGCTCCTTTATCCAGAAACAGCAGTCCACGCAATTTTTTAGGACCATCCTCATGCACCACTTCAAAATGTACGATACATTCCATGCTTTTCACCTCCCTGTAATAGCTACTGCGCCTGTTCTTCCCCATCATCGCCTGGATCATACATTACATATTTACTGTGAATTTTGCTGTAACGTTCACCATAACGTTCTTCTAATTCGGCGCCCATATCCTGTTCCAGCTCGAACAATACCATTTCCTGTGAAAAATGATTCAATAGCAGATCCACTAACACCGGGTGCTCGGTTACAACCGCTTGCGCTGATCCATCTTCATAGCGCATCCCGAGCATACACCAGCTCCGATCGATCACGAATGAGAACTTCCGTCCATCTTGTCGCTGCGGATCTCTTCCGAGAGGCGGCCATACCGGATAAGAGGCCGGAGCAGCATTGCCTCCGTCAAACGCCCATAAGAGTCTAACGCCACGCAACTCCGCCTGTTCAAGTTCACTCCGCAGAAGTGACGCTTCCTCACGCCACATATCCACTACGATCTCTTGCTCAGCCATATTAAGTTGGCGAATAAGAGCGCCCAATACATTGCGGTCCCCTTCCACATTATAAAACGAAGGGCTAACAGGTCCACCGCGAGGCATCTCACTTTCCATATATGCCAGTGAAGCTTGCACCCGTCCCGAGATCATGGTCGCGAGCTCCTCTGGATTGAGAACACTGTACCGCGCAGGTTCTCCTTCGCCACATCGTACATATCCCTGCTGCGTAAGGCGTTGTAGCGCCGCGTACACATTCGATCTTGAAACTCCGAGCTGTTTGGCAACCTCATAGCCAGAAGCCTGGCCTTTTGTCGCAAGCTCTACCATAATTTTGGACTCCATCTCCGTGAAGCCCAGATTGCGCAGATGCAGCAGCAGCTGTTCCATCTTGTTGTCCCCCTAAGCTGACTGAAATCCGTTCTATATTTGCTCTGATCCACATCTCGGACACCATAAGGAGCCCTTAGGTAATTCATTCCGACAAATTTGGCACTGGATCATATCTCGCACACCGTTATCTTCAGTGACTGCAGATTCCTCCTGATGCTCATTCTTGTGCCATTCCCCAAACCGGCGATCCAGCTCAAGTTGTCTTTTTCTTTCACGTTCCAGCTGCTCAGCTTGTTTACGTTCCCGCTCGATATCTTGTTCACTCGCCTTATATTCTTCGAGTGGCAGCTCATCATCCGGGTGCTGAACTTCAGCATACACCACACTCTGCGGGTGCAGCTTCATCGCAATCTCCTTCTCTTCATCCGTAAGCTCATCCGCACCATAATATTGATCTTCATCATCTTCATTCACAGATTGAACAAATACCGGTGTAGAAGGCACCCTTCTTGAAGCGGACAACGGCTCCAGCTTACTTCCGCATTTTGGACAAAAGTTAGCATCAAGCGCCACAATATGACCACATGAACATAGCCGCTCATTTTTCAGCTCAGCAATTCGTGTCCGCAGAACTTCGATTTTTTCCTGAAGCTTGGAACAGTTACGGGACAGCTCCACCATTTTACCTTCAGCTACCGACATATCCTTTGAACGATATCCTTCGTAAAAAAGCTTGCCCATTTTCGTAAATTCAACTTCCATTTCTTGTTCAACATCGGAAATAAGTCCGTTCAGCTTGCCGATCTCTACTGAGTTTTGGGCTTTTTCGGTAACCCGGCTCGCGCTATCTTTAATTTTTTTGATAAAACTCATTACAGTTCCTCCCTCTCCAGCGATACGTGTTTCTATCATACCAAATGTATCGAGTAGATTCATTAATGTGCTTTAATACGCGATTTAGAGGAGAATGTTCCTATAAAATCCAGACTAATTGAATTAAGCCACTTCCCCCTTACACTTATGGGTTATATTTCCTGATTTTGAATGTAATTTTGCGTCAGAGGTTCTACATCGGTTAAAATAGAATTATCACAAATAACGAAATCGGGAGAGTTTCAGTGGAAGAACATGAGAGCACACAGCTTACGCTTAGTCAGCTACAGGTACACGTTAAGGATCTGCAACAGTGGCAAGGTAACAGCAACGAGGATTTCGCCAAACTGGTAAACGAGTTCGAAGCTTTGCCGGCCCTTTATCGTCACGCGTTAAATGATCTTCAGAATAAAATCGATGTAATCAAGACGGAATGGCAATCCCGCGACGGCTTCAGTCCCATCGAACATGTCAAATGCCGAATCAAAGAACCCAAGAGTATTCTTCAAAAGATGGAGCGCAAAGGCTACGGTTTCAGCTTGGAAAATATGGAGCAATATATTCACGATATTGCCGGAATGCGGATTGTATGTGCCTTTGTTAAAGATATATACCGTTTAGTAGACCATCTTAGTACACGCGAAGACATCCGCGTGCTTGAGATTAAAGATTATATAGCTCATCCTAAACCAAACGGATATCAAAGCCTTCATCTTATAGTGGGAATCCCGCTCGTCCTGCTGGAAGGAACACGCTGGGTCAAGGCTGAGATACAGCTGCGCACCCTGGCTATGGACTTCTGGGCAAGCATGGAGCATATTTTGTATTATAAATTCGATAAACAGCTTCCTTCCCATGTTGCCGAGGAACTAAAAGAAGCCGCGCGCGCCGCTGATGAACTAGATCAGAAAATGCTGCGTCTTCGCCGTGAGATTCTAGAACTTTCCGAGGGTGATTCTCCCTCCAGTGAACAGCATTAGAATGATTAAAAGCCGCATTCTCATCAGAGATGCGGCTTTCGTATGTCCAGCTACTTCCTAATCAGACCCTTATTGGCCCGACGTGCAGACGCTTCTGCAACCCGCTGCATAATCAAAGTTAATCCCTCAATAGCTTTAGGTGTCTGCGGTAGCAACGTTCCCCAGTCTTCTGTAACTTCAGCTACAACTACCGGCGAAGGAAACGGTCTAGCTGCAATCTCATGGAACTGTGGCCCAGGCTGATGTAGCGAACCTTCAGCAGCCGCTTCTGCCAGCCATTCTCCAGAGGAAATAGCCGGACCCTTGCGTTCAAGCCGAGCCAATTCCGTAGAAAGATCACTAAATGAGACTTCTTCTTCCTCTGTTTCAGCTTCGTCGCTGGAAATATCCCCTTCAGCCCAAAGGGCAAAAATCCCGTCCAAGAGCTCTCCTTTAGTAAATCCTCTCAGCGAAAGCGCCAGTAACGGCTCTTCAGCAAGACGTTCTTTAATAAGCCTCAGCGTCTCCGCCTTATGCTCCACTTCCTCACCCTCAAAAAGGGCTTGCTCCAGCTCTCTATCTGTAGGCAAAAGCTCAAGTTCAGCCAGCTCACCCGTCAAACGCCCTTGCAGCAAGGCAAATACTTCTCCCGGACTTAGTGCCAGACTTCGCAATATTTCTTTTCTTCGGGAAGCATGCCATACCGGAACCTTCAGAGAGAGAGGTTGATTTGCTTGTTGTTCCTGAGCAGGAGCGCCGGTATTCGATTCACCTTTTGACCGTGAGCCTCCCGTCACTTTCCCAGGTAGCACCGTCCATGCTGCTTTTACTAATCCAGGCACAACTTCCAGCCGCATCTCTAAACGTTCACTCATTGTTTGATCCCTCCGTAAAACTCATATCTGTCTTACATCCAGTCCTGATCCTGCAGTTCAATAAGCTCCTTCAGCTCATGATTAGACATCTCAGTCAACCATGTTTCGCCAGAGCCTACAACTTGCTCGGAAAGATTTTTCTTACGCTCAATCAATTCATCAATGCGTTCTTCCAACGTACCTTGGCAAATCAGCTTATGCACTTGAACATTTTTATCCTGACCAATTCGGAACGCCCGGTCTGTCGCCTGATTCTCAACTGCCGGATTCCACCAACGGTCGTAATGGATAACATGGTTAGCCCTTGTAAGGTTCAGCCCTACCCCACCCGCTTTAAGCGAAAGTACGAAGAAGGATGGACCTTTCCCCTCTTGAAAATCATGGACCATCTCGTCGCGCTCTCGTTTTGGAATTCCGCCGTGCAAGAACAATGGTGCCGTTCCATAACGTTTAGTCAGCTTGCTAACCAAGAGCTCACCCATTGCTACATATTGAGTAAAAATCAACGCAGATTCTCCGACTTCCGCAATGCTGTCCAGAATCTCGAACATGACCTCCATTTTACCGGAATGTTCATTTCGCGGACCCCGCCCTTCTTCTTTGCGGAAGAGCTGTGGATGATTACAAATCTGCTTCAACTTCGTCAGAGAAGACAATACGAGTCCTCTGCGAGCCATCCCACTGCTCTCTCCAATTACACCAAGCATTTCATCCACAACACCCTGATACAGGGCTGCCTGTGTCTCCGTCAGCGGACAATAAGACTTCAGCTCCAGCTTCTCCGGTAAATCTTTAGAGATATCCGGATCACTCTTCAAGCGCCGTAACAAGAATGGGGACACCAAGCGATGCAATTCCCGCAGTCGTTCTCCCCCCTCACCAGACACATAACGCTGCCGGAAGGAATGGTAGGTCCCTAAATAGCCCGGATTTAAAAAGTGAAAAAT
Source organism: Paenibacillus sp. RS8 (assembly GCF_041956825.1). Lineage (NCBI taxonomy): Bacteria > Bacillati > Bacillota > Bacilli > Caryophanales > Paenibacillaceae > Paenibacillus > Paenibacillus sp. RS8. The sequence goes on along the minus strand of NZ_CP168131.1, from coordinate 2,149,122 downwards.
AGACCATAATTCCCCTAGTCTGTTCTCTACCGGAGTCCCTGTCATAGCTATGCGATGCGGCGCTGATAGCTTCATCACACTTTGTGCCTGTTTCGTCCGATGATTCTTAATATACTGAGCTTCATCCAGCACCACAGTGGACCAGTGAACATTCGCTAAATCCTCACTATCACGACCCGCTAAGTGATAGGTCGTCAATACGATATCATGACTGGCAGCCAGTTCTAAAAAGCTGTCCCCCCGCACACGGCGTCCACCATGATGAATGTGAACCTTGAGCGAAGGTGCAAAGCGCTGTAATTCCCGTTGCCAGTTCCCCAGAAGTGATGTTGGACATAGAATCAGCACAGGCTCTTGCTTCTCTTCAGGTGGAGCACTTAATGCCCGATCCAGCAGGCAGGTGATGACCTGCACCGTCTTCCCGAGACCCATGTCATCAGCCAGACACACTCCAAAGCCCAGACCACTAAGGACTGAAAGCCACTGATAACCGCGCTCCTGATAAGGTCTTAGCGTTCCATGCAGACCTTCAGGCACCGGGCGGACCGGAAGATTACGCAAAATGTCTCCCCGCATCAGCGATGACAATAGCCCGGATGTTTCCATCCCCGTGACCGACATCCCTTTCCAGAGTCGCTCATCGCCATCCTCAGCCTCTAGCCGCATCCAATCGGCTGCGGTCATTTCCCCATTTTCGTGTCGTTTCATATATCTAAGAACCTGGCGAATCTCTTTAGGGTCTACTTCAATCCATTCCCCGCGGAAACGTACAAAAGGTACGCCAGCTTCCACTAATGCGTTCAATTCTTCTTCGCTGATTGTACTCTCCCCAAGCGAAGCTTCAATGCGGAATGAAATCAGCTCTTCCATCCCAAGAGCCACAGGTGCAGGACTATCAATTCCACTAACATTCGGCTGCATTTTCATCTTCATGCCGATCCGGCGGCGTCCCTCACGGCTCCAGCGCGATGGCATCTGCACGGTTATTCCCCGCTCACGCAGCTGCTGAACCGTCTCCTTCAAAAAGAAATAAAGACGCTCTGGTTCCAAATCCGCTCCCGTGGGTGCAGGCTTATCAAGAGCGCGCTGAATATCAGGAGAGATTCTTGCTGCTCGCCCCAGCGCTATAAGAAGCTGCTGCTGTATATTGCGATAGCGTTTGCCCCATAACGTAAACTCTCGCTCCTTACTGCTCCAGATGGATTTCGCCGGAATCCAGAATTCGCCCTCTTCCTTGTTCTCTGCCCAGAAGGTTAACCGCCAGATTTCGTCATTATCTCCAGGTGGCTCGAGACGTAGCCCAAGACCCAGCTGACCGCTCCGCGCTTCTTCAGGTTCAGATTGCGGCACATCGCTTCCAGCGGTCTCATTCACGGTAGCCAGAAGATCTGTCACCTCTGCTTGAGTTCCCTGAACAGGTATATCCCTGCTTCCTGTAAGAAGGCTATTCCACCATAACTCCGTTAAAGGGGAATAACCGCGGCGATAGTTGGCTTTGTAAGGTGTAAGTTCACTTTCAATGCCCGCAATCACTTTCTTTATCTCTGCAGTCATTACTGCCTGCATAAAGGAGTACAACACATAGGCGCCAGCCTCTTCCCGCGAGGATAAATCCCCCGCCTCAGCGATATGCGTCCCTAGAGCCAACACCGGCATGGATGCTGCCAGCTGCAGAAAGATCTCCTTATCCTCCTGCTTTCGAAAAGCCGGAGACCAGCAGACTGTTGCTGCCTGTTCACCACCACGTCGACGCGAACCTACCGGACGCGGTGGCAAGGCTCCTGGCGTAACTCCCCCAGTACCCATCAGCTCCAGCGCAAAGCGGGCTGCCGCTGCCCAATAGCGCAATTCGCCGCCAGGCTCCACTCCCTGATCTCGGCACAACGTCTCATCCCATGCCAGAAGCAGTTCAAATGCATCGCTAGGGACTAAGGCAAGCCCTTCGAATGTCCGTCCGGGCAATCCACGTCGTGCTGGCTTTCCCTCTACAGGAGGAGCCGGATATTTCACTTCTGCCAACCGCAGAGCAGCACTCGCAAAGGGGCGCACTCCTCCCTGCAGCTCCAGCCGCTTCACCACTCGGGTCCAAGCGTCAACCTTAGGCTCCGAAGTTTCGCCAGAGAAGCAAAATAACACATCCCCCAACCATATTGCATAAAGGTGCTTAGTCATCGGTGATCTCCTGTCTTTTAAGCAAGCAAAAAAAGAACCAGTCGCCACCTTTTGGTGGTAACTGCAACCTTTTCCGCGAGAAATAAATTTTGAAGCTATACAAGTAGAAGTAGTTTCTCCATCCTTTTAGAGATGAGATACGCTCCTGTAAGAAATATAAGGATAAAGAACTAGGATAAAACTAATCTGCTCTTGAATCTTCATCTCTTCATCTTATACGAAAAAGCGCTGATTTAAAAACGTTTCTGCATTTTTTCTGCAGATTTTTATGCAAATAAAGTTGAAGTACATAGAAACACCCATAAATTTGATTCATTTCAGCATATTTTCAATCAATGTTCTAGCCACTATCGTAAAATACCCTGCACCACTACCATGCTATCCATGAATATTGTGACTCACAAGTCATTTATTTTCTCTTTATAGTCTTAATTGTGCTGAAAGCGGGTATATTTTAAGTAGGTATTACCCTATTAAAAAAAGCTAGGGAGTGAATTCTTTGAGACGTTATAATCCTTATAAGTGGTGGAATCTTCTGTTCTTTCTAGGTGTGATCATTGTCAATGTACTCTCAGTGACCTTGCCATTAGGCGGAAACAGCACCGGTGAAATTTCCGACAAATATCATACCTACTTGACCCCTGCTGGTTACGCTTTCTCCATCTGGTCACTAATTTATCTACTCTTAGCCGGCTTCGTCATTTATCAATTCCGACCAAATACAAGCACTCGGGATTCTATACAAGCCATTGGTATATGGTTTGTTCTGAGCTGTATTTTTAATATGAGCTGGCTCTTCCTCTGGCAATATTTATACATTGAGCTCTCTCTGGTCGCTATGGTGCTCATGTTAATCACACTGATTGTCATTTATAGAAAAACACGCCTGATCGCAAATCCTACTTCAGGCGAGAATTGGCTGGTGAAGTTACCCTTCAGTATATACCTTGGCTGGATCTCTGTGGCCACTATCGTGAACGTCAGCGTTGTTCTGGAGAAGAATCATTGGGAAGGTTGGGGTCTTAGCGGTAGCACTTGGGCCGTTATCATGCTCTGCGTGGGGACTCTGCTTGCGGTTGTGGTCAGCTATCCTTACCGAGATAGCATCTATCCACTCGTATTCGTATGGGCTTTCATCGCGATTGCCTTGGAACAAAAAGAGGCCAGCAATGTCTATATCACTGGTCTGATTACAGCAGGGCTCCTGCTGCTTTACAGCATCTGGCTACTGCTTACACCGCGTCGTAATAGGTATAACAGATACAGAAGTCACTGATCCTAATATAACAATGGCAGGCTAAGGTTACCCACCTTAGCCTGCCATTGTTAAAAATAATAAAAGTGCAAAAGATAACGCCTTATTTCTTCCGAGCTACCGCTTCAATCTCAACAAGTCCATCTTTAGGCAGACGCGCAACTTCAATGGCACTGCGAGCAGGATAAGGTTCTTTAAAGAAGGTGCTATACACCTCATTAACAGCCGCGAAATCATTCATATCCTTTAAGAAAACAGTTGTCTTTACTACATGGTCCAGCGTTGCACCAGCTTCTTCAAGAATAGCTTGTACATTGCTAAGCGCTTGACGCGCTTGTTCTTGTACGCCCTCCGCCAAATTTCCCGTTTCCGGATTCAGACCAAGTTGTCCAGAAGTGTATACCCAGCTACCCGTGGTGATGGCCTGACTATAAGGACCAATTGCTCCGGGTGCTTTTGTTGTAGCTACTTGTTTTTTGCTCATTTTACTACCCCTTTCCATTATGCGCTGATCATTTATTGTTCATTGTAAGTCCTGTTCTCGTCTTAATGCAAATTTATTAGAGCCCCTGAGAGCTTAGCGTTTCCCAATCACATGAATTACTTCATTCATATAAATATGTAATCCATGGGTATCTGCAGACGCAATGTTCACCATAGCTCTTGCTACTGTTGTGCCAGGTATGGCACGATATTGAGCTGCTTTGCCCACCATTACGGGATCCAGCACTTTCATCAATCCAGCTCCGACTCTTTCTCCTAATCTGAATTCTTCACGTTGGCCCAATAACAAGGAAGGACGAAATATATGCAAGCCTTGAAATCCAATAGCGGTTAACCCTTCTTCCGCCCTTCCCTTAGTCCGACTGTAGAAATTACGCGATTTCGCATTTGCTCCTATCGAAGAGACGATCAAAAACTGTTTAACACCCTGTTCTCTCGCTATGGCTGCAGCATCAAGAGGATAATGTAGATCGACTCGTTCAAATTTTTCTTGTGAACCCGCCTTCTTTATCGTGGTCCCTAAACAACAGAAGATGGAATGTACCCCGTCGAACGATTCTGTATAGTTCCTTAGGTTTTCCCAATCTACAACGATTTGCTTAAGCTTGGGATGTTCTATGGCCAACGGTGTCCGTACAAGCATCCTCACTTCTTCCCAACCATCGCGATTTAATAATTCCTCCGTAACCGCTTTGCCTACCAATCCGGTGGCGCCTAATACCATTGCTATTCTTAACAAGGAATAACCCCCTTTACTTCTTATTCAGTCCTTTAGAATACGACGACCTAGCAGAAACGCAAGAGCAATCATCAGCGTTCCTACCACCAGCTGCATACCGTATACTTGAGTCCATTGCGGCCAGTGCGCAATTCTTTCATATAGTTGCCCCCCAATAAGCGGACCAAAAAAGGATGATAAACCCGTAAGCGCCGCATATGTAGCCATATACATCGGACGCTCTTTTTTCGGCGTGTCTCCAATAATAAAATTAAAGGCCAGCTGGTTGAAACCGCCTACACCAACACCAAAAACAATATGAGCCGCAAATAACACCGGCAGCATCGGCATCACCGATAAGAGTCCCCACATCAATGAAGACAACGCAATAATAGGCAAAGTAAAAAACAGCAGTCGCTTATTGCTGTATTTCGCATTTAGATTACCCCAAACGTAGAAGCTAGCCATCATAAACACAGTCTGGGACACATTAAGCAATGACAACGTTTCATAATTAATATGAAGTAACTGCAACATGACATAAGAATATAGCGGAACCGTTAGGTTCTGCAACAACAGCCAGGCAGCCAGAAACAAGGTTGATTTCATAAATAATGTATCTTTAAGCGGTTTCTTAAACATAGGCAAAAACTTATGCTCTTCCGATTTCTCGAAAGGCACATCCGGATAAAAAAAGAACACTACGACATTAGATAACGAGAAGATCCAGACAACAATATAAAGAATCAGAAAACCATGACCACCGGGATAACGATCCAGAATAATACCGCCGCCATACATAACCAAACTTCCAAGTGCATTCAGGACCGTGTTGCGAATTCCAAAATAACGTCCACGTACACGCGCTGGAACCAGATCGCTAATCACTGAGCTCCACAGCACACCACCAGCGGTATTGGCAATAAAAGCAGTCGTGTATAAAGCAATAAATGCGATAACCCAATATTCTTTAGGAAAAATAAACGGGATCAGTCCCGTAGAACCCCAAAGTATCCTATGCAGACCGATAAAAGTAACCATGGCCCATTTGCGACTTGGCAACTTCTGAATTAAAAAAGCTACACCGATCTGCGCCACGTTAACTAATGTAGTAAGCGCTAGCACAAATCCGATTTGACTAGAGGAGGCTCCTAAATATAGAAGGAATCCTGTTAGAAACTGCCCTTGCAGCAGTACCTGAAAGATAGTTGAAGGCACACCTTCCAATGTTGCTATACGCAGATTTCTGCGATGTACTGAGGGTTTACGAGTACGTTTTGAAACCGTAACCTGATGTTTATTTTCCATGTTGTCCATAGAGGCGGTAACACTCCTTTGATGCGGCATTGGCTTCATTCTACTCCGCATCAATCTACTGTCAATACGCCAAATCACCAAATAATATTGGAGCTTTACTCACTATCCGTTTCAAGGGGCAAATAAAGTGAAAATGTACTTCCCTTCTCTTCCTCACTCTCCATAGAAATGAACCCGCCGAGCAATCTGGCCAAATCATTACTAATAGAAAGTCCTAGTCCTGTTCCACCATATTTCCGGTTAGTAGTTCTGTCTGCCTGTTGAAAGGCTTCAAAGATCATGTCATGCTTCTCCGGCGGGATTCCTATACCACTATCCTCCACATCAAATACAAGCCAACGCTGAAGGGTATCCCCTTCCCCACCTTCCTGCTTGTGGATTTGCAGCGATACGTAACCTGTCTTTGTAAATTTAATAGCATTAGAGAGCAAGTTACGCAGAATCTGCTGCACTCGATGTGGATCGGAATGAATCATTGTAGGGACATTCTCATCCATAGAGATATGAAATTCCAGTCCTTTTTGCTTGGCCGTCACAGCGAACTGCATAGCCAGCAACTCTGGAATCTCGCTAACATTTAATTCTTCATTTATAATATCCAGTCGTCCCGCCTCCACCTTGGACAGATCCAGAATATCGTTGATGATCATCAACAATTCATCCCCCGAACGATGGATAATGGCCGCATACTCCTTTATTTCTTCTTCAGTAAGTGAATCATCATTTTCTTCAATTAATTGCGATAAATTTATGATGCTATTCAGTGGAGTTCTAAGCTCATGCGACATGTTTGCGAGAAATTCCGATTTGAATTGAGATGCCATCATTAACTGATTAGCACGTTCTTCAAGTACAAGCTTATTCTTATGCAATTCTTCAGTCTGAGCAGACAGCTGTTCGTTAGCACGCTGGATCTGCTCATTCCTTAAGAGACCAAGTTGAAAATCACGGATAATTAATGAAAATAAAATGCTTAGAATTAACCCTGCAGGGAACGTAATTGGCATAATCTCTTTTATGTACTCTTCCACTGGGATAACGCCTAATATCATAATGTTTATTGCATTCATTAGATTTATGATCAGAATAACGATCAAACCCTGATTCACTATACTGAGGGTTGAACGTCTAACCCAGTAACTAAGTGCGGCGCAAATAAATCCCAAAATAAACAAATTAATCATCCCTGCCACCGCTGCCTCGTTCACCCCAAAGGTTAACCTTGTAAGTCCCGTTCCTATACCAATCAACACAAGAGTAATAGGCCTAGGATACGCCAGCGTCGAGATAATTAGAGGTACAAAACGCAAATCAAAGATCACATGGTCGTCCAGATTATAACCAAAAAGAGTACTGACCCAACCGGCAAAAATCGCCAGGATCACCCAGCTTACCTTCTTTATTCCTACCGTTGCATTTGAAATTGTATGTTTATATATCAGATTAGCCAAATAGGCCACGGCTATAAGAATTGCGGTATTCCCGAAAAATATTTTAAGATACCCCATAGATTCGCTCCCGGTAGCACAAGATAAATTACAGATTTCATCTCATAATAATACCATAGCTTAACCTCCGTTCGTCTAATTGTTGCATAGGAAGAGCGCAAATCGTATACGATTTGCGCTCTTCCTATAACATTATATATTTAGGTATTTATAGCATTAGCTAATTTACTTAATCACGATAGGAACGTCCCCAGCTTTGATACTCTTTTTCCGCTTCATCTTTCGAATGACCATAACGTTCTTGCAGTTTCCCTACCAATTTATCCTTCTCACCATCAATCACATCAAGATCGTCATCAGTAAGCTTGCCCCATTGCTTCTTGGCCTCGCCTTTGAGCTGTTTCCATTTTCCTTTAAACACGTTGTTATCCATTATATGCTCATCTCCTTAGCTGAATTAATTAGGGTACTGTGTTATCGTTACATTACCCTGTCCTATTCCCCCTGAATCTGACCCGTTCTAAAATAAGTCACATCCTGTCAAATAATAGTTTAAAAAAAGGTATTCAAATCCTTTAAAATTTGATATAATCCAGATATAAATTAAACATTTAATTTTTTAAGTGATTTTTTTCACATGAGTTATCTGCTCTATGTGCTAGAATGCCCTCGGAGCTGAAACAACATCGTTAAATTTTTTTCTATTGTATGCCGATATATGTCATGACACTGTTAGAGTTTGGCACTTCACCCCATGATTAAAGTGACAAATATCATTTATAAAGTGATTTTTATCACTTCGCATTACTATTAAAATGTTTTACATTTTAATATATATATTTTAAACTATATTTTTGGAGGTCATAACAAATGAAAAAAACATCAGTAATCTTGTCGACTGCCCTTATCCTAGGTAGTTTGCTCGCAGGTTGTGGAAACAACACAGACAACACCCCGGCAGCTACTAATGCTCCAACAGAAAACAGTACAGCTACTAATTCCACTAACACAGGAACTGAAGCAGCTAAGTACAAAGACGGAACTTACTATGCTACTGCCGATGTTGATGCTAAAACTGGCTGGCAATATTTCGCACTCTTAACTGTAGAAGGTGGAAAGATCACTAAAGCTGATTGGGATGCATTTAACGTAAACACCGCTGGCGACATGAAGAAAAAACTTTCCGAAGATGGTAAATATGGCATGAAAGCTGGTGGTGCTTCTTCTGAATGGCACGAGCAAGCAGCAAAAGCTGAAGCTTTCCTGATTGAAAAACAAGATCCAGCAGCTATAACTTTTGACGCTGAGGGGAAAACTGATGCTATCTCCGGCGTATCTGTACACGTATCTGACTTTGTGAAGGCTGCTCAAGCTGCTTTGGCTGCTGGACCTGTTGAACCTGGTCAATACAAAGACGGAGGCTACCATGCTGAAGGCGAAATGGATAAAGACTCTGGTTGGAAATCCACTGTTGACTTGACTGTTGCTAACGGTAACGTTGTTGCTGTTAAATTCAGTGGTGTAAATGCTGCTGGCGACGACAAGAAACAATTCTCCATCGATGGTAAATACGGTATGAAAGCTGGCGGTGCTTCCGCTGAATGGCATGAAGAGATCGCTAAAGTTGAGCAATACTTCCTTGAAAAAGGTGCTGCTCCAGAACTTACAGCTGAAGGTAAAACTGATGCAATTTCCGGCGTGAGTATTCATGTTGGTGAATATTTTACACTTGCTGAAAAAGCACTCGAAGGCGCGAAATAATTTCGCATAACCTTCTGCAGTTAATCAGACGAATGAGGTGAATTTCTTTTGAAAAAAATAGTCATTTTGGGCGGCGGCTACGGCGGCGTACTCACGGCTAAGAAACTGGCAAAGAAATTTAAGAAAAACAAAGATGTTGAAATTACTCTGATCGACCGGAATCCATATCACACTCTATTGACTGAGCTGCATGAGGTTGCCGCGAACCGTGCTCCAGAGGATTCAATCAAGATCGATCTTAAGAAAATCTTTGCTGGTCTTAAAGTGAATGTTGTTCTTGACGAAATCAGCAATATTGATTTCAAGGGTAAGAAACTCAAATCTAACAAAACTACCTATGCGTACGATTACCTTGTAATCGGTACAGGTAGCAAACCAACTTTCTTCGGTATTCCAGGTGCAGAAGAGAATACCTTCTCCTTCTGGTCTTACGATGATGCGGTAGCATTGAAGCGTCAAATCCGCGACATGTATACCAAAGCAGCTATGGAGAAAAATCCAGAAGTACGCCGTGCAATGCTAACTTTTGTTATCATTGGTGCCGGCTTCACTGGTGTCGAGCTAGTTGGGGAAATGGCTGAGCAACGCGAGGAACTATGCAAGGAGTTCTATATCGACCCATCCGAAGTAAGATTGATTGTGGCTGATATGGCTCCGAAGATTCTGCCTATCCTTCCAGATAAGCTGATTCAAAAAGCCGAAGCTCACCTACGCAAGCTGAACGTGGAAATTGTTACAGGCGCTAAGATCACTGAAGTAGGCGAAGGTAGTGTTGCCCTTGGTGAGAAAAACGTCGTTGCTTCACAAACTATTGTTTGGACTGCAGGTGTTGAAGGTTCCGAAATCGTAGGTGGACTTGAAGTACAACAACAAGGCCGCAAACGTATTGTTACGAATGAGAACCTTGAAAGTGTAGATCATAAGAACGTATATGTAGTAGGGGACAACATTTTCTTCATTCCTGAAGGTGAAACTCGTCCTGTACCACAAATGGTTGAGAATGCTGAACAAGCAGCTCCGATCGTTGCTGGTAACATTGCAGCTGACATTCAGAACACTGCTAAAAAAGCATACAAACCAGGTTTCCACGGTACCATGGTATCCATCGGTAGCCGCTACGGTGTAGCAAACGTTGGTTTGCCAGGCAAGTTCTTTATGCTTACTGGATTTATGGCAATGCTATCCAAACACTTTATCAATATGTTCTACCTGTCTCAGGTTGTAGGCTTCAATAAAGTTTGGACTTACATGATGCATGAGTTCTTCCATGTTGAGAACCGTAAGAGCTTCTTGGGCGGACACTTCTCCAAGCGTTCACCTAACTTCTGGCTCGTTCCGCTTCGCATGCTGCTTGGTGGAATGTGGTTATATGAAGGTATAGATAAGCTACGGAAAATTTGGGTAGATCCGAACAAGATATTCCTGATTCCAGCCGCTCCTTTTGCAACGGATGCTTCATCAGCAGCCAGCGTAGCGGTGGATGCAGTTAAAACAACAGTAGACGCACAATCTGCAGCTTCAGCAGTATCCACTGCAAAAGAAGCGGTTGAAGCATTACCAGTTCCTGGATTCGTATATAATATTACGAACTGGTTCATGGACTTGATGTTCTACAACAACGACGGAAGTTATACTTTCCTCGCGAAATGGTTCCAAATCGGTATGGTATGTGCAGAAATCGTGTTCGGTATTATGCTCATCGTGGGTCTGTTCACAGCTATTGCTTCTATAGCGACGATAGCCATGTCCGTCATGATCTGGTCGACCAAAATGGCTTCTACAGAAATGTTATGGTATGTTGGTGCGGGTATCGCCTGCATCGGCGGATCGGGCAGCACATTTGGCCTAGATTACTATGTACTTCCTTGGCTTAAGAAACATTGGAAGAGAGTTCCGCTCGTCAGACGATGGTATCTATACACCGACTGATTATAATGCCCTGAATTCGTGTAATTTATTTTAAAACAAATATGTAGATTACATGTCAGTATAGTTAAATATGGATGTACTTCAGAGTAATGTGTCCCTAGGACACATTACTCTCCTTATTTACAAGAAGGAAATAATCCTCCTAATATCAGGAAATGGTTTATTTCTTTTTTAATGAATGGTTTTGTAGGGATGATCAGGGGTATGGTTTCTTCCGGCAAAACCGACAAGAAGGAGAGAATCTTGTGAACAAACAACTCATAGAAGATACCCTCCGGTTGTTGCATACTGAAATGTCACCTATTGCCGGAATCCAGCTTCAGCCCTCTCCGGCGGCATGTGAACAGCTACTCTCGGTACTGGAACGCCATGATCTGGAATACAACCGCAAAGTCAATTTGCTGGGTATTTACACTATTCTCACTTTGGCAGCAGAGCGCCATATGGAATGTATCCCACATCATCCCGACCTTACCCGCAACATTTTGGATGGAGATTATTTGTATAGCTTTTATCTGCAGTTTGCGGTGAAATGCCGTGAGCTCGACCTAGTTGCTTACCTGGCTCCTTCGATCAAAAAAATGCAGATTAGACGGTCAAATGGAGACTTCGCGGAACAAGATCCGGCGGCTGGAATCGAACAGTTCTTGATTCAAGAGTGCAGACAGCGCAGTCGCACTAGTAAAGCCATTTGACAGGTGGGATTTCATAAAATGAAGCTTCATGAAGCCTTAAATATAGACATAAATGAAATCAATCGCGAAATCGTAAACCTTGTAGCACGTGATAAAGATGTTCCTAAGAAATCTCAGCTCGCGCAGAGTGTTCTTGAACTTATAAATTCAGGTGGTAAACGCCTCCGCCCTCTTATGGTCATTGTTGGCAGCCGATTCGGCCTAAAGGATACAGGTCGTAGAGCACTTCAATTAGCTGCTGCCGCTGAATTTATTCATGTTGCCTCATTAATTCATGATGATATCATTGACGGTTCTGAGTTACGGCGGGGCGGTCCCGCCTTACATATGAAGACGGGGACATTGCCAGCTGTTCATATCGGCAATTATATGTCTGCACGAGTCATTGAACTTCTAAGTAAATATACCGGTGACAAAAATAAGTACGTCCATGACTTATCCTCGGTAGCTACCGCACAGCTATGTCTGGGTGAATATCAGCAGATGGAACATGCTTTTGATTATGACATTACCATGGAGCAGTACTTGGAGAAATCCTTAAACAAAACTGCCCTACTTATGGCTACCTGCTTACGTGTTGGTGCGTTATCTACTGAAAGCACCGAGGAAGTTGCCAACCTCCTTTATACCTTCGGAGAAGCCTTAGGGATGTCTTTTCAAATCCAAGATGACTTGCTCGATTTCACACAGTCTGAGGCTGTACTCGGTAAGCCAGCCGGTAGCGACCTTCGCCATGGTCAGGTAACCTTGCCTGTACTCTTTGCATTACGGGACCCACAGCTATCACCTGTGATCCGTGCAATCGGCCCTGACTCTTCAGACGCAGAGGTAGCTCATGTGCTCGCCCTTATTAACAGTAGCGATGCCCTATCACGCTCTGAAAAGGTTAGCCAGAGCTATCTGGATCAAGCCGCAGCTATTGTTCAGCAGCTTTCCTCTTATCCGGCGCATGCCGATCTGGATACGCTGCTGCAATATTTTGCTGGCCGCGATCGCTAAGCAGATGCTATTAAAGCAATCGAAAATGGATACCAAAACGGATATCTCCCTTTCACTTGGGCAGGTATCCGTTTTTTTCGATTAAATAAGCGTTTCTTGTAATAATATTTACTTCAGACTATTATTTCTTTGCTTAAGAAGCATTACTGAATAAAATACTGCAGCATACCCCGGAACAAGCTCTATTAGCTTAGCTCCTGAAATCAAACTCGTACCTAAACCAACCACACACAGTCCTACGGCAATTGCGAAAGTAATCTTATTATTCAGTCAGATCCCTCCATTCCCTAACTATCTTTATCATTTCACATTAACCCATTTTTATCCATATAATATTGTACCTTTTTTCACTACTAATATTCCCACTACGTTGTATCACTAAACAAGCCCGAACGCAGCGCAGCGGGACGTGAGCGTGTTTAGCAGTTCTTGGAGATTTGTCTCTCAGGGACTAATTAGGGAAAACCTCCCTATAATTAGCTAATAATCGCTTGAAATGCTCGTTATTAGGGAATTACTCCCTAATAAAACTTAATTTAGCATGGTTTATGGACTAATTAGCTAAATTTTAGGGAGAAATTCCCTAAATAAGCCCCTAACAGCGATAAACTGAGAAAAATTAGGGAGGTTTTCCCTAAACTTCTGCCTTGATTAAGTTCACCTCCTTGCATTGATCTAGCAATCCTTCGCTGATCACAAAAAACAAAAAAAGAAAGCCAGCATAAGCCAGCTTTCCGATTTCCTTTACCTACCCCCTGTTGGGTAGGCTTTTGTCTTTTGTTGTTAGCTTGGAGGCAATGCGCCAATGGTTAAGACTTCACTGCGTGGAATTTTGGGACTGTAGAAGCATAGCGCTCACCCGAAAGTCCAACATTCCACGCAGTGCAGCTTCCTAACCGGCCGACTCACCAACGCAAGCTCCCTAGCTAACATAAAAAAAATCAATCAGCGCACACAATAATATCACCATGCTGATCACCTGATTCAGATTATAAGAAGCCACCTTCATCAGCTTACGATTCGATGGTTTAATAATCTTATGCTCAGTCATCAACAGCAGCGTCGCAATGCCAATGCCCACCAGATACATCCAGCCGAGATCACGCCATAGATATAGGAACAATAGCAGCATAATCATGATGAAATGTAGACCTTTTGCAATACGCAGGGCATTCTCCAGTCCGAAGAAGCTAGGAATCGACCATAGCCCATGCCGCCGATCAAATTCGATATCCTGCGTGCCGTAAATAATATCAAAGCCGGCAATCCATAACATAACCACTGTTCCGATAACAAACGGTGTAAAAGCGATATTTCCGGTTACAGCAAACCATGCACCAATCGGTGCAGAAGCAATAACAAAACCTAAATATAAATGACTGAGAAAGGTAAACCGCTTCGTGTAAGAATAGGTTGATATCAATACGATAGCCACCGGCGATAAGATCAAGCAGAGCAAATTAAGCATGCCTGAAGCCACAATGAAAATGGCATAGTTAACAATAACAAAGACAACAACTTCTTTTTCCGCCAGTAAGCGTTGAGGCAGATGTCGATGTGCCGTACGGGGATTCTGTTCATCGAACGTGCGGTCCGCCAGCCGATTGAATGCATTGGCGCCATTACGGGCGCCTATTAATGCAATCAGTCCCCAGATCATCACATGTCCTGATGGCCAGCCCCCTGCGGCCCATACCATCGATATAATAGCAAATGGTAGCGAAAAAAGCGTATGAGAGAACATTACCAGTTCACTGAACATTTTAAGTTTTAGACCTGCAGTTTTACATATGTTTAGAATCGCCATTCGTGCATTCCTCTTTCTTCACTACTGTGTTTAAGTCCATTAATCATTATGGTCTGCAAGGACTTCATTCAGGACGTTAAGCATCCCGTCAATATCCTCTTCCGTAATAATCATCGGTGGTTGGAAGGCTAGCACATTGCGCCCTATACCATTTTTGCCGATTAGATAACCTCGGTCCTTCATCGCCTCCAGCACTTGATCTGTAAGCGCCGCTGCGCCTTCAGCATCTGCACCAGCTAGCTCCGCCCCCAACATAAGGCCAGTTCCCCGTACATCAACAATCAACGAAGGATAACGAGCTTGCAAATCCTTCAGACCTGCTTTCAGTCGTTCTCCTAGCTGTACCGAGCGTTCAGGAAGCCGTTCATCCCGAATATAATCAAGCACAGCCAAGGCTGTTGCAGCAGATACCGGATTGCCCCCAAACGTGGAAGCAGAAGGGCGGTTCAAGGCAAGGGCAATCTCATCGGTGGTAGCGAAGGCTGCAACTGGAATTCCGTTACCGAGTGCTTTGGCCATACTTATAATATCGGGTACAACATCAAAATGCTCCATAGCAAACATTTTGCCAGTACGTCCAAAACCAGTTTGGATTTCATCAGCGATTAGGAGTACACCGTATCTCTCTAACAATGCTTTTACATCACGGAAGTAGGTTCGGGTTGGCATAATCATTCCGCCGTTGCCTTGGATTGGCTCTATGATCATGGCAGCAATCGTATTCCCCTTCTCTTCAAGCACCCGCTCTAGTGATTCCAGGGATAACGATGCCGCTTCCTCCAGCGATAAATCCGGATGATAAGGGCGAGGAATAAACTCAACGTCATGATCCAAGTATTTATCGGTACGCCACATAGGCAGGCCGGTCACACTCATAGTTAGATTGGTACGGCCATGCAGGCCACTCTCCAGCGCAATAAACCCTTTACGTCCTGTATACATCCGAGCGAGCAGCAGAGCCCCCTCATTAGCCTCAGAGCCACTGTTAACAAAGAAGGTCCGACGCAGCCCACCCGGCATAACCTCTTCCAAACGTTCTGCCAAATCTACACTCGGTTGAGTCAGATAGATCGTTGTCGTATGCTGCAGCTGCTGCAGTTGTTCAATTGTACGTTCCGTTATAGCAGGATTACAGTGTCCACAAGCAACTACGGATACTCCCGCAAAGAAATCGGTATAAGACTTACCCTTCTCATCATAAATAAACTGCATTGAACCACGAACAAGCTGAGGAGCATCACGGTAAAAATGCTGTGTACAAGGATAGAAATATTGCTTGCGTTTGGATGCTACCGCTTCTCTTCCGATATAGTCTTGTTGTTCCATGAAGGCTTCTCTCTCCTTTTTGTGAAAATAGTAACTTATTCATAGAGTCCTGTGCACCACCCTATCATGCGGCGATAGCTAGTTCCCATAAAAATACACTTAATTGAACTGTAGTGAGCCCAATGTATAACCAGCAAAGACCGGCTTAAGGCCACCCAGCATATCATCCTTCATATCAGATCCGTTCAAAGCCTGTTGATAAGAAACAATAATTTCACGTAGCTGTTCGACGCTATAGGTTGCTCCTTCAATACGGAAGCTTGATATCCCTAGTCCACTCATCTCATTCAATAAAGGTAAATAACAAAGTTCTTTTGCGAATAAAAGATGGCAACGGCCGTGCTGATCACGATATACCGGATTCTCACCTTTGTCTGTCTTTAGAACCAAGACATTATTGTGCACATACTGATTATCCTCTTCAGCAACAGGCTCCATTAACTCCGTATTCTCATAAAGATCATGCTCCATATACATTAGTGCAGGTGTGCCATGAACAACAACCTCCAAAGGTGTTTCACAACGAGAGGCAAAGGTAGCAAAATGCTCTAACGTCATTTCCGGTGAAACTGAAAGCTGAGTCAAACCTAATTTAGCATATAATTGCGCTGAAAGATGATTGTATACATTTAAATTACTATCCCCAATTAGCGGATATCCTGTGGAGTTGTAACGACGAATGGCTCCCAAATTTGTAACGATAAGACCGTCAATCGGCAAGCGTTCTCCGCCCAGCAATTGATCATATTGGTCAAAATGCAGCTCGGTCATCATACGTGGCAAACCCAAGTAGATTTTGCTATCGCCCTTCAGATCACCAAGTTCCTTGATGTCGCGCTTTGTAAAAGGTCTATCCGGTTCAAAAACGTCCCCCGGCAAGTACAGGTTATCCACACCAAGCTCTAAGACCATCCGTGCCTGTTCCATATTATTCACACGTACAGCTAACTTAGCTTTTGTCTTCTGCGGCTGCTCGACCTCAGCCAATCTCTCCCGCAACTGCTCAACACGTTTCTCTGACAGATCACGCTCTGCAGTTGGTGTACTAAATACTTTTCCAGTGCTATAGAATTTGCCCGTACCTTCATAACGACGGTTAATGTTAGCTAATCCTGGTTTACCAAAAGCATAAGCTGTGGAAAAGTCACGTTTACGGTTGTTATAGAGCTCTTTCGTATCGACCGTGCGATCAAAACCTATCGGATCATCGATATAGCGGTCAATGGCTTCGCCGTAGCTATTCGCCAGCATCACCATAAATTCCTTATCCCGCATACGGCCTTCTATTTTGAAGGAGGTAATACCGGATTCAATCAATTCCGGAAGATGCTCATACATGAACATATCTTTTACAGCCAGCGGGTATTCAGCCGGATATACATACCCGTCTTTTTTAACCCGATAATCCCAGCGGCAAGGCTTCATACATTTCCCACGGTTACTGCTCATACCGAATACATGGGAGCTGAAGTAACAATTCGCACCGTGAACCGAGCACATATCCCCGTGAATAAAATACTCCAGTTCCATCCCACTCCGCTGACCAAGCAGCTTAGCCGTTTGCAGATCCATTTCCCGCGAAGTAACCACACGACTTACACCCAGATCACGCAGCGCGTAGATCATCTCCAGATTGTGAACATTCATCATTACCGAAGAGTGAATAGGCAGATTAAGTTCCATCTCGCGAATTAGCTCCAGCACGGCCATATCCTGAACAATTAAGGCGTCCGGACGGGCTCCGTCAAGGAAACGCAGATACTCTCTAGCCTCTTCCACATCTTCTTCACTAAATAGATTATTTACAGTGATATATACTTTTTTATCTAGGCGGTGAGCGATCTCTATAGCCTCTACGATCTCCTCGTGAGACAGATTATATCCTTTACGCATCATTCTCATATTCAGTACGGGTCCGCCAAAATAAACTGCATCACACCCCGACTGGATCACTTCCTTGAAAATCTCAAACGTTCCTGCGGGTGCTAATAATTCAATTTCTCTACCGTTAAAATAACGTGCCATTCAAGTTCCCTCCCAAGTTGATACTCATCATACAGGTTGTACTTTACACCAAAGCTACTGCAATCCCCATTACAATAAACATACTAATAAAAACAGTATCGAATATGCCCCACCTCAGGCGGTGATACTGACTACGCGGAGCATCCATACGAAAGCCACGGGCTTCCATGGAATACACCAGATCCTGTGCACGCCTAAACGCACTGGCAATAATCGGAACAAGCAAGGAGACTAACATCCGTCCCTTTTCCTTCAAAGGCAGCTCTTTCAGATCAGCACCCCGCGAGGCCTGTGCTTTCATGATAATCTGCGACTCGTCTAGAATCGTAGGAATGAAACGGAGTGAAATGCTGATCATCAGCGTAATCCGGTCAGGCTTCAAGCCGAGCTTTTTGAAAGGAGTCAATATCCCTTCTAGCCCTTGATTCAGCTTCCCCGGCGTTGTGGTGAATGTAAGCAGCGCCGTGAAAGTGATCAGAAAAAACATGCGTATGACCGAAAATGCGCCTAATCTTAGCCCTCCCTCATAGATAGACCACGAACCAAGCGTCAGCACCGCTTCCCCTGTCTTCACAGACAGCAGCTGTACGATAAAGATAAATAGCATTAAATAGCGTAAAGGCTTAGCTGCTTTCAGGAAGTATTTAAGCGGAATCCGAGTGGAAGCCATAACGGCTATTGAGAAAATAGCCAGCAGTGCCATGGCCATCCACGAACGGGAGAGCAGAATAACAGCTACGTATAATAGCATTCCGGTGATTTTGGCACGAGCATCCAGCTTGTGTACCCATGAACCGGTCTCAATACTGCGTCCTATGATTAGCTTCTCATTCATGGTCATCCCTCTTTCCTGCATAGCGCTCGCCTGCGCTGCCTGATCCTGGTGACAGCGAAGCGATCAGCTCTGCTAAGCCCTCTGCCGTTAAACGAGGTGCTTCATCCGTAAGACCAAAACGATCAGCCACTGCACGCCAGTAACGAAGGGATTGCGGAACCGTCAAGCCACACTCTTCCAGAATCGAAGGGTTATCTGCCAGCGCCTTTACGCTGCCCTGAAACGCCGTGCTGCCCTCTTTAAGTACAAGCCAGTTGTCCGCGTAAGGCAACAGCTCATCCATCCGATGCGTGACGACAATGATCGTTCTGCCCTGCTCACGGCATAACCGCTCCAGCAAGCGGATTAGCTCTGCACGGCTAATGGGATCAAGCGTAGCCGTAGGTTCATCCAGAACGATGACCTCAGGGTCCATAGCTAGCACAGATGCGATAGCTGCCTTACGCATTTGTCCACCGCTCAATTTAAAAGGATTCCGTTCTAACAGCGCCAGATCCAGACCCATATCCAGCATGGCTTGTCTTGCACGTGCCTTTGCCTCTTCTAGGCTCATGCCAAAGTTAAGGGGGCCGAAGATGAGATCCTTTTCGACCGTATCTTCAAACATTTGCTGCTCCGGAAATTGAAATACCAATCCGACTCTACGGCGCAGCGGCATCAGCTTAGGTGATTTCTCACCCGCCTGGATGGTTACATCGAGTACTTTTACCGTACCCTCCGTTGGTTTCAGTATCCCGTTAAACAACTGCAGCAGCGTCGATTTACCAGAGCCTGTCGCCCCGGCAATCCCAACCATAGAGCCAAGTGGAACACTGAGGTTAATGTCGCGGAGCGCCGTCAGCTTCCATAGGCTTCGGTCAGCATAAGAGTAGCTTACTTGCTGTAATTCTATGGCCATAACGTGTCTATAAGCTCCTTTTCACTGGCGGGAACATCCACATGAATGCCCTGATTCTGCAGTTCACGTGCAAGACGCCAAGGGTACGGCTCACACAGATGGCATTTTTGCAGAAGCTCCTCGTTCCGGAATAGCTCCGCCGGTGTAACATCAGCAGCCAGACCACCTCCATGCAACGCAAGCACCCGATCCGATGCCAGAATCTCATCTGCATCATGCGTAATCATAAGGATCGTATACTTTCCCTCCGCTCGCATATCCTGCAAAATGCCAAGAAGATCATTTCTGCTACCCTCATCCAACATAGAAGAGGCCTCGTCAAAAATGACGATGCCTGGTTCCATAGCCAAAATGGAGGCGATAGCGACACGCTGCTTCTGACCTCCAGACAGCTCACTCGGGTGTTTGGATAACAGATGATTTATTCCCAGCCTCGTCGTATATGAGTGCAGCCGTTCAGCCATCTCTGTGTACGACAAACAAAGCCCTTCCAGGCCGAATAAGATATCTTCCTCTACAGTGGCTCCAATAAACTGATTATCTGGATTTTGGAACACCATACCGATGCATTGCCGAATGCTGCCGATCGTTTCCTCACTCAGCTGCATACCACTAACCACAATTTCGCCAGCACTCTTAGGCAGCAATGCATTTAGTAGCTTAACTAGCGTTGACTTCCCGCAGCCATTAGGACCAACCAAGCTAACCCATTGTCCCTGTGAAATAGATAACGTTATATTTTGAAGAATCGGATGCTCAGGATCGTAACCAAACGATACCCCATCCAGAGAGATGATAGCTTGTCCTTCTCCCTCTAATTCTTGACCTTCAAATGATTCATTCATGTTAGTCATCCTTCCGCTGATGTGACTAATCAGTCCAAAAACTCTTCAAACAACGATATTTTTGACAATGAAGCCACCAAATAACGGACTGCATAGCCCACGGCAATTCCTGTTACTACTCCAGTGATCAGCAGCATGGGAAGATAATAAAAAATACTAAGGGATGAGAATACCATTGAAGCTGCCAGCAGCTGACCGATATTATGTGCAATCCCACCAGCTATACTAATTCCGATCAAACTTATACTCTTACCTTTGCCGCTAATCAGCATTAATACGAACATTACAACAAAGCTAAAAAGCGAACCGAATAAACTGAACAGTAAGCTTGAAAAAGTACCTAGCAGAAATGCAGTGAGCAGTGTTTTGAGGATGACAAGCAGGAATGCGTCCCGTCCACGTAAAAAGTAAATACAAGTCAAAATCATGATGTTGGCTAATCCTAGTTTAGCACCCGGTACCAGTCCCATTCCTGACAACGGAATCTGTGCCTCTATTAGACTAAGCACTACCGCCACCGCGGCGAAAATCGCAATAATTACCGTTCTTTTTAAAGCTGTTGCAGATTCACTACTGGACATAGGCATCTATATCATCCTCCCCCGACGCACTCGTGATTTCCACTAATACTCTATGCGGTAGACAGACAATCGTCTGTTTGGGCAGGGTAATAAAACCGAAACCTAGGCACACTTGATCCGGGCAGTCAGCATCATACATTTCAATCCCGTAATCATGCACCTTCAAGATGTTATAACCACGGTCGGTACGGACCTCAATGGTTTGTTCTTCTTTTGTAAGCTTTACCGTTTTAAATAACTCGCCGTCCACTGTCACATTGGCTACGAGATTTTTACCGGCCCCACCTTTATCATCATTGTCCGAAAACCATCTCGGTACGAGAAAAGCGAGCGCAGCAATTAACACGATGGAAATCAACCACACATCTGCGCGTTTCATAAAAATCTCCCTTATTTTTTAATTAAAATCCAGACTTATTAATTATAACGGTCTACCCTCAATCCTTCAATCAATGTTGGGGTTTAATGTAAGTTTTAGAGAGTAGTTCACAAAATAGGCACGCAAAATAGCCCCCGTAGTCCCATTCCCTCTGGCTTACTAGCTTTTCCGAATTAATCCGCAAATAATCCGGCATAAGTTATATTCGAATCAATCGCTCTATCTTGCTCTACTTGTTCCCCTCCTAAATAAAACTACCCTTATCTTGGAATTGATTATTATATTTGTCTTTTTAACAATACTGTGTTATATTTATATCGTATTTGTTTTTCGATATATTGAATATCCCCATCAAGAAGATGTCAGGCCGACTCATTTACACATCGGCATTTTGGACACAGAGGCTTTATGTTTTCTTGCAGAAACTTTCCTTTTTATGAGACTAAATTCGAAATATAGCATTCCGATTCACACTGGCGCGGTCAATGGAGCCGCAAGGGCAAAAGAGAGGTAGGGCTTTTGTCGTATTGGAAGGATTATTCTCGCCACACGGCTGCTGGAAATAACAAGGAATTAAGACACCCGTTACTCACGAACGGCGGGGGATGAATATAACGAAAAAGCATGGCTGTACGAACCTTACACAAGGACACATGCCATGTGTGGAAAAATATAGGCGCCCGATAACCGCTACTTAGCGGATATCGGGCGCTGTCTACGTTCAGGGCATCTAATTTACATAACGATTCACAAAAGCTGTTACTACGTTTATATACCCCGTCTTATCCATATCATAAGCTAACCCATGCCCCGCTTGCGGCACTACGAACTTCTCTTTGGGACTCTGACATGCTTCATACAATTCATTCATCATACTATACGGTACAAAATTATCCGCATCTCCATGAATAAAAAGAATCGGCACCTTCGCTTTCCGCACTTGCTTCAAGGCAGATGCCTCACTAAAGCTATACCCTGCCTTCAAACGAGTAATCAGACTCGCACTTTGGATAAAAGGGAAGCTTGGCAAGTGATACATACGCCGCAACTGGTAGGCTAATTGTGCTTTAACTGAGCTGTAAGCGCAGTCTGAGACAATAGCTTTGACCTGCGGTGGGAGATTTTCTCCTGAGGTCATCAGCACGGTAGCACCCCCCATAGAAACCCCATGGAGCACCAGTTGAGCACTGGACCCAATCTTTTTAATCATATATTCAATCCACTGCAAATAATCCTTGCGCTCATGCCAACCAAAACCAATATAATTCCCAGCGCTTTCCCCATGCCCCCTGGCATCGGGAATCAGGATATTAAAGCCCAGTCTCTCGTAATAGATTTTGGCGTACGCACCCATATCCTTCCCTTTTCCAGAATAACCGTGGGCTAGAATCGCTGTACGTCCCTCAGCATGATCCGAAAGGAGCAAGTATCCTCTTAGTTGCAGCCCGTCCTCAGATATAATCTCAACATTCTCAAAGCTCTGAGTGGAAACCCAATCCTTCCCCTCCCCCCAAGAAGCCCCGGCAACCGGGGGATCAGCCTTCAAATCACGATTATTACTCAGAAATTCCTTCGGTGCTCGTTTAATAGCAATACCATAAAAGAAAAAGCCCGCAAAGATCAGAGCCCCTATGACGATGATCGCACTAATGAAGAACCATACCAATTCATCTTCCCCGTCCTTTCCTCATATCCGTTGTAAATCAGTATAGCATCTGCTTAGATTGCTCCAAAATATAACAATCATTACAAAATAAAGCCGCTATCGGAATATGTCCCGAAAGCGGCTCTTTTCTGTTCTGGCATACCTTATGTTCTCGTTACAAATACCGTTTATTATTTCTTGTTAGAGAATCTATTTCTCATTAGCAATCCAATAAGTGCAAAACCTAGACCAGCTACATAATAAGGGACTGGACTTGATTCTCCCGTTTTCGGAAGTTCATCCACAGGTGGATTACCTAGCGGGATTGTATCATCCACCACGGCGATATCCTCTGGTGACGGTGTTGGCGTTACCTCCGTTACTGATCCTAATGGGATCTCGTCATCATCAACAAGCACCTCTGTACTACCCGACGGTGTTGGTGTTGGTACTGGTACTGGCGTCGATGAAGCTACAGGTCCAAGTGGCACAGGGTCATCATTAACGACGATAATGCCAATTACGGAGGATGGCGTTGGTGTTGGGAATACCGGAGCCACCGGTGACGGAGTCGGTGTTGGTGTTACCTCAGACGACGGAGTCGGCGTTGGTGTTGCCTCAGACGACGGAGTCGGTGTTGGTGTTGCCTCAGACGACGGAGTCGGCGTTGGTGTTGCTTCAGACGACGGAGTCGGCGTTGGTGTTGCCTCAGACGACGGAGTCGGCGTTGGTGTTGCCTCAGACGACGGAGTCGGCGTTGGTGTTGGCGTCACGTCCGGCGTTGGTGTTGGCGTTACGTCCGGCGTTGGTGTTGGCGTCACGTCCGGCGTTGGCGTTGGCGTCACAGTCGGCGTTGGTGTTGGCGTCACGTCCGGCGTTGGTGTTGGCGTCACAGTCGGCGTTGGTGTTGGCGTCACGTCCGGCGTTGGTGTTGGTGTCACGTCCGGCGTTGGTGTTGGCGTCACAGTCGGCTTTGGTGTTGGCGTCACAGTCGGCGTTGGTGTTGGCGTCACGTCCGGCGTTGGTGTTGGTGTCACAGTCGGCGTTGGTGTGTGTGTTGGTTTTGGTGTGTGCGTTGGTTTCGGCGTTGGTGTTGGCTTCGGCGTTGGTGTTGGTTTCGGCGTTGGTGTTGGTTTCGGCGTTGGTGTTGGTTTCGGCGTTGGTGTTGGCTTCGGCGTTGGTGTTGGTTTCGGCGTTGGTGTTGGTTTCGGCGTTGGTGTTGGTTTCGGCGTTGGTGTTGGTTTCGGCGTTGGTGTTGGTTTCGGCGTTGGTGTCACGGTCGGTGTTGGCGTCACGGTCGGCGTTGGTGTCACGCACGGCGTCGGTGTTGGTGTCACGGTCGGCGTTGGTGTTGGCGTCACAGTCGGCGTCGGTGTTGGCGTCACAGTCGGCGTCGGTGTTGGTGTCACAGTCGGTGTTGGTGTCACGGTCGGCGTCGGTGTTGGTGTCACGGTCGGCGTCGGTGTTGGTGTCACGGTCGGCGTCGGTGTTGGCGTCACAGTCGGCGTCGGTGTTGGCGTCGCAGTCGGCGTTGGTGTTGGTGTCACGGTCGGCGTTGGTGTCGGAGGTGGTTCCTCCCCTCCATATGGATACCAATGCATCTGTACCCCACCAGCAAATCCCTTTGCAATCAGTGTCCCATGCAGTTCACCAGAATTATAAGTTACTTTCGCATGCGGAGCTAGGATAGTTCCTTCTATCGTTAAACTTCCTATGTTTACAGTGCTAGCTTCATAAAAATTAAATAATACCTTGTTAGGGCTGCCTCCCCATATTTGAAAACTTGGAATTTCAACTGAACTTCCACTAACGTTAACGATAACTGTGGCGTTATTTGCAATATTAAACTGTAAGCCATTAGCATTAGCGAAATCGGCAGCACTTAGATTAAGAACGTTAAATGATTCCGGAGCATCAATTGTTATTTTCCCATATTCCTTTTTGAAAGTTCCAACTGTAGTAAGTGAAGAGAATTCATTAGAACGTCCGATAAGAAATTGCTCTTCAGCATCAAAATCAATAGGCGTTCCTTTTCTCGCTGGTTCTTTAAGATCTACACCGTTGCTGGAAAAAACACCACCATAAACGGATGCTCCATGAATAGTACCATTAGTAAAAGTAATGTCATTACCAGCAATAAGGACATCTCCACCTGGATTATCCTTGGATACGCCGTAATTCTGCAATGTAATGTTACCTTTGGCGGCAAGGCGCCCATGAACCTGATCATTAGATTGTTTGAAATCCCCAAAAATAAAAGTATTAAAATTCCCTGCAATACCTAACACAGGTGTAGGAGTATAGGGAGGTACCTCCCCTGCTGCATTTACCAAATGCCCTCCGGAAAGTCCATTGCCTACCATTAAAGCCCCCGCTAATACTAGTGAGAGTAGCGGTTTTATTCTTCTTTTCAAAAAGCACACCTCCTAAATCTATCATTTATATCTAATCAGAATAATTACCAGAAACTCTAAAAGACCTAACAACAAAAAAGACCGCCAAAAAAGAAGTAGAATTCCCTTCTCATGGCAGTCGGACGGTCATAGTGTCCTTAAGACACTTTAGACTCCTGGACTTTGCGTCCCACCCTTTCGGGCGGTTTGCTATTATCATGATTATATATGTATACCCTTTGCAAAATAGAACCGGCAGTTTAAGCATCCTATTAAATAATCGTCTATGACTTTTAATACTTTTGAACTAATAATAGTTTAGCGCTCCGCCCCCACAAATGTCAATCAATTCCTTTTAATAATCATACACATTAACCAGCACAAAAAAAGCACCTAAAGGCGCTTCACGCAAAAGTTTTTATTCAATTTTAAAGTAACTGTATATAGCCTAATATCGATATCCATAATGGAATACTAAAAATCAAACCAAATACCAATCCACGGCGGAGACTTCCTTCCTCTCTCATCCTAATTCTCCTTTTCATAAGCCTAAATCATTAATTTTTATTATTACAATTTTAATATATTTTATTCTTTCTATTTTAGTTGTGAATTTAATCACATTGGACTGGCTGTTTAGAAATACCATTGATTATTTTTGGGATATCGGGGTAGAATACGAATATACGTTCCCATTAGAGGTGATGAGATTCATGCATAGAGCTGAAAGCAGAGACAACATGCTGGTGAAATCTTATTTATTGCTTCCGATGATTTTATCAGCTTTCGAACGGGACTCCGCCATTTTATCTACACATTTACGAACGCCCGCCCCCTATCTGGAGGTTCTTGGAACCGCCGCGGCAGTAGCTACAGCAGATCTAAGAGATGTTCGTTCGGAAATGAGAAAACGGGGAATCAAGGTATATGAGCAGAACAGGCTCAACACAGGGATAGAAGCCAAATTTATATGTCGCGGATACCATGAACGAATGCTGCTGTTAAACGACATCGTTGCTGCACAAGCTGCTATTCATATGCGCAGATATCTCGGGCTGGATATTTCATCTTTTAAGAGCTATGAAGGGCAGTATCAGATTAAGTAAAGCCGCGTAAAAAGTTACGCCCCTCCCCCCATTTCCATTAGCGAACAAAAAAATAGGCCTTACCATGGGAGTTGGCAAGACCTAAGAGATTTATACCACAAAACACTGGGGGGTGTTTGGTGTCTTCAATATATACCCCGAACCTGAAAATAAGATGATGCTCACATGAAAATCACATTAAAAAGATCAATTTTTGGTTTAGGCTAGATCTGGATGCTCCCATAAGCTTAATCTGCCCTTAGCCGGTACAGGATGACTTAACTGATGAACATCTTCAAGCTTCCAAGCAAAACGCCCTTCACTATAGTCGCCAAAATCATATTCATTTCCCTTTATCCATTCCCTTAGGTCCACCTCCGGTGTAACCTCATAACACCCCGTGAGTTGACCTAACGCAATAATAAACCCTGTTGGTAAATTTATTGCTGTATAACCATGCTTCGCCAATATCGACCTGAATGGTTCCTGTTCACATATCTTCTTATCTATCCTCATTCCGGCATGAATACCTAACCCCCCGCGGTAGGTTGTTCTCCATGATCGAGTTTCGAACTGTTTTTCACCAAGAGCAATCAACGTTGCCCAAGGCTGTCGTATCGTTAAACACCGCATCATATCCATCCCCTCGGAAGATACAGAAAAGCGTGGTCTCCGAATTCCCGGAATACCGCGGTTAACTGGTTCGCGCTTAATGAGTTCATAGTAATATCCCCTTTAACTATATGATTAATTAAACCTATTAAAAGGAAAAATGTACATAACAAAAAGACCACCCGAGAGATGGCCATAGTATCATGCTTATGGTAGGTGCATCTCAGATCCAACATATAGAGGCTTTGGTTCAACATGCACCAGTGCTTTATTCACCAAGCTGCTCCTTGATCTGCGCAATTTCTGTTTCCGTGTACACAAGGCGTTTATTCAAATCGGCGATATAGCTTCTGCGAGCTTCTTGGTCCGCTGTGCTTGTTAGATCGGCCGCAGTAGCTTCCGCTTGTTGGATCGCTTCTTTGAGAAATTGCACGCTGGATTCTGCCACTGCTAATCTTTCCCGGAGTTTAGCCGCCTCAATGATTGCCTTTGGTGTTCCTGTCCGATCTGCAGCCGTTGTGTCAGTCTCAGATATTGCCGCGGGCTTCTCCGTTACTTTACTCTCCAGTATTATTGTCTTCCCTTCTACTGTCAGGTCCGTTCCAGTCGCTTCGGATATCGTGCGCACGGGTACGTAAGCTGATCCGTTTATAATAGCTGCGTCCGCAATCTTCTTTCCGTCTTGCTTTATCGTATACAGTCCGGTAACTTTAGCGCCAATTATTGACGAGCTTGCTGCAAATCCTATTGATCCTCCGAGCAACAGCGCTGCAGCTGCAATCCCTACTATTTTCTTCTTCATACGTATGAACCTCCTAAGGATAGCATTATTCCAATTATACCCAACAGTTCTACATTATGAAAGATATATTAAGAGACTCCGTACGTACGACCGCCCGCTGGTGTCAGCGTAGTGCTTCCGTGATTATGATTAGGTAGAGTGATTAAATGTACATAACAAAGCCTCCCACAGTTTTCCGTAGGAGGCTTCATATTTAACCGTATATCAGCAGGTACGCACCGACGAATTAACGTCCGGAAAACAACATTTAACGCTGACAACGTTGATATAGCGGAAAATATGCTGGTGAAGGGAATTGAACCCCCGGCCTACGCATTACGAGTGCGGACAACACGGGTTTTCTATGGTTTTACATGGTCTTTTTAGCCTCCGACTCCGCATATAATATACGTTTAAGGTTCCGCAAGTTACTGTTCGGTTTTTCATGACGGTAGAAGAATTGGTAGAAGAACAGGTTATAAGAAATTAAAAAAAGCCCCTGCGCTCGGCAGAGGCTTCGTAATAGTCTACTTGGTTACACTAGCCGTTTTCGTAGTGTTGTCCCATCCAATCTTAACACCTAACGCTTCGGTTACTGCACGTAAAGGAACATAGGTTGTCCCTTCAATCAGCAGCGCATCCGTCTCTAGCTTCTTTCCATTCACAGTGACATTTGCTTTAGTAGCTTTCACTTCGAATACCTCCTTCGCTTTCAAATTATCATACAACCTTGCCCACGGAAACTTAGGTCCAGGGCAATAAGGCTTACGAATAGGATCAACCTGAAAATGCCCAATTACATGTTTACTATCCAACATGATCGACTTCCCATACAACCGTTCAACCTCGCTACTGATCCATTGGTGTAACCAAACAGAAGCAGCATACTGCGCCTCCGTCAAAGTGCCATCTGTGCCTTCGTGTTCGATACTAACACTATACTTGTTCGGATTGACCGGAGCTTTCTCCTTGACAAGTGCGGCTGGCGCTTTTCGTGAATCAGCAGCGGATAACCCATTTGCCCAGGCCATCCGCTGGATGTCAACGTACTGGTGGATCACTCCGGTCTTAGACACACCGAAGTGAGCGCTGCTAACCTCATTGCTCGGGGACTGGAACCAGTTATCCATGCTGGTCATTGTCCCACCACTGATATGGTCCACAATCATAATCGGTATGTGTCCGTCTCGACTGCTACTATTTGTATGCTTATTCCCCTTTTGAATAATCTCCATTACTCCCCAGCTCCTTTGTCTCCTGACTTACCTTTAAGCACCTCGACTGCTTGCCGCAGACCTGGTGGGATTGGTGCATCCAGCCGACCAGCGTTTTCAATCAACGAAAGCAGCTCATTTGCCAAATAGAAAAATATAGCTGCATCACGGAATAAATGAGATCCTCCCAGCGCCTGATCTACCAAGTGCGCTACGGCAACAATTACAAAGATGATAATCTTACGTGGGATACCCCACCAACCTACTCTACTGTTCAGCTTGCCTTCTTTAGCTGCGGCTGCCACGCCTGTAGCATAATCCAGTACCACAAACACAAGTAAAATGTTCAATAATGCCGACCAGCCTCCAAACAAAAATGATGCTAATACACTAGCGATAGGCAAAACTACTTTAATAAATCCATCCATTAAGACTCATCCTCTCTTTTAGTTTCCTTCAGTTCTAGCAACCTATCATTTAAGGCCTTCATTATCCCTTCAATGAATTCCACTTCCCTTCCAGGATAATAAGCACTCACTGCTGAGATTACTGCACATACCTCCGGCACCGTTGGTTCCATTTCAATCGCTAACCGATTTCTAATTAATGGCATAATAATCAATCCTTTCGTTCAACTAAAAGAGCCCCACCAATGTTGGTGGGGCTCTAAATGTTGGATATGTTATTTTTGGAGTTCTGCTATTTGAGCATCAATGTCAGCTAATTGCTGTTGTAACGTAATTATATCTTGCTTGTATTGGTCTCTCTCAGCAGTTCTACCAGCAAGCCAATTCGCATAAGATTGCTCCATATCAGAACCAACCGTAATTCTTGCATTTTCTTCAGCTCTTGGGATGATATCCGTTTCATAAAGCTTAACGCCACCTTCAGCAGTTTCAATTTTCCTAATGATTCCGGCGCGTTGATATTGCAACTTTTCAATTTGTGCTACAACATTTATTGTTGCGCTAGCCTTGCTCTCCATAATTATCTTCTTCCCATCTACGTTCAGATCCGTACCAGTCGCCTCTGACATAGCTCGCACTGGTACGTAAGCCGATCCGTTTATAATTGCGGCGTCTGCTATCTTCTTTCCATCCTGCTCTACTGTATATATTCCAGTAACCTTAGATCCCAATAGTGTCGAACCCGCCGCGAAACCAATCGAACTTCCTAGGAATAATGCAGCCATAACAAGTCCTATAATCTTCTTCTTCATGTGTAACCTCCTGAGTATAGTAATCTACCCAATTATACCCAATAAGGCCGTAACGTTAAAGGAAAATTAAGAGACTCCGTAGGTACCTCCACCAGACGGAACTAGCGTTGCACTACCGTGATTATGGTTTGGCAACGTGAGAGAGTGTGAATGAGATAGATTTGCTTTATCAGCAATGGCTGACCGTATCTCGTCTAACTCTGCTTGTAACGATCTTCCATCCAGCTCTGATCTCAAATTAGCCCAACTTAATACTGAAGTACTGTTATATCCTCTAAGTTTGATATCACCCAAAAACTCCATTGTTAGATTGCCACTACCATGTAAATAAAACCCAGCCTCCCCTCCTGGTAAGCTAGCATTTGCATACTCATTGTCGTTTGTAAATCTTAAGGTTGCAATAGAGTTTGGATAACCTGAAGACTGCATTTGAATTCCGTTGGTAACGGATGCCCAAACTGAGAATGTTTTATCTGAATCGCTCATTTCAGCACGCGGGTAAACACCAAATAATCCGGTGCGGATCAATGCCCCTGTAATTACTCCGCCATCGATATCTGATGCGGTAATTTTCCCACTAAATTCAGCATCAACGGCTTTCATGTGTCCGGCAGGATTTACACTGAATGGTGCATCAGCAAAGGCCGCGTTTCCCAGCCATATTCCCCAATCACTAGCTCGGAAGGCATTATTCCCGCTGCCGATCATGATGGTACCACCCTCGAAGGATGCAGCGATTACTCGGCCTGAAAATATCCCATTACCTTCGGTGTCCAGGTAAATGACATCTGTCCAGCTTGATCCGCTGCCATTACCCTTCTGCAGCTTGATTCCTTCTGTGGCATTCATTACCGCGCGGGCCATCTTGTCACTACGGATTGCCTCAAATCCAACCTCCGGCCCGATCCTGGTCCCGTTGTACACCTTGTCTTTGACGATGGTTGTCTTTTTCAGACTAACGACTGCGTCCGTGATACCTGTGATCGCATTCGATATGACCACCTTACTATTGATTCTTCGGCGTGGGCTATAAGTGTAACTGATTATCCGCTGCTCCTCATCGATGCCGAGTTCAGGGTCCACAATGAACACTGAATCCCCAAGATCAAACTCTTCCCACCCCGCGAACTCCGGAAGCTCCCGCAGTTCCTGCACGTCCACCTCATAAGCAGTAATTATCTCGCCGGAACGTGTATCAACATCTTTGATAATACCCTTTAGGTTTTTACCGAGTAGGAATTGAACGCCTCTCAGCTGCCCTCGTGGAGCCAAAAGGGATATCGTGTAGCGATCAAAAAACAACTCACCTCCAGACAACGCCGCAATCTCCATCATAATGGTCCTAGCGTTGACATTTTCCTCAGCGAGATCCACCGAGATATACTCGCTGACCTCCACGCTGCCAATACTAAATCCTGTACCCTCCAAGATCATCGCCAGCAGATCCGCAGGCGTTCCGGCATGTACGAAGCCATCTTCCCATTCGAAACGCAGCAGATCATACGCCACCTGTTCCCCGTCCACGGCCACAATTAAAGATCCGTCATTTGCCCGGGTCCTACGGTGGTGGACAATATTGAATAGTTGGTCTTCCACTTCGATTAAGTTGTCCTCAACCAGGTATTCACTCTTGCCATCATCTTCGATGAGTGCCGTGAATGCCAGCTTATACTCCCCATTAATCGTCTCCTGAATAGTGTCATTGGTGTACCGATCAATAATGGCCAACGCCTCATGATCTGGACCTAAAACTGTAATCAATTAACTTCACCCCCTCTTATTGAACCAGATAACGTTTGTGTTGTTCTCGCTTGCGATCCTCTGTGATACGCGCGTACCGTAGTGTTGTCTGAGGGTCTGAATGCCCCATAAGTTCCTGCACAGCAACTAGTTCAGCGCCATTATTGAGTGTCAAAGTAGCAAAGGTGTGTCTCAGTACATGCGGACTGACCTTTTGCTGTAGTCCTGCTGCTTTGGCTATAACTCCAACTTCACGCTGTATGCCCCGCTTGGTTAATCTGCGGTGTGGCTTACGCTCCGTCACCATGAGTGCTTCGCAATCATCGTTCCGGGTCTTCAGATATTTATTAAGGTGATACATAGCCTTAAAGCTAAAATAAACCTCCCGCTCCTTATTGCCTTTGCCAATAACGCGGCAGCTCATGGACTGCTGGTTGATTGCGTCTCGATCCATACCGTAGACCTCTGACAATCGACAGCCTGTCGCGTACATAATCTCAATAAAGGCACGCTGGCGAACTGTGACACAGGCTTCACGAAGCATTTCAAGCTCTGGAATGGTCAGTGCCTTCGGTAACCGCTTTTCTAGCTTCGGCGTTTTTAGCTTGGCTGATGGATCTCTCGGCAAGATTTCTTCTGATGTCAGCCAACCGAAGAAGCTCTTCAGTACAGACAACTTCTTGCCGATCGTGCTCATCTTTAAGTTATCGAACTGGCCTAAGTAAGCCCGAATATCTGCCGCTGTAACGGCGTCTGTACGCTTGCGTACATGTTTAAAGAATATGTGTAAGTCTAAGGTGTATCCATCCAGCGTGAGAGGGCTCAGTCCTTCCAAACGTTTAGAAGAGAGGAACATCTTGATTTTCTCATCTGAGTCTGGATGTGGTTCGTCTTCTTCAATTTTCTGAATATGGTATTTAGCCACTACGGCGGACAATATAGCTTTTGTTCTTTCTACTTCAATCTTAGGAAACGACTCATAAATCACGGCCACGACATCGGACAATAGTTGCTCGCTTGCGTTAATCATGGTGCTGCACCTCCGTCATTACTCGTTTTTCGTGTAATTAAATAATACCATTACACGAATTTCGAGTATATAGGGCTTTTTACACGTTTTTCGTGTATAATGTTTCCAGGAGGTGCCCCATGAGAATAAAATCCAATTTGAAAGCTATAATAGACGAGAAAGGCCTTAACCCGTTGCAACTATCAAAGAAAATTGATTATCGTTATGAGTCGGTACGAGTGATGTACAACGACACGGCCAAGCATTATCCGAAGGATCTACTTCTCCTGCTCTGCAAAGAACTGGAAGTAACGCCTGGAGATTTGATCATAGTGGAAAACGAAAAAGAGCCGCTGGAGTGATCCGGTAGCTCTTTTTTTATATCCATTTTCAGTTGTCCATTAGTGAACAGTATGGTCCTTGGTTCCGATATATCCATAAACGTTGATTTATCAGCATTTATAGCCATTTATAAAGGTTAATATCTACTACTGCGCACTACCTTTTGCGGCTAATATCTATGTTAGTAATAACTTCATTTTTATTCGTGAACGGATCTCTCAATTCAACTTTAACTAACCCTCCAAGTATCCCTACAAGTGTGATCAAAAACAGCCATCCAAGCCCGAACAACGCTAACAATGAAAAGATAACATGCATTCAGTACCACGCCCCTTTCACAAAATAAAAAGAAACACCCATTATGAGCGCTTCTTCCGGAACTCCTCGATCATCTTCTCTTCTTCGATGAACTCTTTCATCTGCTGATTAATCCAAGTTGATATCTTAATACCTTTCTTCCCGGCATATCTACAAAACTCTTCATAGACTTCCGGATCAAGCGTGATGTTGTGTCTGGACGTAGCCAATACCCCACCTCCTAATGTATAGGAGTATTGTCCAATATCCACCAGTAAAGATCAATACACATCAATACACACTAGTGCGCAGTATGGTCCTACTGCGACTACTGCGACTGCTGCGACTACTGCGACTACTGCGACTACCGGCTATAAAGTACTTCTCCGGTAACTTTCAGGTAACTGCCGCTTTGCACGTAACCTGCCGCAGTAAGCAGCACGACTGAGCTTAGCATTCTTCCGCATCCTCGGTTCGTCCCGTCTTTAAAAACATAGGACAACACGGCTGTTGTGAGCAACGGTGTCAGGTACACATCAATACGGTTTGCGGACAGTTTAACATATATATCAAGATTGCGAACCTGCTGCTCCAGCGACACATTGCCGACTAACTGCTGGCTAACGCCGATGTCGATTTTTTCAAGTCCAGCCGATTGATTAGACAAAACAATACTAATACCCTCGGTAGACTTTGAAAACAAGTCAACCTTAATGACGTCCTCTTCGCGGAGGTTACTCTCAATCTTGATTTTATATAGCGATTCTTTATAAGTATTTAACTTTTTCCCTTGCAACAGATTAAAACTGTTCGCGGGAATGTCATAAAGTGTGTCTGTATAAACCCGCCGCCGATCCCGATTGAATACAATCCCACTGAAAGAGCATAGAGAGCTGTTTGTGTAAACGATAATCCGGTTTAGACCCAGTTTTGACTTTCCAATATAAGATTCGAGAGAAAGTCCTGGCTTAGTAAACTCTGAATCACCTGCTTTTGCAGCGCAGTGCGCAATCTCAATGTTGGGACCGCCGTTGAAAGTGACGAGTAAAGGACTCCGGACTGTAACAGTATCATTTTTACTTGCCTCATCATAAGCAAGATCAAGGTGGTAATAATCATTCGAGAACATATAGAAATTAGACAGTACCCGCTGGTCGTCATCTCCGAAATCATGGAACACTTTGGTATTCGGCGTGTTATCCGGTCTGGATGGCACCTCACTACCGATAACAAAAGATTCGCTGATATCGCACTTGTTGATCCGATTGACGATCTCCACGACCTCGGATTCGGAATCAACGAACAGCACGCGCGGGCAAAAGTGTGCGAACAGCAGATCCGCAATGTACTTATGCCCCCTGTCGCCAAAATGAAGCTTATCCGGAATTACATCCGTAACGACATTGCCGTCTTTGTAGGATGATAAAAATCCGCTGGCGTATTTGTTGACATCGACAAGCTCCAGTTTATAGGCCCGGGCGAGGTCTTGTTTAACCCTGTTGGCTACGGAGTTGATAATCTCGTTGTTGCGGTTAGGATACTGCAGCATGGACGTGGACGGCTCCATAGTCGGCTGTGTCGTCAACAGGAATGGCTGTATGCCGTGAGTGTAGCAGTACACAATCATTTGCTCAATGTTGTTGTAAAAGGCCACGTAAAAGTCATGCGGA
Organism: Paenibacillus sp. RS8; assembly: GCF_041956825.1. Taxonomy (NCBI): domain Bacteria; kingdom Bacillati; phylum Bacillota; class Bacilli; order Caryophanales; family Paenibacillaceae; genus Paenibacillus; species Paenibacillus sp. RS8. The sequence continues at coordinate 2,113,621 of NZ_CP168131.1, read as the reverse complement.
TTATCGTAAAGCAGCCGGTCATTGATACCGAATCCTAACCCGAGCATCTTAATCCCCGCAAAGGGCGCTAAAACAGAGTCGATGTTATCCTTAGCCCACGTTGAGTTTTGTCCGGCGAACCCAAAGTTGTATCCGATGTTATATGCCGTACCAGTTTCTTCCTTTATCAGTTGCTCCAGGACGTAAGGAAAGGCATTCGGAGAACGATTCAGAAATCCAACGGTGTTTGGGGTCCAGCCGGTTGTTCCTGTGCCGTCTATCGTAGAGTCTCCGAAAAATCCGATAGGAAAGAAATCGTTTTTCTGCCACGCCGTCCAAGCGTCCTGAAACGTGTACAGCGCGTTTATCTTCATCGCTGTTTCCGCCAACTGTTCATCAGTGGCATTCAACCGTTCGGATAAGAGCTTTTTACCTCCACGAGCGTCAATCAGCTCCGTATCCTTCGTACCATCCCCGTTATGAGCAATAATGCTCGTAATGCGATTGCCTTGGTTAACCTGTTCCGTTTCGACCGTAGTAAGTCGGCTACCGTGGTTACTAAGCGCTCCTTCGGCAGACAATATACGCCCTTCTTGATTCGTTATATTTTGTCCATGAATTTCTAACTCCGTGTTGGCTCGCTGGAAATTTCTATTGATCTTTGGATAGGCCTTGGAAAGCGAGTCAGAGGCACTCCCGTTGTCCGCTCCTTTGATTAACTCAATTTCTGCCATTTCATTCACCTCATTTATGCATATTTCGCGTGCAGGTTAATCGACAATGAGCAATTTAGCCCGCTACCGTTCACCATGATAATTGAATCACCCACCGGTAGCGCCCCAAATCTACGATTGGTATTACGTAGGACATTCGTAGATCCGACACGTGCCGTCTTCCTTGCGAAGTCGAGAACCAATGTGCCGGACATAGCGGTGTTATATGTGGTTTCGACTCCACCGATAGTAATCGACAAATAGGAGAATGATCCTGATATTTCAAGCACCGGTGTTCCGTTTAGCGATCCAAAGTTTTTAAAAGGGATCACCATCGGACCCGTCACCGAATATGTGGAAGCCAGGTCAACGGATACTTCCATATCCACCGGGATCTCACTGTCCACGTTGATCTCATCCAAGTCATAGATGCTATAGGCAAACGGATCAAATGCAATGAAGGGTAAGACAAATTTCCCTAAACCCGCTTCCCTGGTTGTCGGCAACTGGCCAGAATACCGGACTAAAAATTGCTGATCCGGTTGATTAGTATAGATCAGGGACATCGTACGCGGCCTGCCCTCACCATCCACCAAATGAGCAGCGAGTGCCGACACCCGCCGCTGTAATTGGTAGGGATTTCGTTCCATAAATGCACATTCCAGTGGTAACGGGCGCGGACCAGCATCTGACCCAAAGTCGTATGCCCCATGCATAAATGGCATCGCGTATGTCCTGTCTACAGTCGGTGCAAGAATGGGCCGCTGTGAATCTCGGAGCGTTCGTAGCCCAAGATCCTTCGGAGATTTATCACCTAACATAGCAACTACACCCCTCATGTCACCAACCCCGCCCCTCGTAACGCATCTGCTAGTTGCCCACCAAATACTTGGCCAAGCCGCTTCGCTTCGTCTTCGTCCCTCATATTGAAATTCGCTCCCTCAAACATCCCTTGCATGACCACCTGTATAATAGCCGCTGGGGAAGCCATAGTAGATGCTCCCGCGGACAATCCTCCGTTGCTTACTGAAGGTGACTGAATACTCGGCATTGCCGCTGCCGCCATGGCTGCCGCCTGCCGCTCGATATTAGCCATAGTCCCAGCCAGTCCATCCACCAGTCCAGAGCCGGCCATTTCACCGATCCACGCCAGTTCGCGCGATGGCGAATGAATGTCCAGTGCTTTTTGCATCGTCTTAGTGACCGAATTGGCGATTTCCTTTGCCTTGGCGGACACGGCTCCCTGCATACTGGTCATGCCGTCTATCAGCCCCTGCATGGCCTGCTTGCCTATCGTTGGAAGGTCCGCCTTCATGGCGTTAAATTCCTTATTAGTGCTGCCACGTATCGCTTTAACCTTTGCCTCGAAATCGATACGTAATGCATCCAATTCCGCAACGGCTTCGGTATGCAGTTGCGCGATTTGTGTATTCGTATCCTGTCGAAGCCCGGTCAGCTCCATAACCGCCGCCGTTCGTGCTTCGGAAGATTTTGTTTTCCACAGTGATGTATACTCTGCAAGTTCAGCATCCGTCAGCGTATTGAGTGCCGCCAACTCTGGAGCCGCCTGCGGACCCATCTCCCGTAGCTCCTGAAGCAACCCCTGGTCGATACCTCTAGCGGACAGCAGTTGCAGATTGGTTGCCCATTTATCCAGGTATTCGACTTGCCCGCGAAGGTTGTCCATCAGATCCTTACCACTAGTTTCAGAAGCAATAGTCACCTGATCAAATAGCCCAGCGAAGTCATTGATAGACTTAGCACGCTGTTCAACTGCTGCCGCATATTCGTCATTCAGGCGTTTTTCTTCTGCTGCAACGTTGGCATTTATCTCCTTCGTTTTGGCCAAGAATTCCTCACTGGCCGCTGTCAGCTGATTATAGATTTCTAGACGCACCTTGCCCGCAGCTTCATCTGCTGCCTTGCGCTCGTCTGTGCCTTCCTTATACCTCGCCTGTACCCTTTCCCAAGCAGCCAGTTCTTCAGCAAGAGAAAGTTGATTCGCCTCAGAAGACTTCTCGATCCATTCCTTTGAAGCTTCAAAACTGGCTTTTGCCAATTCCTGCTGAACACGATAAACTTCTTTATCAGCCGCGATCCGCTGTGTGCTGCCTGCCTTATACTTGGCCTGCACCTGCTGCCACAAAGCTAGCTCCTGATTGAGAGTAAGCTTTCCAGTAGCTGCCCGATTATCGATATAGTTTTTGGAAGCGTCAAATGCCTCTTTTGCCGCCTTAATTGCCTCCGACGCAGCAGTTTTGTTCATTTTGCTGATCTCTTCAGTGACTTTCCTATGCTGATCTGCTGTTTTTGCGTACTGCTTATTGACCTTTTGAAGAGCAGTAATATATTGTGATGTGTCTAGTTGCCCAACCTTATATTTATTTTGCACTTGGGCAAAGGCTTCCTGAAATGCTGAATTGGTCTTCTGCGCCGTTTTCTTAGCTGCTGCCTCCGCTTCCTTGCTGCCGCTATCAATTCCGACAGCCAAGCCCTTGGCAACGTAATAACCGTATTCTGTAGTCAATTTCGACGGGGAGTGAATACCAAAGAAATCGCGTATACTCTCCCCAACCTTGGAGGCTACATTTTTCGCGGATTGCTCAAGCTCTGCCGCCTTGCTCGCGATCCCGTTTTTCAGTCCGTTCATGATATCTGCACCGATTTGAGTCAGGTCAATGTCCTTGAAGAACTGAATCATTTCATTCCATTGCCTTTCTACATCTTCTTTAATATCCGTTCCAATCTTGGTCAGCATCTTCCAAAATGCATCCCATATCCGCTTGCCATCAGCCTTAATTTCTTCCCACTTTTTAGCGGTATTGGACTTGAAGATATCCCATTTAGAGAGAATTTCTCCCGTCTCCCAATCTACCTGGTCAACATGCTCTCCAGCCTGCTTCTTCGCCACTTCTATGACGTTCTCATACATGGCATTTGCTTCGTTCAGTGTCTTGTCGTGCTGTCGCTTAGCTTCAGCGATCAGTTTATCTGCCTGTTCAGCAGAAATTGTCCCAGCTTCATCGCGCTGCTGAATGATCGTCTTTATTACTTCGTTGTACTGCTCATCAGCGGCGGCAATGCTTTCGTCACGCTGCTTGACGGTGTTTTGGACAACTTCAGCTGCTTGTCGAGCGCTCAAGTCTCCGGCGTTCTGGCGCATGCGCTCCATAATAGCCTTCTGTTCTAACTCATTCTCAGATAAATGCTTAATCCCAGTTGAAACCATCTGTTGCTGTAAACGGTCAATCTCACTTCGTTCCCATTCCGTAATCCCGCGTTTTTCTTGTGCAGCTCGGTCCATGATTTCAGCTATTTTCCGCTGTGCCTCTTCAACATAACCTTGTTGAGCGGTTTGATTTGCCTTCATCTTTTCTATTGCCGCAGCCTCTTCTTGATCAGTGAGAGCCTTTGATCCCGCAAAAAACTCAGTCATTGTCTGTAATTGCGCAGCATGATCCTCTTTCATAGCTGCGGTGACTTGATCCCCCATTTGTGAAAAGGTCTCTTTGATATCTGTGGCCATACCATTACTAATCGTTTGACCTGACCATCGCAATTGATCCAACGCAACGGTAGCTTTGTCATTGAGATCCATAAACCCGCCGACCGCTTTCTGTGTACTAGCAGATACTTCGGAACCGAAACGCTGAATCTCTGGTATCGAATCTTGCTTAAAGTGCTTGTATAGCCCTATCCCGACCATTGTCAGCCCCGCTATTGCAGCTACTGCTATACCTATAGGGCCTGTCGCAACGGCCATCAACGCAGCACCTAAGCCGCCAGCACCGCCAACGGCAACACTGATTGTACCGACAGCAGATACGACACTACCAATCGTACTGATCAGCATACCTATCCCCACGATTACCGGACCGGCTGCCGCTGCGATCGCACCGATAGCAATCCCGGCTTTAAGAGCAGCCGGAGATAAATTGCTGATGAAGTTAGAAGCTTCTTGAACCTTGGATGCAATCACCGGCAGATAATCTTCAGCAATCCCCACCAGTACTTCTCCAATCGGCACAAGCGCCGCCTGAGCTTCACGCCACACCTTGTTTGCCCGACTGCCCAGGTTATCCTGCAACGCCTCTCCTGCCTTGCGTGTGGCTCCCTCAAAGTCGCCCAAATCGGTGTTCGCGGTCGCAAAGAAGTCACGGAACTGTGGCCCAAGGTCTTCCAGTGGCGTACCCATGAGCGCCACTGCGGTCTGTGCCTGCTTCGCTGGGTCTTTCACGGTAGCGATGGCTGACACTACAGCCCCAAAGGCTCGCTGTGCGCCATCTCCGCCATCATTGATGTCATTCTCAACCTTATTGAAGTCCAGCCCCAGCGCCTTCAAGGCATCACGTGAGGAAGTGCTGCCGTCACCAATCCGCAGGAAGCTCTCTTTTGCGCTATCCCCGATCTTGTCTAGGTTGAAGGCGCCCTTCTCAGCTCCTGCAATGAGCAGTGCCGTGAATTCCTGAGCGCTGTAACCAAGCCCTTTAAATTGCGGCGAATATTCACGCAGAGTATCCAGCAGTTCACCTGAGAAGTCGCCGCCCCGCTGGAAGCCGACCGTGATTAGATCCATTGCTTCATCGCCATCGATGCCAAAGTTTTTCATCAGCACTGAGGCGGTTCGTGTCGTTTCATTTACTTCAGCATCAAAGGCATCACGGAGAATCAGAGCGCTGTTGGTTAATTCCTTCAGTTCAATCTTATTGAGTCCCTGAATGTTCTTGCTGGTTGTGATCAGCGCCTCATTGACTTCACTCAGACTTTCTCCGTATCCATCCTTCCAGATCGCTTGCGCTGAGGCAGCCAGCGCTTTTGATTCTGTTTTCGTAACACCCAGAGCCGCTTGAATGCGGTTTGATGCTTTGTCTACGTCGATTGCTACTTTAGCAGCCGCAACCCCGATGCCGACAAGTGGAGCAGTGACTCCAACTGTGAGTCCTTTACCTACACTCTGCATCTTGTCGCCGACGCCTTTCATTTTCTCGCCGACTTCCTGCAACGCGCGGCCATTGACCTTCCATTTATTCGTTTGGTCCTCGATCTGGTCACTCGTGTTTTGCAGGTCCGTCCGCATCCGGCCAAGTGCGGCGCGGGCGTTGTTAAGTTGTATCTGCAGACGTTGGGTTGCTGCTGCATCTTCTCCATTGGCTGCCGCTGACTGTGCGTGAGCTTGTGTCAGCGCGTTGATCTTCGCTTCCTGTATGCCAATCTGATCCGTAAGGGATGAGGCCTTCAGCCTTAACTGATCGGTTGAATTTGCCATTCCTCCTGCTTCCGCAGATGCTGCTCGTAATGAACTCTGTGCTAGCTGCATCTGTCGGTTTAGATTTTGCATACCTGCTTTAAATGTCGTATCTTCCATACCGATCCGAACTACTAAATCCCCTACATTCTCAGCCAATCCCTCACCCCCTACATAACCTGATCAATAAATCCTTCCTGAACTCCAGTGGATGACTTTCCTTTACGTTTAAGTAATCGAAAATATAAAACAATATCCATTTCATCGATTTGTTTAAGCGTCATTCCTTCTTCCATTCGGGTTAGATAAAAACGCTCGATGAACTCCAGAGGGTCTATACCCCCGCTCTGACGTTTGGGTCCTTTTCTGCCCCTATGGCTTCGTTGGATTCAGAGATGACAGCTTCCATCAAATATTGAAACGTGGGAATAAGTTCGTGACAGGATAATCCTGCGTACACATCATCTCGCTCGAATTGTTTTTCAAACGTATCGACGATAAAATCAGCAGCCGCATCCAAAGTATTGGCATCCATATCAGACAAGTTCATCGTCTTGTTTATTTCAATAGTGCGCCGCAACATAAAGGCGGATATTTGTTTCACAGTAAATGTTTTTTCTTTTCCATCCTTGCGTAATGTAATATTCAAAATAATCACCCTCTCGAATTTCTAAAAAGAAAAGAGCACCCCTTATGGAGTGCTCCGCAGTTAGATTGTTTAAACTGTTGTGAACTTCGTGATAATTGGTGCTACCAAAGCATTACCGGATTGATCCCGTACACCCACGCCAGCCAACGCCAGATATAGCGTAGCAGCCGAAAGACTAGCAGTAGGGGTGAATGTAACTACCTTCTTCGCGGCGTCCAGAGAGAGCGTGCCGGCTACTACACCGCTACCGTCAGCCTTCTGTACAACGAAGTTCGCTGAATTGACGGTATTTTCAGCCAAGGCCTTATTGAACGTCCACTTCTGTGTTGCCGTTACGGCTACCGCAGTCGCATTGTTAGCCGGTACGACTGTAGCTGTAGGCGGCGTGCTGTCCGTGCTGATTATCGGTACTTCGTCGAACCAGCTGTCAGCTCCAACAAATCCAGCTTCATCTTCGTCACCAGTAAATCTCCAACGCCCATCAGAATCGCGAATCACAAAATTACCATTGATTTCCGGCGTTTGAAATGTTGGGGTATCTCCCTTAGTTTCATAGGATTCCTCTGGCAAGGAAAATTTACCTTTTAACAGCCAAACAAAACGATACTTACCGTTGGATTTAAGAGACCGGAAACCGATGGCCACATCAGGGGCAATATCATCAGTTGAGTCAATCAGAACACCATTAATCAATTGCTTACCCAATAAATCAGCCTGAACAGCCAGGCTCAATACATCTACACCCAATGTGACTTCAATGCCGCCAATAGACGATGCGCTATCTGACGGACCATCATCAGCAAATAGAGTTTCAGTGTTGATAGTAGGTGTAACGGTGCCGGAGATTGCCTTTGCAATTCTCTTCGGTGTTTCGTATGTGGTGCCGGATGCTGTATCCTCAATTACCTTTGAATAGAACAAATCTTTAAAACCAATGCGTACACCAGCCATGGTTAATCCTCCTCATATCTGCGGACCGTCCGGTACCGCAGGGCTTTGTGATATATTTTTGTATCTTCTTCGAACAGGTCAGCGCCGGAATAACGAGCGAAGCCAGCTCCCTTCATGGCAGCATCAACTTCCGTTCCTAGCGCTGCGGTAGCCGCTTTATGCCAAACGTCAACTTGGAAGTGAATTTCACTTGCATCCGCAACATCTTCGACATATCGATTGTCGTTATTGATCATTTCAAAAAAGGTGATTCTAGGAAACTGTTCGGCGTAATCTTCAGGCACATCATGCCGCCAGATGTAGTCACCACCAAGCAGATCAATCAGCTCAGCTCTGCCACACAAAGCAGATACGACCTCAGGGATCAGATCAATCATCGCATTTCCCTCCGAACAGCCTCTGCCATAGCTAAAACCATTTGAGGAGCGCCCTCTACTGCGGCGGGACCCATAAACGGACGCGCAGCCATCTTCGAAGTTCCAAACTCTTGGAACTTCCCGTAGAAAAATTTGTTATTGTCACCGCGCTGCGGACCGACCAGGATATACTTAGCACCGGCATCAGTTCGCACATTGGTGACCACGATGTTATCCGCCAAATGTTCTTTTTGTGAGGAACTGCGTGGAGCACGGAGGGCAGCAGCGTCCTTTATAACCAAAGCCCCCGCTCGGAGCGCCTTGTTCTCGGCCTTCCCTTTTTTCTCAGCAAGCCCTTCCAGCATCCGACGGATCTCATCCATTCCTTCTAACTGTAGGCTAACCACCAGATCCACCTCCATTAAATCGGCTGGTGCAGACAAGCTCCGTCTCCTTGCCATTCTTATCAAACGTCCGAATGATGGAATAGGTCGATCCGTTATATTCAAGCTTGATTTCCCCTGCATATTCAATTGTCCAGACGACAAACACCAACTCCGGGTTAAGCTTTGCGGCAGCAGCTTGGTAGAATTCTGATTGCCTTACAGACTGCTTCTCACCCAATATGCGCCGCCGTATTATCGTGATAATCGGATCTCCGTTGGCATCCTTTCCGGTCGTCCCGCTCTTTAGCAAATACAACTCACTGTCCATCCTCATGATCTCACCGCCAATTGGTAAGCAAGCGTAAAAAAAGCCGGGGAAAATTTAACCTCCCCCGACTTCACTTCCCACAGATCACTGACACCCATGACAATAACACCAACCGCTAGTGGATCTTGTAGCGATTCCTCTGACACACCTGCACCGCGTAAATATGACTTGACTGCCAAAAGCTTCTGTTTCAGCGGCTTATCTATCGCCTCGTTAACATCACTGGAGTAACCAAGACCGATCTTGCATTCAATCAGAAGATCCGCATCCGTCATTACTCATCCCCACCTTCCCCTTGTTTCGGTTCTGTTGGAGAATCCGGTTCCAATACTGGTTCAGCCGCTGGATCAACTGTGGTCTGTTCTGTCACTTCTACGTCAACGGACAACGGCACCAGTATAATTTTAATACCACTATGCTCCTGCTCCTGCTTGAGCTTGATAGAAAGCTGCTCGTGCTCGACTTCGGATAATTCGCGCGTGGCCTTCCAAAGTAATACAGTTTCACCTGTAAGCGTAGAAACTTCAACACCGTCAATCTTTGTAGCTTGTAGCTTTTTAGCCATCTATTTCACCACCTTTAGGGGGCCATGCGGCCCCGTTTATTAGGATGCTGCACCCTTCTTGACAATGACAACGCCATTTGGATCAATCAGTTTGCCATCTGCGATCAGAATCGCCTTGTCCACATACTCATTCGTGTCATGGTCAAAGTAACGGAACATATTCATTTGCATATTGCTGTTCCATCCGTAGTTGCTAAGGTTGCAATATACGGCAACTACATCTCCTGTGGCTGCAGAAGCATATGGTACAATCACATCGTCCTCGACCTGGATCACTTCTTTCCCCGCAAATCGTTCCTGCGGTCCATCTGCAATGCCGTAATTCACTCGGCCAATCGGTTGTCCGTTATCATCGACCATTCCGTTGATATAACCCTCAAACGTACCAGAGGCCATCATAAAAGCAGCTCCAGCCTTATACGCCAGTGGCATCTTTGCAAGAACAAGCTTCGCCCAGCTCTCCCATTCTGCAAACTGAGTCGGTGTCATTGTTACGATTTGTGCAGCTGGAACACGGTCATCGACGGTGATTCCTTTTGGTTGTCCAGTTCCAGTACCTTTGATAACTGACAAATCAATTGCTTTGACCATAGCCTCTACAATCAGATCCGTGATTACCGTTTCAAATCCAGCAAGTGTTACAGTGTCAGCCAGGAGCGAAATGGCTACCTTGCATTCCAGACCGAAATATGTGAACGTCAATTTCGTATTGGCCTGCACCTTCTGTTTATCTGATACAGGAGTTTCACCGATCCAAGTAGCTACTGGTTTCAGGGCAAGAATAGGAACCTCCACACCACCCTTGATATTGAGCTTCCGAACACGGCTGAAGACTTGCCCGTAAACGGTGACCTTCTTGATAATCTCATTCAAGATGGTTGTTGGGATAACCGCAGATACATCTGCCGTGGTTGTTGTCGCATTAGCCCGAAGCTCCGGTTTGATCTCACCCGTTTTGGCATAGATCATAAAAGCATTCCGGTATTCAACGGTTCCGTAAGGATCAACCGGTTCCTCTGAACGTTGCTGCGATTGAGAACCGATTCCAAACGACTTCAAAAACTGAGCCATTGCAGCATTTCCGGCAGGTGGTTGCGCACCCCGTTGTTCTGGCTCTGGCGGAGTATCACCACCAGCAATCGGATCATCAGGCATGGATTCCAGTTGCTGTCGAATTTCAGCAATTTCAACATCAATGGCTTCTACTTGTGAACCAATCGAACGCACTTCTACAATATCGTTGCTCTTCAACCCCTTGTCTTTGAGCGCGGAGCGAGCCTCTTCTTTCTTTTTCAAAAGCTTTTTCAGGAATTCTTTCATTTACGATAACCTCCAGTTAATTAGATGAATTTCAATTTCTCTTTTGCCAAATCCAAATCGCTCAATGAACTATCCAGTCCAGACCTCGCACTATCCAGTGCGGTGCGAGCGCTCTCCAGTGCCTGCTGGTCACGAGCATTTATATCAGTCCCGTCATAAGCCGGGAAGGATACCGCAGAGATTTCAATCACTCGGCCAATGTCTTTAATGCGGCGGGTGGGAAGTTCTGTATCAAGACCTTCCCAGGTTTCGTCCCGTACAGTAAAAATAAAGGACATTCCAGAAATGTCCCCTCGCCCAACTGCGCTGTATAAAGCTTTAGCCTCCATGTTGTTCTCAACATCTAGCTCAGCCCTCGTATTCAGCCCCTGCTCGTCCACTTGAAGTTGAAGTGTGGAATTTGCATTGTTATTCCGACTTCGAGCCAAGGGAATACGCTTCAGATCATGATTGACGCTCATGATCACATCCTTAAAATCAGTTTTGTCGAATGCTCCGCGCTCAATGATTTCCTTGAACCAGCCTCCGATAATGGTTGCTTGATCAAACACGGCTGCATGTCCTTCCATGATATTCCCTGCCGGATCTGCCCGAAGATCATTCATAACAAACGCCCGGCGCTCCGGCTCATGCATGGCCGGTAGCTTATTCTTCTGCATCTTCTTTCACCGCCTTTCCAGATTTCGCATTTGCTCCGTTGAGCTGATAAATATTAATGATGGAACGGTCCACGTAATTCAAAGATTGCGTGATCCGGTTCCCATCAGGCAAAGGTGGATATCCCAACAGTGCCAGCTTCTGATTATCACTCAGCAGCCCCTGCTCCCCGGCCGTCTTGATCAGGCTCAGTTTGGCTGCTGTACTGAGGTACATCATGTCGCGTTGAAAAAAAACGATCTCATTCCCCATATCCAGCTCGCGGGGCGTGAAGATCGTCTTGGTAAAGGCTTGGCTAAGCCCGATTAATATGGGTTCCAGCGTGCTCTCATAGAATGCTTGATACTGCTCATCATTGTAATCCCGAGCGAGCATCGGTAGCGAGACACCAAACCATTCCTGTACACCCGTCTTCAAAAAGTCGAGTGTATCCTTGTCCACCATTTTGGGATCAATGGAGATTGGCGTAAACTCGCCCTTCAAGTCAACCGGCAGAACGCCGGAGTCACCGGAGGACATCAGCTTCTCGAAGCGTTCCCGCTCCTTACGCTGAGATTCATCATCCATCATGGTTGCAATCTTCAGTACCCCACGAATGGACATGCTCGTCTTGATCCCCTTTTCGATTCCTTGGAGAACGGTGTCGTTGATCCTCAGCATCTTTAGCAGAGCTTCGTTATCCGGCTGCCCATTCGCTCCGCCACCCATGATCTCATTTACCGAATATCGTTTGCGGATATGGATCAAATCAGAATACGGTACGGTAAACTGATCCCCTGATGCAAAATACATCTTGACGTATAGTCGGCCTGTCGGGTCCTGTAAATAATCAACCTGATAGGGATTTAACGGATACAGCGCAGTATAGCTGCGAATCTCTGATCCGTCTTCCCGGAGTTGCACGTTGTATACCGGATAAATGAATACGTTGAAGTTCATATAAAGCAGCCAGATTATTTTCTCCAAGAAGTCCCGTGTGGTCATAAGCTCATTTGGGCCAAATTTAAAGAGTCGGTTCAAGTTTCCCCTTGGCGTGGTCTGCATGCCGCTTCCGTCTGTTCGAATATGCCGGGGTTGCAGCTTGCTGATCTCCGTAGCGATAATATCAATGCAGTTCTGCACAATATCTGATGCATAAATGTTATTTCCGAATTGGCTGAATACCGGCATGTATCCGCCCAGCATCTTCGCACGGACAAATTCTTTCGTTTTGTTAAGCAAGCCCTTAAAATTGTTTATCAATGCCACTTTTTCACCCCGCTCTCTTCACAAGATCAAGGAATTCGGTTCGGTTATCGATGTACACCTTGTATACAAAGATCAAAGTCACGGTACCGTCGATCTTCTTCTCATCCTTGCCCTGAACCTTAACGGGCCGAATCTCCATCTTGCTGTTAATCTCAAACGCTGTATTCTCCAGGCACCAGCGGTCCATGGGATGCTGATTGTAATTAATCAGCTTGCTTTGCAGATCCGCTTTGACCAACTTCATCGGTTCCGACAAGCTGCCATACTCTTGGCTGATCCTCACCATATCAAAGCCGTACTCTTCCATTTCCTTCACCCAGTACGTGGCCGACCATTTATCATAGCCCACCTTGTAGAACCGGATGTTATAGTCCTTGAACAAACGAACAAACCAGGCCGTGACATGGCGGAAATCATTTTCATTTCCATCGGATATCGTAACCAGGTCGAGCGCTGTCCATTTCTCAAACTTCTCACGATCATCCTTGGAGAGTGTCGGAATCTTGGATGCCGGTACGAAATACTGTTGACACGTGAACTTCTTCCCGTCTTTCATCATCAGAGCCCGAGCGCAAGCCAAGTCACCGGACTTGGAAAGATCGACACCTCCGATAGCAAACGCCCCACGGAACTGCTCAATGTCGAACACATCCTCACTGGCTATGTCCTGATCCATAAGCCAGGCTGCGGCATTATTCTGCTTGATGTTGAAATCCTTAGAAAGTACAAAGGCACGCATTTCCTGATTGGTCTTGGACTCGTCAACCATGCGCCGCAGGAAGCTCCATTTCTTTATGCTACCCAGTCCGGGATTGCTCTTTGTCCAGGTCTTCTCATCCCGCCAGATCTCTTGCTCATTGTCCTGGGTATACATCCATACCAGCCAGCGCCGACGATCCAGTTCCCGGTTTAGCACCTGCCTTGCCTCCCGCATGCGCCCGTCCAAATATCCCTCATTGGTGAAGCCTTCCGTGGTCAGCTCAATATAAAGAGGCTCATCCTGAGTGGATAGAGCCTGACGGATTGGCATAGTGCTTGTATTGTCCTTCATCTCGTGGACCTCATCGACGGCACCAACCCCGATGTTCCGGCCTTCCTTCGCGCCAGTCTTGGCAGATATTTTCCGAATAGAACCTTTGTTGCGATATGAGAACTTCCCAGTGTGAGTCGGCTTCTTCGGATTTCCAAAGTAAATGCCCTTGATATTCTTCCGGGTCTTCCGCTCCAGCGACTTGCTCTCTTCCCGCATGGAATTAATAGCTTGAAACATAAGGTCAGCTTGCTCATAGTCATTGCTGGAACAAAGTGCCTTTAGTCCCTCTGGACCACAGAAGAACTCTGCCAGAATGAGAGCAGATACAAGTGGTGTCTTACCATTTTTACGTCCGACCAAATACAGAATGTCCTGGTACAGCCGGACCCAACGGCCAATTTCATCATCAAAGATTTTAAAACTGTAAATGGCCTCTATGAAAGCCTTCTGAAACAGCTCTAGTAGGAAGGGCTTGCCAGAGAATGGCGCTTCATAGTGCTTACATTTGGTTTCAATGAGTTTAATTCTCTTTTGGGCATCCGCTGTATCAAACTGGATGTTAGGATCACGCAGATTCTCTTCAAGGATGTCAAACATCTGCTTCAGTTCCTGCCCAACAATAATCTCCCCGGCCTTACATTTCGCAATATACTCATGTAGAAAGGAAGCATATGGAGCACTCATTCGAATTCATCCATATCATCTTCAGGATCAAGGGCGTTCTTCGACAGCACCCCGTTCAACGTCTTCACCACAACAGCATAAGCATTCACATTCTTAAGGTACTGCCGCGCTGCCTCCACCGGCTTCTGAAGATCAGGGTTGCTCGGGTGAATCTTAACCATGCCCGTAGCTTTCAGCGCCTCCTTCAGAACAGAGTTTTCAGCCTTCAAGAAAGCGGCGTCCTCCATGAGTCCTTCCACAAGCTGAGCCTTGGCCGGATCAACATCGGTGAAGATGGCCTGCAACTTCGCCAATTCTTGACTGTAGACCTCCGATTTTTCCATAGAATTCAACACCTCGATCCGATTTCAAAATTTTCGGTGTGTAACAAAAAAGGGTGCCCTCCTCGGTTCCCTCGGAAAAAAATATTTTATTTTTCTGGGGGGGTTTGGGAAAAAAATAAAAAAATAATTTTAAAAAAAATTAATTTTGGAATTGTTCAAACCATTTTTCAATATAACCACGCCATTCATCCTTCCGATAGCGAAGCGACTCTTCACTTTCCAATCGCGATAGACATTCCTCACGACTCACTGAGCAAAAGATCAGTTCAGCGCCAGTCTCTTCAGCCAATCGTTCTCGCTTAAACTTCTCGGCATACCCACCGATGATCCAAGCCGTACCCCATTTGCCAAGCCTGGTCTTAATGTTGTCCAGCAGAAGGTTCTGCACCCCTACCACATTGGAATATAATGCATCCGGCTTATCATAATCCGGCAGGCCAGACAGCGCAGTGTATAGCAGATCCATATTGACGATTAGATCGCCACGACTCATCTGCTGCCGCACCAGATCCATCATCCCAGCCAATGGCGGACCATAGACTAAGTAGACCTCTTTGGTATACTGATATCCGAATCGCTTATGCTCCCTGTTATGACAGTCATAGCAGATTAGCTCAACCATTTCGGGGTTAAGACTGATTGTATGGTCATGCACATTCTCAGGTGTGAGCTCAATCTTATGGTGACCGATGATATCAATGGACCTTGCAATGATCCCGCCGCAATGCTGGCAACGGTTCCCTCGTTCAAGGATCAAGCCAAGCCGGAAGACTCGCCAGTTCTCCGATGTGTAGAACGTCTGGAGTATTGCATGCCTTGCCATCACCACGCCTCCGATCTGAGTTTATTTACTTCAAGCTGCATGCGATCGATCTTCAAGCGCAGTTCTTCATTGGTTAGTTCGTTACGATCAAACTGGTCAAGCAGTGCGATACACCGCATCTTCCTGCCCTGAACCGCCGTAAGCGCGTTATGTATCTGAAGAATACGTTCCAGCTGATGCGGCTCTTTGGTCTTCTCTTCAACGATCTGCTTAGTCACAACCTTGACAGGCGTAAACTGCGGAACACCATCTACAAACCTTATCTTCTCAGCCCCGCCATCCTCCGCTGGTTCTTCAAAGAACTGATATTTGCGTTCAATGCTCAGCCTATCCTTACCCTCTTCAATATCCTTCATGTTCTTCATCATGAGGAACTCCCGGTATTCGAGCAGCGCGATCTCATTAAGTAGGATCTCGCGTGGGTCCGTTTCCATCTTCATCAACTGCAGCTTATGCTCTACCGCAATCTGACTCATCCACATGGACTCATAGTTTCCGTTCTTCCAGGCGTTTGAATTACCTGGTGGAGCAGCACCGCCCTTATTGCCCACGGAATTCACATTGCCAGGCTGACCGCCTCGTTTCCGGCTTGGCCTCGCCTCCCATGCATCCTCATACTTCCACTTACGAATGAGTGAAGCTGATACTCCTAACCGCTTAGCAATATCGACAAGTGGCAATACCCTGCCGCTTTTTTCCCACAATTTAAACGCTTTGTCCCGGTTCTCACTTCGCCCCCTACTCACTCATCTCACCACCTCCGAACGGCATTCGTGTTTGAACAGTACACTTTTAACAGTTATTTACAATCGTTACTTTAACTAAGTAAAGTCTGCTGCTGCTAAACCCCTCAAAAACAGGCTTTGAGTGAACCATAAAGGGATTCTGGTGCAGTAGAGTACCCTGCTCATTTTCCTGTTCCTTCATATAATGCGCTGATCCTTAATATTACGAGTGCGACACAGCCCAAATTGTGGTGCGCTAGAATCAACGCATAAGCATGGTTGCGCGGTCTAAAAGGTCCTGTGTCAGGCCAATATACCGTAATGTAACCCGCATATCGCTATGTCCGAACGCATCAATTAGTAACGCTAGATTTCGCTCGTCTTGATGATATAGCCTGTATCCCCACGTTTTTCGCAGCGTGTGGTTACCAAACTCTTCTAAACCAAAATGTTTAGCTGCATCGTTAAGAAAACGGTAGGCAGTTGAGCGATCTATCGGCTGCTGTTTGAGCTGACTTATTGTTTTTCTTTGCCTACTCGCGAACAAATATTCATCGTCTGCCTTCCCTGCAATAAATGAATCCAAATCGGCGCGAATGCTCGGATGAATAATAAATCGCTTGTTGTTCTTATTCTTTTTTTCCACCTTGTTCACATAACTGCTCTTAGCCTCTTTAACACGAAGCGTGAGCAAATCTGAAACCCGAAGTCCAGAATAGATGCCTATACAAAAGAAAAGATAATTCCGCATACTCCGCTCTCGGAAATAATACTTCATCCCTTCGATGATTCGTTCATCTCGAATGGGCTGTACTTGTTTCATATCTTCACCCCACGTATGGAGTCATTTATTGGCCAGATATCTGGCTGTTTTCTTGTGTTTCACTCTCAACAACCACAGTCACAAAATCACCTAAAGGAGACGATAGTATCTCTCTGATCTTCTCTAGCTTCTCTTCGAATGAAGAAAAATCTGCGTCAACCTTAACCTTCAAACTGCCGATTGTCGATTCAAGTTCAATTGTTTCCTCGGCGATTTCACCAACCATCACACCGCTGGCCATACCAAACAAGATTACTCTTTCCTCTTCCGTCAATTCTTGAAGATTATCCACTTCAACAATACGCTCTGATTCGTAATCCCCATTTCTACTCGTTGCCTGAAATCTAATCATTCACCTTCACCCTTTCATATTGGTTAATGGACAACAAAAAAGCCGCCCACCAATGAGCGACCACAAGATTATGACTATTCGGCTGGTTTGTGTTGTCCAGCGCTTCATTTCCCACAATAACAATTTATCACATAATCCGAAGCCCCGACCCACAATAAACGGTCGAATTCCGGTCACATTCCGGTCAATCTCCGGTCGAATTCCGGCTCATTATAAACTTCAAGCCGCAGGGCAAATGCCAGCAAAAACAGCGCCCGATCCCGCAGCTCACGATATCTCTTCTCTCCAATGCACATATCAGCAGCCACATTATAATCGTAAACCTCATCAGGAGTCATATAGCGCTGATTAACAATTTCACGTTCTATCCTATTAAGCTTGCTCATCGCCTTATCCAGCAAATCGGACTTTCTTTGAAGCTCGTCTTCTTTCGAGACATTCCACAGTGCAATGTCCTCTGCACTGCGACTAATGGTGTTGGTGCGTTGATGATACTGCGGTGATGCATTATGAGTTATAGTAGCTTCCCGGCGAACAAAGCCAAAACGCCGGAAGACCTGAACAGTCTCCAAAAATTCCTCGACACGTTGGCGAGTTTGGTCACTGTCCAGATCTGCGTATGGAAATGTTAATTGTTGAGTTTTTTTTATCTTTGCCATCGTTATTCACTCACCCTTTTGTTATAATAGAGGTGAGATGTTGTTATTGACCCCCGGAACCGGCCAAGGATTAGGGGGTCTTTGCATGTTCATTATGCATATTTCGATCCGCGCGGCATTTTCCCGTCTTTGTCGAGTACGATATCGCTGAGTATGATTGCTGATGTTGCTGGAATGTACTGACCTTTGAATTCACCGAATGTTATGCTGTACCCGTTCTTTTCACGTTGCGCCCGGAACGACACGCCGGATACAATGCTTCCAACTGGTGAATTAATATTTTTGACTGTTTTGATGATCATTTCTATGCCTCCTTTTGCCGATTTTCTGTTATCCTCGCTTCTTTAGGTATTGATACCCAAGCAAATCCTCTCTTATCGCCGCCTGAATCTTCCAGTAGATAAGAATATCCTTTAGGAACAAAATCGCTTATATGAATTTTCAACTCTCCAAAAGCTGTCTGAATGAGGTGATGCTGAGCCAGTTCGGAACGTGGACATACGTATAACTGCATGCGCTCGATCCTGCGACCTCTGCGGATTACCTGGTTAAGAGCGACATTTATCATTTGTACTGCCTGTGGATGAATTGGGGATAATACACTCATATAGTGCAAACCTCCTTTACAGTTTCTTCGTACTATTCAGTAGTGTCATAGATTTAATAGCGGTTGAATAACTTCTGTCCGTCGTTTGGCTATCTCCACATACTGCGGTCCCATTTCGATAATTGTACATTCACGGCCATTTTCTAGTGCTACCTTTAATGTTGTTCCGGATCCTCCGAACGGGTCCAATACATGACCGCCTACCGGAGCTCCGGCTAATATACACGGTTCTATAAGTTTTTCGGGGAATATAGCAAAGTGAGCTTCTGAGAACTGAGCTGTTGGCACCGTCCAAACTGATCTCTTATTCCTCATTTGTGGCAATTCAAAAGGCTTAACTTCTTCTCTCAATCCCTGATTAAGTGGGTTATCTATAACTCCTTTTGATCCTCGGACCGTGAAGACCGCCTTCATATTCCCGTTTGTTTTTGCCCCGCCATTCGCTCTCACTGATCCGTTTTGTCGCTCGAGATCCTGAGATATTCTATTGATCGACGATTCTGCTAAGGGCTCCATGATTGCGTCCTTATCGTAGTAATATTTCTCGGACTTTGAGAAAAAGAAAAAGTATTCATGTGCCTTCGTTGGTCTGTCCTGTACGCTCTCTGGCATTGGATTTGGCTTACTCCAAATATTGTCCATTCTGAGATACCAACCATCTGCTTGAAGCGCAAAAGCGACGCGCCATGGTATGCCAGTCAGGTCCTTATTCTTTAATCCCGATGGATTCTTTGGGACCTTCGTTAAATCACTACCAGGATCAGGTACCGACACTTCTTTCTGAGCATCTTTATTTTTCCATGCACCTTTACCACTACCGCCATAACTATCACCGAAGTTCATCCACAGCGTTCCGTCAGACCTTAATATCCGCCACACTTCCCGAAAAACCAGAACCATATGAGCAACAAACATTTCAGGCGTCGGCTCAAGTCCAAGGCACCCCGTCCAAGCCGGTACTGTGAAAGGTGGTAATCCAGTCATCGGGATGTATTTCACTTCTGGCCATTCGCTTTTTTGAAGTCCGTAATCTCGTAAACCCCAATATGGTGGCGAGGTAACACATGTTTGAAATGATTCCGCCGCTAACGTAGGCATGATTTTCATGTTATCCCCTTGCAGTATCATATAGGCTGATCCTCCTTTCTTGCTGAGCTATATACGTCCACTCTACCTTTGGGAGAGGAGGGATACTCCTACTCCCTTAATGATCTGTATCTTCGTACTGTGCATCATCTAACGGGCAGTATAAATAAACTTAATACCAATAATGAACGAGAAAACAAGTCATCTCCTTATTGCGCTGGACATACATATTATTAAGTGTACTTTCTGTGTAGGGGGGCTCGGTTTGAGACTACTGATTCTCGTGGTGGGTATAGTCTTACTTGTTCTACTTTGGACAAACCCTGATAGCTCGGATTTTGAAAAGTGGGTCTATAAGAAAGAAGTGACCTATTTCCAAAGAAGTACTCCTTTAGAACCTGTTGGTTTTCGAAGTAAAAATTATTTGTTTTTCTCAGTACATGAACTATCGATTGTAAGGCAACAGACGGACCTTATGACCGAGTACTCCTACTACGGGGGTGTAGGTATATTCGGAATGATATTCCCAACTTCAACACCTGGAGTTGATGGCAAGCAGTCCCCTTTAAGTCGGTCCTTGAGCTATCGGGAAACGTCAGTTCAATAAACCAACAGTAGTCTAAGACCTTATTCTTTGTTTAAGAAAGCAGTTGGTTTGTATATTGGAGCCCTAAAAACGGGCTCTTTTAGAATTCGCTAGTGAGCAGTATGCGTCTATCGCTCATTAACTAAATGTTGCTTCTGGTTCGGCTTCCGGTTCCACTTCATCGCTTTCTCCATCAGAATCAAGGATAAGCTTTGTTCCGTTTTGCTGTAGTTTCATCAAAAACATTTCGAATTTGTCCAAGTGTCTTAAGGATTTTATGTCGTGAATAGAATTCCGTTCGATTGTCCATACACCTTTGTCATATTTAGGCCATGTGTGAATTCGAATTTCGTAATTCATTTTTTCGTCATGCTCACATTCAAATACCAAAACGGCATGCTTCATACTGCTCCAAGAACGCTCTTCGTTGTATTCAACTTCAAAACGTACATCCACATATTCGTAAGATGGCGGTCCGTCTTCGTAACAAACTTCAAGTTCGTCTGTTTCAACGTTTTCCGCCACATGCAACATCCAGCGCTCGAATAGTTCAGTCACTTTGATAGTTTTTAATTCCTCTGGAATCATTAAATCCTTGAAATTTTCTAATAGCTTTTTATTTTCCAATGCCGAACTTTGCAGCACATCTACCAGGACGGAATCCAATTTCACAATGTACTTTGAATAGTCATAGGTTTCAAGAAATGGGATCATTACGGACTTGACCTTGTCTTCAATGACTTTTGTAACGTCTCCATACGATCTGAACAGACTATCCAAAGCATTTGCTACGCCTTTTTCGAGTTGCTGTTCAATGAGTTTCTCAACCGTTCCATCTTCTAACTTTTTAGTAATAACGTCCTTAATGCTGTTTTCCAATGACATATAATTCGCTCCTTTTAATTAGATATTTGTTTGCCCATGATTTCGCGCGGATGAAGTTTATCCTTGATCTCTGCATAAGCATCAGTGCGGTCATATAAAGCATAATAACGATGTTGATTGTCCCCTGTGCCTGACCCGGCATTTGCTGCATATAGGAATGCTGATGGTTGCTCTCCATGCTCCATGATCGGCACACCCAATTCCTTACAACGCGACTTACTAAGCAGCACCGCGAAGGGATAGGTCTTACCATTCCATTGACCAGTGCGTGGGATGAAGTACGGAAGCCCACTTTCCAGAACCTCTTGACGATTAAAACGACCTTGTGCGTTAGGCATTTGAATATTCCTTCCCTTGTAGTAGTAGATAATGTCTGACACGCTGTTAAACAGGTAAATCAATCTCCTTCCACAAACCAATTATGCGAACCTGCGGATATCCCTTGTCTTACCGGACATTCGATTAACAATGACAAATTCTTTCGGTGAGTCCTTTGATACTAACCAGTTCTCAGGGATCAGTCCGGCTGACTTGATATCTTGCATTTGGCGGCGTGTTGGTCTTTTTCCATTTTTCATAAAATTCTCCTTATGCCCATTGGCGATTATCTGTAATTTGTGGGGGCGGCGGTGGCGACTGATCGGCATGCGCCCTTTCATAATTCACGAATTTATTGAAGTTTTTTAGGAATATCAGTTCAACCCTTCCGATAGGACCGTTACGTTGTTTAGCAATGATGATTTCGATGATGTTTTTCTTCTCAGTTTCAACATTGTAGTACTCATCCCGATAAAGGAAAGCTACAATATCAGCATCCTGTTCAATTGAACCCGACTCTCGAAGGTCACTCATCATAGGTCTCTTGTCCTGGCGCTCTTCCACTTTACGACTGAGTTGGGATAAAGCGATCACCGGCACATCTAATTCACGGGCAATCTGCTTCAGGACTCGAGATATTTCGGATACCTCTTGCTGTCTGTTCTCGCCACGCTTACCGCTGCTACCTTGGATGAGTTGCAGATAGTCAATTATGATCATTCCAAGCCCATGTTCTCTCTTCAAACGACGACACTTGGCTCTAATATCATGTACTGTGACTACTGGATCGTCAGCAATAAAAATGTTCTTGTCTGCAAGAGAAGAAATACCAATGGTCAACTTGCCCCAATCATCGTCACTGGTGATATCACCCATTCTCAGGTCATTAGCGTCGAGATTAACCTCAGCGCACACCATACGTTGCATAAGCTGTTGCTCTGACATCTCCAAGCTAAATACAGCAATAGGTTCATCATTTCGAGTTGCTGCATTCTGTGCAATATTTAAGGCGAATGCTGTCTTGCCAACAGAAGGTCGAGCCGCAACTATAATTAAATCCTGTTTCTGAAATCCCCCAGTAAGCTTGTCCAGATCAGTAAATCCAGTTTCCTTGCCGCTAGTAGTCCCGTTCAGTCGATTACTCACACGCTTTTCAATGGTGTCGATATACTCAAGACCAATTTCCTTTGTGCTTTTGAAATCCTTTTTCGGTGCTGTCTGATCGGACAACGCCGCCGACTTGGTTAAGGCATTTGCTACCACGGTTCCAGCATCGTCACTGTCATACACAAGTTCGATCTGCTTATAAGCATCCTGAATAGCTTGGCGTAAGGTGAATTTATCCTTGAGTACACCGATAAAAAACTCAATGTCTGCCGCAGTTGGGGATGAGGAAGCGATTCGGGAAAGGTAATATGTACCGCCTACCTTATCCAGGCTTTTTTTATGATTCAACGTGGATACAAGAGATCTGATATCCACCTGCTCACCATCGTTGTGCAAATCTCGCATAGCAGAAAAAATTGTCCGATTCACAGGGTTATAAAAAATCTCAGGATCTACAGATATTGCCGTATCCATTGCGTTACCTGTCTCGTCAATCAGAACCGCACCAATAACGGCTATCTCTGCATTCTCATCGTGCGGAAGTTCCCTTATTGATCCTTGCATATAGTTCCTCCTTCCATCCTGGGGGTACTGGCTTAGCGGCAGCTCGGGATCTGTCTCTTTCGGCAAAATACTCTGATGTCTGATCCTTAAGAAGTCCCTTATCTCGTAAATCCCCTGCCCCACCACGAATCTGCGCAATCTTCGGAGGCCATGGATTAGTTAGCATGTGTTGACGAACATTCTCACAAGCAACGTCAAAAGGGAAATCCTTCAGGCTCTTATGCAGCCTTATTTCTTCATCTTCGCTTGTGTCAATCTGACTGTGCTCCTCAGCAATTATGCACAGCAGCTCAATAACTTGCGCTCTCTCCAAGTTTCCTAGCCTCCTCTGCTCTACGCCGCAGGTCAGCAAGCTTGTCTACCCTGCCGCCCTGCTTTTTTGGTGTATTGCCACCGGATTTCGGCGCTCTGTTGGTTGTCGATTGCTGGGAAGCGTCAAACGCAGCATCCAAGGCAACTGCAGCAGATAGCGTAATCGCCCCGGCGTGAAAGTAATCATCCAAAATCGTGGTAATAAGATTGAACCGA
Organism: Paenibacillus sp. RS8; assembly: GCF_041956825.1. Classification (NCBI taxonomy): domain Bacteria; kingdom Bacillati; phylum Bacillota; class Bacilli; order Caryophanales; family Paenibacillaceae; genus Paenibacillus; species Paenibacillus sp. RS8. Next base: position 2,090,121 of record NZ_CP168131.1, on the reverse strand, counting down.
TACCCCTTGGAAGCTAATCCAGCTCTTTCGATAGCTCTTATTACGACAGCTTCTTCCAGACCGTCCTGGTCGATGTACACACCCAGTTTATTTGCTTGGATGGGGTTACACTCGAACCCGAACACTCTTTTGTGAGCCATGTAATAGGATTCATATTCCGGCTGATCAGCAGATGAAGAAGAAGAAGAAGAATTAAGGTCTTTAAAAGATCTTAATAATGCTGAACCTTTTACCTCACCTTTTACCGCATACTTTACCGCACCCTTTACCTCACCTTTTACCGCATTATTTGATGTAAAGAAGATTAACCGATACTTTCCGGCTTGTTGCTTTCCTTGATTCTTATATTCAATCCGACCTTTTTGGATCAGCGTGTTCCTGTGCTTGGTCAGTGAGTTTTCCGAAATGCCCACCTTCGCCTGAAGCAGGGGATTGGTTACGGCAAACCACTCTGGATATCCACTCTTATTTGCAATCACCATGAGGTGCACGAGCAAAGTTTGTGCGGATGGCTCCAATGGGTTTGTTTCGAGCCAATCTGTGAAGGCGGTCATTTCGTCCGCAAAATCCATAATCTCACCTCTGCTATCTCATCATCGTTTGCCCTTTTTAGCTGGAGGGCGTTTTAAAATCTCCGTAATGTCTGTTCGCAGGATAAAGGCTAATTCGCCGCCTTCCTGCCGGAGTTTCGCCCAAGGTCGAGCAATACCCCATATATCCGTTATTTCACCTGATAGCCCGGAGTTTGTCCGAACGGTGTCGCCCTTGAGAACGAGTAGCATAAGCCCGCCTCCTTATCTCGCTAAGCGAAGTTGCAGAGCTTCTCGCAGGATTGCTGTACTCTTGTCATCTAAACGATCAGCCTGTGAAAGATCTATTTTGTTGATGCCATTGAACAAATGAAGAGCACATGTGAGCATAAATCTCTCGGAAGGACTCCAACCTTTTGATGCTTTAATCAATTCATCCACGTGGACAGTAAGTTCTTCAAAATCAACAAATTCCGGTTTCGACAATAATTGCTTAAGCTTGTTATGATTCATAAAGATATGAAGCAGCCCCCGCCAGTAACGATCCTGAAGTAAATGATCAGGTATCATAATGCCATTCCCCTTTCAAATTAGATTGTGATGCGTCAGCCGCATCTCGCAACGCCAAACCGGAGGAAGGTTATTTCTAAGGTTCGACGCTGCGAGACAGAGGCGGAAGCCTGCCTGTCCTAGTAATGCCATAGCGTCCACTCTGTTCTCTTGCTAAAATGGTAGTTGTTCAGACTGACCAATTGACGAGGAGAGATACTATGGAAAGCAAAAATCCTGGGAAAATAATTAAGCGTTGTCCAACGTGCCATTACGCGACATACGATGAAGAGAAAAAATATTGTATTCGCTGTGAAGAAAAAACTGAATTAGGTGTCAATTGTCCGTCTTGTCAAAAAACAATCATTTTGGAAGAAGAACAAATTAGATGCGGATCGTGCGGTGAGGATCTACGTGATCCCATGTACAAAATCCTTGATTTCAAAGGTGTCTAGCTTTGTCTTTTGCTCGCAAAACTTGCAATAATGATGATCTGGTGAAAATACTCGTTCGTGATTTGGACAGTATTTTTCACCGTTATTAATTTCACGCATGCTCCCACCACAAACTCCGCAAGTTTTATGACTTAGTGTAGAATTCATCCTTCCGCAATTACTGCAACATTTATGATCTGAAGTAAATTCGGACATCTTTGAACACTCCTCTCAAGTTATTGCGGATATCCGCGACCCCTTGCGGGGTTTCGGCCTGTATCCATCAGGCCTCATCAGGCGGAAGACAGGGGCCGAAGCCCTTATCTCATTTAATCCTGTCTATTTCTTGCATTACGAGTGCTTTGATATCTTCCGGCAACAGTTCTACGACTTCGACCATCTGATCCCACTTTCCAGATGCTATATGCTTCAGTTTCGAAGCAAGTTCTAACTGATCAATAGAGTTCATGAGTTGGTTATTTGTTACAATAATTTTGGTACTCATTACTCGATCGATGGCTAAAAACCATTCTTGGCGGCGGCGAACATAAAGTTCTGCAAGAGCAACAGAAAAATTATTTTTATCCTGCTCATTCACGCCATTTCCTCCTTGCTCTTTTGGCGATCAACGGTTAAAATAGACGACAAGAGACTCTTTAAACGGGATCTTAACTGCGACTGCCCTAGCCGGCGGTCGTTTTTCTTTTGTGCTTTTAAATGTGCTGCTTCGCATTCATGCAATTGAATCAAGGTTTCAAGATGTTCGATATTCCACTTTAATTTAGCTGGTTCAATAACTTCTGCTTGCTGTTTGACCATTTGTAGATTGTGTTTTGCATGCTGAGCAATGAACCGAATTTCACCTTCTAAATTTTCAAATCCCATATCAAAACCTCCTAATAATATTCGTTTATAATTGAGTTCGAGTTTGAGTTACCTGTTGACTCATTAAATTTTGCATAATAGCGATCCCATCAATACCAAACAGATAAGCGACAACAACTTCACGTGATTCTGTTTCAACCGCCCAGTTCACAACAGTTGGGAAATCAGGAATAGACTTTCCGCTTTCCACTTTACTTACATAGCCCTGGGAACGTTCAATCCTGAATGACATTTCTTCTTGACTCAAGTTCGCTCGTTCCCTACAAGCCTGCATAATTGCGCCAATTTTCATTTTATTTTTCTCCTTTTTATTCCATTTGGAATAGGAGAAGATGATCTTTCACTGTAATATGTAAGTAAGAGGTCACCCACCCCTATCCCCATATCTTTTCTCTCATCCCGCCGTAGCCGGTACCGCTCGGCGGGATTTCCTCAACCCACAGAAGCTTTAAAATTGTTTCTGAACCAATCTAGAAAATCTCCCCATATAATACGTTTTTGCCTTTCTCCACCTAAGTCGTATACTGGACAACCATGAATTGCGACAATATCATAAGCTTGGCCTTTAGCTACCTTCAAACGTTTAGCCAATTCAGGTATCGTAATTACGTCCGTTTCGGAAAAAGATATCTCTGCCGATTTAATATGAAACCCTCCTTAGAATTGAAGTAATACACGCTTGATTCTCTTAATATTCATTCAAACTAGATTGAATCCAACAAAAATTACTGTTCTACATGTAGTACAGTTTTGATAAAAAAAATATCCTCCACGTCTTTCCCGAAGAACTTAGCTATCTTGAACATTGTTTCTGCAGAGGCATTCTTTTTCCTTAAAATCCTTTGAATTGTATTCCTTGAAATCTTTGTTTTATCAGCTAATTCAGTAGGACCAATATTGGCTTTTCTCATTAAAACCCCAAGATTATTCTCCAATATTTCCACCCCTTTCTGTACTACTTGTAATACTGTAACCAAATAGTACTACATATATTACACACTGTCAACTAAGAAGTACAAAAGAGGTCGGTTGTTTTTCATATTATTGTATTACACTATGTATGATTAATATTACAGGAGGGAGGATTGACGACTTGTCTGATATTCATCAGCTTTTGAAAACAATACGCAAGGAAAGAAAGCTATCTTTACGTGCTGCTGCAGAAAAAAGTGGTTTGAGTCATTCTTATATTGATTCGCTCGAAAAAGGAATTCACCCTAAGACAAAAGGGCCCATAAAACCATCTCCAGATAGCCTAAGACTCCTTTCATCAGCATATGATTTTAGCTATAAAGAATTGATGGACGCTGCTGGATATTTGGATGATGAATCAGCTAACTATGACGAAGATCCAATTGTTATTGAGGAAGCAATAAATCAAATTATTAAAGATACAGAGAATGAATTTGGAGTTAGTCTTCGTGATGATCTTGACGTGATCTCTGCTGTTCGTGAAATGGTTCGTTCGTTAGCGAGAATGAAGAAGAAGCAATAGTCGTTGCAAACGTCACAAAATCTTCTGGAGTTATATTAATACCTGTTTTTTTTATAATATAAGTAGATAACTGAATAAGATTGTCTTCTTCGCTTTCCATGATGACACCATCCAAATCATAGGAGAATTATTTAATCATATTAACATAGGAACTCATGTTCGTAAACTTTCCAAAAAAATAGTATAATAAGGTGGCAGTGCGATGGAACTTGTTCCCGTGCGCTGTCGCATTCCTGAGCTACTTGTGCGAATTGATAAAAAACAACAATGGCTTGCAGATAAATTAGGGATTAGCAAGCAGCAAATGTCCGATATCATTAATATGCGATATGAAGACATGACCCTAAAGCGAGCAGCTATGATAGCTTATCATCTCGACTGTCAGATAGAAGACTTGCACGAATGGGAATTGCGATAGCAGAGTAGCTATGCTGCTCTTGGGAACGAAGTCATGTTAATCACGTACTCCGAAAACGACCATACATCCTCGCAATGAACAATCATTGCGTGTTCATACATAATATAACAGACAAGGTCATAAAACATTGTCGTAAAATGACGAAAGAAAACGACCTTTCAACACCAGTGAAGGGGTTGACAATAACTACTAAACTTGCTTAAGCACATATAATTGGGTTCCATCCTTAAAAGTAATCAGCGAACCATTATTCTCTATAGATGCAATAGTATCAATTTTAGATTCTTGAACTAATGCAGTTCTTCCGATCATGACAAAGCCTTTATCTTGGTATGCCTCAGCTGCATCTGCCAAAGTATCAATATCCTGAAATGATCCCTTTGTTGTATGATAGGCGAGCTTTGAATTTGAATTTTTTGTTCGGTGCCATAGATCAATATAATTTACATCCTTAAGATCGACTGCAACTATTTCATCGATCTCCGTTTTCTCTGTTTGTAACTTCTTCATTACTCGCTTCATGTTGTCTCCTCTACGGCTGTGATACCAAAATCATACGCCACGAAACAAACGTTATCATTGTATAAAATATTACAATTGTGAGTTATTACAACTAGGAGGGATACTATGCGAGGGCACATAGCTCAAAAAGGGAAGAAATACTATATTGTGATTGAAACGAAGGATGAAGTAACCAATAAGCGAAAACGGAAATGGATATCAGGACCAGATGGAGGATTTGATCGAAAAAAAGATGCTGAAAGAGCTATGCCGGATATTCTAAGCGCCTTCCAAAAAGGAAAGTATGTCGAACCAACAAAAAAGACGTTTGGGGAAATTATGGAGAAATGGCTTGAAGATAAACGGACAGTCGTTAAATACAATACATGGAAATCGTATGAGTGGCTTGTTAATACCCATATCGTCCCAGCTCTTGGTAAGAAGAAGGCGATCAGTTTAAAGCCACAGGACTTTCACGATCTTTACCATAAAACATTGTTGCCAAAGTTATCTACGGGATCAATCAAAAAGGCTCACGTGCTGATTATGGACGCGCTGAATCGAGCTGTTGTTTGGGGAGAAATTAACCAAAATGTTGCAATGGCAGTTAGCCTACCGCAAAGTAAAAAGGTTAAATTCGAAGTCTGGAATGAACAGCAACTTAATCTATTCCTTGAGGTAGCGGCTCACGATCAGCATCATGTCGCATTTGAACTTGCCGCATCTACCGGAATGCGCCAGAGCGAAATACTCGCGGTCAGACGGATGGATGTAGATTTAACCAGAAGAATGCTATCTGTACGTCAAGCCTATACACTTGCAGAAGTTGGACATGACTTCGATGATACCAAAAACGATAGCAGTCTGCGCTCCATAGCGTTGTTTAAAAATACGGTGGATATGTTGGAGAAACACTTTATTAATATTGATAAATCAGCTAAAGATAACCCACTTTACAATGACAACGGTCTTGTGGTTCAAAGCGGAATCGGAACACCCCTGAACCCCCGGAACCTCATGCGTAATTATTATACAATTATCGAAAGAATACAAAAGGAACAACAGAGACTTAAAGATTCGGGTCAGACATACATTGATTTCCCACGCATCCGTTTCCACGACCTGCGACACACTCATGCCACTCTGCTGTTGAAGGCTGGCATACACCCTAAGATCGTTCAGGAGCGCCTGGGGCATTCATCAATCAATGTCACCCTAGATACGTACTCCCACGTTCTCCCGAATTTGCAGGAGGCAGTTTTAAAGAACATTGGGGACTCCATTACAGGAGATCGTAAGCCTGTTTTGGTAGAAGAATTAACTCAAAATAACGCTTTAGTCGAGTAAAGGGTAGAAGAATGGTAGAAGAATAGAAAAGGCGCGGTTCCAAAAACTCAAGAAATCCGCGCCACATATGGTTTTTTAGGATGCTGGTGAAGGGAATTGAACCCCCGGCCTACGCATTACGAGTGCGTTGCTCTACCCCTGAGCTACACCAGCTTATAGCTAATTTTCTGTCAAACAAAAAACATTATACAACTTTCAGCTAGAAACGCAAGTCTATTTCTCCCTGTTTTCTACTCTCCTAGACTGCTGCTACTCCACCTGTAGCTTACGCTCCACAGACTCCAGCTTTCCGCGGCTAGTGGAGGGCTTATCGCGGCGGTCGTCTATTTTAAGCGAGGTAGAGACACGTTCTGCACCTGCGGCAAAAGGAGACTCATGCAATGCTTCCACCGCTGCAAATATACGTTGGAGAGGTCCTTCAATGATTGTACCCATCGATGTAAGCTCATAAGTAATTCCTTCTACCGTCTGCAGCACTCGCTGCATATCCGCAACATAACTGCTAAGGCTGGTACTGCCTGTTCCAATCGGAATAACGGTTACTTCAGCAATAGGCATGGGAATACCTCCTTCGAATTTTAAAGTGTGTCTCCATCTATTGTAACAACTCCACCGCTCTCCCACAAATGATGCCCGCATTATTATGCCCCTTCTTTCCCCCAAGTACTCCGAAATACAGCTTTCGCCACGAGTACTTTCTCTTACATGAATTCTAGGGTCGTCTGCACTACATTTATGGACTATTTGTGGCATCTTTTCGGACAATTTATGAATCATTTTCCATCTGCCTGTGGATCAATTGTGGATTACTTATGGACAGCCTGTGGATCATTTGTGGAGTACTTTTAAAGAAGCCGCTCCCCGCTTGGGTTTTCTAAAAAACTGTTTACAAACACAACATCTTGGGTTATTTTTATCTAATCACAACAAAATATAGTGGAGACAGGCGCTTTGATCCTTTATTTGAATTAGAGCTTAATAGGGAAGTGCGGTGAGATTCCGCTGCGGTCCCGCCACTGTAACCGGATGTCCTTCACAAGCTTTTAGAAGCTTAAGACGGACAGATCTCCCAGCAGAAGCCACTGAGGGTTACGAACCCCTTGGGAAGGCGCTGAGAGATCCTGCGGAAGCCAGGAGACCTGCCTGTTTCGACGACACCAACTATGAGTGCCTGCGAGGAACAGGAACGGTGTCCGCATGCAGTCATCTTCTGAGAGACCACCGCAAATATCCGTGTGGATATTTACATAACGCATCGGGCATTTTCTGCCATCCTCGCTAGGGGATGCTTTTTTTATGAGATCAGAATGAATATACGGCCGCTTATGCGGTCCAACTTCTTAATGATAGGACGATAGACTGAGAGGAGAGCTATACAATGACGTTGTTGGAGAGACAATTTAACGGTACAACAAATGCACGAGAAGTTCTTTTAGAAGAGCTCATTGATTTAGGGCGCGATATTATCGACAGTCGGGATTTGGACTTACTGCGCGAGAATGCCAATTTGAACGGAGAGAGTTTCTCCGGTAAAATGAGCAAGTTCGGCAGTGAATATTCAAAATGGTATGCCCGCAACTTTACGATGCCACCGCAGCTAGTGCAGGCCATTGATGACAATGTCGTCTATGTGCATGATCTGGATCAATACGCGATCGGAACGACGAACTGTATTTTTATCCCGTTTGATAAACTTCTCCGCGAAGGCTTCAACACCGGCAACGGCAGTGTTCGTCCTCCAAACTCCATAATGACGGCTATGTCACTGGTAGCAATCATTTTTCAATCCCAGCAAAATGCTCAATATGGCGGTGTATCCGCTAATAAGCTCGACTATGATCTAGCCCCTTATGTAACCAAATCCTTCGCTAAGCTATTCCGCAAGGGTCTGGATTATTTTGAAGAAGGACAAGCTGATGAATCTTTGGGCGAGATTACGATGAGCCGGACCGATCTGGCGGAGTTATATCCAAAAGCGTTCCGTTTTGCACTAAAAGAGACCGAGATTGAAACCCTGCAAGCGGCTGAAAGTATGGTACATAATCTGAATACCATGTCCAGCCGATCCGGTGGGCAAATTCCGTTCACCAGCATTAACTACGGGACTTGTACTTCACCAGAAGGTCAGCTTGTGATCAGCTCCCTGCTAACAGCAACGATGAACGGACTTGGCAGCGGAGAGACACCTGTGTTCCCGATTCAAATCTTCAAATGCAAGCAAGGCGTCAATCAACAGCAAGGTGATCCGAACTATGAATTGTTCCTAAAAGCAGCGGAATGTTCTGCACGAAGACTATATCCGAACTTCGCTAATCTGGACGCTCCGCTCAACTTGCAGTATTATGATCCAAGTGATCCTGATACGGAATTTGCTACAATGGGCTGCCGCACCCGCGTGCTCGGTGACCGTTTTGGGCGTAATCATTGCTCCGGAAAGGGCAACCTTTCCTTTAATACACTGAATCTGGTTCGACTCGGTCTGGCACACGGCACAGTAACGGGCCGACGTACCGTCGCAGACGAAGCTGGCTTCTATGAAGATCTAAATCATTATATGGATATTGCGCTGGAAGGACTTCTTCATCGTTTCAACATCCAAGCCGCGCAAAAAGCTAAAGCGTCCGATTTCATGATGCGAGAAGGCGTCTGGGAAGGCGGCGAACATCTCGCTCCTGAAGACTCTGTAGGCGAACTGCTGAAGCATGGTAGTCTTTCGCTTGGCTTCATCGGTATGGCGGAATGCATGAAAGCCATGTATGGCAAACACCACGGCGAGGATATGGACGTCCACGCCAAAGCAGTCGCTATCGTGCGTCATATGCGGGAGTATTGCGACCTTAAAAGTGAGGAACTGAATCTCAACATCACTTTGTTCGCAACACCAGCCGAAGGCTTGTCCGGCAAATTCACCAAGATTGATCGCAAGGTACTGGGTTCTATTCCGGGTGTAACTGACCGTGAGTATTATACGAACTCTTTCCACATCCCTGTATACTACGATCTAGGCGCTGCTCAGAAGATCAGCTTGGAAGCTCCTTTCCATGAATACTGCAACGCCGGGGCTATTTCTTATGTCGAATTAAATGGCAATGCCCGCAGTAATCCGTCCGCTTTTATCAAAATCATTAAATACGCACTAGAACAGCAGGTCAGCTATTTCAGCATTAACCACCCGATTGACCGCTGCTCCGGCTGCGGATACGAAGGCGTAATCGGGACAAACTGTCCTTCCTGCGGCGTGCATGAGAAGGATGTTCATATCCGCCGTTTGCGTAGAGTTACAGGTTATTTAACCGGCGACTACCAGACCCGCTTTAATGCCGCCAAGCAAGCTGAAGTAAGAGACCGCGTTAAGCATCTATGAATATTTGCGGTTACTACCCGGAGTCGATTAACGAGGGAGAGGGCATGCGGGCCGTCCTCTTCCTCAGCGGCTGCCGCCATCGTTGCCCGGGATGTTTTAATCCCGAGACGTGGAATTTTAAATACGGTGAAGTCTTCACCCTGGAACGTCAACACGAAATTATTGCAGAAATTGCCGCTAATCCACTGCTTGATGGTTTAACACTGGCCGGTGGTGATCCTTTTTTCTCGGCTGAGGAGGTTCTGGGATTCATTCATGAGCTCCGCGTCGTGCTCCCAGGCTTTAATATCTGGATTTACAGTGGTTATACGTATGAGGAACTAATCGCCCTTCCCGGTTCGCCGGAGTGGAATCTACTTACGCAGTGTCAGGTGTTAATAGATGGACGATTTATAGAAGAACTGAAAGATACTACACTTCCTTACCGAGGAAGCTCTAACCAACGCATAATTGACATTCCGGCCAGCATGAACGGCTCGGAGGTCTTTCTGTGGCAGCCTACTGCGCTATAATATATCAATTTTTGATATTCAAAATTAACCCAAAATAAGAAGGGATGAAATAACCATGCCACAATTCGTAGTAAAACCAGACAATCGCCAACTGGCTTTTGATGAGAAGCGCCTTTCTGTCTACGCCGACCGTATCTTGGAAGGTCTTGATCAACTAAATAAAGAAACTTTGCTGCGGGGAGTAATTTCCAAATTGCGCCGTGACTCCGTAAGCGGAGAAGAAATCAGCAACGCCTTCACTATGAGTGCTCTAGAGCTTGTAACAAAGGAAGAGCCTACTTGGAAGTTTGCAGCTGCCCGTGCCCTTCTGACTACTCTTTATAAAAAAGCAGCCGTTCATCGCCGCTATAAAGCTTATCCAGAAGAGCCTTACGGTGAGTTGTACCCGCTAATTACGGATCTCGTAAAAAAAGGAATCTACCGTGAAGAGCTTCTAACTCACTACACTAAAGAACAAATCGTTGAGCTAGGTGGATGCATCGATTATACGCGCGATCTTCTGTTCGATTACATTGGTCTGCTTACGCTATCCGACCGTTATTTGGCGCATGATTTTGACGGTCGTGTGATGGAGCTTCCGCAAGAACGTTACATGATTATCGCTATGTACCTGATGCACCGTGAGCCAGCCGAGAAACGTCTTGAGCTTGTAAAAGAAGCTTACTGGGCCATGAGCAACATCTACATGACAGCTGCTACCCCTACCATGTCCAATGCCGGCAAAAAGGTCGCTGGACAGCTCTCCAGCTGCTTCATCGATACAGTAGACGATTCCCTTGAGGGCATCTTTGATTCCAATACAGACGTAGCACGTCTTAGCAAAATGGGCGGCGGCATCGGCGTCTACCTTGGTAAAGTACGGGCACGTGGTTCGGATATCCGTGGTCACAAAAACACTAGCTCCGGCGTAATCCCTTGGATTCGCCAATTGAACAATACAGCAGTCAGCGTAGATCAGCTTGGTACACGTAAAGGTGCTGTCGCTGTCTACCTTGATGTATTCCATAAAGATATTCTCGCTTTCCTCGATCTTAAGCTGAATAACGGCGACGAGCGTATGCGTGCACATGACGTGTTCCACGGGGTTACCCTGCCGGATCTGTTCATGGAAGCCGTTGAATCGCGCAGCCATTGGAACCTCTTCTGCCCACATGAAGTGAAGAAGGTTATGGGCTGGACGGATGAGAATGGTCGTCCGCTTGGTCTGGAAGACTTCTACGATGAAGAGCTTGGGAAAGGCACTTTCCGTGAAAAGTATGCTGAAGCAACAGCTAATCTGGAATTGTCCCGTATTACAGTTCCTGCGATTGACATCATGAAACGGATTATGAAATCACAGCTTGAAACAGGTACTCCATATATGTTCTACCGTGATACGGTTAACCGGACGAACCCGAACCGTCACCAAGGTATGGTCTTCTCTTCCAACCTGTGCACAGAAATTATGCAGAATCAATCCGCTACCGTTATTGAACAGGAAGAGTTAGTAACCAAAGATGGCAAGACCCGGATTGTTATCTCCAAAATTCCTGGCGATTTCGTAGTCTGTAACCTGAATTCGATTCACTTGGCACGTGCGATTCCAGCTGGTGTGCTGGAAAGACTTGTACCTATCCAAGTACGTATGTTGGACAACGTAATTGACATTAATAATATTGAAGTTCTGCAAGCACAATACACGAACAGCCAGTACCGCGCAGTGGGTCTCGGCACATTCGGCTTGCATCACCTATTGGCACTCAAGGGCATTCGTTGGGAATCTGATGAAGCCGTAGAATATAACAACCATTTGTATGAACACATCAACTACCTGTTGGTACGTTCGAGCATGGAGCTTGCCCGTGAAAAAGGCCGTTATCCGAAGTTCGCTGGTTCCGATTGGGAGACAGGTACATACTTTACTTCACGTGGCTACGTTAGCGGTGAACAAGAAGGTAAATATGTAACCACTGAACAATGGCGCGAGCTGCAAGAAGAAGTGGCTAAAGACGGTGTTCGTAACGCATGGATGTTCGCGATTGCACCGAACGGCTCCACATCGATTATTGCCGGCTCCACAGCCAGCATTGATCCTTTGTATGAATTGCTTTCCTATGAAGAGAAAACAACTTACAAGATCGCTAACCCAGCACCGGATCTGTCCGACAAGACAATCTGGTACTATAAAACAGCTTTCACAATTGACCAAAACTGGTCGATCCGCATGGCTTCTGCTCGTCAGCGTCACGTCGATCAAGGTCAAAGCTTCAACCTGTATGTTCGTCCTGACATCAAGGCTACTGAGTTCCTTGAACTGCATCTAAACGCCTGGAAGGGCGGATTGAAATCAACTTATTATGTGCGTAGCCGTGCTTTGACAATAGAAGAGTGTGATTCTTGCGCTAGCTAATTATCTTAGTGCCCTGAATAGAAAAACGATGATGAATTTCGTAACTGCGAGGAATGTTTGGGCTTCCGGCCGCTGTTGTCATCAGATGTCTTGATCTTTACCGCTATTAGCGGATGACATCCGATGACAAAGGCGGTCGCTGACGCTCCTACAGCTCCAAACTTCCTCTCCGTTACTCCATCACCGTCTTTCTATGAACAAGACACCAAAGAAAGATTACCCGCGCAAAAAAATGGAGGGAAAATAAATGCAACTACAAAAGATTTTTAATACTGAAGCACCTAACCAGTCCACACGCATCATCGACGGTGAATGCTCAGGCATTCTGAACTGGAACGATATCCGCATGCCGCATATGTACAAGCTCTACAAGGTACTGCTGCTTAATCACTGGATCGCGGATGAAATCCCAATGTCCAAAGATGCGCAACAATTCCCAATGCTGGATGCGGAAGAGCAACGCGTATTTAAGATTAATATCTCCCTGCTCGCCGTGCTAGATTCGATGCAGACGATGTTCGTCGGCGACGTGAAGCGTTATTTTACCGACTCCTCACTAGAAGCTATCTCTGCCATTATTGGACAACAGGAAGTAGTGCATAACCAATCCTATTCCTATGTTCTATCCTCTATTGTGTCGGATAGTGAACAGAAAGAGATTTTTGAATATTGGAAGAAGGATCCGGTTCTACTGGAGCGTAATCAGTTTATCTCCGATATTTATCAAGAGTTCCGTGATAATCCATCAAAACAAACCTTTTTCCATGCGCTGGTAGCGGATCTCATCCTAGAAGGAATTTTCTTCTACAGCACCTTCGCCTTCTTCTACAATCTGGCCCGTGACCAGAAGATGATGGCAACCAGCCAAATGATCTCTTATATCCAACGTGACGAGAATCAGCACTGCTACTTCTTCGCAGAAGTATTTAAACAGCTGCTTGTAGATTTCCCTGAGTTGAACACTAAGGAGAACATGGATTACGTGTACCGTACGATCGACCGCGCGGTAGAGCTCGAAACCAACTGGGCTTACTATACCCTCACTAATGTCCGCGGTATTGATCTTAACGAGCTTAGCGACTACATCAAATATACAGCGAACAAACGCTTAACCTTGATGGGTATGGAAAAAGCTTACCAAGGCGTTGACGTAAACTGCATGCCTTGGATCAAGCCTTTCTCCGATGATGCTCTTAATGCCACCAAAACCGACTTCTTCGAAGCTAAATCCCGTAACTACGGTAAGGTTGGCGACGATAACGGATTCGACGATTTGTAAGACCGGATTATAACGAACCCTATATAAAAAAAGAGGCCATTCTCTACTTTCACAGTGAGATGGCCTCTTTGCTATAGCAAAAAGCGTCCCTTCACCCCTTGTATCAGGTATGAATGAGACGCTAATATATTTGATATGAATCCATCCGAAGCAGAATCTCCGCTGCGTAGTCTACACCTTGCGCTCTACTCGATGTGTAGTTTCTTCTGCCAGCTCAGCTAGCGCATCATTCAGACGCAGCTTCAGCTCCTCAGCAAGCTCTACCACTCCGTGATCATTACGAACCACCTGAGAATCCACAGCATACACACCACCGAGAATATAGCGTGCGCCGAGTACAGACAACACAGGCTTCAACGCATAATCAATCGTAAGAAGATGTGCAAGACTGCCGCCCATGAAGAGCGGGAGTACGATTTTGCCGGCCAACCCCTTTTGTGGAACTAGATCCAAGAAGGTCTTCAGCACACCTGTATAGGAGGCTTTATAAACCGGGCTAACCACGATTACCGCGTCCGCTTCGGCTACAAGGCCATTCGCTTTGACGATAGAATCGCTCTCAAACTTGGTATGAATCAAATCTTCCGCTGGTAGCTCGGCTACGTTAATACGCTCAACCTCAAAGCCCTGATCGGTTAAGCTTGCCTCCGCATACTCTATAACTGCATTTATGCGCGATACCAGGGAAGGCGTTCCGTTAATCACAACAATTTTAGCCACTTCTCCACCTCTTCCATCCCATTTAAGCAGCTTACACTGCAAATATTTATCCCGACAGGAATACTTTAAATTAATACTAATCCTATCGCAGATTAGATATTATTGTCAAACTATAAACGCTTGCGCTCATCCCACTCTTACGATATACTAAGCAACAATATTAAATCCAAAAATCAGGCCAATGACCGGCATCCAACCGTGAGGCGTCTGCGACCGGAGCCTATACTGACTCCCTAAGTTCACCGGGTTTCGCCCGTTACCGCGAAGACCAAAGAGGGTCGAATCCTTTTCTGTTGTTAAGAAGATTCGATCAACCTGGGTGGCACCGCGAGCTGACGCTCCTCGTCCCATGGATGAGGGCGTTTTTTGCGTTTTTTCAAGCTTAAATACCTTCAGCGTCCTTATAAGGACGGTAAGTGTTTATGCGAGAATTAGAAGGATAAAGTGAAGTGTGAACCTTATACTTTCTTATCTTTTAAACAAAAAGGAGCGAGCGATATGCTGGAAATGAACTGGATTAAGGATAATCAAGAACTTGTAAGAAACACTGCCACCTGGAAAAGAGTCGACTTCCCACTGGATGAATTGCTGGATTGGGATGAAAAGCGCCGGGGCCTGCGTCAAGAAACCGAACAAATGAGAGCCGAACGTAATGGGCTAACTAAAAAGGTTGAACAATTACTACGTAAGGGTGACCGCCCTGCTGGAGAGATCGTCAAGGCACAGGTACGAGAACTCAATCATCGGCTAAACCTGCTGGAAGCAGATCTGAACGAGGCTGAAAGCCGCTGTAGAGAGCTCATGCTGCTCGCACCGAATCCAGTGTCGCAGGACACACCCATCGGTCACGATGATCAAGATAACGTAGAACTGCGGCTGAATGGAGCTGTGCCGGAATTCGCCTTTACGCCTCGTGATCATGTGGAGTTAGGCGAGCTACACGATATCATTGATATCCCCCGTGGCGTCAAAGCCGGTGGGCCTCGCAGCTATGTACTTAAAGGAGCAGGCCTAAGGCTACATCTCGCTGTACAGAGACTGGCTCTAGATGTTCTCACTGCACGCGGATTTACTGTGATGGATGTTCCCGTGATTGTCCGTCCGGAAGCGCTGGAACGCACGGGTTTCTTCCCTGGAGGGATGGATCAGACATACGAGCTAAGCGGAGATAACCGCTGGCTGGTGGGCACATCGGAAGTGTCGCTAGTTTCGCTCTACAGCGACGAGATTGTGGAACTAGACACACCCATGCGACTTGCTGGAATGTCGACCTGCTTCCGCCGTGAAGTTGGATCAGCCGGGCGAGATGTTCGTGGTCTGTACCGTGTTCATCAGTTCTCGAAGATCGAACAAGTCGTATTATGCCGTAATGATGAAGGTGAGTCGGACCATATGCTTCACGAAATCCTCGCGAATGCTGAGCATATTCTCCAGCTCTTAGAGCTCCCCTATCGGGTCATGGCCGTCTGCACAGGAGATATGTCCCTGAAGACACATAAGCAATATGACATCGAGACATGGATGCCTAGCAGAGGCGCATACGGTGAGACCCATTCGGCTTCTAATCTACTCGATTTCCAAGCTCGCCGTTCGGGCATCCGTTATCGTGATGCAGACGGTCGCTTACAATACTGCCATACCTTAAATAACACCGCAGTGGCTACACCAAGAATTCTAATCCCGCTGCTGGAGAATCACCAGCAAGAGGATGGTTCTATCTACATCCCTCAGGCGCTGCGCAAATATATGGATGGATTAGAGCAACTAGAGTTTCCACATCAAGCGATGAATAAATAGCACAAAAAGACGATTTTCTAAGTGCAGCAGGCACTAAGAGATCGTCTTTTTTTCAAAAAAACTATTTATCCTAACTTTCCATCCCCGTCTCATTCTCTTCATAATGACTTGTATCCCCATGCAACAGGATCTCCGGCACGCCATCCGTAAAATCAATTCTGGATAAGCAGGTTGGATATATGTAAGGCAGATCCCACAGCTTAGGCAACTCTCTGCGCTCGAAATAAGCCATCAAGAGCTTGATCACTACCGTATGCGTTACGATAAGAATCGCCTCACCCTGATGAGCCTTGAGAATTTCCTGAAGCTTCTCTAGCGCTCTTGTCTGCACCTCTGCGAAGGTCTCGCTGCCCTCCACTTTAAACTGGTCGGGATCCTTCCAGAAATAACGATGCTGGTCCGAATACTGAGCCGCCAGTTCAGCAGAATCTCTACCTTCCCATACGCCCATGCCAATTTCTTTGAATGCATCGGAAATCTTCAGCGGAACATCCCGCTCTCCACGTATAATCTCAGCTGTACGCAGTGCTCTTGCGCTGGAGCTTGCATAAATGATATCCAGATCTATAGCCTGCATTCCCCGGCTCAACCATTCCGCCTGTTGTACGCCAAGTGTCGTGAGGGCAGAATCCATATGACCTTGCATACGATTCTGCACATTCCATTCCGTCTGCCCATGACGCGTTAAATATATCGTTGTAGTACTCATCCGCCGCTTCTCCTCCTACTCCCAAAACCAGAGATAGTCTACTTCCTGTTTCGCTCCATCCAGTTCACTGCAAAGTCAACGATTTCACGTTGCGGAATCAGTTGAGCTGTAGCTGAGGCGATATGACCATATGTAATGAGCCCTGCCTCTTGTCCGAATTGCTCAGCCAGTACAACGAAATCGTCAGAGTTCCAATCTAGCTCCTTGAATTCCACCCACTGCCTATGACCATCCACCATCATGGGTGCCCCGCCAATGACTTCCTTCTTTCCTTCATACAAGGCTCGGCATTCAGCAAGATGTAATGAAGTATTGTTTAGATTTCCTACACCTAGCAGCAGCACACTTCCACCCAGATCATAAATACGAGCTAGTGGAGAATCTTCCCCCAAACCGTATTCGAGGGTGTGACCATATACAATCTCATCTCTATGCTTGCCCCAAGCCGCAAATGAATGAATCGGATGATCGCTGCGCTTCACCCCTTTTTGTCTACGAAAAGAGTCTGGAATAATCCCCATCCCTCTCAGCGGAGTCAGGTCTGGATCATAAGCAGGCATCTGCTCCCGGATAGTCTGCCACCATGACTCGGGTACCGGCGGGTTACTCCAGCCAGCAGGGTCTGTCAGATCGCTGGAATGAGTCGGCATCACAAGTGTGCCTGATTCTCCGAGAACCTCCTCCAGCGCCAAAATAACGGCAACCGGCCCACCTGCCACCCATTGGCCTAGCGATTTGAAGGACGAATGCAGTAGAATCGTCATCCCCGCCTGAACACCCAGTCTCCGAAAATCCTCTGCCAGCGTCTGAACTGTAATCAAATTCCCTTGAATTTCTTCCACCCTTCATTCCTCCAAACTCTCATGTTGCTAATTCTAGCAAAGCTTCTCACAGCCATTATATAGGAGGATCACTTCTAACGACACCCATAATATTCACTACGGTTACAAGCGCAGCAATGATATATACTATAGCTACTTGTCCTGTCATTTACGACAAATCTTCAGACAGTATTTTGGCTCTATAATCCCCTGGAGAGATCCCTTCCAACTCTTTGAATACACGGGCAAATTGCTTACTGTTCTCAAAGCCTACTTTTTCCGAGACTTCGGCAAGCTTGCTACATCCCTTCGCTAGCAGTGCTTTTGCATGACGGATACGAACCTTTTTTAAATAAATGACAAAATTCTCACCGGTATATGCCTTGAAGGCTTCGCTAAAATAAGAATAATTCAAAGACACATGATTACTAACCATAGCCATATTTAGTGGACGAGCATAGTTCGTTTCAATATAATTCAGCGCTTCCTCCATATCAGCATGCTCCGTATGAGCAGACCGTACCCCTAAGATGTAATCATTCACACTCAGGAGCAAATTCTCAAGCGCTCGATAATAATCATGGAAATGACGATAATTATACATATTACCAACCGTACGATATAGCTTTAGCACCTCCACAGAGGCTTCGCCATATACCCGAAATACTTCATCCAGCACCTGCTCATTGATACTCTGACCCACGTTCTCAAGATAAGACAAGTCCAGTTCCTTCAAATGCTCAGTCTGAAAAATAACGGACAGCAGGTACTTTATTTCCTTCTCACGTTCGGTTCCAAGCATATTAAGCAGCTTCCGAAGCTCCTCCTTCGGCAAAGGAAAATTACGTCGTTCTTGACTGACACCCTCATAATCCAAAAGATTTTCTTGCGGATATAAAAAAGTATACTGCAATGCCCGGCACGCTTCCTTATAACAAGAACGAAGTACTTCGAGACTTTTTCCCTCACTGCTGATTCCGATTGATAAACCGTTTATTTCTCTAGCACCAGCTTGACGGGACAGCTCCATAAAGCTCTGAGTACTAGTCCCGATCAAGACTAATCTGCCATCCCAGTCCGTTATAATTTCCAAAAAACACTTCTCAATCGGCCCCATCAAACGTTCGATGAGCCCCTGAACTTCTGCAGATTTCATCCGTGTACCATCATTATAGTAGTAATTCAGCACACCTACTATAAAAGGAACCTCCAACCCCTCTAGCTCCGCTTGCTGCTCGGACTCCAATTGAACCTCCTGCTGCTGCAGCAGTCCCCGCAAACGGCTGGAGCGTAGCTCTTTACGAAACTGTTCTGTTTCCCGCTCTATTTTCTTGACACTGAACTCCTGTTCTTCCAGTTCCTTATGGATATGCTTCAAGATTTCGAACAGCTCATCTCGGCGAATCGGCTTAAGTAGATAATCCTTCACACGATAACGTATAGCACATTTAGCATATTCGAAATCATCATACCCACTTAGGATTACCACTGCTGGTCTTTTCTCGCTCCCAACTTCTACAGATAACTGCTCCAAAAGCATAATTCCGTCCATCACCGGCATACGAATATCCGTAATAATAATATCTGCACCGTCTGTCTTAAATACCTCGAGCGCCTCTGCGCCGTTGCTCGCCATTATGATCGTATATGCGGACGGAAATTCCCTTTCAATCATGATCTTCAGACCTACACGGATATTTTTCTCATCATCAACGATCAGTAATTTCTTCATGGTTGTTTTTCTCCCGTCAAAAGAACTTTCGGCAAGGTCAGACGTACCATCGTCCAACTTCCTGCCTCGCTCTGTACTACAAGCCCGTATTCTTCGCCATAAAAGATTTGCAGACGCTGGTGTACATTCCGTAGCCCTATGCCACCTGCTCTTCGGTTTACATCCTTCTTCTGTTCACAAGAGCTGTCACAACATTCATCCTTAGCATATATCGCCTCGTTTAAAGCAACTAGACGTTCTGGGGTAAGACCGATACCATTATCACGAAGCTCTATGGAAATATCACCTTCCGTTTCCGAAATATGAATATGAATGTTCGGGTCCTCTAAATTCTCTTTCTCACCGTTCCAAGCATGCTTAACACTGTTCTCTACAATAGGCTGCAGTGACATTTTCAGCACCTCCAGCTCCAAATATCGAGGTTCAATATGAAGTACAAGCTTAACCGGGTACTCAAAACGAATATTCATTACTTCAATGTAATTCTCAATATGGCGGACTTCATCGCGAAGCTTCACATACTCCCCAGACCATTTGAAATTATAACGCATCATTCCACCGAGCGAAGTTAGTGCGTCTGATATCGTTCGTTGATTTTCAATTTCAGCAAGCATTTTAATATTTTCAAGTGTGTTATACAAAAAATGTGCATCTATTTGATTATGCAGCGTACGCAGCTCAGCCTCTTTGGACAATGCCTGCTTACTCACAGCCTGAGCGACCAACGTATTAATTGTATTCATTAGCTTAGAGAAATGATGGGCAAGCTCACCGACTTCTCCCCCACCCCGAATCGTAATTCCACTATAGGCTTCACCTCTGCGCACGCTTTTCATCGTTTCGGTCAATCTGCGCAGATTTTTTAGAATAAAGGCATTCATCACATAAGCGATCAACGTGAGTAAAATAATAAATCCGATGTTAGCTCCAATAATAAAGTTGCGTGTACGGGAGATATCCTTCAAAACACCCTCCGTTGAGACCACATTTAACAGATAAGCATCAATGCGTTCCAGCGGTGTGTTAATAAGTAAATAAGATTTACCGTTGGCTGAATAACTGCTATCCCATTCACCAGTAGCCCTGAAGTTCTTGTATCGTTCAGTAATAACACTGGCCATCTCCTCGTTATCCTGAAGAAAAGACTGATCCGGACGAGTAAATAGCTGGAGCTCACCATCTACAAGGAACATTTGTGTCTGGTTATCCCGTACATCGGTATATGTCTTTGGCGTAAAGCGGTTCAACATCATATCTACTTGAACCATCCCAATATGGTTGCCAGCAGGACGACTCATCTCACGTAGTAAAGAAACCTTCGGCAAACTCTCAGTCGGTGCACCCAAGTATCTCTGCATCAGATCCGGATCACTCCTTTGAAAAGACCAGTACTCCTGTCCCTCCAACTGCTGTGCTTTCTGGTACCAGGGCTCGGAAGAGACTCGCTCTTCACGAAATAAAATCGGCCAAATTTCATGCATCGTTTTACTTTTCGAATACAGCCGTAAATGCTCAATATTCGGATTATTAAATTGAATACGTGTCATATTCACATAAGCATTTGTATTAAAATCAACCAAATCTTCAAGCATCGGCTCAGTCTCATTCGCAAGAAAGTCTTTAACATCCGAGTCAGAATACGCCATCTGTGCTGCCCGCTCCATCGCTTCAATTTGATTGTGGATATGCAATTTTTCCATTTGCAGCAAATATTCATTTTTCTCAACAGCATCTCGGAAATAGGTATTGTTGATAGACTCATAAAAATAGACGGACACCAACAAGCACGGACCTATAATAATAAAAACATAGGCAGCAATCAAACGACTCTGCAGCGACCTTCGCCCCCACCAATACAAGAAGGAATTCCATATTTCTCTGCTGCGCTCACGCAAATTCTCCCTCTTCACTTCTTCAACGTTCACCTCGCTAATATCGTGAATACTTAACATACTTAACTTACTTAACAACTATACCTTATTCTTGTTTGAAAATAACCCAAAAACCCGCAATCAGCGGGCTTCTGGGTTATATTTTATTGGGCGAGCTTCACTTTGTTCTCTTCATACTTTTTCTGTTGATAGGCTTGGAATTTATCTACACCTATATCCTTTTGTTTCGCTAAATACTCAGTCCATATTTTATCGAACTCAGCATCTGAAGAAGCCATAAGCAGCTTAGGAATCGTCTTCCCACGCAGTTCTTTCAGCTTTGTAGCAATGATGCCTTCAGGGGAGTTACCTGTAGGATCAATCTGTTGGAATGTTGAAGTACTAGTCGCTTTTCCTCTCGTCCAATCTTCCAATTGTTTAAAAGGTTCTACTGATTTAGGTGCCCATTGATCCGTGATATTCGTGTTCTGCATCATCCAGTAGGTGAACGAAGATCCGTATTGCTTATCAAATGCCGAACGATCCTTATTCATTAGATCAAACACTTCAGGCTTAAATTGGTCTTTGCCATCAATCGTTTCGTAGCTGACACCCTTTTCACCGAGGAACAAGTCTTTATTACCTTCTTCACTGTTCAAGTAGCTTAGGAAGCGGATAGCGCGAGCTTTATCCTTCACATCTTTGGAGATCAGCGTCACTGTCCAGCCTGCGATCGCAGGTCCGTCAAGGGTCGGTTGATCCAAGTTCGTATTCGAAGGACCATCAATAGCAATATAAGTTTTGCTAGGATCTTGTTGGTAAATCGTACCTAGTTGCGCTGCAAAGTCTGTACGTTGATAGAGCATCGCGAAATAACGGCCTTGAGCGATCTTCTCTTCCATTTGTGGACGTTTATCGATAAAGATATCTTTAGCAAGCAGTCCATCCTGATTCGCTTGACGAAGCGTCTTCATCCAGCGGATATATTCAGGATCTGTCTCACGGGCATATACCTGACCATCTTTTTCTCTAGGAATCGCCAGGAAGTTCTGAAGATAACCTTCCAGAGAATCATTACCGTTTACACCAAACTCATGCAGACCAAGCGGGATTAGCGGTTGTCCATTTACGTCAGGAAATTTCTCTTTCGCTAACTTAAGCGCATTCAAGAATCCTTCTGGTGTGCGCATATCAGGACTGCCAATCGCTTCATACATATCCTTACGTACCGCGAATACTTGGTTGGATACGTAGTTCTCTCCATATTTCTCATAGTCGGCAGGAGAGGAAGAAGAGTTCGGGTAGCCGTACACATTACCATCTTCTTGAGTGTACCAATTCAGCTTATCTTTATCGGATACTTTGTAGAAATAAGGATCATATTGATCAGCAAGCTCGTTCAGTGGTAGTGCAAGATCACCTTCGATAATTTTCTTTATCGCATCTTCATAGAAGCCCAATGTAATGAAATCTGGCAATTTACCAGAGGCAATCAGTGTGTTCAGCTTCTCATTCTCGTTACCAGCCGGAACGATGAAATTAATATCAACGCCGGTTTTCTTAGTTACATATTGGGAAGTTGGGTCCACGCCCCATTTGTTGGGGAACCAAGAGAAGTTCAGATACCAGTCAAACGTAATCGGTGAAGTGTCAATCTTCCAACCTGGTTCATCAGCAGACAATGTAGCAGCAGGTGTATCCGTCGCCCCCGTGTTCGTTTCTTTAGTGCCATCCGAATTTCCTTTAGCGTTATTTCCACTGGAACAGCCTGCAGCTGACAAGGCCATAACCGCTGCCAGAAGTAGAGCCATCGCTGTTCTCGGTTTGCGTTTCATACCCATATTCTTTACCCCTTTTCTATGATTGTTAATTATAAGCTCAACCCCAGAGCTCATAGAGATGAGCTGCTGGAGGAGTTACCTTTACTAAGGATCAGCCCTTAATGGAGCCGATCATCATGCCTTTAACAAAGTAGCGTTGTAAGAAAGGATATACGAACACGATAGGAAGTGTGGTGACCACCATCGTCGCCAGCTTAATAGACTGTGATGTTACGCTTCTTGTCATACCGCTACCTTGTGCAGCAACCATCATTTGCGTCGAGCTAGATTGTGCTACAACGCGGAACAGATACGTCTGAATGGGCTGTAGCTCTGTATTATTGATATAGATCATGCCTGTAAAATAATCATTCCATTGGAACACGCCGTGGAACAGCGCAATGGTCGCAATAACAGGCATAGACACTGGAAGCACAATTCGTAGGAAGATGGACCAATCATTAGCCCCATCAATCCGGGCCGCTTCCTCCAATCCTTCAGGGATCTCTCGGAAGAAGGTCATGAAGATAATAAGATCAAAGAAGCTAAACATCGCAGGAATGATATACACTAAGAAATTATCTAGTAACTGAAGGTCTTTGATAAGCAAGAAGCTCGGGATCAACCCTCCCGCGAAGAAGAGCGTAACTGTACCCATAAGCATGTAAAACTTTCCGCCAATCAAGCCTTTACGAGAAAATGCATAGGCTACCATCGCTGTGAAAAATACATGCAGGACTGTACCGATCACTGTTTTGGCAACGGTGATCCACATCGCCTGCATAATGCCAGGGCTGTCGAACACTGCCTTGAAGTTTCCTAGACTGAACACCCGCGGCCACCAGTATATACCACCTCGCATAGCGTCCGTACCTTCATTAAAGGCATTGACGAGTACGTACCAGATCGGATAAAGCGTTATGAAGCAAATACACAGCATAATGATATTGTTGACGATATCGAATAGGGCCTCGCCCTTCGTTTTGCGATTGAGAGCAAACATGTGTAGGTCCTCCTTATCCTAGAACAATGATGTATCGTTGATTTTTTTAGACACTTGGTTAGCTATCAGCAGCAAGATTAGAGCAATAATCGATTTTAATAGTCCAACCGCAGCCGAATAGGAGAAGCGGCCTGAGAGAATCCCTGTGTAGTACACATAATAATCGATTACATTACTTGCACTATCATTCAACGAGTTACGTAGCACCAAGATCTGATCGAAGTTGGAGCTTAGTACACCACTGACTGCAAGAATGAAGAGAATACTGATCGTCGATTTAATGGCCGGCAGCGTAACAAACCACATCTTCTGGAATCTTCCGGCACCATCAATCGTAGCCGCCTCATACATTTCAGGAGATACACCAGAGATTGCTGCCAGATATATAATCGCTGACCATCCAAGTTCCTTCCAGATATCAGAGGAAATAACAATCGTCCAGAAGTAGCTAGGTTCGGCCAAATAGGTAATTGGCTGATCAATGATATTTAGCGCTAACAAGATGTTATTGATAATTCCTATATCCGCTAGCCATGTCGCTAGAATACCGCCAAGTACAACCCATGAGAGAAAGTGAGGTAAATACGAAATCGTCTGAATCCACTTTTTGAATCTCACCGAACGAACCTCGTTCAAGAATAGTGCGAATATAATCGGCAGTGGAAACCCGATGAAGAGCTTAATTAAGCTAATGCCTAACGTATTCCTAATAACGTCAACCAAGCTTTCATCTTGTAGGAATTCTTTGAAATGAGCTAGTCCTACCCATGGAGCTTCGGAAATTGATTTTACGATATTGAACTCTTTGAAGGCAATAATAACTCCATACATTGGAATGTAGTTGAAGATGATCATCCAGGCTACGCCTAGTAGGGCCATGGTCTGTAAATGACGCTGGGCTACAAATCTCCTCCACAGCGAGTTACGATTTACTTTACCGGTTTCGAAATTGCCAGGAATTAACGGATTCATCGCTGGACTTACTTCCACGCTTTTTTTGTTCTCCATCCTTTGGACCTCCAGGCTACATATCTTTTTCTTTTTCTGAAGCGCTTACAATATCTATGTATTTATTGTATTTGCTTTTGCCTGTCTCCGTAAGGCTTTGAATTTCGGGTTATAGGTTCCATTTTTCGGGTTCAAGCTAAAACACCTTCGGCGTCCTTCAAAGACTTTCTTATATTTGGAGAAAAAAATAAGGGAGGGCCTAGGCCCTCCCTTATTTTCTATGCCATTATTGCTCGAATTTGCTTGATCTCACCACGCCGCAGAGCCTCTGCCTCTTCCCCACGAACGAGTGCTCCAGAAATTTCAGCCACCGTACCATCGTGATAGACGAGCGTCATGCTCTGAATAACAGCCTTCTTCTCACCAAACGTATTCTCACGTTGCGGGTTCGAATACGTTACTTCCGTACCACCAAGGAATGTGAAAGAAAGATTGCCTTGTTCATCAAATAGCCAGCCCGGTAGAACCGGACCCAAAGATAACGTAAGCTGTCCATCTTCTACTCTGAAAATATGGCTTCCGGCCATCATCGTTCTCCACATACTGAGGAATTCAGCGGTCGATCCACTTAGTCTTGCTACGAACCCTCTACCGTGGTTATTGGGATCAGGATTCCCTCCAGTTGCGATAAAAGATGAGTTCTCCAGTGTACTG
Source organism: Paenibacillus sp. RS8 (assembly GCF_041956825.1). Lineage (NCBI taxonomy): Bacteria > Bacillati > Bacillota > Bacilli > Caryophanales > Paenibacillaceae > Paenibacillus > Paenibacillus sp. RS8. The sequence goes on along the minus strand of NZ_CP168131.1, from coordinate 2,064,283 downwards.
CGTCCATAAACCGCAGGATCAAGGAACGGCACCAGCGACGTCTTCAGCTCGCCGTAGAATTCCTCATATAGACCGCCCTTCAGCAGCTCAAGCAAATACTTGTAGGACATATGCAGGAAGTTAGACTCCCGCTCTAGCCAGCCTGGTGTGAAGGCTCTCATTCGCCCGATCTCATGAGACTCTCCCTCTAGGCTAACCGAGGTTTGGTACATAGACGTAGTCGGATCATACAGCTCCGTTTGCTTAATCAAATTGTAGATTTCTTTGACTTGCACCGGATCTTTCAACGTCTTCAACCAGCGAGTAGGTCCCTCAAGGAAGTATGGCAAAGCATATACCTCAAACTCCTCCACTACAGCTTTTGGCAGACCGTATCCGCTAAGTACCGGTTGACCTTCAGCATCTGTTACCTGCTGGAATTTCTTCGCCTCAAAGCGGAAATAGGTTGGGGTAAGTCCGTTACCGAGTTCTACCGCCTTGTTGATCCCCTCGTCGATTTTAACTAAGAATTTGGAGAGGGCTTCACGAATGTATTCTAAGGCTACTGCAGACTCAGCCCCAGTAATACCGAAACGAATACGTGCTCTATAAGCCTCACGCGCTGAAGCTACAATGTCCCAATAATTGAATTGTTCCAAATCTCCTGCTAGGACAGCCGTTACCGCACGATGTACCTCTTCAAGCAGCTGTGCAATTTCTTCTGGCAAGTCTACAGCGCCTTGGACGTTCTCTTTGCCTTTCAGAGCCTCTAGCAAAAAGACTACGGTACGTTTCAGCTCAAAAGTCTCACTCATTCCGGAGCCGAACAATCCCGGCAGTCCATTCATAGCATCGTTCCAGCCCGGCTTATTGCCTTCCATCTCTATCCCCATACCGTAAGGGTCAAGTGTAGCGAATTTATTCAAGGCAAGAGACAGCATCTTCACGAACAGATTGGTGTGGTAAATGGCACCGTGTCCACCTTCGGTACGCAGCCAATGGGTATCTCCAGCTTTCCATTTCAGCTTGTGCAGCTTCTCCTCATCCTCAAGAAGTGCACCATATTGCCGAGCCTTTCCATCACTGATTACATATTTCTCACTTCGTGGCAGCACATACGCCGGGCTGTCATAGAACGCATAGGTGTTATCCCCAAACAGAAGCTCCTGCTTTTTGTCAGGGAAGATATCCAAATAACCAACTACCAGATCCATATTATATGTCCAGTGATCCGACCAGAAGCCTTCACCAAAAGCAGCCTCAATGTTTTGTTGCGACAAGGCTAGTAGCCCCGACAGAAATTGTTGTTCGCTTACCTTCAGGGTAACGTTATGATCTGCAATATAGTTCACTAAACTACCAGGTGTGAACCGAGTGCTGCACAGCTTTACAAGCTCAGCTTGATGATCTGCCGCAGCCTCCTCGATCCACTTCACAGCTTGCGTCTTACTATCCGGTTTCACTTCAAAGGTTGTTCCTTGTACGCTCAGCGGGTTGTAACCGTCCGCTTGTATCAAGCTATAGAACATTTTGATGTTGAAGCTGCCCACCTTCGGATTAAAAAACACATCGTTCCGCCGATTCTGATTCATATCACGGAAGTTTCCGTTCCCCTGTGAATAATATTCTGGGGCGAGAGAGAAGAAGTTGTAGTCACGCTCCAAGTCACCATGCTTACGCGAGTATAAGTGAACTACAAAGCCATCTCCACCATTGTCGAAGACAAAAGGATAGCCTCCGCGCAGGAAGTTATCGAGATAGGATTGACGGCAATACGCATCAAACACAGCCGATGAAGTGTGAGTGGCAATGTCTTCCGTTAATTCTTCCGTTAGTCCTGCGGCCTCTTGAGATTTAGACATGATATATTCATCGCGGCATAACTGCTCTGCCTTCTTATTGATTTTGTCGATGTCATTTACATGTCCAACCAGTGTATTCAGGATCAGATTGCTACCTGGTGCTAAACGTCTTGCCACTCCGCTAAAACCGCACGGAACCTTGTTAACCGGGTATTGCGGAAGCTCGCCCAGTTCGGCAAGGGTTAATCCCGCAAAGCGGTCTGGGTACGTTAGCGAGGTGTTGCCACCAAAGACTAGCTCAAAATCGACAATTGGCGAGACTTTTTCTCCTTCTCCCGTAAAGGACAGATAGAAATGTCCATTGGTGATTTCACTAACCTGCGCACTATCATTAGTGCTGGAACGCAGCTTATAGAACGGAATGCCATTCTCTAAGTTGTATACATCCATCCAGCTGCGCAGCAGATTACCTATTTCCTTGTATCCACTATTCTCCACACCGTAAGGCAGGATTTCTGGCAGACCATCCATCAGTTCTAACTCGATCTCTTTGCCACCGATGTTCTCAATCTCTACCCGACGTACCAATGCCGCATAATCGTCATTCGGCAGATTGAAATAGTGTACAGTCGTCTTCAGACCATGCCCGGCATGGCTTTCTTCAATGGTAAGCCCATTAGGCAAAATCGTCATGATCCGCTTGGCAGCAGGATCTGGACGTGCCGATTGAAACGGCTCATAAATCTCTTGCTCCCCTTTAATCTTGATAAAGGTTCTGAACCCGGTCGTCCCCACGTTCTTATAAGAGATATTTGCGGGTGAGAATTCCATGATCGGCGAGTTCTTATCGCGTACCCCGAAGCTGCAAATGGCCTGACCGCGGTTCACATAAAAAGTCCACATCGGAATTCCCTTCAGTCCGGCAAGACCCGGCAGGAAACTGGAAAAAGGCTTTCCCTCGTCAAATTGCTCCATTACAAATGTACCTGATTCGAAATAATAGTTGCTCACACTTATGACCTCCTAGGTTGTAGATTATTTATGAAATCAAATGCGTTACGATGGAATGCGGCGCTAGCTCGCAGCTCGCAATCTCTTCGCCTAGACCTAACGTTACATTGTGTACTTCTTCGCTTTCATTCATCAGTACAACAGCAATGCTTCCGTCAGGATTACGGAATGCTGTGGTTAAGATGCCTTCTGCTTCAGACGTAAATCCGATCCGTACTGCACCTGGCGCAATGAATTTACTGAAATGCCCAATGTAATAATAAGAGCTGTTATAGTGCACTTCATCTGTTGTCGTATCTGCAATGATCGGTGCATCGCAGAGATTGCCTACATGGTTGGGACCTCCCGTCTCATCCAGTACCAGGTTCCAATCCAGGTATCCTTCTGTCCACGCATTTAGATCTCCAATCATGTTTCTGCCGTAACGTTCACCAGTAAACCATTCCCCCAGCTTAACGCCGCCCTCTTGGCAGCCTTCTGTGAACAACAGATGCTTGTCAGGAAATAAATCATGTACCTTTTCGACCTTGTCGAACTCCTCGCCTCCGTACCAGTGAATACCGGTCCCCCACACATACTTTGCTGCGTCAGGATCAGATAGTACTGCCGAAGCACGTTCGACCATAATATCGCGGTTATGATCCCAAATTACGATGTTCACATCTGAATGGCCTGTCTGATGCATCACCGGTCCAAGATAATTTTTAACAAAATCCCGTTCCTCTTCCGCACTATAAATACATGAATCCCAGACTTGAACGGCAGCCGGCTCATTCTGCACGGAAACCGCCCAAATTGGCACTCCCTCTTTTCCGTAAGCTTCAATGAACTTCGTATAGTAGCGTGCCCAAACCTCTGCGTATTCCGGCTTCAATGATCCACCGTTATTCATTTCACCATTTGTTTTCATCCATGCCGGAGGGCTCCAAGGAGAAGCCAGCATCGTGAATGCGCCGCCTCTTACTTCCATGGCGTCTTTTATCAGCGGAAGTACCCACTTATGATCACGAGAGATATCAAAAGTAGCTAGCTCTGTATCATGATCAGCAACATACGTATAATTTCCGAGGGCAAAATCACAGCTATGAATATGAACACGCCCCATGTTATAGCCTAATCCCTCTACAGGGTGGAAGTACCGATGAATAACCTCTGCCCGTTTCTCCGGGCTCAGGCGTGATAACGTATAGGCTGCAGCTTCAGTGAAAGCGCCGCCAAATCCAATCATCTTTTGAAACTCCTGCTCTGGCTTAAGCTCCACATCGGCAGACCCAGATCCTACTCTTGCGCTAAAAACAATTGCATCTTTTGGAGTTAAGCGTTCCCCTGTATCTTTTGCAGTTACCACAGTTTGAACTTTTGCCATTTCATCCATCTCCTCTGAATTGTTTTCTTACCAAGCATAAACGTCTTCGACGCCCTTTACTGGATCATTTTCCGATGTTATAGATTCGGAGCAATGAGCCACCGAAACAATCGAAACCGGTTTCGATTGTTTCGAAAAAAAATGATCTTTCGAAAGCAATTGAAAGAGCATTTTTATTTCAATGATTCGATTATAGCTCCATCCCACTAAATTAGATGTATCAAATACCACTAACTAGGAAAATAAAAGCTATGATGTCCTTTACTTTAGCAGGACTCTTTTCAGTTCGTCAAGATTTATCCTGATTTTAATACTAGCTAAATTCAGCTAATCGGAGGTGAACAAGACTCCCGTTCAACCACTTCCACCGGAACTATAATCGCTTCCTTATCTAACACTTTGCCTTCAATTGAAGCTAAAAGAATGTCAGCCGCACGGCTCCCAAGAAGTTCTGTATCCTGACGCACCGTTGTCAGTGCAGGTGTGACATACTCGGCAAGATCGATGTCATCATAACCCATAACTGAAATATCCATCGGTACGGAAAGTCCACTATCTTTAGCAGCCATAATAGCTCCTAAGGCTAATAAGTCGCCTGAAGCAAAGACCGCGGTTGGACGTTCAGGGAGCTTAAGAAGCTCCAACATCGCGTTATAGCCGCTTTCCCGAGAATAAAAGGCTCCGTTTACAACATAGGTCTTGGGTACTTTAAACCCTCGCTGCTTCATAGCGGACATATATCCCAGCTCCCGCATTTTTCCTGGAAATGTGTTCGTGCCACCAGAAATATGAGCAATCTTGCGATGCCCCAATGAAGCTAGATACTCCACCGCCAGCTGTGCCCCGACTGTATTGTCTGAGCATACCGTATGTGTCTCAGAGGTATCAAAATCCACGATAACCGTAGGAATATCACTCTCAAGCAGTTCACGGAAATACGGATCCTCATAATCGGACAAGAAGACAACAACGCCGTCTACGCCACGAATCCTGCAATTCTCTAAATAACCACTTTGCTTACCGCCGACATCTTTGGAGATAAACATGAGGGCATAACCCTTTTCCACGGCAACCTTCTTAAAGCTCTCGATCACAGCGCTGAAAAAGGGATGGCGAATACCAAATCCCGTATTCTCTACGAATAGCACGCCGATGGTCCACGATTTCTTAGTGGTCAATGTACGGGCATGTGAATTTGGCAAATATCCCATTTCTTGGGCAACCCGGAATATTTCCTGACGAGTTTTCTCCCGTACATCGGAATAATTATTAAACGCCTTAGAAACCGTTGTTGGAGAGTAACCGGTTCTTTTAGCAATATCGTATATCGTTGTCAAATCGGCTCGCTCCTTGCCCTGACAAATGAAATGCCTTATGTTCACTGCAATTTTAACGTCTTTCCGTACCGCCGTCCAGCGAAAAGTAACTTTGTACAGAGGGGAGTAGTGTAACCGCCTGAATCAACAGCCCTAGACTCATATAGATCAAATGTATAATTGCAACACTATTCAGCATGTACGTCTGCACCGTTATCCAAATAATTTGCCCAAACCCGATATACAGAGACATAGCCCAGAAGCTATATAATTTCTTAAAAGGATTTAATAATTCCACCAAGTGCCACTGAGGTCTCTTGATCAGACCATAAACAACGAGGAGGGGCAGTAAACCAAATACGATAAATAGCAGAATACCCGGGAATAAAAAATCTGAGAATGGCGATCTTTCCAGCATAGAAGTCGGCATTTTGATTAGATCCCCGCTTGGATCTATTACAAGAGCACCGCCCCCTCCTAACGCTCCAACCCCCAAAAAAATAAGAAGAATATAAAGCCATGTTACTGTACCCGGCCTTCCATTCGTTAATTCCATTTCACTTCCCCATTTCCAAATAAGAATTAGAGCAACCCTATCTAGAAAACGAATCTGCCCTTTTTATATTTTACAAGTTTTCCCTGTATTTCACCGAGATGCATATCACAAACTTCGCTGAGTTTTTGATTTTTTTACGTACGATGTGAACAACAGCGCTTTAAGTTATACTAAGTTTAGAAGCTAATATATTGCACCTGACCGATCTCATAAATAGAAGCCATCGAATCCTAAGCATGAACGCCTCCGACGTCCTTATAAGGACGCTAAGTGTTTAAGCGAGAAATTCAAGACATAAAGTATGGTGTGAAACTTATAAAACAAGGAGACAGGACATGCGTACACACGCGCTGCACCTAACATACCTATGAATGATACCGACCTTCTATCTACCAAACAGTGTGCTTATTGCCACAAACAAAAGCCACTCTCTGAGTTTCGCAGACGTACAGGCAAACGTTCCAAGGGGCAGTCACGCCGTGGTGCCTGCCGTGAATGTCGTAAACAACGGGAAGCACTAAATATAAAGCTCACAGCAAACCCCTTACTGGTAAAACCTGATATGGTCCAAACCCATCAGCAGGCTCTATTGGAACGCTCCAAAGAGGGGAAACCATCTTCCGCCGCTGCTTCTTCAGGACAATCCAATCCGAACCGCCGCGTACGTGGTTTGGAGCAGCGAAGAAAACATACACCTTCTCAAGGTGCGAAGATAAATCCTGAAGATCCGACCCAATTGATTCCCACTGCTAAAGGGATGATCATAATGCGTGGCCATAGCGATAAGGGACGGCGCTGGCATCAGGAAATCGATCTAGCCCTTGCGGTTACGCTAGTCAGGGAACATGCCGCTATCGTTGTGAATCGTCGAACCATAAGGCGGTTGTATAGCAATAAGGATTTTCGCGCTTATATCCTAGCTAGAGATAGCTATACCTGTTACTTCTGCGGCGCTTATGGGGATACTATTGATCATTTACTACCTCGCGCTAAAGGCGGCCATACAACCCCGGATAATTGCGTCTGCGCTTGCACGTTGTGTAATCAGACCAAAGCCGATAAATCTGTTGAGGATTTTATGGGCCGAATATAACCTCTTAAATCAAAAAGCCCTAATCTCTGAAGGCTGTTCTGTTCCCGTGAACAGATGCCTTGAGATTAGGGCCGCTTATTAATATGGAGAAGTATAGGCTATTTAGTTCCCTGTAATATTCTTAACTCGTCCTACCTGTCCGCTTGTTAATCTGACCTTAATGCCATGCGGATGCCGAGGCGAGTTCGTGAGAATATCTTTTACCGTACCGCGTGTCAGCTTGCCTGTAGGCTGATCCTGCTTAAGCACAATATCCACTTCAAGCCCAGGTCGAATATCCGCTCGTACTTGTCCGTTCATGATGTAATCCCCTTTCATGGGTTATAATGTTGTCAACTACAATAGATAAGGAGGAGCTGTTATGGCCTTCGGCATCAACAGAGAAGAATTATCCCGGTGGAAAAAAGCGGTCTCCGCAGGAGAGATCGCCTTCTTGACTCATTATTGGCTGGATCCGCGCTTTCCTGACATCACTACTGTGACCAAGGTGGGCTGCAGTAATCTTACCACACTGAAACATTGGTGCGAGAAGAATGGATTGCCTGCCCAATATATTCATAATCGTTCATCGTTTCCCCACTTTGACCTCATTGGACCTAGACAGGCAGAAATCCTTCGGCAAGAAGGGCAATGGGATCAGCTGGAACGTTTCAAAATGCTCTAATCTACGAAGAATTGTGATTCAAGGTTTATAGATTACTTCTTTTTGCGTAAATCCTGCATGATTTTACGACCGGTAGGTGTCTGTGCTAAACCGCCTCCCGCAGTTTCACGATGTTTCTCTGGCATTGCTGAGCCCACCTCAAGCATGACCTTGATGACTTCATCAGATGGGATCACACTACGAACACCCGCTAATGCCATATCTGCGGCGGCAAGTGCGGTAACTGCACCGAATCCGTTTCTAACAATACAAGGAATCTCTACAAGTCCACCAACCGGATCACAAATCAGACCTAAGGTATTCTTAAGTGCTAGCCCGACAGCATGCACTGCTTGTGCAGGCGTTCCGCCGCGTAGCTCGGTTAAAGCGCCTGCCGCCATCCCAATAGCAGAACCAACCTCAGCTTGACAGCCACCTTCCGCGCCCGATACAAACGAATTATTGGCAATGACATAACCGATAGCCCCGGCCGCGAACAATCCGGATACCATATAATCATCATCCCAGCCAAACCGCTCCTGACAGCTGAGAAATACACCCGGAATAATCCCGCATGAACCAGCAGTAGGGGTTGCAATGATCCGCCCCATAGAGGCATTCACTTCAGATACAGCCAGCGCGTAAGCCATAGCTTGACCTGCGGGTCCGCCTAGGCACGGCTCATCAGCTGCATTATATGCGCCTACACGCTGGGCATCCATGCCTGTAAGACCGCTGCGTGAAGTTGTATCTTCATGCATCCCGCGATGAACAGCCTCTTTCATCACACCATAATATTCACGCATCGTGGAGAATTCATGTTCACTGGAACGTCCAGATTCCGCGCTTTGCTCTTCGAGCATTAGCGCTCCAATGGTGAGACCCCGTTCCTCACACAATACAGCCAGCTCACTAAGTGTTTGAAAATTCATGTTAAACTTTCCTTCCCCTTCTCTTCTTGCTTACCTTCGTTTAGATTAACCAACTTCACCGATTTCACAGCAGTGAGCGCTTTAAGCGCTTCAATAAGCTCCGGTGTAGCTGCTTCATCCAGCTCCAGGACCGTTAAGGCTGCCCCACTGCGATTTTTTCGGTCCAGAGACATATGCCCTATATTAAACTGTCCGTTACGCATCACTTCCGTAACACTCGCCAGAACACCTAAATAATCCATATGATTAATCAGAACCGTTGGATAGATCCCTGTAAGCTTCACCCCAAAACCGTCGATATCGACAATCTCGATGTTCCCGCCACCAATAGATGTCCCTATTAGTGTCAGTTTGCTTCCTGTTTCTTGTCCGATAAGGTTCAGCTTAACTGTGTTGGGATGTGGAAACAGGCCTGTTCCCTGTTTAAAAGAAACTTCCATCCCTGCTTCAACCGCCAGTTCTAGGGAATCTGGAAGCCTATGATCGTCGGTAGTGAAATCAAGTAACCCTCCAACAATCGCTCGATCTGTACCATGTCCCTGATAAGTTGCTGCAAAAGAACCGAAAAATGTTACCTCGGCTACACGCGGTACTTCTCCTAACACCTGCCTTGCAGCCCTCCCGATCCGTGCCGCTCCAGCGGTATGTGAGCTTGAGGGACCGACCATTGCCGGACCAATAATTGAAAATACATCCTTAAAACGCATAAAAGACCTCCTGCCTGCAAGAATAGGCAATTATCGTACTCCTATATAGTATACTGCACTAGCTGTCGGAGTTCACCGTGACATTTGCTGTGATATACAATGCCTAACATTGCTTATTCAAAGGCTAGTATTTCTATTTCATGCCCTGAGTATCACAAGATATCCTGGGAGTACAGCATAATTCCACTTCTATACTGCCAGCCCATCCCTTCCCAGAACCCTCTTCCTTGTTCGTTGGTTCCAATAACCATCAGGTGACATTTGGCAATACCGGCTGTACGGAGATTCTCAAGACAGCGAGTCACAAGCTTACGACCAACACCCATCCCCCGGCAGTCATTATGAACTGCAACATGATACATGTAGCCTCTTCGCCCATCATGCCCGCATAATGCCGTACCTACCATCTGGCCATCTTCATTCTCACAAATCTGGCTAAAGCCTCGGTTATGCGCCAGATAACGCAGAATTTCCGGCTTTGAATCCGCTTCGCTAAGTCCCATCCCCTCTGCATGCTCCCACAGCTGATAAGCAGCTTCATAATCATCCGCAACCATTTCTCTATAAATCATACTTGTCCCCTCGCTTGTACAGAACGGCATAAAGCATGAAGAGCACTTCGAGGAAGCTTTTCCAGCTCCAGCAGCGCTTCGTAAGGATCTCCCACTAATCCCAGAGCTTTCGCAAAGGCAGGCTCTGTCTTCCATCCACTTGTCTTTAAAAAAATGATTTGTTTGCGAAAAGCATCATCCATTTGAGCTAGAATTTCAGCTTCAACGATCATATGCAAATAACCATTCTGGAGCTCCGTTCGCCTCGGCTGTCCAAACAGTTCTATAGGCCAGCCCTTTGCCATAAAGTTAATTTTCGTTCGAGGTATGCCTTGAACCACCCGCGATTCGCTAACAAACCCCTCCATGGCTCCAAAATATCGAACAACTAGCGCCTTAAACTTCGCAGAATCATGAACCTCGCAAATGATATCCAAATCGCTGCCCTCCACTTGAATTCCAAGCGGTATTGTCCCAACCAACAAGGGATTATAGTCCGTTAGTAAATTCATAATATCCAGCTCTGTAAGAAGGTTATAGACCTCTTTCTGAACCGCGGTTCCACGATTCAAATCATCGATTTTTCGCCAATCATTCACTTTGGACAAGCGCCTCCTCCGACTCGGGTTTATAAACGCATATGTATTAAAGACAGCGCACGCTTTTCTGGGCGCAAGCATAGAAATATACGGAGGATAGAAGGCAAGGAGGAGTGTATTAGAAAAATGAATCCCACCTACCCCTATTATGGGGAACGAACAGGATGTAAGGACCAGCCCGTCATTTTCCCCACACAGCACCAAAGCCGCCAGCCAAGTCTAGAAAATCAAATGAATCCCCGCCGACGTGTATTCATGTCAACGGTGAAGACATGGGTACAAGCTGATACACAACACACCATGAGAGGAATGTATACCTATGAATAAGATGCCCGATTATGATATTCCTTCTGTCCGTTTAACAAGTGGCATGTATGCCTTAACAAAATTAGCCTGCGCAGGGCTAACGTACGTCCTTATCTCCTTACTTATGCTTGGGTTTCCACAACATAACGGCGTACCTGAGGGTTGGCCTCTTTCAATCCCATATGCGATTTACGCTTATGGACTGCCAGCAGCACTAGTAGCCGATGTTCTGCTGCGCCTCCTACGCTCCACATCCCACATCGTTTCCCTTGTTGTATACGTTGCCGCAGGTTTCGGTGCAGGTCTATGGCTAGCAGCAGAACAAGGTGCAGATCTACTGCTATGGGGTTTTGCAGGAATTTTGGGACTGTTGCTGCTACGGGTGACGCAACTGGGTGTGGAGCGCTCCCCTCTGCTACTGCCTGTATTTGCACTATTTCTACCGCTGCTCTGCTTACTGCTGTTATAAGCTGCACTCAGAGTGCTTCTATGATATCACCGGCAATGATAGCCGCTGGATTATTGCGCTGACGGGCAGCTCTCTCCCCTGCTAATCCGTGTAAATATACACCAAAAGCTGCTGCCTGTGTCTCATTCAGTCCCTGAGCCAGCAGGCTGGAAATGATGCCCGTTAGCACATCACCGGCTCCACCAGTGCCCATGCCGGGATGGCCTGTGGTGTTTACATAAGCTTGCCCTTCTGGCGTTGCTATAACCGTATGTGTTCCTTTTAATACGAGTGTAATCCCATGCTCTTTCGCATAACCTGTAGCCAGTCTGATGCGGTCCCGTTGCACCTCAGCTGTTGTTATACTAGCAAGGCGAGCCATCTCACCTGGATGAGGCGTCAGAATCACGGGATGGCGTCTACTTGCCCAGCTCTTGTAATCAGCTTCAGCTAATATGTTCAAGGCATCGGCATCGATCACCAGAGGACAATCCGTTCCTTCCCAGAGATTGCGAAGCCATTCTGTATCGGCCTCAAATCGACCAAGACCGGGACCAACGGCAAGAACATCTCGCTCTTTACTTAGCTTCAGCAGCTCTGAAACGCTCCCTGCTTTCCAGGTTCCATCTTCATTGCCTCCAACATCGGCCAGCATGAGTTCAGGGGCAGAACCGATGATAGCAGACATCAGCTTCTGAGGAAGCGCCCATGTCACCAACCCACAGCCTGCCCGGAGCGCAGCACGGGCAGAGAGCAGTCCGGCACCGCTCATTCTTAAGGTGCCGGCGGCAAGAAGGACATGCCCATAAGTGCCCTTATGGCCCTCAGGCGAACGCCGGCGGGCTATATCTACGCCTAGATGGGCATGCAGCACTTCCGGTGTCAGCAGGTGAACCTGCACACCGCTTTCTGAGGCCAGAGAAGTCGGAATGCCGATGGCCCGGACCTTCACATGCCCCGCAGCGCCTGCGCCGGGGTACTGCAGGAGGCCTCGCTTGAGAAACGCGAGGCATACCGTCACCGACGCATGAATGCAAGGCTCATGCGTCTCACCCGTGTCCGCGTTCAGACCACTCGGGATGTCCGCGGACACAATCACTTTGCCGCTGCTGTTCGCTGCGGCAATCAGCTCCGCATAGGCGCCGCGCGGGGCTCCCGCGGCGCCGGTGCCGAGCAGCGCATCCAAGATGCCGCTGCACTCGGCAAGGTCCAGCCGGTCCCTGCCGTATACCACGGCAGGCAGGCCCATGGCTGCAGCCGCATCGCGCTGCAGGGCGGCCTCGCCGGAGAGCGACTCCGGCGGCACCGCATAGACGAGCGTGACGGCAATGCCCGTCTCGCAAAGGTACCGTGCGGCGGCGATGCCATCGCCGCCGTTGTTGCCTTTGCCGACGAGGATGAACCATCGCTCGTCGGCGGCATGGTCCAGGGTCAGCGCATGATCTGCGCTGACCTGAAATGCCGCGACGGGAAGCGCGGCATCCGTCCGCCCGGCGTCTTCTCCATCGGCTGCATTTCTGCAGCTCGCTCCACCTCTCCGCCGGCACAGCGCAACAATCTCCTCTGCGATCACTCTTCCCGCATTCTCCATCAGCGCAATCGCTGGAATCCCCAGCCGCTGGATCGTTTCTCCATCCAGCTGCCGCATTTGCTCAGCAGTTACCAGATACATGATTCGGCCCCTTTCCGCTACACTTCAATCCACAACTAGCTTGATATCAATAAGCTACAGTAAATCTCGTCCGGCTAAAATTCCCCTCTTCCAGCTCGTCTACCATAGCTACAGCAAAATCCTCCACACTAATCATGCTTTCGCCATTCTCATCAAAAACGAGACGGTCGAGTCCAATGCGAAATTGACCTGTACGTCGACCTGACTGAACTTCCGCGGCAGGACTGGCATACGTATAGTCCAGCTCTGTGTTTTTATAGATTTCATAAGCTTCCACATGTGCCTCAGCCAACGGTCTAATCTCAGCAGGGAATTTTTCCGTATCCATCAACAGCTCTCCGGTTTCTGTCTTCAAACTGCCCGCACCACCAACAACCAGCAATCGATTAAGCCCAGCTTCTTGCATTCCCCCTACAATCGCCTTCGCTGCTGTTATCAAATCCTTCTCTTGGCCGACTGCTGGACCGTAAGCACTAATGACCTCTTCATGTCCACGGACTGCAGCTGCAACTGAAGCAGCATCTAGAACATCTACTGTCGTGATGTGCAGACGTTCATGTTCAAGAGTGAACGTTTCTGGGTTACGTACCGCAGCGGTTACCTCATGTTTTCTTTTTAAAGCCTCCTGTACAATCGCCTTTCCAATCGTTCCTGAAGCACCCAATACTACAACATCCATCTGTTTTTCCTCACTTTGTTTAGATAAGGTCATTGTACGACCTTCCTACTTATTTGTATTTTCAATACTCGTCTCAATAGCTTTTCCCTTACAACCTTTAAACATTATTTATCCCACGAGGGTTATTTAAAATCAGATTCCCAATAAGTTAACTTCCAAACGAAAAACCCCTTAACCAACACAAGGGGCACTCTCTACTGAACAGCATGTACTCGCATTAAGGGCGCAAAAACATTCCCTGAGAACGTGGCATGACCGATTCAAAGCCATATTGTGCATACAATTTCGAGGCTTCCCCATCTGCAATCAGACTTACATAAGCCTTGTCCGGTACAGTATGAAGAAATTGCCTAATTTCCCCCATGATCAATTTGCCTAAACCCCGTCCTTGATGTGAAGGCTTAACCGCGATATCCGTGACCTGAAAAAAGCATCCCCCATCGCCAATCACCCTGCCCATCCCGATCAAGGTATTCTCCTCATACAAGGTAACCGCGAAAATAGATCGAGGCAATCCTATCCCAGCCCCTTCCGCGCTCATTTCACTCAGACCAGCTTCTTTTCTCAGCGCTAAATACTGTTCCACTGAAGGACATTCATGACGTATATCCAGCTTTCCTGTCGTCCCCATACCGTTCTCCTCCTAGCTCTTTAACATACACTAAGCTTAGCACCGTTCAGCATTGCTGTTCCAACTATATACGACTCTGTGGTACACAGGCAAGGATCAGCATAGTTCAGGTAACGCTTACCCCTCTTCCCATATTGAACATACAACAGTTTCTCGGAATAACGGAATGTCTGTCCAAAAATAATAAAGCCGCCTAGCACATACGCAAGGCGGCTTTTGGAATCAACGATTCTCATTAAACTATGCAATTACTCCCATTAATCTGATTAGCACATCTGGTATATCATTTCACTACCACAAAAACAAGTCGTTCCCCTTTAACTTGAACACAGCTTCCATGAAATAATAATCGCCATAAATGATTGAAACATGAATGTCTTTATGATGATACGCTGCTGAACCGTTCATTAAAAGATGATCGGAATCGGTCGTCCAGTCGCAGCGAGTAGCGTCCACTGTTCTCAGGAGCTTCAGCGCAGCGTTCAGGTAGACCTCCTTTTCGTGCTCGCCAACAACTTGGGTGATCTCGATCAGTCCGCAAGCTGCGATCACCGCTGCCGTGGAGTCTTCGTAAGCGGGCTCCTTCGGTTGCCGGAAATCGACTGGAATAACCCCGTTATCCGGAATATTAGCCATAAAATAATGCGCCACCCGTTTGGCCGCCTGCAAATACTCCGGCTTTCCCGTATGTGTATAACTGATCATAAAGCCGTATAAAGCCCAGGTCTGCCCACGTGTCCAGGACGAGCCATCCTCGTAGCCTTGGCCGCCGTAAGTTCGGACTACTCCTCCATGGAACGGATCAAACTCCACGATATGGTTCACGGAACCGTCCGGCCTGATAAAAGCTTCTAAAGCGGTGTCCGCATGCCTCATTGCGATTTGCGCATATCGCGGATCGTTAGTCTCTTCGCTCGCCCAATAGAGAAGCGGGAGATTCATCATGCAGTCCACGATCGCCCACCCTCTTGTATCTTCGCTGGCCGTATCATCGTTCCAAGCGCGGATAAATCCGCCTGCCAGATTAAATCGTCCAGCAAGTAAGTTGGCGGCATGCATTGCCCTCTTACGGGATTCCGGATTTCCGGTAACTTTATAATTGGCCAAGCTCGTAGGCAACCACATAAATCCGACATCATGATGCAGACCGTAGAATTGATGGAAGCAGGCATCCAATGCATCTTCCGTGAAATTGGCGATTTCCTTGTACTTCTGAGCGCCGGTTTCATGGTGCATGAGCCACATCATACCGCCCCAAAATCCATTCGTCCACCAGTTGATATCTTTTTCAATCTGATTGTCGTGCGTGCCATTTCTTGTCGTATATGGAATTTTGCTTCTTGATCGTTCACATACGGCGTCCATTTTGTCCGTTAGTTTAGAAATGACATTATCTACCCAAATTTGATCATCAGCCTGAAGGTTCAACAATCTGCTCACTCCTATTTTTAACTTTCTAAGGGTCCCCCCTTTTCAAGCCCGTTTGCTTATGTGCATATTTCTTTCGTTTATCGAAACCAAGTACTGATCTCCAAGCTCGAAGCTGAATACACTTTCCTCTTCTTCAATAATCTGAACGGCAGGCTGTTGCACCCCATGAAAAGGAATAAGCACGGTCATGAAATTCATAGTACCGCTGTACCTATCCTGAAAGCGGACCCTTGTCGAAGGCCTTGAGAGATCGGTCTCATCGGATAATCTTCCCTTCAAGAGATTCAATTCTCCCGTATGGCTTGTCGCTATCGCGAGATTCGCAATATTACTTGTCGCGATCACACCGTTCTTGTTCTCTTCCACCTCGACAAAATCTAGATGGAAATAGCGCTGAACGCTATGGTCATTCAGCCCTTCTACCCGATCGGCAATAAGCACGAATCGATTATCCACTAGCGAAATATGCCGGTGATGAACAACCGGATCGTAGTTGGTATGACAAGCACTGGCGAGCCGGTAGAAGCCTCTATCTTCTACATTGTAGATTCCACCGGGCTTTTGCGGCCCGAATTTAAACGGAGAAATATACTCGAAATGATCTCGCTCATCGATCAGCAGTGTGGAGTGATAATTTGAGCTCTTAAACTGTTTGCGGTCTTCATCATCCCGATAACAAAAAAATCCGGGATCGCAAATCATGTCTTTTCCAAGCGCCGTAAAATCAAAGCTCATCAGATCGATATGGGCGTGGGCATTCTGTATTGGGCTTTTACATATAAACAAAAAGCTAAGAGCCTTTGAATCCCAGCCGCTGCGGATAATCGCTTGATCTAGCGTACGATTCCAGAATGTCGTCTGCTTATCTAATACAAATTGTCTGCCCTGCAGAGAATGCAGCTCTTCCACGAATTGGCGGACATCGAGTGCTCTCCATACATGCTTGCTTGCTTCCCGTACCACCTCAGTCACATCGATCAAGTTCGTTGCTAGCCCCAGCCAAGAAACATCATCCAACGCAAAATACCCATAGACACCGGACATTACAGCAAGCGGGTTCGCATAGGAATCACCTACAGGTACACATTTCCCGGTTGGTCTTAACGAGTAAATGGAGTAATCCAGATTTTTTCTAAACCGTTCCATGTACGCTGGGGAGAACTGAAACTGGAAACGCTTAGCCAGAACCACAGCCAGCCCAAACCAGAACATACAGCCATTATGATACGATGGGCAGCCCTCGATTTGACCGCCGTCCTCTGTCAGTTGCGCCATGCTGCACTTTTCGATGCCCTCGATCGCAAAAGCCTTCCATTCCTCAGCTTCTTTCAGCTCGGGAAAGTAAAGGGCAGTCGTCAGAAGTCCCAAACACTCCATTAAATAATGGTTATGATCCGCTTTAGGCCACAGCTGAGGCGACACGTTACGCAAAGCTTTTACTTGCTTGTAAATGACCGTTAAATACTGCTCTAATACTGCCTCCGTAAACAGCTCCGAGCGGCCTAGATGCTCCAAGACAAGCGGCCAAATTTTGTAGCCCCGGATACCAATCTCCAAAACCCTCAGCGGATGGCATTCCGTAAAATAGCCGATCGGCTTATCGAGCAAGTCCTCAGGAATAGTAACCGTTTCGATCCAGTCCAGCATTTCGTCGATGACCTTGAGTCCATACTTCGCGTCCTTGGTAAGCGAGTAAGCTTCCAGTAAGTCCTGCCAATGATTCATGCGATTCAGCTGCCATAAATATTCATTGTCATTATGTCTGCGCTCCAGCCAGCTGGGCGGATTCCCGACAAATTCCCTGACTCCCCCCGTACCGGGAAGCATGATCATTCCTTGATAGGCGAATTCGGCATTCGTGATCGTCTCGCGCACATGATCAGGCATATGTGCTGCGATATAGGCGGCTTTCTCGTCCATCGGCTCAAGCCGTGATCGCAAGTTAGCTAACAGCTCCGTCGTAGACATCGGCTCTTTCAGCCATGATTGCAGATTCATTTATTCATCTCCATTATGTTATTTCGAATTCGAAATGCCCCCTCCGAAATCATTAAGACTCCGGAAGGAGCGACTCCAGCTATTTCATGTAACGGTCGTATGCACCTTGCTCTAAAGCAAGCAAATCCTTTATTCCTAATCCTTCCAATTCCTTGATATACTTACTGAATGTCTCATCGTTGATCGGTTCCACGCCAAGCACCCATCTCTGAAGCTTCTCCTCCACATAAGTCAGTACGCCAGCATTTAACTCCTCAAATTTGGTCCGTTCCTCATCCGTATACGCAATCGGCGGGTAAGCCTCCATAATATAGCCATTGTCAATGTATTCCTTGATGCCTTTCAATGCAGTCGCGTTGGTCCATTGCTCTTCGTAAGCATAGTCTTGATGAAAGGCCAGCTCGATCTGTGCTCCCTCTTCCTGAAGCTGTTGGATCACTGTCTTTTCTTTATTTTTCAATACAGAATCTTTAAACTTCGGCTTGCCGTCCACGAGGTCGTAATCCTTTCCTTCGATGCCAAAGTTCATTAGTCTCCGGCCCTCTTCGGAGAACCAAAAATCCATATATTTGATCGCTTCGACGGGATGTTTGGTTGCCGCTGAGATTCCCCATCCGCTCGCATGCGTCTCTTTACGGGAGCTCTCTTCGACGACTTTGCCCTCGGTATTCGCTGGAGGCGTCATCGGAACAAAGGAGAAGCCCGGAATCTTAGCTGCAAGAATGTCATTAAAATTAGCCGTGCTGGCGAACCAGTCATGCGTCATGCCACCGACATTGTCTGCGAGCAAAATGTCACGCGCTTTCGCTCCGCGGGTGAAGATTTCTTTATCGATTAAACCTTCCTTATACCACTTCGCAATATTTTCAATGGCCGTCTTATATCCTGGCTCATACATGCCGTACTTCACGACACCGTTGTCCGCGTAAAATCCGCGTTTGGCCGCATCGGCCCCGCCCCGCACGCCCCACTGGATCAGCAGATCATAAATCCCATCCAGCTTTGTCCGGCTGAAGTATGGAATTTCATCGTTCACTCCGTTACCGTTCGGATCTTTTTCTTTGAATGCTTTCAATAGCGCGTACAGCTCATCTACCGTTTTCGGTTGCTCAAGTCCCAATTTATCCAACCAATCCTGGCGTACAAACCAGCCTTTAGCAGCCGGCCCATCCGGAGTAAAGTTAAGGAAATACGTTTTTCCGTTGTAGGCTTTCATATATTTGGCTGCATCTGGATGTTCGGAAAAGAACTTTTTAATGTTCGGGGCATGCTTTTCGATCAATCCATCCAGCTCAAGAAAGGCCCCTTCAATCCCCAGACTGTCATACTGCTCCTTAATTTGATGATGAACCAGATCCGGAATTTTCCCGGATGCCATCATTGTATTGAACAGTTCTTTGCTATTCGTCGAGGTTTTAGATGCGGTTCCCTTCAACTTAATATTGGTCATGGCTTCTGCTTCTTTGAAGACGGGCCAGTTATCGTCGAATATAAACTTATCTGAGTAGTGCATGTGGATCGTCAGTTCAAGCGGGTCTTTAACGATCAGATGCCCGGATAGAGGGTTTGCCTCTGCCTCTTTTGAATCATTCGCCGCGCTTCCACTATTTTGCGGAGCGTTATTGTTACTACAGCCGGCTAGCAGCATACCGACTGTCAACATGATTATTGCAGATGATTTCATCCATTTTTTGTTACCCACATTCACGACCTCCAATTATTGGTTTCTTGATTTCATATTAAAAAAATTTAAGCAGCCAACTATCCTTTGACCGAGCCGATCATGGTGCCTTTGACGAAATATTTCTGAATGAAGGGATAGGCTGCAACAATCGGAATAATAGAGACGATGATCGTCGCATAAATGATCGTTTCCTTAGAATATACCGCCATATTCCCCATCTCGTCGCTCACGTTCATTTCTACGATGAGTTTCTTTAACAGAACTTGTAGCGGTATCTTACTCTCATCGCTCAGAAGAATCATCGTCCAGAAATAGCCGTTCCAACGGTGCACCGCATAGAATAATCCGATCGTCACAAGAGAAGCTTTGGACAGCGGCAGATAAACCTTCCATAAGATCGTCAGATCATTTGCTCCGTCAACCTTTGCCGCTTCCTCGAGTTCCTCCGGAATACTCTGAAAGAACGTTCTCATGAGGAAGACATAGAAGGTCGTAATCGCGAAACCAATAATTATCGTAAACCTGTTGTCAAGCATGTTCAGATCTCGGAAATTGAGATACATCGGAATCATGCCCGGTTGGAACCACATCGTCAGCGCAATAAAGAAGCTGATGGCCGTGCGCCCCATAACCCGTTTCTTGGACAGGGCATAGGCACCGCAAATGGTGAGAATTAAATTGACGATTACGCCGAATATGGTGTAATAAAACGTGTTTAAATAGGCAATCCAAATCCCTTTTTCCGATAATACCTTTGCATAGGAGTCAAAGTTAATATCGCGCGGTAGTAAGATCACCTTGCCTGTAACGACCGCTTGGGAGGAGCTGATGGATGCGGATAAGACATAGACAAACGGGTACAACGCGAGCAAAGCGATCAATCCAAGAAATACACAGTTAAAGATATAAAACAGCTTTTCGCCTCTGGTTTTTTTCATCTTCCATCACCTACCATAATCCAGTCTCCGTTAACTTCTTGCTCATCTTGTTGGCAAATACGACGAGAATAAATCCAACGACGGCATTGAACAGTCCCACCGCTGTCGCCAGGTCGTAACGTGCATCCTGCAAACCGGACCGGTACACATAGGTGTTAATAACGTCGGCCGTCTCATAGGTGGCTGGCTGATACAGAAGAATGATCGCCTCATAGCCTACTTCCAGCATAGAACCCACCTTCATGACAAGCATGATTGAGATCGTCGGAATGATGGCGGGAAGCGTGATATGCCACATTTGCTTCCATTTATTAGCTCCATCGATAACCGCTGCTTCATACAAAGCCGGATTGACACCGGACAATGCAGCTATATAGATGATGGTACCAAATCCAGCTTCCTTCCAAATATCCATGGACCCGATAAAAATCGTACGGAAATAATCGGGATTGGTCAGAAAGTATTGTTTTTCTCCTCCCATCATTTCGATCAGGATATTGACAATGCCGTTGCTAGGAGCCAAAAAGTTAGTAACAATCCCAGCTACGACAACGACCGAAATAAAATGGGGCAAATACGTGAAGGTCTGCACCGTTGCTTTGAATACCCCATTCTTCAATTCGTTAAATAACAAAGCGAGGATAATCGGCACAGGAAACGCGAACAGCAATTGATACAAACTGAGCAATACTGTGTTTTTTAATAGCCGCCAGAAATATGGACTTTTAAAAAAGGTCTCGAAGTGTTCAAATCCAACCCAGGGACTCGCTTCAATTCCTTTATATACACTGAAATCCTTAAAGGCGATTTGCAGACCGTACATCGGCTTATACGCAAAGATGATATACCAAGCCAGAAACGGTATCAGGAGTAGATAAAGATAACGGTCTCTGATCAGGTTGGTTTTTATTTCCTTAAAGTTAAGCAGCACTCTCTTCTCCTCTCGCAACGATGTTTAGCTGATCCCCTCAGGAGCGCTCCCAATTGAAAGGTCAGCGTTGCAATTTAAACTATAGGAATGAATGTAAGCGCTGTCTATCACCATTATTTCATCTACCACCAACTCTTTATGTCATGGCCTATAATGTGCATTTTTTTATGTATCAACAATTTCTCGTTATAGAGAAACGTCCGTCGAACATACAATAGCCGCCTGGCACTTAGGCTAGGCGGCTATTGTTGAATCAACAATATTCATTATATAAAGCCTTGAAATCTTATTGCTTCTCGTTAAGCTTCTTTGCGTACTGACCGGGAGCTAACCCTTCATACTTCCGGAACATGCGAATAAACGTGTTCGCATTGTTGCAGCCGACCATCAGCGCCAAATCACCAATCTTAATGTCTTTCTGTTGACGCATAATTTCTTTGGCTTGCTGCACACGATAAAAATTCAAGTAATCTTTAAAATTTTCGCCGGAATGATTTTTGAATGCGATGCTGACATACCCGGGAGAGAAGTTAAACTCCTCCGCTATCATGCTAAGTGATAAATCCCTGTTGTAGTTGTCGTGAATATATTCGATCATCCGCTTTACCGTACTGTTATCCATCATTTCATTCTGCTGATCAATCGTATCGAGCATAGCGCTAAATAAGGTCGTGATGGCCGAAACCATCAGCTCCTTCGATTCGCCGTGCTGCACAATGTCCAGAGATTCCTTGTGGGCTTGAACAAATTCTTCGAAAGACATATTCAACTGCTGGATAATTCGACTCAGTGTAGCCAACACAAGCAAGCTGAACTGGTCGAGCTGCTGCCGCGTTAACTGCCTTTGCTCCAGATTTTCCGATAGAAGACGGTTTAGCGTATTTAATGCATTTTCCCGTTTGCCGCGAATCACATAGCTAATCAGCTCGCGTTCCGTATCGATAGGATAATAATAGCTAACCATCTGAACTTGGCTGAGTTGTTTATAAGTGATGACGGAGGTCTTATCCACTGCCGATCTCCGCTTCAGGATATCAAGCGCCTGGATAAAGGAGCGGTCAATCTCACCTGCAGAGGCTACGGGCTGGCCGACAGCTGCAGTCAATCCATACGCATGTGCATCCTCGACTTGAGCCATCGCTTTCATGAGCTTCTTCTGAATCGATTCCGTATCGGAGTCCCTGATTATGAAGACAAATTTAGTGAAATCGTGATCAAGCAGCTCACAAGGGAAATGAACCTTCAACTGCTCATAAATGATCAACGAAGTCTTTGATTTTATCGTAAGAATCGCTTCTTTCGAATATTGCTCCTCCAATTCCTTACTGTTCGAGAAGGAAATCACGCAAACGCTCAAGTTGGCAGAAAGGCTTTGTAGTTGATGCGTATTTAGCAGGTCATCCACCTTGTCAGGAGAAATTAATCCATGCAGCAAATCCCGCAGAAACTTGTCTCTCATTGAGAGTCTATGCTCATTTAGTGCAGATTTCATCTGTTCATTAGCTTTACTTATACTCGTCGCTGTCTCATTGAGGAAAGCGAATTCGTCTGTACCCGCAGGCTCACCGTAGCTTTTGAACAAGCCGACGAGATGACCTACTGGCCGGTACATGCGCCTGGAAACTGTATATGCGAACGCAAGTCCAACAATGATGAGAATAACTAGTAGAAGTACAGCCCCTTTCAAGTTCGGTGTAAAGGAGTCTGCCAATGAGTAATTCTGTGTAACATACATATACGACCATTGTGGCATTGTTTTCGAGCGGATCAAATGGAAATCGAATTCCTCATTGGACAGCTTCGTGTAATCAGCGGTTGCCTGCCCATCTAGTTGTGCCAGTGGATAAGTAAGCAATTCCTTGCCCCGTTTATCGTCAAAGCTTGATTTGAGCGTAACGTATCGACCATTCTCGATAATGGCAAAAGCTTCTTGCGTATCAGATGATAGGGGCGGCAGCAGTAATTGCTCAAAGAATGAGACAACGAAAAACAATGAATTCCCTATTCCTACCCTTTCTGGATTAACAATTATTATGGATGCGCTTTCATCTCCCACCGAAGTATTTCGTCTACTCGATAGCGTTATATTTGGGCTCGTGCTGTCTGTGCCTAATTGTGCAAAATCCTCATTAGTCATCCCCATATCTTCCATATAACGTCTTCTATCCGACGAGATTTGCGGCGTAATGACCAGATCGTCGTTAGTCTTCATTAAATCGATGCTGTAGCCGAATTCAGAGAATGCATCTATATGATTTTGCAGTGCATATGAGGTTTGTGTGATCTCATAGTAATTCCGTTCTTTTTCAGCGAATTTAACGACATGCTCATCTAATCTCAACTGCGCAATTAAATTGAAAGAAACACCGAGCTTCGTATCAATTTTGTCACGCGATTGCATCAGAAAATTCTGCTGATTCTGACTAAGTTCTGAACGCACTCTTTGACTGTCCTTAAAAAAAGACAGGCAGACCGCAATCATCGTGTAAGCGAATACAATAATAAGGTAGGCAATAAGTAGTTTTGTGAAAAAAGACTTTCTAAGCAATTTGATCTCCCCTTGGTGATTCCTTTAAAAATTGAAAATCACCTAATAGGAAAGTTTGTATCCTCATCGGGTGATTACAACTCCTTACCATCCTTTTGGAAATATCTAACTCACACTATATATGAATATGAAAATGCCGTCCATTACCAAAATTCACTGCGCTATTCACAGGACTTGGGAAGATCAAATTCTTGAATCCTATTACTAACTGTGTGGAATAGTATCTATAACAATATTCTAAAAAGGTTGGTGAAGCATAATGTCTCCTGTAGCAAAGCTGTTTAAATGGGGTACGTGCCTGTATGAAGCCTTTCTGGCTCTGCCGTTGATCGGTGGACTCTTTATCATCGCTAATGGTTGGGTTCCACTGGCCATTGCTTTTTTGCTCCACGCAGTAGCCATCGTTATACTGCAAAGAGAGCGGAAACCCATTGTCGGAAACGTGCTAGGCATTATCACCTCGATTTTAGCGTTCATTCCTATCTTAGGCTGGATTATGCACGGCGTTACTGCGCTCGTACTGCTGATGGAGGGTGTGTCCGCCTCACGCCAAGCCCCTCGCTATTAAAAGGGCTGATATCGTCGGTCGCTTGCGTGGGAAAAAGATAACAGAGCAGTCGTTTCTCCATGTTCGGATGAATCGCTGCTCTGTCTTTTGGTAAAAGAGATACCTATTTGATGTTTTTTATGCGATAGCGACTATAGGGTCCGTTAGCATGCCAAATGTGCAAAAAAACTGCGTTTAGGGGTACTCTGAGTCCGATCGATGCTTCGTATCAAAAAACAGAGGAGTTGCCTCAGCAGGCTTTCAAGGCTGCTGAGGCAACTCCATAATTTTAATCCAGTAAGATAATATATACCTGTATGATTGCCCGGGATTGTATCAACGTCCTGCCGATTGGGAATCAGCTCGCCGGGTTCCGCCCTCACCAATGTAACGCCCATTTGCGTTGCCATTGCCATTCTCAAAACGTTTGCGTTCCGTACGCTCCATCTGAACAATCTGACCTTCATGCACTACGATGTGCAAGGAGCCAAACTCCATATCATCCAGAAGCCCTGCAATCCGCGTAAGCCATAAATCATCCACTTTCAGCGGTTTAGCCATTCTCTAGCCTCCCTTTCCCCATCCAAAGGATTATATCCGCCTAATTTTCACAATTCCGTTATTACCAACCAGTATACTATGAATTAACTTAGCACGGAACCAAAAGTACTGTCAATGGGCATTTTTTCGTGATAACCAGCTTTTAATAATCATCGTCACCAAAGCCAATAAGAGGAGCAGTGATGCTACTGCAAAAGATGCTGAAAATTGATATTCATTGTACAAAATCTCAACGTGCAGCGGCAGTGTATTCGTCTCCCCGCGTATATGCCCGGATACTACAGAGACTGCACCAAACTCGCCCATGGCCCGCGCATTACACAAAATAATGCCGTATAATAAACCCCATTTAATATTAGGAAGCGTGACTCTGAAAAAGATTTGCCAACCATGTGCTCCGAGGGTAATCGCTGCCTCTTCCTCCTGTGTCCCTTGATCCTCCATCAGTGGAATTAACTCACGCGCCACAAAAGGAAATGTAACAAACAGTGTGGCCAACACGATCCCTGGAAGCGCAAATACGATCTTGATATCATGGGCGCTCAGCCAAGGGCCAAACCAACCGTTGGCGCCGAAGACGAGCACAAAGATCAGACCGCCGATGACCGGCGATACTGCAAAGGGGAGATCAATCAAGGTAATGAGAAACCCTTTGCCGCGAAAACGAAACTTGGTTACTGCCCACGCAGCTGCTACACCAAAGAAGGTGTTCAATGGTACAGTGATCGCTGCAACTAGAAGCGTCAGCCTCAGTGCGGAACGGGCATCTGGATCAGTTAGAGCAGCTATATATACGTCCCAGCCTTTTTTCAGCGCCTCTGTCAGCACTACAACCAAAGGCAGAGCAATCAGCCAAAAAAGGACTAGTCCAGCAACTCCGATCAACACCCATTTTACAACCTTGGTTTCCGTTGTCGCTGGTGAGGACGTATTCTTCTGCAGCCGGGGGGCTTGAAGTGGGACGGTGCCTGCCACAAGTTATTCCTCCTTTAAAGGGTTTTACGAAAGCATGATTAGCTTCTGAAAAATGCCGAACAACGGGAAATATGAAGCGTCTTTGAGTAAATTTTGGAGTTATCGGGCGGCTGGAATCGTTCAAACAAGATTACTGGTAATGGGTCACTTCCAAGGAATATCGGACTTCCGATCGCTGTTATCCTCAGATTTCCTGATTTGAACCGCTGTCCGCGGTAGAAATCCGAGGATAAAGGCGAACGCTAACGCTTCTACAGTTCCAATATTCCTCTCCGTTCCTTTCTTACCAGTTATCTGGTTCAAAACTTCGAGATCGCTATCGCTCCTCTAAAAGAAAATTCACTCTGCGAATCCTCAATTTCCCTTGGGATTCCGCATTTTACGGAAGCAAGTATGCTTCGTAAAATAAAGTCGTCATTTACCTGTTCGGTTATAGCTTCGCTAAGAATCGCTCAGCAAAACAAAACTTCCAAATTAAATACTTGCAATATAGAGAGTCAAAACCTAAAGACCTACCGAGAAGTCTTACGCACCCAACGCTGGAGCGTATTGATGACTAACAGCATTAAGAAGGAAATGAGCAGTAGCAGCAATGCTACGGCAGTAGCACCAGCGTAATCATACTGCTCCAGTTTAGACATAATAAGCAACGGAGCGATCTCCGTTCTCATCGGCATATTACCGGAGATAAACACGACTGAGCCAAATTCGCCGATACCACGGGCAAATGCCAAAGCAAAGCCTGTTAACAGCGGAGGGAACAACTCTGGCAATACCACTGAACGAAAGGTTCTCCAGCGGCCTGCACCAAGGGTTGCTGAGGCTTCCTCCATATCCCGATCCAAATCCTCCAGCACCGGCTGTACCGTTCGCACGACGAACGGTATCCCAATGAACATTAAGGCAAGGGTAATGCCAAGCGGGGTAAATGCCACCTTTAATCCCAGCGGCTCAAGCCACGCTCCGATCCAGCCGTTTGTCGCATAAAGAGCCGTCAAGGAGACACCAGCTACAGCTGTCGGTAAAGCAAACGGAAGATCGATCAGCGCATCAAATATTCTTTTGCCCGGAAATTCATATCGTACCAGTACCCATGCCAGCAAAAGACCTAGAATAGCATCGACAAAAGCAGCAGCCGCTGCCGTAGATAGGCTGACACGATACGAAGCCAATACGCGCGGATCGGTAGCTACATCCCAGAATTTCGCCCAGCTCAGTCCAGTAGAATTGAACAATAGCGCTGAGAGCGGCAAGAGTACTACAAGACTCAGGTAAAGTACGCTGTACCCCATCGTTATTCCAAAACCGGGCAGTATCTTTCTCCGAGTTGTCGCCGGTGCAGCTGTAGTAGTTGCGGTGACATTCATCCCCTATTCATCCTTTCTCGCCTTCGGCAGGTTAGCCGATCAGCCCCTTACTAGGGACAAATCTCTAAAAGCAAAGTAATAATCCCATTTTATTAATCTGTTATTTAGCACCCGGCACATAGATCTTGTCAAAGATCCCGCCATCGTTAAAATGCTTCTCTTGTGTTTCTTTCCAGGTTCCAAATTTATCAGACAGTGTGAATAGCTTAATTTCCGGGAACTTATCTTTATATTGTTCTTTCACGCTTTCTAGCGTTGGACGGTAGTAGTTCTCAGCCGCGATTTTTTGTCCTTCCTCCGTATAGAGATACTTCAAGTAAGCCTCGGACACCTCACGCGTATTTCTTTTATCCACAACCTTATCTACTATTGCTACCGGCGGTTCAGCCAGGATACTTTCAGATGGATTTACGATATCGAATTTATCCGGACCGAGCTCTTCTACAGAAAGATAAGCTTCATTCTCCCAAGCAATCAGCACATCGCCAATTCCACGCTCTACAAAAGTGGTCGTCGAACCGCGCGCACCCGTATCCAGCACTGGAACATGTTTGAACAGTTCTTTTACAAATTCCTCAGCCTTAGCTTCATCGTTATTGTTGTGGTCTAACGCATAACCCCACGCCGCCAAGTAGTTCCAACGTGCACCACCTGATGTTTTCGGATTCGGTGTAATCACTTCTACGCCTTCCTTGAGCAGATCTGGCCAATCTTTGATTCCTTTCGGATTCCCTTTGCGTACTAAGAACACGATTGTTGAGGTATAAGGTGAACTGTTATGATCAAATTTACTTTGCCAGCCTTCATTGATAAGACCCTTTTCCTGCAATGCGTCAATATCATATCCAAGGGCCAGTGTGACCACATCCGCTTCCAGACCATCAAGCACTGCACGGCTTTGTTTACCTGATCCACCGTGAGATTGCTTAATTGTGACCTTCTGTCCCGTTTCTTTTTCCCAGTAAGCTGCAAAAGCCTTATTATAGTTCTCATATAGCTCACGAGTAGGATCATAGGAGACGTTGAGCAGTTCTACCGGATCTTTGGATGGCGCCTTTGTAGCTTCTGCAGCATTCGTAGCCTCCGCTGTATTAGTTGTTGCTGGTGAGTTCGTTGCCGAACTAGCACTATTTCCGCTATTGTTATTGCCGCCGCAAGCCGCAGTAAGTCCTGCCGTCAGCAACAAGGTAAATCCTACAAGAAGCCCTTTGTTCATTTTTCTCTTCATCATTGCCACTCCCCCATGTTTTTCTTGCCATCATTTCATTCTTAAAATATAAGAAAGTATAAGTTTCACGTTATACATTTTCCTTATATTTCTCGCTTAAACGCTTATAGTCCTTATTAGGAGGCCGAGGCGTTTATGCTTGCAGGTAACAAAAAGAACGGAGGAAAGCCCACGTATGGCAGGTCAAACCGGTCCAATGACACGTGTCTGCGAGCCTAATGCGAGCGTCCCTCCGTCTGTACGGTAAGAACTTTCTTCGATTATTCCTATCTACTTAGTTGGTTATATGGATATAATACTGAAACCCTTTAACTGTGTCAAACCTTTTTTCCAACCAATGACAAAGGAATCTTTTAAGTCCCACGCTATACAGGCAATGGTGTGGGTTCCTGTAAGATCCACTTGTTATTGATGCTATAAAGTAATATTATTGCTACAGCTTATGGTCTAGAGAAAATTACCGCTTAATGTCGGGAGTGAGAATCATGGGTATGGATTTAGAGTACGTCCCTGCGCCGATAAGACCACGGCTTCACAGGCGAATGACTCAAGAAATTAAACGAAGAGTTAGGGGAACTTACCGTTATGATACAACGGTCTGGAGGACAGCAATCGCTGGTCTTTGGATCGTTTGCTTTTTGGCTTTCACGACTGCTGTATTAGGTATACCTACTGGGTTAGGGGTGCCCACAGATATTGCACTTGCTGCAGGTACGAGCACCATTCTGCTGGCCATTGCCAGCAATATCATAGCCGTACTGATCGCGTTGACCGGACTTCGCATCCCACGATTATTCGCAGGCTGTGTATTGAGCGATTTTGGAGCTATTCTACTAATCTTATATTACGCTGATTTTGAGATTGAAGCAGCGGCACTCATTGCTGTCCTTCTGTCACTACTAGGTGCGTTAGGCGGTTTGGCTATCGGTCTGCTGCGCAGCAAAAGAGTAACACTGGGACTTCTGCTTACCATTACGGTAACTTTTTCCCAACTGGCTCTGGCAAACGGAGTGCAGGAACTTCCTACTTTGGAGCCTATTGATATCAGTGATTCGGATGTAATTCCACTGACTGCCTCCGATCCGGCACAACCTGGCAATCAAGCTTATCAGTCCTTCACCTATGCCAACGGTAAGGATTTGCACCGAACGGAATACGGCAAGGATGCAAATGTGATCTCTTCTACAGTAGATGCTTCTGCTTATATTAAGAATTGGTCAAAACTGCGCACTTTATTCTGGGGATTCGATTATAATGCACTTCCACTTAATGGTCGTGTATGGATGCCTGAGGGCGAAGGTCCCTATCCGGTAGTGTTGATGGTGCACGGAAATCACATGATGGAAGATTACTCTGACGGAGGGTATGCTTATCTCGGTGAACTCTTGGCCAGTCGAGGGTTTATCGCAATTTCCCTGGATGAGAATTTCCTCAACTATTCGGCTTGGTCTGGTATTCCGGACAATGATTTTAAAGTACGAACCTGGATCATTCTGAAACATCTGGAACAGCTTGCAGATTTCTCAGAACAACCGGGCAATCCTTTTTATGAGAAAATAGATTTCACAAAAACCGCCCTGCTCGGTCATAGCCGCGGTGGACAAGCTGTTGCTATGGCTGCAGATGCCGATCGCTGGTTCAAAAATGATCCCGTTATGAAGGCAGTAGATCGTTTTAATATAACCTCTGTAGTCGCCCTTGCCCCAACGGACAAAGCGATAGACGATCAGCAAGCCCGTCTCAAGGATGTTAACTATTTGACTCTGCAAGGGGCTCGCGATGGGGATGTACATGATTTCTATGGTGATCGACAGTATATACGTACTTCCTATTCCCAAGGGTCCTCCGCTTTCAAAAGCTCGCTGTATATTGCGGACGCCAATCACAGTCAGTTCAACAGCGATTGGGGTGCCTATGATCAGACATTACCTGCTGGACTCTTTTTAAATCGAGCGCAAATTATGGAAGCAGATAAACAGCGGAAAATCGCAAAAGTCTATGTATCAGCTTTTCTGGAGACTACCTTACACGGAAAAGACGAATACCAGAGCTTGTTCCGGGATTACCGCAGTGGACTGAAATGGCTACCGGATACTACTTACTACAGTCGATTCCAGGATGGCGGATATCGGCCAGTAGCCACATTTGACGAGGATCGCAACAAGAATACCGTTGATCTTGGAACAGCAGAAGCTTCCGGATTATCCTGGTCGGAAGAGCTCGCGAAAGATCGTGAATCTAAGAGTAAAGGCACCTATGGTGTCGTTCTTGAACGGACAGCCAAAAAAGACGAGGACGCCTATTACAACATTAAGCTTAAAGACAGTGTTGTTACTGAAATGGCCCTTTCAGACGCAGACGGTCTTACGTTCTCCTTAGCAAACCTCAATGGTGATATTAAGGATGAATTAAATATTCCGCTACCTCCGAATGTAGAGGTGGAATTAACCGACAAAAATGATACCTCAGCACGCTTGCCGCTAAGTGAGGTAATGGATATTCTTCCACTGCCGCAAACTCAGTTCACGTTATTCCCATGGCTTGAAGAACGGATTAATGATGGGAAATACGGTGATCTATCCGAAGCTGTTTTTCAAACCTATGAGATGCCTTTCGAACAGTTTCAAGAGGAAGAACCCGAGCTAGAACCTGAGAACCTGACGGAAATCACCTTCTACCTTGAAGCTGAGGGAGATAAAATCATGCTAGATGACATTGGCTTCTACGATTTAGGAATTCGAAACACGTTTTAAGGTATCTTGCCATTATACCAATAAGGCCTTCCCCTCAGCACATGTAGAGCTGATTGGAAGGCCTTTTATTTTGATGGATTACGGGGAATAGCCCCTAATATTGAAACATACAATAACCTATTCCCAGCCTACAAGGCTTGAATACAGACTGGTGTCTTTATCTTCAGCTCATTCCCTGTAGGAATTAATCTGCCACTGTCACTATCGATGGAGAACGAAGTAATAATGTCGCTATTTTGATTCGCAGCGAGCAGCTTGCCGCCAATGATGGCGAAATTACGCGGAGTACGTCCGCCTGTAACCTGCCAATCTACCGCTTCAAGATGACCTGTTGAACCCTCAATATGGAACAAGGCGATACTGTCTTGTCCCCGGTTCGAGACATACAAGAATTTACCGCATGGCGATACATGAATATCGGAAGCTGTATCATCACTACCCGCAATGTATTGCTCTGGAAGCGTGCTAACATGCTCTAAAATGCTGAGGTTCCCATTCTGCTCATCATTAGCAAATACCGTTACTGTACAGTTTAGTTCATTCGCCAGGTAAATCCATTGTCCTGAAGGGTGTACCGCCAGATGGCGGGGGCCTGAACCAGGTGGGAGATTAATCTCCCGATGCTTAGACAGCTTACCTTCTTCAAGGTGATAAATCAGGATTTGATCCAGTCCCAAATCGCAAACCAGTATATGCTTTCCGCTTCCATCCGGAATGACGGAGTGTGGATGCGGAGCCTCCTGACGGTCTTCACGAATTCCTGAACCTACATGCTTCACTTGGTCAGACATAACCTGAAGCGAGCCATCCTCATTTACAGGAAATACGTTAGCGTTGCCACCGGAATAATTAGAGACAAATATGTAATCTTGCTTAGGACTGATGGAGACATAACAAGGAGCGCCGCCTTCCGTAGGACGACTTCCAAGTGGACTCAGCGCTTTAGTAACAGGATCAATAGCAAAAGCATAGACCTCGCCCTCATCCTTCTCACTAACCGCATAGAGCACGCTTCCTGTGCTGTTTACTGCTAAAAACGATGGATTCTCAATGCCCTTTGTACCCTCAAGAATCTTCATTTCCCCTGATGAAGGACTAAGCGAGCATAATAGAATAGCTTCTTCACCCTCAGGGTTATACGTTCCCACATAAAACAATACCTCATTAGGCCGTTCCATAGTAGCGACTCCTTTGTTTGTATAAAGTGTATTTACTTCTTAATTACCCTTTACTGATAGCATCTTACTCAGTATTTCACAATATTTTTTCACTATAGCATGTTTATAGTTGTAATACATTATCGAGTTGAATTTTGAGCCCACTTCCTAACAATTCCGGTAGAAGTAAGTTTTTACAAGTGGTTTAAACATGATTGGTAAGGTTAATAGTAGACATCGAAAACAACAAAACGAAGGAGTTGAAGTAACATGAGTTTTTTATGGATGTTAATTGTTGGTGGGATTATTGGTTGGTTAGCGGGTCTGATTATGGGCAGAGATATTCCAGGCGGGGTTATTGGTAACATTATCGCAGGTATTATCGGTTCATGGCTCGGCGGCGTGCTTCTGGGAAGCTGGGGACCTAAAGTAAGTGATTTCTACTTCTTCCCTTCATTGATCGGGGCCGTTGTTCTGATCTTTATCGTCAGCCTTATTCTTCGCTCAACAAGCGGACGTAGCCGTTCATAAGCTAGACCGAACTAATATTATCGGGCTACTTCCCTAAATGAATATTTATGCTAAAAAATAGCAGGTCTAGGCGGTTTAGCCTTGATCTGCTATTTGGTGTTTTCGGCTCCTTTCTACTTAAAGTAGTTTGCAGTGCTTTTCATGGAGTTACTACCTCCGTACAGCGGCTACACTTCAATGTTCTGCCATCGTTTTTCTGTTATAATGAAGATACAAGTGACTCAAATCATAGAGAGGTCGTGAATCATGGGTAGCATTAACCCCTCACTCCTACATATCGGCTCCACTATAGGGACCTTGCTCATGGCGCTAATGGTTATTTTTATTCGTCTTAAAGCTAGCGCACGTCCGGTTACCATTCGAAAAATATGGATTCCTCCTCTAGGTATGTCGACCGGCTTTGCCATGTTCGTTGTACCTGAAGTTAGGTTTCCTTTATGGTGGGCAGCGCTCGCCTTTCTGATCGGCTGGTTCATCTTCGCGTATCCTCTAATACGCAGTACAAACTTCGAACAACGGGATGGACAAATCTATGCTCAGCGTTCTAAGAGCTTTGCTTTCATCCTGCTCGGACTTCTTCTAGTCCGCACCTTACTTCATGAATTTATTAATAGTTATGTTTCTATCCCACAGTCCGGCGGATTGTTCTTCATCTTGGCCTTCGGGATGATTGTTCACTGGAGATTCTTTATGTACAAACGTTATAAGGTAATGACTTCCTCGGAGACACAATCCCTACAGTCATAAGTATATATTGTTATTCCAAGAAGCCATTTCAATCCATATGATTGAGATGGCTTTTTACTATTGAACGCCTTGGAGTAAAAAAATCATTTTTTCTGTGTCCGATGTTAGGTAACTTGCGGAGGGATACGTTAAAATATATGCATATCTAACGATAGAGAGTGAGGTCAAGGCAATTGAAAAGTAAATCGAGAAAAGTCGCCATCGTCGGTTCCGGAATGGTCGGTTCCAGCTGCGCCTACTCCATGGTCAATCAGGCGATTTGTGATGAGATCATGATGATCGACCGCACCTATGACCGTGCTATGGCACAAGCACTTGATCTCTCGCACTGCATGGATTTCACCAACACACGCACAAAGGTGTATGCCGGAACCCATAGCGACTGTGCAGGAATGGATGTAGTTATCCTGACTGCCGGCGCCAATCCAACGGCGGGACAGACAAGATTGGATGTTCTGGAAGCCTCTGCGGTAATTACTAGAGAAATTATCACCAACATCATGGCTGGGGGATTCGATGGAATATTCGTAGTCGCCGCTAATCCAGTCGATATTGTCACTTATATGGTATGGAAAATATCGGGGCTGCCCCGCCACAGAATTATTGGTACGGGAACCTCCATTGACTCCTCACGCCTAAAGACACTACTGTCCGATGTATTCTCTATTGATCCGCGCAGCGTTAACGGCTACGCGCTCGGAGAACATGGTGAATCCCAGTTTGTAGCTTGGTCACATGTGACGATTGGCGGCAAGCCTATCCTGCAAATTATGGAGCAGCATCGCGAGCGGTTCCAGCATCTGGATCTGGAGGATATCTCCCGCAAGACCAAAGACGCGGGCTGGGAGATATTCACCAAAAAAGGCTCTACACATTTCGGTATTGGCAGCGCACTGGCCTACATTACTCGCTCCATCCTGAATGATGAGCACAAGATCATTGCCGTATCTGCAATTCTGGACGGAGAGTACGGGCAAAGTGGTGTATGTACCGGTGTGCCTGCCATTATTGGCAGTACTGGCATTCAAGAACTGCTCGAGCTTAACCTAAACACTGAAGAAGCAGCGAAATTCGACGCCTCCTGCAGCATTGTACGCGCAGGTATTGAGAGTCTGCACTTGGAAGACAACCCCCTTTAAACAAAAGAAATCGCTCTTTGGGATCAGTAAGTAACACCAATACCCTAAAGAGCGATTTTTTTATCCTTGATCTTTAACCTTTAATGCTCGAATACTGTTCAGTACAGCTAACACAGTTACCCCAACGTCTGAGAATACGGCTTCCCACATCGTGGCGATCCCAAATGCACCGAGGACAAGAAATATAGCTTTAACGCCTAAAGCAAAGATAATATTCTGCCATACAATCATCCGTGTGCGTTTAGAAATTCCGATAGCTACAGCAATCTTAGATGGTTCATCAGTCATAATAACGATATCTGCCGCTTCAATCGCTGCATCCGAGCCCAGTCCACCCATTGCGATCCCCACATCTGCTCTAGCCAGTACCGGGGTATCATTAATTCCATCACCGACAAAAATAATTTTCTCACGATGTGACTTTTCACGATCCAGCTTCTCGATGGCCTCTACCTTATGCTGCGGTAAAAGCTCCGCGTGTACCTCATCTACACCTAACTGCTTCCCAACAGCTTCAGCTACGGAAGAAGCATCGCCAGTAAGCATCACCGTCTTGCGGATGCCAAGTTTTTTGAGCGTCTGAATGGCCTGCAGTGAGTCCTCCTTCACTTCATCAGCAATCACCAGATATCCTCCATACTGATGATCCACTGCGATGTGAACTACTGTACCACTCTGCTCTGGCACCTCATAAGCTATACCCTCTCGCTCCATCAGACGCGCGTTACCTGCAAGGACCGTCTTACCTTCAATCGAAACCTCAATTCCGTGACCAGAGATTTCATTGTAATTGGAGATCGCTTCCTTAGAAATCTGTTCTCCATAAGCCGTCCGAATCGATTCGGCAATCGGGTGATTCGAATGGCTCTCCGCATAAGCGGCTATTCGCAGCAATTCATCCTTAGAGTTACCACCCGACGGATAAATTCCAGTGACCTTAAACTGCCCCTTGGTCAACGTTCCTGTCTTATCAAAGACAACTACTTTCACATCATTTAATGCTTCAAGGTAGTTACTTCCTTTGATTAGAATTCCACTGCGTGAAGCTGCACCAATTCCTCCGAAGAAACCGAGTGGAATTGAGACCACAAGCGCACACGGACAGGAGATTACGAGAAATACAAGCGCCCGGTAAATCCAATCTGAAAAGGTTGCCCCGCTAATCACTAGCGGAGGAACGACAGCCAGCAGTACAGCTGTGATCACTACTATAGGTGTGTAAGCCCGTGCAAATTTAGTAATGAAGTTCTCCGTTTTCGCCTTGTTGCTCGAAGCATTCTGCACCAGTTCCAGAATTTTAGATACAGCTGATTCTCCAAAGGTCTGCGTGACTTGCATAGTAATAACACCGTTCCGATTAATAAACCCACTTAATACCGTACTTCCCGGTCCAGCCGAACGCGGTACAGATTCCCCGGTAAGTGCTGATGTATCCATCATGGCGCTCCCCTCAAGGATCGTTCCGTCCAGAGGTACCTTTTCACCCGGTTTCACAACAATCAAATCACCGATCGCCACTTCCTCAGGGGAGACTCGTTTAAGATCATTTCCAAGCTTAAGGTAAGCAAATTCAGGACGGATATCCATAAGTGCCGTGATAGATCGGCGTGAACGGTTTACTGCCAGACCTTGGAACAGTTCTCCGATTTGGTAAAAAAGCATAACCGCTACACCCTCTGGATACTCACCAATCGCAAAGGCACCGATGGTTGCGAGAGCCATCAAGAAATTCTCATCGAACACCTGACCCCGGATAATGTTCTTCACTGCTTGCCAGACGACCTCACTACCCACGATGAGATAGGCTGCTAAGAAAATCAGTAGTTCTACTACACCCTCGACCGGTAAGAATATTCCGGCAAGAGCGAGTATGCCACCGCCACCTAACCGCAGTAGAATCTTACGGGTATCGCCTTCCCCATGCTCGTGACTGTGACCATGGCTATGGCCATCCGCATCATCATGCTTATGTCCGTCTGCAGCCTGATGATCGTGGTCATGTCCATGTTTATGATCATGTTGATGACTACTGTTATTATGCGGCTTGCGACTACCCGAAACCTTCTCTTTCACATTTACATGGGGCTCAAGTGCTTTCACCGTTTTCTTTGCTTCAACAATCGCTGACTCCTCATAACCTGCGGCGGTTTCCATCGTCATTGTCTTCGTAACAAAATTAACAGAGCAAGACGATACGCCTTCAATCTTCTTCACTTTATCTTCAATTTTCATTGCGCAATTGGCGCAATCTAAGCCTTCTAATTCCCACTGACGTTTTACTTTTCCTTGCATCGTATCCATACGGCACATCTCCTCAGATAAAAACCATATATGAGCACTTGTTCATATGTTATCTTATTGCTATTATATTCCCTTTATTTTTGAAGGTCAATACGTGATATGCACCATTTTTCTCCGTTTCCATAAAAATTAAATAAATTGACCTTTTCACGAAAATATGTAAAATTATGCATGATCACTTTCTAGATGGATTGGCAACTGAAAGATAAAGAAAGGATGAATGTAGACCATGTCAAAGCTAGCCAAAACGTCTTCTTTTTCACAGAAATACCCTGTTTGGACCGTTGTTATTATTGAGGTGTTGTTACTTTTAGCGGTATCAGCCGCCGGGACTTACGCCACGCTTAAAGAGCTATCGTATACCGCTCCAGTACTGATCTCCTTTATTCCAATTGCTCTTGTACTACTCATCTACTTCACGGTTAAGAACAAATGGAGTGATCTTGGCTTCCGTCCTCTGAACACCATATCTTCTGGGAATTGGATCTATTATGCACCTCTATTGGTCATCCTGATCACCATATCCTTTAAAGGTTTTCGTGAAATCAGTACGTCTGAGGTATTGTTCTTTATCTTTTTCACCCTGCTTGTAGCTTTTGTGGAAGAGAGTATCTACCGCGGATTGATTTTCAAGACTTTGCTCAGTAAGGGTGCTACAACGGCAGTAATTACTTCAAGTATTCTATTCTCTATTACCCACTTACTTAATGCCTTATCTGGTACAGACATCACTCAAGTCCTTCTACAGCTCGTATATGCTCTTCTGATCGGCTTTGTGCTTTCTTTATTGATGTTGAAAAATAATAATATTGTTCCGCTGATATTGTTTCATTTTGTACATAATCTGATTCAGTTTGTTGGTAACGATAATACAAGCGATTATATAGGAATTGATCTGCTCATTCTCCTGGTGCTCGCTGCTCAATGTGTCTGGCTAGTATTATCCTTTAGAAAACCAAACATGACGAAGAACCTAAATCAAGCTGGTTAATCGACGCCATTCCTTTAAGAAGAGCATATTCATCGCAAACCCACTGCGACATAATAAGAAAAGGGAATCCCAAGCGCCTGAAACGGCTGTTGGAATTCCCTCTTTTTTTGCTTCCCTAGCTATTCGTGACGGACATGTTCATGTGTCTGCAGAAAGATCTGCTCTACATGCGCATCATTGAGCGAATAGAATACCGTCTTCCCTTCTTTACGACGCTTCACAATTCGTAAATTCCGTAAATAACGGAGCTGATGGGATATCGCAGATTGGCCCATATCAAGGATCACAGACAAATCGTGTACACATAATTCTTTCTGGGACAAAGCGTAAATGAGCCGCACTCGTGTTGGATCACCCAACGCCTTGAACATCTCTGCCATTTTATCCGTTATTCCTCGGTCAGGCAGGATCAATGCAATGGATTCCGGTTCAAGCTCCGAACCCTTGCATGTATTATCGCAATCCTCTAATGCCGTTGGCTCCATGCTATCGCCCTCCTCCACCAGCCAGTTAGCTTTGCTGATTGTTTTCTTCAATTATATGAAAACCAGCTCTGGATGTCCATTGAGAAGGCGTGTGTACACTCCGAGTTGCATATCAGACCGCTTTACGATAAAAGGAGATCAGTCCTGCCATAAAAAAGACAATGAAGCTTCCGCCCACTACCATCATCAGCGTTTCGAACGGTAAATTAAAAGCCCCAAACGTGTCATCACCATACGGCATCATAGCCAACATCGGTTGTACCCAGGGATAATAAGGACCATAGGTTGAAGAATTGGCGATCAGCATATTAGGAATGGTCAGACTCACATTAAGCGCCAGCGGTGCGCCGAAACTGCTCCAGCCTTGAGAGATAGCCAGCTGCAGTGCAGCGAGTGGCAGACAGGCAACAAAGCCGCCAAATACCGAGCTAAGTAGCAGCGACCAAGGGATTGAACCCGGAATATCTCGGAATAAACCCATTCCCAGCACCATCACCAGGAACGTTAGTTGGACCGCAGCCAGCAATCCGATAATCATCACATATTTTGAAAGGTATACTGATAACCGAGTCACAGGCAGAGACAGCAACATCTTCCAGCCCCCGTCATGATGTTCATAACGACAGATCAGCGCGGCAAAAATACCCGAGAGTACAGGTAGAAACAGCAAGGCATGCATCATGGACATCACATTTAACAGCAGTTCCCAACTCATCTTCTCCCCTTGATTATCTGCCAATGCCCCGGGAAGTAATGCTAAAATCGGACTGCCTATAACTAAAAGCCAGACATATG
Organism: Paenibacillus sp. RS8; assembly: GCF_041956825.1. Taxonomy (NCBI): domain Bacteria; kingdom Bacillati; phylum Bacillota; class Bacilli; order Caryophanales; family Paenibacillaceae; genus Paenibacillus; species Paenibacillus sp. RS8. The sequence goes on along the minus strand of NZ_CP168131.1, from coordinate 2,024,885 downwards.
ATTTAGACATTTTTAATCGTTCTGAGGATAATACTCTCCAAAATGAATTCATCGTTAATCCACATCCTTTCGTGCGAAGTGCAGTGCACCCGGCAAAAGAATCAGCAGCCCCAGCAGCAACCCTGCGCCGCTAAATAAGAGACGATGAGAAGAGTCCCAAGCCATATAGGGCCATGTTAAGGGAACCCATTCTGAAAGTAACATAGAAAAGATAGATACCAGAGATAAGGTAATCCCCAGAGCGACCGGCAATGTCTGATTTCGGTTAGCCAGAGAAAGCCACAGCTGCAAGGCAATTACCGGCAACGCCGCGATATAGGACATAAAACCAATTCGTAACACATCCAAATAAGGAATCAGTTCTACCTTGAAGCCCAAAACAAGCCCTAAACCAACTGTACCCACCGAAAGCAGCAAACAAGAAACCGCCACTAGCACCAAACATAACACCAGCTTAGCCATAAATACTGAAGTACGTGAGATAGGTAGCGCCAAGAGCTGCTTCCACGAGCTCATCTGATGTTCTACATTTGCAATCAACGAGCATACTAAGGTCCCTCCGAGAAAAAGAGCAATGGGCACAAATGCAGCCACATTGTTCAGAAGTCCACCCCATAAATCCGCGCTATACTGCTCGCGAAGATAATCATAACGAAGGCCGAAGTTCAAGCCTTGCATGGCTACAAGCCCAAGCGGTCCAAGAAACACTAGAAACCAGAGTCCCTTGCCACGGATTTTGAGCCAATCCGCCGACAGTGCCCGCCACATCATGATTCCTCTCCTCCTACAACCTGCAGGAAGAAGTCCTCAAGTGATTGTCTCCGCTCCTCTACACGATAAATAGCATGCCCATTCTCTACCAAGGCTTTGACTAGCAAGGCAACTCTTGCATCGATCATCCGGGAGAAGACTAGCTTTTGGTCTTGAAGTATCCCTGCGTACCCCCGTTCTTCAGCAAGACGAAGCGCGGCCTCCGGGTCCGAGACTGCTAAACGCATTTCTCCCCCGGCTTGCCGCTGCAGATTCGTTATACTATCTTGGTACACCATTTGCCCTTGACGAATGATCCCTACGGTATCCGCCATTTGCTCAATTTCACTAAGCAAGTGACTGGATACTACGACAGTAATCCCTTGCTCCTGCGGCAATCGTTTAATCAGTCCGCGAATTTCCTGAATCCCAGACGGGTCAAGTCCATTCGTCGGCTCATCCAGAATAAGCAGCTCCGGTTCCCCGAGCAAGGCAGCAGCAATACCTAGTCTCTGCTTCATCCCGAGGGAGAAGCCTTTAACCGGGCGCTTCTCTTCCCCTGTTAAGGAAACAATATCAAGCACCTCAGCAATCCGTGACTTCGGAGCACCAAGAATACGCCGGATGGCTTCAAGATTATCCACAGCGCTTAAGTGCCCGTAATAGGATGGAGACTCTACAAGCGATCCTACCTTCCGCAAAATTTGCAGTTTATGCTTGCGAAGATCCTGGCCGAATACTTCAATCCCTCCTGATGTTGGAGTGATCAGTCCAAGCAGCATACGAATTGTTGTTGTTTTCCCTGCCCCGTTTGGGCCAAGAAAGCCATAAATCTCTCCCTTGCGGATGTTCAAATTTAAATTTTCCACCGCAGCCCGGCCACGGTATTTTTTTAATAAATCCTTCGTTTCAATCACTGTTTCTTTCATGTTCCTCACCTCGGTAATTAGCATAACGTCCCAAGGTTAAGAACAAGGCGGCACGAAGTTTAAGTTTTGTTTAAATTTCATCCCGTGGATTGAAGATTACAATAGAGGTGCCATCTCCTGTACTCTCCATATCCCACTCTAACTCCATATGCTTCATTAACAGATCCACGATGGACAGCCCTAATCCTGCCCCTTTGTAATCGGATGGACTTTGGATACCTCTGCCGTGATCCGTTATCAAAATAACGCGTTGCCCATTACGGGACTCCGTAGAAATCCCTACATAAAGACCGCTGTTGGCATGACGTACAATATTCTGAAACAGATTATCAAGAATACGGCGGAACCACACCTCATCCACCATCCAGATTAGTGGTTCAGCTTCGAGATCAATATCGATCTCGAAGCCCTCTTTTTCCCATACGGGGTACCAAGCAGCGGCACTTTCCCGCAACAAACGCAGGACATCTTTACGTTCCGGCTTTAAGGTAATCCTTCCGCTGCTCAGTAAATTGTAGGATAAAAGATTCTCGATCAAGACGCTAAGATCCGCAATACGCTCATCCATAAGCTGTAGGGACTGTTGACCTTTTGGAGTTAAGCTCTCCTTAGTCATTACATGAATGTGGCTGCGGATGACTGTAAGCGGCGTACGCAAATCATGAGATAGGTTGGATACTAAACGCTTTCGCAGCTCCTCTTCTTCTAATTCCCTGCGTCGACTTTCGTCAAGCTTTACGACCATCGTATTAAAGGCTTCCTCCAATCGGCCAATCTCGTCCAGTTTGCCTGTCGCTATAGGTCTAGGCATTCTATCTGGACCCGTAATGGTCATCGCCGTTTGTAGCTGTAGTAGCCGTTTGCGTATTTTTTTAAAGAACAGCAAAGAAACCAGTGCGAACCCTCCAAAAAGTACAAAGAGCACAAAATAATACAAAGCCCAAGCCCCGACTCCCCCATAAGCCCCTTTGTTAAGCAGCTTGTTTGGAATTTGCATTACCATAAACCCTTTACCCGCATCCGCTCGATCTCCCATGAAGGCGACAATGGCTAAAGGATCACGCTTTGTACTTTCTTTCATAAAAAAAATAGCCTCAGCCGCAGTCCACTGCTCCGGAACTCCGCTGCCATGGTCCGGATTGCCTTCATCAGGTGTGAGAATCAACTGGGTCATTCCCTGCCCATCTACCCAAAACATAGTAGCCTCAGTGTATTTCCGGCTCAGTTCATATAGCCGCTCATTTATGCCTTCTGAAGAAGCATCTTCCAATTGAAGCGCCTCTTTATGCCACATGGTCTCCAGCGCTGCAACACTCGAATACAGAGAGGTGTCTACAGGTGGAGCCCCTTTAGTCACTTCATTAACCATATTGTAGAGAACAAAAGATAACGGCAGGACCACAGGGATAAAAAGCAGTGCAGAAACAATAATAAGCAAATATCCCGATAGCAAAGAGGAGTTACGCTGCTTGCGAATGCGCCCTAACCCCCTCATGCTCTTACCCGATATCCGATCCCCCGGACAGTTTCTATAATTTCCGGATTGCCCGGATCAAGTTCTAGCTTTTCGCGCAAATACCGAATATGTACCATTAGCGTTTTATCCCCTTCGATATAGCTCTCCCCCCAGACCGTTTCATAGATCTGCTCCTTCGTCATAATCTGACCAAGATGACGCAGCAAATAAGAAAAAATCTGAAACTGCTTACCCGTAAGCATGATTTCTTCCTGTGTCTGAGCATTTATCACTCGGTTATCCCCTTCATAGACGACTAAGTGCTTAAGCGCGAGTGAATCCTGCACTGCTGCTCCATTCCGTCTAAGCAGCACCTCAATACGGGCTGCCAATTCATCCGGATGAAAAGGCTTGGTCAAATAATCGTCCGCGAACTCAAGGCCCTGTAACTTGTCATCAATCGAGGTTCGGGCTGAGAGCATCAGAATCGGCAGCTTTGGGTACACCCGCTTCAAGCGTTGTCCGACAGTAAAGCCATCCAGGCCAGGAAGCATTACATCCAGAATGGCCAATTGACAAGGCGCCGCTTCCTCCGTCGCTCCCTCCCCGCTCCGCAGCCAACGCACACTATAACCACGCTCACTTAAATCCGCAGACACGACGCTGCCGATTTCATGATCATCTTCAATATATAACAGAGTAACGGTCATGTATTTTAAGTCCTCCCCTGAGAAATTACGTAAAAAGTTGAAGTCATTATAACATGTTTTAACAGGTCACTCAGGGACTTATCTTTTAAAAAAGCCCTCCTAAACCCGTGGGGGATAGGAAGGCTTTCGGAATTGATTTTAAATTGGTTTAAGGGGTCCACACGCCGTGCTCTTTATTACTGCCAACATACTCAATACGCGTTGGAGTAAGTTCAAGAATCACATAATTAGGGTCATCAGGCCCTGTAAACCATGGCTCCAGCTCTTTGTTCCACACCTTTGTGCGCAGCCCTTCATCCTTAGAAACGGCAACGGTGGCTTCAATCTCCAGCACATCTTTGCTTCCGCCTGACTCATATCCAAGCAGCAAAAAAGCATTCGGATTATTCGATAATTCCTCCACCTTATGAGTTTTGCGATTCGTAGCTAAATAAATCTTCAAACCCTCATGGAAAATGGCCATGTAACGTACTTTCGGCTTATTTCCTTCTTCGATCGTACCAAAGGAACCGAACTTGTTGTCATCCAATGCTCTAATAATGAGTTGTTCCAGTTGTTTGTTATCCATTACGTAAATCTCTCCCTTCAAGCATGTAAACAAAAGTTTATATATCCAAGCTCACCGTTTGGATTTATCATAACAATGGTGCTTATTATAATGTACCCTTCCGGTTCACATTGAATCCGACCTTACTCCATAAACTACTTTCAATATAAGGGGCTTACTTCGTGAAAAAACTGATCTGGATCGGCTGTCTTTCCTACTTTGTCATTGGACTTGCTCATGTAGTGCTGGGATCTATTCTTCCCGTTCTGCTACAGCATTATGACCAAAATTATAGTGCCGGCGGGCAATTAATTTTTAGTCAATTCGCTGGTTTTTTGGCTGGTGTGCTTGTCTCTCCCCTACTCAATCGCCGTTTTGGGAAACGAGGAGGCATCATTATCGCCACCGCTCTTCTCCTGACTGCTGAGATTGCGTATGCTTTTCTACCCCCTTGGGAGTGGATGTATGTCATTGCTGTTGCGGCTGGCTTTGGTTTCGGTATGATCGAAGCCGTCATCGGCACCATCATTATCGGAGCTGTGACAGAAGGAACCGCGATTGCGATGAGCCGACTTGAAGTCCTATTTGGGATAGGAGCACTTGTAATGCCTCTTATCGCCAGTCCGCTCATTGCTACCGGAGCATGGAGATTGGCATTCCTAATTGTCGCTGGCTTCTCATTACTTTCCCTCATTCTCTGGGGAAGAGGCCATTTTGGGAATCTGCAGCCCATACTGGACGAGCGAGCACCTCGCAAAGTCTCAGCATCCGCACATTCCTCGCAGTCCAGCACACAGCTTCCGTATAAAGGGAAACAATGGATTCTGCTGGGCATCTTCATCCTTTTCTTCTTTCTTTATGTAGGTACGGAGATGAGTCTGGTCAACTTTATGCCCGCCATCTTTATCGCCAAGCTAGGGATGACAGAATCTGCGGCGGCGCTGACAGTCACTTTCTTTTGGCTAGCTATGTCTACGGGAAGATTGTTTGCTGGAGTGATTGCAGAGAAAATTTCTTACCGTGTATATATTTTAAGTAGCTGTTTACTGACCTTGTTACTGCTGGCTCTTTTTCCGTTCACAGATAATCGATTAGCTGCATTCATCGTAATTATGCTACTTGGGCTATTTATGTCCGGTATTTTCTCCATAGCTCTAGTCTTCTCCAGCAAGATGCTACCAGGAGCCGAAGAATCAACACCCAGCATAATGATCGCTGCTGGAGGTGTCGGTGGAGCTCTGCTGCCCCTATTTATGGGCTGGTCTATGGACCATCTAAAAGTGGCACAAACTGCTGGGTTACTTGCCGGTTTTGCCGCCTTCTTGTTCTTGCTGAGCATTGCCACATGGAGATTCCAATCCAGACAAGCAGTGCAAAGAAAGAGTTCCAGTATTTAGAATGTCAAAATGGTATCAACCTAATCCTTTTAGGGTAATGTCATCTATAAGCATATTCTGAGCACAAGGATGGACGATGAATGGATAAGCTTTCAACTGAGCCTTTATTACATACTGCGCTTATGCAGTTTATTTTTCCCTTTTCAATAAAAAAGGGCGATTCTAAGAAGCTTATCCAACAATTGCAGGATGATGGCTTCACACGTTTTTTTCTGGATAATAAAGAGTTAGAAAATGCCTATTACGGAGAAGATCACTGTGTTTCCCATGAACGGATGGAGCGCACCTATTTACCGTTTGCTGCACATATTCTTTTTCCACGCAAGAAGGATGTAGACTCTTTCCGCCGCTTTTCCAGAGTCAATAATCTGGACTGTATTCTAGAGATTCCTCAGCAGTCTATATTTTTTAAAATTCTCTCGACGGATATATTCATATGTCCTTTTCAGCTTGGATTTGTGACGATACGTGTCCAGCTTGAGGGGGATTCGATTCCCTTTAGTATTGCACTGGAATTCGCGGACCGCTTCCGGACGCTTGAGAATACCTTCGTGCAGGATGACTACACCTATATCCATTGCGGGGAACAGACCTATGAGATGGTAGAGGATTTTGTCTTCCGAAATCTGGTGGATGGACTGGAGCCTTTTCTGGATCACTCGGATATCAATGGGGCTTATTTCGAGACCCTTCCCTTTTTCGTAGATGAAAGAATGCAGGTGCAAGCCTTTTATGGCTTTCAGAGTGAAGGAGATTCTGATGAGATTAGTATAAATATGCGCTATCGCGCCTCTCAGCTTGATGGAATTGATCTGAACGGGAAGCCCTATGCCAGTGCCAGCGATCCAGCGTATATTGCGAACTACTGTCATGAGCATTCCTATAATCGATGGGGCCCAGACTCGTATTATATGATGAATGAGCAGACCTTTTGCTGTCTGACCCGAGCTGAACCAAAGATCGCCGTTAGCCTGGCCAACCAGATGTACGGGCAATATTATTACGGATTTCTACTCAATATTTTCCACAAAATTGTTCTGCTAAAGCTGGCAAATATGCATTCCCGACTACGCATAAACCACGATTATGATGAGATCGACAATTTAATCTACTCGATTAATAAATTCTCGGCAAAGTTTTATTTCTTGGAGCTGATTTCACAGTCGCAAGGACGGGAGATTTTTCTTCAGCTGCGTAAAGTATACGGGAATGACGCTCTGTTCGAGGAAGTAAAAGAAACCTTGACTGACCTGTTTCAGTATCAAGATAAGTTCCAATCGAAGCGCCGGGATAATCTGCTGATGATCCTCACTGTATTTACGGTGGTAAGTGGGATTTATGGCATGAATCAAGTCATTGACGATCTGGATGGAAAGATTCAATGGAGTAAGATGGTTAGCTATTCCCCCTTTGAGTTTCTTGCTCTTTTCGTGATTATGAGCGGGATAATGATCAGTGTTGTCCTTACGCTAGGTGCTCTGGTTACTGAGCTTAAGCGGCGTCATCGCAAGAAACATAAAGATCTGGATTAATGAAAACGGACGGAGAGATTCGAAAAATTTAGGCGCGTGCTACTAGACATTCCGAGAACAGCCGTCTATAATACACCGTATGCGAGAAATATAAGACATAAAGTATAGATGAAAGCTTATACTTACTTATATTTCACGTGGAAATACCCGTTAACTTCATAGAACCAGGGGTGCTGGAATTGGCCGGCTGAGATTGTATCCCACAAGATACTGACCCTTATACCTGATCTGGATAATGCCAGCGTAGGAATCGCCAATTGGTTTTGGTCCCTGTGACCTTTACTAACCTTGCGCCAAGCCAGCGTCCCGATCACTCGGGGCGCTTTTTTTGTGTAGATCACAAAAGATGTAGAAGAAATGTACATACTACACTTTATGGTTCATGTTGGATGACGGGATCTGGCAACCTTAAAGGAGAGAAGAAGACATGCAACTCAAAAAAGCACTTATGCTTAGCCTCACCTGTATGCTCATTCTTGCGATTGCCGGATGCGGCAGCAACAATGGGAATACAGCCGGAAACAAAGGAAATGCTGCGGATTCGAATGCTGCGACCGGATCAAATGCTCCGAAAGAGCTTACCAAAGTTAAGGTTGCACTGGATTGGACACCGAATACGAACCACACCGGTCTATACGTAGCCAAGGATCTTGGTTATTACGCGGAAGAAGGTCTGGATGTAGAAATCGTTCAACCTGGCGCAGCGGGTTCTGATACTATGGTTACCTCTGGCGAAGCCGCTTTTGGGATCAGCGCTCAGGAAGGATTGACTCTAGCCCGTCTACAAGGCGTTCCCCTTGTCTCGATTGCAGCCATTATTCAGCATAATACTTCGGGTTTCGCCGCTCCAGTAGACCGCAATATTAAATCACCAAAAGATTTTGAGGGTAAAACCTACGGCGGTTGGGGCTCTCCTGCTGAAGAAGCAGCCATGAAGGCGATCATGGACCCTGTAGGTGGCGATGTGAAAAAGGTGAAGCTAATCAGTATTGGTGAAGCTGACTATTTTACCGCAGTCAAACGTGACATTGATTTCGCTTGGATCTTCTACGCTTGGACTGGTATTGAAGCCGAACTGCGTGGTGAGCCTCTGGATATGCTTTACTTGAAGGATTATGCGCCTCAGCTCGATTATTACACCCCTGTGCTGACCACGAGTGAGAAGCAGATTTCTGAGAATCCAGATTTGGTGAAGGCTTTCCTGAAAGCCACATCCAAGGGCTATCAATATGCGATTGATCATCCAGAAGAGGCTGCCGCTACATTATCCAAGGCTGTGCCTGACCTTGATGCAGAGCTTGTCCTAGCTAGCCAAAAATGGCTTAGCCCGAAATATAAGGACGACGCCCCACGCTGGGGAGAGCAAAAAACCGAGGTCTGGCAGAATTACGGCGACTGGATGTATGATTTGAAGCTGCTGGACAAACCGCTGGATGCAGCTAGTGCATTCACGAATGATTTTTTACCGGCGGAGTAGACCGGACTTCCCAAGTTCGTTCAAGATTCGACGCCGAATCTGCTTCCTGAATTACATCGTTATCAAAGTTGGCTTTTTGAACTTACCTATTTCAATGAGAGTTCAAAAAGTCGACTTTCAGAACCAAGAAGGTTGAACGTTACTTGAGGAAGGAGGAACGGAGCGTAGTGATGTGCTACGTGAGTACCGGACTTCCCAAGTTCGTTCAAGATTCGACGCCGAATCTGCTTCCTGAATTACATCGTTATCAAAGTTGGCTTTTTGAACTTACCTATACAATTTGAGAGGATTGATTATTGTGGCTAATACATTATTAAGCATTCAAGTAATTCCTAAGACTCCAAACAATGAGGACTCCATCCCCTACGTAGATAAAGCGATTGAAGTTATTCAGAAGTCCGGTGTTAAACATCAGGTGAATCCACTGGAAACTACTATGGAAGGTGAGCTTAGCGAGCTGCTGGAGGTTGTGCGTCAAATGCAAGAGGCGTTGATCGAAGCAGGCAGTCCAAGCGTGATCTCCCAAATCAAAATCGCCCATAACCCTAACGGAATCAGCATGGATAAATTGACGGAGAAATATCGGCCGTGAGATCGACCTGGAAGCTAATATGGCCGCCCCTTGTGGCGGTCGTCTTCTTTTTAACCGTATGGCAGTTATCTGTTTCTCTATTCCATATCGAATCCTGGATTCTGCCGAGTCCTGCTGACATTGCTCGCGAATCCACCAGTAATGCCTCAGGTCTCTGGGCTCATACGATGGCTACGCTTCGGCTCACATTAATCGGTTTCCCCATTGGTACAGGTGTAGGCTTGATCGTTGCTCTACTTTTGCATCTTTTGCCTTGGGCCAAACGGGCTTTTTATCCACTCATTATTCTGAGTCAAAATGTTCCCTCTATCGCACTCGGACCGCTGCTAATCATCTGGTTCGGCTTCGGTCTTTTGCCCAAAATCGTGCTGATTACACTGGTATGCTTCTTCCCGGTAGCTGTCGCTGCAATGGGCGGCTTGTCTCAAAGTGATCAGGTCATGATGAATTATATGAAAATGGCTGGCGCAAGCAAGTGGCAAATCTTCACCAAGCTGGAGCTTCCGTCTTCTATCCCGGCACTATTTTCCGGTGTGAAAATATCTGCTACCTATGCGGTTATGGGAGCCGTGGTCGCTGAATGGATTGGCGCGGATAAAGGGATCGGCTATTATATGCTTCTGCAAAAATCGGCTTACCGTACGGATCGGATGTTTGTCGCTATTGTGATTATTGTGCTCCTTAGTCTTGTGCTTTTTGCGATTATCGCATTATTGGAAAAATGGTTAGTCCGCTGGAAACCGCGCCGTAACTCATAGAAAGGAAGATGCCTGTATGTCTCAAGCGACGCAAATAGAGCAAAGAACAACAGAAATCATAAGCTCTCCTGAAGCTCATACTGCACCACCTGCTCTTGAAGTAAGCGGCATCTCCAAGTCCTTCACCCATCGTCGCCGCGAGACGAACGTGCTCAACAACGTCTCTCTTAAGGTAGAGCAGCAAGAGTTCGTCTCGATCGTCGGTCCTTCCGGCTGCGGAAAAAGCACCTTATTCCATATGATCGGCGGACTAGTGAAGCCTGATACAGGAACGATCCGCATGAACGGCAAGGTCGTTACAGGTCAACGCGGTGAGATTAGTTATATGCCGCAGCAGCCTGCTCTTTTTCCTTGGCGAACGATTGAAGATAATGTACTGCTAGCCGGAGAAATCAAAGGTGCTCTGCAGGATGGAGCTCGTGAAGAAGCGCGCCAGTGGCTCGCTAAGGTTGGCTTGAATGGATTCGAACAGGCTTATCCGCATATGCTGTCTGGTGGGATGCAGCAGCGTGCTGCTTTTCTCAGAGCACTGCTGGCTCCGCAGGAGTTGATGCTGCTCGATGAACCTTTCAGCGCATTGGATGCACTAACTCGCAGTGAAATGCAGCGCTGGCTGCTGGAGCTGTGGGAGGAGAATCGCCGCTCCGTGCTATTCATCACCCATAACATCGAAGAAGCGTTGCTGCTCTCGAATCGTATTTATGTATTCTCCGGTCGCCCCGGCTCCATCCTACATACTGTTGACGTGCCATTTCCACGGCCACGCCGTGATGAGATTACGGATTCCCCGGAATTCCTTAAACTCAAACGACAACTGTCACAATGGATGCGAGAAGAACAGGCTAAAAGCGGGAAGCAGCTTTTTGAATAGCGACGCTCCACTCACTTTGAATGAGTGATTAAACAAAGAACCGCCCGGGCTTCAATTAGCCCAAGCGGTTCTTTTGTTTTAACCAGAATAGTAGTTAAATCTTATTGTGCTTGCACGAACTCAGCAGATTTAATTCCGGCTTGACGGCCGAAGATAATGATCTCAGCTACAGAGTTACCGCCGATCCGGTTTTGACCGTGCAATCCGCCTGTTACTTCACCTGCTGCAAACAGGCCAGGAATAGCTGCGCCTTCTTTATTTAATACTTCTGTATTCGTGTTGATCTTCACGCCGCCCATAGTGTAGTGAATCCCAGGTGCGATCTTAATAGCGTAGTATGGAGCGGTGGACAAGTCGTTGTCCATTCCTGTCGTTCTGCCAAATTCAGCATCGTTCTTGTTCTTTACTGCGCTGTTCCAAGTATCAAGTGTCTCTTTTAGCTTATCGGCTGGAACACCGATTTCTTTCGCCAATGCTTCGATGGTATCCGCTTGGATCACGAAGCCCATTTTGTCATATTGTTCAATTGCTTTCACGCGTGATTTGACGCCGGAATCAAAGACAAGCGTTGCCGCTTTTTCAGGAAGTGCATTGATCGCTTCGGTAACTTTATCACGTGTAGTCAATTCATTTACGAACCGTGTGCCTTCGCTATTTACGAGGATAGAACCTTCGCCGCGTACAGCTTCCCCGATCAGATAAGATTTTTCTTGTTGAACTGTTGGGTGAACCTGGATTTGATCCATATCAACGGTGGTTCCGCCAAGTGCCTCGATCATTTTGATGCCGTCACCGGTACTGCCGATTTGGTTAGTAGTAACGTAACCTTCCAAATCAGGTCTAACTGTAGAGATCATGTCCATATTAGAACCGAAACCACCGGTAGTGACAACAACAGCCTTCGCTGTAATGGTTTTTTCATCGGCTTGGTTAAAGAGTACCTTTACTCCGTCAACCTTACCATCTTTTTGGGTGATTTCCTTCACATCTGCGTTCACAAACAATGGAATTTCTTTTTCTTGTATATTCTTAACCAATCCTTTGACAAGGTATTGGCCTACCGCAGAGCCGTCTTCTGGGCGGTGAGTACGTTTTTCGTTCATGCCGCCTGTGATCGTGATATTGTTCAGTCTGATTCCGATCGAATCCAACCAATCAATAGCACTTGCGGAATTATCTACGAAGAAACGAAGCATCTCTTTATCGTTGGTGTCGTGACCACCTTTTAATGTCTCTTCATAAAATAAATCATTGCTATCTTTAATACCTTGATCTTTTTGGAATTTTGTTTCAGAAGCATTCATCCCCGATGAGGATTTACTTGTATTCCCGCCAGCAACTGGCATTTTTTCTAAAATAACCGGGTTCAAACCTTTAGCCTTTGCTTCTAGTGCAGCGGACATTCCAGCACCGCCGGCTCCGACAATAACGATATCATAGCTATCTTTTAATTGATCCAGTGGTGTGTAGCTAGCCTCTGATGCACCAGATACGGCTTCGGTTTTATCATTTTTAGCCGTCTCATTGACCTTACTCTTGTTCTCGTTGCCAGCACTATTACCTGCGCTGTTGCTATTACTGTTACCGCAGCCTGCGATCACGAGCATAACCGAAAGAATGAGAATAAGAGCAGCACTTGTTGTCTTTTTCACCTTTATAACGCCCCTTTGTGAATGTTTTCACATTTATAATAAAGCAAAGATACTATTTTGTGAAGGTTTTCTGTAATTAGTTATGATTACTGTCACATTTTCATGTATATTTTCAATTATTTTTTCATAAAATTCCTCCATTTCAAATACATCTCAGCTCCCTACTCAGTTATTAAAGCTGTGCAGCCTATATACTCTTATATTTCAAAAAAGCCACCCTTTCCAGGGTGGCCATCTGCCTTATTTCCTTATCCTTTTTCCATACAGGGTGTGCAGGCTTAACTAACTGAAATTCTAAAGGAATCCGTAGTTTGAGCGTTACTGGATCACTTAAGGTACATAAGCTATAACTTCAATTTCTACGAGCCCATCCTTAGGCAGACGTGCTACTTCAACAGCGCTGCGAGCAGGGTATGGCTGAGCAAAAAACCTTCCATAAATCTCATTCACCTTAAGAAAATCATTCATATCCTTTAGGAAAACGGTCGTCTTTATTACCTGATCCATGCTTGTACCCGCCGCTTCCAGTATGGCTTTGACATTCAGCAACGACCGTTCCGTCTGTTCCTCAACCGTAGCAGGAAAAGTCCCATTAACCGGGTCTAGTCCGAGTTGTCCTGAAGTATATAGGACGTTCCCAAGCTTTACAGCTTGAGAGTAAGGTCCAATTGCGCCTGGTGCATCCGTTGTTATTACAGTTTCTTTATGCATATTTGTCATTTTAAAAGACTCCTTTATCCAGCTTGTTCATTAGTGTTGCCGTCATATTCCTTTAGCATTTCTGCCTGTTGCTCTGGCGTTAACTTCGCGATACCGAATCCCGTGAAGCCCCATATCGTCGCAAAGATTATTCCTGTCCAACAGAGAACAGCCCAAGGTAAATAATCTAGCGTTGCAACACCCAGCGTACCCGCCATATAAGCACCTGCAGCTGTCCAAGGCAGAATAGGCTCGGTAATCGCCGCTGAATCCTCGATGGTACGTCCCAAGTTCTTCGGATGTAAGCCCCGACGGATATATGCTTCACGTAGCATTTCACCTGGCATTAAGATGGACACCTGACCATTACTTGTAACTCCGATCATCGTAAGACCTGTAACAATTGTTGCTACGATCATTGAACCTGTGGAATGGACGAACTTCAAAAGCTTATTAACAATCAATTCCAAGGACTTGGTCAGAGATATGGTTCCAGCGAACGTGATTGCACAGAAGCAAATGAGAAGTGTCCCCATCATGGAGTTCATTCCGCCACGATTTAGAAGACGGGGTACATCTTCAATAACGTTGGCAGAATCAAACCCAGCAACTTGAACCATAGAAATATTAAATCCATTAACAACAGAAGATACGACATCATTCAAAGTAAACCCCTGGAATACAAGTGCGTTAGCCATAGCGAACATAGAAGAGATCAGCATGACCGGTATTGTCGGTTTCTTCGTAATTGAACCATACAAGATGATTAATACGGGTACTATAAGCAGCAGATTAAAGTCATAAATTGTATTCAACGATCCCATGATTGTTCCAACCTTCTCCGGAACAATAGCGCCTGCGGCATCTGTGTTTAGGCCTGTAATAATAAAAACAACGCTTGCGACAATAAAGGAAGGAATTGTGGTATACAATAAATGTCCAATATGCTCATATAGATTGACACCTGTTGCTAACGCCGCAATATTAGTCGTGTCTGAAAGCGGTGACAATTTATCACCAAAATAAGCACCTGCAACTACTGCACCAGCCACTGCTGCTAGGTTTGCATCCATACCCGCGCCAACGCCCATAAAAGCAACCCCGATCGTTCCCGCTGACCCCCAAGATGTGCCCGTACAAAGCGAAACGGCAGCTGTCGCAATAAATGCGGTAATAAGCAGAAATTGTGGACTAATAATTTTCAATCCATAGTAAATCATCATTGGAATCGTTCCACCAACCATCCATGCCCCAATCATAAAACCAACCATGATCAGAATAAGAATGGCGGGCATCGTTTTCGCGATCTTACCAGCGATAGATTCTAGTATGTCGTTATAGCTATAACCAAGAATAATCGCGATAATACCAGCAACAACCGCTGAGGTAATAATAAGTGGTTCTGGTGGTAATTCAAACAACACATACCCTAAACTAAGTAGCACAATCATCGTAATAATCGGCAATAGCGCTAAGAACATCGTCGGCTGTTTCTTGACTCTTGGTGTTTCTGATTTGGACATGATTATTATCCCCCTTGATACGGATCTGAAAAAGGCTACTAACGAGGTCTTTCAAGGTCATTGATAAAGATTTTTTTATTATGAATTTTTTAATGGATAGGCCCGGTACAGCCGATGAAAAGCTTCTTGTAACATGGGCAGTGGCGTTGCAATATTTAAGCGAATAAAGCCTTCTCCTGATGCCCCAAAACCTGTTCCAAAGCTCACACTAACCTTCGCATCGGACTCAATCCACTGCTTTAGCTCTGCTTCGTTGGTGCTAATTGCCCTACAATCCACCCATAATAGATAGGTTCCTTCTGATTCGATCACGCGAAGCTCAGGCATATATTCAGCTATATAAACTTTCACCCAATCGATATTGGCCGTGATATAACCTCGTAATTCTTCCAGCCATTCATCGCATTCCGTATAAGCCACTTCTAATGCAGGTACTGCAAAAAAGGTTGGGTTATGACAGCCTGCTTGCTGTAAGCAATGTCTAAATCTCTCACGCAGCTGATCATTCGGAATCACGATGTTAGCAATTTCAAGGCTTGCAAGATTGAAGGTCTTCCCTGGGGAAGTACAGGTAAAGGATCGCTGCTCTGCCTCAGTCGATATCTTCCCGATTATCGTATGCTCATGGCCAGCATGGATAAAGTCGGCATGAATATCATCCGATACAATATAAGCATCATATTTTGTACACAAGCTAACGATTCGTTCTAGTTCGGCTCGTGTCCATACTCGTCCAACCGGATTATGCGGTGAGATGAGCAGTACAATTTTAACCCCTTCTTGCATTCGCAACTCCATATCAGCAAAATCTATCTCATAACGCCCGTTCACTTCACGAAGTGGACTTTCCACTAATACGCGGTTATTTAGTTCTACCGATTTAGCAACCGGCTGATAGGCTGGCGTATGGATTAACACTTGATCACCTGGTTGAGTGAAGTTCTGAATGATCAGAGAAACCGCTTGCACAATACGAGGGCAAAACACGATCCATTCTTGCGGAACCTCCCAATCGTAAGCTTTTTTAATCCATCCCTGAACTGCCTCATAATAAGGTGGAAAAGGATCGGTATATCCATATATGCCATGCTTCGCCATCTCCGTTACTCGCTCTATCACCTGTGGAGGGGCTTGAAGATCCATATCCGCGACGGAAAGCGCTATCATTTCTCTGCCCAAAACTTGCGCCATACCATCCCACTTAGCGCAATTGGTCCCATATCGGCTAACAACCTTATCAAAGTCTATTGTCATCTAGCCCACTTCCTCTCTCGAGAGTTCTGTTTATT
The DNA here is from genome assembly GCF_041956825.1 of Paenibacillus sp. RS8. NCBI lineage: Bacteria > Bacillati > Bacillota > Bacilli > Caryophanales > Paenibacillaceae > Paenibacillus > Paenibacillus sp. RS8. The sequence continues at coordinate 2,008,703 of NZ_CP168131.1, read as the reverse complement.
CTCACTTAATTTTTTGCAAATAACGATAAACTGTTGGCTCAGATATCATCAAGGTCTTAGCGACTTGAGAAACTCCACCTTTAAGTAGAAACACGCCCTGCTCGTTAAGTACTTTCACAAGTTCAATCTTCTCTTTCGAGGACAATCGCTCTGCCGGGACATTAATTTTACCAAGCACCGAATCAATCATGTGCTGGAGTAGGTCATCTACGTTTCCTTGTAAATACTCTTCCGTCTGCTTCTCTACAACCTCTTGTTGTTGTGGTATTAACGGTACTGGTGGAAGTGTTGATCCTCCTTGCAAAATGTTTTGTATCCACTCAGCTGCAACCTCCATATGCGTGACATCAATGTTAATACACATCATACCGACCAATTCGCTGCTGCTGTTTTTAATATAATAAGTAGCGGAGCGAAATACCTGACCTTGCGAACCACGCGCTTTATAGTTAGCAATAAACGGTTGCTCACGGTAGGACTCATCTTTCAACAGCTTAAGCACGAGATCTGTTGAACTATCGCCTACTTTACGCCCACTAATGTATCCGTTCTCAATAAAAATAATTGAACGCTCTGGATTGCTTATATCATGAATAACAACCTCACATTTTGAACCTATAATTGAAGCAATAAAAGAAGCAATTGGAAAATAGGACTCCAGGCAGCTGCGATCTTCTAACATGTGAGCATCTCACTCCTTTCGTTTTACGTCTTTTCTATTTTGATAATAATTTATTATCTTGATAAGATTTTATTACAACATTCTTAAAAAAGCAATCAGTAATATATTGGAATTGTTCCAGCCAATATTCTCTCTTAAATACTTAGGGCATGTTTCCTGTAAAGCGATAACAAAAAAAAGTCTTTCACTATTTCTACAAATTGCAGAAATAGTGAAAGACTATATTTACTGCTGTACCTTATTTCCTAATCATAGCTCGATACACGAATTTAGGAAGAACTGCTTGCCTGCGCCAGCGCGACTTTTGTCCTTTGGCCACAGGTGCGAATAAGAGTCGATGCAGCCACTCCAAATTGAGTTTCTTCCATATCGCAGGGGCTGGAGTCACTTTTCCCGCTATAACATCCAAGCTTCCCCCCACGCCAAACACAACCTTAACCTGAGAAAGCGCCTGTTTATGCTTATAAACCCACTTGTCAGAGTATGGAGCCCCCATCGCGACAATCAGCAAATCTGGCTGTGCGTGCTGAATCTCTGCCACAATGGCCGGTTCCTCTTCTTTAGCAAGAAAACCATTATGTCTTCCGGCAATTTTAACATTCGGATAAAGCTCTGTAATCTTTTCAACCGCTTTACAGCTGGTATGCTCATCCGTGCCTAAGAAATAAAAGCTCCAACCCAGCTTATTCCCTTGTGCGAGCAGCTCAAGAAGTAGTTCATACCCCGTAACTCGTTCAGCTATAGGGTCACCTTTTCTTCTCGATGCCAGCACAATGCCAATCCCATCAGGAGTAATCAAATCTGCCTCATGGAGTATGGTTCGAAGCAGCTCGTCCGATTGGCTTGTTATCGTAATTTCCGGGTTCGCCGTAATCAAATGAAATAGCTTCGGTTCTCCGGATTGAATATGTTCTGTTAGATGAAGCGTTGTCTCATCAAGTGTTAGCTTTGAAAATGGAACGCCTAATATGGAGACTGTCCCAGCCATTTAATCACCTCTTACTGAAAAGTTCATTCCAGTATACCTTACCTTATTCTATAAGGATAGTCAGTGTCATCTTGCAACGATATATGTAGTACCCTTTTGCCCTTGCCCAAATATAATGAAGCATCTAGTCATTTGAAGAGGGGGTTATATCATGGCGTTACCCACCATCATAACCACAGTTCCCACATCCGTACCCGTCGGAGATATTGAGGTAAATCCCATAACCAATCGGGTATACTTCGTAAATCCTAATACTACAGCCGGAACTGTCGGTGTTTTGAGCACCCTAACCAATCGGATCATTGCAACCATCCCGGTAGGTAGATTTCCACTTAAGCTTGCAATAAACCCAAGAACAAACCGTGTGTATGTCACCAACTTCCGCGATGGGACAATATCTGTAATTAACGGACGGACAAACCGTGTAATTAAGACCCTCCAAGTAGGCAGCAACCCTGATAGTGTTAACGTTAATGTTCGAACGAACCTGATTTATGTGTCGAGTGCCTCTGGCATCGTAACCGTCATCGATGGCAGATCGAACAGCATTCGGACTACTATCCAGATCGGCGGTCGCCCTTCCGCGATCGTCATTAATAAACGTACCAATCGCATTTATGTAACAAATACGATAAACAACTCCGTATCTGTCATCAACGGCTGTACTCAAACTGTGATCGCAACTATAAAAGTCGGCAACAATCCAGTGATCACACCAGCGCTAAATCCGGTAACAAACCGTATTTATGTAGCGAACAACTTAAGCCGCTTTCTTTCCGTGATCAATGGCCGCACCAACAAGCTCCTCAAGAATGTACAGCTTGGACGGCTACAAAGCGAGGTCATCCTTAATCCGCTTACGAACCGTGTTTACGTCTCCAGCGCTCAACAGGTTAAACAAGGGAAGCTTTTTGTGCTTAATGGAAATACCAATAAGGTGATCGCAACTAGAGTGTTATCTTCCTCCTCCAGCACATTCATCAACCCGATTACAAATCATTTATTTGTCAGTAATTTCAATAAGAACAGAATGTCCGTATATAACGCCAGTACGTTTAAAAGAATTGCGGTATTCCCCTCCGTAACAGGCGTAAATATTGCACTTAATCCACTATCGAACAGGTTATATGTCGCGAACGACAAATCTATCACAGTTATTCAGGATGGTCCGAGATTAACACATCGTTTTAAGTAATCTTCATAAATTAACATTAGCAAAAAAAGGCGCATCACCTATAAGGTGAGCGCCTTTTTGAATATAGACTAATGCGTTGTAACCTGCTTAGCAGCTACTTTCTTTGCAGTCACTTTCTCTTCTGCCGTTTCCTTTGGCTGTACGCCTCTTTTAATAAAGAAGGCTAGAATAAATGCAATAATCGCTACGCCTACAGATACTAAGAATGCATCGTTAATTCCTTCAATAGTGGCTTTCGCAATGACTTGATTTTGTATACCAAACAATTGGTCTGCCGAAGGTTTAGTCGTTAATTTACTTACAGCATCAGCGACCATATCCTTCACATGTGAAGTGGTACTGTTAGACATAATGGTTACGAGCAGTGCTCCGCCAATCGCCCCTGATACTTGCTGAATCGTACTGTTCATGGCAGTACCATGCGGAGTATATTTGGCTGGGATCGAGTTCAGACCATTGGTCATAACTGGCATCATCACCATAGAGATCCCGAACATTCTCACAGAATACAGAATCATGAGTGTCGAATACTTAGTCGTTTCAGTCAAATCACTAAAGAAATACGTACTGATCACTACAATCGCTAAGCCGATTAGCGCTAACACCTTACCGCCGAATTTATCGAACAATTTACCTGTAATTGGTGACATTACACCCATAATTAGCGCACCAGGCAACATTAGAAGTCCCGAATCCAGCGGTGAAATTCCTCTAATATTTTGCAGGTAGATCGGCATTAGCATCATCGCAGAGAACATTGCCATATTCAGTGTAATCGAAATCGCTGAAGATAAAGCGAACATCGGATATTTGTACACTCTGAAGTTAAGCATAGGCTCCTTCATCTTCATTTGGCGCATAATGAAGATCACTAATCCAATCGCTCCGATAATAAGTGCAGAGTAGACCATTGGATCATCCCATCCTTTGTTCCCAGCGGAACTGAAGCCGTATAGAAGACCCCCGAACCCAATCGCTGATAGAACTACGGATAAGAAATCGATCTTAATCGCCACATCTTTTTTAGGATCATGCAATTTAAAAAAGGCCAGAATAAACACCAATACGGCGATTGGAGCAATCATAAAGAATAGAACAGGCCATTCATAGTGCTGAATAATCCAGCCGGATAATGTAGGTCCGATCGCTGGTGCAAAAATCATAACCAACCCGAACATCCCCATAGCTGAACCACGTTTCTCAGGAGGAAAGGTTGTGAACAATACGTTCATTAATAATGGCATCATGATCGCTGCCCCTGAAGCCTGAACCATTCTGGCGATCAACAACACAGGGAAACTTGAAGCAAAGCCTCCGATAAAGGTTCCTATCGCAAATAATCCAATGGCGATTAAGAATAACCGTCTCGCAGTATACTTTTGAATCAAAAAGGCTGTTGAAGGAATCATGATCCCGTTCACTAGCATATAACCTGTTGATAGCCACTGTACCGTTGAGGCACTGACATCAAAATCCTTCATAATCGATGGTAAAGCTATATTGAGTAGAGTATTACTCAGTAAAGCAACAAAAGCACCAATCATGAGGATTGCCAAAATCCCGTAAGACGCTTTACTTTCTTTTGCTTTCATTTTGGAATCCTCCATTCTATAATCATACTAACGGTTCAAATTTGAACTCTAGTTACAAACCAGTGTACAATATAATACTCTCTTATTTCCTGCTTGGCAAGACAAAATTCATTTAAAATTGAAATTGTATTAAGTGGAAATATAAGCTAGTCTATATTGAAACAAAGAGTCCAGCTTAAAGGGGCACCTCAGATGATAAATAAACGCAAAGAGCAAGTGATTCATAAAGCACATGAACTATTTATTGAAAAAGGCTACCACGCCACATCCATTCAGGATATTTTGAATCATAGTCGGATCTCCAAAGGATCTTTTTATAACTATTTTCCTTCCAAGGGGGATCTTTTTAAGGCTGTATTCACTTCTATTCACATTCAGCTGGAAGAAGGGCGAAATTCACTGCTCATTGGTCAAGATCCCTCTGACATTAAGATATTTGCCGAGCAGATTCAGTTGGTCATGAAAATTAATAAAAAAAATAAGTTGTTACAGCTTGTTGAGGATGCTCTGGTCTCCAATGATCCAGACTTAATAACGTTTATCAAAAAAACGAAGTTCAGCCTGCTAACCTGGGTATATGAACGTTTCCTTCATATCTTCCCTGAAGATAAGAAACCCTATTTACTGGATGGAGCCATCATTTTTAACGGGATTCTGCAAAATATGCTGCAAATCAACAGTGCTATGAATGAAGTCATCACTTCTGAGCAAATCATTAATTATTGCACTACTCTTATCCAAACTATTGTTGAAGAAGTAAGTCAAAGAGGCATTCAGCTCATCTCCCCGGATCACGTGGACAAGTTATTGCCCGCTTCGGAATACTCTGACTTTTTCAATAATGATTTATCCTTTGCCACCATAAGCTTGAAGAAAATTATAGAGAGATCCTTTGCGCCCGGTGATGCGAACCTCACTAATTATCTAAAGCTGTTATACTTTATCCAGGAAGAAATCATGAACAATAAGGAACCAAGACAGTTCTTAATCGAAAGCGCTCTGCTATCCTTAAGGACATGCCCTAATCTAAATGAAACCAAAGAGTTTAAGCATTATCAGGATGTATTATCTAAAATGCTGTAAACACTAACTAACAAAAAGTGTGGTGAAGCATTTGTTCAAGCTATTATTAATCGAAGACGACACGACACTGTTTAATGAGATTAAAGAGCGACTTACGCAGTGGTCTTATGATGTGTACGGCATTCAAGATTTCAGCAATGTCACGCAGGAATTTATAGAGATCAAACCTGATTTAGTTATCATCGACATCCAATTACCTAAATTCGATGGATTTCATTGGTGCCGAATGATTCGCTCCCACTCCAACCTTCCGATTATCTTCTTATCTTCCCGTGATCATCCTACGGATATGGTGATGTCGATGCAGCTTGGAGCCGATGACTATATACAAAAGCCCTTCCATTTCGATGTACTCATTGCCAAAGTACAAGCGATTCTTCGGCGTGTCTACAATTACAACACAGATAACATCGAACTCAAGACATGGTGTGGAGCAACCGTGGATTATGAGAGAAATCTATTGACCCATAACCTGGGATCGATTGAGCTTACGAAAAATGAGATTTTTATATTAAAATTGCTTATTGAGAAAAAGAATAAAATCGTCACCCGCGAGGAATTAATCAATAGCCTTTGGGATGATAAACGTTTTATTAGTGACAACACCCTTACCGTCAACGTAAATCGGCTTCGAAAGAAGCTGGATGAGCTTGGATTAGGTGTTTTCATTGAGACGAAGGTGGGACAAGGGTATATGGCCATCGAAGAGGAAGCACTATGATTAAAAAGTATCTCTTGGAAAGAATCAGCTGGATTATACTAGTTCTCTTTACCAATCTATTTATACTCTTTGTTACCTATATGGATCCATCCATCCCACTCTCTTCGGTTCTCTATGTGATCTCTTTATCGATGTTTTTTTTCCTGATGTTCTTAATCCTTCGCTATCCCAGAGAAACCAGGTTTTATAAAAGCTTAGCTGAGCGGGATGATGATCTGGATGTAACAAGTATCGCTACCCCCGAAAGCCCGTTTGAGAAAATTATTGAAGAGAGCATCACCAATCAAGCTAAATGTTTAAAACAAGCAGCTTCGAATAATCAGATAACGTTAGAGCAGGAAAAGGATGAACTGTTGTCTTGGATTCACGAGGTGAAAACCCCTCTGACAGCGATGCATCTAATGATTGAGCGTATGGAAGATGAAGGAATGAAGAAAAATCTGACCTATGAATGGCTGCGTATTCACCTTCTGCTGGACCAACAGCTTCATCAAAGGCGAATTCCTTTTATCGAGAATGATTTATATATAGAACATATCGATTTAGAAACGCTAATTTTCGGGGAGATCAAGACGCTGCAATCCTGGTGTATTCAGAAGGGCATTGGCTTTGAACTGAACTTGGAGGTAGCTGAAGTGCTTAGTGATGCCAAATGGCTAGCTTTTATCCTCCGACAACTCCTAACCAACGCTGTAAAATATAGCGAAGCATCAGATATTACAGTGAACAGCTATCAGCAAGATGAGCATATCGTTCTTGAGGTGAAGGATGGTGGGCGCGGAATAGATCCCAAAGATCTGCCTCGCATATTTGATAGAGGATTTACTTCCACAACGGTACATCGTGACAATGCCGCCACAGGCATGGGATTATATTTAGCTAAAAAAGCAGCCCAATCCTTGTTGATCGTTATCGGAGTTGAGTCGAGGCTCGGATTAGGAACGACATTCACTTTAACCTTCCCGCTCAAAAATGAATTCGTGAAGCTCTCAAGCGTGTGACAACAATGTCACATGCTTTTTTATTTTGTTCGGGCAATCGAAGGATAAGAACGGTAAAGCCTTTTATAATAAAGCTTATAGAAAAGGGGAGTGAATCATTATGGCAATTCTAGAAGCCACTAAAATTCATAAAAGCTACGGTAACAAATTAAACAAACAATCCGTGCTGAGCGGCTTAGATATTTCAATAGAGGAAGGCGAGTTTGTCGGTATTATGGGCTCTTCCGGTTCAGGAAAGACCACACTGCTTAACGTTCTTTCGTCAATTGACCAGATCAGCAACGGATCGATTACCATCGAGGGTAATGAAATTTCTAATATGAAAGAAAAGCAATTAGCTGAATTTCGGAAGAATCATTTAGGCTTTATTTTTCAAGAGTACAATCTCTTGGACACGCTGACGGTGAAGGAGAACATCCTCTTACCGCTATCCATTACCAAAACACCCAAGAAAATCGCCAATGAGAAATTTGAAAACGTCGCGCGGGAACTGGGGATTTTAGAGTTAAAGAATAAGTACCCGAATGAAATTTCCGGGGGTCAAAAACAACGTACCTCTGCAGCTCGGGCCTTCATTCATGATCCAAGCATTATTTTTGCTGACGAGCCTACGGGAGCTTTGGATTCTAAATCTGCTTCTGATTTGTTAAACAAGCTGAGTGAACTCAATCAAAGACGGAAAGCAACAATCGTTATGGTTACACATGATCCGGTGGCAGCGAGTTATTGCAGCAGAGTTATTTTTATAAAGGACGGTACGATCTATACGCAGTTGAATAAAGGGGAACAATCAAGACAAGTGTTCTTCAACGATATCATAAAAACACAAGGTGTATTAGGCGGTGTGCAGAATGAGCATTAATGTACTGATGCTTCGAAATCTGCGAAAAAACATCAGAAATTACTACCTGTATGTGTTTGCTCTCGTTTTTAGCGTGGCCTTATATTTCGCCTTTGTTACGTTGCAATACGATCCTTCAATGGATGCGGTAGAAGGCTCGGTCAAGGGTGGCGCAGCAATTAAGGCTGCCTCGGTCTTACTGGTCGCAATTGTATCCATTTTCCTGTTATATGCTAACACCATCTTCATCAAACGCCGGGGGAAAGAAATTGGCCTGTTCCAATTAATCGGGATGACCAAGGGTAAAATATTTCGAATTCTTTCGGCAGAGAACTTCATTCTATATTTCGGATCTTTAGTTCTAGGGATCGCCGTAGGCTTTTCTGTTTCAAAGTTAATTCTCATGATTCTTTTTAAAACGATAGGGGTCGATGCGATAGCCTCCCTTCGTTTTTCTGCTCCAGCCCTGATTCAAACGCTGATTGTATTCTTTGTAATCTATCTCTTAATCATGCTGATGAATTATAGCTTTATTAAAAGACAGAGCATTTTATCCTTATTCCGGGTGACCTCAACCACAGAAGGCAATGTGAAAAAGCTGTCTATCTTTGAAATGATTATAGGGATCGCTGGGATTGGATTGATTCTGCTTGGCTATTCGATTTCATCTCGATTGTTTAGCGGAGACTTAACATCAATGACTGAGCTATCTATAGCCATGATCACTATTCTGGCTTCAGTTATCATTGGGACTTATCTTTTTTATAAAGGCTCTGTAAGCTTTATCTTTCATCTCATTCGCAAAAAGAAAAACGGGTATCTGAATATTAAAGAGGTGTTGTCACTCTCCTCCATTATGTTCCGAATGAAATCAAATGCCGTATTACTGACCGTCATTACAACGGTATCAGCACTGGCGCTAGGTTTATTATCCTTGAGCTACATTTCGTTCTACTCTGCTGAGAAAAGTGCGAAGCTCTATGTTCCGTCAGATTTTATTCTTACGGATATCCAGGAGGCTGAACAATTTAAAGAGGCATTAACGGCTGAAAATTTGATGTTTACAGAAAAAATAACCGAAGTCATTCAGGTAGATGTAAATGTGGAGAAACTACTAGGTAACAATCCCCAGGCAATCGGTATGATGTCGAAGAATATGACTCTCCCTGTCATTAGTGAAAATTCTCTTGAGGGCATTGATCTATCCCCGGATGAGGCCTATTTTACGAAGACAAGTAGTGCAATGGAGAATCTAATTAGTATGAAAGACAAAGGTGATATTGAACTCAAGGGACAACATGAAGTCATTCCGCAGTTTTATAAAAGAATTGATATCGAAGCCCCCGTTTTATTCTATTTCACGGGTGGCGGCTTACCCCTTGCTATTGTAGACGACACGACCTTTGAACGCTTAAAGAAGGATCTAGATCCAGCCCTTCAAAAAAAGTCCTCTCTTAATATCAGCATCGATATGAAGGACCGGTCAAGCGTTGAACATGCTAATGAGCTTTTTCAGAACATGAAATTTAAAAAAGACAGCAAATACGACTCTCAACTGGAGACGAAAAACAATCAAAAGCAAAATATGGGACTTATCATGTTTATCGTTGCCTTTCTGGGGCTAACCTTCCTGATTACCTCCGGATGTATACTTTACTTTAAACAAATGGATGAAAGTGAGAATGAAAAGTCCAATTACACGATCCTGAGAAAGCTTGGTTTTACGCAGGGTGATCTGCTTAAAGGCATTCAGGCGAAACAATTATTTAATTTTGGGATTCCATTAGTTATTGGATTGCTTCACAGCTACTTCGCCGTAAAATCAGGATGGTTCTTCTTCGGTACAGAGCTTATGACGCCGATGATTCTGGTGATGCTGCTATACACCGCCTTATATTCGATTTTTGCAGTGCTATCCGTGTTCTATTATAAAAAAGTGATTAAAGAGTCGCTTTAAAACAAAGAGGGTATTCCAAAAGCCATTATGGCTTAGGAGCACCCTTTTTGTTTTATTTTAAGATGATTTCCTATCTTCATATTCCATTCTAGTTAACCCGTAGAAGACTAGATCCTCGAATTTATCCCATTTTAAAATATGCCGTTTAAATTCCCCTTCAAATCTCATTCCAGATTTTTTCATAACATTGGAGGACGCAGGATTTCTAGTCATTGCCGCTGCCCATATTTTATTTAATAGCAGGTCTTCAAATCCGAAATCAATCAGTTTCTTAGCTGCTTCAGTCGCATAACCATTTCCCCAAAAAGGTTCTCCTACCCAATAAGCAAGCTCACCTCTTTTATGCGATTTGTCTATATTTAGACTCATACAACCTATTAGGGTGTTGCTCTCTTTACCAATTAAAGCAAAAGGAAATCCATCCCCCTCGTCTGCTCTCTTCTTACAGGCACTAATCCAAGATTCAGCCGCTCCATCTGGATATGGATGGGGAATGGACAATGTTGTTCTAGCTACTTCCATATTCCCAGCAAGCTCTTGAACGTCACTTGCATCTGTGGATTGAAACGGTCTTAGCATTAACCTTTGTGTTTCAAATGTAGGTTGCATAGAAGGTACCTCTCACTATTGGATTTTCAATAGATTATATTACAATTACTGGATTTTGCAATGCATAACTCAGCTATTTACAATCCCTAATACGAATCCATCATACCCTTTACTTCCCACCGTCTGAATGGCAGTAGCCGATATCCTAGGTTCTTCTGCTAACAGATCATAAAATTGCCGTACACCTACTACACGAGGATCTTTGCTATTCTTGTTAATGACCTCGCCTTCACGTATTACATTATCCCCTATAATCACCGTTCCAGGGTGGGAGAAGTGAAGCGCCCATTGTAAATAGTTAGGATTATTCGGCTTATCTGCATCAATGAATATAAAGTCAAAGGGTTCCACACCCTCTTGTTTCATCTGAGACAATTGCCCCAAAGCATCACCTATACGAAGTTCTATCAGTTCATCTACTTGAGCAAGCTCGAAATTGGTCCCAGCCACCTGAGCATGCGATGGATCTAGCTCCAAAGTAACGATATGTCCGTCAGACGGGAGGGCTCTTGCCATCCAAATCGTGCTATACCCACCTAAGGTGCCAATCTCTAGAATCCGGCGCGCACCTTTCATTTGAACCAATAGGTTAAGAAATTTGCCCTGACTAGGTGAAACATCAAAAGGTGGTAGGCCTGCCTGCTGATTGGCGAACAATACTTCCTCCAGCACGGAGTCCTGTGGAATTAGACGCTCTGTAATATATTGATCAACTTTATCCCATGTAGTCGTTTGATTCATATTTATCACTTCTCCTTTGAATTAAAATTTTCATTTCCACAATTAGGGTTCGATCGTAACTACGAGGAGTGTTTGGACTTCCGGTCGCTGTTGTCTCCAGATTTCCTTTATATAACCAATACTAGAGGTTGAAATCCGGAGACAAAGGCGAACGCTACGCTCCTACAGTTCCAAACCCCCTCTTCGTTACTCCTTTCCCTAACTAATAATTCACATTCAACTTCAACTTCAACTTTATACCTGTATTGTAAATCAGTTATAATCATAAATATAATATATCTTTAAACCTAAATCATATTTTATATATATGAATTGAATGATGGAGGCTTAACCATGAATCTACACGCTTTGCGCTTATTCCATGTGATCGCATCAATGGGCAGTGTGACACGCGCCTCAGAAACTTTAAATATCAGTCAGCCTGCGATTACGGCTCAGATCAAAAAATTCGAAAAGGAACTATCCTTCGCCCTATTTAAGCCTCAAGGCAGAGGAATTGCTTTAACAGATGCGGGTGAAGAGCTTGCCCTACTCGCGAAAAGACTGTTCGCCGTTGAACAGCAGATCGAACAATTTGCTCAAGATTACGTAAACGGCACGAATGGAAGTATTCGTCTAGCCGCGACGTATTTGCCCGCTCACTTCCTTATCCCTACCTGGATTGCAAAGTTCAAACAACAATATGAGCAAGTGGAAATGGTGATTACTACCACCAATTCAAGCGATGCTCTGAAGCAGTTGTTAAATGTAGACGTGGATATGGCGATTTACGGGGGAATTGCTGAGGCCTATCCAGATACGATCCAGACTGAGGAGTTATTTCAGGATGAGCTATGGTTTGTAGTTGCGCCAGATCACCCTTATGCGAATCAGCAAATTTCTTTATCCGAAATGATGAAGGAGTCTTTTGTCATGCGTGAGGAAGGGAGTTCGACACGAGAGCGACTCTTATCCTTATGCCGTACATACAATACGCCCGCGCCCACAATCTCTTTACAATTTAATGGACTTCATGAAGCGATCAAAGCGGTTATTGCCGGATATGGCGCCAACTTCGTCTCTTCGCTCGTTGTACGCGAATATGTAGAACGTGGAGAATTATGCCGAGTTTATGTCGAAGGAATACATCTGAAGAATAGTATTGCGATCTGTACGCGGAAAAATGAACCCTTATCCGCTTCTGCGGACAATCTTATTCAGATGATCCGCCAAAATCCTTATACGATGTAGCAGTTTTTTTAAAAAAACTGCTCTCTAGGCTGAATATATTCAGCCCGGAAAGCAGTCTCTTTAATTCAGCCTTATGCTTGTTTCTTCTCTGTCAAATAGTACAGGAAGGCCAAGATCGGCAGCGCCAGACCGATCAAGCTGGTCAGACTCCAACCTCCGTACGCATATGCCCAGCCGCCCAGCGAGGAGCCGATGGCTCCGCCTACGAAAAATATCGCCATAAACAATCCGTTCAAACGCCCTCTCGCCTCATTGCCAAGAGAATAAATCGCCCTTTGTCCAAGCACTAGATTACCCGATACCCCCATATCCAGCATAATAGCTGCGGCAACCAGCAGTCCGAGCGTCACTCTTGAATCATTCTGAAACAGATAAGCCAGTAAAAAAGCCGCAGCCGCCAACACAAATGCAAGACCGGTCAACGGCCGGGTCCAGCCACGGTCAGCTAACCTCCCGGCGATAGGAGAGGCAATTGCTCCAGCCACTCCGGCCAGTGCAAACAAGGCGATGCCTTGCTGACTTAAATGATACGTATCGGCCAGATGCAAAGAGACCGTCGTCCAGAATAGGCTGAAGGCTCCGAACAGGCTAGCCTGATAAATCGCCCGACGACGCAGCACCGGTGTATTCTTCAGCAAAGTTCCCAGAGAACGTACCAGTTCACCATAATTCATTGTAGGCTCAGGTTGGCGCTGCGGCAGTACACGGGACAACAGAAGTGTCAACAAGGCGATCACTACCGCCGATATGGCATAAATCGCATGCCAGCCCCACAATCCAGAGACAAAGCTGGCCAGCGGCCGGGCGAACATAATACCGAGCAGCAAACCACTCATAACATTACCGACTACCCGGCCGCGCTGCTCTTCAGCAGCCAAAAAAGACGCATACGGCACAAGAATCTGCGCGGCTACAGAACCGAGTCCAATGAACAGGGACGCTCCCAGAAAGATCGCTGCATTAGGAGCTATCGTAGCCGCTATCAGCGACACCACCACCACAGCCAGAGACGCCACTGTCAGGCGGCGGTTTTCAATAATATCGCTAAGCGGTACTACGAACAAGAGACCAATTACATAACCTACCTGGGTCAAAGTCACAATCAGACCTGCTGCACCGGATGAAAGATGCGTAGCTTGGGCAATCTGTCCGATCAGGGTTTGGGCGTAATACAGATTGGCTACAATAAGTCCGCAGGAGGCCGCCAATAAAAATGTAATCCATCCAGGGATTGTCTTTCTTTCCGAATGTTCCTTTGCCGGTTTTACCGAATTTACTGAACCTACCGAACTTACCCGATTCATACTACTGCCTTGATGCATAAGATCTCCACCCTTCGATTTTAAATACTGAACGTACCGTTCATTAATTGATTTAAATATATACTGAACGTTCAGTTTTGTAAATAGGCGATTGGCTACTTCGTTTAACCTTTTGTATAATGAACGTATAGTTTCTTTTCAGATCGCAACTTAAATAAAGGATAGATTAATCGGGAGGGATCTCTGATGGATAAAAAAAGAGGACGGCCGCGCAATAGCGAAGCCGAGGCTTCTATTCTGGCAGCATCGTATGATCTACTACTAGAGACTGGATTTGGTGCGGTGACCGTAGAGAAAATCGCGGAACGGGCCAAGGTAAGTAAAGCGACCATTTATAAATGGTGGCCTAACAAAGCAGCTGTGGTCATGGACGGCTACCTCTCTGCAGCATCCGCAAGATTGCCAGTGCCAGACACCGGTTCGGTCATGGACGATATTATGATACATGCCACAAACCTGGCTAATTTTCTTCGCAGCCGAGAAGGAAAGATCATTACCGAGTTGATCGGCGAAGGTCAATTTGATGCCGGCCTTGCTGAGGCCTATCGTGCGAGGTTTTTCGCTCCCCGTCGCCAAGAGGCACGACAGTTGTTGGAGCGTGGGGTGACCCGGGGCCAATTAAAAGTGGGTCTGGATATTGGGATCACGATTGATCTGCTCTATGGACCGATATTTTATCGGCTTTTGATCACAGGGGATGAGCTGAACGAAGCTTTTGTGAAATATTTGATCACCTCTGCCTTTGAGGGCATCAAAGCATAACAAGCATAAACGTCTTTGGCGAAACTTATACTTTCTTATATTTTAAAAAGCCATCCTTTGCAGGATGGCTTATCACTTTTATTTTACACCGTTCGATCTAAATTAACTTCAAACATGTCTCCAGTTACATAATCCATATACCTCGTATTCCCATCGTAATCCAAATAAGCTTGATAGCGGGTACGAATAGCGGGTTGTGTAATCCAATCCAGCACTTTCTCTTTTGCCACCCACATTACTTCAGAGGTTTCCTCCGAGGTACATAATTCCCCACCCACGGGCTTGCAGATAAAATCAAACATGACCTTAGTAGGAACATCCGTCACACCGTCATACCATTTATGGATACCTGTATTCGAATACACACCAACCAATTGAGAAACCGTGACATCTATTCCACTTTCCTCTTTAATCTCTCGAACTAATGCATCGATTAGGTTCTCTCTGACCTCTACTTGTCCACCAGGAAATACCCAGCCACCATCATGAGTCTTTACTAAAAGGATATCTCCTTGCTCATTTTCTGCGAATCCACCTACCGCTACAATATGTGTTGGCCATGCCATAGATCGCACCTCTTTTTTTAGAAGATGTTAACAATTTAATCAGCATCTGTAAACGATATTTTTCTACTCCATAACGCTTTAAAAGCTTCACAATGCTCTATCAAATCATCAAACTTCCCTTCACCCACAACCGAACCGTGATCCACTACCAGTATCTTATCAACGTCTTTTATGAAATTTAATCGGTGGGCAACAATGATGATGGTTTTGTCCTTAAATTCCTCCAAAATCGTCTCCATGAGACTTTGCTCCGTGATATTATCAAGTGCCGACACCGGCTCATCCAGAATTAGAACATTTCTTTTTTGGGCGATGATTCTGGCAAAAGCTAATCGCTGTCTTTCCCCTCCTGATAATTTAACCCCTTTTTCACCTACCAAAGTATCTAAACGATCCGGCAATTGGCTTATTTTTTCCTGCAGATGAACTTTTCCCAAAATCTCATAGAGTTCTTCATCGGATAAGGTATGCTCATCAAATACAATATTGTCCCTGATTGTGGCATCAAAAATCGGTGTGTCCTGTGATAAGTAAGAGATATGATCATAGTAGCTATCCAGATGGATCTCATCGATATCCTTACCGTCCAATAAGAGTTCACCTTTGTCCTTTTTTAATAATCCTACGATCAATTTTATCAGGGTAGATTTCCCGCCCCCGCTTAACCCGACAATCGCAACAGACATTCCTCGCTCAATCGAAAAGGTTAGTTTATTTAAGATTTTCACTTGCCCATAATCAAAAGATACGTCCCTAAATTCAATATTACCGTGGATCTCTGTGACGACTTCTCCGGACTCCAAGTTTCTATCTTCTGGGGCCTCAATAAATTCCTCAAATCTTCTGTAGGTCACTCTGTTCAGTCTGAAATCTACAAATAGAACATTAAAGATGGCAATCGGCGAGTAAATCTTATCAATAAACATAAACAATGCGACCACAACACCAAGTGAGGTATCACCTGCAACAACGCTTTTTACACCGTAAATCAAGACGACGACCTTAATTACCGTAACAAACAGCTCGAATATCGCGAAAAAAGCTTCGTGGATCATTTGTAGCTGAGCATTCTTATGAATGATAGTGCGTGCGGTCTGGCTTAATTTATCAATCTCTTTCTCATATCGTTTATTCGTTCGGAAGACAACCAATTCCATGAATCCACGGATAGAGAATCTGGACATCTTTTCTTGTTCCTGGAGAATGGTAGCTTTCATCGCATACAGAAATTTCAACAGCAGATTCGTTATTAGAAAGACGACCACGTAGCCGGCTGCAATGACTAACATGATCCTTAAATCATAGAAGCTAATAAAGATTAAACTGAACAGAAGCGTGGGCAATAACTCATGTAATGTTTTAAGGAAAAAAGAATAGATCATGCTGTTTCCAGCCGCTGCCCCGTTCTCGATCACTTTAATCATCTGCCCTGTGCCGATATCCTGATAGGCTTGATAGTCGATTTTGGATATTTTGGATAGTGCAAGTATCTTTAATCTCTCCGTTATACTGTTCGATAAATAAACACTAGGATATTCGTCCACATAATTTAGGATCACGACGCCAGCCAGTAAAACTCCATACACCATGATTAAACTAGATATCTCACTGAAGCTGCTCATCACCGCGGCCTTGTCTAATATTTTTTGAAACACTACAATCCCTAAACTACTCAGCAGCTGAATAGTAAAACCCAATAAAATATAAGCGCATATCCACCACTTTAGGTTAGATAGACTCTTTTTCAACATATCGTTAATCCCCTATCTTTTAATTGAATGCAAAAAAGCCAGGCAAACCCCACCCTCCAACTGTTAAAAACCACCCATAAATAAACGGTTCTCTAAGTTAAATAGGTTAAGTGCCTGACTTTACAAAATGGCTGCCTGGGCACCGTTCAAAGCTCTAGTTCATGTAATCAAAAGGATAGACTACCCCCATGATAGCTGGTACGCGTTTGACCCAGCCCGATAACTAGTTACTTCGAACGATACGGAAAGACATCCATTTCACCTCAATTAAAAGAATTGCCCCTATTATAATTCTATAATCCATATTTTTCAAGAATTACGTTTAACGATACGTAGGCCTGCCACTTGTCCAACCTTATGTCCTTCATGCGAAGCGAACTTGATCGTAATGGCTGATTTGCCACTTGTGATCGACTGCGGAAGCTCGTAACGAATCGTTTCCAGCTTATTCATCTCTTCAGACTCCAGAACACCTAATCCAAGCTGTTTACCATCTGCCGTAATATCGAAGGCCACCGAAGTATCATTCGATTTCAAATAGGTTACTACCAGATCGACTTGTTCTTCTGGCAAGACCTCCATCGTGAAGGAGAACCAGCCATTGATCCAACTGTCGCGATACTTGCGATTGTAAATTTTGCCTAAGCCTACAAATTCGCCTGTGAAGTTATGGTCGCGTTCAGGCTGCATTTCAGCAGGTTGTAACGAATCGACGGTTAGCTGCTCAAGCAGCAGGTTATTCTCCACGGCTTCACGGTATTCAGCTTCTGCCAGCTTCCATTCCTCCGGCGTGAACAAATCCCAATAAACGGAATAACGATGATCATGCATAGGGTAGAATGGACGAAGCTCATGATCCGCCGTATATCCTAAACCCTTCATCCGGAACACATTTTCACTCACATTAGACTGAATGAGGTTGTCCGTTAGCGTCTCGCGATCACCGATTAATACGGAAGCTAGGGCGCGATCGCTGCCTAGCTCTGCATTTATAGCTCCAAAATCACCTGCGAGCACAAGCGGTCCGTAGAGGAAAGCAATTCGGTTCGGATTATCCGGCATAGATTCGATTCTTACCGACATTGGAATATCGTATTCGACAACGTCCCCATCCTGCCATACTCTATCCAGCGTAAGGTAGCTAGATTTGCCTGCCTTCACTTGAATGTCTTCACCGTTTACCCTAACGTTCATGCCTTGCTCAGCCCAGTAAGGGTATCTTAGCTTCAATGTGAATTTAGTCGGTTTCTCTGTGCTGATACGCAGGGTGCCTTGTCCCTCTTCAGGGAACTTGGTCTCTTGCTTCAAACGAATGCCTTGCTCTTTCCAAGTCACTGTTGAAGGTACGTATTGATTCACATACAGCTCATCTGCGCTATGGAAGTAAATCGCCGACCCATACATAGAATGGCTTTCCATGCCTGAACCCACACAGCATGTAAAGCTCTCAAACTGGGAGTTGAACGACTTATGTCCACCCATTTCGAGGGATACAAAATAACACACACGTCCATCTACCGGTTCCTGTGAAGCTAGGATATGGTTATACATTGCACGTTCGTAGTAATCCGCATATGCGGCATAAGCATCCCACTGGAACATATGCTTGGTCAGCTTCAGCATGTTGTAAGTGTTGCACGTCTCACAGGAGCCTTCGCCTAATCGATCATTTAGCTTATCCGGTTCACCGAAATGCTCATTGTAGCTGTTGCCGCCAATCACATAGGAATGATGATTCACAACCCGATCCCAGAAGAAGCGTGAGATACCTGCATAATGCTCCTGTCCTGTTACTTCATATTGTCTTGCTGCTCCAATAATCTTCGGAATCTGAGTATTGGCGTGTCTTCCGGCTAGGGTATCTTTTTCTACGGCTAGATCATTAAGGACTTCACCATGGTAAAAGCTTTCCGCTAAGGCAAGAAAACGATCATCACCGGAATCCTCTGCCAAATCCGTGAGTGCTTCATTCATACCGCCGAATTCACAGCGCAGTACCTCTTGGATCTGATCTTTACTCAGCTCTGCAAAAATATCTTCAAGCCACAGTCCCAGCTTCGTTTCAAGTACTAGCGCCTTCTGATTGTCAGCCAAACGATAAGCATCGCGGAGACCCGCAAATAGCTTATGCATCGTGTACAGCGGTACCCAGCCACCGTTGAGGTCAAAGCCTTGCGAGCGAATGTCGCCTGCCTTCACTTCCTCAAACAGTTCTTTGCTGCGGGGAATCCCGGAGATAAAACCATTGCCATGTGCATTCTGACACTGCTCTAATTCATCTACTACATAATTCACGCGTTGAAGCAGCTCTTCATTCCCTGTAGAAGCATACATCAACGCACATCCAGATAGATAATGTCCTAATGTATGACCGCTAATGCCCTGAGCTTCCCATCCCTCATAATGGGAAGCTTTGGGCGCTAAGCCAGCATACTCGCGAAAACGTGACAATAACCGGTCAGCCTCCAGCTTTAGTAAATAATCCGTATTTAACTCCATCGCATGGAGAAGTGGACCTGACTCTATGCGTACGTCCTTTAGATCAAAAGCTTGCGTCTTCAAAGAAATCTCTCCCTCGCAATCTTGTCAGCGTTATCCGACAAGTGTATATTTGTATCCATAAGATAACATCGGAACGTTGATTTGTCGGTAGATCAGCCATACAAATAGTGGACAAATCCGACTTATTGATTGCTGGGAGGCCCGCATGACCTATTTGAAAATAAATGCAGATGTACCTGTTCATTTTACAGCAGCAGGGGAATTCATCTCAGAAACGCCATGGAAACATGTAGAACGTGCAATGGGCAATTATGAGCTAATCATAGGCGTGAGTGAAACGGTTTATTTAAGTGAGGAGACCAAAAGCTTCGAAGTAGGCCTTGATGAAGCTCTTTTGCTTATGCCTAATCGCACGCATGTCGGCTATAGAGAATCACGACCCGGGGTTAAGTTTTATTGGTTTCATTTCGAGCTGAAAAGCGAGGGGGTATTGCTGAGTGAGGCGGAAATGAAACCGGAGGCAGAAGAAATCTTTTCGCGTACACAGCGCTTATGGTCCGTACATGATCTATATCTACCACAGTTCATAAAGATCGAGCACAGTGACCGGATTCATATCCTGGCGAATCAAATCCTCCATGTGGCCAACTCAGGGTATTTGACCTATTCCAGTGTTAATTATTTGTTGACTTCTCTCTTAATTGAGCTGTCTGAGCATGCGCTTCAGCCGTTCGCCAGTAAGCTAATCCGTGCGCAGCAAGATGTCACCTTTGTCAAAATAGCCGAGTGGACAAGAATACACGCAAGAGAACCTCTTACGGTGACAATCATTGCGGAGAAATTCAATTACAACAAGGATTATTTAGCTCGGCTATTTAAACAACATACCTCGATGGGGCCTTTGGAGTATATTCATTCAATACGTGTGACTAAAGCGAAGGAGCTGCTAACCAGAACCGCCCTCAGCGTGAGGGAAATCGCGACAGAGACGGGGTTCACCGACGATAAATATTTCATGCGCCTCTTCCGAAAATACGAAAACATGACACCGACCCAATATCGTAACGCCTATCATAAGACGTTTATGAATAATGATTGAAGTAAAAAACTGCGGCAGGTTTCACGTTTTGAAAAGAGTTTGTAACAACACTCCGTCAGCGGATCCCCCTCGCCATGGGTTGAAGAAGGGGAAAGCCGATCCTCCGATAGATAATCAGGGAATTCCTCCCTAAAATTCGACCGATTTGTTGAAAAGTATAGATATTACTCCGATTTTAGGGATAAATTCCCTAATTTCATTCTTTTGAAGCAAAAATCAGTATTTTTCAGGGATTTTTTCCGTAATTACTCTCAAGAAAAGAAGCTGAATCTAAGCAACATTAACTACTTTTGAGACAGCCCCTTCTCTAACTTACATTCTCTATATTATTGAATCGTTTGCGAAGACGAATTCCATCTCCAGCGCGGAGTTACGCCTTGCAGATGCACCCCGCCGTACCACTCATCAATCCCTTTCTTCTCGGCCCAATCCTCTTTACCAGACATTACGTTCTCTCCGAACGCTGTTAATACAACTTCACAATTTTGAAATGGCATCCCTGACTCGTTATAACCGGGAAATTCCTTCAAACCACGCATTTGCAGTAACGGGTATGGGTCTTGTGCCATCTGTCTTAGAATATGCCAATATTGCAAATCGCCCATGCCTAGTATATGAAGCTTATCTCCCACATTTTTGAACAACTCGTAAGGGGAGTTAATTCCAGCAAGAATCAGCTCCAAAGTCATCTGTTCCACAATCCCAAGTCCATTATAGGCCGAAGGGAATCGTGATAAATGCGCCACGAAGGCGTCATGTGCAAATGACAGTGCGGACGTATCTTTAGCTAGCAGTTGTTGCAATGATTCTGGATCCGGTGATACAAAAGCTTCCCAGAACGCTCGGCCTACCTCTAGCTCCTTCTCTCCAATTAACTTCCATGTTCCTGATAAAGTCTCCATTTGCTCTACAGATAGTTGTCCAAGTCCTCGAAACAGCTCAATGCCAGGATACTCTCCAATGCACAATAAGCTCAGCTTCGTGGATCCCTGTTTCTGCTTCGAGAACCAATGGAGCAAATAGCACAGCATCGTCTGGTCGAATAGATCATGCTCGAACCATAGCACCACTTCCTCATATTTATGAAAATCAGCTAATATTTTTTCCTGACTCTCACTGCCCTGTATAAATTCCGTCTGCGGAATCCCCATCGTTTGTTCCAAATATTCAGCCCGTATGAAGCGGTTATCCTGTTCCGCAGGCTCTAAAAATACCGGTCCATGAGAATAGACCTCTCTCCAAACTAATACATCACCCTTCACAATTCCCTGACGCAGCTTATCTCCCACTACATCTCCGTTTACAATATGAAGCAAACCTTTTCCTCCTTCGTACAAATGATTAAACACGGAGAGGACATCCGCAACAGGTAGCGCCCCCTTAAGCTTGCGGCGAGCATCAAAGAGTCGTTTCTTCAATACCGGGACAGAAATCCCCAGAAAGTCAGCAATTTCTTGAAGAGAGTATCCCTGAAAATAATATAATTGAACGGCGATCCGCATATTGGATGTCAATGCAGCTATAGACTCGTGAAGCAGTCGCCGTGCTTCTTTTTTCTCAATAATGTCTATCACATTAAATGAAGACTCTCTCGATTCCACTGCTTCATCGTAGGGTAGTGCAGGATGCTGCTTTCTTCGTAGGATACGATAGCATTGCCTTGCCACAATCGCTTTAAACCAGCCTGGAAATGCCTCTACTGCTCGTAATTTATTCAAATTCAGGAAGGCTTCTGTGAAGGCTTCTTGCACAGCATCCTCCGCTAATTGATAATCGTGGAGCTTTTCATATGCAACCGCATTCGCCATTGGTGTAAAATGCCTAACGATCTGTTCAAAAGCTTGACGATCTCCTCGTCTCGCTTCTTCTATATACTGAAGCATACCTTCCCTCGCTCCCTTCTTCCGTATTATATACAAGTGCCAATGAAGTTCCCAAAGGTTACGGATGAGATTAAAAAAGTCAGACGTTATTTATTTTTTCCTATTACATCCTTTGCAACCTCTAAAGCTGAAGAGGTTCGCGGCCAGCCTACATAATAAGCAAGGTGGGTAATGGCCTCCACGATTTCTTCAAGTTGTAATCCGTTCTCTAAAGCCAAGCGCAAATGATAGGGCAGTTGTTCCGTCATGCCCCCCATCACCAAAGCAGAAATCGTAATCATGCTACGATCCCGAAGTGATAATTGCTCCCGTCTCCATAAGTCCCCAAATAACACATTTTCCGAGTAGTCGACGAATGCTGGAGCGAACTCCCCTAACGATTCCCGTACATTTGTGACAATTCTCCGATGCGCCATATTACACCTCCCTAACCGGAGGTTGTAGCATTTGAGCAACACCGTTACCAAACGACCAATCTTCGAATTCCGTGTCGACGAGCACAATGAATATATCTTCTTTTCTGATGTTTAGCGTCATCGATAATTCCTCGGCTAGCCTTGCGTAAAAGCTTTTCTTCTGTTCTGTTGATCTTCCGGATTTTAGCGTAACTTGGATATATATCAGTCCGTCGCTTCGTTCAATATTTAAATAATCTTTACTGTAAAAAAATCCCCCCGCTTTATGCGCATGAAAAACCTGAAACAGATCATCCTCCGGTACATGGAAATGCTGAATTAACGCGCTCATAATCGCTCTACATATTCCTTCTAGCTGATGAATGTCGTATTGTTGCTCCAGATAACTGACTGTAATGAATGGCATTTTAATTCACTCCTTCTTTAGAATTCTTTTATTGTACTCTCAGTATTTTAATTTATATAATTGAATAAGATAATAATCTTAATCAATTATACCGATAGAGGTGACAATCGATGGATCTAAAAGAACTGATGGCTTTTAAGACCATCCTTCAAGAAGGCACTTTCTCACGCGCTGCCGAGAAGTTGAATTATGCGCAGTCTACCATTACCAACCAAATTCAACGACTTGAAAAAGAACTGGGCATACAACTCTTTCACAGAGGCTGGGAAGTAGAACTGACAAGTGCTGGGCAAGTTTTTGCAGCGGAAATCGATAACCTTATTCAACATTGGAACTATGTATCAGAACTCACCAAGGCTTTACAGCATGACGAAATTGGCACACTTCATATCGGAGGCATTGAATCCATGATGGAATCCGTCCTACCGAACGCCTTGCGAAAATTTCATGAGCAAAAACCAAAGATGGCATGTAACTTCATTCAGGGTAACACTGATTCCCTCTCACAACTTGTTCTACAAAGTGAACTGGATTTCGCCATCTGCGGTGAGCCGTCCGACCTGTCTTTCTTTTATTTCGAACCGCTCTATCACGAGAAAATCGCTTTTATAGCAGATGAAAATCATCCTTTAAGCGGACGAGACGATATTTCATTTCGAGAAATTCTTGAATATCCAATTATAGCTGGAGGACGCACTTGCTTATATTACCTTCGGTTAGCTAAGCAATTTTCGAGATTCGAATCAAAGCCCACTTTATCCACCATAAGCCAAATTTCTGCTATTCCTCATTTTGTAAGAAAGAACCCTGGGGTAGGGGTAGTGCTTGATTCGACAGCTTTAATGACAGATATCGTAAAAATAGATGTTGAACTAAGCGAACCGTTCATTCAAGTGGGTATATTGCAGCGGCGCAACCGAGAATATCTAGCAACATCATCTAAAAAACTAATCCTACAGATCATAAAAGAAGAAATTGAGAGGATCAGTAACGCTAATCCTACTCTCCACATTTGAACCACAAGCAACTTCCATATATGATAGCTATATCATTGTTCTCAGGGAGGATTCATAGAAGTGGCAGTATTAATCAACGAACAAATAAGAGCATCCGAAGTAGTCCTTACAGGACTTAGAGGCGAAAAGCTGGGCATCGTCTCCAGAGAAGAGGCGCTGGCCATGGCCAGATCGGCAGGTGCAGATCTGGTATGCACCTCACTGATGAGCAGCCCGCCACCTTGCAGCCTGACCGCAAAGGGCAAAGCAAAAGCTGCCGCGCAGAAGGAAGCCGCTGCAACACGCAAGTCGAATGGTAGTGCAGCATCTAAAGGGGGCAGCAAGGAAAAGGTCAAAGAGCTGCGCTTCACTGCTCATATTGAAGAGCATGATTATGATACGAAGCTTCGCCAAGCGGACAAGCATCTACGCTCCGGTAAGCCAGTGCAATTAGTCGTGAAGGCATCCGGCGCCAAAGAAGCCGCCGCTTCCAAGGCCGTATTGGAGCGACTAGTGACTGACTTGAAGGAAGTTGGAACGAAGGACACTGGTATCCAGACAGGTGGTAAAGGGTCGCAGGTGAAATTAAATCCACGTTGAAGATTGGCCTATACGCTCCAATCATATAGAGCTAGTAAAAAGGCCATCCTCTATGGGATGGCCTTTCACTTCATAGGCAATGTTCTTAATCTTTCAACTTAAACATGATTGCCCATTAATCCCCTCGGGCGATAGTTCATGCCGCCAGCATAAAGGTGTGAGACATCTCCTAGTCCAATACACCTAGGAACTGCAAAGTGCTCGCTGCGCTCTTCGAACAAAATTGTCGTTACCGAGCTTGGCGCTAACCAAAATACGGACCAAGCCAAGGCTAAAGGAATTTGTAATAAATGAGCTAGCCATGCGAGACCAAAGCCACCATGGCATACTACTCCAATCTTTTTGGTAGAAGGCTCAAGGATCCGATACAGGCCATCTTCTCTTTTATAGTGATGTCGCAGCAAGAATTGATCTGAAGCCGCTTGTAATTCGCTGAACCGTAATCTGTATTCCTCTTGCTTCAACCAATGATCTGTTTCATCAGACCATACTCTCTTTCCACTAGATAATTCGCTAATATGTTCTCCGGGACTATCCCATATAGACGCCATTTGTCCATCCAACATAATCTCTGTCCAATCCAGCTCACTAGTCCAAGGTTCTGTCTGAATAACAAGTCCCGTCTCTTTGGCCACATAACTGGCTGTTGTCTGTGCTCTACCCAGTGGTGAAGCATATAATTCATCCAGACCTATAGATGCCATGCGCTTTCCTAGTGCCGCTGCTTCCTGATGCCCAAATTCTGTTAGGCCATCTATGGAATAGTCCGGATCACCATGACGAATAAGAAATATTTGCATAATAATGCCCTGCTCCCCTCAAATCCAGCCTTTTTCCTCTGCTAGTCGTACCGCCTCAATTCGGCTTTTCACTTCCAGCTTATTGAGTATTTCAGAAATATAATTGCGAACTGTGCCATAAGAAAGATGTAGCGAAAAAGCGATCTCTGCCGCCGTTTGCCCTTCACCAGCCAGCTTTAAGATCTCTCGCTCACGTGCTGTAAGTGGATTCTCCTCCCGCAGGCTACCGAAGACTAACTCTGGAGAGACCTCTCGATGTCCAGCCATGACACGACGAATTGATTCGGCTAATTTATCTACTGGCTCGTCCTTTAACAAATACCCTTGTATCCCAGCCTTCACTCCACGCTCGAAATAGCCCGGTCGGGCAAAGGTTGTCAAGATGATAATCTTAGTCGGACAACCCTTCCCCCGCAATATTTCTGCAACCTCCAGCCCGCTCTTGAACGGCATTTCAATGTCCATGAGACATACATCCGGCTGAAGCCTGTCGATTAAAGCTAACGCCTCAGCTCCATCACAAGCCTCTCCGACGACTTCGATATCATCCTCAAGATCCAACAGGGAAGCCATCGCTCCCCGAAGCAGACGTTGATCCTCCGCTATAACGATAGTTATCATGCACTCTCACCTCCTGTTGCTTCCTTAACGATTAGAGGGATCATTACGATCAGCGTAGTTCCCTGACCTTCTTCTGAGCTTAGCGACAGAGAGCCATCAATCAGAGATAGACGCTCTGCCATCCCCTTCATACCATTTCCATCGCTAAGCTCACCACTACATCTCTCACCGTTCTGGAGGCCAATTCCATTGTCCTTAACAGTAATTCGAACTTCTCCGGTGGTCTTCGCCACCCCGATGAAGCATTTATCCGCTCTACTATGCTTCACAATGTTAGTCACCGCTTCTTTGATACAGAGACTGAGAATATTTTGCGTCAGG
Source organism: Paenibacillus sp. RS8 (assembly GCF_041956825.1). Taxonomy (NCBI): domain Bacteria; kingdom Bacillati; phylum Bacillota; class Bacilli; order Caryophanales; family Paenibacillaceae; genus Paenibacillus; species Paenibacillus sp. RS8. The sequence continues at coordinate 1,982,019 of NZ_CP168131.1, read as the reverse complement.
TCGGATACTCCCTCTAGCGAGATATCCCCTTCCACTTCCAAGGCAATCTCCGCCGTGCGCAGCATTTCCCCGGCTTCTGCCAGTTCTTCTGCTACTGAGATCGCCCGCATTTCCGACACTAGCTCACGCACCTGACGGAGCGCAGCCCGCGAAGTACGCTGAATTTCCCGCGCCTCCTCTTGGGCTCGCTCCGTATTTTTGGTCACCAGCTTCTCTACGAGTTGGCTTTTTAATGTAATCAAGGACAACGTATGCCCGAGCGTATCATGTAAATCACGAGCAATTCGCATCCGTTCCTCACGCTTCACCAGCTCTTTAATCACCTCATTGGCTTGATCCAGCTCTTTCTCCAGCTTCTGATTCCGATTCATGGATCTCACGCCGAACGGACTAATCAACATAATAATGATAAATGGAGCTAAAAATATCATGCTTTCCCACTCCATCTCACGACCCACTAAGACAAGCACAGAAAGTACCATGACTACAAAAGAAGTAAATGCAATTTTGAACCCTTTATTCTCCGTATAGTAAGCTATAAAATTCGCGGTGAAAAAGCCCATGTACAGATTAAAGGGCGTATAAAACAAACTAAGCACCACGATGATCACCATTTGAATCGTTAACCAAACATTAAATACTCCACCCCGAACCCAATACAGCTGGCGATAGCTGATGGCGAACACCGCTATCATCAACCCGCCTAAAATGAGCTTCAATCCAGTCTCCCCACGCAAATTCAGGATGGGCAAAACCAGATAAACAGCCCATACATAAGGGAAAAACCCTTGTTTTTGTGGAAATAACCGAAACTGCGCACGCTCAGCCATTCATTCACACCGCTTCCTGTTTTTTTCGAATATAAACCGATAGTAACATAAAAACTACCAAATATCCGAGCAAAATCAAGACATTACTCCACTGCGGGGCTGAGCCACGTACAATCTCCCACGCCCCATTTCCATAGTTATAAGAAGGTAACCAATGACCAATCTTCTGCATTAATCGTGGCAAAATCTCAATCGGCATCCACATGCCCCCCGCTACAGCAAGCGCCATATAAATCACGTTACTGACTCCACTAGCCGTATCCACCCGTTTCATAGCACCCACAAGCGTACCAATCGCCAAAAACGGAAGGGAACCAATCAGAATCCATAGCCCGCTAAGCACCCATTGACCCGCTGATAAGGAGACACCATTGATTAAATAGCCTGCGGCAAAAATACAAATGACCGAGAACAGGTGCATCATCGTTTGTCCGAACATTTTTCCGAAAAAATAAATTGAACCCGGTAGCGGGGTAATCCGAATAAAGGTGGTCCAGCCTTGTGTTCGCTCTTGCACCAAACGAATGCCAAGCGTCATAATCGCTGAGCCCATTACACTAAAGGTTGCCATCGACATCAAGTAGTGAGCGCGCCACGTCGGGTCATCGTTACCTGTATTGACCACTCGGGTGAAGATGAAGTAGAACATGATGGGCATGAGCAAAGACCAGAACACATAATAGGGATTACGGATGATCCGCAGCATCTCGGCTTTACATTGTACAGTAATTAGTCTCATCTTTAGATAGCCTCCTCTTGGTGCATGGTCAATTGTTCAAAAGCGTCATCCAAACGTCCCTGATCGATTCGGACATCCTTCACAGGAAGTCCAGTCACAAAAATCGCTCGCAGCGCTTCATCCGTATCGTCTGTCGTTACGTGAATTCGACCTTCTTTTTCATAACAATCTTCTATAGCGCTTAGGTCTAGCAAGTTTCTGCGCAATTGGGAGCGATCACCAACTGGCAGGAAAGACAACGAGCGCTTCACAATCCGCGATTTAATCTCATCTGGACTTCCGTCCGCAACTAAATGACCTTTGCTGAACAACAGAATACGATCGGCGATATCTTCGGCTTCCTGCAAATAATGCGTCGTGAACACAATTGTCTTGCCCTGCTCCGCAAGTCCGCGAACCGTATCCCAGAAACGCCGCCGGGAAGTAATATCAAGTCCAACCGTAGGTTCATCGAAAAAGATCAGCTCCGGATCACCCGCCAAGGCCAGCGCGAAGCCTAGACTACGCTTTTGACCGCCTGAAAGCTTCTCGGCATATCTATTCAGATCCGCTGGCGCAAGCCCTGTGGCTTTAATTAGAAATTCCATATCCATCGGCTGTGGATAATAGCTACGGATCAGAGCAATGATCTCCCGAACCTTCAGTCGATCCATTACACTTACCTCCTGCAGCATCGCGCCGGTCTTTTCACGTACCGCTTTATCTTTCGGATGTTGTCCGAAAATTTTCACTGTGCCTTCAGTGGGCTCTAATAGCCCTAATAACATTCCTAATGCCGTTGTTTTGCCTGCTCCGTTCGGTCCAAGAATAGCTGTAATCGAACCCTTGGCAATGTTGAAGCTAATGTGATCTACTGCTTTCTTATCCTTATATAATTTGCTGACGCCATTCATCTCTATAACACTGTCCATTACGTAACCCCTCCGATTCCGAATGCGTTTGATCTATTTCAATCATATGGAAAAAGGGGACCTGACATTAGTATGGACTGTCATTTCTTTAAGATGACAACTGTCACCTTCACAAAAAAAGAAGCTGCCCTATCCATAGTTTTAACTACGAATAGGGCAACCTCTTAAGGAAAAATGCTAATTTACCGCTTAAAGAATCCTTTTTCGATCAGGAATTCCTTCATATGCATTCGTGCTGGCTGTGCCAAGCGTTCTGCCATAATTACTGACCAAGGTGTATCCTTGGCACCATGGGTCCGCTCACGCATATAGTCTGAAGAGACTTGATCGTAAGTCTTGACCTGCTCCACCGTGGTTTCGGCATTGTAGCGATTGCGATGCAGAACAGCCTCTAACGGAAGACGCGGACGCAGGCTTGAGGCTCCATCAGGATATCCCACACACATTCCAAATATCGGGTAAACCAGTTCGGGCAGTCCCAGCAACTCAGAAACCTCCGCGATCCGGTTACGAATTCCACCGATATAAACAATCCCAAGTCCGAGTGATTCCGCAGCTACCGCAGCATTCTGAGCAGCAAGTGCAACATCAACGGTAGCTACAATAAGATTCTCCGCAGAATCTTCATAAGAAGTCTCTCCTTGTAAATGAGGTTTTGTCACCTCACGCAGCCGATACAGATCCGCACACCAGACCAAGAAGACTGGGCACTGTTCTATATAAGCCTGATTACCCGCTAATCCGGCAAACTCTGCTTTTAGAGCCGGGTCAGTCACTGCAATAACACTATAGGCTTGTACACTGCTGGAAGTCGAAGCCATTTGGCCTGCTTCAATAATCGCTGCAAGCTGCTCTTCACTTACTGGCTTATCCTGATACTTGCGGACAGATGCATGATTCATTAATAGAGATATTGTCTCGTTGTTTTCTTGCACAGCGGCCACTCCTTACATAGTTAGGTTTCTCTTACAGCTTTACCCGCTGCAAACGAAGTGCATTTAAGACGACGGACACAGAACTGAATGCCATCGCAGCTCCAGCTAGCCATGGAGCTAGAAATCCGAGTGCAGCAATCGGTATACCTATTGTATTGTATGCGAGTGCCCAGAACAAATTCTGCTTAATATTGCTCATTGTTTTACGGCTCATCATTATAGCATCGGGTATACTCTTCAGATCTCCCCGCATCAGCGTAATATCTGCTGCCTCCATAGCTACATCCGTACCTGTACCGATCGCCATGCCCGTGTCTGCAGTAGCGAGTGCAGGGGCATCATTAATCCCATCTCCAACCATGGCTACCTTCGTCCCATTTCGCTGCAGCTTACGAACTTCCTCCGCTTTACCCTCCGGTAGAACCTCTGCTAACACTTTTCGAATGCCCGCTTGTTTCGCAATAGCTTCGGCTGTGATTTTGTTGTCCCCTGTAATCATTACGACCTCTATACCCATCTCATGAAGCGCTGCTACAGCTGCTTTTGAGGTTGGCTTAATCGTATCCGCCACAGCGACAATCCCGGCAATCTCATCGTCCACTGCTACAAGCATAGCTGTCTTTCCTGCCTCTTCCAGTCTCTTCATGACTGGGGTCCACTCTGTGATTTCCATTTGATGATCTTCCATCATCCGCCGTGTGCCTACCATAACCTTCTGGTCTGAGACCACAGCCATAATTCCGCGTCCAGGGACATTATCAAACTGCGCAGCAGTTGGCAAGGTCAAGCCTCTTTCGGTAGCTCCTGCTACGATAGCTTCCGCAAGCGGATGCTCTGATAATTTCTCAGCTGCAGCAGTTAAAGCTAGTAGACGATTCTCGGCATTTTCTTTACCATAAGCAGCAATTCCAGTTGTAGTCACGATATCGGTCAGCACGGGTTTACCGTTTGTAACCGTACCTGTCTTATCCAAAACAACGATCTTAATCCCTTGTGCACCTTCTAAATGCTCACCGCCTTTGAACAGGATGCCAAGCTCCGCAGCGCGACCCGATCCCGCCATAATGGAGGTCGGGGTTGCTAGACCTAGTGCACATGGACAAGCGATTACGAGCACTGCAATGGCTTTTTCTAGAGCATCGGCGAACTGACCAGGTGCTGTCCAGAAATACCAGACCAAGAAAGTGATTACCGCAATCCCTACAACAATCGGTACAAAGATCCCTGAGATGACGTCCGCGATCCGCTGAATTGGCGCTTTGGAGCCTTGTGCCTCCTCCACCACTCTAATAATTTGAGCGAGTGCAGTGTCTCTTCCTACTTTGTTGGCTTTGATTCTTAAGATCCCATTCTTATTTAAAGTAGCACCGATAACAGTATCTCCAGGTTTTTTCTCTACAGGAATACTTTCTCCAGTCAGCATAGACTCGTCCACAGAAGAAGAGCCCTCTACTACCTCGCCATCCACCGGCACCTTTGTTCCGGGCTTCACCAATACAATATCGCCGGGAATCACTTCATCTGTCGGGATATTCATTTCTTTGCCATCACGGATCACGAGAGCCGTCTTGGCCTGAAGCCCCATTAAGCTCTTAATGGCGTCAGAGGAACGTCCTTTCGCTAGCGCTTCGAACCATTTACCGACGAGGATGAGCGTGATGAGTACAGCACTCGTCTCATAATACATTTCTACGGTATGATTCATTCCCTTCATACTTAATGAATCAATCGTCAGATAAAGACTGTAGAAATACGCTGCGGATGTTCCCAGTACGACCAGCACATCCATATTAGCACTCCCGTTACGAAGTGCTTTATACGCGCCTACGTAGAACTGCCAACCAATGATAAACTGTACGGGAGTCGCCAGAACAAGCTGAAACCAAGGATTCATAAATATCTCCGGTGTTGGAATCCAGCTTGTGAATGAGAAATGACCTGCCATCGCCCATAACAATGGGAAAGAAAGAATAGCAGAAATGACCCACTTCCACTTCTTATGCTGAATTTCCTGTATACGACGATCCACATGATCCTTGCGGTCTTCTTTAAGGGTAGCTTTATATCCGATATTGCTTACCTTCTCCATGATCTCTCTTGGACTAATATTACCGGGAGTATATTCTACATGTGCCGTTTCCAGCGCTAAATTTACGTTCACTGCTGCGATACCCGGCGTACGGCTCAACACTTTTTCGATCCGTGCCGAGCATGCGGCACAGGTCATGCCTGATATATCAAAATCCGCGGTCTCTTTGACGGTATCATAACCAAGAGCGCGGATTTTATCTTCGATTTGTGGTAACCCTGATACAGAAGGGTCGAATCCGACAGTGGCTTGTTCCAAGGCTAAATTTACATTTGCGCGAGAAACACCCTCCATCCGTGACAAACCTTTCTCAATTCGAGCTGCACAAGCAGAACAGGTCATACCTGTAATCTGTACGGTCGCTTGCTGTTCATTGGGTGATGCTGTTGTTTTTAACTTATCCATGATTCCAAAGCCTCCTCATACCCCTATAGAGTATGATAATTTCTATAAAAAGAAAAGGCATTGGAGCTTATGGCATCCCCATACAGCTCCAAGCCTTATTACTCTGCTTCAAATTAAACTACATCATACCCTTGATCTTCAATAGCTTCTTTAATAGCTCCAAGGCTTACCTTATTCTCGTCATACTCAACGGAAACTTTTTTAGCAGCAAGATCAACTTTTGCAGTAGCTCCAAGATTACCTACAGCCTTCTCTACAGAGCTGACACAGTGACCACACGACATTCCTTCAACGTTTAATGTAGCGTTCGACATTAATATTACCTCCAGTAAATGTTATGAAGCCATGCTCAAGGAGCAGTAGCTTATTATTTCATTAATTTGTTAACCGTAATTAGCAGCTCATCGATAACCTCATGTTCACCGGCTTCGATTCGTTCAATAATACAACTCTTCATGTGCCCTTCCAGCAGCATCTTACCAACACCGTTTAGTGCCGCTTGAACCGCTGCGAGCTGATTGAGCACATCATCACAATAAGTATCCCGCTCTATCATACCCTTTATCCCGCGGATCTGGCCTTCAATCCGGTTGAGGCGAGTATTCAAACCATTCTTGAAATCTGCTGAATGATGACTCATTCGTTCTCCAGATGCTGAAGAATGACAGCCAGCCTCACAGGATTTCTCAGTTTGTTCTTGCTTACTAGTAGACATAAGAATCAGCCTCCTTGCCATTAATATAATATACCCCCGTAGGGTATGTCAAGAGACATTCTTCATTGCCTGGCACTCCAATTCCCTTTTCTGAAAAAAACTATTGCTACCCTATTCAAATTTGAATATAATAAGTTTTGCTTCTAAAGTATGAACATTATTTGAACGGAATATCACTATTTAGAAAAAGGAGCCTGCGAAGCATGCATACTAAAGAAAGTAATCTTAAACTAGTAGTTGTCGGCCTGCTGCTCGGTATTCTGATGTCCGCGATGGACAATACCATTGTAGCTTCAGCTATGGGAACCATAGTCTCTGACCTTGGCGGTCTGGATAAAATCGTATGGGTCACCTCGGCCTATATGGTCATGGTAATGGCTGGAACCCCTATCTTCGGCAAGCTCTCAGATATGTACGGACGTAAACGTTTCTTCATGTTCGGTCTGATTGTATTCCTGGTTGGCTCAGCGCTGTGTGGTACTGCAACCAGTATTACGCAGCTCAGTATTTATCGGGCTGTTCAAGGGATCGGCGGCGGTGCACTAATGCCTATCGCCTTCACCATCGTCTTCGACATTTACCCTCCTGAAAAAAGAGGAAAGCTGACCGGCCTATTCGGTGCCGTCTTCGGAATCTCCAGTGTACTAGGACCGTTACTGGGTGCATATATCACCGACTATGTAGGCTGGCAGTGGGTATTCTACATTAACCTGCCGCTCGGAATTATTGCACTGTTTCTGATCGCAACTTCTTACAAAGAGTCGATCTCTCATGCAAAACAGCGCATCGACTGGGGCGGAGCCTTCACTCTCGTCGGCGCCATTATCTGCTTAATGTTCGCACTAGAGCTGGGAGGCAATCAATACGCTTGGGATTCTAGTGTTATCCTCGGCTTGTTCGCCGGTTTTGCTGTACTGTTGCTGGCATTCATCCTCATTGAGAGAGTGGCGGCTGAACCTGTTATCTCGTTCGCGATGTTCAGTAAACGGTTGTTTGCAACAAGTAGTGTGACAGCCTTGTTCTATGGCTCTGCCTTTATCGTAGCTACAATTTATATTCCTATCTTCGTACAGGGTGTATTTGGCGGCTCCGCAACGAACTCAGGATTGATCCTCATGCCGATGATGATCGGAACGGTCGTGGGCAGTCAGTCCGGGGGGCTGCTTACAACCAAAACCAGCTTCCGCAACATTATGATCCTGTCCGCAGTCTGCTTTGTCGCAGGTGTCTATAGTCTAAGTACTCTGTCACCAGATACCTCCCGTCTCATGCTGAATATATTTATGGCCTTGACCGGGTTCGGCGTAGGCTTCTCCTTCTCCGTACTAAGCATGGCGGCGATCCATAATTTCGACATGCGCCAACGCGGTTCGGCAACTTCAACAAGTACCTTTATGCGCTCTCTTGGAATGACGTTGGGAATTACAATCTTCGGGATTATTCAGCGTAATAGCTTCACGAGCAGCATTAGCGACGCTTTTGGCGGAAGTGAGCAATCAGCAGCCTTCGGCGATCCGCGGGCGGCCCTGACACCTGAAGCAAGAGCCAAGATTCCACCTGAAATTTTAGAGAAAATATCCAGCGCACTGTCCTCTTCTATCGCACATACCTTTATGTGGGCCTTGATTCCTGCGGTCCTTGGTTTAGTCTTTGTGCTGCTTATGCCAAAAGACCGCCTCACCATTCCTAGTAAAGCTGCTCAGGCGTCCGAGGGTAAAAGGTAACGATTATGTCGATGAAATTGGCCATTCTCGGTCTACTGCTGGAACGGAATATGCATCCCTATGAAATTACAATAGTTATGAAAGAACGCTCCATGGACCGGATTACAAAATTGCAGCTCGGGTCTCTTTATTACGCTGTCGATAAACTTGCACAAGATGGCTATATCGAAGCTTTAGAGGTGATTAGCAGCAGTGATCGCCCAGATAAAACCATTTACGGTATTACTGAGCAAGGCAAAAATTTATTCGAACAGTTAATTCTACAGCAAATTAAAAAGAACGAGCCTTTCTATCATCCGATGTATATGGCGCTAGCCATGTCGCGTCATGTCGATCAAAGCAAAGTGGAGAAACTGCTCGAAGAACGTATTCGGGAAACTGAACATCAGGTAAATCTGGCTTATCAGGTATATGAAGAACATATTCCCATTGTTCCTCGTTCCGCTCTTCATCTCATGTACGGCACCTATGAACATAACCTGACGGAGCTAAAATGGCTGAAACGCCTCTATAATGACGTTGTAGCACGTAAGTTAAATGATGTCGGAACACCACTCAATCTAGAGTAGAGGCCTAAAGGCCTCTTCTTTTTTTTGCTGCGCAGTTGCAATAAATACCATACAGGATTCTAAAAGTGTACAATATGTACGTGTACGCAATCATATTTTCCTAGGAGGAATCACATTGTTGAGAACGCTGCCTTTAAACAAGCGCGGTATACCAGCCAGCCGTATTGCTCTAGGTTGTATGGGATTTGGTGGGGGCTGGGATCATGAACCTATTACCGCCGAGAATGTTAAGCAAGGACATGAAGCCGTCGACGCTGCACTGTCTATTGGTATCAATATGTTTGATCATGCAGATATTTATACCCGTGGTAAAGCCGAGAAGGTGTTCGGTCAGATCTTCAAAGAACGCCCAGGACTCCGCGAACAAATCATTATTCAATCGAAATGCGGTATTAAGCTGATGGAGCCTGGAGACAGCTCTAATGTGTTCGATTTCTCAAGCCAGCATATTCTAAGCAGTGTAGATGGAATATTGCAGAGACTAGGAACTGAATATATAGATATTCTGCTGCTTCATCGGCCTGATCCACTAATGGATCCGGAGGAAGTAGCCTCTGCATTGCATCAATTAAAAGCAGCAGGCAAGGTTCGCCATTTCGGTGTATCCAATATGAGCGCAGCGCAAATCAAAATGCTCCAAGCCTCTTGCGATGAGCCTTTTATCGTAAACCAGCTACATATGAGCCTAGCCAAGCTGAGCTGGGTCGATGCTGGAATCAGTGTAAACCGTGAACCTTGGAAGGATATTACCTTTCCTGAGGGAACCCTTGAGCATTGTCGAATGGAGAATATTCAGCTTCAAGCTTGGGGCCCACTCGCACAAGGCTTATTTAGCGGACGTTCATTAGAGGATCAACCAGAGAATATCGTCCAGACCGCTGCCATGGTTAAACAACTTGCAGATGAAAAAGGAACAACACCCGAAGCCATAGTGCTATCCTGGCTAATGACACATCCGGCAGCTATTCAGCCTGTGATTGGGACTGTGAATCCGCAGCGCATTGCTGCCTGCGCCGATGCGGACAAGTTGGAGCTTACTCGTAAAGAGTGGTATGACTTATACGTTAGTTCGCGTGGTACTCGTCTTCCCTAACCCGCTCCACAAATTCAACTCCAAAACATTCTTAATAGCCTAATCGTGCCTCTCGCATGATTAGGCTATTTTTAATGCCTCCCCCTTTCTCACGTATCGTTCTTTATTGCGAATAAAAATAGATATCGAGCGAAAAAACGAGGTAAATAGAGATAAATTAACATTTTCGTTCTTTATAGAGCACAAACGAGGCTTATTGGCAGTTTTCTTTTCAATTTATTCCATGTATTATTCATTACAGAAGTTGTTCTTTATTGAGAACGACAATAACGAACCAAAGAAATTCAAGACATTGAGGGGAGGTATTCCTCTGAGACCCAGATCAGCAAAAAGAAGACCTAAAAGAAAGAGGCAAATCGGACTACGTGTTCTGCAATCAGGAATGGCTGTCTCCGTCTTGTTTCTGTATACCTCGCAGCAAGTGGGTAATACCTACGGTGGTTTTGGAGCTACTACGCAAGCGACCAGCACAATTAGCTTTTGCGAAGTCTTTCCAAACTCGATCAAAGGGCTTCTAACAGAACTCAAAGATCATATCGAAAAAGCTACTGCTTTAAAAGGATCGCTACAAAGCTATGCCCCTTCAGGCAGTCTCTCAGATGTTTCGGGAATAGAAGGCATGTCGCTGGATGAGCTTGATGTCGCAGCGCAAGAGATTTCCTCGCAAATCTCCGCGCTTCAATCTCAAATTGATGGCGTTAATGAGCAATTGGCCACCAACAGCCAAATTTGGAACGAAATCAATAGTGAGCTGAACGCAGCAGCAGCCGTATTATTCCAGATTGGAGGATATATGACCTCTCTAGATTCAAACTGTTTAGAAATCAAGGATGAACAATTCTTCAGTGAGCTGCAAAATAGCCTGAATCAAAGTGGTGTAATCTCTGAATCCCTGAATGCTTCCTTAAATGGAGTCATCCAATACCTAAATTCTATTCACGACATCGGTCTTCCGTTTGCTTCGGTAGTGACCAGTGATGTATATGGACAACCAGAGTTACGCAATGAGGCGTTTCAGCAGCCGTTCCCCTACCTGATTGCTTTTAGTCAACCGGCTGGCAATATCTCTAGCGAGCTTACCTCCACTTATGAAAATCTCAATACTGAAATGAATGATCTTAAAGAATCAGCTACTTCAGGCATCAGCACTCTTCAGAGTCAGCTCCAATTGATCAGTCAAACCCGCGAACAACAATTGGAAGCCCTTGAGAAAGCCCGATTAGAGGCGCTGGAACAAGCGAAGAAAGAAGAACGTTTGGCCCTGGAGAAAAAAGAAAAGCAAGAAGCAGAGGACAAAGCGAAAGCTGAAGCTGAAGAGAAAGCAAAAACGGAAGCGACTCCACCGACAGGTGAAGCTGCTCCAGAGAACATAAATAAAGAGCAACCTGAAGCCCCAGCTACTAACCCGGTCGATACGGAAGTTGGTGAAGAGCCAACGATTCCACAAGATATACCACAGCAAAAGGTTCCTCAGGAGACGCCAAAGGCGGAAGCTACAACCTCTTCCCCGCCGGCAGCAACACCAGCTCCTTCGGCCCCTCAACAAGACAAAGGTGGAGAATAATATGCGGATTAAAAAAATGATCAACAATACATTATCGAGCATCATGCTTGTGATCTTTATTCTGCTGGTGATAGCCGTAGTGTTATCCAAGGCCTCCGGCGGTGAACCTGCCTTCTTCGGATACCAGATCAAATCGGTACTCTCAGGTTCGATGGAGCCAGGGATTCAAACCGGATCGATTGTCGCTTTAAAACCCGGAGGAGATATGAATCGCTTCAAAAAAGGCGATGTTATCACCTTTAGAAATGAAGAAAACCTGCTCATTACTCACCGTGTTGTAGAAGCAACAATGAACAATGCTACTGGTGAAGCCATGTATCGCACGAAAGGCGATAACAATGATGCGCCTGATATGAACCCTACCAGTTCCACGAATGTTGTAGCTGAGTATGCAGGGGTCACCGTACCTTATGTAGGTTACGCTATGAATTTCGCAGTTTCCAAAGCTGGAAGTGTTGTGCTCATGATCGTACCAGGCTTGATGCTCCTGCTCTATGCCCTGTATTCATCATGGAAGGCTGTAGCTGCACTCGAAAAGAAAAATGCGGCTATACTGCCCACCTCTCCACCTCCAACTGAAATACAGTAATTCGTTGATTGTCCGCTTCCGCTTACGAACCGGAAGTTACAATATATAACTTTTATAAAAAAACCACAAAAACCGAGGAGGAATTTTAATTATGGGTATCAAAAAAACATTGGGTCTTGGCGTAGCATCTGCAGCACTGGGTTTATCATTGATTGGTGGAGGAACTTTCGCTTACTTTAGCGACACTGCACAAAGCACCGCTACATTCGCAGCAGGTACACTGGATTTGAACTCTGATCCTTCTGTTATCGTTGATTTGAAGGATCTGAAGCCAGGCGATACGATCAAAAGAGACTTCAAACTAAAAAATGACGGTACACTTGATATCGGTTCGATCCTCCTCAAAACAGCTACCTCTATTAATGATGTAGGTGGTAACAACGGCGCTAACGATTTGGCAAAATTCATCAAAGTTAAATTCCTGGTGAATAAAGATAAAAGCGGCATCTTACCTGGTAGTGAAGAGAAAGTAGTTTGGGAAACTACCCTGGCCGATTTGAAGACTCAGACACCGGATCTCGTAAAAAACACTGGACTTGATGCAATCTGGGGTACTAGCGAAGCATCTGGAATTAAGGCCGGCACAAATGATAGCTTTACCGTTCAATTCGAATTTGTTGATAACGGCCAAGAGCAAAACTACTTCCAAAAAGATTCATTAACTCTGACTTGGGATTTCGTAGGTAAGCAAACTGCTGGATCCGCTAAATAATCTAATAAGTCTTCCATTCGAAGAGCAGCAGATTCTTATTCCGGAAAGCGGATAAGTAGATGCTGCTTTTTTCTTTACAATAATCTTTGTCGAATTTATTGATATTTGCTATACTAATAACAAAAATTACGGAGGGGCGTCAGCATAGTGCCACAAAATATGGGCCAACGTATCCAGCATCTCCGCCTAGAAAAGGGATTGTCCCTATCTGAGCTTGCGGACAGAGCGGATGTTGCTAAGTCGTATCTTAGCAATGTGGAGAGAAACATCCAATCCAATCCTTCAATCCAATTTATCGAAAAGATCGCCGACGCGCTTCAGGTATCCATCCACGCTTTGCTCTATGGAGAACCTAATGATGCTGAGGAATCACCTTTAGATTCGGAATGGTTCCGATTGGTGCAGGAAGCTATGGCCTCAGGCATAAGCAAACGCGAATTCAAGGAGTTTCTGGACTACCAGAAATGGCGCCTGGATCAGAAGGATTAATCCTTCCATCTGATCTGATAAGATCCTCTTCTACTCATACTATCAAGCATAAGCGCCTTCGTTCTCCTATATGGACTGCGAAGGCGTTTTATATTCTACTAGAATATAAGGACAGTGTTCATCTGAAACTTATAACTTCTTATATAAAGAAAAAAAGCACAGCGAGTTATCGCTGTGCTCATTTGATATGTAATGCTCTGAATGTATTACTGCACGGCTTGCACAGTCTTCTCATGAAAGAAGCGACGAATTTCATCTGCCTTTATGCCAGCCTTCTTAGCTGCTAATAATAAATGGACCCACTCTACGTCTAGATCAATGACCTGCTGTTCTCTGTTGCTTCCCTGGTTGGACTTGTCCAAAAAATCTCCTCCTAAGATTTTACGTCCCCAGGCAATCCGGCTGTCATAGTATTTCTACCTTAGACCCGCGACTTTGTGCCCCTGCCTTTCGGCAAGTTTACCTTTTACTGGACCCTTTACGTGAAAGGATCTACTTTGAAATATATGAAAAACGCTAACTGCAATAACATTATACTATACTAAAGTGAAAAAGTGTGTCGATTTCTGATTAGTTTTTCCATTAAAAAACAAAAAATAGAAGTTCTTTTATAGAATTTCCTGTCCTATTATCGCGATACTCGTCTTATTCATAAAATTATATAAGCCAATATAACAATGTCCAATTCCCTATTTAGTTAAAATTAAGGATAATAGAATCATTTTAGTAGGCCTTTAGAATGGGTAATAAAAAAGAACAACTCTTTATTTAGTAGAACAAGCTAACCCATACCATTTTGCGAACGTATTAGACGAAAGAATGAATTGATTACATGTGTGGAAAGTAGCACAATAAGATGAGGAATGAAACCGCAATCATCACAGCTCCTACAAGCATTGACACAAAATGTCACGTATGGAGTTCATCCGTTGAGGAGGATGTATTCATGGCAGCCAAAGAGCCCTATAACGAATCCATTTGGAGTAAGTATTATGGACCCAATTTAGGCTACATTCAAGAAAGATACGAGCAATTTGTGAAAGACCCAACCACCGTAGAGAATAATTATCGCGAACTTTTTACAAATTCGGGTCCCCCACCATTAACACCGGATAGCGAACCGGCTCCACAGCCTCGCATTTCAGGAGACACCGAATGGCTTAGAAAAGCAGTAAGAGCTTCCAAGTTAATCGCTAATATTCGTATATATGGCCATATGGCCGCTGAAATTGATCCGCTTGAGCGGGACCACAATCCCATGGCTAAATATCTCGAACTTGAAACTTATGGGCTGACCCGTGAGGATCTGATCGCATTACCTGCCACACTCATTTGGGAGAATGCACCGAATGACGTGCATACCGGATGGGATGCTGTTCAGCGTATGCGTCAGGCATATACCAAAACTATCGCCTATGAATTCGGGCATGTGCATGAGGAAAAAGAATTGCAATGGCTGAATAGACAGGCAGAATCCACTAGCTCACCGGCACCTTTAAATAATTCAGAACGCAAAGAACTACTGAACCGCCTGATTCAAGTAGAGCAATTCGAAACCTTCCTCCACAAGACCTTTGTGGGTCAGAAACGTTTCAGCTTGGAAGGCAACGACGCTCTTGTGCCGATGCTCGATGAAATCGTACGCGCTGCTGCGCATGACGGCGCAGAGCATATTCTGATGGGTATGGCGCACCGCGGCCGTCTCAACGTTCTCGCACATATTTTAGGCAAACCTTATGATATTATATTTTCAGAGTTTCATCATTCTCCAAACAAGGAGCTCTTCCCTTCCGAAGGCTCTACAGGAATTAACTATGGCTGGACGGGTGATGTGAAATACCATCTCGGTGCAGACCGCGCTGTCCGTGAAGGAGAAACCGTACGCACAAGAATAACACTAGCGAACAATCCAAGTCACTTGGAATTCGTCAATCCTGTCGTGGAAGGTTTCACTCGTGCCGCTCAAGAGGATCGGAGCACTGCCGGGCTGCCTAAGATTGATACCAGTAAAGCTATAGCAGTGCTAATGCATGGCGATGCTGCTTTTCCGGGTGAAGGGATTGTTGCAGAAACACTTAATATCGGCAAACTTCAAGGTTATCAGAATGGTGGAACGATCCATATCATTGTTAATAACCGGATCGGCTTTACGACCGAAAGTGAAGACTCCCGTTCTACGCATTATGCCAGTGATATCGCCAAAGGGTATGAAATCCCGATTGTCCATGTCAACGCTGATGATCCGGAAGCCTGTGTAGCAGCTGTCCGTTTAGCTAGCGCATATCGCCACCAATTTAAAAAGGATTTCGTGATTGATCTCATCGGCTACCGCCGTCATGGTCATAACGAAATGGATGATCCTGATACTACACAGCCTATTGTTTACAGTAAGGTGCGTAAACATCCAACCGTCTACAAGGTTTATGCTGAGCGACTACAGCGTGAAAAGATTCTTACAGCTGACGATGTTAAAGAGATGAATGCTGCTGCAGAAAGCGTTTTGCAACGTGCGTATGATAGTATGAAGGAAGGCAATCACAAGAAAAAAGAACCAAAAGCCTTCATTCCTTTAGAAGCGGAACACGCTGCGCCAGGCTCAACAGCATTATCTATCTCCAGTCTGCAGGAGATCAATCGTGAACTGCTGACTGTGCCAGAAGGATTCCAAGTCTATCCGAAGCTGGAACGAATTCTGCAACGCCGTAAGGATGCACTGAATGAAGGTGAGAAGGTCGACTGGGCACTTGCTGAGTCTCTCGCCTTCGCTACCATTCTAAAAGATGGTACGCCAATTCGCCTGAGCGGCCAGGATGCTCAGCGCGGAACCTTCGCTCATCGACATCTAGTGCTGCACGACAGTAAGACTGGGGAATTGTTCTCTCCGCTTCATCAGCTGAGTAATTCCCGCGCTTCCTTTGGGGTATACAACAGTCCGCTGTCAGAAGCATCGGTATTAGGCTTTGAATATGGTTATAACGTGTTCGCACCGGAAACCTTCGTGATCTGGGAAGCACAATATGGCGATTTCGCTAATGCAGGTCAAGTTATATTTGACCAATTCATTGCCGCTGGACGCGCCAAATGGACGCAGCGCAGCAATCTTGTCATCATGCTGCCTCATGGTTACGAAGGACAGGGACCTGAGCATTCCAGCGGTAGATTGGAACGCTTCCTGCAATTATCCGCAGAAGAAAACTGGACCGTTGCCAACTTGACGAGCGCCTCCCAGTATTTCCATCTCTTGCGGCGCCAAGCGGCGTTATGCGGACAGGAAGATGCAAGACCGCTAGTCATCATGACGCCGAAGAGTCTCATTCGTAATACACGGAGCGCTTCTGCCGGAACTGAGCTCGCCTCAGGACAATTCCAGCCTGTGTTATCAGAGCCTCTGCTAGGCAAAAAACCAGGTGAGGTTAAGCGTCTTGTAGTCTGCAGCGGTAAAGTAGCTATCGACATCCAAACAGAACTCGAAGCTGCCTCAGACAAAGATTGGTCTTGGCTACATGTACTTCGCCTAGAGCAACTCTATCCGTTCCCAGAACGTGAACTGAATGCTCACCTAAGCTCGTTTCCAGCTCTTCAGGAAATTGTCTGGGTGCAAGAAGAGCCGAAAAATATGGGTGGCTGGAGCTACACCGAACCTCGGTTACGCTCCATTGCACCGCAAAACACCAGCGTGAGATATATCGGACGTCCTGAACGTTCCAGTCCAGCCAGTGGTTATGCAGATGTTCATAGCTTTGAACAGCGTAGAATTGTTTCAGAGGCCCTAAAATCAAATTCACAAGTACAAACGGCTGTACCGTCCTCCTAAGAGGACGGTATCACAATAGCGTAAACCATTATGTTTGGGGAGGTAACGGCCTGTGTCAGAAATCTTAGTACCCGATCTGGGAGAATCTATATCCGAAGGAACCATCTACAAATGGCTGGTTAAAGAAGGCGACACGGTAGGTCAAGGCGATGTGCTTGCTGAGTTAGAGACAGATAAAGTCAATCTGGAAATTAGTGCGGAGGTGGAGGGTGTCATCTCCTCCATCCTGCGTCAAGCGGGCGAGAACGTAGCCGTTGGCGAAGCCATCGGCATCATTGGAGCCGCTAGCGGCAGTAAGCCGCAGGCCGCTGAGAGCAAAGCGCCTGAAGCGGCACCGGCAAGCGGCAGCGCAGCAGCCGCACCTGTAGCAGCGCCCGAAGTCGCTGTAGCGGGTGGCGAAAGCCCCGCTGCACTGGCATCGCCGGGCGCACGCAAGCTGGCACGGGAGCGCGGCATCGACCTCGGCGATGTTAGCGCCCGTGATCCTATCGGCCGGATTGGTCAGGCCGATGTGTCGGGTCATGGTGCAGCAGCGCCACAGGCCGCTGCACCGGTAGCTCCGGCGCCGCAAGGCAAGCCGGAGCCAGCGAAGCCGGCAGCGAGCAAAGCCGCGCCGGAGGATGGCAAGAACGTGGAGCGCAAGCGCATGTCGCGCAGACGGCTCACGATTGCCAGCCGCTTGGTAGAAGCGCAGCAAACCGCAGCTATGCTGACTACCTTCAACGAGGTGGATATGACAGCGATCCTCGACATCCGTAAACGCCGCAAGGATGCCTTTAAAGAGAAGCATGAAGTTGGACTAGGCTTCATGTCCTTCTTCACCAAAGCCGTGATCGGTGCGCTGAAGACGTATCCACTGCTGAATGCTGAAATCGATGGTGAAGATCTGGTCGTTAAGAAATTCTACGACATCGGTATTGCCGTTGCAGCTAAGGAAGGTCTGGTGGTTCCAGTTGTCCGTGACGCGGATCGCCTCAGCTTCCCGGAAATCGAACGCCAGATTGGCGAACTCGCTTCCAAGGCACGTGCGAATACGCTAAGCCTCTCCGAGCTTCAAGGCGGAACGTTCACCATCACAAACGGCGGTGTATTCGGTTCACTGTTATCCACTCCGATTCTGAATACCCCTCAAGTAGGTATTCTTGGGATGCATAAGATTCAATTGCGTCCAATCGCGCTGGACGAAGAAAGAACCGTTAACCGTCCAATGATGTATATCGCCCTCTCCTACGATCACCGGATCGTTGACGGCTCCGAAGCGGTAAGCTTCCTCGTCAAAGTGAAGGAATTGCTGGAAGATCCAGAAGCGCTGCTGCTCGAAGGCTGATCCTGATCGATCTTTCAACTTAAGAATATAAAGAAGGTATCCCTAGAGCTTCACATTAGGGATACCTTCTTTTATATCTTACTCAACCTGCTACCTTATTTGCATACGATTCAACTGTATTTTATACACTATTTATTTCTGATCTGCTCATACCCTCTTCCCTAATTGCATTCTCTACAACTACCTTAGCGCATGCAAATACAAAACTACAAAACTACAAAAACGAAAGAATCTACTTCAACAGCTCCCCAGCCAACCGTAAAAATTGCTCCTTGGTCAGAATCTTATCTCCGTAGCTGGTGAGTGTATAATAAGCATCCTGCTTCTCGTTATACCAATTCAAATAATCGTAGCTGACCTCTTTCTTTACTACTTTGTTATAAATAACCTCTGTACCTGCCACTACAATCTTATCTGCTTGATTCTCAGGTTCTTGCTCCACAAACACTTTGCCGCCATGCATGATCGTGGCAGAGATACCTATAAAGGCATTGTCCTTCGAATAAATGGCACTGATCCAGCCTGGTTCCGACCATGGTATAGCTTTCATGAATAAATTACTGCTACCCTTCTCTTGGTTTGCCTGAGCAGTAAGATCGCGCAACGTCTCTTTATAAAGAGAGCTTTTCTTATCTGCATCCGTTGTAGGATGATTAGGATTAATAACCCCATATTTAAAAGCATACCCTGATGCCAATGCAGGGAGCATCGGCGCATCTGTCCGTTTGATTTCCTTCAGAAAATCAGAATATGCACCTATCCGCTGCTCTTTATACTTAAATTGCAATTCGGTCACCAAGCCTTCTGTACCCGCCTTATTGTTCACCAAATAAGCGATCAGCTCACCCGGTTTAGCTAATGTGTCAATCTGCGCAGCATATTTATCATAGGAGGCTACTCCTGCAGAATCATTCGGCGCAACATGCTGAACCTTTACTACGCCTTCACTATTACGAATCTGGATATATTCCGATGCAGCATAAGCTGTCACTGAGATCATCAGGAACAGGGCTAACATACTTGCAATTGCCGTTGTTTTATTCATCGTCTTCAGCGAGAGCGAGAACGATCGCTTTCGATCTGATATGCCACGGATATGTCCCATAACCTTCTCTTCTACATCGATCTCACCCAGAAGTTCATTCCCAGCTGAAGCATAAATTATATCTTGGTATTCATTGCTGATTGGGGTTCGTTCCATGTGATTTCCTCCTCTAAATTCATACCTTCCTGTACCTTCTGCTTGATCCGGTTCATTCTCTTCGTCAGTGCATTGGGACTGACCCCAAGAATTTCGCTGATCTCCGCATAAGTTTTTTCCTCAAACACTCGCAGAATAAGCATATTCCGCTCTTCCAGCGACAACTGCGCTAATGCGGCTGACAATGAGGGATTAAACAACCGATCATCCAGCTCTTGTTCAGGACTTGCAGACATAAACTCAGGTTTGAAAATACTCATGACTCGCTTTTGCAGACGCCGTCTGCGCAGCAGGTTTAAGCAATGATGATACGCGATACGATAGAGCCATGCCGAGAAATGCATCTGCGACTTGTATTGAAGGATAGATTGATAGCCTTTTACCAAAATATCCTGAACCGCGTCCTCCGCGTCCTGCTTGTTTTCTAACAAACGATAGCAATAGCGGTAGATCGGTGTTTGAAAAGCTCTGACGATAAGAGCATACCGATCGGTATTTCCTTTTCGGATACTATCAATTAACTCTTCCAGCTCCTTGGGGTCTCGCGAATCCTGTGGCGACAGAAGCACCTCCTTAACCTTTATAACTTCTATAACACTTGAGCGCGGCAAAAAGTGCCTATGCAAATCGAAATAGGAACAAAATTTGACTGTGGTTCGCGCTACATAGAATATGTATTGGACCGAGGAGAACCTATTTTCGATAAATAGATAGTTTTCACGTCCAATTATACACATTTAGGGACTAATAAGAGCTATGCAGTCCGTTAACTCGTCCAAAGGTACTTTTGGTTTAACACTTTCATTTTCTTAGCCGAACGCTAACGCTAACCGCCAACAAAAAAATGACGTACAACTGTTGTCAGTTGCACGCCATTATTCGAATTATCTAGTTGTCTTTGTTCCCTTTAAGCCGTCCGCTCTGTAGCTTTGAGGCGCAAGGCTTTCTTCTCATTCTCTTTCACTTTCTCCACCGGCGGTTTCAGTGAAATTGCGATGATGCAGGCCAGCAGACACAAGAGACCAAAGATCACGAAAGTAGGTTTAAACCCGCCTAGGAAGACGGCGATGAACGAACCGGAAAGGGCACCGATACCGAAACCTTGATACACGATTCCATAGTTCTTACTGTGGTTCTTAAGTCCAAAGAAGTCACTGACAATCGCCGGAAATACTGTAATGTTACCCCCGAAGCAGAACGCAATGGCTGCTACACAAGTGAAGAACAGTCCGAAATTCAGCGTTGCATAGCTAAGGGTCAACATAGCGGCTGCCGTTACAGCAAGTGAAGCACCTACCAGCTTCAACCGGCTCATTTTGTCAGACAAGGCACCCAAGATCAAACGTCCTGCTGTATTAAAGATTGCAATCATCGCTACCGCATTAGCTGCCGTCTGCACATCAAGTCCCGCCAACTGCACGCCGATGTCTTTTACAATACCGATCAAATACAGGCCACACATACAAGCGGTAAAGAAAATAATGAACAACAGATAAGCTTCTTTCGTACGTAGCATTTCTTTTACCGTGTAGTCTTTTGGTTTAGCGATAGTCGAAGTTGATGCTGCACCCAATGATGCCGCTTGTACTGGAGCTTCTCTAACGAGCAAGGAACCGATTACAATCATGACCATAACAATCATGCCCCAATACATAAACGTATTAGATACACCCACTGAGTCGATCAAGCTGCCATTAATATATTTAAAAATCAAGCTCCCCGTTCCGTAAGCACCCACGGACACACCGGAGATTAAGCCTTTATTATTTGGAAACCATTTAATTAAGTTAGATAATGAAGTGATATAAGCTGTTCCGTCCGCAAAACCAACGATCACGCCAGCCAATACATAGAACATTAGAAGCGAATTCGCCTGAGAGCTAAGAATCAATCCTAGACCAAGCACAATCCCTGCGGTGGCAGTCAACCGGCGAAGCCCGAAACGATCCTGCAATTTCCCTGCGAACAAAGTCGCAAAAGCGAGTGCAAAGCTCGTGATCGAAAACGTAATAGAAACAGAGTTAAGCTCCCATCCGAATTTCGTTACCAGATGTGCATTGAACAAACTCCATGTATAAATGGTACCTAGACCCATCTGCATAATTACTGTTCCTAATACGATAAGCCACCGTTTGGCGTTTTTGTTGTCCATCGTCGAAGTCATGGTCTATTCCTTCTTTCTCTCTCGTTGTCTGCTACAAGAGCTTCTATTGCCTCTTTATTGTAGCTAAATCAGCTGATGCTGAGAGAAATCTGGCATGAGATGACGAAAATGAAGAATGAACTGCATTTATAGGCGCATGATCTGCCTGAATTCTTTGACCTTGCTACGACTTACCGGCACCTCAAAGTCCAAATCATGCAGGCGCAGCAAGTATGTATTGTTGAACCAAGGGATGATTTCCTTGATCTTGGACAGGTTAACGATATAGGAACGATGGCAGCGAAAAAACCGATCCTCGGGCAGTCGATTATAGAAATCGCTGATGCTGAGCGCCATACTATACTCCTCACCTTTAGTCATTACGCTCGTACTCTTCTCCTGTGCGGAAGCATAATAAATATCGTCGGCATTCACTACGATAATCTTTTCATTTTTCCACAGATTCACCTTATCACTGACAGGATTTCGTTCCTCTTCCCCATGTCTTCCGCGAGCAGCAAATGCTCCCTCTAGCTTGTGCAGCATAGCCTTAATTCGAACCTCACTGTAAGGTTTAAGAATATAATCAAACGCCTCAATCTCAAAGGCCTCAGCAGCATGCTCCTTATAAGCCGTAATAAACACTATATATGGTTTCACCGAGAACCTGCTAATATTCTGAGCCAGCAGCACCCCATCAATTGAGGGAATATTTATATCCAGAAAAATCACATCTACCATATCACTCTGCAAATATTTTAATGCGTCCAGTCCATCTTCAAACTGTGCCGCAATATCGATCCCGCTGTGAGTTTCTATTAAATAAGCTAGCTCCTGTCTTGCCAGCTCTTCATCCTCCACGATGATTGCTCTCATAGGCCCTCCTTTTTGACATCAAAATAAATGTTCGTCCCTTTTTCGAGCCTCTGAATTGTAAGTCCAGTTCCATAGATTAGCTTGACTCGTTGATGTACATTAAACAATCCGATTTTATTCTCCGGCATATCACCGGTATAAACCTTCTCTATCGTTTCTTCGCTGATGCCAGCTCCAGTATCCCGAATGCCTACTCGTACATTATCACCTTGATCTTTTACAGAAATCGTTACGGTTCCCGTTCCTCTTACCTTCAGTATGCCATGTATGATCGCATTCTCTACAAGCGGTTGGATGATCAGACTCGGAATCCGAACTTGAACCTCATCAATATCATACACAACATTAAGCCGGCTTCCGAAACGCGCTTTTTCAATCTCCACATACTGCTGAACCTGCTGCAACTCGCGCTTGATATCAATGAATTCATCGGTCAGCTCCAGATTGTATCTCATGTAACCGGACAGGTTCACAATTAACTCCCGCGCCTTATCCGGGTTAATCCGAATCGAGGACGCAATCGCGTTCAGCGCATTGAACAGAAAGTGTGGGTTAATGCTTGTCTGCAGCGCCTTTAGCTCTGCTTTGTTCGCCATTTCTTTAATGCCCTCAACCCGCGATACTTCCATTAGCGTAGAGATCATTTGCGACAAACCTACAGCCATAGCTTGTAGAGAATAAGTGATCTTGTGGGCTCTGGTGTAATAGATTTTGAGCGCTCCCGTAACTTCGCCTTTTTCCTTCAACGGAATAATAATCAGCGATTTAATCTCCGGATTCACATAATCACTATCGTCGTTACGGATCGTAATTTCACCACTGGACAACGTCACTTTAGTTTCTTCACTTATAATTTCATTGGTCGTAGTATAGTCCTCTTCCCCAACACCAACGTAAGCGAGAATGAGTCTTGTATCCGAAATAGCTACAGCGTCTGCACCGATATCTTCTTTGATAATTTGGCAGATGGTACGAAGCGACTCGGGATTAATATTGCGAAAATAGGGCAAGGTCTTATTGGCAATATCCAGTGCCAGCTTGGACTGCTTCGCCGCAATCCGTTCCTTTTCACCTTCCACACTCTGCACTAGCATGACAATCAGACCGACACTAATCTGGCTCATAATCATCGGAAAAGCAATTTTGGACACGATATCCACACCCAGCGACGACGGTTCGGCCATCACTAGAATGAGCAGCATCGTCAGGGCTTCACAGGCCATCCCGGCCAAAATGCCGGCCATCCAGCGACGTTCACCAGAAGTGCGGCGGTATATTACCCCTGACACAATCCCTGCGGTAATACTCGTAATCAGACAAGGAAGAGAGGTTACCCCTCCGATATCAATTAGAAAACGGTGAACCCCTGAGATGATGCCTGTTATGAGTCCTACCCATGGCCCGAACAAAATCCCACCAGACACGATGGCGATAATTCGCACATTCACAAGCGAGCCTTCCACATTAATCCCACTGTAGGTACCAAAGATAGCGAATAAACTGAAGATCGTCGTCGCTATGGCAAGCTCCTGCGGGGCGTAGGTTCCTTTTTGAAAAATCTCTTTAAACCGCGGCAGACGAGTCAGCACGAACAGACACATCAGCAGTAGTGCAGCTCTTTCAAATAATTGCAGTAATATCGTAAACGTATATTGCACGGTCTCCGCCTCCAAAGGACTAGATGTCGACTTATTATAAAGATAGTTCATGCCTCTGTCCATTCAGCCTATCCTTTAATACCTCTATCGAAACTCTTGTTGTATGATATGAACAGAATAAAAGCATACATATACGGAGGTGGGCGGTTTGCAAAAATTAGAACACGAGGCAGATATCATACAGCTTGTACAAAATGATCCCTGGATGATGGATATATTAGAAAATGCTAGATCGTTGCAGTTACCTGACTGGTGGGTTTGCGCTGGCTTTGTGCGTGCAAAAATTTGGGACACCCTTCATGGCTTCGAAGAACGAACACCTTTGCCAGATGTTGATGTTATATATTATGACGACAGCAATCATCAAGAGGATGTGGAAAAGCAATGGGAGGCGAGACTACGAAGCCTGAATCCTGCTGTTCCCTGGTCTGTTAAAAATGAAGCAAGGATGCATACCGTCAATCAACTCCCGCCTTATACATCAGCTGTAGATGCCATCTCCAAGTTTCCGGAAACTGCTACAGCACTCGGGTTATCCTTAGATGAGAACGGTAAGGTTATCCTAGTCGCTCCACACGGAATTTCGGACGTAATTAATGTAGTATTACGACCTACCCCGCATTTTACAGAGAACCCTAGCTTGCTTCCTATTTATGAACAACGGGTTATTAAAAAGAATTGGCAAGCAACTTGGAATCAGCTGCATATTGGCTCTAATTAAAAGCTAGTCTACATTACATTCGGAATAACAAAAGCAAGCCCCCTGTATAAAAGGGCTTGCTTTTGTCGTTTTATTACACCGCTAAATCGATACCTACTACACCAACGACATCTCCCTGACGATTCTTAATCGCTCTGGATAATGTAACACAAGAACGCTTCGTAATCGCTGATACATAAGGCTTCGAAACATATTCACCTTCATTTATGGCCCCATTCCACCAATCCCGCCGCTTGGCATTCAGGAGGCCTGCCGCCGGCTCAGAGTAGATAAAGGTCCCATCCGTCCGATTGGACCAAATGGCTTGCACATCCGGAATTTTCTTAATATAAGAGGTTAGAACACCTTGATGAACTTCAGTATCCGGCGAGAACAGCTCTTCCTTCACTGAAATATTCTCCAAGAGACTCTGCATTTCCTGAAGCCGGGCTGCATATTGGCTCATCTCGATTTCTTTTCGGCCTGCTATGCTAGTAACCGATTGCTGCAACGATTGCGACTCCGCCAACAGATTGGCGCTGACTTCGTTCAGCTGACCGATCTGGTTCCGCTGCCGTGTCACCTGTTCCAGCGTAAGATCCACATTAGCAATCGTCTCATTCACGATAGCCACCGCCCCACTCAGCTCCGTTGTCACTTCTACAATCAGCTTGCCCTGCTTCGCGGCAGCATCGATGGTTTCCGTTACGGCGCTGCCAACTTCATCTACTCTCGACGCGATATCATCGAGTCGTAGCTTCACAGTGCCGACCTCGTTCACCCCGCGTTCCACTGAAGCTTGCTCTTTCGTAACGGATTCCAGCACTTGCTGTACTCCGTTATTAATGTCGAGCAAGATGCCAGAGGAACGGTCTACCGAGCTCTTGCTTTGATCTGCTAGCTGCCGGATCCGGCTAGCCACCACTGCAAATCCGCGGCCTTGTTCACCTGCGCGTGCCGCTTCAATGGAAGCATTCAGCGCGAGTAAAGAGGTTTCATCCACAATACTGTTAATAAGCGTATTAATCTCTTCCACCATCGCGATATGGTTACTCAAGGTAGTAAACTTAGCCAACATGTCTCCGCTCTGCATCTGCAGGTCCTTCATCACAGCATCTGCAATGCTCAAGGAATCAACCATGGTTGTCATGCCCTGACGGGCGTATTTCATATTTGATCCCAGTCTCTCCGTTAACTCTTCGATATGTGAAGTAACTGATGCTACTCCGTCCATTGTCTGATAAGCCCCTTCAATATTAGCTTTAGCCTCGTTACTGCGAATCCGCAAATCCATCTCATATTCGTGTGAATAATCAGCTGTCCGCTGCAACTCTTCTGTATGACGGCTAATTTCTTCGAGTGCACCAT
Organism: Paenibacillus sp. RS8; assembly: GCF_041956825.1. Taxonomy (NCBI): domain Bacteria; kingdom Bacillati; phylum Bacillota; class Bacilli; order Caryophanales; family Paenibacillaceae; genus Paenibacillus; species Paenibacillus sp. RS8. The sequence continues at coordinate 1,955,568 of NZ_CP168131.1, read as the reverse complement.
GCAGTCGGTCCGAAGTAACTACAATCTCATTACCAAGAAGCTCCACTTTACTCTTAGATTCCTTCAGCAGCAATTCTTTACGATAACCATAGCGGGACAAATCCAGTACGACCCAGCCTAGAGAAGCCATAAGCAGAATGATTACCAGCTTATGAATCCAGAACATGTCTATCAACAAACTGTAAACACTGACAAGGAGCAACAGGACGACTACAAAAATCTGGCTTCGACGAATCTGCATCATTATTCCCACTCCACTCGATTGATGTTATGTATTCTAACATTATATCAGCAGAGTTAATTAAAGGAAATACTTTCTATAGTATTCCTTTTCGAACAATTATCCCAAGAGCACTTCATTCATTCGCCGAGAGGGAATCCGTTACTATTGTCGAATATATAAGCATATTGCCACTGGAAAAGAGGAACATATTATGCATGCTACATTTCAAACTCCTCGTCAGACCCATTGGAATCGCGTGCTTCTCAATGCATTCTGGATCATCCTGATTGTGGATCTATGTATTCATTTTTTGGTTTCTCTATGCTTATGGGGCAAACACCCGGACACCACCCTAACCATGGGCAATTTTATAATACAGTCGGTGATTCCTAACTCCATCATAGTGACTTTGATCATTATTCTGGAATGTGTCTATAGATGGAGACCCCTATGGTCTGAGCTAACGATTACAGTGGCGAGCCATATATTTGCACTTCTGATTATCATCAATCTCAGCAATGAACTATATATGATTTCATTAATTATGCTAATGCCACTGCATATATCCATGATCTATATGAAGAAAAGCTATATGATAGCCACTTCTGCCATATGTCTACTGTACACGATCGTTTTATTTATCAAGACCTCGAGTCAAGGGTACATACCGATCACACAAACTATCATTATTGCACTTATTTTTGCAGGTACTGCTCTAGCAGGCTTCGCAGTCATCGGTCGCGGGCGTGATTTGATGCGATCCCTGGAGAACTCGGTAAAGTCAGAACAGGATTTACGCATTCAGAATATAATCATGGACCGACTATCTAAGATTGATCCTCTAACTGATCTTTATAATCATAAGACGTTTCATGAATACTTGGGATGGCTGATCGATCATCAGCAGAGTAATCCATTTCCCATGCAGCTAGCTGTTATGGATATCGACAATTTCAAAAAAGTAAATGACACCTATGGACACTCCGTTGGAGATATCGTATTGCAAAAGGTCGCCGCGATCCTACTCGAACATGTCGGTCCCGATGATTTCGCCGCCCGCTACGGCGGAGAAGAATTTGTCGTCATTCTGACTGCTAAAACCATTGATCATTCTCATGAGATTATGCAGCATATTCTAACAACCATCTCTGATAACCCTTTTGCGGAAATGGACGGAAAAAGCGTAACCGTCAGTATCGGTATGCATGATTTCACAGGTACTGATTCCAAGAATTCTACGTTTCAGAAGGCAGATGATGCACTTTACGAGGCTAAGAACACAGGGAAGAATAAAATCGTAATCAGCTAAAGACTGAACACAAGCAAAAACGCCTTCGACGTCCTTAATGGACGGTAAGCGTTTATGCGAGAAATGTAAGGATAATATATAGCGTAAGACTTATAAATTATTATATTTGAACAAATAAGCCCACTGATATTTTCATGGGCTTGTTTGTGTTCATCTATAAGTGTGAATCTAACAGCTATATTCCATAGTGCCTCTGTGTTTCCAAAAGCTCTACTACTGCCTGCTTTGGTACAGGTCTGCTAATCAGGTAGCCTTGAACTTTGTCGCAGCCTATCAACTTGAGGAAATCCATCTGGCTAACCTCTTCTACCCCCTCCGCTACGACCTGTAGTCCCATATTATGCCCCAGCTGTATAATCAACTGCACAAAAGACTTGCTGTTAGCTTCTTCTTCTGAGAGCGAATCAATAAAAGTTTTATCCATCTTGAGTGTTGAAATCGGCAATTGCTGCAAATAACTAAGGGACGAATACCCCGTTCCGAAATCATCCAAGGCGATACTAATGCCCTTAGATTTTAGAAACCGCAGATTACCCAAGATACTCTCATTAAATGATTTCATAAAAATAGACTCCGTAATTTCCAACTCAAGACAGCTTGGCTTTAAACCACTTACAGCCAGACTATCCTGTACCATCTCGATAAAATCGTTCTGGAATAGCTGAATAATCGAAATGTTAACCGATATTTTATAAGGAACACCTGTACGATCTTGAATGCCTTTCATAAAGACGCAAGATTCCCGAAGCACCCATTCACCAATATCGATGATCAGTCTGGAATCCTCAGCAATTTTTATAAATGAAAGCGGAGATACAGAACCAAGCGTTGGACTATTCCAACGAATTAGGGCTTCAAAGCCTGAAATGAATCCGGACTGAATATCCATCTGTGGCTGATAGTATACTTCAAACTCATTATTGTACATAGCACTGCGCAAATGCTTCTCTATATTCATTCGTTCATTAAACGCTGTATGCATCGATTTGTCATAGACTACATAAGTTCCCTTACCATCCTCTTTGGCACGATACATCGCCACATCTGCATTGCTCAGAATTTGTTCGGCCGTCTCCCCATCCTCTGGATAAAAAGAAATTCCGACGCTTAGCGAAACGTATAGATTACTCGCTCCTATCACAAAGGACTGTCTGAACGATCTCATAATACGCTCTGCTAGGTTCAATACATCCTCACGGTCTTCTGTATCCTTAATAAAAACAACAAATTCATCTCCACCTAGCCGTGAGAGCATATCTCCTTCCTGCATCAATGACTGCAATCTCTTACTAGCCTTCTGAATGAGTACATCCCCGGATTTATGACCCAATGTATCGTTGATGTATTTAAAATTATCTGAATCTAGAAATAATAGTGCAAATTTTCCGCCCGGACGCTGTAGGTATTTCTCCATCGACTCCAGAAGGCATAAACGGTTAGGCAAATTGCTAAGCTCATCCACATAAGCCAGGCGATGTATATATTTCTGATTGTCTAGAAGCATATTATATTGCACTTGAAGCTCCTGTTGAGTGGTCGCAAGCTGCTCATAGGTCGCTTCAAGTTCTTGGTAGCTGTTGCTTAGTTTAAGCTCAGCCTGCTTCCGCTCGCTGATATCAATCAAAGAGCCCATGAATAACAGAACTTTATCCCTTGGATTAAGGGTAGCCTTGCCTCTGACTTCAAACCACACAATTTGATTATCTTTGGTAAGCATCCGAAATTCCGTTTCGAAAATAGATGTAATACCTTTCAAGTGATCTCGTTTAATTTTAAGGGTTGAAGCAAGGTCATCGGGATGAACTATACTTAACGCTCCATCTTCAAACGAATTGATTTCATCCTTCGTGTAGCCCATGAGTTCATACCATCGATCTGATAAATTAAAACGTCTCGCCTCCAAATCAAACTCCCACATATATGCACCAGAACCTTCTGAGGTAAGCCGGAAACGTCGTTCACTGATTTGGAGCTTATTAAACTGTTCCTGCAGATCGACCTCTGTCGCTGACAACTCTTCATAAGTAGCTTCTAGTTCCTCATAACTTAGCTGCAGATTTAGCTCATTCTGTTTACGTTCATCGATATCCACACCAACAAGTACAAAGATATCGCCCGCCTGCTTATCTAGCCCTTTTAATAAAGTTGTCCGGAATGAGAAATAGCGCGCTTCAGGTGATTGATCTGGAAGTTTAATTTCTACGTTGCTAACATATTCGAGCCGTATTGCCCGTTCCAGTAGCTCCCGGAAAATAGCAGCACTACCCTTCAGACCATCAATATCCTCAAGATTTACGCCCAGTACCTCTTTCTCTCTTAAACCTGTCATCCGCTCAGCGAACTTGTTAAACCGGACTACTGTTTTATCTGCCTGTACCGCCCAGACCACCATGCCGCTATGCTCTATAACATCCTCAAAAAATTGATGTTCCGAATAAACAGCACGCCGTAAACGATTTATATACAATTTAAGCAGGATTAAACTAAGAATAAGCAGACAGAATAGAACGATTATTCCGTAAGCTATTCTCTTGTGGATCATACCTTTATAATAATCAGAATGAACGTAGAAATAGTTCTGGTACAATTCTTCATAAGCACCCGAATGCTGCAATTCGTTCAATCTCTCGTTAATATAAGAAACCAACTCCGGTGTGGATTTACTGACTGCAAATGCTACATCCCTGGGGTAGAGATCGCTCAATTCCTTTATAATATCCTTCGTTTCCCCCTGTTCATCGAGCAGATAATCGACCACCCCTTGATTCTCAAATAGAAGGTCGATCTCTCCTTTTTCAAGAGCCTTTAAAGCCTCAGGAACCGTTGCATATTCTACGTAATCATTAATCCCTAATTTCCCGTTTAGTACCGTCTCCGAATACTGCCCGTTTCCTAGACCTATCTTATATCGTTCTAGTGTTTTTAAATTAATCTCACCCTCAAGCCCTCGCCTTGCGTAGATGGAAATATAGCTTTTGAAAACAGTGTCTGAAAATAGCACCTCTTGCTTTCGTTTTTCTGTAATTGCCATTAGACCCGCAGTCTCGATATCTCCCTGAACCAGCCGACTATACACATTCTCCAACTTCCCTGTACTATAGTGGACGTCGTAATCCTGCTTCTCAAAGATCAAACTACTCAATTCAATATCAAAACCGGTCATGTACCCATCTTTCTCATATTTATAAGGTGGATATCCCAACTCTACTTGATATTCTATCTCCTTTCTTTCGGCGTGAATGGCAGTAGGAGGTAAGAGCATAAATAGAATGCTAATCAGAAGCAACAGTTTACCCTGCTTCATCGCTCATCCCCCTTTTTACTGATTTTACAGTAATAACCTAAATAATATTCGACAAAATATGGCAATATCCCTGCTATTCACGTCCACGTCACACAATATACGCAAATCCTATCGATGACCCTTCCCTTTGTAATTTATATAAAATTACGGATGCTACATTTTTATATTGCTTTTTAGATGGAAAATGTGGATAATAGCAATAACGAAACAAGTTGATAATGATTATCATTATTAAAGAAGCTATTGATTTCACTTTACTATATTTAAGTTAAAAAGGAGACTGATCACCCATGAACGTTACCTCTACCCGAACAACACTACAGGTTGACGATTATCTGGATCTGCTCAATCTTGCCGTTAAAGTTGGAGATTTAAAATGGCAAAAAGAAATTAAATCCAGATTGCAATACATCCTCTGTCTGCCGACAAGATAGCCCTTCTGAATATTCGCCGCATTCCTTTTAGGGAATGCGGCTTTTTTTGCTGGTATAACTCGCGGACATGTAAGAATAGGAAGATCCCCGGGTCCCTGATGGTTAATGATATAGTATAATTATTAGCATAATATATTGAATACAAAGTCCTTCAGATTGGAGCGTGTCAGCTTGAAAAAGTATATAGCTTTATTCTTATTAATCAGCGTGTTATGGGTACCCGGTGCATATGCCGCCGTAATTCCTACTCAGCAGGGATTAGTTACTGATAGCGCTGGAATGTTTAGCTCCGCAGAAGCGAAATCCATTTCTGCTGCCGCCACTGGGGATCTCGTTACTATGCATGTACTCACCGTAGATTCCTTAAACGGCACTCCAGCCGATAAGTACGCTGATGAAACTTATGCCTCATGGGGACTGTCCACACGCGATATTCTCTTGCTAATCTCCGCTGGCGATCAGTCCATTGAACTGAATTTTAACAACCCAGGCTTTCAAAATTCGTTAAATGCCTGGTCCCAGAATCAGGGGGGGAGCTCAGGAAGTGCTGCCATCACAGCGTTACTTGATACTTATTTCATACCTTATGCCAGAGAAGGCGACTTCGCTGGAGGGACAAAGGCCTTAATTAAAGCGGTCCATTCCATCGGGGATAGCACCGGAAATGCTGGAGGAAACGCAGGAAGTGGCAGTGCAATTGGCAGTACGGACGGCGGTTTAGAGAACGGCACCTCCAGCAATTCAGGAACCTCAGTCAGTTCCGAAAGCCGCTCCAGTAGCTCCATGTTCAAGATTGCTGCCATTGTAATCGGAACCGTACTAATCCTACTTGTGCTCTTTATAGTGATCACAGGTCTACGTCGACGTAAACAGCTAAGCGAGCAACAGGAACAGTTATCCAATTTGCTTGTACAAGCGAATCGAGCATTGGAATCATTAAAGCCATTTCAGGGGATCGTTCAGGGCAAAACCGAGGTGCTGGTAGAAGGCATTTCAAAACGACTGTCTGCAAAACTCGTTGAAATCTCTTCGCTGCAAAGTGATGGGCAAGGTACACAGCCACCCTTCTATCGTCTGAATGCCCTTAAAGCTGCCGTGGAACAATTGCAGCAGATAGAGGCATCCTTCCGCACAGCGCTTGAGGAGGAAGAGAAGAACATTGCAGTTATCAGTGAAGCAGATCGCAATGTTAAACAACGCATCACAGAGCTTAAAGAGGATACGCCAGAGCTTGAAGAGCAGCTGCAAGATACGGTTAAAGAAACTGGTTATGCACTTCAAGAAATTGTTGAAGAGCTTAAGGAGCTTGCCGAGGAGACCTCAAAAGCAGATCAATTAGAGCTCTTTGACCCTATTGCTGCACAAGAAATTACCGAGGATGCGCAAGAGCGCCAAGAAAAAATTGAACAAGACCTGAAGGATGTTGATCTCTATGATGATAAGCTAAACCATTTCCCTACGGTATTAGCTGCATCGCGTGCGAAAATCACAAGCATCATCGAACAGAATTCACTCCATAACATGAAGATAAAACCGTATGACCATCTGGAGCAGGCCCGGGTAGAGTCGCTGACTCTTGAAGCACCGCTACGCGCAGGAGATATGGATGAGGTGCGCAGGATTGGCGCCAATCTTGATCTTCTCCTGGATGAGGCTGTTGCTATGACAGAACAACAAGCACTTCTTCGGCAGAATAACCGCAGAGATTTAGAGACATTCCGCACCGAATGGAGCCAATTAAAGCAGCGGCGAGACGGACTGCAGAGCCGGATTACAGAAGCACGAATATATTTTGAAGAACAACATGTAGCAACTGTGGAGAACATTTTAACAGAGTGGAGCACTCGCCTTCGGGAGGGTGCAAGTGAAGTGGCGCAGATTGAGAATTGGACCAGCGATGAACGCGGGGAATATGACAAGGCCCACAATGCGCTTGAGCAGTTGCTATCCTTACTGGATGAGGCTGCAAGACAGTTCGATGGCGTCTCGGAGAGTCTAAATGCACTCCATGAAAGACTGGATAAGGTCACTCGCCTGTTCTCTGAAGGGCAAAGCCGGGTGGAAACCACCCAGCGAATGCTGCATAGCAGAGGGTTATCATCTAAAATTCGCTTCGAGCTATCCTTATTGCCAGAATTCAGTGCACTGGAGCATCGCCTGACGTCCCGGCCTTACAATCTTGAGGAACTGGAATCCCTAAGCCGTTCTTATGATTCGCAGATCACTTCCTTTGTAAATGAAGCGAACCGACTCGTTCGCCAGAAGGAAGAGGAAGAACGGCTAGCCCAATTAGCTATGATGAGAGAACAGCAACGTCGTGCACAAGCCCGCAAACGGATGTCCTCTGGTCCTCCTTCCTCGGGCGGATTTGGTGGAGGACGTTCCTCCGGTGGTTCTTCCTGGGGCGGAGGCGGCGGTGGTGGCAAATCCTCCGGCGGCTCTTCTTGGGGTGGCGGCGGAGGAAAGTCCGGCCGAAATTCATCAGGCGGATCCAAGTGGTAGTCCATCTCCATAATAAAAGACTCTTCCAGCCTGCTTGGGCGGAAGAGTCTTTTATTATGAATTAAGGCTTGTACGACGGAGTTATAGCCAAGATAAGCCCTTTATTTTATCGGCAGATAAATCGTAACAGTTGTACCTACACCCTCTTCACTAGCTATGACCACGCGGCCTCTATGTGCAGAAACTATTTTTTTTACAATCATGATTCCAAGTCCATTACCGTCACCTCTGGTCGTGTGGAAAGGCTGACCTAATTTATCCAACACTTCCTGGTTCATACCCTCTCCGTTGTCTGTGAAGGTAATCGTCTGGTATCCATTCTCCACATCTAGAGCTACTGTAATGCTTCCACCAAAAGGCAAGGCTTCCATTGAGTTTCTTAGGATGTTTAGGAAGATTTGTTTGATCTGATTGCGGTCACACAAGATTGTGGCATCATTATGGAATTGCGTGTTTAACGATATATTATTCATCTCCACTTGAATTGCAAAGATGCTAAGCACTTCCTCCAGAATCGCACTACATTGTTCTATCCTATAATGCGCAGCCTGCGGTCTACCCAGTATAAGGAACTCACTCACAATGAGGTTCATTCTTTCCACTTCTGACATAATAAGATCATAATGGAGCAGTTTCGAATCTTTATTGGCCAGTTGAAGCATCCCTTTAACTGTGGTCAGCGGATTTCGAATCTCATGCGCAATACTCATGGCCAGTTGTCCAGCGACCACTAGCTTCTCTGTATTGCGCAGCACTTCTTCCGTTTTTTTCATCTCTGTAATATTACGAAGACTCCCAATCACACGAGCCAAGCATGCATTCGAGTCGTAAACCGGAAGCACATCCAGCATATAATGCTCAAACAAACCGTTACTTTCTTGAATCACTTCCAGCCCAGCACATGCCTCTTGCTGAAGAATGACATGCTGAAAATAAGAGCCCACATTCCGAATTTCAAAAACACTGGCACCGATAACAGATTCTTGATGTTCACCATCCAAATGAAGCATATTTAAGCAGTTCTCATTTATATTGACGATCGTTCCGAGTTCATCCGTTATAATAACGCCTAAGTAATTAGTATCCAATAGGATTCGGTTTAAAAGCTGAAGCTCAGCATTTCCTCTACGCAGCAAAATTTCGCGTTCGATGGAGTCAGCCATGGTACAGAGCAAAGGTAATAGGTGGGGATGAGCCACATCTATATCCGCCATAAATGATATCGTCCCCAAAATCTCACGCCCATCCTCTTTATAAAAAGGAGCCGTACAGCACACTAAACGATGAAGAATATGATGATAATGGTCTTGCCCCTTCAACTGAAAAGGCCGCTGATATTCGAGACACAAAGCAATCGAATTCGTACCCACTTCTTTGTTTAGCTGCACACCTTCTTTGATACCAATCTGCCCTACGAGATCAATAATCGTCGGATCTCCTTTGAACGCCAATAGATAACCTGCATCATCCGATATCGTAACAAGGATCGGATTGCCTTTTACTGAAGAAAGAAACTTATTCACAAAAAAATCGATAACTTCAATCACTTCACTATATACATGGAGTTGTGACCCCAATTCATCTGCAGCATAACATTTTGGAAAAATAGGAGGCTGCTCAGGGTCTATTCCTTGATCAATGCAATGCTGATTGGAAGCCTTAATAATAGTCTCATCCGTCAGTATCCCTGTTGTCTTTTCCAAAGCCTTACCCCATTCTGTATGAATCTTCAATTTTGTAATACTAATATGTATTCTACTTCTTTCCCTCTAATCCTTTTGAACCCTAAAAAATCAAAAAATCCCAATGGCGAATAAATTTCTTGCAGCACAAAAAAACTCCGCCCTTTTAGAGAGCGAAGTTACGCGTTAACCGAGTTTCTTAGTGCTTTGTATCGTCCAGAAAAGGTTTGTTCACATAATAATACATAACCCCCATCAGAACTCCACCACCAATTAGATTGCCGATTGTAACAGGCACAAGATTATGTACCACACCGGCCCACGAAACCGTTCCAGGATGGTCAAGGACCAATGCAATCGCAAAGGTACACATATTAGCAATACTATGCTCATAACCGGAGATAAAAAAACAGAATACGAATAAGACCATTGCGAACATCCTAGCCCCATCGCCTTTAATATTCATCGGTATGAAAAAAGCCATACACACGAGCCAGTTACAGAGGATAGCACGGAAAAAAAGCTGACCTGCCGGAGCCCCCATTTTATGCTCAACCACATATAGCAAAAATCCATTTACATCAGAACTGTAAAACAGTCCTGTTAAAAAAATCAATAATGCAAATACAGCAGCACCAAGGATATTACCGATATAACTCATAACCCACATGCGTACAACCTCGGACCATTTCATTTTACGTCTCAAAGCTGTATACGTGTAATAAAAGGTATCTCCGGTAAATAAGTCCCCTCCACCGTATGAGATAAGGATAATCGCTGCTCCAAAAGTAATTGCAGCCATCGGATACGCAAATGGGGAATGCTCCATATAGAAATAGTTACCTGTCTTGAAGGCTACAATTACACCAAACCCGATAAACATACTGGCCAGCATGGCTCTGGCAATATAACGCATTATACTTTGCCGAAAGATTTTCTGTTTCTTGAGTGCCAATTGTTCAACCTGAAGCAGCGCCTCGTTCTCCATGTGACCTCCTTAGGGATTTTGGTATTTCCAGCTAGTTAAGGGCTAATCGTACAGCCTTGAGTTATTATACCCAATAACCCGCTGGAAATTACTTGAACCAAGTTGTGGTTGAAAATCCCCGAATTTCTTAGAGGAATTGATGTTAATTCCCGCTAACTGTCGTCATTCAATTTGGCTATCGCTTCTGCTTTTTCGCTGCTGGCTACGATGATAAGCACGAGTATCAAACACCCTAAGATCATATGCCTATCCCCACTTTCTACACATGTAGTCTTGTGACAACTTATGTATGAAGATAGGGCTTTATGATTGCTGTGAGTTCTTGTTCCCTTATTAGTCTTTCAGGACCCCTGTGTAATAGCTTATTGCCTTATAATCTTTATCATAAAAAATAACGATATATTCTTCTGTCTGTCCATTTAAAGCCGGATCAGAAGAATTGAAAACGGCCATTCCTTGATAGACCTGATTCAAATTCTTGACCACATTTTCGACCGTAAAAGCTTGTTCTTTTTCCAGCATCGATCTTGATGTGACTGTGAAATATACAGCCTCCCGGTGTGCGCGTACGTAGTTTTGGACATCAATAAAGTCTACACGTCCGCCGTTGCCATAATGACGTTCCATAGTCACTCCATCCAACACTTGAACCGCAGAATTGTCCCATGCTGGAGAAAGGGCTGAAAAGTTCATCTGCTTTGTCGTATAGCGCAGTGGCTTATCTGCCTTATCGTAATAAACTATCGTTACGTTATAATCACCTATCTTATCCCGAATAGGCAGTAGTATTTTATTAATCTCCGAAAAAGCATATTTACCGTAAATACTAGGAGCCTCTAAATCGTTCCCAGTGATCGGATTTTTAGTAATATAGTAAGAAAAGCTTCCAATCTCTCTTCTTAAAGTATCCGGGAAGTCTATAGTATACGCATTAACTAACGTACCGTTGAGGTGAAATTCTCTAATACCAATATAGGAAGAGACAAGCGCGAGGTTCTGTAACGGCCCTGATTTCTTAAGTTTTTCAAGAGTTTCTTGAGCATTCATAAGTTTCACTTTACGCCGTTCACTAATCCTCCCACGGAGTGATTCATTAAGTGCCTCATAGGCTCTAGTGGCCCTATTTATAGTATCCTCTTCCTTCAACCCTAGACTGATCGGAATATCGTCAATCCTCTTCTCGGCGGCTTCAACTGCCAATTCGTCACTTAATTGAACTTTTCCTTCGTAATAAGCGATAGCCTTCAAATTGGTGTCATAGAACACAATCATATATTCTGCTTCATTGTAGGTTTTATAGTTATAATAGGATTCGTAAACAATAGGAATATACCCTGGTGATGATGCCCCGCCGGAAGAATAAGTAGTTTCAACCACTCTAATTCGATTGCTTTTGTATAAAGTACGCGAGGCAGAAATACTATCATTAAGTTGAGGGTTCTGATCCAAATCCTTGTAATACTTAGGATAAATCGTATAAGAAACCGCATTACCATTTAACTGTGCAAAAGCATTTGTAACATCAATAATATCAGAATAGTATTCCCCTGGATTTATCCAACCGTCATAGATAAATTTTTCTTGTGTAATGGTTACTCCACTTTCTAACTTCACCATGTCACTGGCTTGCTCCGTTTGCGAGAACTTCAAGTTCATCTTTTGGGTGTAGTATCCTGTAATTTCTTCTTTATGGTTTCTAACAACAACCGATACATACTTTTCTCCATCTCCACCTCCATCTATATAACTAGAAGACACCGTGATTTCGGGCATAAGTCGAGCTGTATAACCGGACATAGTTATATATGAGTTAAGATTAGTAAGGCCCCAGCGGAGATCCCTGTCATTAATCGGCTCGGATGTAATATAGTAAGTGATCTGATCATTTTGATTCACTATTGTGTCAAAAACTTTACTAAAGTCAACTTTCAGATAAACGGAATTTGTGACTGACTCATTTGGAGTAGATGTAATATGAATATCTAAGGCGGGCAATTCTTTTATAGGCATTGTAGGTTCAGGGGTTGACGTTGGTGAAGCAGTGGGTGTGGGTGTAGCGGTTGGAGTAGAAGTTGCCTCAGATTGACCACCACCAGCACCACCAGCACCACCAGCACCACCACCTCCTCCGCCACCACTGCCTCCGCCAGCGGATGCTGCAGTTGCCGTTGCCGTTGGCGCAACACTAGGCAAAGAAGTTGTAACTGGAGAAGCTGTCGGCAACACTATATGTGTAAGAGCCTCAGCGGAATCAATCAGTGTCAAGGACTCTGCACGGGTTAATGCCTGTCCAGGCGCAAAAGTCCCATTAGGGTATCCTTTCAGAACACCGGCTTTAACTGCTGAAGCAACGCTTTCTTTGCTCCATGCAGCAATTTGTCCAGCATCGCTAAACACCTTCAGCTCATCAACACTCCCCCCTTCCAGTTTCAACAGTCTGCTAATAATGACTGCTGCTTCCTGGCGGTTAATTGGAGCATTCGGACGCATCTCGTTGTTAAATCCTTGGATATATCCGGCTTCAACTGCTCTCGCTATCTCATTATATGCCCAGTTAGTAGAAGGCACATCATCGTAACTAATCTTAGCTAGCTTCGTATAATTAAACGCACGGTTGACCAATGTCATAAACTCAGCTCTTGTTATGGTTTGATTTGGCTTTACAGAGCCATCTTCAAAACCCTTCAACTTGCCGCTGTCTAACCAGCTATCAATAGCTTTTTGAGCCCAATGGCCTTCGTAATCCTTGCTATTTTGTGCTGTTACTACCCCTAAAGAACTAAAAAGCATACTTACGCCCAGTGCACCAGCTAATATTCCCCTAAACTTTCTGCCCATCCATTTACCCCTCCCAATAGGTATGCCCGTTTCTCTTGAAACAGCGCATGATAAAGCCGATCCTTTCATCTTAGGTGCACCTGAGCATCAATAAATCCATCAGATCTTTACCATAATATCTCATGATAAAATTTTAGTAAATTGGAATATATTATAACTAATGTTGAAAAAAGAACAAAGAAAAAAGCCTGCTGAAAAATTCAACAGGCTTTACATCCTATACTGTGTATTCATGCGAATTTCAGAAACAATTAGTTCAAGAAGCTGCTAAGTTGACTCTCAGCCTCTCCTTGCTTCAGCGCCTGCGGCTTGTCCGCCTCATTCAATCCTAAACGATTGCCTAGTTGAGTATTGATTGCCGTCATTTTAGACGTATAATCCTGGCAGCTTTCAATAATACGACGGTTAGACTGTTCTGAAGTGTCTAAAGCGCTAAGCAAATCGCCGATCGCTTGGTTCACAGCTTCCATGGACATAGAAGGCTTAGATAGCAACTCGGTTGTTTTCTCCGTAGTGGTACGCAGTAGACGTGCATTTTCTTTAAATTGATCTTCAATCGTCTTATTCGTCGCTTCAACAGCGTTGATGACGTTCTCCTGATCCGCTAACGACATCGCAATCATTGCCGATACTGTAATTAAATTAGATGTCTTATCAATGGCGTTATTCACAGAATCAATCAACTTATCATTATTGTCGTTGATGATATCTGTAGCAGCAATCGCTTGATTGTACAGCAGAATCATCTCTGTCATCGACTGAATACGAACCATCACTTTACGCAGACCACGCTCAAGATACGCTTTACGGAACTCATTCTCTGGCTTCGCGATCTCCACCTCGAACAGCTCTTTCAGCTTATTGCCGAAGGCAATTTTGGTCTGTAGGTTATAAATTTCTTCCATGGAGGTACGTTTTAGCTGACGCATATTCACAATGCTCTCTTCGAGGGTATCTCTACCGTCGCGAAGCCCTGTAACAATGGCATCAATGTTCGTGCGGACCGACTGATATTTGTACACATAGTTCTTCATCGGACTCTTACGCAGCATCTTGCCGAAGAAGCTCACATTCTTACTCTGCTGCAGATTCTCACATTCGTTCCGCAGTTTCATAATCATGTTAGGCACTTCAACACGTTTGCCTGACATCAGGTCATTCACTGGACGATCCAGCAGCTTCAAGGTTTGTCCTGCTTTTTCCTGCGTCTTAACTCCAAGCTTACCGATATCATCCATCAAGGAATCTAGTGTAACAGTATCCGTTTGGGATACCTTTTCAATTAATTGTGCCGCTTCCTCGACTACCTTTTGTTCATCTTCTTTTTTTAATTGGATCAACTGCGTGGACATGGGATTCCCTCCTATAGTTCGGAACTGCTGTACCGCTGATGAATCAGTTCCGCCTTCGTCTGAAGTTCCATCAGGTCTTTATGTTCGATCGTGGACGCAATATCCGATATTTTGGAATCGACATCTCTTAGACCGTTCAGCAGCATTCTCCGATTCTTCGTCTTTGCTTCACCGCCTAGGCGTAAGAACGGATTGATTACACCATTTAAATCCTTCAGAATCAATCTGCGGACCGTATGATTAATCTCGCCGTTATTCAGCTCCTGCAGCAGTGGAATTACACGTTGAAGCCTCGCGAAGAGCGCCAATGATTTCTCGACAATTTCATTGTCCAGCGTATCCTTCTGCCCTTCTGAGATAATCATATCTTCCAGAATGCTAAGATACTCCACAACCGGAGCGAACTCCGGTCCAATCTTCACAGCGTCCTCCGTTTTACCGTCATAGCCGTGAATACCTGATGTAGTATCATTTGCTGCGTTGCTTAATTGTGGAGCGCTCGCAGCGGGCGGCGGAGCAATTGGTGCCGTCACGGGACCTGCTGGCAACACCTCCGCCGGTAGATTAGTTCTTGGACTTCTCGTGACTAGAGCACCTATCCCTGCACCCGCTAAAGGCAACAGCAAAGAGATGAACTCAGGCAGAAGAGAGCTCGTTAATACAGCGACAACATAACCGATACCGGCGTAAAGTAATACTTTTGATTTAAACTGAATTGTTCTCACCTCTTGTGAGCGACTTTATGAACGCTCAATTCACGGCGTCCGAAATGACGGATTGGCCGTTTATTTTCATAATCATCGGTTGCTCCAGGTGGCTGGCCAGTACATCTCCTTCAAAATTCATAGGCTGAACCTCGCCACCGAGGGCACTTTTGACGGCTAAATAAGGAAAGTTAATCCCTGACAAACATGACATATGCAGTCCACCGGACATTCGCGGGTTAATTTCCAACAGCTTTGGAGTATCTCCATTGTATTTCATTTGAATATTGAAATTGAAGGGGATCTTGTAAACTTCTGCAACTCTAGCTGCAATCTCCTCTAGTTCAGGAATATGTTCCATCAATCGCAGACGACCGCCCACTTTTCGACGTGGCACAGCTACTAACAGCTTACCATTCTCATCTGCCAGACAATCTATACTATACTCGTATCCCTCCAGTAATTCCATCACCATCAGATCAGGGAAGGTCTCTTTGCTTGCAAGAATACGATAGGCATCATCAAACGTAATCAATGGAGTTACATACCCAAAAAGCTCTTGAAGAGGATCGCGGGTATTGTCGATAATACGGAAGCCTAACCCACCTTCTGTTTCAGTTGGCTTAAAACAAACACGATGTCCCTTGGCAACAAGGTCCTCGTAAGCATTTTTAAACTGCTCCGCTGTACTAACTACATGATAATCCGGGATACTCATGATGCCCTGCTCACTAACATTCTCGTAAAATTTACCTTTGTCCATAATGGACTCCAGCAGGTCAAGATCTCTACATACCAGAACCTTTGTACCAATCGCATCAAACATTGCCGCATGGAGAGCAATATCAAGCATATGCAAGCGTGGAATAAAAACATCGATCTCATTACGCCGACAGAAATCAACGCAAAACTGAACATATTCTATTCCCTTCAGCGCCGGCTCGGTTTCAGCAAAGTCAGCACCTTGTAGCGACATATGGCGGATATCCGGGTGTGTCGCAAAGATTTGAACCGGTATACCATCCTCGTTATTGCGGAGGAGATTCATATAATGGTAAGCCACGGAAAACCAACGATTGAAATAAATATTTACCTTTTTCATAGTGGCCCCACTCCCAATGCAGTTAGATTATTATAGATCATATTTACATACTGCAAAATCTCATCTCCAGCAAATACACCTGATTCTTTCGTAAACGGATACCTTGATTTTACAAGACCACTCTGTTGCTCTGCAAATATTTCACCATGGCAGGGGGCAATAGCATAGTCAGCACTCTCAAGGAGACTCTTATCTAGCAAGGAATCTCCAGAAGCTACCATAGGCTCAGAGCGAACGGTGCGCCGCAGATGAAGTATAGCGTCGCTTTTGTTCACGGCTGCCGGCACAGCGTACAGCTTGCGGCCTTGTAAAGAAACTCTCCAGCCGAGATTATAGAGCCGATCTGATAGATTAGTGATTTCATCTAAAGGTAACTGATCCCGATAAACCATGAAGGAGTAGAATAGATCATCACAATAATTCTCACTAATGATCCAATCCTCACGTACAACTGCCTTGATATATGATCTAACCTCTTCAGCCCCAGCAGAGTGACGAGCTACCAACCTACCGATTGATTCTCTCCATTCCTTATCGACAACTCCACCGATTAGAATATTCCCCCCATTGCTTGTAACGGCATAGTCAGGTATGACCGTTTCTTGAAACAGATTAATACGCTTGTATTGTTGTACCGTACGCGTAGTAACCGGGACAAAAATAACCCGTATGGTAAGATCGAGTAGCTGATTTAATGCTTGCTGCGAAATGTAAGATCTCGTCTTCCCCTCGATAATTTCCGCCGGAATTAGACCCGGAGTATTCTCAGGAACACCAATTGCACCTAAAGAATAGATCAAAGTACGATCTAGATCACTGGCATATATCATTCCGTCTCCCCTTTCAGCGGTTTAATTATTCCGCAACAGGAGTACGTCATTCCAGGAAAGATCTCAACAGGAACGCCCCGGTCCTTCGCTAAGAGAAGAATATGCTTTAGATTCGGATTATCCATAGTATCGACAAGAATTTTCCAAGGTACTCTGCGCAGTAATACGCGTGTTGTTTCTCCGACTCCCGGCTTTATCAGATTGATGTTATCTATGCCGAAAGTTTCCTGAATACTCTGAATATCACGAAGACCCTGCCAAGTGATTTCGGGCGGATGCTCCAGCATCTGTTCGCAGGCGCTCTTCGCTTCTGCTACTACGGAAGAGAAATACGGACAGATTGTATCAATAAATACATTGGACTCGTCCGCATTCAGCCACTCCTTATAAAACTTTGAGCCGTGAAAATCCTCAGGACCAATGAGATCAGCGTGTAACACCGTTCGGCTCATCAATCCTGAAACAGTAGAGTTTAAGCAGGCGCTAGGAATGAGATAGTCCTCTCTAGTCCCAAACATGCCTGCGCAGTTTCCAGGGTCAGCCAATACGGCAAGATCATCATTTAAGCGAATACCATACTTCTCATAGAGGCTGTTGCAAGAATCAATCAGCACCCCACGGATAGCCCCTTTTCCTGTCCATCCATCGACAAACTGCAAATCAGAATCAAGTCCATGCTTCTGCAGAATATAGAGAATCGCATTCTCATCTATCCCTTTGCCCCGAATAATAGAAATACTATAATGCGGTAGATCTACTTCGTATCTCTCTGCGATATAACGCTTAATCAATATACCAATGGGTGTTCCTGCTCTAGCCAAAGAGACCAGCACACAACCTAGCCCTCTTCTTGCGACAATCATCTCAGAGACAATGGCAACAGCCAAAGCTACCCTCTTAGCCGATTGCTGCAGCGTCTCATGAAACAAGTCAATATACTGCTCGGTAGGCTGATATTCAACAGGCAGCATCTCAGAATAATGGACACCCGATTGAATAGCTTCCTCCCTTACTTCCGTCGCCAGCTCCAGCGATACATCACTAAGATCCTTGAGCAAAAACGTAACATCTGACGGTGGATAGCTCCCTAGCGGAACCGGTTCTGCTATTTGTTTATCCATGACTTTATGTTTACTTGTTCCCTTCATCCTGGGGACCTCCACTTCTTCCTTCAGGAGTCAGTACAATAAGATGCACTTTATGGCGGGCCAGTGCCTTCAGTATATCAAGCATCGGTTTCATTCGTTCATGCGGTACATCACGCTCAATCAGCACGAATATTTCATCATACTGACCAGGGGCTACATTATAAATAAAGTTTGTAATTTCCGGATCACCAGCTGAAGGGTATGCGAAAGCACTATGTACCCCGTAATCTGCCCGATGCTCAGGATGTATTGGACTGCGTGTGGAAGACTGATAGGAAACACCTTCCCCCATCTCAGCCGCTATCCGCATAGGAAGGTACATAAATTCCCCTACACCCATCACAAGAGTCCTAGAATCCACCTCTCGTAGTTCTCTAAGCTGTGCCGCAATCCGGGTGACGCCTTCATCCATCCCATCATTATTCAGCGAATCCAGACCGAATCGGCCGCTGTATTTCACATAAGGAGATGCGTTAGTGTCGCCATATGAATCTATAGATGTCACCTGCAGACGTTCTAAACCGTCCACCACATAAGTAGTCACCACTTCGGCTTCTTCTGAAGACGGACATAAATCTTTGTCATTCCCAGCATGAAGCAAAGGCGTGCCTTTCACTTCAATACTACCTTGCAGTAAACATAAGGACTTAATCCGAATCCCTAGTTCCTGTTCTAATTCGCTATAGGTGTGAAGATTATTACCGCTCCTCCAATCCAAAATAGAAACGACTACGTATTCCTCCCGAGGGAATTTGGACTGAATATCACGGATCGTATTAATTGCTGTATTCCCCGTTGTAATCTCATCATCCACCAGTATAATCGGCTCAGTCCCTGATAATAGTTCAGCATTCAAGGCGTAACATGAATGGTCGACCGCATGTGAATGCTCCTCTTCAAAGCTAACAATCGACTCCAAATCGAGGATATGTTCACGCGTAGTATGAATATATGATGCTGCATCGGCAAACATGTTGTACACACTGTGACCGAGTGCAGTTGCAGTCTCAGCAAAGCCAATAAAAACAACAGGCTTAGGAAGAACTAACCGTGCTCCTAGCAAATGTTGATAGGCTTCCTTGGCAGACTCAGGGTGAATCAGTCCATGCACAGCTTTATTCAATAAGTCATCCATCC
Source organism: Paenibacillus sp. RS8 (assembly GCF_041956825.1). Lineage (NCBI taxonomy): Bacteria > Bacillati > Bacillota > Bacilli > Caryophanales > Paenibacillaceae > Paenibacillus > Paenibacillus sp. RS8. The sequence goes on along the minus strand of NZ_CP168131.1, from coordinate 1,936,015 downwards.
TACCCTTATCTGTAGAATCATCGTTCATCTCCTGATATAACAGCAGCGCTAATGCAGCACCACTTAGTAGAGGAGTGTATGGATTAACAGGGATATGTTTGCCAAGCACCTTGCTGACGAACAAAAAGGAGCGCTTCTTATTAATCCGGGCTGCCATGGAGAATAAAGTATCCGCAGGCAAATGAAAGGGATTAGATGTTTCAGTAACCGTGACCTGTAGGTTCTCGACTATGTTATACGTGTGTAAATTCGTTCTCGGGTAATAATCTGACAAAATGCTGTTGTTCATGTAACACCCCGTATATTTGTGATCGTAGTAAAATCCGTTTTGCCCAGTTCAAATGCGGCTTAATCTCGTTCATCTTATTAGAATATTGACTCTTGAAGACTCCTAGGCTACCATCGTTACTCTCTACGATACTGCAGGCATCAACATATTCCTCGTGCATTACCGTGTACATGGCCTGAACAGGTCTGAGGTGTGAGGGATGTATAATTGTCTTGCCCAAGATCCCATTTTCTTTATCTAAAATCACTTCACGAATAAGCCCATCCACGCTGCTAGAAATGTAACTGTTTCGCATGTCGCGGCCGTTTTTACCATAGGTGTCTTCAAACGGAGTCTGTCTTAGCTGTGGCCGAAGCACCCGATGTCCTTTATTCGCAAAATACTCCCAGACCGGTCCGGAAATTACATATCCCTCTTCCACTCTACCAAAGATATTAATAATATCTGATATGCAGTCTCGAATAGGGGTAAGATCATAGATACTAATATCAGGACTTCGACGCAGTCCGAATAAACTAGAAAAATCTGTTGCTCCAATTCTAACGTTCAACACATACTCACGATAGTTCCCTAGCAAATTACGAATAGATAAAAGACTGTCTACCCGGCTCTCGCGGTAAATAATAGGCGCACTTTCCAGGATTGGCATGCCGTATAGCACTGGATCTGAATAGCTGCGCGTTCTATTGTAATCGGCAATCGCCTCAAAATATTGGATTCCATTGTCGACCGAAAACTTAGGAAAAACAAAACCCGTTAACATCGTAACCAAAGATCCTAATCGAAAAATCAGCTGCCGCAGCTGCTCTGGATTACGAACTCGGATGAAAAGAAGCGGAAGACTATCACTCCCGCTTGGCTCATTCTCCTCATATGCGGCGAGAAAAATAAGATGCTGAATGAGAGACTCCTCTGCATGGTCAACCTCGTTATCTCCGATCGCATCCTCCAGATCAATAATAACGGTTACAAGTCCTGCACTTTTAAGCTTCAAAATATCTTCTGGAACACTAGCACGAGTTGCTGGCATATAAAGAGCAGCACCAACAGCATATGCCAACAAATCCTTGCTCGTAGTATTATGGTTAAATGAAATCGGCCGATTATAAAATAAGGCTGTTTCTTGTTCAATCGTCAGGTAATCGAAGTATCTCAAGATGGTTCCCCCTTATAGTTTTGCGAAGCCAAGCAAAACAAGCGTAGGCCTCTCCTATAGAGAGTGGCAGAACCAGCTATACCTTATCCGGTTCTCTCATATATAAGTGAAGGCCTACGCTATAAACATATACGATTACCTGAAAGCAGCAGTGTTCAACTACCTTTGAAATCAAGCATTTCTATGGGCTTCTTTTTTCTTACGCAGTACGCTGTAAAGAATCGTACCACCGAATACAAGAATAATGATTGAAAAGAATAATACATGTGGCATTTCGTATCCAAAAGCGCCCGCGAGCATTTTACCGGCAATAATGGCAATAAGCGCAAAAGCAGCACGCTCAAGTTCCGGGATTTTATCAATAAGCTTCAAGAATAATTGCGCTACTCCCCGCATCATCAGAACACCTATGATTCCGCCCATAAAGAGCACCCAAACCTGGTTACTAACACCAAATGCAGCAATGACACTATCAATACTAAAAGCAATATCCATTAATTCAACAAGGAGAACCGTCTTCCAAAAAGAGAACCCCTTATTCTCGATCTTCTCGTCGCCGCCGCCCTTAAACAATCCGCCATAAGCGATATAAAAGAGATAGGCTGCACCGAGAACCTTAACCAACATGAATTTGATAAGAAAGGTCCCGAGACCGATAGCCAAAAATCTGAATACATAAGCACCTATGATTCCGTAGAAGAGCGCCTTTTTCTGTTGTTCTTTAGGTAAATGCTTCACCATAACAGCAAGCACGAGCGCATTATCTGCAGAGAGCAGCCCTTCCAATAGCACTAAGCTCCCTATAATCCCCCAGCTAACCGGGTCAGAGAGCGTACCTACGACATCGCTCCATGAGAAAAAATGCCCGTAGTTCTCACTAATATTCCTGAAAAAATCAGCGAACCAATCCATTACACTTGCGCCTCCGAAAAAATCGTCTATTTACTGCCAGCAACCCAGCGCAGTCCCCAACCATAAGCCTCATCAATCTCCCGATGACCACTGTAATATTGGACCAGCCGTTCAACACTGAATGTCTCGTTATTCACATTCCGAAATAACGCGATTGCACACATACCTTTACGGTTGTTGTGCTCGTCCAAATTGACAACAATATCGGGTCCACCGCTCTGAGTAATCGTGACAACACCGTCAGCTTCTGACCAATTGGTAACACCTTTATAAATAAAAGAAAAAATTAGAATTCGTTCAATCTCGGAAATTTTGCTACCATTAATCCGCAGATTCTCACCAGTTGTCACAGAGCCTGTCCGATCATCTCCGTCAAGCATGACATATGGAGGCTGGTTTAACGAACCAAACGCATTGCCCAGCGCCTGAACAACTCCCTTACTGCCATTCTTCAGCTCATATAGACAAGCAAGATCTAAATCCACACCGTTTTTACGATTAAAAAGCCCTCCGCCCTGCTTCTGATTCCAGTTGAGGTTAATCAGCAATTCACCTAAACCACCAGCTGATTTCTTCAGGTTGATCGAATCACCTTTTTTCTTCAGTTCGATCTTCTTCAGGTTGAGATTGATCGGTGGAGGTCCTACAGGTGAAGGTGCAGCTGCAGGAGGTGGCGGAATTTGAATCTTAGGCTCCGCGATCGGCGCTGATTGACGTTTAAGCTCTGGTTGCGGAGCTGCAGGCTTAGGTACTGGTGTCGGTGTCGGTGTTGGTGTAGGTTCATCGTTCGCCTCTATCCCAAAGTTCAGACACAGCTCCTTTAAACCGCCAGCAAATCCTGCAGCAATGGCGCTGAATTTCCATTCACCGTTATATCTATATAATTCTCCTACCACAACAGCCGTTTCCACGGAGAAATGATTTTCAAGATCACATCGGAGAAGCTCCGCACCTGTTACTTGATTCAGAATCCGAAAATAGGCCTGATTTACCTGCCTAAAACTTTGACCTCGCTTCTCGCCATCATAAATGGTGAGTGTAAACGCGAGTTTCATCACATCAGAAGGAACTTTATTTAGTTCCACGTCAAATTGCTTGAGACTGTTGGATGTAGGCATTTCCTTATATCTGATATAAGGCGTAGACGGATTATTATAAAATATCAAATCCTCATCTTTGCTTACTTTACCTTGTGCACCAAGCAGAAAAGCAGAAGTATCGATCTCTAATGCAGATGGCGATTGCCATCCAATCTCTACAATAAGAGAATCAAGTCCAGGATTTCCTTTCGTTAGGTCAACCTTTTGTCCTTTGACAACTGTAATACCCATTCTTACACCACCTTTATAAATGGAGCAAGCATAAACGCCTTCGGCGTCCTCATAAAGAGGGCAAGCGTTTAAGCGAGAAATATAAGACTCAAAGTATCGTGTGAACCTTATACTTTCTTACATTTTTAAATAACCCCACAAAATGGAGTTTATACTCCGCGACCTAATCCAGGTCCTTTGTGAGGGTGAAACTTATACTTTCTTAAATTCCAAAAAAAGGGCAGGATCGGTGATGACCCCGCCCGGAAGATGCTATTGCGCGTCCAGCCCATAATTTTTACACAATGCGCTAAGGCCGCCGCCAAAACCACTACCTACTGCCTGGAACTTCCAATCCGCACCATTGCGGTAGAATTCACAGAATACAACTGCCGTCTCTGTTGAGAAATCCTCACCCAGGTCGTAACGGAGCACTTCACGATCCGTCGAAGCATCCACCACACGTACGAAAGCATTGGAGACTTGTCCAAAGTTCTGTGCACGAGCTTCGTAATCATAAATCGTTACAGTTATACCAATCCGCTGAATATGTGCAGGCACTTTGCTGAAATCAACGATAATTTGCTCGTCATCTCCGTCGCCTTCACCTGTACGGTTATCCCCCGTATAGACTACGGAACCTGCACCACCATTAGGGTTGTTATAGAATACAAAATCATCTGTACCTTTAGCTTTGCCGTCTTCATGAAGCAGAAACGCTGAAGCATCGAGGTCAAAATCTTGACCTCCACTATACTTATTAGTGTCCCAGCCCAATCCAACAACTACCTTTGTTAGACCTGGATTAGTCTTGGTAAGATCAATCCGCTGTCCTTTGGAAAGACTGATCGTCACTGACATAACCTTCTTTCATGAGTAGATTCAGTTCATTGTGTAACCACAAGATCAATACTACAAGATTTATACCACAAGATTTATTGCAAGCCGTAATCGCGAGTCAAACCGCTCAAGCCGTCTTTGTAGCCGCTACCGATTGCATTGAACTTCCACTCTGCACCGTGACGGTATAGCTCACCGACAACAACGCCAGTTTCAATAGAAAAGTCTTCACCCAAATCGAAACGAATTAGTTCTTCATTGTTCAAATCATTTACGATACGTACATAAGAACGAGAAACTTGTCCGAAGTTTTGGCTTCTAGCTTCAGCTTCATAAATAGTAATAGTGAATGCTATCTTTTCTACATCCGCTGGGATACTCAGAAGGTCTACTTGAACCTGCTCATCATCGCCATCGCCGTCTCCAGTACGGTTATCGCCTGTATGAATAACAGAACCATTTTCGTTTTGCTTATTATTGAAGTAAATAAAGTTCGTTTCTTTTTCAACTTTGCTGTTCGCATTAGTCAAGAATACGGAAACGTCCAAATCGAAATCTTTACCGCCGTCATATTTATTAGTGTCCCAACCAAGACCTACTGTGATTTTGGACAGACCTGGATTTGTTTTTGTTAAATCGATCTTTTGACCCTTGGATAGATTAATTGCCATGATAACATTCCTCTTTTCTTTTATTTGGATTATACGTAACGTTCCGCCAGTTGATTAATATGCGCCGCGTGACTGCCCTCACCAATTGCGGCGAACTTCCATTCGCCACCTTGCCGGTAAAGCTCCCCACAAATAAGCGCTGTATAACCATTGTAATTTTCAGATAGGTTGAAGCGGATCAGCTCATTGTTGCCTACAGCATTTATCACACGGATATAAGCTGATTTGATCAGTCCGAAATCCTGTTTACGGTTCGTAGCATCATAAATATTCACGACTACAAGAACCTTGTGTACATCGGAAGGAATGGCATTCAAGTTGACCATGATTTGCTCATCGTCTCCGTCTCCATCACCCGTGAGATTGTCTCCGGAATGAATGACAGAGTTACAAGGGCTTTGCTTATTGTGGAAGCAAATCAGGTTCCCCTTCTTAACTAGCTTACCGTTCTCATTAAGCATCAGTGCTGAAGCATCACAGTCCACGTTGGCCTGTTTCTTCATCCCGAAGAATCCGCGAGACGGCTCAGCTGGATCCCAGCCCAAACCTACAATTACGTTAGATAAGCCTGCATTACCTTTTGTGAGGTCAATCTTCTGACCTTTTACCAGATTAATTCCAGCCAACTTTACGTACCTCCATTCCCTAAAAAGAATCACCATTTGTTAGTCTAGCTTTTGTATGTTCTATCAGTGATACGCTAAAGAACTAAATACGTTTCATCCGAACTCATGTATATGGTATTACATCGTTTATAAACTAAATTCACTAGGGTTTAATCCCAAGACACCGCAGATATGCCGTACAACCGCTTTTTCATGGTCATCAAAATCACCATCAGCAGAGCCGATAGCTGAGCATACACCCACAATTACGCGCCCCACATCCGGTTTGCCGGTAAACTTACCGATGGCTTTGAGTGCTTCCTGCTTACCGATTTCCGGGGAAAATTCAAAGTTACTTACATAAAAGTTGAACTGGGTAATGACGTCTCTCATGTCAAATACCTTTAGCTCATTGCTCATATTCATATAGCCGGCCATTTTATTCTTTTCAGCTTCTTCTATTTTACCGTCGGCAGCAGCAACTAAGGCGCAGCCCGCAACTACCGCATTCATGAAATCTTTATTTTTAAATTTCTTCACTTGATCTGTTAGTCCGTTTTTGGTGGTATTCAACCAGCTTTTAAATGTGCTCATCGTATTCTCCTTCTATCACCGCAAGATTATGATAACAAAAGATATCCCAGAGCCTCCTCTCCACGTATCCGACAGAATTTTCATAGTAGATCTCTGAATCACGGTTTACTCTTCTAATATACCTGATAAAATAGCAATATTCTACTTTTCCAAACTCTTACAGTACTTTTGATAGAAAAGATTGTGTCCGTTCTTGCATAGGATTTCCGAACAATTGCTCCGGACTGCCTTCTTCTACGATTTCGCCCTGTTCCATGAACAGCACACGATCCCCAACCTCACGTGCAAAGCCCATTTCATGGGTTACCACAATCATCGTCATCCCCTCACGGGCCAAATCCTTCATCACTGCCAGCACTTCACCGACCATTTCCGGATCCAGCGCAGAGGTGGGTTCGTCAAAAAGCATTATTTTGGGCTCCATCGCCAGCGCCCTAGCAATCGCAACCCGCTGAGCCTGACCTCCGGACAATGAAGCTGGATACATCTCTGCTTTTTCACTTAATCCTACCTTTTGCAGCAGTTCCAACGCTTTTTGCCGAGCTTTATCTGGAGACCATTTCCGCACCCGAATCGGCGCAAGCATAATGTTCTCAATCACCTTCATATGTGGAAATAGATTAAACTGCTGAAATACCATTCCTAGCTCTGTGCGGATAGCATTAATATTAGTACTCGCGTCCATCAATGAGGTACCCTCAATCACAATTTCACCACTCTGCGGCTGCTCCAGTAAATTCAGGCATCGCAAAAAGGTAGATTTACCTGATCCAGACGGGCCGATCACCACCACAACCTCCTGACTGAAAATATCAATGCATATGTCGGTCAATACTGCATTTGTTCCGAATGATTTATGTAAATTTCGCACTGAAATCATAAGCTCACTCATATTACAGCCTCCGTTCGACGTAGTTTAGCAGCTTGCTAAGAGTATAGGTGAGAATGAAATAAATAAGTGCCGCCGTCAAATAAGGCTCCCAGATCCGCAAATATTGCCCTTTCATTGTATTGCTCCAATACATAATTTCCGGTGCGGCTACGAGCGCAAGAAGTGAAGAGTCCTTTACTAATACAATAAATTCGTTGCCAAAAGCCGGAACCATCCGTTTGATCGCCTGCGGTAAAATAATAAAACGCATCGCCTGCCAATTTGTCATCCCAAGTGAAATAGCTGCCTCCCGCTGTCCGCGGTCGATAGATTGAATACCTGCCCGAAAAATCTCAGCGGAATAAGCTGCCGAATTAAGCGACAATGCAACAAACGCAGTGATCAGCGCATTGGTTTTACCGTAAATTGGGGGAATCACTCCAAAGTGAACAATCAGGATCTGCACATACAGCGGTGTCCCTCGAAAGAAATTGATATAAGAATGAAAAGGCCAGCGCAAATACCATTTTGGTGCCATTTTTCCGAATCCAATCCCCAGACCCAAAATAGAGCCAAATAAAATAGAGACCACAGAAATACCGATCGTCAGCAGGGTCCCTTTTAATAAGACAGGCAAATACTGAATGATGATGTCCAATCTAAAATCCATAGGACTCTTCCCTTCTCTTCTCTTCTTTAGGTCACAAATGATTAAAAAAGAAGCATGCGCAATAGCAATCATTACGCACGCCTATTAGCTTCTCCTCTTATTTTGCCTTCAACAGATTATCTAAGTTAGGCTCTTCGCCGAACCATGTTTTGTAGATCTCCGCATACTTTCCATTCTCCAATACCTTTTGGATGGCAGGATCCAGTTTCGCTCTTAAATCACTGCCTTTCGGGTATAGAATACCGTAATATTCAGCTCCGAAATTCTCTGTGTCCACGATTCCCACCAAATTCTGCTTCGGATTGTTCTTCATGTACTCACGCACTATGGCAATGTCTGCCACAACCGCGTCGGCTCCACCACCATTCAGTTCCATCAACGCTACCGCATTGCTGTCAAAACGCTTCAGATTTGCGTTATCAATCCCCATAATTCCACTCATTAGCTCATCGGCGGTAGTAGCAGCCTGCACAGCAACCTTTTTATCTTTAAGATCGAGGGCATTTTTGATATCACTGCCTTCTTTGACCATAATCATGTTGGTAGATTCAAAATAAGGAATGGAATAGTCATACGTTTCTTTACGTTCGTCCGTGATGGATACTGAAGATAGTCCCGCTTGATACTCCGTCCCTTGCTTTACACTCGTAAGCATCGTGTCCCAGCCTGTATTGGTGACCTCATAGCTAAGTCCGGCTTCTTCCATAACTGCCTTAATGAAATCAATATCAAATCCTTTGATCGTATCCGTGTCCATATATTCCATTGGCGCATAACTAGCATCACTGGCAAATTTGATCTTCTCTACTCCCGCACTTTTATTGCTATTTGCATTATTCGACCCACATCCCACTAATCCCACGATCATCAATGCAACAAAAGCTGACATAATCCAACCTTTTCCCATAGCACCATCTCCATTTAACCTATTTTTTGTAAATAACTTAAAGAGATTTTAACAGAATTAAGAATTGGTGACAATTAACTTTTCTATTAAATGTAATGTTATATAACATAATTATGTTTTATTGTGACTTTTATGCGTAGTGCTACTTGAAGAACCTTCGTATTTCTCTCTGAAATATCAAAAAAGGCACTGCCAGAGATTCTATCCTCTCTAGCAATGCCTTTAGCACATTTAACTGTGCATTCTATTAAAGTATGATATCCCCATCATAAGAACCAATCATTTTGTAAAGATCTGGCCGGCGATCACGGAAAACTCCCCACTCGATCCGTCCGACTTCCAAAGCATCCAGATCAAATTCGCTCACCAGCACGGTTTGCTCATCTCGGCCTGCTTCAACAATTTTATTACCTTGCGGTCCGGCAATGAAGGAAGAGCCGTAGAAATTAATGCTAGAATCTTCATCAATTTCTTCACCGATACGGTTAGAGGCAACGACTGGAATAAGGTTAGCTGCTGCATGCCCAAGCATACAGGTCTGCCAATGATCTTTAGAATCGATCGATCCATCCTGCGGTTCCGATCCGATAGCGGTTGGATAGAACAGAATCTCTGCTCCCATCAAACTCATTACTCTAGCCGCTTCTGGGTACCATTGATCCCAGCAAATCCCTACGCCAATTTTGGCATAGCGAGTGTTCCATACTTTAAAGCCGGTATCTCCCGGATTGAAATAGAATTTCTCTTCATACCCTGGACCATCTGGAATATGGCTCTTGCGGTATTTACCTAATATCGTTCCATCGGCATCTATTACAGCCAGTGAGTTGTAACGTGCGTAATTCTTTTTCTCATAAAAACTGATCGGCAGCACCACTTGCAGCTCCTTGGCTACTGCTGTGAAATGATTAATCGCTTTGTTATGCTCTAGCTCTGTTGCATATGCGTAATAATCAGCTTTCTCTTTCTGGCAGAAATATGGAGTCTCAAACAGCTCCTGCAGCAAAATAATTTGCGCTCCCTGTGCCGCTGCTTCTCTAACCAGGGCTTCGGCTTTGCGGATATTCTCATCAATATTACTGGAACAGCTCATTTGTGTCGCAGCTACTTTTACATTTCTCAAGAATCTGTCCTCCTTGTATATAAATGTCCCTTTGGACGTTTAGTTTCCTTCAATTATTGCTGAGCAGGCATTTGCTGCGTAGTGCAGTGAACATTCCCGCCTTCAGTGATGACTGCCATACCGTTAACTGTACGAATCTTACGTTCGGGGAACAAACCAGCCAGCACTTCCTCGGCAAGTTTATCTGTCTCCACCGCTGTACCGCCAAACACAGGCAATATAATTCCACCATTTACGAAATAGAAGTTTAAATAACTGAGCGTCAGACGGCTGCCGTCATGATCCACCCGTGGTGGCTGCTGAATCTTGATAATCTCCAGCTTACGCCCTTTCGCGTCTGTCGCATTCTCCAGAATACGAAGATTCTCCTGTGTAATCTCAAAATTCTCATCCTGCGGATCCTCACAGACCTGAATAATGACTTTTCCCGGAGCAGCAAAGCAGGCGATATTATCCACATGGCCATCGGTTTCATCACCACTTAAACCACGTTTAAGCCAGATAATAGTATCTGTACCCGTATAATTCCGCACATACTCTTCAATATCCTCGCGCTTCAGTTCTGGGTTACGGTTCGTATTGAGCAGACATTCTTCTGTAGTAATCAAAGTGCCTTCTCCATCCGTATGGAGCGAGCCGCCTTCCATCACCAGCGGTGCATCAAAGCGTGTAACTTGTGAGTGTTCGAGAATCTGTGGCGCCACTTCGTCATCCAGATCCCAAGGTGAATATTTACCGCCCCAGGCATTGAACTTCCAGTTCACACCTGCTAGAACACCGTCTTTATTAACAACAAAGGTAGGTCCGTTATCACGCAGCCAAGCATCGCTATGCGCTATAGGCAGCAGCGTTACATTCGGTCCACTAACCAGACGTTCTACTCTTTCCACGTCCTCCGGGTTAACGATGACCGTGATCGGTTCAAACTCAGCAATGGCTGTGATGATCTCCGTATAACCTTGACATACAGACTCATGGTTATCCGGGAAACACATGGATTCCTGCACCGGCCAGGAGATAAAAGTACGTTCATGTTTGCCCCATTCCGGTGGCATTGTATAGTTCAATTCTTTAGGATTCATGTGTTAACTACCTCTACTATTATATTTGGAGCTAGCCCTACCCTTAAAACTCCTTCCCCATCATACAATAATATGTTCTAGCGCTCAATTCCCTGAGACACTAATAATGTTGGAAGAAATCTTTTTGTTCGCCACAACCTTTTACAGTTAAACTTTTTAGGTTTAATCCGTTTCAACAAGTCTTTATTTAATTATTTTAGTTCAAAAGAGAATATCATTTAATATTTTTACTTATTATAGTGATTCTATTTTCATTTTTATTGCCTTTTGTATAATTAACTTAAAGGAGTGAAATATAATGGACGACATCGATCTGCAAATCTTGGAGCTGTTGAAGAGCAACGGACGCATGACTAGTTCCGAAATCAGTAAAATCGTTCATTTGTCCGTGCCTTCCATCACTGAAAGAATCCGCAAGCTGGAGAATAGCGGAGTGATTGATCAATTCACGGTCAAGGTGAACCGCAAAGCAATAGGGCAAAATCTAGTAGTTTATATATTTGTACAGCTGCACGGCTCGGTTGAAACAGAGCACTTCCGCAAAACTATTATTCAATCCCCACTAGTACTTGAATGTCATCATATCTCGGGGGAATACGACTATCTCTTAAAGGTGGGGCTGATGGATTTATCCCAATTGGAGGAATTTATAACGCATACGCTCAAAGCCAATCATGACATTGTAAGATCCAATACTGTATTTACTTTGTCCACGCTAAAAGAAGAATAAATAAAAGGAGTGATTCCTTATGGCATGGGAGTGGATCGCCAAAGGAATTCTGTTGGGGCTTTCTATTGCGGCTCCGTTAGGTCCTATCAGCATATTATGCATCAAGAAAACGTTAAACTCAGGATTCAAAACCGGTCTATGCTGCGGCTTGGGAGCAGCCACAGCTGACGCAGTTTATGGCAGTATCGCCGGATTCGGCTTATCCTCCCTAACCGCTCATCTGGTTGATCACAAAACGGTGCTACAAGCCTTAGGCGGATTATTTATTTGTTATCTGGGTATAAATTCGCTATTAGTTCCTCCGAGGAAGAGAACCGTTGAATCCGATACAAAAACAAACTCAGTGAAATCATACGCAGTAACGCTGCTGCTGACGTTATCCAATCCTATGACGATTATTTTTTTCCTCGGTGTCTTCAGTGCCTCAGGTGTTCTTCTGTCTCATAGCAGCTCCAATATGCCGTTTTTAGTTGGCGGTGTATTTCTAGGTTCCACGTTTTGGTGGATTTTTTTAACAGGGAGTACCGCCTTGTTCAGGAACAACATGATATTCGGAAGCTCGAAACAGAACTTATTCAACAAACTGTCTGGACTAGTAATGTTATCTTTCGGCGTTATCGCCCTTATTCAATCTCTCGATCTCCGGAGATTCTTTTAGACAGAATATCAAACTAAACGGTAATTCTTTTTACCACATTGCCTTCAAAATCCTTAACGATGAATTCTCCAGCCTCAAGGACACCATAAGAATTCGGATTATTCTCTTTAGGCAGCGAAATGGAGCCCGGATTCAGCACGAATACGCCCTCTTTTACGTCCGCAACCGGAATATGGGTATGCCCCTGAATAAAGATATCCTTCTCGGATAGTGCCGGTAAATTCTCAATACTAAAGCCATGACCATGTGTAACATAGATTCGTCTGCCTTCATGCAGGAGCATGACATAATCGCCCATCATCGGGAATTGCAACAGCATCTGGTCCACCTCAGCATCACAGTTACCGCGTACTGCCGTTATGGGCTTCTTTTGGTTATATTCATTCAATTTATTAGCAACTCCCTGTGGGTCGTAACCCTTCGGCAGTGGATTTCTGGGACCGTGATATAAAAAGTCTCCTACGATAACAAGACTGTCTGGCTGTTCTTCCTCTACCTTTTCCAATGCCCGTTCTAACCAGAATAAAGATCCGTGAATATCGGAAATAAACATTAGTTTCATCAATGTATTCTCCTTTTCGACTTAACTTAAATAAATCTTGTGCTCAGATCATAATTTTAACCTTGAATATACCCACAACGCAAAAGCGGACGTTCCCCTAAAAGGAACGCCCTGCTCTATATGCTTCTACCCTTACGGTAAATTCGATGATCCCATCAAGAATCGATCCACTTCGCGGGCCGTCTGACGACCCTCATCAATGGCCCAGACAACAAGGCTTTGTCCGCGGCGCATATCGCCTGCTGTGAATACACCTTCTACATTGGTCGCTTGTGCACCGAACTCCGCCTTGGCATTTCCGCGCTCATCACGTTCTACCCCAAGCTCGCCTAGTACAGTCTCTTCGGGGCCTGTGAATCCCAAAGCGAGCAGTACTAGCTGCGCCTCTAGCACTTCCTCACTGCCGGGTACTTCAACCGGAACCATCCGTCCCTGTTCATTACGAGTCCACTCAATTCGTACCGTATGCAGCTCCTGCACATGTCCACCGTCATCGCCGATAAAACGTTTTGTCGAAACAAGATATCGACGTGGATCTTCTTTATATAACTGCTCCGCTTCTTTTTGTCCATAATCAACTTTAAGAACCTTTGGCCATTCCGGCCACGGGTTGCTAGGCTGACGCGTCAGTGGGGCCTGTGGCATAATCTCAAGCTGGATCACACTACGACAGCCGTGGCGGATCGACGTAGCTACACAATCCGTGCCAGTATCTCCACCACCGATTACAACTACATCCTTATCTGCCGCAGACAGATATTCACCATCAGCAAGTTCTGAATCCAGCAAGCTCTTAGTATTCAACGTTAGAAACTCCATAGCCTGATGAATGCCGCGCAGCTCTCGACCCTCTATCGGAAGATCACGTGCCTGCGTGGACCCGCCACACAAGACTACTGCGTCATGCTCCACCTTAAGCTGTGCAGCCGAGATATCTCGCCCAATCTCTGTATGAGTCACGAATGTAATCCCTTCAGCCGCAAGCAAATCCACCCGGCGCTGCACCGTCTTTTTATCCAGCTTCATGTTCGGAATACCATAGGTCAACAAACCGCCAATCCGGTCTGCCCGTTCATACACAGTCACCGTATGCCCTGCCTTGTTAAGCTGAGCAGCACAAGCAAGGCCTGCTGGACCTGAACCCACTACAGCTACTTTTTTACCTGTGCGGGAAAGCGGCGGCTCTGGCACAATCCAACCTTCTTCAAAACCTCTATCTACAATCGCTTTTTCAATCGATTTAATCGTAACGGGCTTGCCATTCATCCCCACCGTACAAGAACCTTCACAAGGCGCCGGACACACACGTCCAGTAAATTCAGGAAAGTTATTGGTCTTGTGCAGACGTTTCAGCGCAATCTCCCAGTTTCCACGATAGACCATATCATTCCATTCCGGAATCAAGTTATGCAGAGGACAGCCGGAAGCCATACCAGACAACAGACGTCCTACATGACAAAACGGTGTGCCACAGTCCATACAACGCGCACCTTGCTCACGCAGCTTCTCTTCCTCCATAGGAATCGAGAATTCATCCCAATTCTTAATCCGCTCAAGCGCCTCACACTCCGCAGGCGTCTGCCGTTCAAATTCTAAAAATCCGGTTGCTTTCCCCATCTCTGTCATCCTCTCTAAAATATCCCCACAAAGTGAAGCTTTCTTCGCTGCGTACACAGGTACTTTGCAGGGACCCCAATATATACTTTCTAAACCGTTGAAAAAGATAAATACGCTCTATGTTTGTCTGAGGTCAAGCTTATGCCACTCTAAAGCGTCAAAGTAAATGCCTTCATATTAACATCCAATATCGTCATCGAAAATGAGTAATGTCACCTTTTTATGTAAAATGAAACAATCAAATTAAGAAAATAGAAAAACAAAAAAAGCACACAGTGTACTGTACCTGATTAAAGTACGTTACTCCGCATGCTTTTCAATATTGATCTTATAAAAGACTATCTATTTCACTGTCAGTACTACTGTCCCAATCCCATTTACAGTTAACTTATTCCCTGTCAGATCCAGCGCAAGTTCATCGCCAAAGATGGTCTTCCACTCTCCAAGCTGCGGCAGAACCACAGCGGTCTGTTCAGCATTCGCATTAAAAAGAACGTAGATATGCTTCGCTGCATCTCCTCCAGCATGGCCACGCAGTGTATAAGCTACTGCACTTGCCGGTGCTTTTTCAAAAACCAAATGCTTCCGAATGTCATCTGCGGTTCGCATACGGAAGGCCGGGTGAGCTTTACGCAGTGCAATTAGCTGCTTCATATACGCCACTTCTTCCTGATGCGCAGCGCACAATTCCCAGTCCATACGATTGATCTCAACCGAGGATTTGTAGCTGTTCTCCACTCCGTTCTTGGTGCGCATAAATTCCTGACCCGCATGGATAAAAGGAATCCCCTGACTCATGAACACTATCGCAGAAGCCAGCCTATGCATGGATCGGCGCTGAGCGACCGTCTCGCCCTCAGTGGACAATACGATTTTGTCCCATAAGGTATGATTATCATGACACTCCACATAATTAACGTTTTGCTGAGGCTCTTCGGCAAATTGCTTAATTCCTGGGCTGAAGTCAATTCCTCCCGCAATCCCCGCCTTGATCGCAGGCTCCAGACCCATCATTCCACTGATGAAGCCCGGCTGATCATACAAAAAGATATTTCCTTTAATCGCATCCCTGAAGTCATCATTAAAATGTCCGATTCCCGGCATAAGGGAGGCATTCTTCTGATGAGCGAGCCGTTCCATCGGCAGCTCTGTTCCCATCATCCAGCCTTCACCAATCGTCATGATGGATGGATCTATTCCATCCAGACGCCGCCGAGTTTCCCGCATCGTATCAACATCCATCAAGCCCATCAAATCAAACCGGAAGCCGTCGATATGGTATTCTTTAGCCCAATAGACCACGGACTCCACAATGAAGCGGGACATCATCAAGCGTTCTGTAGCGACGTCATTCCCACAGCCTGAGCCATTCGACAAGCTTCCATCTGGTTTATATCGCAAATAATAGCCTGGAACCAGTTTAGTAAAATTCACGCGATATCCATCGTACACATGGTTGTAAACAACATCCATAATGACACGGAGGCCACGATCATGAAGCGCTTGAATCATTGTTTTTAGCTCTTGAATACGTAGTCCGGGCATATAGGGATCCGTAGCATAGGAGCCTTCAGGAGCATTATAATTCTTCGGATCATAACCCCAGTTAAAATGAGGTTCATCCAGCTTCGTCTCATCTACACTCTCTGTAGAATAATCATAAATAGGCAATAGCTGCACATGGGTTACACCGAGATTTGCGATATGATCAAGTCCGGTTAGAATACCCTCAGGTCCGCGGGTTCCTTCTTCCGCCAAAGCGAGATATTGTCCCTTATGAGTCATCCCGCTCGCCGGGTGAATGGATAAGTCACGCAAATGAAGTTCATAAATAATGGCGTCCACAGGATCCTCAAACGGCGGCTTATCTTCCGTCCAACGTTCAGGGTCTGTCTTGCGCAAATCTAGAATAGCGCCTCTGTCACCGTTCACGCCAACAGCCCGTGCATAAGGATCAGCTGCTTCATTCCACTGTTCACCTAAACGCACTCGGTAAGTATAGAATTTGCCATCCAGATCACCGTCAACTGTAGCTCTCCACGTTCCCCGGATATCGCGAATCATAGCATATTTGCTCTCCGCCGCTCCCTGCCATGAATCATAGATTACTAGCTCTGCCTCCTGAGCCGTAGGAGCCCACAAGCAAAATGATGAGCAGGCCGGTGAATAGGTCAGTCCCAGATCATCGCCGTCGTAGCTGAACAACTGATCAAACTCCTGAGCAAAAACAGAAATACCCCTAGTAGTCGCAGGATCACCATAATAAATGGGTTCCTTCATTTCCTTTTGTACGGACAAAGCACCTATCCCCTTTTCCAGTTATTAACTGGATTATAGTATGATCCTCGCATTTGTGCAAACGTTTGGACTCAAAATAATTAGATCATTTTTCCAGAGGAATTCCCTTAGCAGATCGCGATTAACTAGGTGTTTCTAAGATATTCAAACCTACCATCGTAATGATGTCTTTATTCGAATAATATGGAATGCGCCGTTCTTTACAAAGAGCAATTCTTCCGTCCTTATACCTCACACCATTATCCTGAATGATGAGAATTGGACGATCACCGTTATCAGGCACCTCATATCCTATACCTAATACCCAGTGGTAGTCGTAAGCAAAGCTCCCTCTCCACCGAAAATTAAACCATTTATCAAATTTAACAGCGACTGGTCGACCTGCATCAATCTCCGCTTTATACACATCGAAATCGTTAAAAGTAGAGATAGATAGCTTATACTCCCCCTCTGGCGAGATTGAAGCGTTGATATAAGCTGTGATTCCCTTTACAAAACGACGTGTACTCATGCCTAAAGGGGTTCCTCCGTGATGACTGTATATGTAATTAATATGATCTGCTTTGGAGTGAAAATGACCTGTGCCACGAATAAAGTCCATTCCTAGCTGGGTATGCCAATACTCGGTTAAAGCTGCCATTGTCGCAGGTCCACAAGCAGAAGACGGGGATGAAACCCCAGCCTCCCACTGTGTGTATGGATCCGCCGGTAGTTTGTTGCTGAGACTGGAGTTTCTATGCTTCATCAGGACATTTCTCCTTTTGAAGAAATCGGCTTAGAAGCTGAAAGGGCATTGCCCTCCGGGAGTAGAATCACATTTTCACCAGCATCCATAGGTACCTCTAAATCAAATCCTGATTCCATTTCCTGAGCGGGTTTCTGCTCTGTCTGAGCAACTATTTCTTCATCACTCTCATCTCCGCTTTCAGGATTAATCTGTAGCGTGAAATAGAAATTAGAGCCCTCTCCTTCGCTACTCTCCACCGCAATGGCTCCGCCCATCAGCTCGACGAGCTTTTTGCAAATGGCTAGTCCTAAACCCGTCCCAGCATACTTACGATTAAACGAGGAGTGCAGCTGGTAGAATGATTGAAATAACTGATGCTGCTTTTCTAAAGGAATACCTATCCCCGTGTCTCTGACATTAAACTTCAAAGGCGATTTCTTTGAAACCACGGACAAATTCCGCTCCACGTAAATACAGACATTGCCTCGGTCAGTAAATTTAATCGCATTGCTAACCAGATTAACCAATACCTGACGTAATCGTCCTGCATCTCCCATAATGAACGTAGGAACTCCTGGTGCCATGCTGTAAGACAGCTCAAGATTTTTTTCCAAAGCCTTAGCCATAAATAGATCCGTTACACTGTCCAGTACCTCTCGAAGATGCACGGGCTCATGTACGATCATCATTTTTCCGGCCTCAATTTTACTGTAATCGAGAATTTCATTCAGAATATATAGAAGAGAGCTACTGCTCTCCTTAATAATATTTGTGTACTCACGTTGTTCTTCATCTAGTTCTGTCTCGGCAAGCAGATCAGTCATCCCCACAATGCCGTTCATAGGCGTGCGTATTTCATGGCTCATAATGGCCAGAAACTCTGATTTAGCCTGGTCCGCTTTTTCCGCAGATTCCTTGGCACGAATGATCTCCTTCTCATCTGTAATATCCCTGAACACGACTACAACACCCTTAGGTTCACCTTTATCAAAAAGAGGCGTTACCTGGTACTCTGCAAGAAAGCTCGTGCCATCTTTACGCCATAAGACTGCATCCTTGCTCTGGTAAGATCCCCCTGACCTAATGGCTTTGATTAATGGCGACTCCTCTGGCCGGTAATGGATCCCATCAAGCGCTGTCTGCTGAATATGATCTAGATAGGTATGACCCATAATCTCATCATGTTCATAGCCGAGCATATGCAAACCTGCTGGGTTGATGAAGGTCACCTTCTCCTCCATATCGAGTCCAAAAATACCCTCCGAAACCGCATTTAAAATAAGGGTGTATTCATTGCTTAGCTTTTCGATTTGTTCCGTATATCTTATACGTTCCGTAATGTCACGGGAAATACCGTATACGCCTACCACTTGATCGTCTACAATGATCGGAATATTAGTGGTATTAATCTCTATAAAATGGCCTTCTTTATGAATAAGTGTCAGATCATAGCTTTGAGGATAGCCCTTAGCGGCTAAGTTAAAATGATACAGCGTCTTCTCCATGTCCTTCTCATGCACAACGGGACCAAAGTACATTCCGATCAGTTCTTCCAGCGAATACCCTGTCAGTTTCTCCAGATTCGCATTGGCTGTTAAATAATCCCCTTGCAAATTCATGGAGTACACAGCAGAAGGATTATATTCAAATAAGGATTTATAGCGCTGTTCATTCTCTTGAAGCTTGAATTCGAACTGTTTGCGCTCTTCAACTGCATGACGCGAGATTAAATCCAGCGAATTCTCGGACATCAATCTATAATTACGTTCACTTTGATAAATCTGTTCCTCTAGATCTCGTTGATCTTCCATTTGTTGGTCTGCAATCTTTCGGTCTGTAATATCTTCGGCGTACACAATAATACACGAAGGGGCTTGTCCTGTTGTTCCAAATCCTGAGAATGTCAGGGAAAGCCATACCGGGTGATCCCCTTTGTAAAAGCATTCTTCCTTCTTCCAGCTCCCTGCTGGAGAATTCTGAAGCTCGTCCATCACCAATCTATAGGAAAGCTCTTTCGAAGACGTCTGTCTATTTTCCATTTCTGCAAAAATAGCCCCAGCAAGAAACTCAGCTTCAGTAAAGCCAAGTAAATTGCAAAAAGCCGGATTGACCTTTAGCCAGTTGCCCTTACCATCGTTCAAAGACAGTACGGCTATTCCCTCTGGCGACCTCATAAATGCATGTTCCAACATTGTGCTGTATTCTACCGCGTTATCCATCTACGCCAGACCTCCTTTGTTGCGAACGTTGCATCCTTTATTCCATCCTAAGTTCAGTATACGATAAGAGAAGTGAGTATAGAAATGCCCTGCGTATCATTTTGAATAGGGAATAGTTTAATTTTAAATATTGACTGGATGGCCTGGGGCAAACTATTATTAAACATAATAATATCGTTCGTGACCTATTACGCTGGAAGCACCCGTAATAAAGGCTTTTGCCTTTGCTACGGGTGCTTTTTTTGTTGCCATTAGGTTACGACAATAGGAGGAGAACAAATGAAAACATTAAAGTCGGTGCCCTTATTACTGCTGGCGATCCTGCTACTGCTAAGCACATCATCTGGAGCTATTGCTGCATCCACAACAGAATTAACCCCCTCTGTTAAAGCGGCTTTTGATCTGACAGCCGCGACAGCCGAGGGTCCTGCTAGGGTTAAGTTGACTGCTCTGTATAATGATTTATCCACCTTAAAGCTGCAGTATGATCAGCGCGAGGAGCAGATCCGAATCCTTCACTACAACAATGAGCAGTCGATAGTCGTTGTACGTCAACAAATGAAAGAGATTGATCTTGAAGTAGTGAACCGCTTGGAAGCCTCCGTTAAGAGCTGTAAGCAACGCTACCAGCCCTTATTTGATCAGTATAGTGCGCTTAACAAACGAATTAGTATCGCCAAGACTCTTAAGGATAAGACCTTGAATACCGTACTGCGTGCCCAAGGTGACGCTATGAAAATCTTGGTTCAGTTGGCACGCCAAGAGATCAGCGATAAGCAGAATCAGCTAAACGCTGCGAAAAAAACACGTACCCAAAAAATAGCTGAAGCTCGCAAAACCTTAGCTGGCATTGAAAGTCCTCAAATCACGATCAAATCTAACAAGAGCGTGATCACCTCGTTAAACAAACGTGTCTCAGCAGATTGGACGGACTTTAAAGCAGCGATTCGTAAACAAAATCTTACGCTAACCACCCAATCCCTATCTTCACTGGTCTCTGGTTATCGTCAGATCGCAACCCACAAACAAAAAATAATTGAGCTCGAACAAAAGGTTTCCCTTGTTATAGCGAATACAAAGAAACAAATCAGCTAACGGTCTTCTTCTTCTCATTTGCTCTGCGATAAGCCATCACTTTGCGGTACATGCTTTTATTAGAAAGATGTTTGAAAATATACGGATCCGGACTAGTATTCACTTCAATAATCCAAGGCGTCATGTGGTTATCTAATCCTACATCTACACCAATCTGTTTAAACCCAGGATATTTCTTATGGTAGAAACGTCCGGTATCCTCACCTAGCTTTCTCAATATCTTAAGCATCTGAGCTTGCTGAGCATCGTTCAAATAAGGCGACAGCAGCTTCTCCATAGACATTAGCGTACCACCGTTATGATAATTGGTAACAATCTTGCCTTTCTCAGCTACTCGGCCAATCAATCCGGTAGTTTCCCATTTGCCACGCGGACTGAGCTGGACCATCACACGGATGTCAAAGCGATGCTTACCATGCTTCAGTAAAACAATGCCTCTCTGAATCAAGTAACTACGTCCGCGTGTCGCTTTCTTAAGTGATGAATAAAAGGTGTCATAGACTCCAAACGTTTTTATCTTTGTTCCACTTTGGTATTTGTATTCTGTTCCATGAGAGTCCTTACTCTGTTCAACCTTCATCACACCATTACCGTAAGTACCGTGTTCCGGCTTAACGTAAATCATCCCATATTTCAGCAGCATCGTCTTTAAGTTGGCTTTACTAAACCTTACAGTCTCTGGAATCAGCGGTGAAATCTCGGAACTTTGCATGAGCACCTTGGTTTTAATCCATTTGCTGGTCAACGCCGACTTTGACTTCGTTCCCAATTGCCCTCTCCCCTATCACTCAAATAATGATCACAGCCTTGCTTAGCCTTAGTATTTTATGCATCGGCAATATGAATGGCATGGGTTGAACGCCCTCTCCGCTTTCAGATGTATCTCCAGATACTAAAGCTGCATATGGTGGGAAGAGGATAACCATTAGCGGATCAGAGGAGGCATGAACCATGCATATTTGTATTATTGCGCCGGAACGGCTCCCGGTTCCGGGAGACGGTTCAGTAGAAATTTGCATTTGGGCCATTGCCAGACGGCTGGCTGAGAAACATAAGGTTACCATTGTGAGCCGAAGAGCGCCGGGACTGCCCGATGCCTCAATATTAGAGCAGGTCAGAATCATTCGGTTGCCTGCAAGTACTCCCGTCCATTATCGTACTTCGGTATTAGACTACATTCAGAATGAGTCATTTGATATCGTTCAGATTGATAATCGCCCCCATCTTATGTCTGCTGTAAAGAAACGGCTCCCTCATCTTCCGGTATTTCTATTTCTGCATTCTCTTACATTCACACCGGACACAAATAAGACTGCTAGGGCCCTGGCAAGAGCAGATCTGATTATTGCGAATAGCCACTCTCTACAACGAAGATTAACTCACCGATTCCCTCAATTAGACAATGAAATCCGTATTGTCCTGCTAGGAGCAGATCTTGATCGATTCACTCCCGTAGGCACACAGGAAAAATACCATCTTCGCAGACTTTACAGACTCCCGAAGGCCTTTACCGTCTTATTCGTCGGTCGAGTCATTCCCCGCAAAGGGGTGCCCATATTGATACGCGCTATGTACCATTTAAATAAACATCTTCCCGTTCATCTTGTAATTGCAGGCAAAGGGAACCCTTCGTATTTACGTCAGCTGAAGCTGCTTGCAAGGCGGCTGGGAGTACCCGTCTCTTTCCTTGGAAATGTAGCTCATGAAGATATTCATACCCTTTATCAAGCCGCCGATTGCTTTGTATGTCCTTCTCAGAGTCATGAATCCTTTGGACTTGTTAATGTAGAGGCTATGGCCTCGGGACTGCCCGTCATCGCTTCTAGCAATGGAGGTATCCGTGAGATTATCGATTCCGGCCATAACGGCTATCTGGTGGAACGATATCGCGAGGCCTTGCCCTTCGCTAGATATTTGCTGCGACTAGGCCGGAATCCGGAGTTAGCAGCAACCATCGGGAAACAAGGAAGAGCAGATGCGCTTGAGGTCTTCAATTGGCACCGTACAGCAACTGATTTGGAACGCATTTATCAAAGATACATTAGTACAACAATAGAATCCTACAAGTATAAACGGGAAATATAAGACATAAAGTATGGTGCGAAACTTATACTTTCTTATATTTCAAAAAAAAGTAGTCCGCCTCCAATCACTGGAGACGGACTACTTTGAGTTAAATAAATTGAACAACTGTAAGAACAAGCCCTACAACAAAACCGCATAAGGCACCGTTCACACGAATCCACTGAAGATCTTTACCTACTTTATCCTCCAGCATATTCACTAGACTAGCATCGTCCATGCTATCCAGATTCTCTTTCACCAAAAGACCGATTCGGTAGTGGTTAGCCTCTACAAATGCAATTAATGAAGCGCGAATCCGCTCCTCCCAGCTGCCGATCCACTCTTGTTCCTTGCTAATACGGCGCACAAGCAGAGCATATAGTGCGAATAACTTGCGTCCACCAGCTGCCCGGTCCTCTTCCAACAAGGAGAGTGCCTTGCTACGTACGTTCTCCAATTGAGTATGCAGAAAAGCGGTTGCCGCTTCTCCCTCAAGCTCATTTAGTGCCCATTCTTTTACAGAAGCCATTCTAGCCTCGTCATTAACAATCTGGAACAGTGCCACCCGAATTTCTCGAATGATCTCTTCACGATATGGACTATCCTCTTCACGAAAATCGCGAATACCCGACTGTAGCATGCCTTGCAGCATTTCACCAAGCATATCCGCATCCATAAACCCAACGAAAGCCTGAAAAGCCATCCCCTTAAGTCCACCAAGCTTCACTTCAGCCAGTTTCTCACTGGCGATCTTACCCAGCATAGCTTTCGTTTCAGGACGACCGCTCCAGTTAGACACCCCTTCCAGCGCATAATCCAGAGCCGCTACATCTTTTCCATCGTTCATTAATTTAGTGACAATTTTATCGGCCGCAACCCCAAGCTCCGCTTCACGAATATAATCGGAAGCTGCCTTTTGAAGAAAAGGTACAGCTTTCTCTACCGGAAGTCGTGACACAAATTCGCTAAGCTGCTCTAGGATCTGGGCTCTCGCCTTCTTCTTACTAAAGAACTTCGTCAGCAGTTTGGAACCCATAGACATAATACCAAACTTGCGCAGCTTGTTCTCAATACTCTCTTTGTTCAGCAGCTCAGTCTCCATAGCAGTAATTAACGACTGGATAATCTTATCGCGATTCTTGAGCAGCAATGAGGTATGTGGAATACGTAACCCCATCGGATGACGGAATAACGCGGTTACTGCGAACCAGTCGGCAATCCCCCCGACCAGCCCGGCCTCAAATCCACCTCTTAGTAGAATCACAGCGAGATTTTCAGGTAGAAATAGTGTAATCAGAAACCCACATGCCATAAAAGCTAGTGACATGGTGGCCAAGTTTTTGGATCTCACGATTAGTCCCCCTTACATATACAGCTACCGATGTCCTTACGCAGGAAAAATATCGGCGGATCACGTCCCACGAACATGAACTGACGATAGACTCGGTTAGTCGATTAGTTTGACAACTATTGTACCACGACTGAACTATTTTCTAAAAATATACGATTATAAATGAATGAAAAGGTGTTTTTGGTTTTCAGAATATTAATGATAAGATACAAGTAACGTTTTCACTGGCCCGCGAAGGGGACAACTAAGACTGGATAAGGAGATCATACACTATGCTGATTGCTTTAGATATGGATGGAACATTGCTGAACGAAGAAGGACAAATTAGCCCAAAGAACCGCGAGGCGATTATAAAGGCTCAAAATTTAGGTCATATCGTAATTATTGCTACGGGACGCTCTTTTATGGATGCGGAACGACAGCTACGGCTAGCGGATCTGGAATGCCCTGTGGTCAGTCTGAATGGCGCAGTAGTCACACTGTCTGACCGCACGCTCGCAGCAAGTACACCGCTGAATAAGGAAGACATTATTCCTGCGTTACGCTGGATGAATGAAATTCCGGATTTGTATTACGAAGTATACACAGAGGACAACGTATATGTAGAACTAAATAAACGGGTTAGATTAGAGAAATTATCTGCATTAAGTGAAGAAGAAGTCCCAGAGGAAGTCAGCTGGCTGCTAAAAGCAATGATCGATCAGCAGTTTCAACAAGCAGCGGTAACTTACGTAGAGAGTATGGAAGAGATCTGGAGCAAAGAGGAAAACGTCATTTATAAAACGTTAGCTTTTTCTCTAAACCGTGAACTGCTCAAAGAAGCCTCCACCCGCTTTGCCGCGATCCCTGGCCTCATTATCACAGCCTCCCATGTCAACAATATCGAGATTAACCACGAAGATGCCAACAAAGGCTCCGGTGTAGCTATGCTCGCCGCCCATTATGGAATCCCACTAAAGGATGTAGCCGTAATGGGTGACAGCTATAATGATCAACCGATGTTCGAGGTGGCTGGCTACCGAATTGCCATGGCTAATGCAGCTCCGATACTCAAGGAAATGGCTGAATTCGTTACCGTCAGCAATGAGGAAGATGGAGTGGCGGTAGGACTTGAGCATCTTTTGAATTTGAGCAGAGAATCTCAAAAGTGATTCCTTTGTTACGTTGCGTGTACACAAATAGCACCGTGGGCAGTTATGCTCACGGTGCTGTTTGTACCTCTCTTCCACACCTATTTCACCTCAAATGATCAAGGGAGTTGTCCTCCCCCTCCCATTCAGCACAAACACGTACATAATCCCCCACGTCAGGAAATGCCACCAGTTCAATAATGATCAATTCTAGCGGGGTAAGCGCCCGCAAACCATGTCTCGATCCAGCAGGTACCATGACCGTGTCTCCGGCAGCAACCCCATGAAGAAAGCCGTTCATACGGTACTCTCCATTTCCAGAAAGAAAAGACCATATTTCTTTGGTATGCCTGTGAAAATGATAGCTAGTGTGCTTCCCTGCCAACATGGTAATTTTGGAGGTCGTGACCTCAACTCCTGCTGCTGTTCGTGAGAAATCCAGGATGCGAGAGCTTCCCCACCGCTTTTCTTCAATCATCGGCTTTGCAGCATGCCCCTCCAGCTTCTGCTTAATCCGTTTCGCCTGCTCGATCCCAGCAACCAAAATGCCATCTGGACCTGCCGCCACGATTAATCCCGGAGCTCCGATGATATGCACGGGACAAGAGAGCTCGTTCACCAAATGGGTTCCTTTTGAATCCTCAGAAATGCTCCCCCTGCCAATTACCTTTTCCTGCAAATGAGGGGTAAGCGCATCCCAACTGCCAATATCGGCCCAGACTCCGGTATAAGGGATAACTACCGCTCGCCGTGTATGTTCCAGCACCTCATAGTCAAAACTTCGTTCTGGCAATTCGTCATAACGCTTCAATAGCTCCATGTAATCAACCGGGAGGCTCCGTTCTATCATACTTGAGAGCAGGTAGCCTAGTGAGCAGGAAAACACCCCGCAGTTCCATAGTCCTCCATGGGAAATGAACCCTGCCGCCGTCTCTTCGTCTGGCTTCTCCGCAAACTGCTTAACATTTAAAAAGGACATATCGCTCGAACCTTCACCGGGTAAAATATACCCGAACTGTGTGGATGGGAATTCAGGCGTAACACCGATCAGGGCAATATCCGCTTGTGATTCGGACAGCACGCTGGGAAATTGTTGAAGCTGTTTAAAAAAAGAAGCCTCCACATATGAATCCACCGGAATGACCACTACGATCTCTTCCAAATCTATTTTCTTCACGGAGTGCAAATAGCTCGCCGCCAGAGCAACCGCAGTAAAGGTTCCCCGCTTTTGCGGCTCCGCCAATAAGGAAACCTGATCCCCCACAGATTTGCGAGTAATCTCCACCTGACTGCTATGGGTTACAATACAGCTTGAATCCAGCAATCCTGCCTCATCCAGCCCTCTGCATACTCGCTCAATCATCGACTCCATACCGCCATTTTCTGTTGGAAGAAGTTTCAAGAATGCCTTTGACCTGATTTCATTCGACAACGGCCACAGCCTCTTTCCCGATCCCCCTGAAAGGAGCACGATCTGCAAGCCTATCGCCCCCCTGTGCCGGACTTACTGCTCGTTGTTCTCACATACCCCTTTCGTTTATGAAAAGACAACGATCTATACTTTTCCGCCAGCTCGTTCAGCTTCTGTTTGGATAGCTGGCCTGCATTCATATGGAGACCTTTATTACGTGCTTTTTGGATCCTCATGCCCCCACGATTCTTCGAATACAAGTAGTTCGCATAGGTTTCGAATTCAGAGAAAGCAAATTGCTTAGTGCGGTCCATACTGTGTAAAATCGCCGAATACCAAGGCTTCTGATGCTTCACTTCAATCTCTCTTTTCATTTGAGCCAATTGGCTGCGCTCAAACAGCATATAATGCGTCACAAAAGATGAAGCAGATGCCGCCCTCCTACCCATTAGCTTCCTATAGGTTGTAAAGTACTGAGGCTGACTCCAATTACGGCTGTAAAAAATCGTCTTTCCCTTCTCACGGAAACGATGAGGAGCGATTAAGACCGTATCTGCATCGATGACTAAAAAATAGTCAGCCGTACACAGCTTGTCACCATTCAGCTTCAACAATTGCTGGAACAACCAACCGGATCTTTCCCATTTCCGTGAACGGTAATGGATATCTTTTTTAGTAATCGGAAGGACTGTATTCTCATCGACAAAGGTACAGCCCTTTTTTCGGCAGAAATCCAATATCCGTGTCTTTTTTGGTGCGACAATCAGTATTCGACCTATCGGATGCTTAACATGAGTTCGGACAGCGTCAATAACATAAGGGAGGGTAGCCAAATCCTTCTCGATAGCCGGAATAAGCACATCTATGGTAACGGCATGTCTTATGCGGACCTTATTGGGTGAGGGCATACGTACGGTCATCTCCATATCATGATTTTGCTTTAGGATATGAGGATGATAAGGAAAGGGAATGGGCTACACTGTAAACTTAAGAGAGGACAAGGGGGGATTTATACCCTTCTTTTCGCTCATGAAGCCCATTCCAGCTTTTCTACGGATTTATACCGCACATAGAGCCCCCAATTCCAGTATTTCTACACGATTTATACCGTACATTTTGCCCATTGGAGCCCCACTCCCACAGCCAAACTCCTCCTTTCACCCACACGATATCCAGCATTTTTTTCTGTGCAGCAAAAACGCTGGGATGGTATATTGTAGATTGGCTAAATTTATAGCATATTTTAAACGGCACATTTTAAGATGGACTCAACCATCCTCTAACTAGTTTTGTTGAGCTCACTCTATACAGAAATATATGAAGGTGAATCTATTGAATAAGCTCTTATTTCATAATATCCCGCTGGGTGCTACCGGCGAACGCATCCCGCAGGCAGCTGTAGCTTCAGCACAGACCAGCAAGGAGCTGGTGAAGCGGGAAGAGGGAGACTCCGCTTATTTCCGTAGGCTGGAGGAAGGCGGCATCCTGCTCAACCGCCCGCAGATTGCCGCAGTGCGGCATCATAAAGGGCCGCTGCTGACACTGGCCGGCGCAGGCTCCGGCAAAACCTCGGTTCTGATCTGCAGAACCGGTTATTTGTTGTCCGTGCGCGGCGTCTCGCCGAGTCAGCTGCTATTGCTGACTTTCTCGAGTAAAGCCGCGGCAGAAATGCGCGAACGAATCGCCCTGCTCCCCGGAGTCAGCACAGCTGACGTCGCGCGGCTACAGGCTCGTACGTTTCATTCTTTTTTCTTGTTTTTCTTGCGCAGACAGGGATTGCAGCAGGAGATTTTCAGTGAGACACGGCGCCAGCACATCCTATTGAAGCAGATCATGCGTGAGCTCGGACTGCCGAAGGATGCTTATCCACCGGAAACCCTACTCTCACTGCTCTCTTCCTGCAAAATGAACATGGGCACCGTGGAAGATCTGCCAGAAAGCACCACCGCCGAAAAAGAAATGAAATCCATTCTGGAAATATACGAACAATGGAAACTAGACAATTTCAAAATCGACTTCGATGATGTCCTCTTAATCGCTTATCGGATGCTGAAGGAGCGTCCGGTGCTTTTGCAAGAGTTGCAGATGAGATATCTGTACGTGATGGTCGATGAGTTCCAAGATACGAACGCCTTGCAGTACGAGCTTGTCAAAATGGTCGCTCACCCACAGCATAATCTAATGGTGGTTGGTGACGATGACCAGACGATTTATTCCTTCAACGGAGCGCGCAGTGAGTTCATTTTAGAGTTCGAAAAACTCTATCCGGGAGCAAAGGTTATTACTCTCGATATCAACTACCGCTCAGGCCCAGCTATTGTGGGACTTGGCAACGGCATTATCCGGCACAATACACGCCGACGCTCCAAAACCCTGCAAGCCGCAAAAGGTAGTGGAAGTCAGCCACGATATATGCGTCCGCAAACTGCAGATGAAGAAGCGGAGCAGATGATCGAGCATATTTTAAACGAGGTCTCTAGCGGCAAAAGAGAATATAGCGACTTCGCCATGTTGTACCGGGCGTCGAGCAGCAATCGGGCCGTTCTCGAACTACTCCTTTTACGCGACATTCCCTATATTGATTATGGTGAAGGGCAATTACTGTACGAGCACTGGCTGATCTCTCCGGTGCTGGATCATTTGCGACTCTCCGTGAATCGGCGGAATTTTGCAGCAATGGAGAACATCCTGCCGACGCTATATATGAATCGTGAAAAAGGCATGAATCACATCCGCCAGATGGAGGCTAGACAGCCCAAACAAGGACCATTAATCCACCTATTGTCTATGCCTGGCATGGAAGACTTCAAGGGAACTAAGCTAAGAGATCGGCTTGATCTAATCCGGAATATACGCGAACTGACCCCAATACAAGCAATTCGGCAGATTCGTACCCAATTCTACGATTATTTCATCGAAGCGAATGAACGGCATCAAGCAACCTTACATCGCGAGACGCTAAAAGAAATGCTAGATGAGCTAGAATCTTCCGCGGCACGTTTCGACAGCATCCCTGCCTTTCTTGATTTCATAGATAATGTCACGGAGCGTAACGAGCATAATCGCCAACCAGGTACTAAAGAGCAAGGCAACCGGATTGCACTAATGACCATTCATAAATCAAAAGGGCTAGAGTTCCCTGTTGTGTTTTTAATTGGAGCGTCTGAGGGGATTCTTCCGCATAGCTCTGCACTGGAGGGTGACCGGTTAAAAGATCGCAAGCTTGCTGCCGGAAGCAGCGGAGCTTCAAGCCTAGCCGCGCTGGAGGAGGAACGGAGACTGGCGTATGTGGCCGTTACGAGAGCCCGAGAGGAGCTGTTTATCAGCTCACCTGCACAGCATCGCGGTAAAAAAGCGGAGGTTTCCCGCTTCATGTTATCCGCCTTTCGTTCAGCTGTTTCTTCCACAGCAGCAACTACGGTGGGTAGAGCAGTAACAACAAGAACAGTGACGACAAGAGCCTTGCCGACCAGCCGAACAACCACAACAAAAACCCATGTCGTTCCGGTATGGAATTGCACGGGCAGCAGCTGTCCTGGTTGGACACGCATGAAAGCTGGCGGAGCCGAGGACCATCTAACCTCGAAGCCCTGCCCTCTATGTAGCTCGCCTATGGCAAAGGATCAGAGAGAAGTTCCAGTATGATTCTCACAAAAAAAAGCAAGTTTCCTCTTCCCTGGAAACTTGCTTTTTGATATATAACGCCATGTTTCGGCTTAAGTCCACGCCCACAAAAAACCATCGCGATCCCACGCAATTTTGCCGCCGTGCAGCTTTCGGAAAGCTTTCTTTACTTCCTTGGACAGTGAGGCATTGCCATTCTCATTCACAAATACAAATTGTTCCCCAAAATTCTCTTTTACATATTCAATCGCCGCGGTCTGATACAAGGTACCCGTAAACCGAATTTCCTTAACCATCCATTCCGCTACATCTTGTGCTGTTACTTCCATATGGATGTGCCTCCTTTCGTAAGTGCTTCATGCTAAAATGTGCCCTCATTATAACATGAATACAGCCCGACCGGACAAACGTCCGAATCGGGCTGTATTAGGCTGATTTTAATTATTGTGGATAGTTATGATTCGAAGGATAACGGGTCTTCTGTCCGCCACTTACCATCAACAAAATCCCTGTAATCAAGTGCAGTGCCCATCCCACAAGTGGAATCCAAGCCAATAAAGAAGTTACAATTCCGAGCACTGAACCATAGATAGATTCATTGTTCTTTAAAGATAAAATCAAAGTGATTAGATGAAGAATAAACATAAATCCCAGTACAGAGTACCCACTGAACACTACAATAGTAGCACCCAGAAATGGAATCGCCAAAATAATTTCAAACGAGCCTGTAATCCATTTCATACCTCTAGCAGCACTCAATAGACAACCTCCCAAATAGGTAAAATATACTATTTATTATACAAAAATCCAGATTCCTCGTATATGATTTTTATTGTGCTTGCCTATTATAATTTTTATCCCAGTGGCAAGGGCTCAGCACCTTCATGATGTAATTGCTTCTGTACAAAAGGAGACAAGCCTTCCTTGCTCATTGCAGCCGAAGGAGCAAGCCCCAAGCAATGGCACATTAGCGGCGCTAACCGCAACTGGGGAATTACTTGATCCTCTTTTTCGGAAGACAACACATCTACTCCAAACGTATATAACGGCACATCCCGCTCGGAAGAGGTGACCCCACCATGGTACCCGTTTGCGTTCATTCCATGATCGGCCGTAATCAGAATCTTATACCCCTGCTCCATCCAAATGGGCAAAACAGTGGCCAGCAGACCGTCGGCATTACGCACGGAAAGCTCATATTCCTTACTCTCCCCGCCATAACGATGCCCGGCATCATCTATATTCATGGAGTGAATGTATAGAAAATGCGGATCATAAGCACTCCGTAAATACACAGCGTCGGCAAACACATGGCTGTCAGGATAGTGATCTTCGAAATAAAAGCTCCCATGCTGTATCGGTTTCATCACATTATGCTGATGACGATCAGCCAGCGGATCAAAAGGGGCTGAATTATAAAGCTCACTGACCCAATGATAGGCAACAGCAGCTGTACGCAAATTAGCGCCCACTGCCAGATGAAATACACTTTCTTCATGGCTTGGTCTCACAATATGGTTGGCCGTAATTCCATTTTTGGACACGGGTGTACCCGTTAAGAGCACTTCATAAAGCGGGCGTGATAGACTGGGTAATTCTGACTGCACTCGATAACAAGATAAGGATCCTTGCTCCACAAGATGCTCCAGATACCCCATGTACTTGCGAGCAGCATCATATCTAAGTCCATCCAAGACAACCACAATGAGTTTATTGGTCATTTCCGACATTCTACTCACGCTCCTTCTCGCTCTAAATGTAAAAGCTCGGAAGGGTTCAGCGCCAATGTGACTTTGTCCCCTTCTCCAACCCGCAGCCAGCGTCCATCATTTAAAAGATCAACCGTTAAGCGGATTCCTTCAGCCTCAACCGTACATCGAATGATATTTCCAAGCACAGACACCGATTTAATCATTCCATTCACCAGTTGCGCTCCGGCAGCAGCCTCCTGTTGACCTGCTCCCTCATGCAGCAGCGTTACGGCTTCGGGACGAATGGCAAAGCTGTCCATCCCACTATCTATTCCATGGAACAGCGCCATCACTTCAGGCCGAGTCAATACGTTATAACTACCCATGAACCGGGCAACGAACTCTGTCCGCGGCGCCGTATACAGTCCTTCCGGTGTTCCATCCTGAACAATTCGCCCACCGTTCATAATACAGATACGGTCGGATAGGATCAGCGCCTCTTCCTGATCATGCGTAACGAATAGGGTCGTCATGTTAAAACGCTTCTGAATATCGCGAATTTCAGCACGTAGATTCTTGCGAATCTTGGCATCGAGTGCACTCAGGGGTTCATCCAGCAGTAATACTTTGGGCTGCACGGCTAGAGAACGGGCCAATGCTACACGCTGCTGCTGTCCACCGGAGAGTGACTGCGGATAGTCATCCCGCTTCTCCTCCAGATCAACTAAAGCAAGCAGTTCCTCGCAGCGGCTACGTCTGGCGGATTTGGATACTCCACGCATTTTCATTCCATACTCAATATTTTGGCTCACTGTCAAATTAGGGAATAGAGCATAAGACTGAAACACCATCCCCACCTCGCGTTTACGGGGCGGCAGATTTACCAGATCTTTATTTTCCAGAACAATTCTGCCGCCATCCAGTTCCGAAAGGCCAGCTATGCAGCGAAGTAACGTACTTTTGCCACAACCGGAGGGCCCCAGCAGCGTCACAAGCTCCCCTTCGCGAATCTCTAAATCTATATTGTCTAGCACACAGGTATCACCGAACATTTTACGTATACCTTGCAGCTTCAGATAATCGTTCATCCCTTAACGCCTCCCCCCATCTTTTTGCCAAGCTTCATCAGTACCATCGAAAGGACTAGAATAAACAGAAAATACGAGATCGCAATCGCGCTGGCTAAATGCCCGCTTTCGCCCATTCTTTGATATAGATATACCTGAATCGTCTGAATATGTCCGCCAACTAGCATGTTGGTAAGAACAAATTCGCCAAACAGAACAGAGAATGATAACAGGGTCGAAACGATAACCCCAGGCCAGATATTTGGCAAAATCACATTTACAAAAGCCGTTCTGCGGCGGGCTCCAAGCAATTCTGCAGCATGCAGCAGCTCTACGGCGTTAACGGTCAACAGACTATTGCAAATGCCCTGATACATATAGGGAAGAATGACTACAAAATATGCTCCCACCAATAAATAAGCTGTTCCAGCGATATCCAAGGGACCAGAGGAATAGGTACGAATAAGACCCACCGCAGCCACTACACCGGGCACCGCATAAGGCAGAACAACGATCACCTTCATAAAGTTCTCCCAACGCGGAAAATAAATGGTGATGACAAAAACAGCTGGCAGCATCACGGCCAGACTCAGTACTACACTGATCAGACATAAATACAGGGAGGTCCAAAGCGCCTCCAAAAAACGAATATCCTTAAACATTTCTCCGAACCAATTTAATGTCCATGCTTGAGGCAACAAGGTATTCTGCCAGTCCTGCGCGAAGGCATAAATACCGGTTGCCAGCAGTGGAAGTAATAAATACGCCATGAGCATTAGCATGAAGGTACGCGGAGCAAAGCCCGCTTTACGTATATTCATTGCCGAGCCTCCTCACTGGCTGCTGTCCATAAGCGCCGAGAAGATTTGGCTTTTACATTCGATTTACTGAGCGCTTTAGCTCCAAATCTTTCCGTGCGCCGAACCATCAGATGATTCAAATAAACTGCCAAAATCGTAGTCAGACCGAGTAATACAGCAAGCGTACTCCCCATTTCAGGCTGAGTAACCACATCCCCAGCAACCAGAGAACCGATACGTACCGCCAGCAGATTATAATTCCCGCCAACTAATGCGTAAGCCGTGGCATAAGCGCCCATTGCATTGGCAAAAAGAATTCCGAGCGTGCCAAATATCGCCGGGGTTAGAATCGGTAGCCCAATCGTCTTCCAGAACTGCCACGGTCCTGCCCCCAGCAAGGACGCCGCCTCTCTCCACTGCTCACGAATGCCATAAAAAGACGGATATAAGAGCAGTAAGGCTAACGGAACCTGAAAATAGACATACACCAGAATCAGACCAGACCAGCTATATAAATCAAAGTCGGCAAAAACACTCCAGCCCCACTGTTTGAATAAAAGCGTAAACACCCCGTTATTTCCGAGCAAAATAATATATGCAAAAGCTAACGGGACCCCCGCAAAGTTAGAGGTCATATTCGACAGCATTAAGAGTCTGTCCCTTACCTTTGGAGTGAACCGAGTAATACAATATGCACAAAAAAGTCCGACAATGATCCCTATCAGACTTGAAGTTAAAGAGATTAGCAAGCTGTTCTTGATCGCCTGCATGTAATAGGGACTTTGCAGTGCATGCAGATAATTGCCTAGCGTAAACCCAGTTCCGTCTGCCTTTTGGAAACTTCCCGTCAGCATGGACAATACAGGTACCAGCTGAAATGCCAACACCATCAGTGCAAACGGAATGAGTGCCAGAATCACACCGCGGCTTTTCTGTTTCAACTTCCTCACTCCTTGTCGCGGGAATAGAACAAGGGCACCTTACGGCATCGTGACGAAGGCGCCCTGCTTCTTTTTTTAGGGAAGAACAATTCTAGTTCAAATGCACAAGCACACGTTCCTGCCATAATTGCGGAATGGTCTTAGCTGTCTCTTCCCACACCTTGTAATCACCAACAGGCTTAGCATTGACATATTCCTCTTTTGGCAGCAGCTTAGCCGCAACATCATCCGGCAGCGTTACGCTGTCACGGATCGGACGAGCGTACCCTTTGGCAAGATTAATCTGTCCTTCATCACTAAGGATGTACTGACGAGTCAGCTTCGCAGCATTAGGATGCAGTGCATATTTGTTAATGATCGTTGCATAACCGCTCACCACACTGCCTTCCTTCGGAATGGCTACCGCGAAGCCATCTTTGTTGATTTGATCTCTATAGTTCAAAGCGTTGAAATCCCACAGCAGGGTAACTTCTACTTCCCCTTTTTCGATATTGGCAAGGGAAGCTTCTGCATTGGAGAGGCGTCCTTTTTTAGCCAAGTCCTCGAAGAAAGCGATCCCCGGCTCAATGTTCGACTCATCACCGCCAAAGGCAATTGCTGCCGCCAATACAGCCATCTGAGCTTGAGCAGCTTTGGTTACATCGCCAACGATGATTTTGTAGCTGCCGTTCTTCAGATCTTCCCAGCTCTTCGGTGGATTAGCCACAAGCTTGGTGTTCGTCAGAAAAGAAATTGTGCCTTGATAGCCGACAATCCAATTTCCGTCTTTATCCTTAGCCCAATCGGGGATTTCATCCCAGTAGGACGTTTTATAAGGCTGTGTTACTCCTTTATCTACGGCAACCGATCCAAAAGCGATCCCTACATCTCCAATGTCAGCCGTTGGCTTATCTTTTTCTGCATCAAACTTGGCAATTTCCTCCGCGCTCGACATATCCGTATCTGAATGTGTAAGACCATACTTACTACTCATATCACTCCATGTATCTTTCCAATTCGCCCAGGAATCCGGCATTCCCACACTGATAACACTGCCTTCTTCTTTAGCTTTATTCTCGATCTCGGTCAGACTTAACTCTTTGGTGCCAGCATTTCCATTCGTTGTTTCCTCAGCCTTGGCCGAATTTCCACAAGCAGCAAGCAACAGGACGAGCAAGGATAACATTAGACCCATCGATAATTGATTTTTGATCCCTTTTTTCATGATTTCCCCTTCACTCCTATTTCTTATTTGCGGGCTTCTCTATGCTCCAACTGTTAGGCACCCAATTGCAGTATAGGCGTGTACTATTTTCGTGACATTAAGGAGAATAGGAATATTTGTAAATAAAAAATAAGACATACCAAAAAACCACCTGATTTCCTCAGGCAGCTTTGGTGTTTACATTATTTTATTAAATAAAGTTACACTACCTTCTACGCGCCGCGACACTAACCACGCCGTATCTATAGAGCACTTTCTTACCGAACCACCCAAATAACCGATCCGTGAAAAAGCCCATAAAGCCAAGGCAGAATAACCCTACAAAAATCCAATCTGTACGAAAGAATAACCGTGAATTCCAAATCAGATAACCTACACCTTCGTTCGAAGCAATCATTTCCGCACCGATTATTGCCATATACGACGTTCCCATCGCTAACCGGATGCCTGTAAAAATATACGGTATCGTCGCCGGGACAATCACATGAATCAGGATTTGCCACTCACTGGCGCCCATACTGCGGGCTGAGCGGATTTTATCCTCCTCCACAGACATTACACCGGTTAAGGTATTCAGCACCACGATAAAAAAGGTAGCGTACATAATCAACGCAATCTTCGACTGCTCTCCAATGCCAAACCACACGAGAAACAATGTAATGAACGCAATCGGCGGGATAAAACGGATAAAGTTCAGAAAAGGCTCTGCAAAGATACGAATCACATTCACCTTTCCAATTACCAATCCTACAGGAATCGCCATTAAACTGCCGAGTACCCAGCCAATAAGCACCCGGTAAAAGCTAATGCCGATATATTGCATCAAGGTGCCGTCTTCAAGCAGTTCCCGGCCACCCTGGAGCGTACTCCACGGTCCAGGGATCACATCAGGACCGTAGATCACCGCCCCAAGCTGCCAGATGCAGAGTGCGGCAATCCATAGTATAGATACAGAAACCCATTTCTTTTCTACCCATTTCATCATCTGCCCCACCCTATCCTATTCTTCGAAATGGCTCTGAATTTGATTGTATAACGAGTAAAATTCCGGTGATGCGATGTCCCGCGGATAAGGCAACATGTTGTCATAAATGTCCGTGATATTAGAGGAAGGCCCTACAGACATAATGCCGATCCGTTCCCCCAGCAGCAAGGCTTCCTGAATATCATGGGTTACAAAAATCACTGTCTTATGCGTCTGTTGCCAGATATTGACCAGCTCCTTCTGCATTGTCCTCCGGGTCATCGCGTCAAGTGCACCAAAGGGCTCATCCATCAGCAGGATTACCGGATCATTGGCGAGCACCCGTGCCAGCTGAACACGCTGCTTCATCCCTCCTGATAGCTCCTTCGGGAACTTCTCCTCATGCCCGTTCAGACCTACAAGCCCGATGAACCTATCCGATATCGTGCGCCGTTCTGCCTTTGCAATTTTCTTCATTCGCAGTCCGAACTCCACATTCTCTCGAACTGTTAGCCAAGGGAATAAAGAGGAGTCCGCTTGTTGAAACACAACTGCCCGATCTCTGCCAGGCTTATTTACCTCTTCGTTATCCACCCGAAGGTTACCGCCAGATTTGGAAACAAATCCGGCGATCATATTCAGCAGCGTCGATTTTCCGCAGCCACTTGGACCAAGTAGAACGAAGAACTCTCCGCCTTTGATTATGAGATCCACATCTTTAATAATATAATGAACGTCTCCGGCGGTTGGCTCACTGTAGCTCTTGCGAAGCTGCTCAATATGAATGGTGTGTTGCTTAGCAGGCAATGACATTTTGAACCCTCCTATTTCTTATACGTGACTTCTTCCGGCAAAGCTTTGGTCAATGGTTCAAGATTCAGCTTGCTATCCAAATCGAAATCCTTCTCGATGATTCCAGTGTCGACCATATAATTCTTCTGCTTAGTCAGACTGTCATAAGCCGCCTGCGTGAATCCGAGGGCCCACGGATTGTTCGGAAGATCTTTAATCGTGGATTCCTTAGGCTGCTTCACTTCCTCGTACATTAAATCAGCAACCTCATCGGGATGAGCCTGTGCATAGACCCCAGCTTCATCCACTGCTGCGAGAAAGTTCGCAATCCCCTCAGGATTTTTTGTTATAAAATCATTTCCTGCTACAATGCCCATTCCTAATCGTACGGTTGTTTTAGACATATCCGTCAGCTCATGAACACCTGCAAGGGCACCCAGCTTATCATTAAGAACGGAACCATAGAACCATGCCCCATCCACAGCCCCTTGCTTCAAAGCGATATAAGACTCATCAAATGCTCCTTGTCCTATCAGCTCCACATCACTTAATGCAAGTTGATGCTCTTTCAAATATTCATCCCAAAGGTACGGAATGAAGGTTCCACGAATAAAGCTCAGCTTCTTGTCCTTCAATTCCTCAGCTGTCTTGATATCATCCTGTACGAACAGCTTCCATTCTGTAGAAGCTTCATCTGTCGCCAGACCCGCTGAAGCGATGATCGCGTAATCTCCTTTCGACACTGCGTTCAGCAGGGGAAAATCTGCCCCGAAAGCCACATCCACCTGCTTAATGAAGAGTGCATTTACACCTTCTGCCGGGGAACCAAAGTTGACTAGTTCAGCGTCTACCCCGTGTTTCGCAAAGATACCTTTATCTAATGCCACACGAAAAGTTGGATTCGTATTGATGTCAGCGATTTTAATCTTCAAGGTCTCTACTTTGCCGCTAACCGCTCCATCTTTAGCCGGCGACGCATCACCTTTGGAGCCGCAGCCTGATAAAAGGATAACAACGGATAAGGATAAGAGCAGGAAGCTTGAGCTGATCCATGAATTTTTCACAACGACACCCCCTTAAATTTGTTCATTGGCTTTGCGGCTGCTACCTTCATCTGTTGTCGCCACACAAGCAGCCCCTTCAACAAACGGCAGGGTGGTCGCCACACTTACTACAGAATCCGAACCTTTAGGCGCGGCCCCTGGCACTCTGAACTGCGTGACATCTATCCCCTCAATCGCTTGTTCTTCCGGCTGCTCCAGCTGTGGTACCCACGCATAAGGCACACGATAGGAACGGTAAACCATGTTTGTATTTCTGGAATCGTTATACGGTGAGATATATTCCCAGACCAGTTCATGCTCTGGCGTAACCTCGAAAAGTCTACCGTTAGATCCTTCTGTAATTAAGGTGTTGCCATTCGGAAGCCGCTGTGCTGAGCTGATATAAGGACTGTAGAATTTGTAAGAATCCGTCGGAACGGAGAAGCCTGCTTCTGCCGCGGTATACTGCCATTCAATTTCGAGTGTCACTGGATTAATCTCTAGAATTCGAGAGTAGTCGCGGAGTGCATTTTTTTGCCCAAAGGGTGAAGATGGATTGGGAAGACCATAACCGCCCCAACCTCCGTTATCAAATACGAGTAGGTTGCCTTCTCCCGGTAAGCCCTTCGGAATGATGTGTGCATGATGCTGGCCAATGATCCAATCGATATGCTTCAATTCCGGTAATGAGTAATCTGGACCGATTCTCCAAACGATAGCTCCAGTACGCTTATCTGTAATTGCGATAATATTCGCTTCCCGCGCATCCCAGATCACGTTATCCGGATGGAAACGCTCATCTCCTGCATCATAAAATTTATTAGGTCCTACATAGGAAGCTGAGTTGATATGCAACCAGTCACCTACACCCCCGCCCAGATTCCCGAAGGAGCGTGAGTTAGGATCACGGAATAGAACGTTTTTGGCCGCTTCATCAAAGCCAAGCTCTGCAAAATGTTCATTTGGAGCCCACTCCCAAACGATGTTCCCTTCCCAGTCCACTTCGATGATCGTGTCATCCAGCAACTGCTTGTCGGAGATTTGATGGTTGTAAATATTTTTGTGAGCGAGGATTAGGGTGTTTCCACCGTCTACCTTTGGCTCTAGCCCTGGTGCAAAATAACCCACTGGATTGCCTTCGCGCTGATAGTCATGATGCTGGCGGGCATACCAGAGGGGTTCATAACCCGGATCTTCTATATGCTCATAGCTGTTATATCTCCACACGATGTTACCGTCCCAATCGACCTGCACCAGATCTACATTATCCTGAATGCCAAATTTGGGATCTCTTCTACCTGTGCTGCCTAGCACATAACCACCAGGGAAGATTTTAGCCGGAAACCCGAGCAGTCCCTTCCACAAATGCACTTCTTTACCGTTCATATCTATCAGTACAACACCTTCTTCACCTGCTTGAAATACAGTATAGCCGCTCCATGCTTTGCCCGGATTATATACAGTTGCCCCAGTTGGATATATGGTTGAATGTCCCATCGTTCATCTCTCCTACATTTGATTTTTTAATAGCTAAGATAATTACTTTTCTTTGTGACTGCTCGTGGCTTCTGTTCAAGGTTCGGTGCAGACTCGGTCTCCGCATTCTCCTTCGCCAGCTTCAGCAAGGTTTCTGAGAATCCCTCCAGATTGCTGATGATCCGCTGATAGAATTGACTTTGCTGTGCCAATTCCTCTTCCGTAAACCCCTCAAACAGAAGCGAAATACATCGTTCCCCAATGTTGCTGTTAAGCTCCGCCATCTCCCGGCCTTTATCTGTAATGTCCAGCATCACCGTCCTGCGGTCTCCCTCCTTACGTCTCCGTACAGTAAATCCGCCTGTCTCAAGCTTATCGCTCAAAGCGGTGATCGCACCTGACGTAAAGTCCAGTTCATCCGCTAAATCCCCAAGCCGCTGTTCACCCTCGCGAATGATTTTGTGCAGAATCAGCATGCCTGGTAAGGAGATCCCTTCCACAGTGACCTTATCCCGCTCCTTTACGAATCTGCGAACCACCTTGCGAAATCCCCAATCCGTCTCCTCCAGCTGTCTCCAATACGTATCGCTCATGCCTACCTCATCTCTCTCCATAGCCAACAAAAAAGACTCCCAGCACAAGTCCCTGACAAGGGAAAGTACGGGAGCCTTTGGTGGTCCAATCAGCTCGGATGAATTATTTCACTGTTCATTTAATTACTGTTTAACTATTGGTGATATCATATAACCCTTTATTCCTACCTGTCAAGTATGTATTTTAAATACTAAAAAATCACATCCATAATGGCATAAATCGAGTGCTTGTTCCAACTCAAAATCACATAAAATTTAAGCTTTTTCATTGACAATTTGCCCATTGTTAAATATATTGTACCTAAGAATAAATGTTTACCTAGGGAAACAAATTAGATAATTAAAATAAATGTTTCCAACAGGAAACAAATCAATAAATTTCAAGACGAGGAGCTTTTTAATGATTGAAATTAGAAACCTAAACGTGGATTACTTCGGTAATTCAGCTCTAGAAAATGTAAATATTGATATTCCCTTTGGATATACGGTCGGAATTATCGGGCCAAATGGTGCAGGGAAATCCACATTCATTAAGTCGTTGTTAGAAGTAATTAAGAAAAGAAGCGGAACGGTGATGGTAGAGGGAAGAGACATTTCTGAGTATAAGCGTAAGATCGCATATGTACCGCAAAAAAATGACATTGATCTTACTTTTCCAATTACGGTGAAGGATACAGTGCTGACTGGAACATACCCAAACCTGAAGATCTTTCAGCGCCCCGGGAAACAAGAGCGGCAATGCGTCGAGGAATGTATGACCATGGTAGATATAAGTGATCTTGCAAATAAACAAATTAGTAATTTGTCTGGAGGGCAGCTTCAAAGAGTCTTTATTGCTAGAGCGCTTGCCCAAAAAGCAGATGTGTTTTTTTTAGACGAACCTTTTGTCGGCATAGATCTAGTCAGTGAGAAAATTATTGTAAAACTGCTTAAACAGCTTCGCGAAGAAGGGAAAACCATATTGATCGTTCATCATGATTTACATGAAGTCGAAGAATATTTTGACAAAGTCATCATTCTCAATAAAAAGCTGATTGCTTTTGGTGACGTTAAAGACACGTTTACTCCGGAGAATATCCTCAGTGCCTATGGTGCCTCCTTAGGTAATCTGGTGATCAAAGGGATGGGAGGCGCCGATAATGATTGATTATTTCTCATCGTTATTAAACATTCCCATCTATGCACTTAACGCCGGATTGTCTGCTATCATTCTTGGCATTGTTTCAGGGGTTTTAGGAAGTTTTATTGTACTCAGAAAAATGTCATTAATGGGAGATGCTTTGTCTCATGCTGTATTACCGGGTGTGGCGTTATCTTATATTTTAGGGATCAACATTCTTGTGGGAGCTTCATTGTTTGGACTTTTAGCAGCCATCCTCATTCAATTCATAACAAGTCGCAGCAATATCAAAAGTGATACCTCGATCGGAATTATTCTCAGCTCTTTTTTTGCACTGGGGATTGTCCTCATCACGTTTGCCAAAAGCGGGCTTGATCTAACTCACAT
Source organism: Paenibacillus sp. RS8 (assembly GCF_041956825.1). Taxonomy (NCBI): domain Bacteria; kingdom Bacillati; phylum Bacillota; class Bacilli; order Caryophanales; family Paenibacillaceae; genus Paenibacillus; species Paenibacillus sp. RS8. The sequence goes on along the minus strand of NZ_CP168131.1, from coordinate 1,893,421 downwards.
TTTATTTGGTAACATTTTAGCCGTCCCGCAGTCCGAGTTAATGCAGTCATTTATTATCATGCTTGTTGTTATAGCTATCATTTCATTGTTGTATAAAGAGCTGTTAATTAGTTCGTTTGATCCTGTCGTCTCTAAGGCATTTGGTTTAAAAACGGGGTTCTATCATTATCTATTGATGATGCTGCTATCCGTGGTTACCGTATCCTCATTATCTCAAGTTGGAATAGTGCTTGTGATTGCAATGCTGGTTATTCCAGCAGCTACATCCTATCTTTGGACGAATAAGCTGATCCACATGATTATCCTGGCTTCTACCCTCGGCGCTGTATCTGGAATTATAGGTGTGATCATTAGCTTTAGATTCAATTTACCTACAAGTGCCACCATTGTTCTAGTAGGGGTAAGTTTGTTTGCTATATCATTTATTATCTCGCCTAAAAATAATTTTCTAAGAAAAGGGGTTAAACAAGGATGAAAAAAACAATAAAGATGCTCTCTTTGACAATATTCATCTTACTAGTTACCGCATGTTCAAACGTTAGTGAGGGAGAGGCAGACAATGACAAACTGAAGATTGTTGCAACCTACTCCATTATCGCGGATATGACCGAAAATATTGTAGGGGAAAAAGCTGAGGTCTATAGCATGGTTCCCATCGGAACAGATCCGCATATGTACGATCCGCTACCCAAGGATACAAGTAAAGTCTCTAGTGCAGATTTAGTTTTTTATAATGGGATGAACCTAGAAACAGGGAAAGGATGGTTCCAAGACCTTCTTGATGTCACTAATAAAAAGGACGTTGCTTTTGCAGTCTCGGATGAAGTAACTCCAATGTACCTAACGGAAAAAGGAAAAGAAACTCAGGAAGATCCTCATGCCTGGCTCGATATTCAGAATGCGATTAAATATGTAGATATCATCACTACACGTGTAATCGAAAAAGATCCGGACAACAAAGAGTTTTATCTTCATAACCAATCAGAATATGTTAAGAAACTTAATGAATTGGATCAATACGCCAAAGAAGCGGTAGAAAAAATCCCACAGGAGAAACGCATTTTGGTTACAAGCGAAGGGGCATTTAAATATTTTTCAAAAGCCTACGGATTTGAGTCCGCATTTATTTGGGAAATCAATACCGACAGTCAAGGAACGCCAGAACAAATGAAAAACATCATTATCATTATTGATAAAAATCAAGTGCCCGCTTTATTTCTCGAAACGAGCGTAAATCCAAAAACAATGGAAACCATCTCCAATGAAACGGGAGTACCGATACATTCTAAGATTTTTACCGATTCTTTAGCTAAGAAAGGCGAAGAAGGCGACACCTACATTAAGATGATTAAATGGAATATTGATAAAGTCGTTGAAGGATTATCCTTATAAAAATAGGCTGTCGAGACTTTTCTCGACAGCCTAAACTTATTTAAAGGATATACTGAATGATTATTGTCCACTTTCCAGCACAATTGCGTTACTGCCTTCATCGTATACCTGCATAAAAGATGAAATGGTCGGCAAATAATCGGCTGCCACATACAAAGTACCCTTTATGTTTTGCACATTAAGGCTTGCGTCTGGCTTTAGGGTGAGTGTCCAATCCCCTTTGCTAATCATCGTCTCTTTGCTTGCCGCATCCCAGCGAATGTCCGCTCCCCATGAGCTAAATAGCGCTCTAACTGGTAAATATATTTTTCCCGACTCTTTAAGAGGTTGAATAGCACTATTGAAATTCACCTGCGCTCCATCCAACCATACTTGCATGTTCTTACCGGCTGGCAGCAGTGGAACTGCATCAAGCAGATCAGCCTCGCTACGCAATGGCTTAAGGGCTTGCAGATCAAGATTCAATACCTTTAACTTGTTATTCAGCGTATCGGTCACATACAGCTTCCCGAAGGCAAGCGCAACACCGGAAGGCTGATCAAACATTACTTGATCCAATACTCCAACCTGATCTCCCGAGTTCGCCTGCCCTGCAACTGTTATAACTTCCCCATCCTTTTGGATAGCCCGAACGCGATGGTTCAGACTATCTGCAATCAGCAATACCCCATTGGCATAGGCTAGTCCACGAGGACGATTGAACAACGCCGATAGACGCTCTCCATTCTGGAACCCTCCAGCCATATAGCCAGTCACTGGATCAACAAGGGTTACTTTGCCTGCAAAGGTCTCCACCTTACCGCCTTTAACTAAGCGGATCATCTGATTCCCACTGTCAGCTACATAGAGATTGCCAGATTCATCGAATACAAGGCCCTGTGGTTCATTGAACTTGGCTGAAGCTACTGCTCCGTCCAAATAAGCACCATTATTGCCCTGCAGACCCGCAAACGTAGTCACAATACCTTTTGGTGTAACTCTGCGAATCACATGATTCAGTGTATCCGCTACATATATGTTGTCATTGCTGTCTATTGCCAATCCACCCGGCGCGTTAAATTGCGCCACATCAGGCGGTCCATCTTTATAGCCTGCTACTCCCGTTCCTGCGAGGGTATACACTTCTCCATCCTTAATTTTCCGAATGACATGGTTATCGGTATCACTAATATAGATATTGCCTTTACTGTCAGCAGCGGTGTACGTCGGATGATTAAACAAGGCCTTTGCACTCTTGCCATCGATATATCCTTCAGCACCTTGTCCAGCCACTGTCTGTAGCGCTCCATTACTCCACTTGCTGATCGTACCGCTTCCGGACTGTACGATGATGAGTTCATTACTGCCAGGTACAGCAGTTAGTCCCCATGGCTGTTTAAGAGAGAGTACGGCGTTAGAAGAGATGTTCTGATCTATACTCCCTTGAACGTTGCCGTTTGTGGGCTGCACTGCCTCTGCGGTAACGATACTAGATGGTACTGCGCTTACGAGCATTAATCCACAAACGATGGAGATAAGTTCCTTTTTCATTACGTTATATTCTCCTCTCGAAAGTTATTGCGCCTTTAAAATAACAAAGATAATCTAATCTGGAGGTTGTCTATTATTACCTCTACAGGGCCGTTTTCAGTATCTTCAACCCTCACCAGTGGAATGATAACAATATAAGGTTCGGGAGTTAGTCTATTCAAGAATGCCGGAGTAAGTTTAAGTACAAAGGTATTCTCATCGTTCCGATCCAGTACATAATCCGTATCTTCTAGTGGAAATGGATCTCCAAGATCATATTCATAATGATATCTGATCTCCCCTACATCATAACCTAGCGAATGAATGATAAATTCCGGCGCTTCATCTTCACCTATAGGACCCGTATGGTTAAAATAACTCGGAGTGATTTCTCCTTTAAAGTAAAACCCGCCGTCTGCTATCTGTTGAACCTCTTCCTGTACCTGCCCCCCGGTAAGGGTATTCTTTAACAAACCACCATTAACCTTGATTTGAACGAATGACTTATAAGGAAGTGATTCACGCAGCTGAATGTGAAGCTTATTCTCTCGAATGTATACCTCACCTAAATCGAGCGTGTCCTCACTCTGATTTAAGGTAACACTCACACCATCCCTGGCGGCATTAGGATTAGAGTCATCTGCAATATTAAAATCTAACGGTACTGTAAACGGCAAAACAATCTCATTATCACGGACGAGATAGTCATAGATATGTTCTCTAAGTTCCTGCTGGTCTATCTCAGGTGCACCGAGTGGATTTGGAGTTTCCGTCGGCGTTGCTGTCGGTTCCGGCGTTGGCGTTGCTGTCGGTTCCGGCGTCGGTGTTGCTGTCAGTTCCGGCGTCGGCGTTGCCGTTGGTTCAGGTGTCGGCGTTGGTGTCGGTTCCGGCGTCGGCGTTGCCGTTGGTTCAGGTGTCGGCGTTGGTGTTGCCGTTGGTGTAGGTCTCGTCGGCGGTGTTGGTCTCGTCATATCTAAGGGAGCCGAACTAGATAGATCATAGTTAATCTGGGGTGGAATGGTTGGAATAGGCGGACTAGAGTGAACGGGCATCGTGGCTTTTATTTGCTCGAGTAGTTGCTCGATTTTTTTCTTAACCGATTCGAATTCCAATATCTCTTCTTCGTTCAGATATTTCAAATGCTGCTCTAGCGCAAATTGCGGTAATGCATTCAGGGACAGCTGCCCCTGTGTCCATTGTTGATTCTCCATAATTAACTGTTGGGATGCTGTTATCATACGCTCAATTAGTGTGGGATCATTAGACGGAATTACGTGGACTGTTCCTTCCAGAACTCCCAGATAATCGCCGCTAATTCCTCCCCCAGCATTAAGGACTACATTGCCTTGGCTATTAACGCTAACAAAAAACTCTGTACCCATCACGCCCATGATCGCCGTCGGGGTCTCAATCTCAAAACGGGAGTCGCCATCCAGCTTCTTTTTCACCTTGATCAGGACTTGCCCGTTTTGCAGCTTCAGACTTGTCTTTCCGCCGAGCGCTTTTGCACTTTCGACTAATTGGCTAATGGTAAGGGTAGTGTTTGCTCCGATTGTAACTTCTTTGTTAGCATCGAGGTCGAGGGTAATTTGCCCGTCAGTGCCTGTTATAATCGTATCGCCTTGCGTAATCGCCATTCCTTTAAAAGCATTAAATTTCTTCGTTCCCCCGCTCTTTTTCACCTCAGACTTGCCTGAGACCGCGGTTATTTTCCCTACCTTGACGCTGTCCTTCGCCTGTGTGACAACCGCCGGCCAAAGAATACTGAACAATAGAATAAATGACAGTGTAAGCTTCAATGATTTCATTTCAACCCCTCCAATTCATAAACACTAATTCCCTGTTCTTTGCCCTTTACCTTGATCTCTCCTAATGAAACGGCTGATACTCTATCTTTTACAAAAGCGTAGGTAGCCTCACTGATGAGGATTTGTCCCGGCTTCGCATTGCTTTCCAGACGGGCTGCCGTATTGACGGTGTCTCCAATCGCTGTATAATCCATCCGTGTCTTAGAGCCGATGTTCCCAAATACAGCAGGGCCAGTATGTACCCCAATACCAAATTTAACTACTAGGCCAAAGCGTTCAAACAGCTTTTGTTCTACCGCCGCCGAACCCTCCTTCATCGCCCACGCGGCCTTCACCGCTTGCATCGGATGATCTTCTAGCAGCATTGGAGCATTAAATATCGCCATCGTAGCATCCCCGATAAACTTGTCCAGCGTGCCATCAAACTCAAAAATACAACCCGCGGTCAGATCCAGATACTCATTCAGAATCTCTACAATCTCCTCCGGTTCAGCAGCCTCTGACAACGGGGTGAAGCCTCGAATATCTACGAATAACAAGGTTAGCTCTCTGCGACTTCCTCCCAGCTTCAGACCTTCTTGACCGTTCTTGAGAATTTGATCCACAACCTGTGGAGCAACATATCGGCCAAAAATATCCGTAACTCTACGTTTTTCCATCAACTCCTCTAAATATTGAAAAGCTATCACGATAATACAACTAACGATTAGAAGGGGAATCACATAACCTAGTGAAATCACCGTACCCTGATCATAGAAATAACGACCCGCAAAAATTAGTAGCGCAATGATGACCACAATGGCCGCATAGGAATACAGCATCTTCACTTTACGGAATAGTAGATACGCCAGGAGCGCAACTAGCAAGAGCACTACTTCGTTCCACTTCCAGTCCAGCACTCGTTTATAATTATCGTCGAGCAGAGACTGGATGATATTCGCATGAATTTCCACACCGTATAACGTGTTTTTTCCGCTAATCGGTGTTAGGAAGTCATCCTTAAACCCTGTAGCATAAGGTCCGATAAGCACAATTCTATTCTCAAAATAAGAGGCTGGGACCTCTCCGCTAAGCACCGCCGAGTAAGGAATCTCTTCAAAGGCGCCTTTGCCACCTGAATAGGGGATATAAAAGCGTCCAAAGTCATCCAGCGGGAGCTTCTGCGGATCAGCAGTGCTTCCCATCGCCTCTCGATATTTCTGATAGACCGTCCATGACAAGCTGTGAATAGACTCCCCTTCATAATCAAAAGAATAAAGGGCCTTACGCACCACACGGTCTGTATCGGTAATGGTATTAATGTGCGCGGTTGCAGCCGCAGCCTCTCGCAAGGCTTCAAACGGCTGGGACAGCTCCAGCGCTTCAATTTTTCCTTGTTCAGTATTAGATGCAAAAGTACCATACACGGGCAGAACAACATTTCCCGCCCGAGCGACAGCCGCAGCGAATTCTGTATCTGCCTCGGGATCTTCTGAGCCCACCGGGAACGTCAGGTCAAAGCCGATCACAGCAGGATGTCCCTCAGAGAGCGTATCTAACAGCTGTGCATGAACATTTCTGCTCCACGGCCAGCTGCCAAAGTCCTTCAAGCTTTGATCGTCTATCCCGATAATAGCAATCGTAGTATCCACAGACCGCTCGTGCTGCATCACGCGATCTTGTAACAGATGATCAATAGAGTCCAGACTCCCTCTGTACAGAAGAACCGCAAAAATCATCGTAAGTAGAAGCAAAATATGTGCTAACTTTACTTTCAAGGTTTGTTTCTCCAATCTATGTATTATGGAATGAGTCTGAGCCAGCGCCAATAAGGAATACATAGGATCGCTAGTAATATAACGAAAAGTCCATAATCTAAGGCAATCTTTTGAGCATGCTTGTAGGTAAAGAATTTACCTTCAGCACTATAATAAGTGGTCAGATACGTTAGTGATGGATAAGCAAAGAAGAAGGGGTCAGTAGATAACAGAATAAGGAATACAAGCACCCATGGATGAATACCCATTCCTGCGCCAATTGGAAGAAGTGCCGTAACAAGGAGAATGACTGCCGGATAAAGTCTATTAAAAATTTATTCAAAAATATTATATATGAAAAATCATATGAATAGTAAGAATTTCCTACTTTACAAGAAAAAAAGCGGGGGTGAAATACATAAAACGACAAAAAGCAGACCAGAGTTACCTCTGCCTGCCTTTGCCATACTATTCTTATAAATTGATTATTCCATACAGCAGTTTTGCAATTTCAGCACGGGTTACTTTGCCACGTGGATCGAAGTTATTGTCGCCCTTGCCATCAAGGATTCCCTTAGCTTTCAATTCACTTACCGCTTGTTTCGCCCACTCTGATACGCTGCTCATATCCTTAAAGCTTGCAATAGCAGCAACGGAAGACTGTGTTCCAGCTTTGTACTGTATCAATTTCTGCAGGACAACCGCCGCTTCTTCACGTGTAATCGCATCCTTAGGACGGAACTTGCTATCACTGCCTTGGATGAGTCCGAGCTGAACAGCCTTGTCTATCGATGATGCATAATAAGCATCTTTTGATACATCTGCAAAAGCACCATTCCCCGTAGGTTCACTTGTCTCATTCAATCCGAGTGAACGAATGGCTAGTGTAACAAAATCTGCACGGGTTACATTCGCTTGTGGACCATAGTGCGTATCGTCGATACCCTTAATCACATGCTTAGCCGTCAGCTTGGAAATGTACGGCTCTGCCCAGTGACCAGAGGTATCACTAAACTGCTTAACATATTCCAGCACCGCGAAGGAAGAGAAATGATCGGTTGTAAAGGTAACGGTATTATCTTTGAACACCCCACCTAAATATTCCAGCGTACTGCCATTTACATAATAGACACCTGCAAAATCCGTATCGATCTTGGCAAGCTGTTCCTTAGTCAGCGTCAAGGTAATCGTAACAGCACCTTTAAGCTGGTGGATAGCCGTTTCTTTGCCTCCTGCTGATGTACTGAGGTTCAGCGTAACGGTAGCCTTGGATGGACTCATTCCAGCGACATTGCTTTGTACAGCTGTCGTATTTGTATCAACGCTCAGCAGCATGTCACTGCCGGCCGGGATCGCTGGTAAAGAGCTTGTTGGTACGCTTAATGTAACGTTAGATGAAACAATATTCAAATTCAACTTCTTATCGACAGCCTGTTGAACGGCCGCTGCATCAAGAGCAATTCTAATCTGACCTTGAGTCGAGGTTGCCCCGCCTACGCTAATCTTTAGGCTTCCCCCTGTAGCAGCTTCCTCTATCAGCTTCTTCAAGGCTGACGGATCAGCTGTATACGTTCCATTACTTCCTAATGCCAGTTCAATGTTTCCTTTTTCCGCTCCAGGTGTGGCTGTAGGCGTTGGAGTCACTGTTGGCACAGGTAAAACTACTGGAGGTGCCGATGTCACCTCAGGTGCTGGTGTCGGCGTCACTTCTGGCGATGGCGATACCTCTGGTGTTGGTGTCGGTGTTGGTGTCACCTCTGGTGTCGGTGTTGGTGTCACCTCTGGTGTCGGTGTTACATTCTCTTTCCCAGTGTAGAAGCCCCAAATGTCTGAAAGCACACTACCAGAGTTATCATCCTCGACTTTTGTATACCACTGGTAGTAGCTTTCTGGATTAAGCTTACTCCAAGTAACCTGAGTCTCCGCACCGCTCTCTACTTGCTGATTGGTCGCGATTGTCTGATCACTGTAAACCTTAACTCCGATGTAATCGGTAGCTACACGTTTGGTTACAGGCTGCAGATCGAGATCTAGTACGAACTCATCTTTGCCCGGGAACTCATTTTCATCATAATAATTATAATCATCTAAATAAGGCGAATAAGTCTTCACTCGGAGCTTATTGTTAGCTACATCGAACTGAAGGAGACGAATATAACCAAGTCCGCCCTCTTCGGCACCTTGATAGTCTGCCAGCATTTGATATACACTGCGGTCCGCAATGCCATCTCCGTTATCATCCAGCTCATCTACCTTAAGCTCTGCATCATGATAATGACCGGACAAAGCTGCGATTACGTTCTTGTTAGGTTTTACAACCTTTTCAAAGATTGTATCTGCAATCGGTGCGCGGTTATTAGATACGAGCAGGTATTCATGAAGACAAAGAATCGCTTTCCGCTCTCGATAACGAGCGACAATCTCATTCATCCATTCAATCTCTTCTTCAGCCAGTCCCCAGCCCATATATACGATAATGAAGTCATTTCCGTTCGCAGATACCAAATCATAATGGCCCCGGTTGTTGTCATAGGAACCGCCAAAGGTTGGCATGTCCTTGAATCTCCATTCACCAAAGTATTGCCAGAATTTCGTGTAATCTCCGGTTTGATGGCCTACATCATGATTACCCGCAAGAACACCATATGGAATACCTGCATCCTCGAGTACCTTCATGTCCCGATCGGCTTCTTCCCATTGATATTCTTGATAGGACTTATCCACTACATCTCCGGTATGAATAACATATTTCAAATTCAAATTATCCTTATTCTCAGCAATCCACTTCACATTTTTCTGGTAAATGTAAGGATAGCTTTGAGAATAATATTGCGTATCAGACATCCATACAAAGGAAAAATCATAAGTGTCTTGCGTTACTGTAGCTGCAGTCTTAGCCACGGACGCGATCTCATCCTGAACCATCACCGCAATGCTATTTCCATTTCTATAATCTCCAGCAGTCACCGTAGATTTCAGTTCAAAATCCTCAGTACCAGCGATTAAATGATCCAACTGTATCCATTTTTGTCCGGCAGGACTCCACGCGTAGAGACTTACTTTACGGCCTGGAAGTGAATTCCCCTTCCATTCAATATCCACACGATCTGAAGCCTTCACGGATTCATCCAGCTTAATTTCATAACGCTGATATGGGAATTGCTCAACAGCATCGTTAATTAGGTACTGTCCGTCAACTGCACTTATTTTGCTGTATTCGTCACTGCTAAGGGCTTCTTCGCCCGCAGGAACGGATTGCTTCGGCGGTTCTGTATCGGATGCGTTCTTAAATCCAGTAAATCCTTGCTCTGGATGGTTACCATCGTACTTGAAGCCTCTATAGAAGGTAACATCCATCTTATCCTGGTTAGGATCTTCAACCTTAACCTTCAAGGTCGGATTCGTACCCACACCAATCTCCCAGTTCTGAGGTGAGATCAGGAGTGGTGCAAATGGATTTTCATTCGGTACATGGAATGTAATTACCTTTTCCACCTGATTACCTATCTTATCTAATGCGGTGATAGAAAGCGCATGGTCTCCACCGGACAGCTTTCCGGATGAAGTAGCATAAGGCAGTTCAATAACATTGCCATCCAGCTTCACGCTAACTTTATCTACACCTGCGTAAGTATCCTTGATCTCAGCAGTAATTATGAAATTACCACGATAAGTTTTTCCTTCTTCAATCGAAGCTTTAATAGATGGCGGCGTATTGTCTACAATTACATTTGAAGATACCTTGGATCCACCTTCGGTCACTGTTACTTTATGTTCTCCGTCAGTTACTTCTTTAGTGTTCCAGTTATACGCCTTTGAACGGAATAAATCCGATTTCAGATCGAACCGGAAGCCGATGGATTCATGCTTACCTGCGCTGTCCCCCATCTTAATTTCTTTATCACGTTCTGCATAAGCAGGGTCCCAAATTTCTGTGCCGTCTGCAAGTAATAGGCGCACATTCTTCACTTCGAAATCATCTTTATTCTCCTCAGGACGAGGGTCAAAAGGCGATGATTTAGAGCCCGCCCGAATGTAAATCACATTATCCTTGCCTACTTGTAAAGCGGCAGAGGAGATCGGAAAGGTTAATGTCGTATACGTAGTAATCGGGTCCATAAAGGTGTACAGAATACTCGCATCCCCTAATTCTTCTGGTCCCATGGTGATACCGTTTTTGAAATAATAATCTACATTCTTCGCATCAAATACAAAGTAAGCATCATTCTCAAGCGCGGCATATACCTCGTTATTGCCGAGCACCTTATTGTCGATGGTCAGGTCCACTTCATCAGCTTTGGCAGTGGCAGAGGTTCCTTTTACCGTCATAGAGCCATTAATGAATTGTCCATCCTTCACATTCAAACGAAGCGCTGATTGATCGGGACCACCTGTGATTTTCACTTTCATTACCGGAGATTCGGTCTCATTCGTGCCGTCAGATACGACGAAATAATACTGTATTTCATTCCTACCAATCAGATCAGCAGATGACAATTTATAATGATACAGACTGTCATTGAAATCTTGAGAAAGATTATGACTGACAAAATCAGGCTGCTTATCCGAAGCTACTCTTACTTCTACGGATGTAACGGCTTTATTGTCATCCGCGAAAGCCTTCAAATCGAGACTCATCGACTGATCAATCTCCGTTATAGCAGTCAGATCATTTACCGTCGGATTCTCGGTATCCGGCTCCACATGAATCGGTGTGTTAGGTAGCAGCGCTGCATCCACCTGCCCTGGTGATGGAGCCGCTGATCCTGTGCTAATCTTGAGCATTTTGCTTTGCCCATTCACAGGATACTTGTATAGAAGGGCTTTATTTTCTTTGGTGTCGTCACCTTTAGCTCCACCATCATAAGTAAGGTCAGCATCATAATACGCGGAGGAAATTTCCTTCTCCGTATTACTCTTAATTACGACTGCCCGGCGGCCAGAGTTGGCCATCCCATCGCTTTTGATTAGAAAGAGGTTCGTGCCATCAATCAGATTAGTGTTGAATTCTGTATTAAAATCACTGGCAGTGTACGTACTATTAGCACTATTAATAATCCAGAACACTACGGATTGCTGTGCAGGGATTATAAAGTTCTCTTTCGTCGAAGGCCACTTCACATCGGAAGCATTGCCTTTATCAGGATAACGATAATAGATCTTGTAGTTCTTGAAACCAATCGGTGCGTCAGTATTGTTATACACCTCGATGAATTCAAAAGCGTCACTGCTCGTTCCCTTTACATTCGTCGAATTCGGCAGCAGCTCTGTAATTAGAAGCTTCGGCACATTGTTCGTGTCGAACGCGGGCAGGTTCACATGAACAGAATAGTTCTCCGTTACATTGTTTACGCGGATGCTGTAGTGCAGTTCTGGCTCTTCCAGCGCAGCCACAGGAATCAACGCTGTGTACTGGTCATCCCCCTTTGGTGTCATGGTGATTACCGTATCTTTTGCCTGAGAAGGAGAGCCGTATTGCAACTTCACTGCCGGTAGCGTTCCGTCTGGTCCACTCTCTAGGTTCGTAATTTTCGCGGTGATGGGAAGATCAGCTGGATCTACACTGCTCAGCGGGTGGTGTTCAATCACCGGCTGTTTGTCTCCAGGCACTGGCTTAGGAAGCTGTTCTGGCTCTACAGTTCCAGGTGTAGCCGCAACGGTTCCCGAATTTGGCATGAGACTCATTGTAGAGCTGTCTGCTTGAGAGAATTGATAGAATATGCCGTTATTCTCCTTCACCTGTTCTTTCCCATAAGAAGCAGAGACAATTAAAGCATCTCCTGCTTTACTCTTAATTTGTAAGTTACGCGGAGAAGTGTTAGCCATACCACCGCCACCGTTGATACGGAACAGGTTTACTCCTTCCTGAAGAGCTGCTGAAGGATTAAAGTTTTTGATGAAATCCTCGGCTGGAACATTCAGATTATTGCCGTTCATAATCCAGAAGACGATATTCCCATGCGCCGGTATGACCGCATCTCCATTTGGTGTCCAAGTATCATTGTCATTATAAAAGAAATAATAATCCTTAAAGTTAACTGGCTCGTCCGTATTATTATAGATTTCAACAAATTCATAACCATCTACAGAGGTTCCATTGGTGCCTTTTACATTTTTAGTATCCGGAACAACCTCTGTAATAAGTAAAGATCCCGGATGGGTAGGTGTCGCATACACAGCTGTTGTCACGTTTGTTTGACTCATAAGTGTAAGTAGCTGATCCTGTTCATCAACATGTAATCCTAATTCGGAAGATGTCTGCTCCGTATCCAGCTGCTCTTCAGCATATCCTGCTGGAACCATTATCCCCAACATCAGACTGCTTGCAATTACACCGGATAGAAAACGTTTAGCTTTTGCTGTTATTCTCAAAACTCCGAACACTCCCCATAAGTTTGATTGTGACCCAGTGCATAAATATACATTGGAGATCATCTGGAAAGTATACATCCGGTGTATTATCGCTATATTATTCCAATGTTAAATCTTTAGGTTATCTTAAATATTGTTTAAGCTTCAGCTCAGCTTTCCGGGTTATAATAGAAGCAAGTTAAACCACAACCATCACAGACACTTTCAACAGAAACCATAAAATGTTATTTGTAAAATAAGAAAAGAGGACTCTAATGGATATAAAAAGAGTGATTATAGTAGGAACCGTAGTTATAGTGATGTCTTTTGGAAATGCTTGGAGCAGCCTTACTGCTAACGCAAGTTCGCCTGCACAATGGTCCACCGTAAAAGCTGCGGATAAAGACGAATTATTGTTGAAAGCACTTAACAAGCCCACAGATGAAGATTTGTATGATGCCTTATATGACGGTAAGTCACTTCAAGATATTGCAATAGAACAAAACACGGATATTGAAGATGTGATCAATCTACAAGTAGCTCAGCTAACGGAACAGCTAGATTCACGGCTGGCTTCCGGAAGTATTACGGCTGAGCAGTATGCAGCACACAAGGCGGAGCTGAGGGACATCGTTACGGAGAGTGTTCTCACTTCTTTCGGCTAAGGAAGATACATACAGTGGCCGTACAACATTTCTCCGCGCCAAAATAAAGAGGGTGATCCGAAGCCATTGAATGGCTATCGGATCACCCTCTTTGTATTTTCGATGCTATTTAACTCAATTCCTAAGTCTCTATCTTGTTATCCCTAGTGATCTCCAGTATATCCAGGAAGAATACAAAAATTGGAATACCGAGAATTAGACCCCATACACCCATATAGTGCTCAGAGAAGAGAAGTACGATAAAGGTGTAGAACATAGGCAGATTCATTTTGGATGACATCAGTTTTGGATTTAAGAAGTAACCTTCGATAAAATGTAGTATGGCGATCATAACCAATACATATATCGTCATTGCTATGCCACCGATGTTGTAACCAATAATACAAAGCGGTATTAAGGAGATCACAAAGCCTACAACTGGAATCAAACTAAGCAGGAAGATCATAATCGATAAGGCGAATAGATACGGAAAGCCTAAGATCCAAAGTCCAATCACAGTAAAGCATGTATTAAACAGCGCGATCAGAATTTGCGCTTCAATCACTTTACCAAAAGATGAGATGAATTTTCTGCCGAAATACTCAAGCTCAACATAGAACCAGGAAATTTTGCTCTCTTTAAGACGGGCAGTGAAACTGACAATTCTGTTCTTCTCAAGGATAAAGACAAAGCTCAGAATGGTGGATAATACGAAGCTGGTGCCCCAATTACTTATTTTCAGGACGTACTCAAGACCATCTTTCACATAAGATTGATAGTTCAAATCCTTAAGCTGGGCAAATAAATACTGCGCAATTTCGTTTTGTGGAATGTTTGCAGGGGTTAAACTGGTCAGAAAATTGGTTAACTGCTTAATCTGAGTAAAGACCTTCGGTAAATAATTCACTAAAGTCACTACGATCAGAGCAATCAGAGCTAAATACAACATAATAATAATGACTTTACTGTTGACTGCAACATATTTATTGATCCGCTTCGTGAGCAGCACTTGAAAGCTGTTCATTACATAAGCAATCAAAAATGTTAACAGTACTAAATTAAGCATATCTCTAATACTGAATAGCAGCAGGGCAACCAGCCCCAAAATAAAAAAACGCCGGACCGTTAAATTCGCGTAATAACGCTTAAATACTTCCATCTGTTCTCTCCATTCACCTACCAATTAGTACTCTATTTATAGTCTACAGTAAGGAATTCACTTATAGCAACTAGTGATTCGCCCAAATTGGCGAAATTTCTCACTTTTTGTAAACCCCTAATGATCGTAGGGAAAGATGATATCCATTCCATACATTTCCTTATTCGTTTATGTACCTCCCGTTGTACGCATTAACTTAACGGTTCGACGCTTCTGATCGTAATTGAGATCAATATTTAGATCCTTGCATAATTGCATAAACGGAACCATTAAGGTCCCTTTCCTCATTTCGGGTGCACTTCCTATCAGTGCTACTTTTTGACTATTCAGGGTTAATTCCATAGGCGAATCTATATGTTTGATCTGCTCAAGGGTTTGGACTGCGGTTAGATTCTGGCTTCCCCCGTTGATTCGGGAGGCATTCCGGTCCGTTCTCGCATTTATTCCATCCTGGATTTTAAATGTCAGCGAAATTCCGAGTGAATCACATGCGGATAGCAACCGGTCATTGTAAGATCCGTAAGGAAAGGCAATCGCTGAATCGGTATTTCCCAGTTCTTCCTTCAGCCTTTGCTCCGCCTTGGCCAAATCACGAGTAACTCTGCTATAGTACTCCGTATTCATTTCATTCCTATTTTCATCGTCGATATATAACAAGGCACTAGCGGCAGGCCGTCCCCCACCTTCAGCATCCACGATACCATAATGGTGTAAATCGTACGTATGACTATAGAACCCCATCCCGTCACGCTTCATTTCACGCATCTGCTCCCAGTTGAGTTTCGGCACACTATTCGGATCTGGGTGGTCAATCGTAGAGACTATAACGAAATTCACTGCCGTATACCCGTATTTTTTCAGAATAGGAAAGGCCAGCTCATAAAAACTCTCATATCCATCATCAAAAGTCAGCAGCACCGCATTGTCTGGAACCGTACCGCCATTTAGCATAAATTCTCGATATTGTTCCATCGTAATCACATGAAACCCTTCCTGCTTCAGCAGGTTCATTTGATCATCAAACCGATCAGCCGATAAAATCCAAGGAAACTGCGGCATTGGCTTCTCTGACAGATGATGGTACATCAGCACAGCTACATGGTCTTTATAGTAGATACCTTTCGGAAGCGGCCCCTGCTTCTGCCAGTCAATATGCATGTTAAGGGCCCGTTCGGCAGCAGCCTTGGGAATCATTAGCTCATCAGGTGAGCCCGGATAAGTAGCTACTGTCTTAATGATTTGACCGTTTACATTAATGGTCAATATCGAAGGTTCACGTTGATTGTTGAAAATAGCAACAAGACTTATTAGCAGAACGATGACTAAAAGTATTATATATTTTTTCGTATGCAATCTCTAAATCTCCTTAATAAAGAAATCTTATTCACTATGTAACTACATATTTGGTGACAGTTCCACCTACTTTTGGTTACATTTTCTTCTTATTTTGTTTCTTATCATAAAAATAGGAGGCGATCCCTAAGTCTCAACTGGCTTAAGGAACACCTCCTTCAAATGGAGAGCTATATATTTAATTATGTACATTTATGTGTAATTGTAGACGGTCTAGGACCTTCTCTTATCTGCAAAGTAATTCTCTTCCCCAAGCTCGTCCACAACGATGTTTAATGCTGCTTCCGTCGCCTACCTTTGGACAAACGAAGATAAGCATAAGACGGGCAGCCAAGGCTTCTATGTGGAAGTCTATAGCGATAAAGTACTTATCCGGGGCAGAGATTTTAAAACAGGAACCTGGGTTGACGCTGCGCAATATGAGGTTGCTTATCCAGCGGTAAATGTATATTAAATTTTCACAGAAAAAAACGATTGTGCACTGGGAGTCCTCCCTCGCAACAATCGTTTTTTTATTGTAGTTATTCAGCTTAGTGTGCAATCGGGGAAATCCGGTAGACTGAAGTGTCTCCATCTGCTGACTTCGTCCCGCTTTCGATCTGCCAACCAAAAGATAATACAGATGCCAGACGTTCCTTCTCAGCCACAGTCAAAGCCGCTTCTACCGCTTCTTTACCCTCTTCAAGCTCCAGCTCTCCCTCTTTACCAAGAGCAACCCATATCCAGCTACGAATGCCGCGGATCGTGTTGTATTTAATCTGATAGCCAGTCTTCACCGCTTGCTCGAACAGTTCTGGCTGCTCCGCTTGCAAAGTGGTCAACTGCTTATAATCAAATTCGTATTCACTCTCGTCAACGGGCAAATCGCCCTCTGCCACTTTACGAAGAATATCCTCATTGGACCAGCCTAAAGAGCGAAGTGACTCTACCAATAACGCATCCCACTGGGATAACTTTACTCGGTTCAAATTCTCTGACATCCTGATTCCTCCCGTACCTGTATATAGATTCTACTTATTCCGTGAAATCATAGGCAACATAATGGCCCGGACTAACTTCCTGCAATGTAGAAGTCTCAGCTCTGCCGTACTCTGCCGAATATCCGTCTAAAATAATTCTTTGATTAGCCCGTCTAGGGTCCGTCTCCAAAATGGAAGACAGCAATGCCTTTGTATAAGGATGAATAGGATTCTCGTACAGTTCATCACTTTCGGCTACCTCTACTAGACGACCGCCATACATCACACCAATCCGGTCCGAAATATGACGTACCATCGACAGATCATGCGCAACAAAGAGGTAGGTCAACCCAAATTCGGACTGCAAATCCTCCAGCATATTCACTACCTGTGCCTGAACAGATACATCCAGCGCTGAAATCGGTTCATCACACACTACAAACTCAGGTTTCACAGATAACGCTCGAGCGATCGAAATCCGTTGACGCTGCCCACCGCTGAATTCATGAGGGAAGCGATAAAGATGCTCTCTTTTTAAACCCACCTTATCCAGTAGTGCCGCAACCGCTTCTACACGTTCGTCGCCTTCGTGGACCCCATGGATTTTCATAGGCTCGCTGATCAGATCAAGTACATTCAGGCTTGGATTAAGGGATGAATAGGGATCTTGAAAGATCGATTGAATGCGTCTGCGAAAAGGTTTTAGCTGCTTCTCTCCAAGCTTGCTCAGCGGCTGTCCGTCAAAAGACACTTCACCGTCGGTATAATCATATAATCGCAACAAGCAGCGCCCAACCGTGGACTTGCCGCTTCCTGACTCTCCAACCAGTCCAAAGGTCTCCCCTTGACGAATCTGAAAGCTTACACCATCTACCGCCTTAAGCACCGATGTATCGCGCCCCCATATATCCTTACCTTTAGAGAAATGTTTCTTGAGATTATTTACGTCCACTAGAATCTTATTATCACTCAACCGAACCGCTCCCTTCAACACCAGCTACGGCTGGAGTCTCTTGCGCACCGTCTGCCAGCCAGCACATCGAACGATGACCAGGTGATAATTCGATGACCGGAGGACGCTCACTACAGCGGGCAAAAGCATTAGGGCAACGTTCCATAAAAGGACATCCAGAAGGTGGATTCAGCAAATCCGGCGGTGTACCTTCAATAGGAACAAGTCGTTCACGCGACTTACCGTCACGTTTTGGAATCGAGCGAAGCAGACCTTTCGTATAAGGATGCTGCGGGCGGTAAAAAATATCCTCCACCGTGCCTTCCTCCATCACGAGTCCACCATACATTACGATAACCCGTGTACATACCTGAGCTACCACACCCAAGTCATGAGTAATGAGCGCTACAGCGGTACTAGTATTGTTTTTCAACTCTTTAAAAAGATCGAGAATTTGTGCCTGTATCGTTACATCGAGCGCAGTGGTTGGCTCATCTGCAATCAATAACTCTGGCTGGCAAGAAAGAGCCATGGCAATCATGACCCGCTGGCGCATCCCGCCGCTGAACTCATGCGGATATTGCTGCAGCCGCTGTTCAGGATTATTAATACCTACCTGACGCAGGATGCTTGCCGCCTCTTTAAGCGCTTCTTGCTTATTTAAACCGCGATGCCGACGGATGACCTCCGTAAGCTGCTGGCCGATTTTTTTTACAGGATTAAGAGAGGTCATGGGGTCCTGAAACACCATTGCTATGCGGTTACCGCGCAGCTTTCTCCACTCTTTTTCCGAAAGGTTCGATAAATTCTCACCACGGAAATTGATATTTCCACCAATAATTTTACCCGGAGGTGTAATCAACGACATAATCGCCTTGGCAGTCACACTCTTCCCACTACCAGATTCACCAACGATTCCTACCGTTTCACCAGCATCTATATGAAAGCTAACGCCGCGAACTGCTTGGTTCTCTCCGTCTCGAGTCTGGAAGGAAACCTTCAAATCCTCAACAGATAATAGCCGTTCCGTCATGATGTCTTCACACTCCTATCTTCGGATCAGCTTCGGTTCAAAGCCTACCCGCAAAATATCGCCTAAAACATTAAAGCTCAGTACCGTTAATAGTATCAGTAATCCAGGGAACAAAGCCAGATATGGCGCTTGAGCGATATATCCCTGCGCATTGTTAAGCATACTGCCCCAAGTGGCATTTGGAGGTTGTACCCCAAACCCAAGGAAACTTAGGGACGACTCCATCATAATTGCCGAAGCGATATTATTCGTCGCACCTACAATGACAACAGGCACTAGACCCGGAAGAATATGACGCCAAATAATTCCGAAGTTGCTCTGACCGGAGGCTTTTGCATAGAGTACATATTCCCGTTCTTTGATCGTCATCGTCTCCGCCCGAATGACACGGGCGATATTCATCCACATTAATAGTGCAATAATAATGATGATATTCCCTACACTCGGCTTCAAAAATACGCTAAGCAGCAGCAGAACTAAGAAAGATGGGATGGACAGTACTACATCAAGCATCCGCATGAGAAGATTATCAACCCATCCGCCAAAGAATCCGCTGATTACGCCCACCGTCACACCTATGCCTGTAGCAATGATCATTGAAGCAAAGCCAACTAGCAGGGATACCCGGCCGCCATATAATGCGCGGGCAAAATAATCCCGGCCATAGTCATCCGTGCCGAACCAGTGATCGGCTCCCGGCGATTTCAGACGTGCCAGAACATCCATCGCATTCGGATCATGTCCAGATAAAAAGGCAAATATAGAGCCTAGTGTGAAGATGATTAAAGTAATGAGGGCTGCGACGCCCAATTTATTCGTAAATAGCTCATCTCCAACACTTTTCCATTTACTGCGATTCATGAGGTCACCTCGTTAATTTAATTCGTGGGTCCACGAAGCTATATAGAATATCCGCGACCAGATTGCCGATGATCAGCATTAAAGAGGAGAATAGAGTAATTCCCATAATCACGGGGTAATCCATCCCTTTTACTGCAGTCATCCCCAAAGAGCCAATACCCGGCCATGAAAATACCGTTTCTGTTACAATTGCACCTGCCACCAGATCACCCATAGACATCCCGAGCAATGTAATTACAGGAAGCAACACATGCTTCATTACATGACGGAACAAAATCGTAGTCTTGTTAGATCCAAAAGCATATTGAATCTGCACGTACTCTTCTTTTAGCTGTCCAATGGTACTAGAGCGAATGTATCGCACATAACCTGCGAGGAACCCAAAAGCAAGCACAGTGCAAGGCAGGATACCATGCTTGAATACATCAAACGCCGATTCCACACCAATCGTTCGCATCCCCATAATAGGAAGCAGGTGCAGCTTAATCGCGAATAAGTACATCAGTAAAATGGCAAGCCAAAACAAAGGCACAGATATTCCAACATAGGATAAGAAATTAATCAGCTTATCCACCCAGCGGTTCCGGTTTGCCCCGGCAATAAGACCGAGTGGAATCGCCAGCAAAACAGCAAGACCGATTGCAGAACCCATTAAACCGGCGGTTGCAGGTAGGCGTTCAAGAATTTGATCCAATACTGGCTGATGATTCACTAGGGAATAACCGAAATTCCCTTGCAGTATTTCTTTAATCCAGATTAAATATTGAATGTAGGCTGGCTTATCCAGCCCAAGGTTATGCCGGATGCGCTCAATATCATCTGCGTGCATATTCGGCGTAACGAAGGATAAGACCGGATCCCCCGGAGCCAGCTTAATCATCGCAAAGCACACAACCGAAACAAAAAATAACATCGGCAGGGTTTGCAGTAATCTTCGGACGATAAGTTGTCTCATACGTTTTATTCTCCCAGTTCTGTATCGGTAAAAAAGTAAGCTGGATAACCCAGCTTACTTTTTCCCGTTTTTATTTAAGGTAGATTTTCGATAAATCTTCAAAAATAACGACAGGCTTCAAGACTGCTTCTTCAAGACCGCCGTAGTTCTTGGAGACAGCTACAATAGTCTTAGTATTAGCAATTGGATAAATTGGTGCATCGTCAGCAATGATCTCTTGGATCTTCTTGTAGATCTCACCACGTTTAGTCACATCTGCTTCTCCTGCACCTTCATTGAACAGCTTATCAACCTCAGCATTATTATAATGCGTGTAGTTGGAGTCAGCAGTAGAAGTATACAAAATTCTGTAAGCATCAGGATCGTAACCCATAATATAACCTGCAATCGCAAGTTCAAAATCTGTTGAGTTCATATCGCTGAACTTCTGACCATATGCCGAGGCATCCATATTTTGCAGTTCAACTTCAGCGCCAATGGCCTTTAGCTTTTGTTGCACGTATAGTGAAATGGCTTCCTGAGCTTTATTACCGCTCGATACAATCAATCTCAATTTCAGATCGCTAACCCCAGCCGATTGCAGAAGCTCTTTTGCTTTTTCCACATCATTATCGAAAGAAGGTACATCATTAGTATAGAACAATGCATCCGGAGTCAAGAATGACTTCGCCGGGTCTGCATACTCGTTAGAGGTATAAGCAGCCTGAATGATTTCATCACGACTTAGTGCTAGAGACAAGGCTTGACGAACTTCTTTTTTAGCAAGAGCGCCTCTATCGCTGTTCGCATTGAACAACAGGTAGGACAATCGACCTTCACTATAAGGAAGGATTTCGAAATTATTCGAGGCCTCAATCGTACCAACATCCTGTGGATCTAGATATTTAATATTGATCTCACCGTTCTGAAGTGCGAGATTTGCAGCATTCGTATCTTTAGCAATCCGGTATGTTACGGAATCAAGATGTGGCTTGCCGCCGAAATAGTTATCAAATCTCTCGAGTGTAACATATTCGCCTGGTTTGTATTCTTTAAATTTAAATGGGCCAGATCCGACCGGAGCAGCATTCTTGGTGCTTTTCTCTAGATCCGTCTCATTCTCAAAAATATGCTTTGGAATCGGGAATACTTGCACTAGTGTAGCTTCAAAAGCTGGGCTGACCTGCGGAAGCTTGAACTCTACGGTCAGATCATCCACCTTAACTGCCTTAACGGGTTTATCACCGATGAATAAGTTTGCTCTCAACATGCTGTTTTGTTTCTCATCGAGGATGCTATCAATCGTGAACACGACATCGTCAGCAGTAAGCTTTTCTCCGTCATGCCATGTAAGACCATCTTTAAGCTTCAAAGTATAAGTCAGGTTATCTTCTGACAGTGTCAGGCTGTCTGCCAAGTAGAAGGTCTTCTTACCATCATTTACTTGGAACAGTGGAGCATAGAGCGCTTGGTCAATCGTAAGACTGACACGGTCACCCGCATAGTTTGGATTGAGAATAACAGGATCAGCAGCGACCCCAATAATCAAGTTGCCTCCATCTTTTGGCTCAGTACTTGTTGTCGTTCCATCATTAGTAGCAGGTGTTTGATTTGTATTTGTGGAAGTGGCGGTGTTCCCTCCGGAGCACGCACTAATCAAAAATGTTAACAAAATCAAAGTAATAACTCCAGATAATCCTCTACGCATAAGTTTCTCCCCCGTAATCTGTATTCTGCGTTGCTTGTGTTTTTTATATTGTATATCGGAATACTAGGAATTACAATGGATAGCATTTCACATTAATGTAATATTGAGGAAATCGATAATTCTACCACCATTTGCATCATACCAGAACACATCCGCACTAGGATTCATGCCTAATATTCGATTGATTAACTCCTGTACTTTTAGCGGTGATTTACCCATTGCTCTCATCCTCTGCGGTTCATGTTGGCATCTGTATCTAATTATTCGGTTATTGTACAGCAGATTGTTACGAATTAATATATCTAACACTCATTTACTTTACAGAACTTTGAAAAATAAGGATTATTGCCGCTCCCCTGTAAATATATTGAGAACATACGGATACATCCAAGGAAAGAGGGGGCATCCCTCAAGGAGGCGGCAATGACGGAAACCAAGATTCGTGTATTGATCGGCAGTCCGATCCACCAGAAGCCTACGGTTTTAAAAGAATTTCTCAATTCCTTGCTTCGTCTGAATGTAGCCAATATTGAGCTGGATTTTCATCTGATAGATGATAATGATGATGAGGAATCAACCCGGCTACTCCAGGAATTCAAAAGCATGGGTGATCATATTTATCTTCAGAGCTCCGGCTTTCATGATGCGTATATTCGCAATGATACTACCCACTTCTGGAGTACCGATTTAGTCTGGAAAGTAGCCAACTTTAAGAATCTCATGATCAACCGTGCCCAGACCCTGAATTATGACTATTTATTTCTGATTGACTCCGATCTCATTCTCCATCCCGACACCCTCAGACATCTCATAGGTACGAACAAGGATATTATTTCAGAGGTATTCTGGACGCAGTGGCAGCCAGGAACTATGTTTCAGCCGCAGGTATGGATGCACGACGAATACAATCAATGGGAGTTACTGCCCGGCGAAAAACTGCAACCAGAGGAGATCAATCGCAGATTTCATGAATTCATAGCTAAGATGCGGAATCCCGGAATTTATGAAGTGGGTGGACTCGGGGCTTGTACATTGATTAGTCAGCATGCGATAAAAGCCGGGGTTAGCTACAATCAAATTCGCAACATTTCATATTGGGGAGAAGACCGCCATTTCTGCATTCGTGCCGCAGCCCTTGGCATTCCCCTGTTCGTCGACACCCATTATCCGGCGCTACACTTGTATAGAGACAGTGATTTGAGCAAAGTTGACGATTTTATCAAAGAAACAACGGAGACCAAAGCTGACTCCACTGATGCAGAGAGCAATTTATCTGCGGATGATGTGCCTATATCGACAGAGCCGACATCCACACCAGACAATCTAACCAATGCAGACAATACAGACATTACAGACAATACAGACAATGAAAGTTCCAAGGAAACAATCCCTCTAGCCAAAAAGCGGCCCAAGCTAACCCTCACTATGGTTGTGAAAAATGAAAGTGGACGCTTTCTGCGACAGGTTCTGGAGGAGCATCGCAAATACATCGATGAGGCCGTCATTATTGATGATGGCAGCACGGATAATTCAGCAGCTATCTGTTTGGAAGCCCTTGAAGGCATTCCCGTTCATCTCGTGCACAATACCATATCCAAATTCAGCAATGAAATTGAGCTGCGAAAGCAGCAGTGGGAAGAGGTTCTGAAGACGAATCCTGAGTGGATTCTGAGTCTGGATGCAGACGAAATCTTTGAACCCAGTTTTGCTGCAAATATTGAAACGTTACTGTACGCTGACGAGGTCGATCTATTCTGCTTCCGTCTCTACGATTTATGGAACGCCACCCATTACAGAGAAGATATTTACTGGCGCTCTCATTTGAATTACCGTCCTTTTTTGCTTCGCTATAAAGAAGACTTCAACTATGTATGGAATGAATCCCCACAGCACTGTGGGCGATTTCCGGAAAATATTTTCGAGCTTCCCCACCAGCTAAGCAACTTACGACTCAAGCATTTAGGTTGGTCGAAGGCAGAATTCCGTTTAGAAAAATATCTGCGTTACATGCTCCTTGATCCCGATGGCCAATACGGCTGGAAGGAGCAATACCTGTCCATTCTGGATGAACACCCCCATTTAATACCTTGGGTGGAGTGAGTGTACTAAAAAAAAGGGCGTCCACAAAACCTTAACGGCTTTGTGGATGCCTTATATTTTTACATCGTACGAACCTCTTATTCAGCACGCTGTGGTTCATCGCCTTCTGGCTTCATGATGGTAACTGTCAGGTCACCGCCAGATTCATCTACTTGAATCACTGAACCTTCTGCGGCTTCGCCAGCAATGATCGCACGGGCCACACGGGTCTCCAAACTACGCTGGATAAAGCGTTTCAGCGGTCTAGCACCATACACTGGATCAAAACCTTCCTTAGCGATAAAACGTACCGCCGGTTCAGTTAATTGAAGACCAATCTCCCGTTCAGCAAGGCGTAAACGCAATCCGTCTACCAGTTTGTCCACGATCTTCTCGATCTCGCCCAGGGTCAAAGGCTTGAACATCACAATATCATCAACCCGGTTCAGAAACTCCGGACGGAAATGTCCACTTAGTTCCTTCATTACTCTGTCCTTAGCCGCCTCCGTAAGCTGACCCTTCTCATCGGTGCCTTGAATCAGATGTGGTGAGCCGATATTTGAGGTCATGATAATGATCGTGTTCTTGAAGTCGACCATCCGGCCCTGCGAATCGGTCAGCCGCCCATCATCAAGCAGCTGCAGTAGAATATTAAATACATCAGGATGCGCCTTCTCCACTTCATCGAGCAGCACTACTGTATATGGCTGTCGCCGTACCGCTTCTGTTAGTTGGCCTCCCTCCTCATATCCAACATATCCCGGAGGTGCTCCGACCAGGCGAGAAACACTGTGCTTCTCCATATACTCCGACATATCAATACGGATCATGCCATCTTCGCGATCAAAGAGAGAGACCGCGAGTGATTTAGCCAACTCCGTCTTCCCTACGCCAGTCGGACCGAGGAACAGAAAGGAACCGATCGGCCGATTTGGATCTTTGATCCCAGCTCTTGCCCGAAGTACGGCGTCAGCCACCAAGCTGACAGCTTCATCTTGGCCCACAACACGTTCATGCAGCGTTTCTTCCAGACGCAGCAGCTTATCCCGTTCGCCTTCAACCAGTCGGCTAACTGGAACGCCCGTCCAGCGCGATACAATATCTGCGATTTCCTCCTCGGTTACAGCTTCACGCAATAATCTAGTATCCTGATCCTGCTGAGCCGCTTCTTCAGCCGCTTTCAATTGCCGCTCCAGATCAGGAATAATTCCATAGCTCAGTTCGGCAGATTTATTAAGATCATATTCCTCCTGCGCATCGACCAAATCCTTCCGGGCTTGCTCCAGCCGTTTTTTGAGGTCGCGGATGCCTTGAATCGCTGACTTCTCCTTCTCCCAACGCGCCGTCATCCCAAGCTGCTTCTCCTTAAGATCGGCGAGTTCACGTTGTAAGATTTCCAGACGGCGTTTGCTGGCGTCATCGGTTTCCTTTTTAAGTGCTGCTTCTTCAATCTCCATCTGCATCAGACGACGGGTTACTTCATCCATCTCACCCGGCATAGAGTCAATCTCTGTACGGATCATGGCGCAAGCTTCGTCCACTAAGTCGATCGCTTTATCCGGCAAAAAACGATCCGTAATGTAGCGGTTAGACAGAACTCCTGCAGCGACGAGGGCGCTGTCATGGATTTTGACTCCATGATGGACTTCGAACCGTTCCTTCAGACCGCGTAGAATGGAGATCGTATCTTCTACATCCGGTTCGCTGACCAGCACCTGTTGGAAACGGCGCTCCAGCGCAGGGTCCTTCTCAATATACTTGCGGTATTCATCGAGCGTTGTGGCACCGATACAGTGCAGCTCACCCCGAGCCAGCATCGGCTTCAGCATATTGCCAGCATCCATCGAGCCTTCAGTTTTACCTGCGCCTACAATCGTGTGCAGCTCATCAATAAAAAGAATAATTCGGCCGTTACTTTCACGAACTTCCCTAAGCACCGCCTGCAAGCGTTCCTCGAATTCACCACGGAACTTCGCGCCTGCTACGAGGGAACTCATATCCAGCGAGAAAATCGTCTTATCCTTCAGACCCTCCGGTACGTCTTTGCGTACAATCCGGTGAGCCAAGCCTTCTACAATTGCCGTTTTCCCTACACCTGGCTCACCGATGAGAACAGGGTTATTCTTCGTTTTACGGGACAGAATTCGGATCACGCGGCGTATTTCTGCGTCACGCCCGATGACTGGATCGATCTTGCCTGCACGAACCTCTGCTACCAGATCACGTCCGTATTTCTCCAGCACCTCATAAGTAGCCTCTGGCTCCCGACTCGTTACACGCTGATGCCCGCGAATCTCCGCAAGTATAGACATCAGCTTCTCGCGTGTTAGGCCACGACTGACAAAAAGATCACGCAGCTCACGATTGTCCCTGCTCGAATCCGACACCATGGCCAGCACAGCATGCTCCACAGAGACAAACTCATCCTGCATCTTCGCCGCTTCCTTCTCCGCCTGCTCCAGCAGATGGATCAGCGATTGCGAGGCATAACGCCGCACCGTGCTTGCTCCTGACCCGCTGATGCTCGGCTTACGCCCAAGCAGTTCATCCGTGCTGCGCAGCATCTCAGCTACGGGGACATTCATCTTTTGCAGCAGTCTTGGCAGCAAGCCTTCTTGCTGCTGGAGTAATGCTTTTAGCAGATGGAGATTATCGATCTCCTGATGTCCGCTGTCTGAAGCAAGCGACTGCGCCGCAGCCACTGCTTCCTGCAGCTTTTGAGTAAGTTTATTGAAATCCATAGCTCTCTCACCTTTCTATTTAAGAATGATATATAGGATCGGCCGTTTTAGCCGGTATAAGTTAATTTGGTGCGCCGCATTCAGCGCATTTTGGGGTATTTTTGTACCTCTTTTCACTCATTAAGCCGCATTTAGCACACTTCACCACACTTTAGCCTTCCTTTTTCCCGACACTCCTCACAGGTCTCTTCTATAGTTAGTTTCTAAATCAAGTTACTATCCTACAGCTAGCATTCCATTCACCATATTCACCAATTCTACCTCTACCTATCTATTAATTACCCACTTTAGACTTTTGGCGCTGCGCACCGGTGCTTTGGCGTTTAGCTCTGGCCTCGAATCGGCTGGATTCAGCCAGTTTACGGTACAAGTTCTTTTCCGCTTCGCTGGTTGTCTCAGGAATAATAATCTCAATACCAAATAAAATATCACCATTCGTACCATTTTCACGCTTCAAACCTTTGCCTGGGATGCGCAGCGTTTTGCCGCTCTGAATTCCTGCAGGAATCTTCAACTTCACAGCACCGCCGCCAGGTAGTGGAACCTTCACCTCTCCGCCCAATACCGCTTGCCATGGAGCAACTTCAACTACGCCGCATAAGTCGCCATTTCGAACCTCGTAAATATCATGAGGAAGAATATGAAGTGCCAGCAGTATATCGCCGCCTGGAGCTATGCCACTTTGAGCGTTCCCTGCGATTTTTAAAATCGTACCTTCACTAGATCTCGGCGGAACATGAACATCCACAGTTTTATCACCAATCTGTACTCGTACAGTTGCTCCTTTATAAGCCTGCTCCAACGTAATATCCAGCTGCGCCTGCGTCGTACTGTGCGCCTCACCCCATGGATTGCTGCTCGAACGGCCACTACCACTACTAGAAAAGAAATCAAAGCCAGCTCGATCCGCCGAGCCCCGATTCCCAAAAAACATTCCAAACAAATCTTCCTCCGAAATGCCAGAGCCCCCTGTAGAATAAGTTCCGCCGCTCCAGCTTCCACCAAAGTTCGAATCCCACGAAGAGGCCCCGCTCGAAGCACCTCCACCCGCTCTACCACGCTGAGCCCCATAAAGCAGCTCCTCATCATAAAGCTTTCGTCTCTCCTCATTACCAAGCACTTCATAGGCTTCAGCCGCTTCTTTGAATTTGGCCTCTGCCTCAGGAGCTTTGTTCACATCGGGATGCCACTTCTTGGCGAGCTTTTGATAAGCCTTTTTAATTTCCTGTTTGGTTGCTGTTTTGCTCACACCCAAAGCATCATAATAGTTGTTGTTAGCCACTCGGATTCCTCCTTTCATTGCTTTATTACCTGTAACTTAACTTATCATTCCATTCCGAGAAAAGACGCACCATAGCCGGAATCCTCCACTACAATGCGCCTTTTATTCATAACACTATATCAAAAGCCCGCTGCCAATCTCTAAGATGTTAAGCGGAAACTAATTCCGCCTAAATTATGCTTATTCAGACTGCGAACCGCTAGAATCTCCGTCTTGAATTTCAATGCGTTTTCCTTGCGGCTTTTGCCGTTTTGGAACTTCCAGCTTCAGTAATCCGTCTTTCAAAGACGCGCGGATCTCTTCTTCTGCAATGTCCTGAACATAGAATCTGCGAACATATTCACCATATCGACGTTCTCTGCGTACAATTTGATGATCCTTGTTCTCCTCGGCATTCTCTTCCTTCCGCACCGCTTTAATCGTCAAGTAGGGGCTGGCATAATCAATATCGATTTCTTCTTTTTTAAAGCCAGGAAGTTCAGCTTCAATCAGGTAAGCCTGGTCACTCTCGCGAATATCCGTTCTAAAGGACATCGTTGAGCTCTTGATCGGAGCAAAAAAATCATCGTTAAAAACATCATTCAAAGACTTAGCCAGCATACCAAAAGCATCATCTCTACGTTTACCAAAAGGAACCAAATCAAACATTATCCATTCTCCTCTCATTGACTTTGACTTTATTTGACCTATGACCTTATTATAGTCCCCTGCCAGAGGAATAACAAAATCGATTTAAGCCAATTTTCGGTCAAATTCAGGCAAATCAGCTGATTTAATGCTACAAATTTAAACATATTTAATGATTTGACCTTTTTTGACCTTTGTTTGATTTACATAAAATCAACCATTACCCCCTATCTAAAAAGAACCGCCTTCGGCGTCCTCTCAGAGATGATAATCGTTTCTGCCAAAATATAAGAATCATTGAAACTCTTACGTTCTTATATTTCAAAATGCAGTACGATTAGTATATGTTTAGAGCTTAGGTTCCATACAAGCCAGCAACTTCGCATTCATTACAACCCCAAAACATCCTACTCAAAAAGAAATGATATAATGAAATTCAAATAACGAACATTTTTATTACGGGAGACCAATTGTATGCAACCAACCTATACTATGGATGATACGCAGTGGAGTAAGCTCATCCAGAATGTCGCCTATTATTTCGATGACCTTACCCTCAAACGGGGGTTCCAATATTATAAGCAAAGCCGGATTCGTTCGTTCACTATGACGGAGCCATCTAAGATCAATGCACTTGTTGAAGGTAGAGAGGATTACCGCGTTACGATTGATCTGGACAGCTTCACTCGGTGTCATTGCAACTGCCCTGTTTCAGGTCATTGTAAGCATATGGCTGCCGTACTGCTTAGTTTTGCCGAACAACAGAATAGATCTGTACAAGTTCTAGCTAACGCCAAGGCTGCGTCCTTTCTCCCAAAAACATCGAGTAGCTCCCCTATCGGAGCAGATGGAAAGCACCAGCAACAGCTAAAAGAGCATGCCAGCCGGATCGCTGAGGGAGGCCTCACGGAGTGGCGAGAGTATTTTGCAATCTGCATTACCCCTCTGGCACATACCACTCGGAATCCTGAATATGTGGATCGTGCGTTATCTTCCATTACTAAATCCAAGCCGAAGTTATCTCCGGAATTGGACAAGCTATTCGCTCTGCATGCCCATCTTTTTCTTTTAGAAAAGCTAGCTAAGCCTTCCGCCAATCTACCGGGTCAGGTCGCCTTCACTGCATCACTCGGATATTACACGCAAGTAGCGGTCTCAGAACTACAGGAAGCCATCACCCGTTTGTTAAAAAGCACACTCCCGCTGTCTCCCGAGCAAGAGCAAGAATACGACCTATGGCCGCATATCATCAATACGCTCGCCTACTTACGGCGTGAGATGTTGACGGAGTCGCGTGATCGCTTACGGGATCAGCCCTCTTTTTCACTTTGCTATGACTTGCTGTGGAGAAACTGGATCTACCCGAATACGGGTGGAACTAAGCTTTATCTAGATGAAATCAAACAGCTTCAGCAAGCAGAAGGTGAATTAGGCGCTTCCCTGTCACGGCATGCCTGGCTGTTGGCCCAAAGCCGCATGTATTTTTATCTGAAGAAGGACCCACAAGCTTGGGAATTGCTGAATAAGGCTGCCGAGCGCCCGGGTCTCCATCCCGATGAGCTTATGAGCTTCACCTCCCCGCTTCTGGATGCAGGTGAGTGGTCACGCTTGGTGAGTTGGCTTGTTCAGATCGGTCCACTGCTAAGCAGCAGACTCTATAATTTGAATAACTATTCGAATAGCTGGGAAGAGGCTGTTCGCCACCTTCCTGAAGCTGAACCGAAGATGTGGAATACATTAGCCACTATGCTACCTATCTCTGGCGAAGTATACGAAGAGAAGCTAATTACCTATGAAAAATGGCATATATGGATGGATTATCAACTGTCCATCGGTAAACAGCCTTCTGAATTTCGTGTTACAGACCTCCAGCCTATGGAGAAAAATGCACCCGAGGTTCTACTCCCCTTCTATCATCAGGCCGCTGAAAGATTTGTGCTGGATAAAAATAGACATAGCTACAAAGCAGCTGTAAAACTTTTGAAGCGATTATCCAAGCTGTATAAAAAAATGAAACAAGAAGAACGGTGGGAAGAGTTCCTTATTGCCTTCACCACTAGGCACAGCAGACTTCGTGCGCTGCAAGAGGAGCTTCGGAAAGGAAAGCTAATACCATGAACATGCATTTGCGCACGCTGACCATCCAGCTTGCATTAAGCCAGTATGGCGACGCTTTACTATATGGAATGAATGAAAGAGAAGATCTGGTGCCCGGTTTGCAGCTTAAGCAGCGGCTATTCGCCTGGCATGAGGCGTCTTTTTATGGTACGGAGTTAACGGTTCAACCGGCCGGTGAAGGTGTAGAGCTAGTAATTCTTCCTGCGGAGCAGGTCATCCCCTTCTTTGCAGAGCAGAAGCTGCTGTCGCATATCGAATGGAACTGGGAGGGCGAGGCGGCTCATCTGACTGAACTTGCACCACTTTTGGCTATATGTTTGGAGAACAAACAGTATATTCCCGATATCTCCGCTTACCGCACCGGGAGGTTGCAATGGACTTGGGATGAGGGAGCTCTTGCGCAGGTGGCAGTGGAGAATGACACTGCCAAGGGTGCCCTTGAGGCGCTAAATGGCGGCAGCGAATTTAGCCGCGGGCTACGCGCGGCGTTCTCCGCCGCCGTATCGCAGAGGTACTACAGCACGGAGGCCGCAGCAGGCGACCTCCGGAGCGAGTTCCCGCTTCTATTCGATAGAAGCGGGGCCCTTGCAGCGGGCATGGATACCGCTGCATGGCTTATCGCCATTGGCTGGAAGGCGGATACCGCGCCTTTCCGGCCCGCACTTCAGCTGCTGGAGCCGGAGGGGGATGAATCCCCTTGGCGGCTACAGCTGATCCTCCAGGACAAGCGCGATGAATCCGCGCTTGTTCCCATCAGGCTCGCCGATGACGGCGAGCCGCACGGCTTGTGGCCGACAGCATGGTCGGCCCACGTGCACGAACGCGCCGCGGGATGGCTGGAGCGCCTCCGCGGCAGTCTGCCGCCCGAGCGCTTCGCGGCGGGCGGCGACGTACTGGCCGAACCGCTCAGCGATGCCATCGCTTGGCGGTTCTTGACGGTCGAGAGCCAGCGGCTGCTGGAAGCAGGCTGGCAGGTGCTGCTGCCGGCGTGGTGGGAAGCCGCCAGCCGGAAAAAACCACGCCTCCGCGCCAAGATCAGCTCCGGCGAGGACAAACGCAGCGGCGGCGAGTCGCTGTTCGGCCTCGATTCGATCATCGATTTCGATTGGCGAATCTCCATCGGCGACGTCGACCTCACCGAAGCTGAATTTGCCGAGCTAGTCGCAAGAGGTGAACGACTCGTGCGCTTCAAAGGCAAATGGGTCTCGCTCGATCCCGCGCTGCTGGCACAAATCCAAAGAGCCATGGCTGGAATGGATAAGTCACAAGGCTTGTCTTTCCAAGATGTGCTTCAGCTTCATTTGCTGCAAGCGAGTGAGGAAGCTGAGGCTGAGGCTACAGAAGAGCAGCTTCAAGAGGATGCGGCGCGCCTGCGGCTCGAGGTAGAGCTAAACGAGCATTTGATCAGCCTCATTGGTCAGCTGGGCCAACGCTCACAGTGGCCGAAGCCTCCAGTGCCCGCAGGACTCCAGGCAGAGCTACGCACCTATCAACACGAAGGATATGCTTGGCTGACTTTCCTGCGTCAATTCGGTTTGGGGGCTTGTCTAGCCGATGATATGGGGCTTGGCAAGACCGTCCAACTCATCGCATATTTACTTCATATCAAAGAAAATACCGATCCTAGCTCATCTCGTCGCCAGACCGACCCGCCTGGCTGGCCTGCTCTAATCATCTGCCCTACCTCTGTACTTGGTAACTGGCAGAAGGAATTGCAGCGCTTCGCGCCTTCTCTGAATGTGATGCTTCACTACGGAAGTCGCCGTCTGGATGCAGGATTCTTCTATGGCGCTGCTTCGCAAGCGGACGTGGTACTTACCTCTTATGCGACTGCGGCCCTTGATCAGGAATTGCTAAAGGAATTCACTTGGGCGGCGATTTGCCTCGATGAAGCACAGAACATCAAGAATGCTCAAACGAAGCAGTCGGTAGCTGTGCGCAGCTTCCCGGCTTTACACCGGATTGCGCTAACAGGAACACCTATAGAGAACAGATTATCGGAGCTCTGGTCCATTTATGATTTTATAACCCCAGGTTATCTGGGCACCGCCAAAGCCTTTAACGACCGGTTCAGTAATGCCATTGAGAAGGAACGTGACGAGAAGCGTACGGCGGACCTACAGAATCTCGTGAAGCCGTTCATGCTTCGCCGCAAGAAAAAGGATCCTAATATCCAGCTCGATCTACCCGATAAAAATGAGATGAAGACTTATGTTCATCTGACAGCTGAACAAGCTGCGCTCTATGATCAGACCGTAAACGGACTGCTCGACCGTATGCAGAAGCTGGAAGGTATCGAGCGCAAAGGTGCCATCCTTGGAGCTTTAACCGGACTTAAACAGCTGTGTGATCACCCGATGCTCGTGACCAAGGAAGCCCTCCCTGAAACTGATTCAGACAACAAGCTGGACACTAGTCAACTCATTAACCGTTCCTCTAAACTCGAAAGACTGCTGGATATGGTGAAGGAGCTACGTGAAGAGGATGAGCGCTGTCTCATCTTTACGCAATATGTAGGGATGGGGAAAATGCTTCAAGCTGTTCTACAGCAGGAGCTGGGAGAGCCTGTCCTTTATTTGAACGGAAGCACCTCCAAACAGGCGCGTGACCGAATGATTGAGCAATTTCAGACGCCCGCCCCTTCTGCGGACGAAAGGGCCAGACGTCCAGAGGTGTCACCGTCTGATCAGCCGAATGTGTTCATCCTTTCACTCAAAGCTGGAGGTGTCGGTCTGAACTTAACTGCAGCCAACCACGTATTCCATTTCGATCGCTGGTGGAATCCAGCCGTTGAGAATCAGGCGACAGACCGTGCTTATCGGATGGGCCAGACACGTGATGTGCAGGTGCATAAATTCATCGCCCTCGGGACGCTCGAAGAAAAGATTGATGAGATGCTGGAGAGTAAGCAGCAGCTAAGTGATAATGTCATCTCCAGCTCCGAAGGCTGGATTACCGAGCTGTCTACTGAAGCTTTGAAAGACCTATTTACATTGCGGCGAGGCTTAACAGATTAAACCTACCGCTTGCAACGCTATCAAAAGGAACATTCGCATCTACGCGGATGTTCCTTTTTTCAATCACCCGAATTTATCTTCAGCACTAGATTATTGAGCGCTCACCATTGCTCAGACATTTTAAAGGTGACTGCAAGATCATCATCACCTGAGAGTGAGTTAACTACCAAAGTCACTGGCTCATGTTGAAGCTCGTAAGAGAGTCGCTCATTAAGCAAATTAACGGCCAAATTCGCATACGCACCAGAGATCCCTGATCCTGTACCTTGCATAATAACCTTTCCACCAGTGACTGAAGTGCAGGTGTAATTCACTAGCAGTGCCGTATCCGTAACAGGAATATTCGTAGTTGGTGTAGGAAAATTCTCGAATGTCCCATCCAGTGTCCCGCCTGCAACGACTATATAACGCACAGGTCTTTTGGACAGAACATCTAAAGCTGCCGGTCTGATTTCAGCCGCAAGACCTTGTGGAAGAGTAAAGGCAGGGCTCCTCATAAAGCTGATCGCTGCAAAGTCAGTCGATGTAACGGATACGTTATCACGTATTTCCGAGGTTATACGGCTTACTTGAAACACTTCCAGATTAACATCCGTCCAGACACCGTTAACATCCACAAGAAAAATCTGAATCTTCATTTGTTCCTGTGAATATACAAAATTAAATTGAAATAATTCCTCTACAATAGCGTAGGTCCTGCTTAACGTTTCCCGATATTGCAGCTCAAATAATTCTTCAATAAAGACTGTCTGAGGACTTGCACTATTGGATAAACCCGTTAAATAACAAGCCGCGCCAGCTAATCCATTGTTAACTACTTTAATCACAACATGATCTATTGGACGAGTACCGTCGACAGGTAAATTAATGATGGTGTTTGTAGAGAGGACAGGCAATGTCTTCACACCTCCTATTCATATCAAATTATATATATATGGTATGCAATCTTTTTTTAGAATTCTTGGATGATATTAAAATAGAGAAGTGCTTCACCGAGCATAAAATACAGATTTGCCACCAAATAAAGGATATGGTAAACTCGACTTAACTTTTTATGAACGGAGGGTTACGTGTGATAGACTTTATCCGAGTTAGAACTTTGCGCGGCTAATTGAATAGCGCTAAAGCTCTGCCCATGTGCAGAGGACTCAGGATAGGTCTACCCATTTAACTCCATAGAAGCCAATAAACCAACTGCTGCTCGTAAGGGATTAAGTTATCATTTCCCTACGCCCCAGCCGTTGTTTAATTCGATATATCTATGGATGACCCGAATGTGGTAATGGAGATTTCTCCTTACACATTTGTTCTGACGTCCTCTAACGAACCGTAAGCACAGGCAGATGGCCTGTGTTTTTTTGCGTTTACTTTTTACTACTGGAGGATGATTAATATATGGAACAACTACGAGAAAAAGCTATTATAGTCGGTGTCCAGCTTCAAAACGAAACAAACTTTGCCTATTCCATGGAGGAGCTGCGCAATTTGGCTGCCGCCTGTGACCTGGAGGTTGTCGGAGAACTTAGTCAAAAGGCAAGCCGGATCAACCCTTCCCACTATATCGGCACAGGCAAAATCCAGGAATTATCAGCGCTTCTGGAAGCGCATGATGCTCCTATTGTTATTTTTAACGATGAGCTATCCCCATCACAGATTCGCAATTTAGAGTCTTCTTTGGATCGTCAGGTCATTGATCGGACGATTCTAATTCTGAATATTTTCGCAGAAAGAGCGAAGACCAAAGAAGCACAGCTGCAAGTAGAAGTAGCCAAGCTACAATATATGTTGCCTCGATTAACAGGACTCCGGGAGTCCCTTGGCAGACAAGGCGGTGGTGCTGGGCTGAAGAACAGAGGCGCTGGTGAAACGAAGCTGGAGCTGGATCGCAGAAGAATTGAAGAACGGATTACAGCGTTACAAGTTGAGCTTCAACAGCAAGTGGCAAGACGCCAAATTCAGCGGAAGCAGCGGCATAAGAATGAAGTTCCGGTTGTCTGTCTCGTTGGCTACACAAATACCGGCAAGTCCAGCTTAATGAATGTGATGGTGGAGACGTTTCATCCAGGCTCTAATAAGCAAGTGTTCGCCAAAGATATGTTATTTGCTACGCTGGAGACATCCGTTCGGAGCATTGAGCTACCGGATCACAAAACCTTTTTATTAACGGATACCGTTGGATTCGTCAGCCAGCTTCCCCATCATCTAGTCAAAGCCTTCCGCTCCACGCTCGAAGAGGTGACCGAAGCTGACTTATTGATTCACGTAGTCGATATTTCCGATCCACAGCATCAGCAGCATATGGCCGTCACGGATGAGACATTAAAAGCACTCGGCGCTGATCAGATTCCGACGATCTATGCCTATAATAAGGCTGACCTAACAGACTTGCCTTACCCGCATATTGAAGGGGACAACATCTATCTCTCCGCGAAACAAAATAGTGGAATGGCTGAGCTTACAGATCTGATTCGCAGCCATGTTTTTACGGATTATGTTCAGTGTGAAATTTTGATTCCGTTCGATCGCGGCAATGTGGTCTCTTATTTTAACGAGCATGCCCATGTTCAATCCACAAGCTATGAAGAAACAGGCACACGGCTTGCGCTGGAATGCAGAAAATCTGATTTTGAGAAATTCCGCAACGATTTTACAGAGCTTTAGGTTATCGAACACAGCAAATCCCGGACCTTATCGGAGGTCCGGGATTTTTTTGCAGGAAGATTGCTTTTCTTGGTGCTTTCTTAGATTCTAGATTTTATAAATGTAGCTTCGAACCCCTATTCTTGAAAAAACAGTGTATTGGGAGCCTCTGTTTTCCGCCATGGGTAAGACAGATTCTGTAGATAATCTCTGTAAATAATTAAAATCAGGATGTATCGATTCATTCGTAAGAAAAGCTGAAACATTACTTCCGGGCACTCTTTCCTCATTAAGAGAGTCTATGATAATTTCTGCAGTGGTTATCCCAATGCCGTGGCCATAAAACAGGTCTTCTTCAAGCTTAACAGCATTCTCACCCTGCCATTCCGGCTTGCTAGGGGCATGATCTGGATTCCTGAAATACACAACATCTCCCCGAAGCATCTGATCCTTATTATAATTCGTAACTAAGCGTAGATTCTCGTCGTAATTCCAATCCCATAAGAACAAATCCTTAAAATACCTATTAAAAGCTTCTTCACCTATAGCTTCAATTGTCGCCCTGTACATAACAATGACCATCGCTGTCGCGCATTCGAAGGCATATAAATGTCCGTTCCGAAAAATGTCTTTAACCCCAACCGTAGGTGCCACGCCAGCATTCAGCTGAAGTCCTCCGATATCTGTACGCGTCCAAAATTGCGGATTACCGCGTGACTCATCAAATGTTGCAAAATCCGCTCCACTATTATTTAAACCTTCGGCCGAATCCACGATGCTTTCTCTCATTTTCCGTTCAAAGTCAAGGGCATCGGGTGAACGAACTTCCTTCACCATGCTTAGTCCCTCCAATGTTATAGGTTCTAAATATAGGTTATTGTACGTGTTCACTGCCCAGTTGGTGCTTAATTCATTTTATTCCCGTGCCTCAATAAACCACTGATTGAGCTGCCTGGTCTCTTCCGTCAAAATATCCAAATAAATAGAAGTACGGTATCCAGTATCCTTCAAGCTTTTACCTGTAATCTCTGCTATGCGATTTAATCTATACAGCAATGTGTTGGTATGAATATGTAAAAAAGCAGCCGATTCCTTCAGGTTTCCATTCAGCGATAAATAAACGGCGATCGTTTTTAGAAAATCACTTTTATGCTCACGATCATGCTCTTTAAGTGGATAGAGCAGAGGACTTTTGCGGGTTCGACTGCGCTTTTGCTCCAGCATAGCCGGAATATACGCCCAAAATCCAATATCCTCATACAATAGTAACTCCCGGCCATGAAAAGGCAGCAGCTTCTTGATCTCCAGAATGGATCCCGCTTCCCAATACGCAATAGCCGCCGACATATATTCGGTGTAATCCAGACTACAGCCCGCAGCTAGCATACAGCTCTCACTTTTACGCATATCCTCGATAATTTTATGCATGAACGAAAACAGCCCACCCGTTCCTTCCATGCGAAAGCTGAATGAAAACAATATAATCAACCGATTGTGCTCCGCCGTCAGAAACAATAATTGCAGCCCCGGATAAGACGCCATAGTTTGCCGAAACCGAAGTATGAAATGATCATTGATAATTTTGTCACTCTCAAACACGCTAATATAATATTTTTCCGGCAAAAGAATCGACCAAACTTCTGCATCCTGCTTGATATTCGCTTCATTGTCATAGTGGGAGGTAAGCAGCTTCCAGAAAAAATCCTCCTGAGTCTTCTCCTGCTTCGTCTTCCAACCCCGTTGCTTCAATATATAACGACCAACGATGGCCGCCGCTTTCTCTACAATATTCTCCGCGTGCCCTTCAACTAGATTGCCTGCATCCACTACCCATATGTACCCGAGAATTTCCTTCTGATGTTTGATACAAATAGCGAGTCGGGGACCAAGTCCTACTTCCATGACCGCAGGAATCCGGATCGGACGTATAGCGTGCTCAAGCTGCTGCATAATCCCCTTCTTGCGCAAGCCAATAATGACAGCGTTAGGTACGCGCTTTCCGATAATAGTTGAAATTCTCGCAGAGTCACTCTCAAATTGATGGGAGCTGTATCCGATCACATGGTGATTGCTATCCTCAATCGTAACTTGAGATTGAAGAGATTCACTAATCGCATCCGCCAACGATTCCATACTATCGAAGAAACGATCAAACAATGGATCCTTATCCGTCACTAGCCCCACCCCTGCCTAAAAAAATAGCCGATCCTTGCATTCTAGAGTGATTTTATTATAGTATGCGTGCTCGTAGCTGACTATAAGATAATGGGATGGGGGCGAGATGGCAGGCCTTGAGATCGCCGGGTGGAGGAGTTACGAGGTTATAGATTTCCGTGAGAGCGGAGTTGCTGAGTTACGGATTACGTTGGTTACAGGGTTGCGGGTTTGCATGGTACGGAGTTGCCGGCTACGTTGATGCGGGTTACGGTGTGACGGAGTGGCGCGACAGCACATAAACCGCTACTTGAGAGAGCCCCTTTAGAGTTTTTAGGGAATTCCTCCCTAAAATTCTGTATTTTAGGCTTGGTTTACTACTAATCAGGGAAAAACTCCCTAATATTCAACCGATCAGGTTATTATTGGGCATATTCTTCGTATTTTTAGGGAGAAATTCCCTAATTATAGCGTTTTAAGCCATTTTCGCGTAATTTTTAGGGAGGATTTCCCTAAAAATCATCTTCAACAAATCTCTCACCGTAACAAAAAAACAAATACTAACTAATCAAGCTGTAACTTGCCAAATCAGGCTACGGCACAGCAGAAACTAGCTGTTTTGGATCGAATTCTAACCAACTTCTATGTAGTCTATCCACCTTTATCACCGCTTTAGCAACAACCACTGTACCTAGTCACAGACAATACAATCTAGTTACTTAACAGCTCACCAGCAAAAAACCACCCGGTCTAATCCACCTCTTTACGAGGTAAAACCAACTCCTAAATTGCATCAGCAAACTTCTACCAGATCTCCCCACTTCGAAACAGAAGCTAGCCAGGTGTATTCCCCCAGAACCGACAAACAGCAAACTCCCATAGCGGGAATTTGCTGTTTGTCGGTTTCCAAATATTATTACTCATTTGGAACGCATCTATTTAGCTCATCGTGAACGTCTGCTCCATCGCTTGTTCTACCGTAAAATTTTTCTCTCCAAGTGCTTCAGCTACGGCTTGGCAGGTAATTTTTCCATTAGCGATATTTACACCGCTTCTTAGGCCGGCATTTTCCTGAATCGCCTTGATCACGCCTTTATTGGCAATTTGCAGGGCGTATGGAACGGTAACATTGGTTAAAGCAATCGTCGAAGTTTTGGCAACAGCACCCGGCATATTAGCAACAGAATAATGCAGTACGCCGTGCTTGATAAATACAGGGTTATCATGTGTTGTCACTCTGTCAATCGTCTCTACGATACCACCTTGGTCAATGGCCACATCAACAATCACTGACCCCGGCTTCATAGTCTTGACCATTTCTTCTGTAACCAGCTTCGGTGCTTTTGCACCCGGAATCAACACCGCACCAACCAACAGATCTGCCTCAGCTACCACTTTGGCAATATTGTAAGGGTTCGAGATCAGTGTATTGATCTGTGCCCCAAAAATATCATCTAATTGACGTAATCTTTCTGCACTGAGGTCAACAATCGTAACATCAGCTCCCAATCCGATCGCCATTTTCGCAGCATTGGTACCTACTACGCCACCGCCGATAATGCTAACTTTCCCGCGACTAACCCCGGGAACACCGGAGAGAAGAATTCCTTGTCCGCCATAGTTTTTTTGCAAGAACTGAGCACCAAGTTGAACAGACATCCGGCCCGCTACTTCACTCATCGGTGTTAATAGCGGCAAGGTACGTTCATGAACAACCGTCTCATATCCGATAGCAAAGACACCATTGTCCTTAAGAGCAGCGGCCAGAGAAGGCTCAGGTGCAAGATGCAAATATGTGAACAAGATAAGGCCTGGACGGAAATAGGGGTACTCGCTTTCCAGCGGTTCTTTCACTTTCATCACCATTTCGGCAGAGTTCCAGACCGTAGCTGCATCCTGAACCAACCTTGCTCCGGCAGAAGCATACTCTTCATTCGGAAATCCGCTTCCCACACCAGCCCCGGCTTCCACTAACACTTGATGTCCTTCTTTAATAAGGCTAACTACACCCGCAGGCGTTATGGCTACACGATTCTCATTATTTTTAATTTCTTTAGGCACTCCGATAATCATCATTCATCTCTCCCGTCTAATGTAGATCCCTTATGTAAAGAATGATAACATACGTTTAGTATTCCCATTTTGGTAAAAAATTAAAATATTATCTATCATCATTGTGTTTTTACACAATGGATTCGTCTTAAACCGCCCATCAACTTCAGATTCATTTGGTACCCAACACAACCCTAATCATTATCTCATAAAAAAAGACACTGCTTAGAGTGTCTTTTTGACGATTTTGTATGAAATTAAAGCACTACTACCATAATGGAATGTTATGTTTAGTGACACATATTACTTTGACAGTAATAACAACACCGTTTCTAGGATTACATTTACCCCTTTTTCACAGTCTTCATAGGAGGTAAACTCCTCTTCACAATGACTTTTTCCCTTCACACTAGGTACAAACACCATCGCGGATGGCAGAAAGCTGGCTACGAACTGAGCATCATGCCCTGCGCCACTTGCGATCTTCCGATTAGAATAACCCAAGGCTTGTGTCGCTTGCTCCACTAAATCACATACCCCCCGGTCAAACCAGACGGTCTCTCTGCCCCAAAGCTTGGTCTTACTCACTTCGCAGTCCAGCAGCCTCTCCGGCAAACCATGGATAATCTCTTCCACCTCGCCAACAATCTCCATCTCTTTATGTCTAGCCTCAATGGTGAAGATCACTTTATTAGGAATAACGGTATGAATATTAGGTAGCACGTTCATTCTGCCCATGGTATACACCAACTCGGAGTCGAGCACACTCAGCTTGCTTCGCAGCGCCGTGATCAGATCCGTGGCAGCGAACAAGGCATCCTTGCGCATCGCCATAGGCGTTGTGCCCGCGTGGTCCGATTCACCCGTCACTTCAATCTCGTAACAAGCCATGCCAACTACACAGTCCACCAGACCAATCGACAGTTCTTCTTGTTCTAGCACGGGACCTTGCTCGATATGAAGCTCTAAATAAGCAGCAGCTTCGGTAATACGATTGCTCGTTTCTCCCTGATATCCGCTCTTCTCCAGTGCTTCGCCAAAGGTAATCCCCTTCGGATCTTTTTTATTCAACATTTCCACCTTATCGAACTTACCGGCCAGCACACCAGAGGCCATCATCGAAGGTTCAAAGCGAGCGCCTTCTTCATTTGTGAAATTCATAATGGTCACCGGTAGCTTCGGTTTTATCCCGTGATCTACGAGTGTGCGCACCACTTCTAATCCAGCGATCACGCCTAGTACGCCATCGAATCTGCCGCCTTTTTTCACCGTATCCATATGCGAACCTATCACAATAGGAGGACCAGACTCGACACCTGCAAGCGTCGCGTACATCGTGCCCATATCGTCCACCTTCACAGACATCCCCAATTCTTCACAACAGGATCGAAAATAATACCGAACCTTAAGATCCTCTTCAGTCAGCGATAACCGGGTCACGCCATTGTTATCTGTACGCCCATAATCCGCAAATGCTTCAATCGTATGCTTTAATCTCTCACCGTTTACGAATATTTTTTGCAGCTGCATTGTAGGTCCCTCCGCTTCGAGCGTTCATGATTTTATGGCTTTCTATATATGTTATACCAATCGATATGATTGTCATTTTACATACTGTAATAATTATTATTCACGTGATGTTACAACGAAATAGAGGTAGCAATAAGTAAACTAAAGTAGTATATACAATCTTTTGATACGAAGGGTAAGCTTAAGATAGCTATTTATCCAGTTCTACTAAGGAAAGGAGCCAGCACATGAATTTAAGCATTGTGGTCCCTGTATACAATATTGAGCATTATATAACCCCTATGTTTAATTCGCTCCTTACCCAAAGTGAACAACATTTCGAAGTCATTATCGTAGATGACGGATCAACGGATAACACCTACAACGTGATAGATAATATCCTCTCCCTTTACCCCGATTTTTCTTGCAAAGTCATTCGAACAGAAAATCAGGGGGTTAGCGCGGCTAGAAATAGAGGCTTAGCAGAAGCCACAGGGAAATATGTGTTGTTTCTGGATGGAGATGATTATATCTCTACTGACTTAGTCCGAACTATTCATACCCATACTCAAGTATCAGCCCCCGAGATTATTTGCTGGGGATATAGCCATGTTTCAGAGGATGGAGTCACTACTTTGAGTTACTCTTCCGATTATAGTGACATCACAGGCAGTGAAGGGCTGACTCATATTTTTGTGGACAAAAGCTTGCGGATATGGACAGGGAGCATTGCGTATAAACGGGATCTATTACTCCTTCATGGACTCAAATATACAGAACGCTGTGTAAATGGAGAAGATCAGGAATTTATCTACAAAGCCTTATCCAGAGCGGCTAGAGTCATTACGTTACCGGATATATTATCGTTTTATTTACAAAGAAACACTTCAATTTCCAATAGCTATAATGTGAAAAAATTTGATGTCGTCGGTGTATTCAAACGGGTCGATGCCTATTTCGAGGCCCATCCCTTTGAGAAGCTGGATATGATATCTCCTTATATAAGAAATCGCGAGTTGATCGAGAATTACTTTTTCAACCTCAAAACCTGTCTTAATGGGACAGAAGGCATAAGCATTCAGGAATTACTTCGCGACATTGATCATACCTATCCTGAACTAAATCAAGAGATGTATGAACTCATAAGACGTTATAGAGGTAATGATCGAAGATTAGCCCTTTATATCCGAGCATTCTTAATCTCCCCGCTTCTATATCACAGATTCATTTCTGTGGAGAGAAGCTTATCCAGGTTCAAGCGAAAGGAATCTAGAACATGAAAAAGATGCTGATCTATGCCTATACCGAATTTAATTTGGGCGATGATTTGTTCATTAAGGTGCTATGTGAGCGATATCCCGATACCCAATTCAGAATCTGTGCTCCAAGCTTATACAAGCAGTGTTTCAAAGAGATCAAGAATCTGAAAGTGTATCCTTCCGATTCCCTTTTCTTACGAGGCGTTGCCTTTATTTGCAGAAAGTTAAAGATACATAATCTGGCGCAAAAATATATGGCCGATCGCTCCGATGGCGTTGTTCATATCGGCGGCTCGATCTTTATGCAGGCAGAGCATTGGGAAGAGCATTTCAAGAACGCTGAAGCCATACGGAATAAGAATAAAC
This sequence comes from Paenibacillus sp. RS8, assembly GCF_041956825.1. Lineage (NCBI taxonomy): Bacteria > Bacillati > Bacillota > Bacilli > Caryophanales > Paenibacillaceae > Paenibacillus > Paenibacillus sp. RS8. The sequence continues at coordinate 1,849,178 of NZ_CP168131.1, read as the reverse complement.
CCTACTATTTATTAGGATCGAATTTCGGCCCTTATACAGATAAAGAATATTATGAGGAACACAGGCGGATTTTTAAGGACTATACCGATATCTGTTTTAGAGAAAAGTACTCTTATGATTTATTTGAGGATCTGGATCATGTCCGTTTAGCGCCAGATATTATTTTTCAGCTTAACCCGCCAGATCTTCAACCTGAACCCGAGGATTACATCGTCTTATCCGTTATTAAGCCTTCTTCTAAAGGTCTGAACGGTTTTGACAACCTCTATTATGAAAAAATGAAAGAACTCGCAATTTATTTCATTGAAAAAGGCTACGCTGTTCATTTTATGTCATTTTGCGAACATGAAGGCGATCAGCTAGCGATTGAGGAAATCCGGAATCTTATGGGCTCCTCCTATGAGGATGCCATCCAAGTGCATTTATATAAAACGAATATGGAAGAGATCTTGGCCGTTCTAGCCAACTCCAGCTTCATAGTAGCATCAAGATTCCATGCGATGATCCTGGGCTGGGTGTTGGGTAAACCAGTGTTTCCCGTGGCTTACAGCCAAAAAATGATCAATGTAATGGAAGATGCCCAGTACAAAGGGTTATATACCGATTTCACTACACTAGAGCAACTCCAGCCTGCACAGGTTTTTGATAGTATGACTACCCACTACATGGATGTTACGCCGCAAGCCAAACATGCCGAAAGGCATTTCGAACATCTGGATACGTATTTATCGCTTTACGAAAGGAGGATACGTTATGAGAGCCAAGCGGAGCATTCTTAACTTATCCTTTGGACTCGGAAGTCAGCTCATCACGATCATCCTTGGTTTTTTTATACCCAGACTGATTATGGTTAACTATGGCTCTGAAGCCAATGGTTTAATCGCTTCGATTGTACAGATCATTAGTTATTTGGCCCTGCTTGAAGCCGGTGTAGGCGCCGCTTCGATCCAAGCCCTATATAAGCCGGTAGCTTCGGATGATAAGACCCATATCAACTCTATTCTGGCCGCTACCTCCAGCTATTATAAAAAAACAGGGATTTATTATTTCTTCGCCGTCCTCCTAATCGCCGTTGTATATCCTTTAGTGATCACCTCTGACATCGATAAATTATCGATTATGCTCATTATTTTGCTCACAGGAATGGGCGGAGCGATTAATTATTATTTTCAAGGTAAATTCAAAGTTCTGCTCGCTGCAGAGGGAAAAAGCTATGTAGAAACTTCTATTGTCACTGTGGCTAATATTCTGAACAATGTGATTCGGATTCTGTTATTACTTCAAGGTGTTAACATCATCGCAGTGCAAGCATCCTATTTCATATTGACCATACTTCAAATCGTTGTCTTCTATATCTATATCAATAAGCATTACAAATGGATCGACCTAAATCTTAAACCAGACTATGCAGCCATTGGTCAAAAAAACTCCGTGTTAGTCCATGAGATCTCCTACTTGGTGTTTAGAAATACCGACGTGCTGATCCTGACTATATTTACGAACTTAAAAATCGTTAGCATCTATGTCATGTACAACATGATTTTTACGATTGTAGATAACATTGTTCAAACTATAAACGGAAGTGTAAAGGCAGCTCTTGGTCAGAGCTTTCATGAGAGTAAAGAAGCCTTTATTAAATTTTATGATGCTTACGAAGTCTACTTTATGGGGCTCATCTTCTCAATTCTGACTGTGGCTTACATTCTAATTCTTCCTTTTATGAAGTTGTATACCGCTGGAGTAAATGACGTGAATTACATCGATATGTGGCTACCGATCCTGTTCGTAGTCATCAAATTATTAACCAATGCCAGAGCTTCTTCCAATAATGTGATTACCATCGCCGGGCATTTCAAGAACACACAGAACCGTTCCATTCTGGAATCAGCTATAAATCTGGTAGCTTCCATTGTATTTGTAATCTTCATGGGAATTTACGGTGTACTGATGGGAACTATAGCCGCCCTCTTATACCGCTCCATAGATATCGTGATCTACGCTAGCAGACATCTGCTGAATCGGAGTCCTTGGGTCACCTTTAAAAGATGGCTAACGAATGCAGTGGTTTTTGTGGGCATTATTCTGATCTCTCGCGCTATCAATATCCCCATCCATTCCTATGCGGGACTTATGTTGTGGGGTGTACTGCTAGGACTTGTGATTTTGCCTGTATATTTCGTAATCGGCTCTTTAATGGAACGGGAAGTATTTCTCTATACATGGGAACATCTCAAAAAGTATCGATATAAACTCAAAAATAAAATTAATACTCAGCCTGAGGTAAGTGGTTTATCCAAATAACACAACAGGAGGACTCGAAATGGATCATAGCGAGGTTTTACAGCAAGCCTGTTACGTCTTTCTGAATGACCTAAATGATGAAATCAACCACTCATTCCCCCTTCATATGGATGATAAAGAAATCTTCCAAAGATGTCGTCTGATCATAGATAAAGAACAAAATCCCCAAGTCAAAGCCTTTTTAGAAACTTTATCAGAGGTGATCCAGGCTTATCTCACAGGGAGAGCTTCGGAGGATGCATTAAGGTTCTATTTAGCAGAGCAATTTAGTATCGTGCACGAAGAGATCGACGGGTTAATCCATGGGTTAGTTGCATTCAAATATCAGTCCTCAGATACGGCTAGTTCAGACCCAGTACTCGTTTCCTTTGCCGATTATCCCAAGGTCAGTGTCATTATCACTACTTACAATAGAAAGGCATTTCTATACCAAGCGATCCAAAGCATCTTAAAGCAAGACTATCCTCATAAAGAGATCACAGTGATCGACGATTGTTCTACAGATGGGACGGAAGAGTTAATGCAGCAAAGCTTCGGAGATGAGCCGCAGGTAATCTACATGCGAAACGAAAAGAATAGCGGACCCGGTAATAATCGCCGTTCAGCCTTTGCCGCTCATGGTGATGGCGAGTATGTTCTTTTCCTAGATGATGACGACTATCTGATTGACATGAACTATTTAAGTAAGGCTGTGGACTTTCACAATCTTCATCCCGAAATCTCATTTGTGGCTGCTAATGTGTTTCTTGAATATTCAAAGGCAAAACAACTGAAGATCAGCAGCCTACAGCTAAGTAAAATTATTAAGAAGCAAGATTATTTCATGAATTTCGAGAAAAAAGGATATCCGAAGCCCTCCTCCACACTAACAACTGTCTTTAAGCGCAAGGCCTTAATGGCTATGGATATCCTGAGTATGAATATGGTCAACGATGCTTCTATTTATCTGCGCTCTCTGTTGGTCGGTGATGCCGGCTTCATAGATACCCTTGCCGGCGTGTATAGATTACATGGTGACAACATTACCTTTCATCTGAGTCAGGGATTCTTAATTGAGAATCTGGAGGAGAAACTCTTGATTAAGAATATGGCCATTCAGAAATATGGCTATAGCGAGCAGGAAATGACAGAATGGTTTAGCCATAATGCGTATGATACGATCTCATACTATTTATTAAATTCTGCGAAAGACGCTACAGACTTTAAATTCATGTATCATTGGGCCCTTAACCATTGCCCGCCAATCTACAATCAATTAAGAAATGAATTTCGTACAAAGCTTATTAAAAAACAATTATTACGGATTTCGTTACTTCGAACGCTGCTCAGAAGATGATTCATGCATTAGCTTATCGAGCAGCAGTAAGAATCCGTTTACTTCTTCTTTAGGGATGTCGGCGTACTTGTCTCCAATACTGATCTCACAATAAGAACTATGTTCTCCCGTTGGTCTTATCGCTGCGCTTAAACCGATTCCTGTTGCCTCATATACAGAAGACAGGATTGGTTCCATGCGCTCCCTAGACATTTTAAAATGCATATGAAACATATTGGAGACAGGCTCAGTAGGTAACGTAGTCACCGCATGGCATTTATTAACTAAAGCAGCAAGCTCCTTAGCGTCTTCATAATACTGCTGCATCTTATTTACTCTTTGCTTGTAGTAATAGTCAGAGGAAATAATGTATGGATACAGACTGATTAGGTCGCCACCATGCCGCCTTTTCCATATCTTCGATTGCTTCGTAAACGCCTCACTGCCTGCAAGAATCGCGCCTGCAATTCCTCCGATTCCTTTATACAGTGAGATATAGACACTATCAAAGAGGGCACAGATCTCAGCAGCTGTCTTGCCATAATAGGGAAGTGTCTCGAGCAATCTTGCGCCATCCAAATGCAGCTTAATTCCCCGAGCACGGCAATGAGCAGAAATCGCTTCAAGCTCCTGATACTCTGGTAACTGCCCGCCAATCTCACGCTGCGGTAATTCAAGCAGCAGACAAGCAATATCCTCCTTCATTTGTAATACATCATCCAAGGTAATTAGTCGATCCTTATCCGCAAGTAGGACAGGCTTAATATGATGCAATTCCTTCAACCCATCCTGCTCATGGATCTCCAAATGACATAAAGGATGATAGGCGACGCTCTTGAGTCCTTTTTCATCACACCATATTCTTAAGGCGATTTGCTGTGCCATCGTTCCACTCGGAAAGAAGACTGCTGTTTCTTTTCCCAAAAGCTTCGCCATTTCCGACTGGAAATTCTCAATCACCTTGCCCGATCCATAAATATCAGATGGCGTATTATCTTCTACAGCTTCAAAGGCTTCCTTCAAGACTTGAACATCCCGATCCCCATGTCCTACGATTCGATAAGTCGTTTCATTAAAGGCTTCTTGCACTGATTTTTTTCCGTTCATTGGTAGAATTGCCCCTTCCGTATTTACCTTGTCCCTAATATAGACGAATTTCAAAAAATCCCATCTTAATTTTACCCGATCTAAGGTGAAAAAACATGAGCGCTGTGCTACAATATTGGAATTGCAACGGCAATCTTAGGGAGGGTTATTGAATCACATGCTCATCATTGGTATCGCCGGCGGCACCGGCTCGGGAAAGACAACCGTAGCCCGCTCCGTCATTGACCGTCTTGGAACGGGAAAGGTAACTTTCATATCTCAAGATAACTACTATAAGGATCATTCGCACCTCAGCTTTGCTGAACGTGAATCCATTAACTATGATCATCCTTTCGCTTTCGACAACGAGCTGCTTATCGAGCATCTTAAATGTCTGCGAGAAGATCAAACCGCATATGCACCAGTGTATGACTTCACAGTTCATGCTCGCTCCACTACGGAGACCGTAGAACTGAAACCAAACAATATTGTAATCATCGAAGGACTCCATGTTCTGTCCGACGAGAATCTCCGCGATATGCTTGATATCAAAGTATTTGTTGATGCTGACCCTGATGTGCGCATCCTCCGCCGGGTACTCCGGGATATCGAGGAACGCGGTCGGAGCATCCAGTCGATCCATCACCAATATTTAAGCACGGTTAAGCCGATGCATGAAGCTTTTATTGAGCCATCCAAAAAATACGCCGATTTGATCATCCCAGAAGGCGGCCATAATGAAGTCGGTATCCAGTTGCTCTCCATACTAACTGAGAAACACCTGACGAATGATTGGACATCCTCTAGTTCTTAAATATCAAGTTCTGCCTTAGCTGTCGAGAGAATCTCGACGGCTTTTTTGTGTGTTCATCCCCCAAGCCGCAGTAGATTATTCAAAGAATAATCCCACCGCATTATGGTAATAGCTATATTACAGCAGCTTGCGGAAGAGGGATAACAACTATGGGATTTCTGAACAGAACGATAACAAAGGCTTTTAAAAAGCCTTCATTAGGGCACCCCGACCCTATTAAAGAATTACCTAAGGAACCTATCAAGAAAAGCCTACAAGATAATATTCAATATATAAAAACAACTCTTGGCCATAGCACTGACCTTGTGATCAGAGATTTCGTTATTGGTTTAGAACATCAGATTAAAGCCGCTATTTTCTATACAGATGGACTAGCAGACAGTAAAGCTATTCAGGACTTCATTCTAGAGTCTCTTATCTTAGAAATTCCTGATTCAACCTTGGAAGCTGACGGTGACAACTATTCCTTTTTTAAAAAACACATGCTCACTGTAGGTGATATCAAGGATGTGACCGAATTTACGTCTTTATTTACCTCTCTACTATCCGGAGATGTAATTCTTTTAATCGATGGAGACACCAAAGGATTCACGATTGGAATGCGAGGTTGGAAAGACCGCGGTGTAACGGAAAGCTCCACTGAAACGGTGATTCGCGGACCTAAAGAAGCCTTCACAGAAAGCTTACGAACGAATACTGCATTAATTCGGCGAAAAATAAAGGACCCCAATCTCTGGTTAGAAACATAGCAAATTGGACGTGTAACCCAGACTGATGTAGCCATTATGTATATCAATGGCATTGTTAGTGAAGGAATTGTGAAAGAAGTACATTCACGTTTAGATCGAATCGATGTGGATGCCATTCTGGAAAGTGGTTATATCGAAGAATTAATCGAGGATGAAACCTACTCTCCGTTTCCAACGATCCATCATACAGAACGTCCTGATGTTATTGCAGCTGCGCTTATGGAGGGCAAAGTAGCCATATTAGTAGATGGAACGCCTATAGTAATGACGGTTCCTACCTTATTCGTATCCTTCATGCAGACGGCGGAGGATTATTATCAACGCGCCGATGTAAGTACCCTAGTTCGGCTGCTTCGCTATTTCAGTATATTTGTTTCACTACTAGCCCCATCTTTGTATGTAGCTATTACTACCTTCCATCAGGAAATGCTACCCACAACCCTGCTGATCAGTTTGGCTGCACAACGGGAAGGCGTGCCACTTCCCGCATTTATTGAAGCACTCTTAATGGAGCTTGCCTTTGAGATTCTGAGGGAAGCCAGTGTACGCATGCCTCAAACCATAGCCCAATCTGTTTCCATTGTAGGAACCCTGGTCATTGGAACAGCGGCAGTCGATGCTGGCATTGTTTCTGCCGCCATGCTCATTGTCGTTGCTGTTACAGCGATCTCCAGCTTTGTTCTGCCGGCTTTTGATCTTGCCCTAACCGTTAGAATGCTTCGTTTTCCGATGATGTTCCTTGCTGCATCCTTTGGGTTGTTCGGGATCATTATCGGGGTTATTGCGATAGTTCTGCATATGTGCAGCTTACGCTCCTTTGGAATTCCCTACATGAGCCCGTTAGCACCCTATAATCTTTCCGATCAAAAGGATGTCTTCTTCCGAATGCCCTTGTGGGCTATGTTTAACCGCCCTAGGCTAATCAATCAAAAAAATATCGTTCGGGAAAAAAGTACACCCCCGCAAAAACCGGGAGATTTGACGGAGGAATAAATCATGAAACGAAAATCGCTTTTGATTTGCGTTCTTATTCTCATGCAAATATTCCTAACAAGTTGCTGGAGCAGACAGGAGTTAAACAAAATTGCAATTGCTGTAGGCCTTGGTTTCGATAAACAAGGAGATCAATATCAAGTTTCTGCACAAGTTGTGTTACCCAGTCAAATCGCCGGTTCAAAAGGAGGCATTGCCCAAGCACCCGTTAACCTTTATAAAGCAACCGGTAGAACTATAACTGAAGCACTTAGGAAAATCACAACGAAAAGCCCACGTCAAATTTATATCTCTCATCTTCGAATATTAGTCCTTGGCGAAGATTTAGCTAAAGAGGGAATCAGTGATGTCCTAGATTCCCTGTCAAGAGATACTGAAACTCGAAATGATTATTTTATTGTGGTAGCAAAGAATGCCAAGGCAGAGGATGCTCTGAAAGTGTTAACCAATCTCGAAAAGATTCCCGCTGTACGCTTGTTTTCCAGCCTAGAGACCTCAAAGAAAACTTGGGCACCTACATCAACGGTGACCTTAGGAACACTCATTACAGAACTGGTAACTAGGGGGAAGAATCCTGTATTAACGGGCCTTGTCATCGAAGGAAGTGTAGCCGTAGGAGAATCCCTAAAAAATGTAGAATCCATAGATTCTCCAACACAATTAAATTACTCAGGGCTAGCGGTATTCAAGGATGACAAATTGATTGGTTGGCTAAACCAAGAGGAATCAAAGGTGTATAACTACTTAACCAATCAGGTGAAGGAATCGCTCGCCGTCAGAAAATGTCCCAATGGAAAAATGGCGTCTTATAAGGTATTTGATGCCCACGCCAAGATAAAGGGCGGCATGCGGAATGGCAAGCCAGAAATCAGTATTCAGCAACATATGGAAGCAGATTTAACAGAGGTACAATGTAAAGATCTAGACTTGACAAACCCAAAGACCATTACCGAATTAGAACAAAGCATCAACAAGGAAGTGTCAGAGCAATTCGAAAATACGATTAAGAAAGTGCAAAAAGAATACAAAAGCGATATTTTTGGATTTGGTGAAGTCATTCATCGCTCTAACCCGCAGGCTTGGAAGAAGCTGAGGAATAATTGGGATCAAACCTTTGTTGATATGCCGGTAAACATCGAGATGGATTGTAAGATTCGTCTGTTAGGAAAAGTAACTAATTCTTCTTTGCAAGAGATGAAGACAAATAAATAGGAGTGAACGAAGCCATGTTAGAAAAGGGAAAAATAAGTGCCCGTCAGCTAACCATATTGGTTATGCTCCTTACTATTGGGGATTCTATTCTTATAATCCCCTCTTCCGCTACTCATTACGCTAGACAAAACGCCTGGATTTCCACTTTAGTCGGGATGATCGCAGGTCTATTAGCCGTCTATACGTATAGCAAGTTCGCAAAGGCCTATCCCAATTTAACGCTTATAGAGGCCATTCAAAAGACTTTTGGAAAATGGATAGGAACGATTGTATCGCTTCTGGCTATCATGTTTTTTCTCATGGTTTCCGTTGGAAGCATGCGAGAAATCGCTGATTTTGTGACCTCAGAAATGTTACCTGGAACCCCTATTCCAGCCATTTTAATGTTATTTATACTGATCGCAATTATGGCATCCCGTCTGGGTATCGAGGTCATTGGAAGAGCCAGCGAGATCTTCATTCCCATGTTCATTTTCTTATTTCTAATTCAGACCTTTGCTATTATTCCTCAGATGGAAATAGTCAGAATGCTACCCATCTTGGAGGAAGGGATAAAGCCTGTTCTAAGAGGGGCTATCTCCATCACTACTTACACCTTTTTAGAAACAGTTGTCTTTCTGATGATCCTTCCTTATGTAAATCAACAAGAAAAAATAACAAAGAGCTTCTTAAAGGGTTCGATTCTAGGCGGTATTGTAATTTTCATTACGCTTCTCGTTTCTATACTGGTATTAGGTCCGGATCTGACAAACAGAGATATATATCCCAGTTATAACATCGCAAGGCGCATATCTGTTGGCGGATTCTTCGAACGGGTTGAAGCCATGATCGCTTTAGAGTGGATGTTAACTTTGTTCATAAAAGTAACCTTGTACTTATATGCTTTCGTTCTGGGGTTGTCCCAATTATTGAAATTAAAAGATTATCGGGTATTATCCTTACCCACAGGGATGATCTTAGTTGCACTTGCTCCCATCATTGCCCCGAACTTCACTTATTACAACGCAGTTTTTGATAATTATTGGGTGTACTATGTCATTACCTTCGGGATATTTCTACCCTTGGTGTTATTAAGTGTGGGCATGTTTCAAAAAGCACTTAGCAAAGACTTGGCATCTCGGAACTAAAGATTGGTTGGGAGGTTGTTAATATTGGGTATAGTAGGGATTCTCATCATTGTAGCCGTTATTATTGCTATTGAAGTACCTCTTATGTGGAGGAAAAAGCTAATCCGGGAGCTGTGGGTATTTTCATTTCTTCTATTGCTGGGAACTTGCTTTAGTCTTATTTACGTAATGAATATCTCGATCTCCAATCCGTTGGCTTGGATGGTGTTCATCTATAAGCCTGTAGCCGACATGGTAAATGCCTGGTTATCTTAACAATTAGTCGGACTAGCCCCGAGAGATCCAATGGAGGAATACACCATGAAACGAAGATCACTTCTGCTTTGCCTTCTTGTGCTCATGCAAATAGGCTTAACGGGTTGCTGGAGTCGAGAGGAAATGAATGATCTCGCGATTGCCGTAGGTATCGGTATAGATAAGGTCGGAGATGAGTTTCAAGTTTCTGCACAAGTGGTTTTACCCAGCCAGATCGCTGGATCAAAAGGGGGGAGCCCTCAATCACCCGTTAACCTTTATAAAACGACCGGAAAAACCGTATATGAAGCCCTTAGGAAAATCACAACCGTAAGTCCACGTAAAATCTATATCTCTCATCTGCGGATCTTAGTCCTCAGCGAGGATCTGGCTAGGGGGGGAATACGTGACGTTCTTGACTTCATGTCAAGGGATACCGCAACTCGAAATGATTATTTTATAGTGGTGTCAAAGGACGCCAAGGCAGAAGATGCTCTGAAAATATTAACTAGCCTCGAAAAGATCCCCGCTGTACGCTTGTTCTCCAGTTTGGAAACATCGGAGAAGCAATGGGCGCCTACATCTACTGTAACACTAGGAGATTTGATTACAGATCTTGTAGCTAAGGGTAAAAATCCAGTTTTAACAGGGGTTGTTATCCAAGGGAATATAGATGTGGGGGAGACCCCAAAGAATGTTGAAACGGTAGATTCACCAACACAATTGAAATACTCAGGGTTAGCCGTATTCAAAGATGACAAATTAATCGGTTGGCTAAATCAAGAGGAATCAAAGGTGTATAACTATTTAACGAACAAAGTGAATAACACGGTGTTCTACATCAACTGTCCTGAAGGGAAAAGGATATCTCTTGAGGTATTTGAAGCTCACTCCAAAGTTAAAGGCAGCGTGCAGGAAGGAAAACCTGCTATCAGTATTAATCAATATTTAGAAGCAGATATAGGCGAGGTACAATGCAGCAATCTAGAACTGACGAACCCAAAAACCATCACAGAATTAAATCAAATTGCCAACCAGAAAGTGATAAAATTATTCGAAACTACAATTAAGAAGGTACAACAAGAATATAAAAGTGATATTTTTGGATTTGGTGAAGCCATCCATCGCTCCAACCCGCAAGAATGGAAGAAACTGAGTGATAATTGGGATCAAACCTTTGTTAACTTGCCAGTAACCGTAAAGGTGAACATGGAGATTCGCCAGTTAGGAAAAGTGACTAACTCTTTCTTAGAAAAGATGAAGTAATACATTGGAGTGAATGAAGCCATGCTCGAAAAAGGAAAAATAAGTACTCGTCAGCTAACTATTCTTGTTATGCTCCTTACCATCGGGGATTCCATTCTAGTAATCCCTCCTTCCACTACACACTACGCCAAACAAAATGCCTGGATTTCTTCCTTAATTGGAATGGTCGTAGGTTTATTAGCCATCTATATGTATAGCAGAGTTGCAAAGTTATACCCCAAACTAACGCTTATCCAACTGATTCAAAAAGTTTTTGGAAAATGGTTTGGGACTATTGTATCCCTTTTGACCTTAATGTATTTTCTCATCGTTGCCGTAGGAAGTATGCGGGAAGTGGCTGATTTCGTGACCTCGGAAATGTTACCTGGAACTCCTATTCCGGCTATTCTAATCTTATTTATACTGATCGTCATTATGGCAACACGACTCGGTATTGAGGTCATCGGACGAACGGGTGAGATCTTTACTCCCATGGTTATAGTCCTATTTCTGGTCCTGACGGTTGCCATTATTCCTCAAATGGAAATCGTCAGAATGCTGCCCATATTAGAGGACGGAATAAAGCCAGTGCTAAGAGGGTCCATCTCCATTTCGTCTTATACCTTCTTAGAGCCTGTTGTCTTTCTAATGTTCCTTCCTTATGTAAATCAACAGCAAAAAATAACAAAAGCTTTACTACAGGGTTGTCTCCTAGGCGGGATTATCATTTTCCTGACCATCCTTGTTTCCATTTTAGTGCTAGGACCGGATCTGACGACCAGAGATATATATCCCAGCTATAACATCGCAAGGCGAATATCCGTTGGCGGGTTCTTCGAGCGGGTTGAAGCCTTGATAGCTCTATTGTGGATGTTAACCTTATTTATAGAAGTAACCTTGTACTTCTACGCTTTTGTTCTAGGAATGTCTCAATTATTAAACCTAAAAGAGTTTCGAGTGCTAACTCTACCTACAGGAATGATCCTTGTTGCACTAGCACCGCTTATTGCTCCAAATTACACTTATTACAACACATTATTTGATAATTACTGGGTGTACTATATTATAACCTTCGGTGTATTTCTACCCTTGGTATTATTAGGTGTGGGGATGTTTCGAAATGTACTCAACAAGGACCTTAAATCTCGAAACTAAATAGGACTAAGCCGATTTCTTAAGCTGGCTTAGTCCCCATAATGAAACGACGACGCCAAATCGGCAAGCGTCCTAAAATTCATTGTAACCCTCTCACGAGCCAACCAGTAATACACCTCCTGCCCCCTTTTCTTAAAGTCAACAATGCGAGCATCCCGTAAGATTTTGAGGTGGTGCGAGACCGCTGGTCTGCTTATTTCGAATTCTCCTGCAATTTCCCCAACGTTCAGGCGACCTTTATTGCCTAATAACGTAACAATCCGAATCCGAGTAGGGTCACCGAATGCGGTGAGAAACCGAGTGATGCTGTTGATATCATTAAGTTTAATCTCTTGCGGTTCTATCTCCCCACCCCGATTCGTAAATAAACTTAAACATATAAACCTTTTGACACTACAATATAGACCTCGTAGATTCTCTAACCATTAATTCTGCAGGGAAAATCTGATGCGCGTGATTTACCTTCTTATTAATGAGATCAAAAAGTATCTTAATTGTTGCTTCCGCAATTTCAACTACCGGCTGCTTAATGGTAGTAATGGAAGGATTATAATAGAAGGAAATATCCAGTCCGTCATAACCAGCTACAGAGTAGTCTTCCGGTACTCGCTTACCCGCTTCAAATATTGCTTTACAAGCGCCAATGGCCATACTATCTGATAAGGTGAAAATAGCAGTAAACTCTTCCCCTGACTCCAGCAGTTCTTTTGTAACCACATACCCGTTTTCCATACTGTAGCTATCAATATCTTCTTTCATCCGCCGTACTAGCCGTTCATTATAAGCTATTCCATGATTTGAAAGTGCCTTTTTATAGCCTTCATATCTCAGTTTACCAATACTCACATCATCTTCAGGGGCAGTAATGACTGCTATTTTCTGATGTCCCAAATTACATAAATAATCGACGATCTTAAGGCTTTCATTAAAGTCATCTACAGATACAGAAGAATAATCACTTAGATCAAACTCTTCCGTCATTCCGATCGTACTAAGAACAAATGGAACCGTTAATTGTTGTAATTTTTCTTGAGAGTGTGAGAATAATCCCCCCAGGAACACAATTCCCTTCAAACGTTTTTCTTTCTCCAGTTCAATCGCTACTTCGATCTCATCTTGATTCTCATCAACTCGTTGCAGAATGAAGGAGTATCTTTTTCGCTGAATCTCTTTTTCAAATACTTTGATCATCGGACTAAAAAAGGGGTTAGAAATCCCTTTAATCAATACTGCAATCGTTTTCGAATCTGAACGTTTTAAATTTCTCGCACTGTTATTCGGTACATAATGGTTCTCTTTGATGACTCTCATAACCATCGCTTTTGTTTCTTCATTAATGTCTGGATGATTATTTATCGCTCTGGATACTGTAGTCACGCCAACCCCACATAATTTGGCGATATCTATTATAGTCAATCTCTCCATTTCTACCTTTCCTTTGCACGTTAAATAAGAAAGCAGGGGATTCTTGAAGAGAAGACTCAACAAGAAAAGCACCCTACTTGCTTCTACAGACATATTCTATTTAACCCTTCACAGCTCCTGCAACAACACCCTCAATAATGTATTTTTGGCAGGTGAGGTAGAAAATGATAATCGGTACAATAGCTAATACAAGCATCGCCATCATAGCTCCCATATCAATCGATCCGTAACCGCCTTTTAGGTACTGTATCGCAATAGGAATTGTTTTGTATTCAGTACCGATCAGCAGATCCGGCAACAGGAAGTCATTCCATACCCACATTACATTTAGGATCGCTACGGTTACAGCTATAGGCTTAAGGATGGGCAGTACCACTCTAAAGAAGGCTTGCGGTGGATTACATCCATCAATCATAACTGCTTCTTCAACTTCAAGCGGTATGGACTTCACAAATCCACTAAACATAAAGACGGATAGCCCTGAGCCAAATCCTAAATAGATCAAGATAATTCCAATCGGATTATCGAGATGCAGCACATTGGCTGTCTTAGTCATTGTGAACATAACCATTTGGAAAGGTACGATCATTGAGAACACAAATGCGTAGTACATTAAGTTCGTGAATTTTGATTTCACCCGAGTAATATACCATGCGGTCATGGAAGTGAATAACACGATTACAGCAACCGAACACACGGTGATAAACAAGGACATTCCGAAAGCACTAAAGAAATCGATCTTCGCTACACCGCTAGTATAGTTCTTTAAACCAACAAATGTAGTTTCATTAGGGAATAAGAAAGGCGTATCACTAATGTAGAACTTACCTTTGAAGGAGTTCATTAGAACAATAAAGATCGGAGATAAGAACGCAATGGCCAAGACCAACAAAATAGTGAAAATGGAGTAGTCTTTTGCTCTAGTCTGTTGCATTAGTTCTCAACCTCCTTTCTTCTAGTAATGACAAGTTGTACTAAGGCGATTAAGGCTACTAAAGCAAAGAATACGACGGCCTTCGCTTGACCCACACCTTCCCACCCTGTTTTTGCGTAGAATGTATTGTAGATGTCCAGTGCCAACATGGATGTCTGCTTAGACGGAGCACCAGCGGTCAATGCTAAGTTTTGGTCAAACAATTTGAATGAATTCGATAAGGTTAAAAACAAACAAATGGTGATAGACGGCATTACGAGCGGGATGGTCACATTACGTAATATCTTAGAACGTGAAGCTCCATCAATTCTTGCGGCTTCTACTATATCCTTAGGCACATTTTGAATACCTGCAACATAGATAATCATCATGTACCCTATCAATTGCCAATTCATAAGGATGATTAATCCCCAAAATCCATAAGTAGCATCTGAGGTCAAAGTAACACCAAATTTATACAGGATTCCATTAAAGATCAACTGCCAAATGTATCCTAATACGATACCGCCTATCAAGTTAGGCATGAAAAAGATAGTTCTAAATACGTTAGTGCCTTTTAGTTTTCTAGTTAACAACATCGCCAGAATGAAAGCGAACACATTAATCGTAAGAACCGATAGAACTGTAAACTTAACCGTAAAGCCCAGCGCATTTAGGAATTCTTGATTTGAGAATGCCTTAACGTAATTGCCAAAACCTATCCATTTAGCATCATTGACTGTAGTAAACTCTGTAAAGGATAAATATATACCTAGCAGAAATGGTACAACAAAAGCGATTCCAAAGGCTATTATGGTCGGTAATGCAAAAAGAGCAAAATATTTTTTTATCGATTTTTCCATGGAGTCTTCTCCTATCTCAGAATGGAAAATGATTAAACAGATGTAATCAAATTCACTCGAATTGTTGCTTAGTGCCACTGAAGTCCCTAAGGAACCTAGTGGCACTAAGCTTGTATCTATATAACAACTGAGGGATATTCAATCATCTTTCCATGCCTTTATTATTTTGCTTTTTCAGCCTTCCAAGTGTCCTTGAAGATCGTTACAACTTCATCCCAAGTTTTGTTACCTTGAGCGTACTGCAAGAGCGCATCACCAAAGACATTTTTGAACTCTTCACTTGGGAATGCTGCAAATGTCCAAGCTACGGAAGTCAGATCTTTTTCCATCCAAGCGGACACTTCTTTAGCCAGTGGGTCTGCTGGTTTTTCGCTATCTTCGAAAGTGTTGAATGGAGCGATGAAACCTAAGTCATTCGTTACATAAGCTTTACCTTTTTCACTGGAGAACAACCATTCCAAGAATGCGATAGAAGCTTGTTGATTCTCAGCAGATGCTTTGCTGTTGATTGCCAAATAGTTTTCTGTACCTACAGCCAGACCTTGTTTTTCCTCGCCTTCCATACCTGTGTAGATAGGCAAGAATTTGATCTCTTCAGCTTTAACTACGTTACCGTCTACATCATTGATTTGTGACCAAGCCCAGTTACCGTTTTGAACCATAGCTGCATTACCCAGTGCGAACTCAGCCATGGAATCAGCTACAGATTTACTACCTAGAAGCGCTTCTTTAGTCACAGAGTTTTTGATGTAAAGATCGAAAATGTTTTTGAATTTATCGTTATATTTGAATTCAACTTCTTTAGAAGCTAAACCCGCAAGTACGGTGTTATCAAACTCAGTGTTGTCTTTGAATTCATAGTACAGCGGCAAGTTAGCCAAGTGAGTCTGCCATCTCCATTGCTCACCAGCAGCGAGGGAAGTGGAAGCAAATACACCCTTAATACCCAGTTGATCTTTTTTAGCAGTCATATCTTCTACTACTGCTTTCAAGGTCTCGAAATTATTGATTTCAGTCGTGGAAGAGATGGATACAGCTTTATCAGCCAAGGCAAAGTATTTCTTCATGATTGCATCGTTGTAGATGATACCGTAGCCTTCAACTACGTAAGGGATACCATATACGCCTTCACCTTCTGTTACAGCCAAGCTTTTATCGGACAGATAGCTGTACAGCTTAGTATCCTTCAAATCCAAGGTATAATCTTTCCAAGATTGATAACCAACAGGTCCGTTAATTTGGAAGATTGTAGGTGCATCTGACTTAGAAATCTCAGATTTCAATTTGGTTTCATAAGTACCTGCAGCAGCCGTTACCACTTTTACTTTAACGCCTGTCTCTGCTTCGTAATCCTTAGCGATTTTTTCATATATTTCTGCAATTTCAGGCTTGAAGTTTAAAAAGTAAACCGATCCTTTTTTACCAGATGAAGCGTTCCCATCGTTAGAGGCAGCATTGTTTTCTTTATTCCCGCACCCTGCTGCCAAGACTACTACCATAGACATAACCAACATGAGCCCTAGATATTTTTTAATGTTCTTCATTTTTCTTCCCCCTCGTACTTGTTATTAAATTACCTCGCTTAAAGACGTCTCCGAAATTACCCACCGAGAGTGTTGTCAGCGTTTCCATTTCACTTAAGTAACGATCGCTTTTTTTCGGTATCCTTATCGGTAACGTTTTCAATTGAAATATTAGCACACCGTTTCCAACATTTCAATAGCCACTTTATTAGAAAAAATCGCCATCACAAATCCTCAGACGTTATAATAGATTCAAAATAAATAGGAATAGGTGATATCATATCTTATCTCTGATCGAAAAGTATGAGTTACAATTCTCTAATAATAATTATTTTGGCGATATTGGGGTAGAGCCCTCTTACTCCATTGAAGTTGGCACCCTTCCCGTACTTGTATCTGCTCCGCATGCCATTAACCACTATAGAGAACATGCTGTAAAACCTGCAGACATGTATACAGGTTCGCTAGCGCTGCTGTTACACAAGCTCACAGATTGCCACTGTATTTATTCCAATAGCTTCTCCAAAGAAGACCCAAATTACATCCTTGGGGGAGAATATAAAGCTGCGCTTGGAACAATTGTCAAAGAGCATCAAATTAACTTTGTTATAGACTTGCATGGTGCTTCTAAAGACAGAGAATTCGATATTGATTTAGGCACATTACACGGAACATCCATACAGGAAAATAATATAAATGAAGTCGTACGTATTTTTTTCAATAATGGTATTACCAATGTTCATCAAAACCATACCTTTTCTGCATCTCATCCCGGAACGATCACTTCGTATTCGGCTAAAGAATTGTTAGTTCAAGGTTTTCAGATTGAAATTAATCGAAATTATCGTAACCCGAATTCATTTGATTTATTCCAAAAAACCATTCATTCCCTCGAACAAATCATCAATCGATTGGGAGGCGCCTAACATAAATATCGAGCAGACCTTCACTATACTGGAGAAACAGAGCTATACAGCTCGGGAAGAAATCACAATAAACCCCGATGAGTTAGTCGAATTAGGCTTAGTCCACCATATCTTTGTCGAGCTTAAAGCAGAGAATGGCGCTCAGGTTAGCTGTTTGCTTTTATCTAAAAGTGATATCCCTAGAGGCAGTATTCAATTGTCGAAAAGAGCAAAGGACAAGCTAGGAAACTGCCCACTAACAGGATTAACCATTACCAAACCTGAGTACAGCACGATCCTTCGGGGAATTCCTAAAGTGGACGAGATTGCCAAGCCTTATGTCAAAGCCTGTCCAACGCTTGTCCGTAAATATTCGAACCATGTCGAGCTTATTAATCCTAAAAATGGCTTTCGGGTAAACTTAACTTTAAAAGAAGATGACACAGCCAAGCCGAATGCCCTGTATTTCAACAGATATATCATGTTGCTGCTTGAGACTCATGCCACTGAGGATGATCAACTAATTATTACCCGTGCAAGAACAAGTCCTCAGTCCAAGCCAGGCATACATAAACTTATACATCTGGGAATCAAACGGCCTTTAACCGCATTAGGAAATCTTTTTATTGGCAAAAGAGAGCTTACACTAAGAGTAGGCCATCCCTACCCTTTTGATGAACACCAAAATCTATGCCGAATTCATCCCAATGTTAGAAAGCTGCTGGGTATGGAAGAGACCGACAAAATCGTCGTCACCTATAACAACAAAACAATCACCGTCCCCATCTTAGATATAGACACTGAGCATATAGCCCAACTGATCAAGCTAAATGAGGAGAATGAGCAGCTTAAATTTATCGACAGCCACTTATTTATCGGAATCACCGCTTTGTCACGGAATGAACTGGAAATCCCCAGTATCGGCACATCGGTTACCGTAAAGAGAAGCATGAACTCCCTATTCTTAAAACACTTAAACAAGTTGGTCTTGCCCGTAATCGCTTTATTGTTTACTGTAGTTCAGCTGTATAAGGATTTGAACTGGAGCATCGCTCTGACCATTGCTATTTCTCTGATACTGCTTCCGATAATCATCTACACGACGCTATCTGAAGAACGAGCAAAAATTAACTAAATGGAGCGATAATCGTGAAATTCACTTCACAATCCCAGGTAGAAGATATGATCTATAGCTCTTATCTAAGAGCCATTAACAACATCACAGAAACTTTGGATGAACAAGTTAGAAGACCGGAATTAACCAGAGCTTTGCTGGATCTAGTCGGAAGTCCGGATCGAGATCAACAATACATACTAGTCACAGGCAGTAAAGGTAAAGGCTCCACCTCCAGATTCATCTCTTCTTTGTTAAGTCACCTAGGCTATAAAGTGGGCTTGTTCACCTCCCCTCATCTGGTCGATTTCAACGAGAGAATTCGGATTAACGGGCGGGCCATATCCACAGAGGATTTTGTACGATTAGGAAATGTGGTTCACGAGGGATTCCAAACGATTGAAAATCAGCTTAGTGCTGATGAATATCAAGGTCCTGTTGGGATAGGTCTAGCTATAGCGGCGTTGTACTTCAAGGAGAATCATACCGATTTCAATGTAATTGAATGCGGAAGAGGCGGAAGGTTTGATGACACGAATGTCCTGAAGAATGATTGGGCGGTCATTACTCCGATTATGGAAGAACATGTAGCTAATTTGGGTCCTGACCTGAATAGTATTACGCTACATAAGCTGGGAATCGTCAAAAATAAGGCTACAAAAGCCTATATCAGCAGGCAGAATCCGAGCGTACTAGCGACTATAAAGGAGAACCTTACCTCCAATTCTGTACAGTACTATGAGGAGCAGTTTTGGGCTGACTCTATTACAATAACGCCCATTGGAACTACTTTTGATGTTCGGACAAATCAAGCGATTTACCCGTCCTTAACGATCCCGTTATTGGGGCAATTTCAAGCTCTAAATGCCGCCACTGCAGTCGCGCTATGTGAGGATATTACAGGCAGTCCCCTGGATAGGGAACTCTTAATCAATTGTTTTGCAAAACTGCAATGGCCGGGTCGTTGTGAGGTGATCTGCCATGATCCGTTAACGATTATTGACGGAGCGATTCATAAGGAATCGGCAGCCTATCTGGCTGAGCTTATTCAACTAGTCAATCCCGACCGCAGTCGAGATGTAACTTCAATCATCGGTGTTCCCGAAGATAAAGATTATCTAGGGGTTATCGAAGTGATGAGTACGGTCTCGGAGCAATTGATCGTCACAAAGCCTGACATCAGTCATCTTTCTTTTCCTACAGATGCACTCCGTGTTGCCGAGCGTTTTATCGAAAAAAGCTCCGAGTTTCCCTATTTGGAGGATGCTCTTACGCACATAAAAGCTCGATCGTCCTCCGAGATTATTGTAATTGTCGGCACGCAAACCTTCATCGGAAATGCCAAACGATTATTCGGGCAATCGCTGCTCGATATCGGCTTATAGCTTCTCAAAACGCTGGAGAATGACTTCCCTATAAAGATCAGATAGAGCTGGCACTTCGCTCGGGTTCTGCTTACAATACTCATCTAACATAACCTTATGATTAACTTCGATGACCTTGAGGCCTTGATTTGTCTCTAAGATATCTATGGAACAGAAATCAAGGCCCATCGCTTTAGAGGTCTGGGAAGCAAGCTCTGCCAGCGCCTCTCGTTTGGCCTGATCACTTACCTCAATCGTAACAGCTCCATTAATCAAATTGTGCTTCCAGGAATGAACTCTTTTTTTTCCAAGGAATACACGTGCCAGATGATTAAAAGTTACGATTCTATACTCTATCTCTGCTTCATAATAAGGGCCTATCGCCCCATTAAGCTGCAAGGAAAATAATAAATCCAGCTTCTCTTGCAGAGCTCCTATCTCATTAACCCTGTACACATGATTGCCCTGCGCCCCGTTGTCTTGCTTCACAACAGCCTCTCCATTGCACTTATGGAAATAATCCTTAGCTATTGGATAAGGGTCTAAATTGCTAAATTTGGAGTCCGGATGTGCTAAATAGACATGCTCTACAGCCGGAATATTCGCTTTGCGCAAGACATCATAAGTTAGAGATTTACTCATGGCAATAATCGTAGAAGCGCTGCTGTTTAGACCAATCTCCGCGTCTACCATTACAAACGAATGAACTCCATCCGTTGCTCTATATACGAAATTCGGCGTGATTTCCTCAAAGCTGATACCTCTGGATTTCACGGAATGCTGGATCATTTTTAGGTAGGGTCTAGTCGTCACTCAGTTTCCTCGATTCTAAAAAAATATAATCAAGCCTAATCATAGCACGAGAGCTCGCTCTCGAAAATCACAAATGAATGTCATCATATTTGACATACTTACACACAAATTAGTAAATAACGATATCGCTTTCATATCCAAAATAAGTATTGATTAATTAGAAGTCATCCTCTAAGATGAATTTAACAAGTTCACCCAAAAGTTAAAGCGCTTAAACTTTTGGATGCACACATACTACATTTAAACTTAAGAATAATCATAATCCGTACAAAAGTTAAAGCGCTTATATTTAAGCAAGGAGAACTTAAAATGAAGGTTAGTATTTTTGATGTTGCTAAGAAATCCGGATTATCCGTTGTAACCGTATCCCGGGTTCTAAACGGAGCCGAATCGGTACGAGAAAACAATCGTCAGAAGGTGTTAGATGCCATTAAAGAGCTGGATTATCGCCCTAATGCAGCGGCACGGAGCTTGGCCAGCGGCAAGACTGGAATCATCGGTCTAATCGTCACCACCTTGCAGGATTCCTTCTTTGATGCAGTGGTCAAAGAACTAAATGAGGTGTTGGCGCTACATGGTTATTATCTAGCCATATCCATCTCAAAAGGCATTGAATCGGATGATAGCCACTATCTGATTCAGGAGGATCGGGTAGATGGTTTGATTCTACTGTCACCAGTAGAAGAGGATAATTATATTGTGGAATTGAAACGACGAGGTATCCCTTATGTGTTGATAGATAATCAGAAGCCTGAAAATGACACCTACTCCATCACGATCGACAACTTCAAGGGTGGATATATGGCTACCAGTCATCTGTTATCACTCGGTCATACGTCAATTGCTCATCTCTGTGGACAGGAGATGTTCCGCAGTACGCGGGAGCGGCGCGCTGGATTCCTGCACGCGCTTGAAGAAAAAAATCTCACTCCATTTGAAATTGTGCATGGCGATTTCGATATTGGAATGGGATATGATACCTGCAAGCGTTGGCTAAACGAAGGACAATTACCTACTGCAGTATTCGCTGGTGATGACAATATCGCCCTTGGAGTTATTAACGCATTGATGGAAGCTGGCATTCGAGTACCCGAAGAGGTAGCTGTAATTGGCTATGATGATCATTACATTGCTTCACAGCTTCATCCATATCTTACAACGATACGTCAACCTTCGGATAAAATCGGGCTGGCTGCCGCAGATATGCTGCTCAGACGCATCTCCGGAAAGATGAAACGTGGAGCCGGCATTCGGATTGACCCCAAAATTATTGTACGCGAATCTACCGCAGTCAAGTAGATTCAATACCATACACTAGGAGTGATGACCTTTGACTTACTACTTAGGGATCGATGGTGGAGGTACTAAAACCTATGCTCTGCTATGCGACGAACTTGGTAATGTTCTCGGTAAAGGCAAGAGCGGTAACGGTAACCACCAGACTGGCGCCCAGGAGGCAGCCAACAGTATTCGAGAAGCCACATTCGGAGCACTCTCAGAAGCCGGACTCCGATTAAAAGACATCAAGCACACTTATCTAGGACTTGCTGGTGCCGATCGCGAGGCTGATTATGCCATTCTCCACCCAATGATACGCGAGATCGGATTTATCAATTACACAATCAACTGTGACACGATGATCGGATTACGCGCAGGGACGACTCGCACTTATGGAGTTGCACTAATCTGTGGCACGGGCACTAATTCGGCAGGCAGAAACCCGAAAGGAGAGCACTATCAGTGTGGCGGCTTCGACTACATGTACGGGGATTTCGGCGGAGGTGGTGCACTCAACATTGAAGTCTTTCGCTCTGTCATTAGAGCTTGGGATGGACGAGAACAACCTACACTCTTGACCGGCCTCCTGCTCAATTTGCTAGGTTATGAGGAAGTAGCGGATATGTTTAATGATTTCCTCGATCATTGGAAACAGGTGCCTGTACACGCTGCACGCTTGCTCTTTGAAGCAGCCGCTGAAGGAGATGCCGTAGCCTTAGAGATTCTAAATCGGCAAGGCGTTGAGTTAGGAAAATCCGCTGCTGCAGTCATACACAAGCTTGGCATGGAGCAGGATACCTTCGATGTGGTTCTGGCAGGAAGTCTGCTAACCCGTGGAGATCGCGGCTGGATTCGCGGACCAATTGAGAAGGCTGTACTAGCCGCAGCTCCACAAGCAACTGTGGTAACCCTTACCACAGAACCTGTAGTAGGTGCCGTATGGTCCGCGATGGACCAAGATGGTCTAGTCCTTAGTAATGAAGTCTTTAACAAAATGAGCGGATTCCAAGACTATGAATCTATTCAACAAACTAATAAGACAGGAGTGATTGATCTTGGCAACTAAACAAGGATTAAAGATCGCAGTTATCGGTGGGGGTTCTTCGTATACACCCGAATTGGTAGAGGGTTTTATTCTTCATTACAAGGAGCTTCCTGTTCGTGAACTCTGGCTTGTAGACATTGAACCTGGACTCCGCAAGCTGAATATCGTTGGAAATCTCGCTAAACGTATGGTTGAGAAATCCGGGCTTCCGATTGAAGTTCATCTTACAACAGACCGCCGCAAGGCTATCGAAGGCGCAGACTTCGTCAGCACTCAGATGCGTGTCGGTATGCTCGATGCCCGCGCACGTGATGAGTCTATTCCTCTTAAGTATGGTGTTATCGGTCAAGAAACGACGGGCCCTGGTGGAATGATGAAAGCACTGCGTACGATCCCTGTCATTCTGGATGTATGCCGTGACATCGAAGAGCTGGCTCCTAACGCCTGGCTGCTCAATTTCACCAACCCTGCAGGAATGGTCACTGAGGCTGTTCTGAAATACTCCAAAGTAAAGAGTATCGGTCTCTGTAACGCACCTATCGGTCTGATCAAGCAAGTATCCGCCAAATATAACGTAGCTGCGGACCGTGTTTATGCCGAATTTGTGGGTCTGAATCACTTGCACTGGATTACTCGGATCGATGTTGAAGGTGAAGATAAGCTGGATGACATGCTCACAGAAGGTTACAGTGCTAAGAACGTACCTGCCCGAGAGTGGAATCCTGAGTTCTTACAATCGCTTCGTGCCGTCCCTTCCTACTATTTGAAATATTTCTATATGACAGATGCCATGCTCGAAGAGCAGATGGAATCATTTAAGCAAGGCATCAATCGTGCTGAAGTCGTGAAGCGCGTAGAAGAAGAGCTATTTGAGCTATACGCCAATCTGGAGTTAAGCGAGAAGCCAAAACAGCTGGAGCAACGCGGCGGTGCTTTCTACTCAGAGGCGGCTGTTAATCTCATGAGATCGCTCCATAACGGATCAAACGACATCCAGACCCTGAATGTTGCTAACCGTGGCATACTGGACTTCCTTCCAGAAGATGCAAGTATCGAAGTCAACTGTGTTGTCACCAAGAACGGTCCACTGCCTCTACCACTAACCAAGATTCCACCGATGGCTAAGGGACTCATTCATGCGGTCAAAACTTATGAGCAACTAGCTATTGATGCCGCTGTAACCGGTGACCGTGCACTTGCTCTTCAGGCCATGGTACATCATCCACTCGTTCCATCTGTAGATGTAGCGGTACGAATGCTGGATGAAATGCTGGAGGCCAATAAAGAGTTCTTGCCGAACTTCTTTACCAAATAACCATAGAAAAGAGGCGTCAATATGTCAGCTAAAGCGGTTTGGAAAGGCGATATCAACCAAGCACTATGCGCATTTACATTTGATGATGGACCTTCCCAACTTCCCGTTGAATTGTGGCTTGATGTTTTGGAGGAGGAAGGGGCTGTAGGCACCTTTTTCTTCACTGGGGAATGGATGGATCAGCATCCAGATAAGGCGAGATTAATCCTCTCCCGTGGTCATGTACTTGCTCCGCATACGTATCATCACCGGCGAATGGCCCAAGTGCCAAAGGCCGTATTCTTAGAGCAGTTGAAGCTGACCGAGCTGGCATATCAGGAAGCAACAGGTCTTCCGTCTCCAAATTTCATGCGTTTTCCATACTGCTCATTCCGGGAAGAGAATCTGGATTGGCTGACAGAATGGGGCGGTTATCTGGATATTGAAGGCGTTGATTGCGGAGATTGGTCAGGTATTTCTGCAGACGAAATCGTTGCCAGAGTTGAACCTACACTTGAAAATGGAACCATTGTAGTCATGCATAGTAATGATGTTGCAAAGGGTTCACCGGATGCCTTGAGAGCACTTATTCGGATCGCCAAGCAAAGAGGCTTGGAAAGTGTCGGCGTACCTGAGATCCTAGGGTCCATTGGCGTAGAAGTAAACTACAGACCTTGGAAAATCGTTGTAGACGTTCCGGCAGCGTTAGATCATCCCGTGGAAAAATGGATTCCTTTAGAAAATAACAAGCAGCTTACCGACCTCGCGACCCAGACTACCGAGTGGAATATTCCGCAATATACACTGCATTTCACTTCTGAAAAAGAGTGGCTGGAGCATCTGGAAAGTCCGCTAGAAGAGGTTGGAGTTATAGAGGATCGCGAGTTGTTTACTATACAGCAATTTGATGGCAGCTACTGGGGATATGTACGCGCAGGTGTTGTGGACAATACCCTTGTACTATTAGATTATGCAGCTAAAGAAGCGCAGGCTGACACCTTGGTGTACTTACTTCGCTGGGCTGCGGATACTTCGATGAGACTGGGCTTAACCAAGATTGAAGCCCGACTCAATATTCGCAAAATGAGCGAGATGTGCAGACAGTTAGGCTGGCAGTCAGAGATAGTAGAAGATCAGTAAGAGAAATCATCCATATCCATTGCCAGAGAAAGATTAGAAGTTCATATAACGCATTCCCTTAAGTCTGCTACTTTAGCAGGCTTTTTTATTTTTCCTCCAAAGTTAGTCATAGCCTCTATTACCGCTACTTCATCTTATTTCTCGAATGACCTGTTCAATGCCAGAGGGAATGTCAGGCTCTTTTACACTAGACACGTTGAGCTTTAGGATTCTCTCTTTTTTAGCAAAATAGGGCAGGTAACCGCTATCCGCCATCTCCACTCGAATAGACTTTTTTTGCAGCCGTTTGATTATTTGCTCTGCTCTAAGGTTATCTGCCAATTTCAGATATGTATGCACACCTAACTGACTGGCAGGACGATAGGAATAATACTGTTCAGAGGCTGCATTTACCTCCCTCACGATCGAATCATGGAGGAGCATGGACCTTTTTCCGTAGCAGGAACGCATCTTTTTACGGTGGCGCTCAAACATCCCGCTTTTTAAATACAGCTCCAAAGCAGCTTGGGACAGCATAGAGCTGTCTATATCCATCAGTCTTTTGAATCGGTTAAAGGACTCACAGAGCACCTCGGGAAGTACGGCCACACCAACGCGCAGACCTGGGAATATGATCTTGGAGAAGCTTTTTAAATAGATAACATGTGAAGTATTGTCATAGGCATAGATCGGATCTTGCTTCGCATCCTGCTCTAAATCTGCCATGTAGTCATCCTCTACGATATACACATCGTATGTAGCTGCAAGCTGCGCAATCGCCTTCTTCTGATTACGGGTATAGGAAACACCGAGCGGGTTATGAAACCGCGGAACGGTATAGAAGAACTTGAACTCGCCTGTTTTAAATAAACGCTCTAATTCATTCAAATCCACCCCGTCATCCGAACGCTGTATCCCCTCGGTCTCGATGCCGTACGTCTTCAAATACTCCATAAATAACGGGTAACTCGGCTGTTCAATCAGCACACGCTCCCTGCCATTCGTAAAAGGAATCCGGGTCAAGAGCCCAAGCGCTTGCTGCACGCCAGAGGTGATGAAAATCTGCTTCGGATCAGCAAATACCTGGTAAGAGGCCAGTTGTCGCTGCATTTCACGGATAAGAGACGGCAGCCCCTGCGGCGTTCCATAGATAAACAAATCCTTACGGTACATATCAATCGCTTTATTAATACAATGTTGAAAATCCAGATACGGGAAAATATCCGGGTCCGGTGCAGATGCCGCAAAATCAATCAAGTAGGCACCTTCTTCTTTCCGCTCCCCACTTCGTTTCATAACATAATATCCACTCTTTGAAGCAGCGTAGATTAAATGTTTATCTTGAAGATCTTGGAGTGCACGAATAACTGTGCTCTTATTGCAATCATAACGAAGTGCCAGCTCCCGAATAGAGGGCAGCTTGTCACCCTCACGGTACGTGTCTTCTGCGATTTGTAATTCTAGATCGTTAATTAATTCCGAATACTTATATATCTTCTTCACCCTCCTCCGAGTTTTTTGTACCGGTACAGATGAACAATAATTTCATTGTAGCACAGCTATTCTAGCCTTAGAATAAAGAACATAACAGGACCGGTCCTAAATGCGCGCAACACTTTGGAGGTCTTACTGATGAATATATCTTCTACTCAAAAAGCGATAGTAGCTGCTGTCTTGAATGCTGTTATTGTCGGGTTTTCTTTTATATTTGTAAAAATGGCACTAACCGTCTCGGACCCATTCGATACATTGGCTCATCGTTTCACGTTATCTTTTCTCGCCGCTTCGTTATTTACTTTTCCAGGGTGGGGGCGGGTGAAGTTTGGAATATCCAAGGCAGCAGTGGTCATCCCACTTGCTCTACTTTACCCAGCGTTGTACTTTTCGCTCCAAGCCTTTGGACTTCTGCATACAACATCAGCTGTAGCGGGTATTATTCAGGCGACCATGCCCATCTTCACCATTATTTTGGCGGCGATGTTCTTAAAGGAAACTACAAGCGGCTTCCAAAAGATCTCCACCTTAATCTCGGTTGCAGGTATCATTCTTATCTTTGCCATACCGGGTGTGAGTATTTCTTCCTCTAGTCTCTGGGGCGTCTTACTCATCCTAATCTCAGCGCTATCCCTTGCCGGCTATAATGTTGCAGCCCGAAAGCTGACACGAACTTGGAGTCCTAAAGAGCTCACTTATATGATTACTTTATTCGGATTTATATTTTTCAATGGTCTATCAATCATTAAGCATGGTTCAGCAGGAACCTTGAATCAATATTTCACTCCTTTTCAGGAGCCTAAGTTCATATTCTCCATGATCTATCTCGGCGTACTCTCATCCCTCGTGACCTCCTTCCTCTCCAACTACGCTTTATCCCGAATGGAGGCTTCACGCGTGAGCATCTTCGGCAGTCTTTCGACGGTTGTCTCTATTCTTGGCGGCGTGCTTCTGCTGAATGAACAGCTGGAATGGTATCATTGGACCGGCACGGTGATGATCATCGCCGGGGTGATCGGAGTCAACTGGCGTAAGAAGGCAAAGCTTCAAGTAAAGGGTGAGATTGGGCTGGACTAGAGAAAACCTGCTAAAGTACACCTTCGATCGATCCTTACATTTACGTAAAAAAAGACACCCCTCGAGGTGTCTTTTGTTCTTCCCTTTTCACTCTCTCTGCTCTGTATCCAGCCGCGTTAATCGCTGTTACTTAGCTGTTTCAAATGCTTCGATTTTCTCTTTATATTGATCCAGCAGCTTAGCTAAAGCTTCCTTAATCACAGTGGCATCTTTGGTTTTAGCAGCACTATTCAGATCCTCTTGGGCTTTGAAAAAGGCTTTATCAGCCTCGCTAAACTCTTGAATTGAAATTGTAGCTTCACTCACTTCTACTGCTGCAATTGCAGCTACACCTTTAATAGAAGTAGAGACGACACTCCCCATCTTCTCATCATTAGGCAATACCTCAACATTGCGACCAGCTTCAATATAACTCACAGGCAGCGCTTCGGCTGATGCAATATTTTTCGAGAACACAACCCCTTCTGCCTGCTCAGAAGGTACTAGCTCGGAAACCGCGGTTACACTAAATCCAGCAGCCTTGTAATATTGATCCAAGGTCTTCTTCCAGTCTTCTAGAGTACTAGGTGCATATGTTTTAGCCAGTTCAAGGGGATCTACCCAATCAAAGATTGTTACTTGAGTAGCAATTGTTCCCTTAGTTGCTGGAGTAACCACCGCTGCAGCCGTTGTTTTTCCACTTTGATCCTGAGCTCCGCTAGCTGCGTTCGCTGCAGTCGGTGCAGCAACTGCGGATACCAGTAGGGCGGATAACGCTAACTTTTTAAATATCATCTGTTGATTCATAAATACAACACTCCTCGTCGATTCGAATGATCTTACAAGTCCAAGCTTACAAAATCGGTGTGGCATAACATTGGTTAATTTGTGGAAAAACGATGGCAGCCCCCTCTACTCCCCTCTGGATTGATATAATTGCAGAAGAATAATCTGGAGGTTAACTAAATGAATACCAACTATCTCATTGCCGTAGTAGATGATGATCAACATATACGTAATCTTGTAGAAGCTTATTTACAAAAAGAAAATTACCGCACGATTGCTCTTGGCAGCGCTGAAGAAGCATGGACCTTATGGCAGACAAGCCCACCGGATATGTGGGTACTCGACGTTATGCTGCCCGGCATGGACGGGTACGAATTTTGTCGGCGAATTCGCAATGAAGCCGAAGTGCCGATTATTAGATCTCCGCAAGGGATAATGAAGTGGATAAAATTTTAGGTTTAGAGCTAGGCAGTGATGATTATCTAGTCAAGCCATTTAGCCCTCGGGAGCTAGTTGCTCGCATTAAACGCCAGCTACAACGGTGGTATAAAATGAGTACCCAAATAGAACCTGCAAGTAGTAACCCCCTCACACCTACGCATATTGAGGTTACTCATCTACAGCTATTATTGGATGAAAGACGTGTGTTCTGGCATGGGAAAGAGATTGAACTCACCAGTAAAGAATTCACCCTCCTAAAAGTATTCGCAGCCTCTCCCAACCGCGCATTTACAAGAGATGAGCTGCTTACCCATGTGTGGGGAGATGACTATTTCGGAAGCGACCGTGCCGTAGACCATTTAATTAAACGGATGCGAAAAAAGCTAGATCTGCTGCCGATTGAAGCCGTATGGGGACATGGCTATCGTATGCGTATTGAGGAGGGAGTGGAGATCGATGAAGCTAGCGCATCAGATTAATTTAGCCTTTAGCGTTGTATTGGTACTGCTCCTGTCTATTACCGCTGTCGTGATCCATTTTGTGCTGCTTAATCATTTTGTCGGAACACAAAAGGCGGAACTGCGAACCATTAGCTCTGCCATGTCAGCCACTATAGTTGAGGGGAGCACATACAGTGGAGACTTTGAGACTGAACTCCGTGCGTTGCCCGTGATCATGCCTTCTTCTGTAGGCACTGCAAGCGTCGAGGCTATCCTTAGTGATGAGACAGGAAAAGTATTGTCCACCTCATCGAGTATGAGTTCCGTCGCAGTAAAATCCAATGCGCAGTTTGTCGCTGGTCAAGCCTCTGACCTCCAGAATATTTGGAATGGAACAGATGCAAGATATATAACAGAAGTGAAGGCTACGCCAATAGGCACGCTAACTCTGCTTACACCTATGAGCGCAGTAACAAGCATTGAACAAGCTCTGTTCAAAAGACTGCTAATCGTTTTCGGTGCTGCAGGGGCATTTATGCTCCTATTTGGCCTGTTTATCACGAAAAAACTAATCCAGCCTCTAATGAAGCTGCAGCAAGAACTGAAAAAAGTAAAAGAGCGCCACTTCTCAGAGGTTAAGCTGATCAAGGCTGGTGGAGAGATTGGTGCTGTTGCTAAGTCGGTATATGACATGGCTGGTGAATTGAATCGATTTAACCACGTACAGAAGCAATTTTTTCAGAATGCCTCTCACGAATTAAAGACCCCACTGATGTCCATCTCTGGTTATGCTGAAGGCATTAAGGATGGTGTCTTCGAGGGGGAAGCGATCGATAAGGGCCTGGATATCATTATGAACGAGAGTAGTCGTCTGAAGAAACTCGTTACGGAAATGACCCTGCTTGCGAAGCTGGATAGTGAGGAGAATATATTTAGAACTAGCGAGCTCTCACTGGACGATATAGTTGTAGAAACCATTGAACGCATGAACCCTCTTTTGATGAAAAAAGGGTTGACCCTGCATGTATCCTACGATGATTGCGAGCCGCTTACGGTCCGTGCCGATAGAGATAAGCTATTGCAGGCACTGCTTAATGTGGTTTCCAATGCAACTCGTTATGCTAATCAGCATATCTACATTCATGCTTCGGTTAAGGATGACCAGGTTCTACTCTCCGTTAGCGATGATGGCCCTGGCATTTCAGAAGACCTGCTTCCATACCTGTTCCACCGATTTGTTAAAGGGAAAGATGGCGAATCCGGACTAGGACTTGCCATATCCCGTGCGATCGTAGAGCGCTCCGGAGGTCTGATTACAGCGGGGAACCGTAAGGATGGCGGTGCAGTGATCACCATGGGATTCCCTGTACTCTCTCCTACCTAGACAGCTAACCGGATTCTATCCTACCTTCTATTTCATAGAAGCCGCATTACCTTATTTGAAAGAGCCATTCGCGGTATGATTCGATGGGCAGAAGCAAACCTAGAGTACTACCGAAGCATGATTTCCAAGATCTATTTAAGAAGACTGGGTGAGCTGGAAAGTGATATCGGCCGTGTTGCTGTTCTCCTAGCGAGCGAAGACTCCGACTATATTACGGGTCAAACAATCATGGCCGATGGCGGATCGATTAAATTACGCTAATTTATACGCCAGCCAGCCTATTGATCATTAAGAGATTTCCTTTAGAGGAGATCTTTTTTTGTCTGTATATCTCCTTATTATTCGTTTAATAGCCTTTGAATTAAGGGTAATAATAAAGATAACATGCTATTTACCGCATAATTTATAACATCCTGTGTAACCCGGAGGTATTCAAATGAACAAGTTCGACGCTATTATTATTGGTTTCGGTAAAGGAGGAAAGACCCTTGCCACAGAACTAGCTAATCGAAAATGGAAAGTAGCCGTTATTGAACGATCTAAGGAAATGTACGGTGGAACCTGCATTAACATCGCCTGCATCCCTACCAAATCCTTAGCTTACCAAGCACATCAAGGCAAAGATTATGAAGAAGCGATCCATAACAAGGATCAACTGATTTCATTTCTACGCCAGAAAAATTACGATAATCTGAATCAGAACGAGAATATAGAAGTTATTAATGGAGAAGCTTCCTTCTTATCAGCTCACGAAGTTCAAGTGAAGGAAGCCGGTGAGACGAAAATCTTAACCGCCGACAAAATCTTCATTAATACGGGTGCTGAGACCATCATTCCAACGATTGACGGGATACAAGATAGTAAGTTCGTTTATACCAGCACGTCCATTATGGATCTTAAGGAGCTCCCAACGAAACTAGCCATCATTGGTGGTGGTTATATTGGTTTGGAATTCGCTTCGATCTACAGTCAATTCGGCTCACAGGTTACGGTGCTGGAGGGTTCCTCAAAATTCATTCCTAAAGAAGACCGCGATGTCGCGGACGCCGTCCTCCAAACCTTTACCAAGAAGAACATTGAGGTCAAACTGAAGGCAAAGGTTATAGGACTGAAGGATGTTAAAGATGGAACAGTTATCTCCTTTTCGATAGATGGCGCTATTCAAGAATTGAAAGTCGATGCCGTACTGGTTGCGACAGGTAGAAAACCAAACATTGAGGGATTAAATTTAGAAGCAGCCGGTGTAGAAGTTACAGATCGGGGTGCTATTAAGGTGGGCCCTTCCCTAAAAACCACCGTTCCCCATATATGGGCTCTCGGCGATGTCAAAGGCGGATTACAGTTTACCTATATATCTTTAGACGATTATAGAATCGTACGAAATGATCTCTTCGGCGATCATTCCCATACCACAAATGACCGTGACGCTGTTCCGTACAGCGTATTTATAGATCCTCCACTATCCAGAGTAGGAATTAGTGAAGAAGCAGCTACCGAACAAGGACTTGAAATTAAAGTCGCGAAGTTGCCTTCAGCAGCTATTCCACGTGCCC
The DNA here is from genome assembly GCF_041956825.1 of Paenibacillus sp. RS8. NCBI lineage: Bacteria > Bacillati > Bacillota > Bacilli > Caryophanales > Paenibacillaceae > Paenibacillus > Paenibacillus sp. RS8. The sequence goes on along the minus strand of NZ_CP168131.1, from coordinate 1,816,137 downwards.
GCTTAATTAACGAAACTGAAGGCTTCCTAAAAGCTATTGTGGATGCAAAAACCAATAAAATTCTCGGAGCTACATTGTTCTGTGCGGAATCCAGTGAAGTGATTAATATCGTGAGTATGGCTATTCAAACAGGGCAAGATTTCACCTTTTTGAGAGATCATATCTTTACTCACCCTACAATGAGCGAGGCTTTGAATGATTTGTTCTCACAGATCAAAGAATAACACTACATGCATGGCAAACAAAAAGACACCCTTTGGGGGTGTCTTTTACTTTTACTATATAACACGATGCTGAACCCACTTCTTACCCATGAAACGCCGTAGAAATATGAATCCTCTAATTCCCCACTCACAGTTCATAGCTAACCAAACCCCAAGTAGACCGAAATCCAGAACAATACCTAAGATATACCCGAGTACTACGCGGAACAACCACATACTCAGCATAGACACCATGGATGTAAACTTGGAATCTCCTGCTGCTCTAAGCGCTGATGGTGTTATGAAGCTAATAGACCACAGTGGTATTTGTACAATTGTATTGATAAGTACAATTATAAAGATATCTCTCACGATCTCCGCAGGTGGATGGAACATCGAAACTAGCGGATGGAAGAAAGGCATAACTAACAATCCCATCACCACAAAGGAAAGGGAAGAGGCTACGAGAAACGATTTAATAAATTTCCGGGCATCCTTAACATTATTGCTTCCCATACATTGTCCGACCACTGTAATAATCGTCAAAGACAGCGCATTGCCCGGAATTTGCATAATCCCCGCAAAGGAAGAGGCAATAGCGTTTGTAGCAAGCGCGTAAGTACCGAGACTGACGATAAAGACTTGCGTCAGAATCTTACCACCATTAAAGAACATCTGCTCCGCCGCAAACGGCATACCGATGAACATTATTTTTTTGAGCATGGAGAATTGAACCACCAGTAAGTCACGAATTCGAATATGCAGTTCATTGTCCATCCGGAACAGATAATACAGAGCGCATATCGCGCCCAAATATCGAGCTATATTTATAGAAATAGTCATCCCTAGAACACCCATATGCAAAAGGTTAATAAATACGAGATTCAAGAGGACGTAAACTAAATTCATAATGAGCGATAGTGCAAGCGAGGCTCTCGTCCTTCCGATTCCCCGAAGGGCACCACACACTGCCTCTACCACAGCTATTCCAAGATAGGAGATACAGCTCCCAATCAAATAGATTCGGGCGTTGTGCATTACCTCTGGCGAAGCCGCTCCAAATAGTAAGTTCAACAACGGATTGTGAAAAAGAATACCAAACATACCAATAGCAAAAGCCATAAGGGAAACCGACGAGGTGGCACCTGCGGTGGCTTTTGACACCATAAGACTATTACCGCTTCCTTTGTACTGCGCTACGACAACCGTACCACCTGTTGATACCGCGATAAACACACTAATGAGAAAAAGATTAAGGGAATCGATCATGTTCACCGCACTGATAGCTGCCACACCGGACGAGCTGATCATGGCTGTATTCACTAGATTAAGCCCCACTATAAAGGCCTGATCTACCAGAATAGGAATGAATAAAGCAATCATATGGCGATAATCTAACGATTCTCCTGAAAAATACTTTTCAAGAAACCGCACACTTCGCTTCGTATTGACATTTACATTAGGTTCCATCTTCGCTTCACTTCTTTTATATTAGAGTTATCCAAACTTGAAATATCCTTATAAATAGAAAAAGGCTCTTCAGGTTGAAGAGCAATTCAAAAGTACAGCTAGTTTATATGCACTTAGGTATGCGGTCGAGAGGACTCGAACCTCCACGGGGATTAACCCACACGGACCTGAACCGTGCGCGTCTGCCAATTCCGCCACGACCGCACAAAATATAAAAAGAAACATGCAGTGCAGAACTAAATTATCATATATTAGCACAAAGGGCAATACCTAATGTAAAAAGAAAAAGTGTACCGAGTCCCTATTTGGGATCATCGATACACTTTTTCAGAAGAACTATCGGGTTATGAAGCTTGTTCAAGCATACGGTAGATAATGACTGCCGCTTGAGCACGGTTAGCTATGCCCTTAGGTGCAAATTTGCCACCTTCAACACCGTTAACGATCCCCAATTGGGTCAGTTGTGCTATAGCGTCCTGAGCGTAAGGAGCAATACTGGACTTGTCTGCAAACTTGCCCAGCGCTGCATTCTTATCAATCGGCTGTAGTTTATCCTTCAATGCATTAGCAATCATAATAGCCATCTCTTCTCGGGTCACTTGACGACCCGGTTCGAACTTACCATCACCAGACCCTTGTACAATTCCGGCCTTCACCGCAATAGCGATAGAATCAGTGTACCAAACTCCTTGTTTAACATCGCTGAATGAACTGGTTGTTGCCGAACCCGTTAGATTCAGTGCGCGTACCAGCATTGTAATAAACTCTGCTCTAGTCACTGTTTTGGTTGGCGCAAAACTATTTGCGTCCAATCCTTTTATAATGCCCTTAGCAGCCAATGCTTGAACAGCTTCTTGCGCCCATACTACCTTACCCAGATCTTTAAAGTTTGCTGCTGGAGCAGTAGTTGGTGCTGGCGTTGCTGTTGGTGCTGTTGATGGTGCTGGTGTTGCTGTTGGTGCTGTTGATGGTGCTGGTGTTGCTGTTGGTGCTGTTGTTGGTGCTGTTGTTGGTGCCGTTGTTGGTGCTGTTGTTGGTGCTGTTGTTGGTGCCGTTGTTGGCGTTGGTGTTGGTGTTGCCGTTGGACTAGGTGTCGGCGTTGGAGTTACTTCCTTCAAATTGTTAACAATCCGACCTTCAATAGCTGCTTTAATCTCTTTTCTATCAAACGTGCTTACAATATAGTCGTAGAATACGTCCAAATCAATAGGTCCAGCCAATGAATCACTAGCTTGAGTCAGAATCTTGTAGTTATCTCCACCCGCAGCCATAAAGTTGTTTACTACCGCTGTATATTTCTGCGTAGGATTAATTGGTGTTCCATTAGTTAATGTAAGGTTTGCAATGCGATCTGCTACCGGAAGATACATATTCGCTGTATATTTCAGTCCAGAAATTTGCAGCGTTTTGATATCGGGTGTTCCATCAGCCTTTACATTCCATTGCTGTTGCAGCAACGTTTTGATTTGCGCTCCAGTCAGCGTCAGCTTCACAAGCGTATTGCCGAATGGCTGAATTTTCGCCAGATCGCCGAAGGTTACAGGGCCTTTTGGAAGATCCGCACGGATACCACCAGGATTCATAAAGGCGAAATCAGCAGCCTTAGCGCCATCGCCGAAATCAGCAGTACGCATAGCGTCAGCGATCAGGTTACCAAGTGCAGCCTCATTGTTGTAAGCATCGGTACGAGTGATAGTTCCGTCTGTTGTACCCACTGGTTGAGTAAGTTCAGGATGCTTCTCAAGGTAAGTATTAACCAGTGCCACACTTTCCGGATCCGGTGTTACGCCGTCATGGAAGGTGGAGGTCACTACAGCAGACTTCTCCTTCACATGACCTGTTTTAGGATCAATGATCAGCTTAATATCTTCAAATGCTGTACCGTAAGAGTAGGCTTGTACAATCAACTTACCGTTTACCGTTCCGTTTGCCAGCGCATGGTTATCACCAGCAACAATAACGTCAACAGGGGAATTTGCAGGAAGTGCGTTGGCTAGATCAGCTGCCTCACCTGTAGTTACCCCGTCTTTAGTAGAGGCTGGATCATGCGCAAGCACGATGATCGTCTCTACGCCTTTAGCTTGAAGCTCCTTCGCATATTTCTCAACAGCCGCTACTTCCTCCTCAGGTGTGAGGAAATATACGCCAGCTGTGCCGGAAGGTGAAACTTTGCCTGGTGTAGCCTTCGTTACCAGACCAATAAATCCGATCTTCACACCGCCCACTTCTTTAATTACATAAGGTTTAATAATCGGCTCGCGGGTTGTCGCATCTACCGCATTGGCATTAACATAGTCAAAATTGGTACCCTTGTGGGTAACATTGCCGTCCTTAGGATCCACACCGCCATAAAGCTGCGTCATCAGTGCATCGACACCTTGGTCAAATTCATGGTTACCCAGAGAACCTACATCAAATCCCATCATGTTCATCCACTCAATCGTCGGCTCATCGCGTTCAAGTGAGGATACCGGAGCAGATGCACCTACGGAATCTCCGTTATGAAAGAGCAGAGCATTGTCGTATTTAGCCCGTGCTTCTTTTAGGTAAGTTGCAAGAATAGCAGCCGTTCCCACATTCTTGTTACTTACTGTAGAAACTGTATCCAGTTGGCCGTGGAAATCATTGATTCCCAGAAGGTGAACTTCTACATCCTTAACCGGGAGAGCCAATTTATAAATACTAAATCCCTTAATATCTTTTGCACCAGTGTCCGTAATGTTGGCTGGCATAACTTTTGCCGCTTCTGGTGAAGAAGTAAAGGTAATATTCACATCGTCCGAGATAGGGGCCAAAGACCAGTTCCCATCCGCAGAAGGATCAATGGTACCTACTTCTCTGATGTAGTCCATGAGGATCTGGCGATTCTCATCTTGTGAATCCACCAACATCTCTGAACCTTTCACACCCGGGAAATTGCCCCCGCCACTTGCGCGGTAGTTGTTAGTCACAACAATGAAATCTTGGTTCTGATCCAAAGTTTTACCTTTATACGTAATTTGCTTCACACGACTGGATGAAGCATCCTTAATTGTACCGTTAGGATTATATTTTGCAGGCTTAGTTACATCAATAGTGTACTTAATACCATCAATAATATCGAAGTTATAAACCGCAAAATCTCCATTTAGCAAGCTTTGTGGAGCCGTGCTCTTTTCATCGATGGTATTAAACGCGCCCGCACTCATTTCAACCCATTCCTTAACAACAGAGCCTTTAACTTTAATAGCTTTTAGCGTGTTGTCATACAGGTACAAGTCACTTGCACTGCGGATAGTCAACGGACCTTTTTCAATACTCGTGTACTCCGATGGGCCGTTACGTCCAGCCTTAAAAGGAGCACCTACACTGAGAATCGGAAGATTTTTATACTGTGGAAGGTTGTTTTCAATATACTTCTCCACATACCACTTCTGGGCATTGGTCACAATTTGCACGGTAGGATCGTCCTGAACCATTGCAAAATAGCTGTTCATCGGAGCAGTAGTAACGCCTAGCTCTTGACCTGTATAGTCAATAGTAGCCTGGTGATCTGCTGCCACAGCAGCATCAACAACAGCATCCGGTTTAGCATTGGCTATGGAGCGGGTCGAAGCTTTAGAGTTCTTTTTATCGACTGTCCATTTGCCGCCTTCCTGCACCAGATTAAGATCAATTAGACCCAAGTAACCCCCGCCATAACCTGCTTGCACAGCTGGGGTACCATTAATGTGGCCATAAACATTATCAACAACAGATTGAGGACTATTATACGGCTGTCCTGTTAATGGATCCTTGAAAGAAGCATCAAGGGAAGCATTATCGCCTGTCGGAAACACCTTGTGAGTGTGCGAGAAGGTAATCGCATCAATACCATCAACTTTACTTAACAGATTGATAGCATTTTCTGCATCAGTACCCGCAACTGCAGTTGCATCGAAGCCGGTATGCGCCATTGCTACGATAACATCGGCTCCCTCGTTCTTCATGGCAGGAACAAATTTCGCTGCAGTTTCTGCAATATCCTTAGTAATAACTCGACCTTCCAGATTAACCTTGTCCCACTCCATAATTTGAGGGGTCACAAGGCCTAGTATACCAACCCTAACTACCTGAGGTTGGTTATCGCTGTCCATTATTGTTTTGTCGATAATGACATAAGGGTCGAAAGCATTTTCGTCATTGTCTGGATTACCATCTTTATCATCAATATATATATTGGCATTTACATAAGGGAAATCAGCACCAGTTAATGGATTATTACTATAACCTTTAATAGTACGATTTAAGAATTCCAGCCCATAGTTAAATTCATGATTACCAAAAGTGGCAACATCATATTCCATAATATTCATAGCCGCAATCATAGGGTGTAGCTTGGTCTCTGATTCCATCAGTTTACTTTCGTTTGCAATGTAAGTCCCGAGTGGTGTACCTTGAATCAGATCCCCGTTATCGAGTAGAAGATTATTAAGAGGATATTCGCTTCTAGCATAAGTAACTAATGTAGCTGTTCGATCGAGCCCTACAGTTGTTGAGGCCGCATTCTTGAAGTAGTCCCAGCCGTAGACATTGGTGTGCACGTCTGTGGTACTCATTAACCGGAGCTTGGCTGTAGCTGAGGATGCTGCTTCAGCTTTGTCTGTACCCCAAGTCGCACCCAAACCAATTCCTCCAAACACCTGCAAAGAAAGCACTGCAGTTGCCAGTACAGAAGCGAGTGGCTTGTTCCATCGTGTCTTCCATCCCATAAATTATAAGTCCTCCCTATCATTTTTACATAGTTTCTGTGATATTATATCACACAGATGTAACGAAAAAGCATAGTATTGTAAAATCAATTTAAAACTATGTTAAATTTATTAACGTGTGAAGAAAGACCTAAGTCATGTTTTAATTTAATAGATCAAGAGTCTCTAGACATACAAAAAAACACATCTTATACAGATGCGTCCTAAAATAATCACTAATTTAAAGTCTAGATGCGTCGAATCCTGGTCTCATGATATCTTTCTCAAGACCCACGCATGATAGCTGTAAGCCCAAAACAAATAGCAGTAACTAAAGATAAAGGTATCATCACAAGCCTTTCTTTTTTACTGTCCGATAATAAATTCATAACGGTATTGAGAATTAAATAGACTGCGAAAAAATAACATACGCCTCTATCAAACGGTAAACCAATTGAAATCACATGACCTGCCTGTAGCAAGTACAAGATTGCAAGTAGTTGTATGACTACTGAAATTGCACATGCCACCCTCATCTGTGAAGGCATGATTCTATGTTTGCCTCCCATCGCAAATTCACCATAAGGTAATCCCAATGTTAGTAGTATGTAAAAAACCGCTGCTCCCGCAAAAATAAAACTTCCAATCCATGCCGATAACATCCTTCCACCCCCATGCTAATTGGTATTCAGGTTTTATAAGCGGAAGAACACCTTTTTTTCCTTTTAATCTATCTATTGTCCTCTTTCTAGCCATTCTCTTAAATATAAGATCCCAAATGAAAATCGATGACCTTAGCATTGTCCCAGTCTGAGATGGATATTTATGTATAGCCTCTCTTCATCAATTTTTTGGACTTTCTTTTCCAATTTATGATGAACCAGCACAAGCAACACCAGAATATCTGAGTAATATAGAATTAAATAGACCAATGAGGTGATCCACGTATGTCAAACAGAGCAAAGATTCGCAAGCGAGCTGAACAGCTCAAGGGTAGACCCGTGTGTGTTACGCTTCATGATGGACGCACGTATGTAGGATGGATAACTGGCCTCGATAAGGATGGATTGACCCTGTCCAAACCACGTAAAAATAAAAGTAAAAATAGAAAGTCAAAAAGACACACTCACTCCCGCCAGAAGGCGAATGTATCTGGACTCATGCCGTTATTTGGCTCACTGTTCGGAATGGGAGGAGGAGCTGCGGGGGCTGCCGAGGCTGCAGGTTCAGGCGCTTCAGGATTCGGTAGAATTATGGGCTTCGTAGGGATGATCCAAAGAACAATGCCGGTTGTGAAAATGGGCTACAATATGATTAAATCGATTTCCCCATTCTTGAATGGACTGAAGGGTTTAATGGGATAGTCAAAAGACACCCCTCAAGGTGTCTTTTTATTTATCCTCATGAACTTATCAGATTCTTCAAAAGCCTTCCCGCAGATTTTACCCGTGGGCGCTTTAAATGCTCCTGTACATAGCGATAGTCCGTCAATTCAACATTAGCATCACGAATCGCATAGGTAAAATCATCATCAAAAGGTAGATGGTATTCCCAGACTCGCTTCTCCCAATGTGGTATATTTGCAAGCATCCACTGATCGTCTATTCCGGGATGAATATAGGTTTCACTAACACCATCAGGTAGCGAATACATCTTGGCGATAATGGATTGTTTGAAGCTATCGTACGTCTCACCCTCTTCCACACCAAAAGGATGCGACAACAAGTAATCAGGAATCGGGACTCCAAATGTATCGGCCAGCCCGGATCCAAGTGCAACAGGACGTTCAATATTTTTCAGCGATCCCAGAAGAGGATCTTCTGCATGGATGTATCGGAAGAATCTTGACGGCAACCCCCAGCGCGAAATTCTCCACAGCGTCTGCGGTAGCAAACTGCGTCCCGTTTCCATGCCATATAAGCTACCCATATGATTGTCTACATGACTAATCACTATTCCTGCTTGCTTCACTCGCTCGTACTGCGCAACAATCTCCTTCAGCACAGCTTTTGTCTGCGCCCCCTGCTCGAACTCTTTTACCGTCTTATACTGATGTCCACTCTCGTCGTGCAGAGAAGAATCCCCCGTCAGGCTACTCCAGCGTAAAGCCTCGAACTCACTAGTCAACGTCAAATGAAGGCCCACATTTTGTTGTTGCCTACGGCTACACCATGCAGCAGCCTCCTCGAATCCAGGAGCTACTGCCATAATCGTCGTTGAGGATACCTTCTGCTCTTCTAATAGATGCATAATTGCCTGATTCATGGCAGGGCTTTGCCCAAAATCATCACAATTGATGATTAATCTTCTGCTCATAGTCAGCATCACCTCTCATTTGCCCCGTAAATGTAAATTTAATTGTAAAAGATATGACAACAGATATAGCTAGCAGACATAACGGTACCACACTTATTAAATACCGGAACGTCGCTTCCGGATCAGACCCTGGATCATCGCCACCCTTATAACCAAAGATCATCCCTACAATAAAAAAGGCCAGTGCCGAGATTAATCCGCTTGAACGAGTGATGAATCCGCTTACTGCAGTATAGATACCCTCTCTTCTCAGCCCTGTCTTCTCTGCATCTTCATCAATGATTTTGCCACCTACGATCGCCGGGGTTACTAGAAACCCTGCTAGTCCGAAGCCGACAACAATGCCAGCGGCCACACCACTCACGAGATCATACCCGAACCATAGCGGAATGACAGATAAAGCATATAGGATAAGCGATAGCCGCCATGCCTTGACCCCATCCATCTTACGAATAATCCAATACCACACGAACACTAATGGAATGACTGAGACAAAGACAGCCGCGAGCATAATAGACACCTGTGCTTCTGAAATATGTAGAACATATTTTGCATAAAAGGGAATCATCGAGCTTACAAGTCCATTAACCGTTTGGGCAAAAGAGTTCGAAATATTAAACACCCAGAACTTCTTATTCCGTATCGTCTCCCGAAAAGCAGGAATGAGCTTCAAAGGTTCGGTCTTAGTAGTCTCTTTCTTCTCTTGGACATTCATCATACATAAGAACATAAACACACCGAAGACACAGGCATACACAATAGCCATATTAGAGAAGTTAATTGCTGCGAAAAGGATTGGCGTTAGAGCCGTACCGATTAACAGAGCAACCACTTGATAGCCTTGCTGAATCGCCGAGGCTTTTGCCCGAATACGATCTCCACGGAAGAGCTCCGGAAGCAGTGCGCCATAGTTCACCCACAAGACCGTAGCGACAGCCTCATAGAAAATAAGCGTCACTAGAAACCAAGTGAAGAGTCCATTCTCGGATAAACCGCCAGGAGGAGAGAATACCAGCACAAACGCCAGCATAAACAGCGGAATCGAGCCGAACACCCAGGGTCTACGCCGACCATAGCGGGTATTTGTGCGGTCTGACCAGTATCCAAACAGCGGATTATTCACCGCATCCCAGATCAGAAAGATTGTTCTGGCCAGTGTAGCAAGTCCAATGCCCAAGCCCAATTTCTCCACATAAAAATAACTGTAAAAAGAACTAAAAGCCTGACTGGGAACCATCATCGCAAACATCCCTAAAGCAAAGGTGTACGGCGAGTTCATCCATTTATGCTTCACTCACATACCTCCCATATAGTAATCATCTAGTTGTAATATATTACCACATATACTGGGAGTTTAGTGACAAATTTGCTTCAATCCAATGCGTTTCCTCATCACAAAAGGAGGGATAACCTCGGATGTTTACACCGATCAAAAAAGTGCTCAGTAGTATAAACTACCAAGCACTTTCCTTCTTCCACTATAAAACGTCTTTCAGCTTGTTCCGACTCTGAGCATCCAAAGTGGAATAATCACGAATTTCGCATCTTTTTCCGTTAACGTCAGTCAGAATGATTCGATGAAGGCTTGGGTATTGCATATGCTCATGCAGGTTACGCATCACGATACGGGTCTGACCCAGATTCGTCTGCAGCTCCCAAATCCACATATCTGCCTTCTGTTTGATGGAATCAATTCGGGTCACAACCGGTAAAAAGTATCGCAGCTGCAATTCTTTGTCCACTTCCCCGCGACTTTCCTCATCCAGCTGATCAATGTCACGAATGACACCGATCTCCTCACTCTTAGAGTTACGTACAGAAATATACTGGGTGTTGTATTGAAAAGGAAAGATACGAAAAAGAATTAGTTCTTCATAAACCTTACCTTCCACTACGCCTTGAAATACCCCGCCTTGACTACGACTAAAGGAGATCGCACCCGGTTCGAAAATATTAATTTCATAGGGATCTTTATCTTTATCTTTATCTTTATCTTTATCTTTAGCATTCGATTGACCACTGACGCTGATTGGATCACTCATGCACTTCTACCCCCTTGATCTGGGACATTTCTTTCTGTGCTTCGACCAGTTTGAAGTAAGCCCCTTCTACTGCTAGCAATTCTTCATGCGTACCCACCTCAATAATCTTGCCGCGTTCCAGCACGACGAGCCGATTGGCATTTCTTAAAGTGGACAAGCGATGAGCAATGGCGAATGTCGTTCTGCCTTTGACCAGACGCGAAATCGCTTCTTGAATTTGCCGCTCAGTCACTGTATCCACTGAAGCCGTTGCTTCGTCCAGAATTAGAATCCGCGGATCGTGAATTATTGCTCGGGCAATAGACACTCGCTGCTTCTCCCCTCCGGATAACTTATGCCCACGTTCTCCTACCCTTGTGTCATAGCCATCAGGTAGCTGAACGATGAAGTCATGTGCATTGGCAATTTTAGCAGCACGCATAATTTCTAGCTCTGTGGCGTCCGGTTTAGAATAAGCGATATTCTCAGCAATCGTGCCGTCAAACAGGAATGTCTCCTGCAGCACTACACCGATCTGGCTCCGCAGGTCAGACTGACTAATATTACGGATATCCACCCCATCGATGGTGATAGTCCCCTCGTCTGTGTCATAGAATCGGCAAATCATGTTGATGAAGGTCGACTTCCCAGCACCTGAATGCCCAACCAGACCGATCATTTCTCCTGCACCCACTTTTAAATCCACGTTCTTGAGCACAGGATGATGCTTTTCGTATCCATAAGTGACCTGTTTAAACTCTACCTCACCACTGACACGACCAATATCCGCTGGGTTCGTAGTATCAGGCACATCGGATGGTGTATCCATAATTTCGAATACCCGATCGGCTGCCGAAATCGCATGACTGGCCCAATTGATCATTTGACTTACCCACTGCAAAGGTCCGAGGAGCATTCCCAGGTAAGTAACCAAAGCGATTAGTGTACCAATGGATAATTGCCCATCAAGCACCGTTCTGCCGCCATAATACCAAATTAACAGCGTACCTACACCAGCAACTAATGCAAAGGCGGGAAACATTCCCTGCCACAAGCCTTCAATCCGGATGTTGTGCCGCACCAATTCCTTATTAGCGACAGTATAACGTGACATTTCTGTAGTTTCCTGTCCAAATGCTTTAACTACACGAATGCCCTGCAAAGAATCGCCTACCAAAGCATTTAGTCTGAAAATAGATCTCCACTGCTGATACCAACGTCTACCAATCATTGGCCATAATACAGTCGATAGTACGACCATGAGCGGCATAGGCAGCATGGCTAGCAGTGTTAGCTTCCAATCCATACTAAACATAATCGCGAAGATTGCGATTACCCTCAAGGATTCGCCAGAGACCCATATCACACCATCTGTCATGAATTGCCGCATCGCCTCAGAGTCATTATTGACCCGTCCAATGAATTGCGAAGACTGTCTTCGATCGAAGAAAGATAACGACAATTTCATCAAGGAATGATACACATCATGACGCAGATCACCCATAATTTTGGAACCAATCCATACCCCGATAAGCCCACGTACAGTCTGCATTAGCGTAACCACCAGAGATGTGGCAGCAAGCCCAATGACTATCCATAGAAGCGTTGAGCCCATGTCCTTTTTTGTTAACACGTTATCAACAATCATCTTCGTCAAAAAAGGTGGAACAAGCTCTACCAATGTAGTGAAAATCAACATAATCGCTGCTGCGATCATTTGGATTTTATACGGCTTAGCGTAACTTAGCATCCGAAACAGAACCTTGCCATTACTTTTACATACCGGACAAGCTTGAGAATCGTCCGGAAGCGGATTGCGGCACTTTGGGCAATGTCTTGGAAATTCTTTTTCAGAAGCCGTTGGCCGCTCCTCCCCTTTAGCTACAGCAGCAATTAATTTAGACGCAAATCCAAATATAGAAGTAAGTGATGCGGTATAACGTATAAGAATCATTGGACCCTCTTTAGTATCGACAAGCAACGAACCGCCGCCTACCCCGCCTACAACTCGGGAATCGGTTATGCTCGAAACAAATAGCTTCGACACCAATTTCCCATCCGTCCCCCAAACGGAAAGCTCCTTCTCAGTCAATACAAGCCACTGCTCACCGAATTGTCCATCTTTCATTAAATCAGATACAAAGTGAAATAACGGTTGTTCCGTAAGCTGCATTTCTATAGACTTGGGAAGTTTATCAATATGTGGCATACATTTCTCCCCTTTCATTATCCATCCTATTTACTCACATATATTTACAGTGGTAAAGATGAAAGAATGACTATAATTGTTTTATATAGTTACTTGGACAACACAAAAAAGACACCCCTAAGGGTGTCTTTTTCATTACTTCCTATGGTACTGGCTATGCTTATTTCAATGGCTTCCATACCCAGTTCTCTACTTCTGGCAGATCAATACCTTCTTCACGAATGAACTGGTGATGCTTCTTCACGATAGCGTCCATTTCATCTGCGATGGCTTTATGCTTATCCCCATCAGGCAAGCTCAGCACAACTTCCTTCGCTAGATCAAAACGGTCCATTTGATTCAAGACACGCATATCGAAAGGTGTTGTGATATCACCATTCTCACGGTACCCGTGTACGTGAAGGTTATGGTTATGACGATCAAAGAACAAGTCTTTAATCAGACCTTCATACCCGTGGAAGGCGAAAATAACCGGTTTGTCCTTTGTGAAAAATTGATCAAACTCTTCGTCAGATAAACCACGAGGATCTAATTTTTGACTTCTCAGTCTCAATAAGTCCACCACATTGATATATCTAATCTTAAGTGCTGGAAGTTTCTCATGCAGGATAGAGATTGCCGCTAAGCTTTCAATAGTTGGTTCTGTACCAGCAGAAGCAACAACAACATCCGGCTCTCCACCTTGATCGGTGCTTGCCCAGTCAATGATCTTCAAGCCTTTTTCAACCAGCTCCTGTGCTTCATCTGCATTAAACCATTGCGGACGCGGATGTTTGGATGAAACGATCAGGTTGATTTTTTGACGGTCATTTAAGACGGTGTCAAAGACAGCCAGCAAGGAGTTCGCATCGGCAGGTAAATACTCACGGATAAATTCAGGCTTCTTATCAGCCAAGTGACCTAACAGACCTGGATCTTGGTGAGTATAACCATTGTGGTCTTGTTGGAATACAGTTGAAGTTGCCACCACATTTAAGGATGGGATATCTGCACGCCAGCTTTGATCTGTTGCTTTACGCAGCCATTTAAAATGCTGAGTAATCATAGAATCAACTACACGCAAGAAAGCTTCATAACTCGCAAAGAAACCGTGACGTCCAGTCAAAACATATCCTTCAAGTAAGCCTTCTGCTTGATGTTCAGACAATTGAGAATCAATTACACGTCCATAAGATGAGAGGAACTCATCATTTGGTTCTTTAATTTGATCCAGCCATTGTCGTTTAGTTACTTCAAAGACAGGTCCCAGACGGTTGGACATCGTTTCATCCGGTCCGAAAATTCTAAAGTTACGGTTCTCTTCATTAAGGGAGATTACATCTTTCATGTATTTACCCAGCACAGCCATATCTTGTGCAATAACTTGGCCTGGCACAGCATTATCAAGTGCAAAGTTACGATAATCTGGCAATTTCAAATCTTTAATGAGGTTACCGGCGTTGGTAACAGGATTCATTCCCATACGTCGGTTGCCTGTAGGCAGAATTTCAGCAATTTCAGCTTTCAAACGGCCATTGTCGTCAAATAATTCTTCCGGTCTATAGCTATTCAACCACTCCAGTAACGCTGGTGCGTGTTTCATATTTTTTTGGTCCACTGGAATTGGCACCTGATGGGCGCGGAATGAATTTTCATTTGGTACACCGTCCCATTGCTTTGGACCTGTCCATCCCTTAGGAGAGCGGAAGACCAGCATTGGCCAAACCGGACGAGTAAGATCATTGTTCTCACGTGCATTCTTTTGAATCGCTTCAATTCTTTCTACGATAGTATCCAGCACCTTTGCCATTTCTGGATGCATAAGATCAGGATTTTCACCTTCAACAAAGAACGGTTCCCAACCCATCCCTTTAAAGTATGCGGTAATTTCTTCTTTTGATTGACGGGATAGGATCGTTGGATTACTGATTTTGAAACCATTCAAGTGTAAGATCGGCAGAACCGCACCATCAGTAACCGGATTGATGAATCTGTTGGAGAACCATGAAGCAGCTAGTGGTCCAGTTTCAGCCTCGCCATCACCAATCACAACAGCCGAAATCAGATCCGGGTTATCCAATATGGCACCGACACCGTGAGAAAGAGAATAACCCAACTCGCCGCCTTCATGGATAGAACCAGGTGTTTCTGGGGCGGCATGAGAAGCAATGCCCCCTGGGAATGAGAATTGTTTGAACAATTTTTTCATCCCTGGAATATCTTGCGTGATTTCCGGATAAATTTCCGTGTAACTACCGTCCAGATAAGAATTTGAAACCATAACCTGACCACCATGACCAGGCCCCTCAATATAGAACATGTTCAAGTCATATTTAGTAATGACCCTATTCAAATGGGCATAAATAAAATTTTGGCCAGGAATGGTTCCCCAGTGTCCGATAGGCTTAATTTTTACATCTGCATCCTTCAACGGTTCCTTTAACAACGGATTATCTTTTAAGTACAGTTGACCTACGGATATGTAGTTCGTCGCACGCCAATAGGCATCCAGCTTTTCTAAATAAGTTTTTGATGAGTAATCAACATCCATGGATAATACCATTTCTTCCACTCCCCAAAATTTTTTATGTTTTTTTCAGTACCGTATTACTTCCACAAGTACATCATACCGCCGCGCAAAATTAATTCAACCTTTTAAACAAATGATACGGTCCAATTATGTGAAAATATGAACATAGTATGAAAAACGGAGTAAATTCACTGTAAAAAAGCTTGTATATTTTAATATTTGTAAAATATAGGAACTATTTTCGAAGAGCTCATGCTGGAGGACTTAATTCTATTTTGTTCAAAACAAAAAAAATAAGACCGAGAAAAATTCCCCAGTCTTACTTTTAGTCAACCGATACAAAGGTATTAAATTTTAAGAATTTGTAGTGGAATCGCATGTGCGAAAATTCAAAAGGCGTGCCATTATCCAAGAAGAAAATCCCCTCCATAATACTAACAGGCTCATTCTTCTCTAAATTCAGCAGTTCTTGATCATTGGAATCCGACGGCTCTGCAGATATGGATAAAAAGGATTTGGTAACCGCTAAATTGCGCGAATCCTCCAAATAATTAAAAATAGATCCTTCGATAATCGTCTGATTCAAATTTTGTACGATTTTTATGGGGATATACCCTGTTTCAATCATAAAGGGTTCATCTTCAAAGAGACGAAGTCGAACGATTTTGTAAACAAAGTCATGAGGCCCTAAAAACAAATCCCGCTGTAACTCTTCTGTTGGTGGGATAACCTCAAATTTCAATACTTTGATTTTAGGTTTCTTGCCATGCATATGAAAATTGTCGGTGACCCCTAAATTAGAGCCTTCGTAATTAAAAATAGATTCATTTTTTATGTATAACGGGTTAATAAAGGTTCCTGAACCACGTTTTTTAAAAATAATGCCGGCATTCGCCATTTTAGTCAGAGCACTTTTAATGGAACTCCGACTCACTTGATAAGTCTCACTGAGACTCCGTTCATCCGGTAATTTCATATCAGGAAACTGCCCAGCAAAGATTTTCATTTTTAGATCATCAATAATTTGCTTGTAGACAAACTGTGTCATGAAGTACTCCTTTTAAGGTTAATACATGTTTATTTCACTCTTTACTATAACATAATAACTAAGCAGTTTATACGATTGCACTCATGACTTATTAATCAACCGGATGGATCGGATTGTTGGAATCTGTTCGTTATTTTCGGCGGCGGATGTTCATGCGATTATACATCACTAAACCGGCGATAACCATGCCCAGCGTACCTATACTACTCGCTACATCAGTCTGAAGACCAAACAAAATACATACGTTAGTAACCAAGCTTCTCGTAAGCAGGGCGACAATAATTAGCATGATCGGACGCCAAAAGTTATATCTTCTCATTTCAGTAACACTCCCTAACCCATTTTTCTCAAGCGCTTAACCTTATTAATCTATAAGTATTATAGCATAAGTAAGTAACCGCATACATTTTACGCAAAGATAACGTGAATTCATATGTTTCGATCTAATTAGAACATAATTCAGTATTCAAGGCTCGTCTTTGTTCGACTTTAGGTATAGACTTATCATTTTTTACGGATTATAATAACAAACGAACACCAAAAGACGAACATTAAGGCGGAAATCATGACAGAATATATGCAAATATTCCTAGGTACTTCATTTTCAAGCAAATCACCGAAGGAAATTCAAATTTTAAAAGACCACCTCTACTGCATTAATACAGATGGGATGATAGAAAAGATCGTTTCACCAGAGGAACCCGACTATCAACTTTTACTAGATTCTTATCAAGATCAAGATAACTTCCATCGATTAGCTGAAGGTCAGTATTTTTTGCCTGGCTTTATCGACTTGCATGTTCATGCCCCGCAGTGGGCTCAATCCGGTACTGCGTTAGACATTCCACTCTATGATTGGTTAAATACGTACACCTTCCCATTGGAGTCTAAATTTTCAGACCTGGATTTTGCAAAAAAGATCTACGATGACGTGGTTGATACTCTACTCGCGAACGGAACCACTACAGCTCTTTATTTTGCAACGGTGCATAAAGAAGCCAGCTTATTATTAGCCCAAATCTGTGCAGAAAAAGGACAGCGGGGACTCATTGGAAAAGTGGTAATGGACGATCCTCAAGGGAATCCAGAAAACTATCGCGACACTGACACCGACACCGCACTTAAAGATACAGAAGAATTTATTCTAGCGGTAAAAGAACTAGCCAAATCTACTAAGCAAGGCGTTTATCCAGTAGTGACACCTAGGTTCATCCCAAGCTGCACAAATGAGGCTTTGCAAGGTTTAGGGGACTTAGCCGCAAAATACGATACTCATATTCAATCGCATTGTAGTGAAAGTGATTGGGCGCACGGTTATGTACAAGAACGATTCCAGAAGAACGATG
Source organism: Paenibacillus sp. RS8 (assembly GCF_041956825.1). Lineage (NCBI taxonomy): Bacteria > Bacillati > Bacillota > Bacilli > Caryophanales > Paenibacillaceae > Paenibacillus > Paenibacillus sp. RS8. The sequence continues at coordinate 1,798,306 of NZ_CP168131.1, read as the reverse complement.
CTTTTGCCTTGCATGATTTCGGTCTGCTCCGTGATAAATCTGTCATGGCACATTGCAATTTTTTAGATGAAGACGATGTAGATTTATTTGCGGAGACAGGAACAGCTATTGCGCATTGTCCAATATCAAACGCTTATTTTGCCAATAGTGTCATCCCTATCGCTCACTTTCATTCCAAGGGTGTGGAGATTGGTTTAGGGTCTGATATTTCCGGAGGTTTTTCACCTAGTCTCTTCGATAACATAAGACAAGCTGTAATGTCTTCACGAATGCTAGAGGATGGCGTTAATCCTTCTCTTCCTGCACAAGAGCGTGGTTTACTAGGATCTCGGATTAAGATTGATGAATCTTTCTATCTTGCTACCGCTGGCGGTGGTAAAAGTTTAAGCTTACCTATCGGTCGGATACTAGAAGGCTATACATGGGATGTTCAAATTATCGATACGAAAATACCATCGGCTAGATTGCCTATCTTTGATGGGAATGAAGATTTACACGACGTGTTTCAAAAAATGATGTATCTAGCTCGACCTGAGAATATCCGTGAAGTCTGGGTACAGGGTAACAAGGTTCATTCACGTTAAGGATCGATAAAACTAGAAAATATAAGGTGGGCATCTGAGTGGAAACACAAGCAAACGTGCAAGATCAAGCACCATTAAAGTCACAACTATTAACCGTTCTACCCGATGAAAAGGTTTCATTCAGTAAATCCATCATCCTAGGCTTCCAACATGTATTGGCAATGGACGTTTATGTGGTTCCTTTCCTAGTTGCAATGTTAATCGGCTTACAACCCAATCAGTCAAGCGCGTTGATTCAATCCACCTTTATTGCTGCTGGACTTGCAACGATTGTGCAGACTTATTTCTGTATGAAGCTTCCGATCGCTCAAGGGCCTTCTTATGTTCCACTTGGTGCGATCGTCAGTATTTATGCAGCTAGTGGTGGCGGAGAGTTAGGTTGGAGTTCCGTGTTAGGTGCCAGTTTAATCGGTGCGATCCTGGTTATTATTCTGGGCTATGTCGGTATCTTTAATAAAATCGTTAAAAACTTTATCCCACCTATTGTAGGTGGTACGATCATATTCATAGTTGGTCTTTCTTTACTACCAGTTGCTATAAGAGACAATATCTATGGAGCCTCAGGCGCTTCCATCAACCAGAATGTATTATTAGCCCTTATTTCAGCGGGTACACTCCTTTTATTTGTAATTCTAGGTTCTATGTTCCGCAATAAAGGATCGATCTTCCGAATTATTTCCGTCATGATGGCGTTAGTAGTTGGATGTGTTGCTGCTAATATGATGGGTGTGTTAGACTTCTCAGCGATTAGCCAAGCGAATTGGTTTAGTATGCCGCGGATCGCTTTTGTGGATTTCGGATTTTCTTTCAACTTTTCTGCTATTATCACCATGGTCATTATTTATCTCGTGCTGCTTGCTGAAACAACTGGTACCTGGTTTGCTGTCAGCAACGTAATCAATAAACCTTTAACAGACGAGCATATTAACAAAGGTGTTATCGGTGAAGGAATTGGCTGTCTTATTGCTTCTGCTCTCGGATCAACACCTGTTACAGGCTATTCAACCAATGCAGGCATTATCTCCATCACGGGAGTTGCCTCCCGCCGGGTCTTTCTTGCAGTAGGAGGATGGTTTGTCCTCTTCGGTTGTTCTGGTAAATTAGCTGCTCTGATCTCTTCAATTCCATCCGCTGTAATCGGCGGCGTCTTCGCTATCGTCTGCGGGATTATCGCGATTAACGGTGTGCAGGTGATGAAGAACGTAACGATTGGCGAAAAAGAAATGTACATTATCGCAATACCGATGATTATAACGTTAGCTTTGGTACTCATTCCTAGCGATTACTTGCATTCCTTACCTTCATTCGTGCAATATTTGCTGGGCTCACCTATCCTAGCGGCTTCATTGGCTGCGATCTTATTGAATAAATTGTTGCCAAGTGGAAAATAGAAGAAACAAACGGACAAACGGACATCAATGATGTCCGTTTTTTCTGTTTTTTATCAACTTAAATCCTGACATTGCCTGCAAAATCCTTTATGATGATGTTTCTTCCAAAGATTTTAATTTCAAAAGTTTATATAAGGCTGTAACGTTTATAGCATTTTACGGATATATAACTTGAGGAGGTGAACGGATGCAGGACAACGGGGAATTATACAGGGAATATTCAACCCAAGTATATAAATTCGTTTTCAGTTTTTGTCATAATCATTTACTGGCTGAAGAAATCACCCAAGAAACCTTTTATAGAGCTATAAAGTCCATACACAAATATGATGGAACCTGCAAAGTATACGTATGGCTTTGTCAGATTGCTAAGCATGTGTGGTATCAGGAGCTGGACAAGCAGCACAAAAGGAAGACTCAAGAATTAGAAGACTCTGCTTTTTCAAACGAAAATTCAACAGAAACTCAATTCATTTTAGCTCAAGATAAAATGGAGTTATTTAAACAGCTTCATTTACTTGATCCCAATACCAAGGAAGTATTGTATCTGCGTTTGACCGGAGAATTCAGCTTTCGGGAAATTGGTGAAATTCTCGGAAGGGATGAGACTTGGGCAAGAGTTACCTTTTACCGCGGAAAACAAAAATTGATGAAAGGAAGATCTTCATGAAATGCGAGATCATTCAGGATTTATTGCCCTCCTATATTGAAAAGCTAACCTCTGTACATAGCAACGAAGAGATTGAAAAACATCTGCAAACCTGTGAAAGCTGCCTTCAGTCCTATAACGAAATGACCGCAACAGCAGATCTAATTGTGCCTATTGTTGATAAAGAAGAAGTTAACAAACTTAATTATTTTAAAAAGGTCAAATCAAAAAATATAAAGACGCTCGCCTTTTCCATTTTAACGGTAATCCTACTGGCTGCTGCTCTTATTGGACTTTTTGTAATTGGTTTCCCTGTATCCTCTAAAGATGTGACCATCGATTATCAGAAGACAAAGACTCATCTGGAGGTTCATCTAACTTTGCAAAATGGTAAAGACTTGGTGTTCTCAGGAAAAACTAAATTTATCCGCGATGAAAATAATAATGTGATTGGTTCCGTAACTAGGTATACCCCTAGGGGCTTGATTCACAATCCCTTTGATGATGTAGGGAAAAAAGTTATGTTGGGGACGGAGATTCAAACCGATCTGGATTTCCCAAACAAGTTTATTCTTGAATTCAAAGATAAAACTATGACGTTCATTAATGGTGTTTTGGTGGAGTAGACATCGCAGTTAAACGAAAAAAGACACCCTTTAAGGTGTCTTTTCTCTTCGAATCATTCAGAATTAGTTGCTATATGATCAGCAAGCCCTTTTGCTGCAGCATAACCTGAACTCCAAGCCCACTGCAGGTTGTATCCACCACAGTCTCCATCTACATCCATGACCTCACCCGCAAAATAGAGCCCGGGAACAAGCCTGGATTCCATCGTTTCTTGGTTGATGTCCATTGTATCGATGCCTCCGGCTGTAGTTTGCGCGAAAGTAAAGTTATTGGTACCTATGACTGTGAATTCCCAATGCTTCATGATTCGATAAATTATTTTTTTCGTATTCCACATTAAATCCTGACAAAGCAGGTTAGGCTGCTGATTGATGCCTGCTTCCTTCATTAATACAGGAATTAGCTTCTTGTTGATAATGCCGATAAAGGATTCCGCAACAGTCCGATGCCCGAATGTACCCCAGTGCATTTCCAGAAAATCAATTACTTCTTCGCCACTGCGGTTCGGCATTAAATCGACCGATATCACCACAGACTTCTCTTCAGCTAAGTTATAAGAGGCAACTCGACTAAGCTGGAGAATGGCTGGACCGGAAATACCATAGTCGGTGAAAAGAATCTCGCCATATTCGCTGCGGATCGTTTGACCGTCCACCATGATATGGGCCATTCCCTCGAACTTGACACCTGACAATGCCTTTAGATGCGGATAATCCAGCTTCAATTGAACAATGGCCGGCAAAGGCTCAATAAGCGTGTGCCCTAAACGTTGAGCCAGGGTGTACCCGGAACCGTCTGTTCCCGTTTTCGGAGCGGTAAGACCGCCTGTACATAGAAAAAGATAATTACTGGTTAATACAACCTGCTCCTCCGACTCTGTCTGGCAAACAATCCTAAAACGTGGATGATCCATCGACACAGTAACATCCAATACCTTATGATTAAAATACACAGGCACATTCCGATCCTTCAAAGCAAGCTGGAAAATATCCAACACAGAGCCAGCCTGCAGTGACATCGGATACATCCGACCATCCTCCAAGCTTGTTAGCGGAAGTCCGAGCATGTTAAAAAAGTCGATGGTTTGTTGGATACCAAATTGCTGCAACGCAGACAATGGGAAGTCAGGCTGAGTACTGTGATACTTATATAATAAAGCAATCGTCTCCTCCGGCTCCATCGTTGTAGAATTATTCGTAATGTTACAGCGACCGTTTCCTGTCGTTAATATCTTTTTGCCAATCCGGCCGTTGCCCTCCAATATAGCTGCATCAATACCAAAGTCACTCGCAGTAATGGCAGCCATTAACCCTGCAGCGCCCCATAAACAGCTTGTGATGATTACTTTGAAACTCTCTCATGATGTTAGATTCACCCTATTTGAAATAGTGAATAAATATTATAACATAGTGACTAGTAAATCCTCCAATCAATACTCCGATCCCGCTTAGCCTCCCTCCAATCTATAGAAACTATCAGTAAAATTACTTACTTTAATATAAAAAGACACCCTTTAGGGTGTCTTCTCTGGAAGATATATTGACTGTAGTAAGTGAGATTAAAAAAATACAATACCTTACATCTAGGAAGAGCGAAGGACTTGTCTTCTCATCCACATCGTTGCAACCCACTTTTCGCCTTTGATTACTGGCATACCTGCATGTAAGGTGGACTCGTTTAATTCATGATTATCATAAAAATATTCGAAGTAGACCGCCATACCTTTGTTAGGGCTCACAGATAAATTAAGCATAGGGAAATCTGTTTCTCCACCTTCCTCCACATCATTCAAATACATCACGAGCGTACTTATTCGATTATTGCTACTTGCTCGACTCGTTTGTGCGAAGAAATCATGATGGGGTAGATACTCTTGACCAGGGATATACAAAAGGACTTGCAAGCCATCACCGTGCTCGATAGGGATATTCATAATTTGTGAGAATCGTTTCTCGATTCTTGTAACTGTCTCATTCTCCTCACAGAACACACCGCTGCTCGTTCTAATTGGATTGACCGCATGGTCTTCGCCTATTTTCGAACGTTGCAATCGTTCTCTAGAATACTCAATTAACTCATTACATTCCTCATCGCTAAGCACGTTTCCTAACAGGACAACCAGCGGCTCTTCATACTTGGCAAGAATTCGAATTTCTCTGTCTTCTGTCTTGATCGTATTTCCAGCATGATCGAATATCGTCCGTTCTTTGTCTGTCGTATTCCCTATCATCCTTATACAGCTCCCAAGTTATAACATCAATCACCAAAAAACATACCATAAAATGGTTTTATTTGCTTGATTAACTTCAGAACATCAAAAGATTCAGGATATCAGCCCGTTCTTTATCCCCTGAAAAAAAATAAAAAAGCCCCAAACATATTGGTTGGGGCTTCGAGCTCTATATTAGAGTTTTACGACATTCTCAGCTTGTGCTCCGCGATTGCCTTGTACGATATTAAATTCAACACGTTGACCTTCGTCCAAAGATTTAAAACCGTCTCCAGTGATTGCGCTGAAATGTACGAATACATCACTACCGCCCTCAACTTCGATAAATCCAAATCCTTTTTCTGCGTTAAACCATTTCACTGTGCCTGTTTCCATACTAATTACCACCTAATTTTAATTTACATGACATTCTTATCTCTAAAAATAAAAAATACACATATGGTACAAGGTTATTAATTCAAGAACAACCCTCTACACTATGTGTATTTATTAGGACGCTACTTCAATAAATTTATTATAACATATCTAAGTCTATTAAGATACTAATTCACAAGTATATGAATAAATTGGTGAAAATAAGGGCTGTAACCCGGAGAATTAATGAGTCTCCGAGTCTCTCCCCCTCAGGCTATTCCACCGGGTTTAATATCGCACTTTTTCGTTGATACGTAGATAACATAACTCCTGTCAGAATGAACAATGACCCTAACACTTCCACACCTGTGATGGGTTTGTACAGTAATATTAATCCCATAATCATGGCTACAAAAGGCTCTAAATTAGATAATACAGACGCTTTTGAAGCATTAACATGTCGAATATTGTTATTCCAAATCAGAGTGGCTATGCCATGTACAACAATGGCGGTTCCAATCAGCAGAGCCCAATCCGTAATATTCGAGCTCATTCGTATAGGTGTATCTAGCGAGAAGGCAAAAGGGATCGATACTATAAAACCCACCAGATTTGAATATAAAGTAATCGTGAGTGGATCTATTCTTTGCGAGAGTACCCTAGTCATAATAATCATAATTGCGAATGTTATCATCGTCACAACAATCCACAGTAGTCCTTTGTCAAAATGTAACGAGGATGATCCACCTTTTACAACGACAAAATAAATGCCTATGATCGCTAGAATGGACCCTATGAGCATACGAATCATTAATTTTTCTTTTAAAAAAACAGCGGCTAACAAGCCCGTTAAAATAGGAGTCATAGCTAAAATAATTGCAGATGTCGTTGGATCAGCCGTTTGCAGCCCTTTAAAAAAGGACCATTGATTAATAAACACACCAATAACACCTAAAGATAAAATTAGTAGGACATCCGATTTACCCACCAGCTTAAAACTCTTTTTGTAAGCTGTTATTCCAACTAGACATAACACTATAAATAAAAGTCTCAGTGATGTTAACAGACTGGGGGAGAAGTCCTGAACTAAGATCTTTCCAAACACAAAGTTGCTACCCCATACGACTACACAAAAAGTGAGCCAACCATAAGCTTTCAGCATTTAAATCACCTTTCAATAATACCGACTACACAGCTTTCATAACAGCCTTACGCCAAAAAAAATAGACCCCACCCATCGTAAGATACGGGGTCTATTGTACTGTTGGTTAGTAAGCATCGGTTCTTCTTTGTGTCTATTATAACCTCCATGGGTTATTCATGCGCTTAATTTATAAAGGGAATAATATCCACATGACATTGTGAGCCACTGTTCATTCTTGCAATGAGCTGTCCTCTCGTTTAACACATAATCCAGAAAACATTTCATCTCCCGCGAAACATAGTAAAGAATCTTCGAAACGCCCATTCACTTATCTCCGCTTCTACATACAATGTTTTAGCCCATCCATTAAGGAGTGACAAGATTATGTCATTTTTACCACCTCCAAGTTTCCCAGGATTCCCAGGGCAGCCGGGACAGGCGGGACAGCCAGGCCCCGGGCAACCAGGACTCACAGCACCCAGCTCACCTCCCCCAGAATTCATCCCTCAGCAATCTGCGGTTTCGCCCCTTGCTGTCGACCCGGGAGCAATTGCTGGCTGTTTGTTTCGGAATACGTACATTTGGCTTGTCAATAGAAATCAATTCTGGTTTTACCCGGTTTTCGTAGGACGTACCTCGGTTGCTGGATTTCAGTGGAACGGAAGGTTCTGGGTGTATACAGGATTGAGCTTGGAGTCCATCCAATCCTTTACATGTTTCTAAATGAGCACACAAAAAGCTCCGTTCCACTAGGAACGGAGCTTTTGGCTCTACATCAAAGTTAATTATCATTTCACCCTTAATGCCTGGCCACAGCGTGCACAGTAGCGAGTACCTTGAGGAGACATTGACCCGCAGCCTTCACAAAAAAGCTCCTGCGTCTTAGGCTTCACTTGATCGTCATGCCTTATCGCCTCATGCGCGGTTGGATTTAACATATTCAATGCATGGAACTCCTCTCTTCTTCCCCTACGAATGAGTGAGAACAATAAATAGAGACCCACAAACCCGACTACGGCCATAGCACCCGCCTTAATCAGACCCGATTCAAAGTGATAATTCCATAATGCATGCATCACGACTGCTGCCAAAAACATCTCCATTGCACGTCGCCCTTTCGTCCACGGCTTACTGCCACCCAAGTTCGAGTTCTTATGCATGCTGCTTGCATACCAGATACCCACAGTTGCGATCGCAGTCCATGTTCCATGACCGAAGGGAGATAATAATGCTCTCATCCATAGGACGGCGAGCATTCCAAGTGAAGAGGCATCATCAATATGTACCCATCCATAAATAATACTTTCCACTGCAGCAAATCCCATTCCTGCTGCGGCACCAAACACCACTGCATCCATCAGAAAATGGATTTTTCGCGTCCGAACGAGCATCACACAGACTAATAATTTTGCAGTTTCTTCAATTAGAGCTACAGACAACGGTACGTAAAGCTGCGAAAAGTCGGAGGAATTTGCTTTTACTTCAAAAAGCCAAATCCGCTCTAAATACCAAGCCAGAGGGATAGCAACAATCGCCGTGGACACAAAAACTAAACCAAGCCTCCTCTGGCGAAAGCCTATTAACTGCTGACTTCTCATAAAAGCTACGAATGCTACAGGACCCACAACACCTCCAACAATTAAAGCGGCGATCTTCCACCATTGGCTATGAAGGAATAGTGCCAAGAAGGATAAGACAAGGAATCCACCTACCAGCCAGAGTAATTGCTCCATCCACTTGTCTTTGGCCTTAGGTAGCGATTTATTATCCTCTACAATAGACTCCCCGCCGAAGGCGATAGTAACTTTCTCCAACATATGGGGTGTTCGTATATTTAGAACCTCTATGAGTTGTTGACGAACCGGAGCATAATAGTCAAGTATAGTTAAGAATTCTAACTTACCCATGATCAGTAATTCACTATCTTCTACCGCGATCAACGTGTGCGAGGAAACCGTGTCCGTTAGTAACTCTGTCTCTCCATAAAAATCCCCTTCTCGAAGAATAGTCTTACGCCGCTTTCGGCTGCAAAGCTCGATGCTTCCGCTGCTTATCATGAGAAATTGATCAACATCCGTACCTTCCGCGATAATCTCTTCGCCCTTCGTTACTTTCTTAATCGTTGTAATCTCTGCAAGACCCCGAAGTTCAGCATCAGGTATGACCGACCAGATTGTCGCTTTGCGAAGCATACTATGGATCATTCGAATCCGTATGTTCACAAGCACACTCTCATAAAATAGCGGACTCAGGCTCGCCAAATATTCGAACGAGGAACGGTCCAGACGCAACGCCTTTACTGGTCCGATTGCCGTAACACTAGCTGATCTTTGTACGTTCCGAATAAGACCGATCTCTCCTACTAACTCTCCCGGTCCAAGTTCAGCTAAGAGCAGCGCCTTTCCAACTAAGTTCACCGAGGTGACTTGCACTTTCCCTTGCCATATAATGAAACAGTCCTTAGAGGTGGACTCTTCCATAAGAAGTCGTTGTCCATCCTCTAAAGACATAAGTTTTATAGCGTTAATTACATTTCGTAGCTCATCATCAGGAATACCTCGTAATAACGGATGATTACATAGAAAATCGACTGCAGCACTTGGTATCATAGTTTTAATTCATCACCGCATATTTCCTATAATACTATTTCTGGAATCTTCCATTTTCTTAACAAAATTCGTCATTACATCGAAAGCTTCGTTCCGCTTATTGGATAAACTTTGCAGGCGCAGCATGTCCATTTGCTGACTATTACTTGCACTATCAATCTGTGACTTGATTTGTCCCAACAGACTCTCAAGCTCGCCTTTTGTTTGCGGTATAGCCATACTCATGGCAGTAAACATGGCACCCTTGTCATCTGCCAGATTCACAGCAGCGTTGGCCTCAGTACCTGAAGGAAGCTTCCCTAGCTCTTCATTGATAATTCCCAACAATTGATTCAGTTTTGAGATTGTTTCATTCTTGGCTTGTACGGATTCGATTTGGTCTTTCAACTGATTTTCTAACATACTTGCACGGCTAGACTGTACAGCCATCAATGCTGTTTCAAGATCCATACCCTGAATATTAACCTGTGTCACACCACCCACTCCATTAACGCTGCCTACCGAATTTTGCGTGGCATTTCCATTCAGGGCATCCTTAACGGAGTTATAGACCGCATCGTTATATAACAAGACCCCGCCTACAATGATTCCCAGTACAAAAGTACCTGACATAGATAAAACCAATTTTTTAACACTCATTCCAGTTCCTCTTTTCATTTATTAATAGTCGTTCGTGTTCTTTGTTAATACTGTTATATCATTTAGGTTAATTAATGTTCTGTAACCCCAATTACAATTTTCAAATATCCAAATTTAAATTACGTCAAGTATATTTCTAAGTCTATCTATGTTACACACGAGTATCTTTCTCTGATCAATACGTATCAACTGCTCATCCTGTAATCCAAGCAATGATTTTGTCACGGTCTCACGCGCCGTTCCTGTCATATCTGCCAGGTGTTGATGCGTTAGCTTCAAATCGATTAGAACACCTTCATCACTGGGCACGCCATGCTGTTCTGTTAGACGCAACAACACGCGAGCAATGCGCGTACGCACGTCAATAACGGTCAAGTCTGTTATTAATTTATTGGCATCACGTAGACGATCTAAGGCTGTTTCCAAAATGCCGATTAGTATTTCCGGGTTACTTTTTAATAGGGGAATGAAATCGCGTTTTTTCAGAATACATAAGGTGGACTTCTCAATGGTCCTCGCAGAAGCAGAGCGTGTTCTTTCATTTTGCAGCAAAGCCATCTCTCCAAAGAAGTCACCTTCTCTAAAAATAGAAAGGATCACATCCCTAGAGTGGTTATCTTGATAGATTTGAACAACTCCAGAGATCACCAGATAGAGTTCCTCTCCCTCTTCACCTTCAAAAAAGATGGACTCTCCTTTTATATAAGTACGCTCACTACATAGCTTGGCAATTTCAGCTAAATATTCATCATCAAGATGTTCGAAGAACGGGAAATCCCGTAACAGTTGTGGGTTCATCTTCAAGAGCTGCCTCCAGTGTAAATAGTTAATTCTTTTAGGATTGAATAAGCCTCAACTCTAGCAATAGTTAAAGCTTTAGGACCATCCTTTATTGTAATACTTTTAAATTAAGATAAATAGTGACAGCAGTCATCAAATTATTATGACATTTTTACATTTTATGGATGATAAAATAAAAAAAGAATCAAACGCGTGGATCATCGAAGAGATGCTCACGGCTTGATTCATTTTTTCTACTTAAAAGCTCCTCGTAAAGCCTCAATTCTTCGTGTTACACTCTGCTGTACAATTTCACTTTTTTCGGCTATATCGTACCCATGAACGGTTCCCTTGGTGTGATACAATTCAACCTGAACCCCACTTTTTTGTAAAGCCTCTGCGCATTGAATTCCTTCGTCCCGCAAACAATCAAACTCTGTAATTTCAACATAGGCGTCAGGTAAGCCTGTTAATGAAGTTGCTTCCATAGGAGATGCATATTCTCTCTTGCTAGCGGCTACTCCATTCTTGAGATACAATTCCCACATTTTCTTATTAAGTTTGGAGTTCCACAGTGGTGTGTCTGTAAACTTTTTAATGGATTCCGTAGTCTGTCTTGCATCTGTTACTGGATAAAGTAGCATTTGATAACAAATAGGAGGAGCTTGCCTATCGCGTGCCATTAAAGTCACTGCAGCAGCAAGTGCGCCACCCGCGCTATCTCCCCCAATTGCTATTCTACTCTTATCAATGCCTAAGGCGTCCGCATGATTGCAGACCCACTCGAATGCTGCATAACAATCCTCCAAAACCGCAAAGTAGCCGCAGGAACAAAAAGCGGAACCTCTTACACTTTGTCTGCTCCTTCAGGTAGCTATGTCGCAAGTTTCTTAGGTCGCGGTGGAGATAACTTAGACAAGCTGGGCCTGCTTTTCAAGACATTACAGTAAGATAACATCCAAAATAATGGCATATAGAATGAAAATACATTACGAATAGCCTCACGGTAGCCAGCACATAATAAAATTCACAACCATTAGGTAATCAAGGAGGAATTTTCAATTGAGTGCAAATCAACCAGACAAGAATCTGATCAACACCGTAAAAGAATTGGAAGCCACTCCCGTAAACAGCCTGGAAGCCCAACAACAGCAACAAGCCCGTAATGATCGCCGCAAACAAGCTCAGCATGACAGCAATGGCAAATTCACGGAAAATGAAACCGGGAACTTTCATTAGACTCGTCAGTAATATTCTCTTTTCAAGATGAAAATAAAAAAGACACCTGAAAGGGTGTCTTTTTTATTACTCATATCTACAGCAGCTTGCTTAATATAGACGCAAGATCTGCGCGAGTCATTGTACCCGTAAGAGTATTTGGAAAAAGCTCGTCTACCGCAATATTTAATCCATTCAGTTCCACATATCTCGATATAACAGCTTTTATTTGCTCAGCAGTCAGGTTAGCATTGGGCATGAAATTCCCTTTTCCATCGCCTATAACAAGTCCATTTTCAACTGCCCAACCAACATACCCACCATACCAGCTATTTTTCACAACATCATTAAAGGCGTTGGATTCAGTCTGCTCTATATTAAGAAGTCTACCAAGAGTTGTAATCGCAGTTGCACGTGTTACTGGTGAATTTGGTGAAAATTGAGTAGAGCTCGTTCCAATCATAATTCCTTTTTCATACAAAGTCTTAATGGCATTATAAGACGCATCGTCTGACTTCACATCCGTGAAGGGTAGCATACCGATTGAAAATTGCCATTGTGATACCCCTGTGTAGGTTTCGTTAGAAGACACAACCGCAATGGTAAGACGGTATTGCCCATCCTCCTTAGGCATAATCTTAGAGTAATCATCCTTTAACTCAGAAAGAAGATACGTTTCAGAATAGTTCTCAGAAGGTACGTCCGTTACTGTTAGCTGAATATCACTTTCAGGAACATTTGCACTTGCTGTAACTCCCTTCAATACAACACTTTTACCAGAAGCTACACTTTGAATGCCGGCTCCGTCATTGACGGTAAAGGTAACTTTTGTTTTACCGCTATTATCAGTTGCCTCGGAAATACCTGAAAAGCTATGAATAGAGTCCGTTATTTTAAATGCTGTAGAACCTTCACCGCTTACTGCTGTGTTTTGTCCGTCTGGATTAAAGCCACCTTCTGGTTTTCCCTGCATCCCATCAGGAATTGCTGGAGGTGTACCTTCTGGTTTTTCTCCGGTAGTAGGACGCTCTCCTGTTGGAGGAGTAGCTTGGCCGTTGTCACCGCTAGGACGATTACCACCAAAGCCTCCGCCACCCATCATGCCAAATGAATTTCCTGTATATTGTTGCTGTACTCCATTAATGTACAGATGATATTCAGTATTGAGCTTAAGCTCAGCCGATGAGAAGGTTACGCTTTGAAAGTTCTTTTCCGCAGTATGACTTAGTAATTCATTTCCTGCCGAATCTTTTAATGAAATTATACTTCCCTTCGCTTGTGTCGTAGCAAAAGAAAACTCCATAAACGGTTGCTTGGATGTAGAAGAGGTCGCATCATTACGCGTTCCTAGTGCAAGCACCGTACCACCATTAATGGTAATATCCTTATCTGCATCGATACCGCCGTCAGGACTACGGTCGTTAGCCATAGTAACAATAGTTCCTCCGTTAATCGTTAAGTAGCCATTGGAGTCAATCCCATCACCTTCTGCTCCTAGACCTGCATTCACATAAAGATATCCACCATTGATACTTGTAACCGATATTCCATCCTCATTCGTATTGATTCCATCATCCTGGGATTGAATATAAACCTTTCCACCATTGAGAGCCAAATGCAGCTCAGAATCGAGCCCTTCGTTAGCAGCAGTAATATGTAGCTCTCCTGTTCCTTTAGCTTCTCCAGAAATGTTCATGGACATTTTAGAATAGAAGGCTCCATCATACTTATGCAGTTTTTTCGTTGTGCCCTCTTTATAAATTCGTGCGACATAAGAGCCATTTACAGTGTTTACAGAGCCATCTGCTAAAATAACCTGTGCACCTGCATGACTAAGATCGACAATTCCTTTGGTGTCCTCTGTATTGGAGTACGGCTCATATACATTGTAGAAAATAACTGCCGGAGCCACTGTACTCGTAATATCTGCTCCATCTAGAATAAGTGTTACTACCGCTGTAGGGTCAGAAGCAGCATCCTCCCCAAGATCAATTGCAAGCTGTCCTTTTGATAACTTGCCTGTTACACGATAAACGCCCGGTTTTGTAATGGTCACAACTGTATGCTTAGCTGCTTCCTCCGCACTGTGTGTATCTGAATCTGTACCTTCTCCATAGCTACTGTCATGTCCGTCCTCATAATACACAATGCTAGCTCCCGTATATACAGCGGCCGATGAACTCGTTGACGCCTTCTGTCCATCAACGATTACTGCTGAATCCGAAAGATTAATAACCGTTTCCTTCGTAGTTGTACTAGCAGAAGCAACCCCCACTACACTAGTCATTGTCAAGATTAAGACAAGCATAAGAGACATTGTACGCTTCAGCATACTATATCACTTCCTTTCGATAGATTTTATACACGATTAGTTTACATTTCTATTCTTAAACAAAGCTTATATTGAACTGAGAGTTAGCTGAAAATACAGTGATTGCATTGCTAGCAAATACAAAATACACCATCCTCATAAGGATGGTGTTCATAATGTTGGAGGCCAAGGGGATTCGCTCTCCTTACAATCACTCAGTTTATCTCCGCTCCATCTCAATATTGCCGAGAAAATTGCGCGCTCTCTTTGAGATGGACAATATCATGGCCGGTTGGATTTTGGAAAGCACGAAGTCCAAATGTCGGCATAACCGCAAAAATGTGGTCGAAGATATCCGCTTGAACCGATTCATATACTCCCCAGTTAATATCATTACTGAAAGCATAAATTTCCAATGGCAGACCGTTATCTCCCGGTGCTAACTGTCTGACGATCAGTGTCATATCCTTATGAATTTTCGGATGATTTCTCAAATATTGATGGATATATTCTCTGAATACACCCACATTCGTAAGTTGTCTACCGTTGACCATACTATCTGTATTAATCTGATGCTCCAGGTTGTACGTGTTAATTTCATTCAGTCTTGTCGTGACATAATCGGTAAGGTAGTGAATCTTCATAAATTCATCAATCAGCTCTTGGGAACAAAAGCTTATGCTGCTTGTATCAATATAAATGCTTCGCTTAATTCTTCTGCCACCAGATGCTTGCATACCTCTCCAATTCCTGAATGAGTCCGAGATAAGAGCGTAGCTCGGAATCATCGTGATTGTCTTATCGAAATTCATAACCTTTACCGTGTTTAATGTAATGTCGATCACATCGCCATCCGCATTGTATTTAGGCATTTCAATCCAGTCACCGACACGCACCATATCATTCGATGATAATTGAACACCTGCAACCAGGCCTAATATGGAATCTTTAAAGATTAGCATTAGAACAGCCGATAAGGCACCAAGACCACTGAGAATAATTAAAGGATTCTGACCGATGAGGTTCGAGATCACCACGATACCACCGATGATGAATAGAACGATTTTTCCTACCTGAATGTATCCCTTAATGGGTCTAATCTTGGAAACCTCGAACGAACGATATATCGCATCCAGGGCATTGAGCAATGCATCAAACACCATGATAGTTACGATAATCATATACGTTAAAGCAAATTTTTCAATTATAGATTGGTAGGATGGGAAGATAGATGCTGAAAAATAGATAATGATTGCTGGCATGAGATGCGACAGCTTATGGAATACTTTCTTCTCCAGAATGACATTGTCCCACGTATAACTATTGTTATTGATGATATGAATAATTGTCTTTAATACGATTTTTTTGGCTATAAAATTAACCATTATGGAGACCACAGCTATAAAAACAACCATGATCAAATTTGAGAGATACCCAATCATTTGTTCACTTATGCCATATCCGTCTAGATGATTTTTGATAAATTCCATTGTTTCCTCCTAAAGCAGTTTAGATCAGTCTATTATTATAAATTAGATTCTAGTACTACGCAAAATTCAAGTTACCATCAATAGGGTGATTTGGGGGAAGAGGGCTGAGCTATCTTTTCTCATATAGGGCTTCATGCGTCAGAGGCTCGGTTCATTTAACTGGGTTGGCTGAAAAAAACTATAGCTGGGCAAAAAGAGAGCCGAGTATATAAGAGAGACTGGAAGAGTTTGGACTAAAGCAAAAGACACCCCTAAGGGTGTCTTTACTTCATATGGAGCCGATGGAAATCGAATCCGTCTGAATAATATCGAAATATATATTAGTAAGGAATTAAAGCATCTTATTCTACATGCATGTAATACAGGTTCGTAGGACTATCCTTGGTAATGGTATGGGCACCGGGTGCAAGGAGTAAGCTGACAATACCATTAGTCATCGGGTAGCTTGTTCCATCGACCTTGATTTGAGTTCCGTCAGCTGTATTAAACACTAATGTTAGGGTTGAATCCTTAGTTGTCGTAAACCCAATGCTGGTTGGACTCTCAATTTTTAGACTTTGAGTGAGTGTTAGACCATTATATAGCACAGTCCCCTTATTAATTGAGAGATTCCCTTGAATATTGAAGAAGTCGCTAATTGTTCCATCGGTCGTAAAGTTATGAACATATGCTCTAGTTGTTGGAACCTGATCTAGTTGCATGTAATAAAGATTGGCAGGACTATCTTTCGTAATGGTATGTGCGCCTGCTGCTAGCGCTACGCTAACAATGCCATCTGTCATGGAATAACTTGTTCCATCAATCTTGATTTTGTTACCATCTGCTGAATTAAATACTAATGTCAATGTTCCTTCATTAGAGGTGAACTCAATGTTAGTTGAACTCTCGATTTTTAAGCTTTGAGTTAGTGTCAATCCATTGTAGATCACAGTTCCTTTATTTGCTGAAAGGTTTCCTTGAATATTGAAAAAGTCGCTTGTAATCCCATCAGTCGTAAAGTTATGGGCATACGCTCCCGTTGGCGGCACCGGAGTTGCTGTTGGTGTAGGTGTTACCGTCGGCTTCGGCGTTACTGTTACTGTTGGTGTTGGCGTTGCTGTTGGAGTCGGTGTTGCTGTCGGCTTCGGCGTTGCTGTTGGTGTTGGCGTTGGTGTCGGCTCTGTTGAGTTAGAGTTACCGCCTACAGATACAAGCCCAGTGGTGTAACTTCTTATTTTGGACATCAGAGCTGTATTAAGTGCAGACGATGTGTCATCCACTGAATTATTAAACTGCCATGTGAAGTCTCCACCATTCAATCGTCCAGCCTCTGCCGTAACAATCTGTTCAACTGCGTTCACGTCATCAATGTCAGATACCTTCGCTCCCGTATCAACGATCGTATCGAAATTGCTATACGTTGTGCCGCCTTTTAGTGTTTTGTATGAACTTGGGACAGTTTCATTTCTCGACGATGCTAAGTAGGCATCAAATGAGGTTGCTTTTGCCGGAGCAGTTCCAGCATCAGAGTTCGCATAAATAAGACTCGCAGCATCAACAATACTATTGTTGTATGCTTTGATCATACCTCCATTTTCACCTGAGAATGTACCTTCTCCTAAAGCGTCAGTACCCTGTAAAGAACTCATCATTGGATATTTAGCATGTCTAAAAGCATTTGATTCTACAAAAGCTGAACCTCCTGTGGTTACACCGACACCATATTTGGAAACTCCGTCATAAAGGTTATTATAGATATGAACAGAGGCCACTCTGATACGCGGATGACGGGAATCCGAATGATCGAACCAGTTATGGTGGAAGCTAACAAAGAATTCAGTAGACTCGCTCAGACCCACTAGAGCAACTTTTCCGGAATCCCAATAGTGGTTGTAAGAGATGGTAACATATGTTGACCCCTTTTTAACGTCCGTGGAACCATCACCTTTAACTTGGTCCGCATCACTTCCTGCAGATCCATAGAAAATATCATTATTGTGCACCCACACATTCGCATTGCCTGTATCCATTGAAATGCCATCGTCAGGGAATAACATCACCCCTAGGTTTCTTACTTCCACATTACCGACATATCTAAGAAGTATTCCCCAACCGTATGCATAAGCATCGTTCCCGATACCTTCAATCGTAATATTCATTTCCGAATAATTATTTTTACCTTTGACTTCAAGATATCCACTGCTGTTAAGTTGTCCACTCAGATCAGCAGCTGTAACTTTTCCAATCATTCGAATCGCTAGTGGCATTTTATCATAACCTTTTTGTCTAAGTTTCAATATTTCTCCAAGACCTACGCCAGTTTGTATAGCACCTGAGCTGTTAGTTTTCACACCAAGGGTTACGGTTTTAGCATTCTGAGAGGTTATGTACAGCACTTGTGCACCATTCTTGAGCGTTCCATCTTCATTATAAGCACCCGAACCAGTTCCATAGGGTGAGTTGGCCGAAAAAGAAAATCCAGATCGGTCAAATGACGTAACAGATAGCGGACTCGAAACCTCACTTACCACCCCACCGCCTGGCAGTGTAGCTTCAATCTTCATTACATAAGCTCCAGCAGCAAGTCCCACAGCATCCGCTCTCCAATAGGAAGCGTATTGTCGAATTAATTCATCATTAATTTGTTGATACTGGGAATCCGCTGCAGTTGCCGGTTTAACATATACCGTATAACCCGTCGCTTGACTTACAGGTGACCATTCCACATACGCAGTTTCATTCCAGCCCCCACTACCCGTAATCGAAAGACCCGCAGCATGTGCTATCGTATTTCCTAATCCACCTGTAATTAAAGACACTACAAGTGAAAACAACAAAACTACACTAGAAAGCTTTCCAATTTTATTCTTCATTTTTCCCTCCAAAATATTAATTTGTCTTAGATACCGAGTGTTTAATAAAAATTTTAATTCATTCTATATTCGATCTCGTTATTCTATCGGTAATTATTGGAATTGAATTTATATAGTTAATAAGAGTTGCATATATCTTCGTGTATATTTTATTTACAATGATGACAAATCCCTATTTCTCTAAGTTTACATGCTATTTTCCAATAGGTATGATTTCCCAGTCAATAAAAAAAGACACCTATTAAGGTGTCTTCTACTTGTAATCCATATGGAGCAGAGCCATAGCAAATCCACAATTAGCCGCTGTGTGTTCAATGCATGCAAGTATTTCACTGCAACGTGCCAAGAGTCCGTAAACCATCTGTCTCCTTACGTGTTGCCATTACGTCGATCAGCAAGTGCCATCGCTGCGGCATAGCCGGAGCTCCAGGCCCATTGCAGGTTATAGCCGCCGCAATCTCCATCGACATCCATCACTTCACCTGCCAAATACAGTCCAGGGACTAACTTAGATTCCAACGTTCCTTCGGTTAGCTCCGTCGTATCGATGCCACCGGCTGTTGTTTGTGCATTAGTAAAGCTATTGGTATCGGTCACTTTAAATTCCCAACGCTTCAATAATTTATAAAATATTTTTTTTGTTTTCCACGAAAGATCCTGACAAAGCAGGTGCAACTGTTGATCAATTCCAGCCTCCTTCAGCAGAACTGGAATCAGTTTCTTGCTGACGATACCTATAAGGGAATCGGCAACCGTCCGGTGTCCGAAGATCCCCCAGTGGATCTCCAGAAAATCAATTAACTCTTCCTCCGTGCGCTCCGGCATTAAATCAACCGACAATGTCACCGATTCTCCTATTCCGAGATTATACGCAGCCTTTCTGCTGAGCTGAAGTATGGGCGGGCCCGAGATACCATAGTCCGTAAAAAGAATCTCACCAGACTCAGTGCGGATGACTTCATTGTTTACGATAACCTGGGCCTCTCCCTCAAATTTGATGCCCGATAGTTCCTTTAAATACGGATAATCCAGCTTCAATTGTACAATGCCTGGCACCGGGTTGATCAGGGTGTGCCCCAGACGTTGGACAAGCGTATAACCGGAGCCGTCCGTTCCCGTTTTGGGAGCGGTAAGGCCGCCTGCACATAGAAAAAGATAGTCGCTGGTATACACAACCTGTTCCTCTGTCTCCGTCTGGCAGGTTATCGCGAACCGCGGATGTCCCTCCGAAACGGTAACATCCAACACTTTATGTTTATAATATACGGGAACATTCCGATCCTCCAGCGCCAGCTTAAATACACCCGGCACCGAAGCCGCCTGCAGCGACATCGGATACATCCGGCCATTCTCCAAGCTTATAAAGGGAAGCCCGAGCGAGGAGAAAAATTCGATCGTTTGGCGGACACCGAATTGCCGCAATACATGTATTGGGAATCCTTCCTGATTACTGTGATACTTGCGTGATAAAGCGGCCGCTTCATCCTTACCGGTGGCGGTGGATTGGTTCGTAATGTTGCAACGTCCGTTACCCGTCGTTATTATTTTCTTCCCAAGCCGGTCATTGCTTTCAATAATTGCTGTATCAATACCTTGATCCCTCGCTGTAACTGCAGCCATTAGACCTGCAGCACCCCCACCGATAATGAACAGCTCGTGGTGCTTAGAAGTCTGATCCTTATACATGTTAATTGATGCATCCCTTTTCCTAATAAATTTATTGAATTGACTTAGCTAGCGCCATGGCGGCCACATATCCGGAACTCCAGGCCCATTGCAGGTTATAGCCGCCGAAATCTCCGTCCACATCCATTACTTCGCCAGCCAAATACAGCCCAGGCACCAGCTTGGATTCCAGCGTTCCTTCGATGAGTTCCGACGTATCAATGCCGCCTGCTGTCACTTGCGCATTCGTAAAGCCATTGGTATCCGTCACTTTAAATTCCCAACGCTTCAAGATTCGATAAAATTTCCCCTTGGTTTTCATCGATAGATCCTGGCAAAGCAACTCTGGCTGTTGATCTAAGCCAGTCTCTTTTAGTAGGACAGAAACAAGCTTCTTATTGAAGATGCCAACAAGGCAATCCGCCACAGTCCGGTGTCCAAAGGTCTCCCAGAGCCTTTCTAAAAACTCAACTAACTCTTCCTCCGTGCGGCCCGGCATCAGATCAACCGACAATGTTACCTGTTCTCCTCTTGCAAGATTATACGCAGCCTTCCTGCTTAGCTGAAGAATTGGCGGGCCGGTAATACCATAATCCGTGAAGGCAATTTCACCCTGTTCACTGCAGATGACTTTACCGTTCACAATGATATGAGCTTGTCCCTGAGATTTGATAGTGGACAGTGCCCTCATATTCGGATATTGCAGCTTCAATTGCACAATGGCCGGTAAAGGCTTAATCAGGGTGTGTCCCAGACGTTCGGCAAGTGTATACCCAGGAGGTTCTTTTCCCGCATTTGGACCGGCAAGGCCACCCGCAGATAGAAGTAGATAGTCGCTAGTATAAACAACCTCCTCCTCTGTCTCCGTTTGGCATTTTATCGTGAAGCGCGGATGATTCTTCGAAACAGTAACATCCAACACTTTGTTATTGAGGTACACCGGAACATTCCGATCCTCCAGCGCAAGCTGGAAAATATCCAGCACCGCTGCTGCCTGCAGCGACATCGGATACATCAAGCCCTCCTTCAATCTTGTAAGCGGAAGCCCGAGAAAGGAGAAAAAATCTATGGTCTGACGGATGCCAAATTGCTGCAATACCGCAAGTGGAAATCCGGCCTGATTACTGTGATACTTGCGCGATAAAGCGATTGCTTCATCTATACCCGTTGCAGTGGATTCATTTGTAATGTTACAGCGGCCATCACCTGTCATTAATATCTTCTTTCCAATCCGGTCGTTACTCTCCAGAATGGCAGTATCGATACCCATATCACACGCAGTAACAGCGGCCATTAGTCCGGCAGCACCTGCGCCGATAATAAACAGCTTGTGGTGCATAGAAGTCTGATTCTCATACATGGTTGGTCATTGCATCCTTTATCCGATTTTCTAAAAGCACAGAAACACTTTATTAAATTATAGCATAAGTGTACTGGTTTTCATTTATATCTACTTATTAACTCATCCCATCCTATGTTTGCCTTTTTTATCCCTATATAGAACCTTAATTTTTTTTTGGTCTTCACAACTTTCACAATTCTAAGACTGAATGAATAGCAATTCCAGAGCTTATCATCTTTAATTACGGGATAAGCACTTCTTCTACACTGCAATTTTAGTTCCATATACGAAAGATACTGGACCTAGCAAGATACTCAGTTTCTTTAAACCGTCATGCATAGTCCAGATCATACTCTGATAATATAAAAAAAGACACCCTTTAAGGTGTCTTCACTAATACTCCATATGGAGCCGAGAGAGTTGAACCCCTGTCCAAAGAGAACGCCACATAAGCTTTTACGAGTGTAGTCACAGTTTTGAAGTCACCCTAGAAGCATTCTAACCAGCCAGAAGGTTTACATAAAGGTTTTTAATTTTTAAGAAGTTGCTAATTGCCTGCGGAATCAAGATACGCTTCAGCTTCTTCTATCGATTCGTACAAGTTTGCAATATCTTTAAACATACGATGCATTTGCGTTTTGTAGAACGCGGTAGGCGCAACATACACCCATTTGTGTTTTGTAGAGATCCCGGCTTTCACAGCATCTTCACCAGTTGGAGCAAGAATTGCCATCACTTCTTGCTTAAATACCAAGCCTCCAGTAATTACAGTCATACCTGTAAACCCTCGCTTAGTTTTCTTCAGTACTCTCGGAAATTGTTCCGCGTACGCAAGGGCATCCTCAACTTCCATACCATCCGATGTTACAATAATTCTGTTTTTATTTTTAACATAATCAATAGTAAAACTCATGATAGTAATTCCTCCGAATGTTTTGCTTTTGATGCTTAATGCCATAATCTTATATCAGTTCGAGCTCTTATAGATGTAATTTCGGAAAATGTGCCACTAATTATTAACTTCAAAGTGAATGATCTAATTTTAGATATAAACAGCATGTCTACAATAATGAACACATTTAGTTCCCCATAATTCCTTGTCTACATTCAGTATACAATTCAACCACTAAACAGCAAAAAACCCGCTATTTAGCGGGTTTTTCTTATGGAGCCGAGCCGTTCATGTTGGTATGTACAAATTCAATAGCAGACTATCGAAATCGAACCATTTTATCCTAATATGCAATCTCCATACTATTTCAATTATTCTATGGTTATACGTTAATATACCTCTTCAATTAATGAAGTTGAAGGTATCATTGTAGAACCATCAACATTGGATGATGATCCCAATGAGCTTATATTATGGCTCTTTTGTTTTTCACTGTTGATTTTCAGGCACATAATAATCGCCTCATAAAAAGCGGTGACTTCAACATATTTCTCCGTTAGCGAAACCGTTATTATTATACGGTTCAACGTAACGTTAAATAAGATAACCTAATACTGTTTGATTTATGAAAGTGTTAGTTGGTATAATTATGTAATTAGGGAGGTGAAAATCTATGGCTACAACATTCACAGACAGATCTGGTAACGTAGTTGATATTGTTCCCAGAGAAACAATTCTAAGCACTGATACTGATGTCGTTACTGGTGGAGTTTCAAGGTATATTATCGAGGTTGAGGATACACCTTATGAGGTCGATTCTCAAACATATGCAGCTGTTGAAAAATATCTGGATAAGTAGTAAAAGATAAACCGCTACATAGAAAAAGGGCCCATGATCATATCCTAGGCCCCCTTTTTCTATAATTTAACTAAAGTTTCTGCTTGCTGAATTTGCTTGGTCAAACTAGCTATCTCTGTTTCCCTATCCCACATCACACTTGATCGTCCTGCTATAATCATTTCTGATTTCAGCAATACCTCATCTTTGTTATACATATATCTGAATTGTAGCGGCTCGCCTGTTTCGTCATCTTTACAGTACATGTCAACGATAATCATTTGATCACGTTTGTAAAGGGAAACCTCATCGTAATTTGCTTCACTAATATTGTTTGCCAACACAAAAGGAGCAACCCCCTTATTGGCAAGAACATGTGCTAACTTCACTTTTAATTCCTGCACATTAAGCAATTGTTACCCTCCTTTCGGTTAATAAACTCATTCTAAAGTCTTTCTGCTAAATATGCCACATATTTTTCAGCCTGCGGTCTTGCTTGCTTGAAGTCAGCAATCGACCATTGTTTTCTTGGATACCCAATCGCCTTCAGCAATTGTTCATTAATTATTTTGACACATAGGCCGTCTAAGGCCAGTTGTGTATCACGGTAATAACCTAACTTTGTAGCAGTATCTTCTGCTTTCCCTTTGGGGTTTAGACCCTTTGCAGTTAATATTTCTGCGATTCCATTTTCAATGTATGATTTTAATTCCTGTCGACGCTCTTTTAATTCAAGGTCAGGTCTTTTCGATTTCGCAATATCTTCAAACGTAGACCCTTCGATCAGTTTAATCATCTCGTCAGTAATCGGAATACCTTTAGACCTTAATGCATCTAATGCTTCTTCAGTCTTACTTCTGCTCTGTCGAATTGCCTCTTCATACGCTTCCAATATGGTTTCATCACCAACAAATGTCTTCAGTTCTTCTCTGAAAGTTTCCGATTGTCTAGCTTCTCCAACATCAAGCTCCGATCCGCCATTACCTTCAGAAGAGCCTCCACCTTCATTCTCTTCGAAAAATCTTTCTAACCTGTCGATGATCTCAGCCTTTTGTTGTTCTTTACTGTAGTACTCCCACAATTCCTCTAGACCGAGTGCATTGTGATATACAAGATGAGCAACGTTATCTATTGAAGGGTCTTTTGCATCTGGAATTGAGCGTAATGCTCTCCCTGCAAATTGAGCGTATGCCGATAAGCTCTTAAACGGTCGGAATATAGATGCAATAGAGATGTAAGGATGGTCGTATCCTTCACCAAGCATACCGACGTTTACAATTACATGAGTTCGATCATTATGAAAATCTACTCTTTCGCGATCCTGATCAGCGGGTTCCATGTCGCTGTGTATAATTGATGCAGGACATCCAGCTGCTTCATATAACTGCTTAATCTCCCTAGCATGTTCGATGGAACAAGCAACAGCAATGATCTTATGAGGAACTCCTGTTGCCTCCCTTTTCTCAGTCATGATTCGAAGACTTCTTTGTACGACAGCTTCACTGCACTGTGTTGAGTAAGCTACAGTTCTTTCCACCCAGTCGCTGTCTTTTAATTTCAATACTTCTTCCAAGGTCACATCTTCATCAAATCCTTGTACCTTGAAAGTCAACTGATCTGGAATGTACTCTTTTTTTACAAGTTGCTTCACATAGCCTTTTATCATTGCTCGACTTAGCGGATATGAATAAATGTCCTCAGCGTAGATTTCTTTCTTGTCTGATCTAAAAGGTGTGCCTGTTATTTTAATAATTTTTGCCGAATTGAAATACTCTTCCATCTCTACCCATGATGCTGCTGGAGAATGATGAGCTTCATCGATAATAATCATGTCGAAAAAATCCCGAGGTACCTTATGCAATAGTGAACTTGCATTGTGGGATTGGAGTCGATGAATATTAGTAATCACTATTTTAGCTTGTTCCAGCGTTCTAGGATCACCTTCATATTCAATGACCTCAGGTAAATTCGTTGGTATATTTATGACTTTACGATTCCACCAAAAGTTATGTTCATATCTTGGATCAAGGCTATCGGTAACCGTATTGCGAATTGTCCGATTCGGAGTAACAATTAGCACCCTGTGCTTGGCTATGCCATAAGGCAGAATAGCCATCAAACCCGTTTTACCAACCCCTGTCGGTAAAGTGACTAATGCTGGTTTATGATCAACAGGAGATTCAAAATATTCTTTCACTCTCAAATATCCTTGCACTTGTGGTTCTCTTAGATTGGGATTTCCCTCAATGTGAGCAAATGTAGATTCGAAGTACATATAAACCCCCCGATAGTTTGTTGTATTACATACTTCCACATTATGCCTCAAATTCCTGCCAACCAAGAGTACTATGTACAATTAAAAGCCGAAGATCAAATGAATGACCCCCGGCTTTGTACTAGTTATTACCCTTTTACAATCTCCATTAACTTCTCATAGCTGTTAACAACATCATACTTCAATTGATCCGAGTTCAACTTAGCAAAATGCCTCCGTGCACATTCAATCTTCGCCTTCTCGACTTCACGCAACTCCATTGAGTCCAAAGAACCTTTCGTCTCGGCAATAAAGTAGATGTGCTTCACGTCACCTTCTTTGAATACAATCGCCCAGTCCGGGTTGTAGTCGCCGACTGGAGTCGGGATGTAGAAGCCCCTTGGCAGCTTCGCATATACGCTTACTTCCTTGCTCGTATCCAGCTCTTTCGCAAAAGCTCGCTCGATCTTGGAATCCGTCACCACATAGTCGTAAATGTGCTTCTCTACTGCTATCGCATTTTGACCAAGCTGTCCCTTCAGCGTGTTCTTCGTGAACACATCAGTATCGAATGTATCATTGATCACATCATAAGTGATGGATTCAATGATAGTCGTCGCTTTCTGCTCATTGATCAATCTGGATGCCCGAAGTATAAATTCTTCAGGATTCTTCTGAAACAGCATAAATTTAGCCTGTGTGATGCCTTTCAAGATAGCAGCAATCGTTTTCCTAGTGAGCTTTGTTTCATCCATCATCTTACCGATCAAGTCGTACTTAATCTTCGATGTCGCAGGACTGTGAACGTATTCTGTCTGCGTCTCCCGCTGTATGAATGCTCCACCTTGCTTCAGTTGATCACGGGATTCGATCTCGTTCATTTCCCCGTGCTTGATGGAATAACGTATGGAAGGTACGTCTAAGCTCATATCAATCGCCATGACACACTTCCGTACCAACTCTTCTGAGTCGAACTGAACCGTGTATACCGATCTCTTATTGATCCGGTTCCATAATTCCTTGAACTCTTTCTTGTAAAAGTTGCTGTTCACTGTGATGGATGGAATCGTATTCTTCCGATCGTCACTCGTCATATCCGATTTGCCTTCAACGTAGATCGATTTGACAAGTTCGATAAGCTGCTCCTGGTACCCATTGAGTTCATCGGGCAGTTTGACGGATTGTTCTTCTACGGCAGCAAAGTAGACATCCGTCAGATTGTAGTCATCATCGGTATAGCAGTTACGAATGAATGCATTTTGCAGCTTGGTCGCGAGTCTATCGTCAATCTTCAATTGTTCACCGCGGGCATTCACAAGGACTTTTTCCAAGAAAAAGCCATTATCCGCTTTGCGTGGTCGATCCGACAACGTAGCGGCAATTTCACTTTGAAGTTGCTTGGCAAATTGCTCATAGGATTCACTGGCTACAACAGTCAATGCATTGATCTCATGAACATCAATACCCGGAATACTAGAGTCGATCCGTTCACCATACTGATTCACGCATAGTCGCAGTCCACGTCCAACTTCCTGACGCTTCTTGATCGTGGAGTCACTATGCTTAAGCGTGCAAATCTGGAATACGTTCGGGTTGTCCCAGCCTTCTTTCAACGCCGAGTGAGAGAAAATAAACCTCGTCGGTTCCTCGAAGCTGAGAAGTTGCTCTTTATGCCGCATGATCAAGTCGTATGCATCTACATCATCAGAATCCGTTTCTCTGGCTGATACTTTAGAGTCAATAAACCGACTGCTCTTTTTATCGATCGAAAAGTATCCTTTATGCGTATCCTTCACTTGGATTGCATTCAAATATTGAATATAAGGATCATCCACAAACAGTGACAATTGTTCGTTCAGGAGCTTCATGTATTCTTCTTCAAAGATATCCGCATAATCACCGTTCTGTTCATTGCCGTCTTTATCATACTGCCGATACTTGGCAACCTCATCGATGAAAAAGAGCGATAGTACTTTAATCCCCTGGTGGAACAATACTCGCTCCTTCCCGAAGTGAGATTTCAGCGTCTCTCGAATCTGGATTCGACGGAAATGAAGTTCACTGACATCACCCTGCACGTCTCCAGCGTACAATGTGACACCATTAGTGAAGCTGATGCTGTTTTTCTGTCCGTTGATTTCTGATACTTGGTAACCTTTATACTGCTCTAAATTGTCGGATAAATCGTAGAGTCTATCGCCAATTTTAATCTTCCTTGATACTTGGGTCAATCCGGTCTTGGTACGTTTTTCATATTCAAGTCGAGCTACAGGAGCATGCTTGTCACTAATATCAATACCTTCTAGGTACACGTAACTGTTCGTTCCGCTAGTACCTTTAACTGATATACCTTTTACGTTAATCTTTTTGACGAGCTTCATATTATACGCATCCAGAGCATCAAGACGATAGACTTTGTTGTAATCGTCCCGATGAGTTGCCGAATATCGCAGCGTAAACAACGGTTTGAAATCTTTCAAAGCCTCTTTTGTTTTCAAACCTTCCACAGATTGAGGCTCGTCGATGATCAGGATCGGATTGGTGCTCGCAATAACATCAATTGGACGCCGGGAGTTAAAGTCATCCAGTTCCATTGATATTCTTCTTGCATCCTTACCCCTCGCATTAAACGCCTGAGAGTTAATAATCATGACGTTGATCCCAGCATCGCTGGCAAACTTCTCAATGTGATGCAATTGCTTCGAGTTGTAAACGAAATATCGAGCTTTCGACCCATACTCCGCCATGAAGTGATCTTCGGTAATCTGAAACGTCTTCAGTATCCCTTCGCGAATAGCGATAGAAGGCACGACGATTATGAATTTGCTCCAACCGTACTTCTTATATAACTCGAACATGGTACGGATATAGGTGTATGTCTTCCCCGTACCGGTCTCCATTTCGATCGTTAGATTGTACTTACCCTCAAGTTTCTCAGACAATTTCAATCCATTGTTACGTTGTGTCAACTGAATATTATTCAAAACTTCCTGATCAATCAACTTGATTGGATTGTTTTTGAAACCATATTCGGATTCATTGCTTTTCGCTTGTTGAAATAGATCTCCGATTTCCACACTTTTCTGCCGCCGACCTTTATCAAGCGTAAAACGAGAGGATTCGTTGGGTTGTCCTTGAAATACGTCAACAATACTCTTAACCGCATCCATTTGGAACTGCTGATGTTTAAATTTAATTTTCATCGCTGTTCATCCTCCTTACAACACTTGTATTTCTGTGCTTGGAGATAGTAGCTTGAACAGTTCTTCTACATTGATACGTGTGGAATCGTCTTGGAAAGAACTATCGCGGAATACAACGCGAAGTGGTTGATCCTCAGCGATTTTCTTGATGACCGAATCTGATACTTCATCATCAAAGCAAGCAATCAAGGAGTTGCCTGCTACGTAGTGAACGGTTTTTCCTTCAATCTCTCTGGACTCCATAGGCAGTGAAAGCTCCAGTCCACACTCCAGCATCACTTGGATAAGCAAATCTTCGCCAGTACGGTCTTCCTTGATGTTTGATGCCACATCATCTAGATTCAATTGGCCCAGCTTGTCCGGCGTGTAGTAGACATCTTTCATGTTGCTGGAGTCTACCCGGTATACACGGAAGCCGTAATCGATGTCTTCTCCTGTTTCTTCTTTTATTTTCTTAGCAGCACGGCGGATACGTTCTTTGCCGATTTCACAAATATTTTTGTATCCTGCTTTGTAAGCTTCTGAATCAACGGGTGTCTCTTCAGGGAGTTGCACCATAATATACTTACGCTCTTTATTATCTTCAGCGTTTGAATTCATAACTGCATGAGCTGTAGTTGATGAACCAGAGAAAAAATCTAGTACTATGTCCCCTGGTTTAGTCTCCACTGATTTAATGATAAGATTTATAATCGATGTCGGTTTGGGATATGCGAAAAAGCTTTTACCCTCAAAAATCCCTTCTACTTCCATACCGCCATCGCTTTTATAACTAAGGACCGAACGTAACAACAACGTGTCTACATCTTCTAGATATTTAATTAGACTAGGTTGAGTGTTTTCATCTTCAGCAAACCATATTTGACCACACATATAACTTCCATTTTCTAACTTAATTAAGTTATCATAGTTAAGGTAATCGTCGAAGGTGCTCTTTTTCCATCTCCAACCTCTATCTGGTACTTTTGTTGGCTTTCCAGTAACAGGGTGTAAGACATCGTATCTTGGACCAAAGGTATTGCCATTGGGCCAACTAAGATTAATCTTTCCCCAAAGTTTATAGTTTTTATCAAGTGAATTATATAAAGTTATTCCCCGGTCATAACCCTTTTTTTCATATAATTTTCTAAGTTCTTTTTCAGCTTCTTTGATGGGGGTATTATTTTTTTTGAGGGATTTCAGCAATTCATTTATCTCGTCCAACCCCTCCTTGGCCATCGTAAATTTATAGTTATAACTATTCGATTTTACATAGATGAGAATATACTCATGAATGCTCCCAATACCTTTGTCATTCTTCGGTATTCGCTTATTCCAAACAATGGACTCAACAAAATTATCAGACCCCATTATTTCATCGCATATTTTTCTTAAGTTATCCACTTCCTCATTACCAATACTGATAAATAACACTCCGTCTTCCCTTAACAGATTTCTCGCAATTTTAATTCGAGAATACATCATTGTTAACCAATCACTGTGAAAGCGACCATTTGATTCGGTATTCTGGAAAAGTCGATTTCCATCTTCATCAATTTGACCTGATTCTTCTAAGTATTCATCACAAGTTTCATTAAAATTATCTTTATATATAAAATCTTTTCCTGTATTGTATGGAGGATCAATATAAATGATTTTTATTTTGTTTAAATACGATTCTTGCAACAACTTCAACACCTCGAGGTTATCACCTTCGATATACAAGTTTCGTGTATTTTCCCAATCATCACTATCCTCTTTTGCTGGCCTTAATGTTTTGTCAATAGAACTATTAGCTTGAAGTATGGCTTCTTTTTTCCCAGGCCACGTCAATTGATACCGCTCTTTTTCCCCTTCAACAAGATAGTCGGACAGTTCCTGCCTCAACAGATCAAAATTAACCGTCCGTTTCACTTTTCCTTGTTCATCCCTTGCCTCGGTGATTACGTTAGGAAACAGTTCGGCAATCTTATCGAAATTGACCTGAGTCATATCAGCAGATTTCATTGTCAGTTTATTCATTTTACTAGTAGACCTCCAGTTACTTAGTCGAGAAGTTGATTCAGTTCTTTACGTTTACGTTGCAATTCCATATTCAATTCGACCTTGCGATTGAACTGCTTTTCCCCGCCAATCTTAAACTCCAGCCTCTTACATTCTAGCTTCAGCTCATCTATGCTTGCTTGTAGCTCCAAAACGGCTGATAGCTCGATTTCCGGCTTTGTGCTGATTGGTAGCAGTTGACGGATGATATTCTCATAGACGGTTTTTAGATTAAGTCCTTGAACGATGTTTAGCTTTAAATCTTCTACGGATTGCCATTCCGATTCATGATAAGAACGTACAACAGATCGATTATCGTCGGTTTGATTTCGTTCCTTGTAGGCGATAGCGAGTTTTACCTGATCCTCATACAAAATGACATGCAATATAGGATAAGGGATGGCCTTGTCGATGCTCCGCAACAGATCCAGTGAGTAGGCTTGCTCCTTCAAATGAACCTCAAACACCTGAACTTCCTCAATGTCATCTTTCGGTTCCAAATGGATCGTTTCTTTGGATAGTTTGTGCTTCCAAATGATCGATTCGACTTGCTCAGTAAACAGTTCCTTCAGATGTTTGTTCGCATGGAGTTTCTCATGAAATTTGTTCTTCGGTATTTTGCGATTCACAAGTGTGCTTGATGGCAGTTGTAACATCATGCATTCACCTGTCGGATGACAACAAAAGTAATGAGTTCAAAGTCTTCAAGCCCTTTGAGCGAATCAATTAAAGCCGTAGTGCCTCCTGAGCTAAACAGGCTATCCAGATCGCCTTCTTCCTTTACCTGAACAATGGAGCGAATCGCTTCCTCCAACAGCATCGAGTAGGCATCCATCTTCCTGCCGTCTTTGGTTGCTTGATTGAAGCTGCGGCAAGCATCCAGAACGGGTTCTGCTTGTCCTCTACACAGTGCACGTAGAACATCGAGTGTCTTCTTGACATCCATATGATTAATTACGACTTCACCATCATCACTCATGTAGACCAGATAGAAGGGGTGCAGACGATTCTGCTTGTCCGGGTTCAATTCTTCATTCACATTCCGAAGAACGATTATGATCCCAGGTATTAATCCCTTATCTTCATCAGCAGAAACAACGGTATGCAAACCGCTTGGCACGGTATCGAGTTCACCATTCTCTTTGACGTAGTTTACCAAATCCATACGGAAGTCATTAAGACCTAAGTCCGTTATGGATACCCCGGTATTCATGTCATCTAAGTCGACAACTTCCTTCTGTAAGCGATTAAGCTGCTGCTTCCGGTACTCCAGATCGCTAGACTGATTAAACAGGACATTGTCATCACCGGTTGCTGTCATATCCATAATCACCATGCGATTCTCAACCCGTTCTTTCAATTGAATGTATTCATCCAGTGTCATGTTAGGCCAGAAGTTCACCAACTGAATGGATTTGTTTTGGGAGCCTATCCGATCAATTCGCCCAAACCGCTGGATAATCCGTACCGGATTCCAGTGAATATCATAATTGACGAGAAAATCGCAATCCTGTAAATTTTGCCCCTCGGATATGCAATCGGAGGCAATAAGCAGATCGATCTCGCCTTTTTCATCAGGCATTGTAAGCTTCTTTTCTTTGGATCGTGGCGAGAAGCAGGTCAGCAATGTACTGATGTCATTCCGCAAACCAGCAGTATTCTTATTTTCATCACTTCCGACAATTTTGGCGGTATCAATATTGTATTTTGTTTTCATGTACTCGGATAAATGGGCGTACAAGTATGCCACTGTATCGGTGAAAGCACTAAATACGATGACCTTCCGATTGTCCGAATTAATTGGCTCGCTAATTTTCTTATCGATGACTTGTTTCAAGGCATTTAATTTCTCATCATGTTCAGGCGTTATTTTCTGCATTTCTTCGTGAAGGGTAGATAGAATATTATAGTCGCTCGCCAAGTCTTCTTTCCATCGAAGCACATCCATATCGGAAAGATTAATCTTAATCGTATCTCCGATGGAATAGTCATCATCAAGCCAGTCATCATCATCAAGACTAGCATCTTCTATTTCTGTGTATCCAACTGGATCTGATTTTCCACTTTGCTCATATGCCTCAATTTTCTCCAGTGTCTGCTCCAGCTTGGAAATAATCTTGGACAGCGTCAACCTAAACGATTCTACTGAACTCTCTAACCGTTTAAGCAAGTTGATCCTCATCAGAATCTGCAGGCTGCCTTCCCGATCCAACTGCTTGAAGCTCCCGCTTCCA
Source organism: Paenibacillus sp. RS8 (assembly GCF_041956825.1). Lineage (NCBI taxonomy): Bacteria > Bacillati > Bacillota > Bacilli > Caryophanales > Paenibacillaceae > Paenibacillus > Paenibacillus sp. RS8. Next base: position 1,764,978 of record NZ_CP168131.1, on the reverse strand, counting down.
CCCTTAACACTTGTATCGTACAGTACCTCATACTTTCGCAAGCGACTTGGTTGAATATACTTGAAAGGAGCATAGATGCCGAGATTAATTCTGGACAACTCCATAAAGATATCATTATACCCAATGACATCCGTTCTGTCTGTCAGATCACAGAACTTGGATATAGGCGTTAATCGCTTAGGGAATTCACCGATTTCCTCCGCATTGTAATACTTCTGAATGTGCTTACGAGAACGAGCGATAGTCAGGCTATCCAAGAGCTCGAAGAAATCAAAGTCCAGCATACCAAGCAGGGTCTCTGTCGTACGTTCAGCGGCATCGAGCTTGGACCATTGGTTAAAGGCCGACTGGGCTCGCTTAAAGATATCGTTGATGCCTCGCTCAGTGCCTAGCTTATTATTGATTTCTTCAGGGTTTCCTTCATACGCCAAAGCAAGCTGGTTGCGAAGATCCATAAATTTGTTGTTCACCGGGGTTGCCGACAACATCAATACTTTAGTCTTTACGCCGCTCTTCAGTACTTTCCGCATCAGCTTCTGATACCGACTTTCTTTGTCTTTCTTCGCTTCATTATTACGGAAATTGTGTGATTCGTCGATCACGAGCAGGTCATAATTGCCCCAATTGAGCCGATCAAGAGGGATGTCGTTAGACTTTCCCCTCTCACGGGAAATGTCAGTATGATAAAGTACATCGTATCTTAATCGATCAGCGTACAGAATATTATTGGTCACGTTCTGTTTATAAGTGAGCCAGTTATCGGCAAGCTTCTTGGGACACAGTAATAAGACAGATTTGTTACGAAGTTCATAGTATTTGATGATCCCGAGAGCCGAGAATGTTTTACCTAAACCTACGCTGTCGGCAAGAATGCATCCATTATATTTTTCCAGTTTATTGATCGCACCTAGTACAGCGTCTTTCTGGAAGTGGTAGAGACGATTCCATATTTCCGTTTCCTTGAAGCCGGTTGCTTCGTTTGGCAGTATATCTTCTGTAATGTCTGACAAAAATTCATTAAAGATATTATATAGAATGACATAATAAATGAACTCAGGAGAGCTCTCTCTATACACAGATGAAATGTGCTCTGCTACCTGGTCGGTAACGTCTTCAAGCTTGCTCTTATCGTTCCAAAGCTGATCGAATAATTCAAAGTACATTTTTGTAAATGGAGCCTCATTTACCTTATTGACCATCTTTGAAAGAGCGTTACCTTTCTCATAGCCCAGGTCAACCGTAGTAAAGCCGTCTAACGGCATGTAAGTTATTGATTCGTCTCCAGCTTGTAGATTTACCATCCCTTGCATGGTACCCGAAGTACGGTTTGATTTGAATGTAACTCTCTTCCGAATCCAGTCTCCACACTCTTTGGCAATTGATTTCAATGTCATTTCATTCCTAAGCCGTATTTCAAACTCTGTGCCGTATAAACTCTTTTCCCGGCTTCGCTTGGGAATGTAGAACTCCCGTTTTTCCTTTTTGAAGCTATCAGCAACAAAAGCAGGCGAAGTGAAAATAAACCGCACTTCGTCTACTTGGTTCAACTCTTTCAGTAACGCCTCATAGACATATATTGAAAAGCATGATGCCGCAATGGACAGCTTTGACCCTTTTTTAATGGAGTGTTTGAGATCGTCACCAAGGAGCTTGTCAATATTGTTAATTACTTCCATAACTTTCACCTCTTGTCTTTGCAACGGCTACATTATTCTTAGTTCGACATTGTAATCTAGGATTCCTGTATATCTAGGGCTATGAGCCTAACTTAACATTCTTAAGAATTCTCGCTGCGATTCTGCCATCTTCCAACTCAGAGTTTCTAAATAATGCTTAAAACCAATGACTCATTTAAGTGTACATTAGGAAGGAAGCATTCGAGAAATAATCAAATTCACCGTCTCCAATTTCCTGTTACCTCATCATATAAAGGTAACTCCCCTTCGGGGCATCATTAGACTCTATACCCACCCTGCGTTCAGATTTCAATCAGCTTAGACACCTACTCTATCATTTCACCACATCAATAAAACTCCATATTTTATTAATTTAATCAAAACACTTATATTACCTACTACTTCAGTTTAAATGCACACATTCGCCTAGCATTTACATATCAGTAACAGCATGTCTATTCTTTAATCCCTGTAATATCTTTATTCTTGAAAAAAATATATTATTTGATACTCACAAACTATCGTTTTTCCGTTTTGGAGAAACGGCTTTTTTTGAGCTGTTTTTTCTAAATATTCCTAAATAAAAATACCTATTACGAAATCAAAAATACTAAATATTTCCTGACCCTTCCAGGTTAATTATAAAGAAGGGTCTATGAAGAATTACTGCCCGGGGGGTGTCATTTGAAATCTGTGTTTATTCACTTATTGATGCAGGCCATTTGAGATGTTCTTTTTGCATTGGATAAGAGAAAGGTGAATTATGTGACTTTAGAGTTCGGGGCAACCGAAGAGGAGAGTGTCTAGGCTTTATACCAAAAATGGTAAAAACCTCTTCTGGTGTTCTGCTTCACAGCTTTCTCCCATTTTTGGGAGAAAGGTTACGAGTCTAAGAGTAGCAGGAAGAAGCTAACCTACATGAAAGGAGGTGAACTACGGGTTGAAGAAGGTTTATCAAACTATACAGTTTGCTATACCTCTACAGCAGTTAGTCATGGTCAAATCACATTCACCAAAAACGGCGAGGGTGCATCCATGAGAGGAGGTGATAGCGATGATCAAAAAACAAGGTCTTCCAGAAGACGTAACCGTGTTAATGCGGCAGCTAGTCATGAATGGCCACATACGCATGGCTGGCACTGTGCTATACACGTACTTTATTCGATGTTGGAAACTGGATGATGAACGTGCAGCTTACTACATGCGGCGTTACTTTGAAAAGTACTTCGCTCCGCAGTTGCAGAGACATCTTCAAAAGCTTAACAAAGTGTGATCTTTCATAAATGTGAAAGGAGAACGTCCATGTATCAATCAACATCAGGTAAAATCTGTACACAGAGTACACATTTTCGTGATTCTCCTGAAGGCCGTAAGTACATGCAATTGCTCGTTGTATCTGTCCTGCATCAAATGAAAAACAACCAAACAAAAAAAGGTGGCTCGCACAAGGAGCACACCAAGTAATTCAACTTATCATCAGCTTACCAAAAATATAGATCGCCCACAAGCAGGAGAGGCCACTACGGTCTCTTCTGTTTGCATTTCAACCTTATGGAGGTCAATCGACATGCAATCATATCAAATGAACACTCTGAAAGTCCTACTGGCTAATACGCTCTATGAAAACTCGGAGGGTTATGTAATGGAAGAACTATTCAATCGTTACTCGACGTTATCTGAGCTCTTTGATGTTACTGAGCATGAACTGCTAACTATAAGAGGAATAGGAAAGGCTAAATCCCGTCAAATCCTATCTGCTCTACAATTGGCCCGTGCTCTGAATGCACCAACTCAACAGGTATACACCATACGCTCTCCTAAGGATGCAGCAGACCTCATGATGCCGGAGCTCGCCTACTTGCAACGTGAGCACTTTGTAGTGCTGTTTCTGAATACAAAGAACAGAGTGATAGGCAAAGAGACAATTGCTATTGGATCACTCGATAGTTGCATAGTATCCCCAATGCAGGTCTACAAAGCTGCTGTTAAAAGAAGCTCTGCTGCGATCATAGCCATTCACAACCATCCTTCAGGTGACCCTACGCCTTCACGAGAAGATATTGCTCTTACTGAACGTCTGGTGAACGCAGGAGAGATTATGGGGGTACAGCTTTTGGATCATCTAATTATCGCTAATGAGAACTATTGCTCACTAAAAGAGCGTGGCCTGATGTAGCTCCTTCACTGTTACGTTCGAGCCGCCCTTGACACGGAGCCTCTGCCGCCATGATACGAGGCGATAAGGCGATGCCATGAACCAGCATCGCCACGGCATCAGCCTATCATGGCGGCCCCTCCGTATAAAGGGCTTTAATGTTGGTTTTTATTCGTTGTTGTGCTGCTCCTGTTTGAAATGTGGCAACATAGCCTTGACAACATCTAAGACCATTTGCTTCTGCGGATCATCCAACCCATTTGTTAGTAATGCGAATTGAAGGGAAAATGTATCTCTTTCCACACTGTCCAGTGTTGCCTTAAGCAAGGTATCGGTAGAAACATTAAGAGCAATGGACAACCTTACTAAGGTCTCGACAGAGAGAATCCGCTCGCCACGTTCAAGCAGTCCCATGTATGAAGCAGATATCCCTACGCTTTCTGCAAGCTTTTCCTGAGTCAGGTTGTATTTTAGTCGCTCTTCGCGTACGCAATTTCCAATGAGTTTGTAGTCAATTTTTTCATCCATGCTACCATTCCTTTCCTCCCACGAATTTAGAGGAAAGTGATCGAAACAGTAACACACTGAAAGAATCATTATTATATAACCATAAGCATTGACGTATATTGGTACATTTTGTATGCTTGTGAAAAAAGCTGCCTGATTTTGTCGTAGCCTAACTCAAGGAGGAGAGAAAGCCAATAACGCTATTAAATTGATGACATTTTGCTCTCAAACCAATCAAACTGAAAAAGAGGTATCAGAAATGCAGAAACGATCAATCTTGTGTGCAACAATCTTATTAATGGCGGGTGTAATCGCTGGCTGCCAGTCTAAGGAAGCTGAAAGCCCCTCTTCTCAGCCCACTTCGCTGTCGGTTGCTAATAAAGAAACCGAAACTCCACAAACAAACAAATCCGACTTAAGTATTAATGAGTTCTGGGATGCAGTGCAAAGCGGCAATATTGATTCGGTGACCGCTTACATCGATCAAGGGGTTGATGTCAACGTTCAAGATCAGGATGGCGTTACAGCGATTATCATCGCAGCGATAAACAACGACTATAAAATTATTGAACTACTCTTGGATCATGGTGCCGATGTCAATATCAAAACAAATGATGGGGCTACAGCACTCAGTTTCGCTGCAATGGAAGGTAGCGAATTAGCCGCAGAAAAGCTTATAGAACATGGTGCCAATTTAAATGAACAAGAGAACAGCAAGGGAGATACCCCAATAATGCTTGCTATAAAGGAAAGCCAGTCTGAAATTGTAAAGCTCCTTTATAAGCAAGATATTGACCTCCAAATCAGAAACAATGAAGGCAATACAGCTATTGAGATGGCGATAGCATTGAATAATCCCGAAATAAATGAATTTCTTCGATTAGGCGAAGTTAACGGGGAACCTACATATTACACGTTGGAATCCTTAGAAAGTGGTCCGAGTGGTATATTTAGCTCTGATATTCCTCTACTAGATTATGACGTGGACTCGGGCGAGTTTGTCCCTCTTACAGACTCAAGTCATTCAGAAGCAGGACCTGATCAGTATTATGAATGGATGATAGGAAAATGGAAGGGTACGAATGGGATGGGCGAAGAAATTACTTTTGAATTCCTTCCCGACAAATCTTTTTTATCGCGATCCGTTACCGATAATGTGCAGGTAGTCGGCTACTATTTCTTGAGTGAGTCTGACCCAGGACTTACGGAGATGTACACAGGGGAACATGAAAAAATGTTCTTAGGGGTACGAAAGATAATGATGCCTGATGCTGATACGCTCTGCCTTACAGATCTTTTAGGAAACACCAAACGCTTAATGAGAGTAAAGTAGCAATTTTAAATACCACAGACAGGAGTGACTAAAATGAAAAAAGTTATAGGTTGGGTATCATTGCTGCTTGGAGCATGGATTACTATTGCAGGAATATTAGGAACCAAATCGGATCAATACAAAGAGGAAGCGTACTTTAACGGCATGTATGGCAATGAAACTCATTCAACAGTCATCATGGCGATTGTTGCTGGTATCGTCCTCCTTATTGTCGGAGTTGTACTTATTATGAAAAAAGCAGATGCTTCCGGCAATCAGCCTACTAAGGTCAATACAAGCCAATCCGAAGAAGGTACCCAGTTTGACGAGTTGTTTTCCAGCGTGAAAGAAAACTTTTCTGATGACCAGAAGTAAGGTTGTCGTTACAGTAGTCTGTATCGTTCTGGGGGCGTTTATTGGCGGACTGATCAGTACACAAGAAAGCGATAAGAAGCAAAAGGCCATTGCTATGATGTCTCAGGTCGCAGAGAATACCGGATCAATGAAGTTCAGAGCAGGAGCTGAGATTGGCCGTCAGGAGATGCAGAGCGATAGAATTGCTGGTTACGGCATTGGCGGTATCGTTGGCGGCGTTGTTGGGTTGATATTCATTACTGTGACCCGTAAAGCTTCATAGTGAATAGATAGCGTGGGGGAAGCATTTGAACAATTTTCTAAAAGGATATGTTGTAATTGATACTGTGCTTTATATTGGCGTCTGTATCGCAATGATTGCGTTTGGCGGTCTATACTTCATCGCTGAACTAGTGATGTTAGGGATTGGATAATGCTGCATAAAAAGCGTGCTCATCGCAAAGATTCAGGTTTTTGGACGAACTGGATTTGTGGCACCACAGTCGGTCATATTGCAGGGGCTTTTCCGGGCCCTGGGGTTATTGTTGCCGCACCGCTTGTCCAATTTGGTTTTATGTATTGGTTTTGATAATTCTCTAATTAAGTATAGTAAAGTGGATCTCACCTCAAATGGGTAAGGTCCACTTTTACTTTGACTGAAATAGGCCCACAGAGTCACCAGTTTGATCCGTAAGAAGCCTTTGCCACTATAACTGATAATTAGGAGACATAACTGAACAAGCAGCCTCTCACGATGCATTCAGTGTGTTTCTTCTAATTCTGATTGCATCCTTGAGAGTATGAGCTCACGTGGATTTGGTAAAAAGGTAATATCCCAGTTACGGGGGATCGTAACTGGATTAATTCCCAACAAACGGATTTTCTTTATATTATCGTTGAAAGCTTTTCTACTTCCTTTAACAATAGTCCCCCCACCAATGTCTACTCCTTCTATAAACTGTACTCTTGCCTTTTCTATACTTCTTGTTTTTGCTATTAACTTCAAAGTATTCAAGATTGTCTGCTTCGTTCGGAACTGAAGATTCGCTCGGTCTACGATTGCTCTTGCCCCATGAAGACTGTAAAAGTCACCAGTACCTATGCTTTTATCGTAGTAATCCAGTATCAACTTGTTAGAGAGAGATGAATCAAGAAAGTGTTCAATGCTTTTACTATCAAATCCCTCTCTTCGCTTGATATAGTCTGTTTTACCTCGTTGACATTGTATCTCGAATCGCAGCATATTGGTTGCCTCGTTCTGCTCTTTATTTGTCATTGTCTTATCCAGTGCTAAGAGATGTTTTTCAAGCTGATCAAATTTATCGTAGAAGTTCAGCGTCACAGAGTTGGATTTCATGTAGGAGCTCCCTTTCTTCTTAATATTAATATTGTAATGATGGCTTGGAAGCTTACAGCGTTGAAACAGGGCTACATACGCACTGACATGTTCCGTAATGACATCCATACAGTAATCTATCCTTCTACACGTCCACTGATCAAAATCAGGTAAATCATTTGTAAAGTCCCCAAAGATAGTGGACTTACGTTCATTAAAAGCCGCAGCAATCCGATGCGTCTCTGAGGCCTGAGTGGATAGGATTGTTTCCTGATTATCTAACAAGACCTTTGTATTCAACCTGATTACTGCAAGCCTGATAATCATGCCGTTGATATCAATGCTGTTCAACTGGACCTCACGAAATCCATAGTTCCTGAATTCTTCCGTCTTCTGGCTGGCAGAGATAACTTGCATACCGAACTCTCTTCTTAAAGCATAAAAAATGCTAACCTCTACTCTGGTTGTCAATTCAATAGTGTGTAGCATAGACGTACATCCTTTCTGATATAATGTGCTTTGGTAAATGCAACAACGACTGTCATCCCTTCTACAGTAAGCAGTTTGCCTACTTATAGGAGAAAGAAACAGTCGTTGTCCTGAAGATATTTTCTTTTCTTTAATAGCCTCTGATCTGTTTGTATGACAATATAAATGTGTCAGTTTTGTGAATCCCCCCTCGTTGTCTCTATCGCTCATAGTTCTTCCTCTTTTGTATGTAAATCTATCTCATTATTAATCCTCATTAGTGTATGAAAAGTGTTCAGTCACCCGAAGTTGCATTAGACGTGCTGTTCAGAAAGCCCTGTAGCAAACTTTCAATTACAATCGACTCATTATAATCGTCCGATAACAGCATCTCACCTATCTCCTGATGGGTCTGAGTTCCACTTTCCCTTTGATAGGTAGTTGCGATGATTCTTTTCCTACTCAAATGGAGTCCTCCCATACATTCAATTTACACACGACAGTCTATCATCATTATCCAGATAACAAAAATAAACTTTTCTTTCTTTACATAATAGAATATTATATTTGCTCATTAATTCTAACTATATCTAATGTATACTACCAATTTCAATTATTGATATATACGTATTTTTTAGTTATTGTAATCTAACAGATATCAATTAGAGGAGCGATTTTATGAGCTTTATGAGTTTTGGAGTTATTCTACAAGCATTAAGGAACAAGCGAGAGATTGGTGTAAACGAGCTTGCACGAATTTCCGGAGTGCCAGGCAGCTACATAAGTAATTTAGAAAGGGGAAAGAAAGAAAATCCTTCTACCGCTGTTACCAGTAAACTCATAAGAGCACTAGGATACACGGAGGAAGACCTGACGAAGATCATGGCCGAGCTAGTAACAAGCGGCGAGAACTCACTTGATGTTGATGATCAACTTGAACGAGTACTCACTGATATGAAGAGGGAAAGCCCTATTGTGTTGGACGAAGATAAAGGGGAATTACTCGAAAAACTATGTTTTACTCCAATTACACGAACACTGTTACAATATTCGCAATATTTATCACGAGAAGATTTCATTTTTATTAGCAGAAGCGTCGAGGACCTAGTGAAGCACTTGTCCAACCGTAACAAAACTGATCAAGCTAATCCAATATCTCGAGAGGAAGATTAATTATGAGAGCTGTAGCTTATACAAGTAACTTTATGTACAACACTGTTAGCCAAATATCTACCAGAGAACAACTATCAGCCATTGAGCAATATGCCCAAGTGAACTGAGTTGAGATATTAATGGTCTATACTGATTTGTTCCGCGATCGTATCCATGATCAAAAACCCGGATTACTCTCAATGATGGAAGATATCAACACTCAAAAGTTTGATGCAGTGCTGATTTATGATACAACATGCCTAATAAGAGACCCTCATGAGCTTCTTTATATGGAACAAGAACTCTCAGTTAACAATGTCGAATTGATTTCAATAAAAAACGAAGTACCGTTGGACTCTGATAAACAACAGCCTGAATTCGCAATAATCTAAAGCCTATTGAAGGCATATCTGAATTCTATTCACGAAACTTAACAGTAAAATAATGCAGGAGCTAATATAAACTATATTTGTATATTATGCTTTTAGCTCACACGCACCAAATCACTACGGCATGCCTAGCGGTATGCCTTTTTCTAATTAATTATTGGAGGCCAATCAAATGATAAACGCTGTAATATACGCTCGCTATAGTTCTGATAACCAACGTGAAGAATCTATAGATGCCCAAGTAAGAGCTATCAATGACTACGCAAGTCGGAACGGTTATCAAATCATCAGAGAATATCGAGACGAAGCCCGGAGTGCAACTACCGACAATCGCCCACAGTTTTTACAAATGGTTAAAGATGCAGCCAGCATGGACTTTCAGGCTATAATTGTGCACAAGCTAGATCGTTTTTCACGTGATAGATATGATAGTGCCGTATATAGACATCAGTTGAAAAAGTACGGAGTTATATTAAAATCAGTACTGGAGAACCTCGATGGAAGTCCTGAGTCAATAATTCTGGAAAGTGTCCTTGAAGGCATGGCAGAATACTACTCACAAAATTTGAGCCGTGAAGTAAAGAAAGGCTTAAACGAGACGGCACTGAAATGCCAGCATACAGGTGGTAAACCCTCTCTCGGTTATGATGTAGGGCCCGATAAAAAGTACATTCTCAATGAATCTGAAGCCGAGACCGTACGATTTATCTTTCAAAGATTTGCTGAAGGCTATGGTTATAAGCGATTAATAGGTATGCTGAATGAACGTGGTTTAAAAGCCAAGACTGGTAAACCATTTAGTCAATCTACATTACGAAGTATCCTCACAAATGAAAAATATACCGGCATGTACATCTTCAATCGGTCCAAGGGCAGGAAAAAGTGGAGTCAAATAAAAACCGAGGAGGATATTATCAGAATCCCTGGAGGAATGCCCCAGATCATCGATACAGATTTATTCAAAACAATCCAAGAGAAGTTAAGGAGGAGTCAAATGAACGCATCAAATAAAGCAAAGGTGAATTATTTGCTCAGCGGTAAGATCTACTGTTCACAGTGTGGAGCCTTGCTATCGGGCCATACCGCAAAAGATGGCCGAAACAAGCATGAGTACTCAAGATATCATTGTGGAACAAGACGGAGAGCCGGAGATTGTGATCTGAAAGCCATCAATAAAGATTTCATAGAGAATCTAGTAATTGAAGATTTGCAGAAAAACTTGTTGAATCCTTCATCAATCCAAAGTCTGGCCGATCAAGTCATTGAATTTTATGAGAATATGAAGAAGACGGATACCATTGATGTTAAAGCCTTTCGGGGTAGATCCAATGATATTCAAAAAAAGATTGATAACATCATTGATCATATCGCCAATGGTACGGCCAGCACAGCCCTGACGGATAGATTATCTAAACTGGAGCAAGAGAAAGCGGAGATAGAAGCTATAATTCGTGATGCCACACGTAAGTCCTTGAAGCTTAACATAAGCCGTGATATGGTCATTCAATACTTGGAAAAAGATATTGTCGCAATAAAAAACAAAAATCCGGAAGATCTTAAAAAGATCATCCAGACTTATGTTAAAAAGGTCGTCGTCTCTCAGGAAACCGTTGAAGTATTCCTAATTGTACATACGATAGATGGAGCCGAGGCACAATTATTTAAGGCCACAATAACCCGAAAATTGCTACTTAATAACAGTGAGCATCGTCTTTAAACACATCATTTAGGTATAAATAAAAAGATATTTCTAAGTGACCTCATTAACTATAATTCAATGCAAATCCTACTCCTTTAACATAAATGTCTTAACCAAAGGGAAATAATAATTGTAGAGTAAATTTTAATATTTCTCTATAATCAATATTAGCTACAAAAGTGAGGTGAGGAATTATATGTTTAAATCCGAAGAACTTCTTGTAAATGCATTTGTTAATCACTTGGAGGTAGAGAATCGATCTCTAAATAGTTGGATACTTAGAGAAGTGGACTGTTGGCAAGGGAGAGCTGACGTTGTAAAAGTCAACTCTCATGAGAAAGTAATACACATAACCGATAATCAACGTAAGCTTTTGAAACAACTAACCTGCGCAAATATAATATCAGTTCTTCATTATGGATCTCCAAGAACTAAAGAATTCCTATATAACCATCTAGGTACAAAGAATATTGATAAGTGGTTAAAAGAATTATTATTTGAAGACATTATAACGGAAATTGCACATGATAAGTTTGTAATAAACTCAAATTTCAAACTACCACATTTCGATTTATGCGCTTATGAAATTAAGCTTTATGATTGGAGAAGAGCATTATACCAAGCAATTCAATATAAAGGGTTCTCAAATTTATCATATGTTGTTATGCCAAAAAGGAATGTAGGTCCTGCTATTAAAAACATTGAAGCTTTTGCTGCAAATAACATTGGCTTAATTCATGTTGATGATGAAGGGAATTGTGAAGTTGTCCTTAAGTCTATAAAAAGCAAACCACGGAGAAAATCATTTAACATCATCGGAACAGGAATAGCTTTAGAAACACTAAATTCTAAATTGATGCATCCAGTCTAAATTCTCTAATTGCATTGACCCATCCTTCTAAATGATTAGAATTTGATTTCGAGTCAAATTGGACATAGGCTTTATCAAGAATAGTATATAGTCCTATTGCATTAGAAATTGCACTTTCCATTGAATCGAATCGTTCTGTTACGTCATCTTCTTTACCTGAGAATAGCCTTTGTGCTGTGTTTTCCAATGCCATCCAATGGTGGAGAGTGCTTGTAGCCTCATCCCAAGCTGGATTAAGTGGATTATTTCTGATCAAATGATCATAAGTAGTTTGTGATAAGAATTGATCAAACTGATTTTTTAATCTAGATGTTAAAATTGAATCTAGTTCAGATGTCAGAATTGAGTTAAAAAGAGGGCCGGAGGAGTAGCGAGGTCTCGGACGTCTCCCTCCTGTTATCTCAGGGGCAATACGATCAAGTGTAAATCTTCTAAGTCCTTGAGACCATCCAGTAGCAATATGCGTAGCACCAGCTGCTAAGTATAGCATCCCGCAGAAATCGGCAAAACCAACAATCACTTCAAACTGATTAATTTCTGATAAAGAATAGATAAATGCCAATATATTTGCCAATTTACTTGGGTCATCATATTTCTGATGATACCCTGTAGGATTTCTAGAAATAATTAAATATATGCCATGCGCTTCTATCATGCTCAATTCATCAAGAAAATTTTCCATTAATCTCTTATCTAAAAATGCATTTTCGTGGATTGTAAATGAAATTAGTAAAGGTTTAATAAATTCGTTTTCATCCCTAACGTCCACTGATTCTTGCGCAAAATCAAGAGTTATTTGTGCTTCTCTTGAACTGAACGAGCTTATGTGTATCGTTGGAGATGTAATATAGTTAAAATCTCTTTCTTCTTGATATAAGAGTACATCTTTAACAAATCCTCGTGTGTTCTTCGATCCTCGAAAAGCTGATATGTTATGATATCCAGGATAATACGGATAATCTCCAAGATTTCCATCTTTAGAGTTCTGAAAGGGGACGTGATAAAATTGGGGATCCATTAAGATTTTTGCTTCTTCAAATTTAGGATGAAATTCACTAACGAAAGTCTCAAATTTATCAATTCTTTCATCTTTAGGACTCATCACTACGCCGACTAAGCTCTTATCTCTAATTCCTCTTTCAATTTTATCCGACTTCCCCCAACCATGTTGAGCCAATATATACACTTTATTCCAACTCCTCTTTTATTGAATTTATTTCGCTAATAATTAAATCACAATTTTTATATCGTAAGTGTGGTCTCTTAGCAAGAAATCTATTTACCAGATTAGTCAATTTTTTTGGGGCATGTGGAACATAGAAATCTATAGGCTTATGAGCAGACTGAAGTATAGCTGCAATTACCTGAGTTTCATTTAATCCTGGGGTGATGAATGGATGCATACGTGTTAGAGTCATATATAAAACAACTCCAAGTGAAAATAAATCTGACCTAAAGTCAATTTCTCTTCCAGTCTCAACTAACTGCTCCGGAGACATAAATAAATCTGTCCCAGGCTGTCTAAACCCTTTAGTAATTGATGAAACATCACTTTGGTCATATGCCACTCCTGCATCCAACAAAATAAAGCTATCTTTCAACATCATGATATTATTAGGCTTTATATCTCTGTGTATGTAGTGATTTTCTGTGAACTCCTTGATTACAGATACTATTTGTTGAGCGAGGGTAGTAGCTTCCAGATTATCAAGAGATCTTCTCTTTATAACCTCATTAAGTGGTTCTCCATCAATTAGTTGCTCAATGTAACAATAATATTTTTTATCATTGAATTTATATATTCCTGGCTCTGTGGGTCCTAATTTTACGAAAAAAGGTGATGTAATTTTTTCCATTATATTAATTTCTCTTTCCGCTCGCCTAATTATCATATTTTCTATTCTTTCATCACCTAGATCTTCTCTTAAGGGAACAAGTTTAAGCGCATAGCTAACCTCTTGATATGTGCATGTATAAACAAGTTTTTGCCCACCCTTTGTTAAATATTTGATGTCCCCCAGATAAGAAAGTTCCTTTGAAATAACATCCTCTTCTATTATGTTAGCAAACATCACTTCTCTCCTTTCCTAAACTTGATTTTCAATCTATTGATACAAAATAATTACACAATAATACATTATATCCCATAAAAAACAGTACACTAGTCCTAGGCTTTTAGTCAATGCTGTTTGTTCTAACATCTATACCAATAGGGCTAATTCCTCTTTCCACGAAAACAGACCACTCTTACATACATGGTCCCCACAGGCTGCTACCGGCTTTAGCCGGAACATTTCTCTCTCTCACTCCCTTCCAATCTTCATATTCCACCATTCATACCACACCCCCATATACACAAAAAACAGCTTTCCAAACAAACACTACAACCACGCCTTACCAACCCCACTCTAAGCCTAATCCACCACCTCATCCTAACCAACAAATTCACCTCTACATCCCTCCCACTTCTCATCTCTCATCTCCTCAAATCTCCAAACTTTAGCTCACCCAATCCTTCACCTCCCGACAAACACAAACAACCAACCCAACTACAAACCATATAAACACTCCTCAACTCTAAAACACCATCATCTGTCCTACCTACATACCAACCCACTGCTTCCGCTCAACACCAACACCTACACACCCCTTCACCTATACACAATCAATGGAGCAAAGTATGCCAAGCCAATCTCATTCCAACGACATTCCACAACACTCCATAACCGAACTCCGATAATGCTTTCCAGATACTTTACTAATGGTTTTACTCTTATAATTGCGCTGCAATAGCAGTGAGCATTCCCCTATGAGTTAATGCCCTTTCTTAAAGTGAGAGTTACTACTCTGAGTTACAGGATAGAAAGTTATTTAACGATCATCTATCATTGCGTTTCTTACTTTATTGGATCAGTCCCTATTTTAATACTAATTCATATACTATTTTCTGGCATATCTTTAGATCTAAACGATGCCACCTCGTTTTCCCAAGGCCTTCTCACACATCGAATAACGCTTCTTTCCTTTCTTGTACTGCAAACCCAATGCACTCTTCTTTAAGGTCATTGTTCATCTGAATAATTCTATAGTGGATCACATTCGCAACAACTATTTTCAATAACTAAAGATATACAAATAGACGCCAAGGAATTATCCAGAACCTTGGCGTCTTTCTTCTATAGAGATGAAATTATTGGATCAATCTAGTTGCCAGCTCCCAACACACTAAATGCTGACCACATCTGTTTAAAATTAATCGGTGTTTTACTATTTTCACCAGATAGCGTCTTTCCATCCTTAGACGAAAGAGTGTAACGATCGCTCCACACGGTTATGCGGAGATCTTTATACTCATCCAAGATAATGTTTTTCACTGCACTATAACCTTTGTCCAGCAATAACTGTAGCGATGAACTCTCATATTCTGTTGGAATGTAGTACCTGAATTTGACTGGACTCGGATTCCTACTATCACTACCACGACAAGTTGCTGTCGATACCGTTGTAACTTTTAAAATTGCCGTATCATTGTTCCAGCCAGCTGTTGCCTTAAGCGTTTTACCTATTGGGTTGGTTGTGATATCTGTCCAACCGTTCGGTCCTACAGCTGCATAATCAATGGTGCAAGAGTCCGTCGCGGTATCTGTGACTGTGGTATATCCTCCACTACAAGTCAATTTCTTAGTAGTTGGATTGTAATTCGAAGACTTGCAAGAATCATAGACGGAACGAGTATAGCTAAATTGCCAATAGTGGGTGACTTGTCTCGTATCTGGTTTTGTCCAAACGCCGATTTTTTCTCCAAAGAATGGACTGTACTTGTTGGCATTGGTTTTCACTTCATCCTTGGCGTACTTAGACAAATCCATACCAGTAGTTGGAATACTCTTTTGACTTTGCTTGATATTGTAAACTTGTCGGATAATCCCACGGTCCTTCCAATATCCGTCACCAGATGGGCCTACTACGTCTTTCGTCGTAAAGGAACCTGTTGTTATTCCTCCACTATTGCCACTCAGGTCAAAGGCTTCCAATTTACATGCATATTTTGTGGCTGGAGTAAGACCAATTAGTTGATATGTTGCGATTGATCCTTTGTAATTCGTATTGTATTTAGGACTGCACTTAAGGGTGTAATGCGAAAAGTTCGACTCTTTATTTGCAGTCCAGTAGGTCGTCGTGTCATACACTCCGATATTTTTAAACTGAATTGGCGGAGTGACGATCTTTTTTACTGGTTTAGGAGTCGATGTTGGGCTTGGCTTAGGTGTTGTAGTTGGAGTAGGCGTAGAACTTGGCGGAGGCGTAATAATCTTCGAAATATCAAAATCCAGATAATCCATTCGGCCGTAGCCATCATCAAGTGACAGTGAAACCTTTTGTTTATCCATACCAGCTAATCGCAAAATTTGTTCATTGGAAACAAATACTTCTCCGTTATACTTAGAATTTTCTCCAGGATTCCACTTACCTTGCGTCATTTCAAAACCGGACGGCTGAATCCACTTGGCTCCACCAAGTATAGCTTGCTCTGAATTTAAGGGATCTAGCGTCAAATCACTTGCAGACTTCTTCGTTCCAACTTTAACCGTAACATACCGACCACTATACCCGTACGCTTGGTAAGTAATCTTAAATCCAGCTGTTTTCTTACCACTCAAATTGTAGTCTGTTACTGCCGTTGCTTTGAGAAAGGCAGGAAACGGAGTCATTTGGTATGTGGTGAACCCCCGATAAGCATCTTTATCTGTTGTAAAACCCGGAAGCCCATTGAAGTTGCTAACCTCTACCATGGTACCGCCAATGGATTGAACGAATTCGTTCATATATAAGAAGTAGCTTGGAAATCCTGTTTCCTTGCTCGTTACTTTATATAAACCAGTCGTTCCTGTCTTGCCCTGAAGGTCTGGAGCCCAGATATCCTGGGTTTCAAACTTCTTCTGTAGTAACGCTGTTCGGAAGGCTGAAATCTTAGCGGCATCCTGTGTAAAACCGCCCGAAGCTTGGAACTCAATGTCGCTTGCCGGATTGAGCGCACCAATCAATTTGGATTGTTGCAGAGCCTCTTGGGGAAACATCGTGTATCCCGTACTTGCAACTGCTCCATTTGTTAAGTAGGTAGAGTCGATATTAAAATTGAGCAAATCAGTCACGACTGCTCTTCCCGAGCCTGCAGTGACCCCGGAGAAATCATTAAGAAAGACACCAGTCCAACGAGAAACAGAGGCTGGGATAATCAGGTTTTGAGTTGTCCCCTTGATGAGGTTATGAAATTGCCCATCACTCCACCCGCCAACATTCCGGAAGGCTTGAGCAACGGTGTAGTCTTTCGTTGTAGTGAAAGGAAACTTAGCGATTGCTGTGGTCATGATGAGGTTGGCGGTATGGTTGGCTTCTGAAATCGGATTATACTGAACCCCTGCTCTCGTTTTCAGCCAGCTTTGTAATGTTGTCTTGTCAGATGCCGCCTCAGCATTTTTACCTTTTGCCGTTGTTATAAGAATCGATATAGTGAAAATGGCTGCTATAATAGCAACCAGCTTCCGGTTGACTTTCATGTCTATTCCCCCTCTTTTAATTGGTGATGCCGAGGGCTTTGTATACTGTCTCCAAAGTCACCATGTTCTTGTGAGAATCATACACGAGGAGGCCATCGTCGATAGAACCTTTATAACCGTAATATTTTGATGCGTATGATTTCGACATGACGAAATAGCAATCTATTTCAGCATATCGAGGAAGGTAATTAATGTTGATTGCAACCATAAATTCTTCGCTAAGACCGACGAGTTTTTGCCTAACTCCGGTTTCCAGTTTCCGATCTCCGTTACTTCCATCCCTGAGAGCGGAGCTAACTTGCCAAACTTCACCACCGTTCGTAATTGTAGAAGGAAGCTGGAAGCTCAGCGTTTTTGTTGAAGCATCCCAAGTTAACGGCTTGAAGACAATAAGCCCTGTAACCTTTTGATCAGAAGTAGGAGTCCAAGTCGTGTACTTACTGTCCTTCGTATCCTTGACTGGCGTGGCCGTTGTACTAGGAGACGGCGTTTGTGCTGGAGTCTTCCAAGGCGTAGTTATAAGAACCGTTCCCCCACCACTTGTATTTGGAATAAAACCGACTGACGCACCGAGCCCTTCACTTATGGCGCGAATTGGAACCATTACACGATTGTTCTGAACAGTTGCTGCGGCACCCACAGAAGTAATTATTGTTTCATTGATTACGATATCTTTTTGATTAAGTGCGATTTGGACTTTGTTTGCCTTCGGCTCGGTAATTTCTACAATAGCTAACTTCAAACTATTATCCCAAGTGACCTTTGCCCCTAACGCCTCTGATACAAATCTCAGCGGTACGAATGTGTAATTGTCTTTAAGGTACGCCGGGGCTTCATTGATCTCAATTGCGGTCCCATTCACTTTTACTACAACCTTTTGTATCTTTGCTGCCGAAGCTCCTCCAGTTGTAATAGTAAACAGTGACACTGCAGCAGCAAAAGCTAAAAATGATTTCTTCACAACGTCCTTTGTTGATTTCACATTCATTTTAATCATCCCTTCTTTGGTTTTGTTGATCTTTCCGTGTGCGAATTGCTCCTACTTTCCAGCCATCTATTTACCTCGTCTTCATAAAATACATACTCCCAAACTGTTTTGTTTTTGTAGATATCCCTCTTGTGATATGGTAATGAATTATTACTTAAGTGACTCCAATTAACGATTGTACGCGGCGTCACCCTCAGCTTTTTGGCAAGTTCCTTCTTTGAACAAGAAAACATTA
The DNA here is from genome assembly GCF_041956825.1 of Paenibacillus sp. RS8. Classification (NCBI taxonomy): domain Bacteria; kingdom Bacillati; phylum Bacillota; class Bacilli; order Caryophanales; family Paenibacillaceae; genus Paenibacillus; species Paenibacillus sp. RS8. Next base: position 1,746,278 of record NZ_CP168131.1, on the reverse strand, counting down.
ATCTCACCACCCGACAAGTTACTTGAATTTCAAACATTCGGATTTTAACATCCCTATCTTTATTTTTGCAATATATGTATCTACAATTTTAAATAAAATAATATTTCCGAAAACATAAAGAGCCCGATCCATAGCGAAGATCGGGCTTAGCTTTAGTCAGTATAGAATGAAATGGTATGGCTATAATAGACGGTTTCAAGCCTTTTTCTGTTTGGTTGGGTAGTTTTCGGGTATTTAATGATATTATTGAGGTTATTTTGTCAGTAGTGGATTAAAGATCACTACACCAGCATTACCCGAAGTTCCCTCTACATATATATCAAGTTTTAAAACTCCATTCATAGAGATTGATGCTGATTGACTTGGAACTCCTTTTACTGCACTGCTACTCCAGACTTCCTGACCATCAGCAAATACACTTATTTTCGCAGACGCTCCAGATTGAGATTTATCTCTAATTCCGTAATTAAAACTCAAGATTTTATACTGAGCATTTAAATTGTAGCTTTGAGTTGTCTTTGTTGTATCACTTGTAAAAGTAGTATAAAAATAACTCGGGATATATAAAGTTTTTTCATAAGTTTGTCCATCGACAGTTTGTAGTGAATTAACTTCTGAATTATCCGCTATTTTTGCTGGAGGTATATTGGTCAAGTACTCACCAACTACTACTGATTCACCAAAAAGAACAGATTTAGTTTTTGCATCCCATGCTACAGGTTTCCCCAACATATTCCCCACTAATCTCAATGGTAAATAGGTTGTTCCATTGTACATTATAGACGCTGGCACTGTTGTTCCATTGTTATTAAATTTGTTGCTAGCAGGTGTTTTGTCAACTTTATCAATAATAAATTTAATTGGATCAAAGCTCACCTCAATTTTGGAAGTAGCTGCGAAACCAATACTTCCAAAGAACAAACCTCCTACTATAAATCCACTAACTGCGTACTTCATTTTGCTCATCCTACTCATTATCATTACCTCCGCTACCATTTTTATATATTACCGATTCGATTCCACGGAACTTACTACAGGGTAATTTATTAACAAATATACACCCTCACATTTTACTTATATCCCATATAGAGCGCTTTTTAGGGTACTTTACAATTAAATCAGCTATTCTATACTCCTTATCGCTTACTAATACATATTTGCCACTTTCGCTCATACCTTCAATCATTCCAAATGATTTAATTGTTTTAATTATTTTTCCTGTTTGTGGGTTGATAACTGAGGTAGTATATTCTTTATCCCCCCGCATAGTTGCAAATAGCTTTTTCCCATCTTTTGATAATTTAATTAGATCAATATTATCCTTATAAAAAAAGGTAGAAATTAACTGACCAGTCTTTATGTTATAGACCCTCATAGATTTATCCCCATAAGAACCAATAAATAGTCCGGAAGGGGTCATATCAGTACCAAACTGAGTAAATTTAGTACCATTTTTCATAGGCAACTTAATTGCTGACAACAATTTATTGTTCTTTATATCATAAAACAAATTACCATGTTCTTTTAAATCCTTAGTTGCATAAGGAAGCATGGCGAAATTTCCGAAAACTGTTATGTAGTAGGGATTGCTGTCTGAATTAACGATATATTGCAAATTATGATTAGAATTAAGAACACTCTGATATATCTTTCCCGTTTTATAATCTATAGTTCCGACATGTTTGGTGGTTGCAAATAGGATATTCCCATTAGCTAGCATTTGGATAGTTCGATAATGTTCCAGTGGTAGCATTAAATTGTATTCATAATCTCCACTCCTGTTGTAGTATCTGATCTCCACACGATTTTCGTCACCGGATAACGAGACAGCATAAACCTGATCTTCATCTTCCAATACACCTAGAAGTTTCTCGCTAGATTCCGTAGAAAACTGACTCGATAAGCCTGTTTGAGTATCATAAATCTTAATGAACGGTGGTTCACCAAATTGATTTTGAAAATTCTTGTTTGCATATTTTTTTTCCGAGGACACTATATATCTTCCTGAAACACTTAAAATCGGTTCAAAGCCTACTTCTTCTTCTTTAATTTTTTTACCGGTGGAAACATCAAAAACAAACATTTTTTTGCTGGACGTGTATATTCCAGTGTCCGTCTCTGTCTCATTGATATACATTAACTGGGTGTCCTTTTCAATAAACTTAACCACTCCATAATTTTCACTTATCTTAGTAGTAATTAATTGAGTTACTTTTCTTTCCCCTGAATTAGAAGCATTGAGACTTAGTGGATTGGTAATAAATGAGCACATTATTATTATCAAAAAAATTCCAAGTGTTTTACTGTACTTCAATGGTTAACCTCCTCGGATTCGAGTATATTTTTTAGCAAGCTAATCATTACTCCTAATATGAACACTGTGCTGTATTGCATTCCATTGTACAGTGGCTCCAAATGACTCACTTACAAATCTTAGTGGAACAAACGTAATATTATTTATAATCTTTGGGGATTCGTTTAATTGAATTGTTTTTCCATTGAGAGTAGCTTGTAGGGAACCAATCTTTAAAGTAAAACTATTAGTATTGGCATCAACCTTAATAGTCTGTTTCTCCTTATCCCATAATAACTCCGCCCCAAAATATTCAAAGATAGGACGCATTGGTATTATCACCGATCCATTTCTAAACTTCGGTGCTGGATCAAGGTGGATTTCCTCGTTATCAATAAATACCTTTATTCTTTCAGTTTTTCGCTCTAATATTACTATTCTTTTTTCACTACCATTCATATATACCATTTCTAATTTATCCTTTAAGAAACTAAGCGTCCCTTGTTTTTTTGCAGGATTCTCTTCGGGAAATGCATACTTAAAAGTAGCCTTGGATTTTGACTCGATATCAAGTACCGAATTGAAAAGTTCATCTCCTTGATCTGGCGCTTGAAACCCTGCAAAAATCGTATAGTTGCCTGAAGTGTCTTGTTTAATTGTTACAAAGTAATAGGTGTTAGGTGACACTGATTGCCATTCCCCCAGATATTGCTTGACTACGATATTTTCTGCATATACCGCAGGTGTAGGGAATTTAATAATTAGCACCATAATACAAATAAAAGTCAAAATCCCTTTTTTCCACATTAATAAAACCCCTATTCATTAAAATTGAAAACTATTAACGTTAGCATTCTTAGCACTAGAATAACTACCTTAGAAAATCCATGAGACATTTATTTTAAAGTGTTGTATCATACATAGATACTTATAAGTATTAATTTTAATTTTAATACCTTTATACCTATTACCTGCCTTTCTTTGTTTATCTACACTCCTTTTATAAGGAGTGAACGTTATGGCTGAAATAATCTTAAAATTAGTTGGTAGCAAAATAAGAGAAATTCGGAAATCTCAAGGTTTATCTCAAGAACAATTAGGAGAAAAGGCTGGTTTCCACTTTTCTTATATAGGTGGACTTGAAAGAGGAGAGCGCAATGTTACTCTTTCTAATCTGCCCAGATAGCAGATACCTTACAGATTGAGATTTCAGAGTTCTTTGGATATACAGCGCAATACCAAAAAGAGATTAATAAGAGAGACTCGTTACTTGAAGAGGCATTTATTCTTTTACTAAATCGCGATGAAAAAGAAATAAGAATGGCTATTAATATTTTGTCTGAAGTTTTTAATACATATGCTCCAAAGTAGCATAAGACTGATTTGAAAGTAGGGGACATATTGTTTAACTCAGTTTTAGACACTCCACTATTTAAAGATATTGATATACATGATGTTGAATTTGTTTTGTCTAAGTTCACTGAACGCCGATATCCTAAAGATCACATCTTATTTCTTCAGGGTAGTCCAGGTATGGAGATGTTCCTAATCGCTTCAGGAGCCTTACGGATTTATACTGAGAGTGATGATAAGGAGCTAATTCTTGGACATCAGTTCCCTGGAGAATCGATTGGTGAGTTGGAGGTTCTGCACCATAATAACCTCCGATTAGCTTCTGTAGCAACGTTAGAGCCCTCAGTCTTATGGATGATTCGAAAGCCAGACCTAGAAACACTAATTGACCTCTATCCTCAAATTCTTCGTAAGCTCTTTTACGTCGTGAGCGAAAGATTAGACCAGGCAGACCGTAAGCTTGAATACTTAGCCTTTCTTTCGAGCAAAATCCGGGTTGCCAATTTGCTTCTCGATCTGCATTCCAACTTTGGAGTAGAAGTATCTGAGGGATACCTGATCAACTGGAAGACTACCCACCAACACATGGCATACATGATTGGAGTAAGTCGTGAATCTGTAACGATAGGTTTGCAGGAACTGCAGGTAGCACAAATCATCTCCATACGAAACAAATACATAACGATTACCAATCTATCTGCACTGAAACTATTGGCGAATGATGAGGAAACTTCTACAAACGACCGTGAATGGCACTCCTCTTTGTCCTACAAGTACAATACCATTTAATGGAGTTAACTTCTGTGTTGCAGCTAACAAAGCACATGCAACATCAGTCACAGCACAACCCCTAAGTTAAGATTTTCGCTCCTCCTCAGGGTATGCTTCAAGTTGTCGCCGAATGGTCAGCGGCTTCTTTGCTTTTTACAAAATGCTCTACTTGCCCAGGCACCAAAGAACTATTGGGCTTGCCGGAGAAATACGCTGAATGCACAACAATCGTAGACAAAGAAGCCGAAGCCTTTGAGCCGCTGGACCCTTTTCGCTAAGCGTTGAAAACAATTTTGATCCTAAAGCTATCAACGGACCTTTTACATTAAATAGCATTGACCCCCTACCTTGAAATTGTAGAACTCCAGAAGACATAGATTCCTATAAACAGTGGAATTGAATGCACTAATAGTCCTCAGCCAATAGTACAGTAGTCACACTGCGGTCCCTTTCGGTTACCACAAAGATTGGTTTTTCCCAAATTCCAGAATATGTGCTCAAAATTCGTTCGCCATTATCGATCGCCCATTGATTAAGTTTGTAATCCACCTCAGATACATTCCCATAATTACCAATTACATGACAGTTAAGTACAAACAGGACTCCAAATTGGGTGATCATCTCCAAAGCGGCTGGGGTAACTTTAATTTCTCCTAACTCAAATAACTCTTCGCTCATTGTAATCCTCCTTTAATTGCTAACATTAACATATTTTAACATTGTAATATTTATGTACACAACCCCTGTGTTTATTCGAACCTATGTCTTTTGAGGCTCTGAAACATCAAAATAGGGGATAGAAACTCCTTAGAGAAAACTCCTCATCACCACCGTTTGTTTCAGGAAGGCTTCCTGAACTTTACTAAAAGTGGTCGTACAAACTGTTACATTTTATCTTTTAGCTAAGCGTGTTTCTGTTACAAGGCACTTCTGCGGCAGCTAAAGAATCTGTCTACTGCCTCAAACTGTGTTCTACTTTGAGAAAGCACTAAAATTAAAGTCGTCGAACCCTCCACTATGTAGTAGTACCCCCTATGGGTGTGGAACCGATGAGGCAAGGAGCTTAATGGGGCTGGCTAAGTTGTTATAGACTGCCACTGGGAGAAGACGGTGTGACGGAGAGAACGAGCGAAGCGTAACGGCTGTGCTGCTGAGAGAAAAGTTCTAAAACCGGAACCTAGCAGCAGAGGAACAGATCCTAAAATAGAATAAGTACAACCGTTATTAACAAAAGACAAATCTGTACGTTTTTGGGTTTAAGCCTTTTGGACGAAACCTTGACAGAACCTGGGCAGGTTCCGTACTCCGTCACGTAGACGAGGGGCTTCAAGGAACAACGGAACCTCAACCGGCATACCATGTCGCCCCGCTCACTATTTTGCTTGTTTTTCGTGTTTTGGTCTTAGTTGTTTTAGTGGATATAATATTTTTTAGGTTCCGTTGGTGTTTTGCAGCCCTTGTCTAGGGTTAGGATTGCGGAACCTGCATAGGTTCCATGTAAGTTCCGTCGTTGCCTCTTCTATTCCCCGTCCCCCTTAACTAGGCAACAGAATGCGGAACCTTACTCAAGTTCCGTCATACTTTTCTGGGCAGCAAAAAGAGGAGGCTTTGTGTGCCTCCTCTCGCTGTTATCCTAATTCTAGCTCAACAGTTATCTCTTCTGCCTGCTCAACCATCAACAACGCGTTTTTCGACCACGCCTCAGCAGGAAACATCCCTTCAGTTTCTTCTTCCAGTTTCTGGGCGTTTATTGTAAAACACTTGGCCTTGCCCCCATTAAGTGATTCCGATGTGTTCAATTCTATGGACTCATATTTCTTCAAACCACTCAAGATAATCTTTCTGTCAAAATCAATTGTGGATTTGTTTTGTGTATATTCTTCAAACTTATCCAGCCACCATGCCTGTTGGAACTTGAAGCCTTTCTGACTGCTCCATCCACTCATCTGTTTTTGCTGGTATGAAGGATCTATATGATAAGTTTGAACAAACTGCAGAAACTCAACATATATTGGTTGAATTTGGTTCTCCTTTCTCTGACTGCTAACAAGTTCCATCATTTCTCGGAACACCTCGTCTGTGTAAGGCTCCATACCTACCAGTACTTGAAGATCTCTCATCATAACAAACCCCATAGCAAGTGCGAGCATGATTTCAGCTTCTCGGGGAATAGAAGCCATTTTCGCATAAGTCTTGGCTGATGCATGCCAATCAGCCCAGCATTCTTGTTGTTTGATTAAATATTGTAAATAACCAGCAATAAACCTACCATTATCTTTCTTGTTACCAATAATGTCTATTATTAATTCTCTGTTTCCGCTTTGATCTGAAGGCTTAAACTCCAGTTGAATCATTCGATCCTGAACGGCTTCATTACTAATTCTTTTGTTGGCTGCCATTGCCCAGGGAGCCTGAAGTACATAGGTCTCATTACCGAAAAGGTTACCTCTCATATAATCGGATCGATCAAAGAGTATCTTCAACATATTTGCTATATCATCACTATCTTTCTTGTTGGGACTTTCAGTCGTAGTGATGGGAAAAGCGTTTGTGCAAGCCATTGCATCTCGAATGGGCTGTTTGGTTGAACTCATTGCTAATTCCTTCATTTTTGTATTCCCAAAGTAGGTTGATAGAATTTTTAAACAGGTTGATTTCCCAGCCCCCTTCTCCCCATATAGATAGAGAATTGGCAAATTCGTGACATATTCCTCCATCATCCAATCGCTCAGTAGGGCCGCCAAATACCAGGCTAATGGCACTAAGGCTTTTTTGTCCGCAAACAATTTCGGCAAACTTTCAAGCATAGTTTTCGCCGTATCGTGCCAATTATTTTCAATATATTCATTTCTAATTCTTGTCTGACTGTTTAGGTGCCTTCTTCCTAAAACCTGTACTAGTTCCCCATCTGATTCTTTCATTTTCGATGGCTTAAGATAATGAATTTGCTCCTCCTCATCCAAAATGACAAAATAATAATTTCTACTAGGGCTATGATAGAACATTCCTACATAATCAGCCTGATCGACTGTTATCTTGGCTTGTTTTGCTACATACACCATGAGTTGCTCAAAGTCAGTATTGCTACGACAAGTAAGTAATACGGTACTCAAGTTATTTTTCAAGGCAATCAATAACTTCTTCTTATCAGCTTGCATTTCACCGGTTATGATAATATTGGTTCGTAGTTGATTGCCTTCACTAATATCAACCAGCAGAGCCTCCTCTTTAGCTCCCAATTTGATTTTCCTCACATTCTGGAATAGGAAATTGCTAAGGGATTCCTTGTATAGTTTTCCTTCTTTGTCATACTTGAGAATATAGTACCTATTATTATTCTCAAATAGCCCAGGCTTCTTGGGAGTATCGTCTAGTTGTTTCAAATCTGGCCGTTCTTCTTCAATTTCTTTTAAAGCTTCTTCGAGCGAATTATTTTTCATTATATGCAGTACTCCTTCCATTTTCCGAAATAGGGAGCAACCCGATATGGGTCCATAAAAATGAGTGGGTCATCCCAATACGCACTTAGTTGAATCCCAGCTGTTAGAGCAACTTTCTTGATTAATTTTTTTGCTGTATCTCCATTGAATGCCTGAGCGTCTTGAAGGAGCCAGAAAGCTAAATCAGTTCGCTCAAACGGAATTTCCATGTGTATGGTTTGTTGTTCGAAGAGATTGGCATCCTCTTCTGTGCTCCACTCAAACCAGATTGACTTAACTTGGTTATCCCAATTCGGGAACTTAACGTAGAGGGGGGTGTCGCCAAGCAAGTGTTTCAGTATCCAATACTCCTTACGTTTGATGCCTCTAATTCCCGATTCATTTCGAACGCCAAAGTTCGAACGATTGGGAAATAATTGTAAGTAGGCGTTATACCCTCCGCTCTGTTCCCAACTGTATAGTTGCTTCCGATCTTCAGCTGTTAGTGGAACCTCTGGATTGTAGTAGTTGTAGCTTTCTGGAGCATCGTAAAGTGCAATGAAATTAAAACGGCATTCTTTTAGTTTAGGACAAGTCCACCCGTTTTTATCTAGCCCTGCACAGCTGAAAGGATACCCTCCTTTTTGAAGTTCATCCAGTTTTCTATAGTATTTCCGTTGTGTTTCGTCTTCATCGTAAGTTGAATATCCTCGACTAACCTTATATGCGAGTTCTTCGCCTTCATTGCCAAATATAGCGATATTACTGAGTACTGCTTGCCAGGCCGGTTCTCTGAAATTGTTTGGATCACTAATGCTTTGCTTGATAGCTTCGCATCCCAATACTCGGTTTTGCTGGCCCTCTAACTGACCGAGTTCGAGCCATCGACCGCCCTCCGTTACACACTCAGGTCTATCGTTATCTATAGGTGGTGCAACTGTAGTTCTTGTTTCCTTCAGCTTAGGGTGATCGGCAGAAATCCGATTAGCATAAGCCTCTTCAAGCTTGGCCCATTGGTCGGCGTATGGTTGTTGGTCAGCGTCAATAAAGACGCAGTTTCCCTGAATCACAGCTTCTCCATTTAGGGGTAGTCCAATGATATTTCCATATGTGTTCGTTTTATCCTGTGCAGGGAACAACCGATCCAGCGATCGTTTCGTGTTACTCCCTTTCTTTAAGGGACCCTTAAAGGGTATACCATATTTCTCAAGTGCATTAAACATCAGTGTTCGAGCTTCTTGACCCTTCACAGGTGCGTCAAAAAAGATCCAGACATGATACCCGTTACCTGAAGAACTACGCTCAACTAACGAATAAATTTTATCTTCTTTAAAGTTTTCGTGTAATTTCCAACTTTGTTCAAATGCATTTTCATTTTCATCAAAGTCGGCTGCAACAAAGATACAAGTATCAAACTTAAGGGGAAAGACCCCCAAATGACAAAATCCCTCTAGATGGGTACGAGCCTGCCCTTCTCCAAATGGACGATCACACCCAGCATCTCGTACTGGTTTCCATCCACAATCATTCTTACGCATATGGGCATCTGCACGGTGGACAAAGAGTTTTCGAAATAAAGTTGTCTGTGAAACAGTGATCATTTTACTTGTCCCCTTTCGCTAATTTCTTGATGTTTGCATTACACGAGATAACCCCTTCGCTTGTCAAGCCCCCTGCTTTTAGGCCACTTTAGGTTGTTTTTTTTTGCAGTAGTTTCTCTTTCGATCATCAGCGTTTTGCTTGTGTGTGCCGATGCTTATGTTATCTCTGCTAAAGTCATTCTTTACATCGTTGAGATGCCTCACGATAATCCCTTTTCTAAACATCTTAACCCCGTACTTTTCGAAGGCAACTAACCGATGAACGGGGATGTGGAACGCTTTACCATTCTCCTGCTTAAGAATGAAAAAAGGGTAGCCTGCACTATTTAGATATATCTTCACTTCGTTTCCTTTATGGTCTAACACTTGATGTCCAACAACGCGATATCCTTCTTCGTGTACAGTAACTAACATCCGCTGGCGAGATTTCATTTGCTTTCTTTTAGCCATGTTATTAACCTCCAGTTCTCTTTGATGTATCAGTACGACAGGCCAGTTCGTTCTGTTGGATCAATATTACGTGATCTGGAATTAACTTACGAACTCGATTGAACAACTTTCGTTTTTAGAAGATGTCCTGATCAATGCCCTCTGCGCTCACCAATTCCACTTGACAAGGTAGGGCTGCATTATCCTCCCAAAACCTTCTATATACTCGTTCTATCGTAGAATTCATTAAAATTTATAAGCATATGCTTTTGTGCGTTCATCGTTCTGTTTCCGGAACCATTTCCGAGCTTTCTCCAGATCAATCCACACCGTTCCATCGATTAGCTTCTCAGCTTCTAACCCCTTTTGTCTCCAAACCAACACCATTCGGGAGCTAACTTCTAATACTCGTGCGAACTGACTCATCTGCATAGCATTGTCTGGAGCTTGGTTGCTCGACTTTTCACTACGATTTTCACTCCACCATTTTTTGCACTTGCCCACATCAAAAGCGTAGGTATTGATGTCTGGAAGCTTTTTGACAGGGAAATCGGCGTGTTTCTTCATCATCCTACCAATGGTATTTTGGCTGCATCCTAATTCTTTTGCGATTGCCTTTAGCCCGTAAGCCATCATAATGACCCCTCCATAATAAAGAATTCCTAAAATTTGATAAGGAATCCTATCACAGAGGAATGATTGTACACAAGTTATCTAGGGGTACGTTTTTACGAAATTTTGCTCTGCCAAAGAAGAGGGGGGCTTCCCCCCACACACAATTATTGAATTAGTACTCTCTTGGTAGAAGGAAGTTGATGATGATACCTTCAGGCGAATTTAGACCGTAGTTATCAACTATAATCCAGAAGTCTTCATTAAGATCTTGCTTCAGCGAGATAGGACTGTAATCTACTTCTTCATAATTTCCGTCTGTTACAATCAGCTTGTCCTTGTTACCTTTTCTCACGATTGTGAAGTAATTACTACTGTCATAATCAAAACGTTCTAATGCCGCCTTGCCTAGTTCGCTGATCTCCTTGGGTTGTAGCCCTTTTGCTAAAAACCCATCTGTTTCATTAAAAGTAACTCTTATCATAAAAAAACCACCTCTCAATAGGATCGCAGAAAGAGTCTCTGTCTCCCTATTACAACACACGATTTTATGAAAACGCTTCCAAATAAAATGCCGGGAGCGGCGCCACCATCTCTCGCTGCCCCTTGACAACATTTTAACTCTATTAAAAATTTCACCTATTTTGTATTTTCATATCCTTGAATAAAGTTCTGTTTCACCATTTCAGGACCATTAGCGGCTACCATAAGTCCTAGCCAAGTTATCATTATTAGTAAAAGCTTTATCATACTAGTCATCCCTCTCTTCCCTGGTACAAAAGCAAAATAAACTGGGATTAAAGCAACCGGTATAAACAGCCTTAGTGAAGTGACTGTGAAACAAAGGTAAAGCAATATCAGCGAAATAACAATAAGAGCTACTTTCTTTATTGCAATAAATATTAGCTTAACCTTCACGGTCTTTCTCCTCCTTCTTTTTACGACGATTCCAAAGTATTATCCATATAAATCCAGAAGCCAGAGCAGAGACAACTCCAATAGTTAAACTTACTTTTCCTAATAAGAGTTTCTTATTGTGTGGAGAAAGTTCATGATCTTGTGGTGTTTGTGCTATATTTTGCTGTTTTGTCGGAACTTCTGGAATTGATGTGGATGTGGTATGTTTTTCAGTTGTGTGTTGGGTCATTGATCCGTTGCTTCTCGTTGATTCAATTGCCTTATCTTCATTGTTATTCGAAGTAATTACGGTGACAATTTCCATCTCAGCTATCCTTGTTAACACGTCTCTAACTATTAACGGCGGAGCAAGTTTAGGTGGGATTGTTGATTCCTCAATTGCCTTTACTGGTTCACCAGATTCTGGACCTGATATTTCTTCACCACCTACTACTATAGAAGGCGCTGTTGTTGGTTCCTCAGTAGGAGTAACAATCACTTGTGGTGGTGCAATAGTTGTTTCAGTTGGTGGTGTGGCAATTGGTTCAGTTACTGGTTGCGGTTCTTCTGAGGGTGTAATTGATGGTGCCGGTGTCTCAGTTGTTATTGGCTCTGGTGTAGTAATAGCTGTTGGTTCAATACTCGGTTCCGGCACTGGGGGTGGACTAGTGATTGGCGGCGGTTCTATCGTCGGGGTCGGGGTCGGAGTCGGAGTCGGATGAACATCAGCTAATACTGATAGGTTTGCAAACCCACTTACATTATTCCATATTGCCCAGATACTTGTATTCCCTTCTGTAAGTCCTTTGGCAACCCCACGACTATCGATACTCGCTTTCTCACCGTAAGCGACCGACCAAAAAGCTTGGTTTGTCACATCGACCGAGGTACCATTGGAATACTGAGCCTTTGCTTGGAACTGCTGAGTCTGACCTAAACCTATCGTGGAATTTTCAGGAGTAATCGTTAGGCTCAACACTGAAAGATTCTTCACCAATAAACCCGCTACGCCTGATTTCCCGCCCCATGTCGCAATGACGCCACCACTTCCAAACTTTTTACCAGTTAAAAACCCTTTATCTATATCAGCCATAGTTGGGTTATCGAGACTCCAGATTGCAGATTCTGTAATATCTTGGCTAGAACCATCTTCGTAGATAGCCTCTGCTTTATACTGTAATGTTTCGCTAACGTGAATTTCAGAATGACTCGGAGTCACCTTAATCCAAGTCAATGGGTTTGGTGCTTCCACAGGAGGTGTGGCTGCAGGAGTTGGTAACGGTGTTGTAGTCGGTTCAGATGTTGGTTGCGGTGCTAGTGTTGGAGGCGCACTTACTTCCGGAGTCAAGCTAGGCGTCAGGGATTTCTCCACCACCACATTAAACTTATACTCTGTATAATCAGAAGACCATCCAAAAAGAAGTCCAGTAATTTGGGTAGTTCCCGGTGCTACCCCCGTAATACTACCGTTCAAATCCACGGAAGCAATACTTGGATCTTCAGAGATAAAAATTGAAGGTGTAGACGCATAATAGTTGCGGAATGCTTGATGCCAAGACACGTTAGAAGACCATGTAGTACCGTCACTTGTCTGTAAAAATCCGTAATTCGGATTGATTGACTGTCCAGTCTCAAGCTGAACCGAAGGGCTGAAAGTTGTACTAGAGATAACTCCATATTTCATCACTGGAGTGGTTTTCTTCATGCTAGACACTAATATATTGTTAACTGCTACTTGCCCTGTACCACTAAACGGATTCACAAATGTACAGCTCAAATTCAGAGAACTCAGTTTGTTCAGTGCCGACAAAGGAGACACATCCGTAATCGGATTATATTGAAGATTCAAGTTAGTTAAATTTGTGAGTCCGGCTAACGGAGAAAGATTGTGAATCAGGTTCTGTGATGCTTGGATATTGTGCAATTCCGATAGATCAGCTATCGGAGATAAATCTTGAACTCTGTTAGCATTCATAATGAGTTGAGTTAATCCCGTCATGCTGCTTAATGCTGATAAGTTGGCAACTGAATTGCTACCGATATTCAAATCTGTTATACCAGCTAAAGTACTCAATGGAGTTAGGTCCACAACGTTATTTGAACCTAAGTAGAGTGTTTTGAGTTTTAACAAGCCATCTATGGGGGAGAGATCAGATATATTATTCTGAGTTCCTAAAAGACTGGTTAGATTGGTTAAATTCTGTAGTGGTTTAATATCAATGATGTTATTTCCTGTAAAGTTCAAACTAACCAAATTCACCAATCCCGCTAAGGGAGTTAGGTCAGCGGTTTTATTATTGGCAATATCTAAGCTGGTCAAATTTATTAATGAATTTATTGGAGAGATATCTGTGATTTGATTAGAATTGACACTTAAAATTTTTATACTTGTAAGGTTACGGACAGGGTTAAGATCAGACACCTGATTACTCTCAATGTTTAACTGCTTTAGAGAGGATATGTTCCCCAGCGGTGTAAGTTCAGTAATATTGTTCCGACCAAGATCTAAATATGTCACTCCAGTACCTTCAAATATTTCAATTCCTGTCAGATCAGAGATACCTTTAGAATTTGCGGAGAATGTATAACCCGAACTCGGCAGTTTAGTAACAATATCCGATTTATACACCGTATCCGATACTGACTTTCCCAGCCAATTAGTAATCGCTTGTTTGAGATTTGGATCGGAGATATTGGCGATCTCATTCGCTGATTCTGCACTAACCACTGATGTTTCCAAGGATAGTGGAGCCATAGGTACAACGGGGCCAAATAGTAATAAACTAATTAGTATCTTGAAGATTTGTTGTCTCATTACATCCCCTTCTTTCTATTATTAAAATAACAACTTATGAATACTTCAGAAGTAATAGCTACCATCGTGATCAGCATGATAAAAGGAAGAATCAACTCCTTCAATGCCTCTGGATCATATACCAACTTTTCTATAAAACTAATAATCCAATCTGACATCTCAATCCCCCCCCTTTTGTGCTTCCCGATGTTTGTTTATTTATCCAATCTTCCAGTCCTTGTTTCGAGATCATGTAACTGGTCTTCTCAGGAATTACTACTTTCTCTCGAAAGTGCATATTTGTTCTCAACCAATACCGGATTGTATTTCGATGTACCCCAGAAACATTTGCTGCCTGCTGTATCGATAAGCAATCAGGTGACTGTTTCTTCTTCCGTTGCAACATCCAGCCCTCCGCCTTTTCTAGATCAATCAAGCATTTACCTTGCTTCATCACCTTAATACGAGGTAAACCTTGTCGTACCCATCTTCTAGCTGTTCTTAGACTAATCCCTTGTTTCTCTGCGAACTGTTTCATATTCACAATTTCCAATTGACATCCACCCCTTTAATGTTTTCGGGGGATTTTATTATATTGATATTCATTTTTGCAATATATCTATGTAGGACTTTTAAGGAGGGACCTTTGACTTTGATACTTTAGCAACCAAGGATTCATCCAAGAACCCTCTGAACGTAGATGACGAGGGGATTGCGCAGGAAAAAATCATTGAGTTAAAATCCAGATAAGATTAGGAGAATTAGTAAAATCAACGCGGGAATCGAATCAGCCTACGAGGAGGAATACAGATGGGTATTGCAAATACGCAGATTAAAATCTCAAGAGCAAAACTAAAGAACAATGAACACTGCCCTGATGAGATAAATACTCACAAGATAAATGAGTCGAGAGATTATCCCGAATTGTGGAAACCTGCGGGGGAACTGTTGGTTAAATGTTTTAATCTAGAAAAAAATTCATAGCAGTCAACGTGTTTGAAGAACGTAGACTGCTATTTCACATAGATACCTAAATTAAAGGAGGCAATCTTGATGAGCTTAAAAGCCGCTGTTTACGCACGTTATAGTTCAGACAACCAAAGAGACGAGTCAATTGATGCTCAGGTGAGAGCCATAGACGAATACGCAAAAAAGAATGGATATACTATTGTAGAGGTTTATGCAGACAAGGCCCACACCGCTACTACAGATCGCCGACCGGAGTTCCAACGACTCATTTCAGATTGCAATAAAGGTATCTTCGATGCTGTTATCGTACATAAGCTGGATCGCTTCAGCCGTGATAAGTATCATTCGGTTATCTACAAAAGAAAGTTAGAAGTCGCTGGGATACGTCTTATAAGCGTCCTTGAAAATCTTGACGATTCTCCTGAGAGTATTATTTTGGTATCTGTCTTGGAGGGAATGGCTGAGTATTACTCCAAGAATTTGGCTCGCGAGACTATGAAGGGCTTAAAGGAAACTGCTTTGCAGGGCAAGCATACGGGAGGGCGTCCCCCTATCGGTTATATGGTTGATAAGGCAACCCAGACCTTAATTCTTAACGAAGAAGAGTCTCCAATTGTAGAACTCATCTTCTCACAATATTTAAACGGTCATGGTTACAAACAGATTGCGCAACTTCTGGATCAAAAAGGATTTCGTTCACGGCTCGGGAGGCCTATCAGTAAAGCGACTATTCACGATGTTCTACGTTGTGAGAAGTATACTGGAACCTACCTCTATAATGTCACAGACAGCAAAGACGCCTTAGGAAAGCGTAATGGCAATCGAAAAAAGGATGAATCCGAAATCATTCGGATTGAGAATGGCATTCCATCTATTATCAGCAAGACTGATTTCGAGGCTGTTCAGAAACTTATTGCCGATAATCAACGTACAAGACGCTCAGGTTCCTATACAGCAAAAGAACAGTATCTGCTTAGTGGTTTGATCTTTTGTGGGGAGTGCCAAAGGTTACACAACACAAAATCTGGCATGACCGGAAACGTTAAATATTCAGGTAGAAGCAAGTTAAAATACGTAACCTATAGGTGCAATAGAAAGGACAATTCACGAAGTTGTTCTAACAAGGAGATTCGACGTGAGCACATCGAGGGGTATATTCTAAATTATTTGCAGGACCACATCTTCAGTAAGGAAAACATTCCAAGGTTAGTTGAACAGGTCAACAATCAGATTCTGAAAGCAGAAGCCAAGGATATTGGCGAGAAAACAAATTTAGAGCAACGTCTTCGTGCTGCTACTGATCAAATCACAAACATCGTCAATGCAGTGGCACAAGGCTTCACACAAGCTTCTTTTGGAGAGAAAGTGAATCTGTTGGAGGCCGAAAAAGCAAATTTGGAAGTCGAATTAGCAAAATTGATAACAAAAGAAAAAAGAGCCGGAATCACAGAGGATACTCTGCATTCACTGCTCTTTTCCTTAAAGGATTCCATTGCCCATGAGAACTTTCCGGAGCTTAAAAAATTTGTCCAGACCTACGTTCAGCGAGTCCTTGTCTACGCCGAACATGTAGAGGTGGAGTTTAAACTGCCAGTTGTCACTCATGTTAGTGTGCATAATGGAGCCGAGGGGAGTCGAACCCCTGTCCGAAGATAACGGCACATAAGCTTCTACGAGTGTAGTCACAGTTTTGATGTCACCCGAGTATCGCCCCGTAACCGGCTATACGTTGGGTCAGCCTGATTATCTTCTTCCGTTGACCCCAGGCGGAGACCAGACGGCGTATCCCACTACTTGTTAGCCCCTATCCCTGTCACATGGGCGATGCAGGGTAGAAGCACGCGCGCAGTTTCTTAGGCTGCGAAAGCGTAGTTGTTTTGTTGTTTGCCGTTTAATAGGCTTTAGCGTTGATGAAGCGGACGCGTCCCCACTACTCGCTACTCATGCTCGAACTACCCCCGTCGAATCCAAGAACGGCCCCTCATTATAAAGGGCGCTTCGGATCAAGCGGATCCTCCAAGCAAGAGAGATCCAATCCACAGCTTCTTCTTCAAGAAGTCTGTAACGAAGCAATAATCTTACTTACTCAGTATATCACATTTATCAATACTTTAACACGTGGGTTAAAGGAATTGAAGGTGGAAACTGGTACTCATTTGAATCGTTCATTCTTCCTAGATTATCTGGCGATCTTTTGCTTCTCACGCAATACACGCTGGATATCACGCTGAGCATCACGCTTAGCAGCAGAGTCACGTTTATCGTACTCTTTCTTACCTTTACCAAGACCAATCAACAGCTTCGCATAACCATTTCGCACATAAACCTTAAGTGGCACAATCGTAAATCCATCTCGCTTGGACAAGCCCAACAGTTTATGAATTTGCTCTTTATGCATCAGCAATTTACGAGTACGCGTCGGGTCAGTAGGGTTAGAACGATTACCTTGTTCAAAAGGGCTGATATGCATGTTGTGAATGTGAATCTCACCGTTACGGATCGTAGCAAAAGCATCTCCAATATTAGCGCGGCCATTACGCAGCGACTTGATCTCTGTACCTGTCAGCACCAAGCCAGCTTCATAAGTATCCTCGATAAAATAATCATGGGAAGCTTTTTTGTTCTGGGCAAGTACTTTCCCGTCTGCTTTTTTACCCATGAGAATCACTCCTTGAATCATATTCATAAGTTAAAGTAACCATGTCTCACTAATCTTAAACGACATAGTTATCGAACGTCTGATCTATATTGTAACAAATGGAATCGATTGTGCGCAAGGAAGGATCAGGTAATCCTTTCTCAGTCATTTTGACAACTAGTTGTCAGTAAGTTTACCCATTAATTAACTTTAATTACATTTGTTTATAAAAAAGATGTTTATGTTTCTATATTCACACATCCCAATTAACTCATACCCTTTTTTTCACTCTCTCCCTCGAACACTAAAGCTAACTAAGCTACATAAATGCACTTTATACCTCTATTTAATATATTTAGACGCTTGATGGTTGTTTAGTTGTACTTTCTGCAGTTAAAAACTCGAAGTCATGCCGTTTTGAGGCAGCGTCAAGAAGTTTGTGTAAGAGAGTAGAAGGTAACTTCTCGGGTGTTCGTTAGTTAGTGCAGATGTTCCTTGGGGCGGGGGCCCCGCCCCAAGGGAAAAGGGAATTCGAGCTACTTGTTTTACTCTGCCTGCGGTGGATATCGTGCTTCAAACATCTCATTTAGTTTCTTCTTTACTTCTAGATCGCCGAAACCGCGAATGACCCGTTCGCTAAAGCGTTCGTTGTAGTCCATCACGTCGAGGTAAACAATTTTCTCTGCTGCATCCATATTCGTGAGGCTATTCATGGGTTTCAGACGCTTTCGGATTTCCTTGTTCATTCGTTCAATTGGATTGGACGTGTAGATGGCTTCCTTTATGAGCGCAGGATACTTGTAAAAGGTCAGCAGCGTTGGCAACTGTTCTTCCCAAGACCGCATTTCTTTCGGGTAGAGCTTGCCCCATTTGGCCTTCACCGTGTCAAACGCAGCCCGAGCCAGATCGTGGTCTGCAGCCGTGTAGATCGTCTTCAGATCTTCAATGACTTCCGTTTTGTGCTGAATCCGAATTTTCGGGAAGGTCGAACGCACTTTGTGGACGATACAATGCTGCACATCCGCCTTCGGATAAGTTTCACGGAACGCTGCATCGAGTCCCGGAAGCCCATCAAACACGCCCAGCAAGACTTCCTGGACACCACGGTCGTAGAGGTCTTTGAGCACCTCGCGCCAGCCGTTTGCGCTCTCCTGGCCGCCTACGTAAAAGCCAAGGATCTGGCGGTGACCGTCTTCGTCGATCCCCATGGCGAAATAAACGACTTCTCCGCTAACGGTGCTGCGCTTGAGTTTCACATATAGGCCATCCAGGTAGATAACGGAGTAGCGTTTGTTTAACGGGCGCTTCTGCCACTGATGAATGTCGTCAAGTACCGTAGCTGTAATGTTGCTAACGGTCGTGGGTGAATAGTGGCTGCCGAACATACTTTCAATGAACCGGGCCACATCTCGCGTTCCCATACCACTTTTGTACATCTGGATGACAGCCTCCTCTAGCCATCCATCTCGCCGCTGGTAGGGCTCGAACAACTGCGTTTGGAAGGCTCCTTGACGGTCCCTAGGAACGGCCAGATCCTCTACATTTCCGTATTTCGTGTGTAGATCCCGGGTGTAGTATCCGTTGCGGCTGTTGTGGTTCCCGGCTTCTTCACTGGTCATGAATTGCTGGATTTCCGCTTTCATAATGGACTCTAGATTATCTTTTACAAATTGGGTGACAAGATTTTCAAATAGATTATTTAACATGTTTTCGGGTAGAATAGTCATCGAGTAGGGTTCCTTTCTTAGTGGACTTCGACAATCCCGAGAATACCCTACTTTTTTGTTGCCTGACTAGGCTCCAAATCTTGGTACACAACTTACTTTACGCCATCCGTTTTGAAGGTACTGATCCAATTTAGATGTACAAAGTGCAATTAACCTCATTATTTACTGAAACGCCAGAATTTTAACTGCACACTATGCAATTAAAAATAAGCATCGTGATAACACTAGTTACTTTGCTCCAATCCAAGTGTCATAGTTGCAAAAACGACGTTAGTACAAAGCTTCTTCTGACTATTACTCAACAAACTTGTGGCAACCAATATTCTCGTTCAGAAACGATAATTTCACACTTGAACCGAGCTGCAGAAAACAATTAAAAAAGCACCGCCCCCAGCAAAGGGGCGGTGCTTAGTCTTGCGTCATAGAGCTACGAAACGTAGCCCATAACGTTATTTATTTCTTCTTTCTCTTACGAGGAGCTCCGTCTGGAGTGCTGCCCGTAGTGTCACTACGTTTAGAAGTGGCTTGTTCAGACGTCTGAACGTTGCCCGGTGTCACGGACTGACCGATGAACACACCGCTTTTGTTCTTCTTTTTCCGGCGACCTTTACCTGTTGGAGCGCCGTTACGACCTTCTCCACCGCCAAAGTTACCGCCGCGGTCCTCGCGGCTGCGGAACTTCGTGTTGCCATCCAGGCCGCGAACTTCGCCGCCGGAAGACTCGGACGCAGGAACGCCGTATCCGCCTTTGCCGGAGCCAAAGCCGAAGCTGATGCCGCGTCCACCACCGGCACCGCCGTTGTCCCCACCGCGGCCTCGACCGCCGCTGCGCTCACGCGGTGCGCCTGCGTTGCCGCCGGCTTCGCCCCCGCGCTCTGCGCCGGTGCTTCCGCCCGGCGCCGCAACACCCCGGCTCGCATCCTCGCCGGCATCACGCCCGCGCTTCCGCTTACCGCGTCCGCCCGGTGCAACAGCACCGGCCGCTTCGCGCGGCCCTTCGCCGGCGCGCACACCTGCGCCCGGCTTGCCCTTGCCCGCGCCTACAGCAACGCCGGGCTTGCCTTTACCGCCGCGGCCCTTGCCGCCGCCGGCTTTACCCCCAGCGGCTGGCTTGCCGAAGCCGCCGCCACCTGAACGGCCGCCTTTGCCACCGCGGCTGCCTCCAAAACCACCGCTGCGATGCTCGCCTGGCGCGCGCGGTTTCATGTCGACCAACTCGAAATCGATCGTGTGGTCATCCATATTTACCTTGGCGACTCGAATCTTCACCTCGTCGCCAATACGGAACACCCGTGATGTGCGCTCGCCAATGAGCGCCATATGCGCCTCGTCGAAGTGATAATAATCGTCGCTCATTGCACTCAGACGAATGAGTCCTTCGACGGTGTTGTCCAGCTCGATGAACATTCCGAAGCTGGTCACACTGCTGACCATAGCCTCGAATTCCTCGCCTACTTTATCTTGCATGTATTCAGCTTTCTTCAGCTGCTCTGTATCACGTTCAGCCTCTACCGCCACACGCTCACGTTCCGAGGACTGCTGAGCAATGTCAGGCATCCGGCCGGCCAAATAATCATGTCGTTTCTGGCTCAGCGCCCCTCCATTCTCAATCACTTCACGCATTACGCGGTGAATAACCAGATCGGGGTACCGGCGAATTGGAGAAGTAAAGTGAGAATAGTATTCTGCAGCGAGTCCGAAATGACCTGTGCTCTCTGCATCATATTTCGCCTGCTTCATGGAACGCAGCATCATTGTGCTAATAACGGTCTGTTCTTTAGTTCCTTGGATTTGCTCCAACAGATCCTGCAAAGCACGTGGATGAACCGAATTGCCGCGGCCTTTCACGTGATATCCGAAATTAGCCGCAAAAGCCATAAAATTCTGTAGCTTCTCTGGATCTGGATCTTCGTGAATCCGGTAAAGGAACGGAACCTTCAGCCAGTGGAAATGCTCAGCGACCGTTTCATTCGCTGCGAGCATGAATTCCTCGATAATCTGCTCCGCTACAGAACGCTCACGCTTCACAATATCTACAGCCTTGCCGTTCTCATCCACAATGATTTTGCTCTCTTCGAAATCAAAATCAACCGCGCCCCGCCGCATCCGCGCATCGCGTAGCTTCATCGCCAGTTCTTTCATGAGACGGAAATCATCAATTAATGGACTATAACGCTCCAGCAATTCTGGATCTTCATCTTCCAAAATTTTACGAACATTAGAATAAGTCATTCTTTCTTTGGTGCGAATCACACTGGTAAAGACATCGTGCTTCACAACCTTCATGTGTTCGTTAAATTCCATCTCGCAGGACATCGTTAAGCGGTCAACCTGTGGGTTTAAGCTACAAATCCCGTTAGACAAACGGTGAGGAAGCATCGGAATAACCCGATCCACCAAATACACGCTACAGCCCCGATCGTACGCTTCTTTATCAAGTTCAGAGCTCTCACGCACGTAATAACCTACATCCGCAATATGCACGCCTAGCTTGTAATTTCCGTTCTCCAATCGCTGAACATTAACGGCATCATCCAAGTCCTTAGCATCTTCGCCATCAATCGTAACAATGTTTAGTCCGCGCAAGTCGCGTCGTCCCTGCTCAGCAATTTCCTCTTCTGTGATTGAATCCGGAGCATTGTCCGCTTCGTACATCACTTCAGCCGGAAATGCCTCTGGTAGCTGATGCTTACGGATGATAGATAGAATATCGACTCCCGGATCATCCTTATGTCCGAGAATTTCAATAATTTCACCTTCTGCTGCTGATCGACCTTCTGGATAATTCACGATGCGCACAACGACCTTTTGCCCGTCTACCGCCCCCATGAAGGATTGCTTAGGAATAAAAATATCACGGTTAATCCGTTTATCATCAGGCAGCACAAAACCATAGGTCTCTAGATTTTGAAATACGCCGACCGTTTGCAATACGCCACGTTTTACAATACGTTCAACTTCGCCTTCCATACGTCCGCCGGACGGACTTTTAGAGGTAATACGGATCAAGACGATATCGCCATTCATAGCTCCCTTTAGATCATTCGCATGGATGTACACGTCAGGATGATCACGATCATCCGGGATCAAAAAAGCGAAGCCTTTCGCATGAGCTTGTAACCGGCCCCGCAGTAAATCCATTCGTTCCGGCACGCCATAACGTGCATTACGAGTTAATACAATTCTTCCGTCCTGCTCTAATTCAATTAGTAGTTCCTCGAACTTTTTAAACCCTGTGCTATCTTCTAGAGCAAAATGGCTCACCAGCTCTTCATAAGTCATTGGTTTATATGCAGTTTCCCGCATGAAATCGAGTAATATTTCCTGTGTTATCATGTTCGTCACCCCAGCCCTCCGCGGCTCCAAGCCGCTGGCAAATATGTATGTCTTGTCCTGCTCTGTAGTAATGCCAAGTAAAATTTACCTTTACCTACTTCATACCCTAGTATACACGAAATCAATCCTGCGCATCCCTGTTACTGTCATCCAAAGGTAAACGCAGTACAAAATTTCAGTCACAACGAAGAAGATAGTCTATTTATTAGGGCTCTATTGTACCGAATCTTATTCTTTCTTTATGCAAAGAAAAGCACCTACAGGTGCTTATCCCCTTTTAATTATAACAAAAAAGCCTTCGCTCCATTCCATTCAGAACAGAGCGAGGGCTTACTGTAGGTACTTTAGTCAATGAAAACAGCAGCTAGAATCGCCATAATGAAGAATCCTGCAGCAAGTCCAACAGTTACACGTTGTAGTACGAGTTCCATACCACGAGCTTTTGTTTTACCAAAGAGATGCTCAGCACCGCCGGAGATGGCACCGGAAAGACCCGCGCTTTTCCCCTTTTGCAGAAGAACGACCGCAATAAGACCGACGGAAAAAATCAGGAGCACAACTTTCAAAAAGATATCCATTCACTTCCACCTCCTACGCCTAAGCATCACTATCTATGGTAATTGAGGTTATCACGATACATAAACAGTATTCTTATTTTATCATAGCGTTGTCGGTAATACAACCGCCTAGACTGTTAAGTCGTAGCTTTTCTTGTAAGATAAGGAATTACATAGCGTCTGCGTCTCTTTGAGTACAAAAAAGACCCGCCATAAAGGCGGGTCTTCGTACTCTGCTATAAAAGCAGATTATCTTTTAAGGTTGTAGAAGGATTTCAGGCCGTTGTATTGAGCCAATTCACCCAACTCGTCTTCGATGCGAAGCAATTGGTTGTATTTAGCAACACGGTCTGTACGGGAAGGAGCACCAGTTTTGATTTGACCAGCATTAGTCGCAACAGCGATGTCAGCGATTGTGCTATCTTCGGATTCACCGGAACGGTGAGAGATAACTGCTGTGTAACCAGCACGTTTAGCCATTTCGATAGCATCGAAAGTTTCAGTCAATGTACCAATTTGGTTAACCTTAACCAAGATGGAGTTACCGATACCTTTTTCGATACCTGTTGCAAGACGCTCAGTGTTTGTAACGAACAAGTCGTCACCAACCAATTGAACTTTGTCTCCCAATTTTTCAGTAAGCAATTTCCAACCATCCCAGTCGTCTTCGGACATACCGTCTTCGATTGTGATGATAGGATATTTTTCAACCCATGAAGCAAGAAGGTCAACATACTCAGCGGAAGTGTAAGATTTACCTTCGCCAGCAAGGGTGTATTTACCGTCTTTGTAGAACTCAGTGGAAGCAACGTCCATACCCAAGAATACGTCAACACCTGGTTTGTAACCAGCTTTTTCGATAGCTTCGATAATTGTAGTGATTGCTTCTTCATTCGAACCAAGGTTCGGTGCGAAACCACCTTCGTCACCTACAGCTGTGTTCAGGCCTTTGGATTGAAGTACGGATTTCAAGTTGTGGAAGATTTCAGCACCTGTACGAAGAGCTTCTTTAAAGCTTGGAGCTCCTACAGGAAGAACCATGAACTCTTGAACATCGATGTTGTTGTCCGCATGCTCACCACCATTGATGATGTTCATCATTGGTACTGGAAGAGTCTTAGCGTTGAATCCGCCCAGGTATACGTACAAAGGAATATCCAAAGCTGCTGCAGCTGCGCGAGCTACGGCCATGGATACAGCTAGGATCGCGTTAGCGCCCAATTTACCTTTGTTATGAGTTCCGTCCAAAGTGATCATCAATTTGTCGATGCCCACTTGGTCAAGAGCGTCCATACCGATAACTTCTGGAGCGATGATTTCATTTACGTTCTCAACAGCTTTCAGAACGCCTTTACCCATGTAACGGGATTTGTCGCCATCGCGAAGCTCAACAGCTTCATGAGCACCAGTGGAAGCGCCGGAAGGAACGATAGCGCGGCCTTTAGCACCGGATTCAAGATAAACGTCAACCTCTACAGTAGGGTTACCACGGGAGTCAAGGACTTCGCGAGCATAAACATCAGAAATAATAGTCATTTTAGTTAATCTCCTTTAAACAATGTTTTGGTTTTAATTGTTGAAGCTTAATCTCAGGTATTGTTTCCTTATTTGCGACTAGCGATCATGGATTGACCAGTCATTTCCGCAGGTTGCGGAATTCCCATCAGATCCAGAATGGTTGGTGCTACATCAGCAAGGATACCGCGATCGCGCAATACAACATTTTCATCCGTAAGGATGAACGGAACCGGGTTAGTGGTATGAGCTGTGAACGGACGACCGTTCTCATCAAATACCATGTCTGCATTACCGTGATCGGCGATAATGATCGCAACGCCACCCTTGGCAACTACTGCGTCCACTACTTTACCTACACACTCATCCGTTACCTCTACAGCCTTGATTGTTGGCTCCAGCATACCGGAGTGTCCAACCATATCAGGGTTTGCAAAGTTAAGGATAATAGCATCCTGTCTTTCCGCTTCGATTTCTGCTACGCAGGCTGCAGCCACTTCGTAAGCACTCATCTCAGGTTGAAGATCATAGGTTGCTACTTTAGGAGAGTTGATCAAGATACGAGTTTCTCCTGGAAGTTCCTCATCACGTCCACCACTGAAGAAGAACGTTACGTGCGGATACTTCTCAGTTTCCGCGATGCGCAGTTGCTTCTTGTTGTGTTGCACAAGTACTTCACCCAATGTGTTATCCAGGTTCTTCGGTGAATAGGCTACATAACCTTGTACCGTTTCGCTGAAAGTAGTCAGGCATACGAAGTGCAAGTCTTGTGGGAACAAAGGACCCCGGTCGAAACCGCGGAAATCTTGATTCGTGAACACTTGTGACAAC
This sequence comes from Paenibacillus sp. RS8, assembly GCF_041956825.1. Lineage (NCBI taxonomy): Bacteria > Bacillati > Bacillota > Bacilli > Caryophanales > Paenibacillaceae > Paenibacillus > Paenibacillus sp. RS8. Next base: position 1,720,536 of record NZ_CP168131.1, on the reverse strand, counting down.
TGAATAGCACGGTCAGGGCGGAAGTTGAGGAACACGACGGAATCGCCGCTCTCTACTGCCGTTACCGGCTTGCCTTCACTGTCTACAATCACGCTAGGTTCAACGAATTCGTCGAACACGGAATTTGAATAAGAAGCAGTGATAGCTTGCAGAGCATCCGTGTATTTAGGGCCTTCGCCATAAACCATAGCACGATAGGCTTTTTCTACACGATCCCAACGTTTGTCACGGTCCATGGCGTAATAACGTCCGGATACCGTTGCAATTGTACCTACTCCAACTTCTTCAATCTTAGCCACCAGATCTTGGACAAACTTCTTACCACTATCTGGAGGTACATCACGGCCATCCATGAAAGCATGGATATACACTTCGTGCATATCTTCTTTCTTAGCCAGGTCAAGCATAGCAAACAGGTGGTTAATGTGGCTATGTACCCCTCCGTCGGATACAAGCGCGTAAAGATGAAGCTTTTTACCTGTGTTCTTAGCATTTCTAACTGCGGCTACCAGTGTTTCATTATCGAAGAATTCGCCCTCACGGATCGATTTATCAATACGAGTCAAATCCTGGTATACAATCCGTCCTGCACCAATATTTAAGTGCCCTACTTCAGAGTTGCCCATTTGGCCTTCTGGAAGACCAACAGCTTCACCACAAGCAGTAAGGGTAGTATTAGGATATTGTTTCAAGTAACGGTCATAGTTAGGTTTGTTAGCTTGAGCAACGGCATTACCTTCAGATGTTCCACGCAAACCGAAACCATCCATGATGATCAAAGCTACAGGTCTTGGAGCTGACATCTTACTTCGCCCCCTCAACCAATTGAACGAAGGAAGCAGGCTGCAAGCTGGCACCGCCAACAAGCGCACCATCGATGTCGCTTTGGCCCATGTACTCAGTTACATTCTCAGGCTTCACGCTGCCGCCGTATTGAATACGAACAGCTTCAGCTGTTGCAACATCATACAGATCTTTTACAAGACTGCGGATGTACGCAATAACTTCGTTAGCATCTTGGGAAGTGGAAGATTTACCTGTGCCAATAGCCCAGATAGGTTCGTATGCAATGACAACTTTTGCTGCTTGCTCAGCACTAAGGCCTTGGAATGCAGCTTCAGTTTGTACTTTACATACAGCTTTCGTTTGATCAGCTTCACGCTCTTCGAGCTTTTCGCCAACACATACGATTGGAGTGATACCGTGACGGAATGCAGCATGCATTTTCTTATTCACGATTTCATCTGTTTCGCCAAAATAAGCACGACGCTCTGAGTGACCAATGATTACATAGTCTACGCCAAGATCGCTAAGCATTACACCACTGATTTCTCCTGTGTAAGCACCGTTATCTTCAAAGTGCAGGTTCTGTGCGCCAATCTTGATGTCTGTACCTTTTGCAGCTGCTACAAGTGCAGGCAGGTTAGTAAATGGAGCGCAGATTACAGTCTCAACGCCTTCTACTTCTGCTTTGCCTTTGATGTCAGCAATAAAGCTTTCTGCTTCAGGAACTGTTTTGAACATCTTCCAGTTACCCGCAATAATTGGTGTTCTCATGAATTAAATTGCCTCCTTCTATACGTCTTACTTGTCGTTCAGTGCTTCTACGCCAGGAAGCGCCTTGCCTTCCATGAACTCAAGGGATGCACCGCCACCAGTGGAGATGTGATCCATTTGGTCAGCCAGGTGGAATTTTTCTGCTGCTGCTGCGGAATCTCCGCCGCCAATAACAGTGTAACCTTCAGTTGTTGCACAAGCTTTTGCTACTGCAAGTGTACCTTCAGCGAATTTATCGATTTCGAATACGCCCATAGGTCCATTCCAGACAACCAGCTTGGAGTTCTTGATAATATCGGCATAAAGTTCACGAGTCTTAGGTCCGATATCAAGTCCTTCCCAACCTTCTGGGATTTCATTGTAATTAACGATCTTAGTGTTAGCATCAGCACCGAATTTATCAGCAACAACAACATCAACAGGAAGCATGAAGTTTTTGCCAAGTGCTTTAGCTTTTTCGATGAATCCAAGAGCAACGTCAAGTTTGTCGTTGTCTACAAGTGACTTACCAATTTCGAAGCCTTGAGCTTTAGTGAATGTATAAGACAATCCACCGCCGATCAGAACGTTATCAGCCAAAGACAACAAGTTATCAATAACATCAATCTTGTCTTTAACTTTCGAACCACCGATGATCGCAGTGAAAGGACGTTCTGGGTTAGTAAGAGCTTTACCAAGAACGGTCAATTCTTTCTCCATCAAAAGACCGGATACAGCTGGTAGGAAATGAGCGATACCTTCTGTCGATGCATGTGCACGGTGAGCCGCACCAAACGCATCATTGACGAACAAATCAGCCAGTTCAGCGAATTGTTTAGCCAATTCAGGATCATTCTTTTCTTCGCCTGGGTAGAAACGAACGTTCTCAAGTACAAGTACGTCGCCTTCGCCTAGCTCAGCGATTTTTGCTTTTACAGCTTCGCCAACAGCTTCATCAGCTTTAGCTACTGGTTTGCCGAGAAGCTCGGACAGACGTTCAGCAGCAGTAGTCAAACGCATGGAATCTACGAATTGGCCTTTAGGACGGCCCATGTGACTTGCAAGAATAATCTTTGCACCGTTCTCGATCAAATATTTAATGGTTGGAAGTGTTTCGCGAATACGAGTATCATCAGTAATTTTACCGTCTTCTACAGGTACGTTGAAATCCACGCGTACAAATACGCGTTTACCCTTTACTTCTACATCACGGACGCTCTTTTTGTTCATGATTAATTCCTCCACACCCAAAATTGTTTCTAGCAGGAAACAAGAAATACATTTAGAAAGAGCGGAAACAAGGAACTTCTGTTTCCGCTCTATAGATGTTGCTTATATCAAGTCAATTACTTAGCGATTTTAGCGAATTTCTCCAAAGTACGAACCAATTGTGCAGTGTAGGACATTTCATTGTCATACCAAGCAACAGTCTTAACCAGTTGTTTGTCGCCAACAGTCAATACTTTAGTTTGTGTAGCATCGAACAAGGATCCGAAAGTCATACCTTTGATGTCGGAAGATACGATTTCATCTTCAGTGTAACCATAAGTGTCTGGATCGGAAGCTGCTTTCATTGCTGCGTTGATTTCTTCAACAGTAACGCTCTTATCAAGAACAGTTACAAGCTCAGTCAGGGAACCAGTTGCAACTGGAACACGTTGAGCTGCACCATCCAATTTACCTTTAAGTTCTGGAATAACAAGACCGATTGCTTTAGCAGCACCAGTAGTGTTAGGGATGATGTTCTCAGCTGCTGCACGAGCACGTCTGAAGTCACCTTTAGCATGTGGAGCATCCAAAGTGTTTTGGTCGCCAGTGTAAGCGTGAATTGTAGTCATCAAGCCTTCAACGATACCGAACTTGTCGTTCAATACTTTTGCCATTGGAGCTAGGCAGTTCGTTGTGCAAGATGCGCCGGAAATAACAGTCTCAGTACCATCAAGAATGTCATCGTTAACGTTGTAAACGACAGTTTTCATGTCGCCAGTAGCTGGAGCGGAGATAACTACTTTCTTAGCTCCACCTTTCAAGTGTTTTTCAGCTGCTTCTTTAGTTGTGAAGAAACCTGTGCACTCAAGTACGATATCAACGCCTAGGTCGCCCCATGGCAATTCTTCAGGGTTGCGGTTAGCAAGAACCTTAACTTCTTTGCCATTGACTTTGAAGAAGCCATCATGCACTTCAACATCACCTTGGAATTTACCTTGAGTTGTATCATATTTAAGCAAATGAGCAAGCATCTTAGCGTCAGTCAAGTCATTGATTGCTACCACTTCGATACCTTCTACATTTTGAATACGGCGGAAAGCAAGGCGTCCAATACGTCCAAATCCGTTAATTCCAACTTTTACACTCATTGAATAGTTCCTCCTAGAATTCGTTTTATTTATTCAAAACAGACCGTGAAGCCTGTCATGACAACAATGTTAAGTATAATGCAAGGTATATGTTCTAGTGTATTACGAGGATATCTGCAACTGATTGTCGATTTCCTTGCCGATTTCTACAGCAGCAGCCTCGTCCGTGACGAGAATATTCTCCTGCCCGAAACGCAGCATGGCATGAATAGCTTTGGCTTTTGGTTTGCCTCCGGCAATACCAATGACTGTCTCCGTCCGAACAATATCTTCAAGACGTAGCCCCATCGTAAGCATAGTATGGACAACCTTACCATCTTCGTTAAAGTAATACCCAAAGGATTCAGCCACTGCTCCCTCACCCTGGATCTCTGAGACCGTAGCCTCATCCAGCTTGCGGCGGCGAGTCATTTCAATGGCATCCCCAATCCCATGTACAATAATACGCGAACTGCGGATGATTTGTACAATCTCTCCAATATTAGAGTCAAGTGCTAGTGACTGGTAGGCATCCCCACTAAGTAAATCAGGTACATGCAGCAACCGGTAATTCGCTCCAACTCGTTTTGCCATTGTTGAGGCAATTGTGTTGGCTTGAATCTCCATACTCTCTCCTAATCCACCACGCGCCGGAACAAACCAAGCGTTCTTATAGGAAAGGGATAACGGCGGTGTCAGTTGATCAGCCATATCGGCAAGCGTTGATCCACCAGTGACAGCAACAATATCATCTGTACGAAGTACACTGAGCAGCGCTTTTGCACCTGCTCGGCCGAGTTCACGTTTGGTGAATGGCGATGACTCACAATCACCCGGCACCACAATAACTTTATCCAGACCATACGTTGCCCGAATTTTCTCTTCCAGCTCATCCAGACCAAACAGGCTCTTAACGACCGGCTCTAGCAAATCAAGCAGCCTACGCCCAGCAGCGCTAATGCGCATACCAACGCTCTCGATCTCAATGAGCCCTTGCGATTTCAGAAGATCCGTCTCGGCACGCAGTACCCGCTCAGTCATATCAAGCGAAGCGGCAAGCGTTCTGCGCCCAATTATATCGGACAGCATGATCTGATGAAGAATCGTGTACCGTCTCTTAAGGGTTTCCATGAGATCAGGCAGAAGCTGCTTTTGGATATCTAATAAATTACGCATACTTTCACTCCTGCAACTTCGTCTTCCTCTATTCCCTTGTTCATGGTCTCAAAATGTCCCGGGTAAACTTTTTAAGTCCCACTCATATTCTAACCAAATATTGCTCGAAGTGCAAGTCTTCCGAGAGTAGAATTCTCAAGCGCTTGTCTTCTTATACATTTATAAGATCGGGAAAGAGGTACGGCTCCTAAAACCTGTCATTAACAATCCAGATTCTATCGCTGAGTGAAAGACAATATACGCTTGTCCATCTTGAAGACAAGGGGTAGAGCCCGTGCACAGCATTATTAAAAATATAAGAAATTATAAGTTTCACGTTATATATTATCCTTATATTTCTACGAGAAACGGTTGTCGTCAATAAAGGACGATAACGTCGTTTCTTCCTGTCCATTGCAATTGCACAGAAATTGTATTATAATCATTTTTGTTGCGCCCGTGGTCCAATGGATATGACGTAGGCCTCCGAAGCCTGAGATCCAAGTTCGATTCTTGGCGGGCGCGCCATTAATTTCACTTTTGTACATAATTTAGTAGTGCCTATACTACTACTTAACCAAAGAGCCGCATGTCGGCTCTTTTTTTTGAATATAAGTTTGACTTTCTTTGACTTTTTGTTTGAATTTGTTTATCATGTGGGTAATACGGCAAGAGTAAAAATGAATACATTTGAAGAACCAATATCAAGGAGGTTTTCCACGTGAGTTATATTCCTATGGTAGTAGAACAGAGCAACCGCGGTGAGCGCGCTTATGACATCTATTCCCGCCTGCTGAAGGACCGCATCATTTTCCTTGGAACGGAGGTTAATGACGTGGTAGCCAATTCTATCATCGCACAAATGCTGTTCTTGGCTGCCGAAGATCCGGAGAAGGACATTCACCTTTATGTGAATAGCCCCGGCGGTTCCATTACTGCAGGTATGGCTATTTTTGATACAATGCAGTACATTAAACCGGACGTTTCCACCATCTGCGTGGGTATGGCAGCTTCCATGGGAGCTTTCCTACTTAACGCTGGCGCTAAAGGCAAACGCTTTGCACTGCCAAACAGTGAGATCATGATTCACCAACCTCTGGGTGGTGCTCAAGGTCAAGCAACGGATATCGAAATCCGTGCGCGCCGTATCCTCAAATTGCGCGATAAGTTGAATCGTATTCTTGCAGAACGTACGGGTCAACCCCTGGAGCGTATTGAGAAGGATACAGACCGTGATTACTTCATGACTGCTGCAGACGCGGCAGCTTATGGTATCGTTGATAAAGTCATCGAGAAAACACTGCCTAGCGGTGTGTAAGCTATACAACAACACAAAGAGGCTGTGCTCTATCCACTTGATGGTTAGCGCACAGCCTCTTTACTTTTCAGAACAAAACTACACTTGAACCTCAATTAAATCAAACCGCCATAACCAAGTGAATCGAGTTTGTCAGCAATCACACGGTAGCCTCGGCCATTGGGATGTAAGTGATCAATCGATAATAGCCCTCTTTCATTTCCGGCAAATTGATTATAAATAGAAGCAAATCCACATACTCGGCTACTGTACTGCGAGGCATAACCGTTAAACTGCCGCACCCACTCTGTAGCGCCTACTACCTGAGGATAGGGATTGTACAATCCCACTATTCGAATGATAAAAGGTCTACGTGTTCCCGCCTTCAATTGAAAGAGAATACTCATAATTGCAGCAAAATTTTGTTTGCATTCCTGTAGTGATCTTCGTAGCTCTTTTGATAAATTTTCAGGTTGTCTAGCTGCAGCTTTCGCAGCATGGATTAAATCATTGCCACCAATGGATAAAGTGATGATGTCGGCTGCTCGTATAGCCTCGCGAGTCATAGAACTCCCACGTAACCGCTGTTCCAGTTCAGAAGTAGTCAATCCATTCACGCCTAAATTCGTAGAGACTACATTAGAACGCAGTCTCCCTTCTGCCATTCTACGGTATACCGGTACAAAACCGTTACCTGGCAGAGCGCCAAATCCAGTCGTCAAGGAATCGCCAATTGCAGTATATTGATAGCTCATAGCTCTCCCCCGTTCATAAACTAGTTACTCCCTTTAGCATATGAATTAGCGATGATTCTGGTAAGGGGGAGATGTCCAGTGCTGGCAGCAGCGGTCAAGACTTCTCTTATTACTTTATAGCAGCAAATGGGCTATCGCCTTCGGGCAACAGTTCTTTGAATGTAAAGGTATATTCCGGGAACCCTGCAGCGTAAGCTGTGTATTCGTACAATTGGAAGAATAGAACAACCTTATCATCCTTCAGATAAAAATACTTCTCCGTATTCAATCCGTTGAATCCTCCCAAATAACTTTCTTCCGCTTTTACCAGCTTGTTCAGCTTGGCATTTAACTGTTTTTTGTAGTTGGGGTTAGCGCCAAACAAATCACCCAGCAATAGACGTTTGCCATCCTTAAGTGAAAAAGTAAATGCCTCACGATTTGTCATGCCATGAGCGCCGCCCGTATCGCTATACTGTGACATCACTAAACTGATCACACCATTCTGATTGTAGGTCACCACATAATCTATATCATAGGTATACTTAGGCTCTGACCCGGTCCGATCGGAGATATCCTGTTCTGCACCAGCCGCAAATTTCATAACACTTTCCTTCAAGGTATTATTAATTGCCTGCTGCGCATTGGAATTGCTTAATCCACTGATCTTCGGATAATCAAGCTGGATAAAAGCCTCTTGCCGATCCTTAGCATAGGTTTCAGTGGTTACTGTCAGCACGTTCAGTGGTCTGTTCACCACGTTCAGCCTACCAGAGTCCCGACTCCAATCTACTTTATAACCCAAATAATCATTCAACAGGCCTGATGGAACATAAAGCCGATTGTTAATTAGCTTTCCTTCATATTCTCGAATGTAATAATTGTTCACCCAAATAGAATTTCCATAGCTAGATAACATGAACTTAGTTTTTATCGTTCCCTTTCCAATCGTATATGCATTTTCTTTTTTATCATAAGTAAGTGGTAATCGCAGCACATCACGCATAAAGGTGATCGGCACCCATGCCTTCCCTTCCTGCAAAATACCTGTCTGCTGAGAAATCATCCCGTTTGCCTTCAAAACTATACGTGAAGCAATAGCCTCACTCTTTGTCTGATCCGATGCTGCATAACCAGTCTCAACGGGCAGTAATCCACCACCAAGCAATAACCCCGCCGACATCAAGCCTATGCCCCATTTGCGTACTATTTCTTTTGAGATATTCATCATCATATTTTTCCTCCCCTTTCCAGTTTATTAAACATAATCTTAGCGATTTTACACAAAAAAAGAGGCGCCCCGCATTATTACTAGCGGAAGAGCACCTCTCCTCTCTACACACATCTTGTTCTGCTACTATTTCAATTCATACATTACGCTCAGCTGTGTTGTAACTTTAACTACTCCCGGTTGAACGGATGTGCTTGCACCAGCATCTGCTGCAGCCATTTCCATTTTTAGATTCTGCTCAAAATAAACCGGAGTAACATTACCATCATTTTGGCTGACTGTGATTACTTGACCCAAGCTACGTCTAGCTGCCTTAGCAATAGCTCCTGCTTTAACATCTGCGTTCGCCATCGCCTTTTCAATCACCTGAGCTTCAAAGGCAGAAGTATCTTCCACTGAAAAACGTGCATTTCCGATATTATTTGCCCCTGCCGCAGATGCAGCATCCAGCAATTCACCAACCTTGGTCAGATCTCTATAAGACACTAACAGCGTATGATTCGCGTTGTATCCCTTCACTTGCTGTCCATCTTTTTCGCTATAACTATAGTTGGGTTGCACATAAAATTGGGTACTTTGAATATCCTTGTCTGCGATTTTCCAAGTCCCTTTCAGTAGTGTAGTGATCTTTTGGATTTTAGCAGCATTTGTTTTTTGCGCTTCTTGTGCAGTTGCAGCCGTAGTATCTACACCGATGGACAAGTATACAATATCCGGCTTGATGGACAATTCACCTTTACCTACTACACTAACGACATTTTTCTGCACTTCATCTGCGTAAGCCTTTGCAGGACCTTGGAAGGCACCACTCATGCTAATCCCTCCAATTAACAAACTCCCTACGATCAACACTGAACCAATCTTTTTAACCAAACCTTTCATATTTGCCAGCCCCTTTCATCTTTTGTGATTTGTTATTATCCTCTAGACGAGTCTTTTTGGTAAATGTTGCACACGTAAATCTATTTTTTGGTATTAAAAAAAGCCCCTAGGGGCTTTTTAGTCATGCGATAAAAAGTCATCTCAAAATATTATTGGTTTTCAAGCTCTTCTTTGCTGACGAGACTCGTCAAAGCGTTTACAGCTTGATCCGCGTCTGCACCATCCGCGCTGATATAGATCTCCGTGCCGGAACTGATCGCTAGGCTCATAATACCCATAATACTTTTGGCGTTTACTTTTTTATCGTCTTTTTCCACGAAAATCTCCGACGAAAACTTGTTAGCTTCTTGCACAAACAATGCTGCCGGTCGAGCGTGTAGCCCTGTCTTCAACCGAACAACTACCGGGTGCTTTGTCATGAAACGCTTACCCCCTAATTGAGTTCTCCCCAAAAATTTCACATTAATTTTATATTATTATATCATTATAACGTAAACCACACTAGAAAAAAAGTGACTAGCCGCCGCGAACCTTGTCCGCCAGTTCATCAATCTTACGAAGCCGATGATTTACTCCGGACTTACTAACTGTACCTTTCAGCATTTCACCAACCTCTTTAAGGTTGATATCTGGATGTGCCATTCGAATTTCTGCAACTTCTCGCAATTTATCCGGCAAGCTCTCCAGTCCTACTTCTCGCTGCAGCAGTTTGATATTTTCAATCTGCCGCACCGCGGCACTTATCGTTTTATTGAGATTCGCGGTCTCGCAGTTCACGATCCGATTCACGGAATTACGCATATCCCGCATAATTCTTACATCCTCAAATTTGAACAACGCTTGATGCGCCCCGATCAAACTTAAGAATTCGATAATCTTCTCGCCTTCTTTAATGTATAGAATGAACCCTTTTTTACGTTCAATGCAGCGTGCGTTTAGGTGAAATTCACCAGCTAGATCGACAAGCGCCTTACAATGCTCCTCATACATCGAGGAAATCTCCAAATGGTAAGAGGAACCCTCCGGATTATTAACCGATCCGCCCGCCAAAAAGGCACCGCGTAAATAAGCACGCTTACAGCAGTTATTCCCAACAATCTCTTTATCAATACCGTCGGTAAAAATAAATCCTTCGGACACAATTCTGAGGTCATTTAGGATCTCCTGTACGCGACTAGGAATTCTAACGATATAAACGTTATTTTTCTTCAAACGCATTTTTTTACGCACGAGTAGCTCAATATGGACCTGGTAATATTTCTTAAGCAAAGAATATACCCGCCTTGCAATCGCGGCGTTCTCCGTCGAAATGTCGAGAATAACCTTTTTGCTTGAAAGCTGCACAGATCCATTCATACGGATAAGTGCTGACATTTCCGCCTTCTCACAACAGGGCTCACTCTCCACCATCGTCAGCTCTTTTTTGGTAAGGGCCGCAAAAGACAAGGGTCTCACCTCTTTCTGAAATAAGTACGTCATTCATATATACAAGCATAAACGCCTTAGGCGTCCTTTTAAAGACGGTAAGCGTTTATGCGAGAAATATAAGAAAGTATAGGTGTAAAACTTATATTTTCTTATATTTTTAAGTTATACTCTAGGGTTCCTGTTTATCCAGTCTTGCACAAGCTGGTAGATATGATGACTAAGTTTATCGGTATCATGCCTTAAGTAAGTTCGGAATAACACTAGCTTATCCGCGATGACTTTATACCCACTGCCATCTAGTACATCCTTGTCGAGTTGTACCGGACGTGCACCTTTCTCTGCGTACTTCGTCTGAACCTGCTCTGGAATTTCACCGTCATTGACAATAACATAATCGAATAAATGAATTCCAATATGATCATAAACAGCTTGTAGATGATCATTTACGGTATAATTATCCGTTTCGCCAGGCTGAGTCATTACATTGCAGACAAAGATTTTGATTGCATCCGAAGATACAACAGCTTCTGCTAGCTTTGGAACAAGTAGGTTCGGAAGAATGCTCGTATAGAGACTTCCTGGTCCCAAAAGAATCGCATCAGCGTTTCGAATCGCTTCAAGTGCTTCAGGCAACGGTTCCACGTCAGCAGGCTCCAAAGATACCCGTTTGATGATCCCGCCGGCTTCCGGTATCTTAGACTCACCTGTGATAATCGTACCGTCCGACATTTCTGCACGTAACACAACGGCATCTCCCGCAGCGGGCAATACCCGTCCACGAACAGCAAATAATCGGCTAAGCTCGCGAACAGCTGTGACAAAATCGCCAGATATATCTGTAAGCGCAGCGAGGATTAAATTACCAAGACTATGACCCGCCAAGCCTTCACCCGTGTTGAAACGATATCTCATAATATCCGCCATGAGCGGTTCCACATCAGCCATAGCTGTTAATACGTTACGGATGTCCCCAGGAGGTGGCATTTGCAGTTCACTGCGCAAAATGCCCGAGCTTCCTCCATCATCCGCTACCGTAACTATAGCTGTAATATCTAGCGGCTTTTCTTTTAAGCCGCGAAGCATGACAGATAACCCCGTACCACCGCCCATAACGACGATACGTGGACGCTGTCTTTGTTCTTCAGCCACTATGGACCCCTTCTCTCATTAGTGCCGATCACGCTCGGAATCCCGATGACTAACCGCTACGGATTCCGTTTCGCTGACGCCCAGCATTTTACCCAAATATTCCGAAATGGCTACTGAACGGTGTTTTCCGCCTGTACAGCCAATGCCGATAATAATCTGGGATTTACCTTCCCTACGATATTGCGGAATTAAGAAATGAAGCATATCGAGCAGTTTGGTCAGGAACACCTGTGTTTCAGGCCACTTCATTACATAGTCATAAACATCGCTGTCCTGACCTGTTTTTGGCCGCAGGTGATCCACATAATGCGGGTTAGGCAAAAAGCGAACATCGAAGACGAGGTCTGCATCAATAGGAATACCATACTTAAATCCGAACGATGTAATATTGACGGAAAGTGTGCTTTTTCCTAAATGCGAGAACCGAGATACAATCTTCTCTTTAAGCTGCACTGGTTTCATACTGCTAGTATCCAGACATAATGTGGCTGAATTCTTTAATTCCTCAAGCATTTTACGTTCCAGCTTGATACCGTCAAGCGGAAGTCCCTTGGGTGCTAGAGGATGATGACGCCGGCTTTCCTTGTAACGCTGCACAAGTACCGAATCCGTAGCATCCAAGAACAAGATTTCACAGCCAATGGTTGACTCATCTTTGATATAGGCTAGAGACTCGGACAAAGCAGTGAAGAATTCCCGGCCACGCAGGTCAATCACAAGTGCTACCTTAGCGATCTTACCCTTCGACTGCTCAATCAGTTCTGCAAACTTAGGGATCAGCACCGGCGGTAAATTATCGACACAGAAGAACCCTAGGTCTTCCAGACTCTGCACAGCAATTGTCTTACCCGCACCTGACATTCCGGTAATAATGATCAGGGTGGCTCCAGCCGTTGGAGTATTGTCCAATTCGGTCATTAAAGCGTCCCCTCCCTAAATTAGTATATGAATACTCCCTATCTTTTAAGAACGAAGCAGAAGGCCTGCAGCACCAACAATACCTGCATCATTGCCAAGCTCCGCAGGGATAATCGAAACACCCGTCTGAAGCGGAGCTGGTGCGAGCTTAGCGAACACGCGACGGACTTCATCAAATAGAATATCTCCAGCTTTAGACACACCACCACCAATGATAAAGACCTCAGGGTTAAGCACGGCCGCAACAGAAGCCATAGATTTACCCAGATAGTAAGCTGCACGGTTTACTATACGAATCGCTACTTCATCACCAGCTTTAGCCGCATCAAATACTTCCTTCGCTGCAATCTTCTCTACCTGAGAAAGGGAAGTACGATCACCACGAGCGACTGCATCATTAGCCATACGAATAATACCTGTAGCAGAGGAAACGGTTTCCAGACATCCCATATTGCCACAACCACATTGAATAGCTTCCAGATCCGGCACTACAGTGATATGGCCAAGCTCGCCCGCTAGACCCGCGAAACCTTGATAAATCTTTCCATTAATAATGATTCCGCCACCCACACCTGTTCCAAGGGTATAGCAGACACAGTTCTCAATCCCGCGTCCTGCACCACTCCAAGCTTCACCCAGCGCAGCCACGTTCGCATCATTGTCTATTTTGACAGGCTTGTTCCAGCGATCTTCCAAAATGGAGCGAATCGGCACATCTTTAAATCCTATGTTGGGCGCAAGAATGATGATTCCTTCACGAATATTTGTGAACCCTGCTACGCCCGCGCCTACACCTGCAAGCTGATCCCAAGAGTACGGGGAGTCCTCCACAATTTGGCGTACATACTTCTCGATATTATCGATAACAGTATCGACACCTTCTGCAGTTCCTGTTGGTCCCTCATAAGTATGTAGTAGAGTTCCCTCAGCATTGCAGATTCCAACCTTAATTGCAGTTCCACCCAAATCCACGCCAACGTAGATATTCTCAGACATGTAACAAGCCACCTTTTTTTATACTAAAATAGTTAATCCTAAGTACCAACTATAATAGAAGCCCCCTCTGTGGTCAAGGAAAGACAACACACCCGGGAATTCCTTATTTCAATAGTATACTCTATTATATTCTAAAAAGACCCTCTTGCGCCAAAGCAAGAGAGTCTTCTTCCCATATTATTATCTGGAAATTTTCCATTAGCACCCATTATTCTGATAGAATACGCTTCTGCCCCTCCAGTGCACGGATGGGTGCGATATTCTGTGTAAACTCTAGCGTTCCCATATACCGGCCTGTCTCGTCGCGGACAGCGAAATAACGGATATAAATAAACTTATCCTTGATGTTGATCCAGAAGTCCTCAGCGTCCTTATGTCCTGCCTTAAAGTCTTCCAGAAGCTTCTCCACCACATGAACACTTTGAGGCGGATGACAGTTCTGTACCGTACGGCCGATAACTGCCTTAGTTCGGGCAAAGATACGTTCCTTGCCGTGTGAAAAATACCGCACAACATCATTTTCATCAATGAATGTCAGATCTACCGGCAGATGATTGAGTACGGTCTCCAGCTGATGCAGTGACAACAGCCCTGTCTCAAAGCGTATGAACCCTTCTTGCGGAGTTACTCCGTCTGCTTCTCCCAGCACTGCACCTTCCGGCTCTGCGGCGCGCTCTGGGACCCATTCCTGCTCCGGTGCGGTTAGACAGAAACCAATCTCATCGCTCTCCCGAGCGATTTTGACCCATTCGTCTTCAGTCAGTTTGTCCAGCGCCATAGGCAGTAGAATATTCTCTTCTTTAAAGATCATTTCATTCACTTCCTGGATAATCTCCGTAACTTGAGCCCCAATTTCTGCAGCGTTTCCGTTATACGCGCTAAGTGCTGCTTTGGCCTCTTTTATCATACGGCGGATATTATCATCGACTCCCCACATGACCTTGGTCGGTCCATAAATCCCATACTTTTCAAGGTAAGGAAATAGCAGATTCTCTTTACGACTGTAGTGTTTATCAAGATCTAGCAATAAGCTTAAATCTTCCAATAACTTGAAGATAAGCTCTTCACTGTCGTTCTTCTGAAATTTGGTTGCGTGTAAATCTAAACGGAAGTTCACAAGTCTTTCTATCTCGCGGTTTTCCAGCTTGAAGGTGTGTACTGGATGCCCTGGCTGCTCCTCAGGCTTAGATGAACGGTGAATTTGCTCAATAGAACCTTTAAAAATCGCTGTATGGACCGAACAAAGCCGTTGTACCTCGGATACCGGAATCCCCTCTTCGGTCATTAATGAATGCTCCATAGCTGAGATTTCCGCTACGGTAACATCGCCTACAGCTTCCTCGAAGCGTGCCTTAACCTCTTCAACGCTTTTGCCTGCATGCAGTTCTTTAATAATCTCCTTGAGCATGGCTTGGCGACGAGTTTGCTCCGGTACATCAACCTCGCGGTTATTTATCAGTTCACTCATTATTGATCTCTCCTTAATGATATTTTGATGATAGATGTCTTTATTTCATAATCTCGAAGCCATGTCGTTCAAATGCTAACCTCACGGTTTCGAGATCCATTTTCTTCAATTTGATTCCTTTGGATAAGGTCATGAAACGGCCAGCGGTCTGCAGCATGCCTGGCTTAGCAATGTCCTTAAAGCCCAGCTCTACCATAATCTCAACGACCTCCGGATGCCTTGATACCATCTCGAAGATAGACTCATCCATTCGCAGCACTTTTTCCATTGGACTATTCTCCTTTATATGAGAACTATTCTCAACAACAGATTAGCACAGGCCGTATGGGGTGATTGTGATTGCAGTCACTAAATTAGAAGAATGCAATTATCGTTCTTTTTAAAGATGGATTATGTATAGTCCGAAACTAAAAAACTGCCCCCTACGCTTAAAAAGCATAAGGGACAGCTTGATTGGTAAATGTTCATTTATTATAGCGTTACTCCTGTTTTAAATATGGAAATCTCACGAAAGTTATTCTTCTCATTATTTACCCATTCCCCACTAGCCACGCTGATAATGTAGTTGATAAAATCACGCAGGACCTCATCTGGAGAACCGTCTTCGACCAACACACCTGCATTAAAATCAATCCAGTGACGTTTGCCTTCATACAATGGGGTATTGGTAGACACCTTCATTGTTGGCACGAATGTACCAAAAGGTGTCCCCCGTCCAGTCGTAAAGATCACCAATTGGCAGCCAGCAGCAGCCAGAGCCGACGAAGCCACTAGGTCATTGCCCGGCGCGTTAAGAAGATTTAAGCCTTTGTTAGTGATAAGCTCTCCGTACTTGAGTACATCCATTACCGTAGAATTACCGGATTTTTGAGTGCAACCCAGCGATTTATCCTCAAGCGTAGTAATCCCTCCGGCTTTATTGCCTGGTGAAGGATTTTCATATACCGGCTGTTTATAGTCCATGAAATACTGCTTAAAGTCATTGATGAGATCAACAATTTTGTGGAAAATAGCTTCGTCTGCCGCACGCTCCATCAGAATCTTTTCGGCGCCAAACATTTCGGGCACTTCAGTCAGTACAGTTGTACCGCCCTGAGCAGCCATATAATCAGACAAACGTCCTAGCAGAGGATTCGCAGTAATACCGGACAAACCGTCGGAGCCTCCACATTTCAGACCGATTTTCAGCTCAGAGAGCGGGACTTCTTCCCGATGATCGCCTTGTACGTTATTGTAGAGTTCCTTCAGCAGCTTTACGCCTTCTTCAATCTCATTCCCAACCTCTTGAGAGACAAGAAAACGCACACGATCCTCATCGTAACTACCCAGCATGTCTTTAAAAATATGCAGATTGTTGTTCTCACAACCTAGTCCGAGCACAAGTACGGCGCCCGCATTTGGATGCTTAACCGCATTAGCCAAAATCGTACGAGTATTGTCATGATCATCACCAAGCTGGGAGCAACCATAGTTATGCTTCAGTACGAGCACGTTATCGAACGGAGCGATATCGCCAACCTCTGCCTTGAAAATATTGATGATCTGTTCCGCCACTCCATTCACACAACCAACTGTAGGCACGATCCACAGCTCATTGCGAATACCTACAGTTCCATCAAAGCGACGGTACCCCTTAAAGGTCAAATTCTCAGCGGCAAAAGGATTCGGTATCAGCTTCTGCTCAAACGTATATTCCTCTACCCCTGTTAGGTTGGTCTTCGTATTATGGGTATGCACCCATTCACCAGGCGCAATAGGCGCTTTGGCATGACCGATCGGATAACCATATTTCAACACATTCTCGCCTTCGCTAATGCTGGTTAATGCAATTTTATGACCTCTGGCGATATCTTCTGTAATCTTGATCTCTTTTGAACCAATTACGATGCTGTCGCCTGCCTTATAGTCTTTCAATGCAACCGCTACGTTATCAGCATCATTGATTTGTAGTACCTCTTTCATGGTCTTGATCATATCGTTATCCACCTCCTGTGTATTAATTGTGCGCAGGTCTCTTCACGAACGTTTGCAGCGCTTGCTTCATCCCTACTCGCTCAATTGCAATTAGCCCTTCTGCTGTCTTGTCAGTCAGCCCCGCAACTTCATTTAAATCACAACCCCAGCGATTTGTTGCCGCTAATACCTGAGCAGTCAGTGCGCGTAACCCAGAGTCTGTGCCATCCCATCCTCCCCACAAGGAAGCGAACCATTCCAAAATATCCGCATCATCCGCAAGCTTAATTTCTTCATCCCCTCTACGTCCTTTATAGAAGGCAATTAATGCGCTCAATGAGAAAACAAGCTTCTCAGGCAATTGTTCCTTGGACTCTACATATTGCAATAAAGAAGGCAGATCTCTTGTCTTAAATTTCGAGATAGCGTTAAGGGAGATGCTCATCAAGTAATGCTGCACATAAGGGTTCAAGAACCGTTCCAATACCGCGTCTGCAAAAGAATTCAATTCCTCTGCCGGCAGATCCAGTGTCGGAATGATCTCATCATAGATTAAAGACTTCACGTAGGCCCCAACCTCTTCGTGCTCAATGGCCTCGGCAACCGTATCAATGCCGTACAAATAGGCTACTGGTGTCATAGCTGTGTGTGCTCCATTTAAAATTCTAACTTTACGAGTCCGGTAAGGCGCCATATCATCGACTACCAGTACATTAAGACCTGCTAATTCAGCAGGGAACTCCTCTTTAATCCACTGTGGCCCTTCAATCACCCAAAGATGGAATTGCTCGCCGACAACGACCAGCTTATCCTCATAACCGAGTTCTTCTGTTATCTCGGCGATAGTGTCTCTTGGATATCCGGGAACAATGCGATCCACCAGACTGCAGCAGAAGGTGTTGGCTTCGTTCAACCAGTCTACAAAGCCCTCTCCAAGATTCCAAAGGTCCGCATATTTTAAAATAACCTTCTTAAGCTCATCACCATTTCGGTCAATCAGCTCGCATGGAATGATGATAAAACCTTTAGAAGCATCCCCATTAAAAAATTCAAAACGTTTATATAATAAGGCTGTCAGCTTGCCCGGGAAACTGCTCTGCGGAGCATCGGTTAACTTGTCGCCTGCTTCAAAAGCAATTCCCGCCTCAGTGGTGTTGGATACGATAAAGCGCAGCTCTGGATTCTCGGCAAGCTTCATATACTCCTCATGCTGGGCAAAAGGATTAAGCGTTCTCGTAATACAGTTGATGACCTCATGTTCTTTTACCGCTACTCCGTCTTTGATTCCTTGGAGATAAAGCGTATATAGACCGTCCTGGGCATTTAGCATATCTGCAAGTCCGTTGCCCAGCGGTTGTACAACCACCACTCCACCATTGAAATCCGTTTTTTGATTCATCGTATGAATCTGCCAATCTACAAAAGCACGCATGAAATTGCCTTCACCAAATTGCAGGACCTTTTCGGGGTATTGCTTGTAGGCTTTCCAACTATCGCTATTCAATTTTTCCAATGTAAACGCCTCCTATTCATTAATGCACACGATAAACTAATTAAACAAACTATATAATATATTATCTATATTGATATTTTTATGAATTTATGCACACGTGAAAATTTTATCTAAAACCCTTTACCATTGTAAAGGATTGGGGGCCATATGCGTCCACCTACTATTTTGACAGCTTCCTAACCGATTCTCTCTCAATCAGCTCTGTCTCGATCGAGATTCGTCCATCTTGTTCTGTAGGTTCCTTGATTAAGCTTAACAACTGGCGTGCACCTTGCTCACTGATCTTCTCAATCGGACGTTTTACCGTGGTAAGCGATGGATTCGCAAAAAGCGAAAAACCAATATCATCAAAACCAACAATAGAGACATCCTTCGGCACCTGCAGCCCTCGCTCGAACACAGATTTCATAGCTCCGATCGCCATATCGTCATTGGAACAAAACACTGCCGTTGGTGGTTTTTCTAAATCCAGCAGCTTGCCCATCGCCTCATATCCGCTTTGCATATCGTAATTACCACTTTTCATATAGTCGTTACGCACAGGGATATTATGGTCAATCAATGCTTTTATAAAACCGTCTCTGCGTTCCTGCGTGGATTTAAAGCCCTCAACACCTTCAATGATCGCAATGTCTTGATGCCCGGACTCAATTAGATGTTTGCCTGCATGATAAGCGCCTTCCCGGTCATTCGAGATGATATTAATAATGGAGCGATCGTCTATCTGCCGATTCAGCACAACGATTGGAATGCCTTGCTGGACCACATGGTAAATGAATTTATTATCTGCTTCACTCTGGCTCATTAGAATAATTCCATCAAAGCGTTTGTGATGAATAGAGGAATATTCCGCATAATCATCGATCCCACGGATGAACAGATTATACTCTACATCTATGACACTATTTACACCACGAATCGTGTCAGAGAAGAAACCAGACGTTGTGCCGTTGGCGATACTCGTGAAGAACAAGCCAATGGTGTATGATCGCTGCATCACAAGGCTTTTAGCATTGTAATTGGGGACATAACCCACTTGCGCAGCGATCTCGGCGATTTTTTTACGTGTAACTTCTTTAATTAGGGGACTGTTGTTAAGTGCTCTTGATACAGTTGTATGTGAAACATTCGCCAGCTTGGCGATATCCTTGATTGTAGGTGCCATGGGTCAACCTTCCTTATCAAACGGGTTTGGCTCTTCCATGTAAGGATATCATAACGATTACCTAGTCACCAATGCCTGTTTCGAGAAATTAAAATAATGATCAGCGTTATTGTAACAGATGTTCTCAACCATACCGCCCAGCAGTTCCATATCATCTGGGGCTTCTCCAGTCTCTACCCAGGAGCCTATAAGATCACATAGAATCCTTCTAAAGTACTCATGTCTGGTATACGATAAAAAGCTTCTGGAGTCTGTTAGCATCCCGACAAATTGGCTCAGTACACCAAGGTTGGCGAGCGTCTTCATTTGTTCCAGCATGCCATCCTTATTGTCATTGAACCACCATGCCGTTCCGAATTGAATCTTTCCTGGAATTCCGCCTCCTTGAAAGCAGCCCATTAACCCGGCAATGACATGATTATCATTTGGATTCAGTGAGTACAAAATTGTTTTAGGCAGCGCGTTCTCACGATCCAGCGCATCCAGTAGACCTGCCAGCGGCTTAGCAATCACACCATCATTGATGGAATCATAACCCGTGTCAGGACCGAGACGTCCGAACATTACGCTGTTATTATTGCGCAGCGCATGAATATGGAATTGCATTGCCCAATCCAGCTCGCTATATAATTTACCTAGGAACACAAGTGTGAAACCCTTATATTTCTTTTCTTCACTCTCGCTTACAGTGCCTTCACGAAGCGCCTTAGCAAATATTGCCGCAGCTTCCTCCAAAGTAGCTGGCTCAAACATTACTGCATCCAAAGCATGGTTGGATACACGGCCCGCTCTGGCATGGAAGAATCTCACTCTACTCTCCAATGCTTCTAGAAACTGACCATAATTTTCAACATCCATTCCTGAGACTTCGCTTAGCTGAGCTACCCAAGGCTTGAAGGTAGGACGATTGATTTCAAGGGCTTTATCTGGACGGAACCCCGGAACTATGCTGACATTGAATCCGCTCAAGTGACTGATTTTTTCATGATATTTCAGAGTATCTACAGGGTCATCTGTGGTGCATACAACAGTGACTTTCGATCTAACAATTAGATCTCTTGCTCCATACCCTTCCCCTTGCAGCTGATTATTCACTTCATCCCAAATCTTCGGCGCATTAGCCTCATTTAGCAGATCATATACACCAAAGAAACGTTGCAGCTCTAAATGTGTCCAATGATAAAGCGGGTTCCCGATAATCTTAGGAACCGTTCTGGACCAGGCTAGAAATTTATCATAGTCACTGGCGTCACCGGTAATGTATTTCTCTTCTACACCATTTGCCCGCATCACTCTCCATTTGTAATGGTCACCATACAGCCACGCTTCGGTAATATTATTAAACGTCTTGTTCTCATAAATCTCTTGTGGACTGAGGTGGCAATGATAGTCGATAATCGGCATGTCTTTCGCATAGGTATGAAACAGCTGAATTGCTGTCTCACTGGACAATAAGAAGTTCTCATCCATGAATTTTCTGCTCATGAGATTTGCTGCTCTCCTTTATAATCATAATGGGAGTTGCATTTAGTTTAACGTAAACATTTATTGGTTTTAGAATTTCTTATCAATAACAAAATAAACTATAATTAATTCTAAAGATAATTGCTTTTTAATATAATGTTCACGTTAACATTACAATCTTATTGTAAACCTATTTTAAGAATGCGCAAGTCCTTTTTGAAGGATATTGTTACAGTTATTTTAACCATCACAAAAAAGCAGGCGACCCTTTAAGATAAGGTCACCTGCTTGAAATCATTCCGATTAAACTTTGCTATTAACTACCCAGGTTTTCGCTCCAGTCATGCACCATTGTACCTTCAAGATATTTCTCAGCGTCCATTGCTGCCATACAGCCAGTGCCTGCTGCAGAAATCGCTTGGCGATAACGGGTATCCTGTACGTCACCACAAGCAAATACGCCTGGAATGTTCGTTTCAGTAGTACCTGGATTCACCACGATATAACCGTTAGTATCCGTGGTAATCTGACCACCCAAGAAACCCGTATTCGGCGTATGTCCAATCGCGACAAATACTCCGTCCGCTTCGATGAGTTCCTCAAGACCTGTCTCATTGTTCCGAACCTTTAGCCCTTTAACACCGGACTCATCCGTTGTAACCTCAAGCGGTGTGCGATTAAGCGCCCACGCAACCTTACTGTTGTCACGTGCGCGATCCTGCATAATCTTCGAAGCCCTAAGCTCATCACGACGATGAACCACGGTTACACTGGAAGCAAATCTTGTTAGGAAGCTGGCTTCCTCCATCGCGGAGTCTCCACCACCGATCACGATGATCTTCTTATTGCGGAAGAAGAAACCGTCACAAGTAGCACAAGTGCTGACCCCACGGCCTACATTCTCCTGCTCCCCTGGTATTCCTAAATATCTGGCAGAAGCACCGGTAGAGATAATCACCGACTCTGCCTCTAATACACCCAATCCATCTACTGTAACTTTAAATGGACGCTGTGAAAAATCCACGGAGTCCACCCAACCATTCTTGAATTCAGCACCAAAACGTTCAGCCTGCTTCCGCATGTTGTCCATTAAATCCGGGCCGAGAATCCCCTCTGGAAAACCTGGAAAGTTCTCCACTTCCGTTGTCGTTGTCAGTTGTCCACCAGGCTGCATACCTTCAATTACAAGTGGGTTAAGGTTGGCACGTGCCAAATAAATAGCAGCAGTAAGCCCGGCCGGGCCTGTTCCGATTACAATCGTTTTGTACATAACAGTGGCCTCCTCACAATAGGATTTATTTCAAGCCTAAACGCCTTCGGTGTACTTATAAGAACGATAAGCGTTTAAGTGAGAAATATAAGACATAAAGTAAAGGTGTAGAACTTGTACTTCCTTATATTTTGAAGAAAACGGGCCCTCATTAGAAAGAAGGCTCCGTCTCTACGAAATACTGCATTGATAATTTAGATATTCTCAGTAAATGGGGGAAGACTGTCGCTCACACTTCCCTGAAAACTGCATTCATCATCGATACGCCGGGCATAGCGACTGACCATCGATACAGAAACGTTGTAACGCTGAGCTACCTCACGGTAGGTGACTGGAAGGTTATGCATTTTTGCGATCAGATACTCTAAGGCCGCACACCAGCCTTCCGTTTGTCGGATAAAAGGAACATCCGGATATATGCTGCTCACGAATTGCTTCCAGAGTAATTCAGCATCCTTTTTCTGGACGGCATCGAATCTCCGGTCCATCATACTTACTGTCTGATCAATGACTTTTTGCCAATCTTCTCTCCATTCCGGCAATCCCTTCAGACGTGCAGTAGGCGTTTCTTTGGCTTCCTGAAGTACATTTTCCTCCGGAACACTACCAATCAGCCGTTGCAGACTGAGAAGTGCGGCTTCTTGAAGCTTTTCTTCCTGTAAAGGCTGTTGCTTCAAAAGTCCTTGCAGAATCTCGGACATTTCTTCATCTTCGATCCAGCGCAGAGCTTCCGTCACCTGAAGCTTCGTATTGGCATCGCCGTAGCGAAGCGCCCAGAAGAAAGAAGATCGAAGCAGTGGATTGTTCCGCACCTCTTCGGCAAAGCTGCCCTTATTGTCTTTCCACAGCTTCAGCTGCTCTTGAAAGGGGAGCTGATAGTTGTAGCTTATAGGAGAGAGCACTTTACCTTCTCCCTGCGCTTGCTGCAGCTGAGCCAGAAAAAACCTCGGCACAGCCGATTCCGGATCCAGCTTAGCAGCTTTTTGCCAGCAACGCTGAGCTTCTGTGTACAGACCACTATTGCTAGCTGCCGCTGCACAATAATGGTACAAGCTGGCGTCACCGCCGACTTCTTCATCCTTCAGCAGGCGTCGAAAATGACCGTAGGCGGTTCTATGCCGTCCCAGAATGCCCATAGTAGTGGCCATTTTGAACAAATGCTCCTGGTGAAAAGGAATAGTTGTCTCTAACAGACGTAACAATCCAGCTAGCTGCCCGCGGTCACCTTCATACTGCAGAAAGATCGCCAAGTTACAGAGTGCATGTAAATTCCCTGAGTCCTGTTCAAGCACCCGCATGATGCATTCTTTGGCTTTGGTGAAACGCCCCATATAGAAATACGCAAGGGCTAGGTTGTTATGCGCCGCCAAGAAGTCTGGCGTATTGCTCACAATCTCTTCAAGCAAAGTTACGGCTTGTGTAAACTTGCCTTCTTCCAACAGCGCTCGGGCCCGCTCATGCTCTATTACCCCTTCCCGGCTTCTAATCCGGATAAGCGGTGCAGGACGATCCAGCTCATATTGCAGAAGTTCCATCAATTCTTCTGATTCGGCCAGAAATTCACCGTTCACATCTTCTTCGAGATAAGTAACGAGTGAACGTTCGGCCTCCTCATAGCTTTCCATATTGGCGAAGTTGTTAGCCATATAGAAATAACATTCCGTCATTCCAGGATCAATATTCTCTAGGACATGGGTCAAAATGTCATTAGACGCCTCATAATTACCCATCTCTGATAATACGCCTGCTACGTTGCAATGATTTACCGGGTTCTCCGGTTCGTACTCTACAGCTTTGCGAAAATTCTTTAATGCCTTATCATATTGAAAGCGATCCAAGGACCGAACGGCTCTTTCAAAGAAAAAATTGGCATTCAGAGTGACAGGAATAACATTACCATTCTCCGCATCATACTCTGAAGTTCTCTCCATCATGGAAGCAAGGCACCCCCTTATAAGAAGCTTCCTTATACTAACGAAAAAATAGGAGAACGGCGCCCAATAGGGTATACCGGAGCTCCAAACTTAATCGCTATTCCGTTCCCTTTATGGGTGCGGCTATCTTCACACAGTATACCACATGTGACCGTGAGATTCTCAAGTTGAGAAAGACTCTACCACTCCATTAACAGCAACTTTCTCAAGTAAAAAATAAAAAAGACGGGGAATTAAATTCCCGCGTCTCTGAAAAGCTTGTCGATCGAACCGCCCTCAAGAATAATGCGTGTTGCTTGCGCAAGCATCGGTGCAACCGATAAGACCGTAAACCGACTTGAATGATCATCTGGCAGCGCGATAGAATCGGTAATGACCACTTCCTGAACAGAGGGATGGTCAAGCCGCTGCAACGCAGGTCCTGAGAACAATCCATGCGTCGCACAGACGATACTGTCCTTCGCACCTCTCTCTTTCAAACCCTCTACGACATTCACAATAGTAGTTCCTGTATCAATCAGGTCTTCGATAATGATCGGTGTACGTCCCTCGACATCGCCAATGACATGAGTGATTACCGATTCATTATGGGCAGGACGCTTCTTAATCATAATGGCAAAAGGGGAATCCAGCTTATTCGCCAGCTTCTCAGCCATAGATGCACGTCCGGCATCCGGGGAGACAATGACCAGATCAGACATAGCCTTGGCTTTCAAATGACTGCTGATCAAATCAAGTGCAGTCAGATGATCGACCGGAATGTTGAAAAAGCCTTGAATTGCCGCTGCATGCAAATCGATAGTGATCACACGGGTTGCGCCTGCAGTCGTAAGTACATCTGCTACCATCTTAGCCGAGATCGGTTCACGAGGTGCAGACTTACGTTCCTGCCGAGCGTATCCATAATACGGTACAATAATGTTAACTGTACGCGCCGATGCCCGTTTGGCGGCATCTATCATCACGAGCAGTTCCACGAACATCTCATTAATGGGATGGGATAGGGATTGCACCAAAAATACGTCGCAGTTCCGGATGCTCTCTTCGTAATGCACGTAAATCTCGCCGCTCATGAAACGGGTCAGCTTAATCTGCCCCAATTCAACACCAAGTCGCTCTGCAATATCTGCCGCCAGCTTTGGATTCGACGAACCGGAAAAAATACGTAATTGTTGATGATGCATAATACCCTCCTGCGGATTATAAATTATAGTTTGAACGGAACAGCGGTACGGCGGCGTCCCTCAAATACAGCCAGTTCACGGAAACCTGTGTGCCACAGCATGCTGCGTGCCTCTTGCAAGCCGTCACCAAGCTTGGCAGGGTCATGTGCATCCGAGCCGAGCGTAAGCGGTATACCGAGCTTAAAAGCCTCCTGTAGCAGGTGTTCCGCCGGGAACATCTCAGCACATGGTTTGGAAAGTCCTGAAGCATTCAGCTCCATGGCGATGCCGCTATCCGCTATAACCTTTAAGGTATCCAGCTCCAGCGCTTTCACCTCTGCTTTTCCTTCTGGTGTCTGTGGACCATAACCGAACCGTTTAATAACATCCATATGTCCTATAATATCATATAATCCTGATAACGCCGACTTCTTTACAGCATCATAATAAAGACGATATACCTCTAGTTCATCCTTGCCTTCCCAGCCATGAACCTGTCGATGGTCTGTGATATCCCATTCCCCAAGAAAATGCACGGAACCTATCAGATAATCCCATGGGTAAGGAGATAAAATCTCACGAATTTGATCTTCGTATCCTTCAATATAATCCGCTTCCAGCCCCACCCGCAGATCTATGACTCCTCGGTAGCGTTCCTTCAGCGTCAGGCATTCCTCCACATAACGAGGCAGTTCGGCCATTGGCATAGCCATTTCAGGGTAATAGCTAGCGGGATCGACATGGATGAGCGGCAAGTGGTCCGACAACCCTAACTGCTGCAGTCCAAGCGCTATCCCACGCTGCACATATTCCTCAAGCTTGCCCACGGCATGACCGCAGCGCTCATGATGCGTGTGGTAATCGATATGCATCCGTCAGTTCCCTCCCTAGTACTGGTCCCGGCGTGGGCGCTCGTGGCGGGTACTCAGTTCTTCCATGATCTCATCCAGCGGAAGCTTGCGCTCCTGCAGCAGTACTAGTAAGTGGTAGATCAGATCACTAACCTCAAGACGCAGCTCGGCGTTATCTTTATTTTTGGCGGCAATAATGGTCTCGGAGGCTTCCTCGCCTACCTTTTTGAGGATCTTATCCACGCCTTTATCAAACAAATAAGTGGTATACGCACCTTCCGGACGCTCTACTTCCCGCTCAGCAATCACGCGCTCCAGCTCACCAAGAACAGCAAAACGCTCGCCATCCGTATTACCAGGAGACGATTTTTGAGCTTCCTTGGTTTGGTTATTCAAAGGAATCTCACGGAAAAAACACGACGTAGCTCCAGTATGGCAAGCC
This sequence comes from Paenibacillus sp. RS8, assembly GCF_041956825.1. Lineage (NCBI taxonomy): Bacteria > Bacillati > Bacillota > Bacilli > Caryophanales > Paenibacillaceae > Paenibacillus > Paenibacillus sp. RS8. The sequence goes on along the minus strand of NZ_CP168131.1, from coordinate 1,693,651 downwards.
GGTCCTTCAGGGACAACCTTCACGAGCAAGGTATCGCTATCACAATCATAGGATATGGATGTGATCGCTTGTGTGTTGCCTGAGGTTCCACCTTTGTGCCAAAGCTCACTGCGTGAGCGGCTCCAGAACCATGTCTGACCACTTTCCAGCGAGAGCTGTAATGATTCCGAATTCATATAAGCAACCATCAAAACTTCTAGTGTGTTAGCATCCTGCACAACGGTAGGCACCAACCCTGCTTCATTCCAACGAATGCCAGCCAGCGCTTCTTTTTGGCTGGATGTATTCTTTTCTGTTTCGCTCATCGGATCTCTACCCCTTTTTGCTTCAAGTCTGCCTTTAAGTCATTAATAGCAATCTCTTTATAGTGAAAAATGGTCGCCGCCAGTCCCGCATCGGCTTTCCCTTCCGTAAATACATCGTAAAAATGCTCCTTCTTCCCAGCGCCGCCGGAAGCAATCACAGGAATACTGAGCAAGTCGCTTACAGCTGAGGTCAGCTTCAAATCGAAGCCATCTTTTGTACCATCTGCATCCATACTAGTGAGTAGAATCTCACCTGCACCCAGCTTCTCAGCTTCCTTGGCCCAGGTCAAAGCACGGATACCAGTGGGCTTGCGACCACCATGCGTGTACACTTCCCATTCACCAAAGGCCTCGTTATATTTAGCATCTATTGCTACCACAATACATTGAGAGCCAAAACGACGTGCACCTTCTAGAATTAACTGTGGATTAGTAATTGCTGCCGTATTAATACCGATTTTGTCTGCACCTGCACGAAGGATCCGCTTCATATCATCAGGTGTAGAGATCCCTCCACCCACTGTGAAAGGAATGGCGATTTCACCTGCGGTCTGCCGCACTACTTCAATCATAGTCGCCCGACCTTCTACAGAAGCAGAAATGTCGAGAAACACCAGTTCATCCGCGCCTTCACGGTCATACAGCGCCGCCAATTCTACCGGATCTCCGGCATCACGCAAATTCACAAAGTTAACGCCTTTGACTACCCGTCCATCCTTAACGTCAAGACAGGGGATGATACGTTTTGCTAACATTAGATGTTCCTCCTTTCCATGTGTTTCCTAAATCATTTCGATCCACCTTAGCCAAGGGGGCACCAAAGTCTACGGCCCTCTGGACATCCGGATTGTTGGCATAAGCGAGACCAACTTCAATACTCACCCTATAATCACTATGTTTCCACGACTCTTGCTCCTAGCAGGTCGACGGACTCGCGACAATTGCAAGACCACAACCTTAGAGGCAGCCTGTGGGCTCGCGCTCATGAAATAATCGACTCATTTAGTTGCACAACGTGCAGTTATTTCATCGTCCGTACAGCAAACCAGGCGTTTAACTGCATTTCGTACAATTAAATCCGGGAATGAGCTTAGATATAAGCTCAACTCTCATTTATAGCTGCACGAAATACAATTAAATTAGCAAACACGCTCTTAACTGGAATAATAGTTGTATGAAGTACACTTATATCATCCATCTGAGGAGTACTGTCCCGTTCTACCAACTTAGTCACTCGGTAGCTGGTGACTATAAGCCTAGTTCAACGTTCTATTGCATTCTGTACAATAGAATCGACCTCAAACAATCTAATTGTGCCGTCTGTTGCATTTCGTGCAATAGATTCCCGAGAAATCCACAAAAATAAGAGCTTTGAACTGTTTGGATTGTACAAAGTGCAGTCAGATAAGCTTTCAGCTTCTTTAAGCAGCTTTCTATTGCACAAAATGCAACCAGCACCCCTAAATGAGACTTTTCACAGAGTAAGAACGGAGTTAATTAGTCAGGTTCGTCATCTAACGTCACACATCCAGTACTACTTCTGCCCGAGCGCCTGCAAAGCTTTGGAAAGATCGATATTGCCCGTGTACAACGCCTTGCCAACTATAGCTCCACCCACACCGCTACCGCTATGCACGTTTAGACGTAACAGATCATCAAGACTGGTGACTCCGCCGGAAGCGATCACCGTTTTACCGCTGACCTTCGCCATGGACACAATGCCCTCCACGTTCGGACCCTGCATCATCCCATCGCGGGAGATATCGGTGTAAATGAACGTTTCCGCTCCTTTTGCAGCCAGTTCCTTAGCAAGATCCTCGGCCCGTACTTCAGAGGTGTTCAACCAGCCGTGTGTCGCAACAAACCCGTTGCGCGCATCAATGCCGATAGCTACTTTATCACCGTATTTGGCCAATACCGCTTCGGTAAAAGCATGGTCATTAATTGCAGCAGTGCCGATAATAACGCGGCTAACGCCAAGTCCGAGCAATTTTTCCACGTCCGCAAGATTACGAAGGCCACCGCCCACTTGAACAGGCACATTAGCATTAGCAGCAATAGCGCCGATAATCGCATCATTCACAGGATGACCTGCTTTCGCACCGTCCAAGTCCACCAAATGAATGAACTTTCCGCCTTGCTCTTCCCATGATTTTGCCACCTCCAGTGGACTATCATTGTATATCGTTTCCTGACTGTAATCCCCTTGTTGCAGCCTGACACATTTTCCATCCCGGATATCAATCGCCGGATATACAATAAAAGAAGACATTTAGCGCTCCCCACTTTCGTTACATTATATTTATAGCGCAGCTTACGCCCGCTCTCCCTTAAGCTTCAAGTATAAACGCCTTCGCCGTCCTAATAAGGATAAAGTGTATTGTGAAACTTATACTTTCTTATATTTCAAAAAATTACCCAGCAGCTTGATGCCCAGCTCCCCGCTTTTCTCCGGATGGAACTGCATGCCGAACACATTATCTTGCCCCACTATAGCTGTGACTGGGTAACCATAATCGGTGACAGCCAGCAAATCGCTCTCTTTCGCTACAATCGCGTGATAAGAGTGAACGAAATACACATGCCCCTCATCAAGACCATCAAACAACTGGCTTTGAGGTTGTGTAAAACTCAGCTTGTTCCATCCCATATGCGGTACTTTATAGCCATCTCTAGGAGCGAACCTCACCACCGAACCTGAGAGAATATCAAGTCCCTCATGGCTGCCATGCTCTTCACCGCTGCTAAATAGCAGCTGCATGCCAAGACAAATGCCAAGCAGCGGCTGGGTTCCGGCTGCTACCTGTTTGACCACTAGATCCAAACCGCTTTCCCGCAGCTGCTCCATCGCATCGCCAAATGCACCGACACCTGGCAGAATGACACTATCAGCAGCGAGAATTTGCTCGGCATCCCCTGTCACAACACACCCATAACCGAGACGTTCTACCGCCTTGCTCACACTGTGCAGGTTGCCCATGCCATAATCGACGATTGCAACAGTCATGCTACAGCACTCCCTTCGTAGAAGGCACACCCTTCACACGCGGGTCAATCAGTGTCGCTTCATCGAGCGCACGTCCGAGAGCCTTGAATACAGCCTCAATCATGTGATGTGTGTTAGAACCGTAGTGTACGATCACATGCAGCGTAATCCGAGCTTCCAGTGCGAACTTCCATAAGAACTCCTGAACAAGCTCCGTCGAAAAGCTGCCCACCTGCTGTGAAGGATACGTTGCGCGATATTCAAAGTGCGGCCGATTGCTAATATCGATTACAACCTGTGCCAACGCCTCATCCATCGGTACAAAAACACTCGCATAACGTTTGATTCCTTTTTTATCACCTAGTGCTTCGTACAATGCTTGACCTAGGCAGATCCCAATGTCTTCAACCGTGTGGTGATCATCAATTTCGATATCTCCACGGGCCTGTACAGATAGATCAAACTGACCGTGCTTCGTAAACAAATCCAGCATATGATTCAAAAAAGGAACATCCGTCTCCAGCTCGGAAACTCCACTTCCATCTACGTTAAGAGACAGCTTGATATCCGTCTCGTTTGTTTTACGGCTTAGCCCCGACTGGCGCAAGGCCTGTTCATTATTGTTCTCCATATCCGTCTCCACCTTTTCCTTCATTCTCTAATCGAATCTCAATAGCTCGTGCGTGACCTTCTAAGCCTTCGCGACGTGCCAGCTCTATAATGGTCTTCCCATCTCGAAGGAGGGCTTCCTTACTGTAATAGATCAGACTTGATTTCTTTATAAAATCATCCACGTCCACTGGTGACGAGAACCGTGCTGTACCATTGGTCGGAATAATATGATTTGGTCCGGCAAAATAATCGCCCACGGGCTCGGAGCTATATGCTCCCAAGAAGATCGCTCCAGCATTCTCGATGCTGCCCACAAGACCCATCGGATCCTCGACAACAATCTCTAGATGCTCTGGCGCCAAACGATTCACTACGGAGATTCCCTCCTCCATAGATTCCACAACAATGATCGCGCCGTAGTTCTCTACTGATGAACGGGCGATCGCCTGACGGGGCAGCTCCTGTAGCTGACGCTCCACTTCGGCTGCCACACTATCCGCCAAGCTCTGCGATGGCGTAACCAGAATCGCTGAGGCCATCTCGTCATGCTCGGCCTGCGAGAGCAGATCCGCTGCGACATAGGCCGGCTCAGCGGTCTCATCTGCGAGCACGACAATCTCGCTTGGTCCCGCGATACTGTCGATGTCCACGGCGCCATATACCTCGCGTTTCGCCAGCGCAACGTATATATTGCCGGGTCCACATATCTTATCTACCGGTGCTATGCTCTCCGTCCCAAAAGCCAAAGCAGCTACCGCCTGCGCTCCGCCCACACGGTAGATTTCATTCACACCTGCTTCTGCGGCAGCGACCAGGATGTAAGGATCAATTCCTTCTTTGCCGCCGGTGGATGGCGGGGTTACCATAACGATCTCCGGCACGCCCGCGATCTGCGCAGGGATCACGTTCATCAGCACCGAGGAAGGATAAGCTGCCTTGCCGCCAGGAACATATACCCCTACCCGCTTCAGCGGACGAATAATCTGCCCCAGAATCGTACCATCAGGCTGCAAGTCCATCCACGAATTCCGTTTCTGTCTAGCATGAAAAGCCCGGATATTTGCTGCGGCCGCTTGAATAGCGGATACGAAAGATTCTTCTACTCGACCATATGCCGCCTGAAGCTCTTCCGGGGTTACCCGTAGCTGATTAGGCGTAAGCGCAACACCGTCAAATTGCTCCGTGTAGCGAAGAAGCGCCGTGTCTCCTTCTTTTTTAATAGCGGCCACAATTTCCTTTACCGCCTTATTTTGCTCCGGTGTTCCATACTCTACTTCTCGCTCTAGCTTAAAATCCTTGCTCGATACAACCTTCATCGCTGGTTCCTCCCTTTACCCCTTAACGTCTCTTGCCACCTACCGCAAATTAGGTTCCCCTATAACCGCCTGCAGTCGATCACACAGCTGCTGTATCTCTTCATTTTTCATCCGATAGCTCACACGATTCGCCACAAGGCGGCTCGTAATTTCGAATATGCTCTTCATTTCAATTAACCCATTATCCCGCAGCGTTTGCCCGGTTTCTACCATATCCACGATACGATCAGCGAGACCAATCAGCGGCGCAAGCTCAATTGAACCATTTAGTTTCACAACCTCGACCTGTTGTCCCTGTTCCCGGAAATACTTTGATGCTACATTCGGATATTTCGTCGCCACACGCTGCTGAATTCCCGGCTGCCAGTTCGGCAATCCAATGATCGACATCCGGCATCGAGCAATGCCAAGATCAAGCAGCTCATATACATCACGATCTTCCTCCAGCAATACGTCCTTGCCCACGATTCCAATATCCGCCACACCATATTCTACATATGTAGGTACATCTACTGGTTTCGCTAATATAAACTCCATCCCTGCCTCAGGCAGTGGAATAACAAGCTTGCGGGATGCCTCACCATCTGGTGGAATCGGGAGACCTGCCTGGCGGAACAGCTCAGCAGCCTTTTCATAAATCCGACCTTTGGGCATAGCGACCTTCAAAATCTGTGCCATCGTTAAGTTGCCTCCTTTTCCATCTCCATGCAAAATTTATCTTAATCGCTCATTCTTACTAGCGATATCTCAGCCATGCTCACTTATAAAAGACACAAAGGTATAAATTTCTCCGTACCGCACACCCTCTGCTTCGACTGTGTCCGTATCCAAACGCTTCACCGTTTCAAGCTCTTCTGGTCCTGCTGCCAATCTAGTCACTACTGCGTGACCTTCCGACCGCAAGCGTGTTGCCTCTTCCAGACCTTCTTTTCTGCGAGTAGCATCATATTGGATTAAGATGGGTAGCTCTTCCTCTTCGTTTGAGCCGGTCACACCATCGAGAATTCGATTTGTTTTTAAAGAAAACCCTGTGGATGGGATCGGACGGCCAAACTGCTGCAGCAGATTGTCATATCTACCTCCACTGCATACCGGAAATCCTAATTCTGCTGCATACCCTTCAAATGTCATACCTGTATAATAGGAAAAGTCCCCGATCATCGTCAGATCAATCAGTACATGCTGTGATACCCCGTAAGAGACTAGTACCTCCCATACCTTACACAAATGGTCTATCGAATGACGGGCAAGCGGATGACTGCTAAGCTCTAGTGCCTGTCCACAGATCTCCTTACCCCCACGTAAACGCAGCAATCCATCCAGTTCATTCTTCTGAGCTTCCGTCAGATCCAGTCTCCGTAAGGTCTCACGGAAAGAGACATAGTCACGGCCCAGCAAATGACTCTTCAGCTCCTCTTGAACCTCCGGTAATTCTGGAAGTGCCTCTTGAAATAAACCATTCAGAAAACCGACATGCCCCATAGCGATTTTAAAAGACTTCACACCCGCAGCCTGCAACGATGAAATCGCGAGCGCTACTACTTCAGCATCAGCCTCAGGTGAGTCATCACCTACCAGCTCGACCCCTGTCTGGAAGAACTCCGCTTCCCGCCCTGCTTCTTCCTCTATGGCACGGAAGACATTAGCGTGATAGGATAACCGCAATGGTAATGGCTCATCCTTCAATAAAGATGCAACAACACGGGCAACTGGAGCAGTCATTTCAGAACGAAGCACTAGCGCCTGACCACGATTGTTGAGCAATTTATAAAGCTTTTGGTCGGACGTTGAGCTAGCCACGCCAACCGTATCGTAATATTCTAGCGTCGGAGTCATCATTTGCTGATAACCCCAGCGACTCATACAATGCAGGACATCATTCTCAATTTTGCGTAATTTTGTTACGGCCCGGGGCAGATAGTCCCGAACGCCAGACGGCTTCTCAAATCCCTTTGGTTTGGACATCTTCATTGTTCACCTCGTCAGTTATCATTAGATACTGTTTATTTTTACTTTACTATGGTAAAGTGGTAGCAAATTAAAGTATTTTCAATATCGTATCATGTTCACTGCTTTTTCGTCAATCAAACGAGGTAAAGCCTATAACTTCATTTCAAATGCTTGTATGCTTAAGCTTGTCTAAATTAAACACTTATGTACTTCGAACCAAAACTTGGGAATCCCTTTATTTTGCCTCCACGTTTATCCAATACTATAATGAGCTAATATGATTGTACTTCATAATTCTGTAATTTGTGTTCTAAAAATCTACCCACAACTAGAAAGAAGGGCTAATGCGTGACTAAATCCTATATGATTGGCGTTGATATCGGAACTACGAGTACCAAGGCAGTTCTCTTCGAGGAAAAAGGAGCCATAGTTGCACAAGCTAATGTAGGATATCCTTTACATCAGCCCTTACCCTCAATAGCGGAGCAAGACCCAGAGCAAATCCTGAATGCAGTTTTCCATACTATCTCTGCTGTTATGCGGCAAAGCGGTGTCTCTGCGGATGCAATCCTATTCGTCTCCTTCAGCTCAGCCATGCACAGTGTCATTGCAGTTGATAAACTGGGTAAAGCCCTAACTGCCTGCATCACATGGGCCGATAATCGCAGCGCCGGATGCGCACTTCGTTTAAAGGAGGAGCTAAACGGCCATGAATTGTATCTGCGTACAGGAACACCTATACACCCCATGTCTCCGATCACCAAGCTAATGTGGCTTCGCGAAGAGCAGCCTGACGTATTCCACCAAACCTATAAATTTATTTCCATAAAAGAATACATATTCGCAAGACTGTTTGGCGAATACATCATTGATCATTCCATTGCCTCTTGCACAGGCATGCTCAATCTGGAGAATCTAGAATGGGATAAAGAAGCTTTAGAGATTGCCCATATCACAGCGGATCAGCTCTCGCGGCTTGTTCCCACCACGCAGATTATGCATGGACTGCTTCCCGGTCTGGCAGAGCAGCTTTTACTGCTCCCTACAACCCCATTTGTTGTTGGAGCCAGTGACGGCGTCTTATCCAACCTCGGCGTAGGTGCCATTGAACCAGGTGTAGTGGCCGCTACGATTGGAACCAGCGGAGCAATACGTACCGTAGTGGATCACCCGCTCACCGATCCCAAAGGACGGACCTTCTGTTATAATCTTACTCCAAATCATTGGGTGGTCGGAGGACCGGTTAATAATGGCGGTATGCTGTTCCGTTGGGTACGGGATGAGTTCGCCGCCTCCGAAGTCGAAACCGCCAAACGTCTTGGCATTGACCCTTATGAGGTGCTGACCCGCATCGCGGAACAGGTTCCACCAGGCAGCGGTGGGCTTCTGTTCCATCCCTACTTAACTGGTGAACGGGCACCACTGTGGAATCCGGATGCCCGCGGCTCCTTCTTTGGCCTATCTATGAATCACCATAAAGAACATATGATTCGGTCAGTACTTGAGGGCGTAATCTTCAATATGTATATGGTGCTTCTTGCTATGGAAGAGCAAATCGGACGCCCAAGCAGAATCCTAGCCACAGGCGGCTTCGCCCGCTCCTCGGTGTGGCGGCAGATGATGGCTGATATCTTTGATCAGGAGGTTGTCATTCCGGAGAGTATCGAGAGCTCCTGCCTCGGGGCGGTTGTACTTGGCCTTTATGCAACAGGTCGAGTCGATTCTTTTGATGTGGTGTTTGACATGATCGGTTCAACCTATAAGCATGATCCAATAGATGAACATACCAAAATATACAAACAGCTGCTACCGATTTATATTTCTGTTTACCGTAGTCTTGAAAGCCAGTATCAAGCCATTGCAGAATTTCAGCGGCAAATATAATAAATTAAAAAGCGCCGGTCAATCCACCCAATGGTGGAATACCGACGCTTTCTTTATTACCATTAATGCATAACTTAGTTACGCACCTTTGGAATTCGTTTTCGCTTTTTGTGGACCCGATCCGAAAATGATCCAAGCTGATTTAAGATATCGGAAGGCTACAGCCACTACCAGCCATGAACCTAACAATGCAAAGAGCCAACCCCCAGCAATTGCTGCGGTATAGGCAAGAGAACCCCCGTGAAACGGTATTTTTCTATAGAAAAATAGCAGTAAAGGGTGAAGCAGATAGATTCCGAAAGAGCAGGCTCCGGCAGATAACAACAATCTTGTAAGCAAGCTTCGGCCCGCTCCGTACAGTAAGAAGGATACTTGCAGCAGCACCAAGCAAGAGAGCAGCGCATGGAGGTTAGAGAATCCCTCATACCATAAACTATTAATGACTGTTTTCTTCGTATAGTTGTTAAACCATAGCTCAACATGAACAACCCCTGCTACGATCCATAACAACCACAATGTAATCCATACCGGACCTTTACCAGTGCGCCAGCCTTCACGTGAAGGCACCAGCCATTTTTTCAGAGAAGAATAATATACTGCAATCCCAGCACCCAGCAAGAAATACGAGAAATAAGTGATTGCCAGACTGCCTTTGGACAACTGCCAATACCCGTTATTAGTCATGTATTTATTCAGTAGTACGAAACCCCATTGTAGAATTAATCCGATTAGCGGCGCCCAAGCCGCCAGACGGCGAACCTTTTGCAGACACCACAGAATAAGCGGAAATAATACGTAGAACTGAATAATGATAATAATGTAATACAAATGCGTATATGCCGTTCCTGTCCATAAATACTTCCAAAGCTTAGAAGTCATCTCCCCTGGAGGTAAGCTCCATGTATGACCGGCCGTCATTTTTAAAGCGAAATATAGCAGCGAGAATAGCACATAGGGCACAATAATATAAAGCAGCCTTCTACTGTAGAACTTCCCCAGCGTCTTTCCGCCCAGTGGACGATCAATATAGTTATAGAACAGCACGAACCCACTTAAAAATATGAATGAAGGTACGGCGAACTGGCTGAATTTATTAATAAATAAGAACGGATGAAACATGTTTGTACCTAATGTCTCCGCCAACGTTCGCGAAGTCGCATGAATAGCTAGCACTGCAAAAATAGCAATCGCGCGGAAAATATCCAGCTGCGGAATTCTTTCTTTTTGTTTCATGATCTTTCCTCCTGTTAAGCTCCGCATCCAAATGATGCCTTAATCAAGTATTAACCTTCCTCATCTCATCAGAGGCATGTCCTGACTTTACCTTGGAACTAGACTCTAAAGACCGAGGAACACTCCCTAAGAAGATCCATAACTTAGGAATTCGGCGAAAAGCAAACTGCACCATGAACCAGCTTCCTCCCAGCGCAAACGCAAGTCCTCCATAGATAAAGAAAACATAAGTTAGCGACTCTAGGGGAATATGATATCGGAACCTGCGATATATCGCCAGCAATAGCGGATGAATCAAATAAATTGCAAATGACAGCTCACCCAGACGAGTCAAAAAAGCGACCATCCTGCGTGGAGCCCTACGGTGGATCAAAAATGCAGCATACAGCAGCACCAACGCTGACAATATCGTATGGACATTCCATAACAGCTCGTACCACAGCGAATCCGTCCACACCCCAAAATGGCGGGCCACATACCATAGCTGCACATGGATAAAGGCTGCAATTAACCACAAGCTCACTAATAGGGCAGTCCATCCCTTTTGCTTAGCAGGCAGCTCTGTCCATGGCTTTATCAGCCATTGCTTCACCTTCTCAAAGTGAATGGCAATATAAGCACCCATCATATAATAAGCTAAATAGGAGATCGCCAAGCTCCCTTTTTCAACAATGTGCAGTTCGTACTTATTCCAGAAAATAAACCCCCACTGAAGAGCAAACCCGAGCGGAACCGCCCATCGTACTAAGAATCGGGAGCTCTGCAACAGCTTAAGCAGCACTGGAAAAAGCACATAAAACTGAATACTAATAAACACAAAATACAGATGAGCATAGGCTGAACCCGAGAATAACGCTCTAGAAAAGCTTAACAAGTTGTCTCCGAGGTTCTGCGTCAATCGTCCGTTCACATATAAGGTTAGTGCATAGTACCCTACAGAAGCTAGAAAATAGGGCAGTAAAATATACTTTAATCGACGACGATAGAAATTAATGATCAAGCTGCGTGTCACAGGACGACCATAATAATTATAAAACAATACGAAGCTGCTAAGGAAAATAAATGAAGGCGTGCCGAATTTAAAGAAAATGTTCATCCAGTTCAGCCAGTAATAATAAGGAGAATGCAGTGCCTGCTCTCCAGCAGCAAAAGATGAGGAATGCACATGCAATACACCTAATATAGCTAATGCTCTGAAAATATCCAGTTGGGGCAGTCTTTCCTGTCTCGCAGTGTTCATGTTCTATTCCTCTTCTCTACTATGATGGTTGTTCATAGAGACGCTAAGCGGAATGTTGAAACTGAAATATCAGGAAGCCTGCACCTGCTGATTTTACATTCTGATATTAGAAGCTGAATGCCTAGCGTGGGATTCGCCTTATCACTAACGATTATTATATCGAATGCATCTGTTTGAAAAACTTAAGAAGATCTTAAAGTTTCCTTAATAAGTTTCTCCAAGACGCAAGAAACCCTGCAGATCCTGCGCTAAAAAAACGCAATATGAAACTGCAGGGTTTACGAAGCATCTTTTACACTTGTTCCGAGGAATCTTCCGATGAAGATGGGCGCAGCTCTCGCAGCGGATTGCCTCCGACAAAAGAGCCGGCTGCCACATCCTTGTGTACTACTGATCCTGCGGCAATAACTGCCCAATCACCGATGGTCACACCGGGAAGAATCGTTGTATTCGCGCCGATCAATACATTTTCACCAATCACTACTTCGCCTAGCCGATATTCCTTGATTAGATACTCATGCGCCAGAATCGTCGTGTTATAACCGATAATAGAGTTCTCACCCACCGTTATTTTTTCCGGAAAAAACACATCCACCATCGCCATCAGACCGAAGGAGGTATGCTTCCCAACCTTCATACCGAGAATCCGACGATAGATCCAATTCTTTAACGGTAGAATTGGGCAATAACGTGCGATTTGAATAAAAATAAAGTTGCGGACACCCTTCCATGGGCTGACCGTACGGTAAATGTACCAAAGTGAGTTATGACCTTCTACAGGATATCGGGTTACGTTTCTCACGATTCACTCGTTCCTCGTTCCACAATTTCTATAATATCCTTCATGTTATGGATGATATAGTCGGGATCATACTTGCGGAGAGTCTCTTCGCCTTTTAATGACCACGATACGCCAGCCGCATATACACCAGCAGCTTTTGCTGACTGAATATCAACCGTACTGTCACCCACCATAAGCGTTTTACGAGGATCAACACCAAGGTTATTGACTGCTGTCAGAACAGGCTCTGGATGTGGCTTTGGTTCAGTAACATCGTTCACCGTCACAATCGTATCCATGTACTTTAGCAAATCAAACATCTCAAGCGATTTAATCGTTGTTGGACGAATTTTTGTGGTTACAATTCCCATTTTAATCCCACGACGTAAGAGCTCCTCCATCGTCTCATTCACCTGAGGAAAGGGACGTACTAACTCATCGTGATGTTCATAATTATAAGAACGGTAGGATCTTTCTAGCGCACCACTTACATCCTCAAGTCCAGAGAAGACTCTCATCTGTTGCTGAAGGGTCGTGCCCATATGCGGAATAATCTCTTCCCTGGTGAGTGGAGCCAGACCATTGTCCTTCAGCGCGTACATAAACGAACTAATAATTAGTTCATTCGTATCGACAATCGTTCCATCCAGATCAAAAAGAACGCATTCTATCATAAGCTTTACTGCTCCTTCTTATCTCCATCCGCAGGCTGTCCTTGTTCAGGTTGTGCCCCATGACGAGCTTTCTGCGGTGTATTTACTGCACTTTCTGGCACTACGGTATCTGCTTTGATCGGTTTAGTACATACGATAGGATCAGAATAATGTGCTTTAGGCTCTCCGGTGACCCTACGAATAATGATAAGCAGTATAGCTGCAACGATGATCAGTAGAGCAAGTAGCTGAGAAATACGGATATTTCCATAGCTTGGGTCCAAGTATCCTTGTTCAAAACCTAGCCATTCCATCGGTTTCCACAATCCGTTCATAAAGGATGCCAAGCCTGCACTTCCATTAAACGCCAAGCTGTCCGTACGTATGGCTTCTATGAAGAAACGACCGATGGAATACCATATAAAGTAAGACATGAAGATCTCACCGGCACGCACAAATTTTTGTCGACGGAGGACCATGAGAAGTGCGATGCCCAGTAAGCTCCAAAGAGATTCATATAGGAAGGTTGGATGATGAAAAGCATCCCCTATGTACATTTGGTTCACAATGAAGTCAGGTAAATGCAGTTTATCCCGTAAAAAAGACTCTTCAACCACGCTGCCGTATGCCTCTTGGTTGACAAAGTTCCCCCAGCGTCCAATCATTTGACCCGCAAGTAGTCCGGGTGCACATATGTCAACGATACGCCAGAAGGGGTAGCCTTTATAGCGGAAATATATAATTCCACAAATAATGGCTCCAATTAATGCACCGTAAATGGCAATGCCACCGTTCCAGATCTTAAAGACATCTATTAAATTATCCTTATAATCCTCCCATTTAAATGCTACAAAATAAATTCGTGCCCCGATAATGGCTGAGGGCACACCTAGCAGCAGCATATCCATAAAGAATTCTTGTGGGATACCAAACCGTTTGCCCTCGCGGATCGCAAGATATAACCCCGCGAGTGCACCGAAACCTAGTATTAATCCATACCAGTGTACTTGCAGTGATCCAATTGAGAAGACAATAGGATTTAGTGCTAATGGGAACATTCTCTCACACTCCTAATCGAGATCATCCATATCTTCAGATATGGTCGCAGTTAACTTATTCGTAAACTGCAGGGCTGCATTAAAGCCCATTTGTTTCAGGCGATAGTTCATCGCTGCAACCTCAATAATAACAGCAAGGTTACGTCCTGGGCGTACAGGAATCGTTACAAGTGGAACATCGGTGTCGATAATCCGTGTCGTTTCCTCGTCGAGTCCAAGCCGGTCATATTGCTTGTCTTGCTGCCAAGCTTCCAATCTAACAACAAGTGTAATCCGTTTATGATTACGAATGGCACCCGCACCAAAAAGTGTCATTACATTAATGATACCTACTCCACGGATCTCCAGTAAATGACGGATTAACTCAGGTGCTGTACCATGCAGCTGGTTATCTGAAGTCTGACGGATTTCTACGGCATCATCAGCAATCAAGCGATGTCCGCGTTTTACAAGTTCAAGTGCTGTTTCACTTTTACCAATCCCACTACTACCCGTGATTAGCATACCTACACCATATACATCACAAAGTACGCCATGGATCGTTGCTGTAGGGGCTAATTTTCCCTCTAAGAAGCTCGTCAATCGGCTGGAGAAAATAGTCGTAGCCATGGAGCTCCGAAGCACAGGAAGGGCCTTTTCATTACTTATGTCAATTAACTCCTGAGGCACATCCAAACCACGTGTAATTACAATACAAGGTGTGTTGTCATTACAAATTCCACGAAGTCGACTTTTCCGCTCAGCTTCAGGCAGCATGGAGAAAAAAGCGAGTTCTGTTTTGCCTAGCAATTGAACACGTTCTTCTGGATAATATTCAAAATAACCAGCAATCTCTAGTCCAGGGCGATTCAGGTCATCGACCGTAATGGGTCTCTTTAGACCTTCCTGGCCGGAAATAACCTCTAATTGAAAATGCTGTACCAATTCAGATACTTTTACTTTCTTAGCCATGTAAGTTCGTCCTTTCGTCACCTGCGGTATTTGTCCGCTTACTGCGTCCGGTTGGCAGCGATCTCATTACATTCCGGAGGTAATTCTCCTGCTATCTTAATTGATAACGCCTATGAATGCAATCTTAGCGCCTAACCAAATAGGGTCCATCTAAACAATAAAGCCACCCTTTCGGGTGGCTTTATCAAGAGAGAAAAGATCTTTACAATCTTATCCCAACAAAATGTTAGCTTCGGATTCTTTATCAAAGAAGTGAATTTTGTTCATGTCGATAGCCAATTTTGGCTTGCTGCCTTCGCGAGTAGTGGAACGTCCATCTACACGAGCGATTACAGTAGATTTACCAAGGCCGCTCAAGTAAAGGAGCATTTCATGACCAAGGTTTTCAGTAACATCAACCAATGAAGTAAAGATTGTGTTCGGGGAAGCTTCCAAGAATACTGGCTCTTCATGGATATCTTCTGGACGAACGCCCATGATTACTTCTTTACCGATGTAACCTTTGTTGCGGATGATTTGTGCTTTTCCGCCTGGTACTTCAACATCAAGGTTCTCAGCACGGAAACGGATAGAACCGCTTACTTCAGACAAAGTACCATTGATAAAGTTCATTGTAGGGGATCCGATAAATCCAGCTACGAACAAGTTTGTAGGTTCATTGTACAACTCTTCAGGGGAAGCTGCTTGTTGAATGATACCATCATACATAACTACGATGCGATCACCCATTGTCATAGCTTCTGTTTGGTCATGCGTTACGTAGATACAAGTGGTTTCAAGGCGTTTAACCAGTTTAGTGATTTCAGCACGCATTTGACCACGAAGTTTAGCATCCAAGTTGGAAAGAGGCTCATCCATCAAGAAGACTTGTGGATCACGTACGATAGCGCGTCCCAAAGCGACACGTTGGCGTTGACCACCGGAAAGCGCTTTTGGTTTACGATCTAGCAAATGCTCGATATCGAGAATTTTAGCAGCTTCGCGAACTTTCTTGTCGATTTCATCCTTCTTCACTTTACGAAGTTTCAAACCGAAAGCCATGTTTTGGTATACGCTCATATGCGGATACAGGGCGTAGGATTGGAATACCATCGCGATATCGCGGTCTTTAGGTGCAACGTCGTTAACTACACGATCGCCAATGTACATTTTACCTTCAGAGATTTCTTCCAAACCAGCGATCATACGCAAAGTTGTGGATTTACCGCAACCGGAAGGTCCAACCAATACTAGAAATTCCTTATCTTTAATATCAAGATTGATATCGATTACTGTCGCTTTATCTGAACCCGGGTATTTTTTGAAAATATGCTCTAAACGTACGCCTGCCATTGTATTTCCCCCTCGAGTTAATTATTAATTAGTTAAAATAAAAATTCTGTTTCCTTGTACATTTATATTACCCCAGTCAGGACACGATGGCTATTTGTAAGGTTCACAAAAAACCTATTTCCTTTTCGTCACTTTATACAAAAGCATAGTAAGCTTCACAATAGCAGCGTCCCCAAAGCTTCTTACATCTGCCCCAGTCTCTTGTTTTATCTTATCCAGACGGTATAGCAGCGTATTACGATGGATATATAGCTTCTTGGCGGTTTCACTTACATTACAGTCCATCTCGAAGAAAGTCTCTAAGGTCAGCAGCATTTCTTTATCTGATAGTACAGAGGAATAATCACCAATTTGTCCAAGCAGCTGTTTACGGCGTACGTCAGGTATGCTGTTAACCAAACGTTCCAAATGCAGCTCCCAAGGTAAATGAATATACTTTCCTACTTGAAAAATACGCCCAAGTACAATCGTCTCCCTGAGCAAAGCCACAGATCCTGTTAATCCCTTAACAGGGACAATAGCCGGAGCCACCGCCAAATGGAATACACCTACCCATTCACTAGCTATCAGCTCATGTAAACCCATACTAGTCTGTGCTAGAAGATCATCTACACTCTCTTCTTCATCATCCTTATCATCCCCGCCCATAAGCAATTCTTTACGGGCTAAAATTAACCATTCCTTTTCTTGAAGAGGAATAAGCAGGATTTCGTTCTCAAAATAGCTGCGCAGCAATTTCATCAGTGAACGATAAGTTATCTGTGGGCTGTGTGCAATCTCACTACTAAGGAGGAATGGAATCATGTCACCGAACAGACGCCCCTTTAAGGTCATCTCATCCGGAATCTCAGTGTCATTCTTCTCTTGCTCTAGCTCTGTGTTTAACCAGGCGCCAAGCTGCCGCGCCTCCACTTCGCCTTCTTCTCTAAGCCCTGTAGCTTTAAGTGCAATAGCAAAATTCCGAACTGCATAATTGACCAATTGTACTTCCAGAGAGCTTAGTCCTTCCATTTCTACCCAAACAGCGGTTATACGTCCGTCACTCTCATACAAAGGTGCCCAGAGATGGCCCTCATGGATTACCAGCTGATCCTGCGCTTCTAATCCCATGCTAAAAAGAGAAGCTGAATGCTGCCTCCCTAACTGCTTGATTCCGGTTCTCTTTCCGGTGAGCTGCTCTAATTTTTTCCGCAATGTCTCACTATCCATAGTCACCATGCTCCACCACTTTTGCTCTTTTCGCCTATTTTAGCATATTCTCTTATATTATGTTAATCGCTACATTAGCGCGCTACTATAATACAACTTCAAAACACAAAAAAAGCCATCACCATAAGGTGATGACTTTCTGTTTGGGATGAGCCATGAAGGACTCGAACCTTCGACACCCTGATTAAAAGTCAGGTGCTCTACCAACTGAGCTAATGGCTCATAAATGGTGGGGGATGATGGATTCGAACCACCGAACACGTACGTGAGCAGATTTACAGTCTGATGCGTTTGGCCACTTCGCTAATCCCCCAGGGAAAAGTGGCTCGAGACGGATTCGAACCGCCGACACGAGGATTTTCAGTCCTCTGCTCTACCGACTGAGCTATCGAGCCATATTAAATTGACATAAAAATAAAGTGGTAGTATTAAACTTCCCACCCTAATCTTGTGGAAAAAATGGCGGAACCGACGAGATTCGAACTCGCGATCTCCTGCGTGACAGGCAGGCATGTTAGGCCAACTACACCACGGTTCCGCATTAGTAATAATGGTGCCGGCGAGAGGACTTGAACCCCCAACCTACTGATTACAAGTCAGTTGCTCTACCAGTTGAGCTACACCGGCACGGTGTAAAAAGTGTTTCTAAAAAAGTAATAATGGTGGAGGCTGAGGGGATCGAACCCCCGACCCTCTGCTTGTAAGGCAGATGCTCTCCCAGCTGAGCTAAGCCTCCAGGTATTATGGTAGCGGCGAAGGGGATCGAACCCCCGACCTCACGGGTATGAACCGTACGCTCTAGCCAGCTGAGCTACACCGCCACAATAATTAGAAATGCTATGGATTGAAAATGGCGGAGAGAGTGGGATTCGAACCCACGCACCGCTTACGCAGTCTAACCCCTTAGCAGAGGGTCCCCTTATAGCCACTTGGGTATCTCTCCAAACGATATCAGTACCACAGCAATCCAAACAGGAATTTGACTCCCTGAAAACTGAATCCGAATTGAATTTGCATTTTAAGTATAGGATAAGCCCTCGACCGATTAGTATTGGTCAGCTCCATGCATTACTGCACTTCCACCTCCAACCTATCTACCTCGTCGTCTTCAAGGGGTCTTACTAATTGGGAAATCTCATCTTGAGGGGGGCTTCACGCTTAGATGCTTTCAGCGCTTATCCCGTCCGTACGTAGCTACCCAGCCATGCTCCTGGCGGAACAACTGGTGCACCAGCGGTACGTCCATCCCGGTCCTCTCGTACTAAGGACAGCTCCTCTCAAATTTCCTGCGCCCACGACAGATAGGGACCGAACTGTCTCACGACGTTCTGAACCCAGCTCGCGTACCGCTTTAATGGGCGAACAGCCCAACCCTTGGGACCTACTTCAGCCCCAGGATGCGATGAGCCGACATCGAGGTGCCAAACCTCCCCGTCGATGTGGACTCTTGGGGGAGATAAGCCTGTTATCCCCAGGGTAGCTTTTATCCGTTGAGCGATGGCCCTTCCATGCGGTACCACCGGATCACTAAGTCCGACTTTCGTCCCTGCTCGACTTGTAGGTCTCGCAGTCAAGCTCCCTTATGCCTTTGCACTCTTCGAATGATTTCCAACCATTCTGAGGGAACCTTGGAACGCCTCCGTTACTCTTTAGGAGGCGACCGCCCCAGTCAAACTGCCCGCCTGACACGGTCCCCGTACCCGATTAGGGCACTAGGTTAGAACCTAGATACGATCAGGGTGGTATCCCAACGGCGCCTCCACCGAAGCTTGCGCTCCGATTTCTACGGCTCCCACCTATCCTGTACAGATCGTACCCAAATTCAATATCAAGCTGCAGTAAAGCTCCATGGGGTCTTTCCGTCTTGTCGCGGGTAACCTGCATCTTCACAGGTATTAAAATTTCACCGGATCTCTCGTTGAGACAGCGCCCAAGTCGTTACGCCATTCGTGCGGGTCAGAATTTACCTGACAAGGAATTTCGCTACCTTAGGACCGTTATAGTTACGGCCGCCGTTTACTGGGGCTTCGGTTCATAGCTTCGGGTTACCCCTAACCACTCCCCTTAACCTTCCAGCACCGGGCAGGCGTCAGCCCGTATACTTCGCCTTGCGGCTTCGCACAGACCTGTGTTTTTGCTAAACAGTCGCTTGGGCCTTTTCACTGCGGCCCCCTCGTGCTATTCACACTACCGGGGCACCCCTTCTCCCGAAGTTACGGGGTCATTTTGCCGAGTTCCTTAACGAGAGTTCTTCCGCGCGCCTTAGAATTCTCTTCTCGCCTACCTGTGTCGGTTTGCGGTACGGGCACCTTCTCCTGGCTAGAGGCTTTTCTTGGCAGTGTGAGATCATGACCTTCGCTACTACAATTTTCGCTCCCCATCACAGCCCAGCCTTAATGATGTGCGGATTTGCCTACACATCAGCCTCACTGCTTAGACGGACATATCCATCAGTCCGCGTCACTACCCTCCTGCGTCACCCCATCGCTCGTAGCGGATTACGGTGGTACAGTAATTTCAAACTGTTGTCCTTCGACTACGCCTTTCGGCCTCGCCTTAGGTCCCGACTTACCCTGAGCGGACGAGCCTTCCTCAGGAAACCTTGGGCTTTCGGCGGATCAGATTCTCACTGATCTTTTCGTTACTCATACCGGCATTCTCACTTGTATGCTGTCCAGCGCTCCTTACGGTACACCTTCAACCCACATACAACGCTCCCCTACCCCAGATACATACGTATCTAGCCATAGCTTCGGTGGTGTGTTTAGCCCCGTTACATTTTCGGCGCAGAGTCACTCGACCAGTGAGCTATTACGCACTCTTTCAATGGTGGCTGCTTCTAAGCCAACATCCTGGTTGTCTGTGCAACTCCACATCCTTTCCCACTTAACACACACTTGGGGACCTTAGCTGATGGTCTGGGCTGTTTCCCTTTTGACAATGGATCTTAGCACTCACTGTCTGACTCCCGGCAATAAGTATATGGCATTCGGAGTTTGACTGAGCTTGGTAATCCTTGCGGACCCCGCACCCAATCAGTGCTCTACCTCCACTACTCTTATACCGAGGCTAGCCCTAAAGCTATTTCGGGGAGAACCAGCTATCTCCGAGTTCGATTGGAATTTCTCCGCTACCCCCACCTCATCCCCGCACTTTTCAACGTGCGTGGGTTCGGGCCTCCAGTGCGTGTTACCGCACCTTCACCCTGGACAGGGGTAGATCACACGGTTTCGGGTCTACGTCCACATACTCAATCGCCCTATTCAGACTCGCTTTCGCTGCGGCTCCGTCTTCTCGACTTAACCTTGCATGTTAAACGTAACTCGCCGGTTCATTCTACAAAAGGCACGCCATCACCCATGAATAGGGCTCTGACTTTTTGTAAGCACACGGTTTCAGGTTCTATTTCACTCCCCTTCCGGGGTGCTTTTCACCTTTCCCTCACGGTACTGTTTCACTATCGGTCGCCAGGTAGTATTTAGCCTTAGCAGATGGTCCTGCTGGATTCATACGGGGTTTCACGTGCCCCGCACTACTCGGGATCCGTCTCGGAGAGAACACAGTTTAGGTTACAGGGCTTTTACCTCTATCGCGGGCCTTTCCAGACCTCTTCGCCTACCATATTCCTTTGTAACTCCATGTGAGACGTCCCACAACCCCTAAGAGCAAGCTCTTAGGTTTAGGCTGTTCCGCGTTCGCTCGCCGCTACTGACGGAATCACTATTGTTTTCTCTTCCTCAGGGTACTTAGATGTTTCAGTTCCCCTGGTCTGCCTCTACACACCCTATGTATTCAGATGTGAGTAACTGCGAATTACCACAGCTGGGTTTCCCCATTCGGACACCCCCGGATCAAAGCTTGCTTACAGCTCCCCGAGGCAGTTTCGTTGTTCGCCACGTCCTTCGTCGGCTCCTGGCGCCTAGGCATCCTCCGTGTGCTCTTATTAGCTTAACCTTGATTTTTCCGCAGGAAAATATCATACGATATCTCTTTTGGAATCATCTCACTAATAACATTTACTTGTTTGCACAAGTTGCTAAAAGATGTTCTAAAACGCAAATTCGTTTCGGTATCCAGTTTTCAAGGATCAATGTTAAAGAAAGTATTGAATTTAAAAATTATGGTGGAGCCAAGCGGGATCGAACCGCTGACCTCCTGCTTGCAAGGCAGGCGCTCTCCCAGCTGAGCTATGGCCCCATAAAGGGATATAAGTTATATGGTGGGCCTTGGTGGACTCGAACCACCGACCTCACCCTTATCAGAGGTGCGCTCTAACCAACTGAGCTAAAAGCCCATATAACATATATAATATTATGAATCAACCAAAGTGGTTGTTCGCTTGGCGGCGTCCTACTCTCCCAGGACCCTTCGGTCCAAGTACCATCGGCGCTGGAGGGCTTAACGGTCGTGTTCGGGATGGGTACGTGTGGAACCCCTCCGCTATCGCCACCAAACGCATACGAAAGAGACTTGCTCTTTCAAAACTGAACACGAGTGAGTGTTCGAACCCGAAGGTTCTATTGTGGAAGTTTAACTTCCGATTTGAATGTCTTCATTGCAGAAGACGATTCTCCATAGAAAGGAGGTGATCCAGCCGCACCTTCCGATACGGCTACCTTGTTACGACTTCACCCCAATCATCTACCCCACCTTCGGCGGCTGGCTCCCTTGCGGGTTACCCCACCGACTTCGGGTGTTGTAAACTCTCGTGGTGTGACGGGCGGTGTGTACAAGACCCGGGAACGTATTCACCGCGGCATGCTGATCCGCGATTACTAGCAATTCCGACTTCATGCAGGCGAGTTGCAGCCTGCAATCCGAACTGAGACCGGCTTTGATGGGATTGGCTCCACCTCGCGGCTTCGCTTCCCGTTGTACCGGCCATTGTAGTACGTGTGTAGCCCAGGTCATAAGGGGCATGATGATTTGACGTCATCCCCACCTTCCTCCGGTTTGTCACCGGCAGTCACTCTAGAGTGCCCAACATTACTTGCTGGCAACTAAAGTTAAGGGTTGCGCTCGTTGCGGGACTTAACCCAACATCTCACGACACGAGCTGACGACAACCATGCACCACCTGTCTCCTCTGTCCCGAAGGCCGCTGCTATCTCTAGCAGATTCAGAGGGATGTCAAGACCTGGTAAGGTTCTTCGCGTTGCTTCGAATTAAACCACATACTCCACTGCTTGTGCGGGTCCCCGTCAATTCCTTTGAGTTTCAGTCTTGCGACCGTACTCCCCAGGCGGAGTGCTTACTGTGTTAACTTCGGCACCAAGGGTATCGAAACCCCTAACACCTAGCACTCATCGTTTACGGCGTGGACTACCAGGGTATCTAATCCTGTTTGCTCCCCACGCTTTCGCGCCTCAGCGTCAGTTACAGCCCAGAAAGTCGCCTTCGCCACTGGTGTTCCTCCACATATCTACGCATTTCACCGCTACACGTGGAATTCCACTTTCCTCTTCTGTACTCAAGTCACCCAGTTTCCAGTGCGACCTTAGGTTGAGCCCAAGGTTTAAACACCAGACTTAAATGACCGCCTGCGCGCGCTTTACGCCCAATAATTCCGGACAACGCTTGCCCCCTACGTATTACCGCGGCTGCTGGCACGTAGTTAGCCGGGGCTTTCTTCTCAGGTACCGTCACTCCGATAGCAGTTACTCTACCGGACGTTCTTCCCTGGCAACAGAGCTTTACGATCCGAAAACCTTCATCACTCACGCGGCGTTGCTCCGTCAGACTTTCGTCCATTGCGGAAGATTCCCTACTGCTGCCTCCCGTAGGAGTCTGGGCCGTGTCTCAGTCCCAGTGTGGCCGTTCACCCTCTCAGGTCGGCTACGCATCGTCGCCTTGGTGGGCCGTTACCCCACCAACTAGCTAATGCGCCGCAGGCCCATCCCTCAGTGACAGATTGCTCCGTCTTTCATTCTTCCTTCAGGAGAAAAAAGAAATTATCCGGTATTAGCTACCGTTTCCGGTAGTTATCCCAGTCTAAGGGGCAGGTTGCCTACGTGTTACTCACCCGTCCGCCGCTAAGTCATTTTGAAAGCAAGCTTTCAAAATGACTCCGCTCGACTTGCATGTATTAGGCACGCCGCCAGCGTTCGTCCTGAGCCAGGATCAAACTCTCCAATTAGTATTGAAAAGAGCGATATGCTCATTTTGAAACATCTGACGAGAAAATTAATTCTCTAATTTGGATTTCACTTTCGTGATTTCCCACTCACTCGTTGTTCAGTTTTCAAAGATCAATGTCTCATCTTTCGTTGTCGTTGCTTGTCAGCAGCGACCTTTATAATATATCACAGCACCTTTGTTTTCGTCAAGCGTTTTTTTTAATTTCTTTTTTTCGCTTACCGTTTCAGCAAGTTGTTAATCAACATCTTGTCCAAAGGGGCGAGAATTAATGTATCATATTTTTCAAACCCACGTCAAGCTTTAAAACAAAATTATTCTTAATCCCATTAACATTACTACTCCTGGAAGGCCAAGAATCGTTACTGCGCCTATGGTTGCGGGGTTTAATGGAATATGAACCTGTGTGATCAACCCCGAGAAATTCACTACATATATCGCTAGCGCAGCTAGCACCAAATGAGCGCCGAATAAACTAAGCCATCCAAATCCAAGTTTTTTTCGGAACACAATTACACTCAACAACACAACCGATAAGACCAGTACTCCTATAGCTAACATTCTTAGCATAATAATCCTCCTTATATTTTTTTGACTAGTGCCTACATCTGACTGCTATTTAACCCCATGCTTTTTGCATGCTTGAGATGTATCTGATATTTACGCTCTGCCGCCTCCAGAATATAAATAGCGTAATCTATTTGATCTTGACCCAACGCTTCATCAAACATTAGGTACGCTCTCTCCCACTCTGAATGCGCCTTGCGAACCTCCAATAACGTTTCCCAACCCTCAGACTCTCTTCTTCCCTGTTCTTTATCTACGCCCCGCCACAACACGCTCCACCATCCCATTACCAATTCCTCCTCAGAATAATTTCGATGCAAAATTACATCTCGTTATTCTCATTCATATCGGGATAGGGACAAACTTAGAACAAAAAAAAGGAAGCCCAAGGGGCCTCCTTTTGAAAAACACAACTTTAGAGCTACTAGAATAGCTCACGACGGCCTTCTAACGCCTTGGACAAGGTAACCTCATCGGCGTATTCAAGATCGCCACCAACAGGCAAGCCATGGGCTATTCTGGTGATTTTAATCTCAAACGGCCGAACTAGACGAGAAATATACATCGCCGTTGCCTCACCCTCAATGTTGGGGTTGGTCGCCATGATAAGCTCACTTACTCTTTCATCACTCAAACGAGTCAATAATTCCTTCAAGCGAATATCATCAGGACCTATACCTTCCATAGGTGAAATCGCACCCTGAAGAACGTGATAATACCCATTAAACTCTTTGGTTCGTTCTATTGCCACCAAATCCTTGGAGTCTTGGATCACACAGATTACTGAAGGATCTCTAGTTTTGTCCTGACATATCTTACACGGGTCAGTATCCGTAATATTACAGCAGACAGAGCAATAATGAAGATTACGTTTGACGCTTACTAGCGCTTTAGCAAAATCAATGACGTCATCCTCTTTCATGTTAAGCACATGAAAGGCTAACCGGGCGGCTGTCTTAGGCCCAATCCCGGGCAAGCGCGTAAAAGCATCGATCAGCTTGGCTAGCGGTTCGGGATAATACAAATTTATTATTCTCCTTTAAACGAAAGTGGAGTGAGTGATTAGAACAAACCTGGGATCTTCATTCCACCAGTAAATTTACCCATATCATTGTTTGCAAGCTCTTCAGCTTGAGTCAAAGCATCATTAACCGCAGTAATTACTAAATCTTGCAGCATTTCAACATCTTCCGGATCAACAGCTTCCGGCTTAATTTGAATAGAAAGCAATTTTTTGTGACCATTCACTTGAACTGTAACTACACCGCCACCAGATGAGCCCTCAATTACTTTGCCACCTAGCTCTTCTTGAGCTTTAAGCATTTGCTCCTGCATTTTCTTAACTTGCTTCATCATTTGGTTCATATTATTCATACATCATCTCTCCTTTGGGATGCGCTATCTGCGCTAGTATGCTTACATTACTCTTTTATGACAACAAGGTCTTCTCCAAAAAGCTGGATAGCCTCATCAATCCAAGGTTCAGATTTCGCTTCTGCAGTGTCATGTTCATGTTCTAGCCGTAATTCTTCTTTGCCAGGCTGTCCCACTGACTTCTGAGCAGCTTCGTTCCAGTCGCGTTGCATAATAGTTACCAGTTTATAAGGTTTACCAAGACGTGCTGCAAACACATTCTCAATGACCTGTCTGTTGGCCGGCTTCTCCGTTGTATCGCGATGAATCGTGTTCTTGAATGCAACAAGCACTGCATCGTCCATTACTGATACAGGCTCACCGTCTACAAACCACGCATGAACCGTTACTTTCTCCTCTTTTACCCCTTGCAAGACAAGACTCCACTGTTTGTAGATAGCTGCAAAATCAGGACTATCTTTACCAGCAATGAACTTATCTACATTTGGAGGCATTTTGGAGCTTGCAGATATTCTCGGCGCAGAACTTGGAGCCAGATGCGATTTCGCAGAAGAGGCACCATCTCGCCCACCTCCAGAAACGCCGCCGGACTGCAACGCCTGTTCCAGCTTTTTCTCCAGCGCAGCAATCTGTTTCTTGAGCAGATCCAATTCGCCAGAGTGCACCACAGGTGCATTTGCCCCTGATCCAGGCTGCAATGCACCTAACGGAGCAGCTGTTACAGTCTCACCTTCATCTTGCTGCAAGCTACAAAGCTTCATCAACGCAACTTCAAACAACGTCTGCGGATGTGTAGCATACTTCATTTCACCTAGGTACTTATTAAGTGTATCAACGATCTGAAACAGACGATCCCGAGAAAATGCGGTGGCCATATCTTTAAATTCAGCGGGATTAAGCACTCGCTCAGTCAGTTGGTCGGCCCCGGGTACCATCTTAATCATCAATAAATCACGGAAATAATACATAAGATTCTCTAGACATTTATCAGCACTCTTACCTTCATGCATAAGCTGTTCAACAAGCTCCAGAAGAAGACCCATATCACCCTCCAGGATAGCAGTTGCAAGACGTGCAAATTGCTCAGAGGGTATCCCTCCGGTCATCCCAAGCACTTGTTCGTACGTAACTTTGCCATCTGTAAAAGATGAAATCTGATCCAGCAAACTCACTGCATCACGCATACCTCCATCAGAAAGACGGGCAATATACTGCAATGCGTTAACATCGGCTGTAATCCCTTCCTTCTCACAGATAGCGCTTAGATGAGCTGTCTGTTCTTCCAAAGCTACTCTACGGAAATCAAAGCGCTGACAACGAGAGATGATCGTCGCTGGTAATTTATGAGGTTCCGTAGTCGCAAGGATAAACATTGCATGTGACGGCGGTTCCTCCAATGTCTTTAATAGCGCATTAAATGCTTCTGTTGTCAGCATATGCACTTCATCAATAATATACACTTTACGGCGCACCTCGGTAGGTGCATATTTCACCTTATCCCGGAGATCACGAATTTCTTCTACACCCCGGTTCGATGCCGCATCTATTTCCTGCACATCCATCACATTGCCCGCAGTGATTCGCAAGCAGGAAGGACACTCGTTGCAAGGCTCCGGACCTGGCCCTCGTTCACAATTGACCGCTTTCGCTAAGACTTTAGCAGCACTTGTCTTACCCGTTCCGCGCGGACCACTGAACAGATAGGCATGCGAAACCCGCTGTTCACGAATTGCGTTCTGCAGCGTTTGGATAATGTGCTGTTGTCCAACCATGTCTTGAAACGACTGCGGCCGCCAAGCACGGTACAGCGCGATATGTTCCACTATGCATTACCCTCTCTTAGGCTGCCTCTTTCCCGGCATTTGTCGCAAATTTATTATACTATATTCATCGGCTATTGACCAAAAACAAAAAGCATCTTTGCTTGTGGCAAAGATGCTGTTATAAACAGAAATATAAACCGTGCACCTGTTATTGATGACTACGATCCAAGCGGCAACCCTACATGACTGCTCGGGCTAGGCCACCCTCCGGCACAAGAGTAAACTTACTTATGGCTGCTTCCTTCCGGACCTGACCAGGTTCATAAGCACTCATTGCGGAGGACCCAACCGTCAACACAGCCCGTAGGAACCAAGGCCTCACATCGATAGCACCTCTAACAGGAATTCAACCTCGCTACAGCGGATTGCGAGTTACAGGGCACCGCTACCTCCCCGTCTAGCACGGCGAAGATAAGTATAGCTCACGATCAGACAAAAATCAACTCCAAGACATAAAATGAGCCCCTCAGCGAGAAAGCTGGGGGCTCGATCTAACCATTAAGCCGCTAAGCGGCTATTCCAATTAGATACCGTATTTCTTCTTGAATTTATCAACGCGACCGCCGGCATCCAGGAACTTCTGCTTGCCAGTGAAGAAAGGATGGCAGCTGGAGCAAATTTCAACACGAAGCTCTTGTTTAACAGAGCCAGCTTCGAAAGAGTTGCCACACGCGCAGGTTACCTTAGTTAAGTTATACTTTGGTTGAATTGCTGCTTGCATTTTGAATTTCACCTCTCATGCCCTAAGCCTCATGCGGACCCAGAGTTATATGATTACACTGTGGTATTTTAGCACGAAAAATTCAATTGATCAATATGTTTCATTGGTAATTCATTGGTACATTCACTCTATTAGATGTTGGGTTGCCGTTGCTTTACTCGAGCCATATTTGCCGGTGGTACATGTGTGTAGGAACCAATAACAACATCCGGCAATTCATCCCGGAAAATTTCCAGCATCGTCTTCATGCCAAGAATTTCACCCTTAGCAGGGGGGATTAACTCCAAATAACTCTCAGGATCAATATTCAGATTACGCATTTGAATAAGCTTCAGATCCGTTCGTCTTACAAACTCTACCATCGCTTCAATCTCTTCCTCGCGATCAGTCACTCCAGGGAATATCAGATAGTTGATCGATGTGTATACACCTTGCGAGGCTGCATATTTTAAAGACTTCTCTACATTAGCCAATGTGTAGCCACGCGGTTTGTAATAAGCATTGTAATGATCATCTAGGGCACTGATCGTGCTGACACGCATCAAATCCAGCCCAGCATCGACGATTCCACGAATATGATCGCTTAAGCCAGCATTGGTATTGATATTGATGTAGCCCATGTCAGTAATTGAGCGCACTTCACGAATTGCTTCTATAATAAGTTTTGCCTGCGTAGAAGGTTCCCCTTCACAGCCTTGTCCAAAACTGATTATCGATTCAGGCGTCGTCAAATGCTCCAGCATAACTTGTGAAATTTCATTGACGGTTGGTCGGAAATTCATCCGAGTCTGCGGAGATACAAAACCACTATCATCAGGTTGCTCAGAAATACAGCCAAAACATCCAGCATTACATGAATAAGAGACAGGCACGCCGCCCTCCCAACGCCCTAAAAAGGTATTGGAGGAAGTGAGGCATTCATAACCAAGCGCACAGTTAGAAAGATGCTCATAAAGACGGTTATCAGGATATTTGGCAGTTAATTCACCAACACTTACCTCAAGGTCCTGTTTATCACAGTTCAGTGGATTCCACTTTTCCGGATTATCAGTTGGGTCCGCCGCAACATAGAACCCGCCATCCTTCCACACTACAGCCGAATACCCAAACAGAGGAAGCTTGTAAGACTTGTCTGTCTTCACATAGCCAGGAAGACACAAGCGAGTATAGCCCTGAGGCAACAAAGCCCCTACAGCCTGCGAACCTTCTGGCAGCGACATCATTTCACCGGTTTCAGGATCCATACCCACCGCCCGTGTACTAGGCAAGCCCACAAGAGTAGCGCCTTCAGGCAGCGGAATCAACTCTTCCTCCAGTATTTCAACGATCATATCCCCACTACGGGCTAGCCCGTACAGTTCAGGATGATCATATACGTTTCCTTGCCCGTCGGCATATACCAAATACATGTTAGTCTCCTCTTATTATCAATTCTCAAGTTGTAGGTACTGAAGAAGTCTTCGCCCGTGTTGTGCGACGAGCAGCTGTACCACTGTTGGAAGTTCCTCCGCTGCTTGCAGTTCCATTTGGTGATTGTTTAGCTCCCGCAACGTCAAAGGAGGCTAAGAATTCAGCATTAGTCTTTGTATCACGCAGCTTTTTGATGAATCCCTCCACAAAATCGTAGGATTCATTCATGTTTTTGCGAATCGCCCAGATCGTATCAAGCTCTTCTTTGCTCAAGAGTACTTCTTCCCGGCGTGTACCTGAACGGCGAATATCAATAGCAGGGAAAATACGGCGTTCTGCCAATTTGCGGTCCAAATGAAGCTCCATGTTACCGGTACCCTTAAACTCTTCATAAATAATGTCATCCATACGTGACCCGGTATCAATTAAGGCCGTTGCTAAAATAGTCAGTGAACCGCCCTCTTCCACATTCCGTGCAGAGCCAAAAAACCGCTTCGGTCGATGAAACGCTGCTGGGTCAATCCCTCCGCTAAGTGTGCGTCCAGATGGCGGAACCACAAGATTATACGCACGCGCCAGACGGGTAATGCTATCTAAAAGAATAACTACGTCCTTCTTGTGCTCAACTAAACGAAGAGCCCTTTGCAACACAAGTTCGGCCACTTTAATATGATTCTCTGGAAGCTCATCAAACGTCGATGCAACCACTTCGCCTTTTACAGAACGTTGCATATCGGTTACTTCTTCAGGACGTTCATCTATTAGCAATACAAAGAGCTCAATCTCAGGATTATTAGTGGAAATACTATTGGCAATTTCTTTCAAGAGGAGCGTTTTTCCTGCTTTAGGAGGTGCTACAATCAAACCCCGCTGCCCCAAACCTACAGGAGCGAGCAAATCCATTATTCGGGTAGACAAATGAGTAGGGGATGTTTCAAGCGGTAGCTTGTCTTGCGGATAAAGTGGTGTTAATGCTGGAAAATGAAGTCGCTCCGCTGCGCTAGCAGGGTTCTCACCATTAACGGCATTGACTTGAAGCAGGCCAAAATATCGTTCATTTTCTTTCGGCGTCCGGCATTTCCCAGATACAAGATCTCCGCTTCTGAGATCAAACTTCCGAATTTGTGAGGCTGAGATATAAATATCTTCAGCGCTGGGCAAATAGTTAATCGGCCTTAGAAATCCATAGCCCTCGGGTAGAATTTCCAGTACGCCTTCCATAAACATAAGACCGCTTTGCTCTGCCTGTGCCCGAAGGATCGCAAAGATCAGTTCCCGTTTCTTCAGCTGTCCGTAATAAGGAATCTGGTATTTCTTGGCCAGCTTATACAACTCGGTCAGCTTCATTTCTTCCAAATCGGAAATTTGAAGATCCATGTAATAACCACCTATTCAATTTTTAAATGAGTTCGCCCTAGTCTATCTACTAGGCAAAATGATGAGTCTATTAAAATGCCCGTTAGGATATTAATACCCAATTTGGAAGGATATATGCGGTAAATCAGCAAATAAACCTCCCTCCAAACGGGATATCCTAATTTTATTCGTTCTCACGCCAAACATGAGCACCTAGTTGTCGAAGGTTACTCACTAAATTATCATAACCACGGTCAATATATTCTACACCGGTCACCTCGGTGATTCCATCCTCTACCGTCAACCCAGCAATAACAAGAGCAGCACCTGCCCGTAGATCGGTCGCTTTTACTTTTGCAGCATTAAGCTTACCACCCTCAATAATAGCAGAACGGCCTTCTACGCGAATCTTTGCGCCCATTCGTACCAATTCTGGCACATGCTTAAAACGGTTGCTGTAGACGAAATCACTAAGAACACTAACACCTTCTGCCTGCGTCAACATACTTGTCATAGGAGATTGTAAATCTGTAGGAAAGCCAGGATAGGTCAGCGCTTTGACATCTGCATGTTCATATTTAGCTCTACCTATAACACGAATACTTTCATCAAGCTCTTCAATATCAACGCCCATCTCTAAAAGCTTGGCCGTTAATGCTTCCAAGTGCTTAGGAATAACGTTATCTATCAACACATTACCACGCGTAGCCGCAGCGGCAATCATATAAGTTCCTGCTTGAATCCGATCGGGAATAATGGAGTGACGGCAGCCGTGCATTTCCGAGACCCCTTCGATTCGGATGGTTTCTGTACCAGCGCCTTTAATAACAGCGCCCATAGAGTTCAATAGGGTTGCTACATCTATAATCTCAGGCTCTTTAGCCGCATTTTCAATAATTGTGGAGCCTTTGGCACGTGAAGCCGCCAGCATGATGTTAATAGTGGCACCTACGCTTGATACGTCTAAATAAATCTTCGCGCCGCGTAGCTCTTCAGCATATAAGTGGATAGAACCATGTTCGTTTGTAACTGTTGCTCCCAGTGCCTCGAATCCCTTGATATGCTGATCGATTGGACGAGGTTCGAAATTACAACCACCAGGAAGACCTATTGTCGCTTCTTTGAATCTTCCAAGCAGAGCTCCCATCATATAATATGAGGCTCGAAGTTTCTTAACCGAACCATTAGGCATAGGTATAGATACAATACGCGAAGGATCAATTTTCATCTGGTTGCCTGACCAAGATACACTTGCGCCAAGCTCTTGCAAGATTTCAGAGTAAACGGCTACATCACTAAGGGACGGTAAATTATCAAGAACAACTTCAGATTCGGCCAAAATCGCCGCAGGAATAAGTGCAATAGCACTATTCTTTGCTCCACTGATGGTTACAACGCCCTCTAGCGGACGTCCACCGCCAATCATTAATTTTTCCATAGATTTATCAATTTCCCCCTACGTGTATTGCAGCTGTGCGGGCAATACGTGCTGTGGACTTTTAGTGATGAAAATGGAAAGACACCGGCTAAGCGGTGTGCTTTCCTCATCAAACTATTCAACTGGGCAGAGCTAAACCCTGCCCTTTACAAATTGCTTGTCCACCTATGGCGGAAGCTAACAATGATTAGGCTTTGTTGTTGGATCCAAATTCGCGAATTTTACCGATAACAGTTTCTTTGATTGCGTCGCGACCTGGTGCGATGAATGTACGTGGATCATAAGCATCCGGTTTAGCAGCTAGAACTTCGCGAACAACTTTTGCAAACACGATTTGGTTCTCAGTGTTTACGTTAATTTTGGAAGTACCCAGGGAGATAGCTTTCTTGATGTCATGTTCAGGAATACCTGTACCACCATGAAGAACCATTGGGATGTTAGTAGCGTCACGGATTTCTTCCATTTCTTTGAATCCGAGGTTAGGCTCACCATGGTAAGGACCATGAACAGAACCTAGAGCAGGAGCCAAAGTGTCGATACCTGTTTCTTTAACAATACGAACGCACTCATCCAGCTTAGCATACATGATGCCGCCGATAACGTCGTCTTCTTGTCCACCAACAGTACCTACTTCTGCTTCTACGGAAACACCTTTAGCATGAGCATATTCAACGACTTTTTTAGTCATATCAATATTCTCATCGATTGGGTGGTGGGAACCGTCGATCATTACGGATGTAAATCCAGCATCAATTGCTGCCTTACATTTATCAAAGCTTGATCCATGGTCAAGGTGGATAGCTACAGGAACTGTGATATTCATATCGATAATTAGACCTTCTACCATCTTAACAACAGTAGTGAAGCCGCCCATGTGACGTGCTGCGCCTTCGGATACACCAAGAATTACTGGTGATTTTTCTTGTTCAGCGGCACCAAGAATAGCTTGAGTCCACTCCAAGTTGTTAATGTTGTACTGACCTACTGCGTATTTTCCTTCAAGTGCTTTGTTCAACATGTCTGTCATAGATACTAATGGCATGGTTTCATCCTCCTAAGAATGTTGGTTGGCTATGTTTTTAAACCGACATCACATACAGGCTTATTATAACACATCCTGAGTCAAATACTAAATAGGATAAACAAAAAAATGTCCCGGTGGGACGATTTTTATCCAGCCCGTATAGCAATTAGACTCAACCTGGTTATAATCACCATAACCAAATAGGATCAATACAGGAAATGTCACTTTAACTGCATTGATCTACTGACTTATTATGAAGATGCATATTGACCGCTACCCGCATTTCGTCTATGTCAAATGGCTTTGTAAAATGCATCAATGCGCCTAGCTTGGTAGCCTCCTTAATCATGTCCAGTTCTCCGTAAGCCGTCATCATAATGACCTTAATGGACGGATTCAGCTCTTTCAGATGCTTCAAAATCTCGAGTCCATCCATTCCCGGTATTTTCATATCGAGCAGAACCAAGTCAGGAGACTCGCTGCGAACAATGTCTAAGGCCAGTTTTCCGTTAGCTGCTTGAAATGTCGTATATCCTTCGCTATTAAATACTTCCATAAGAAGAATCCGAATCCCATTCTGATCATCGACAATTAACACTTTCTTTTTTTCCATATAACACCCTCCCAGAGATTAAGCCAGATTGACTATACCGCGCTCTCCACAGCTAACGGCCCCTTCAGAAATTAACTCCATACGAAACCTATTATTCGTGCTTCAATGCCCAAATCCTTCTAATTGGATAAAATGGGTAAATAAAGAGCCTGAATTGCAGTGATGTTATTTTCGGAACTCTCCAAAATGGGTAAACAAGCATAAATGCCTTCGGCGTCCTTATAAGGATAGTAAGCGTTTAAGCGAGAAATATTGGACATAAAAGATCGGTGAACAACTTATACATTCTAATAATTAAAAAAAGAGCCTCCAATAGGAGGCTCTTCAGATTTAATTAAAAACTCGCACGTAAGTTACGATTATGTTTACAACCTATTGCTGTTCGGAATGAGTTAAAGAAGCTTTGACAAATTCACGGAACAATGGTTGTGGACGGTTCGGACGTGAAGTGAATTCCGGATGGAATTGAACCGACAAGAACCATGGATGTCCAGGAAGTTCTACAATTTCGACCAAACGACCATCTGGTGAGGTTCCGGAAATAACCAGACCTGCTTTTTCAATCTCATCACGGTACGTGTTATTGAACTCATACCGGTGACGGTGACGCTCGTATACCAGTTCATCATCGTAGCAAGACATTGCCAGGGAACCCTCAGCAATCTTACAAGGATACAAACCAAGACGCATAGTACCGCCCATATCTTCAATATCCTTTTGCTCAGGAAGCAAATCGATCAGTGGATACGGTGTGTTCGGATCGATTTCGGAGCTATTCGCACCTTTTAGACCTAGAACAGAACGGCCATATTCGATTACGGAAACTTGCATACCTAGGCAAATTCCGAAGAAAGGTATCAATTTCTCACGGGCATAACGAATCGCGGAGATTTTGCCTTCAATTCCCCGATCACCGAAACCACCAGGAACTAGAATACCGCCAACACCGCGCAGCATTTCGTCCACGTTCTCATCTGTGATTTCTTCTGCATTGACCCAGCGAAGTTTAACTTCTGCATTGGAAGCAAAACCTGCGTGTGAAAGTGACTCAACAACACTCAAATAAGCGTCATGCAAAGCTACATACTTACCAACAATCGCAATTTCCACTGTTTTCTCTAGCTTCTGAATCCGCTCAAGCATACTTTCCCATTCACGCATATCTGGCGCAGGTGTTGTAAGCTTCAGATGGTTAACAACAATCTCGTCCAATCCTTCATCACGAAGATTCAATGGAACTTCATACAATGTTGAAGCATCGCGGCATTCCACGACAGCATTAGCATCAATATCGCAAAAGAGTGCGATCTTTGCTTTCATATCTGCGGAAAGTTCATATTCCGTACGGCACACGATGACATTCGGTTGAATACCGATACTGCGCAGCTCTTTTACACTGTGTTGTGTCGGTTTTGTCTTCACTTCTCCAGCAGCCTTGATATAAGGGATCAAGGTTACGTGGATATACATCACATTTTCCCGTCCGATATCACTCTTGATTTGACGAATGGCTTCTAGGAACGGAAGACTTTCAATATCACCTACGGTTCCACCAATCTCTGTGATTACAACATCAGAGTTGGTCTCGCGGCCTGCGCGGAACACGCGTTCTTTGATCTCATTCGTAATGTGTGGGATAACTTGTACAGTTCCGCCCAAATACTCTCCACGACGTTCCTTGCTGATTACGGATGAATAGATCTTGCCTGTCGTTACATTGCTGTTCTTTGACAGATTAATATCAATAAACCGTTCATAGTGTCCAAGGTCAAGGTCAGTCTCCGCACCGTCATCTGTTACGAATACTTCACCGTGCTGATAAGGACTCATTGTTCCAGGGTCTACGTTAAGATACGGATCAAATTTCTGAATCGTTACCTTTAGACCTCTGTTTTTGAGCAGCCTGCCCAGCGAAGCGGCTGTAATGCCCTTGCCCAGGGAAGACACAACGCCACCCGTTACAAAAATATACTTTGTCACTGTAAAACCCTCCTAAATAAAGTCCAGACATAAAAGCGGCGCATGGTGTTTATCGTAACCCGTTTTACTATCATCAAAACAGGGGAAATCAAAAGTTTAATACACCGGGGAAAACATAAGGCGTCGTCCCGCGAATTACATAAAACTACAGCTACTTTGCATCTAAAAAAACAAAAAAGTGACACCCGTAGAACCGGGGCACTTTTTATTTTAAAAAACGCGTTTATTAACTTACATGATAAGCCCATGCAATAGTTTACTCTGACGATCCCCCACTGTCAAGGGAGGAATTATACCATCAGCGAGACTCTTTGAAATTATTTATCTTACTCGTCAGCTTCGGCATCCTCATCTGAGTCATCTTCTGCATCGTCTTCATCTGTGTCATCTTCGTCTATGTCATCTTCATCGATCACGACATCTTCGTCGACTTCTTCTTCGCTGTCGTCGTCGGAATAGAGGTCGTCGCGATCTTCGTCGATAGCGTCAAAATCCTCTTCTTCTGCAGCGTAGTTTTCTTCTTCTTCAGCAAAGTCGTCGTCTTCCAAATCGTCGTCTTCATCGTTGATGATACGTACGCGTTTGGTGTTACCAACCGGATCATCAGAACGCTCTAGAGGATACCAGCGTTTCAATCCCCAAAGGTTGGTTCCAACACAGGCAAAACGCCCATCAATGTTAATCTCGGTATATAACTGGGCAATAGTATCTTGGCTTTGTTGATCGGTCATGCCGCGCAGCTTGGCTACCTCGACCATCAGATCACGGTAATAATAGGGTGTATTGGCGGCCTTAAGGACTAGAAAAGCCAAATCCACCATCGGCATTTCTTTAACTTTCTCAGGGTCTAGCTTTAAATTGAGTGGCGTACTCACTAAAGGACACTTCCTCTCACGCATTGTTCACATTACGGTTTATTTCAATAATATCCATTAACAAAACTAAGTAAAACCTATTTGACAACAAATTGCAAGTCAAAAGCGGTATCAGCTAACAGAAAGAGCCCTCCAGCACTTATCCGTAGCAGAAACCTGTCTCTATCTTGAAGAATAATAAATCTAAAACATATGTACCCATACTCCCTTTTATTATTAAAAAAGGCGGAGGAAACCCTCCGCGCATGACTGTATCCACGCCAAGGATCGGCTCCTTACGTGATGTTACAAAGAGAGTGTTAATCTCTTCTGTCTATTTTATGTAAAGCGCCGTCTTTTGACACGATGGGCAGCCCATTTCGTTAAAAAAGGGCAAGTTCCCATTCGGACCCCCTCTTCCACTCATACAATATGGCAGCAGGGCACCGAGGAGGGGACAGCAAATCCTATGGACTATCACAAATTTTGGCACATGCTTCTTGAAGAAATATCGGTTGCCCCCAACAATGGTGAGCGGCGTATTCTTACCTTCAATGATCCCCGCCAGTATGCCGGAGCATTTACACAATGGAAGGCTCTGAAAGCGAAGCAGCCTGAGCTGCGGCAAGTGCAGGTATCTCCGCTGATTCGGGCCTTCTTTGTGCCTGCTGCCGGAGCTGGAAAACTAATAAGCCGATTTGCAGACCTTCTAAATGTTGAAGAAGATCTACAAATACAAATCCATTCTATAGCTAACGAAAAGAGCGGAACCGCCACACTCCCATGGGGAGTGAAAGCCATTCATGCCCCTCAGGCATGGTCTAAATCAACTGGAGTTCACGTTAAAATCGGCGTAATCGACACAGGTGCTGATTACCGCCATCCCGATCTGAAGCATTCATTAGCCTCTGGGGTCAACTTACTACACCGCGGGATGTTGCCGCTAGATGATAATGGACACGGGACTCACATCGCCGGCACGCTTGCCGCGGCAGGCGGAACACGCGGGATGATGGGCGTAGCTCCACGAGCGTTGCTATATCCAGTCAAGGCCTTTGATCATAGCGGCTCCGCCTATGTGTCGGACATAGTACTGGGCATTGATTGGTGTGTGCAGAACAGAATCGATATCATCAATATGAGCTTCGGAATGAAAACTAGAAGCAAAGCACTTCATAATGTGGTTATAAAAGCGTACCGAGCCGGAATCGCTATCATTGCCTCCTCCGGGAATGATGGCAAGCGTGGCGGAGACTACCCCGCACGTTATCCTGAGACGATTGCCGTGGGTGCCATCGATAAAAGACATCGTGTTGCCGGCTTCAGCAACCGCGGTTCTTACATCGATGTATACGGCCCCGGCGAAGGCGTGCCCTCCTGTTGGCTGAAGGAGGGCTACAAAGAGATGAGCGGCACCTCCATGGCGACCTCGCATGTTACGGGAGCCGCTGCACTGCTGCTCGCGGTGCGACCGGGGCTCTCGCCAAGGGAGCTGAAGCTGCTCTTGCGGCGCACCGCATCCCCGGTGCGGCTGCGCAAGGGGCAGCGACGCGCATCCCTTGGCGGCGGCGCTGCCGATGCCCTACGCCTGCTGAAAGCAGGAGTTAGGGCCAAGCGGGCGGTCTCCGCGAACGTATAGACCCTACCCGGGCACCGGGTGGGTCACTCTGACGTGAGCGCAGCTTGTGCCGATGCGAAGAACGGCACAAAATAAAATCCGCCTCCGGGGGAACCGGAAGGCGGATTTTTTGTCGTTTGATGTTGAATTACATGCGATCCGGTGCAGAAACACCGACAAGACGCAGGACATTAGCAATGGTAGTGCGCGCAGCGCCAAGCAGGGCAAGACGGGCTACTGTTTGAGCGGCATCCTCTGTAATTACACGTTCAGCTTTATAATAACTGTGGAACATCGCAGCCAGCTCATATACATAACGGATGAGGCGATGTGGAGCATAACCTTCCGCAGCAACAGCAATTTCTGCTGGGAGCTCACCAATTTTGCGCAGCAAGTCATATTCATGCACTGCTGTCAGCTTGGAGAAGTCAATCTCAGCGTAATCAGGAATGGAGATCCCTTGCTCTTCTGCCTGACGGAAGATACTGCAGATACGTGCATGCGCATATTGAACGTAGAATACAGGGTTCTCATTAGAAGTAGAGATCGCCAAATCCATATCGAAATCGAGATGGGAATCCATGCTACGCATGGTGAAGAAATATCGAATCGCGTCGATTCCTACTTCCTCCATCAAATCTTCCATCGTAACCGCTTTGCCGGTACGCTTCGACATTTTAACCTTTTCACCATTCTGGAACAGACTGACCATCTGAGCAATCAGAACCACTAGCTTCTCAGGATCATTGCCAAGTGCTGCCATCGCTGCTTTCATCCGCGGAATATAGCCATGATGATCCGCACCCCAAATGTTAATCATTTTATCGTAACCGCGGCCATACTTATCGCTGTGATAAGCAATGTCCGGTGTAAGGTAGGTATATGTGCCATCGTTCTTAATCAGAACGCGGTCTTTATCATCGCCATACTTAGTCGTTTGCAGCCAGGTTGCCCCATCCTGCTCATATACTTCTCCACGATCACGAAGCTCGTCTAGCGAGCGTAACACTTCTCCGTTCTCGTACAGCGAAGTCTCACTGAACCAAATATCGAAGTTTACGCGGAATAGCCCCAGATCGCGTTTGATTTTATCGAGCTCTTTATTAAGTCCATAGGTCCGGAAAAAAGCTGCGCGGTCACTTGGGCTCATTTCGAGCAGTGTATCACCCTTTTCAGCCACAAGCTCTTTAGCAAATCCCTTAATGTCCTCGCCATGGTAACCGTCTTCAGGCATTTCTGCTTCTTGGCCCAGCTCCTGCAGGTAACGAGTTTCAATGGATTTACACAGGTTGACTACTTGGTTACCGGCATCATTAATATAATATTCCCTTGTCACCTGATAGCCTGCATAATCGAGTACATTGCAAAGCGCATCGCCGACAGCAGCACCACGAGCATGTCCTAAATGAAGGCTACCCGTTGGATTGGCACTGACGAATTCCATTTCAACCTTCTGACCTTGACCGATGTTAATACGGCCATAATCATCACCCTGCTCAGCAACAAGGCTGATAATTGGGTACAAATAATTCTTGGACAACGTAAAGTTAATAAAGCCTGGTCCGGCAATCTCAGCCTTTTCAATAGAAGCGCTGCTTGTATCCAAATGTTCTATAATTGCCTCAGCAATCTGGCGCGGATTACGTTTTGCGATTTTGGTCAACTGCATAGCAGCGTTCGTAGCCAAATCACCATGTGCCTTATCTCTTGGTACTTCCAGTACGATATCCGGAACCTCTTCCGGTGCAACAATTCCTGCATTCACAATTGCATCGGCAATGGCTTCTTTTACCCGTTCATTTACAAGCTCCAACGGATTCTTTCTCTGTGTCATAATTTCGGTTCCTCCTGTATATGCAAACTAATAGCAAACTTTCCTGACAATTCATCGTAAACGTACAAATCATATTCCCATTCGACCGTTAAGGAACGCCCTTCGCGAACCACGTCCAGCTTGTTCGTTTCTGTAGAAAGATTAAACTGTGTATATGGCGAACGATAAAATCCCGGTAGACGCCGTCCAGATTGAAAGCTCTGTTCCGACTGTATCCCACCGTGGCGGATTAGCTTTAGCTGATTGCCTGCAATCTTTATTGTTGTACGAACAGAAACTTCTTCTCCTCGAGGGCCCTGCTCTAACTCTTCATATTGAATATATAGATGCGGTCCTTTGGATACTACCTCTCCATTCGCTTTCATAACATTCCGTTGACCCTCTTGAAGGCTTACGAGCGTAATAGAGACGTCATATTTGTCAGACTGTAATTCGGGCATCACACGTTCCTCCATTCTGCAAGCCTCTGCATTCTGCATAAGAAAAACGTCTATCGTGAAACTTAAACATTTTTATATTTTATCAAAGGCCTATTCGCTTTCCCATTGTACACTATATCCAGTTCAAAGAAGCATTTCAATCTTTGAATCCAATAGATCTAGCTTAGCTCATAAAATTTTACCATATTGATGGATAAAAGCACACTTGGAACATGTAGTAAAACTGCACATGAGTGCACCCGGCTTCATAATCACAAAAAAACGGTCCCCTCAGGAACCGTCTAGTTAACTATAACGCTCTGTTAACTCGCTTACTACCTTTACAAATCACCGATTACAAGGACAGAATTTTTAACGAAAACCTAAGCTGCCAAGAAGCGCCACCATCTTTCGTTACATATAACGATGCATAATCGCGCTCGCGAACGGCCAGCCAGCCTTCTTTATTACTAGTGAAAGAGATTACCCCATCATACCCAGCAATCGCCGGAAGTTTGGTCCACTGCTTACCACCGTTATACGTGCGTCCTACCGCTACTTTTTCTGCTGCGTCGGAATAACCCACCAAGAAGGTCGTACTGTTCCCTATCAGCTCCAAATTTCCCGGTCTGCCAGACGCAGGCCCTTTATTTACTACAGCTTCTCCACTACCCGGAGCAGGCCCACCCCCAGCAGTTTCCTGAGCGATCACTCTATTCCAGCTTTTTCCCTTACTCGTACTTGTATATAGGGAGTATGAGGTTTGACTCATCCCTGAGCCGCCAAAGAGAACCACATCAACTTGATCTCCCTTTGAAGTGATTTGCCCATACTCTGGATCGGTAAAGGCTACCTTTAACGATAAACTCCAAGTTTTGCCACCATCTGTAGTCTTCATTACCCGGTAGCCGGTTCCAGGCACAGTTACAACGGCCCAGCCGGTATTACGATCACTGAAATAAGCACCGCGTGTATTGGATGGGGTTGAAATCTTACTCCAGCTAAGTCCCCCGTCCTTGGTGTAATACGTTGATGCCCTGTTATACCCGAAACCAATCTTACTGTCGATAAAATCGATTCTTTCAAAGCTAACCGCTTTATTCGAAAGTCTTTTCCATTCTGAGCCGCCATTAGAGGTACTGATTAAATATCGAGCTTGACCGTCTTCTACAGAAGCAAGGGCAAAACCATGCACGTTATCGGGAAAATCAATCTGTTTAAGGCTCCATTGGCCTTCATAAATCGCTTGAAAATTGCAGCCTCCATCAGAAGTGCCAATCATAAATCCATTACCTGCTGCCCGTCCGATATCTCCATTCAAAAACTGAACATCAGAAAAGGTAAGCGGTGTGGATACGTCTCCTGAATGCTTATTTTGCAGAGACTGTAGTAGC
The DNA here is from genome assembly GCF_041956825.1 of Paenibacillus sp. RS8. Lineage (NCBI taxonomy): Bacteria > Bacillati > Bacillota > Bacilli > Caryophanales > Paenibacillaceae > Paenibacillus > Paenibacillus sp. RS8. Next base: position 1,651,581 of record NZ_CP168131.1, on the reverse strand, counting down.
CCATGGTCTCCAGTGCCGCAAGCCGCAGGCGTGGCTGATGCCGCAGCATGTACAGAAGAAGCTGATGCACCCCAGCCTGAAGCCATTATTAACGTCGCCGAAAGGGCGGTTATTGTCGTTCTGTGAATCTTTTTCGTCCAGTTCATAGTGACACCTCCTATTGTATATATACCCTCGCTTTCAATCTCTACTCTTTTATACCTCCTGAAGCACGCATGATCCACCATTGAATAGTCACAAAATGGAAACAGTTTGTCATCTCCTATTTAAATCGCCTCTGGCAATAGTCCCTTTAACAGATCGCCTAGTTATACAATGAATATCCTTCCAGTTCCTATCCCATAATACAAGGAGAAGGGAGTCTGGTGCCATGACACGTGAATCAACAAATCCACCTAAACGAAAAAGCCGCTTCCGCCGTTTATTCCGGCTGCTGCTAGCCATGATTATATTGTTTCTACTGACCACGGGAGCTCTGCTCGGTTACCTATATCAAAAGGATCTTCCTCCCATTGGCGACGATGTGCGCTCCAAGCTACTCGACTCCAGAGGCAATATTCTTGCCACCTTTACCTCAGACGGGCGTAGCCGTGAACCGGTCAAATTAAGTCAAATTTCTCCCCTGCTTATTGAAGCCACACTAGCCGTCGAGGACCGTAAGTTTTACGAGCATTCCGGATTCGATATGAAGGGGATGGCGCGGGCCGTACTCGTCAATCTGGAAGAGGGAAATCGAACACAAGGGGCTAGTACGCTAACTCAACAGCTCGCGAGAAATCTCTATCTATCCCACGAAAAGACATGGACGCGCAAGGCCAAAGAAGCCTTGTATACGATGCAGCTTGAGATGAAATACAGCAAAGATGAAATCTTGAACATGTATTTAAATAACATCTACTATGGTCATGGTGCCTATGGCATTGAAGCAGCCTCTCAGATGTATTTTGGCAAATCTGCAGCAGATTTAGACTTAGCAGAGAGTACCATGCTAGCTGGGATTCCAAAAGGACCGACCTACTATTCGCCATACAATCATTTAGACAACGCTAAAAAACGCCAAAAAATTATTTTGACCGTCATGACTAATTTAGGAGAAATTACGCAAGAAGAAGCGGGGCAGGCAGTGCAGGAAGACTTGAACTTAAAACCACAAGGCCAGAAGGATACCACTGTGGCTGCACCTTATTTCAGAGATTATATCCGCAATCTCGCCACAGAATCTCTTCACATCAGCAGTGATGAGCTGGAACAAGGGGGACTAAATGTTTACACTACCCTTGACCCTGACATGCAGCATGCCGCAGAACAAGCAGTCGACAAAGAGATGGATCAAAAGAGTGATCTGGAGACGGCTCTTGTTTCCATTGATCCTCGAACTGGCTACATTAAAGCAATGGTCGGCGGAAAAAATTATCGTACCAACCAATACAATCATGCTCTAGCCACAACTCGTCAGCCTGGCTCGTCCTTTAAGCCGATCATGTATTTAGCAGCACTCTCTTCCAAAGAGATGACGGGTCTTTCCGTTTTCAAAAGCCAGCCAACGATGTTCCATTATGATAACAATCGCAAAACCTACCAGCCTCGGAACTTCGGGGATAAGTATCTGGGGGAAATCAACATGCGACAAGCTATTGCAGCATCCGACAATATTTATGCTGTGAATACGATCATGAAGATCGGTGCGGATAAAGTGAGCGAGATGGCAGCCAAGATGGGCATTGACAGTCCGCTTCAAAGTGTTCCCTCACTGGCACTTGGCACCTCACCAATCAGTCCGCTAGAAATGGCTGCAGCTTTTGCTGTTATAGGAAACAGTGGTCAGAAAATGCCCACCACAGCCATTCTAAAAATAACGGATTCAAAGGGTGTGGTCCTGTATGAAGCTCCACAGCCAAAGGGTGAAGCCGTTGTAGAACCTTCTGCCGCCTATGTGTTAACCCGTTTAATGGAAGGAGTGTTTGAGACTGGAGGAACTGGGAACCGTGTAGCTTCTATAATCAAACGTCCGGTAGCCGGCAAGACTGGAACTACGGATACAGACGGCTGGATGGTAGGCTTCACCCCCGAGCTATCCACTGCTGTTTGGGTTGGATATGACAAGGGGCGCGACATTACAACTACCGACGGTCGACGGGCAGCTCCAATTTTCGCGGAGTTCACTGAAAAAGCTCTGGAAAATATCCCGCCTAAGATTTTCCCCATTCCAGATGGCGTGGTTAGTGTATACATCAATCCACAGTCCGGCAAGCTAGCGACAGCAGCCTGTCCCGAAAAAGAACTAGAGACTTTCATTAGTGGAACTGAGCCCACCGAATACTGTGATCAGCACGGCAAAGGTCCCGCTGTCGATGATGCACAAAGCAAAGTAGATCCGGCTGAAGAAAATCGTTCCCTGTGGAACAATATTAAGCGCTGGTGGTTGAATTAGCCCTCTTCATTTATTGAAGAGGTTTTTCTTTTTTATAACTTATTTATTGCAGAATTGATAGGATGGGAAAATTCAGTTTTCACTTCTCCCGCAAAGGATGTAACCGCTTTATTTTATGTATTCACCCCATTCTCTTAACTCACAATTACTGCTATAATAGTTATTAGCAACCAAAATATAAAGATGTAAATGAGGGACATGGGATGAAGGATACAGGCATGATCCGGAGTTTAGACAGTCTTGGGAGAATTGTGGTTCCCGCAGAAATCCGTATGACTCGTAATATCGACATTGGTGATCCTATCGAATTTTTTATATTAAACGATAACACCATCATACTCAGGAAGTACACCTCGACAGAATGTACGTTTTGCAGAAGCCACGACCATGTCACCTACTATAAAGAGCAATTTATTTGCAGTAGCTGTCTAAAAGAAATTGCCGATCCTGAACGCATGTCTCAAGCGCCGGAGACGCGCCAAGATTTTGCTAGCGAAGTGTCAGAGCACAGCAGCACGATCCGGAAGACGAAAACAGAGGATATGTGCCAACGCCTGGAGCGGGCCATAGATGATCATCCATATGCCAATCAGAAAGAGCTTGCTGAAATCCTGGGGATCAGTCAAGCCAGAGTAAGTCAACTCAAACGCAAACTTAGTACGGGAAGCAAATCGTAAACTAAATTAATGTATAGCAAAAAAGGCTTCGACTCTCCTATTTCAGGGTGTCGAAGCCTTTTTACTGTATCCTTTAATTTTGACCGGGTGATTGTTCCTACTCGGTCAGAGCAGCCTTGAGTTCATCGGAGGATGCGGTCCACCATGCCTCATTATGAGAGATCAAGAGGGATTTTAGAGCCGCCTTTTCAACTGCGCCAAGCCCTCCCACATCGATTTTGCGTTTTAGAGCCCCATCCAGCTTATTGACATGCTCGGCGAGGATTTTCCAGCCACGACGCGCTTCCGTATCAATCCACATTTCACAAGCTGTTATTCCACCGTAGAATTGACTATCCTGAGTACGGTCCACTGCTACCCATACCACCCAAACCTGTCTTCCATTAGGTACATCTTCACGGTTCATGGAGAATTTAATACCCTTTTCAACCTTACTCTTGGCATGCATGGCACCGATATCAATGACTGCTTCACCGCCATCAATAATGACAGGCGATACGTTATTGAGCTCAATAGAGCCTGCTCCAAAGCCTTTATGTTTACTTTTGGCATTCACAATATTTAAGGCAATCTGTTTCTTGCCCTCCGGTTGTATGTTGTCCACGAGTGCACACCCTTCCTCTTACGAATAATTTAATTTTAGCTAATAATGCGGCGATTGCAAACATATACATCCCGTAGATGCTTGTCACGGGAGGAATCACAGTATGAAGTCACTGTCATTAAGGTACATTATCATCTTTGCGACCCTGGCCACCCTCGTGCTACTAGGAGGAATATGGGTCTATTCGGGGGATAACTCCACAACTTCTGTTACTAGCTTTGTTTCAAAAGAGGCCAAGTCCTCCAGTGGCACAGCTCCTGCTGCTGCACCACAGCAAAATCTTCCTGATAGCGCCCCCGTTCCGGCAGAGGAAGCATTAAGTCATCGGGTTGTCGAGTACCACATCGATGTTCAGCTTGTTCCAGATACAGAAACCTTAATCGCTTCTGAGACGGTAACCTGGACACACCCCGGTGTAAAACCTGTAAGTGATCTATATTTTCATATGTACCCAAATGCTTTTGCCTCACCAGATACTACCTTTATGAAGGAATCCGGAGGAACGCTCAGAGGTGACACCATGCCAGAGAACGGCTTCGGAAGTATGACTCTAACCGATCTGCGCACGACAGAAGGAACATCGCTAATGCAACGAGTACAATTTGTACAACCTGACGATGGTAACGTTAACGATAAGACACTCCTAAAGGTGCATCTCCCACAACCGGTTAATGGTGGAGAAAGTGTCACGCTTAAACTAAAGTACGAGGTCCAGCTTCCCAAAATATTTGCCCGTATGGGTACATCAGGGAATTTCGTGATGGCTGGGCAATGGTTCCCTAAGCTTAGTGTATACGAGCCTATGGGCACACGCGGGGTTAAGGAAGAAGGCTGGGATTTACATCAATATCACGGCACCTCTGAATTTTACAGCAATTTTGGCATCTTTAATGTAACGATTGCAGTTCCTTCTAACTATACGGTAGCTGCGACCGGATTTCCTGTAAAGAATGCCAAACTGAAACAAGATCAAAAAATATATCAGTTCTACGCTGATGATGTCCATGACTTCGCTTGGGCGGCTTCCCCTGATTTCACAGTAGCTGAAGAAGCCTTCTCTACACCAGAAGTACCTGGTGTACGGATCAAGGTCTATCTCGATCCATTGCACAAAGACTTAAAGGAACGATACCTTCAGGCCGCTAAGGCTGCCCTGACCTACTTCAGTAAATGGTATGGTCCTTATCCCTACTCCACTCTGTCTATTATCGTTCCACCTAAGGAGGGCAATGGTGCAGGAGGAATGGAGTATCCTACGCTCATTACAGCCTTTGGAGCCACGGACTCTTCACCTGATACTTCACTTGAGAGAACCGTCGTTCATGAAATTGGCCATCAATACTTCTACGGTATGGTCGCCAGCAATGAATTCGAAGAGGCTTGGTTAGACGAAAGCTTCACTTCTTACGCTGAAGACAAACTCATGGAGCAGGAATATGGTGTCAAAGCTAATCTCCCTCTGCAATCTAGCCTGGTGACCAAATCAGAGCCGCTGAACTTAGAGACATGGAAATATGACGGGGCAGAATCGTATAGCCGAAATGTATATATTCGCGGAAAGCTAGTACTTAAGGATATTGAACGCCAAGTAGGCGCTAAAGCAATGAACAGTATCATGTCTACTTACGCACGTAAATTCCGTTTCCAGCATCCCACTACATCTGATTTTCAAAAAGTCGTTGAGAAGGTAACCAAAAAATCGTGGCAGCCTTATTTCGAGGATTATGTTTATGGTGGCGGTGCTCCTGATTTCTCAGTAGATACGATTACGATTAAAAAGAATGGCAGCAGCGAGGCTCAGAGCTACGAATCCATAGTGAAAATTACAAACAAAGGGAGTCATTACGTTGACGTTCCCATTAAATTCACATTCGCTGACGGTTCTGCGGCAGAGCGGGTCTGGAACGGTGAAGGAGCAGAGACTACGTTTCAGCTGTTAAGCGATAAACTTCTCCTCTCTGCTGAGATTGATCCAGAGCATACCGTTCTTTTAGAAAACAAACATCTTAATAACTTCAGACTGGCGGAAATAGAGCCCAAAACACTCTCCCGCTGGACGTTAAGTGTAACTAAATTAGTTGAAACCGTGCTCGGAACTCTTGTCTGGTGAGGTGAATGATTATGAGAACATCGATAACCCGCGGCTGGCAAAGCATGAAGGAGCAATTTTATATTCTGATTCTGCTCTTCATCTATCGACTGCTCTGGGGCTACTTTATGTACGGCTTCATCCGGTCTGCTATCGTTCCAATTCTACTGCGCTACCCAGATAAAGACGCTGGAGGCAGTGGAATGGGTAGACTACTCTATTATGTCGAAGGGCAGTTCAGCTTGAACACAGATCCTGAGATACGTAATTGGTTATGGATGTTCCTAGGGCTTGTTCTCTTACGACTGCTGCTCTCCCCCTTCATAAGAGCAGGATTACTGCATGAACTCCATCAAGAGAGAAAAGGAGAGCGAGGCCTGTTCTTTTTTCCCGGCATGAAGCTTTATGGATTTCCAGTGTTTATCTTTAGTTTAATCGAATGGGTGCTGGCTCTATTGCCGTTATACTGGCTCGCTCCAAAAATGTACGGGCTGTTCTTATCTTCCTTTCTGAACTCCTCTTTGTTACTTCATCTAGTTCCATACGTATTGGCATGGCTTATATACATCTTTATCGTTCGCCTGTTCCTTCTATATATGCAGTTTGGTTATACCAGCGGTACGGGGATGTTCTCCTCCCTATTCATCTGTATAAAGTCACTGATTCCTGCACTAGGCATTTCAATCATACTTGGTGCAGCGGGCCTTATCCTTCTGCTGGTGTGCGGACTATCCGGTATCTTCTGTCCTGGCCTGCCGGCACTTCTTATTCGTCAACTCTCATCACTGCCCTCGACACTTTTCAAAATGTGGGGAATTTCCGCTCAATATCATCTATGGCGCAGTAAAGCATTTCCACAATAATTTATGGCATTACAACACATAATATAAGAGTCCCGGTTCCTAAATCAGGAGCCGGGACTCTTTCGCGTTACAGACAAATTATGGCGATTTGCAAATTCGTAAAGACTTTGTTACAATAAGTCCTGTTCCATTAGTAACAAGTTTGTAATCATTTGAAACGATTTCTACATAACTTCATGTATTCATCGTAGTCTTGTCGATAAGTCACTATCTGGTGCATAAAACGCCGAATTCCTTGCACCGGGAAGTGGGGGAACCATATTTTGGGTGAATTGATCTCGCTTTGCAGTGATCATAGGGGAACCTTCTACCGAATCCTTAAGCTAACCTCACAGGCATTGGAAGGGGTACAATTTTTTTGAAGAATTTAAGAAAAGCATGCGTCGCTGCGGCGCTGGGACTTGTGATGGCGTTCTCTATTGGTGGAGGAAGTGCCTTTGCAGATTCTAAGATGGATAGTGTTATTTCAAAGACAATTGGAGTTGCCTATAAAACCGGAGGCACTAGCACTGCCGGGTTTGACTGTTCTGGATTCACTACGTATGTATTCAAGAAGGTGGGTCTTTCTTTGCCCCGCACTTCAAAAGCTCAATATAATGTTGGAACTCCTGTAGCCAAAAGCAAATTGCGTTCAGGTGACCTAGTTTTCTTTAACACATTGGGCAACGGCGTATCCCATGTCGGCATTTATGTTGGAAACGGAAAATTCGCACAATCATCATCTTCATATGGCGTGACCATCACTTCACTTAGCCAGTCCTACTGGGCCAATCGCTACGTTGGCGCTAAAAGAGTAATGAGTACTTCCTCATATCAAGCTGTAGCCTACGATTAATACTTCCCCACAACTATAACCTCACAATTACAACTATATAGACCTGGATTTGATTATCACCTTAATCGAATCCAGGTTTTCTTTTGCCTTATTATAATCTTTACACCTCTAGAACAGACTTTAAACACTTTTATTTGATAAAAATTTCAATAAATATAAAAATAAGTTTAATATTATCGCTTACATATGCATTTTGTCTTTAAATATATGAATTTTTCTGCATGATTAGGTTAAAAACGATTGCCAAGCGGCACTCTGTTTGTTACAATAACTGCAGTAAGATTTTAGTAACATTTTTGTAATCATTAAGTTGTTATTTACAAAGGTTTTGTCATGTATTGATTACAAGCTATTCCTAATCAACAGTCTGAGCCGAGTTTCCTAACTATTAGGGAAACGGGGGAACCAACTTTGGGTGAATTGACCTCCATTTTTAGAGGGGTCATAGGGGACCTTCAACCGAACCCTTAAGCTAACCTCGTAGGCATCTGGAAGGGGTATAAACTTTTGAAGAAGAAGTTAGCAGCAGCTGTACTCAGCTTTTCCATTATCTTCACCATCGGAGCAGGAAGCGCTTTCGCGGATTCCAAAATGGATAAAGTGATCGACAAGACCATCGGAACTAAATACGTATCCGGCGGGATCTCCACAAATGGATTTGATTGCTCCGGATTTACAATGTATGTTTTTGATAAAATCGGTATCAACCTACCACACCAATCAGGTTCCCAGTATCAAATGGGTACTGCTATCTCCCGAGATGATTTAAGATCAGGAGATCTTGTATTCTTCAATACAAGTGGTAAGGGTGTTTCCCACGTCGGCATTTATGTCGGTGAAGGCAAGTTTGCACACGCATCTTCCTCACGCGGTGTAACGATTAGCTCCCTGAGTGATAGCTACTACGTAAAACGCTATATCGGTGCTAAACGGATTATGAGCACTGATGCTTATCATTCTGTTGCTTCTGAGACAGAAGATAATGATGATGTTCAATAAGTAGAACGTACATAGGCTCTTTTCCAAGATGTTAATTCTTGGGGAAGAGCTTGTTTTTTTGTCTTATTTAATATTTACCCCTCTCAAAATTTGTAAAACAGTATTCCTTATAAATTTTCTGAGTTGATGACCCCTCTTTTTGTATATAATTAGTTACAAGTATAGACGCCTTCGGCACTCGTAAGGACGGCAAGCGTTATAACCCTCGTGAAAGGAGGTCTTTGACCTTATGATAAATCCCTCGGTTACTTTTCATGTAACTCCTATGGAGACTAGTCACGCGGAAGAGATATGCAATTGGAATTACACCCCCCCTTATAATATTTACGGCTGGATGCCGTGGGAACAAATGCAGGCTCTAGGCATCGAGTTCGGTGATCCTCAGCTACGGAATGAGCAATATGTCTCCATATTAAATGGGCAAGAAGCTTTGTGTGGATTCGCGCAGTTGTTCCCGATGGAAGGTGTTGTACGTTTGGGGATTGGCATGCAACCTGATCTGTGCGGCAAAGGGCTAGGGAAATTATTCATGGATGCAATCGTGCAAGAAGCCTTGCTTCGTTATCCTGAGCGTGAGATTGATCTAGAGGTATTGACCTGGAACCAGCGTGCGATCCGAACTTACCAAAAGTGTGGATTTACGATTACAGATACGTATGAGCGCCTAACCCCATCAGGAAACAAACCTTTTTATTGCATGGTCTATGAGAAATGATATTAAAATCCATATTTTTCAATCAATTGATGGTATTATCGTTCATTTTTTTGTCACAAACCCTATGATAACGCTTCACCTTGAGCTATAATGTAGGGAGCAGCTTACATAGAAGGGACGAACTGGGATGCAGAAATGGATCATGAGCGGTTTGTTTTTTGCCGCCTGTGCCTTTGCGGTAGTACTTATGTTTACACTTCCAGGTAAAGAAGAGGTAGCTGAACAGAATAAACCCACAATGCCGGTAGTTCAGTTGGATGCGGCAAAGGCAGAAGCAACCGTGAAAGCCAGCTGTATCACCTGTCACGGCGATCAGCTTCAAGGTGGAGTTGGCCCTAGTCTTCAAAATGAAGGCGGTCAGCATGATGCTGAAGAAATCTACAGCATCGTCACTAAGGGACGCGGTCAAATGCCTTCCTTTAAAGAAAAGCTAGCCCCTGAGGAGATCGCAAACGTCGCCCTCTGGCTCTCAGAGAAAAAGTAACAGTAACTACTACCTAAGCAACTAAAAACGCCCGTGCCAGAAGATAGTTCACTATCTGCGCACGGGCGTTTATTTATGAGTTTGGGTGACACTAACGATTTTTCTCAAAGGCTTCATTAAATTCATGTGCCTCTCGAATATCTAGAGCTGTAATACCGTCTTCCTCATTTGATTTCAGTCGTAAAGTCACTGTCTTATAATCAATCGTAATATGTGGATGGTGATCAAAGGCTTCTGAAATGGTGGCTACTTCATCAACGAAAGCAATACCCTTCATATATTGGCTGAACATATATTTTCGCACCATGGTATTCTCTTCGAGCTTCCAGCCTTCCAGCTTGCTGATCTGCTCACGCAGTTCTTCTTCGGTAAATAACAATTCGTTTCCTCCCTTACTAAAAATTGCAGTAAAATCCGCAGGTCCCTTTACTCGTCTTATTCGTTAAACAAAACATCCCTTAGCTTCTGAGGTCCAAGGGATGTGCCAGGATAAAGGCAATATTTTTGATTAAATGTATTCAAGAATCCCAGCGATTATAACTCGGCTACACCAATTTTAACACGGGCTACTAACTACGGGCAAATTACGCCCCGCCGCCCCTCTTCTTAAATCAAAACAACAGAGGCTAAATCCTCTTCTCCGACTAAAATATTAATGCGGTGCGTGTCCTTATCGTAGATGATAACGCCGCTCCCCACCTCAATCATAGGTTCATTACCCAGCGCGAAGAAAAGATCCTCAGCCAGCGCCTCCCATACCTCCATCTTGGATTCCTGGGGCAATTCTTGCCACTCTTCCGGATCCATTTCAAAAAATAAGTACCCATCGGAAATTCTTCCGACAGCCTCAGTCAAATCCGTTAGGATTTCACCGTAATCTCTACCATGCTTTACACCCACATGTATCACTCCGTTTTCTCCACAGATGAATAATTACTTACCTTATCCATTATAGCCGAAAAAATGACTTCACAAAAAACGGAATGATGTCGATAAATAAGAATATACGTTATTCGGTTTCGCACAGAGTGCCTTGCCGCTATTTCAAGGATGATATACGCGGCTTTGTCGGAACACATCTTATAATCTCATGGACGAGGTGCATAATGGAAATTTCAACAATACTCGGTTTAATTTTTGGTCTAGTTGCAGTAATTTGGGGTATGATCCTCAAGCACGCTCCTCTTCACGCTTTAGCCACACCCGCTGCTTACGTTATTATCTTAGTGGGGACGGCGGCCTCCATCTTTATGGCCTTTCCAATCTCGGAGGTCAAAAAGATTCCAAGTCTGTTTAAAATAATTTTTGTCAAAAAGAAATTAATCAGTAAATCCGAATTAATTACTATGTTCATGGAATGGGCTTCTATTACACGGCGTGAAGGTCTACTGGCTCTTGAGTCTAAAGTCGATGAAATAGAAGATAACTTCCTCAGAAACGGCATGCGGATGATTATTGATGGGAATGATCAGGACTTTGTCCGCGATGTTCTCATGGAGGACATCCACGCCACAGAGGATAGACATAAAGCAGGTGCACTCATTTTCACACAAGCAGGTATGTATGCTCCTACACTTGGCGTGCTCGGGGCTGTTATCGGACTTATCGCCGCTCTGGCTGATATGAGTGATATGAACAAATTGGCTGCAGCAATCGGGGCGGCCTTCATCGCAACACTACTCGGTATCTTTACAGGTTACGTATTATGGCATCCTATTGCCAATAAGCTAAAACGACTTTCCAAACGTGAAATTGAAGTTCGAATGATGATGGTCGAAGGTCTATTGTCCATACAATCCGGTGTATCCACTATTGCCATCAATCAGAAGCTTGCTGTCTTCCTAACACCTTCGGAACGAGCTAAGTTAAATGATGAGAAGGAGAGTGGATCGGGTGAGCAAAAAGACTAGACACGAAGAGCATGAAGAACACGCCGATGAATCGTGGCTACTGCCTTATTCTGATCTTATGACCCTTCTGGTAGCCTTGTTCATCGTAATGTATTCTATGAGTGCAACGGATGCCAAAAAATTCGAAGAGATGAGTCAAGCCTTCAGCTCCGCTCTTAATGGCGGTACAGGTGTTCTTGAAGAGCGGGCGGCAATGCCATCTAAGAGTCAAGAGGATTTAGGAAAAAATGATCAAATGGATAAATCAGTAGCCAAGAAAAATGAACAAACAGAAATGGCTAAGCTGCGACAAAAGGAACAAGAAGATTTAGAGAAGCTTAAAAAGCAGTTTGATCAATATATCAGCAAGAACGGTCTTACCGATCTTCTCAGTACTAAGCTCAATCAGTCTCAGCTTATGATTACGATAAGTGATAACGCGCTGTTCGCTTCCGGACAGGCTGTAGTTAAGGATGATTCTCGGCAATTAGCAAAGTCCATCTCAACCATGCTACAGCAATTCCCGGATTATGATGTAGTTGTGCAAGGACACACCGATAATATCCCTATCTCTAATAGCGACTATTCTTCCAACTGGGACCTGAGCGCGGATCGTGCTCTTCAGTTCATGAAGATCTTGCTAACGAATACGAACCTGAATCCACGCAAGTTTAGTGCAATTGGATACGGGGAGTACCACCCAATTTCTGAAAATACTACAGCTGTTGGACGAAGTAAGAACCGCCGGGTTGAAGTGTCCATTATTCGTAAATATCAAGAAACCAAAGAGTTCTCAGGTATTGCCCCTTCCGATGAATAATAGTTGTCCTAATACAAAGCATAAAGAGCTGTCCCAAGGTCTTAGACCGATGGAACAGCTCTTTTTTTGATAAATTGTATTCGCACTTAGGTCACTATTACTTCTAGACTATAGAAGTTTGTAGTTCAGTGTAGCTCCAAGCTCTTGCTTTTCTTCAGCAGACAGCTCACGCCATTCCCCTGTTTGTAATGCCCCCAGACGAATATTCATAATCCGAATGCGTTGCAGCTTTCTAACCTCGTAGCCAAAGGCGCTACACATACGGCGAATCTGACGATTCTTGCCCTCAGTCAAAATAATACGAAATACACGCTCTGTAATACGAGTGACCTCACAAGGTAGCGTCTTCTCACCTAATATCTTTACGCCGCTAGACATGCCTGTAATAAATGATGGCGTAATCGGTCTGTCTACAGTAACCACATACTCTTTTTCATGCCGACCTTCAGCCCGTAAAATCTTGTTAACAATGTCCCCATCGTTGGTAAGCAGAATCAATCCTTCAGAATCCTTATCGAGTCGCCCAATAGGGAAGATTCGCTCATGATGACCTACAAAATCAACAATATTCCCCTTAATATGCTGCTCTGTAGTTGAAGTAATACCCACTGGCTTGTTTAACGCAATGTAAACCGTCTGGCTTGATGTTTCAAGCGCAACACCATCTATTCGTACATCATCACCCGGAACGGCCTGACTGCCAAGCACAGCAGGTTCTCCGTTGATCGTAACTCTACCGCCTTCCACCAGCTTATCTGCTTCACGGCGTGAACAGTACCCTGTCTCACTGATGAATTTATTAATTCTCACGTTGTCCTTCACTCCGTTCATCCTTAATATTAAGCCAAGGGGTATCCGTACCAGCTGCAGGCAGCTTGATCATAACAGTTGTCCCTTGACCTACTTCACTTTGTATATCCAAATGACCCTTATGAGCCTGAATAATACGTTGGCTAATCATTAGCCCAAGGCCTGTTCCCGACTCTTTATTAGTAAAGAAGGGTTCACCCAGCTTAGGCAACATATCCTTAGGAATTCCTTCACCTTGATCTGAAATAAGAATGAAGACAGAGTCCAAGGTGTTTCTTAGCTCCATTGAAATCACACCACCATCTGGCATAGCTTCAATTGCATTTTTGACGATGTTTATAAACACCTGCTTTAGCTGGTTCACTTCACAGTGTACGGTAGATGGATGTTCAGAGAATATGGCACTAAACTGAATCCCAAACAAATGAGCTTGACTGTCTAATAGAGAAACTACATCACCAAGGATGTCCCGCACATCTTTTTCCTGGAAATGAACAGCTTGAGGCTTGGCCAAAATCAAAAATTCACTTACGATCAAATTAATCCGCTCCAGCTCGGATAACATCAGTTCAATATGGAGTGGAACCAGAATCTGCTTCTCTTGTTGAAGCTGTAAAAATCCTTTTAGCGTTGTAAGCGGATTACGAATCTCATGGGCTACACCAGCAGCTAATTGGCCTACTGTAGTCAGCTTCTCAGAGCGTCTAAGCAGTTCCTCCATTCGGTTACGTTCCGTCATATCACGTGAAACGTGAATAAAGGAATGCGGATACCCGTCTTCATCACGAATTACCGAGGTACTAACACTAACTTCAACTATTGTTCCATCACGTTTAAGTCTTACAGTTTCAATGGGTGGTAGAACAGCACCATTCTTTAACGCATTAAGCCGCTCTTCCTCCTGCTTAAGCGCTGTCGCAGGTACAAGGTATGGCATATTTCCCAATACCTCTTTGGCACTCCATCCATATAGCTCTTCGAAGGCTCTGTTCGTACTAGTAATTCGGCCATCCATATCGATCGTATGAATCGCATCAGAAGTTCCGTTAATGACGGACTCCAAATGCTCCTTAACCGCTCGGTTCTCTTCCAGTGTCTGTTTGAGTCGATTGGTGCGCTGCATGAGGTGAGCCGTCATAGCATTGATTCGCAGAGCCAACTGTCCTAGCTCATCCCGGCTTGTTACCTTTAGAGGAGGCTCAAATTTTCCTTTAGCTACATCGTTCACTTTTGCAAGTATCGCCTGAATCGGACGAGTAACAAATCCAGACAGTATGTAACTACATAACAAGAATAAGGTAAGCAATAACAGTGACGTTGTCAGACTATTAATTAATTGATCATGAACCACAGATGAAATCACAGAGTAATCCAAAACTACTCCTATCACATAAGCTTTCAGTCCAGGCGATTGGATAGGAATGTAGCTTTTGAGCACTCTTTTTCCATGTACTTTCATTTCGAGCGTAACCGGCTTCTGCTTCCCTTGAGCTAACAGAATCGCCTCTCTATCCCGCTCCACATTACCATAAGTATAGGTGCCGTACTTAATAGGGCGGTTCCCCAGCTTCTTATTCAGCGTGTCGCTTCCGTCCGCCTTCATACTTGCAGAAGCAAAGGTTGCCGGGTTAAATCCTGTCAATTCTAAAATCCCTGGATTAGCTTCTTTAGTTCTCGATGCAATTTGGTCGGGATTAGTGATTTTGACGTAATCGCTGGCCTCCGTATTGAGAATAACGGGATTGATGATGTAGTTGCTCTCTTCATCACGATAATAACCCCACTTCTCAATGAAATCGGGATTGTAGGTTGAATATTCAAATGGGCCTGACCAAAAATGGTCCAAGGCCTGACCCTGACCCACGGATACCTCCTGATTATCGAACAACTCCAAAAAGGCCAGGTACCAGTACCCCCAATCTTTTGTGGACATCCCAATATCACCAGGTACCGAAGACCTTGCTACTACGACATCGTTATCAGTCTTTACCAGAATTGAAATATTAGACACGCCCACTTTGGATGTTAGGGCTTTAAGTTCTTCATTCGTCACGTTCTTATAGTCTGGGTCCAATTCCTCGGAGGCAAAGATAGCCGCCATCCTTAAATTATGCGCAATTTGATATTCTACATAGTTAGAGCTATAGTTACTTTGTTCTACAGAAACGGCCATTTGCATAGCAGTTAGTTGCATATTATTAATGCTTTCATTCCGTAGATTATTTTGGGCGGCATAAAGGTTAAATGTCAGGTTCAGTGCTAAAATTAGCAACACCGCCCCAAAAATAATAGCAGATAGTTTTGTCTTTATGGACAAACTGTTTGTTCACCTCTTATCCACTGGTAAATCCTTGCGGGGCCAACAATAAACATCATACCTTTTGCCCCCACATTTGAAAAGACATTTCAATGAAGCATTCAATTCAAGGAATATTGAAATTCAATGGGTCTTTATCTACAATATACAAGTATAAACGCCTTCGGTGCCCTTATAAGGACGGTAAGCGTTTTAGCAAGAAATATAAGATTAAAGGATAGCGAGAAATATATAATTTCTTATATTTTAAGAAACCATCCACATCTTATGCACATATAAACATTTTATTATAGAACGATGTGCACAAAAATGTGCATAAGTAGGCGGTTATCCACAGAGTTATGCACATTTTGTTAAGAACGAATATTTGTTCGTTGTACAATGGATATAAAGAAAGGGAAGATGATCTTGAATATTAGAGCGGGTGAATCGCTAGATGATATGGAGGCGGTTCATGAACATTGGATGAGGCAGGCGATAGCAGAAGCCCATAAAGCTGAAGCATTAGGAGAGGTTCCTATAGGGGCGATCGTCGTACGGCATGGTGAAATTATCGGACGCGGATACAATTTAAGAGAAACAACAATGGATTCTACAGCTCATGCAGAAATGGTAGCCATTCGTGAGGCCAGCAAATTCATGAATTCGTGGCGACTGCTGGATTGCCAGCTTTATGTTACTTTAGAGCCTTGTCCGATGTGTGCTGGAGCGATTGTACAATCAAGGGTACCTCTCACTGTATATGGCACTCCCGATCCTAAGGCTGGGTGTGCTGGAACCCTCATGAATTTACTTGAAGAGCCGCGGTTTAATCATCGTACCGAAGTCATTCAGGGGGTTTTACAAGAGGAATGTGCAGAGCTACTGACCTCATTCTTTCGCCGTTTACGTCAAAAACCACCGAAACAAGCATAAACACCATCGGCGTCCATATTTTAAAAAAAGGAGAACCCTGAAATGACCCTTACTTTATATCATACCTCACAAAACATCTATATTTCTCCACTAGAGCTAAAGGATGCAGAGAAATTACTGGAGCTGCGCTTGAATAATCGGTTGACACACGAACCATTTGAACCTAAACGCGATGAGCAATTCTACACGATGGAGAGTCAACAAAGGATCATCAATCAGCGCCTGGAGGATGCTCTGGAGGACAGAGCCTATATGTTCGGTGTCTATCTGCTTGATGGACAACTAATAGGTCAAATCACGCTATCTAATGTCTCAAGAGGTGTAGCTCAGTATGCGGATTTAGGTTATTTGATGGACCATAGGATGCAAGGACAAGGCTATATGACTGCTGCGGTCGGATTGATTCTAGGCTACGCTTTTCGAGCCTTAGGTCTTCATAGGGTTCAGGCAGCCATCTTATTGCATAATGAGGCTTCCCGGAAGGTGCTGGAGAAGAGCGGATTTAAACCTGAAGGCATCGCCCGCCAATTTCTCAAAATAAATGGCCAGTGGCAGGATCACCAAACCTACGCAATA
Organism: Paenibacillus sp. RS8; assembly: GCF_041956825.1. NCBI lineage: Bacteria > Bacillati > Bacillota > Bacilli > Caryophanales > Paenibacillaceae > Paenibacillus > Paenibacillus sp. RS8. Next base: position 1,634,557 of record NZ_CP168131.1, on the reverse strand, counting down.
TTGGCCGAAGATGTGTTACTGGTTGAACCTAAATAACTTTTTACTGACTCGTTCAGGATTCATCTATTAATAAGACCCGCATGGGCGTATATCATACGCGACATGCGGGTCTTTCTCTCATGACTTCTTATTAATAAGTCCCCAAGCTACCGAATTGCTCCTCTAGTTGATCCATTGTAATTACATCATCGCCTTGAGGAATTCCAATCTTGAACTCTGGCTTCTCATTGATCTTGTCATATTGACCTGTTCCGTTTACAGAGAAGGCTACGTTCGTACCATCTTCTGGATCATTAACTTTAATGTCCATCAATAAATCTTGGTACACAGGGAATCCGTCTTTATTGATCGCTGTATTGTAGTGGAACTGATTAATCGTAAGATACTTATCAAGATCTGCCAAGCTCTTATCGAATTCAGTTCTAGTTTCACTTGATGTGATCTCTTCTTTAGCCTTAGCTAGATCCGCATCATTAATTTGCAGCATATCCTTGTATTCTTCCTTGCTCACAATATCAATGATTTTAGGCAGGGCATTATTCACAAAGATGGTGATTGCTTCTTTAACATTATCGTTCGTCACTTTGAACTGAACGACTTGCTTAGCTTCAACACCCTCTGGCAAATTTGCTTCCTTTGGACTAAGCTCATTAAAATATTTTCCTTCATCATATTCGGCTAATACAGTGTCCATGACTTCATTAGAGAACTTTTGCATTTTCTGCGTATCCAGAGAGTTTGGATTAAATTCAGCACCCTCTTGCTCAGCCAACGCCTTGAGATCCACCTCTACAAACTTGTTAACGATTGTCTCCGGAATCGGGAAGAACGGAATCGATGGAATCTTAACATACAGCTTCTCAGTGGTCATCACCATAGGGACATTGAAGCTCATGCTCATATCGCCCTTGAGATTCAGAACCATAGTTAGCTCTGTCTGCATTGGATCAGCCTGATAAACCCCATCAACGGTTATATCAGCGTTCTTAAGCATGCTGAGTACCTGTGTTGTCATTGCAGCAGATTCAGCATCAGCGGTCTCGATGGTTAGATCATTGATCGAGAACTTACTCTTCATCTCATATGAAGACATCGTGGTCGCTTTTGTAGCGGCTGATTTTAAGGCCTCTTTTGGCGCCTCCTGTTTACTTCCACATCCCGGCAGAATTACTGCTGCTGTTAGCAACAGCGCCGCGGCCGATAAACCCCATTTTTTGTTCATTATTTTTCTCCTCTCCCATGTAAAAAAAATCTCCCCCCTCTAATGATAAACTATTTGTAAAAATCAAGAAACACTTCTTTATAATTCTTATTGTTTTTATTTGTTATCCCTGCGGATTATGATGGTCTACATGATTAGCCTGTTTCACCTTTTTTGATCCGGAAAGTGGCTTTGGTGCTGAAGAATGATGCTCCTTTCTAGGTTGACCATCGTTGGGCTGTGCCCCGGGAACTGGAATACTCTTTGGCTTTGACATTGTTCATTCCTCCTAAGGATTAGTCATATTCTGAAGAGCCTGAGCACATTCGTGTATTTGCCGTGTGTACTGCTGTGCTAATAGCTGCACTGCATCGCTATGCTCATCAATATGAATTCCACTCTGCTCCACATCAAGCAGATCAACAGCAACCTCCCTGCTATCTACATACTTACATCGGAAATCAAGGGAGTAACCTTGACGTCCCGCTGCATTAAAATGAATCAGCAGACTATTCGGGTCACCTTCATCCGCCAGTACATTAAAACTGTCCCCATCCTCCATTAACGCAGGCAGGCGTTCTTGCCAGGCCGAGACAAGATTATGCTGATCTACTTCCAATTGTCTGTCCATAATTATGATCATCCTCCTTCTCTAATACATTGCGGAGAAATCAATCTTTTTATTCTCATTGAACTTAGGCACATTAAACAATAACTAAAATTGAACTAGTTCAAGCACAACAAAAAAACCGCCCCCAGAGGAGACGGTTTCTATCTACTTATTTCTTAAAGTTCTTAAAGGAATGGCGGAGAGGATGGGATTCGAACCCATGTGGGCTTGCACCCTAACGGTTTTCAAGACCGCCCCGTTATGACCGCTTCGGTACCTCTCCAAATGCATATAAATTTCACATGCATTAGTAATTGTACCATATGGTGTAGAGAAAAAGCAACCCTTTTATTAAATAGATTTAGGTTGGATCAATTTCACATTGCGCATATACGGTTGTAGACATTCCGGAATCAGCACACTTCCATCTTCTTGCTGATAATTCTCAAGGATTGCTGCAACAGTACGTCCAACAGCCAAAGCAGATCCATTCAGTGTATGAACAAATTCGGGCTTGGACTTTGGATCTTTACGGAAACGAATATTTGCCCGACGCGCTTGGAAGTCCTCCGTATTCGAGCAGGAAGAGATTTCACGGTACATTCCACTCTCAGGCAGCCATACTTCCAAATCGTACGTCTTAGCCGAAGTAAAGCCCATATCAGCTGTACATAGCCCAAGTACACGATAAGGCAGTCCCAGAAGCTGCAGCACACGTTCAGCATCTGCTGTCATTTTTTCTAACTCCTCATAAGAGGATTCAGGTGTAGTAAGCTTCACCAGCTCTACTTTGTTGAACTGATGCTGACGAATCAAACCGCGAGTATCACGGCCCGCTGAACCCGCCTCAGAACGGAAACAAGAGCTGTATGCTACATGGTACTTAGGCAGGTCTGCTGCTGTCAAAATCTCTTCGCGATAGTAGTTCGTTACAGGTACTTCCGCTGTAGGAATCAAATAGTATTCAGTGTCACGTAGCTTAAACAGATCTTCCTCAAACTTAGGAAGTTGTCCTGTTCCGTATAAGCTGTCTTTATTTACAATGTAAGGTGGCAGCATTTCTTCATAATTATGCTCACCACTGTGAAGATCCATCATAAAGTTAATTAGCGCCCGCTCTAAACGTGCTCCCAATCCTTTATAGAAAACAAACCGGGATCCCGTAACCTTGGCCGCAGCTTCAAAATCAATAATATCGAGCTGCTGTGCAAGCTCCCAGTGTGATTTTGGAGTAAATCCGAACTCTTTCGGCTCTGACCAGCGACGCAATTCAACGTTATCGTCCTCGGACTTCCCTACTGGAACTGAATCATGAGGAATATTCGGAATGCTCATAGTAAGATCAGCAATCTGAGCTTCCAATTCGCGTACTTCGTCATCGAGCTCTTTAATTCGATCAGATACCGTACGCATTTCTGCGATTAAGTCATCTGCTGGCTCACCATTCTTTTTCTTCTTCGCTACGTCACCCGATACCGTATTACGACGGTTCTTAAGACCTTCTGTTTCTTGCAGTAATTCACGTCTGCGTAGATCAAGTTGTGGAAAATCAGCAATCAAATCCAGTGATTTACCCCGTTTCTCTAAGGCTTGTTCAACTCGAGCGTAATCACTGCGCAATACTTTTACGTCTAACACAAAGTTTCCCTCCTGAAAACAGCCTAAACTCTTTCAAATTGCTGATTACAGCTTTGAAAGAGTCAGGATGTTCTTATATGCGATTCTGTTGTTGCACTTGCCTAGTAGTCTCTACCATATCGGCAAAATATTGATGCAGTCTAAAATCATCGGTCAGTTCTGGATGAAAAGAAGACACCAGCAGGTTACCCTCCCGCGCAGTTACAATCTCATCATTATAGACTGTAAGCACATCGACTCCCGGACCTACCTCGTTGATAAGCGGTGCACGTATAAACACAGCACGGACCGGCTCATCGATGCCTTTAACCTCCAGATCACATTCAAAGCTTTCCCGTTGACGACCAAATGCATTCCGGGCTACTGTTATATCCATTAGCTCCAAATGCCCTGGTTCGCCGCCGGCAATCCTTTTGGCCAGAACAATCATTCCCGCGCAAGTTCCAAAAATCGGCTTCCCCTGATTGGAGAAATCACGTATGGCTTCGATGAAGCCGTATTTCCGCATCAGCTTACCGATTGTTGTACTTTCACCACCAGGAATAATTAGCCCATCAACCTCATCAAGCTGCTCTACCCGCTTGATAGGTACACCCTCTGCACCGGTCTTCTCTATACTAACAATATGCTCCGTAACAGCGCCTTGAAGCGCCAGCACTCCTATTTTCATCCGGGCAACCTTCTCTCTATTAACGGCCACGCTCTGACATACGTTCAGCCGGGGTTAGAGTTGCAATATCAATCCCCTTCATTGGTGCACCAAGGTTCTTGGATACTTCTGCAATCAGCTTGTAATCAGTATAGTGTGTAGTAGCTTCAACAATCGCGCGTGCAAATTTCTCAGGGTTGTCCGATTTAAAAATACCCGAGCCTACGAACACACCATCCGCACCTAGATGCATCATCAGGGCAGCATCGGCAGGAGTTGCCACACCGCCAGCCGCAAAGTTAACAACCGGCAACTTGCCAAGCTCATGTACTTCAAGCAGCAACTCGTAAGGCACTCCCAGGTTCTTAGCTTCATTATATAGCTCATCCTTGGACAAATTGGTTACTTTGCGGATTTGGCTGTTGATAAAGCGCATATGACGCACTGCTTCAACAATGTTGCCTGTTCCTGGTTCACCTTTCGTACGAATCATGGATGCACCTTCATTAATACGTCTCAGGGCTTCTCCAAGATCCTTAGCTCCACATACGAATGGAACAGTGAACTCACGTTTATTAATATGGAACACTTCATCAGCAGGAGTAAGAACTTCACTCTCATCCAAATAGTCAACACCCAAGGATTCCAGGACCTTTGCTTCTACGTAATGGCCAATACGAGCCTTAGCCATAACAGGAATACTTACCACTTTAATAACCTCTTCTACAATTGTAGGATCGGCCATTCGTGCTACACCGCCAGCTGCGCGAATGTCAGAAGGTACGCGTTCCAAAGCCATAACTGCTACTGCACCCGCAGCCTCAGCAATTTTTGCTTGTTCTGCATTCATGACGTCCATAATGACGCCGCCTTTTTGCATTTCTGCCATGCCTCTTTTAACTCGCGATGTTCCAGTTTCCATGTCCTAGCCCCCCGAATGATCTATCGTAATCTAACTTGTAATTTTACCCCAATGAAGGGAAATATACAATCCACTTACTCGGAATTAATACATTTTTCGACGCTAAATTCATTAGAACAAGTTCTTGATCCCTGTAAATAAATCGCCGAAGAAATCTCCAATGGCTCTAAGGAATAAACTGAACCAACCGGCTTTCTCCGCCTCTTCAGCAGTAATCAGATTAACTGTCTTCTGCTGAACATCCGACATGCCTTCAACTTGGTAGGAATAAGTGACCTTACCCACTTTAGCAGATTGTTCTATAGGAGCAACTAAGGTTGCCGGATCATTTATTTCAACGGTTGTTTTAATTTCAGGGGAGGTTGTTCCCTTAGGGACAATAAATGAAACAGCTTCATCCGTAACTACAGACACCTCTTTACTTTTCCCTTTAAGAACTGGCACGGTTTCATTGCCGGCTATCACTGCTTTAGGCGCTACAACTTGTTTGATTTCAAAATTATTAAATCCGAAATCAAGTACTTTTTTCGTCTCTGTAAAACGGTGTGGCTCTGTATCAGCCCCCATTACTACACTTATCAGACGCATGCCATCACGTACAGCTGTACCTGCAAAACAATATTTAGCTCTAGCGGTATGGCCTGTCTTCAAGCCATCCAATCCCTCATATGCATAAGCCTTAAAATTCTGGATATTCTTATTAGCTTCCAACATCCAGTTAAAGTTAATCATTGGCGCGGTATCGCGTTCACGGAACTTATAAGACTGAACCGTAGTAAATCTATTAAAATCAGGATGATCCGTAACGATATGTTTGGCAAGGATAGCAGCATCCATCGCTGACATTACGTTTTCTTTCTTATCAGTTGAGCGGTACTTCTTAGGCATGTCAGCTTTGTCTAATCCAGTAGAATTAACAAAATAAGCAGTTTTCATCCCCATCTTCTGGGCAGTCTGATTCATTAGCTCTACGAATTCCAATTCTGATCCAGAAACTAGTTCTGCCAAAGCTACTGTAGCATCATTTGCAGATCCGACAGCCATTGCTATGTACAGCTCTTCAACCGTATGCTCGTCATTTTCCGCTAGAAAAATCCGTGATCCGACTTGTTTAGACGCATTTTCACCTACTATGACTTTTTGATCCCAGGAAAGCTGTCCTGTCTTCACTGCTTCTGCTACAAGATACTCTGTCATCATCTTAGTCATACTAGCTGGAGGCAAAGCCTCATCTGCATTCATTGATAGAAGAACTTCACCTGTTGTTGGTTCTATTAGAACCGCTGATTTCAAATTTAGACCCAGTGATTCCACAGAAGGGATCTTTACCGCTTTCTGAGTGGTCTGAGCTGCAGTACCAGCTTGTATTGTCGTAGTCGTACCTTCCTCAGCGAATGCCGGAAGTGGAGTGGAAACTAACATATTTAAAAGTAGACCTACTGTGACTGTCTTAATCATAAATTGCTTACCGTTAAACTTCTGCTTGTGCTTCAATGATTACTACTCTCCTTTAAACCTCATATCAATAGCTTGTTCTATTCTAACACAGGGGTACACGCAAAAAAAGACAGACAGGACGAAATAGTCCTGTCTGTCCAAAAAATAGTCTTTCTAGTCCATTACACGGAATAGTTTGGCGCTTCTTTCGTGATTTGCACATCATGTGGATGGCTTTCGCGAAGTCCAGCACTTGTGATACGAATGAACGAAGTGTCATTCCGGAGCTCTTCGAGCGACTTGGTACCACAGTAGCCCATACCCGAACGCAGCCCGCCAATCAATTGATGAACGGTATCCGAAAGAGGTCCTTTAAAAGCGATACGGCCTTCAATTCCTTCAGGAACAAGCTTCTTATCGTCATCCTGGAAATAACGATCCTTACTACCTTGTTTCATGGCACTCATACTGCCCATACCACGATATACTTTAAATTTACGGCCTTGATAAAGCTCCGATTCTCCTGGGCTTTCTTCTGTACCCGCAAACATACTTCCCATCATTACTGCATGAGCACCAGCGGCAATAGCCTTAGTGATTTCACCGGAGTACTTGATTCCACCGTCAGCGATGATAGGAACTCCGTACTCACGAGCAACCGTTGCACAATCATAAATGGCTGTAACCTGCGGAACACCGATACCAGCGATAACGCGTGTTGTACAGATAGATCCAGGTCCAATACCTACTTTAACTACAGAAGCTCCAGCTTCAATAAGTTCACGGGTTGCTTCACCTGTAGCCACGTTACCAGCAACAATCGTAAGATCAGGATACAACTCACGAATTTGGCGAACAGCTTCAATAATATTAATATGATGACCATGTGCAGAATCAACGACAATCAGATCTACACCTGATTTAACTAACGCTGCAGTACGTTCGAATGTATCTTTAGAGATACCGACAGCTGCTCCAACTAGTAAGCGACCGTGTGCATCTTTCGCTCCGTTAGGGAACTGAATGGCTTTCTCGATATCTTTAATCGTGATCAAGCCCTTAAGAACGTTATTCTCGTCCACCAGCGGCAATTTCTCAATTTTATGACGTTGTAAGATGCCTTCTGCTTCTTGAAGTGTCGTACCTACAGCAGCAGTCACGAGATTCTCATGCGTCATAACTTCTTTAATTGGAATACTATAGTCATGAATAAAGCGTAAATCTCTATTAGTTAGAATACCGACCAGTTTGTTGTCACTGTCTACGATCGGTACTCCTGAAATGCGATATTTACCCATCAATAGTTCAGCATCAGAAACCAGATGTTCTGCTGAAAGTGAGAAAGGGTTAGTAATAACTCCGCTCTCGGAACGCTTCACACGATCCACTTCTTCCGCTTGCTGCTCTACAGGCATATTCTTGTGAATAATGCCGATACCACCCTCACGAGCAATAGCAATGGCCATAGCCGCTTCTGTGACTGTGTCCATACCTGCACTCATAAGCGGGATGTTCAACTTCACATTCTTACTTAGAACTGTAGTCAAATCTACTTCCTTCGGCAGTACCTCAGATTTACGCGGAACCAGCAGCACATCATCAAAAGTTAGACCTTCTTTACCAAACTTATCTTTCCACACCTGGGTCATTCCTCCTCGGTTGTTTTTAAATTATACCCGCCTACAAACTTTATAAAGAAGAACCTTCGCCTTTAAGTCCATTCACGACAGACAACTCTGTACATCTGGAAGTAGAACAAGTTCATATCTTCAATTTAGGTTTGTGATGCTCATCCAAAAATATATTATTGCCATCTTAGCAAAGGGCATTTGGACTGTCAAGAACATTACATCATCAGAGTAGGTATTCAAAAAACGACTCTCGAGTAAGCGAATTATTGGACTATTGTCCACGCACAGTGGACGTTTTGTAGTGGAATTATAAAATTCACCACAGCCACCACCAATCCTTACGCCTATCTCTACTGTAGTATCTCAAATTAAACCCTAATGAATTCTTCAATAATACAACAAAAAGACCACTGTCGATTTCTCAACAGTGGTCTTGCGTGCTTGGCAACGTCCTACTCTCCCAGGACCCTTCGGTCCAAGTACCATCGGCGCTGGAGGGCTTAACGGTCGTGTTCGGGATGGGTACGCGTGGAACCCCTCCGCTATCGCCACCAAACATGCGTCTGTGAAACAGACGCTGCCGCGTGAAATTTGCTTCATCACCAGAAGTGAGAATAAATTTCTAAGCGTGTTACAGGCTTGATGCCTGAAAACTGAATCCGAATTGAATTTGCGTTTTAAGTATAGGATAAGCCCTCGACCGATTAGTATTGGTCAGCTCCATGCATTACTGCACTTCCACCTCCAACCTATCTACCTCGTCGTCTTCAAGGGGTCTTACTAATTGGGAAATCTCATCTTGAGGGGGGCTTCACGCTTAGATGCTTTCAGCGCTTATCCCGTCCGTACGTAGCTACCCAGCCATGCTCCTGGCGGAACAACTGGTGCACCAGCGGTACGTCCATCCCGGTCCTCTCGTACTAAGGACAGCTCCTCTCAAATTTCCTGCGCCCACGACAGATAGGGACCGAACTGTCTCACGACGTTCTGAACCCAGCTCGCGTACCGCTTTAATGGGCGAACAGCCCAACCCTTGGGACCTACTTCAGCCCCAGGATGCGATGAGCCGACATCGAGGTGCCAAACCTCCCCGTCGATGTGGACTCTTGGGGGAGATAAGCCTGTTATCCCCAGGGTAGCTTTTATCCGTTGAGCGATGGCCCTTCCATGCGGTACCACCGGATCACTAAGTCCGACTTTCGTCCCTGCTCGACTTGTAGGTCTCGCAGTCAAGCTCCCTTATGCCTTTGCACTCTTCGAATGATTTCCAACCATTCTGAGGGAACCTTGGAACGCCTCCGTTACTCTTTAGGAGGCGACCGCCCCAGTCAAACTGCCCGCCTGACACGGTCCCCGTACCCGATTAGGGCACTAGGTTAGAACCTAGATACGATCAGGGTGGTATCCCAACGGCGCCTCCACCGAAGCTTGCGCTCCGATTTCTACGGCTCCCACCTATCCTGTACAGATCGTACCCAAATTCAATATCAAGCTGCAGTAAAGCTCCATGGGGTCTTTCCGTCTTGTCGCGGGTAACCTGCATCTTCACAGGTATTAAAATTTCACCGGATCTCTCGTTGAGACAGCGCCCAAGTCGTTACGCCATTCGTGCGGGTCAGAATTTACCTGACAAGGAATTTCGCTACCTTAGGACCGTTATAGTTACGGCCGCCGTTTACTGGGGCTTCGGTTCATAGCTTCGGGTTACCCCTAACCACTCCCCTTAACCTTCCAGCACCGGGCAGGCGTCAGCCCGTATACTTCGCCTTGCGGCTTCGCACAGACCTGTGTTTTTGCTAAACAGTCGCTTGGGCCTTTTCACTGCGGCCCCCTCGTGCTATTCACACTACCGGGGCACCCCTTCTCCCGAAGTTACGGGGTCATTTTGCCGAGTTCCTTAACGAGAGTTCTTCCGCGCGCCTTAGAATTCTCTTCTCGCCTACCTGTGTCGGTTTGCGGTACGGGCACCTTCTCCTGGCTAGAGGCTTTTCTTGGCAGTGTGAGATCATGACCTTCGCTACTACAATTTTCGCTCCCCATCACAGCCCAGCCTTAATGATGTGCGGATTTTCCTACACATCAGCCTCACTGCTTAGACGGACATATCCATCAGTCCGCGTCACTACCCTCCTGCGTCACCCCATCGCTCATAGCGGATTACGGTGGTACAGTAATTTCAAACTGTTGTCCTTCGACTACGCCTTTCGGCCTCGCCTTAGGTCCCGACTTACCCTGAGCGGACGAGCCTTCCTCAGGAAACCTTGGGCTTTCGGCGGATCAGATTCTCACTGATCTTTTCGTTACTCATACCGGCATTCTCACTTGTATGCTGTCCAGCGCTCCTTACGGTACACCTTCAACCCACATACAACGCTCCCCTACCCCAGATACATACGTATCTAGCCATAGCTTCGGTGGTGTGTTTAGCCCCGTTACATTTTCGGCGCAGAGTCACTCGACCAGTGAGCTATTACGCACTCTTTCAATGGTGGCTGCTTCTAAGCCAACATCCTGGTTGTCTGTGCAACTCCACATCCTTTCCCACTTAACACACACTTGGGGACCTTAGCTGATGGTCTGGGCTGTTTCCCTTTTGACAATGGATCTTAGCACTCACTGTCTGACTCCCGGCAATAAGTATATGGCATTCGGAGTTTGACTGAGCTTGGTAATCCTTGCGGACCCCGCACCCAATCAGTGCTCTACCTCCACTACTCTTATACCGAGGCTAGCCCTAAAGCTATTTCGGGGAGAACCAGCTATCTCCGAGTTCGATTGGAATTTCTCCGCTACCCCCACCTCATCCCCGCACTTTTCAACGTGCGTGGGTTCGGGCCTCCAGTGCGTGTTACCGCACCTTCACCCTGGACAGGGGTAGATCACACGGTTTCGGGTCTACGTCCACATACTGAGTCGCCCTATTCAGACTCGCTTTCGCTGCGGCTCCGTCTTCTCGACTTAACCTTGCATGTTAAACGTAACTCGCCGGTTCATTCTACAAAAGGCACGCCATCACCCATAGATAGGGCTCTGACTTTTTGTAAGCACACGGTTTCAGGTTCTATTTCACTCCCCTTCCGGGGTGCTTTTCACCTTTCCCTCACGGTACTGTTTCACTATCGGTCGCCAGGTAGTATTTAGCCTTAGCAGATGGTCCTGCTGGATTCATACGGGGTTTCACGTGCCCCGCACTACTCGGGATCCGTCTCGGAGAGAACACAGTTTAGGTTACAGGGCTTTTACCTCTATCGCGGGCCTTTCCAGACCTCTTCGCCTACCATATTCCTTTGTAACTCCATGTGAGACGTCCCACAACCCCTAAGAGCAAGCTCTTAGGTTTAGGCTGTTCCGCGTTCGCTCGCCGCTACTGACGGAATCACTATTGTTTTCTCTTCCTCAGGGTACTTAGATGTTTCAGTTCCCCTGGTCTGCCTCTACACACCCTATGTATTCAGATGTGAGTAACTGCGAATTACCACAGCTGGGTTTCCCCATTCGGACACCCCCGGATCAAAGCTTGCTTACAGCTCCCCGAGGCAGTTTCGTTGTTCGCCACGTCCTTCGTCGGCTCCTGGCGCCTAGGCATCCTCCGTGTGCTCTTATTAGCTTAACCTTGATTTTTCCGCAGGAAAATATCATACGATATCTCTCTTGGAATCATCTCACTAATAACATTTACTTGTTTGCACAAGTTGCTAAAAGATGTTCTAAAACGCAAATTCGTTTCGGTATCCAGTTTTCAAGGATCAAGTCTTACTTGAGAGCTTAAACTCTCAAAACTGAGCAACGAGTGAGTAACAGGCCTAAACCTGAGATTGTGGAAGTTTAACTTCCGATTTGAATGTCTTCATTGCAGAAGACGATTCTCCATAGAAAGGAGGTGATCCAGCCGCACCTTCCGATACGGCTACCTTGTTACGACTTCACCCCAATCATCTACCCCACCTTCGGCGGCTGGCTCCCTTGCGGGTTACCCCACCGACTTCGGGTGTTGTAAACTCTCGTGGTGTGACGGGCGGTGTGTACAAGACCCGGGAACGTATTCACCGCGGCATGCTGATCCGCGATTACTAGCAATTCCGACTTCATGCAGGCGAGTTGCAGCCTGCAATCCGAACTGAGACCGGCTTTGATGGGATTGGCTCCACCTCGCGGCTTCGCTTCCCGTTGTACCGGCCATTGTAGTACGTGTGTAGCCCAGGTCATAAGGGGCATGATGATTTGACGTCATCCCCACCTTCCTCCGGTTTGTCACCGGCAGTCACTCTAGAGTGCCCAACATTACTTGCTGGCAACTAAAGTTAAGGGTTGCGCTCGTTGCGGGACTTAACCCAACATCTCACGACACGAGCTGACGACAACCATGCACCACCTGTCTCCTCTGTCCCGAAGGCCGCTGCTATCTCTAGCAGATTCAGAGGGATGTCAAGACCTGGTAAGGTTCTTCGCGTTGCTTCGAATTAAACCACATACTCCACTGCTTGTGCGGGTCCCCGTCAATTCCTTTGAGTTTCAGTCTTGCGACCGTACTCCCCAGGCGGAGTGCTTACTGTGTTAACTTCGGCACCAAGGGTATCGAAACCCCTAACACCTAGCACTCATCGTTTACGGCGTGGACTACCAGGGTATCTAATCCTGTTTGCTCCCCACGCTTTCGCGCCTCAGCGTCAGTTACAGCCCAGAAAGTCGCCTTCGCCACTGGTGTTCCTCCACATATCTACGCATTTCACCGCTACACGTGGAATTCCACTTTCCTCTTCTGTACTCAAGTCACCCAGTTTCCAGTGCGACCTCAGGTTGAGCCCAAGGTTTAAACACCAGACTTAAATGACCGCCTGCGCGCGCTTTACGCCCAATAATTCCGGACAACGCTTGCCCCCTACGTATTACCGCGGCTGCTGGCACGTAGTTAGCCGGGGCTTTCTTCTCAGGTACCGTCACTCCGATAGCAGTTACTCTACCGGACGTTCTTCCCTGGCAACAGAGCTTTACGATCCGAAAACCTTCATCACTCACGCGGCGTTGCTCCGTCAGACTTTCGTCCATTGCGGAAGATTCCCTACTGCTGCCTCCCGTAGGAGTCTGGGCCGTGTCTCAGTCCCAGTGTGGCCGTTCACCCTCTCAGGTCGGCTACGCATCGTCGCCTTGGTGGGCCGTTACCCCACCAACTAGCTAATGCGCCGCAGGCCCATCCCTCAGTGACAGATTGCTCCGTCTTTCATTCTTCCTTCAGGAGAAAAAAGAAATTATCCGGTATTAGCTACCGTTTCCGGTAGTTATCCCAGTCTAAGGGGCAGGTTGCCTACGTGTTACTCACCCGTCCGCCGCTAAGTTATTTTGAAAGCAAGCTTTCAAAATAACTCCGCTCGACTTGCATGTATTAGGCACGCCGCCAGCGTTCGTCCTGAGCCAGGATCAAACTCTCCAATTAGTATTGAAAAGAGCGATATGCTCATTTTGAAACATCTGACGAGAAAATTAATTCTCACGATGAAATTTCAAAAGCGTAAAGTACGCTGTGAAACTCATCAGTTTTGGATTTCACTTTCGTGATTTCCTACTCACTCGTTGTTCAGTTTTCAAAGATCAAGTTCTCGTTGGCGCCGTTTAATGTCTCAGCAGCAACTCTTATACTATATCATGTCCGGCTATTTAATGTCAAGCTCTTTTTTCAACTTCTTTTTCGAGCTCGGCATGTGTATTTCTTGGCCGGACTTAGAATATATCATGTATAGAGATTGATTGCAACACTTTTTTTCAAACAAATTAGCATTAAGCTATATATCCTCAAAACAATACTGAAACCCTTACCTTCTGATCAACAGTAGCCAAGGAGAACCGCCGTTAGACAGCTCCCCCGTGCTCATTGTTGTATAAATACTATTCGTTTGTACGGTTACGCATATGCGGGAACAGCAGTACATCACGAATAGATGCAGAATTCGTAAGCAACATAATCAAACGGTCAACACCGATTCCTAGTCCACCAGTAGGAGGCATACCATATTCCAAAGCACGGATGAAGTCATCATCCATCTCATGAGCTTCGTCATTTCCTTGCTCTTTCTCCTGGATTTGCGCTTCAAAGCGTTGACGTTGGTCGATCGGATCATTCAATTCACTAAATGCATTCGCATGCTCACGACCCACAATAAACAATTCAAAACGATCGGTGAAGCGTGGATCCTCATCGTTTTTCTTAGCAAGTGGTGAGATTTCAACCGGATGTCCCATTACAAAGGTAGGCTGAATCAGAGTTTCCTCTACAAATTGCTCGAAGAAAGCATTTAGGATATGACCGAAAGACATGTGCTTCTCTACAGGTACACGGTGCTCTTTTGCGAGAGCCTGTGCTTCCTCATCTGTCATATGAACACTGAAATCAACACCGGTTACTTCTTTAACGGCATCAACCATAGTTACACGACGCCATCCTGGTGACAGATCTACCGGCTTGCCCTGATAGTCGACCTGTTGAGTTCCTAATACCTCTTGGGCAATATGAGCGATCATATTCTCCGTAAGGTTCATGATGTCCTTGTAATCAGCATAAGCTTCATACAGCTCAATCATAGTAAACTCAGGATTGTGGCGAGTCGAAATTCCTTCATTACGGTAGACACGACCGATTTCGTACACTTTTTCCAGTCCACCAACAATAAGACGTTTTAAGTGAAGCTCAATCGCAATACGCATATACAGCTGCATTTCAAGCGTATTGTGGTAAGTGATGAACGGACGCGCAGCAGCTCCACCGGCAATCGCATGAAGTGTAGGTGTTTCGACTTCAAGATAACCAAGTGAATCCAAATAACGACGCATCGATTGAATGATTCTTGAACGAGCAATAAATGTCTGTTGAACTTCTGGATTAATAATCAAATCAACATAACGCTGACGGTAACGCAGTTCTACATCTTTAAGGCCATGATATTTCTCAGGAAGTGGCAACAAGGACTTGGACAAGACTTCGAGATTATGCACTTTGATGGAGGTCTCGCCTGTTTTAGTTTTGAATACTGTTCCACGAACGCCGATGATATCTCCTAGATCGAGAACATTGAACGCTGCGTATTGCGTTTCAGGAATGCTGTCTTGACGAACATAAAGCTGGATTCTTCCACTGAGGTCTTGGATATGCGCAAAACTGGCTTTACCCATCACACGTTTTGCCATAATACGGCCTGCTATGCTGACTTCAACGGATAGCTCGTCCAATTCTTCTTTAGAAAGTCCATCATACTTCGATACTAAGTCGCCAGCGTTAGCTGTACGCTCATACTTTTTGCCGAAAGGATCGATACCAAGTCCTCTTAGCTCGTCCAATTTGGCACGGCGGATTTGCAAAAGCTCACTAAGTTCGTTCTCTGCATTTTCCACATTATTGATTTCCTCGGTCATGCTATTCATCCCCTTGCAGATATAAATCCCTTATATTTTGAAAAAAAGCTTCCCTAAGGAAGCTTTCCCAAACAATGTTCCCTTATCTGCCTGCATACAACAAAACTACTTATACATTCGGCAGCACATCTATTTACAGACTATAAGATCTGTACACTACTTCATTCTGATATCGAGAATTTTATATTGAATAACGCCTGCAGGTGTATTAACGTCAACAATCGTGCCTATTTTCTTGCCGATGATGGCTTTGCCTACTGGACTTTCATTGGAGATCTTATTATTCAGTGGATCGGACTCCGCTGTACCTACGATCGTGTATTCCATAGTGTCACCATATTCCAAATCTTCTACACTTACAGTAACACCGATACTTACCACATCAGTAACGATCTCGTCGCTATTAATGATGCGCGCGTTGCGAAGCATCTTCTCCAAGGTGATAACGCGTCCTTCGATAAAAGCCTGCTCATTCTTCGCGTCTTCATACTCCGAGTTCTCACTGATATCTCCGTAGCCAATCGCTACCTTAATCCGTTCAGCAACCTCACGGCGTTTCACAGATTTGAGGGTCTCCAGCTCATCTTCCAGACGCTTTAGCCCGTCCGGCGTAAGGATGACTTCTTTATCGCTCATCTCAACCGATTCTCCTGTCGTATACAATTATTGAAAACACCATACTATATGCTAATCTAGGAGGATAAGAACACTCCCTGCTGCATTGCTCTTACTGTAACGGCGATTTTATACTGTGAAATTATATTGGAACCGCTACAAAATGTCAATGACACCACATATAAAGTGGGATGTGTTCAAAAAGCGTTAGGAAAATAACGTTTATACTGCGGATGAAGACATTTCATTCCCCTTATTCGCTTCTTCATGCTGAAGTTGAACGACAAAATCATTCAAAATCTTCACCATTCCATCACGTTTGGTCTCTAACATGAGTACATCCTTCACACGTGCAGCAGACTTTAGGCCTTTTAAATACCAAGCCATATGCTTACGCATATCACGAACAGCAATGACTTCTCCCTTAAGAGCAACCAGTCGATCCATATGAAGAATGGCAACCTTAATTTTCTCATCTAGCCCCGGCTCAGGCATCAGTTCCCCGGTGCTTAAATACTGAATCGTACGATACAGCATCCATGGGTTACCTAGCGCACCACGCCCGATCATCACACCATCACAACCCGTCTGATCAAGCATAGCCCGAGCATCTTCAGGTGTATTGACATCCCCATTGCCGATAACCGGAATGGAGACCGCTTCCTTTGCCATCTTGATATAATTCCAATCCGCACGACCCGTGTAGAGTTGCTCCCGTGTTCGTCCGTGTACACTGACAGCCTTGCCACCCGCACGTTCTACTGCACGCGCATTATCTTCGACAAAAATATGCTCACTATCCCAGCCAATCCGCATCTTCACAGTTACAGGTTTATCGACAACATCGACAACCGCGGATACCATTTCATAGATTTTGTCGGGATTCAGAAGCCAACGGGCTCCCGCATCACATTTTGTTACTTTAGGCACCGGGCATCCCATATTGATATCGATAATATCAGCATTGGTCTCTTTATCAACTACTTTTGCCGCTTGTACCAGTGACTCTCTATCTCCACCAAAAATCTGCAAACTAAGCGGTTTCTCCCGTTCATCTACGAACAACATTTCGCGAGTACGCGTATTTCCGTGAATAATAGCCTTGTCGCTCACCATTTCTGCACAAACTAAACCTGTACCAAACTC
Organism: Paenibacillus sp. RS8; assembly: GCF_041956825.1. Lineage (NCBI taxonomy): Bacteria > Bacillati > Bacillota > Bacilli > Caryophanales > Paenibacillaceae > Paenibacillus > Paenibacillus sp. RS8. Next base: position 1,617,307 of record NZ_CP168131.1, on the reverse strand, counting down.
TTTAGCGATTAGACGAAAAGCTGGATTGCAAACGCCAGCCATAGGTGCCAGAACAACTTGATTCTTCATCTCAATGTCGCCAATCTTCAGCATTCGTATCACTTCCTCTATTCCTATTTGTATCCCTTAAAAATTATGAGTTAGGATTTGCCAATTCTTCGGTTGTAACCCCTAGGACATTCGCAATTTTATCTAAAATTTGATCTTCCAAATGTCTGTTGCCTCTCTCAACTGCGCCAAGCACAGCCAATGAAATCCCCGCGAGATCCGCAAGCTCCTGTTGAGTGTAGCCTTTTAGCTTGCGGAATGCCCTGATCCTCCGTCCCATACGCTTGTTGTCCACAACCGAATTCCTTCCTTCCCGTCTATGTCTTGAAGCGCTGCTGTAATCAACTTGCGGAGTCCGGAAGACTGTTCGTCCTGTGGAACGATATCACTGAGCGGAAGCATTACAAATGCACGCTCAAACATACGCGGATGCGGTAACGTTAAATGCGGGGTATCCAGTGTCTGCCCCTCTACCCACAATAGATCTAGATCTACCGTTCTCGGCCCATATCGGATATCCCGGATACGACCCAGCTGCGTCTCAATCCCCAGCATTACTTCCAGCAAGGCCTCTGGCGCAAGCGTCGTGCGCAAAGCTGCTGCCATATTGAGAAACTGTGGCTGATCTAAATAACCTACAGGCTCTGTCTCGTAAACTTTGGAGCAGCGAACCACCGTTATTTCATCATGATTATTCAGTCTGTTCAAAGCCTCTGACAGCGTACCCTCACGGTCACCCAAATTAGCCCCTAAAGCAATATAAGCCTCTGATTCTTCAGAGGTGGAATGTATATTCATGGACATTGTTCTCACTTTCTAGTTCTGCGCAGCTCTACAGTCACTCCCTGAAAATGAATGTCGAATGGCGGATGCGGTTTAGTTACTTTTACCGTTACTGCATTGATAACAGTATAAGTGTCCAGTACGGAGGATGCAATGTATTCTGCCAAAGCTTCAATCAACTTAAAAGACTTTATTTCGACAATATTTTTGACCAGCTCATGCACTTCAGCATAGTTCACCGTCTGGCTCAAGTCATCATTCTGACCCGCTCCCTGCAGATCAAGCTCCAGCTCCAAATCAATGTAAAAACGTTGACCCAGCTTACGCTCCTCTTCAAATACACCATGATATCCGTAGTATTCCATTCGATGCAGCGTCATTTTATCCATCTTTAAACCCGCCCTTTTTCTAAAATATCTTTATTGACGCACCACTGGAGGTGCAGCATACAACATCGCATCACACATCTTGACCGTTCTTTTAATCAGGGATACATCATGCACACGTACGATCTGGCAGCCCTGAGCAATACCGAAAGCTACAGTAGCTGCGGTACCTTCGACAACATCGTCAGAGGGTAAATCAAGTACCGTCCGGATGAATTTTTTGCGTGAAGTCGCAAGTAACAGTGGATAGCCAAGCTCAGTTAATCCGTCCAAAAGCATCATTGCCTGCAAATTTTCATTAAAATCCTTAGCAAAGCCGATCCCTGGATCCAAGATAATATTGGCCGGCTTCACGCCTGCGGCTAAAGCAAGGTCAATACTTTCCTTAAGGTCTGCCGACATATCTGCACTTAGATTTGTATACTCACGATCCTGACGGTTATGCATCAAAATAATAGGACAGTCCGCTGCCGCTGCCACTGCCGCCATTTCCGGATCTGCCTTACAGCCCCATATGTCATTAATGATATGAGCACCAGCGGCAATAGCTTGGCGTGCCACTTCAGCTTTGTAGGTATCAATAGATAATGGAATATGCGGTGCCGCTCGATGAATACTCTCGATGACGGGCAATACACGCGCTAGTTCCTCTTCAAGCCCCACCGGTTTATGACCTGGACGGGTAGACTCCCCACCAATATCTATGATGTCAGCACCGTCGGCAGCCATGCGCAGCGCATGTTCTACTGCTTTGTCCGGATGATCCCAAAGTCCTCCATCTGAAAAAGAATCCGGGGTTACATTCAGGATGCCCATAATCAGCGTTCGATCTCCCAATTGTAAATCTGTACTTCCACAGCGGTACGTCCGCTTAAATATGACTGGTCTCAATTCGATACTCCCGTCCTTTCTCTATAGGCTGAAATCATTACCGAAGTAATCTTGCCGCAAAGGCCATCGCCTACGGTAAATCTTTTATCTTTTTCCCAAAGCGTTGTGACAGGAACAATTTCTTGCACGGAATTAGTAAGAAATACTTCGTCGGCTATTTTCAACTGCTCCCAGTGATATGCGCCCTCTTCTACCCTAATTCCAGCACTACGAGCCAGCTTCATTACCATTTCCCGGGTAATTCCCGGCAGAATACCAGTTGAGATATCCGGCGTATGGAGAATATTGTTTTTTATAAAAAAGATGTTGCTGACAATGCCCTCTGCTATGATCTCTTGTTCGGTCAACATCAGTCCTTCAGAACCATTCGAAGCAGAGGCATACCCCCTAAGCTCACGCTTGGCCAAAATATTATTCATATAATGCAGCGACTTGAACCGCACTGCTCCCTCAGGAGTGTTACGTCGTAAGGACAACAGTTGCAGCTCTTTGCCTTCGGTATATAGTTTATCAGGAGCTTTCGGGAGTGCTTTAATGTACAGCAAATGATTAGGTTTACGGTAATCGTCCGCCGGTAATCCGAGAATATCCTCGCCAGCGGTCACGGTATAGCGTATATAAGCTTCCTTTAATTCATTTTTGTCCATAACACGTTGAATCCACTCCTGCAGATGTTCAGCATCCTGCTCAAAGGGAATACCAAGCTCCTTACACCCCTCCGCCATACGCTTCAAATGACGCTCCAGCAAAAAAGGCAGTCCACCATACGTCCGAAAAGTCTCGAATAACCCTATGCCGTATAAAAAGCCGTGATCCAGGGCGGAAACCACGGCTTGTCGTGCATCTATGACATCATTGTTAAATCCTATATATTTCATGCCGTTTCTCCGGCTCTCCGTTTCAAGAAATTACGCAGCATCGTATGACCATGATCCGTAATAATAGATTCCGGGTGGAACTGCACACCTTCGATAGGGTATTCTTTATGGCGCAGTGCCATAATCTCCCCTTCTTCAGTCTCCGCTGTAATCTCCAGACAATCCGGCAGACTCTCACGTTCAACAATCAAAGAATGATATCTAGTTGCTGTAAAAGGAGACTCCAGACCTTCAAAAACCGACGTGCCTTTATGATGAATCGGAGATGTCTTTCCATGCATCAAACGCTCTGCACGAATAACATTGCCACCAAATGCTTGGCCAATCGCCTGATGTCCAAGGCATACGCCGAAGATCGGAATAATACCTTTGAAATGATGCAATAATTCCAAACTGATCCCCGCTTCATTAGGTGTACATGGTCCTGGAGAAATTAGAATATGATCGGGAGCCATTTTTTCAATCTCTTCAATGGTAATTTCATCGTTGCGGTGTACTTTAACCTCTTCCCCTAGTTCCCCCAAATACTGCACGAGGTTATACGTAAAGGAATCATAATTATCGATGACCAAGATCACAGTGTTTCTCCCCCTTCGGCGCCGCCGGTAGTTTGGGATTCCTGCTGCAATTCACTACAGAGGACTGCCTTCACTACCGCTTTGGCTTTATTATGGCATTCACGGTATTCACGATATGGATCAGAGTCGATCACGATGCCTGCACCTGTCTGAATATATCCGACTCCATCCTTTACAGCCAGTGTTCTAATAATAATATTTAATTCCATATTTCCGTTATAGTCAATAAAGCCCATGGATCCTGTATACGGTCCGCGCCGAACCGGCTCCAGTTCTTCAATGATTTCCATTGTTCTTACTTTAGGCGCACCTGTAATCGTTCCCCCCGGGAACAAAGCTGCGATAACAGCGTAAGCGTCCTTATCAGGCGCGACCTGGCCCTCAACCTGCGAAACGAGATGCATCACATGAGAGTAGCGCTCCACCGTCATCAGCTCAGGCACGCTGACGGACCCGTATGCAGCGACACGTCCAATGTCGTTGCGCTCTAGATCGACAAGCATGATATGCTCGGCGATCTCTTTTTCGCTCCCGCGAAGCTCCGCCTCCATGGCGGCATCCTCCGCGGGAGTCAGGCCTCGGCGCCGGGTGCCGGCGATTGGCCGTGCGATCACTTTGTCCCCGTCCAGCTTGACGAGAAGCTCCGGTGAAGCGCTGGACAGCGCGAAGCGGGGCGACCGCAAGAGCCCCATGTACGGGGACGGATTGAGCTTACGCAGCCACTCGTAAACATCCTCCGGCGAGGACTTCAGCTGCGCCTCCTGGCGCAGCGAGAGGTTCACTTGGAATACATCGCCTTGGCGGATGTATTCCTGAACGTCCAGAACAGCCTGCTGGAACTTCTCTGGTGAAAAGGCCGAGGTCATGCCCGGCCACTCTCCTGATGAAGCCGTAATGGATTCAATGCTATCTACGGTTTCTTTGTTCAAGCCAGAGGTTGAAGAAATCAACTGCCATTGCTCAACCATTCGCCCGGCCTGCTCTATCCCCCCGAGGTAAAGGTTCTGCAATTCCTCCATCCCGCATTCTGCTGGAACCGGGACGTGAACTGCACAATAAAGCACATGCTCTTCATGATCATAAATCCATACCTCATCCATCCTCATAAAAAGATAATCAGGAAAACCAGGATCATCTTGTGCAAGAGACGGCAAACGCTCCAATGAGCGGACCACATCGTACCCTAGAAATCCAATGCATCCACCTGTAAATGGAGGAATGCCCTGAACATTTAGACTTGGCGAGGTGAAGCCAGACATCCATTGCTGTAGCAGTTCCAGCGGCTGTCCTTGCAACGTTGTTACCTCATGTATTTCCTCATCGTCCGCTGATTCCAGAGATTCAGTAGAAAAGTTAAATACTTCGGCCTTGTCCTCTTTGCCCTTCAATATGGAGACAGGATTTAAGCCTAAGTACGTAAAGCGCCCGCCCTTGCCACTTTCTAAGACTACAGAATACTGGGAAGCTAATTCCCAGGCCTTCTCCCACGATGCAGGCAACTCGTTTGTGCACCGGGGGGATTTTATTATTAAAGGGAACATGCTCCAGTCCTCAGCTGCCCATTGTTCCCACTCATGCCATGTCGTTATGATTTCCAAAGCCATCCTCCTAAAAGTTTTGTCTAGCATAATCCTACAATTTAATCTTCGGGACAAAACTCGCTTCGTAAGCATTCCATTAGTTTTGTCCAGCCCTCGCCTATTTTAAATCGTCAGTAGTATGTTGCCTGTCAGTATAATGTACTTAAGGCATTATTGAAAAGCCCCCAGCGATAGGAAATTATTATGGTTTTTGCGTTTTCAGTAAAAAGCAAAGTGTTTTTCAACAATAATGATGTTACCGCGTCAAGCCTGCCGTATATGTACAGAACCTTTTGCCTTATTAATCAACGAAAAGAGTCTCCATCACCACCAAAAGGGTGGTATGAAGACTCTTATAGATTTACGTTATTGCAAGCAATTACGCTTCGAAATTGTAAAGTGGTGTGCTCAGGTAACGTTCACCGTTACTTGGAATAATGACAACTACCTTTTTGCCAGGACCCAAGTCTTTAGCTACCTTAAGCGCCGCAAACACAGCAGCACCTGAAGAAATACCGGAAAGAACGCCTTCTTCTTTAGCTACACGGCGTGCAGTTTCGAATGCTTCATCGTTCTCTACATGGATAATCTCATCATAAATATCCTGGTTCAGAATCTCAGGAATGAAGTTAGCTCCGATACCCTGGATTTTGTGAGGGCCTGGTTTGCCTCCTGCCAAGATTGGAGAAGCAGCAGGTTCCACAGCATAGATCTTCACGTCAGGATATTTGCTCTTCAGCACTTCACCTGCACCCGTGATCGTTCCACCTGTTCCGATACCTGCAATAAAAGCATCCAGTGGGCCACCGATGGACTCAATCGCTTCAACGATTTCAGGTCCAGTGGTCTCACGGTGGATCTTCACGTTCGCTTTATTCTTGAATTGCTCGGATGGGAAATAGCTTGGGTTCTCTTTCAGAATTTCTTCCGCTTTCTTAACCGCACCATTCATGCCTTCCGATCCTGGAGTTAGTACCAATTCTGCTCCGTATGCACGAAGTAGATTGCGACGCTCCAAGCTCATGGTTTCAGGCATTACGATAACTGCCTTATAACCTTTAGCCGCAGCTACAAGTGCCAAGCCGATACCAGTATTACCACTAGTTGCTTCTACAATTGTACCTCCTGGCTTCAGTAGACCTTCGCGCTCAGCTTCTTCCACGATGCTGATTGCGATACGGTCTTTTACGCTTGATCCCGGGTTCTGATATTCCAATTTCAAATAAATATCTGCGGAGCCTTCCTGTGCCAGACGATTCAAACGAACGAGCGGAGTACCGCCGATCAATTCTGTTACGTTGTTAACGACTTTAGCCATGAGCAAAAACCTCCTTAGAATGATAAGTGCAATATAAGAACGTAAATTATGACTTTACTCTTCTGTATGTGGGTGCCTTTTACGCAGTAATAACTGCTATAAAGAGGTGTAGATATTTGACCACCGTTAGTTATTTCCGACTAAAACGGTAGGTTTTACGTTAATATCATATTATCAATCTTGCAGGCTGTTGTCAATATTTATTGCCACATCATATTTTGTACGCAAATCACTCTCTACTTGTTGTAGAGGAGGTGCTTGCTCCAAAGCCAGTTCTTGACGTATCAGCGCCCGTATCTCCTTCTGGTCCGGAACTGCTGGAGAGTGAATACTCTCTAGTCGAATGATAGCGAAGTCGTCCTCCGCCTGAATCGGTCCCGCTATATCACCCGCATCCAAACTAGCCGCAGTCTTAAGCAGTCCTTCAGGCCAAAAAGGATCGTCTTCCTCCACCTTCCCCAAGCTGCCTCCTTGCTGCCGACTCGCTTCATCAATGGACACTTCCCTAGCCAAATCAGCAAAGTTCTCACCCTGCTCCAAACGATCCATTACCTGCTCGCCTTCTTCATAAGATGAAACCTTGATCATGGAGAGCTCTAGTTCTCTTTTCGGAGTAAACCGCTCAGCATTTTGATCTAAATAAGTATCGATATCCGCTTCATTAATCGTAATACCCACGGTGGCTATCGCTTGTAAGGTTAGACGATAAGCTGTCTCTGCGAACACTTCCTGACGGGATAAACCCAGCTGAGACTGCATTTGCGCATAATACTGTTCTTCGGATCCGTATCCAACCATAGTTCGTGCAAGCTCCTGCTCAACCTCATCATCCGTCACAGTAATCCCCAGAGCCTTAGCTTCCATCTCCACAACAATATGATTGATTATTCCAACTAGCACTTCGTAACCATGCTTTTTTTTCAGCTCATCCATCCACTGCTTATCTGTTATCGGTTGCCCGCCTGCAGTCGCTATCTCCGATATTTCACTCTCTGTTGTATCTCCTTTTAGAAGGGCCATGGCGCGTAAACTCCAGAATAACAGACCCCCGAGCATTAAAGATGCAACAGCTAGAATAACAACCGTATTGCGAAGTGCGCGTTCCTGTCTCGTCATCATCCCATGACCTACGAGTTCGCTTGTTCTAAAATGACCTGTAATTCGTCCTTATTAAAAACATAAGCCTCGTTGCAAAAATGACATACAACTTCAGCCTGTTCATCTTCTGCAATTATTCTCTCCAGTTCAGCTTGCCCAAGGCTAATCAATGTCTGCTCTACCCGCTCACGCGAACATTGACAAGCAAAGTTAATATCCAGTTCATCCATAACCACGGCATCCGGCAAAAGAAAACGCAGCATTTCTTCTGGCTCTAAGCCCTGATCAAGGAGTGTTGTCACGGAAGGCATAGCCCCTAGAGCTTTTTCGATCTCCGTAATCTCCGCATCCGTCAGTCCTGGAAGAAGCTGCACGATAAATCCTCCGGCTACAATTACTGACTCATCAGTATCTACTAGTACACCCAAGCCAACGGCAGCTGGGGTTTGCTCAGATACAGCGAAATAATAAGTGAAATCTTCTGCAAGCTCTCCAGAGATGATTGGAATACTACCTCGATAAGGTTCCTTTAAACCCAAATCCTTAATAATATCAATGAACCCTTCCGTCCCTACAGCTCCAGCTACATCTAATTTGCCCATGCTATTGCTAGGTAAGTGAACGTGAGGATGGTGTACATATCCGCACACTTCTCCCAACGCATTGGACTCCGCAACAATTTGTCCAATCGGTCCATCCCCTTTGACCATGATGCATAGCTTCTCTCTACCTTTGAGCATAGCGCCCATCATGGCTGCAGCGGTAACCGTACGTCCTAACGCGGCTGTTGCCGTCGGATACGTATCATGTCTACGCCGCAATTCCTCGACCAATTCTGTTGTGCGGACAGCAAACGCTCTCACTTTACCATTCATAGCCGTTCCACGGATAAGTCGATCCTTCTTTTTTTCCATTGGGTGCTTAGCCCTCCTATCTCTTCGCCCTTTAGGCTTCTTTATCTTTATTGGTTACGATCATAAATAATTCGTAATCCTTCTAGTGTTAACATGGGGTTTACTTCGTCGATACAATCCGTCTCACCTGCAATTAGCGAAGCGAGACCTCCGGTAGAAATAACCTTTAGCCCCGGAGCATTCATCTCGATTTTGATACGCTTAACGATTCCCTCAACCTGACCCGCGTACCCAAAAATAATACCAGCCTGCATAGCATGCACTGTATTACGTCCGATAACTTTTTTAGGCTTCTCTAACTCAATTCGTGGCAGTTTGGATGCTCGCTGATATAAGGCCTCTGTAGAAATGCCAAGCCCCGGAACAATCGCTCCTCCGAGATAATTAGCTCCCGCATCGATACAATCAAAGGTCGTAGCCGTACCAAAATCAACAACAACAAGCGGACATTTATATTGTTCAATCGCAGCCACAGCATTAACAATCCGGTCTGCGCCAATCTCACGTGGATTCTCATAGCGAAGATTAAGGCCCGTTTTTATCCCTGGTCCCACGAGTAACGGATCTTTGCCTATATACTTTATACACATATCCACGATAGTCTTAACCAGGGGTGGAACTACCGAGGATATAATTACACCTTCCACCTCTTTGACAGAAATTCCTGACATCTGAAAAAGATTGTGTATCAGCACTCCATATTCATCCACGGTCGATTGGCGCGCAGTACTTAGACGGAAATGATGCAACAATTCACGCTTTCTGTATACGCCGAGAACAATATTGGTATTACCGATATCAACAGCAAGCATCATGATGAAGGCCCTTCCTTCTTGGCATTAAGGTCTAGACTAATATCCAGACTGGAGAAGGAGTACGTAAGGCGCCCTACAGAGATCACATCCACGCCTGTTTCTGCAATCCCACGAACCGTTTCTAACGATACATTGCCGGAGGCCTCTGTCTTGACATGTGGCGCTTTAGCTTTAATCCTAGCCACCGCTTGCTTCATCATCTCGTTAGACATATTATCCAGCATAATAATATCAGCACCTGCTGCCAGCGCCTCTTCGACTTGCTCTAAGTTCTCAGTCTCTACTTCAATGCTCATCGTATGCGGGATGTTCTTTCGAGCACGACCTACAGCTTGCCGAATACCCCCCGCACCTTTGATATGATTGTCCTTGATCATAACCGCATCATATAAGCCAAAGCGATGATTAAAGCCTCCACCAACACGAACTGCATATTTCTCAAGCATACGATGGCCTGGTGTAGTCTTCCGTGTATCTACTAGACGAGTCGATAATCCATCAAGCACCTGTACGAAAGATGCCGTACGTGAGGCAACACCCGAAAGACGCTGCATCAAATTGAGCGCAAGCCGTTCACCTGTAAGAATTGCGTGTGTGCTGCCTTCCACCTCAATAATTACAGTCCCTTTGGTCACTGCTTGACCTTCTTCTACAAGGGCTGTAAAGCTAAGCGTAGGATCAACAATTTCAAAAACCAACTCTGCAATTGGGATACCACAAATTACGCCATCTTCTTTAGCATGAATAATCCCTTTAGATTGATGGCCAACAGGTATCGTCATCTGTGTTGTTACATCCCCGGAACCAACATCTTCCCGCAGCCAAGCCTTGATGGATTGTACTAGTTCTTCATTGTAACCATTAAACATCATCGCTTAATTCCTCCACTATTCCCAGATCGCGAATTTGAAGCAGGTGCTTGCGCCACTGAACATCACTTCGCTGCGGATAATCCTCACGGTAATGTGCCCCCCGACTCTCTTCCCGTGCTAGAGCAGACTCTGTCACGAGCAAACAGCAGGTCAGCATATTAGCGAACTCGTATTCCTCGCGTTTAGTCAATACGGATCCAAAGATGGGTAGCTGCCGTTTCAATTCTTCTATTCCCTTAGACAAGGTCTCTTCATTACGTCGTAATCCAGCATATCGAACCATTACCTTTTGCAGCTTCAAACGGCGTTCCACAATAGCTTGAGTTGGCGAATCAACACGCCCATCGTTGCTGCTAACTGATACAACATCACGTCCAAGCGGGGATAATTTGCGAATCCGCTCAATAATACGATGCCCAAAAACAACTGCTTCTGATAATGAATTGCTTGCTAATCGATTAGCCCCATGTACGCCTGTGCAAGAAACCTCTCCGCAAGCAAACAAGCGGGGAATCGTACTCTCCCCATTCAGATCGGTCTTAATGCCCCCCATCATATAATGCGCAGCTGGAGCCACTGGAATCCAATCACTTGTAATATCCAATCCATAGCCCATACATGTCTCATGTATTGTAGGGAACCGATGCTTCACCATTTCTGGAGATTCATGCGTAATATCCAAATAGACAAACGTTGACTTTGTAAGCTCCATTTCACTTACAATTGCCCGAGCTACAATATCTCGTGGGGCTAGCTCAAGCAACTCATGATAACGCTCCATGAACCGCTCTCCATTAATATTGCGCAATACTGCGCCTTCCCCACGAACTGCTTCGGAGATTAGGAATCTAGGAGCTCCAGGATAACTCAATGCTGTAGGATGAAATTGAATAAATTCCATATCTCTTATATGAGCGCCGGCTCGATAGGCAATGGCTACCCCATCGCCTGTAGCTACTTCAGGGTTGGTAGTGTATCTAAATAATTGTCCTGCTCCACCAGAGCACAAAATAGTCGCATCCCCTTGCAGGAATAACCGTCCGCCCCCGGGACGCTGCAACAATGCGCCTACACATTCTCCGCCTTCAGTGATGAGATCAATGACGTAATGATCATCCCACACCTCAATATTCTTATGTTCTGCTACCTGTTCAGCCAAAGCACGAACAATCTCATAACCTGTAGCATCTCCATTAGCATGCAAAATACGACGGTGGCTATGCGCTCCTTCCTGCGTCAAAGCCAGTACCCCATCTTCCTTATCAAAAAGAGTGCCTAAACGAATTAGCTCATGAACTCGATCTGGTCCTTCATTAACAAGTGCATCGACAGCTGTGGAGGAGCAAAGACCTGCTCCAGCCATTAAGGTATCCTGCCGGTGGTAAGCAGGAGAATCGTCCTCAGCTATTACAGCTGCGATCCCCCCTTGTGCATAGCGAGTATTACTCTCCATTACTGATTTCTTTGTGATCATAATGACACGCCGATCTTCACTAGCTTTAATAGCCGTGAACAATCCGGCAATCCCTGAACCGATAACAATACAATCTGTCTTTACTTTAGGAATATCCCGAAGATCAAAATCAACCAAATATTGTGGAATCATGACCGCGTTTCACCTGTTTCAACGAAAGAGTAGCGCATACTACCGGACTTGTAGCATGCGCTCTAGGGAAGTTCTGGCTTTGTCGGCGACAGCAGGCGGTACATAGATTTGTGGCTTCATTGTCTCCAGGCATTTCACCAGTTTTTTTAGATTGTTAACTTTCATATTGGGACAAACAAGAAATTTTGTAGCAAAATGGAATTCTTTATCCGGACTATCTTTACGAAGCTGATATCCTGTACCATCCTCAGTTCCAACGATAAATTGCTTACGGTCGGATTTCCGGCAATACTCGAGAATGGATGTAGTACTACCTACATAATCACCCATGGCCACTACTTCCGGACGACATTCTGGATGAACTACAAATTCTGCTTCTGGGTATTTTGCTCTCATTTCTACTACATCTTTAACAGTCAACATATCGTGAGTGTTGCAATAGCCTTCCCAAATAATCAGTTTTTTGCCGGTCTGATCCTGTACGTATTGACCAAGATTCTTATCGGGTACCCAGATAATTTCTTCAGCATCGAGGGATTCGATTACTTTCACGGCATTGGCAGAGGTACAACAGATATCAGTTTCCGCTTTAATCTCTGCAGACGAGTTGATATAAGTCACCACTTTAGCATTTGGATGTTGCGCTTTAAGCTTACGCAAACCATCTACATTGACCATATCAGCCATTGGGCAGCCTGCACGTTCATCAGGAATAAGGACGGTTTTGTTTGGTGCTAATATTTTAGCGCTTTCCCCCATGAAATGAACACCGCAGAATACGATAACCTCTGCATCTGTCTCCGCAGCCTTCTGAGCGAGTAAAAAAGAGTCCCCCCGGAAATCGGCAACTTCCTGAATTTCATCACGTTGATAATAATGAGCTAAAATGATTGCGTTTCTTTCCTTTTTAAGCTGTTCAAGACGTATACGAAGTTCACGATTCTGTTCCTGCTTGCGCTCAAGTGCCAGAGCTTCCACCGATTGTTCTCCCCCTTAAATCTTCGCGGCTTTACGCCGGCGCGATGTTATCAAATGGCATGAGCCATCATCTGAAAAAATGAATAAGCTGATGATAATAGTAAGTAATATTAATCACTAATGTACACAACGTTCCAGCCCCTGTCAATGTGACTAGACAGGCTTCCAAGCATGAAATTACCTAAAAATTAAAATAAAAAATCCGGAGAACAATTACGCTCTCCGGATAATTTTACATCATATGAATAGTAAGCCTGCTTAGGTAAGGCTAGTTCCGCCGCCTTTATTGTCATCATCAGATCCGTCATTTCCCTCAGACTCAGGTTTGTTCGGGATTTCCTTAGATAGGTTCGGAGGCGTGGACTCCGTATCTTCAGACTTGCCTTGAATGCGAACACGCACATCACCGATATTATCAATGACTGGTTCACCAACTTCAAGTGCAACGCCTTCGCCACCTTCAGCCTTACCATCTTCAGAAAGGAATCCTTGTTCAATCAGCTCTTTAATCTGATCAAGCTCAAGTGTTTCCTTCTCAAGTAACGTGTTGGCAATCAGATGCATTTCTTTAGAGTGTTTGAGCAACAGCTCTTTACAACGTTCGTAGCTCGAAGTAATAAAGTTCTGCATTTCTTGATCAATCTCATAAGCAATGGAATCACTATAATTCTGTTCATGCCCAATATCACGACCTAAGAATACTTGGCCTTGAGAAGAGCCGAACTGCATAGGTCCAAGCTTATCGCTCATACCGTATTCCATGATCATGGCACGCACGATACGCGTAGCCTGTTGGAAGTCACTGTATGCGCCCGTACCGATCTCACCAATAAACAATTCTTCGGCAACACGTCCACCAAGTAATCCAGTAACCTTATCCAAAAGCTCCTGCTTGGTAACGATCATCCGATCTTCCTTCGGAAGCATAATTACATATCCGCCTGCACGTCCGCGTGGGATAATTGTAACTTTATGCACCATATCAGCATGCTCAAGGAAATAACCAGCGATAGTATGGCCTGCTTCATGGTAAGCTACAATGCGTTTCTCACGGTCGCTGATAACACGACTACGTTTCTCAGTACCTACGATAACACGGTCAATGGCTTCATCCACTTCAATCATGGAGATATCCTTGCGGTTACGACGTGCAGCTAGCAGCGCTGCCTCATTTAGCAGATTCTCTAGATCAGCACCCGTGAATCCAGTTGTACGTTTAGCGACAACATCCAGTCTTACATCTTTCGTAAGCGGCTTGTTACGAGCGTGAACCTTAAGTACAGCTTCACGACCTTTTACGTCAGGGCGGTCAACCGTAATTTGACGGTCAAAACGTCCTGGACGAAGTAATGCAGGATCAAGTATATCAGCGCGGTTAGTTGCCGCAACAATAATAATGCCTTCGTTACCACCGAATCCATCCATCTCAACCAGCAATTGGTTAAGTGTCTGTTCGCGTTCGTCATGTCCGCCGCCGAGTCCGGCGCCACGTTGACGACCCACAGCATCAATTTCATCAATGAAGATAATACATGGTGCGTTTTTCTTGGCGTTCTCGAACAAATCACGTACCCGAGAAGCACCGACACCCACGAACATTTCCACAAAATCAGAACCGGAAATACTGAAGAAAGGAACGCCGGCTTCACCTGCTACTGCACGTGCAAGCAATGTTTTACCTGTTCCCGGAGGACCTACAAGCAGTACGCCTTTAGGGATACGTGCACCGACAGCTGCAAATTTACGCGGATCTTTCAAGAACTCAACAACTTCGACAAGCTCTTGCTTCTCTTCATCAGCCCCTGCAACATCCTCAAAGCTGATTTTCTTCTTCTCTTCATTATATAACCGAGCCTTGCTCTTGCCGAAATTCATAACTTTACCGCCGCCACCTTGCGCCTGGTTAAACAGGAAGAAGAACAAGATGAACATAATGACCAGCGGGATAATGGAAGAAAGGAATGTCAGCCAAATGCTGGTACCTTCCATTTTCTTCTGAGTTAATTCAATGCCATTTACATCACTGGCCTGAATCAGTTCATTAATAGCAGCATCTGTTGGAGGAATATATGTGGAGAAGCTTTTCGATTTAGTATCGGCAGGCAGCTCTCTATATTCGCCTGTAACTAAAAAGGCATTACCCTCAAACTGAACCGTCAAATCCTTCACATTGTTGTTCTTGATCTCCTGCCGTAACTCGTCGTATCTAGGGAAATCGGCGGCTTCATTTCCATTGCTCACAAACTGGACAATACCCACCACGACTAAAAATAAAATCAAATAAAAACCAGAATTCCGGATGAACCGATTCATCCCCTACCTCCTCTCGCAACACTCAAGTTATTGTACCATAGCCTCTTGGGACACCTCAAATATAGGAAGCCAAGGGTGCCTGATCCGTATGATCAAGGCAATCAATAGTTTAATTGGAATAAATCTCAGGCTTCAGTACTCCAACATATGGGAGGTTCCGATACCGCTCGGCATAATCCAATCCGTAGCCTACTACAAATTCGTCTGGCAACACGAAGCCTGTATAGCTGGCTTCAAGATTAACCGTACGACCTGATGGCTTATCAAATAAGGTAACCACCGAGATAGAAGCAGCATTGCGGTTGCGGAGCAGCTCAATCAAATAGCTGAGCGTAAGGCCACTGTCAATAATATCTTCAACGATCAAGATATCGCGGCCTTCTACCGATACATCCAAATCCTTAATAATTTTGACAACACCAGAGGACTTGGTGGATGCTCCATAGCTGGACACTGCCATGAAATCCATCTCAACAGGTACTGTAATGGCTTTAACCAAATCTGCCATAAATATAAACGCGCCTTTTAGTACACAAATGACTAAAGGGGTACGGCCTGCGTATTCTTCGCTCAGTGTTCGACCGAGCTCCTTAATTTTCTGCTGAAGTTCCTCTTCGGTGATCAAGACTTCTTGAATATCATTTTGCAACTTGCGAAACCTCCTAAGTTATACTATGAAAGACTTACTTCGACCATTACGTTTCTTCAGGGTCATCCAGCTCTGCTAGAGACAACAGAAGTACCGAGGTCGTGTGCCGCCCTACTGCGGCATGCATCGAGCGTCTTACGCCCGGAATCCAGACGATATTGCCCAAACCATCACAAACGAGGGGGATCATAGAACGTTTAGCAGCAGGTATTTTATCATCAATATAAATATCTTTTACCTTTTTGCTTCCGTTTAATCCCATGACTCTTATGGTATCTCCAGGCAATCGGGAACGTATCGTTAGTGGAAAGACCAGTTCATCACGGTCAAACCAAGCCGACATCTTCCCACAATCCTCCCCCTGTACAAAAAAGTTTTCTCTCTCCAGCACCGCCATTGACATCACCTTACCTATTTCCTCCAGTTTAAGCTCGGAGTCCGGTAAAAACAGACGATATGTATAGCTTGCCTGTTGCTGCGCGGGCTTGGACGAGAACAAGATGATATCATATTGCCGCACACAAGTCAGGCCTCCACCTAAATCTAAACTCCAGGTGGTGGGATAGCTCTGCAGCGTTCCCCGACGTACAGATTCAATCTTGGAGAAATCAAGGGCAGATAGATCCGCCGACAGATAATTTAATATTAGTTTAATCAAACGCCGTTGTAAAGCGGAGGGTATGGCCGCAAATAAAGCTCTGTTAAAGGTATATTTCCCTTCCCCTTCCGAAACGAGCTCCTCAAAGCATTTTACCGCAGATGCCTCCATATATTCATCCTCAGCCCCTGCAATTTCCGCAAGCTGTACGAGGGACTGCCGCACTCTTCCATTATACTTTTCCAGAAAAGGAAGAACTTCCAAACGAATGGCATTCCGCTTGTATTTCGTTAGCAGATTGGTGGCATCCTCAGCATAAGTGAAACCTTCATTTTGGCATAAACCCAAAAGTGCTGTTTTGTTAATACGTAGGAATGGGCGAATGAGTTCCACCTTTTTTTCTGTTCTTTTCCACTTGATACCCGACAGTCCCGATAATCCACTTCCGCGTAATAAACGCATAATGACAGTTTCTGCCTGATCATCCGCGTGATGAGCCAGAGCAACAGAACGCGCCCCATATCGGTGTGCCGTATCAATCAGAAATTCATACCGCTTCTCACGTGCAGTTCCCTCAGGACCAAGTCCACTCTCTTTAGCCAAGGAGGGAATATCGAATTCCGCAAACTCAAAGGGCAATCCCAGTTCTTCAGCCATACCACGTACGAGCTCTGCCTCTTCCTTCGACTCCGGTCTAAATCCGTGATTCACATGAGCACATATTAAGGTAAGTGGCATAACGTTTAAAGATATTTCATGCAAAACATGCAAAAGAGCCACAGAATCCGGGCCGCCGGAAACTGCGACTACAATGGTGTCATGGGGTGCCCACAGCTCATGCTCGGCTGCTGACTCCAATACTGACTCCATCAGTCCATTCATTTGCTCCATATGCGGCCCCCCTTTTCTCAACTATATGTATAAGTTCAAAACCGAAATACCCAATAAATCGTAAAGGCAAGCACGAACAAGGATAATGCAAAAGCATTTTTAAGCCAGCGAGGTGTGTCCATACTATCAGGTCGCTTTCTACGCGAATTGTAAATATGGTTGCGCCAGACCTCTGTAGCATCTGCAGAACCGGAGAAACCTCCTTTTAACGCCAAACAAATCCAAGAGGATAGTTTCTTGTCGGGTAGATTTCTGGCCAACTTAAACAGTTCATCTACACTTCTTGTCTGCGGCAACTGTAGCGCGGCTTTCTTGAGCCCCTCTTCATTTAAAAGACGGAGGCACAGCACAGCAAAAGCGAATAAATCATACCCCTCATCACTCGTGCGGCTACCTGCATTCCAAAAGCCACGGTCATGCCACTCCGTAAATTGCTTCACACTACGACCTTTAGGGCTTGCGCCTCCAAAATCGATCAGCTCCACTTCACCGTAATTGGACACCATTACATTCTCCGGCTTCAAATCTCCAAACACAAAACCGCATTCATGTAATGTGCGCAGCTTATCGAGCAACCCAAGCCCTACCAAACCTAACCATTCCGGTCCATTCTTCGATAAAAAATGATGCAAAGGCTTGCCTTCAACATACCGCATGACATAAAAAGGTACGTTGTTTCCATTCGCAAAATCATCCGATTCCAAGAAATAAGAAGATAATGGAGATTCACGGCGAGCACGGTGTTCATTGCGCTTTCGACGCGATTGCAGCGACGTCAGTACATTGATCTCCGATTGCAGCTCAAGTGTATCGTATCCGATTTTTAGCGCGTACCATTCCCGTCTGCCTTCTCTTTGCACAAGATATACGGTTCCGTTCGCGCCCCTTCCCAGCATCCGTTCCACGACATAACGGTTTCCCCGCCATTTGCCGGTAATTAAGGTGCCAGTAGGATAGGACGGATTAGACGACATACCCACCAATCATCCCTTCTCTTTCGTCGTGGTCATCCATTCGCCGTCCACGATGTTCATCCAGTGTATCATAACGATAATGTTCAAGCACCTTGAAAATAGCTGGACCCGTCGGTGTTGCGCCTCTCATGTGTAATTTGGAGAATAGCGTACGAATACCTGACATATCCTTGGTCCAATCTAAATCAAGTCTGGCATCCTCGCTGCTGTTATTTCCAGGAAAATGAAACACAGCGATCTCACTCTTTCCTTCTCTAGCTTCCAGACTGAGCGCCAAATCCCGAATCGCATCTTCCACAGCACCCAGTTTAGGCTTCATACTAGCACTGGCATCGATAAGGAGCGCAATGCGCAGTGGCGATGTTTCTGTTAGTTCATCTACAACTGTAACAACCTGCGAGCGTTGAACAGGTGGTAGCTGCTCCAGCGACCCTTCACCTAGTATCTTTTTTACTTCCTTATTAACCGCCTGCTGGATCGTCTGAACCACAGTTTTCCGTGTCATCATCTGAATTGTCTGCGCCAGTTGTGGCGTTCCGACTATTCGGCTAAGGCCTCCCCCGGCCTTGGCAATGTCGGCTATTTCCCGGCTTCCGAGTTCGCCGATCGTACCATAATCAACTACACCGACCACATTTACGGTGATTCCCTCCTGCAAGGCATGCGCCGCTGCCATCACCGGACTTTCCCCTACGTTTGAACAACCGTCAGTAATGAGCAAAATCTGCTTCATAACTCTCCACTCCCCCTTGTTTGAAACCTCTGTTTCTAGCATATCCAGAAATGAGAGATTTCAAACGGTCGCTATTGTTGGGGACATTTGTGATCTGAACTGTGGGATAGTGAATAGGGGAACTGCGAGAAATGTTTGGGCTTTCGATCGCTGTTGTCCTCAGATTCCCTGATTAGAACCGCCTGTTGCGGTTGGAATCCGAGGACAAAGGCGAACGCTCCGCTTCTACAGCTCCAAAATTTCTCTCCGTTCCATACCTTCACTAGTAAACAGTTAAGATCTGAAAAAATTATGCGCCAAAGTCAGTCAACCTTTGAAACGTAAATAGTAGACGTCGGCGAGTTACACATCACAGACTCGCCTCGACCTATACCAATAACAGTGTACACGACGCTTCGCGCGTGCTTAAACATACAGGCATTACGACACTTCGCGCGTGCCCAACCATCTAGCTCACCGTACGCGGACGCTCCATTCGGCCGACACCAGGCATATGCAGGCTGGACCATTCCGGATGAAAATGATCAACACGACTGACGACAATCGTCATGTCATCATGGATCTCATTGCCCTGATAACGAATCACCTTATCTAACAGGCTATCCGCCAAATCTTGAGGATCATCCCCTTCAAGCTCTTGGATCAACCGTTTCATCCATATCTCCTTATTAACGGCATATCCAGGCGCATCATAAATACCATCCGTCATCATAATCAAAATATCACCCGCCCGAAGCTGCATGCTGATCAAATCCACGTCGATATCTTTAATGATTCCTATAGGCAGATTACTAGAGGTTATTGGAATGACCTCACTGCCCCTCCGGATAAAGCTCGGTGCGGAAGCAATCTTCATAAAGGTGGTCTGTGCAGAGTACTGATCGATTAAAGCCATATCGACGGTAGCATAGAACTCGTCGGGAGAACGTAATAAGAGAATAGAGTTTACCGACTTTACAGCCAGCTTCTCGTCCATACCCGATTGCAGTAGCTTCTCTAACATGCCAAGTGCAGCACTGCTCTCCATTCTCGCCCGCTCACCATTTCCCATCCCATCGCTAATGGATACCGCAAAGGTACCATTTCCAAGCTCTACGGTGCTAAAGCTGTCACCCGACAGCATATCTCCACTTTTAGAAACGACAGCCACCCCTGTGTTTACCTCAAAAGCTTTAGCTGAACCGAAGGTAACCATCGACAAGCCTTCCCTAGGATGGACTGCCGTCTCACTCATGACAGCAATATTCTCATCCAAAATGTCAGATAAGAGCGGGGCGATCATTTTACGGCACTCATCAAATCCACGAGTATAGGCATGAACCACCTCAATTTCTACACGCCCAGGGTCCAGACTTAAGATCTCAATGCCATGGATAGACAAGCCCAATTTCTCCAACGTCTCACGGATTTGAGCTTCCTGGCGATACATGGCCTGTCCTTCACGTTTAATTTCTCGCGCCAAGTCCTCCATAACCTGCGACACGCCGGATAACTGCTCGGCAACAAATTGACGACTATCGTATATTTGTCTTTTCCATCGCATATCATGTTGGTAAAGATCATATTGCCCTTTCATGACTTCAAGCACTTCGCCAGTTTTACCGCAAATCCGGCTCCATTCCGGTGGTAACTGAGCTGCCGTAATATCAGGGCATTCCTCGACAGTGGTCATCATATCTGTCATGTATCTATATGTCTGATAGAATTTCGCATCCCAGCAGTGGGAACGCCGAATGCATCCCGCACAGGCCCCCTCTGTTACCGTATTCATGAAATCCTCCATCTCACGGTCTGATTTCCCTACTTCTCCTGCGCGTGGAATCTGCCCAAAGCTGCTCGACAGCTGCTGGAATACCTGTGAGAATTGCGTCACCCGTTCTGCCGTTAGATCCCTTACCCTTCGTGCATACTCATGTTGAGATCGGCTATGGTCTGATGTGCCCGGAACATATTTAGCAATAGCAGATATCATCGCCTTAGGCGTTATAAGAAATAGCACCACCGCTACGCAGGTCTCCCATGTTGAGGCCATCATATCACCCGGACCCGTAAAATAGACGGAAAGGATCGTGGATCCTAGCAACATCCCGATAGATACTGCACCTTTTCGGCCGCCCTGCATCATTCCCGCCAGCATTCCGGAAAAAGCAAGCAGGCTCATCTGGTAGATTGCACTGATATCCGCCAAACTGAGAATCAACCCGGTCACCACCCCGACAGCAGCACCAAGAGGAGCCCCTCCTGCCATGGCGAAGAGAAGAATTAAATAACGTGACAATATATGCTCCAAAGACAAACCGTTAAGGGTCCAACCCACTAGGCCTGTCATTACTGAGGCGAGCAAGATAATAAGGCATAGAATCTCCTCATTCCTGAGCGCTCTACTCTTTTGCTTATAGGTTAGTAGAGGCAGCGCTTGAATAAACACCAATGTAAGTACAAAGCCTAGTAGAGCATCTAGTGTTGTCATCATAAGCGGATACCAAGAAAGAGAAGGGCCAATAACGATCTGGAACAAGCCAACCATAAACGAAGACACGAATACCATCAGTGGTGCATAGGACAAGTCTATTCGCTCATAACTTTCCAGTCCTTTATAAACTAGAAAGAAAATAATCAGTTCAGCCGTAATAACCAAAGCTCCAGGGAATGGAGTAAAGAGACTTCCAGCTATAATGGCTGCAGCTACAGGTAGAATAGAGTCGCGACGCATAAACACAATGACGGCAAAGTATGCGGCGGCAAAAGGAGATAGTTCGTCCAAAATCATGGCTCTACCCAGCAGAAATCCCATGAAACTAAGCAAAAGCATCCATTTCTTCGCTGCTATAAGCTGAATGTACCGCTGCTTCTGACCCCAAGCTGCAATACGCGTGCGTAAGGCTTGTCTTTGCTTCTTATCTTCACTTCCCACTCTTGTCCACTCTGGCAAATTTACCACGTTGCTTTTACTCATTCCCCTACACCACCCGTTTAAGAATTTATGGTACTCATTATATAGCCGGCGATTTGAGAAAGTTTGTCAGAAATGGAGGGACACACACAAGAAATTTCCGACAAAAAAGCCTTCGACCGCGATCTTTAAAAAAGCTGTTCTATCCCATGCGGGGCGGTAGGTTGATTAGTTTCAAGATTATTTCCAACGCAGTTTCACGCGCTGACGCGGCGGTCATTCGTCAGCGATTGCCCTAGAGTTATGTGAGAATGGCATGGATGCTGTCGGCAATTTTATATGACATGACAAAAAAACCGCAAGGGCGAAATGCCCCTGCGGTTATTTATGATGTACAGGTTATTGGATTATACGCGTTTGGCTCCACGGCCTCCACGCTTTCCTTCTGTGTTCTTCTTGATCGAAGATATACGTTCTTCGCTGTCTTTCAGGAATCGCGACATTTTATCCTCGAATGAAGGTTTACCGGCTGCAGGCTTAAATGGACGCCCACCCCGTTCACGATTGAATCCACCGCCGCCTCCACCACTGCCGCCGCCACCGCCGAAACGGTCTCCGCCGCTAGGACGTTCTGGTCTTGGAGCTCTAGGCGGACGTACTTCCGATGCCGGCTTGTCAACAGCCTGCTTAATGGAAAGTCCGATCTTGCCGTCCTTATCGACGTTGATCACCTTGACTGTTACTACATCACTAATCTTCAGATGATCGTTAACATCCTTGACATAATTATCGGCGATTTCCGAGATGTGAACGAGACCTGTGACACCTCCTGACAGATCCACAAATGCTCCGAAATGCGTGATGCCTGTCACTTTGCCTTCTAACTTGGTGCCCACTTCAATTGCCATAGAATAAAATGATCCTCCCTTAAAAATATACAGACGAATATTAAGGTCATCCTGTCTGCGGTGATTTGATTATACAGTAAAGAGCAAATCAAGGCAACAGAGTAAAAGCCTCTTTTAACCTCTATTATTGCTCCGATTGCTCTGTTCGAATAGGAGTTTCCCCTTGAGGATAGATATTGTACCATTTACGTGCTAATTGGCCAATATACTCGTCATCATTAAGTCTGGATAATTCATATTTTAATTGAGTTAAAGATGCCATGACATCCTTACTAGTTTCCTGTTTTTTCGCAAGTTCCTTGCCCTTGTCCGCAATGACTGCACTCTGATCGAAGTAAGTATAACCCGCCCAGCCAAAAAATAGTGCCACAAAGACAATCCACATAAATCTTCTTCTCTTCGCGCCTGCGGCCGAATTTTTACTATGATTACTTTTCTCTTCCGCAGTAAATCTGTTCATGCAACGTACCCCCTAATTCAAGGTCAGCGTTTCCGCCATTTGGTAATCCATCCAGTGATCTTCACAATCCAGGCGCTTTGTGCCAGCCGCGATAACCGTGGAGAGATCCACCTTACAGGTAATACCCAAATTGGTTTGGTCAGACGCAGCAGAAGCTTAAGAATAAACCATAGAATACGACCTGTTAGCTTTAGCAGTCCTAAAATAAAACGCCAAAGCCAGCGAAGAGGTGTACCTATCAGGATCTCCACAAGTCTCCATAGCAACCTGAACATATACTGAACCGATTGAATTAACATTAACACAAAACGCCGTACCGTAACACTGAAGATTAAAAAATAGATCCATACTCCTAGAAACAAACCTAAAAAGACATAAAATCGCAGTTGGCCTTGATTTCCGGCATATAGCATACGAAATACTAGCAAAGCGGCCCATAGCCAATATAGTAGATCTAGCATAGCATTCAGCCATTTGGGAAAATTGAACTTCAGCGACAGCACCCGGTAGCTGTCATAGGCCAGTCCCATTGCCAACCCAGCCATGATCATGTAGAACAGCGTCACCCACTGAACTGCAGGATTCATTTAAATAGCTTACCGAGTAGACCTTTGTTTTTGCCCTGCGATCCGGGATCGAGATAAATCAGGGAATGTACATTGCCCTCTAATGACAACATTCCGTTCTCCAGACTTAAATTTTTAATATGTAAATGATTCCCGCGAATGGTGAGATGGCCGAGTTCTGTACGAAGCAAAAATTCCTCACTGTCGAAGCTCTCCACATTTTGCACGCCCGTCAACTCTAACTGCTTACGACTGCGCATGTGCAGATCATGCTGTTTGTTTACCTTTCCTGGCTCGATCATAGCATGTACCCCTCCTTCTTACCTCTAATCTATGGCAGAAGTAGAAGTTATAGAACATCCCGTCCCTCTAAAAAAATAAGAGAAACAAAAAGAAAAAAGAAGGCACCACTCTACAGAATGTAAAGTTATGCCTTCTTCTTTATTTACTATTACTCTTACCAGTCCAGTCCGCTGCTCTTAGCAACAGGCTCTTCCCGAACTAGAGTATACATCCCAGCGGCCTCGTCCTTGCGAGTCGTTTCGACCAGCTTTTCTACTTTGACCGTTACAAGCTTTTGCCCAAATTGTACAGTAATCTCGTCACCGATCTTAACTGCACTACTAGGTTTAGATTCCCGCCCGTTAATCAGTACCCGGCCTTGTTCGGACACATCCTTGGCCACTGTACGGCGCTTAATTAAACGGGACACTTTCAGGAATTTGTCAAGACGCATTAGTTAACGGCTTCTTTAAGCTTGTTACCAGCTTTGAAAGCCGGTACAGTCGATTCTGGAATTTCAATCGTTGTGCCCGTTTGCGGGTTGCGACCAGTGCGTCCTGCACGTTTGCGAGTTTCAAAAGTTCCGAAACCGATCAGTTGGACTTTATCACCTTTTGCCAAAGCTTCTGTAATCTCACCCAAGAACCCGTTCAATACTGCTTCTACATCTTTTTTTGCCAATCCGTTTTTCTCGGAAATGTTGTTTACCAAATCTGTCTTGTTCATAATTTAAAGTTCCTCCTAGGATACGAAAAAATAAATGAAACGAGAATCACCACCATAGGATGGGGCGAATCGCATTTCGTCTTTATGTTATTCTTGATGTCACCTTAAAATCCTGCCACGATTCGTCGTTTTTTTAAAAAAGAAGCAGTTATTTCTCACAAATCGTCGCAGAATCTATTCTATAGCACTATTAAACTACTGGCCACATTCTAAATCAGAAAATAAAAGCTACATCCACAGCATTGCCCCATTTTAGAGTCCATATACCGTAAGGAGGCTGTGAAAGGCTAGACTTTTCGCTCCTCCGCCTTAGCTTCTTGCCACAATTCTTCCATCTCTTCCAAACTACTATCCTTTACACTCTTTCCCTTGCGCTGCAAGCTTTGCTCAATATATTGAAACCGGCGCACAAATTTGCGGTTAGTTCGGGTTAATGCCTCTTCCGGATCTGCACCGATAAAACGAGCGACATTCGTAACTGCAAACAACAAATCCCCAAGTTCCAGAATTTGATCATCTGTCGCCGCATCTGTGTCAATCGCCTCCTGCAGCTCATCGATCTCTTCACGAATTTTGGCTATGCAATCCGTAGCGTTGTCCCAGTCAAAGCCCACCTTGGATGCTTTTTTCTGAAGCTTGTATGCCTTCATAAGGGCAGGCAGGTCACGCGGAACACCACTAAGAACGGATAATTCCTCTGGCTTCACACCTTTCCGCCGCTTCTCTTCTGCCTTCATGCCCTCCCAGTTCTTCAACGCTTCTTCGGCATCATTCGCATTGGTATCTCCAAAGACGTGAGGGTGACGGAAGATAAGCTTATCATTCAGCCCTTCAATGACGTCATACACGTTAAACGTGCCCAGCTCCTCCTCTATTTGAGAGTGAAGCATTATTTGCAGCAAAAGGTCGCCCAGCTCCTCTTTCATATGATCGGGGTCATCCTCATCAATGGTTTCAAGGACTTCATAGGTTTCTTCGATTAAATTTTTGCGCAGGGATTCATGTGTCTGCTCCCGATCCCATGGACAACCCTCCGGGCTTCGAAGAATATCGACAATCTCATGCAAACGAGCAAAGGTACGATTTCTTAGATTCTCGTCACGATTCGCAGGTACATAGACCAACGACAAATTTCCATAACCGTTAAGACGATCCAGCTCGTATAGAGGGACTCTTACAATACTTTCTTCGTTCTCCACACCGAGTGCATGACCCACAACCACTTCATATTCAGGCGGATACAGCTCCATCAGACATAACTTTGTCTCCGAGGCTGTAAAGCTATCGTATACCTGGCCAATCAGGGTATGCAGTTCAGGCTGAAGCTGAGCGCTGCGAATACCAGAAGCATCTAATAGTTGAAATCCTTCGATGGGGTCAAACCCCAGTCGAACAAACGCTTCGTCGAGGAAGCTCTCTCCGCCTAAAATTTGCAGTTCAATGCCTTCCTCAGGACACCGCTCACGCAGCTGTGAAACCGCTGATTCCGCCACCATAGGATGACCCGGAACCGCATAGACAATATCTGTACCCTCAGGTGCGGACAGAGCCTCTTCAATCAGCTTTGAAGTAATCGCTGCATAAACCTCAGGAAACGAAGATAAGGATTCATACAATCCATCGAAAGACTGTGAAGCAATTTCAAGCTCGGAGAGTGCAGCCATGACTGGATGCTCTTTTGTCCGTACGTAAACAACAGATGCTGCCTTCAATTTCTTTATAATCCCTAACGTCAGTCGATCAGGGTTACCTGAACCAAGACCAACGACCGTTAATGTTGCACTCATGTCTGTTCCTCCTCATCAGCGGCTGTCTCAGCAGACCGCATTTTTATATTGTGATGTAAACGTTGATTAAGGGAATAAGCGCAGCTTCTTCAGCTTGTCCGCCAGGGATGGGCCGAAGCCCGGAAGCTGGCGCAGCTCGCTCTCGCTAAGGAGCCGCAGGGCTATTGCCCCTACGGCAAAGACAGCGCAGCCTGCGAGCACTCCGAGCAGGCTCTGCGCCAAGCTGGCGGTGCGTCCGCCGCCAATGCCAGCGGCCGTAGCCGCAGCGCCCACGCCCCAGCTGGCGGCTGCGGCGGCAAGAGCCAGGCCCGCTGTGAGCAGCGCGGGCCGTGCCAGGGCATCTGCTAGGCGAAGCCGCAGATGGCCCTGGCGGTAGAGCAGCAGCACGTTGAGCGCTGCTCCGAACGAATGCGCGGCCACGCCAGCGATGGCCGCGCCGGTAATGCCCTGCTGCGGAACCAGCAGCAGGTTCAGGGCCCCCTTGAGCAGCGCGGCGGCCAAAAGGTGCAGGGCCGGGGCGCGCACGTAGCCGAGGCCCTGCAGGAGTGCAGCCGAGATGATGCTGACCGTACCGCCAACAGCGGTTAAGGCCAGCCAAGTCATAGTGCTGCTACCGGCGGTGTCGCCGTAAAGAGCCATATTAATCGGCTCAGCAAGCACTGCAAGGCCCGCTGACGCTGCCAGCCCTAGCAGCCAGAACCAACGCAGCGACAAGCTGCAACGGTTCTCGATCAGCTTCATGTCTCCCTTGTACTTCGCCTCTGCTAAGGCTGGTATGAACACGACAGACAAAGAAGTGGCAATCATCGTTACAATCTGCACTAGTGGCAAACCACGATTGTATACACCAAACTGTGTCATTGCCTCTACTTCGCTTCCTACAGAGGATAGCAAGCGAGGTACAGTGAATACATCTACAAGACCGATAAGAGGCATTGCGAGCGCGCCAAGCATCACGGGAATTCCATAAGCCAGCAAGGCCCCTGCTTTAACGCCCATAATCCGTTGATTTGAACGCCCCTCATTATCTGCATTGGGCAGCTTTAAATCCTGACTTTCGACAGAAGCGGAAGCATCTAAAGGGGCCCCTTGTCTTAACACCCGCCGATGACGTCGCAAAAATAGCAGCATGATCACAAGCCCCGCTGCCCCTCCCCCGGCTGATCCGAGTAATGCGCCAGCAGCAATGCTCTCAGCGCCTGCACCCAGTGAGGTCAGGTATAAGAGCAGTACAATCATTACAGTAACACGTACGGACTGCTCTACAATTTGTGACACAGCCGTCGGAACCATATTATGAAGACCCTGAAAGTAACCCCGAAGAGCTGACATGATTGGAACAACCGCAAGCCCCCACGCACTTGCCCGCAAAGCGGGCATCACATGCGAGTTGCCGACCCACCCAGCTATAATCGGTGCACCTGCATAGGTGATTGCTCCGATAACCAAACCGCTTATGGCTGTTATAACCGCAGATAACCGCAGAATCCGCTGACCCTCGTCATCCTGCCTTCCTGCAGAGGCTTCAGCGACAAATTTGGATATGGCCGCTGGCAGACCCAGCATCGCTACCGTCAACAGCATCGTGTATAAAGGATAAACCGTGTTGTATATACCAAATACCGCATCTCCGCCTAGATTTTGCAGCGGGATTTTTTGGAGTGTACCTATAAGCTTTGAAATAATCGCCGCTGCACTTAGAATAAATGCCCCTTGCAGCAACCGTGATGTTTGTGTGTTAGATTTCATAAAGTACCTGCTTCTACAACTTTAATGGGATGAATTTCTATATTATAACGTATGTATACCCACAAGTAGAAACGGTTTTGTAAGAACGACAAAACCCCGTTTGCCCTTTGTATATCTTACCAAAAGGAAAGCGGGGTCTACATTACGGTTATTGCTCCATTTGCTTGCCAAGGAATGCGGCGGCGGTTTCGGCCATTTTCACTTCCATTGACGACATTTTCACTGAATCATCCTTACTTACCATCACTACACAACCTATAGGATCTCCACCGGAAATGATCGGTGAGGCTACATATGAGGACACCAAATCCGGATGATCTTTAGCGATTTCATAACTGCCTTCGTTGGTTTCCAGTACAGTCTTACGACTATCCATGACCTTCTCCAAAAGAATTCCTACTTGTTTTTCCAAATAGTCTTTCTTGGAGCCACCAGCCAGTGCAATAAAGGTATCACGATCAGCAATCATCGTAATATGCCCAGTACCTTCGAACAAGGACTCCGCGTACTCTTTTGCAAAGTCACCAAGCTCGCCAATCGGGGAATATTTCTTGAGTATGACTTCACCGTCCCGATCGACGAAAATTTCCAGTGGGTCGCCTTCTCTAATCCGTAGAGTACGTCTAATTTCTTTGGGAATAACCACTCGTCCGAGATCATCAATACGCCGAACAATTCCAGTAGCTTTCATTTCACATGTGCCCCGCTTTCTTAAGAAGTATGGTCTTACTACTGTCCATTATGGGAAAGGATAATCCCAGTGATTTATCGTAATATCTGACCATAGTATTCATCTCTTCCCAGATCCTTATACATAAGCTGACATGTATTAATATCTGCATCAAGATAAAGGCCGTTCTGAAGATGTTTCTTCGAAATAAAAAGCCATCTTCACATTAAGTGAGGATGGCTTTTCTAAGGTAAGCTTGTCCATTTTTACCGATGTTTATTCAGCAGCTTTTGTAGCACTTGGGGATGCGCTTGGCGCAGTAGTGGCTTCTGTTCCGCTATTTTTTGTTCCGGATTCATCTGCGGCAGCAGAGCTCTTCGGCAGATTGATGCTCTCAATAATGCCTTCCAGATCTTTCTCCATGAACGCTTCTAGGTTCTTGGATACAATGGAGCTCTTAATGCCTTCTTTTTGTTCATCCGTTAACTGATCAAAGGTTTTGTCGGTACGGGACTCCACCTTGATGATGTGGTAACCATAAGAAGTCTCCACAGGATCACTAATGGTATTCAAAGGCAAGGTTTGAGCAGCCTTCTTAAACTCGTCTACATACGTTCCTACAGCTTTATCTTTATATTCTCCGCCTGTTTCCTTAGAGGCTGTATCGTCAGTGTATTCCTTAGCGATTGCTGCAAAATCAGCTCCGCCGTCCAGCTTTGCCTTAACTTCCTTCGCGATTTTCAGTGCTTCTTCGCTGGTGCGCTCTTTGTTGTCAGCATCGGTCAGACCGATCAGCACATGACGCAAAGTCGCTACCGTAAAGTCACCTTTTGTAGCTTCAAATTCTTTAACAACCTGATCGTCGGTCACTTTAAGCAGCATATCCTGATAAACCGTCAGCACACGCTCCATATAACTATGGATGTCGCCCTCAGTAACGTCAGCGTCTTTTAGCGTTTTCTTATAGTTGTCGCCCAGAGCTTTCTTCAAATCTGCGATTTGGCTATCTGCCTCTTTCTTCGCCTGCTTCTTCGCTTCATCCGTTGCTTGAGAAGCCAAGTATTCGAAGCCCACTTCCTGTTTCAAAATAGACTCCTTAAAAGCATCAATCTCTAAATATTGCGCTTGCTGTGGGGAGAGGAATTTCATGATTTTTTGATCCATCGCAAATTCCTTCTCTGTAATCGTTCCACCTTTATAAGTCGCTACTGCCTTGCTATCATCAGCACTGCTACCGCATGCTGCGAGCATAGAAAAGGAAACCGCTGCTACCAATGAAACGAGCAGCACTTTCCATGATTTTTTTTTATTTAACGACATTGTGTAGTTCTCCCTTCGATTTAAAAGACTGTTTAGCTTCCTTAAGAAACTGTTCAAGCAAGTCAAGCAGCTGTTTATCACTTAAATCTTTCGATTTAACTCGGATACTGGCTTTAGCATCTCTATCGAATTGTACACGTCTTTCGAAGCTATTTCCAACTTTAGCGAGTTTTGCTGTATCCAGAGCGCCAAGACTCCCCTCGTAGAAATTCAGGGTAACATCATCACCACGTCTGATCATGGAATCAATGCCGTACATTTTTCCATACACTTTCAGACGAGCCACAGTTAGTAGATTAACAACTGCTTCAGGCAGTTCTCCGAACCGATCCAAGAGCTCATCCTCAAGCTCAGAAGCATCATCGAAGGATGTCACTGCCGCAACTTTTTTGTAGATTTCAATTTTCTGGATACTGTCGTAAATATACTCGGATGGCAGATACGCGTCAATCGACAAATCAATGACAGTATTGCCTTCTTTAAGGGACGTATCCTCCTCACCAAGTACAGTAACCTTACGCTTGCGAATTTCCTCCGCCAGCATTTGTGAGTATAGATCAAATCCTACGGACGCAATAAAACCATGCTGTTCTGCGCCAAGTAAGTTGCCGGCACCGCGAATAGATAAATCTCGCATCGCTATTTTGAAACCAGAACCGAGTTCCGTAAATTCCTTAATAGACTGCAGCCGCTTCTCTGCCACTTCCGTCAGAACCTTGTCCCGTTGATACGTGAAATAGGCGTACGCAATCCGGTTGGACCGGCCTACACGTCCACGCAACTGATACAGCTGAGACAAGCCCATCTTATCCGCATCATGCACAATAAGTGTATTTACGTTAGGAATATCTACACCCGTCTCAATAATACTTGTGCTGACCAGCACATCGTATTCTCCATCAAGAAAATCAAGGATCGTCTTCTCGAGCTCAGCTTCCGACATTTGACCATGTCCGATGCCTACCCTAGCCTCAGGAACTAGCATGGAAATTTGAGCGGCCATTTCTTGAATGCCCTGCACTCGATTATAGAGATAGTAAACTTGACCGCCACGAGCTAATTCGCGCTCTACAGCTTCCCGCGTAAGTGTCTGACTATGCTCAACCACATAGGTCTGCACGGGGAAACGGTTCTCTGGTGGCGTCTCAATGACAGACAAATCACGCACTCCCAGCATCGACATATGCAGTGTACGAGGAATTGGAGTTGCTGTTAGGGTAAGAACATCTACATTCGTCTTTAACTTTTTCAGCTTCTCTTTATGAGTCACACCAAACCGCTGTTCTTCATCCACAATCAATAAACCGAGGTCCTTGAATACAAGATCCTGAGACAATAAACGGTGGGTACCGATAACCACATCAACCGTTCCCGCCCGAACGCCTTTAATCGTCTCATTCTGCTCCTTACGGCTGCGGAAACGACTAAGAACTTGAATATTCAACGGATAATTAGCGAAGCGTTCCCGGAAGGTCTCATAATGCTGCTGAGCCAAAATCGTTGTCGGTACCAGCACAGCTACCTGTTTACCTTCAATCGCTGATTTAAAAGCTGCTCGGATAGCTACCTCCGTCTTCCCATAGCCAACGTCTCCACAAAGGAGCCGGTCCATCGGACGATTCTGCTCCATATCCTTCTTAATCTCTTCAATCGCTCTAAGCTGATCCCGAGTCTCCTCATATGGGAACATCTCTTCAAATTCACGCTGCTCCTGCGTATCCTTCTCAAAACCATATCCTGCAGCACTTTGGCGTTCAGCATACAATTTTATTAGATCATCAGCAATATCCTGAACGGAAGAGCGGACCTTATTAGTCACCCGTGTCCATTCATTACCGCCTAGTTTATATACTTTCGGCTCTTTATCTTCTGAACCGACATATTTCTGAATCAGGTCAATTTGCTCAATCGGCACGGAGAGCTTATCGCCGCCCGCATATAAAATATGCATGTAGTCGCGATGAATCCCGCTGACCTCCAGCGTACCGATCCCCATATACTTACCGATACCGTGGTTCTGGTGAACGACATAATCGCCGATTTTCAGCTCAGTATAACTCTTAATCCGTTCAGCATTATCTATTCCCTTGGAGATCTTACGTGCCTTCCGCTGCTTCTGAGAGAACAGCTCTCCTTCCGTGATAACGGCTAAATGAATAGAAGGCAGTTCAAAGCCAGAACCCAGATTTCCTTGTACGATCGTTGGCTCATCAATACCGTAGTCATAGAGGACTCTGCGCACACGTTCAATCCGTTCTTCACTGCTCGCAAGCATCATTACCTTTACACCGGACTTCTGCCAACGCTCCATTTCTGATTTAAGCACGTTCATCTGACCATGGAAATCCTGCATCCCACGGCTAATAAACCCAAGAATGTTTTGTGGTTGAATATGCGGGACCTGACGCAAAAAGATCGACATAAACAGGCTTTGAAACGGACGTTTGTACATCACAACATCTGTTTCGACAGAGAGATCCAGATCCGGCAATGTTTTGCCATTTTGCATCAAATGCAGGTTCCATTCCGACTCATCTCGTTCGAGTTGTTTCGCTGTTTCAAGCAGTCTTGTCGGCTCATCGAGAATAAGGATCGTATCCTCCACCATGTAATCAAATAAATGAGAACGTTCAGGATATAAAAGACTGATATATTTATAGATTTCAGGGAAATAAGTCCCTTCACGCAACATCTCCAGCTCACGGCCTATTTCTTCCTTAAGTCGCAGCTTAGCCTGCCGATCCGCCATCTTCTCGAGCTGTCGCTCCAGCCTAACTGATGCTTCAGCGGAAGCAGCTTCTTGGCGAAACCTACTCGCTATGATCTCTTTAGCCGGTGTAATCTTCACACTACGTACCTTATCAATAGAACGCTGGTCCACTGGATCAAAATTTCTTATGGAATCAACCTCATCATCAAATAACTCAACCCGATAAGCCAAGGGAGAAGTCATTGGATAAAAATCAATAATTCCGCCACGTACGCTTAGCTCACCACGGTTCTCAACCCGCTCTACTCTTTCATAACCCATCTCGATCATGGACATCAAGAATTCATCCAGAGCGAGCGTTCCATCCTGGGAAACCGTAACCTGCGCTTCTGCCATAACCTCTGGAGCAGGAAGCAGTCTGCGCACTCCTGAGTAAGGAACTACAACAATACCACGGAAGCCCTGAGCACATTTGGTCAGTACATCAATACGCTGAGCCAGAGTCTCGGGGCTTGATACAGCTGCTTCCGCAGCCACAAGTTCATTAGCTGGATAGAGCAGAACTCGTTCCGGCGAAAGCGCTTCCTGTAAATCATCGGCCATTTTCTGAGCCGAAAACATATTATGAGTCACCACAAGCAAAGGACGAGCCGTCTCTTCATGCAGTGCTGCAAGCATAATCTGTCTAGCAGAACCTGTAAGCCCCGATATGAGCTGCTCTTTCATACCTGCAGCGACACCTTGGGTGATAGACTGGAAATCGGGATCCTTGGAAAAAGCTTCTATAATACCTTGTAACAACAGGCGCACCTCTCTTACTAAACAGGCTAACGGAAGCCAAAGCCGCCGTCACCTATTATGATTGGAATCGAAAAGAAGCCTCAGCTGTAACGCCAAGGCTTGCGGATGACGATAGAGACAGGCGCTTCCACCTACTGAAGCGGACTTGTCAGCAGGCTAAGCTCCGGATTGTGCTCTAAAGCCTCCTTGCAATAGTCGCAAGTCACCTTTACCGTGATCTCACCTTCTGAATTATACGCTATTATATCTCTGCGCTCCGCAGGGGTCAAGGAATGAAGGCCCAACTGCACTTCTGTAACATCACTTCTATTAATGCTGCCTAGAGATGTCTTGCAGTGCCTACAAACATAGTTTATTGCCATCTATATGCCTCCTGAAGGTACTATATACCTTCAGTATGTCCGGCGAACATCATCTTTAGCCTTAAAATAACCCCACAAAGTGGGGACTTTGCTTCGATGCTGATTCAGGTACTTTGCGGGGAGCCCCGAAAACTTATACAGATCAACCATTGAATTTAGCCATCGTCTGTTCGAATGAATTATGCAAGCTGAACTCCAGTGCATCACAAGTATTAAGGATCATTTGCTTCAGTGGATCGCCTTCTTTTTTAGGAAAAGACGAGAGAACATAATCCACTATGGCAAAACCCGGTTCAGGACGAGAAATACCCATTCGTACCCGATTAAAGCTTTGTGTACCTACATGCTGAATGATCGATTTAATTCCGTTATGTCCACCAGCACTTCCTTGATAGCGCAATCGGATTTTTCCAATTTCGGTATCCAGATCATCGTAAACAACGATCATATCTTCAAGTTTAACTTTGTAATAATCCATATAAGCACGAACGGCCTCACCGGATAAATTCATAAAGGTCATCGGTTTAATCAATACCGTTTTGACTCCACCAATCACGCCTTCACCGATTACGGATTTACATTTGCTTTGGTTGAAAGAAATTCCGTTTTGGGCCGCAAGCTCATCCAATGCCATAAAGCCAACATTATGCCTTGTTTTCGCATATTGTGTTCCCGGATTTCCCAATCCGACAATCCATTTCATTATCGAACCTTTCCTTTCCATTCGGGCTCCCAGCAAGAGAAGTCCGTTTTTGGTACAATAGATCTTATCTACATATCTCTGTGCAACCAGAGCGAAATTATACTCCGAAGACAGGTGATAACCAATGTTACAACCAGGTGGAATCTTAACACATCAACGTGATTTCCAGTACCATATCCAATATGCTGTGCCTGTGGAAATATACAGAGGCGACGTGCACATTGACATCGGTGTATTGACAGCAGTGGACGAAGGATTTGTGGAGCTGCAAGGGACTCTCTATAACCGCAGCATATTCACCTTTGTCTCCCGCGCCGGATATTGAAACCAGCGCTTCCACCTGCATCACGCCGATAAGGGTTACATCTCCGACTACGGAGGTGTAACCCTTTTGTACTATATCATTGATTTATATTTATTCAATCTCAAACAATTTACTAATCGACAACTCTTCATGGACGCGGATAATTGCCTCACCCATAAGTGGAGCCACGGACAACACTTTGAGCTTAGAGGTTGGGTTCGCGCTGCGAATTGGAATGGTATCCGTCACGATAATTTCTTTAATCGGAGAATTCTCCAGACGTTCATGAGCAGGACCAGACAATACTGGGTGTGTACAGCAAGCGTATACTTCCTTCACGCCGCCTTCCATCAAAGCATTAGCACCAAGTACGATGGTTCCGGCAGTATCGATAATATCATCAATCAAAATGGCTGTTTTGCCTTCAATATTACCGATAATGTTCATGACTTCGCTGACATTCGGCTCTGGACGACGCTTGTCTATAATTGCAAGCGGAGCGTTCAGGAAATCAGCAAGCTTTCTTGCACGTACTACACCGCCGTGATCTGGTGATACGACAACTGGGTTCTCAATTTGTTTGGAACGGAAATATTGAGCCAGAATTGGTACTCCCAGCAAGTGATCCACTGGAATATCAAAGAATCCCTGAATCTGCATAGCATGGAGGTCCATCGTAATTACACGGTGAGCGCCGGCTTTTTCAATCAAATTTGCTACCAGCTTGGCCGTAATAGGGTCACGGGAACGAGCTTTACGATCTTGGCGAGCGTAACCATAGTAAGGGATAACCACATTGATGCTTTTTGCGGAGGCGCGTTTGAGTGCATCTACCATAACTAAAAGCTCCATTAGGTTGTCATTAACTGGGCCGCAGGTGGATTGAACAATATACACATGACAACCCCGAACGCTTTCTGACAGCTTGACCTGAATTTCCCCATCGCTAAAGCTTGTAGTATGCGATTCACCCATCGGAATTCCGATGTAATCAGCAATTTGACTAGCTAGCTTAGGATTGGAGTTACAAGTGAAAATCTTTAATTTGGAATCACAATAAGTCATAAAATTTAAACCCTCCGTGACGGAATTTAGCTTTCCAAAGGCGCCGGCGCGGAAATATAAGTCCGTCCGGCGCTTCTTAGCAACGCTTTACGATGGACTCGAGTGGTCTTTCTTCGCTTTTGCACGGGAACGTATCTTCTCAGCATATCCCGGTTTGTTCTCTTGTCTTACTCTAGCAACAGCAAGATCGTTCTCTGAAACGGAACGCGTAATTGTCGAACCAGCTACAACAAAAGCCCCTTTGCCCACAGTAACTGGTGCAATAAGGTTAACGTTACTGCCGATAAAGGCATCGTCTTCAATTGTTGTCGTAGATTTATTATACCCGTCATAGTTAACAGTAATCGCACCGCAACCGACGTTTACATTCTTACCCACAGATGCATCGCCAATATAGCTAAGATGTGACACCTTAGAGCCGTCACCAATCGTAGCATTTTTGATCTCGACGAAATCTCCAACTTTCACTTCTTCTCCAAGTATAGAACCTGGACGCAAATAGGCAAAAGGCCCAACGGTAGTCCGTGCGCCGACTTGTGCTTGATTCAATACAGACTGCTTAATCGTTGCGTCGTCCATGATCTGACAATCCTCGATTTCGCTTGCCGGTCCGATCACACAGTTCTCACCGATTACAGTTTTCCCCTTCAAGATGGTTCCTGGATAGATCGTTGTATCAGAACCAATGACCACATCTGCTCCGATATAAGTGGAGGCAGGATCGATTATGGTTACGCCACCCAGCATATGTTTGCGGTTGATACGTTGACGCATAATTGCTTCCGCATCTGACAAAGCTAGACGGTCATTAACACCAATAGACTCGTTAGCATCCTCAGTCTGAAAAGCTAGAACAAGATCACCTTGCTCACGCAGAATACTGATAACATCTGTTAAATAATATTCTTGTTGATTATTGCTGTTAGTAACCTTCTCTAACGCTGAAAATAACTTAATGTTATCAAAGCAATAAATTCCTGTATTAATTTCATGAATAGCAGCCTGTTCGGCATTACAATCTTTCTGTTCTACAATCTTCAATAAACCGCCATCTTCACTACGAATAATCCGTCCTAACCCGGATGGATCATCCATTACTGCAGTTAATACAGTCGCTGCTGCCTGACGTTCCTCATGCAGAGCCATTAATCCTATCAGCGTCTCCGATGTAATAAGCGGAGTGTCGCCATAGGCAACAATCGTTGTTCCCTCTTCACTACCGAGCAAATCCTTAGCCTGTTTGACAGCGTGACCAGTACCGAGCTGAGTTTCCTGCAGCACGTATTCCGCACCTTGCCCTACAAAGGCCTTAACTTTCTCTGCGCCATGCCCAACAACAACAACGGTGCGCTGGCATCCGGTAGCTTTTACTGTATCAAGCACGTGCCCTACCATTGGCTTACCGCAAACGGGGTGCAGCACCTTATATAATTTAGATTTCATTCGCTTGCCTTGACCTGCGGCAAGAACTATAGCCATTCTTTTCAAGAATGCCAACCTCCTACTCTTGAACTCACTACTGAATATATCTCATTCCGGGCAAAAAGAAAAGAGAACCATGAAGTCATGGTTCCCTTTTCTATAAACCCCATGTTAGAAAAGCATTTATCGCTGCCTTTCGAAGATGTCGTCAAATCCTTCACTAGCGGTAGCTTTTCTTGCAAGATCAAGCTGCTTAAGTCCTGAAGTGTATTCGGTATGATCTTATCAAAAACGGCGGATCCTACGCCACCCAAAAGGTAGCCGTCTTCCGAGGCAGCCTAAGCTCCCTCTTCAATAACTTCTTCTTCTTCTTCAGTAGCGGCGCGATCGTACTCGGCTAAAACCGCGGATTGAATCTTCTCGCGTGTTCCCGAAGAGATCGGGTGAGCGATATCGCGGAATTCGCCATCCGGTGTACGCTTGCTGGGCATTGCAACAAACATCCCGTTATTACCATCGATGACGCGAATGTCATGAACAACAAACTCGTTATCGATTGTAATGGATGCGATTGCTTTCATTCTCCCCTCAGAGTTAACGCGGCGGAGTCTGACATCCGTAATTTGCATGTGTGTGTTCACCACCTTTTTCCATCAGAGACTTGGTGTATAATTCCACACAGCAAAGCGAATTCCTTCTTTTTGATTCCATAAAATACCTAAAAAAGAAATATATTTTTTAGGATCTGTTGTTTTCGACATGCATCGGGTGATTTTCTTAATATTCCTTACGTTTTCGACAATTTCCACGCTTTTTGAAAACGTAGAAACGTCAAACCATCAAGAGGAAAAATAGTTACCCGGATGCGCTGAAATCCGCCGCTCTTTCGAATCGACCTCGCTCAGCTTTACTAAAGACACATAGTCATGCAACAGGCGTTCTTCCGACTCTACTGCGCCTGACTCAACTAATACACCCACTCCAGCAACCTCGGCATTAAACTCTCCCAGTAAGTCGACCATCCCTCGAACGGTTCCGCCTGCCTTCATGAAGTCATCTACGATGAGTACCCGCGATTTCTCCTTGAGTGCACGTCTGGAGAGAGACATGGTGTGTATGCTCTTATGTGATCCAGATACATAGTTAATACTTACTGCCGAGCCTTCTGTAACCTGATGGTCACGTCGTACCAGTACTACTGGCAAGCCGAGCTGTGCTGCCGTTGCATAGGCTAACGGAATCCCCTTAGTTTCTACTGTCATCACCACATCGATTTCCGATCCATAAAAGGCCGTTGCGATGATCTTCCCCGCCTGCTCCATCAAAGATGGCAGTCCAAGCAGATCCGACATATACAAATAACCACCGGGCAGTATCCGATCTGTCTGTTCTAGCTGCACACATAAACGTTTAACAAAAGAGAGCGCCATTTCTTTAGGCATAACAGGAATATAACGTACTCCACCTGCTGCGCCGGCTAAGGTCTGAAGCTCACCGATGCCTTCACCTTCAAATACTTCTTTTATGATTGCCAAATCTTCACTGATGGAGGACTTAGCCGCTCCATACCGATCGGCAAATATAGACAGCGGCAGTAGGTCATGTGGCCGCTCAAGTAAAAACTGAGTCATGTCTACCAAACGTTGGCTTCTTTTTAATTTCTTCACGGAATGCTCCTCGCCAAAACCGAATATTTTATGAAAAATATATCACTTTTGTACGGGTTTACACAAGAGAAGCATACTAATTGAGTGATCTCACTGCATAGACTTCCTTGCAGAACCCTCGCAGTCCATTATAAATTCTTGCTACTTTAGACTGCTTGGACACTAAACCGAACACTGTAGGACCGCTGCCGGACATTAAGACTCCGTCTGCTCCGAGCTTAACCATCGCCTCTTTGAGCTGCTGTACCTCTGGATGCAGCTTTAAAGTAACATCCTCAAGCACATTACCCAGATGATTACACACGCCCCCAAAATCTCCAGCTTCGATCGCGTCCTGCATCTTTCTAGCCGAAGGATGAACAGCAATATTATTGCTCCGAACGCGTCCGTATACTTCCGCAGTCGATACATTGATAGGTGGCTTAGCCAATACTACCCAGCATTGCGGAGGGTTCTTAATCGGCGTCAGCTTTTCGCCACGACCTGTTGCCAAGGCAGTACCGCCTGTAACGCAGAACGGCACATCTGAACCAAGCTCAGCACCAAGCTCCTGTAGCTCCTGTGAAGGTATGCCTAGACGCCACAGCCGATTAAGGCCGCGTAGCGTAGCTGCTGCATCGCTGCTTCCGCCAGCCAGGCCAGCAGCGACCGGTATTCTTTTGTCCAGATGGATATGTACACCACTCTTCACGTTATAACGCTCTTTAATAAGCCTAGCCGCCTGAAAGGCCAGGTTCTTCTCATCTAGAGGAATATAACCCGCTTGACTTGATATTATAATAGTATCCCTTGGCAGCTCAGACAGCTCTAAGCGGTCTGCTAGATCCACCATGGTCATAATCATTTCCACCTCATGAAAACCGTCAGCACGCTTGTGCAGCACATCCAGCATCAAATTAATTTTCGCTGGTGCCTTTTCATACATTTTCAAGGCGTTCACCCACCTTCAGCTTTTCCCGTAAAAACAACTTAACATATTATATGAAAAACTTCTAATGAAGTCCAATAATAAAAGGGTGTCGCCAGTTGGACGCACCCTTATTCGTTAAATAAATGTTCACACCCTAAAGATTAAGATTTCCGGGCAGCTTGTTCAGCGAGCTGAATTGCTCTTTTTACCATATTGCCGGCATCCTTTGCCCGGATTCCTCCCCAGCCTTCACGTTCTACAGTTTCGTAAAAACCAAGCTCCTTGGCTAACTCCGTCTTTAGTTCTTCCGACATCGTGCCTCGTTTTCTTCGGCTCATTACGGAATTCCTCCCTTATGAAAGTAAATGATAAACCCATTGCTCAATTAGTATGCTTGCTAAGAACAAGGATCATTCACCGGACATGTTAACCGCCAAAAAGAACCGGCCGTCCTTTATCAAGGACAACCGGTTCTCGTAGAAATAAAAAACAGCCTCCAAAGGAAGCTGCCTGTGAGACATTAAGCTTTAATATACATAATCCGCATCTGCCCATCGTCTTCACAAACTGTGATTTCCACAGATTCAGTAAGGATATCGGCATAGCTATAGGAGACTCGCTTGAATGTTTGCTGCTCCTGATCCAGTTTGACAATAAATACAGAAGGGTACGTTTCTTCCAGGACACCGGTGCGTTCAACGGTTTTACGACGACCTCCGTTTGCACGCAACGTGATCTTATGACCGACGTGAGCTTCGAGACTGCGTTTAATTTCCAACAGCGCGTTATTAGCCATTGCCTGACGACCACCTCTTTTCTTGTCCATTATACAACTTTCTCAGGCGTTTGTCAAAGCAAATAAATAATTATAGATGATGAATATTTGGTTGTCAACGGAATTTTTTTGTGGGCAATCAGAGGCGAACTAATATCCTTGTTATCTGTAATGCGATTGCTACTAAGCAACAAAACATATCCTTGTAGTTCTTTAAAGATAGCAGCTATTTCACGTAATAAATCCCCCAAAGTGGGGGGCTTCGATCCGTGCCCAGGTACTATGCGGGTGCCCCAATATATATGCTCTGAACATAAAAAAAGGGTCAAGCATATCGCTCACCCTCTCTTCACATTATTCTATTCGGCCACTCCAAATTACCTATTAGCCTTAGAAAATAGACCTACCCTGTCGATTAAATCGCAGAAGGTGTCACTTTTAGTGCCGACAGGTTCTGCAGACGCGGCATCCCAATACGGAAGCTGCCACGGGTCTCAATACCGCCGATTCCCTGATTACCACTAATGGTGTTGTTCAAAACATCACTCAGATTCACCGTATCCCTAATGGGCGTGAACGACGATTTTGCCGCTACGTATACTGGGTCTAAGGCATGGATCAATATCCGTCCAGGGGAACTGGCAAAGTTCGCCCCTGCCCCCAGCAGCGCTTCAAAATGTGACTGGCAAGCACCTGCAACAATCGTCAACGCATCAAAATTTCGCTCATAATCCCTAGCTACCCTAATAGCAGCTACGAAGTTTTGCGAATTTTTATAGCTGCTCAGACTGTGAAGATCGTAAGTATGCTGTTGCTTCAGCACCCCGTCATGACCGGTAATCACCACAATATCTGGACGCACGCGGGGCAGCAGCCGGTATAAAGTGTCAGCCATTGCGGACTCATGAACATGATGACCTTCAGCAGGGATCCGCAATTGCTCATATAAGCTCAGACTCTTATTCAAGTACGCCGGATCGCCATCCAGATGTAGTACTTTCCCCGGCACTTCAAAATAAGCAGCTTCCTTGGGCGATGGAGCCCATGCCCCCTCTGATAGAGCGCTCCCGCTCCGCTGACTTTGCTCCTGTCGGTCTTTCCGCAGCTGTGTCAGTGATTCATTCGCTTTAATCTGTGCTTGTTGTCCTCGTTCCGTAATTCGGGTAGGAGGCACTTGAACCAAGTCATTCAGAGGAGAATCCGCCAACAGACGGAAATCTGTGCCTTTAATGACGGCTCTGTCCTGCACAATATGATCTACACGAAAAGTCAAATCACCGCCATATGATTTACGAACGACCAAGTCTCCTAAATTCATTACAACCACCACCTCTACCCCATCGTATGGGCAAAGGCCTCAGTTGGTTCATAACTAGCCGTGTTTTTAGCTTATACGATTCCAGCAGCCAACAGAACACCGCTCAATCGGGCGTATTCTTCTAAACTTAACGTTTCTCCGCGACGGGTTGGTTCAATACCAGCTTCTGCAAGTAAAGCCTCCAGACGTTCACGTCCCTCTTCAGGGAAGTAACGAGCCTTGAGATTGTTAGCAATCGTTTTGCGACGCTGTGTGAAAGAAGCTTGAACGACCTCAAAGAAATGCTTCTCACTCTCAACTTCTACCGGTGGGCGCTCTCTTACCTTTAGACGGATTACAGCTGACTCCACATTAGGCTGAGGAATGAATACTGTACGCGGCACAATGCAGACGAGCTCAGGCTCGCTGTAATACTGCACGGCAATGCTAAGGCTTCCGTATTCCTTCCCTCCCGGAGAAGCAGCCATACGCTCCGCAACCTCTTTCTGAATCATTACAACGATGTTATCAAGCGGAAGCTTCTCTTCGAGCAGTTTCATCAGGATCGGTGTAGTCACATAATACGGCAAATTGGCAACTACGCTTACCTTGTTCACGGATGAAAAGTCTTCCTTGAACAGCTCCTGCAGGTTTACATTCAGAACATCATCATTACGAACCTTAACATGCGGGTAAGGGGAAAGTACGTCCCTTAAAATAGGGATCAACCTACGGTCGATCTCCACAGCGGTTACCGCACCGGCTGTTAGCGCCAAACGCTCCGTAAGTGCTCCAATCCCAGGACCGATCTCTAGAGCCCCTGAGTCGCTATCTAGCCCAGCAGCGTCTACAATCTTGTCCAATATATTTTGATCAATCAAAAAATTCTGTCCTAAGCTCTTCTTGAACTTAAATCCATAACGTTGAATAATCTCTTTTGTCCGTTTTGGAGTTGAAATTTCCTCTCTACCACTCATGAAGTAATGCCCCCCTGATCAATTTGGGCGAGAGCTCCGGCAAATTCCTCCCGCGTAATTCCAAACATCGCCAGCCGCTTGTACAGCTGCTTGCCATTACAATATCCGATTCCAAGCAAATTACCAAGTGCCATACGTCTTTCAGCTGCCCGAGGGTGTACAAGCATTCCAGCGGCCATTAGATCGTCAATTCCAATTATTGCAGGTGCTCCTTCAAAAGAGGTATGTACGTTTCGTAGCGCATGACGAATCGCCTCTGGAGAGGCGTTCTCCACACCGATATCTCCCTTACGGGTTGCGTCCTTCTCCGGAATGAAAGCATGCTTGCAGCCCGGCACCTTTGCGGACACAATCTTACGAATTCGTTCACCCGCGTGATCCGGATCTGTAAGAATAATCACCCCTCTACGCTCCATAGCAAGCGCGATCTTCGCAATTACGGTCCGGTCTACCGCCGAGCCCCCTGTTTCGATCGTATCTGCTTCTACAGCGCGTTTAACAGCGACGGTATCACTCTTACCTTCAACGACAATTAATTCCTTAATCATATCTATTGACTCCTTCCAAAAAAAGCAAAAAAGAAGAGGTTTCGCTCCTCTTCTTTTGGTTAAAGAATTTATAAGTGATGAGCGGTTGCTCTGCGATCAACGAAATGATCATCTGGCGTTCCTTAACGGTTATCATCACTATAGCTTATCAAAGAATAATTTGCAAAAGCTTCCGAACTAATTTAACTCCGGCTTCACAGGTCCAATCACATAAACGGTACGTGATTTACGACCGAAATTACGCACATGGCTCAGTGAATCGTAATAGACATCTACTTTATTGCCTTTAATGGCACCGCCAGTATCTTCAGCTCGGCGGAATCCAAGCCCCTCAATATATACCCACCAGCCAATAGGGATTACATTCGGGTCTACTGCAATTGTACGACCTTCCGTTACGCGTGTTCCGGAGGCAGTTTTGGTACCTATACCTGGCTCTTCTGATGAATAAGCTGTCATGGAGACGTTCTTAATCATCTTCTTGTACTCAAAGTCTACGCCAGCCTTGCTTGTGACGTTATTAGTCTTGGCGCTAACCTTAGCCGTTTTGGAAGTAGTGTTTGATTTGGAAGTTGTTGTAGTCTTAGCTACAGCCGGCTTAGGAAGTGGTTTGGTACCAACGGCAATAACTTTATCTTTCGTTACCGTTTGTACTTCCTTACCAATCATGCGCATAGAGGCCAGTTCTCCGTCTTGGTAGATCTTTTCAATATGCTGAATCATGACGCCTGGTTTGCCTGCCTGTGCCACTCTAACTGTTCCCACAGTAAGGGAGGGGTCTGCTGTCTTGATGACTCTGAAGGGTAAGTTAGTT
The DNA here is from genome assembly GCF_041956825.1 of Paenibacillus sp. RS8. Lineage (NCBI taxonomy): Bacteria > Bacillati > Bacillota > Bacilli > Caryophanales > Paenibacillaceae > Paenibacillus > Paenibacillus sp. RS8. The sequence continues at coordinate 1,572,688 of NZ_CP168131.1, read as the reverse complement.
GTCCGCTGTACAGTCTGTTTGTTGATGCGAACAATCTTAATCCCCATGTTGGCAGAAATGGCGGTGTCTAACGAAGGGAAAATCTTATCATGACCTTCTAGGGTGATGCCCATTTTGTCAATTGCTTTACCGATTGTATCCTCGGTTGTATATAACGTTTTTGTTGCTCCGTCCGCAGTAAGGCTAATTTTCTGCGCACGATTGATAACGACACGGTCACCGTCTTTTATTTCATCACTCAGACCTAAAGATAGTTCATCATGCGGCTGCAGCGAAATTTGCTCTTTCTCCAGCACATCACCAAGAAGCGCTTCTCGCGTTTCAAGCGTCTGTGTCTGCCCGTCTATTACTAAAAATAATTGTTTGTTACTTTGACCGTGTACGTACAGCAGAATAAGTAGCGCGATAGCGACTGAAATCACGCCTGCAAGTAAAAGTACGCGAGTATTTACTTGCTCCCACCGTAGTGCGAAAGACCTGCTGGATGACTGCGAATCATGGGATACTTCTGGTTGGAATACGCCCATTCTCTCCATCCTCCTTACATAGCCCCGTCGTCAATTGTATATCATGAGGACTGAATTCCTTTGACGAAACTATTTGAGATTGTCACAGGACACGCACTTAATAACTTAGCGTCTCCTGCTCATGGATCGCCTGCTCGGCACAGCTACTCCCACCCCTGTTATATAACAGTATGTGGGCAACATTCTATTTATTCAAAAATAAAAAAGCCTAAAAAGAGTTCAATTGAGGACTCTTTCGTGGCTTCTCCAAATTCAGAATAGAGAATGCTTGTGCACGAGGTTGCCTCTCTTACTTGCGCTTACGGGGTTAGCTGTCGGGTTCGGACGAAAGAGAGACGCCCTATTTCAGGTCACCCGCTCATGGCGGTTGCCCTTAAATTCACCCCAAAGACCACGTGAAGAAATCAAATACTGTCCTGTGGCACGTCGAAGCCGTATTCAAAATACAGGCATGCGACAGGTCAATATTGGTTCCCCCGTTCTCCATACGGAGACTCAGCGAGACGATCCATGAATCAGTGGCTGTCACTATAACACAGCTCACATCACTGAAAAGATGATATCCTGTTTTGATGCATGTTGTAAAGGACGATTCAACCACGTTTAAGCAAAAATTTGGTTAAAATATTGTAATATTCAGCCGTTTTTATATTAAAAAAGTTTAATATATCGGCCATTCTCTATTTTTCGCCTATTTTACTCCCGTTTTCACTCAATCCCAAATCGTTCCAGTGCGTTCGCATACGTTATTTTAGCCAATTCTTCCCATGTTAGCCCTTTAATTTCAGCTGCCGCCTCTGCTACCAACTTCACATGAGCACTCTCATTTCGCTTCCCGCGGAAGGGATGAGGAGTCAAATATGGGGCATCCGTTTCGATCAATAATCGGTCTAACGGGGTCTGCGCAAGCACTTCTTTTGGCACTCGTGCATTTTTGAACGTAATGGGTCCTCCAAACGATAAATGAAAACCAAGATTCAAGCACATTTTTGCTGTTTCCCAGCTTCCTGAGAATGAGTGCATTACGCCTCCAACCTCATTTGCCTTTTCTTCCCGCAAAATCCGTACAACATCTTCATGGGCATCACGGTCATGAATACAAATCGGCATCTTTAGTTCACGGGCTAGTCCGATTTGCTTGCGAAAAACCTCATGTTGCACATCCTTGGGAGAGGTATCCCAGTAATAATCCAGTCCAATTTCCCCAATAGCCACCACTTTTTTATGACTGCACAGAGAAGCGATCCAATCGAGATCTCCTTCTTTCATATCTATCGCATCCTGTGGATGCCAGCCCACTGCAGCATAAATATAATCATAAGATTCTGCCAGCTTCATCGTAGAGGGAATCGTCTCCCGATTAAATCCGATATTAATCATCTTACTAACGCCAGCCTCTACAGCACGAGCGATAACTTCTTCGCGATCCTCGTCGAATTGAGGTGCATCCAGATGCGTATGTGTGTCAAACAGAAACATTTTTGCCGTCACTCCTTGTTGTTTTTTAACATAAGACAGTGTGAATTTCACGCCATCTATTGTATCGTCTATTTCTACGAGAAGCAGTTATTGATTTCAAAAGACGAAAACATCGTTTCTTCTTGTCAAAAATCCCATATTTTCTTGTATTATTTTGCAAAAATCTCTGCTATTGAAGATGGCAATCGTGTAAGCGCTTGTCTCAACTTATCTTGAGGAAAATACAAATGATACCTGCCACGATGAATGCCGCTAATAGAGCGTACAATATCCGACACCTCTGAAATTTCCCTCAGCTGATCATGTCGATCAAGCAGCAAGATTTGCTTATTGTCAAAGGCTTCTCCCGGACGGAACACATCATAGGGTAAATCTGTCGGAAAATCAATCTCCAAGTCATATTCCGGGTGAAGTCCCGCTGCCGCAAAACTGCTGCGAATGTCAGTAATCATATCTGTATCAAGATTCTCCATCTCAACATATTTATACAGTTTACGATGAATAAAACGGGTACACAAGTCGCTTAATAGCTCATCTTTTTCAAGCGTCCACTGCATAAAAGCCGTCTGTACCAGCGCCTCATCTAACATTAAATATTGCTTCACTGTCACCTCTCCACGGAACAAATCCTCCAGCGGATTAATCATAAAACTAAAATGGTACCCCTCTTGGAAAAGCTCCTTAGCTCTACGGAAAATTTGTCGCAAAATAATCTCAGAGCTGCGTGTCACCGGATGAAAATATACTTGCCAGTACATTTGATAACGCGACATTAAATAATCCTCAATCGCATGCATTCCCGATTCTTTTACCACAACCCGACCATTATAAGGACGCAGCATTCTCAAAATCCGATCAATATCGATCGTTCCATAGTTTACACCTGTATAGTACGCATCACGCAACAAATAATCCATGCGATCAGCATCTAGCGGACTGGAAACCAGATTAACAACGATTTCATGCTCATAAGTTTTGGAGATCACTGAAGCTACTTTACGAGGAAAATCCTCCTCCACATCACGCAAGATTTCAGTTATTTCTGTGTCCTCCAGAATAATACGACAAGTCCAATCCTCATGGTTCATTTCAAAAGCTTCTTCTATAGAATGAGAAAATGGACCATGCCCCAGATCATGAAGCAAAGCCGCACACAAGGTTAGCAGACTTTCTTCAGGAATCCAATCCTTATACCCGCTTCGTTCAAATTGCGAAATGATTCTACGTGTAATTTCGTATACCCCAAGGGAATGAGAAAACCGACTATGCTCTGCACCATGAAAAGTCAGATACGAGGTACCCAGCTGGCGGATTCGGCGTAGACGCTGAAACTCCTTTGTATTTATTAGTCGCCAAATAATAGTATCCTGCACGTGGATATAGTTGTGAACCGGATCTTTGAAAACCTTTTCTTCTGTAAGCGGCTGCTTCATGAGATCAACTCCTTTTTTAAATTTAATATGATTTTAACCAATTTAAGTATATAATAAGTAATTATGTCGTACTTTGTCGAATGATGACGATTTTAGTCTTGGTAAATCGACAAAGTTTATTTTTACACTTTTTTTAGAATTCGTGATTATGATAGGCAATTCAAAGTTTTTGTGAAAAAGTTCTTAATTAGCATATGAAAAAAGGTTGACTGTTTTGGGAATCGTTGGTATTATGAATATCATAAAACAGTGAACAATGTCGAATAATGGCGTTTTTGGGACATTGAGAGGAGTAACGATTGTTATGATGAAATCAACAGGAATTGTAAGAAAAGTAGACGAACTTGGTCGGGTAGTTATTCCCATTGAATTGCGCCGTACTCTTGGTATTGGTGAAAAAGACGCACTTGAAATTTACGTTGATGGTGAGCGCATTATGCTTAAGAAATATGAGCCTGCCTGCATTTTCTGCGGCAACGCTGAGAACGTAACTTACTTTAAAGGAAAAATAGTTTGTCATGAATGCATTTCTACTATTCCTACCCCTGTGACAAACTAAAATAAATAGTATATAATAGAACTAATCAAATTGTTAATTCTAACCTTTTCATATCTCCTTGACCTCCCGTGACCGCGGGAGGTATTTTTTTTCTGCTTTTACTTCAGTTTCCCGCCTCAAAAGGGTGTCTAAAAGGACTTATTCCCCTCTTTGTACAAAGTACATTAACCTACATGTAAATCTCTTAAGCACAATTAAACTTTGTATTCTTAGCCTCTCAGCATAAGAACCGGTCTATAACACTTACTGCTCAGCTTTATCAAGAAGCGCGTTATAAATATCCCGCTTTGCAACACCACGATCAGAAGCTGCTTTTTTCATAGCTTCTTTACGTGGTAAATCTGCCGCTTCGTAATGTGCAACATGCTCCTCAATACTTAACTGGCGCCACCAAGCCGATTCTGCCAATTCGGCATCTTCCTTACTCTCACCTTCAACAACGATTACATACTCGCCAAGCGGTGGATGTTCAGCAAGCCAATCCGCACATTCCTCAATCGTCCCACGTAAAAACTCTTCATATCTCTTCGTCAATTCACGAGCCAGTACAATTCGTCGATTGCCGAATGCTTCTTGGAGATGAGCCAGCGTCTTCACCACTCGATGTGGAGACTCATAGAAAAGTATGGTCCCTTGTGCCGAACGAAGAGGACTTAATACCGCACGGATATCTTTACGTTCACGTGGTAAGAAACCGATAAAAGTGAACGTAGTCGTAGGCAAACCAGAAGCAATTAAAGCTGACAAAGCTGCGTTAGCTCCAGGTATAGGAATCACTGGTATACCGTGACTTATGGCAAGGGCTACAAGGTCTGCACCAGGATCAGAAATGGCTGGTAATCCGGCATCGCTGACGAGAGCCAAATTTTTTCCTTCTATTATATAGCGGATAAGTTCAGGTCCACTGGCAGCCTTATTATGCTCATGGTAACTGAACAGCATAGAAGGTGTAATTTCAAAATGGCTTAACAATTTTCGAGTTTGTCTTGTATCCTCAGCAGCTATAATATCGCATTCCTGCAATGTGCGAACAGCGCGATAGGTCATATCCTCTAAATTACCGATGGGTGTTGCCACCAAAAAGAGTGAACCTGTTGATTCCTGCTTATGTGTATTGTTATTGTTTTGGAAACTGCTTTGGCATGATATCGTCATGATTTACCCTCTTTAGCACCGTAGTAGATGTCCATAATTTCTGGACAGTATTGATTGTCCTCATTATATACAATGAGTGGTGGCTGTAAACGAACCTCTGGTTTGCCGTCACGCATCGCTTCAATTAATACCATGTTGGCTTCCAGATGCGCACGTGGATGTACAAAGCGAATAATCTTAGGCTCTAGCCTATATTTTCTCATAAGACTAATAATATCCACCAACCGTTGTGGCTTGTGAACCATACTTACCTTTCCTCCGGTCCGAACTAGTCGCACACAGGCTTGAATGACCTCCTCCAGTGTACACCCTATTTCGTGACGAGCCATAGCTTGATGCGTGTTCAGCTTTAGGTCACTACCGTTAAGCGGCATATAAGGAGGATTAACAGTTATCGCATCATATACGCCATGCCCTGCTACTTTATATAACTCACGTAAATCACCTTCATGGATCACAACCTGATCCTGAAGTCCATTCAAAGCCACACTACGCCGAGCCATATCCGCTAAACGGGGCTGAATTTCAATCCCTTCTATAGAAGCTTTTGTTCGGGTTGTCATCAGAATAGGTATTACACCGTTTCCAGTACAAAGATCCAGGACTCTCCCGCGTGGCGGGACGCTGGCGAAACGGGCAAGAAGTACAGCATCCATAGAAAAGCTAAATACTTCATCGCTTTGAATAATTCGTAAATCATGCGTTAGTAAATCATCCACCCGCTCCGTTGGTAACAAAGGAACAGGTATATCGTTATAAGAATTAGTCATGTAATAATCTCCTAAAAGTTTTGTTGAGCTAAGCTTCATTGAATATATCACTGAGATAAAACTTGCTTGGGAAGCATATGCTTTGTTTTGTTGAGTCAAGCTCCATTGAATTCGTTAACCTCATTTAGCCTAAATTCAAAAAAAACCGTAGGATCAATCTCCTACGGCTGGATATCCTCATTTATTAAGAAAAGAAAGACAGAACAGACAATCACCTTCCGTGCGTAAATGTCCAAAATAAACATTACAGATGTGAAAGCCTTCATGGTAAAGCCGGGCCAAGTTGTCATAACCTTCCCCGACAACCTCTTCTGTTCCCTCTCCGGCAGCTAAAAGAGCTTCCGCCTCCGCAGAATCTACGGTAGGATCCAAAGGTGCATCCCGCTTTAAAATTTTGCGAAGCTGTTCATTCTCCAGAGTTAACCTCTGATTAGCTTCCATCAGCTCTTTTACCGTCTGTTTCCATTCTCCAAGATTGGCGCGCATCGTTTCCATCTGTGCTTCCATATCCTGCATGTGTGCAAATATATTTTTCTTCTCCAAGTTTCCACCCCGAAAGTAACCTTATAATGGTTTACTTGACGACAACATCATCCATTGGAAGTTCCTTAACTTTGCCCACTTCAAACAACTGTACATGAACCGTACGGCTTCCGGCATTAAGTCCTACTACTTTGCCATCACCCAATGAGGTCACGACAATCTTGCCGACCGCTGGCATTTCTTCCTTTACACTCTCATAATTGTCATGCTCAAACTTCAAACAACACATCAGACGTCCACAAAGTCCTGAAATCTTCGTCGGATTAAGTGATAGGTTCTGATCCTTGGCCATTTTTATGGATACGGGTTCAAAATCCCCTAACCAAGATGAACAACAAAGCACTCGTCCACAAGGTCCAAGTCCACCAAGCATTTTGGCCTCATCACGCACCCCAATTTGCCGTAGCTCAATGCGGGTCCGGAAGATACTTGCTAGATCTTTAACCAATTCTCTAAAGTCGACCCGTCCTTCGGCCGTAAAGTAAAATATAATCTTATTACGGTCAAAAGTAAACTCTACATCGACGAGCTTCATTTTGAGACCATGGTCGCGTATTTTATTTAAACAGGTGGTAAACGCCTCTTTAGCGGCCCCTTTGTTCTCTTCAACCACGCGTGCGTCGGTTTCTCCGGCAATACGCATCACTTTTTTGAGGGGCAACACTACGTCGGATTCTTCCACCTCTTTTTTGCCTACGACAACTTTACCGTATTCAACCCCACGTGCTGTCTCCACAATAACATATTGATCCCGTTCAATCGGAAAATCAAGTGGATCGAAATAATATATTTTACCCGCTTTTTTAAAACGGACACCTACTACGCTGTACAAAAATTAACCCCCTTGTTTGCCGGTAAAAGGAACCTATGGGCATGTCCGCTCCCTGATGATTCATGCTTGTCCTTCCTCGTCGGTTAAAACGATACTTCCAGGTAAAGCGACATCCGGAGGATATATCATAACTAATCCTTTAACTTTCCAGTCGGATTAAAAACTGCTCCAGACACAACTGGGCATTGGCATTGGATCGCAGCTTCTTAGTACTCTCTGCGGCAAATCCCATATAAGCCACCCATTGTTCCGCACTCCGCTCACGGGCATGCCTGGAAATAAAGTCTAACTGATCTATGAAAACGATACTCTCATGCTTACGGTACAGGAAGTAGAGCATATCTTTAAACCACAGATGGAACATGCTGAAGAAGATATCCAAATGTTCAGCGAGCCCGGTCTTGAACAGCTTCTGCCCAGCAGTTGCTACCGCGGAGCTGCCCTTGCCTAAGGACTCCTTAGCTAATTGTAACATTACATTTCTCATTTCTGCAAACCAATTCTGTTCCAAAAGTTTCCTGCAACCATCAAGTCCTGAACTAAGTGATACTGCACATCGAGCTAAGGGTATAGGAACGCCCTCACTTGCCAGAGCTTGCAGCATAATATCCGGATTTAACGGACTAAATGGAATCCGCTGAGTCCGCGACTGAATCGTTGGCAATAAGGAACGGCTATTATCAGAAATTAAGATTCCAACGGCCGGAGCCGGTGGCTCCTCCAGAAATTTCAGCAGACTATTGGCAGCTTGTACTGTCATTTTGTCTGCTCCATCTATAATATATACTTTCGGATTCACACCCTCTGACCGATAGGAAAAGACGCGCTGCAGCTCACGGATTTGATCTATTTTAATACTTGCTCCATCTGGCTGCAGCAGTGACAAATCAGGGTGGTTTCCATGCTCTACTTTCCGGCACTCCAGGCATTCCCCACAGGCATCGTCCTTGCTCTGGGTACAAAATATTGCTTGGGCAAACATCAGCGCCGTTTTCATTTGTCCACTGCCTGCCGGTCCTGTAAATAAATAAGCATGACTCACAGCTTCTTTGCGCAAGGCATTTTGGAGAAGCCGCTTAGCGTTCTCCTGGCCTACTATATCATGAAAAGGCATAATTTCCTCCCAAAACTTTAAAAAGAAAGGTTGATTAACAACCCGCGAATTTCTCCAACACGTCCCAACAGATCTATCCGGCCTTGCTCACTATTCAGCAAATCATCTGCCATAGATAGCAAAGCCGAATCAATTTCCTCAAGCAGCTTGTAACGCTTGCCACGGCCACGTCGATCCCAACCGCGTGTTTCTTTCAGAGTAACGCCTCTTCGTGCCGTTTCTTCCAGAAACCTTTTGATCATCATCCGGTAAATGGTAAGTTCACGAATCGTCATAGACTTAGATAAACGATCCCCTTGAGACTGTATTTCTTTGATCTGGCGGTTTAGTTCATCTTTGGTTTTCTGCTCACTTTGCTGCTGAAAAACGTCAGAGAACGTTTTTTGCTGAACGGGTTTGTTAGCCCCTTCTGTATTTGTCATCTCACTCTTTAAGGGCCTATACCCCGGATTGATCTTCAAAGGTTATCTACCGCCCTTTTTGTAAATGACTTGCTAATTTATATTATACTTAATAATGTTCAAAACGATCTACAGGAAGTACGAATACAGTAGCTCCACCGACTTGCACCTCGACAGGAAGCGGCAAATACGAATCCGTTGTACCACTCATCGGTGTTACCGGAGTGACCAACTGCTCACGCACTTTACAGCTGTTACGGATTACGGTCAATACGGATTCAATCTGACCGTCTTCTACCCCGATCATAAATGTCGTATTACCCGCCCGTAAAAAGCCACCAGTACTTGCAAGTTTAGTAGCACGGAAATTGGCTTTGACTAGCTCGCTGGACAACCGGTTACTGTCCTTATCCTGGATAATTGCAATGATCAACTTCATCTTCGCATTCCCTCCCAATACTTTTATGGTGTATTACTACATAGAGTTTCTCGTAGTAACCCTTGCTTGATAAACAAACGCCTAGTTATATGTCACTTCTCTTAGTATATTAGACAAAACACCCTAAAAACCCTTTAATACTCTCTCTTCAAGTGTTCTCACGATATCTTGTTCTACCATATGAATAGGGCGATTAGCATCTAGAACTACTATTCTGTCCGGATTTGCTTCAACTAATAATTGATAGCCTTCGCGAACCTTCTGATGAAAGGAAAGACTCTCCAGATCCAGACGATTTACTTCCCGTTCTTGATTCGCTGCAATCCGTGACAGCCCTATCTCTGGATCTACATCCAGATAAAAGGTTAGATCCGGCATACGGTTTCCAATCGCAAAGCGATTAATACTCCATACTTCTTCAATTCCAAGCCCTCTCGCATGTCCTTGATAAACAAGGCTGCTGTCCACAAAGCGGTCACAGAGCACTGTTAGCCCTTCTCTAAGAGCCGGCTCAACGACTTCGGCGAGATGTTGGCTTCTTGATGCAGCGTATAGTAATGCCTCTGTGCGCGCATCCATTGCTGTATGGGCAGGATCTAGAATAATAGAGCGAATCTTCTCGGCAATTTCAACGCCACCGGGTTCACGTGTTATTCGATAAGGCATGGACCGATTCTGTAAATAGGCTGCTACTCTACCTAATACCGTTGTTTTGCCGGAGCCATCGCCCCCTTCTAATGTAATGAAGAAACCTTCTTTTCCCACTTATGCTTCTCCGCCCTTCTGAATGTTGTATACCTCAATACGCTGTAAGACCGGATCAGCACAAGCCTGAAATTTGGCGCCTCCTTTGGCTAAACCAGCCAGCCTTCTTTGTATCTGATTTGTGATCACTTCACCCGGATATAATATCGGGATCCCCGGCGGATATGGAATAACCATCTCCGCCGCCACTCTCCCCACGCTACATTCAAGATCAATGCTTTCAATCTCACTAGCTAACACTGGCTTCAATGAAAAGGAGACAGGCTCCGAGATTTGTAAAGAATCGAAATTGTTCCACGTGGAAATATTACGAGCGTCTGGTTTGCTAAGCGTATGCGGTGATTCGGGAGGTTGCTCCGAATCTATTTCCCGCAGCGCCAGCAGCAATTGCTCTGCATCTTCAGCCCTTGATCCAAGGCTGAACAGCAGCACTACGTGCCGGTCATCACTCATCTCCGGCACACAGCCCTTAGCCTCGAGCTTGCGCTGCAGCTCGAAGCCGCTCAGGACCCCGGTGGCGTCATAAATGACGACTTTGAAGGGGTCCTGTGTCACGTACGCCGCCATAGAATCAGGCGGCGTATTTGGGTGCAGCAGCTCTGCCGGCTGCACCTGCCCATAGCGCGGCAGCTCCGCGAGCCCGCGCCGTAGGACGTCCACGGCGGCCAGCCCCGCCGTGAAGGCATCCTTGCCCCGGCTGTGCAGCAGCCGCCGGGCAAGATCCAGCGACGCCATCATAGGATATGATGGGCTGGAGCTCTGCACCATGGCGAGCCGCTGCCGGAGCAGGGCGCGGTCAAGCCGCGGCCCTTGAACATGCAGCATAGCGCCCATGGTCATCGCTGTGAGCATCTTGTGCGTGGACTGCACGACACCGTCCGCGCCACAAGCAAGTGCACCGGCCGGCAGCGCCGGGTGCTGCCCGTAATGCGCCCCATGCGCCTCATCCACAAGCAGCGGTACACCGCTGTCGTGACAGATACGCGCGAGGGGCGTAAGGTCACTCCCCATGCCGTAATAATTCGGCATGGTTACAAGTACGGCTGCGGCTTCAGGGTAGGCTGCAAGTGCAGCCTTAACAGCTTCTGCCGCCGGCGCCACTGCTAAGCCGCTAAGAGGGTCAATCAGCGGCTCCAGAAAAACAGCACGCACTCCAGCCAACATCAGCCCATGAATGACTGACTTATGCACATTGCGTTGAAGGATCATAAGCATTCCAGGCTCGGGACAAGCGGTTAGAATAAGAGCCAGATTGCCGGCTGTACTCCCACCCACTAGAAAAAAACTTTCCTCTGCTCCAAAGCAATCTGCTGCCAGCTCTTGCGCTTCCTTGATAACTCCCTCAGGATGATGAAGATCATCCGTTCCGGAAATTTCCGTAACATCATACTTCATTACCTCATCTAAAAAGCCAGCGCCTTCAACGCCATCATATGCCTTTCCATTTTTATGACCTGGCACATGATATGATCTATTACCCATAATTCTATATTGTTCCAGCATTTCGTATATAGGCGCCCTACAACGTTGTAATTTATTCATATTAAATTCCTTCCCATAGGGTTCCTTCTATTTTAACGTAAATATTCATAAACGCCTATGCTTCAGTACAAAAGCAACCCCACGGACAACAAAACGGCTTCTCCCGCCTGAAGAACGAGGAAGCCGTATACTAAATATCACTAATGCAGCCATCGTATCTTTCATCCAGACTGCTCTCTTAACCGCATCATTTAACAGAGTTACTCTACTTAAGCGTTCTTTTGCAATCCGATCTTCTTCATCCGGCCGATAAAAAAACGGTACTTGGCATCCTCAGCCTCGGTACGTATCATCTCAGCCTCACATTCCTCACAAATAAAATGCGAGACAATCACAATACCTTCCTCTTTTACCTGTCCACAAATGATACAAGCTTGCCCGGTTTGCTGTTCCATAACCATCCCACCTTGACTCTTTTAAGAACAGTATGATACACCTTCTATCATTTTAAACCTTTTCATAGTTTTTTCATATCCTTTGTATCGTGCATTATATATATTCCGTTGCCGTTATATCGGTGAATTTCCGCCCCAGTTTAATAAAATACAGCTAATCGCCGATATTAAGAACATACGAATTCACGAGGAGGTTAGACTATTATCTATGGAACCCACTACCAAAGGTGCAGCTACATTCTATCAATATAAACTAATTAAAAAAATCAATCTAACGGCACGCCTGCTGCCTATTTATATTATGCTTCCCCTATTAGTCCTTGTGCTTGAAACCGTATTTCTTTCCTGGTGGAGCATTCTCTACATCGTCATAGCAGCGCCTGTAGCCTTTTGGGTTCAATATGTCATTTCACGCTCGGTTCTTTTAATCTCAGGGCATCCCATTTCAAAAAGGTGGTCTGTCTCATTTAAACTGCCTTGGCTGGGGTTCATGCCTGATCAGCACATTAGTTACCGTATATTCCGAAAAGTACAACTACATAACTTCTATATCGGCCTTTGTATTGCAGCACTCTTTATTTTTTGGTCACCACCAGCATTTACAGTATCTCTGATCACTTGCCACTTATGGCTCTTACTGCCCCGTCTTTATACACTACTAAGATTGAATAAACAGGGTCAGGGAGGCATGCTGAAATTCAATCCAACCGATGTATCCTATTACTCTCAGTAAAGGGCAGTCCCTAATATAACTCATGCCATTTTCATATTAAAAAATAAATCGCCATCCTTAAAGGATGGCGATTGTTTATTTGGTCTTAAGGCCTTTAATAGAGGTCTTCTTTTCTTTAGGAATCATCACTACAAAATAATCATCATGCACTGTTAAATGAACCGTTAACCCATCCTTTAAAAAGACACCTGAAGAATCACTATCATCATCTTCCTCTTCGGTCCAGCCCCAAGCTTTAATAGCCTCCATATAAGGATCCGGAATACCATTCTTCTCCTTTAGGCCAGGTAAAGAATAACGTACATAATCCATAGCAACATTAGTAGTAGTCTGGTCGGGCGAATTGGCCTCATGGGGCACAGGGAAGCTTTTCTCATTCAGTGCACCCTCAAAAGTATCCCACGTAGGTTCTTTGGTCCCGCAACTTGCTAGTATTAAAGTTAAAATACAAGAAATCATTATTAAACTAAATATTTTAAATTGTTTCATGCCTTAAATCCTCCTTACCTCTACAATGCATCTAAAGACACAAGAAAATTCAAAGTTAGAATTTATGAGTAGTTCCTTCGTATTAAAGATTTGCTAACTATTAGCACTTTTCTATTATACTTGTATCCAACGCGGCGTCGGTAACAAAAATGTCATTCCACAGTAACCTATTCTAATACTATTACTAGCCTTAAACAGTCGCATAATAAAAAAATAAAAAAGCCACTGCTGATATTATCAACAATGGCTTAATCTGCTTGGCAACGTCCTACTCTCCCAGGACCCTTCGGTCCAAGTACCATCGGCGCTGGAGGGCTTAACGGTCGTGTTCGGGATGGGTACGCGTGGAACCCCTCCGCTATCGCCACCAAACATGCGTCTGTGAAACAGACGCTGCCGCGTGAAATTTGCTTCATCACCAGAAGTGAGAATAAATTTCTAAGCGTGTTACAGGCTTAATCGCCTGAAAACTGAATCCGAATTGAATTTGCGTTTTAAGTATAGGATAAGCCCTCGACCGATTAGTATTGGTCAGCTCCATGCATTACTGCACTTCCACCTCCAACCTATCTACCTCGTCGTCTTCAAGGGGTCTTACTAATTGGGAAATCTCATCTTGAGGGGGGCTTCACGCTTAGATGCTTTCAGCGCTTATCCCGTCCGTACGTAGCTACCCAGCCATGCTTCTGGCGAAACAACTGGTGCACCAGCGGTACGTCCATCCCGGTCCTCTCGTACTAAGGACAGCTCCTCTCAAATTTCCTGCGCCCACGACAGATAGGGACCGAACTGTCTCACGACGTTCTGAACCCAGCTCGCGTACCGCTTTAATGGGCGAACAGCCCAACCCTTGGGACCTACTTCAGCCCCAGGATGCGATGAGCCGACATCGAGGTGCCAAACCTCCCCGTCGATGTGGACTCTTGGGGGAGATAAGCCTGTTATCCCCAGGGTAGCTTTTATCCGTTGAGCGATGGCCCTTCCATGCGGTACCACCGGATCACTAAGTCCGACTTTCGTCCCTGCTCGACTTGTAGGTCTCGCAGTCAAGCTCCCTTATGCCTTTGCACTCTTCGAATGATTTCCAACCATTCTGAGGGAACCTTGGAACGCCTCCGTTACTCTTTAGGAGGCGACCGCCCCAGTCAAACTGCCCGCCTGACACGGTCCCCGTACCCGATTAGGGCACTAGGTTAGAACCTAGATACGATCAGGGTGGTATCCCAACGGCGCCTCCACCGAAGCTTGCGCTCCGATTTCTACGGCTCCCACCTATCCTGTACAGATCGTACCCAAATTCAATATCAAGCTGCAGTAAAGCTCCATGGGGTCTTTCCGTCTTGTCGCGGGTAACCTGCATCTTCACAGGTATTAAAATTTCACCGGATCTCTCGTTGAGACAGCGCCCAAGTCGTTACGCCATTCGTGCGGGTCAGAATTTACCTGACAAGGAATTTCGCTACCTTAGGACCGTTATAGTTACGGCCGCCGTTTACTGGGGCTTCGGTTCATAGCTTCGGGTTACCCCTAACCACTCCCCTTAACCTTCCAGCACCGGGCAGGCGTCAGCCCGTATACTTCGCCTTGCGGCTTCGCACAGACCTGTGTTTTTGCTAAACAGTCGCTTGGGCCTTTTCACTGCGGCCCCCTCGTGCTATTCACACTACCGGGGCACCCCTTCTCCCGAAGTTACGGGGTCATTTTGCCGAGTTCCTTAACGAGAGTTCTTCCGCGCGCCTTAGAATTCTCTTCTCGCCTACCTGTGTCGGTTTGCGGTACGGGCACCTTCTCCTGGCTAGAGGCTTTTCTTGGCAGTGTGAGATCATGACCTTCGCTACTACAATTTTCGCTCCCCATCACAGCCCAGCCTTAATGATGTGCGGATTTGCCTACACATCAGCCTCACTGCTTAGACGGACATATCCATCAGTCCGCGTCACTACCCTCCTGCGTCACCCCATCGCTCGTAGCGGATTACGGTGGTACAGTAATTTCAAACTGTTGTCCTTCGACTACGCCTTTCGGCCTCGCCTTAGGTCCCGACTTACCCTGAGCGGACGAGCCTTCCTCAGGAAACCTTGGGCTTTCGGCGGATCAGATTCTCACTGATCTTTTCGTTACTCATACCGGCATTCTCACTTGTATGCTGTCCAGCGCTCCTTACGGTACACCTTCAACCCACATACAACGCTCCCCTACCCCAGATACATTCGTATCTAGCCATAGCTTCGGTGGTGTGTTTAGCCCCGTTACATTTTCGGCGCAGAGTCACTCGACCAGTGAGCTATTACGCACTCTTTCAATGGTGGCTGCTTCTAAGCCAACATCCTGGTTGTCTGTGCAACTCCACATCCTTTCCCACTTAACACACACTTGGGGACCTTAGCTGATGGTCTGGGCTGTTTCCCTTTTGACAATGGATCTTAGCACTCACTGTCTGACTCCCGGCAATAAGTATATGGCATTCGGAGTTTGACTGAGCTTGGTAATCCTTGCGGACCCCGCACCCAATCAGTGCTCTACCTCCACTACTCTTATACCGAGGCTAGCCCTAAAGCTATTTCGGGGAGAACCAGCTATCTCCGAGTTCGATTGGAATTTCTCCGCTACCCCCACCTCATCCCCGCACTTTTCAACGTGCGTGGGTTCGGGCCTCCAGTGCGTGTTACCGCACCTTCACCCTGGACAGGGGTAGATCACACGGTTTCGGGTCTACGTCCACATACTCAATCGCCCTATTCAGACTCGCTTTCGCTGCGGCTCCGTCTTCTCGACTTAACCTTGCATGTTAAACGTAACTCGCCGGTTCATTCTACAAAAGGCACGCCATCACCCATGAATAGGGCTCTGACTTTTTGTAAGCACACGGTTTCAGGTTCTATTTCACTCCCCTTCCGGGGTGCTTTTCACCTTTCCCTCACGGTACTGTTTCACTATCGGTCGCCAGGTAGTATTTAGCCTTAGCAGATGGTCCTGCTGGATTCATACGGGGTTTCACGTGCCCCGCACTACTCGGGATCCGTCTCGGAGAGAACACAGTTTAGGCTACAGGGCTTTTACCTCTATCGCGGGCCTTTCCAGACCTCTTCACCTACCATATTCCTTTGTAACTCCATGTGAGACGTCCCACAACCCCTAAGAGCAAGCTCTTAGGTTTAGGCTGTTCCGCGTTCGCTCGCCGCTACTGACGGAATCACTATTGTTTTCTCTTCCTCAGGGTACTTAGATGTTTCAGTTCCCCTGGTCTGCCTCTACATACCCTATGTATTCAGGTATGAGTAACTGCGAATTACCACAGCTGGGTTTCCCCATTCGGACACCCCCGGATCAAAGCTTGCTTACAGCTCCCCGAGGCAGTTTCGTTGTTCGCCACGTCCTTCGTCGGCTCCTGGCGCCTAGGCATCCTCCGTGTGCTCTTATTAGCTTAACCTTGATTTTTCCTAAGAAAAATCTCACTAATAACATTCACTTGTTTACACAAGTTGCTAAAAGATGTTCTAAAACGCAAATTCGTTTCGGTATCCAGTTTTCAAGGATCAAGTCTTACTGAGAGCTTAAACTCTCAAAACTGAGCAACGAGTGAGTAACAGGCCTAAACCTGAGATTGTGGAAGTTTAACTTCCGATTTGAATGTCTTCATTGCAGAAGACGATTCTCCATAGAAAGGAGGTGATCCAGCCGCACCTTCCGATACGGCTACCTTGTTACGACTTCACCCCAATCATCTACCCCACCTTCGGCGGCTGGCTCCCTTGCGGGTTACCCCACCGACTTCGGGTGTTGTAAACTCTCGTGGTGTGACGGGCGGTGTGTACAAGACCCGGGAACGTATTCACCGCGGCATGCTGATCCGCGATTACTAGCAATTCCGACTTCATGCAGGCGAGTTGCAGCCTGCAATCCGAACTGAGACCGGCTTTGATGGGATTGGCTCCACCTCGCGGCTTCGCTTCCCGTTGTACCGGCCATTGTAGTACGTGTGTAGCCCAGGTCATAAGGGGCATGATGATTTGACGTCATCCCCACCTTCCTCCGGTTTGTCACCGGCAGTCACTCTAGAGTGCCCAACATTACTTGCTGGCAACTAAAGTTAAGGGTTGCGCTCGTTGCGGGACTTAACCCAACATCTCACGACACGAGCTGACGACAACCATGCACCACCTGTCTCCTCTGTCCCGAAGGCCGCTGCTATCTCTAGCAGATTCAGAGGGATGTCAAGACCTGGTAAGGTTCTTCGCGTTGCTTCGAATTAAACCACATACTCCACTGCTTGTGCGGGTCCCCGTCAATTCCTTTGAGTTTCAGTCTTGCGACCGTACTCCCCAGGCGGAGTGCTTACTGTGTTAACTTCGGCACCAAGGGTATCGAAACCCCTAACACCTAGCACTCATCGTTTACGGCGTGGACTACCAGGGTATCTAATCCTGTTTGCTCCCCACGCTTTCGCGCCTCAGCGTCAGTTACAGCCCAGAAAGTCGCCTTCGCCACTGGTGTTCCTCCACATATCTACGCATTTCACCGCTACACGTGGAATTCCACTTTCCTCTTCTGTACTCAAGTCACCCAGTTTCCAGTGCGACCTTAGGTTGAGCCCAAGGTTTAAACACCAGACTTAAATGACCGCCTGCGCGCGCTTTACGCCCAATAATTCCGGACAACGCTTGCCCCCTACGTATTACCGCGGCTGCTGGCACGTAGTTAGCCGGGGCTTTCTTCTCAGGTACCGTCACTCCGATAGCAGTTACTCTACCGGACGTTCTTCCCTGGCAACAGAGCTTTACGATCCGAAAACCTTCATCACTCACGCGGCGTTGCTCCGTCAGACTTTCGTCCATTGCGGAAGATTCCCTACTGCTGCCTCCCGTAGGAGTCTGGGCCGTGTCTCAGTCCCAGTGTGGCCGTTCACCCTCTCAGGTCGGCTACGCATCGTCGCCTTGGTGGGCCGTTACCCCACCAACTAGCTAATGCGCCGCAGGCCCATCCCTCAGTGACAGATTGCTCCGTCTTTCATTCTTTCTTCAGGAGAAAAAAGAAATTATCCGGTATTAGCTACCGTTTCCGGTAGTTATCCCAGTCTAAGGGGCAGGTTGCCTACGTGTTACTCACCCGTCCGCCGCTAAGTTATTTTGAAAGCAAGCTTTCAAAATAACTCCGCTCGACTTGCATGTATTAGGCACGCCGCCAGCGTTCGTCCTGAGCCAGGATCAAACTCTCCAATTAGTATTGAAAAGAGCGATATGCTCATTTTGAAACATCTGACGAGAAAATTAATTCTCTAATTTTGGATTTCACTTTCGTGATTTCCTACTCACTCGTTGTTCAGTTTTCAAAGATCAAGTTCTCGTTGGCGCTGTTTAATGTCTCAGCAGCAACTCTTATACTATATCATGTTCGGCTATTTAATGTCAAGCTCTTTTTTTAACTTCTTTTTCGAGCTCGGCATGTGTACTTCTTGGCCGGACTTAGAATATATCATGTATAGAGATTGATTGCAACACTTTTTTTATAAAACTTTTACAGGTACATCATGTATTAAAGAATCCACTCACCCTTCTATTCTGCCGCCTTACATACATTCCTTACTTAGCGGCATAAGAAAGAATGTATACCCTATATATGAAATATGAAAAGGCAATTATATTTTTCTATAAACTACAAAGAAAAACAACTGCAAGGTTATCAGTTGTTTTAGAAAATAGCTTAGACGAATCTAGATTAAATCTGCTTCCTTCGCTCCAGTAACCACGGAAACGATACTCTTTCGAAGTACCTCTGCATTGTGAGCCTCGTACGGATTCACTTTGAAAATAACAGCATCTGCAATAAACCCCTCTGCAATTTGCCCCAGCTCGTTGCCACTACCTAGAATGTCAGCAGCGGTTTTTGTTGCAGACTGCCACGCTTCTCTTCGAGATAAACCATAATCAATCAACGTATCCAGTTCTTGAAGATTATAACCATGTAGTGCAGGTGTGGCATAATCTGTGCCGAATCCAATGCTTACACCTTCTCTTTTGGCATAATTAATAGCTTTGGAATGTGATTCGGCAGCACGGGCAGCTCGTTCGCAAATGATAGGGTTCAATGCTAGAACACCTTTCGGATCTGCAGCAATACGATAGATGGATGTTGTAGGTACAAAAGCTACCCCCGAGTTAGCAAGTCTTCCCGCCTGATCCTCTGTTAGAAACATCCCGTGCTCTATAGATTCCACGCCAGACTGGATGGACCAGTCTATCGTCACCCCTCCCCAGGTATGGACCAACACCTTTTTATCATGGGCATGTGCATTACGAACAATAAATGAGAACTCTTCTTCGGAAAAGATCGGATCAACGACTTTCTCAGTAGGTGCTCCAAGACCGCCTGTAGCCATGATTTTTATCCAGCCCGCTCCTGTTGCGAAGATTTCCGCCATCCGTTGTTCCAAATGCTTAAGACCAAGGGCATCTGCTGCTCCAAGCATTTCGCTGCTGGTTTCCACTCTTAAAGGCTGTTGATACTGATGAACAAGATGCTGCACTGTGCTTGGCAGAATTCCACCTGCATCCCGTACAGTCGTTACACCCGTCCTAAGAGTAGCTTCAAAAGCCTGCGCCTGCATGGTTTCAATCTCGCGGGTATCGCGTTTCAATTGGTCCGCATGATCAAAGTCTGTCCAAGCAAGATGCGTATGAAGATCAATAATACCTGGACTTATCCATAGATCTGTATCTTTAAGCGTTGAATTACCTTTATGTGGATCCGCATCAGTTATAGATGAAAAACGCCCATCTTTGATTACAACATCAAAACGTCTGCCTTCGATACCTGCTATATAAATATCCTTAAATGTCTGTAACTCTGGATGCTTATGAATCATCTTCATCCCCCCCAAGCCTGCCTAACAACCTGTAATGCCTGATCAGGGTCTTCTTTCAACAACTCAGCAAGCGTTGATATAGCTTCCTCCACACTTTGCCGAGCAGCATTTGTTCCAAAATGATTAATTCGTAAAAGAAGGCCAAATAATTCTCCGTCTCCGGGAGCCACAATCCCTATGGGCTGTTCGATCTGCAAATCTTGCTTTCCAGAAATCCGTACCGTTGTAGTCAGTGTAGAATAATGTCTGCTATCCTTCTGCCAAGGTTCAAGCCCCAAGGATTGGATACCAGCTACAGCAGCTGCAGCAGCTCTCTCATGGCGTTTGATTACTTGATCCAATCCTTCTTCTTCAATTCGCATCAAAGCTTGAATCAAGGCTCTAGCCTCCAGTGTAGGAATATTTGGAGCAACTCGTATTGGCGCGGCCCCATCCAACGAAGGTTTGAGATCCAGCAAGGACAGAATGGAGTTACGCGGTGCATTTTTATTAGACTCAAGAAATTCCCAGCCACGTGGTGAAATACTGACGGCGCTAACACCGTTAGGTCCAGCCAAAGCTTTTTGCGCGCCTATCACAGCAAAATCAACTCCCCATTCATCGACCAGTAACGCCTCTCCCCCAACCGCAGAAACCGAGTCCGTTACAGTAATGAGATTGAACTCCTTTGCAATCTTAAATATTTCTTTAGCCGGATTAGATCCACCTGTAACCACTTCAGCCTGAACAAAGGAAAGGGCACAAGGGCTAAACTCTTTAATTGCGGAAGCAACCTGGTTGCCAGTGACCACTTCATCAAAAGGAACCTTTACTTCAACAACCGATGCTCCTCCCCGTTCAAGCCATTTTCCAAATAAACTTCCATAGGGACCTGTTACTATATTTACAATGGTTCGACCAGGTGCGGCTATTCCGGCAGCCACGGCCTCGATCCCCAAAATTGCCTCAGCTGGGATAATAACCGGTGGATGATCAGTAAACAAGATGTCGGAAATCAAATGTGTAAGCTTATTGTACTCAGCCATTGAAAGTGGCACATATCCTTTATGTTCTTGTTCTGGGCTCATAAGAAACCTCCTGATGTACTTGATTTTGGCATTTTGGGAACCGCCGACAACAGCTCGTAACTGTATTCATGTTTAGGTCGGATGAAGAATTGATCTTTCGGACTCTGCTCCACAAGCTTCCCATGCCGCATGACTGCAACTGTATCACTAATTGCATTGATTACTCCTAAGTCATGAGAAATAAAAAGCATGGTGAGATCAAGTTCAGCTTTTAGTGCATTGAACAGTTCGAGCATACTTAGCTGCACAGATACATCCAACGCGCTTGTAGGTTCATCTGCGATCAGGATGTTGGGCTCAACGCTTAATGCGCGGGCGATCGCTATCCGTTGACGCTGCCCCCCAGAAAATTCGTGTGGGAATTTGTCTAATGCCTTTTGCTCCAAATGAACTTGGTTCAGTAACTCTTTACATCTCTGCTCGACACCCGTACGTCCCACAATTTTATGAAACAATAAGGGCTCAGAAAGAATCTCTCTAATTGAATGTTTGGGATTCAGCGACGCATCCGGATTTTGAAAGATCATTTGGATTATTTTTCGCTGCTCACGGCTTCTTTTCTTTTTTAACTCTTGGGTACCTAACAGGATTTTTCCCTCATGCGGGGCAATCAGTCCAGCAATTACTCGTGCCAGCGTAGATTTTCCTGATCCAGATTCTCCAACAAGCCCAAGAGTGGTATGCTGCTCAAGATTCAGATTAATACAATCCAGCGCAGTAAAGCCGCCATAATGAACAGTTAAATCTTTGATTTGCAAGGCTAGTTCCATGAGTCTCTACTCCCTTCAAGCTCTGGCA
The DNA here is from genome assembly GCF_041956825.1 of Paenibacillus sp. RS8. NCBI lineage: Bacteria > Bacillati > Bacillota > Bacilli > Caryophanales > Paenibacillaceae > Paenibacillus > Paenibacillus sp. RS8. The sequence continues at coordinate 1,550,785 of NZ_CP168131.1, read as the reverse complement.
AAGGAAGCACCGAATTAATCAGCATCTGTGTGTAAGGGTCGGATGGATTTTGCAAAATATCAAGGGTAGCGCCATGCTCAACAATCTGCCCTTGTTTCATTACACATAGGCGTGAGCACAAGTTGGCTGCAATCGCGAGATTATGCGTAACAAAAACCATGGCAAATCCCAGCTCCTGCTGGAGGTTGGTGATCGTTTCAATAATTTGTCGTTGAACCGTGACATCCAGCGCCGTCGTCGGCTCATCACAGAGAAGAATACCTGGCTTACATGCCAGTGCCAAAGCGATGACTACCCGTTGACATTGACCGCCTGACAGCTGGCTCGGATACCGGTCCTTTTTCTTTAAAGATTCGGGGAGACCAAGCCTTTCGAGCAGTTCCAGCGCAATCATTCGGGAAGCCTTTCGGCTTACTCTCTGTCTGTAATACACGACTTCAGCCAGCTGATTAACAACCATACAGAGCGGATCAAGCGCACCTCTTGGATCTTGAAAAACCATCGCACTGCTTACATCACTCTTAATGGTGCCGCCTATCTGCTCAACACCGTTTGGAAGTAGTCCCAGAATTGCACGCAGCGTAAGCGATTTTCCCGAGCCCGACTCACCTACTAATCCTAGACTCTCTCCTTTGCCCAGCGAAAAGCTAACATTGTTGACTAATCTCTCATTTGTCTTCGCTGCCAGTGTTAGTTGCTCTATTTCTAAAATGGGTTGTGTAGACATCATTTTTTCCTCCATAAGTCTGCTAGACCATCACCTAGGAGCGACAAAGCTATTCCTGTATACACCACTGCTAATCCTGGAACAGCCGATAGCCACCAAGCTGTAGTGATGAAGGGCTGTCCATCCGAGATCATTGTCCCCCAGTCTGGAGTTGGTGGTGTAATGCCGATCCCAAGATACCCGAGCGTCACAATGGCGACAAGCAATCCAATCATATCTGTCATAAGAACGACTACGGCTTGAGGAAGTACATTGGGAAGCAAATGACGTAAAATAATTCTTACTCCGGGTAGTCCTAATGTTTGAGCAGACGCCACCCATTCCTGATTGCGGAAAGATGCGCTGAGACCTCTGACGACACGGGCAAAGACAATCCAACCTACAAGGATAAACGTAATATAAATACCTCGTTCTCCTGCTCCACTGGCAAAAGCAACGATAATAACGATCAGATAAAAAGGAAAAGCGATAAATGTATCTGACAACAGCGAAATAACTGCATCAACCCATTTCCCGTAATATCCTGCTAGCATTCCTAGGAATACACCTGTGCAAAAGGGAATGATTTCTGCCAAGACCATGATTTTCAGATCAGTCCTCGCTGCATAGATCAGTCTAGTAAACAGATCACGCCCAAGTTGATCGGTTCCTAGCCAATGTTCAGCCGACGGAGGCTGCAGAAAGTCACTCAAATTTTGCTCGGATGGATCATAGGGACTTATATACGGTATAAACACAGTTAAGAGAATAAGGGCTGCAAACATAATCATTCCTACTAACAAAGAAGGGGTATTCCATATGCGCTTTAAGCCGCTTGTCATCTTGTTGCCTTCATACAATTGTGGCTCTAGTCTTATCGTTTTCATTGTTTCCCCTTCGTTCTGGGATCAAGCCACCAAGAAATGATCTCAATCAAGAGACTGATGATCACAACAGATAGCGCACAATAAAGTGCTATTCCTTGAATAACTGGAAAGTCCCGTTTCGAAATTGAAGTAAACAGCAAACTGCCAATTCCCTTAATTCCAAATACCTGTTCAACGACCAATGTGCCGCCGATTAGATAAGAAATATTCACACCCATCAGCATCAGTGTAGGAAGAGCAGAATTGCGCAACACATGTTTAAATAGAATAACCCTGCTTGGTATTCCCGCGGCTTTAAGGGTGACTACAAAATCCGATTCTAACACTTCAAGCATCTGCGCTCTTAAGGAACGGACCAGGGTAGGAATCTGTGAAAAAGCAACGGTGATTGCCGGAAGTGCAAGACTATGCAAGGTTCCAACCCACCCTTCACTAACTCCCCCAACGGGAAACCAGCCAAGCCGGACACTAAAGAGCAAAATTAAAAGTAAGCCAACCCAAAAGATTGGCATACCCAAAGTTATTGTAGGAAATATACGTATTAAATGGTCCAGCAGTTTATCCTTATGCGTAGCAGCTACCGTAGCAAGCAGAAGTGATACGACAATTGCCAACACACAGGCCATCACTATGAGCAACAAAGTAACAGGAGCCCGCTGCGTGATCAATTCTCTTGTTGATGTCCCCATAATAATGGAATTTCCAGTATCTCCTTGCGTAAACAGCGTCTTCACAAATCGCATGAACTGCTCCCATAAAGGGATGTCGAGCCCAAGAGTATGATGCATACTCTTGAGCGCCTCAGGGGTACTATATTCTCCCAAAATCATTTTCGCTGGATCTCCGGGTACAATTCGGATGATGAAAAAGACGGCTATCATTACGCAGCAGATCACTGCCAATGCTTTTATAAGAGATATTACAAGCCAGTTGTAAGAGTCCTTACTTCCTCTAGGTTGATTTAACACCTGCTTAAGATTCATCATTGGCTGATGCGGACATCTTCGAAACGGGCGCTACCATTAGGTAGCACAACTAGACCATCCACTGAAGAACGAATACCTTTCAAAACATCTGGATAATAAAGCGGAATATACGGTACTTCATCAGCAAGTGTCTGCAGCAGCTTGGTATAGATTTGCGCACGAGCATCGCCATCTGCTGTTTTTTGGCCCTCATATAGAAGCTTCGTTACTTCATCATTCGTATAATGGGTCCAATACGATTTGCTGAAGCCTTCCGGATCGGTTTGGAAGGCAATAATCGAATTCGCTTCCGGGGAATCAGCTTGACCGCTATTCAACATTGCGGCGAAATCATAAGCAAAGAATCGTTCACGGAAAGTGGCAAGCTCAATCGATTCAATCTCAATTTTAATTCCGATGGTTTGACCCGCTGCCTGAATAATTTGTGCCTCTTGCGCTCTTGTACTATTACCGGAGGCTACAAGTAACTTGGTAGTAAAACCATTAGGGAAAGCCGATTTAGCAAGCTCTTCCTTGGCTGCCTCGACATTGAAGTTCAGAGCCTTAATTGTATCATTGGCGTTATAAGGAATCGTTGTTGGCAGTAATGAGTTTGCTGTTTGTGCATATCCAAAGGTTAACGCTTTGGTCAAGCCTTCACGGTCAAGCGCCAGAGCCAGTGCACGGCGGACATGTACATCCGAAAAATGCTCATCCAGCGTATTAAAGAATAATTGCTCTGTCACCCAACTACCGTTAGTAATTACTTTAGTGTCGGCTCCATCTTTGATCTCATTAGCATTTTGCAAGGCCAAAGATTCAATAGCATTAACTTCCCCAGCCTTCAGCTGGTTGATCGCTTGGCTATCGTCCTCAATCAACTTATAAACAAGCTTATCAATATATGGTTTACCTTCTTGCCAGTAGAATTTGTTCTTAGTGAAAGTCAGATCACCCGCAGTGTCCCATGATTCAACGACAAAAGGTCCCGTTCCGATTGGTTTCTTGAAGAATTCTTCTTCGGAAACTCCACCAAAATTATTAGGTAGGATGCCATTAGAGAAATTGGACAGCTCTGAGATAAATGGTGTATAAGGTTCTTTAAGCGTAATAACAAGCGTTTTGTTATCTTGTGCTTTGATTGAATCAACCTTAGCGGATATTGCCAGCGGGCCGCCAACCTTCAAGTGCCGCTCAAGGGAGAATACGGCATCTTCCGCAGTCACATCGGTACCGTTTGAAAACTTCAGACCCTCACGAAGTTCAAAAGTATACGTCAATCCATCCTCGCTGATACTATGTGACTTCGCAAGCCAATCTACAATTTCGCCCTTGCTGTCAAAAGCAACTAATGATTCAAATACTTTATCGATAGCAAAAGCATTGTTGGATGTAATCTGATTATGCAAATCCAGCGAGGTTACAGAAGCAGGCCGTCCATAGACGAAGGTGCCTCCTACTGCCGGCTCTGCCGTTTGAGGACTCTGAGTTGCTGTTGCTGGACTCGCACTTTCCTGCGCATCTTTATTTGAAGCAGCCTTATTATTAGATCCCGAGCATCCTGCAATTACCATCAATAGCAAAACTGCTATTGCCCCCAACAGAACCGGTTTCTTAACAGATACATTAAAATATGACATAATCCGCTCCCCCTACAATTCTTATATGTTTAGTATGAATTGTATTATGGGTTAAACACTGTAGTCTGTCAAACAAAATTTAAATCGTACCAACTCTTTAAGAAAATAGATACAACAAAAAGACCACTGTCGATAACTCAACAGTGGTCTTGCGTGCTTGGCAACGTCCTACTCTCCCAGGACCCTTCGGTCCAAGTACCATCGGCGCTGGAGGGCTTAACGGTCGTGTTCGGGATGGGTACGCGTGGAACCCCTCCGCTATCGCCACCAAACATGCGTCTGTGAAACAGACGCTGCCGCGTGAAATTTGGTTCATCACCAGAAGTGAGAATAAATTTCTAAGCGTGTTACAGGCTTGATGCCTGAAAACTGAATCCGAATTGAATTTGCGTTTTAAGTATAGGATAAGCCCTCGACCGATTAGTATTGGTCAGCTCCATGCATTGCTGCACTTCCACCTCCAACCTATCTACCTCGTCGTCTTCAAGGGGTCTTACTAATTGGGAAATCTCATCTTGAGGGGGGCTTCACGCTTAGATGCTTTCAGCGCTTATCCCGTCCGTACGTAGCTACCCAGCCATGCTTCTGGCGAAACAACTGGTGCACCAGCGGTACGTCCATCCCGGTCCTCTCGTACTAAGGACAGCTCCTCTCAAATTTCCTGCGCCCACGACAGATAGGGACCGAACTGTCTCACGACGTTCTGAACCCAGCTCGCGTACCGCTTTAATGGGCGAACAGCCCAACCCTTGGGACCTACTTCAGCCCCAGGATGCGATGAGCCGACATCGAGGTGCCAAACCTCCCCGTCGATGTGGACTCTTGGGGGAGATAAGCCTGTTATCCCCAGGGTAGCTTTTATCCGTTGAGCGATGGCCCTTCCATGCGGTACCACCGGATCACTAAGTCCGACTTTCGTCCCTGCTCGACTTGTAGGTCTCGCAGTCAAGCTCCCTTATGCCTTTGCACTCTTCGAATGATTTCCAACCATTCTGAGGGAACCTTGGAACGCCTCCGTTACTCTTTAGGAGGCGACCGCCCCAGTCAAACTGCCCGCCTGACACGGTCCCCGTACCCGATTAGGGCACTAGGTTAGAACCTAGATACGATCAGGGTGGTATCCCAACGGCGCCTCCACCGAAGCTTGCGCTCCGATTTCTACGGCTCCCACCTATCCTGTACAGATCGTACCCAAATTCAATATCAAGCTGCAGTAAAGCTCCATGGGGTCTTTCCGTCTTGTCGCGGGTAACCTGCATCTTCACAGGTATTAAAATTTCACCGGATCTCTCGTTGAGACAGCGCCCAAGTCGTTACGCCATTCGTGCGGGTCAGAATTTACCTGACAAGGAATTTCGCTACCTTAGGACCGTTATAGTTACGGCCGCCGTTTACTGGGGCTTCGGTTCATAGCTTCGGGTTACCCCTAACCACTCCCCTTAACCTTCCAGCACCGGGCAGGCGTCAGCCCGTATACTTCGCCTTGCGGCTTCGCACAGACCTGTGTTTTTGCTAAACAGTCGCTTGGGCCTTTTCACTGCGGCCCCCTCGTGCTATTCACACTACCGGGGCACCCCTTCTCCCGAAGTTACGGGGTCATTTTGCCGAGTTCCTTAACGAGAGTTCTTCCGCGCGCCTTAGAATTCTCTTCTCGCCTACCTGTGTCGGTTTGCGGTACGGGCACCTTCTCCTGGCTAGAGGCTTTTCTTGGCAGTGTGAGATCATGACCTTCGCTACTACAATTTTCGCTCCCCATCACAGCCCAGCCTTAACGATGTGCGGATTTGCCTACACATCAGCCTCACTGCTTAGACGGACATATCCATCAGTCCGCGTCACTACCCTCCTGCGTCACCCCATCGCTCATAGCGGATTACGGTGGTACAGTAATTTCAAACTGTTGTCCTTCGACTACGCCTTTCGGCCTCGCCTTAGGTCCCGACTTACCCTGAGCGGACGAGCCTTCCTCAGGAAACCTTGGGCTTTCGGCGGATCAGATTCTCACTGATCTTTTCGTTACTCATACCGGCATTCTCACTTGTATGCTGTCCAGCGCTCCTTACGGTACACCTTCAACCCACATACAACGCTCCCCTACCCCAGATACATAGTATCTAGCCATAGCTTCGGTGGTGTGTTTAGCCCCGTTACATTTTCGGCGCAGAGTCACTCGACCAGTGAGCTATTACGCACTCTTTCAATGGTGGCTGCTTCTAAGCCAACATCCTGGTTGTCTGTGCAACTCCACATCCTTTCCCACTTAACACACACTTGGGGACCTTAGCTGATGGTCTGGGCTGTTTCCCTTTTGACAATGGATCTTAGCACTCACTGTCTGACTCCCGGCAATAAGTATATGGCATTCGGAGTTTGACTGAGCTTGGTAATCCTTGCGGACCCCGCACCCAATCAGTGCTCTACCTCCACTACTCTTATACCGAGGCTAGCCCTAAAGCTATTTCGGGGAGAACCAGCTATCTCCGAGTTCGATTGGAATTTCTCCGCTACCCCCACCTCATCCCCGCACTTTTCAACGTGCGTGGGTTCGGGCCTCCAGTGCGTGTTACCGCACCTTCACCCTGGACAGGGGTAGATCACACGGTTTCGGGTCTACGTCCACATACTCAATCGCCCTATTCAGACTCGCTTTCGCTGCGGCTCCGTCTTCTCGACTTAACCTTGCATGTTAAACGTAACTCGCCGGTTCATTCTACAAAAGGCACGCCATCACCCATAGATAGGGCTCTGACTTTTTGTAAGCACACGGTTTCAGGTTCTATTTCACTCCCCTTCCGGGGTGCTTTTCACCTTTCCCTCACGGTACTGTTTCACTATCGGTCGCCAGGTAGTATTTAGCCTTAGCAGATGGTCCTGCTGGATTCATACGGGGTTTCACGTGCCCCGCACTACTCGGGATCCGTCTCGGAGAGAACACAGTTTAGGTTACAGGGCTTTTACCTCTATCGCGGGCCTTTCCAGACCTCTTCACCTACCATATTCCTTTGTAACTCCATGTGAGACGTCCCACAACCCCTAAGAGCAAGCTCTTAGGTTTAGGCTGTTCCGCGTTCGCTCGCCGCTACTGACGGAATCACTATTGTTTTCTCTTCCTCAGGGTACTTAGATGTTTCAGTTCCCCTGGTCTGCCTCTACATACCCTATGTATTCAGGTATGAGTAACTGCGAATTACCACAGCTGGGTTTCCCCATTCGGACACCCCCGGATCAAAGCTTGCTTACAGCTCCCCGAGGCAGTTTCGTTGTTCGCCACGTCCTTCGTCGGCTCCTGGCGCCTAGGCATCCTCCGTGTGCTCTTATTAGCTTAACCATGATTTTTCCGCAGGAAAATATCATACGATATCTCTTTTGGAATCATCTCACTAATAACATTTACTTGTTTGCACAAGTTGCTAAAAGATGTTCTAAAACGCAAATTCGTTTCGGTATCCAGTTTTCAAGGATCAAGTCTTACTTGAGAGCTTAAACTCTCAAAACTGAGCAACGAGTGAGTAACAGGCCTAAACCTGAGATTGTGGAAGTTTAACTTCCGATTTGAATGTCTTCATTGCAGAAGACGATTCTCCATAGAAAGGAGGTGATCCAGCCGCACCTTCCGATACGGCTACCTTGTTACGACTTCACCCCAATCATCTACCCCACCTTCGGCGGCTGGCTCCCTTGCGGGTTACCCCACCGACTTCGGGTGTTGTAAACTCTCGTGGTGTGACGGGCGGTGTGTACAAGACCCGGGAACGTATTCACCGCGGCATGCTGATCCGCGATTACTAGCAATTCCGACTTCATGCAGGCGAGTTGCAGCCTGCAATCCGAACTGAGACCGGCTTTGATGGGATTGGCTCCACCTCGCGGCTTCGCTTCCCGTTGTACCGGCCATTGTAGTACGTGTGTAGCCCAGGTCATAAGGGGCATGATGATTTGACGTCATCCCCACCTTCCTCCGGTTTGTCACCGGCAGTCACTCTAGAGTGCCCAACATTACTTGCTGGCAACTAAAGTTAAGGGTTGCGCTCGTTGCGGGACTTAACCCAACATCTCACGACACGAGCTGACGACAACCATGCACCACCTGTCTCCTCTGTCCCGAAGGCCGCTGCTATCTCTAGCAGATTCAGAGGGATGTCAAGACCTGGTAAGGTTCTTCGCGTTGCTTCGAATTAAACCACATACTCCACTGCTTGTGCGGGTCCCCGTCAATTCCTTTGAGTTTCAGTCTTGCGACCGTACTCCCCAGGCGGAGTGCTTACTGTGTTAACTTCGGCACCAAGGGTATCGAAACCCCTAACACCTAGCACTCATCGTTTACGGCGTGGACTACCAGGGTATCTAATCCTGTTTGCTCCCCACGCTTTCGCGCCTCAGCGTCAGTTACAGCCCAGAAAGTCGCCTTCGCCACTGGTGTTCCTCCACATATCTACGCATTTCACCGCTACACGTGGAATTCCACTTTCCTCTTCTGTACTCAAGTCACCCAGTTTCCAGTGCGACCTTAGGTTGAGCCCAAGGTTTAAACACCAGACTTAAATGACCGCCTGCGCGCGCTTTACGCCCAATAATTCCGGACAACGCTTGCCCCCTACGTATTACCGCGGCTGCTGGCACGTAGTTAGCCGGGGCTTTCTTCTCAGGTACCGTCACTCCGATAGCAGTTACTCTACCGGACGTTCTTCCCTGGCAACAGAGCTTTACGATCCGAAAACCTTCATCACTCACGCGGCGTTGCTCCGTCAGACTTTCGTCCATTGCGGAAGATTCCCTACTGCTGCCTCCCGTAGGAGTCTGGGCCGTGTCTCAGTCCCAGTGTGGCCGTTCACCCTCTCAGGTCGGCTACGCATCGTCGCCTTGGTGGGCCGTTACCCCACCAACTAGCTAATGCGCCGCAGGCCCATCCCTCAGTGACAGATTGCTCCGTCTTTCATTCTTTCTTCAGGAGAAAAAAGAAATTATCCGGTATTAGCTACCGTTTCCGGTAGTTATCCCAGTCTAAAGGGCAGGTTGCCTACGTGTTACTCACCCGTCCGCCGCTAAGTTATTTTGAAAGCAAGCTTTCAAAATAACTCCGCTCGACTTGCATGTATTAGGCACGCCGCCAGCGTTCGTCCTGAGCCAGGATCAAACTCTCCAATTAGTATTGAAAAGAGCGATATGCTCATTTTGAAACATCTGACGAGAAAATTAATTCTCTAATTTTGGATTTCACTTTCGTGATTTCCTACTCACTCGTTGTTCAGTTTTCAAAGATCAAGTTCTCGTTGGCGCCGCTTAATGTCTCAGCAGCAACTCTTATACTATATCATGTTCGGCTATTTAATGTCAAGCTCTTTTTTTAACTTCTTTTTCGAGCTCGGCATGTGTATTTCTTGGCCGGACTTAGAATATATCATGTATAGAGATTGATTGCAACACTTTTTTTAATATAATCTATAAATAAGAGACTGTGCTACCAATGATCCTAAATATACTCTTACGCACTAGGCAGCACAGCCTCAGCTCTGAAGTCTTTCAATACTTACTACACTAAGAAATAATCTCTTGAATATATAGCTCCCGCTCCAACATTAAGTTAACAATTGTACCCTCTACCTTAATCATAGGACGTGTAGGATTCGCACGATCAGTGAATATGATCTCCCCGTGACGCCCATCGCTCAAACGTATTCTGGTTCCATTAAATAAATCAGTGCTCTTCTGTATAAAGGTCTGTACAACGACTGGGTCAAGCTTACCAAAGCTTTCAGTCATAATCTGTTCTAATACTAGATAAGGGGACTGTGCCTTTCTATAAGCTCTTTCCAAAGTCATAGCATGGAATATATCTGCTACCGCAACTACTTTAGCGTAAAAGTGAATCTGGCTACCTTCTAGCTTAAGTGGATAACCAGACCCATCGACCTTCTCATGATGCTGCAATGCTGTTAGTCTTACCCCTTCATTAATCGCTGTGACATTACGTAATAATTGATAGCCATATGTAGTATGTCTGCGAACCTCTTCTATTTCAGCACTATTAAGTGACTCCGGCTTATGTAAAAGAGAACTATCTACTTTTGCGTTTCCGATATCATGCAGCAATCCAGCAAAAGCGATCTGCATCCAATCCTTTTGCGGATACCCGCACCACTGAGCAATCTTATATGATGTTAACGCGGACAATACGGCATTGTGATAGTTGTAATCCTCGTCTTTTAGCGTACGTGGAGAAAACTTCAAGACATGATAATCCTTCAAATGACTAATTAGTACCTCTAACTGACTCCGTAACTCAAAAATAGGAAGAGAGGCTGCCGTTACCGAACGATAGCTTGTCCTAATAAGTCCGATCATTTTGTCATATTCATCGTGTAGTGGGGAATTGTTCTTAATCAGCATTGATTCATTTATAATGGCTCCGGCTTTAAGTGATGTCTGCTTCGAGTTTTTTTTGGCAGCATCAGAGTTGCCCTCTCCTTGAACACCCTCGATCTCCACTTGCCCAACTAAGAAAGCTTCCAAAATTTCTAGATCACGGGGGAGTAGTATTTTTCCCTTGGTAAACAAAATCCCACCCAAAGGTGTAATTACATCTTTGATTATCTTTGAGCCCGCTTTAACTTCTCCAACCAATACATTTGGCATATACTCAGCCCCTTAATTTCTATAACAATAAGCTCAGGATTACCCAAATCTAATATGACAGATAATTTCTGAGAAAATAGTACTTTATATACTGATTTATACTCTATCGGCTAATTATAGTACGGATAAAAGGAAGCGACTAGTGCAATGAAAACTATTCTTTTAAAAATTACTCATTACATTTCATAAAATAACTAACTATTAATTAATCACAGTAAAAAGAGCAAGGGGTTCTGTAATAGAACCCCTTGCTCTTTATTGAATATAAACTATTCTAAGTTATCCTCTTGATCTTCAGCGATTGTTTCCGGCTGATCTATATCGCCAGATTCATCAACTGTTACTTGGTCCTCGAGGCCTTCTATATCTTCAGACATTTCGTCCTCTTCATTCTTATCGGCTCTGCACAGGGTAGCCACAGCATCATCCTCGCGGATGTTAATTAGCTTAACCCCTTGCGCATAACGACCCATAGTAGAAATTCCATCCATGCTGGTACGAATCAAGGTACCGCTTGTAGTAATGATCATTAAGTCTTCGTCGTTCTTAACAACTTTAAGACCAACTACAGGTCCATTCTTCTCAGTGAGATTAATGGTCTTGATTCCTTTACCGCCACGAGTCTGGGAACGATAGTCGCCGGCTGGTGTCCGTTTACCATAACCCTTGCTAGTAACAATCAGAACCTCAAGCTCCTTATCGACACAGTCCATACCAATGACATGGTCATTACTATCGAGTGTAATACCCTTCACGCCAGTTGCGCTACGACCCATAGAACGAACATCATTCTCTGAGAACGTAATCGACATTCCGCGTGCTGTACCGATAATAAGATTTTGCTGACCATCTGTCAGCTTAACCTCAATCAGGGAATCCTCTTCCCGAAGATTAATAGCGATAAGTCCGCCTTTGCGGATGTTATTGTAATCCTCAAGTGGCGTCTTCTTCACGATACCTTCGCGGGTAGCAAAGAACAAGTACTTGTCACTATCGCTCTCTTCCACCTGGATAACGGCACTAATCTTCTCACCTTGTTCAATTTGAATCAGGTTGATGATTGGTGTCCCACGCGCAGTACGTCCCAGCTCTGGGATCTCATAAGCCTTAATCCGGTACACCTTACCCTTATCGGTAAAGAACATCAGATAGTTATGAGAGTTACTCACGAAGAGATGCTCCACAAAATCTTGGTCCTTGGTGTCCATCCCCATTACTCCGCGGCCCCCACGCTTCTGGCTGCGGTAAGTGCTGACAGGCAGACGTTTGATGTATCCAGTATGCGTAATAGTGATAACAACCTCTTCACGTGGAATAAGGTCTTCATCGAGGATACTTTCTTCACCAACCGTAATCTCTGTCCGGCGATCATCAGAATATCTATCACGAATATCCTGCAACTCGTTGCTGATGATTTCCAGTACGAGATGCTCATTCGCCAAAATTTCACGGTACTCTGCAATTTTAGCTAACAATTCGTTATATTCATTCTCGATTTTTTCCCGTTCCAGACCGGTCAGACGCTGCATCCGCATGTCGAGGATTGCTTGAGCCTGCTCTACACTGAGGCTAAAGGTGCTCATCAATCCGTCACGGGCTATATCCGTTGTCCGCGAAGCGCGGATTAACGCAATAACTTCATCCAGATGATCCAGCGCAATACGCAGACCTTCTAGAATATGAGCGCGTGCTTCAGCTTTTTTAAGATCAAATATTGTACGACGACGAATAACTTCAATCTGGTGCTGCAAATAATGATAGAGCACATCACGCAGATTAAGAATTTTCGGCTCGTTGTTGACGATGGCAAGCATGTTGATCCCAAATGTGGATTGCATTGAAGTATGTTTATATAGATTGTTCAACACAACATTTGGATTCACATCACGTCTCATCTCAACAACTACACGCATACCGTTACGGTCAGACTCATCTCGAAGATCCGTTATACCCTCGATCCGTTTCTCACGTACTAATTCTGCGATTTTTTCAACCAGTCTTGCCTTGTTTACCTGATATGGCAGCTCATGTACAATGATGCGAGCCTTACCGTTGTTCTCTTCAATTGTTGCCTTGGCACGCATGGTCACGGAACCACGCCCCGTACGATAAGCCTGACGAATGCCCTCACGACCCAAAATATATCCAGCCGTAGGGAAGTCAGGGCCTTGGATATACTCCATCAATTCCATAGGTGTGATATCGGGATTCTTAATCATCGCCTGCACACCATCGATAACTTCACCTAGGTTATGCGGTGGGATATTAGTAGCCATACCTACAGCAATACCAGATACCCCGTTCACGAGCAGGTTCGGATAACGAGCTGGCAATACAACTGGCTCATGCTCTTCACCATCATAGTTGGGTGCGAAATCAACTGTTTCTTTGTTCAAATCTCGAAGCATTTCGCCTGCAATCTTGGAAAGACGGGCTTCTGTATAACGCATCGCTGCAGCCATATCACCATCAATCGAACCAAAGTTCCCGTGACCGTCCACAAGCATATAGCGCATAGAGAAATCCTGAGCCATCCGTACCATTGTTTCATAGACGGCTGAGTCACCGTGAGGGTGGTACTTACCGATAACCTCACCGACGATTCTTGCCGATTTCTTATGAGGCTTATCCGCAGACATTCCAAGTTCCGACATCGCAAACAAAATGCGTCGGTGAACCGGCTTGAGTCCGTCCCGCACATCTGGCAAAGCCCGACTAACAATGATGCTCATTGCGTAATCCATAAAGGATTCACGCATTTCCACGCCAATGTCCCGATCTTTGACTTGTGGGTTATTTTGTTCAGCCATGAATTGCTGGACCTCCTTCAGTTAAAAAACCGCTACCCTTAATTATATTACTTTCACAAAAGTAGCACAATTAAACATGATAGCCTTTTATCTTCTAATATTGATTTCTTTTGCGTTGGTTAGGGTATTCGCCCTTTCCGCAAATGTCTTTAGTACATAGACTGTAAAGACAAGAAACACGGTTTTATTATCCTAGTATCGTTCGATAAGGCATAACCCCATATCCTTATATTATACCATTGTTTAGGTAGCTTGTCCTGATTTTCAGCCGTCAAAGATTATGCTTCCAAAGCAAGTTTTGTACAAAGGAATTCAAAAGACCAAATGCTGCAAAAAATTGTTAAGGAGGAAGATAATGAAGATTCAACGTGTCCCAAGTAAATGGGCAAAAACAAAAGTCATTCTTCAAAATCAATCTCTATCTCTATATGTACCGGATACTCGTAAATACGATTTAAGTGTTCTTAAAGAAATGCTTGCGTTATATACAATGGTCTATATTAAACCTGACCGCGGAAGCTTTGGCATTGGTGTAATGAGAGCCGAGCAGCGTACGGTGATTTTGAGCCCTAGCCAGCGGAAGTCTGAAAAAAATGCCACCACCGATAACGAGGAGATAGAACAACAAGAAACACAGCTTCTATATATTTTAAGATATGCAAAAACGGCAGAAGTTTTCTTCTCCCCCGAAGAGCTGCATGAAGCCTTACAGAAACGAATTCAGAACCGTACCTACCTGATCCAAAAGGGAATTGACCTTCTACGTTATCAAGACCGCCCCTTCGACCTTCGAGTTCTTGCCCAAAAAAGTCCGTCAGGCGCATGGGAAACGACAGGAATGCTCGGAAGAGTGGCTGCCCCTCAGAAAATCGTCACCAATTATCATAACGGAGGCAGTATTGTGTCAGTAAATACATTATTAAAAAGTCATATGAACCCTTCTGAAACACTCTCCACCGTTAATCAATTAAAATCTTTAGGCGTGCAAATTGCAGGCCAATTGGAAACTACTTATCCAGGGATTAAAGAAATCGGTCTGGATATTGCCATGGATCAGCATATGGATATGTGGCTGCTTGAGGTCAACACCCTTCCATCCATAGTTATATTTAAGTTATTTCCTGATAAATCTATCTATCGTAGAATACACCGCTATGCTGTAGCATACGGGCGTGTAAAAGCTAGAAAATCTCCATACACTACCCGCAACAAACAAATCACCAAGGCCTAAAAAAACAGCTCTGAAATCAAAAAACAGCTCTGAAATCAAAAAAACCTCCAGCATTCTAATTCCATTAGGAACAGAAGCCGGAGGTTTTGTTAAAAATATAAGTAGGTATAAGTTTCACGTTATACATTATCCTTATATTTTATTCTTACACATCAAGATATCTGACGTCTTTCGCATGCTCATGGATAAAGTCACGCCTTGGTTCAACATTATCGCCCATCAGCGTATCAAAAATACTATCAGCGAGCATCGCATCTTCAATCGTTACTTGCAACATCATACGCGCTTCAGGATCCATCGTCGTGTCCCACAGCTGGGTAGCATTCATTTCACCCAAACCTTTGTAGCGTTGGACATTGACCTTAACATTTTCTCCAAAAGAAGCGATAATCTCATCGCGTTCCTTCTCGCTTCCTGCATAACGGATCACTTTGTTGCGCTCTATCTTGAACAATGGCGGTTGTGCGATATAGATATAACCTGCATCTACTAGCTTCCGCATGTAACGGTAGAAGAATGTCAACAACAGAGTTCTAATATGAGCTCCATCGACGTCGGCATCCGTCATAATAACGACTTTATGGTAACGAGCCTTTGATAGATCAAAATCATCACTGATCCCTGTACCCAGAGCCGTAATGATCGCCCGAATTTCCGCGTTGGATAGAATACGGTCTAAGCGAGCTTTTTCTACGTTTAGGATCTTACCACGCAGTGGTAGAATCGCTTGGAAATGACGATCCCGGCCTTGCTTGGCCGATCCCCCCGCAGAGTCACCTTCGACGATATACAATTCGCTGATAGACGCATCCTTGGATGAACAGTCTGCAAGTTTACCAGGTAGTGCACTGACTTCAAGCGCACTCTTACGGCGTGTTAACTCACGAGCCTTACGAGCAGCTTCTCGTGCACGTGAAGCTGAAAGCGACTTTTCAAGGACACGGCGAGATACTGCTGGATTCTCTTCTAGGAATTCCTGCAATTTCTCTCCGAACAGTGATTCTACAATTCCGCGTACTTCACTATTTCCGAGCTTAGTCTTCGTTTGACCTTCGAACTGAGGCTCTGGAATTTTGACAGAAATAATCGCTGTCAATCCTTCACGCACGTCGTCACCAGTCAGATTTGAATTACCATCCTTCAGCACACCCGCTTTACGGGCATAATCGTTGATGATACGTGTTAGCGCACTTTTGAAGCCGGATTCATGCGTTCCGCCCTCATGAGTATTAATATTATTCGCAAAAGAGTAGATGTTCTCTGTATACGAATCATTGTATTGGAGAGCTACTTCAACCTGGATCATATCTCGTGAGCCTTCCACGTAGATTGGTTCCTCGTGCAGCGCTTCTTTTTTCTCATTCAAATATTTCACATATTCAACGATACCACCCTCGTATTTGAACACGTTGGTAACATCGGTCCGCTCATCATGCAGTGAAAGCTCGATTCCTTTGTTAAGAAAAGCTAGCTCACGAATACGTGTAAGCAATGTCGCATATTCAAAGACCGTGGTTTCAGTAAAGATTTCAGGGTCTGGATGAAAAGTTGTAGTCGTACCTGTCTCGTCCGTATCTCCAACAACCTTGATCTCATACTGTGGTGCACCACGTCTGTATTCCTGCTGATAAACATGCCCATCACGCTTAACATTAACAACAACCTTCTCAGACAAGGCATTTACTACGGAGATACCCACACCGTGTAAGCCGCCTGATACTTTATATCCGCCGCCGCCGAATTTACCGCCTGCATGCAGTACTGTCATTACAACTTCAAGCGTCGACTTTTTAAGTTTTTCATTTTCACCTACAGGTATGCCACGTCCATTATCGATAACAGTAATCCCGTTATCCTCATGAATAATCACTTGAATCCGGTCACAATAACCTGCTAGGGCTTCATCGATACTATTATCTACGACCTCCCACACCAAGTGATGGAGACCTTTAGAACTAGTGGAACCAATATACATGCCCGGACGTTTCCGGACAGCTTCTAGCCCTTCTAGTACCTGAATCTGGCTCTCATCATATGTCGGTTGATTCATTGACATGCCTTCACCTACTTCTTTCAGATTATCTCTTTGTTACTAAACGCAAGTTATATCTCGAGCAAAATTTTGGCTCTTTTTTTGAGAGTGGAGGAGGAAATGGGGGAGTAATACACGATATTTTTAGTTACGACAATAGATTTTGCTTCCTCTTCACCAATCCGCTCAAGCTTCTTGTCCTGCTCAGAGTGAATGACGAATTGCTTAGACACCTTGGAAGATTTCTCAATCGAAATATCAAATATTGCAATTAACTCCGAAGAGCGAATAATCTTCTCCCCGCCCAAATGAATATACATGATCTTCCTCCGCTCTTTATAACTCCACTTTTCCATCATGAACATGATATAGGCTGGCGCCTTTTAATTTATCGGCATTCAGACCCTCAATTCCGGTAGCGGTAATGAATGTCTGTACCTTGCTTTGAAAGGTTTCAATAAGCTGGGTCTGTCGGTAAGGATCAAGCTCGGATAAAACATCATCAAGAAGCAGCACAGGATATTCTCCGATTTCTTCATGGATCAGCTCGATTTCCGCCAGCTTGAGCGATAAAGCCGTGGTACGCTGCTGTCCCTGAGAACCGTAGACCTGAGCTTCCCTTCCGTTGATAAAAAAGGACAGGTCATCCCGATGGGGACCCGTCAGCGTCATGCCGCGCCTGATTTCTTGTTCTCTCGTTTGTGATAACTTTAACATAAAATTGTCTAATAAGACAGCTTCATCTTCCTCATCACGATCGCCGAAAGAGGGGACATAGAGCAATTTCAGTTCTTCTCCGCCGTTCGTAATCCCCCGGTGTATGCTTTCAGCCCATATTTGCAGCTTCTTTATGAATTGTTTCCTTTTTTTTACGATTTTAACACCGTGCTCCACAAGTTGAGCATCCCAGATTTCCAAAAGATCTTTTCCCGCTGCCTCTTTCCCCCACAACTGCTTCAGCAAATTGCCCCTTTGTAAGAGAATCTTTTGATACTGCTGGAGGTGAAATAGATAACTGGGCTGGACTTGGCCAATCTCCATATCAAGAAAACGCCGTCTGATGCCAGGTGTGCCTTTTACAATCTCTAAATCTTCCGGTGCAAACATGACCACATTAAGTGATCCTACAAACTCACTAAGGCGCCGTTGTTCTAAACCGTTAATCTTAGCTTTTTTACCTTTGGCAGAAAGGGTGAGCTCTAGCTTGAGATCGCCGTACTTACGTTCTACCTCGGCAATGATCTGAGCAGCGTCTCCAGGGGCATCGAATGAAATAAGTTCGCGATCTTTCGAGGTGCGGTGGCTTTTGGTCATCGCCAGGACGAACAATGCCTCCATGAGGTTTGTTTTGCCTTGGGCGTTCTGACCCAGAATCAGATTGACATCGCCCAGGCTCTCCAGACGCAGCAGCCCGTAATTTCGATAATGCTGCAGACCGATATTTTTAACAAACACGAAATGGTTCCTCCCCTAGCCTACTCCTCTTTAACTCCTCCACCTTCAACCTGAAAGGTGCCGTTATCCTGCACTTCAATTTGGTCACCCGGATACAGCTTTCTTCCACGTCGTTCCTCTACTTCTCCGTTAACCAGTACATGTCCTTCTTGCAGTAAAGCTTTAGCCATTCCACCTGTGGATACACAATCAGAAAGTTTCAGGAATTGATCCAGCTTAATATATCCACTGTGGATAAGTATTTTTTTCATGGTTTTTATCCTTTCAGCCACTTATCCACATGTTCATGAATGTTGGCATTAATTTGTTGTACGGTAAGGCAAAATGATATACAAGCTATTCGTTTGGTCAAGTGGCTTCAAAATGATCGGACTCATCATTCCTGTAAATGCTATGACAAGCTGCTCACTCTCAATAACTTTTAAGACATCGAGCATATATTTGGAGTTGAAAGATATTTTGAGAGGTTCACCTTTGAAATCAATGACTTCAAGTTCCTCACGAACTTTACCAAGCTCAGAAGAGCTAGAAGAAATTTCAATGCCGCCTTGTTCAAGCGTCTGCATGCGCACAATATTGGTTTTTTCTTCACGGGACAGCAAATAAGCGCGATCAATCGATTCGCTTAATTTTTTTGTGTCCAAAGTTAGTTCTGTTTTGTAGGTTGTTGGAATAATTCTAGAAGTATCCGGATAAATTCCATCAAGGATCCGTGAATAGAACAGTACTTTGTCGATTTTAAAGAGAACTTGATTGTCCGCAACCACAATATCAACAAGCATATTTTGATCAGGGATAATTTTACTTAGCTCATTAAGGGTTTTACCGGCGATTACGATATTTGCAAATTGGACATTCTCCGTACCTTCTAGTCTTGCTGCTCTTGTAGCTAAGCGGTGACGGTCTGTCGCTGTGAACTTAAACTCATTATCAGCCAGATTCCACAGTATACCTGTTAAAATCGGAGTTGTCTCTTGGGTAGAAATAGAAAAAGCGGTTTGTTTAATCATATTTTTCAGCAAATCACCTGGCAGGGAGATGGTATCGTTCTCCTCAATACTCGGTAACACCGGGAATTCTTCAGGGTCTAAACCTACGATCTGAATCTCCGTGGATCCAGAAGAAATATACGTTTGGAATCCTTCTTTAACTTCCATGTGAATCTCTTTGGAGGGCAGCTTCTTAATAATCTCGACGAAAAACTTAGCGGGAAGAACTACACTTCCTGGCTGGTCTATCTTCACGATCGTATGGCTGTCATTCTCTGCTGGAATAAACGATTGGATGGAAATATCGGTGTCGCTTGCAGTTAGTGTGACGCCTTGATGGCTAACTTCCAGCTTAATACCGGTCAGAATTGGGATCGTCGTTCTACTGGAGATAGCTTTGGATACGTGTTGAATGGATTCGTTGAGCTCGTTTTTAAGAATGCTTATTTTCATGATTTCACTCCTAGCTGAAAAATTGGGGATTTCGTTGTATTTGCTGTTCTTTATTACGCGTCTTTACATGATGAATTATTATAGTTATTTAATAGTATTAGTAGTAGGGGCGTCTAATATGTGGATAACCCTATTAAATAGCATAAAATTAAGCCTACCCACATGTGTATAGATTGTGTATAGGCTCTTTGTTCCTCTTAGGAAGGATTTTTAATTTTCTCCGCAAGATTATTTACCACTTTGTACAACTCCTGATCGACCTTTAATGACTGTGTAATTTTATCATGCGCATGAATTACGGTCGTATGGTCACGTCCACCGAATGCCTCGCCAATCTTAGGAAGCGAATAATCCGTTAGTTCACGGGAGAGATACATTGCGATTTGACGTGGAAATGCTACGGCTTTCGTACGTTTTCGTGCTTTGAAGTCTTCAAGGCGTAAATTGTAGTATTCACCGACTTTTTGCTGAATATCAGCGATGGTAATCATCTTAGGCCGGCTGGAAGGAATAATATCCTTGAGTGCTTCAGCTGCCAAATGAGTGGTTACATCCTGGTTGGTTAGCGATGAGTAAGCAACAACCCGGATTAATGCACCCTCGAGTTCACGAATATTGGTGTCAATCTGGTTAGCAATATACATCATGGCCTCATTAGGGATATCAAGGTTCTCTGCTTTCGCCTTTTTGCGCAAAATCGCAATTCGGGTCTCTAGATCAGGTGGTTGAATATCCGTAATCAAGCCCCATTCAAACCGGGAACGTAGGCGTTCTTCCAGTGTGGGAATTTCCTTTGGCGGTCGGTCGCTGGAGATGATAATTTGCTTGCGTTCTTCGTGGAGCGCATTGAACGTATGGAAAAACTCCTCCTGCGTGGACTCTTTTCCAGCGAGGAATTGAATATCGTCAATAAGCAAAATGTCAACGTTACGATACTTATTGCGGAAGCTTTCACCGCGGTTATCACGGATTGAATTGATAAATTCATTCGTGAATTTCTCTGAAGAGATGTAAATAACCTTGTTATTTGGGTTATGTTCCAGAACATAGTGCCCAATGGCGTGCATTAAATGGGTTTTGCCCAGTCCTACACCACCGTATAAAAACAAGGGATTGTATGCTTTGGCGGGTGCCTCGGCTACTGCCAGTGAGGCTGCATGCGCAAAACGGTTGCCAGAGCCAATTACAAAAGTGTCAAAGGTGTACTTGGGATTGAGTAGATGCGTTTGTGCTTCTTCTCGTGATACTACGGGAGTGGGAGCCGATTGTTGAACCACAAGCTCAGGCGGCTTGCTTTCTTCAATGACGAATTTTACATCCACTTGTTTCCCTGTAACTTCGTAAACCGTAGCTCCTACTAGTTTGGTGTAGCGACTTTCCAGCCATTCTACTGCGAACGTTGTAGGTGCCGAAATAATGAGAACCTGGGAGTTGAAGGTTACGGCTTTGGTAGCCTTAAACCAGGTATCAAAGCTCGGCTTGCTTAATTTGGTTTGAATAATCGATAAAATTTGCTGCCATAATTCGGAAGTATGGCTGTCCACAGACTGTCACTCCTTTAAATCTTCCAAATGTGGCATCAGCCATGAAGTGGAAATGTCGAAGAAAATAGGTTGGTGCTGATATTTATCCCCAGTAGGCAATATGAAGAGACAAAAAAATATGGATAAATTTGATTTGTTCACAACTTTATCCACAGCTTGTTGATAATTAAGAGAACAAACAAATCTATTCACATTCAAAAGTAATACCATCATAGCAAAACGCCCCTTATTTTTCAATGAGCAGGGCTATTTTATCCACAAATTCAATCACTTGTGTACAATTATTAGGAACACCACTACATATTGTTGATAATTTGTTTACGGTTCGACAGTTTACGTCAAAGCTTCGATAATTTTATACACAGGTTGTGCTCATTTGTGAGTAGTCGACTTTATTTTTTGATCACAGGTGGATAACTGTCATATCTTGTGGATTACTTTTTTTCTAATGGAAGTTGTGGATAAGCAGCTTGAATTAGAGGGAGGGGCTGGAGCCAGTAGTAGGTTGACTTTTGCGCATAAAATATGTTTAAATATATAAAGGTGTT
The DNA here is from genome assembly GCF_041956825.1 of Paenibacillus sp. RS8. Taxonomy (NCBI): domain Bacteria; kingdom Bacillati; phylum Bacillota; class Bacilli; order Caryophanales; family Paenibacillaceae; genus Paenibacillus; species Paenibacillus sp. RS8. The sequence goes on along the minus strand of NZ_CP168131.1, from coordinate 1,528,892 downwards.
TTCTGTAAGGATATGTCTTGATAATTAAATGATGATTCATGTAGATACTGTCCCTACTATAAGGACGGCTTAGACCGTTTCTGCTTATATGACAGTAATTAAGTTCCTGTAAGGGAGGTGCAATTATGAGACCGACATTTAGACCAAATGTGAGCAAACGCAAGAAGGTTCACGGTTTCCGTAAAAGAATGAGCACGAAAAACGGCCGTAAAGTGCTGGCAGCTCGCCGCTTGAAAGGCAGAAAAGTTTTGAGTGCGTAAGTTAGGCCACTAAGGGACCACTCCGGTGGTCTTTTTTTACTGCTTTTTATTATTCTAAAGAATTTAAATGTTACCGTTCTTATAAGGACGCCGAAGGCGGTTTATGCTTATTGCTCTGCAAACGACTAGGATCTCGCTTAATGCGCTAGCTACACTTTGCGGGGCTATTTATCGTATATACAGAATTATTTTGTGAGAAGTTGAGAATATTTTTCTTTCTATAATATAGAAGAGAAATTTCAGCGTTGTAGTCGCAGTCGTTTATGGCGACATCCAAATGACTATACTATTAGAAGAAAAAAATTCGGAAGGACACTTTTAACCGGATTTTTATGAAGGAGATTCCCGTGCACAAAAAGTTACGTTTACGAAACCGTGCCGACTTCAGTCGTGTATATCGCCATGGGAAGTCATTTGCGAATCATCAATTTGTAGTGTATTGGTTTAGCAAAAAAGAGGTAGAGCGATTTAGAGTAGGAATATCGGTCAGTAAGAAGGTTGGAAACGCGGTTGTCCGTAACCGTATGAGAAGATTGGTTAAGGAAATCGTTCGTCACCATGAATCTGAGATTGCAGGTGGACTCGATATAGTGTTTATTGTAAGAAAAGGAGCGCTTTCCATGGAATACAGTGAGCTCGAAAAAAGCGTGCTGCATGTACTGCGCAAAGCCAAGCTACTCAAGGCTTCCCGCAAATAAAGGACGCATAAGAGGCTTGTTTATTTGTATTCATAATTATGGTATGATTTACGGTGGAATGGAATGTTCAAGAGAGGGGTTTTGAAGTGTCTCTAATGAAGACTAGACGGGGAAAATGGTTTCTCCTCATCACAGTGATGGTGTTGTCGTTAGCTGTTCTGTCGGGATGCGCTCCGTCAACTGCTGTTACGCACACTACGGAGGATTTAAAGAATGGAGGCTTCTGGCAAAGTAATGTAGTGTATTATTTCGCCATTGCCTTGGACAAGTTTGCTGATTGGTTTAACGGAGAATATGGTTTAGCCGTACTTGTGATGGTTATTATTGTCCGCACGCTGATTCTTCCGCTTACGATTAAACAGGTGAAGAGCTCGCGAGCAATGCAAGCCATTCAACCGGAACTCCAAAAGATCCAGAAAAAATATAAAGACACACCTGAAAAGGTGCAGCAAGAAACGATGCGTTTGTTCCAAGAGAATAAGGTTAATCCAATGGCGGGTTGTTTACCGCTGATCGTACAAATGCCTATCTTTATCGCTCTCTACAACTCGATATACTATAACCCACATCTACGGGAGCACGACTTCTTATGGCTGCAGCTAGGTAAGCCCGATCATCTGTTTATCTTGCCAGTGCTAGCCGCATTAACAACATTTATTCAAACTAGAATGATGACTAAAATGAACCCGATGCAACAACAAGGGCCAATGCAGTTCATGATGATGATTTATCCAGTTCTGATTTTCGTTATGTCCTACAACTTCCCAGCAGCATTGCCGCTATACTGGGTATACAGTAACATTTACACTATTGTTCAGAACTATTTCTTATATCGCAACAATGATAAACACAAATTGGCAATCGCAAGTGCTGTGAAAAGTACAGATGACTCAGCTGCTGTGAAGAGTAAAGGCGGCAGTAAAGCATCGAAGGGAGCCAAAAAGTCAAAATGAGCAAAGTCGTCGCAACAGGGAAAACCATTGAAGAAGCTGTAGAACGGGGACTTACCCAGCTTGGAGTTCAAAAGGACCGGGTAACGGTCAACGTACTTGAGCAGCCATCAAGAGGATTCCTGGGATTGATCGGTGCGAAAGGTGCCAAGGTTGAATTAACCTTGATAGCCGAAGCCGCACCGGCATCAGCGGCGAGTGCTCCGTCACTGCCTCAGCAGTCAACAAGAGAGAGCAAACAGGAGGCTAACGGCGGCGTGCCGCGCCAAGATTCCGGACAACCGGTGGAGGAAGCTTACCAAGAAGCCGTTCATTTCATTGTGGATGTCGCTAAGAGCATGGGGCTCGAAGTGGAAGTCGAAATCGTCCACACCAAGGAATCCACGATTCTGCAGATATCAGGTCCAGATTTGGGACTATTGATTGGTAGAAGAGGACAAACTCTCGATGCTCTGCAGTATTTGGCTAATATCGTAGCTAATCGTTACTCCGACAGTTTTATACGGCTTGTGCTAGATGCGGAGAACTTCCGTGAGCGGCGTAAAAAAACTCTCGAAGAGCTGGCTGATCGTTTAGCCGGTCGTGTCATTCGGACTCGTAAAGAGGTTGTATTGGAGCCGATGTCACCTCAGGAGCGGAAAATTATTCACTCCAGATTACAGGATCATCGGCAAGTGAATACCCTTAGTAAGGGCGAAGAGCCAAATCGCCGCGTCGTTATAACTTTGAAGTAAAGACTATATGGATGCAATGACTCCTTGACCAATGTAAGGGGTCATTGCTTTTTTAACAATATAAGACCGTTTCTGATCAAAAAAATATAGGTTTTGGGGTGAAAAACAGCATGCTTAGTGACACCATTGCTGCCGTATCGACGGCATTAGGCGAGGGAGGAATTGCTATTATTCGGGTAAGTGGCCCGCAGGCTATTTCCCAAGTGGCGCCTTTGTTTCGTAGCCGAGTTCCGTTAACTGAAGCGGAATCGCATACCGTTCATTATGGGCATATCGTTAGTCCGGATAACGGAGAGAAGATGGAAGAAGTACTAGTAACCGTCATGAAGGGCCCACGTTCTTTTACGACCGAAGATGTAGTAGAGATCAGTGCTCATGGGGGTGTAATCTCTGTAAGAAGGGTGATGGATTTACTTCTTCAACAGGAGATAAGGTTAGCCGAGCCGGGTGAGTTCACCAAGCGTGCTTTCTTGGGCGGACGTATTGATTTATCACAGGCTGAAGCGGTTATTGATCTCATTCGCTCGAAGTCAGATCGCGCTTTTTCCGTGGCTTTAAAGCAGGTTAGCGGATCCTTGTCGGATCGAATTCATGCCTTGCGCCATACACTTATTGAGATGCTTGCGCATATCGAAGTGAATATAGATTATCCAGAGCATGATGTAGAATCCATGACAGCTGAATTTATTAAGGATAAAAGCAGTGAAGTGATGGAAGGAATCACAAAGTTACTCAAGACTTCTAATGAAGGAAAAATACTTCGTGAGGGTATAACGACAGCTATAGTCGGACGTCCCAATGTTGGTAAATCCTCATTATTAAACGCATTAGCACGTGATAACAAAGCGATTGTAACGGATATTCCCGGAACAACACGTGATGTTATTGAAGAGTATATAACGATAAACAACATTCCGCTTAAGCTGCTTGATACGGCAGGAATTCGTGAAACGATCGATGTAGTGGAGAAGATTGGTGTGGAACGCTCCAAGGCTGCAGTTAGCGATGCGGATTTGATTCTACTTGTGCTAAACGCTAATGAAGAGCTACATGAGGATGAATTGGCATTGATGGAACAAATCCACGGTAGACAATGCCTAGTAATCATGAATAAAATGGACTTACCGTCCAAACTGGATAAGGATAAGTTGCTCTCTTTCTTTGAAGAGTCCAACATCGTACCAATGTCCGTTCTGGAAGAGGAAGGTCTAGACAAACTTGAAGATGCCATTTCGACACTCTTTTTTGGTGGAAAGCTGGAATCGGGTGACTTGACATATGTGAGTAATGTGAGACATATAGCACTGATTAAAAAAGCCTATAAATCACTACAGGATGCATACGATGCCGCGGAACAGTATATTCCGATTGATATGATTCAAATCGATGTACGGCTCGCATGGGAACAGCTCGGTGAGATTATTGGCGATACAGCAGCAGACTCGTTATTAGACCAAATATTCTCGCAATTTTGTTTAGGAAAATAGGTTTTACATTTTAATATAATAATTAGGGGGAAACAGGACATGAGTTATGATGGAGGTAGCTATGACGTAATCGTCATTGGCGCCGGTCATGCCGGTTGTGAGGCAGCTCTAGCGTCAGCACGGATGGGCTGCAGCACGTTGATGATCACAATTAACCTGGATATGGTTGCATTCATGCCCTGCAATCCGTCCATAGGCGGACCTGCCAAAGGACATGTAGTGCGTGAGATTGATGCGCTTGGCGGAGAAATGGGTCGCAATATAGATAAGACATTTATTCAACTTCGTATGCTGAATACGGGTAAGGGACCTGCTGTACATGCTTTACGTGCACAAGCGGATAAATTCCTTTACCAACATACAATGAAGGAAACGATGGAGAAAACGCCTAATTTGACACTTCGTCAAGGAATGGTTGAACGTTTAATCGTTGAGGACGGACGTTGTGCAGGTGTAGTTACGAAGACTGGAACCGAATACCATAGTAAGACAGTTATTCTGACTACAGGTACTTACCTGCGTGGTAAAGTGATCATGGGTGAACTGACATATGAGAGTGGACCTAACAATCAGCAGCCATCAGTGAAGCTATCCGAGAATTTGCGGGAGCTTGGTTTTGAATTGGTGCGTTTTAAAACTGGTACACCACCACGTGTACATCGTGATACGATCGATTTCTCGAAGACAGAAATTCAACCTGGCGACGAGGAGCCTAAATTCTTTTCGTTTGAAACGAAATCATCGGACAATGAACAGCTTCCTTGTTGGTTAACTTATACCTCTGAGGTTACTCATCAGATTATTAATGACAACCTACATCGTGCACCGATGTTTACGGGTATTATTGAAGGAACAGGTCCACGTTATTGCCCATCTATTGAGGATAAAGTTGTAAGATTTAGTGATAAATCTAAGCATCAGATCTTTTTAGAGCCAGAAGGAAAAAATACATCGGAATACTATGTACAAGGTCTGTCCACTAGTCTTCCTGAGGATGTTCAGCTAGCCATTCTGCGTTCCATCCCTGGTATGGAAAAGGTAGAAATGATGCGTAACGGTTATGCTATTGAATATGATGCAATGGTTCCTACACAGCTATGGCCATCTCTTGAAACTAAACGTCTACCAGGTCTTTTCACTGCTGGACAAATCAATGGTACTTCCGGTTATGAAGAAGCAGCTGGCCAAGGTGTAATGGCTGGAATTAATGCAGCGCGCAAAGTGCAAGAGAAAGAACCCGTAATTTTAGATCGTTCACAGGGATACATTGGCGTACTCATTGATGATCTTGTGACTAAGGGTACTAATGAACCTTACCGTTTGCTTACTTCACGTGCAGAATATCGGTTGTTGCTTCGCCATGACAATGCAGATCTAAGACTTACACCTATTGGTTACGATATTGGTTTGATCACAAAGGAACGATTTGATAACTTCACGGATAAGAAAGAACGGGTGGAGCGTGAAATTGTTCGTCTGCAAGAGACAAAGGTTAAACCTGTTGAGGTAAATCATGTACTAGCACAATATGAATCGGCACCTATTGTAGACGGCAGCAATTTGCTTGTTCTGATGCGTCGTCCAGAGCTTGTATATAGCTTCGTAGATCAAGTCTCACCATCACCGGAGCTGCTGGATGCAGAAATGAAGGAACAAGTTGAAATCCAAATTAAATATGCCGGTTATATTGAAAAACAGCTTCAACATGTGGAGCGCCTGCAAAAGATGGAAAAGAAGAAAATTCCAGATGACATTAATTATAATGAGATCCATGGATTAGCGATGGAAGCACGGCAGAAGCTGACTAAGATCCGTCCGATCTCTATCGGGCAGGCTTCTCGGATTGCGGGAGTCACACCTGCTGACATCTCCATTCTTCTCGTATATCTGGAGCATTACAACCGGGTAACCGCGGCGAAAGGATAATTTATGGATAATACGGAAATTCAATTCACACAGCTTTTACAGGAACGAGGTATTACACTTACAGCAGAACAATTAGAGCAATTTGATCTCTACTATAAAGAGCTCGTATCCTGGAATGAAAAAATGAATCTCACCGGCATAACAGAGCGTGAGCAGGTTTACACGAAACATTTTTATGATTCGATCTCTCTAGCTTTTTTCCTTGATCTCAATGAGATAAACAATTTGGCAGATATCGGTTCGGGAGCCGGGTTCCCAGGAATTCCGCTTAAAATTTGTTTTCCACATTTGAAGCTGACGATTATTGATTCATTAAGTAAAAGAATTTCTTTTCTACAACATGTCTGTACTACACTGAAATTATCTGATGTGCAATTAATTCATGGTCGTGCGGAGGATATTGCCCGGCAATTCAAGCATCGTGATGCCTACGATTTGGTGACTGCGCGTGCAGTGGCAAGATTATCCTTGTTGAATGAATTTTGTCTTCCTTTTACACGTAAGGATGGAGTTTTCGCTGCCATGAAGGGAAACGATCCTTCTGAGGAATTAAGTGAGGCGAAGTATAGCTTAAAAGAGCTTCGTGCTCAGCTCGACAAAGTAGAGTCATTCAGCTTACCAGTGGAAGAGTCAGCGCGACATATTGTTATTATTCGTAAGACAGGAGCTAGTCCTGCTAAGTATCCACGAAAAGCGGGAATTCCTGCCAAAACACCACTAATTAAGTAATGTTTCACGTGAAACATTATAGATTCATTAATATATTTAAGGTCATTCTCCATTTTAAGGAGGATGACCTTTTTTTGTGGATAATAGCGAGAATGAGCTGAAATGAACGTATATTTAAATATAAACTAAATGAATATGATTTTGAGAGAGTATAACTATGAAAATGCAGGAAAAATAGGTCTTTACGGAGAATATGATTATGTAGAGAAAAGTGATAGAATAGCATAGTAGACTTTTAATTTTGTATATAACTCCTTCTCTGTACTCTTGTTCGAAAGAAGGAGAGATTATGATGCCTGATAGCAGCAGGTGATTTCATAATATCAGAATGTTTTTTATTGCTGTACGATACGCTTTCCGAGAAGAAGGTCAAGAAGATCGTACTATAACGAAATTAGGTGGTTATGAACGGAATGAAAGAACAATTTACCAAGCTATTTGGATTTAACGAGCGGAGCAGCGGAGAAGAAATCAAACAAATACCAGTTCATGAGGTCATTAGCAGTCCTTACCAACCACGGACGATATTCGATGACGATAAGATCGATGAGTTATGCCAGACGATTAAAACTCATGGGGTCATTCAACCCATAGTTGTACGCATGCGCGATTCCGTATACGAAATCATCGCAGGCGAACGGCGCTGGCGCGCGGTTAAAAAGCTTGGTTTAGAGACGATTCCAGCCATTGTTCGTGAATTCAATGATTCACAGGCCGCTTCAATTGCGCTTATAGAAAACTTACAGCGTGAAGGCTTGACCTCCATTGAAGAAGCTGTGGCTTATCAAAAGTTAATTGATCTTCATCAATTAACGCAAGAAAGCTTGGCACAACGATTAGGTAAAAGTCAGTCTACCATAGCTAATAAAATTCGCTTACTCAACCTGCCAGAAGAGGTTAAGACCGCATTAATGGAGCGTCAGATTTCTGAAAGACATGCACGTTCATTATTATCACTCGATAGTGTGGAAATGCAGCTGAAGGTGTTAGCAGAGATCATAGCAAAAGGATTAAATGTTAAACAAACAGAAGCTCGTATTGCTTTCTACAAACAAGTCTCACAAACTAAAAAATCGAAACGGGTCTCCTATACCAAGGATGTTCGTCTAGCTCTTAATACAATTCGTCAATCTATTGATATGGTGACAGGCTCCGGAATGGAAATCAAAACGTCAGAAAATGACCGTGGCGACCATTACGAGATTGTAATCCAAATCCCCAAAAGATAAATTGTTTCAAAAGCTGAAGGCGGCCCTGAGGTGATTGGCCGCCTTTGTTATGGCTAGAACCGAGATGTGTTGGTCCAGCCTGTATTTAAAGTTCCAGTATAAAAATAGTTGTCTATATTCTTCATAAAGTGTGAAGCTACATCAGCGTCAGGAACATTGTACTTGCGATCTACGAGAAGATTCTTCCTAACTATTCGAGGTGAAATAAGTGTCCAAGATTATTGCCATAGCAAATCAAAAAGGCGGTGTCGGTAAAACAACAACCTCCGTGAACCTAGGTGCCGGTATGGCTACATTAGGAAAAAGAGTGCTTCTAGTTGATATCGATCCTCAAGGTAATACTACTAGCGGCGTTGGCGTCAACAAGGCGGACGTGGCGAATTGTATATATGACATTCTTATAAATGAGGTAAACCCTCTAGAAACCATACTGGAAACTCAAAATGAAGGACTGCACATCATTCCGGCGACCATTCAATTAGCGGGCGCGGAGATTGAGTTGGTATCAACAATTTCCAGAGAGCTAAAGCTAAAGAAGGCGCTGAATGCGGTTAAAAACAATTATGATTATATTATCATCGATTGTCCTCCTTCACTTGGTATTTTAACAATCAATTCTCTTACTGCAGCAGATTCGGTAATTATCCCGATCCAGTGTGAATATTATGCGCTTGAAGGGTTAAGTCAGCTTTTAAACACCGTTCGTCTGGTGCAAAAAAATCTCAACCCGCATCTGAAGATAGAGGGAGTATTATTGACTATGCTTGATGCCCGGACCAATCTGGGAATTCAGGTAATAGAAGAGGTTAAAAAGTATTTCCAAGAGAAAGTATATAGAACCATTATTCCTCGGAATGTTCGGTTAAGTGAAGCACCTTCACATGGGCAATCCATAATTACTTATGATCCTCGCTCTAAAGGAGCGGAAGTGTATTTAGAGTTGGCAAAGGAAGTGATTTCTTATGAGTAAACGTTTAGGAAAAGGTCTGGATGCGCTGATTCCATCTTTATCTATTAATGAGGATGATAAGGTAGTTGAGATTCCTTTAGCTCAACTACGGGCTAATCCATATCAACCACGTAAAGATTTTAATGAAGAGGCAATCCAAGAACTAGCAGAATCTATCAGACAACATGGTGTGATTCAGCCAATCATTGTCCGTAGCGTATTGAAGGGATATGAGATCATTGCCGGCGAACGCAGATTCCGGGCTTCGCAATATTGTGGCAAAGCTACAATTCCAGCAGTCGTTAGGAATCTTAGTGATCAACAGGTCATGGAGATAGCCTTAATTGAAAACTTGCAACGTGAAAACTTAAATGCAATGGAAATTGCAGTGGCTTACCAAGGCCTAATGGATCAGTTCTCACTCACACAGGAAGAACTATCGCTTAAGGTAGGTAAGTCCAGATCGCACATCGCAAATTTCCTAAGATTGCTTTCTTTACCTGAAGAAGTAAAAGAATATGTTTCACGTGGAACAATGTCAATGGGGCATGCGCGTGCAATTGTTGCTTTGAAGGATCCGGAAGTGATTAAACAGTTAGCTGAACAATGCGTAGAACAACAATGGAGTGTAAGAGAGCTAGAAGAAACAGTGAAGAACTTGGACCGAAAGCCAGCAAACGGAGTTAAAGCCAAGGTGGTTAAGCGTGACCCCTATATTGATAATGTAGAGGAAGTATTACGTGAACGTTTTAAAACAACAGTGAAAATCAAACAGGGTAAGGAAAAAGGAAAGATTGAATTGAATTACTACAGTGCTCAGGATTTAGAAAGATTGCTGGAATTATTGGGTAACTAAATGGGTATCTATGCCAAGAACATATCCTGAGATATCCTTCATCGGATAATTAGGGGTATGTTTTTTTGGATAAGACGACTTTCAAAAAGAGTATTAGATGAGGGGCGAGGTTATGGAAGACTTCGTATATCTGGATCATGCAGCTACTTCGTGGCCTAAACCACCGGAGGTTGCAGCTGCGATGATGAATGCTCTACAGTCAGGAGCGAATGCTGGCAGAGGTAATTACTCGCTGGCGATGGGTAGCGGGCGAGTGTTAGTAAGGACGCGGAGTGTGCTGGCTGGATTGTTTGGTGTATCTAATGCACAAGATATAGCCTTTACTCATAACACTACGATGAGTTTGAATATGGCGATCAGAGGGATGCTTAAAGCTGGAGATCATGTCATTTCTACGATGACAGAACACAACTCTGTGAGGCGACCGCTAGAATACTTGCGTAAGACACTAGGGGTGACGGTTGATTATCTGAAAGTAGATCGTGAAGGGCAATTGGATTTACAGGAGCTCGAAAATGCTTTCCAACTGAACACCAAAATGGTGATTTGTAATCACAGTTCCAATTTACTTGGTAGCATACTGCCTGTTGGTGATATTGGTGATATTGTTAAATCGCATAACGCTGTATTTCTGGTGGATGCTGCTCAGAGCGCAGGCTCAATTGATATTGATGTTAAAAAAATGAATATCGACTTGTTGGCATTTCCGGGGCATAAGGGACTACTCGGACCACAAGGGACCGGTGGACTTTATATATCGCCTGAATTGGATCTTGAACCTTTAATGTATGGAGGAACGGGGAGTCAATCTGAAAATAGTGATCAACCCTCTGTTCGTCCAGATCGGTATGAAGCAGGAACGCAAAATACGGTAGGGATTGCCGGTTTACTAGCAGGTGTTCAAAAGGTACAATCTTTAGGGACGAATGTTATCCATGAGAGAGAGTGGATGTTAACTCAGAGACTGATGGAGGGGTTGTCCCACATCCCAGGTATTAAACTATTAGGACCCTCACTAGGAGCGCCTAGAACCGGAATTATATCGTTTGTAGTGGATGGAGAAGAATCGGCGAATATTGCTCACCGTCTAGATCGTGATTATAACATAGCAGTCAGAGCGGGTATGCATTGTACCCCTTTGGCACATAAGGCTGTTGACACGCTAGAGAGTGGTGCTGTTCGGGCGAGTGTAGGTGTAGATACGACAGAGCATAATATAAGCAGAATGCTGGCTGCTATGGATGAGTTATATGGCAATGCCCGCAGCAGATGAATAAAAAGGATGGTCCATTCATGTCTGAATTGAATCAATTAATTAGTGAGCAGTTGCAGTGGTTTGTGTTTGCTTTTACAGTAATTATGTTGGTGCTGGTAATCACTGTGATCGCTCAGGGGGCTAAGTTACGTACTATGCGGCGTAAATATGAGGCCATGATGGCTGGGAGCGGTGTAGAGGATCTGGAAGGCCTTCTGGTTGATCTGAAGAACCAAAGCGACATGTTGGAAGAAGAACAACGTGAACAAAAAGCTGTATTAGAAGCTACTCAAACTAAAATGCGTGGCATGAAGTCCAATATTGCACTGAAGCGTTATAATGCCTTCGGTGAACGTGGCAATGATTTGAGCTTCTCCGTCGCTATACTGGATGACAACAGCAGTGGTATTGTATTAACGAGTCTTCATAATCGTGAGAATTCTTATATTTACTCTAAACCTATGCAGAATGGCGAGTCACAGTATGTCCTATCACCTGAAGAAAAAGAAGTTGTTACTCTCGCGTTGCAGCGGACCTAGCATGTAGATTCCATTGTTTTAAGGCGGAATATAGACTCGTAGCAATAATATCAGATAATCGCATAACTAAACTTAACCGCGTGTTTTGCAATACAAAATACTCCATAAAGCCGCCGACATTAACGATTCCCGTCAAGTGGATATCGCCTACCGGCGGCAATTGTTTATTCACGCCAGCACCCGGTCTCAAAGGACCTTCGACAACTTGAATGCAGCCCACACTAGTAGAATGACCTAAACAAGCATCTATTCCGATGATAAAGGGGTTACTATATCTTTCGTTGATTAGGGATAGAGTTTCTTCAAGGTTAACTGCATGAACAGGCTCTTCAAGAGTTCCATATAAATGAAACAACGGACTATGAAAACGTGATAATGCAGTACCAACAAGAGGACCAAGAGAATCACCTGTGGATCGATCTGTTCCCACACAAATGACGACAATTTGGGTCTCCGGGCGCGTACGTGCAAAATGAAAAAGTAGTCGGTGGGTAATCGCGGAATAGATATCCGGATCTGTATGTGATATTTTTAAACAAGACGTTTCTTGCGCTGATGTAGCTTTGGATGAAAAATTCATACCATCTTCCTTTCTGAAGCTGATTCTATTTGATGGTATCTAGTATATGGATAGAAGAGGGGTTTTATACTACAGCGGCAAGAGATAGGACGATAATCCTATGGGAGGCGTAACCTATATGCAGGAAGAGATGCTGATCGCGTTTGACTCTACCCAGCAGGCGCTTCGTGCTGAAATGCTGCTTGAGTATGCGGAGATTGAAATTGATATATTTCCAACCCCGAAAGAGATCACGGCAGGTTGCGCAATATCGATTCAGTTTTTTCAAAGTGCGCTGGGAGAGGTACAGAAGATTGTATCTGAGCAGAATATTGAAATACGCGGTATTTACGGAAAACACAACGAGAATTACATACTGATAGAGAGGTAGGGAGGAATACACGATATGAATAGGTGGATATTGGAGGCTACTACTCCCGGTGAAGCTGTAAAAGATGCTTTGCGTTTTAAAGATAAAGTGTGGAACTGGTTTACCGATGCGGATATGTGGGCCAACGTCTTATTCTCGGGTCTGCGAATTCTTATTATTTTCCTCTTAACCAGGGTTATCATTAAAATTGTTTCTAATATTATTGATCGTTCGCTTGAACGCAAAACCGGGGGCAGAATCCTGTCGAACACCCGAAGGTTTACTACAGTAGGGGAATTGATGAAAAATGTAGTAACGGTTATCTGTAATTTTGTGATGATCATGCTCGTACTTTCAGAATTCCACTTTGATTTAGCGCCTTTGCTAGCTGGAGCGGGTGTGCTTGGTTTAGCAATAGGTTTTGGAGCTCAAAGTCTGGTGAAGGATGTTATTACAGGGTTCTTTATTATTTTGGAGGACCAATTTGCGGTAGGGGATGTAATTCAGACAGGTACTTATAAAGGAACTGTAGAATTAATCGGCTTACGAACAACAAGATTACTTAGCGCTACCGGCGAGGTATTTATTATCCCAAATGGCTTAATTACGAATGTGACTAACTATTCTCTTGCCAATGCTTTGGCTGTAGTCGATGTTCCTGTAAAAATGGAGCGAAGCTTGGAAGCCACATTAGGATTAATTGGAGAGGCCCTAAAGGGCATAGATGAACGTAACTCAAATGTGCTTGCTTACCCTAATGTGCTCGGTATACAGTCCATGAGCACTTCGGAATATGTAATACGCATAGCAGCCAGCTGTGCACCTAATGCAAGAGATGCGGCGGAAAGACAGATTCAAAACGATATAAAACAAGCATTAGAGAAACAGAGCATGCTGGAGCAGGCTCAAGCTGGAGAGGAAGCACGTAAGAAAGCAGAAGCAGAGGCGAAGGCTGAAATAGATCTTGCAAAAACAGAAAATGCACGAGAAGTAACAGAATCGCTAAACACTGGATCAAGACGGCAAATCGCAGCTACACAAGAAGGAGAAGAGGGGGAAGAATAGTGGAACGTAAAGTTTTTCAGCTTGGGGATATAGTGCAGATGAAGAAGCAACATCCTTGTGGATCAAATGAAATGGAAATTATTCGTATGGGGATGGATATCCGAATTAAGTGTACAGGCTGTCAGCATAGTGTTCTGATTCCCCGTGCCAAATTCGAGAAGAATATGAAGAAGGTACTACGCTCTGTGGAGGAAAATACAGACAATAAATAAGCTTGCAAATGGCATGTCTGCATGATACAATTATTTTTGCTGCGGAGAGGTACCCAAGAGGCCCAAGGGGGCTGACTCGAAATCAGTTAGGCGTGTCAAAGCGTGCGTGGGTTCGAATCCCACCCTCTCCGCCACTTCAGCATAATATAACATTTAATGAATCCTTCGTTCCTGTAACGGAGGTTTTTTTGTGTCCTATGATAGCCCAATTTGCAATGCAAAAAGAAGGGCCCTTTCGGGTCCTTCTTCAGGAGGCAGTACATCAATGATGTTTGGAATTTCTCTGTTTATAGCGACTAAAGTGATTTAGGCTTTGCTGAGGCTAATGCTTTTTTAAGGCAATAACCCACTACTCTTCCCAGCTTACATTAGATGCTGAATCAGATCTCCTGTGATTGTGTTCGTCTACGACGGCCAACGGAACCACACCTCTCTTTTGTACTGCCTGAGAATAGTATGTGCAGTGTTGCTTTTTTTATACACATGGATTTTAAAAATATAAGTCGAAGGTGTTTAGGCTTGAATTAATGTACGCGTGCTTTCTCGACCTTTTTCCACTTCCGATTTTTGTTGGTGGTCTCAGGGAAGGTATCCCCTTTTTCCATCTTGATGTGTTGTGGATTCGAAATTTCAGTATGGAAGCTTCGCGCTTCGCCTACCTCTGTGTACATACCTGGATTAGGGGCTTTGTCGCCTTCTTCATATTCCGTTTTCTCACCCATCATTATTCCTCCTTTTTTAGTGTAGATGAATTCGTAATTATTGTGCGCAGGTAGTGATTTTTTCATGTAAAAAGAGGTTGAACGGTTGTCCTGTATTAATATTGCTTGCACTCTGCTGTTCATTTTGGTATATTAATCAGGTGCGAGTCTATGTTTGTGCTCGTTCCTTGCTCCTGACGTGATTAGGGGCCTCAGACCATAAGGAGGTGAAAATTATGCGCAAATATGAAGTGATGTACATTATTCGTCCTGACATTGAACAAGAAGCCGTTCAAGCAGCAGTCGATAAATTCCAAGGCATCATCTCCAATGGCGGGGAAATTACAAAGCACGAAGTGCAAGGTAAACGCCGTCTTGCGTATGAGATCAAGAAATTCCGTGATGGCGTTTATGTTTTGGTTAACTTCAATGCAGAACCTGCAGTAGTTACTGAATTAGAACGTCTTATGAAGATTTCTGACGAAGTTATTCGTTATCTCATTACGAACGACGTTGCTTAAGATCTTGACAAGCTTTGTAATGAATCGCTCTAAAGGAGGGGACCAGAATTGTTGAACCGTATCATTTTGATCGGACGGTTGACCCGTGACCCGGAACTTCGTTATACTCCCGCTGGTGTTGCCGTAACGCAATTTACGCTAGCCGTAGATCGTAACTTTACGGGCCAGAACGGTGAACGTGAGGCAGACTTCATCCCGGTTGTAACCTGGAGACAGCTAGCAGAAACCTGTGCCAATTACTTGCGCAAAGGTCGTCTGACAGCAGTTGAAGGACGCATCCAAGTGCGGAATTATGAGAATAACGAAGGCAAACGTGTATACGTAACTGAAGTTATTGCTGATAATGTTCGTTTCCTGGAATCTTCACAGAGCCGTGAAGGTGGAAATACTTCAAGTGGTGCAAGTAGTATGCCTGAAGAACCAGCATATGGTGGCGGTGGTAACGCTGGACGCGGAAATAACAACAATAATTTCTCGCGTAACAACAATACTCAAGATCCTTTTTCGGGCGATGGTAAACCGATTGATATATCGGATGATGATTTGCCATTTTAATTAGGAAGGACTGAAAAGAATATGGCTTTTAAACCAAGAGAAGGCGCCGACAACGACAAAAGACCGGCACGTCGTGGTGGACGCAACAAGCGTAAAAAAGTTTGCTTTTTCACTGTGAACAAGATTACTCACATTGATTATAAAGATACCGAACTTCTTAAGAAGTTCATCAGCGAACGTGGAAAGATTTTGCCACGTCGTGTAACAGGTACAAGTGCAAAATACCAACGTGCTCTTACCATTGCTGTAAAACGCTCGCGTCAAATCGCGTTGCTTCCTTACACAACGGAATAGGACGTTATATAAAAGCAGTCGGGAAACCGACTGCTTTTTTTGTACATAGAAATGAGAGCACGATTAGAGGGATAGCATGAAATTGAATGATTTGGGTATTCACCGATTTGACGATGGAACCGTAATGTGTTAAATTACAGCTATCCTATAACTAAAGGGGAAATTTTGATGTTGGTGACCGTTCTTAACTAGCAATTTCATAACACTTGATTAGGAAGGCTTTAGCAGGCTCGTCATGAGGCGATTACGTGCTCTATTTGAGTTCGTATTACGCAGCAGTCTGTTGTTCCTTACGAGTGGATGATTTAGTTAAGAACACACGAAGCGTCAAATGGCCTCTTTACGGCTGTTGTTCTCTTTGTAATTAACCGTGCTCTTATTGCACGGTTTTTTTGTTTTTCGGCACCTGCTACATTTAAGGGCCTTAGAACGATAGGAGGCATCAGTTTAAAAAGAAGGGCAAGGACTGCCATAGTGGCATTCTTTGTCCTTCTTTGCGTTAGGGAGAATTAGGTCCAAACCAATAGAGATTTGAAGGAGGATTTGCTGTGAACTTACAAAGTCTAAACACATTGGAATACGAGATTATTAAAACTGAGCTTGCCCGTCACGCAGTTTCTTATGTGGGAAAGAAAGCTGTTGAAGAGCTTATGCCAATGACTTATTTACCGACGATTCAAAGAGCAATCGAGGAAACTTCTGAAGCTAAGGAACTGCTGGAACGAGGATCAAGTGTACCGATTCCTTCATTAGAAGGGATTGAGTGGATCATGTCATTAATGGGGACTGGATATTTGTACAATGAGCAAGACTTCACAGCAGTTGCTACATTTCTTAAAAGAGCTGTAGTCAACTGCGCAAATATATGGCCTCTAAAGAGCAAAGCACTCCACGAATTGCTGCATATGCCTCTTCGTTGATGGAATTAAATCATGTGAGAGAGGCTATTGATCGCTGTATCCGTTTTGGTGCAATTGATGATGGAGCAAGTAAGGGGCTAGAGCGTGTTCGTAAGCGGATCGTAGTGGCTAAAGAACGTCTTCATAAAAAAATCGACGGGATTATGTCACGCCATCAATCGATTTTACAGGAGAATATTTATAGTCAGCGAGGCGGGCGTTACGTTATCCCCGTAAAACGGGAATATCATAAGCAAATAAAGGGATCGGTACTTGATCAATCCACAAGCGGACAGACGGTCTTTATCGAACCGGACGAGATTGCTTCCCTCCAGATTGAGCTTGATTTGTTGTTAGGAGAAGAGGCGCGAGAAGAAGCTGTAATCCTTAGTATGCTGACTAGTATGGTAGAGCAGGAACAGACCACACTGCGCCTTAATATCGAGGTTACGGGCACGTATGATTTTATTTTTGCCAAAGCTAAATACGCACGAACGCTGGGAGCATCTGCTGTCACGCTGAATGCCAAAGGCTTTTTAAAGATGAACGGTGGTAGGCATCCCATGCTGAAGGATATGATTCCGATCAATCTAGAAATTGGGAGGGGTTATAAATCACTGATTATTACAGGACCAAATACAGGTGGGAAAACTGTGGTTTTAAAGACTCTGGGATTGCTGACGATCATGGCTCAATCAGGGCTGTTGATTCCGGTTGAGGAGGGAAGCGAGTTCACTGTTTTTTCGGACGTGATCAGTGTAATCGGCGACGGACAAAGTCTGGCACAATCACTTAGTACGTTCTCGGCGCAAATGAAGAGTATTGAGGGAATGCTGAGAGATGCATCTAAAGGGGTGCTGCTGCTCATTGATGAGCTGGCGGCTGGTACAGACCCAGGGGAAGGCATTGCGCTCTCTATCGCGATTCTGGAAGAGCTGAGCCGTAAAGGCGCGAATATTATCGTTACGACACATTTTAATGAGCTAAAAGCCTTCGCAGCCGCAACGACTGGCTTTCAAAATGCACGAATGGAATTCGACAAAGAGACGTTGCAACCGTTGTATCGCTTGACTATCGGGGAAGCGGGGGAGAGTTATGCTCTGCAAATCGCTAAAAAGCTAGGTATACAGGACAGTGTTATCAAACGATCATGGGAAATTGTAGAGGCGCAGCAACAAAGGCTGCAGAAAGGCAGCGGGGAGGCATGGGGCAGTCTGTTCAGCAAAGAGGAAGAGCCGAGAAACGCTGTAGCAACAGTAGAGGTACATGAAAACGCAGAAGAAGAGGCTACTCCATCCATCCGCAGTAAGGAGAAGCTGGTCGATTTTGAAATTGGAGATGCAGTTGTTGTAACATCACTGGGCCGGACAGGAATCGTATACGAGAAGCGAGATCATTTAGGTATGGTTGGAGTAATGATTCAGAAGCAAAAAATGAAAATTAATCATAAGCGGTTGAAGCCTTACCTTTCAAAAGAAGAGCTATATCCGGAGGAATATGACTTTGATATTATTTTTGAGAGTAAGGATACTCGTAAAAAGCGCAAATTGATGCAGCGTAAACATGTTGAAGGCTTGAGAATTACGCATAAGGATGAAGAATAAATGCAATGAAGATCTGTCCGCGAGGCAGGTCTTTTTTTATTAATACAACGAAAATATGAAATTCAAGCAGGAGTAAAGGCCTATAGCTTAGAAGTTATTGTAACCGCCATAAAACTTTGTTACAGTAAAAATATTTATATACCGTAGCTTATATGTAGATATATGTAGATATACGTTCAACTAGAGAAGGGAAGAAACACATGAATAATAAGAAGATGTGCAGGTTGTTGTTTATGCTGCTTGTGATGGCGACCCTATTGTCAGCATGTAGTAGAGCAACTTCCAGCAGTAATTCATTATCTTTTCGACATAATTTGGTAGAGGATAAGCCACAAGCTGGTGGAGTAATTACTTACGGATTCTCCTCACCGTTTACGGGCTTGTTTGAGCCTGCATTTTATGAAGGTGAAGATGATTTTCATGTGTTAGAGTTTATTACTGAGCCGATGTTTAGCGTAAATGATGATCTATTAACGGTTCCTAATATCGCTTCTTGGCAGGAATCTGACGATCATAAAGTATTTACCTTTAAAATCAAACCGGGAATCCGTTGGCACAACGGTGATGAATTAACGGTCGAGGATTGGAAATTTGCGATTGAAACTATCGCTGATCCAGATTATACGGGCTCGCGTTATTATAGTGTTGAAATGATTCAGGGTGCAGAAGCCTATCATAAGAAAGAAGCGAAGGCTATATCCGGCTTGAAGGTTATAGATCCCTATACTTTGAAAATAACTGTAACTGCTGCACGGGTAAACACTATCGATAGTCTATGGCCTTATCCGATGAATAAGAAATACTATACTGGAATCGCTGTTAAAGATATGCCCGAGAGTGACCAGATGCGAAAATCTCCTATTGGGATTGGCCCTTTTGAAGTTGAACTTATTCAGCCTGGTGAGAGGGTAGAAATGAAACGTTTTGATCAATACTATAAAGGTAAGGCGCTATTGGAAGGCGTAGTGTATAAGGCTTTTGACGATAGGGAAGTGGCCGAACGTTTTCAAACAGGAGAAATTGATATAGAGTCAGCCCCTAGGGATGCTTATGAAGAGCTAAATAAATTGGAGAATGTAAATATCTTGCAAACTGCTGAGCTAGGCTATGAATATATTGGTTTTAAATTCGGACATTGGGATACTGAAACCGAGACCATCGTAATGGATAACCCTAAATTTGAAGATAAAAGGTTACGCCAAGCTATGTACTATGCTCTAGATCGTGAAGGGATCATAAAAGCATATTCCCACGGTCTGGCTGAACCTGTAGAGACTCCAATATCTAGTACAAGTTGGGCAAAGATTCCTGATAATCAGATTAATGCTTATCTATATAATCCTGCAAAGGCTAAGGAACTGCTGGATGATGCTGGTTTTTTGGATGTAGACGGTGATGGATTACGGGAAGATCCGAAGGGCCAAAAGCTGATGATTCATTTTGATTCTATGCTGGGCAGCCAAACAGCAGAGCTGCGTACGAATGCCATTTTAAGAAATTGGCGTGATGTTGGACTCGATGTACAGCTAAACGGCGGAGCATTAAAGGAATTCCACACCTTCTACGACGCAGTGGAAGCCGACGATCCGTCGATCGAACTATTTTACGGAGTATGGGGGCTGGCGAGTGATCCTGATCCTACGGGTCTATGGAGAGAAAATGATCTGTGGAACTATCCGCGTTGGTCTTCGGAGCGTAATGAAGAGCTGATTCGTGAAGGCGTAAGTATGAAGGCATATGATATGGATTATCGCAAAGAAATATATTATGAGTGGCAGAAGCTAGTTAATGAAGAAGTGCCTATGATCTTTTTTGCTGAACGAAAGGCTATTGTTCCAGTAAATAAGCGCCTACAAGGCGTTCGTGTGAACTCTATAAGTACGATTATTGATCCTTATAAATGGTGGATTAAGGAAGAGGACGAAAAATAAAATAAAAATTTTTTGTGAAAAGTGAAATCAAATTGTAGTTTCATTCGTCATATATAGTATGGAGGATGACGACGATGAAAAGACGGATAATAGTGGGGACAATTGCAGCTGTTTTAGTCGTTGTCTTGCTTGTGGTGTGGAGGCCAACTGGGCTTGGTTTTAAACCGAATATTGATGCGGAATCAGCAGTGCTTTTAGATATGGATACCGGAGATATATGGGTGGATATAAACGGTGATGTACCCATGCCACCGGCCAGTGTGTCTAAATTAATGACAGAAATGATTGTGCTGGATCAAATCTCCTCTGGAATGATTAGATGGGAAGATAGGGTTACAATTAGTGATTTCGCAAGTAAAATGGGTGGCACAAGTCTCTCATTGAAGCGTGGAGAATTCTATACCATAAGGGAACTATTTGAGGGAATGACCATTTATTCTGCTAACGATGCTACTGTTGCATTGGCAGAGTATATGGCTGGCTCAGAAGCTTCATTTGTGCTAATGATGAACGAAAAGGCACGTAGTCTAGGATTATCTTCCAACACAATATTTACCAACTCAACGGGACTATCGGGTAAGGATCTTGGTTTTACTGCTCCCAATGTGCATATCAGCGGTGAGACTATGATGACAGCTCGGGACACCGCCAAATTGGCTGCCGCACTAATCTATCATCATCCGGATATTCTTGATATTTCTAGCCGTACTCAAATGCATTTGAAGGATAAAGGTCTATATGTAAGTAACAGTAATTTCATGCTTCCAGCTATGGGTGGTATTTACGCTTATGAGGGTACAGATGGCTTAAAGACTGGGCATGATAACCGGGCAGGATACTGCATTGCAGGCTCAGCCCAGCGGGATGGCCATAGGCTTATTGCAGTTGTTATGGGGGCAAAAACTTATGAGAGCCGTTTTGAAGGGGCAGCAAAATTATTTGATTATGGGTTCTTCCGCGGTTTGCAATCTGGAGATAGGGTTAAACATATGATACAACCGCTCAAAATTAGGAATTAATGTTGGAGCGCCATACCAGTATATATTACTTGGTTTGGGGCTTTTTCCCTATTCATGTCGTTATTTGTTGTTTCTTTTTATCCATTTAGTGATTACAATAGAAATATTGTTTTACTCCACATTATTTTTAGGACCGCAAAAAATTTTTTTCTATAATTTTGAATGACCTGAATTTCCTGAATGGGGGGACAATAAGATAATGGAATAAGGGATAGCCGATCGCTGTGAGAAATAAAGACATGACTGCCTGATGAAGATCAGGGAGCATTATATATAAGGCAAGCAATTATTCTACAATAAAGAAGGAATCAAAGATGAAAAAAATAAAGAAAAGATATATCGCCCTCATCGTTCTTGTTGTTATTATAGCGGGAGGCTTTCTGTTTCGTAATTCCTTGGCTGTATTAGCCTTCGACCTCTTTTTGTCTGATCGGGTTGAAACTAAGCTAAAGGAAGAATCTTACCAGCCACTTAAGGATGATAACAAGGTTAAGCCAGAACCGGTTGTGTACAAAAGCGATCCGTTCTCAATTATGCTGCTAGGTACCGATCAACGCGAAAATGAAACCGCACGTTCGGATACCATGATGTACGCTGTTGTTCGCCCAGAGGATTATAAGATCCTGCTTATTTCTATTCCGCGTGATACGTATACGGAAATTATAGGCCATAAGGATAATAAAAAGGATAAGATTACACATGCCTATGCTTTTGGGGGGCAACAAATGGCCAAGGATTCTCTAGAAGCGCTGCTTGGTCATGATATTCAATATTATGCCACAATCAACTTCCAAGGACTCAAGGATGCTGTAGATGCTATTGGAGGCGTTCCACTGCCGATTAAGAAAGACATTGTGAACAAAGGTAAGGATCATGAAAAGTTTACAATTGAAGCTGGAAAATCGCTTTATAACGGACAAGAAGCGCTGAATTATACGCGTTATCGTGAGGATAGTGACTTTAACCGCACCAAGCGCCAACAAGTTTTTATTGATGTTGTGGCTAATAAAATGTTATCGATCAGCCAAATTGGCAACATTCCAAAACTGCTTGATATTATGGGGGATAACTTCAAGACCGATATAGAGCCTTCGATGATTATTAGCCTAGCTAAGAAATTCATGGGCGGAAAAGGGATGGATATCTCCAGCTTCACAGTTATGGGCGAAGGTAAACGTATGGATGGTATTTATTATGATATCGTTGATGAAGAGGATCTGAGTGAAGCTAAGGCGATGATTGACAACTGGATGAATGCAGCAACACCTATAGATCAACTAATCGAACCTGGAAAAGCAAGTAATGCACTGGAACCTAAAGCAACGGCAGTTACGCAATAATTCTAAAGTGGAAATTAAACTCATATAAATAATTGCAGCAGCCATTTACATTCTCATGGCTGCTGCTTACTGTCTTCATGCTATAATGTATTGGAACTATTATTAAGCTGTCACGTATTAATAATTTTGCATGGCAGTAAGAGGAAGCTAAAGAACCGTAATTCCTTCGGAACTCTTTGAGGAGGATCAAGAGATGAATATTGCATTTTTTTTACTTCCGAAACAGGAAGTCGCTTGCGTAACGATCGATTCAACGCTACGCCAAACGCTGGAGAGGATGGAGTTCCACCGTTACACTGCTGTCCCTATTCTGAACCGAAATGGAGAATATGCTGGCACGGTTACAGAGGGTGATCTGCTCTGGTATATGAAGGAATCCGAGGGCAAGGTTACTTTCGAGAACGCTTCAAAATTCTTACTTAAAGATTTGCCGTTAAGGATGAATAACAGACCTGTCTCGATTGATGCGGATATGGAAGATCTGATTAATTTGGCTAAGGTACAGAACTTTGTTCCTGTAGTCGATGATATGAACCGGTTTATTGGTATTGTTCGCCGGAGTCAAGTCATAGAATATTGTGAGAAATTTGTATCAAAACAATCACAAGAGTCATTATAGCCCAATTTATTCGCGGTAATAGAAGCAATCGGAACAAGGCCTGTATTTCCGGCGATAACGGAAAACAGGTCTTTTTTTAAAAAGGTTAGAAGTATTAGTTCGGCCCTTGTTGAAGCATACTTAAGGTGCGCGGGGCGCCTTGTGTGACACGGAATTTTTTATGCTATAATGGAGAATAAAGCTTTTTGCCGGAGGTAGAGAGACGTGTCCAATGTGCCGAAGGATCTAGATGTAGCTAAACGCGCTAAGGTAATTGAATGGTTAAAAACAGAAGTGATTGACCAAGTTTCACGGTTATTTAAAGCGTTATGGGAAGGCAGTACTACCCGTGTGGGTGACAGCCTGGCTAGTTTGATTATGAGCTCTTATATATTGGGCCGCAGACTAGGGATTCCTTATCGTCAGTTAGATGACTTGCTACTCGAGAAGCTCAGAAAGCATAAGCAGGAAGGGCATCAGTTGGAAGAATGGTATCAAGATATATCTGCTTTAGAAGAACATATGCGTAAGAGGTGAATACTGTTGAAATTTCGCTGGTCATCTGTGGCTTGGAGTGTAGCATACTTACTTTTGCTGCTTAGTTTAACGACTCCACTGCTCATCATCACTACCTTATTTATGATTGTTCCGGCAGTAGTGTTATTCACTACGCTGAACACCAAACAATTCGTTCTACACGTATTACCGGTGTTGCTGATCGTTGGTCTGATTACACCTATTTATGTGCTGATCGCGGCGTATTTCTTAATACCTGCTCTGGTTATGGGACGTTGGTATAAAAGACATGCCTCAGCAATGTCTACCGTGATTGCGGGTACAGTTACAATTCTTGGAGAATTCTTGTTACTCTTATTACTCGGTACGGCGTTATTTAATTTTGATCTGTCTAACTATGTGAACGATGTGCTACAGATGGTTAACTCACCTCTGTCTGATCTCGGTACCGCTAATCCACTGTTTACTGATCTTGGGTTTACGACTGAGGATGTAAACAAGCTAAGTCATATGACGGTTCAAATGATCCCGATGACTCTAATCGTAAGCTCTTTCATGATAGCTGTCATTACGCATTCTATTGTCCGTCCGATTTTGAACAGTATGAATTATGCAGCGCCTAAGATGAAGCCTGCTCGTGAGTGGAGACTTTCTAGATCGTTTATTTGGTATTATTTGATTGGTGTGGTTCTTCAGCTCTTCTTCGCAGGATCGGAGAATAATTACATCCTCATGATTTCTGCCAATCTGCTGCCGTTGCTGCGAATTGGCTTTATGATTCAGGCGATTGGATTCTTCTTCTTCCTGGCGCATGAACGCAAATGGAACAAGATGGCTGCTATTCTGCTAGCAATTCCGGTCATTTTACTACCGCCGCTACGCATTATTGGTATTATTGATCTTGCTTTCCCACTGCGGGAGTATGTGACGAAATCGAAACGATAGGGTGAGAGTTCATGCCTAAATTTCTGCAAAGACGCTGGCACGGCTATCATACCGTATGGGCGTTCATGCTGCTGTTGGCCCTTATTATAATTGTTAGTATTTATAATTGGGCACTAGGGGTCGTTAGCCTGTTTCTGGCAGGTACATTATGCTTCTATATGCTGAAGACGGAGATTACGTTCCGCCGTAATTTGGTGGAATATATAAATGGATTAACTTTTCGTATTAAGCGGGTGGAGGGAGAAGCAGTTAGCATGCTGCCCCTCGGAATCATTCTGTTTAGCGAGGATCGAACAGTAGAATGGAATAACCGCTATGCCGGTGATGTTTTTGCACGCAAGTCTTTAGTTGGTGAACCACTGCAGGAATTACTGCCAGATATGCAGTCTTTTTTTACGACGAATGTAACAGGAAAACGGGATGTCCTCAAAGAAGGTGTATTGCACGACACTCGCCTTGAGCTCACTGTGGATGAACGATATTATCAAGCCGTAATTATTCCAAGTGAACGTATTCTATACATGTATGACATTACTGAGCTTGTGGTGCTACGTGAACGTTATGAGGATGAGAAGCTGGCGATCGGTATAGTGATGATGGATAATCTAGATGAATCTGCTCAAGGAATGGATGATCAACAGCGTACTTCTCTGATTGCTAAGGTAGCAAGTGAGATCACCGAATGGAGTAAACAGTTTGATGTTTACCTGCGTCGTCTGTCTTCTGAACGTTATCTAATGCTGCTTAATCATCGTAGCCTGCAAGCGCTGGAAGAAAGTCGATTCGTTATTCTCGATGAGATTAGGGAAATGACCGCCGACCTTAAGGTTCCCATGACACTGAGTATTGGCATGGCATTTGGAGCAGACTCTGCAAGCGAGCTAGGCGCTCTGGCGCAATCCAGTCTGGATATGGCGCTCGGCAGAGGTGGAGATCAGGCTGCTGTAAAAGCAGGTCAGAGGTTATCTTTCTACGGTGGAAAGAGTAATGCCGCCGAGAAGCGCACACGAGTGCGTGCAAGAGTCATTGCACATGCGCTGCGTGATCTGATGCAGGAGAGCGACCGTGTGCTGATCCTTGGGCACCGGACTCCAGATATCGATGCTGTTGGCGCTGCGATTGGCCTTCTAAGGGCCGCACAGATGTATAATGTAGAGGCCAGCATTGTGATGGAAACTCCTAATCCTTCCATAACGAACATGATGGAGCAGATTCGGAAAGATGATGAGTTGTTTAAGTCATTCATCACAACGGAGCAATCCTTACAAGTAATGACGGAGCATACATTGCTTATTGTTGTGGACACCCATAAGGCGTCAATGACAATGGAACCGCGGCTTGTGCAATATGCTAGTAGAATTGTTGTGGTGGATCATCACCGTAGAGGTGAAGAGTTCATCAACGATGCTGTATTAGTCTATTTAGAGCCTTATGCTTCATCAACCTGTGAGCTAGTGACAGAGTTGCTTCAATATATCCATGAGAAGGTAAAGATTAGTCCATTGGATGCTACAATGCTCTTAGCGGGAATTACTGTAGATACGAAGCACTTTGCATTGCATACAGGCTCCCGTACATTTGAAGCTGCAGGATTTCTGCGCCGAAATGGTGCGGATACCGTTCTTATTCAGCGTATGCTGAAGGAGGACTTACAGGAGTATATTTCAAAAGCCGAAATTATCAAGCATGCGCGTATGATTTATGATCAAATCGCATTGGTGGTTACGGCACCAGGTATGAAGATTCCGCAGCTGCTTATCGCTCAGACAGCGGATACGCTGCTTGGAATGACGAACGTAGTCGCTTCATTTGTCATTAGTGAGCGACCAGACGGCCTGATAAGCATTAGTGCTCGATCACTTGGGCGTATGAATGTACAGGTCGTGATGGAAAAAATGGGTGGCGGTGGGCATCTATCGAACGCCGCGGTACAGCTAGAAGGAACATGTAAAGAAGCAGAAGCCAGACTGCTGAAAGTGCTGGCTGAAATCGAATCGAAAGAGGGTTTATTCGAATGAAGGTCATTTTCATAAAAGATGTTAAGGGTCAAGGTAAAAAAGGTCAGGTTAAAGAGGTATCCGAAGGTTATGCTTCGAACTTCCTATTACCACGTGGATTAGTTCGTCCGGCAACGGAAGGCAATGTGAAGACGCTTGAGAATCAAGCAGCAGCTGAACAACGCCGTAAAGATAACGAAAAAGAAGAAGCACAGCAACTGGGCAAGAAGATAGATGAGCTTACCCTTACTATGAAGGCAAAAGCAGGTGAAGGCGGCCGTCTATTCGGCGCAATCACGAGCAAACAAATTGCTGAAACGCTATCTTCCACTCAAGGCATTTCCATCGATAAGCGCAAGATTGAGCTAGGTGAACCGATTCGCCATTTGGGAGTCTTCCAAGTAAGTATAAAACTACACACTGAAGTAAAGGCTACCCTTAAGGTTCAGGTAACGGAGGAGTAAAATGGGTGGAGATCTCTTTTTCGATCGGGTTCCCCCGCAGAATCTTGAGGCGGAGCAAGCGGTAATCGGTGCTGTTCTGTTGCAGGATGAAGCGCTCATTACTGCAATGGAACGGGTGAATACCGAAGACTTCTACGATAAAGCGCATCAAATGATTTTTGAGGCGATGGTGCAGCTCGGAGAAGAGAGCCAGCCGATTGATCTTGTTACGCTTACCTCAAGACTGCAGGACAAGGGAGAGCTTGAAGATATTGGCGGTGTTAGCTACTTAGCTAAGCTGGCGCATGCTGTGCCTACTGCGGCCAACGTAGAATACTACGCGCAGATTATTGAAGAAAAGGCTATGCTACGGCGTTTGATTCGTACAGCGACGCAGATCGTGAGCGAGGGTTACACGGGTGGCGAAGATGTTGCCGATATGCTGAGTGATGCAGAACGGCGAATTCTTGAAATCTCTAACCGGCGCAGCGGCAGTGGATTTATCGCAATCCGCGATGTTTTGATGGAAGTATTTGATAAGGTTGAACTCCTTCATCAGAATAAAGATAAGGGCGGCATGTCAGGTATTCCAACGGGATTTGTGGATTTAGACCATATGACTAATGGATTCCAGCGCAATGATTTGATCATTGTTGCAGCCCGTCCTTCTGTAGGTAAGACAGCATTCGCGCTAAATATTGCTCAGAATGTGGCAGTGCGTGCCAAAGAGACGGTTGCCATATTTAGTCTGGAAATGTCTGCACCGCAGCTAGTACAACGGATGATTTGTGCCGAAGCTAATCTGGATGCGAATACTATGCGTACCGGTGACTTTAAGAGTGATGATGATTGGTCGAAGCTGACTATGGGCATTCAGTCCCTATCGGAGGCGGAGATTTATATCGATGATACAGCAGGGATTACTGTAACGGATATTCGTGCGAAATGTCGAAGGCTCAAGAAGGAAAAGGGCCTCGGGATGATCGTCATTGACTACTTGCAGCTCATTCAGGGCCGCGGTAAAGGCGGGGAAAACCGGCAACAGGAAGTATCGGATATATCCCGTACACTGAAGCAGATTGCCCGTGAATTGGACGTGCCGGTTATCGCCCTGTCACAGCTTAGCCGGGGTGTAGAGCAGCGTCAGGATAAACGACCAATGATGAGTGACTTGCGTGAATCCGGTTCTATCGAGCAGGATGCCGACATTGTTGCGTTCCTGTATCGTGACGACTATTACAATCAGGACACTGAGAAGAAAAATATTATTGAAATTATTATAGCTAAACAGCGTAATGGTCCCGTTGGGACAGTAGAGCTTGTCTTCCTCAAAAATTTCAACAAGTTCGTTAACTACGAGCGAGCACATGCAGAACCATTTGCTGGTTAACCTGTCATGTATGATATCCGAACGATTGCACATTTCTTTGTGTAATCGTTCGTTTTATTTGACTTTGAAAAAAACGGCTGTTACACTGAGTATTGTCCTTTAGTGGGTAAATCCGCTTGGAGTCCGGAGGGCTACGTACATAAGAATGACGTACAGGGCCCATATTATGAAAAATAATGGTGCTGGCTAGCACCTACGGAGGAATGAACATGTCAACGGTAGTCGTCGTGGGAACACAATGGGGAGACGAAGGTAAAGGGAAAATCACTGACTTTCTAGCGGAAAGTGCAGATGTGGTTGCCCGTTATCAAGGGGGCAATAATGCCGGTCACACGATTCTGATTGACGGTGAGAAGTTTAAGCTCAGCTTAATCCCTTCTGGTGTATTTTATAAAGAAAAGACTTGTGTAATTGGTAACGGGATGGTTATTAATCCAGCTGCCTTGATCCAAGAAATTAATTATATTCACGAGAACGGTTTTGACACTAAGAACTTAGTGATCAGCGACCGGGCTCACGTTATTATGCCTTATCACATGGTACTGGATGCTCTAGAAGAAGACCGCAAGGGTCCGAACAAGATTGGTACAACACGCAAAGGTATCGGTCCTTGTTACATGGATAAGGCTGCGCGTAACGGTATCCGTATTGCTGACCTGATGGACGCTGAGGAATTCGAATTGAGACTCCGTCACTTAATGGAAGAGAAGAACCAAGTGATTACTCAAGTATATGGCGCGGAAGCTCTTAATGTTGAAGAGATCCTGACCCAGTACCTAGAATATGCGGAAGTACTGCGTAACTATGTGACAGACACGTCGGTTATTCTTAATGAAGCTATTGATGCAGACCGCAAAGTATTGTTTGAAGGTGCACAAGGGGTAATGCTTGATATCGATCAAGGTACGTATCCGTTTGTAACTTCTTCTAACCCATCTGCAGGTGGAGTATGCATAGGTTCTGGCGTTGGACCTTCCAAGATTAAACAAGTTATCGGGGTTGCTAAAGCCTACACCACTCGTGTTGGAGATGGCCCGTTCCCTACAGAACTGAATGATGCAACTGGAGACTATATCCGCGAAACGGGTCATGAATATGGCACAGTTACTGGACGTGCTCGCCGTGTAGGTTGGTTCGACAGTGTTGTTGTAAGTCACGCTCGCCGTGTAAGTGGAATTACAGGCTTGTCTCTTAACTCGCTGGATGTACTCAGCGGACTTGAGACTGTGAAGATCTGTACAGGCTACAAATACCGTGGTGAAGTAATCACGCATTACCCAGCTAGCCTTAAAATGCTGGCAGAATGTGAAGCGGTATATGAGGAGCTTCCAGGTTGGAGTGAAGATATTACTTCTGCAAAAACATTGGACGATCTGCCAGCCAATACACGCAGATATGTTGAGCGTGTGTCTGAGCTTACAGGAATTCCGATTGCCATCTTCTCAGTAGGCCGTAACCGTGAGCAGACGAATCAAGTAATGCCAATTTATATCTAAGCAACATAGTCATTTATAAGAGGCCTCGAGAGAGGTCTCTTTTTTTATGTTTACTGTTACTCGTATGTTTCCCGCAGCTGGTTCTAGTCAATACTGGAGGTATAGAAAAATATGGATATTATCTACCGGATAGACTTGAACATAGGTGAGAGGAGAGACGAAGATGAAGATTGTGAAGCGTGCACTGGGTGTATGCCTAATTGTAGTACTCGCAAGTACACTTTCAATTCTAACCACGGGCGTGGTTGTAAATGCTTATATTCAATCGGTGCTGGCAAGCTTCGATATTAAAGTGGATAGTCCAGGCCCAGGTTTAGGCGGGATGATCAAGAGTATTATTGGCATGGATAGCCAAACGAACACCACTAAAACGAATAAAGAAGCGACGACAGGCAGTACGGTAAATAAGGATAAAGATAATAGTAAGGATACACCGGCAAAAGAAAAAGGAGAACCTGTGGAGGAAAAAGCACCCGAAGATGCTTTACCGGTTATGGGACAAGCCTCAAATGAGTCCTCTACTAATGAAAACCAGAGTGGAAGTTCAGAGGACCAGAAATTGGTGATGACACCGGAGGCATTAGGTGACTTTAAAGATAATCTCCCTTCAGCGGAGAAGGTAAATATATTCAATATTTTGATGTCCAAACTACCGCAGGATGAGATGCAGAAAATCTCTACGGCGATGGAGGATGGACTAACGGAGGATGAGGTTAAGGAATTACAACAAGTCATTGCCAGATATGTTGATCCTGATGAATACGAGAGCATAATGAAAATGCTTACACCAACTACAGAATCGCTTCAGTAGTTCTAGTAATTGTCAATTTATAGACACAAGAAATAGGTTAAATTTTCATATTTGCGCAAAAAACCCGCATATTTCGTGGGTTTTTTTATATGTGTAAAGTTGAAATTTTTCGCTCAGCTATGGTACATTAGACAAGGATGTCAAAGGGTTAATTTTTTGTAACCAATTGTAACCTTTTGAACGGTCCATTAGAAGCAGGAACTTAGAACTAGGATATGCAGAAATATTCATGGTCGTAATCTATATAATCGAGATCGTATAACTAGCTTGGCCGCTCGTCTCGGATGACAGAGCGGACTGAAAGGGAGAGTTTCATGAAGAGATTTAAGTTCATGCGCCGGATGGGGAAACTGCAGGATAGCCACAAAGCAGAATCCGGGGTAGATGTGCAGAGCCACAATTTCGATCACGACTCCACGCACTTTCATCAAGAAAAAGGTACTCGTAGATTTCGGCGCTCTTGGATTATTGGAGCTGTTGGCCTAGTACTTCTAACCACTGTGTTGGTTGGTGCAGAGAAAAAGTATGTAGCGGCCAATACTGAAACCTACTATCAAGTGTTGGTGAAGGGCGAGGAGATCGGGAAACTTAACGATCAGGCACAGCTTAATCAGCTGTACGATAAGAAGCAACAGGAATATCAGGACAAGTATCCTGATAAAACAATGGTACTTCAGACAGAAGGCATTACAATTAAACAGCAGAAAGCGTATAAGCCTGAAGTTGATAGTGAGGCTACACTTAATAAATTGGATGGTATGCTGAAGGCCTATGCTGTAGGTGTACAATTAATGGTAGATGGCAAGGCTGTTGGTATTGTTAAGGATCAAGAGACCGCAAATGCGGTGCTTGAAGGGGTAAAGAATCACTATGTTCCACAAACTGAAGTAGCAACAGCTAGTAAGCTCACAAGAACAGCGGCCTCAAGTTCAAATGCTGCAAAGACAAAAGCTGCCAAGCAAGTGGAGTCAGTTAAGATTACTGAAGAGGTCTCTATTGTTCCTGTAAAAACAGATCCTAATAAAGTGTTGGATGTGGAGGAAGCAGTCAAGACGCTTACCGAGGGTAAAGAAGCACCGCTTCTCTACACCGTTCAAGAGGGCGATACGATTTCGGGGATTGCCAAACGGTTTGAAATTACACAAAAAGAGATTTATAGTAACAATCCTGATGTGAAAGAGCTAACGTTGAAGATTGGTGATACGCTGAAGCTGAAGGTACCACAGCCAGATGTTACAGTGGTTACTGTAGAGCAAGTGTCAGAGCAGGTAGTTACAGAACCTGAAGTGATCGTGCGTAAAAGCGACCAGTTACCGGCTGGCAAAAGCAAGGTCGTTCGTCCAGGACAAACAGGCCTTAAAGAAATGCAGTATCGGTTAACAAAGAAAAACGGAATGGTTGTACAAGAAGAATGGTTGGGCCAGACCGTTATAAAAGCATCACTACCTGAAGTTGTTTATCGAGGAACGAAGGTTGTTGGAGAAGGAACTGGCATGTTCAGTTGGCCAGTAAGCGGAGCAACCCTTACTAGTAGTTTCGGCGAACGCTGGAGCCGTGCCCATAAGGGGATAGATATGGTATCTGGCAATCGAACCATAAAAGCCTCTGATGCTGGAACTGTAGTCTTTGCAGGTGTGAAGAGTGGATATGGAAATGTGGTTATCGTGGATCACCGTAACGGATACGAGACTTATTACGGTCACTTAAATAGCATCTCAGTCTCTACGGGACAGCGCTTGGAGCAAGGCGCCAAGATTGGCGTAATGGGAAGCACGGGCCGTTCGACGGGTACGCATCTGCATTTTGAAATTCGGAAGAATGGCACTGCAGTAAATCCGATGAAGTATTTGCAATAATTCATACGTTAACCTCAACTGCTCGATGTTAATCGAGCAGTTTTTATTTTTTTTACGATATGTAAATGATGGTAAAGGAATTTCTTTGGCTGAGGTGGACGATTCCTTATTTCGTAGGATGTGACGGTAAGACAGGTATGTTAAAATAAAGGAATGATCTTTAAGTAGGGATAGGAAGGTGAAGCTGAGACATGCAGATGGGAACGATTCTGGTAGTAGACGATGAACAGCCTATTGCTGATATATTGAAGTTTAATTTAGAAAAAGAAGGCTACGAGGTTATTTGTGCTTTTGACGGTAACAGTGCAGTGGAACTGGCATTGTCCAAAAAGCCTGATCTTATGCTGCTTGATCTTATGCTGCCTGGTAAGGACGGGATGGATGTTTGTCGTGAGGTTCGTTCTGCGCACTTGGACATTCCTATCATTATGCTTACTGCCAAAGACGGAGAGATTGATAAGGTGCTTGGCCTGGAGCTTGGTGCGGATGACTATGTAACTAAACCTTTTAGTACACGAGAACTGCTCGCCAGAGTTAAAGCCCAAATGCGGAGACAGCACAAACCGTCACCAACGGGAGTGACGAGTGAGCCTGCAGAGAGCAAGCAGGGGATTTATCATTTTGATCTATTTATTGATACAGATATGTATATGGTATACAAGGGCGGAGAACCGCTTGATTTGACGCATCGTGAATATGAGCTGCTCTATTATATGATCAAACATGCGGGTAAGGTGATGACCCGGGAGCATTTATTGCAGGCTGTGTGGGGATTCGAGTATTTCGGTGATGTGCGGACCGTAGACGTGACGATCCGTCGTCTAAGAGAGAAAATTGAGGAGAATCCCAGCAAGCCGGAATATATTTATACCCGGCGCGGACTTGGCTATTTGATGCATAGCCCTAAAAGCGGAGGACTGTGATGAAATGGTGGTCCTTTTTCCGGACAATTCAGGCCAAGCTTATTATTATTTATGTACTGCTGATTCTGATAGCTATGCAGTTAATCGGAGTCTATTTTGTCAGCTCGATGAAGAACTCGTTAACGGATAATTTCACGAAGGATCTTAAGGCACGTGCTGAGATGCTGTCAATCCTGACTGCTGATAAATTTGGCAGTGAGGCTGGAACGGCGGACGAGGAAACGGCTGTAGAAAGTCTGCGTGGCATGGTCAATAATCTGTATATTAACGGGGCCGAGATTCAGGTGCTTGACGCCAGCGGCAAAATTATTACCACCTCCGTACCCTCGCAGAATGACTATGTCGGACAGCGCAATACTCAGACCGTAGTGAATCGTGCTTTGCAGGGGATCAGCGATAATGAAGAATATATTATTGCTGATGATAATGTGCGTAAAAAGGTTGTCGCCAAGCCGGTGCTCTCCGGTGATAAGGTGGTTGGGGCAATCTATATTGCTGCTGACATGAAAGATTTATATGCAACCATGGGCAGGATCAACAGTGTATTCATCTCTGGTTTGCTGTTAGCCTTATCACTGACAGTTGTCTTATGTGTTATTCTTGCACACACCATTACACAACCGATTAAAGAAATGACCAGGCATGCAACAGCTGTTGCAGAGGGCCGCTTCAATCGGAAAATGCCTGTACTGGGCAACGATGAAATTGGACAACTCAGTCAGGCATTCAATTATATGACTGGAAGATTGCGTGAGGCGCTCTCGCAGAATGAGGAGGAGAAGGAGAAGCTCACCTCTATTCTGACGAACATGAGCGATGGTGTGGTAGCCACGGATGAGAATGGCGTAGTGATTCTTATGAACCTTCGGGCAGCACTTATGCTGGGAACAGAAGGTCCATTGCCTGAAGGTGCTCCATTGGACAAGCTGCTAGGTCTTGACTATGAGCAGAGTGGCGCCTTGGCGAAAGGAAACGCACAATCCGCAATGCTTCATCTAACACATATGGGTGGAGAAGATTCTAATATCGTGAGAGTGACGTTTACTCCCATTCATCGCCGTGAAGGTGGGATTGCTGGTACCATTGCTGTGTTACAGGATGTAACTGAGCAAGAAAACCTGGAAGAATCACGCCGAGAATTCGTGGCGAACGTTTCGCATGAGCTAAGAACACCACTTACAACGATTAAGAGCTATGTGGAGGCACTCGATGATGGAGCGCTGGAGGATCCGCAGTTAGCGGTTCGATTTGTTGGGGTTATTCGTAACGAAACCGAGCGTATGATTCGTCTGGTTACAGATCTACTGCATCTTTCGCGACTGGATTCTAAAGAGGCACTTCTCAGAATTCAGCAGACTGATATTACTGAGATGCTGGAGGATGTAGCAGACCGTTTTTCTTTTCAGATTCGGCAGAAACGTATCGATATTAGCACAAGGGTTCGTAGGGATGTCAGCACAGCATGGCTTGATCGGGATCAAATTGATCAAGTGCTGGGGAATCTAGTCTCGAATGCGTTAAAATATACGCCAGAAGGCGGTACGATTGAATTGGAAGCCTTGAAGAATGAGGATGGAATGCTCTCCATTTCTGTACGTGATTCCGGGATTGGTATTCCGAAGAAAGACATCGAGCGGATCTTCGAACGCTTTTATCGGGTGGATAAGGCACGTTCACGGAATATGGGAGGCACCGGACTCGGTCTTTCCATTGCCCGGGAAATTGTGAAAGCACATGGAGGCTCTATTTCCCTGCAATCCGAGCTTAATGAAGGCTCCAAGGTAACCTTTACGCTACCTCTGAATGAGCAAAGGGGGAGTGAGGCATGAAGGAGAGATTGAAATCATGGATTCTAGCTTTGCTCGTGGTGGGAAGTCTTGTTGAGAGTTATTATTTGATTTACCGGCTGCCTGGTGCAGACTCTGCGGTACTCTCCGAGAATCTATATGTGAAGACGGATAATATGGGACCAGAAGAAAAGGTCGAGAACCTATTGTACCCTGACAAAATGATCATCCATATGGGCGATAACAAGCATACGCTTTTTTATCCAGACTCAACGTTCTATAGCTTAATTATGAATCGGTTAAAAGGTCGTGGATTTGAAAGCTTCCAGCGGCACTCGGTACAGGATTATGACTGGGATAAGATTCGTAGTGAGAATCCGGGGATTGAGCTTTCGTTCGGATCCGGCATTCCGGTAACGTTACTACAGCGGGTTATGCAGTTGTCACCTGATTCCCTGTTTGAAGGAGAAAGCATCGATCGCATTTGGATCTATAACATTAAGAATGACTCCAAAGCGCATGCCATTTTCTTCAGTACGAGAGGTGACATTATATATGAAGCGGCAAAAGCCGATTTAACCGTTCAAGACGTGCAGCAGCATGTGGATTTCGGCAAAAACTGGACGCCTTACAAGGCAGTAGACGGTGATTATTATGTGCCAGACAGCAAGATCTCTCTAGTTCAGGTTGAGATGCCTTCAGGCATGTATACCATAGAACAAATGCAGAGTAATCTTTTCTTCGATGTTGGAAGTACTAGATATATTCGCGAGAAAAACGGATCGGAGATTTATACGGACAGCAAACGCAGTCTTCAGGTCGATAAGGAACGGAATTGGATGAGCTATAGTGATCCAGCCGCACTTCCAGCTGGAGACAGTACACCTGCCAAGGATGCGCTTGAAGCTGTGGAATTTGTGAACCAGCATGGTGGATGGAACGGAACCTATCGTCTTGAAGCTACCGAGGAGGGGAGACAGGAGAGAAAGGTCTCTTTTCAACAATACTATGGCTCCTACCCATATGGCTCCTATCCGATCATGAGTAATTCGCAGCTACAGTATGGCGTAATTAATCTGGAATTGCAGCAGGGAACCGTATCCTCTTATGAACGCTCATTAATCTATATTGAGGAGAGTAAAGCAGAGAAGAAAATCGTAGAGCTATCTGGAGGCGCGGAGCTGGAGAATCAATTGTCGTTAGTCAGCAAAACTTCGGGAGTGAAGGATTTGACGCCTGCGTATGTACCTGTAGTGAAAGATGAGAAGCTGCAACTGCTCCCAGTCTGGAAGGTTACGCTTATTGATGGCAGTGTTCTTACTTTAAACTAATTACAAGTTGTTTATATAACATTTAGGAGGTAAGGGTATGGATTGGGGAAGAGCCAAAAATGTACTAATTTGCGCCTTTTTAGGTCTGAATCTGCTGCTTTGTTATCAGTTGTGGATTGATTTGCGCGATCAGGTTAGTGCTAATCTCGATTTCACTTCCCTATCTGAAGAAACCCAAGCGGTGATGGAGCAAAAAGGGATTCGTGTGTTGTGTCCAATTCCTGCGTCTACCCCGCAGCTTCCTAATATAACTTATCGATATTCTGCTGAAGAGCAGAATGAGCCACCTATTAAATTAGATGTTCCTATAGATAGTAAGCTGATCTATTCTTCATTCTCTGACCTTAGCAAGGCGCTTGAGAGTCAAATTCCCGACATCGCCAATTATCGCTTCGATTCACAAGAAAGTGAAGTTGGGAAATTTGTTCTTCACCCGCTAGTTCAGAATCAGTGGTCGTTATTCCGAGTTAGACTAGAGTTGATTAATAGTGATCAGAAGATTGTAGCTTACCGCTCGCCGAAGATTGAAATTGGGGCAAGCAGTAGTGATAAGGAACAGAAGGTACTGCCGGCATCACAAGCGCTTAGTAGTTTGATTGAAAAATATTTTCCGGCAGACTCCGTAGTGAAGGAGATTGAACTTGGTTATTATGGTGAGCTGTTCAACTCCGAAAGTCAGGTAGCGTCGCCGATGTGGCGGTTCATGCTGGAGAACGGCAATGCCTATTATGTGGATGCTATTAGTGCGGACATCATCAGTCCGAAGACAACAGATTAGAAGGAGTAAGGAAAATGGGGATTTCATTTACAGTACTGTCCAGTGGTTCTACCGGAAATGTTACGGTGGTACGGAACGGGGAGACAACACTTATGATTGACGCAGGTCTGAGTGCCAAGCGGATCGATGAGCTGTTAGCCATGCGCGAGTTAACGGGTAATGATATAGACGGGATTCTAGTTACGCACGAGCATTCCGATCATATCAAGGGACTCGGGGCAATGGCCCGTAAATACGATCTTCCGATTTATGCAAACACCAATACCTGGGGTGCTATAGAGAAAGGCATTGGCAAAATACCGGACTATAACCGAATCATTATGGAGTCGGGGCAGCATAGGGATTTTGGCAGTCTGCGAGTAGAGTCGTTTGCGATTTCTCATGATGCGGCGGAACCGGTGGGTTACAATTTTTATGATGGAAAAGAGAAGCTGTGTGTAGCTACGGACCTTGGGTATGTTAGCGACAAGGTGAGAGATGCGATTTCAGATGCAGACGTATTGGTGCTGGAAGCGAATCATGATATTGAAATGCTGAGGATGGGACGTTATCCGTGGAATACGAAACGACGTATACTTGGCGATATGGGTCACCTTTCTAATGAAGCAGCCGGAGCAGCACTTAGTGAAATTCTCACAGGACGGACCAAGCGTACC
Organism: Paenibacillus sp. RS8; assembly: GCF_041956825.1. Lineage (NCBI taxonomy): Bacteria > Bacillati > Bacillota > Bacilli > Caryophanales > Paenibacillaceae > Paenibacillus > Paenibacillus sp. RS8. Next base: position 1,490,683 of record NZ_CP168131.1, on the reverse strand, counting down.
TATTTAGCGCATTTAAGCCGGGATCATAATATGATGGATTTGGCTAAAATGTCGGTACGTTGCGCAATGGAGGATCGGGGTTGTTTCTTCAAGGATAGTGAGTTTAAGCTTTGTGATACGTATTATGATCAACCTACGCCATGGGATAAATTGAGCCAGTTATCATAAGCTGATCAAGCTCGGCGGTTTTTTGTTCTAATTCTTGGCGGGAGATCAGGCCTTTATCGATCATTAATTCGATCATAGCACTGAAGGCAAGGGTCATATGATAGTGTTCATCCTTTAAATCACCAAGTTTACCGATAAACTCAACCAGATCCATACTTGTAGAAAAAGAATTCATAATTATACCTCCTTATATAGTAAAAACAAAATTGGAGTTGTAAAAAATTCGCAGACCTTTTACCTCAGGAAAATCACGAATTGAGGGTTGCCTGTGATACAATTGTAGACATAATGAGCAAAACCTAAATTTAAGGAACATTTCTATTATTGTAGTCTTTTAAGATGCAAAATATTCCTAATAGAGAAGATATATTGAAAGATTCTAATATTCTTTCGATTAACTGAAACTATTGTGGGGTTAATGGATAAAGTGAAACCTTTTAGTGATTGTGAGAGTCTAAAAGTATGCAGTAATATGTGCTGAAATATAAGAACATAAGTGTTTTGCACCTAAGGTTCTTGTATGTCTTGTAATTCTCGCACAAATGCGTTTCGTTCTATTAAGGACGGCACAGGCGTTTATGCTTGGGATGTGATTGCTAGGTTCAAGTTTTAGAGACTGTGGACGCTTGGCAATAGAAGGGGGAGATTTTCGGTGGGATTGTTTGATGACGATTTCTATTCAACTAAAGTATCACGGTCCAGAGGGGATGAAGCATCAAAGGGATCATTTGCAAACCGCAAGCATTCTGTGCGAAGATCGCGCAAGGGCTTATCCACTTGGCAAATATCCGCCGTCTGCTCCTTAATCAGTGCTGTGGTGGCAGTGTTCTTATTCAGTGTGCTTACTGGACAAATGAGTCATGAAACTGCCCCGAAGTCGGTAGCAACAACTGGGGAGGTTACTCCAAGTAGTGATCCGTTTGACCGTATCATTCAAGCCGCTGCTACGGTTCGTCCTGCAGTAGTTAGTATTATCAATCATAAGGAAGATAATAAAGAATTGAACATTCTGGATGAGTCAGCATTAGGCTCTGGAGTGATTTATAAAAAGGTGGATAATAAAGCATTTATTATTACTAATAACCATGTTATCGAAGACTCCGGCAATCTTGAGGTCGTAACAGTAGATGGTGAGACACGTAAAGCTACACTTGTTGGTACGGATAAAGTGAGTGATATCGCAGTTCTTTCTATTGATGCTAAGGGTATCAATACGATCGCACAGCTAGGAGATTCCTCCAAGCTTCGCCTAGGTGAAACAGTCATTGCCATTGGTAACCCTTTAGGACTTGGAGACACATTGACCTCAGGGATTGTCAGCTATACTGAACGGAAGGTTCCTGTATCCTTAAATCAGGACGGCGTATATGACTGGGAGCAAGAGGTCATTCAGACCGATGCGGCGATTAATGAAGGTAATAGCGGCGGAGCACTTGTGGATCTGGATGGTAAAGTCATCGGTATTAACACGATGAAAATCTCCGATGCAGGTGTAGAGGGTCTAGGGTTTGCAATTCCAGCTAACCATGTGATAGATACCGCAAATGAACTGGCTGAAAAAGGGCGTATTGCCCGGTCCTACTTAGGTGTATATTCCGTAGATTTAAATAATCCTTACGTTCCTCTTGCAGAGGATCAACGGAAGGAACTGAACCTACCGAATAATGTTAAGGATGGGGTAGTCGTTCTGGATGCTGTTGGACCTGCAAAGGAAGCCGGAATACAATTTAATGATGTAATTACAAAATTTAATGATGAGCCTATTACATCCACACTCTCCCTTCGCAAGTATTTATATAATCAAACGAAGATTGGCGAGGATCTGAAGATCACCTATTACCGAAATGGGAAGGTCAATCAGACGACAGTTAAACTTCTTGAAAAACCAGAGGAATAATATACCGAAAGTCGGCATATAATGATATAGCAGTAATGACAAGTAGAACGGACTACCCCTTCAGTTGTGAAGGTAGACCTTCCTGAAATAGCGATACTTTGTATCGCTATCGGGGATCTGTTTCTTCTAAAGATTTGATAAATATGGCAATTATAAGCTGATTTAATGAATTTTGGGCTGACTGGCAACCCTTACATTGGAAGGTAATACTTATTAGGGTAGAACCGGATAAATCCGGATGCCAGCTTGCCTTTGCTAATCAGGTGTGGTAATATGATATCAATCATACATTTAGTCCCTAATTTTCGCATTGAAAAGGGCTGTTATATTTGGTAATACAACCTTTTTCAATGTGTGAATTTTTTCTTTGTTTGAAGATAAAAAGAACATATTAATTTAAATTTGTGGAGGTAACACACATGCAAACAGGTACAGTTAAATGGTTCAACGCAGAAAAAGGATTCGGATTTATCGAAGTTGAAGGCGGAAGCGACGTATTCGTTCACTTCAGCGCAATCACTGGCGACGGCTTCAAAACTTTGGACGAAGGCCAACGCGTTGAATTCAACGTTGTTCAAGGCAACCGTGGACCACAAGCCGAAAACGTTGTAAAACTGTAATAATAGAAGAAACCGTCCCAGCTTTTTGAAAGTTGGGACGGTCTTTTTATATCTAGTTAGTCACTATTGACTTACAGGATGGGAGGAACGGCAATGAACTACCGGAAGAAACCTTTGGAAGAAATACCGGAAGAAAATACCGCGATTTGGGCGTGTACCAATGATGGATGCAACGGATGGATGAGGGATAATTTCGCATTTGAACATGCGCCTTCTTGCCGTCTATGTGACTCTCCAATGGTTCGCAGCACGAAGATGCTACCACAATTGCTTAATTCGAATGGCGATCTCAAATCGCTGAAGAAGGGTATTTCCATTACCTAACCAATGCCTTTATGAGTCAAGCTTGTTATAGAGCAGTGAACAACTTCAAGACGGTTAAACCGTCTTATTTTTTTTGCTTTTTTTATGGTAAATTGTGATTTTTGTCACAAATCATTTGAATTTTACCGTTAAATACACCCCTTTGTGTGACATTAATCACAAAAAGACGTTTAAATTTTTGACACAATATAATTAACGAAAAGGGGAGAAGGAAGGGAAAAATATGGATACAGTAATGCTGTCGCGTATACAATTTGCGTCGACGACAATATTCCACTATTTCTTTGTACCGGTATCAATCGGACTAGCGCTCTTGATTGCCATTATGGAGACCATGTACGTTAGAAAAGGCAATGAAGAGTACAAAAGAATGGCGCAGTTCTGGGGAAAGCTGTTCCTCATCAATTTTGCAGTAGGGGTAGTTACAGGGATTTTGCAGGAATTTCAGTTCGGGATGAACTGGTCTGATTATTCACGTTTTGTGGGTGATGTCTTCGGGGCTCCGCTTGCAGTAGAAGCATTGGCAGCCTTTTTTCTGGAGTCTACGTTTATTGGAATCTGGATATTTGGCTGGGACAAAGTGTCCAAGAGAGTGCACTTGGCCTCCATCTGGCTGGTAGCATTCGGTACGATGTTATCTGCTTTCTGGATCCTGGCAGCAAACTCCTTTATGCAGCATCCAGTAGGATTTGCGATTAATAATGGTCGTGCAGAAATGAATGATTTCTTCGCGCTTATTACGAACGGACAATTGTTGGTTGAATTCCCGCACACGGTTCTTGCTGCGTATGCAACAGGTGCCTTCCTAGTAACGGGTATTAGTGCGTACAAGATATTGAAGAAACAAGATGTATCTTTCTTTAAGAAATCTTTTCAAATTGCAGCTATCGTAGGTATTATTTCTTCTATTGGTGTAGCCGTGGCAGGCCATGCGCAAGCACAGTATTTGGTTGAGACTCAACCTATGAAGATGGCGGCTTCCGAAGGACTATGGGGTAAGAGTGGTGACCCAGCGCCTTGGACCGTATGGGCAAATATTGATCCAGAGAAGCAAGAAAGTACTGGAGAATTTCAAATTCCGTATATGCTGAGCTTCCTTTCATACAGTAAATTTTCCGGTGAAGTTAAAGGTATGCTTGAACTGCAAGCTGAGTATGAGCAAACCTATGGCCCCGGTGACTATATTCCACCTGTACGTACGACATTCTGGAGTTTCCGGATCATGGTTCTAGCAGGAACGTTAATGATTGTACTGGGTATGTACGCTATGTATTTAATGTGGCGCAAAAAAATGGACCGTCCAAACACCTGGTTTATGCGGTTTATGTTATGGGGATTACTGCTTCCTCCAATCGCGAATACAGCGGGTTGGGTCATGACCGAATTCGGGCGTCAGCCATGGACGGTATTCGGACTGATGACCACGGAAGACAGTGTGTCGCCTAATATTACGAGTGGTCAGGTTCTATTCTCTGTTATTTCTTTTACAACGATTTACGCAATTCTCGGATTAGTACTGATTGGTTTGTTTATGAAAGTAATTAAAAAAGGTCCTTATGCGATGGATAACGATCACGGGGATTCGCATGATCCATATAATGAGGAGGGCGCCCAATGATATCTCTTAATGAATTGTGGTTTGTGCTGATTGCAGTTCTGTTTATAGGGTTCTTCTTTCTGGAGGGTTTTGATTTCGGCGTAGGAATGGAAACACAGATTCTCGTTAAAAATGATACAGAGCGCCGGGTACTGATTAACTCTATCGGACCTTTCTGGGATGCTAATGAGGTATGGCTACTAACGGGTGCGGGCGCAATGTTCGCGGCTTTTCCGGAATGGTATGCAACGTTGTTTAGCGGATTCTATATTCCTTTTGTCTTTGCTTTATTAGCTTTGATTGCGCGTGGTGTTGCTTTTGAGTTCAGAGGTAAACGAGATTCTGTAGCTTGGAAAAGAACTTGGGATGCTTGTATCTTTATTGGCAGCTTCCTCCCACCGTTCCTCCTTGCAGTAGTGTTCGCCAGCTTTATTAAAGGTTTGCCTATTGATGGCGATATGCAAATGTACGCAGGTTTTACAGATATCGTGAATGTATATACTGTAGTAGCAGGTCTTACGGTAGTTCTTCTCTGTTTGGTGCATGGTCTCATGTTCACAACGCTGCGTACAGTGGGTGATCTACAGGCTCGTGCTCGGAAGATGGCACAGAAATTGCTGATCCCACTTGCAGTTTTGTTTACTGCTTTTGTGATTATGACTTATAATATGACTGATATCTTCGAACAGCGCGGAACGGTTCTTATGATTATTGTAGCGCTTGGAATTATCGCTTTTGTGCTATCGGGTTATTTTATGAAGAAGAAGAAGGATGGCTACGCTTTTGGAATGACAGGAGCAGTAATGGCGTTGTCGGTAACTTCAGTCTTTGTAGGACTATTCCCACGTGTTATGATTAGTTCAATCGATCAAGCCTTTAATTTGACAATCACCAATGCGGCTTCGGGACATTACTCTTTAAAGGTAATGACGATTGTGGCACTGACCATCCTTCCATTCGTATTGGGATATCAAATTTGGAGTTACTTTGTCTTTCATAAACGCGTTCACGAGAAGGAGCATCTTGAATACTAATGGATAAAAATTTGCTTGGGTATAAAGGAGTTAAGCCGGTCTTTCTGATCGTTGGCCTCCTTACCCTGGTGCAAAGCATGTCCATACTTCTGCTGGCCAAATGGCTGGCAGAAGTCATCTCTGCGCTATTTGCGGGAGAACCTCTGAAGGAACAATGGGCTACTTCGCTATTGTTCCTTCTTGCATTTCTAGTGCGCCATGCTTGCGCCATGCTGATGAGCCGTATCTCTTACCGCTTTGCGGAAGCAACGGGCAGCAACATGCGGAGGGAAATGATGGATAAGCTCTTCCAGCTTGGACCCAGAATGGTGGGCGGGCGTGGAACCGGGGATCTTGTCACACTTGTGCTGGAAGGTGTAACAAAGTTCCGCACATATTTAGAAGCGATTATCCCTAGAATGGTAGGGATGTCAATTACACCGATTTTGGTGCTTATTTATATCTACAAGATGGATACCGCGAGTGGGATTATTCTTACGATCACCATGCCGATTATTATTGTTTTTATGATCTTGATCGGGATGACGGCTCGCAAGCAGATGGACCGTCAGCTAAAATCTTATCGCACCTTATCTAATCATTTCGTAGACTCCCTCCGTGGGCTAGAAACGCTGAAATTTCTGGGCCGCAGCCGTAGTCATAGCACGAGTATTGCCACCGTCAGCGATCGATATCGCTCGGCGACGATGCGTACACTGCGAGTAGCCTTTTTGTCCTCATTTGCACTGGACTTCTTTACGATGTTATCCGTTGCTTCCGTTGCAGTAAGTCTCGGTCTGCGTCTGGTCAACGATCAGATGACGCTTGTTACTGGCTTAACCATTCTGATCTTGGCACCGGAATATTTCTTGCCTGTCAGATTGGTGGGTTCAGATTTCCATGCTACTCTCGATGGTAAGGAAGCCGCTGAGGCAATGAAAAGCATTATAGATCAGGATGAAGTGAAAGCTGAAGTAGTAGGTTCTAATGGTAATCAAGCCTTAGATTCTGCATCAAAAACATCAGAAGAGATATTCACTTGGCATAAAAATAGCGTAATTACATTAAAGGATGTCAGTGTGAAATACGAGGAAGCCGGTCTTTCTTCGCTGGAAGCGGTGAACCTGCAATTTAAAGGAGCAAGCAAAATTGGAATTATCGGAGAGAGCGGGGCCGGTAAATCTACGTTAGTGGATATATTAGGGGGCTTTTTGCACCCTACTTCAGGAAGTATCACGGTTAACGGTACAACGGTTAGCGCATTAACGGATGAGGCTTGGAGAAAGCAGACTTCATATATCCCACAGCGTCCTTATATTTTTAGCGGTACATTGGCTGATAATATTCGCTTTTATTACCCAGAGGCTTCTATGGAAGCTGTGGCTGCAGCTGTGAAAGCTACCGGATTATCGGAGCTGGTGGCGACCCTTCCGAATGGCTTGGATGAAATGATCGGCGGCGGAGGTCGTTCGTTCAGTGGTGGGCAGGAGCAGCGGGTTGCGTTGGCTCGAGCTTTACTCAGCAGTCGTCCGATTATGTTATTAGATGAGCCAACGGCACATCTGGATATTGAGACCGAATATGAGCTGAAGGAGACGATGGTGCCTCTTTTTGAAGGTAAGCTGGTCTTTTTGGCAACACATCGCCTGCACTGGATGCTGGATATGGACATTATTGTAGTAATGAAGCAAGGACAAGTGGCAGAAATCGGTACCCATCAGGAGTTGCTTGCCCGCAAGGGTGCGTATTATGAGTTGATTGGGTCGCAATTGGAGGGAATCCATTGAAACGTGAAGGATGGTTTGCTCCGTATGTATCGTCGTATTTTTGGCGTTTTGTGCTTATTATCGTGCTTGGGGCATTGACGATTTTTACAGCCTCATCATTAATGTATACCTCAGGATTTCTGATCTCAAAAGCATCTACACCTGTCGAAAATATACTAATGATCTATGTACCGATTGTCGGTGTGCGGACGTTCGGGACGAGTCGGGCTGTGATTCATTATGTGGAACGCCTAGTTGGGCATGACACGATTTTGCGAATTCTATCTAAGATGCGTGTGCGTTTGTACAATATTTTGGAGCCTCAAGCGTTGTTTCTGTCCTCACGTTTCCGCACTGGGGATATTCTCGGGATGCTTGCGGATGATATTGAATATTTACAAAATGTATATCTGCGCACCGTATTTCCAAGCGTCATTGCTTTGCTGATTTACGGGGCTGCTGTGATTGCACTGGGTACTTTTGATATCGCTTTTGCGCTATTGATGGCTCTGTATATATTGGTGTTAGTAGTGGTGTTGCCGTTCTTATCTCTGCTCTTCACACAGAAGCGCCAACGTGAAGTGAAAGTAGAGCGTAATCGTCTTTATCAAAAGCTGACTGACGCCGTGCTTGGCATGGGTGATTGGGTCATTAGTGGGCGGCAAAGCCAGTTCGTAGACACTTATGAAGCAGATGAGAGAAAAGTAGCCCAAACCGATGCAGCGCTGCGCAGTTGGGCACGCCTTCGTACGTTCATTGGGCAAGCGGTAATTGGGATTGGCGTGCTTTCTATGCTGTATTGGGCCGCTGGAGAGTTTGCAGATGGTGCTATTGCGGGCACATTGATTGCGGCGTTCGTACTGGTTGTTTTTCCTGTAGCAGATGCCTTTCTGCCAGTGTCTGAAGCGGTGGAGAAAATCCCGCAGTACCGTAACTCCTTAGAGCGATTGTCTGGTGTAAATGGAACTGAGCAGAACATCGTCTCTGAAAAAGTAACTGTAGTCGATGCTCTACCTCAGGCCATGAAGAGTGCTCACATCAAGCTCGAAAATGTAGGTTACTACTATGGTTCAGAGGCTAACTGGTCGGTTCGCGATCTCAGCCTCGACATTCCACAAGGTAAAAAGATTGCGATCATCGGCCGAAGTGGTGCGGGTAAATCGACGTTATTAAAGGCTATTCAAGGTGTTATTGAGCCTTCTGACGGCTCGGTTACGATTAATGGTATCGCTGCAGATGCCTATGGTGAGCATATTCCTTCTATTATAGCGGTGCTTAATCAGAGCCCACACTTATTCGACACTACGGTAGCCAACAATATTCGTATGGGTGATCCGAAGGCTTCCGAACAAGCGATTAAAGAAGCTGGCGCCTTAGCCAAAATGGATACGTTGATCTCCTCGTTGCCAGATGGATATGATACCTTTGTCCGTGAAGCAGGGCAACGATTCTCTGGTGGAGAGCGTCAGCGGATAGCGTTAGCTCGTATTTTGCTGCAAAATACACCTGTCGTCATACTAGACGAACCGACTGTAGGGTTGGACCCGCGGACGGAACGTGATCTTTTGAAGACAATGTTCGAAGCCATGAAGGGTAAGTCACTAATTTGGGTAACGCATCATTTGGTCGGTGCGGAGCAGATGGATGAAGTGATTTTTATGGAAAATGGCTCGGTAGAAATGCGTGGAACCCATGCTGAGCTGATGAAAAAAGAACCGCGTTACCGCAGATTATATGAGCTGGATCGTCCGGTGGAGTTTCTAGGGTAGGATGGAGAGTTTAAGATAATATTTATAGAAAATAGAGAGAGAAGTGATGAGATTCCTTTTGCCCTTCGGGGTGGGAGGAATCTTTTTTTGGTGAAGGGCAAGAATATAGACAATGGATGAACAGATCGCTGGAATGGATAGATAGGAGTTCCATTTTCGTGGGAAGTATGGTAGAACAATAGAAGGAGTATTAGGCCGTAGCGGCACAGAATGGGATGCTTGGTTGAATGTATGTAGTATGTAAAGAACATGTGGAATTAGCTATTGATTTGTTTGTGGACGAGTATGAAGATGCACCAGATGTAGTGGATTTGAAGGAAACGGAATTCTCTGACTGGGACCCGCCGGCAAAGTGCACCCAATGTGAGAAGAACGCTGAATATTTGGTGGTCTAAGAGACCTTTAAGACTTATAAAAAAACACCTTGCAGTCCCAAAAGGGACTGACCCCATAACGTGAGACAAATCAAAACACCTTCAAAAGAATGGAACCTTGTCGTAAGATAAGGAGATCATCTTGGAGGTGTTTTTGCATTGGCAACCAGAGTAAGTTATCCCGTGGAAATAAAGATGAAAGCTATAGAAATGAGATTAGCAGGCGTACCTGTGAAAGAGGTTATGGAGCAGCTCGGAATACGGAATAAGACACAGCTAAAGACATGGATGAGATGGAATCGAAATGGTGAACGGCATCGTTTGCAGCAGCCGGTGGGTAAACAGTACAGCTATGGAAAAGGTCCGGAGGACTCTTCGGAGCTCGAAAGAGTAAAGGCAGAGAACCGATTCTTAAAACAACAATTAGAACTGCTAAAAAAGTACGAGGAGTTGGAGAGGAGGTGGAACCAGAGGCCGTTATTGCCTGGATCGAATCCATTCGAAACGAAGTGACGGTGTCTGAGGCTTGTAGATGGCTCGGAATCGCAAGAACGACTTACTACCGCTGGAAAGCAGCTGTGGGGACAAAGCATACAGACAAAGTGGTGGAGAAAATCCGGGAGCTTTGCATCCGTCATAAATTCCGCTACGGGTACCGGAAAATCACGGCGCTCCTTCGGATAGAGCAGAGTATAAATCACAAGCGAGTCCAGCGGATCATGCAGTGTGAGGGGCTTCAGTGCCGCGTGAGGATGAAAAAACGAAAGGTGACTGGGCAATCTGTACACTCCTTTGAAAATCTGCTCAAGCGACAGTTTCATGCAGAAGCACCTCTGCAAAAACTCGTCACGGACATTACCTATTTGCCATTTGGCGGGAAGATGTTGTACTTCTCCAGCATTCTAGACTTGTACAATGGTGAGATTGTGGCTTACAGTATAGCAGATAAACAAGATACCTCTTTGGTGTTGGATACGTTAAATCAACTTCCAAAGCAGGAAAAGATGTTGCTGCATAGCGACCAGGGCAGCGTGTATACGTCCTTTGCGTACCAGGAAGCTGTAAAAGGAAAAGGCATTACCATGAGCATGTCCCGTAAAGGAACGCCCGCTGATAATGCCCCCATTGAATCGTTTCATTCCACCCTAAAGTCTGAAACGTTCTACCTCGAAGATCTCACATCTACAACGACTGCAATCGTTGTAGAGACCATTCGAGACTACATCATTTACTATAACTCATTTCGAATTCAAGCGAAACTAAATAACCAGTCACCGATGGATTTCCGGCGACTGGCTACTTAAACTTGTAAGGTGTTTTGATCCCTGTCTCACAAACGGGGGTCAGTCCCAAAATGGGCTGCAAGGTGTTTTTGCGTAGAATAATATATTGGAGGGCTCATTAGTCTTATGCATCTGCCGCATCTGTCATGTTAGCCAGTGAACTACCTCGGCTGTTACGGCGGTAGACAATGGCTGAGATGATGGCAATTAGCGCCGCAATAGAGAGTCCCCAGTAAATGTTGGAGTAGGCGGCCCGGAGCGGCAGCCCACGCTGCCATTCCAGTGCGCTTGCAGCCATAGCTACGCTGAAGGCACCGCTAAAGAATTGCAGTAGCTGGAACAGTCCCATCCCGGAGCCGATTTGTGAGGAAGGCAGAATCCGTGAGATTTCATTGGATACACTACTAGACAATGTAGTGAAGGCAAGACTCATAATCATATAGATGAGCATGACGGCAATCCAGGATCGCCCCGCAAAAACAGCGAACAGGACGGTAGCAGTCAGCACAAGCAGTGGAGCGAAGCGCAATATCCCCGCATTGCCATAACGGTCGATGATTCGTCCGACAGAACGGGAAACGAAGATTGCGAGCAGCGATCCTGGAAAGATTACAAGCCCGGCATGACTTGCACTGAAGCCAAAGCGATGAGTCAAAATCTGTGGCAGCAGGAACAAGGTGGCGAAGCTGCACAGATAGGAGGCGATTCCGACCACCGCCAGCACGAGATATGAGCGGTTACGGAAAAGCGCGGGCATTACAAATGGGTCGGGCGTGCTGCGGATCCGGCCAACAAATAAAGCGATGGCAAGAAGTCCAGCGACCAAGGCCACCCACAGCCCACTAGTCAGGAACAGCAGCAGACCGGTGGTGCCGACGCCCAAGAGCAGCCCACCAAGCACATCGAAGGAGCCTCGGGTGGCCACCTCTTTAGGCAGCAGGATAAGGAACAACGGCACGAGAAGCAAAATAGCTGCCGTTACAGCGAACAACCAGATCCAGCCGAGATATTCGACGATGGCTCCGCCCGCGACCGGACCAAGGCCTAGGCCGAGTGAAACGGCTGACATAATCGTCGCCATCGCTTTGCCGCGACGGGCTTGCGGGACATAACGTGTAAACAGAACAAGAGATAAGGACATTACAGCGCCCGCGCCCGACGCCTGTAGAATGCGCACGATAAGCAGAAAGATAAAGTTGGTGCTGAAGAAGCCGGCTACAGCCGCAAAGCCCAGCGTCAACAGACCTATCACCAGCAGGCGGCGGATCGGCAAGAAATCAGAGAGCCGGCTGTACGTGATTGAGGCAATCGAAAACATAATGGAATACCCGGTAACAATCCAAGAAGCGGATGCAGCTGTAATGCCGAAGGCTTCAGTTACATCAGGCAGTGCCAGATTGAACATGGCTGTATTCATGATGACGAGAACCACAGCGATGCTGAACAGAAGAGTCAGCAGGCCTTCCCGTGGAAGAGTCGCTTCCGGAGCGGAGGCTTCATGATCCGCATTCGCGGAAAGGTTATTTACAGAAGTCATGTGCGAAGCACTCCTTTTATTATTGTTTAATAGTTCGATTACTTACGAACAATTGAAATATAGCATGCGTTGATATAAAATGCAATTAGGAGCACCAATATTTTTTTCGCATTAAAAGTAGGACAAAGGGGATAATCATCCATGAAAATACTATTTCATCCGGACCGCAAGGACATTCAGCTTGCTTCCGTATTGTATGCGCTCAGCGATCCGATTCGCCTCCATATCGTATCGGATATTCATAGAAATGGAGAACAGGCTTGCAACGGCTTCAACGTTCCGATCGCCAAATCCACCATGTCTCATCATGCCCGTACGCTGCGCGAGTCAGGGGTTGTGTTTACGCGGGTTCAAGGAACCCAGCGCATACTGTCGCTGCGAACGGAGGATCTTAACGCAAGGTTCCCAGGTTTGCTGGATTCTATATTGTGTGCTTATGAAGCTGGGGAAAAGCCGGATTTTGCAATGGAGGAGCGGGAGGAGAGTAAGTAGGGGATGGATTGTCTGAAGAATAGGACATTTAAGGAATGCGAAAGATTAGGAAGCTACTTGCTAAAACTACAAGGGACGGCCTATTGCGCGTCCTTTTGCTATTTCTATAGAGGATTTTGACAGGAGGCACTTATGCTTATTCAAATTATTGGCGTAGGAAAATTGAAGGAAAAGTACTTGATTAATGGCATCGCGGAGTATGCTAAACGGCTGACACCGTACCTGAAGTTTCAGATGATTGAGGTGGCAGATGAAAAAGCACCCGACTCTCTAAGCGAAGCAGAGGTCGGTATTGTTAAGGCACGCGAGGGGGAACGCATCCTCGCGCACATAAAGAGCGAGGCGCATGTCATTGCGCTCGCGATTGACGGCAAGCTATGGAGCTCGGAAGAGCTTGCCGCAGAAATTGACAGGCTCGGCACCTACGGGACGAGCCATGTCGTGTTCGTCATCGGAGGGAGCCACGGGCTCTCCGATGAGGTCATGCGCCGCGCGCAGCAGCGCATGAGCTTTGGGCGCATGACGCTGCCCCATCAGCTCATGCGCCTGGTGCTGGTGGAGCAGATCTATCGCGCGGTGAAGATAAATCGGGGGGAACCGTATCATAAGTGACGGCTAAATTTTTAATGATTAGTATAAGTAAACTAAGTTGACAGTGGGATTTGGAATGCTTCAGACGGATGTACTCCTATTTAAACTGAGTAATACATATAAATTAATAAAAGGATTATTCTAGCATTGTTATATCACTTATCGCTGATTTTAAAGACTTGTAGTAAGATGTAAGTGCAACTCTATATACTGATGAGATGCTATTGAGTTATATAGGAGTGAAATTGTATGGCGCATTTAGAGGATGTAATAAGTGAGATTCAGGATCCGCGTTTACGTGAAAAAATATTATCTGAAGTAAGAAAGTTAAAAAATGAAAAGAAATTCGGCCTTGTTTTTGAAGACCACATGCCAGAGTTGATACCTTTATATAACTCTCAAATAAAAAAAGGAGTAAGAATCGCCAAAAAGACTGAATCAATGGACGAGACCTATAAAGTTCAATCAGTAGCAGATAGTATGGTAAATTGTTTACGTGAAAGTGATAATGTTTTGGAATCACTTTCCATTGAAGAGGTAGTTGTTGTTAAAAGATTCGGGGAACCTATATATCCTACACTTGTACCAGTAGAAAGTATTATACGTAATTCGGAAAAGCCACATCATATTTTAATAGAAGCGGATAACTTTCATGCGTTACAATGTCTAGAATATACTCATCAGGGAAAAGTAGATTGCATTTATATAGATCCCCCCTATAATACTGGTGCTAGAGACTGGAAGTACAATAATAATTATGTTGATAATACAGATCAGTGGAAACATAGTAAATGGTTATCCTTTATGCAAAAAAGACTTCTGTTGGCGAAAAGGATTCTCAGGCCTGATGGTGTTCTTATTGTTACAATTGATGAACATGAGATTCATAACCTTGGGGTTTTATTAGAACAAATTTTTCCTTCTCATCTTCGGCATACAGTAACTATTGTTATGAATCCAAAAGGGACCGGAAAATTGAATTTTGCACGTGTTGATGAGTACGCAATATTTTGTGTGCCTAATCTTGGTGAGAGTATTATTGTGGGAAAGCCAACAAAACCCTTTGTGAAAGTTGATCATCTACAAGCAGAAGAAGTGAGTAAAGATTTTGGGAGCAACGATGACTTTGAAGATGAATTAATTGAAGAAGATATTTTTGAAGATGGTGACATGGACTTTGTATCAGATTTACCGTTTCCAGAAGAAGAAATTGACCTTTGGGAATTACGACACGCACGTCGACGTGGTGGGGAATCAAGTTATCGCCATCAAAGAAAGAATCAATTCTATGCGCTTTACCTAGATCCTCATTCAAAAAAAATTGTAAAAGCAGGGGAATCCTTATTGCCATTAGAGTTGCAGCCCACGTTTGAAATGGTCGATGGATTAGTTCCAATTTGGCCGATTGATGCTGAGGGTAATCAAAGATGTTGGAGGTTTATCCCCTCCAAAATGCAATCACTTATTAATGAAAGACGGGTAGTTCTTGGACGTTTTAATACAGTAAGGCAAACATGGACTGTGAATATATGGGAGAGAACTCCTACAACACAAAAGTTAAAGACTGTTTGGTGGGATTCTCTTCATGATGCAGGTACACATGGAACTACTCACTTAAATAATGTTCTTGGAAGAAGAGATGCTTTTCCATTCCCCAAATCTGTTTATGCAGTAAAAGACTGTATAGCTGCAGTCGTGCGTGATCGTCCAAACGCTATTATTGTTGACTTTTTTGCTGGCTCAGGTTCAACTCTTCATGCTGTCTCGTTACTTAATATGATGGATGATGGAAAACGCCAATGCATTTTGATTACCAATAATGAGGTTCAAGACCGACAAGCAAAAATACTAAAAAAACAAGGTCTTCAACCAGGCGATTCGAATTGGGAAGCCAATGGTATTTGTCAGTCTGTAACTTTTCCTAGGTGTAAATACATTTTAAATGGATATAGAGACGATGGAACAAAGCTAAGCGGCGAAATGTTCACAGGGAGAAAAATAAGAGTAGATGTACCAAGAGTATTTAGACCATTGTCCTTTACAACATCAGATCAGTTGATAAAGCTACAAGCTAAAAAACAATTAGCTGCTGTTATTGGAATAACCCAAAGTAAGATAGACAATAGTCCATGGTATTTACAGAAAGATGAAGAAATTTCTGTTTTATTCGACATGGAAAAACTTGAGGATTATTGTAAGGAAGTTTCACAATATGGGGGTCATCTAACGACTATTGTCTTAACTCTTCCAAATAATAAGGCTTTTAAGTTGGCGAAAGAACGCATAATGGCATCACTTCCACCATTATATAAAGATATTGATGAAGTTCAGTCTCTCTCTGATGGTCTTGATGAGAATCTTGATTATGTAAGATTAGATTTTCTTGATCCAACTAATGTTGAACTTGGTCACGAATTCTCTCGTATACTGCCTCTTCTTTGGATGATGGCTGGCGCTATTGGTCCTATACCAAATGTAATTGGTAATGAGGACTATTTATTTCCGAAAGATTGTCCCTTTGCAGTACTTATTAATGAGACTGCATTCCCACAGTTTAGAAAAGAAATAGGGCTACATCAAGATTTGAGTTATGTGTTCTTAGTGACTGATTCCAATGAGGCATTTTTGGCAATGCAAGAAGAAATTAATTCGCCGAATGTTATTCAACTTTATCGTAATTATCTTGATAACTTCCGCATTAATACAGGGGAGGTAAGAAAATGAATATTCGCCTAATGGATTTTCAGGAAGAGTATGTTGTTGAACTAACAGAAAAACTAAAAAAGGCAAAAAGATATGTTGCTGAGGGAGAAACCGAAGCAGTTCTCCTTTCCGCCCCTACGGGTTCAGGTAAAACCGTTATGATGACGGCTCTAATAGAGAGTGTATTTATGGGCGTAGAGGGGTTTGCCAGTGAACCAGATGCAGTTTTTTTATGGTTGTCGGATCAACCTGAACTAAATGAGCAATCTCGCAAAAGAATCTTCAAAGCCTCAGGAACATTAAGGGCCCATCAGTTAAAAGTGATTGGTCCAGATTTTGATGAGGAAGTATTCGAAGGAGGCCATGTGTACTTCTTAAATTATCAAAAATTGGGAAAAGATAAAAACCTCACGACCAAAGGTGATAATCGTACATGGACTATATGGAATACGATTGAAAACTCATCAAAGCGTCTAAACGACCGTTTTTATATAGTAATAGATGAAGCACACCGTGGAATGAATAAAACCTCTGCTCAAGAAACAGAGGCAATAACCATAGTCCAAAAATTTCTACTAGGCTCAAAGGAGATCTCTCCAATTTCATTGATAATCGGGATATCCGCTACTCCAGATCGTTTTGTGAAACTGGTTGGAACAAGCGAAAGACATTTATATAAAGTGAATGTAGATGTCGAAAAAGTAAGGCAGTCGGGATTACTAAAGGAACGACTAGTAGTACGTATTCCAGACGACAAACAACCGAATGATTGGTCCTTACTTAAGGCAGCTGTTTATCGTTGGAAGGTTATGCGTGATGAATGGCACAGATATTGCGTGCACCAAAAATTAGATATAGTAAGCCCTATAATGGTTATCCAAGTTGAAGATGGTACAACTGGTAAGATAACTAAAACAGACTTAGAACTTGCGGTCAGCATCATAGAAGAAGAAGTAGGATCATTGAAAGACGAAGATTTAGCTCATAGTTTTCAGGAGGATAAGGAGCTATTAACAAATTCCCATAGAATAAGACATTTAGAAGCATCCAAAATTGATGCAGATGACAATATTAAATTTATCTTTTTTAAGATGGCTCTTACTACGGGGTGGGATTGTCCTCGTGCTGAAGTCATGATGTCCTTCCGAAGAGCACAGGATGCAACATTAATTGCACAACTTATTGGGCGAATGGTAAGAACACCTCTTGCCCGGAAAGTAGAAGGAAATGAATCATTGAATGATGTGCATTTATACTTGCCTTATTATGATAAAGTGAATTTAAATGCAGTGATTGAAAAGCTAAAAGGTGATTCGGAAAATGTTCCAGCAACTGAAATAAAACTGGCTTCAGATTTAATAGAACTAAGATTAAATGAATTCTCTTACAGTGAAATTAATAGAAACGGCGAATCTCTTTTAGAGACAGATTATAGAGATTCATTGTTCGAGTATCAAGATTTTGATTCTAACGACAGTTCGCAGGAATTAGGATATCCTATATCTCAAGTTAAAAAATTGGGATTACAAGAAAGAGGGAGTATGTCACCCTCAATAAAGGATATCGAAACGGAAGATCAGAATTCTGAATGCCATTTAGAGAATCCATTAACTAAAGAATTCGAACAACAAGAATTAAATAGTGCTACTGAATTTATAGCTTTTAAAAAAGATGATTTACTTTTAACGGACCAAGAAAATTCTTTATACAAAGTGGGAGAGTCGAACGAGGTCCAGCCCCCTATTATAAGAGAAAAGCCTAATAGTAAAGGAATATCGATACTAACAATGGACATTTTTTCATCCTTAAGTTGTCTCCCTACCTATACTTTTCGACAAGGTAGGAAGATACCGGATATTCGTCGCTTATTACGTTTTTCTTATTTACTTACAGTCCTTCATGATATAGATAAGGAGGCATTAGCTGATTCTAGATCAATAATTATTAATACTCTAATTCAAAAAAGGAATCAGCTACTACAGGCCAATCCTGAATTTCGACAAGCGATTGAGGAACTTTCTGTTATTACGGTGAAGCCCCTGATAATAGACCAAAGTACATTTGAGGTTAGAGAGAGCGTACAAGAGACAATTGAAGTTACAGAAAAAAATGTTGATGACTTGTTTAGATTAGCCAAACAAAGACTAGGTAATGAACTATGTTTAGAATACCTACGAAAGAACTATGACGAAAGTGCACCATATAGAGCAAAGTTGGAGCTGTTTCTTTTATTACAGAGAGAAGAAATATGGTCAGAGCTTCAATCTACTGCAAGATCACAAATCAAGACCTTGCGAGATAGAAATCATAGCTCAATAGCAAATTTACCAAGTAGTAAGAGACAAGTTTATGACGAAATATGGGCATCTGCACGAATTCCTGAGGCAGGAATGTTAGTTCTAACTGATAGTGTTTCTTTGCCTAAATCAGAAAATGGTAGGATATACAAAAAACACTTGTTCAGTGACACCAATGGGGACTTCAGAACAGAACTTGGAAACTGGGAAGAGGAAGTCTTGTCTAGAGAACTAGAGGGTTGTCTTGCATGGCTTAGAAATGTTCCTAGAAAATCATGGGCCCTCTGTTACGTCTATGAATATGGTGGTGAATGGAAGCCGGGTTATCCTGATTTCATTATTATAAGACGTGGTACAGATGGGATGGTCATAGATTTACTTGAACCGCATACAGGAAGTTTAGCAGATGCAGCAGCCAAAGCCAAAGGGTTAGCGTCGTTTGCACGTGATCACGGTCTTGCATTTGGTAGAATAGAGATGCAACGTGTTGAGGATAGAAGAATTTTAAGGTTAGACTTCAATAATCCAGAAATTAGGATTCGCGCTCTTCGGTTAAACAATAATCAAGAGCTTGATAATTTGTTTGAGGATTACGCATGTTTATAAAAGTTAGGTCCTTGATTATTCTTTTTGTTTCTGTATTGGACTTGGGTGTGTAATAACAATTTCACATAAAACCACTCATTATGGAAAGAGTGGTTTTATGTATCGGATAGTCTTATATACAGGATTTTCTCCATTTTAATCAATCCTCGTTGTCCTCTAATCCATGTTCCAAGCGACTCCTGACAGACTTAAAAATTCGCTGTATATTACTTTTCCATTCTATATCATAATTAATTGGATCAATAAGATTATGAAAGCGGAATCCAATGACCCCTTCTTTTCCTTGTAGAGACTTACCAATAATCATTTCAGCGGGGTATGCAACTGATAGTACCTTTAGCAATTCGGCAAGAAGGATCTTTTCATTTAAAATAAGAAATTCTCGATTTGAATCATCCAATGCAAAGACCATTCTATGCTCCCTGACCTTTTTATAATTGGCTCCAAACATCTTAACTTTTCTTATTTCATGATCCCAGAGGGGCTTAACAGTTATATTTTTCATTTTATCTTGTATTTCATCAGGTACCCATGCACGTAAATCATCCGTGTAAAGAATATGGTCAACCACCCAATCCCACGCTTTAAGCTTTAGAGCTTTTTCAACTTTTTGAACTTCTTCTATTTGAATATTCTTACTAACAATTTCGCTTATTTCACGGTGGAAAGTATCTGTACTCGATTGTATGAACTTCGTTTGCAAATCTGAGAAATAATCAGGAATACATAATCGTTGAACTAGAAATACAAAAGTATTGTCGTCAACAGATTTAGGTACAAGTTCAAGGAAATTGACATTATGATCAATGAACCATTTCTGCTTTTCCTGTTCCATTTCATGAGTTACAAAAATCTCAAAAACGAAGCCAGTCTCTGATGCATCTTTCATTATACTTTTCTCATGCAGAAGCATAATGACATCAGCAATATAAGGTCCAATTCCTTTTTCAACTCTTGCCCCACGACTTTTATAAAATGAAGCAAGGGAGATAAGAGACAACGGGTATTCCTTCATACCGAGGCTGGAAAAAATGTTTTTTAGTTTAGGTGGAATGACTTCTAGTGGTGCATTAAATACAATATCAATTTTATTTTTTATACAATAAGCAAGGTAGTGCTTTGCATTAAAGTGGAGTATAGTTTCCTCGTTTGCTGAGCAATTAGAGCCTGGAGCATGAGCAAAGTGATGCTGACGCTCTTGTCCCTTTTTACTTTGGACTACTGCCGAACAAATAGGACAAGTATATGATTTTGAGTGGTCTATTCGTTCACTTATGTGCCTAAATACTTTATTGTCTTCCAGAGCTACTGCAAGTTTGATCGACATATAGTTTCTTCCAATCCATAAGTTAGTATTGCAATGATAACATTATCAGATCAAAGGTTGGATAAAATTTTGTATGATTTTCCCATAATACTAGGTTCAACCGAATTGTAACAAAGTATAAGTAGATATTATTATCATGTTAAGTATGTAAGGTACTTGCAAGAAAGGAGGACAAACCCCTATTCCTAAATCGGAGTAGGGGTCTTTTACATTTATATCTTCTCAAAAATATCAAAAAACGGAGGCTAACTATGAACAAGCAACAGCAACAACGGATTTTTGATTTTCTCAAAACATCATTAGATCCTGAAGGTACAATTCACTTTCTGGCATTAGCAGCAATAGAACAGGAAAGAGTTGAGCATCTGCAATCTGCCACCATCAAAGTAAGGGTGGCCCTAACCTATCATGAAGATCAATCCATAAATCCTTATTTTGACGGAAGCGATATGTATATTGAGATGACTCCCACTGAGATCCAGTTTACCAAAGAGGATGAGTGGGCAGATGGTCCACCAATTATGGAGGGTAGTCCAATTGAACTGGCGCTGGGGTGGGTTTCTGAATTGTCTCTACCGTTCTATGTTTCTTCGGAAGCTCAGGAAGCCTCAAATAGGGAAAGGGGGTGAACAGCCATAGAACGCCTGAGAGCCGAACATACCCGCCTGATTGAACATGAGGAGGACTTGTTGGCACAAACAGATACCTGTCAGCTAATTATGGTTCAATTATTGAGGTTTATCAGAGAGAGCAAGGAAACACTTCATCCAGAAATACTAAAAGAAATACTGCTGGCTGTACAAGCCATTGAATCACGCGTACAAGCTAAGCTTCTGGAAATTCGACTTGAAGATCTGATTTTAGAAAAACAACTACGTCAGAAAAGGGAACTTAACGACTCTGATTCCGGTGTTAGTTAATATTTGTTCCCTTCCCTACTCGTATCAAACGTCTCCAGCATATCCTTCACTATCCGATGTACCATGCGTACTTCTTCCAGGCTTCTCCCTCTTAGCAATGAATCATGTATTTTTAAAACCTGCTCTATTTCAGTTGCATCCTGTTCAGGGTCAAGATCATGAAACAGGAACGCCTCGGATGCTTCCACCTCAAGAACGTTCACTATCTTCTCCAACGTCAGTAAGGAAATATTTCGTTCCCCTCGTTCAACCCCACCTATATAGGTATCCTGCAACTCAGCACGGTGCGCGAGCTCCGCCTGTGAAAAGCCTCTTACCTTTCTGAGCCTACGTAATTTTGCTCCTACGAATTTAAGAAATTCAGACATTCGTACCACCTCTTATCCCGATAGTAGTGAAGGAATAGAAAGGCAAGAAGGCTATTAAACTATAATATAGTATTGAATAAATACTTATAAGTTCTTATAATCGGTATATAGTACGTGAGTCCCAAGTTTTTACACTGTGATATCAGCTTTCCATCGGATGGTATTACACAATGTTATAAAACAAGATAAAGTATTATCTTTTCTTACAAAATCAAACCATATTACAACTACAAGGAGGCTCATCCCATGATTCTCATGAATGAAGGAGAAGTTCTTATTAAGTAAGGCAAGGCCAATCGTGCGCGTTTTACGCTCATTTCCCAAGGAGGGAAGCTCATCCTTAGCAATCAGCGGCTACTCTTTATAGGTCACGGTATGAATATAGGTGAAGGAACGATTTCAATGAATCTGGCCGATATTCTGCGATATAAAAAGTCCATAGCATCGTTCTTGATCCCTATACCAACTCTATAAAACTCACCCACCAAAACAGTAAAACCCACTGGTTCGTCGTTACAGGGCGAGGTAAGTGGAGTCGTGCAATTTCCAAATCCCTTTAACATCCATAAATACAACAACAGAGCATTGATAGGCTCTCAAACCGGAGGAATATACAGATGAAAGTAAAAAAACAAATTATCACTACACTTACCGTCGCTACAATGCTGCTCGCACAAGCTGGGACTGCCCTTGCAGACAGCACGATTAACGTGTATCTGAAAGGAAAACTACAAACCTTCGAACAATCGGCAATCATCAAGGACGGATCAACATTGGTTCCCATGCGGGCCATTTTCGAGGCACTAGGTGCAACGGTCAAGTGGGATGGCAAGCAGCAAATCATCGACGCTACAAAAGGTGACAAGGTCATCCGCTTGCAGATTGGTTGGAAAGGCGCTTGGATCGGGGAAACCAAAGTGGCATTGGATGCTGCTCCACAAATCATAAATGGCAGTACAATGGTGCCGCTACGCTTCATCGGTGAAGCTCTTGGTGAGAAGGTCGAATGGGATAGCCCTTCTCGTTCCGTCCTCATTTCAACTGACAAATCCCAGCTTCCGAAAGCGGATAGCGGCGTGTATAAAGGCTATGCCACTGTCATGCGGGATGCGATAAAGAGCGAAACGTCTACAGGTGTCAAGATGCCAGATGCTACCTATAAGATTCTGGAGAGTAACAGTGACGCGTTCTTTGCGACTAATCGGGACAAGTTCTCTCTCTACGACAAAGCAAAACAGGTAAGTTCAGCTAATATGTCAAAAAATCCAGCCCAGTACAGCTCCACAATTACTGAGGTTAATCGAATCCGAATCTTCGACGTACAGGAATTGGCCGCAAAAAATGGACAGATCACCACTATGGCCTATGGAGAGAATGAAAGCGGGGGCTTGTTCTTCCAGATTTTCTACGCTGGTTCTAAGAAGCTGGCTAAAGAAGATGTCATCGAAATGGTAGGGATTTCCGCAGGCAAGTCTCAAATCAGTGTGCTCAATCGTCTTGGCGTTCAGTATGATGCTCCTGTAACAGTTTTCGTAGCCGGTAATATCTTTACTGCTATAGAAGAGTATCAGTTACAGGCCAATCGCGGCAAAGGTCAGGCCATTGAGTTTGACGATGAGGCGCAAGCGCGTCTGGATAAAGGAACAGTGACGAGTTACACAGGCGAGATGGGTCTCGTGCAGGCGGCTGAGGACGGAGTGCTTAGCGAAGTACAGCGTCTAGTCGGAACAAACCATGTCGATGCTAACGCTCTACCCCAAAACCGGACTCCGCTGATGGCAGCAGCACTTAAAGGCAATGATGAAATCATCACTTATCTGCTGTCCCAGGGAGCCGACCCGAATTTAGGCTATTCCTTTACGTCACCGCTCAGTTCAGCAGCATACAGCGGAAAAGCTTCAACAGTGAAGCTGCTGCTTCAAGCAGGTGCAGTTCCAAATGACTTTGCCCTAAGTACGGCAAGGGATAATGGATATGCTGACATCCTGATGCTTCTGGAAGCTGCTACGAAGTAACCAGTCTTTATAAATTTAGAAGTCCCCATGTCGCTTCTAAAGGACATGGGGAATCTATAAATAATAGATAGTAGAACGGAGGCGTAGCACTTGGCAATTCTTTTTTTTGACATGCTGAGAAACAAGATAGACATGACAAAAGCGGAAGCAGCGGTGAGAAGAGCAGAGAAACAAGACAACAAGCGATTTCGTCAGGCACAGACGTTCTCAGATCGGCAAGTCACGATCAGCACTAAGGCTCAGTTGGAGGATGCTGTAAGCAAGAGATACGGTACCATCATCGTTGTAGGAGAGCTAGCTAAACACGTCAGCGCAGGTTATAAGGCCAAGCATAAACTGGCTGCGTTGGAGAAGACTCCTGCAGTAGTGTCGGCCGGAGCCTTAGCGGCTGTCGGCATAACGGAGTCTGTTGTCATAACCGCTATTATTGCGCTAGCCGTTATTCTAGTTGTTGCATTATTCAAAAATTACGATATTGATACCGATATTCAAATAACCAGTGAGCAAGGTGAATTACAGCCAAAAGTAAAACTAAAATTGGTTAAGAAAATAACTTAAACTCAATTCAAATATCCCTAAGTCCTTTGAGACTCAGGGATATTTCTTTATTACATGGATAAAAAATACATATAGTTTATAGAAAAAAATTCAATTTAAGAAATAAGTATCTCGTTTGGATAAGAATCTATTCCCCTTATGCAAACGTGTTAAGAATCCATAACCTATAGAAAAGTTAAATAAACTTCTAATCGATTATAGGAAGATGCTGAAGAGTCTTACTTAGTATTTCAATACAAGTTAGCGCAATAAATGTATGTGTTATTATTGTTGTAATAAGCTGAGTAGTCATCTGCTATTAAAGAACTCATTAAAACATACTGGGAGGATGCCCCATGAGTCGTGGAAATAAAGAGCATTATGGAAATGCAGATTTAAAGGAACTATTGAGTGATTTAGGATGGGGTAGTTCATCCTTCGATAATAGATTCAAACGATTTTGTGAGGTGTATGGTTTTGACGACCAGGGTTATAATATGTTTAAAAAAGACCCTGAAGATCAGTTGAGTGAGTATGAGTTTAGTTGGGAGTGGTATCCTCTTTTCCGAGTGATATTGAAGTCTCTCCCAGAACACCCCTTTTTTCGAGAAAACCGTCAAATTAATAATATTAGTGTGGAGGATATAGGCTCTTACTACACAAGTCTTTTCAATGAAATTGAAAAAATGCCAAACCATTTAAAATATGAAATAATGTCTCACCCCTTGTATCAAAATGCGTTAAAGGAATCGTATGCGGCTACTCATTTGTCCAATAAGATTGCTGAATCTATTGCAGCGATCGAGCTCATCACGAAGCAGGAGCGAGCAGACATTATGATTCAAATTTATCAGCAACTAGATGAGTGGACATACAATGCTTTTAAGCATAATTATTCCCTGGACCTCGCTCGTTCGGGATATCATGATAATAACCAAGAGCTATTAACTCGAATGATCGACGATGACAATTGCAAAAGTCCAGATTTAAAAGAGGAAAATGAAGCATTAAGAGCTCAATGGCTTCAAGAAGAGGAGTACAAAAGGGTAGAAGCAAGACAATCACAAATTGACTCTCTGCTTGTTCACATATTACGACGCTATCTTACAAACGATAAAATACCTCAACCTGCAGGCAAATTATCAGCTGAGGAAAAGCGGTCGCGCCTTAAACTTCAAATTAAAAAGAAGGAAGAGAAACAGAATATCTTGGAATTAGTTGAGAGTCTATCCCTACAAAATAAGGAAGACAGAAAACGAAACAAAAAGACTATTGAGGAAATACAAAACTTCCGCTTTGCATATGAACAGTTTTTAGAAAAGACATCTTTATTGAACGAAACCCAAATGGGACAAATCGATTCGATGAAATTAAAAATTGAGAGTTGCAGTTATATTGAACGATCTGCTAGATCTACAATTCAAAGTGTACGGAATGAAGTTAACAATTTCAGCGAAGAGCAAATTGAAACAGCCAAAAGAGGTTATATAGAGAGGCGCAAGGCGTATCTTGAAGATGTGATTAACAATTGTAAGGAAGAGCTTGCAAATCTAGAGAGCGGTAATACGAGCATCAAGGACGTGGCAAACTTTGAACAGGAAATCCAAAACGAATACCTGAAGTTTTGCGATAAAGTTGGAATTTACGCCTATCAATATCAAGAAGCAAGCAGTTCCTTCATAGGCCAATTGATCATGGCACCCAGTTTTAAACTACGAAAAGATAAATAAATATTTTTTAAGGGCACATTTACTGTGCTCTTATTTTTTTGTCCCCAACTTTTAAATGAATGATGGGTGGAAAATGAGAAAGTAGCCTGTCTAACTTATATTTAGGTAGCAAGCAAATAACACAGCAATATTAAAGGAGGAACCAAACCATCGAGGATAAAATCAAAACCAACCAAAACCGACAGGAACAGAACTTGGATGGCTGCAAGTCCATACACATTCTCGTTCGTGAGAAGGGTATCAAAGGAGCACTTCGAGAGATTAATAAGAAACTTGTTGATCGGCTTGGTGTTATGTCGCTTGGCATTAGAACGGTTAAGGATAACAGCATTTTTTGTATGGCTGATTTTCAAATCACTCTCGATGTAGCAGGGAAAACAGAAGGGCATAAGGCTGCTATGAAACGTGTGGTACATGACAGCCTTGAAGTTTTTGAACATGTAGAAAGCGATAATAAGTTACGTTTTACATCTTATCGTGGTGAAGGATCAATTGTTTTTGAAATAAAAGATATTCTTGAAATCGTCAATCATCGAGGCTCTGCAATCGTGAAGATCATGAAGCAAATTGGCATTTCTGACTATATGATTGATTTCGATATTGAAGTCAGACAGCCTTTATCGATGCAAAATTACATTAATTAGGAGGGTTTAACTATGCACAAAATGAATGTTAGCGGCATTACTACTTTTGAATTAACCAAGGAAGTAGTTAACGAATGCATCAATTTAGACAAACTCTCAAAGGAACTCCCGATATTTGAAAAAAAAGAACGGACGTTACTAAGGTACAAGGATCATTTCGTAGAAAGCTACGTGGAGGAGGTAAGCCAGTTCCCTCCCACTCGATTTGCAGAGACTTCTATGATTCAAGTAGAAGGAATAGATACAGAGCCAGATGGAATCTTTGGACTTTACAGAGTGAAATTCAAGATTCCTGAGCTAATTGTAGGTGACTTAGCTAAATTCAATCGAGTGCGAGTGGCGGCTGATTCAGCAATAAAAGCTACTGCAAAACACTGGTATGTCAAAGACGAGTTGACCGAATTAGAAAGTCTTCTTCTGGTTATGGAACTGGAGGTTAACAGAGCCATTTCTAAGGCATTATATCGAACAAATGAAAGATTTATTCGATCAAATATTAATATAGGCACATGGTATTCTGTACGTTTTCTTACCGAGAATAACGAACCGTTGTTAACTGTTTGGCGCGTAAAGAACTGCATTCCTGCTTTTTGAATTTAATTTTTCAATAAGTACAAAAAGAATGGGTTGAGTGATTCTTTCTCAGATCTATTCTTCACTAAAATCGCTGCAAATAGTGTTGGTACATTGTTGCCACTTTAATTATGATGCTATTTGCAGCTACAACAGTTGTACCGATAGGTAATCTCTTCTCCAACGAAAGGAGGTGAGATCAAACTTCATGAATCAAACATCTCAAATTACTCTAGAAGATTGCACCGTTCCATTAGGTTTAAATCCCTTAGAAGGTGATGAAGTAAGTAGGCTTGAAGAGCGTGGCTTTCATTATGACGCTAACGGAAAAATTCGCTTTAATGCTAACATCTTCACTGCTTATTTCCTATCGCGAGTAAACCTTGTACGTCACAAAGGTGCCTATTATATTTTTCGAAAATCAGGAAAATATCTGGATATTTGTGAAGATGATTTGCTCCGGATTACTCGGCAAATTATTCATGAGGCTAAAAAAAATATATACCAGACCAATTTTAGCCGAGAGTACTTGCAGGTGCTCAAACTTGAGACGCCTCAAGTGGAATCTTTGGATTCATTCAAGCATCTTATTAATTTAAAGAATGGGATGTTGAACATGCTAACAGGTAAGTTGATACCTCATTCTCCTAAATACTACTCTACCGTACAGTTAGATTTAGAGTATGCCCCTCAGGAAGAAGCAAAGCGATTTAATCAGTTCATTACCGAGATTATGCTGCATGATGAGGACTTAATTTCTCTTCTGCAAGAAGTTGTCGGATATATTCTTTCATCAGAGACTCAAATTCAAAAAGCATTCTTTTTCGTTGGTGGCGGATCTAATGGAAAGGGCGTTTTGACAAAGATAATCACTCGACTGGTAGGTCAGCGGAACGTTTCCAACCTTACGCTGAACGATTTCGGTGATCGCTTTCGAATTGCCAATCTCGTAGGGAAAGCTGTAAATATTGCATCTGAAAATGAAGTTGGTCAGCGGGGACTTCAAAGTGAGAAGTTCAAGCAGCTTGTAGCTGGTGATGATGTTATCGTAGAGCGCAAATTTGAAATGCCATACAGCTTTACACCGACCTGCAAATTCCTATTTTCAGTAAATGCCCTACCTCGGACTACAGATCATTCACATGGGCTGTACCGAAGATTACAGCTAATTCCTTTTGATCTCGAAATTCCTGATGAAGAGCAGGATTTAAGATTAATTGAAAAACTAGAAGCTGAGCTACCAGGTATTCTTAACTGGGCCCTCGATGGTTTAGAGCGATTAAGAGAAAATAACTTTATCTTTACTGACTCTGAAAGGTCAAGGGCTCTTTTACGACGCTATAAGCAAGAGCAGAACCCATTACAAGTTTTTATAACAGAGTTTATCGATTCTGGCTCAAATAAAGAAGGACTGTTTCGAAGTGAAATACGCCAAACACTGAAAGCTTGGTGTTTGGACAACGGCGAAGATGAGCTATTGAGAATGTCTGCTCAAATGTTTTGGCCGCTGTTTAAAACAGTACTAGCAGAATTGGGATTACCACACGAAGAGAAGCAGTTTAATGGTAACTACCGCTTCAAGGGCTTGAAATGGAAGTAGCTGTACATCATTACGATTTCACTAGTATTTTGTACTGTAAGTGTTGATTAAGTGGTAAGCAGCGGAATGAAAAACCTTGCCCCACAAGGAAAAGTGTAAAAGTGTAGTGTAACGGAAGGAGAACTTGTTCTTATTTATCTTCTCTCCCAAGCTATCTCAACAGAAAAGAAATGCGATAGATTTCAATTCACTTTACACTTTTACACTTTTTCATAGATATCAATGAAATTTTTATTTTTGCATCACTTGCTCCACACTTTTTTTACACTCATATCGAAAAGAGGATGATTTCAATGGCAATTATAAAAAAACAAGCACCGTTAACTGAATCCATAGCAGAGGGGATATATAACGGTATGGTAAGAAGTACATTCTTGCTCCCTAACGTCCCAACCATAAATGGACCTAAGAATAAGTTAAGAATTTCTTATGAAATTGATTGTAACGGCACAAAGCAAATGGTCAGTGAAAGGTACGATGCTGACTTTTTCGAGGGAAGTAGGCTCTATAGTGTACTGGATGTCTTTCTAGAAGAAGTGCCTGAAGAATTAAACACTGACGTTCTCGTTGGTCTGGAATGCCGAGTTGTAATCGAACGGAGACAACTTTCTGATGGAAAGCCTTGGAATGGCGTTAAAGCGGTTTTGCCTCCCAGTTATGATGAGGAAATAATTTCACCGAGTCAAATTGCGTCACCGGTAACCTTGCCTCCAGTAGATTCACACACTACTAAAACAATGAAAAGGATGAAATCCCCGCTCTCAGCTGGTATTGCAACTGTGCTTGCCAAAAGGTCGGGGATAAAGACCCCATCTTCTTCTGATGTCGAACGTCTTTTCGAAGATGAAGAATTAGAAGGTCTTGAGGATTAATCCATGCCTAAATTACGACTCAATCAATCTAATGGTAGTTATATTTCCGAAGGTATATATCAAGCGGTTATTGATACCGTCTATGTTGATCGTGCAGTGAGGGTTGGGGATAATCTATACGATCAATTGGTTATCATTTATCAGGCAGCGGTTGGTCTGTACCTTCGAACGGTAAGGGAGAGATATTTTCTTCCTTACCGTGAAAACTGTCGACTAGCCGCTGTACTACACTCATTACTAGACTATGTGCCCGATCATTTTGATAGCAATCTTTTGATTGATAAGGATTGTTACATCAGAATCCAGCATAAAGAATTAGCCTCAGGTCAAACTTGGTGCTATGTCGATGAAGTTTTTCCAATGTGATTGAATCATAATGACCGTAAATAAAGAAGTTATAAACTTATATTATTCCTATAGAATCCTGATTCTTTCAGGAAAACTTCTATAGGAGATGAGTTCAATGCATACCATTACGAGTTACGAACATATTGGCATACTGCTCGAAAGCGACCAGTTTCCTGCTGTTGTGAAAGGATACCTAAGAACCGAATATGAAGTATTGCAAACGGCGCTCCATTATGATGAAGAACAGCCGTACTCAATGGAAACCCACGGGTACAGTATGGCCGTATTGGAATCTAAAGAAGGCAACGAGAGTCTATTAGTTGGTTCCCACGGTCTGGACCTGCTGAATTCGACTCCAGAGTACGTGGAACTGGTAGAACTGCTCGATGGAGTTTGTATGTACCGAGCCTGCCTAATGCCCGACAACGAGTATTTTCTGCTGATATACGCGCTTAGGGGCGCTTTAAAGCCAGAGCTGGAACAGTGGTTTGCGGAGCGATCTGGATGCCTGGCTAAGGAGGACTTCGAATGATTAACTCTAAGCCTAAACCAGCTAAGCGTATTGAGGTTATTTCTCTACGAATGGTACGTGAAAAAACATCGCTGCTCTATCCCAATCGTGTGATTCGCTCACCTCAAGATGCGGTTGACTTGTTCCGCCAATTCATCGGTGATTGTGATCGGGAATCCTTCTGTATCCTTTGCCTCAACACTAAAAATGAGCCAACTGCTATGCATCAAGTATCCTACGGGTCGCTTAATGCCTCAATTGTTCATCCCAGGGAGACTTTTAAGCTTGCGATCTTAGCCAACTCAGCTTCCATCATAGCCTGCCATAATCATCCGTCAGGTCAGCCAGATCCTAGCCCAGAGGACATTGAGATTACAGAGCGACTACGGGATAGCGGTTGCCTACTTGGCATTGATCTACTCGACCACCTGATTCTTGGAGAAGGTATTCAATTTACAAGCATGAAGGAAAGGGGACTGATGTAGATGTCTTATACATTTGATTCCCAGCGATACGTAACGCGAGGCGTAAAGAATGAGCTCAACCCTGAACTGCAACTGATTCTATGGGCGTTACTGGATGAACAAATCCTAAGCAACGTACAGATGGACTACCTTCAAGTATTTGATTTGACCACTGAGAACGAGGGAAGTCATAGGGTTCAACAGATCCTCCACTCTCAAGAGCAACCGGAACGTACAAAGACCTATAGTTATCCTGGCATTAATAAGCCTCTGCATGGTATTACCGTGTGGATAATTGATAGCGACGAGTACGTGACGATGCTCTTATCATCAGAATATTGAGAGGGTGGGACAGATGAATCCAAGGGTTATTAATCTCATTATCGTAGCGCTTCAAATAACTATCGAAATTATCAAAAGTAGTAGGAATCAAAAATAGATTGAACAAGCCTGTTTGTAAAGGGCAGGCATACTTTGAAGGGGGAAAAGCTATGAGCGAGGACTTCAATGTACAGTACGAATTTGAATCCGCTATTGATTTGCTCTCGGATATGGTCATCAACTACATTTCCAAGCAAGAAAGAAGAGTATCATACCGCGCAGAAGTTATGCTCTGGTTGGAACCGATCGAATTGCTGAAAATGGAAGAACTGGCCAACCATGAACTGACCTCACAACTTCTTGGGACAGCAGACTACCAAATGGTCGCCTGAGAATAGGAGGTCAACCTAATGGAATCAACAGTAGCCCTCTACATTCGGGTCTCCACAGATGAGCAGGTGGATGGTTACAGCATAGATGGTCAGATGGATATGCTAAAGGCATACTGTTTACGGCACAATCTAACGATATACAAATCGTATATAGATGCAGGAAAATCAGCAAAGTCGATTCAGGGTAGACCCCTTTTGCAGCAGTTACTTGTGGATGCGCAGCAGGGATATTTTCAAAATGTCTTAGTCTGGAAGCTTAATCGGCTTTCGCGCAACCATAGTGACTTACTGCAAATGGTGAAAACTCTTAATAAGAGCGATGTCGGAATAAAGAGCGTGACAGAAGATATTAATACAGATACGACGATGGGCAGCTTTGTCGTACAGGTGCTGAGTGCTATTGCTGAGTTAGAACGGGAACAGATTTGTGACAATGTCCGTTTAGCTGTACAAGAGCGCAATCGGCAGGGATGCTGGAATAGCGGGAATATGGTGCTCGGTTACCGGTGGCATAAAAATCCTGACCCTGGACAGCAACAGCTTGAAGTTGTGGAACCTGAGGCTGAGCTAGTCCGAACTATTTTTACCATGTATGCAGATGGATTAGGGTACAAGGCAATCACCAATCGACTAAATGCTGCAAGCTATCGGACCAAGAAAGGCCTAGCTTTTGGCATCGCAGCGGTGAGAGGCATCCTAACTAATCCCAACTACATCGGCAAAATACGCATTGGTACAAGCCAGCGCCATACAGGGGCTGAGGTACAACTGGTGGAGGGTGAACAAGAAGCAATCATAGCTTTGGAACTGTGGGAGCAAGTCCAAGCCAAGCTACGAAGTCGATCGAACCCACCATCGAAGATGATCAAACGGCATTTTCCATTGTCAGGATTGCTCAAATGTCCTGGGTGCGGGTGCAGCATGGTTGCGGCACACACGAAGAGCTATAACAAAAACGGGACAATTCGGAAGAACTACTACTATGTGTGCTCGATCTATAGGAGTAAGGGCTCCGCAGCGTGTAGCTTAAACGCGATTCGTGCAGATGATATGGATTGCTGGTTCTCTCAACAAATGCAGGAGCTTGTGACTAAACCCCCTTTGCTGAATCAAATCATCTCGGCAGTGAACGATAAGCGGGATCTAAGCCGTAAACCTCTTGAGGATGAAAAGAGAGGTCTGACTAAGGAGTTGGCTGCATTTGATCAGCGGCAGCAGAGATGCTTTGAGTTATTTGAAGGGGAGCATATTCCTCAGGAGGTCCTAGTCACGAGGCTTAAGGAACTCGAAGAGCAGAAGGCTGTTATGCAAGAGGCCCTACGAGGTGTTGAAGAAAAATTAGCTAATCAACAGATACAACTGGTAGATAGCAATAAGATTCTTACCGCACTGAATAATTTGTGGGCTATGGTCCAAACCTCCCCGCATGAACAGCAAAAAAAGCTGTTTAAGAGCTTATTTGATAAAATCACGCTCCCCCCTGACAAGGATATATCAAAAGCTGTCTTACATGGGAGCGCATCGTTAAATCATATACTACTCACAAATGACACGGAGGAATTATAATGCAAAACCAACAGCCAATCCGTTTAAATCAAGGCCAAGTCGTGCTGGAACTAGAGCGAACATTCTCATGCTAATGACTTCGGATAAGGTGCGTCGTGTTGCTATATACGTCCGTGTAAGCACGGAGGAGCAAGCTGAGCATGGTTATTCCATCGATGCACAACTCAAAACGCTGACAGACTACTCTAAGCTCTATAACTATGAAATCTACCGCGAGTACGTTGATAGAGGTATCAGTGGTAAGAGCATGGATAACCGCTTCGAGCTGCAGCAGATGCTTCAGGATGCTAAAAATAATTTATTTGATACCGTCTTGGTGTGGAAGTTTAATAGATTGGCGAGAAATGCTGAGCATCTTTCACAAATCGTCAATATACTGAATAAAAATAACGTTGCGTTTATGTCCATGACTGAACAGTTCGACACCTCAACGTCACACGGCAAATTCATGTTGCATATCATGGGGGCTGTAGGACAGCTTGAACGGGATACCATAGTTGACAATGTTAAGATGGGTCACAAACAACGTGCTAGGACAGGGAAGCACAATGGTAAGCTACCGCTAGGGTATCGAAGTGTAGAGGAGATCGTGGATGGCGTTCGGAGTCGGGAATCAAAAGTAGAGATTGTTCCTGAGGAAGAAGTCATTATTCTCAAGATATTTGAACGATTCGCTACCGGACGAGGATTTAAGTCGATCGCGAACGAACTCAACCATGAGGGTATGTTACTCGATCTGGTGGAGCCTTCTCCATCAGCGGTGTGAAGGAGATTCTGGACAATCCATTCTTTGTTGGAAGGATACGTTATGGAAGGTATGAAAACTGGAGTGAGAAAAGGCGTAAGGGCCTTAACACCATACTGGAGACTTTTGATGGGATTCATCCCGCTATTGTTTCGGAAGAATTATGGAACAAAGTGCAGTATTTACGTAAGAAAAAATCAGTGGTCTCCCTAAAGCGGTTCGATGGCGAGTTCCTGCTAACCTGGCTCATCCGCTGTCCAAAGTGCGGAGCGCCGATGGTAGCTAATCGGACTCAGAATCGTAAGAAGGACGGTAGTAAGGTCATGCGTCTATACTACTCTTGTAGCAACTTCCGTAACAAGGGGAGCAAGGTATGCAGCGCCAACAGCATTCGGAAGCTGGAGGCAGAGAATTATGTAATCGAACGGCTTAAAGAAGTATTAGCAAAGCCTCAAATTCTGAAGGCCATCGTGAAAAATATTAATGAAAGGAAAACGAAGCGTATCAAACCCCTCCAGCAGGAACTTGAGCATATTTTGGTTAAGATAACAGAGCTGGAGGGGAAGCGGCGAAAGTATTTTGACATGTACGAAATGAACGGTTTAGATAAGACGATGTTCTCCAAGCGGCTTGATGACATTGGTGAAGAACTGGAACGACTACATCTCAAAAAGGCGGAGCTGGCTGCTGAAATGAAAGACGACCATGCGGAGCCCGTCTCCTACGAAGTTGTCCGCGCTCTTCTAAACAAGTTCGATAAGCTACTGGACTCGTCATCCTTTGACCAACGAAAGACCTTAATGCATTTGGTCATCAAGCAAATTACAATCAAGGATTCAAAAACCATCGACCAAATCGATATGAACTTCGATGAGAATACGGTACACCATTTTTTAAACGCTGACCCTTCTGTGACCCATGCAGAAGGGTCTTTTGCTGGCCAGCTGAAGCGAGAGGTCGGAAATCTGTGTATCTCAGTTACTATTTAATCTCTATTTCACATCACACGATTCATTAGATTAACTGGAAGATTATTCTTGACACGCACCATCGGCTGTGCAACAATGGGATACAGATAAACATACTCAGGAACACAACTTGAATGCGTGGGAATACTAATGGAGGTGTGTTGATGCGTTATTCGGCAAGCAAGGTTAAGGGTGTAGGAAGGCAATCGTGGTCAATTGTATTTAGACATCCAGTCCGTAAAGACCCGACAGGTAAGGTTGGACTCCGGATTAGAAGAGGATTGGGTACAACGGATGAGAACGAAGCACAACGGCTGGTTGACCAAATGAATGAAATTTTGAATGACAGCTCACTCTGGGATCTCAGTGCAAAACAATTTGTTCTGTTACGTTTCGATGAAAAGATTGTGGCTGCATTTTATGATTGCTTAGAACCTCAGAATACTGATTACTTCAGCCTTAGAGAATCTTATTTACCTCTGCCAGGTGCAGAACAGGACTATGCAAAGATACTTCTTGTAGGTACGACTGGGGCAGGAAAAACTACATTACTTCGTCAATTGATAGGTTCTGACCCCAAAAAGGATCGATTTCCATCTACATCGCCGAACAAAACTACAGTTTCTGATATAGAGGTTATTTGTTCTCACGGTGATTATGAAGCAATAGTTACTTTCTTCGAACAACGGGAAATAAGATTACACCTCGAAGATTGCGTGATGGCAGCAGTTTTAGCTAAGGTAAACGGGATGGATGACGATACCGTCTCTACACGATTGCTTGAGCATAGTGAACAACGATTTCGGTTCTTTTATGTACTGGGAGACCCCAATTTAGATCTAGATGATGATGAGCAAGACGAAGAGGAAGAAGACAGGGATTATATTCAAGACGAGCACCGAGTAACTTCTGAAGAAAAAGTTAATTTCTTAACTGTAATAAAAGGATACTTAGCCCAAGTGAAAGAGCTTGGTTCTGTAAGCATAAAAGTAAAAGAGCAATTGGTAAAGGATCTCAACATCAACCCGGATTCTCTTAATTCGGAGGATAAAACTGCTTTTGAAGAGATTTTTGATGAAGAGCTTAGGCAAAAAAAAGAGTTTCATTCTTTAGTTGATGAAATACTCGATGAAATGGCAGAGCGATTCAAGTTGCTAAAAGAAGGAGATTTAAAGCGGGACGGCGATCAGTGGCCGGTGACGTGGAAGTATCACACGAAGGACAGGGATGCATTCATTGAAAATGTAAGGAGACTATCCAGTAACTATGCACCTCAATTCGGAAAGTTGTTAACCCCTCTAGTCCAAGGCATTAGAGTGAAGGGGCCATTTATGCCAAAATGGTATAACAATGTAGTTCCAAGATTAGTCTTGATCGATGGTCAAGGTATAGGTCATACAGTTTCAGCAGCAAGTAGCTTACCCTCCCAAACCTCAAGAAAGTTTGATTTCTGTGATGCAATTTTACTTGTAGATAGTTCCAAACAGCCAATGCAAACAGCCTCATTTTCAGTAATTAAGGAACTTGTAGCTAGTGGTCATATCTCCAAGTTACGTATCTGTTTTACTCACCTTGATGAACTTAAAGGTGACAACTTGCCTACTAGAAAAAAACGTATTAACCACGTCGGGGCTTCGCTAAACCAAGTTGTTTCCAACATAAGGGAAACATTGGGCTATGAGGCCGCAGTCAATCTGGATATGTTATTATCTGAGCGCTCGTATTATTTGGCAAATTTAGATCAAGTTATGCAAGAAAAAGATAGCCATACTCTGGAGCAACTTAAAAGTTTAGTTGCAGCCTTGGAAACAAGTATCTTTGTAGAAAAAGTATCTGATGGTATTCCTTACTACGATGAGGCGAATTTGATCATTGCAGTTCAGAACGCTACGAAAAAGTACCATGATATATGGAAGGGGCGTTTTGGAAAAGCAAACTCATCAAATGAGCCCACTCAGCATTGGACGCGAATAAAGGCTTTGTCACGTCGACTTGCTTACAAATACGATGATGGCGAATATGATAATCTTCGCCCCGTTTCAGAACTTAAGGATCGATTGATGGAGCATATAAGGGTTTATCTGAACCAGCCGGTCCGTTGGGTTCCTGGGAATATATCTGATGAGGAAAAGAAGGAAGCGGTTGATCGAATCGCTCGAGAGATTCACTCGAAGTTGTTTGACCTTACTACTCAACGCTTATGGATTGATCGGTTGTCTCCATGGGCTAATGCATATGATTTGAGTGGGAGGGGCTCTACAACTGAACGGATATATCACATGGAGAGAATTTATGAACAGGCTGCACCAATTCCGGGAGAGGCTGCGACTGCTATATCTTACGAATATTTAACGGATATAAGGCAACTAGCCAAGAGTGCAATTAATTTAAAAGGCGGTAGAATGGTATAATTTTTAATGTTAAGAGGCCTTTCTGTGAGATTACAGAGGGCCTTTTAGCTTACCCTTTAGTAGTTAAGAATGGCTAGAACTTGTTTTCATCAAAGATTTTGTTGCGAAGTCTCGCTGCGTCCTCATGTCACCTGCTGTTTTCGCTACTTTGCAATCAACGGAGCAGATGGAGATAAGGAACCAGGCTTATGATCCATCGAGGACAATGCTGTTGAGGGCCTGGATGAGCTAAGTCAACATTAATTAGAAATAGGTCTTTGATAGGGAAGTAGTTACAATTCTCAGTGCTTGGTAATCCCAACCAAATCGATAGTGGAAAAATATACTATCTATTAGGACGCGGCAAGGAGTATAATTATAGATATTTTCTTACTTAGAAGAGGTGTTTTTAATTGGTTTCGATTGGAATTAGGGTTTCTCCGCAAGTTATTTATTACACGATATTGGAACAAGACGAAGAGGGGGGGGCCACAATGAAAGCGAATGATACAGTTATCGTTCCTAAAGCAATGGATGTCCCCAAAAGGTTAACATTTATCAGGACGACCTTTATTTCAATAATAGCTGAATACAATGTGAAAAGGGCAGGTATACGTATTTTTGAGGGTAATTCACGAAATATAAGTTTAGAGCGGATATATATAGAAGGTGTCATTCAAGAATTATTGGCCAATTCTTCTATTGAGGGATATTTCTTAGGAACCAAAAACACCTTGGCAAAGCACATAGGTGTAAAAGTTACAGAAATCACAAAATGGATTGATCAAAAAGGTGATTGTGAAGAACTTGAAATTGAAAACTGGGATAAGATGAAAACAGAACAGCGTGAAAGCACTTTATCCGCTATCGCTGCATTAAATGCATAAAAGGGGAATAATATGCGAGTAGAGACAAGATTAACGTTCATAAGGAAACAAGACATAGGGGGAGAAGGTAGAAACTCTGAAGTCTTTATTGCAGAGGATATACAATTAAATGCCGAGATCGTCGTTAAATCAATTGAGAAGAAAAAGCTTGCTGATCTAAACATAACGGACTATTTTTCAGAGGCTAAGATTCTATACGCATCTACACACCCTAATATTGTTGAAATGAATTATTCCTGTGAAGACGACAAATTCATTTATCTTTCAATGCCGATGTATAAGAATGGGTCTATTAACTCACTAATGAACAAAAGATACTTGAGTGTCAGGGAAATCATTACATACTCACTTGAGTTTTTAAGTGGGGTCCATTACATCCATACTAAAGGGTTGCTTCATTTTGATATTAAACCTACTAATATTCTTATCAGTGATTCTAATACAGCATTGTTAACTGATTTTGGTTTAGCTAAATATATTAACGAATATGGGTTTGCTCAACCTGACTTATTATATCCACCTCACAGGGCGCCAGAGTCATATAATGTTGGATCACTTGATGTTTATCATGATATCTATCATTGTGGATTAACAATTTATCGAATGTGCAATGGTAACGCTGAATTTGCTAATCAATTAAGAACAGCCAAACAAAGTGATGTTCTTGCTGGGACCTTTCCTGACAGGAATAAGTACTTACCACATATACCGAAATCCATACAAAATGTTATAAAAAAAGCTTTGGCGGTCAATCCTAAAGATAGATATGATACCGTTCTGGCTCTGCTCAATGATTTGAGTAAGATTGACAAAAATCTAGATTGGAAATACACTGAAGATGCACTTGGTGGAACGTATGTTTGGAGTCTTGAAGAGGACAAAACGATAAAATATATACAAGTAGTTGCAACTAATAGTCAGTGGAAGATTGAAGGTAAGCAATACAGTAAGGCTACACTGAAAACAACAAATGTATCAAAATGGAACTCGAATGGTTATAATAGCATTCAAGAAGCTTTCAAAAAGGTAACCAGTTTGATTTATGAACATGAAAATCCTAAAAAGTGAATTTCTTAGTGTCGACATCTTATAAAAGGAGGTTGTGTCGAAATGGCCAAAATTGTATTAAAAAACAAGATTAAGTCCAGACATCAACTAGCTAACCCTTTTTCTGGAGATAATCGACATGAAAGAATGATTAAAAATGGTACAGTTGATCTAAGGGAAAACCTAATTACCGAGGATTTTGGCAATGGTTACGTTAGGTTATTACCAATTGATAAAAATAAAAGATTAAAATAACAAATTAATGCTTAAAAGCCCTATTGACGTAACTACTTCAATAGGGCTTTTGCATTGTATGTTCTATACGAACATAAAGGACATCACGAAACTAATGTTAAATTAGCCGTTATAACGTGTAAGGTGAACCGTATCATAAATAGAGCGAAATTTGCAGTAGATATTTATAAAAGATACACTAAATTCATCCTTTAAAACACCGTAAGTAGGGATGATTGAGATTATCTGTCGCATCTCTAAAAGTTTGCGTGAAGGCGAGTTTTAATTTATGAATTTTGATCTCGAATGTGCTTAATTAATTGGTTTCAGAAATGTATGACAACCTAGATTCTCGTGATCATTGATTATCATACACTACGGGGGTGTGGTATTGACCAATTCCATTTTTGAGTTGATAGAGACGAATGATACGCTTCCGTTTGACGTATCGCTACATAGTGTTAATTATGTGCCCAGTCATTGGCACAACAGTGTTGAGATCATCTTTGTTCTAAGCGGTCATTTAGAAGTGACTGTAGGGAGCCAGAACCATTCTCTCATGGAAGGGGATGTCCTACTGATTAATCAGTGCCATGTGCATGAGGTCATAGGTCTGGACATGAACATTATCGCTACCTTCCTGATCCCAGTTTCTTATCTGAAAGAGCACATAGCTGGTATAGAGAGCCTTAACTTCGATTGTCATTCAGGTACAGCGGGATCGGATAAGAGGTCAGCGATGAATCATATGCGTCAGCTGCTTGCAGAGATAGTACTACTCAAGTATAAGAGGGGAGAAGCCTACGAGCTTGAAATGCAAGTCCGTATGCTAGGTGTCTTCACTACACTTATAAAACAATTCAAGGTTCAGGTGGCAAGCGGCGCAATGAATGAGAAATACATGGAGCGCATGCTGCGCATCATCTCTTATATTGATGACCATTATAAGGAAGCTATTTCCTTACAGACTCTTGCTGAGCGGGAATATTTGTCTGTGCCCTATCTATCCAAGTTCTTTAGTGAGAACATCGGGCTTAACTTTCAATCGTATGTTACAAGCATTCGTCTGAAGAACACTGTGGAGGATCTACTACATCAAGATGATATGTCGATCGCTGATCTAGCTCAAACCCACGGATTTCCGAATGCTAAGTCGTTTTATGCTGCATTCAAGAACAGATATCATATGACGCCTAATGAATACCGCAGGCAGTATCGACCCGATCTACATGAGAAAAAGGAGAAGTCTTCATCGAACTATCTTGCTTTTAACCAGTCCAGCGCACTCGGGATCATTAATAAGTATTTAAAACGCAGCCAATCGAATGAATTGGAACAGGTAGAATCGTTGGAGTGTATCTCTAACGTGGTAGATCTATCTGTAGCAGGCAGCTCACTTAGACATACTTGGAATAACTTGATTACAATTGGCAAGGCCAAGGAAGGTCTGCATGCTGACGTCCAGCAGCATTTAAGGTATGTTCAGCAATACTGTCGTTTTCGCTACTTGCGCTTCCATGGTATTTTTGATGATGCCATGATGGTCTATAAGGAAGATGAGAATGGACAGCCTGTTTATAATTTCAGGTTTGTAGATCAATTGTTCGACTTCCTGCTGTCCATTGGACTTAAACCGTTCGTGGAGCTGGGTTTCATGCCTTCGGCACTTGCATCTGATCGGAGTAAGACGATATTTTATAAGGTTAGCTATATAAGTCCACCTAGATCCATAGATCGTTGGTGTCAGCTTATCGAAGTGTTCATACGTCACTGCATAAGTCGTTATGGAAAGACAGAAGTAGAGAGCTGGAAGTTTGAGTTCTGGAATGAACCCGAGCTTGAAGCATTCTGGTCAGGATCGGATGCCGAATATATGGATTTGTATCTGAGAACCTATGAGACAATGAAGAGCATCTCTACTGAGCTCCAAATCGGCGCCCCCGGTTGTATCATTACGCTTCATTCGGGCCAGTTCAGTCAGAAATTCTTCGCATTCTGCAGGGAACGCAGCTGCCTTCCCGATTTTATTCCGATTCATTTCTACCCGCATGACAATCTGGAAAACATTGTTCAAACAAAGCATTTTGAAGAGTTCTATAAGCTTGATCCATACCGGAAGTTATTAGAGGAATTTCAGGGGATATCTCCGAATCCGGATTATCTCAAAGACATGTTGAATAAGGAACTAAAGAGATTGGACGAGCAAGATCTTTCTGGTCGTGAAGTATATCTTACCGAATGGAATTCGACAGCGTACCATCGTGAACTAACGAATGATACCCTATATAAGGCTGCCTATATTGTCAAAAATATTGTAGAGAATCTGGATCGTATTGATGGGTTCGGATACTGGGTCCTCAGCGACAATATCGAGGAAACTGCGGCATCAGCTCAGCTGTTCCACGGAGGGCTGGGTTTGATTGCACAACATGGTATTCCGAAATCTGCCATGTATGCTTACCAGCTTCTTGCTAAGCTAGGAAATCGGTTGATTACTCAAGGGGATGGATACACGGTGACAGCAGGAGAAGGGGGATATCAAATATTGACGTACAATTATTGTCATTTCGATGATCTGTATGCACTAGGAGATACGTCCTTCATTAATGAGAAGAGCCGTTATAACGGATTCAAGGATGAGAAGACGCTTAAGTTTATTTTGGACTTGAAGGACCTGCCGAATGGAAAGTACAAAGTAATCACCCACACTATTAGCCGCCGACATGGCAGCAGCTATGATAAATGGGTGGAGATGGGGGCACCAGATTCGTTAACAAAAGAGGATGTTGCGTATCTTAAAGATAACTCTCACCCCCGAAGGCATGTTCAATCTCTAGAGATTGAGGGTGGCATGACATTTGTCTCTACATTAGATCCGCATGGGGTTGAGCTAACTGAGTTGTTATTTGTGTACGAGTAGATAAGTCAATTTTTATTCTAATTAAACATCAGGATATAAAACGCTTACAAAAACATGTTAAAAATAGACTCAAAAGACCATAACAAACCGTCTCTCTTATGAGGGACGGTTTATTTTATAATATTTATGTAATCGCTTTCTATAAAAACAGAGGGTTGTTACAATGGCTGATTCAGTAATTAGAGGGCAAGTACGTACGCCATTACGTAGGCCGCGAAGAAATAAGTTCGATCTTTGACCGCGCATAAAAACATAACATTGGAGTGAAAAAAGATGGCCAAAAAATTTGTATTTGATGAAGTACCTGTTATTCAGACAAAAGCAGGTCAACTAAAAGGTTATTTTTATGATGGAGTTCATATTTTCAAAGGAATTCCTTATGCACAGGCAAAAAGGTTTCAAATGCCAGAGGAAGTAACTCCATGGGAAGGTATCAAAGATGCAACATCATATGGATATGTGTGTCCTTTGATGCAACAGGAACGTCCAAGTGGAGAACTGATGGTGCCCCACCGTTACTGGCCTATGGATGAAAATTGCCAGAATCTTAATATCTGGTCGAAAGTTCTTGATAAAGATGCTAAAAAACCAGTTTTAGTATGGCTCCACGGCGGTGGCTTTACTGCTGGATCATCCATTGAACAGGTAGCATATGACGGTTTTAATATGAGTCAACTTGGTGATGCAGTAGTAGTGAGTGTGAATCACCGTTTAAACATCCTTGGATATATGGATTTTTCACCTTTTGGAGAGAAATATAAAAATTCAGCAAATGCTGGTCATGCTGATCTTGTAGCAGCTTTGAAATGGGTTCACGAAAATATAGCTCAATTTGGCGGAGACCCTGAAAACGTTACATTGTTTGGGCAATCTGGTGGTGGTATGAAAGTTACTGGTCTTATGCAGATATCGGCTGCCGATGGACTTTTCCATAAGGGAATTGTTATGAGTGGTATTTCCGATGGTAAGCTAATACCTCAACCAAATGGTGATGGAAGAATGATTGTAACAGCAATGCTTGAAGAATTGGGACTTGCAGAAAAGGACGTGGAAGCTTTAGAGACACTTCCTTACAGTGAACTGGTAAAAGTCTATGGAAAAGTATCTCCAGCCATTATGCAAAAGGGTGGCTATATGGGCTGTGCACCACTTAAAAATGAGTTTTATTTTGGAGAACCTCTTATACATGGCTTTACCGAACACGCAAAAACCATTCCATTAATAGTAGGGTCTGTATTTGGTGAGTTTGCATTTAATCTAGCAACTGTTAATAAATATGAGCTTTCTGATGATCAAGAAGTAGAAATGCTTAGCAAGAAATTTGGTGAGCATACACAGGTGCTTATGGAGTTGTTTGCAAAAGCTTATCCTGAAAAAAAAGCGGTCGATTTATTGTCGCTTGATAGAATTTTCCGACCGCTTTCTAAAGAACTGGCTAAACTTTTGGCAGAAGGAGGAAAGGCTCCTGCTTTCTTGTATAATTTCACTCTGGAATTCCCGATTGCTCATGGAAAGGCAGCATGGCATTGTTCAGACATTCCTTTTGTCTTCCATAATACAGATAAAGTTGAAATCTGTAATATGGATGGTATTTCAGATGAACTGGAAGAAAAGATATTTCAAGCAGTCATCCATTTTGCACAAACCGGTAATCCAAATCACCCAGGGCTACCTGAGTGGCCAGATGTGAAACCAGAGGACGAACCTACCATGATTTTTGACCGAGATTGCAAGGTTCTTCAAAATTATGATGATGAATTGATAAATTTATTTAATGAGGTATGTGGTCCTATCAATCTTGCAGAGTTATTCGCTCAGGACGTTCAGCATTAAGAAAAAGAAGCAAAATATATACAACTAAAAAGGGGGGAAATATCATGGGAACAATTAAAACACCTTTTACGCGATTAGCTGCGGGTATTTCAATTGGTTTTGGGCTAATGCTCATGGGCTTCTTGACCACTGGTGCACTATTGATTCCAATCAAGGTTATGGCTATCCATCCTGAGGGTTACGCTGCATCCTATGGTCTGGTAGCAGGAATAAGTGCATTCTTTGCCTTGATCAGTAATCCAATTGGTGGTGCCATAAGTGACCGAAGCACCGTGTCATTTGGAAGACGTCGTCTTTGGATTTTGCTTGGTTCACTGTTAGGTTCATTATGCATCATGTATATTTATTACGCGAAAACGGTTTTAGGAGTCGTGATAGGATGGTCAGCAGCACAGTTTTTCTTTAATTTCAGCTGGGCAGCTTATACGGCTTTAATTCCTGATCAAGTAGAAGAATCCAAAAGAGGTACCATGTCTGGTATATTCGGTATATTAATGCCTCTGTTTTTGACTCTAGGA
The DNA here is from genome assembly GCF_041956825.1 of Paenibacillus sp. RS8. Taxonomy (NCBI): domain Bacteria; kingdom Bacillati; phylum Bacillota; class Bacilli; order Caryophanales; family Paenibacillaceae; genus Paenibacillus; species Paenibacillus sp. RS8. The sequence continues at coordinate 1,445,916 of NZ_CP168131.1, read as the reverse complement.
ATGATATTGATTCAAATCTTGAACAATACAACTGATTTCGTTAAGTTCGCAACGTTTGCTGCTATTGGTATTATTGGACCGGTCATCAGCTTGTTCCTGATAAAAGAAGGCAAGGTAGAATTCGTTAAAAAGAATAACAATAGTACTGGATCCTTCGTTGAAAAAATAACAAAGATTTATCCAAGTCCAAAAAAATTCCCTGAGTTTACATGGGCTTTATTTTCAAAGTTCCTACTTATGCTTGGATATTGCAGCATGTTCTATTTAACAATAATGCTAGGTGCTCGTATGCATATGGATTCGGCACAAATTACATCAACTTATGCTAATATCATGATTTTCGGTAATATTTTCACTGTTATTGCCAGCCTTTTCGGTGGTGTTTTATCAGACAAAGTCAGAAAACAAAAAATATTCCTTTATATTTCTAGTGTAATTCTAGCAATTGGTATTTTATTATACCTTATACCAAATGTTAATGCCTTTTATGTGGCTGCTATTGTGTGTGCTATAGGCGGAGGTTGCTTTATGGCTGTTGATACGGCTATGGTTGCCCGCGTGCTGCCTAATAAAGAGGATACTGCTAAAGACTTTGGAATCATGAACGTTGCCAATACTTTGCCACAATCTATAGTGCCAGCAATAGGACCACTGCTTCTTGCAATAGGAGGCTGGAACTTCTTTTTCATATTCCTTGCGCTTATGCCCATTATAGGTATGTTAACAATTATGCCTATACCAGAAATAGGTAAAAGATTGAAGCATGAAAGAGTATTGGAAACAAATAAGTTAACCGATATGCAGGAAGTCTCTATGTAACACAATAAACTATAGGCATAATTGGAGAAAATATGAGTAAGAGAGCTGTAATTTTTGATTTAGATGGGGTCATTGTTTCAACTGATGAGTTTCATTATGAAGCTTGGAAACAAATGGCCGAGGACGAAGGAATATATTTTGATAAAAAAATAAATGAACGGCTCCGTGGAGTGAGCAGAATGGAGAGCCTGGAGATTATTTTGGAAAGGTCAGAAACGCTTTATACTTTACAAAAAAAAGAGGATCTGGCTGAAAGGAAAAACAATTATTATAGAAATCTACTTAATACATTGTCAGAAATGGATATTCTGCCCGGGGTCATGAATGTGTTAAAGGCATTGAAGGAATTAGGTATAAAGATAGCTATTGGATCTTCTAGTAAAAATACACCCTTTATACTGGAAAGAATCAAACTTGACGGCTATTTTGATGCCGTAGCAGATGGAAATGAAATAAAATATAGCAAACCACATCCTGAGGTTTTTCTGTTAGCAGCAGCAAAATTAGGAATGGATGCTTTTGAATGCGTTGTCATTGAAGATGCTGATGCTGGCATTGAGGCAGCAAATGCTGGAGGTATGAAAGCTGTAGGAGTAGGATTTGCAGCGAACTGTTTAAATGCAAAATATAGAATCAAGGATTTATCTTTAATATCAATCGATGAATTACTAAAAGATTAACAAAAGGAAGGTTAAAAATGATGAATTTAAGAGAAAAGCCATTTAATTTGAATGATGAGGATATTCAATGGGTAGAGAAAACAATAGCTTCCATGACAGAGGATGAAAAAATATGTCAGTTATTTTGTTTAGTTGCTTATTCTGATGATGAGGAAAATATAAAAAATCTAGCTTCAAAGTATATGCCTAGCGGGTTGATGTGTAGACCTATGCCAGCAGCTGAGGTTGTTAATACAGTACGTATTCTTCAAGAAAATTCAAAAATTCCTATGCTGATTTCAGCAAACTTAGAAAGCGGTAGTAATGGTATTGTACAAGAAGGAACAATGATAGGATCTCAGATGCAGGTTGCTGCTACTGATGATGATGGAATGGCGTATAAGCTTGGCGTTGTTGCTGGTCGTGAAGGTTCAGCAGTTGGAGCTAACTGGGCTTTTGCACCAATTATTGATATTGATTATAATTTCAGAAATCCGATAACAAATACACGTACTCTTGGTTCAGATCCAGACAGAGTTCGCCGTATGGGGGTTCAATATGTAAAGGGTGTTCAAGAATATGGTGTAGCTGCCTCAATAAAGCATTTCCCAGGTGATGGTATGGATGAGAGAGATCAGCATTTAGTTACCTCTGTAAATTCCATGTCCTGTGAAGATTGGGATAAAACCTATGGGGCTGCCTACAAAGCTTGCATTGAAGCAGGTGCTATGACTGTTATGGTCGGTCATATTATGCAGCCTGCATATACTAAGAAACTTAATCCACAAATAGAAGACAAGGATATTTTACCTGCTACACTATCTTATGAATTAGTAACGAAGCTATTAAAAGAACAATTAGGTTTCAATGGGCTAGTGGTAACAGATGCATCATCAATGGCTGGTATGGTAATTCCAATGACAAGAGATAAGGTGGTACCACAGGCTATTGCTGCTGGTTGTGATATGTTCCTATTTACAAAGAACATAGACGAAGATTATGAATATATGAGAAGAGGCGTGCAGGAAGGAATTATTACAAAGGAAAGATTAAACGAGGCTGTAACAAAGATAATTGCTCTTAAAGCGGCATTAAAACTTCATAAAAAACAAGCGGAAGGAAAGCTAATACCTACGCTGGAAGAGGCATTACAGGGGATTGCTACGGAAGAACATAGTGCTTGGGCAGCTGAATGTGCAGATAAAGCAATCACATTAGTAAAAGAGGAAGAAGGAGTATTACCTATAAGTCCCAAAAAATATAAGAAGGTATTGTATTACGATATAGAGAGTCAACAAGGTATAGCGTACTCGGTTAGAGCTGGAATTGCTGAAAAGGTTAGAAATCTTTTAGTAGAGGAAGGCTTCGACATAGACGTATTTGAACCAAGTCCAGGCTTTGAAGGTTTAGCTAGTAGTTACAAAGACATTGCTGAGAAATATGACCTGATAATATATTTAGCCAACATGGCAACAAAAAGCAATCAAACCACAGTACGTATAGAATGGGCCCAGCCTATGGGTGCTAATGTTCCTGTTTATATGTCAGCTGTTCCAACTATTTTTATTTCTGTAGAAAACCCTTATCATCTTTTAGATGTACCAAGAGTTAGGACATTTATTAATACTTATAGCTCAAATGATCATGTATTACATGCGTTAGTTGATAAATTGATGGGTAGATCAGAGTTTAAGGGCACAAGTCCGGTAGATGCCTTTTGCGGTATGTGGGATACTAGGTTGCAATAATTATTGCATTGATTAACTTTTTTGATAAAATCTGCACTATTGACGCCGAAATATAGTTGGTAAAAATTTCTCCTATAAAAGAATAGTTAATTGCTAATAGAGAAAGATATAGAGAAGTTTCCCAAGGAGTCTAATAGAATAGAATAGAAAACAAATAAGGCTCCCTTTATAAAGGAAGCCTTATTTGTTTATTTAAACTTCATTTAGATGTGCTGTGGTGAACCGTATCACAAGTAGGGCAAATTCTTTGGGTTTACCACTTTTCATTCTGTAGTCTATGTCACTGTTATGTCTAAAGGTAACAGGTGAACCTTGCGTCAGGGGCATAGACTGCGCTGTACTTCGTCACCGCAGTCTATATGTTGCTCGGGGTTCTGTCTCCGAACCATCGTGTAAGAAAGGCACTCAGCACGTTAGTGTTGCGGATGCCTATTTGGCGGTCACTCGCTCACGCGACCTAGCCGTTGGGGAGATAAATAACTGGTAAGAATATTAATTCTCGTTCTGTGTATTCTTTTTATTTTTAATCAAAATTGCACTTGCGAATGTACCAATTAATAAGAAGATACCAATCAATAGTGTTACATTTTGCATACCTGAATTAAAAGCATTAAAAACGAGCGTCTTCATTTCATCAAAAGCTGGCATAGCTTTAAATGTTTCAGCTTGCTTGCTATCAAAAATTTGTGAACCTGCAAAAGCTCCAGCTTTATGGAAAACATCCAGCATTTGATTTCTAAACTCGGTAGGAATATCGGCTAAATTCATGATATTAGTGTTCAACGAATCGTTATAACCTTCCGTTAATTTAATTCCTAGCAATACAACACCAAAGGAGATTCCCACTTGTCTAAAGACATTTAAGATACCAGAAGCCATACCTACATACTTTTTATCAACTGAACCCATTGCAGCATTTGTAATAGGTGGATTGACTAGAGCATTACTAATACCTAAAAGAATAAAACCAGGCATCAGATAGCTCCATTCAAACGGAACTTTGATCATATAACGCATAACAAATATTCCGATTGCACCGATAAGTAGTGCTCCACTAATTAACCAACGATCACCAATTTTTCCTGAGATAATTCCTGCAATCGGACCAAGAACTATCGTGAAACCACTAATGAGTAACATTTTTACCCCTGTATCAAAAGCTGAATAACCCATGTAATTTTGCATAAGAATGGTTAAGTAAGTGAAACCCCCGTATAGTCCAGCACCTAATACAAAAGCTGCAATATTAGCTCCATTGAATGACCAATTTCTAAAAATAGATAATTCAATCATTGGCTGTGTGACCTTTCTTTCGGTAACGATAAAAGCTATAAGTAAAATAAGTGATAATCCAAGTAGACTTAAAATGTGCCAATCAGTCCATGCGTAGTCTCCATTCATCGTCTTTTGAATTAGGGCAAAAATCATCGTAAAAATCATGGCTGTGCTGAAAATCAGTCCCCAAATATCAATTTTTCCATTTTTGTTTGTTTCACTTTCCTTAATAGCAAATATTCCCAATAAAATTGCTACAATCCCAACAGGAATGTTAACTAGAAAAATAGACCGCCAACCAAAACTATCAACCAAAGCCCCACCAATCAAAGGACCACCGGCAATAGCAAGCCCAACGGCACTACTCCAAATGCCTAGTGCAAGTCCTCTTTGTTTTTCAGGAAACGAAGAAGTAACTATCGTTAATGATAATGACATCATAGCTGCTCCACCAATTCCTTGAAATCCACGGAAGATATTTAACCAAATATCACTGTTTGCTAATCCACTGGCTAAAGAGCCAATCACAAAAATACCCAATCCTAATAAAAAGACTTTTTTACGTCCGATAATGTCTCCTAATTTTGAAACTGGCAACAACATCGCAGCATAAACTAAAGTATAGGCATTCAACACCCATTGTAGATTTGAAAAACTCGATAAAAAAGCTTGTTGTATTTCTGGTAATGCAACATTAACAATTGTAATATCTAACATTGCCATAAATACGGTTAAACTAACTGTGGCTAAAACCCACCATTTTCTTTTTGTTTTTATCAAAATAAATGCCCCTTTCATGTATATGTGTGTACAAATGCATGTATAAATTAAAATAAAAAGCACTGCATTATATCAAATTCATGAGTGCTTTCATATTGTTAGCTGTTTGTTCAAATTTATCTACAATGAAATCATTATTAGTTTTGTAATAAACTTCTCGCCCATCTTTTCTTCTTTGAACAATGTCAAAACGACTCATGAAGTCAAGATGCCGAGAGATAACTGAACGATTCTGTGGAAAATGTTCTGCAATACCACCGATAGTCATTTCACCATTAGCTGAAAGAAAAATCAATAACTCACTCCGCACTGGATCAAATACTGCTCGGAAAAACTCAATATCAATATTATCTTCGATCAGTTTTTTACATTTATTTGGATCAAGGTTTAATCCCATAGCCCAACCCCCTTAATTCATTATATGCATACATGTGCACATGTCAACATTTTTGGAAATGGTATTTCAATAAGTGAAATATTTGACTATGTATCTGCAACAGGATATTCCGCAAGTAAGGAATCAACACCTCTTTTCTCGAATGAATGAAAATCAATGTTCCAATCAAGCTTTTGCTCTATAGATGTTAAGGTGAACCGTATGACAAATTTTAGCCATAAAAAAACCCGAAAAGCAACACTTTTCGAGTGTGTTTTCTTTCGGGTCATTTCGTCATATCAAGGACGATTCGACCATTGATTTTGCCTTCTAACATCAGATCGTAGATCTCATTAATATCTTCTAATTTACGTGTCTCAATAATGGTTTTGATTTTTCCTTCTGCAGCGAATTGCAATGTTTCTTGCAAATCTTTGCGAGTGCCGACAATCGAACCGACTACCTTTGTACCGTTTAATACCGTATCAAAGATCGGAACATCCATGGATTCAGGGGGCAGCCCAACCATGACGCAGGTACCGCCGCGACGAATGGCCCGGTAGGCTTGGTCGAATGCTTTTTTTGCAACCGCCGTACAAACGACACCATGCACTCCGCCGATTTCTTTTTGAATCCAGACTGCCGCATCTTCTTTTAATGCGTTTACGGTTTTGTCTGCGCCAAGCTGTTTGGCAAGCTCCATCTTTTCATCTGAAGTGTCGATGGCCACTACATTCATTCCCATTACTTTTGCATATTGTACACCTAGATGACCCAATCCTCCGACGCCGAAAATGGCTACCCATTCACCTGGCTTTACACCTGATACTTTCAAAGCTTTATAGGTCGTAACGCCAGCGCAAAATAAAGGTGCCGCTTCGATGAAACTTAGATTATCAGGAACCTTCACTACATAATCGGCAGCTGCTACACAATATTCTGCATATCCGCCATTTACGGAATATCCGGAATTTTGCTGATCCAGACAAAGGGTCTCTCTTCCTGTGAGACAATATTCGCAATGACCGCAAGCAGAATACAGCCACGGAATTCCTACTCGGTCCCCTACCTTTAAGTGTGTAACTCCTTCACCTATTTCTTCAATAATCCCAACGCCTTCATGTCCGGGAATAAGAGGGAGTTTCGGTTTGACAGGCCAATCGCCATGAGCAGCATGCAAATCAGTATGACACACTCCGCACGCCTGAATGTGGACAAGAATTTCTTTGTGTCCGGGTTTTGGTTTAGGTACGTCTTGTAGTTCTAACTTTTCTTTAAATTGTTTTACTACAGCGGCTTTCATTAGCATACTCCTTTAGCTTTTTGTTTTTCAAAAAGTAGTATGTTCATGAGGCTTACTTTAAATTCTTGAGACTTTTATCACAGATTAACACTCACATCAGAAGTAATATGTTAGAATATCAGAACAGCTTTACTGCGTTACCGCTTTATCAACTTCATAATTCACGAGCTATGATGGCTAAGGATTACACTTTAGCTGGAGCAGCTTCTGGAGAGACCGGGGAAATTCCGCGGCGCCGAAGGGTTCACAATCTCAGGCAAAAGGACAGAAGAGTACGAATATATATTTGTCATGCTGATCGACATCAGTAGGCAAATATTATTTGATATTCTTACGATCTGGGAGATTGGATGACATCCAATCTCTCTTTTTTTATTCAATTTATTGTACTCACAAGGGGGAACTAGGTATGGCACAACCAGAATTAAAGAGAGAGCTGGCCAATCGGCATGTTCAACTTATTGCTATTGGCGGCACCATCGGTACAGGATTATTCTTGGGATCAGGCAAGGCGATAGAGAAGGCAGGCCCATCTATCATGATCACGTATTTAATCGTGGGTATTGCTGTGTTTTTTGTGATGAGAGCACTGGGAGAGCTCCTATTATCTAAAGCGGGCTATCAATCGTTTACGGATATTGCTGAAGACTACCTTGGATCACGGATCGCATTCATTACCGGTTGGACCTATTGGTTTTGCTGGATCATGACGGCTATGGCTGATGTCATTGCTGTTGGCGTATATGTACAGTACTGGTTTGATATCCCGCAGTGGGTTCCTGCCATCGCCTGTCTAGTCGTGTTATTAGGACTTAACCTATTAACTGTAAAGAGCTTTGGGGAACTCGAATTTTGGTTTGCTTTAATTAAGGTAATTACGATTCTCGCCTTGATTGGTCTTGGGGTCATTTTACTGATCATAGGGTTTAAGACGGATGCAGGATCGGTGACGATACGGAATCTATGGGAGCATGGGGGATTTTTTCCGAACGGCATATCAGGCTTCTTATTCTCTTTTCAAATGGTTGTATTTGCTTATGTCGGTGTGGAGTTGGTGGGTGTGTCAGCAGCGGAAACAGCGGATCCGGAGAAAAATATCCCGTCGGCAATTAATAAAATTCCTTTACGGATTCTATTTTTCTATGTCGGCGCGCTTTTCGTCTTGCTATGCATTAACCCTTGGACGGAGCTTAGTCCGGCAGAGAGTCCTTTTGTAAAAACCTTTACTTTAGTAGGGATTCCAATTGCCGCAGGGATTATTAATTTTGTTGTACTAACCTCAGCGGCTTCCGCTTGTAATAGTGGGATGTTCTCAACAAGCCGAATTCTCTATAATTTGAGTAGAAATAACCAGGCATCACCTCATTTGGGTAAACTAAATAAAAACCATGTACCAGGTAACTCGTTATTCATTTCTACAATTGTTATATCTGTAGGGGCTCTTTTAAGTAAACTTATTCCGGAGCAGGCTTTTGGAATCGTGACAACGATTAGCGCCATTTGTTTTATATGGGTGTGGGGCATTGTGCTCATCTGCCATATTAAGTACAAAAAAAACCGGCCAGATTTACAGGCGAAATCCAAATTCAAAGCACCGTTCACACCGGCTATTAATTATATTGTCTTAACCTTGTTCGCTGGAATACTGATCATTATGCTGTTCGCTGGAGAGACACGCCCGGCTTTATTGTGTACTCCGATCTGGTTTATTTTATTATTCATCCTGTATTCGATTAGAGGTAAGAAGGGGAAAAGTAATTAAGCTAGTGTGAGGCAGACATTAAGTAGCGCTACTAGGGGATGCGGGGCTGAAACCAAAGCTAGTGAGCTGAAAATAGCTATGAGGATAATGCAAAAGGACAGCGAGCAGCTGTCCTTTTGACGTTCCACTTTATGAGTCTATTCTTCGCTAGCTAGGTTTGCTTTCTTTTCAATCGTGATCTTGCTCTTCATAGGCATAAATAATGTTATAACAAATGCGGCAATGGATAATATCATCATGAAGTAATAGGCGTCACTCGCCCCTAGAATGGATGCTAGGGATTTAAGGATTTCAGGAGTAGTAGCGGGATTACTCTGCATCACTGTGGCCGCATGACTTGTTGCCTGCACAGTATAAATTGTAATTACGACAGCAGTACCAATAGCGCCAGCAATTTGACGAACGGTATTGTTCACTGCTGTACCATGCGTACCTAGTTGTTTGGGCAACGCATTTAGTCCGGCTGTATTGAGTGGCATAGTGATAAAGCTTAATCCAATTCGGAGACCAATGGTACGAATCATTAGATACATATAGGTTGTCGATTGAGACAAATCGGTTACCGCCCACATAGATGGAATAATAAAGAGTAAACCAATAATGAATAGCGGCTTGGCACCAAAACGGTCGTATAATTTTCCGGTGACGGGCGACATGAACGCATTTACAAGTGCCCCCGGCAGCAAGAGCAATCCTGCATCAAACGCTGTGAAACCACGGCCATTTTGCAGATAAATAGGCAATAAAATCATATCTGCGTACATCATCATCGTGATCAATACGTTAATAAGAGATGTCATCGTAAAAACTTTATTTTTGAAGACAGACAGGTTTAGCAGTGGATCATCAGACTTGATTTGTCTTATACAGAATGCAGCCGTTACAGCGATCCCAATCCCTAAGGTCAGAATTACTATTGCATCGTCCCAGCCTTTACTGCCTGCACTACTGAAGCCGTATAAGATCAGGCCGAATCCGACGGTTGATAAAAGAACACTTACTACATCAAGCTTCGACTTAGAGGTCTCAGATACATTCACTAAATACTTGAATGCCAACGCTATAACAAGGATGACAAGTGGGATGAGGGCGATAAATAACCAGCGCCAAGAGTGGTATTCGACAACAAATCCCGCAAGAGTCGGCCCTATAGCAGGAGCAAATATCATTGCCAGTCCGAGCAGTCCCATAGCACTGCCACGTTTCTCAACGGGGAAGATGGCGAGCACAACACTCATCATGAGCGGCATTATTATGCCAGCACCCGCAGCTTGGATCATTCGTCCGATTAAGAGTAGACTAAAGCTCGGCGCCGCTGCACAAATAATCGAACCGATTAATAAAAATGACATGGCACTTATAAATAATTGCCGTGTTGTAAAACGTTTCATTAAATAGGCCGTAATCGGAATCAAAATCCCGTTGATCAGCATAAATCCGGTTGAAATCCATTGTACGGTTGTTGCTGTAACATCAAAGACATCCATCAGACTACTTAAGGCGACATTTAAAAGTGTCTGATTGAGTGTGGATAAGAAACAACCAAAAATTAGGATGGTTAGTAGGATTCCTTTATTTATTTTCTTAATGTCTTCTTGCATGGTGCAGGCCTCTCTTCATTGCTTTTTCGACATAGTGTCGATAAAATAAATCATATCAGCATTTAAACGGTATTCCTATTTGCAATTTTATTAAAATGTCGACTAATCGACAGAATGGGTAAATTAGTTGATGAAATACTATATAAACGATAATAGAGGGATGAAATGTCCGAACATAAAAGAGTTGATCCACGAGCCATTCGCTCAAAAAAGATGCTGAAAAATGCTGTTTTTTCATTGTTGGCCGACAATGTGGAGATTTCTCAATTAACTGTCCAAAAAATCGCCAACCGTGCTGAACTGAATCGTGCAACGTTTTATTTGCATTATGAGGATATTAACGATTTATTGCGCCAGATTGTACATGAAATCTTTGATGACCTGTCCATGAAGGTTGAACCGCTATTACAAATGAAGAGCAACAATGAACAGGAGCAGCTGGTCACATTTTTAAATTATTTTTATGAATACCGGAAAGTTTTTGCTGTATTGATGGAGCACAAAGGCTTCAAAAACCACTTGACCAACCTGTTAAAGAATACTGTCGAAAAACGAAGAAACGCCAGAAACATAGACCCCAATAAAGAAGTAGTCTCTGTTGATATAATTGCAGCATCACTACTTGGGATTATTATGTGGTGGATTAAGGATGGCAGCCAATATAGTGCGGAATACATAGCGGGGCAGATTACCTTGATGTATAAAAGAAGGTATTTATAAGCGCTAGACTACGCTGCAGGAGGATATGGGGAACCGATAGCTATTCTAAGTCAGAATGAAGTGAGTGAAACAATAAAAAGCGGTAGTCTAGGACGTTAATTCTCGTCCAAAGGCTGTCCGCTTTTTTCAAAAAATCATATTATTTAAACTCAGCCTTAATCAGTGCTATCTCACTATTCGTGCCAATGCGTAATGGCGGTCCCCAAGTCCCTGCACCAGATGTAACGATGACGTGAGGACTGTTCGAATTCTTCTGATAGTGGCCATAATCTACTGTAAACATAGCGTTGGTGATTAGGTTTCCAGGGAATACTTGTCCTTGATGCGTATGTCCGCTAATGATTAGATCGACGTCATCTCCGTATTGAATCATATTCGTTGGTTGATGGTCCATTACGATAACGGGCATATTTGTATCAATCTTACTCATCACTTCGGAAGTAATTGCTCTTGGGTTTCCTTGATTGCCAATCGGTGATGAATCCCTCCTACCAACAACAACGAATTGATTATCTATAACAACATGCTCATCATTTAGAAGTTTAATATTACTCTTATCTATAAAGTTCACAATCTCATCGTATGATCGCCCTGCATCATGGTTGCCTAAGCAAGCATAAACTCCATAGGTGGACTGAAGGGTACTTAATAACTCCATTCCTTTGGAAGGATTAGAGAGCGCGTAGTAGTTACCATTAAAGATATCCCCTGTCATTAACACAATATCCGGCTGTAATCCATTAATACGATCAACAACGTCTTCAATAAATTTCACATCATTTATGTAGCCCAAATGTAAGTCGCTGATCAGAACAATATTTAATTGATCTAATGAGGTGTTTTTATGAATTTGGATCGGATAAGTGACTTCTTTTAACTGATTCGCATTATAAATCCCATAAGACACTAACCCTATGACTAGAACTAACACTACTGATCTTGTATGAAAAATAACACGCGCTGGTGTAGGAGAGGGGATGATTTTAACCCACTTACTAACCAGTAAGATTATATCTGAAAGGATCAATAGCAATAGCAAATAGAAATAGATCCCCATCCAATAGTCCCCGAATTGACCCAAAAAGTTAACGATGCTTAAATCGGTCATCATAGCTGAAGAGGACAATAGTAAATTAATTATGATTGTTAACGCACATAAGCTGTAGATGACTCCATATAGAATCCCGTTTACATTTGGAAATATATGTTGCAGCCATTTAAAAATCTTTCTCGCGATATAATAGTTAGTTGCCGCGTACAAAGCGAATATACACAGAAATGCAAATATCATATGATGAATCACCCTTTTTCTTTAGATTTCTGAGAGTAAACAATTATTATCAATAAGAATGAATAAATAGTCATGTACTCAGTAAGAGTAACATATTTTTTCATGTTGGAAGAGGAGATAGTTGATTTTGAATAAGAAGAATCGAAACGGTTTGAACATATTTTAAAGCGCTTACTTATATGAAATTTATATAAAAATGTAAACTATAGCATTTTACGACAATATTCACCTTACTTTTACATGGGGGGTATGATATATTCTGGGCGAATATGGATAACTCAAACAGAAAGGAAGTATGCGTATGGAAGCGCTGGTGTGGACATCCAATCATAAGCTGGAACTCTGCGAATGGGAAGAGCCACAGATCACAGCCCCGGATGAAGTTAAGATCCGGATTGAGATGACTGGTATTTGTGGAACAGATCTAGCAGTCGTAACCGGTAAAGAGGAAGGAGTATCAGGGGTCATTCGCGGTCATGAGGCTGTAGGGACTGTAGTCGAAATCGGCAGTAACGTTGACCGTGTTAAGGTGGGCGACCGTGTAGTTATCGATCCGAATCAAAGCTGCAATGAATGTTATTTTTGTTTGAAGGAACAGCCGCACCTATGTACGGGTCAGGATGGAAATGGAATGCCTATTGCTGGATTGAATCGAAACGGGACATTCACTTTTTTTTATGCTACTGCACAAACGTTTGCACACCTCCTTCCTGATCATATGAGCTGGGAGACGGCAGTCTTGATCGAGCCACTTGCCTGTGTGCTGCACAATTTCAAAGAGGCTAACGTCTCAGCAGACGATAAGGTGCTCATTCTTGGATCGGGTCCGATGGGACTGTTAAGTCAAATTGTGAGTAAATCCAAATCCGCGCTCACGGTGGCGACAGAAATTAATCCCTATCGGTTGGCTTTTGCCAGAGAGATTTCAGATTTCGCTCTGACACCTTCCCAATTAAATCAAGCTACTGTGGATGAAATCTGCGAGGGACATAAGTTTGATCTGATTATCGACACAGTGGGGACACAGCTCGAAATGGCAGAGAAGTGGATTGAGCGTGGGGGCCGCATCGTTCCTTTTGGTATTAATGCAAAGTACCGGTATACCTTTTCTCCTACCAAATTCGTACAGCTTGCAATCAAAATTATTGCGGCAGGCGAATACCGCTACATGTTCGAGGAGGCTTTGCGGTTTGCCGCTGAAACACCTGAACTGGAGAAGCTGGTAACTAGAAAAGTTAGGCTCAGCCAGCATGAAGCAGCAATAGACGAGTTGATCGGCTATGAGTTGAACTCTTTGAAGGTGGTTAGGAGTGAAACCGTAAAGACGGTTTTTGTTCCTTAAAAGAAATCCTACAATCAATGAGAGGTGGCACTGATAATGAGCAACGACAGCAAATTTAGGCTAGTTCAGGACTACTTGTCTATACACAGGGAAAAAGACGTGGAGCCCATTTGGATACCTGCAGTGTGGAATGAGTGCCAGTATGAGCGTGTTCTCTTTGAAAAAGACGGTGAAATCTGTGTACATCCGTATGATTTTATGACGGAGCATTTGAAGTATGTGGACAAGCTTTCGTGGAGGTATTTGCTCAAGGAACGCACGAATCTGGACGACAGCGCGATCTATTCCTCACTTATTCGGTATTCGACGGCTTGGGATTACAACCATGATGGAACAATCGAATCTGGTACGTTTTTAAGATTCCTTATTCTTCTGCCGCTGCTAAAAAAAATGGGCATCAATATTCTATACATGCTTCCTGTGAACCAGTACAGCAAGTTAAATCTGAAGGGGGATATCGGATCACCTTACGCGGTGCAGTCGTTATTTCACTTGGACCAGAACCTGCATGATAGCTTGTTGGATGGTATGGAAGAGTTCACGATCCACGATGAGCTTAGCGCTTTGGTAGAAGCTTGTCATTTACTTGATATTAAGACCGTTGTTGATTTCATTCCCCGTGTAACGGCGAAAAACAGCGCGTTCATTAATGAACATCCTGAATGGGTGTATTGGATCAAGATGGATGAATTAGAAGGCTTTGCGCCACCACCGATCCCTGAGCTTGGTTTTTTTCAGGAGTGTACGCCTGACAAATTGGAGACGGTCTATCAAAGCCAGGAGACCGCAGCATTTCTGCGGAAGTTCTCACTGCCACCCAATGAACTTCATCCAATCCTTTGGCAGCAATTAAAAGAGAGGGCTGATAGAACTGGGGAGGAGATATTAACTTTGGTGGAGCGAGAGATGGGGATAACGACTGCTCCAGCGCATTCGGATTGGATAAATGATGTACAGCCGATTTGGACAGACATTACGTTTTTACGCCTATACAAGGACTTTTCTCCACAAGTGAGACATCTTATAAGTCCGGATCAGGCGCCATATGTCCTTTTTGATACGATTAAATGCAATGACTATCCTGGAGAGGAGCCGAATTTGGAGCTCTGGGATGTTCTGGAGGAGGCCGTACGGTTTAATCTCGAAAAATATGGAATTGACGGCTTTCGCATCGACATCGGACATGTGCTTCCAACACCGTTGCTGACTCGAATTTTTAATACGATTAAACAGCTGAATCCGAATGCAATCTTGATCAGCGAAGATTTGTTCAATCGTAACCACAAGAAGGCAGCGAGCACCGGTTACAACATTATGCTAGGGAGCGGATGGAACGTTATGACTCAGATTACTAAGGAGAATCTCGTTTCATTCTTAGAGGAGCTGCCGGAGTTGAACATTCATGTGTTTGCCTGTGCAGAGACGGCGGATACTCCCCGGATCACAAGCCGTGGCGGTATAGACGTTGCTCGAATGATCGCGGTGTTTAATCAATTTCTTCCGAACGCCATTCCGTATGTGACGACGGGCTATGAAATGAATGAAGAGCAGCCCCTCAACTGCGGTCTTGGAGACAACACGAACGGAGAAGAGATTTCTCGTGCTTTTTTTAACGTCATGCAGATTAATTGGACCAATCCTGCACCGATGCTGCCGCTGCTGACGGAGCTAAGTGAATTCAAGAAAGACTGGCGCCAGCTAGTTCAGCCAGAGAATTTTTTCGTGGCTCAGTCCCCGGAGGGTACTGTTCTGTACGGATATATGCACGGGGATCGGACGCTGTTATGCTGCTTTAACTTGAGTGCTGATACTTCCTGCCAAGTCGATTTAAAGGCTGCCGTACCTGGTCGATACCCAATGTCCGTGACACTGGATAGTTGCTTAACGGACAGCAGCGTAGGTCAGGTGTTCGAAAGCTTACTGCTTGCGCCTAATCAGGCACTAGTGCTAGTAAACAATCATAGACAAGTTAGTTAAGGGAGAGAGGTTGCAATGGAAAAGAAAAACAAGGAAATCGTGTTATGGCATGAGTTTGATGGTCCGGGAGATACCTCGATTGAGGTGTTAGAGGGAATTTGCAAGCTGTATACGGAGCGCTTTGGCGTACAAGTTACACCTCAAGTGATGAATATTACAGAGCTGACTGCGCGCCTGAACCGAATTAAGGATACCCACCAAGGTCCGCACCTGGCGATGGTTCCCGCCGACATGTCCTCTTATGTCGAGAATGGCCTCTACTCCGAGGTGCCTGGCGGGCTGCTCGATGATGTGTTGACTGAAGGGACCCTTTCAACGATGCAAATGGATGGCGTTCAGTATGGTATTCCGGTATTGCGGGGCAATCATCTGGTCCTATACTACAACTCAGAAATTTTCACTAGTGCGCCGACGACATGGGATGTGTTCGAAGAGGAAGCTGAGAGGTTATCCGCACAAGGTATCGTGCCGATTGGCGCAGATTTACAACAGGGCTATTGGTTTATTCCGTTCCTTACGGCTTTTGGTGGTTGGCCTGTACAGAATGGAAAGCCGAATATCATCACCGCTGAAATGAAGCAGGCACTACAATTTATCCGCGACAAGATGGATCAAGGTGTACTTGTAAGTCTTGATGGTTCTACAGGACTGCTAGAGCAGTTCATTGATGGTAAGATCGGCGCCATCATTTGTGGCGAGTGGATTTATAATCATCTGGATAAGCATATGAATCATAGACTTGCGGTTTGCCAGCTTCCGGTCATCGAGGGGAGGCAATCGCTATCCATGACTTCTTCCATCGGCCTGATCTATCCCAATCATTCGTTAACATCAGAGGAGCGGGAAGATATTTTATCATTCACGCGTTTTATGCTGAGTGATGAATGCCAAACTATGTGGACGCTGGATGTGCAGCGGATTCCGGCACAGGAAGAAACACTTAAACGGTTAACTGGTATTGTGGCACCTAACAAAAAAATAATTTTATCATTATTGGATCAAGCAAGGCCGATGCCGACTTTCCCCTTCATGATCCACGTATGGGAGGCACTGAATGCAGGTCTTATCGAGTTGCCCTTGAGTAATCCTGAACAAGCGCTTAAAAAAATAGAACAGAGCCTCCAAGCATCTTGGGGCGCATTTAAAAGCTAATAAGAGACGGGGAGAAGACAAATGAAAACAACGATATTCAGCCAAATTTCGATTGACGGAAAGCTCACGATGGGAGCCGGTAATTCGAGTAAAGAGCTTTTTTCTTTGTTTTCCAATGAGGATATGGAATTCATCCATCTATTTCGGGGGAACGTGCAGGGCATTATGGTTGGAAAAAATACGATCCTGACAGACAATCCGTTTCTTACTAATCGATATGAGGAGAACAAAAATCCAATTCGTATCATTCCGACAACTACCTTGGATATTCCGCTAGACTGCAATGTTCTCTCGGATCAGGGGAAGACGATTATTGTCACAACCGAGAAAGGACGGGATGAAGAAAAAATCAAGCAGATTCGGGAAAGAGGCAAGGAATGCCTCATTTGCGGCGAGGATAAAGTCGATTTCGTTGAGCTTGAACGTCAGCTTGAGAAAAATTATGGGATTACTAGCCTGATGGTCGAGGGCGGCGGATTTTTGAACTGGCATATTTTCAATCAGGATATCGTTGATGAAATTATTCTGATGCAGCTACCGATCATTATAGGCGGCTCCACGAACATTACTTTAGTGGATGGAGACGGGTACCAGCAATTGAGCTTTGCAAAAAAGTTCAAAGTTGTAGAAATTCAGCCAAAAGATAATTACACGCTCATGCGCTACAAAAAAGTAGTATGACCTCTCACAAGGTCATAGACTCCAAAAGGCTATGGATTCGGGAAAAATTAAGAATATGGGGGTTGTGAACATTACATGTCAGATAAAGAGAATTTCTACAAAAGTGTGTATAAAATAGCTGTGCCCGTCACACTTCAGAGCTTACTGATGGCCTTGCTCAATTTGACGGATCAATTGATGGTCGGTCAGCTTGGAGATGTGGCGATTGCCTCGGTGGGGATGTCCACCAAAATATACGGAATTATCGCGGTTGTCTTAGCCGGTTTATCGACGGGTGTATCTATTTTTGCTGCCCAATTTTGGGGGAACAAAGATTCCAAAAGTGTCTCCCAGGTGCTGGGTCTCGGTCTGATCGTCGGCTTCGCGTTCTCGTTCCTGTTCTCTGCGGCTGTATTCATCGATTCGCCGTTCTTTCTGAGTATGTTCACTACAGATGCGAATGTAATAAATGACGGGTATATTTTTCTGCAGATTATGTCGATTGGCTTTGTGCCTGTCATGCTCACGATGATGTATTCTGCGATTTTGCGCAGTACCGGGCATGCCAAATGGCCGATGTATGTTAGCTTAATTGCTGTTGGATTGAATCTTATACTGAACTACGTGCTTATCTTCGGTCACTTCGGCGCTCCTGCACTTGGCTTGAAGGGTTCGGCAATCGCTACACTTGTTTCCAGAGTGATCGAATGTTTATTAATCATTGGCGCCGTGTACCGGTATCGGTTACCGGGAGCTGTCGGATTAAGGAACTTGTTGATCATTCCTAAACCGCTCGTCCGCAAGTTTTTTGGAACGACTTATCCGCTGTTGCTAACGGAATTGATCTGGGTGTTGGGTGAAACGGCATATGCAATCATCTATAGCCGCATGGGAACGACGGAAATGACAGCAATGACCATTACCTTCCCGTTGCAAGGGCTTTGTATCGGCTTATTATCCGGTCTGGCTAGTGCAGCCGGGGTGCTCGTTGGCAACCGTTTGGGCGCGAACGAAACAGATATCGCACTCGATCACGCCAAAAAATTCATTCGGCTTGGTATCATTATCTCTCTGATTGTAGGGGCTATCATTGCGGCAGGTTCGAAGCTGTATGTATCCGCATTTAATATCTCCGAGGATGCCAAACAAATGGGTGTGTATATCGTTATCGTATTCGCTGGATTTCTTTGGGTCAAAGTATCTAATATGATTATAGCGGGTGGCATTCTAAACAGCGGGGGAGATAGCAAGTTCGTATTTAGCATGGAATCGACAGCAACGTGGCTGATTGGGGTCCCATCTGGGCTGCTGCTGTCATACGTCTGGAAGCAGCCGGTCTACCTCGTGTATCTTGTCATCTCACTGGAGGAGCTTGTCCGCTTTGGTTTTGGCTATGCCCGGATTTACTCCCGCAAGTGGATGAGAAATTTAGTTAGCGATTTGGCTGAAAAAGCGATGTAGAGGTTAAGGTTACATAAAACTCTGCAACTATCCGGGATGATTGGTTTTTGTTGCTACCGATTTGATTGTCGTATGGGGTGGCTTTGAATGGGTGATAATTAGTTAAACGGATCTAGTCAGAAAGGAACTGCTATGCGAGAAACCTCTAGAAGGTATAGGTTCAATGATGTTATTGAAATGATTTTGTACATCATATGCGGTGTATCATTTGTTTATTTTAGCGTGATTGGGAACTATGGTAAAACCTTTCAAGCGGGTCTTATCATTGTCGTCCTATTACTCTTTAGGGGCTTAATCACATGGACTAGAAGCGAATTGCCTCCTGCACTGCGGTTCTCGGTGCTGATCTTTATCACGATTACGATGATGCTCGCCAATTTATTCAATATGTATGCGTTCATCCCTTATCTAGACAAGATTGAACATCTGCTGTCCGGAGTTATTCTATTCTTCGTAGGACAATTCATTTTGATCAAGATGGCTAAGCGTAAAGAGCTGGGCGGTTTACCTCCCAACATTATCATCTGGTTCGCTTTCCTGTTTGCTGTTGCCATGGCTGGGATGTGGGAGATTTATGAGTTTACAGTAGATCATCTATTCGGATTACATTCACAAAACGGTAGTTTGAGCGACACGATGATGGATATGATCTGCGGAACATTGAGCGCAGCCGTCACAGCCGTTTATTTGTACAATAAAGCGCGCAGCACAAGAAAATATGACTAACGTTGATTTAAACGATCACTAGGAGGCTTTTTAGGAATTGTAATCTGAAAAATAGTTTCTGTCGTTGTTCCCTCGAGCAATCGCACGCTGCCATGGTATAATTCCGCAATTTCTTTGACGATTGAGAGGGCGATGCCTTTGCCCCGATTTTGACCGTGAGATTCACTTCCTCTGTAACCTCCGTTAGTCTAATTCCCAGATAATGGCCCTCTTCACCGTACCGAACGACATTATCCAGTAAGTTGCGGAAAGCGCATTCGACAGCGGCGCGTCGATTAGTGCTGGCAGAATGGTTTTTGCGATCATCCATTTGAGAAGTAGAAGTCGGCTGTTGATGAACGTATAATGGGTACATTGAAAAGGACAGAATTGGGAGCTACATACATCATAATTTAGGTCATAACTGAGGAGTGGAAGGGATGGCGCGTGTCTTATTTATTAATGCAGGATCAGAGGGACATATCAATCCAACGATTGGTATTGTACAGGAGCTTATTTCTCGTGGAGAAGAGGTAGTGTACTTCTCTATAGAAGCTTTTCGGGAACGTATTGAGGAGACGGGCGCTTTAGTGCGGACA
This sequence comes from Paenibacillus sp. RS8, assembly GCF_041956825.1. Lineage (NCBI taxonomy): Bacteria > Bacillati > Bacillota > Bacilli > Caryophanales > Paenibacillaceae > Paenibacillus > Paenibacillus sp. RS8. The sequence continues at coordinate 1,425,686 of NZ_CP168131.1, read as the reverse complement.
TTGGACGATCAACAGTATATAAAGGCTTTTATTTCAGGTGGAAGAGATTATTTACTCGAAAGAGTGAATGGGCTTTTACTTACAGCGGATATAGTTATTCCGGGCGTTCTTGAGCAGATCAAAGGGGAGCATTTCGATTACATCATTCATGATTCCATGTTTGGTTGCGGACGTTTAATTGCTCAAATCCTCAAGCTTCCTGCAATCAACTCTTGTACTTCTTTTGTACAGACAAAGGCATCATTTGATCAACTTATGGAGCAGTTTTACATGGAAGCTCCTGCAGAAATAGTAAAAGCTGTGGACGATAGATTTCAAAGCCTGACGGCAAAAATAAAAGAAGAATACGGCGTGGAAATCCATTCTCCTTATGAAGTGTTCTGTAATCCTGCACCACTTACAATCGTTTATACGACAAGGGAGTTTCAACCTTATGATGAAGCCCTGGATCAATCGTATAAGTTCGTGGGTCCATCTATCTCCTCACGATCAACTCTAGATGATTTTGACCTTTCTGCAATTAAGGGAAAAGAATTAATTTACATTTCAATGGGCACAGTTTTCAACCAAGCCATAGATTTCTATAAGCTCTGTTTTAAGGCATTCGGGAATATGGATCATACGATTGTGATGTCCATTGGGAATAAAGTCCAAATCTATGATTTGGGAGAAATTCCGCAAAACTTCATTGTGAAAAATTATGTTCCACAAATGAATGTATTGCAAAACTCGAGAGTATTCATTTCTCATGGTGGAATGAACAGTGTGCATGAGGGTCTCTATTCCGGGGTTCCGCTAATTGTAATCCCACAAAGCGCGGATCAACCGATCATTGCTGAGCAAGTTGCCAATGCAGGAGCGGGTATTAAATTACAAATGCAAGGATTAACTGCAACTGAACTACGTGAAGCTGTAGAGCGTGTGCTGACCCTTCCATCATTCCAAAAAGCTGTTGCAACAATTAAAGATTCTTTTCGGACATCCGGTGGGTCACATCAAGCTGTGGATGAGATTCTCGAATGGAGGCTTCAATATCTTGGTTAGTTTGCAGGGTCATCCATTGAAGGATGGCCCTCTTCATGCCTTAACTTACAAGACAAGTCTATCGCGTACGCTCCACATAATTAAAAATAGCATCTTTCAACTCAAATTCGTACGTCAAACCATCCACTAATCCCACCACATGATTGCTGTCATAAAGATCAAGCATGAATCCAGCCATCTCCTTTGCGGTATGGAATTTAGGCACAGCACCGTGATATTCGAAATCCGTGATATCAAAAGCATGCTTCGCGAATTCTGTTTCTGTTGCGGCAGGTGCCAACACTTTAGCCTGCATAGGTGCACCTTGACTCTTCAACTCATGAGATAGCCCTTCAGTAAATGCACTTACATAAAACTTGCTCGCACAGTACGTTATAGCATTGCCCACAATCGTATAACCGCCACCAGATGAAACGTTAATTAATTGAGTGCCTTCAATAGTGGAGTAGTCTCGAACGAATAGAGAGGAGAGTATAGTTAACGCTTCTATGTTCAGATGTAGCATTGTAGTTATTTTATTTAAATCTTGTTCGGCCACTGAAGCAAAGTTCCCAAATCCGGCATTGTTGATCCAGGTTTCGAGGGGATACTCTTGCAAGCTTTCGTAAAGTGAATAAGCATTCTCAATAACGGATAAGTCAGTCGTTCGAATGATAACTTCTACATCAGGCTGAATACGGGTAATTTCAGACTGTAACTCCTCCAGCTGTTCCTTTCTGCGGGCAACAAGAATTAAGTTTTTTCCACGCGCTGCAAAAGCTAGAGCAGTTTCATAACCTATCCCTGAACTAGCGCCGGTAATTACAGTGTACTTCATGTGATTTCCTCCTATTTTTAAACGAGCATGTAATTTTATCCTACAGCGATTTGATTATATAGGTTAGAGTTTACTCTAAGGCAAATGTTTTTTATAATCAGGGTGACTTTCAAAACATATTAGATTCGAGGACTCATATGTACACGATTAGCGAGGTATCCAAGTTATTGGAGATAACTACATATACACTGAGATATTATGAAAAAGAAGGGATCGTTGCTCCGATTCGCAATGCCAATGGAGAAAGGGTATATGAGGATACTCATCTTGCTTGGCTGCGATTTGTACTGAGGTTGAAACAAACCCAAATGCCTATCGCACAGATCAGGCAATATGCCCAGTTATACCTAGAGGGCGAGCATACAAGCCAAGCCCGTTTGGATCTTCTCGAAGATCATAGAAGCTCAGTTCAGGATCAAATCAGGCATTTAACAGAGACAGAGAAGATGCTGAACGACAAAATTACCAATTATAAATCCTTCATTAGTAAAGGGAATACACTGGATTTGTCTATGCATGATTAGTAGTACAATTACACTTCGTCCATGCAGAAGGGGATTACCTCAGGCCTTACGGCCAACAGGTAATCCCCTTCTGTTGCAGCGATAACAATTATTTTTCAGAGGAATTTTGATCTCCAGTTGTTTGTTGTAATTTTTAACTACTTTACCTTCGGCATCTACTTTGTAAGCCCCGGCAGTGCCTTTTTCAAATACGGCTTGATAAGGTCTGATAATCAGATATTCTGCGGCTGGGCGAAGTGCCTCGAACAATAAATCTTCAGAAACAGAATTCTGAGTTGTTGCAACAGATTCCCGTGCAATATATTCTAATTCATTTCCCAGATTATCATAAATGTCATATCCTAAAGCCTGTGCTTGGTTAACAGTCCCTTTAACTGCTAAAGCAATACGCACAGAAGTCTCTCCCACAGCAACGCGAGTGGTTTTGATCTCAAATTGGTTGTCTTTCTTTAAAGCTGGCAGCTGAATGCTACGCGCTACTCCTGCTTGCTTGAGAGAAAACTTTAGTACATACGGAGCTTCGATTCCGTTAAGCTTCACATGGATGCTCAATTCAGAGGAAGCCAGGCTTGCCTTTTGTTGCTCAGTAAGCCATCCGGTCTGCAATACAACAACTGCCTTGTTGGCATCACCGTCACTGATCCAGCGTGGTGTTTTTAAATCAATGTCTCCTGGTTGAGTGAGCTTGGCGTCTACTCCCACAATTGTTCCTTCTGCAAGATAAGGTTCACCTTTATCATTCAAGGTTACGCCTGCGAGCATTCCTGAGAACAGGGATCCTTCACGGCTCAGATCGATCTTAATATAGTTACCGTCAAACTGTGCACTGCCCTTTAAAGTAAGCTGATCGTGTGAATCGGCGACTTTTGTTGTATTCAGGGAAGCTTCAGCGGCAGGTTGAACACTGGCTGCTTGGGTTAAAGCCGGCATTCCCAGCGCTCCAAGGCATACAGCAGCACTTAAAATTACAGACCATTTCTTGGTCATTTTCTCCATGATATCATTCTCCTTAGTTTTTATTTAACTAGCACGTTTATTTCCAGACCATCGATATAATGCTTCACAGGATTTCCGGAACTATCTGCTTTGAATGCGCCACTCTTACTTTTAGAGTCCTCGAACTCATAAAGATAGCCATGGATTGTGAGCATATTAGGATATTTCTCGAACGGCTCAATAAGCAGATTCACATCCTGTGATCTATTGGAAGAAAGGAGCGCTTTTTGCGATATATTTTTCAGAACCAGTCCCTGTTCATCCTTCACTTCAAAGCCCAATGTATTAAAATCTGTGTGATCCCCGTCAGTCTCCTGTTCAATATTGAGTAACAGACGCGTGGTTAATGGGCTATATTCCAGCTTTTGCAGCGTCAGACTCCATCCCTGTGCTTGTGCACGTATATCAGGTACGGCAATACTATTTTCTGTTACCTTTCGTGCAGGAATCTCCAGAACATATGGTGTATCTATACCGTTCAAGTGAAGGGTTACAGTCAGTACAAATTGATCAGGAAAAGGCTTGGTGATCCCCAAATTCGAAGAATCCACCAGTTCAAAAATAGCTGTATTCTGCTCCTTGCCTTCCGTCCAGGTTAGAAAAGGAACAGCTTTCCAATGACCATCTGAGAATTCCTCCAGGGAAGACCCGTCGATCAGTACTTCTACAGAAGTTATGGCACCTTTCGATAGAAAAGGCTTCCCATCCTCTCCAATCGTTACTCCGGCTAGCTTACCTTCCAGTTTATCTCCCTCACGTTTCACAGAGAATGCCAATCGGTTGCCATCAAATACAGCCTCTTCGGCAGATAAGGTGATTCCTTCATGCGTATCACTGCTGTTCGGCCGGGTGATTAGACCCAGACGCTGAGCGGCTTGCAATCCTATATCATCTGCCCGTTCAAAAATTCCGCCTATCCATGGAAGCTGTTTGAGTGCATTGGCCAACGCTGGCGGATAGACGGCTGTTAGCATAACACTTAGCACTATCGCTACAGATACAGCAGCTGCGATCTTTGGATATATCCGTTTTTTCTTTTCCTTTTCCACAGGATCCTGGACAATTGTGGCGAGCGATGCATAAATCGAATCCTGCCGCGACCGCAGTAAAGGAGGAAGCTCCTGTATATTAGCCTTGCCTAGCTCCCTGATCTGCTTTTCTAAATGGTTATTATTCATTAGCAAGACCCTCCTCCCGCACAGGATGTATCTGTTTGGACAACAATCTCCGTGCGCGCTGAAGTCGTGCCCTGACCGCTCCCTCGGAGATGTCGAGCACATCTGCAATCTGCTTAATGGATAAATCGTCATAATAAAAAAGCACGATAGCAAGCCGCAGAGATTCGTCCAACTGATTAATGAAGCTTTGCAGGTCTACGTTGCCTGAATCTTCAAAATGCACATAGGAATCGACCGGTTCCTCGGGAATTTCCGCCACAGCTATAGTTCGCTCTCGCATACGAAGTAACTGATTGCATTCATTAATCAGGATGCGTATAACCCAGGTTTTAAAAAACTTAGGCTGTTTAAGGTTGGCCAACCCTTTATACACCTTCAGTGTCGTTTCCTGAAGAGCATCCGCGCAATCTTCATCTTTTAGCAGAATGGTTTTGGCTAATCTGTACAACTGGGGTTCCAGTTGCCTGAAAAGACGGGTAAACGCCTCGTGGTCGCCTTTCTGCGCTTTTTTGATATCCAGTTCGTTTTCCAGCAAATGATTTTTCCTCCTTGAGGGCCCTCTGTATGATTAGATGGAGAAGGCATACAAAAAGTTATATTTGGATAAAAAAATCTAAAATCTATTTACTATCATCTATTCCAGAATAGAGGAAAATGAAGATTAAAGCCTATAAAGCTTGCTTAAGCATACAAAATGTTTTCTTTTCATCCGTTACTAAATATTTTAACTATTGGTATATTGATTTGTAAGTGCTTACATAACTTAGGACGCACATATATGCATCTGAAAATTTAGAACGGAAGGTGATCAGAACATGCGAGTTAATCAAAAAGGTATCTCTGTCTTTTTAGCAGTGTTGTTGATGTTAAGTTCATTCTCATTCAACATGAGGAGTGCTTTGGCTGCAGATTCGAATAGTTCGTTAATAGTAAATGGCGGTTTCGAGGACGATTTCTGGGAAGATGGATCATGGAGTGTCGATACGGCAAATTGGGATCAAGTAGAAATCAAGCATTTTGCATATGCCGATGATACTTGGCTAAGCCCTGATGAAGGAGCTCATGCTTTCAAATATTGGATTAACAAAGCCGCTACTGGAAACCAGACGATCGCGCTTAAGCAGACCATAACGAATCTCCCTGCGGGAAGCTATGAGCTCTCAGTCAAGTCGATGGGCGGTACTGACAAGGAAACAGGGAATGTTGAATTGTTTGCGGGTGACGAGAAGGCATCCGCTGTTGCTACCACTGGCTATAATGCTTGGGGAACGCTCAGCCTGAAGTTTATCTTGAAGCAGGATACCCCGAGTTTTGAGGTTGGTGCGAACATAAGCGGCGCTCCAAGCGCATATGGTTTTTTGGACAGCTTTGAGTTGAAACAGTTGAGTACGGATACGACCCTGCCGGTGCCGGCGGATATTTTTGTGAAGAAGGTAGAAGGACTTCAGCCTGATTTTATTAAGGGCGTGGACATCTCCAGTATTATTTCTTTAGAGAATAGCGGAGTCGAGTTTTACAATGAAAACGGAGAAGTGCAGGATATATTTACAACCGTACATGAAGCTGGGGTTAACTACGTTCGGGTACGGATATGGAATGATCCTTTTGATACAACTGGTAATGGTTATGGCGGTGGTAATAATGACCTGGCAACCGCTATCGAAATCGGGAAAAGAGCGACTGCAAACGGTATGAAGCTACTGGTCGACTTCCATTATTCAGACTTTTGGGCCGATCCCGCCAAGCAGCATACGCCTAAGGCGTGGGCAAACTTGAGTTTTGAAGATAAGAAGACCGCACTTTACGAATATACCAAAGTAAGTTTGGAAGCCCTGCTTGATGCAGATATTGATGTTGGCATGGTTCAGGTTGGTAATGAAACGAATGGACAATTCGTCGGTGAATCTGATTGGACGAAGATTAGCCAATTGTTTAGTGCGGGAAGTAAAGCGATTCGAGAGATCGATTCTAATATTCTGATCGCTCTGCATTTTACAAATCCTGAGGGGGCAGGCAGATATGCTTCCTATGCGAAAACCTTGCAGAATAATAATGTAGACTATGATGTATTTGCAAGTTCTTATTATCCGTTCTGGCACGGCACTTTAAGCAATTTGACATCCGTGTTGACGCAAGTGGCTGATACTTATGGAAAAAAAGTAATGGTAGCCGAAACCTCTTACGCGTATACCGCTGAGGATGGAGATGGACACGGAAATACAGCACCACAAAGTTCGGGTCAAACTCTAAACTATCCTATCAGCGTTCAAGGTCAGGCCAACTCGGTTAGAGACGTGATCGAAGCTGTTGCGAATGTGGGTGAAGCGGGAATAGGTGTGTTTTATTGGGAACCTGCGTGGCTTCCGGTAGGCCCGAAAGATAATCTGGAGCAGAATAAGTCGATTTGGGAAAAATACGGTTCAGGCTGGGCATCTAGCTACGCCAAGGAATATGATCCAAAGGATGCAGGGGAATGGTACGGAGGAAGTGCTGTTGACAATCAGGCTTTGTTTGATTTTAACGGACATCCGCTTGCTTCACTGAATGTATTTAAATACGTTAATACAGGTGCTGTTGCTCCGATTGCTGTAGATGAAGTAAAAGATGTAACTGTCACAGCGATTGCTGGGGAGCCAATCCATCTGCCGAAAGACGTAAGTGTTATTTATAATGATGGAAGTTCGGCAATGATTCCAGTAACGTGGGATCAGGTTGCGCTTGAGCAAGCCATTAGCCAGGGAGCGGGCAACTATGTGATCGGTGGAACGGTAGAAGGCGGTCAAACGGTTAAGGCTTTTCTAGTCATTAAAAAAGAGAACTTTATCGTCAATGCTGGCTTTGAAAATAGCGATAGAAGCATGTGGAAAATCACCTATGCTAACGCTAAAGAACCACACACAGACTTCCAAAACAAAGTCTCAGATGCCAAGACGGGCAACTACTCTCTACATTTCTACTCTGCGAAAGCAGTGGACTTTAGAGTGGAGCAGACTATTTCTGGGCTGAAGCCGGGATATTATAATCTTTCAATGTTTATTCAAGGGGGAGATGCTGTAAACCCCAACATGAATCTATTTGCTGTAACGGATGGTAAAGAAGTGAAAATAGACACTGGTGTGAAAGGATGGACACAGTGGAATAATCCTGAGATTCGGGATATTCTCGTTACCGATGGAACGCTAACGATCGGAGCAAATATCAAAGCCGATGGCGGCGCATGGGGAACGATTGATGATTTCTATTTAAGCTATGTAAGAGGTATTGAAGAGTCTGCTATTGTTGATACAAATGCAGAAGTACAACAAATCACTTCTATGACTGCTAAGGTTGGAGGAAACATCACTTCGGATGGTGGTGCTGAGGTTACAGAGCGGGGAGTTGTATATTCCACTACCGCCACTCCTACAATTGCTGACGGTAAGGCCATAGCTGAATCGGGTGGAACAGGAGCCTTTTCAGTGAAACTTACGGGACTTCAATCGGGATCTACCTATCATGTACGTGCCTATGCCGTGAATGGAGTCGGAGTAAGCTATGGGCAAGAGATTACGTTTACGACATTAAGTTCTAGTGCAAGCTTGAATAGCATGAATTTGAGCGGCATAACATTGGATCAAACAGTGAGCGGAAGTGTATACGATTATACAGCGAGCGTACCGTATTCCTTATCTAACTTCACAGTGACGGCAACGGCGAGCGATGCTGTTTATGGTACCTTAACAGCGAGTGTGTACAATAGTGCCAATACGCTTGTGGCTGGTCCGATAAGTTTGACAAGCGGGGAAACGAGCGTAGAAATTCCTCTTGAAGTAGGTAGTAATCGTTTGGAGTTATTCGTAATTGCCCAGGATGGCACAGGTACGAAGTATACTGCAACGATAACGAGAGCTGCACAAGATAACGGTTCTGATGATAATGGCAACGGTGGTAATGATGGCGGCAGTAGCTCCAACATCGTACTTCCGGTTATCTCCACCAACGGGAAATTGACGCTTCCCGCAGGTCAATCCGGTGAAGTCAGACTGGATAATGGGCTTGTGATTTCTATTCCGGCTAATGCTTCAGGCAAGCAACTGACATTAACAATTGAGAAAGTACTCCAAACAGAGAGTCTTCTCAGCAATCATGAGATTCTCGTAAGCCCGATCTATGAGATTCTAAAAAACTTCGCGGAGAACTTTAGTAAACCGGTCACGCTAACCTTTGTGTTCGATTCAGGACAAGTGAAGGGCGGCCAGACTGTAGCGATCTTTTATTATGATGAAGTGAAGAAGAGCTGGGTGAAAGTTAACGGCGGCAAAATAGATGGAAATCGCATTGCTGCAGATGTGGATCACTTTACGAAGTTTGCTGTACTCGTAGTGGATCAAGCGACCGGATTGCCGGTAACAAATGCATCTACTGAACCGACAACAGAAGCTGGGTTCAGTGATATCTCCGGACATTGGGCGGAGGCCAATATTAAGAAAGCGGTGAGCGAAGGGATCATCAAGGGTTATACGGATGGAACGTTCAAGCCGAATGCTACGGTGACACGCGCTGAATTTGCGGTGATGCTGATGAATGCGCTGAAGCCTACTGGAAACGGTGTGGAACTGGGCTTCACAGATACAATCCCTGCTTGGGCCGAGAAGTCCATTGCACAAGCCTTAGAGGCGAAGATTATACGCGGCTATGAAGATGTTACCTTCCGTCCGGCAGCGAGCATAACACGTTCGGAGCTGGCAGTTATGATCGCTAGAGCAGCAGGGGTAGATTTAACATCGGCGGCATCAACAGGCTTTGCTGATGATAGCCAAATTCCTGCATGGGCAAAGGATGCAGTTGCAGCCGTGAAGAAATCAGGCATTGTGAGCGGACGTAATGGCAATGTATTTGCACCAAATGAGACCGCAACAAGAGCAGAGGCAGTAACCATCATTATGAATCTCCTACAAACTAAATAGTAAGCTTACTTGATTAAGCAAATAGACCGTCCTTCGGATGGTCTATTTGCTATGTACAGCCATGCTGAGGGTACAAAAAAAGAAGAACCGACAGACTATGCCGGTTCTTCTACATATAATTAATTTGCATGCAAAGAAAGTTCGTGATAATATTATAGAACTGCTGTTAATTTCACTTATTTACACATAAGTATAACATCTTATCTACACTATTATAATACCATGTGGATCAGCAGTTTGTCAAATTTAATTTTTGCTTCTTTATAACAAGAATGAAAAGGAGCGTGTTCGTGAAGATGGTAGACGTAAACGATTGGCAGCAAGAACAAGAACGGCTTGATTTGGTTACGGAAAAGCTGCGATTAAGAATCGCAGAACTAGAACCCGAAGTAACTGGGTTACGTGATCAGGTGGTGGACATTCGCAAGCGGTTTTGGGAAGAAGTCACGGTCAATACGAGCACAGACGAAGATTTCGAAGAGACCTTCTACAGTATAAAGCAGCAAGAAGCGTTGTTGTCCGAGCGGGAACGCAGTCACCGGCAACGGGTCCAGCGTTTTAATAATATGAAACGGCTTCTGCCCTCTCCCTATTTTGGGCGAATGGATTTTCATGAAGACGGCCTGAGCTCCAGTGAGAAAATTTATATCGGAGTGGCTTCTTTCGTCGATGCAGACGGAGTGGACTTTCTGGTGTATGACTGGCGAACGCCTATTGCAAGCATGTACTATGACCATTCTCCGGGGAGATCCACTTATGAAACGCCAGGTGGGCAGATTACAGGTGAGATGATGCTGAAGCGGCAATATCAGATCCGTTATGGCCAGCTCCAGAACGTGTTCGATACGAGCTTAACGATCGGGGACGAATTGCTTCAGCAGGTGCTTGGCAAGGGCGCGGGTTCACAAATGAAGAGCATTGTGGCGACCATTCAGAAGGAACAGAACGCCATCATCCGCAATGACAAAAGTCGTATGCTCATTGTACAGGGGGCGGCTGGCAGCGGAAAGACGTCCGCAGCGTTGCAACGGGTAGCCTATTTATTATACAAACACCGCGATAGGCTTAAGGCGGATCAGATCGTTCTTTTTTCGCCAAATCCTATGTTTAACAGTTATGTATCGACGGTTCTGCCCGAGCTTGGCGAGGAGAATATGCAGCAAACGACGTTTCAGGAATACCTTGCTTATTGGCTTGGATCCACGGTTCATCTAGAGGACCCCTTCGAGCAGATTGAATATGTACTGACATCATCACAATCCTCGCAGGGATATGAAGCACGGCTAACGGGAATGCAATATAAGGCTTCTGAAGCCTTTCTGCATGCTCTCCAAAGCTACGCACAATGGCTAGGGAAAGAAGGAATGCTGTTCCACAGTATTCGTTTCCGGGACCGCGATTTGATTACTGCGGAGCAAATGAAATCGCAATTTTACAGCTACGACAGCTCTATCCGATTGGCGAATCGCGTCGCTTTACTACGTGAATGGCTGCTGCGCGAGTTGACTAAGCTAGAACGTCAGGAAATGGAGGCACCCTGGGTTCAAGATGAGGTCGATTACCTCGACAACGATCAATATGCCGAAGCGTACAGTGAGGTGCTTAAGAAGTACCGGCGAGAAGAGGCTGTCTTCGATTTTACGGAGCAGTATCTTGAAATCTATGGCGATTTTCGTATTCAGAAGGACGGGGAAGAGAATGTTTTTGACTTTAGTTCGCAGGAAGAAGAACTGCTGCGTCGAATGATCGTGAAGGAGCACTTCAAACCGCTGAGACGGGATGCCAAACGGTTGAAGTTCATAAATACGATTGGATTATACGATCAGTTGTTTAGTGATGCTGCTATCTATCAGGAAATGACGGGTGAGACCGAAGTACCTGATCAATGGTCAGAAATCTGTATGCAAACGAAGGAAAAGTTGAGCCATACTGAACTGTTTTATGAAGATGAGACTCCGTTTCTGTATTTAAAAGAGCTTATCGAGGGTTCTCGCACGAATACAATGGTACGGCATTTATTTATTGATGAAGGACAGGACTATTCGCCGTTCCAATACGCATTCCTCAAACAATTATTTCCTCGAGCCAGCATGACGGTGCTCGGCGATTTCGGCCAAGCGATATTCCCGCAAGCTACCAATCTGCAAGAGGTCAATTCTCCTTTGATTCGGCTTTATGGTGAAGAAGAAACGAACCTGTTTCGTCTAATCCGAAGCTATCGCTCCACTCGCGAGATTGTGGAGTTTACGAAGGAACTTCTACCCAATGAAGAGATCATACCTTTTGAGAGAGGCGGGGAGAAGCCGGGCCTAATGAAGGCTAGCAACAACGTGCAGCGGGCGGTGCGAATAAAAGAGGATCTTGGGGCGCTTATGGCTGAAGGGCTCGATTCCATTGCCGTTATTACAAAGACTGCTGCAGAAAGTCGCGAGGCTTATGAAGCATTGGCTGCACAGGGCTGCGACAATCTGCGGCTTATTACGAAGGAAACGCTCACCTTTGAGAAGGGAACGTTGGTTATTCCTGCGTATCTTGCTAAGGGGGTAGAATTCGACGCCGTACTAATTTACGATGCTTCTATGCAGACTTATTATCGGGAGAGCGAACGTAAACTCTTTTATACGGCTTGTACTCGCGCGATGCATCGCCTTCTGCTGTACACGACAAGCGATTGGTCACACTTTATTCAAGCCTTGGATACCTCTTTGTATGAGGTAGTGTAATTAGATTGTCCGCACGGCTTGCTGTTGACGACCGGATGTCAGGTTCTTTTAGTGTTTATTTTCTCTAAACTTGTTGGGTGTTTGGGAGTAGACTTCTTTAAATTTTTTGAAGAAGAAGGAGACGCTTGAATACCCGACTTCTTCTGCGATATCAGGAATGGGAAGTTCTGAATTGGACAAATAGATGACGGCCTTATTCAACCGTTCAATCTGGAGAAGTTCCTTAAACGACTTCCCGGTCGCTCTTTTGAGCATAGCCGAGATATAGTTAGGGTGATATTTATAGTGCACAGCCATTTTGGTGAGGGTGCAATCACGATGATTCTTTTCAATATATCTTAGAAAATCAATAACAATAGAATCTTTTTGACTTATATTTCCGGCCTCAATACTGGTCTTGGTGTTACTGTTTCGAATCAATTCTGTAAAAAAAACGAATAAATAAGAGTCAATCATATCCGTAGAACAAAAATCTGGATCGAAATATTCACACATTATATTCTGCATGATTTCTACGATTTTAGAGCCGTTTTCTAAGGGGAAGTGGAGATAATTATTTGCTCTTCGAGAATCGATCAGAGAGTCTATCAACAATTGAGAGATAGTGCTTTTTTGTGTGAAACGGCTAAGAAAACCTGAGGTCAAGTAATCATGTTTTAGCTTGATATCGATGACAATATCCGAGTTGGAAATTCCTTTTAGTGTGTGAGGGGTTTGCTTATCAATGATGATGACTCCGCCCTCATGCATGTTGATTTCCCCATTTTGCATGACCACTGTGCATTTTCCTTGGTAGACGTAAATCAATTCGATGTATTGATGAATATGTAGCGGGACTACTGAGGAAGGCACGGATTGAAAAATAACAATGTTATCCTCAATGGGTGTATAGGCCATATCAAAACTTAAGTTAAATATATAAACCCTCTGACCATCTACCTCTATCGTTTCAGCGTTATATGTGTTTTTAATAAGTTCCCAATCTGGCACATCTCTAAGGTTGTTCGAAATCAAATAGGATCGTAATTCACTATTATTCATTGGAAGGCTCCTATTCTTTGAAACCAGCATGATATATCTTTTTTAAATTATAGTTCAATATATGTTTTACCTCAATGGCGTGATGAATTAGTTTATTTGGAAGCTCCTAAGAAAGAGAGGAGCTTTTTTTATTTTTATGAATGGCTTCAGAATAGTGAAAATAAAATCTTTGAAACGAGCACTAATGTGCTTGGATTTTAACATTAAAATAAATGAAAACGCTTGCTAAAATAAGTGGTGAAGGAGGGTTTAAACACATGAGGTGAAAGGCTGAATTTGAAGCTAATTATGATTTTAAGGGGGACAACAGATGGCTACACCGGCGATGGGAACCGAAGCGATTATAGTAGATAACGGAGCTCAGGATGCTTATACAAAGATATCGTTGAAAGAACGTTTTGGATATGCGATAGGTGATTTTTCTACAAATATTATTTGGACAGCTATTACAACCTTTCTCACCTTTTTTTATACAGACATTGTTGGAATTTCAGCAGGTATTGTAGGTACAATCCTTCTGGTTACTCGACTCCTAGATGGTGTAGCTGATGTAGGCATCGGTGCTTTGGTTGACCGGACGAAGAGTAAGCATGGCAAGGCTCGACCTTGGATCAAATGGATGGCTGTGCCGTTCGGCTTGTCTGTCATGATCTTGTTTACAGCACCAGAATTAGGCCACACAGGTGCCATTGTCTATGCGTCGCTTACGTATTTCATTGTCAGCTTAATCTATTCATCCATTAATATCCCCTATGGTGCTTTGAATTCGCTTATGACACAGGACCCTTATCAACGTTCTTTGCTTAGTATAACTCGGATGGTCTTAGGAATTTCAGGAGGGGTTCTCATTAGTTTTTTCGCCATGCCTATGATAAACACATTCGGTGGCGGGAAAATGGGTTGGTTTTTAACCTTTGTGATCATCGGGGTGATCTCCCCACTCTTATATGCCATTACGTACAAAACAACGAAGGAGCGCGTAAAACCAATTGTTGTACAGAGGGCTATTCCATTCCGAGTGGGTTTTAAGGCTTTGCTGCGGAATAAGTTCTGGTTAATTGTTATTCCATTCTCCACGTTGATTTTCCTAAGCTCGGGCGTTAGCGGGGCGCTAAATATCTATTACGCTCAATACATTCTGCATAATCCGGCCCTTGTCGGAGCCTTATCTCTTGCAGGGTTGGTGCCAATTGTGGTCGGCATGATCATCTCAACACCTCTCATTAAGAAGGTTGGAAAAAGAAATGCAGCTTTAATTGGAGCTTGTATCTCCTTGGTTGGATCATTACTGATTCTTGTAGACCCAACAAGCTTTCAAGTCATTATGATCAGTACAATATTGAAGACACTTGGAATAGCTCCAGCCGTTGCCACAGGTGCAGCCATGCTTGCTGATACCGTGGATTACGGAGAATGGAAAACAGGAGTTCGCACGGAAGGTTTAATTTATAGCGGACACAGCGTAGCATCGAAAGTCGGTAGTGGGCTGGGAGGAGCGGTTGTTGGATGGACATTAGCCTTCGGAGGATATGTAGGTGGGCTTGAAGTTCAATCGGATATGGCTCTATTATCCATTAAGAATTTGTTTATATATGTTCCAATGGTATTGGCTGTACTGCAAATCGTGTTGATGTCTATTTATAGTCTGGATAAGAAATATCCTGCAATTATGGCCGAGCTGCAAGCTTTGGCTAATGATAAGAAGGCCTAGACCTTAACGGAAACTGCAAGAGCCATTTACGTGGTGAGGTTCGTGCAGTTGTCCGAATCGGGGCTTTAAAATATAGAATAAATTAGGATTAGGAGTGTTGATTGTGGAGAATTTATTTCCTGTAAACTTTATTTGGGGTTCATCTACGGCAGCTTACCAAGTAGAAGGTAACAACACGAACAGTGATTTTTGGGCAGAGGAACATGCAGAGGGTTCTCCTTATTTAGATAAATCAGGCGATGCTGTTGATCACTATCGGTTGTACCGAGAAGATATTGCCCTTATGGCTAGTTTAGGCTTGAAAGCCTACCGTTTTTCCTTGGAATGGTCGAGGATTGAACCGGAATCCGGACAATTTTCACGTTCTGCTATCCTTCATTATCGAGATGTGTTGCAGACCTGTCATGAGTTTGGACTTACTCCGATTGTGGCATTGCACCATTTTTCTTCCCCCAAATGGTTAATGAGACTAGGAGGATGGGCTAACCCGAATATTCCGGATCTTTTCTCAGCCTATTGTGAGGTTGTTATCCGTGAACTGGGCGATTTAATCCCCTATGTATTGACTTTCAATGAAGTAAATCTTCCGATCATGTTACGGGATGTTTTCTCCAATATCGGAGTTATTCCCCCTGTAGGGATCGATACCAAATCCTGGTCCTCGCCTAAATGGAGAGAATCGGCGGCTAAGCTCTGTGGAACTACAGTCGACCAATACTTCACGTTTCATATGATCTCTGATGAAGCAAGTATCAGCATCCTTAAGGAGGCACACCTGAAAGCACGTGAAGTTATCAAGGGTATACAGCCTAACATTCAGGTAGGCTTATCCATGGCCCTTTCCGATTTTCAGTCGATCCCGGGTGGAGAAGCACTCGCCGAGAAGAAATGGAAAGATAACTTTGGTGAGTATGCAGATATAGTGAAAGGGGATGACTTCTTTGGGCTTCAAAACTATACCAGGGAGGTTTACGGTCCGAATGGTCTGGTCAAGCCCGCGGATGAAGCAGAGCTTACACAAATGAAATATGAGTTCTACCCTGAAGCGCTTGGGAATGTCATTCGAAAAGTAGCGAAAGAGCTACATATCCCCATTATTATTACGGAGCATGGAATTGCTACAGATGATGACAGTCGTCGGATTGAATTTATTCGTAGAGGGTTAGAAGGCGTACAGGCTTGTTTGGCAGAGGGGATCGACATAAGAGGATACATGTACTGGACATCCTTTGATAACTTCGAGTGGAATTCAGGGTATTCGATGACATTCGGGATTATTGGAGTAGATAGAGGCACACAAGAACGTAAAGTTAAAGAAAGCGCCGAGTATTTAGGACGGATCGCACACAATAATAGTTTGAATTTTTAAAATTAAGGCTAAATGATTTAACCAAGAGAGCAACTGAATAATTATTAGAAAGGAGCCAGTCTCAACATGAGAAGGCTCCTTATTTGTATTCTTGTTATTTGCCAATGTGCTGAGTGGATACATTTTAGTTTACATTGGTCGTACTAGACATATCAAAATCAACCTCTTCGAGAAATTCGATAACTTCTCCATTCGGACTGTGAATAATCGCGTTCCTAATCTGTAAGGGAGGTTCACCAAGAGAAAGAGAAGCGGGTTCTATAAAAGCCTTTGCTCCATGAGCAAGGGCTTTTTGATATATTTCATCCACATTATCCACATAGAAGGCCAAATGTAATAACGCTCCGTGAGCTACTTCTTCTTCAGATAAGGCTTTTTTCCCTTGAGCAGCAATCACTGCATCGTTATCAAAAATCTCTATGCAAGTTCTTTGGTCAGGCGAAATCAGCATCGATGCTTCTTTAATTTGAAAGGCTGGCAGACTCCAGTGATGACCTAACTTGAATCCTAAGACGTTAATATAAAAAGAAATGGTTGCTTTATAAGCCTTGGCTTGAATCGCTATATGTGCAATACCTTTTACGCTCATCTTTAATCGCTCCTATCGCTAATGTACTATTTATTATAGTTGGATTAAAATAGGAGATACATATATAAGATAAGTGTTTTATAGTGACATGGTTATTGAATATAAGGTATTTTAGTTGAATGGGTTTATTATATAAAATTGGGTGAGGAGGCGCTTACTATGGAACATCTTATGGATGATATTGATAAAAAGATTATGCAATTACTGCAGTACAATGCCCGAATGCCCATTTCACAAATCAGCAAAGAGGTTTCGATGTCACAGCCTTCCGTTAAAGAAAGAATTATTAAGCTAGAAGAAAGGAACATCATTTCGGGGTATCACACAGCTTTTAATTTGCGGGATCTGAACCGGGGTACGACTACCTTTATTCTAATTAAAACAGAACAATGCCAAGAGCTCACTGATTTTTGCAACAATGCTATGGAAGTTACCGATTTGTTCCGCATTAGTGGAGAATATAACTATCTTATTAAGGTGCAGACCTCATCGATTGAGGCGCTTGCTGAATTTCAAGATCAACTTATAAAGTTTGGACCTTCCAAATCGCATATCAGTTTGAAAAACATTTTGGAGAACAGAGTGCTGCTCTAAAGATAGCTTCCAACATACAAAATATAGTAACCGCTTTCTTTTCGTTGTAGAATGGGTGGAAATAGTAGTTATGATGGATACGGAGATAAGGGAGCATGCGCATGGAGAGGAAACTGCTTAGTAAAAAATATATTCCGTTCACATACAAGATGATGATTCCGTATCTGATTCTAGTATTGCTGACAGACATGCTGGTTGGCTATATAGCCTATACAATGCTCGTCGAATCCAGGACCGAAATGGCAGAAACGAATGTCCGTACGGCTTTGAAGCAGACGAGAAGCAACATCGAATACCAGACAGATGAAATTAAACGTATGACCAACTCGCTGTTTCTAAATACGAATTTTCAGAATGCCCTTCAGTTCAGGGGAGATCCTTTGGAAAACATGCTCAAAATGAGAGACGATATTGTTCCTTATATGAAGGCTCCTCTGCAGCTGTATGGAAACAAGCTGAGACTTGCGCTTTTTACCGTTAATGAGACGATGCTTGAAATTACCGGTGATGATATGTCGACGCCCATTGGTAGAAGTGATTATTATGTCCTTTCTGATCAGGTGATCGAGAATACAGATTGGTTTAAGTCGATCATGGCAAATAACGAGGACAGCTTGTGGCTTCAAGCGGACAACGATCGTGAACTAGGCAATATTTCGTATTTTCGTAAGCTCGTTTCTTCCAAGGCAGCTCCGGCTATCATTGGGTACATTCGTGTTACGGCGAGAATCGACGAGCTTTTTGGCAGTTTCGATACTTTTCCAATTGAACAGGGGCTTAATCTTCGTCTGATGGATAGGGCGACAGGGTTGACGATGTATGAACAAGGTATTGTCGATGAAGCTGCGAAGCAAGACTCTTATTTAATAATAAGTGAAGATATTCCGGTATCCAGCTATGTCATTGAGGCACGCGTGCCCCACTCTTATTTGAACAAAGACGCCAGTAGAATGCGGAAGGTGATTAGTACCGTTTGTTCCATTAGTTTTTTGGTGATGGCTATTATCGGTTTTCTAGTTGCACGTATATCTGGCAAAAAAATTAAGCGGATTGTATATTTGGTTCGGTCGTTTCAGGAGGGGAATTTCTATAAAAGAATCGGATTTCCGGGAAACGATGAATTTGTCTATATTGCGAATAGCTTTAATCAAATGGCGACCAGCATTCAGGAACTCATCCGGAACGTCTATGTGCAGGGTATTCAGAAAAAGCAAGCGGAGCTGGATGTGCTCCAAGCCCAGATCAGCCCCCATTTCCTGTACAACACATTGTCGACGATTGGCAGTCTGGCCAATTTGGGGGAAACAGAGAAGGTTACACAGATGGTACATGGCCTGTCTAAATTTTATCGACTCACGTTGAATGATGGGCATGTATACATCTCACTTGAAAATGAGCTGGAGCAGGTGAGGATGTATCTGGAGATCCAGAGAGTAAAATATGCGGATGCCTTTGAGGTTTATTATGATGTCGATCCGGAAATTTTACAGATTCCTATTATCAAGCTGATTTTGCAGCCGTTTGTGGAGAATATATTCAAGCACGCTTGGTTCGGGGAGACCATTGCGATTCGTATTACTGGAAAGCGGCTTGGTGACCGCATCGAACTCAAGGTCATTGATAACGGGATCGGCATGCGACCGGATACACTTCGAAACATGCGGTCAAGCGCATACCAACCTGGCAGCTACGGTCTTAGAAATGTGGAAGAACGAATTAAACTGAGATACGGCAGCGATTTCGGCATTCAAATCGGCAGCTATTTTGGAGCGGGAACGACAGTTCAAATCATCTTACCGGTGGATAATGCGGAAATTAGGGAAGTTATGGGGGAGTGAGAAGTATGGCGATGGAGATCAATGTTCTGCTGGTGGATGATGAAGTAATCGATTTGGAATGGCTCAGACGGCGTGTGGCCGGCAGTGATCGTTTGCCTTTGCATAACGTGAGAACGGCAACGAGCGGGTTTGCCGCTCTGAAAATAATGGAGCAGCACCCTATTGATATTATTCTCTCTGATATCGGTATGCCGATTATGTCGGGCGTGGAATTCGTGCGTAAAGCGAAGGAGATCAACCCTGAAGTTCATATTCTTTTTATTAGTGGACATCAGGATTTTAATTATGCCAAAGAAGCGATTCAATTGAACGCCTACAGTTATTTGCTTAAGCCTGTTGATGATGACGAGCTGAACGAGACGTTGACCGAACTCTGCACCAAGATAGAGAAAGAGCGTAAACAGCATATTTCCTTGTCGGAAACGCTGACGCTTGTTAATCAGGAGCTGCTACTGCGGTGGTTTAACGAGGCTGCTCCGGGACAGGTGGAGATGCACATTCATAACGTTCTCACACCATACTTACAAGGTGCATCGGCAGTTGCCATCATCGAGATCGACGACATGGCGCGGAGAATCCAAACCTGGACAGAAGAAGAGCGGAGCTCGTGGAGCAGCAGTGCTAATCAGTTCATTCGTAAGTTCGCTCAGGATCAAAATTTGGGCATGGTGATTACGGCCTATGACTATCGCTTTGTAATCCTCGCTGCGGTTCAGGAGCAATATTTCATTGCTTTGCTGGAAGAGCTGCTTCGGGCATTCTATCAGGAGTTTTCCTGTTCGATTACAATTGGAAGAGGAATGTACACAACCGACCCGGTCAAGCTTCATGACTCCTACCGGCAGGCTCAGGCCGCTTTAAGCATTAAATGGATCGTAGGTAAGAATAGGCTCATTCAAGATGCCTCGGAGTGGCACCCGAAGGAAAAAATCGCTTCGGATTTAGAGGTAATTGTTGATCGGATGCTTAAAGCTATGCTCGAATACGACCTTACCACTGTAGACGATTGCTTGCTGCAGCTATTTGCCGGAGACAGCCCGCTCTCCCAGAAAAACGACATTTACGATATCATTATCCGGATTACCTCCAAGCTTCATGCTGATCTACAGCAAATGAATGAGCATTTGTACGAGATTTTAAACTGGGATTCTCATCAACCTTTTGTGCTGTTTCAGTTTGAAACGGTGCATGATATCCTTTCGTGGTTAAGAAGAAGGTTCTTTGAATTGTCGGAGCGGCTTTACTTGAAGCGCCAAAGACAAAAGCGGAAGTTAATCGATGAAATTACGGAATATGTGAAGGAAAGGTTAGATCAAAAAATAACATTAAACGAAGTCGCCGCCCACTTTGATTTTACGCCTAACTATCTGGGTCATTTGTTCAAGGTAGAAACTAATAGTTTATTTAGCGATTTTCTAAGTGAATTGCGTATGAAGCGGGTATGCGAGCTACTCGAAGATCCAACGAAGAAAGTATATGAGATTGCGGAACAAGCCGGATATAAGAACATTATTTATTTTAACAGGCAGTTCAAGCAATACATGGGCATGTCGCCCGGCGAGTACCGGAAGAAAAATAAAATCTGAATTGATTTCTTATTGAGGAGGCTCATGTTCTAAATGGACAGGGGCTTTTTTTCTTATCAAATCGTTGAATTAGTATTATGTTTAGTTGTTTGGCTGAATTATCTTACTGCCGCCATCCTTTTATAATGAGAGCTATAGAGAAGAAAGGGGTGCAAAGATGAAAGGGCATACATTTTGGAGCGATTTGAAAAACTACAGGGTTTTGTTGCTGATGCTGGCTCCGGCGGTTGCTTTTTTTCTTTTGTTTGCCTATGTCCCAATGGCAGGCATTATTATTGCCTTTAAGCATTATGATTACGCGGGCGGTATTTTTGGGAGTGCCTGGAACGGGTTCGACAACTTCCGCTTTTTCTTTGAATCAGGGGATGCCTGGCGGGTTACACGAAATACTGCATTGTACAATATTGCCTTTATCGTGGTGAATAACGCTTTGCAAATTTTTGCAGCGATTATGTTGTTTGAAGTCGGTGGCAAATGGTTTCGCAAAATTACGCAATCGGCGCTGTTCCTTCCTTACTTTATTTCATGGGTTGTTGTTGGTGCAATCGCCTATAACCTGCTCAATTATGATATCGGTACTGTGAATGCTCTCCTTAGAGGACTTGGGCTGGATCCTATTGATATTTACAATACGCCTGCCTACTGGCCATATATCCTGGTTATCGTCTCCGCCTGGAAGGGTCTTGGATACGGAACGGTGATGTACTTGGCAGCGATTACAGGCATAGATACTGAAATGTACGAAGCGGCTGAAATCGATGGCGCCAACATTTTTCAGCGGATCCGGAAAGTGACGATTCCAAATCTTTACCCGACGATTATTATCTTGGTGCTGCTGGCGGTCGGGAATATTTTCCGCGGTGATTTCGGAATGTTCTATAACATGATCGGCAACAACGGTTTGTTGTTCTCTTCAACAGACGTTATCGATACTTTCGTGTTCAGATCGCTGATTACTTCGAATGATATCGGCATGTCGGCTGCGGCAGGTGTTTTCCAGTCCGTTCTTGGCTTCGCAACGATCATGACTGTGAACTATGCTGTTCGTAAATACGATAAAGACCGCGCCTTATTCTAACCGCATCAGAGGTACAGTTTTCATAATGGAGGTAACGATATGAAGCAGCTCGATCGTAAAATATTCTCGGGTATTGGTTATGTATCCCTAATCTTTCTCGCAATTTTATGTATATTCCCGTTTATACTTGTCGTATCTTCATCGCTGACGGAAGAAACTAAAATTCTAACGGATGGCTATCAATTTATACCGACTGCCTTCTCAACGGAAGCCTACAGGATTTTATTTAAATATCCCGACCAGATGATTCAAGCTTACACGGTGACAATCGGCGTTACTATAATAGGCACACTGTTTGGCTTGTTTCTGACTTCGATGACGGCTTATGCGCTTTCCAGAAAAGATTTTAAATGGCGTAATAAGTTCTCGTTCTTCTTCTTCTTTACAACTTTATTTAACGGCGGTCTCGTTCCATGGTATCTGCTTATGGTTAACTATCTCCATATAAAGGATACACTCATGGCTTTAGTGATTCCGATGATGCTTAATGTCTTTTACATCATTGTTATGAAGTCTTTTATGGGCAGTATTCCGGAAGCGATTGTGGAATCGGCCAAAATTGACGGCGCAGGCGATTTTAAAATTTATGCCCGTCTAATCCTGCCTCTTTCCAAGCCGGCGCTAGCTACAATTGGTTTGTTCCTGGCCCTTGCTTATTGGAACGACTGGTACAATGCCCTTCTATTTATTTCTGATGAGAAACTGATGCCGCTTCAATATTATTTGTACAAAATGCTAGGCAATATGGACGGCATGCGAAAAGCCATGATGGGTGCAGGAGCAGTCGTAACCACATCGATCCCGAGCGAGAGCTTGAAGATGGCAATGACGGTTGTGGCCACAGGTCCGATCCTGCTCGCTTATCCATTCGTTCAGAGATATTTTGTTCAAGGTTTAACGATTGGCGCTGTGAAAGGATGAACCCGGGTATATCCGGTTTATCAATATAATTAAACACAAGGGGGAAGGCTTGAGATGCTGAAGAAAAATAGATTGATCATGCTGGCGCTCGTTTTAACCTTCGTAATGATTCTAAGTGCATGCGGCGGTGGCAATAACAACGCTAATACGCCTGCAAAGGCTACAAGTAATACAGAGGTTGCAGGTGATGCTACGAACGCACCAGACGCCACCAACACCTCAGAACCTGCAGCTGACCCGAACACCATTGATACCTCAAAAGAAGTTAAGCTGAAAATGATCTTCGTTGGTCCTAAACCGGTAGACTATGATAGTGTTTTTGCTGAGATTAACAAAAAGCTGAAAGAAAAAATTAATGCGACCCTTGAGGGCGAGTTCTTGGACTGGTCTGACTGGGCTCAAAAATATCCATTGAAGCTGGCGGCAAATGAAGATTTCGATCTCATCTATTCAGCAAACTGGGCTGGCTATAATGATCAGGCGCTGAAAGGCGGGTTTCTAGAATTAACCGATGAGCTGATTACGAAATATATGCCGCAAACTAAGGCAGTGATGTCAGATGTGAGCTGGGATCAGGCAAAAGTAAATGGCAAACTGTACATGGTTCCACAAAACAGAGGAGAGTCTGTTGAAAAGCTGATCCTGTATCGTGAAGATTTGCGTAAGAAATATAATCTTCCTGAAATCAACAGCCCGGAAACGTATGCTACGTATTTGAAGACGATAGCTGAAAAAGAAAAAGGAATTACACCTTTCACTCCGGAAACGGGAGACTGGAAGTATCATAACTTAGACCGTGTATTACTGAAGCAGCAAAGCGAATGGAATATGTTTGACCTCGACCTTCCGTTTGCCTTCAAATTGACGGATGAAACAGGAAAAGTCTTTAACGTCTATGAAACACAAGAGTTCAAAGATTTGCTCGTGTATTACAAAGATCTAGCTGATAACAATGCCTGGTCAAAAAACGTACTAAACAGTAAAAATGATCATCAGGCGGATTTTAAAGCAGGAAAAACCGCGTCGATTACGCACAATAACGGAACACTTGGAGCACTCATGGCTTTAATGCGTCAAGAAAATTCACCTTATGAAGTGGCACTAGCCGATATCAACCAAGGTAAGAAAAAATCAGTAGCGATTTCTACACAAAACGGTACGTCGATTCATGCGACTTCCAAAAATGTGGAACGTTCCTTGATGCTGATCGATCTGATGCAGAATGATAAAGAGCTGCACGACCTGATGATGTACGGAATTAGTGGCGTACACTATGAACCGGTTGGCGACACCAAATATAAAGCACTCGATAAAAATCCGAACTTTACCGGCTTCTCTAATTGGAACTTTAACTCGCCACTCAACCTTGACAATGAAGCATTCCCTCAAGAAGCTAACGATCTAGCTAAGGGCTGGGAAGCTAACGTCTACCATTATGCTCTTGAAACCTTTGTATTCGACAATAGCAAAGTGAAGACTGAAATTGCCAATGTGGGCAATGTAATGCTCCGCTATGCCATTCCGCTTGAGTACGGTGTAATTAAAGATATCGACAAAGGACTTGCAGATCTGAACAAACAACTAAAATCAGCTGGTGTTGATAAAATTCAAGCTGAGCTGCAGGCTCAAATCGATGCTTTCTTGGCGAACAAGTAAGATACAGGATAAGGAAGACCCAACAGTCATGGGATGGCTGTTGGGTCTTCCGCTTTTTGTTGAAACAAGAGGAGAAGCACCCTGACAGCAGTTGATCCTTATCCCTGCTTGGAAATAATCGGAGCTATTCAACAGGGGTGGTGGTTTCGTTTTCCGGGCATGTTACTTAAAACATGTTAGGAGGGGATAAGGGATGTCCAGAAGAAACAGGAAATATGCCGTGCCGGGAGTCAGCCGCGGAATGCAAATGTTTAAAGCCGAGGTGATGAGGCGCGAGGGTTATAATGTAGATCCGGAGCGGCCTGATGATGTGAAATACGAAGTCGCAAAAGAACTTGGTGTCCCATTGGAGCACGGTGAAAATGGACATTTGAGTACAGAATCAGTGGGTAAGATTGGCGGGAAAATTGGTGGATCGATGGTCCGCGAAATGATTCGTCTCGCACAGCAGCAATTGGTGGACCAGGAGAGGGAATAGCATTTTTCTAATCATAATGTTGCAGTAATCATGGGAGGCGGCTTTAGTCCTAAATTGCCTGGGACGGAGACCGTCTTCTTTGCGTTTTCCCAAAACAACCTAATTAATGGTAGAATTTTACCGATGTTCCACGGTATAGTGAAGAAGGATATAATGCCATTCAATTCTGTATTGGGAGAGGAATCGTCGGATGAATCAGAGGTATCGTAAACGCAACACAGCTGCTTTCACAGGGGTATCGTATTTTGCATTGGCTGCAGGTCTTTTTCTATTCTGTTTGGGGGTGTACAACGACGATTGGGAATTGAACGTGAAAGGGTATTATTTGCTTTGCATGGTGTTAATTACGATTAGCTGTATCGTTGTGCAAAAGGTTGTTAGAGACAATTCAGAGGATAAAGAAATTAAGCTGGAAAATCCGAAACACAGGATGAGAAATACAGGGGCTTTCACAATTATGGCTTTTGCAGGCTTGGTTATTGGGTATGTAATGTTCTTTATTGGTCTGTACAATGCTCCATTTCAATTGAATGTAAAGGGGTATTATATAGCTGTTATTCTGTTGATTTCATATAGCGCCGTTGGCGTTCAGAAAGTGACGAGAGATAACGCCGAGGACAAAGAGATTCTCGCCGAGCAAGATGCCAGGAGGGACATTCAAGGATAAAGAGGGACAATTATCATAGATTATAAAGAAGAGCTTCGTGAGTAGTGACGAAGCTCCTTTTTATTTTAAAATCCCTTATCCAAATCCTCCAGCACCATTTCCAGAATCATCCTCGTATCCTGTTTCAGTTCGCCATTCAAATGCTCTCTGATATAAGAGACAGCCGGTTCGCCGAGTCCAATCATTTGTTCGTACGCTTCGTAGTCGGTTTTCCAGAAGCTGTAAGGGCTGCCCTCACCGAATTCACCCTGCTCGATGACAGTAACCCAATGAAGAACCTGCCCTTTAAGCGGTTTCTGCTGCACTGCGTTGACGGCTACCTGGAAGGCTTTGTCCTTCTCGTTTACATTAGGCATCGCCTTATATAGCTGCTCCTCGCTAACGCATTTTCGAAGCAACTGACTGGTGGTGAGAAAATCCCCTCCGACGCCATCCGCCGCAGAGACGTAGGCGATGAAATCATCGGTGCGATTGAGCTGCTGAAGGTCATGCTCCAAACGATGAATCACATCAATGGCTATCAGGAAGAGCTGGGAATCTCCAAGTGTTTTCTCCAACATATAGTTTTCTTCGATTGCGAGATATCGGGGCTCGTCCATGTTGATGCAGTAGAGAATACTCAGCCACTTCTGAAGCCGCTCAGGTATTTCTTCATACATGAATGTGTAGTCACCTTCTGCGTATTTGAATTCCTGATAAAGCTGCTCGCGGGCCAAGTTATAGTGGTCGTTTTTTCTTTCAAGATACCGCTGACGATTATGTTCAAGGGCGTCCTCCACACTTTGGTTCAAACATTCCAGATTGTTGATGTAAATTAGATAGTCTCCGTGATACGTATCAGTATAAATGGAAAAGGTGTAGACATCCTTGTTGTTCCCCTCTGCGATATAATTCCTCAAAGCAGATTTACAAAACTCATATAAGGCTTCTTCAACGTCTTTGGAACTCACAACGATACCATCAGTCGAGCTGATCGAATCCATCTCGATGATTTTCTTATCGGGGGTACAGAGGATATAGCTTCCACTGCCATCCAATTCCCGTCTTCCACTGATTAGCTTGCCGATATGCACATCATAAGCACTCATTGTCGGAACATCTCCCTTTGTTTGAATGTGTATGCAATATTCAACGTGAGTTGGAGTATTTTCAGCTTATTAACTTTCTTGAGGGAGAGTTGTAAAGCTAAAGTTACTCCGTTAAAGTGATCATAAGACATGTTAGATAAGGAGCAGTGAAATGAAATTTATAAAAGAAAATCTCTTCTGGCAACATCCAACGAGCACTTTTTCTATTACAGATGACAGGATTGAAATTGTAACTGAGCCTAATACTGATTTTTGGCAACGCACCTATTATGGGTTTAGAAATGATAATGCACCTGCGCTGCTAATGAAGACGGACGAGAAATACTTTTCTTTTATAGTGAAAACTGATTTTGACAGCGCTCATAGATTTGACCAGTGTGGAGTAATTGTTTATCAGGACAGTGACAATTGGTTCAAGGCATCGATTGAATATGAGAATGAAGAATATCAAAGATTGGGTAGCGTAGTTACGAATCACGGATATTCAGATTGGGCAACAACAGATATCGATGCAACAATAAAAACAATGTATTACAGATTAAGTCGGCGTGAGAGTGACTTCTGTGTTGAAAATTCTCTTGATGGAATTACATTTAAGCAGATGCGTATATTCCATTTGTTTGAAGGGAGTGAGCAAATAAACTTTGGTTTATATGCTTGTAGTCCAGAGGATTCGTCATTTAAAGCAACATTCACAGAATTAGAAATAACAGAATGTCAGTGGTTGGAGCACAAATAAGATTCATAAAGCACTCAAGCGGCTACAGCATGCATAATTGGCTATCTTCTCCTTCATATTATAGAGGGTACTCATCTAAGAACAAAGGAGAATATACTTTGCAGCAGCAACAACAGTCAGGAAGCTTGACGATGGGCGGACAGCAGCTAGGTCACGGCGCCCACGAAATGTTCGATGTGCACGAGGTATTGTCCTGCCAGATCAATGTACTGGACCAGTTCATGATATTCAGAACTTTTGTTCAGGATCAGGAGCTTCTGTCCATCTTGGATCGGCAGTACAATTTCATGCTGGATCAGTACAACTTGACCTGCCAATGCTTTAAGACAGGGCAAAAGCCGAGCCAGGAAACGGCTACCTATCTCATCCCGAATATGACACAGCCAGTTTATGGCCTCCAACCTGCCCAGCCGAAGAAGCCTAACACGTCACTGACAGATGTGAAAGATGCAGGGGTCAGCGGGTATATGCTTGGTCTAATCAAATCCCATGCCTCTTTGCTGGCTATGTCATCACCTGAAGTGACGAACCCAGCGCTGCGCCGGGTATTGGCTTCACAGGTGCAGCAATTTATTGAAATGGGTTATGAGTTGTTTCTTTATCAGAACAAACATGCCTATTATCAGGTTCCGCAGCTTCAGGTTTCAGTAATACAGCAGATGCTGGATGCCTATGTTCCTTATGCCGGATCTCCTCAGATGCCGACAAGCAACTAGAGCACTACCGATCTCTAAATTGTAAATTACCCGGCTTCGTTCGTTATTGAACAGAGGCCGGGTTTTCTTGTGCCTGCCTAAGCTTGTACCAGAATAAAATAGCACCCGATAACGCATAGTAAAACCAGACGGAGGGGATATACATATGGGTACTCCAACTGGCAAGCTACCCTGGTGGCAGCTTACTCTATTTGGTGTAGGCTGCACGATTGGCACGGGATTCTTTCTTGGTTCCAGCATCGCTATCCGTAAAAGCGGATTATTGGTGTTGGTTATTTTTGTGTTGGCGGCTGTGGCAACTTTGTTCGTCTATGAGGCGCTGGCCCAAATGACTATGCAGGATCCTCAAAAAGGTTCTTTTCGTAGTTATGCCAAGGAGGCTTTTGGCCGCTGGGCAGGCTTTGGCATGGGTTGGATCTATTGGTGTTCAGAAATTCTAATACTTGGCAGCACCTTAACTGCCTTGGGCCTGTTCTCGCGGGTATGGTTTCCGAGCTGGCCGCTTTGGATTTTTACCGCAATTTATGCTGTGATGGGTCTGCTGGTCATTATTCTAGGTAGCCAGGGGATTAACAAAGCGGAAAATCTATTCGCCATGATTAAAATCGCCGCGGTACTGATGTTCATCGTGGTCGCTGCGGTTGCCCTTTTGAGAGGAAGGGGAAACTGGGATACGCTTCACAGTTCGGCAGCATGGCTGAATAAAGGTTGGATGGGTGCCTGGAAAGGATTACTTTATGCGTTCTATGCTTTTGGCGGCATTGAGGTCATGGGCTTTATGGCGTCGGATCTCCGGGACTCCAAAGAAGCTCCGAAAGCAGGCAGGTTTATGCTGCTGGGCGTGACATTGCTGTATGTACTGTCGATAGGACTCGCCCTATTATTCGTGAGCCCTGAGAAAGTGAGACCTGATCAAAGCTCAATTATTGCTGCACTTGAAGCGATGGAACTACCTATTCTTGTATATGTGCTGAATGGGGTAATGATCGTGGCCGGATTCTCCATTCTAGTGGCTTCGTTGTATGCGGTCTCGACTATGCTGGTGACCTTGGCTGAGGATAAAGATGCTCCTTCTTTGCTGGCGGTGACTAAAGGAAAAAGGGAGATGCCGCTCTACGCGCTTGGTATCAATATGCTGGGCCTGTGCGTGACAATTGTACTGAGCTTGTTTCTGCCAAAGCAAATTTTTGAGCATATCACCACAGCGGCCGGTCTAGTTATTTTGTACACATGGCTATTCATCCTTGCCTCTTTCCTTAAGTTACTGAAACCAAAGATGGGCGGTTGGATTAGATCCATGGTCGCTATGGCGCTGATCATTGCTGCCGTGGCAGGTACACTTTTTGAAAAAGGGGGCCGTCCCGGCTTCTGGTCCAGCCTTCTGATCATCTGTGTCATTGCGTTGATTACCTGGTTTAGGGAGCACCTTTTGAAAAAACGCGGACAAACTTCATAAGCGCTTAAGAGTGAAATTTCATTCCTATTGCTTTGAACTTGTTCTTCATATAAGTATATGGACATTTAGACGGTGCACTCTCGTCATCTCGTAGAAAATATTGCTTCCATTCTAAATTGCTCTCCTGCCCATACCATTGAAGGGAAGGATGTGCGGGAACACTATCGTAGTCAGCGAGCTTCTTGCGGATCTGCTTCTTCATATTGCGCCCAAATGCGGTAGAATCGTTAATATTCTCAAATACCCAACGCGGCTGAAAGGCAATGACAAAATAAGGGGTATGGCGGCTTCTCCGCAGCTCATGCGCCGGGGTTGCGCAGAACGCAAAATACGGATGCCCATCAAAGCAGAACTCCCACGAAGGATGGGAGGGATCTGTAGAAATTTCATCCGGCCAGGGCACCGTGTCCACCGCGCTGACGCGGTCCAGAACCGACCAGAACAAATCCTCATATTCCTCAATGGTGAAACCTTTGGCCAAATCTTCCGGTGTTTCAAAAAATAGAACAAGGGACGCATATTTGCCGGTATCCCGTGAGCATTCCCCATATTGACGAAGTAATTGAGCGACCTCTATTGCAGAATCTTCACTTCGTGGATCAGCTACGAAACCAAAACGCAAATGATTGGACAGAAACCCCTGACGTCCCGGAATACAGGGGTATTTGCCTTCGGGATCTGCAATCATAGATGTAAATTGACGAAAAGCATCCTGTTGCCAGTACGCCAGCTCAGCTAGATGCTCATCGAGCCAGACCTTTGTGTTCAAATGGGCCATCCAAAAACACCCTCCTCGTTAAGTTCAAAACATCCTATGCGAAGGGAGGGAGATGGGTGAAGGCCTAGAAAAGCTCCTGCTTGTTATACATATTAGCCAAACAACTGTGTAAAAGCCTGAAAACCGAAGTAGATGCCAAAACCAAGAAGGCAAATCCCCGCTGTAAGGGAAATGAATCGGAGCATAGAAGGGCCGGTGAACCGATGAAGGAAGCTAGACAGCATCGCCATCACCACATCCCAGAGTAGAATACCAACAAAAATACCCATGCTATTCCACAGCACCTGATCCAAATGTTGATTTTCTATGCTTTTGGCCAGAATGGAGCCGTAGATGCCTAACCAGAAGAGAATGCTGAGTGGGTTCATCAGTGCCATCAAAAAGCCAGTACGGAAGGCGCTAGTACCGGTCTGTGCACCACGCGAGGCGGATCCAGGGACGGCATTGATATTTTTCAAAGTGTCAATTCCGGTATAAAGGAGAACAAAGCTGCCGAATGTCCACAGGAAGGTTTTCATAAACGGGGTATTCAGAAAGTGGGCTAGTCCAAAGTAAATGAGTAGCATATACACTAAATCCGCACACATGGCTCCCAGTCCAATCATCCAGGATTGGAAAAATCCCATCCGTGCTCCCCGGTCGAGCTGGGCTGCATTGATGGGACCAATAGGTGCAGATAATGAAATGCCGAGTACTATATAGGTGAAAAAGCTATTCATGGTCATCGCTCCTTGAATGAGATGTTAACTTGTACAAGACATTCTATTCAAGAAGTAGGTAAGTTAGAAGACAAGCCTTCTGGCACTAACCTCTTTGCGACATACTCTAAAGGATCTCTACGGCAATCGGTGTACATTTATACCCATTGCAGACACTTTCGGAGCAGGGACAAGCCGATATGGCAATGATCAGATCCATCTCAGCCCGCAGCTCAATATAATCCCCAGCTTTAGAAAGCGGTCGCTCCACGCTGACTTTTCCAGAAGGGTCAATGACAGTATTCATAAAAAGATTAAACGGATAATGCTGATCGGGAGCGGGCAGGCCAAACTCCGCCAGTGCCTCATTTAGGTTATTGTAGCAGCTGGCGTGTTCCTTTTTGTTATACAGCACCTCATACATCTCGGGACGGCAGGCAGAGTTAATGAAATCATGACGGCCCACAGTATCCTTAATAATCGTAAGCAGTGGTCTGTATTGATTGGAATAGAGGATGTCCCCCGGGAGCACATTCATCTTGCCTAGAGCATCGATCGTTACACCGGGGTCAATCCGTTCATTAGGGTGAACGGCGTTATAAGCAGCGAAATCTGCTACCTGCTCTCCTTCTACATCGGTTACCCGAACGATCTGCCCTTTGTCCAACTTGAAGCCCAATCCCATGGTTGCTGGAATTAGCCATTGTTGTTCGCTCATGAGTATTCTCCTTCGGGATAGTCATAGTCTGTGAGAGTTAGTATGGCTTTTTGCTAAAAAAGTCATACAAAGTATGGAGTTGTGTGGTGTACCATAGAAACAATCGTATCCGATTCGATGACATCACAAGCCTATAGTAGCGTTGTTGCAGGAATCATCCCATTTGTCGTTGAATATATCCCGTTAACCGTATTGCGTATTCAAGATACGCAGCCACAGGAGGGAACAACATTGAAATCGACTACCGTTCAAAGCCTTACGGAGACGTTTAAACTGGAAGTGCTTGCAGGTGCTAGCTGCATGGATCGTGAAATCACTCGTTCAAAGGCGCATAGACCTGGTCTGGAGTTCGTGGGTTACTTTGATTTCTTTCCAACGAAGCGGGTACAAGTATTGGGCTGCAAGGAAATCAATTATCTGTTAACCCTAAGCGTTGAAGAGCGCAAGTTACATATTGGTAATATCGTCAAGTATCATCCACCCTGCTTTATTGTGACGACAGGTCAGCAGGAGATTCCTTATTTAACTCTATTCTGCGAAGAAGAGGGCATCCCGCTGCTTCGGACGCAGGAGACGACGACAGAGATCATCGCAAAGATTGACACCTATCTAGTGAAGGCGCTGGCGCCAGAGCTTTCAATTCATGGGGTATGTGTAAACGTGTCCGGTATAGGTGTCCTACTCAGAGGTAAGTCAGGGATTGGAAAAAGCGAAACCGCGCATACGCTTATTAGAAGAGGCCATCGGTTTGTGGCGGATGATATCGTGGTTCTGAAGAAGCTGGGACCGGCGACGCTTCTCGGCACACATAATGAGACGACCCGCGAATTCCTAGCGCTGCGCAGTATTGGTCTGATCAATGTTGTACGCCAATACGGGCGTAGAGCTTTTCAGGATGAGACGCGAATTGTACTCGACATCGAGTTGTCTCCTTGGCGAGAGAATTCCTTGAATAATGAGCTCGAACTGGAGCCGAAGTTCACAGACTATCTTGGTGTTCAAATTCCACATATTGAAATCCAGCTTCAGCCCGGCCGTGACGTAGCTGGTCTAATCGAAGCTGCCGCTAACAACTGGTATCTGAAGCAGCTTGGCTATAGCGCCGTTGAAGAGTTTATGCAGAGGATTGAAAACGGGATGTAGTCGTGAAGGTAAAATATATCAATAAATAGAATATTCTAGTATTTTTGAAAGGACTGTCCGCAGGTGAGAGTACTGCTTATGGACAGTCTGTCTATTTGTTATGACCTACGCATTACTTTTTGTGTGTGCTAAACTGATAATAATGAAAAGGGGATGAATCATGGGTAGAAAACAATCTTTTACTGAAGCCGAGCTGCTTGATATGACAAAAAAATTAGTATTGGATCATGGCTATGATGGCTTTCATCTCAAGTTGCTCTCGCAGCATCTGTCCGGCGCCCGAAGTACCATTTATCAATATTATTCTAATAAAGAAGAGATCGTTGCCGCTTGTATGAAGCGCGTAATCGCAGCGGTATTAGATAAGGCATTAACAATTAATGAGGCAAATCCCATGGACGCTCTTGAGCAGTTACTTCTTATTTACGTAGAAGAATCTTCGCTCCATCAGCTCCTGGGAGATGCCAGTAAAATAAACACAGCGAATTCTGCTGCAGCAGCGAGAGACCTTGAATTTATTGAAGAAGCACATAAGACTCTTAAGATTCAGTTATCTGGTTTGTTCGCACGCGCACAGCAGGAAAATAGCCTTCGGAAGGATATCCCACTTCCTGTACTTATTGGCGTTTTTTTTAACCTAATTAATACACCTAATATGTTAAATATCCCAACGCCTGATTGGGGTAAGGTGTTATTTGAAATGTGGATTGGGGGCGCAAAGAGCTGAACTAATTTTGAATAAAATTTGACACATGTGTCATTTATGTTGTTTAATAAATTAGACGTGTGTCAGTGCCATTTAATTTGACACATGTGTCAAATTAAATGTAAAGGGAGCTGAAAAAGATAATGTTCTTAGCTATGAAGGAATTGATGCATAGTAAAATGAAGTTTTCAATGATTACCGTTATTTTTGTATTAATTGCTTGGTTGGTATTCATTTTATCAGGTTTAGGTACTGGATTATCTACACTAGCTGCCTCCACAATCATGACTATGAAGGCTGATTATGTAGTTTTTGAAGAAGGGTCGCAGTCTTCGATGAGCAAGTCCCTTCTGTCTGAGCAGTTATTGGCCGAAGTGGAGCTATTGCCAAATGTTAGTGCTGCAGCACCGATGGGAAGTACAATGGCAACAGCGCTGAAAGGACAAGGTGTTAAGAACGAGGACAAGGTAGACATCGCAATTATAGGAATTAATCCAGGAAGTTTCTTGGAGCCGGCTACCGTGGAAGGGGAGAGCTTAACTTCTGAGAATTCTACTGGTGTACTGGTGAACTCGACCATGAAGGATGAGGGCTATAGCCTCGGTGATACTTTTCTGTTAGACGGTACAACGGAATCATTGACGATTATCGGGTTTGTGAAGGATCAGACCTATAACCACGTTGCTTCCGTATTTACTCCGATGGAGGAGTGGCGGAAGATTAATTTTGCTGCTCCGGGTTCAGATAAAGGAGTTCCAGGTCCGGTTAATGCAATTATGCTGCAAGGCAAGGATATCGATCCAGAAGTAATAAATAGCAAATTATCAGGTACGGATACGGTTACCCGGGCAGGAGCTGTTCAAGGGATGCCAGGCTACAAGGAAGAGAATGGTACGATTTTAATGATGCTAGCATTTTTGCTGGCGATCTCAGCATTCGTGCTTGGAGTGTTCTTCTATGTAATTACGATGCAGAAGACCAACCAGTTTGGCATTATGAAAGCTATAGGTGCTAGTAACAAATTCCTTGGAAAAGCCATTGTATCGCAAGTATTTATAATTTCTTTGACTAGTATTGTAATTGGAATCTTACTGACTTATGGGACAGCCGCCATTATGCCGAAGGGTATGCCTTTCAAGCTGGAAACGAATCTTGTCGTAACTTATTCTGTAATCTTACTAATTATCGCTGTGTTAAGTTCGATGGTATCCGTTCGAAAGATTACAAAGATTGATCCGCTACAGGCATTGGGGAGGATTGAATAATGACTAAGGGATTACAAATGAATGATGTTACAAAATACTATGCTGAAGGAAGTAATCGTATCGCCGCACTTGATCATGTAAGCCTGTCGGTCGAGCCGGGTGAGTTCGTGGCTGTAGTTGGACCGTCGGGTTCAGGTAAAAGTACGTTCTTGTCTATTGCTGGAGCGATGCTTGAAGCTTCAGAAGGGGAAGTTAAGCTGAATGGGCATTCTATTTCTACGCTTTCTGCCAAAGAACTGTCGAATATAAGACTACAAGAAATCGGATTTATTATGCAATCTTCAAATTTGGTTCCTTATTTAAATGTTTTGGATCAATTGCTAATAGTAAAAAGGATGTCGAGTAAAGTAACTAGAGAGGATAAGCAATTGGCGGCTAAGCTGCTCGAAGAGCTGGGTCTTGGCGCGAAGCTAACAAGTCTTCCAGAAGAGTTATCAGGTGGGGAAAAGCAACGGACAGCCATCGCTCGGGCATTAATAAATAATCCTAATGTCATCTTGGCGGACGAGCCTACAGCAAGTTTGGATACTAAACGGGCCCATGAAGTAGTTAGTCTAATTGCGCAAGAGGTGAAGTCACGCCAGAAAGCAGCGATTATGGTTACTCATGATGAGCGTATGCTTGAATATTGTGATAAAGTATACCGGATGGAGGATGGTAAGTTATCTTTGTTTCCTCTAAAAGATGTTTATAAATAAATTATGCCTTCGTACTATTAACCCAGGCGGATTTAGAGCCGCTAAGATTAGCCGTTCTAGATCTAATTGAGAAATTAGAGGATCATTTAAGATCAGAGGGTGTACTCAACCAGTTCGAGTCAGTTGCTGTGTTTGAATCTTTTGTTAAAGGCTGCTCTCATAGTGAAAAGAATAGTAAACAAAGAGCGACTGTGGCTGACACGGCGCTTTTTTTTGATGATTGTATTCCTATTACGACATACTATTCCTAGGTATAACCGCCTCAAGGGTATGGATATGCAGGAGGGCATGCATGATTGGAAGGTCATAGGCTATAAATGGTATAATTTCTAATAGGTATTTTGAGTGATCGTTAATAGGAGGTATTAATGATGAGTGATGAACTATTGGCAAAACTGGATGAGTGGCATGAGGAAGATGAATTTCAGGAAATCGTGGATGCAATAACAGAAATTCCTGAAGAGGAAAGAGATTATGTTTTAACTAGTCATTTGGGAAGAGCGCTTAATAATCTCGGGCAATATGAAGAGGCCTTAGAGCAGTATTTGAGCATTGAAGAAGAGGGCGAAGGAGACCCACTCTGGCATTACCGTATCGGAGTTTCCTATTATTATCTTAAGCGGTATGATGAAGCTTTAAAAGCATTTACAATTGCAGATGAGCTAGAGCCTGATGATGAGGACACCTTGGAGTTTTTGGGTTGGATCAAACGCAAATTGGCTAAGAAAGCTGCGAAGAAGCCTGTGAGCAAACCTGCAAAGAAGCCTGTAGTAGCGATCGACACCACCAATTTTTGGGATGACAGCGAGTATGCGTTCTCAGAATATATCTCTGAACCGCCTACAGATGCATTGATTGCTTCAGTGGAAGAAGAGCTGGTATTTAAGCTGCCAAAATATTACGTTGAAATGATGAAGTTACATAATGGGGGGATTCCTCATAACAATCGCTACCCGATTCCGGGCACAGGAGAGTTTATTACGATCTCAGGGATCCTCGGGATTGGACGAGATAAGAATAAGTCGCTGTGTGGAGCTTCAGGCAGCCGGACTGTGATTGAGAATGGACGTTATCCTGAGGTTGGCGTGGTGATTTGTGATTGTCCTTCTGAGAATGAAGTAATCATGCTGGATTACCGCGAGTTTGGAAATGATGGCGAACCCGAGGTTATTCATGTAGATCGAGATAACAAATACAAGATCACACGCTTGGCTGACAATTTTGAGACCTTTATCGGCGGACTGGTGAAATAGTGGGTTTCGCTGGCTAAGAATATGATTACCGAGGCACTCCTTAACAGGAGTGCCTTTCTTTATCACTTGTCGCTATGGAATACCTTAGATTGAAGCACATCCAGCGCTCGGTTGATTTCTTCTAGTTCTTCAACAGAAGAATCCTTAATCCGGTCCAGGAAACGTTCGCCGATCCGCTCAAAAGCTGCATTCATCATCGCTTGTCCCTCTTCGGACAGTCGGATGAATTGCTTACGCCGATCTTCTGCGACATCCAGCTTTTCGCAAAGATTCTTTTCTGTTAATTTCTTGAGCTCACGGCTCGTGTTCGGCATAGAGATATTCTTACAATCACTGATTTGACTGAGAGTCACAGGCTGACTGACCGCTATATACTCCAGAATACTATATTGAACGGGCGTAATACCTTCCGGTCTAACATCTTTGGTTAAGTCGAATGTTACTTCATGGACTGCCGTCGTAAAGGTCACAAATTTATGAAAAAACGCTTCTTTGTCCATAACGATCACCTCTTAGTTTAAACTTTAACAAATTAATTATCATAATACAATTATCATTTGACAACTAAATAAAGGTTATGATACGATTTTGTTATCAAATGATAATTAAAGAGGTGGAGCAATGAACGTTTTAGTTATCTATACACATCCGAATCATAAAAGTTTAAGTTATGCTTTTTTCAATAAAGTCATTCAAGGAAGTAATGAGAATGCTAAGATCTCGAAGATCGAGGTGCTTGATCTATATGAAGAGCAATTTGATCCGGTGCTGGTCTTTAATGAAAACAAACGTAGAAGAGACATGCATATCGATCCCAAGCTAGAGAAATATCGTGAGCAGATTCGTCAGGCCGACAAAATTGTGTTCGTGTACCCGATCTGGTGGGGCCGGCCTCCCGCTATGCTACTCGGGTATATTGATCAAATGTTCGCTTCTAATTTCGCTTACAGAGAAAAGGGCGGGCTTATACCTGAAGGGCTGCTGAAAGGGAAGTCAGTAGTTTGTATTTCCAGTATGAAGGGGCCAACCCTGTATCCTTTATACTGGTTAAATAACTCCCATAAAGTGCTGATGAGAAAAGCATTATTTCAATATTGTGGGATCAAGAAAGTGAAGTTTTTCGAGTTTGGGAATATGGAGAGCCCGAAAGGTAAACATGAAAAGAAGCTAAATCAGGTGTATCAATATTTTAAATCTGTAGCTAATTAATAAGATAGACTCAGCAGCACTATGATTATTTCGGCTCGTTGTATAGATAAGCAACATAATCCTGCAGTACTGAGGTATGGCCCATTTGTCGCAGCATTGTACCGATATTCCCACGGTGATAGCTGCCATGGTTCGCAACGTGAAAGATAGCCCCGGAAATGGATGTCTCAAGCGATCCCATCGTTGGATGATCTAACACAACGGTGGGATCCTTATCTATTTGACTAGCCAACACCATTTTATTTTTGCTGGTTAGCTCACGATAGAGGACATCCATTTCTTCAATATCTTTTATTGCTAACAAGGGCTCTAATTGGGCAGCTGATGCTTTAGCTTCATTCCTAGTTCGTCCTGAAATCAAGTCAAACCAAATATTCTCCACGACATAAATATGCGTCACAACCTTTGCTACCGAAGAAAAACCACTCTGAATATCCTTATGATAAATGTCTTTAGGCAACTCCTTTAAGCGATGGATGATCGTTTGATTGGCCCATACATTATAATCATACATTTCTAACGCGGGATGCTTTTTCATGAGTTTCTCCTCCTAAAATTATGGATGCTTTAATTATACCCATCCCCAAAAAGCCCGGTACAATTTAGAAATGTTTATTACAGGATCTTTTGTCCAAAATAAACCAGAATACAGACGACAGCGATAAAGCAGAGGAGTAACCAATCCGCTAGCTTCATTCCCATCTAAACCGTACCTGCCTTGATCATTGTTAAGTTCTCACCACTTACTTGTTTGATTAAATTCATTACCTTATAGGCTCCTCTGCCGTTCTCATAAGGCTTCATCTTATCTTTGTAAGTAGAGCGGTTCTCGTATAGCGTCATAATCGAATGAACAAAGGTTTGAGTGGTCATCTCTTCTTCAAGTAACATTTCAGCGAGTCCAGTTTGTTGAAAATACTGCGCTTGGGCAAGTTGACCAGAGCGGCTGCCACCATTCGTGTGCGGAATTAATAACATTGGCTTTTGCATAGAAAGAAGCTCCATCATAGAATTTGAGCCTGCACGGGATACGACAACATCCGCCATAGCTAATAAATGCGGCAGCTCACAGCTTGTAATGAATTCATACGATTTGTAGCCTGACATCGAGAGGTGATAATCAACTTTTCCCTCCCCGCAAATATGAACCACTTGAAATTTATTTATCAACTCAGCGAGTACATTGTTCACCATTTGGTTAATGCTATGTGCCCCTTGGCTTCCTCCCATAATAAGAAGAACAGGCTTAGCAGAGGTGAATCCGCAAAAGACTAAACCACGTTGTTTATCAGCTAATTTGAATTGCTCCTTCAAGAGCGGTCCTGCATGAACGGCCTTGAGAGAAGCAGATTTGGTTAAAGTATCCAGAAAATTTGTACACAGATGAGTGGCAAACGGAAGTGATATTTTATTAGCTAGTCCAAGATTCAGGTCTGGTTCATAAATAATGATAGGCACTTTGTTAAGTTTAGCCCCAATCACGACGGGTACAGAAACAAATCCACCTTTAGAAAAAATTACACTTGGTTTGATGGTTCGTAGGAGCCGGTAGGATTGAAAGATGCCCTTCATGATTTTGAATACATCAGTTACATTCTTCCAATCGAAGTAGCGTCTCAATTTTCCTGTGGAAATAGGATGATAGGTCACATCCTCCTTGTAATCAGACAAAAGCTTACGCTCAATCCCTTGTTCAGAGCCTATATAATGAACGTCCCAATCCTCTGCTAAACACTTAGGGATCAACACGAGGTTGCCGGATACATGGCCAGCGGAGCCTCCACCTGTAAATACGATCGAGGTACTCATACTAGAAACCCACCTTGTTGTAACATTTCTTTTATCGCAGGTTTGCTCATCAACACATGATTGGAATCATAGCTTTGGAAGTCCACAGGCGGGCAAGAGGCATAAACCTTTTGTAACCCTTCTATAGGAAAAGGAGGGAGAATCACATAATAGTGATCATCCAGATGAATAGAAGATGTGCTCTCGAATTCCGAAATTAGAGCCTCACTTAAGCTCTCTCCGGGGCGGATTCCTGATTCCTTGATTTGGATCGGGCCAGTTGATAAGTTATCAATTAAGACTTGGGCAAGATCCTTAATGCGACAAGCAGGCATCTTGGTCACAAAGATTTCTCCGCCTTTGCTGTCTTCTGTCGCCTTAAGGAGTAAGGTAATTGCATCATCTATGGTTAAGAAAAAACGAGTCATTCTAGCATCTGTAAGAGAAATGTCTTTTCCATTTGCAATACTTTGTTTGAAAATAGGAACCACACTGCCTGTTGAGCCTAGGACGTTGCCACTTCTAACACAAACAAACTGAGTTTTGGTTTGTCTGAGATTGGCATGGACCATTAGCTTTTCGCCGAGTGATTTTGTCATTCCGTAGGTGCTCGATGGTTGCGCTGCTTTATCGGTTGAGACGTAGACTACTTTTTTTACACCATGTTTAATAGCGGCTTGAATCACATGCTGAGTTCCGAGTACGTTAGTCTTCATCGCACTGTCCGGCTGTTGTTCACAGATCGGCACATGC
This sequence comes from Paenibacillus sp. RS8, assembly GCF_041956825.1. Classification (NCBI taxonomy): domain Bacteria; kingdom Bacillati; phylum Bacillota; class Bacilli; order Caryophanales; family Paenibacillaceae; genus Paenibacillus; species Paenibacillus sp. RS8. Next base: position 1,384,922 of record NZ_CP168131.1, on the reverse strand, counting down.
TTCAAGGCTGCTAAGTGATAGATATAATCTACTTGATGGCAAGCCTGCATCAGTTCATGCTTATCACGAACATCACCAATGATGAAGGTTAGTTTGGGGTTATGATGGTATTCCTGTTGTAGTTCTACTTGAAGAGATTCATTACGGGAAAATATTCTGATTTCTTTAGGTTCTCTTTCCAATAAACGTTTTACTAGCTGCCGTCCCCAAGATCCGGTTCCTCCAGTAATTAATATGGTTGTATTCTGCACGATTTGTTCCTCCTATGATCTTAGCTATAGAATAATCATAGTGTTGGTATGTTACGTGAATATGGCAAAGGGTTAAGAAGCCTTTACAACCGGCCCCTTAACCCTTTTTTTAATCCTTAATATCCGTCCGTTTGTGTACCAGATTGCTCTGCAATTTCCGCGCCCTCTCGATTATCTGAGGTACCTAGATGTTTGTGGTCGGCTTTGGCTTGAGCAAGACCTTCAGCCACTCGGCGGCCGTAGTCGGGATCAGCCTTTGTGAAATGCTCGATCATATTGTTCTGAATAACAGGCGCACATATTTTCAGTGCATCGACCAAGTTATGAATCAATTCATCCCGTTCCCAATCCTCGAACTTGCGATAGGTATCACCAGCTTGCCCGAAGTCATTTGTCCGACTAATTTTGTCGCGAACTAGTCGATCATTATACATCGGTTGATGTTCTTTGCCAGAAGGAGCTGCCTCCTTTAACCCGCCAAGCGAGGAAGGTTCGTAATTGACATGTGGGTTTTGCTCAGGCGCTTTATCCACATGATAAGTCATTTGCCCATCCCGCTGATTCGTTGCTACCCTTGTCTTTGGAGCGTTGATCGGCAATTGAATGTAGTTCGCGCCTACCCGGTGCCGCTGAGTATCCGAATAGGAGAACGTCCGGCCTTGCAGCAGCTTGTCGTCCGAGAAATCCAGACCGTCTACTAGAACTCCAGTCCCGAAAGCGACCTGTTCGACCTCGGCAAAATAATTGTCTGGATTCCGATCCAGAACCATCTTTCCGACAGGTAAAAATGGAAAACGTTCATGATCCCAAAGCTTAGTAGGATCCAGTGGATCAAAATCGAGCTCAGGATGCTCATCGTCACTCAGGATTTGCACACAAAGTTCCCATTCGGGGTAATCCTTGCGTGCAATCGCCTCATATAAGTCCTGCGTAGCGTGACTGACATTTTTAGCTTGTATATCTTCTGCAGCCTGCTGAGTTAGATTCTTAATGCCATGTTTCAGTGGTTCCCAATGGTATTTGATTAAGACGGCTTCACCCTGTTCATTCACCCATTTGTAGGTATTGACCCCAGACCCCTGCATTTGCCGATAGTTGGCCGGAATCCCCCAAGGAGAGAACAGAAACGTAATCATGTGAGTGGCTTCAGGTGAGTTCGATACGAAATCAAACATCCGCTCTGGATTTTGCAGATTGGTCACAGGATCAGGCTTGAAAGCATGAACCATGTCAGGAAACTTTAGCGGATCACGGATAAAGAAGATCTTCAGATTGTTGCCGACCAAGTCCCAGTTGCCATCCTCTGTATAGAACTTTGTGGCGAAGCCGCGTGGATCACGAAAGGTCTCCGGAGAGTAAACACCATGAACTACCGTAGAAAATCGTACGAATACAGGTGTCTTTTTGCCTGCTTCTTGAAATAGCTTAGCACGCGTATACTTCGAGACGGGTTCATCACCTACTTTTCCATAAGCTTCAAAATATCCGTGGGCGCCTGCCCCCCTAGCATGAACAACTCTTTCTGGAATACGCTCTCGATCAAAATGTGATATCTTCTCGATGAAGTGGTAGTTTTCGAGCGTCGATGGCCCGCGATTTCCTACCGTTCGTATATTTTGATTATCTGTAATCGGATGCCCCTGTCGATCCGTTAAAATCATATCTTCTTTTTCCTTATCCATACAGCAAAGCTCCACCTCTCTTCAGATATGAATAGTATTTTCTACCATAATTCTGAAAAGTATGCGAAACCTACTGACAAGAGATGTTATGAAAGTTACAATTTTTATTGGCATTTGAAATAATGACTGTTATATTTGAAAATACTATGCGTTATAAGCTTAGCAACTTGGTATCGACAGAATGGAGAGGCGGAAGTACATGCAACAATTTTTAGATAGTATGATTAGCGTAACAAATGATTTTTTGTGGTCCAAAATATTGGTGATCCTTCTTATTGCTTGTGGACTTTATTTCACCGTAAGATCGAAATTTGTACAGTTTGGTATGTTCAAAGAAATGTTTCGGGTTCTTAAAGGATCCAATGAAAGGTCAAAAGATAGTATTTCATCCTTCCAGGCCTTCTGCATTAGTATGGCGGCGAGGGTAGGGACAGGTAATATAACGGGAATCGCAATTGCTATTGCCATAGGTGGCCCAGGGGCTATCTTCTGGATGTGGGTGATTGCCATTATTGGATCAGCATCCGGCTTTATAGAAAGCACCTTGGCACAGGTATATAAAGTGAAGGATAAGACCGGATTTCGCGGTGGTCCTGCCTATTATATGGAGAAAGGCCTGAACAAGCGCTGGATGGGAGCGATATTTGCGGTTCTGATCACGTTATCCTTCGGCCTTGTATTTAACGCGGTCCAATCGAATACGGTCACAGTGGCCTTTGAAAATTCGTTTGGCACCAACCGGGCCATTCTTGGGGTTGTAATGGCTGCTGCCTTTGCGGTGGTTATCTTCGGCGGTGTTAAGCGTATCGCAAGAATGTCTGAATACATTGTAGTGGTAATGGCAGGGCTCTACATTGGGGCTGCTCTTATTATAATGCTGATTAATATTACGGAGCTCCCGGGAGTTATCGCACTCATTGTGAAAAGTGCCTTCGGATTTGAACAAGTCGCTGGTGGCTCTCTTGGTGCAGTAATTCTACAAGGTGTGAAACGTGGCTTGTTCTCTAACGAAGCAGGTATGGGTAGTGCGCCTAATGCTGCGGCAACGGCAACCACGAGTCATCCGGTAAAGCAAGGGCTAATGCAAGCGCTAGGCGTACTCACAGATACGTTACTCATTTGTTCGAGTACGGCGTTCATTATCTTGTTGTCTGATGCCTATAAGCAGCCAGGGCTGGATGGAATCAAGCTGACACAAGCCGCATTAAGCGAGCATATTGGTTCGTGGGCATCCGGATCACTAGCGATTATGATTTTTTTGTTTGCGTTCAGCACGTTAATTGGAAATTATTATTACGGTGAGACTAATATAGAATTTTTGAATTCCAATAAAAAAGTATTACTATTCTATAGATACAGTGTTTTGGCGATGATTATTTTTGGTTCCGTAGCAAAGGTTCAATTGGTATGGGATTTGGCCGACTTATTTATGGGCTTCATGGTTATCGTGAATTTGATTGCCATCCTGCTATTATCTAAAGTGGCCTTTGCCGCCTTGAAGGATTATAAAAAGCAGAAACGTGAAGGAAAGGATCCTGTTTTCTATAAAGACAGCATTCCGGGACTTGAGAACGTTGATGGTTGGGACAATTCTTCAGATATAAAGAGATAGAATTAGAAAAACGAGCCTTTCGAATCGCTTCTGAGGCTCGTTTTTCGTTTTGCATTGAAGATATAAAATTAGTTTTTCTTAATTTAGGGTTTAACCTGCGGCCCATACATCTAACTCGATTTTTAATTCAGGTAAACCTAATCCTTTGACATAAGCAATGGTCATTGAAGGAGGCGTCTTGCCGAATACCTTATTCCAAATTTCATAGAAATGGTCCCAATCGATTTCTTCCGTGGCCCAAATGTTGATTTTGACTACATGATCCGGTGTCAGCTTTTGAGAAGAAAGGACTTCAACAATATTACTCATTGTATTAGTTACCTGTTGATTAAAATCTGTAGGGATATGATTATGATGATCGATTCCAATTTGGCCGGAAAATACATACATTTCAGCATTTCTACTTATCTTTGTTACATGACTATAGTTACCAACGGGTTTCGCAATATTCTCTGGATTATATCTTGTAACAATATTATTATTTAAGTTCATTTTTATGAAGTCTCCTTTAAATAGAAGATACATAACGATATCTAGGTGATATATCTCCACTGTTTTTTAGTTTTAATTTTTGACAGACTTATCCTATCAATCATTAATTCTAGAAAAAAACAGCCGTAGAATACCCAATACCAAAGGACAAAGATTTTAGCGATCTCTTTTTCATCGGGTATTCCTCCTTCTTATTTAAAGTAAGATAACTTCATCCGAATGATATCATTAATTCATGGGAGACGGCAACTTTGCTTGCTCCGGCAATATAACCTTAATATGACTAGGGATAACAATCAGCGAAAGGGCTCAGGAATTGAGCTCTTTTTGCTATATTAAATGATAATTTTGATTTATTTTTTTAAATAAATCAAAAAACACTTACATTATTGGATTTTATATTGTTATAATTACAAACAGACCGGTTGGTATGTCAGGAGGAATACGATATTATGGATACAAAATCGCTGATAATTGATAAGGCGACACTCCTTTTTCAACAAAAAGGATATAAGAGTGTAGGTGTCAGTGAAATTTTAAAAGCTTGTGAGGTCACAAAAGGAGCGCTATATCATCATTTTCCAAATGGAAAAGAAGAACTATTAATTGCTAGTTTACACGGATTAAATGAAACCATCATGATAGATGTCGAGGATATTTTTAGTAAACATTCATCGACTCAAGAAGCTATACAATTCATGATCGATAAGTTAATTTTGAGCTTAGAAACAGAGGGTACCATCACTGGATATACATTTAGCAGTATTGTCAGTGAAATGGCTACCGTGAGTGAACCTGTACGCAAAGCATGCAGTTTGTTATATGAGAACATTCAAAGTATTTATCGTGCAAAGCTTGTATCTGACGGATTCACGAATGAATCAGCCTCTACGATTGCTATGTGGATGATAGCTTCGATTGAAGGTGCGATGATGTTATGTCTAACGCAACAATCATCAGATCCCCTAAGAACTGTGGCACAACTATTCCCTATAATATTGAAAGGAAGAACATCATGAATCAAGAAGCAAGATTACCAAGAAACGGCAAGGAGGGGGCATTATATGGTGCAATCATTTGTACACTGACGGTACTGTTTATGTCTTCAATAAATATCATTTTAGGAGTTGGAGAATTTAATAGTGAAGTTGCCTTAATGATTCTTAAGGTGTTTCCGATCATTTGGATAATTGTCATGATTATTGAGCCTGTTGTTATTGGTCGTATTGCCGAAAAGCTGACAGCTACATTCACACAACCCACCGATAGTTTCAACGCCAAAATCCTTTTCCGCATCTTATTCACCGTACTGGGAATGTCATTTTGTATGACGTTTATTGGAGACATGATCGGAAATGGGTTGAGTTCTCAAACGTTTAATCACTTCTTAGCCAATTGGCCAAGAAATTTCCTGATTGCACTATTCGCTGAAAGTATATTGATACAGCCATTTGCAAGATTTGTGATGGTAAAGCTACATGCTTCTCAGGACAAAAAGAAATCCAGCGCTGCTGGCGTAACTATACATGGATTATCGGAACAAAAATCGTAATATAAATAAGCTCTCAGGCGAAGCGATTCGTTTGAGAGCTTTTCTATTACCGTATATAATGATATCTTGGTTGAATAATTGAAACTTAAATCTTTGCCCGTACTTTCGGGTAAGCCCTCCTATATAACAATGAAAGCATAACAATGAGAGGTAATTTTGAATATGATGATTTATAGTCGTCTTGCCATAATGATGCCCCCATTTCCCTAGCTAGGCTCATATTCTTGTAGTTGTTCGAGGATATAAGCTTGTAGGAGGGCGAATTTAATATGAAAAAATATGCAGCACCATCTTTACTGCTAATGATTGTTCTTGTGGCTTTTCCGCAAATTAGTGAGACGATCTATACTCCATCTTTGCCGGATATTGCGGTTGCACTTGGCGTCGCTAATAGTTCTGTACAATTAACATTAAGTATATATTTTATCGGATTTGCTTTAGGTGTTTTGTGTTGGGGTTGGCTCTCTGATTTCATCGGACGGAGACCTGCCATGCTGGGTGGCCTCATTTTATATGGTATTGGAAGCTTGATGTGTTTTTACTCGGAATCCATTAATCTGCTGTTAATCAGTCGGTTTATACAAGCGTTCGGAGCAGCGACAGGCTCGATCATTACACAAACAATTCTTCGTGAGAGTGTATCCGGAAATAAGCGGCATGCCATGTTTGCCCAGATTTCGGCTGTGATTGCTTTTACTCCAGCAGTAGGGCCGCTTATTGGCGGCTTCGTGGATCAAGCTTTTGGTTTTCGAGCGGTTTTCTTTACATTAGTGATGATGAGTGTGTTGTTGTTTATGTATGCCTTTTGGAAGCTGCCAGAAACCACAGATGTTTCCGCGAGAAAAAAGGTGGCCATTCTACCTATCGTTAAAAGAATGCTCTCATTGCCACGTGTACTAGTGTTTGGGTTACTGATCGGGGGCATCAATGGAGTTTTATTTAGCTACTATGCGGAAGCACCCTTTATATTTATTGAACATTTTAATATTTCACCGGGAGTATATGGTTTTTTAGGCATTGTTGTGGCCTTGGCATCGATAGTTGGAGCAATGATGTCCAAGAGATTATTGAGTCTCTATGCCGCAGAAAAAATAATTCACATCGGCTGTCTAGTGATGGCTGCTGGTTCCTTGCTATTAACACTTGTGAGTAGTCTTGGAGCGTTGCCAGATATAATACTGATCGTATGTATCTTAATCACCCTTTTTGTTATGTTAATGGGGGCCGGTATCGCTTTGCCTAATTGTCTAAGTCTTGCTCTTGTTCAATTTCAGGACGTTGTAGGAACGGCAGGCGCGATCTTCAGCTTGGGATATTATCTGCTAGTAAGTTTAGCGACGTGGGGAATGAGCGCCCTGCATAATGGTTCATTACTGACGATGCCTATCTATTTCTTAGGGATTAGCGGCGGAATGTGGTTATTAAGTAAAAAGTTTATTGTAGCGGAATAGAATTTTTATAAGTGATTTGCAAAAAAGAAGATATGGAACGGGGTATCCATAAAATAATGGCAGTCTGGAACTTTTTGAGTTCCGGACTGCTTTTTATTTGTTAGTCTACCTCCGGTACAATGACTTGGATATGACGAGGGAGAACACTTAGCGTAATTGGTAAAATCGGACCTTCTTCACCATCCACATTGGTTCTTACGGCTTCTGGAGAGCTGACTGTCACATTTTGGGCCGTGAAATAGACAACGTCTTTATGATCCTTAAGGCTGCCAAGTAGTAAAGAAATACTGGCTGTAATGGTATTGAGTATACTAAGGTCTTGAATAATAAAACAGTGAAGCAGACCATCGTCAACCGCAGCATCAGGTATTAGATTCTCGAATCCGCCAACGGAGTTGGTTAACACGGCGAGAAAAAGCGGGGAATCGCCTTGCCATGTCTTCTCGTCATAATGAATGACAAGAGGGTGGGTGGAAGTGCTTGTAAGTTGTTTTAGGCCTTCTTTCAAATATGCCAATGAGCCGAGCTTGGTTTTCTCTTCGATTGATACGGAGGATAATGATCCGGCGATTGAACCTACAGCAACAACATTTCCGAATAAGCGGTCATTCAAGCAACCAATATCAACTGTCTTTACGTTAGAGGAAGCAAGGGTTTGAATGGCTATTTCGGGATTCAATGGGATCTGTAACGCGCGGGCAAAATCATTAACCGTTCCTAAAGGGACTACACCTAACTTTGGGTGTTGTTTCTGATTCATAAGACCATTAATGGTCTCGTGAAGCGTGCCATCCCCGCCAATGGAGACGACTAGATCGTAACACTCCTCGCAGGCAGTGATACAATAACGAGTTGCATCTAGTTCTTTTGCCGTCTCCTTGATCGTAACCAAGTAGCCTTGATCAGCTAGAACTCTTTCTGCATATCTGACATATTCGCCAGCTTCTTCTTTACCAGATGAGGGGTTAATAATAATCATTGCTTGCCGCATAGGGATTATCCTCTCTTGTTCAATCTAATAGCCTATTAGATGATTACCCCAAAGTGTTATAGCGGAAATCATAACAACCAAAAAAGAGGTGAGCAAGAACGACCTAAGTCGTCTTACTCACCTCTTTTTTAAACGCTTGCCGTCCCTATAAGGACGGCGAAGGCGTTTATGCTTATTAATAGACCTTGTCACCATTAAAAATGGAATTCTTAACGATAACATAATCGACTTTACGAATGGCTTCCAATTTATTGCCTCCAGCATAAGAAATCGAGGACTGAAGATCTTGCTCCATCTCTCTCAACGTTTCTGCTAAAGCGCCTTTGTGTTCGACAACTATTTTTTTGCCCTCAACATTCTTCTTTTCACCTTTTTGGTATTCAGAAGCGGAGCCAAAGTACTCTTTATACAGCTTTCCATCGATTTCGATGGTATCACCAGGAGATTCTTCATGCCCTGCAAATAGGGAACCGATCATGACCATGGAAGCCCCAAATCTAATGGATTTGGCGATATCACCGTGTGTCCGAATGCCTCCGTCAGCGATAATAGGCTTACTTGCAGCCTTCGCACACAAGCGCAGTGCAGCCAATTGCCAGCCACCTGTTCCAAATCCAGTCTTAATCTTCGTGATACATACTTTACCTGGTCCAATTCCTACTTTAGTAGCGTCTGCCCCAGCATTCTCTAATTCTCTAACGCCTTCTGGTGTTCCCACGTTTCCAGCAATAACGAAACTAGTAGGCAGGTACTGTTTAATGTGCTTGATCATACGAATGACAGCCTCGGAATGACCATGAGCAATATCTATTGTAATGAATTCCGGAACCAACTGTTCGTTAGATAATTGTTCCACGAAATCATACTCTTCCTCTTTAACTCCGACACTTATGGATGCGATTAATCCGCGGGCGTGCATGTCTTTGATGAAAGATGTACGCTTCTCCGGTTCAAAACGATGCATAATGTAAAAGTAGCCATTTTCCGCTAAGAAGCTGGCGATCTTCTCATCTATGATGGTTTGCATATTTGCGGGTACCACAGGTAATTTAAAAGTATGACCGCCCAAGGTTACTGATGTATCACACTCCGAACGGCTATTTACGATACATTTTGCAGGAATTAACTGAATATCTTCATAATCGAATACTTTTTTCATTATATACACCTCTAAATGCGAACATTATAGTATTTTTGTTTGTTGATTGTTCGTCCACTTTGTAATGTACAGCATTCCGAACAAGAAGTCAAAATTCTAGTACATTATGGTGTAAATTGGACTTAATTATACGACAATTTGGTGTACAACTAATGATTCATATAAAAAAGCAGATTATTCATAACGAACCAAAGAAATTTAGATAACGTAAATTTAAGAACTGCTCTAAAATTTAGTCATGGAAGCTCTTACATTATAGAAAAGAAAAGGGAGGTCTCACCGTGAAAAAGTTTAATATCTTACTTCTCACCGCCGTCACTTTACTCTCGATGACACTTGCAGGTTGTGGTGGTGAGAATAACGCTCCAGCAGCCAATCAAGGGGAAAAGAAAGATAAGGTGAAAATTAGAATTGCGTACTGGAACAAAGAGGATAGTGTTAAGACCCTTCTTGATCTGGTAAAAGAAAAGCTACCGAATATTGAGCTTGAATATCAATTTATTGATAACAAGCAGTATCAAAATATTATTGAAACACAGCTAACGGCTGGAGCAGGCCCAGACATTATTTCTACTAATCCTTATACGGCATCAAGATATGCAAAGCTAGGCTACATTAAGGATATCTCTGAACTAGCTGATCGTTATAATGACGGTGGCAAGAATGTCTACTCTGTAGACGGTAAATTATATGCGCTTCCGGGAATCAGTTGGTTCGAAGGCATGTTCTATAATAAAGAGATTTTTGAAAAGCTGAATCTGAAGGTTCCTACAACCTTTGAGGAAGAACTAGCGCTCCATGAGACATTGAAACAGAATGGAATCAAACCTCAGGCGATGGGTGCTAAATCTTGGGAGCCTATGATGAAATCTTCTATGGGCCTAGTAATGAACAACTTCTTGTTTAAGGCTGAGAATAAAGACTTCGATGTACAGTACGGTGAAGGTAAGAAAAAGCTTGATGGGAACTGGAATACAGCCCTTGAGCAATGGACGGAATTAATCAAACGGGGCTATTTAACGGAGGATATGCTCGGCGTGGATTATGACCAAGCCTTGGATGAATTCGCAACTGGAAAAGCTGCTATGTGGCAGTCTGGGCCGTGGGCTGTAGAAGCCATTCAAACGAAAAATCCGAATTTGAAATTTGATATGTTTCCTTTCTATGGATCTGAGCCAGGTGCGGGCTGGTTGATTGGTGGTCCGGGTGTAGGATTTGCTGCAAATAGTAAGTCAGAGCACCAAGAAGAAATCATGCAGGTACTAGATTTAATTTCAACGCCTGAAGGACAACAAGCTTTCTGGAGTGACAACAAGGGTGGCAGCAGCTATTTGAAAGATGTTGAATTCGAAATGCCTGAACAATTCGCCAGTGTAAGCGAAACGTTGAAAGCAGGAAATGTATATGCACCGTGGAACAACTGGGGCGATGCATCTAATGTAATTGAAGATTACGGTAAGAATTTTCAATATGTATTGAGTGGAAAAATGACAATTGCGGAAGCACTGCAAGCCATTGATAAGAAGACCAATGAACTCATTCAAGGTAAAGCACAATAATGAGCTATGATACTTGCGGCAGCCTGATCGCTGCCCGCAAGTGTTTTACAAGAGAGGTTGAATAGTATGAATACGAAAATGAGGTTGCTAAAGAGGGAACTTGATTATCAAATATTGATCCTGCCGGTGCTGATCTTTTACTTACTATTTTGTGTATATCCCTTTTTCTCGACATTTTACTATAGTTTTACCGACTATTCCAATATGAAATTAGATAATTTGAAATTTGTAGGATTCGATAATTTTAAGGGTATTTTTGATAGTGATCTGTTAACGATATCGATCAAGAACTCCATTATCTACGCCATTCTAATGACCGTATTCCAGACTAGTCTCGGCTTAATTCTGGCTGTATTTCTAGATCGTAAACTAAAGACCAAAAATATTTTGCGTTCGATGTTCTTCTTGCCTGCGGTATTTAGCCCGTTAATTATTGGTTATTTATGGAGCTATATTATGTCTACTTCAGATTTCGGTCTGATCAACCGGGCGGTTACTGCGCTGGGATTTGCGAAAATCAATTTCTTAGGCAATCCTGACTTAGCCTTGTATTCGGTGGTCGGAACGCAATTGTGGCAGTGGACCGGGTGGGCGATGGTTATCTTCCTTGCCAATCTGCAATCCATTCCTAAGGATTTATATGAGGCGGCAGAAATCGACGGAGCCAATAGCTGGGGTAAGTTCTGGAGAGTGACTTTGCCGCTTATGCAGCCTTCCGTTAACGTTGTGTCGGTCACTGCCATGATCGGTGGGTTAAAAGTATTCGATATTATCTTTGCTCTAACCGAAGGTGGACCGGGAAATTCGACACAAACAATTATGACAGCTTATATCAAGACGGTATTTACAGAAGGATTTTATGCGAAAGGTGCAGCCTTTGGGGTTGTATTCTTCATTGCCGTGATGATCATTACCATGGTGATGATGAGCTTCTTGAGAAAATGGGGTGAACAAACACGATGAATACGAAATGGCTGCGAAAATGGGGAAATCCCTTATTTGAAGTTTGTATGATTATTGCTGCTTAATTACTTTTATACCAATTTACTATTTGATTGTGACTACATTTAAAACACCAGATCAGGCAACGCTGTTTCCTTTGTCATTACCCTCTACTTTTAACTTCGGCAATTATGCAGAGGCATGGAACACGATGCAATATCCGCGTGTATTTATGAATACGTTGATTGTTACGGTGCTATCTGTGTTAGGCATTGTCTTGTTCTCATCCATGGCGGCGTATGCTCTGGCGAGAAGAAATCATGCGTTTAATCGCTTTTTGTTCTATTTTTTCTTGGCGGGAATGATGGTTCCTTTCCAAATGGGACTTGTGAATCTGTATAAATTGATCAATGCGCTTGGTTTAATGGATCATCTAGCTGCCGTAACGGTTGTAAATATCGGTACGGGCAGCATCATTGCCATATTCTTATTTCATAGCTTCTTCCTTAGCTCGGTTCCGATTGAACTGGAAGAGGCAGCTTTTATAGACGGTTGTTCGGTTTTTAAAACCTTTTGGCTTATCGCATTTCCATTATTGAAGCCGGTTATAGCAACTGTGGTGATTTTAAGTACGTTGAACGTATGGAACGACTTTATGAACCCACTTCTATTCCTACAATCAAGGGAGAATAACGTCATCCTGTTGGAAGTCTTCCGTAATGTCGGACAATTCTCCGTGGACTGGACCAGCCTGTTTCCAATGTTATTGATGGGTGTTGCACCTCTAATGATTTTCTATCTCGTGATGCAAAAATATATTATTAAGGGCGTTGCGGCTGGAGCGCTAAAAGGATAATAGGGGGATTCGTTCTATGATGCTTCAAAGTGTAGATGTAATGAATGTATTAGCTATGATTGAAAGAGTCATCGGGCCAGAAAAGTCCTCCCAAATCCGCCTGGAATCTATAGCGCCACAGAATGATCAGGATGTATTTGAGTTAGCAAGCGACAGTGGTATGGTTGTGATCAAGGGCTCCTCCGGAACAGCTTTGGCATCGGGCTTCCACTGGTATTTAAAACATACTTGTAAGGCACATTTATCGTGGTGCGGAAATCAACTTGAGTTGCCTGAACAATTACCTGGACTATTCGAACCTGTTCGTCTCGCGACTCCTTATAAATATCGGTATTATTTGAACTATTGTACCTTCTCCTACTCCATGCCTTTCTGGGATTGGGAACGTTGGCAACAAGAAATTGATCAGATGGCGATGAACGGTATCAACTTGGCACTTAGCATTATTGGGCAAGAAGAAGTGTGGAGAAGAACGCTGCTTCGGATAGGTTATGAGGAACAAGAGGTTTCTGAATTTGTATGTGGACCGGCTTTCTTTGCGTGGCAATGGATGCAGAATATGACGTCTTGGGGAGGTCCGCTACCCGAATGGTGGTTTGAAGATCGAGCTAAATTAGCGAATGCCATTCATCAGAGGATGTTAAGCTTAGGCATTTCGCCTGTGCTGCCAGGTTATAGTGGTATGGTTCCCCGGGATTTCGGTGATAAATTCCCTAGTTCAAGACCGGTCAATCAAGGCAAATGGTGTAATTTTGATAGACCTTCACTCTTACTGGCAGATGATCCGATGTATGCTACAGTAGCTACTGCTTTCTATGAGGAACAGCAAAAGCTATTCGGAACAGATATTCATTTCTATAGTGTAGATCCCTTCCATGAAGGCGGAAATACCGAGGGAATTGATTTAGCAGCTTATGCAGTTGGTGTTCAGACTGAGATGCTGCGTCATGATCCACAGGCTGTGTGGGTGTTTCAAGCTTGGGAAGGTAATCCGAAAAAAGAAATTTTACAGAACGTGATCCCGGAGCAAGCACTGGTGCTTGATTTGTGGTGTGAGTCCCATCCGACTTGGGAGACGAGTGAAGCCTTTCAAGGGATCCCTTGGGTGTGGTGTATGATTCAGAATTATGGTGGTAAAAACGGGATGTTCGGCAACTTAGATAGAATTGCACATGACCCTATCACCACTTTGCACAATCCACAAGCGGGTCGTATGTGTGGGATCGGAATGGCTATGGAGGGGATTGAGACCAATCCTGTAATGTACGATCTATTGGTGGACACCGTTTGGCGCTCAGAAGCGAATGATGTTGGGGAATGGCTAGAAGGTTATATCGAACGTCGGTACGGTAAAGTTGTTCCAGCAGCACAAGAGGCTTGGAACCTCCTACAAAAGAGTGTATACAACTGTAACACAGTGCAGCAGGGTGGGATGGAGTCCTTCATATGTGCACGTCCGTCCTTGGAGCTTACCAAAGTATCTAACTGGGGTCCGACAAATGTATATTATGAGCTTGAAGATGTGCGTCAAGCCTGCAAATCTCTGTTTGAGTGTTTTGAGGAATACAGCGATGCTGAGACCTATCGATATGACCTTACGGATGTGACTCGGCAAGCCTTGGCCGATTTGTCTCGAGTCTATTATAAACGCTTCACAGATGCTTATCAGACAGGGGATCAGGTCACATTCGAAAAAGAATCAGAGCAATTTCTACAGCTGATTCGTATGCAGGAGCGTTTGCTGCGTACCTATAAACAATTTTTGCTTGGACCGTGGCTTGAAGATGCTAAACGTATGGGAAGAACGGTAGAAGAGAAAGAGCTGTTCGAATTTAATGCGAGAACACTAATCACATTGTGGGGCCCAGAGGAATCATCACAACTACTGCACGAATACTCTCATAGAGAATGGTCTGGTTTAATCGAGAGCTTCTACTTACCTCGTTGGGAGATGTTTATCTCTTCGCTTAGTAAGGCGATGTCTGGTCAGACACCGCCAGAACCTATTGATTGGTATGCTTGGGAGTATAAATGGACGCAGGGTCATGAGCTATTTGCGACAGAGCCACAAGGATCGTTGTATGAAGTGGTGAGCAGCATCATAAATACGATTTCTGAGTTTGGTATAGCAGATTACAATGAATGAGCTTCAAGGAAAACAGTTTTCTAGCCAGAAAGTGGCTAAGGGGACTGTTTTTCCCGCATTCCTTAAGGCTGTAGAGATTTGGCTTCAGAAAACCATTGAATTCAAGAATGAAGTTGATAAAATTAAGCCATGGAGGGAGTCCTATCATGTACAGAATGCTAATAGCAGATGACAATAAGTACGAGAGAGATGGCATGAAATACTTGATCTCTAAATATAAACTTCCTTTAGAAATCAGCGAGGCCAGAAATGGCAAGGAAGCGCTGCAGATTATTGAACAACAGGAGTTCGATCTTTTACTAACAGATATTAAAATGCCCTTTATGGATGGGCTGCAGTTAGTGAAGGCGGCTCGGGAAATATATCCAAATCTGAAAATCATCCTTCTCAGCGGTCATAGCGAGTTCGAATATGCTAGAGCGGCTATTCCCTTGAAAGTGCTGCATTACTTGTTAAAGCCCGTTGAAGCAGAAGCATTACGCAGCGTTCTGTCTGAGGTCGTAGAACAATGTGAGCTAGAGGAATCCCAGAAACGTAACGTAAATTTGAAACCGTATACAGGGGCGGGTGCACCGTCCAAGTCAGAGGCGGATGGAAGCCGTTCAGCAGACAGCGAATATGGTAAGCGAGCTGTGGATGAATTGATCCGTATCATCGAGAGCAAATATAACCAGGATCTAAGCTTGGAATATTTAGCGGCGAGTGTCCATCTGTCGGGCAGCTATCTTAGTCATATTTTTAAGAAAAGAACGGGCACAAGTGTAGTGAAATATATCAATCAGTACCGCATGGAAAAAGCAAAAGAATTTCTAGACCAAAGCAACTATAAAATTAACGATGTATATAAAATGGTGGGTTATTCCGATTTTTCATATTTCGGTGTTTCCTTTAAACAGCATTTCGGACTTACGCCGACGCAATATCGGGAAAAGGTCCGTTCGTTGTGAGAACGATACTGACGTTTTTTCGAGACAGAAAGCTCAAACATAAGCTGCTGGCCTCCTATCTTGTCGTGATCATTATCCCCATCTTAGTATTAGGAGTCTATTCTTACCGGATGGCTGAATCTTATTTGAAGCAGCAGTTGATGTTAGGTATGAAGAATACGGTAGAACAAATTTCGCTTAACTTGGAACAGACCTTTGAGAAACAGAACAATTTTATTGATTTCATGGTATTCAATCCGATTATCAAGAAAATTATGGGCTATGAATTAGGCGATATTATAAGTTATACGAAGGAACTCAATGAAAATATTGAGCCGACACTTTGGTACTATACGAATATTAATATGGAGTTAAAGGAAGTTAACTTCTATTCAGAATATACGGGCAAGCAGATCGGAAACTTTATCTACTCCAGTGATCAGGTTCGAAATTTAGATTGGTATCAATCCGCGAAGATGAGCAATCAGACGGAGTGGAACTATGATGATGACGTTTTATTTGTAACCCATAATATTATGAAAAGTAATAATACAACCTTTGCTGGTGTGCTGTACGTGAGGCTCGATAAGGATCGAATATTCGAAAAATTGGATGAGCTGAATACGAAGAGTGATTATGGCATCATTATTACAGATCGCAATCAACAAGTTGTCTATTCGAGTGCAAGTAGCGGGGTTGAAGAAGAGAATGTCGCAGATCATATTGTAGGTGCCGATTCAGGGCAATTCAATATTAGACATAAGGAATATTCCTTGGTCAAAAGTGATATTGAACGCCCCGGATGGACGCTTTATTATTATACACCTGTAAAAAGCATGATTGTGGATACCAGCAGTATCCTAACCGCAATGGTGTCCATCATAGTGGTATGTATTTTAATCTTATTGCTGATTATATGGATTTTTACAAAAACGCTAGTGCAACCCATCTATAAGCTGAAAAAGAAAATAAGAGTCGTGGAAGAAGGCGACTTCGATATCCTGATCCATTCTAATTCTAAAGATGAGATTGGTGAGCTTACCAACAGCTTTGCCAGCATGGTTCGGAGGATAAAGGAATTGATCGGGCAGGTCTATCAATCCGGTATTATGGAAAAAGAAGCGGAATTGAAGGCACTCCAGGCACAGATTAGTCCTCATTTTCTATACAATACGCTTTCGATTATTAATTGGAGGGCGGTTCAAGTGGAGGCCGAGGACATCAGCGTGGTGGTCAATGCGCTTTCGAAATTTTATAGAACCAGTCTGAACAATGGAAAACAATTGACAAGTATCCGGGATGAAATTCTTAATATTCAAGCCTATATCGACATTCAGTTAGCCATGCATGATGATCAGCTCTTCGATGTCACTTATCATATTGAGGAAGAGTTGTATTCCTATCAGACAATTAACTTTATATTGCAGCCGATTGTTGAGAATGCGATTAAACATGGTATCGATGAAAAAGAAGATGGAAAAGGCATGCTTACCATTGAAGCGTATACGTATAATGACAATATCCGGTTTGTGGTAAGTGACAATGGAAAAGGGATGGATCAGGAGCAAATCCAGCAGTTGTTATACTCTAACGGAACAGGCTACGGCCTGAAGAATGTTCATGAACGAATTAAGCTGTACTATGGAGAAGCTTACGGCATTTCTATCGAAAGTGAACTGAATGTAGGGACAAGGATATGTATAGATATTAATAAAAGGTCATCCCTATAAGGGATGGCCTTTCTTGCTTACATCTGAAAAAGCTTGTAAGCAATATATGCTGCAACGGCCCAAATGATAATCGCAGAAATCTTATTAATGATCCGCATGATTTTTCCACTCGAGTCTATTTGTCCTACAATCTTCCCTGCTACAGCAAGCCCAAAGAACCAAACCCAAGAAACCAGAATGGTCGCAGCAGCAAACATAACTTTATATATGCCCGTGTAATTCAGAGAGCTGTTGCCGATAACCCCAATGGTGTCCAGGATCGCGTGTGGATTTAATAAAGAGACGGACATTGCAAACAAGATCTGTTTTTTTGAAGATAGAGGTGCTGTGTCTGTGGATGAAGAGGTAGGTGTGCTTCTCCAGATGGACCATCCCATATACAAAAGGAATACAAGTCCCACAGCAAATAAAGCGGTCTGTAGAACAGGGATGGCAAACACAAGAACAGAAACGCCTAGTACGGCTAATAAAATAAGAAGGGTGTCACATAAAGCGGCTGTAAGAATAACTGGAATCGCCCTCTTAAATTTTGGCTGTGAGGCGCCTTGGTTAAATACAAAAACATTTTGTGCGCCAAGCGGAAGAATTAATCCAAAGGCTAAGGCGATTCCGTGAAGTAGTGCGGCTAACATAGATGATTCCTCCGATGATGAGTAATGCGTTATAAAATTTGAATTAGCCCTTCAAGGGTCATCATTTGATGATCTCCTACATTTTCGGCTAAATAATATGTACTATCATACAATGCGGGCTTTCATTTAAAAAGATGTTTCATCTGCACAAATTACACCTTTAGCAGAAATGTCATACCACCTCATGACCTTTTGTAACTAGTAAGACTTTAGGAGGTTACACTATAATAAAGGTCTAGTCAGCACAGTATATAGGGGGCAATTCAGTGTTTAATCTGGTTAAGCAGTGGTTCTGGTACGATTGGCTCGTCCTCCTGTTTCGGATTTGTTTTTCTACTTCTTTTATAGTTACGATGTGTTACCTCTCAGAGGATTTTACGATTCCTTTCTGGATCGTGTTTGTTTGGGGTGTGATCTCTTTTTCAGTGCCTTGGTTTTGTTTGCAGCTGCATTATAAGTATTATCTGATGGCGGAGATCCTCCTTTCAGGTGGTCTATGCTTATATTTGGCTGCTCTGTTTCCTGATTCGTATGTAACTTTTCTGCCAATTGCTTTTATGATTGCCAGCAATAGTGCACAGAAGTCCTATCGTTGGTCAGCTCCGATCACGGTGATCTTGATTCCAATAATGTTATCTAGATTGTCACAACAAATGGATGCTATATCGATGATTGTGAACTTTGGCTTGGTGTATACGATTGGCTTCGCTTTTCACTTGCTGGTGGTGAATCATAAGCAGAACGGGATTATTAAGAACCAGAATGCTGTCCTGGAGCAGTATATCTCACAAGTCGAGCGTATGACCCTTCTGGAGGAAAGAGATCGATTATCCAAAGATTTGCATGACACTGTCGGACATTCTTATACTTCCATTCTTATGGGGCTAGAGACTTTACGTACGGAGGTGAATACCTCTGAAGGAGAGCAAAAGATAGATTCCTTATTAAAGCTAACTCGTAATGGCTTAGATGATGTTCGGCGATATTTGCACCATGTGGGCTCCTCTCAGGATTCGTTGACGCTTATGCAGTCCCTGCAGAAATTAGTGGATGATTTCCAGACTCTCTCGAAGGTTCAGATTCGTCTAAGAACGTTTGGAGAGGCATATGCAGTATCCAAGCAAGCCCAGATGACTTTATACAGATGTCTGCAAGAGTCGATAACCAATGCTGTACGTCATGGTCGAGCCAGTGAAATTGTCATTAGTCTACATTACGAAGAGAAATTGATTCGGCTGGATGTGCAGGATAATGGATTAGGCGCAACAGATTTAACAGCAGGATTCGGTCTGAACGCGATGAAGGAACGAGTTTCTAACTTGCAAGGGCAAGTGTATTTTTACTCTAAGCCAGGGGAAGGGACCTTAGTAACCTGTAGTTTGCCGAGACTCGAAGAGATCCGGGAGGAAATGGTTCGTTTATTGCTGGTAGATGATCAGCCTTATATCCGGGATAGTCTGCGAATTATTCTAGAGCAGGAGCCGGATTTTGAGATCATAGGGTTAGCAGAGAATGGTGAGCAGGCAGTAAGCTTCTGCGAGCAGGATCAACCTCATGTGGTGTTGATGGACCTAAATATGCCAAGTATGGACGGTGCGGAAGCAACCAAGCGCATTAAGCAAAAGTGGCCAGGGGTACGAGTGTTGATCCTGACTACTTTTCAAGAAACAGATATGGCAGTCGAAGCCTTGCAAAACGGGGCAGATGGCTACTTATTAAAGTCTACTGAGCCGCAGGAGCTATTTGAAGGTATACGTCTCGTACATCGGGGTGTGAAGATGATAACTCCTGCTATTACGAATGTATTAATTGATCATTATGAGATGCATCCTGCTTCTGAAGCGCAGACTGAACAGAGTAATGAATATGGGCTGACCCCACGTGAGCTTGAGATTTTAGAATGCCTCTCGAAAGGGATGCGTTATAAATCGATTGCGGCCAAATTATATTTGTCTGATGGGACGGTGAGAAATTACGCTTCTACCATCTATGCTAAGCTGGGTGTACGGAACCGCGAAGAAGCTGTAGAGAAAGCCTTTGGCACTACGGAATAACCATAACTGAATCATCTGAAATTAACGAGTGAGCACCTTGTTGTCTATTTTCCTTTCGGGAGTAGGCGATAGGGTGTTTTTTTATATTTCTCGCTTAAACGCTTACTGTCCTTATAAGCACGCCGAAGGCGTTATGTTTGAATGAAATGACTGTCATATGACATTATGGCACTGGTCGATTTTACATTAGTAGCATTAGTGTAGGAACTGTGTAGAGGAACCAATTTTTAATGCAGAGAGGGAGAGAAGACCATGAATCAAATGATCCGTAAACATGTAAGGAATTTCTGTTACTTATTAATTACTTTTGCCACCGGGCTGTTTTACCTTTGTTTTTATATGGTGGGCATTGCTTTTGGGGTCGCGATGTCCTTCACCATAGTAGGAATTCCAATCCTTTATTATGTTTTACGTTCTACGGAGACTTTTTTACAGCATGAGCGAATTCGAACCAAAGTCTATACGGATATTTCCATACGGACGATTCCGGCCCGATCTCAAGAAGAAGGCAGCATGTGGGAGCGGGTTAAAGGGGAGTTGCTGGATGAACATAACTGGAGAGCGATTATAGGACTGATGCTGCAGGGTATTATCGGAATGCTGAGTCTAATATGTGCAGCTCTTTTTTACTTGACTCCTATTATTCTCTTGTTATCACCTGTCTTGTATTCATTCGGCTTCTCTTCTATATCGTTTTTCGGTATAACAAATAGTACGCTGAGCAGCTCACTTTTTTTCATGCTGTTAGGTACATTATTTCTATGGATAGGTGCTTATCTCGGGAACAGTCTGGTAAAGATGATCGGCAGGTATACGCGGCGTTTAGTGAAGGATTTTGCTAGAAGATAAATTTAAACAAGAGAGAAGGAAGAATGATGGCAGCTTCAGTTTCATTAGTAAAATTATTCTCGCAATCCCTTTGGATGATGTGGGAGAACCTATTTGCCGTTATCACCAAGTTCCGCAGTCAATCCGTATGGAGATACGGGATATGTAAATTGGTCGTGTTGAAGTATCACGGAGAAAGTGTGGTCTGCCAAGATGGGCATCGGATACTTCCGGGTGATTGGGTGGGTGAGCTTCATCTGGATAATCGTCAGGTTGTGCAGCTAACGCGTACACTCGGCGCTGATCGGGCTGGAATCCGTACTGCACGCATGCTTCGCGAGGCCATGAAGGAGATTAGTCGTGAACTGGATAGCAATCCAGAGCTAAGCAAAGTACAGGCGCTAACGGGGATTACGCTACTTCACCGAGGGATCATCCATGGAATAGGATTTGATCAGCATCCCATCAAGTCCAAATGGCAGCGGCGATGGTATGGAATTTATCTTAGATTCTTGCTACGCATGCTGCATCCAGAAGGGAGGCAACGCGTAGAGGACAGTACGGAGAAGTTGTCTCCCATGATGCTTGTGCTTAGTAAGCAGTCTTTGAAAGCGCGGTTTGCTCCTCGAAGGAAAGAGGCGGTTTCCTGATGTGGACGCTCATTATTTTAGCTATAGATTTCATTATTCTTTATATGATGGTTCCATTTGTGATTACTCGAATATTAGGCTGGGGTGTTGCATCTAAGGGGGATGCTGCGAAGGGAATTTCTTTTACTTTTGATGACGGACCAGATCCATGCTATACCCCTGAATTATTGGACTTATTACATGAGCATGACGTTAAAGCGACCTTCTTCGTATTAGGCAAAAAGGCTGAGCAATACCCGGATTTAATCAAGCGAATGCACCGGGAAGGACACCAGATCGGCATTCATAATTATACGCATGTGCCCAACTGGATTTACTCCCCATGGACGAATAGACGGAAGCAAGTGGATCGAACAGCTGACATTGTCGAGCGGATTACAGGAGAGCGTCCTATCTTGTATCGCCCACCCTGGGGACTCCTTAATTTAGGTGATCTTGCTTTACTTAGACGTTCTTATCAGATTGTGTTGTGGTCTGTTATGGTGGGGGACTGGAAAGCATCCGTTAGCGCGAAGCAATTAAAGCATGATTTATTGAAAAAGATTAAACCGGGCTCCATCATCACTCTTCACGATAGTGGGGATACGCTAGGGGCAGATAGAGAAGCGCCGCTGAACATGATCACAGGGCTGGAACAGGTCTTAAGTGATGTTCAGCTACAGGGTTTGAACTGTCTGCGTGTGGATGAACTTCTCGATAAAGAGGCTGGGAGTATTGGAAAAGCCCAATCCCGAGCAAATGTCGCGATCAGGTCGACACGTAGCTATTGACGATTTTTTATATAGGAAGAGCTATGGTACCATTTAGGGTAAAGCCGGTAGTTCTTACGAGCCTATATTAAATTGTCGAGCAAAGGATGGGTAGCATGTTAAATACTTCTTACTGGTTAACCAATATAAGACTAGAACAGGGTTATGTAATAGAAGATGAACAAGTGGTTGGTACAAATACGAAGGCTTGTCATATCCGGATTGATGGGGATAAGATTTCAGAAGTTATTGGAGCAGACATCGAGATTCAGAGTCATCTCCCTAAATACGACGGAAAAGGGTTATTGATGCTGCCTTCTTTTGAGGAGGCGCATATCCATTTAGATAAAACATATTTTGCTGGACCATGGAAGGCGGTAAAGCCTGCTGCCGGTGTCTTCGAACGGATTGAGGAAGAGAAGGTATTATTGCCTAAGCTGCTGCCGATGGCGAGACAACAAGCGGAGAGCATCTTGACGCTTATACAGGGGTTCGGTGCCACACATGTGCGTAGTCATTGTAATATTGAGCCCATCAGCGCTCTGAAGCGTTTAGAGGCAACCATGCAAGCCTTAGAGACCTTTTCCGGCAAAATTTCATCAGAAATTGTAGCGTTTCCGCAGCATGGTCTGCTTCGTTCTAACTCTGTTGAGCTGGTAAAGCAATCTTTATCAGAGGGGGCAAACTATGTAGGAGGCGTCGACCCATCCTCTGTAGATGGAGATATCGAAAAGTCACTTCAGACCATGGTCGAGTTAGCGGTAATGAATAATGCAGGCATTGATATTCACTTGCATGATGGAAAAGAAGCAGGAAAGCAGACGTTGTCGCGTTTGGCTGATCTGACAGAAGAAGCTGGCTTGCAAGGCAAAGTGACCGTTAGCCACGCATTCTGGTTCGCGGGTGCTCCGCAGCAGGAGGCAGAAGAAATGGCCAAACGGATGGCGTCTCTCGGCATGACGGTTGCCTCCACAGTGCCTATTGGAAGAATGATGATGCCACTACCTATGCTGCACAGCCAAGGTGTAAAAGTGAAACTGGCAACAGACAGCCTTACAGATCACTGGTCTCCTTTTGGTAATGGCGATCAATTGGAGAAGGTGGGACGATACGCAGAGTTATATGGGTGTAGTGATGAACGGTCATTATCGCAATCTCTTAGATTTATAACAGGAGGAATAACACCTCTTAGTCAAAAAGGGGAACAGGTGTGGCCTAAGGTAGGAGATACTGCAAGCTTTGTGCTGCTCCATGCCAGCTGTTCAGCTGAAGCTGTAGCGCGAAGATCGGAGCGTCAAGCGGTATGGTACGAGGGCCGTCTCGTAAGTGGGTCATTATAGAGTCATGAGAGGTGGATGACATGCTCATCTCTAACCATTTACAACAGTATAAAGCCGCGCTGCTCTCACTTCCGAAGGAGACCGGGCTAACGAAAGCGGATCTGCAAGTAGATAAGCTTCTTATGAAGCGTAGCGGCAAGCTTGAAATGTACTATGCACCGCACAATGAGTACCTGAATCCTGCTGCAAAGGTGATCATTATTGGGCTAACACCCGGTTTTACACAGATGAGCGCAGCCATACAAGAAGCGATCAGAGGGTTGGAAGCCGGGCTATCAGATGAAGAGGTCTGTAAAGGGGCGAAGGAAGCGGCGAGATTCGCTGGGACTATGAGGAATACGTTAATTCATATGCTAGATGCACTTGGGCTTCAACAGTATTTGGGCCTTGCTTCCTGTGACGAGTTGTTTCAGAAGCAGCAAACGAACCTGCATACCACCTCTTTATTGCGTTTTCCCATGTTCATAGAGAAGAAAAATTATAGCGGAGCACATCCCAAGCTACTTTCTGATCCGTTCCTTAGAGAATGTGCGCTATTGTCACTAGAGCAGGAGCTGGGCATCCTGAGCCAAGCTTTAATTATTCCTCTAGGCAAAACTGTGGAAGGTATGCTTCGGCTTTTGGTATCTGAGGGTAAGCTCGATGATCAGCGCTGTTTATGGGGATTTCCTCATCCTTCGGGAGCGAACGGGCATAGATTTAAGCAGTTTGCCAGCCATCAAGAGGCAATGACAAAGGCTCTACGAGATCATTTATGGAACGCCTGAACGGCTTCCAGTTGCAACATTTTTCCTGAACCTCACGTTAAGAATGATAGAGTAGAACAACTTCATTCATCTCAGGAGGTATAATTTTACTATGAAAACATTCAAAGTAATCGGAGCGGTCCTCGCTGGAACGCTCATAGTATCGAACGTCATCTCAGCGGCACCTGTTCAGCCGGCACCGGTCAAACCAGCAACTAATTCCTCTGTACCGCAAGATTCTTATGGTGGTCTAAAATATGTGCTAGTCATTGATGGTAACGGCTACTCCCCAGTCGATGTTCCGCTATACGTAGGTTCAAGCAAGGAAGTTATGATCCCAATCCGTACAGCCGCTGAAGCGCTTGGATACAAGCTAACATGGACGCAGAGCCTTCAATCGCTAGGTCTTGAGAAAGATAGCCAGTCGATGTCCTTTCAAATTGGAAAAGATGCTTATCGTAATGGCACAACACTTCTTACGTTGGGTGCTGTTCCAGAGCTAAAGAATGGTAAAACCTACGTTCCACTCTCTTTCTTCGAAAAAGTGATGAAGCTTGAAGTTATCGCCGGCCCAACTGGAACGATTTCGATTAATTCCAAGGAGCAAGGCAGTGGAGAGACCTCTTCAGACACGATCAAGCAAGGATCAATCACTAGTATCTATAAGGGCGAAAAAAATGTTGAAATCGGCCTCAACGGGTATGGTCATGGCATTCGCCTAGGTATTTCTGATGAAACAGAAATCGTATCTGCTGATAATAAGAAGCTAACCTTCGCTGACCTGCAGCTGGGCATGTCCATCGAGGTCGAGCATAGCATGGTGATGGCTATGAGTATGCCGCCATTGACAAGCGCGATCAAGATTGTTGTGAAAGAACAAGCTCCCGATCAGCAGACGTTGGGAACGGCTGGCGTGATCGAAGAGATTACTCCTTCAGATAATGGTGCGACTCGCATTGTGATCAAGGGCGATAAGCTCAGTGATACTTCGTTCGAGACAATTGTTCTGAATACTACAGAGACTACGACTATTCTCGGTACGAAAGACAATCAGAAGATTGCCGTAAGTGAGCTGAAAAAAGGCGACAAAGTGTATGCGTTCTACGGTCCGATGTTAACCAAGAGTATGCCGCCTATCGGTCAAGCGACTAAAATCGTCGTAGAAAACTAATCTACATGAAATCGAAGAAATAACGGATCACATGGAAAAAGACCGGTGAGGTGTAGGTCAAGCTATCGACACGGCTTAAATAGCTTTCTTTTAAAGCTACGAATTTATCGCCATCACCGATGAGCAAATCTCGCTTCAGCACGGAAACCGTTAAGCTGCCTAAGAAGCCGCTCAAACTGATCAGCATGCCTGACAGGAAACCGAAGATCGGGTTGAGCGGCGTCAGGTAGGGATAGATCAGATAGGAGACTCCGGTTGTTACGACAAACGCACAAGCAAAGCCTTCCCAGGTCAAATAAGGATTGGCGGTTGGGACCACTTTGCGCTTACCCAGATAGAGGGATGCCAGATAGTGGACCACATCATTCAGTTGCGTCAGCACTACTAGGAATAATACAAGCCCCGCTCCATACTCCGGTGTAGCAAATTGAAAATAGGCTAAGTGACTAAGCCCAAATACCATCAGCATTAGTCCCCACTGGGTTGAACTAACACTACGCAGGAAGCCAACAGTCCCTTTATTAATAAGCCTAGGTAGCGGTAGGAGTAAGAATACATAGACCGGGATAAACACAATAAACATCCCGTACCACTCGATATAAATCCAGTAGAACTGAAGAGGAATGGATAAGTACGCCCACAGAAATAGTCTGCGGTCGGATTTTCGTGATTTTATCATGGAGAAATATTCTTTGAGCGCAAAGAAGGTTAGCACCATAAGTGACAGTAGTGAGACTACTGGATTAAAAAGAGTAGCCAAACAAAAGATGAAGAGCATTCCCCACCAGGTTTTGATGCGAAAGCCGATACCTGTATAGTCTTTACTTGGTTGTAATCTGCCTATAACTACATACATCAAGTGAATGGCCGATAAGGCCGCAAAAATCAGGATTATCGTTAATAGAGAGCGGTCGATAGCTAATCACCAACTTGTCGTAGAGTAGATTCCATTAATGGGTTCATATGTTATTATGAAGGAAACGTCCGATCTTGATAAGGGGAAAATTGTAAATGGCAGATGATCCATCGGTCTTTATCTTACTTACGAATACCGGAACGCTCTTTACGAAGCTTATTCAAGGCTACACGAGAGCTCCTTATAATCATGCCTCAATCTCCTTTAATCGGGAGCTTTCCGAGTTATATAGCTTTGGCAGAAAGCATCCGAGCAATCCTTTGAATGGTGGATTCGTGAAGGAGGATATTAAGACAGGCACGTTCAGTAAGTATCCGAATACAACATGTGTTCTCTACGAACTTCAAGTAACAGCCCGCGAAGTGGAGAAGATGGAGCGGGTGCTCAAAGTTTTTATCCGCAGCCGGCAAAAGTATCTCTATAACATTCTCGGTGTAATTGGTATTGCACTGAAGGAACCTGTCGAATTCAGCAACTCCTACTTCTGCTCACAATTTGTTGCGGAAATTCTGGAGAGGTCCGGAATTAAGCTATGGAATAAGCTGCCTGCGCTCGTAACGCCTGATGATTTTCGGCAAAGCGATCGTCTGAAGCTGATTTATCAAGGCAAATTAAGTCAGTACGAACCTAAAAGCTAAGGGAGAGTATTTGGATGAATAACAAAGAACGGTTCTCAAATCGGGTAGATTCGTATGTGAAATATCGGCCGAGCTATCCTAAAGAAGCCATTGATTATTTATACAATACGATTGGGCTAAAACCGAATTGCAATATTGCAGATATCGGCGCAGGAACGGGAATATTCTCAGCATTGCTTCTGGAGCGCGGGAGTCGTGTGACAGCCGTTGAACCAAATCCGGAAATGCGTACAGCTGCGGAGGAGAAGTTCGCAAAGGATAACCATTTCCGCGCATTGCCAGGGTCTGCCGAGAAGACAGAATTGCCAGACCAGTCTGTAGATTTTATCGTGTGTGCCCAGGCGTTTCACTGGTTTGATAGGGATGCAGCGCAATTGGAATTCAAGCGGATTCTTAAATCGGGTGGAAAGGCAGTTCTGATATGGAATTCTCGGCGTACTTACGGTACCCCATTTCTGGAGGAATATGAGCAGCTGGTGCAAGCTTTCGGCACGGACTACACTCAAGTGAATCATAAGAACATTACCCCTGAAATCCTTAGTTCCTTTTTTAAGACAGGGCAGATGCAAGTTGCACACTTTAGCAATCAGCAGGTGTTTGATTTCGAGGGATTAAGCGGGCGGGCAAGATCGTCTTCTTACATTCCGGCCCCCGGAGATCCACGTTACGAGAACATGATGACGGAGCTGCGGAGCCTGTTTGAACGAAATAAACAGGATGATAAAGTGTTTTTTGAATATGAGACCGAGATCTATTGGGGCGAAGTATAAAAAATATAAGCATAGTAAAAAGACTCAAATCCCAATAATAACAGGGTTTGAGTCTTTTTACTTTTAGTTATGAAAGATGAACGTAAAAGGTGGTGGATTCGCCGACCGTGCTTTTGGCATAAATTTTTCCTTTATGCTGTTCAACGATGGATTTGGCAATCGCCAGACCTAGGCCATAACCCCCTTGTTTACGCGCTCGGGAAGCATTCGTGCGGTAGAATCGGTCAAAGATTCTTGCTAAGTGCTCCGGAGCAATACCCTCACCCGTATTGGTGACCGATAACACCATATCATTATGTTGTTTTTTAAGAGATAAGGTGACTGAGCCTTTAGGGTTCGAATATTTTACAGCGTTGTCCAAAAGGATCATAATCACTTGTTTGATCTGTTCACTATTTCCTAGTACGGTCAGGTTAGGCTCAATGTCATATTCAAGCGAGATATGCTTCTCAAAGATTACGGCTTCCATCGTTAAAATGATATTTTCAACCGCATCGCTCAAATTGAACTTCGAATACATCATTGTCGATTTGGTATCATCCATCTCAGTCAGGTACAGTAGATCATTGGTCAGATTGGTCATTCTCTCGGTTTCTGATTTAATATAGTGCAGCCACTTTGACTGATTGTGAATGGTGTCGTCACTGTTGGACAGGAGAACATCTGTATTGGTATTAATTATGGTCAATGGTGTCTTCAGCTCATGGGAAGCGTCAGCAATAAACTGCTTCTGTTTATCAAAAGCCTCCTTCACCGGTGCAATGGAACGATTAGCAAAAAATCGGCTTGCGAAGTATAAGATAATCAGCATTACCGAGCCAACTACAGAGAAGGTATAGATAAGATTGGTGAGGATTTTTTGCTCTGCAGTGATATCCAGGAATACAAGCATCGCCCCATCATTCGTATGCTGGATGTTAAAGATCCATTTACTGCTATCCAAGGTGAACCTTCCGGTATCTTTATTGGTACTTAGCGCTTCTTGCAAAGCTGTATTATAAAATTCATCATCCATAGTAAATTTGGAATCTTTCCCTATAAGGTTCGACGCTGTATCTATCTTTAGCATAAATGAGACGGATCGTTCTGGAGGCGGGGTTCCGTTATCCATACGTTTATTATCAGCATGAGGTAACTGGGAACCTCCCTTTGTTGAGCCTAACCGGCCTGTGTCACTACCGGGAGACTTGTAGTTTTCCATGATTCTGTGAAGATCCATCTGAATATTGCTCTGTACATCTTGGTACGTAATGACATAAATCGAGATGAAGGCTACAAGCATAATTACGGATATGGTTACTAGGTTAACAATAAGAAATCGATTTCTGAGCTTCGTGAACATTAGGTCGTCACCTCTAATACATACCCTACGTTTCTGATCGTATTAATACGTGCAGTCGAATTTAAGAAGGTCAGTTTTTTTCTCAAAAAAGAAATATACACCTCCACATTGTTGTGCTCAGCGTCGGAATCGAAGCCCCATAACTTCTCAATAATTTGTTCTTTGGAGGTTACGGCTTGTTTCCTCAAGATCAGAAGCTCCAACAATTCACTTTCCTTTAGGTTCAGCTTGATCTCTTTGCCACCCACGGTTAGCTTCAGAGTCGATGTATTCAGTTCAATATCCCCGAACTTTAAAGCATCATCTGGTATAACCTCGTTCTTACGTCTTAGTACAGCTCTTATTCTTGCCAGTAAGATCTCTGAAGAAAAAGGTTTGGCGATATAATCATCAGCCCCGTAATCTAGCCCATTGACCATATCTGTGATCTCACCCTTTGCGGTAAGCAGGATAACGGGAGTGGACACCCCTTTTTTGCGCAGCGTCTTGAGGACGCTAACCCCATCCATCTCAGGCAGCATAATGTCGAGCAGCAGCAAATCATAAATTCCACTCAGTGCGTAATCTAGACCCGATCTGCCGTCATGGACAGCGTCCACCGAATAATTATGCTTCTTTAATATTTGAGTTAAGGCTTCAGCGAGATGAAGCTCGTCTTCTACAATTAATATTCTCATGGTTCTGCCATCCCCTACATATCAACGAGTATTTGTTATTGAGGCCATTATATCAGTATTACCTTTATTGAACCTTAATGAAGAGAGACAACAGCGGCCGGAAGTCCAACATTCACCGGAGTTACGAGTTACACCTTTTAGGGTCGTCAGCGGTATTCTCAAACTGTTAAGGCAATGTAAAAGATAATCAATCATTTGTAAAAGCATTTAAGATTCATTAAAGGTTTGGGTTCTAAGATACATTCATAAGCACACGAAACATTGATAAACAGAAAGGACTGAGCCCCTATGGCGATTGAGGTATTTAACCGTTATGAGAACAAATATTTACTCGACAACGAAGCCTACTATAAATTTTATAACCAATTGCTTGAATACATGGAATTAGACGATTTCAACAAGCAGAATGAGTTTTATTCCATCACTAACTTATATTATGATACTGCGCACAACACGCTGATTCGTAACAGTCTTGCCAAGCCCAAATACAAAGAGAAGCTTCGTCTAAGAGCTTATGGAGTTCCGAATCAAGATACGAAGGTGTATCTGGAAATCAAGAAGAAGGTATTCGGGTTGGTTAATAAAAGAAGAACATCGCTCAAATTGAATGAAGCTTATGATTTTGTTGCTACCGGCATAGAGCCGGAGTTTAAGGATTACATGAACAAACAGGTAATTGAAGAGATTAAATACTTTTTAACCCGGTATGATTTGCAGCCGATGGTATATCTGTCTTATGACCGAAAAGCGTTGTTTTGTAAAAATAATCGCGATTTAAGAATCACGTTCGACACGAACATCCGAAGCCGGAGGTACGATCTGAAGATGGAGCATGGCGTTTATGGTGAACCTTTGCTAGAGCCAGGTCAGTGGCTGATGGAAGTGAAAGCTGAGAATACGATTCCGGTCTGGCTGGCAAAAATGCTCTCGGAGCATCAAATGTACCGTACAAGCTTCTCCAAGTACGGGAACGAATATAAAAAAATGCTAAAGAACAGTAAAGCAGAACGGGGGAGTGCTCTTTATGCTTGATTCATTATTTACCGTTGCAACGAGTACAGAATTAACGTTTACCAACGCTATTCTAACTATTTTCATAGCTATTGCACTTGGAGGAATCATTAGTTACACCTACATGAAGACCAACCCTGGCGGATACTCGCAGAGCTTCACGCTCACGATGGTACTGCTACCTGTAATTGTGGCCATCATCATACTGCTGATTGGTAGTAATGTCGCTAGAGCCTTCAGTCTTGCTGGAGCATTCTCCATCATTCGGTTCAGAAGTGCACCGGGTGATCCGAAGGATATCACTTTCGTCTTGTTCACTATGGCATCGGGACTTGCCTGCGGGGTGGGTTCGTTTGGATACGCGATCTTGTTCACTCTTATCCTGTGCGTACTTATGTTTATACTGAATCGGACGAACTTTGGGGTAAGAACAACTTCGCAAAAAACACTGAAAGTGACTATTCCGGAGAGTCTGGGATACGAAGAAGCCTTTGCTGAAGTTTTCAACAAATTTAATGTTGGGTATGAGCTTAAGAAGATTAGAACGACTGAGCTGGGTAGTTTATATGAATTAGTCTACGCCGTTACGCTAAGTGAAGCAGTGAATCAGAAGGAATTCTTGGATGCGATTCGTACTCGTAACGGTAATCTAGATCTCTCGTTGACCATGACTCCAACTATTAATGACTATTAAGATAATCGAAAGGATGGATGACAAATGGATAAGTATATAACCGGAAGTAAAGTAGGAATCTTGCTGCTGTGTGCATTACTTATGTCGGCTTGCAGCACTAATTCTACGACAGCACAGTCTGAAGCCCTGGCGGATACGACAGCAGCCTCAGGAACAACGGTAACTCAGGACGGAGCTGCTACTGGAGTACAACTGGCTAGCGCCAAGCTTACAGACTTAGTAACATTCGATGAAGATGATTCTAATACAAGTTGGACTGCCGACCAATCGACGGATATTGCCTTGGCTGGAACGAGTGCTGTTATCGATGGTACGGGAGCTGAATCCAAGGATGGGTCAGTGACGATTACTGCAGCGGGGACCTATGTGCTTTCGGGTAAGCTCAATGATGGGCAGATCGTAATTAATAATCAGGATGATGGAATTGTACATCTGGTGTTAAATGGTGTGAACATCTCGGACAGCGACAACGCTGCAATCTACATTAAAGAAGCTGGGAAAGTGATCATTACCTTGGAGGACGGAACTGAGAACTCCGTGTCTGATGGAGTGACTTATGTCTATGCTGATGAAGCTACAGATGAGCCAAGTGCTGCTATCTTCAGTAAAGCAGACTTAACGATCAATGGCACTGGCAAGTTGTCTGTCTCGGCAAATTATAATGATGGAATTACAAGTAAAGATGATCTGAAAATCATGAATGGTACGCTGGAAATTAAAGCCGCTGACGATGGAATGGTGGGGAAAGATCTTGTCGCTGTTCAAGACGGTAAGCTCAGTATTACGGCTGAAGGTGACGGAATCAAATCGACCAATGATACCGAAGCGGACAAAGGCTTCATTGCTATAGCAGCAGGAACGTTCGATATTAAAGCGGGCAATGACGGTATTCAGGCTGAGACTGCTCTCGTAATTGATGACGGAACGTACACCGTGGTTACAGGAGGTGGCAATGTTAACGGTGAGGTGAAAACAGGTGATC
The DNA here is from genome assembly GCF_041956825.1 of Paenibacillus sp. RS8. NCBI lineage: Bacteria > Bacillati > Bacillota > Bacilli > Caryophanales > Paenibacillaceae > Paenibacillus > Paenibacillus sp. RS8. The sequence continues at coordinate 1,352,373 of NZ_CP168131.1, read as the reverse complement.
AAGGGGCAGGCATGGGCATGAGAGGTGATCGAGGTCAGGGAACAGGCGGCAAAACACCGGGAACATCAGAAACATCCACGCCAGAAACAAAGCCAGAAATGCCAGCGCAAGAAGCATCAACAACGAAAATGACAACGACAACGACAACGACAACGACAGAATCCGAAACAGCAAGCACTAAAGGGTTGAAGGCTGGAGGAGATATCAGCATCAACAACGGAATGTTTACCATCGATTCTGCTGATGATGCCGTACACAGCAATAGCAATATTGCCATAACAGATGGAGAACTCCATATTCAAACGGGAGATGATGGAATCCATGCCGATGCCTTGGTAGCGATATCGGGTGGAAAGATTGATATTACGAAAAGCTATGAAGGGATCGAAGGAGCCAACATCGCGATATCTGGAGGCGAAGCTAATGTAGTCTCTTCTGATGATGGCGTGAATGTAGCCGGGGGTAACGACGAGGCAACTGCTGGCGGCGGCCCTCAGGAGCAGGATCAATTCAGCGAGGCTGCAGCAAATGTACTCACGATTAGTGGAGGAATGTTAACCGTCGATGCTGCAGGTGACGGATTAGATTCGAACGGCTCCATCGTGATGTCGGGTGGTACAGTCATTGTGAATGGTCCGACCAATGGCGGTAACGGTTCACTTGATTTTGATGGCAGCTTTGAACAGAGTGGAGGCACGCTAATCGCCGCGGGAAGCTCGGGTATGGCTCAGGCACCATCCGACACCTCCAGCCAACATGCAATCAGCATGACGTTCCCTCAAACCCAGAAGGCAGGAACATTAGTTCATTTAGAGGATAGCGAAGGAAACACAATCCTAACCTTTGCTCCATCGAAGGATTATCAATCTGTGGTGATTAGTTCGCCAGAGCTGAAGGACGGCGGTTCTTACACCCTCTACTCGGGTGGTACCTCGACTGGCAGTGAAGTGAATGGACTGTATACAGATGGTGACTATACAGGAGGAACCCAAATAGTAGCGTTTGAAATCACTAGTAATATAACTTGGCTGAATGAATCCGGAGTAACCACCGCGAACACCAATCAAGGTCCTGGTGGCGGAGGAAGAAGAAACCCATAAGAAATACGGTAATAGAAACCCACTCCATTATGCTTATGGAGTGGGTTTTATTTGAAGTAAATTTAGTCTCTATTCACTGGGTTGGAACTCAATTCAATGGGTTTATTAGAAGTGTTGATAATCAAATGGTGTGAATTAAAAGACAGAATTTGAATCAGCTGCTCTGCCATGTGGTTAGCGGTATATTTGAATCCTCCCTTTACCCATTCCATGATTAATCCAAATAGAGCATAGGCCGTATAACTGGAAAACAATTCGATATTTATATTGGTGTTTGTGTTATTAACTGAGACTAGGTCCTGCTTAGTAAGCTCTTTTAAGATATCACAAATCTTATTTTGAAACCCAGGCAGAACATTCGAATTTACAATGATGGTATAGAAATTAGAATAGGAGGCTACATGTTCAAAAATTTTGATGCTGGAGGTAGTAAGCTCACTAACGATAAATTTATCGGTATGAAGATAGGGATCCTTATAGGCTTTAATTAAATCCTCTAGTACATCATCGATCAGCTCATTCAGAAGCTCTTCTTTGGTTTGATAATGCTTATAGAAGGTTCCACGGTTTAAATCGGCAAGGGTAACAATATCAGTTATCGTAATGGTGCGAAAATTCTTTTTTTCCATGAGAAATATCAATGCGTTCTTTAACTCTTTCCTCGATTTGCTAGTTCTCCGATTATTTTTAAGCAACAGAAGACCTCCTAACTGTCTATTTTCTATTCCTATTTCAACACAATCCTGAGTTATATATATTTATGAACATTTGGTGTCTCGTTTGTATATTGATAGTTAAATTGCAGATGATTAAACTTAAGTAGAATAAATTTTAAGTGGTTTAGAGATTTTAAAAATATAAGGATAACGCTTATCGTCCAAAGGACGCCAAAGGCGGTTCTGCTTATATTGCTATTTACATTATAGATAAACGTAAAGGAGACTTCCAACATGAAACTTCAAGACAGAGTTGCAGTGGTTACAGGAGCCGCATCAGGTATGGGGAAATCAATCGCAGAGTTGTACGCTAAAGAAGGTGCAAAAGTGATTGTAGCCGATCTTAACCTCGAAGGCGCAGAACAAGTCGCAGCAGGAATCGTTAGTAATGGTGGAGTAGCTAAGGCGTTGAAAGTGAATGTTGCGCTAGTTGAAGACATCGATAACATGATTGATACCGCAGTAAATGAATATGGAACGCTAGATATTCTAGTGAATAATGCGGGTATTATGGATGGATTCGAGCCCGTTGGTGATATTACAGATGAACGATGGGATCTTATCTTTGATATAAATACTAAAAGTGTAATGCGGTCCACACGTAAAGCGTTGCCTATTTTTCTGGAAAAAGGAAAAGGTGTTATTGTAAATACTGCTTCTACAGGTGGCGTAAGTGGTGCCCATGCGGGCGCAATTTACACAGCATCTAAACATGCTGTAGTAGGCTTGACGAAAAACACAGCTTTTATGTATGCCAATAAAGGCATTCGTTGTAATGCCATCGCACCGGGAGCTACTGCCACTAACATCAGTGCCTCAATGAAAAATATTAATGAATTCGGCATGAGCCGCACTCAATTAACACAGGCTGTAATTCCTCGGGTAGGTACACCTGAAGAAATCGCACAAGTTGCGTTATTCTTGGCTTCGGATGACTCCAGTTTTGTAAACGGAGCGATCATTGCTGCCGACGCGGGTTGGACTTCAGCATTCTAAACATTGGTTATCATACCTGTCAGTCCGATTCATTTTAAAATCGTTAGGAACAGAGCAGCGAATCTCTTGGCATTAGAGAATCGCTGCTCTTTGTTTTGGGTCGGTGATTGTCTGCTTCTGCTTTAACAGCTTTTTATGCTCTTGATATTTCCTGGGTGACCCCTCAAAATAAAGAGAATGCTAACTATAAAGGGAGTTATATGAAATGAACGATATTAGGGTGCGGAATCATGTGAAAGTGATTGGAGAAGGAGAACGCACAATCCTTTTTGCCCATGGATTTGGGTGTGACCAGAGTATGTGGCAGTTTATTACGCCTTCTTTTGAGAAAAAATATCGAATCGTTCTATTTGATTATGTAGGCTCAGGTAACTCAGATTTAAGTGCATATGCAACAGATAAATATCATACACTCCACGGCTATGTACAGGATGTATTGGATGTCATCCAAACGCTGGAACTTAAAGATATTATTTTTATAGGCCATTCTATTAGCTCTATGATCGGGATGCTTGCTTCGATTGAGCGGCCGGATTATTTTGATAAAATGATCATGATTGGTCCTTCTCCATGTTATTTAAATGATGGAGATTACTTCGGAGGCTTCGAGAAGAGTGATATCACTGAGCTTCTGGAGATGATGGAGATGAATTTCGCAGGCTGGGCAAGCTTTATGGCACCTCTTGCTATGAACAACCCTGACCCGATGTTAACGAAAGAGCTGGAACGCAGCTTTATCTCGGCAGATCCTGTTATTGCTAGAGAATTTGCAGAGGTTACATTCTTTTCGGATCATAGAGAAGATCTACCTAAGGCTACAGTCCCTACACTTATTCTGCAATGCTCGGATGACAGTATCGTACCTATAGCGGCCGGAGAATATCTACATAAGCATCTGAATAATAGTACCTTCCGGTTAATGGAGGCTAAGGGGCATTACCCACATATTAGTCATCCTGAGGAGACCATCACTTTAATTAATGAATATCTTACGTAAGCTGGACGAGATTATGCTGTGTTGAAAGGATATTTAGATCATGGATGACCGATTAAGATATGCGCCTTGTGGCTATGTTTCTATCACCCATGAAGGAATAATCACCAATGTGAATCAGACTTTCTTGGACCGTATGGGGTATAAACAGGTTGATTTGGTGCATAAGCATTTTGAATCTATCATGTCTACGGCAAACAAGCTTATTTTTTATTCATACTTCTATCCTTTTATTAATCTAAATGGACAGGTGGAAGAGTTATTTATAAATTTGAAGGACAATGAAGGGAAAGCGATTCCATATTTATTAAATGGCAGACGGTTCGAGTCTGAAGGTGTAGAGATCATTGATTGTATTCTGGTACAGATGGGCAAACGCATTGATTACGAGCTGGAGCTTCGGTCTGCCAAGAAGCAGATAGAAGTAGCTTATTGGGAAAAGGATCAAGCACTTGCAGAGCTCAAGCGAATTCATTTGGAAATTGAACAGAAGCAAGCCGAGCTGCTGGAAATGAATGCCGTTTTATTAGAATTATCTAATACAGATAAGCTGACTGGACTGAAGAATAGAAGGTTTCTTCAAGAGAAGCTGGACGAGCAGATCGTAGGGTATGGACGGGATCAAGCGGTATTTTCACTGTGTATTATAGATATTGATCATTTTAAAAAAGTGAACGATACCTATGGGCATCAGACAGGTGACTATGTACTGGAGAAATTGGCGAGTATCTTGAAATTGCAATCTCGTGAAGAGGATATTGCGGCTAGATATGGCGGTGAGGAATTTGTACTTCTTTTACCAAATACAGATATCTCGGAATCAAAGATCATAGCCGAGAATTTACGGCAATCTATCGCATATTCAACTTGGGAAATGGGCCAGATTACGGTGAGCATGGGTATAGCTACGTTTATTCCATCCGATTCAGAAACCACCCTACTGCAAAAAGCTGATCAAGCGCTCTATGCCTCTAAAGAGCAGGGGAGAAACTGCGTCACGCATAGCATAGATTTGAATGAAAAGCTTCTTTAACAGGAGGCTTTTTTTTAATACAATAATAGTTATGCTGTGTAATATTGAAGTTATGAAAGGGGGTATGAACCATGCCCAATATCTTAATCGTAGAAGACGACATCGCATTGAATAACGGTATTGTCCTCTCTTTAAGGCAGGAGTCTCTTAGCTTTCTACAAGCCTTCACAATTAAACAAGCCGATCAATTTCTTGTCAGCCATGAAATTGATTTGATTATTTTGGATATTAATCTTCCTGATGGTAATGGTGCTGAATGGTGCGGAGAAATTCGCAAGACTTCCGCTGTTCCCATCTTAATGTTAACTGCTAATGATATGGAGATTGACGTAGTGACGGGGTTTGAGCTAGGTGCGGATGATTATATGACCAAGCCTTTTAGCCTCATGATTCTACGGGCGCGAGTAGCGGCTCTTTTGCGCAGAGCGGCTTCGGACAAGGGCGCCACATCTGTCCTGCGGATTGATGATTTCAGCTTTAACTTTGATGAGATGGAATTCACGAATAAAGGACAGCAAGTCGTTCTAAGTAAGACGGAGCAGAAGCTGTTGCGTCTGCTTGTCTTAAATAAGGGGATTACAGTTTCACGCGCTACATTAATTGATAAGATCTGGACGGATGGTACAGAATACGTGGATGAGAACGCATTGTCCGTTACGATTAGCCGCCTGCGCAATAAGTTGGAGGAAGTACCAGCAGCGCCTCGGTATATTCAAACGGTGTATGGAATTGGATATACGTGGGCGGTGAAATAACATGCCAAATGTTTATATGTATGTGATCGTGGCGGTAGTCGTTGCTGCTATTGCTAGTAGCTTGACCGCATTCATTTATAATCGCAATAACAAAGCTATGTTTAATCAAATAAATTCGATGTTGGATAAGGCCATTAATAATACGTTTGCGGAATCCAGCTATGATGAAACAATGCTGTCTCAAATGGAGACGAAGCTGAATCGATTTCTAATTGCGTCCACCACAGGTGAGCGGGATATTAGTAGGGAGAAAGATCGCATTAAGATGCTAATCTCGGATATATCGCATCAGACGAAGACACCCATTGCTAATATTCTACTGTATGTCCAGCTATTACAAGAGCAAGAGCAAACAGGCAGTCCTACAGCAGATCTGAGTAGCCAGATCGCACAGCAATCGGAGAAATTGAATTTCCTGATCCAAGCGTTGATTAAGACGTCACGAATGGAGGCAGGAATTATCTATGTCAATCCGCAGCCCAATCGAATCAAGGATTTAATCCAATGTACAGTTGCCCAGGTAGAAGAGCAAGCACAACTCAAGCATATAAGTCTCAATATAGAATGTGAAGAGGAGTTAACTGCCATATTTGATCCCAAGTGGACCGAGGAGGCCCTCTTTAATATTGTAGATAATAGCATCAAATACACACCTGAACAGGGTATGATTACGATCTCTACCACAGCATATGAGTTATTCATACGTATGGATATTACAGATACGGGTATCGGTATGGAGGAACATGAGATTAATCTGATTTTTAAACGCTTCTATCGCTCGCCTCAGGTGAGTCAGGTAGAAGGTGTAGGTATAGGACTTTACTTGACAAGAGAGATTATAACGATGCAAAAGGGCTATATTAAAGTGAGCTCTGCTGTTCAAAAAGGTTCCACCTTTTCAATCTTCCTACCGAGAGAGCCTTCTCCCTCCAAATCTTTCAATACTGATAGATTTCCGAAAGAAGCATGAAAGAAGTGGCTGTTATAGTCTATATCGTAGGATGCTAAAGGCATTTACGGTATAGATTTTTTCTTATGGAGGATGATTTCGGATGAAAATATTAGAGACCTGTGATCTGATGAAACATTATGGAAATGAACTGAATAAAGTACGCGCTTTAGATGGTATTAATTTAGCTATAGAGAATGGAGAGTTCGTTGCCATTGTAGGAACCTCGGGCAGTGGTAAATCTACATTGCTACATATGCTAGGAGGTCTGGATCGTCCTACTAGCGGTGAGGTATTGGTCGAAGGGAAGAACATCTTTGATCTAAAAGATGATGAATTGACGATTTTTCGTCGCCGCAAGATCGGGTTTATTTTTCAAAACTATAACTTAGTACCGATATTGAATGTATTTGAGAATATCGTTTTGCCCATTGAACTAGATGGGAATAAGGTAGATCAAGATTTTGTTGGACAAATTGTGACAACGCTAGGACTAGAGAGCAAGCTGTATAGCCTGCCTAATAACCTTTCCGGTGGACAGCAGCAACGGGTAGCCATTGCGAGAGCCCTTGCCACTAAACCAGCAATCATTCTGGCTGATGAACCTACAGGTAATTTGGACAGCAAGACAAGTATGGATGTGCTGGGATTACTTAAGGTAACAAGTAAGCAATTCAATCAAACGATCGTCATGATTACTCATAACGAAGAGATCGCTCAATTGGCGGACCGTGTGATTCGCATCGAGGACGGCAAAATTGTAGGTGGTGAGTAACATGATGAAGGTTTCCAATCGGAAGATTGTATCTCGGCTTGCCTTTGCCAGCTTTAAAGCTAACAAGACTAGAAATCTGATGGCGATTATTGCGATTGCATTAACTACTGTTTTATTTACCACGCTGTTTACGATCGGTATAGGGATGGGAGAGAGCTTTCAGAACCAAACGATGCGACAAAGTGGGGGTAGTGCTCATGGGGCACTTAAGTACATTACAGAAGAGCAGTTCAACGCGATCAAAGATCATCCGCTGATTAAAGAAATTGGTTATAACAAATTCATTACGTATGCTGATAATCCAGAGTTCTTGAAGCGTCCCGTGGAGATGCGGTATGAGGATGAAGCGGATACTAAGCTACGATTCACTGCACCAACGACAGGGCGTATACCACAGCAAGAAGATGAGATTATTACAGACAGCATGACCTTGGATCAGCTCGGAATTCCTCATCTGGTAGGTGAGAAAGTAACGCTGTCCTATACGATTAAAGAAAAGATTTACCATAAGGATTTCGTGTTAAGCGGTTTTTGGGAAAGTGACACAGCTTCCCAAAATGTGGGAACTGCGGTAGTGTCCAAAGCATTTGTAGATACGGTTTTGGCTGATATACCGCTCACCTATAAAACGGATTATGATATGACAGGTACAATCAGTGCAGATATTCTGTTCAGCAATAGCCGGAATATCCAGCAGAAGCTTGAACAAGTAGTTACAGAAAGCGGCTATACCTATCGTTCAGACGATAGTGTAGGTCCCGCGAGCTCCACCGATATTGAGGGTAATCCGAACTGGGCATATCTATCATCAAGTTTTAATTTCGATCCATCAACCCTCGTATCTGCCGCTGCAGCAGCGATACTGATTATTATCACAGGATATTTGATCATTTTTAATATCTTTCAAATCTCCGTCATTAAGGATATTAAATTTTATGGATTGCTGAAAACGATTGGAACAACGTCTAAACAGATTAAAAGCATGCTTACTAAGCAAGCACTACTGCTTTCTGTAATCGGTATTCCCTTTGGATTAGTAATTGGATTCGTCATAGGTAAAGCTTGTTTACCAATGATTGTAGGAGTCAGTGAAATTGGGGCCACAGTAGCCGAAGTGTCTCTGAATCCAATTATATTTATTGGAGCGGCATTATTTGCGCTAATCACTATATTTATTAGTACTCGTAAGCCTGGCAAGATAGCAGGTAGTGTTTCCCCTGTGGAGGCGGTACGTTACAGTGAGGTTACCGATCATATCCATAAAACCAGTAAGAAGGGTACCGATGGTGGTAAACTGCATAAAATGGCACGCTCTAATCTCAGCCGCAACAAAAAGCGTACGCTGTTAGTAGTATTGTCACTCTCGCTTAGTCTAGTAGTGCTTAATACTGTATTTACGCTCTCCAAGGGAATGGATATGGATAAGTATCTTTCGAAATTCGCAGATACGGACTTCCTGATCGGTCATGCCAATTATTTTAATCTGAATATGTTTCGTTCTGAAGAAGATGAGTTATCTGAAAGCTTTATTCATGCCGTAAAGTCTCAGCCAGGATTCGAAGAGGGCGGTAAATTATATTACAATTTGAGTGATAGTAAGATTCACTATACTGGCGATAATCGAATCGCTTATACCGGTCATAGTCTTCTTCTTCCTGAAGGCGATGATCAACAGCTTGATTTATATGGGTTAGAGGATTTGCCTTTCTCAAGGCTTGACATTGTGGAAGGAGAACTGGATTTAGACAAGCTTGCGACGGGAAAATATATCATTGAAGGATTACCTGCTGATGATCATGATAATGTTCAATGGGATGTCGACCGCTACAAAATTGGGGAGAAGGTACAGATCACTGTAGATGGTCAAATGCATGAATATGAAGTTCTAGCGAAAGCAAAAACAGACTATTATACGAATACCAATCGCAGGGGAAGCAGTTTTACGATGTACCTGCCTGCAGATGAATTTACTAAGATTGTTGAACGGCCTATAGTTATGACTTATGCATTTAACGTTGAGAAAAACTATGAGCAAGCTATGGATACCTTTCTGAAGAGTTATACGCAAGATACTGAGCCTCTTATGAATTATGACTCTAAGCTGACCTTACTAGATAGCTTTAAAGGACTACAAAGCATGCTTATCAATGTCGGTGGAATGTTATGCCTGATCATTGGTTTGGTAGGTATTTTGAATTTCATTAATTCCATGCTGACTAGCCTACTATCCCGTCGACAAGAGTTTGCGATTATGCAAAGTATAGGTATGACGGATAAACAATTACGTAAGATGGTAGTTTTTGAAGGACTATATTATGCAGCTGCGACGATCATTGTCTCGCTTGTTCTCGGTATACTCTTTTCCTATGGAGTTATTGGAGGTGTGGTCGGGAACTTGTGGTTCTTCAGTTATAAGTTCACCATTATCCCTTTACTGATGGCATATCCTGCGCTACTTGTCCTGTCTGTTATTATTCCGTATGTTGCCTTTCGGAGTATAAGTAAGCAAAGTATTGTGGAACGATTAAGAGATACAGTTTAAGCTTGAACAAAAGGGAACAGATTGGGCGAAAGGTCCAAGTCTGTTCCCTTGTTTTGTTTATCAGTGTGACTATTTATAAACGATACATCCTCTTTGCTCTAATTGCTCTACAATGTCTGTTCCCCTCAAGCTGTGATTCCATCTGAGATCCAGCTTCTCTAATCGATCCAGCTGTAGCAGGGAATCTGGAATTTCCTGCAGATGATTATCTCTTAGGTCAAGCTCTATGAGGCTGCTTAGTTGACCTATTTCCTCAGGCAGCTGATTCAGTTTATTTTTTCTAAGGTTCAGTCTTCTTAGCTTACTTAGTTTACCAATGGATAAAGGCAGTGCAGCGATTCGATTATCACTTAAATCAAGAATCCGAAGCTCTTCTATAGCACCCAAATGCTCGGGTAAAACGGTCAGTTGATTGCCATACAGATGGAGCTCTCTTAACCCTTTTATTCGTGTGATCGAATCAGGTAGACGTTCTAGCTGATTATAATAAAGCCGCAATTCAATTAGACTGCTCATTTCGCCTATATGGGTAGGTAATTGCTTAAGATGATTATCTGTTACGTTCAGATACTTGAGCTTCTGGAGATTACAAAGCTGCTCCGGCAGCTGTTCGAACTGATTATTGCTTAGATATAGAAAAGAATCCAACCCCTGCAGTCCGCCAATGCTATCCGGCAGTACTTTTAGTCGATTATGGCCTAAATCCAGCATTCGCAAGTGAACTAAACGACTGATGTTGTCGGATAACCGTTCGATTTCATTACCCGCATAATTTAGTACTTCTAATTCATCATGAAGGAAGAGCTGATCGGGAATCTCTTTAATGTGGTTGTTGTACATGCTCAGTTCTAGTAGAGGATTGCTCTCAAACACGACTTCTGGCGTTTCGGTAAGCCCTTTTCCGTCAAAATTATATCTCATGGAAGGTTCTCCTTTGTTATTGGTTCTGGTTTTGGTATCGTTACGATAGAATAACAGGATGATGATTTATTATCTGTATGTTGGCATACAAAACTATGGAATGTTTTAGAAAGGAATAATGAAATGGAAGCTTCTTTTTGGACGGGGACTCGCTTCTTTCAGGGGTTAACCCCGAAGGAGATTGAGGCGGTCTCAAGACTGTTCACATATAAGGCCTATTCCAAAGGTACCCTGGTGTTTGCAGAATCAGATCCAGGGGATCATGCCTACATTATCTATTCGGGAATTATTAGGGTGTACGCCACTACGAAGGGGAAAGAGCATACCGTAGATCTTTTTGGAAAAGGCGATTTCTTTGGTGATCTGGAAGTGATCCATCCCTCCAATGTAAGGGTGCTATCTGCCGTAGCTATGAACGATACAGTATTATTTGAGATTAAACGCGAGCCATTTGAGCAGATGCTTGCCAGCTACCCGTTGATTAAGGAGCAATTGATGCTGCTGCAAATGGACCGTTTATTTTTATCGAATCGGTTATTACATGAAATGAAATTTCATGATGCGAGAGCGCGTGCGGTCTTTACACTAAGAAGACTATACCAAAGATTCGGAATAGAGGAGCAAGGCAAGCAGATGATTGATCTCCGATTAACCCATCAGCAGTTCGCGGATATGATCGGAACGTTAAGGGAGACGGCTACCCTTGTGCTTAAAGATCTGCAGGAGCAAAAGATTATTGATATTCAACATCAGCAGATCACCGTGTTAGACCCGAAGTATTTACTAGAGTATACGGATTTCGATTGAGACGAGCAGTTCCGGGATCTTTTTCAGAGAATTGATTATTAAAGGGGTTATGAATGTGGCATGTAATCATTGTGTAGTAAGAGAGCTGAATTTTGAAATCAAGGCTCATGGTGAGCATAATCTAAGGATTTTACCTGAGGTTATTCATCACTTGAGTAGAAGTAATACGATACATAAGGTAGAAAAAAATGTGATTACGATTAAGGAGGCTGGGGTGCGGGATTTTCTAGATTTCTGTAATGACCATATGGAGTCGGAGCAGTTTGAATTCCGTATAGATGACCAAACATGGAGACCTCTATCCGAATTACCCACTGTACTTAATATGGAGTGGATTGATGAGGTTATAACTAAGGGCTTAGTTACTTGTCACTTCCAACCGATTGTGAACGTACGGGAAGAGATTTTTGCATACGAGCTCCTATCCAGATTTAAAAAAGAAGATGGGTCCCTTATCTATCCTAATGAGATTTTTGCGGCGGCACGGAATCGTGGGCGTTTATATGCTTTAGACCGGTTATGTAGAATGACTGCTGTAAAATATGCTGCACCCTTAAATAAAAAAACCTTTATTAATTTTATCCCAACGTCGATCTACACGCCAGAATTCTGCTTAAGATCAACCGTTGAACTGGCCAATCAATTAGGCGTCGATCCGTCTCTTTTTGTCTTTGAAGTTGTTGAGACGGAGAAAGTGGATGATCTCGCTCATTTGAAAGCTATTTTGACATATTACAAGGATCGGGGATTTGAATACGCTTTAGATGATGTTGGCGAGGGCTTCAGCACAATCGAGATGTTATTGGAGCTTAAACCCCATTACATGAAGCTGGATATGAAATATGTGCAGGGTGTGTCCAGCGATCTGAACAAACAGAAAATAGCTAAACAATTTTTACAAAAAGCTTTAGAAATCCAATCCGTTCCTTTAGCAGAAGGTGTGGAGTTTAGAGAGGACTTTGAATGGCTTAAGCAGAGTGGTTATCAGTTGTTTCAGGGATATTTATTTGGAAAGCCTGATCCTATTCCCAAACAGTGATCCTAAGGAGCATATCTCCGTCTAGAGGATGAGATGGATTTCAGGTCAGAGTCTGAGTACAGGTAAACCCCGGGGTTGTATAATTAAGGTAATTGAGAAGGGGGACGGGATGGATATGAAATGGCATAAGTACATCACGCGCTGGGCGGATTCTAGAGGGTTAGGTGGACGGGAAATTGATTATCAATGGCCGTCTCCATCATTTCCGGTGGTAAGTATCCGCAGCAATTTAGGTCGATACTCAGGTCAGGGGTATGGTCACGGAAGCAAGCCACAAGTGAAGACGGCTGTTGGTTTAATTGCTATTGGAGATGTAGCTATAGGCTTGATATCCATAGGTGCAATAAGCGTCGGTGTACTATCCGTAGGTGCTATATCACTGGGGATGTGGTTAGCGCTCGGAGCGATAGCACTTAGTTGGCTTGGCTTTGCCGCGGGAGCAATTGCGATTGCAGGAGTGGCTGTGGGAGCGATCGCGATAGCCGAAAAAGCATTGGGAGCGATAGCCATAGGCGATACGGCGTTTGGGGCGATAGCCATAGGGCGAATCGCTGGAGGTGCGGTAGCTATTGGACAATGGGCATATGGTGTAATCGCTGTTGGAGAGCATGGTTTCGGGTTAATTCCGATCACGGGTGATGTGTGGAATTGGTTCCGGCGTTTGTTTGGGCTAAGAGATTAAGCCGCTAAGCAGTTCTAAAGTATCATTCATAGTCTGGGATAGTTAATAAAAAATATCTATCAGAACAGAAAAACTAATTGCAATTACCTATTCGGATTTCATACCAATTAATCATGCGATCAGATGTAGCGTTATGTTACTCTTTGTAATGTATTCGAAACTTCATAGGCAAACCTATGGAAATGTAGGGACGCAAAGCTATAGGGACTAAGGTTATTATAACTATTGTCAGCCAGCTGCCAAAGAGTGTATTACGCTTTTTGTTAAAATATAAGTGAGTATAAGTTATACACCTATACTTAATGTCTTATATTTCTCGCTTAAACGCGTATCGTCCTTAGAAGGGCGTCGGGGCGTTTATGCTTGTTAAAGTTTAATAAAAATTAAGTCTTAATTTTTATGGACTTTATACGCAATCAAGCTACTCTTTTGGGGTAGTTTTTTTTGTGCCCATTTTTGGGTACTGAAGAGATTCATATTACATCTGGGGGTAGAAAAGATGAAAAAAATGATTGCAATCGCTACATCGGCAGCCATGATAGCCAGTTTTTCGAGCGAGGCAGGTTATGCTTTAGCAAGTGATGTAAGCAAGGTAAGTGTAGTGAACAGCGTAGTACAAAGCAAAGCTGAGCTATTAAGCAGTGCGTCAGTTATTCCGTTTGATCTGTATGGAAAGGCTATCCTTAGCGCTTATAACGATGTTTTTAAAATGAATCCTGCAAATATTAAATCCATCACGAATAATGGTGGCAACTACTCAGGTTCACCAATAGCTAAGGCTATTGATGGCGATATGAGTACGCATTGGGAAACGGGCAAACCGAATAGCTCAACGTTTACGAACGAGGTTGTCTTTGTTTTTAATGAGTCCACGGAATTAAATAGAATCGTATATGCTGCAAGACAATCCGGTGCAAAGGGTAAGGGGTTTGCTCAGGAATTTGATATTTATGGCTCAACTACGGATGCAGGCGATTTTACACTAATATCCTCTGGAGAATATAAAGGCGGAGCAGGAGATGTTGTGGAGATTGAGTTTGCACCTACAGCTTTCAAGAGACTTAAATTTGTCTACAAAAAAGCTAACCAGGATTGGGCGAGTGCGGCTGAATTTTCTTTTTACAAAGAAGATGCCATATCGGCAAAGATGAAAAACTTATTTACAGATGATACCTTGAGTCAAGTTAGTGCAGCATTTAATACGGTAGAGAAGTTAACCGCTTTAGAACAAGAAGTGCAGTTACATCCACTGTACACGCAGTTTCAAGCAGATATAGAGAATGCAAAGGTGCTTCTGGAAAACCATCAAGTAGAGGAAACGGCAGCTAAGGTTTCGAAGTTAAAGGGGTATGGCACAGCATATGAAAATGCCTATAGCGAAGCTTACAGAATGCCAAACTCAAACGTATCAAAAGTAACGGTGAATGGTGGAAGCTACCCAGGTACGAAACCGGAATACATGCTCGATGATCTGCCGAATACACATTGGGAAACGAACAAAAATAATGACGACAGCTTCACGAATGAAGTCGTGTTTGAATTAGCACAGGCCAAAGTATTAGACAGAGTGGCTTTCCTGGCTAGAGATAATCGCAAAGGGTTCCCAGAAGCTTTTGAAATCTATGCATCAGAGACGAGTAAGGGAGAGACCTTTCAGCTCGTATCTAGCGGAACCGCGACTAGTACGAACGACTTTCTGGAGTTTAAATTCGAGCCTACGAAGTTTAAAAGATTGAAATTCAAGTTCACAAAAGCCAATATTAACAGACCTTTTGCGGCTGAATTTAGATTTTATACAGAGGATAAAGTAAGCGAAGCTGTGAATGGTATTTTCACAGATGGAACGATGAGTGCGGTTGTTCCTGCTTATAATAGCGCCAATGCAATCAATGAATTAGAAGAGGCGGCAAAAGTACATCCGCTCTATCCAATCCTTAAAGACTCATTGGATTTGGCTAAGAAGCTAGTAAATGGTGAAGTTCAAACCGAAGGCACCATTATTGAGGCTGAACAGCGTGGGGATATGAAAAAGCATGCACAGCAAAACCTGAGAATTGGTTTCGGTACGAACAACCAACCTACGGGACTCGTTGCAATGCCTGGAGATACGATCAATATTTATGTAGATGCAGCTTCTACTGATAAATTACCTGCAATAGTATTTTCGCAACAAGAGGCGGCTTGGAATGTTTGGGCTAGAAGCGTGCAATTACGTCCTGGTAAAAACACTATAACCGTTCCTGAGTTTGCGACGAATAGTTATTATGCACATGATGTGACTAAGGGCGGTACAGTGTATATCGTCAATCCATATACAGCTGAAGAACAAGGGAAAGCACCTTTGATCCGGTTTGAGGGGCTTACGAAGATCCCTATGATGACAAAGACCACAGATCCAGAACAATTCAAAGCCTTCCTAACCACCTACAAACAAAAATTAGATGAAGATAAGGCAGCACATCCGAATGTTCAAGATCGCAAGCTTATTGATGTGGTAGAAATGGTCAGCGATCATGTTATTTTTACAGGAACGGCTACAGAAGCCTATAACAAGTTTATTACACAAGAAAACAATCCACTGAATACCGTAACCGGCTATGATACTTGGATGAAGACGATCTTTGACTTCTACGGCTTGGATGGCAGCAGCGAGATTCATGATGCCAAGCTAATTCGTGAAAATATTCGATTGATGCAGCCTTATGGTGCAATGTATGCCGCGGGAGATCATACTGGGATACAAATTGGGACCGTAGCGACGATGTTAGGTGATTTTAACAAAGTCTATCCAGGTTGGGGATTGAATCATGAAATTGGGCATCGCTTGGCTATGGGTGAACGGGAATATGGTGAAGTAACTAATAATATGGTGTCTATGTTGATGTCAGTCTATGCGGATTCTATTGATACTCGTATTCCTTTTGAGAGTGATATTTATAAATATGTCCTCGAAGAAAATAAAGTGGTTATGAATCAGCAGGGCTTATTTGCACAGCTCGGTGCCTACTGGCAGTTGGAATTGGCGCACCCTGGTTACTGGACCGAACTGACCAAGCTGTACCGCGAGCGAAAGGTATCCCTTCCTAACGGTGACAATTCCAAGCAACAGTATTTAGTAGAGTTCTCCTCCGAAGTGTTGGGGCTGGATTTAAGCAGCTATTTTGCCAGACATGGCTTCACTGTGAATCCAGAAACGAAAGAGAAGCTGGCTAAATATCCAGCACCGAAAAAGCTATGGTATTTAAATAACTCGGTGGTTCATTATGAGGGCACAGGAATAGCAGATAAGAATGTTGCCATAAAGGTTAATATCACACCTAACGCTACAGCTAAATCGAACACATTAAGCTTTAGTATGAATAAGGATCTGAAGAAAGATTTCTTAGGGTATGAAGTGTATCGAAATGATGTGTTGGTTGGTTTTACCGGGACTGACCAGTTCGTGGACACGAACGTAGATAGCAGCGTCAATTATACGTACAAGATTGTTGGTTATGATAAGAAGCTGATCGCATTGAAACCAGTGCAGGTTAAAGCCTTCAAGCCAGCCCTGTCTGTTGAAGATCAAATTACATTAAAGCTTAATCAAGCCTTTGACCCGATGAAGGATGTAAAAGCGGCTAACTATCAAGGCAACGATATTACTGCTGATGTTACCCTGAAATCAAATACCGTTGATGTAACACAAAAAGGTGACTACGAAGTTGTATATGAAGTGAAGAACGAAGGGGTTACAGAAACTAAAACTACACAGGTTACGGTAACGAGTGACTATGCTTATATCTCAGACCTTAATGCCAAATCAGTCGTTGTTGGTTGGGGTGAATTAAAGAAAGATAAAGCCGTTTCTGGTGGAATCATCACCCTTGTTCGACAAGGGCTAGCTGCGACTTATGCCAAAGGAATTGGTGTTCATGCCAACTCTGAAGTTGTTTATGATATTGAGGGCAAAGGATATGACTTCTTTGAAAGCTATATCGGAATCGATCAAGCGATGAAAGGAAAGCCATCTTCTGCAACCTTTGAAGTGTATGTAGATGGTGAGAAGAAATTCGCGAGCGATGTTTTCCGGGCAGGAACGGAGCATGGATTCGTGAAAATACCAGTGACAGGCGCGCGCGAAGTGAAGCTGGTTACCACAGATGCTACAGACGGTAATGCTTCAGATCATACGGTATGGGCGGATGCAAAGTTTACGAATACTTCAAGCAAACCGATTATCACAGTGCCGGAAGAGACAACTTTCGTGAAGTTGAACAGTGAATTTGATGCTTTGACCGATGTGACTGCCTTTGATACGGAAGATGGTAACTTGATTGGAGCGGTTGAAGTAAAACCGAACGGGTTTACTTCAAGCAAAACAGGCACCTACAACGTCGAACTGTCAGTTACAGATCGGGATGGGAATACAGCTGTAAAGACTAGAACAATAGTTGTTTACAGCGCTAGTAAATACTTGAGTGATATAGCTTGGCAGTCGGCAAGAACGGATTATAATGTAGTTCGTAAGGATAAGGCAAGTACTAACAACCCGATTAAGCTACTTGTAAATGGTGTAACCAAAGAGTTTGCGAAGGGCTTAGGAACGCATGCTAACTCTGAAATCGTGTATAATCTGGAGGGTGCTAATTTCGAATATTTTGAAACGTATGTAGGGGTTGATCGAAATATCCCAGAGCAAAGCAACTCTAGTGTGATCTTCAAAATCTTCGCTGATGGGGTAGAAGTGTATAATAGCGGACTGATGAAATTTGGCTCGGAAGCTAAATTAGCCCGAATCCCTGTAAAGGGTGTAAATGAATTGAAATTGGTGTTAGATAATGCAGGTAACGGAAATGCTTCAGATCACGGCGATTTCGCGGATGCGAAGTTTATGATTCTGAATAGTACGCCTGAGCTTACCATAGCTAAATCTGTATCCACTAAAGTAGGACAGGAAATAGCAGTAAGTGCAGATTATTCGGCAACGGATTCAGAAGATGGTGACTTGACGGCTCAAGTAAAGGTTACGGGTGAAGATCAAGTTAAATGGGGCAGAGCTGGAAAGTATCCGATCACTTACACAGTAACCGATAGTGATGGAAATACGACTACCAAGACTAGAACAATAGCCGTAGTAGACATGACGGACTTTACGTATCTGACGGATTATGATTGGAATTCTACTCAGAACAGCTATACTGCACCTTTGAAGGATAAATCAATTAGTGCCAATGCACTGAGATTAACAGGCGAGGGCAATCAAATAGTGTCCTACGAAAGAGGGATTGGAGCGCACTCTAACTCGACGATTGTATACGATCTAAGCGATAAGAACGCGGACTACTTCACTTCCTATGTGGGTGTAGATCGACAAATGTACGGTTCTGTCGGTTCGGTGAGCTTTGAAGTATTTGTGGATGGAGAGAAGAGATTCGATAGTGGTGTCATGGGCTCCAGAGATCCACAGAAATTCATCGAGTTGGATATTAACGGAGCCAAGGAGCTGAAATTAGTCGTTACGGACGGCGGAAATGGAAACGGATCTGACCATGCCACATGGGGGGGAACCAAACTACATTTCGCGAATGGAGATCACCTGTTCACTGGAGATCTGGAACAAGCGATTGCAGCGGCTAAAGCAATCTCTCTAGATGGCTTCACGGCTGAGAGTATAGCGGTATTTACGGCCAGCCTCACGGGTGCAGAAGCGGCTTTGGCTAATTCTGCTGTCACACAAAGTGAAGTAGATGCAGCAGTAGCGGCGTTACAACTAGCAATAGAAGGTCTGACCGAAATAGACCTTACGCAAGTCATTACTATTGCAGATCCTTATCTAAGTACTTCGATCAAGACCACATTAGGCGTATCTGGAGACCTAACGCTAGGTGACATGTATAACCTTACGACGTTAACCAGCGAAACCAGAAGAGCCAGATCTTTGGAAGGTCTACAGTATGCTAAGAATCTTGAGACGCTAGATATCACTGGAAATGAAATCACTGATTTCTCCCCGCTACAAGGACTAACTAAACTTACGAGCTTATTGGCCGATCCTCAAATGGTAGAGGTAGGACAATTAAAGGGACCTGTAGTTGAATTTATCAATCCGGTGAAAGGGATCGATGGCAGCAAAGTGATCCCTAGTTCGGCTGGTGTCAGAAACACTGGAACATTTAAAGAAATCATGTTTGATGTGAATGAATGGGCAGCTAATCCGGATGTGTTCACTATAGACCTATCGAACGAGGAGAAGGGAACTTACATGTTGGGGTTAACTTACCAAGTTGCAGGTAATCTTGTGCAATTGATTTCTTTTATTGATAACAAATAAATCCCATAGGCAAAAGAAAACAGGCGAATTGTGGTGTGTTCAACCATGATTCGCCTGTTTTTTATTGAGATATAAAAATGTATAAGTTTCACGCTATAGCTTCTGCTCTGCTGTGTGGAAAAAGTGGGGTGGGCAAGATTTGGAAACCCCTTTTAAATCCTTATATTATAAAATTATCCATTTTGTAATATGACAGAAGTGATGACAACGCTCACTATAACCGAACATGTCTTTTAATTATAATGAATCCGATGGTCCAACTCTTCCAGCCCATTCAATCAAATATACTAGAGGTGATGCAGATGTTAGGAATCGGATTGACCATCGTTGTTATAATCGGGGCTTATTTAATGGCTGCGTATACTCGATTGTTAAGCATGCGTAATCGTGTGAGAGAATCTTTTGCTACCATCGAAGGTTATTTACAAAATCGGGTTGAGGCATTAACAGAAGTTGCGAAGATGGTTATTTCTTATGCTAAACATGAACACGAAACATTGGCGCTTGTACATAGAATGCGTGCTAGTTTAAGTGATGATCATCTTCCGGTTGAGAAGCTGATTAGATATGTGGAAATGGAAAAGTATATTCATTCGATCAATGTTCAGGCAGACTATTATCCAGAGCTTAAGGAAAGCGATCCGTTTATCAAATTGCAACAAAGGATCTATATCTTAGAGGAAAACCTATCTGCCAGCAGACGTATCTATAACGAAAATGTGACAAGCTATAACACGATGATAAGTACCCTTCCTACGCTTTTACTTGCAGGGGCTATTGGATTTAAGCCGGAAATCTTGCTCAAGATGGAAGGGGCCAAACGAGCAGACGTTAATTGGACGGTATCCTAAGTAGATTTGATACGGAGAATTAAGAATGTCATGAGGTTTAGAGGGAGGCGTATCTATGGAAATCGTTATTGTAGATGATCATCCTTTAGTTAGAAGAGGGCTGGCATCTGTCATTTCAATGCAGCCAGATGTGCAATTTGCTGGTGAAGCTACAAATGGTCAAGAAGCATTTGATGTGATTGAAGCGACAAATCCGGATATTGTTCTCATTGATCTTAAGCTTGTTGATGAATCGGGATTGGATGTCATCAAGACAGCACGTGCCCGTGGCATTGTCAGTAAGTTCATTCTGTTGACTTCCTCTGCGAGCAGAGAGAATTTTTTGAGGGCTGAAGAAGTGCTGGTAGATGGATATGTCCTAAAAGAGGCATTGCCGGAGGAATTACTCTTTGCTATCCAGTTGGTGCATAAAGGGCGAAAGTATTACGATCCTGGCTTAATGGAAGAAAAGATGCGTATTAGCGGCAGCAGTCCGACGGATGAATTGACACCGAAAGAGAAGGAAGTACTGATTGAACTTGGACAAGGTGCTTGCAACAGAACGATTGCTACACATCTTTTTATCAGTGAATTTACAGTGAAGAAGCATGTCAGCCAGATTTTAGCGAAGCTACAGGTTAATGACCGGACACAGGCAGCACTGTACGCAAACGCAATAGGGCTGACGAAATACGAAATGTCTTATGAGTAGAAATATAACCATAGTCTTAATACGAGGAGGTGTCCCAGCAGCCAGATCATAGCTCTTGGGATACCTCCTAAAGTTCTAGGAGGTTATATCAAACAACTAATGGTAGAACTAAATATAACATAGAGTAGTACGGCGAGATCAGATGATATAATGAGTATAAATACTTTGCGATATTGTGTATTCTGTCTACCTAATTGTAACTAGGGAGTGCTGTTCATGTTTGAGTTTTCAGGATACCAAACGTTAGATCTGATAGAGACTATCTCAGATATCAGGCTGTACAGACTCCAACGTCAAGAAGATGGCCATAGGGTTATCGCCAAGACAACTACAGGTGAGTATCCAGGATCTGCTATGGTCGATGCTTTTCGTTATGAGTATGACATGCTTAAGCGACTTAGCGGTCGTGGAGCAATCGAGGCGTATAGTCTGGAGATCACGCCGGATCGACCAGTCCTTCTCTTACAAGATATAGAGGGGCGTATGCTGGATCAGATACTACGTACACCTGAATCACTGGAGCTTCCAGTGCTGCTTCGGATCGCTATCGGTGTTGCTGATTGCCTTATGCAAATTCATCGTGAGAAAATAACACTAAATGAACTAACCCCCGCTCATCTAATCGTCAATCCTGTTACTTTTGAAGTGAAATTTATCGATATACGAATGTGCTCCACGGAAAGTGACACCAGTCCATTATCACCCTTAAGCGGGCGACCGGATGCCTTGCTTCCTTATATATCGCCAGAACAAACGGGTCGAACTGGGTTGAACCCGGACTATCGATCTGACTTTTATTCGCTTGGAGTCCTTATGTATGAGTGTCTCTCAGGCAGCCGCCCCTTTGAGCTTCATGATGTTGTTGATATTGTATATCGTCATCTTGCAGATACACCTGAGCCTTTACATCGCAGGGTTTCCACTATCCCTCTAACTGTCTCTGACATTGTTGGTAAATGCATGGAGAAAATGCCTGATGCGAGATATGCCAGTGCTTTTGGAATCAAGTCAGATCTTGAGGAATGTCTATCCCACCTACAACAATTCGGGTACCTCGAGCCCTTCCTGTTAGGAAGCTGGGATATTCCGGAACGCTGGATGGTACCAGAACGATTCTACGGGAGACATTTTGAGAAACTAAGCTTACGAGAAGCACTGAAACGAGCATCACAAGGTGCTGTAAAGACGGTCTGGCTTAGTGGTGAGAGTGGTATCGGTAAAACAACCTTTTTAAAAGAAACGCTTAGAAATTCGATTTCTTCGGATGGTTTTTTCGCCAGAGGCAAATTCGAATCACTACATACCTCACTCCCTTATGGCATCTGGCATCAAGTGATAGAAGAATTGGTCAGTCAACTGCTGATGGAAACGAAGCTGCAGGTGGAGGTTTGGAAGCTGCGTATTTTACAAGCTGTAGATGGTTACGGGCAACTGCTGATCGAACTTGTCCCTAAGCTTGAGCTTTTGATTGGCCCGCAACCTTCCGTGCCTCCGTTGCCGCCGCTGGAAGCTCAGCATCGATTTCAATTAATCATGAGCCGATTTATTCAACTCTTTCCTCATGAGGATCATCCTTTGATCTTGATATTGGACAATATGCAATGGGCCGATGAAACATCGCTGCAATATCTCACTTCACTTATAGAGGACACGGCCACGAGTCATCTGCTAATCGTTCTTTCTTATCGTGATCGGGAAATTACGAGGCTGCACCCACTCAGTAGTCTGGAAAAGCACTTGATAGACCGCAACGTAGTGATGAGTAAAATTTCTCTACAGGCGCTTGAACTCACCGATATAAAACAACTGCTATTGGATGTTATGCGTTACGAGGCTGCTGACTTGGAGGAGCTAGCGCGGGTACTTCTGCATAAGACAGATGGGAATCCATTATTTATTAAGCAATTCCTTCAGGATTTGATTGATGATCAGCGAGTGGTATTTGACGAGGATATTCGAAGCTGGAAATGGGACCTCCAGCGTATTACTGAATTGAATGTTCCCGATAATGCAGCAGCATATCTTTCAAGTAAATTACAGCAATTTCCCGATCAGACGGTACATGCACTTAGTAGAGCCGCTTTACTGGGCAGCCTGTTCGATGTGGGAATGCTTGCCGAAATTATGGAGATTCCGATAGAGATATTGACTGAAGCATTGGCAGTTGCGGTAAATGGACGCTTGCTACAACCTGTTAACGGAGAGGCACATACGCATTTTAAATTCCAACACAACCGTATTCATCGGGCGGCTTATGCGCTTGTTCCCGAAGAGGAGCGCCCAGAGCTGCATTGGAGGATTGGGATGTTATTGCTAGACCGCAGCTCTCTTAATGAAGGAACAGTCCTATTTGAAGCTGTCCATCATTTGAATCAGGCGATTGTGTGGATAGATCGCCCGGAGCAGAGGCTTCAACTGGTAGAACTGAACTTAAGGGCAGGGATAAGTGCAAAGCAAACCACCGCACATGAGACAGCCTTACAATATATGCTTCAGGCGACAGCGATGTTAGAGGAGCAGAGCTGGGAGGAGCATTATGGACTAACCTTCCGGGTATTTCGGGAGAGGGCCGAGCTTGAATACTTATGTTCACATTTTGATAAGGCGAATGAATTATTTCATCTGTTAATCCATAAAGCTGCGACAAATACAGATAAGGCTTACATCTACGCGATGAAGGTTCAATTGGAAGCAAGTAATGATAACCATGAAGAAGTTATCTCCTTAGGTCGACATACATTATCGTTATTGAAAGTGAGCCATCAATTTGATCCTAGCTATGTTCAATTGACGCTTCAATGGTTAAGATTGCGTCGCAGACTACAGAAGGTCTCACTCGAATCGCTGAACCTCTTACCGCCGATGACGGACGAGGCTCGTAGAGTCGCAATGTCCACTTTAGAACATACGAGCAATGCCTGTTTCTATGTCAACCGGGATGGGTGGCTCGCTTCTTCCTTCACCATGATTGAATTGACACTCGATTATGGGATGACTCCGCAGGCTTCCATTGGATTCATAGGCTATGCAATGTTTCAATACTATTACTTCCGGAATGATGAAGAAACATTTAAATGGGCCATGTTGGCGTGCAGCTTATCAGAACCCTATCCGAAAGTGCATATGACAACCTTAGCTGCGTTCGCTATGTGCTACGATAGCTGGCGGCATTATGATCCAGCTATGCTCCGTACGTTTACCGAGAAAGCAGGAAAAGTGGGACTGGAATCAGGTGACTTATGGAAGGGTAACCAAAGTGTGTTAATCAACTGTGCCTCCCTCTTACAATTTGGACATCCGTTAGACGATATCTATGATCGATTAATTGCGCATTCCGGAGATTTGCTGCGCCATAACAACAGTCTTCATTGTAAGCAGGCTATCATAGCTGTAGCTACTCTAGTTCGATTGACAGGTTATCGCTCTGTAGATGATCCATTTAACATTGCAGAGATTAGCGAACCTGATTTTGCACAGTCGGTTCATGGAGATACCTTTAATTTTATACAAGAAATGGTCTGGATATATCAATATTTAACAGGTTATATATTTGGGGATTACCGCGAAGCTAGTGAGGCATTAGCGAAATCAGCTGCCATTATAAAATCACGTGAAGATGGTTTAGACAGTCCCATGCAGATCATGTATGAATGTTTAGTCTGGGCTCAGTTGTATGAGGAATATAACGCTGAAGAGCAACGTATATATCGGGCAAAAATGCGCAGTTGCCTGAAGAAAATGAAAAAGCTTGCTAAGCGTTGCCCGGTAAATTATGAGCATAAATATCTGTTGATGAAGGCTGAGCTGATTCGCCTATCGCGAGATCCACGACAAGCTGAAGCCTTGTATGAGCAATCTATTGAGGTTGCTCGTATCAACGGCCATATTCACGATTTAGCTATGGCGGCGGAGTGCTACGGCAAGTATGGACTTCGTCATGGCAAATTGCATCTAGCAAGAATCTATATGACTGAAGCCTACGAGGCTTATCTGCAATGGGGCGCAAAGGCTAAAGCGGCTGACCTTGAGCAGCAGCACAGCAATCTGCTGCATATTAAACGTGAGCCCGGACTCGACCGGGTCGATTCCCTTTCTGTGGTGATGTCTGCACAAGCTTTGTCGGGTGAGATGGAAATGAGCCGATTATTGGGCACGCTGATGCGGATTATGCTCCACAATGCTGGAGCCGAATATGGGGCGGTTATTTTTGATCATGAAGGAAGATGGATGGTTGAGGCCCACGGGACATCGGAAGCCCTGCATATCGAATCCGTTCCTCTCGGGGAAGAGTCAGATCTTGTTCCGGCAGCGATTATAGCCTACGCGGCAAGAACACAGGAGCAGGTTGTATTACATGATGCGCTCAGTGAGGGAATATTTGCACGTAACGCTTACGTTAGGAAGAATAGACTGAAATCAGTTCTTTGTCTTCCTATCATGAATCAGAATAAATTAGTGTGCTTGCTCTATTTGGAGAATAACCTATCACCAGGTGTATTTACACCGAGTAGGCTTGACGTGCTCAAGCTGCTTGGCTCTCAATGTGCCATCTCTATTGCCAATGCCAAGCTATATTCGGGGATTCAATATCTTAAGAAAAATTTAGAGGATCAAGTGACAGAAAGAACCCGTGACCTGGAGCGTTCGATGCGTGAGACGTCCGCAGCTTTGGCTGAAGCCACAGTCTATGAGGAACGAAATCGTATCGCTCAGGAGATTCATGACATTGTTGGGCATACACTCACATCAACGATTCTTCAAATTGAGGCTGGAAAGCGTCTGCTCCAGAAGAAAGATATAGATAGCGGCGTTCAGCGACTGGTTGAGGCACAGGATCTTGTCCGTCATAGCTTGAATGAAATCCGCGGATCTGTCCATATGCTGAAGGAGGACAAGTATTCCGATCTAACGGTCATGTTGAAGCAACTGATCCGTGATACAGAGCGTAATGCAGGCGTTGTCATTCATGCCATTATTTATGATCTGCCGGACGCCATGTCAACAGCCTATAAAAAGGCCATTTATCATGCTTTGCAGGAGGGCCTAACGAATGGAATCAGACATGGTAAGAGTACAGAGTTCCATTTTAGTCTGGAATCTGTCGGAGCGAATTTACAGTTTAGGCTCAAAGATCGTGGGTCAGGAGATAGTCAAATAGTGATGGGTTTTGGACTAAGGACGATGAAAGAACGGGTTGAGCAACTGGGAGGCAGCTTATCCATCGATTCAGAAATGAATGAGGGCTGTCTACTGGAGATTGATCTGCCCATGCGAAGGGTTGGGAATAGAAAATGAATAAGATAAAGATTGTAATTGCCGATGATCAATTGTTGACGCGTGAAGGACTCCGCACCATTCTGGATCTGGAGGATGATATGGAGGTAGTCGGTGCTGCCAAGAACGGGGAAGAGGCCTGTGAGATGGTGGAAGTATTCCAGCCCGACCTGGTACTGCTTGATGTTCAAATGCCAATTATGAACGGGATCAGTGCATTAAAACGAATCAAGCAGATTCGTCCGGATATATTCATTCTGATTTTGACCACTTTTATAGAGACCGATTATATTGTTGAGGGCATGGCATTCGGAGCAAGCGGCTATATGCTGAAGGATATGGATGCAGACAAAATGATTGCCTCGATCCGTGATACGATATCAGGGCAATTTATTCTGCCAGCCCCGGTAGCAGCCAAATTGGCGACGAGGATGAATAGATTGACGGAAGAGTATGAACACTGGCAAAGCTCCAATAGGGGTGGTATGAGTCTGACAGAACGAGAAGAGGAGCTGGCGCAGCTCATTATCCGGGGACTCAATAACCGCGAAATTGCCGATACACTGCATATCGCGGAGGGAACAGCGCGTAATTATATTAGCAATCTTTATAGCAAATTAGAGGTGGTTGACCGGGCCCAGGCGATTGTGCGGCTTCAAGCTATGATGTATCCGTTGTAGATGCTAACGAATTACTGTAGGGGCCAAATAATCAAATAGCGGGAAATTTCTCAGTACTCCAAATGTAACAGTCAGGATCAACATCGCAGCCATAATTACATGGCTAAGAGGCTGGATACGCTTTTTCTCAGTGAACAAGTACAGCATATACAGAGGTGCTAGAACAAATAGCAACGGGTTAAATCTGAACGCTTGAACGAAGTCGAATCTCAACAAGGATAGAATAACTCTTGTGATTCCACATCCAGGACAATAAAATCCAGTCCACTCATGAAATAAACAAGGTATACCCATATTGGTTAAGGGCATCCATACGGTGAAATAGAGTAAGCCTAGGAGACTTAGGGACACACTCCAAAATAGTTTAGGGTGTGTCCTCTTATAATTGGTTAAATTAGACCAATTTATTAACATCTGATTGCACCAAAGCGTATGTGACAATACCAAAACTAAAGATTGTAAGGATCACATAAAGAGCTGAATTATCGGATACGAGTTGGCCGCGTTGTCTTTGAGCTTCTGCAACATGTTTACCGATCTGATAGGCCCAAACAAGGCTCCATATCCCGCAAGTAATCAATGTCAGAAGGAAATGCTTTCCTCCTGTAAATGTGTAGTCTCCGCTTAGCTTCCCTACGTCATTGGTTAGAACAATAAACCAAAATATTCCGTATATTCCACATGTAATTAATGACAATATAATGGAAAATGCGACACTTCTTTGACTAATCATTGTTCACTCTCCTATGTATTTACATGAAAATTTGACATTATTATCATAGTCAATTGTGAAAGTATATACAAGATAATATTTAGTAGTCTATTGTATGCGGGAATTAGGAAGTGTAGAGCAAAATTACTGTTTCGAAATAGTGGAATCCTTACTGGATATGAAATATACTTTTATAGGTTAGCCGTAAGAGAGCTAGAATTTGAACTACGATTGGAGAAAATGAAACGATGTCTAATTTACCAAACTGCCCGAAATGTAATTCTGAGTACACTTATGAAGATGGAAGTCTACTAGTTTGCCCGGAATGTGCACATGAGTGGACATTAGAATCAGAGTCTGAGAATAGTGAAGATCAAAAGGTTATCAAAGATGCCAACGGCAATGTATTAAACGACGGTGACTCAGTAACTGTAATCAAAGACCTTAAGGTAAAAGGAAGCTCATCCGTTCTGAAGATTGGTACCAAAGTTAAAAACATCCGTTTAGTGGACGGAGATCATGATATTGATTGCAAAATTGACGGATTTGGAGCTATGAAATTAAAATCTGAATTTGTTAAAAAGATATAAAAAGAAAGAATCAGCTTACCTTCGATAGAAGTAGGCTGATTCTTTTTTTGTGACAGTATTTGAACACGCGTCATCTTATGATCTCAACAATTTGGTTTCGTCCTGCATTTTTGGCTTGATATAAGGCTTTGTCCACAGATTCGAATAAATCATTTAGTTGATTGGTCGGGCTTTCTGTATACTGCTCCGCAAAATTATTAATAGACAATAGCCCCATGCTTACAGTAATGGATACAGAATGAGCTACCTCATCCACATGTACTTTATTGGCCTCTATCATGAACTTAATATGCTCTGCCCAGCGGTTTGCTTGTGTATGGTTCGTATTTGGTAAATAGACGATAAACTCTTCACCGCCATACCGTGCCAGAATATCCGTCTCCCTCAGCGATTGCTTAATGACCTCTACCGTACTGCAAATTACAACATCGCCGACTAAATGGCCGTAATTGTCATTCACCGTTTTGAAAAAGTCGATATCCAGTAGAATGATGGCAAAGGGCTGCTTCAATATCATGTTTTCTATGATCTCATGCTCTAAGTGCTGCGTTAAGTAATGACGGTTATAACAACCTGTTAAGCTGTCGGTTATGGCCATCAGCTTAAGTTTTTGGTTGGTCTGAGAAAGCTTATTTTGGATTTGAATTAATGCCAGATTACGCTCTTGCAGGATCTCGTTCTGATGATTAGTCTCAGCAATGAGGCGATGCAGCTCGCTTCTATCCTGAAAAGTGAGAATCCGTCCAACCATGATCTCGCCTACGACAATTGGTGCCGCTGTAATATTGATGTATGCTTGGAGCGAGGTGTAGAATACTTCAACTTCGGTTCTCTCCATGGGCTGTTTAAGATATGTATGTTGAAACAATCGGAAAGCGCTGGCAGTCTGCTCCATAGGTGTTAGCGCCGATAAGTCGAAGCGATCACCGATCTGTAGGTTGATTTTTGGCAAAAGCGATCGATTGATCTCTACCACAGTCTCGTTATCATCCAGTACAAGAATACCTAGTGTGAGTGTGTCAATGATATCCTGATGGGCGATGGTTACGAGATCAAATATTTTATCGCGATGAATGGCGATGACGAAAAAGATAGCAGAGATTAGTATCCCCAGAGAGGTCATCCCGGGAATCACCGGCTGAGATTTAAACAGCACCACATTAAGAAAGACATCCAGTAATACAAATACAGTCAACACTAGTACACCCTTGAGTACATGAGTAACCTGTTTTTTGATCCGCTGGGTGGCGTTTGATATAAGCGCTGAATAGATGATATACAGAGAAAAAATAATGGTGGTGATTAAGAAGAGAATAAACAGCCAAAAAAGCGGTCCATAGGATCTTTCAACATATCCACCATGCATAGGCAGTACAAAGCTTTGCTTCGGATTGACGATCACGCCTATTAAGATGAATGCTGCCACAATGTATAGGATCAGAGTTTTCTTTTTTCGAAGGAGGTATGATTTACCAGTGAGGAATATCGTAAAAAGAAGCCATCCAATCGTTAACAGGATCGAGTCAATAAAAGCGAGCTTCACATAAAATAATTGAACATCGGGATCCGCTGTAGTTTTGAGAGCAAATTGACAGAAAGGCCATAGCATCATAGTAAAATGAAAAATCAAGTACACCTTATGTAAGTTAGTGATTGTTACGGAAATAAATATGTAGATGAATAGAGCGAACAGAACGAAGAATAATGATAGGTCAATCCATGTCATGACATTCAATTAGGTAACACCTTCTTATATAAAAAAATAGGTTCATCTTTATTCATTTAAGCTCGAAACCTTCTCCCACTCGGTTAGCAGCTCTTTTACACTCTGTGCGGACTGTGGCTTACTGAACAAGTAACCTTGAATTTTATCGCAGCCTTGCTCTTGTAGATAATCGAGTTGTACGGTTTGCTCCACACCTTCTGCAATCACACACATATTCATGCGTTTACCAATCATAATAATTTGTTCAACGAGAACGGCTTGATGTGTCCCTGTTCGAATGGAATCAATAAAGGACTTGTCTATTTTCAAAGTAGAGATCGGCATGTGTGTAAGATAACTTAAGGAGGAATACCCGGTACCAAAGTCGTCCAATGCAATTTTGATATTGTGGGCTCTGAGTTCAGTCAGCTTACTGCTCACATATTCGTAGGATTCAACCAGAACACTCTCTGTAATCTCTAGCTCTAAGTATTCAGGCTCTAGCCCGGAAGCTTGCAAGGTGTCAAGAACTAGCTCATTGAAGTCGCTTTGCAGTAGCTGCAGCATTGAAATGTTAACAGACATCGTTAGATGTGATAATCCTTGTTCATGAAGGTTTTTCAAAAAGGTACAGGCTGTTCTGAGCACCCACGCTCCAAGAGGAATGATGAGATGGGAATCCTCTGCTATTTTGATAAACTTGTCTGGAGGTACCATGCCTAGTATAGGATTGTTCCAGCGCATAAGAGCCTCTAGTCCTGTCACCCTATTCTGAGTCAGATCAATCTGGGGTTGATAGAATACTTCCAGCTCATTGTTCTCTAAAGCACTGTATAACTGCTTCTCAATGTTCATTCGCTCAGTGAAGGTATCATTCAACGGTTGATCAAACACAATAATTTGGCCCTTGCCGGCGTCTTTAGCTTTATACATAGCGATGTCTGCGGATTTAAGGAGCTCCATAATATTACTGCCATGATCAGGGTGAGTACTGATTCCGATGCTTAGGCTAACATGCAACAGACTGTCGTCCATCTCAATCGCATCTTTAAAACCGGCAATAATGTGGGAGGCTACGCTAGTTATGCACTGACTGTTCTCAATAGAATATAAAAGAACGATAAATTCATCCCCGGCGAAACGATACACTTCACCACTGCTCCCAACCAGGGACACCAACCTCTCACTAACCTTAACAATTAGCCTATCGCCAAATTCATGGCCCATCGTATCATTAACATATTTGAAGTAATCAATGTCGATGAACATTAAGGCTGCAATGTTGTTCAGTTTCAAAATGCGAGGCCCATTCTCATAAAAAGCTAATTTATTAGGCAGGCCGGTTAATAGATCATGATACGCCAGGTAATGCATTCTTTCTTCATTCAGGGTTAGCTTCTCTTGATTCTCAATAAGCTGATCATATTGCTGTCTGAGTTCTTCTTCCGTAGCTGTGATTTCCTCATAGGCGGCTTCTAAATTTTCGTGGGCGCACACCCTATCCCTATAGGCAAGATCCAGTTTCTTCTCAATCCTTTTAATCCGTTTCAGAGTACCTAGAATTAATGCAAAGATAAGCAAAGCTGTTATGAGGACAAAGAACCAGCCTTTAATTATATTAATAAGTCTTATCCACTCCGGATCTCGCGTAAAAGCGGAAACGGCCTTATCTGTTATGGGGATCCATAAGCACCCTACAATAAAATATATTACGGCGATTTTTAAGGAGCCCCGAACAGGGTTGAAGGTTTGTTTCGTTATGGAATTTTTGTGTTTGTTTCTTTGAAGCATATGTCCCTCCTATATCAAGCATGAAAGCTACTTGTTTTAGATCATTTCAACATATTTCATCAAAATCCTCTATTTGTCAGTGATGTTCTGCAAATTTTAAGAATAGGTTTTTGGACAAGCTGGAGCTAGGCATTAATGCCTAGCTATACTTGACCGTAACTTGTGTTATAATCAAACAAACAACTCGAAGAGAAAATTATAGTTAAGGGGGATTTGTAAGTGGAAATAGGAATCAGTACGTTCGTAGAAACAACACCGGATGTTCAAACGGGTGAATTAATAAGTCATGCGGAGCGATTGCGCGAGGTAGTAGAGGAGATTGTTCTTGCGGATAAGGTGGGCTTAGATATATTTGGTGTGGGTGAGCATCATCGAAAAGATTATGCCGCATCTTCTCCAGCAGTTTTGCTGGCTGCGGCTGCCTCACAGACGACACGAATTCGGTTGACCAGTGCGGTAACCGTGCTGTCCTCTGCTGATCCAGTACGTGTATTTCAGGATTTCGCAACACTCGATGGAATCTCAAATGGACGAGCGGAAATCATGGCAGGCCGGGGTTCCTTTATCGAATCTTTCCCGCTCTTTGGATACGATTTAAATGACTACGATGAGTTATTCGATGAGAAGCTGGACCTGTTGTTAAAGTTAACGGCATCCGAAAAAGTAACCTGGAGTGGAAATCATCGTCCATCCATTAATAATCTGGGGATTTATCCGCGCCCCGTTCAGAATCCTCTGCCCGTATGGATTGGCAGTGGCGGCAATACAGAATCTGTGATTCGTGCTGGCCTGCTCGGGTTACCACTTGTGCTCGCGATTATCGGAGGCAGTCCGCTGCAGTTTGCTCCACTGGTGAAGCTCTATAAGAAAGCGGCAGCCCAAGCAGGACATGATGTATCGAAGCTCCCGGTTGCCTCACACTCACACGGCTTTATCGCAGAAGATAATCAGCTTGCTGCCGATATGTTCTTTCCTTCTACACAGGCCAGCATGAATGTGATTGGCCGGGAACGCGGCTGGGGTCATTATAGTCGGGCGAGCTATGATGCGGCTCGCAGATTCGAAGGCGCTTTATATGTGGGAGATCCAGATACTGTTGCTGAAAAAATCATTCACCTACGCAAACACGTAGGGATTACACGCTTTATGCTGCATGTACCGCTAGGTACGATGCCTCATAAGGATGTAATGAAAGCTATTGAGCTATTGGGTACTGAAGTAGCACCCATTGTTCGAGCTGAGATATCGAGATGGGAAGCAGAGGTTGAAGCAAAAGAGGATTGACCCCATTTAGATTAACTAGTATGATCTTACCAATTTATTGAAGCTGTTGTGAATTGGAGGGGGATACTGAAGTGACGGATCGAATCATAGCGGACAGACTTGAAGAATTAGGTATTGTCCTGCCAAGTGCTAGTGAACCGGCGGCAAAGTATGCTAACTACGTCATTGTTAATGGATTATGTTTTGTATCGGGCAAAGGACCAGCCGGAGATCCCAAAGGGAAGCTGGGCCAAGATTTCACTACCGAAGAAGGCTATCATTATGCACGTCAGACAGGGGTTGAGATTCTTGCCGTCCTTGAGTCAGCTTTAGGCTCCTTGGATAAAGTGAAGCGAGTGATCAAAATTCAAGGATTTGTGAATGCCGATCCCTTATTCGAAGAACATCATAAAGTACTCAATGGTTGTTCTGATTTAATGCTGGAGGTATTCGGAGACAAAGGCAGTCATGCACGTTCGGTATTGGGCGCTGTTTCTGTAAGAGATAATCTTCCGATCATCATTGATTCCATTTTTGAAGTGGATTAACAAGAGGGCTGTGGCACCGAAAGGTGACCGCAGTCCTCTTTTTTTACATGGTTTGAACTGTAGTTAGACGCCAACCCCAAAAATTGTAACAAAACTAATGATCCTAATTTTAGTAATAGTATATGAACGTATCAATCAACGAGGTGATGACATCATGAAGATTCATAAGAAAGCCACACTACTTGTACTACTCACATCTATACTCTATACAGCTCCAGCCCATGCGGCGGTAACGCCTCAGAATCAGGTTACGGGTGTTTTTCTGGACGATCGACAGCTTGAATTAGAGGTTCAGCCCTTGCTCATAAACGGTACAACGCTGGTTCCCATGCGCAAGCTGTTTGAAGAACAGGGAGCAACAATCTCATGGAACAACGATACCAAAACAGTGAAGGCCACTAAGGGAACGCTGGTACTGACTTATCAAATAGGAGATTTAACCGCGAACAAAAATGGACAAGCCTTAAGCTTAACCGTTCCGGGTCAGGTCGTCGGTGGTAATACGATGATGCCGCTGCGTTTTGTCAGCGAGGCTCTAGGTAGCACCGTGAAATGGGAGGCTAGTACTCGGACAGTCCGCATCTACTCAGCGATGAATTACGATACAACGATTCTTTATGGGGTTAACCTGCGCAGTTCGCCAAATTCATCGGACCAATCAGGTGTTCAGCAAATGTTGTCTGCAGGTGAGAAGGTACATGTGATTAGGGAAGTGGATGCTTTCTGGTTAGAAGTGCGAACGCAAGACAACAAGACGGGATACATATCTGCTAAACCCAAATATAGCAATTATACTAGTGAGTCGCTCGCTGAGAAACAGGGAAGCGCACTGCTTGCTTACGGCGAGAAGTATCTGGGAACCCCTTATGAATTTGGTGCAGCAACGAACCAGACTTCTACATTCGACTGCTCTTCTTTCGTAGGGCATTTATTTGAGGATGTATTGTCGGTGGATCTGCCGCGCACCTCCTATAATCAAGCCAAAGAAGGGAAGGAAGTTGGGATCAACGAGCTGCGTAAAGGAGATTTATTGTTCTTTAGTGCACGTGGTCTCGAGATTGGTCATGTTGCCATGTATGCGGGAAATAATCAGATATTGCATACGTATTCCAAAGAGAAAGGCGTTCATTATGAAGCCCTGAGTGAGAAGTGGAAGAAGCGTTTTGTGACGGCGCGTAGAATGTTTTAGATTAGGTAGCGGTTAGGCTATAATGATCACGATGAAGAAGCGTCCGAATATATTTGGGGGATGAAGCATAGTGACTAAAACAATCGTAGAAAAGCTGAACTTACAAAAATACAACCAAGTAGCGATATTGAATAAACCGGAGGGCTCTGATTATTTAGCTGAATTGTCCGATTATGATACTTCGCTAAATGAAGCATATGATCTTATATTTGCTTTTGTACTAGATATGTCGTCTTTACAAGAACTAGTGAACCGTGTGATAGAACATCAGCATCTTCATAAGAATGGCTATCTCTTTGTGGCATATCCTAAAAAGGGAAACAAAGTGTATCCGACCTTTATTCATCGTGACGACTTGCTAGAGGGTCTGGGCAGTGATGAGAACGGCTATATCGGGACCAGTAATATTAAATTTGCACGCATGGTTGGATTAGACGATGTCTTTACAGTTGTGGGGTTAAAAGAGGATGTTAAGGGTAAAGGTCAGCTTTCCAATACCCCAAGTCAATCTGTGGATGACTATATTTCTTTTATTCCAAATGTGGAAGAAGATCTGAAAGGTACACTGGAGCTTCTTACCATCTATCAATCGCTTACCCCGGGCTATCGTAAAGATTGGGCTCGATATGTCTATAGTGCCAAACAAGAGGCAACAAGAGCTAAGCGTAAAGAGGAAATGAAGATGATTCTACGGGCGGGTTATAAGAGCCGTGAGCTGTATCGACAAGCCAGTAGTACTGAATCTTAAATCGACCTTTCTTTATTAAAAAGATTATTTGCAGGCATAAAGACGGTTTTTGAACTCCTTTTCCGTCTTATGTTATGAACTTGATTGTTAAGGAGGCAGATAGTGACTTGTACGGATGCAGAACTGGTAGATAAGGTGTGTAAAGGGGATATGGATGCATTCAGTGGGCTTATCGGCAAATATTCCAATGCAGTATACGGAGTAGCTTACGGTAAGTTGGGTGATTTCCACACTGCGCAAGACATTACACAAGAGGTTTTTGTTAAGACCTATCGTAATTTATCCAACTTAAAGGAGCCAGAGAAACTCGCCAGTTGGTTATATGCAGTTACTTCACGGGAATGTATGGATTGGTTTAGGGCGAATAAGAAGAAAGCTGTATATGAATTCATGGAGCAAATCGAGGTTTCTCAGCTGGAGACTACTGAAGATCAGCTCCTCCGAAAAGAACTCCAGCAAGATGTGTGGAAGGCATTAAACACCTTATCCGAAGCTAACCGTATAGTCACCATTCTATTCTATATCGACAACTACAAGGTTAGGGAAATCGCTGATTTCCTTGATTTATCTATTGAAGCTGTCGAGAGTAGACTCCGCAGATCAAGAACGATCTTAAAAAGGGAGATGTTGCGTACAGTGAATAACAATCTAAGTAAAAACAAATTGCAGGACGAATTTAAAAAGAGAGTTTTTCAGGATGAAAGAATGCCTGAAACCAACTTTCGTCGTGTGGCCATGGGCCAAAGTGAATTCGATGATATTGATATGCCTAAGACGAACTTTTCTAATGTAAATATGGCGGGTACCAAGTTTGACAATATTAATATGAGCAGTACTACTTTTAACGATATCAATATGCATCTTGTTAAGTTTAATGAAGTCGGATTGTGGGAAATCGAGGTTAGCGATAGTGAATTAGGAGAAGCCTATTTCCATGATATTCACTTGTATGGTAAAGGCAATAAGTTTGAACGATGCCAGCTTAATGGCACATCTTTTGTAGAGTGTGATCTTTCGAATGTAGAGATAAAAGACTGCAATCTTTCAGGCGTCACAGTTAATGGCATTTCATTAGATGCCCTGCTAGAGAGTTATCATAAAAATAAATAATATTACAACAGGACTATTTATTCATCATTGATTTCATCGAAACCACTTCATCCTAGGAGTGGTTTTTAAGTTTGGGGTATAATGGATGTAGATCATATAGCACAAACCTACAGGGGTGAAATATAGATGAAGCGCATCACGATTTTAATCGCGGATGATGAGGCGGAGATTGCCGATTTGGTGGCCTTACATTTGCAAAAAGAGGGGTATCATATCATTAAAGTATCGGATGGACGGGCAGCGGTACAAGCTATTGAGTCCCAAACGGTAGATCTGGCGATTCTGGATATTATGATGCCAGGGCTGGATGGCTACGAGGTAACCCGTCATATTCGGGAGCAGCATCATCTGCCGATTATCTTTTTAAGTGCGAAGACTTCTGATCTGGATAAGATCACGGGACTTGTTATGGGCGCAGATGATTATATGACCAAACCGTTCAATCCAATGGAATTAGTCGCCCGCGTTAATTCTCAACTTCGCCGCTCTATACAATTTAGTCAGCCGGCAGCCATTCCAAAATCGGTGCTTGAAGTAGGTGGCTTGATGATCTCACCAGAGGAACATACCGTCACCCTTTACGGCGAGGTGATAGATTTAACTCCGAAAGAGTTTGATATTCTGCATTTATTAGCCAGTCATCCCAAGCAGGTGTTTAGCGCAGAGAGCATTTTTCAACAGGTGTGGGGAGAAGCTTATTATGAGAGTGGCAACACGGTCATGGTGCATATCCGTACTTTGCGCAAAAAACTTGGAGAAGACATGAATAAGAATAAATTTATTAAGACAATCTGGGGCGTGGGATATACCTTTACTGGATAGGCAGTGAGATTTGTATATTTTAAGAAAAACTTTATAATTGCCCTGCTTTTTCTTTAAAGTGTCTTCGTTATTCTATTCCTATCGAGGAAATGGGAGGACATTACGGATGAAAAAGTGGGGCTTTTTGATGATCATTGTGTTGTTGCTTGGTTATGCGGCCGCTCGTTATTTACCGGATACGGGTAATCTGGCTGATAAGAATGATAAGATCGGGAAAGGATCGATTAGAGATAGCGATAGTATAAAGGTGGTTACGCAAGATCAGGTATATCAAGGAGATTTATTGCTGGTGAACAAACAATATCCGGTACATGAGGACAGCGTGAAGTCTGATATTGTGACCTTATATGATCAGAAGGATCTGGTTCAAGGGTATGGTTTACTAGATACCTCTATTCGTTTGTCTGAAAGTGTAGCACTTAAATTCAATAAGATGATCAAGGCTGCGGAGAAAGACGGCGTGAATCATTTTTTGATTAGCAGTGGGTACAGGGACTTTGATGAGCAAGAGAAATTGTATGAGGAAAAAGGTTCAGACTATGCTTTACCGGCACAATATAGTGAACATAATTTAGGCTTATCACTGGACATCGGATCGTCTCAAGCAGAAATGAGCAAAGCGCCTGAGGGCAAATGGCTGCAAAACAATGCTTGGAAATATGGCTTTATTCTACGCTATCCTAAAGACAAAACGGAGATTACGGGGATTAAATATGAACCTTGGCATTTCCGTTATGTCGGGTTGCCGCACAGTGCAATCATTCATGAGAAGGGGATTGTGCTGGAACAATATTTAGATCTTTTGAAGGAGAATAGTGAAATTTCAACGGTTGTAGATGGTAAAACATATACAGTAAGCTATTATCCAATATCGGGATATACAAGTATTAAGATTCCAAAGAAAGGGCAATATAAAACGTCGGGTGACAACATGGATGGCGTAATTGTGACTACAGTTCAATGAGTACAGAGCCTAAAAGCATGTCTACTATGAAATTATTGCTGGCAGCCATATTTATCGTCTATATGTATTTCTTGATCCGAATCATTTTATTTAAAGGGGCACCTTTTAGCTTGCAATCACTTTGGGAACAGGCGGGGCGTATGCTTGAGCATCCTGACAGAATTTTTCATCGACAGGGCAACTATATACCCTTTAAAGAGATCTCGCGAGGGATAGAGCAACTGTCATTTTCAGATCCGTTTTCATCGCTTAATTTGGTGGGCAATCTTCTGGCATTTATTCCGTTTGGGAGCATGGTCCCTATGCTATTTTCACAAAAAGAAAGGTTATTCCGAAAAGTCCTCATGCTCTCTTTTACGCTGAGTCTGAGCTTTGAAGTTACACAATTGGTATTGTATATCGGCACCTTTGATGTGGATGATCTGATCTTAAACACTTGCGGTGGGGTAGTCGGTTACGCCTTATATAGAATGCTGGTTTCTTCTGGATTGTTTACAACTATATCGAAGCGGTGTTAGTATTTGTGGATGGTAGATATAGACAGAGGATAGAAGGGGCATGGTATGAAAAAGCGTATTTCGGATATTGTTTCCATCATTGTAGGAGCATTGTTGTTCTCTTTGGCCGTTAACTTGTTTGTGATTCCGAACGAGTTCGGTGAAGGCGGGGTAACGGGATTGACTATGATTACATACTATTTGTATCAGTGGTCGCCAGGTATTGTTAGCTTGATTCTTAATGCTTTATTATTGATTGTGGGTTATAAATTTTTAGACAAAACGACGACGGTATATACAATTATTGCGGTGTTTTTTAATTCGTTATTCTTGATTCTTACAAAGAATTGGCATATCGCCAGCGATGAGTTGATCATCAATGCAATATTTGGAGGCATCTTGTCTGGTGTGGGTATCGGAATGATCATACGCGTGGGTGGGACGACCGCAGGGTCAACCATTATCGCCAGAATTCTGCATAAATTTTTGGATTGGAACGTTAGCTACGCTCTTCTCTTGGTCGATTTAGTTGTGGTATTTGCTTCGTATTTCATCATTGGTGTGCAAAGTCTGATGTTTACGATCGTGATGCTCTATATAGCGACTAAGGTGATGGACTTCATTATTGAGGGAGTGAATCCTAAGAAGGCCGTTACAATTGTATCCAAGGAGCAGGATAAAATTGCTGAACAAGTTAATCGAATCATGGATAGAGGGGTCACAGTTATTTATGGCCGAGGGTATTATACTAAAGAACCCAAAGAGCTGCTCTATATTGTCATTAGCAAGCAGGAAGTGACCATGCTTAAGAAGATCGTAAGATCGATTGATAAAGAGGCTTTTATCGCCATTCACGATGTAAGAGATGTGTTCGGAGAAGGCTTTGTGGAGCTGGCAAAATAAGAGATAAAGTGCTGTCCGGTAGCTACGTGAGCTGCTTGGGCAGCTTTTTTTTGGATTGGGTATTCGATTGTGATGGATATCATTGCATTTTTTGTTTGTTCACATTTTATTAAATTCTAAAGTGATTCAACGCACACTCGCTCATTTGCAGATTCTATATGCTTTTTATAGAGGTATTATCTTATTGTATTGCAGGAGAGAGGGGTATTCATATGTTAGATCAACAAACGATTGCTATTATAAAATCAACAGTTCCTGTATTACAGGTTCATGGAACAACCATTACTACGACCTTTTATGGCATGTTATTTGAAAATCATCCAGAGCTATTGAATATATTTAATCATGCCAATCAGCGGCAAGGCAGACAGCAGACAGCACTTGCTAATGCAGTTCTTGCAGCGGCCATGAATATTGATCAGCTAGAAAATATCTTACCGGTGGTAAAACAGATTGCAGAGAAGCATCGAGCACTGGGTGTATTGCCTGAGCATTATCCGATCGTGGGTGAGACCTTGTTAGCTGCGATTGGGAAAGTACTTGGTGATGCGGCAACACCGGAAATTATAGATGCATGGGCTAAGGCTTATGGGGTAATCGCAGATGCTTTCATAGGAGTGGAAGCAGAAAAATATCGTGAAGCTGCCGAAGCGCTGGGGGGCTGGAGTGGATTCAGAAACTTTATCGTCACTCGGAAGGTTAGAGAAAGTGAGCTTATTACTTCCTTTTACCTGTCTCCTGAGGACGGAGGGGCGATCGCCTCTTATTCCCCGGGTCAGTATATCACGGTTCGTGTTCAGCCAGAGGGTGAGGAATATACCCATGTTCGCCACTATAGTTTGTCCAGTGCTCCGGATCAGGCGTATTACCGTATCACTGTTAAACGGGAGAGCGAAGGGCTAGATAAACCTGCTGGCGTCGTATCTACTTATCTCCATGATGTCGTCCAAGTGGGATCTATATTAGAAGTGGGCTCTCCAGCGGGCGATTTGGTACTGGATCAGACTAGTGACACTCCGGTGGTTCTAATCAGCGGGGGTGTGGGGCTAACTCCAATGGTAAGTATGCTGGAGACAATCATTGCTGCACAGCCAGAACGCGAGGTAACCTATATTCATGCAGCCATCAATGGAAGCTTGCATGCTATGAAGGATAGGGTGGCAGATTTAGCGCAATCTCATCCTGCTCTAAGTTCTTATGTATGTTATGAATCTCCAGGAGAAGGAGACAAGTGCAATAGATCTGGTTATATTGATCTTTCTTGGCTTCAAGAAATAGCAGACGTGAACGCTGAATTCTATTTCTGTGGGCCGACTCCTTTTATGAAGGCCATTTATAAGGCTCTCAAGGAATGGCAGGTACCGGAGGAGAGAATTCATTTTGAATTCTTTGGACCAGCTGGCAGTTTAGAAGAATAATAAAGATAACAAAAAGCACCGCAGCTGATTGGCTGAGGTGCTTTTTGCTTTGCGTTAGTGGTGATTTATTTGAAAGAAGCAAATGGATTAGTGCCTTTAGGCAGTATTGAACTAAAATTAAAGGTATAGGTAGGGATTCCAGCTGCATAAGGTGCGATTTCATATTGTTGATAGAAGATAGCTAAGCCACTTTCACTGACGAAGAAGGCAGGCTTCTCTGTTAGACCACCAGTTGACTCCGGAAAAGCTACATCCTTAGTGCTTTGCTTCAACATTTTATCTAGTTTTTGTTTGTAGTTTGGTTCTGCCTTTAACAGGTCTTTAAGTTCTATCTTCTTACCATCCTTCAGTGAGTAGGTATGTCCCTCGCGAATGGTACCGCCGTGTGCTCCACCGCTATATCCATATTGATCGACTACAATACTAAGTACGCCTTCACGATTAAAGGTGACAACATAAGTTTGAGAGTAGTCATATTTATGCTCTATCGTGCCATCTCTACGGCTGGCTTCTTTCTCAGCCTCTGAAGCGAATCGTTCAGCTTCTTTTTTGAAGGCTGTGTTAATCGTGTTTTGCACTTCATCTGTTAGACCACTGATTTTTGGATACTGAATCTGAATAGTAGCATTTTTATTGCTCTTATCCAAGGTAACAGAGGTAAT
This sequence comes from Paenibacillus sp. RS8, assembly GCF_041956825.1. NCBI lineage: Bacteria > Bacillati > Bacillota > Bacilli > Caryophanales > Paenibacillaceae > Paenibacillus > Paenibacillus sp. RS8. Next base: position 1,310,333 of record NZ_CP168131.1, on the reverse strand, counting down.
CTTGATATCATTCATCACCAGCTTGCTAAGTTCTAGTGATTTCTGGACTGGATTATATACGCCTTGAATCCCTAAATAATCATTTAACAGCTTGAATGGGACATATAGGCGGTCATTGATCATCTTCGCTTCATGATTTCCGGTCATACTATAAATATAGTATCCGTTCAAATCTGTGCTGACGCCATAGTCAGAAACCTCTAGGTTAAGCTTCATCGAGTCGCTGCCCACACTGTAAGTTCTAGTGGTTGAATTATAATCAATGGCAAGACCAAAGGCATCACGCAATACAGTTAAAGGAATCATGGTATTTCCGTCTACGATTTTCCCTTGCTGTGTTAAGACTTGGCCTTTATATTTAAGCACTACAGAAGGCTGTTGAGTGGCTTGTTTTACGGTATTTCCTCCGGTAGCTGCGGCATTAACAAAAGTTCCCCCTACTAGTCCCGATCCTCCAAGTAATACTCCAGCAGCTAATACAGCAGACGTCCATTTCATTGTTTTATTCATGGTTATATTTCTCCTTCCCATTAATGGGCTTATGTAGTTCGATAGGTGTTGTTTTCCGCTATCACTCTTACGATTATACTTAAGCCTCTAATAGATTTGGTTACATCTGGGGTTACAGTGTTGTTGCATTGAATACGAAAAATCACAGAGATTCTAACGATTTTTTAACTTCCAGGTCTATTTTCTTTAACCATTATTGAATTTATGAATCAATAGGTGATCTCAAAGTAATTACGGTAAGCTCGGGACGACAATTAAAACGTATGGGCATACGAGTTACTCCAATCCCACGTGTCGTGTAGACCTGAAGTCGGCTGTTCGGGAGCTGGTATAATCCATTTGAATATTTACTGCCGTGAGGCGGGGTATACAAAGCGCCAACGAGTGGGAGGCGCACTTGCCCTCCGTGACTATGGCCGGACAATTGCAGGTCTATGGGGAGATCACTATATTCATCGGCGAAATCAGGCTCGTGGGCAAGGAGCAGGGTACATGCCTTGTCGGGGATATGGAGCAGCGCCTGTTGGATATCTGCTTTGCCAACCCACGGATCATCCACCCCAGCAAGATAGAGCTCTTTTCCATCTTTTTTTAAGACAGCATGTTCATTGTGAAGTACATGAAAGCCAGCTTGCGCTAACCCTTTCGTTACAGCTCTCCGAGTGCCAAAAGCGTCATGGTTACCTAAAACTGCATATTGCCCAAAAGGAGCCCGTAACTGCGAACAGAAGTCTACAGCCTCTGAAATATAATCCACAGAATGATCTAACAGATCCCCAGTGAAGCAAATCAGATCCGGACTGACCTGTTGAATTTGCTGCACTAACTCTGTTAAAACTTCTGGCCTCGAGTATACGCCTAAATGTAAATCACTGAAATGAACGATACGAAATCTATCGAATGTTGGAGGGAGTATAGGAATTGTTATATCTATAGATTTTACTTCAAGCCAGTACGGCTCAACCCAGTATGAATAAATTCCGGATGCAGTGGCTGTTCCAAGTAACCCCAGCGAGATTTGAGCACTTTTCTTTAAAAATTGACGTCTGCTAATAGGTTTAGTGTTCATGAATCCATCCTACGATAGGATTGTTACTTTAATATGACAATATTCATTATGTCACTCATTGTGTCGATAAACTTACATATACATTTACTTAATGGGAGATGAACAGATGAGTATTATCGATGCCTTAGTCCTCGCAGCACCTTATTTCAAAAAGATTCACTCGCAAGATATTATGATCGGTATTACGGACAGGGAAATCTTCCAGTATTATACTCCCAGTAATGCCATTGATTTTGGACTGGCCAAAGGAAGTCCTATTCCGCCTGAAGACCTAACGCTTTCAAATGGATTGAAAGGTGAGGTTAGCTTTAACCGGATTCCAGCAGAAATTTATGGATCTCCTGTAATTTCAACATGTGTGCCTATATATGGAACAGACAACGAGGTAGTAGGTGTGTTCGCAATTGCCTACACACTGGAGAACGAGAATAAGCTTGAAGTATTTACAGATGAGATTAATGGGATAAGCAATCACCTAATGGATATGGTTCAGAGCGTAGCCGCACAATCTCAAGAATTATCGGCCACCTCGCAGCAAATATTAGATAATACACGTAGAGCGGTAACAGAGTCTCAAGAAGTGAATAAGGTTACCAGCTTCATTCGTGAGATTTCTGAGCAGACGAACCTGCTAGGACTAAATGCTGCCATTGAAGCTGCGCGTGTAGGAGAGCAGGGGGCGGGCTTTGGTGTTGTGGCTAAGGAAGTACGAAAACTATCCGTAAATACCAAAGAAGCAACCCATAATATTGAAAAATCACTCAGTGATGTTCAAAAGTCCATTAAACAGATGGAGCTGGAAATTGAATCGATCTCCGCATCTTCACACGCACAAGCAGAACTGGTTACTGAATTCAGCGGAGTGATTGAACGCTTAAATAAGGCCAGCAAAGAAATGACTACTTTCATGCAATCCATTATCCAATAAGGTGTAATGCATAAAGTTACTTATCCTAAACCATGCTAGAAGGGAACAGGCGCATTTCAGAAGGGAGCGAATTTCATTTATGAAACAACCCGATTCCAGTCTGCAAGCGAACGACAATGTAACTCAAGCCAAAAATGCTTTAGGCAAGCTTCATTTCTCTGTCTCTCAGGCGCTTAGTCATCCAACAGAACAGACTTTGGCACAGGCTGAGAACCGTTTGGCGCATACCGAACAGGCGGTAGAGCAAGCCCAGGCCGCGTTAGGCCCACAAGGTGTGGAGTTGGCTGAAGAACTGCTGGCCGAGGATAAGAGCAGGCTTGCTGCATTGAAGACGCAAGGGAAACGTTCAGAACGCTAGATGTTCCTGCTACAACCCGTGAAGCGACTAAGCTTCACGGGTTGTTCTCATGCACTCTCATGTACTGTTTCCTTAAGGATGTAGCTTAGGATTGAGGATGGTATACTGGATTGAAGGTTCTGGCAAGAGCTTGGATGGGAGATAAACGATATGGATGGTAAGGACATTGAAGAGTTAACCCGGCAGGCGGAGGCTTTCATTCGACAATGTTACGCTGAACTTGATAAGACTGAAGCTGAGATGGATCAACGCATCCAAGCCGTACGAGAAGAAATTAATCAATCCGGGAGTTACACACATACAACGGAAGAGCTGGCTCATGGGGCAAGAATGGCTTGGCGACATAATAGCCGCTGCATCGGCCGCCTCTTTTGGCAATCCATTGAGCTGATGGATGAACGTCTGGCAGAGACCGAGGAGGATGTTGCTGAAGCTTTGCTGCGACATCTGGAAAAGGCGAATAATGGAGGACGTATTCGTCCACTTATCACGGTCTTCCGCAGCGGGGAAGCTCCTGATCGGAGAATCCGGATTTGGAACCATCAATTGATTCGTTACGCGGGATATCCTGGTGATGCTGAACATGAACGCGCTGGCGATCCGGCATCGGATGAATTTACGAAAGTGTGCCAACAACTAGGCTGGCAGGGAACAAGGGGCAATTATGATGTATTGCCGCTAGTAATCAGCATAGGCAATGGGCACCCCCATGTATTTCCTATTCCTCAACACCTCATTCAGGAGGTGCCGTTAACTCATCCCGAAATTGAACGTTTTGCAGAGCTTCAGCTCCGTTGGTATTCGGTGCCGATCATTTCGGACATGCAGTTGGAAATTGGCGGAATTCTATACCCCGCGGCTCCTTTTAACGGCTGGTATATGGAAACCGAAATTGGCTCGCGTAATCTGGGCGATACTGGACGATATAACGCTTTGCCGGCTGTAGCTGATCTGATGGGACTGGACCGTTCCAGTAACACTACGCTTTGGAAGGATCGGGCGCTTCTTGAGTTGAATCGTGCAGTACTGTATTCCTTTAAGCAAGCTGGGGTCAGTATCGTTGATCACCATACAGCAGCTGATCAATTTGTGAGATTTCAAGAGCAGGAGCAGGGACATGGACGTCAGGTTTCGGGACGCTGGTCATGGCTGATTCCCCCTATGTCTCCGTCGTCCACACCGATTTGGCATGACAGTAAGCTGAAAGAATATGATTACAGCCCTCGTTTCCTTTATCAGCGATCACCTGTGGCCACCTGTCCTTTTCACTAGCAATCCAATTCATGATCAAAAAAGCGCCAAGTTCCCCTCATAAGGAAACTGGCGCTTTTTTAGGCTTTTAAATGCTCTAGAAAGATTTGTTTAAGAAGCTCAAGCTGCTTGTCGGAGTCTAAATCCGATTCTAGCAGGAGGATGTTCTCTTTCATCGTTAGCTTTCTGGAAAAGAGAGCAAAGCTGTTCATCAGCGTGATTAAGGTCTCTTTCACAGGGAGATCGGCGCGAATAGAACCGTCTTCTACCCCATTTTGAATGATCCTGGAGTACTCATGCCAAATCTTGCGGTTCAATGCATTGAAATCCAGAACATCCTCAACAGGCTCATTTAAGTGAGAGGCGTAGCTTTCAAAATTGACCATAAAGATAATGCTTAAATGATTTTGGTCCTGAATAAAGAAATCAAACAACATCTCGATCTTTTCAAGACAGTTAAGTGGCAAGTCAGCTACGTACTTAAAATAATCGAGCATCGGCTCGAGCATTCGGGTGGCCACAGCCACGATGAGTTTTTCTTTTCTAGGAAAATATCGAAAGAGAGTCGCAATTCCGATATTCGCTTCAGTTGCGACATCTTGCATCGTCGACTTTTCGATTCCTTTTTGCGAAAATATTCGTTCTGCGGATTCGAGAATCGTATATAATCGTTGCTGTTTACCGTCGGATCGTTCTTTTTCATAGCGTGCTTTAGGATTCATGAGGGATAGACCCTTCCATTTTTGATTAGGTTTTTTAATTATTAGTATTATATCCACCGTTTATTGGATTAAGCAAGGAGAGGTTGTAGTTATTTCGTAAAAATGATATGATAAATATCACAGTGATAGTGTGACTATCATCACTCGAAATATTATATCACAATACGATTATAGAGGAGACTTAATTATGAATCGTCTAACTAATAAAGTAGCAATAATTACAGGTGCAGGCAGTGGCATGGGTCGTGAAGAAGCCCTTTTATTGTCCAAAGAAGGTGCTACAGTTGTAGCAACTGATATTAACGAAGCTGCTGTACAAGCAGTTGTAAAAGAAATCGAAGCCAATGGTGGACAAGCAGCAGCTTATGCACATAATGTAGCTTCTGAAGAAGACTGGATCAAAGTTGTAGAAGATGTGATTAGCAAATTTGGGAAAATCGACATCCTAGTAAATAACGCAGGGATCTCGTTCCCAGTTCAATTGCTTGAATCCACTGTTGATCAATGGAACAAAGTAATGAACATTAACGTGAGCAGTGTATTTCTTGGCATGAAACATGTTGTTCCTCAAATGAAGAACAATAAAGGTGGTTCCATCGTCAATATCTCCTCCATCGCAGGTTTGACTGGCAGCAGCGGTGCCGGCGCTTATACAGCTTCAAAAGGTGCCGTTCGTATGCTGAGTAAAGCAGCGGCTGTAGATTTTGGTAAAGACAACATTCGCGTGAACTCTGTTCACCCTGGATTTATCGAAACCCCAATGAGTGCTGAATTTGTAAATAACGAAAAAATGCATAGCTTCTTTATGTCCCAGACTGCATTGCCACGCGTTGGACGTGCTTCTGAAGTAGCTGAAGCTGTATTGTTCTTGGCTTCTGATGAAGCTTCATACATTACAGGCGTTGAGCTGCCAGTTGATGGCGGAGTCGTGGCTAAATAATAAATTTCTAAATAAGAAATACTAAGAAAGCCGTCTCATGCGTAGATTCTCTCTACACGTAGGGCGGTTTTTTTAAGCGTCCATCTCTACCGAACATTAGCCTACTTCCCTGCATAACATATAGCACTTGTAAGCAGGAGAAGGGTGTGGTTCAGAGATGGGCATCCAATTAACAGCGCTACATTATGTATATCTGGCATTCATCGTGTTCATTATGGCACTTCTGATTAGGCGGCGGGATACAACGATGATCTGTATTGCAGGCATCTTTGTACTTGGCTGGCTCGCAACAGAAACGATTAGTGGCTCGGTCACAGGCGTATTCAACTCTTTTGTATATGCAACCAAGGAGCTAATGGGTACGATTATGATTATTTCCATCATTGTAGCCATGAGCCGAGTATTAACCCAAACCGGAATTAACGAGACGATGGTAGCGCCGCTTACCCGGTTTTTACGTACACCGTTTATAGCCTTTTGGGGAATTGGCCTCATTATGATGGTGACATCTTGGTTCTTCTGGCCTTCGCCAGCTGTGGCTTTGATTGGGGTTGTGCTGCTGCCCGTAGCGATTCGTGTAGGACTGCCTGCACTCGGAGCAGCGATGGCGATGAACTTATTCGGTCACGGGATTGCGCTATCGGGAGACTATATCATTCAAGGTGCACCCAAATTAACGGCAGATGCGGCAGGACTTCCGGTAAGTAGTGTCATGGAAGCAAGTATCCCACTTGTCATAGTGATGGGTGTTGTCACTACGGTAACAGCTTATTGGATGATGCGAAGAGATCAGAAGAACGGTACTTGGCGAGACGGACTGATATCCGGGAAGAATGCCGCGAGTGCGCTAGCTGCGGAGAATGATAAAGTAGAAGGTCAGACGGTGATTTCTCCCACACTGAAGAAATGGCTGGCTATCGTTATCCCTCTTCTATTTTTAGCTGATGTAGCAGGTATGTTTCTACTGGATTTACAGGGTGGAGACGCAACTGCCTTAGTGGGTGGGACTGCTGTGTTCATCTTGGTCGTAGTAACATTGCTTGCACATCGTAATAAAGGACTGGAGCAAGTCACCTCATATTTGATCGATGGGCTTACATTCGGTTTCAAAGTATTCGGTCCGGTGATTCCGATTGCTGCATTCTTCTATCTGGGGGATTCGGCCTTTGCTGAATTGTTCGGCAAAGTTTTACCTGCTGCATCACAGGGGATTGTAAATGATCTAGGAGTTGCTCTCGCGCATAATGTTCCTCTAAATGGTGCTGTAGGTGCTGTGACTGCCACCATAACAGGAGCCATTACGGGTCTTGATGGTTCAGGGTTCTCGGGAATTTCACTGGCGGGGTCCATCGGAAAATTATTCGCTGTTGCTACACACTCCGACGCAGCTACTTTAACTGCCCTCGGTCAAGTATCTGCCATTTGGGTTGGTGGAGGGACGTTAATCCCATGGGCATTGATTCCAGCCGCCGCCATCTGTGGCGTAAGTCCATTTGAGCTTGCCAGACGTAACGTTAAACCAGTACTGATTGGGCTGATAGTTACAACGATCGTTGCTATGTTTCTGGTGTAGACCTGGATATTGATTCAAAAAAGGCTGCCGAGATATCTCGGCAGCCTTATATGTTTATCTTATCCCCTTCATGAAATTCTGAATCTTAGAAGAGAACAGGAAGAGAATTACCGCGAGCACAATGGCAACTCCACCAATAACTCCGAAGTACAGCATTTCGGTATCCGGAGTATAGAACTTCACAATCTGAGCATTAATAGCTTGCGCAGCAGCATTGGACAAGAACCACATGCTCATCATCTGAGCAGTAAAAGCAGCGGGTGCCAGTTTGGTCGTTGCCGAGAGGCCAACGGGTGACAAGCATAGCTCCCCAATGACGACGATGAAATAGCTTAGCACTAGCCATAATGGATTTACAAGTGAATTAGTTCCACCGAAATATGCAGGTACCAGAATGACTAGGAAAGACAGACCGGCAAACAATAATCCAAGCGAGAACTTTTGAGGAATCGTTGGTTGACGGTTACCGAGCTTTAACCAAATCCATGCAAATACAGGTGCAAGGGCGATAATAAACAGCGGGTTAAGCGACTGGAACCAAGCCGGAGAAATGTGTATACCCGCAAAGTCCAATTGGGTGCGCTTATCCGCAAAACTTGCTAAAACTGTTGAAGTTTGTTCCTGAATGGCCCAGAACATAATCGAGGCGATAAACAAAGGGATGTACGCGAGAATCCGTGATCGCTCTACAGCGGTTGTCTTGGGACTACGGTACATCACAATGAAGTACATTGTAGGAATAAGAAGCCCTAACACCCCTACGATCTTAATAAATGTCTCAAAGGTGAGTATTCCAGTAAGTATGCCGACCGTAACTACTACAGCAAGCACAACTAATCCAATACCGATCCAAGTAAATAATTTTTTCTTTTGTTCGGCTGGAATCGGGTTTTGTACAATCGTACCCGCCAGACCTAGGTTTTTGGTGCGAGTCAATACGTAAACAACTAACCCGATAAACATCCCGACTGCGGCAATCGAGAAGCCTAGATGGAAATTATTCATACCCACAGCGCCTACAATCAGTGGAGAGAGGAATCCGCCAAGGTTAATACCCATATAAAAAATGCTGAAAGCAGCGTCGCGGCGATTATCTTGTTCGCTATAGATTTCCCCTACAATACTTGATACATTGGGCTTAAGAAGTCCGGTTCCAAGCACGATCATAATCATCGAAGCAAAGAATAACGTGGCATTTCCCGGTATCGCCAGTAAAATATGCCCGAACATAATTAGAACGCCACCGTAAAAGACAGCCTTCGAAGTACCGAAAATCCGATCGGCAAGCCATCCGCCTATAATTCCGGACATATATACGAGTGAGCCGTAGATAGACATAATCGAAAGGGCCATATCCTCTGGAAATCCGAGTCCGCCTTTGCTTACTTCATAATACATGTAGTAAACAAGGATTGCTCTCATGCCATAATAGGAAAAACGCTCCCAAAATTCAGTAAAGAAAAGCGTGAACAGTCCCTTTGGATGTCCAAAAAATCCGGTTTGCGGGACACTATCTACAATTTTTTGCCTGTCTGTTGCTGACATGAATCAAATCCTCCTAGATGCTAATTGCTCTTTTCATGATGCTAATACCACACTACACTACCTTAATATTTATAATACCCTCATGAGGAAAATCACAACCCTTTGATGAGAAGGTTCTGAATAATGTCATATTTTTTAGTAATATTTCCAGCAGAACTTTATAATTAACTTATATTGTATTTTTCATCCAGAATGAAATGTTGAATTTAACCAAAGAACTTGTGGTTTCAAGCAGTGGTAAAATACGAGTGTGTTAATGGGTCCAATTCCCACTACTCCTTTTGAGCAAGGTTCATTGTGAAAGATAGAATAAAAGGCTAACTTATGATACTATTTACTCCTATATAGAAAGAGGACGTGAGCTAAAATGATCAACATAACTATGCCCAATGTGGATGTAAGTATTACTAAACAAATTAACCCGCAGTTAAGCAACATTTACGGATTCACTGATTTTCACCTGATTCCAAGAGACTACGGCGGTATCTTTATGTTCTACAATGACCAAGATGAGTTGTTGTTTGTAGGTAAAGCGAGAAAGCTAAGACCAAGAATCAAAAAACATTTCGAAGATACCGTATCTGATATCAAGCTGCACCGGGACGAGGTCACCAGAATTGATGTATGTTTGATCGAAAGCCCTGTTCATAGAGAAATTTATGAAACGTATATCATTAATGAATTTAAGTCTAAATACAATGTAGATAAAGTTATGTTTAGATAAACATAAAGAAGAGGCGCCGTCCAATGACGGTGCTTTTTTATGTTAAAGAAGATAGGAATGAAATAAGAACATCGGTACACACTATACAAGATAGTTAATAGATATTTAAAGGAGATAGGTCATATTGAAGCCTAAGTTTTTGATTGCGAAGCTAACTTTGTTGTGTATGTTCCTTGTTGTGAGTGTAATGCCCGTAACTGCCGATGCTGCAGCCAAAGAAAAAAAGAGCTCACATAAGCAATGCTTAACACCCTCCGTAATAGAGCTTAAAGATAACCTTAGGAAATTATGGAGTGACCATGTGATTTGGACGAAAAATTACATAGTTAGCGCCTTTGCAAATTCCGAGGACAAAGAGAAGGTACTGGCAAGACTGCTGCAGAATCAGCAGGAGATAGGGAATGTGTACAAGCCGTATTACGGTGAGGCGGTAGGAGATAAGCTAGCCCAATTATTGCGGGAGCATATCCTGATTGCCGGAAAGGTAGTTGCCGCTGTACTGGCAGGTAATCAGGCAGATTTGGAAAAATACAATAAAGAATGGTATAACAACGCTGACGATATTGCTAAGTTTCTTAGCGCACAGAATCCCAAATATTCGTATGAACAATTGAAAGAGATGCTTCATGAACATTTGGAGCTAATTACGGATGATGTGACAGCTAGGGTTAAAAAGGATTGGGATGCCGAAATCGTTGCTTTCGATAAAGGGCTGGAGCATATGATTATGTTTGGAGATATACTAACCGAAGGGATTGTTAAACAATTCCCTGATAAATTTAATTGAAACCAGAGCACCCGCAAGGGTGCTTTTTTCTTGTTATTGGCAACAATTTAGGTCTTTTGATCCAATTCAAAAAGTTAGATATAAAGGCTCACTTACAGACAAGATAAGTAAACTATAATAGACTCGTGGGCACTCGACATTTTTTGACATTTTTTTATAATTGAGGTGATAAGATCAATGATTTCTCCCTTTTTTAAAAAGAAAGACTCAGTGGATAAGCAGTCCAAACCGGGTATGGTTCAAAAGGTGCAATTATCAGAAGAGCAGGGTGAGGAAGTAGAGGACCAGATCGCTGGCGAGACTTTAGCAGGAGTGGTTACTACGGGAAAAGCTCCGCTTGATAAAAAATCACTTGATTTGATCTTCTCCGTGGAGCAGATTATTCAGGCCAGACAGCATGCCGAGACGAATATTAATGAACTTCAGGATCGGTTAACGCATTCCAGCAGCCATGTTGAACGTTTGAACCGGGACATGAAGAACCTCAATAAAGTGATTGAGGAAAGAGAGAAGAACGTACGAGAGCTTGAGCATAAATTGATTGAGAAGAATTTGAAGGTCGATCAAGTGCTGGAGGATTATCGGGAGCTTCAGACTACCCTCACTGCAGAGATTGAAGAATTAAAGAGTACGATCGACCTAGAGCATCAAAAGTATGTAAATCTGATCCAAAAACATAACGAAGCTCATGCAGAGAAGCTTAAGAAGATGAATGATCTGGAAGAGAAACTCGGACGGATTGAAACTGAGAACGCGCATTTAAGACAGAAATACGATACGATCCGCCAAGAAAAAGCCTATCTCTCCGGTATGATCAGCGATTTTACCAATCGTATGACCGTCCCTTTTGGGAATGGAAGCACGCTGGCGGGAAGAAATGACGACAACGGAGATACATAAGATTCATGGCAATGAATGAACCGAGCGCTGTTCTAATGATTGAGTTGCTGTCGCTTGAGCATGAACAGACCGGTTATCAGATTGAGATAGGTTTAACCCGTGATATCGGGTATGCCAGACGCAGGCTAAACATAGATGAATTTACATATGAACAATTAAACGCGCTGGCTCCCTATTTCGGGGAAAGAATGAGATTGTCATTGTATCCGAAATGGGATCCCTTTCGTAATCGTTATTACAGCACACTGGTCATTATAAACCAGACCTTCAGCGAAACCCTGTATTTTGCTTGTTCTGAATATTATGTGTCACAGCTTCTTCAATTAAAGGAAGTAGATGATCCCCAAGTACATGAAGAGATTGCTGTTGAAACGACGCAACCCTCTATACCTCCAGCCCGTAGGCCAAGAAGAAGGAAGAGCAAAAAACGGATTGGAAGACTGGTACTGCAGAGTATCCTGTTCGCTTGTTTAGTATTTGTATTGTTGTCTCTTCGAATGGGTGGTCAAGATATGGACCGTGCAGAAGGATTGGAAGGACCTGCTTTAGGTGCCGGGGCTGAGAAGATCGAGCAAATTGTCTCTCTACCGTTCACCCCTCCTGTTGGTGTTGGTAAGACAGAGGCGACCCCCAATCAGCAAGGTAAGCCTACCTCTGAACCTTCCGAGTCTACGCCAGAACCTTTGGAACCTCCTCAAGAACAAATAAAGCAATATGAGGAGATTGAAATAACCGGGAATAAATATGCATATAGTTTGCCAAAGGGTTACGTGGCTTTGTCATTTGATGACGGCCCGTCAAAGTATACGAAAGAAATCGTAGATATCTTAGTGGAGCATGAGGTGGCAGCCACCTTTTTTTTTATAGGGAATAAGGTCGCTCATAATGTGGAAGCGGTTAAGTATGCGAGTGAGCATCAGATGTCAATTGGAAGTCATTCGTGGGATCACAGCAAGATGACTGACAATGGGGATAAGCGCAATCAGAATAATTTGGCGAATACTAATAAGGCATTGGAGCAAATCACTCAAATGTCGATTACTGTTTTTCGGCCGCCATATGGTGCGATTAATGATAAGTTAGCAGCCAAAGTAACAGAACAGCAGATGAAGGTATTGTTATGGAATCGTGATTCTGAGGATTGGAGACGCAAAACCCCAGAAGACGTCCTTCAATTCGTTCATCATACTGATCCGTCCGGTGGCGTATATCTTTTTCACGAAAAGAAGATTACCGTAGAAGCGTTGCCCGCTATCATAGAATATCTAAAAGGGAAGAACATGAAGTTCGTCATTTTTAAATAACATCATTGCTGTAATCTTACTGCAGAATAAGAGTGGCTGTTACAGGATTATGATCGCTGTGTTCAAAGGATAGATCATGGCCCTGTACGCCACTTATTGTGATATTCGGAGAGACTAGAAAGCCATCAATGACAGCACGGAAATTCACACCTTCTGAATAAGCTACATCCAGTGTCCGGACGGACGGGATTTTAGCATCGACAGCCCACTGAAAGCCCTCCGGTTTGAAATCTTCAGGGAACTGCTGCAGCCATTCTGGCCAAGCTTGTGTGGTCTCAAAAACATCAGGGGTTGTGCCCGGTAAAGAATGATTCCAGTCCCCGCCTAAGATGAGGTAATTGCCTTTATCATTCTCTCTCTGAATATAAGTAGAAAGATATTCTAGCTGCTGCTTACGAATCGTTCCGCCTTGGTCAAAGGCTGATAAATGAAGATTGATTAGGATCAGTTCTTTCCCGTTATCGACGGGGAATCTGCTCTCCATAAAGGCGCGGTCAAGTTCAAACAGTTGACGAGGCCAGCTTTCTTTTCCCGGAAGATCATATCTAACGTTACTTGTGCTGCCGAATTTAGATAAGGTTAATAAACCGCTATTCACTGAGCCCATCGGATCAAGAACAGGAATCGGTACCCAAGGTACCTTGTAGTTCGTTGCGAATACGTTGCTGTAATTAGAGAAAATATTAGATAGCAAGGAGACCTCATCGATATGGTTGCTACGAGAAGAATCGATGTCTACCTCCTGCAACATGAATAGATCCGAGCCTGAAGTGGTCATTACAAAAGCTATTGCCTCCAAATTTGTCTTCGTTTGTTCCTCGCTGCTTGAACGTGATTTGGTGCCGCCATCCATAAAGAAGTCCTGATCCTTATCCAGTCCAGCATAGCCAATATTAAAGGTGGTTATCGCAAAAGGTTCTCCCTGCTTCATCATTTGTTCCTGATTATGGTTTACCGTTAGCGGAGTAGTCTCCTTTGGCTTATAATCAGTAATGGTAATATACAGGTAAAAAACCGCCAAAGATTAGAACGGCAGCTAGAAGGGTAAAACCGATGATTTTTATTGTGGTTGAGCTCATTTGATTCGATCTCTCCTCAGATGTAATTTCATAGAACGGACTTCTAATGGTGTAAACTTCGACGCTACGCTATAACTCCCCTTGTTTAAATAAAAAAAATTTGAGACAATGAGTAGTGATGGACTGAACTTTAATGTTTTGAAAAGAGGATAACGAATGAATATGGAATCCATTTATGGATTAACTTTTGATCAACTGGCGGCATGGCTGTTAGAACGAGGACATAAAAAATTTCGAGCTACGCAGGTCTGGGATTGGCTTTATCGGAAGCGGATTACAGAATTCTCAGAAATGCTCGATGTAAATAAAGATTGTGTAGAATTATTGGAGCAGCACTATGTGATCCATACGTTGGAGGAACATGTGAAGCAGGAGTCTGCGGATGGGACGATTAAGTTCCTGTTCCGTTTGAAGGATGGCAACCTGATCGAGACGGTGCTCATGAGACAGAAATATGGCTTGTCCGTATGTGTCACTACGCAGGTTGGATGTAATATCGGCTGCAGCTTTTGCGCAAGCGGATTGTTAGCGAAGAGTCGCGATCTTTCCAGCGGTGAGATTGTAGAGCAAATTATGAAGGTTCAACAGCATTTGGATGCAGCAAATCTCGAACAAAAGGTTAGTCACGTTGTAGTCATGGGGATTGGCGAACCGTTCGACAACTTTAATAACTTGCTCGATTTCTTATCGATTATCAAGGATCACAAGGGACTAGCCATCGCAGGAAGAGGGATTACTGTATCGACGAGTGGGCTTGCTAACAAGATCGTTGAATTTGCTGATGCGAATACACAAGTCAACTTGGCAGTTTCACTTCACGCGCCTAATAATGAGCTGCGGACGAAGATTATGAAGATTAACAAGGCAATTCCAATAGAGAAGCTAATGGAGTCCATAGATTATTATTTGGAAAAAACAAATCGCAGAATTACGCTGGAGTACATTCTGATGAAGGATGTAAATGACGGCAAGGAGCATGCGCTTGAGCTGACTGAACTAATCGGCGATCGGCGTCAGCTCGTCAATGTGAACTTGATTCCTTATAATCCGGTCGATGAGCACAGCCAATATCAAAGAAGCGAGCGGGAGACCGTGCGGGCCTTTTTTGATACTTTGAAGAAGCAGGGCGTGAGTGTAAGTACTCGGCTGGAGCATGGTGTAGATATTGATGCTGCATGCGGACAATTGCGAAGCAAACAGATCAAGAAATCTAAAGCTATGGCTTGAGGACGAGCTGACCCCTTCATGCAGCTTTTTGTGATACAATGACGTGGCAGGTATTAGGAAAAGAGGTTGATTGAGCAATGTTGACATTTACTAGCTACAGCGTGGAGAATGTTAAAGATCCTTTTGGTATACTAACCGGTAAACGGTATGAATTCGTGGTTCAACTGGATGTTCCAGAAGATGATGAGCTCTATGTAGAAAACGGAGTTTCCGCTAGAGCGATTATTAAAGTGGATGAAGATCAGGTTAGCATCGTAAGTTATGACCTACAAGAAACAACAACAGGCCAATTGCTTGATTTCGATATGGAAGAGGACGAGGAAGCAGCATTGCTCCTTTTCTGTAAAGAGCATTTGCCAGAATAATGATGCAGCATTGACATCCTTGCCCAAGGTTCAATTGTGGCAGGGATTTTTCTTTAAATATAAGAAAGTATAGGTTTTGCACCTATACTTTAATTTTTATATTTCTCGTTTAAACGCTTGCCGTCCTTACAAGGACGCCGAAGGCGTTTATGCTTGTCGCACGAATGTGAAATATAGGTTAAAATATTATAAAGCATCCAAAATAGGAGTTGTATACATGTCTAATGAAGAAGTGTTCTTGACCAAAGAAGGATTAGCTCAATTAGAGGAAGAACTGAAGGAATTGAAGGGTCCAGGGCGCAAGGAGTTGGCAGCTCGGCTTAAATTGGCGATTAGCTATGGAGATTTGAAGGAAAATAGTGAGTACCATTCGGCCAAGGACGATCAATCGTTCATGGAGACTCGTATTATGATTTTGGAGAAAATGCTGACCAAAGCGAAGATCGTAGACGAGAGCCAGATGGATCTTTCGAAGGTTAGTATGGGTTGTATTGTTACCTTGAATGATATCGAATACTCCGAGAAGATTGAATATAGAATTGTAGGGGCTGCTGAAGCAGATGTCCTAAACAACAAGATTTCCTATGAAAGCCCGCTGGGCAAGGAATTGTTGGGTAAAAAAGTCGGGGATATCGTTAGTGTAAATGCACCAATGGGTATCATCAAATATGAATTGCTTGAAATCAAAATGATGTAACACATGATAAAAAGGTCTCAACCCCGTTATAGGGGTTGAGACCTTTTTTAATTATAGGTAATGGCTATTGTGTATATTGATTTCATATCTTAGACGTCTTGCTCTGTTGCGCTTATAGTTTAGAGTAACTTAGAGCAGAGGAGTACTGTTCATGATCCAGAGTGTGTTATCAACGTTGTATCAAGTCATCGTGCCATTATCCATTCCGGTGATCGTCGGTGCACTGCTTGGACGGTTTAAAAATTTGGATACCAAGCCGTTATTGACGCTCTATTTATACTTTTTAACGCCGGCTATTATTTTTAATACACTGGCTACGGCCGAGATTTCTATGGATGATATTTACAAGACGCTTGCTTTTTCGCTGCTAAATCTGTGCTTTTTATGGGCAATTGCAAATATCATCGGGAAGTTATTGAAGCTCGGCACCTCTGAAATATCGGGATTGACTCTGGTCTCGACATTTACGAATAGTGTGAATTATGGACTTCCCTTGGTGTTGCTGGCTTTCGGACAGCTTGGGCTCGATAAGGCTTCTGTGTATGTGATTGGGCAAATGATTATCGTGAATACTGTGGGCGTTTATTTTGCGGCTAGATCGCAGTTCTCGGTGAAAAATGCGGTAAAGTCCGTGTTCTCTCTTCCTGCCATCTATGCAGCTATGCTAGCACTTTTTCTTAGAATATTTGACCTGCATTTACCTTCTGAGCTTGCTACAGGGGTCTCCATGGTTGCTGGGGGTTATTCACCAGTCGTACTGGCGATTCTGGGTGCACAGATGGTCAAAGTACGAACCAAACCATCCGAACGCAAGGGCCAGTCTACTTTTTGGACAGGGATGATCATTCGATTAATCTTAGCTCCACTAGTGGCATACCTCGGATTATCTATTCTGCATATTGATGGTATTTTATTCTCTGTGCTGCTGATTCTGGCCTCCATGCCAGTTGCCGTCAACGCGGTGGTATTAGCGGAGCGATTTGACGCCTCTCCAGAGCTGGTATCCAAATGCATTTTATGGACGACGCTTGCTTCCTTTCTTGTGTTGCCGATCCTTATTGTGCTAGTGCAAGGTGCGTAAAGACAAAAAGGACCCTCTTTCATTTCTGAAAGATAGGGTCTTTTTTTACTGTTACTGAACCTAGTGGTTAATTTCTTAGAAGTCGAAATTATCAGGGTCAGGGCCAACCCGTTGATCTTGATTCAGGTCGTTAATTAGAGTCATATCCTCTTCTGTTAACTGAAAATCAAACACATCTACGTTTTCGATGATCCGGTGCTCTTTAGTAGATTTCGGAATGGTAATAATTCCACGCTGCAGGTCCCAACGGATAATCACTTGAGCTACCGATTTGCCGTATTTAGCTGCAATTTGTTTCAGTACTGGCTGATCCAACAATTGCCCTTGCATTAATGGTGACCAAGCCTCCAATTGGATTCCTTGTTCCTTACAGAAACTAAGCAGTGGTTGCTGGCTTAAATAAGGATGAAGTTCAACTTGGTTTACCATCGGCTTAATTTCCGCATCCTTCATCACATCTTCAAGATGATGGATCTGGAAATTGCTGACCCCAATCGCTTTTACGCGTCCCTCTTTATATAAAGTTTCAAGTGCTCTCCACGTCTCTTTATATTTTCCTTTTACAGGCCAGTGGATGAGATATAGATCAAGGTATTCAAGTCCAAGCTTAGCCAAGCTAGTCTCGTAGGCAGCAATGGTTTCTTCGTAGCCCATATCTGCAGTCCAGACCTTTGAAGTTACGAAGAGCTCTTCTCTGGACAGGTTGTTGTCCTGCAAAGCTTCTTTGATTGCTTGACCTACACCCGTCTCATTCTGATAAATGGCTGCTGTGTCGATGCTGCGGTAGCCGTGTGCAATAGCAGATTTGATCGCTTGGATCAGCTCAGAGCCTTCTTCGACTTGAAATACACCGAGCCCAAGCCAGGGCATGTTTACCCCGTTGTGTAATGCAGTTGTATCTTGTAAATGTTGAGCCATAATAAAATTACCTCCTAAGATATTTAAAAGTTTGATTGGTTTGTAAATGCACAGCTGATTAAGCAGCTTCGGACTGGAGAAGAGTCTCGTCTTTCTTCTCCAGCGCACGACTCCAGGCGGTTAAGAATACTGCGGAGAGAACCATTATAGCACCCACCCAAGTGGTATGAATCAGTCCCATGTGATCCGTCACAATACCGCCAAGATAGGCGCCAATGGCGATACCAGCGTTAAAAGCAGCAATATTTAGCGCAGAAGCGACGTCTCTCGCACTCGGAGCATATCGATCTGCAAGTGTAACTACATGTACCTGTAGACCGGGTACGTTCATGAAGGCTAACAATCCCATAAAGAAGATCGTGAGTAATGCAGCCACTTTATAGGGTGCAGTAAAGGTTAAGACGAACAGTACAACAGCTTGTACAGCAAACATGTAGAACAGGGCATTCATAGGTTTACGGTTAGCTACTTTGCCTCCAATGACATTGCCAATGGCAATAGCTATGCCATATACAAGAAGGATAATGGCAACGGTGCTCTCTTTGAAGCCGCTGATTTCATGAAGAAGTGGAGATAAATAAGTAAAGACTACAAAGGTACCTCCATACCCTAAAGCGGTGATTGCAAACGCCAGCAGTAGCCGTCCGTTCGTCACGAGCTTGACTTGTTCACGAAGCGGTGTTCGGGTACCTTTGCGCAGCCCTGTAGCAGGGACCAAGATGAGATTACTGATGAGCGCTATAAGCCCGATAACAATAATGGCGATGAATGCCGCTCGCCAGCCTAACTGTTGCCCTAGAAAGGTACCCAGTGGAACACCGGTTACGGTAGCTACGGTTAGTCCTGTGAACATAATCGCAATAGCACTGGCTTTACGATTCTCAGGCACGAGGTCGGCGGCAATGGTCGAAGCAATCGACATGAACAGACCGTGTGAAAGGGCGGATATTATTCTTGCTATTAGCAGAATAGTAATACCGTCCGCAGCCGCGGCAAGGCTATTGCCAATGATAAAAACAATCATGATGATCAGCAATAATGCTTTGCGCGATATTGCCGTAGTCAGGGATGTTAAGATAGGGGCGCCAAAAGTTACCCCTAAGGCGTACAAAGTAACAGTTAATCCAGCTGTGGTTAGCGGTATATGCAGGTCATCGGCGATAAGTGGCAGTAGCCCCACGCTGATAAACTCGGTGGTTCCGATCGCAAAGGCACTAATGGCTAAAGCCAAGAGGGCTAGGGTACTTCTTTTTTGGTCTAGCAACATGTCTTTCACTCCTACACTCTGTTAATTCACCGGCCGGTAAGTGCAATTATGAAGCCATGTATCCATTAAGTATAGTACGTACTTTAAAGTGCTATAGGTACTAAAAAGTACCTATTAGTTATCGCCTAAGGATATTGTCAGCCATTTCTAGAATATTATCCGCCAAAAAAAACGTTGGACCCCATGAACTCATGAGAATACCAACGCTTTGATGATTGATCTATTGTGTTCAGGATGTTATTCGAAGCTGTATTTGATTCCCCATTGTTCCCTAACATTACTCATAATGTCCATAACATCTAAGGAAAGATTAAGGGTTTCCTGGTTGCCTTTTTCCGCGATATAGCGCTGCATATCCTCTATTTCGTATTGCAGCGCTATAGAAGAATCGCCGATTTCAATCGTTTCTAAGGTGCCATCTAAATATTGAATTGTAGCTTTAGAGGCCCGCGGAAAATTATCAACGGTAATAAAGCCAAGTTCTCCAGCAACGACGCCGCGTTTAGGCATTTTGGAGCGCATGGTAAGGGAGATGACCGCCATTTCATCTGCATCGTTGTTCAGTATGATTCCGGATTGTTCATCAACGCCTGTCTCAAAACGTTTCACCGTCGTTAGAATTTCATGTGGTTGTTTGGACAGGAAAAATCTTGTGAAGGATAAGGCATACGTTCCGATATCCAGCAGTGCTCCGCCCGCCAGATCTTTGTTGAAGAAGCGGTTGTTCACATCATATTCCTTATGGCTGCCGAAGGAGACCTGCACCATTTTTAGGCGCCCGATCTTGCCTTCCTCCACGATTTGCCGTAGCTTTTTGTACAGTGGCATATGGTAGATGGTCATAGCTTCTGCGACGACTAAGCTTTTTTGCTTAGCAAGCTCGGCGATTTCCTGTAGCTGTCTGCTATTTACGGTGATTGCTTTTTCACAGAGGACATGTTTGTTATTCTGCAAGCTCTCCATGATGTATTCGTAATGATTGCTATGTGGTGTAGAGATATAGACGACATCGATTTCCGGGTCTTGCAGCATTTCGCTGTAATTCCCATAGGCCTTTTCCGCTCCATATTGACTCGCGAACGCCTGGGCTTTCGCTAAGGTCCGTGATCCTACTGCATATAAGGTCCCGCCGATGTCATTAAGGGCAGCCGCAAATTCAGTAGCGATACTTCCCGGGCCGATGATTGCCCACTTTAGATTGCTCATTGTTAGCACCTCGCCTGTTTAGATTGTTTGATTCTACTTAGAGATAATTTTGATTCCATCCGAACCAGCCACAAGTGCTGCGGTAACTTCTTTTGTGAATAGGGAGGTCTCAATGACCCCGTTAATGGCTTTGAGTTTAGTTTGAAGGGCAGTGCTATCCTCTACCTTGTCAAAAAAGACATCCAGCAGCACATTGCCGTGATCACTGACCGTATACCCATCTTTACTTGTGCTTGTTCGGATCTCAGGCTTTCCGCCCAGCGATTTCACAGAATGTTGAACATAACTAAGGGCATCCTTAAGAACTTCCAAGACTACGGGATGCTTGAAGGTTAACTTGTTCACAAGCTTTGTTTCATCTACCAGCAATATATATTGATCGGCCATACTGGCAATCAGTTTTTCTTTCGTATGAATGCCGCCGCCGCTCTTGAGCGCATGCAGTTGCTCATCCACCTCATCACAGCCGTCAAAAGCAACAGCTATTCGCTCAACAGACCAAGTTGGGATGACCTGCAATTCATTCTGGACACAGAGTGAAGCTGTAGTGAAGGAGGGGGTAACTACCTTTACCCGAAGATCTGCTTCTTTAATATTCCCGATTAAGTAGGAAATCGTACTACCCCCGCCAAGACCAATGGTTGTGTCGTTCTTAATATACTTCAGAGCTTCTGCGGCGCAACTTTTCTTCCTAAAGTCCATATTCAAAGCCGATCATCTCCGTTAAAAAATTGATATTAAGCACATTTGTGCAATATAATAAAAAATGTGCAAAATAATCGTCTACAGTATAACGAGGGGTTCTGAATCCGTCAAATCCTTGAAAAAAGCGAGGAGTTCATCATGGATCGAAAAGAAGACAAGAAGCTGCTCATTAAGATTGCACAAATGTATTATGAGCAGAATTTAACGCAAAATGAAATTTCGAATGAACTTGGTATATATCGCACAACCATTAGCAGGATGCTGAAGAGAGTCCGTGAAGAAGGCATCGTTACGATCACCATCAATTACGATATTGGAGATCATTGTACACTGGAGCAGGAGCTGAAAGAACGGTTCGGGCTGAAGGAAGCTATTGTTGTAGAGGTAGATCCGGCTCAGTCCGGCGTGGTCAAACGTAAAGCTATTGGACAAGCTTGCGCGAAATGGCTGGAGCAAGTGGTTCAGCCGAAAGATACGATTGGGTTCTCTTGGGGAAGCAGCTTAGCTGCTGTTGTAGACAATCTGACCGTCGCACAGAGGCCTTTTGTAACCTGTGTTCCTACGGTGGGTGGTCCATCTGGAAAGATGGAGAGCGGATACCATGTCAATAATATCTGCTACCAAGCTGCCTTAAAGTGGGGTGCGCGCTCATTAATGATTGACGTGCCAGCGATCACGGAGCAAAAGGAAACCAGAGATCAGCTAATGCGTTCGCAGTATTACCAGACCATTGCCAAGGCATGGGATCGGCTGGATATCGCTATATTCGGCATTGGATCACCGGAAATTAAAGGCGAAGAGGCATGGCGTGGGTTTTATGGCGATGCTGTGATTGATGAGCTGGAGGACGGGAAAGTAGCAGGCGATATTTGCTCACGTTTTTATGATGGCAATGGAGTGCCTGTACGCACAGCAATATCGGACCGAACGCTGACCATTGAGCTGGAGCAGATCAAGCGAGCGAGGTACTCGATTGGTGTAGCGGAATCGCTGGAGAAGGTTTCGGGGATCTTAGGAGCGCTAAACGGCGGGTACATGAATGTCCTCGTAACAACTGAGGAAACGGCGCAGAAGATCTTGGAGTAACCACTACTAAATGTAAACAATTGAATTTAGTGAAAATAACCTGAAAATGGTATGCAAAATACTAAAAATTTTGCTTGTAAGCACCAGACAGAGCGTGTAAGATATACAAGGTATTCATATCGAACATTAATAAAACTCATATAATCTTGGGGATATGGCCCATAAGTTTCTACCGGATAACCATCGCAATTATCCGACTATGAGTGAAATAGCGCATCTAGGGTTCCGCTTTCTTCTTTGGAGGAAAGGTCTGGACCGAGCGATGCGGACACTATGCAGTGTTACACCACTAAGGGACAAAAGCCCAGAAGGACAGATTCACTTGAGAGAAACGACTCAAGGGATTTGTCCTTTTTTTGTTTTTTTAATGAAGAGGAGAGATTAGTTCACGATGAAAGTACTTCAAGAGCGCATTAGACAAGAGGGTCTCATTTTATCAGATACGGTACTGAAGGTAGATTCATTTCTGAATCATCAGGTCGATACGGAGCTAGCGCTGCAAATCGGTCAGGAGTTCAAAAAATTGTTCGGTCATCAACCGATTACCAAAGTGATTACCATTGAAGCTAGTGGAATTCAGTTCGCCATGGCTACTGCGATTGCATTAGGTGTACCGTTTATTTATGCGAAGAAAAAGAAAGCAGTAACGCTCTCAGAGGCGGTCTACTCAGCACCTGTACATTCCTTTACTCGCCAAGAGGATTATCTGGTTAGCGTCTCCCAGAAATATCTTGGACCCGATGACAAAGTGCTTATTGTGGATGATTTCCTCGCTACTGGTGCTGCACTTGTAGGACTGGTTGATATCGTGAAAGAGGCGGGAGCGGAACTCCTTGGCGTCGGATGTGTCATTGAAAAGAGCTTCCAGGAAGGTCGGAGCCTTCTGGAGAACAGAGGCATAGAAGTCCATGCCTTGGCACGTATTGCATCTATGTCACCAGGTGAAATTCACTTCATTGATAATGAAAGCTCATTAGAGAAAATCAAGGAGAGTGCGGGATGTTAAGCAAGCAAAAGGTATTTACGTTAGGCCTTCAGCATGTACTAGCCATGTATGCAGGAGCAGTTATCGTACCGCTGATTGTTGGGGGAGCCTTGAAGCTGAATGGAACTCAGATGGCCTACCTCATCGCAGCCGATTTGTTCACTTGCGGATTGGCTACGTTGCTGCAAATTATGGGCACCAAGTATTTTGGTAGCAGACTCCCCGTTATTCTTGGATGTACCTTTACAGCAGTTGGCCCAATTATCGCCATTGCTTCGACCCATAATCTGGCGACTGCGTACGGTGCCATCATCATTTCCGGGTTGTTCGTTGTACTTGCGGCCCCGCTTTATGGGAAGCTGCTGAAGTTCTTCCCGACCATTGTAACGGGTTCTGTCGTGACTATTATCGGGCTATCTCTTATTCCGGTAGCTATGAATAATGTTGCTGGCGGAGAAGGCAGCGCTGATTTTGGACAACCTCGCAATTTGCTGCTTGCACTGATTACATTGCTTGTCATTTTAGCGGTTAACCGTTTCGCCACAGGGTTCCTACGCTCGATATCTGTTCTGGTGGGCTTAGTGGTGGGTACTGCGATTGCTTATGGAATGGGTATCGTTAACTTTTCTACGGTAGGTGACGCTTCTTGGGTAAGCATCGCACAGCCGTTCTACTTCGGATGGCCTGAATTCAGTCTTACTGCAATCTTCACTATGATCATCGTTAACATTGTTAGTATGGTGGAGTCTACTGGGGTTTATTTTGCAGTTGGTAAAGTAATTGATCAGAAAGTTGAACAGAAGCAGATCGTAAACGGACTGCGTTCCGAGGGAGTAGCAATTATGCTGGGCGGAATTTTTAATGCCTTCCCATACACCGCTTTTTCTCAAAATGTGGGCTTGATTTCGCTGTCTCGCATTAAGACCCGTAATGTTATTTTTGCCGCTGGCGGGATCATGATTGTACTAGGACTCCTGCCTAAGCTGGCTGCCTTG
Source organism: Paenibacillus sp. RS8 (assembly GCF_041956825.1). NCBI lineage: Bacteria > Bacillati > Bacillota > Bacilli > Caryophanales > Paenibacillaceae > Paenibacillus > Paenibacillus sp. RS8. The sequence goes on along the minus strand of NZ_CP168131.1, from coordinate 1,286,111 downwards.
ACGACGATTGTACCGAATGCCGTACTTGGTGGGGCCATGATTGTCATGTTCGGATCGGTTGCCGTTTCCGGGATATCCATTCTATCCGATGTGGATCTCCGTAAGGATGGTAATCTACTGATTGCTGCTTGCAGTATCGCTGTTGGATTAGGTTCAGCAACACTTCCTGCAATGTTCGCAGAGCTGCCTGAATTTGCTCGGATGTTGCTGCAGAACGGTATCGTATCCGGTTCGCTTACAGCGATTGTACTGAACATTTTCCTCTCCAAGACAAAGGATGATGTGCAGGTAGAGGATAACACCATACCTGTTCTCGCTAAGGAATCTCAAGTCTCCTAGACTTATTTAATTCATGATAAAAGACCAAGCTCTGGTGTACTGAAACCTAAGCTTGGTCTTTTTTTTGTGTTCGGGGCTTGTGCATTTGCACAAAAAAATAGGTTGTCCCGTCAATATAATTGAGTTTGTAAGCGCAGTATACTCAGTTTAGAAAGCGTTATCAAAACACACACTTTACAGTGTCATACTTTTATATTAAGGGGGCAACTAGAGATGGAAGGCACAGTAATTAACTGGATGGGCGCTGTTGCAGGATTGATATTAGCCGTCGTATTGATTTTCAAAAAGGTTAATCCGGTCTACGCACTCTTTTTAGGCGCGATTGCCGGAGGGATATTGGGCGGCGCTTCTATTGCGGAAACGGTACAGTATATTATCGATGGAACGAATAGTGTAATGGGTGCAGTTGTGCGTGTACTCGCAGCAGGTGTGCTGGCGGGGGTACTGATTGAATCAGGTGCAGCCGAACGGATGGCCGAGACCATCGTAGACAAGCTTGGTGAAAAGAAAGCCTTACTGTCTATAGCACTGGCTACAATGATTATTACAGCAGTCGGTGTATTCATCACGGTAGCGATCATTATCGTCGCTCCAATTGCTTTGTCCGTAGGCAAGAAAATCGGTATTTCCAAAACAGCTTTGCTGCTCGCACTGGTCGGTGGCGGTAAAGCAGGTAATATTATTTCTCCAAACCCAAACACCATTGCCGTAGCGAAGGGCTTTGATGTGGATTTAGCTCAGGTTATGATCCATGGATTTATTCCAGCCGTTGCAGGTCTGATTGTTACTGTTATTATTGCTAATCTCTTGGTCAATAAAGGTGTGAAAATTGCAGACGGCGATGTTGTCACAAAAGAGGAAGATACCACTAAGGTTAAACCAAGCTTCGGCCGTGCTATCGTCGCTCCAGTTGTCGCTATTTTGCTTCTGGCCATTAATCCGGTCGGAAACATTCTGAATATCGAATTGCTGAAATCCTTTAAAGTTGACTCTATGATCATCTTGCCTCTTGCCGGTATCATTGGACTGATTGCTATGAAACAGACGAAGAACATCATTTCCTTTACAACATCCGGTTTGAATAAAATGACTGGTACAGCTATTATCCTGATTGGTGCCGGTGCCATCGCTGGTATTATCTCAAAGTCTGACTTGAGCGCTACGGTTGTTGATGCAATTACAGCTATGGGCATCTCCGGAACCTTCCTGGCTCCGATTGCAGGTATCTTGATGGCGGCCGCTACAGCGTCCACATCAACGGCTTCGATTGTGGCTGCCGGATCGTTCGGTCCCGCTATTCTATCTATGGGCACAGCACCGCTTAATGCGGCGATTATGGTGCACACCGGGGCTACAGTAATTGACCATCTGCCGCACGGTAACTTCTTCCACGTCACTGCTGATTCCGTTAAGATGAACATCAAGGACCGGATGTCACTGATTCCTTATGAAAGTCTCGTGGGTCTGACGATGGCTATCGTCGCTACTATACTATACGGCTTTATCCTATAACGATTATTTCGAACTAGAAGGGATGGATATTCTATGAAAAAAGATTTGGTTATCGTTCTGGCACCCGATTCTTTCAAAGAAAGCATGACAGCTAAAGAAGCTTGTGAAGCCATGGAAAGAGGCATTCATAAAGTGAATTCTAATATAAATTGTATTCATGTACCCATGGCTGACGGCGGCGAAGGAACGATGCAGTCCTTGGTCGATGCAACCGAAGGTACCGTGTATATTACTAAAGTTAAAGGCCCGCTCGGCAATGAAGTTAGTGCATCCTACGGAATTACAGGTGATGGATTGACGGGGGTTCTGGAAATGGCCAGTGCGAGCGGCATTCAGCTGGTGTCTCCTGAGACACGAAACCCTCTGATTACAACAACCTACGGCACAGGACAATTAATTAAAGCTTGTCTCGACCGTGGGGTCCGTAAGCTGCTGATTGGTATCGGTGGCAGTGCCACTAATGATGGAGGCGCCGGTATGGTTCAAGCATTGGGCGGCAGACTACTGGATGAAGAGGGGAATGAGCTGTTATTCGGCGGTGGTGAGCTCGGCAGATTAGCCAATATTGATCTGACTGGGTTTGACCCTCGTCTGAAGGATGTACAGGTTGAAGTAGCTTGTGATGTTACGAATCCCTTATGTGGTCCGACGGGTGCTTCGAGCGTGTTTGGTCCGCAAAAGGGTGCAACTTCAGAGATGATCAAACAGCTCGACAGCAACCTTCATCATTATGCGAGTGTTATCAAGGAACAGCTTGGAATCGATATTAAGGAAATGCCTGGAGCTGGTGCAGCGGGCGGACTTGGCGCAGGACTGGTGGTATTCTTAAACGGAGTGTTAAAAAAGGGAATTGAGCTTGTTATTGACTACACCGGACTTGAAGAAAAGGTACAGCAGGCCGATATGGTGTGGACCGGGGAAGGAAGCATCGATTTCCAGACCCAATATGGCAAGACACCGCTAGGCGTTGCACAGGTCGCTAAGAAATATAATAAACCTGTGTTGGCCTTCGCTGGAAGAATCGGTGATCAGACGGAAGTGCTGTATGATAAAGGAATCGATGCTATTTTTGGCATCATGCCCGGTGCGGCTTTATTGGAGGATGCCCTGAAGCAAGGGCAAGAGAATCTGGAAAGAACCGCTGAGAACGTGGCACGGTTAATCATGCTGAAACAAGGTAGATCATTATAAAAAGCTGCGGAGAGATTTCACAACCTTATATTACTACGAGAAACGGTTATCGTCTTTTGAGGACGACAACCGTTTCTTCTTGTTTCTTTTTAAAGTAGAGGTTTTCTGAGTAGAATATACGGGAACAGGAGGGGCAGACATGAAGATATCGAAATCACTCGCAGGACAAATCGCACAGGAAATGATGAGTGTAGTTCCTTATAACATTAATGTTATGGATGAGAACGGCTTTATTGTAGGGAGTGGAGATCTAAAACGGGTCGGGACCCTACATGAGGGAGCGAGAATAGCCATTCAAAGTGGGCATGTCTTTGAAGTATACGAAGATGGCAGTGGTATGAAGCCGGGGGTGAATGAACCCATTATTATAGATCATAAAGTTTTGGGTGTCGTGGGCATTACGGGACATCCGGATGAGGTTAGACCGTTTAGCAAGCTGGTCAGAGTTACTACTATATTACTTATAGAACAGGAAGCAAGGAATAAGCAGGAGCAGGATGACAGAGTAAGGCGTGTGAAATTTTATCATGAATTATCTTATCGTAAAGAGGCGTATGATCTTGAGTTTCTAGAGCGGGCGAGTAGCTATGGACTAGATCTCAAGAAGAAATGCTGGGCAATCCTAGTGGATGGAGACGTAAACGGGAAAGAGTTCAGAAATGTTTCTAGATCCTATCCGCATTACTGGAATTTGGAGAATGATAAGGCTGTGTTTTTTATCACGGATGGGTTTCTCTACAAAGAGCTGATAGGAAAACTTAGTGTGTGCGGTGATGTAAGACGCATTGGCTCTGGTGAGGCAGAAGAGCTAGCTGCTTATTCCCTTGAACAAGCACAGGCGGCCATTAATATTGGCAGTAGAGTCGATCCATTTAAGAAGCTCTACAACTATGCGGAACTCAAGTTTCTAATACACTTATCTTATGATGGGGATGAGCGGACCGGGACGATTTATGCTCCTCTAGATCAGTCGGGAGATAAGACGGGTCTGATTGAAACACTGCAAGTATTTATTGCGGAGAATGGAGATCATAATCGAACAGTCCAGAAGTTGAATATTCACCGAAATACACTGAATTACCGACTTAACCGCATTCATACATTGACGGGTAAAAATCCGCGCAACTATATAGATCTGTTCGAACTAGTGTGTGGATTGATGTGGCGTAAGTAATCCCTATTCTAATTGCCAACCTCTTTTTATAGGCATAAAATTAGTTTGGAACGTATAGATAAATTAGGACAGGGATGGAATAAGAATGAATGAGAAAGTTGTAATGAATGATAAAATTGTCATGCCATTATGGACGATGTGCCTCTTTATTGTAGTGATGAATACAACGATGTTTAATGTATCGCTTCCAACCATTATTAAGGATCTCCAAATTTCTGCTGATCTAGGCTCATGGGTCATTTCTAGCTACTCGATTGGATATGCATTATCGACAGTTATTTATAGCCGGTTATCCGACTTGGTGCCGATTCGTAAGCTCTTGACCATTGGTTTAATTACGCTTGAACTGGCATCCGTGTTTGGATTGTTCGCACATGACTTTAAGTTACTATTAATCACGAGAATCGTGCAATCTGCGGGTGCCGGATCCATGGCTGGATTGGGTCTTGTACTCGCTAGCCGCTACGTTCCGATTGAAAGACGGGGTGCTGCAATTGCGATGATCTCGGCGGGTAGTGCAATGGCCTTTGGTTTGGGTCCTATTGTCGGAGGCGTCATCAGCCAGTACTTTGGCTGGAATGGATTGTTCGGCATTACTTGTCTTGTGCTTATCGTGCTGCCGGTACTGCTGCGGTTATTGCCTAAGGAGCAGCCACAGCCTGCTAGCTTTGACATCCTGGGAGCGGCGCTGACCGTTGTAAATGCGGCAAGTCTGCTGGTAGCCGTAACTACCCAGTCGCTTGTATGGCTAGCGGTGGGTGTAGTGTCTATTATCGTGCATGCCTTACATCTAAAGAAGGCCAAGGAATCGTTCATTAATCCGCAGCTGCTTACCATGCCAGGTTACTTGAAACTGGTTGCCGTAGGCTTTTGTATTCTGGTATTGAACTTAGGAAACTTGTTTCTGATGCCGCTTGCGCTCGCTAATCTGTTCGATAAGTCAGCGTTGATGATTGGTTTGTTTATCGCACCGGGCGCGTTAGTATCTGCATTTCTGACCCGTTATGTGGGACGGTTTATTGATCGATACGGTAATATACGCTTCCTAGTGATCGGACATTGTATACTTGCAGCCGTTATGGCTGTGTTTGCTCTGAATCTTTCTGTATCACCTGTAGTGCTACTGCTAGGTTATCTATGCTTCTCTCCCGCTTTCTCAGCTACGATGGCATCCTTAAACAATGAAGCTTCTATCGTTCTTCCGAGGACTTGGATCGGTTCGGGCATGGGGCTTTTACAACTGGTTCAATTCTTCGGAGGCTCTGTATCTGTTGCAGTCTGCGGGATTTTGCTGCATGCTCAGCGTGATATCTCCCCAGCAAAAGCATATCAGCATGTATACGGCGTGTTGCTCCTCGTTAGCTTGTGCTCGTTAGGAATTCTTCTTTTATATAGACGTTCTAATGCCAAGAGCAAAGCTGGGCAGTCTACACACGCTTAGAACTGAAACGAAAAGGTAATAAAGACGTATCAGATGCTATAGCAGAACTTAGGAAGGAATGGTAATAATGGACAATGGGATGAATGTTATCTTATTTGAAAAAATGCCGGAAGGCGGGCTGCGAGTCATTGAGGAACGCACGTGGAGCATGAATATGATCGCAGCGCTAGAGCATGTCAATTATATTGTGGTGGGCAGTGTTGAATATGAAACGGTTGAAGGACGGCTGAATGTCGATGAAGGCAAGCTGGAGCTTCTGCTTGTTCCGATGCACACTGAATGATTGAGATAAAGGAAGGAGAACCTTGCGATGTCTAAAGATGAAAAGGATAAGGAACTTGCTGTATCCAAACTATTCACCTCTGATGGTAAGCCCATTCGAGTATTATCTACTTCGCTAGGCATAGCGTTGTTAGCGAATGCTATGTTTATTCCTGGCGGCGCAGGGGCTAGCGCAAATACTTCTGGAGATGAACCACAGCTAGTGTCTTGGTCTACCGAAGAGGTTAAAGCCTATTTTGACAAAAATGTGGATTGGAATATTCCATATCCAGAAGGTGAACAAGAGGTAGAACAGGAAGGTCAGGGTGTTGTTACCAATAATGGAACGACGGTAGTGAATAACTATGGCGGTTATCATTCAGGTTTTGGTTGGGATGATTTACTGTTGTATCACATGTTGTTTAATAGTGGTGGCAACTACTCTTCCAGAGGGTGGTCTAAGGACCGTCCAACTTATTATGGTGGAACGAGAACAACTTATAAGCCGCCTACCTATAGTAGTGAGAAGTTCCAGAATAAGAAGGTTCCCGGATCTGTTGTGAAGCCCAAAACATCGACTTCCTCAACAGGTTCCATTACGAGAAGAGGTTCTTCTTCAAAGAATGGAATCGGTGGCACTTCCAGCGGATTAAATTCATCGAAGAACTCTAAATCTAGCTCAGGCTCGAAGTCCTCTTCGAGATCAGGCTCAAGCAAGAGTGGTTTTGGCGGATGAGTGAGCAGCAGAGTGTATTTGAAATTCTAGATCAGTCTGAGCTTGAAAGAGGCCCGCGGGTCAAAGCGTTGTATGAGCTTGGGTTCACTTGGGCGGATCTTGAGGATGAAGAGTATTGGTTAGATGCAGTTGCTGTAATGCGCAGGGACACTTATAAGGAGCTTGAAGAAGCCTCGTCAAAACTCTGGATCATCCTCGATAAGGCCGTTCGCTATGTACATCTAAAGCGCGATTTATATGAACTGCTGGGGATTCCCCCTGTACTTTGGGAGATGCTTGATGGATGTCCTATGCCAGAAGAAGGCTTTATTAGTCGGTATGCCAGATTCGACTTTGCCATAGCCCATGATGGGACGATTAAGCTACTTGAATTAAATGCGGATACCCCGACAGGTTATGTGGAAGCCTCGATAGCTACACCATGGATTTGTGAGCAAGCTGGTGTGCAGAGTCCAAATCAAGGGATGAAGGAACAAGTTGCGGCAGCTTGGAAGGTAGAACGTCCGGATACTGCAGCATGTGTGGCTTATGGATCTCATCTCGAAGATTCAGGTACGATTGAAGCATTAGTAAAGCACAGTGGTCTCGATATTCGGTGTGTGGATTGCCTTGATTTGTGGGTCGACAACGGAATTCTCAAGGATGGGGAGGACCGTGTGATTGAGCGGATGTTCGCCCTATATCCTAAGGAGTGGATGGCTGTTGATGAAGGCGGGGATGCCCTCGCTTATGCGGTAGAGCAAGGGAATCTTCAACTCTTTAACGGCCCTCACAGTATATTGCTCCAGTCCAAGGGGCTGGTTGCAGCGGTGTGGGGTATGTATGAGCTGGGCCTGCTATTCGATAAGGAAGAGCGAGAGACGATCTCGCGCTATATTTTGCCTACTTATAATAAGCCTGTATTCTCTGGAAACTTTGTGTCCAAATCTGTTTTTGGCCGTGAAGGAGGTTCGGTGCGCATGTTTGATGATAGCGGTGCGCTAGAGCTTGAAGATGAAGACGGTTATGACAGTAGTCAGCTTTTCCCTACTGTGTATCAAAAAAGAGCCGATTTAGCACAGATAACGACTTCAGAGGGTGAATTTCATCTGCTGACAGGCATGTTCGTGATTAACGGGAAGCCTTGTGGTATGCTCGGCCGAGCGGGTGGATTGATTACAGGCAATGCCAGTCATTTTATTGCGTTGGGAGTGAGATAATTGGATAAGAGCAAGAAAACCCGAATCGGAGTCTTATGTATGATGCTTTTGACGGTACTGCTGCTTAGCGCATGTTCCAGTAATCAGGGCAGTGTATTTGATTCAGGAACAGCTGAAACTTCAGATAGTGTAGCAAGGGTACCGTGGGACTACCGGGTGGTAGAGAGTACCGTAGGGGATTTAATTGGGAGTGACATGACGGTTTTGCCGGATAATGAACTGCTACCGAATGACGGGAATTATGCTACTGGCGATAAAATTTGGACTCTTCAGTTCATGGATGCCGAGCTAATTACGGACGCTGACCAGAAGAACGAAGTTCGCCTGTCTTCATGGAGCACGATTAAGTCTTATGCAGATGAAAAAACGGCAGCAGAGGATCTTACCAATCTAAAAGTATCGGTAACGACTGATGTTGATCTTGTAGGGGTATACAAGACTAAATATAAGGATAAGACAAGGAACTTTGCGGTGCTTGAACTCCCTTCAGGTAATCGGATTAAGCAGCCGATTGATGATGAACGTTATACAGCATTAGAGAAACAGAAAACCGCTTCCGTAGTCCTTGAGGAAGTACATGATTTTGCCGATTATGATTCGGCGTATGCGAAATTTCGGGGGTGGGCAAAGTGACGATGGTGGTTAATTTGGTTGTGAGTGTGTTTGTGATTATTCTTTTGCAAGTGTTAGGCATGGTGATCTTTGGTTTGATGACTCCGTTTAAAGATATGGAGGAGCTGAAGAAAGGCAATGTGGCTGTAGCCTTGGCTTTAGGCGGCAAGTTTCTGGCAACGGCTATTATTATTGGCGTAGCGGCGTATACGAATACCTCCATTCTGCACATGATCATTTGGTTTGCGGTAGGTTATGTGTGCTTGATAGCGGCTTATTGGATCTTTGAATTGGCAACCCCAACCTTTAAGATTTCAGAGCATCTGGAGAAAGGGAATGTGGCTGTAGGCACTATGCTTTGCTTGGTGTTTATTGGGACTGCATTTGCGGTCAGCAGTTTAATTGTTTAGTTCGAACTTGAAATAGGCTAAGGACAAAGGTTGCCCCGATCCATCCGTCGAGTGGCAGCCTATATTTCTCTCATAAACGCTTACTGTTCTTAAAGGACACCGAAGGCGTGTTAGCTTGATGTGAAGAAGGGGTGGGCAGATGCATTTGTTTCTGAGAATTTCCACCAAGATGATGCGGTTACGTAAACGGACGATAGGGTTAATCATTCTGATCTTTATAATTCTTAGTGCGTCGATTGCTTACCTGATCGAGCCGGGTACGTTTCACAGTTGGTTTAATGCATTTTATTGGGTCATGACAACGATGGCGACCGTAGGGTATGGGGATTATTTTGCAGAGACCGTAGTTGGAAAGCTATTTACCATGTTTCTATATATCTTTGGTATCGGCCTCCTCAGCTTGGTTATTGGTAAGGTCATTGACTCCATTGCGGAGGTGCAGAGAAGGAGAGGAGCGGGAACGTTGAGCTTTCGTGGAAAGGATCATGTGATTCTAATTAATTGGAGTAAGAAAGCACAAGCTGCCGTAGAGGAGATTCTATGCTATTCGCCAAAATGCCATATTGTCATCATTGATGAGACAGGAAGTCATCCTCTGGAGCATATGGATCAAGTTCACTTTATAAGCGGCGATGCCTCCAGTGATGAGATTCTTCTTAAGGCTAACATCCATGAAGCAAGAGCAGCCATTGTGTTCGGGGACACAAGGATTGATGAAGCATCGCTGATCGACGGCAAATCTTTGTTAATTGCCTCTAGTATTGAGCGAATTGCGCCACAAGTACATACGACTGTAGAAATAATGCAAGAGAAGAATATACAGAATTTCAGGCATGTCAAGGTAAACGAGTTCGTGCTTTCACATGATGCCATCTCTAGACTGGCTGTTCGTTCTGCGCTCCAAGAGGGCAACTCTGAGGTGATAACGCAGCTGCTGAGCCGTAAATATGGTGATGATATTTATGAGATTCCATTGAATAATTCATGGAAGACTTATGGGGACGCGTTTCAGAACCTGCTCTTGCAAGGTGCAACCTTATTAGCGGATCGTAGCGACCTAAGTATTAATCGAAAGCTGGATCAGGCTATTCCTAAGGATGCTAGATTGTATGTTGTTTCCGATGAAGAGACGTATCGTAGGATTAAGGGTTAGACCAGAAATAAACGGATTAGGCGGATTTTCGGAAGCTGAGGCTTCGCGGGATTCCGCCTTTTTTGATAAAATGTGACTTATTTCACTGTTAAAATTGTTTTCTGTTCAGATTTTGTTCAGATCCACTCCTTATTATGGTTTATTATGTCCTAAGAACTATACTAGGGAGGATAAATACAGAATGGATGGAAAAATATTTAAGAAAATAGTTGGTATTTTGTTGTCTGTAGTGCTGTTGGCAGGCCCAATGCTACAGACTTTCGGCATAGTACAAGCTGCCGATGCATCATCTGGTAAAACTTATTTTACGGACACCGATAATTGGGGTGGGGGTCCGTTAGGTACGGAAGCAGCCGATGGTGACATGGACGTGGATATTAAGAATCAGAACAAAACAACCGCGGATAACTATAGTAAGTATCCGATTGAGTTTAAGATCAAGGCAGTTGCTAAGCTTCCGACGCAGAGCGCTAATATGCTGATTCGTGCTTACGATGTGGATGAGATCGCATCACTAACAAAAGCGGGTTCAAATGGTGAATGGGATAGAGTATATTTCTCCAAAAATCCTGCTGATATTGCACTTGTAAACCCTTATACAGCTTGGCAAACTTCTGGTAAATGGAAAACATCCGTCGCCGCTTCCGGTGTAGGTACCGGTGGACAGGGTTATCTGAAAGAACTTACTCGAAGCGCCTACTTGGGAACGCTTTCTGGGCAAAATGAGCAATGGAATACAACAGTTTTACCCTTCAAGAAAGAGGATCTTGGAAGAATTGCTCTAGGCGACAACTATGTGGGCTTGTCGATTCATCATTATTTTAATGATAAAGAGAGCCGGGATTCAGTGGTCCCTAATACCAACTGGACCATGAAGGTGGATTGGGCCCAGCTAGTTATTGATGGTGGTGAACGGCAGACCGGAGAGATCGATAATGTAGGGATTAAGGTGGAGAATGGAAAGATCACTCTGGATACCAGCTTTATTCCTAAGCTACCGGGTAAAGATTATTCCATGGAAGTAAGCGTTGTTGAGAAGAGAGAGTTTGACGGCGAGTTAATCGATAAGAATGTAGGGCTCGATAAAAAGCTGTTTGAAGAGCCAACTGCTGGACAAGAGCAGACTTGGAAAACTGAATTTACGGACAGTACGTTTAGTCCGTCTAAAGAATACACGGTAAATGTGATTCTGTTTGATGACCGTGGAGGCGGAACTAGCGGAGAAAAATATACAAATCCGGGCGAGGCTCAGCATATTTATACTTTTTCAACCTTCGATCCGGTGGCGAAGGATATTACCAAGGCAGGGTTGCAATATGAGCCAACAGCCTTTAATGCCAATGAATTTTCCGGCAAATACTATCAAATTAATGGTAATGCCTATGGTTCTAAACTGCAGAAGGTAAAGATCGTTACATTGCCGGATGCTGAAAAAGGCCAATTAGTATTAAATGAAACGGCAGTAAAAGCCGGTGATGAAATTTCGGTGAATGATCTTGGGCAATTAACCTTTGTTCCAGTGACTACCGGTTTTACTGGGAATATTGATTTTAAATGGAATGGGTATGATGGCTCGAAATACGGGGCGGTGGATGCTGTAGTTACGCTTACAGCAACGGCAGCACCAACAGTGGGTCATATTGAGAAGTCGAGTCAGAAAGGAAATATTGTTCCTTTTATTGCTAAAGACTTCACGGATAAATTCGTAAACAGCAAGAACGATCCGCTTACTAAGGTCAAGATCATTACGGTTCCAGCGGAAGGTCAAGGTAAGCTTGTTTACCGTGTAGGTAATGGACCTGAACAGACGGTGACTCCGGTAGTTGAGATCAGCGCGGCAGATCTGGCCAGTCTGTCCTTTATTCCGACAGCGGAGACCACGGGTACAGTGGCTTTCCAATGGAATGGCACAGATGGCAAGCAATACGCGAAGGAAAGTAAGAATGTTACAATTACCATCAATGCGCCACCAGTAGTTGCAGATATTCATAAGACAGGTGCTCATGGAGCTGCTATTCCTTTTACAACAGATGATTTCGCAAATGTCTATAAGGATGATAATAGCAATCTGAGCACGGTAAGGATCACTCTTCCAGCAGACTTTGCTGCTAATGGGCAGCTGTATTATAACAATACGGTGACAGAAGCAGTCTATCTTGAGCCAGGTATTCCAGCAGTTCTGAGTAAAGCTGATCTTGGCAGTCTTACCTTTGTTCCAGATACTAAACTGGCAGAAGGTACAGAAGTGAAATTCAAGTGGGAAGGGTATGATGGTCAGGTATACTCTGAGAATCTTGCCGAGGTCATCATTACTTATAATGGACTGCCGGTGGCTAATGCACTGAGCGTAGAAGGAAACGAGGGTGTACCTTCCCTTACTGTTGTACTGAAGGGGACTGACCGCGAAACGGTTACAGGTCTTACGTACGGCATTGCTACACCTCCACTGAAGGGAATATTAACACCTGCTGATCCAGGCAATCCGGCAGGGGATACATGGATTTACACGCCAAACTCTGATTTTATTTCGGGTAAAGACAGCTTCACTTATGTTGTGACCGATGCTGACGGACAAACAAGTCCTGTTGAAGCAACCGTGAAGATTGAACTTCATAAAGCACTGAATGGATGGGTTGGTAATAAGAAACAAGGTGATCCAACTATCGTAAAAGCGATACCGGGTCAACCGCTTAAACTGTCGGCAGTGAGCTCGCTTGCGGCTGAGAAGGTAACGGCGAATGTTGCTGATACTTCCGTGAATTTGACTTTAGCTAATCCGCTTACTTACGAGACTGACGGATTTAAGCAATGGGAATACACCACGTTTGTATTGCCTTTGAATACCACAGCGAATAGCTATGCAGTTTCATTTAGCGCTTGGGGTGCAGGTGATGCTCCGTTAGCTGGTGAAGCGGCGGATAAGCTGATAGACAACAACTATCAGGTGGTTCAAACGGAGTTGATACTGAGTGCAAATCCAGAACGCATTTTGGGTGACGGTAAGGCTACAACAGAGTTGACTGCCGTCCTCAAAGACAGTAATGGAAACCCAATCAAGGGGATTGAAGTGGTCTTTACTGCAGCTGTTGGCGGATTTGTAGGTAATGATCGCGCAGTAACCGATGACAACGGTATTGCGAAGGTAACTTATCATTCTGCACAAATCACAGGGGTTAGCGAGCAGAATATACCTGTTCAAGCTAATGTGAACAATGCCGAGCATGGTCTATTAGCTAAGAGTGAGATTACTATTACATTCTTGCCAGCTTCGATTCAGGGCTTTATTACAACGGGGGGATCTAACACTCCTGTAGCAAGTGCTCAAGTACGAGCTACCCTTGATTTGAACGGTGATGGCAAAATTGAGCCTGGTGTGGACTTCATTGAGAATATCGTGACCGATGAGAAGGGTGCGTATTATCTAGTCGTGCCTAAAGGCGATGCCAAATATGAGCTGGAGATTACACAAACGGTTGACGTGGGCGGTGTACCTACGGCAGTTACGTATAAACAGTATGCAAAAGTGGGACAAGTAACGGGTTCAGGAGACGAGAACTTCGAATCGGAGAAGACGCTGACAGGTCTGGTGCTCTTCAAACAGACGAACGGTCAATCTTCCTTGCTGAACTCCGAATGGCTTGGACATGCTAGTGTATTTTTAAAACAGCAAGATGGTAGCTATGTATCGGAGAATGGTAAACCTAAGGCTTTCCCACTACAGGCGCAGGGCGTATTTAATGCAGAGGGCCTTGCTGTAGGTCAGTATGAGCTTGAAGTGCGCTATGAACTGGAATCTGGAAAATCTATTGTAGTCAGCCGTAATACAGTAGCTGTAACTGCCGCTGGTGAATTGAATATTTCACAGTCTCTGGTTGATCCTTATGGTACGATCACTGACGCTGTAACAGGTCATGTCATTGAGGGTGCAAAAGTGATGCTGCATTACGCGGATACTCCACGGAATGCTAGTAAAGGTTTGACTCCGAATGGGGAGGTTACATTGCCTGTGATTGCAGGATTTGCACCGAATGATAATGCGAGTCCGAAGCAGTTGAGCGATAGTAATGGTTTCTATGCTTACATGGTCTATCCAGATACGGATTATTACTTAATGGTGACGAATGAGGGATATATTAATTATAAGAGTCCTGTTCTTTCTGTGGGTACAGATATTGTGCGGCATGATGTACAGCTTCAGCCAGTGCCTAACACTTCTGGTGCTACTCCATCGACTTCGACTGATCTGGCCGTAAAAGTAGCACTTACTCTCTCTGTAGAGAAGAACACAGTGAAGGAGAATGAGCAGTCACCGATTACAGTAGTTTACAAGAACGATTCGTCCGCTGTATCGGCAACAGGTGAGGTGAAGATTACTCTTCCTGATGGGGTAGTTGTTGTAGATGCTGCTGGCGGAACGGTTACGGGTAACGTAATCGTATGGAAAGTAACGAACGTAGGTGTGGGCAAGGGCGGTAGCTTTACTCCTGTTGTAAAGTGGCCATTGATCGATGCTGCAGAGGTCGCCTTAACGGTACCGGGAGAGTTTACCTCCGGGCAATCCTCTGCTAAGGCATTGGTGAAGGTAAATATATACTCCGATCGTTTTGGAGAACTGAAGCATTACCGTTATATTTTAGGATACCCGGATAAGGAGTTTAAGCTAAATGGCTCTCTAACACGGGCAGAACTGGCTGCAATTGTGGCTAGACTAACGGAGAATGAGACTATTACTTATGCTCTTCCTTACAGCGATATCCGTGCGGGGCATTGGGCAACCAATTATATCCGCATTGCTGTGAAGAACGGGTATTTCACAGGAGATCCGAGCGGGTTGTTCCGTCCGGACGCACCTGTAACCAGAGGAGAGTTAGCTTCGGTTATGGCTCGTTTCCTGAAACTTGAGACAGGCACACCGGCGGTGACACATTTCACGGATACTTCTGGTCATTGGTCAGGCAATGCGATTGAAGCATTGTATAACGGAAAGTTTCTAACGGGTTATCCGGATGGAACCTTCAAGCCGAAGAATGCAATCACTCGTGTCGAAGCGGTAACCCTGATTAATCGTATGCTGTATCGCGGACCGTTGAAAGGTTTGGCACCGCTATTCCCGGATGTTGCAGAAGACCATTGGGGCTTCGGTGATGTACAGGAAGCTACGTTCTCTCATGAAGCGGTTCGTAATGGAGATGGAAGCGAGAAATGGCTTAGATCTCTTAGCGACGATGTGAAATAAGAAGTACAAAAATAGGAAATAAGCTGATTCACTGAGACAAGGTCGTGTTTAGTGCCAAGTGGGTGCTAGATACGACCTTTTTTTGTTTGCCAATCTTTCCTTAAGGGTAAGAGATACATGACAATATTTACTTTACCTTCGGAAGGAGCCATTGTTAATGAGTGAACATCAAAAAGTGAACGGAAACAGCAAGAATGAGCAACTGGAACAGTTTCGCAGTAAGGATGAAGGTCACACCTTAACAACGAACCAGGGTTTAAAAGTATCAGAGGACGAGTTCTCCTTAAAGGCGGGTGATCGGGGCCCAACCTTACTGGAAGACTTTCATTTCCGGGAAAAAATGACGCATTTCGATCATGAACGAATCCCTGAGAGAATTGTGCATGCACGTGGATTTGCTGCTCATGGTGAGTTTGAAGTATATAAATCACTGAAAGAATATACGAAGGCGAAATTCCTTCAAGATCCTTCCGTGAAGACACCGGTGTTTGTCCGATTCTCGACGGTAGCCGGATCACGGGGATCAGCTGAGACAGTGCGGGATGCCCGCGGATTCTCTACCAAATTCTATACTGAGGAAGGGAATTACGATTTAGTAGGAAATAATATGCCCGTCTTTTTTATCCAGGATGCAATCAAATTCCCAGATTTAGTACATGCGCTTAAGCCTGAGCCACACAATGAAATGCCTCAGGCGGCATCGGCTCACGATACCTTTTGGGATTTCATAGCTAATAACCAAGAATCGGCCCATATGGCAATGTGGCTGATGTCGGACCGTGCTATTCCACGTAGCTTCAGAATGATGGAAGGGTTTGGGGTGCATACTTTCAGGTTGATTAATGAGCAAGGAAAAGCCCATTTTGTTAAATTTCACTGGAAACCGGTGCTCGGTGTACACTCTTTGGTGTGGGACGAAGCTCAGAAAATATCAGGTGTGGACCCTGACTTTCATCGCCGTGATTTATGGGAATCGATTGAAGCTGGCAACTTTCCGGAATACGAGTTGGGCATTCAGCTTCTAAGTGAAGAAGATGAATTTAAGTTTGATTTTGACGTGCTGGATCCTACAAAGCTATGGCCAGAGGAAGATGTACCTGTACAGATTGTTGGGAAAATGACCTTGAACCGCAACGTGGATAATGTCTTCGCCGAAACGGAGCAGGTAGCTTTCCACCCTGGACATGTGGTGCCAGGCATCGATTTCACCAATGATCCACTGCTTCAGGGCAGATTGTTCTCTTATACGGATACTCAGCTGATTCGGCTTGGCGGTCCGAACTTCCATGAGCTGCCGATCAATAGACCGGTATGTCCTTTCCACAACAATCAGCGTGACGGGTATGGACGGCAGACGATTAATCAGGGTTCAGTGAGCTATCATAATAATTCGCTTGCTAACAATACGCCTGCACCTGCAACAGAGGCTGAAGGTGGTTATGTACATTATCAGGAGAAGGTTGAGGGCCGTAAGGTGCGTAGCCGGAGCAAAAGCTTTGAAGACCATTTTTCACAAGCTAAGCTGTTCTGGAACAGCATGAGTGCTCCAGAAAAAACGCATATTATTGAAGCCTATTCATTCGAGCTCGGGAAGGTAAAGAGTAAGTCTGTCCGGCAGCAGGTTGTAGATATGCTCGCGAACGTTACGTTAGAGCTTGCTGTGCCTGTAGCAGAAGCTATTGGGGCGACGCCTCCGATAACAGGCGGTTCCGAGGTGGCTCAAATCTCCCCGGCACTAAGTCAGGCAAATACGAAGAAGCACCCAAACACACGTAAAATAGGTGTGATTATAGGCGGCAGATTTGATGAAGACTTGGTGATGCCTGTTCTGGATACGCTTATGAGAGCCGGGATCCAGCCGGAGATAATCAGTGATAAGCTTGGATTTATTAAAGGCTCGAAGGGGACAGAGCTTGAAGTCATTCATACCTTATCCACGACAGATTCGGTGCTCTTTGATGCAATTTATGCAGCTGGTGGAAATTCGGAACATAAGAAATTCCATAAAGATACAGCGCAATTCCTGAACCAAGCCTATTCTCACTTTAAGCCCATCGCGGTGACTACTGAAAATGCTAAACTACTTGAAACGGCCCAGCATAGAAGCAGTCCGGGTGTAATCATTGGAGATGGCGGAGAGGTTTTCGCTGCCAGCCTTGTCGCGGCAATTACTGCCCATCGTTTTTGGGAACGTATGAATGAATAAATAACTGATACAGAGGGGATATCCCGCTCGCCAAAGGCGTAAGGATATCTCTTTTTTTGTCCAAGGATAGATACATAACGCTCACAGTTTGATTTAACATTTTGTTGTATATTACCGTTATAGATAATACTAGACAGTAAGCAGTATAGGAGAATATTAAGAGGAGGTGATCACTTGAGGAAAGTAATCATTGCTGCACTAGCGATATTTGCAGGCGTTATCGGGTTAACGGCATGCGAAAAAACGGCAGCACCAAATCCGACTAATAGTGTTCATAACAATTCTCCAGCTCCAGCAGATTCAGACAATGATACTACGGTAACCCAGACCCAGGAAGTAGCTAACTTAGAGCAGTTCATTACCTCGAAGCTCACAGGCGAGTACGGTGTATATACTAATATTATTGAAACAGATCAGTCGGCGGAAGTGGCGAGTGGACACGAGGTTCTAAGTGAATCGGCATCTCTCCAGATGCTGGCAGCTGTGCGTAGCGGCCAACAAGAGAGATTTGCGGAACAATGGCAACTAGCTAAGCAAACCTTTGATATGAACAGCGGTTTCAGCTACCGTTACAGTCCCAAACAGCAGAAGCTATACCCCTTGAATGCTGCCGTAGATGATTTGCGCATAATTCGAGCTCTTTATGAGGCGGGCGAAAAGTTTAGTGATACGCAATATACAGCTGAAGCGGATAAATATGGCGAAAGATTTTACGATTATAATGTAAAAAATGAGAAGCTTTATGATTTCTACGATATGGAATATTCTTCAACAAACACATTCGTCACTTTGTGTTATATTAATTTGGGCACTTTGCGAAAATTGTCGATTCCTAGCCAATTTAGCAAGAAGCTGACGAATGATATGAACGTAATATTGGAAAACGGATATTTATCGGATGAATTCCCCTTTTATGAGACACGGTTTAATTATGAGACCGGAAAATATAGTTCAGAAAACATCAATACAGTAGAGTCGCTTTTATCCATTCTAGCCTTAACAGAGGTAGAACAGGAGAAATCCACCAGCATTGATTTTATCAAGCAACAGGTCGAAGCTGGAACGTTGTATGGGCAATATTCGAGAGAAGGTAAGCCGCTGAATGATATCCGTTCTACAGCCATTTATGCCATAACAGCTATGATTGGCGCAGAAATCGGCGATGAATCGCTCTACCATAAAAGTATTGAAAGAATGAACGAGTTCAGAGTAACAGATGTGGGTAGCCCATTATACGGAGGATTCGGCGATGTGGCTAGCGGCCAAGCCTACTCTTTTGACAACTTGATGGCACTATTGGCCTATGTCTATTAACTTAAACCTAATGTATTGAAGGTGAACCTGCATGATGGACAACACGGTGAAAACACCTCTAAGGCGAAGCATAACACTTGCTAATTTTTCGGTTTCTCCTGCATTTCTTGCTGCATTTGGAGTGCTGCTTATTACCGTCATCGCGTTGTTCACAGCTCCGTATGTCGGAATGGCGGATAACGGTGACTTTTTCCGTAGCATTTATAGTAATGGACTCTATTTCAATCTGCCGGATTATGATAGTCAGTACTTTGGTTATTTTGTGAAGCAATACGGGATCTTTCAATATTTTAATGAGAATGGTGCAATGTTATTTTCCTCTCAGTCCTTATTTATCAAGCTGGCTATAGGACTTAACAAGTTGTTCTTCAGTAGTGAGGTATTCGACATCCGCTTTCAAGCGGCGATTTATACGATTCTATATGTAATCGCAATTTACTTATTAATAGAGGCTATTACATGGAAGATGTCCCGAAAACAGGGATTCATCATTGCAGGTATTGCTATTTTTATATTCGGAGATACCGGTTATACGGCTTATTTTAACTCCTTTTACGGCGAAAGCGTTGTGATGATCACGATGATCTTCATGTTCGCTTCATGGCTGATGTTATATCAAAAAAGATTCAATGACTACGCGATGCTGGCCTTATTCGTAATTAGTACGTTGATCCTGACTACTTCTAAGCAGCAGAATGCTCCAGTGGGTATGATCATTGCTCTACTGGGCTGTTCACTTCTCTGGATTCGCAGAGATAAGATCTTCCGCATCCTTACGATGGCGTCTCTTGCTCTGATGCTGTTCGCAGGTGTGTTCACGTATTTGAATATTTCAAACGAGTTCGTAAACATTAACCAATTCCATGCTATGACCCGAGGGGTGCTGAAGGAATCACCAGATCCAGAGGCTGCTTTAAAAGCGTTAGGGATGGATGAGCAATACGCCATTCTGAAGAACAGCATTCATTATGAGAAGTACGTGACCATAGACGTAAATTCATCACTTCTCGAAGAGAATTTCTACAGTCGGTATGGATTTGTATCCATTCTTAAATATTATTTAACGAATCCGGACCAGCTTAACTCGATTCTTAATGTGGCCGCTCAAAGTGCATTCTCAATCAAACCAGCAGCCATGGGGAACTACGAGCAATCCGTCGGAAAGGAATTTCGGGCACAGAGCCACTTTTTCACCGGATATAGTCAACTGAAATTAACGCTGGCCCCGCGAACATTTGGATTTATTTTCCTGTGGATGATGCTTGTTATCGGTCTCTATATGCCTTCCTTTGTAAAAGCGATCAAGTCCCGTGATTTCAGAGGTATGCAGCGATTGGTATTGATAGTCGCTTCTATTGGCATTGGGCTTTCAGGTATTTTTGTATCGATTATCGGGGCAGGCGATGCCGATATTTCCAAGCATGAGTTCTTATTTACATTATCCTTTGATTTAGTCACTTTTCTGACCCTTTCCAGTGTGATTGGGCGCAGAGTTTCTAAAAACAGCAATCAGGTTAAGCAGGTTAGCAAGAACATCCCTTCTAGCCCGTATACAAAGCCTCAAAAGGATGTGAGTGTGTGAGCATCAGAGGAGTCTTAAACGGTATATTGCTACTGACGTTGACCCTTACAGCCCTGCTGGTTCCCGTTACACCTGTTCAATCTGCTGCTATGCCACAGCAGGTTCTACTGCTCTATGACAGCCTGGCTAAGGGTACAACGAAGGAAGGTAACGTGACTGAACTTCAGCGACTGCTGGCGTCCTATTCTATCAGGGTAACACTTAAGGGTCTGGATCAATATGAACAAGGGATGCTGGATCATTACTCCAAAGTGATCATGGTCCGTAACGCAGCGGATATTTTGATTACTAATAAATTTTATGTAGAGGATTGGGAGCATTATCAGGGACAGTATTTACATATCGGATACAGCCCTCCAGCCTCGCTGAAAAAGAAGCTACAGTTAACCACTGATGTGATATATGACGGGAATGCGGATCTCCAGATCGGGCAGTTTTCGGAAATTCCAATTCAGGTACAGGATATGCTCTATATTGCCGGGAGTCAGGGGACAGAGTCACTCGGAAAGCTATCCTTCCAGGAAGATGGCCTGCAAGCACCCTATGCTGTGAGTAAAGGGGATGACGCGTATGTTCCGTATTTTGAACAAGGGAATGTCAGTGCGTTGGCAATGGCGTATGTTCTGAAAGACTGGCTTCATATCACGTCAACGCCTAAAGTGTATTTTGCGATCAAGGAAATCTATCCCTTCTCTGATCTGGAACTGCTGACAGAGACTGCGGAGCGGCTGTATCAAGTGGGGATTCCTTTTCTCGCAAGTATACGACCCGTGTTCAGCAATACCGATTATCCGGCCATGCAGCGTTATTTGGTAGCTATCAAAAGAGTGCAATCGAATAATGGCAGCATTCTGGTCAATGCCCCTGTTGCGATGCATTCAACGAGTACTAGTAATATGGATCATTCACTTCAAGCGAAGATGAACGCGTTCATTAATCTGCTGGTGCACAACAAAATTGGGCCGCTTGGAATCGGAGCACAGATGCACTGGGCGTATGACAAGGAATACTCGGAGGCGGGGATGGGGTTTTTCGATTCCGTGATACTGTATCCGGATGAAAATGTTGACTATATGGAGCAGAGCGACACCTCTAAGTCCTTTCCATCCTCTTTGTATAGTGTGTCGGTTGATTTTTTGCAG
The DNA here is from genome assembly GCF_041956825.1 of Paenibacillus sp. RS8. Classification (NCBI taxonomy): domain Bacteria; kingdom Bacillati; phylum Bacillota; class Bacilli; order Caryophanales; family Paenibacillaceae; genus Paenibacillus; species Paenibacillus sp. RS8. The sequence goes on along the minus strand of NZ_CP168131.1, from coordinate 1,264,603 downwards.
GGTCTGCAGACATCCAATAATGTTGTGCCAGAACTGCCGATGGATACGGTAATCACTGTAGATATGCCTAAGGATAAGGAAGAGCTTGAGGAACTGCTGAAGACGTTGGAACAATACTGGGTTTCTTTTGCAGATTATAAGCAAGAGAGGCATCAGGTTGTTACTGACGTCAATACGATCACTTCATCAGAAGGGACGATATCTATTAATGGACAGCCCTTAAGTCTAAACTATACGCCAGAAACGGTGGATAGCGATTATCGATATACAGAAGAGCAGAAGAAGAGCTTTACTACGCTTTTTAATATACAGAATCAATTCTTTATAGTTGCCATAATGATCTCTCTGCTGCTATTTGGCGGATTAATGATCATCGGATACCGAATGTATAGGAAAAAGTATTTGAAATGAGACAACTAATCGTGATTTGGAGGATCCTATGACGATTTCAGACATACTGATGGTGATTGCAGTGATCTGTATCTGGTCTCTGCTGCTGGTAAATGTGACCCTCATTATCGCAGGCTATTTATATTACATTAAATCTGAAAATGAGGAAATACCAGAGATAGCGGGCGAATATCCTTTGGTTTCAATTATGGTTCCTGCTCACAATGAGGGGGTAGTAATCTGTAAGACAGTGGAGTCTCTGCTAGCGCTTGATTATCCGGAAGATCGATATGAGATTATTGTGATTAATGATAATTCTTCTGATAACAGTGCTGAACTACTGGCGGGTATCCAAAATCGAAATCCGGGTCGCCAGCTGATCGTTATTAATACAGATTCGATTACGGGTGGCAAAGGCAAATCGAATGCGCTGAATATAGGCTTCACTCATTGCAAAGGGCAGTTAATTGCGATTTATGATGCAGACAACACTCCGGAAAAAACGGCTCTACGTTATCTGGTTGCTGAGATCATGAATGATTCTAGCCTCGGAGCGGTAATTGGTAAATTTAGAACCCGTAACCGTAATGCGAGCCTACTTACCCGGTTTATTAATATTGAGACGTTATCTTTTCAATGGATGGCGCAAGCAGGACGCTGGAAGTTGTTCAAGCTATGCACCATCCCCGGCACTAATTTTATTATGCGCAGGTCTATTGTAGAAAGTATCGGCGGCTGGGATGTTAAAGCAATAGCCGAGGATACAGAAATCAGCTTCAGAATTTATATGATGGGTTATCGGATCAAGTTCCAGCCGAAATCCGTCACCTGGGAGCAGGAGCCTCAGACCTTAAAAGTCTGGTTCAAGCAGCGAACGCGCTGGGCCAAGGGCAATATCTATGTCATTGTCAAAAATATCCCCCTGCTTTTCGATAAATCCGCTGCTAAAGTCCGATTCGATATTCTTTACTTTCTAGCCATTTACTTCTTATTGCTGCTGTCGTTAATCACCTCCGATGTGCTGCTCATCCTGCATGCTTTGGGCTATGTACATACTACTATTGCTGGGCTTAGTAACTTTCTATGGTTGCTCGCCATTATTCTGTTCGTTGTAGGTACTTTTATAACGTTGACGACAGAGAAGGGCGAGATGAGCTTGTCCAATTTATGGATCGTAATGTTGATGTACATCTCCTATTGTCAGCTGTGGATGGTTGTCGCTGCTTACGGATTATATCTTTATGCCAAAGACCTCATCTTCAAAAGAGAAGCAAAGTGGTATAAGACTGAGCGCTATTAATAACGAACAAAGAAGTAATATGAGAAATATGTGATCACAGGAGAAACAGAACATGATGATGAAAAAACAAATGGTTATACTGTTGACCTGCCTCTCTCTTTTTCTAATTCAAATGAATATTGCAGCCGCCGAGGCCCCGCCTAAGGATACAAGATTAACATACACAACCTCTTTCACGGGGACGGATACTGCGCTAAAGGGTTCGAGTACTAAGCAGCAATATTTTGAGGTTATGGATTATTGGAATGTGGATGAGATCAGAATTAACCTGCACTTTCAAATTTCGCAAATTACCAAGGAGCAGATTTCTAGCGTTACCTTAACGCTAAATGGCAGCCCATTCTATACATTTAGACCCTCTCTAAAGAACAACGGTGAACAACAGCTGGTCCTTCAAGCCCCCAAAGAGCTTCTGAAAAAGGGGACCAATACGCTTGGTATTCAGGGCTATTTACAGTCGAGCAATACAGATGAGTTATCTTGTACTGTCGATTATGATTATGATAATTGGCTTCGTCTGTTTAATACATCCAGTATTAACGTATTGTATACGCCAAAGCCTTTGACTGGTGGGATCAGTGACTTTAGCGATCGTTTCTCTGGAATAGATACCTTAACGAAGAATCAGAGTATTCTGACCGTACCGGATAAAAGCACAGGGGCAGAATTGGAGTCGGCTACTTATGCGCTCTCCGGGCTTGTGAAGGGGAATACATTGGACAATAGAACGATTCCAATGCTTCCCTACCGGTCAGATGCTGTGAAGAATAAAGCTGCGGTTGTGCTGGTAGCTATGTATGACCGAGTACCAAATGCGCTAAAGGCTCAGCTAAGCACCTCTGAAGATTTAAGTACACATGCATTACTGCAGTTAGTGAATAAGGATACTCAGCCCCTACTTGTCGTAACCTCGAAGGATGAGAACTTACTGATTAAAGCAGGCCGTTTTGTTGCGAATCAAGAGTTATTGGGTCAAATCAGCAGTGATTTAAAGGTGGTCGATGATGCTACAGAAGTATCTGCACCACCCCTTTCGATTAGCTCCAATATTACGTTTACAGAAACGGGTGATAAACTCACTGGGGCACGTCATCAGGAGCAGACCTACTTTGTTTCACTGCCCTCTAACCGCTCGATTGCAGATTCAGGCAGAATCAGATTCGATTTCCGTTATGCACAGAATTTAGATTTCGACCGTTCATTAATGACGGTCAGCATCAACAACACACCCATTGGCAGCAAGAAGCTGACCAAAGAGCTGGCGAATGGCGATAAGCTGGAGCTTCCAGTTCCTCAAAACTTGAATATTTCCGGTAATTTTACGGTGACAGTAGCTTTTGATTTGGAGCTGAAGGGTGCCGGGTGTACCCTGGATAAGGATCAAACGCCGTGGGCTTATATCAGTAAGGATTCTGTAATGCGTCTTAATACTAAAGATCGGACGGAGCTCTTGTTTAATAACTATCCGTATCCTTTCATACGTGACGGCATTTACAATCAAGTGGCAGTTGTTCTGCCACAAGAAATGGATGATTATGCATATCTGAGTTTATCTAATGTGTTTAATCTGCTTGGAAAATACGCAAGCGGTAATACAGGGAACATTCAGTTCTACACGGATAGCGTTAGCGCAGATCATTTGAAGAATAATAATATCATCGCGATAGGCGCGTACAAGAATAATAAGATTATCCGTGATCATAATGATAAGCTCTATTTTCAATATAACGGGAGCGGATCAGCGATCCGTTCCAACGAGAAGATGAGTATTGAAGAGCAATATGGAGCGCAAATCGGAACATTGCAGTTGATTGAATCACCATTTGAGGCTGGACGAGGGTTGCTTGCTGTTACGGCAGTTGACTCTGAAGAGTACTACTTGGCGACGAAGCTGATCGCAACAGAGCGGGACAAATGGAAGGTGTTTGGCGATGGGGTTATCGTGGATAAAGACGGTAATGTCAACGCGCACCGTTTCAAGATCATTACTGGAGCAGCAGAGGATTCCGTGGTTAAGAAAATAGCGGAACGGACAGACGTACTGAGCTTCATTATCGTAATTGTACTAGTGCTGACGCTGGTGATTCTATCGCTGATCCTGCTGCTTCGTAAACATATGAAGAAACGTGGTGATAAGCGTGAGACGTAATCGCAGCGGTTTAATTTCAGATATTGCGCTCTTATCGTTCCTGGTGCTTCTATATATTTGTATTGTCTTTATTTCAGGGGCACCCGATGATTATATCCAGAATATTATCATTTTAAATGTAGCTTTTATTCTGGCGATCGTTACGTACTTTACTACGGTGACCGCAGGGTTAGTCTTGAATCTAGTGTTTATATTTGCTTACGGATTCTACACCATGTATCAGACGATATCTCTGGGTGAAACCATTGGAATGAACACGTACTTCTGGCTAATTATGACCCCATTGTTAACGGTGGTGCTATGGATATTTACATTAAGCAACCGAGAGCTACAGGCTGAGAATCAACGTTTGGAGAAAAAGACTGCCAATATGGCTATCATCGACGAGAACACAGATCTGCGAAACAGCATTTCTTTTCAGAAGGATGCCACCTTATTTACAGGCATTTCGACTCGATATCAGATTCCACTCACACTGCTTGTAGTGAAAGTGAAATACTGGAATGAGATTAGACGTATCATTCCCGAAGATAAGCTGGCTGAGGCTATTCACGACGTGTCTCAGCTCAGTCAGGCGAGCATTCGTACCAATGATGCACTGTATTTACTAGACAAAGATGACGCAACATGGGGCCTGCTGCTGTTCACTGATAGCGATGGAGCAAAGATTGTGATTGATCGGATTAAATTGAAGCTTCAAGAGCTTAATGACACTGAATTTGTCAAAAAGTATAAAGTCAGCCTCGGTCTTAAAATCGGTGCCGTAGAGTATCAATCGGGCACTATTGAGAATCCGCTGGATTTCATTGTTCAGGCTAAAAAACAGCTGGAGTATGATGTATAAGCTGCTTGACTTCGAGGGAATATAAGGAATATGGGATATTAGTTGACTTTATATGTCGATTTCACGTATGATGGAGTGGTGGTCTAAATCGTAAGATTTACGAATTTTCCTACGTTTATTAGGTTATGCTTATATATAAACCTACAGATCATTTGGTTAATTTACCATAAAGGCTCCACTAATTTGTTCAGAAGGAGGACGATCAGAATGAGAGAAGGCATACATCCTAAGTACAACAAGGTTATTTTCATGGATGCAAGCGTAGGCTTCAAATTCCTGAGTGCATCTACAAAATCATCCAATGAAACAATGGAATGGGAAGATGGTAACACTTATCCTGTTATCCGCGTGGACGCAAGTTCCGCATCCCACCCGTTTTACACTGGTAAACAAAGAGATACAGAACAAGGCGGCCGTGTTGACAAGTTCAAACAACGTCTTGCACAAAAGAAATAAGAATCCTTACGGACAGCAAATTCTTATATTCTTAAAAAGGGACAACCCATTTAGAAGCGATCGCTTCAGGGATGTCCCTTTTTTGTGTTCAGACATGTTAAAATGAATGGAATTGATAAATTTCGATAGTGGCAGGGGAGCGATCGGTAATGGAAAATGAAATAAAAGTAGATACAGTTCTTAAGAGTGAGGACGTTCAGGAGTTTAACCTATGGTTTAGCTTGAATAGTCGAATTATACTTAACTCTTTCAGTGTGGTTGCTTATTTTGTGATTTTACTGTTAATTACTAAGAATTACAGTACTACGAATATTTCAGTCCTTGCTGGGACTGCGGTGATTCTTGCTGCTGTTTTATGGTATATGACCAAATCAAGTTTAGTCAAAAAATCTAAAAAAGCTTTCGCTACAGACAGCTTAGCCCAGCAGCCTCAGAGCTATTCCATATCAGACGAAGGTATAAAGTACGTATCCGAGGCGGGCTCCGGGCAAGTGAAATGGGAGGAGATACATAAAATAGGCGAAACGATGAGCTTGTTCGTGTTTTTTGTGTCTTCTAATAGAGCGCTGATTATCCCTAAGCGATATTTTCAGTCAGAACAAGATAAAACAACATTTAAGGATTTGGCCAGAAAGTATATGTTCTCTCATCGAGTGAAGTTCAAATCGTAGAATTACTGTTTTTTGTCGATTCAATTGTAGGTTCGATTAGGATATAATGATAGAAGCGACTTGAAAAATAGGGGAAATATGGCATGCCGTGGATTCAAGCATATCCGTATTACTTATTAATGGGCAGTGTTCTAAGCTTTTACATGGCTATAAGCTCCTATCGACATCGGAAGTCGGCAGGAAGACGCTATCTGTGGATCTTAATGCTGCTGGTTAGCCTCATGTTTATTGCGACGGCGGGGGAGATTATGTCATCCTCTTTTCAGGCTAAGCTGTGGTGGAAGAATATGCAGCAGGCTCCGCTTTTTTTAAGTGCGCTATTTACTTATGCTGTAGTCAAAGAATATTTGTCCCCATCCACGGAACGCCTACCTATTAAGCTTGCTATTTTTTCGATTCCTATTGCTTTGGATATACTGCTTATTTTTACGGATACCTATCATCATCTAATGCGTAGTGAAGTGGGCATTGCCACTGTTGCGGGTGTTAGTGGAATTACTGTAAAGCCTACGCTCCTTAGCATGGCTTTTATTGCTTATGATCAGCTTTTTGGTCTATATGCGGTCTGCTTGCTGGCTCTTTCCTTGATCAATAGACCGAGAGCCTTTTTGCGGCGTTCTTTCCTGCTGCTGGCTGGGCTGCTTGTTCCGGTTGTTTCCGTTTTTTTTACTTCCTCTTTTGAAGATCACGCTTACAGGCTTTACAGCCTTCACTTATTTACCCGCAATTATAGCGGCTTATTTGTGTCTGTTCATTGACCCCAAATCTACGGTCTACCCTTTAACTAAAATTAAAATCTTAGAGCATATGAAAGACGGCGTAGTTCTAACAGATCAGAAGGATAGAATCATTGGTATAAATGAGGCTGCGACCTCCATATTATTGGAGATTACCGGGATATTGCATGAGACCTGGATGGGGAAGGATATTGATCTTTTTATGAGGGATCACGAGGACATCAGCGCTCATTATAGCCAAAGAACCGAAGGGCAGTTTGAGATTGAATGTACTGGAATGAGAGAGATTTGTTATGGCGTTTCTTTGATTGCGACGGAGCATCGGGCAACAGAGAACAAGGGGATGCTGATCGTTTTTAGTGACCATAGTGAAAAGAAGCGGTATGAACGTGAACTGCTCTATCAAGCTACAGTAGATGATTTGACTGGACTTTATAATCGCAGGCATTTTATGCAAATGGTGCAAAATCAAACGATTCCAGACGGATTAGGACTGGCACTGTTGTTATTCGACATCGATGATTTTAAATTAATTAATGATACTTATGGTCATCTGGCGGGAGATCAAGCTTTGGTTGACTTTTCGAATAAAATACTTCTGGTATACCAAGATAAAGGCATTGCCGGAAGGGTCGGCGGCGAGGAATTTGCCGTATGTTTTTTTGCTGAGGATAAACGCGCAGCACTGAAGGAAGCCGAAGATTTTCGTACGACGATGAGTGGTTACACCATAATTTTGAACGAATATGATAGTGTTCACCTTACCGCAAGTATTGGCATTTCTTTTACAGAGCGTAGAGAAGTGACCTTTGAAGATTTATATCGAGAAGCAGATGAAGCGTTATATCGTTCTAAGAATACGGGCAAGAATAGAGTGACGCTGGGTCGTGAACCTGTCTTAAGAGAAGCGGTGAAGGGCTAGGGAACATCGAGAAGCCAGATCTGCGTGCTGAGCAACGAAGAAGAAGGGGTGTCCTAATGAATCTGACAATTAATGAAGTGATGAGTAAGCTTGAGGAAATGGGTACAGAGCAGACAAAGCGTACCTTTATACGACATGGTGCTAAGGAGCCTTTATTCGGAGTAAGAATTGGGGACATGAAGAAGCTGGTGAAGGATATCAAGAAAGACCAAAGTCTGGCTCGCGCATTGTATCAGACGGGTAATTATGATGCGATGTATTTAGCAGGACTTACAATTGACCCCAAGACGCTTACGAAGGAAGAGCTTCAAAGCTGGGTAGAGGCAGCTTACTGCTCTGCTTTAGCGGAATATACGGTAGCCTCTGTCGCCGCAGAGAGTCCATTCGCATTGGAGCTCGCCAGAGAGTGGATTCGTTCCTCGGATGAAATGGTGGCTACTTGCGGCTGGAGTACTTATGGAAATTACATTTCAGTTACGCCGGATGATCTGCTGGACATCGCTGAGATCAGAGAGCTATTACAGCAAATACAAACAACCATTCATCAGGAACGGAATCGAGTTCGTTACACGATGAATATGTTTGTAATTATTGCTGGCAGCAGCGTAACCGAACTGTATGATGAGGCCACGCAGATTGCTGCAAGCATTGGAAAGGTCCAAGTGCATATGGGACCAACCGCATGTAAAGTACCACTCGCTGTAGACTATATTGCTAAGGTTGAACAGGCTGGAAAGCTTGGTGTGAAGAAGAAGACTTGTATTTGTTAATAGAGATTGCAATATTCCCTTCAAGTAGACACTCCATTTCTGACTCGTTTCCATTGAGGAGTGTGTAAGCTTGGAGGTTTTTTATGGCCCAATAGACAAGTGTTTCAATCGTATCAAAAAGTGTTTAATTTAGAAGCAGTAAAAATCCATATAGAAGACTTAGCGGAGTACTAGTGAAAGAGTAAAGAGCCTTAAATAAAGGGGATTAGGTAAGGGGCTATGGTTAGAAGACAGGATGGAGGCACTTTGTGAAAAAGCATCGATTTACTTTGCAGTATAAAATTCTATCCATTACAGTCTTTATCGTAATCTGCCTGCTAGGGTTCGTGATAGTCATGCATGATAGAATCAATGCGCTGCAGCGGGAAACCAGCTTTATTTCCCATCAGGACCGAAAGATAACTAGTTTGGCTAATCAGATCGAGAAGAACATTCTAGATATGGAAACGGGACAACGAGGATATATTATCACCGGTGATGATAAATACTTGGAGCCCTACAATTTGGGGAAAGCGCAATGGAAGGCGAATTATGATGAGCTCTCCATGCTGACTGCTAATGATTCCTTGCAGCATCAGCGTCTGATAGGCATCGAAAATAGTATCCAGCAGTGGATCAAGCAGTCCGGGGATTATATAATCGAATTGAAAAAAGAGGGACAGCAAGCTGGAATCTTACGATATTTCAATTCGGATGATGGTAAGGAGCAAATGGACCAGATTCGTAATCAGATCAATACTTACCGCGAGACGATGAATCAGAACACTAATGATTTGATAGCTGGACAGGCCGATCGGAACAAATTGCTGCTGGAGCTTCTCTATATTGCTTGGGCGGTTATTGCTATTGCTTCTTTGGTCGCCTCGTGGATGATTTCACATGCCATCGTTAGTACGATTCGTAAGGTTACCCGTACGATTGCTGGCTTAGATTCGACGGATGACATGAAGACAAGGGTCGAGATTACCACGAATGATGAAATCAGGGATCTTAGCGTCGCTACCAATCATCTGATAGACTCGCAGCAAGAAAGAATATGGATGCAGGATCATGCTAATGATTTACTATCAAGGTATCAGGGCATCACACGCGTCTCACAACTAGGAGATATCTTCTTAGGTAAAACTGCCGAAGTTATTGGTTATCCATATGGTGCCTTATACATACGAACGCAAGATCATGATCGAGACTTGCTAAATAGAACTTCTACGTATGCTGGAAACAGCGGTATTACAGATCATCGGCCATTCCTTCTCGGAGAAGGCTTAGTTGGTCAATGTGCTAAAGAAGCGCGCTTAATGCATCTTCAGGATCTACCGGAAAATTATATTAGCATTCAATCCGGGTTGGGCCTTTCTGCTCCCAAATCCCTTTTATTACTTCCTGTTTCTTTTTCGGGTGAGGTCGTTGCTGTGGTAGAAATCGCCACCTTTTCTCCACTTACGGAGCCGCAGATCGACTTCCTGGAGTCTATTTCTAATGCATTTGGTGCTGCGATTAACAGTACGATCAGCAGCATGAGAATTGATCAGCTTCTGGAACAATCCCAGCGCTTAAACGAAGAACTTCAGGTGTATACCGAAGAACTACAAACTCAGTCTGAGGAGCTACAAATCCAGACAGAGTCATTGCATGCAACGAATAGAAAGCTGGAAGATAAGAATTTCTTAGCTGAACAAAAGACATTAGAGGCCGAAAAAGCTCAAGCGGAACTAGCTCGATCAGCGGAGTTATTGCGGCAAAGCTCCCAATATAAATCGGAGTTTTTGGCTAATATGTCTCATGAACTCCGAACCCCGCTTAATGGCATACTGTTGCTTTCTGAATTTCTCATGGAGAATCAGTCGGGAGCCTTAAGCGGGGAGGATATTGAATTCTCACAAGCGATTCATTCTTCGGGACAAGATCTGCTAACGCTGATTAACGATATTTTGGATTTATCCAAGGTTGAGGCAGGGAAGCTGAATATTGAAATTGAAGCGATAAATCTAACGGAGATCCCGGAGGCAATGATTCAAAGCTTCAGCCAGCTGTCTCGCAAAAAAGAGATTCCTTTTCATATACAACTCGGGGAGGATTTACCTCCGCTATTTTATTCGGATGCGCAAAGGGTACGGCAAATTATTATAAATCTGCTGTCCAATGCATTTAAGTTTACAGATAAAGGTTCAGTAACTCTTGAAATACGCTTAGCGACTAAAGACGAATTACTGAGTTTGGGGAATTTGGAAACTGGGTTATTTATTGCTTTCGCTATCAAAGATACTGGAATTGGAATTCCTCATGAGAAGCAGTCCATTATTTTCGAGGCTTTTCAACAGGCCAATGGAAATACAGAGCGTCAATATGGTGGAACTGGGCTTGGGTTATCCATATCCAGAGAACTGGCAACACTGCTCGGCGGTGGGATTACAGTGGAGAGTCAAGAAGGAAAGGGTAGTGTCTTTACGGTGTATTTACCATTGGAGCTTCAGGACCCTAGCCTTGAAGAAACTGCTGAGAAAGTAGAACTTAATCAGGAGGAAGAAAGCTCGGTTGCTCTTGCCGCTGCAACTAGTGAGAATACAGGTAGTGACTTCACCTCGTTAAATCATAAGCATGTTCTAATTGTGGATGATGATGAGCGAAATCTGTTCGCGTTATCTAACACGTTAAGGAAGCGTGGACTGCAGGTAACAACAGCTACTGATGGAGAGAAAGGCATATATGCGCTGGAGCAATCTGCATCCATAGATATTGTTCTTATGGATATCATGATGCCGGTAATGAACGGATATGAGGCTATCACTCGAATCAGACAAATGCCGACAAGGAAAAGAATTCCAATCATAGCACTGACTGCGAAGGCGATGAAGGAAGATAAGGCTAAAATCTTACAAGCGGGTGCAACAGATTATCTCAGCAAGCCCATTAACTTAGATCGTTTATTAGCATTGATGCAATTAATCCTAACGAGTGATGCATAAGGTGATAGATTCTAGAAAATCAAACAAGCGCGCGCCAATGGAGTATTGGCGCGCGCTTGTTTAGTTTGTGCGAGCTGTCCAGTGGACAGCTTTAGGATGGTTGATAACGTTATTCTTCTTATTGTTGAGCGGAATCTACTACGACTTTAACAGCAGTGCCAATCGGTGGCAGGCTCTTAGTCAGCATAGGGCTGTAGAATCCTATAACTTTTGCACCTTTTACAAGCTCACTGCTGTTTACAGCTTTGCCATCAGGGTTCATTAGCACAGTATCTTTACTAATGCGAAGGACTACTTCTTTTTGTGATTTGTCGCTAAGACCATTGCCTTTAACGGTGATGCTGATGTTTCCTTCATCGTCTTTTTGAACTTCTTCAATGGCACCAGCAGTGCCCAGAAGATCATTTTGTTTCTGCTCATCTAGAACAGTGATTTTGTAAGTTGGAGTTTGCGGCGGCAAGCTCATGGTCATGATCATGGAATGCTCAGCTTTTACGGTCATACCGATCTGAAGATCTTTCAGTGCAAGCTTAGTACCGTCTGCCATTTCGATAGTCGTATCTTCACCTACATTCAGTACGATGCCATCTGTGCCAACACCTTGAATCTGAACGGATTGGAATTTACCCTCATTATTGACAGCTGTAATCACGCCAGTCTTGGTCATGTGCTCTTGCTGATTAGCATCAGTGATCACGATGGAATCTCCCTTCACTGTCATGTTGTGATGGATAATTTCACTTACAAAGGAAGCTGGAACATACAAAATGGAGTTAACCAATTGTGGTGCAGTTCCAAGCGTAGTGTTCATTTTATTGATGCTATAGCGATCTTCTCCGGCTTTTACTGTAGTGAATACAGCACCATTGATAAGATCAACGGATTTAGTTTGTCCATTCCAAGTTAATTCGAAGCCGAGTGCTTCACTAACCGAACGAAGTGGCACCATAGGCTCTTTTCCATTTGTAGTCTGGAAGCCAGTTTCCTTCAGAGTGGAACCGTTGATTTCAATTGCAAACGTCTTTTGATTAGCGTTAACAGAGGTTTGAGTAGCATCATTTTTTGCAGAAGTTGTGGTTGGTGCGGCATAAGCTGCTCCTGTTGAAAGTGCTAGGGACAAAGTTAAGAGAACCATACTTGTTTTTAAGGTGTTGTTCATAGTTGTGAGCTCCTTTTTAAGTTGATTTGTTAGTGTTGTTATTATCTAGACGGGGCATCTCTCCAATATGTTGCAGTTTTTTTGTATAAAAAGAGCAAGAGACCGTTCCGTTTGTAGTAAAATGGAAATATTAACAATAGCTCACATTAGGAGGCGCTATGGAGTCATTCAAAGATCGACTTAGATTTATGAAGGTCCAGCAGGACGGGCTTATTAAAGAATATGAAGCTCTGATTGCGGAATATGAAAGTCACGATCTGGTCAATGAGAATGAACACTTGAAGAAGCAACATGAGAAACATAAGCTTGCTTTAGTTGAGTTAAAGACTCAGGTAGGGAAGCTTCAAGAAGAGAATACCGAGCTAAAAATTACACTAACGGAACAAATCTTAAATGAGAAGCTTGGCATTCTTAGCTTGTCGAGACAGAAGCTGCAGACTTATTTTGCCTCTAAAAGCCTTGCCCATACAGACCGGCTGACGGCTTTTGAAATGGAGACGAAGCGTCGCATTCAGCAGCTGTACCAAACAGCTTCGAGGCAGCTCGGGGAGGATAAAGTAGAGTTATCCAGCCGGATTGGAGCGTTGTCGGCGGAGTTGAATGAGCGTGTACTAGCGCAGCGACAAAAGCTGAGGGAATCCGAAATTCATCAGAACGCTAGCATGGATAACGGATTACATGATTTTGCCTCAGAAGAGATCAGTGAAGAAGTATTGGAGCGTCGAAGAAAACAAAATCAGATCGAAATGAAGATCGGACTTGGTTGGATTAACAAACTTGGGATCCTGCTGCTGATTTTGGCCGTGGGAGCGGCATTCAGATATTCCTATTCCAACTGGTTCACAGGTTATATGAAGGGGAGCGCCTTTTTTCTATTAGGATTACTGATGTTAGGGGGCGGGGAGTGGCTGTATCGCAAAGGTAAAGGGACGTTCGCTTTAGGGCTACTTGGCGGCGGAATTTCAGTGCTGTACGGCTCTGTGTTCTATAGCTATTTTTTACTGGATATTATCAGTATTTATGTAGGGCTATCCTTATCCGTACTCATCACTTTAACTGCTGTACTTCTGTCTCTAAGGTATGAATCACGAAGTATTTGTGCTTTGGGCTTAATCGGAGGGTATTTGCCACTATACTCTTATTTGGGGGCATTCGGTCTTTCGGGCAATGCGGTTTACGTGGCGATGGGTTACTTGTTTCTATTAAACTTGTTCATTCTATTGATCTCCTTCCGCAAACGTTGGAACGTTGTCAATTATATCAGTTACTTATTTAATACACCTTCCATGCTGATATTAATAGCGTTATCAGATAGCAACGCAGTGAATATGATTTATGCGGTGCTGACTTTTGCCATGTATTTGGGCATTACGTTATGGTACCCGTTCAAGTATCGCTCCAAGCTGTCTTGGTGGGATTTCTCTCTATTAGGATGCAATACGTTTATTAGCTGTCTCATCTTGTATCTTCTATTCCTGGATGCAGGGCTGAAGGATTACAACGGTGCGCTGGCGCTGGTCTTCTGTCTGCTGTATCTAGGGCTTGGACGAGGAATCCAGAAGCTAATGCCACAGGAAAAAGAAAGTATGTTGCTGTTCTACGCTACTTCGTTGACCTTCGGCATTCTAATGATTCCTTTCCAATTCGGAGCGGCTTGGTGGTCCATTGGCTGGTTGATTGAAGGCGTCGTGCTTACCTTGTTTGGTAATCTGAATCGGTTTAAGGGGATGGAAAAGGCATGCTGGGGTATTTTGACGCTGTGCCTTGTGGTGTTCTTCGGACTAAATGTACCGATGCAGTTAGATATAGCCAATGAATGGATGAATTCTGCAGACGCTTATTTTCCGCTAAAATATTTCTTCATTACTGCAGGCATGCTGATTATCGCCGTATGGTATGCCGTTCAACATAACCGCAAGGATGCTCTGCAGCGCAGTGAGCCTTACGAAATCACCTTAGCCCTATGGTTTAAATACGCAGCGTTATTGAATTTCTGGATCTATGGATTGTATGAATCGAGAAGACTGTATCGTCTGGCTGTACCGGAGGATTTCTCACATAGAACCTTCTATAATTTGCTGCTGTCTGCTCTGTTAACTATTGTTCTAGCCTATGTATTGCCGAAGGTGAAGGTGTTGTATGACACCATCGTTAAATATTTTGTGAGACTTCTCTTTGGGATAGGTTATGCTATTTGCTTGGTGATTACAGTGGGCCTGCCAAGTCTGCAGAATGATATTGCACGTAATACTGGGGCTGATTATATCGCGCTGAGTGTACTTATCATCTTTAATATCTTCGTATGGTTTAGCGGACGTGATCTGCTGATCACCGTACTTAAACGTGAGTATAAAAGTATGGAGATCTATCCTGTCTTCATGGGAGTGTATCTACTCGGAATCATCACCGCTTTTCTAGGGGTACAGCTGCAATTGAGTGATGCGGGATTAATATTTAGTCTCGTTTATCTATTAATAGCAGTTCTGTTCATCATGTACGGCTTCCGCAAAAGATATGTGTACATCCGACGCTTCGGTCTTGGATTAACATTAATGGCAACAGGTAAGCTGCTGCTATACGATCTGGGACTACTAAATACCGGAAGTAAAATCATCGCTTATGCCAGCTTTGGAATTTGCCTGCTTGGCATCTCCTATCTTTATCAAAAGGTATCGAACAAAATGGAGGAGGGGCAGGCAGCAACGGAGAATGTGACTAAGGGGTAGACTACCAAGTGAACCATAGGAAGGAAGACGGGGATGTATCAGACTTATATTTTCGATCTGTACGGTACGCTAATTGATATTAAGACAGATGAGGAGCATTCTGAGGTGTGGGGACGGCTGGCTCTCCATTTTGGATACCAGGGACTCTCTATATCAGGGGGAGAACTGCAAGAACGGTTTCTACAGGAGCGGGATCTTCAGCTAAGTGAAGCCGCACGGAGCTGTGAGTATCCGGATTTCGTAATGGAGGAAGTGTTTCGGTCTGTGGCCCGTCAACTAGGCGGAGAACCGGATCAAGTATGGTTATATGAAACCGTTAGATGGCTGCGGACATTATCGATGGTCCATATCTCTCTATATGACGGTGTTGCTGAAATTCTACAAACGTTAAGAGAACGTGGCAAAAAAGTATTCCTGCTCTCCAACGGGCAGAAGACTTTCATTGAAGCAGAATTAACTATGCTAGGAATCATCCATCTATTCGATGGCATTGCGATCTCATCGGAAGCAGGGGTGAGTAAGCCTGATCCGCTATTTTACAGCTACTTAGTCGACAAATATGAAGCGGATTTGAGCTCAGCTATTATGATTGGAAATGATCCTCGTACGGATATTGAGGGTGCTCTGAAGGTAGGCATAGATTCCTGCTATATACACACGGCTTCTTCGCCTTCTAATATGGTTGTGAAGAGTACGTATTCTATATGGGATGGCGATTTGCGGCAAATCCCAGGTTGGAAATCATAGTTGTACAAAAAAGTCCCCGTACCCGGCTGCTTACTCACCGGTTACGGGGACTTCGTATATCTGACGTTTAGGATTGCAACGCCGTTTGTTTATGCTTGATTAGATTACACCTTCAGCCAACATAGCATCGGCTACTTTTTTGAACCCAGCGATGTTCGCTCCTGCAACGAGGTTGCCGGACTGTCCATACTGCTCGGATGCATCTACAGATTGTTGATAGATGGAAACCATGATCTCATGCAGCTTCGTATCAACTTCTTCAAAGCTCCAAGACATACGCATGCTGTTTTGTGCCATTTCAAGCGCAGATACAGCTACGCCGCCAGCATTAGCAGCTTTGGCAGGTGCGAATAGCACTCCAGCTTGTTGGAACTGATGAATAGCTTCGAGGGTGGATGGCATGTTGGCACCTTCGCCTACTGCTTTAACACCGTTCTCAATTAGTTTCAATGCCATGGTTTCATCAATCTCATTCTGAGTAGCACTCGGAAGGGCGATATCACAAGGAATAGTCCAAATTTGCGTGGAGTCTTCGGTATACACAGCGTTAGGGTGTTCATTCACATACTCGCTAATCCGTTTTCTTTCCACTTCTTTCAGGCGGCGGACAGTTTCGAGGTTAATGCCGTTTTCGTCATAGATATATCCAGCGGAGTCACTACAAGCTACGACTGTTGCACCTAGCTGAACTGCTTTTTCAATCGCATAGATCGCTACGTTACCAGAACCGGAAACAACAACGCGGCTTCCTTCAAAGGAAAGGCCTTTTGCTTTCAGCATCTCGTTTACGAAATAAACTGTTCCGTAACCAGTAGCCTCTGTCCGAGCCTGACTTCCGCCGTAACCAATACCTTTACCAGTCAATACGCCAGCCGGATATCCTCCGCGGATCCGCTTGTATTGTCCGTACATGTAGCCAATCTCACGACCACCTACACCGATATCTCCTGCAGGAACATCTTGGTCAGGACCGATGTAATTTTGCAATTCAGTCATGAAGCTTTGTGCAAAACGCATGATTTCGCCTTCGGATTTCCCTTTAGGATCAAAGTCGGATCCACCTTTACCTCCGCCGATGTGTTGGCCGGTAAGAGCGTTTTTGAAGATTTGCTCGAAGCCGAGGAATTTGATGATACTAGCATTAACGGATGGGTGAAAACGAAGTCCGCCTTTGTAAGGCCCGATTGCACTACTGAACTGTACACGATACCCACGGTTCACTCTTACTTTGCCTTGATCATCCGTCCAAGGTACGCGGAACATAATCAAACGTTCTGGTTCGACCAATCTTTCCAGAATGGCATTTTCCTGATACTTAGGTTCAGCAGCGAGGATCGGAAGCAAAGATTCGAGGATTTCCTTTACAGCCTGATGGAATTCGGGCTCAAAAGGATTGCGTGCAACTACCTGTGCGTACACGTCTTCGATATAACGATGTGCCTTGTTGCTGTTTGTGTCTAATTGCTGGGTAGATACTGAGCTCATGAATTCAACCGCCTTTTCTAGTATTCAATTTGGTCCAACACTTTTTTTATATTTTGGCACAAGTCAATGTTCCTCACAACTGTTTTTATTAAATAACTTACTTGAAGTGGAACGTTTTTTAGACTATGGTGTTATGAAATATGTTAAAAAAGCTTGCTGTACTTCGTGTAATGACGCGTTAAAGCGCGAAATATGCTAAAATGATGTGTAATAATTGTAGGGAGATGAAATTTAAAAAATGAGTGACAAATTAAACGAGCAGGAATTAGTAACCGTATTATCTGCCAAAACTAAAGTAGATCCTAAATTAATACGTTTAGTATTAAAGCATGAACAGACCTTTATCAATAACGCGAAGGCCAATGCCAAAGGTGAGGTAGACATCGACAATGATGATCTGGTTGACTATGTTGTTTCCCAGCGCGATGTGAAGCTGGATGAAATCACAGTTGAGACGATTCTTGATGCGGAGATGGATTACTTAATGGATAAAGGTTTGGCAGGATATATCGATTAAAGCTTTGCATATGTCCGGCTTTAAAGCCTTTTGTTCAAGAGGATATAGAGCCGGAATGAAAAAAATAGGCATTTGCATTGCGTTTAGTGATTTAGTGTGGTACAATGAAATTAATCATAAATTTAACCCTTAATTCACATATTGTAAAAGGTTATCATTTGTGCGTATGAGTCCTTTTCCAATGTGTGAATTTTTATTTGTTCGTACACTACGTAGGAATAAAAGGACATGTGTTAAATAAAATATTGGAGGTAATATCATGCAAACAGGTACAGTTAAATGGTTTAATGCAGACAAAGGATTTGGTTTTATCGAGGTTGAAGGTGGAAGCGACGTATTCGTACACTTCTCCGCAATCACAGGCGACGGATTTAAATCTTTGGACGAAGGCCAACGCGTTGAGTTCAACGTAACTCAAGGCGCTCGTGGACCACAAGCCGAAAACGTTGTAAAACTGTAATTCGAAAATTAGGCTGCCCTTAACACAAGTTGAGGGCAGCTTTTTTATTTTTTGAACATATGAATCTGCCCCTAATAGGGTGGCGAAATCGTCTCGATTCGATCCAAGGAGGGGTATTTATGTATTTTCGTAAAAAAGCACTGGAGGATCTTCCACAGGAAGACACAGCCATTTGGTCTTGTACCAAGGAAGGTTGCACCGGGTGGATGCGCGATAATTTTGCATTTCAGTATGTACCTACCTGCTGGCAATGTAACTCTCCCATGACTAGAAGTATGAAGATACTGCCAATGCTTGTGAACACGAATTCAGATATGAAGGCTATGAAGAAAGGCATCACGATTAAGTAACAGCCTTTACTAAAACCATGCTAGAGATGGTTAAATAGAAGCAGCTAACATACTCAAACAGCTGGACCCTTGATGGTGGGCAGCTGTTTTTTTGTTGGAGTATTTTATTTCTGATCGAGCAATTTCTCCCACTCTGTTAAGGTGATATTCTCTGAGATATGCTTCAAATGTTCAGGAACCTCTACGTGGCACATGAATTCTAAGCTGTTGCCGTCCGGGTCGTTGAAGTATACAGAGGCATTTCCTTGATAAGCTCGGATAAAAGGCTCAACGGAAGTTCGATTACGGAACGGCACAGCATCTACTCCAATGGATTGCAGCCACTGCAGGGATTGCTTCAAATCCTCATAAGTTACGCGAAAGGCAATATGCCGTAAGGATGGATGGTATGGCGTTTCTACTTCCTTTCCTTCCCAAATGCCAATCCAGCTCCGACCTTCCTCAATCCAGAAAAATGCAGTTTCTTCATCTCGCCAAGCCATTTTTAATCCCAATTTCTCATAAAATTCAATAGATACCTCAAGATTACTCACTGGTAAATGTGCTTCATATAGTCCTTTAATCATGTTCTTGTCTCCTTTTGCAGGCTTAGCCTGTATCTTATTTATAACTACCAGGTTCTTTCGTGCGCGATTTCCCATTCATTCCATGGTACGATTCCTAGCTCAGGTCTGGGCAGATCAGGCAGTACGGCTAGAAACTCTAAGGAATGACCATCTGGATCTTTGAAATACACGGATACGGCTGGCATCCAGCCAAATACATATAACTGCTCCTTCTCATCATCCAGGAAGTTGGAGGTTTCAATCCCCTTGGCCTTCAGATAGGATACCGACTGCTTCAAATCCTCAAGCGTTACTTGAAAAGCAAAGTGCTGACGCACGACCTCGGAAGGTGCCTTCTCCCAAATTCCGAGCATGGCCTGATTACGATCTTCTCCAATCCAGTAAAATCGCCGCTTGCGGCCTTCAGTATTCTCGGAATGGGCTAAGGGTAGTCCCAGAACATGTTCATAGAAATGAGAAGATTGTTCAAGGTTAGTCACGTTCAGATGGGTTTCAAACAGTCCTTTGATCATAGGGCGGCACCTGCCGGGCTATTGATTTTGCGAGCTAAATTTAGGAATGATTCTAAGACTAGACGAATGCGATCTTCAATCTCTTGGCCGCCCTCGTACCCATCGTATCCAACCTCGAAGCGCTTACGCTGCATCCCGCCGATGGAAATCCAATCGGGTGTATTAATCCCATGTAGGTTGCGTACAACCGCCTGTAATTGAAGCAAGGAGCTTACACCTACAGCTCCGCCTGCAGAACTGGCGGACAATACCGCTTTGCCGTTGAAATGGGTCTGGCCTAGATGGTCCAGCGCATTTTTCATCACACCACTCATGGAGCCGTGGTATTCCGGGGTGATTAGGATGATTGCGTTCGCGCTTAGCATCTCTTGATGGAGGGCGCCTAAATGCTCATGCTCTGGGTGGGACTCATCTGGTGAATAAAAGGGGAGCGGGCGTTTGTGGAGATCGAACAGGGTGACTTTTTCACCTTGCTGATTAATAAAGTGTGCGGCATGCTCTGCCAGCTTTGTGCTGGTCGCCTCTTTTCGATTACTGCCTGTCAGGATCATCACTTTCATCTGTATCCACTCCTATAAGGTGATTGCTATACACCAATGATAGCTGAATCGGCATTTATTGAAATCAGCACATGGAATGAACCTGCATAGCAAAGACGCTCAGCCATTGTGCTGAACGTCTAAGACTAAAGTTGTAGATGAGCTGAGTCGCTATGAGCTGTAGCCGTTTTTTAATGCAAAAATAGCAGCCTGAGTCCGATCTGATAAGTTTAGCTTTCCGAGTACATGGCTGACATGTGTTTTAACGGTCTTTTCGGTGATGACCAGCTTGCTGGCAATCTCTTTGTTACTCATGCCGAGTGCAATTAGATCTAATACTTCTTGCTCGCGTGGAGTAAGGAGCTCTAATCCGGTGATAGCAGCTAGTGTTGTATTTGGATCGTTTGGATCTGAAGTACGGACTTCCAATTGCTCTAGTGTAGAAGTTGCCATTAGATTCATCAGCTGACTGGCAGCCTCGGAATGTAGCTCGACTTGCCCGTTATGTACTTTGCGGATAGCGACTACCAGTGCTTCTGGTTCTATATCTTTAAGTAAATAGCCTTTAATCCCTACGCGGACTGCTGGCAGTACATGATCCTGATCCGAAAATGAGGTCAACACAATGACCTTGACCTGCGGATGGGAGATCCGCAGTGCTTGAGCGGTCTCAATGCCGTCCATAATGGGCATATGCAAATCCATTAATATAACATCCGGATTCAATTCGGCGGTTCTTTCTAACGCCTCACGGCCGTTGGAGGCTTCACCTATAACCTTGATATCAGGTTGTGTGGAGAGAAACACCTGCAGCCCACGGCGTACCATTGCATGGTCGTCTACTAATAATAAGTTTATCGTCATTTATTGATCACCCGACTTCATGTTAATTTGATGGTAAAGGGATGGTTACCTCAACCGTTGTACCTTGATGCTCCTCACTGTGAATAGAAAAATGGCCATCAAGCGCCTCGGCTCTTTCCTTCATAATATGCAGCCCGATAGATTCATTGGTGTCTGTGCTACAGCGCCGTTTGGCGCCGCCCTTACCCTGATCGATGATACTCAGTATCACCTCGGTAGCGTTCAAATGCAGAGATACTTCAGCTTTAGAAGCTCCGGAGTGCTTGCGCACATTATTGAGTGCTTCTTGACCAATGCGTAGTAGACCCTCTTCAATATTGCGAGGGAGCTCGAGAACGCCGCTTCGCCCAGTCTGTATCAGCAGCCCTAGTTGCTGACCGTGGGCCTGAAGCGCGGTCAACAACCCGGCTTCCAGCCCTGCAGGACGAAGCTGCATGATTAAAGCGCGCATTTCTTTGAGTGCAGATTGCGAGAGCTCTTGTATATCACGGACAGCCTCAGTAGCCGGATGGGAGGTGTGCTCTTGCTTCAGCATACTTTCCACACCTTTGGCTGTCATTGAGAGGGAGAACAGGATCTGATTCACCGAGTCATGCAGGTCACGGGCCAGTCGATTCCGCTCATCTAGACGAGCGATTTCTCGGCGCTTCTCTCCGAGCTGTACGCTTTCCAGTGTAGCTGAAATATGCTCAGCGATCGCTTCGAGTACTTCTCCATCTGCGGTCGCCGAGGCGAGTGCTTTAGGCGAGGCGATGAGTAGAATGGCTGAGCTTTGCACGATAATCTGCCGAAAGGGGACGGCAAGCATTACAACTCGCTCTCTATCAGGCTGTTCAGAACAGCAAGATTTCGTAATTTCCTGTTCCTCGTCAGAGGTTAATGTTGCAAAGCGGTGTCCTTGCGAGATATCTACTAGACGATTCTTAAAGGAATCTGAGAGCTCAAAAGGGGCTATTTCAGGTGTTATATTAGCTGCATAAGCGGCTGCGTGTACTTCGAATTTCTCCTCTCGTTGTCCGATAATCGCTGCAAAAGGCCAATCGAAATATTGGACAATCAGGGCGGTAGTTTTCTCTACCAGAATGCTTGGAGAGATGCATTCACTAGCCGTGAGATTTAAAGCTGCGCTGAATTCGCCTAATTTGGCGTACAGATTGGCCCGGCGCTGCTCAGTGCTGTATAGCTGCATGCGTTCAATGGCACTGCCAATTTGCAAGGCCACCGATTGCAGTAGAGCAAGCTCGCTGTCGGCGTAATGCGCTTTGCCCGGTGCTGCTACATTCATAAGCCCTAAGTAGCGATCGCCTGAATGGAGCGGGATGGTGGCGTGGTGGGTGATTCCCAAAGTATCCCCCCAGTTATACTGCCTGGCATTACTCAGCCGCTTGCAGTTTAGAATGTTGACTGCTTGTTCTAACCGTCCGTCCCATAGGCGCTCTAAGCACCAGCAGGTTCCACACTGCATCGGCTGTTTATTATCCCGTTGCAGCGCTGGCGGCAAACCTCGATCTACGGCGCATTCATACTCCATGTTCTCTTCGCTCAGGAAGATCCAGCCTGCTGTATTTCCCGTTAGGTCTAACAGCTTGCCCATAACTGTATCGAGCATCGGTTTGAGCTCATTGGAACTATTTAAGGTCTCCGCAATTGTCTTGAGCGTCAGTAATTCGTGGATTCCGGCTTCTTCCGGCATGAGGTTCTCCCCTTTAGGTTTATTAAAAGATAAAAAATTATAAGATTCACACCATACTTTATTCTTTTATTTCTCGTTTAAACGCTTGCCGTCCTTATTAGGACGCCGAAGGTGTTTATGTTGATAAGGTTCTATCTATTGTAACTTAGAATACTCCATTCATTCTAAAATTTTATGTAATTATGATGCCATAAAAAAGCAGCCCCTTAAGGTCTGGTATGACCTTAAAGAACCGCTAAGGGTATGCGTTAATTTACAGCTGCAGGGGTAGTGGAAGGTGTGCTGTGTTCTGCATCATCGTGCTGAATAAGTCCGTGTTTCTCCCAAGCCCGACTCTTCCAACGGAAATACATAATGACAGCTCTTAGCCACTCATCGGCCGCAGTGGCAATCCACACACCGGCTAACCCTAGATTAAGCTGGAACACCAGAAAATAGCCAAGGGGCAAGCTCATGCAGACCATGGAGATCAGTCCCATATATACAGGGAACTTCGCATCGCCAGAGGCCCGTAGTGAGTTGATAATGACCAAATTAGTTGTACGTCCAGTTTCTAGGAAGAAGCTAAGCAGTATAACCTGAGCCCCCATCGTGATAATGTTCTCATTTTCAGTGAAGAGGCCAAATAGCGGTACTCGGAAAATAATCACCAGAGCGTCTATTATTACTGTAACCAGCAACGCCCACTTCACACTGGAGAACACACGCTTATAGGCCTCATCGGGACGCCTAGCTCCCACCAGATGCCCTACGACAATGGAGGTTCCCATAGAAACAGCTACGCTGAATAAATAAATATAGTTGGAAATATTGAGCGCGTATTGGCGAGTAGCCATAGCTTCAGCACCCAAATAGGTAATATACAGTGTGAATACAAGCTGACAAGACTGATAGGTAATCGATTCAAAAGCGGACGGGATGCCGATTTGGAGAATTTGCAGCACGTATTTTTTGGAAAGATGAATGTAGTAGGTGAACTTCACTCGTATCTCCATCACTCTGTAGAGTAGCAGGAAGAAGACGATTAGACAGATAAAGCGACTGGCCACCGTTGAGATAGCCGCTCCTTCGACACCTAACGCTGGAAGACCAAAATGACCATAGATGAGCAGGTAGTTACCCACCACATGGATGATATTCATCAGCAAGGATACGACCATCGTTTGTTTAGTGAAGCCGTGTGTACGGATTGTGGTCGCCAGAGCATTGATTAATGCTTGAAGAAAAATTCCGCCCCCGACGATATGTATATACGATTTGGCATAAACGAGAATATCCCCTTTAACATTTAAGGCAGTTAGTAGCGTCCCTCCGAATATCAGCAAAAACGTACTTAAGAGAATTCCTACTAACAGGTTGAGGGTAATGGCATTTCCGGTAACTTGAGCCGCTTCTAGAGGTTTTTTGGAACCGAGGTATTGGGAGACCACGATTGCCGCGCCGTTGCCAATTACACTTAGAACTAAAATGGCAATCGCAATGATCTGATTCGCTGCACCGACACCCGATACAGCATCGTCCGACACAGAGCTAATCATAAAAGTATCCACACTGCCCATGAGCATAAAAAGGAACAGTTCCAGGAATATCGGCCAAGTCAGTTTTACGAGGTTAAATTCTTGGTGGTTATTTTGCTTCATTGTACACCTTCTTACATCATGATAAATTTCCTGATATTCCATAAACAAACTGTAATATTAGCATAGCTTTCATGAAAATGCAGTACTTTTACAAAAATATGACAAAGCGTTTCTTAATTGCTACAAAGATAAAGCCTGTAGCAGCGCATTAGTATCCTCCAGGTAACTACATCACAATAAAGTGCCTACTTCCCTTAAGGGATGTAAGGATCTAGAATTTGTACATGACTTACTAAAATATATTAACAAGGAGTGCAAATAAATATGAAATTACAATTAGCGCTGGATCTAGTGGACATTACGGGAGCGAAAGAGATTGTATCAGAGGTTGCCGAATATATAGATATCGTTGAAATTGGAACACCTATCGTTATAAATGAAGGCTTGCACGCAGTGAAAGCTATTAAGGAAGCTTTTCCTTCTTTGACCGTGTTGGCTGATCTAAAAATCATGGATGCAGGTGGATATGAAGTTATGAAGGCTGTTGAAGCAGGCGCGGATATTGTTACGGTACTTGGTGTCTCTGATGATGCTACCATTAGAGGTGCAGTGGAGGAAGCTAAGAAAACCAATAAAGAGATTCTGGTTGACCTGATCAATGTGAAGGATATCAAGACAAGAGCTGCTGAAGTAGACGCGCTTGGCGTAGACTATGTCTGCGTACACTCTGGGTATGACCATCAAGCGGAAGGTAAAAATTCTTTTGCGGATTTGAATGCAATTAAGAGTGTGGTTAAACAGGCTAAAACCGCTATCGCCGGAGGGATCAAACTTAGCACGCTTCCAGAGGTCATCGCCGCGAATCCTGATCTTGTTATCGTTGGCGGAGGCATCACAGGTGAAGCTGATCAAAAAGCCGCTGCAGCAGAAATGAAGCGTTTAGTAAGCCAGGCTTAAGATTGCAATGGACACAATGAAATATGCGCAGCGAATTATAGAGGAGCTTCAGCGCTCCGTTTCTCAGCTTGATCATCAAGAGGCTGAACGAATGGCTGAGCTTCTTCTTCAGTCGAATAAGGTATTTGTGGCCGGGGCTGGTAGATCAGGATTGATGGGACGAGCTTTTGCAATGCGACTCATGCATGTCGGTAAAGAAGTGTACGTCGTAGGAGAAACGGTAACCCCGGGTATTGAGCCTGGTGATGTGCTTGTGCTCGGTTCCGGTTCAGGAGAGACGAAGGGGCTGATCTCTATGGCTGAGAAGGCCAAAGGAGTGGGTGCAGAGGTTATTGCTGTTACAATTGCGCCTGATTCAACCGTCGGACGTTTAGCGAGCTATGTAGTGAAGCTGCCAGGATCTCCAAAAGATCAGGCTAGTGGAAGCTACAGCACAATTCAGCCAATGGCTTCTTTATTTGAACAGACGATGTTAGTCTTTTACGATGCGGTGATTCTGCGGATGATGGAGAAGACGGGGCAGACGACTAAGCAGATGTTTGGCAAGCATGCTAATTTAGAGTGAGCTTACAGAAACGAATGCCTTCCTATAAGGAGGATATTCGTTTTTGTGTTAGTATGATAACAGAAGAGAGGAGGCGCTTTAGGTATGGCAACCGAGATTAAGGATCGCATCAACTTGAAGGAAATTAATTGCGAGAAGGAATTAACGCTTGCGGTAATTGGAGGCAAATGGAAGCTGATTATCCTGTGGCATCTAGGGCTTGAAGGGACCAAACGGTTCAGTGAGCTGAAGAAGCTAATTCCTCATATTACGCAAAAAATGTTAACCAATCAACTTCGCGAGCTTGAAGAAGATCAGTTGGTTCTTCGGAAAGTGTATGCCGAGGTTCCGCCAAAAGTAGAGTATTCCCTGACTTCATATGGTCAGAGTCTGCTTCCCGTCCTTCGACTGATGTATGATTGGGGCAAAAATTACGGAGAAAATGTGATCTGGAAAGACACACCGCCAGACGAAAGATGCTAATCAAATAGTCTCTGATCATTAAAAATCCCTGAGAGGTCTGAATAGACCTTCTACAGGGATTTTATTGTGTCAATTATGGAGTAACTCGGATAACCAATTAAGCTTTTTGTTCGAATAGTTTGGTGATCTCTACGATGACGTTTACCGCTTTTACCATGTTGTCAGCAGAGGCGTATTCGAATTTACCATGGAAATTCTCGCCCCCGGTGAAAATATTAGGTGTAGGCAAGCCCATGTAGGAAAGCTGTGAGCCGTCTGTCCCCCCGCGAATCGGACGGATGACCGGTGTGATGTCCAGATTCTCCATCGCCTCATGGGCAATATCGACGATATGACGCACGGGTTCGATTTTTTCACGCATGTTGTAATATTGGTCTTTCATTTCGAGTACGATGTTCTCTTCACCGTGAATGCTCTTGAATTCATCTACGATGGCCGAGAGATAGGCTTTACGTGCCTCGAATTTCTCGCGGTCGAAGTCACGGATAATATATTGGAGCTTGCTGAACTCGGGGGTACCTTCAATGGAGCTAAGATGGTAAAAGCCTTCATAACCGTCCGTGAATTCTGGGGCTTCCTCAGAAGGGAGTCTGAGGTGTAGAGCCATGGCGATTTTTGCGGAATGAATCATTTTTCCCTTCGCGGTACCAGGATGTACGTTGACGCCGTATACAGAGATTTTCGCAGATGCGGCATTAAAGCTTTCATACTCTAGTTCACCGAGAGGGCCTCCGTCCACAGTGTAAGCATAAGAAGCATTAAAAGCAGCAACGTCAAATTTATGAGGGCCGCGGCCGATTTCTTCGTCCGGTGTGAAGGCGACTCTAATCTTGCCATGCTTGATTTCAGGGTGCTGAAGGAGGTAATTCATCGCTGTCATAATCTCAGCAATACCAGCCTTGTTGTCTGCGCCAAGCAGAGTGGTACCATCGGTTGTTATTAATGTGTGGCCTTTATATTCTGCCAGTTCTGGGAAGCTCACTGTGGACAATACAACATTCAACTCTTTGTTCAAAAGAATATCTTGGCCATCGTAGTTCTCGATAATCTGTGGCTTCACATTCGTTCCAGTAAAATCAGTCGCCGTATCCAAATGGGCTAAAAAACCAATGGTCGGAACATCCTTGTCCGTATTCGCAGGGAGTGTCGCCATAACATAGCCATGCTCGTCCACCTGGACGTCCTCCATACCGATTTCCTTGAGCTCTTCAACCAGCTTGTGAGCAAGCACCATCTGCCCCGGTGTGGATGGACAAGTCTCATTATCCTCATTTGATTGGGTATCCATTTGAGCATACGAAATAAACCGTTCTATAACCTCTTTTTTCACTATGGGTCATCTCCTCATTACTGTTGTATCTATATAGTATCACTTTCCATATCCGGTCTCATCCCTGAGAAAGAAGATTAAGAGTTGAGATTAGCATTATTGAGGCAATGTCTCTTGCTTCACTAGCTTCGCTGAAAGTAAATACCGGTCGGGTGCTGATCCAACGTATGAAAAAGGATAACAGGTGATCAAAGTAAGAATGGCCTTATCGCTTGATTTTATAGCTCCGCGTTCATTCCCGTCTACAATCTTACTGCCTGTCACCTCATAGATGAACGTACCGTCTGTGCTTTCCAGTTCGATCAGATCCCCTGCGACGAGTTCTCCTAGATTGCGGAATACGGTATCGCGGTGTCCAGCAAGCACACTATTGCCGGCGGCACCGATAGCTGCGCTACCGATATAGTGTCCGGCCCCTTTTTTTAACTCAGGGCTATCCGTACCCTCCAGAACAGCCACCTTCTTATTTAAGGTAGGGAAGCGGATCTCCCCAATCACCTCTCCCTCTGTATAGGACGGAGGAGAAATGGGTTGTTCTTTTGGAGAACTGACCATTCCTTTAGGAAGAGGGTTCTCTTCGTTTGGAAGGGGGCGGGCGATAACTTCCTCCCTCTTTTTTGCCCAATCATTTAGGGCCTGTTTGGCCTCAATCGGTGCTTTGACGACTTGAACGATCGAATAAATCAGCACAACTAAAGAGAGTATAAAGATTAGCTTCACGGCTAGTAAGACACCATTACGCTTCTTCATACTCTCTCCTCCAGACTTATGTTACTAAATGTTATTATTTCTTCGATTTCAATCTGCGCATAACAATCACACTGAGCACTGCGATAGCTAAGCTGGCAAGAATTAAGTTATACCAAGGCTCCGCGGTATTTGGGAGCTTGTCACCTGCCTCTGGTGCGCCCAAAGGAATGTCGCCGTCAGGTAAGGCTATTTCATCACTTGGCTGAGGCGTTACATTGGTAGTTTGATTACCAGCACTTGGTGACGATGTTGGATTATTACTGATTCCGCCCATTGGGATCGGTTCTTCAGTAACGCTAATTTCATCTGCAGGCGGTGTAGGTGTAGGCGATGGTGTTGGTGTAACTGTTGTTGGTGGCACTGATTGACCTGGTGTTACGACAGCTGTAGGTGAAGCTGTATTCGTTGGTGAATCTGTAGGTGTCGTAGTTGGTGAAGTTGTAGTTGTTGGTGAATCTGTAGGTGTTGTGGTTGGTGCAACTGTTGGTGTCGGTGAAGCTTCTGGTGTAGCTGTTGGTGTTGTGGTTGCTGTAGGTGTTTCAGCAGGTGTTGTAGTCGGTTCAGTTGTAGCTGTCGCCGTTGCGGTTGCTGTAGGTGATGGATCAGGTGTAGGTGTAACTGTTGCTGTCGGCGTTGGTGTTGAAGTAGGCTCCGCAGATGGGCCTGGTTCTCCGGAAGCGGAGAATTCAAAAGCTACGGTCGTGGCCTTCCCTTGATATTCGTTGCCGGCTTCCCAAGGGAAAGTTACAGCCATTTGAATTACACTCTTTTCCCCTCCAGCAAGTGAACCGATGGTCACTCTGCCAGCAGCTTCACTCATCACTCCCGAATAGATGATTACTCCCTCTTTTTCGAGAGTCATTTGGAGAATATTGTACAACTCTACGTCCCCAGAGATGAATTTAAAGTCCACAAAATAATCAAAGCCTTCTGTGCCGTCGTTAATTATCGTGTACTCTGAGCTCATTTCGTCACCGGGCTTCATATTGTTCATGGTTGCTGTGCTCGTAGTGTGAGAATTCACAGTAAGTTTAATGGTATCCTGAGCGCTTACCCCTCCAGCCTGCCATATTACTCCTACCAGAATAATCAGAACGTAAGCAGCTATGAAGACCGAGTGGTATTTTTTCTTCATTTTCGTTGCTCCTTTCTCCTGAGCCCACTGTAGCTGTTGAAAAACAAAATCTGCGGGCTTCCGGCAAAATCCTTCGTTTTAAACGATTATTCCATCCTACAATGTCGAAACAAGTAGTTTCGAAAGGTACCACTCTTGCAATTGCATACGGAATCTTTCCGAAAGAACGAAGGAAGAGGGGGATAGCTAAAACATAATTCGTTCGTTATAGCGAATACATAAAGTATAATCAAAATGATATCTAAAGAAAAACGATGTATTACAACCAATTAGGTCATATTTGGTTAAATAACAAGTATATTATCTATTTATCTGTTGATTTCTCTCTATATCTCTTTATTTTTATGTTTGTTCATATCTTAATAGTGTTTTATTAAGAACGGCTTTGGAAATAAAACAAAAAAAGGCAGGACGTTAATCTGAAACGGAAGAATTCCCGATAGTCAGATAAAATGTCCTGCCTTGTTAAATTTGCAATCTTACAGTTCTTTCATAGCCTCAGCTACAATTTCATAAGAACGAAGACGAGCCTCATGATCATAAATTCCTGCAGAGATAATCAGTTCATCTGCTTGGGTCTCTTTCAGAATGGCTTGAAGTCTTTCTTTAATCGCCGCTTTATCGCCAGAGAAAGAATAACGCTGCTTATCGAGCATGATTGCCTTTTCTTGTATCGACCATAACCCATCCATACTTTCAACGGGAGGTTGTAGCTTTCCGGTACGCCCACGGATGATATTGAGGAACTGCTGCTGCTGCGAGGTAGCCAGCTTTCTTGCCTCATCTACGGTGTCGGCCGCTGTAACCCCTAGTCCGATCATAACATAAGGCTTGTCTAATGCTTCTGATGGACGGAAATTACTGTGGTATATGTGCAGGGCCTGAAGTAAATACTCAGGTGCAAAATGGCTGGCAAAGGCAAAAGGCAAACCTAGCTTGGCTGCTAGCTCAGCACTAAAGCCACTGGAGCCTAAGAGCCAGATGGGAACATTTAGGCCTTCTCCAGGAACCGCGCGCACGCCAGCTGGACGGGATCCTGCGCCTGCAGGGTCGAAGTAAGCTCTTAACTCATTTAGCTGCTCAGGGAATTCACTGCCATCGCTTCCGAGGCCACGACGCAGCGCACGGGAAGCTGGTTGATCAGATCCGGGTGCTCTGCCCAGTCCAAGATCGATCCGTCCCGGATATAGAGATTCGAGTGTGCCGAATTGTTCGGCAATGACTAGAGGCGCATGGTTGGATAACATAATACCACCAGAGCCAACACGTATGCTTTGAGTGCCGCCCGCGATATGTCCGATCAAGAGTGAGGTAGCAGAGCTGGCCACTCCGATCATATTATGATGCTCAGCAAACCAATACCGATGATAGCCCCACTTCTCAGCATGTCGGGCTAAATCTAGAGAGTTATGAAAAGAGTCTGCTGCTGTCCCTCCTTCCACAATAGAAGCTAAGTCCAGCACGGAGAATCGAATGTCCCGAGGTTGTTTCAATGTTATCCCTCCTATAATAAATGCTCTATGCTCCTAGAGCAGTATTTGCAGCTATGAATATCGCTACTCGGCTAGTATATCATGAAATAAAACTATATACACACTTTAAGTAAGTTGTATATTCACAGAATGAGGAAAGAGATGGACAAGATTAATTTTTAAAAATTATGTAAGCGCTTCAAAAATTCTGTTGTTATTTCTAAACGGGCTTGCTATAATCACTTCGAAAAGTCCCCTAAAAAAGGAAGTTATCATAATGAAGCCAACCATAAGAGATGTTGCCAGAATGGCCGAGGTGTCAATTAGCACAGTATCACGTGTTATGAATGCACCGAATTCGGTAGTGGAGAGCAAACGGAATCGAGTGATGGAGGCTGTAGAACGATTACGGTATCAACCTAATTCATTTGCACGTGGTTTGATTTACAAGAAGTCTTTTACACTGGGGCTGCTTATTCCCGATATTGAGAACCTATATTTCGCTGGGGTGATTCGGGGAATGCAGGATGCATGCATCAAGCTTGGGTACAGTCTAATGATCTGCAATACAGACCGCGATAAAGAACGGCTACTGTCCTATATTGATAACTTCCATGAGAAACAGGTAGATGGAATCGTATTTGCCAGTGATGTCCTTTATCCTGAATATCATGACAAATTGGTCGGTTGTAGAATTCCGTTTGTGCTAGTGTCCTCGCATTCTGATGAGTTCGACATTCCAAATGTGGAGGTGGATGATGAAGCAGCTGCTTATGATGCGGTGAAGTTCCTGATTGATTTAGGTCATAAAGATATTGGTATGATTGGCTTTAACCATGATAATTCTGTATCAGGCCCACCACGCTATGAAGGGTTTGTAAGGGCGCTAACAGAGTCAGGGCTACAGCAAAATATCGTGAAGAGCAAATATGCCAGCCACCGGTTTGAACATGCTTACCAAGCTGCGCATGAATTATTTACGGATTACCCCGAGATAACTGCTGTGTTCTGTGTTGCTGATGAATTCGCGATGGGGACGATTTCTTATCTGAAGGATCGTAACATTCTTGTTCCAGGTCAGGTATCTGTGATTGGGTTTGATAATTTAAGAATGTCAGGGATGTTCATTCCGAAGTTAACTACAATTGCCCAACCGATTTACGAGTTAGGGTATCGTGCTGCTGAGAAGCTGCATGAATTACTTACAACAGGAGAAGTGCAGGTATTGAATGAGAAGATGGAGCATAAGCTGATTGTGCGAGAATCTACACGGGAGAAATAAGGGTAGTTCACTTTTGTACTACCCTCTGAAAAGCTTTTCAGAATTTCGGACTAATTTTAATTAATAATTAAATATCTGCTTGGACAATAAAAATAATTTTTACCAAAACATTTCAGATATGGATTGGAAACGCTTACTTTATGTGATACTATAACAAATGTAAGCGCTACAATTAATTGGAACTTGTGATTCGATTCTTATTTAGTATAGATCCTTAGATTCTGAAAAGCTTTGCAAGGAGGTGATCTGCTACAAGCTGCTTTTACATGCCAGGGTACCGGATGATTGAGTCAGAAGCAATCTCTAAATCCATTAAAGGGGATGTACAAAGATGAAGAAGACCTCAGGACGTAAGAAGTCATTGGCTTTAGTACTGTGTTTATCCTTCACAATGATGCTGAGCGCATGCGGCGGAGGCAATAACAACAATGCAGCGCCTACAGATCCGCCTGCGGCGACTACCAGCCCAACAGCAGATAACACCGAGAAAGCAACGACTGCTCCAAGCACCGAGCCTACGGGGTCTCCACTAGAGCTAGCCATGAAAGGCGACTATAAAGGAACTAAAGTAACGATGTTCGGCCCCTTCGTGGATGCTGACCAAGTGAAATTTGAGAATAGCATCAAAGAGTTTGAAGAGAAGACCGGAATTGATATTCAATACGAGGGCTCAAAAGAGTTCGAAGCTACGATAAACATTCGAGTAGACGGTGGAAATGCGCCGGATATCGCGGATTTTCCACAGCCGGGTCTGTTAGCCTCGATTGCTAAGACTGGTAAGGTTATCGATTTGACCAACGTGCTGGATCAAGCTCAATTGACGGCTAATTACAACAAGAGCTGGCTCGATATGTCTAACATGGACGGGAAAGACGGCAAGATCATGGCGGGGATTTGGAACCGCAGTAACGTAAAGAGCTTAGTCTGGTATCCGAAGAAACAATTTGATGAAGCGGGCTACAAGGTTCCTGAGACTTGGGATGAGATGATGGCTCTGACGGAACAAATTGCTAAAGACGGCGATCCTGCTTGGGCAATTGGAATCGAGAGTGGTGCTGCAACAGGCTGGCCAGCAACAGACTGGGTGGAAAATATAATGCTGCGCACAACTACACCTGAGAATTACGATAAATGGGTAAAAGGTGAGCTGCCATTCACTTCTCCAGAAGTGAAGAATGCAGTAGAAGTTATGTCTAAAATCTGGCTCAACAAGGATTATGTCTATGGTGGTGCTAAATCCATTGTGACGACATCGTTCGGGGATGCCCCGGCACCAATGTTCAATAATCCGCCTAAAGCCTGGTTTAATATGCTCGGTAACTTTATTACAAGCTTTTTCCCTGAAACGGCAAAGGTTGATGTAGATTACGATTGGTTCTACTTGCCGCCTATCGATCCTCAATATGGCAAACCGGTGCTAGTTGCTGGCGATATTTACGCTATGTTCAACGATCGTCCTGAAGTACGTGCGGTTATGGAATTCTTCACTACAGGTGAGTCCATAAAGAGCTGGGTACAGTCGGGTGGCGTAATTGCGCCAATGAACGATGCTTCCCTCGATTGGTATACCTCAGAATCCGACCGCCGGATGGCGAAACTGGTTCAAGATGCTTCCACACTGCGCTTTGATGGCTCTGACCTGATGCCGGGTAAAGTGGGTGCAGGTACCTTCTGGAAAGGCATGACCGACTATGTAAGTGGTACAGCGACGCTGGATCAAGCGTTGGAACAAATCCAGTCTGGCTGGAACAACTAACCTAATATTGAAAGCACACAGTTAAAAGAGGGGCAGCGGGAATTGAGAGTACTCTGCCCCTCTTTTTGTTTTCCAAAGCGCGAGTATAGGAGGAGCTGGAGCTAATATGGGTGCACAAACACAAACACAACCACAGCCACAGAGGGAGCCGCAATCACATGCTAAGCAAGCTGTCAGGCTTAGGGCGGTATTACTGTCTCTTCTAGTATTGATTGCTAACGTTGTTGTGAATGGCTTGATCTTTTTATTCTTTCGGGATTCGACGTTAAACCCACTACTAACAGCAGTTCTAGCCGTTCTTTGGGGAGTTCTGGGCGTCTATCTGATCTACTACACACTTACCTGGGCAGTTGAACAATATCCTGATCATATACGCCGAAAGGTGTTGCCCTATATTTTTATAGGTCCGGCAGTGATTTTATTGGGTTGGCTATTGGTGCTGCCTGCACTGCGAACACTCTATTTGAGCTTTTTTAATGCTTCTTCAGAGAAATTTGTAGGGCTGAGCAACTATGCTGCGATCTTTAGCGACCATCTGATGGCGACGGCACTGCGTAACAATTTACTTTGGGTGTTCATAGGTACACTGGCATGTGTAGCTTTTGGACTCCTAATTGCAATTCTTGCAGACCGAAGCAGCTACGAGAAAATGGCCAAATCGATCATTTTTATGCCGATGGCTATTTCTTTTGTCGCAGCAGGGGTCATCTGGAAGTTTGTATATTACTATCAACCTGGCGATGAACAAATTGGACTATTGAACGCCATCGTTACTTATTTTGGGGGAGAACCACAGGCATGGACGAGTATGCTTCAGCCGTGGAATAACTTTTTCCTCATTATTATTCTGATCTGGATGCAGACTGGGTTTGCGATGGTAATATTCTCTGCAGCTATCAAGGGAGTTCCTGACGACATTTTGGAAGCTGCACGGGTGGATGGTGCTAATGAGGTGAAGATCTTCTTTGGAATCATGATCCCTTATATTTCAGCAACTATTCTGACTGTGACAACGACCATTATCGTCTTTACGTTGAAAATATTTGACGTCGTCATGGTGATGACAGGAGGTCAATACGATACAGAGGTAGTGGCTACGCAGTTTTACCGGCAATTCTTTATGTACCGAAACTTCGGTTACGGCTCCACGCTGGCTATTGTTCTGCTGATCGCGGTGTTGCCAGTGATCATAATCAATCTACGTCAGTTCCGTAAGCAAGGGGGATTCTAATGGCCGGGAAAAAGAAGAGAAAAGGCAGCAAGACGATTGTAAATATCGTGCTGGGTGTGATTTGCTTCATTTGGCTGCTTCCGACGCTGGGGCTGTTTATTTCCTCCTTTCGTCCGGCTGCCGATATTTTGCAGACTGGATGGTGGAAAGCTTTTCCCCATCAGGAGTGGAAGGCTGGAGAGACCCTTCAGCTATCGAAGGATGTGGATCTGCGGGAGCCGATTGAGGTAAACGGTAAAACCTATACCGATGATCAACTGAAGGCAGGCGTGAAGGCCGATGGCAGTCGTTTGATGTGGGAGAACCGTAGAGCACGTACCATAAATCAACAGGAACAAGGCTGGAAAATGACACCGGATCTCACATTGGATAACTATAATAACGTGCTCTCGGGTAAGGAATATAAGCTCAAGCAAGCTGATGGAAGTGAAACGGTGCAAAAAGGTACCGGATTGTCGCAAGCCTTCTGGAATACACTGACGATTGCTGTTCCGGCGACGGTTATTCCGGTGTTGATTGCTTCTTTTGCCGCTTATGCATTTGCTTGGCTGCGTTTTCCTGGACGGCGAACACTTTTTGTCATCATTATCGCTATGCTCGTTATTCCAATCCAAGTGGCACTTATTCCAGTGCTTAAAGATTATACCGCGCTTGGACTGAACGGAAGCTATTTGGGCATTTGGCTGGCGCATACAGCTTTTGGGTTACCGCTAGTTACTTACTTTATGTATAACTTTATCAGTCAGCTACCTAAGGATTTGTTTGAGTCGGCTTTTATGGATGGGGCGAGCCATTTCACTATTTTCAGTAGATTGATACTACCGTTATCTGTGCCTGCACTGGCTTCTATCGGAATCTTTCAATTCTTATGGGTGTGGAATGATTATTTAGTCTCGCTGATTTTTATCGGCAATCAACCTTCTGTTCAGGTCATGTCGATGAAAATTGCCGACTTAGTAGGCTCACGGGGCAACGACTGGCATTTACTCACCTCGGCTGCATTTATCTCCATGCTGATGCCGCTCGCTATTTTTTTCCTGCTGCAAAAGTATTTCGTCAGAGGACTTATGGGTGGATCGATAAAAGGCTGATTTGAACATTGTGGGAACGTAAGCTAAAACACCTTCGCGGGAATTATAAGGATAAAGTATAGCGTCAAATTTATACTTTCTTATAACTGAACAAAACTGTGTCAGGGGGGGACTTAGAGAGATGAAGATGAAACCATACGTACATCCGGTTGCAGTATATCCTTACCGGGAGTGGAGCCTAGATGAAGAAAATTATAATGAAGAGAACAATCAAAGAAGCGAAAGTGTATTTGCTCTTGGTAATGGATATATTGGCATGCGCGGTAATTTCGAGGAAGGCTACCATGGCCACTCGGGCTCATCTGTAACAGGGAACTATTTGAATGGATTTTTTGATTCCGAGCCTATTGTATATCCAGAGGGAGCTTATGGTTATCCTTCCCGTAATCAAGCTATGCTTAACGTGCCGGACGCCAAGATTATTGAGCTGAGCATTGAGGGGCATGCCTTTCAGTTAAACAGTGGAAAAGTGCATCGGTATGAACGGCAGCTGGATATGCGAAATGGAATCCTGCATCGGCAGTTAGAATGGGAATCTCCTTCCGGACACAGGGTAGAGCTAAACATTCGGCGGATGGTGGCTTTGCAGCATAAACATTTAGCTGCCATCGATTACGAGGTCACGGCCTTGAATTTTGAAGGGACCCTAACGCTCACTTCATCGATCGATGGTGAGATTCAAAGGCCGGGGGTTACGGATGACCCCCGGCTGGGCTCGGGGAGTAAAGAACCTAGTTTGCTGCTGGTGGATACCGGTCATGAGCTCGAACAGAACTTTTTGTGGATGAAGCATAGGACGCGGCATACCCGGTTTGCGCTACTAACAGGGGTGAGCCATAGTCTGAATTGTAGCTCTGGATATGAAAGGGCCGTGCAGCTAGAAGGTCAGCGATTATCCATGCAATGGGTTGTTCCGGTGGTGATGGGGGAAAGGATCTCCTTGACCAAGTACATTTCATATCATACCTCTAAGGATTACATAGAAAATGAGCTGTTAAGCAAGTGCTTGGGAGTGCTGAGCTTGGCGGAGAATGGTGGGTTTAAAGCTCTGGTTCAAGAACAACGGGCTTTTTTGGATCATTTCTGGGCACATACTGATGTGGAGATTCAGGGGGATCTTGCGCTTCAACAGGGTATCCGCTTTAATGCGTTTCAATTGCTGCAATCCGTAGGACGTGACGGGGTTACGAACATCGGGGCCAAGGGCCTGACGGGAGAAGGATACGAAGGTCACTATTTTTGGGATACCGAGATGTACATGATCCCCTTCTTTACATTCACACAGCCGGAGATTAGCCGGAAGCTACTCGAATTTCGTTATGCCACGTTAGATAAGGCGCGGGAGCGAGCAGCGGTGATGTCTCAGAGGGGAGCATTATATCCTTGGCGTACCATAGATGGCGCTGAGAACTCCTCTTATTTTCCGGCAGGAACAGCACAAATGCATATTAACGCGGATATTGCCTATGCCATTAAACAGTATGTGCGGGCTACTGGAGATGATGAGTTTTTAGTTCTGAAGGGAGCCGAGATGATATTCGAGACCTCCCGTTTTTGGGTAGATCTGGGTCATTTTAATCCGGCCAGGGAGGGTGCGTTCTGTATTGATGCGGTAACGGGTCCCGATGAGTATACAGCTATCGTTAACAATAATGCGTACACTAATCTAATGGTACGAGATCAACTCTATTATGCATATGAGACAGCCAAACTGCTAGGCAAGCAGTATCCGGAGCATTTTGAACGTCTGAAGCGAAAGATTGGTCTGACTGAGAAAGAGCCAGGTGATTGGATACTTGCAGCGGAGAAGATGTATATCCCTTTTGATGAGGGGCTGGGCATCTATGCTCAGGATGATACTTTTTTGACTAAGAAGAAGTGGGATTTCGAACATACGCCAGAGGATAAATATCCGCTACTGCTCCATTACCATCCGCTGGTAATTTACCGTCATCAGGTGCTCAAACAGGCAGATTTGGTGATGGCCATGTTCCTGCTGGGTGATCAGTTTAGCTTGGCGGACAAGATCCGCAATTACAATTACTATGAACCGCTGACGACACATGATTCTTCTTTGTCTCCGTGCATTCACAGTATTATTTCTGCTGAGATTGGTGATTTAGCGGGGGCTTATTCCTATTTTGATCGTACGGTACGGATGGACTTGGATGATATTAACCGCAATGTGAAGGACGGGCTACACACTGCTGCTATGGCGGGTTCTTGGCTGTCGATTGTAAATGGTTTTGGTGGGATGCGCTTATGTGGCGGTATACTATCCTTTAATCCTGTCTTGCCGGCACAATGGGACAGCTATCGGTTTAAAGTAACAAGCGGCGGACAGCTATTGGATATTTATGTGGATGATAAGGTAGTCGTCTATACCCTATTAGTAGGTGATGTGATTGAGATTCTGCATAAGGGAAATCTGGTGCAGCTGACTGCAAAGAAGCCGTTGTCCCTTTCAATTACAAAGCAGCTTGAGGCTGTTATTTTCGAACTGGACGGGGTTATTACCGATTCTGGAGAGCATCATTATTTAGCCTGGAAAGCCTTAGCGGATGAGCTTGCGATTTCTTTTGATAGAGTGAAGCATGAACGTCTGAAGGGCCATAGCCGAATGGAATGTTTAGAAATCCTACTGGAGGGAAGCGGCCTGAATTTACCCCAACCGGTAAAGGGAATGCTCTGCAACAAAAAGAACGAAAAGTATAAACAGCTAATTCAACAAATGACACCGGATGATTTGCTCCCGGGTATCCATAGTCTGCTGACCAGTTTGAAAGAAAAGCGAATCCCCGTTGGGCTGGCTTCAACCAATGAGAATGCGATGTTGATTCTTGAACACTTGAAGATTGGGCGTTTGTTTCAGGCTATTGCTGATCCCAAGAACATTCGTAGGGGCAAACCAGATCCGGAAATTTATTTGCAGGTTACTGAGATGCTGGGCATCTCACCTGACTGCTGCGTAGGTGTCGAGGATACAGAGGAGGGGATAGCTGCCGTTAAAGCCGCTGGTCTGAGGTCTGTTGGAGTTGGAGATATGTCTATGAGAGATAGTGCTGAACTATGGGTTCCTTCTACCTCGGAGTTACAGGTAGAGAATTTGGTACAGTTGTTTCAGTAGTGAAAAGTCTTGCTCCTAAAAAGTCTGATAAACAGCAAGCCTCCCGATCATGGGAGGCTTGCTGTTTTGTCTATTTCAATACTTTCCGCACCAGCTTGACCTTATTCCCATAGGGTGGGTATACAATCCCGAGGTCGATTCGTGTACCTCTCTTGACGATGCTTTTGCGATGGGAAAAGACTTCAAAGCTGTGTTTACCGTGATAACTGCCAATTCCAGAATTGCCGACTCCACCAAATGGCAGGTTAGTGTTCGCCACATGAGAGATCGTATCATTGATGCAGCCACCACCAAATGAGACTCGGGAAAGTACCTCTTGTTCAACATGTTTATCCTCTGTGAACAGATAAAGCGCAAGCGGTTTTGGATGCTCGTTAATACTCCGGATCGCATCATCCAATTGATGATATTCCAATATGGGTAGGATCGGACCGAAGATCTCATCCTCCATAGAAGCATCAGTCCAAACTGCAGGATAGATTAGTGTAGGTTCAATATAACGTTCTTCTGAAATGACGGTTCCGCCCATTACCACCTTTTCCCGATCCCGCTCAATGAGGTCGGAAAGTCTTTGCAGCTGGCGCTCATTCACGATCCGGCCATAGTCAGTATTCGGCTGTGCATTTTGACCGTAGAATTCAGTGATTTGATGTTTGATTTTGGTGATCAATTCATTAGCAATGTCCTTTTGTACAAGCAAATAATCGGGCGCAATACAGGTTTGACCGGCATTTAATAATTTGCCCCATACGATTCGCTTCGCTGCAATATCCAGATTGGCTGATTTGTCGACAATGACCGGACTTTTCCCGCCGAGCTCCAAAGTTACAGGTACTAGATTTTTCGCAGCGGCTTCCATAACGATTTTGCCGACCGGAACACTACCCGTAAAGAAAATATAATCAAACCTGGCATGGATCAGTAAATTCGTTGTCTCTTTCTCCCCCTGAACTACGCGGATATACTGCGATTCGAAGGTTTCCTGAATAAGCTGCTCTATCACTGCCGTGATAGCAGGTGTGCTCTCCGATGGCTTGAGGACAGCGCAGTTGCCGGCGGCAATGGCACCGATCAGCGGCTCAATCAGCAACTGAAACGGATAATTAAATGGGCCAATAATGAGTGCAGTACCGTAAGGTTCACTTAAGATATAACTCTTTGCAGGAAATAAATGGAGTGGTGATCTAACCTTTACGGGTTTCGACCAACGTTTGAGATGCTTCATCATGTAACCGAGGCTGTCCAAGGTGAAGCCGATTTCTGTGGCATAAGCCTCGAACTCACTTTTTCCTAAATCTTGATGTAAAGCAGCCATAATCCGACTCTCATATCGTTTAATACTGTCTTTAAGTTTCTGCAGCTGACTCAGTCGAAAAGCAACCTCTTTCGTTACGCCACGATTAAAAAAGTCCTTATGCTCTTCAAGCATCACTTGGATGCTAGCCGTTGTCTGTGGAGTCATAATACTCCCCTCCTTCTTTGTAATAGGCCCGATTTATGGGAGCCGGTAAAAGGCAAAGGGCTCGCCAAAACGAAAGGAAGCACTTGCCTCATCTAGCTTGCAAACCGTTTCTTCATTAAGTTGAATGGACGTGCTTTGCAAATTCTGTTCCAGCTGCTCCACGCGTGTAGCCCCAACAATAACTGTCGAGACGGCAGGACGATTCATGAGCCAAGCTAAGGAAAGCGCAGTAGAAGAGGTTCCCAGTTCTTCAGCAATTTGCCCTACTTTCTGCCCCAGTTCGATTCGGTCATGATCAAGGAATCTTTTGAAATTAGGATCGGTATCTGCTCTGGACCCTGAAGGTGCGGAACCGCTTGAATTATATTTGCCTGTGAGAATTCCGCCCGCCAGTGGAAAATAAGGAATGATTCCTACACCTTGATCAAGACAAAGGGAGAGAAGCTCATTCTCCGGCGTCCGATCCGCTAAGGAATAGCTGCACTGAATCGAAATATACTTGGCGAAGCTCCGAGCCTCACTGATTCCAATCGCCTTCATCAATTGCCATGCTGTATAGTTGGAAGCCCCGATATAGCGCACTTTTCCCGAAGACACCATATCGTCCAAGGTCCGTAACGTCTCTTCAAGTGGCGTATAGGGATCAAAGGTGTGAATCTGGTATAGATCGACATAGTCCGTTTGTAGACGGCGAAGACTATCTTCTAATTCCTGCATCAAATGGCGCCTTGAGGAGCCGCTTCCGTTAGGTCCGTCATGCTTAACTAAGCCTGCTTTAGTGGCGAGAACAGCCTCATGTCTTCTACCTTCCAAGGCCAGGCCGATGATTCGCTCGGATTCTGTTCCAGCGTAAATATTAGCGGTATCAATAAAGTTAATTCCGTGATCCAGCGCAGCATGTACAATCTGAATGGAGGTCTCTTGATCTGCCCTTTTGCCAAAAGCGTTCGTCCCCAGTCCCAATGTGGATACTTGTAAGCCGCTATTCCCAAGTCTTTTAAAGTTCATACTCAGCACTCCTCATAATAAAATGATCTACTCTTGAGCAAAAAGATCCAGAGCTGTCTCCATGAACATCTTCACAGCTATGGAAGTATCGGTAAGCGAACTAACCGCGATATGTATATCTCTGAAGGCGTCGGGCTGTAGTTCGCGGGTAACTACATTTGGAGGTAAAGATAACAAGGACAACTCAGACATGACACCAATAGCAAGCCCCTCTTGAACCATATTAAGAGCTGTTGCGTAGTTATTCACCACGTATTTTACATTCAAATGGCTGCTACTTCTGCGGAATAAATCCACCACCGGCGGTTCATAGCCTGCTTTGCAGATCAGCATGGGCTCTCCCGCTAATTCTCTCACACCTATGACAGATCGTTTATGCAAGGGATGGTCATCTCTGATTACGGCGTACAACTTTTCTCTATATAATGGGATAGTTTCGAACGATTCGCAGGGAGCAAGCAACAAGCCAACATCAATTTCTTTGGATTCCAGCCATTCTCTGACTTCGGCGATAGAGCCTTCTTGCAGGCTGATCGTGATATTCGGATATCGTGCAGTGATAGAGCTAATAATCTTCGGTAAAAAATAGGCAGAAGCCACGGGAAAAGCGCCAATCCGAATGCTTCCTTTCTCAAGTCCCCGCTCCGCGTAAATCTCCTGATTGACCTTATCAAAGCCCATTAGAATTTCACGAAAAATAACAAGGATACGCTTGCCGATATCAGTAAGCATAAGACCGTTACGCCGATCCCGAAGTAATAGCTTAACATCCAGTTCGGCTTCTAGAGACGAGATCGCTCGACTGACAGCAGGCTGGGTCATATTCAGTTCTACACCAGCTTTGGTAAAACTACCGCTCTCGGCGATTTTGACGAACAAGCGAATTTGAGTATTGTTCATAACAAATATGATATGCCCCTTATGAGTATTATTCATTTCATTTATATTCTTAATTATTGTATCATTTGTGATGAATCTACACCAAGGAGTGAATACATGAATCAGCAGAAGAAAAGCATCATCCTTCTTATATTTTTGGTGATTGTATGGGGCATTAATTGGCCTATATCTAAAATCGCCTTAGACTACGCTCCGCCCTTATTATTTGCAGGTATCCGAACCGTCATCGGCGGATTTATTCTGATTCTAATTGCACTTCCTAAGGTGAAGGAGCTCCGCTTCAAGCAGCTCTGGCCGATCTATCTGACCTCGGCTATATTAAGTATTGTGTTCTATTATGGCTTTCAGACGATTGGCTTGCAGTATGTACCCGCAGGATTGTTCTCATCTATTGTGTTTCTGCAGCCGGTATTGCTCGGCATTTTTTCTTGGCTGTGGTTAGGAGAGAACATGTATGGGCTTAAAATGGCGGGTCTATTGCTAGGGTTCCTCGGCGTAGCCTCCCTCAGTATTGGAGGACTTAATGGAAGCATCTCTATCTGGGGAATTATACTTGCTTTAGCCAGTGCATTGAGCTGGGCGTTAGGAACAGTATATATGAAACGAAATGCTGTGCGCGTGGATATGCTATGGATGACCGCTATGCAAATTTCGATCGGCGGTATCATTTTGCTGCTTTCGGGATCTACTACAGAGAAGTGGTCGGATATCACTTGGAGCGGAACGTTTATCATGGATACATTGTTTATCGCAATTTTTGTGATCGCGCTAGGATGGCTGATTTACTTCAAGCTGATTAACGAGGGAGAGGCAGGGAAGGTTGGATCATTCACCTTTTTAATCCCACTGATCTCAATAGGGACAAGCGTAGTCTTTTTAAATGAGCAGATTACCTTGAATCTTGTGATTGGCCTGTTGCTTATTGTTAGCAGCATCGTTCTGGTGAATGTGAGGATCGGGCGTGCCGCGAAGCAGTCGGTTTAGTTCAAATATAAAGTATAAGTAGTAATCAGGGTTCTAAGAGGGCATATTGATGAATAGGGAAGCATAAACGGCTTCGGCATCCTTATAAGGACGGTAAGCATTTAAGCGAGAAATATAAGGATAAAGTATAGTGTGTAACTTATACTTTCTTATATTTGAACAAAAGGGACACCCCCGAAGCTTATAGCTTCTGGGAGAGTCCCTTTTTAATAAAGCGTAAAGCGCGTGTGACTTCAACCGTTGAGGGTCGAGTGGCTACGACATAAGTAGCAGATTTAGCAAGTTCTACTTCTTCCAGCACCCGGTTTAGGTGACTGAAGACTGCGCCGAGATCCCGAATACTTGATAGCGAACAATTCCCTTGCAGTTCAGAGAAACTAGCCA
Source organism: Paenibacillus sp. RS8 (assembly GCF_041956825.1). Taxonomy (NCBI): domain Bacteria; kingdom Bacillati; phylum Bacillota; class Bacilli; order Caryophanales; family Paenibacillaceae; genus Paenibacillus; species Paenibacillus sp. RS8. The sequence goes on along the minus strand of NZ_CP168131.1, from coordinate 1,220,304 downwards.
ATTGCAGATCACGAGCGTGTTGGATACAATCCGCAAGTGAACGTTGGCACTCGGCATCCGATAAAGTTTTGGTTCCATAAAGAGCAATACAATCTGCGGTTGCCTCCAGCACATCCTTCATCCAGTCCGAAGAGGCATGATGCGCGGGCAGAAGACGAATATCGTCTGCAATCTCTTTAACATAGGAATGAATGCTTCTTAAATGTGAGGTAGCCTGTATGAGCCCCTTCAGTTTACCACGGCACTGATAATGTGTGAGGGTATAGAACATTTCTTTCTGTTCCCGGCTGCTATTTGACAGGAGTTTACCTGATTCTTCCAGTAAATTGTCTTTCGGAGAATCACGTCTTACGCCTACGAGATCTTTTAATGCATCGGCAAGCAGAAGACTTCCTTCGAATGCCAATGCTTTTACCTTGACGAACCTGTTCGGCGGCACGATAATCATATTGATGGCCAGGGCGATCAGCACACCAATAAATGTTTCCCCTATTCTCCAAAGCACGTAGTCATTCTGGTAAAAAGTAAGAGCTAGAACGGAAGTAACACCTACCTGTGAGACAGCTTGAATGTTCATCTTACAAGCAGTAGCGATACCAATCCCGATGAGTAGAATGAGCAGGATAGAAAGTCCACCTACATCAAAAAACTGGCCAACAACTAGGCTAACGATCCCGCCAAGAATAATGCCGAGCAGGCGGTAGATTCCTTTTTCAAGCGATGCTTTAACGCTGGCTTGAGTGATGAGGATAGCCGCAAGGGGTGCAAAATATAAATATTGGCTACCATATATGCTGTGTACGGCGACCCATGAAAGTGAAGCAGCCAGCGTAATTCGTATCATGTAAAGTGAGAAACCATATTTTTCAAGGCGGTCTTGTAACCCCTCGTTCATTATCATTCATCTTCTTTCGGAAAAAAATGAAAAAAACTGTCTGGTCTTTCAGTACGTTTTCATTATAGCATCCAAAAAAAGCCTTGGAAGACTGGATATTTTACAAAGTTGTTAAGTTTACGCATTCCTTTAATATGTACGCTATCGTATATAATGGTACAATCTAATATGCTATATCTATTGGAGTGTCAAATGAAAGGAGGAATTGTCGCTTATTAGCGCTGAGCATGCCCATTCGATTGTTCTCCGCGAGATGCGGGTAAAATAGTATTGTAATACTTAAGGTAAGGGAGGTTGTTAGCTATAGCTATTCAGGAAGGCACCATTATTTCATTTGAAGAGGTTACCAAGCAATATGACGACGAAGATCCGGTGTTGAAAGGAGTCAGCTTTGAGATAGAGCGCGGCAAATTCTATACACTACTTGGTCCATCAGGCTGTGGTAAAACGACTATTCTACGATTGATTGCTGGGTTCGCAGAGCCAACAAGCGGTTCAATCTTTTTAAACGGTAAAGTGATTAACCACATTCCAGCCAATGAACGGCAGGTCAATACGGTCTTTCAGGATTACGCATTATTTCCACACCTGAACGTATTCGAGAATGTGGCTTTCGGACTGCGCATTAAGAAGCTTAAGAAAGACGTCATCGCGAAGAAGGTGCAGGAAGCACTAAGTTTCGTTAACCTTGTGGGCTACGAGCAACGTGCCATTAACGAAATGTCTGGTGGTCAACGGCAGCGCGTGGCCATTGCCCGCGCGATTGTGAATGAGCCGCAGGTTCTATTACTGGACGAGCCTCTATCTGCGCTCGATCTGAAGCTGCGTACAGAGATGCAGTACATACTGCGTGAAATGCAGCAACGGCTAGGCATTACCTTTATTTTCGTTACCCATGACCAGGAAGAGGCACTCGCGATGTCCGACTGGATTTTTGTTATGAACAAAGGGAAAATCGAGCAAAGCGGTACGCCTAACGATATCTATGATGAGCCGATCAACCGTTTTGTGGCTGATTTTATTGGCGAGTCCAACATTGTGCCGGGGGTTATGATTGAAGACTATCTGGTGGAGTTTAACGGTCGGCGCTTCGAATGTTTCGATGCTGGGCTTAAACCAAACGAAGCTGTGGAAATAGTTATTCGTCCCGAAGATTTGGAGATTTCAACACTGGAGCAGGGTAAACTACGTGTGCGAGTAGATTCCCAGTTGTTCCGGGGCGTGCACTATGAAATCAGCTGTTATGATGAATCCGGACATGAATGGCTTGTGCATTCTACACGTAAGGCGACTGTAGGCAGTGAAATTGGCCTTTATTTTGACCCTGAAGCGATTCATGTTATGCGTTTCGGTGAAACGGAGGAAGAATTCGAACAAACGTCTGGAAGCTTACGCCGAGGTGGAGAGTCATGAAGAATAAGGGCAGATCGTATTATCTCATCCCTTATTACCTGTGGATCGCCTTGTTTGTAATCGCACCGGTGCTACTTGTCATCTATTATTCTCTATTTGATCTGGACGGGCATCTTACGCTAGATAACTACGTGAACTTTTTTACACCTGTGTATTTAAAAATGACGCTGACCTCATTCTGGTACGCGTTTCTAATTACAGCATTCTCTTTGCTGGTCGCCTATCCGGCGGCTTATCTGTTGACGAGAACGAAGCATAAGCAGCTATGGTTACTGCTGATTATTTTACCGACATGGATTAATTTGCTGCTGAAAACTTACGCTTTTATCGGCATATTCGGTACGTTCGGGCCGATTAACAATTTCTTTGATCTGCTGGGAATCGGAGAACAGCAAATTTTGTTTACGGGCTTTAGCTTTGTATTTGTATCCGTGTATATCTTTATCCCATTCATGATCCTGCCGATCTACAGTGCTTTGGAGGATCTCAATTTATCCTTGCTGGATGCGGCACGTGATTTGGGTGCTTCGGGCTGGACAACGTTCCGGCGCGTTATTTTTCCATTGACCATTTCGGGTGTACGTTCCGGATGTATGGCGGTATTCATACCAGCGCTGTCCCTGTTTATGATTACTCGTCTGATTGCAGGCAACAGGGTCATTACACTCGGTACTGCGATTGAGCAGCATTTTCTGGTCACACAGGACTGGGGCATGGGCTCCACGGTTGCAGTATTTCTGATTGCTATTATGGCGCTGTTCATGATTATTACAGGCGGATCGCGGAGAGGGGTGCGGAATGAGAAATAAAAACGGGTTCTCCAATCTGTACCTAGTGCTAGTGTTCGCTGTTCTGTATGCGCCAATCTTTTATTTGATGTACTATTCGTTCAACAGCGGGGGAACGATGCATAAGTTCGAGGGCTTTACGCTGGATTATTATCGTGAGGTTCTTCAGGATACACGTTTGATTATTATCATGATCAACACGCTTGTAATCGCGCTTCTGTCCTCGGCTATCGCCACGATTATTGCTATTATTGGTGCGCTAGCCATTAAGAGTGTACAGAACCGCCGTGCTAAAAACACCTTGTTATCTCTGAACAACGTACTGATCGTTAGTCCGGATGTCATTATCGGTGCATCGTTCCTGATCCTGTTCACCATTGCTGGCATCAAGCTTGGCTTCGTGTCCGTCCTGCTCTCGCATGTCGCGTTCAGTGTGCCGATTGCCGTGTTGATGATTCTGCCGCATTTACAGGATATGAGTCCTTCATTGACGGATGCAGCGCGTGACCTTGGGGCAAGCCGCAAGGATGTTCTGACTAAGGTGATTCTGCCGATTATCAAACCGGGGATCTTTAGTGGATTCTTCATGGCGCTTACGTATTCACTAGATGACTTTGCAGTTACGTTCTTCGTAACGGGTAACGGTTATTCGACGCTATCTGTTGAGATTTATTCCAGAGCTCGGCAAGGGGTATCGTTATCCATTAATGCTTTGTCGACGCTGATCTTCCTGTTCACGATACTACTTGTTGTCGGTTATTACTTCTTGACTCTTAAGAAGAACCGTCAGAATACCTCGGAAGCTGTGGCGGAGCCGGTAGCGGAAGCGGGGGTGCCTAGATGAAACAGCTGGTAAATGCTTTTCTGGCGATCGTGATCACGGCATTTGCGCTAATGTACTTGGGCTCCTGGATGAACTCGAGAGAGGGCTATTCCGGAGGAAATACGCTGACTATCTATAACTGGGGCGACTATGTCGATCCTGATCTGTTGAAGGAATTTGAAAAAGAGACCGGATTAACGGTCATTTACCAAACCTTTGACTCTAATGAGGCCATGCTAACGAAAGTGGAGCAGGGTGGAACTACTTTTGATGTCGTAATTCCTTCTGATTACGCCATTGCTAAGATGAAAGAAGAAAATCTGCTCATACCGCTAGATCACAACAAGATTCCGAATCTAAAGAATATTGATTCACGTTTTATGGACCTTTCTTTCGATCCTGGCAACAAGTATTCCGTACCTTATTTCTGGGGAACGGTCGGGATTATCTTCAACCCGGACATGACCCAAGGGATGGACTTCACCAGCTGGGATTCTCTCTGGGACAGCAGACTGAAGAACAATATTTTCTTGGTCGATGGAGCGCGTGAAGTGATGGGTATGGCTTTGAACAGCTTGCACTATTCGGTAAATGACCGGGATGAGGCTCACCTGCAAGAGGCGCTGACCAAGCTGAATAAACTGTCCCCTAACGTAAAAGCAATTGTCGGAGATGAAATCAAAATGCTGCTTGCAAATGAAGAAGCAGCGGTCGGGATTGTGTGGTCCGGTGATGCTTCTGAGATCATGGATGAGAATGATAAGCTGGATTATGTAGTGCCTGAGGAAGGCTCAAACAAGTGGTTTGATAACATGGTCATTCCACGAACTGCGGATAATGTGGATGGTGCGCATAAGTTCATTAACTTCATGCTTCGCCCAGATGTTGCGGCTAAGAATGCAGAATACGTAGGTTATTCCACACCTAACATTCCTGCGCTGGAGCTACTGCCGAAGGAAACCTCCGAGGATACCCGGTTCTACCCGCCTGCCGAGATTACGGATCGGCTTGAGGTGTATGATAACCTTGGGAAACGGATGCTTGCTCATTATAATGAGCTCTTCCTGAAGTTTAAGATGAATAAGAAGTAAGTCGTTTGGAGGTAAAGTCAAACGACTCCAAGAGCGTCTACATGCGGATTCCCGTGTTAGACGCTCTTTTTTTGAAGCTTAAGAAGGATAAGTTTCACGCTATATATTATCCTTATATTTTTCGCAGAAACAATCAACGTCCTGAAAGAATGCCGAGGGCAAGGCGCTCCTTCTTGGCCGGAAGAATATTGTAGTATAATGGCTAGGATGGATAACAGGAAAAGAGGGTACGAATGCCTACTATACTAGTTGCTGACGACGATGCGAACATTCGCGAACTTGTCTGTTTATTTCTACGTAACGACGGATTCGATACAGCTGAAGCTGCAGACGGCAAGGAAGCGCTAGCCGTTTATGGCTCTAAGCCTATTGATCTTGTTGTACTCGATATTATGATGCCGATTATGGATGGTTGGACGCTCTGCAAGGAGCTCCGAAGAGCCGATCCTGATCTTCCCTTACTTATGCTCACTGCGAGGGGGGAGACCTGGGAAAAGGTGAAGGGCTTCGAACTGGGGACAGACGATTATTTGACGAAGCCATTCGATCCACTGGAGTTGACGGTTCGTGTTAGATCCTTACTGAAGCGATACAAGATTGGTTCCACACAGACGATCCAGTTCGGCGATGTCATCCTTGATCGGCAGACCTATAAGGTGATGAGAGGAACTGAGTCACTGACGTTGCCACTCAAGGAGTTCGAATTGCTGTATAAGCTCGCTGGAACGCCCGGGCAAGTCTATACGCGCGAGCAGTTAATTGATCAGATTTGGGGGATTGATTACGCTGGGGATGATCGAACGATAGACGTACATATTAAACGGCTGCGCGAACGGTTTGCGACTACACCTGATTTTCGAATCGAGACCGTGCGGGGACTTGGGTATCGGCTTGAGGTTTACGAATGATCAAATCATTATATACACGTGTTGTTCTGACCTTTCTGGTCTCCGTGATCGGAGGCACATTGATTTCTCTATTTGTGACAACCTGGGTATTTCAAGATAAATTAAACGAAAACCTGCGAATTCCCTTACTTCGCTTTGGTCAGGACATCGCCCGGATATACGAAACCTTACCATCACGTGAAGCGGATGCTCTTATAAGTGGAATGAAGCAGCTTGATTCCTACCATATTCGAATTTACGATGAGAACGGCCAGTTCCAGTCTTACGGAGTGCTTAATGGAGAGAGCCCTGTTACCGTGACTAGTGAGCAACTAAAGAAAGTATTGGGTGGTGAAGCTGTTCAAGTTAAACCGAGTATAGGTTCTTCCAACCTCTTAGGACTACCTTTGAAAACTGAAATGGGAACGAAGGCGATGTTTGTGGAGCCGCTTGTGCCTCCTACTTTGTCTTCTACGAGGAATCTGCTATTTAATTTTTTGGCGTATTCATTAATAACGGGAAGCGTATTGATATTGGTCGCTTCTATGTTCTTAGTGAGACCGATCAAAAGGCTTACAAAGGCAACTAGGCGTATAGCAACTGGGGATTTCAATGTCGAATTAAATATTAAGCAGATGGGTGAGCTAGGTACCTTGGCTAATAGCTTCGAGGAAATGATGCACGATCTGCAGCACCTTGAGCAAATGCGCAGGGAGTTCGTAACGAATGTGTCGCATGAGGTTCAGTCTCCGCTTACCTCGATATCTGGTTATGCTATTGCGCTCAAGAAAGTAGCCCTCACAGAGGATGAACGAAATCGTTATCTCGACATTATAATTGCCGAAGCGGAGCGGATGTCCAAGATGAGCGATAGTCTGTTAAAGCTGAGTCTGCTTGAATCGCAATCGCAACAACTGCGGCTTATCACGTTCAGTCTTGATGAACAGATCAGACGGGTAATTGTGGCGATACAGCCTCAATGGTCGGCACGCAACATTAGCTTTGAACTTGATTTGAAACCGGTAATTGTATGGGCTGACCATGACCTGTTAAGTCAGGTGTGGACGAATCTCCTTGGCAATAGCATCAAATTCTCCAAAGATGACAGTGTGATAACCGTCAGTATCACCCAAGAGTTAAACAACGTGACCGTCCGAATATCCGACACTGGTATTGGCATTTCTCCTGAGGACCAAGAGCGCATATTTGAACGATTCTTCAAGGCAGATCGTTCCCATAGTCGCAAGTATGGCGGTAGCGGTATGGGACTGGCGATTGTCAAACAGATCGTCTCGCTTCATCAAGGTGACATTCGAGTGGAAAGTGAACCTGGAAACGGAACGACTTTCATCGTGACTTTACCTATCACAACACCGACAGCTTAAATTTGATTGCAATCGCTATTCTTCATGCTCCGGCGTTACATGTAAACCTCCTTGCATGTGATGCCGGAGTTTTTTTGACCTGTTCATATTCCGTTCATGTTGTCGTCATTAGGAGTACATCTTCTTTGGTTAAGCTCTCATTAGCGCAAACGTTAGGGCGACTTTAGAAACAGATTAGAACAGGAGAAGATGAGGGTGACACAAACGGAGGTAATAAAATCGGGGAACGGAATGAAGAAACATAAAGTACGTAACCTGCTGCTAAAAATATTAGGAGCAATAGTGATTTTGATCGTGCTTTTTCTAGCCGTTGTTTATACAGTTAATGTGATTAGCAACAAAACAGATCAGAAAAAAATACATCAATATGGTCAATTAGTTCCTGTTGACGGAAAAAGTATGAATGTTTTGATCCAAGGACAAGGGGAGCAGACTATTGTGCTTATCCCGGGCTTTGGGACTGGAGCGCCAGCGCTTGATTTTAAGCCGTTGATTGATGAGTTATCACCATTTTACAAAGTAGTGGCGGTTGAACCGTTTGGGTATGGACTCAGCGATGAAACTAAAAAAGAACGAACCACAGAGAATATCATAAGTGAAGTTCATGAAGCCGTACAGAATCTAAACATTGACCAATATATTCTAATGGGTCACTCCATTGGAGGTATTTACGGATTGGAATATGCGAAGAAATATCCAAACGAAGTGAGTGCATTTGTAGGGGTTGATAGTAGTGTTCCTGAACAAGGCGGTATGGATGTTAAATTCCCGATAAAAAAATTAAAGCTGCTCAAAGACTCAGGTATCATTAGATTGGGATTGCAATTAAGCGGTGACCCTTATGATGGACTTCCATTTGATGATGAGACCAAAAAACAAATGAAATTGATATCGCTCAAAAATATGAATAATTCCACTACCTTAAATGAAATGGAACATATATATCCTAACTTTGTCGCAGCCAGAGGGTTGAAATTCGACAAGAATCTTCCTATTATATTCTTTATACAAGCGAATAATACAACCGTGAAAGATTGGATTCCTCTGCATGAAGGGCAAGTTAAGGAATCTGTGCATGGAAAAGTGATGACATTCGAAGGCGGACATTATTTACACCATTCCAGATCTAAGGAAATCGTTGAGAACCTAAATTTGTTCATGGAAGAAGTCAAATAAAATAAGAAAACGCTCCGACCTTCCTCCTAAGGGGAGAATCGGGGCGTTTTTGCGTTATGGATAGAGATTATTTGATGCCGATTCTCATTCGGTAGCTGATCAGAACCTCTAAGGTGCGTCCTTGGAAATGGTCTTCGACGGCAGCGCTGAAATCTGCAATGTCCTGATTTAGTAGGGTAGCGTCCTGCTTCAGAACGGTTCTTATACCCCCTTGACTTAGAGCGAGTCCAACATAGCGCTGTGCATCGCAGGACTCTAGATTATGAAATACGATCTCTCTAGCAAAAGAGAATGCACCACTAGCCTGAATCCGTGATAAATGCCCTTCTTTGTCCCATTTGTAAGCTCTCTCTGCATCCGGTAAGAGTGAGGCGAGCAGATCCTCTGATTTGGAGATTAGTTGGTTGTAACGTTCTTCTACTTTCTGATGAAGGGCGAGGGGCCAGTCGCAATCGTAGGCCGCGAAGACACCGCCCGTTCTTAAGACCCGGGAGATTTCTCGAAGTGTACTTTGAGGATCCATCCAGTGGAATGACTGTGAGCAGGTCACAATGTCTACGCTGTCCGCTGCAAGTGGAAGCTGGTTAGAATAACCTTGTACAAATGTGATGGATTGGGGATCTTCTATTTGGCTTAATTTATCGATTGCTTTTCCCAGCATATCTGGATTCGGTTCAATGCCGATGATGTTGTCCGCGACACCCTTCCACAGAAAAGTAGATAAGCCCGTACCACAGCCTATATCTGCGATGAGTGAAGGTGAGGTGCCTAAGTAATCGGTCAGCAGTTTGATAATCATGGCAGGAGCTTCGGGGCGGTAGCGGTCATAGTCATCTTGAAAGCCTAGGAATCGGTCGATATTCTGCTTGCTATTGTTTTCAGGTATCATGTGATCCTCCTTCATAGAACCTATTTATAGGTCTATTGTATAGCCATCGCTCTAGCATGCCAAATAATGGTCACCAGGCAATCGCAGATAATGCTTCTTAGAATAAACAAAATCCCCGGAGGACACCTTATGGGTGTAATCGGGGATCTAGGTAATATTTAATTTTAAAGTACGCGAAGAACGTCTAGTACATGCTACCGAAGTAATGCAGGATCGATCGCAGGGACAAGTCCTTCAGCTGCAGCGCGATTTAGTAAGGCAGAAATTGCAGCGTAACCATCATCGCCTAGGTTCATCGAGAAGTCGTTCACATAGAGATCAATATGAGATTTAGCCACTTCTGGAGCCAGCTCTTGAGCATGACTAAGTACATAGTCTCTAGAATCGGTAGGGTGATCCCACGCATATTGAAGAGAGCTGCGAATCCAGCCAGTAATGGCATCGGCATCTAGATCGCGGCGAGCAATGATCGCACCGAGTGGAATCGGCAATCCGGTATCACTTTCCCACCAGCTGCCAAGGTCAGTCAGCATATTAAGACCATAAGACGCGTAAGTAAAGCGGGCTTCGTGAATCACCAGCCCGGCGTCGATATGTCCATCGCGAACGGCAGGCATGATCTCATCGAAAGGCATGACAATGATTTCGCCAATGCCTCCCGTCACATGCTGTGCTGCCCATAATCTGAAGAGTAAATATGCTGTAGAGCGTTCACTAGGCACTGCAATCCGGCGCCCGGCCAGCTTCTCGGGACGTTTGATCGCTGTTGGGCCACTTGCTGTAAGAAGCAGCGGGCCGCAGCCACGACCCAGTGCACCGCCGCATGGCAGCAGTTTGTACCGATCAAGAACCCAAGGTAGAGCGGCATAGGAGATTTTAAGGACTTCAGGTCCTTCTCCGTTAGCAGCGAGTGTGTTAGTAATGTCAATGTCGGCATAGGTTACATTAAGTTGTGGTGCATCCGGGACAAGCCCGTGTGCCCAGGCATGAAATACAAAGGTATCGTTAGGGCAAGGGGAAAAAGCGATATTAAGCTCAGTTGTCATTACAGCACCTCCAGTAGTATAGCGGCTGCCGCCGTTAATGCTTCCATTGCATCGCCGATCTTCCAAGCAGCCCGGTCGCGGGGACCGACCGGGTTCGAAATAGCGCGGAGCTCCAGTACCGGGAGCCCCAGCGCCTCAGCGGCCACGGCAACTCCGTGGCCTTCCATCGCCTCCGCGACGGCACCGGGATGCCGCGCGATGAGGGCGGCGGCCGTCTCCGCGGTGCCGGTCGCCGTTGAGACCGTAAGCACGGTCCCCGTGCTTACGGTCAGTCCGGCCGCTGTCAGCGCGGCCGAAACCGCCTGCACCGTGCCGCGGTCAGCCGGCACGGACACGCTGCCGAAGCCGAGCTCGGCAGCGCTGCGGAAGCCCTCCGGCGTCTCGGCCCCGAGGTCGGCGGCAATCATCTCGCTGGCAACGACCAGCGAGCCTAAAGGTGCCACCCCGGGGAACCCGCCGCCGATCCCAGCGCTGATTACGCAGCCGTAAGACCCGGCTGCGAGTGCCGCGGCGGTTCCCGCCGCCGCTGCTGCCGTACCTGCGCCGGCAGCAATCACATGGAACCTGCCGCTGCCTTGCAGGCCGCGCAGGACCGCGTCCCGCTCTGCGGCTACGGCTGTTACGATCAGCACGCGCCGCGTTCCAGCTTGTTGCTCCACCATCAGGCTGCCTCCTTTAAGGGTTGTGAAATCGCTTCCTAAATAGTCATTCGTAAAGACAAGAATACGCCGTTTTAGGGGTCAGGTCAAACTTAGAGTGATTTTCATCACGTTCGTAAAAGATCGCAAATAAAACATAAGCAGTTCGTTAGGCCGCTTAGTTAATCTTTTTTAGCGGCGAGGTTGACAAAGATAGTGTGAAGAAGTATAGTTATCTTAACTTAAAGATATTTAATGTAAAGACATTTACATTGTATTGAACAACAAGGCTGTCCGAGTGGAGGTGGAAATGATGAGTAGTACCGAAGAGAACGTACGTAATGCAGAGAATACTACGGAGATGGATCAGGCGTCTTCTTTAAAGTTATTTGTTGTATTATCTAAGGCTTACAGAAGCTTGATGGATCAAGCTGTGAAGGATATGAAGAGTTATGGGCTGGCATCTGCCGAGTTCATGGTGCTTGAGGTGCTGTATCACCGGACCCGTATTCCACTGCAACAGATCGGGGAGAAAATTCTCGTTACGAGTGGAAGCATCACCTATAATATCGATAAGCTGGAGAAGAAAGGTCTGCTGAAACGTGTGCCGTGTAGCGAGGACAGACGCGTGACCTATGCGGAGATTACGGATGCAGGGCGTGAGCTGTTCGATCAGATTTTTCCGCGTCATGTGGCTTCAATTCATGATTTGATGCGTGGACTGGATAAGGATGAGAAGGGGCAGGCTATCGAATTACTGAAGAAGCTAGGCAAAGGTGTATAGGAGCGCTGAAATAGCGTAATGAAGGGCACATCTATAAGGTCGGAAGCAGTTCGCTGCTTCTTACCGCTGAAAGACAAAAATTTTTATCATATATCTTAATGTTAAGATAATTAAATCAAAGAAAATTGGAGTGGATTAACAATGATAAGTGTAGGAATATTATTGATGAGATTAGTGATCGGGATTGCATTCATAGGACATGGTGCACAAAAGTTATTTGGATGGTTTGGGGGTTACGGCCCGAAGGGTACAGGTGGTTGGATGGAGTCCATCGGCATTAAACCGGGGGTTACTATGGCAATACTGGCAGGAATAATGGAGCTGGCAGGCGGATTCATGTTCGCGGCAGGCCTTCTGACACCTGTTGCAGCGGTGTTGATTGTTGCCACTATGCTGGGGGCTATCATTAAGGTTCATGCTCCAAATGGCTTCTGGTCTACTTCGAACGGAATTGAGTTTCCGCTTACGGTACTGGTAGTTGCTGCAGGTATAGCACTTACAGGGCCAGGTTCGATTTCTCTGGACGCATTGATTTTTAACTAAGAAGGGGGTTTATTATTATGACACTTCAAACTGCAGGAATCCATCATATTACCGCTTTTGTTGGAGATGCTCAGCGTAATGTTGACTTCTACGCCGGCATTCTGGGACTACGGCTTGTGAAGAAGACGATTAATTTTGACGCTCCGGAAGTCTATCATTTATATTTTGGAAATGAGGCAGGTGCTCCGGGAACGATTATTACTTTTTTCCCTTCACCTGTAGGGCGTAAAGGAAGAATCGGCAGTGGTCAGGTTGGTGTAACGACTTACGCGGTACCGGTGGGCTCTCTGGCATTCTGGGAACAGCGTCTTGCCGCATATCAAATTTCAGTTACTCTTAAAAATAGAATCTCGGAATCTTATCTATCCTTTGCTGATTATGACGGTTTGCGTATTGAACTGGTGGAACGTGAGGAAGGGCCGCTTAGTAAATGGTCTTTCGGTGGGGTTCCTACCGAGCATGCGATCAAAGGGTTTGGAGGTGCTGTGCTCTATAGCAACGATCCGCTACAAACTGCAGAAACGCTTGTCCATACGATGGGAATGGAGCATATCGCTGACGGAGATGGATACAGTCGTTATAGAACTACTGGCAATTTGGGTAATATTATTGATCTAAAGACAACGCCGGTTCCGCAAGGAGCAGGAGGTACTGGTACCGTTCACCATATCGCTTGGCGTGCACAAGATGATGCTGAGCAGCTGGAATGGGCGCATCATGTACAGAGTCATGGACATCATCCGACACCGGTTCAAGACCGCCAATACTTTAATGCGATCTATTTCCGCGAAAGAGGTGGAATCCTCTTCGAGATTGCTACGGACCCTCCGGGCTTTGCCCGTGATGAAGCCGCGGATGCGTTGGGTGAGAAGCTGATGCTGCCATCTTGGTATGAACCGCATCGTGCGGTCATCGAAGAAAATTTAAGTCCTATTCAAATAAGAGAAATTGAGGTGAAGCAGGGATGATTCATGTATTCCATAAAGGTAAAGATGTAACGAAACCCACGCTTGTATTATTCCATGGTACTGGAGGCAATGAGCAAGACTTGTTGCCGCTCGCCGGGTTACTATCTCCCGATTCATCAGTGCTGGGCATTAGAGGAAATGTACTGGAGAACGGAATGCCGAGGTTCTTTCGACGGCTGGCTGAAGGGGTATTTGATGAGGCAGATCTAATCTTCCGTACGCATGAGCTGAAGCAGTTTCTGGATGATGCCGCTGCACAGTACGGATTCGATGCTGACAATCTGGTAGCCGTGGGTTACTCTAACGGTGCGAACATTGCGGGTAGCTTGCTGTTTCATTATAAGGATATTTTCCGCGCTGCCATTCTACTGCATCCAATGGTGCCGCTCCGCAATATTACACTTCCTTCTTTGGAAGGCGTGTCTATCTTCATTGGAGCAGGCACGAATGATCCACTCATTGCTTCTTCGGAGACTGAGGATTTGGAGATTATTTTGCAGAAGGCAGGCGCAGAGGTTACAACACATTGGGGTAATCAAGGTCATCGTCTGAGTGTTGCTGAGGCTGAAGCCGCCAGAGATTGGTTGCAGATGCGCAGCACATCCACAAATGCATAAAACCATCAGAATAACCGCCGAATGGCGGTTATTCTTGTTATACAGCCACCTATAACCCTCCATAAAAGGATTGATCAATTCACTTCCTTTACGTTAGTATGAAGAATACAAAAAAGGCCCAAGGGTTGCTGTAGAAAGGTTGAAATAAGAATCATGATTGGAATTCAAAAGGGTAATAAGCTTACCGCTGATGGACCGTCACGGAAGCAGAGACTGCAGCTCGCTGTGATTCTTGGCTCCATTACAACGATCGGCCCGCTGTCGATTGATATGTATTTGCCGGCACTGCCTACGCTTGTCGCGGATTTCGGTACGACTGCTGCTTTAGTGCAGCTTAGTCTGACCTTTTTTTTGTTGGGACTAGCTTCAGGTCAGTTGGTAGCTGGACCGCTGAGTGATGTATATGGCCGCCGCCGTCCGCTGCTTATAGGGATGTTCATTTATGCCGTTTCCTCAGTATTATGTGCCTTTAGTCCTTCAATCGGACTGCTGATCGGTTTGCGGTTTATTCAAGGTCTTGCTGGCTCAGTAGGTGTGGTTGTCTCCAGAGCGGCTGTTCGTGATTTATATAGTGGCTCTGAGCTCACGAAGTTCTTCTCGCTATTGATGATTGTGAATGGCCTCGGACCGATATTAGCTCCGGTTATTGGGGGTCAGCTGTTAAGAGTGACCACATGGCAAGGGATATTCCTCGTATTATTTGCTGCCGGAATTATTTTTTGTTTAACAATTTTATTGCGCTTGCCGGAGACACTGCCGAAGGAGCGACGCTCTAAGAGCGGGCTGAAGGGTACGCTGCTTACTTTCCGAGTATTGCTGGGCAACCGTAAGTTTATGGGTTATGCCTTGTCTCAAGGTTTTGTAACGGCATCTATGTTCGCTTATATTTCAGGTTCTTCTTTTGTATTGCAAAATATTTTTGCGGTTACCCCGCAGGTATATAGTCTGATTTTTGCTATGAATGGGATCGGGATTATTATTACGGGTCAAATTGCCGGCAGACTTGCTGGTAAGGTAAGTGAGACTAAGCTGCTGCTTAGTGGACTATTGCTCTGTACGATGGGAGGTATCTTGCTGCTGCTGACGATTCTAGTAGGAGGAGGATTAATCCCAATTCTGATCTGTCTATTTGCAGTTGTCTCCAGTGTGGGGATTGTCGGAGCGACCAGCTTCTCATTGGCGATGCAAGATCAAGGCGAAACTGCAGGCAGTGCCTCGGCGTTAATCGGTTTGATTCCTCTACTGTTAGGTAGCTGTGTAGCGCCACTTGTTGGTCTTGGGGGAGTTGAGTCAGCACTTCCGATGGCCATAGTGATAGCATGGCATGTACTGGAGTTCTCTCCATTTTGTCTTATCTGCTGCTTGTTAGACGGGGAAAAGCCAGCACCTAGCAGTCTATCATTGTAACCTAGCAAGTAGTACTTTCAGCAAACTTTCAGCGGGTCTTAACGTTCCTTATCTGCAAAAGGATTATATTGGAGGTAGGGAAGGGAGGGATGACCATGAGTATATCAGCAGTTTCAGGTTCCGCATCGTATACCACCTCGACATCAAGCACTACAGATACCAGTGCGCTTGAGAAACAAAAAGCGAAGCTGGAAGCTGAACTAGACAAGATTGATGCCAGCTCAGACGATGAAAAGACCAAAGAAACGAAGACGAAGCAAATTGAGCAACAGATCAAAACCATCGAGGCACAAATTTCACAAAAGTCTCAGAGCAGCGCTTCCACCGCAGGTAGTGGAGTAGAGGCACCTGCCAAACCAGCGAACAATGCGCTTGCTGCAGCAAGTCCGCAAGAGATCGCTACCGCAACAACGGATAGTAAAGGCAGATTTGATATTCGAGTATAAACGCTAGCAAGACCCATGTTACATAACAGAGAGGGCATCCTTTGCCGTGAGGGATGTCCTTTTTGTTATGCATTTTTATGTGTAAACTACAGTTTCAATGCCCTTTAGCGGTATAGAATTCCAATAACAATCTTTAACTATTGCAGGGGTTGGGGCTGTACTGGGAGTCTAATTGAATAGGTGTTGATTATCATGGGTTTTTTATTCCAATAATTGTTATAATGAAATGGTTGAAAATTTGTCTAGCACAACGTGTGTCAGCGGTAAAGGCAGGTGGCCTCATGCATTCAAAACAACAGACATTAGAAAGATTTAAAATTGTAAGGCTGTTCTTATCCATATACCGGATACGGGCGGTGAGAGCTCTCTTTCCAGTGGCTATCATAGCGCTGGTGTATTGGGAGGGACAGCATGAGCTGAAGCAGGTCCATTTAGGACTTATCATGCGTGAATTAAGAAGATTACCTACGTCCGCTGTCTTGCAAATGATCGGATTCGCACTTCTCGCAGTAGCTGTCATGAGTGCCTATGATTATTTGATTCGGGCACATTTCCGTTTAAAAGTAGGGCTCTGGGACACCTTCCGTTATGGCTGGATTGCTAATACGTTTAATAATTTGATTGGTTTTGCGGGTCTGGCTGGAGTAGGTTTACGGACGTTGATGTATAAAAAAAGCGGTGTGCCAACTTCCGTCCTAACGCCGGCAATCGTATTTCTTTCGCCGCTAATGATAACCGGGTTATCTTTACTTTCTTGGGCAAATATCTTTGGCCTGCTGCCGGCAACGGCATTGCTCGAAGAGCATCATTGGTTAGTATTTGCGGTATGGGGTATGGCGCTTTATTTGCCGTTTTTCGTGTTTGTACAGCGCTCGTCGCTTTATGCAAAGTGGATTAACCGGGGAAAGGGCAGAACGCCATGGCTTACAGTTGTTGCCTCTGTGGGTGCTTCCTTTCTAGAATGGAGTTTTGCCGGGGTAACCTTTTGGACAATCAGTAGCCATCTCTTGCACGATGTGCATTTTCCAGTCATATTCGGCATCTTTACAATAGCGGCTATTGCGGGCATCTTGAGTATGGCACCTGGCGGTATCGGTGCTTTTGACCTTATCGCATTGCTGGGTCTTACGCAGCTTGGATTCAAAAGTGATCAGGCTATGGCAGTGCTTGTCGTTTTTAGATTGTTCTATTATCTCATTCCGTGGTTGATCGGATTGGTGCTTGCTGCATTGGAGTTTGGTTTGCAAGGAAAAAAGGGACAAGATCGTTCAGCCCCCGGGTTTGAACCCTCTCTTAACATATGGCAAAAGATATGGGGTTGGCCAGGGCAGTATACTTTTCTGAGCGATCTTGGTGTGTGGGCTCTAGGCAAGCTTGTACTAGCTAGCGGGCTTATTCTCTTACTATCAACAGCTACACCTGGATTGTTGTATAGGCTGAAGATTACAGAGGAAATATTGTCATTCCCGATCATGCAGCTTTCACATCATTTATCTGTACTTATTGGTTTTATGCTCATTTTGTTGTCGCGAGGTATTACATTAAGGGTCCGTAGCGCATACATTTGGACCAGTGCTCTACTATTTTCTGGGTCTATATTTGCGGTAGCTAAAGGCTTTGATTATGAAGAGGCGCTGTTTCTGCTTCTCGTTGCACTCATTCTTTGGATCTCCAGATCCCGGTTCTACCGGATTAGTGCTCCCGTTAGCAGACAGAGTACGATCTGGTGGCTTGCTCTTACTTCGGTAATTGCCCTAAGCTACTATCTATTGGGAAGCCATGTACATCGCGGTTTTCTGAAGCATCTCCCACCCGGTGTGCAGCCAGAGTGGCTGCAACGGCATAGTGATGTTGCATTTACGGCTGTAGGGGGGCTGGCTTTCTCTTGGATCATTCTTACTTTACTGATCACTCTCAGACCTCACCGTAAGCCAGAGGAGCTATTCGGAAACTTTGATATGGCAAGGCTGGAACGTTTTCTAGGGGAGTTTCAAGGCAATCCCTTAACTCATATGTTATTTTTGGGTGATAAAAGCTTCTTCTGGGCACAAGACGGCAAAGTGCTGCTCGCTTTCGCCAGAGTTAGGGATAAACTTGTCGTCCTTGGTGATCCATTGGGAGATAGAAGCCTCATGAATGAGGCGATCAGTGAATTTAGGCAAGCTGCGGATAAATACGGTCTGGTAGTAGTTTTTTATCAGGCTACACCTGAATTTTTATCGATCTATCATGAGCAGGGATATCACTTTTTCAAGCTGGGGGAAGAGGCGTTGGTAACGCTCGATACCTTCACGCTCAGTGGCAAGAAGAACAGTGATTTGCGCAGCGTATGCAACCGGTTTGAACGGGAAGGATATACTTTTGAAGTTGCAGAGGTACCGCACAATGAAGATTTATTTAAAGAGCTGAGATCCGTTTCAGATGAATGGCTGAATGGGCGCACCGAAAAAGGGTATTCGCTGGGCTGGTTTAACAAGCCCTATCTACAGCTGGCTCCGATCGCGCTGCTGCGGAATACCAAAGGGACGATACTGGCATTTGCCTCTATTGCATATGGGTATGATCAGGGCATGACCCTATCGATTGATCTGATGCGCCATCGAAAGAATGTGCCGAACGGAACGATGGATTACTTATTTGTCCGTTTGCTAGAATGGGCGAAATCTAAGGGATATCATCGATTTAATCTAGGTAATGCGCCTCTGTCTAGTGTAGGCGAGAATGCTGGGGCCTTGAAAGAGGAGAAGCTGGCTCATCTCGTATTTAAAAGAGGGGGGCATTGGTACGGCTTTGTCGGACTTCGCCGATACAAAGAAAAGTTCAGTCCGGAGTGGGAACCGCGTTACCTGGCTTATCCGGCTTCCATTGCGTTGCCGATCTTGACGCTGGATCTGGTGAGATTAGTATCCCGCCATCCAAAGGCGGAGGAATAGAGGGAGACGAGGGTGAAGTCTCTGTGTACATTGAAGCCACTAAAGAAGAGGAGGGCGTCTCAAAGTAGTTTTAGCTACTTGGGGACGGCCCTTTTTTTGTGTTGAAGGTTAATTGAAGTTTCAAATGATGGTTTGAGTGAAACACCAATTCAATAATTAGGGAATTCCTCCCTGAAATTCTTAGATTACTGGTCATTAGATTTACAATTAGGGAAAATATACCTAAAATTCATCTGATTTGGTGGAATTTCAAGCAATCACCCTAATTTTCAGGGAGGAATTCCCTAATTTCGTTAATTATAAGCGAATATCGAATATTATCAGGGAGCTTTTCCCTAATTAGTGGCTAAACCCACTCCGCTCACCGCAAAAACGCCTACTGCACATCCCCGCGGTCATTTTACGTCCCCGCAGCACATTTCCAACGCACATTCCTGCTCCATATCCTCATCATCGTCTGCCATCATCACCCAATCTGAAGAGGTTTAATGGCTAAGTGAGATCCTTACTTGGACTATTCCATAAAATAGATGAGGCTGCCCCGTAAGCAGCATTCACTACTTTCGAGAGCAGCCTCATCTATTTTGAGCAGCACAACCTTTATTTTTCGTCGACTTCTGCATCAGGCAGGGCCCAGACAGATACGCTGCCACCGTTGACCGGGAAGGTCGCCCAGCCCTCTTTTTCAATCGTTATGGTCGCCTTGTGATTATGAGTAAAGTCTACCCATACTTCACCGGCGCGTTGTTCCCCTACGAACATTCTTTTCTGACCGTTCTCACCGTTACTGATCACAACCGCGCATCCAGAGTTTTCAATCTCCTTCACGCCTAGACGTGTCCAACCAATCGTGTTCGGGTGATCGAAATAATCCTTCTGTTCCCCATAAGCCTTGTGATAGCGGGTGTACAGAAGTGGATCAATCGCCGCTTTTTTGCCTGCCACAGGTGTAGGTCCCTCGATCCCATAATAATCTCCATAAAAGACCACAGGATATCCATCGCGTCGCAGCAGGATAAGCGCATAAGCACTTTGCTTGAACCAATCATCTACCCACGATTCGAGAGCCTCATGGGGCTGAGAATCATGATTGTCCACGAACGTTACGGCATTGGTAGGATGGGTCTGCACTAGTGTGTCGTCTAGGATTTTGGTTAAATCAAAGTTTCTACCCCCCAAGGAAGCTGAATGCAGCTTGTAGTGAAGGGAGACATCGAAGAGGTCGATCTTATAGTCGACGGTATTTAGAAATTGCCGGCAGGATTCTAAATCCGAATTCCAGAATTCGCCCACGATATAGAAATCCTTCTCACATTTATTAAACATTTCGACCGCGAATTCTTTCACAAACTCATGGTTGATATGCTTGATGGCATCTAAACGAAAGCCGCTGCAGTGGAGCGTGTCCACCAGCCATTTTCCCCATTGGATCATTTCTTTTTTGACTTCTGGATGACTGTAATCAATATTTGCGAACATTAGATAATCGTAGTTGCCGAACTCGTCGTCAACATTCTGGTTCCATGTTTTATTCTCGCCTACGATACGGAATACACCTGTTCGCCCCGATTTGGCGTCAAAGTCAGTGCCGTTAAAATGATTGTGATTCCATTTAAAGGAAGAGTGTTCATCACCGCGGCCGGGGAAGGTGAATTTAGTCCAGCCCTCTATCTCGAAAGGCTTGGAGATTTCTTTCATCCGGTCATTAGGGTCGACCTCGATCACCTGGAAGACTTCCTTTTCGTCCGCTCCTGCCTTGTGATTCATGACCAAATCAACGTACACGGAAATCCCATTTTTTTGACATTCTGAAATGGCTTCAATTAGGGCTTGTTTGGTGCCATATTTGGTGCGTACCGTACCTTTTTGGTCATATTCACCCAGATCGTATAGATCATACACGCCATAGCCTGTATCGTCGGCGGAGACGGCCTTTGTCACAGGAGGTACCCAAACAGAATCAATGCCTACGGCTTTTAGTGCGGAAGCTGTTTCTTTCAGGCGATCCCAGTGTTTCCCATCCGCAGCAACATGCCATTCAAAAAATTGCATCATTGTATGGTTCCTCATTATTTCTTGCGCCTCCATATCCATAAAGCGAATTTTTTCTTCACTCTGATTAGATTTTCAGATAACTCTTATTAAACTTAAAAACAGACTATGAAAAATAAGGCAGGCTGATGAATGCGGCGGGGAGGTAAAAAGATGCGATTTATATAGGTTTGAAAAGTGTAATTTCTGATCTCTGGGAAAGATGGACGGCGTTACGCCCGTTTCGTTTGGCACTGTACAGGGCATGGTCGGCCTCTGACAGCAGCTCTTCCAGAGTATCTTCTGGGCTTAAGGCCTCTACGACTCCGAAACTGGCGGTCACATGAATAGGGCCGATCATGGTATGTAATGTACTATACTCGATATCCGCACGGATGGTATCACAGAGCAATGCGGCTTGCTTTAAGGATGTGCCCGGAAGACAGATCACAAATTCCTCACCGCCATAACGGCCGAAGATGTCACCTTCCCGCAGATGTCTGCTGCATACCTCAACAATGTGCTGAAGGGCTTGATCTCCATATTGATGTCCGAATCGATCATTAATACTTTTGAAGAAGTCTACATCCAGCAGAATAATTGATAATGAACTCCGATCGCTTGCGGACTGAATTAGAAGCCCTCGACTCAGCTCCAAAAAATAGGTACGGTTATAAATCCCCGTCAGACTGTCCATCGTTGCCAATTGACGCAGCTTATCTTGAAGCAGTATTCGTTCAGTTACGTCAATCAGCATGATCATTTGTCCTGCTAAGTATCCCCCTTGTTTCTGTACGGGAGAGGATCGAATTTGATAGTAACAAATCTCGTCTCCTTTGTTCCAAGCTACTTCCCGTTCTTCGCGTAGCAGCGGCTCTGCATCCATAACATAGGACAAGGCATCTTTACCTGCATTGAGAAACAGTTGTGCCAGCGGTTTGCCAATCGCTGAGGAATTAAGTCCTTCTATCATATCCGCGGCTGCGCGATTGTAATCGACGAGCATGTCCGAACGATCGGTGACAAGCACCCCGTCTCGCATACTTTCGAACAAATTCTCACGAGCAATAGGTGCGGCTGTTAACATGCCTCTTGATAGGATAGCCCAGATATATAGGGTGGAGGTGATGCTCATAATGATCGGAACGGGATCCATGCCGTAAGGAGTCAGGCCCATCAAATATAAAAAAGAGCCTAACGTTGGGAGGCTTAGTCCAATTAGAATGGTAACGATTTGTCTGCGGTATACCCGTTTCATCCGATTCCACTGCCATAACATGAGGCAGATGGCTGCCAGTAGACAGCCAAAGGTAAAGCTGCCGTGAACGATATACCAAGGACCCATTACTACATCAACGAGTGGGGAGGGGGTGTTGTCTCGCAAATAAATGGACTTATAGAAGAGATGGTGATAATCATTGGTCCACACCATCAGTGTTGTGATGAACGGTATGATGTACAGCGCTGCTCGCATGCCCTTTTTAAATAGACTTTCCAGTCCCACGAAATGCATTACCATGATAAGGCTAGCCGGCGCTATAAAAGGCATCCCCAGATACTCTACCTTAATCCAAAAACTCATTTCCTCCAGTGTTTTTCCCGACAGCTCTAGCGCGAAGCCGAAGGTATAAATCGCGGAAGTGCAGGAGCTTATAACAAAGGCTCTGATTCCTAAGAAATCAGTTTTCTTATAATAGGCGAAAAGGGCTAGTAAGACACTCAGAACACCTGATATAGCCACAATAACAATATAATTCGAAATTACAGATCCCATGGGTCTATTGTCTCCTACTGAGGAAAGATATGGATAAATATTACCACATATCTACAAATATTTAAAAATCACTTTAATGCAAAACTTTAAAAATGTCCCCTAGACAAAATGACGTAATTTAGCGGGAGCTATTTTACTAATTGTCTAGTGTGAGTCTAGTGAACAGCGTGTAACATGTTAGTTAATACTACGTGAGAGAAGATTTAGACTCAAAAATCTCTGTTATGAGTAAGGTTAATTAACATTCAGTGCATAGCTTATTTTGATAAGGGGGGCTGGGGATGTCATTGCTCGCGACAAATATTCCTGAGATTCAGCTGGAAAATGTTGAAATGCGTTATAGGACGGAAGCTGCGGAAGTGCTTGCGCTGCATCAGGTGAGTCTTGATATTGCAAAGGGGGAATTCGTCTCACTGCTCGGACCTTCCGGATGCGGTAAAACAACGCTTTTAAGACTGATGGCCGATCTGATCGCGCCAACAGGTGGGAATATTGTAGTAGCTGGGAAAAGCGCTAGAGAAGCAAGGCTGGCGCAGAAATATGGGATTGTTTTTCAAAGTCCTGTGCTATATGACTGGCGGAAGGTGAAGCATAACATCACATTACCGCTGGAGTTGATGGGAGTCAAAAAGTCGATCCGTGAGGAGAAGGCGTTAGAGCTTCTTGACCTAGTGGGCTTACAGAGCTTCGCAGATAAATACCCTTGGCAGCTTAGTGGGGGGATGCAGCAACGTGTAGCGATTGCCAGAGCCCTATCGATGGAGCCGGAAATTCTGCTTATGGATGAACCGTTCTCTGCACTGGATGAGTTTACACGTGAGCGTCTGAACGAAGAGCTGTTATCCGTCTGGAGCAAGGTGCAGAACACAATTGTCTTCGTAACCCATAGTATTCCTGAATCGATATTCCTCTCTGATCGGGTGTTCGTTCTGTCCCCACATCCGGGTCGCTTGTCCGCCGTGGTTGATATTCCCCTGCCGCGTCCGCGTACAGCGGAAATGAGAAACAGCCCCGAATTTTTCGAACTGATCGCGCGTATTCGCGACAGCTTCGAAGGGGTGTAGGGATGAAAGGGGGCAGTATCTTTGTACGAGGTCGCCTGCTGCCGTTGTTTGTCTGGATATTTGGTTTGCTGCTGGTCTGGGAAGGAACTTCATGGATGTTGCTCCATGTGGTGGAGACGCCGCTAGCTCAGTCCAAGTTGCCTTACGTTCATGAGGTGCTGTCCACGCTGTGGAAGTATAGTGGCACACTTCTGAAGGAGGGGGCTGCCACCTTTGGAAATGCGGGTGTTGGCTTCCTGATAGGTGCGGTGGCTGGTGCCTCGCTGGCAGTTCTGATGAGCTTATCGAAGACGATAGAGCAGTTAACATTTCCTTACGCTATCGCCTCGCAGATGATTCCGATCCTGGGGTTGGCACCGATCATCTATGGGATTGTGAGAGATGAGCAGACTTCGCGGATTATTATCTCGGGTTATATTACATTCTTTCCGGTGGCTCTCAATATGCTGCGTGGCTTGCGAAGTGTAGACCCTTCCGCGCTGGAATTAATGCATTCTTATGCTGCGAAGCCTTGGGCTGTGTACTGGAAGCTAAAATTTCCGGCAGCTTTGCCTGGGTTGTTCGGAGGACTCAAGATTGCTGCTCCACTTGCTGTTACGGGTGCGATTCTTGTGGAGCTTATGGGTGCTCAGCATGGCATTGGCGTGATTATGCTACGTAATCTCTATTATGGAAGCTCTCATACCTACATGTTCTGGTCTACGGTGATTGTAGGCGCCTTGCTTGGAATCGTGAGCTACTGGTTGATCAATCTGATCGAGCGTTTGGTGGCGCCGTGGCAACCTGAATTTCGACCGAAAGGGGGGGACCGCTAATGGAAACGGGCTCCGTTCGGGAGGCTTCATTTATTGGCTCTACTAGTACAGAGATAACCCAACCGGCATTAACGGCTACACAGAAAAATGCTGCGACAAGCTCGCACCCTATGGTGGTTGCGAAACATAAAGGTGGCTCGCGTGGGCTAAAGAAGGCGTTTAGTGCAGGGGTGTTACTGCCTGTATTGGCGGGTGTGTTGTTTCTTGGGCTATGGGAGTTTGAATTTTTTCATAAGATCTTTGATTTGAAAAAATATCAGCTGCCGCTACCCACAGCAATTGCCGAGACGATGAAGGATAATTTCAGCTTGTTGTTGTCCTATACCGGATACACCCTTGCTGAGGCGGTGCTGGGAATGTTGGTTGGTTCAGCTATCGGTTTCTTGATTGCTTTAGCAGCTACAGCTTGGCCGCGTTGGGGTAGTGGAAGCTTAACGCTAGTTGCTGCACTGAACGCTGTGCCTATCGTCGCCCTCGCGCCCATTATGAATCTTTGGTTCGGAGATGGGATTGGTTCAAGAATTGCCATTGTTACGGCAACGACGATGGCTGCGATGGCAATTAACGCCTATAAGGGCATGGCTGCGATTGATCCGCTGGCGCTGGATCTGATGCATTCCTATGCGGCTGGTAAACCTGCAGTGTTCCGTTATCTGCGGATTCAGAACAGTCTACCTTATGTGTTTACGGCGCTGAAGATCAACGCAACGGCTAGTATGATTGGGGCGATTGTTGGAGAATTCTTTTTCTCCTCCAAAGGGCTTGGGTATTTGCTCTCCAATTCCATTAAAGTCGCCAAAATGCCGCTGGGCTGGTCGTGTATCGTTCTGGCCGCAATTGCCGGCGTGCTTTTCTATTTAGTGGTTGAGCGGCTTGAGAAAGTGTTCATTAAGTGGCATCCTTCGCAACGTAAATGAGCTCTATAACATCATTACATCCGGTCCTAGTGGGAAGGGAAAAGAGAAACCGCCCACGGCTGTATGCATAAAACGCACCACGATGATTGTCCATACTGTGCCGTCTTGAGATATAAGGAGCTATAAGTTTCACACTATACATCTTCCTTATATTTCTCGCTTAAACGCTCATCGTCCTTGTAAGGACGCCGAAGGTGTTTATGCTTGTTACAAACAAAATTACGGTAGGGGGAGTTCGATTGATGAACGGGAAAAAACGCAAATTTCGTGGTGGATTGTTGGCGGTAGTGATGATGTTGGTAGTTTCTTTAATGGCAGGGTGTGGGGGCAACAATAATAATTCGGCCACTGAGGCAACTACTGCACCTGAGGCTTCAACAGCTCCTGAGGCAAGTGCAACTACCGAACCGGCGGCTGATCCGGTTACAGTGAAATTGCAGTTGAAATGGGTGCCGCAGGCACAGTTTGCAGGGTATTTTGTGGCGCAGGATAAAGGATATTACAAGGAGGAAGGACTGGATGTAGAGATCATGCCTGGTGGCCCGGATATTGTTCCGGAGCAGCAAGTGGCAGGCGGCTCTGCGGATATCGGTGTTGGCTGGGTAGCCAGCTTGCTTCCGAGTCTTGAACAGGGGATGCCACTCGTGCAAATCGCCCAGATCTACCAAAAGAGTGGACTTGTCCTAGTCTCCAAGAAATCTGCAGGCATCAACTCCCCGGCTGATCTTAAGGGTAAAAAGGTCGGCAACTGGATGGGGGGGAACGAATTTGAATTATTGGCCCTATTTGATAAATACAAGTTTGATCCGAACAAAGATCTAAGCTTTACGAAGCAAGGGTTCACAATGGATCAGTTCTTAGGTGACCAAATCGATGCAGCCTCGGCAATGACTTACAACGAGTATCAAGTTGTGCTGGAGTCGGGCATAAAAGCGGAAGATCTGAATGTCATCGATATGAACACGGAAGGTGTTGCGATGCTTGAGGATAACTTGTTCGCCAATAAAGAATGGCTTGCGGAGAACAAAGAGACTGCGGCGAAGTTTGTTCGTGCCTCATTGAAAGGCTGGAAGGATGCCATTGCCGATCCTGCGGCGGCAGTAGACAGTGTAATGAAGCAAGCGGAAGACGGCAGTACAACGAAGGAGCATCAGTTGACGATGATGACTGAGGTTGCCAAACTGATTCTCCCTGAGGGCTTCGATAGCTCCAAGATGGGGTATACCGATGCGGTTGCATTCCAGCAAACGGCTGATATTTCGCAGAAGTTCGGTGTCATTAAAGAGCCTGCTAAAGTGGATGAAGCTTACACGAACGAAATCGTAGAAATGGCAGCAAAATAACCAGTTGAGCTCAAGTGTTATAGTAGATGACCGCCTGATTTGGCGGTCATCTATTGTAATCAGCAGTCCATCAGTGCATCTGAAGCAGAGAAAGAGGTGCGAGCTATGTCTCTCCTAGTAACGCAGGTTGAAAGAGTTAAGAATTATGTGAATGGAGCTTGGGTAGAATCTTTATCCGGACTGGAAGAAGAGGTATACAATCCCGCGACTGGTGAAGTGATTGCCTATGTGCCTATATCAAGCAAAGAAGAGCTTAGTATGGCGGTCGAGGCTGCGGCTACGGCATTTCAAACGTGGAAAAGAGTCGCTGTGCCGCGTCGTGCACGTTACTTTTTTCAATATCAACAGCTATTGGTAGAACATTGGAATGAGCTGGCGGAGCTGATTACGCTGGAGAACGGCAAGAGTCTGGAAGAGGCGCAAGGCGAGGTGCAGCGCGGCATTGAATGTGTGGAATTTGCCGCAGGCATCCCCACGTTGATGATGGGCAGCCAGCTTCCGGATATCGCTACGGGAATTGAATCCGGGATGTACCGCTATCCGCTAGGCGTTATCGGTGGGATTGCTCCTTTCAATTTTCCGATGATGGTCCCTTGCTGGATGTTTCCGCTCGCCATTGCTTGCGGCAATACCTTTGTGTTGAAGCCTTCTGAGCGTACGCCGCTGCTGGTTAATCGGTTAGCTGAACTGTTTGCTGAAGCGGGCTTTCCGCCAGGCGTGCTGAATGTCGTTCATGGGGCGCATGAGGTTGTGAACGGGCTGCTGGCGCATGAAGAAGTGAAGGGGATTTCGTTCGTGGGTTCCCAGCCGGTAGCGGAATATGTGTACAAAACTGGGACGGCGCAGGGAAAGCGGGTGCAGGCACTGGCTGGAGCCAAGAATCATTCGATTGTGCTACCTGATGCGGAGCTGGATAATGCGGTGAAGAATATTATCGCGGCAGCCTTTGGTTCTGCAGGTGAGCGGTGTATGGCTTGCTCGGTTGTGGTAGTTCATGAGGATATCGCTGAAGAACTGGTTAGTCGTCTAGTGGCAGCTTCGGATGAATTAAAGATCGGCAATGGCGCCGAGGCTGGAGTGTTTCTAGGTCCTGTGATCCGTCAATCCAATAAGGATCGAACGCTACATTATATTGAGACTGGCGAGGCTGAACAAGCTGAGCTTGTGCGGGATGGGCGGAAAGATGCTGCGACCGGCGATGCTGGTTATTTTATCGGACCCACAATATTTGATCATGTGCAGCCGGGAATGACCATCTGGAAGGATGAAATTTTTGCGCCGGTATTGTCAGTGATCCGTGTAAAGAGTCTAAGTGAGGCTATTTCAGTAACGAATCTATCTCCGTTTGCGAACGGGGCATGTATTTACACAGATAGTGCAAAAGCGATCCGCGAGTTCCGGGAAGAAATTGATGCAGGGATGCTAGGCGTCAATCTGGGTGTGCCTGCGCCGATGGCCTTTTTCCCCTTCTCGGGTTATAAGAAATCGTTCTATGGAGACCTGCATGCCAATGGGCGTGATGGGGTGGAATTCTATACGCGCAAAAAGATGATTACTGCCCGTTATTAATGAGAATGGAATGTTGAGAGGAGAAGAGTTATGCAGAGTCTGGGGAATGATAGCGAGCTTGCGGTGAACAAGGATCAGAAATATTTGTGGCACAATATTACACCTTATAGTGAGAAGAACCCGCCTATGATAGCCGCTTCGGCGAGTGGGTCATGGATTACGGATATTCAGGGCAATCGATTTTTGGATGGAATGTCTGGTCTGTGGTGCGTAAATGTTGGGTATGGCCGCAAGGAATTGGCAGAAGCTGCATACAACCAATTGCTGACCCTGCCCTATTTTCCTCTGACACAAAGTCATCTCCCGGCGATTGCGCTGGCGGAGAAGCTAAATGAGTGGCTTGGAGACGAGTACGTGATCTTCTTTTCCAATAGTGGGTCAGAGGCCAACGAGGCTGCTTTCAAAATGGCCCGCCAATATCAGCAGCAAATCGGCCAGCATTATCGCCATAAATTCATTGCGCGTTATCGTGGATATCATGGCAGTTCGCTTGGCGCGTTGTCCGCAACAGGTCAGGCGCAGCGCAAATATAAATATGAACCGCTGACGGGTGGGTTCTTACATGTAGCTCCCCCGGACAGCTACCGCCGCCCGGCAGGGAGGTCTGTAGAAGAATTTAACCTCCAGTGTGCACAGTCCATTGAGGACATGATTATTTGGGAAGGTGTGGAGACAGTAGCGGCGGTAATCATGGAGCCAGTGATTACTGGTGGCGGTGTAATTGTGCCGCATCAGGTCTATCTGGATCGAGTGCAGGAAATTTGTCGTGAGCATGGAGTGCTGCTCATTATCGATGAGGTCATATGCGGATTTGGCCGTTCCGGACAGAAATTCGGACACCACAATTACAACGTGAAGCCGGACATTGTTACGATGGCTAAGGGGCTGACTAGTGCTTACCTTCCCTTATCTGCCACTGCTGTGCGTAAAGAGATCTACGAGGCGTTCAAAGATAATAGTGATGATTACGGTCATTTTCGTCATGTGAATACCTTTGGTGGTAATCCTGCCTCTTGTGCACTGGCGCTTCGTAATCTAGAGATTATTGAGCAGGAGATGCTGGTGGAGCGTGCAGAGCTTTTGGGCAAAAGACTTAACGCTGCATTCAGCGATTTGCTGGATCACAAGCTTGTGGGTGATGTCCGCAGTTTTGGTTTGGTGACAGGGATTGAACTGGTTGAAGACAAAATTAGCAAGAAGCCGGTTGAGCTGAATATCGTTAAAGGCATCATTGCTGAATGCAAATCCAAGGGACTTATTATCGGTAAGAATGGCGATACAGTAGCCGGGTTCAATAATGTGCTTACCTTCGCTCCTCCGTTATCCTCGACGGATGAAGATGTAGCGTTCATTATCGATACGTTTAAATCTGTACTGAACGGGGGCTGGGCAAAGTAATTTTGTCCGGGTACAGGAATTGATAGGCGCGTAGAGCGACCTGAATGGAGATTCGGTTCTCTGGCTGCATGAAGTCCTCCCCTAACAACTCTGTTATTTTGTCGAGACGATAATACAGTGACTGCCTGACGATAAATAAATTTCGCGCGGCAATCTGTTTGGAACCATCATGATCCAGATAGACACGCAGAGTGAGGAGTAGTTCACTGCCCTTAGTTTGGTCGTGGTCAATCAGCGGACCCAGATAGCTGCGGATGAAATTTTGTAATGTCTTTCCGTCATTTAGGCTAAGCAGTAGCTGGAATACGCCAAGTTCTTCGTAGAAGAGCAGTGACTTTTGGTAACAAGAGTATAACGACAAAGCCTGCAGCGCTTCTTGATATCCGGTAAAGGCTTGTTTTAGGCGCTTATGCGATTTGCTGACTCCGATGACCAGCTGTAAATCCTTTAGCTTCTCGTCGGAGCGGATGTGTTGAAGGGATTCGAGTGCTTGTTGAAGTCGCATTTTTCCAGGCATTTTCGATTGAATGTCGAGTGCGATGACGGTGAGGCGATTGTTCTTGAGTGTGATCAGCGGACGTAGGGAATATTTTTCGAAAATGGAACGCAGGATGAGCGAAAGGTGGAAGGTGATGGATTCCCATTCGTTCTCTGAGCTGTTCCATTTTACGTCTCTGGGGTTCTTGATCTCGATAAGGCATACGCGGTAAGGGAGCTCATTGACTACGTTGAAGCTCGTTCCGATCAGTCCCTTTAGGCGGTTATCATCCTCTATACGTCCGTTGATCAGCTCGTCGACCCATAGATTTTCTGAAAAAAGCTTACGCTCCTCCATATACCGAGTACGCAGCAGCTCCTGGGCGATGGACAGAGAGGCGGAATCCAGCAGCAGGCAGTCAAATTCCTGTGGCTTGTGATTGCATACCATCAGGATGTAAGCCCAGGTCTGATCCAGCGCGCCCACAGGTTTAACGGCGATCGTCTTTTGCCCGTATTCTCGGGTGTAAGGAGCGGTGTCTGGTTGAATGCCTTCCATTTCGTCACTGAAGGCGGTGAAGAAATCCAGCAGAGGTGCTTGCTCTTCGGGAGAAAGCGCCGGGAAGAATAAGGGCTTGCCTTGCAGCTGCATATAGACGATTTGTGTGCGGGTGCTTTTACATAATAATTGCAGCACCTTCACTGTTCCTTGTGAGGTCAATGTCAGACGATGAAATTCACGAGAGATGCTTTCGAGTTCTTGCAGCATCCGGTGATGCCGATTGATGATGATGGAGTGGAGGTCCAGAGTGATATCTACGAAGCGGACCGTTCGGGTGAAAATGATCAGCGGGAAGTCATTTGTGTTGGCTAAGTCGATCATTTCTTGCGGGATGGTGCTGAAGTAAGTGCCTAGTTCAATACATAGGCAAGCTGCATTCTTATCAATTAAATTCTGCATAAATTCCAAGGAGGAGGACAGATCGACACTTGCACCAATCCCCGTAGTCAAAATCATTTCTTCTCCATGAATCAGGGTATCGAAATTGGCACTTTCCAGTACATGTACCCAACGAATCGCACGGCTTAAGCCGCTCTTACCGCCGATGACTTCGGCTTCTCCGAATAGTGGTCTTTTTAAAGCGTCACGAATGGTTAATACAAGCTCCCAATCCATAGTTATTCCCCCTCGCGGTTCTGTGCGCCACCCTCTGTTTAGGTCTTGCTATTCTCAGCCTATTCTCACACGTAAAAAATACGGTTTTGAAATTAGACAAAGTGTCTAATGCAACAAAAATTCGAAATGACTATAGTTTGATTAACAGATGTTAGTATATATAACTCGATCAGGGAGAAAGTGAAGGTTTTTTTTCTGTTAATGCTTATATTACTACATTAATTCTAGGATGTAAGTAAAATATTCAGACAAAAGTTGAATTAATGTTATATTATATAACACAAATAAGAAAAAATATCCATAAGGAGGGACTAGTGATGGAGCATTCTTCTCCGTTAACAGCATTTACACCTGATATGTTCATGCGCAATTTCGCCGAGGCTGAGCCGCCTCTGACCCATAAGGGTGCCATGGATGAGGCCAATCGCTGTCTATATTGCTACGATGCCCCTTGTATAAAAGCTTGTCCGACCAGTATTAATATTCCCTCTTTTATTAAACGGATCGCTACTGACAATTTGAAGGGCTCAGCACAGACGATTATGGATTCCAATCCTGTGGGTGCCAGCTGTGCTCGTGTTTGTCCTACGGATGAACTGTGCGAAGGAGCTTGTGTGTTAAATGATGCTTCGGCACCGATCCAAATTGGACTGTTGCAGCGTTATGCGACAGATTGGGCGATGAATAGCGGAGTTCAATTATTTAAAGCAGGTATTCCTAATGGGAAAAAAGTAGCTGTAATCGGCGGTGGTCCTGCCGGATTGTCAGCGGCTAGGGAGCTTGCTCGTGAAGGTTGTGCTGTAGTGATTTACGAGGCGAAAGAGCTGGCAGGTGGACTGGATACGCATGGGATTGTGTCGTTTCGGCTTCCGCAGGCTATATCGCTTTGGGAAGTGGAGCAGGTAGAGAAGCTGGGTGTGGAAATACGTACAGGTGTAAAAGTTGGAGTAGATGTCTCTGTAGAAGAGTTGAAGTCGAACTATGATGCCATCGTTTTGGCAGCGGGTATGGGTTATGTACCTCCGATAGGGATTGAAGGTGAAAAATTGGCTGGCGTATATGATGCCATTGCACTTGTAGAATCGACTAAGACCGGCATCCCTCTGCTAGAGCTGATGGGTCAGCGGGTTGCTGTCATTGGTGCAGGCAATACAGCTATTGATGCAGCTACATGCTCAGTACGACTTGGAGCCGCTAATGTAAAAATGGTCTACCGCCGGACTCGCGAAGAGATGACGGCTTATGACTTTGAATATGAATTTGCGAAGCAGGAAGGTGTAGAGTTTAGCTGGCTCACCTTACCGAAACGTATCGTGGGGGATGAGCTTGGGAATGTAACCGCACTGGAATGTGTGCAGATGAAGCTGACGGATGAGCTAGGCAAGGATGGACGTCCAGTGCCTATCCCTATAGCGGGTTCTGAATTCTTGATTCCTGTAGATGCGGTTGTAATTGCTATTGGTCAAAAGCGTCGCCTGGATCTAATAGATTCCTTAGGCCTTGTGCATGACCGCGGCGTTGTGAGGGTAGATGAGGCTACTTGCCAAACCTCCGATCCGCAAATTTATGCCGCTGGTGATATCATATTTGGCTCAGGTAAAGGTGAGGCGATGGTGGTATCTGCTGCGCAGCAGGGGAAGGACGCAGCCTATGCAATTGTGAAACAGTTCTCAGACCAGCAGGAGGTTGTCGTTAGATCTGCGGGTTGAGCTTAGAAATCAAATTGGATTTTTACAAGACAGGGAGGGAACATCAATGGCAGATTTAAGTATTAATCTCGCAGGAATCCAATCACCCAATCCGTTCTGGCTGGCCTCTGCGCCGCCTACGAATACAGGCTATCAAGTGCAAAGGGCCTTCGAAGCAGGTTGGGGCGGGGCAGTGTGGAAGACGCTCGGTGATCCGATTATTAATACCTCTTCGCGTTTTGCGGCAGTGAATTTCAACGGGCAACGTGTTGCGGGCTTTAATAATATCGAATTGATCACCGACCGTCCGCTTGAGGTCAATCTGAAGGAGATTTATGAAACGAAGAAGAGATTTCCGAATCACGCTATTATTGCCTCCCTGATGGTAGAACCTTCGCAGCATAAGTGGCATGAGATTGTTAAGCGGGTAGAAGATGTCGGCGTAGACGGTCTGGAGCTTAACTTTGGTTGTCCACACGGGATGGCTGAGCGTGGGATGGGCGCGGCTTCGGGGCAGCAGCCTGATCTGGTGCAGGCGCAGACCACTTGGGTAAAAGAGGTGGCGACCACTCCGGTGATTGTGAAGCTGACGCCCAACATTACGGATATCACTGTCGTTGCCCGTCATGCGGTTAAGGGTGGGGCGGATGCGATTAGTATGATCAACACCATCAACAGTCTTGCAGGGGTAGATATTCATAGCTGGAATACGATTCCGAACGTTGGGGGCCAGGGTGCGCATGGCGGCTATTGCGGTCCGGCTGTGAAGCCAATTGCGCTTAGTATGGTGGCTGAGTGCGCTCGTGACCGTGGGGTAGGTATTCCTATTTCAGGCATTGGGGGGATTTCAACCTGGCAGGATGTTGTTGAATTTATGCTAATGGGCGCTACGGGCATTCAAGTGTGTACAGCGGTCATGCATCATGGCTTCCGGATTGTGGAAGAAATGATCGATGGGCTGAACAACTATTTAGATGACAAAGGGTTGGCTTCCGTAACAGAGCTAATCGGAAAATCGGTATCCAGATACTCCAACTGGGGAGATCTGGATCTCAATTATAAGGTCGTTGCACGCATTAATGAAGAGAATTGTATTAACTGTAATAAATGCCATATTGCCTGCGAGGATGCTTCACATCAATGTATTGATATGTTAACGAATGCAGATGGGAAAGCTATTCTACAGGTGCGCGAGGAAGACTGTGTAGGCTGTAATCTTTGTTCTATTGTCTGTCCAGCAGACGGGGCGATTGATATGGTTCCAGTGGACACTGGGGCTGCGCCTTTAACCTGGAATCAACGCCAGAAAGTGATCAGTAGTTTGAACGGCTCCTATTCGGAAGCGGAGGTGGTGTAAGGATGAAGAAAATTATTAAGAATGGAATCATCGTTACCGCAGCGGATACTTATACAGGCGATGTGGCTATTGAAAATGGTGTTATTACAGCGATTGGTCTCCATTTGGAGTCTTCAGGTGCGGAGATTATAGATGCCTCTGGGTGTTATGTATTTCCTGGCGGTATTGATCCGCATACACATTTGGATATGCCTTTTGGCGGTACAGTTACAGCGGATGATTTCGAGACGGGAACCATTGCGGCTGCATATGGCGGAACGACTACAGTTATTGATTTTTGCTTAACGACCAAAGGACAACCGCTACAGCAAGCCGTAGATACATGGCATCATAAGTCGCAGGATAAAGCGGTTATTGATTATAGCTTCCACCTTATGGTTTCAGAATTAAACGATAAGGTGCTTGGTGAGCTTCCTGAAATTATTGAGAAAGAAGGCATTACCTCGCTCAAGGTATTTATGGCTTATAAGAATACTTTTCAGGCAGATGACGGCACACTTTTTAAGACGCTGCAAGCCGCGAAAAAAGAAGGTGCGCTTGTGATGGTGCATGCGGAGAATGGGGATGTCATTGAATACCTGGTGGAGCAGGCTTTAGCCGCTGGCAATACCGACCCGATCTTTCATGCGCTGACCCGCCCGCCGGAGCTGGAAGGTGAAGCCACAGGACGCGCGGCTTATTTAACCGAACTGACGGATTCACAGCTGTATGTTGTACATGTGACCTGTGCGGAAGCCGCTTGGAAGATTGCTGAAGCGCGTAAAAAGGGACTGCGTGTCTACGGCGAGACTTGTCCACAGTATTTAGTGCTGGATCAGACGGCGCTGGAAAAGCCTAATTTCGAAGGCGCTAAATACGTGTGGTCTCCGCCGCTGCGTGAGCAGTGGAATCAGGATGTGCTATGGGATGCGCTGTGGAGCGGCAGCTTGCAGACGATTGGCTCGGATCAATGCTCCTTTGATTTCAAAGGACAAAAGGATCTGGGACTTGGTGATTTCTCCAAAATCCCGAACGGTGGACCGACCATCGAGGACCGGTTTACGATTCTCTATTCGGAAGGGGTGCAGAAAGGCCGGATCTCGTTGAACAAATTCGTAGACATCATTTCGACCTCCAGTGCCAAGCTGTTTGGATTGTATCCGCAAAAAGGCACAGTAGCGGTAGGTAGCGACGCTGACTTAGTCATCTTTGATCCTTCTGTAGAAAGAATACTTTCTGCGGACACGCATCATATGAACGTCGATTATAATGCGTTTGAGGGGTTTGATGTAAAGGGAGAGCCTGTTTCCGTCCTCAGTCGAGGTGAGTTTGTAATTCGAGATAAGCAATTTGTCGGCAAGGCCGGTTCGGGAAAATATTTAAAACGCAAGCGTTTTGCAGCGGAGGCCGCTCTTCCGTCTAAGGCGGAAATTAGCGGAGGTGTAGTCTAATGTCTGCCTATGCGGAATATGCCAAAGAACAGCAAGAGATCGACGGGCTGCTCTTTAAAGGATATACAATTGCCAGTATCCAAGAGGACTTGGACGGCGCTCGAATAAAGTTTGTTAGAGGGGAACCGGCCAAGAGCTCGATAGAGCTATTGTTGCTGACGGCAGATGCCCGTAAGTATGTGACCACCGTTGTGGTTGCGGGTTTGATGGCGGCTGGTGAGCAGGCCAATTGTTACAGTGGAGAGGTTTGAGGTGGATGAATTGAAAGCCGAGTGGTAAGCTTCTAGATCGGGAGGCTTGGTGCTCGGCTTTTTATGTGTCCGTAGCTGCTTCGCGGCGCGTAATATACTTTTTAGGGAAATTCTCCCCAAAATTAGCCGATTACAGCCCCGAATTAGATGTTTTAGGGAAAATCTCCCTAAAAATCACTAAAATAAGGCCGATTTTGTTCCAAATCGCTAAAAATTAGGGGGATTTTCCCCAAAGTGCAATTTTTATCGTTTAAAAGACCAATAATTAGGGAGGGTTTCCCTAATCTATTTATCCTTCTGCTCACGCTCTGTACGCGCTATATACTCATGCCGTAAGATGGACATGATATGCAGAGATTCAAAGCGTTCACCTACTTTTATGCAATCACGTAGAGTGCCTTCCAGTGTAAAGCCGCAGCTTTCATAGACATGCCGTGCCCTGGTGTTGTGGTCTCTAACATCTAACCATAGACGATGCGTTTCAGTGCTGCGAAAGATCCAGTCGGTCACGAGACGAAGTGACAACTTGCCATACCCAAACCCCTTGGAATGGATGACTATTCTTTTAATGCAAACGGTAAGATGGGTGTCTTGAAGCCCTGTTACGATCATATAGCCGACTCTTTTCCCTGTGCTGTCCCAAATTGTAAGGTGTAGAATATCTGGATCTTGGAGAGCTGTAGTGTGCTCCTCCTTACTCCATTGACCGATGTAGACGCGGTTTAGTTCACTTTGTTCAATGGCTAGAACGAACGCTAAATCCTGCTTAGTGGTGCGTTGTAGATCCAAGGCTTCTGAATGGAGAATCATAACCATGCGCCCCTGTCTCATATGTATTTTCTATCTATGGTAACGGATGATTAGCTTGCTGTCATTCATGTAGTTCTAGCTTGTTTTCTTTATATTGGAAGGGCTGTAGGAATGATCGAAACTTCGTGTATAATTGAGACCAGGTGTTAAGAATTCCAATCGGATGAGGAGATCAGCTGGTTATGTACTATCTTGATATTATGTCTTGGCTGACAGAGGATAATCTGCGGCATCTGCTTGAACAATATCGTTCGTTTGGGCCCTTTCCGGGCATCGCATTAACGTTTATGAAATCATTTATACCACCACTACCAACTATTGCAATCGTAGGATTAAACGGGGCTGTATATGGTTTATGGTTAGGTTTTTTGTATTCTTGGCTCGGCTTGGTTGCGGGCTGTGTGACAACATTTTGGATTATTCGCAAAGTAGCTTCGCATCGGTATCTGCGAAAATGGGCAGAACGGCCAAAGGTAGCCAAAAGTATGACATGGGTGCGGCAAAGCGGATTCAGTTATGTGTTTCTGCTTAGTATATTCCCGGTAGGGCCCTTCGTTGTAATTAATATGGCTGCTGGTCTTGCTGGGATGAGATTTCGCTCATACCTCCTTGCACTGACTGTGGGAAAAGCAATCATGGTATTTGCGGTTTCATACATTGGCAATGACTTGGAACGCTTCATTCGCCAACCATGGGAGATCATCTATGTCTTAGTGTTTATTGGACTGTCGTTATGGGGAGTTAAAGCTATTGAGGCGCGATTCGCTAGAACGGTGCAAGATGGAAATAAGGTCGCTTAGTCCTGTGAATGAATTATTTTGATAGAACAAAGGAGGAAATGATGATGAAATATCGTAAACTTGGCAGTACAGGGATGAATGTATCGGTGATCGGCTTGGGTACTTGGCAGTTCGGTGGAGAATGGGGCAAGGATTTCACTCAAGCGGAAGTTGACGCTATGCTGGATAAGGCTGGAGAACTGGGCATTAACCTGATTGATACGGCAGAGTGTTATGGAGATCATTTGTCTGAGAAGTTCATCGGGGGCTATCTGGCTCGCCGGAAGCGTGAGGACTGGATTGTGGCTACGAAGTTCGGGCATCATTTTCAGGGTCATTTGCAGCGGGAACAGCTATGGCGTGCTGAGGATGTGCTGAAGCAGCTGGATGATTCACTGCGTGCACTCCAGACCGAGTATATCGACCTCTATCAATTCCATTCCGGAACCGATGAGCAATTCGATAATGACAAGCTGTGGAGTATGCTCGACAGACAGAAGCAGGCAGGCAAAATCCGTCACCTTGGTGTCTCGATCAGTGCATCGGGCTCGGGTGTACATCAGACCTCTGCGGCAGCGGATGTGCAGGCAGAGGCCATACAAGTAGTATATAATCGGCTGGATCGTCAACCGGAGGAAGAGATTCTTCCACTCTGCATCGAGAATCAATTAGGTGTGTTGGCGCGTGTTCCGTTAGCGAGTGGTTATTTAAGCGGCAAGTACAAGCCGGATGCGGTGTTCAGTCAGGGTGATGTGCGTGCTAACCATAAAGAGGATGTAAGACAAAAGCAGCTGCGGGCTGTAGCTGAAATTGCTGCCAACGAAGTGCCTTCGGGTCTCGATATGGCGCAGTGGGCTTTGGCGTGGTGCCTTCAGCATCCCGCAGTAACCAGTGTAATTCCGGGTTGTAAGAATGTAGAACAGGTTATTTCCAACGCCAGTGCTGCTGATCTGGACATGGTGAAGGATACTGCGCAATAAGCTGGAAACTACACCGAAAAAAGCGCTTTGACCTTCGCTTCAGCGGGATCCTCATTGTAGATATGAGTCCAGCTGTTCGTTGAAGCATCATAAAGATAATCCTGCTTCCATTGCTGGATATGGATCACGATATTTCGTATAGCGGATACAATTCTCTCTACCTCCTGATTCGTCATAATGGGGTGTAGAGAGATGCGGATCCAACCCGGTCTAAGCGACTGGTCTCCTACGGTAATTGCCTCAGCGATTTGAGCAGATTGCGCCCACCCTAATTCAAGAAGGTAATGCCCATAAGGACCTGCACAAGAGCAACCACCCCGGGCTTGTATACCGAAGCGATCATTCAGTAGTTGGACTGCTAAGTTATAATGGATATCACGTAGTGTAAAAGAGACAATCCCATGGCGTTCTGTATGATGCCCAGCCAGTAAAGAGCACTCGGGTATGCAGCGGAGTCCGTTCATTAATTGCTGGCACAGCTCGTGCTCTCTAATCGCCATATAATGACCGTTTCCATTCATTTGGTCCTTCAGTTTCACACATAATGCCGTTCGAAAGGCTTGCAGAAACCCCGGCGTTCCCCCGTCTTCCCGCATCTCAATTTCATTGGTGTAACGGCGTCCTCCCCAAGGATTGACCCAAGCCACTGTACCTCCACCCGGTTCGTCAGGAATACGCCCATTACTTAGTGCTTCATCAAAGATTAGAACTCCGTTCGTGCCCGGTCCACCCAGAAATTTATGCGGAGAAAAAAAGATCGCATCCAGCTTCTCCAGTGGTGAGACCGGATGCATATCGATAGGCTCATAGGGAGCACTAGCGGCAAAATCTACAAAACACAGGCCTCCGTGACGGTGCATCATCGCGGCAAGCTTTTGGTAGGGAGTCTGAATTCCGGTCACATTGGAGCAAGCCGTAAATGAACCGATTTTCCAGTGGCGATGCTGATATAACTTTAACTGCGCTTCAAGCTGCTGAAGATCTACATTCCCGTCCTCTCCGGGAGGAACAGTCACAACGTCACCAACTCCCTCCTGCCAGGGAAGAATATTGGAATGATGCTCCATATGGCTGGTGAAGATCACAGGACGCTCCTCCATCGAATGGGAACCATAGTCCTGAAGCCATTCAGGGAGCCTTAAGCCCATGATTCGCTGCAGCTTGTTTACAGCTCCCGTTGTTCCATTTCCGCAGAAGAGCAAGACGTCCTGAGGGCCGGCATTTACATGCTTTTTGATGATTTGTCGTGCTTCATGATAAGCCAGTGTCATGGTTAATCCGGTAGTGTTGGAGTCTGTATGCGGATTGCTGACATATGGACCGAAGTCTTCCTGCAGCTTCCGTTCGATCGGTTCATATAAACGTCCGCTTGCTGTCCAATCGGCATACAGCAGTGGCTGTCTACCATAGGGTGTGGTGATCTGATGCCGAATTCCAATGGTGTGCTCGCGAAAAGTCTCGAAATGGTTTTGTAGTGAAGCGGGCGTCTCTGCAGAAGAGTCGTGGATGATGTTTAGCACGGATTTCCCTCCAGCCCGTACACCGTCTATTCTAAAGTTATAGTGTGTTTTCGGCGTACCAGTAGTTTCTATGGCACCAGTATATGCTTGCTTGGAGAATTGGGTTAAAGCCTAGCGGTATCATTTAAATAAATAATTGGACGTCGCTTTCTAGTGCATCTTTTAAATACGCCGCAGCATCGATAATCTCGACCTCGGGCAGCAGTTCCTCTGTTTTAAAGCCCATGATCTCGACGGAGAGCTTGCAGGCATAGAATTTAATGTTTTTTTTACGAGCCCCTTTCAGAAAATGAATCAGCTTCGGCGCGCCTTGCTCCTCCATCATTTCTTCTAACATCATTCGGCCCAGCCCGCTGAAGTTCAAATGGGAGAGAGGTAGCTGTCCAGGCCCCTTTGGCGTAATAACATCCATCAGCTTCTCATAAATACTCTTATCCTCGAGTGTCATTTTTTCCGGATCACGCACCAGAAACAGGCCCCAGAAAGAGAAAAACATCGTAACCTCGACATCAATATCTCGCGCGGCATTCGCTAGGATCAGTCCCGCCATGGCTTTATCATATTCTCCGCTAAACATCAGCAGATTGATTTTTTTACTCACCTGCATAGTCCTCCCGTTACTTATTTTGAATTATAAGAAAGTATAAGTTTCACGATATACGATTTTCTTATAATTCTCGCATAGACGCTTACCGTCCTTAAGAGGACGCCGAAGGCGTTATAGCTTGGAATGTCATTAGTATGGTTATGGTGGGGAGAAGTATGCGAAGCGACCTTCCGAATTCACAAAAAAAGCCCCCTTACGGGAGCTTCATCACCTTTATTCTGTTGCCTTAGCTTCTACTAATGTACCTCAGAATCTTTAGTTTCCGGATCTAGAGTGCTGCGGATATCATGGTAACGGGCGGAAAGCCAAATGCTTCCGGTAAATAATACGATGAGTCCAAGCACGATAGAGAATCGCCAGTCGCCTGCTTTGAAGTTCAGCTGAAGTACCGTTAGTACAAGCGAAACCTGGGTCCAGACCATTGTTCTTTTGCGAAAAGCCGCAATATCTCCAGTCATCTTTGGGATATTCCGAATGATTAAATAGGCAATAACTGCGAGAATAAGCGCAAATATAGCGGTTACGGCTAATTCAGAAGAGGATAGGACATGCATGGTCTCAGGCATCCTTTCGGCTTGCAAAAGTTAGGGTTCAAAAAAGGTGAATTACTATTTCTTGAAGATACCTAGCGGAGCTCCGATCGGTAAGAAAGTGCGTCCAAAATGAGCGTTTAGCACAGAAGCGCCACATCCGTATAAGGACACGACACCAATTCCAAGTTCGGCACAAGCAGCAAGCTTATGGAAGAAATCAGGAGCAATGCCGAAGGAATCAAAAGTGAGTCCAAGAAAGAGGAAATCTATCAATACAAAAATGATAAGCAAAACTCTATTAGCCTCAACCGCGCCAATGGTCATAAAGATCGTGAAGATCAAGTAACCCAGAAATACAAATCCGAGCTGCTTAGGATCTACAGCCTCTGCAAGCGTTGGGCCGAATACGCCGAGCTTGATTAGCCAGCTGCTAGCCATGCCGAACCAAAAGAAAGCGTAGGCGCCAAAAGCGGTCATACCAAAGGTGTTGTTGTGCTTAGCATCTTGAATTGCGGCAAATAGTTGAGCGAATGCTCCCAGGAAGATAGCCCAAGGAATGACGTAGCTAAGTCCTGTTGTAAGTTCAAGCTTCTGTGAAGAAGCAACCAATGTGACAATAGCCAGTCCGAAAAGCCCGATGGCGCTAGGGTCTGCGGTGACGATTTTGACAGATTGGGTGTTAGGGGATTGCGCTGACATGACAGTAAAAGCCTCCAATATTATATATAGTTTTACGCTCTTAAAAACAGCACTCAAAGAGCGCTGTTCATAGGCTTGCCTATCATATCATATCGGTATGTGCTTGCCTATAAAACAACACTCATTTTTTTGTTGTAAAATGGTGGTCTAATGATAAATAAAGAAGTTATTGTCAGGTCCAGCTTCAATTATCAGGCTCCTAAGCCAAACAAACGGAGAAACTATGCCAAGATTAGACATTATATGCAGTGATATTCTTCACAATCTGTTGAAAATTGATGTATAATAGTCAGTGATAATTATTATCAAGTCATAAAGAAAAGGCGGTAAGCTTGAAGTGAACAAATGGACATTATTTACCAAGGCGACCCGGTTTTGGAGCTTTTCTGTTATGCTCATCCCGATTGTTTTGGGGACCGTTGGGGCATATGTATGGGAAGGGACTTTCCATCCGGTTTTATTTATTCTTACCTTAATAGGGGCGATTTCGGCGCATCTATTCTCCAATATGGTGAATGATCTGTGGGATTTCCGCAATGGAACGGATACAGAAGCAAAGAATTCCGCTGGTGAAATCAGCACAAACTCCGGGCTACTCACAGGTGGGATCCTCTCGGAGTCTTTTTATGCAAGGATGACCTGGAGTATGCTGGCGATTGCCCTAATCTGCGGTGGAATTCTAAGTATATATAGCGGTTGGAACATCCTCTGGTTTGTGCTTGTGGGTGCTTTAATTGCTTATTTCTATGTAGCCCCGCCACTGCGTTATGGATATCGCGGTAAGGGATACAGCGAGATGGCTATCTTTATAGCGTTTGGGATTATGCCTGTGTTAGGTTCCTTTTTCGTACAAACCGGTCATTTTAGTCTAAAGCCTGTAATTCTTTCATTGCCGGTTGGATTCTTGACTACATTACTGTTGTTTAATCACCATTTCCTACACTGGAAAGCAGACGAGCAGGCGGGTAAGCTTACGCTTGTTGTAGTATGGGGGGAACAAAAGGCACTTGTATTCTCACGTGTACTTCTTTTCACCGGTTACGCCTCTGTTGTGATCTGTGTACTGATGGGCGTACTTCCAGTTTATGCACTGTTGGCCTTGGTTACAGCCTTCTGGCCGATTCGTATTTATCGTGGACTGAAGCCACATAATGCTTCGCCAGCCTATATCCCGCTCATGGGTGCTTCACGAAAAGCCTCCGTTCGTTGCGGAGTAGTGATGGCAGCAGCATTACTAATTCAAGGATTATTCTGAAAATATAAGAATATATAGGTTTCACGCTATACATTATCCTTATATTTCTCGCATAAACGCTTACCGTCCATTAGGGACGCTGAAGGCGTTTTTGCTTGTACTAATAATTAACATACAGAAGGAGTGAGCTTTCATGGAAAAGAAGGACAAGGAATTAATGAAGGAAGAACAAAACGCTAAAGGCAGCCAAATGGTTCTTGGAGATTTCCACTCTATTTTAGAAGAAGGAAAGGTTTGGAAGACAGGTGGATTTACACTGCCTGATGGATCGTTCTGGGCTTATCGTGAACCGGAAGCGGTAGTTATTGTTCGTAATGACACGCTCTATGTACGGGCGAAATTATCCCGTGAGAACCATCAAGTACAAATTCTAGACAATGCTAAGCATATGTATTACTCCGCGGAGCCAGTGGTAATTCCTGAGGCGGGAGAGATCAGCTTTGAGCTGCAAATTCGCAGCCGTACACAAGGAACAGCACCTGGAGATTTGTACGACGGTTATGTATCGCTGAATCTGCTTGATTTTACGACAGGTGCGGCGCTTGACTTTTTTGCGGGAAATGATAAATACGCTAGTGTGTATGGTATTCTGCCGTTCCCGGGGGTACAAGTACCAGAGAGCACAGGCACGAAATATTTCTGCATTTTTAAAGAAGATACGGATTTCAAACCGCGTGAATTTAATACCTACCGCATTACGTACCACCGTGGCAACGATGAGGCTGTATTCTATTTGAATGGTAAAGAAGTACGCCGTGAGAAAAATATCCCGATCAAATTCAACAACTTTACAGTAGCGCTCGGAATTATGACAGAGAAGGATCTGAGTCCTGAAGGCAGCGTGTCTGTGCATGGACAAACGGTTATTGCAGAATGGTCCCCAGTGAAGATCACAACGACTGAACAGTAATGCCTTGCAGGCTCATTTGATAAATAAGGGTGTATGGTGTGAATATTAAAAGCTTTCTAAGATTTGTGGAGCTGCCGACAAAAGTAGCCAGTATGATTCCCTTTCTAATGGGAACGCTGTATGCCCTGTATCGGTTTGAGGATTTCTATGTGTTACGTTTTGCGTTGATGTTCGTTTCTTTGCTTAGTTTTGATATGGCGACAACGGCGATTAACAACTA
Source organism: Paenibacillus sp. RS8 (assembly GCF_041956825.1). Classification (NCBI taxonomy): domain Bacteria; kingdom Bacillati; phylum Bacillota; class Bacilli; order Caryophanales; family Paenibacillaceae; genus Paenibacillus; species Paenibacillus sp. RS8. The sequence continues at coordinate 1,175,971 of NZ_CP168131.1, read as the reverse complement.
TTACGATTTCAAAAAAGCTTCCAAAACCCACGGCTATGGCTATGAGACACATAATGCGATTGTACATTTTAAGCTAAAAGAGAGCACCGTTGTGGCGACGATTGTTATTTTGCTAGTTCTGGCTGCAGGGGGCGGGATTGCGCTTGTTACGCAGACGGGTTTGCTGGTCTTTTTGCTGGGTGGGCTGTCGTTCTTAATAGGTATCCTTTATTCGTTCGGGCCGATTCCGATCTCGCGGATGCCGTTAGGTGAGCTGTTCTCAGGTTTGTTTATGGGCTTTGTCATTATTTTTATCTCTGCCTATATTCATACAGATAATCATGTGGTAGCGCTGGTGCTTCAGAACGGTTGGGCCAGTCTGAATATCAACATTGTGGAAGTGCTGTACCTGTTCTGGTTCTCTGTTCCCGCCATTCTGGGGATTGCAGGGATTATGCTCGCTAATAATATTTGTGATATTGATGAAGATGTGGAGAACCGCAGGTATACGCTTCCGGTCTATATTGGCCGCCGCAATGCGCTCGTGCTGTTTAAATATCTCTACTATGTCTCTTATCTGGATCTTGTAGTGCTGCTGATCTTGGGGATTAACCCTATTCTTGTCTTGGCAATTCTACTTACACTGATTCCACTGCACCGAAATATTGATTTATTCACACGGAAGCAGGAGAAGGCGAGTACCTTTATTCTTGCCGTCAAAAATTTCGTGCTGATGAACGCGGCGCGTATTGCTGTGCTTGGTGCGGCGGTGCTGTTAAATAGGATAATGTAATTTTTGCCCTGAATTAAAAAGCAGTATCCATCGGAGTCTAAGCTCCTTTGGCTGCTGCTTTTTTGCTTTGTAACAGTTCTTTTCTATTAGTGATGAGTTTCATTCTATGATAAGGTGTCTTAAAGTATAGTAACTAATCCAAGGGAAGAGGTGTGTAGCCATCATGGTACAAAAACTTCGGTGGGGAATCATAGGCTGTGCGCAGATTGCGATAGGTTCAGTGATGCCAGCTATCATGAATTCAGATTCAGGAGTGATTACAGCGGTAGCAAGTCGTGGTTTTGAAAAAAGCAGCGCTGTAGCCGCAGAGTTCGGAATAGAGAAGGCATATGGGAGTTATGAAGAGTTACTTGCGGATAAAGAAATTGATGCGGTGTATGTTCCGCTCCCTAATCATCTTCATCGAGAATGGGTGATCCGTGCGGCAGAAGCGGGTAAGCATGTGTTGTGTGAGAAACCGATCGCGCTGAACAGTGCAGAGGCCGCAGAGATGGTGAAAGCATGCAACGATGCAGGCGTTCACTTAGCAGAAGCGTACATGTATCGGCATCATCCACGGATTGCTGAACTCCAGGACATTATCGCTAGCGGTGAAATCGGAGAATTACGCTCGATTCGAGGTACATTTACTTACAACGATGCTACAGACACTTCAAATATTCGTTTTAAATCGGCTTGGGGTGGCGGCTCGCTTTATGATGTTGGTTGTTATCCGTTAAGCGCGGCGCGACTGTTGTTTGGGACGGAGCCGGAAGCTGTGACTGTGCATGCGAAGTTCTCCCCTGAGCATGATAATGTAGATATGATGGCCTCAGGGCTGGTAGAGTTTCCAAATGGTTTAAGCTTGATCTTTGATTGCGGCATGTGGGCATATAACCGTCAGCTCTTGGAGATTCTTGGGACCGAGGGGCGAATTGAGGTGCCTATGCCTTTCAACGCTAGAGACGAGGATGCGGAATTCTTTGTGTACACTGGTGATGAGGTGAGACGGGTCGATGCCACAGGGGCTAATCCATACATTCGGCAGGTGGATGATTTTGCAACCGCTGTGTTCACAGGTAAGAGACTCATTGCACCGGAGGATCCGGTGCTAAGTATGCGGCTGGTTGAAACCTGCCTTGCTTCAGCAAAACAACGGCAAAGAATTAGCATGCTGTAACCGCTGAATCTAATATAGATGTACGCGAAAAAACCTCCGGCTTTCTGCTATAAGCAGATAGTCGAAGGTTTTTTATATTTCTCGCATAAACGCGCACCGTCCTTTGGGGACGCCGAAGGCGTTTTTGCTTGCATGTTCGGATTTTAAACTGTGCTCAAGAGAATATCATCTTCGTCATTATTGCTATTAAAGGCTTCGCGGTCGAATTCACCTTCTGAATTGGCGACCAACAGCGCGGTTACAGCTGTTCCTGTTGCATTTACAGCGGTACGACCCATATCGATGAGCGCTTCTACACCTGCAACGATAGCGATTCCTTCAAGCGGCAGACCAAGAGCGGTTAAGACTACCGTAGTGGAGATTACGGCTGGTCCAGGTACGCCAGCTACACCAATAGAAGAGATAATACTTACTAAGACCAGCGTAATGTAGTCAGTCCAGTTCAGATCAATACCGAATACTTGGGCGGTAAACACAGCCACAATTGCCGGCCAAATGCCACCGCACGCATTGAAGTTGACCGATGCTCCTAACGGCGCAATAAAGCTCGCGATCCGCGGGGAGACATGAAGGCGCTTCGTAATGACTTCAAGATTGACAGGAAGTGTTGCGTAGCTGCTTCTAGTCGTGAAGGCGACGGTAATGGTTGGATAGATTTTGCGGAAGAAACGAATTGGATTCACCTTCGCTACTAATAGAACCAACCCGCCAAAGATAAGAACAAAATGTATAATCATTGCGACATATGAGGTAATAATTACACTGCCCAGCTCCTGCAACGTTTCCCAGCCATAACGTGCGGTAATTCCTGCAATCAGTGCGAAGACACCGTAAGGCGTCAAGCGAATAATGAATTTCACGACCTGATGCAGTATCAGTGTCAGGGATTCAATAAGATCACGTACAGGTTTCACGGCTTCCGGTTTCTTGGAGCCAATCTTGATAATAGCTACTGCTAAGAAGATAGCAAAAATGAGCAGAGGCACAACCTTACCTGTAGCTGCTTCATTCACAGGGTTAGACGGCACAAGATCCAGAATAACCTGTGAGAAGGTGGGGATTTCCCGAGCGGCGAAATCTGCAGGTACGTCCTGTTGTATCCCTTGACCAGGATTGAACAGTAATGCAACAGATAGGCCAATAATAGAAGCGATACCCGTCGTTCCGAGGAACCAGGCGAAGGTTTTGATTCCTATTTTACGCAAATACTCCAGATTGGTTAAGGAAGAAATACTGTTCAATACGAGTACAAATACTAAAGGAATGACGAGCATGCGAATCAAGCTGACATAAATGCTGCCGAATGTGCTGATGGCTTTGGTCTCTAAATCGAAGTATTGAAAGAATATTCCGGCAATTAGTCCAATGCCAAGTCCGATGAGTACTCGAGTACCAAATCCAATGCGTTTACGTGCCAGTAGAAACAAAATTGCAAAAACAAATATGGAAGCTACAAATCCATACCAGTTCGTTTCGATGGCGGATAACAAGTTGTTATCTATGTTCACTACTAATACCCCCTTAAACCCAGTTTTTTAATATGATTAATCCTATTGAGATCAATCTATATAGAATTTATAGTAAAGTCAATGTAATAATATGTTAAAAATAATTAATCCCGACAAAAACCATGTGAAAAATAAAAATTGATTGACAAGAGATTCTTGCATGAATAATATGGAACTTAATCGTTAGACCAATTGGAATCGACTGGACAGCCGGAGATTCAACGAAAGACGCTTAGTTAGGCGTCTCGTTGAGTCTCTTTTTATTTTAGAGAAAGGAGAAATAAGGGGTTAAGGTACAACAATGGTAGTTAAGAAGCATGGATCTACTGGACAGCCAGAGATTCAACAGGTACGTATTACGTGCCGTGTTGGGTCTTATTTTAATTGAAAAGGATGATACACATATGAAAAAGCTTACGATATCTTTGGTTGCTGCTACTGTCGTCTTCTCCGCACTGACGTATGCCGCAGTATCCGCTAATAAAAAGACAGCAGAGGCAGCATCTATTGAAGCAAGCAGTAATACAGCAGTATCCGTTTCTGCAGCGGCTGCACCTGTAGCTACTGCAGCGGCCGCAGTCGTTGTTCAAGCAGAAGCCACATCGGCACCAGTTGTAGAAACGGTTCAGCCGGAATCTTCAGCTCCAGCAGTGGAGACTGTCTCGGCAGAAGCGACTGCTGCTCCAGATGCCACAGTAGATTCAAAGACTAAGACCGTTGCCTCAGCTGCTCCTGTAGTGGGTGAAGCTGCACCTAAAGCGACCGCAGCTCCAGCGGCGGACACCGCTAAGGTTGCAACAACTACAACCACGGTTGCTGCTACTGTCAAAACACAAACCCAGACAGCAACACCGGCTCCAACCGCTGCGCCTACGACGGCTCCCAAAGCAATCGTAACCGCCAAAGCGGCTCAACCAACGTCTGCTCCTGTTGTATCTGCTCAGCCAAAGGCAACTTCGGCTCCTGCAGTAACGGCAACGGAAGCACCTTCGAAATCGAAATCCATTACCTTCTCTACAACTGAGGTGGTTAAAGCGACGGCCGCTCCAGTGGCTGAGGTAGCTCAGCCAAAGACCTCTGCTAATGCACCATCATCCACCGTCAGCGCGCCAGCGGAACCGGCTCAAGCACCCGCACCTGCAGCTGAGGAAGAGGTTTGTCCTTGATGGGGCACGTGCTCATTCAGGATTCCTTTCAGCAAATTCATCACATAAATCGATATAAGGCGAGGTGCACATAAATGATAAAACCATTGCGATTCAAAAAAATTGTAACGCTGCTTCTAGCAGCTTCCCTACTTGTCCTGCCTTTTCAAGCGGGCAGAGCTAATGCCGAAACGGATAACGCAGAGGCACTAACCTCTTTGGCCTCAAATAGCGGTGTAAGCCACTTTGATTATTTCAGTCATGTTTATGACCGTTTGAATGATGCTAGCCATGTATTTAAAACGGCAACCTATGAGGATATCGTTCATCTTTTTGAGAGTGAAGGCACTTACGCTGTTCTGGTTGGCGGCGCTTGGAGCGAGAATACACAGGCCGATATCGGCTTTATCAATGAAGTAGCTAAAGAATATGGCATCTCTACGATTTATAACTTTGATACTAAGCTGGACGGTGACACGCTCCAGATTGCAGACAGCAATAATAAATTTGCTTACAAATACGTTGACCTGGTAAACAAATATTTAAAGAATTTGAATCTGTCCTCGAAGGACGTTCCAGAACGCAATGTTAGCTATACCAATAAAAACGGGGATGTCGTAACTGCTAATAAGATCGAATCTCCATTTCTCTTGGTATACAACAAGGATCACAAGGATGCACAAGGAAATATCGCTCCTGTTGTATCCTATCTGGATAAGAGCTACTCGTGGAATGAGTTCCTGACGAACGGAACACTTGATGCGACGAAGGTTAATGCGTATAAAGCATCAGTAAGAGAGGTACTTAGTGCCGCTTCTGGGTATAGCACGATCGATGAATCTGCTTATATCAAGGCCGCATTTAACAAGAACTATGAGGGCGAAAATGAGGGCAAATCTACGATCTTCAACGAATCGGACGGTACGCTCGTGTATGAACATGTGACCTATCATCAGCTGAAGCAAATTTTGGCGAGTGATGGCAACTATGCGATTTTGTTAGGCGGCTCATGGTGCCCCAACACACAAGCAGTTATCAAATATATTAACGAGTATGCCAAAAAACATAATATCGATAAGGTCTACTTCTTCGATACGAAGCTCGACTCTGGGGTGACGGTTGCTGAACCAAGCAACAACAGCGGCACTAAGGGCAACGCTAATCCGCATAATAATAATGAGCTTCAGATTAGAACAACCAATCATCCATATGCAAATTTGTATGTTGATCTGGTCCGTACTTATCTGACCAATATTAAGACCGAGAACAATACAGCAGCTAAACCATCTGTGATTAGTTATGTGAATGAGCTTGGAAACACTGTGATAGGAGATAGACTTCAGGTTCCATATCTGTTCACTTATAACAAGGACAACAAAGATGCAAGTGGTACTAATGCACCTATTCTAGGGCATATTGAGCTTATGTATAGCTGGACGAACATCCAACCGGATTACGTGCAGGCTAATTACCCAATTGGAGCCAGATACACTAACACTACAACAGCGCTGGATAAGCTATTCTCAAAACTTGAAGCTGTGCCTGCTGGACTTACAGGTGTAGCACCAACCGCAGCAGACAGTAAGGATGGGCAAATCTTGGGCACAAGTTCGGCCTTGGAATATAAGCTGGCTGGAGATACGGCATATACGCAAGTATCAGGTTCAGCGATTACAGGGCTTGCGCCTGGTGTTTATACAGTAAGATATGCGGCTACATCAGGATATCAAGGTCCAACGAACGCAGCGGGACCAACGATTATTCCTTATAATGCTGGAGAAGACGTAATTGTGGAGGTGCCTGCTTATATCCATCAACAAGCAGCTCCAACAGGTCTATTAGGGGTAGCTCCTACTTCTGAAGCTAACGATGATGGGCAAATTACGGGCTCAGTTGAGGGGCAGGAGTACAAGGGTGCTGGAGAAACTGATTATAAGCCTGTAACAGGCGTAGTCATCTCAGGTCTTACTCCGGGCTTTTATAAGGTGAGATTTGCGGCAAAAGAAGGATACAGCGTAGGTAAAGATGCTACTGTTGAAGTTCCGGCCTATGGCGAGCAAGCAGCTCCTACAGGGCTAGTGGGCGTAGCGCCGACTACCGCAGCCAATAATGACGGTAAAATTACCGGGACTACGAAAGCTTTGGAATATAAGCTATCAACGGTAACCGATTATGTCTATGCAACAGAAGTAGAGATCGTTGGATTGGTACCGGGGATATATCAAGTAAGATATGCAGCCAAAGAGGGATTTAATGCGGGCAGAGCAGCAGAAGTGATTGTTCCAGTATTCACTGCAGAGCAAGCAGCGCCATCCGGTTTGCAGGGGGTAGCACCTACCTCTACAGCGAACAATGATGGGAAAATTACAGGAACCACAACAGCCTTAGAATATAAGCTGTCCAGTGTGACTAATTATGTGTATGCACCAGATAAAGAGATTACAGGTCTAATACCAGGTACGTATCAAGTGCGATACGCAGCGAAAGAAGGTTATAAGGCAAGTCCAGTGACCGCTATCGTTGTTCCTGCTTATGTATCTATTTCAGACCCAGGAACAAGCGGGCCTGGCGGCAGCAATCCTGCGCCGAGCACGGCTACACCAACACCAACAGCAAGCCCTCAACTGGTTGCTGCAACAACAACCGGTAATACTGTGAATTTATCATCAACAGCAGCAACCAAAACGGATAAAACCACAGGAGTAACCACAGCTACAATAACGCAAGAAGCGGCTATCGAGCTATTGAACCTTGCTAAAAAAGCAGAAGCGGATGGGAAGAAAGCTGTACTGGAAATTAAAGTAGCAGCTACTTCTGATACCAAAACAGCCGAGCTTACCCTATCGAGAAGCATAATTAATGAGTTAGTCTCTGGTACGAAGGCCGAGATTACCATTCAATATGAGAATGTAGGTACGATTACACTCGATGCCAAATCTTTGGCAAGTATCAGCGCAGCCTCGGATGCGGGGGATATTGTCATAACGATCGCTAAGGTTTCGTTAACGGCAGAAGGTAAGGCTGTTCTCGGCGACAGACCGGTTTATGATTTATCGGTAAAGGCGGGCCAAAGCACCCTTTCTACCTTTGGCGGGGGCAGTGTCCACATCAGTGTGCCCTATACGCTCCAAGCAGGAGAACAGAAAGATGCGGTCATCGTATACCATATTAATACCACTGGAAGCTTGGAGAATGTACGCGGGAATTATAATGCTGCCAAGGGAACTGTAGATTTTGTTACCACACATTTCTCCCAATATATTATCGGATATAACAAGGTGCGCTTTGCGGATGTTTCGGACACCTCATGGTATAGCAGTGCAGTAGGTTATCTTGCAGCACGCAGTATCACATCCGGTACAGATGCAGAGCATTACAGTCCGAATGCTGAAATAACTAGAGGGCAATTTATTGTCTTACTCTTGAATGCTTACGGCATCACACCGGACGCTACCGCAACGGATAATTTCACGGATGCGGGCAATACGTATTACACGAACTATCTCGCGACTGCTAAGCGCCTTGGGGTAGCCACAGGTTCGGGGGATAATCAATTCCAGCCAGAGATTCAGATCACTAGACAGGAGCTATTTACACTCTTGTACCGCTCGCTCGTAGCGCTAGGTGAACTGCCATCCGAGAAGAAGGCTGCAAGTCTTTCTGATTTTAGTGATGCAGGGGAAATTGCTGGCTATGCACAGGAAGCCCTTCAGGCGCTGGTAGAAAGAGGTGTAGTGACAGGAGCAAATAGTAAGCTGAGTCCTAAAGAAGTCACTACAAGAGCGCAAGCGGCACAGGTCATTTATAATTTGCTGTCGAGATAATTAAGCAGCAGCTGTATATTACATTGGAACCCCCTGCAAAAAAAAGCAGGGGGTTTCTAATCTTAAAATTTAATGCAAATTTTTCCGAAGGTTGAACCCTTAGCTAAGTATTGCAATGCTTCAATAGAATGTTCAAATGGAAATACAGCATCAATGATCGGGCGAAGTCCATTTTGTTCGATCGCACGGTTCATCGTCTCAAACATGTCACGGCTTCCAACATTGATGGCTTGAAGGCGCGCTTTTCTCAGAATTGCAGGGATAATTTCAAAGCCTTCCACCTGGAACCCTGACAGACCGCCTATCAGACTGACCCTTCCACCCACCCGCAGCGCCCCGATTGATTTATTTAATGTGGAAGATCCACCGAGATCAACAATATGGTCTGCCCCGCGTCCCCCTGTCAGCTCAAGAACAGCCTTATCCCATTCAGGGGTCTTTAAATAATTGATACCGAAATCCGCTCCCAATCCCTTTGCACGCTTAAGCTTCTCATCGCTGCTTGATGTGATGATCACCTGTGCACCGTGAAGCTTGGCAAATTGAAGCGCGAATAGTGAAACTCCACCCGTTCCTTGTATCACTACAGTCTCTCCAGCCTTCACCTTTCCTTCTTCAACAATAGCATGCCAAGCTGTAACACCAGCACAAGGAAGTGTTGCCGCTTCTTCATCAGTTAATAGATCTGGAACACGAACCAATCCCTCCTCGGGAAGCACAACATATTCTGCAAGCAACCCATCAAGCGGACTTCCAAGTGAGCTCACCCAATTTTCTTGTGTAGGTTCTCCCGAAATCCAGCTTTGAGTAAAAATACCGCTTACCCGATCACCAATCTTGAATCTGGACGTATGCTCACCTAAAGCAACAACTTCACCAACACCGTCTGATACCGGAATTAAAGGAGCGTTCAAAATTGGGTTATAAAAACCATCAATCACACCTAAATCCCTAGCGTTAAGGGAAACTGCCCGCATTTTTATACGAACTTCACCAGGACCAGGATTAGGAATTGGACGTTCGGCTGTCTTCAGGTGATCTAGGCCAAATTCACTTTGAATTTCGTATAGTTTCATGAGCAATCTCTCCTTTTTGAAGTGCATAGACATACAATAATCCATAAACTACACTTAAGTAAGAAGGCACTTTATAGTGTCCAGGGAACCAAAAAGTGCATAGGAGGACTTCATATGAACCATCCATTTTCGACGAATGCCGTAGAGCCTGATATCTCGTTATCGATTTGTGGGTACAGTAAGGTCCTTGACATTATCTCTAATAAATGGACAGCTTTGGTCATCTATGCCATGGAAGATGGAATCATTCGTTACAGTGATATCAGAAGAAGAATTGAGGGCATCTCTAAAAAAATGCTCACTCAAACATTGCGGCAACTGGAACGAGATGGGCTGGTCCAGCGCGAGATCACACCATCCGTCCCGCCCATCGTAGAGTATTCTCTAACTCCTTTAGGGGAATCATTACTTGAACCTATGAGAGCGTTAAATCAGTGGACGAGTAAAAATTACGAATTGGTTCAACAGGCTAGAGCTTCATATGATCAAGTGGATCAAGCGGAATAATTCGCGGGGGATGATCGCTACACTTTAAGGGGGAACCAAGGGTTCTCCCTTTTGTGCTGAAAAGGGCATTAGCATTCATAGAAATAAGATTAGTGAGTTAAATTATGGAGTGGGATTCAGTTGAATGATACAATTATTGTAATTTTATAAAATAGTAATTTTTAACATCGTCAATTAGTCGCTAGAGAGGGGATTAGGATATGGGCCTTGCTGATGATCCAGTCATTGCGATTTCTGGTTTATGGATGAACTACACTGATCGAATGGTGCTAAAGGGCATTGACCTTAAGGTATACAGAGGACAAATCATTGGCTATATCGGTCCTAACGGTGCAGGAAAGAGTACAACTGTTAAGATTATGCTCGGTCTGGTAGAAGGCTATAACGGCAAAGTAGAGATTTTCGGTAGGGATATTGCTGATGGAGATGTCTCTTATAAGAAAAGAATAGGTTATGTGCCGGAGGTAGCCGAATTATATGATAGCCTCACCGCTAGGGAGTATCTAACTTTTGTAGGTGAGTTGTATGGATTGAAGCGTAGTGATGTCGACTATAAAGCTGGAAAGCTAATGGCTTTGCTAGGTCTTGAGAAAGCCTATGATTCGAGGATCGCAACCTTCTCCAAAGGGATGAAACAAAAGGTACTGCTGATCTCCAGCATGCTTCATGATCCCGATATTTTATTCCTAGATGAACCGCTGAGCGGTCTGGATGCTAACAGTGTAATGGTAGTAAAGGAGATTTTTGCATCTTTGGCAGCAAGGGGGAAGACCATCTTCTATTCTTCACACATCATGGATGTGGTGGAGAAGATCAGTAGCCGTATTGTTTTGATCGATGGTGGAGATATCGTGGCGGATGGGAGTTTTTCGGAGCTTCAAGAGAAAGGCCGTGAAGGTTCGCTGGAGGATATTTTTAATCAATTAACTGGATTTGATAAATACCGTGATATTGCTGGGGAATTTGTTGCGGTTATGCAAGAGGTATCCTCTCATGACTGATTTCTATGTGCTGAAGCTTCTGGATAAGCTGCGGGGTGGGTTTAGCCGAATCGGTGTTGATTATGACGTGATGCGAAGTATTCTACAGGTCAAATTAACGATGGACGGCAGAAGAACACCGACAGTGCTTGGTGGAATGCAGAAAAAGGAGGAGAAGAAAGAGGGCTCCCCGCTGCGTGTGCAATGGATTTATTTACTTTTTGGCGTCATGTTAATTCCTCTTATGATGTTAACGGGCAACTATATGCTGCAAATGAGCCTTGTGTTTGGTGTAGTGATGTTTATGATTACGACCACACTGATCTCTGATTTCTCTTCCGTAATGCTTGATCTTCGGGATAAAAATATACTGGCTTCCAAGCCAGTGAACCGCCGTACCTTGAACATGGCGAAGAGCATCCACATTCTCATTTATTTATTTTCAGTGACGCTGACCTTGACCGGACCTTCGCTGATTTTGTGCCTGTTCAAACAGGGAGTACTATTTTTTCTAATATATGCTGTTGAGATCATTCTGATGGACTGCTTTATTCTCGTCATTACGGCGCTGCTGTATTTACTGATCATGAAGTTTTTCGACGGGGAGAAGCTCAAAGATATTATTAATTATGTACAGATCATTTTGACTATAGGGATTACAGTAGGGTATCAGCTCGTTGTTAGACTGTTCGATATTGCTGAATTGAGCCTCTCTTTTAAGCCGGCATGGTGGCAGTATTTGATTTCTCCGGTTTGGTTTGCAGCTCCATTTGAGATGCTGATTGGCGGAGCGAGAGACACACACTTCGTGGTGCTTTCGGCGTTAGCTTTAGTAATTCCGGTTCTGCTGATTGCGGCTTATATTAAGCTGATGCCTTTATTCGAAAAGAGCTTACAGAAGCTTTCAGAGCAAGGCAACGTTGGTAAAAGTAACGCCCGAATGGTGGACTGGTTGTCGAAAGTAACTTGTAAGAACCCGGTAGAGGGCATGTTCTTTCGTTTTAGCTGGTCAATGATGAAGAATGAGCGTGACTTCAAGTTAAAGGTATATCCGGCAATCGGTTATTCCATTGTCTTCCCGTTCATTTTTATATTTGGGATCTTTTGGGATGGAAATGCATCGTCAATCAAGGATTCGAACACATACCTGATGATTTATTTCGGTGCGACGTTACTTCAGACGGTTGTTCTAATGCTAAGGTACTCTGCGGATTATAAAGGTTCTTGGATTTATAAGCTGATTCCTCTACCGAACACCGCACCTATATATCGTGGAATGCTTAAGGCAGCGATTGTTCGCTTACTAGTCCCTTTATTCGCTATAGAAGCGATAGTATATCTTTGGTTGTTTGGGTCGCGGATTGTGCCGGATTTAGTAGTAGTGCTGTTCGCAATGCTGATCTATGCGGTCATTTGCTTTCGTTCTTATCCCCCGGTATTACCTTTCTCAGAGCGTTATGAGGCAGCTAAACAGAAGGATTATACCGCAAACTCCTTTGGGTTGTTATTCTTGTTGATGGGGATGGCAGGTATACATTATGTTTTCACTTTGTTTACGGGTGGAGTTTATATTTACTTGTTAGTTCTGGTAGTTTTGAATCTATGGATATGGCGAATTACCTTTCCAAAAAACGTATCGCCAACAAGTCATAGTTCAAATTTTCCGGCCTGAGTGGTTGTGTCAAATATGGACATTTTTTGCGTAATAAAAAAGGGTATAAATTCCAGTATTTACTTAGACAATCTTCTGAATACAGAGTAGAATACATCTAAAGTTTCTTTTTTGGGGATCACCTATAATCTTTACGCACTCTTCCATATTTGATATTCGTGTACGGATTGTTTACTTGAGAAATACGCTGGGCGATTACGGGATTCAAAACCGGTGAAGAGGTTAACTAATGGATAAAATGGGAATCCACTTTAATGTTTGGGTTGTTTTACTATCATTGGCGTTAGTGGCGACAGCTGCTTATTCCGCACTGAATCTGATTGCGCAAGTTTCCGGTTCTAACGGCAAAGTTCGACGCTTATGGCTGATTTCGGGGGCTTTTGTGCTTGGTAGTGGTATTTGGGTGCTACATTATGTTGGGATCATGGCGAGTTATTTACCCTTTGAAGTTAATTACTATCCGGGTAGATCTATACTATCGCTATTGGTTGGTGTGTTGTTCTGTTATTTGGCATTCCATATAACGTCTGATACACGTTTGGGAGTATGGCGCTTAATAGTAGGCGGTATTCTTTTGGGTAGCGGAATTTCGGCCATGCATTACATCGGGTTGTTTTCTTTAAGGATCGGGGCAAAGGTTTATTATGATGTGTGGACTCAAGGTGCAGCCATAGCTCTTGTTGTAGTATCCGCTTATCTTGGATTATTGATGTTTTATAAGTTTAAGGCATGCGCGGGGAGAATGGACTATCAAGATTCATTAACAGAGCTGCCGAATCGACATGGATTGGAACACTATTTTAAAAATGAATTTTTCGGAAGTAGATCGGGTGCTGTTTTTTTTGTGGATCTGGATCGCTTTAAATCGATTAACGATACGCTTGGACATGATATAGGGGATATGCTACTACAGGAGGTTGCTGTAAGATTAATTCGTTCTGTAAGAGATAAGGGGAAGGTCTTCCGTTTAGGCGGCGATGAATTCTTGATTGCTCTCCCAGATTGCACGCTGGAAAATGCGCAGTTAGAGGCAGAACGTATTATGCATGAACTTAAGAGATTCTATCGTATTCAGGGCAACGAGCTCTATGTTACTGCAAGCATTGGAATCAGTATGACACCTTTGCATGGGACTGATCGCTCAACGCTAATGAAAGCTGCGGATACGGCTCTTTATACTTCTAAGGATTCGGGTAAGAACAAGTTCAGTGTGTTTGATCAGGAAGCTAATCGCCATCAGCTGCGACGGATGTCGCTAGAAAAAGATCTTCGTAAAGCGTTAGCTCGTTCTGAGTTTATGGTGGTGTATCAGCCCAAATGGGATTCCTATATGAATGTTACTGTAGGTCTTGAAGCATTGCTGCGCTGGAGACACCCAGAGCATGGGATCATTTCACCAGCTGAATTCATTCCTATTGCAGAGGAAACCGGACTAATCGTTCCGATTACCTATTGGATGCTGCATGATGTGTGCAGCCAGAACAAGTTCTGGCATAAGGAAGAGATAGCTAACGTACCGGTATCAATTAATATGTCCGCAAGGATGTTTGAGGATGGAAGTCTATACGATGTTGTATCGGAAGCACTCACATGTTCAGAATTAGAACCACACTTCCTCGAACTGGAGATTACAGAGTCCATTGCGATGCATAACATGAAAGAGACGGTTGCGCAGTTGTCCAGACTTCGGATGCTTGGAGTAAGAGTATCATTGGATGACTTTGGGACAGGCTTCTCCTCCCTTGGTAATTTGGATGAGATCCCAGTCAACACACTCAAGATTGATCAAGTATTTATTCGTAACAGCAAGATGCACTCCAAGAAAGCTATTATCAGCAATATTATTTCGATTGCGACCCATCTGAATATGGAAGTCGTGGCGGAAGGTGTGGAGACACCAGAGCAGATTGAATTGCTGAAATCACTGGGTTGTAGAGTCATGCAGGGTTATTATTACGGCCGGCCGATGCCTGTACATGAGCTGGGTGAGTGGTTTATAGCGAATACGGCAGCGTCGTAATCTCAATACATAGAAGAGGGGCTAGCGACCAAGCAGAATTTCTCTGCTTGGTCGCTAGCCCCTTTAAGGTTAAGAACTTACATGAATAAAGATTATACTTTGAAACGTTCGATAAGAATCTGCAGCTTCTCCGCTAACGAAGACAAGAAACCAGCAGCCGATTCCACTTCTTCCATTGCTGCGAGCTGCTCTTGTGAGGATGCGGATAAGGTTTCTGCACCGCTTGCTGTCTGATTAGCGACGTCTACAATATTCTGTAGAGTAGTAACGAGACCATCGGAGATGGAGGCTAGCTCGCGGACTGTTCCGGAAATCTGCTGACTTTGTGAAGCCATCCCAGAGACAGACATCTCAATCTCGGAGAAGGATTGACCTGCTGTTACGATTAATTCCCGGCCTTGATCCATCTCTTCTGTAGAGCGCTTCATGGTTTCTCCTGCTTGGTCCATCTGATTTACGATGATGCTTACGAGTTGTCCGATTTGAGCAGCTGATTGGGCGGATCGCTCGGCAAGCTTGCGTACGGATTGTGCAACTACTGCAAAGCCTCTTCCCTCTTCTCCGGCTCTTGCGGCTTCAATGGCTGCATTCAGCGACAGCAGGTTGGTTTCTTCTGCGATGCTCGCAATCGTGCCCACAATATTCTCAATTTCCTTGGAGTAGCCGCCCAAGGTTTCAATAATGACAGCTAAATCAGTGATGCTGTCACTGACGATGCCCATCTGTTGTGTAGTAGAATCCATTGCTTCTCGACCTGTACGAGCCTTTTCGGCGTTACTGGTAGCATTATTCATTGCGTTATCAGCATTTCCTGCAATCTCTGTAATGAAGTGTGACAAGTCTTGTACAGACTTATATCCACCCTCCAAATTTTGCAATTGTGTATTAGCTCCATCGGCAAGTTCAATCGAAACGTTGACACTGTACTCACCAGCACGGTTAGTTTCCTGTGCACTGGCAGAGAGCTCTTCGGATGAAGACGCCACCTGCATGGAGGTTTCATTAACTTCGGTAATGAGCATGCGCAAGCTCTGCGTCATGCCGTTGAAATTTCGAGCTAGTGTACCAATCTCATCCTTGCTGTTGAATGAAATAGGATCATGAGTAAGATCACCCTGTGCAACAAGATTTACGCCTCTGGATAGCTTCGTTAGTGGACTTACCATTCGGCGGATTAAGAGATATGCTGCCACAATAGCAATAACTAGAATGGAAGTCCCGATAATAAAAGGCTGAACAATGATGTCTCGGGTCCGTTCTTGAATTAACGGGCCATCGAAGTTAATAGCCATTAGAGCGACTATAGGCTTGGAGGGGTCATGATCTTGATAGATGGGGCCGTAGCCCGTCTTGAGTGAGGTACCTTCGTATGTATAAACCTTGGAGTATGCGGAATGCTTAGACTTAGTAATCATTTGCTTCTCTTCATCTGAGAAATAAAAAGTGTCGCCTGCTTTATAACCTCTTGCTTTGAAGCTTGAATCTGCGGCGAGGATCTTTCCATCTAGCGATAAAATGAACGCCTCTTTAAAAATAGCCTTATGTGCCACAATCCAACCGATCCGGTCCTCGACAGCCTCCAGTTTGCTTTGATCTCCTGCAATTAATGCGGTAATGTCTGATGGGTCAATCAGCCCGGTTGTAATATTGGCGCATCCTACCAATTCAATACCTGCAGCTTCGTCTACTTGCTTGTACGCAGTACGGTATCCGAAGAACCCGATGGATGATCCAACAAGAAGTAACACGATGAACATCATCCAAGTTAATTTAGTTGCCAATTTCATTCTTTGCACCAACCTTGACAAATTATGTTTTCGGTGACAATCGCTCTCACTGCTACGATTATAGCGTATCGTTAGGCCTAGAACCTTACATGGAATATAGTATTTTTGTGTCGGATATTGTAAATTGGTGGTAAAATTATGGAAATAAACGTGATTATGAAATCTTTAGTAGACAAAAGCATTGAATCCTAACCAGTTCTAGTGGTACGCTTGAGTTATTAAAAACGGATTGGGAGTTGAATTAAGGATGCCGCATCAATTAGATCCGTTAATAGAGCGTCTTGGATTATCTATGTGGAGAGTACAGCGTAAGATAATGTCTCAAATGTCATTGCATAAAGAACTTGGACTTACCGTACCTCAGATGGGTCTGTTAAATATAGTAGCGAAAGAGAAAAAGTCGCGGGTGGTACAACTGGCGGAGTCTATGGAGGTCAAATCCAGTGCCATTACTGTGATGCTCGATCGCCTGGAAGCGCTGGGTTTTATTAAGCGTGAGACGGATGGATCGGACCGGAGAGCGGTTGTGGTGACCATCACCGAGCAAGGTCAGCAAATACTTGAAGAAGGACATTTCCGTTCAAAACAGTTGCTTGCTGAGCATTTATCTATACTGAAGCCGGAAGAGCTGCAAAAGTTTGCGGAATACTACCGTATGATCGAGGATCAGAAACGGTAAATCTCTGGCTCTATAGATACAGAAAGAAGGCCACCTTCTCCGGAGAGAAGGTGGCCTTCTTTTGTAATACGTATCTTATGATGGCTTAGGGTTTAATTGGTTTGTCTGGCAGCTGCGTAATGTAGCTATGGGAAAGTTGAAGAAGTCTCAATGCTCGATTGTATTCATCCTCAGTGGCAGTCGGTGCTTTTCCATTGTAAATAGGATATTGGGTATTATCTTCAAAGCTGTTACCCGGAATAAGCAGACCCGAGTTGGAGATGAAAGAACCAGAAGGTAAATAATATCGCTCTGGTAGCAAATTATAAGTCTGACTGAGTAGATCTTGACCGAAGACTAGGTTGTTCTCTAATGAAATTCCAAGAAGACCGGCAGCAGTTGGCATGATATCCACTTCGCCACCGACTTGTTCTAAGGTCTGTGGTGCTGTGTTGTCTCCTGCATGAATGAGCAGCGGAATGTTTAACATATCCGCATAGGTATATTCATGACCATAGATTTCAGTCATTAATTGTTTATCATCATGATCGAGAGAATAAATTGGCAATCCCATATGATCACCATAAATCATGATCACGCTGTTGTCCCATACGCCGTTTGCTTTAAGCTTTTCTACGAAATGTCCAAAAGCATCATCGGCATAGTTCTGGGAACGGATATAATCACCTACAAAAGTACCTTCGTAACGCTCTGGTAGCTTCATGCGGTATTTTTCCTCAGGGATCGTGAATGGATGATGCGCTGACATCGAAATGATCTGAGCATAGAAAGGTTGACCCTCGCTATTCATCTCTTTTAGCTTGTCGGCTGTTTTACTATATAGCGTATCATCAGAAGCCCCAAAGAAGAAAACATCATCTTCACCGAAAAACTTACGATCATAATAATGGTCGAAGCCCAGCGAGTCATACAGCTCACCACGGTTCCAGAACTCTACGACATTGGTGTGGAAGGTTGCGGTCTGATAGCCATTGTCTTTAAGCAAGCGCGGCAGACTTGGAAGCACCTTATCCACATAAGACATGGTTGCCGCTCCACGTGGAGGGATGTAGGCGGAAGTGTTCACTACGAACTCCGCATCTGACGTATTCCCTTGACCAACCATTTGATAGAAATTAGGGAAGTAGAGACTATCCTTCATCACCTTGTTCAAGTTCGGTGTGATCTCTTGCCCGTCTAGCTTAAGGCCCAGCAAAAAGTTCTGGAAGGATTCCAATTGAATGATAATTAGATTCTTGCCTTTAGCCGTGCCATGAAGTGGAGAACTAGCCGCAGTATCAATCCCCTTCACTTGGTTGATGGCATCCTGTGTAATATCACTTGATTGCACAAGCTCCGGTTCTTCTTTCGCAAAAATCGTATAGGCTTCATAATTAAGAATACCCATCTCCTGAGCTTTCTTAATTTCGTTCATACTAGCCTTATTAGGCAAAATGTTGAACAAGCATATACCAAGTGAGACTGCGAATAGAACACTATATTTTATTTTTCCGTTACGACGGTTGATATTTTCTTTCTTATAGACCCGGCCTTTCTTATTAAAGAAGAAATAGCCTCCTAGGACAATGATATCTGTAAAAATCAGCAGGTAGTAAGGATCCATTAGTGAGAATACGCTGTTGCTGACGGCGGTGACTTGATTCACTTGCTCCGCCGCATGGTAAGTTACAATGACCCCATAATATTTAAAATACATGATAGCTGCGAAAAAGATAGCTGTTACTAATAAATTGACTGTCATGTAATATCCAAGCTTTCGTTTGGATGCGAACCGCTCAATAATACAGAAGAGTGCCCAGGCAAAAGGGATTTCTGTCAATAATGACTTCCAAGGCAGTACATCATCAAAAATGACGCCCCAAGCCAAAAATGCTTTTAGAATAAAAAGTATTGTGAAAAACACAAAAGGTTTAATGATCCAACGTTTAATATTAAAGGATGACACAGCTTCCCCCTCTTTCTACATGATAAAACGCCATTTCCCAAATAGGACGAAACAGCGTCAAGACAAAGTGACTCCATAGTAATAAAATTTATTATGCAGGGCTAGCTGGAGAAAGTCAAAAAACGAAAATACAAGTATAAGCTTTGTGGAGCGCGTAAACTTGAATAGACATGGGTGAAAGATCATGTTTATGCTATCACATGGAGTTATATAACGATTAAAGGACCAAAATAGACATTGGGAATAAAAAGAATATATAGCTAATTAAGGGAGGCGAGGATTGATGGATCATACAGTCACTCTATCCGTTAGAACTCTCGTTGAGTATGTCTTCCGCAGCGGTAGTATTGAGTCTGGATTTCATGGCACTGCCTCTATGGTTGAAGGTACACGAATTCATCAGAAGATTCAAAAGCAATATAAAGAAGGCGACCGCAAGGAGGTCTATCTGAGAACAGAAATCCCTTATGGTAGCTTACTCTATATAGTAGATGGGCGCTGTGATGGTTTGCTTATTTCGGAGGATGGGAGTCTTACGGTAGAAGAAATCAAATCAACCTCCGGACCGCTGGATATGCTGGACGAAGGACATGAGGTACATTGGGCACAGGCACTGATGTACGCATATATGGTGTCACTGGAGCAGGAGCATTCCTCTATACAGGTAAAGCTTACCTATGTCCACCGGGCAACGGATGAGAAAAAAAGCTTGTACCGAACGTTGTCTTTAGAAGAATTGACCTCATTCGCTAATGAGACTGTGGCCAGATATGCTCCATATGCCGAGATGATGGTTCGTCATGATACAAAAAAAGAGCAGAGCCTTCGTGAGTTGAGTTTTCCGTTTCCTTCCTATCGAAAGGGTCAACGGCATTTTGCCGGAGCGGTGTACAAATCCATTGTGGAAAAGGTCAGTCTGTTCGCTCAGGCGCCCACTGGTATCGGAAAAACTATGTCGACCTTATTCCCTGTCCTAAAAGCAATGGGCGAAGGACAAGCTAAAGGATTGTTCTATTTAACGGCTAAGACGGTTACCCGTTTTGCCGCGCAGGAAGCTATATCGCTGCTGCTGAAGCAGGGACTTCAGCTGCATGTCATCACACTTACCGCTAAAGAGAAGGCCTGTTTCCGAGAGGAAGGGATTTGCGGTAAGGATTCCTGTCCGTATTCGGATGGCTATTATGATCGGATTAACGATGCGGTAATGGATTTGCTAGAGCATGAGACATTGATGAGCAAAGACACCATAGCAATGTATGCTCACAAACATAAAGTGTGCCCGTTTGAGTTCTCGTTGGATGCTGCCTATGCCTGCGATGCGGTGATCTGTGATTACAATTATATATATGATCCTCGGATCAGCCTGAAACGGCTAACGGAAGAAAGAAAGAGAGAAACGGTGCTTCTAGTAGATGAAGCACATAATCTGGTAGACCGAGGAAGGGAGATGTTCTCCGCCTCTTTGCTGAAGGCGCCTTTTCTAGAGCTCCAGCGTCAGTACAAGGGTGTTAACGGAAATTTGAGTGCTGCAGCTAAATCGGTGAATGCCTTTTTCATCTCCCTTCGTAAAATATGTAATGATGAGGGGCAGGGACAATGGGCTGCGTTCCCAGAGGAGTTACCCACTTTGCTTGAGACGTTCTCCTTGGAAGCGGAACAGGAGCTTATACATCCAAGCACCAGCATTGTTCCCCTGAATGGGGAAGCAGAAGGTGAGAATGTTCTCCTGGATACGTATTTTTCAGTGCAAGGGATGCTTCGCACCTTTAAAACTTACGATGAACGCTACATAACCTATGCTGAGGTACGGCGCGGTGATGTGTATCTCAAGCTATTCAATTTGGACCCTTCGCATTTGCTCCGGCAAATGTCCAAGAGCTTTCGAAGTCAGATTCTGTTCTCTGCTACGCTCTCTCCATTATCGTACTATCGGGATATGATTGGTGCAGTGGAGGAAGATTATAGTTTAACCGTCTCATCTCCTTTTCAGAAGGAGCAGTGGGAGGTGACTGTGCTGCCCGTCTCGACACGTTATCATGACCGGGAAGCGTCCCTCCTTCCGTTGACTCGGGCGTTGAACCAAATGGTTTCTAAGAAGGGTAATTATCTGGTGTTTTTTCCATCGTACCTTTATTTGCAAAATGTATATCAAGCCTTTACGGAGAATTACCCTGAAATACGGACTTTGATACAGGACACGGGCATGAGTGAGCAGGCTAGAGAAAGCTTTTTAGCTTCATTTCGTCCGGATAATGACGAGACGCTGTTAGGATTTGCTGTACTAGGTGGGATTTTTTCAGAAGGTGTGGATCTGCCGGGAGACCGTCTTAACGGGGTAATGGTTGTCGGTGTGGGTCTGCCACAGCTAGGTCTTGAGCGTAATCTACTGCGTCAGTATTTTAATGGCAAAGGTAAGAATGGCTTTGATTATGCCTATGTCTACCCGGGAATGTGCAAGGTATTGCAAGCCGGAGGCAGGTTGATTCGCAGCGAGACGGACACAGGCATTATTGTGCTTGCAGATGATCGCTTTTTGCAGAGTCCTTATATGCATTTGCTTCCCGAGGAATGGAGAGATTATCTTATCCGCTCATAAGAGGGTATAATCTATGAAAAGGTATTCATAATCAATCGGCAGGAGGAAAAAGAATGACATTAAAAGTGGGTATTGTGGGTACGGGCTGGTTCTCTAAGGTACATGCTGATTTGCTGGCAGAGATGGATGATGTCCGTTTGCAGGCGGTCTGCGGAAGCAGTAAGGCTAAAGGCGAAGATATGGCACGCCCATACGATGCTGCTGGATATGGTGATATTACGGAGATGCTGGATGCGGAGAATCTCGATGCTGTTTATATTTGTGTGCCTCCACAATCTCATGGCGCGATCGAACGATCATTAATCAAGAGGGATATTCCCTTTTTTATAGAAAAACCGCTTAGTATGACTACTGAAATTCCCGCAAGCCTACTTCAGGATATCAAAGAACATAATTTGTTAACCTCGGTAGGCTATCATTTTCGCTATCAGGAGAACATTAAACGTCTGAAAGAAACTTTGCGTGGTGACAAGGTCGGTATGATTATGGGGCAATGGATGGGCGGCATGCCAGGCGTAGCTTGGTGGCGTGATCAGAAGCAATCCGGAGGACAATTCACAGAGCAGACTACACATATCGTCGATTTGGTGCGCTATCTAGCCGGAGAAGTAAAGGAAGTCTACGGCATGTTCGGAAACCGGATTATGCATGAGCAGCATGAAGGTGTGAGCGTGGCAGATGTAGGCACCGTATCCTTGAAGCTTGAAAATGGAATTATTGCTAATATTTCAAATACATGCGTTTTACCTGATGAGGTGGGAAGTGTAGGTCTTAGCTTCTATAATGATCGGGGACTTTTGGACTGGAACCCGGATCGTCTCTTGGAAGTGCGAAGCGGCAATAGTACCGAATTTGAGAATACAGGAAACCCATATTTAGTAGAAAGTGAAGCCTTCATACATGCTGTACGGACGGGCGATCGCTCGCGCATTTTATGCGACTATGAGGATGGATACAAAACCCTCAAAGTCACCTGTGCAGCCTACGATTCAGCGCAAAGCGGATTGCCTGTTAAGTTCTAAGGTTCAATTCATAGAAAAAGGACATGCTACTTTAGATGTACTAAAGAGACATGCCCTTGGCCCAAGCTGGGTTAGCCTAGTGGAGGAATATCGCGAGCAAAGCTGGCGCCACGCCGATAGATAACAGCGCAGACAGAATCATCGCAATACTGGAGATGGTTCCGGTCAGTGAACTAAGCTCGAAGGCTTTGGATGTTCCTGTACCATGTGCAGCGGTTCCCAGCGATACACCGCGCGCAATTTCATTCTCAATGCGGAAGATACGAAGTACAGTAGGGCCCATCATTGTGCCAAGTATCCCGGTAATAATGACGAAGACTGCCGTAATACTTGGTACACCGCCGATACTTTGCGAGATGCTCATAGCGATCGGTGTAGTTACCGAACGTGGTACCAGACTAGCTGCCAGATCGCCGCTAACATGCAGCCATTTGGCGAGCAGAATGGAAGAGATCACCGCAACTATCGTCCCTGATAGCACGCCTGCCGCAATTTCGGCGGCGTGCTTTTTGAGTACCTTGAAGTTCTTATGCAAAGGGATGGCGAAGGCCATGGTTGCCGGTTGCAGCAAATCCGTCAGCCATTTTCCTCCCGCATTGTAAGAGTCATAAGTAATGCCGGTTATGAGCAGGATGACGATCATAATCACCGGTGTGATGATTAATGGAGAGGTGTAGACTTTACCAGTAGAAGCATAGATACGTTTCGCGAGTAAATATACCGCGACCGTGAGACCAAAGAACAGCAGAGCGTTTAACATGATCCTTTCCGCTCCTTCGCTTTATAAATTCTACTGGTAAGTAATCCGGAACTGGCCATTACAACAAAAGTGCCCAAGACGACAACGGCAAGAATGCGTAATCCATCCGTTTCCAGAATATTAGCGTATTTCATTACACCTATAGCCGATGGAATGAAGAACAGTAGGAGCTCGGCGAGTAACCAAGAAGCGCCAACCTCTACCCAATTCAGACGAATAACACCGAACTCAAGCAGGAGAAACAATATAATCATTCCGAGTATGCTTCCGGGAATAGGGATATGCAATAATGGGGTCACAGCATTGATAAGTAAAGAGAATAATGTAAGTCCCGCTACCTGCAGCAAGCCTATAACAATCTTTTTCATAAGGCTTCGCTCCTTTCATGATAATGAAAGTTTACATCAATTGTTTTCATAGGTAAAATGAATAGATCGAATAAGTGACATTCCTTTTGTCTATGGATTAGGAGGCGAAATAATGGATATCCGGCAATTAGAATATTTCGTTCAAGCAGCAAGAATGAGAAGTTTCACAAGAGCTGCTGAATCACTATATATAACACAGCCTACAATCAGTAAAATGATCCGGAATATGGAGACCGAACTAGAGGCAGACTTGTTTTACCGTGAAGGAAAAAGTATAAGACTTACAGACGCGGGGGAAATTCTGTTCACCAAAGCGCAAAATATCGTGGAGTCTTTCGCTAGCTTGTCTTCCGAACTGGATAACTTACGAAATCTGGAGCAGGGTCACATCCGCATAGGCTTACCTCCAATGGTAGGGGCGAGCTTTTTTCCATCGGTGATTGGTCAATTTCATAAACGTTATCCACAGGTTACGATTCGTCTCCATGAAGATGGGGCCAAAAAAGTGGAGGAAGATGTAGAAACGGGACTGCTGGATATTGGAATGGTCGTGTTGCCTGTGGATACAGCCAAACTTCATTGTTTCACCTTTGTTGAAGAGAAGCTGAATCTTATTTTGCCTATGGGACATCGACTGGCCGAGGCGGAGCTTGTTCCGCTAAGTGAGCTGGCAGAAGAGGAGTTCGTGCTATTTCGAGAGGATTTCACGCTGCATGATCGGATTATTACGGAATGTGTGAAGGCTGGATTTCAGCCGAAGGTGATATATGAGAGTTCACAATGGGATTTAATCAGCAAGATGGTAGCCGCGGGAATGGGGATCGCATTATTACCGGAAACCATTTGCCGTGACATGGACCGCTCGCGATTGGTAGTCATTCCTTTGACAGATCCGGTAATTCCATGGCAGATTGCTATGGCATGGCGTAGAGACCGTTACTTATCTTTTGCAGCACGTGAATGGATTTCCTTTGCAAAGGGACTACTGAGAGAACAGTACCCTAATGAACTTCCCTGAGATTCAATGGATCACTCTAAATAAATAGCGATTTTATTATTGTAGATACAATGCATTTTTTTCTTTTTTTTTGAAAATATGTTTTTTGGTATCATGGATTATGATAGGTGGAGAAGTTGATAGAGAGAAGGAGAGAGTTGTGACATTATATCAAGGTTCTTCCGAGAATATTTATAGAAGAGACTACAGAGAAGATGAACTGTTTGTGACTATAGAGAGCCTTAGATGTGAATTGCTGGAAGTTGCGGAGCAACGGAGTCTTAGTGACCATGCAGTATTAGAGCTAAGCGAGCGATTGGACAGTTATATTTTGCTGGCACAACATAAGATGATGGAGAATTTGCGTAGTCGCAAGTCAGGCGCAACGCCCTACGGCAGAAGCTCAAAAGCCGCTATTACAATAAGTTAAACTTCGATACATCCATAGAATTACACTATTACGAAGATCCAACCGATAAAGAGGAGAGAAATACGCTCCTCTTTTTGTCGTACAATCTATTGGTTGTACAATCCATAACTTTCACCTATAATGTCAATTAATAGAATCTTTTCAAGTCGAACTTTGGGGGTGCCGAGTGGAGGGAAAGTTAACAACTATACGCTCAGAAATTGAGAAAAATCTGTCCCGCTCCGGCCATAATCTCGCCTCTTTCTCAAAAATTTGTGGCCTGAATCGAGGAAGTCTCAGTGCAATTCTGCATGGGAATCCGCCGAAGCCTATGTCCTTGGGACAAATAGATGCAATCATTAAAGCCTTTGGTTTTCCTGATGGTTGGTTGTATCCGTTGTATGTTGATGAATGTTTCAATGAGGAGAAGGTCTCCCGCCGCAGGGTGGAGCCTTTTTTAATACGTTGCGCTGAACTAGGTAAGCAGCAATGCATTGATGAAACATTAAGCAAGTTATTGGAATATCCTAAATCGCTAGATATCGTTTATTCGATAGCCGAAAAATTGTTTAATAAAGGTAGAATAGATGAATCCATGTTTTTCTACAAGGTTGTAGCAGAAAATGAATCTGATAGTTACTCTGAACGCCTTGCAATCAGTCATTTTCGTATTTTTATGTCAGTTAAGGCAATTGTCGATACAGATGAGAAGTTACGCGGAGTAATTACTTTCGGGCCTTTTAGAGGCCGTCTGCCAGAAAACATGCAATTAGATGGATTGTTAAGGCTGACACAATTATGTTTCGAT
Source organism: Paenibacillus sp. RS8 (assembly GCF_041956825.1). Classification (NCBI taxonomy): domain Bacteria; kingdom Bacillati; phylum Bacillota; class Bacilli; order Caryophanales; family Paenibacillaceae; genus Paenibacillus; species Paenibacillus sp. RS8. Next base: position 1,149,937 of record NZ_CP168131.1, on the reverse strand, counting down.
CTACGCAGATGGAAGCAGATGGAAGGATTTGCGGATGAGCTGAGATCCTTGGCTAACGCTGTTTATCGTGGACAACTTCGAATAAAGGAAGACAGACGTCGCGAAGAACTTAGTACTGAGCGTCCCCTCGTTGTGTATTATGGTCATGGATATCTACTCAAAGCGATTTCACTAACCAAGCAAGGTCAATATGAAGAGGCTAAGAAGTATACAGCAGGTTATGCGGAACTTGGCTGGTTCGAAATGCTGGATGAGAAAGGTCTAGAAGCTGTAGAGCATTTTCGGTTATTTGCAAAAGCGAATAGTTTTACACTGGAGATGCTGGTGGGAAATGTAAATGTCTTGCCTTCATATACTGCTTTTTTAGCAGATAATCCGGGTGAGATACTTGCAGGACTTATTACTATTATGGATTCTGCCAATCGTTACGGCTTCTCTGCTGAAAGTGTGCTCACACGGTTCTCGCGGGAGATGCAGAGGTTTGAGCAATACCAGGAACCAAATAATGTAGATCGCTTGTATCGATTGTACTATCAAGTGGCCATGTATCGTATAAACCTTAAACAATATAATATAGGTGTGGATTATATTATTCAGTGTTTGGAGTTGGCCATAAGACAGAACAACGGAAAAGACTTTATTAATTGTGTTACTTTGTTCGAGACAAACAGAGATTATGCCACTGTTACTCAACAGGATAGATATAGAGAATTAGTAAAGGGGGTGAGAAAAAATGAAAAAATCACTATTGATGATGGTCAGCGTGTTAGCATTGTTTAGCTTCATTATTGTTGGACCAGTTGGCTCTGGAAACAACGGAGGTATCACCACTTACGAGCACGGAGCACTGTACTAGGATTAAATCAATCTATTCAGTATTTTTATAATAAAGAGTAATACATATACGAAACTGGACTCCCTTGCCCTTGAGCTTGGGAGTTTTCTTTTTCGTAATAATTGATAGCGTATTCAAAGTTTGACAAAGCGTTGCACCGGAAATATAATTAGGTAGCCTAAATAATATAGTATTTAATAATTAGTTGACCTAACTAAATTAGAGGTGAAGGAAATTGGGATAAACGGAGGAAATACAGAAGATACTGAAAATTCAGTCGCACACAAGCTTTTTGCGGCGATGAAAAGGCTGCATAAAGGCCAATGGCACAAGGGTGTTGAAGGCCATAAGCCGAGTGAGATGACTTTAATGATATGCATTGAAAAATGGAATCATTCTGATGATGAGGGTCTAAAGATATCTGAGATCAGCCGACTTCTCGGATTCACACCTCCAACTATTACGCAGTTGATTAATAGTCTTGAGGCGAAACAAATGGTGGAAAGACACGCAGATCCTTCGGACCGGAGAGTCGTACGCGTGAAATTGACGGAGAGCGGAAAAAAACTCACACGAAGAGCAGAGCAATATAGAGATGCAATGCTTGATGAGCTCGTACAGTACTTAGGTGAAAAAGAGACTAAGCAGCTCACAGAACTGTTGCTGAAAGTACATGCATTCGTTGAGGATAATCCGCCACCTAATTGGGATAGGCTACAAATGAACGGAGATGAGAAGCTTGATTAAATTATTTAAACAACTGAAGCCATTTCGAGTAGCTATTGGTGCTGTATTAATTCTTGTGTTCTTGCAGTCCATGGGCGACTTATACCTCCCTACGCTGATGTCCGACATCGTGGACAAAGGGATTGTTCAAGGGGACCGTACTTATATTTGGAAAATAGGTAGCTTCATGCTTCTAGTTGCAGGGGGCGGGGCGTTATGTTCAGTCATTGCCAGTTACTTATCGGCAAAAGTGGCAGCGGGGTTCGGTAAACTTACCCGTGCTCGTGTGTTTAACCATGTAGAGAATTTTACGCTGCATGAGTTCGATAAGCTCGGAACTGCATCCTTAATTACACGTACAACGAATGATATTACGCAGGTGCAGACTGTACTTACCATGATGCTGCGTATGATGATTGGTGCACCGATGATGATGATTGGTGGTATCATCATGGCGGTTTCTGAAGATGCGAAATTATCCTTGATCTTCGTAGTAGTAATTCCGGTACTCGTAGGCGCAATTTTCTTCATCGGGATGAAGGGATTACCGTTGTTTAAAGCGATACAGGTTAAGCTGGATAAATTAAATCTGGTGCTGCGTGAACATTTGACAGGTATCCGTGTTATCCGTTCATTTAACCGAATTGATCATGAGAATAAGCGCTTCTCCGAGGCTAACCGTGATCTGACAGACACAGCGATCAAAGTAAATAAAATTATGGCCGGTTTAATGCCGCTTATGATGATTGTTATGAACTTTTCCATGATCGCAATTCTTTACTTTGGTGGGATCCGGATTGGTGACGGCGATTTACAAGTCGGCTCACTGATGGCATTTATTCAATATGCGATGCAAATTATGTTCTCCCTGATTATGGTATCGATGATGTTCGTGTTGATTCCTCGTGCTTCAGCTTCTGCCTTGCGTATCAATGAAGTGCTCGATATGCGGCCGGAGTTCACAGATCCTTCAGAGAGTGAATTGCAAACAACGGCTCAAGCTACTAAAAAAGATGGCCGTGATCATATGCGTGGTTTTGTTGAATTTGATAATGTTTCCTTTTCTTATCCTGGTGCGGAACAACCTGCACTTTCGAAAATTAGCTTCAGTGCTCGTCCGGGTGAAGTTACTGCCATTATCGGCGGTACAGGTTCGGGTAAATCTACGCTGCTTAGCTTGATTCCAAGGTTCTATGATGTCAATGAAGGTGCGGTTCGTGTGAACGGGGTAGATGTACGTGAAATGACACAAGAAGAGCTACGGAGCAAAATTGGTTACATTCCTCAAAAAGCGGTATTGTTCTCAGGTACGATTAACGAAAACATTCGCTACGGTAAAGAGGATGCTACCGATGAAGAAATTATTCATGCAGCCAAGGTAGCTCAGGCCTACGATTTCGTGTCAGCCATGAAAGATGGGTTTGATTCTGAAATTGCTCAAGGCGGAAGTAATGTCTCCGGTGGTCAGAAACAGCGGTTGTCCATTGCACGTGCTCTTGTGAGAAAACCTCAAGTTTATCTGTTTGACGACAGCTTCTCTGCACTTGATTTCAAAACAGATGCTAAGCTTCGCGCGGCACTCAAAGATGAAACCACGGAATCCACTGTTCTAATCGTAGCTCAACGGGTTAGTACCGTTATGGATGCCGACCGGATTATTGTTATTGATGAGGGTGAAATCGCCGGAATGGGCACTCACCGTGAACTGCTCGCGAGCAGTGATGTGTACCGCGAGATCGTATCCTCGCAGCTGTCAGAGGAGGAAATAGCATGAGCGAACAAAACAATAAACCTGCTGCTCCGCGCGCCCATAAAGGTCCTGGACCTGGTGGCGGCCCTGGCATGCGGATGCCTGCAGAAAAGGCTAAAGACTTTAAGGGTACACTTCGTCGTCTGATTAAGTATTTAAGACCTCGTATGGTTCAATTAATCATCGTTTTGGTTATGGCTATTGCCAGTACTGTATTCAGTATTTTCAGCCCTAAAGTTATGGGTAAAGCAACAACTAAACTGTTCGAAGGTGCTTACGGCAAATTAATGGGTGTTGAGGGAGCCTCCATTGATTTTGGATACATTAATGATATCCTGATCATACTTGCCGGTCTGTATTTGCTTAGTGCTCTGTTCAGCTATATTCAGCAGTATGTAATGGCTGGTGTAGCTCAGAAGGTCGTTTTCGACATGCGTGAGCAGATTAACAGTAAGCTGGAACGGTTGCCTTTGAAATATTTTGATTCGCGTACCCATGGGGAAATTCTAAGCCGTTCTACGAATGATGTGGATAACATCAGTACTACACTGCAACAGAGCTTAACTCAACTGATTACTTCTATTGTCACCATTATCGGTGTCATCGTAATGATGCTTACCATCAGCCCATGGCTGACGTTGATTACAATTGTTACATTGCCACTCAGCTTCGTTGTAATTATGGCTATCTCCAAGCGTTCGCAGACTTACTTTGTCGGACAGCAGAAATCGCTTGGTCAGTTGAACGGTCATGTAGAAGAAATGTATACAGGTCACCGGATTATTAAAGCATTTGGTCGTGAGCCGCAATCCCTTAAGGATTTCGATGAAATTAATGATAAGCTTTATGATTCAGGCTGGCGTGCCCAATTCATGTCCGGTATGATTATGCCGCTCATGATGTTTATTGGTAACTTGGGTTATGTAATGATTTGTGTAGTCGGCGGTATCTTTGTTACTAAAAAAATGATCGATGTCGGGGACATTCAAGCTTTTATTCAGTATTCCCGTCAGTTCACCCAGCCGATTGCACAAACGGCTAATATTGCCAATATTATTCAATCCACTATCGCTTCTGCAGAACGGGTATTTGAACTTCTGGATGAAGAAGAGGAAGTTAAGGAAGTTAATACTACACTTGCGAAGCTTGATGAAGGTACTCCGGAAGGTTCCGTTGAGTTCCGTCATGTGAAATTTGGATATAAAGAAGATGCGATTCTGATTGAGGACATGAATATTGAGGTTAGTCCAGGTCAGACTATAGCGATTGTCGGTCCTACTGGTGCTGGTAAAACCACTTTGATTAACCTGTTGATGCGTTTCTACGAGCTCAACGATGGGGAAATTATCATTGATGGTGTGAACATTACTGATATGAAACGGAGTGATCTGCGCAGCAAATTTGGTATGGTGCTTCAGGATACCTGGCTGTTCAATGGTACGATCCGTGATAATATTGCTTATGGTCGTGAAGGTGCCTCAGAAGCTGATGTGGTGCGTGCGGCCAAGGCTGCTCATGCCGATCACTTTATTCGCACACTTCCGCTTGGCTACAATACGGTGTTAAATGAAGAAGCTTCTAACATTTCACAAGGGCAGAAGCAACTGATTACAATTGCTCGTGCGATTCTGGCCGATCCATCGATCCTTATCCTTGATGAAGCAACAAGCAGTGTCGATACACGGACAGAATTATTAATTCAAAAAGCAATGAAGGCATTGATGCAAAACAGAACCAGCTTCGTAATTGCTCACCGTCTTTCGACGATTCGAGATGCCGACCTGATCCTTGTTATGAATCAAGGTAGTGTAATCGAGAAGGGCAACCACGAGGAACTGCTTGCACAAGGCGGATTCTATGCTGATCTTTACAACAGTCAGTTCTCCGAAGGTGATTTGGACGCAGGCTAAATTGAAGTGAAGAAAAAATTATAGCAAACTATAAACCCCTCCTTTCACATTTTGCTGATTATTTATGTGAAGGAGGGGTATTTTATATGTGGTGGGATCTCTTAAGGCAGCGTTCATAATAAAAAAAGGTTTGATTAAAAATTTAAGGATAGGTATGATAGAATCAAAAATGACCCGCGGCTCATTTTTGAGGCTGCACGATAAAAGAGAGGATGAAGGGAATGTCAGGCTACGGTAAATGGGTGGCAGGAAAAAAGACGAAATGGATTACTCTTCTCGTATGGATAGTGCTAGTAGGTGCACTTACCCTATTATGGCCTGCAGTGAATTCTCAAGTTGCTAATAATGCGCCCAATCTCCCAGATGATGCACAATCAATACAGGCAACAGCAATTGCAGAACAAGAATTTCCAAGTGGAAGCGGAGTACCTGCATTGCTCGTATGGCATAGAGAAGGTGGGCTTTCGCAAGACGATTTAGTACATATCACTGCTGTATACAACAAGTTGGAGCAGCAACCGTTACCCCATCAGAACTTTGTTCCCCCACTAGGGAAGCTGCCGCCGCAGGCACTGCAAGCCTCATTATCTGAGGATCTTAGTACACTGGTAACCCCAGTGCTTTTTGATAAAACGGCAGATAGTGATCAGCTCGGTGAAGCTGTGACAGAAATGAAGAAGATCATAAACACAGAGACGGGTGGAGACCCCTCCGCGGCTAAGGTAGATGGAAAAGACCTGAGTTTACGTGTTACGGGTCCAGTGGGCATCTCTATAGATGCTTCAGGCCTGTTTCAGAACGCTGACGTTTCCTTGTTAATTGCTACGGTTATGCTTGTGTTGGTGTTCTTATTAGTGATTTATCGTTCGCCGATCTTGGCGTTTATTCCACTTATTGCAGTTGGATTCGCTTATGGTGTAACTAGTCCGATTCTTGGAAAAATGGCGCAAGAAGGCTGGATCACCGTAGATTCGCAGGCAGTCTCCATCATGACGGTTCTGTTGTTCGGTGCGGGTACGGATTATTGTTTATTCCTGATCTCGCGATTCCGTCAGCTTCTGAAGATAGAGCAAAGCAAAAGTCGTGCCCTACTTCGTTCCATTACCGATGCTTCAGGGGCTATCGCTATGAGTGGCTTCACTGTCGTGCTCGCGCTGTTTGCGTTATTGCTGGCTAAGTATGGAGCTTATCATCGCTTTGCAATACCGTTCAGCGTGTCGATTTTCATTATGGGGATTGCCAGCTTAACGCTTGTACCTGCACTGTTGGCAATCTTCGGGCGGACCTCGTTCTTCCCATTCATTCCGCGTACTCCGCAAATGGAGGTTGAACGGGCCAAGGCTAAAGGCAAACCTGCTCCAGAACCAAAAGTCTCCCATAAAAAAGGGATTGGCGGATTTGTAGTTTCCAGGCCTTGGGCTATCGTAGGCGTGACCGTTATCGGACTAGGGATTCTGGCTTCGTTCTCTAGTGGAATCAAATTCACGTATGATATCCTTTCTTCTTTTCCTAAAAATATGGAGTCCCGCGAGGGGTTTGATCTCATCGGTAAGCAGTTTTCCCCGGGAGAACTAGCTCCTGCTAAGCTGATTATTGATACTAAGGGGCAAGCAAGTGGAGAGGATCTCAAAGTCATTCTCGGAGGGCTCACCTATGTAGACACGGTTTCCGACGCTCAGCCGGGTGCTGTGAACAAGGATATTCTGGGTTTCGATCTCGAATTTAAGAACAATCCTTATTCACTTGAAGCGATGGGGCATATTCCAGCTCTTCTAGCAACAGCAGAGCAAGCGCTGATTGATGTAGGGGTTGAGAATCCTGCGGATCATGTGTGGGTAAGCGGTCAGACAGCGACTCAGTATGATACCAAAAAAATCGGAGATCGTGATACGGATCTGATTATCCCTGTGGTCATCGGGCTGATCACCTTGCTGTTATTGGTATATCTACGTTCCATAGTGGCAACCATTTATCTGGTTGGAACGGTCATTCTCTCCTTCTTCTCTGCACTTGGCTTAGGCTGGATTATTATTCACTATGTGATGGGGGCAGATGCCATTCAGGGAGCGATCCCGCTTTATTCCTTTGTATTCCTGGTGGCACTTGGAGAAGATTACAACATCTTTATGATCTCGAATATTTGGAAAAAGCGTAAAACCATGCCGCTTAAGCAGGCGATCGCAGAAGGTGTAAATGAGACTAGCTCGGTAATTACCTCGGCGGGCCTCATTCTGGCAGGTACTTTTGCTGTATTAGCTAGCTTACCGATTCAGGTGCTTGTGCAATTTGGTATCATTACCGCTCTAGGGATTCTGCTTGATACCTTCGTAGTTCGTCCGTTCCTTGTACCCGCGATTACGACGCTGTTTGGTCGGTGGGCATTCTGGCCGGGGAAACATCAAGAGGTGGAGGAAGCTCTGCCTCGTGGTAGTGAGCAATAAGCAACACACTGTAAAAACAAACAGGGATGTCTCAAAGCCATATTGGCTCAGGACATCCCTGTTTTTATTGTCGTGGCAGTTGTACTTTTATTCATTGTACGATACGGCCTACATCAGTTAATTACTGGTGCCGGGTGTTCGGCTGATCATCAGCTTATATTTGTCGATCGAAGCACCAAGAATGGCTTCATTGCCACCAGCACCACGGTGTGATTGACGGAAGGAGTCGCTGGAGGTCCAGCCTTTAAATGCATCCTCGTTCTCCCACATGGTGCAGATCTTTAGTTCCTCAACACCTTCTTTGGCACTTCCTTGCCAAACCTCCATGCGTACGAAACCTGGCATATCCTGTACACCGTTATTTCCTCCGAAACGTTGAGCAATGGCTTCACCATGACCTTCTTTAACCTTAATGGTATTTGTTACTACCAGCATATTAGATCAACCTCCGTTCAGTAGTGTGATATCCATATATAAACATTAGATTGAATATTTAATTGCACTTTATACACTTAAAAGTTCTGGTTCGTTAGAAATGAAGCGATAAGTGTATTCTATGCAACTAAATAAGATGAATCTGGGAAATGGTCGAGCATTATTTGCTTTTAGTTACACAGAGTGCAATTAAAGTGTAACGGATCCTTTAATTACGCTGAATAGATGTATATAGTGCAACTATTGTTATTCGAGCGCCAAGTAGTGTTCAGAGCCGAAGCGCCCAGCGTAACTACAAGCACACAACATTATTATTAGAACCAACGAATAAATAAGTACCTCTAAACTCCAGTTGCCCAATCTGGCGCTAAAGTAACCATCTCTTGCCCCAAAAATGGAGTTTGATTGCAGAATGTGCAACAGAACAGCCTGAAAACAGTCTACATTAGGCATTCTATCGCATTCTGTACAATAGAACTGTGGTTAAATCGCCTAAAGGGGGGGGATTCTCCAGTTTGATTGTACAAAGTGCAATCAAACCATATTTCAGCCGCTCCCAGAGGCATTCTATCGCACAAAGTGCAATCAGAGTATGGAGAAGAGCAGACCAAAGGGATTGACTGGCACAAGGACACCCAATCCGCTCTACTGCTCCTCTCCCATGAGCATTCTCCTGCAAAAAGCCGCAATCAGAGCCTGGTGCAAAACCAGCCAGTCCTTTTTATTGCGGGTTAGTGGTCCAGAGTCCTGCTGTTTTTAGGAAGACACGATCCGGCAGCTTCAAGGCTGTTAACGCCAATTCAGCTACATCCTCAGGCTGCATCATGCGATCTTCGTCACCGATTTTAAGTCCAGCGTTGGAAGCTAGTCCAGTGTTAACAGTACTTGGAGTCAAAGCTACGACGCGGATGTTGTGCTTACGCACCTCTTGCGCGAGGGCTTCGGTCATGCCCATCAGTGCAAACTTGGATGCGCAGTAAGCTGAGCCAGTCGCGAAGCCGCGCTCTCCGGCTGTAGACGAGATGTTGATGATATTCCCGCCATTTTTCTCAATCATAGCTGGCAGTGCAGCGCGAGTTACATAATAGGTGCCGTAAAGATTGACTTGGATATGACTTTCCCAATCGGCAGGGTCCATTTCTACCAAAGTACCGAATTTCGCAATTCCGGCATTATTGATTAATGCGTCAAATGTTCCTAGCTCATTTTGCAGGTAAGCAACTGCTCGTTCAGCTTCTTCGCGTACAGCGATATCCGCAACGGCAATACTAACTTTAACGTCGTATACTTCCGTTAGGGCTGATTTTAACGCTTCGAGATCGCCTGAAGTTCTGGAGATCAGGCCCAAATTAGCACCTTCCTTAGCTAGTGCCATGGCTAAGGCTTTACCGATTCCTTTGCCTGCACCAGTAATCACAACACTCTTTCCTCTCAAATCCATCTCTAACGTCACGCTCCTTTAAACATTTTTGAAGCTTATGCTTCATTCATGTCCTATTATACCTGAATGCTATAGGGCATTTACAATCGTTCCAAGAAAACAAATTGAAAACTTTCATGTAAAGAGATGCGATTTTTCGTGATTGTACAGATTTTCCGTGAACATAGCATTTTCACGAACGAAGTGAATTTATTCGTAAAGCTTCGTCAGCGGAACCGATGCAGGTCCCTCTAAAACTTCTCCATCGAAGGAGAAGCGGGAACCGTGGCAAGGGCAATCCCAAGAACGGTCACCGTCGTTCCATTCGCATTCACAGCCCATGTGAGTGCAGGTTCTGTCCACCAGATGAAGTTTCCCCTCTGGATCTTTGTAGGCGCCGACTCGTTTGCCGTCGTGGAAGACAACGGCCCCTTCGTCTGCCTTCAAATCGCTTGTCTTTTTATGGACAATTTCAACTTTACCCGCTACTAGCTCCTTGGCCACATTAGCATTTTGGACGATGAAGCTCTTTATGCTGGCGCCAGCTTTGAAGCGGGATGGATCGTACAACTCCGTATATGGATTATCTTTGCGCTGAATCTGATCCGAGATGATTTGAGCGGACAAGGTACCGCTTGTCATACCCCATTTTCCGAATCCGGTCGCGATATAAATCTCTTCGTTGTCCGAAATCTTGCCGATGTATGGGACTCTGTCCAGCGTGATTAAATCCTGTGCCGACCAGCGGTAAGGGATCGACTTGATGCCCAGCAAGTGGCCTGCGAACAATTCCAGATTCTCATAATGACCTATCGTGCAGATGCCTTGGCCTGTCTTATGATTCTCGCCTCCAACGATAACCAGATTTCGCCCTTCCCACTCCACAGCGCGCAGAGAACGGGTGGGTTCGCTAGCGCTTAAGTACATTCCGCCCTCATAATCCGTTTCGGGTTGGATCGCCAGACAGTAGGAACGCTCAGCATGCAGTCGCGAGAAATATAACGCACCTCCATCGTAGAAGGGGAAATGAGAAGCCGACACGGCGTAACGGCAGTTGATCCGATAGTCGTTCTTTTCCGTAAAAAGCGTAAGCTTATCGTGCTTCTCCACCTTGTCCGCCATCATCGTATGCTCATAGATCACGCCGCCTTTTTCCACTATAACCTTTAACAAGGCCTTCAAATATTGGAGGGGGTGAAAGCGGGCTTGTCCTGGTAATTTAATCGCACCACTGGCCATTAGGGGGATAGAAACGTTATCCAGCCATTCACCAGGCAGACCCAACTGTTCATAGGCTTTATACTCATCCTTCAGTTCTTTAAGCGTTTTATGATCTTCAGCATCTGCGTACAAATAAGCCGCTTCGCGTTTCAGACCGCAAGACACTTCAAGTTCTTCCGCCGTTTGTAAGATCCAGTTCATAGCCTCATGGTTAGATCGATAATAGAGGCGGGCCTTCTCTTCCCCGAAATGCTTGATCAAATGATGATAGATTAATCCGTGCTGAGCGGAGATTTTGGCGCTTGTAAAACCCGTAGTGCCACTGAGGATTTCCCCTGCCTCCAAGAGCGTGACTTTATACCCTGCTTTGCTTAAGAGATAGGCTGTTGTAATTCCTGTAATCCCACCGCCTACCACTGCGACATCTGTAGAAATATCTTCAGTCAGCTTTGGAAAAGCCGGCAAATCCGTAGTGTCTCTCCATAATGATTCTGGAAATTGCGGGAGACCTTGCGTTATTTTACGGTGTGAATCCATCTTAGTATCCCTCCATCTGTACAATCCTCATTTCATTTATTACCACAGTCCCGTTAAAAGAAACTCTGCATTCATATGTACAGTGCATGAATTCAGAGAAATAGTGCCAAAATAAGGTGGCATCCGGGAAGCGCAGGATAAATAGGAGGGATGATCCATGTCAGTTCAACAGGATAAGCAAAATGTTTCTCTGGAATGGATCAAGGGTGAGTTGGACGGATTTGCCGATTTAATTGATAGAACGCTCGTTGCACCATTTGGGCAGATCAACTTAATTTATATTAAAAGCGTTACAGATTCGCAGACGCTCAGTCGCCATGTGATTACGCCGTTCTATGAGATGGGGGATACTAACGCTTACCTTGATTACATTACGACGTATCCGGGGACGGAAGAGGAGACTACGAAGGAAACAGCGATCGAGCTTTTGCTTAGCGGCTATGTTCTTCTTGGTATAAATGATGTGATTTGTCTTTTCGACGCGATGAGTACAGAGAGCAGCGGTGTTAGTGAAACGTCTGCAGAAAGCATTTCACAGGGACCTTCTGATGCACTAACGGAGGATATTGCGGTTAATCTGAACATGATTCGTCGGCGCTATCAATCCACTAATCTCAAAATGGAAACCATGGTCATCGGCGACGTCTCCAAAACAAAAGTGGCCATCCTATACGACATCAGTCGTGTTGATCATAATGTATTAGCGGAATTAAGGGAGAAGATGAATACCCTAAAGGTTGATATTTTACAGGCTACGGGAGAACTTGAGAAGTTTATAAGCAGTGATAAATTGAGAATACTCCCTAAGTCTATTATTACTGAAAGACCTGATAGAGTTGTGTTTAATTTGTCTGAAGGAAAGGTAGCGATACTCCTGGATACAACGGGATATGCGATAGTGCTGCCCTCCATATTTAATGATTTCTTTACATCCATGGATGATAAAATCCAATTTCCTATTGTGGGCCGTTTCTTAAAGCTACTCCGAATTATCGGTGTGTGCATGACGTTATGGCTGCCTGCGATCTATGTAACACTTACCTCTTATAACCCAGAGATTATTCGTGTACAGGTTGCACTACTCATTTCGGGTAGTCGCGCGACCGTGCCTTATCCATCTTTTGTGGAAGTGCTCTTAATGCTGATGATGATGGAATTTCTAACCGAGGCGAGTTTACGTCTGCCCAAAGCGATTGGTCCAACGGCCACGACGGTCGGAGGTCTAATCTTAGGTCAGGCAGCTACGGCGGCAGGGCTTGTAGGTAATATTATGATTATATTGGTCTCTGCCGTTGCGATATCCAATTTTCTGATTCCTCTGAATATGATGAGCTTGTCGATACGCGTGCTGAAGTACGTTTTTCTTATAGCTGCCGCTGTTCTAGGAATGGTTGGAGTAGTGGTCTGTGTTGTGGGATTCGCGATGTATTTATGTAATCAGCGTAGCTTTGGACAACCTTATTTCAGATTGTTTTTTCTTGATAACCTTGGTAAGAAGAAGGGCGGGGAACATTGATGGCCAAAAGCCGTTATTTCTACTGTCTTTTTCTGATGAACAGCCTGATCAACATCATTAATTTTGTTCCTAGGGAACTAATAGACAGACGCTTTGACGGTGCTTTGTTCTCCATACTAATTGCAACGGTCCTTGGCACTTTGTTTGTCTATATATTTACTGTATTGATTGCTAAATTTCCTGGTAAGGGGTTTCCGGAAATATTTAACCCTCTTCTTCCTAAGCTGCTAGTCAAACCCTTACTTGTCTTTTTTGCGGGTTTATGGTGTGTGGCTGGGGGGGTTACCTTGCTTTCCTTTGTAGATATTACACTGAGATATGTCAGTCCGAATTCAAGCCCATATACTGTCGTGATCGGCTTTCTGATATTGGTCTGCATCTGCTGTCGCTTTGATTCACTATCACTTTTGTATGGTCTTGAAATCATTCTTGTCGTTACATTACCGTTAATTATCTATGGCATTGTAAAGGCGCTGACCAATCCAGATTTCAATTGGGATTCTGTTCTGCAGATCACTACATACATCTGGCATAAGCCGGATCTGATGAGTCTTTCGGCAGCTACCTTTTCTTTTAGTGGTTATATTAATCTAGCCATCTTTAATCGGGTATTTCATGGGTTAAAGCTAAAGCATGTCTGGATTTTAGGGGTGGAAGGACTTCTCGTACTTCTCGTAACCTTTTTGGTCCCTATCGGTTATTTCGGTACTGTTGCGATTGAGAGACATGTATATACGTGGTTCTCGATGGCAGACAGTATCCGGATAGAATCTTTTATCATTGAACGGATGTTGTTTATTTTTTATTTTGCCTATATGACATTATCTCTGGTGAGTGTAATTGTTCATTGGCATGTAGGGTTAGGATTATTGAAAGGTGCTATTTCATCTACGAAAAAAAAATCTCAGAAGGCAGAGCAATGGAAAGAGTGGCTCATCCTGTGCTTATTTAGCGGAGTGGTCCTCTCCTTAATGTGGATGGATCAATATCAGCTCAACTTAATGGGCGCTTGGTTTCTACAAGTCCGCTGGTTTGGTGAGATGTTCTTAATCGCACTGCTGTTTTATTGTTATCGTAAAGTAAGGAGGCAGGGCATGTGAGAAAAGCACTTAGTGCAATAGGAATTGTGTTACTGCTACTCCTTGCCGGCTGTGACTTCAAAGAAATTGATTTAAGGATATTCGTACTGGCGATCGGTGTTGACCCTGGCGAAGAAGAAGGGACCTTCAAGATTAGTTTGAAGCTTGCCATCCCGCAGGGGGAAGTTACCAAGATTGATGAGAAGATGCAGATATTAACCGAAGAGTCCCCAAGTATTTCGGAAGCGCTCCGCAGAATGAAGTCAAAAGTGGAGAAGGAGCTTGATTATTCCCATTGTAAATCGATTATTTTGGGAGAAGGGATCGCACGTAAAGATATTCAGCATGTTATGGATTGGGCCGTGCGGCGCAGAGATGTCCAGCTTATTGTAAATTTTGCAGTCGGGCGTCCGGAGGCACTTCAAGTGCTGCAGGTACGACCCGAATCGGAGCGTATCCCATCGAATTCTCTTATTCTGGCGATGAGTGGTCAGGGAACGGAGTCTCCTTTTATTACTAGTGTGTATTCCTTTCAGCTGATGAGAAATATTTATGAGAAGGGTATTGATCCGATTTTGCCGATTATCGAGGCCAAAGGGAAGAGTGAGTTCTTAATTAATAAAATTGCTCTACTGGATAGCGAGAAAATCAAGATGGTACTTACACCGAACGAAACCCGGCTATACAATTTGCTGTCGCGCTCCAACTTACGGACCAATTTGCCAGCCCATACTGAGGGGGTCATGTATCAGTATTACACAGAGAGATCATCGTCGGACTACAAGATACTAAATACGGAGAGCGGAAAAGCTACTATTCGATACCATATTAAGATTAAAGGGATCCTAGAAGAGAGTAGCAGTCCGGACTTGGTGACACATAGCAAGTTGAAAAAAATTCAGACAGCTGGCGAGAAAGAATTGGAAGATGATATCTCAGCCTTACTGAAAAAAATTCATAAGAGCGGTTTGGATCCTTTTGGGTGGGGACTTCACTATGGAGCTAGGCATTTTAATAATGATACCGAAATGGAAGTGTGGAAGGACCTCTATGCTGGGCTTGATTTTCAGGTCGAGGCTGATGTAAACATCAAATATTCTGGATTGATCAAATAGCTTAGAAAGTAATGAGTGGATAAAAGTGGGATTGACGTACTTACACTCACGATTTATACTTGATCTAAAAACAAGTTAGAGGATGATAGTAATGAAAAGTCTAAATTTGACTTCCCAACGTCAAGCCGTTTACGATATCGTCCTTAATTCACATGACCATCCCACTGCTGCGGAAGTAATGAACCGGCTAGTAGAACAAGGTCATAGCTTAGCATACGGTACTGTATATAACTCTCTTCGTTATCTTTCAGATAAACAAATGATTCGTGAGCTTAAGCTTGGTGAGGCTGCCAGCAGATATGATGCCCGCATGGATGATCATCAGCATATCATTTGCGAGGTTTGCGGTGCGGTTGATGAGGTAATGAACCAAGTTCCACGAGACTGGATGAACACAGTGGCGAAGGATACAGGATATACAATTGGTCATGCTCATGTGGTATTCGGAGGCGTCTGCCCGAACTGCAAGAACAAGAACGTGAACTAAAATAGAAGAGGCTGATTCAAAGGTTTATGACCTAAGAATCAGCCTCTTTTAGTTAATTCTGCTCACGGTGGGTGATTCGTTTTTACCAAAAGTAAAAGTAATTATCTACCTTTCTTAAATCAGCGTCTAAATAGCTTGGTATATTGGGGGGATATTTTTCTAGTAAAAAGAAAAATATTAAGCAGAGCAATGCAACCAAACACCATTCGAATTGGAACTTCGGGAATCCCTAAACCTGTTACAATCCCGTTAATATCTCCACCGCCGCCTATAAAAGAGGATAAAATGGATATGTAAATCGGATCGAGTAACAGAAAACAAGCTGTTATATAATACATCAATATGATAAAACTTTTAGTTCTAAGCTTAAGGATCTGAGGAGTTAGTACGTAAAGAAGATACCCGATTACAATGGTAACAATACTACTGATCCCTGAAAATATCGCAAGCCGATATCCCAATAATTCCCCGTCCGTTGTGACAATTTGAACACCCCATAATCCGACAATACGTATTCTTTCAAATACATCGTAGCAGAGAGCAAGAATCAGATGTGCACCCTCATGAATTACATAATAGACGATAATCGTTATAAATATTGCTGTCCATTTCTTCAAATTAGAATTTGCCCGTTGTTTCATCGTCTACTCCTCCTCCCTTACTCGACTATAAATCTGGAAGAAAACTTTAATATGGCTTTTGACTAATTCTAAAGCTTCGTCCGCCTTTTCTATCTGACCATCATAACGGAACAACAGCAGGAAGATTGGAGAGTAGAAGTGCAATGCCATAATGTCTGAATTGCTTTGGATCAGCGTTCCATCCAATTGCATTTGACGGAACACTTCCGATTGATAGCGTAAGGTCTTATCAATAAACATCTCCCGAAAGAGCTGGCTCATATCTGGATTTCTATATTGCTCGATCGTCATCATTTTACGGAATTGGGACATAATCTCATCATTTAAATAAAAAGAAAAGATGCTACTGTATACCTCCTGTATCTGATCACTCACACTCCAATTAACTTCTACATCATTACCTACATATGATTCCGATAAATTTTTCTGCAACTTCTGAATCCGTTCAGCAGCTACTTGAACTACTGTATCAAAAATATCCTGTTTATTTTTGTAATGCTTGTATAATGCACTTTCACGAATCCCTACAGCCCCAGCAATTTCACGTACAGATACAGAGCCGTATCCACGATTCGAAAATAGCGCTAATGCTTCATATAGAATCTTTTCTTTAGTAGTCATTTAGAAACCCTCTCCCCTTAAAGCAAACTGGTGAACAGTTGTTAACCTAATTATAGTGAACGATCGTTCACCTGTCAAAAATAAAATGCTTCATTTTTCGTACAACTTGACGGTGATTTATTGATTACTTTAAATAATCATTTTTTGTTGCGTTTATATGACAATTCATAAAAATAATGAGAAAAATGAAGAAAGATAGGAGGAAAATCGGTTCCAAAGTAGGATATATAATTATATATTTAGTCTGGTAAATAGGTCCTACTTTAAGACTCGAAGAGAGAGAGCGTGATGACATTTATGAACAAAAAAACAGGTATGAGTATCCGTGCCAAGTTAATTCTTACATACCTATTAGTTCTGCTGTTGCCCAGTATCATTATCGGCTGGCGAACCTATCAATCTGCTAGCCATGAAGTGGAAGATCAACTGGTGAGCAATGCTACCGAAAGTGTTGTAGCAGTAAATGAAATCATCAACTCGAATATTCAATCCAAAATAGATGCTGTTTCTTATTTTGCCGCTGAGTTCACTGATGAAGGGACCAACAGTGAGGTAACTGGGGGGCAGCAGCTTCTATGAAGAACAGATTAAAGGAATACGCTGTGTTACATCCTGATGTGTTAGATATTTATGTTAGTACAAGCAAGGGGCAATCCATCCACGCTTCGGAAGCCAAACTGCCCGAAGGCTACGATCCCAGGCAGGAGAGTGCCTACATTAATTCTCTGAAGCACGGGAATGGTGTTGTGATTTCCCCGGCCTTTCAAACCGTAAATCAAGAAACGGCGATTGCGATCTCAACGGTTCTTAAGAGCGGTAACGGGGTGGTAACCTTGAATCTCAATCTATCTGCCTTAGGCGATTTGACTTCGACTAAGGTTGGCAAGGAAGGATACATTATTATCCTTGATAACAGCAAGAAATATCTTGTTCATCCAACAGAGGCGATTGGACAGGAGTCATCCGATGATTTTATAAAGAGAATGTTTGAGGAAGATCAAGGTACTTTTGATTATGTCTATAAGGGTACACACAAAAAGATGACGTTTATGGTGAATGAGCTTACGGGCTGGAGAATCGGAGGTACGATAAGCATAGATGAAGTGACTTCGGCAACGAGCGGAATTCGCAATACAGCGCTGCTTGTTATCATAGTTTCCGTTTTGCTTGCGCTGATCATGATCTATTTTAATATTCAATCTATTCTGCGGCCGCTCCTCCGGCTGAGGAAAGCAACTGCGGTGATAGCGAAAGGTGATTTGTCCGAAGACATTAGGGGGTTCCGCAAAGATGAAATTGGCATGCTTGCCGAGAACTTTCAATTAATGGTGCTCAGCTTGCGGGAGATGATCATCGGCGTGCAGGAGATGACGAGCAATGTATCCTCTTCAGCCGAAGAACTAACCGCTAGTGCAGAGCAGAATGCCCAAACGATTGAGTCGATGACGATAGCGATCCAGGAGGTAGCATCAGGTACGGAACAGCAGGTGATCAGTGTACGAAAAGGAATGGAAAGTACAGCGGCGACGACAAGCGAAGTGGATCATATTTCCGTATATATGGAGCAGGTGTCTGCGATGATGGACAAGACTTCGCTCTCTGCTTCTGAAGGAAATGATTCGGTCATTAGCGTGGTGGATAAGATCAATGGTATTCATAGAACGGTGGGAGAGCTTGGCAGTGTAATCGACAGGCTTAATGAAAGAACGGATCAAATTGAGGGCATTGTCAGCGTCATCACAGGGATTGCCCGTCAGACCAACCTGTTAGCTCTCAATGCTTCCATTGAGGCGGCCAGAGCTGGAGAGCATGGGCGTGGATTTGCCGTTGTTGCTGCCGAGGTGCGTAAGCTGGCAGAGAAATCAGAGAGATCAGCGCATCTAATTGCAGAGCAGATTATTGCCATTAATAGTGAAATGAAGCTGGTGACCCATACAATGGAGGATACAAAGCAGCGCGTAACCGAAGGAATTGAGGCCGTAGATACTTCTGGACGTTCTTTCTCCCGTATCCGTAGAGCGGTCAAGAGTGCCGCGGAGAAGATTGAATCGATGGGCGGTGCGGTACAGACCTTATTGGTGGAGTCAAATCATATGGAGAAGGCTATTGGAGAGATTCGCGGCATCTCTGAAGAGGCGGCTGTGAATACAGAGACCATCGCAACGGCAGCACAAGAGCAGCTTGCTTCTGTTGAAGAGATGGCGTCTTCGTCTACCGACCTTAGTCGTCTTGCGGAGGAACTGCAAAAGCTTGTGAGTACCTTTAAGATACACTCCTCCTAGCAAAAATATATATTTCAGATAGGATAACGATGGTTTTATCTTCCCTTTTGCAGTCCTTTCCAAGTATACTGATAAACAATAATGTTGGATTAGGCAACGGAGAGAGGAGAGATAATAGTACATGGCAGAGCAACTGAAAGGGTTCACGGTCGCCTTGGCGGGACCGCGTAAATCGGAAGAAATGGCCAAGCTGGTCCAAAATATGGGGGGGACGGCATTATACCGACCTGCCCAAGGTACTGTATTTCTTGATGATGAGGCATTGGAGGAAGGATTGAATTCATGGATCAGCCATCCACCTTACTTGGTGATCCTTACTACAGGCATGGGACTGGACGCTCTCTTCGAAACGGCTGAACGCCTGAACATCGCCGATCGCTTTTTAGAAGTACTTTCTGGTTCTATTATTGCTGCACGGGGTTATAAGACAGTGAATGCTTTGAAAAAAAGAGGGCTTACGCCAGAGTTTCGCGACGACGACGGAAGTACGATCGGACTGATTCGTGGGCTTCAATCCCTGGATTTGCAGGGCAAGGAGGTCGTTCTGCAGCTGCACGGTGATCCAGCTCCTCGTATGCTCGCATGGCTGCAGGAGGCAGGGGCAAATACCCGCCAAGTGCTGCCGTATCGGCATACTCCACCAGAGCCGGGGGAGCTTGACAAGCTGCTTATTGAGATTATAGAAGGCAAGATTGATGCCGTGGCTTTTACGAGTGCGCCGCAGTTTCGTTTTCTCTCTCAATTTGCTCGGGAAAAGGGCAAGCTGGAAGAGATGCTGAAGTCTTTTGAGGATAAGGTACTTGCCGTTTCTGTAGGGCGTATTACCTCTGAAGCCCTTAAGGAAGAGGGCGTACAGCGTATCATTATGCCCGAGCATGAACGGATGGGGAGCATGATTGTAGAGCTGGGCAAATATGTGGCAGCGAATCGCTAGACCATTTTGTGCGGCAGCCTTACAAGATTGGTGTTACCACACAGAAGCATTCCCTCCGGGTTCACTGGGTGGGGATGCTTTTTTTCCCGGAAGATGATGTCTTAAGAGTAGTAAACCTGCCATCTGCATGGACATTCGCAGCAGTTTTCCTTAGAATATAGGCAACATGTGATGAATAATAACAATGAATAAGGAGGAGGATCCCCATGGACAAAAGAAAATGTCTATTACTTGGTGATTACACCCATCCCCGTTTCCATCCACTTCAAGGAGTGGACCAACAAATTAGTGAGATTTTAAATGATTTATTAACCGTTCAGTGTTCGGAGAATAAAAAATTGATGCGCATTGAGCATCTGGCAAGTTATGACTTATGTATAGCCTACAACGAATTGTGGAATGAAACTGTATCGCCTCAGCAAACCGCTGGCTTACTCAGCTATGTGAGCGGTGGTGGAGGACTGATTGTTCTTCATACAGGTGCTTCCTTGACAAAGCGTAACGAGCTGGCTCAGCTGATTGGCGGCCGCTTTAACGGCCACTCCGCTTACGAGCCGATGAATTTCAAGGTGCTGGAGCATGACATTACTGAGGGCGTTGAAGACTTCCAGCTGGATGAAGAGCCATATCATTTTGAATTTGACCCGTTTACGGAGCGGACCATTCTACTTCAGTATGAATCAGAGGATGGATGGTTGCCTGCTGCATGGTGCCACAGCTATGGCTTAGGACGAGTAGTATTTCTTATGCCTGGTCACCATGAGCCATCCTTCCGTCACCCGGCATTACGCAAATTAATCTTGCAGGCGGCTACTTGGGCTGCCCGTATTCCGGTAAATAATTAAGGCGATGTCCCGGCTTTTTGAAATATGCACACAGTGAGGTATACTTTAATCATCAACTCCGTTTGTAATGAAACGGAATCTTTGGGAGGAAAGTACTATGAGTGATTTGTTTAAAAAAGCGATCTCTTTAGGAGTGGGCCTCACCATTGTTAGTAAGGAAAAAGTAGAAAAGGTTGTTGAAGAACTAGTGAAGCGTGGGGAGCTTGCTCCTTCGGAGTCTAAGGCCCTCGTTGATCGGCTGATTGAACGCGGCGAGGAAGAGCGAGGCATGCTCAAGTCTGTTGTACAAGAGCAAGTACAACGCGTGTTGAAGGAAATGAAGGTTCCTGTACAAAGTGATATTGACGAGCTGGAAGGCCGAATTGCTGTATTGGAGCGTCGATTGGCCGAGCTAGAGGGGATTTCCCATCTAGAAGGAACATCGGCGGAAACGCGTACGGACTAAATGGCAGTACGTATTAGACATGCCGGACGATACCGGTCCATAGCCATGGCGCTTATGCACCATGGTTTTGGTTATATGGTGGAGGAGCTGGGGCTCTATCATTTATTATCCCTTCCACGCCGTCTTGTAACACAAGAAGCACATACAAGTCTTACGCTCGGGGAGCGGATTCGGCTAGTACTGGAGGATTTGGGTCCAACCTTTATAAAGCTTGGACAACTTGCCAGTACCCGTTCAGATCTGCTGCCTGATTCTATTATTCAAGAATTGGTAAAACTACAGGATAATGTGCCCCCGTTCCCTGTGGAACGCGTGCGCACGATTGTGGAGCATGAGCTGGATCAACGGATGGATGAAATCTTTAATTCCTTTGAGGATACGCCTCTTGCGGCTGCGTCAATCGGTCAAGTGCATAGAGCTGTTCTTCACAGTGGGCAGGTCGTGGCTGTTAAGGTTCAGCGCCCTGGCATTCTGCGAACGATGAGCAGGGATTTGGAAATTCTCAAAGATCTAAGCGCGCTTGCTGAGAAGCAGTTAGGCTGGGCAAGGCAATATCAGTTATCCCGTATGGTAGAGGAGTTCTCGAAATCGCTTCTTGGCGAGCTGGATTATAGCCAAGAAGGGCGTAATGCAGAGAAAATTGCTCAACAGATGGATTATGATGGAGTGTACATCCCGGATATCTATTGGGATTATACGTCAACGCGGGTACTTACGATGGAATATGTAGTAGGGATTACGCTGAGTCGTCGTGATGAGCTGCTGAGTAACGGAGTTAAGCTTAAGGTTATCGCTCAGCAGCTCGTGGAAATGATGCTAAGACAAATCTTCATTCATGGTTTTTTCCATGCGGATCCTCATCCAGGAAATGTTATACGGATGGCGGATGGGAAGCTGGCTTTGATTGATTTTGGCATGATGGGGCGACTGAACGAAGAAATGAAAGAACAGCTGTCTGCGCTTGTCATCGCACTGATGCGCAAGAATACGGATGCTATGGTCCGGGCAATCCTGCGTCTCGGAGTCATCCCTGAGGATGCTGATCGGGCGGCGCTCCATAATGATATGGATCGACTTCGCGATGAGTATTATGATGTTCCATTCAGTAAGATGAGCATAGGTAAAGCGCTAAATGATCTGTTTGGCATCGCTCGCAAGCATCGATTAATCCTTCCCCCTGATCTAACGATGCTCGGCAAGACGATGCTGACGCTTGAAGGTGTCATTAGCAACTTGGATCCAACGATCAGCATTCTAGAGATGGCAGAGCCTTTTGGACGGGAACTTGTGAAGCAGCGCTTCAGCGGTCCCCGATTGCAGCGCAAGCTCCTCGGAGGCGTAGCTGATTTAACGGAAAGTCTGCTGGAGCTTCCTGGGCAGGCTAAGCAGCTATCTGCTCTAATTACTAAGGGAAAGCTAAAGGTAGAGATTGTGGCACCTGAGCTCGAGCATTTGGAGCGAAAGCTGGACCGGGTCGGGAATCGCTTAGCATTTAGTATTGTGATGCTTGCGTTCAGTATCATCATGGTTGGACTCATTATTGGGACTGCGATGCGCGGTCAGCCTTCAGTGTTATGGAATTTCCCTACAGTGGAGATTGGCGGCGTAGTGGCGCTTCTGATGTTTTTATGGTTGATCTTTGCGATTTTTAAATCGGGAAGGTTCTAACCTGCAACTACAGGATAGAATAATTATTATTCTGCAGTTTCACACAAATGCCGTTCTATCAAGTACAATATAAAGGATAACTTTCTAAGCTTAACTTTACTTCTATTGTATAAAGTGGAATGGAACGCAAATGGAGTGCCGTCTAAACGTCCGGTGGATCGCTGCTGCCCAGAAACCGAACTTTGACCGCACTCTTTTAACGGGTCAAGGGATACATGGGACGGAAGAATGCCGGTGACGGGGTTCTTCCGCTTTTGTTTGAATATAGCTGAATCGGAAGCATACGCCCCCAAAAGGACAGTTGATAGGGGCTGCCTGAATAGGGCTTTGGAAGACGGAAGTTAAGTAAGAGATGTAATCAAAATATAAGAGAAAATAGTGAGGTGGAGAATTTGCCGGGATTTAAAGAATTAGGAGTTTCAGAATTACTGTGTACATTGCTTCAAGGTCAAGGCATCGTAAAGCCTACGCCAGTGCAACAGGAAGCAATACCGCCATTGGTGCAGGGGCTGGATGTAATTGCAAGAGCGAAGACAGGTACAGGGAAGACATTGGCTTTCTTGCTGCCAATTATGGACAAGATCCACACGGAGCGAGCTTATCCGCAGGCGCTAATTATGGCTCCAACACGTGAGTTGGCTTTGCAGATTACAGAAGAGGCACGTAAGCTGGCACGTCATACGGATATCAAAATCTTGGCTGTTTACGGTGGTCAGGATGTTGAGAAGCAGCTGCGTAAGCTGGAAGGCGGAAGACATCTTATTATCGGTACACCGGGCAGATTGCTAGATCATATGCGCCGCGAGACGCTCGATCTTAGTGGTGTTAAGATGCTCGTTCTGGACGAAGCGGATCAAATGCTGCATATGGGATTCTTGGAGGATGTAGAGACCATTATTACGGCTGTTCCTTATCGTCGTCAAACGATGCTGTTCTCTGCGACGATGCCAGATCCAATTAAACGCCTCGCTGCTAATTACATGAAAGAGCCTCTGGATATCATTATTAAGAGTGGTTCTCCGATTCCGCTGGATAATATCAAACAGCAAGTCGTGGAAGTCTCGGATCGTAATAAAGAAGAGGCACTCATAGCATTGATTGAACGAGACCGTCCTTACTTGGCAATTATTTTCTGCCGGACCAAACGTCGGGTGTCCAAGCTGAACGAAGCACTTCAAGCAGCCGGTTATGATTGTGATGAACTGCACGGCGATTTGTCTCAAGGTAAACGTGAAGGTGTAATGAAGAGATTCCGTGATGCGAAGCTGCAGCTTCTTGTAGCCACAGATGTAGCGGCTCGGGGGCTGGATGTCGAAGGTATCACGCATATCTTTAACTATGATATGCCACTTGATGTGGACAGCTATATCCACCGGATCGGCCGGACAGGCCGTGCCGGAGGTAAAGGGCTTGCGATTACGTTCACTTCTCCGCGTGAGCAAGATGGACTAGACATGATCGAGCACGGCATTTCGCAGCGCCTGGATCGTCGCCGTTACGACAAGGATGAATTCGGCGTAGGCGAATTCGTTGCAGTACAAGGCGGCGGACGCCACGGCGGTCGCCAAAGCGGCGGCGCTGAGGCAGCGCGCACGGGCCGCGGACCGAAGACCGGCGGCTCTGGCCGCGGCGGTGCTCCGCGCGGCGAAGGCGGAGCGCGGCAAGGTGGCCGCGGCCGCGGTAAGGAAGCAGGCGGCTGGGGTGCGCCTGCAGAAGGTCGCCGCGGCGGTCGTTCCGATGCGGCGGGTGGCAAGCGCGGAGGCAGCGGCTATGACGCTGCCGCACCTAAGGGCGGCGGCAAGGCTGCCGGCGTAGTGAGAGTAGGCGGCGGCTACGGCGCCTTCGCCTCCAGAGGCGATGCGCCAGCTAGCGGTAACGCAGCAGCGCCTAGCGCCGGTTCGCGCGGTGCGAACCGTAAGGGCGGACCAAGCACAGGCTACAGTGAGAACGTAGCCAGAGGCGCAGACGGCGGTGCCTACGCTGGCGGCACACCACGAGGCGGCTTAGGCAGCGGCTACGGTGCAGGCCCGTCTAGAGGCGGCGGTAAAGGCGGTAAAGGCGGTAAAGGTAGCAAAGGCGGCTACAGCGGTGCCAAAGGTGGCGCTGGTAAAGGCGGGCGCAACAGCGGAAACGCAGGTTCCTCACGCGGTGGACGTGGCAGCTCCGGCGGCTTTAAAAGCGGCGGCAGAGGCACATCCAGATAATGTGAGTGGAATTTCATAACTAAAACTTGTTACCATAGGAAAGTTAGCGGACAAGCTAATTACCTATGGTAACTTTATTTTGTGGGCAGATTTGAGCGATATTTGTCTAAAAAAGAATCTTAGTGTAACATTTTTGATGGAAAGCTTGTCTAATAGATAAATAGAGTGTTTCGACTTCGAGGAGGAAGAACTTGCAGATGTCTAAAAAATTGAAATTAGTGAGCTTGTTAATTGTCGTTATTGCAGTGGGTTGGGGAATCGGGAAGTATACGACAACTTCACCTTCTGCGTCGACCAATAGCGGGTCAAATATAAATGTACAAGATAATCTTCAAGCTAAGCCTGGTGAAGAAGGCAATAGCGCCGAAGGGGGCATAACGGAACCCGTGGTAGCTAATCCATCTAATTCAACAGATCCCTCTGATCCATCCGAATCGGATAATGGCGGCAAGGGAAATAGCACGGATGATTCTTTTAAAGAGCCTGATAGCATAGCTGTGATGGTGAATAAGCAGTATGGACTGCCTGATAACTATAAACCCTCTGATCTTGTCTATCCGGATGTGCGGTTTACGTTTAAAGAGAAAATCGAGAAGCGTATGATGCGTAAGGAAGCTGCCGAAGCATTAGAAAAACTGTTCGCAGGCGCAGAGGAAGACGGGATTTACTTGGCTGGCGTTTCGGCCTACCGCTCTAAGGAGACCCAAACGAGACTGTTCAATCGTTATGTTGAGAAAGATGGAGAGGAACTGGCCCGTACTTACAGTGCCGTGCCTGGCTATAGTGAGCATCAGACAGGGCTTGCTATCGATGTCTCAGGAAGTGACGGCAAATGTGCTGCGGAGAGCTGTTTCGGTGGAACGAAGGAAGCGGAGTGGCTAGCGCAGCATGCAGCGGAATATGGTTATATCATCCGTTTTCCAGAAGGTAAGCAGGACATTACAGGCTATAAATATGAGCCTTGGCATATCCGTTATGTAGGTAAGGATATAGCTACTTATATAGCGGAAAAAGGGATTACGTTGGAAGAATATTATGATGTTGTACCCGTATCCAAGTAACAGAGTTATAGAGAGCAGTCCTAAGAAATACATAGGGCTGCTTTTTTCTTAGTAATTACAGAAAGTGACGATAAGTTGCATTCTATTACAGTTCGGGTAAGATACGTAGTGTAGTCTAAGTACATGGAAGGAAGGGGAATAAGGATGTCGATCTACAATTTTTCCGGCGTTACACCTTCGGGTAAAGAAGTGTCATTTACGGAGTATGAAGGTAAGGTGCTGTTGATTGCCAATACGGCCAGCAAATGCGGACTTACACCGCAGTATGGGGATCTCCAGAAGCTATATGAGCAGTATAGGGATCAGGGACTTGTAGTATTAGGATTCCCCTGCAATCAATTTGCGGGTCAGGAGCCGGGTACAAGTGAAGAGGCAGAAGAATTCTGCCAGATTAATTATGGTGTTACCTTTCCCGTTTTTGCTAAAGTGGATGTGAATGGACCGGAAGCCAGTCCTCTTTTCAATTATTTAAAAGAGCAGCAGCCGGGTACTGGAGACAGCAGCGATATTAGCTGGAATTTCACAAAGTTCCTTATTGATCGTAGCGGTAATGTAGTGGCTCGGGTTGAGCCGAAGGAATCGCCAGAAACGATGACAGAACATATTGAGTCCTTACTGTAGACCGCTTAAGGTCTGATAAATTGTTGTTTTAGAAGTATCCTTTCGAACTCGGTCTTTGGCCGAGTCTCGACGGGATTCTTTTTTACATAGGAATAAGGAAATAGCTGCCTTGAATTTTATTGTGATAAATTATACTTGACGCTTTACAGAGACCATGTATCCTTTGAAGAGAATGTAATGTCTATGCAAAATATGCATAAAGCGTGGATTGCAGCAGGATAATAACGGCAGGAGGGTTTTATACAAGCATGAAGTTAATTACAGAGGTAGCGGCACAAGCGGGAATTGGCGAAGAGCATCTGGAACTATACGGAAAATATAAAAGTAAGCTTTCACCGTCCTTATGGGAGGAAAAGAAGAACAAGCCAGATGGCAAGCTGGTGCTGGTTACTGCGGTTAATCCCACCCCTGCCGGCGAAGGAAAGACCTTAACCACCATAGGGCTGGCACAGGCACTGAACGCAGCAGGTGTAAAGACCGTGGCTGCTTTACGCGAGCCATCCCTCGGACCATGCCTAGGAATGAAGGGTGGTGCCACTGGTGGCGGTAAGTCGCAGATCGTTCCGGCAGATGAGATTAATTTGCACTTTACAGGCGATATTCATGCGGTGACTTCTGCACATAATCTATTGTCTGCGATGATTGACAATCATATCTTCCAAGGCAATGCACTGGGTCTTGATCCACAGCGCATCGTTTGGAAACGTGTGATGGATATGAACGATCGCAGTTTGCGGAATGTCGTGACAGGGCTCGGAGATGGAAATGGAGCCGTACGGGAAAGTGGATTCCAGATTACGACAGCTTCAGAGATTATGGCTGTATTATGCTTATGCGATAATCTGAGCGATCTTAAAAAGCGTCTAAACCGTATTTTGATTGGATATGACCAAGAGGGACAACCTGTAACGGCAGAGCAAATAGGGGCAGTTGAAGCGATGGCAGCCCTGCTGAAGGAAGCAGTTAAACCTAATCTGGTACAGACCTTGGAGGGCACCCCTGTTATTGTACACGGCGGTCCATTTGCAAATATCGCCCATGGCTGCAGCAGTGTTATCGGCACTCGTTACGCACTCAAGCTGGGAGATGTTGTTGTCACGGAAGCAGGCTTTGGAGCGGATCTTGGTGCAGAGAAATTCATGGATATCAAATGCCGGCAAGCCGATCTAACCCCTTCAGCGGCAGTGCTTGTGGTGACGGTGAAATCCTTGAAATATAACGGTGGTGTACCTAAGAATGAGCTTCAAACTGAGAACCGGACGGCGCTGCGATCTGGATTGTCTAATTTGGAGCGGCATGTAGAGAATCTCGGCAAATTTGGGGTACCTGTCCTTGTTGCCATTAATCATTTTGAAGGTGACAGCCCGGGAGAGATTAATGATGTTGTAGAGGCTTGTCGCCGATTGAACGTTCCTGCGGCAATATCCAAGGTGTGGGCAGAAGGTAGTGCAGGCGGACAAGAGTTGGCTTCAGAACTAAAGAAGCTTCTGGAGCATAGCGACACTGGGCGCTTTGCGCCTTTGTATGAGGATGAACTCGACATTCCTTCTAAAATCACTAAGATTGTGCGCGAAATTTACCGTGGTGCTGAGGTTAACTTTTCCCCTGCGGCTAAACGCAGCCTGGCGGTGATCGAGCGCCTTGGGTTAAATGATCTTCAAGTATGTATGGCGAAGACACCGTATTCCTTCTCGGACCAGCCAAGATTGCTTGGCGCGCCTGAAGGGTTCACCGTAGGTATCCGTGATATCACCCTTTCGCTCGGTGCAGGGTTTGCTGTTGTCATTACGGGGAATATCGTTACGATGCCAGGTCTACCGGCTAAACCTGCCGCTGAGGCACTATGGATGGATGAGGACGGCGAAATTCACGGTTTGGTGTAAATTAGGTTTATGATCAGGCTTTTCCCTGTTGGATTAGGGGGAAGCCTTTTTTGTGCGCTATAAGAAAGTATATCCTGAGGGGTCTGAACATAATGTCTTACGCCCATGGCAAAGCTAACGAGGTCGCATCGGCAGCGGTGACGGAAAATGCTTAAAATTGTGAACAATCTGAGAATATAGGCGAAAAGACTTGTAATGTGATAAATATCACAATATAATCAGTTTATAAAGTGAAATAAATCACAATTAACTCATCGGTGATCAGATATCTAATTTGGTCAGTCAAGCAAGTCGAATATATAACCAGGTTGTCCATTTGAAGGAGGAAGAAAATGATGAAAATAGCTGTCATTGGATGTACCCATGCCGGAACTGCCGCAATTGTAAATACTGCCCAACTGTACCCAGAAGCTGAGATTACGGTATATGAGCGTAATGATAATATTTCCTTCTTATCCTGTGGCATTGCTTTATATGTAGGTGGAGTGGTCAAAGACCCGCACGGACTGTTCTATTCTTCCCCAGAGAAGCTTGCAGAGCTCGGAGTAAAGACGAACATGCGTCATGAAGTGACCGAAGTGGATACGAAGTCCAAAACACTGCGTGTTCGCAATTTGGCAACTGGACAGGAGTTTAATGATACCTACGATAAGCTGATTATGACTACTGGATCATGGCCGGTTGTGCCGAAGCTCGAAGGGCTTGAGCTGGAAGGCGTCTTGCTTTGCAAGAATTATGAACATTCCAACACCATTATAGAAAAAGCTAAACATGCGAACAAAATCACAGTCGTAGGCGCTGGCTATATCGGCGTTGAATTGGTGGAAGCCTTCCAAATGAATGGGAAGCAAGTAACGCTGATTGATGGTGAAGACCGCATTCTGAATAAATATTTGGATCCAGAGTTTACTGCACCAATCGAACATTCCTTTAAGGATCACGGCATTAAATTGGCACTGAATGAGAAGGTCAGTTCTTTTGCTGGAGAAGGCGGTAAAGTTACCAAGGTTATCACAAGCGCAGGAGAGCATGAGACGGATCTTGTTATTCTCTGCATCGGCTTCCGTCCGAATACTGAACTCTTAAAAGGCCAGGTGGATATGCTGCCAAATGGTGCGATTTTGGTCAACGACTATATGCAGACTAGTTGCCCAGATGTGTATGCCGCTGGTGACAGCTGTGCGATTCATTACAACCCTACAGGGAAGCACGCTTATATTCCACTAGCAACCAACGCAGTACGGATGGGCACCTTGGTCGCACGTAACTTGATGACAGAGACGATTCCATATATGGGCACTCAAGGGACTTCGGGCATTAAGATTTATGAAGATAATATCGCTGCTACCGGTCTTACAGAAGAAGCGGCTAAGGCTGAAGGCATGGACGTAGAGACTACCACGATTATTGACAACTACCGTCCAGAATTTATGCCAACGTTCGAGCAGGTTCAATTAAAAGTTGTATTTGATCGTGCTACACGCCGCATTGTCGGAGCACAAATTATGTCCAAGATGGATTTGACGCAATCGATCAACACCGTATCTGTATGTATTCAAAATAAAATGACAATCGACCAGCTGGCCTTTATCGATTTCTTCTTCCAACCTCATTACAATAAGCCTTGGAACTTCCTGAACACCGTAGGAATTCAAGCGCTGCCGACATCAGTACCAAGTAAAGAGGCAGTAACCGTTTAACGTAATTGCATAAGAACATTATAGTCGGGTAGACCGGAGCCATTCATGGCTTCGGTTTTTTCATGTTTGATGCTGGTACTATTTACCTTTAAAATAATATGGAGCCTATTCTTACAATTGTAATTATGGATGCGCTTCGTTAAATTTGACATGTCAGTGAAAAGTTTCACTTAGTTTTTCATTAAGTGATAATTGTCACGTTATTGTGTTTTGTGACACGCTACAATGGTCGTAAAGGAACAAATTTTAAGTAAATAGATGAAGGGGATAGGAATCATGGCTTATAATAAACCGCAGCAGATTGCCGCAGTCACGGTCGAGAACGGCATAAAAAAGGCGCACAATCCTTTAAGCACCGTACTAATTCTGGGCTTTCTGGGAGGGGCGTTTATCGCGCTCGGATTTTTACTGGATATTCGCGTCATTGCTGGCGCACCGCATGAATGGGGATCTATCGCTAACTTTATTGGGGCAGCAGTCTTCCCTGTTGGATTGATTCTAGTATTGCTTGCAGGGGGAGAACTACTGACAGGCAATATGATGGCTGTGCCGCTTGCTTTTATGGCGAAGAAGATATCTTTCTGGGAAGTTATTAAGAATCTTGTATTGATTACCCTGAGCAATTTAGCGGGAGCTTTGTTTGTAGCTTACTTTTTTGGTCACGTGGTTGGTTTAACCTCTGACGGTGTGTATCTGGAAAAATTAGTAGAGATGGCAGGGCATAAGCTTGAGGCAGACTTCTTGCCGGCATTTGTTTCCGGTATCGGTTGTAACTGGCTCGTAGCTTTGGCGGTATGGCTCTCCTATGGAGCAGATAACTTCAGTGGTAAAATCCTCGGTATCTGGTTCCCGACGATGGCTTTTGTAGCTATCGGCTTCCAGCACGTTGTAGCTAACATGTTCTTAATTCCGGCGGCTATTTTTGAAGGCTATTTTTCATGGGGAGAGTACTTCAACAACTTTGTTCCGGTATGGCTAGGCAACTTGACTGGCGGTGCGATCTTTGTTGCGGCAGCTTATTGGATGGCTTACTTACGTAAAGAGCCAGCATCTATTCAATCCGTGGACAGCATGTCCGGCAGCGGTGTAAAGAAACACGCCTAAACCTATCTTATAGAGCACTCCTTAGCATAGTCGAGGGGTGCTTTTTGATGTTATAGACAAATAAAATCCGCCGTGATGTATCCGAGCTCGGGGGAACGATTCGGACGCACGGCGGATTTTAGAAGGGGGAGTGTTTCTAGGCTCTATTACCCCGACTTTGCAAGAACGAATCACATCGTTTTGTTTAGTCTGCTTTACGGACGACAGCAGCAACTATAAAATATAAATAGATGGGAACGGGTGCTACTTTTTTCTCAGCTACGGTTGAAGTTAGTCCTAATTAAGAGGTAAAGTGTACTAAGACTTTATCACGATAGCACGTCAATGCGTCTGCTTGCCCTGAACCCTGTTTTGGGATAATACTGGATGGAATAATGACACATATATTACAGGGGATGTACACTACTTATGAAGTTTTTACAGAATTATCCTAAAGAAGTTAAGATATTTTTAATTGCTAGCCTTATTAATGCAACGGGTAGTGCACTGATGTGGCCACTGGTTACAATGTATGTTTTTGATGAGCTTGGACGCAGCATGTCGGATGCTGGATTAGTGATTCTTATTCAATCAGTTGGAGGGATTGTGGGTCAACTACTCGGGGGCTCACTCTATCATAAGGTAGGCGTTAACCGGCTGATTGTCGGAGCGCTGGGCATGAATGCACTTGCACTGTTCACTTTGCCGGCAGCAAGTAACAACTGGACGTTATTTATGGTCGCGATGGGACTGGTAGGACTCTTTAATTCATTGTCATTACCTGCGATTCAGGCATTTATCGGCTTTCGTTTTACGAAGCAGCGCGGAGAGCTGTTTAATGTTATTTATGTCGCTAATAATATTGGTGTAGCACTGGGTACGGCGTTAAGTGGTTTTTTGGCCGATATTTCTTATATGCTCAGCTTTGTAATGAACGGCATAACTTCAGCGGTATTTGCGGTATTCTTTTTTGTATATCTCAAGAAGGTCGGAGGAGATTCTTCACAGGAGGTCGCAGAACACCAGAAGGCTGGTCCTGACAAACAATCCACCTGGAAGCTAATGGGACATACACGGATTTATCTTTATATGGGTATTGCCTCGATGTTCCTACTGTTAGGGAACTCTATCTGGAATACAGGGGTATCTCCGTTCATTATTTCTGAGGGCTGGCCTAAGAAGACTTATGGTTTTCTCTGGACGCTCAACGGTATTCTTATTTTTGCGGCCCAGCCGCTCGTAACGGTGATTAAACGTTGGTTCGCGTCCACCTCAACAGCGCAAATGACTGTAAGTGCTCTATTTTATTTGGGTGGTTATGCTGTTCTTTTATGGATGCCGACTTATTCAGGTCTAGTGCTTGGGATGGTGCTCGCTACGCTTGGGGAAATGCTGATATCTCCGGCCATGCCTTCCTTTATTTCGGATCATGCAGGTCGAAGTGCTCCATTCTATTTAGGGCTTAGTGGAGGTATGGGGGCAGTCGGAAGGGTGATTGGGCCTTACTTAATGGGTAGATTGTATGATAGTGGAGGCTTAGCGCCTACCGCATGGTTGGCATGTGCGATGGCACTGCTATCCGTAGGATTCTTTATTGTTCATGCGTATATCAACCGCCGAGGAAATTCACTGGAGCGGTCAATTGGATAGTTGTGCATAGTGGATTCAGGTGATCTACTGTGATTCTATAGAGGTGCAAAGCAAGGGGTGTACATCTTATATGAAACTAAGCAATAAGGATAGGCTTATCATAAGGTTCTCAGAGATTAAAGACGTGCGGGAACTGATTCATCTGGATCATTTGATCTGGACGGAGCACACTAGCCCGGGGCCTTTAATGTGGCGTTCCCAAGAGGATTACCTATTGAATGCTCCTCCGGGTTCGCAACTTGTAGCGCTGAAGGATGACAAGCTTTGCGGATATGTTGGGTTTGGTTGTCCTAGTCGAATGGAGAGCAACAGGCATGTGTGCGAAGTCTATATTGCTGTCCATCCAGATTATCAACGCTTAGGTATTGGCCGACAGCTCATAGAGGCGATTAAGGAACATGCCGCAGAAAATGCTATTCGGAAGCTTCGTCTACGCGTATTATCCTGCAATGAGTCAGCGCTTTCTTTTTATCGTAAATGTGGATTTGTAGAAGAGGGACGTCTGCAGGAAGAGTTTTATCTTGGCGGTCGTTATGTGGATGAAATATTTATGTGCTGCATGCTGACAGGAGGAGAAGGATATGGAGATCATCTCGCTTAACGTGGGTCGCCCGGTAACAGTGGATTATCGGGGAAAACCTTTGGAGACTGGGATTTATAAAATGCCTGTAGAAGGAGCGGTTCAGTTACATACCAACGGTTTTGTCGGAGATGGTCAAGCGGATCTTAAACATCATGGAGGCCCTGATAAGGCGGTCTGTGCCTATCCGATTGAGCATTATTCCTACTGGGAGAAACAGCTAGGAAAGAAGCTGGAATACTCTGTCTTCGGGGAAAATATAACAACTGCCGGCTTATTGGAGACAGACGTGTGCATAGGTGATGTGTACGAAATAGGCACCACTGTGCTGCAGGTCAGCCAGCCACGTTATCCTTGCTTCAAAATCTCGCAAAAGCATGGTCCGGCAGATCTCCCCGCTCAAGTGCTGGATACTAGATATAGCGGATTTTATTTGCGCGTGCTTCGTGAGGGGAAGATTTCAACCGGAGATGCCATTGTTAAAAAAGAAGCTGGTGCTGGCGGTGCGTCCGTAGCGCATGTTCTGCATTTAATGCAGGTGGGCCTGCAAGAGGAAGCTGCACTGGCTGAGCTTGCGGAGCTAGAGGCTCTCTCTGCTGTAGTTCGGAACAAGTTTCGAAAACAGCTGGGTCTGTCTGAAGATTAGCCTATATCTATTAGCCAAAATAAACCTGGAGGCATATGCCTGCCAGGTTTATTTTGTTTTGTGTGTTTAATTTACTTGCGTAACTTAGCCGAGCAATTGCCACTCGCTACGCAACAAACCGTATACGGCGTGGTTCACGTAGCCATCAGGCAATTTCTCTGCCTGTCTAATCACACCCTCAAGCACAAAACCAAGCCGTTCCGGAATCGCTCTACTGGAAACATTGCCGGTTGCGCAGCGGATTTCTACACGTTGCAGCTCCATCTCCAGAAGTGCATAGTCCACTAGAACCCGACAGGCGCTGGTCATATACCCTTTGCCTTCAAATCCTTCACCAAGCCAGTAGCCGATACCAACGGATCGGTTATGCCAGTCAATCTGGTGATACCCAATCACACCGGCGAGCTCCCCACGAACCCATAGTCCAGCGGTAAAAGCACCATTCTCGGTACTTTGTTTAATCGTATTTTTGATGAAATCTAGAGTGTGAGCCTGTTCCGTAACGGCATCCACCCAAGGGAGCCATTGTCTTAGTCGATCCCGTGAGTGCTCTACTAACGTGAACAAGTGCCGAGCGTGCTCCGGCATGAGCGGCTTTAACATCAGCTCTTCATCGATGACATAATTAAACAAGCGGTTGCCTCCTTTTTGGCACAAGGCCTTATGTATGATTATGGATTATTTCTTATGATTATCATGCTACTCTATCGCCCTGACAGAAGTCAAAAGGTCTAAAGATGCTAAAAAATGATCTATGCCTTATGCCCCCTTTTATTGAACAATCTAGAGTTAACGGGTATATTAGTAGGAAACATGTTTATACAAGAAGTAGTGTAACACTACAGAACGAAAGGTTGATAGCTGTGGAGAACCGTAGCACCCCCTCCAATTTTATTAAGAATGTTATTACCGAGGACCTCCGTACGGGTAAAGTAAAGGAAGTTATTACACGCTTTCCGCCGGAGCCGAACGGTTATTTACATATCGGACATGCCAAGGCGATCTGGATTAACTTTACACTGGCGGACGAGTTCGGTGGCAAGACGAACCTAAGATTTGACGACACGAATCCGGCTAAAGAGGATACGGAATATGTGAACTCGATTCAGGAAGATGTAAAGTGGCTCGGTTATGAATGGGAAGAGCTGCGTTTTGCATCTGATTATTTTGAGGAAATGTACAAACGTGCCGAATTATTAATTACAAAGGGCAAAGCTTATGTCGATGACCTCAGTGCGGATGAAATTCGTCAATTGCGGGGAACGCTGACGGAGCCAGGGAAGAACAGTCCGCATCGCGATCGTAGCATCGAAGAGAATTTGGACTTGTTCCGGCGTATGCGTGCAGGCGAATTCAAGGACGGCGAGAAGGTCCTTCGCGCCAAGATCGACATGGCATCACCGAACATTAACCTGCGTGATCCTGTAATTTATCGGATTACACATGCACATCACCATAACACAGGCGATAAATGGTGTATCTATCCAATGTATACCTTCGCTCATCCGTTAGAAGATGCTATTGAGGGAGTTACTCATTCCCTTTGCTCACTCGAATTCGAAGATCAACGTCCATTTTATGATTGGGTCGTAGCTGAATGTGAGATGCCGTCTGTTCCACATCAATATGAATTTGGTCGTCTGAATCTAGCTCAAACGATGACTAGTAAGCGTAAGTTGAAGCTGCTTGTAGACGAAGGACATGTGGATGGTTGGGATGATCCGCGGATGCCGACGATTTCTGGTCTACGCCGAAGAGGATATACGCCGGAAGCGATTCGTAAATTCGTGTATGAAGCAGGTATCTCTAAGAGTCAGGGCCTGGTGGACCTGCAAATGCTGGAACACTTTATCCGTGAGGATCTTAAGCTAACTGTACCGCGTACAATGGCTGTGCTGCGACCGCTTAAGGTTGTTATCACCAATTATCCGGAAGGTCAAACAGAATGGCTTGAAGCGGAGAATAATACAGAGAATGAGGAAATGGGTGTACGCCAAATTCCGTTCTCACGTGAAATTTATGTTGAGCGTGATGACTTTATGGAGAATCCGCCGAACAAATATTTCCGGTTGTTCCCTGGCAATGAAGTACGTCTGAAGCACGCTTATTTCATCAAATGTAATGAGGTTATTAAGGATGAGAATGGCGAGGTAGTGGAGCTGCATTGTACGTATGATCCAGAAACGAAGAGTGGCAGCGGATTTACAGGCCGTAAGGTAAAAGGGACGTTGCACTGGGTGGAAGCTAGCCAAGCGGTTCCTGCGGAATTTCGTTTATACGAGCCTTTGATTTCTGCTGAAGAAGCGGATGAGGCTGTGGAAGTAGAAGGTTTGGATTCCTCGGTAGAGAAATCGGAGCCTAGCTTCTTAGATCAGCTTAATCCTAAGTCCATTGAAATCTTACAAGGGTTTGTTGAACCAGCGCTTAAGGATAGCGTGGCTCAGGATAAATTCCAGTTCTTCCGTCATGGCTATTTTAATGTGGATAGCAAATATTCGGCACCTGGACATCTCGTATTCAACCTTATCGTTTCACTGAAGAGTTCATTTCAACCTCCTAAACAAGGCTAATATTTAACTCGATCAAGTTGATTATATTGAAAGAGGCTCAAGCGTCCCGTGCGGGTACGCCTGAGCCTCTTTTTTATTTTCGTGTCTATAAAATTTCAATCTCGGATAGCTCTTCTTCTTCCTCTGTAGGGGGACGATAACCTCCACGACTAACAAAGAGCCACATAAAGCCAAAACCGAGCGTTCCAAACAGCGTCAAGAATACACCCGTCTGATACATGCTCTGCGCACCCAGATATTGATACATCCAACCTCCGAGAATGCCTCCAATGAAACCGGATATCCCACTCCAGCTTAGGGTGTAGAGCGCTTGTCCGGAAGAGCGATAAGGCCGTGGAATCAAGAGCATCGTCAATTGGGTCCCTACATAGAAGAAGCCGCCGAACGTTATGCAGTGCAAAATCTGAATAAACACTACTTGAATGGAAGTGGTCGCATCAGCCATAAACCACCAACGCAGAACGAACAAACCACTGACCAATGCAAGCCAGCCGAGCAGAACAGAAATTTTTCGTTTTAGGAATCGGTCACAGAGAACGAATACGCCTATCTCCAAAATGGAGGAGAGAAACACGGCAAGACCAATCATTTTTTTAGAACCGCCCAGATCCGTAATATACAAAGAGATGAATGTGGTGTTCATCGTGTTTGGTATGGAAACCAGAATGCCAAATAACAAAAACAACAGGAAAAAGGGATTGAAAATCACTTTACTTAGGCCTTTAAACGGCATCGGAGCTCTCATAATAGTATGGTTAATTTTGGGTAATACAAGAACGGATAGAATTGATGCACCTAGTAACGCTGTAAGCAGATAGGTCAAGATGGATACGCCAGCCCAATCAAGGATAAAACCGGCGACAATCGCAATCAGTGCCCACCCTATTGAGCCCCAAAGCCGGAAAGAACGGAAGCGCTGATTAGTTCCCTCAATATAGCAAAGAATCATCGAGTTGCTTTGAGCAAATAATGGCCCTTGGAAGAAATAAAATAAAATAATGGCGTTGTAGATCATCTCATATGTATTTGCTCGAAACATAAACTGTGAGACCACTAGCGTTCCGAATAACATAAGCAAAACGATACGCCGTATATTCTGAGAACGGTCTGTTAAGAACGCCCAGAATGGATTTGCAAATATGGATACCAGCGCTCCCATAGAGAATAAGACACCAATCTCTAATTTGTTCATCCCTACATCCAGCAAGTATAGTTGAAAGAAGCTGGTGAAGAGGACCATGGTTCCATATACAAAAAAATTGAACCATTTTAAAGACGTGATAGAAGATGGAATAGCGCCTTTTCGCAAATGGTTCACTCCTTTCTCACTAAATATCTTGCATGGAGTAGAATGACCAATAGTAGGCCCTTCTATCACTGTAACACGTGTTGAAAAGGGATACAAACACCCTTTTTTACTTTTTTACATTATTTTGGTGTTTATTTAGGTTTGAGACGATAAGCGACAAAAAACGCATAAAACGTGGTACAAAAGGTGAAGAAGACGCAAAATGGCTAATCGGCGGGTTTAACTTCAGTTTACAATTTGCAGATAGGATAATTGAAAGACGAGAAAGATATTACTATGCTTTTCTCGTAGAGGTACCAAGAAAAGGGGAGTTATTGTTATGAAGAAATCCGAATCCAAGCGAAAGATGGCGCTGAAGCCGTTCTTGATGCTACTAAGAGAAACCAAGCCTTCATACGGCTTATTGGCTATAGCCATTGCACTAAGCATGATATCGACATTAGTCAGTCTGGTAATTCCGATGTTCACTAAAAATTTAGTGGATGGCTTCTCACTAGCCTCCGTTAGTAAGCTTCAGATTGCGGGTATAGCAGCCGCGTTTATCGCGCAGACCATTGCGGGAGGGATCTCCATCTATCTGCTTAATTATGTGGGTCAGAAGATGGTTGCAGGTCTGCGGGATCGCCTGTGGCGTAAGTTTTTAGTTCTGCCTGTGGCTTACTACAACGACAATCGAACGGGAGAAAGCGTCAGCCGCATGACGAATGACACAGGGATCATCAAAACACTGATTTCTGAACATTTAGCTAGTTTATTTACCGGAGTGATCTCTATTGTGGGCTCTATTTCAGTGTTATTATTTCTCAATTGGAAAATGACGCTGGTTCTCTTTACAGTGCTTCCGCTTTCTGCGCTGATTCTAGTGCCGCTTGGACGGCAGATGTATAAAATCTCCAAGGGGATGCAAGACGAGACAGCCTCGTTTACCGCTACATTAAGTGGTGTATTGTCAGAGATCCGTCTGGTGAAATCCTCGGGTGCAGAGAAGAAAGAGTACGAAGCAGGCAAAACCGGAATTATGAATCTGCTTTCCTTTGGTATTCGTGAAGGTAAGATTAGCGCCATGATCAGTCCGCTAGTTTCCTTTGTGTTTATGATGTTGCTCGTCGTCATTATCGGCTACGGTGGAATGCAGGTATCTTCCGGTGTCCTTACCGCTGGTGAACTAGTCGCCTTTATTCTTTATCTTATTCAGATAATTATGCCACTTACTCAATTGACTACGTTCTTCACACAGATTCAGAAGGCTAAGGGTGCCTCAGAGCGTATTATTGATACCTTGGCAGCAGAAGAGGAAGTATACGAGGGACAGGAAGAGGCAACCGGTGCTGAAGGTCCAATCTCGGTAGAGGGTCTAAGCTTTGGATATAAAAAAGGTGAGAATGTGTTGACCGATGTAAGCTTCCGTATGCTTCCGGGTCAGGTGACGGCTATTGTTGGTCCGAGCGGGGGCGGTAAGACCACGTTGTTCTCGTTGCTCGAACGTTTTTATAAACCTCAGTCAGGTCAGATTAAGCTTGGCGACATGCCAGTGTCGACCTTCTCACTGCGCTCGTGGCGGAAGCTGATCGGGTACGTCTCACAAGAAAGCCCACTGTTAGCCGGTACGATTGCTGAGAATTTAACCTACGGATTGGATCGGGACGTTAGCAGTGAGGAGATGCGCACAGCAGCAGCCATGGCTTATGCAGATGGATTTATTGATGCCCTTCCTGAAGGATATAATACGGATGTCGGCGAAAGAGGCGTGAAGCTGTCTGGTGGACAACGGCAACGGATTGCCATTGCCAGAGCATTGCTGCGGAATCCGAAGATTCTTATGCTTGATGAAGCGACCTCCAGTCTCGATAGTCAATCAGAAGCGGTAGTGCAGAAGGCGCTGTCCAATTTAATGAAGGGTCGTACCACGGTTGTTATTGCCCACCGTTTGGCTACGGTTGTAAATGCAGATCAGATTATTTTTATGGAAAAGGGTCAGATTACCGGAATGGGAAGACATGAAGAGTTACTGGACAATCATGAGCTATACCGGGAATTTGCCACTCAACAGCTACAAATGAATACCATTGAGATTAAGGACACAGAAGAGGAAGAGGAAGAGGAGGCTCCAGTGACACATGACAAAAATACTAGTAGCGGACGACGATCCGCACATCCGCGAATTGGTAGAAGTATTTCTGAGAGCTGAGGGAATGGATGAGATCTATGGAGCTTCCGATGGACTGGAGGCTCTTCAGATACTGGAAAGCAATAATATAGATTTAGCTATTATTGATGTGATGATGCCCAATTTGGACGGCTGGGAGCTATGCCGGCGGATGCGCCAGAACTATGATTTTCCGATTTTAATGCTGACGGCTAAAGGGGAAACCTCACAAATTGTAAAAGGTTTTGAGCTGGGTAGTGATGACTATCTCGTTAAGCCTTTTGAGCCAGTGGTGCTTATTGCACGAGTAAAGGCGCTGCTCAAGCGTTATCAAATTTCTGCTGCACAAAGAGTGACCGTTGGTCGGTTGCGAATGAACCGTAAAACGTATGAGGTCTCCTCAGAGTATGGAGAAATCACTTTGCCGCTTAAGGAATTTGAGCTGTTGTTTAAGCTAGGCAGCTATCCAGGTCAGACATTGACTAGAGACAGACTGATCGAAGAGATTTGGGGTTATGATTTTGAGGGGAATGAACGAACACTAGATGTGCATATCAATCGTTTGCGTGAAAGATTTAATCAGGATAACTATGGGTTCGTTATTCGTACCATTCGGGGGTTAGGCTATCGGTTGGAGGCTGAGGCATGAATCGATTTAAAGAAATTGTTAAGCGAATCGGGATGATTTTAGTTTATTTCGGAGGCGTTGCGATTAGCTGGAGTGCAGCTTATTTCCTGATGAACTGGATATATAGCAGGGTTGGGCGTCCCTCTTCGGAGTATTTAGTCCAATTAATCAGCGTGATGGCCGGTATTGTAATCTTGTTCATGATGGCATTGGTATCCTCCAAGTTATTCCGGGGCTGGGAACGTGTTTTTTATAAATCGATCATCGAAGGCTTGGGGCGTATTGCTAAAGGTGATTTCAATGTAGTACTGGATAATACTA
This sequence comes from Paenibacillus sp. RS8, assembly GCF_041956825.1. NCBI lineage: Bacteria > Bacillati > Bacillota > Bacilli > Caryophanales > Paenibacillaceae > Paenibacillus > Paenibacillus sp. RS8. The sequence goes on along the minus strand of NZ_CP168131.1, from coordinate 1,108,627 downwards.
AGGATTATGGTGAATTCGGTGAGATTGTAGAGAGTATCAACGTCATGGCCAGTGAACTGAGCCAGATGGAGACCATGCGCCAGGATTTTATCTCCAATGTATCGCATGAAATTCAATCTCCACTAACCTCGATTCGGGGGTTTGCTCTTGCGCTGCAGTATGAGACTCTGAGTGTGGAGAGTAGGAGGCACTACCTTAATATTATCGTGGCTGAGAGTACCCGCGTATCTGGGCTCAGTGATAATTTATTGAAGCTGTCCGCGCTTGAATCGGGCAACTTTCCGTTTGAAAATCAGGCTTACCGTCTGGATAAGCAGCTTAGAGATACGATTCTGGCTTCTGAACCACAGTGGCTGGAGAAAAATATAGAGGTAGAGGCTGAATTGGAAGAATTGAATGTAACTGCGGTAAAAGATTTGATGACTCAGGTCTGGACCAATCTTCTTCATAACAGCATTAAATTCACTCCCCAGAATGGATGTATTCATATCAAGCTTCGATCAGTAGATCAGCGCGTAGAGGTGGAGATTCAAGATAGCGGGATTGGCATCTCTGACGAAGATTTACCTCGCATCTTTGATCGCTTCTATAAGGCAGACAAAGCTAGAACCGCGAGCGGGGGTGGCAGTGGTCTAGGCCTATCACTGGTTAAGAAAATCGTTGAGCTGCATAAAGGTAAAGTAACCGTAGCTAGCCGACCCGGTGAAGGAACAGCGTTTATAGTGAGCTTGCCAATGCAAGTAAAATAAATCGGTAATGTTAATATAAAAATGAATATTTACATAAACATGCAACAAAATCCGACATGACTTTACAATTTTCTACTATTCTAAATATAGAATCTACGAAAATCAAAAAGTCATCGGAGGATTAAATATTTTGAAGAAGAGCAAAATTCGCGTTTTTCTGACCAGTTCGCTTGCCGTATTATTGTTAGCACCCAACTTTTCATTACAGACAGTTTACAGTGCTTCAGGTGAATCAACGCCTGATTTCACAGCTACAACTTCAGAACATTCAGGGAAATGGATGACAGGTGAATACCATGCACATACTTATGAATCGAATGATGCTCAGGAATCTTTGAAAAGTGTGCTAGATGCTGCATTTGAACAAAATGGTTTTGACTGGATGGCACTGGCTGACCATCTTCGGGTATCTGACCGGGATGACGAAGGGGTGAATATCCCTGGCGGTTCTATTCCGATGTCTCAAGGCATTGTGGATTATCAAAATGAGAAAATTAAGAAATTACAGGCAGAAGGCAAATACGCTGGGAAAATCATTTTTTCCGGCTTTGAGTGGGATATGCCTCAATATGATCATGCAGCGGTTGGCATTGTTACAGATCAACCAGGGTCCGCAGAAGCTTTGAAGGCTATTAATCAATTTGAATATTTATTTACTAATCGGGATGTAAGTATGTTCGATCCGACAGATGTGGCTGAGTGGAGTGCGGCGGATACTAGATCTTTTTCTACAAAAGAAGATACACGCACAGCTATGAAATGGCTAAGCAGTCATTATCCAGATAGTTATGTACTGATCAATCATCCCTCCAGAAAAAATGGTACAAGCTCGGAGCTTAAAATAGAGGATGTCCGGGACTTTAATGATATCGATCCAAATCTTGTCTTCGGCTTTGAAGGTATGCTGGGCAATCAGATGTCGAGTGATCGAGGAGAGGCGCCTGAGACTTACGGGGGTACAGATGTCAAGGTTGCTCAGCTTGGAGGAATGTGGGATGCTCTGCTTGGTGAGGGCCGCAGGTTCTGGAATTTTGCTAACTCGGATTTTCATTTCAAAACAAAAAATGATCAATTCTCTAGCGGTTACTGGCCTGGTGAGTATTCCAAGAACTACACCTGGGTGGATGGCTCCGATATTAATGCTGTCGTAGACGGCATGCGGTCAGGGAAATCCTTCTCTGTCTTTGGAGATCTCATCAACGCCTTAGAGTTTAATGTATCAGGAGATGGGCAAGAGGAAGAAATGGGCGGCGAACTGGACGTAAAACAAGGCGACGACCTAGAGCTTACGATCCGTTTCAAAAGTCCACAGCAAAATAACAATGGCGATGCCGTTAAAGTGGACCATGTAGATTTGATCTCCGGTGAAGTCAACGGCAAGGTTGATCCTGGGTCGCCTGAGTACACCAAAGCAACTAACGATACAACAAAAGTACTGAAACGTTTCACAAGCGAGGACTGGACTACAGATGCCGAAGGCTACAATGTTATTAAGTATCAGGTAGGGGCAGCGGACAAGGATCGTTATTTCCGTTTAAGAGGAACTAATCTTGGAACTGACGTTGCTGGAGAAACCGTAAACGGCGAACCGCAGATTGATCCTAAAAATAATACTGTCGATAACCTGACTCGTTTCGAAGAAATCAATGCCCGTAATTATAGTGATATGTGGTTTTATTCCAATCCGATTTTTGTTGATGTGGAGTCGTACAGCGATCAGCAGGCCGTTAACGATACTATGACTGAGTTAGATCTAGGAGACACAAGCGCAGTAACTTCTGATCTAACGTTGCCTACCGAAGGCAAACACGGAACAAGTATTCTTTGGAACAGCTCTAATCCGGTTCTGATGACGAATGAAGGTAAACTCATCTACCAACCTAAAAAGGATACGAAGTTAACCTTAACAGCTACGATCCAGCGGGGATTGGCTACGGAAACGAAGTCTTTTGAAGTAACGCTTAGCGGAGATGATAGCATTACTCCATTGGCGCTTCATAGCACATTAACGACTGAGAACGGACAAACGTATTTAAGCGGTACCTGGACGAATCAGAGTGTTTCCGTAAGTGTATATGCCAGCGTATATATTCCTGGGTCAGATGTATCTATTCAATTAGCGAATGATGTGAACGGAGATTTCCTACCCTATGAAAGTGGGAAAGTAGTTGAGATTTCGGAAGAAGGGCAACATCAACTGCAATTTGAGGCTACGGATTCTTTAGAAAATAAGACAACATTGCCGATTACTGTGAATATCGATCGTACTGCACCTGTGATTACCTTGAAGGGGGAGAGCAATCTTAGTCTGACTCAAGGCGATGACTTCAAGGACCCGGGCGCAGATGTTACTGACAAGGTTGGGGTTGCAGGCTCTATCCTGGTGATAGGAACAGTGGATGTTCAGACTCCAGGAACCTATACACTGAAGTACAATGCCACAGATTTGGCTGGTAATGCGGCTGCTGAGGTTGTACGCACCGTAGTTGTAAATGCGGGCAACAGCAGTGGAGGGGGCAGCGGCCCAGTTGCAACTTCAGTCCCTACGCCAACGCCATCTCCTACAGAGCAGCCTTCTACAACTCCGTATGTGGAATTGGATGTAAAAGCACAGCAGGGAGGAACGGGCACACTTAAAGACATGGGCAGCTTTACAATTCCGGCTGGAGCATTGTCTGCAGACAGTGAAATTGTCTTTACGGTTGTTGCCACCGGTGAGACACCAGTGATGGGTGATCTTCAGGCTGTGAGTGCAGTATTAGAGCTTACTAGCGACAAGATTGGAATGCTTAATAAACCCGTAGAACTATCTCTGAATTACGATGCGGGTCAGATTACACCAGGGCATAAAGCAGCTATTTACTATTACAATGAACAGCTTAATAAGTGGGTATATGTAGGTGGAAGCATCCAATCGGATGGGACTATAACTGCAAGTGTAAATCAATTTGCCAAATATGCTGTGTTTAATTATAAGGCCCCATCGCCTACTGATTTGAATAATCATTGGTCCACAGAATTTACAGACCGTCTAATTGGCATGGGCATCATGAAAGGGTACGAGGATCATACCTTCCGCCCGAATGAGGATGTTACCCGGGCGCAGTTCGCTTCTATGATTGTAAGGGCGCTTGGTTTGCAAACTACAGGCAGCACAGTGAAATTCGAGGATCAAAGTGCGATTCCAGCTTGGGCTGCAGGTGATGTAGCAGCGGCGGTAGATGCCGGAATCCTTCGTGGATATGATGTAAACGGTAAAAAGTTCTTCGAGCCTTCTGAGAAGATTACACGTGCTGAAATGTCAGTTATGCTCGCTAATGCTTTGAAGGTCAATGCCCATAAGCAAACGGATAATGAGGGGAACTTTGTGGATCTTGCTTCCATTCCACAATGGGCACAGTCATCTGTACAAGCAGGTGTTGAAGCTGGTATTTTGGGTGGATTTGAGGATCATGCGTTCCGACCTGAGAATAATGCTACAAGAGCGGAGGCAGCAACGACGCTTTACAAGCTGCTCGAGGCTCTATATCTATAATAGTGGATGGCGAAGGCTATCCTTTAATCTCTAAATGAAACGCCGCTTTTCCCAGATGACTTGGGGAAAGCGGCGTTTTTAATGAGACGGACTAGCCTCCAATTTGAGACATACGCCGAGCCGTCGGCGTGTGGCTTTGTGCTTTTTTCTCCAAGGCTAATGCCATTTCGTGGTTATGTGGCTTGTTACCCAGAGCTTTGCGGAATAAGGCCTGCACTGCTGCGGGATCGCTTATTAGGGGGCGGACATTGTACTCATCTTCCCAATATAGACAAGCTTTGATATGGCCATCTGCAGTTAGTCTTAGACGATTGCAGTTATCGCAAAAGTGATCGCTTACTGGATGGATTAGACCGAACGTTCCTTGCGCTCCAATAACCTGCCGATTCTGGGAAGGGCCATTACCAGATGGCATCTCTGCCTCCTCGGTCTCCCAGCCGGCCGCAGTACAAGCTTCTATAACCGTTTCCAGCGGCAGATAGGATTGGCGCCAAGAATCAGTAGCACTTCCGATGGGCATATATTCAATAAAGCGTACATTTAGTGGACTGTTCAACGTAAGGGAGATGAAGTCTTTGATCTCGTCATCATTAATCCCCTTCATTAATACAACGTTAAGCTTGATTGGCTCCAGTCCAGCAGCTTGTGCTGCCTCGATTCCCTTTAGTACCTTGGAGACTTCACCGCCGCGTGTAATCATAGAGAAGCGATCTTGCCGTAAAGAGTCCAGACTGATATTCACTCGTGACAGCCCGGCTTCTTTTAGCAGCGCTGCTTTCGCTGGAAGCATTAATCCGTTCGTAGTCAGTGAAATATCGTCAATCCCCGGAATGGCGGATATCATAGTCACTAGCTTCTCCAGGTCTTTGCGTACAAGAGGTTCTCCTCCTGTTAGCCGTACCTTACGCAATCCAAGGGGGGCTAGCGATTCCACAATTGCGGTGATTTCCTCATAGCTTAGAATCTCGTCCTGCGGCTGGAATTCCATCCCTTCCGCTGGCATACAATAAATGCAACGCAGGTTGCAGCGGTCGGTAACCGAAATGCGGATGTAATCGTGTAAACGTCCAAAAGGGTCCGTCAGCGGCTCCATGGCGTTGCTCCCTTCATTTGTTGGTGTTTTGAGTGCTTCTCTCCTTAAGAGGAGGCGAAGGCGTTTATACTTGTTTAGAATTTTAAAGATCGCTCGGAGGTACGTCAATGAGCAAAGTGTTGGATGGGTCGAGCACTCCCTTTTTGAAGAAGTCGGCATATGATTTTTTTGCATAATAATGGACAAACTAAATAAAATAACGAAGCCGAAATAGACTTGCGAAAATGTGACAAAAGTACGACAAATGAAGTGATTAGTCATAGAATGCTCACGGAAAGCGTTTTAAATATCCGATATAATCTAGGTGCGGATTACTTTTACGTTCACTTTTGCGAAAACAGAAAGGATACCGGAAAATGCATATCGTAATGTGACGATGCGTGACCGGGAAACCCATTGAGGAGGATTTGCAAAATGACTATGCAAACTGTTCCATCGCTCGCCGTGCCGGAGGCATTTAGCCATTGGTTGGAAAGTCGGGGATTAATATATCAGCTTTTAGTGGATTTTTTGGGTAGAAAACCATCACTCTCGCTTGTGGCTCAGTGGAGCCGCAATCGCAAGATGAGTGTTGCAGCAGAGATGACGGAAGGTGGACGGGAACTGAAACGATATTTGAGTCAGGAACCGAATAAGCTACCTTATATATGCGAGAAAGAGAGCCAAGAGTATAAACGGCTTATGCATGAACAAACAGTAAGCTCTTTTAAATTACGTGAAGCTGCTATTCTAGGGCGTTCTGAAGATTTCTGCAACGTGCTTGCTGATGTGTATACTTCCGCGGGAATCGTATTTAACAAATGTAATGGTGAGGCTGATGATCATATTGCTATTGAGCTGGAATTTATGGCAGTAATGCATGAGCGGATGTTGTACAATAGCTTCTCAATTAGAAGTGCTATGGATCTACTTGATATTCAGGTAGCCTTTTTGGAGGATCATTTACTGCAATGGACTCCACAGTTCTGTGAGAAATTAAATGCGGCAACGGATAGTACGTTGTATTTGGGACTTTCCCATATGCTCGTTGAGTTTCTACCCCTTGATTTGCAAATGCTGCGTTCCTGGAGAGCTTCGCTGGAGAGCAGTGCAACAGCAATGGTATAAGAACACTATAATACAGAGCCCGGCCTATAAATTAGGCCGGGTTTTTCGTGCTGAAGAGGTGTGAATTATGCTGGAAAATGAAGCATCGAATGGTGAACAAAGCGGTGATCAAAGCGGCGAACAAAGCGGCGAACAAAGCGGTGATCCAAGTGAAGTAGGTAAATGATGATCTGAGTGAAGTCTCAAATTCCGATCCGAGTGAAGCTCTAGAATAATAATTAGGGAATTTCTCCCTAAAACTCTGGTGTTAATGCTCACAAGTCGTGTAATTAGGGAAAACTTCCCTATAATTCACCTGACTTGGCGATAAATCATGCGAATTAGCTGATTATTAGGGAGGAATTCCCTAATTTCATTAATTTTGAGTGATTATCGGCTTTTTTTAGGGAGCTTTTCCCTAATTATTTTTAGAACCACTGTCCGTTACATAGTAGCCTATTGCGAATCACTCGCCGCTACCGTATAAAAGCCCCATTACACAACCAAAAAAAAATAATGGATAAGTAGCGCCCGTTTCTTTGCCCATTCCATAAAAAAGAAGCTATCCCATAAGTAGCATTCACTACTTTTGAGACAGCTTCTTCATCTAGCGTGTTTACTTGATTCGCATCAAGTGTTTTAGTCAATTACCTTTTTGCTGCGGAATTTCATCAGGAACTCATACACAACTGGTACTACTACAAGTGTCAGCAGTGTGGAGCTGATCAAGCCGCCGATAACGGTAACGCCTAGTCCTTTGGAGATGATCCCCGCACTGTTTTCAAGTCCTGTAACCAGTGGCAGCAATGCACCAATTGTTGCAAGTGCAGTCATCAAGATTGGACGTAAACGTGTACCGCCTGCTTCAAGCAAGGCTTGACGTGTGGTCATTCCTTCTTTTTCCTTATGAATAACGCGGTCGATGAGGACAATCGCATTTGTAACTACGATACCAATCAACATCAGCGCACCCATGAGGGAGGAGACGTTTAAGGTTTCCCCAGCAATCAGAAGGGCTACGAGTACCCCGATGATGGTGAAAGGAAGTGAGAACAGGATAGCAAATGGAGCTAATCCACCACCAAATGTAACCACAAGCACGAAGTATACGATGGCAATAGCAGCCGCCATAGCAATACCTAATTGACCAAACGTATCATTGATCTGCTCAGTTACACCACCGAAGCTAACCGTTACGCCATCAGGTAATTCCATAGCATCAACTTTTTCCTTCACGATATTTGAAGCACTATTGACGTCACTAGAGATAATTTCAGCAGTGACATCCACCTTCATTTTACCGTCCATTCGAGTAATCGAGTCAGGGGAAGAGCCGTTTTCAATTTTAGCGACTTGCCCGATTGGCACGGAAATGCCTAGTGGTGAAGTCAATGTAGCCTCTTCCATTTCTTTAATACTCTTATACGTTTCTTTATCAGTTTCGATATAGACTTTGTAGTTCTTGCCGTCCATTTCTACTTCTGTGAGTACCGGACGTGTGCCTGCAGGAGCAAGCTTCATCGCAATTTGTCCCGCTGTAAGTCCAAGGGAGCTAAGCTTTTCTTGATCCGCTACAATCGTATATTGATCGTAAGCTTCTTTGAGGCTTGTTTCTCCATCTTTGAAATTAGCGGTGTCAGCTTGTACGATCTTGGCGATCTCATCCGCTACCGGCTTAATTTGATCTAGTTCATCTCCGAATACATTTACGGTTAACGTGCTTCCACCCATACCTCCGCTCATCATGGCGGACATATCGCCCCATACACCATCTGGAACTTCTGCGGCTAAGCCTTCGATCAACTTCTCTTTTACGTTTTCGAAATCAGGAGTATCGCTATCATAAACGATGAAAAAGAGTCCTGAGTTGCTGGATCCGCCCATACCCATTGGGCCGCCGCCACCGATGGAATATTGCATTTTATCCACATGCTGCTGCGCTAAAATATATTTCTCAGCTTTCAGGCCTTGCTCTTGAACTTCTTCAGTTCTTTGTCCAGCCTTCGGTGAGTAGGTTAACATTACCGTTTTATCCTCTTGAGAAGGCATAAAGCTAACGCCGATAGGCTTGATCAGGAACAAGCTGCCCGCAAGGAGGAGAACTGCAACTCCGAACGTAACCAGCTTATGAGAAAGACACCAGTTCAGAATTTTTTGATAACCGGCAGACAGTCTGTCTGGTTTCTCACTATGCGTTTTCTTACCTTTCAATCCATTGCGGAACAGCGAGTGAGCCATTGCAGGCACTAGGGTAATCGCAACTACCAATGAAGCGAGCAGGGCGAAGACCATGGTTAAAGCGAAAGGCAAGAACAGCTCGCCAACCATACCACTTACGAGAGCAAGCGGTAAGAACACCGCGATGGTTACAATCGTTGAGGACATGATGGGTACGAACATTTCACGGGTCGCTGCACTGATTAATTCCCGGCCTTTTAGCTTCTCACCAGATAAGGAGAGCCGCCGGTATATGTTCTCTATGACGACAATCGAGTCATCGACTACCCGTCCGATGGCAACGGTCATCGCACCAAGGGTCATCATATTCAGTGTGATATCCATTTGACGCAGACATAGCACTGCGATCAGTAGGGATAATGGAATAGAGATGATAGAAATGATCGTCGAACGAATATTCCGCAAGAAGACCAAAATGATAATTACTGCGAAAAGGGCACCAAATACCGCTTTGGACAGCATTGTATTTACGGAGTCCTCAATCGGCTTACCTTGGTCAAGCAGAACTGTTAGATCGATGCCTTTATATTGTGCTTTTAATTCTTCAGTTTTGTCCTTAACGCCATTTACGACATCAACAGTGTTGGCATCATTGGCTTTGACAATCTGGATACCGATCGATTCTTTACCATTCGTACGGGAGATAGATTCAGAATTCCCAACAACCTCAATCGTGGCAAGCTCTCCCAGCTTCACAGTTGGCAGTCCCATATTTGCAGCTCCGCCTACAGCGCCTGCACCAGCCGCACTTCCGGCACCTGCTCCGGCAGCCCCAGCAGCCTCAGCTCCAGGAGAACCAGCGCCAGCAGCACCGGCAGCCCCAGTTGGCATCACTGGAATGGCCACATTTTTAAGATCATCAACAGTAGTGATGTTGCCATCTATTACTACTGCCTTTTGGGCTTTGTCCATCTCGAACAGTCCTAGTGGAACACGGAGGGAAGAGCCTTGAATAATACCTTTAACTGTATCTTCGGTTAATCCGTATTGGCTCAGCTTGTCTTGATTGAACTTAAGCGAAACCTCTTTAACATATTGTCCAGAGATTTGTATAGAAGCGACACCCTCAACATCCTCAAGGGCAGGGCGAATGTCGTTCTCGGCAATACGGGTTAGTTCCTCGAGATCCTCTGAATCCCCATTGGATAGACTGAGGGAAACGACAGGCATTGAGCTAAGGCTAAAGCGAGAAATGGAAGGCTTCTGCGCATTGTCTGGCAGTGAGACTTCATTTAGCGATTCGCGAACTGCTGCTGTCGCATTATCCAGATTCGTACCATAATCGAACTCGATTTGGATACTGGAGGCATTCTCCAGAGAAGTAGAGGTGATCGTTTTTACACCATCCACATTGCGTAGCTTTTGCTCCAAGGGTTTGCTGACATCATTTACGACACCTTCTGGTGCAGCACCCGGATAAATGGTTGTTACGCTAAGATAGGGTATACTAATATTAGGTAAGGTTTCTTGCTTCATTGTCAGTCCGCTATATAAACCGGCAAATACAATGATTATCGTCAGAAGCCAAATGGCAAATTTGTTCCTGAGCGAGAAATTAATTAAGCTTTTCATAAGTTTCGTTTCTGCTCCTCTCGGGCCTTTTCTTTACGAAATAGGCGCCATTTTGAAAATTTATAATACTCGCTATCCATGTTCTTCTCTCTCACGAACTCTTTATAGAGCAATTAACGAAATACGCATGAATGATTTGAAAAAGAGGTAACCAGCTTCCTCAATTCTTCCAATGGTGTAGTGAGCTCTGAGCAGGATTGGAGGTTGGACAACATCCCCTGTATGATTGCTTTGCGTGGGTGTGGTAAGAGAACTTCGCCTTCTAGAATGTTGAGTGATTCCAGCAAATCGGCTGACTCTTCGGGTTCTATACTATCTAATTTACTGACCACAGTCTTCATGTCCTTAATGATCTGAAGTGGATTCTTGCGCTTACTCTCCTCATTCTCCTCCATCCAGCTTGCTAGAATAGTAGAGTTGATGAGAGGCGCCTGCTTACTTGTAAGAAGACCAGCTACAATAATATCTAGTAGATTCATTAGATGATCAGCCATAACGGCAAGGGACAAATGGGTATCCTGACGAAAAATAACCGCAATATATGACTTGATTAGTCCATGACCTACAATACATAAATCTCCGGTATAGGGAACGATGTCTTTTCCATAAAGGGTCTCCATCTTCACCTGAAACCAGCGCAAGAAGGAAGCATTGTTTCTACGTAGCCATTCCGGTACTTCAGTATCAAATCCTTTTCCGGCAACTTCCTGAATTTGACGCTGTAAGAACTCCCGTAATTCGTATACATGGCTCAGTAGAATTTCTATTTGATTCCTAAGCTTTTCACGCGGTGTTCTTTGGGTTTCTTGTTCTTCACGTAATAAGGGATCACGAATCATTCGGTAACAGTAGAGAAAAATACTGCGTTCCAGTTCTTCTTTGGATTTGAATACTAGATACAAGCTTCCCTTCGAAATTCCGCATAATTCGGCGATCTCTTGCATGGACGTGGAAGAAGAGCCTTTCACAGCGAATAACTGCATGGCGATCTTAATAATCTGTTCCTGCTTGTCCACAGTTTTATCGCTCATTGGGGGATAACCTCCTTTCTGACTACCCAGTTCTATAATTGACTAATCGGTCAAAATAATTATATTCGATCCATCCTGTCATTACAAATTTCAGATCAGAAGGGTTACAGTTTTGTTGTAAATAGATTTTTACACAGTAATTGTCTAGGAAGATATAGGTTCTTCATGTAATATATAAATGTGTCATTTTGGTGTTGCTTGTATGAATAAGAAGGTAGGTACAATATGAGAAGAGGACTTCAATCTATAATTATTATTGGGGCTTTCATAGCATTTTATTATTTTGGTTTTGGTATTTTTGGGAGTACTGCTGGAACGATTATTAGTATTTTCTCCACACTGACCGTCATTTCGATTAGTTTGGCTATTTTTATGGAGAACCGTAATCCTTCTACGACAATGTCTTGGATTCTGTTGCTTGCGTTGATCCCGGTGCTAGGTCTAGTCTTCTATTTTTTATTCGGACAGAACGTGTTTAAACGCCGTAAATATGATAAAAAAGCACAACGAGATCTTATGGCCTATGAGCGGATTGAGAATGACGCCTTACGCACGCATCAAGATTGGTCGGTCTTTGATCCCTCTCGCCAAAAACTACTGCTATTATCCAAGACCTTAGCGCGCACTCCGATTTCCTTTGCTTCAGAGACGCGTATACTCACCAATGGTGAAGAGACGTTTGGGACATTACTGTTAGAGTTGCGACAAGCTAAACACCATATACATATGGAGTATTACATCTTCCGTGCGGATCATATTGGAACGCGTATTCAACAGATTTTGATCGCGAAGGCACGCGCGGGTGTGTCAGTTCGATTCATGTATGATGCAGTAGGTAGCTTTCAGCTTTCCAGAGCCTTTTTGAAAGAGATGGTTGATGCTGGGGTACAGGTGGCTTCATATGGTAATTCCACCTCCTTTTTCTCTAGCCGGGTGAATTACCGGAATCACCGAAAAATTGTCGTCATCGATGGCGATGTCGGGTTCATGGGTGGACTCAATGTGGGGGATGAATACTTAAGCCGCAGCAAAACTTATGGATTCTGGCGCGACACCCATATGTTGATTAGAGGCGAAGCGGTACGGACGATGCAAATCATTTTCTTGCAAGATTGGATGCATACTACAGGTGAAAAAATACTGGAGCAGGATTATCTCACACCACAGCTACACTTCATGACAGGGGACGGAGCAGTACAGATTATTGCGAGTGGACCGGACAATGAACGCCGTGCACTCAAAAATATATTCTTCTCCATGATCACTTCTGCTGAGAAATCAGTATGGATTGCCAGCCCTTATTTCATTCCGGACGAGGATATCCTAACTGCGATCCGTGTAGCAGCCATATCCGGTCTAGATGTTCGCTTGTTATTCCCTGCTAAGCCGGATAAATGGATTCCGTTTCTGGCTTCGCACTCCTATTTCCCGGCATTGCTGGAGGCTGGAGTGAAGATTTATGAATACGAAAAGGGCTTTATACACTCTAAGCTTTTAATCGTGGATGGTGAAATAGCGACTATTGGTACGGCAAATATGGACATGCGGAGCTTCCATCTTAACTTTGAGGTTAACGCATTACTGCTTCAGACAGAGAGTGTTACACGAATCGTTGCTGATTTTGAACGGGATTTACTGTCTACCACTCAGATTGTGCATGAGACCTTTATGAATAAACGCATGGTGGTACGTATACTGGAATCTGCCGCCAGATTAATGTCCCCCCTGCTATAACTTCATTACAAGCTAAACCACCGCAGAGAGTGTTGCCTTCTCAACGGTGGTTTTTTTATTTTTTTCGCTTAAAAGGTAGTAAAGCCCAGGTTAGTCTGCAGCCGGAACAGGATGTACTTGAACCAGGTCACATCGCTCTGATAGGCTTCAAAAGGCAAAGTGAATGCATGCCCCTCGTTATTCCACAATCGATTGAAGTAGGCTTCCATTTCTGTGAACAGCGGCTGATCCCGCTTCATAGAAATCCACAGATCATTCTCCAGATTGTAGTCATCTAGATTGCGTGTGGTGAAATTGGTAGAACCGCCAAGAACGATGGAGCTCTCGGTTTGTTTGGCAATAAAGAGCAGCTTCGGATGATATTGCTCTTTGGTTGTATTGTACCAACGAATAGAAATTTCACCGTTCGTGCGTTTGTTCAGATCCATGGCAACCGGACGGTTGGGGATCCCGATTTTATCACGCCCGAAGGCGTTCTGATTTGGATCCAGGATTAGGTTTACCTTAGCGCCGCGTGATGTAGCCTCAACCAACGCATCCAGAATGGCATCGTCAGCAAGATAGAACATTCCCATCCATACGGTATCCCCCTCCCGGGCGGACCTAATGCCTTGCAGCGCATATTTGTATACCTTTCCTTCAGTTAAATAGCGAACTTCTAGAGCTTTCGCTGATGGTAGGTTTTTTTCTTGGGTGAAATTGGGCTTATGAAGTAGCAATGGACCTGCATCTGAAAGATTGGCTGCTGCCTGCTCGGTCTGGAGAATATCAGCAATAATTGGACCCTGTACCTCCAGAGCAATATTGGAGTGGTAGGCGCTGGCATCGTGAACATTTCCAGAGGAAATTAGTGCGGTGTTCTCACTAACAATCACTTTACGATGGTTCGCTTTTACATTGAGCAACTTCAGATAAGATCGAGCGGTAATATCCGGTCCACCACTGGCCATAAGATTAGGGATAAAGCCTTTACCGGATTGTCCGAACCATTGGATGAAGGTGCGCCAGAAGGCTGAATATGCAGGTGTAGAATCTCGCAGCGCATTAACATCGGTCATGATGACTCGAATCCCTACGGCCTTCATTTCTTCTAGAAGATGATTGGGCGCTGAGTTGTAGTTAGTATTGACCTCATCGGTGATGAAGACAATCTCCATTTCTGGATAGGTTTGCTTTTGTGAGATTAACTTATCAGTCAGCATTCGACTGACTGGAGGAAATGACTGATCCTTATGGGTATAATCATTGAACAGAAACAGGTCAATGACTAAGAACTCCCTTGACTCCTCGACGATCTGTAGAATTCTCGGAAGAATTTCACTCTCCTGCTTACCTGTGTCCGTCCCGTCTGGATAAGTTAGATCATGCCAGAAGGATACATTATTCACTTTGTATAGGGGACTTTCATAGGAAATCCCTGCGGGAAGAGGTTTATGTGTCTGATATATCATTACGCCGATTAACCAGAGAATTAGAATGATGCAAGTCCATATCACTCGTTTGCGGCGTCGTGAAGAGGTGCGTTTCTTTGGAGCAAAAGCATGGGTTCTATCTTGTATCGCTTGGGGCTGAACGGGTTGTTCACGATCTGATCTCATCGGAAGTTCCTCCTGAAAGTATTGCAGAGCACTTCCTTTATAATTATTATGCTCCGGCGTGTACCAACCTATTAACACCTAGTGGGTAGAAATGAAGCAGTCTCCTTATCATTAACGTTTAATGACATAACACATAGGCTTATGTATAATGAGTGTGAAAGATTTGTATAATGTTTAGGATTGCTAATTTGGGCAGTTGCAATAAGGAAAGAGAGTGAGTTCTATCATGTATTCCATCAAACAGGTTGTTGAAATGCTGGATATTCCTTCTGTGACTCTCAGAGCTTGGGAGAACCGGTATCAGGCGGTTACCCCTGAACGAACCGAATCCGGGTACAGGCTGTATAGCCATGAGAATGTCGAGGATCTGCGCTGGCTGAAGGAACAGACCGAGCAGCAAGGGGTAAGCATATCGCATGCTGTTCGAATGCTGAAGGCTCGTAAAGAAAAACAACTGGATGATACGCTTTCAGTCGCAAGCGGAAATACTCAGGATGCTTTTGAGAAAATGAAAGAACAAATATACAATGCACTACATGACTTTCAGGGAGAGCGAGCTAATGCCTTAATTGATTTTGGTTTATCTCTTTATGGTTATGAAGCAATGTTCCATCAGGTACTTGTGCCAATCTTGATACAAGTAGGCGATGCCTGGGAAGCTGGCATAGCAACGGTAGCGCAAGAACATTACACCACGCATATGATCTCCAACCGGTTCTATCAAATATTCCACGTATTCCCCGTTTACTCCCATTTGCCGAAGGTGCTGGCTTTCTGCCCTGCAGGAGAGCATCATCAAGTCGGGCTGTTGTTATTCGCCTTGTTTTTGCGCAAAAACGGAATGGAGGTTATCTACTTAGGAGCTAACACGCCTGAGGAAGGGATCATCTCGATGCTGGAACAACAAAGCCGGGTAGGCTTGATTTGTCTGTCGATTACGGATAAAGATTTGATACCCTTTAGTGAGGAGCTTATAGAGCGGCTAAGAAAGGTATGTCCAGGGGCTAAATTCCTCGTGGGTGGCAAGGGCTATGAAAGAGACCCTTCTTTATCTAAAGCGGATTATGTGATGACAGAACCTGCGGAACACTGGCAAGCGTGGTTTGATCATGTGTTTACAAGTATGAAGATCAAGAAATCCCTCTGATCAAGAAAACAGATATATAAATAGGAGTCTGTACTATCACTTTCGGGTGATATGGCAGGCTCTTTTTTTATTGAAAAAGGAGGGATCCTACAGAGTTATTTACATAGCTGTATAAACACTGTATGATATTTGTATAGTGTTTGTATGATTTTTGTATAATGTTTAATTAACATATAATGCTGTGAAGGAGGGAACGTATGAGCAGAAGAAACACAGCTAGGGTTGCGGTGGTTGGAGGAGGTCCGGGAGGGCTTGCTGCTGCTATGCTCCTAGCTGCTGACGGCTATGATGTCGCAGTTTATGAGAAGCAGGAGGTTGTTGGAGGTCGTTCAGGTGAACTTCGTCTAGGTGATTACCAATTTGATCGTGGAGCTACATTTTTAATGATGCCGCATTTGCTGGAAGAGTTATTTGCCTCCGCTGGTCGATCCCTGAAAGATTATGTGAATTTGAAAGAGCTTGACCCGCTTTATTCGCTTCATTTTGGAGAGACCGTATTACCCCTTCTACGGATCAAGAGCGGACTGCTGAAGAGATAGAGAAGTTGTTCCCCGGAAACGGTATTGGATATAAACGATTCATGGCTGAGGAACAAGATAAGCTGGACCGGGTAATTCCGCTGCTGCAACGGCCTTTTCAATCTGTAGGGGACTATGTCAAAAAGGATGTCCTACATGCACTGCCCAAACTGCATGCAACCGACACTGTATATAACAGACTTTCCAAATATTTTGATGATGAACGTCTGAGGTTTGCTTTTGCATTTCAGGCTAAATATTTGGGGATGTCGCCGTGGGAATGTCCGGGTACCTTTACCATTCTTTCTTTTATGGAGCACCGATATGGACTGTATCATCCCATTGGTGGAATTAACCGTGTGCTAACGGCAATGGCAAAGATTATTTCGGAGTACAGTGGAATTGTACATACTTCTTGCGGAGTAAAGCGAGTTTTGGTACAGAACGGGCAGGCGTGTGGTTTATTGCTGGAGAATGGAGAGAAAGTAGAGGCCGATTATGTGGTGCTGGGAGCTGATTTCGGTTCAGCTATGACACAGTTATTCGAGCCTGGTATTCTAAAGCGTTATTCACCAGATAAAATATCGCGTAAGCGGTACTCCTGTTCTACAGCCATGCTCTATTTGGGAGTAGACGGAGCTGTTGAATTGGCTCATCACTCCGTTCATTTCGCTGACGATTATCGGCTCAATGTAGATGAGCTCACACGGCTTGGCAAGCTTTCCGCGGACGCATCGATATACGTTCATAATCCCTCGGTGCTAGATCCCACGTTGGCCCCAGCAGGCAAATCTTCTCTTTACGTGCTGATGCCAGTGCCCAACCTGACGGCTGATATTAATTGGAAGCAGGAGGGTGAACTGGTCAAGCAAGATATGATGGAGCGTCTGCAGCGTATTCCAGGTCTAGAGAATTTGCCTCAGAGAATAGAGGAGAGTTTGTTCTTCTCGCCACTGGATTGGCGGAACAAGCTGGATGTATATAACGGTGCAACGTTTAATTTGGCTCATAATCTCGGGCAGATGATGTATATGCGGCCTCATAACACCTTTGAAGAGGTGAAGGGAATTTGGTTGGTTGGCGGAGGAACTCATCCCGGAAGTGGTCTTCCGACGATATTTGAATCGGCGAAAATTAGTGTGGCTCTGCTGAAGGAGCAAGACCGTGCAGCTAGATCTAAGGTCGTAGCCACAGGATTCGCCGGAACGGGAGCTTCATTATGAGTCGGGTTGCTATTGTGGGCAGCGGCATAGGCGGTCTTACAGCAGCACTTCTGCTAAGCAAGCGTGGGCAGGAGGTTACGATGTATGAACGTGCACCTCGGGTTGGTGGACGTGTGGCTTTTGAAGAGAATGGCCGTTACCGGATCGATCAAGGACCAACAATTGTACTACTACCGGAGATGCTGCTGAGCATTCTGGAAGAGGGCGGCCTACCACCGGAGAGTCTGGAGTTGCTACGGTGCGATCCTCTCTACCGTGTTCATTTTAAGAGTGGACGTACCTTGACCAAAGTGAATGGAATAGAGGCGCAGGCAGCTGAGATCGAGAGGTGTTTTCCCGGTGAAGGGCAAGGATTCATTAGATTTATGAAAGAGATGTCGGGTCTGTATCCCTTAGGGAAAGCTTCTTTTCTGGAACGGGGCTTCAAGACTCGCAGGGATTTCTTCAGCGTAAAGAATTTGAGGCTAATGGTTCGTTTACGCGCCTATAAGAATCTTAGGGCCGCAGTTGGGCAGTATTTTCGCAGTGATGAGTTGAAGGATGCCTTCTCACTACAGAGTCTATACATTGGTGGAGCGCCTTTCCGCACTCCGGGTCTTTATACAATGCTTCCTTATGCAGAGCATGCCTTTGGAGTCTGGATGTTGAAGGGAGGATATGGGGAGCTGCCTCGAATCATTGCACGAGAGCTAGAAAGACGCGGAGTGTGCATGCACACAGGTACGGAAGTAGAGTCACTGCTGGTGGATGGTGGCAGATGCCACGGAGTTGTTGTTCGTGGACAAGAGATAGCTTACGATGCTGTGCTCTATAACGGTGATTTTCCACACTTGTCCAATCTTTTACCTGAAGTTAAAGAGAGAGAGTACCGTAAAGATTTCATGCCTTCATCAGGTTGTCTGCTCATCTATGTAGGAGTATCCAAGCAATGGGAGGAGTCGCTGACACACCAGTTTTTTCTTCCTGATTCCTTGAATAAGAGCTTGCGTGATTTATTTGATCGCAAGAGCATCCCTGATAAACCTTCCTATTATGTGTTCAATCCAGTGATGCTCGATGATACGGCGGCTCCTGAAGGAGAAAGTGTACTTTATTTTCTCGTCCCAGTACCTGCCGGTGAAGAGATAGATTGGAATACGGCTGCAGAGCCCTTGGCTTCACAAGTCCTGGCAGACGCCGAAGAGCGTGGTTTTCCTGGGCTTGCTGCTCATACTGTCTGGCGAAAAATTCGTACACCGGCTGATGCTGCCAAGGAAGGTTTGTTCGGCGGTGGAAGCTTTGGGATCGCACCCGTGCTGTCACAATCCGGTGTGTTTCGACCTCAGTCTAAGCCCTATAATATTGAAGGTTTATATGCTGCTGGTGCATCTGTGCATCCTGGCGGCGGCGTTCCTATTGTTATGCAGGGCGCTAAATTGGCAGTTCATGAACTGATGAAGGAGATGAACATACATGAATGAACAAGTATTACAGAAATGTGAGGAAATGATCAGAAAGGGTTCTTCTTCGTTTTACAGGGCATTTGATGGCTTGCCTAGTCCGCGACGAGAGGCGGTGCATGTAATCTATGCCTTTTGCCGCCTAATAGACGACAGTGTAGATGAGCCGGAGAAATCACCTTATACGATTCATGAGCTCCGAAATCATTTCCGAAACTTAGAGCAAGCAGAGGGGCATTTCATCTGGCCTGCACTACGTTGGTTGCTACATCATTTTCCTCATTTGGATAAACAGCCGTTTCTGCTACAAATGGAAGGGCAGGTAAGCGATCTTTCCTTCACTCATTATGAGACGCTGGAAGAGCTTCTATCTTATTGTTATCTCGTAGCAGGTACCGTAGGAGAGATGCTGCTCCCTGTATTGAGAGAGGACAGAGGCGATGAAGCGCAGGAAGCAGGGATCGCTCTTGGTATTGGTATGCAGATCGTAAATATTATCCGTGATGTGGGTGAAGATCTAGAGCGTGGAAGAAGGTATATACCTTTGGAAATCATGAGAAAGAACGGGTACAGCCAGCAAGAGCTGGAAGACGGAGTGGTTAATGAGTGTTTTGTAGCTGTATTGCAGGATCTTAGAAGAGAGGCACTGCTGTGGTTTGAGAAGGGGCTTAATAATGTGGATACTTATCCCCCGGAGAGTGGGATGGCAGTAGAATTGGCCGCCGCCTTTTATGCAGGTATTCTCGATGATGTAGCCGCAGGCAATTACGATGTATTTCGCAGGCGTGCCTATG
This sequence comes from Paenibacillus sp. RS8, assembly GCF_041956825.1. Classification (NCBI taxonomy): domain Bacteria; kingdom Bacillati; phylum Bacillota; class Bacilli; order Caryophanales; family Paenibacillaceae; genus Paenibacillus; species Paenibacillus sp. RS8. The sequence continues at coordinate 1,088,870 of NZ_CP168131.1, read as the reverse complement.
TGAGTGATGAGGCTAAGCTTCGGATGTTCCATCGTACCGCTATGCGTTATGCCCCAAGTTTGGGAGGCAAGGGCAGAACGGCGGTGTACTAAATGATCCGAATACTATTCTGGATATGGTATTTTATTGGAGCACTGTTGTTAATATGGCTTGGAATTCCTGAAAGTTTACAATTTTCGAATGGTCTATTTCTTATTTTTTATGCTGCTTATGCTGCAGATTTAATTTACAAGGGGTTGAAGCAGCCAATAATGTCTGACCAGTCAGTCATAAGAAAGTGCAAGCCTACTATATGGGTCTCGGCTATTCTTATCTGGACCTTAGGTATGATCGTTGAGTGGATTGGCGTTCATTCTGGAAAGCTGTTTGGTACTTATGATTACTCTGATATTTTAGGTCCGCTGCTATATGGGGTGCCTATTACCTTAGGCTTTGCTTGGATTGCCGTGATATACAATGCTACTTTAATTAGTTACGATTTCGGACTTAGGGGATTACAATTACGGCTGGCAAAAGCACTTCAGATTGGGTTTTGGACTGTACTGCTGGACCTCGTATTGGACCCCGTTGCTCATGCTAGAGGCTTCTGGCATTGGGGTAGCAGTGGAGGATTCTATGGTGTGCCTTGGAGCAATTTCGTCGGATGGTTCATCGTAGGGATTATCTTATCCCTAACGCTAATTAATGTTAAAAGTACTAGTTTGTCTGCTCGTAACGGGACCCGTTTATATCAAGCGATATTAGTTTTATTTGGAACCATTGGTCTGTGTGAAGGCTTGCTGCTCTGTGGAGTTATTGCTGTGCTAGGGGCGTTACTTGCTGAAGGGAGCTTGCGTTATGTTGGAAGCCGTCAAACACAAAGGGTTTGATAAGCTGTTCTATCATTACAATCGGCTTTATTTGATTCAGAGACATTTCCGTTATGTTGGGGTCGCTGGACAATTGCAGCCAAAATCTGCGGGAGACAGACCTATTCTATATATTATGAATCATAGTTCTTGGTGGGATGGATTACTGGCTTACCACGCAGCCAGAACCATGACTAGTGGAGAGCACTTTTTCATGATGGAGGAAGAGCAGCTGCGGAAATACGCTTTCTTTCGCAAGCTCGGTGCCTATTCCATTAATCGGCATAACACCAGTGATATCAGTGCTTCGCTCCGTTATACGGCTAGGTTACTACATAAACGAGGGAATATATGGATATATCCAGAAGGGGAAATTCGGCCGCTGGAGCACCGTCCATTAAAGTTGCAGGCAGGGGTAGGGCTAGTACTTCGATTATGTCCAGAAGCACTTGTTGTACCTGTCACGCTTTATCATGGCTTGTTCCGGCATTCCAAACCGGAGGCGACGTTGTTGGCGGGCAATGCTATATCTCATCCGTGGCCTGCTATGGATCGCAACTGTATCACAAAGGAGCTGCAGGACGTGCTTAGAGAGCAATTGGATCATCACCGTTTGATGATGGTTAATAACGGGGGTTATATTCAGGGGACCTTTACTCCACTCATGAAGCAAGGCAGATCTATTAATGAATGGTTTGATGTTGTGCGACTGCGGGGTAGAGGATGATTGTCTTTCTGCAGATCATTATTGGATGCCTCCTTCTTCAATATTTGTTTGCACTGTGGAATACAGCCCAGCTACCGAAGCTTGGAATATCGAAGTCGAAACATATCACTAAGGGGAGTAAGATTTCTTCTACGGAAGAATGTAATCGATGTGTGTCTGTACTAATACCGGCCCGTGACGAGGCTGACAATATAGGAGATTGCCTTGCTTCCGTGTTGGCCTGCAGAATTACGGGTTGGGACTTGGAAATTATTGTTCTGGATGATCGATCAAGTGACGAAACAGGCAGGATTGCCAGAGCTACAGGAGATGAGCGTGTTAAGGTTATGGCCGGAAGAGAGTTGCCAATTGGCTGGTTAGGCAAGTCTTATGCCTGCAATCAGTTAATGAAGGCAGCCTCTGGTGAGTGGCTGCTGTATCTTGATGCAGATATTCGGCTGAAGCCTGAAGCTTTGGAGAACGCTCTTGCCATGGCTGATGCTCAAGAAGAGGGTCTCATCACGGGATTTGCTTATCAGCAAACAGGTACTTGGCTAGAAAAGCTTGTGGTACCTTTAATGACCTTCACGATCATTTGTCATTTGCCAATACTCCTTGTCCGCACATCCCGCGATCCACGATTCGTAGCAGCGCATGGAGGATTCATGCTAGTTCACAGGAATAGTTATATACGCTGTGGTGGACATGCGGCGATTCGATCTGATCTCGTAGATGATATGGCCTTAGCCCGTGCAGTCAAGAAGGCTGGAGATCAGGTTACACTCGCCGATATTACGGACTATGCAGAAATGAGAATGTATCATAATGCCAGCGAGGTATGGAATGGCTACCGTAAAAATATTTATGCTGGATTGGGTCGCCGCTCTGTTATTCTACTGGGAATGTTAAGTTTGTATACGTTGTTATATGTATTTCCTTTAGCGGCGTTTATTTTCTTCAGTGTGACAGGTCAGGCTGCTGAGGCATCATGGGCGTTGTCGGCTAGTCTGTTAGGCATTGCTATTAAGCGGATTAGTGATGCGTCTGCCAGACAATCAGTATGGTTATGCTTGCTGATTTCTGTAAGTATCCTCTGCTTGGCAGTCATTGCAATTAGTTCTTGGTGGGGCAGTCGTTCGGGTCAAGGCTATGAATGGAAAGGAAGACGTTACTTATGAAATCAAAGGCAGTAATCATCGGTGCGGGATTCGGTGGACTGTCCTGTGCTGTAACCTTAGCCTCAAAAGGCTGGGATGTGACGGTGCTGGAACGCCAACAGAACCCTGGTGGTAAGCTGCAGCGGATTCAGATTGAAGGCTATACCTTTGACAGAGGCCCGAGCACGATAACAATGCCTCGTGTATTCCGCTCACTTTATGAGCTTGCTGGTGCCTCCATGGAGGATTATGTTGAAATTTATGAGCTGGAGCCACGTACACGCAATATTTTTGCTGATGGGACTATAGTGGATTTCTCGCGCGACCAAGCGTTTATGAAGGCTCAGATTTCCAAATACAGTTCAAGTGATGCGCTTCGTTATGATGATTTTATGGCTGAAGCTGCTGTGCTCTACCATCTAAGTGAAAAGCAGTTCCTAAATAAATTGCTATTGTCTTGGCGAGATAAAATGTCACTTCCTCTCTTACGGGATTTGCTTCGGGTAAGGCCTTTTTTAAGTCTGCAATCATTGCTGCTGAAATACTTTAGCCATCCTCATACCTTAGCAATGTTAGGTCGTTATGCTACCTACGTCGGATCTTCCCCGTTTCGTTCACCAGCTATTTTCGCCATGCTTGGATATGTGGAAAGTGTAGAAGGAGTTTATGGTGTGCGGGGCGGAACTTACAAGCTGGTCGAAGGTCTTACTGCACTGGCAGAAGGCTTAGGCGTTCGCATCATGAATGGGATTGAGGTTACGAATATTTCCGTGGTAAATGGAGTAGCCAAAGGTGTGGATACAACACATGGCTTCTATTCAGCAAAGACGGTCATTGCCGGAGGCGATGTGCTCAGTGTTAACCGTATGCTTGTCGAGGAGAACAGCCGTCCTTCCATGAGTGATCGCAAAATTGCTGCTTATGAGCCCTCCTTATCGGGTTATGTAACACTTGCAGGCGTTCCCCGTAAATATGAAGCTTTATTACATCACACGGTATTTTTCCCTGAGCAGTATGAGACAGAATTCATAGATATTTTTGAACGCAAAATCCCTGCCAAGCAGCCAGCTGTTTATGTGTGCCATTCTGGATATTCAGAGTCAGGTATGGCTCCTGAGGGAGGCAGTAATCTGTTTATTTTGGCTAATGCACCTTATATGAATGAGGCCTGTGATTGGCGGACAGAGACTGCTTCCTATGGTAAAAGAGTACTCTCGGTGCTTGAGGGCCATGGAATTACAGGTTTGGATCAGGGAGCTGTGCTCCAGCATTATACACCACAAAATATCGCAGAGGACACACTGGCGCACAAGGGTGCGATCTATGGGATTTCCTCGAACTCGGTAGAACAGACCTTCTTCAGACCAAGCAACCGTTCAAGCGATGTTAAGGGTCTCTGGTATGTAGGGGGAACCACGCACCCAGGCGGTGGCACACCGATCGTTTCGTTATCGGGAAGGTTAGTCGGTGAGCATATTGCTAATCATGCGTAGAAGCTGATCTGTAGAATAATAGAGATGTGAATTTTAATCGCTAACCTCATATTGTAAATTCAACTGAAGGGATATGTTATAATAAATGCAGTTTAGGATTAGGAGGAACGGAGCATGAATCATACGCCAGAAGAGGCCGTACCATATGATGCGAATAGGCAGTCTGGCGCGGATCATGGCAATGACCTACCGACTGTAGAAGGTTCAGACAAGTCTTTAATGCCTGCATCAAGGACAGGTGAACGCAAAATAGAACATGTACGTCTTTGTCTAAATGAAGAAGTCGGTGGCGTCGGTGTGACTACGGGGTTTGAACATTACCGATTTCGGCATAATGCTCTTCCAGAGCTGAATTTCGATGATATATCATTGCAGACTACGTTCCTGGAACGCGAGCTGCGAACACCGCTGTTGATCAGCTCGATGACAGGCGGCAGTAAAGCAACTGGAGCTATTAATGCTCGGCTGGCGGAGGCAGCGCAGCGTCGAGGGTGGGCGCTGGGTGTTGGTTCTGTCCGAGCAGCAGTGGAGCGCTCTGAGCTAACCGAAACCTTTTATGTACGTGACAAAGCGCCTGATATTCCGGTTATTGCTAATATTGGCGCGGTACAGTTATCTTATGGCTTCGGAGTGGAGGAATGTCGCCGAGCTGTGGATATTGCCGGTGCGGATTTTCTTGTATTGCATCTCAATGGTCTTCAAGAGGTCTTCCAACCGGAAGGGAATACTGGTTTTGCGTCCTTGTTATCTCAGATAGAAAAAGTATGTCGTACACTTGAGGTTCCTGTAGGTGTAAAAGAAGTCGGCTGGGGTATTGACGGTGATACAGCAGGGCGTCTTTATAATGCAGGGGTAGCCTTTGTTGATGTGGCGGGTGCAGGCGGAACATCCTGGAGTCAGGTGGAGAAGTTCCGCAGTGTAGATCCTATACGGCGCGCAGCGGCTGAAGCCTTCGCGGACTGGGGTACTCCAACCGCAGATTGCATTGCAGAGGTACGTGCTGTCTCCCCAAAGGGGGCTTTGATTGGCAGCGGCGGCTTGAAGCATGGCGTGGATGCTGCGAAGGCATTAGCCCTCGGTGCTGATTTAGCAGGCTTTGGACGTAATCTGTTAGGACCGGCAGTAGATTCTGAAGAGGCGCTCGAAGCTGCACTAGCTCAAGTGGAGCTGGAACTTAAGATAGCGATGTTCGGTATCGGTGCTCCCGATTTAGCAACTTTACGTGGGACTTCCCGTTTAATACGTAAATAGAAGGATGTAATAAATATAGAAGTGAGGAAGTGAAAAAGATAATGATTAAACTGGTCCATATGGATGAATCCGCTTTTCAATTTTTCTTAGGTCAAGCTACTCGTGACTATGCGGAAGATAAGATTAAAGCCGGTGCTTGGGATCCTGAAATCGCGATGAAGCTATCTGAGGAAGCCATTTCACAGTCTCTGCCCAAAGGGTTGAACACAGATGGTGCTTATCTATATTCTATAGTAGAGATAAGTAGTGATACTCAGGTTGGATATATCTGGTTTAATGTAAGTGAAGGCCGCGGTGGCCGAGAGGCTTTCATTTATGATTTCTACATTTTTGAACCGTATCAGAGCAAAGGTTATGGCAAGCAGGCTATGATCGCACTTGATGAGGAAGCCCGTGAGATGAATGTCACCAGAATCGGGTTACATGTCTTCGGTCAGAACAATCGTGCATTTGAGCTGTACAAAAAAATGGGATATACCGTAACCGACATTACGATGTCTAAAGATCTATAATGTTATTCATGGAGACCTCGAAGGAGGTCTTTTTTTGTTGCCCTAAAATTTGATGTAAATAATTGTGATAAATATATTTGAATTAGGATTAATAGAAAAATATGATTATTAAATAAATTCCTGAAAATGGATTCGGTTATATGCAATATTGGAAGGGGGATTAAGGTGAGACCAAGGTTTGTATTACCAGCGGCTTTTTCTGTAGCTGCAATACTGTTACTGGTTAGTTGCAACCGTGGGGATTTACCAGGGAAAAAGCAATTGGAGTCGGAGCAAGTTCAGGCAAGTCCGGTTGCGCCGGTAGCCTCTTCAAAGGTAGTGGAAGAACTGCCAGGAGCAGCGGTGTCTCCATTGACAGTGGAACAAAGATTAGAGGATTTTGATTATATGTGGAAGATTATTGAGGAGAACTACCCATTCCTAGAGGTAAATAAGCGTCTCAACGGCGAGGATTGGCTTGCGAACAAAGAGGAGTACCGCAATAAAATTGCAGCAGTGAAGACAGATGATGAGTTTTTTAGACGAATGAGATTCGTACTTAGCAGGTTAAACAATGGGCATACGAATTTTTTATCTAAGGAAGAATATCCATGGTATCTAAACACCTATGTTCAGGCAGGTTTTGGCTATGAGCCTTGGATCAACGTGTTTCAACAGCCAAATGTGTTGGCTCGGTACAACCAGAAACCTTTAGCGGAGCAGCAAAGTCCTAATGAAAGCAATAATGATATAAATAGTGGTGAGGCGGGGAGTCAGACAGGAAAGACTTCCGGCAATGTAAAAAAGGTCATTATAGAGCCTGATCAAATAGCGTATCTAGGCATGCGTAGCTTTGAAGGCAGTCTCATGGAAATGGACAGTTCTGAGATTCGTGATTTTTTAATAGAAGTTAAAGATTATAAGACACTAATTCTAGATATCCGCGGAAATGGCGGAGGAAACAGCAATTACTGGAGAGCTCATATTGCTCCTCTGCTGATTAATAAACCTATCGAATACAAGACATACTTACTTTATACAAGAGGCAACTATGCTGAGACCTTTATGCAGGCACGTCAGATCACAAGGGGGCAGCAGCCTATTACCAACATCAAAAACGAACAGCTGCCTAATTTACCATCCGAAGCATTAAAAATGTTTAAGACATATAGTAAAAATACAGCTGTAGTAATCCCTAAAGAATCTGTTGGATTTAAAGGGGAAATCTATTTGCTGGTAGATAGCTCTGTGTATTCAGCGTCGGAAGGTTTTGCAGCATTTGCAAAAGGCACCGGGTTTGCGACGGTTGTTGGTGGCAGAACAGGTGGGGATGGACTAGGTATGGATCCACTTGTCGTTGCATTGCCTAATAGCGGTTATGTATTCAGATTTTCCTTTGAGATGGGTCTTAACTCTGATGGAAGCTGCAACGAGGAAGTGAAGACGGTCCCTGATGTAGAGGTTGATCCCGATACCTCTAAATCTCTATTGGATCAGCCGGCGATTAAAAAGGTATTGGAACTTGCGGCTTCCCAATGAATGGGTGCGCTTGGATAAGGCTGGATTGACACATCTGCAAGACATCCGGTGTTGCTGGAGAATATGTTCTAATATATAATGGTTTAGATCGTATTACTTATTCGGATGATCAATTTAGCTGAAAATAGGAGTTGTCATATAAATGGCTTTGAAAGCGGGAATCGTCGGTCTTCCTAACGTAGGAAAATCCACATTGTTTAATGCAATAACGCAAGCGGGAGCAGAATCCGCAAACTACCCTTTTTGCACGATTGACCCTAACGTTGGTGTCGTTGAAGTTCCGGACGAACGTCTTGATAAACTGACTGAGCTGGTACAACCTAACAAGACTGTACCTACTGCTTTTGAATTTGTTGATATCGCTGGTCTTGTGCGCGGTGCGAGTAAAGGTGAAGGACTAGGCAACAAGTTCCTAGCTCATATCCGCGAAGTAGACGCTATCGTTCATGTCGTTCGTTGTTTTGAAGATGAGAACGTTACCCACGTGGATGGAAAAGTAAATCCGATCAGCGACATTCAGACCATTAATTTGGAACTGATCCTTGCTGACATTGAGAGCATTGAGAAGCGGATTGAGCGTTCCCGTAAGAACATCAAGGGCGGCGATAAGAAATACGCTCAAGAAGTTGAACTGCTTGAACGTGTCAAAGAAGTGCTCTACGAAGATAAACCTGCACGTAGTATAGAATTGTCCGATGACGAGAAGCTTATTATCCGTGATCTTCATTTGTTAACATTGAAGCCAGTGCTGTATGCAGCGAATGTAAGCGAAGAAGAAGTAGCAAGTGCAGAGGATAATCCTTATGTGCAGCAAGTGCGTGAATTTGCAGCAACTGAGGGTGCTGAAGTTGTTCCGATCAGTGCTAAAGTAGAAGCTGAAATTGCCGAGCTTGAGGGCGAAGATAAAGCGATGTTCCTAGAAGAACTTGGGCTAGAAGAATCTGGTTTGAACCGTTTGATCAAAGCGGCTTACAAGCTGCTAGGCTTGTATACGTATTTCACAGCAGGCGTTCAGGAAGTTCGTGCATGGACCATTCGTAAGGGAACTAAAGCGCCCGGCGCTGCTGGTGTAATTCACACAGATTTTGAACGTGGATTTATCCGTGCTGAGGTAGTGGCTTACGCAGATCTTGTGGCAGCAGGCTCTATGAATGGTGCGAAAGAACGTGGTCAATTGCGTCTTGAAGGTAAAGAATATTTGGTGCAAGACGGCGACGTTATGCATTTCCGTTTCAACGTTTAAGAGGACTGAAGCGTACTAAGGATATGAGGGTCATCTCAGTCGGTAGGGGTATCTACTGCTGGGATGGTCCTTTTTTAAAATATAAGTCATTTATTATGGCATTTACGCGTACAGAACTGTAGCCATTTCACAATATCTTTGGTATAATATAAAGTCGTATATCTATTTTTATGACATATGTTTTAATCGCTTTATTTGCGAATTTGAAATTGAACTAGGAGAGGTGAATTCCCTTGTTGGACCGATTGCAATCCCTGGCGGACCGCTATGAGAAGCTCAGTGAACTGCTTTGTGATCCGGATGTTGCAAACGACAGTAAGAAACTGAGGGATTATTCCAAAGAACAATCAGACCTACAGCCTGCTTTTGAGGCGTATACTGAATATAAGAGTGTAATGGAAGAGCTTGAAGCCGCTAAACAAATGCAAGGCGAAAAGCTTGATGATGAGATGAAGGAAATGGTCAAGATGGAAATTGACGACCTTTCCAAACGTCAGGTAGAGCTGGAAGAGCAAATCCGTGTATTGCTGCTGCCCAAAGACCCGAATGATGATAAGAACGTAATCGTCGAAATTCGTGGTGCAGCGGGTGGAGATGAAGCGGCATTGTTCGCTTCCGACCTTTACCGAATGTACACCCGGTTTGCAGATTCACAAGGCTGGCGCGTGGAGCTAATGGATGTCAATGCGAGTGACCTTGGTGGATTTAAAGAGGTCATCTTCCTTATTAACGGCCGTGGTGCATACAGCAAGCTGAAATACGAAAGTGGTGCGCATCGCGTACAGCGTATCCCAGCAACTGAATCCGGTGGACGTATTCACACCTCTACTTCTACAGTATCGGTGATGCCGGAAGCTGAGGCATTTGAAATTGAAATCCATGATAAAGACATTCGTGTGGATACCTTCTGTTCAAGTGGTGCAGGTGGACAGTCTGTAAATACGACCAAGTCTGCAGTACGTGTAACTCATGTACCTACGGGCATTGTTGCTACTTGTCAGGATGGTAAGTCACAGAACTCCAATAAGGAAAAAGCGCTACAAGTGCTTCGTGCCCGTATCTCTGATATGAAACGGCAGGAAGAAGAAGCGAAGTATGCTGGTGAACGGAAGAGCAAAGTAGGTACGGGTGATCGAAGTGAGCGTATCCGGACGTATAACTTCCCGCAGAGCCGGGTTACAGATCATCGCATTGGCTTGACACTGCACCGTTTGGAGCAGGTTATGAACGGAGAAATCACTGAAATTATTTCGGCTCTTTCAATTGCTGAACAAGCTGATTTGATGGATAGTATGGACAATGGATAATAATGCTTTGAACGATGGCGTATTTGTCATGTCGGAAGTGAAAAGCATCCGGGAAGCCTTTGCGGAGGCTTCTTCTTTTTTGAGCCAGAGCGGTTGTAATGAACCGCAGCGCAGCGCGCAATTGCTACTTGAGCATGTGCTTGGCTTGTCCGGAGCAGCGTATTACATGGTGCTGGCGGATCCTTTTCCAGCTGCGGTTAAAGAAGTGTGGGAGGCGGGAGTTACCCGCCGGAGTAAGGGTGAGCCGGTGCAGTATATTATCGGCGAGCAAGAGTTCTACGGGCGTCCCTTTGAAGTGACGCCTGATGTTCTGATCCCGCGGCCAGAGACGGAGTTACTGGTCGAGGCGATTTTGCGGTACGGCGCGGAGCTGTGGCCGGACGGCATGGTTGCGCTGGGTGAAGCGGCGCAAAAAGAAGGCGCTGCTTCGTTAGCGGCAGCGCAAGATCGTGCGGGCGACGCGGAAAGTGGACGCGCCGCACGGCCGCTGACCGCCGTCGACATCGGCGCCGGCAGCGGAGCGATCTCCGTCACGCTGGCGGCGGAAGCGCCGGCGTGGCGGGTCTGCGCCGGCGATATTTCGCCGGCGGCCCTAGCTGTGGCGAAGCGCAATGCGATGCGCTCCGGCACAGCCGTGGACTTTCGGCTCGGCGATCTGCTCGAGCCGTTCGCGGGGATGGAGACGGATATTCTCGTCTCCAACCCGCCGTACATTCCCGGCGAGGATATCGCCGGGCTGCAGCGTGAGGTGCGCGACCATGAGCCGCGCACTGCGCTGGATGGCGGAGCGGACGGGTTGGACCCTTACCGCCGCATGATGGAGCAGCTGGCGCTGCTCCCGGCACCGCCGCGCCTGATTGGCTTTGAACTCGGCTTCGGACAAGCCGAGCAAGTGGCCGAACTGCTTGTCGCGGCCGGCCATTGGAAAGAGATCATCACCATTAATGATCTGGCTGGAATTCCGCGTCATGTGCTAGGTATAGCACGATAATTCTGCATGTTATGCAGGGGAGTTCTGGTGCTCGGGTATTGAAATTGTATTTTTAATCCGACTTCCTTTACAATAGAATTTAACCGGACTTCTTAGAGAACTATAAAAGAAAGCCCAGATTTAGAGTAGGGAGGCAGAACGTGCTTCAGAAGATTAAGAAGATTGATGGTGCTATCGTAGTCGTTCTGTTATTGCTCATGACTGTCAGCATCTTCGCCATATATAGTGTGACACATGGAAGAGAAAAGCTGGACGGACATCATATCCGTATGATGATGTATTATGCAATTGGCTTTATTGCTTTTATTGGAATGACCTTTTTAGATTACAGAATTTTAGTGAAATACGCGTTATATATTTATTTGTTTGGGATAGGTATTCTGGTCCTCGTAAGCTTTTTGGGAGAGACCAAAAATAATGCCCAAGGCTGGTTGTCCCTCCCTGGTGGACTGAGTCTTCAACCTGCCGAGCTATTTAAGCTGATATTGATTCTATTCCTGGCAGCTATGCTCGTCCGAAAGAATAAGAGTAAGCTCTTATTTTGGCGGGATGTTGTGCCGCTGGGTCTATTGACCTTATTTCCGTTCCTTATTGTCCTTACACAGAATGACCTTGGGAATGCCTTGTCTTACATTGTGATTCTTGCAGGTCTGTTATGGATTGGTAACATTAAGTACACTCATGCCTTAATAGGGCTAGTGATTGTAGCGAGTTCTGCGATTGCCGGAATTATGAGTTACATCCATTATCATGATGAAATTAAAACGTTCCTCACGGATATTGGCCGCTCACACTGGATCGAACGTTTCGACCCCTGGCTTGTTCCGGACAAAGCAACAGCGAAAGCTCTTTATCATACTAAAAACGCCAAACTGGCGATTGCCTCAGGTGGGATGAGTGGCGAGGGCTATATGAACGGCAGTTCTGTTCAGACGGATCGAGTGCCTTATACGTATTCGGACTCCATCTTTGTGCAGATTGCCGAGGAATTTGGATTCGTAGGTTCTGCATTTGTGCTGCTACTATATTTTATCCTGATACACCGAATGATTCTGATCGCGCTGGAATCCAGAGATCGAGCGGGTCCGTTTCTGATCGTCGGCATTGTCGCGATGATGCTGTATCAGATTTTTGAGAATATCGGCGCGTTTATTGGCTTGATGCCGTTGACAGGTATCACGTTGCCTTTCATTAGCTTTGGGGGTACATCCCTGCTTATCAACATGGCCAGCATTGGACTGGTAATGAGTGTGCGTCTGCATGGTCAGGATGTAGAGGAAGATTTGCCTAAGCCTACTCCTTATGCAGCTGCCAAACAGGTATAACACGTAATCAAAAAAACCGTCAGAACCTTATCTTTTATGGATAGGAACTGACGGTTTTTTTTATAAATGAAGATATCCGTCCTCTGATCCGAAAGATGAATCTCTTAATTCGGATGCATTACATAAATTTGGAATTGTAACCTCAAATGCTCTACAATAGAAAGGAGCGACCTTCCTCGGGTGAGGGCGGTTGGAACCTTAATAGAGTAAGGGGTTTACGTATGCTTGAAAAGCTCAAGAAAATCGATAGTGTGATCCTTATTGTTCTAGTTATGCTGATGGTCATTAGTATTTTTTCCATATATAGCGTGACTAATGGTAGATTAGTTCAGAAGCTAGATGGCTTCCATTTACAAATGCTGAAATACTATATTGTAGGGTTTGTAGCTTTCTTTGTGCTTACTTTTGTGGATTACAGGATATTTGTGAAATATGCTCTTTATATTTATATTTTGGGTATAGGTCTGCTGGTGTCAGTAAGTTTTTTTGGTAAGGTGAAGAACGGTGCACAACTGGGGCTGGAGATAGGCGGTCTTAGCTTTCAACCTGCGGAGCTTTTTAAGTTGATATTGATTCTTTTACTCGCGTCTATTCTGGTCCGTAAACAAGGGGCTACCTTAACCTTCTGGAAGGGAGTCGTCCCGCTGGCGCTTCTTACATTGCTCCCTTTTGTTATAGTGATTGTACAGAATGATCTGGGGAATGCGCTAAGTTACATCGTTATATTGATCGGACTTCTGTGGATCGGGAATATCAAAATTTCACATGCGCTCATCGGGCTAATTATAGTTGGCGGATTGGGTCTTGCAGGAATTCTGAGCTATATACATTATCATGATGAAGCGGTTCATTTTTTTGAGGAGACCCTTGGCAGGAAGCATTTAGTAGATCGTTTTGATCCATGGCTCGTACCTGATTTGGCGTCAGATGATGCAAGCTATCACACGAAAAATGCTAAAGTGGCTATTGCCTCCGGAGGAATGAGCGGCGAGGGGTACATGCAAGGAAGCTCTGTGCAGAGTAACCGTGTTCCTTATACCTATTCGGATGCTATATTCGTACAGATTGCGGAGGAGTTTGGGTTCGTGGGTTCAGCGCTGCTGCTGTTGCTATTCTTTATCCTTCTTCATCGGATGATATTGATTGCCCTAGAGAGCAGGGAGCGTAGCGGCCCATTTTTAATTATTGGAATTACGGCCATGCTGCTATATCAGATCTTAGAAAATATTGGAGCTTTTATCGGTCTAATGCCGCTTACGGGAATTACACTTCCATTTATCAGCTATGGAGGCACGTCACTTTTAATCAATATGGCCTGTATGGGGATTGTGATGAGTGTGCACCTTTATGGGCGGGATGTTGAGGAAGATTTACAGCTGCCTAAGGCGCTTGCTTTAAAGTTATAGATTTAATAGATTCATAGGTTTGCAGTCTCTCATCTCTGGACATACTACTAGCATGAGTGTTAAGAGGAGAGGGGCTGCAACAAATGAACGATAATCATATGGATAAAAGAGATTCCTTACGTGTAACTTTTAAGTATACTGCCATTTTAATTTGTTTTTTTATGATTGTTATCATGGCCTGGGAGGGTCAAAAAACCGATGCGGCAGTAGCCGAAGTAACCATTCCACAGGATTCTATCCGGCTGCGTATTTTAGCGAATTCGGACGGAACGCAAGATCAGCTAGTGAAACGGCAAATCCGTGATACCATCGTGGAGCAAATGAACCAGTGGGTTACTGCACTGGAGGATCCGCAGAGTTTAGAACAGGCACGTGCTTTAATTAGAACCCATCTGCCAGAGCTTAATGCACTGGTTGGCTCGGAGCTGGAGAAACGTGGTATTCAATACTCCTATAAAGTGGAGCTCGGAGTGGTTCCTTTTCCGACTAAATTATACGGCGGCACAGTTTATCCGGCTGGAGAGTACGAGGCTGTACGGGTTACGTTAGGTGAAGGGAAGGGTCAGAACTGGTGGTGTGTACTGTTTCCACCGCTGTGCTTTATCGATGCAGGCTCCGGAGATGCGGCAGCACCTGCTGCTAACAAAGGGGCGAAGACCGTCTCGGCTGCTGGGACAGATAGCGGAGTTAAGGCTCAACCAGCAGTAGGAACAGCTGTACAAGCAGATTCTTCAGCAAAGGACGCTGCGGCAGCGGATTCCGCAGAGCCAGAGGTGCGGTTCTTCGTTTGGGAGCTGCTGCAAAATCTTTGGAACTGGATTTCGGGATTATGGTCGTAATTGCTGAAGCTAGCTCTTTGGTTTTGGCGGAAATGGTCTATAGTTTTGAACCTAGATATGTTACTATTTCATAAGTAGATCGACTGCGGCTCCTTCATTGGGGCCGCTTTTTGGTAAGATTAGAAGGAATGGATATTCTGAGTATTTATTCTAAGTTTGCTAGAAAAGCTAGTGTTCAATATATATCCTGTAGAAAGCCTGTGATGAGAATGAATGAACCAAACGATCCTTTATTCGCCGTTCAGCGGAGGAGTGAAAATAGGGATGAGACTGTTTATTGGAAGCTGGATTTGTTGGAACATGCAGCTCCTGATTCAGATGTGCTTCAGCCAAGTGAAGAGAATAAGTTAGCTATAGTAGAGGCGGCAGCCATGCTTTGCGAAGGAGGAACGGTCGCTTTTCCAACCGAAACGGTCTACGGACTTGGAGCAGATGCACGGAATACAGCAGCGGTTGAGGCTGTTTTTGCGGCAAAAGGGCGACCGTCTGACAATCCCTTAATCGTGCACATTGCCGATTCAGGTGCTTTGGAAGAGTTGGTTACAGAAGTGCATCCTACGGCTGCAGCGTTGATGGATGCATATTGGCCTGGACCGCTGACAGTTGTGCTTCCTGTTCGTGCAGGTGTTTTGTCGCCTTCTGTGACGGCAGGCTTGGACACGGTGGGTGTACGTATGCCTGACCATCCGGTAGCTTTGGCGCTGATCAGTGCAGCGGGCTGTCCTGTTGCGGCACCGAGTGCTAACCGTTCGGGTCGTCCGAGTCCGACCTTAGCTTCGCATGTGATGGAAGATTTGTCCGGATATATTGATGGTGTTCTAGATGGCGGCGCCGCGGGAGTTGGACTGGAGTCAACCGTAGTGCAGGTGCAGCCGGATGGAAGGGTTGCCGTGCTGCGCCCCGGCGGAATTACTTCAGAGCAGTTGGCTGCTGTAGTGGGGGCAGAAGCAATTGCTGCTGAGCCAGCTGCGGTTAAGGAATTTGGAACTTCCATCGCTGTGGAAGTTCCAAAAGGCACTGCACCGCAGGAATATTCCGGTGCAGAAGCTGCCGACAACTCGGCGCCGCGCGCGCCGGGCATGAAGTACACGCACTACGCGCCGCGCGGCTGGCTCGGTGTAGTACGCGGATCTTCCCCGCAACGAGTTGCGGAAGAAGCCGCGAGTCTACTTCAGGCGGCGCAACTGAGTGGCGAAATAACGGGCTTGCTCCTCTTCGAGGAGCATAAGCCTCTCTATCCCGCCGACCCTGCCGCCTTTGTTCTCTCCCTCGGCTCGTTATCCTCGCCGGAGGAAGGTGCACGCTCCCTATATGCCGCGCTGCGGCGCTTCGATGAAGCGGGAGCGACTTACATCTTGGCCGAGGCTTGTCCGTATACGGGCCTCGGCGCTGCCATTATGAACCGGCTTATGAAAGCCGCCGGTGGTTCCGTGATTGACGCCGGATAGTTACGGCGCCTAGTCTACCCAGCTTAGCACCGCTTATTCTAAGCTGAAATCTCCTATGAAGTCATGATTACCCCCTTGTCCGCATATCGTTGTTGTACAAGATATTTCGGACTTGGGGGGTTAAGCATGGGCATAGGAGATGTATATGCCGGTTGGGGGCAGACGGTTACTATTGCCATAATGGCGATTGCATTAGGAATGGATGCTTTTTCGCTCGGTGTAGGTATCGGGATGAAGGGGATTCGTCTGTTGCATGTTCTGCAAATGAGTGTGCTCATTGCTTTTTTTCATATGCTGATGCCTCTTCTGGGTTTATTAACGGGAAGTTATGTCGGGCAGTTGCTAGGTCAAGTAACGACTTATGCCGCCGGAGGACTTCTTGTGCTGTTAGGCGGACATATGGTGTATAACTCCTTTCGTCCGGAAGTGGTAGGAACGCGAGCTATGAATCACCGAACCTTATGGGGGATGCTGCTTCTTTCACTCAGTGTGAGTGTGGACTCTTTTTCTGTTGGGGTATCCTTAGGGATGTTTGTAAATGGTGTCCTTCTGACTATACTAGCTTTCGGTGTCTGTGGAGGTCTGATGTCGATTGTAGGCTTACTTCTTGGGCGGCATGTCAGTCGTGGACTCGGGGATTATGGTGAAGCGCTGGGCGGGGCTATTTTATTGGGGTTTGGCTTGCTATTCATCTTTTGATACAATAACGGCATTACAATATTTTAATTTCATGGGGGTGCAAAAGCATGCTGCATATTTTATTCGTCTGCACCGGTAATACATGCCGTAGTCCTATGGCTGAGGGGCTTTTACGAAAGCTCGCGAAGGAACGTGGAATCGACCTGGAAGTGCGGTCTGCAGGTGTATCCGCCATTTCCGGCACTTCTATATCGAGACATGCTGCAGCTATTTTGCAGGAAGAAGGCATTCATGATCATTTGGAGTCGTCGCAATTAACAGGGCAATCCGTTGCTTGGGCCGATCTTGTGCTGACCCTGACCAGTGGACATAAGCAGCATTTGCTACAGTATTTTCCGGATGCCGTAACTAAAACATATACATTGAAGGAATATGTGCATAACGAAGAAGCTGTAACTGAGGATATTAAGGAATTGGACAGCCTATATGCAGATGCTGAGTTGAGTATTGCTCTAGGCGGTGAACCCAACGCAACGGATCTGCAGCGAATGATTGAAATCCGCCAACGGATTCCGAGCTTTGATATTTCCGATCCTTTTGGGGGTACGCGTGAGGATTATGAGCTTACTGCTGCTGAAATTCGCACTGCGCTGTTTAGTTTGCTAGATAAACTGGAATCTTTACGCCATATGTAAATGGTTGATTTTCGGTCTGCTTTGCTTTAAGATGAAAATACAACTAATCGGTTCCGATGTAACTGGCGACAAATGTGGATCAAACCACGATGGAGCATCGGAATAAACGGCCGGTCGCCTGGGCAAAAGAGCAAATCCGCAGCTACCTGCGGACTGCTCTTTTTTGTTTAAATAAAGCTTGTTTGAAGCTTGAGGAGGTTGAGTGATGGACGAAGTTGTGGATCTATCTTTAACTGAAGCCACCGTCACTGTGTTAAAGGAGTTGGCGGAAGCTGGTAACCTTGGATCAGGTAAAGTTGTTGTCGTTGGAGTTAGCACAAGTGAGGTCGCTGGTGTCCGAATTGGAACTGGTGGTGCGCTTGAAGTCGCACAGCAATTGCTCGAAGGGGTCCGTTTGGTCGCAGCGGAAAAAGGATTTCATCCCGTTTATCAGTGCTGCGAGCATCTGAATCGTGCGCTTGTAATGGAACGCTCTTTGTTAGAGTCGCTTGGGTTAAAAGAAGTTTCAGCTGTACCCATACCGGGGGCTGGAGGTTCGATGGCGGCTGCTGCCTATCGCTCTATGAAAGATCCTGTTTTGGCGGAAACAATAGAAGCGCACGCGGGTTTAGACATTGGTGAGACGCTTATAGGGATGCATTTACGCCGGGTAGCGGTTCCATTTCGACCGACCTTACGCTACATTGGAGCAGCTAGGGTGAATGCAGCCTGGACCAGACCCCCGCTTATTGGCGGCGAGCGTGCTGTTTATCGAGCTCCAGAGCAGAGTGGTTTACAGAGTTGTGATTAATAATTTAGTTTTATATTTTTTGCAGAAACGCAGACCTAAAGCCTTATTATGGCGGGCAAATCGTTTCTACTTAAATACAACATATCTACACACACTAGGGAGGAAATAAGAACATGGAACAATTACGTAAGAGTGACCCGGCAGTACTGGAAGCGATGGAACTGGAACTGAAACGTCAACGTGCCAACATTGAGCTTATTGCCTCAGAGAATATCGTTAGCGAAGCCGTAATGGAAGCTATGGGCTCGGTGCTTACGAATAAATATGCAGAGGGCTATCCAGGCAAACGTTATTATGGCGGCTGTGAAGATGTAGATATCGTTGAGAATTTAGCTCGTGATCGTGCAAAAGAATTGTTCGGTGCGGAGCATGTTAACGTACAACCGCACTCCGGAGCACAAGCGAACATGGCTGTTTATTTGGCGGCGCTAAACCCGGGTGACACTGTTCTTGGTATGAACTTGGCGCATGGCGGACATTTAACGCACGGTAGTCCAGTAAATGCTTCCGGATTGCTGTATAACTTTGTTGCCTATGGTGTGCAAGAAGATACTTTCCTGATTGATTATGATGAAGTACGCAAAGCAGCCTTTAAGCACCGTCCTAAATTGATTGTTGCTGGTGCAAGTGCGTATCCACGGATTATTGATTTCGAAAAACTTGGTGCTATTGCCAATGATGTCGGCGCTCTGTTTATGGTAGACATGGCCCATATCGCAGGTCTTGTTGCTGCTGGCCTTCATCCAAGCCCGGTACCTCATGCTCATTTTGTTACAACTACTACACACAAGACTTTACGCGGTCCTCGCGGAGGTATGATTATGTGCAGACAGCCATGGGCTGCTGCGATCGATAAAGCTGTATTCCCTGGTTCCCAAGGCGGACCACTGATGCATGTCATTGCGTCAAAAGCAGTTGCGTTTGGTGAAGCCTTGCAGCCTTCCTTTAAGACTTATGCTGAGAATGTAGTGAAGAATGCAAATGTTCTTGCGGAGACGCTGATTAGCGAAGGGGTTAACATTGTATCCGGTGGTACGGATAACCACTTGATGTTGCTTGATACCCGTAACCTGAACATTACCGGAAAAGATGCGGAAAAAGTACTAGATTCCATCGGAATCACCGTGAATAAAAACGCAATTCCATTTGATCCTACGAGTCCTTTTGTAACTAGTGGTATTCGTATTGGTACACCTGCAGTCACTTCCCGTGGTATGGACGAGCAAGCAATGGTAGTTATTGGCCGCATTATTGCTAATGTTCTGAAGAATCCTAAGGACGAAGCGAAATTGGCAGAGGCAGCTCGTCAAGTTGCTGATTTGACAGACCAGTACCCACTTTATCCGGAACTGAAATACTAGTTCTTATTTGTATTCATTAATGAGTTCACCTCTATCAAGTCCTGATTTTAGGATTTGGTGGAGGTTTTTTGTTGTTTATTGTTCACAATATTACATAGGGAATGGATGGAAAAACGATGAAATTGTTTATGAAAGTTCATGGAACTTTCATAAACAATAGTGAAAAAAATGTGAATAGTATGAAAAAGTAAAACTTGCACAACATAATCTAGGTTTTATAAGTGAAAGGTTGATTGTTTCAACCAATCATTACCTTTCAGGTCAAGGATATACAATAGGAATGTGTTCAATATGGATACAAGTGCCTTTCTAGGTGAAATGAAGCGAAGGGAATGCTATAATAGACAGGATTTAGCCACTGAGAAGCAAAAGCGCTTTCTGAGGTTATAGACAAGACTTACAATTACCGGAGGGACATTAAAATGGGAAAATTGGTGATTTGCGATCATCCTTTAATTCAACACAAACTAACATTTATTCGCGATGTAAGAACAAACACAAAGGATTTTAGAGAGCATGTTGATGAAGTTGCCACATTGATGGCTTATGAGATTACACGTGATATTCCTCTAGAGACCATTACGGTACAGACACCGGTCACTGAAACGGAAAGTAAAGTGATTTCGGGAAGAATGCTTGGGCTTATTCCTATTCTTCGTGCGGGCCTAGGGATGCTTGAGGGCGTTCTGAAGCTTCTCCCTGCTGCTAAAGTAGGACATGTTGGCTTGTTCCGTGATCCGGACACACTTCAACCGGTTGAGTATTACATTAAGCTTCCTACAGACGTACAGGAACGCGAGCTAATCGTAATCGATCCAATGCTGGCTACAGGGGGATCTGCGATTGCTGCTATTACCTCGTTGAAGAAGCGTGGCTGTACACAAATTAAAATGATGAACTTGATTGCGGCTCCAGAAGGTGTTGCTGCAGTTCAAGAAGCTCATCCAGATGTAGATATTTACGTAGCTGCGCTTGATGATCATTTGAATGAACATGGATATATCGTTCCGGGACTTGGCGATGCGGGAGACCGTTTGTACGGAACTAAGTAAATAGCAATTCGTGATTAGGGATATGAAATATTTGAATTTTTTGATGAGAGGGTAGGGGTTATGTCCAAAATTAAAGTGATGACTGTTTTCGGAGTGCGCCCCGAGGCGATCAAGATGGCTCCTCTAGTTCTTGAACTAGAGAAGCATCCTGAGCATATCGAATCAATTGTTTGTGTAACAGCACAGCATAGAGAACTCCTTGACCAAGTGTTGGAAGTGTTTAAGATCACTCCTGATTACGATCTGGATGTGATGAAAGACCGTCAGACGCTGAATGAGATTACTATTCGTGTGCTTGAAGGCTTGGAGCCTGTACTGAAAGAGGTTAAGCCTGATATCGTACTGGTGCATGGGGACACATTAACAACGTTCCTTGCGAGCTATGCCTCCTTCCTGCAGCAAATTCAGGTTGGGCACGTAGAAGCAGGACTTCGGACATGGAACAAACTGTCTCCTTATCCTGAGGAAATGAACCGTCAACTAACAGGTGTATTGGCCGATCTGCATTTTGCTCCGACCGATTGGTCAGCTAGCAATTTGAAACACGAGAACAAAAAAGAATCAAGTATTTATATCACAGGCAACACCGTAACCGATGTGTTTCAATATACCGTACAGCCGGATTATCGGCATCCTGTTTTGGATTTTGCTTCAGGAAAAAGACTTATTTTGATGACTGCTCACCGCAGAGAATCGCAAGGTGAACCGCATCGTAATATCTTCCGAGCTGTTAAAAGAATCGCTGATGAATTCGAAGATGTTGCCATTGTTTATCCTGTGCATCCGAGTCCTGCTGTTAAGGAACCTGCACATGAAATTCTGGGTGGACATCCAAGAATTAAGCTGATTGATCCGCTGGATGTCGTGGATTTGCATAATTTTTATCCGCATACCCACTTGATTTTAACCGATTCCGGCGGTTTGCAAGAGGAAGCTCCTTCATATGGAGTTCCCGTCCTTGTGCTTCGTGATACGACGGAGCGTCCTGAAGGGATAGATGCTGGAACGCTGGAGCTTGTGGGCACGGACGAGGAGAAGGTGTATGAACGGACACATGCTCTTTTGACTGATAATGAGCTCTATCAGTCGATGAGTCGGGCCGCCAACCCGTACGGAGATGGCAAAGCCTCCCAACGAATTGTCAATGCGATTTTGCACCATTTCGGTGTAAATAAGGAACGTCCTGAAGAGTTTCACAGAATGTTCACAAAAAATAAATAATTTCATTTAAAGTATTATCTGAGCTGATTAAAAACACCATACAGTCAAACTGTACGGTTTATATGGTTTTGGAACATTTTGCTGTGATTATTTTCATGTTTTCAAGGGTTTTTAGGCAATGTTCAATGAATTGACAAAGTCTCCAGAAATTCAGTAAAATTAGTTGGGATTGTTGCCAATGAAAGAACAAAATAGCAGGGACAGCTTGTTACAGACCGCGCTTATCATTGGAAGTGCAGGCACTATACTCGCCGCTTACATTGTTATTGGTTTTTTTGCGGCAAGGTGGCTGAAAGACCTGATGGAGGGTCCGAAATATTGGCTCGCCATTGGCACAATAACCGGAATGATTCTGGGGATTATGAACGTCGTCCTGTTAATTAAAAAATTTTTGGGGGAGCAGAATGGATAATATGACTCCCATGATCAATACCGTCACTAGAGTTACGCTCGTCCTTATGGCAGGACTCTTAATGGGCTGGGCGCTTCATCATGAGACCAGGGAGACTACGCTGGGCATGACTCTGGGTCTGGTGGCGGGATTGGTAAACTTTCGTTATCTGGCCGTCAAGGTTCGACGGGTAACGCAGTCGATTGCGAGCAACGAAGGGAATGCCTTCAGCCTCGGTTTTGTTACACGGATTAGTTTTGCAATTTTGGTCACCATGTTCGCGGTCAAGATTGAGCATTTCTCCCTGGTAGCAACTGTTTCGGGCGTATTCATTCCTCAGCTTCTCGCCATTCCTGCGGGGATATATCTGAGTGTGAAGAACAAACTTTAACCAGATTAAAGAGAAAGGGGGATGATACTATGCATGAGATGCCGAAAATCTTTGTCGGGGGAATACCGATAGATATATCAGCCGTATTGATGCTTCTGATCAGTTGTACAGTAGTATTTGTACTGGTGATGCTGTCGGTTCGTAAGCTTTCGGTTGAGAATCCATCTAAGCTTCAGAATTTTATGGAATGGGTTGTTGAATTTGTAGAGGGTGTCATTAGCAGTGCCATGGACCTGAAGAAAGGAAAACCTTACATATCTTTGGGGCTAACGTTGATTCTGTTTATCTTTGTTTCCAACCTTCTTGGATTGCCTTTCTCAGTTGTAACTGAAGCACATGGACCTGTAACTGTGTTTGGCCATGTGATTGAAGCAACCAAGAACTTGGCGCATGGTGATCATGTTGAGATCTTATGGTACAAGTCGCCGACTGCTGACATTAATATCACTGCAGGATTGGCAATTATTGTGTTTATACTGATGAACTTCCTGGGCATTAAGCTCAATGGAAAGCATTATTTCAAACACTATATTGAGCCGTTTCCAATCTTTTTGCCACTGAACATTATCGAGAACTTGGCAAAACCAGTAGCTTTGGCTATTCGTCTATTTGCTAACATTTTTGCCGGAGAAGTACTGATTACAGTCATTTTGAAACTGGGGATTCTCAGTATTCCGTTCCTGGCTGTATGGCAAGGCTTCAGTATTTTCGTCGGGGCACTACAGGCGTTTATCTTTACGATTCTGACGATGGTTTATATCGCACAGATGACGATTCACGAAGAAGAAGCACATTAATGAACTGCTGCGAAGAGAACGGCTATCGTCTGATTTTCTTTCGCGGGAGATATCTTATATCATTAAACACAATATGAACCGAAATTAAAGGAGGATATTTACAAATGGAATTTTTAGCAGCAGCAATAGCGGTTGGATTGGGTGCACTTGGCGCAGGTCTTGGTAACGGTATGATCGTTAGTAGAACAGTTGAGTCCATCGCTCGTCAGCCAGAAGCTCGTAATGCCCTACAAACAACAATGTTTATCGGTGTAGGTATCGTCGAAGTTATTCCGTTGGCAGCAACAGTTATCGCATTCCTGATCATGTTTTCTTAATAAACCGTATTTACGGTTTGGCGGGGACGGCCAGTGCCATCCGCGCCTTACTTTTGTATACGTCCGCATGACGCGGTAACGGAAGGGAGTGACCTCAGTGGAAATTGTTTGGACAAACATCGTATTTTCAATTGTAGCCTTTGGGATTCTATATTTCTTGCTCAGTAAGTATGCGTTCAGCAAATTGTTCGCAGTGATGGAGAAGCGCCGTGAGCTAGTAATGCAGCAAATGGATGAAGCTGCGAAGACTAGAGAGCAAGCGGTCGCGTATGTGGAAGAGCAGAAGCAAGCGCTGAACAGTGCACGCCAGGAAGCTCAACAGATTATTCAACAATCGCAAATTACTAGTAATCAACAGGTAGAACAAGCTTTGGCGCAAGCTAAAGTTGAAGCTGCACGCGTCAAAGAAGAGGCCGTGCGCGATATCGAGAACGAGAAGAATAAAGCAGTGGAAGAGTTGCGCAGCGAAATTGGAACGGCATCTGTTCGTATTGCTTCTAAACTTCTTAAGAAAGAAGTTAGCGCTAGCAGTGAGCAGGAGCAGCTTGTGAACCAATACCTCAATGAGGTAGGAGGCCGATCATGAGCCGCGATACGGTAGTTGCCAAGCGCTACGCTAAAGCATTGTACAGTGCAGCGGTAGAGAAGGGGATTACCCTTGAAGTAGAAGAACAGCTCAAGGCAGTGGTCGAAGTATTACACTCAGACCTAGAGGTACAGCGGTTTATTCTTGCACCACGTATCTCGGAGTCCGACAAGCTGAAAGTGCTGCGCACAGCACTTCAAGATAAGCTCTCTCCTATCGTGATGAACATTGTAGAACTGTTAGTAGAGCGGGGCAGAACCGATATTTTTGCCGAACTGCTGGATACGTATATCAAGATTGAAGGAGACGCTCTTGGCATTGGTGATGCTAAGGTATACTCCGTTTATTCTTTAAGTGAAGAAGAACAAGCGGCTGTAGCTGCAGAATTTGGCCAGCTCGTAAACCGTAAAATCCGGGTTACGAATGTGGTAGATCCAAGCCTGCTGGGAGGACTGAAAGTTTATATCGGCGATACGCTGTATGACGGCAGTCTGTCTAGTAAATTGGAACGTCTCGAGAAATCCTTTAATGATAAGCATAGAAGATAGGGGTGAGGATATTGGGCATCAGACCTGAAGAGATCAGCACTTTGATCAAAAGTCAAATTGAGCAATATAAAGCCGATATCGAAGTTGCCGAAGTGGGCACCGTCATTCAAGTCGGAGACGGTATCGCTCGTGTCTACGGTCTGGAAAACGCAATGGCAGGCGAGTTGCTAGAGTTCTCCAACGGAGTAGTGGGCATGGCGCTCAATCTGGAAGAAAGCAACGTCGGTGTTGTTATTCTGGGTGAGTACAAGGAAATTCGTGAAGGCGATCAAGTAAAACGTACTGGACAAATCATGCAAGTTCCAGTGGGAGAGGCCCTTTTGGGTCGTGTAGTTAATGCACTCGGTATGCCGCTTGACGGTAAAGGCCCAATTCAAACGACGGAGTTCCGTCCGGTTGAGAATAACGCTCCTGGTGTTATTGACCGTAAATCGGTTCATGAGCCAATGCAAACTGGCCTTAAAGCGATTGACGCGATGGTACCAATTGGTCGTGGACAACGCGAACTTATCATTGGTGACCGTCAAACTGGTAAGACTGCAATCGCAATCGATGCGATTATCAACCAAAAAGGCAACGGCATGAAATGTATTTATGTTGCCATTGGACAAAAACAATCTACAGTAGCACAGGTTGTAGAAACTCTTCGCCGCCATGGCGCGTTGGAATATACAATCGTTGTAACTGCTTCGGCTTCCGAGCCATCCCCACTGTTGTATATTGCTCCATACGCAGGTTGCGCAATGGGCGAATACTTCATGTACAAGGGCGAACACGTATTGATCATTTATGATGACCTTTCAAAACAAGCTTCGGCTTATCGCGAATTGTCCTTGCTGCTTCGTCGTCCACCGGGTCGTGAAGCATTCCCTGGTGACGTGTTCTACTTGCACTCCCGTCTTTTGGAGCGTGCGGCTAAGCTTAGTGATGAGCTTGGTGGTGGTTCATTAACCGCGCTTCCGTTCATCGAAACACAAGCATCTGACGTATCGGCTTACATTCCTACGAACGTAATCTCGATTACAGATGGTCAAATCTTCCTTGAGTCTGATCTGTTCTACTCTGGACAACGTCCGGCAATCAATGTCGGTATCTCCGTTTCCCGTGTAGGGGGTTCCGCTCAGATTAAAGCGATGAAGAAGGTAGCAGGCTCGCTTCGTTTGGATCTTGCTCAATATCGTGAACTTCAAGCATTCTCACAGTTTGGCTCAGATCTTGATAAATCCACGCTTGCTCGTCTGAATCGCGGAGCGCGTATGATGGAAGTTCTGAAACAAGGTGTAAATCAGCCGTTGTCTGTTGAGCATCAAGTGCTTAGCTTGTACACAGCTGTAAAAGGGTATTTGGATGATATTCCTGTTAAGGACGTAAAACGTTTTGAAAAGGAATTCCTTGCTTACATGGATAGCAGTGCTGCTGAAGTTGCTCAATCCATCAGAGATACCAAGGATTTGACAGCCGATAACGAAGCCGCTCTTAAAGCTGCAATTGATAAATTTAAAAGAGGCTTTGCTACTAGCTAATATAGATCGCGCGTAAACAAATCTTATTAAGTGAGCTTTGGCACTGCCGAAGCTCAGGCTATTACTTATAAAGTTAGCTTTGAATTCGTCAAAGCTAAGAAGATGCTTACGAAGTTAGCTTTGACTCCGTCAAAGCTCTAAGGTGGTGAAATCATGGCAAGAAGCATGCGTGATATTAAACGTCAAATTAAGAGTGTTCAAAACACAAGACAGATCACAAAAGCGATGGAAATGGTAGCTGCCTCCAAGCTGAGAAAAGCTCAGGAGAAGGCGATTGCCGCCCGTCCTTATGCTGAGAAGCTGAAAGAGGTTGTATCGAGCATTGCTGCCGGTACAGAAGGCGTTCAACATCCTATGCTGGTCAGTCGGCCTGTGAAAAAAACTGGTTATCTTATCGTGACCTCTGATAGAGGGCTTGCGGGTGGATACAACGCTAATATTTTACGTAAGGTGACGATGCTCATCGCGGAACGCCATAAATCCAAAGATGAGTACGCCTTGTTCGTTATCGGTCGTAAAGGCCGTGACTTCTTACGCCGCCGTGAATATCCGATTGTACAGGAGGTTACTGAGCTATCGGATGCGCCGAAGTTTGCTGACATCAAGTCTATCGCTAATTCGGCAGTACAACAGTTTGTAGATGGTACGTATGATGAGCTGTACGTTTGTTATAACCAATTCGTCAATGCGATTACCCAGATTCCAACTGTTGATCGATTGTTGCCTATGGAAGGCGTAGGAAATCATGAGCATCATGAAGCGACTGCAAATTACGAATATGAACCTTCACCAGAAGGCGTACTCGAAGTGCTACTTCCGAAATACGCTGAAACTTTAATTTATAGCGCAATTCTGGATGGCAAGGCCAGTGAGCTGGGTGCGAAAATGACAGCGATGGGCAGTGCAACAAAGAACGCGTCGAAAATGATCGGAGAACTTACCCTTACGTACAACCGTGCCCGTCAGGCGGCAATTACGCAGGAAATTACCGAGATCGTGGCCGGAGCGAACGCTCAGTCTTAAAAATACAAGAACAGTTAAGCACTGTGCTTGACTTGCCTTGTATTTTACGAGAAACAGTGCCGCATGGAGCGATACAGAGTATCGCCCGCTTCTGGAGTATGGCTCCTTAAGAACGGCACTGCAGTTCTTCTTAAAATATAAGAAAGTATAGGTTTTTCACTATACAAAATGCTTATATTTCTACGAGAAACGGTTGTCATCTTTATATGACGACAACGTCGTTTCTTCTTGACGTAACAGCTTTCGAGGAGGGAAATGAAGATGAACAAAGGACGCGTTGTAAGCATTATGGGTCCGGTTGTCGATATTGAATTTGAACGCGGCCAGTTGCCCGAGATATTCAACGCTATCAAAATTGAAACCGTCTTGGACAATGGTCGCCAGATTAACCTAACACTTGAGGTTTCCAATCACTTGGGAGACAATTTGGTACGTTGTATCGCGATGTCTTCTACAGATGGTCTGGTTCGTGGACTGGATGCGATTGACCAAGGTGGTCCTATTTCGGTTCCTGTAGGGGAAGCGACATTAGGCCGGGTATTTAACGTACTTGGAAATCCAATTGATAACGCTGGTGAAGTTGTTTCCGAAATAAAGAACCCGATTCACCGTTTGGCTCCGACATTTGATGAATTGTCAACACAAGCCGAAATTTTGGAAACGGGTATTAAAGTTATCGACTTGCTCGCACCTTACGCTAAAGGCGGTAAAGTTGGTCTGTTCGGCGGTGCCGGTGTAGGTAAAACGGTAACGATTCAAGAATTGATTAATAACATTGCCCAAGAACACGGTGGTATTTCCGTATTCGCGGGTGTGGGTGAACGTACTCGTGAAGGTAATGACCTTTATCACGAAATGACGGACTCCGGCGTTATTAAGAAAACAGCAATGGTGTTCGGACAAATGAATGAGCCGCCAGGCGCGCGTCTGCGCGTAGCTTTGACCGGTCTTACTATGGCGGAATATTTCCGTGATGTAGAAGGCCGCGATACGCTGCTCTTTATCGATAATATATTCCGCTTTACCCAAGCGGGTTCCGAAGTATCCGCTCTTCTCGGACGTATGCCGTCCGCGGTAGGTTACCAACCAACCCTGGCTACTGAAATGGGTCAGTTGCAAGAGCGTATCACTTCTACCAAAAAAGGCTCCGTTACTTCCATTCAAGCCATCTACGTACCAGCGGATGACTACACTGACCCTGCTCCGGCAACGGCGTTTGCTCACTTGGATGCAACAACTAACCTTGAGCGTAAGATTTCCGAGAAGGGGATTTTCCCAGCGGTTGATCCACTGGCTTCCAGCTCGCGTTTGCTAGCTCCGGAAATTGTTGGTGAAGAGCACTATAATGTGGCACAAGGTGTTAAACAATTGCTGCAACGTTATACCGAACTTCAGGACATCATTGCCATCTTGGGTATGGATGAATTGAGTGAGGATGATAAGGTTATCGTAGCCCGTGCTCGTAAAGTTGAGCGGTTCCTGTCGCAGCCTTTCCACGTAGCTGAACAGTTTACCGGCTTCAAGGGTAAATACGTGCCAATCAAAGAAACTGTACGTAGCTTTAAGGAGATTCTGGATGGTAAGCATGATGATCTTCCAGAAGCAGCGTTCCTTTTCGTAGGTACAATCGAAGAAGCGGTTGAAAAAGCGAAATCGATGTAACACTGAGCTAAGTGAAATGCTTTCGAAGCGAGCTTTACTTTGTAAAGCTAAGTGTATGCTTTCGATGAGAGCTTTACTTCGTAAAGCTTTAAGGAGGAATGGAAGTGAATACCTTTTTGTTGGAAATTGTCACGCCGGAGCATCTCGTCTATTCTAAACAAGTGAATAGCTTGACAGTACGGGGAGTCGAAGGCGAGTTGGGTATTTTGCCTGGACACATTCCGCTTGTGACTCCACTTCAGGTTGCTCCGTTATCCGTCAAATCGGACGGTGTTACGATTTCCATCGCCGTTCATGGCGGGTTCGTTGAAGTGCATAAGGACAAGGTAACAGTGCTGGCCGAAAGTGCCGAGCTGCCAACAGATATTGATGTTGAGCGCGCCGAAGCCGCTAGAGAACGGGCTCAACGCCGTCTCCAGACTCGTAGCAAACAAGATGATATCGATCACCGCCGTGCGGAGTTGGCGCTGCAACGCGCTGTTACACGGATTAAAGTGTCCACTGGTAAAGGACAACAGTAGGTTATTAGCGGTCAAGCTCTAAGCTTGACTGCTTTTTTATTATAGTAATCTATGTATTTAAGGTTAAGATTTCTTCATTTTCTTGGATATTGGCATTGAATTGTTTAAAAATTTGTAAAAGTACTGGATTCTTTTGCCCTGCACAAGTATGATATAAGAGTCGATTTCCGAGTAATACGAACACGGAGGGTTAGCATGGGGGATATATTGTCCAATGGATGGTCTAGTGCAGCTGGAACCAGCAGCATGATCTCAATGATTGTTTCTTTGCTCAGTGTTGTATTATCTTGGTGGGCATTGCAGAACCTTAAGCTGGATTTGGTCATAAGATATCCCAAGAGTCCTCAGGGAAGGCTGCTGCACTTGCTTCTGGCCATTGTACTTGGTCGTTTAGTTGCAGGATTCTTTCTGGATTACCTTAGCTGGAGTGGGATGATCCGCTATATGTTTTAGGAATATGTAGTTTGGTTATAAGTGTCATAGGTCGCAATGGTCAAAAAGTGTCGAATAATAAGGTTTTATTATGTCAACACTGAACTTTAAGGAACATGCCCGGCTAAAAGGGCATATTGATGGAGTATGCGAATTTTTTTGCAATTACTTTTAATCTAAAAAATAATTTAAGAAATAATGGACGCGGAGGGAAACCGAAAATGAGCAAATTTATCGTCCGCGGTGGCAACAGATTGACCGGGAGCGTGAAAGTTAGCGGCGCAAAAAATTCCGTATTACCGATCATAGCCGCCTCTCTATTGGCAGAAGAAGGAGTAAGCGTCATTGTGGACGCACCTCCGCTTGATGATGTAATGACGATCTCAAAAATGCTGGAATCTTTGGGTGCAGGGGTTACATATCAAAACGATATTATCCAGGTGGATGCTACAAACATCACTTCCTGTGAAGCACCTTATGAATGGGTACGAAAAATGCGGGCGTCTTTTTTAGTCATGGGACCTCTGTTATCTCGGCTTGGTCAGACAAGAATTTCTTTGCCTGGCGGCTGCGCCATTGGCACACGACCGATAGATCAACATTTGAAAGGATTTGAAGCGCTTGGTGCGGAGATTAGTCTCGGCCAGGGCTACATTGAAGCGAAAAGTAACGGTCGCCTGCGCGGAGCTAAAGTGTATTTGGATGTAGCTAGCGTGGGTGCGACCGAAAATATAATGATGGCTGCAACACTAGCCGAAGGTGTGACCGTGATTGAGAATGCGGCCAAAGAACCTGAAATTGTAGACCTAGCCAACTATTTGAACGGCATGGGTGGAATCGTGCGCGGTGCAGGAACTGGTGTTATCCGTATTGAAGGTGTTGAACGCCTGCATGGCGTTAAGCATCATGTGATTCCTGACCGTATTGAAGCCGGCACCTATATGGCTGCTGCAGCAATTACAGGTGGCGATGTATATGTGGAAGGCGCAATCGCTGATCACTTGGGACCTGTTATTGCTAAAATGGAAGAGATGGGCGTAACCATCATTCCTGATGAGAACGGGGTTCGTGTAATTAGTGACAAACCTCTTAAAGCTGTTGATTTGAAGACTTTGCCGTATCCAGGCTTTCCAACGGATATGCAGTCACAAATGATGGCATTATTGCTGCGCTCTGAAGGTACTAGTGTCGTTACGGAAACTGTATTCGAGAACCGATTCATGCATGTGGACGAATTCCATAACATGAATGCTGAGATTAAGATCGAAGGTCGCTCAGCAATCGTTACAGGTAATGCACAATTGGTCGGAGCCAAAGTATGTGCTACGGATCTACGTGCGGGAGCTGCGCTTATTTTGGCAGGTCTGGTTGCTGAAGGTACTACTGAGGTAAGTGGAACTCATCATATTGACCGCGGATACGTACATTTGGCTGAGAAGCTGTCTGGACTAGGTGCGGAAATTTGGCGTATTTCCATGGAAGACACAGCTGTACAAACAGTGAAGGATGAAACTCTTAAACCAGAAGTCGCCAAGAGTGAATCGAATAAAAGCGAAGAAGTTAAACCTCGCTTTCAGGTTCAAGCAACTTGGGTATAATATCAGTCATTAGGTGAGATCAGGCTGCAGTGATGCGGCCTGATCTTTTTTAATGTTAAGAATGTATCTCTAAATCCTCATCTAATGGGGATTTTTTTCGTTTGTATTTCTCAAACACGGGGCATAGTGATAGATACGAGAATGCTACTCTCTTTCTCTTAAATGTTGTTCTAGTAGGTGCTGTAAATTCATATCTATAAGAATCAACAGTGACTCACGGA
Organism: Paenibacillus sp. RS8; assembly: GCF_041956825.1. Classification (NCBI taxonomy): domain Bacteria; kingdom Bacillati; phylum Bacillota; class Bacilli; order Caryophanales; family Paenibacillaceae; genus Paenibacillus; species Paenibacillus sp. RS8. The sequence goes on along the minus strand of NZ_CP168131.1, from coordinate 1,057,058 downwards.
AGGAGCCATAGAGATGAAAGATTTCCACTACTTGCGACGTAACAAGTCAACGCGCTGGCACTCGCGTCCCCTTGGTCCCCGGCTCAGGCGACTTGGTCCCGTCGCCTGGTTCGCAGCGCCTATCCTGGCGGCGCTGCTGATTCCACTGGTGGTTGTCCCGCTGCACCGGGGACAACCGACGCCTCCGGCTCTGCCGGCGGTCACGGCCGCACCGGCCGCACCCGCAGGGCCGGAGGCGGCTGCGCAGGAAGCGCCGCAGCCGAAGGTCTCCGTCTATTTGTCGCGTAGCGGACAAATAGAGACATTGCCGCTGGAGGACTACGTCAGCGGCGTGCTTGCGGCCGAGATGCCGGCCAGCTTTGAGCTTGAAGCGCTCAAAGCGCAGGCCGTAGCGGCCCGCACCTTTATCCTTCGCCGCCTACTGGCTGGCGACAGGAGCGGCGTCCCCGTTCCGGGGGCGGATGTAACCGATACGGTAAGCCATCAGGCTTACGTATCTAAGGACACGCTGGAACGGGAGTGGAAGCTCGGCGGAAGAAGCGCCGATCTCGCTAAGCTTCAGCGCGCGGTCCTTGAGACGCGCGGTGTCATTATGACCTATAAAGGGCAGCCGATTACGGCCTCCTTTTTCGCCTCCAGTGGAGGATATACGGAGAACTCGGAAGAATACTGGAATGCGGCAATTCCCTATCTGCGCAGTGTGACGAGTCCTTGGGAGAAAGAGATTACGCCAAACTATGCAGTGACAACGACCTTTACCATTTCGGAAATACTTACTAGACTTGGGTTAAACGACAGCGTAATCCCTGCTTCCAAAGAAATGACCCATTCAGTCCCAACTAAGAAGATATCTACTTCTTCTGAATTGCCGGTAGAAGTGTTGTCTCTTACCACTGGACATCGGGTTAAAGAAATCTCTATCGGCGGTACTATTTTTACTGGAAGAGAAGTAAGAGAGAAGCTAGGGTTACGTTCCAGTCAATTCAGTTGGGGTCGAAAAGGGAACAAAATCTTTATAACTACCTTCGGAAATGGGCATGGTGTGGGAATGAGTCAGTGGGGAGCAAATGGAATGGCAAAGGAAGGCGGAACGGCTACTCAAATTCTCAAACACTATTACAGTGGTATCTCTTTTACGCAAATCTCAACTCTTCTGAAAAAATAACTTGAAAGATACGTATAAAAGATAGAAGCCCGGTAACACTGGTTACTGAGGTGATAACCATATGAATGAACAAGACAAAAACAAAACAAACCATGATGAATCTCTCAAAAAATCGCAGGGAGATTCAGGTGCTAAACCTTCTTCATGGAGCAAGATGTTATCTAAACGTTGGGTGTTCCCAGCAGTCTACACGGCGGCAGCGGCAATTATACTAACCTTGGTGTGGGTCTATCAGGATGCCGGCCAAAAGCCGCTGGACACCGCCGCCACAACACAGCAAGTAGGAGCTTCGACTAACGAAGCTGGTACTGCTAACAGTAATCCAGATGCCCTTGAAGTTCTTGCTTCAGCGGAAAGCTTGGCTTGGCCAGTAGCCAATCCAGGGGAAGTAGAAGTGGTCAAGCCGTACTATGATGAGAATGGTACAGAGGACAATCACGTTGCCGCCATGGTGCAGTATAACGACAAATTTATTCCTAATGTTGGTATTGATCTTGCCCGTGAAGACAACAACACATTCGACGTTAAAGCAGCGCTTAGCGGTGAAGTAACTAGAGTGGAAGATGTTGCGGTATTAGGTAAGGTAATTGAGATTACTCATCAAGGTAACATGAAGACCGTGTACCAAAGTCTTGGCGACACGAAAGTTAAAAAAGGCGATGTTGTGAAACAAGGCGATACTCTTGCAACAGCAGGTCGCAGTGAACTCGAGAAGAACCTCGGTAATCATGTACACTTTGAAGTGTATAAGGATGGTAACGTAGTTAATCCATCTGAGTTATTGCCAGGGCGATAAGAATAGCTATAGCGGGGGGCGAAAGCCCCCTATTTTTTTGTGAACAAGGCTCTTCTTAAGCAACATGCTTATAAAGAGCCTTATTTTCTGCGAGAAACGGCTGCATGTTCTAAAGGACTAATAACGTTCCGGCTTGCGAATAACAAGGCTTCTTAGGTTGTCCATTAAATAAAATGAGCCCTCCCAGGCTTGTCATGTCTTGAAAGCGCGAATATATAAGCCCGCCCCTCATATAATGTACCAAACTATCCACAGTTGGGAGGCGGGAGCGTGCACGATTACATCAAGGAACGTACGATCAAAATCGGACGCTGCATCGTGGAAACCAGGCATACGGTCCGGACCATAGCCAAGGAATTTGGCGTTTCAAAGAGCACGGTGCACAAAGACTTGACTGAGCGTCTGCCAGAGATCAACCCTGATCTGGCTGATCAGGTGAAGAACATTCTTGAATATCACAAATCCATCCGACATCTTCGGGGGGGAGAAGCCACAAAAATTAAATATAAAAAAACGACGGGGAAAAAACGTGAGGTTGCTGTAGCATCAAAGCCATGAGATTTTCGGAAATTTAAGGAAATATTCAGCTTTAAAACATTGTGTACTTCCCCTAAAGTATGTTATTTTTAAATTTAGTACTAACTGCTGTTTTTTCAATTAAAATAACACTTTGGGGGCTCTTTCATTATGTTTAGCAAGGATATCGGAATCGACCTCGGCACGGCCAATGTGCTCATACATGTTAAGGGAAGGGGAGTCGTTCTGGATGAACCTTCCGTGGTCACACTTGAAAGTGATACGAAGAGAGTCCTTGCGGTGGGAGAACAGGCACGTCGCATGGTTGGACGTACACCTGGAAATATAACAACTATCCGTCCTTTACGGGATGGTGTCATTGCGGATTTTGAAATCACGGAAATGATGCTGAAGTATTTTATTGACCGTGTTGGCGGTCGTACCTGGTACTCACGGCCTCGCATTCTGATATGCGCCCCTACAAATATTACATCTGTGGAACAGAAGTCCATAAGGGAAGCGGCAGAACGTAGCGGGGCTAAGGAAGTGTTTATGGAGGAAGAGCCAAAGGCCGCTGCGATTGGAGCGGGAATGGACATTTATCAACCAAGTGGAAATATGGTCGTCGATATCGGTGGCGGAACGACGGATGTAGCCGTACTTTCTATGGGCGACGTCGTTACCGCTTCTTCGATTAAAGTCGCTGGAGACAAGTTCGACGAGGCCATTTTAAGATATATTAAACAAAAGTATAAATTGTTGATCGGTGAACGGACAGCAGAGGATATTAAGGTTACTATTGGTACGGTTCGACCTGGTTTGATGAAGTCCGAAATGGATATTCGCGGCCGGGACATGGTAAGCGGACTTCCCCAGACGCTCACTATTACGGCTGGTGAGGTAAAGGAAGCGTTGTGGGATCCGGTTTCTTCCATTGTGGCTGCAGCTAAATCGGTACTGGAGCGTACACCACCAGAATTGTCTGCGGACATCATTGACCGGGGTGTTGTTCTTACTGGTGGAGGTGCTTTGCTTAACGGATTGGACGAGCTGCTCTCAGAAGAATTACATGTACCTGTCTGGGTTGCGGAAGACCCTATGCATTGTGTAGTAAAGGGAACAGGGATTATGCTGGACAATTTGGACAAGGTCGTTAAGAAAAAGTTCTAAGCAGCCGATATAAAAGGTAGCATTAGATTCGGAAGGAGACTACCTTCATGATAAGAGGATTATATACGGCCGCTGCAGGTATGGTTGCGCAGCAACGTAGACACGATACGGCAACACAGAACATTGCTAACTTAAATACAACGGGATATAAGCAGGTTGATAGTGTTAATCATGCTTTTCCGGATGTCTTGATCTCGGCTATGAGTAATGGCAATACCACGCCGGTTGGGCGCCTTAACACGGGGGTTTTTGCAGAACAGTCGATATCCCAATACTTACAGGGTGATTTAAGAGAGAGCGGCAAGTCTATGGATTTTGCTTTATCTACGGATTTGCAAGTCACGGACCCTGTGACGGGTCAGAATATATCTTTTGATGGTTCGGGGAAATATGTAAGCCCTGATGGTGAGGTTATTTACCGTCCACAGGCTTTCTTTACAGTACAGGATGCTGAAGGCAATAACTTATTTACCCGAAATGGAAGTTTCTCAGTCAATGCAGCTACGGGAGAAGTATTGAGCAGTGGAGGTTTCAAGGTTCTTGATTCCACTGGCAAGCCTCTTGTCTTGACAGGAAATCAGGACACCCTTAAAGTGGACGGGCAGGGGAATGTACTAAATCCAGAAACAGGACTTCCGACAGGGACCAAAATTGGTGTGAGTGTAGTTACAAAGCCGCAGGAGCTTGTGCGTGATGGTAAAGGTGTGTTTCACGCTGATGATATAGCGGCGGCGGACATTCGTTACTCCAATGCAACTGATAACTTGCAGGTGCGTCAAGGATACTTAGAGGGCTCTAATGTTGACCCTACCCAGGTTACTGTAGATTTGAATGCTGCATACCGGGCTTATGAAGCAAACCAAAAGATCGTTCAATATTATGATAGCAGCTTGCAAAAGGCTGTAACTGAAGTCGGCAGGGTATAGCACTACTTATGAACTGAGCTTTACAGGTAAAGCTTATAGGAGGTTTGATCTATGAACAACTCAACGATTAGTGCAGCAGTCTCCATGTCCAGCCTTCAGAAGCGGCTTGATATTATAGCGGATAATCTAGCCAATATGGATACAAATGGCTATAAGAGCAAGCAAGGCTCCTTTGAGGATGTGCTGACTCGTGTACAGCAGCAATCAGATGACTATGATCAGCCGGGCCGCGCTACACCGCTGGGTTTTAATATCGGTTTTGGGACTTATGTGCCTTCGATTACGACCAATTGGGAAGAAGGACCTCTTAAAGAAACCGGTAATCCAACCGATTTGGCGATTCAGGGTAATGGGCTTTTTGGAGTTCAGGTCAATGGAACTACAGCTTATACACGACAAGGTGACTTTCACTTTACTCCGGACACCACTGATGCAACGAAGATGGTCCTTGTAGATAATACGGGGAATCCGGTACTGAATACAGCAGGTAATCCTTTAACGGTTCCTGTGGGCGTGAATGCGGCTATCGATGAATCTGGTCGTGTATTAACGAAACAGACTGAGAATGGACCTGTTCAGGTAGCGGGTACTATAATGATTGTAGAACCTAAGACACAGAATGCTTTAAAGGCAGTGGACGGAAATTTCTATATGCTTGCCGATGGAGTAACAGCACAGCAGGCTTTTGTTCAAAGAGCGGCAGGTGAGGCTTCTGGAATTGGAGTGCGCTCAGGGTGGCTGGAGCAGTCGAATGTCGACATGACCACAGAAATGACAGAAATGATGCAGATTCAACGTACGTATCAACTCGCAGCTCGGGCGCTTTCTTCCAGTGATCAGATGCTAGGTCTGGCCAATAACATGCGCGGGTAGAGGTGAAGGAATGGAACGTAAGAAAAAGGTGAAGTCGGAAGACAAACCCGAAGCCAAGAAAGAGACGAAGCAGCGAGGATTATCAAAATGGACACTCATCCAGTGGATTCTTATTCCTTTGCTTCTCGTAGCTGCACTTGGAGGCGGGCTGGTCGTCGGTTACGTCGTCCTTGGCAAAAAAGAGTTTAGCGATGTTCTACAATGGAGCACATGGAGACATGTATATGATTTGGTTTTTGCTCCATAATTAAAGAGGATAATGACTCCCTTGTTGTATAAGGGAGTTTTCTTTTTTATACGGATAAATGTATAATGGTGGGGGGCCACGGGCAGCAAAAAGGGCCCTCTCCGCCATGCTGTCGCATCCGGTGGAGAAAGCCCCTTATCTTAACCTCCACTTCTGCAGGTGGTGAAGGATAGTTATAGTTTTTACCGAAGCTGCCTAAATTTATGCAGTTCGGCGAAGAATAAATGAAGTAACATCCGAAAGGAGTTTTGTTATAATGTTGGATATTAACCAAATTCAAGAAATCATCCCCCATCGGCCTCCATTTCTGCTGGTGGACAAAATCACAGAGATTGAAATGGGTAAACGAGCTGTAGGCATCAAAAATGTAACGATCAATGAACCTTTCTTCGCAGGTCATTTTCCAGGTTATCCGGTAATGCCGGGTGTATTGATTACAGAAGCGCTTGCCCAAGTTGGTGCAGTTGCTATTCTGGGGGTAGAAGCGAATCGCGGCCGAATTGGATTTTTAGCTGGGCTGGATGGATTCCGTTTCCGTGGTCAAGTCGTACCGGGAGATACGCTCACTCTTGAAGTGGAGATTACCCGTCTTAAGGGCAGTATTGGAAAAGGACAAGCTACTGCATCGGTTGAAGGAAAAGTTGTTGCCTCTGGGGAAATTATGTTTGCTCTGAGCTAATATTAATTAGCGAAAATATATTATACATGGAGAAGGAGAGATTCTAAATGACTCAATTAAGCCCAAAAGCGGCAGAAACCTTATCTCGCTGGCTGGAGAACGCCTCTGTCGATGAGGCTACGAAGGCGGAGTTGCGTGCGCTGGAGAACGAACCGCAGGAGCTTGAGGAACGATTTTATAGAGATCTAGAATTTGGTACAGGTGGTCTACGCGGTGTAATTGGTGCGGGTAGTAATCGTATCAATCGTTATACGGTAGGTAGAGCTACACAAGGTTTCGCTAATTATATTCTGGAAAAGCATACTGGAGAGGGAAGACCTTCTGTTGTTATCGCTCATGACTCCCGTCGATTCTCGCCAGAATTCACGCTTGAGGCTGCTCTAGTATTGGCTGCTAATGGCATTGAGGCTCATTTATTCACTTCTCTGCGTTCAACACCGCAACTCTCGTTCAGCGTGCGTCATTTGAAGGCAACGGGTGGTATTGTTATTACTGCAAGTCATAATCCGCCAGAATATAACGGGTATAAAGTTTATAATTCTGAAGGGGGACAGCTTGTTCCTGACGAAGCCGAAAAGGTCATTTCTTACATATTAGGGGTTGACACTTTTGATGGTGTGAAACGGATTTCCCAAGAAGAAGCGGAGCGCCAAGGTTTGCTGCACTGGCTTGGTGAGAAGGATGACGAAGCGTTTACCGATACTGTCGCTGCGGTTAGTCTTGCAAGTGAAGAGATTGCCTCCACGCTTGGAAAAGACTTCAAAATCGTATACACCCCGCTACATGGTACTGGTAATCTGCCAGTTCGTCGTGTGCTTGAGAAAATTGGGTTCACACAGGTGCATGTAGTACCTGAGCAAGAGCAACCAGATTCCGAATTTTCTACTGTGAAATCGCCGAACCCAGAGGAGCGCGAAGCCTTTACACTGGCTATGAAGCTGGGCGAAGAGTTGAATGCGGATCTCTTAATTGGTACGGATCCCGATGCAGACCGTATGGGTGCAGTGGTTCGCGACAATGAAGGTAAATTTGTTGTTTTGTCGGGCAATCAATCTGGAGCTCTGATGATTCATTATTATTTGAGCCGTTTACAGGAACAAGGTAAGTTGCCTAGCAATGGTGCAGTTGTGAAGACTATCGTGACGAGCGAGATGGGGGCTGCTGTAGCTTCTCATTATGGTGCAACTGTATTTAATACGCTAACGGGCTTCAAATATATTGGCGAAAAAATGACTCAATTCGAACAATCCGGAGATTACACATATCTTTTCGGTTATGAAGAAAGCTATGGTTATCTTGCAGGTAACTATGCTCGTGATAAGGACGCCGTTCTTGCGGCTATGTTGATCGCTGAAGCAGGTGCTTATTACAAAGCTCAAGGCAAAACATTATATGATGTTCTTCAGGAATTGTATGAGCAGTTCGGATACTTCTTGGAAAGCCTGGAGTCCCGTACCTTAAAGGGCAAGGATGGCGTTGCGCAAATTCAAGGTATTATGAATGATTGGCGTACGAATGCGCCACAAGAAATTGCCGGATCTGCCGTTACAGAAGTGCTGGATTATTCACTAGGCTTGAATGGTCTGCCGAAGGAAAATGTATTGAAATATTTGCTCGCTGACGGTTCATGGTTCTGCCTGCGTCCTTCCGGTACCGAACCAAAGATTAAAGTTTATTTTGCGGTTGTGGGTGAATCCTTGCAGAATGCTAAAGACAAGGTAGCTACACTATCCAAACAGGTTATGGCCCGTGTTGACGGGGAACAATAAAATAAGAATATAGAGCGCATTCTATATTGTGAAATTATATTTTTTACGTAGAAACGGGTACCGTCTCTAAAAGGATGACGATCCGTTTCTACTTTTGTAAAAAGAGTTTTAAAGTGAAAGAGGAGGTACTTTTGGTGCAGCAAAAATGGCAACGTTGGAATATTTCTTCCCGAAAGTGGCTGTGGATTATAGTTGTGGTTGGCGTTTTAGCTGCCCTGCCTGTTGTCTATGACCGTCTGCAGACGGAGAAGTCTTCCAAGACAGTGGAATTTGTATTTGATTATCGTGATTTAGTTGAAGTCGCCAGCTATCGTGCAAATCCGCAGAATTATATTTCTGAACAGTTAGATCGCCTAAAAGATGCTGGTGTTCAGAGCATGGCGATTTACGAAAGCACACTGGAAGATTACCGTAAGGCGCGTCGTCTAATGATGTGGGGTGCGGCTGATATCGCTAATCTTACGGATACAATCATTCCGGAGAATGAGAATTATACTTATGTTCTTTTTACTAATCCTGATTACTACCAGGCTCTGGCGCCTGTTATTAAAGAAGCATTCGGTAATCTTGGGATTACTTCAAAGGAATGGAGTTTCCGCGGACAACAAGGTCTTATTATTGAGACTCCAATAGAAGATGCTACACTGAAGCCACTTCAGCCAGATCCATTTACACTGGAGATGCTGCATGACAAAGGGTTCACCATTGTACCGCGTCTTGTGGATTCTTTGACTTATAATAAAGCAACAGTTGAGAAGCTGTTGGATCGTTATGAAGAATTGGGTGTAAAACGAATCCTATTCGAAGGAGAGTCCGTTAAAGGGTTTAATGATGATGCCGATACTGGCAGTATCACTGACTTTGCAAACCTCCTTAAAGAACGTGGAATCGGAATTGCAGCGATTGAAAATATTAAGAAACAGCAGAAGGGCTTTAACAAGCTTGCTTATTTGCTGGACTATAACGTAACACGGTTATATTCCCTTAGTGAAGGTGATTCTGCCTTAGATCCAAAAGTGATCTCGGATCGTTTCGCTTTGGCAACAAAGGATCGTAATATCCGCATGATTTATTTAAATACGATTCCTTCACGGAATACAGCTAAGGCACAGATAACAGATACGCTGGACAACCTTGTCACGAGTCTTAGTGATCCTGGTGGTGCCGTTGAGCAGATCAAAGACAATGGGTTTAAGTTAGGACAAGCTACGGCTTTTGAGGTTGTAGATTCGTCTTATCAGCGTTACTTCAAGCTAGTTGCAGTAGTTGGCGCAGTCTCGTTAGTGGCGCTGCTGATTTCTTACTTTATTCCTTGGCTTACGATCCCAGCATGGGTGCTAGGATTACTGGGAAGTGCAGGCCTGCTGGTCTTGAAACCAGAGCTGTTTGAGCAGGCACTGGCGCTAGCGGCCGCGATAAGTGCACCAACTCTTGCGGTTGTACTTGCCATTCGTAAGGTCAATGAAATGGGGCCTCCTCTACGGGGCAATAACCTTACCTATAAGGCTATGAGTCCGCAACGTCGGTTCACGCATAGTCTGGTGCTTTATCTGAAGACCTCATTAATTTCGTTGAGTGCTGTGCCATTCGTGATTGCACTGCTCAACAACATAACCTACAGTTTAGTGCTGGACCAGTTCCGTGGTGTTAGTCTACTGCACATGGCACCTATCGGCCTTGTGGCACTATATGTACTTTTATACCGTGGAGAGTTTGTTTTCAACAAAACAGGCAAGCTGCTTCGGACACCTATTACACTGGCTTGGGTTATTGCCGCTGCGGTTCTTGGGGTAGTGGGGATGTATTATTTGAGCCGAACTGGAAATGGTGGCAACGTAACACCTTTAGAAATGGCCTTCCGTACATTCCTAGAGAATACGGTCGGTGTCCGGCCACGTAACAAAGAATTTTTACTGGCTCACCCACTCTTAATTTTGGGTGCATTCCTAGCCTTTAGATACCGGAGTGCAGCATTTATTATGATTATTGCCGTAATCGGTCAGCTCTCCATGGTGGATACCTTTGCACATATTCATTCACCTGTTCTGATCTCGCTGGTTCGCGGATTGCTCGGTCTTGGTCTCGGACTGATCATTGGTATAATTGCCGTAATCGTATGGCAGATTGCAGAAGGGTGTTGGAAACGATGGTCGCCACTCCTAAAAAGATAGTTATCTCTGGTTACTATGGTTTTCGTAACAGTGGAGATGAGGCGGTATTGCAGTCTATACTGATTGCACTGCAGAAACAGTCTCAAGCTTTGGGTATATCCATTGAGCCTATCGTGCTATCCATTGATCCTGAGTGGACAAGCGCCACATATGGAGTGAAATCCGTACACCGGATGAAGCTTGTTGAAGTCCGCCAAGCTATTTATGAGAGCGCTGGTCTGATCAGTGGCGGGGGCAGCTTGCTGCAGGATGTAACAGGCAGTAAGAGTATTCCTTACTATTTAGGTATTATTAAGCTTGCGCAGTGGATGGGTAGACCAACTTTTATCTATGCTCAAGGTATCGGACCTGTGAATCGCAAACTTTTTCACCCGTTAATCAAATCCGTGTTTCGCAAATGTAACTATATATCTGTGCGGGATGAACAATCCCGCGAACTTCTCCTATCTATGGGACTAGAGCAGAAGAACATAGAAGTTGTTCCCGATCCGGTAATGGGCTTGTCTTTGCCAGAGGACACGGATGTTGCTACACGATCTTTAGAATTATCTGATTCACTTCCGGTGATTGGGATATCGGTACGTTTTTGGGAGCAAGACCGCAGAGAACTGGAGGCTCTTGCACAAGGCTTGATTAAGGCCAACCGTGAGGTTCCGTTACATTTGCGATTCCTCCCTTTTCACACCCCATCGGACAATGAGGCTTCACGTTATCTGATGGATAAGCTGAAGGGAAGTATAACCGAACATGGTGGGCAGGTCAGTATTTGTGAGGATGCTATTCACCCACAACAGATGCTACGGGAAGTGGGAGAATGCGATGTTCTGATCGGTATGCGACTTCATAGCTTGATATACGCGGCTGGAAGACGTGTTCCACTGATAGGTATTTCTTATGATCCGAAGATCGATCATTTTCTGGAAAGAATCCAGTGCCATCCTGTTGGAGCAACAAACGCACTTGATGCTGAACATGTTGCTGCCGAGATTGTCCATCTTTTGAACACAGGTCAGGAATGGAAAACAGAACGGAAAGATGTCATTTCCAAGTTGATTCAAGAAGCAGGGGCACCAGCTCGGCAAATTGTAGAATATTTTCACCATAAAGGATGATCTAAAGTGAAAGCAGAAAGCGCGGTACCTACAGTTCCTATTTTTGGGATTAGAGTCTCGAAAGTTGATATGGCAGCAACAGTTGCCTATTTGACGGAGGCTGTTCATACCCGTATCCCGCATCAAGTGATTACAGCAAATCCGATTATGGTTATGGCTGCACTGGAAGATCCAGCTTATATGGATATTATGAAATCGGCTGAATTGGTTGTCCCCGATGGGACGGGCGTTGTTTGGGCTGCTAATTATTGTAATGAGCCGGTATCAGAACGGGTAGCAGGTTATGATCTGTTACATGAATTGATGCGACAGGGTGAAAGATATAGTTGGAAGGTATATCTCCTTGGTTCTACGCCTGAAGTGATTCGGGAAACCGCTGAAAGGTTACAATTGCAATATCCGGGTGTTATTATTGCAGGATATCACGACGGATATTTTGGTCCGGAAGCAGATGAAGAAATTGTTGCTGGAATTGTTAAGGTTAATCCTGACTTACTATTTGTTGCCAGAGGTGCGGATAGTCAGGAACCATGGATTGCTAAATATAAATCCAAACTGGGTGTTCCTATCATGATGGGGGTCGGCGGCAGCTTTGACGTGATTTCTGGAAAGAGTAAAAGGGCACCAAAAGCCTTCCAAAAAATGAGAATAGAATGGTTGTACCGCCTCCTAAAAGAGCCTACTCGGTACAAACGAATGCTTGCACTGCCGAAATTCGCATTAAAAGTGGTGCGTGAGAAAGATAAAGTAACAAAAGTCTAGTAAAATGCCGATATTCACCTAGAAAATCAGATAAATAGCCTAAATAAAGGATTGGAATTTGTTTTTGTAACAGCGTATAATTCAATGCGGTAGAGAAATGGGGGTCGACTGATCAAATGTTAATCATATACATCGCTGGATTTATCGTATGCATGGGACTCGCACTTGGCCTCACACCTTTGGTGAAGAAATTCGCCATTAAGATTGGTGCAACAGATGTGCCGAATGCTCGTAAAGTGCACACGAAAATAATGCCCCGCCTTGGCGGATTAGCTATTTTTCTAGCGTTTGTGTTAGGCCTGCTTGCCGTATTGCCGATTATTCCATACGAGTTCACTCCGCGGGAGGTCAACTTCATTAAAGCGCTGCTGTGTGGCGGCGGACTGATTGTACTTATCGGGGCACTTGATGACCGATTTGAATTATCAGCAAAAGTGAAGCTACTGGGCCAAATTATCGCAGCATGTATCGTTGTTTTCGGCTTTGGTATTACTGTAGATTTTGTGAATATTCCATTTAACAATACGTATTCCTCACTGGAGAGCTGGATTGCTATCCCGCTTACGATTTTCTGGATTGTCGGTGTTACCAATGCCGTTAATCTGATTGACGGGCTGGACGGGCTTGCGGCTGGTGTATCAGGAATTGCTATTGCTACGATTGCGGCAATGGCTTTCGTAATGGGAAACACCATGGTTGCAATGTTGTGTCTGTTGCTTCTCGGTAGCATTATTGGATTCCTGTTCTTTAACTTCCATCCCGCTAAGATTTTCATGGGAGATACGGGTTCGCTTTTCTTAGGCTTTTGCTTAGCTTTACTAGCCTTGCTAGGATTTAAACAGATTGCTGTAGTTTCATTTATTACACCTTTGCTTATTATCGGTGTACCTTTGTCGGACACGTTCTTTGCGATCGTGCGACGTAAGCTGCAGAAGAAACCAATCTTCGCGCCAGATAAAGGGCATTTGCATCACTGTCTTCGCGAGCTTGGCTTCAGCCACCGTCAGACTGTACTTATTATTTATGGTATTGCTGCATTTTTCGGTATCCTAGCTGTCATTCAATCATCAGCAGCTCTATATGAAGCGAACTGGGTTACGTTCGTGGTCATCTGCATCATGCTATTCTTCCTGCAGATTGGTGCCGAAATCACAGGTTTGATCGGCAAGACTAAACGTCCGCTGATTGATTTCTTTCTAAGAATGCGTATGAAGGCTGATCCGGAAAGAGGCTCTAAGTCCTAAGCGACTAAGCAATTATTCTAAAATTTTCTATATCTAACAAAACTCATTCGATTTCGGATGAGTTTTTTGTTATTTTCCCTAAAAATATCACTACTTATGACCGATAAAGAACAAAGTGAAGGTTTACGAGAACTTATACTCAAAGGAGAGATATAACACATGCAACGCTTTAAGAGACCGTTCGTTTGGCTGATGCTGGCGGCTTTGATCGTTTCTATGTTCCCAGGTAAATACACGCCGATAGCGGCAGCGGCTACCACGAGCTCTACGACTTTCTTCAGTCCGGATGATCTCACATTACGTAATACCGTTTTGTTGAAGCAAGATGTGGTGCCAACAACAGCAACTCCAAATCCAGAGGGGCTAATTAGTCGTTCTAGTGTTTACAAAATAAGCAATCCTACCTTTTCAATTACAGGAACTTACTCACAGGTAACTTCATCAACAATGAAGGTTACTGTTGAGCAGCTTACTCAGGATAGCTCAAGCAAAAAATGGGTAACGGATTCGACTCGCTTGACTACAGGAACAGTTACAACAGATAACAATAGTCCGGACAATCGCTTTGTAGCGTCTGGTCTTGTTTTGTATACAGGCTTTAATAAGATTACTTTCTCTGGTATGCAAGGTAATCTTCAACGTTCAGAATCCTTCTATGTGCTATATGATCAAGTGCCTTATGTAACAGAATTAAAAGTATTGGGTGGACCTTCTGCGCTTAATTTAAACGAAGGAACACAGGTTGTTGTGCCGGTATCTACAGTTACTCTTCAAGGTAAAGTAGCGAATGCAACGAAAGTAAGTGTCTCCGTGAATGGCGGGACTGCATTACAGACCTCCTTGTTGGAAGATGGAACATTTTTTACACCTGCTTTAAATTTGAATCCGGGTTTAAGTACTCTAAAAATTGTGATTCAAAATGCCTCGGATTCTATAACCATAGACAGATCGGTTTATTTCTTTGATAAGGATCAACCGTTTGCTTCTTTGAACATCAATCATAATTCTGTAGATTATAATATTCTAAATGATAAAATACCTACATTAACTGCTGATCTTAGTCCTAGTGTTGCAGGTTTTACAGGACAAATATTGGTGCCTTACAACGTAGCTCCATTCAAAACAAGTGCTGTACTAACTCTTAATAAAGGTACTGCCAGTACTGAAAAAGTTGTTACGATAAAAAGCGTGGAAGAGGAATTAACTATTCCTGGTCCTGATGGCGTTACTCCAACGTACAAATTGGTTAAATTTACGACTGATACTAATCTAGATATTCTCCCAGGTGTAAATGACTTTAAGCTGTCCGTTGATTATGGCACCCATAGTAGTTCTCATATCTATTCTTATAAATTCTTAAAAGATGAGACTGTTATAACAGAAATGTACTATCTTCCTGGATATACAGGCTCAGGAGCTCTTACAAACATTTCAAAACTGCCACTAAATGGTCAACAGTTGGAGAGTGATACCTTTTATATTTTGGCAAAAACAAATAAAGCAACTTCAGCTGTTTTAACTGCTAACTATTTACCTTTGAGTAATAAACCGTTAAGTATATCTCCTGTTCCTGAGGCGGTTACTGGTACAAACGAATACGTTTATAAAATTACGGGTTTCTCTAACGGTCAGCAGAAAGTACAGTTCCGATACACAGGATCGGAGTCTTATTATAATGCTGATATTTCATATGTATCTAAAAACTATATTTATGTAAGTAATCTGCAGGACGGACAAACCTACGAATTCGATTCAAGTATCGATAGAACTCTAAATGTTAATGGTGAATATATTGGATTTGAGAATATCGAGAGTGCACAAGTACAGATTAATGGTATTGATAGTAATCAATTACCTGATACTAAAAATTCAGCGGGTGCAGTTATTGTAAATAAATTTGCACTTGGTGTAGTGAAAAATGGTTCAACTAGCGACAAGACGACCTTCAATTTCAACTTAGGAATTAGCCAGTCGGGTCCCTTGGTGTACGGTGAGAATAAAATCGTGTTTACAGGGGTCTCTAAAGATAGTACAGGAAATCAGCGGATTATTAAAAAAGAACTGAAACTTTACATCATTGATACCAATATATCTGGGGTGAAGCAGTTCCACCCAACCTTAGGGGATAATCGTCTACCTTTTACATCGACAACTCTTACTAATGAAGTAGAGCGTAATGCAATTCTTGCATTGCCATCTGAAGTTATTTATAAGGATGAGAAATATACAACAAGCAAAGATAAATTTGACTTGGTGCTACAAGGAAGCGGAGCTTCGACGTTAAATCTATATCAGGGTTCGACTCTGGTATTTACTTCAACAGGACAAGATAAGCTCCTAACAGACAATCCTGAAGGTCCTATTGGTCCAAAACGTTATCCTGATGAGTTGGCTGCAAATGGCCTGTACTATGAGTACATCGGAAGCGCTAAGAACTTTATCTTACGATTACGTGACATTAAATTTGATGCTCCAGGAAGTCAAGTTTATACACTTGAGCTTATTAATAAGACAGGGGCAAGAACTACACAGCGTCTAGAGGTAGTACGAGAGGTGGCTCCATATCGTCTTCTCTCACCTGTACCAACTGTAGGTAAACAAATCGTTGTTAACAAGAACTTTGTTCGTTTCGATATTGAAGCAGAAGGCGCGACTAAAGTAATTATTGGTAAAGATGAAGCCAAAAAACGCACAGATTTTCCGAATCAAGATCGTTTTACCTATGATTATGTAGGTTTGAAGGCAGACAAATCCACGCCAATTAAGATACAAATCGTCCGTGCTAACTCTACAATTAGCGATACTATAGATGTCTATTATGCCAGTGCGGTACAGATCGACACGCAGTATATGGCGGAGAAGGTAGCTACGAAGTATAGTGTTTTCAATAAAGCCCTGGAATTGAATTTCCCTAAAGGGACAATTATGAAGGGATTTACGAGCTCTGGTGCTGCGAAATATTATCCTAATACAAAATTATTGTTTGGTATCGCTGACCCCGCTGACGGTGTCGTTGAACGAAAGAATGACTACGGTAATATAATTAACGTCACTGGCAGCGATGACAGAACAGAAGGCGGAGGAGGCCAACTTGTGATCCCGCAGGATCTCGCTTTGCGCTTCACATCAACCGTCTCTACAAATAATTTTTCAAGAGTATCTGATATCTACTGGCTCAGTGGTGGTTTAGGAGAAGACGGTGTTAATATTGAAACCAATGGCGTTACTCCACATTTTGTGGACGCTAGCGGGAAGACGGGGTATTTTACGCAGTACAGTCAAACTCGTAAAATTGTACCTTCCCAACGTGGTGAATTGACGCTTACTTTTAACTCCAGCATTGTGGATGAAGTGGGGTCGACAATAACAGTATTCCGCTATACCGATGCTGGGAAATGGGAAAACATAGGTGGAGAAGTAGATACGAAGAAGCACACCATCACAGTTCCATTTGATGAGTTTGGTTACTACACTGTTATGAAGCTACGTCGTGGTTTTGTTGATATTACGAATCACCCATGGGGTAGAAATATTATGAATGGATTGTATTCTAAAGGTTTCATGACTAATCTTCGTGCAGATGCATTCGGCGCAGATGATTTAACAACACGTGGAGAATTCGCTACATTACTGGTGAAATCTCTGAGTATTCCTTTAAACTATGATGCCAATAAGCAAACTTTCTTCGATATTGTGCCACAAGCGGTTTCGGCTACCTGGGATTTCAAACATATTGAGACTGCTGCTAGGGCAGGTATTGTTACAGGACTAAGTGACGGCTTCTTTGGACCTGACCAAGCTTTAACACGTGAACAAGCGGCGGTAATGATCGCTAGGGCACTGAAGCTGAAGATGTCTTTGAATGACAGTAAACTCTTGGCAACCTTAAGTAAATCGTTTGTTGATACGAGTAATATGGATTTCTATTCACGCCCTGCCATTGAAGCTGTGTCCAAAGCTAAGATTATGGAAGGAAGCGCCGTGACGGTTACAGGACAGAAGAAACCCGTATATAACTTTAATCCAAAGGGTAAATTGACTAGAGCGGAGGCTGGAAAGATTACAGTTGCACTCTTGCAAAAGAGTACAAGCATCTTCCCGAAGAACTTTAACTAAAGCAAAAAAAATGTTCACCGGCCTGCGAAAAAATATTCGCAGACCGGTGTTTTAATGTAATGAGAGCAATTACCAAAGACATATATTTTGTATTCTTCTTAGATTTACGATACAATAACGTAGAAAATATTATTTTCTGAAAGGTGAAAGCCAACCATGAAACCGATTTTAGCAAAAGCACAGTTGGATTACATGAAAGCCAAGAATATGTTTGAGAATAGAGCAAAAGTGTTAGAAAAGGAAATTGCGGCTAAGCGGGCACTACAGGAGATTACACAGGAGGTTATGGAGGAGCTTGTGCAAGCTACAGGATTCCATGATTCTTACAATGAGCTTGTCGTTGCTGAGAACGCTCTGATCGAATGGTCTCATACTACAATTAAGCATGAAAAGAGCTACCGCGAGAATCGCGCAGCTATTGATGCAATGTACGACAATGTAAACTCAAGTCCTGAAAAGCGTCAGGAATTGATCCAGTTATCTATGAAGATTCGTTAGACCCTACTGTAATAGAAGCAAGCGCCGGCAACGGCGCTTTTTTGTTGCGTTCAGCATGATGCTATCTATAGAGCGGATCTCCGAGTGGTGACGGTAAGTAGTAGCCATCAGCTTACGAATCATCAAAGCAATGAACCAGGAGGCTAACCAAGAAAGGATATGTTTGATCGAACCTATAAGCGAAGGTTTTTAGGTTATAGCTTTAAGAGCTGAAGCTCAGAAGGGGAGCCGCCATATAAACAGCCTACGGTGAATGTGAGTAATCAGGTCTTTTCGCCCCTTTATACTCAAATTTTGTAGGAATGTTTAAATAAATGGCACTAGTGTTAATGATACTTAGTAAATATTGCATAATGACGTTTAGAAAACGACTATGGTATACTATTTTCCGTGGCAACCCATGATTAACAATAGTTAGTAGAACATACATATGTATCTTCTATTGGGATTGTACCGGAAAACAAAAAAAGAAAATATTTTTTTTGAGAAACCGCAACTTTTCCAAATCTTCTGCGTTTAAGGTGTAGAGTCATTTACACAGGCAGTTGAAATTAACCGGTGGTAAAGCCAATTTAACAAAATGGAAAAATTAGCTTTACGTGACTTGAGGCACATTGTATAATACTTAGGTATAATTAGGAATCTAGTATTGTCATGTCCTGATCATTGTTTACCAGTTTCTGTGATACCCGTCACAGACATTATTTATACTTAATTTGCTCAACTCTGGAAAGGGGGTGCATCGGCTAATGAGTGACACGAGCTACTCAACTAAAGAAAAATCTCAGTTTATGAACGTCCAAGGAGGAGAAAAAAAGGTTATGAAGAAAATTTTATCCGTAGCATTATCTACAGCAATGGCATTCTCGATGTTTGCCTCTGTAGCGTTTGGTGACGCAGCAGCAACTCCGCAACAAAAATTTGACGCTTTGGCAGCAAAAGGTATTCTCAATGGGTACCCAGATGGTCAAGCTCACCTTGAAAAAGATCTTACTCGCGCTGAATTCGCGAAGATCGTTACTAAATTGTTCGATCTTACTGAAGTAACTAACAAATTGTCTTACAAAGACAAAGGTTACAACGCTAGTAACTGGGCAGTTCCTTACATCGAAGCTGTTACTGCAGCTAACTTGATGCAAGGTAAAGATACTGTTAAAGGTATCTTCGACTACAACGGTAAAGTAACTGTTGAAGAAGTAGCGGCTGTATTGTTCCGCGCTTTGAAACTTGAAGCACCAGCAACAAGCGACAACAGTGCATCTGCATGGGCTAAAGGTTATGCTCAAGCAGTAATCGATGCTGGTCTGATTGCTAAAGACACTAACTTCAAAGCTAACGCTAGCCGTTCTTTGGTAGTTGAAACAGCATATGCAGTTGATCAATTGAAAGCAGCTCCTACTGTAGCTTCTGCAGAAGCAGTAAGCCCAACTAGCGTAGTTGTAACTTTCTCTGACAAAACTACTACTACTGTAACTTTGACTACAGCACTTGTAGAAGGCGTTGAAACTTCAATTTCCTTCAAACACAACAATCATGACTACACAACTAAAGTAACTTTGGCAGCTCCTAAGGTTCTTTCAGTAGAAGCTCCAAACGCTAAACAAGTTGTTATTAAATTCAACCGTGCAATCAGTACTGATTCTGTAATTGAAGACGGCAAATTGCTTGCTGACACTGTTAAGGTAGTACCGGTTAGCGGTCAAGCTGTAACAGTTGCAGGATCTGATGCAAGCCTGAACACAGCTGGTACTGAACTGACAGTTACCTTGAATGCTAAAGAACTTGATTACTTGAAAGGTCAATACACTGTAGTAGTAAGTGATGATGTTCTGACAACCGCTGGAACAAAGGTTGCTACTTACACTACTCTGTTGAATGTTGCTGATACAACTGCTGCAACAGTAAAAGCTATCAACTCTGTAGCTAAAGACACTACTAAAGAAATTTATGTTCAATTCAGCGAACCTGTTAAACAATACGGTATCACTGCAACTGTTAATGGCTCACTAGTTTCGATCGTAAGAGACTCCGCTGACACATTTAAAATCACTACAAATGCTGATCTGAAATCAGGTACAGCATATGATGTTTCCTTGACTAACGTAACTGACTTTGCTGGTAACGTAGCAAGCACAATCAAAACAAGTGTTACTGTAACTACTGACACAGCAGCTCCGAAGATCGTTAGCATCACGCCTGTTAGTGATCAATATGTAAATGTTAAATTCGACAAGAAAGTAAACTTCTCTTCTTTGAAGGGTAATGTTTCCTTGTTGAAAGCTGATGGAGATAAAGTTGGTAACATGTATGTTAATTCTGACTCCAATGGAGACACAATTAAATTGCAAGTGCCTAGCAACTTTGCTTTCCCAAGCTCCAACACATTCACTGGTACATTGGTATTTGGATCTGCTGTGAAAGATACTTTGGGTAACACACTTGGATCAAGCCTGTCCCAAGCTATCACATTGACTAAAGATACTACTGCTCCAACTGTAGTAAGTGCTACTTATGGCTCTAAGGGTCTTGTGGTTACTTTCAGCGAAGATATTAACTATCTGGGAGCAGCTGTCAGTGCAATTGAGAATTCCACTGGTAAACTAGTTACAATTGATACTACTGGCGCTGTTAAAAAAGGTGCAAAAGTTACCTTCCCTAAAGTTGTTGGTTTAAGTGGTGACTATACACTTCGCATTGCAGCGAATTTGGTATCCGACTTGGCTAAAGACCCTAACAAGTCTGCAGCAACTACAATTGGTTTGACTGCTGAAAAAGTTACTACTAATGATTCTAAGAGACCAGTTGTTACATCCGTAACATATGAAAAAGCATCAATTACTGATATCACTCAACCTGGATATCATCTGTACACTGTAGAAGCTACTGATAATGCTACTGGTGATTCTGGATTGAATGTAGCATCACTTCGCGATCCAAATAGTTATGTTCTGAATGGTAATGCTCTACCTTCTGGATCTTATGCAATCGTGTCACATTCAGTTGGAGATGTTACTAAACCAACAGCAGCTACAGTTCGCGTGTTTGTTCCAGTAAGTGGAATCACAGAAACTAAAGCTTATAAGTTTGAAGTTGTAGGTATTACAGACGCTGCAGGAAATGGAATCGAAAGCGTTCCTGGAAAAACTTCTACAACGGACACTCTTGTTAATAAAACTGCTCCGAAATTGACTGAAGCTATTATTAACAGTGTTCAAAACAACTACTTGACATTGTCCTTCTCCAATGGTATTGCAACTTCAACTTCTGGTACTAACGTTAAACCTGAAGCTAAAGACTTTGTAGTTACCTTGGTTGTTGATGGCAAAGGTGTTACACCATTCGTTTCTGTTGAACCTGGTACAGGTAGTGACAATGGTAAAGTTCACTTGGCATTCTACACTGATGCAACTAAAGCTAAGTCAATCGACTTGAGCACTGCTGATTCTCTTATTGTAAAAGTAGCTAAAGATGCTACCTTCACAGATGGTAATGGCAACGTTGTTACAGGTGAAACTTCAATCACTGTAAGATAATTAGCTTCCTTTACGAAGCAAGAATAGCCTCTTCGGAGGCTATTCTTTTTTTATAGGCATTTATCCCCACTCAAGAGGAGGAACTTCATTGAAATCGGTATGGAAAGTAACAACAGCTGCTATATTACTGGCTGGTGGTGTATGGGCTGGATCACTGTTGAATGTTACTGCTGAAGGTGCAGGTGTTGGTTCACAGCCTGGCACAGCAGATGATCCAGTGGTTACCAAAAGCTATGTAGATCAGCAAATTCAGAAAGCACTTACAGGTGGTACAGGTACAGCTCCAGTAGCTACAGCTACTCCGAGTCCTAGCTCAGCTCCAACAGCAACCACAGCTCCAACAACTAGTGGTAATGAATCCGTAATTGTCGATGTAAAGCCAGGTCAAACACTAATTGCTTCCGCAGGTGCTGAATTTATTGTTCGTGCGGGTAAAGCGGTTATCTACTCTCAGGATGCAAACGGTGTGGCTGATTTAACAGATGGTAAAGATCTTGCAAATGGAGTAGCTGCGCCATCTAACCATTTATTATCCTTCCCTCGCGATGGTCGTGGTATTACTGTTCAAACAGGACAAACCCTTGGTCTTGTTGTTATGGTTCGCGGTGGTTATACACTGAAATAATTTGTAATTATATATTCATAATGCCCTTAAAAGTACTTGATCATACCTTCAAACTGATTTCCAAAGTTACAAATCATTGGCGCGATTGAAGAGTAGATATTGAACGCACAATATTCCTGTAATCTTACAAATTCACAGGAGGTGCTGTAACATGGCACGTAACAATCGTACAGTGGTACCAGAAAGTCGGGCAATGTTGAAGCAAATGCAATATGAGATTGCGGCTGAATTTGGTTTATATGGAGCGCACTATGGAGGCGGAGCAGACACGGAGTTTGCTTCTGAATTAGGGGCAATCGGAGGTAGTGGTTCTGGCCGTAGCCAGTATCTTGGACATCTTAGTTCAAGAGATAATGGCTCTGTTGGCGGAGAAATCACGAAGAGACTCATTAAGCAAGCCGAACAGTCTCTTTTTCAATAATATCAGGGTATAGGGACTCTTATATATCCTATCTGATATTGCTTTTTCGTACGGCGAAATCAATATTTATACTGTGTTGGAGGGGTTTCGGAGTAATTGACACCACCTCCCAAATAAGATAATATGACTTTTGAGGAAAGCCTTAGACCTTTTCCATATGGGAAAGGTTCATTTTTTGAAGAGTTTAGTGAATATAAACATGAAATACTGCAATCATCCTTCATAAAAAGAAACAGGCTTCTGAGTTGTTTTGTTTTATAGTTTTTTTTATTTGGCCTGTGTGATTATAAAGGAACTCCTTATACAGTGTCAGACTAACCATAAGGGAGGTTGTTATACTTGTCTATTAAAGGGCGTCATTTGTTTACTTCCGAGTCCGTGACGGAGGGGCATCCGGATAAAATCTGTGACCAGATTTCCGATGCGGTATTGGATGCATTTTTAGCTAATGATCCAAATGCACGTGTAGCCTGCGAAGTAGCAGTAGCAACTGGTCTTGTTTTGGTGATCGGGGAAATCAGTACCAAATCTGAGTATGTAGATATTCCTGCCATCGTACGCAACACCATTAAAGAAATTGGCTACACACGTGCAAAATATGGTTTCGATTATAATACTTGTGCAGTGTTGAGCTCACTTAATGAGCAGTCAGCTGATATTGCTCAGGGTGTAAACTCTGCACTAGAGCACCGTGATCCAGCACAAGTGGCTGAAGAAACGGCAAATATTGGCGCGGGTGATCAAGGGTTGATGTTCGGTTTTGCTACGAATGAGACACCAGAACTGATGCCGCTACCGATCGCTTTATCTCACCGTATTGCTCGTCGCTTGTCTGAGGTTCGTAAGAACGGAACATTGGAATATCTGCGTCCTGACGGAAAGACACAAGTTACGATTGAATATCAAGATGAGAAGCCTGTACGCGTGGACGCTATCGTAGTATCCACACAACATGCGGAGGAAATCTCTCTTGAACAAATTCAGGCTGATATTAAAGAACATGTAATTATGCCAGTTGTTCCTGCGGAACTACTCGATTCCGAAACCAAGTACTTTATTAACCCAACCGGACGTTTTGTTATTGGTGGTCCTCAAGGGGATGCCGGTCTGACTGGACGGAAGATTATCGTTGATACGTATGGCGGATATGCTCGTCATGGCGGTGGTGCATTCTCTGGTAAGGATCCAACTAAAGTGGACCGTTCTGCTGCCTATGCAGCTCGCTATGTAGCGAAGAATCTAGTAGCTGCAGGTCTGGCTGATAAATGTGAGATTCAGCTTGCTTATGCCATTGGTGTGGCTACTCCTGTCTCGATTAATGTGGATACATACGGAACAGGTAAAATCAGTGAAGAAAAGATGGTTCAACTGATCAGCAACAACTTTGACCTTCGCCCTGCGGGGATCATCTCCATGCTTGATTTGCGTAAACCGATCTATAGACAGACTGCAGCATACGGCCATTTCGGACGTACGGATGTAGATCTTCCATGGGAACGAGTAGATAAAGCAGAATTACTTAGAGATCAGGCTGGATTGTAGTTAATCATACGTTCTTATAATACGTTAGGCCCGCAAGTTGGCACTTAGTGTCGACTGTGCGGGCTATTTTTATGTAATGAACAGAATTAGGATTGATTCTAATCATAGAGAAGTAGACTACTAAACTTTGTAAGCCCTTTAACCGAAATATAAGAATATACATAAAGACGTTAGTATGGTTTGAGAGGAGTCTATCACGGCATGAAAAGAAAAATTTCAATATGGACGGCGCTTTTTCTAGCGGGAGAACTGGTACTTGGAACAGGGTATCCTTCTATTGGAATCGGAATATCGGCAGTGCATGCTGCAGCGGAATTTGGCATAAGCGTGTCACCAGCACCTGGAGCAACCTATGTAAATATAGGATCATCTCTTAAACTAAGCTTTGACCGTCAAGTCAACCCACAGGCTGGAGAAATTACCATCACGGGACAGGGTGATAGTGCACCTTTTGTAACGATTC
This sequence comes from Paenibacillus sp. RS8, assembly GCF_041956825.1. NCBI lineage: Bacteria > Bacillati > Bacillota > Bacilli > Caryophanales > Paenibacillaceae > Paenibacillus > Paenibacillus sp. RS8. Next base: position 1,032,430 of record NZ_CP168131.1, on the reverse strand, counting down.
CTATTGGTGGCTATGGTTTAATTGGTAGTTCAAAAGACTACGAGCTTAAGTTAGGTCCAAACCAACAATTTACTCCAAATAAGGCATACACGGTCACAATTCCCAAAGGATTGTTCAAAGATAATGAGGGGAATGAATCAGGACTTACTTCATGGGCATTTACCACTGCTCCTGAGAGTAATACGGCTATTACCGCAGGTAACTTCTCACCGGCTAGTAATGCAAGAGTAGATGCCGGGAGTTTAAAGGAACTTAGTCTGACACTAAATAAGCAGCTGTTAAAAGGTGGAGGCTCTATCCGAGTCCTGTCCTCAGCAGATAATACAACAGTGCAAGAGTTCAGAATTAAGGATGATGACACCAGAGTTAACGTTCAAACTGATGCTAGCTCTACAACAGTTAAATTATCGTTGGATAAAGCCTTGGGAGCCGGAGGGAATTATTATGTTCTCATTGATTCCTACGCTTTTAAGGATGTTGATAATCGAACATTTTCTGGTATTTCTAGCGGAAATGTATGGAGTTTTTCTACAAAAGGTGTAGCTGAGATTCCGATGACTCCATCACCGGCTAACGGTACAGGTGGTGTATCTACCACAGGAGCGCTACAGCTTACTTTTGACCGTCCTATGATGCCTGCATCAGGTGTGATTACGGTGTCCCCAGGGGCTGCTAACGATGCTAGAACGAGATGGCTTAATGTGAACTCGCCAGCGGTTACTGGAGGAAGCAGCAGAACCATAACATTGAATCCGGCATCAGCAGCCTCACCTCTGCTAAATGGCACGCAATATACAGTTACCATCCCCCAAGGTGCTTTTTATGACCAAGATGGAAATGTATTCCCTGCCTCGGGTGCTTACACTTGGACCTTCACAACGGTATCTTTGACTGGACTTGGCGTAAGTGCATTGAATCCATCTGACCGAAGTGAATCTATAGCGAATAACAGATCCTTTTCGATCGCATTTAATCGGGATGTGAATTACAACAGCGCTGTGGCTAGTGGTGTGGCTCTATATAAAAGTGGGGGGTCTCAGGTGCCGGTTAACGTTACTCGGAGTACCAGCACAGCTAAAGAATATATCATCACACCTTCCGTAGCGTTAGATAGTGATTCAACGTATTACATTGACATCGCCAAAGGGGCTTTTGTAGATGCAAGTGATGCTAACGTTCTATATGAAGGATTAAGCGGTAAAAATTCATGGAGCTTCAAGACCTTGTCTCTGGACAAAACAGCTCCACAGCTCACATCTGCACAGCTTGAGAATAACCGAACCATTCGTCTGAAATATAATGAGACGCTCAATTCATCCATAGCGCTGCTGACTTCAAGCTTTGGAGTTACGGTCAATGACGAGAATCGAGCGATTGAAAGTGTCTATATTCAAGGAGACAGCGCTTATCTGGTATTGAGTACAGGAGTAGCTGTTGGGCAGATTGTGAAGGTCAGCTATAATGGCGGACTGCGGACAATTCAAGACCCAAGCGGAAATGCAGCGAGCACTTTTAGCGATAAACAGATTACGAACTCTATCGAGTCCTCCATGCCGACACCTAAAGACGGGAGAATCACGGGTAGATCTGTAGTGTTGAATTTTAATGACACATTAAAACCGGTTTCCTATTACGCACATAACCAGTTCTCAGTGATTGCAGATGGAAGCTCACTTGGAGTCAACTCGATAAGTTCCAGCGGCAGTACAGTATATTTAACATTGAGTAGTGAAGCATCAAATGGACAGAACGTCCGGGTGTCCTATTATGCAGGGTCGTATCCTTTGCAGAATTCTTATGGACAAAATATTGCGGACTTTACTGATTTTAATATCCGTAACAGCAACGATACCATTCCGCCAGTGTTCCAAAGTGCAACCGGAGGCGGCACTAAGATCATTTTGAATTATAATGAAGGCTTGTCTACAACCAGTCTCCCGCTGAATAGTCAGTTCTCTGTGTTAGTGGGCAGCACGCCTAATTATGTGACTAATGTATCGGTTAGCGGCACTCAGGTTACTTTAACGCTTCAGACTGCGCTGACAGTTAATCAGAATGTGACCATATCTTATGTGCCGGGTTCTGCCGGGATAAGCGATTTGAATGGCAATCGGGCAGCGTATATTAACCTACAGCCTGTATCCATCTCAGAAAACAGCGGTACTACCATACCGGAGATTAACTCAGCGACCGTTTCAGGAGACGAGCTAACTGTTACTTTTGCAAAGAATATGCAAGCATCCGGTTCCCTCTACGCCAATCAGTTTGGAGTTAGAGCAGATGGCAGCAGCTTGGGTGTGCAATCCTACTATATCTCCGGCAATATTCTAAAAATAACGTTATCCTCTGTTGTAAAGACCGGCCAAACAGTGGACTTATCCTATATGTCTGGTGCCGGTACGATTAAGGATTTCAGTGGTAATGTACTGTCGTCATTCTCTGCACTGTCAGTTCAGAATCTGACAGGCGTGACAACCGGATCTGGAAATCGTCCATCCTATCTAGGAACACTTGCAACGAGTGAGTTTGGTAAAGAGTATGCACTACTAAAGAGTGATTCTTCGCAAATTGTGGATGACCGCTCTTTATATAATCAGTCTCTAAAAAGATATACTTTAAATGCAGATCGAATAGCTGCCAGTTATGAATATCTGTCTAAGATGAATAATGATATTTTGGCATTTGAGGTTCCTTCCACGGAACAAGCAGCTTTTGTGACCGTTCCGCTAAAACCATTGCTCGACGCGGTGAACCGTAATAAAAATACAAAGTTTATGATTCGACATGGAGATAACCTATTTAGTGTGGGACTCAATGATATTGATATGAGCGGACTTGCAAGTAGCTTGATCTCAGATAGTAAAAATATTTCACTTGTGTTCCGCTTGGATAAAGTTCCAGCAGGCACATTTACACCTTTTGAGCAAAAGCTACAAACGATGGGGATGCGAACCATTACAAGTCTTATGGATGTCCGGGTGACAGCAATAATTAGTGATAATTATGCGAATGCCAAGGCACTGACAGTACCAGGAGAATATACCGTACGTACTACTTCTTCATTAAATAGTGCGCAAACATCTGCGGCCAGATTAGACCTCTCCTATTACGATGCGGCTTATCTACCTACAAAAGTCAGTACGGTCGGCAACTATACGGTTATCCGTGCTCGTACCGCTGGTAATCAGATATTAGGGACCTTTTTGTCCACCCGAACCTTTACGGATATGGGTAAGCATTGGAGCAATGCGATTGTTGCTGAACTTACCGCTAAGAATATTATAGATAGCAGCTACGGTAGTGCATTTAATCCAGAGAAAAAAATTACCCGTGCTGAGTTTGCTGTTATGCTTAGTCGCGGTTTAGGTTTGCTGGGAGATCGTGAGACCGCGCAACGCTTCCGGGATGTGCAGCCTTCCACACAAACTGGAGACTACATTGGTGCAGCGGCTAAAGCAGGAGTTATTACAGGGAATACGGACGGGACCTTCCGTCCGAATGATAATATAACACGCGAGCAGATGGCGATTATGATGATCCGTGCGATGGAATATACCAATCATCCTATTACGCTAAGCGGTACTTCTGCCTCAACGCTTGCAAAATTCAAGGATAAGTCGAAGATTCAGAATCAAAGCGCTGAGTTCGTCGCCAAGGCAGTGCAATCAGGGATAATTTTGGGCATGACAGCAAGTGAGTTCCAGCCTCAGGGCAATGCCACCCGTGCTCAAGCTGCCGTGATGCTGCAGCGGATGCTGAAACAGGCAGATTACCTGTAAACAACTCTTGTAACCAAAGAATCAATTGGTAAAGTCCGGCAATTATGCCGGGCTTTTTTTTGTCGTCTAATTATGACAATTTCGACTCTATAAAGCTTGAAATCTCTCAATTTCGCAACTTTTTGGCTTATTTTCAGTCTATTAAAAGAGTACTAGAAAAATAGGAACCAGTTTCCAGACATTGATATGGACTGATAGAGTACAAAAGAGATGGGAGAGTTACGTTGAAATGAATGAAGTTTTCATGGAGAAGAAGAGTAGCGATGTTGTACGGGGAATAAGATTATCTTCCACTAAAAAGTGGATTGCTGCTTCATTGGCTGGTGTGTTATGGATTATGCCCGTAATCGGCAGTGAAGGTATGATGCTGTTTGGTCAGGGGTCTGCACCAATCGCAGCTGCAGCCACAGCTCCTTTTAAAGTAAGTAAGCTGGGAGAAGAAGTGATTACTTCGGGCGCCATTATGATGAAATATAAATATACTACTACACGTTCTGGAGCGAGTGCTTCTGGGCTTGCGGATGTTATTCGAGTAGATCTTAACAACCCATATGTTTCTTTAGATGTGATGACGGGTAAAGGCGGAAACCTGACTACACGGCAAAGTACTGGTGGAATGGCTAAGGAAACTGGAGCCGTAGCTGCTGTAAATGGAGATTATTTTAATACAGGCGGTGAGGGTGCTCCAATCGGTGGACAAGTATCAGGTGGAGTACTGGTGTCTACCCCTTCACAATTGAATGGAATGTATGCCTTTGCAGTGACAAAAGATCGTAAACCTATTATTGACGAGTACAGCTTCGAGGGGATGGTAACCGCACCAGATGGCGCACAGTTTGAGATCTCCGGTATCAATAAAGGTGCTTATAGCCCTGAAGGCGGAAGCTCGACTTATAGTCATGCTAATGCTATGTATATCTACACAGATGTATGGACTGCTCTTGATCGTCCTAAAAATAGCTCTACCACTCCAACTGAGGTACTTGTTGAGAATGGTGTAGTTACTCAAATCTCAGAGAATGCTGCACTTCCTACGGCGGTTCCTAAGGGAGCTTATATTTTACGGGCACATGGCTTAGCCGCACGATATGTTACTGCGCATTTGGCAGTAGGACAACCTGTTACCAGCGAGTATTCTTTGAAATCCAAGACTACTCAGCAATCGCTCGATCCTGCGAATCTGCAAACGATGATCGGCGGACATACAATTCTAGTAAATAACGGGAAAGCAGCAACGTTTTCGCGATCAACTAGCAGTATTGGTGGCTATCGTGCACGTACGGCTTTAGGTTACTCACAGGATGGACGATATGTATATATCATAGCGGCTGAAAAAAATGGAAATAGTTCAGGAATGTCTTTAACCGAACTGCAATCATTTATGACGAATATTGGAGTCTGGAAGGGTCTTAATCTCGATGGAGGCGGCTCTACAACGATGGTAGACAGGCCCCTCGGCGAAACCTCGACTACACTCACGTTTAATACAGAGTATGGCACAGAGCAACGTAGCATCGTTAATGCGCTTGGTGTCTATACTAACGCTCCTCAAGGTGAAGTGAAGGGAATCAAGATTAGTGGAAGTTCTGCATTGCTAGTTGGCCAAAAGGCTACGTATTCTTTAAAAGGTTATGACACTTACTATAACCCTATTGATGTAGCGGCAGGTAATCCTACTTGGGTATCGAGTGGAGGAAGCGCAACTGTAAATGCAGGAGAAGTTACGGCAGTGAAGCCAGGTACCGTCACCTTAACAGCTAAAAGTGGCTCGGCAAGCGCCTCTACAACCGTTACAGTTCTGGGTGGCAATGATCTGTCCAGTATGAGTGTAGGTACAGCTACAGCACCGCTGACAGCCGGAACCACTGTGTCTGTGCCTGTTACGGCAGCTACGAAGAGTGGAGCAACTATTAATGTTCCAGATTCAGCCCTGAAGTGGGAGTTTGTAGGGTTTAAGGGAGCCGTGAAAGATGGCAAGCTTACTGTAAACTCTGTAGATGCAGGGGTAACTACAGGTTATGCTATTGCTCGTTATGATGGATTTAGTGCAGTGGTTGTATTATCGACAGCAGCGGCTACAACATGGGAAGATTTTGAGAAGGTAAGCTATCCAATCAACTTTACGACTAATGTTCCAGCAGTACAGGGTACTGCAGCAATAGTTGATGGAACAGCCGAAAGAGTAGGCTCTAAGGTACTGTCACTCAGTTATGATATGACGGCTGGAAGCGGAAAAATGTATGCTTATGCCCAGCTTAATGGTACAAGTGGAAAAACAGTTCCAGCGCTTGCAACCTCGATGTCGGTTGATGTGATGGGCGATATGAGCTTGAATTGGCTGCGTGCTGAGTTTGTAGACAACAGCGGAGCTACAGCTTATGTAGATCTTGCAAAGATTATCGATTGGAACGGATGGAAGAACATTAACATCGACTTGTCAGGCTCAGGTATTAAATTCCCAGCTACGCTGAAGAGACTTTATGTAGTCAATGTAGAGGAAGGTCAAGATGAACGGGCGAAGACAGGTACAGTTGCCTTTGATAATATCACCTTTACAATGCCTTCACTTTCCAGTGATGCGGGCTTACCAAAAGGTACGGCTTCTATGAGCATTGGCCCGAAAGCAATGACTGTAAATGGAAATAAGAAAGCTATTGATGTAGCTCCAATTGTAAAAGACGGCAGTACCTATGTGCCAATTCGGTATGTACTTGATGCTTTCGGAGGCAGTGCTACTTGGGATCAGGTGAATAAGAAGATCATGGTATTACGCGGAGCCAAGGCACTGGATCTTACCGTAAATAAAAAAGAATATCTGCTGAATGGTAAACGTCAGAGTGCTGAAGTAGCACCAATCATTTTACAAGGTAGGACTTTAGTACCGTTAAGACTAGTTTCTGAACAGCTAGGATTAACTGTAAAATGGGAACAGAAAACGAAGACCGTAACTATCGAATCGTGATATGTTAATATAAAGGAAAACCTTTAAAACGATTCGATAGAAAAGGGGCAAGCATCCGTGGAATTTCAAGCCGATGCGATTGATCGCGTCATTAAAAATACCATCGACGTGATGGAGAGCAGCAAGTATCAGATTTTTGAAATATTGCAGGTTGCGCGTGATGAACTTGCTGCACTCAACAAAGAACTGCAGCGGGTCATGGACGAAACGGATGAGACATTGAAAAAGGTAGACAAACTAGAGCTGCAGTATCACCGCTCCAGAATCCGGCTGACAGAGGTCAGCCGGGACTTTGTCCGCTACTCAGAGAAGGATATTCGTATAGCCTATGAGAAGGCTACGGAGCTACAGCTCGAACTCATGATGACGCGTGAGAGAGAGGTCTATCTTCGATCAAGACGTGATGAATTACAAATGCGAGTGCGCAGTGTCGAAAATTCTGTAGAACGTGCAGAGTCAATTGGTTCGCAAATGAGCGTAGTGCTCGAATATTTGTCGGGAGAACTAGGTCAGGTGACGAGAATTGTCGAATCTGCGAAGAACAGACAGATGATAGGACTCAAGATAATCCTGGCTCAAGAGGAAGAACGGAAGAGAATTGCCCGGGAAATTCATGATGGTCCTGCTCAAATGCTGGCGAATCTAGTCCTTAGGACGGAAATTGTAGAAAGAATGCTGGTAAAGCAGGAATTTGGGTTGGTGCAGGACGAAGTAATAGATTTGAAAGGACAGGTTCGATACAGCCTGGAAGAAATGCGTAAGGTCATCTTTAATTTACGACCGATGGCTCTCGATGATTTGGGATTAATTCCGACTTTGCGGAAATATGTGCATGATTTTGAGGAGAAGACGAAGCTGAGGACGACCTTGGAAACCAGAGGTCAGGAACATCGACTATCTTCAGCCATGGAGGCAGCGGTATACCGATTGGTCCAGGAAGCTTTGTCTAATGCAGCTAAACATGCCTACCCGAGTTTCGTATTGGTAGAGATTACTTACCAAGCGCAGTTAATTAAGATTGTGATTAAGGATAATGGATTAGGTTTTAATGTGCAGAAATTAAAGAATCCGCAGGGCAATCGTGAAAGCTTCGGGCTAGTTGGTATGCGGGAACGTGTAGAGCTGCTTGAAGGCAGAATGGAAATCATATCAGCCGAGAATCAGGGGACAACAATCGTGATCCACATTCCGACGAACGTGGAGAAAGGGAAGGAGTAATGTGATGGAGAACTTAAACTCTACTAAAACGCCCATTAAAGTTCTTTTGGCGGATGATCATCAGCTTTTTCGTGAAGGGCTGAAACGTATTTTGAATATGGAGGAGGATATCGAAGTCATCGGTGAATGTGGTGACGGTATCCAGGTATTGGAGTTCTGTAACGGAACTAAACCAGACATCGTACTGATGGATATTAATATGCCTATTGAGAATGGCGTGGAGGCTACTCAAAAACTGCGGGAAATGTTCCCAGAGGTTAAGGTTATTATTTTATCGATTCATGATGATGAGAGTTATGTGTTTGAAACCCTTCGTAAAGGGGCCAATGGTTATTTACTGAAGGATATGGAGGCTGAATCCCTTATTAATGCGATCCGTTCGGTCTGTGAGGGGCACGCCTTTATCCATCCAAAGGTTACCGGAAAGCTAATCAATCAATTGCGGCGCATGACTTACCTTAATGAGACTGGAGTAGCTGCGGATACAGTAGTGAAGGAAGCCGGTGTTAAATTTGTAGCCGGTGACAACAATCCTCTAACACGTCGTGAAGCGGAAGTTCTGCGCCTAATGGCGGAAGGTAAGAGTAATAAAATGATCGGTGAGTATTTATTTATTAGTGAAAAAACGGTCAAAAACCATGTGAGTAGCATTTTGCAAAAAATGGAAGTTGATGATCGTACGCAAGCTGTAATTAACTCGATCAAATATGGTTGGGTAACTTTATAAAAATATCTACAGATTTACGTTACATATAGGAATCAAATCAAGGAGAGCACAGCTTGTTTCTATAAAATATAAGAAAGTATAAGTTTCACACCATACTTTATGTCTTATATTTCTCGCTTAAACGCTTACCGTCCTTTCAAGGACGCCGAAGGCGTTTATGCTTGATAGGAACTCTGGGCAGTCACCGACCTTTTAAAGCCGGCATATAGTGTTGGTATACAGAGGAGGTGCATCTCCATGGTAGCCCAGTTGATATGGATTGCGGTTGTTTATGTATCCGCTGCAGTGATTATTCATATGCTGCATAATCGGCAGAAGGTGCGGCAGACACCGCAGTCCGTGAAATGGATTCATTATATTTTCATTACCCGCAATCATGCATCTGTTGTGGAATGGTACATTCGAGCGCTGACATTTCAAGCTTTTTTAACCGGAAAACGATTTCGAGTAACGTTCATGGATGATGGCTCAAGCGATGGAACCCTTGGAATTGTTTCCAGGATGGCAGATAGTGGCTGCTCTGTCGATCTTGCAACATCTATGTACACTTTTCAGGTGAGTGAAGAAGAGTTGCTGCAACAAGGGATTGTGGTAGACTTGCGGTTGTCAGGGCAGTCTGGCTCGTTGCCTTTTATGGGGATGGCAGGAAGTAGGGGATGCGAATCAAAGCACGACAGATCTTAAGTAAATATGTAAGTTACGGGTGAAGCACACTCTCCAAGAAATGGGGGAGTGTGCTTTTTGCGTTTACGGTAAGGGAAGTGGTGTAAGCAAGAGTGATTAATGGTGAGAGTTAAGGAGGCGGGTTTTATGCGAGCTGCTGTATATGCCTTGGAATGTAGGGGCATCTGGAGTGTATGGATTTCTTTAGACCTTACAGTAGATAGATGGTGGTGGTCCAGCGCTAACTCGTTGAGCCAAGGTAGGGGTTTAGTAACGGTGGACAAGCTGGTCTTATTATCTCCTGCGCTACCGCTGGGGTGGGCGGTGAAGCTACGCGATTCCTTCAAACAAAGAGGGGGGATGAGGAGCTGGGGCAATATGTGAGTAATGTCCTTGAGCCTGAGTTGAAAGAGGAAAGGGAGGTAGGAGGAATTGCGAAGGAAGAATTGCTTTATGATGGGATTTCGTTATGGCGGCTTTCTGAGCAAAGAGAGGTATGTATAGAACAGGAAAAGAAGAACAATGATTGCAGAGGATATGATCTCGATTATGCTTTACTTGAATCGGAGGCAGAACAACTATCGTGGGCGGTGGCTGGGCGCTCACTATTGCAACCGGAAATAGAAGCGCTGCTGGCAGAGGAATTGCCGGCGCTGACAGGTCGTTGGCGCCAGGCGGCACAACTGGCGCATTTGCAGGGGCGGCTGCAGCTGACAGCCGCCGTGGGTAGTCACGCCCCGGCTGCGCATGGGGCGCGGGCCCGCCAGCTCCCTGCAGGTGCTGGCGCTCTGGCGCGTGCGGCGGCTAGCCTGCCGCACGTGTGGTGGCGCGGCGCTGTCGCCCGCCGCGCGGTTTCGCGCTGCCTGCGCTGCGGCAGCGCCCCGACCGGCCGCACGGCATGCGCCGCGTGCGGCCTTATGGGCTGCGCCTATTGCGAGGCCTGCCTCGCACTTGGGCGCAGCCGGGCTTGCGCGCTGCTGCTGCGTAGCGCAGCGCTTCCGGCCGTGCGCAGCACGGCCGTCCTTGACCCCACCGCGGCCGCAGGCCGGTGGGGGTTAAGCCCAGCGCAGGCGGGAGCCGCTGGCGCTGCGCTGGGTTTTCTGGCGGAGCGGCGTGAGCGCTCCGCCAAAGCGTGCCCAGAGCGGTTCCTGCTCTGGGCGGTGACGGGAGCCGGGAAGACAGAGATGATCTTCCCGCTCCTAGAGGCTGTGCTCGCCGCCGGTGGGCGGGCGCTCGTAGCGACGCCGCGGCGCGACGTCGTACTCGAGCTCGCTCCGCGGCTCGCCAAAGCTTTCCCGGCGGAGACTCTCGCCGTGCTTTACGGCGGCAGCGCAGAACGCTGGGTGGGTGGTCGCTTAACGCTCGCGACTACCCACCAGTTGCTGCGCTTCCATCGAAGCTTTGATCTCGTAATCATTGACGAGCTGGATGCGTACCCCTATCACAATGATCCTATGTTGGCTTATGCTGCCGAACAAGCCTGTAAAGCAAATGGATCTTTTATCTACTTATCAGCCACACCACCACAAGAAATGCAGCGGTTGGTTCGGTCAGGCAGACTTCCACATGCTAGAGTACCTGTCCGTTTCCATGGTCATCCTTTGCCTGTGCCGCAGCATTTGACCATGACATCCGTTCAAACATGCCTAAAGCGTGGGATGGTACCTAGATCTCTCATACATACGCTTCGTAAGTCGCTCGAGCGAGAGGCGCAAATCTTTTGTTTTGTGTCGCGTATTGCACATATTGAAGGATTACTGGATCTGCTTCGTCGGAGCTTTCCCGGCGTAGTCATCGAAGGTACTTCCTCCAAAGATCCCTTCCGGACAGAGAAGGTAACTGCTTTCCGTAGCCGCGCGATCTCCTTATTAGTAACGACTACGATTCTGGAACGAGGAGTTACAGTGCCTCGCAGCGATGTATTTATTTTGGATGCGGACAGCGATCTTTTTGACGAAGCCTCCTTGGTTCAGATGGCGGGGCGTGCCGGGAGATCTAAAGATGATCCTGCTGGGCGTGTTGTATTTGCCTCTCCACAATGGACCCGATCCCAACGTGGAGCAATCTCCCAGATCCGAACTATGAACATTATCGCTCGCCGCAAAGGATATATCAGTAAGGATGTGTCGAGATGAATTCTCTGTTCTCATGGTTAACTAAATCTCAGGCATTCTTATCCCCTTCCGTAACACCATGCTTAACTTGCGGCAAGCGCAACCCTGGGTCCTCACAATTTCCTGGAGTTTGCAAAACTTGCGTAGAATCTATTCCTTGGATACGTTCCCCTCGTTGCCTGAAATGTGGTCGGCATGTCGGTTGTCCTGACTGTTCCCGTAGTAATGAACAATCACCGATTATTTGTAACCGGAGTGCAGTAGCCTACACAAGCGTTATGAGGGAATGGTTGGGTCAGTATAAATATCGAGGCAATGAACGATACGCCCTTTTACTTGGTCTCATGCTGGACAGAGCGTATCTAACCTTGAAAGAAGAGAAACAGAGTGTTTTTTTAACTCAGAAATCATCTATCATTCATTACTTCAAAAATAAAAAAGATATACAATACGGCTCTTGGTCTGCTGATTTGTTAGTGCCAGTGCCTGTCAGTGATTCTCGGCTAATGGAACGGGGGTTTAATCAAGCGGAGAGACTGGCTGATGTCTTGTCTAGACGTAGGAAGGTTCCCCAGCTTCCGCTGCTGATCCGTACACACCATACCGGAAAACAAAGCTTTAAGAGCCGAGCGGAACGACTGACCGATATGAAACACGCTTTTGCAGAGAATCCGGCAGTAACAGCACAATTTGCAGATTGGCTGAAAAGGGAGGCACCTCTAAATCATTCTGTTCGGATTATTATTGTTGATGATATTTATACGACGGGCAGTACCATTCGTGCGTGCGCTGAGATCATACAACAAATGGGTTCAGATTATGGTTATACGGTTGAGGTCTATAGCTTAACTTGGGCACGTTCCTAAGGAGAGAGAAATGCATGATTGTGTACATCTCCATTCATTATTTAAGGAGATTCATACGCTTAATAGCGTTTCTTCCGTCCCATAGACGAATTCTCTGCAATCATGTAATCTAGGAGCATGAGGATATTATGCATTGTACAGAATGTACGGAGAGGAGCGGCTGCTTGTTATGAATCTAGACAATTGTCCAAGGTGCGGCCGGTTGTTTGTCAAGAATCTTATGGGTTTGTGCCAGCCCTGCATCAAAGATCTGGAGCATGAATATGAGATCTGCGTGAATTATTTGCGGGAGAACAAAGGAACCAACATCCAAGAACTGTCCGATGCTACGGGAATTTCGATTAAGGAGATCACCCGCTTTATTCGAGAGGGCCGGATATCTATAGCTAATGCTCCTAATATGATGTATCCTTGCGAGGTGTGTGGAACACTGATTCGCGATGGGCATATGTGCGACAGCTGCCGTAGTCGGCTAAGGAAGGATCTTTCCAGTGCCGCCAAGGAAAGTGCTGCTGAGGATACTACCAAAAAGACAACAGACGGCGCATATCGCGCCATAGATAAGCTGCGTGGCCTATAAATTCTGCAAAAAAACGTTTGCAGCTATAAAGAATGTTTCAGTCTACGCCGATAAACTTAGTAAAGATTATCGGCTTTTTTATATTAGAAGGAAGGTGAAGTTATGAAAATTAACGAGACCGGACGAATTAACGCGATTAATCCGTATCAACGCAGCGCCGACGCGCAAAGGCAGGAACAAATGAAGAAAAGTTCACGCAAGGATGAGGTTTCGATCTCTGATGAAGCAATTCAGCTCTTGCAAGCACAGAATTCTGGTAATGATGCTGAACGTGCACTTAAGATCGACAGTTTGAAGCAACAGGTCTCCGCAGGTACCTATCAAGTAGATGCAGCTAAGCTAGCAGAGAAACTCGCCCCTTACTTTAAGCAATTCTCCGAGAATTAGGTGAAACCATCCATGGCATTGACAACATTAATAGAACTATTGGAGCGGCTGGACGAAGTACATAACCAAATGCTGGAGCTGGCCGCTGAGAAAAAACAGACGATTATGGACAACAAGGTGGATGCATTAATCGACATCCTGAACCGTGAGTCCAAGTTAATGAAACTGATTGGACAGCTCGAGGAACAGCGAATCGCGGCAGCATATACCGTTCTGCAAGGCGTGGGTATTCGTTCCAACCTGAACCTGAACCTAACTGAGCTGTCCAGACTTATATTTGACCCTGAAGACAAGGCACGACTGCTGCATATTCAGCAGAAGCTTTCTGGCACTTTACACCGCCTGAAAGAAGCAAATGAGCTTAATCAGAAGCTGATAGAGCAGTCGCTTACTTTTATAGATTATTCTTTGGATCTGCTGGTCGGAAGACCGAATCAGGATATCACATATCATCGTCCGTCCGATAAGGGAAATATCGTAAATCGGTCGGGGATTTTTGATGCACGAGGCTAGAATTGTACTGATGAAGTGTTCTGCTGGAGCAGAACATAAGGAGGAGTAAGAAGCATGACATCCACATTTCACTCGATAGAGACCGCGAGACGCAGCCTTTTTACTCAGACCGCAGCTCTTAATACAACTGGACATAATATCGCTAATGCGAATACCGAGGGTTATACCCGTCAACGTGTTAATATGAAGGCCGCTTTACCTATTGAAGCGTACGGATTTAATAAATCTACTGTTCCTGGTCAAATGGGTACTGGGGTGGAATTCTCGTCTATCGATCGGATTCGGGAAATGTTTCTGGATGATCAGTACCGTGGTGAGAATTCTGCATTTGGAAACTGGAAACTTCAAGCAGATACCCTCTCTAAACTAGAAGCGATTGTTAATGAACCATCGGATACAGGTATTCGTACGGTACTGGATAACTTCTGGAAATCCTGGTCTGACCTTAGTAAGAACCCTGAAGATCCTACTGCTCGTAAGATTGTAGTGCAAACTGCACAATCTTTGACTGATGCTATGAATTATATGAGCACACAATTAGATAATCTCGATCGGGATCTAGCTACTAATATTGACGTTAAAGCCAAAGAAGCTCAGGGTTACCTGACCGCTATCGCAGACTTGAATAAATCGATCTATAAGATCGAAGGTATGGGCGATCAGGCAAATGATTTACGCGATCAACGCGATCTGATGGCGGACAAGCTATCCAAGATTGCTAATATTACCGTTGTGGAGACGGAAGCTGGTTATAACGTTTCTCTGGGTGGACAGCCATTGGTAGAGGGCGGAGAAGTTACTGCAAACGTAGATAGCGCATTTCTTAATAATGCTTACGCCGCCGGTACTTTGAAGGGCGGAGAGGCTTACGGAATGATTTTCTCCAAAAATACTTATGTTACCGACTACAAGAAACAACTCAATGATATGGCAAGTACGATTGCTACTGGTGATGTTGAAATTACAATACCGGCAGGTTCAAATCTTCCTGAAGGTACGGTGTTGACTACTGATGCTAAGATTACACAAGCAGATGGCACCGTAGTTACATTGGCTGCAGGCCAGGCTATGCCTAAGGGAGCAACAATGTATGAGGACGCCAAGACCATTGTTAAAGGCTTGAACGGACTTCACAAGTTAGGTTATGCAATGGATGGAAGCTCCGGCCGTGATTTCTTTGTAACCTCTGGTGACGCTGGAACGATCAAGTTGAATCCGGAAATTGCTGCGGATGTTAGTTTATTCGCAACCTCACTGCGTACTACTGTAGATGCAGCTGGCAACACGCAGGTCGTTAAAGGAAATAACACCTTGGCTCTTTTATTGACGAACCTCAAGGATAGTAAATTCACTACGCCGGACGGTAGCATTAGCAATACTGTTGGTGGGCTTCTTGGCTCCATGGTGGGTCAGCTAGGTATTCAATCACAAGAGGCTGCACGTCAGACTGATAACTCAGATTATCTGGTAGAGCAGGTAAACTCCCGTCGCCAATCTGTCAGCGGAGTATCACTGGATGAAGAAATGTCGAATATGCTCGTATTCCAGCATGCTTATAGTGCCGCTGCGCGTTTTATGACTACTTTTGATGAACTGCTCGACAAATTGATTAATTCCACCGGCACAGTCGGCAGATAAAAGGAGATATAGCGTATGTTGAGAGTAACCTCTAACATGATGAATTCACAGCTTCTGCTTAACCTAAACCGTAATGCTCGTACGATGAACGACACACAGCTACAGCTTTCAAGTGGTCGCAAAATCAATAAGCCTTCCGATGATCCGGTAGGAATTACGTATTCTCTGCGTTATCGTGCGGAGCTTTCATCTAACGAGCAATATACTAAGAATGTAGATAGCGCTCTTTCATGGCTAGATTATAATGATACAGTTCTAGGGCAGGCCGGAGATGTTGTACAGAAGATTCGTGAACTGTCCGTACAGGCTGCGACAGGTAGTAATCCACAGTCTGCTCTAGATAGTATCAATGCAGAGGTTATGCAGCTGAAAGAACAGCTGGTGGATATTTCTAACAGTACACTGAACGGAAAGTATATTTTTAATGGTGAGCAATACAATACGAAGCCTTATGATTTTGCTAAAGGTGCGGATGGTACATACGATGTATCTAAGCCGATTACTACGGATACAGGGCAGATTCAGTTTATCGTAGGTGAAGACGTGCGTATGCCTATTAGTACGACAGGTAATGACGTATTCGGTAATACTGGGGATGCAGACAATTTGTTTGCAATCATTAATCAATTATCAGTTGCCTTGAAATCCGGTGATTCCAAAGGAATATCGGCACAACTTGGTTTAATTGATACAAGGATGGAAAAAATTCTGACGGCGCGCTCTGAAATAGGGGCCAAAACCAACCGTGTGGAATTAATGCAGGATCGGCTTAGTGATTTGAATATTAACTTAACGGATTTACAGGCTAAGACTGAAGATGCCGACTATGAGGGTTTGATTATGAACTCTAAGATTCAAGAGAATATCTATAATGCATCCTTGTCTGTGGGTGCAAAGATTATTTCCACAACTCTCGTAGACTTTATCAGATAATAGAGGTGGTTCTCGTTGCTACAACCGATATTGCAAATCCGTCAGACGCCTGCTGTGATTGGTATTGATGCTGATCCGGGCACTTACTCGATCACTCAGCCTAAAGCTGAGGTTAAAATAAAGACTACTGCAGGTGAATTAACGGTTCAATCTACTAGACCGGAGCTTACTATTGATCAATCCCGTGCTTGGGAGGCTTATAACGGTGGAAGGATGCTGGATATGAACAAACGGATTTATTCTGGCATTCAACAGTTATACCTTCAGGGAATTGCCCGAAAGGTTGAGCAAGGGAATCGGATGGCTCAGTTTTTTAAACCTGGCAATACGATTGCAGAAGTATACGGATCAGACACTGAACCACAATCCTTTCCGGAGACACGTGGTCCAGCATCGTATGCTAATGTGGAGATTCACTTTGAGACGAGAGCCCCACAAATCGAATTTAGTGCCTCAAAGGTTGATATTCAGGTTGATCGGCGTAATCCTGAAATTGAGTATACCCGTGGAAAGTTAAATATATATATGCAGCAATACGCTTCTGTTCAGTTTATTCCACCAGAATTGAATGTTCAATTGTAGCTTCTTAAGCTATAGATGTGCCAGAAAGCGCCTCTATAGCTTTTGTGCTATATATTATGTAATAGGATTTCTTAAGAAGCTAGTTTTGCGCTGCAAAACTTTTGAGGAGTGAATTACTTGATTATAGAAACACTATCTTGGGGTACATTGGAAGTAGATGAAGAGCAAGTATACCATTTTCCCAAAGGACTACCTGGCTTTGATGAAGAAATCGACTTTGCTTTGATCGCGATGGAGCAAACACCTTTTTGGTATCTCCAATCTGTTAGAAGCATGGGTCTATCCTTTCTGTTAGGAGATCCATTTGTTTTTTATCCGTCCTATGAGTTTGAGTTGCCGGATGATGAAGCTGAAGAATTAAGTATAAAAGATGGGATTGTCGTTCGTTGTGTTATCACTCTGAAGGAACAAACTGAACATTCGACGATTAATCTTCTAGCTCCTATTGTATTGAATCCTACAGCTCGTTTAGCTAAACAGATCGTTCTTCATAAAGCACCTTACCATACTAAGCATTCCTTGCTGCAGGAACAGTCAGTTATCGATGGAAAGGATGGTGGATGATATGCTCGTGCTTTCCCGCAAAAAAGGAGAGTCCATCGTCATCCAAGATCAGATAGAACTGACGATCTTAAGCGTAGATGGCGACACGGTAAAGGTTGGTATCACTGCACCTAAGCATGTTGATATTTTTCGTAAAGAGGTTTACCTTTCAATTCAGGAGACCAATCGTGAGTCAGTTGGTCCACAGCAGACTGATCTGAATGCATTGATCCATCGGCTTCGTAATGTAAATAAGAATGAATGAATGATTGACATATAGCACGTATCTATTCCAGAACCTGGGACTGTTTGAACGCAGACTCGGGTTTTTTATTTTATTTTGGAGAATTTACCCAAGAAATTTTAAAAAAACTTCGAATTACTCTAAACAGTTGGGTGCGTACAGTCGATATATGTATTAGACGCTGAGCCGGCAGGGCGGCCGACCTTAATGGTTCGGCGTTTACCACATGGATGTGGAACTAACTTAATTTCAGGGAGGAAATATCAAATGATTATTAACCACAATATCGCAGCTTTGAACACACACCGTCAATTGGGTGCAAATACTGCAGCAACTAGTAAAAATATCGAAAAATTGTCTTCAGGTCTTCGCATCAACCGTGCAGGTGACGATGCTGCTGGTTTGGCTATCTCCGAAAAAATGCGTGGTCAAATCCGTGGTTTGGATCAAGCATCCCGTAACTCGCAAGACGGTATTTCTTTGATTCAAACTGCTGAAGGCGCTTTGAACGAAACTCACAGCATTCTTCAACGTATGCGTGAACTTGCAGTACAATCTGGTAATGATACAAACACACTAGATGACAGAAAAGAAATCCAAAAAGAAGTTGAACAGTTGAAATCCGAAATTAACCGTATTTCCGAAACAACAGAGTTCAACACTCAAAAACTTTTAAATGGTAGCTTAGGTGTTACAGGAACTTCCACTGATAAGACTAAAGTTGACATTACATCTGCTACTGGTTTAGCAAAAGGCAATTATACTGTAACTGTTGATACAGTTGCTACTAAAGCAAGTGCAGCCGCTGGTACTCTTGATCTTAGTGGTGGTGTAGATGTTTCTGGTAAAGAGCTAGTTATTAATGGCACAAAAATTGATTTTTCAGGTATGACAGCTGCAACTACACAAGATGTTGTAAATAAAATTAATGAATACAAAGATAAAACTGGTGTGCAGGCGACTGTAAGTACAAACTTTGTTAAGCTTGATCAAACAGAATTTGGATCTATTTCAAATATTACAGTAGGTGGAGCTGATGCTGCTGACTTCGGAGGAACTGTGGCAGCTGGTGTAGATGCAGTTGCTACAGTAGTTGGTCCAAATGGAGCATCTGAGCAGGTAACAGGTATAGGCCAATCAGTAGGTTTCCATGGAGCTGAATTTATTGCTAATGCTACAACAGCTACTGATTCAGCAACTATCACAGTTGCTGGCGGTGGAGCAACACTTCAAATCGGTGCAAATAAAGACCAAAGCATGACAATTGACGTTAATGAAGTTAGCTCTAACACGCTTGGTGATAAAGCTAATAACAAGTTGGTAAAAGATGTTAGTTTGTTGACGCAATCAGGTTCAAACGATGCGCTTAAAGTCTTAGACGAAGCTATGAAACAAGTTTCTGGCGAACGCTCTAAACTGGGTGCGTTCCAAAACCGTTTGGAGCATACGATCAACAACTTGGGTGCTTCTTCCGAGAACTTGACTGCAGCTGAATCCCGTGTTCGTGATGTGGATATGGCTAAAGAAATGATGAACCAAACGAAGAACAACATCCTTGCTCAAGCTGCACAAGCTATGTTGGCTCAAGCTAACCAACAACCACAAGGTGTACTTCAATTGCTTCGTTAATCTTATAGAGTTACAAGGAGATCCTAGACTATCTAGGGTCTCTTTTTTTAGCAGAACTAAAGGAAATTGAAATCATAAATCATATTTATCGAAAAGACGTATTTTGTTAGTCAACATTTAGGGTTTCTCTCGGGGAGGCCTTATTTTTGTTTCTGACAAAAGGATGGTGAGGCAATAGCGGATTTCAACCTAGAAAGGAGTCTACTTGGGATTGGGGATAGCCTAATGAGGGATTTTTGTTGGTGGGAGTATGAGGGTGGGTCTAATTAGGCGGTCTTGAGATGTAATGAATGTATGTGATAGATGCGGAGAACAGTGGCATCTTGTATTCTTCAATTGCATGACACTTGACGAAGCTACAATTAATAAGATAATTAACTCACTGTAAGGTTATTTAGCCAATTAAGGCAAGTTTCGAACGAAAGTAGAGGATGCTAGTCAGAATATGGTGGACACTCTTATGGAGGATCAGACCCATTAATGTATGTCGATTAATTGAGAAAATACTTTTAAGTGTAAGGAGTTGCTTATCTACTACTTCTCTTCACAGGTTTAAATCCTAATGGTAACTGTACTTCTAGTTACCAACAAAGTGATTACTTTACGAGAGGATACAATAGGTTGGTATGAATTTTTTTGTTTTTTAGTCGTCATTGTATTTGCTTACTTAATGATAAGGTTCGGACATTGTTCCGTTCTTCACTGTAGTAAACCTAAGGATAATTTTACCTCTCGTATTAATCAAATGTATAGAAAAACCGATAGATATAATATAAATGAAAAGTTAACGTGGGGGGTTCCAGTATGGATGTTCGTCTTTCGAATTCTGTAAGTTATACTAAAAAATTGATGGAAACGGGGGGGACACCATCTGTTACTCCTATGAATGAACAAAAAGAAGAAACTATCAAGTTAGGACAACTACGCAGCAATGTTGAATTAAAGAAGTTGGAACGAGAAGGTATAGCGGTTTCTATGGGAGAGGAACAGGTTGTTAAAGCGCTAGATCGGGCGCTAAAAGCCTTACAGGGGCCAACGACTACATTTGAAGTTAGCGTACATAAAGAGACCAAAGCCATTATGGTAAAAGTACTCAATAAGGAAACTGGGGAGTTAATTAGAGAAATCCCTCCTGAGAAGACACTAGACCTCGTGGCAAACATGATTGAAATTGCCGGTATTATGATTGACGAAAAAATATAGATAGGAGATGATACTATGGTGACTCGGATCAGTGGGATGGTTTCTGGTCTAGATGTGGACGCTCTCGTAAAGCAGATGATAACTGCTAAGCGTGTACCATTAGATAAATTAAATCAACAAAAGCAGATACTTCAATGGCAACGGGACAACTATCGTGAGATCAATAGTAAGCTTGTAGATTTTCAAAATTCTAAGTTAAAGAATTATGACAAGTCGACGGCATTAAATACCCAGACTGCAGTTGTAACGGGGAATACGACAGCATTGAAGGCCGAAGCAACAGCCGATGCTAACGGTATACCTATGAAAATGGAGATTACTGAATTAGCAAAACCGAGGTCTTGGGAGACAGTAGTTCCTAAAAAAGATGGATCAATACCTTCGTCTGCAACTAAGCTATCTGCGATTGCGGATTCTGCCTCTACAACACAAACATATAATATTGTTATCAATGGTAGTAGCATTAATTTTGATAAGGAATTGAGTATATCAGGGGTAATTGCGAAAATAAACTCAGATAGTAAAGCTAATGTAACGGCTAAATATGATGAGGTTACAGGTAAGTTTTCCTTGGCTTCAAAAACCTATGGGGATGAAGGTAAGGTTGATCTCACAGGTACAAACAGTTTATTGACCTTATTTGGATCAAGTGATCCTGCTTTCAAGGTTACAATTCCTCCAGAGAAGGCACAGATTACTGTAAATGGTTCACCAATGAGTTTTGATAGTAATAATTTCAAAATAAATGGTGTGAGTTTTACACTGTTGTCTAAAACGGATGGGGCAGCTACTACAATTAATACGCAAACAGACTCGGCGAAAGCTTTGGAAACTATTACGAGTTTTGTGAAGGATTATAATGAACTGTTAAGTGTGTTAAACAGTAAAGTTGATGAAGAGAAATATAAGGATTTCACACCACTTTCGGACGAGCAAAAGAAAGAAATGACGGATAATGATATTGAACTATGGGAGAAAAAGGCTAAGAGTGGATTGTTGAGGAACGATGAAATTCTGAAATCTACTATTGCTTCTATGCGATTTGAACTATCAAATAGGATGGGCGAACTTAGTTCGATCGGTATAACTGCAGGTCAATATTATGAGAATGGGAAGTTATATATTGATGAGGCGAAATTAAAGCAAGCCTTAGCAGATAATCCTCAAAAGATTATGACTTTGTTTCAAGGTGGTTCAGGATCTGATGGCGTATTCGATAAATTAACTACCACCGTAGGTAATACCTTGGATAAATTTGTTACTAAGGTAGGGACATCAAAGTTTTCGTCAGATTTAACCATTGCCTTTAAGTCAGATAGCTTAATGGGCAAGCGATTGACAGATTATAATACTAGGATTAAAACACTTCAGACTCGTCTCACTACTCTGGAGACAAACTACTACAAACAGTTTACGGCAATGGAAACTGCTATGAATAAATATAACTCTCAGTCTTCTGCATTATCTAGTTATATGGCAAATTAACCGATAGAGGTGACATTACATGATGACTTCTCCATATGATAAATACCGTCAGTCGTCTGTTCAAACATCAACTCCTGCGCAGTTGGTAATCATGTTGTATGATGGAGCCATTCGTTTTGCGAGAACAGCAATGGATGGACTAAGCAAACAGGACTATGAGAAGACCAGCCTTAACTTTGGCAAAGCTCAAACGATTATTAGTGAATTAATGAGTACATTGGACTACTCCTATGAGGTATCTAATAATCTTTATTCACTTTATGAATATACGAATTTCTTGTTAGTGGAAGCCAATATCCGCAAAAGCCCAGAAAAAGCGGAAGAGGCTATCGGCTACCTTACAGAACTTCGGGAAACTTGGCTCCAAGCATCCAAAATCGCTGCAGGCCAGGGACAGGCTGAAAGTGCTCATGGATGAGTTAATTCAGCACCTGAAGGAACTAACCTTGGACATTACGGACAGACTCGATGAAACTACCTATGAGGAGTTAGAACTTTTTGTCGAGGATCGTCAGGAGCTTGTCGACTCAATTGCAGAACAAGCCGGAATTTGTAAGCCGACACATGCACAAAAGCAAGAAATTAATCGAATTTTGGGATATGACAATGTGATCTTAGACAGAATGAACGCTCTTCGTTTGGAAGCCCAAGACTGGCTGCAGAAGCGTAATCAGGCCAAGGTACAGCGCAGTGCATACGAGGCCGCTTACACCCCAGACAGCTTGCTAATGGATCGTAGAAAATAAATGATTTCAGTGTTTCACTATAGGAGTAGACGGGTATTAAATACCGTCTGCTTTTTATTTTATCGTTATACCAAATCTATTTCTTAATTAAGGAGAGATAAATGTCATATTTTACGTGGTAAATTATTGCATGTAAACATTTACTTTTCCAATTGACAATAAAGAAGTTGCGGTGGTATAGTCGATTTGTGAGCAAGACTCACGTTCATCTGATGACGAAGGGAATGTTTAATCAATGGAAGGTAAAGTAAAATGGTTTAACGCAGAAAAAGGTTATGGTTTTATTGAAACTGCAGACGGTGGCGACGTATTCGTACACTTTTCCGCGATTCAAACTGATGGTTTCAAGACTTTGGATGAAGGCCAATCCGTAGAGTTCGATATCGTTGAAGGTGCACGCGGACCACAAGCAGCTAACGTAATCAAATTATAATCATACGGCTAAGCCGACCTACATATAAGTAGATGGTTAGCAATTTAGACAGCGCTAGCAAGGATCTTGGGAACTCTCCCAAGGTCCTTTTTTTGTGTTTGGGGCCCCCGCAAAGTACCTGAGTATGCATCGAAGTAAAGCTCCACTTTGTGGGGATATTTTGTGCTCTTATAGACCTCTATTAAGGCTGTTAAAAGCTAGGAAATAGCTTGCTTTGTAAATTCATATTATGGAAAATGTTAGAACTCTTCGAAATGTGGGTAATAGTTGTACGTTGAGCTGTTTATCTTACCTCGACGCACACTATGTTAGCCTAGGTCAATACATCTAAGAAAAGATTCATATAACCTATGCTATCAAAACTTTTAGGAGGATGATTAGCAGGATGAAAAAGAAGTTGCGCGGTCTTATGACCGGAGTTTTAGGAGTTAGTATGTTATTAGGATCTCTTGGCAGCGTATCTGCCGCCTCCGTACCTAAGGATATTCAAGGTCACTGGGCCCAAGGTCAGCTACAGGAATGGTTAGATAGAGGTTACCTTGGAGGATATCCGGACGGCACGGTGAAACCTAATAAGGCGATTACGCGTGGAGAGTACGTGACTATGGTAAATCGCTTGTTTGGTTTTACAGCAAAAGCAACAGTAAGCTTTAAAGATATGAAAAGTACGAACTGGAACTACAGTGAAGTGGCTAAAGCCGTGGAAGCTGGTTATATCGGAGGATATGAGGACAATACGTTCCGTCCTAATAGTCCGCTCACAAGACAAGAGGCAGCTGTAATGGCTGCAAAATTACTTAAATTGAGCACCAATACCACTACTAGCAAATTTAAAGACAATGCACAAATTGCAGCATGGGCAAAAGGTGCAGTAGCCGCTGCAGCGGATAAGAAGATTATTAACGGTTATCCGGACGGAACCTTCGGTCCTAAGAGATCGTTAACACGTGCAGAGGCTGTAGGCATTATCAATACTTCAGTGATCTATTACCCAGGTAGCGGTACAGGTGGTGGAGTAATTCCTACCCCAACGCCAACAGCTACTCCGACACCAACAGCTACCCCAACGCCAACAGCTACCCCTGGGGGTAGTACAGGAGGAGGCAGCGGTGGTGGATCTGGCGGCGATAACGGTGGCGGAACTGTCACTACACCAACCGTAAGTGGGGCAACCTATGGTAACGTTGGTTCGGTAACAGCCGATGTATACCTGACATCTTCTGTAACAGGCTCAGTATACTATGTTGTAGCTCCTTATACTGCTAACGTAACTGCACCGAGTGCATTACAGGTGGAAAAAGGACAGATCAGCAATGGAACTGCAAGCGGAATTCATGGTAGTGTTGCAACTGTAGCCAAAACAACGGTTACATTCTCGGTTTACGGATTGAATCCTGGGACAGAATACGCAACATATATCGTAGCAGCGGATGCATCTGGCAATCTGTCTACTGTGACAACCGTTCGATTAACTACTGCTCAGGCAACTACAAACTCGATTACACTTTTTGAGCCAGGACAAGTAGGTACAGTTACAGCAGATGTATATATTAAATATGGTGCGACAGGTGACACTCCAACCCCAGTAAGATATGTAGTATTGCCTGCTAATGAAAAAGCACCTAGTGCAACACAAATTTCTTTAGGCCAGAATAGTACTGGTACAGCATTGACTGCTCCATGGACGGACACGCTTACGTTCGCTCCTGGTGTAAAACATACGCATACATTGACTGGATTGACAGCCAATACTGCCTATAAGGTATACGTTATTACAGGATCAGGTACGCAATTGTCACCTGTAGAAATCATTCAAATTCATACCAAGTAACTTAATCTTATACTGTCTCAGTTTGGGAATATAAGAATGGAATTCGTACTATAATAACGACAGGTTTACTCTTGGTCCGGTGAGGCGAATAGTTGCTCTTGCCGGACTTGTTTTATTTGTGAACACTACGACAATAATTGTTATCTAATTGTAAGGGCTGTAAGGAATTACTTTTTACTTAGCCTTAACAATTTGGTATAATGAAGGTGTAACTAAAGGAGGAGTGGCCATGCAATTCACCATTCGAGGTCAACAAATTGACGTGACCGACGCTTTGAGAGAGTATGTTGATAAGAAGCTCAGCAAACTTGAGAAGTATTTCGAAGCACCCCCTACCTCTGAAGGGTCTGTGACGCTTGGCGTAGTTCGCGGCCTTCATACGGTGGAAGTAACCATTCCGCTTGCTGGCGTGACGCTTCGTGCGGAAGATCGCAGCGATGACATGTATGCTTCCATAGATGCCGTTGTGGACAAGCTGGAACGTCAAATTCGCAAACACAAAACGAAGATCAATCGTAAGTTCCGTCAAGAGGGACTCAAGACGCTGTTTGTGGACGGAGCAAGTACCGCTGTTGCTGTAGAAGAACAAGATTATGATGATTTAGAAGTTGTGCGGAACAAGCGCTTTACGATGAAGCCGATGGATGTTGAAGAAGCGATTCTTCAAATGAATATGGTAGGACATAATTTCTTTGTGTTTTCCAATATCGACACCTCGGAAGTAAGCGTAGTTTACAAACGTGATGATGGTAAATATGGACTGATTGAACAGGGCTAAGATCCAATGATGCCAGTTATGCTCAAAGTATAAAGGGCTTCGACAGTTAGTCAGAACCTAAGAAATTTAAACCGAGCCCCTATTCGCTGCAAGCGAATAGGGCTCTTGTGCGTATAAGCGGCTAGATTTGAAAAATGTGGCTGATACACCTTGTATTGCGGCATCTCTTACAAACTGTTACAATTTATGAAGCAGCGGAATCGAATTTATAAATGGCCCTTTCAATTTTGTGAGGATGGGCTCGGTTCCACCATCTGTGTTGCATGAAAGGGGTTAACCATGCTAGGACTTGTAAAGAAAATATTCGGAGACACCAACGATCGTGACGTTAAACGTCTCATGAAGACAGTCGATGTAATTAATGGATTGGAACCGGAATTTGTAAAGCTGTCTGATGAACAGTTACAAGCTAAGACAGCAGAATTCCGTGCCCGTATTGAAAAAGGCGAAACTTTGGAAGAAATTCTTCCCGAGGCATTTGCAACCGTGCGTGAAGCTTCCAAGCGGACACTTGGTATGCGGCATTTTGATGTGCAGCTGATTGGTGGTATGGCTCTGCATGAAGGCCGAATCTCCGAGATGAAGACTGGTGAAGGTAAGACACTAGTAGGTACATTGCCAGTGTATTTGAATGCTTTGCTAGGTAAAGGTGTACACGTAGTAACGGTCAATGACTATTTGGCTCAGCGCGATAGCGCACAAATGGCACAAATTTATAACTTCCTGGGCATGACGGTTGGGGTTAACCTGAGCGGTATGGACCATGCTGATAAACAAGCTGCTTATGCCTGCGATATTACGTACGGCACGAACAACGAATTTGGTTTTGATTATTTGCGTGACAACATGGTGCTCTATAAAGAGCAAATGGTTCAACGCCCTCTGTATTTCTGTATTATTGATGAAGTGGACTCTATTCTTATTGATGAAGCACGTACACCTCTTATCATTTCCGGACAAGCTGAGAAGTCTACAGAATTGTACTTTTCAGCAGACCGTTTCGTGAAAAAGCTTAAAGCTGAGGAAGACTACACAGTTGATATTAAAGTGAAGTCTGTAGCCTTGACTGAAAAAGGTGTAGCTACTGCTGAGCGCGCTTTTGGTATTGAGAACTTGTATGATCACAGTCATGTGACCTTGAATCACCATATCGTCCAAGCCCTGAAAGCAAACGTAATTATGCGTCGTGACGTAGATTACGTTGTAAACGAGGGTGAGGTCGTTATTGTCGATGAATTTACAGGACGTCTAATGTCAGGACGTCGCTATAGCGATGGATTGCACCAAGCGATTGAAGCGAAAGAAGAAATTGAAGTACAGAATGAAAGTATGACTCTTGCAACGATCACATTCCAGAACTACTTCCGTATGTATCGCAAACTGGGCGGTATGACAGGTACAGCGAAGACTGAGGAAGAGGAATTTAAGAAGATTTATGGTCTTGAAGTTCTTCAAGTCCCTACGAACAAACCGAATCAACGTGTAGATATGCCGGATGTTGTCTACAAGAGTGAGAACGGTAAGTTCAAAGCTGTTGTGGAAGAAATTGTAGAGCGTCACAAAAAGAACCAGCCTGTACTGGTTGGTACAGTGTCAATCGAGAATTCAGAGCTCGTATCTGAAATGCTGAAGCGTAAAGGTGTTAGACACCAAGTGCTTAACGCGAAGCATCACGCTGAAGAAGCGGAAATCATTACACATGCAGGTCAACCGGGTACAGTTACGATTGCTACCAACATGGCTGGACGTGGTACGGACATCGTTCTAGGTGAAGGTGTGACAGATCTTGGAGGTCTGCATATTATTGGTACAGAACGTCATGAATCGCGTCGGATTGATAACCAGCTGCGCGGTCGTGCGGGTCGTCAAGGTGACCCTGGTTCTACGCAATTCTACTTGTCGCTTGGCGATGAGCTTATGAAGCGTTTTGGTGCTGACAACGTTCTAACTATGATGGATCGTCTCGGATTTGAGGAAGATCAGCCGATTGAGAGCCGCATGATCACACGTGCTGTAGAATCTGCTCAGAAACGTGTTGAAGGCAATAACTTTGATATCCGTAAAGTCGTATTGCAATATGATGACGTGATGAATCAGCAGCGTGAAATTATTTATAAACAACGCCGTGAGATTCTGGAGTCTGATAATATTAAAGATATCGTGCTTGAAATGATCAAACCAGTAATTGAGCGTATCGTTCTTGCACACTGTAGCGATGATATTCCTGAGAACTGGGAACTGCAAGAAGTTGCTGATTACGTAAACAGCAAACTGCTTGAAGAAGGTGCTTTAACCCGTGATATTCTATGGGGTAAGGAAGCAGAGGAGATCATCGAGTTTATTTTCGAACGTGTGCTTGAGAAATATGCTGCACGTGAAGAACGTCTGGGTTCAGAACTCGTACGTGAATTCGAGAAGGTAATCGTGCTTCGTTCCGTAGATAGCAAATGGATGGATCATATTGATGCAATGGATCAATTGCGTCAAGGGATTCACTTGCGTGCTTACGGGGGTACGGACCCACTTCGCGAGTATCAATTCGAAGGTTTTGAGATGTTTAATACTATGACTGCTACGATTCAAGAAGAAGTAGCTACTTATATTATGAAGGCTCACATCGAAGCGAATCAGGAACGTCAATCCGTTATTGATGAAGACAAGATCTCTACAAACGGAGAGCCTGTTGAGAAACGTCCGGTTCATGTTGAGGCTGTAACTGGCCGTAACGATCTTTGCCCTTGCGGAAGCGGCAAGAAGTACAAGAATTGCCACGGTCAAAACGCATAAGATAAACGTTCAGTAGCACTCATAATCAGGAGTAAGATGTAAGTCTGTATCCCTGATATCTATGGGTATACTAACCATAAAGAGCGGCTGGGCCCGGGGGTATCCCCCGTTTACGGCCCAGTCGCTTTTTTGGATGTTTAGTATTCGAGTGAATGAGGAATGGAGAGAAGGTTTGGAACTGGAGAAGCGTAGCGCTCGCCTTTATCTTCAGATTCCAACCGCAAGTGCGGTTATCTAATCAAGGAATCTGAGGATAACAGCGATCGGAAGTCCAATCCTTCTCGGAATGGCTAATCATTCACTCACGCACTAACTATCCATTAGAGCGAAGACCGTAACAACCTATTTTGAAAGGTGAAGTGACCTATGATAGAAGCGAATGTAAAGCAAGATCTGCGTGAAATAGGCAAGAAACTAACTGACCTTAGGGGGTCTCTTTGACTTAGATCTTAAGCAAGAGATGATTTCTAACTTTGAAGAAAAAATGGCTGCTCCAGGCTTCTGGGATAATCCAGAGCAAGCACAGAGTGTGATCGGCGAGATGAATGCTGTGAAATCTTCCGTGGATCAATACGAGAAGCTGCAACAAGAATACGACGATGCTGCGATGATGGCAGAGCTTGCGGACGAAGAAGGCGATGAAGATCTTGCGGCAGAGATTGGGGAGACAATCAGCAGCTTAGGCAGAAAAGTGGATGAATTCGAGCTGCAATTGCTACTTAACCAGCCGTATGACAAGCTGAATGCAATCCTTGAGCTCCATCCGGGTGCGGGCGGTACGGAATCCCAGGACTGGGGACAAATGCTGCTGCGGATGTATACCCGTTGGGCTGAAAAACGTGGATTCAAGGTTGAGGTTTTGGATTATTTGCCGGGTGATGAAGCAGGAATCAAGAGTGTCACACTGCTCATCAAAGGCTTCAATGTATATGGATATCTGAAAGCTGAAAAGGGTGTACATCGATTGGTGCGGATTTCTCCGTTTGACTCTTCTGGTAGACGCCATACCTCTTTTGTATCCTGTGACGTAGTTCCGGAAATTACGGATGACGTAGAAGTTGAGATCCGTACCGAGGATCTTAAGATCGATACGTATCGTGCGAGCGGTGCCGGTGGTCAGCATATCAATACCACAGACTCTGCGGTACGGATTACTCACTTACCTTCGGGTGTGGTGGTAACCTGCCAGAATGAACGTTCACAGATCAAGAACCGGGAACAAGCAATGAAGATGCTACGTTCTAAACTATATGAGCGCAAACTGCAAGAACAGCAGCAGCAATTGGATGAGATTCGCGGTGAGCAATCCGATATCGCTTGGGGCAGTCAGATCCGTTCTTATGTATTCCATCCATATAACATGGTCAAGGATCACCGTACTTCCGTAGAAACGGGTAATGTGGGTGCGGTAATGGACGGAGATCTGGATGCGTTCATCGATGGCTACTTGCGTAGCCAGATCAAGGTTGAGGCGGACTAAGGGATTTTTTCGGGAATATAGGAGAGTATAAAGTTACTCCATACTTTATCTATATATTTATTTTTCGGGGAAACGGATACCATTCTTTGATCTGAATGGGGTACCCGTTTCTTCTTACGTAGAGCAAGATGACACTTTAAGGAGCGCCATGAAATGCAAAAAATCAATTCTCGTAATAAACCCCCGCTGATTCCACTGAATGGACCCGTCCGTCATGTGGTGGATACAACGCTTATTTTGATCGGTTCGCTAATCACAGCACTGGGTTTTAATCTTTTTTTTCTGCCTAATCATATAGCTTCTGGCGGTGTATCGGGTCTTTCTGTATTGGCTGAAGCTTGGTTTGGGGCTGAACCGGCATTTACGCAATGGGCACTTAATATCCCGTTGTTTGTGCTCGGAGTAATCTTCCTTGGTAAACAATACGGCGTTCGCTCCTTGCTTGGGAGCTTTGTGCTGCCGCTATTTATCTTGTTGACAAAAGATTTACCTACACCTACAACTAATCCACTTTTAGCCTCCATTTATGGCGGTATCTGTGTAGGAGTGGGCCTTGGCGTTGTGTTCCGCGGACGGGGCTCGACAGGTGGTCTTACGATTTTGGCGCAAATCATTCAAAAGATATCGGGTCTCAGCTTCTCGGTTTCCGTTGTGTTGCTGGATGGGACGGTTATTGTACTGGCTGCGTTTATTCTCGGTATGGAGCAAGCGCTGTATGCGTTGATTGGATTGTTTGTGACAGGTAAGGCCATTAATGCGATAGAAGTAGGCTTCCGCTATACGAAGGTTGCATATATTATCTCGGACAAGACAGATGAAATATCTGCGGCGATATTAAATGATCTGGATCGTGGACTGACAAAGCTGGACGCACATGGCGGGTACACTGGCGATGCACGTACCGTTCTAATGGTAGTGGTAGGCCAGAATGAAGTGTCAAGGCTAAAAGCGATAGTCCAATCCGTAGATACAAGTGCATTTGTTATTATTACCGAAGCACATGAAGTGTTAGGCGAAGGGTTTAAAAGAGAAGCGTAATCTCTCCTACGGGGGAGGCGACGCTTCTCTTTTTTTCTAAATGAGGTTATATTTAGGATGAATAAAGTTCACATATTGTGTTGTATTTATATTAATAGGGATGTATAATAATACATATTTCTAAGACGGTATGCATTATACTAAATAATATATTCATGATAAGCAGGAAGTGGGGATGACAGTGGAAGGCAAGCTGAGGGCGGCGATTGTTGGATCAACGGGTTATGGAGGCGTAGAGCTGATTCGGCTACTACAAAGTCATCCTAAAGTAGAGATTACTTCGGTAATTTCCTCATCTAGTGCAGGGGATGCGATAGAGGAAGGGTTTCCTCATTTGACGGGCATTATTGACCGAAGGCTGGATGGCGTTGATCCGGTGCAGATGGCTGAGCGGGCGGATGTGGTTTTTACGGCTACGCCGTCGGGTGTAAGTGCAAAGCTGGTCCCGCAGCTGCTGGAAGTTGGACTTAAGGTCGTAGATCTATCCGGCGATTTCCGATTGAAGGATGGCGCAGAGTATGAGCACTGGTACAAACATACGGCTCCTGCTGATGAATACCTAGAACAGGCTGTATACGGACTTTGTGAGGTGTTCGGAGAGCGTGTGGCTGGGGTTGATTTTATATCTAATCCAGGCTGTTATCCTACGGCTACACTTCTTGGACTAATTCCTGCGATTCAGGCAGGCTGGATTAAGCATGACAGTATTATTATTGATGCGAAATCGGGGGTTACCGGAGCAGGACGCGGAACGAGTCTGATGGTGCATTATGCAGAGATAAACGAGAACTTAAAAACTTATAAATTAAATAAACATCAACATATACCGGAAATCGAGCAGACACTCACGGAGATTGCTGGAGAAAAGGTAACCGTTACGTTTTCCACACATCTCGTGCCGATGAGCCGAGGCATTATGAGTACGATGTATGCAGGAATGAAGGGCAATTATACGGAGCAGGATTTTGTGGATTTATATCGTGAATATTATGCGGGCAGACCTTATGTGCGGGTGCGCGATGTAGGTGTGATTCCGGCAACAAAAGAAGTTAGCGGCTCTAATTATTGTGATATCGGATTTGCGACAGATGCTCGTACAGGGCGGGTGACTATAGTCTCCGTCATTGATAACGTTGTAAAAGGTGCGGCAGGTCAGGCAATACAGAACCTTAATTTGATGATGGGATGGGAGGAAACCCTTGGCCTCGGCTACACACCTGTGTATCCATAAGGATCAGCGGTACAAATAACATGAGCGAGATTGAATTATTTACTACCTTGGAAGGTGGAAGCATTACTTCACCTAAAGGATTTAAGTCCGGAGGACTGCACTGTGGATTGAAAAAAACGGACCGCAACGATCTCGGAGTGATTCTTTGTGAGGTTCCAGCTACAGCTGCTGCCGTGTATACGACGAATGTTTTTCAGGCGGCTCCGCTGAAGGTGACGCGGGAAAGCCTTGTGAACGGAACGTTGCAGGCGGTAGTAGTGAACAGCGGAAATGCTAATGCCTGCACTGGTGAACAAGGTGAAGCCGATGCTTATGAGATGCGCGCTGCTGCGGCCCAGCATTTGGGCGTGAACGTTAATGATGTAGCTGTCGCTTCAACTGGAGTTATTGGTGAATTACTGAAAATGGACTGCGTACGTAGCGGTATTTCTGCAATACCAGAAAAGCTGGATGGTGGGGCTGCTGGAGCGGAGGAATTCTGTCAGGCCATACTTACAACTGATTTAGTTAAAAAAGAGGTTGCCGTGAAGGTGCTTGTTGGCGGTGTAGAAGTTATTATTGCTGGAGCCGCGAAGGGCTCCGGGATGATTCATCCTAACATGGCTACCATGCTCGGTTTTATGACTACAGATGCTGATATTTCAGCGGAAGATTTACACAGTTTGCTTCGTTCTGCTACGAACGTTACTTTTAATATGATTACAGTCGATGGAGATACTAGTACCAATGATATGTTAGTGTCGATGGCGAGTGGGCTTGCAGGGAATGAGAAGCTGACTCAACAGCATCCGGATTGGGACGCTTTTGCTGCAGGATTTACGTTTGTCTGCCAGACGCTTGCCAAAGCGATTGCTCGTGATGGAGAAGGTGCGACTCACCTGATTGAGGTTCAAGTGAATGGTGCTGTTCATGACGAAGCTGCTGCAGCGATTGCCAAGACAGTGGTAGGTTCTAGTCTAGTGAAATCTGCTATTTTTGGAGCGGATGCGAACTGGGGACGAATTATTGCAGCGGTTGGACGCGCGGGTGTTCCGGTATCGCCGGAGCGCGTTAACATTTCTTTAGGTGATATTGAGGTGCTACTGCACTCGAAGCCGGTTGCTTTTGATGAAGAGAAGGCTCTGGCGTATTTGCAAAAAAGTGAAACGGTGCTGATCACTGTAGATTTGCATGATGGAACCGGAAAGGCTACAGCTTGGGGCTGTGACTTAACTTACGATTATGTGCGTATTAACGCTGCATACCGTACCTAATTTGTGGCGGCTTAAGCCCACAAGGGAAGGATACCGAACATATGACGCTAAATAGCGAGCTTGAACTTATAGATGCATTAGATGGTAGTGGATTGTTTGTGATGAAATGCGGCGGCAGTACGCTGGCTGCTCTTCCTGATTCTTTTTTCGAAGATTTACGAGATTTGCAGCAGGAAGGCATTCAGCCTGTAATAGTTCATGGCGGAGGGCCGGCCATTTCAGAGAATCTAGCAAAGTTGGGCATTGAAAGCAGCTTCGTGAACGGTCTGCGGGTAACCACCGAGGCAGTACTAGATGTCGTAGAGATGACGCTGGCAGGGAGTATCAACAAGGCGATTGTAAGGCGAATTCAAGGAAGTGGCGGTCTAGCTCTAGGGCTATCCGGCATTGATGGAAATATGATTACTGCTAGACCCGTAGCTAATAGCGCTGAAGTAGGTTGGGTAGGAGAAGTAACGGAAGTAAAAGCTGAGATCGTAACTGGTATTGTTGGGATGGGCTATATTCCTGTCATTGCACCTATCGGTGTAGATGCTGCAGGTCAGCGCTACAATATTAACGCAGATACAGCAGCAGGGGCAGTCGCCTCTTATGTAGAGTCTCCCCAAATGATCGTGGTCACAGATGTGCCTGGCATTATGAGTACGGTAGAGGGTCAAAAAATTGTGCTTCCATCCGTGACCGTGCGGGAAATCGAAGCTTTAATTGAAAGTGGAGAAATCTACGGCGGCATGATCCCAAAAGTGCGGGCAGCTATCGATTGCATTCAAGGCAGCGTTTCAGAGGTTATCATTGTGGATGGAAAAGAACCGCGGGTGCTTAGCCGAGTACTACAAGGTGAAGCGATAGGCACACGTATTATTCGTTCGTAGAATCATAGATGAATATCATTTAGAGGTGCAGCCTGGTACACAGGAGCACAAGATGGGAGAGTGACTTAGAATGAGCAAGCTTACACAAGCTGAATTGGATTCGCAAGCAGGGGCACAGCAGACCGATACAGTAGGATCAGGTACACCGGATGTTGCAGCAGGCAAGCTTAGCGCGGTATTCCCTTCTTACGCCAGATATGATCTCAGCTTAGTTAAAGGCAAAGGCACCTGGGTATGGGATGATAAGGGCAATAAGTATCTTGATTTCACAAGTGGATTAGCTGTGACCAGTCTAGGTCATGCTCCTGAAAAAGTCGGTGCGAAGCTGAAGGATCAGATTGAT
This sequence comes from Paenibacillus sp. RS8, assembly GCF_041956825.1. Taxonomy (NCBI): domain Bacteria; kingdom Bacillati; phylum Bacillota; class Bacilli; order Caryophanales; family Paenibacillaceae; genus Paenibacillus; species Paenibacillus sp. RS8. The sequence goes on along the minus strand of NZ_CP168131.1, from coordinate 997,572 downwards.
ACGCTTTGGCATGTCTCGAACCTGTTCCATATTCCTGGACAGGACAAAGTTGCAAATCTTTTGACGGAGAATAGCTGCGCTGATCAAGTGTTTTTCTGTAATAGTGGAGCAGAAGCTAATGAGGCTGCTATTAAGCTGGCTCGTCGTTACCACCAGAAGGTAAAAGGTGTCGACCGTTATGAGGTCATCACATTTGAACAATCCTTCCATGGACGTACACTAGCCACACTGACAGCAACAGGTCAGCAAAAGGTAAAAGAAGGCTTCCTGCCGCTTCCAGCAGGCTTCAAAACTGTACCCTTGCATGATCTCCCTGCGTTAGAGGCTGCTATCGGTGATCATACAGCTGCTATCATGCTGGAGATGGTGCTTGCAGAGGGTGGCGTGCTAGAGGTAGAACCAGAGTTCTTGAACGCTGTAGTGGCACTGTGTAAGAAACACGGATTGCTTCTGATTGTAGATGAGGTACAGACAGGTATGGGACGCACAGGCAAGCTGTTCGCTCATCAGCATTATGGAATTGAACCAGATATTTTCACTTTGGCTAAAGGGATTGCTAGTGGGTTCCCAGCGGGTTTAATGCTTGGCAAAGGATATTTGCGTGATGCTTTCTCACCAGGCAGCCATGCGTCCACCTTCGGGGGAACACCACTCGCAACAGCGGTTATGGCAGCGACAATTGAAACGATGCTGGAGGATGAGCTTCCACAACGCGCTGAAGAAATGGGTAAGTACCTGACAGGTCTTTTGAAAGAGAAGCTGGCGGACTGTTCTTTTGTGAAGGATATCCGTGGTAAAGGTCTGTTGATCGGGATTGAATGTCAATCACCAGTGGGCGATATTGTTTTGGCTGGACAAAAGAAAGGCCTGTTGTTCGTGACAGCGGGTCCTAATGTCCTTCGCTTGCTGCCTAATCTATATGTAAGTAAAGAGGAGATCGACCAAGCGGTGGACATCGTCTCCGAACTCATTCATACTTATGCTAAACAAGCAAACGGGGAGGTAAGCTCATGAGTCAGGGCGTACAGAGTAACAAGCACACCATTGCACAGCAACTGAAAGGCCGTGATTTACTGGAGCTGAACGATTACAGCCCGGAAGAAATTACGTATCTGATTGATTCAGCGATTGAGCTGAAGAAGAAGCAGAAAAATGGCGAAGAATTTCAGCCGCTGAAGGGAAAGACGATTGGTCTTATTTTTGAAAAATCCTCTACTCGTACGCGCGTGTCGTTTGAAGTTGGAATGTATCAGCTGGGAGGGCATGCCCTTTTCTTGAGCAAAAATGACATTCAGCTTGGACGCGGTGAAACGGTTGGCGATACAGCACAAGTAATGTCACGTTACCTCGACGGAATTATGATCCGTACCTTCGGTCATGACAAAGTAGAGGATCTGGCTCGGTATGCTTCTATTCCAGTAATCAACGGCCTGAGCGACCTGGCACATCCTTGCCAAGTGCTGGCAGATTACCAAACGATTTATGAGCACAAAGGAAAGCTTAAAGGCCTGAAGCTGGCTTACATCGGCGATGGCAACAATATGGCGCATTCTCTGATGATTGGCGGAGCTAAGCTGGGTGTGGACGTATCTATTGCCGGACCGGAAGGTTATGAGCCGGATGCAGCGGTTGTAGCAGAAGCCCGTGAGATCGCTAAAGAAACCGGAGCGAAGATTGTGGTTACTCACAGCCCGCAAGAAGCTGTACAAGACGCTGACGTCATCTACACCGATGTGTGGGCGAGTATGGGCTTCGAAGAGGAGCAAAAGGCGCGTGAAGCGGCATTCAAGGACTATCAGGTTAATGAGGAGCTTGTAAAAGGTGCGAAGAGCGATTATCTCTTCCTGCACTGCCTGCCGGCCCACCGTGAGGAAGAGGTCAGCACAGGCGTGATTGACGGCCCTAACTCGGTCATCTTTGATCAAGCGGAGAACCGCCTGCATGCGCAAAAGGCTTTAATGGCTGCTCTGATGAGTTAAGGAATTTAAATAATATAAAATATAAATCACTATATAAATTGAATTAATGTTGAGCGAAGTTAGGTTTTGGACGATAGAGTAATGGAGCGGAATTTTTGGAACTGTAGGAGCGTAGCGTTCGCCTTTATCATCAGATTTCATCCGCATAATGCGGTTTGAAATAAAAAAAATCTGATGATAACAGCGACCGGAAGTCCAAACATTCAGCGTAGTTGCGATTAATCGTTAAAGTGCTAGCGAGAGCACGGTTATTTTAATTTATATCCCCCACACGAAAGGAAGTTGCCACACCATGGCTAAAGAAAAAATTGTACTCGCTTATTCCGGCGGACTAGATACATCCGTTATTTTGAAATGGCTTAAAGAAACTTATGATGCGGAGATCATTGCCTTCACTGCCGATATCGGCCAAAAGGAAGAGCTCGACGGTCTGGAAGAAAAAGCGCTCGCTACTGGCGCTTCGAAAGTATACATCGACGACCTGCGTGATGAATTCGCTAGCGATTTCATCTACCCAATGTTCCAATCCGGCGCGCTTTATGAAGGTCAATACTTGCTCGGAACTAGTATTGCTCGTCCACTGATCGCTAAGCGCATGGTGGATATCGCCATCGCAGAAGGTGCAACGGCTATCGCGCACGGCGCGACAGGCAAAGGGAATGACCAAGTGCGTTTCGAGCTTGGTGTAGCTGCATTGGCTCCGAACATCAAGGTGATCGCACCTTGGCGTCTGGAAGAGTTCCGCAATCAATTCCCGGGTCGTGCGGAAATGATCGCTTATGCGGAAGCTAATGATATTCCGGTACAAGCCTCTGCGGCGAAGCCGTATTCGATGGACCGTAACCTGCTGCATATCAGCTATGAGAGCGGCGTATTGGAAGATCCTTGGTTCGATCCAAGTGCACCAGAGAACAAAGGAATGTTCCTGCTGAGCAACGCTCCTGAGGATGCTCCGGATGAAGCAGAATATTTGGAACTCGATTTCGTTAAGGGAGACTGCGTAGCGCTGAATGGTGAGTCCTTAAACCCACTTCAAGTGATGGAGAAATTGAACGAGCTGGGCGGTAAACACGGTATCGGACGTGTGGATATGGTTGAGAACCGTTTTGTCGGCATGAAGAGCCGCGGCGTGTATGAGACTCCGGGTGGAACAATCCTGTTCGTCGCTCATCGCAAAATGGAGTCCATCACGATGGACCGTGAAGTGATGAACCTGCGTGACAGCCTGATCACTCGTTACAGCACTTTGGTGTATAACGGTTTCTGGTTCGCTCCAGAGCGTATTGCACTGCAAGCTCTTGTAACACAGAGCCAGCAAAATGTAACAGGTACTGTTCGTCTTAAATTGTACAAAGGCAACATCATCGGCGCTGGAGTGAAGAGCCCGGTCAGCCTGTACAACCCTGAAATTGCGACGATGGAAGCTGATCCTACACAAGCTTATGATCAAGGGGATGCAACTGGGTTTATCCACTTGAATGCATTGCGCCTTAAGGTTTCTACAGGTGTAAATGGAGCTTCGAAATAGAACGATAACATAAACTTAAACGGGCAACCCCGAAGGCCGTTCCTCCCGTCAGGATAGGAGCGGCCCTCTGGCGTCCAAGAGGAGGAAATTACAGGTGAGCAAGCTTTGGGGCGGACGGTTTACTAAAGGAACAAACAAGCTGGTGGAGGAATATACGGCTTCCATTGGATTTGATAAGGCTTTGGCCAAAGAAGATGTACAAGGCAGTCTGGCGCATGTCACAATGCTGGGCAAATGCGGAATCCTTCCACAAGAAGATGTGGAGACGATTAAGCAAGGTCTGAACAAAGTATTGGACAAGGTTAACGCTGGAGAGGTTGTTTTCTCCGTAGCGGATGAAGACATCCATATGAATATTGAAAAACATCTGATCGAGGAAATCGGTCCGGTCGGTGGTAAACTGCACACTGGACGTAGCCGTAACGATCAGGTGGCAACGGATATGCACCTTTACCTACGGGGCCGGGTAGTTGAGCTAGTTAGCTTGCTGCATGAATTACAGGAAGCTCTGATTGAACAAGCCAAAGATAATGTAGAGACGATCATCCCTGGTTACACGCATTTGCAGCGGGCACAGCCGATCCTGTTTGCTCACCACTTGTTGGCTTACGTCTCCATGTTCCGCCGCGATGCGGAGCGTTTGACGGACAGCTACAAACGGATCAACGTGCTGCCACTCGGAGCAGGCGCACTTGCTGGTACAACCTTCCCGATCGATCGCCACTTTGTAGCGGAACAGTTGGGCTTTGACAGTGTGTACGAGAACAGTCTGGATGCTGTCAGCGACCGCGATTTCATCGTCGAGTTCTTAGCAAATGCTGCGCTTGTAATGACTCACCTATCCAGACTCAGCGAGGAACTGGTGTTGTGGAGCAGCACGGAGTTCAGCTTTGTGGAACTGGATGACGCTTTCTGCACAGGCAGCAGCATTATGCCTCAGAAGAAGAACCCGGACGTACCAGAACTGGTACGGGGCAAAACAGGCCGCGTTTACGGCAATCTGATTGGCTTGCTGACCGTACTGAAATCATTGCCGCTAGCGTACAACAAGGATATGCAGGAAGACAAAGAAGGCATGTTCGATACGGTTACTACGCTGACTGGTGCGCTGCAATTGTTCGCGCCGATGATCTCCACCATGAAGGTGAACAAGGGGCGTATGCGTGAAGCCGTGAACACGGACTTCTCGAATGCTACGGATATCGCCGACTTCTTGGTCGGCAAAGGTCTTCCTTTCCGCCAAGCACATGAAGTAATCGGAAAAACAGTGCTCTACTGCATTAACGAAGGCAAATTCCTGCTGGATCTGACGCTGGAAGAGTTCAAGCAATTCTCGCCACTCTTCGACGAGAATATCTATGCTGTTCTTCAGCCGGAAGCTGTAGTTAACGCCCGTAACGTTTATGGCGGCACAGCCACCGTTCAGGTGAAGGCTGCAATCGAACGCGCGGAGCAGGCGCTGCAGGAAGCTAATGAATGGGTAGTAAAACACGGTGACGCTATTTTGTAAACCGTATCAATACCAAATCTCGCCTCAGACTTTTATAGGTCGCAGGCGAGATTTTTTTTATCTAAAGGGGCTTTAAGTACAACACAACTGGATTCACAGTGCTCTTTACGGTTATCCTTAAATTAGGGATAGGAGGGTTCGTAAGTATGAGTAGAGAGCAGATCCTAGACGAGCTTAGATCGCAATTAAAACTGGGCAATCATATTATCGGAGTAGCCACAGGTGCTGGAATAACGGCAAAGTATGCGAAGCAGGGTGGCGCTGATTTTCTTCTGATGTTAAATTCGGGTAAATTCCGCCAGATGGGGAGGAGTTCTCTCGCTGGGATTTTGCCGTTTTGCAATAGCAATGATATGGTGATGGACTTTGCGTCTAGGGAAATCATCCCTCTGGTAAGAGATATTCCTATTATTTTTGGGCTCAATGCAACCGATCCGACAAAAGATATGGAGAGCTATATCAGTGAAATAAAGAATAAGGGATTTTCCGGAATTAATAATTACCCCACGGTCGGATTAATAGATGGTCAATTTGGAGAAGCACTCGAAGAAGAGGGGAATGGTTATCTACTCGAAGTAGAAGCTATAAGGATCGCCCATGAAAAAGATTTGTTTACCATAGCCTTTGTATTTGACGAAATTCAAGCTGCTCAGATGATCGAGGCGGGAGCAGATATTATTTGTGCACATTTAGGCTTAACCGAAGGGGGATTATTAGGAGCCAAAAAAGTATTCTCTCTGGAAGCTGCCAAGGCTAAGGCTGACAAGATTTTTAATACATGCAATGCGTTAAAGCCAGATTTAATTAAATTGGTGTATGGTGGTCCCGTGAAAACGCCGATTGATGTGCAGTATATGTACAGTAATAATCAAAACCTGATGGGGTACATCGGGGGCTCTGCTTTTGAAAGAATTCCATCGGAGAAGTCCATCACGAATATAACCAAAGCTTTTAAAGTGTCGGGGACGCTGGATGAAGATGATTTTATGGTGAAAATGTTAAATGGCATCACAAAGCACTATGATTATGTTGAATTTGTAAAAGAATACGTGGCCCAAAATTATATGAATGAGATTTTGTTTGCAGATTTAGCTAAGGTGGCGCATGTATCCCGAAGTTACTTAAGTAGTTTGTTTACCAAAAAAGTAGGCTGCAGCTTTCAAACGTATCTCGTACAATTTCGAATGGATAAGGCAGCGGAAATATTACATAGAGACCCTATCCAGTTATCTGAGCTAGCGCCATTAGTTGGATATCAAGATTATGCGCAGTTTAGCAAAATGTTTAAGAAGTACAAAGGGTTCTCTCCAAAACAATATAAATCTAACATAAACACAAAAACATAAGACATAAAAGCGTTTTCATTCATAATTCAAAGAAGTATGATTAACTCATAAGTTGATCATGCTTTTTTGTTGTAGATATTTGAAGAGGAGGTTGAAGAAATGAAGACGATTGCCATTGCCGGAACTTTTGACACCAAGGGTGAAGAATATCTCTACATTAAAAATTTGCTGGAAAGCTTGGAGTTAGGTACGTTTACGATTCATACGGGTGTGTTTGAACCCACTTTTACACCGGATATCTCTAACCGAGAAGTAGCAGCAGCCGCGGGTGTAAGTATAGATGAGCTCGTTGCCAAGAAGGATAGAGCATTAGCGACAGAATTATTAGCCAAAGGTATGGAAAAATTAGTACCTGAATTATATAAGCAAGGCAAATTTGATGGTATTATCTCCTTTGGGGGCACTGGAGGGACTTCACTTGTAACCCCTGGTATGCGGGCATTGCCTATTGGCGTACCAAAAGTGATGGTTTCGACCGTAGCTTCTGGGAATACTGCCCCATATGTAGGCACTAGTGATATTGTCATGATGCCATCCGTAGTAGACGTTGCAGGACTGAACTCCATTTCAACAAAGATTTTTACCAATGCAGCCTTCGCCATCGCCGGTATGCTTAAATTTGAGAATAAACAAGTGATAGAGAAAAAACCATTAGTAGCTACAACAATGTTTGGGGTAACAACTCCCTGTGTGACGGCAGCCCGTAACTATCTTGAAGCTAGAGGATATGAGGTGCTTGTATTCCATGCAACAGGTGTAGGTGGCCAGTCCATGGAAGCGCTAATCGAGGCTGGTTTTATTGAAGGTGTATTGGATCTGACCACAACAGAATGGGCGGACGAAATTATTGGTGGTGTGCTAAATGCCGGACCTCATCGGTTAGAAGCTGCTGGTAAACATCATATTCCACAGGTTGTGTCGGTAGGTGCCCTTGATATGTGTAACTTTGGCCCTTATGATACGGTACCCGAGAAATTTGCTGGACATAAGTTCTATAAGCATAACCCTACAGTTACTTTAATGAGAACAACAGTAGAAGAGAATGAAGCTATCGGCAAAAAGCTTGTCGAGAAATTAAATATGGCCAAAGAGAAAACGGTGTTAATGTTGCCGCTTAAAGGGATATCGGGCATTGATGTTGCAGGGGAAGCTTTTTATGGTGTAGAGGAAGATCAAATGTTATTTGATACCTTGAGAAATGGTGTGAACAGAAATGTTGTCGAGGTTATCGAAATGGATTGTGCCATTAATGATGTAGAGTTTGCAGAAGCAGCAGCGCAGAAGCTAATAGATCTCATGAGCAAATAACACTAACACAGAACATTTAATTAATGATGGAGGCGTTACACATGAACAAAAATACAAGAACTGAAATCATGGCGAAGTTTAGAGAAGAAGTAGCAAATGGAAAGATTCTTTTAGGCGTGGGAGCCGGTACAGGGATTACTGCAAAGAGCAGTGAAGCTGGCGGAGCGGATATGCTGATTGTTTATAATTCAGGAAGATACAGAATGGCAGGTCGTGGATCACTCGCGGGGTTATTATCTTATGGAGATGCCAACCAAATCGTAGTCGAAATGGGCTCTGAAGTATTACCTGTTGTGAAAAATACTCCCGTACTAGCAGGCGTGTGTGGAACGGACCCTTTTAGAGTGATGGAGGTGTATTTGAAACAGCTTAAGGATCAAGGTTTTAGCGGCGTGCAAAACTTCCCAACTGTTGGTTTGATCGATGGCGTATTCAGACAGAACCTTGAAGAGACCGGGATGGGATATGGTTTAGAAGTAGATATGATTAGAGCAGCGCATGAATTGGATATGCTCACAACTCCTTACGTATTTGATCCTGATCAAGCAAAAGCGATGGCAGAAGCAGGCGCAGATATTTTGGTGGCGCATATGGGCTTGACTACCAAAGGTACAATTGGAGCTAAGACCGCTCTGACATTGGATGATTGTGTAGAAAGAATTGAAGCGATTATTAAAGCAGGGAAAGCAGTAAATCCAGATATTATGGTGATTTGTCACGGTGGACCGATTGCTGAACCTGAAGATGCGGCGTATGTAATTGAACGGACAGAATGTATAGACGGATTCTTTGGTGCCTCGAGTATTGAAAGATTTGCTGCTGAAAAAGGGATTAAAGATCAGACAGTCCTATTTAAAAATATCACCAAACAAGCATAATTGCCTTCGGCGTCCCTATAAGGACGGTAAGCAATTAAGCGAGAAATAAAAGAACCCTCCGGAGAGGGCAATCTGAAGTATAGAATTAAGGTGTAGCTTATAGCTGCACCTTTTTGTTTTTTATTAGAAGAAGCTAATTATTTACTCAACGGCAGCCAAGCCAATATATCGCGGATTTTGGCATCCCAATATCCCCATTCATGTGTACCCGGGCCTTCATCGTAGGTGAGGTCCAGGGAGGTTGCTCGGCACGCATCGCGGAATTTCAAGTTATCTGTGTACAGGAAATCTTCTGTGCCACAGCATTGATACAGCGCTGGTTTCGGTCCCGTGGAGCGGTTCACTTCCTCAAGCAGCCATAGAAGGTCTTCGGGCGTACCGGCGATATCTTCCGTTCCGAAGATCATTTCGTATTCTTTGCTTTTGACGGTAGGATCCTCAAAGTTTATAAAATTATGCGCCATATCAAGTGCGCCCGACAGACTTGCTGCAGCCGCAAAAGCTTCCGGTTTCCGTAGTCCCAGCTTGATCGCTCCGTAACCACCCATCGACAACCCGGCTACAAAGTTATCCTCGCGTTTATCTGACAATGGGAAGAATGAGCGCGCAAGCATAGGCAACTCCTCACTAATAAAGGTCCAATAACGACCGCCAACCGCCATATCCGTATAGAAACTGCGATGCACATTCGGCATAACTACAGCTATTCCCATCTCTGCTACATATCGTTCTATCGAAGTCCGGCGAAGCCAGATCGAATCATCGTCGGACAAACCATGCAGCAAATACAATGTAGGATGTAGTTCTCCCCTTGTTACGTTGCTCATACCGATTTGTGTGGTTGTTTTTTGCGGTAAAATTACAGTCATTGAGGTATTCAAACCTAGTACTTCCGAATAAAATTTACACTCTATTAAAGCCATTTCATCCATCCCCTCTCTCTCCAAATAATAGCACATAGAAAAAGTGAGAGATATTGTAGAAATATCTGAATTATAAGGATTTTGAGGATTGCTGTACCTAGATATGAGAGAATATAATGGAAGTAGAAAAATAAGGAAGAAACGTGCAAATGCGAAATTATTTTCATAGGCGGGAGGAAAAAAGTAGGATGAAATCGGGCCTAAAGCAGGAAAAAGGTTTTACTTTGATCGAAGTGCTGGCCGCTATTGTGATTTTGTCGATAGTATCACTGGTGCTTACGTCTTACTTTACAAACGCCATGAGTTACTCTAAATCGAACCAGAACAAGACGATTATGGTCAATCTGGCGAGGAACGCGCTGTTTTATGTGGAGAAGCAGGATTTTGAGGAGATGAGTGATTTTTTTGTAACAGATCCATTAAAGCATAAGATGATTCTAGATGCAGGTGAGGAACTGCCCATGATTAAGGCTTCTGAGTGCACGACGACTATAACATGTGTTTATAGCAATAGTTTTGTAAATGGTGGAGCTTTACCAGATGTATTAAATCCAGTCGTTAACAACATCAAATATGAGATTAATATTCGATACCAGTTTCAATTACATCAGGAGATGCAGGAAGGAAAGAATAGTGGTGGAGGGGTAGATACCCGCAAGAGCGAGATGGCACCGTATCTTATCCCTGTCGAGGTGAAAGTTAGTGGTAATGGTGGGCCTGGTGGAACAGCTTATACTACGGTGGTGGAGGGATATATTACGGATGAGAAGATTCGCTGACCGCCTAAAATACCAGCAGGGCTTCACACTGATTGAGATGATCGCCGCGATTACCCTCTTCGCTATGGTTGCAGGAATGCTCTCTATGGTGATGATGTTCGGTTTCCGCAGCTATCATAAAATAACGATTGAGAACTCACTTCGTGAGGAAGCTGATTTGATTATGTCATCTATCATCAATGAATTATATGTATTCGGACCAACTAGAGTGGAGAATACGACAGATGGATTAAATCTGATAAAGGATTCAGATGGTGTGATATCTACGCGGACTATTCAATTTGTTACTTCTGAGGGCGGGGAAGGTGGCATTACCACACTTACCATTAATAGTGTCATAAACGATCCTCGTACCGCAATTCATTCCGATCTTTCTGGTTCTACGATTGTTTCTACCAATTCTAATGGTACGGGTTGCAAGGTTAATGTACCTTGTAGAAGCGGACTGGTTGATATAAAACTACTTTTAACTCAGCATTACGATGGAAGGACATATGATATGGAGATGGTGAGCAAATTTGGGTTTTAGGAGGAATCACATAATGACAGGACAATCATCCCGGTCTATCCGCGTCAGAATAGCTCATACTAGTTTGCAACGCTTAAAAGAAGAGAGAGGCTCGGCACTTGTACTGGTCATGTTCATTGTACTGATTCTTACTATTCTCGGTTTAAGTGTACTTAGTGCTACAGTGGGCGGTGCACAGCGGACGGAGACGCGTAAAAATGATGTGCAAAGTCTACACTTAGCTGAAAAAACACTTGATGAGGCTGTGGCGTATATTACATCGAGCTTAAATAAAAAAATAGAGAGTAATATAGATATTAGCCAAGCAGAACTGGATCAGTCCATAAAGGATTTTTTGACTGCACTTCCAACTACACTTCCAGATACACTTTCAGCAGGTCTTAAGACAAGTACTGATTTGGCAAACGCAGCTGGGAAAATAAGTGGAATTACATATGCGGTAGAGGGGACGATTGGAACAGGAACGTTGGTCAAATACATAGTGACTATCAACTCGGAGGCTGAAGTTAACGGGGTCAAGCGTAATCTTAAGCAAAGGGTGTTTATAGACACTTTTCCGGATTTTCTTAAATACACTATTGGGTCAGAGAAGAATCTTACGATTAATGGAGCACCCTTAATTATTGGGAATATTTACGCAGGAGACATACTAATTATCAGCGACAAGGCTGAGTACACGTATAAGAAAAAATTCCATACACTTGTATCAAGTCCCTTTGAAATAGATGGTGAGGCGCATGTTCAATCTCTTGATAAGCTGATATATCGAGAGGAAGGTAAAAGTGAGTTGAAGGCTTCTGAAATTACTAAAGAAACCTCCATGACTGGGAAAATCCCTCAAGATAAGGTGGAAATTAGAAATCGTCGTACATTCGTAGAAGTTAATGTTGAGGGTTCATTTGTGGATAAAGTGGCGGAAGCAATAGGGGCAGGGGCTGACAGAACTACGATTCGAAATAAGCTTGCTGAAGGCAAACTAGCATCCTATTTAGCGGGTATGAATCTATATAATTTTGACGCTATTGATCAGATTGGCTTAATCAAGCCAATTCTAAGGGATGATTCGCCTGAGGCTCAGAAGGATTATAAGGAGGAAATGAGGGAATATACTAAAAAGTTAAACACTATAAAGCATCCAACCAAATCTGTTATTTATAATGGAAATCTGGATCTGGACGGCAGTGATGACTTTCCGGGTGTCTTATACTCAGAAGAAGACAAAAACTCAACGTCATCCCGTAAGTGGCTCATTGTAGATGGAAATCTAATCGTTGATAACTTTGGTAATGAAAAACCAGTACAGATACGAGCGAATATTTTGGTGACTGGAAAGGTAGAAATTCGGGGGAATGTTCAAATTGATTCCACTATGTTTGTATTTAAAGAACCCTCGACTATTAATGGAATTCCCGAACATACTACATTGGTAGAAGATGCAACACTTCAAGGATTGGATGGTAAGGAACTAGTATTGATCTCCCGTGGTCCAATACTTATTAATCGTTTGGCCGCCTTCAGTAACAATCCTACTCAGTTAGATGCTTTTTTCTATACTGATTCGGATGCGGATTTATATGGTGTAGGATCTATATTCTCGCTTAGCGGAGGATTCTTTGCAAAGGGGAATCTTACTATAAATGCTGTGCGGGGAACAGCTGTAGGCAAAGATAATAATATTGTAATAGACAGCAACAGCAATTTGATCCGGTTCAAGGCAGCTTATAACGATCAGATCTTTGAAGATCAGAAGGCCGGACTTCCACGTGTGAAGACAGTGAATATTAGCGTAGAAGACATGCAGTTGGAGTAGCGTTTGATATAAATGTGGAATATAAAACCCCCGAGTCGCAATATCTTTGCGACTCGGGGGTTTTGCCTTTTTAGTAACGATCTTCGTTCTCTACAATTACCTCTACAGAGGCTTGGATTTTAGGGTCTTCAATATACGAAACAGTAATAGTGGCTTTCCCCTTCTTTAGACCGGTTATTTTACCATCACCTGAAACCGTCAGGATGGCTGTGTTGCTGCTTGTCCAGAGGAGTTTATCTTTAAAGTCATTTTTGATTAAGCTTTCTGGCCAAAGTACAAGACCGTTATTAAATAAATCTCTGAAATTATCCGGTCCAACTCCTATTTTGAATGGCGCGGGTAAGGATAGGTTAGTTAATTTAACACCAATTGCTATTTCTTTAAAGGCTTCAATAACAGGGGAGGATCCTTTTACAATCACTTTGACCTTGACTGATTTGGTAAACACGTTGCCCTTTAACTTTATAGTTTTGTTATCAGGGGTAGGGACGTATGTTGCATAATTACTTCCATCCCCTTCCAGTCTCCATACGTATTCAACCGGATCGGAATTCTCTACAGGTTGAACGACAGACACATTTAACGGTATTTCATTTCCGATGTTTACAAAAGAATTCCCATTAATTTGTATCTCACGAACAGGATTTGTAATTGTAACGGTATGTTCTTTTGAATAGATAGCACCGTTAGGCTTCCGATCAGTTTTGACTGTGGCCACAATTGTCACTGATCCAGATCGATTAGCCAGCAAGGTTGCTTTACTTCCAATAGATGGATCGGTATTTTTAGTTATTGTAGCATCGGCTGAATTCGCCCCTGGTTTGATGGACCATTCGTAGCCAATTATGGTTTCATCAAAGGGCTCATAACTAGCTTCGAAGGGAACTTTCTCACCGACTATAGCGTCCTTAGCTCCTGTAATCGTTAAATCAGCTGAAACGACTTTTACTTTTGCAGTAGTAAAGACGTGGCTACCATCGCTTCTTACATCTCTAGCTGTAACCACTAATGTTGCTTCTCCGGCTTTTAGACCTCTTATTACTCCGGTGTCACTAATAGAGACTATATCCGACTGTTTAGACAACCAACTGACTTCTTTGTTGTTGGCATCTTCAGGTGTTATGACCGGTAGCAGTTTCAGTTCACTATCTATCCGAATCACTGTATCTTGAAGTTGAATGTTCGCTACTTTAACGATAGCTTCAAAGGAAATCGGAGAGAAACTTATTGTTACCCGTTCTCGGGTGACTGGTGTAGGGTTCGGTAAATCTCCGGTGAATGGAGACAGATCGATACTGTGCCCACCATTATAACCTGAGATTGATTTTCCGATAAATGAGCCAACAATATCACCAGTGAAAGATATATTTGCTAATGGAGCCAGAACAGTACCATATAATTTGTATCCGCGTAGGTTAAATGATGTTGCTTCATAAAAATTGTATAACACGTTTTTACTGCTTACACCTGTAAGGGTGTTGGTGCCATTGCTGATGGTTACATTTTCCCCGGAAATATTGACAACAGTCAGTGGAAGTGCTTGGAGTATCAATGCTCAGGCTATTAATACTTCCATTGGTTGGATTTAAATGAAATACGTTAAGTTTAGGATCGGTTCCCTTTAGAGTAATGGTCTGATACAGATCGGTTGATTTGGACGTCTCCGGTAATGCTGCATAATACAATGAACGATTTTTAAGTTTTTTCCCAACCTCAGCAAAATCAATATAGTTGTCTTTATGCTGAGTTTGATTAATAAGGTAGGCTGGAGCCGTTATATTGCCACCGTAATAGGCCATCCCTTTCATTGAACCACCATTTAAGGTCAAGTTTCTACCTGCCACAACAGTTGCAGTAGTATCGGCATTTGTTAATGAACCTCCTAAACTAAATGATGCAATATTTATATTCCCACCTGCTGCTATACGCCAATTATTTGTGAATCCATTGTTTGGGAAATCAATGTTCTCTAGCATAAAGATTGAATAATCATTAGCTATGCCCAGTGATGAGACTGGAGCATTGGATCCAGGGAATGAAGATGTCGCTGCATGGATTTCATCATAATAAATCTTAGAATTATCCAATAGGTATGTCTTCTTTTCTTGTGGAATTGCAGTAAGACTAAAAGTGTTAGCAGAATTGTTTATTGGTGTATAAGATTTGACGTTGTTACTTTCTGTTAACTTATAGTTAATGTTCCCTAAATTTTTAGATAGAGTATATCCCTCGCTTAAAGTACCGCTTTTACTCATGCCTTCTGGAAGAGGATCACTAAATTCCAGATTAGGCGGAAATTTCTCTTCAAATTGAACGTTTGAGATCACTAGATCTTCAATCCCTTGCTCACCTGGATCAACAGCAAGATAAGGAACAGCGTTTGGCGTTACTGTGTACGTAAAAGTGATCGGATTCCCTTTTTCAACAGTAGAGTTAGACTGTGTACGTTGAATCGTAAGGTTTGATTCGATTTTTTGAACGGTTACATTTATAGTTTTAGTAGAGATTGCACCTTGTCTGTCCCTGGCAGTAATCTCAATTTGAAGATTTCCCCCTGCAGGAAGAGGATTGTTAAAAGTTTGCGTAACGGTCTCTCCAGATAAAATTGCTTTCTCGTTCATTGTATAGCCGGTAATTACATTATCGTTTTGTTTAAACTTAATACTGGTAAATAGGTTCTTGTCTTTCAAATCCCAGTCATCGACTGTATAGCTGACGACCAGTTGGTTCTGGTAAGAAGGTTTAATGCTTTTGTCCATAGGTGTATGCACAGTAATTTCTGGAGCATGATTGGCACCTGTAAATGCACGGTACATCGTGTTTACGAACAACTTTTGTTCCCATTTTGGGAAAGAGGTTGCTTGAGTTCTATTATAAGATGTTCCGATGATGTGTCCGGTTCCTGAGTAAGTTACACTCCCTTTAGAGTACGTATAGTAGTGGTTCCAGCTGTCGTTAATATCCCGATTACTTCCAGTAATGTTGTACCAAGGAATGACAGTGGAATCTTCTAAGTCAAGGGTAAAGTATTGATTATGTGTGTTGGCTACCTTATTCTTATCATCTTGCTCGCTTAAATTAAAAGGATATTGAGTTAGCAATCCATCGTTCACAGGAGTAACAGAGGTTGATGTACTCGGAGCATTTAAGCCCAAATTGGATTGAGGGCTGGTTTGACCTGCGATTCCTTGGAACTTATTAATCCATTGGCTACTCTTGTTGTTGCTGGCAATATAAATAGTATCGTGAGTGAACATAACACTTTGCTTGGTATCATTGATGAAATTTAATACAGCATTCGAGGAGAGCTCATCAATTAGAGCTTTTTCATTGTATACATCCCGGAATCCAAACAGGAGCATATCATATGTGCCATTCAAGCCGTATTTTGGAGTAGAGTTTTCCTTACTTTTAATGTATTCATTGAACTGAGTCATTGATTTTGTTTCGATAACTAGTTCGTAGTCCTTAGATACGTTTTGTAGATAGCTAGGATCCATAACTAATTCATTATTAATAAGTTTGCTGTCATTATTTCCATCTGGTAAGATCTGCAATACATTGACCACTGTCTTCTTGCCCTTAAATTGAATAGTACCGATAGTGAAATCGCTTAGAGATTTTTGATTCAGAGAATCTACTGCTTCTAGCTTCCAATAAAGTAGGCCTGAATAAGTCTTGGGAAGTTTGTATTTTATTTCTCCGGTTGTCGAAGTACTTAAGGAGGTGGTTGCAACGACTTGATCTTCAGTCATTTTTGTGGACTTATCTAAGCCCAGATAGAGCTTAACAAGTATAGGGTTCGTTCCTAAATTAACATTTGAAACATTGAACTTGAACGTGAGCTCGTCGCCAGGCGTATAGATCTTGGGTACAGTAGAACCGTATTCGATAATTTGACTCTTGTTAGTAATCTCTAGTTGAGGTCTTTGCTTCATTTTGGACAAATAAGTAGAATTACTTTTTTTCAATTCAGAGATAAAGGTATTTAACTCAGAATCATTAAAGAATAGAACATTAGATTTTGGAGTTAATGCCTGGTATGTATTAAAGGTCTTATATAAAATTCCGTTTTGTGTTGGAGTTGAGAAGGGCTGCTTGTGGAAAATTACGTATAACCCTTTATTAATAAAATAATCGGTGATTTCTTTCGCTTTTAAATTAGTTATGTCATTCATAACTGCTTTGGTATTATGGTCTTTTCCGGAAACCCCACTCGTACTGTAAGTCCCCTTCCCGATATAAACCGCATCATATCTCCCGTCCAGATCATCCCGCAGCGCCACAAAGCGCTTCATACTCATCGTGTCAATGGTAAGGTCAGATATTCCCGTATTTAGAGACGCAAGCTCGCTAACTCCATTCTCCGTAACCTCAAGCATACGAATCTGATAATCATTTGAACTGGCTTCGACATTCGTGAAGTGATTTTTGAGTGGCAGAACAAGCAGAAGGAGAAGGAGAAGCAAGATCGTTACTGTAAAAAGATAGATCCTTTTGTTACTGGCAAATTTCATGTTCATCTCTCCCTGATTGTTAACTATTGGTAGATATGGTCGAATTGTATGTTGTGTATGCTAGTTTACGACAGCTTTTTCAGCTGAATTCGTTGTAAAATTATCCAATCTATGTTATATACATTCTAGGACATTCAGCATTGATAGACAACATAAATCTATTGAAATATACCTATAAATTTATTACTAAAGTCCCAAGTATATTGAAAAATACGCTAGTTTGACAAATTTATGAGATCCTTAATTATGGAAAAAATAATCTTCTTATTTTGCAGAAATGGAACTGGTAATTTATCCTCCGTTTATTCCAAGTATTATCCATTATCTAGTAGGCATAAAGGTATAACCAATAACGGCATATGGAGCTGAACGGACATGGCCATCGCAAAAAAGAGACTTGGGGATTTGCTGGTAGAAAATAATATTATTTCGCAGGAACAGCTGCTTGAAGCACTTGCGGAACAGCGTAAAAGCAAGCGTAAGCTTGGCGATCTGCTAATCTCTCAAGGCTATATCACGGAGCAGCAGTTGATTGAAGTGCTTGAATTCCAGCTCGGCATTCCGCATGTCAGTTTATTTAAATACCAGATTGATCCTGCGATTACGCAGATTATTCCTGAAAGTATGGCTAAGCGTTATCAGGTGCTTCCCTTCTTGAAAGAAGGAGGTAAGCTGATGGTTGCGATGGCCGATCCGCTGGATTATTTTGCGATAGAAGATCTGCGAATGAGTACAGGGTTCAGAATCGAACCTGCTATTTCTACTAGAGATGAGTTACAGCGGGCGATTGCGCGTCATTATGGGATGCGTGATTCTATGAATCAGATGCTAGTAGAACTCCCTACACAAGAAGAAATAGAAGAAACGGAGATTACAGACGAGGACTCTCCAATCGTGCGTTTGGTCAACCAGATGATTCAGCAGGCTGTTGCTCTGCGGGCGTCTGATATACATATGGATCCAGGTGAGAATAATCTAACGATCCGCTACCGGATTGACGGAACCTTACGGACGGAGCGGATTATTCCTAAGCAGATGCAGGGCTTTATCACCGCTCGTCTGAAAATAATGGCGCGACTGAATATCGCAGAACGGCGTTTGCCACAAGATGGGCGAATCAAAATGCAGTTTGATTACAAAATGGTAGATATTCGTGTATCCTCATTGCCTACGATGCACGGAGAGAAGATTGTGCTGCGGTTGCTAGATTTGAGTACTGGGGTTAAATCTGTAGATGCTTTGGGATTCAGTGAAGGAAATGCGGAAGCTTTTAAAGAAATGATCGCTCGTCCTTATGGAATCTTGCTAATTACAGGACCTACAGGTAGTGGGAAAACAACAACTTTATATTCAGCACTGAATCAACTCAATGTAGAAAGTGCAAATATTATCACGGTTGAGGATCCAGTGGAATATCAGCTTGAGGGTGTAAACCAGGTGCACGTAAATTCGGCTATTGGGTTAACCTTTGCGGCGGGACTACGTTCGATTCTCCGACAAGATCCGAATATTGTAATGGTCGGTGAAATACGGGATGCGGAAACTGCAGAAATTGCAGTTCGTGCCTCATTAACAGGTCATCTAGTGTTGTCTACTTTACATACAAACGATGCGATTAGCTCCGTCTCTCGCTTGCGAGATATGGGGGTGGAGCCTTACTTGATTGCCTCTTCACTAATAGGTGTGGTAGCGCAGCGGCTCGTTCGTAAAATCTGCACCGACTGCAAAGAAACCTACAAACCGTCTGAGCAGGAAGCGATTATGTTACGTAGCTTAGGGCTGCCAGCAGATGAGTTACATCGCGGTCGAGGTTGCGGTAGCTGTAGCAGTTCCGGCTATCGTGGCCGAATAGCGATTCATGAGGTACTCAGTATTGACGATCATTTGCGGCAGCTTATTACGAACACTGCTTCGGTAGAAGAACTGCGTGTCGCAGGAAAAGCGCGTGGACTTGTTCAACTGATGGATGACGGACTACTCAAAGTTAGTCAGGGAATCACGACGTTACAAGAGGTCATGCGTGAGACGGTCTCACATTAGGATCTATAAGGTGAATCGCATTTTAATCTAGGGGGAGCAGCGGATGCCAATGTATACGCGGGATATAAGACAACTTTTGCAGACAGCTTACTCCTCCAAAGCTTCCGACTTACATATCTCTGTAGGCTCGCCTCCAGTTATACGTATGGATGGAACGCTTTACCCACTTGAGGGTGCACCAGTAACAGCCGATGAAGCTGTTGAAATGGCAGAAGCGCTGCTTGGCAGTGAACGAAACGAAGTATTTCGGAGTGCAGGTGAGGTCGATTTTTCTTATCCGCTGGATAGCGGTGTGAGATTTCGGGTGAACGTTTATCGTCAGCGGGGTGAGATTAGTATTGCTGCCCGGGCAATTCCTGCAGAGATTCCGAGTCTAGAACAGCTGTCGATGCCCTCAATTTTATCCACTTTGTCACTCAAACCACAAGGCTTGATTCTAGTTACAGGCCCTACGGGCAGCGGTAAATCCTCTACGTTAGCTGCTATGCTGAATTACATTAACCAGACCGAAAGCAAGCATATTGTGACACTTGAAGATCCTATAGAATTTCTGCATAGTCATGGAACCTGTCTAGTGGATCAACGTGAAGTGGGTAGTGACACAGCTAGCTTTGCGAGCGGACTACGTGCCGCATTACGTCAGGATCCGGATGTTATTCTCGTTGGAGAGATGCGGGATTTGGAGACCATTACAGCAGCAGTAACTGCCGCGGAAACAGGTCATCTAGTGATGGCAACCTTACATACAACAGACGCACCACAGACGATTGATCGAATTATTGACGCTTTTCCGGGTCATCAGCAGGGACAGATTCGTTCACAGCTAGCCTCAGTATTACTGGCAGTTGTCAGTCAGCGGTTGTTTCCAAGGGCAGGAGGACGCGGGCGGATATGTGCAACAGAAATCTTAGTGAATACACCTGCCGTAGCAAACCTCATTCGTACCGAAAAGACACATCAGATTAAAAATGTGATGCAAACCGGACGCTCGCAAGGTATGCATACATTGGATATGAGTATCCGTGAGTATTTATCACAGGAACTCATTCACCCGGCTGTAGCAAAGGTATTTATGGCGGAGGTGAATAGCTGATGCCTCTTTTTGAATATCAAGTAAAAACAACTGCAGGCAAATCCATTAAAGGGAAGCTGACCGCAACGGATAAGCCCACGGCGATGGAGGAACTACGAAAGCGTGGCCTTACAGTATTCTCGCTGATCGAACGCAAAACAACGATTCTATCGATGGATATTTATATTGGTAATCCAGTCAAACCGCTTCATTTCATCATTTATTGTAGGCAGTTTGCCACGCTTATGCGTGCTGGAGTTTCGATTGTGGATGCAACACGTATTTTGGCTGAACAGACGGAGAGCAAACCACTACGTAAAGCACTAGTAGATGTGAATTCTAGCCTGATGCGCGGGATATCGTTCTCACAAGCCGTTCAGGATCATAAAAAAATCTTCCCACAGCTATTCGTTAGCATGATCCGTGCCGGTGAAGAATCCGGAGATATTGAAGGGACACTCGACAGGTTAGCGATGTTTTTTGAGAAGCAGCACTCGACGACAGAGAAGATTAAATCTGCGCTTACTTATCCGATTACGGTCGGGGTGATGGCGATTGGAGCGGTTATATACCTGCTCTGGGCGATAGTTCCACAGTTTGTAACGATGTTCGAATCGATGAATGCAGAGCTTCCAGCGATTACAAAGATGGTATTGGCCCTTAGCAAAAGCATTCAAGGTCAATGGTATTTCTGGATACTCGGAGTTCTCCTCCTAGTGATAGCTTTTCAGATTACAAAACGCACAGAAAAGGGTGCCTACGCACTTGATTATGCCAAACTGAAAATTCCGGTGTTCGGCAAGTTGAATCAAAAAGGCTCGATTGCTCAGTTTACGCGTACTTTTTCATCTCTATATGCCAGTTCAGTTCCGATCCTGCAATCCTTGGTGATTGTAGAAGAGGTAGCAGGAAATAAGGTCATTGGAGGTTTTATCCGTAGTGCAGGAGATTCGCTGAGACAAGGAAATCCACTATCTGAACCGTTGAAAAAAGCATGGGTCTTCCCGCCGCTAGTTACACAAATGATTGCGATTGGTGAAGAGACGGGGGCGCTCGACACGATGTTGTCTAAGGTAGCTGATTTCTATGAGATGGACGTGGAAAATACGGTTGATCGTTTGAAGTCACTGCTTGAACCGTTGCTGATTGCTTTTTTAGCAGGTGTTGTAGGTGTAATTGTGGCCGCTATTATGCTGCCGATGTTCAGTCTGTACGGTAATATGTGAACCTTGCGGTTCCTTGTGAATATTGAGAGGGGTGACGCCCGAGGGAGCGGGGCAGGGTTGCAGATCCTTTGCTGGCGCTGACTAGGAAGGATCATTAGTGTAGCGGGATTCATTGAAACAAAAAAATATAGGCCTTATTATCACACACCACTTAGAGGGGGAAATAAAATGTTAGCACAAGCGATTAAGAGAAGATTGAGTAAAGAGGAAAATCAAAAGGGGTTTACGCTGATCGAGTTATTGGCGGTTATTGTTATTTTGGGGATTATCGCGGTTATTGCTATACCCTTGATTGGGAATGTAATTAATAAATCCAGAGCAGATGCTGATGTTGCTACTGCTCGTCAGATTTATGATGCCTCTAGAATGTATATAATTGGTGAGAAGGACGGGGATTTCTCTGGAATAACTAGTGTTTCAATAGAAGGTGAGAGTGGGCTTCAAACTAAAGGGTATCTAGAAGCAAGTTTATACTTACCAAGTAATAAAAAGCTAGTAACTTCCGGTACTGTTAGTTTCACAAGTGGCAAATTAACAAAAGTGCTCGTTAAGTGGGGAACTGGGGACGACGATAAAAAAGAATTTACGGCTGCCCAAGTATTAAGTGCAGAGCCTTCACCTAAACCTTGATTTTCATAATAAAGTTACAGTTATAGAATTTAACATTAGGAATCGGACTTCCCGATTCCTTTTTTAAAATCCAGAAAGCCAACAGAGGACATCCATGACAATATTTATCGCAAGTTACATCACATTACTGGGTCTGATTCTGGGCTCCTTCTATAACGTAGTGGCACTGCGTGTGCCAGCTAAGGAATCCTTGCTCAATCCACCGTCACATTGCCCGAACTGCAATACACGACTAAAGTCGCGGGATTTGTTTCCGGTGATAAGCTACCTGCTGTCAGGAGGCAAGTGTCGTTATTGCGGCACAAGGGTGTCGCCTTTATATCCGCTAGGAGAAGCTGCAACGGGTTTGCTTTTTCTATGGGTGTACTTGCAGTTTGGGCTGACAGGTAAGGGAGTTGTCGGATTTGTGCTTGTGAGTCTGACGGTTATTGTGACAGTTTCTGACTTGAAGTACATGCTGATTCCGAACAAGGTGTTACTGTTCTTTTTGCCGCTGCTGCTCATTCTTCTATTGCTCTTTCCGGAGGGGCCGTTATGGCATCACTTGTTAGGAGCTATCCTTGGAGGAGGTATCCTAATTCCCTTTGTGTTGTTAGGCGGGATGGGGGCTGGGGATGTGAAGTTATTTGCGCTACTGGGCTTGGTCATCGGATTTCCAAATGTTATTTTGGCCTTTCTGCTGGCCTGTCTGCTTGGAAGTGTGGTCGGGGGACTGTTAATGCTGCTTGGTATCATCAAACGCAAACAACCGGTTCCTTTTGGTCCATGGTTAGCAATAGGTGCATTAATTAGTTTCGGGTATGGTTCACACATCATTGGCGCGTATCTCTCGCTCATCGGATAGGAGGAAACCGATCATATGCTTGGATTAGGCCCTAAAGTGGCCGGGATTTCAATTGAGGCTACCGGTATTCGTTATATTAGTTTTAAGAATAAACAGTCATGGGAAGTCCGCAAAAAACGGTATCTTCCGCTCCTTCCAGGCATGATCATTGAGAATCAGGTGGCGGATAGTGAGGCGCTGTATGATCGGGTCAGGCAGTGGGTGAAGAAGGAAGGGTTAAGGGGCAGTAAGGTTTCTTTGTCTATTCCACCTTCGCAGATCATCATCCGCAAAATGAGCATCCCAAGTACCAACGACAAACAGGTAGAGCAGCTCGTAAAGCTCGAAGTGGAGACGGGGCTGCATTTGCCATTTGAAAATCCTGTTTACGACTACGTGACGCTCGAAGTGGATGAGGAACATAGTCATTTGCTCGTATTTGCTGCTCCGCGGAAATCGATACAGGATTATGTAGAAATTCTGGAGCGTGCAGGTCTCCGAATAAGCAGTGTTGAAATTTCGGCAACGGCCCTGGCGCGAAGTATAGCAACTGGACATGGGGAAAGCTTTGCGGAAACGATGCTCATTAATCTAGAGCCTTCGGTCATGGACATTTATATGTTCAGAAACGGGAATCCGGTATTCATTCGTACGATTAACTTGCTTGATCTGCATAAGGGAAGAAACGTTGCGGCGACGGCAATGGAATTCATGGCAGACAGTGAGGTCTTGGCAGAAACAGCAGTAGCTGTAGAAGAGCAATTATCACCGGAGCAAATGGTGGAGATCACTGCGGAAATCTCGCGGATGCTTAGCTTCTACCAGTACAGCTTACATGATGGTTCGACTCGTATCAAAAACCTAGTCATAACAGGTACCCCCTCCATTCGTAAACAGCTAGACCTAGAGCTTCAGCAGTCGCTGGCAGAACTCGACATTACACCGATAAGCCTAGATCAGATGGGGAAAAATGCTGTATCTGATCTCGAGCTAAATGATTATCGAGTAGCCGCAGGGACGGCTCTAAAAAGCATCGTCAACGTGGATACGATTGACTTACTGCCGAGAGAAGACCGAGAGACGTTGTTATTCCCCTATGTGACTATGGGTCTTGTAGCGATCTGGCTGGTGGGGACGATTGGGACGGGGATTTATTTTTCAGCTAATAAGGGGCAAATCTCTAATGGTAAAGAGGAGCTACAGGGCTTGCAGGATCGCAGTTTAATGCTACAGGTAGAGCTTGGTAAACTTAAGAACAGCGGACCTGGGCAGTTAGATCGGAAGGTAGCTATCGAGAAGATTCAGAATAGTAAGGTAATTGCTGTTCCTATTCTGGATGAATTAGTTGAAGGGTTGCCACCGGGTGCTGTTATCCTTGATATTAACTACACCTACCGCACTGCTATTGACTTGACTGTAAACGTACCAGCTATGGTGGATGCTTCTAATTATTTAAGACAACTTCGCCAAATGTCTTTTACAGTGGACGCCTCAATTTCGAAGCTGACTGAAGGAACGGCCGGTCAGAATGCTGGAACAAATTCTTTAAATATGTATACAGCGATTTATAAAGTAAACTTATTATCTAATAATCAACAGGCCAATGGAACGGATGCAAGCCAAGAGGAGGTGAATAGCGATGGAACAGTTCAATAAGTATCGCTCTCCAATCGTACTAGGTGTATTGATTCTGTTCTTGGTGCTGTTTGCCTTTTATATGCTGGGGGTTCAACCGACCAATAAAGAAATATCCGCACAGAACGCTGAGATCAGCCAGCTTGAAAAAGAAGCGGAGATTCTCCAAGCTAAAATTAATGAACTGAAAAGCAATGCTGCTTCTGTGGATTCAGAACAACAGGAACTTCTAGTAGCACTCCCAAAAGGCGATGAAAGCGAAGGTTTGATCATTGATTTGTGGGGAGTAAGCACCTCCTCAGAAGCGCGGCTAAGAGACGTTAGCTTTATTCTGGATGAGGCTAATCCGATTCAGCAAATGACAGGCTCAGCAGAAGTATTGTTCCCTACCGTCAAACAGATCAAAATGACCGCAGTCATAGAAGGTACGTATACCGGGATACGACAATGGATGGAGGAGTTGCAGAAGCTGCCGCGTATCGTGAATGTTGACTCGTTTAATTTCCAACAGTCCTATGAAGAGCGTTCTGCGAACACTCCAGAAAGTATCTTGACTGCTAACGTGGCTTTCACAGCTTTTTACGAAGCCGTTACTCCAACATCGAATTAGAAATCTCACCCATGCAATAAAACAATTGCACAATTATAAAACTCCACTTTTCCTGTAAAACAGAAGGGTGGTTTTTTTTCATTACCGAAAATATATAAATGCGTTTTCATTTCCCTGTTTATTGGGTATTTTAGCTTGCGGGGTGCATAAGCTGGAACAGTGGCTATCGCCTGTATTTTTCAGATGACAAAGGAGGAATTCCGAATGAACAAAAAGTGGATGATTGGTTCGTTGGCCCTTTCCATAGGCCTGATCTCAGCAAGTGGGGGAGCTATGGCAGCTTCACCGTCAGCAGGAAGTACGGAAATCAAGAAGGTAGCTGTGTCTGCGCCTGGGAAAGAGGGCCCTGCTACCATCAATAATTTGACGGTGAAAAGTATCATTCCGCTCGTAGTCCATGCAAGAGCTCTTTATTTCTATAGCAATCGAGGCGGCAATATCTTCCCGATAGAAACCTTCACATATAAAGCGCAGGAGTACCGTTATCTTTCCAGTGATCTTGGCACCAAGACGAAACTAATGAATTACATAAAAAAAGCGTACACTCACAACGCTGCGGCTTATTATGTACAGACACAGTTTTTAGAGCATAACGGAAGAATGTCGCAGGTTAATGCAGATGTGGGCAATCTATTAATGTATGAAAAAGCCACCGCCCGCATGCTGTCCAAGACTGCGACAACCGCTGAATTTGAACTGACCGTTCCTTATCCAGAAGCGCAGGGAAGCAGTGAGTCGGTGTATGTGAAGCTGAAGAAAGTGGAGGGATACTGGAGAATCGACATGTCGCCGGATATTCTTTTCTGAGGAAAGGGAAAGGTATTAGAGGAAAGAGGATGGTAGGGGTTATGAACTAACAGCGCTTAAGATCAGAGGTATAAACAACACCTGCGAATTTGCCTTTGCGGGTAATAATGACACAATCATTCTTCATAGGATCTGGGCGGTTCATAGCAGTAGCGAATACGACATCAAGTGGAGTGGAGATATCATAGACTAGCGGTGTTTTGCTCATAAGCTTCATGGCAGGTTCTTTGTAGAACATATCTATCCCTGATCTTCCTGTAGCTTTTAAAAAGAAACGTTCGCTCATTAATAATCCAAGTGGTTCATTCATAGCATTACAGACGACAATACATTTCGATTCTGGATGCTGGAACATTACGCGAAGGGCTTCTCTACAAGTACGTGAGGCGAAAATAGCAGGCGCACTGCGGACAATATTAGAAAGATCATTTACAAGAACTGTTGACATGGTGTTCATCCTTTCTGATTATAGGTCTATTTCTAATGTACCCCCGAATCGTAAATTTTAAAGGCGAGAAAGGTCATCTACAGGTAAAATAGATTCACAAGCAAAAACGGTCAGAACCTCACGAGGTCTGGCCGTTTTTTTGTAAGTACTCTATTCACTTCGAACGCCGTCCTCTACCAACTGCTTTCTAGGTGCTTCTGGAATAACGGATTTGCTCACGCCTCCACGATTGATGGCGATTAATCGTTTTTGTGCGTAATACACATCGCGGGACAGCTTTTTTACCTCAGTGGATTTACCGTCAACTAACCGGGTGCTGTAGGTTTCAACAACATAGCCAGTTTTCCCGTTCTGAATAACACGTGTACCTCCGCGAGGGAGGGAAGGGTCGTTTACGTACTTGTCGACTGGAGGCAGCACCTCTACGATTTGTGAATGGACTTTATAAGTAACATTTTGCGGAAAGGTACCGAAGAGCTTAATCGTTAGTGAACGGCCTTGCACAGCTGCTTTAATGACAAGATATTTGCCAGTCGTATTGCGAAAACGGAAGTTAATATAGCCCTCAGCAAACGTCGCATCCTGGCCCTTGGGTAAATAGTTGACCGGCAAAGAGTGATTGCGGCGCTCCACAATCTCTAGTCCAGTACGAAGAGCGGCGTTGTACAGTGTACTGGACACTTGGCAGATTCCGCCGCCGACACCGGCTTGTAGCTTACCGTTCACAATGACTGGCGCTTCGCGGAAGCCATATTCTATTTTTGCTTTTTCAATAGCTTTGCCATAATCAAAGACCGCTCCAGGTGGGAGCACCGTTCCGTTCACAGCTTTGGCCGCTGATTCAACGTTGTAGATTCGTCCAGGTCCACTGGCGCCGAGTGAGGTGCTGAATTGCATGATTTTTCGCTCAATGCCTTGCTCTTTTAATGCGTTTAGGGTGATATCCGGCTGTAATATAGTTAATGGAACTTCCAGAGTAATCCCCTTCTCCTGGAGCGTAATCAGACGATTAAACCGAGTGGGAGCGGCAGCCGACAGTGAGGTGACCATTCCTGTCCAGTCTACCTCAAGAGAAGTCTTCTCGGGCGTATACACTACACGATCATCCCCCGTAATTCGCCGCGTAGCATCGACCGGATCTCCAAAGGATTCTCTCTCCCAAGCAGGACTTAGGATGGTCTTTAATTGAGCGATATTCAGATGGGCTTCAAGACTCCAATTCTGGGGGAAGCTGTAACGGGCTTTTACCCGATCCCATAGACGGCCTTCTGTGAGATCCTGTAGTCCTTCTTCAAAAGCCGCGGCCGCATAGGTCATTCCGGCTTGTTTAAGATTGAGGGTAAGCTCAGAATTCCCTTCTACCTGCAGAATGAGGGGGACAGATTCAAGGGCATGGAGCTTCTCCTCCAGTTCGGAACGAACCTCAGAGATGTTCAGCCCGCCCACCTCCCATCCGGCAAGGGTTGTACCTTTTGGAAGCGCGTTATTGTGGCTATATAGATGAAGTCCCCCATATATTAATGAGCCGATAAGAATGAGTGCAGTGACTACTATAAGGGCCAGATGAATTTTTTTCATGATTAATCCCCTTCCTGGATGGCATCTGCGAGCAGGCACCGTAGGTGCTTTTTCTATTTATATGTACAGACACTACAAAACTTTCGAATAGTGGAGCAGTTACGGGGTACTCAATCGGTTACAGATTTGTTACAATAGATACATTGCGGAAATATTGAAGTTTATGGAAACTTAAGCTGGACCCTGTCGACTCAAACAAGTGGAAAATGTCATAATTGGGAAGTGAGAAAATGATTGAAATGCAAGATGTATGGAAGACCTACCCTAACGGAACTCACGCACTGCAAGGAGTTTCAGTAAAAATTGACCGCAATGAATTCGTGTATGTTGTCGGTCCATCCGGCGCGGGTAAATCTACTTTTATGAAATTGATTTATAGAGAAGAAGTGCCAACTAAGGGTCAAATTTCTGTGGGAGGCTTTAACATAGGGAAGCTTAAACAACGTAAAATCCCATATGTGCGCCGTAATATCGGCGTTGTATTTCAAGACTTTCGGCTATTGCCAAGGATGACGGCTTATGAAAATGTCGCTTTTGCCATGGAGGTTATTGAAGCGCCGAAGAAGGTCATCAAGAAACGTGTGAATGAAGTTCTCGATCTGGTTGGACTCAAAAATAAAGCGAATCGTGAGCCCTCACAGCTCTCTGGCGGCGAGCAGCAGCGGATTGCAATTGCAAGGGCTATTGTTAACAACCCTTCTGTTATTATTGCGGACGAGCCTACAGGCAACTTGGACCCTGAGACTTCATGGGGCATAATGCAACTGCTGGACGAAATTAATTTTCGTGGAACAACGATTGTAATGGCTACCCATAATAAAGATATCGTGAACAAAATGCGCAAACGGGTGCTTGCGATTGAGAACGGAAATATTGTGAGAGACCAAGCGAGAGGGGAATATGGCTATGAGTTTTAAAACCTTCTTGCGACATGTGCGGGAAGGCTTCAAAAGCGTATTCCGTAATGGCTGGATGTCGATTGCTTCGATCACTTCCATCGTCGTCTCTCTTTTTGTCCTAGGTGTATTTATTCTTCTTGTTCTTAATGTGAATGCTGTAGCGGATGAGGCAGACAGTCAGGTACAGATTAATGTGCATTTAGCACTGAATGTAGACCAGAAAATGCGTGAGACTTTGCAGACTGAAATTGGCAATATGCCGGAGGTCAGCAAGATTACGTTCATCTCCAAGGACCAAGGACTTAAAGATCTCCGTGCAGACATGGGTGAGGACGCAGCGGAGCTTCTGGAAGGGTTCGATGAAGACAATAACCCTCTCCCCGATACGCTTAAGGTAGAAGTTGTTGAACCTACTACAGTAGCCTTTGTGGCAGAAAAGATTGAAGCACTCAACAAGACACATACCGAGGAGCCTATTTACAAAGTGAAATATGGCAAGGGCTCGATAGAAACCTTGTTCAAAATAACGCGCGCTGTACGTAATATTGGTTTTATTTTTGTTGCAGGTCTTGCACTCATGTCTATGTTCCTCATCTCCAATACGATTCGGGTTACGATTCTTGCCCGTCGTAAGGAAATTGGTATTATGAAGCTGGTTGGCGCGACAAATTATTTTATTCGCTGGCCTTTCTTTATAGAAGGGGCACTGATCGGATTGATCGGATCACTTGTCACCTCTGGTATCTTGTATTTGGGTTACAGCGGGTTGGAGTCCTCCGTACAGGGAGATCCAATGCTCCAATTGCAGCTGATTCCATTCGGAGATATTTGGATGCAAATCGTCGGTGTGTTAGTTGGGCTAGGCGTGCTGATCGGCGTCTGGGGAAGTACGGTTTCTATTCGAAAGTTCTTAAAAGTTTAATATTAAAAAGTGAAGGATGGGGAGTGCGAGTTGAAGAAGATTGCCGCCGGACTAGCCGTAATGTTACTAGCTGTCACTATATTCCAGCCCTCTGATGGATATGCCAAAAAAACAAGTGTTGCCGAAATCGATAAGCAGTTAAAGCAGCTGCAAAAAGAGGTGCAGGAAGCTAAGGCGCAGCAGGAGAAAGCGGCGTCCCAAACGCAGGAAGCACAGCATTATAAGAATAAGACGAATCTCAATCTGCAGTACGTACTGCAGCAGGTAGATCAAGTTAAGGGTAAAATGACCGAAATCTCAACCAAAATTTCCGACACAGAGCAATCTTTGAATGCTACAGCAACGGAGTTGGATAAAGCAGAGGCGCGGGTCGCTTCAAGAGAGGAAGTCTTGGGGTCTCGTGTGCGGCTAATGTATACCGATGGAGCGGTTTCTTACTTGGATGTTTTACTCTCTTCGACAAGCTTTGCTGATTTCCTAGACCGTGCAGATTCACTTAAGATGATCGTGGATCAGGATCAGGAGCTACTGGTGCAACATAAGCTGGACAAGCAGACAGTGATAGAAAAGAAACAGGAGCTTGAAGGGCAATATGCTCAAGCTAAGCAGTTGTACACTTCTTTGGAGCAACAGAGAAGTCTGCTCAAGGAAAAAGAAGCGGAGAAGCAAGAGCTTATCGCATTCTATGATAAGCAAATTCAAGAAAGCGATGATTTGAGTGAGGAGCAGAATGAGAAGCTGGTCAAATTGGCAAGCGAACGTTCTGCACTGGAAACGCAAAAGGATAAGATCAAGGCTGAGGAAGCTGCTCGTAAAGCAGCAGCAGCTAAGGCGGAAGCAGCTCGTCGAGCTGCGGAGGCTGCCAAGAAGGCTGCTGCCAGCAAGAGAAGCAGCAGTTCAAGCTCCAGCTCGAATGAAACGGCTTATGCAGGTGGAGACGGACCGTTTCTACTTCCTGTAGGGTCGGCAAGAATCTCATCCTCCTTTGGACCACGGACACATCCGATCACAGGTGAGAAAGGCAAAGTGCACACTGGCGTCGACTTTGCGGTTCCGCAAGGAACCAGTATTCATGCAGCGGATTCCGGAACGGTTATTTTAGCTGAATGGTGGAGTGGTTACGGCTATTGTGTAATTATTGACCATGGAGGCGGAGTTTGGACCCTCTACGGACATATACGTAAAGGCGGTATTAGGGTTAGTTCTGGGGATAAAGTCAATCGCGGAGATGTGATCGCTGAATCTGGTTCCACAGGTAATTCAACGGGTCCTCACCTTCACTTCGAAGTGCGGATTGATGGTAAGACAGTAAATCCTATGCCATATCTCTAACTTTTAAGGAACTCATAACTCATATTATTTGATTGTACGGTATATACTGGAATGGATACCGTACCTTTCAGGACGGACATAGGTGTTGTTTACGAGATGGACAAGAAGGGACGGTGGGAAAATCATGTTGAAAAAAAGCACAGCGGCGTTTATGATTGTCGCCGCCTTGCTATGTGGTAGTTTAGTAACCTTGGGCGTGACGGGTTATACTCATGTCTTTGGACAAGCTGCAGGACAAGGACTGGCCTCGGCGTTGCAGGTGACAGGTCTACAAGAAAAGGAATCTCAGAAGCTTGGGACTGCGCTCAGTCTGATTGAGAGTAATTACTACGAGACAGTAGATCGGGAGAAGCTGATAGACGGTGCTGTCAACGGTATGATGGAAGCGCTAGGCGATCCTTATTCCAATTATATGGCTAAAGAAACTGCCGAGAAGTTTGAAGAAAGCATTGAAGGTTCCTTCTCAGGCATCGGTGCGGAAGTCTCTTCAGATAACGGCAAGGTAGTCGTGGTCTCCCCGATTAAGGGTTCACCTGCGGAAAAAGCAGGAATTCAGGCCAAAGATATTATTCTGTCCGTTAACGGAGAATCGCTGGAAGGCATGGATCTAAATGCTGCTGTTGCGAAGATACGCGGACCTAAGGGTAGTAAGGCTACTTTGAAAATACAACGTTCCGGCTCTGCAGAGCCTCTGGAGTTCGCACTTACCCGGGATGATGTGAAGCTTGAGACGGTCTACTCGACCATGGAAAAAGACGGAGTAGGGGTAATCGAGGTTACTCAGTTCTCCCTAAATACCGCAGAACGATTCAAGGAAGAGCTTGGAAAGCTAGAGAAGCAAGGTATGAAGGGACTGGTCATTGACGTCCGTAATGATCCGGGCGGTGTTCTCCCGATTGTTATTGAAATGGCTGAAGAGTTCGTTCCAGCCGGCAAAAACATAGTTCAAATAGAATACAAAGATAAAAAACGCGAAGTTAGTACCTCCAAGGGCTCGAGCAAGGCTTATCCTGTGGTAGTGCTGATGAATAAAGGTAGCGCGAGCGCTTCAGAAATATTGGCGGGTGCCTTGCAGCAGTCAGCAGGAGCTAAGCTTATTGGTGATAATTCATTTGGTAAGGGCACGGTGCAGACGAGCTTTGATAAACAGCTCGGAGACGGAAGCTTGCTGAAGGTTACTATTGCTAAATGGCTTACACCGGACGGCACGTGGATTCACGGCAAGGGGATTAAACCGGATATCGCAGTAGCACAGCCGGATTACTTCTCAGTGGCTCCGATTAACAAGAGTGTGACACTGCAATATAACATGAACAATGCTGATGTGAAGAGTGCACAGACGATGCTGGACGGCTTAGGCTACAAGCCGGGTCGCAAAGATGGCTATTTCGATGCTGGCACTAAGAATGCAGTGAAGAAATTCCAAAGTGAAGCGAAACTTCAAGTCACAGGCATGATTGATGTCAAGACGGCGGAGGCGCTGGAGGTGGCACTGATCAAAGTGATTCAGGATCCTGCCAACGACAACCAACGGAATAGAGGGATTGCTGAAATTCAGAAGGAAATTAAGGCGGCAGCGTCGAAAAAGTAAGAAGGCTGAATTCAGCCTTCTTTTTTTTATAATTGTAAGAATCGATCAAGGGTATAAGCGTACACACGGTGTAGCTCAATGCTGATGGTTGGCTAATCAGTAGCGGAGCCTTCGAGCCATAGGTGAGGTTATTCCTGTATATTTGCAGTATTCGCGTATAATGAAGAGGATATCTGTACAAAATGCTGCACTTTACAGGTATGAATAAGAGGGCTGAACATTTATTCTGGTATGTGAACAAGGGTTCATGAAAGTTTTCTTGTAGATAAGGAAGGAGTGTGACGAACAGTTTGAATGTGATTCAGGAACTGTTAGGAAGCTTGGGCACTGCGTTCTTACACTTGCTGATCCAGCCATATTATTATATTGCTATTATATTTATTGCATTGTATTACCGTCGGCAGGTGGCATTAGAACGCAAGCTGATTCATGTGAAGTTACATAGCTGGGGTCAAGAAACGTGGCGAACGGTGTGGAGCGGGCTGGTGATGGGACTAGTGGTTTCTATTGCAGCCATATTGTTAGGGGTTTCCTTATCAGGTACAGCTGTAGCCTGCATTTGGGTAGTTAGTGTGCTGTTATCGCTATTGCGTGTGAGGTATTTGTGTTTTGCTTATTCTATAGGTCTACTGGGCGTGATTCAATTTGTACTGTCTTTCTTTCCAGATGCCTTACATAGCGGAACGGTCGGGAACATTACAACAGCCATACGGGAGATGGATATTCCAGCCTTGCTAGTGCTAGCTGCGCTGCTGCACATGGCGGAGGCGCTGCTGGCCCGCTGGCAAGGGGCGAAGCTTGCGACGCCCCTCTTTTTGAAGGGCAAGCGCGGCATGGTTGTCGGCGGCTATCAGCTGCAGGCTTTTTGGCCGCTGCCGCTGTTCCTGCTGATCCCTTCGGGTGCAGGAACGGATCTGCCATGGCAGCCGCTGCTGGGCGGCGGGCTTGGCATTGTCTCTTTGCCCGTCATCATCGGCTTTAGCGAGATGACGCAGGGCATGCTGCCCGGGCGCAAGGCGGCCCGCACTTCAGGACGGCTGCTGATCTACAGCATCGTCCTGCTCGGCTTAAGCCTGCTTGCCGCTTGGTGGAGCCCGCTGACCCTGCTCGCGGCGCTCGCAGCAATGGTGCTGCACGAAGGGTTAAGCTGGTACAGCGCTCTGGAAGAGCGCAGCATCAGCCCCATCTTCGTACATCCACCGCGCGGCCGCAAGGTGCTGGCCGTGCTG
Source organism: Paenibacillus sp. RS8 (assembly GCF_041956825.1). Taxonomy (NCBI): domain Bacteria; kingdom Bacillati; phylum Bacillota; class Bacilli; order Caryophanales; family Paenibacillaceae; genus Paenibacillus; species Paenibacillus sp. RS8. Next base: position 963,623 of record NZ_CP168131.1, on the reverse strand, counting down.
CCGGGCAGTCCCGGGCAGGAGCTGGGCATCCTGCCCGGCGAGATCTTACTGAAGGTCAACGGGGTCCTGTTGACCGATGCCGCGCAGCTACATGAGGCGCTGCGCATGAATCCAGCGTTCTGCAAGCTGGAGGTGCAGAACCGTGAAGGGGAGAGCAAATACCTTCAGAGCCCTATCTACGACGGGGACCATCATCAGCTCGGGATCATTCTGGTACCGGAGACAGATGGAGCGGTTACTGCGGAGGCGAAGCCTTCTAGCATCTTCAGTATCATCGCGATGAAGACAGGTACTCGCAGCCGCAATCTTCCGAACGGCCGACTCAAACGGAACAAAGCCGCTAAAGCCAAGAAGGAATCAGCGGAAGGATAGCTAAAGTTAAGCCCGGACTCTGGAAATAGAGTCCGGGCTTTTTTTGTAGTATGGCGATTGTGGAGGTATGCATCAACTAACTTTAATATCAGGACAATTGTCAAAAGAAGAATTGACCAAGACTGAAAATGAAGCTTTATTAGTCATCTCTGTGAAACAGGAAGCTTTGTTTTCTTGAAAGAAAACAAAAATAGAAGATTTTAAAATCAACTTGAACAAACCGCCTACTTCACCCCCGCCCACCTCTTAAATAGAAAATCGCGATTTGCGTTCGATCTCGCAGCTGTAATTTGCTTAGAATATCCGTTATGTAATTTTTGACCGTACCCTCGCTTAGGAACAGATGTCCGGCGATTTCTTTGTTGGTATGCCCCTCAGCGATAGAGGCGACGACAGCCAATTCCATTTTAGTCAGTCCGAAGGACTCCAGCGGCTGTGCCTGTGGAGATTCAGGACGGGATGCAGGCTGTAGGAAGGTTGCCAGTTTGCGCGCGATATCGGGATGAATTAGCATATTACCTTCATTGACCGTTTTGATGCCTTGTATGATACGGTCTGGCGGTATGTTTTTGAGCAAGTATCCACTGGCTCCGTTACGTAGCGCTTCAATGATATACTCATCGTCATCGAAAGTAGTTAGCATCAGTATCGAAACCTGAGGAAAAGCCTGCTTAATTTTCTCTGTTCCTTCAACACCATCACAGCCCGGCATCCGTATATCCATCAGAACCACATCAGCTACATCTCCAGTCTGGAGTAAGCTCAAGGCCTCGTTTCCATCACTCGCAGCTCCGACCACTTTAAGCTCCGAGTCCAATTCTAGTAGTAGCTTTAGACTTTGGCGAATAAAAGGGTCGTCATCTACAATCATCACTTTAATCATTAGCAAGTCTCCTTGATCGAATTTAGTTTTCTATATAACCATGGGTACTATCTTCCCTATACAATCTCTCCCTGCTTATAAATGGGCAATCGTGTAACAACTGTGAATTGAGACTCCTGCCGCAGTTCCAAGGTTCCGCCGATCAAATGCGTTCGTTCTAACATTCCTTTCATTCCGACACCACCACTTCCCGGCAATGTAGTTAGCTTATTCTCTTCGGAAAGTGTTCCATTGTTGCTAACTTCCATCGTAATTCCAGTATGACTGAAGTCGACCGTAATCCAGATTGCTGTTGCTTTTCCATGACGCAGAGCATTGGTTATGGCCTCACGGGCGTTCTTATACAAGATCACCTGGATACTAGGATATAGCGGATAAGGTATCCCAAGTACTTGGTATGAGGTCTCGATTCCCGTATCGCGTCCTGTCTCCTCAAGCAGACGATCTAACGCGTAAGCACCCTCTAGTTGTGGCGTATAGTTGATACGCTTCACTGCGGAGCGCATATCGTCCATGCTAGCTGACAGCTGATCTCGAATGAGCTCCATCATTTGCATTCCGCTCTCAGGCGAGGTGGGTAAGGTGTGCAGCGCGGCTTCCATCATCATTTTAATGCGAATCAGGCGGTGACCGATATCGTCATGGAGCTGGCGGGAGATGCGGACCCGTTCTTTGGACTGGGCTGCATCTTCTATTTGGGTGTTAAACTCCAGCAGTCGGTTGCGGGCTTCATCCAGCTCGAAATGCTTTTTCCGGAGCTCATCGTATAGATGGAGAGTATTTTCACGGCCCCGACCAGCCCGCTGTAATAATTCGTTGAGATAGGCGATGAGCAGAAAAGTAATGTTGATGAACGTAATGATGAGCTGTGGAGAATCCCGAAGCGCTATGTTCAGGGTAATCAGATGCACAACCGTAAACACGAGCGGCACGGCTTGGGGCTGAAGTCTAGAATAATAAAGTAAGGCCGAGATCGCTGGAAAAATCATTATACTGCCGTATTGGTAGCATAACCAGGCGGTGAATAGTACTTCAATGATGCTTATCAAGGGATGAAGGGATTGGGGCAGCTTTGGTACCATGACCACAAGGAATAGAAGCATCAGAATATGCAGTGTGAAGATTCCATAATCGGCATATGGATAGATGTAAATGCTAATACAAGCTGGAATTATAATGAGTAAGTAACGCAATAGATTCAGCTCTCTAGTCACGCCTAAGACATCCTTTACAGGGTTTCTTCTAATCTTAGCATATTAACCTACTACTTCAGGAGATGACTTTAGTCACCTTCAAAAGATGACCTTTCGTACCTCCTGTAGGATGAAAAGTAGTATAAAATTGGAAATATAGAAGCGCAAATGACAGGAGAGATGATCGAATGGCAATCGCCGTATTAACCGATGTGGTGAAACGATATGAAGGTAAATTAACAGTGGACCATGTGAATATGACGATAGAAGAAGGGGAAATCTTTGGCTTGCTTGGCCCGAACGGAGCGGGTAAAAGTACAACGATCAGTATGATCTGTGGCTTACTTAAAATTGACGGAGGAGACATTGTCATCGACAGTCTGCCTGTGTCTTCGAAATCACTTGAGGTGAAGAAAAGAATTGGTTTGGTTCCACAGGAGTTGGCCGTATACGACACGATGTCAGCGGCGGATAACGTTACCTTTTTCGGAAGATTATATGGCTTGCGCGGCAAGCTTTTGAAAGAACGGGTTGAAGAGGCTCTTGCTTTCACAGGTCTTAGCGATCGTGCTAAAGAGAAGCCCTCAACATTCTCCGGGGGAATGAAAAGACGTCTGAATATTGCCTGCGCCATCATGCATCGTCCAAAGTTGATTATTATGGATGAACCTACGGTGGGGATCGATCCACAATCTCGCAATCATATCCTTGAATCGGTCAAGGAGCTGAATCGGCTCGGCTCAACTATTATTTATACCAGTCACTATATGGAGGAGGTTGCAGCCATTTGTGATCGGGTAGCCATCATGGATAAAGGACATATCATTGCTTGTGGTACAGAGAAGGAACTGCGGGAACGCGTTGCCAAGGAAGAAAAAATCGTCATTAAAGCTGCTAATATCACACCGGAGCTTATCCAAGAGCTGGCGCTTCACCCTAGAATTAGACGCGTAGAAGCAAAGGAAGAAGTAGTCGAGCTGTACTTGCCCTCTTCACAAGGGGAACTGCAGGATATCCTTTTTATTTTTGCCAAACATAAGGGGATTATCGGCTCGCTAAATATTGAAGAACCTGATCTGGAGACATTGTTTCTAAGCTTGACCGGACGTACCTTACGAGACTAAAAGGGGGGGGTTATTTTGATGAATACTTGGACGATTATGATCTATGAGCTGCGAAGATTATTTAGCTCACGCTCTATGATATTAAATATGTTTTTACTGCCCCTGTTGTTGATCTTTCTCTTAGGTGCTTCGCTCTCCGGTGTCGTTGGTGATAAAGGAGGCTCCTCTAATATCGATATTGTGCGAGTGGCTGTTGTTAATCTTTCTGGCGAAGGCTATGAGAGCTCAACGATGATGGACAGCTTTTTGAAATCAACATCACTTAAGGATATTATTACCCCGATTATAGTAAATAGTCGAGAGGCAGCAGAAAGCGGTCTACGAACAGGAAAATATGGCTATGCGGTTGTTGTCCCTCCAGGCTTTGATAGTAAGGTTCAGAATGGTGAAGCCGCACAGCTGGAGTTTATACTTGGCAAAAAAAGTACAGACAATAGAGTGGCAGGAACGGTATTCGATAACTTTTTAAAGACTCTTAATTATAAACAGTCTGTAGCTTTGACACTGGGTCCGGCAGCATTAAACGTTATGGCACCTAATTCCACCAGTAATCAGCCTTCCGTAAAACTTGGAGAATTGAGCGAGGGAGGGTATTCATATACTTCTTCACAGTTCTATGCAGTATCTATGATGTTGATGTTCCTGCTATATAGCGGCTTGACGGTTTGTACTTCTCTTTTTAATGAAAAAGAAAATCATACCCTCTTCCGGATAAATTCAATGCCCGTTAAAGGATCTGAGCTATTCATTGGTAAAATGCTTGGTGTAGGTGTCGTAAGTATAGTGCAGTGCGCAGCGATTATTATTCTAACGAATGTGCTCTTCGGTGTAAATTGGGGAAATCGGCCGGGCTTGTTGCTCCTATTTTGCCTGCTGATGATTGTGGCTTCGATGACATTATCTATCGTTATTTCTATGTTCAGTAAGACTGGAGCAAGCGCAAGAAATATCGTTACACTGCTCACAGTAAGTATGACCTTCATTAGTGGAGGGATGGCCCCCCTTTCTGAATCGTGGATGAATTCTGTAGGAGCGTTTACGATTAACCATTGGGCAATGCAGGCGATTTTGAAAATGATGTTACATGCCGATGTATCACAAATCATGCCGAATTTGGGAGTTCTATCGCTGATCTGTCTAGTGTTGTTCAGTGCAGCAGCAATCTCGTACCGGAAGGTGGGTTATCATGGATAAAATCTTAACGATTGGCTGGAACATGGTGAAACGAACCATTGGTACTAGGAAGGGTGTGCTTATATATATTCTGCTTCCTTGTATTGTACTTGCAGGTATTGTTTCCGTTACTGGAACGATGGGGGAGAACCCAGCGGTTGTATTGTATTCCAATATGGATAACGGGGCTGCAGGTAAGCACTTGCTCACTGAACTAAAAAATTCCGGTGAATATAAATTTGTAGAAAAGAATGACGAGACTGCTTTAAGAGAAGGTGTTATAGATCAGAATGGAGAAGCGGGGATTCTGATTCCAGCAGGGTTCACTTCAGCACTACTTGCCGGGGAAGAACCACAAATTAGTGTGTATGAGCTTAAGACGAATGAAACTTCTGTTATGATCAAATTAAAAGCAAGTGCGATTGCTGATGAGATGCGGAGTACCGCCGCGACTATTGGAGCAGCAAATGAAGGATCTAATGACGTTGACGCACAGTTCACTACTGTTATGCAAAGAGCGGAACAGCATAGTATAGGCAGCATTCGAACCGATTATAATTTGTATCCTCGGGAGGGACTAGGAGTTGTTACAGGTTTAACACTAATGTTCCTCATGAGCCTAGTCACGAGCTCTGTATCCTTGATTATGGATGATAGAAAAGGAAGAACCATGATGCGGATGTTCAGTGCTCCGGTTCGTTCTTACGAAATTGCGATTGGTAATTTTCTGGGCAGCTTCATGGTCGGCATGATTCAGATCGTCGTAGTGCTGGCTTTAGGTCGCTGGGTGCTGCACTATGATTATGAAGTTCCAATCTATCTATATTTCCTTGTTCTTGCGGCATTTATGCTGGTGTCTATGGGGATCGCGAGTACAGTAGCCGGGTTAATTCGTAATCCTAATAATGCTGGTATGCTGAATTCCCTTATTATCACACCCACTTGTATGCTTGGAGGCTGCTTCTGGCCCTTATCCATTATGCCGGACTATATGCAAAAGGCTGCTAATTTTGTTCCGCAAAAATGGGCCATCCAAGCCGTTGATATCGCTGCAACTGGAGGTGGCTGGAATGAATTATGGTTACCTTTTGCCATCTTAGGACTTATGGCTGCTGTGCTGCTGGCAATTGGTTCTGCCATTCTCCGTCCAAGCCAAGCAGGAATCAACGCTTAGGTATTTTGATATGGAAAGTTAGATATTCATAGCCTGACCTGTTTCCTTCAGGTACAATAATAGGTATCAAATGTATTTGATTCTTATTATGTACAATAGAGGACATTTCTAGGAGGATGAACAGATGAGCAGCAATAAATTGGCTTGGACATGGCGGGTGAAGGAAGAATGTCTGGAAGAGTATGTAGCCATGCATTTAAATCCTTGGCCAGAAGTTTTGGAGGAGCACAGTAAGGCTGGTATTTCTAACTATTCTATCTTTCAGAATGGCAATCAGTTTTTTTATTGCTTTGAATGTGAGGATACTGAAGCGGCTTTCGATTACATTGCTAAAAGTGACGCCTGCAACCGATGGAATGCCATTACTTCAAAGATGGTTGAAGGCTCATTTGATTTCAATAATGAGGTGCCGATGCAGCCCTTAAACGAAGTGTTCTATCTAAAATAGTGAGCTGATTCTTTATTAACTAAAATTTGCATATTGTATATTATCGGCGTATCTTGTTTACAGTCTTTTATATTACGGTTATAATATATTTAATAATGTTAAATTGAATAATTTTTTGTTTTTTGGAGGAGCCTGTCAACAAGGGCTCCTCTTTGTCTTTTTTTGGCTTGGGATGTCCCTGGTTGGCAGTTCTTATATACAACAAGGGAGTGGATGAAACATGGAGTTTGTGCTATATCTTATGCTGATTATACTATTCACCAAGCTAGCTGGTGATTTATCTGTGCGACTGGGACAACCGTCGGTACTGGGTAAGCTAATTGTCGGTATTATACTGGGTCCTGCGGTACTGGGATGGATTCAGAATGGAGAGTTTATTCATTATTTTTCGGAGATCGGTGTTCTATTATTAATGTTTATCGCTGGGCTTGAGACGGATCTGGATCAATTGCGCAAAAACTGGAAATCAGCTTTCGCAGTAGCCGTCGGAGGTATTATTTTACCTTTTCTAGGTGGTTTCGCCATTGGAGAAATGTTTGGTTTTGCTTATCATAATGCTATGTTTATGGGCGTCATTCTTAGTGCAACATCGGTCAGCATATCGGTTCAGGTACTGAAGGATATGAATAAGTTGAATACACGTGAAGGTTCTACCATTCTGGGAGCCGCTGTAGTCGATGATATTCTGGTTGTTATTTTGCTCGCTGTATTAATGAGCTTTTTCGGCACAGGAGAATCAGTGTCCATTGGTCTTTTGATTACGAAAAAAGTGTTGTTCTTCGCTGTAGCGCTTGTTGTGGGTTGGTTCGTTGTGCCTCGGGTTATGAAATGGATGGCTCCGCTAAAGGTGACGGAGGCTGTTATCGCAGCGGCGCTAATGATTTGCTTTGCGTTCGCGTATTTTGCTGAAATTATGGGGATGGCAGGCATCATCGGTGCTTTTGCGGCTGGGATTGCTATATCTCAAACCTCTTTTAAACATACGGTGGAAACCAAGCTTGAGCCTATAGCGTACTCGATTTTTGTTCCGGTCTTTTTTGTAAGTATCGGACTTAATGTTTCCTTTGAAGGGGTTGGCAGTCAAATCGGGTTCGTGCTCTTGCTGGCGGTTGTCGCCATTCTGACCAAGTTGTTTGGTGGCGGTCTGGGTGCGCGTCTTACAGGCTTTAATAACCATTCGTCGCTTATTATTGGTTCAGGGATGATTTCGCGGGGTGAGGTTGCGTTGATCATCGCGGCAACAGGTCTGCAAAGCGGCTTGTTACAGCAGCAGTATTTTACTTCCGTAATTATTGTTGTCATTGTAACTACACTTGTAACACCACCGCTCTTAAAATATATGTTCCGTGATCCAGTACGCGCGGGAGAAAAATGAAAATCATAGCAAAAGGGTGTCCTGAAGCCATTTACATGGCTCATGGGGCACCCTTTTTTTTGCAACTCTAACTTCCTGTACTTCGGAAGGAGAAGGTCCCCGCCTTAAGACGGAGTATAAAACCAGCCGTAGGGCTGTTTTGACTTCGGCCAAAAATGTCTAAACTAAATCTCGGGATGGAAAATAATACATAATGAGGCAGTCATAAGAGGAGTACCAGAAATATATGGGGTGGAAGGGGAAACGAAAATGAAATGGTTAACCAAATGGTCGTTCGGTAACAAGGCTGCGGTGGGGCTTTTAGTGGTCATGGCTCTTGTAGTGGGAGGGATGAGCTATACTTCGCTACCGATGGAATTTATGCCGGAGGCAGATAATCCTCAAGTGACTGTTACAGTGCTTGGGCCGGGTCAGGATGCCCATGCGATGGAGACGAAGGTTACGAAGCCGATTGAGGCTGGGGCCGCTTTTGTTAAGGGGAAGAAAGAAATACTGTCCACTTCCGGAGACGGATACGCACAGGTGAATATTTTTTATGATTCAAAAACAAATATGAAGGATGCTGCTGGGGAGGTCCAAAAGGTTGTCGATTCATTGCAGTTCCCTGAAGGGGTAATGGCGCCTTTTGTACTTCAATTGAATACTTCCATGATTCCAGTGTCACAGGTTACTCTTTCGTTTGACGAAGGTCTGACCAAAGAAAACCTTAAGCTTGCGGAAGAAACGATCATACCGGAAATGCAAAAAGCAGAAGGTGTAGCTAACGTCGCCTTATATGGTAAAGTTACTCCGCAAGTGCGAGTGAAGCTTGATCCAAAATTAATGGCTGAGAAGGGAATTACAACACCTCAAGTCCTAGGCTTACTTCAAGGACGTAATGTATCAGCATCTCTTGGGGAGCAGACGATTGGTGGCCAGACAGGTAATGTTAACGTGGTTTCGACGATAGATAGTATCGATACGTTAAAAAAACTCCCTGTTTCCGCGGGCGTTAAGCTACAGGATATCGCTGCCGTCGAATTGAAGCAGGATCAAGAAAGCGTTAGCCGCTCGAATGGGAAAGATGTTCTTTTCGCCATAGTGACCAAAGAAGCAAATGCGAATGCAGTGAGTGTCGGAGATCATATTCAGGATACCATAGCTCATATTAACAAAACCATTCCAAACGCGGAAGCAGCGGTGGTATTCAGCACATCAGATATGGTGGTTACTTCAGTGATCAGTATGATGCGTGAAGTATTACTCGGCGCGTTATTCGCTACGATCGTGATTCTGTTGTTCTTGCGCAACCTGCGGGCAACACTGATTACGGCGGTTTCTATCCCGCTTTCTTTAGCAGTTACCTTATATCTGCTTGATATATCCGGCATAAGTCTGAATATCATTACACTCGGAGGTGTAGCTGTTGCGGTCGGTCGCTTGGTGGATGATAGTATCGTAGTGATCGAGAACATTTACCGTAGGCTGCAAAAAGAACCCTTCTCCCGTGAAATGATTATAAGCGCAACCGGGGAAGTGGCTAGAGCGATTACTTCATCGACGATTGCAACGGTAGCGGTATTTCTGCCGATGGGTCTTCTGCGTGGTAGTTTGCAGGCTTTTCTACTGCCGTTTGCCTTAACAGTCACGTATTCATTGCTAACCTCACTCGTTGTAGCTTTGACGGTGGTTCCGCTGTTAGGCTCATGGCTGCTGAGAAGAACTTCAATGAAAGAGCACGAGCCATCTAAATGGTTCACACGATTCCTAGATTGGAATCTGCGCCGGAAATGGATCACTTTATCACTAGGTCTTCTTCTTCTGATTGGCTCAATCGCAGCTTATGTAACTATGCCGAAAGGTGCGCTTGATGCTTCAGATGCCAGCTATGTCTCTGTTCAATTGAATTATCCTAAGGATGTCCCTGTTAAAGAGATCTTGGAAAAAGGAAAACAGTTAGAACAAGATTTGATGAAACAGCCACAAGCGGAAACGGTGATCATGCAGTCAGGGAACAGTGCGGATGCGGCCCAGTGGGGTACTGTCAGCTCGGAGACCTTGGTGGATTATACCGTTGTTATGAAAAAAGGTGCGGATGCTGAGGCGTTCATCAATTATGTTCGTGATATGAAGGATTCCTACGCTGGAGCAACACTCGTTGCGAACGAGATGAGTATGATGGGATCAAGCTCTACCAGCGAGTATATTGATATCGTAGGTGATAATCTTACAGATATTACTGCTGTTGCAGCTGAAGTTACGAATAAGTTGAAAACTGTGGAGGGTATTCAGAAGGTCAGCAGCAATATGGAGGATACCAAACCAGTATTTTCATTTAAGGTAGATCCGGCTCAGATGAATGCACAAGAAATTACCATGCAATTGTCGGCTATGCTGAATCCGATCCCTATGGGGCAGATCGAGCTGGACGGTACGCCTGCAGGAGTAGTGTTGGATCCTATGGCTGAGCCGAAGTCGGAGCAGGATTTAAAGGCAATGACGCTTATGACTGCTGAGGGTCCAAAGCCACTGTCCCAACTCGCAACCTATGAGGTTCGGAATGAACCAGCCTTATTGTTCCATAAAGATGGAAAGCCATATGCGAGAATTACAGCGGAAGTTGATCCGAAGAAAGTGTCTGAAATCGGGGCGAGTATTAAAAAGGAAACCGATAGTCTTACCCTTCCAAAGGGTGTGACTCTGTTTGCAGGCGGAGCCTCGGTTGATCAGTCAGAGGATTTCGCTGACCTTGGTATGACAGCGCTGATCTCCATCGGGTTGGTGTATCTGATCATGGTCCTCACCTTCAAAACCCTTCGTGCTCCGCTGGCAATCATGTTCTCCTTGCCGCTAGCTGCGATTGGTGCGATTGTTGGACTGATTGTATCTGGTGTAACGCCTGACTTTACCGCTTTATTCGGAGCGTTAATGTTGATTGGTATCGTCGTCACGAATGCGATTGTGCTTATCGACCGTATTAAGCAGAATGAAGCGCATATGAGTATTCGCGAAGCGATTTTGGAAGCGGCCGGAACACGGATGCGTCCGATTCTGATGACAGCTATCGCCACCATTTGCGCCATGACTCCGCTGCTGTTCGGCCATGCCGAGATGGGCAGCATCGTCTCACAAAGCTTGGCGATTGTAGTCATCGGCGGTTTAACTGCGGCAACACTGCTTACGCTGGTTGTAGTTCCAGCGATTTACGAACTGTTCTACTTCCGTAAATCTGCTAAGGAGCGCAAAGGCGTGGTGAAAGCTGAAACTCCGACGCATGGTGCGTAATATCGATTAGAGGAATAGGGTGTCCCAACGGCTATGATAATGCTGTTGGGATGTTCCTGTTTATGAACTCTTCTCGGAACGAAGTGTGAATCATGGCTCTTTTTGTTGCTCCAATGATGCATCGGACTCAGGAGTCCGATAGTAACTCAATAAGCCAGTAAATGGACGAATAGCATCTGCTGGGTCCTAAAGGCACTTCAGGTAAATCTGATCCACGCCGTTGTTCCTTACTATTAGGACAAGAATGCTATCTGATAAAAGATAAACAAGGCTGAAGCCAGGTGTTAAACACCTGGCTTCAGCCTTGTTTATTGTTACTTGTTAATATAGAGAACTTAACCGCAAGAACAATTTAATACCGGTTTACGAGCTGCCTGTGTCTCATCCAATCGGCTGATCTCTGTGGTATGCGGTGCGTTGATTACGATTTCCGGTGTCTCCTGCGCTTCTTTCACGATCTGGATCATCGTATCGATGAAGCCATCGAGCGTTTCTTTGCTTTCGGTTTCCGTCGGTTCGATCATCATGCATTCCTCTACCGTCAATGGGAAGTACACGGTTGGCGGGTGGTAGCCGAAGTCGAGTAATCGTTTGGCAACATCCAAGGTGCGAACGCCATATTGCTTGAGATTTTTGCCGGACATTACGAATTCATGCTTACATACACCCGGATATGGGATTTCAAAATATGGCGCAAGGCGATGCATCATATAGTTCGCATTCAGCACAGCATTTTCCGATACCTCACGCAGTCCGTCTGGACCATAGGTACGGATATAGGCGTAGGCACGAACGAGAATACCAAAGTTTCCGTAAAAAGCTTTCACGCGTCCAATGGATTCAGGTCCGCCGAAGTCGAGTGAGAAGCTGCTATCTTCGTTTTTCACCACAGTTGGTTGTGGTAGGAACGGAATCAGAATGGATTTTACACCTACAGGTCCGGCTCCAGGGCCACCGCCGCCATGCGGGGTACTCATTGTCTTATGCAAGTTCAAATGCACAACGTCAAAGCCCATGTCACCTGGACGGGTGATGCCCATAATAGCATTGGAGTTGGCTCCATCGTAATAGAGTAAGCCGCCTGCTTCATGCACGATCTCAGCAATCTCGACGATTTGGGTCTCGAACAAGCCGAGTGTGCTTGGGTTAGTCAGCATCAGGGCGGCTGTGTCGCTGCCGACCGCTGCTTTCAGTGCTTCAAGATCAACCATCCCTTTATCCGTGGAAGGGATCGTAATCGTTTCAAGTCCTGCTGCTGAAGCACTTGCAGGGTTGGTGCCATGCGAGGAATCTGGCACAATAACCTTCGTGCGGGTCTCGCCGCGGCTTTCATGGTAGGCGCGGATCATCATGAGACCGGTCCATTCACCATGCGCACCTGCGGCTGGCTGTAAAGATACAGCATCCATGCCGGTTAATGCGGACAAGTCATTTTGCAGGGTATACATTAATTCCAGTGCGCCCTGAATACTTTCTTCCGGTTGATACGGGTGGATTTTAGCTAGGCCTACGATGCGTGCAACATCTTCGTTAATCTTCGGGTTGTATTTCATCGTACACGAACCTAGCGGATAGAAGCCATTGTCTACACCGAAGTTACGGCGTGAAAGCGAAGTGTAGTGGCGAATGACATCCACTTCCGATACTTCTGGGAGTACGACGGGTTCACTACGTAGCAGGTTTTGCGGAATGAGCGTTTCAATGCTCTCTTCCTGCGGCACATCGCAAAGTGGCAAGGAATAGGCCGAACGGCCGGGACGACTTAATTCAAAAATTAGACTTTGCTCCGGTTTCATAAACAGCCCTCCAGTGCGCTAGCGAATTGATCGATTTCGTTTTTGCTTCTTTTTTCCGTAACGGCTATCAGCATTTGTCCAGAAAGTTCAGGATAATCACGGCCCAGATCATAACCGCCGAGATAACCTTCCTTCAGCAGCTTGGAATTAATTGCGCTCACGCTGCTTCCTTCCGGAAGCTTCACGACAAACTCGTTAAAGAATGGGGAGGAGAAGGTAAGCTCAGTACCTGTTAGTCCGCTAAGTTTATTAGCGGCGTAATGGCTTTTGCGAATGTTCAACTCACCAACTTCACGCATACCTTCTTTGCCCATAACGGACAAATAGACGGATGCGCAAAGAGCTAGCAGCGCCTGATTGGAGCAAATGTTCGATGTCGCTTTTTCACGGCGAATATGCTGTTCGCGAGCTTGAAGTGTCAGAACGAAGCCGCGTTTACCGTTACGGTCAACGGTTTGACCGACGATACGGCCCGGCATACGGCGCATCAAATGTTCCGCTACGGCGAAGAATCCACAAGTTGGACCACCGAGGGAGGCTGGAATACCGAGTGGCTGAGCATCACCGACTACGATGTCGGCTCCAAGCTTACCCGGTGTTTCAAGTACGCCAAGAGCAATCGGATTTGCACTGACGACGAACAATCCTTTAACCGCATGGATTAGCGGCTCAACGGAGCTTAGGTCTTCGATGCAGCCAAAGAAGTTAGGCGATTGCATCAGTACTGCTGCGGTATCTCCATCAATGGCTTCAGCAAGCATCGCCTGATCGGTAACTCCGTCTTTATAGTCAATCTCCACCACTTCAAGACCCCAGGCATTAGCTGATGTGCGTAGCACTTGACGTGCTTCAGGATGAACGGTGCGGGAGACGATTATTTTTTTGCGTTTGGTAGCACCAGCTGCGAGGACTGCTGCTTCGGATAATGCGGTTGCGCCATCATACATACTGGCATTAGCTACTTTCATACCGGTTAGTTCACAAATATAGGATTGGAATTCGAAGATCGCTTGCAGCTCACCTTGGCTGATCTCCGGTTGATAAGGAGTGTAGGCAGTGTAGAATTCAGAACGGGAAACGACATGGTTGATCACCACAGGGATGTGATGGTCATATAATCCGGCGCCGAGGAAGCTGGCGTGAGAATCAAAGTCGGCATTTTGGTCAGCCAGACCTTTCATGTGACGAAGCAGGGCGTATTCATCGAGTGGTTCAGACATCGGCATAGTGCCTTGATAACGGACGGCTTCAGGAATATCGGAGAACAGCTCATCTATGGACTGAATCCCGACGGCTTCCATCATCTCTTCGCGGTCCTGTGCAGTCATGGGCAGATAACGGTGCTTCATTAAGGTTTCACTCCTTGGCTTTTTTTAAAATATAAGAAAGTACAATTTTCAGGCTATACTTTATCCTTCTATTTCTCGCTTAAAAGCTCACCGTCCTTATATGGACGCTAAAGACGTTTATACTTGTAAAAAGGGGCCTTAATCACGACAGCCTTAAGCTGTTTGCCGCGGATCTCTACGTAAACCTCTGTGCCTATTTCACTATAAGCTGTATCAAGCAGAGCCAATCCCAAGTTACGCTTCAACGTTGGCGATTGTGTTCCGGTTGTGACCTCTCCGATTTTAACGCCGTCTGCATAGACGGGGTAATGGGAGCGCGGAATACCTCGATCAATCATTTCCAGGCCGACAAGGCGGCGGGGAAGACCGGCTTCTTTTTGCTGCACTAACGCATCACGACCGATGAAGTCTGCTTTGTCTAGTTTCACGAAGAACTGCAATCCTGCTTCAAGCGGCGTGATATCAGCTGACAGTTCTTGACCGTACAGCGGCAATTTCGCTTCAAAACGCAGGGTATCCCGTGCGCCCAGGCCAGCAGGTGTTAATCCATGAGGAGCACCCGCAGCAAGAAGCCCGTTCCATAATGCTCCTGCACCATCCAGCGAAGCGTAGATTTCGAAGCCATCTTCACCGGTATAACCTGTACGGGAGATCAATACTTCTACACCGCAGACGGTAGCGTGTTCGATGAAGTGGAAAGGCTTGAGGGCTGAGATAGGAGCATCAGTAACTTTCGCGAGTATAGTCTCTGCCAGCGGACCTTGCAAGGCAAGTAAAAGCGTCTCGTCGGAGACATTAGTGAGTGTGACTTCACCGAATTCAGAGGTCAGATGCTCCTGTAGCCACTGAAAGTCCTTATCGATGTTGGAGGCATTAACGACGAGCATATAACGACCCTCGCTTAGTCGATACACGAGTAAATCGTCTACAACTCCGCCGTTTGGATAACAGAGCAGCGTATATTGTGCCGCACCATCGGTGAGGCGGCTGATATCGTTAGTCGTCATCTTTTGCAAAAAGGCTTCTGCACCGCTCCCGATCACCATGAATTCACCCATATGCGATACATCGAACAGTCCAGCCTGCTGGCGAACGGCTTCATGCTCCTTCACGATACCTGTAAATTGTACTGGCAGCTCCCAGCCGCCAAAATCAATGCATCTGGACTCCGCATAAGCGGAATAGAGATCATAAAAAGGCGTTCTTTTCAAAGCATCCATGTCGTCACTCCCCTTGATCTGATTACATACGAAAAAAGGACAGGCAGAAGCAATCATGCATAAATGCACTAATCGCTTTCTGCTCTGTCCTTTGTACCTGAGAGTTACCCTGCGTAACTAACCTGCAAGTTTCCCCGTTGGTGACCTGACGCACCTTCGCCCTGCGTCTGATGCTCTCCAGAGATACGTCCGACAAAGGTCCTTTTGCCTGAGAGATTCACCCTGTTAGGGTTTACTCCTTCGGCGCCGTCTTCAAGTGAGACAGTCTCTCCCTATGCCATCATCCGCAACTGTATTTGTTTCAAATATAAGAAAGTATATGTTTCACATTATACATTATCCTTATATTTCTTCGAGAAACGGTTATCGTCTATAAAAAGACGACAACGTCGTTTCTTCTTGTATGTCTCCATTAAACGGGTATAGGAGGGCGCTGTCAACAAGAAAAAGTCAAAAAAACGACAAATTTATTTTACTGTTAGTAATATTGACATTATGCTCTGGGATCACTTAGGCTATAACTAAATTTAGAATTCCAATTTGGAAATGAGGCGGCTTGAAATGAGTGAAGTTTTAGATAACCTTCTTTACAGCGAAGAGCATGAGTGGGCACAGCAAGTGGAAGGACGCGTAGTACGTGTTGGGATTACGGATCATGCTCAGCATTTGTTAGGCGATATCGTATTTGTGGAATTTCCAGAAGTGGGCTCGGCCATTTCAGCCGGTGACAGCGTAGGTAGTATCGAATCCGTTAAGACTGTATCGGAATTGTATTCACCCGTCTCTGGGACGGTTACCAAGATTAATGACGGATTAGAAGCAAGTCCAGAGCTGATCAATGATAAGCCGTATGGCGAAGGTTGGATCTTTGAAATTGAAGTAGACGGAGAGTATGCTGATGCTGTAAAAGGTTTGCTTGATGCAGCCGGATACCGAGCATTGGTAGGAGAGTAATTAAGGTTTTTTACTGTATATTAATTTCATCGCGTGTGATTTTTGTAGCAGCAAGTTTCTGTGATTTGGGGACTTGCTGTTTGGTGTTTCTTATGGGAGCATCGGATAACTTTGCGTTAGATCGTCGATTCTGTTGAAAATTGTGGGACTTTTCTTGGAATCAAATTTACTGATATGAAATGAGGGAAAACCTCCCTGATTTTAGACGTTTTTAGCACGGAAATATGATTTTTAGGGAATTCCTCCTTAAAAATCTCGGTAAAACCACTATTTCCGACGAAAAAGAGTAATAATCGGGGAGGAATTCCCTAATTACGCGCCTGAATAAGATAATAAGTAAATAATTAGGGAGGTTTTCCGTAATTAGTGTGGCGGTTCTATTATGGTAGTATTTTTAAGCAGTTTCTGAATTGTTATTATGCTGCAATTTTTAACGCTTAATTATCAATAATTGATTAGTTCTAAACTTACTCACCTTCTTGAAGCTGCCGCAGCACAATGATCTCTACACGGCGGTTCTTTTGCTTACCTGCTGCTGATATGTTTTCCGCTGTGGGCTGGGTATCAGCATAACCCGCGTATTGAAAATTGTCGGGATTCAACCCTTCATGATCTAAGAAAAAGCGCAGCACTGACAGCGCACGAGCACCTGATAGCTCCCAGTTGTCGTTATAGTTCGAAGCCGAAGATACTGGCGTATTATCGGTATGTCCCTCAATGCTAATCTTTGCGCCGATGTCTTTGAATAAACCAGACAACTGCTGAAGGGCAGGAAAGGCTGGAGATTTCAAATTAGCTTTACCCGCATCAAAGAGAAAACGGTCACTGAGGGTGATTTCTATCCCTTGTGGTTTGTCAGCAACAAATATTTGTTCTCCGAGATTATTTGCCTCGACATATTGGGTGATCACACCCATTAATTCAGCAAGCTTTGCCTCTTGTTCTCGAAATGCCAGCTCACGTGCCGAAGGTGCTTCGTTCTCCGTTTGTTCAGCAGATCCATCATTCGGTCTCGCAGTTGCAGCTGCGTTCCCACCATTCCCGTCCACACTGTTCTGTCTGCTCTCAGTTGTCTTCCCGGCATCTAAAATGCCATTCCCACCGTCAAGAACAGTGCTTCCAGACTTGAAGGTCTCGGATAACGAGCCCGTCACAATATTATATTTGTCCGTGTCCAGGCTGCTCATCGCATACAATATAACGAAAAATATAAGCAAAAGTGTAATTAGATCAGCATAAGTAATCATCCAGCGGTCGCGGCTTTCCCGAGTCTCTACACGCCGCTTTCGCCGGTCTCTTTGTCTCATAGAAGACCTCTAGTTTCTGCGCGGTCATTCGTGTCCGTGTCTGAGATGAATGAGTTTAGTTTTTTACGAACGAGCAAGGGGTGATCGCCGTTCTGCAAAGAAAGAATGCCGACAAGCAGCATTTCCATACTATGTAACTCACTTTGACTGCGCGATTTAATTTTGGAAGCGATGGGTAAAAATATTAAATTAGCGATAGCGACACCGTACAGTGTTGCGGTAAATGCAACTGCGATAGAAGTGCCCAGATTTGAAGGGTCTGTAAGGTTGCCTAGCACACGAATGAGGCCCATCACCGTCCCGATAATTCCCATTGTAGGAGCATACCCACCAGCGGCTTCAAAAATTTTGGCGTAGCTCTCATGTTTCAATTCCTTAGCGTCCATTTCCAGTTCAAGAATTTGCCTAACCTGTTCAGGGTCAGTGCCGTCGACAATCAGAAGTAGACCTTCACGTGTAAAAGGATCCGGATGTATTTCTGCTTGTTTTTCTAACATTAACACACCGCCGCGACGCGCCACGGTTGCCATTGAAATGAGTTCTTCTGCTTTTTCTACACCACGATCAGGGTTGCTGCCGAAGGCCATGCGCAGTGCCGTTGGGATGGAGCGTAGCTTAGATGCCGGGAAACTGATCATAACGGCGGCAAATGTGCCTCCGAAGACAATCAAAGCTGCATTAAGCTGCAGCAATCCTGAGAGGCTTCCGCCTTCCCAGAGATAGCCGCCGATTAACGCAGCCAGTCCAGCCAATAGGCCGATTATTGAGGTGATATCCATGCTTTAAGCTCCTAACATTTCTATGTATTATGGTTTGCATCGATTTCATCAACACTGTATAATGAACGGGAACACATATTCTTATCTTCCATATTTTTTGATTATAAGGAAGTATAAGTTTCACGTTATACTTTAACCCTTATAATTCTCGCACAAACGCTTAACGTCTTTTAGAGACGCCAAAGGTGTTTTAGCTTGCCATCGTATGGAGAGAGAACATTCAGACAACAATTATAATATATTAATCTAGTTTAGACGATAGAGGGGAGACGGGCAAATGAGTGATATTGTCGTCAGTACAAAGACTTTTGAATTGGAGTCCGAGTATACACCCCAGGGCGATCAGCCTCATGCCATAGAGGAATTATTACAAGGCATCCGGCAGGGCAAGAAGCACCAGACGCTGCTGGGCGCAACGGGTACAGGTAAGACGTTTACCGTTGCACAAGTCATTTCTAAATTAAACCGCCCAACGCTAGTTATTGCGCACAACAAGACTTTGGCTGCCCAACTGGCGAGTGAGTTTAAGGAGTTTTTTCCGCATAATTCGGTAGACTATTTCGTCAGCTACTACGACTATTACCAACCAGAGGCGTATATTCCCTCCTCCGATACTTATATCGAGAAAGACTCCAGTATTAATGAAGAGATTGATAAATTGCGCCACTCCGCAACGAGCTCCTTGTTCGAACGGCGTGACGTTATTATTGTGGCGAGTGTGTCTTGTATTTACGGCCTCGGTTCGCCGATGGAATACGGAAGCTTGCTTTTGTCATTGCGGGTAGGAATGGAGAAGCCTCGAAATGAGATTTTGAGCAGACTAGTGGATATCCAGTACCAGCGTAATGATATCAATTTTGTACGCGGAACCTTCCGTGTACGTGGTGATGTGGTTGAGATTTTCCCGGCATCTCAGGGTGAGCATGCCATTCGGGTCGAATTGTTCGGTGATGAAATTGAGCGAATCACTGAGATTGATGTGCTGACGGGTGAACTGATCGGGGAACGCGATCATGTCGCTATTTTTCCGGCGTCTCACTTTGTTACCAAGGAAGAAACGATGCGAGTGGCACTGGTCAACATTGAGAAGGAGCTGGAAGATCGCTTAACAGTCCTTCGTGACGCAGGTAAACTTCTGGAAGCTCAACGTCTGGAGCAGCGAACACGTTATGATATTGAGATGATGAAGGAAGTGGGCTTCTGTTCGGGGATCGAGAACTATTCCGGACCGCTGACCTTCCGTGAACCTGGGGCAACTCCGTATACATTAATGGATTATTTTCCGGATGATATGCTGATCATTATTGATGAGTCCCATGTAACGCTTCCGCAGATTCGAGCGATGTATAACGGTGACCGTGCGCGTAAGACGGTGCTGGTAGAGCATGGTTTCCGTTTGCCGTCTGCGCTGGATAACCGTCCACTCCAGTTCGAGGAATTCGAAGAAAAGGTGAAGCAAATTATATACGTCTCTGCGACTCCTGGACCCTATGAAATGGAACACTGTGATACTATGGTGCAGCAGATTATCCGGCCAACGGGTCTTTTAGATCCGATCATTGAGGTTCGTCCTACAGAGGGGCAGATCGATGATTTGATCAGTGAAATTCGCGAACGGGTGGAACGGGATGAACGTGTACTCGTCACCACGTTGACGAAGAAGATGTCGGAGGATCTGACGGATTACTTTAAGGAAATAGGAATTAAGGTTCGTTACATGCACTCTGATATCAAAACGCTGGAGCGGATGGCGATCTTACGTGATCTTCGTCTCGGTACATTCCATGTATTAGTAGGGATTAACCTGCTAAGAGAAGGTCTTGACCTACCAGAAGTATCACTGGTTGCCATTCTCGATGCTGATAAAGAGGGCTTCCTTCGTTCCGAACGCTCACTAATTCAGACGATTGGTCGTGCGGCCCGGAACTCCGAGGGTCGTGTAATCATGTACGGTGATCGAATCACTGATTCGATGGAGAAAGCGATGAGCGAAACATCGCGTCGTCGCGCCATCCAGATCGCCCATAATGAGAAACACGGTATTACCCCAACCACCATTAATAAAAAGGTGCGTGACATCATTGAGGCAACCAAGGTTGCCGAGTCTAAAGCGGATTACCTTACGGGTGTTGGTGGCAAGATGAATAAGAAAGAGAAACAAAGTCTGATTCAGCGTCTGGAAGCTGAGATGAAGGACGCAGCGAAGAACCTGCAATTCGAACGCGCAGCAGAGCTGCGTGACGCATTGCTGGAGCTTCGGGCTGAGTAACAAACGATAAACGCATCACCGATATTTAAAATATGTAATGAACGGTGCTGTCCAGGCCGTTCTTTTTGAATAAATAGATGGACGCGCATCCCAGTGCCCTGTGTAGTTAGCGCATCCCGCAGGGACAGCGTTCCACAGCGCTTCTGGCACTTACGCGCATCCCGTAGGGACAGCGTTCCGCAACGTTATAGCAGTTGCGGTAATCTCGCACTTTCCGCTTTTAGCTAGTGTGCGCCTAACGTCCAAGCGGTCCTGTAGGGATAAGCGATCTGAACGCCGTAGTCACTAAGTCCCGTCCCACCAACCTCCTTCACCAAAAAATGCGGGTGTCCAGAGGGTGCAACCCTTGGGGCCCTCCCTTGGAAGGGAGGGTTTGGGAGGGATCGAAAACGCTTTTGATAAAGCTTTGATATTAGATTCATTAAGGAGAGGTTCCGTTGGCGAACGATAATATTGTAATTAAAGGCGCGAGGGCGCACAATCTCAAAAACATCGATGTGACGATTCCACGTGACCGTTTCGTCGTGCTGACGGGACTGAGCGGATCAGGTAAGTCGTCGCTTGCATTTGATACCATTTATGCCGAAGGACAACGGCGTTATGTTGAATCTTTGTCCGCTTATGCTCGTCAGTTCCTGGGTCAAATGGAGAAACCCGATGTAGATTCCATAGACGGATTGTCCCCGGCGATCTCTATTGACCAGAAGACAACAAGTCGTAACCCGCGATCCACAGTAGGTACGGTAACTGAGATTTATGACTATTTGCGGTTGCTTTTCGCGCGGATCGGTCACCCTCATTGTCCAGAGCATGGAATTGAGATTACTTCGCAGACCGTTGAACAAATGGTAGACCGGATTATGCAGTATCCAGAGAAGACACGTTTGCAGATCCTAGCGCCTATCATTTCAGGACGTAAAGGGGAACATAAGGGACTCTTCACAGATATCTCCAAGCAAGGCTTCGTACGTGTACGTGTGGATGGAGAACTGCGAGATCTTTCCGAAGATATTGAGTTGGAGAAGAATAAGAAACACACCATCGAAGTTGTTGTAGACCGGATTGTCGTTAAAGATGATATGGAGACACGTCTTACAGATTCATTGGAGACGGCCCTGAAGCTTTCGGGTGGTAAAATCCTTGTGGATATTATCGGGCAGGAAGAGCTTCTCTTCAGCTCTAACTTTGCTTGTCCGGTGTGTGGATTCAGTATTGAAGAATTAGCACCGCGTATGTTCTCTTTCAACAGTCCATTCGGAGCCTGCACGGAGTGCGATGGTCTTGGTATGAAAATGGTGGTCGATCCAGACCTGCTTATTCCTGATGCTGAGAAATCTATTGAAGAGGGTGCTTTTTTAGCTTGGACCGGAAGTACCTCCAATTACTATCCACAATTTCTAAAGTCCGTGTGTGAGCACTTTAATATTCCACAGAACGTTCCAGTGAGTAGTTTATCACCTGATCATATGAATAAACTACTGCATGGTACAGGTAGTGAGAAGGTACGCTTCAAATATGAGAATGATTTTGGACAAAAGAAAGATGCGATGGTTGCTTTTGAAGGGATTATTCCGAATCTGGAGCGTCGTTACCGGGAGACTGCATCTGACGGTATTCGTGAATTTATCGAAGGATTTATGAGTGCTAAGCCTTGTCATGTCTGTAAGGGTAAACGACTGAAGAAAGAAATTTTGGCGGTAACGATTAACGAACGCAACATATCGGATATTACCGATCTATCGATTGGTGACTGCCAGCATTGGTTTGAAGATATAAAGTTAAGTGAGAAAGAGACGGCTATCGCTAATCTTATTCTTAAAGAAATCTGTAATCGTCTGGGGTTCTTGGTAAATGTCGGATTGGACTATTTGACACTTAGCCGCGCAGCAGGCTCACTATCTGGTGGTGAAGCACAGCGTATCCGGTTGGCGACTCAGATCGGTTCAAGCTTAATGGGTGTATTGTACATTCTGGATGAACCAAGTATTGGACTGCATCAGCGGGATAATGATCGCCTCATCTCAACCCTTGCACATATGCGTGATTTAGGGAATACGCTGATTGTTGTAGAGCATGACGAAGACACGATGATGGCAGCGGATTATATTATTGATATCGGTCCCGGTGCAGGTATTCATGGTGGACAAGTTATGGCACAAGGGACGCCGGAAGAAATTATGAATGATCCGAATTCCTTAACGGGTGAGTATTTAAGCGGTCGTAAGTTTATTCCGGTAACCGCTAAGCGTCGTGCAACTGATGATCGCTGGATTGAAATCCGTGGTGCTAAAGAGAATAACCTGAAGAATGTGAATGTGAAGATTCCATTAGGTGTTTTTACTGCGGTAACAGGGGTATCGGGTTCCGGTAAATCCTCACTGATTAACGAGATTCTTTATAAGAGCTTGGCGCGTCAATTGAATAAGGCTGTGAAGGTTCGACCTGGTGAGCACAAAGAAATTCGTGGACTGGAAAATCTCGATAAAGTTATTGAAATTGACCAATCACCAATTGGGCGTACACCACGCTCTAACCCAGCAACCTATACGGGTGTATTTGACGACATTCGTGATCTGTTCTCGAAGACAAATGAAGCTAAAGTGCGCGGGTTCCAAAAAGGACGGTTTAGCTTTAACGTAAAAGGTGGACGCTGTGAAGCCTGCCGTGGGGACGGAATTATCAAGATTGAGATGCACTTCTTGCCGGACGTCTATGTTCCATGCGAAGTATGTAAGGGAAAACGTTATAACCGGGAAACACTAGAAGTGAAGTATAAAGGAAAAAACATTTCCGACGTGCTGGAGATGACGGTAGAGGATGCTACAGAATTCTTCGTGAATATTCCTCGTATTCATCGTAAAATGCAAACACTGATGGATGTTGGTCTTGGTTACATTAAGATTGGTCAGCCAGGTACTACTTTATCCGGTGGTGAAGCGCAGCGCGTGAAGTTGGCTTCCGAGCTATACCGTCGTAGTACCGGAAAAACACTCTATATTTTGGATGAGCCTACAACGGGTCTGCATGTGGATGACATTGGTCGTTTACTAGAAGTATTACATCGCTTGGTGGATTCTGGAGAATCGGTACTTGTCATTGAGCATAATCTGGATGTTATTAAGACAGCGGACTATCTCATCGATATGGGACCTGAAGGCGGCAGTGGCGGCGGAACTGTGCTGGCAACAGGAACACCAGAGAAGCTTATTACCGTTGCGGAGTCTTACACAGGTAAGTATCTGAAGCCGGTTCTGATTCGTGATACAGAGCGTACCAAAGCTCTTATGCTTGAGACGGCGGAAACTACTTAAGCTATAAATAGCTGGGTAATATAACTATCAAATGATAAAAGGTCACGGCAATTTGCTGTGGCCTTATTGTTTGTTGTCCAAGATCATTATTTTGGAAAAACAATTGACAGGTAAAATTACTTCAAGCTCAAAAACAACTTATCTAAAGTGAGTTTTCTAGTAAAAGTTGTACGACTCCTATAAAAAGAAAACTAAATAATAGACGAGATAGGCATATGTAGAGCATGTCCGTCGTAAGATTTAGTGAGGAGCATGCTGTTGCTGTAAGTATACTTAATGGGTAATAGAAGAACAGCAGGTCCAACGGTCCTTTGAAAAAATTATACATTTAACTCTATCAAAAGCTCCGGTTACTAGATTGAGGAAAACCTCCCTAAAAAACTTGATGTTTGCAGCTTTTAAGCTCAAATTAGGGAAAATCCCCCTATTGATCGGGAGGATTTGTTCAATAAGATAGTATTCTCATGATTTTTAAGGAGCAATTCCCTAATCCATAAAAGCTCTAAGCTCCGAAAGCTAAGATTGAAGTTCAAATTAATAATCTTTATCTCATTTCTATGCTGTTAAATCATTTCAAAGACACTAACCAACTTCATTTAATTACCTTTATAGAGCAGAACACAATCTGTCCAGTCTGCGTTGTCCACACAATAAAATACCAAACGTCAATGAACAAAATCATTAATTTATCCGATTTTGCAGTAATAAAAGATATTTTTTGCGACAAATACATAATTTTTCTACAAAACCTATTGCATCGCCCAAATGGTAGCGATAACATAGAAGAGGATATGGGGAATACTGGATCTTGCTTGACAACATTTTTGAGGAGGTAAGGTAATGCTACTTGCAGAAGTTGCCGCGCAAGGACCGTCTAAATTTCATACCTTTGATGTTTTTATGATTTTATTCACCATCCTAATTTTGGTCGGAGTCATTCGGTTGCTGAGAGCTCCGCAGAAGAACAAGTTCGCCATTGGTTTCGGAGCGGTTAGTTTGCTGGTTTTTATAATCTCTGACTATGCCATGGTGATGCATTGGTTAAGTTAACGAAAGAACTAAACTGAACAGCTTTGCACCAAAAGACTCCTTTAACGCCGTGGGCGCATTGAAGGCGTCTTTTTTCAAATTATATATTGTAAAATTTATCCATGTGCAGAGAGGGTCTGGTGAAGGTCGATGAGGATTGGGGAGAAGCTGGTGAAGAAAGGATTGGGCCTGCTGCTGTGCGGTGTGTTGCTGTCAGGAGTATGGAGTGAATCGGTTTATGCGTTTGGTAGTGCGGCAAAGACGGTTAGCACGGCGACGACAGCCCAGAGAAACAAAATTAAAAATTCGACAGCAGCAGCAGACCTCATACCAGGGATTATTAAAAATGTTACCCCTTCCGTAGTTGGCATTATCGGCAAAGACGATGGTGGTGGGAATAGCGGACCGGATGATCGGTACAATCTGACGCATGGTTCTGGCATTATTGTGAAATCGAACGGCTGGATTGTAACTAATGCACATGTCATCAAGGATCTGCAGAACGCCGTGGTAGTGACGTCGGATTCCAAAACCTACAGCATTAAAGAAACGTATCTCGATGAAGTAAGTGATCTGGCACTGATCAAAATCAATGCCACCTCCCTTAAACCTGCAAAGTTTATTCCATCGACAGGCAAAACAGTAGTTGGTGAGAAGGTAGTCGCCATCGGCACACCGATCAGTTTTTCACTAAGGAATTCTGCGACTGTAGGGGTAATAAGTGGTCTTAACCGTGAAGTAGATGCGGCTTATCGTCTGATTCAGAGTGACACTGCGATTAATCCCGGAAATAGCGGAGGTCCGCTAGTGAATATGAAGGGTGAGGTGCTCGGAATAAACAGCTTGAAATATTCAGCGGTGGGTGTGGAGAATATGGGCTTCTCTATTCCGGCAGACACCGTGCAGTATATTATGAACCAGCTTTTTAAGTACGGTGAAGTAAAACACCCGAGTCTTGGACTGGAGTTAGAAGCGAGTTGGTCCTCCATTGTGGGCTTGCCAACGTTTGATCCACTGACCGTAACCAAGGTGGTATCTCCTGAAGCACTTAAGGCGGGTGTTGCCGAAGACGATGTCTTGTACAGCATTGACGGTCACCGTGTGGTCTCACTAGTTGATATTAATGAATTGTTCAAAAGCTATTCTCCAGGTATGACGGTACGACTGGTTATGCAAAGTGAAGGGGATATCATTATCCGTAAGCTCGTGCTCACTCAGGGTGATCCCCTGTTAAGTGAAGAAGGTTCAGGAACAGATGGGGACGAGCATACGGAAGAATAATCAGGGAAACTCGTGAGGGGGACGGTAAATGGGCTTTAAAGTGTTAAAACAAGGATTGTGTGTGATACTGGCCTTACTATTATTATTTTCTATATTACCCATACAAACAGCACGGGCAGCAGAAGCAAAGAAACTACAGCTGAGCCTTAAAGTTGGTAGTACATCAGCTACGGTGAATGGAAAAAAGGTGGCTATTGAGCGACCTTTTATAGAGAATGGAACGGTTATGGTTCCGCTTGGGGTTTTTAAAAAGACATTTGGCAGTACGGTTTCCTTAGAGGGAAATGATGTAGTGAAAGTAACGTACGGCTCTCATACAGGGTTGATGACAATGGGTAGTACTAGCGCCTGGAAGGATGAGACTAAAGTTAAACTCACCTCCGCGCCTCGGATGGTTTCAGGTGTGCTAATGGTGCCGCTGCGTTTTGTGGCGAATGTACTGGGTGCAACTCTCTCCCAAGGGAAAGGCGGTGAGCTAATAATTACCCTAGTTCCTGCAGACAATGAAGGAGATGTACCAGTGGATAGGGGTATTGATAGTGATGTGGGGAAGACGCGAATTGGGAACAGCTATTTTCAATGGACATTAAATTATCCGTCTGGACTGATTACTGGAAATAGCGGTGGAGATGAGAGCGTGGCTACCTTTTCGAGCGCTGACAATCTTTATTATTTGGAGATTCATGCAAGTGATCAGGCGGTTTCGCTGGATGCAGATGGGCTTCTGGAACAACTAGTTCGGGAAGTCGAGGAAGGTGGGGAATTGATATTAGATCGGGAGTCGTTCCCCAAGGCCTCTGTGCCCTATGCGCGATTGGTCAGTAAAGATTCCAGCGGAGCACTCTGGGAAAGCAGGTTGATCTATGCAGAAGGTAGACTTTATGAGATTTATTTGACGGATGAAAAAGCCGTTAATTATAAAGACTTAGCTAAGTATTCGGGTTTGCTGAGCTCCTTTCGACCCTCTTTTGACACCAAGGATAACAAGATCCGTGATCTATCTACTGTAAAAAACGGCCTGAGCGAGTCCTACAATGAGGACTACGGCATTTCACTACAGGCTCCTGTTGCTTGGACTAAGGATGACCAGCATTTTTATTATGAAAGCAAACAAGGAAGTCATTTGAGTGTGGCGATTACATCGGCACCTGCTGGTTCTACACTAGAGAGCTGGGCTGAAGAATTGAAGACCAAAACGCAGGAAAACTTTGTAGCGGATGCTTATATTTTTAAGGATATCAAGAAGTCTGAAATCTCCGGTGTACCTGCGCAAATAAGTGAGACACAGTTGAATTTCGGCAACGGGTGGACGACAGAATATCAGGTAATGGTGCTCAAGAATGGGTTCCGATACTATTTTGAATATGTGTCATCTGCTGGACAAGAAGACGATAAGGCCAAATTTAAAGCCATTATAGCCTCAATTGATATTGATTTTGATCACATGAAGGAGAACTTCGGGCGACTCGCTAGCGATGATTATAAGACACTCAAGAATAAAACGATAACCAAAGTATCCAAAAGATACGGCTATGCCATCGATATTCCACGCTTGTGGACGCCTAATCAAGATGTATTCGAGACTCAGTCAGTGGAGTATCGGTTCATCGGAGGACGCTTCCAGATCAGTTCAAAACCTGAGGGCTCCGTGGATTATACGGTTAATGTACTCAAGGATTCTTATCAAAATAAAAATAATGATCCTAAAGGTCCCCGCATTGAAAGTATAGTGGAATCTACCTTTGCAGGTGTTCCTGCTACGATCCTTACTGTGAATCAAATCAAGAATGGTGTTCCTCTCCGCAGTAAGCAAGTTGTTTTTGGTAAAAATGAAGTGGTCTATACGATTACTGTTATGCTAAATGATGCCAATGCTACTACAGAACAGCAAGCACTGCTGGATAAAACACTGCAATCGTTTCGGTTTACGGGGAATGAATAGTTTAGAGGTGATTGGAGTTCATGACTAACTGATAGTAGAGTGTAATTCAATTAGGTGAGAACGTCCTTATAGCCAAAATGGCGTGGGACGTTCTTTTCTTTATATAAATGTTGGTAAACACATGGCGCTGTGATGTGATATTTGATACAATTATCAAGTTAATCAACTAGAAATGACCCGCCACCTGGCGGTTTGGGAGGATATAAATGAAAGAGCAACAAATACGCAGAGAAGACGTGGAGCTGTTGGCACCTGCAGGTGACTGGGACTGCATGCGTGCGGCGGTAGCGAACGGAGCCGATGCTATCTTTTTTGGCGTAGAGAAGTTTAATGCACGGGCGAGAGCGAACAACTTTCGCATGGACGAGCTGACGGAAATTATGGCGTTTTTGCATAGCTATGGTGTGAAGGGTTTCCTGACCTTTAATATACTGGTTTTTGAAAATGAATTGTCTGATGCGAAAGAACTGATTGACGCTTGTGTAGATGCTGGCGTGGACGCGGTGATTGTACAGGATTTAGGTTTGGTCAAAATGATCCGTGAAATCTCACCGGATTTCCCGATTCATGGTTCGACACAAATGACGATCACTTCACCGGAAGCGGTTGAGTTTACTAAGCCTTTCAGTTTGGAACGCGTGGTACTCGGTCGTGAGAACAATCTGAAGCAAATTAAGACGATTGGGGAACAAGCCCGTCTGCCGATGGAAGTATTCGTGCACGGAGCCTTATGTGTCTCTTATTCGGGTCAATGTCTAACTTCAGAAATGTGGGGTGGACGTTCCGCCAACCGTGGAGAATGTGCTCAAGCTTGCCGTCTGCCTTATGATCTGATGGTGGATGGAGAAGTTAAACCAATGGGTGATGTGACTTATTTGCTCTCCCCTAAGGATTTGGCAGCTATTGATCTTATGCCTGAGCTGATCGAGGCGGGTGTAACTTCTTTCAAAATCGAAGGCCGCCTCAAGAGCCCGGAATACGTTGCGAATGTAGTTAGTAAGTACCGTAAGGCAATTGATCGGTATTTTGATGGCGATTTGTCCAAACCATCGAAGGAAGAAGTTCGTGAACTGCAACAGAGCTTCTCCCGCGGTTTCACACATGGTTTCCTAGACGGAACGAACAATAAAAAGCTCGTAGACGGCACTTTCCCGAAAAGCCGTGGTGTATATCTTGGAACGGTTGAACAAATTCTTCGTGATGGCGTTGTCTGCCGTATTCATGCACCGTTGAAGCGTGGCGATGGCATCGTGTTTGATGCAGGGGATCCGACGAAAAAAGAAGAAGGCGGACGTGTATATGATCTTCGTCGTAAAGGTGTGAAACTTGAAGGCGAAGCCGGGGAAGGCTGGATCGTCGACATCGTAGCCGGTCGTAACGATGTGGACCTACGTCGTCTAAATGTCGGTGACCGCATTTGGAAGACTAATGACCCTGCGCTAGACAAGGCGCTGCGTCAGACTTATGAAACCGAGAAGCCATACCGGGTATTCCCGGTACATGTGCGAGTGCAGGGCTGCGTGGGCGAGAAGCTGACCACATGGTGGACGGATGTTCAGAAGAACGTTACCGTCCGTGTGGACTCGGAGCTCGCGCTGGAAGCGGCGCAAAAGCGTCCGATGGATGCCGCGCTGCTGGAAGAACAATTCGGCCGCCTGGGCGGGACCGTGTTCCAGCTTGACGCGCTAGAGTCGCATCTGCAAGGCGACGTGATCGTCCCTATGCGCGAGCTGAACAGCATCCGCCGCCAAGCGGTGGAGCTTCTTGCGGGCGAGCGCCCGAAACCGCCCGTGTACGTGAAACGGGCGATCGAGGTCTATGGCGACGCTACCCGTAGGGGCGTCGCTCCGCAGCGCGCTGGTGAAGCGGAGCTCACCGCGCTGTGCCGCAGCCTGCCGCAGGTGCAGGCTGCGCTCGAGGCCGGCGTGAGAAACATATACGCCGACTTCGAGTTTATTAAGCAGTTCCCGGCAGCGGTAGATGCTGTACGGGCTGCAGGGGCCAGCATCGCGCTGGCCACGCCGCGCATTCATATGCCGGGTGAGAACGGCTACCACGCCAATATTCTGCGCTTGCAGCCGGATGCCGTGTTAGTACGCAATACAGGCGCGCTGTATTATTACTTGCGCCGCCGCCAGGAACAACCGGATGCTGTGCATCCTCGCTTGATTGGCGATTTCTCACTGAATATCGCCAATCATAAGGCAGTGGATCTGTTCCTTGAGGCAGGTTGTGACATGGTAACACCATCCTATGACTTGAACATTCAACAGATGGTCGATCTGCTTGAGCACAGCGACACTTCTCGTATGGAGATTGTAATCCATCAGCATTTGCCGATGTTCCACACAGAGCACTGTGTATACTGTACCTTCATGAGTGAAGGCACAGACTTTACGAACTGTGGCCGTCCATGTGAAGAGCATCGTGCTTCCCTGCAAGACCGTATTGGAATGTCTCACCCAGTTCGTGTGGATGAAGGCTGCCGCAATACCGTCTACAATGCAGTTGAGCAGTCCGGTGCGGAGTATTTGAACAATTTCCGTGATCTAGGTGTATCCTCGTACCGTGTGGAGTTTCTGGAAGAGACACCAGAGCAAGTGGCTGAGGTAATTAGCCTCTATAGCCGCGCACTGCGTGGTGAGATCTCTGGTACGCAGGTATGGAAGAGCCTGAAAGCTACCAACCAGCTCGGGGTTACACGGGGACAATTGGTTAACGCGAAGTAATAAAGGTTAAAGAAATAGGGCTAGGTGACTACCAGTAGATACTGGTGTTGCTTGGCCCTTTTTTATAGAAATAATCTCGTCCTCTTTGTTAATTGCATATACTAGATAATGTATAGGTGAGAGTTAGCAAAGGAGGGGATCTTGTAAAAGACTTATATAATTCCTTCCTCTCCGATTTGATTGGAATTGATATACAAATATAACAAACTCTCTGACATTAGTCTGGTATAACTGCTATAATTGAAGGAAATATGCCATTTTACTATACAGAGTTTAAAATGGAAGAGTAACCGACAGAAGGAGTTAATGTGATGAAGATCCGTAAAGCCATTATCCCCGCTGCAGGTCTTGGTACCCGTTTTTTGCCTGCAACCAAAGCAATGCCTAAAGAAATGCTGCCGATAGTAGATAAACCGACGATCCAATATATTGTCGAAGAAGCAGTTGCTTCCGGAATCGAGGATATTATTATCGTGACGGGGAAAGGTAAACGGGCGATTGAAGACCACTTTGATAACTCTTTTGAACTAGAGTTTAATTTAGCAGAGAAGCAGAAGTGGGAACTTCTTGAGTCCGTTCGCAAATCCTCTGAAATGGCTGATATCCATTACATTCGCCAAAAAGAGCCAAGAGGTCTTGGACACGCGATTTGGTGTGCGCGTAAATTTATTGGAAACGAGCCGTTTGCAGTACTGCTGGGTGATGATATTGTTGAGTCGGAGAAACCCTGCCTCAAGCAGATGATGGAGGTATATGAGCAGTATAAATCCTCCATTGTGGGTGTCCAACCTGTGCCTTGGGAAGAAGTTTCCCGCTATGGATTGGTAGATGGAACTGAATTGGCTGAGAGAGTCTATAAGGCCAATCGTCTTGTAGAGAAGCCGAAGAGAGAAGATGCACCTTCTAATCTAGCGATTCTAGGACGGTACATCTTAACTCCACGCATCTTTGATATGCTTGGTGAGCAGCAGGTGGGTGTGGGTGGAGAAATTCAGCTCACGGATGCCATCTCTCGCTTAAGTGAAGTGGAGCGGATTATCGCTTATGACTTTGAAGGCAAACGTCATGACGTTGGTGAGAAGATGGGCTTCATTCAGACCACTATTCATTATGCCCTTCAGCATGAAGAGCTTAAGGATGATTTACTTCGTTATATGAAAGAGCTTGTAGATAGTGAAGTTGCTAAGGCGGGGTTATAAGTAGAACTTATATTATCGAAAAAAAGAAGCGCGCCACGTAACCGCAGTGGCGCGCTTCTTTTTGTTCTTCCTTTTTTAGAATTGTGAATTTGCGATGGCCTCGATTTGTGCTGCTTCCGCAGGATCTGCTGCGATCAGCTTATCATAAATTGTTTGATCTTCATTGTTTGACTTCTTCAATGTAGCAAGATACCAGCGAGCAATTTCACGATTCGTCGCATTCGTATAATCATCGCTCAGACCAAGCTTTAAGGTCTCGATAGCATTTTGTAACTGCCCAGACATTAATTGAATTCTACCCGCATTTAGAGCGATACTTGGTGTAAAGGTTTCATGGTCACCGACCACTTGGTTATATGCCTGTAGCCCAATCTTAAGATTAAGAAGTTTACCAGCATCGTCTTGTCCGGCACGAGCTTGTTCAGTCAGCTCGTAAGAGCGGCTGATGAGCGCATCATACCAGTTCATATCCCATAGCGTTCCGGTATTAATTATATCAGCGTAATTCTCATTAAAACCAAGCTTCAAGGTTGCAGTGGCAGCTTCTGCTTGTCCAGAAATCTGCTGAATTTTGGCGATGTTTAATGCAATCGTTGGAGTTACCGAGAACGGACGTCCTTGCAATTGCTCAGGTGGAAGAGTCTTTAAGTGCTCTACACCTGCAAGAACATGCTCATGGGCTTCAAGTGCTGCATCGAAATATTCCTGTTTCTTAATTTCATCCTTTTGATTTAGTGCCAGCTGACCTAATGCAAAGGAACGACTGATGAGAGTTTCGTACCAATCAATATCCCAGTTGAACTTATCAGCATTGTCACGGTAAACACCGTATGCAAGGTCACTTTGGCCTTTTAAGTCATAATAGCTTACTAACTGAGCTAAAATATTTTTATTGTATGGCTCATCCTCTAGTGCTCTAGTCAGTACACTATAAGCCTCATTTAGAAATTGTTCATCCTGATTCTGCTTAAAAACCTGTAGATCTAACGAGGATAGGTACAAGACGGATTCTGGATGACCGGGACGTGTTTTTAAAGCCTCAGTTAATGGTTTCTTAATTTCTTCGTAAGAGGTACTAACCCCGATTAAATTCTTTCCTTTTAAAGCAGCATTACTGGAACCAATATAGCTAATGGAGAGGAACAACAGGAATACAGTGCCTACTGTGAGTACAGCGAAATATCCAAGCCGTAAACCGGCTTTGTTCCAATTTTTCCGCAGCTTCTTACTATCCATAACTACTGCCATACCAGCTAAACCAAGGAAGACGAGTATTCCCATAAAGGCATAACTCATATTGAAATCTAGTAGACTGTGAACAAGAATAGATAGCGCAATAATTAGATAAAAGAAGCCATTCTCAAAATCATTTTTATCCCGTTTCACATACCCACGGATATATTTATAGAAAATATACAAAATGAATC
The DNA here is from genome assembly GCF_041956825.1 of Paenibacillus sp. RS8. Lineage (NCBI taxonomy): Bacteria > Bacillati > Bacillota > Bacilli > Caryophanales > Paenibacillaceae > Paenibacillus > Paenibacillus sp. RS8. The sequence goes on along the minus strand of NZ_CP168131.1, from coordinate 930,025 downwards.
CCATAAATACGATGAAACCAAGGATTCCAACTTCTATTAAATATTGTAAAAAGAAGTTATGCACCTGTCGGCTAGTGTAAGGGTTGTTTTGATAGTGCTCATATAATGAGGACCATCCACCACCACCAGCACCAAGAATCGGATAATCCTTAACTACCTTCATTGCATCTTTATAAAAAGTAATCCGCTCAAGAACACTATGTTGCTGGAAATTGATGTTCTCAAGACGAGTTGCCATATTGCTAGGTAAGATATTTTTTGCGCTTGTACCTATTAGTAGGAAAGCTACAATTCCGACGAGTGCAACAGAACCAAGTGGAATCCATAGACCTGTCAGTTTACGCGACGACCAATTGCTAAGCTTCTTCTCTAGCCAAGGAGCGACAAACCTCTGAATTACCCAAGATACTACAGCAACAGCCATTGAAGCTCCGATCAGATAACCCCAGCCTTTCAAGGCACCGGAAGAAGTGAAATTCGTATTTAATTCTAAGCCTAAGTTAGTCACTGGAGTCGTAATGAGTAACGAAGCAATACCAGCAATACCAAGATGTAGAATCCAAAGGATTTGCTGTGCAGGTTTCAGGAACATCAGCAGCAATATAAATACTACAGGTAGCAGTACTAGACCACCACGAGATAATGTTAATAAGATTGATACAATGATGGGAACTAACATAAAGCTGTGTGTTAACGTTCCATACCATTTTTTAGAGCGAATTAGAGCAAATATAGCTACAAATAAAAAGGCCATCAAGAACGCTGCGTAGGTATTTGCATATTGAAAGATCGAAGTCAGACGAAGTCCGTTAGAGTCCTTCATTACTGCATCTAAGTAGATATTATTTCTTACGGTGTTTGAGAACCAACCCACTAGAGCTCCCGCTAGTTTATTACTCCCCAACCAATTTAGTAGTCCAAACCCTACTATGAAATAAGCAATGGCTAAAATAGCATTTTGAATGACAACATTTACTTGCTTTTGCTTCAAGAGATAAAAGGCTATAATGAAGACTGCAACATACATGCTCTGAATAAACAACATATTCATTGCCATATAATGCGAAACTGCGACAAACAATGATAGAGCATAAGTCAGAGGCAGTAATATTGAAGCTGAAGCCACTAAGTCTCTCTGTTCATCTAGTTTGAATTTTTTGTAGTATAAGCCAACGCAGACTAGCAGCAAAAGTCCACTTACTAGTGCTGACACATATATAGGCTTCTCGAAGTCTAACTGCTGTCCGTTAAATAATCCCACTTGAAATGGGGCCCAACATAAAAATAAAATAAAAGCAACAACCAAGGCCCATATCGGACTTGCTGTCTTTTCAACATTTCTCGACTGAGCGGCGTTTTTACCGTATACTGGTTTCGACACGTTATAATCTCCTTTTCCTGTAGGTACGACAATATTTTAGCATATTAGATAATCAATGAGCTACTTTAATCAGATTCTATGATGTTAATTACTATAAGTGAATTACATCATTCAGACAATGTACGGAGGAATCAATAAATGAAACGAAACGGGAAGATAAGTTGCTATGTCTAATGCTAAATCTTTTATTTATAAGAGACTTTATAAATTGGCTGTTAAATTAAAACCTATAGCAGTCAAATTATTTTCTTTAGAAACTAGACAGAGGATAAAGAAAGGCTTACTTAAAACTGCCTTTCCAATCCATAAGACTGTTACATCGGAATCAAATAAAGATGTGCTAACTGGCGTGAACTTAGTTGGATACTCTAGAGCTGAGATGGGGATTGGGGAGTCTTGCAGAATAGCTGCTAAAAGCTTGAATGCAGTAGAGATTCCATTTGGAATTATCAATTTTACAGGTACTAACTCTGCAAGCATGAATGATAATACCTGGGTACATAAGGAAATGGCAGACCCTGAGTATAATCTTAATTTGTTTCATATTAATGCTGAGCAAATGATTGAAATCTATGCGCATTACGGGAACACTATTTTTAAAAATCGTTATAATATTGGGTTCTGGCATTGGGAATTACCTGATTTCCCAGATGATTGGAAAGAAAGCTTTAATTTAGTAGATGAGATTTGGGCACCTTCTACGTTTGTAGTTGACTCTATTGCTATGAAAAGTCCGGTTCCTGTTGTTAAGATTCCTCATAGTATTGAAGTTAGTATTACTGATGTTAGGGATCGGACTTATTTTGATTTGCCTGAACAAACGTTTCTCTTTCTTTCTATGTATGATCTGAAAAGTTATCAGGCAAGAAAAAATCCACAGGCATCAATTAAGGCATTTAAGTTGGCGTTTCTACCTGATGATGATTCAGTTGGTTTAGTCATTAAGGTAAATAGCGCTCAACAGGGATCGAAAGAGCTTAATGAACTACACGAGCTTATTGGCAACTACAAAAACATTTTCTTGATAGATAGAACTTTATCTAGAAATGATACCAACGCATTAATTTATGTAACTGATAGTTACATATCACTTCATAGAAGTGAGGGCTTTGGCCTTGGATTAGCGGAGGCTATGTATCTTGGTAAACCGGTTATTGGAACAAATTGGTCATCTAATGTGGATTTTATGAACCTTAACAATTCGTGCTTAGTGGATTATAGATTAGTACAGCTAGATCATGATCATGGACCTTATAAAGCTTATCAATACTGGGCCGATCCTGATGTAAAGCATGCGAGCCAATATATGCGTAAACTTTGTGACGATAGGAACTTTTATGAAGCGATTTCGTCTAAAGGTGAGGAACATATAAAGAAGAATTACTCTCCACAAGCGATAGGCGAATTGATTAAAAAGAGATTAGAATATATTTCTTTGTGGAAATTTGGAGGATGAAATGACAATTACTTGTGTAATCATGGCAGGTGGCAAAGGGGAGCGTTTCTGGCCTAAGAGTCGAACGAATCTCCCAAAACAGTTTCTAAATATCTCAGGCAACAAATCGATGATTCAACAGTCAATAGCTAGATTAGAGAAGTTGATAGATATCAGTCAGATCTTCATTGTTACCAATGAACTGTATGCTGAATTGATCAAAGCGCAAATTCCGCATTTACCGCATTCGAATATTATTATTGAGCCAGTTGGGAGAAACACAGCACCTTGTATTGGGTTAGCATCTATTATTATTGAGGACCGGTTTCCTGATAGTACAATGATAGTTATTCCTTCAGATCATATTATTGAGAATGAGGAAGGGTTTATCCAAATTTTAAAAACTGCAGTTGAGGTTGCACAGGATAATAGTAATCTTGTAACTCTTGGTATTCAACCTACCTATCCGGAGACCGGATATGGATACATTGAAAGCAGTGACCAGTTCAAGGAAATTAATGAGTTGAATGTTCATAAAGTAAATAAGTTTGTTGAGAAACCCGATTTAGAGACGGCTCAAGCTTATCTTGAATCTGGTAATTTCTTTTGGAATAGTGGTATTTTTGTTTGGAAAATCGAGACGATCAGAGGTTACATTAAAGAACTTATGCCAGAGATGCATGATATTTTGGAGACTATGAAAACAGTATTTGACTCTGAAAATCGTGAAACAATCATTCGTTCGGAGTTTCTTAAAATGCCAGACCAATCTATTGACTATGGAATTATGGAGAAAGTAAATAATATCTATGTTATTCCTTGTGTATTCGGATGGGATGATGTTGGTAGCTGGACTGCTCTAGAGAGAATAAGTGATCTCGATGAGAATGGTAATGTTATCAAAGGTAATATATTAAACCTAGATACAAAACGTTGTATTATTGAGAGCAATGGTAAATTAATTGCAACACTTGGTGTTGAAGATTTAATAATTGTTGATACTGAAGATGTAACCTTAATTTGTACAAAAGACAAGGCTCAAGAAGTTAAGCTGCTGCTCAAAGAATTACGTATGCAGAAGCTTGAACAATATTTGTAATTTACAATTGACATTAAAGGGGAAGTTATTACAATGACTAAGCACGCACTCATTACTGGTATTACTGGACAAGACGGTTCATATTTGGCAGAACTTTTGCTTTCTAAAGGTTATAAGGTATTCGGTTTGCGACGCAGAACAAGCGTACCGATTCTTGAGAATATTGAACACTTGAAAAATGAAATAGAGTTTATTGACGGGGATTTGCTAGATATGGGCTCTCTGATTAATGCAGTACGCATCTCTAACCCGGATGAAGTATATAACTTAGCGGCACAGTCATTTGTGGCAACTTCTTGGATTCAACCGGTTGCTACAGGACAAGCAACGGGGATCGGCGTAACAAACATGCTTGAAGCTGTGCGCTTAGTAAAGCCAGACGCTAGATTCTATCAAGCTTCCAGCAGTGAAATGTTTGGGAAAGTAGTAGAAACTCCACAAAAAGAAACTACGCCTTTTTATCCACGTAGTCCCTACGGAGTTGCTAAAGTATACGGACACTGGATCACTGTAAATTATAGAGAAAGCTACAATATGTATGCTTGCTCCGGTATTTTATTTAACCACGAATCACCTCGTCGAGGTATTGAATTCGTAACACGTAAAGTTACTGATGCTGTTGCAAGAATTAAGCTTGGACTGCAAAATGAACTTCGTTTAGGTAACTTGGATGCAAAGAGAGACTGGGGCTTTGCTGGCGATTACGTGAGAGCTATGTGGTTGATGCTACAACAAGATAAAGCGGATGATTTCGTGATTTCAACTGGTGAAACACATACTATTGAAGAATTGGTGGAAATCGCATTTACCCATGTTGGCTTGAATTGGAGAGATTACGTTGTAATTGATCAGAAGTTTGTAAGACCAGCTGAAGTAGATCTGCTGCTTGGTGACTGCACCAAGGCTAAAGAGAAACTGGGCTGGGAACTTGAAGTTGGTTTTGAGCAGCTAGTGAAGATGATGGTGGATAGTGATTTGGAGAAGTTAAAAAAAATCCACTAATATAAGGATGGATCAAATATGAGAGCACTTATTACTGGGGTGAATGGTTTTGTCGGGTTACATTTGGAAGAGTTGTTAAAGGTACAAAACATAGAAGTCTGGGGAACTAGTCGTATTCAATCTGATATACAAGATAGTTCACTTAACAGAGTTCAACTTGAATTTAATAATGAAGAAGAAATAATCAAGGTTTTGAATGATGTTAAACCTGACTTGATCTTTCATTTGGCTGCTCAAAGTTCTGTAAAGAAGTCCTGGGATAGTATAACTTTTACAATGGAATCAAATGTGATTAACGCTGCTGTTTTTTATGAAGCAATTAGACGTTCTAAGATTGCTGAAATGACTAAGGTCCTTTCCATAGGGTCTTCGGAGGAATATGGTATTGTTTCTGCAGACAATATTCCAATAAAAGAGAACAGTTTCCTTAATCCTATTAACCCCTATGGAATATCTAAGGTCTCTCAGTTTATGTTGGCAAAATTATATGCATCTTTGGGCATGAATGTAGTACATGTAAGACCCTTTAATCATATAGGACCTGGTCAGGGTTTGGGTTTTGTAACTACTGACTTTTCTAATCAAATCGCTAAAGTAGAAGCTGGAATGATAGAACCAATAATGAGCGTAGGAAATCTCTCTGCAAAGAGAGATTTCCTCGATGTTAGGGACATTGTTCGTGCATATAGTCAGATAATTCATAGTGGGATACCGGGCGAAGCATATAATATATGCTCTGCTTCCCCACTTTCCATATCGGATGTACTCGATAATCTTATTAAATTATCAACTTATGATATTCAAGTGAATACAGATGAAAGCTTGTTAAGAAATGTTGATATCCCATTATATGTGGGGTCTAATGAGAAAATAAAAAGCTTGATTGACTGGAAACAAGAAATTCCAATTGAAAAGACCCTAGAGGACACTTTGAATTTTTGGCGTGAAAAAATTCAAAAAGAAAGAAGAGTTTAGATTGAAAAAAATATTGCTTGAATTAACGAACTATAGGCAGATGATAAAGAGCATGGTTCTTTCGGACTTAAGAACCAGATACAAAGGATCTGTTTTGGGCTTTTTATGGACGTTTTTGAATCCCTTATTAATGCTATTAGTGTATACGATTGTGTTTTCAACTATTATGAGATTCGACATGCCTAATTACACTATATATATGTTTATTGGTCTTTTGCCGTGGATGAATTTCTCGTCATCGATACTTGGTAGTGCTAGTGTCATTATTCGCAATTCAAATCTCATAAAGAAAATATATTTCCCTCACGAAGTACTCCCTTTATCAACTGTATTAGGAGGGATAGTGAATTATTTGTTTGGTTTGATAATTATGGTGGCTGCTATTTTTATTAGCGGTATGTCAATGTCTGTACACGCCTTTTACTTTCCAATTATTTTATTTTTGCAATTCCTTCTTACCTATGCATTAACTTTGCTCTTTAGTTCATTAAATGTTTATTTTCGAGATTTAGAGCACATATTAGGAGCGATTGTTATGGCATGGTTCTATTTTACTCCTATTATTTATCCAGCAACTATGATTCCAGAAAAATATCAATTTATTTTTAATATCAATCCTATGAAACCTATCGTAGAGTCTTTACAAGATATTTTTTATTATCATCGTAGTCCTGTATTTGGGACTTTGTTGCAATCCTTAGTATATAATTTAGTGCTGTTAGTGGTCTCTTGGGTAATATTCAGAAAACTTAGCAGAAGATTTGCTGAAGAAGTTTAAAGGAGGGAGCGGTTTGTCCTACTCCATAAAAGTTGACAATGTATCTAAAAAATTCAGGCATTATACTGATAAGCAGAGTACCTTGAAGGATAAAGTATTGAATTTTGGAAAGCAAGTTATTAAAGAAGATTGGATTTTGAAAGATATCAATCTAGAGATAGCTGAGGGCCAAGCAGTAGGATTAGTCGGGAGAAATGGATCAGGTAAAAGTACTTTGTTGAAAATTATGACAAAAATTCTCTTTCCGGATAAAGGGATGCTCGATGTTTTTGGTCGAGTTTCTAGTCTTTTGGAATTGGGCGCAGGATTTCATCCAGAGTTTACTGGAATAGAGAATATCTATATGAATGCCTCTATACTTGGTCTCTCTAAAAAAGAAATCGACGCTAAGTTAAAAGAGATAATTTCATTTTCTGAGTTGGGAGAATATATTAATCAGCCAGTCCGGATATATTCATCTGGTATGTATATGCGGTTAGCTTTTTCGGTAGCTATTAGTGTAGATCCGGATATTTTGCTGATTGATGAAGTGTTAGCTGTTGGGGATAGTGCTTTTCAAAATAAATGTATTGAAAAAATCAAGGAGCTGAAGGGTAAGGGGAAAACTATTGTTATAGTTACGCATGATAATAGTATGGTGGAAAAAATATGTGATCGTGCTGTTTGGCTACACAATGGTAAGATTACTGCAGATGGATCTCCTAGAGATGTCATTATGGAATATATGTCATTTCTTTCCGGAGAAGAAAATAAAAGGTTGATAGCTGTTCAAGAAGTAGATAATACAAATGCGACCACAGTGGAAACTAAACAGATCACAGAAATATTAGAAACACCTAACGTGGAAGGTTTCAAAGATACACGGTTTGGTAATAAAAAGGTGGAGATTGTTGATGTTTGGTTCAGTGATTATCAGGATGAATTGAAAAAGAATTTTAATACTGGTGAATCTATGAATATTAATATCAAGTATAGAGTAAATCACAAAACAGATAGTATTGTCTTTGGTGTTGGTTTTAACACTAGTGATAATATATATTGTTATGGTACAAATACTCATATTGATAGATCAATTAATATTAATGATTTACAAGGAGAGGGGACTCTCCAGTTTAAGATTGACAGATTGTTATTTCTTCCAGGAGTATATAAATTGGATGTTGCTGTTCATCATGAAAATGGAGAACCGTATGATTATTTAACTCATGCATATTCGTTTCAGGTGTCATCTGATATAAATGATGTAGGAGTTGTTCGTTTGGAGCATTCTTGGGAATTGAAAGGATGATTTAGTTAATGAATATTGAAGTGAATGATGAGGAAATAAATGTTCAAGAGATTATAGCGAAAATGAAAGCTGAATTGGGCAAACACAATATAAATGAAGATTTATCATCTGTAACTTTTGAGCACTACGAAAGAACAGATGCTTCCAGCATTGATCTAAAAGAGCTTTACAGCAAGGTCGATATCGTAAATAGATCATGGCATAGCAATCCTGAATTTTCAATTACATCACATCGTAAAGTCCTTGGACCTTTTATTGTCAATGCGAAAAAATTGGTTCGTAAAATGATGCGATGGTATGTAAACCCATATGCGACCTCTCAAAATGAATTTAATGGGAACGTAACACGAACAATGAACGAGATGTTTACACAATTTAAAAATACAGTGGATCAGTTTCAAGTGATTAACAAACAACTCGATGAAGCAAAAGCTAATTTATCAAAGAAAGACGAACAGATTGAGATGCTTCAGAAGCAATATGAAAAAATCGCAGATAAATATGAAGCTTTAAATAAATCATTCAATGAAGCTGAATATGCAGAACTGAATAAGAAAGTGACTTATTTAGAACAGTATGTACACTCTATTGAGGGTGCGTTTAATACTAAGTATGAGATTATCGATACTAAGCTTGAGGGGATAAATGCGGGGGCAGAAATAACAACCATAAAAAATAATACTCGAGTTATGGTCGAAAGATTACGGAGAATTGAGAGAAAGTTGAAAGTAATCTCCAATTCAGGGGGTTATGAAGATCACTTTACTCCTGTTCTAACTGATCATAATATTTCAAAAGAGAATCAGGGATTGGATTTTGATTATTTTTTATTTGAGGAATATTACAGAGGAAGTAGAGAGGAGATTATTGATAGACAAAAGCAATATCTACCTTATTTCTCTGATGCAAAAAATGTATTGGATCTTGGATGCGGGCGCGGCGAGTTTACTGAGCTTATGCTTCAAGCAGGAATTAATGTGGTCTCTGTAGACCTAGACGATGATATGGTGGACTATTGCAAAGACAGAGGGTTTAATATTCAAAAAATGAACCTTCTCGACTATCTACAGACCATAGAAGACAACTCTGTAGATGGAATTTTTTTAGGCCAAGTAATTGAGCATATGAAAGCTGAAGATTTAATTTTAATGGTTAAACTGGCTTACAGAAAATTAAAGCCGAATGCTTGGTTAATAGCCGAAACCCCGAATCCGCGTAGCTTATCTATTTTTGCCCAAAGTTTTTATTTGGATCTTACTCATAACAAACCAGTCCATCCATTTACTGCTAAGTTTATTTGGGAAACTGAAGGTTTTAGAGATGTAGAGGTGCAATATTTTTCTCCTAATAATCCTATAGTTCAGCTTCCACCTTTAGAGATTACGTCTATGGACCAAGATGTTTTAAATAAATTTAATACGGGGCTACAACATTGGAATGAGACTGTGTTTGGTAACCAGGATTACTTTGTGGCTGGTAAAAAATAAAATATAAAATGGTGAGATAATATGATTATAAATCAACTTCTCCCAGCGATGAGCTATGGGGATGCAGTGAGTAACTCCGCCTTGAACATGAAAAAGACGATGGAAAGGGCAGGTATTGAATCAAAAATTTACGCAGAACATATTCACCCTAAGCTTTCTAATATTGTTCTACCTGCAAGTTCCATTCCAAAAGATAAGCCAGTTATTTATCATTTAGCTATTGGTTGTGATCTTGCATATGAAATCCCGAAGTTTACTGATAAAAAGATGATTCTGTATCATAATATAACACCAAGCCATTATTTTAGAGGTTACGATGATCAGTCAGGTGATCTCTGTGATAAAGGCAGAGATGAATTGGAGTTTTTAAAAGATTATATCGATGTCGCTTTTGCTGATTCTCAGTATAATGAGTCTGAATTGATTGATGTGGGTTACACTAATACTCATGTGACCCCCATTATTATTAATTATGAAGATTATGAGGGTGCTTACAATAAGGAGCTATTAAAAAAAATACAAAACTCTAAAAAGGGAACCGACTTGATTTTTGTAGGTAGACTTGCTCCTAACAAAAAACAAGAGGATATTATCAAGACATTTTATTTTTACAAAAAGTACTTCGATGTGAATGCAAGGCTATTTTTGGTCGGATCATACACTCGTATGGAGAGATACTATGAGCAACTGAAAGGTCTTGTGAAACAGCTTAGTATAGATGATGTTTATATAACAGGTCATGTACCTTTTAATGATATTCTAACCTACTATAAAAATGCTGATATTTTCTTAAATATGAGCGAACATGAGGGCTTTTGTGTTCCTATACTGGAAGCAATGAAATTTGAAATTCCTATTATTTCATATAAAGAAGCAGCGGTACCTGAGACTATGGGCAATGGCGGACTATTATTTTTAGAAAAAGATTACAAGTCAATTGCGTCATTAATCAAAGTAGTAGTAAGTGATTTGAGTTTACAGGAAAGGTTATTGATAAACCAAAAAGAACGATTACATTATTTCTCGAAAATAAATACTAGTGATATTTTTCTTAAGCAGTTACAAAAAGAGTTTACTTTTGCTTGAAACAAGTGATGGACTATCCGGAGGTAATATGAAGAAGAAAATTGCTTTTGTTGTGCAGAGATATGGTCTTGAGGTTAATGGGGGCTCAGAATTGAGCTGTCGGTTGATTGCTGAAAAGTTAAGTCAACATTACGAGGTGGAGATACTAACAACAAAGGCTCTAGACTATGTAACTTGGCAGAATCATTATCCGGAAGATATCGAAAAGATAAACGGTATTACTGTGCGGAGATTTAAAACTGATTTTCCAAGGGAATCAAAAGTCTTTAATAAGATCAATGAACAAGTATTCACTAAACCCCAAAAAAACATTTACGATGAGCTTGAGTGGATGAAAGCACAGGGACCGGCCTCGTTTGAATTAATTGAATATATACAGAGAAGTCAAAATCAATATCATAAGATTATTTTCTTTACGTATCTTTATTTTACAACTTTTTTTGGCCTTCCCCAGGCTGCGGAAAAAGCTATTCTTGTCCCTACTGCTCATGATGAGCCTTATATATACTTTTCTATGTTCAAGCCATTATTTCACCTTCCTCAATCTATTGTTTTTCTCACAGAGGAGGAAAAACAATTTGTTCATAAAACCTTTAATAATCAATATATCAATAATGTTGTTGCCGGGGTAGGAGTAGATGTACCGGATAAAGAAATAAATATTCATGCATTTAAAGATAAATTTAAGGTGAATGATGATTTTATTTTGTATGTGGGTAGAATTGATGAATCCAAGGGATGTAAGGAATTATTTGATTATTATCTAGAATATAAAAAAAAGGAACCAGATGCCCCAAAATTATTACTTATGGGTAAATCGGTCATTGATATTCCTAAACATCCCGATATTATCCCCCTGGGTTTTGTGTCTGACGAAGAAAAGTTTGCCGCGATGAAGTTAGCAAAAATTCTAATGATGCCATCTAAGTTCGAGAGCCTATCCATGGTTGTACTAGAGAGTTTGTATTATGAAACCCCGGTATTAGTTAACGGTCATTGTGATGTTTTAGTAGGACATTGTGATCGTGGTAATGCAGGGCTGTATTATACGGACTATAACGAATTTGAATTTTGTCTGAATGTTATGTTAAAGAATGATGACTTAAGAGGCAAGATGGGTACCAGTGGGAAAGAATATGTTATTAAGTATTTTGATTGGGAAATAATCATTGATAAATTTATTGCATGTATTGATCGAGAAAATACTTAGGGAGGCTAAGTCGCCTGAAAAGATAGTGGCATATGGGGACGAATCTTTTAAAAAATGATGATCACGATAATTAACGTGAAAGAATATACCCTATATATGTGATATTGGGTCGGTAGAGTCTGAACTTCTATGTTCAGGCAATGACGAAAGGCCGCTGGAATTCAGGGAGGAAAAGCATGGTTATAGAAAAAGTCAAAAATTTAAAAGATATATATGTATTGTTAGCCATTTTTTTCGTTAATTTCATAGTTAGATTATACTTAGCTATTAAATTCGTGATTCCAGATACGTTTTACGATGAAGTGCTTTGGTATAATTTTGGTAAAAGTATAAATGAATCCTTTGAAATGATATTTAGAGGATTTAATATGGATATTAAAACAATTCTGTACTCTATGTCTATTGCCCCAGCTTTTAATTTGCCTAATGATTACCAGTATATAGGCGTAATATCAATAAATGTATTCCTGATGAGTTCAACTGTATTTTTCATTTATAAAATTATCATAATGCTTACAAGTAATAGAAAAATTGCATATTTTGGCGTTGTATTGAATTTTTTTATGCCTGAAATGGCATATTCATCCAAAATTGTGCAGGATAATTTGTTTTATCCACTAACATTACTTACTTTATTGGTACTTATTCGATTAATTAAAAGCGATAAAAATAATTATACTACCTCAATTTTGTTAGGGTTCTTAGTGTTTCTATTAACCATTTGTAAGGATTTTGGGTTATCAATATTTATTACGTTAGTTATCTTTTTTGTATGGGAAATATTCAGTAGTAAAAAAGTAAAGCAATCTATTGTAAATTTAGGGAGTTTTGGATGTACATTTATTGTTTTTAACTATGCCTATAGTAAGTGGTTTTACTTTGTTAATAGTGATATAAATAATAATTATGCTACATCATCAATCATTCATGTGCTATTACGGAAATTATTCAATATTGAAGAATTAATCAGATATTTTTATGCGATAAATATATACTTACTTTTATTGTTGCTTTGTACTGGAATATTACCTATTTTATTAATAATTCTTAATTTTAAAAAATTTACAGATTATCAACAAAAGTTTGCTCTAATTGTATTAACGACATGTTTTATTACATTGAGTGTTGCAATAATGTTGACAATTGGTGTTGAATCACCAAATGACTCTAGTATAAGAGTACACTTCAGGTACATTTATAGCTATTTTGTGATTTTAATTACCTTGGGATTATATTCATGGGAGATTGGTGTAAATACTGATCAGCATAAAAAATTGATTAATGCACTGTATATTACTCTTGCTTTTATAAGTATTGCAACATTACGTATTAATGCTGGCTCACCAATTGATTCTCCCATCATTATGAGTTTTCGTTATTTTGATAGATATGCATATGGAGAGTATCTATTGAAAAGTTTTTTTCTTATTGTAGTAATTTTAATGTTATATGCAATTCGTAAAAACAAAAAAATAATCTCAATAGGTTTATTCGTGGGCATCCTCGGTTCATTTCTTTTTAATACAGTGATTTGGTATAATTGGCAGAATGACACTAAGTTGGGGCAAGAGAGTTTGATTCAGGACATAACTGCAATTAATCATATTGTTGGAAATAAGGATGTATTGGTTATAGGACAAACGGTTGCAAATGAAAGTAATTTAGAAATGGGTCTTCAGGATGCAGATTATAGATATATGCTCTTTGATGATTTTGTAAATAAGTTAAAAGATGAAGGTGATTTTAGTATTGAAAATCTCCCTTTGACTGGATTTCAAATCAATGAACGAGTTAATTTGCCTAATTATCCACAATATATTATTACTCGTATAAACGCACTTCAAAATATAGGTATTGAAGGTTATAAGAAAATGGATACAAATTTAGCGCAATATGATATTTATAATTTGGAATCGATGGATATGAATGTTCAGTACTTAATTAAAAATAGGTATCCTGATAATTGGACTGAGAAAAATTTTAGTATAGAAGCATATGGTTTAAAAGGGAAAGGAAAATTTAATCTATACTTGAATATATCCAAAGGAGCAAACCCTAATAGGGTGATTGACATGAAATTTAGTACAGCACAAGCGGATAATCAAATAAAAATAGATAAGGATAATAGTGAAGTATATAAAATTGAGCTGGAAAAGGATATAAACGAAGATAAAGTTGTTGTAAATGTTTCTTCTGAAAATGCATTCATTCCGAATAATGTTCTTATGAATGGAGATAGTAGAGAGTTACTAGTTCGACTAGAAAGCTTGAAGGTAGATTGAATTAAGAAATTTCACAATCTTCTAATGTTTAATAGTAGTTGTATTGTTATAGCTCATTATTGAAATATTAGGTAGTTGAGAGGCATTTGAGAATAGTTTGATTCATGAACATTTCAGATATCTACTATGTTCAATATCTATACATGTTAAGGAAGCTAAGAACAGTAGATTATTAATAAGAGGTGGGTAACATTGCAAAAAAGAGTCCTTTTAATCATTCCGGCTTATAATGAGCAAAGCAATATATTAACTCTATTGGATAAAGTTAATAGTCTAAGTATCACTAATGTTGAAATAGAGTATTTGGTTATAAATGATTGTTCCCAGGACAGTACAAGTTTGTTATGTAAGGGGGCTAACGCTACGATTGTAAATTTACCTTGTAATTTGGGAATTGGAGGAGCCGTTCAGACTGGGTATATCTACGCTTACAATAATGATTTTGATATTGCAATCCAGGTTGACGGGGATGGGCAACATGATCCATATTATGTGAAAGATTTGATAGCACCTATTGTTAAGGGGCATGCCGATTTTGTCATAGGGTCAAGATATATAGAGAAAAAAGGATTTCAGTCTACCGTGTTTAGACGAATGGGTATAAGTTATTTTAGTTTTCTGATAGGGATGTTGTATCGTGAAAAAGTAACTGATCCAACATCTGGGTTTAGAGCGTGTAATAAAGATATTATCAAATTGTTTGCTTTAAATTACCCCACTGATTATCCTGAGCCAGAGTCAATAGTGTATTTATTAAGAAATCGATATAGGGTAATGGAAGTAGCTGTAACTATGAAAGAGAGGGTAGGAGGAGTATCATCTATCCAATCTTTTAAGGCTGTTTATTATATGCTTAAAGTTACTCTCGCCGTATTAATTGACACCTTGAGAAAAAGAACAATAATTGAGGTGGAAAAATGATTGAATTAAAACTCCAACTGACCCTGATAATTAGTTCTCTACTAGTATTCATTGTATTAATGAATATGATAAGGAAATATCGTCTTGAGTTAAAATATGCTTTAATTTGGCTAGCTATGAGTCTCTTAATTATTATATTAGCTATATTCCCTGGAATTTCTGTTTATACCGCTCATTCAATTGGCATTGAAACTCCTGTAAATGTATTATTTCTGTTGTTCATACTTTCAAATCTTACAATATCTTTTAGTATGACGATAGTAATATCTAAAAATGCGTCTAAAATTACTAAGCTAACACAAGAGTTAGGCTTGATTAAAATGGATATAGAACAGTTGAAATCATACCAAATACCAATTAGCAACGAGCAGGTAGAAAAATATCGTTTTTATGAAAGTAGTGAAAGGTAAGTGGAAATTATTTTTTAACTATACTACCAGAATAAAATACATCTGTTTTATTGGGGAATCTATAGTTTTCATCGTATTTTATAATTTTCATAAAAATTAAAGTAGATAACACGTCATAATCTTTTTAGATTTAGAGGTAGTGAAAAGCAGTTTTAATAATCATTATTATTGTAAAAAGTAGCTAACGACTAATATATCTAAGGCTAAAGTGCACGAACCTATTCCTCCTTGACTAGTGCTGAGGCTAGCGCTTACCAACTATCAGTGTTTTTTTGATGGGAGATGAATTTGGTGAGTTGAAAATTATTGATTGATAAAATAAACGAAGTTATTGTTTATGGAGAGAAGAATGGTGAAAGGTGAATAAAAAAAGACTCTTATATGTTGTTTTAGGGGCTGTTTTTTGTATTGGATTAATTTTGTTTCTACAGAATAGATTTGGAAATATTAATTATTATTATTTAATTGCAGGATTTTTTGTATATACATTAGTACTTTTTTTGAGGTCTTTTAAGCTAAATAGAATTCTGAATGTGTACACAAACATTGGTTTTAAGGAAACTTTATCATTAACTGCTTCTAGTCAACTTATGGGTGCATTTATTCCAGGACGGGCTGGAGAGATTCTTGTTTCAGCTTATTTAAAATTTAAATATATAATTGACGTATCTAAAGTTCTACCGATTTTATTCTTAGATAAAATTATAGAGTTACTATGTGTCTTATTGTATTCATTAATTGCAATCTCGATCTTTAGTGGAAATTTATTTTCTTTTGTGAGTGATAATTTTAAAGGTATCCAAGATAACTATTTAATACTGATTGTGGTTATTTTCTGCATAATATTATTTTTTATAATGGTGATAAAAATATTCGGTGCAAGATTAAGGAGTATTTTAGTTAATATAAAGCAAAGCTTGCTTATTCCCATTAAAGAACCAAAACTTGGCGTTATTATTCTCATTACATCCTTTCTCACAATTATTTCTGAATACTTTTATTTATATTTGATATTTCATGCATTTAATATTGAAATCACAATTGCTAAGATAATCATAGTACATTCTTTAGGTATGATAGTTGGTGTTTTAAGTATGATACCAGGTGGCCAGGGTAGTACAGAAGTAACAATGATTGCTATATTACACTTTTGGGGCTATACAACATTAGCAGTATTATCCCCAATCCTAGCGAGTAAAATCTTAACTTATGTTACATTGTTTATTTATGCTGTTCCACTACTACCTTACAGCATTTCTGTGCTAAAACAAAAGAAGATATCTAGAAAGAAGGTGGATAGTGAATAATTTAGTATCTGTCATTATAGTGAATTATAATGGTGCGGATTATATCGGTGAGTCTATTGAATCAATAATCGATCAAACTTACACAAACTTGGAGATTATTGTGTTAGATAATAATTCTAGCGATGATTCTGTGCAGAAAATTAAACAGTATCCCTCAGTAAAACTAATAGAATCAAAGACTAATCTTGGATTTGCTAAGGGTAATAACGTGGCGATCAGAGAGGCTAACGGGGAATATATCGCGCTTCTGAACAACGATGCTACAGCTGAGGCTTCCTGGTTAGAGTCCATGGTTAAAGTTCTTGATCACAATGATGAGTATGGCAGTTGTGGCTGCAAAATAATCTCATATTATGAGCAAGATTATCTTGACTCAGCTGGTTTACTAATCAATCCTAGTGGAATGTCACGAGCTAGAGGTAGAAATGAAAGTATTCATGATTATAATATTTCCGAACCAATTTTAATACCTAGTGGTTGTGCAGTCTTGTACAGAAAAAAGGCCTTAGATGAGGTTGGATTATTTGATGAAGATTTTTTTTGTTATTGTGAAGATACTGATCTAGGATTTCGCCTTCAAATAGCTGGATGGAAGTGCTTCTATGTAAGTGAAGCTGTTGTCTATCATAGATACTCCTCAACTACAGGGAAGTATTCTCTTTTTAAGACTTACTTAGTTGAGCGTAACCATTATTGGTTTGTTATCAAAAACTTCCCGCTTTCTTTGGTTCTAATGAACCCAATGTATACAATTAGACTTTATCTTTACCAACTACTAAATATGTTTAAACAGAAAGGTGCGACTAATGAGTTAATGACTAACACTTCAACGAAAAAATTAGTTTTAACTCTATTAAAAGCGCATAAAGATGTATGGAAAATGCTGTTTGTAATGTTAAAGAAAAGATCTATAAATAATAAGTTGAAAAAAGTAGATAATAGACAAATTAAAGAGTGGATAAAACAGTACAATATATCTGTAGCAGACCTATTTAAGTCTTAACAACTGGAGGTTAGATATGAAAGGTGTCATACTCGCAGGAGGTACAGGCTCACGTCTATATCCTTTAACAAAGGTCACTAATAAACATCTGCTCCCCGTAGGGAAATACCCTATGATTTTTCATTCTGTTTATAAATTAAAACAAGCTGATGTTACAGACATACTAATCGTTACTGGTAAAGAGCATATGGGCGACGTAGTTAATCTATTAGGCAGTGGACGTGAAATGGGTGTCTGCTTTACCTACAAAGTGCAAGATGAAGCGGGCGGAATTGCACAGGCTTTAGACTTGGCCGAGCAATTCGTTGGGGATGATCAAATGATCGTTATTCTAGGTGATAATGTATTTGCTGATGATATTTCACCTTATGCACGTAATTTCCGTGAGCAAAAGATAGGCGCAAAGATACTGATTCAGGAAGTCCCTGATCCGAAGCGTTTTGGGGTGCCTGAATTAGATGGCAATCGGATTTTGTCCATTGAAGAGAAGCCAAGCGAGCCTAAATCTGGTTATGCAGTAACAGGCATTTATATGTTCGATAGCGAAGTATTTAACATTATTAAGACGATTACTCCCTCTGCACGTGGAGAACTAGAGATTACTGACGTTAATAATGCATATATTAAACGTGGAGAATTGACCTTTGATGTTCTTCAAGGTTGGTGGACGGATGCAGGTACACATGCATCATTAGCTAAAGCACATAACTTAGCTCAAGACCTTGTTTTTGGTGAGGAATTCGGAAAGCTGAAACTTTAGATGTGAAGGAGTTTTGTGATTATGAAAGCTACAGCCTTACAACTACAAGGCGCAAGCCTACTAGAACCGGTTGTCCATGGCGACAACCGGGGTTTTTTTATGGAAAGCTACAACGAAGAAATCATGCATAAACTCGGCGTTAACTATCAGTTTATCCAAGATAACCAATCCCTCTCCGCAGAGGTTGGGGTTTTACGTGGCCTACACTACCAATTAAATCCTAAGGCTCAAACGAAATTAATCCGTGTCTTAACCGGTGCTATTTACGATGTAATCGTTGATATCCGTCGTAATTCACCAACATTTGGTCAGTGGGTTGGCGTAATTCTTAGTGAATATAACAAACGCCAATTGCTTGTACCAAAAGGCTTCGCGCATGGATTCTGCACATTGGTTCCGAACACCCAAGTGTTATATAAGGTGGACGAATATTATTCCCCCGAAAATGATCGCGGCATATTATGGAATGATCCGGTGCTAGGTATTGATTGGCCGACTTCGAGTCCAGTATTATCGGATAAGGATCAGCGTCATCCATTGCTGAAGGACGCTGAACTTAATTTTGAGTTATAAACACAATATTTCATGAAATAAAGGTGGTCTACACATGAAACTGCTAGTTACCGGCGGAGCCGGATTTATCGGCAGCAACTTTGTATTATACATGCTGCAACAACATCCTGATTACCAAATCGTTAACGTAGACGCGTTGACGTATGCAGGTAATTTGGAGAATTTGAAATCAATTGAAAATCATCCGAACCACAAGTTCGTAAAAGCAGACATTACAGATGTACAGGCAATGGATGCTTTGTTTAGCCAAGGTGTGGATGTGGTGGTGAATTTTGCTGCTGAATCGCATGTGGATCGGAGTATTTTGGAGCCGGAAGTGTTTGTGAAGACGAATGTGCTTGGAACACAAGTGCTTTTGGATGCGGCGAAAAAATACAGTGTTACTAAGTTCGTTCAAGTTTCTACGGATGAGGTGTACGGATCACTTGGAGCAACTGGGTTGTTTACTGAAGAAACCCCTCTGACTCCGAACAGTCCTTATTCTGCAAGTAAAGCAGGTGGAGATTTGCTTGTTCGTGCATACCATGAAACATTTGGTCTGCCAGTGAACATTACCCGCTGCTCAAACAATTATGGTCCGTATCAATTCCCTGAAAAACTAATTCCGTTGATGATCTCTCGCGCACTTGCGGACCAAGCGTTGCCTGTTTATGGCGATGGGATGAATATCCGCGACTGGTTGTATGTTGAGGATCATTGCAGCGCGATTGATTTAGTCATTCATGAGGGTGTGAATGGCGAAGTTTACAACATTGGTGGTAATAACGAGCGTACGAATGTGCATATTGTAAACACGGTATTGCAGGAACTAGGCAAACCTGATTCACTGATTACTTACGTTCAAGACCGTCCTGGTCATGATCGTCGCTATGGTATAGATCCAACTAAGATTATGAACGAACTGGGATGGAAGCCGAAACATACGTTTGAAACAGGTATTAAAGAAACCATCCAATGGTATCTCAATAACCGCGAGTGGTGGACTCGTATTCAATCTGGGGAATACCAGAAGTACGCTGAATTACAATATGGCGATCGTTTGGGAGAATCTCTATAATGGCTCAACTGAAGGTACTTGTTACAGGAGCGGCCGGACAATTGGGTCAGGACGTAGTTTTACTACTCCAGCATCAAGGTCACCAAGTGATGGGCTGCGACCGTCAAGAGATGGATATCACCGATCTGGATCAGTGTATCCGGGTTATTGGTGAGTATGGACCGGATGCTGTCATTCACTGTGCTGCACACACGGCTGTGGACGCGGCAGAAAGTGATATTGATGCTGCTTATTTAATTAATGCGACTGGAAGTCGAAACGTAGCGATAGCTTCTGAAAAAGCTGGGGCTAAGCTGGTATATATCAGTACAGATTATGTATTTGATGGTTTAGGATCACAGCCTTACCATGAGTATGATAATACTGATCCTAAGAGTATATACGGTAAATCGAAACGTGCGGGTGAAGTGCTCGTTCAATCACTTTCCTCTAAGTATTTCATCGTACGCACATCATGGGTGTATGGTAAATACGGAAATAATTTTGTCAAAACAATGCTAAAGCTTGGCCAAGAAAAGCCAATGCTTCAGGTTGTTGATGACCAAAAAGGTTCGCCTACCTATACAGTCGATTTAGCTCGATTTTTGCTTGAGCTTATTCAAACTGAGAAGTATGGAGTATACCATGCTTCAAATAGCGACTCTTGCACTTGGTTTGAATTTACAAAGGCGATCTTTGCGGAGGCTGAGGATATTCTGGGCCTGAAATTTACTGCCAAGCTTGAACCATGTGCTACAGAACAGTTCCCACGCCCTGCACCACGTCCTCGTAATTCGGTTATGGAGCATTTATCGATACGTACGAACGGTTTTCAGGATATTCGGCCTTGGCGTGAGGGACTAAGAGATTTCCTTCTGGAGCTAAAAGAATAGCATAACTACAATGGAGACTTCCAAATCGTTCATAACGATGCGGGAGTTTTTTTGTTGAATACAAGAATTTATAAGTTTCACTAATATCCTTATATTTCTACGGGAAATGTTTATCATTTTTAAAAGACGACAACATCGTTTCTTCTTGATTCTTTCGCTATAATAAGAAGGGAGTAATTAGTTAATAAGAAATTACGAAGTCGAGGATACTCATGAATAACAAAACAGTAAGTGTACATATCGTCACCTACAACAGCGCGGATGACATTATAGATTGCTTAGAGGCAGTAATGGCACAGGATTATCCTATTGAGAAAATTGTCGTTGTAGACAATGCCTCTTCTGATGGTTGTGCTGAGAGAGTGAGCACTTTTCGCAGCACAATCCCTAAAGCTTCTCTAACTCATTCACTTGAGGGTATTGATCTGCCAAATATACCAAAGAACGAGGAAATATTCACCAACTTAGTACTCATCCAAAACCAAAACAACACAGGCTTCGCCCCAGCCCATAATCAGGCCATTGCCGCGACTGATACGGATTACGTGCTCGTTCTTAACCCTGACCTAACCCTGGCTCCTGACTATGTTTCTAGACTCATTGCACACATGGAAGCCAACCCGCAGATCGGCAGCGCGACAGGCAAGCTTTTGCTTAAGGGTGATCATAGGCTGGTAGACAGCACAGGTCTCCGTATGAACAGAGCACGCCGTGCGTTTGATCGCGGTGCAGGCGAGCCAGCTGATCAATGGACACAGTCGGGTCCGGTATTCGGTGTATCTGGAGCGGCTGCGATGTACTCTCGGCGGATGATCGATGATATTAGTGTTGATGGTGAATTTTTTGATGCTGACTTTTTCGCGTATAAGGAAGATGTGGATGTGGCTTGGAGAGGCCAGTTATTCGGCTGGCAGGGATATTATGATGCTGAAGCGATCGGATATCATGAACGTGGTTGGAAAACATCTGGTCGTAACACCAAGCCGATGTTTATCCGACGAATATCTTACATTAACCGCTATAAAATGATCTACAAGAATGAAACAGCTCGAACTATGCTGAAAACAATCTTCATTTCTCTTCCCTATGAAATTGCAGCTCACGGCTATATGCTGCTTAGAGAGCCACAGTTAATTATAGCGTGGAAGTCCTTTTTCT
Organism: Paenibacillus sp. RS8; assembly: GCF_041956825.1. Classification (NCBI taxonomy): domain Bacteria; kingdom Bacillati; phylum Bacillota; class Bacilli; order Caryophanales; family Paenibacillaceae; genus Paenibacillus; species Paenibacillus sp. RS8. The sequence goes on along the minus strand of NZ_CP168131.1, from coordinate 907,941 downwards.
CTCAGCTCCCTGCGTTAAAAAAGAAGCGGGAGTATGTACAAGCCACAATAAAAGAGAGAAAAAAACACAAAAACTAAACCGAAACTGGAAAAACCTCCCTGAAACGTCACCTCCTCTCAGGGAGGTTTTATGTTATAATAATTGTCGGTAGATTACTATATTTGTCAGGAGCGTTACGTAGTGAATGTAGATGTAAGCATACTTATTGTCAATTACAACACTTGTCGCCTGACGATGGACTGTCTCAGGTCGGTGTATGACTCAGAAACGAACTATTCCTATGAGATTATTTTGATAGACAACAATTCCCGTGATGAATCAGTAGAGAAGATTAGTAGAGAGTTTCCAGGTGTAATGTTGATCGCCAATAACGACAATGTTGGTTTTGCCCGTGCTAATAATCAGGGGATGGAAGCTTCATCCGGACGGTATGTGCTTCTGCTCAACTCAGATACGGTAGTACGTAAGGATACGCTGGAGACAATGATCTCCTTTATGGACAGTCGACCCGATGTTGGGGCGTCAGGATGTAAGATTATTTTACCGGATGGTTCGCTGGATAAAGCGTGTAAGCGTGGATTCCCTACACCGTCAGCTTCCTTCTATTATGCTTTTGGATTTAGCAAACTATTTCCAGACCGCCCGAGGTTTAACGGTTACCAATTAGGTTATCTGGACCCGGATCTTGATTACCCGATAGATTGTCTGGTGGGTGCGTTTATGTTGCTGCGGCGGGAGACGATTGATCAGGTGGGCGGATTAGATGAAGAATTCTTTATGTACGGTGAGGATTTAGACTGGTGCTATCGAATTAAAGAGGCTGGTTGGGGGATTTATTATTATCCGAAGACCTCTATCGTACATCTTAAAGGCGGCAGCGCTAGACGTAGGCCGTTCAAGATCGTCTATGAATTCCACAGGGCAATGATTTTATTTCATCGTAAGCATTATAGTAAGAAGTACAACAGTATGATAAATGGAACAGTATATGCCGGCGTAGGTGTGAAGTTCGCACTTTCGCTTTTGCGGAATGCCTTAACCTCTCCTAAAACGGTCACATCGCCTGCTCAGAGTCTTAACTCTGCTAATGAAACAGGTGTACGTAACGAAAAGAATACTGAGGTGAATTTATGATTCGGCGTAATCAGAAATTTTTGACACAGCTCTATATGGTTGCTGACTTTATTGTCATCCAGCTGTCCTTTTTAGCGGCTTGGTGGATCAAGTTCAAGAGTGGATGGATGGAATCTTATAATACGCTGCCTGTAGAGTCGTACGCTTACTGGAGTATGATTTATGGCGGAATTGCAGTGTTAATCGGGATATTATTGTCACTGTATTTGCCTAAGCGGAAGAAACGTTTTGTCGATGAATTTATTAAGATCTTCCAAGTACACATCATGAGCATTTTCATCCTGCTCGGTCTGATGTTTTTTGTGAAAGAAATCGATATCTCTCGTACTTACCTTGCTATTTATATGGGATTTAATGTTTTTTCTATTATGCTGTACCGTTATGTGCTGAAGAAGATGCTGAAATCTTTTCGCGAAAAGGGCTTCAACCGACAGTTTGTACTTATCATCGGTGCAGGTACGTTAGGCAAAAGATTCTATAATAATTTAGAGCAATACCCTGAGCTCGGGTACGAAGCGATTGGTTTCTTGGATGACTATCACACTTGGGATGGAATTGAAGAACAACGCTATAAGCCGATCCTGGGAACAGTTGACCAGTTGTCCGGTATGCTAGAGATGCTGCCTGTGGATGAAGTTATACTAGCATTGCCGCTCGATGCGCATTCGAAGTATCCTTCAATTATTGCAGCCTGTGAAAAAGCAGGTGTGCGCACATTAATTATCCCTGACTTTTTTGACTACTTACCAGCGCGGCCGTACTTTGATAACTTTGCAGGCATGCCAATGATTAATGTTCGTGATATTCCACTAGATATGACGGGTAATAAGATGGCAAAACGATTGTTTGATATTGTGTTCTCCTTGTTCGCAATCATTATGATATCTCCTGTAATGCTCATCGTAGCCCTTGGTGTCCGACTTACTTCTCCGGGACCGATTATATTCCGGCAGGAACGTGTGGGACTGAACCGTCGTAATTTCATGATGTATAAGTTCCGCTCGATGAAGATGCAGCAGGACGGCGAAGAGGATACAGGCTGGAGTACACCAGAAGATCCTCGTAGAACTAAATTTGGGACCTTTATCCGTAAGACAAGTCTGGATGAGCTTCCGCAATTTTTTAATGTGTTGCTGGGACATATGAGCGTGGTTGGACCTCGACCAGAACGCCCGTATTATGTGGAACAGTTCCGTGACGAAATTCCAAAGTATATGGTAAAACACCATGTACGCCCTGGAATCACAGGCTGGGCACAGAGCAATGGACTCCGCGGTGACACTTCCATCGAGGAGCGGATCAAACACGATATTTTCTACATTGAGAACTGGTCTTTACTGTTCGATATTCGAATTATTTTCAAAACGATTCGCAACGGCTTCGTCAACAAAAATGCTTATTGATTCCTGCACTGATTCAGATTTGCTAAAACTTTAATTGGATCCCCGTTTCTACCTATGGTAGAGCGGGGTATTGTTTTTCTATTGGTTTTATAATCTAAACTTCGCAAAGGAAACTCTCAACTATGGATAAGAAAAGGATTGTTGCAACCGTAACTGTAATTGGGGCTCTTATAACTCTACTTGTAATCGCTTTTAGTAATGAAGACGAGCAGCCTGTAAGCGGCTTTGAAGCTCACAAGGTCGTGGCACATGCCATGGGTGGCATTAACGGTCATACATACACCAATGCTTTTGAAGCGTTTGTAGCTAATTATGCACAAGGAACTCGCGTATTTGAAGTAGACTTGTTATTATCGGCTGATGATCAGCTAGTTGGTCGGCATGAGTGGTCAGGGAATATGAGTAAGCTCTTAGGACAGTTGGATGTGCTTCCTGCTAATAAACAAGGGGTTGTACTAGATTATAAAGAATTCATGGATAGTCCAATTCTGAATATCTACTCCCCAATCGATGTTGAGAGGTTGCTTGATCTGATGCAGCATTATCCAGATGCCTATATCGTGACGGATACGAAAGAGATCAAATCTGAACTTATAAATAAACAATTTACATTGTTGGTAGAAGCGGCGCAGCGCCGGGATCCAGCCATATTAGATCGAATTATTCCACAAATATACAATCAGACGATGCTTGATGATATCAATAAGGTTTATTCTTTTCCGGAAGTGCTTTACACCCTGTACCAGTCCAAGGATACGGATGAACAAGTTATTGAGTTTGTTAATAAAACAGGTGTGGATATTACCATGCCGGTTAGCCGGGCCAACAAGAGCTTTATTAAAAAGCTGAAGAAGGCTGGCGCTCGTGTATATGTTCATACAGTGAATGAAGAAGATGAAATTCGGGAGTTATCCCGTATGGGCGTGGATGGTTTTTACACTGATTTTGTGCCGGAAGAGGATTTGATTAACATCTCAGGTGTACGTTGAAATCTTTGACTACTTATTACCACTAATATATCTCTACAAAGTGGTGCTTTCCATAGATGTGTATTCAGGTGCTTTGCGGGAGTCCCAAAATTTATATACGAAAAAATGTTCGCATTTTTGTTCGCTTTAAATTGACACACCTGCTGTGCTGGCATAGACTAGATCTATATCTTTTGCGGCGGCAGGAGTGTCTTTGTCTTGCCCAAATGACTATTAAGGATGATTCTCATGAAAGCAGTGCAGCAAATGATCAAACCTTGGCGGCATGTGTTTAAGCTAGACCCTGACCGGATGATTTCGGATGAGGATTTGGAGGCTGTTTGCTTATCAGGCACGGATGCCATACTGATAGGGGGCTCTACAGGAGTAACCTATGAGAATACAGTGGATCTCTTATCAAGAGTGAGGCATTTTGAGTTACCCTGTGCACTCGAGGTATCCGAACTTGAAGCTGCTGTACCCGGATTTGATCTTTATATGATTCCTATGGTGCTTAATACGCCTGATACAGCCTGGATTGTAGGCCATCATCGCCGAGCTATTGAACGCTATGGATTTATGATTCCATGGGATTCGCTTCTAACGGAAGGTTATATTGTGCTGAATAGTGACTCTTCAGTTGCACGGATTACAGGGGCTGAGACGGCCATTGATGCTGAAGAAGCGGCTGCATATGCCCAGGTTGCGGACAGGCTGATGTCACTGCCGATTGTTTATCTTGAATACAGCGGTAGATTCGGGGATATGGAGACCGTGCGGACGGTGCGTGAAATGGTGGAGCAGGCTCAGCTTTTTTATGGAGGGGGCATTACTTGTGAGGCAGAGGCCGAGCAAGCAGCAGCTCTATGTGATACAGTAGTGGTCGGCAATATTATTTATAGTGATGTACAGCAGGCACTGCTAACAGTTGCGGCTGTGAAGAAGACAGTACAAGAGCAATTTGATTAAAATATAAGAAAGTATAAGTTTCACGTTATACATTATCTTTATATTTTTCGTATAAACACTTACCGTCCTTATAAGGACGTCGAAGGTGATTATGCTTAGTGGTTATTTTTAGGACTACTTTTGATTTGTGATTTTATATTTAGAAAGGAGCATATTACACATGCAACTTATTAGCATACAAGACGCAGTAAGTCGACTGAATCCTCCACAAAGACAGGCTGTCGAAACTACTGAAGGACCACTTTTGATTATGGCTGGTGCGGGCAGTGGGAAGACGAGAGTGTTGACTCACAGAATTGCCTGGCTGATTGCCAATCGAAAGGCGCCGCCTTGGGCGATTTTGGCGATTACGTTTACGAATAAAGCTGCGCGGGAAATGCAGGAACGTGTATCTAAGCTTGTCGGACCTGAGGGAAGAGATATCTGGGTATCCACCTTTCACTCTATGTGTGTTCGGATTTTGCGGAAGGATATCGAGCGGATTGGTTTTACCTCCAACTTCTCCATTCTGGACTCTACAGATCAGCTATCCGTAATACGTAACTGTATGAAGGAACTGAATATTGATACGAAGAAATTCGAACCAAAAGCTGTGCAGGCCATCATTAGCGCATCGAAGAATGAGCTGATCACTCCGGCGCAGTATGAGCAGAAGGTTGGCGATTATTTTGAAGGCTTAGTTGCAAAGGTATATAAGATGTATCAAAGGCGTCTAAGAAGCAATAACTCGCTTGATTTTGATGATTTAATTATGAAGACCATTGAACTGTTTAAGGAAGTTCCCGAGGTCCTTGATTTCTACCAAAAGAAATTCAAATACATCCACGTGGATGAGTATCAGGATACGAACAGAGCACAGTATATGTTGTGCCGTATGCTCGCTGACAGCCACCACCGGATTTGTGTGGTAGGGGATAGTGATCAGTCGATTTATCGCTGGCGCGGAGCGGATATTACAAACATTCTTAATTTTGAAGAGGACTATCCAGAAGCGAAGACCATTCTTCTTGAGCAGAACTACCGTTCAACTGCTAATATCCTGAATGCAGCCAATGGTGTGATCGCACTCAATAGTGGACGTAAGCCGAAGAAGCTGTGGACCGATTCCGAGGAAGGCGCCAAGATTAAGGTGTACCGGGCGGACTCCGAGCATGATGAAGGTTACTTTGTAACCGGAGAAATCAGCAAAAATGTGAAACAGGGTCAGGCCTATCAGAATCATGCGATACTGTATCGTACAAATGCCCAGTCACGGGTAATCGAGGAAATTCTAATTAAATCTGATATTCCATATCAAATCGTAGGCGGGATTAAGTTCTATGATCGTAAAGAAATCAAGGATCTGCTCGCTTATTTACGCCTGCTGTCAAATCCTGATGATGATATCAGCCTGACGCGTATTATTAATGTACCTAAGCGGGGATTAGGGGATACAACGGTTGGCAAGCTGGCAGCTGCGGCTGCTGAGCGTGGTGTTTCTATTTTCCGCGTACTGCAAACTGTAGATGATTTGGGCTTTGCTGGGCGGACGCGGAATATGCTAGTAGAGTTCTACGATATGATTGAAGCTCTGCATCGTATGGTGGAGTTCTTGTCCGTAACCGAACTGACGGAAAAAATACTAGAGATGTCGCAGTATCGTTTGGAGCTGCAAAATGAAAACACACTCGAATCTCGCTCGCGACTAGAGAACATCGATGAGTTCCTGTCGGTGACGATGGAGTTTGAAAAGAATAACGAGGACAAGTCGCTTGTCTCCTTCCTCACGGATCTCGCGCTTATCGCAGATATTGATAGTGTAAATGATGATGAAGAGGACCGTAGTGACGCTGTAGTCCTGATGACGATGCACAGCGCCAAAGGTCTGGAGTTCCCAACGGTGTTTATTGTCGGGATGGAAGAAGGCGTGTTCCCGCACAGCCGTGCTTTCCAAGATAACGACGAGCTTGAAGAGGAACGCCGCCTTGCGTATGTAGGAATCACCCGCGCCGAGAAACAATTGTTTCTCTCTTGCGCGCGGATGCGTACGCTCTTTGGGCGGACGACGGCGAATCAGCCGTCCCGCTTCATTGAAGAGATTCCAGAGGAACTGAAGGAAGATACCGCTAAGACGCAGGACCGTTTCCAACGTGGAGGCTCGGAGGTAGGCGGTGCTTACGGTGGACGCGGCTTCAGTGGCGGCAGTCGTGGGAACTTCGGCGGCCGAAGTGGAGCCGCTGGTGCGGCACCGATTGGCAGCGGAAGCACAGCGTCCGCAGCGACAAGCAAAAGCAGCGTGACCGTAACCTCAGGAGGCGCTCAGCGCGCTACTGGATCAGGTGCTGCAGCAGCTGGCGAATACAAAGCGGGTGATAAGGTTTCACACGGCAAATGGGGCACCGGTACCGTTGTGGCTGTTAAGGGCACCGGGAATGACACGGAGCTGCAGATTGCTTTCCCGGCACCAGTGGGTGTAAAACGACTGCTTGCAGGGTTTGCACCGATTACCAGGGTGGAATAATAGTAGGAAACGATTAACGAACGGATATTTAGACCACGCTAACCATTAGGAAACTTATTGACGGAGGGATGTACCTGCATGGATGCTATGCATGTGATGGAAGAGCTTGTTGCGGAGTTAAATAATTATAATTACCACTACTACACGCTGGATGCTCCGCTAGTCAGTGATAAGGAATACGATGTTTTATACGACAAGCTTGTAGCGCTGGAGGCTGAGAGTGGCTTCGTACTACCGGATTCACCTACACAACGTGTAGGTGGAGAGCTGCTTAAGGGCTTCACGCCGCATCGGCATCTGGCTCCGCTTTGGAGTCTCGATAAAGCACAGAATATTGAACAGCTGCGGAGCTGGAATACGCGGGTACTCCGGTTAGTGAATGAGTACAATCTTAAGAATCCAGACAACCCTCTTCCTGATCCTTGTTATGCAGTAGAGCTGAAGTTCGATGGCTTAACGCTGAATTTAACCTATCGAAATGGCGTTCTTGAACAGGCATCGACGCGTGGTAATGGTGTCATTGGTGAAGGAATCCTTGCGCAGGTGAAGACCATTAAGTCTGTTCCATTAACGATTCCTTTTAAAGAAGGGGTCATTGAGGTTCAAGGTGAAGGGATTATGAATCTGTCTGTGCTAGCTGATTATAATACACGGGCTGCAGAGCCGCTGAAGAATGCGCGTAATGCAGCAGCAGGTGCACTGCGCAATCTAAACCCGAAGACTACTGCAGAACGTCGTTTGAATGCATATTTCTATAATGTAGGTTTTGCAGAAGGTGTAGAATTCGCCGATCATCAGGAGATGATGGATTTTCTGCGGAATAACAAATTCAAAGTAAATCCTTATTTGACTTACTGTAATGATTTCGATGATGTGACCGAACAGCTTGCTGGAATCGAGGAGAGTCGTTCGAGTCTTGATTACCTCATTGATGGAGCTGTAATCAAGGTGACTGATTTCCGTATTCGAGAAGTTCTTGGTTACACTGATAAGTTCCCCCGCTGGGCAGTGGCTTATAAATTTGAGGCTGAAGAAACAACGACCGTGCTTGAGTCTGTTAGCTGGAATGTAGGACGTACAGGCAAAGTGACTCCGCTGGCTCGTGTTGAAGCCGTAGAACTTGCTGGAGTTACTGTACAGAATTGCACATTAAATAATGTAGGCGATATTGAGCGCAAAAACTTGAAATTCGCCTTAGGCGCTCGAGTGTTTATTCGGCGTTCTAATGATGTTATCCCGGAAATTCTCGGTAAGGTAACAGAGGAGAATGACGGAGGAGAAATTATTTTTCCTGAGGACTGCCCGGCTTGCGGATATCCGCTAGAAATGCGCGGTGCGCATCTTTTCTGTAATAATAAGCTGAACTGTAGACCGCAAATTATTAGTCGGATCACCCATTTCGCTTCTCGTGATGCGATGGATATTGAGACGTTTAGTGAGAAGACGGCAGGTCAGCTCTACGACGAGCTTAATGTACATGACTCTGCGGATCTGTATGAATTGTCTTTTGAACAGCTTGTACAGTTGAACCGTTTTGGGGAGAAAAAAGCAAAGAATTTGCTGCAAGCGTTAGAGGATAGTAAAGGGCGCGATCTCGCCTCATTCTTATTTGCGTTAGGAATCCCTAACACAGGTAAAGCAACAACCAAGATGCTGGCTGATCATTTCCGCGATCTGGATGCTGTAATGCAGGCTAAAGCCGAGGAACTCGCCGAGTTACCGGACATTGGTGGGATTGTCGCTGAGAGTATTGTTAATTTCTTCGCAGATCCTGTAGTCGTGGCAAATGTTGCTCGCTTGCGAGCTTTGGGCGTTGAAGCAAAGGCTCCTGAAGCACCGCGTCCTGTTAATACCGATTCCTTCTTTAGTGGAAAAACTGTAGTGTTGACCGGTTCATTACAAAAGCTTACACGTGACGAAGCGGCTGAGCGCTTAGAAGCGCTTGGAGCAAAGGTATCCGGAAGTGTATCCAAGAAGACCGATTTGGTTATTGCCGGAGAGAAGGCAGGCAGTAAACTGGCCAAGGCACAGCAGTTAGGCATTCAAGTCATTGAAGATGAGGATGAGCTGATTCGATTGCTGGAGATGTAAGCATATTTTCAATAGATCCTAAAAGGGTACCCGTTCCATTTCGTTTAAGTACGAGAGGAGCGGGTGCCCTTTTTTGCGTAACCTACTTTATTGTCATGCGATTGTAAGTACATGTTTCTATTTTCGAGGAAAATCGTTCGATTGATCTGCTAATATAGAAGCTATAGATATTATTACTATAATTGAAAGGAAACCCCTTCCGTGAAGAGAGAGACGATATTGTTAGTAGATGATGAGAAGGAAATAGTCGAGCTATTATCGATATACCTCTGTAATGAGGGTTATCGGCTGCTTAAAGCCTATGATGGAATGGAAGCGCTGGCGTGTCTGCAGAAGGAAGAAGTAGATTTAATCATTCTTGATGTCATGATGCCTAAGATGGATGGACTAGTTGCGTGTATGAAGATCCGTGAAGAGCGGAAGATGCCAATTATCATTCTTTCAGCCAAAAATACCGATATGGACAAAATCTCAGGACTCAGCATAGGAGCGGACGACTACGTGGGCAAGCCGTTTAATCCTTTGGAGATTGTAGCTAGAGTGAAGTCACAGCTGCGTCGTTACCACGCCTTCAATAAAGAAAGTAATAGCTTGGGAACTGACAACAAACTGAGCTTTGAAGATTTAACTATAGATACGTCTAAGCATGAGGTACATATAGACCAGCAGAAGATTAAGCTGACTCCTCGGGAATTTTCTATTTTAGAGCTTTTGGCAAGGCACCAAGGTCAAGTGCTCAGCTTAGAGCAGATATACGATAAGGTTTGGAACGAACCATTTTTAGATGGGGGTAATACTGTTATGGTACATATTCGTAACCTCCGCGACAAAATCGAAGTGGATTCGAAGCGCCCGCGTTATATACAAACCGTCTGGGGAGTTGGGTATAAATTAGATGGACCTTCCTGAAAGGATTAGGTGAGGCTTCTTGAATTCCAAATATATAACTACGATTCGTTGGAAGTTTATATACGCCTTTTTGCTTAGTGTGCTTTCCGGTGGATTACTGCTGTTTGCAGGTTACCAGCTCGTTAATTTCATGATCTATTTGAATCCAGCGTCAGAGTCGGCTCCCTATTCACGTATCTTACGCTGGATCATTAATCATATTGGTTCTATGCCACTGCTGACCGCCGCTGGTATTATCAGCTTTTTGCTATTCTTTTTTATCTATACTCGTAAAGTAGTACTTTATCTGGAGGAGATCACCAAAGGGATTCGGGAAATCACAAGCTCTGGGATGTCGCACCGAATTGAAGTTAGAACCACGGACGAGCTGGGAGTGCTGGCTGAGAATATTAATGAAATGGCTGAACGTTTGCAGCACTCCGTGGAGGAGGAACGTAAAGCTGTGAACGCGAAAAATGATTTGATCACTGGTGTTTCACATGATTTAAGAACCCCGCTTACCTCTGTCCTCGGTTTTCTGGAGTATATCGAGCAGGATCGATGTCAGGAAGAAGTAGAAATACGTTATTACGTGAGTATAGCCTACAACAAATCGCTTGTGCTGCGTAAACTGATCGACGATCTTTTTGAATATACACGTGTTAATAGTGGAGAATACCCTCTGGTTCTGGAGAGATTAGATTTAAAAGCCTTTATACGGCAGTTAGCGGAGGAATCCGTTCCCGAACTAACAAAGGCTGAAATGACCTATGAGATCGATGACCAAGCAGATGAGTTATGGATAGAAGCTTCCCCTAAAGAGTTAGTTCGTGCTTATGAGAATTTGATTACGAACGCGATCCGTTACGGTAGAAGCGGCGGAAAAGTGGAGATTGGTTTCAGTAAAAAGGAGAATGAAGCGGTTGTCCGCATTAGCAACTTTGGAGAGATGATTGCAGAGAGTGATATCCCTTTTATTTTTGAACGATTCTATCGGGCAGAGAAGTCCCGTTCACAGCATACAGGTGGGTCGGGCCTAGGTCTTGCCATTTCAAAAAGTATCATTGAACGCCATAATGGCGTTATTTATGTAGAAAGCTCCCCCCTTCGAACGGATTTTAACACCCATTTCCCATTCTTCAGAGAATCTTAAGAAAACTCTTGGCGGGTTCTTAAGATTTGGAAGATATCCTTGTGAGCACAAGGAGGGGATTACTATGCACAAACTTCAGACGATTCGTATCCACTATCTTTATATTTTTATAGGGAGTGCTCTTTTGAGTGCTGCCTTTCTTTTTGTTGTCCAGCGGGGTGTTGCTTTGCTGTACACTCATTATTCGGGGCAATCAGGCGCTTTTTTTGTCCGTCTTACCCACGGGGTCATTAATCATATTGGAAAAATCCCCTGTGCTGTTATTCTATTTTTTCTGCTCTTCAGCGGTCTGTTTATTCTACGTTCACAGAAAATTTCCGATGATTTGCACACCGTATTGGTTGGGACCTCAGAGTTGGCAGACAAGGGAGCAACAAAAGAAATTAAGGTCCTCTCTGGAGGAGAATTAGGGCAAATCGCCGCTAACCTGAATCGTATGCAAAGAATTGAAGTTCCGAATAGAGGCGTAGCACCAGAAACGATGCAAGATACACCAGCTGTAGCTTTATTGATTAGGACTCGGGCAATTCTCCGTACTCTTCGTGAGGTAGAAGAGGGTGACATTACAGATGATGGGGCAGAAGCGCACGCACTTCTTGAAGCGGCAAATGTTGAAGCCCGTAGTATGGAGCGGTTCCTAGAGAACCTGATTATAGAATCATGAGTGCCGTTACCGAAAAAAAACTAAGTGGAGTCCATTCAGACAAAGATGGCAGATGGATCGTGCGTACTCGGATACTCCGTCTGGGATATTTATTTTTTGATGCGAGTGTCATTGGAATAATAATAGCGCTTGTGGGTTTGCTTTACGTATTTCAATACGGCGGACAAGTGGTTAAACAACAAGAGGATAAACTTCTACTGCCGGAATCGAGCATCATTAAGACCTCGGATGGGACGACATTAAGAATGATCCCTTTACCGGGTTCTGGGTATAGACATCTAGCAGAGCTGGAGGAGATGCCTGCATTATTGATAAATACATTTTTAGCAGTGGAGGACCGTCGTTTCTATAGCCATCAGGGAATAGATTACAAAGGGATATCTCGCGCCTTTTTGAATAATGTTGTGGATATGGATCTCTCCGAGGGCGGAAGCAGCATCACTCAGCAGCTTGCTCGCAATCTTTATTTGAACAGGAACAAGAATGTGATACGCAAGCTAAATGAAGCATCCATTGCGCTTGCTTTGGAGCGGCAGCTATCTAAACGAGAGATTCTAGGGCTTTACCTCAATCAGATTTATATGGGACGAGGACAGTATGGAGTGAAAGCAGCTGCCGAGCGTTACTTCGGTGTATCTGATTTGAAAAAACTAGAGATATGGCAAGTAGCCACCCTAGCGGGAATTCCTAAAGGACCGTCTATTTATAATCCGGTAGACAATAGTACATTATCCAAAACAAGAAGGGATCTCGTTCTACAGATCATGCTAGATCAAGGACTGATCACTACTGAACAAATGATGGAGGCCAGAGATAAACAGTATCAACCTCCGGCTGCGAACAAAGTAGAAGTCATTGGCGTGCATTATGTGGATGCTGCGCTTAAGGAAGCTTCTCAGATCACTGGAAAGTCAGTAGAAGAGCTTCGAACGGGAGGCTACACTATCGTTACAGGGTTGAATATTAAAGCGCAGCAGGCGCTTGAACAGGCTTTTCTTAAGGCGTCTTCTTTCCCGCCCGATGGAAAAGATCAACAGGTGGAAGCAGCTATGACCATCATGGATCATCGTACAGGTGAAGTGGTGGCACTGATTGGTGGGCGTGAGCAAAACGAGGGGAGCTTGAACAGAGCTACAATTGATGCGCGGCAGCCAGGCTCCAGCTTCAAGCCGATCATTGATTATGGACCCGCGCTAGAGAGCGGGAAGTATAGCCCAAATAGTATACTGTCTGATCATAAATATGCTTATGGCAACTATGTACCTGAGAATTTGAATGGTGTGTATCAAGGTCAAATTACAATGAGTAAAGCGCTGCAAAAATCCGTGAATGCGCCAGCCGTTTGGCTTTTGAAGCAGGTTGGAATCTCTTCTGCACGGCAATTTGCCGCGAAATTAGGAATAGTACTGACGGAGGAGGACAACCATTTATCAATAGCTTTAGGAGGGCTTCATAAAGGGGTATCTCCACTTAAAATGACACAGGCCTACGGTGTCTTTGCTAATGGAGGTAAATTCAATGAGGCTCATATGGTGCGCTCGATAACTGATGCAGGAGGGAAAGTCGTATATACACATCCCACTGTATCACGTCAGGTGATATCGCAACGAACAGCAGACGCAATGACGACTATGCTGCGTAGTGTTGTCAATGAAGGAACCGGCAAAAAGGCACAAATGAACAGACCCGTAGCAGGGAAAACCGGAACAACTCAATTGGACCTGCCAGGTGTGAGCAAGAAAGCAAATCGGGATCTATGGTTTGTTGGTTATACTTCGGAATGGACAGCTGCAGTGTGGATGGGGTTTGATCGTACAAATAAGGATAATTATATGACAGAGGGCAGCGGGAAGGCTGCCGCTCTATTTTCTACAGTGATGAGTAAAGCGCTAAGTAATTATTGATTCTATGATGTTATTGATGTTTATTGAGCGGCCCATTCTTCTAGTTTCTCATCTCTAGGAAGCAGGAGAGCGAGGAAACCGAGAAGAGGCAGGAAGCCACAAGCTATAAACACTTTTGAAATCCCAATGCTGTCAATCAGATTGCCGAGTACCAAGGAGCCAATTCCCCCGAGACCAAAAGCAAGACCGGTGATTAACCCTGAGACTGTTCCGATATTCCCTGGATAAAGCATTTGAGCATAGATTACAGTAACAGAGAAGCTGGACAAAAGGATGAAACCGCCAATCAGTAGGAGTACAGCGGCCCACATTTGGTTCACAAAGGGGAGAGCCAGCGCGAAGGGCACTGTTCCGACCATAGAGAGAAGAATGAGATTACGCCGTCCGAAGCGGTCTGCCAAGGGGCCTCCAAAGAATGTACCAACGGCACCAGCTGCTAAATACATGAAAATGTAGATTTGGGCTTTATCAAGCGTCATTTGGTATTTGTCCATTAAATAGAAAGCGTAGTAGCTGCCGATAGAAGCGCCGTACCATGATCTTACAAAGACTAGGAAGACAAGGATAATTGTTGCTGTTCGAATACTTTTGCGGCGGGCAGGATCGATTGCACGAGCTGTTGATTTCTTATGAAATGTATATCCCGCATCCAGCATCTCCCGATACCAGCGAGCAACGTAAGTCTGGACGGCGATACCGGCAGCTGCAACGATAGTGAAACCAAGCGCCCCAATCTGCCCAAAGGGGATGAATATCCATTTCGTGAGCATTGGTCCTAAAGATTGCCCAGCATTACCTCCGACTTGAAAAATGGATTGCGAAAGGCCTTTTCGCTGCCCGGCAGCCATATGAGCAACACGCATGCCTTCCGGATGAAAAGTAGCTGATCCGAAGCCGATTAGCATGACGGAAAACAATACAAGAATATAGTTGTTGGCAAAAGCCAATAAAAGTACGCCTAAAAATGTGCTGCACATGCCTAGTGGTAATAATATAGGACGAGGCTTACGGTCAGCAGCATATCCGATGACTGGTTGGATAACTGAGGACGTCATGTTTAGGGCAAAGGAGATCCATCCGATCTGAGCAAAGGAGAGCAATAAGTTATCTTTGAGAATAGGGAAGATTGCAGGTATAACTGCCTGAATAGAATCATTAAATAAATGAACAAAGCTGACTGCCAGCAAAATCTTATAGATTGTTGCTTGCTGCAGATTACGCTGCTCCTTGTCCTTAAGGTTTGTTGGGGTCTCAGCACTGGATGGTTGATTTTTCATTTAGACTCCTCTCTGTACGTATCATTCGAAGTTAATATATGGGATTGCGATAAGTTCTATTTAGCCACAGATCACGGATGATTGGAATCAATTTGTGTTGGTTTGTGCTGGTTTGAAAGTATTTATACGTCGATAATTTTTTATTTCAAAAAAAGCTTGCAAACATAAGAACCGCATGGTATATTATCTCTTGTGCTTATGACGCATCGAACAAATGAAACACAAACGATGAAAAAATAAGTTGACAAGAAATACGAAAACATGATATACTCAAATTCCTGTGCAAGAGACATTGAATGTCGAAATGCTGGGAGCAAGTTCTTTGAAAACTGAACAAATGGAACGCGTTAATTTTTAAAAGATTCATTTAATGAATCGTCAGTTTCAAAATGAGCATATCGCTCTTTTCAATACTAATTGGAGAGTTTGATCCTGGCTCAGGACGAACGCTGGCGGCGTGCCTAATACATGCAAGTCGAGCGGAGTCATTTTGAAAGCTTGCTTTCAAAATGACTTAGCGGCGGACGGGTGAGTAACACGTAGGCAACCTGCCCCTTAGACTGGGATAACTACCGGAAACGGTAGCTAATACCGGATAATTTCTTTCTTCTCCTGAAGAAAGAATGAAAGACGGAGCAATCTGTCGCTGAGGGATGGGCCTGCGGCGCATTAGCTAGTTGGTGGGGTAACGGCCCACCAAGGCGACGATGCGTAGCCGACCTGAGAGGGTGAACGGCCACACTGGGACTGAGACACGGCCCAGACTCCTACGGGAGGCAGCAGTAGGGAATCTTCCGCAATGGACGAAAGTCTGACGGAGCAACGCCGCGTGAGTGATGAAGGTTTTCGGATCGTAAAGCTCTGTTGCCAGGGAAGAACGTCCGGTAGAGTAACTGCTATCGGAGTGACGGTACCTGAGAAGAAAGCCCCGGCTAACTACGTGCCAGCAGCCGCGGTAATACGTAGGGGGCAAGCGTTGTCCGGAATTATTGGGCGTAAAGCGCGCGCAGGCGGTCATTTAAGTCTGGTGTTTAAACCTTGGGCTCAACCTAAGGTCGCACTGGAAACTGGGTGACTTGAGTACAGAAGAGGAAAGTGGAATTCCACGTGTAGCGGTGAAATGCGTAGATATGTGGAGGAACACCAGTGGCGAAGGCGACTTTCTGGGCTGTAACTGACGCTGAGGCGCGAAAGCGTGGGGAGCAAACAGGATTAGATACCCTGGTAGTCCACGCCGTAAACGATGAGTGCTAGGTGTTAGGGGTTTCGATACCCTTGGTGCCGAAGTTAACACAGTAAGCACTCCGCCTGGGGAGTACGGTCGCAAGACTGAAACTCAAAGGAATTGACGGGGACCCGCACAAGCAGTGGAGTATGTGGTTTAATTCGAAGCAACGCGAAGAACCTTACCAGGTCTTGACATCCCTCTGAATCTGCTAGAGATAGCAGCGGCCTTCGGGACAGAGGAGACAGGTGGTGCATGGTTGTCGTCAGCTCGTGTCGTGAGATGTTGGGTTAAGTCCCGCAACGAGCGCAACCCTTAACTTTAGTTGCCAGCAAGTAATGTTGGGCACTCTAGAGTGACTGCCGGTGACAAACCGGAGGAAGGTGGGGATGACGTCAAATCATCATGCCCCTTATGACCTGGGCTACACACGTACTACAATGGCCGGTACAACGGGAAGCGAAGCCGCGAGGTGGAGCCAATCCCATCAAAGCCGGTCTCAGTTCGGATTGCAGGCTGCAACTCGCCTGCATGAAGTCGGAATTGCTAGTAATCGCGGATCAGCATGCCGCGGTGAATACGTTCCCGGGTCTTGTACACACCGCCCGTCACACCACGAGAGTTTACAACACCCGAAGTCGGTGGGGTAACCCGCAAGGGAGCCAGCCGCCGAAGGTGGGGTAGATGATTGGGGTGAAGTCGTAACAAGGTAGCCGTATCGGAAGGTGCGGCTGGATCACCTCCTTTCTATGGAGAATCGTCTTCTGCAATGAAGACATTCAAATCGGAAGTTAAACTTCCACAATTATTTAACGCGTATCCATTTGTTCGGTTTTGATGGAATTTGCGGGGCCATAGCTCAGCTGGGAGAGCGCCTGCCTTGCAAGCAGGAGGTCAGCGGTTCGATCCCGCTTGGCTCCACCAACAAACTTCATCTATTTGTTATGTCTAGAATAGTTTTATCTTGATCCTTGAAAACTGGATACCGAAACGAATTTGCGTTTTAGAACATCTTTTAGCAACTTGTGCAAACAAGTAAATGTTATTAGTGAGATGATTCCAAGAGAGATATCGTATGATATTTTCCTGCGGAAAAATCATGGTTAAGCTAATAAGAGCACACGGAGGATGCCTAGGCGCCAGGAGCCGACGAAGGACGTGGCGAACAACGAAACTGCCTCGGGGAGCTGTAAGCAAGCTTTGATCCGGGGGTGTCCGAATGGGGAAACCCAGCTGTGGTAATTCGCAGTTACTCACATCTGAATACATAGGGTGTGTAGAGGCAGACCAGGGGAACTGAAACATCTAAGTACCCTGAGGAAGAGAAAACAATAGTGATTCCGTCAGTAGCGGCGAGCGAACGCGGAACAGCCTAAACCTAAGAGCTTGCTCTTAGGGGTTGTGGGACGTCTCACATGGAGTTACAAAGGAATATGGTAGGCGAAGAGGTCTGGAAAGGCCCGCGATAGAGGTAAAAGCCCTGTAACCTAAACTGTGTTCTCTCCGAGACGGATCCCGAGTAGTGCGGGGCACGTGAAACCCCGTATGAATCCAGCAGGACCATCTGCTAAGGCTAAATACTACCTGGCGACCGATAGTGAAACAGTACCGTGAGGGAAAGGTGAAAAGCACCCCGGAAGGGGAGTGAAATAGAACCTGAAACCGTGTGCTTACAAAAAGTCAGAGCCCTATCTATGGGTGATGGCGTGCCTTTTGTAGAATGAACCGGCGAGTTACGTTTAACATGCAAGGTTAAGTCGAGAAGACGGAGCCGCAGCGAAAGCGAGTCTGAATAGGGCGACTCAGTATGTGGACGTAGACCCGAAACCGTGTGATCTACCCCTGTCCAGGGTGAAGGTGCGGTAACACGCACTGGAGGCCCGAACCCACGCACGTTGAAAAGTGCGGGGATGAGGTGGGGGTAGCGGAGAAATTCCAATCGAACTCGGAGATAGCTGGTTCTCCCCGAAATAGCTTTAGGGCTAGCCTCGGTATAAGAGTAGTGGAGGTAGAGCACTGATTGGGTGCGGGGTCCGCAAGGATTACCAAGCTCAGTCAAACTCCGAATGCCATATACTTATTGCCGGGAGTCAGACAGTGAGTGCTAAGATCCATTGTCAAAAGGGAAACAGCCCAGACCATCAGCTAAGGTCCCCAAGTGTGTGTTAAGTGGGAAAGGATGTGGAGTTGCACAGACAACCAGGATGTTGGCTTAGAAGCAGCCACCATTGAAAGAGTGCGTAATAGCTCACTGGTCGAGTGACTCTGCGCCGAAAATGTAACGGGGCTAAACACACCACCGAAGCTATGGCTAGATACGTATGTATCTGGGGTAGGGGAGCGTTGTATGTGGGTTGAAGGTGTACCGTAAGGAGCGCTGGACAGCATACAAGTGAGAATGCCGGTATGAGTAACGAAAAGATCAGTGAGAATCTGATCCGCCGAAAGCCCAAGGTTTCCTGAGGAAGGCTCGTCCGCTCAGGGTAAGTCGGGACCTAAGGCGAGGCCGAAAGGCGTAGTCGAAGGACAACAGTTTGAAATTACTGTACCACCGTAATCCGCTACGAGCGATGGGGTGACGCAGGAGGGTAGTGACGCGGACTGATGGATATGTCCGTCTAAGCAGTGAGGCTGATGTGTAGGCAAATCCGCACATCATTAAGGCTGGGCTGTGATGGGGAGCGAAAATTGTAGTAGCGAAGGTCATGATCTCACACTGCCAAGAAAAGCCTCTAGCCAGGAGAAGGTGCCCGTACCGCAAACCGACACAGGTAGGCGAGAAGAGAATTCTAAGGCGCGCGGAAGAACTCTCGTTAAGGAACTCGGCAAAATGACCCCGTAACTTCGGGAGAAGGGGTGCCCCGGTAGTGTGAATAGCACGAGGGGGCCGCAGTGAAAAGGCCCAAGCGACTGTTTAGCAAAAACACAGGTCTGTGCGAAGCCGCAAGGCGAAGTATACGGGCTGACGCCTGCCCGGTGCTGGAAGGTTAAGGGGAGTGGTTAGGAGCAATCCGAAGCTATGAACCGAAGCCCCAGTAAACGGCGGCCGTAACTATAACGGTCCTAAGGTAGCGAAATTCCTTGTCAGGTAAATTCTGACCCGCACGAATGGCGTAACGACTTGGGCGCTGTCTCAACGAGAGATCCGGTGAAATTTTAATACCTGTGAAGATGCAGGTTACCCGCGACAAGACGGAAAGACCCCATGGAGCTTTACTGCAGCTTGATATTGAATTTGGGTACGATCTGTACAGGATAGGTGGGAGCCGTAGAAATCGGAGCGCAAGCTTCGGTGGAGGCGCCGTTGGGATACCACCCTGATCGTATCTAGGTTCTAACCTAGTGCCCTAATCGGGTACGGGGACCGTGTCAGGCGGGCAGTTTGACTGGGGCGGTCGCCTCCTAAAGAGTAACGGAGGCGTTCCAAGGTTCCCTCAGAATGGTTGGAAATCATTCGAAGAGTGCAAAGGCATAAGGGAGCTTGACTGCGAGACCTACAAGTCGAGCAGGGACGAAAGTCGGACTTAGTGATCCGGTGGTACCGCATGGAAGGGCCATCGCTCAACGGATAAAAGCTACCCTGGGGATAACAGGCTTATCTCCCCCAAGAGTCCACATCGACGGGGAGGTTTGGCACCTCGATGTCGGCTCATCGCATCCTGGGGCTGAAGTAGGTCCCAAGGGTTGGGCTGTTCGCCCATTAAAGCGGTACGCGAGCTGGGTTCAGAACGTCGTGAGACAGTTCGGTCCCTATCTGTCGTGGGCGCAGGAAATTTGAGAGGAGCTGTCCTTAGTACGAGAGGACCGGGATGGACGTACCGCTGGTGCACCAGTTGTTCCGCCAGGAGCATGGCTGGGTAGCTACGTACGGACGGGATAAGCGCTGAAAGCATCTAAGCGTGAAGCCCCCCTCAAGATGAGATTTCCCAATTAGTAAGACCCCTTGAAGACGACGAGGTAGATAGGTTGGAGGTGGAAGTGCAGTAATGCATGGAGCTGACCAATACTAATCGGTCGAGGGCTTATCCTATACTTAAAATGCAAATTCAATTCGGATTCAGTTTTCAGGCATCAAGCCTGTAACCAATAAGCTGCATGTCCTTTATAAGGGCTGATATTTTCTCGCAGCGATTTCGAGAAGCGAAAGCTTCGAAAAAATCATGTTTGGTGGCGATAGCGGAGGGGTTCCACGCGTACCCATCCCGAACACGACCGTTAAGCCCTCCAGCGCCGATGGTACTTGGACCGAAGGGTCCTGGGAGAGTAGGACGTTGCCAAGCACAATTAGACCACTGTTGAGTCATCGACAGTGGCTTTTTTGCGTTTATTATAGACTGTGGAAAACTTGTGGATAATATTTTGAATTTGCAGAAAAGTTACGCACATGTGGATAGATGATTGGAAGAGAAATAATCCCTAAATAGTGTGGATTAAATACATATTTATATGGATCTGTCAACAGAAAACCTAAGTAGTACACGGGTTGCTGTGGATATAGCCGGGATTATGTGGATAGAGCTATTGATAAGTGGATAACTATTTTAACTTGGATGTGACAAGATTTCAAGACTATTTTTAAAACTGCATAGAGCTGTGGATAACTAAAAATAAAGTTATAAATAATGCAATAGATTAGCGCACAATTGATGCTCTTGTTATACTTATCCTAAAAGTAATTTTATAAAGGATGAGGTGAGTTTGTGGTAATAAGACAGTTACGCCCAGATGAGTTCGATGCAAGCATGAACTTGTCAGAATATGCTTTTCAATACAAGTTACCTAGCGACAAACGGGAAAGTGCTCAAAAAAGTTTCAAGCCGGAACGGGTATGGGGTGCCTTTGAAGATGGGACACTCGAAGCAAAATTGACGCTTCTGCCATTCCAAGTGTACATACAAGGGAAAGTAGTGCCTATGGGTGGTATCGCTGGGGTAGCAACATGGCCAGAGAACCGCAGACAAGGGCATGTGGCAAAGCTTTTAACACATGCACTGCAAACGATGAATGAAGCGGGTCAAACGCTCTCTTTTCTGCATCCGTTCCTGATTCCCTTTTATCGTAAATTTGGTTGGGAAGTTTATTGTGAATATAAGAAATACTCCATTCCTGTAGCGAAGTTTCCCAAGAAGGTTGAAGTTGAGGGCAAAGTTAAACGGGACATTAAAGATATCGAAGTATTGGATAGCTTATACAATCAATTCGCTGTCAGATATAACGGGACACTTAAGCGTGATTTGGACTGGTGGGAGAATTCTGTATTAGATGACGAAGGAAAAAGTGCAGTGTTTTACTCTAAAAGTGGTGAACCAGAGGGATATGTGCTGTATAAGGTAGAGAACAGAGAACTGGTCATTGATGAATTTGTTTTTTTGAACGAACAAGCTCGGCAGGGGCTGTGGACATTTCTTGCGAACCATGATTCGATGGTGACCGGTGCATCGTTGAAGCTGGTGCCTTCGGACGACATGTTACCCTTCTTGCTGCCAGATCCGCGTATAGAACAGGAGAATTATCCTTATTTTATGGGTCGTATTGTGAATGCTAAGACATTCATTGAAGGTTATACCTTCAGAGGAAACAGCAGCCCAAAGAAACAGCTTATTTATATAGAAGATAAATACGCACCTTGGAATGATGGATTGTGGGAATGGAATATTTCTAATGAGGGATCGGCAACTTTTACACGCGGGGAAGGGAAACTGGCAGAAGCAGACTTAAACTGTGATATCGGCACATTGACGGCATTAATGCTTGGATATAAACGTCCGGCAGAGTTAGCTCGTTATGGATGCATCTCAGGTCATTCAGCTGCACTGGAATGGTTTGAAGAAATCTTACCGCAAGCACACACTGCATTATTTGATCATTTTTAAAATAAAAATTCGGGCTCTCCCCTTCGAAAGATGTTGGGAGGGCTCTTTATTTCCGAATACATTCGCTGAAAAAAGTGAAAAATAAGAGAATCCACTTGGAATTAGCACAGAATATGTTATAATATTAAAAAGTCAAAGAAAGTCAAAGTCAACGAAACTTAATGACATTGATCCGATCCTCTGAACACGTGGAATTATCCACAAATGTTTAAGTTCAATTAAAGACCATTGTCATTATGAATGCAAGTTGCAATCGGTATTATAAAGATTTAAGCACTGGAGGATGAGTGATGCGCAATATCTCTGATATTATCGAACAATATCTGAAGAATATTTTGCATGAAAGTCCCGAAGGTACGGTGGAAATCCAGCGAAATGACCTGGCGGACCAGTTCTCATGCGTACCGTCACAGATCAATTATGTCATCAGTACACGCTTTACTTTGGAAAAAGGTTATGTGGTGGAAAGTAAGCGTGGTGGCGGGGGATATATTCGTATTCAACGTTTTGAATTGCCACCAAACGTGGCACTGCATGCCCATTTAAACCATACTATAGGTGGCGGGATTGATCAGAACGCTGCTGAAGGGCTGATTTATCAGCTGGAGGAAGCCGGTTTTCTAAGTAAGCGTGAAGCGTGCCTTATGCGCGCTGCTGTTTCTCGGGAATGCCTAACGGTTAAGATTCCATACCGGGATGAGATTCGTGCCAAGATTATGAAGGCGATGTTAATCTCTTTGTTAGGCAAATAATTGTCAACCATAAGGGAGGGGCTTTCGCTTATGCAATGCCAGGAATGTGGCGTCAAGCCGGCAACACTCCACTTCACTAAGATCGTGAATGGAGAGAAGACGGAGTTTCATATCTGCGAGAGCTGTGCACGGGAGAAGGGGGAACTCATTCCCGGAACGGCTGGAGGGTTCTCGATCCACAGTCTGCTGTCAGGTCTGCTTGATCTAGAGGGTGCCGGCAAGGAGAAGTCGGCTGCAACGAAGACAACGCAGAGTCTGCAATGTGAGAATTGTGGGATGACGTACTCCCAGTTTAGCAAGTTAGGCCGTTTTGGCTGTAGCTCCTGTTATAAATATTTTAACAGCGCACTTGACCCGCTTTTTAAGCGAGTGCATGGTAGTACTTCACATGTAGGTAAGATTCCGAAACGTGCAGGAGCTCAGATTGTATTTAGACGCCAAATTGATGAACTCAAGAAGGAATTACAGCAGAGTATTACACAAGAAGAATTCGAGAAGGCAGCGGAGCTGCGGGATCAGATTCGTAAACTTGAAAAAGAAATAGCACAAGAGTAAAGTCTTTGATATATAGGGGGGATATGACATGTCAAGTCTCCGATTTACTGAACAAGCACTTAGTGATTGGATGCGCTCTGGAGGCAGCCACTCCGAGATTGTAATTAGCAGTCGTATGCGTATTGCCCGTAATCTAGAGCATCTTCCGTTTCCAATGCTGGCTTCCTTAGAGCAATCGGAAGAAGTGTTAGAGCTGTTGGCTCCTGTGTTTCATGAGGAAGCAGCTGCAGATTTCGGATCTTTTCAACTCCTAAAGCTTGATGAAGTGAATGAACTGGACAAAAAGGTACTGGTTGAGAAACACCTAATCAGTCCTAACTTGGCTAATGATTCGCGCAGCGCGGCTGTCTTGTTAAATGAAGATGAGTCGGTCAGCATCATGATTAACGAAGAGGACCATCTGCGAATCCAATGTCTGTTTCCTGGTCTTCAGGTTAGAGAAGCATGGGAACGTGCGACGGCGATCGATGATATATTTGAAGCAGCTGTCAATTACGCTTTTGATGATAAAAGAGGATACTTGACCAGTTGCCCCACTAATGTGGGTACAGGGCTTCGTGCCTCAGTAATGCTGCATCTGCCAGCACTTGTAATGACGCATCAGATCAATCGCATATTGTCTGCAGTGAACCAAGTAGGATTGACTGTAAGAGGAATTTACGGTGAGGGCAGCGAAGCAGTAGGGAACATCTTTCAAATTTCCAATCAGATCACCCTCGGTCAAACGGAGAGTGAAATTATTGAGAATCTTCACAGTGTAGTTACGCAGATCATAGAGCATGAGCGAAATGCACGTGAACGGTTGCTTGTTGATTCCGCACTGAGAATAACCGACCGAGTGAAGCGTTCTTATGGGATTTTATGTTATGCAGCTCTTATGGAGCTTAAAGAATCTGCACAACGACTGTCTGATGTGAGACTTGGGGTTGATCTTGGCATTCTGGAAGGTCTTTCGATTTCAGTGCTAAATGAACTTAACGTTAAGACACAGCCAGGATTTCTGCAAAAGATGTTCGGCGATGAGTTAAACGCCACTGAACGAGATATGTATCGGGCAAAACTGCTCCGAGAGACACTGGGAACACAACATTAATATAGATATTTACTATTCATGGAGGTGCAGGAGATATGATGTTTGGAAGATTTACGGAACGCGCACAAAAAGTGCTAGCGCTGGCGCAGGAAGAAGCTGTTCGTTTAGGACACAACAATATTGGCACAGAACATATTTTGCTCGGACTTATTCGTGAAGGAGACGGCATTGCTGCTAAGGCATTAATTGCTTTAGGGCTAGGTCTTGAAAAAATCCAGGACGAAGTGGAGACACTGATTGGCAGAGGTCAAGAACAGCCTACGAACATTGCTTATACTCCTCGCGCTAAAAAAGTGATTGAGTTGTCGATGGATGAAGCCCGTAAGCTGGGACATACGTATGTCGGCACTGAGCATATTTTGCTTGGACTTATCCGTGAAGGGGAAGGTGTCGCGGCACGTGTGCTTAATAACCTCGGCATCAGCTTGAATAAAGCTCGTCAGCAAGTGCTGCAGCTCCTGGGAAGCAGCGAGGCTGCCTCTAGTCATAGTGGAACTCCGGCTAATGTCAGCACACCGACTCTAGATGGTCTTGCGCGCGATTTGACCGCCTATGCTAAGGAGGGCAATCTAGACCCGGTTATCGGCCGTAGCAAGGAGATTGAACGTGTTATTCAGGTACTGAGTCGCCGGACTAAGAATAACCCGGTACTGATCGGTGAACCTGGTGTTGGTAAGACAGCTATCGCTGAAGGACTTGCACAAAAGATTATCAACAATGAAATCCCAGAAACACTTCGCGACAAACGCGTCATGACGCTCGACATGGGCTCAGTAGTGGCTGGAACAAAATATCGCGGTGAATTTGAAGACCGCCTCAAGAAAATCATGGATGAGATTCGCCAAGCAGGTAATATCGTGCTCTTTATCGATGAGCTTCATACGCTGATCGGTGCTGGCGGCGCTGAAGGTGCGATTGATGCATCTAACATTCTTAAGCCGGCTTTGGCCCGTGGAGAACTTCAGTGCATAGGCGCTACTACGCTTGACGAATATCGTAAATATATTGAAAAAGATGCAGCGCTCGAACGACGTTTTCAACCGATTACGGTGGATCAGCCTTCTCCAGAGGAAGCGGTCCAAATTCTGTTCGGACTTCGCGATCGTTATGAAGCGCATCACCGTGTAAAGATTACGGATGAAGCTATTGTGGAAGCAGTGAAGTTGTCCGATCGTTACATTCCGGACCGTTTCCTGCCAGATAAAGCGATTGACCTTATCGATGAAGCAGGATCTAAAGTAAGGCTTCACTCTTACACCATCCCGCCAAATCTGAAGGAACTTGAAATGCGCTTGGATGATATCCGCAAGGAGAAAGATTCCGCAGTGCAGAGTCAAGAGTTTGAAAAAGCGGCGGCCTTGCGTGATACAGAGCAAAAGATCCGTGAAGAGCTTGATACGACAAAGAATCAATGGAAAGAAAAACAGGGTCGCACGGATTCAGAGGTTACACCTGAAGACATCGCACAGGTTGTAGCTAGCTGGACGGGGATACCTGTAAGCAAGCTGAAGGAAGAGGAGACCGACCGTCTGCTTAACATGGAGGCTTTACTTCATGAACGAGTGATCGGCCAGGATGAAGCCGTTAAGGCAGTTAGCCGGGCACTACGCCGTGCGCGTGCAGGTCTTAAAGATCCGAAACGTCCAATGGGTTCCTTTATCTTCCTCGGTCCTACAGGTGTAGGTAAAACTGAGTTGGCTCGTGCATTGGCTGAAGCCATGTTCGGCGATGAGAATGCGGTCATCCGTATTGATATGTCGGAATACATGGAGAAGCACTCCACGTCCCGCTTAGTCGGAGCCCCTCCTGGATATGTTGGCTATGAAGAAGGCGGCCAATTAACCGAGAAGGTACGCCGTAAACCTTATTCTGTAGTGCTGCTTGATGAAATTGAAAAAGCGCATCCAGAAGTATTCAATATTCTACTGCAGGTTCTTGAAGACGGTCGTTTGACTGACTCTAAAGGACGGGTAGTTGATTTCCGTAATACATTAATTATTCTGACTTCTAACGTAGGCGCACAAGCGATCAAGAAGAATTCGACACTTGGATTCACAGCTGTGCAAGATGCTGGAGCAGAATACGGTAATATGAAGGGCAAGGTTATGGAAGAGCTTAAGAAGAGCTTCCGTCCTGAGTTCTTGAACCGGATTGACGAAATCATCGTCTTCCATTCCCTCGATGAGAAGCATATTGCTGAAATCGTTACGTTGATGTCTGATGAGCTGCGCAAGCGGCTGCGTGAATATGATGTTGATTTCGTACTCACGGATGCGGCGAAGGCTTTCCTGGCTAAGGAAGGTTACGACCCAGC
Organism: Paenibacillus sp. RS8; assembly: GCF_041956825.1. Classification (NCBI taxonomy): domain Bacteria; kingdom Bacillati; phylum Bacillota; class Bacilli; order Caryophanales; family Paenibacillaceae; genus Paenibacillus; species Paenibacillus sp. RS8. The sequence goes on along the minus strand of NZ_CP168131.1, from coordinate 881,178 downwards.
CTTTGGTGCACGTCCATTGCGTCGTGCGATTCAGAAGCATATTGAAGACCGTCTTTCTGAGGAATTGCTCCGAGGAAATATCCAAAAGGGTGATTCGCTCAACATTGATGAAGTTGGCGGAGAACTTGTAGTGAATAAAGTGGATGCTCCTGTAGCGCCATTGCTTGAAAAAGAAGTAGAATCCGAATAAAAAAATGGAATAAATAAGGCTTCCGCTCCTCAGTTTTTTAGAGGGGTGGGAGCTTTTTTTAATATAAGAAAGTATAAGTTTGAAACAATACTTTATTTCTTATATCTCTTGCTTAAACGCTTAGCGTCCTTATATGGACGCTGAAGGCGTTTATACTTGTTGTAAATTTTTCACTTAAAAATATACATTTAGTACAAATGCCGAATGACCTTTCGTTAAAGAGGCAGAAATGGTAAACTTTCATTAGAAGAAAATATCCGCAATTTAAAAGTTCGGACCGTAAGGAGAACAAATGGCTAAACCAAAAACTAAATTTTTTTGCACTGATTGTGGATACGAATCGCCAAAATGGTTCGGTAAATGTCCCGGGTGCCAAGCTTGGAACTCCATGGTGGAGGAAACGGAAAGCGTAGTCAAAACACAGGGAATGAATGCCCCTATTTTTCATAGTAAAGAAAAGGCACAATCGATCATAAGTATAGAAAGTGACAAGGAACCGCGCATACTGACAGGTATAGGTGAGCTTAACCGTGTTCTCGGTGGGGGGATCGTGCCAGGATCGCTGGTATTAGTAGGGGGAGACCCAGGAATCGGTAAATCTACGCTCTTATTACAGACATCGCATGCTCTAACAACTCAGGGATTGCGAGTGCTGTACATCTCGGGCGAAGAATCGGTAAGGCAAACTAAGCTACGTGCGGATCGCCTCGGTGCGTTGTCAGCTGAGCTATATGTACTATGTGAGACGAATATGGAAAGCATAGAAGAAGCGATTGAACAAATTCAGCCGCAATTTCTTGTGATCGATTCGATTCAGACTGTATTTATGCCAGAAGTGACGAGTGCGCCAGGCAGTGTGACTCAGGTTCGGGAATGTACGACAAGATTTATGCGTATCGCTAAGATTCGGGGAATTGCAACAGTTCTCGTTGGGCATGTCACCAAGGAAGGCGCTATTGCAGGCCCACGGATGCTTGAACATATGGTGGATTGTGTGCTGTATTTTGAGGGAGAGCGGCATCATACGTATAGACTTCTGCGGGCTGTAAAGAACCGCTTCGGTTCAACGAATGAAATCGGCATTTTCGAAATGGGTGAAGTGGGCTTAACAGAAGTAGAAAATCCGTCTGAGCTCTTCTTGTCGGAACGTCCACTCGGTGTAGCCGGATCCACCGTCGTGGCCAGTATGGAAGGGACTAGACCGGTGCTTGTTGAGCTTCAGGCTCTTGTCGCTGCTACTCATTTCCCCTCCCCGCGCCGGATGTGCACAGGTATGGATCATCAACGGATGGCACTCATTATCGCTGTACTGGAGAAGCGAATGGGCATGTTCCTACAGAATCAGGATGCATACCTTAACGTGGCTGGAGGAGTAAAGTTGGATGAACCGGCGATTGACTTAGCAGTAGCTATTAGTATCGCTTCCAGCTTTCGTGATATTTCAACAAAACCTTACGATGTTTTCTTCGGTGAAGTAGGACTTACAGGTGAAGTAAGAGGTGTTTCACGCGCGGAAATGCGTGTGAAGGAAGCCGCGAAGCTAGGCTTCCGGCGGGTGATTATGCCAGAGAAAAGTTTGAAGGGCTGGAAGCACCCGCAAGATATCCAGATTATAGGCGTCAGTACCGTAGCAGATGCACTATCGGTCGCGTTAGATTAGGGGGCACAGGGATTATGAAAGAATATAACCAATTAGAGAATATGAATGATCTGCTCAGACTGGCGGCACCGGGAACACCTTTTCGGGAAGGTCTGGAGAATGTGCTGCGCGCAAAGACGGGAGCACTAATCGTCGTTGGCTATAGTCCCGAGGTGATGGAAGTAGTAGACGGAGGATTCTCCATTAACTGCGATTTTTCGCCCAATTATTTATATGAGCTCGCCAAAATGGACGGTGCCATTATTCTTAGTGAAGACTTAAAGCGGATTTTGTATGCAAATACACAATTAATTCCGGATTCGTCTATTTCATCAATCGAGACAGGCATTCGTCACCGGACCGCCGAGCGTGTAGCGAAGCAAACAGGCAAACTGGTGGTTTCCATTTCACAGCGCCGTAATATCATTACTCTGTATCAAGGCTCCATTCGATACGCACTAAAAGAAATCGGAGCTATTTTGGCTAAAGCTAATCAAGCGATTCAGACCCTCGAAAAGTACAAAGCGGTTCTTACACAAGGACTGACGAATTTGTCTGCTTCAGAGTATGAGGGAATCGTAACCGTGGCCGAAGTGGTCGGAGTGATTCAGCGGGTAGAGATGGTTCTACGCATAAAAATGGAGATCAAACGATATATAAATGAATTAGGCAACGAAGGACGCTTAATCAGCATGCAGATGGAAGAACTGGTTGGAAATACAGAGGAAGAAGCATGGCTCCTATACAGAGACTATGCTAAGGAAGAGCAAGAAGATAAAATTCGTGAAATTATTGCCGGTCTCAAACGTATTAGTGATGATGACCTAATGGATGATAACCATATTGCTCGATTGCTGGGCTACTCTTCAACGGCAATTTCATCCGAAGAAGTGGTTACACCACGTGGGTATCGTCTGCTTAACAAAATTCCGCGGCTTCCAAATGTGATCATTCATAATCTGGTGGAGCGGTTTGAAATGCTGCCTAATTTGATGTCTGCAAGCATAGCCGAACTGGATGAAGTGGACGGAATTGGGGAGGTGCGAGCTCGTAATATTCAGGATGGGCTCAAACGTTTACAGAAGCAAGTTCTTATTGACAGGCAAATGTAAATAACATACAATCACGTAATATTGGAGCTATTTAAGGCCAATGTGAGAAAATTGAGGTGAAGAAATGATACAAAAATCAATTCCGAGTCTTTTTACCATAGGTAACTTGATGCTCGGAATGTTTGGTATCATGATGGCGTTTGACGGTAAAGTTAGCATGGCCGCTATCATGGTTATTATTGCTATGCTGTTAGACGGATTGGATGGCCGAGTTGCTCGTGCACTTAAATGTGAGAGTGAATTTGGTAAGGAACTGGACTCTTTGTCTGATGTCGTTTCCTTTGGAGTAGCGCCGGCTGTTATTATGTACGTTTCAAGCCTGCATGATTTGAATTCTGCATTAGCCTGGACAGTAACTGCAATTTTCCCGGTGTTTGGGGCATTGCGCCTTGCTCGCTTTAATGTTCAACCAGGGGTTCCTGGTTATTTCATCGGTTTGCCAATTCCTGCTGCTGGTGGTGTACTTGCCACATTAGCTCTTTTTAATAAAGATGTTTCCGCTCCGTTTATGATCGTGGCTACACTGCTCTTATCGTATTTGATGGTCAGCACTGTTAAATATCCTAATTTTAAGAAGGTCGGCTTGCCTAAAAAAGTGGTTGTCGGTGCGCCAGTAGTCATTATTGTTGCTGTGGCAGTTGCCGTTGTATTCCCAGAGGAAATTGCTAAGCTAATCTTCGTCTTACTTGGGATTTACGCGTTATATGGTTTTAAACAAAACATCGATCGATTGACAGCAAGACGCCGTCACCGTCGTAGAAGACGTTCCGAAGATAAAGTGTATCACTCAAAGAACGGTTAAAGCATTCACTCGTAGTAAGGATAAATTCATACATTTATTACTAAAGGCTTTGTCTTCCCTAGGGATGGCAGAGCCTTTTTGCAATTACAGCGCTACTCCAAGTTTATCGTCTTGAAAATTGGAACATACTGGTGAGGTATAGATCATTCAAGGATGAATAAAAAGGAGGTGCGTTAGGTTATGTGGAAAAAAGTGATATTGTCTTTTGCTTTAATATGTGGAGCTTGGTCTGGTTTTTCGCTATACCATGCGCTTGAAAGAGGATTCCCCAAGGGGATGGAAAAGCTGAGTGAAAGTTTACCTGTAGAGGGAAGCATTTTATTTACGGTGCTGGGTGCCATTATTTTTTTGTTTGCGGGGTCTTTATGCGCGGAATGGGGAGGTTCAAAACTGCGGGAGGCGGTTCTGTACTGTTCGCGTATACCAATGAATGAATTGGCTGCAGGTGCAGCTGGGCTTACAGGGGGGCTTCTACTGTCTCTTCTGTTATATCCTGCGATGATTTGGCTTGGAAAAGCAGGACAGCTGCTCCAGGTACCCGTTACGTTAGCTTTTGGATATATGGGGCTGCGGATCGGACTGGAGAAAAAAGAGGAACTAGCTGCACTTTGGACAACTGGACGATGGGGACAAGCGGCTGAGCCGGAAGGTCGTGGGCTGGAGGAGCATAAAATCCTCGATACTAGCGTGATTATTGATGGACGGATTGCTGACATTTGTAAAACTGGTTTTATTGAAGGAACGATTGTTATTCCGGAATTTGTACTTGAGGAGCTCCAGCATATTGCAGATTCTTCCGATCTACTGAAACGGAATCGCGGACGGCGGGGACTTGATATTCTCAATAAGATTCAAAAAGAGCTTGATGTGAAGGTGTTAATCTATGAGGGGGATTTTGAAGAAATCTCTGAGGTGGATAGTAAGCTGGTGAAGTTAGCGAAGGTACTGCGAGGTAAAGTAGTTACAAATGACTTCAACTTGAATAAGGTATGCGAATTGCAGGGAGTCTCAGTTCTGAACATTAATGATCTTGCGAATGCCGTAAAGCCCGTAGTGTTGCCCGGTGAGGAAATCGTAGTTCAGGTCATTAAGGATGGCAAAGAGCATGGACAAGGCGTAGCCTATTTAGATGATGGAACGATGATCGTTGTGGAAGGCGGACGTGAATATATCGGGACTACGATGGAGGTACTTGTCACTAGTGTGCTTCAAACTTCAGCTGGACGGATGATATTTGCGAAGCCAAAGCTCTTGGAAAAAGCACAATAAGTAAAGATAAAGTGCATGGCAACTGTCCTATGGGTTGGAAATGCCCGCCAAACACGTTATGATGGGAATATACGTGAAAGACAGGAGCCTGAGTAATGTCAAACAGTGTGGGCGTCGTCATTGTGGCGGCAGGCAGAGGAACGCGAATGGGGACTGTAGAGAGCAAGCAATATCTGTTATTGCAGGGTAAACCAATTATCGTTCATACGCTGGAAGTATTTCAGCAGCACGAATTGATTTCCGAAATCGTGCTTGTAACCGGTAAGGAAGATATTGAACGCTGCCGGGAATGGATACAGCTCTATAAGCTGGACAAGGTTAAGGCTATCGTGCCTGGTGGATCTGAGCGTCAGCATTCTGTACATAAAGGATTGTTGAAACTTACGACACAGTGGGTAATGGTGCATGATGGGGTTCGCCCGTTTGTACAGCCGATTGAAATTGAGGCATGTTACAAGCGAGCGAAGCAGATCGGTGCTTCAGTTCTTGCTGTACCAGTCAAAGATACGATCAAACAGGTAGATAACGAAGGCAAAGTACTTTCTACGCCGGATCGGCGAAGTCTGTGGGCGATTCAAACCCCGCAGACTTTTCGTCTTTCTGAATTGCTGGATGCTTATGCGGTAGCGGAGCGGGATGGTTTTTTAGGTACAGATGATTCCAGTTTAGCGGAACGTGCCGGCATTCCGGTTTCTGTGGTAGAGGGAAGCTACAGAAATATTAAGATTACGACGCCTGATGATTTAGATTTTGCAGAATTCACAGAAAGAAACAGGGGAGAGGGACAATCATGATCGCTGTAGGACAAGGATTTGATGTACATCAACTGGTAGAGGGAAGGCCTTGTATTATTGGAGGAGTTACGATTCCATATGAAAAAGGACTATTGGGACATTCCGATGCAGATGTGCTGCTGCACGCAGTAAGTGACGCTATTCTAGGCGCGCTTGGACTAGGTGATATTGGCAGACATTTTCCGGACACAGATCCGGCGTTTAAGGACGCGGATAGCTTGAAATTATTAGAACAAGTATGGGCGCTTGCTAGCGAGCGTGGTTATAAGCTTGGGAATATCGATTCAACGATTATTGCCCAGAAACCAAAGATGGCGCCTTACATTCCTCAAATGACGGAGATCATTGCTCGTGCGCTTCATGCAGACCCGTCCAAGGTGAATGTTAAAGCCACCACTACCGAGCAGCTTGGTTTTGCCGGTCGTGGCGAAGGAATCGCCGCACAATCTATTGTCTGTCTACTCCAAGATGTGATATCATCTTGAGATGGTCTAAGTAGTAAATTCTAAGTTTTAACCATATGAAGCGGAGGGAATATAATGACGGATCAAGTCCGGGTGCGTTACGCACCGAGCCCTACGGGACATTTACATATAGGTAACGCCAGAACGGCGCTGTTTAACTATCTGTTCGCCCGTAATAAAGGCGGTAAATTCATTATCAGAATTGAAGATACAGACGTGAAGCGCAATGTCGCAGGTGGCGAAGAGAGCCAGCTTAAATATTTGAAATGGCTAGGTATGGATTGGGATGAGAGCGTTGATGTTGGCGGAGAGTATGGACCTTACCGCCAGACTGAACGTCTGGATCTTTATCGCGTATATTGGCAGGATTTGCTGGATAGAGGTTTGGCTTACCGTTGCTATTGCACAGAGGAAGAACTGGAAGCGGAACGTGAAGAACAGACTGCTCGTGGAGAAACTCCTCGTTATTCCGGTAAACACCGTGATTTGACGGAAGAGCAACGCCTTGCTTTTGAAGCTGAAGGACGGGTAGCTAGTATTCGCTTCCGCGTACCAGAAGATCGTACGTATGCGTTCGATGATATCGTAAAGGGCAACATTTCTTTTGACACGAAGGAAATGGGTGACTTTGTTATTGTAAAGAAGGACGGAATTCCGACCTACAACTTTGCGGTAGCTGTTGATGATCATCTGATGGCTATTACCCATGTATTACGTGGAGAAGATCATATTTCCAATACCCCGCGTCAACTTATGATCTTTGAAGCACTTGGCTGGGAACCGCCTTTGTTTGGTCATATGACCCTTATTGTTGGCGACAACCACAAGAAGCTCAGCAAACGGGATGAATCCGTTATTCAATTTATCGAGCAGTATGACGAATTGGGTTATTTGCCTGAAGCTTTGGTTAATTTCATTTCTCTCCTGGGCTGGTCGCCAGAAGGTGAAGAAGAAATTTTCAGTAAAGAAGAACTTATTTCTATTTTTGATGCGGACCGATTGTCCAAAAGTCCGGCTGTATTCGATAAGAATAAGCTGGCGCATCTAAATAATCACTATATTAAGCATGCTGATCCTAAACGGATCTCGGCATTAGCGATTCCACATCTACAAAAAGCGGGGAAAATACCGGCTGAGCTGAATGATGAGCAGCAGGCATGGGCAGAAAGCCTTGTAGCACTGTATCAAGAGCAGATGACCTCTGCTTCTGATATTGTAGAGTTATCTGAACTATTCTTCCGCAGTCATCTAGAGTTAGAAACAGAAGCGGCGCAGGTTCTGGCTGAAAGCCAAGTGCCGGAGGTCTTGTCTGCTTTCCTAGCTAAGGTTGAAGCCTGTCAGGATTTCAGTGCTAGCAACATGGCTGTTCTAATTAAAGAAGTACAGAAGGAAACAGGTCACAAGGGTAAAGCGTTATTTATGCCGATCCGTGTAGCTCTGACCGGACAAACACACGGACGTGATCTCAATATAACGATTGCTTTGCTCGGCCAAAACCGAGTTATCGAACGTTTGAAATCACAAATTAAGGGAGCTTAAGGCAGGATTACTTATCACTAAGCCTCTTGTCAGTCCCTTAGCTTTTGCGCTAAGATAGTACCATATGATAATAGCTGTGATCAGGAGAAGTACGTCCATTAAGGCAATTGCCAGAGAGAATAACCGAGAAAGGGATACCTTTCGGGCTGGGAGTTATTCATTTGTCCGGGGCAGAACATGCGCCTGTGAGCTGCACGGTTGAACGATCCTTAAGGCTCGTTAGATCGTGCCGGGTACATCGCCGTTAATGATGCCAAGTGGAACGAAGGAACTCTGCCGATGGTAACAACGCAGCCTGTTTGATTCGTTCAAGCAGAGTGGAACCGCGGTTAAACGTCTCTGCAGCTTTATGCTGCAGGGGCTTTTTTTGTTTCGAGGTATCTTTTTTATATAACAAACCAAGCAAACACCCACAGCATATGTATGATAAGAATGATGAATTGGAGACAATACCTCCCTTGTGTACCTGTAAACAGGAGATGGGGGAGTCAAGAAGAGAGGAACCGTGATGTTTAAGCATATTAAGTCGGACATTCGGGCGGTATTCGATAACGATCCCGCTGCCCGCAGCTGGTTCGAGGTTGTCTTCACATATGCAGGGTTGCACGCCATTTGGGGTCATCGAATTGCTCATTCTTTTTTCAAACGCCGCTGGTATACAATGGCCCGTTTGGTCTCACAGTTTAGTAGATTTATGACCGGTGTTGAGATCCATCCCGGAGCCGTCATCGGAAATAGGCTGTTTATCGACCATGGTATGGGGATTGTTATTGGAGAAACCTGTGAAATCGGTGATGATGTTATTATCTATCAAGGGGTTACACTCGGGGGAACAGGGAAAGAAAAAGGTAAACGTCATCCCACAGTTGGCAACAATGTAGTTATTGGTTCTGGTGCGAAGGTATTAGGATCGTTTCGTATCGGCGACAATTCAAATATAGGTTCTAATGCAGTTGTGTTGCGTGAAGTGCCAAATAACAGTACGGTAGTAGGGAACCCGGGCCGTGTAGTAAAACGAAACGGTGAACGTGTATCCGATCGTTTGGATCATACCAAGATGCCAGACCCGCTCGTAGATTCACTTCGTTTTTTGCAAAAAGAAATCGAAGAGATCAGAGAGAAGCTTGGCGAAGAAGATAAGCAAAAGACCGCACAGCGACTGGCTGAAACTCAGCAGTATATTGGTGATTACGAAATTTAAGCATATCCGGTACTAAGGAATCGGGACAACAGAAAGGGTTGGAATAGGATGGCTTTACAAATTTACAACACAATGACACGCAGCAAGGAGCAGTTTGTGCCCCAGGAATCGGGCAAAGTGAAAATGTACGTATGTGGTCCAACCGTTTATGGATATATGCATATCGGAAATGCTAGACCTATTATTGTCTTTGATATGGTCCGGAATTATTTGGAGCAACTTGGCAATGAGGTACGGTATGTCACGAATTTCACGGATGTAGATGATAAACTGATACGCAAAGCAGAGGAAATGAATACAACAGTAGCGGAGGTTGCGGAGATTTTTATCGCTGCCTATCTTGAGGATCTCGAAGGACTTGGAGTGAAGCCGGCGACATTGAATCCGCGGGTTACAGAAAGCATGGATCTGATCATTAAATTTATTAAAGACCTTGAGGAAAAAGGGTACGCATATGAAAGCGGCGGCGATGTATTCTATCGCACTTCCAAATTTGAAGACTATGGTAAGCTGTCTCGTCAGAATCTAGATGAATTACAGTTTGGTATTCGTGTAGAGGTTGATTCACGTAAAGAGAAGCCTGAGGATTTTGTACTATGGAAAGCGGCGAAGCCAGGTGAAGTGTATTGGGAAAGCCCTTGGGGGAATGGACGTCCAGGCTGGCATATTGAATGCTCGGCCATGGCAAGAGAGTTCTTAGGAGATACAATTGATATCCACGGTGGCGGACAAGATCTGCAGTTCCCGCATCATGAATGCGAATGCGCTCAGACAGAAGCTCTGACAGGAAAACCACTCTCTAATTACTGGATGCATAATGGATTTCTCAATATCGGGGACGAGAAAATGTCCAAATCCCTTGGTAATGGTTGGCTTGTAAAAGATATCCGTGGGCAATTTAAAGCTGGAACTATCCGCTACTTCATGCTCTCGACACATTACCGTAATCCTTTGAACTTTTCTGTTGATTCGTTGACTTCAGCCGAAAAGAGCGTAGAGCGTATCTCTCTAGCTGAGAGCAATGTTAAGCATCGTCTTGAGCTTGCTGCAGAAGTTGCCCAAGGTGAAGTGAGCTTAGAGATTAACGATAAATTATCTGCTATAGTGGCCAATTTTCATGCTAAAATGCAGGATGACTTTAATACCCCTGATGCGATTACCGCTATGTTTGATTGGGTGAGTCTTGCAAACCATACCCTTGCGAATAGTGAAGCAGCCCCTGCTGATTTTGCTGCGTTGCTGCAAGCTTTTGGGGAAATGAATGCTGTGCTGCGTTTGACACCTGAGCATGAGGAAGAAGAGATCGCGAGTGAAGAAGTTGAACGATTGATCGCGGAGCGGGTTGAAGCACGTAAGAATAAGAATTGGAGCCGGTCCGATGAGATTCGTGATGAATTAGGCCGCTTGGGCATATTGCTTGAGGATACTCCGCAAGGAATGCGGTGGCGGCGTAAATGAGTGAGGAACGCAAGTTTCAGAACGGGTGGTTTCCTTACGAGCCTTCCAAACCTGCGCGACTCCTCTCACCAATTGTACTTGCCTATGTAGGAGATGCTATTTACGAGGTGTCAGTTCGTCAGTATTTAGTATCTCTTCCGAATTTACGCCCAAACCATTTGCATCGCTCTGCTACAGGACTTGTATCCGCTAAGGCGCAGAGTGCCATTCTTGGATTTTTGGAGCCGAATCTCACAGAAGAGGAAAAGGATGTCGCCCGTCAGGGGAGAAACGCTAAGTCGGGAAGTATTCCTAAGAATGCAGATGTGCTTGAATACCGTCATGCTACTGCTTTTGAGTGCCTGATTGGTTACTTATACTACACAGGTCAACAAGAGCGAATACAAGAAATTGTACACAGTGGTATACAGTTTATGTTGAATCAGCCGTGATAAGGCTTTTGTGAAATAGAGAATAGGAGAAGTGGACATGGAAGAAGATTTGAAGACAGAAGAGGAAATATTAGCTGGGAAGCATTCAGTGCTTGAAGCACTTCGTGCGGGTCGTACTCTAAACAAAATATGGATCGCAGAAACGGCTCAGAAGCATCTGACTGCACCAATCGTCGCTGAAGCACGCAAAGCGGGGATTGTCATTCAACATGTGGACAAGCGTAAGCTGGATCAACTCGCTCCAGGAGTTCAACATCAAGGGGTAGTTGCTCAAGCGGCACCTTTTGCCTATGTCGAGGTAGATGATTTGCTTGCTGCAGCAGAAGCTAAAGGAGAGCCTGCATTCCTAATTTTGCTGGATGAGATCGAAGATCCACATAACCTGGGATCCATTCTGCGGACAGCAGATTGTACTGGAGTGCATGGAGTAATTGTACCTAAACGTCGTTCGGCTCAGATTACTGCTACCGTTTCCAAAACATCGGCGGGTGCCGTTGAATATGTTCCGGTTGCGCGGGTGACTAACCTAGGTCAGACCATTGATCGTCTGAAAGAGCAGGGAGTCTGGGTAGTAGGTACAGATGTGGATACAGATCAGAATCTGTTTGGATCCAATATTTTCACAGGACCGGTAGCTGTTGTAATCGGTAATGAGAATAAAGGGATGGGACGCCTGATTCGTGAGAAATGTGATGTATTACTTAAACTGCCGATGGCCGGAAAGATCAATTCATTAAATGCCTCTGTCGCCGCAGGAGTCATTATGTATGAAGTGGTACGCCTTCGGCAACAGCAGGGATAACTATGGCCGACTGGCGTGATGTGCTGCTTGTGGACGGATATAATATGATCGGTGGCTGGCCGGAACTTGCGGCACTGTCCCAGATTGGTATGCAGGAAGCACGCGACCGCTTGATGGATTTGCTGGCTGATTACCAGGCTTACTCAGGACGAAGGGTTATTGCTGTGTTTGATGCATACCGCGTTCCAGGATTGGGACGGTCATTTGTCCAAGGCAAAGTCCAGGTGTTTTTCACCAAGGAAAAAGAAACCGCAGACGAGTGCATCGAGCGACTGGTTGGGGAATTTAGCAACCGACGTCGCCAAATCTATGTTGCAACGAGTGACTTAGTGGAGCAGCATATTATTTTTGCTCAAGGTGCACTGCGGATTTCTGCAAGAGAATTACATCTAGAGATTGAAGAGAATCAGAAACAAGTGAAAAAGGCTATCGAACCGGGAAGTATCAGTTCTACACGTCATTCTTTAGGAGACAAACTGCCACCTGATGTGCGGAGTAAACTGGAAAATTGGCGTAGACAGTGATAGTTGGGAAGATTTAGGTAATATTTTTATTCCATTATATGCTATTCCAGATTGTTTTTGGACAAATCCGGTTGACGATGTAAGGTAACATAATATATACTGATCCTATATTTCGCGAAGTAACGATGTGTCTTGCGTTGCAGCCGGGGGGATTCTTGGTGAGTGTCGACCTCAAGGAAATAATGCTGTCTGAGTATGATTTCATAAGTGATGAAGATATTGTCGAGGCTTTCCGTGGTGGCGACAGTGGCGCATTGGAACACTTAATTAATAAATACCGTAATTTTGTACGTGCTAAAGCCCGCTCTTATTTCTTGATCGGGGCAGACCGTGAAGATATTGTTCAAGAAGGAATGATTGGTCTATATAAGGCTATTCGTGACTTTAAAGGTGACAAGCTCTCTTCATTTAAAGCTTTTGCTGAGCTCTGCATTACACGTCAAATTATAACCGCTATTAAGACGGCCACTCGTCAGAAGCATATTCCGCTCAATTCTTATGTTTCTTTGGACAAGCCCATTTATGATGAAGATTCTGACCGAACGCTTATGGATGTCATTTGTGGAACTCAGGTTCTAGATCCAGAAGAACTAATTATTAATCAAGAAGAATTCATTGGACTTGAAGATAAGATGGCAGAGATTTTAAGTGACCTAGAGCGTAAGGTTCTAATGTTGTACTTAGACGGAAGATCTTATCAGGAAATTGCTGAAGATCTAAAGAGGCATGTCAAATCTATTGACAACGCTTTACAACGTGTAAAGCGGAAATTAGAAAGATATCTAGAAGTGCGCGACAATTAATGATATAATGAACACAAGAGGGCTCGTACATCGAGTTCTTTTTTTTAGTCTCATGAAATTGCTCGGATAGAATTAGGGTCTAATACCATAAATTCCTATTTGAGTCGATTTTAGTCGTTGCCGTTGAGGGTAGGTTTATACACAGTCGGAATACCCCATAATGATAAGGAAGACAGCGAAGTGTGAGGAAGAGATAGACCCAAAGACAGGGTACGGCCATATGACTATAACACCCGAAATTACCCAGTGCAGAACGGAATTCTTTCGTTGACACAGACCTTGACATTATGCTAAAGTGTTTTAGGTAGGCCTAAATTCGCGGCTTTTTTTAGGATCAATATTTACGTCTTCTAATTGTTTAGTTAGAAGGACGTCTCGGGAGGTGCACATCATGCGGGTAATTATCACTTTGGCTTGTACAAGTTGCAAACAAAGAAACTATGCGACTACCAAAAACAAGCGAAATCACCCCGACCGCATGGAGATGAAGAAATTTTGCAAGTATTGTAACTCGCAAACTCCTCATCGCGAAACCAGATAGTCTGTGGAGGTGTAGTCGGCATGAAACGTAGTTTCAAGTCTATGTTTTCCTTTTTCACTGAGAGCTGGAGTGAACTCAAAAAGGTTCGCTGGCCAAGTCGTAAAGAATTGACCAACTATACATTGATCGTTCTCGGTACAATTGTAGTTGTCGCTATTTACTTCTGGGTTCTGGACATCGGTATTTCCGCTGTGATTGAAGCGATTATTTAGAGAGGTCCCAGGTGGCTTGATATGGAAAAAAGATGGTATGTCGTTCATACCTATTCTGGGTATGAGAATAAGGTCAAAGCCAATTTGGAAAAGCGCGTTGAGTCCATGGGCATGGAAGACAAAATATTCCGCGTTCTTGTTCCTATGGAAGAAGAAATCGTAAACAAAGACGGTAAGAAAAAAACCGTCATGCGTAAAGTTTACCCGGGTTATGTTTTGGTGGAAATGGTTCAGACTGATGATTCCTGGTATGTTGTCCGCAATACTCCGGGCGTTACTGGATTTGTTGGTTCGACAGGCTCAGGGTCTAAACCGACAGCTTTGCTTCCGGAAGAGGTAGAACAAATTCTGAAGCATATGGGCATGGTTGAACCTAAAGCGAAGATTGATTTCGAAATCAAGGAATCCGTACGTATTATGGTTGGTCCGTTTGCGAATTTTGTGGGTTCCGTGGAAGAAATTTTGGCTGACAAGAGCAAGATTAAAGTGCATGTTAACATGTTTGGACGGGAAACCCCGCTAGAGTTGGATTTCACTCAAGTGGAGAAAATATAACATAAGCTAAGGGTTTCTTGTGGGAGAGCGCTAATGGCGTTCGAAGACCACTATTTTTGCAAGGAGGTGTCACTCATGGCTAAAAAAGTTATTAAAATGGTGAAACTGCAGATTCCTGCAGGGAAAGCGAATCCAGCGCCTCCAGTAGGTCCGGCGTTAGGTCAAGCAGGTGTCAACATCATGGCATTCTGTAAGGAATTTAATGCTCGTACTGCCGACCAGGCTGGCTTGATCATTCCGGTTGAAATTACAGTATTTGAAGACCGTTCCTTTACGTTCATCACTAAAACTCCTCCGGCTGCTGTTCTGCTTCGCATCGCTGCTAAAGTAGAAAAAGGATCCGGCGAACCAAACAAGAAAAAAGTAGCAAAAATCGGCCGCGCAGCGGTTCGTGAAATTGCTGAAACAAAAATGCCCGACCTTAACGCTGCATCTGTAGAAGCTGCAATGCGTATGGTTGAAGGTACTGCTCGCAGTATGGGTATCACAATCGAAGACTAGTAGTTTTCGAAGAATCGGTCATTCGTGACCCGCAAGTATGTGGGAGGAATTTCCGCTAACACCACAAAGGAGGAACATTTTCATGGCTAAACATGGTAAGAAATACCAAGAAGCTGCTAAGCTGATCAACAGCGAAGCAACTTACGAGCCTTCAGAAGCTGTAGAGCTTGTGAAAAAGGCAGCGACTGCAAAATTCGACGAAACCGTTGAAGCAGCAGTTCGTCTGGGTGTAGACCCGCGTAAACAAGACCAAGCAGTTCGTGGTGTTGTTGTCCTGCCTCACGGCACTGGTAAAACACAACGCGTGCTTGTATTTGCAAAAGGTGAAAAAGCGAAAGAGGCAGAAGCTGCTGGCGCGGATTTTGTTGGTGATCAAGACATGATCAACAAAATTCAACAAGGCTGGTTTGAATTTGATGTCTGCGTAGCTACACCTGACATGATGAGTGAAGTCGGTAAACTAGGTCGTCTGCTTGGTGGTAAAGGTCTTATGCCTAACCCTAAAGCTGGCACAGTTACATTCGATGTTTCCAAGGCTGTGCAAGAAATCAAAGCCGGTAAAATCGAATACCGTCTCGACAAAGCGGGTCAAATTCACGCGCCAATCGGCAAAGTGTCCTTTGATGCTGCACAATTGAACGATAACCTTAAAGCTCTTATCGACGCTTTGAACCGTGCGAAACCAGCTGCTGCTAAAGGTGTATACCTTAAAGGCATCTCGATTTCTTCCACAATGGGTCCTAGCGCTCGTGTGAACACAACCGTCTTCAGATAAATAAGGGTTGACTCTTTGAGTCAATTTTGATAATCTATAACAGTTGTGAAACTTAAGGTATCAATCTTAACCTTGAATATGCTTACCGTAGACAGTAGGTGCCTTAGTGCTTAATTCCCTACCGAGGTGTTGTGATAGAAACAAGAAGTAACGAGCTCGCTCGTATAACTTTCGTTTTATCAAGCCTTCGTGATTCTGCGGAGGCTTTTCTAATGCCTGCGTAGGAGCGGTGATGCTTTCCTTGGAAAGGGCGCCGACACATAAATTTTCAGGAGGTGTATACATTGGCAAATGCAAAAGTAATTCAAGCAAAACAGGATGCGGTTGACGTTGTTACTGCGAAACTGCAAAACAGTCTTTCGACTGTTGTAGCGGACTACCGTGGATTGAACGTTTCCCAAGTGACTGAACTGCGTAAGCAACTTCGTGAAGCTGGCGTTGAGTTTCAAGTCCTGAAGAACACATTGCTACGTCGCGCAACTGCTGCGGCTGAGTTGACTGAGTTGGATGAAGTTTTGACTGGTCCAACAGCTATCGCATTCAGCGCAACTGATGCAGTAGCTCCAGCTAAAATTTTGAACGATTTCGCCAAGAAAAACGACGCTTTGAAATTGAAAGGCGGCGTAGTAGAAGGACGTGTCATCGACGCGGACCAACTGAAAGCACTGGCTGAGCTTCCATCCCGCGATGGTTTGCTGTCCATGCTGCTTAGCGTACTTCAAGCTCCAATGCGCAACTTCGCGCTTGCAGTTAAAGCTGTTGCTGAAAAAGAAGAACAAAGCGCGTAAGCCTTTGACTCTTGCAGCATAAATCATTACCACAAACAAATTTAAATTATAAATGGAGGTTCAATCATGAGTAAAGAAGCAATCTTGGAAGCAATTAAAGGCATGAGCGTATTGGAACTGAACGACCTGGTTAAAGCAATTGAAGAAGAATTCGGCGTAACTGCAGCAGCTCCAGTAGCAGCTGGCGGTGCGGTAGCAGCAGTTGCTGAAGAGCAATCCGAATTTGACGTAATTTTGACAGGCGCTGGCGCTTCCAAAATCAACGTTATCAAAATCGTTCGCGAAATCACAGGCCTTGGCTTGAAAGAAGCTAAAGACCTTGTAGACAACGCACCAAAAGCAATCAAAGAAAAAGTAAGCAAAGAAGAAGCCGAAGCTACTAAAGCAAAATTGGAAGAAGCAGGCGCAGCTGTAGAAGTGAAGTAATTCCTTCTATACTGAAAACCCCTTGAACTTGTTCAAGGGGTTTATTTTATAAATAGAGTTAGTAGGGTTTTGTAAATACAAACTATTAACATAAAGGAAAGGGAGGATAGAGATGTCGCAACATTATTATTCGCAGCAACCGGAAGTGCGTCATGACAGACGTACCATCGACACCGTTCTAAGAGGCAAAAGCTTTCGTTTTACGAGCGATGCGGGTGTTTTCTCTAAAGGAGATATCGATTACGGTAGCCGAGTTCTTATTGAAGCTATGATCATTCCGGACGGTTCGGCAGTGCTTGATGTGGGTTGTGGATATGGACCGATAGGCATAAGTGCAGCATACCTAGCCCCCAAAGGGCAAGTGACGATGATTGATATTAACAGTCGTGCGGTAGAACTTGCGCGTGAGAATGCTCAGTACAATGGAATCCGGAATGTTACGGTAATGGAAAGCGATGTACTCGGCGCATTGAATGAACAACAAAAGTTCGATGTGATTCTTACCAATCCTCCGATACGTGCAGGAAAAGCTGTAGTGCATCAGATTTTTGAAGAAGCTTATGATCATTTGAATGAGGGTGGCTTTCTGTGGATTGTTATTCAGAAGAAGCAGGGTGCTCCGTCAGCGGTAGCTAAACTTGAAAGCTTGTTCTCGAATGTGGAAGAAGTGGGGAAAGATAAAGGTTATCGTATTATTAAAGCTCAGAAATAAAAATCAATAGGTTATTGACATGTGATAGTGATAATGGTATTATTATAAAATGTCAGTATTAAGATAGGCTCCATGTCTTTAGTTTGCTGAAAATGTCAAGCGATATATTGTCGCCGGCTAGCGCAAGCCGTACGGCAAGTTTTGTGCGAATTGGTTCTCTATGCTCTGGCGTAGCGAGTGTTACGCGGTAATAGATAATAGCGCATAAACTGTTGCTTGGTGACGTATAATATGTACGTTTTGGGCAAATCTACTGGATAAGGAGTATTTTGGTCATGGATAAGTGCGCTCTTTTTTCGAAGATTTCGATAAGGGCTTTTCTTTTATTTATGACTGAATCCTTGTAGTATGGTTCCATTATACGGTTCCAAACAAGGGTTCGCAATCAATTTTTAAGTGAGTAGACATGAGGGGTGAGTAAAGTTGGCAGGACATCTTGTTCAGTATGGTCGACGCACTCGGCGGAGCTATGCGAGAATTAACGAGGTACTCGAGGTCCCGAACCTGATCGAGATCCAACAAAAATCGTATGATTGGTTTTTGGAGGAAGGATTGCGGGAAATGTTTCAGGACATCTCGCCGATCCAGGATTTCACAGGTAATTTGGTACTAGAGTTCATTGATTACAGCCTGGGTGAACCAAAATATACGGTTGACGACGCTAAAGAGCGGGACGTGACGTATGCGGCTCCTCTGCGTGTAAAGGTGCGGCTCATTAATAAGGAGACCGGTGAGGTCAAAGAGCAGGAAGTGTTCATGGGAGATTTCCCGCTGATGACGGAGACCGGCACTTTTATTATTAACGGTGCGGAACGGGTTATTGTCAGCCAGTTGGTTCGCTCTCCAAGCGTCTATTTCAGCACAAAAGTGGATAAGAACGGCAAAAAAACCTACACCGCCACAGTAATCCCGAACCGCGGAGCCTGGTTGGAACTTGAGACCGACGCTAAGGATATTATGTATGTTCGTATCGATCGGACTCGTAAAATTCCTGTTACCGTACTTTTGCGTGCTCTCGGTTTCGGTAGTGATGCCGAAATTCTGGAATTGCTTGGCAATGATGAATATATTCGCAATACGCTGGATAAAGACAACACGGACTCCACGGAGAAGGCGCTTATTGAAATTTACGAGCGTTTGCGTCCGGGCGAACCGCCGACACTAGACAATGCCAAAAGTTTGCTGGTCGCGCGTTTCTTTGATCCAAAACGCTACGACCTAGCCAATGTAGGCCGTTACAAAATCAATAAAAAGCTACACATTAAGAACCGTCTTTTCAATCAACGTCTTGCTCAGCCTTTGGTTGACGAAGCTACAGGAGAAATCCTGGCAGAGTCCGGCCAAATGGTCGATCGCAGACTGCTTGATGAATTGATCCCATATTTCGAAAAGAATGTTGCCTTTAAAAACTACCGTGTTACTGGTGGGGTTATGGACAGCGAAGATATTCCTCTTCAGACGATTGACGTATTCTCGCCAATTGAAGAAGGTCGGGTTATTAAGCTGATCGCTAACGGCAACATCGACAAGTCTGTTAAGCACATTACTCAAGCTGATATTATATCCTCGATCAGCTACTTTATTAATTTGCTTCACGGAATTGGTAATACCGATGATATTGACCATTTGGGTAACCGTCGTCTGCGTTCTGTGGGTGAACTTCTTCAGAATCAGTTCCGTATCGGTTTGTCCCGTATGGAGCGCGTTGTGCGTGAAAGAATGTCGATTCAGGATGCTAATGCAATTACGCCTCAAGCTCTGATCAATATTCGTCCGGTTATCGCGTCCATTAAAGAGTTCTTCGGTAGCTCTCAGTTGTCTCAATTTATGGATCAGACGAACCCGCTTGCGGAACTTACGCATAAACGTCGTCTATCTGCACTCGGACCCGGTGGTTTGACACGTGAGCGCGCGGGCTTTGAAGTTCGTGACGTCCATCACAGTCACTACGGTCGGATGTGTCCAATTGAAACACCGGAAGGTCCGAACATTGGATTGATCAACTCCTTGTCTACCTTTGCTCGTATCAACGAATACGGCTTTATTGAAGCTCCATATCGTTGGGTAGATCCAAAGACAGGTAAGGTAACTGAACAAATCGATTATCTGACTGCTGATGAGGAAGATAATTATGTAGTTGCTCAGGCTAATGTATTGATCGACGAAGATGGCTCCTTTAAGGAAGACATGGTAATCGTTCGTTACAATAAAGACTCTGACAACATTACAACGATGCCAAGTAATCGTGTAGATTACATGGACGTTTCGCCTAAACAGGTCGTATCCGTCGCTACGGCGCTCATTCCGTTCCTTGAGAACGATGACTCCAACCGCGCACTGATGGGATCTAACATGCAGCGTCAAGCCGTTCCACTTCTAATTCCTAAAGCTCCGCTGGTCGGAACAGGGATGGAGCATAAATCCGCTAAGGATTCTGGCGTATGTGTTGTTTCTAAGTATGACGGTATTATCGAACGTTCTTCAGCTAATGAAATTTGGCTGCGCCGGGTTGAAACAGTCGAAGGCAAAGAAGTTAAAGGCGATATCGTTAAATATAAATTACACAAATTTATGCGTTCTAACCAAGGTACCTGTATTAACCAACGTCCTCTTGCTAAAAGAGGGGACATTGTTAAGAAAGGTGATATCCTGGCAGATGGTCCTTCCACAGAAATGGGCGAACTTGCTCTTGGCCGCAACGTTGTCGTTGCGTTCATGACTTGGGAAGGTTACAACTACGAGGATGCGATCCTGTTAAGTGAGAAACTAGTTAAGGAAGATGTATACACTTCGATCCATATCGAAGAATACGAATCTGAAGCTCGTGACACTAAACTGGGGCCTGAAGAAATTACTCGTGATATTCCAAACGTGGGTGAAGAAGCTCTGCGCAATCTTGATGAGCGTGGAATCATCCGTATCGGTGCGGAAATCAGCGCTGGTGACATTCTGGTTGGTAAGGTTACTCCGAAGGGTGTAACTGAACTGACAGCAGAAGAACGTCTCCTGCACGCTATCTTTGGTGAGAAGGCTCGTGAAGTACGGGATACCTCTTTACGCGTTCCTCACGGTAGTGATGGTATTATCGTGGACGTTAAAGTATTTACACGTGAGAACGGTGATGAACTGCCTCCTGGTGTAAATCAATTGGTTCGTGTCTATATCGCTCAGAAACGTAAGATCTCTGAGGGTGACAAAATGGCCGGACGTCACGGTAACAAGGGTGTCGTTGCCCGTATCCTGCCAGAAGAAGATATGCCGTTCCTTCCGGACGGTACGCCAGTACAGGTTGTACTTAACCCTCTAGGCGTTCCTTCTCGTATGAACATCGGACAGGTGCTCGAGGTCCATATTGGTATGGCCGCATTGCGTCTGGGTATTCACATTGCAACGCCGGTATTTGACGGAGCGCGTGAGTACGACGTGTTTGATACGATGGAAGAAGCAGGTATGCAGCGTAATGGTAAGACTGTATTGTACGATGGTCGGACAGGTGAACGCTTCGAACGTGAAGTTACTGTCGGCGTCATGCATATGATTAAACTGGCGCACATGGTTGATGATAAGATTCACGCCCGTTCAACAGGTCCTTACTCATTAGTTACGCAACAGCCGCTGGGTGGTAAAGCTCAGTTTGGTGGACAGCGTTTCGGGGAGATGGAAGTGTGGGCGCTTGAAGCTTATGGTGCTGCATATACATTGCAAGAAATTTTGACCGTGAAATCCGATGACGTGGTTGGTCGCGTGAAAACGTACGAATCCATCGTCAAAGGTGAAAATGTACCGGAACCAGGTGTTCCTGAATCGTTCAAAGTATTGATCAAAGAACTGCAGTCCCTGGGTATGGATGTTAAGATTCTTAGCGGTGACGAGCAGGAAATTGAAATGAGAGAATTGGACGATGAGGACGAGACGTCAGGCGACAAGCTAAGCCTCAATTTAGAAGGCGCAGAAGTCGGAGTAGAATAATCACGCTAGGAGCTTTAGAGTTCCATTTTATAAAGGACCGCGCCCTCTTTTGATGTAACAGTCAGAGGAGGGCAAAGCGGTACTAAATCAGGATTAGGTTAAGGAGGGTTGCTCCTTGTTGGACGTTAACAATTTTGAATTTATGAAAATCGGACTCGCTTCTCCGGAGAAGATTCGTTCATGGTCCCGCGGAGAAGTTAAGAAACCGGAAACCATTAACTATCGTACATTGAAACCGGAAAAAGAGGGTCTTTTCTGCGAGCGTATCTTTGGACCGCAAAAAGACTGGGAATGTCATTGCGGTAAATACAAACGTGTCCGTTATAAGGGCGTAGTCTGCGACCGTTGTGGCGTTGAAGTTACTCGTGCTAAAGTTCGTCGTGAACGTATGGGTCACATTGAATTGGCTGCTCCGGTATCTCATATCTGGTACTTCAAAGGTATCCCAAGCCGTATGGGCTTGGCACTAGATATGTCTCCAAGATCTCTTGAAGAGATTATCTACTTCGCTTCTTATGTTGTAACTGATCCAGGTGAAACACCATTGGAAAAGAAACAACTTTTGTCCGAAAAAGAATATCGTAGCTACCGTGAAAAATACGGTTACGGTTTCCAAGCCGGCATGGGTGCTGAAGCTGTTAAGAAGCTTCTTCAAGACATCGACATTGAGAAAGAACTGGAATTCCTCAAAGAAGAACTGCGTACGGCTCAAGGCCAACGTCGTAACCGGGCGATCAAACGTCTGGAAGTTATTGAAGCATTCCGTAACTCAGGCAACAAACCTGATTGGATGATCATGGATGTACTACCGGTTATTCCTCCGGAACTTCGTCCGATGGTTCAATTGGATGGTGGCCGTTTTGCTACGTCTGATTTGAACGATCTGTATCGTCGTGTTATTAACCGGAACAACCGTCTGAAAAGACTGCTTGATCTTGGTGCTCCTGACATTATCGTGCAGAACGAGAAACGGATGCTACAGGAAGCTGTCGATGCTCTCATCGATAACGGCCGTAGAGGACGTCCTGTAACGGGTCCAGGTAACCGTCCACTTAAATCACTCAGCCATATGCTGAAGGGTAAACAAGGACGTTTCCGTCAGAACTTGCTCGGTAAACGGGTTGACTACTCTGGACGTTCCGTTATCGTTGTAGGACCGTACCTGAAGATGTATCAGTGCGGACTTCCTAAGAAAATGGCGCTAGAATTGTTCAAGCCTTTCGTTATGAAAGAATTGGTTAACAAGGGCCTAGCCCACAACATAAAGAGCGCGAAACGTAAAGTTGAGCGTGTAAGTCCTGAAGTATGGGATGTACTTGAAGAAGTAATCAGAGAGCACCCAGTACTTCTAAACCGCGCACCAACACTTCACCGTCTCGGTATTCAAGCTTTTGAACCGATTTTGGTGGAAGGTCATGCTATTCGTCTTCACCCACTCGTATGTACGGCTTACAACGCCGACTTTGACGGTGACCAAATGGCGGTGCACGTTCCTCTGTCAGCAGAAGCTCAAGCGGAAGCACGTATTCTCATGCTTGCATCCGGTAATATCTTGAACCCTAAAGACGGAAAACCAGTTGTAACACCTTCCCAGGATATGGTCCTTGGTACTTTTTACCTGACCATGGACAACAAGGAAGAAAAGGGTTCAGGTATGATTCTGCGTACCGTAAATGAAGCTGTATCAGCTTACCAACGCGGAACTGCAGGTCTCCATGCTCGTGTAGCTATTCCAGTTAAGGCACTAGGCAAAACTTGCTTTACGGAAAAACAACAAGGTGCAATGTTGATTACTACGATCGGTAAGATTATCTTTAACGAAATTTACCCAAGTAGTTTCCCTTATATCAATGAGGCGACAAAGACTAACTTGCTGCAAGGCACGCCAGAAAAATACTTCATCTACGAAAAAGGCGCAGACATTCGCGAGTTGATTGAATCCGCTCCTGAAGCCAGCGCTGTAGGTAAAGAATATCTGGGTCTGATTATCGCTCGTTGTTTTGAAACTTATCATACAACCAAAACCTCTATGATTTTGGATAAAATTAAACAACTCGGCTTCACTTACTCCACACGTTCTGGTGTTACAGTTGCCGTGTCGGATGTTATCGTGCCTGAGGAAAAAGTTACGATCTTGAAAGAGTCCGAAGCTAAGGTTGATGTGGTAGCAAACCAATATCGCCGTGGTCTGATCACCAATGACGAACGGTACGACCGTGTTATTGAGATCTGGTCGAAGACGAAGGATGATCTTACGAACATCCTGCTTAAATCGATGGACCGTTTCAACTCTATCATGCTCATGGTTGACTCCAAAGCGCGGGGTAACAAATCGCAGATTACCCAGCTGGGTGGTATGCGTGGTCTGATGGCAACACCTTCGGGTCGGATTTTCGAATTACCAATTAAAGCGAACTTCCGTGAAGGTCTTACGGTCTTGGAGTACTTTATCTCCACTCACGGAGCGCGTAAAGGTCTTGCCGATACCGCACTTCGTACTGCTGACTCCGGTTACTTGACTCGTCGTCTCGTTGACGTAGCTCAGGACGTTATCGTCCGTGAGGAAGATTGTGGAACGGACAAAGGATTTACAGTTAGTCGAATTCAGGATGGTAAAGAGGTTATTGAGGATCTGTATGACCGTATTGAAGGTCGCTACTGCTTCGAGACTGTTCGTCATCCAGAAACAGGCGAAATCATTGTTCACCGCAACGATTTGATTGACTCCGATAAAGCGGAAGCAATCGTAGACGCTGGTGTAACTAAGCTACAAATCCGCTCTGTACTAAGCTGCCGTGCTCGTCATGGTGTTTGTAAGAAATGTTACGGTCGTAACTTGGCAACTGGTAAACACGTTGAGATCGGTGAAGCGGTTGGTATTATCGCTGCACAATCTATCGGTGAACCAGGAACCCAGCTTACCATGCGTACGTTCCATACCGGCGGTGTTGCCGGTGATGACATCACGCAAGGTTTGCCGCGTATTCAAGAGTTGTTTGAAGCCCGTAACCCTAAAGGTCAGGCTACAATCAGTGAGATCGATGGTGTAATCAAGGAAATCCGTGAAACTAAGGATCGTCGTGAAATCGAAGTTCAAGGTGAAGCAGAATCCAAGACTTATTCCATTACTTATGGATCACGTCTACGTGTCAGCGAAGGCCAAGAAATTGAAGCCGGCGATGAGTTGACAGATGGTTCGATTGACCCTAAAGAAATGCTGCGAATCAAAGGGATCCGTGGGGTACAAAACTACATTCTGCAAGAAGTTCAGCGTGTATATCGTAACCAGGGCGTTGAGATCAATGATAAGCACATTGAAGTTATGATCAAACAAATGCTTCGGAAGATCCGTATCATTGATGCAGGTGACACAAGTCTGTTACCAGGCGCGTTTGCGGATATTCATGAATATGAAGGTGCTAACAAGGAAGCCATCTTGTCTGGTAAAGAGCCTGCAGTTGCTAAACCAGTCTTGCTCGGTATAACCAAGGCGTCTCTTGAGACAGATTCCTTCTTGTCAGCAGCGTCTTTCCAAGAAACTACTCGCGTCTTAACAGATGCTGCTATCAAAGGCAAAGTAGATAAGTTGCTTGGACTCAAAGAAAATGTTATTATCGGTAAGTTGATTCCTGCCGGTACTGGTATGAATCGTTACCGTAATGTTAAACTAAGTGATCCAAATGCAGAAAGCGCGCTTGAATCTTTAGAGACGGTTCCTGCTGAATAAATTAGCAACCATGGTAGTGTACTCGTGTCATACCTATTCATAGGTGTGACACGAATATCTGCTGTGTACAATATTTATAAAAATTATTGCTGAATTTCTTGACACCATCTATTGATAATGCTAAAATGTCTAAGGTGCGTGAGTAGCCATGTTATCCTTGTTCATTGGAGGTAATGATTATGACTGATGATAGAGGACTACAGGATGCTCAGGTCAAGATCGGTACCAAACAAACCGTCAAGGCGGTAGAGTTGGGCCAAGCCGCAGAAGTCTATGTGGCAGAGGACGGAGATCAAAGGCTTACTTCCAGGATAGTTATGCTTTGTAACAAACAAGGTGTTAAGATCACATATGTGGATACGATGCTGAATTTGGGCAAGGCCTGCGGAATAGAAGTTGGCGCTGCGATGGCAGCCGTCTTAAAACAATAGCTACGGAAATGTTTTTGTACTGGAGTAAACTCCAGCGGCAAGAACTTTTCATTTGTCTTTTTATGAACCGCCTGGGTCTGTGGGCTTAGAGTTCTTAAATCGGCTATCATTTCAGGAAGGGGGTGGCAACAACATGCCAACAATTAACCAATTGGTTCGTAAAGGCCGTCAAGCCAAAATCGAAAAATCTAAATCTCCCGCTCTTCAAAAAGGGTATAACGCCCTCAAGCGTGAGGCTACAAATTTGAGCGCTCCGCAAAAACGCGGTGTGTGCACTCGTGTTGGTACAATGACTCCACGTAAACCAAACTCAGCGCTTCGTAAATATGCCCGTGTTCGTTTGACGAATCGTCTCGAGGTAACAGCTTATATCCCGGGTATCGGACATAACTTACAAGAGCACAGTGTAGTATTACTTCGCGGAGGTAAAGTAAAGGACCTTGCAGGGGTTCGTTACCATATCGTTCGTGGTGCATTGGATACAGCAGGTGTAGCTAACCGGATGCAAGCTCGTTCTAAGTACGGTGCTAAACGTCCTAAGGCTAAGAAATAAGAAAAAGTACTAGAATAATAAACATTTAAGAAAGGGGGATATCCATGCCACGCAAAGGTCCAGTTACTAAGAGAGACGTATTGCCAGATCCGTTGTATAATAGCAAGTTGGTTACTCGTTTGATTAACCGCATTATGCTGGGTGGTAAAAGAGGTGTCGCTCAAAGCATTCTGTACAATTCATTCAAGTTGATTGAAGAACGTACGGGTAAAGATCCGATGGAAGTTTTCGAAGCTGCCATCAAGAATATCATGCCGGTTTTGGAAGTCAAAGCTCGTCGTGTCGGTGGTGCTAACTATCAAGTACCTATCGAGGTTAAACCAGAGAGACGTACTGCTCTGGGATTACGTTGGCTCGTAAACTACTCTCGCAACCGCGGTGAGAAGACGATGGAAGAGCGTTTGGCGGCTGAGATCATCGACGCTTCCAACAACACAGGCGCTTCTGTTAAGAAACGCGAAGATACACACAAAATGGCTGAAGCAAACAAAGCGTTCGCTCACTACCGTTGGTAGGATTAAGGTCATTCAAATAACTTATATTTTGAAGGGAGATCCATTTCATGGCTAGAGAGTTCTCCTTAAAAAATACACGTAACATCGGGATCATGGCGCATATTGATGCTGGTAAAACAACTACCACAGAGCGGATTCTTTTCTATACAGGCCGTACGCACAAAATCGGTGAAGTTCACGAAGGTGCTGCTACAATGGACTGGATGGAGCAAGAACAAGAGCGCGGAATCACGATTACGTCCGCTGCTACCACTGCTGCGTGGAAAGGTCACCGCATCAATATCATTGATACCCCAGGACACGTTGACTTCACTGTTGAAGTTGAACGTTCCCTGCGTGTATTGGATGGGGCAGTAGGTGTATTTAGTGCAAAAGAGGGCGTAGAACCTCAGTCTGAAACCGTATGGAGACAGGCTGACCGTTATAACGTTCCACGTATTGCATATGTGAACAAAATGGACATTATCGGTGCGGATTTCCTTAACGTAATCGAAACTATGCGTGATCGTCTTCAAGCCAATGCAGTTGCTATTCAATTGCCAATTGGTGCTGAAAGTGATTTCACTGGTATTATCGACCTTGTTGAGCAAAAAGCACACATGTTTAGAGATGATCTAGGCCAAAACATCGAAGTAACGGATATTCCGGAAGAATATTTGGCCAAAGTTGAGGAACTGCGTCTCGAGTTGATCGAGAAAGTTGCTGAACTTGATGAAGATCTGACTATGAAGTACCTGGAAGGCGAAGAAATTACAGTTCCGGAAATTAAAGCTGCACTGCGCAAAGGCGTAGTTGAAGTTAAATTGTTCCCTGTAATTGTTGGATCCTCCTACCGTAACAAAGGAATTCAGCTTATGCTGGATGCAGTTGTTGATTACTTGCCATCTCCTCTTGACGTTCCAGCTATCACTGGACATCTTGATGATGGAACTGAAGCAGTTCGTCATTCTTCGGATGAAGAACCGTTTGCAGCTTTGGCATTTAAAATCATGACTGACCCTTATGTAGGTAAACTTACGTTCTTCCGTGTATACTCTGGTATTCTAGAGTCCGGATCTTACGTAGTTAACGCTACTAAGAACAAGCGTGAACGTATTGGTCGTATTCTTCAAATGCATGCTAACAGCCGTCAAGAGATTTCCATCGTGTATTCTGGCGACATCGCTGCAGCAGTTGGTTTGAAAGACACCAGTACAGGTGATACACTGTGTGATGAGAAGCATCCAGTAATTCTGGAATCAATGAACTTCCCTGATCCGGTTATCGAAATCGCTGTTGAACCAAAAACAAAAGCTGACCAAGATAAATTGGGCGTTGCTCTCGGTAAATTGACTGAAGAGGATCCAACTCTTCGTGCTCATACTGATGAAGAAACAGGCCAAACTATCCTGGCTGGTATGGGTGAACTTCACTTGGACATCATCATCGACCGTATGCGTCGTGAGTTCAAAGTAGAAACCAATGTGGGTAAACCACAGGTTGCTTACCGCGAAACGTTCAAGGCACCTGCTCGCGTCGAAGGTAAATTTGTACGCCAATCTGGTGGTCGTGGTCAATACGGTCACGTATGGGTTGAATTTGAACCCCTCGAGCCAGGTACTGGTAGCAAATTCGAAAGTAAAGTTGTTGGTGGCTCGGTTCCTAGAGAGTACATCGCTCCTGCACTTGCGGGTATCGAAGAACAAATGAAAAACGGCGTACTTGCAGGCTTCCCGCTTGTAGACGTTAAAGCTACCATCGTTGATGGTTCTTACCATGATGTCGATTCCAACGAAATGGCATTTAAAATTGCCGGCTCGATGGCACTTAAAGCAGCTAAAGACAAGTGTAAACCTGTCCTGCTTGAGCCAATCATGAAAGTAGAAGTAACTGTTCCTGAGGAATATATGGGTGATGTTATGGGTATGCTGAACTCCCGCCGTGGCCGTATCGAAGGTATGGATTCCCGTGGTGGAGCGCAAATTATCCGTGCTAAGGTGCCTCTTTCCGAAATGTTCGGATACTCTACAACTCTACGTTCTGGTACTCAAGGACGTGGCGTATTCTCAATGGAGCTTTCTCACTATGAAGAAGTTCCTAAATCCATTGCGGAAGAGATCGCTGCTAAGAACAAAGGCGTAGAATAATTACTAGTTTTAACTTGCCGTCCGGGTATAAACACTCAGTCATCTAAGATAAACATATAGGCGGACGGCTCAAATATAAGGAACCCCACATTAAGGAGGAACTGTTCAAATGGCAAAGGCAAAGTTTGAACGTAACAAACCGCACGTTAACATCGGTACTATTGGTCACGTCGACCATGGTAAAACGACTCTGACTGCTGCAATCACTACTGTATTGTCCAAAACTTACGGTGGCGCAGCTATCGCATTCGATCAAATCGACAAAGCTCCTGAAGAGCGCGAACGTGGTATCACAATCTCCACTTCCCACGTTGAATATGAAACTCCTAACCGTCACTACGCTCACGTAGACTGCCCTGGTCACGCCGACTATGTTAAAAACATGATCACTGGCGCAGCGCAAATGGACGGAGCTATCCTGGTTGTATCCGCAGCTGATGGCCCTATGCCACAAACTCGCGAGCACATCCTGTTGTCCCGTCAAGTAGGTGTTCCATACATCGTTGTTTTCTTGAACAAATGCGACATGGTTGAAGACGAAGAGTTGTTGGAATTGGTTGAAATGGAAGTTCGTGACTTGCTGAGCGAGTATGACTTCCCAGGCGACGACACTCCAATCATTCGTGGTTCTGCTCGTGAAGCTCTTCAAAACCCAGATGGTGAATATGCTAAGAAGATTGTTGAAATGTTCGAAACAATCGACGAGTACATTCCACTTCCAGAGCGTCAAACTGACAAACCATTCTTGATGCCTGTCGAAGATGTATTCTCCATCACTGGCCGCGGTACTGTGGCAACTGGTCGCGTAGAACGCGGAACAGTTAAAGTCGGAGAAGAAATCGAAATCGTTGGTATTCACGAAGAAACTAAGAAATCCGTAGTTACGGGCGTAGAAATGTTCCGTAAATTGCTGGATTCCGCTCAAGCGGGCGACAACATCGGAGCTTTGCTTCGTGGTGTAGACCGTACTATGATCGAGCGTGGCCAAGTATTGGCTAAACCGAACTCTGTTAAACCACACACTGAGTTCACTGCTCAAATCTACGTTTTGACTAAAGAAGAAGGCGGACGTCACAAACCATTCTTCACTGGTTACCGTCCACAGTTCTACTTCCGTACAACTGACGTAACTGGCATCATCAACTTGCCAGAAGGTACTGAAATGGTTATGCCTGGTGATAACATCACTGTAACTGTTGCTTTGATCTCCCCTATCGCTATTGAAGAAGGTACTAAATTCTCCATTCGCGAAGGTGGCCGTACAGTTGGAGCAGGTAGCGTAGCTTCCATCCAAAAATAAATTAGATTCTATCTGCGGGTAGACTCTGAATCATAGTGCCCCGGATTCTTCTTGCGGAGAATCCGGGGCTTTTTGTGTTCAGAAAATCATAATATATTTTTCGACATTTAATGATAAATAAAACGTATTAATATGAGTTATTTCTACATAATTCGTCAAAATACATCAATCAATTGTTTACAATTATACTAATCATAGAGTAAAATGAAGGAGGATTAATAATGTAAAAATATAGGAATTAAGGGAGAGTGGTAATATGGGGAAATGTCCTTTTTCCTTCATGCATGCGCTAACTGCACGTAATAACAATGTGGATTCTCCTGCCTCTCATTCCTTAGATATCAAGGATCAGAGCAAGCCTACTGAGTTTTTATTTCATACTATTGAAGGTCATGGCGAGCTCAATGAACAAATGAAGATGATTGATCTAACTGAATCAGATTTGAATTTATTGCGTAGGGTGAAGCCTATTGTTGAACAGAATATAGACTACATTACTGATCAATTTTACAATTCGGTGTTAGGTGTTAATAAGCTTGAGGCCATAATTTTGAAGCATAGCAGCATCGAGAGATTGAAAACAACGCTCCGAGAGCATATCATTGAAATTTTTGATGGCAAAGTTGATGATGAATACATAGCAAAGCGCTTGAAGATTGCTAATATTCATAAAAGGGTCGGACTTGAGCCGAAATGGTACTTATCCGCTTTTCAAAATCTTCAGAACGTATTTATACAAGTTATCTATAAAGAAACCAATGATGACAAAGCACGCCTACAAGTAGTTCAGACTGTGACTAAGCTGCTAAACCTCGAGCAACAACTTGTTTTAGAGGAATACGAGAAAGAGAACGTCAAAGAAAAAGAACAACAGTACTTATTGGTTAAAAATGAATTAAAGCAGAAAATTGCTGAATTTAGCAGCGAATTAATAGATTTTAGCATCGATACAAATGCCGCTGTGAAGCAGCTAGTAGCCAGTAGTAATGAAGTAAGTAGAACATTCCAACGTACAGCTAGATCCTCTGTAGAGTCACAGGGGCTGGCTACAGATGGACATGAACATTTGGATAGCTTAACAGGACAGATTAACCTTATTTATCAAAGCACTAGTGAGATGGAACACTCCATTTATGAATTAAGCAATTCCTCTAAACAAATACAAAAAATCGTAAACTCAGTGAAAGATATAGCTGATCAAACTAAAATCCTTTCTCTTAATGCAACAATAGAAGCTGCTAGAGCCGGAGAGCACGGTAGAGGGTTTAGTGTAGTTGCCCAAGAAGTTAGTCGGTTGGCAGAAGATACGAAGAATACTGTAATTCAGATCGCGGAGCTAACTAATAAATCGGGCAGTCTCACACAACAGGTTGTTGATGAGATACGTAAGGTGCAAGAGCTAACCAAAAGTGGAAAGCATCAATCTCTTGAGACTAGTCTTTTGTTTTCCGATATTGTAGAGGCAATGAGCAGTAGCACACAGGAGATAGTTGTAGTAGAAGAAGAAATAAGGACATTGATTCAGACTATAGAAGGAATAGGTACAGCAACAGCGCAGACAGCGGAGTCAGCTGAGTTTTTCAAGTCTGCAACTGAGAATCTCTAACCTATATAATAGAAACAAAACAACGTATGAAAAAAATATGCGTTGTTTTGTTATTTTAGCTTGCAATACTGCCGCCTATTATATATAATAATAAATGTTGTTCTGAGACGTTGCGATGATGTGAGAGGTTACTGACACACCCGGCCCCTTTGCCATGGGGACGAGGTCAGAAAATTTTCACGGAGTATGTCCGATACCAAATTGGGCGATAGAAGGAGGGACTAAAATGGCAAAGCAAAAAATTCGTATTCGCTTGAAAGCATACGACCACAGAATTCTTGATCAATCCGCTGAGAAGATTGTTGAAACAGCAAAACGTTCGGGTGCAGGTGTATCCGGGCCGATTCCGTTACCAACTGAGAAGCAAATCATTACTATTCTCCGTGCGGTACACAAGTACAAGGATTCCCGTGAACAGTTTGAGCAACGGACTCACAAACGTTTGATCGATATTGTGAACCCAACACCACAAACTGTGGATGCCTTGATGCGCTTGGATCTACCGTCCGGTGTAGATATCGAAATCAAATTGTAATTCATTTTTAGCAACTTAGGAAAAGAAAAGAGGTGTCAACATTGAAAGGTATCTTAGGAAAAAAACTCGGTATGACTCAAGTGTTTACTCCAGAAGGTAACGTAATTCCTGTTACTGTTATCGAAGCAGGACCTTGTGTAGTACTGCAAAAGAAAGACCTGAATATCGACGGATATGAAGCAGTGCAATTGGGCTTTTCTGATAAAAAAGAAAAACGCTCCAATAAGCCTGAACAGGGTCACGCCAAAAAGGCAAATGCAACACCTAAGCGCTACGTTCGTGAAATTCGCGGTGTTGACCTCGGGTCTCTCGAGGTTGGACAAGAACTGAAAGCTGATATTTTTGCTGAGGGCGAATTTGTTGACGTAACTGGTACATCTAAAGGTAAAGGTTTCCAAGGTAACATCAAACGTTGGGGACAAAGCCGCGGACCAATGGCACACGGATCGCGTTACCACAGAAGACCAGGTTCCATGGGTTCTATCCAAGCTAACCGTGTTCCTAAGGGCAAACGCCTTCCAGGACATATGGGTCACACGACTATTACGGTTCAAAAGCTTGAAATTATCAAGGTTGATGTTGAACGTAACGTATTGCTGGTAAAAGGCGCTATCCCAGGTCCTAAAAACAGCTTCGTGAAAGTTAAACAAACCGTTAAGAAATAATTACTGAAGAAAGGAGGAACATGAAATGCCAAAAGTAACACTTTTTAATATTAGTGGCAACGAAGTTGGTGAAGTGGAACTGAGCGATACAGTATTCGGTATTGAACCGAATGAGCACGTTCTACATGAAGCTGCGCTTATGCAAAGAGCTTCCCTGCGTCGTGGTACACACAAAGTAAAAGGACGTTCTGAAGTTCGTGGCGGTGGACGTAAACCTTGGAAACAAAAAGGTACAGGTCGCGCTCGTCAAGGCTCCATTCGTTCTCCACAATGGAAAGGCGGCGGCGTTGTCTTCGGACCAACACCACGTAGCTATTCCTGGAAACTGCCTAAGAAGGTTCGTCGTTTGGCCATCAAATCCGCTTTGTCCTCGAAAGTACTCGAGAATGACATTATCGTATTGGATAGCTTGACAATGAATGCTCCGAAGACGAAAGAATTCGCGGCAATCTTGAACAACCTGAAAGTAGATCGTAAAGCGTTGATCGTAGCAACTAGCTATGATGATAACGTAGCGCTTTCCGCTCGTAACATCCCTGGGGTGAAATTCGTAGCGGCTGACGGCATTAATGTTCTTGACGTACTAACGTACGACAAACTGATCATCACTAAAGAAGCAGTTCTGAAGGTAGAGGAGGTGTTCGCGTAATGAAAGATCCTCGTGATATTATCAAACGTCCGGTGATTACGGAACGTACTTCCGACTACATGAGCGAAATGAAATACGCTTTTGAAGTGGATATCCGTGCTAACAAAACCGAAATCAAAAAAGCTGTCGAGGCTATTTTCAAAGTAAAAGTAACTAATGTGAACACAATGCGCGTACCTGGCAAATTGAAACGTTATGGTAAATATTCTGGTTACACTCCAGAGTGGAAAAAAGCCATCGTTAAGCTTAGCCCGGACAGCAAACCGCTTGAATTTTTTGAAGCGGTAGAATAATACTCTTAAAGTAAGGAGGAAACTATAGTGCCAATCAAAAAGTACAAACCGACCTCTCCGGCAAGACGACACATGTCTGTGTCTACGTTTGAAGAAATCACAACAAACCAGCCAGAGAAATCGTTGCTTTCTCCGCTGTTCAAACATGCGGGACGCAACAACCAAGGTAAAATTACGGTTCGTCACCATGGCGGCGGACACAAACGTAAATACCGTATTATTGACTTCAAGCGTACTAAAGACGGCATACCAGGTAGCGTTGCTACAATCGAGTATGACCCGAACCGTACATCTAATATTGCTTTGATCCACTATGCTGATGGAGAGAAACGTTATATCATCGCTCCTAAAGGCCTAAAAGTTGGGGATAAAGTAGAGTCCGGCCCAACAGCCGACATTAAAATTGGTAACACACTTGCACTGGAAAACATTCCAGTGGGTACAGTTATCCACAACATCGAGTTGAAACCAGGTAAAGGCGGACAATTGGTTCGTGCTGCTGGTACAGAAGCTCAATTGCTTGGTAAAGAAGAAAAATACTGTTCCGTTCGTTTGTCATCCGGTGAGGTTCGCAAGATCCTTAGCGTATGCCGTGCAACTATCGGTTCCGTAGGTAACGAAGATCACGAATTGATCAAAATCGGTAAAGCTGGACGTAGTCGCTGGCTGGGCCGTCGCCCTGAAGTTCGCGGTGTAGTAATGAACCCTAACGATCACCCACACGGTGGTGGTGAAGGCCGCGCTCCAATCGGACGTAAATCGCCTATGTCTCCATGGGGCAAACCAACCCTTGGTTACAAAACGCGTAAGAAAAACAAGGCATCTGATAAATATATCGTTCGCCGCCGCACTAAATAAGACGCTTCTGGCAAGTTAATAAAGCGCGAAGCGTCGATTCGCGGTTTGAAGAACCGGATGAAGGGAGGATTCACACATGGGTCGCAGTTTAAAGAAGGGGCCGTTTATCGATGGCTACCTGCTTAAAAAAGTTGAGGAACTGAACGAGGCTGAGAAAAAGGTTGTAGTTAAAACTTGGTCCCGTCGCTCAACCATTTTCCCTCAGTTTATCGGACATACGTTTGGTGTATATGACGGCCGTAAACACGTGCCTGTATACGTAACAGAAGATATGGTAGGTCACAAGTTGGGCGAGTTCGCGCCAACACGTACTTACAAAGGCCACGCGGGTGACGATAAGAAAACAAGAAGATAATAATAAGGTCTCTGTTTGAAAGGAGGTTAAACAATGGAAGCAAAAGCACATGCAAGATCGGTGCGGATTTCCGCTCGTAAAGCGAAACTGGTTGTTGACTTGATTCGTGGTAAGCAAGTGGGGGAAGCAATTGCAATTCTTCGCCACACTCCGAAATCCGCTTCTCCGGTCGTTGAGAAGTTGCTTAATTCGGCAATTGCGAATGCTGAGCATAACTATTCTTTGGACGTGAACAGTTTGTTCGTTAGCGAGGTTTTCGTTAACCAAGGACCTACTATGAAACGTTTCCGTCCGCGCGCCATGGGCCGCGCAAGTCGGATCAATAAACGCACGAGCCACATTACACTGGTGGTATCTGAGAAATAAGGAGGGATAACACGTGGGTCAAAAGGTAAATCCAATCGGACTCCGAATCGGTATTATTCGCGATTGGGAATCTAAATGGTATGCAGGAAAAGATTTCGGTACTCTTCTGATGGAAGACGTCAAAATCCGGGAATACCTTAAAGGTAAGTTGAAGGATTCCGCTGTTTCCCATATCGAGATCGAAAGAGCGGCTAGCCGAGTGAACGTTACAATTCATACTGCTAAACCAGGTATGGTTATTGGTAAGGGCGGAGCAGAAGTAGAAGTACTTCGCAGCGCAGTTACAGCAATCGCTGGTGGCAAAAAAGTACACATCAACATCAATGAAATCAAGCACCCTGAATTGGATGCAATTCTTGTAGCTGAGAGCATTGCTCAACAATTGGAACGTCGTGTATCGTTCCGTCGTGCACTAAAACAAGCGATTCAAAGAACTATGCGTTCTGGCGCAAAAGGGATTAAAACTCAAGTAGGCGGACGTCTTGGCGGAGCCGAGATCGCTCGTTCAGAAGGTTATAGCGAAGGAACAGTTCCACTTCATACGCTTCGTGCCGATATCGATTACGGAACGGCTGAAGCACATACAACTTACGGTCTTATCGGCGTAAAAGTATGGATCTACCGTGGAGAAGTTCTTCCCCCAGCTAAGAAACAAGCTGCTCAGGAAGGAGGCAACTAATCATGTTGGTACCAAAACGCGTAAAACACCGCAAGCAACAACGCGGACACATGAAGGGTATGGCAAAAGGCGGTACTGAATTGAACTTCGGCGAATTCGGCCTAGTTGCAATGGAACCGTCTTGGATCACTAACCGTCAGATCGAAGCTGCTCGTATCGCGATGACACGTTATATCAAACGTGGCGGTCAAGTTTGGATCAAGATTTTCCCAGATAAGCCTATTACTCAAAAGCCTCTCGAGGTTCGTATGGGTAGTGGTAAAGGTAACGTTGAGAAATGGGTAGCCGTAGTTAAACCGGGCAAGATTATGTTCGAACTCGGAGGC
Organism: Paenibacillus sp. RS8; assembly: GCF_041956825.1. Lineage (NCBI taxonomy): Bacteria > Bacillati > Bacillota > Bacilli > Caryophanales > Paenibacillaceae > Paenibacillus > Paenibacillus sp. RS8. Next base: position 844,687 of record NZ_CP168131.1, on the reverse strand, counting down.
GTGTCGGAAGAAATCGCTCGTGAAGCGATGCGTCTTGCCGCTCACAAGCTGCCTGTTAAGACTAAGTTTGTGAAACGTGAAGAATTGGGTGGTGAAGCAAATGAAAGCTAATGAACTTCGCAACTTAACCACTGCTGAGATTGAACAAAAGATCGCTGGATTCAAAGAGGAACTTTTTAATCTCCGTTTTCAATTGGCAACAGGCCAACTGGACAACCCGACTCGGATTCGTGACGTGCGTAAGGAAATAGCTCGTGCTAAAACCGTGATCCATCAAAGAGTGCTTGGGATTAGTTAAGTGAGACGGATCTCAGATCCGTATTCAGGAAGGAGGCTAACTAATGAGCGAAGAACGTAATGCACGTAAAGTGCTAATCGGTAAAGTGGTCAGTGATAAAATGGATAAAACCATCGTAGTCGCTGTTGAAACCTATAAGAAACACAACTTGTACCACAAACGCATCAAGTCTACGAAGAAATTCAAAGCACATGATGAGGAAAACGTTGCAAAAATTGGCGATACCGTAAAAGTCATGGAAACTCGTCCGTTGTCCAAGGACAAACGTTGGAGACTAGTTGAAGTGGTTGAAAAAGCGGTTATCATCTAAGATAATCAAAAGAGTTTTTCCGGAAGGAGGAAATTATAATGATTCAACCATTTACACGTTTGCATGTGGCTGACAACTCTGGTGCGAAGGAACTGATGTGTATCCGCGTACTGGGTGGTACTGGACGCCGTACAGCAGCAATCGGTGATTTGATCGTTTGTTCCGTAAAACAAGCAACACCAGGCGGCGTTGTCAAAAAAGGTGATGTTGTTAGAGCGGTAGTTGTTCGTACGAAACGTTCCGTTCGTCGTAAAGATGGATCTTACATCGCATTCGACGAAAATGCAGCTGTTGTTGTTAAAGACGACAGAAGCCCTCGCGGAACACGTATCTTTGGACCAGTTGCTCGCGAACTTCGCGATAAAGACTACATGAAGATCGTTTCCTTGGCACCGGAAGTAATCTAATAAACACGAGCACCAATAAGTTGAAGGTTAGTTATAGGAGGTGTAATAAATGCCTAGAGTGAAAAAAGTTCTGGAATCCCATAACAATAAACTGCACGTGAAGAAAGATGATGTGGTGCTTGTGATTAGTGGTAAAGACAAAGGCAAAAAAGGCCGTGTCATCGCTGCTTATCCTCGTGAAAACCGCGTTCTGGTAGAAGGCGTCAATATGGTGAAGAAACACCAAAAGCCGAACCAGCTGAATCCACAGGGTGGAATTATTGAGCAGGAAGCTTCGATTCATGTGTCCAACGTAATGCACATCGATCCGAAGACCGGCAAAGTAACACGTATCGGTTACAAAGTATTGGACAACGGTAAAAAAGTTCGGATTGCAAAAAGATCCGGAGAGATTATCGACTAATCTAGCCCTTAAGAAAGGAGGTTAAATCTTCATGGCAGCAAGAATGAAAGAACGTTATCTCAATGAAATAACACCTGCTTTGATGCAGAAGTTTAACTATACAACTGTTATGCAAGTGCCTAAGATCGAGAAGGTTGTCATCAACATGGGTGTGGGTGACGCTGTTCAAAACTCCAAAGTACTTGATGCTGCAGTTAATGACATGCAGTTGATCGCTGGTCAAAAACCAGTAATCACTAAAGCTAAAAAATCCATCGCTGGTTTCAAACTACGCGAAAATATGCCGATTGGGGTTAAAGTAACACTACGCGGTGAGCGTATGTATTACTTCTTGGACAAATTGTTCAACGTAACGCTTCCACGCGTACGTGACTTCCGTGGTGTTTCCACTAAAGCCTTTGACGGCCGTGGTAACTACACACTTGGTCTTAAAGAACAATTGATCTTCCCGGAGATCGAATATGACAAAGTGGATAAAGTCCGCGGTATGGACATCGTTATTGTAACTACTGCTAAGACGGACGAGGAATCCCGCGAGCTGCTGGGTCAGCTGGGAATGCCTTTCGCAAAATAAAGTCGGTTAATCCATTTTCTCCGAAAATGTTTAGGAGGTGTCAGGCTAAGTGGCAAAAACTTCGATGAAAGTTAAACAACAACGTACGCCTAAGTTTAAAGTACGTGCATATACACGTTGCGAACGTTGTGGTCGTCCACATTCGGTACTGCAAAAGTTCAAAATTTGCAGAATTTGTTTCCGTGAATTAGCTTATAAAGGCCAGATCCCTGGCGTGAAAAAAGCAAGTTGGTAAGAAGTTTATAAACGGGAAGGAGGTTTACACACATGACTATGTCTGATCCTATTGCAGATATGCTTACTCGTATTCGTAACGCTAACATTGTGCGTCACGAAACGGTAGAAATGCCTGCTTCTACTATGAAGAAACAAATCGCTGACATTTTGAAGCGTGAAGGTTTCATCCGCGATGCGGAATTCGTTGAAGATAGCAAACAAGGGATTATCCGTATCTTCTTGAAATACGGCCCTAACCAAGAGCGTGTTATTTCTGGTTTGAAAAGAATCAGTAAACCAGGCCTTCGCGTATACACGAAGAGCAATGAAGTGCCTCGTGTACTCGGTGGTCTTGGAATCGCGATTATCTCCACATCTAAGGGAGTTATGACCGACAAAGAAGCTCGTCAATCAAAATCTGGCGGAGAAGTTGTCTGCTACATTTGGTAATAAACGTCACAAGATAAGGAGGTGCAACACATGTCTCGTATTGGTCGTAAACCAATCGCAGTACCTAGCGGTGTAGATGTCACTTTGGACAACGCCGTTATTACAGTAAAAGGTCCAAAAGGTTCTTTGACTCGTGAGCTTCATAAAGACATGAAGGTTACAGTTGAAAATAACGAAATTACCGTTGTTCGTCCGTCGGATAACAAATTGCATCGTTCACTTCACGGCACAACCCGCTCCGTTGTCAGCAACATGGTAGCAGGCGTGACTGAAGGTTTCTCGAAATCTCTGGAATTGGTTGGGGTCGGATATCGTGCAAGCAAATCCGGAGATAAAATCGTTCTGAACGTTGGTTACTCCCATCCGGTTGAAATTACACCGGAAGCAGGTATCGAGTTCGAAGTTCCTGCGAACACGAAGATCATCGTTAAAGGTATCGATAAAGAACGCGTTGGCGCATACGCTGCTAAAATTCGTTCCGTTCGTGAACCAGAACCGTATAAAGGTAAAGGTATCAAATATGAAGGCGAGCGTATCATCCGCAAAGAAGGTAAAGCTGGTAAGAAGAAATAACCAGTTTAAACTTAATTGTAAGATACCCCGTGCATCTTAAAGTGAAGCTGTTTACGGCAAACTGAAGGGAGTGAAAGGGAAGTCATGATTACAAAAGAAGATAAAAACAAGGCTCGTCTCAAAAGACACCTGCGTGTTCGTAAAAAGATCCAGGGTACTACTGAGCGTCCACGTTTGAACGTGTTCCGTTCTTCGAAACACATCTACGCTCAACTGATCGATGATGTTAAAGGGGTTACTATCGTATCCGCTTCTACTCTTGATAAAGAATTGAGCGCTAATATCGGTAATGGCGGCAGCGTTGAAGCTGCAGCAAAAGTTGGCCAATTGGTCGCTGAGCGCGCTAAAGAAAAAGGCTATGCAGTGGTCGTATTCGACCGCGGAGGTTACTTGTACCATGGACGGATTCAAGCATTGGCTGACGCAGCTCGTGAAGCTGGTCTTGAATTCTAGAATAATTCTTAAAAGGAGGTTAACGACTTGCGTGTAGATCCGAACAGTTTAGAACTGACAGAAAGAGTTGTACACATTAACCGTGTAGCAAAAGTTGTAAAAGGCGGACGCCGTTTCAGCTTTAGTGCACTCGTTGTTGTGGGCGATGGCAATGGCTACGTCGGTGCTGGTATCGGTAAAGCCGGCGAAGTTCCGGATGCCATCCGTAAAGGCATTGAAGACGCCAAGAAAAACCTGATTCACATTCCAATCGTAGGAACTTCGATTCCCCATCTCGTTACTGGCCACTTCGGCGCAGGACGTGTGTTGCTGAAACCAGCATCAGAGGGTACTGGCGTTATCGCTGGCGGTCCAGTTCGTGCAGTATTGGAATTGGCAGGCGTTGGCGACATTTTGACAAAATCACTGGGTTCTTCGAATTCCATGAATATGGTCAATGCAACTTTGGAGGGACTATCCCGTCTGAAACGCATTGAAGAGGTCGCGAAACTTCGCGGCAAATCTGTCGAAGAATTGCGCGGTTAAGGAGGGGAACGTCAATGGCAAAATTGCAAATTACCCTCGTACGTAGTGTAATCGGACGTCCAGAAACACAACGTGTTACTGTTAAGACGCTCGGCCTACGTAAACTCAACACGACAGTGGTTCACAATGACAGTCCTGCAATTCGCGGAATGATCAATAAAGTGAGTCACTTGCTATCTGTAACTGAAATTGAAGGCTAAACGCCTCGCATAAATTAACAAACATAAGGAGGTGCAAACGATGAAGTTACATGAACTTGCTCCGGCTCCTGGTTCACGAAAAGAACGCAATCGCGTTGGTCGTGGTCCAAGTAGCGGCAATGGTAAAACTTCCGGTCGCGGTCACAAAGGTCAAAACTCACGTTCTGGCGGTGGTGTTCGTCCGGGCTTCGAGGGTGGACAAAATCCACTCTATCGTCGTCTGCCTAAACGTGGTTTCATTAATCCTACCCGTAAAGAGTACGCGATTGTGAACCTTGAAGATCTGAATAGCTTTGCAGAAGGAACTGAAGTGACTCCGCAGTTGTTGCTTGAAACTGGTGTTGTCAAGAATTCCAAAAGCGGCATTAAGATTCTCGGCAATGGTGAGTTAACCGTTAAATTGACTGTACAAGCAAATAAGTTCTCTCAATCTGCGGTAGAGAAAATCGAGGCTGCCGGCGGTAAAACCGAGGTGATCTAATGTTCAAGACGCTTAAGAATATCTGGCATGTGGAAGATTTGCGCAAAAAGATCCTGTTTACCTTGTTCATTCTGATTATCTACCGTATCGGTTCGTTTGTACCGGTTCCTGGTGTGAACAAAGATGTACTGGAAACAGCAAATCAGAGCGGTGACGCTTTGATGGGACTTTTGAACACCTTCTCGGGCGGAGCGCTCAAAAACTTCTCGATATTTGCGATCAGTATTTATCCGTACATTACAGCATCCATCATTGTGCAATTGCTGTCGATGGATGTTGTTCCTAAGTTTGCTGAATGGGCTAAACAAGGGGAGCACGGTAAAAAACAACTGGCGCAAATCACTCGTTATGGTACTGTGATTTTGGCCCTGATCCAAGGTTTTGCTACGTCGATAGGGTTTAACCGGATTTATGGAACTCAAATGATGCCGAATGCGACATTTGCTGACTACTTACTGGTTGCCATTATCTTGACGGCTGGTACTTCTTTCCTGATGTGGCTTGGTGAACAGATTACCGAAAAGGGAATCGGGAACGGGATTTCGATCCTGATTTTTGCGGGAATCGTCGCCGCTATCCCGGGATATATCACGAGTACGGCTAACTCAAGCTTTATTCAGCCGGATCAAGTGTTCCTGAATATTCTTAAAGTCGTTATTGTGCTGATTGTGATTGTAGCGATTATTACAGCAGTTATCTTCGTACAGCAAGGTATTCGGAAGATTCCTGTTCAATACGCTAAACGCGTAGTCGGCAACAAGATGTACGGTGGACAGAATACGCACATTCCGCTGAAAATTAATGCGGCTGGTGTAATTCCGGTTATCTTCGCCGTATCACTGCTTCAGTTCCCAGTTGTTCTCTCCAGTTTCTGGTCAACACATGCCTGGGCTCAATGGATTGCTAAGTATTTGGCAACTGATGCACCACTTGGTATGCTTCTGTATGTAGTGATGATCATCGGGTTCACGTTCTTCTATACGTTCGTGCAGATGAATCCTCAACAGATGGCTGATAACATGAAGAAGAATGGTGGTTACATTCCAGGTATCCGTCCTGGTAAAGCTACTGAGAAGTATTTGACTAGAGTAATGTCTCGTCTGACTATGTCTGGCGCATTGTTCCTGGCTTTGATCTCTGTATTGCCGATGTTCTTCGGTGCTTTATCTGGATTGCCTAAAGAAGTTCGAATTGGCGGTACTTCACTGCTAATCGTAATCGGTGTGGCATTGGATACTATGAAGCAGATCGAGAGCCAATTGATCAAACGCCATTACAAAGGCTTCATCAATAAATAGGCGATAGGTTCCGGTGAAGCTTAAGATTTTATTCTTCCCGGCACCTATTGTGCTGTTTCTTGCTTGGTGGCGAACTTTTGGGGGGAGAGAGAAATCGTGAACATATTATTCATGGGCCCTCCTGGGGCAGGCAAGGGAACACAAGCAGCTGAAATCATTAAAGAATTTGGAATTCCTCATATTTCGACAGGAGACGCTTTCCGTTTGGCTATCAAACAAGAGACTCCAGTTGGATTGAAGGCCAAATCCTTTATTGATCAAGGTTTGCTTGTACCAGATGATGTGACCATTGGCATAGTTGAAGAACGGCTTCAGCAGTCCGATTGCGAAAAAGGATTTCTATTGGATGGTTTTCCAAGAACTCTTTCGCAAGCGGAAGCGCTGGATGAAATTCTTAGCCGTTTGAACACTTCTTTGGATCATGTCATCAACTTGAATGTTGACCGTGGACTACTGATGGCACGTCTTACTGGACGTCGCATTTGTACAGTTTGCGGAGCATCCTACCATTTAATCTTCAACCCGCCGAAGCAAGATGGCATTTGCGACATTGATGGCGGTGAATTGTATCAACGTCCGGATGACAACGAAGAAAGTGTAGGCAAGCGTCTGGATGAGTATGATAATAAGACAGCGCCGCTGCTTGCGTTTTATGATAATAAAGGTCTTTTGCGTCAGGTAAATGGAGAAAACGAAATCAATGTCGTTTCTTCTGAAATCGTATCTTTATTGCGGGGTTAATGTAATGATCATTTGTAAATCCGAACAGGAACTTGCCTTTATGAGGGAAGCTGGTCGTATTGTTGCCGAGAGTCACCGTCTTATTGCTGAAGCCATTGAGCCTGGCATTACAACGGGGGAGCTCGACAGAATCGCCGATCAATACATTCGCAGTCAAGGTGCTGTGCCGTCTTTCAAAGGCTACAACGGTTTTCCTGCCAGCATTTGCGCTTCAGTCAACGAACAATTAGTGCATGGATTTCCAGGTAAACGCAAACTGATCGAAGGCGATATAGTAACGCTGGATATCGGTGCAGAATACCGCGGTTATCACGGTGATTCCGCCTGGACCTACGGTGTGGGCAGCATTTCCGAAGAAGCTCAGCGTTTGCTGGACGTTACGGAAGGCTCCTTGTACGCGGGACTGGCGTTAGTCAAACCGGATGTGCGCTTGTTTACAATCTCCCATGCTATTCAACAATACATCGAAGAGGCTGGTTTCTCAGTCGTACGCGAGTATGTTGGTCATGGCATTGGGGCAAAACTGCATGAAGAACCGCAAATTCCGAATTATGGCATAGCGGACCGCGGACCACGTCTGAAACCGGGTATGGTACTCGCGATTGAGCCGATGGTAAACGTAGGGAAGAGACATGTCAGAACGCTGGAAGATAACTGGACTGTCGTTACGGTTGATGGCTCACTATGTGCCCACTTTGAGCATACAGTAGCAGTTACTCCGGACGGCATGGAAATTTTCACAAAACTGAATGCGTAGGTGATCTCCTCTTGAATACTGTGAGCAGCCCGCAGGTTGGTCAATTAGTGAGAATTCTCAAAGGCAAAGATGCCGGAGAGGCAGCCGTTGTTATCGCAGTTGTTGATAGCAGATTTGTATACATTGCAGATGGAGACAAACGTAAGTTTGATGGGCCAAAGAAGAAGAATATTCTTCATCTTGAGCTCATACCCTTCATCAGCAGTGAGGTTGTGAACAGTTTGGAAGAAACTGGCCGGGTAACAAACGGAAAGCTGCGTTACGCAGTCATGAAGTATGCTGGACCCACCGGAATAAGTGCTGATGAGAAAGGAGACTAACTGTGGCTAAGGAAGATGTCATTGAAGTAGAAGGTACTGTCCTTGAACCGTTGCCAAATGCAACGTTTAAGGTTGAGCTTGAGAACGGTCATCAAATACTTGCCCATGTATCCGGTAAACTGCGGATGCACTTTATCCGTATTTTGACCGGAGACAAAGTGGTCGTGCAGTTATCGCCTTATGATTTATCAAAAGGTCGTATAACTTACCGTAAATAGATGGGAACTACGAAAAAAGTTTTGCTTCGCAAAACTTTGAGGAGGTAATTAACATGAAGGTAAGACCTTCTGTAAAGCCCATTTGCGAGAAATGTAAAGTAATCCGCCGCAAAGGGACTGTTATGGTGATTTGCGAAAATCCGAAACACAAACAAAAACAAGGTTAAGAAGGGGGTGTAGCGTAAAATGGCTCGTATAGCTGGAGTGGATTTGCCACGTGACAAACGCGTTGAGATCGCCTTGACTTATATTTTCGGAATCGGTAAAACGACTTCTCAGAAAATTCTTAATGAAACAGGCATTAGCGCTAATACACGTGTCCGTGATTTGACGGAAGATGAAGTCAGCAAACTGCGTGAAACGATCGACAAAACGGTTAAGGTTGAAGGTGACCTGCGTCGTGAAATTTCCTTGAATATTAAACGTCTAACTGAGATCGGCTGTTACCGCGGTGTTCGTCACCGTCGTGGATTGCCTGTTCGCGGTCAACGTACTAAAACCAATGCCCGTACCCGGAAAGGCCCGCGTCGTACGGTAGCAAACAAGAAGAAATAATAAGGGGGGATAAGAGACAATGGCTAAACCGAAAAAAGTCGTACGTACTAAACGTCGCGACCGTAAAAATATCGAATCCGGCGTGGCACATATTCGTTCCACGTTCAACAACACCATCGTTACCATCACAGATCCACACGGAAATGCAATTTCCTGGGCAAGCTCCGGCGGCCAAGGATTTAAAGGTTCCCGTAAGTCGACTCCATTCGCAGCGCAAATGGCAGCTGAATCAGCAGCTAAAGCAGCTATGGAGCACGGCATGAAATCGGTTGAGGTTATGGTTAAAGGACCGGGCGCGGGCCGCGAAGCAGCCATCCGTTCCCTTCAAGCTGCAGGGCTTGAAGTTAACCTTATTAAAGACGTAACTCCGGTTCCTCACAATGGATGCCGTCCGCCGAAACGTCGTCGCGTATAGTGAAATCAGTATTGTAAATGTGGTATAATTCTGACGCATCTGCTAATAATAGGTGTTTAGGCATACTACATGATGCACCTGATGGGGTGACAGTTTCATATAGGAGCGACGTTGAAGGAGGGGTAAACTCGTGATAGAAATCGAAAAGCCGAAGATTGAGACCGTAGAAGCTAATGATGAAGGTACCTATGGGAAATTCGTAGTTGAACCGTTGGAACGTGGGTATGGCACGACTCTGGGGAATTCACTTCGCCGGATATTGCTTTCTTCGCTTCCAGGAGCCGCAGTGACTTCGGTCCAAATTGACGGCGTTCTGCATGAGTTCTCGACCGTTCCAGGCGTAATGGAAGATGTGACGGAGATCATTCTAAACCTTAAAGCCTTGTCCTTGAAGATTCATTCAGACGAGGAAAAAGTGTTTGAGATTGATGCCGAAGGGGAAGGCATCGTTACCGCAGGTGATATCCGTGCGGACAGCGATGTTGAGATCCTGAATCCGGATCTTCACATTGCAACGCTGGGACCTGGTGCGAGACTTCACATGCGTATTTTTGCAGGCCGTGGTCGCGGCTACGTCCAAGCGGACCGGAACAAACGCGACGATCAGCCAATTGGCGTTATCCCGGTTGACTCCATCTACACTCCTATTTCACGCGTTAACTACGGCATAGACAATACACGTGTTGGTCAAGTGACTAACTACGACAAATTGACGCTTGAAATTTGGACAGATGGCAGTATTAGACCGGAAGAGGCTGTAAGCCTCGGAGCCAAAATTTTGAACGAGCACCTCGTATTGTTCGTAGGTCTTACGGACGAAGCGAAAGACGCCGAAATTATGGTTGAAAAAGAAGAAGACAAAAAAGAAAAAGTGCTTGAGATGACAATCGAAGAGCTTGATCTTTCTGTCCGCTCCTACAACTGCCTCAAACGTGCTGGTATTAATACCGTACAAGAGCTTACCACGAAGACTGAAGAAGATATGATGAAGGTGCGTAACCTTGGTCGTAAATCTTTGGAAGAAGTTCAGGAGAAGCTTGAGGAACTTGGTTTGGGACTCCGTACAGAAGAATAGCTACAGATTGCTACAGTAAAGGAGGGAAAACACATGGCATACCAAAAATTGGGCCGTGATTCCAGTGCGCGTAAAGCGTTATTTCGCGACATGGTAACGGATCTATTTTTATACGAGCGCATCCAAACAACGGAAGCTAAAGCGAAAGAAGTTCGTTCTATCGCTGAAAAGTTGATCACTAAAGCTAAAAAAGGCGATCTTCATGCTCGTCGTCAAGTAGCTGCATTTGTTCGCCGCGAGACTGTTGATGGTGAACAAGATGCAATTCAAAAATTGTTCTCTGACATTGCTCCTCGTTACACGGAGCGTCCAGGTGGATACACTCGTATCCTGAAACTAGGACCTCGTCGTGGCGACGCTGCGCCTATGGTTTATCTTGAATTGGTAGACCGCGCGTAGTATCACAAGTATTGATTTCCGATGCTTCCCTTTCATCCGGCCCTCTTTGGAGTAAAGATGGGGGAAATATCAGCGTTATTGTGCTGCAGAGGCGCAAGACTCTGCTGTACTAATAACCGTGGGAATCACCTTGGTTCAATTGAAGGAGCTCCCGCAGGGGCTCTTTTTTTTGAAATAATGGAGCGAAGTGTTAATGGATGCCGTCCTTCTAGGGACGGCAAAGCCATTTCTTCCTCGTGAATAAGATCAGACAGTGCTTCGATCGACGTTTCTGCTGAACGGTTTATAAAGGAGAACGGAATGCGTAATCTATTGATGAAGGTCAATTATGACGGAACAAATTATGATGGCTTTCAGACCCAGCCTCAGGGCAATACGATTCAGGATCGGCTGGAGCAAGCGATACTCCATCTGACGGGTGAGGAGCTTAAGATTACAGCTTCTGGTCGTACAGATGCCGGAGTACATGCCTATGGTCAGCCTTTTAACTTTACGACCTCCTCTCGAATCCCGCTTGAACGTTGGTGTCTGGCGCTTAATGCCCGGCTGCCACAAGATATCGTGGTTACTGAGGCTAGGGAAGTACCGCTGACGTTTCACTCTCGTAGAGGAGCTAAGCGTAAAACTTACCGATACACGATTAACGGCAACAGGTTTCCAGATCCGTTTCAACGGCGCTGGCAGCTTCACCATCCGGTGCAGTTGGATATTCCTGCGATGCAGCAAGGCTTAACGCATATTTTAGGGACACATGACTTCACTTCGTTTGCTTCTCGGAGGTCTACTAAGACCTCTCATGTACGAACGATCTTTGAAGCTCATATGGAAGTAGACCGCAGTATGTGCCGACCCTCTTCATTAGATCAGGGAGTGATCCAAACTTATATAACGGGTAGTGGATTTCTTCAACATATGGTTCGCATTATTATGGGGACTTTGATCCATGTGGGGGAAGGTAAAATAGATGCTGATCATGTTGCTGAGATATTGGCGGCATGTGATCGTTCAGCTGCTGGTCCAACAGCTATGGCCAAGGGGTTGGCTTTGTGGAGTGTAGAATATGATGAGACCGAAAGTGAATCTTTTTTTCTATAAATTTCTTCCTAAATAATAGGTTGAATGTTTAAAAATCACTTGCACTTGTTATGTTTATACTGTAATATAAAAGTTGTGTTTTCTTGATGGCTATCCCACAGCCCCGATCAAGGAAATGCCAAAAAAATGCTTTGCTTAACTCACATAATTGTAATTCAATGAGAAACAAGATATACGAAACAGAAGATTTTCGTACGAGAACAAGGAGGAAACATTCATGCGTACCACCTATATGGCGAAGCCGAACGAAGTTGAACGCAATTGGCACATTATTGATGCCGAAGGCAAAACACTTGGTCGTTTGGCCAGCGAAGCCGCTGCTTTGATCCGTGGCAAACACAAACCGCAATTCACTCCACACGTTGACACAGGAGATTTCGTTATCGTAATCAACGCTGAGAAAATTCACTTGACCGGTAAGAAATTGCAAAACAAGAAATACTACCGTCACTCGATGCACCCAGGTGGCTTGAAAGTTACTAATGCTGAAACTCTGCTGAACACTAAACCAGAACGCGTAATTGAATTCGCTGTTCATGGTATGATTCCTAAGACTCGTCAAGGGGACCACATGAAGCTGAGATTGAAAGTATATGCAGGCGCCGAGCATCCACATGCAGCACAAAAACCTGAAGTTTACGAACTTCGCGGATAAGAATAGAGGAGGACAGTTTCATGGCACAAGTACAATACTATGGGACAGGTCGTCGTAAACATTCGGTAGCACGTGTTCGCCTTGTACCGGGTGAAGGACGCATTGTCATTAACAAACGTGAGATGGACGAATATTTCGGTGTTGAAACACTGAAAATGATCGTAAAACAACCTTTGAACCTGACTGAAACACTGGGCAACTACGATGTAATCGTTCTTGCACATGGTGGCGGCATTTCTGGTCAAGCTGGAGCAATTCGTCACGGTATCTCCCGTGCATTGCTTAAAGTTGACCCTGAATATCGCGGTGCATTGAAGAAAGCTGGTTTCTTGACTCGTGACCCTCGTATGAAGGAACGTAAGAAATACGGCTTGAAGGCTGCACGTCGTGCGCCTCAGTTCTCGAAACGTTAATATTTATCAAGAATTCAACCCTTGGCCTTTATGGTCGAGGGTTTTATTTTTTTACTCTGAAGGCCCTTTTGAACAAAAAATGGGCTTTTTTTGCATTCATTTACTAATTCTGAGCGGTGAAATTCATTGACTTCCTCCGTAAAAGTTATATACTATTTCATATAGAAATAGTTGGTTTTATTACTTCTTTTACCTCATTTATTCATACGATTAATATTTTGGATGGAGGAATACCTTAATGAACCTGCTTGAGAAAGAAGATTTGATCAGAATAAAGGCCGAAGAATTAGAGAGTGCTTCACCCGAGGAAATTATCCGCTGGGCTGTTGAAACATTTCCTAACATTACTTTTGCCTGCAGCTTTGGTGCCGAAGATGTAGTGCTTGTTGATATGCTTCATAAAGTTAGTCCATCTACTGACGTCTTTTATCTCGATACAGATTATCATTTTAAGGAAACCTACGAAACCAGAGATTTAATGGCAAACAAATACGGATTAGAGTTTGTACGTGTGTCTCCGCAACTCACAACGCAGGAGCAAGCACTTCAATACGGTGATGCGTTATGGACTGTTGATCCTAACCAATGTTGTGGAATTCGTAAAGTTGAACCGCTGACTCGTATATTATCTCAATATGAGGCTTGGATTACTGGAATTCGCCGTGATCAAGCACCTACCCGTGCAAATGCTAAAAAGGTTGAGTATGATTATAAATTTGGTTTAGTAAAGTTTAATCCTATTGCGGATTGGACTTCAGAAGATGTATGGAACTATATTCGTGAAAATGACGTAATCTATAACCCTCTACACGACCGTAACTATCCAAGTATCGGCTGTGAACAATGTACTCGTCAGGTTATGCCAGGTGAAGATCCGCGTGCTGGCCGTTGGTCTGGATCAGAAAAGACAGAATGCGGTTTGCACAAATAAGACATATCCCTGTGGGAACATAGAAGGAGAGACTAAGATGACTTCAATACGTCCGCATGGCGGAACTTTGGTTAACCGTGTAGTAGAGGGAACTGAAAGAGAAGAATTGCTAAATCTCGCACGTGACAACAAGGCAATTGCCTTGAATACCTGGACTTTATCCGATTTGGATCTTATAGCTGTAGGTGCGTTTTCCCCACTAACTGGCTTTTTAAATGAACAAGACTATCTTTCAGTGGTAAAAAGCATGCGTTTAGCAGATGGCACTGTGTGGAGCATCCCAATAACGTTGGCTGTAGAAGATGATGTGGCTGCCGGATTATCAATTGGGGATAAAGTTTCTCTAATCGGTGAAGACGATGGCGAGATTTACGGTTTATTGGATATTGAAAGTATTTATACTGTTGATCAAACGATTGAAGCACAAAATGTCTTCAAAACAACAGATCCTGAACATCCTGGAGTGAGTAAGTTGCTGGCTCGTCCTTCGACTTATGTTGGAGGACCGATTACAGTCTTGAATCGACCACAGCCTGAGAAGTTCAGTGAGTTTTATTTTGATCCTGCGGATACGCGGAAAATATTTGCTGATAAGGGCTGGAGAACGGTTGTAGGGTTCCAAACACGTAATCCGGTTCATCGAGCTCATGAATACATTCAAAAGTGCGCTATGGAGGTTGTAGACGCTCTATTTCTAAATCCACTTGTTGGTGAGACGAAGTCGGATGATGTACCGGCAAATGTGCGGATGAAGAGCTACCTCGCGCTTTTGGAGAATTATTATCCTGAGGATCGTACCTTCCTTGGTGTTTTTCCAGCGGCAATGCGTTATGCAGGTCCTAGGGAAGCAATTTTCCATGCCATGGTTCGCAAAAATTACGGCTGTACCCACTTCATCGTGGGTCGTGACCATGCGGGCGTAGGGGATTACTACGGAACTTACGAGGCACAGGAAATTTTCTCGAATTTTAGTGCTGAGGAGCTTGATATAACTCCATTATTTTTTGAACACAGCTTCTTCTGTAAAAAATGCGGAAATATGGCTTCTAGTAAAACTTGCCCTCATCCTAGCGATGATCATATGACATTGTCGGGTACGAAAGTACGGGCTTTGCTCCGTGACGGCCAATGTCCTCCCCCAGAATTTACGCGGCCTGAGGTTGCGCAGATTCTGATTGAAGGTATGACTCAAGAAGTTACAGCTTAATCACTGTCAGCTAGTACTATTTGACCTTCTTGTCCCATATAGATGAGTATTATCTATCGGGACGAGGGGGTCTTTGTTATGTCTGGCCGAAAGCAGAATAAAGTCTCGGTCTGGATTTCATGGAGCAGTATCAAAAAAAGTATGCTTGGTGCGACACTGCTGGCTATAATGATCGGAATTATAGCGTATGACATGCCTACTGCTAAAACACTAAATTATTGGAGTCTGCCCTTGTCAGGAAAAGTTATTGCTCTCGATGCGGGACATGGTGGAGCTGATGGAGGAGCGGTTAGCCGAGAAGGGCTAATTGAGAAAGATATTAATCTCGCGGTATCGCTGTATTTGCGTGATTATCTGCAACAGGCAGGGGCTATTGTAGTAATGACTCGTGAGGGTGATTACGATTTGGCTCTGGAAGGCACTAAGGGCTATTCTAAGCGCAAGACGGAAGATCTTAAACAAAGGGTAAGAAGCATCGAAGAGAAAGGCGCAGACCTTTTTATAAGCGTTCACATGAACAGTGTCCCTTCGAATCGTTGGAGCGGAGCGCAGACCTTTTACTACCCCAATCATAAGGATAATAAAGCAATTGCGGAGTTTGTGCAGAGTGAGCTGAAGACTACGCTAGAGAATACCGATCGTGTGGCGAAGACAGTGAATACTGTATATCTGCTAAAAGCATTAAAAATACCAGCGGTGCTTGTAGAAGTCGGCTTCTTATCACACCCCCAGGAATCCGCTCTACTCGGAAATGATGTCTACCAGCGGAAGGTAGCGACTAGCATTTATCGCGGCATTCTTCGGTACGCCTCCGAGCAGTAAGGACTACTCATGGAGAGACAGGTAATGTTATAATAGACAAAAACTCCGGAGAATTTCTTAACCGGAAAGGAAACAGAGGTGCTTTCCATGCTGACTAAGGAACAAATTCAGGAAATACTGCAGCCATTAACAGACTCGGAAACTGGAAAAAGCCTTGTGGAACTACAGCTGATTCGTGACATTATGATTAAAGAAGATCGTATTTCTTTATCAATCGTATGTCTGAATCCTGAAGAGCAAAGTCGCATGGATCTAGAACAACAGGTTCGTGAATTGCTTGAAGCGGGTGGGGCTTCAAATGTACATATCCGGCTTCGTGATGCAACCGATTATGAACGTGCTATCCTTCGCGGAGAGAGTGCAGAGGAAGTTGATGAACCTGGGAAACTTAAGGGACATGCTGCCGGCCTTGATGACCATGAATTAATTAGCGAGAGCTCTGGTGTGAACTTTATCGCCGTGGCCAGCGGTAAAGGTGGAGTTGGTAAATCCACTGTAACAGTGAATTTGGCCGTAGCCCTAGCAAGAAAAGGAAAAAAAGTGGGTCTAATCGATGCCGATATTTATGGTTTCAGCATT
Source organism: Paenibacillus sp. RS8 (assembly GCF_041956825.1). NCBI lineage: Bacteria > Bacillati > Bacillota > Bacilli > Caryophanales > Paenibacillaceae > Paenibacillus > Paenibacillus sp. RS8. The sequence goes on along the minus strand of NZ_CP168131.1, from coordinate 828,317 downwards.
CCTGATATGATGGGGATTGAAGAGGGGCCGGTTGTTGAAGAAGGAACGATTATTCCTGTGGAACGTTTCGGAGTGAAGGTCATGTCTATGGGCTTCTTTATCCGTGAGAATAGTCCAGTGATTTGGCGGGGGCCTATGCTTGGTAAAATGCTTCGCCAGTTCTTCAATGATGTCGGTTGGGGTGAACTTGATTATATGCTGCTTGATCTTCCCCCAGGTACAGGTGATGTGGCGCTTGACGTGCATCAGATGCTGCCTCACAGCAAAGAGATCATAGTGACGACACCTCATGCTACAGCTGCGTTTGTGGCGGCTAGAGCGGGCTCTATGGCTCTACAGACAGATCATGAGATTATTGGAGTCATTGAGAACATGGCTTATTATGAGTGTACTGACTGCGGTAAGAAAGATTATATCTTTGGCAGAGGCGGAGGAGCAAGGCTTGCCGAGACGCTTCATACGGAGCTGCTTGCCCAAGTGCCGCTAGGTGCACCGGACAACCATATTTCTGAATCCGATTTCTCACCTTCTGTATACAAAGAAGAGACATCGACAGGACTGATATTTGCCGATATCGCTGATAAAATCATTGCAAAATACGAGCACTAATTTTTGTGCATGAAAAAGAGGCCGTCCCACACTTTATTAGTGGGATGAGGCCTCTTTTTTATGAACTTGAATCATCGCCGCTACCGCCGCCACTGCTTTCCTGTTTGTCGGCACCTTCGCTGGCTTTATCTTTTTTCTCCTTTGGTTCGAGTTCTTCTTGCACAACTTTTTTAAGTAAATTCAATACTTCCATACGGAATAATGGGGTTTGCATGGATTCCTGCATAGTCTTCATCGATTGTTTTCGGTAATCAGGTGTTTTGGTGAGATTTAGAAACATCGTCATCATCTCTGGGGATTTCATAATTTCTTCGACTGATTTCTGGTAAGTGGGATCTTTAATTAGCTGAAGGTGTAGCTCCTTGCTTTGCGATTGAATGGCTTTAGCAAAATCACCCGCGAACTTGGGATCAGTCATTATTTTCTCGATTTCCTTCTGATATTCCGGCGCAGTGAGAGTATCCTTTACAGCGGTTTTGATTTCCTCTGTTGTTTGAAGCGGCATCATCTTCATGCTCATTCCACTGGTGCCGCCAGAGCTGGAGCTTGATAATGATTCCTCAACCGCTTTTTTACCTTCATCGCTTTTCAATATATCTAAAACCATGGTCTTCGTTTCTTTATAACTGCCTTGTCCGGAAGAAGAACTGCTCTGTTCACCTCCGCAAGCCGTTAAGGCCATAACAAAGCCCAAAGCCAAACCCACAGAACCGATAAATCTCCATTTCATTGGCGCTGCCCTCCTTTATAGGATTCTCCAGATGTATTATGCCGCATTAGAGCACATTTATGTTGTGAGTGTAATGGTGTTTTGTCGGTATCCTTGGTAAAATAAATCTGACAAGAGGAGGTGAATTGGCTGAGTATAAAAAAATGGTTTCATTTATTTTGGACTACCCTCCTTATAGGAGCGGGCGGAGCTGTAATCGCAGGTCTGGCACTTCAATTCGTAAATGGTAAGATTGATTTCAAAAGTGTCGGGGATTTCTTTTTATACCCGCTGATTCTGCTTGGCTACGGTATGCTTGTAAGCGTTTATTCGCAACTTGGTTTTTTTGCCTATTTGATTTTGAATTATATGGGCAATGGCGTTTTTCCTCAAAAGGTTTGGAAATACATACAACTAGTGCTTTCTGTGCTCGCATTGCTTGAACTGATTTTTCTGCGTACCGTCGTTGGCGGGGAAAGAAATGTTATGTCTGATCTAATATTAGGAATCTTTATTTTGTTAGCAGCTATTATTGTGTCTTATTTCAAAGTAAAAAGTACAAACATCTCAGCTTTGATTCCAACCCTCTTTTTTATGACAGCTATTTCAATTGTGGAAGTTATTGGTGTGCTCCGTATAGGTGTTGATAGTGCGACGGTATTTATTGTTGTTCCGCTTATCGCTTGTAATGCATTCCAAATTTTGATGCTTCACCGTATTCTGAGGCCGGCAGCCGGATAATGAATGGGGAAAGCACTAAACAATGAACCCCGTGCTCTGATTTCAGAAGACGGGGTTTTTTGCTCTTACTGTATCTAAACGATTAAAATCTGATTGAGGAGGTTAATCTTAAAGAACACATAACTAAGAAAATGCTTCCGAAGCGAGTTTTGTACGAAGCTCCTCAATGATGTATATGCTTTACAAAATTTAGTAGATGCTTTCGAAGTGAGTTTTGTACGAAGCTCCTCAATGATGTATATGCTTTACAAAACTTAGTAGATGCTTCCGAAGTGAGTTTTGTACGAAGTAACACAAGTGTAGTAACGCTCACAAAACTTTCAGGAGGGGAATATATGGACATCAAGCGCTATATGATAAAAGACACAAAAGAAATCCGGCTTAACAAGCTGGATCCGGACGATATAGGTATTTTTAAATCCAAAAAAGAAGCAGAAGCCAAAACAGAAGAGCTTAAAGCACGTTTGGCAGAGCTACAAGATATTTTGTTTGCTCAGAAAAAGCACTCGCTGCTTGTAATTCTGCAAGGAATGGATTCCAGCGGTAAGGATGGAACGGTTAAGCATATTTTTTCAGGCATCAATCCACAAGGCTTCATAGTTACCAGCTTCAAGAAACCATCTCTTGAGGAAGAGGCTCATGATTTCCTATGGAGGGTACATCAGAAAACTCCCCCTAAGGGCTATATCTCTGCATTTAATCGTTCGCACTATGAAGATGTATTGGTACCGCGGGTACATGGAGGGTTGAAAAAGGATGACCTAAAGCGCCGTTTTCGTTACATACGGCAGTTTGAGGAAATGCTGGTGGAAGAGGGGACGACAATTATCAAGCTTTTTCTGCACATTTCTAAAGAGAAGCAGTTAAAGAAAATAAAGGAAAGACTTGAAGATCCTAAAAAACACTGGAAATTCGATGCAAGTGATCTCCAGGAGCGGGAGTATTGGGATGATTACCAAGAAGCATATGAAGATGTTTTTAAGGAAACTAGCATAGATAAAGCACCCTGGTACTGGATACCCGCCAATCATCAATGGTACCGCAACTATTTGACCTTATCCATCGTAGTAAAGACACTGGAGAGTCTGGATCTGAGCTATCCGAAGCTGAATACCCCCACACCCGACATATCGGAACTCATTTCTCCACGTCATTAATCCTTTGGACGAATCAACATCCATTACGGCACCAGAGATTGAAATGTACTTTACAGTCCAGCCGCGTCCTCTAAGGCATTACTAAGTGAAGCTGAGTCGCGAACTTCTTTACCTTCGGTATTGCTTTGACTAATCAGCTCAGAGACGGTAACGAATTCATAACCTTGTCTGCGGAGCTCGTCGATAATGAGTGGAAGTGCTTCATGTGTTTGTTTGCAGGAATCACTGGCATGTAGAAGGACGATATCACCTGGATGCGCTTTTGTCGTTACACGCTTCACGATATTGTCTACGCCGATATTTTTCCAGTCCAGAGAGTCTGTATCCCATTGAATAACCTTGTAACCGAGATCGCTGGCAACCTGAAGGACTCTTTTGTCAAAATCCCCATTAGGCATACGAATCAAATTGGGCTCAGTGCCGGTTAATTCGGTAAGTACGGTGTGAGCCGTTGAGATCTGTGTGCGAATTTCTTCGTTGCTTAGTGTGCTGTAATTGACGTGTTTATGACCATGACTTCCAATTTCAAAACCTGCATTCTTGATGTTAGTTACAATGTCTGGGTGAGTCTTACTCCATGGTGACGACAGGAAGAAGGTGGCTTTGTCCACTTTCTTGTCTTCAAGTACCTTCAAAATCGGCTCAGGTCTTTTCTCCCCCCAGCTAATATCGAAGGTCAGGGCAATCAGCTTCTTCTCTGTTGGTACACTGTAGATCGCGGAAGGTCCGGATTCAGAAAAAACGGTTATGTTTCCCCTCTCGACGTATACAACTCCAGCAGCAAGAAGCACAGCGGCGAAGATATAGATGAATCGTTTAATCTTTTTGCCGCTGAATACATAAAAAGAATTCATAATGACAGCGCTCCTCTCCCATGCGAAATGCTTGTTTGTTCTAAATGTATGCTCGTACCGCACGGTTATGACCTAAGAAACAGAGATCACAATTTCAGGAGGGTATTTATGTTGTCGTTCTTCACGTTTATTAAAGATCTAAAAACGATCCGGAAGGCTTTATTGCTATCCTGTCTGCTCTTCGCAGTAGGAGCGGTTATAGGATGGGTAGCTACCAGCAGTCTGGAAAAGCTATTGGTTCAGCAATTAGAGGGGCTCAGTGAAATCAGTGGCAACCTTAGAGATTCTTCTAATCCGCAATGGAGCTTCTTTGTATTTATATTTTTAAATAACAGCATCAAGGGTGTTCTTATCATATTTTTAGGGGCGTTGTTCGGTATACTGCCAGCCATATTCTTATTTATTAACGGAGCGGTTATCGGCTATCTGATTCATTTATCAGCACTACAAGGACAGGACTTGTTCGAACTTATTGTAAAAGGACTGCTGCCACACGGGATTATAGAGATTCCGGCAATCATTATTGCTTGTGCATTTGGACTGCAGTTCGGCGGGAAAGTACTCTCAAGTATATTTAGTTCTTCCACTAGGAAAATGGAGAGAGGGGCAGATTGGTCTTTCTTTATGCGTCAAACACTCACGGCATCTATATGGACTGTAATCCTGCTATTTGTTGCAGCCATCATTGAAAGCACAATAACTTTTTCGCTTTTATCATAAAACTTCCAAGATTGGAGCATAACATTAAAGCTATTCATCCAAGGATTGCCTAAAGGACAGAGGTATATAATCGCGACGTAACCATAAAGGGAATTTTTATTAATTATGGTTATAAAAAGAGTACTCCGGTTAATCTAGTGTAAGAGGACTTAAGGCAGCTTTCTCCATGAGATGGACTAACTAATTATGTACAAGGGGTTTATGGTTTTAGTGAATGTGTTACTTGCAACTTCATGAAGGAGGCCAAGCATATGTTGGGTATGTTGTTTAACGAAAAAGAATGCAAGGAACTGGATTATGTTTTGCGGAAAGAACTCGATGAGATGCTGTTAGATTTGAGTGATCAGCGCTTGGACCAAAATATCAGGCATGCCATCGCCAATAGATATAAGACTGTATTTCGGATGTATGCTCGTTTTGCTCCTCAGAAAGAGCTTTCCAAGTATGCATGGGGCGGACGTTCATCTCAGTATAAACACTGAGGATAGGTGGTAAATGCAAGAGTTTTATATGGATTTAAGATTTTTTAATAAAATAGCTTGACTAAAAAGGAGTGCTCATGATAAATTATATCTCGCGCTCCTTTTGCTTGTGTAAAAGGGAAGCGGAAGGCAAGAAAAAATGAAAAAAACTTTTTCAAAAAAAAGACTTGCCAAACAACGAAACACTGTGATATATTATAAAGGTCGCCGCTGACAAACAACGACGACGAAATAAGAGACATTGATCTTTGAAAACTGAACAACGAGTGAGTGGGAAATCACGAAAGTGAATTCCAAATTAGAGAATTAATTTTCTCGTCAGATGTTTCAAAATGAGCATATCGCTCTTTTCAATACTAATTGGAGAGTTTGATCCTGGCTCAGGACGAACGCTGGCGGCGTGCCTAATACATGCAAGTCGAGCGGAGTTATTTTGAAAGCTTGCTTTCAAAATAACTTAGCGGCGGACGGGTGAGTAACACGTAGGCAACCTGCCCCTTAGACTGGGATAACTACCGGAAACGGTAGCTAATACCGGATAATTTCTTTTTTCTCCTGAAGAAAGAATGAAAGACGGAGCAATCTGTCACTGAGGGATGGGCCTGCGGCGCATTAGCTAGTTGGTGGGGTAACGGCCCACCAAGGCGACGATGCGTAGCCGACCTGAGAGGGTGAACGGCCACACTGGGACTGAGACACGGCCCAGACTCCTACGGGAGGCAGCAGTAGGGAATCTTCCGCAATGGACGAAAGTCTGACGGAGCAACGCCGCGTGAGTGATGAAGGTTTTCGGATCGTAAAGCTCTGTTGCCAGGGAAGAACGTCCGGTAGAGTAACTGCTATCGGAGTGACGGTACCTGAGAAGAAAGCCCCGGCTAACTACGTGCCAGCAGCCGCGGTAATACGTAGGGGGCAAGCGTTGTCCGGAATTATTGGGCGTAAAGCGCGCGCAGGCGGTCATTTAAGTCTGGTGTTTAAACCTTGGGCTCAACCTAAGGTCGCACTGGAAACTGGGTGACTTGAGTACAGAAGAGGAAAGTGGAATTCCACGTGTAGCGGTGAAATGCGTAGATATGTGGAGGAACACCAGTGGCGAAGGCGACTTTCTGGGCTGTAACTGACGCTGAGGCGCGAAAGCGTGGGGAGCAAACAGGATTAGATACCCTGGTAGTCCACGCCGTAAACGATGAGTGCTAGGTGTTAGGGGTTTCGATACCCTTGGTGCCGAAGTTAACACAGTAAGCACTCCGCCTGGGGAGTACGGTCGCAAGACTGAAACTCAAAGGAATTGACGGGGACCCGCACAAGCAGTGGAGTATGTGGTTTAATTCGAAGCAACGCGAAGAACCTTACCAGGTCTTGACATCCCTCTGAATCTGCTAGAGATAGCAGCGGCCTTCGGGACAGAGGAGACAGGTGGTGCATGGTTGTCGTCAGCTCGTGTCGTGAGATGTTGGGTTAAGTCCCGCAACGAGCGCAACCCTTAACTTTAGTTGCCAGCAAGTAATGTTGGGCACTCTAGAGTGACTGCCGGTGACAAACCGGAGGAAGGTGGGGATGACGTCAAATCATCATGCCCCTTATGACCTGGGCTACACACGTACTACAATGGCCGGTACAACGGGAAGCGAAGCCGCGAGGTGGAGCCAATCCCATCAAAGCCGGTCTCAGTTCGGATTGCAGGCTGCAACTCGCCTGCATGAAGTCGGAATTGCTAGTAATCGCGGATCAGCATGCCGCGGTGAATACGTTCCCGGGTCTTGTACACACCGCCCGTCACACCACGAGAGTTTACAACACCCGAAGTCGGTGGGGTAACCCGCAAGGGAGCCAGCCGCCGAAGGTGGGGTAGATGATTGGGGTGAAGTCGTAACAAGGTAGCCGTATCGGAAGGTGCGGCTGGATCACCTCCTTTCTATGGAGAATCGTCTTCTGCAATGAAGACATTCAAATCGGAAGTTAAACTTCCACAATAGAACCTTCGGGTTCGAACACTCACTCGTGTTCAGTTTTGAAAGAGCAAGTCTCTTTCATATGCGTTTGGTGGCGATAGCGGAGGGGTTCCACACGTACCCATCCCGAACACGACCGTTAAGCCCTCCAGCGCCGATGGTACTTGGACCGAAGGGTCCTGGGAGAGTAGGACGCCGCCAAGCGAACAACCACTTTGGTTGATTCACAATATTATATGTTATATGGGCTTTTAGCTCAGTTGGTTAGAGCGCACCTCTGATAAGGGTGAGGTCGGTGGTTCGAGTCCACCAAGGCCCACCATATAACTTATATCCCTTTATGGGGCCATAGCTCAGCTGGGAGAGCGCCTGCCTTGCAAGCAGGAGGTCAGCGGTTCGATCCCGCTTGGCTCCACCATAATTTTAAATCAATACTTTCTTTAACATTGATCCTTGAAAACTGGATACCGAAACGAATTTGCGTTTTAGAACATCTTTTAGCAACTTGTGCAAACAAGTAAATGTTATTAGTGAGATGATTCCAAGAGAGATATCGTATGATATTTTCCTTCGGAAAAATCATGGTTAAGCTAATAAGAGCACACGGAGGATGCCTAGGCGCCAGGAGCCGACGAAGGACGTGGCGAACAACGAAACTGCCTCGGGGAGCTGTAAGCAAGCTTTGATCCGGGGGTGTCCGAATGGGGAAACCCAGCTGTGGTAATTCGCAGTTACTCACATCTGAATACATAGGGTGTGTAGAGGCAGACCAGGGGAACTGAAACATCTAAGTACCCTGAGGAAGAGAAAACAATAGTGATTCCGTCAGTAGCGGCGAGCGAACGCGGAACAGCCTAAACCTAAGAGCTTGCTCTTAGGGGTTGTGGGACGTCTCACATGGAGTTACAAAGGAATATGGTAGGTGAAGAGGTCTGGAAAGGCCCGCGATAGAGGTAAAAGCCCTGTAACCTAAACTGTGTTCTCTCCGAGACGGATCCCGAGTAGTGCGGGGCACGTGAAACCCCGTATGAATCCAGCAGGACCATCTGCTAAGGCTAAATACTACCTGGCGACCGATAGTGAAACAGTACCGTGAGGGAAAGGTGAAAAGCACCCCGGAAGGGGAGTGAAATAGAACCTGAAACCGTGTGCTTACAAAAAGTCAGAGCCCTATCTATGGGTGATGGCGTGCCTTTTGTAGAATGAACCGGCGAGTTACGTTTAACATGCAAGGTTAAGTCGAGAAGACGGAGCCGCAGCGAAAGCGAGTCTGAATAGGGCGATTGAGTATGTGGACGTAGACCCGAAACCGTGTGATCTACCCCTGTCCAGGGTGAAGGTGCGGTAACACGCACTGGAGGCCCGAACCCACGCACGTTGAAAAGTGCGGGGATGAGGTGGGGGTAGCGGAGAAATTCCAATCGAACTCGGAGATAGCTGGTTCTCCCCGAAATAGCTTTAGGGCTAGCCTCGGTATAAGAGTAGTGGAGGTAGAGCACTGATTGGGTGCGGGGTCCGCAAGGATTACTAAGCTCAGTCAAACTCCGAATGCCATATACTTATTGCCGGGAGTCAGACAGTGAGTGCTAAGATCCATTGTCAAAAGGGAAACAGCCCAGACCATCAGCTAAGGTCCCCAAGTGTGTGTTAAGTGGGAAAGGATGTGGAGTTGCACAGACAACCAGGATGTTGGCTTAGAAGCAGCCACCATTGAAAGAGTGCGTAATAGCTCACTGGTCGAGTGACTCTGCGCCGAAAATGTAACGGGGCTAAACACACCACCGAAGCTATGGCTAGATACTATGTATCTGGGGTAGGGGAGCGTTGTATGTAGGTTGAAGGTGTACCGTAAGGAGCGCTGGACAGCATACAAGTGAGAATGCCGGTATGAGTAACGAAAAGATCAGTGAGAATCTGATCCGCCGAAAGCCCAAGGTTTCCTGAGGAAGGCTCGTCCGCTCAGGGTAAGTCGGGACCTAAGGCGAGGCCGAAAGGCGTAGTCGAAGGACAACAGTTTGAAATTACTGTACCACCGTAATCCGCTATGAGCGATGGGGTGACGCAGGAGGGTAGTGACGCGGACTGATGGATATGTCCGTCTAAGCAGTGAGGCTGATGTGTAGGCAAATCCGCACATCGTTAAGGCTGGGCTGTGATGGGGAGCGAAAATTGTAGTAGCGAAGGTCATGATCTCACACTGCCAAGAAAAGCCTCTAGCCAGGAGAAGGTGCCCGTACCGCAAACCGACACAGGTAGGCGAGAAGAGAATTCTAAGGCGCGCGGAAGAACTCTCGTTAAGGAACTCGGCAAAATGACCCCGTAACTTCGGGAGAAGGGGTGCCCCGGTAGTGTGAATAGCACGAGGGGGCCGCAGTGAAAAGGCCCAAGCGACTGTTTAGCAAAAACACAGGTCTGTGCGAAGCCGCAAGGCGAAGTATACGGGCTGACGCCTGCCCGGTGCTGGAAGGTTAAGGGGAGTGGTTAGGAGCAATCCGAAGCTATGAACCGAAGCCCCAGTAAACGGCGGCCGTAACTATAACGGTCCTAAGGTAGCGAAATTCCTTGTCAGGTAAATTCTGACCCGCACGAATGGCGTAACGACTTGGGCGCTGTCTCAACGAGAGATCCGGTGAAATTTTAATACCTGTGAAGATGCAGGTTACCCGCGACAAGACGGAAAGACCCCATGGAGCTTTACTGCAGCTTGATATTGAATTTGGGTACGATCTGTACAGGATAGGTGGGAGCCGTAGAAATCGGAGCGCAAGCTTCGGTGGAGGCGCCGTTGGGATACCACCCTGATCGTATCTAGGTTCTAACCTAGTGCCCTAATCGGGTACGGGGACCGTGTCAGGCGGGCAGTTTGACTGGGGCGGTCGCCTCCTAAAGAGTAACGGAGGCGTTCCAAGGTTCCCTCAGAATGGTTGGAAATCATTCGAAGAGTGCAAAGGCATAAGGGAGCTTGACTGCGAGACCTACAAGTCGAGCAGGGACGAAAGTCGGACTTAGTGATCCGGTGGTACCGCATGGAAGGGCCATCGCTCAACGGATAAAAGCTACCCTGGGGATAACAGGCTTATCTCCCCCAAGAGTCCACATCGACGGGGAGGTTTGGCACCTCGATGTCGGCTCATCGCATCCTGGGGCTGAAGTAGGTCCCAAGGGTTGGGCTGTTCGCCCATTAAAGCGGTACGCGAGCTGGGTTCAGAACGTCGTGAGACAGTTCGGTCCCTATCTGTCGTGGGCGCAGGAAATTTGAGAGGAGCTGTCCTTAGTACGAGAGGACCGGGATGGACGTACCGCTGGTGCACCAGTTGTTTCGCCAGAAGCATGGCTGGGTAGCTACGTACGGACGGGATAAGCGCTGAAAGCATCTAAGCGTGAAGCCCCCCTCAAGATGAGATTTCCCAATTAGTAAGACCCCTTGAAGACGACGAGGTAGATAGGTTGGAGGTGGAAGTGCAGTAATGCATGGAGCTGACCAATACTAATCGGTCGAGGGCTTATCCTACACTTAGAACGCAAATTCAATTCGGATTCAGTTTTCAGGCGATTAAGCCTGAGCATTACGCTGTAATGCCCGTTTGGTGGCGATAGCGGAGGGGTTCCACGCGTACCCATCCCGAACACGACCGTTAAGCCCTCCAGCGCCGATGGTACTTGGACCGAAGGGTCCTGGGAGAGTAGGACGTTGCCAAGCGGATATTCCCTGATAGCTCAGTTGGTAGAGCACTCGACTGTTAATCGAGTTGTCACAGGTTCGAGTCCTGTTCGGGGAGCCATGCTCTCATAGCTCAGCAGGTAGAGTGCTTCCATGGTAAGGAAGAGGTCACCGGTTCGAATCCGGTTGAGAGCTCCACAGATTTGCAAGGCCCGTTGGTCAAGGGGTTAAGACACCTCCCTTTCACGGAGGTAACATGGGTTCGAATCCCATACGGGTCACCAACTTTTACTTGTACTTACCCTTAGAGGGTCCCATAGATATGGAGGCTTAGCTCAGCTGGGAGAGCATCTGCCTTACAAGCAGAGGGTCGGGGGTTCGATCCCCTCAGCCTCCACCATAATCTTCCTGAGAGATTATGGGCAACATAGAGGTAGCATCAATGGGGATTAGCCAAGCGGTAAGGCAACGGACTTTGACTCCGTCACTCATAGGTTCGAATCCTATATCCCCAGCCAAGTGCGAGCCATTAGCTCAGTTGGTAGAGCACCTGACTTTTAATCAGGGTGTCGAAGGTTCGAGTCCTTCATGGCTCACTTTTATTATTACATGCGCGTGTGGCGGAATGGCAGACGCACCAGACTTAGGATCTGGCGTTTCACGACGTGGGGGTTCAAGTCCCTTCACGCGCACCATATTTTGCGGAAGTGGCTCAGCGGTAGAGCATCGCCTTGCCAAGGCGAGGGTCGCGGGTTCGATTCCCGTCTTCCGCTCCATAATTTTTGCGCCCTTAGCTCAGCTGGATAGAGCGTTTGACTACGAATCAAAAGGCCGGGAGTTCGAATCTCTCAGGGCGCGCCATTTTTTTATTAAGCAATCATAGCATTATAACGGGATGTAGCTCAGCTTGGTAGAGCACCTGGTTTGGGACCAGGGGGTCGCATGTTCAAATCGTGTCATCCCGATTTTCACCTTTGCGGGTGTAGTTCAATGGTAGAACTTCAGCCTTCCAAGCTGATAGCGTGGGTTCGATTCCCATCACCCGCTCCATAATTTTATAGTAACGGGATGTAGCTCAGCTTGGTAGAGCACCTGGTTTGGGACCAGGGGGTCGCATGTTCAAATCGTGTCATCCCGATACTCAGCTTAATCGCTCTTAGAAGCTCTTACTTCGGTAAGAGCTTTTTTTGTTATGTATTGATTTAATAATACGCATGTATTGATATAACATATGTTCTATCATTCTTCCAAAAGAAATTGAACTTCTGGTGGAATACCAATTCGTAAATAATAACTTTTCCATGATTCTTCTTGCTCAGGATTGCTACCTGTGGATAGTAGCTTTACAGCAAAGACATTAGCTTGACGTTCAAGCTTCCCAGGAGAGAAGTAGGAGCTTTCCTCTAGAAAAAAGCGGTTAATCCCCTTATGAAGTCGATCATGTCCTAATTCATGCGCACAAACGAAGCGCTGCCACTCAACTGGCAACTCATTATGAATGACAATAAATCTTCTTCTTAGTTTTCGGTAATATAATCCCTTTGTGCCTGTCCCAAGGTTCATGAAACGAATGTGAATACCCAGCGCTGAGGCCAGCTCGAACGGACAGTTGGTTTTATATTTTTTAATCAGATTATTGATCAGTTCATCCATATTCTTCACCTGCAGCATGTTAGTGTAGTTATTAAGTGTTGTTGGATTTATTTCTCTTGTTCATCTGTTTGGCTTCCCAGAATAAGCCGGTCAGTACATCTTTAATCCTCTGCTTGTCTTCCTTGTCTAGTGGAATTCCATCAAACATCAGCTCTCCATCATCCTCTAGCATTTTACGAAAGTCACGCTTATCCTTGCTTGTAGCCCACTCTGGGACAATCTCTTCGCTTGGAAGGGCTTGCTCCTGTAAATACCCCGCTTGATCCATTAGCTGCTCGTACGGGACGCCTAAGGCCTCAGCTATTTTGCGTAACGTAGTTGGCTTAGGAACGCCTCTTAGACCATTTTCAATCCGTGAAATCTGTGATCCGCTAATCCCCGCTGCTGCTGCCAATTGATTAATGGTGAGTCCCTTTGTTTCGCGAAGTTGCTTCATGTAATCCCCAAATTCTTGTTTCATCTCAACCACTCCTTATAGACTGAAGCTTATGATATTAATATAAGCCATTTTTGCCAATTGGTAAACAACAAAGCGTATATTATTGCCAAAAGGCAAGATAATGGAGGAAAAGCTATTCTTTTTCGCCCAAAACAGACTAAAACGGGGTTTTACGAGATTGGTAGAGAAGTGGTATATTATAGAAAAATACGAACAGAATACGAACACTTTTATATTTTAGCATATTGCTTAGGAAACTTCCGCAATTTAATCTCATTCTGTCAAACCTAAAGGAGTGCATAAAATGATGAACTTATCCGCTTTACCAGAGTTAGACCGTCGCCGAACCCAGGTCGCTATAGAGAGTATGTTGGAGAAATACCGTATTTTTAAGACCGTTACATTTGAGGCTAAGGAAGCCAGTACTACTTATTCTTATACAGAAAGATTTCATGGTCCTACGAATACAGTTACTGATCAGACTGCTGCGATAGCTTCTTATAATGTGGATATACCTGCTGCTAGGAGGGCTTTTTGCTCGGCGATAGACTCTGTGGTAGAGAGACTTGATACGAGGGAACAGCAATTAGTAAGAGAGCGTTATATGAAAAGAGACGAAACGTACGATTATACGATTTACAATCATGTGTTTGATCCACCGGTGAGTAAGGATACTTACGTGAAGATACGCTCGAAGGCTTTTTATAAGATGGCTTTGGCTTTAACGGATCTCGGCCTACTGTCCCTTAACACCTTAATAACAGCACCAAGAGTGAAGAAAGAGAAGGTTAGTATTACCTAAGAGATATAGATGGTTACTTAAGAGACTGTGTCATCCGAGCGGATGATGCGGTCTTTTTTTATGAGCAGATGACCCCTCCGAAAAACCGCTCTTTACCATCCCAAAGCTAGCTTAAACCTCGTCGGTATACCGTCTCTGCAAGGCAAATAGGGGTGTATATTTATAACATGGCAAATGAAGCAAAAAGAACACCGCAAGAGCATGAATGCTCTGCTAATCGTTCGGCCCTAGTGGTGATAAGAACAAATCTAGCGGTGAAAGATTCTTTTGGCATTGGCCTAGTATAGAAGGGTATTATCCAACATCGGATAGTATCCTTTTTTGTTCTTAGTTTTAGTAGAGGAGGTGTCTTGTTAATGCAATTGAAGGTTAACACCATCAAAGATCGGCGAACCGCCGCAGTTCAGAAAGGAATGGAGTGATGTCGGTACAACAATTACGAGAACACATTACGAGTGCGCTGGAGAAGTACTTTCCAGATGTGCCTGTATATGTGGAGGGAGAGAAACCTCAGACGGCTTATTTTTATCCCGGACTGATCTCAGCGACTCTGGATCGGCAGCGGGAAGGCAGATATTTAGCGGTTTATCGCTTCGGTATCCGTTATGAACAGGGAAGTCTGCTGGAGGCTGAGAGAATGGCAGATAAGCTAAGTGAAGCGATGGCAGGGATGGAGCAAGAGGGTGGCTCCTTTCGTGTAGCTAGGCAAGCCTGGGAAGCTGGGGTAGAGGGGCATGGGCCTCTTTTTACAACGGACTATATGGTGTATTTGCAAAGTGAGAAGCATGACCCCATTAAGATGGGGCAAATGATTGGAGGAGAAAGACTGAAATGAGCACAAAGGTGAGTAATGGAGATCGTTTTGGTAAAGAGCAGATTGTGAATTCATCGCTTTTTACGGCTAAGGAAAAGGATATGCTGAACGTTATTTTGCAGGATAACAAAAGTTATACGATCGAAGAAGCGAAGCAATCTATGGGATTGTTTATTAATAAGGAGGTTTTGAACTAATGGCAGGCGGAACATGGACAACTCAAAACAAAGTGCGCCCAGGGGTGTACGTAAATGTAGCATCGAATCAAGGTGCCATCGGCAAAATGGGAGAACGGGGAATTACTGCGTTGGCACTTGCTTTATCTTGGGGAGAAGCTGGAGTGATCATGGAGATTACCCCGCAGGACGACGTGAATAAGCTACTAGGTTATGATTTGGAACATCCAACATTGCTGCCAGTACGCGAAGCGCTGAAACGTGCGGGAACGTTACTGCTCTATCGATTGAATGAAGGGGTTAAAGCGGCGGTCACGAACAATGGTCTACAGGTTACGGCTAAATACGGTGGTGTACGCGGAAACGATCTTTCTGTTGTTATTGAGAAGAATATTGAGAATAATACTCTTTTTGATGTAAAGACACTGCTGAATGGAGCTGAACTGAATAAGCAAACGGTTGGAACGGCTGAAGAGTTGGTCGCTAACGATTATGTACAATTCCAGAAAAATGGTGCAGAAGGCTTGAAGCTAACCGCAGGGATGCCGCTTATTGGCGGAGCTAATGGAACGGTGACAAATGGTGCGCACAGCGATTTCTTATCTGCTCTTGAGGTGCTTGAGTTCCAAACGGTTGGACTAGTATCGCAGGATAGTACGCTTAAGGCACTGTATAGCTCTTGGGTGAGACGACTGCGGGATACGGAAGGTAAGAAAGTGCAGGCTGTACTATCGGATTATGCTACTGCGGGTCATGAGGGTGTGATCAGCGTGAAGAATGGGGTAGTACTGAGTGACGGAACTACGATTGATAACACCAATGCTGTTGCTTGGGTTGCCGGTGCTACTGCTGCTGCTGCGGTGAATCAATCGCTGACTTATCAGGGCTATGACGACTCGGTTGATGCTGATGTACGGCTTAGCCATTCTGAAACGACAGCAGCTTTGCTGCAAGGCGAACTGCTCTTTACTTACAGTGGAGGGCGAGCTGTGGTGGAACAGGATATTAACACGTTTACGGCATTCTCTCCGGATAAAGGCAAAGCGTTCTCCAAAAATCGTGTGTTGCGTGTGCTGGATGGGATTGCGAATGATCTGAAGCGTATTTTTGAGAACTACTACATTGGTAAGGTAGCCAATAATGAAGATGGACGGGCTCTGTTCTGGTCGCAATGTGCAACTTACATGAATGATCTGCAGGATATTGGGGCGATTGAAAGCTTTAATGCGCAGACTGATGTTGTCGTTGTGGCAGGTACCGATAGCGATAGTATTGTACTCGACGTAGCAGTGAAGCCAGTTGATTCCGTAGAAAAAGTATATATGAAAGTGAAGGTGGTTTAAGATGGCATTTTTAAAAGCTAGCGATACGATTTCCGGCCAGGAGGGCCGTGCGTATGCCATGATTGGCACGCAAACTGAAGAGATGTTCTATGTGAAGACGCTTGAAGCAACGGTAGAAAAAACAAAGGCGGAAGTGAAGACACTCGGCCGACGTGGTGTTCAGCATAAAGCGACTGGATGGTCGGGCAGCGGTTCGATGACGATTTTTTATATGACTAGCCGTTTCCGCCAGATGATGCTTGATTATATGAACACAGGTGTCGATCAGTATTTCGATATTGAGGTTACGAACGAAGACCCATCGTCCAGTGTGGGAGCGCAACGTATTATTTTAAAAGGCGTGAACCTTGATAGTGTCATCATGGCTTCTCTTGATACAGAATCAGATGCGCTGGAAGAAGAAGTGAGCTTTACCTTTGAAGACGTGCAGATTGTGCAAGCTTTTGGCGCTCCGGCCGGCTCAGGAAAATAATAAAGACAACTAGATAGGAGCAAGTAAGGCCCGGGCGTGCAGGTGAGCGGCGGGTCTCTTCTCTGTCTAGTTAGTAGTACTAGAAGAAACTAAATCATTTTAGGAGGAAGACAATGAGTGAATTAAGTTTGTTTTTTGCGCAAAATGTAGCATGTGACACGACCGAGGAGTTTGTGGTATCGCAGCGTTTTAAGGATAAGGAAGGGAACGCAGTTGCCTGGAAGCTACGCAGTATGAACGAGGATGAGAATCAGGAATGCCGTAAAGCAGCTACTCGTAAGGTCAAAGGTAAGAACGGAGTGTATACCTCCGAGATTGAACCGAATGATTATATGGCTAAGCTGATGACTTCAAGTGTGGTGCATCCAGATCTGAAAAATGCCGAGTTACAACGTTCTTATGGTGTTCTTGGTGCTGAGACGTTGCTGCGTAAAATGCTGCTCCCAGGTGAATTCGCCGCGCTGGGTGAACGGGTACAGGCCTTGAATGGCTTCGGTACAGATATGAACGAGCTGGTGGATGAAGTAAAAAACTAATCAACGAGGGCGACAGCGAAGCTAACTTAGCTTACTACGCCCTCCACGAGCTTCATATTTTACCGCATGAGCTAATGAAGCTGTCCTCACGTGAACGAGCCGCAATTTATGCGATGATCGCTGTTCGGGTGGAGAAGGAGAAGCGGGATCAGGCACGGAGTAAGGCGAGGAAGAGATAGGGGGTGAATGAATGGCAGGTATGCAAAACAATATAGCTGGAATCCAGCAAGTCTCCAACCAATGGATCAATGATATAACCAATCAAATTACAACTCAGGTTTCTGCAAATATTTCAAATTCCTTTTCCGCAACTTTAAACCGAATAAGTATGAAAATAGTCAATAAACCCGTGTACAACATCACTAACAATTACAGTGCAGCTTATACCAGAATTCAAGCTTCTATTGGAGGCGCAGTACAAGCTCAGGAGAGACTGAACGATGCGGCAGAACAAGGAGCAGCAGGTGCTGAACAGCAGGCGGGCACTTGGGAAAAGATTACAGGTGCTTTTGGGAAAGCCAAGGGTGTGCTGGATAAAGTTAAAGGAGTTATGGAAAAGGTGCTTGCGCCTGCGGCCGAACAGCAAAAGTGGGAAGATCTTTTTAAAGTCAAAACCGGAAATGCTGATGTTGGTACGGCTATGTTTGATAAATTCAAGAAGAGAGCACTAGATACCGGGCAGGATGTCAACAAGTCCATGGAGAGTGTCTTATCGTTTTATCCTAAAACTCAAAATACAGATCAGCTAGATAAGCTAATGGATTATTCCACAAGGCTAAGCATGATGTCTCCGGAGGGAAAGGATATTGGTGATACTTCATCGGCGATTACTTCTGCTTTTGAGGGCGATTCCAGTGATTTAGCGTCCATGCTTCAGGTGGATAAAGAGGATCTGGGCGGACTTGATCTAGTGGCCGGAACAGGTAATATGGAAGCCTTTTTGAGTACTTTGGGTGATATAATGACAACGTCAGGTATGACGAGTGATTCGCTGCAAACCATGATGGATTCACCCGTTAATCAATGGCAAGCTCTTCTTGGAAACTATAACAACTCTCTGGCTGGTATGGGAGAAGGTGCTCTTGCGGCATTGTCACCACTATTAGGCATTCTTAACCAGGCATTTTCAGATGGAAGCTTTCAGCCAATTATCGATGGGATAGCGATTGGACTGGCGATACTTGCACAAGTATTCTCGCAGGTCGTACAAGGTGCATTGTATCTCTGGAGTGTTCTTAGCAACCCTGTTGTTTTGCCGATTGTTTTGGGTGTTGTTGCTGGAGTTATTGCCTTAGCAATCGCGATGAATGCCTCAACAATTGCAACTAGAATTTCATCTATTGCTACCGGAATTGCTACCGCAGCCCAAGGCATTTTCAACGCTGTGATGAGTGCTAATCCAATTGCACTTGTAATTGGACTTATAGTTGCGCTAATAGTAGCTTTTTTAGGGATAGTAGCGGCACTTCAACCGGTTAGGGACTTTTTGGCGAATATGTTCAGAGGACTGGGACAGCTCGTTGCAGAATTCGTAGGCTTTGTTATCGATCTTTGGACCGGATTTGTTAATGGTATTATTGGCGCCGTGAACTTTTTGCTAGATAGTATAAATAAAGTAGTTGGAGCTGTTGGTAAATTTATTGGTATAGAGTCGGAGATCAATCTTCATATTGAAGAGGTTGATAGCAGTAAATTCAAAAAGGATTTGCAAATGGACATTGGAGCTTCTTTTAATTCAGGGGCAGAAAAGATCCAAAATTTTGATATCAATAAGTTTAAAGAAAAACTGAACGTAGGTGGAAATAAGAGTAATAACAACACATTAAATCAGTGGAATACTACTCATCCAGGGGATTTGTCAAAACCTTTGCAAACGCCTACCGTACCTGAAATTCCAGCAGTTCCTACGTTGAATACACCTTCATCTACGGGTTCTTTTCAAAATGCAGGGGCTCCGGGTAATCTAAACACCGTCAACCGTGTGAATGAACTCGGATCCATCAACGACACCGTAGACATCTCCAGCGATGATCTGAAAATGCTGCGGGAGTTAGCTGAGATTCAGGCGATCCAGAATTTTGTAGAGCTGACGCCGACGGTGCAGGTCACGACCGGGAATATTAATAATGCCGGAGACATTGATTCGATTATCAACAAGATTGGGCAAAAGCTGAACGAGGAGTTTGTCTCTACGGCGCAGGGGGTGTATACGTAACGTGGAAGAGTACGGGATATTTCTTGGTTTTAATAATCAGGCGGAAGCATTCCGACTGCCAGTCAATCCAGAGACTTTGGAAATCAAGGAAAGCGGGGATGGGAAGAGCTATACCATTATCGATCTAGGTGAGATTAATACGATTGCTTATCCGAAGCTGACGGAGATCACAATCGAAAGTATTTTTCCGGCACAAAGGTATCCGTTTGTATTAGTACAAGAGGATGGGTTGAAGAGACCTTTTGAATATGTGGAGCTGATTAAGAAGTGGATGACGAGTCGCAGACCTATTCGTTTTGTATTTTCCGGGGTGAGCTATACTGATGACTTGAAAAAAGCGGATGGGAAGCTAAACGACGCCAAGAAATGGTTAAAGGATTCATCGACTAGTGAGGATAAATCCATAGAGATTGATTTCGGTGTGAATATGGCTATGAGTATTGAAAGCTTCTCTTGGAAGCTCAGTGCAGGTACATCAGGGGATATTGAATATTCGTTATCTCTCAAAAAGTATGTATTTTATCAGGCGGTAGCTGTTAAAGTCGTCAAGGATGAAGTGAAGGTAGAACAGAAGCGGGCGAACGAAACTCCCAAACCTAAAACGTATATCATGAAATCTAAAGATAATCTATGGAAAATCGCTAAAGAAATCCTTGGAGATGGTAATAGGTGTTGGGAAATCCAGAAACTTAATGGCATTAAAGATAGCGAGCTGAGGAAGCTTCCAATCGGTAAGGTCATTAAGCTGCCGTAGGAGGATGTTATGGAACTGCTTGTGAAGAATAAGGAAGGTAATCTATGGGATATTTCTGGCATCGTCTCCGATATTTCTTGGAAAACGGCCCGCTCAGGAAAACCGGCAACGCTAGAGTTAACACTTGTGGACAGTGGAATCTATCAGCATCCTAAGTTCGGTATCAGCAACGGTGATATTATTCAGTTCAGCAAAGATAATGTGGATGTATTCTACGGGTTTGTGTTCAGTATTGATACAGGCTCGGATCAGGAGATTAAGCTGACTGCCTATGATCAGATGCGTTATTTGCTGGGCAATGGCAGTTATGTTTTGCAGGATGTTACGGCTAATGATGTTATAAAAAAAATAACGCAAGACTACGGACTGCAGACAGGTGTGCTGGAGGATACAGAGTACCGGATTCCCTCTTTAATCGAGGATGACAAAAAGCTGCTGGACATCATTATGGGAGCGATCGGCAGTGAGCTTCAGTATAAGGGGCGGTTGATGGCCTTTTACGATGATTTTGGTAAGCTAACACTGCGAAAACCGGAGTCTATGCTGCTTAATCTGGTGTTGGGAGCGGGGCATTATCTGTATGACTATTCGCTCAAAAAAAGTATTGATGATGATACGTACAACACGATCTTTTTATACAAGGATAATGAGAAGTCTGGTAAGCGTGATTTCTTTCCGGTTAGCGATAAGGATAATGTGAAACGCTGGGGTATCCTCCACTTGTATCAGAAGGCTGATGACAAAGCGAATGCTGCACAAATTCAGGAGAAGGCAAATAATCTGCTAAAAATGCACAACCGTGAAAAGCTTAGTCTCTCCGTACAGGCGATTGGTGATATGCGCGTAAGGGCTGGTAATTTCATATATGTCCTGCTTGATGAATTTAAAACTCAGGTGTTTCTGGTGGATCAATGCAGTCATAAGATTTCCGGTGGGGAGCATACGATGTCCCTCGATATAAAGGTGGTGTAGAAATGATGTTGGATATTATAAAAAAAGCAAGCCTAGGAGCCGTGGGAAATACAAATCCCGTGGCTTTTTCTTATGGGACGGTAACGGAGGTAGCTCCCTTACAGATCCAGGTGGATCAACGTTTTATTTTATCGGGGAATGCGCTAGTGCTGCCTGAATCGGTAATGGAATGTAAAGTCGAGCTAGAGGGTAGAGAAGTGGTAGTGCGTCGAGGACTTGCCTCTGGTGATCGGGTTCTGATGGTTCGGATGCAGGGCGGACAAAGCTATATTGTTCTGGATCGGCTGGTGAGTCCAATATGATTCCTGCGATTGGAAAAGCTGGACCGATAACTGCCCTTCTTGAAGGCGAGGTCAACCTTGAGCGTGGGGAAAACCCTAGTCTAACCTACCGAATGGATTGGGACAGAAAAAGGATCACTGGCCAAGCGGATGGACTTGAGGCAGTGCAGCAGGCAGCGGCCAAAATTCTGCGAACCGATAGATTTGAACATCTGATTTACAGTTCGGATTACGGAACAGAGTGGCAGCTGGTTTTGGGTAAGGATCGGCTGTTAGTCAGAGCTGAAATCAGACGTGTCGTTAGTGAAGCCTTACTTCAGGATGAACGAATCCTTAGCTTAGAAAATATTGAGGTCTCTTTTAACGGGGATAATCTAACCTTTGATTGTAAGGTGGTCACACGTTATGGGAATTTTCAGCTGAGAAAGGAGTGGAATGAGGATGTATGAGGATCAGACGTATGAGGCTCTTTTGGAACGGATGCTGGACCGGGTTCCGTCAGGTCTGGATAAACGCGAGGGCAGCATCATTTATGACGCGCTCGCTCCGGCAGCAGCAGAGCTGGCGCAAATGTACATTGAGCTGGATGTGAATAATAATCTGTATTTTGCAGATACGGCTACCGGCGAGTACTTGGAGCGAAGTATCTCCTGGTCAGGCATTGTAAGGAGAGAAGCGAGCAAAGCGCAGCTGAAGGGGATTTTTTATAAAGCGGATGGGGGACTTCTGGATGTACCTCTCGGCAGCCGGTTCTCTCTCGATATGCTGAATTATACGGCTGTGGAAAAGTTATCTCCTGGAGTGTATCGGTTGGAGAGTGAAACCGCTGGAGAAGAAGGAAACCGATATTTTGGCTCTTTGCTGCCGGTGAATTATATTTCAGACCTTGCACGCGGAGAAATAGCTTCTCTTCTGATCCCTGGGGAGAACGCCGAAAGTGATGAATCGCTTCGCCAGCGTTATTTGGATTCAGCCAGACGCCCAGCTACTAGCGGCAATAAATATCACTACATGGAGTGGGCAATGCAGGTTGCAGGAGTAGGGGGCGCTCGTGTTTTTCCATTATGGAATGGTCCTAAGACGGTGAAGGTGATTATCGTAGATGCCGAGAAACTTCCTGCTTCTGAGCTGCTGGTGACTAAGGTTCAGCATTACATTGATCCGGTCTCTGGAGAGGGTGAGGGGCAAGCCCCTGTAGGTGCTGTTGTATCGGTGGCGTCGGCAACGGGCAAAAGCATCAGTATAAGTGCAAAAGTAACCCTTGCTTCAGGTTATGCGCTGCAAGCTGTTAATGAAGAATTCAAGGCGACTCTTGAGAGCTATCGCAAGGAGAAGGCTTTTTCAGCAACCTATATTAGTCAGTCTGTAATTGGTGCACTATTGCTAGCTACTGAGGGAGTCGCAGATTACAGTGAGCTGAAGCTGAACAGTGGAGCGGGCAACGTAATGTTGAGCGAAGAAGAAGTGCCGTTGTTCGGCAATGTTTTACTGGAGGTGTAGCATGGGTTATCCAGAGCAAATTGATATTTTTCAAGAAAAGCTTAATAAAAAAGCAAACGGTGCCAGTTATGTTATTGAAGAGAGATTATCGCTTGTAAATGGCATGTATAGTGGTGCGCTTGCGCATGACAACATCAATAATCAGAGCATCGCAGTGTACACAGGGTCACAGTATTCCGGGATCGAGCTACGTAATTTTACGGTGTCTTTTCCAGATGAAGCGCCATGGCGACGGTTGATTAAGATTTTTGCCGATGTGCCCGAGGTTTATGTGACTTATGAAACCCCCGGCGATACCGTTGAAGCAGAGGATATTAACGGTTTGCAGGAAAGTCTTACTGCTGTTCAAACTGAAATAGAACGGTATAAGAACAAGGGGCAGATTGACGGAGGATCATTCAGAAGAGAGGTGTAAAATGGCACAGACCATACAAATAAAGCGGGGAACAAAGGCTGAGCTAACGAGTTATGGCGTGTTGAAGGCGGGTGAGCTTGGTTTTTGCAATGATACAAAGGAAGTTTATATTGGTGACGGTACGTCTAATTCCATGGTCGGAAGGGCGTTGTCCGGGCCAGAAGCCTCGCGTCCAGTTGCTGGAGCCGTTGGCCGGTTGTATTACGTGACTACGGGTACGAATAGCGGATATATATATTTTGATGATGGAGCAACTTGGCGGCGGGTGAATGCACAGAAGCTTAGCGACCTGACGGGTACAATTGACGATATCGCTGATGGAGCAACCTACGCGAAGGTGCTTAAAGCGGATATTAGTGCGGGACATATCAATAAAGTATCAGATGGCACGAATGTAAAGACTGCCGCTGAGATCAAGACTCACATTGACGATGTGACCAAGCACCGGACAATCAATGATGCCGGGACTACGATTACAGACTTGTGGTCTGCACAAAAGATTAAAAATGAAATTGAGCTGGCTAAGCATAACATCGAACCGCAAGCATCGGTAAAAGATCAGAACCTGCTGGCTCCACCAGCCAGTCCGGTTGAGGGTGATCGATACATTATTCCAGCTGGAGCAACCGGGGCATGGGCGGGGAAAACGAATCAAATCGTGGAGTACCAATCTGCTGCTTGGGTATTTTATGTTCCTGCCGTAGGCTGGACCGCTTACGTCGATGATGAGCAGAAGATTTATAGCTGGAATGGCAGCGCATGGGTTCGTACGGGTGGTGCATTACAGACCATTACAGCTGGAAACGGACTGATTGGTGGTGGTCAGGCCGATGCTGTGACGCTGAATATTGGTGCAGGCAATGGGATCACGGTTACTGCAGACGCCATTGCGGTTACGGCTGGAAAAGGGATCTCCGTGGACGCGGTTGGTGTAGCAGTAAGTGTGGATGGAAACAGCATTGTTTACGACGCAGCGAACGGCAATAGACTTACCGTAGCCAGTATTGATGGCGGAACTTTCTAGGGGGCGGGACAATGGCTTTAAAGACATTGATTCAAATACGCCGCGGATTGGAAAGTGCGATTGGAGCACTGGCTATTGGTGAGCTTGGCTACTGTACAGACACAGGTAAGCTATATATCGGTTCTGCTGCTGGGAATGTCTTGCTAGTTGCGGCACAAAGTACCGGGGACATGCTGAAAAGCATTTACGATACGAATAACAATGGCAAGGTAGATTTCGCTCAACAAGCGGATAGTGTATCTTGGGCGGGGGTAGAGGGGAAGCCATCAGTGTTTCCTCCAGCGACGCATACACATGATTATCTGCCTAAAGGCCCTCTAACCTGGAATCAAATGAAGGGGGTGTAGGGGATGAGCTATGGCAACTCTTTATTCAGCGAATTATTGTATTCCGCAGATGAAGATTCGAATCATCCGGGTGAAGTCGAGGCGCCTGATCTAATGCAGTATTTGCCGGATTATTATAAGGATGTCCGTGAAATGGAGAAGCTTCAGGAGACCATCGGGCTAGAAATTGGTGGACTGAAGGTAGGCACTATAGATGTATTGGATCAGGCGTTTGTTGAAACGGCAACGGTAAGTCTTGGACGTTGGGAGGCTGAGCTTGGATTAAATATCGATTCATCCAAGTCATATGCCACACGCCGTGAGATGATTAAAGCGAAGCTGCGTGGAAACGGGACGACAACGCCGGAGATGATCCAGCGGACGGCGTCCGCTTTTTCAGGTGGAGTAGTTGAAGTTAAGGAAGTGCCTGATGAGTATCGTTTTGAGATTCATTTTGTGAGTACACTGGGCATACCTCCGAATATGGCAGGGTTGATTCAAATCATCGAAGAGATTAAACCCGCACATTTAGCATATGAATTTGTGTTCAGCTATACGTGGTGGGACTCTGTTAAGGCTTTGACCTGGGAGAATGCTCACAGTAAAACATGGAACGAATTAAGAACTTATAGATAGGAGAGTGACACATGCAAACCACAGGGAATTTGGGCTTAAAAAAGCCAGAGGGAACAGATATTGTTGATATTGCCGATTTGAACGGGAATATGGATATCTTGGATAATGCCGTTACTAGCAAGGTCGATAAAGTTACTGGTAAACAGCTGTCTACGAACGATTACACTACGGCGGAGAAAACTAAGCTGGCGGGTGTTGCTGCGGGTGCAACTAACTATACACACCCGGCTACCCACCCACCAGCTATTATTGCTCAAGACGCGAGTAATCGATTTGTTACTGATGCTGAAAAAACGGCGTGGAATGCTAAAGCCGGTACAGCCGTAGCTACAACTGCTACGAATGGCTTGATGTCTGCTGCGGACAAGACACTACTGAATAACAACACTGGATTCGGTACTACGGCTGGTACAGCAACCGCATATACCCTTACACTTAGCCCAGCACCTACGGTGCTGATAGCAGGACTTAAATTTAGTTTCAAAACACATATTGCTAGCGGAGCCAATCCTACACTCAATCCTAATACTTTAGGGGCCAAAGCAATCAAGAAACCCAATGGAAATGCTGCAACACTTGCCCTGAACGGAGTTTACACGGTTGTATATGATGGGACGGCTTTTATCTTACAGGGTGAAGGAGGTGAGTATGGAACAGCGACAGCAGCGGACGTGCTAGCGGGTAAGACGATAGGGACAGAGGGCGGGCTAATTGATGGCGCGATAGTACAAAGAGGTGCTACGGACGGATACACTAATTCCGTTAGTGCAGCATGGGCAGCGGGTGGTGGATGCTGGGTCCGAATACCAGCGGGGGCATATTTGAAAACTACGGCGGTAGGAAACCCCGAAATACGAGTCACTGATCCTAACGTTGTTCCTGCAAATTGGCTACGAGGGGTATCAATGTTTGGGCAGGATGGAGCTATAGTCAATAGATCTGTGGAGAATAATCACTCTCCGTCAAATGCCGCAGAGATATGGGCGACAGGCGATGTGTTCTTAATGCCGCAAGCGGGCTACTATAATGGGGTTACCTGGACAAAAAGTACATTTCCAACTCTCGTACCTAGTAACGTCCGCGCGGGTGTCTCTATAGGAACCTTAGTTGGCACACTCCAACCCTGGGTTGGTGGGCTTACAACGGTTGACTTTGCAACGCAGGCAGGGGCTGACGGTAAGACTGAGGAAATGTTTAGATTTCCAGCCGGGTTCACTATCGGATCGTTTGCTGGCTCGATTCTTTTCGGAACGTCGAACAACAACAGCCACCAGGATCATTCAATCGTGCTGCAGGACATCCATGGAAATCGGTTAGTGCTAATTCGTCACTTTGTGGACGGATGGTCGATGAACACAACACAGCAAGCTACGGGGCTAATAGTAGATAAGCGGTCGCGGCGAATTACAATGCCTAGTACCCAATATATGTGGGGCTTCGGTCACGATGGGGACATTGCGGCGGACGGATCTTTCTCGAAGCCTTTCAATATGGATGGTGAGGTAATGTTGGTTCACGTCGTAGTAGCATCGCTCGGCGGAGGTTACTCTACTGCCTCTGCACGCGGAGCCGCGGTATGGAATTAGAAGGAGAAAAATAGTAATGTACTTTTGCGCATACAACAGCATCAAAACAATTTACGCGATCTATCACAACGACTGCAGGCGGTATTACCGTAACTAATTCATATAATCAGATTGTAGCTCAAGAATATAAATGGGTGGCTTGGGGCTAAGAAAGGGAGTGAATATAAATGCAAATAGGCAGAAAAATTTATTATGATAACGCCACAGGTAACGTATTAGTTGATACCGGAGAGCGTTCCGGCGATGTGGTGGAGACAACACAGGCGTTGGATTTCACAGTCTATAAAGCACTAGCCGAACGCGTAGCGGAAACGGTGGGGTGCTTAGAGCTTGATTACGAGCAATACAAGCAAGACTTTGCAGCGTGCAGCGGCTACAAGGTAAGCATCGAAACGGGAAGATTGGAGTTTAGCTATCCTGACCCTAACATCGAACCTGACGAGCCGCAAGCGCTTGTATATCAAGTACCTATGTCCGAGCGTATCGAGCTTGTGGAGTCCGATAATGCCGGGCTGACGCTAGAACTAGCGCAAACACAGGCTAGACTCAACCAGGCGGAACAAGACCACGCCGACTTGTTGCTCACTCTTGTAACGGGAGGTGTATTATAATGGATTGGTACGTAATCATTAAAAGCTATTATGACGCAGGATGTTATTCAAAGGATCAAGTTCAAGTATTTGTAACTGCCAACAAGATCACATCAGAGCAAGCTATAGAGATTACAGATAGCGCCATATAGTAGGCGTTGTTATTTTGCCCTCGTAGCTGCTACGGGGGCTGTTTTATTTATCACTTAGAAGGGGGCTGTTATATGACCATTGTGGGAGTAAATTCAGGAGGAGGCGATGCTGAAGCAGCGCCCATTGAGCACCGTTTAGAAGATGTTGAAAATAGACTTGTAGTCATCCAAGACGAGATTTTTAGATTTGGAACGGAACATCTAAGTTTTAGTAATGAGCTTCAAATATTAAAAGAAAAACAATCACGCCATGAGGAAGATGTGAAGCAAATTAAACAATCAACAATAGAAATGAAAATTCAATTTAACGAGATTATGAGACGTTGGGATACTTTGGACTCTCGTGTGTTCCAGCTATTACAACAATCTCAGACAGACAGCAAGAGCGAACGAAAGGTGTTTATCGATCTATTAAAATACGTTCTAGCTGGCACTATCTTTGCTATTATTGCCTTTTTATTTAAAGGAGGGGTATAGATGCTCACTTTGTCCCAAATCCAAGAAAAATCAAGTAAACGTCTAACCAACCTACATCCCGTAGTCCGTTCCGCTGCTACTGCTCTAATCGAACGTTGCTACAAACTCAACATCCCCATTCTCATTACCCAAGGCCTCCGCACAATAGCCGAGCAAGATGCACTCTATGCACAAGGACGCACTAAGCCGGGAGCAATTGTCACGAATGCACGTGGAGGATATAGCTACCACAATTATGGATTAGCCGTAGATTTTGCTCTTTTGCTACCGAATGGATCGAGTGTGTCATGGGATATGCGACTGGACGGGAATAACAATCAGATTGCAGATTGGCAGGAGGTTGTAAAAGAGGCCAAGGCACTTGGATTCGAATGGGGTGGGGATTGGACTAGCTTCAAGGACTACCCTCATTTTCAAATGGCTTTTGGGTTAACGCTCACTCAGCTACGAGCAGGGGCAAAGCCCTCAACATCGGCAGTGGAGGCAGCGTACAAAATCATCAATCGGAAGGAGGAGGAAACCTTGAAGGGTGATGCAATAGCTGTCGTAAAGGTTAACGGAGTTAAGGTTGCAGATGGAGTGCTTGAAAAAGGCATTACCTACGTTCCCGTTCGTATTATTGCAGAAGCGCTAGGAGCACAGGTGGGTTATGATTCCGCCACTAGGACGGTTGAGATTAAAAGTACTCACTAAGGAGGTATCTATCATGGGAACTAGAGAGATTTTAGATGATGTTATGGCGTTTGCCTCTATATTAGCTGTATTCGTACTTGCTTTAGTTCAATTGGTTAAAAATAGTATCAACATCCCCCGTAATGCAGTCCCTGTCATCGGACTATTGATAGGCTTGCTCATCGGAGCGGCAGCGTATCCTTTTACCGAACTGGATATCGTTCTTCGCCTTTGGGCTGGAGGTCTAGCTGGTTTATCTGCGACGGGGTTGTTTGAGCTAGCTTTTAAGGATCGCCCGGGGACGACGAAAGAGTAAATGGATAATAGCTACGAATCATAAAAAAGGGCTGTTCCAAAAAGTCTGAATAGACCTAAGGAAGAGCCCTATTTTCTCCTAACGTAGTTAAACTTTAGAACGAAAGCGTACTTCCAGGCAGCAAAGAGTACAGCCCTGCAAAACCTTCTCCTTCTAATATAGAAGTGACATGATCAATATGCGATTTGGGAGCATGAACGAGCACCGACCGGCGGCTGGGAACCGTTTGGAGCATTTCTCGAATGTCCGGTAAGCCTTGGTGGACTTTATAGCGAATTAATGAGATTGTACAACTCGTGTTGCTAGATTCTTCTCCCAAAGACCCTTTAACGAGACGGTGCCCGAAACTACCTGCCGCCAAATGTCCCGTGAAAATCACATGGTTGTCAGGAGAAGCAGAGAGCTGATGAAAGTACGCTTGTGCTTTTGCCGATTGCATCATCCCGTCATTGGTAAACACGATTGCACCCTTAAGATTCAACAATGCCTTTGCACGTTCGTCTGCATTAGATACAATACTCAAGTTCTTTCTGTTAAAAAGCACATCTACGCGCTGAATAGCGCCCTCTTTCAGCCATTCGGTCTTATCGCTCAAACTTCTTAAAGGTGCTATGAGCTCTTCTTCGACGATCAGCTGATCATCCGGGAAACACTCGCTTGCCCATACGATCAATTCCTGGCTTCTGCCATGGATAGGCACCGGCAGGAGGATTGATCCCTCTCTTTGCAGAGTGTTACAGATCGCTGACTCTAATTGCTGTAACTTTACAAGCTGCTCATCAGGATCAGCCCCATATGCGGCATCGATAATGGATAGATCGACGATATCTTTAGCTCCGGCTTCCATAATCGTTGGTGAATCTGCCATGAGCAGCAGCGACTCCTTCGTATAATCCCCTGAGAAAAATACGACTGTTCCGTCCCATTCGAGGATCAGCCAGACCGAACCTGCTAAATGTCCGCTTCGCCCCCATTGTACTCGAAGATTAGGGTCAATCCTCAGCCAAGTCTGAGGGGGGATATGCTCCTCTAAATACATGAACTCAATAGATTGTTTATCTATTTCTTCGTAAGGTAGTGATACAGACTGAGCGGCCACGTATTTATCCCATGCTTCGAAGTAATCGGGAAGCTGTTTAACAGTAGCTTTCGTTGTCCATACCTTACCTGAATATCCATACTTATATAGTAGGGGAAGTGCTATGGAATGATCCTCATGCGCATGGGACAGAAACACGGCCTGCAAATGTGGGATGATGTCTGTGTCTAGCAGGGGGTATTCACCTGGGCCTTCTTTTTTGACACCACAATCGAGTAGGATACCAGATTGCCCATCTTTGTCTTGCAAAAGATAGGAGGAACGGCCATGCTCTCCGGCCCCTCCCCAAATCGTTAGTGTGCTCATCGTTGTCTCCGCTTTCTATCTGGGCTTAAATATTCTAATACTAGTAGTAATATAGTAGTAACGCCGACAGAGATTACTGCCATGGCCATCCCCATCGCCACTGCACCTTGTTCAAACTGGGCAAAAATATAGGTTGCCGAGGTCTGCATTGAAGGTGGAAGAATGAGTAAGGAGGCTACCAGTTCCCGATTGGATATGGTGAAGGTCATCATCCATCCAGCCACCATCCCCGGAAAGATGAGAGGGAGCAGGATACGGCGGAACACATAAAGCTTGCTTCCTCCGAATACTTGACCCGCTTGCACAAGGGAAGAATCGATCTGCCCATAGCTCGCTTTTACATACTGAACAGTATAGGGGATGAATAGTACAACGTAGGTTAACACAACCATCCAGTAGGTATTATAGAGCGGAATAGGCATCCAGCGAGCATTCCATAGCAGGATTAGCCCTACTACAATTACAATTCCAGGAACTGTATTGGGGAGTAGGCTGAATAGATCTGTAATTTTCTGCTTGAATGTAGCTCCTTTTCCTACAGTTAAGGCAAACCAAGTCCCAAGAATAACCGCGATACTGGAAGCAACAATGGCTAATGTGAAGCTATTCAATAAGGCCTCAAGACCTTGAGAACCCGGTGATAGCAGCTCTGCATAATGCTTTAAGGTTAAATTGCTCCAAGATACGCCTTCTCCTCGCAGCTTTAATAATGAGGCTGTTATGATTGAGAAATATGGAATGCCGATGGATGATAGCAGTAATAGAACAACATATCCCCAACTAAGGACCCCTACGATTCCCGTACTTCTATAACGTTTGGTACGCGTCCCTTTTCCGCCTATTAAGCGATAAGAGAAGCGGCTGCTTATTAGAGTCTGGATGTACCACATGACGAGACAAACTCCGAGCAGCAAGGAAGCTAGTGAAGTAGCTTTTCCAAAATCTATTGGCCAACTAGAGATATACTTATGGATCTCAGAGGTCAGAACATAAAATCCGATCCTACGACCAAAGGTCGCAGGGGTACCGAATTCGGCAATCGTTTTGACGAAGATGAGAAGAGCTCCAAGCCCATAGCTGGATAACAGCAAGGGAATGATTACTCTTTTAAATCTGTAAAAGAACGGAGCACCATGAACAGAGGCTGCTTCCTCCAGATTGCCCCCGATCTGCAAAAGTGCATTACGCAGCAGTAAATACAGGAAGGGGAATAAATGCAGGCTCATGATCAGCACCATCCCTCCATAACTAAAGAAATACGGAGTCAGCACGGAGGAAGCGGGCAGAAACTGTTCCATATACCCACCCGTCTGCATAAATAACATCCAACCCATTGAACCAATGTATGGCGGAGTCATAAAAGGAATTAGTAGCACAACATCCAGCCAGTTATGATGCCCTAAGTCCGTTTTAGCCATAATCCAGGCCAGAGGTAGTGCAAATAGCGTAGTTAGTAGAATAACGCTTACCCCGAGCCCGATAGAATTCAGCAGTACCTCAACCAGGTCATGACTACTCATAATGGTTCGTAGTGGCGCGGCTATATCCAACTGCTCATTGGGATAGATACTGGTCCAAAAAATGAGCAGGAGTGGCAGCAGTACGAGCACTGTCAGTATAAATAAAGCAAGTCCGCCGCTCACCCATTTAAATGAGCGTAAAGAGTTAATATTCATTACGCTTATTTAAAAATTTGTGTGAAGGTCGAGGAAACTTCATCGCTGTGCTCGTTCATCCATTCCCATTTCACATCAAATGTCTTAATTTCATCGAGATTCGCACGATTCTCTGCTTTCACGTCGGTTCTGCCTGGCAATAAGTAGGCTTTAGCAACTAGCGCTTGAGCTTCATCAGATAGGAGATAGTCGATAAAAGCCTTAGCATTATCTACATTTGGGCTTGTCTTAATAATCGCAGCCGGACGAGGGCTGATCACTGTTCCTTCAGCAGGGTAGACGATATCTACAGGCTCACCGTCAGCTTTTGCCTTATAAGCCATGTAATCTACACCTGAAGCAACGACGGATTTAGCGCCGGTAATAACTGGATCAAGTGCCTCTTGATTGGCGCCCGCCATCGCTACACCATTGCTTTTGTATTGTTTAAAAAGATCCCAGCCGCTGTCCCCTTTAGCGCTTAAATATCCAGTTACGAAATCTAGAGCCGAGCCAGATAGCGAAGGATCTGGAATATTGACGGTTCCTTTCCATTCCGCTTTAGTGAGATCATCCCATGAAGTCGGAGGCGTACTAACTTTTTTTGTATTGTAGACAATCCCCAGTGCGGATGCGCTGTAGCTGAAATAATTTCCATCTGCTGTGTCTGACCAATCGCTTACGAGTTTATCTGCATTCACTGCTTCTTTATATGGAAGTAATAATCCATCGTTCTTCATCCCTTGCATAGACGGAAGGGAGGCAAGAACGATAACATCGACTACCGGATTAGACTTCTCTGCTTCCATACGGGCTAATATTTTTCCTGTAGTGCCTTGGAACATTTCGACCTTAACGCCGGTTTTGGCTTCAAAGCCTTCCTTAATTTTATTGGCTAGACCTTCTGGACCTGCACTGTAGACGATAAGATTGCCACTTAGAGCTTTCTCTGTTGGTTGTGGTGCTTCAGTTTGAGCTGTAGTGTTAGCGTTTGAGGTTGGATTGCTTGCGTTAGCTGCAGGAGTGTTAGTAGAGCTACAGCCGGCAAGACTTGCTCCGATTATAGTTGTTAGAAGAAGTGTGCTAAGTCCTTTAGTGTTGTTCATTGGTTTCAATGTGAATGCCTCCCTAATATTTTTTGCATCTTGCTGCATGGAACAGCATCATACGAGCTATTCCATGCAGTGGACGCTTAATTCAGATGATGGATCTGGTGCTCAGAAGCGTAGACCTGGATCGTTTCTCCAACTGGTAGACGTTGATCATGATAAGCGGTCCAAGTAGTTCGGTTCTCCATATCGAGAATGACCTCATAGCGATCACCCATATAGCTCACATGCCGAATCGTCCCCGTAAAAGGAAGAGAGGAAGCATCCTCCTGAGACCAACGTAAATGTTCCGGACGAAGCATTTGCTTATCGGGAACGATCCAGTTGGATTTTCCAATAAAATGAGCTACAAAAGGATGATCTGGTTTCTGATAAATCTCCTCAGGTGAACCTGTTTGTAAAATAGTTCCGCCTTGCATCACGACCACTTCATCTGACATAGACATTGCCTCGGTTTGATCATGGGTGACGTATAGAG
Source organism: Paenibacillus sp. RS8 (assembly GCF_041956825.1). Taxonomy (NCBI): domain Bacteria; kingdom Bacillati; phylum Bacillota; class Bacilli; order Caryophanales; family Paenibacillaceae; genus Paenibacillus; species Paenibacillus sp. RS8. Next base: position 794,634 of record NZ_CP168131.1, on the reverse strand, counting down.
CGGTAATGCCCATGTTCCTCACCAAGGAGGTTAACTCCAGCCTCATTTCATCTCGCAAGACCGCATCCAGTGCACTTAGCGGCTCATCGAACAATACAAGCTGGGGTCTAGTAACTACTGCTCTGGCAAAAGCAACCCGTTGCTGTTGTCCACCAGATAGCTGATGGGGAAAGCGTAGCTCCAGTCCTTCCAGCTTTACGGAACGAAGGGCTTGTTGAACCCTAATCCGTAAATCTTTTTTCTGCTTAGAGGCACGAAGTCCGAAGGCGACATTCTCGAAGACAGTTAGATGCGGCCAGAGCGCGAAATCTTGAAAGACCATCCCAAAGTTTCGGCTATGGATAGGGCGACTAATTCTTTTGTTGCCTGAGAAAATAAACTCGTCATCCATTAGGATTTCTCCCGCATCCGGTGTTTCTAGCCCAGCAATCAGACGGAGTAGTGTCGTCTTTCCACAACCTGAAGGACCGAGTAATGTCGTAAAGCTTCCAGCGGGAATCTTCAAATCTGCAGCCTTCAAGGCATGCACATCTCCGAATTTCTTTTCCAATCTGTGGATTGTAATTTCCTTCATCTCTATCTACCTGCCTGTTCTTAAGCTTGTTCTTAGTGTAAAGGTAAAGAATTCCCGCTATATTTGCTGAATGTAACTGTGATATTAACTTTTTTGCCGATTTATTTTAACATTCATAGAATTCTTCTATGGTACCGTTTAGGGAATAGGCGAGGGAGTGGATGATAATGAACCTTAATTTAATCAAGCTGGAAATCGTAGAACTGCTAAATAAACATAAAAAAATAACCACAGTGGCCGATAAACTTGGACTGAAGCAGCCCACCGTTACGTATCATTTGAAGAATTTAGAGCAGCAATTGGGGGAGAAGTTATTTGAATCCAGAATGGATAAAATGATTCTTACGGAGAGCGGGAAAGCGTTTCTTCATTATGCGACTAAAATCAATGCACTGGCTGCAGAAGCGGAGCGGGTTGTAAAAGAGTTCAGTCAGGCGGGGCGAGGAACGCTTAAGATTGGTGCCAGTTACGTTCCAGCTACTTATATTCTTCCGAAAATATTAGGGCTGTTTGGAGAACAACATCCGGGGATTACGATCTCTTTATCGGTTAAGCCTTCCCCTGTGATCAAAGAAATGCTGGCTAGTCATGAGATTGACCTTGGTATTTTGTCTACGGAATCTTTTTATCTGCCTGATCTGCATACTCAAGCTTTGTGTGAAGACGAGCTTGTGCTTGTTTTTGCGCCATCTCACGAATTTGCCGCATTTTCTAATTTAAACCCGGCTATGATTGCTTCAGCGAGTTTTATATTACATGACAAGGAATCAAGTACACGCCAACTGACGGATAAATGGTTTGAGCGTGAAGGGAATGAACCCAGAACCTATATTCTGCTGGATTCACTGGAGGCTATTAAGCAATCACTTATGAGTGGAAAGTACGTTTCGTTTATCTCGCGGCTTGCTGTGGAGGACGAGGTGGCCAGAGGAAGATTGCTAATGCGCACCATTCCAGATTATAATTTTCAAAGACATATTTATTATTCGTATAACCGCGATCGTCATTATTCTCCGCTTATTGGCCTGTTCATCGATCAGATTCGAACACTCCGTATTTAAATACACATACTGAAGGCATTCTAGAGCCATTATATATAAGAAAGAATACATAAAATATAAGGACTGTATAAATTGAGAAATTGGTGTATAATCTTAATTACTGTGTCGCTTTACAGCACAAAAAAGTTGGAGATTTTCACGCGGTTTTATTGTATGATATGAGGAAAGCTTTAATAGAAGATATTTAGACAGACAATAATTAACACATTGATCCGGAAGAGAATGGGGGGAGCAGCATGACCGAACTTACGACTACCGTCAGCAAAAGCAACTCTAACAATCTGCTGCGACGGGACGTACGGTTCTTGGGGAACATTTTAGGAGAGGTCTTGGTTCACCAAGGCGGTAACGAACTACTAGAGATCGTGGAGAAAATTCGCGAAACCAGTAAATCGCTGCGCTCACTATTTTTACCTGAACTGCACAGTGAATTTAAGGAGTTAATCAATTCTTTGGATCCAGAGAACCGTCATCAGGTAATAAGAGCGTTCGCCATTTATTTTCAGCTCGTGAATATTGCCGAACAGAACCATCGGATTCGCCGCAAACGTGACTATGAACGTTCAGCTGGGGAGACAGTCCAACCCGGTTCTATAGAAAGCGCGATTAAAGAGCTTCGTGAACGTGATTTCTCTCATGAGGAAGTTAACGAGATTATTGCAGGATTATCTCTGGAACTTGTAATGACGGCACATCCTACGGAAGCTATGCGCCGTGCTATTCTCGATATTCATAAGCGGATATCTGATGATGTTATGGGTCTGGATAACCCTACTTTAACCTTCCGGGAGCGTGAACAGCTCCGTGAGAAGTTATTAAATGAAGTGATTACGCTATGGCAAACGGATGAACTGCGTGACCGCAAGCCAACAGTACTCGATGAAGTGCGCAATGGGATGTACTATTTCCACGAGACGATTTTCCATGTATTGCCGGACGTTTATCAAGAACTTGAACGTTGTCTGAGTAAATACTACCCAGGACAGAACTGGCATGTACCAACCTACTTGCGTTTTGGTTCATGGATTGGTGGAGACCGCGATGGTAACCCTTCGGTAACTTCAACAGTTACCTCACAGACTTTGCGTATGCAGCGTAAGCTGGCGATTCGGGAATATCAGCGGATTATGCGTGAACTCATGAAATATCTAAGCTTTAGCACTAGTATTGTTAAGGTAACGCCGGAGCTCATTGAATCCATCGAAGCTGATCGTAAGATCATCAATCTCGGCAAGATGGAAGAATGGCGCAATGACAATGAACCTTACCGTATTAAGCTTAGTTATATGATCTCCAAGACACAAAATGTTCTGGATGATGAGAAAAAAGATACTCTTGAGCGTTATTCTACACCTGAAGAGTTTATCGATGATTTGAACGTGATTGACCGCAGCTTACGGCATCACTATGCCGATTATGTGGCCGACACTTATATTAAGAAATTGATCCGCCAAGTGGAGCTGTTCGGTTTCCATACGGCGACACTTGATGTGCGTCAGCACAGTCAAGAACATGAGAATGCTATGACTGAAATTCTGGCGAAAATGAACATTACGCCGGATTACTCCAAACTGTCTGAAGATGAGAAGATTGAGCTACTGGAGAAGCTGTTGAATGATCCACGTCCAATCACTTCTTCTTATCAGACTTATAGTGAGGGTACAGAGGAATGTCTTGCAGTGTACCGGACGATCTTCGCTTCGCAAGAAGAGTACGGCAAACAATGTATCACTAGTTATCTGATCAGTATGGCAGAGGCGGCAAGCGATATTCTGGAGGTTATGGTCTTCTCCAAGGAGGTAGGACTATTCCGCAAAGATAATGACGGTACAGTCGTATGTACGCTGCAAGCTGTGCCACTTTTTGAAACGATTGATGATTTGCATGAAGCACCACAAATTATGAATAGATTGCTCAACATGCCTATCTACCGCGATGCAGTAAGAGCAATGAATGATTTGCAGGAAATCATGCTTGGATATTCAGATAGTAACAAAGATGGCGGCGTGGTTACCGCTAACTATGAACTGCGTGTTGCTCTGAAAGAGATTACAGCTACAGCCGATAAGTTCGGAATCAAGCTGAAGTTCTTCCACGGTCGTGGTGGAGCGCTCGGCCGTGGCGGTATGCCGCTTAACCGCAGCATTCTGGCTCAGCCAGCCTCGACGATTGGCGGAGGCATTAAGATCACCGAGCAGGGAGAAGTGATCTCCTCCCGTTATTCGATGCAAGGGATTGCTTACCGCAGTCTAGAGCAAGCGACATCTGCGCTTGTGACTGCAGCGATCAATGCGAGAATTCCACAAGCGGATTTATATGAAGAGAAGTGGGAAGAGATTGTTGCCCGTATCTCTGAAGTTTCGCTTCACAAATATCAGGATTTGATATTCCGTGATCCGGACTTCCTGACTTATTTCAAAGAATCCACACCTCTGCCTGAGGTTGGAGAGCTTAATATTGGTTCACGCCCTTCCAAACGGAAGAACAGTGACCGCTTTGAAGACTTGCGTGCAATTCCGTGGGTATTTGCGTGGACACAAAGCCGTTATTTGCTTCCAGCGTGGTATGCTGCTGGAACCGGACTGCAGAGTTTCTATGAGGGTAAGGAAGAGAATCTGAAGATAATGCAGCATATGTATGAGAACTTCTCATTCTTTACTACACTGATAGATACGCTGCAAATGGCTATTTCAAAAGCGGACTTGAACATTGCTAAGGAATACGCCAGCATGGGCAAGAACGAGGAAGCGCGTCAACGGATCTTCGGCCAGATTGAAGATGAATTCAAACTGACCTCTGAACTAATCCTGAAAATTACTGGCCAGCAGGATATTCTGGATAACGTCCCTGTGATTCAGGAGTCGATTAGACTCCGCAATCCTTACGTTGATCCGCTTAGTTACCTGCAGGTTCAATTGCTATCTGAGCTTAGAGCGCTTCGTGAAGTTGACGGAGACGATAGCGAATTGCTTCGCGAAGTACTGCTTACCATCAATGGTATTGCCGCTGGTCTTCGGAATACCGGCTGATATAGTATTAAGCACAAAAAGTCCGCCCTTTATTGGGGCGGACTTTTTGTGCTCTAGTACGAGTTGTTATGCTCATAAACTGTATATTGTGTAGGATTTTCTTGAAGAAATATCTCGGAGAAATGACGAATATGAATTTTTTTCCTACCAAGTAACCGAGATGTGGTCAGAGGTAATTGATAAGAATAATAAATTCTGGTGAAAGTGGGCATGGAGAAGGATTTTGGAACTGTAGGAGCGAATGCGATAGCCCGAAAGCTTTCCATAGGAAAGCTAGCATCGTAAGCATATGCTATCCTCAGATTTCGACCGCTATATGCGGTTTATAATCAGGAAATCAGAGGATAACAGCGACCGAAAGTCCAACATTCTTAGGAATGTCATTGGATTCACCCTATCTATTATTCCTAGAAATTAACTCAGTTTACAGAGGAGGTTACAATACAATCCTTGATTTTTATACAAACTTGAATTACGATTTAATTGCTTGTACCGTGGATATTTCAAAATAAATACCAAGGGCGGCAAGTCTGGGGGAGTTAACAGGTGGAGAATTTGGAAGGCAGATTGACAAAGCTCGCCTTAAAAGGCGACCAAAGAGCATTTGCCGAGCTTGTGGAACTATATAAAGACAAAATATATCATCTGGCGTACCGGATGCTGAATAATCGCCATGAGGCGGAGGATATTGTTCAGGAGACTTTTTTGCGTGTGTATAGAAACTTGGATCGGTATGATGATAAACAGAAGTTCTCTACCTGGATTTACCGGATTGGAACGAACCTCTGTATTGATAGATTACGTAAACGGAAACCAACCTATTCGCTCGATGCAGAAATGAACGATCAGGAGGGCCTTGACGGCTATTCATTGATTCCAAGTGATAATGTGACACCTGAGACCGAATTACTGCTCTCTGAGACGCAGGGGCTAATCTATGAGGCGATTGACAGTCTGCCTGTGAAATACAGGTCTGTGATGATTCTTAGATACCTGCAGGACTTATCACTTCAGGAGATCAGTGATGTGCTCGACATGCCTGTAACCACGATTAAGACACGTGTTCACCGCGGTCGTGAATTTTTGCGTAAAAAATTAGGCCCGAAAATGTAATAATTGATTTTTTTTATGAAACATCTTTTGAAGAGCAACGTATGTAAGTTAAGCAAGTCTTATGTGTCCTGACCCTTTGTCTTAGGATAATTAAATAGCACTCATGAAAGGATTGGCTCCTATGGAATGCAAACTGGCCGTCTCTATGATGCACGATTACTTGGATGACGACTTGCCCGAACAGCAGCAGAGGGAATTGAAGGAGCATCTTCTATCCTGTCCAGATTGCCGTGCAAAGTTTAAAGAATTAGAACAGACAGATATGTTGATGTTCTCCCTTATGCATCAGAATCCCGTCGCCTCAGATGATCTTGTGAGCCGGATAATGAGTTCATTGCCAAAGTCCAAGAAAGAAAAAGCTTTTATTACCTGGATCAAGAGACACCCTGCACTTACAGCGGCATCTCTGTTTCTTGTCGTAATGCTAATGAGCACCGTAACTTTTTGGAGTCCAGATAGACAACTTGTAGTTAGAGGAGTAGATCTGGATCAAGTGGTCATCAAAGGGGATACTGTAATCGTACCTTCCGGCAAGATTATTACCGGTGACCTTACCATAGAGAATGGTAAAGCACAGGTATATGGGGAAGTGAATGGTAACGTAACAGTTATTGACGGCTCTTTGTATCAGGCTTCAACGGCTCATATTTCTGGGCAAGTCAAAAGCATAGACCAAGCAGTAAGTTGGCTCTGGTATAAAGTGACGAACATGTTCTCTGAAGTTGCCTACCGTTAATGCGGGCAGTGGTTACCTTGAGCTGGAATATTATTTTGCGCCTCTTTTTCCGGAAAGATGGCGCTTTTTTGTTGCCTTAAATTAGAAAATTTAGAAAATGCGTGAGGCACTAAACTTGCAACTGGAGCCCGAACGTTATAACCTAGATATGATATAGATCTAACAGACATTTTACATAAACCCAGCTAATATGAAATGACGGGGGTTTTAGGCAATGAGTTATTTTACAGATTTAACATGGAAAGACTCCATTAAAGATATAATTGATATCTTGATCGTCAGCTACATTATTTATAAAGTGCTTAATATGGTGCGCGGAACTCGAGCGATTCAACTGCTAAAGGGGATTCTCGTACTGGTTTTGATTTGGGCTGTGAGTACCATCCTAGATCTCTATACGCTCAAATGGCTAATGAATCAAATGTTTACATTCGGGGTGCTGGCGGTCTTTATCATTTTTCAGCCGGAACTACGAAGGGGACTGGAGCAGCTTGGACGAGGCAGATTTTTCGGACGGGCTGGGGAAAGTGATGAAGAGCTCAGTAAATTAATTGGCGAAGTCATTAAAGCCGTAAATTATTTATCACATAGAAAAATAGGGGCATTAATCGTATTCGAGCGAGAGACAGGCCTCAATGAATATACGGAATCGGGTATCGCGATGCGTTCTCTAGTCAGCTCGGAGTTGCTGATTAACATCTTTATTCCTAACACACCTCTGCATGACGGAGCCCTTATTATGCAAGGAAACCAGATTGCCGCCGCTGCTTGTTATTTACCTTTGTCTGAGAACCCTTTTATTAGTAAGGAACTGGGGACACGGCATCGTGCAGCTATAGGGATCAGTGAGGTTGCGGACTCTGTGTCTGTCATTGTCTCAGAGGAGACAGGACAGATTTCTCTGGCCATCAATGGTCAAATTGTGAGGGACATTAAAGAAGAATCAATGATTTCGAAGCTCCATCAAGAGCTAAGTGTAAGTTCATCGCTGAAGGAGAAAGGTTCAACTTTCTGGAAACGGAAGGGGGACAAAAATCATGGATAAGTGGATGAGCAATAACAATTTCAATAAGATTCTTGCCCTTGCGTTTGGGATTATTCTGTTTACAATGGTTCGTGTCGACACAGCACCTGTTGGACAGACCACGGTCGATACTAAGTCGAAGATTATTGAGAATGTAAAGATCGAAGAGGTCGGTCTAGATAAAGATAAATATGTGCTGGAATACAAGGATGTAGATAGTGTCAGTATGGAGGTTAAGGGGAAGAACTCTGATATCTCCTTTCAGTTCTCGGACGACTATAAAGTGACTCTTGATCTAAGTAAGGTTGAGCCTGGAGATAATACGTTGCCACTCTCTTATTCATTACCTAGAGGTGTAACGCTCGTCAGAATGACTCCTAAAGAGGTCAACGTACATGTAGAGCTGCGAAATACAAAGTCTTTTCCCATAACCTTGGTTACCAAGGGAGAACCAGCAGCGGGTTATCAATTGGGCACCCCTGTCATGCAGCCTACAGATACTGTTGAGGTTACGCTTCCTGATAATGAGTTAAGCAAAGTGGTAAAGGTACAAGGCACCATTGAGCTAAATGGGGAGAATGAAACCTTTAAAGAGAAGAAATTGAAGCTGCACGCTTATGATAGTGAAGGAAAAGAAGTGAAGGACGCTGTAATTGAACCAGCTACCGTATCGGTGGAATTGCCAATTACTTTGCCTTTTAAGAGCCTGCCACTGGATATCGGCTTTACCGGTCAACTTCCAGATTCTCTCGTCTTATCGAATGTGACACCAGAACTGGAATCAGTTGTCGTATATGGTCAAGCGAATGCATTAGCTGCTTTATCTACCTATGAAGCAAGTGTTGATCTTAGCGCTATAGATTCTGCAGGAACGAAGCAGCTGAAGGTAGATCTGAAGCCTCCGGCTGGAACTGAGAAGGTCATGCCTGAAACTGTGAATGTTTCATTAACGATTTCAGAAATTGCTGAACGGAAGGTTGAAGCGGTACCCATCAAGTTACAAGGTGTGGGTGATGGGCTAGAGGGAAGTATTGTTAATCCATCAAGTAAGGATATAGACCTTACCTTAACGGGTGCGCCTACTTTGTTAAATCAATTAGATAAGAAAGATTTAAGTGTTGTGGCAGATGTGACTGGGCTTACTGCTGGGACTCATGAGGTTTCTTTACGGGTATCACTGCCCAAATTCATTGCACTGGCTAATTCAGGCGTGCCTCTTACGGTGACTGTGCAACTACTATCACCTGCAACGCCGGTGCCTACACCTCATCCAGATACGGGGAGTGTAACTACTCCTGAGCCAAGCTCTGAGCCTGTTATAGGCGATGAGGGAGCCACTGAGAAGCCCACCCATAGTGGAGAGGCTGGTGGGGGGACAGCAACGCCTGACCCGACAGATAGCAATCCAGAGAATAACGGCACAGCTAACACAAGTGCGAATTCCGAAAATCCTGTAGGTACAGGGGGAACATAACCTTTTATTGAAATACGTCTTTTAGGATATGTCCCAAAGGTACACCAAAATAGTATTCAAGTCATATGATAGAACATTAAGCTAATGTAGCGTATTCAAAGGAGAAAAATAATGGGGAAGTATTTTGGAACTGACGGTGTGCGGGGAGTAGCGAACCGTGAATTAACAGCAGAAATGGCCTATAGCATTGGTCGTTGCGGTGGATATGTACTAGCGGGTAACGTGCATAAACCAAAGGTTGTCATCGGAATGGACACACGTATTTCCGGTCCTTTGCTTGAATCGGCTCTTATTGCTGGTTTGCTGTCTATTGGAGCAGATGTAATCCGTATAGGTGTAGTGAGTACGCCTGCTGTTGCCTATATTACTAGATTATTAAAGGCCGATGCAGGGGTAATGATTTCTGCATCACATAATCCGGTTGAAGATAATGGCATTAAGTTCTTTGGCGGAGATGGTTTCAAGCTTACGGATGAAACTGAGCTGCGTATTGAAGAGCTTATGGATGCTGAGGTAGATGAATTGCCGCGTCCTATCGGTTCAGGTTTAGGCATGGTTACGGTTGATAATGATGCTAAGTACCTCTATTTAGAATATTTGAAGACTACAATTTCTCAGGATTTTAAAGGGGTCAAGGTCGTACTCGACTGTGCTCACGGCGCAGCGTATGAACTTGCACCAAGATTGTTCAGAGAGCTTGGCGCTGAGGTTATTTCTATTGGATCTGAGCCTGATGGCTTGAATATTAATGCTGGATTTGGTTCGACACATCCAGAGACTTTGCGTGAAGAAGTATTGCGTCAAGGAGCGGATTTGGGGCTTGCTTTTGACGGAGATGCTGACCGATTGATTGCGATTGATAATAAAGGTGATGAAGTTGACGGAGACTTTATCCTTTGTATTTGCGGGGATGCAATGAACCGTGCAGGCAAGCTAAAAGATAGTACAATTGTATCAACGGTTATGAGTAATATTGGATTCTACAAAGCTACCGAGAAATTATCTCTGAACACTGCTAAAACAGCTGTAGGTGATCGGTATGTGATGGAAGAAATGCGCCGTGGCGGCTTTAATCTAGGTGGAGAACAGTCTGGACATGTTATCTTCCTTGATTATAATACTACAGGTGATGGTATTCTGACGGCTATTCAGCTGGTAGATACACTTATAGCTTCAGGTAAGCAGCTTAGTGAACTCAAAAGCATGATGACAAAGTATCCGCAAGTACTGGTTAATGTTCGTGTTCAGGATAAGACCAATTATCCTAACAACCAGGCTATCGAAGCGGCTATCGCTGAAGTAGAAGGCAAGCTAGGCGACAATGGCCGTGTGCTTGTACGTCCGTCCGGTACGGAGTCTCTAATCCGCGTCATGGCAGAGGGACCTGATAAAGCAGATCTAGATCTTTATGTGAATCAAATTGTAGAAGTGGTTCAACGCGAATTGGTATAATTCATTCCCATAACTATATAGCCGGTGTAGTGAGCGAGATCAATTCGGACTCATTACACCGGTGTTTATCACTTTTAGGCCGGATCCAATGAACAGGAATTGGAAATTTGGGTTGGTGCAGCATTGCCAAAGTACTACAAGGTGCATATAATAGATTAAGTGTCATTCTAGAAGGAAAGCGGGGATTGTGAGGTTCGCAATAGCAAGCGCCAGAGCTTGGTCGAGCGCGGGGGAGAAGGGAAAGCTGCTACATAGCTATGTAGACAAGGGCTTGAACGGATCACGGCAGACGTAAGCTGACGAGGTGGAGGTGTTCGAAATGTTCGGCGGGGACCTCCCGGTGATGCACCAGAGCCGTAAATGGAGACGGAAAATGGAAGGGCGACCTTTCACACAACGTTTTCATGGGTGCATAAGAAATATAAAAATTCATGTGTGCGCGCATCGTAAAGAAACACGGTAGTTCTGCCACGGCAGAGAAGAAGGCTGTGCATTTCATGAACATAAGATGTAAGTGACAGTTTATTTTGTTGATCCAAAATACAACAGAATATTTGCTTTTTCTCAAAAACATGCCGCACGGCACGTTTCTTTCCTTATGCCGCCACATTACGATAACTCGGACGGGGGAAATTATAATGTGTGGTATTGTAGGATATATTGGTAATCAGAATTCGCAGGGGATCTTGGTTGAAGGATTGAAGAAGCTGGAGTATCGGGGATATGATTCTGCTGGTATTGCTGTATTTACTGGGGAAGGACTGCAAGTAGTGAAAGCACAAGGCCGTTTGGCGAATCTGCAGTCGAAGCTGGAAGGCAGTCCACTGGCAGGTAGCGCCGGTATCGGACATACACGCTGGGCAACCCACGGTAAACCATCCGATGAGAATTCGCATCCACATACGGATAACAGCATGAAGTTCTCGGTCGTTCATAACGGTATTGTTGAAAACTATCTGGATCTGAAAGAAGAGCTGATTGCTGGCGGATGCCACTTTGTCTCCGAAACAGATACAGAAGTGATTTCACATCTGATTGCTCGTGAATATGATGGGGATATCGTGAAGGCTGTGCAAAAAGCGATTACCTTCATGCGCGGTGCGTTTGCATTAGGTGTCCTGACTGAATATGAACCAGATAAATTGGTGGCTGTGCGTCAAGCGAGCCCGCTCATTATCGGTCTTGGCGAAGGAGAAAACTTTATCGGGTCAGATATTCCTGCATTGCTTGAGTATACCCGTAACGTATATATTTTGAACGACGGCGAAATGGCAGTCCTGACAAGAGATGCTGTCGAACTGATGACGATTGAAGGCAACTTTATTTCTCGGGAAATGATTACTGTCGATTGGGATGCAGTTACCGCGGAAAAAGGCGGCTACGAGCATTTCATGTTGAAAGAGATCCACGAGCAGCCTAAGGCTTACCGCGACACTATGCGTGGTCGTATTAATGCCGAAGGCAACAAGGTTGTTTTGCCAGAGTTGAACATGACGGAAGAACAAATCAAGAACATCCGTAACATCCAAGTTGTTGCTTGCGGAACGGCATACAACGCTGGTGTGGTAGGACGTACTATGATCGAATCTTTGGTTCGTATTCCGGTTGAGAATGATATCGCATCGGAATATCGTTACCGTTCACCAATCGTGACACCAGAAACTTTGGTTATCGTTGTCAGCCAATCCGGTGAGACCGCGGATACATTGGCTGCTCTGCGTGAAGCGCAAGCTAACGGTGCACATGTATTGGCGATCACTAACGTAGTGGGCAGTTCTATTGCTCGCGAAGCGAATGATGTGTTGGTAACTTTGGCAGGTCCTGAAATTGCAGTAGCCTCGACCAAAGCCTATACTTCACAATTGGTTGCCTTCGGATTGTTTGCTCTTTATTTAGCTGAAGTTCGTGGTACACAAACCGAAGCACAAGTGGCTAAGATTCTAGCAGCTATGCAAGCTCTACCAGAGCAAGTGGAAGAGATCCTGGCTCAAAAAGAAGCGATCAAAGGTTATGCAGAACAAATTTCTGAGCACAAAAACCTTTTCTTCATCGGCCGCGGCGTAGACTACGCTGTTGCTCAAGAAGGATCCTTGAAGCTGAAAGAAATCTCTTATATTCACTCCGAAGCTTATGCCGCAGGTGAATTGAAGCACGGTACGCTGGCTCTAATCGAAGAGGGCGTTCCGGTTATTGCCCTGGCAACTCAGGAAGCTGTGCTTGAGAAGACTGTGAGCAACATTAAAGAAGTGAAGGCTCGCGGCGCTGACGTGCTTGCGATCACTCATCAAGAGCATTTGACTGACCTGCTTAGATCAGTGGATCAAGTGTTTGTGATTCCTAAGACACTGCCAATGCTGACAGCAGCGTTGTCCGTAGTACCTCTGCAATTATTGTCTTATTATGCTTCTCTTGCGCTGGGTCATGATGTGGATAAACCACGTAACTTGGCGAAGAGTGTTACTGTGGAGTAGGGTTTGTTGGGAATAGACAATGTGTGTAAATGTCTGGTGATATCATAGTTGTGAAATTGACATTAAAGTTTTGAAATAGACATTAAAGTTGTGGAATTAACATTATAGTTGTGAAATAATGATTGGTATCCGGTAATAAAAAAGTGTGTGTCATGACAATAAGGTTTTGTTCTAAACAATAAAGTTTTATGCTTAATTTAGAAAAACTATAGTTAAACAGTCATCTAAGACTAAATTAAATACTTCATACTAACAGTCCTGAAGAAGTACTTACCTTCCTCGGGACTGTTTTTTTATTTATATAGGAGGTGAAAGAGTGAAAACTCTTGGTGATAAAATAAAAAACATCAGAAAAATCAACAAACTGAGTCAGGTCAAACTTTCGTTTTGATTGGTATTTCCCAGGGTACATTGAGTGAATTGGAACAAGATAAGTACAGCCTTCGTTGGAAGCTGTTATGGCAGTAAGAAAAAATTTCGATTTTAATGTAAAATGATTATTATTTTGAAATAATATGGTTTTCGATAACAATAGACTTTACTATGCGAGACTATAACAAAGAAGAATCGAAATAATAAATACACTTAGGGGATTAAAGTCAGAAGATAAAGAAGAGAATAAGTATATAATAGATTTGAAATTATACCGTTATAAAAAGGATGAATTCGGATTAGCATCCTAATTCCTTCATTGCTGGTTCCGGACCGTGATTTAGCTATCCTTCAGCAGACATTGCAATTGCTTTTGTTTCATGAACTGTTCCATATGGATGCTCAGGCGGTGCATAGATAACATAAATTTTAAGGGGACTATTCCCTGTATTGGTTATATTGTGCCATTTTCCAGCAGGTATCATAATTGCATAGTCATCATAGGCCATCACTTGGAAATCCAAATTATCTTTCCTATCACCCATTTGAACAAGTCCCTGACCTTCTTCTATACGTATGAATTGATCAGTTGTCGGATGGACCTCTAATCCGATATCATCGCCAATATTGATACTCATCAAAGTCACTTGAAAATAATTCCCTGTCCATAATGCGGTCCGGTAAGTATTGTTTTGCTTTGCTGCCTGGTCAATATTTATTACAAGTGGACATTGTCCATAATCTCTTAAATTCATTATCTCATAGGGATTACTATTGGTATTATTCCAATTATATTGAGGATGATAACCCTGATAGTTTTTATTCTTGCTGTTATGCATAGGATTATGCCAGTGATAGTGATGACATGATTTATGATACATACTCATTCTCCTCTTTAGATTTAGTGTTTACTTTTATCATATGTAGTTGCCTATATAAAGGAGTGCAAAACCTAAAAATATGGGCAAGAGCCTAAATGATGACAAGACAAACTAGATGGAGAAGTCTTGTAGACATCCTAATTTAATTCTTCGCCTATCCTACAAAGTCTGCCTCTCAATACTAAACACATCCGAGCGAAAATCAGGATAGACCTCTGAAATTCGCTCGGATGTGTTTGTATACCGTCCAGTTCTAACATATTTCACTTCAGGGTAGATGTATTTAGTGTGAACAATCAATATGATTTTTTCATGAAGAGATGAAAAGAAAATGCTGAACTGGAGTAATAACACCTTATTCAGAAATTAATTAGATCGAAGTAATGTATGAGTTCAATGTTCATTATCGATCACCGAAGTCAATTAGTTCTCTAAATACCGGTACAAGGTGGATTTGCTGATTCCCGTTTGTTCTTTAATCTCAGTGAGTGTATATTTTTTGGACTGATACATAAAGATCGCTTTCTCCACGTTTTCATCAGCTTTTCGGGGGCGCCCGGGAACATTCCCCTTTTGCTTCGCTTCAAAGAGTCCTCTTTTGGTTTTTTCGCTAATCACATCACTTTGGAACTCTACCAGGTGCTTCACAATATCACTAAATGAATACCCTTCAGATTTGCTGGTGTCTATATTTTCCGTTATGGAGTAAATATAAGCCTGCTGACTGTCCAGAACCTCAAGCAGCTCCACAAGGTGGCGGGTGGAATCCGCAAAGGCAAATAGTTTAGCAACTATGATGGTATCTCCAGGATTTAAATTGCTCATCATATGGTTAAGATGGGTTCGCCGCTTCGCTGAGGCGTGTTCTTCAACAATAACGGTATCACATGAGAAAGAGGTTAACATTTGTGTTTGTGCTTCGTAATTCAAATCGTCTTGATAAGGTCTCATATATCCAATACGCATTTTGTACGCTCCTTACTTTATAAACCTGCCGTTATCATACCACAAAATTTTGTTTCTAAAAGGTTCCATTATGGGAAGATTGATGCTAAACTGTTTGTAGAAAACCGGCCTGTCATCTTTAAGATTACAGTGCCGAAAAATAAGAGGTGGGAAACAGAGTGATTGAGAAACTAAAACAAAACTGGTTTTTTAATGTGAAGGGAGATGTTCTGGCAGGGATAGTCGTGGCATTGGCGCTGATTCCGGAAGCCATCGCATTTTCGATTATTGCCGGTGTTGATCCTATGGTTGGCCTTTATGCGTCCTTTTGTATAGCGGTCATTATTGCTTTTGTAGGCGGTCGGCCAGGTATGATATCGGCAGCTACAGGAGCCATGGCATTGCTTATGGTTCCGCTAGTCAAGGAGCATGGGCTTCAGTACCTGCTTGCAGCAACGATACTGACTGGAGTGATCCAGCTCGTGTTCGGTGTTCTCAAGATTGCCAGGCTGATGAAGTTTATTCCGAGACCGGTTATGATTGGGTTTGTCAACGCTTTGGCTATCCTGATTTTCATGGCCCAGGTACCACACTTCTGGGGAATTAACGGGATGACGTATGTTTTTGTCGGGATCACGTTAGTCATTGTATATGTTGTTCCCTTATTTTTCAAGGCGGTTCCTGCTCCGCTGATTGCCATTCTTGTATTGACGGTAATAGCCATTTTCACGGGGGTTAACCTGAACACAGTGGGGGATCTCGGTATTATTAAGCAAGAGCTGCCATCCTTTTTTATTCCTGATATTCCGTTTAATTTGGAGACACTGAAAATCATCTTCCCGTATTCCATTGCACTGGCTATTGTCGGCCTGCTGGAATCGCTGCTAACCTCTTCTATTGTGGATGATATGACAGGAACGGACAGCAATAAGAACCGGGAGGCCAGAGGTCAGGGAATCGCGAATGTAATCAACGGTTTCTTCGGCGGTATGGCTGGATGCGCTATGATCGGGCAATCGGTGATTAACGTCAAATCAGGCGGAAGAGGAAGGCTATCAACTTTGGTGGCGGGCACGTTCCTGATGTTCTTGATTCTTGTACTAGGCGATTGGGTGGTGCAAATTCCAATGCCTGTCCTGGTAGGCATTATGATTATGGTATCCATTGGTACTTTTGACTGGTCCTCGTTTACTTACCTGTTAAAAGCCCCAAGAACCGACGCAGCGGTGATGCTCGTAACGGTTATTATCGTGGTGGCTACCCATGACTTGTCCAAAGGTGTCATCGCCGGGGTGATTTTGAGTGCGGTCTTCTTTGTATCCAAAATCTCCAATATTGAAGTCCGGAAACGCGTGGAAAAAGCGAAAACCATATTCGAAGTCGAAGGTCAGCTGTTTTTTGCCTCTGTAGACGGCTTTGTGGATACCTTTGACTTCACAGTAACGGATTCCGATATTGTAGTGGACTTCTCAAACGCTCATATTTGGGATGACTCAGCCGTTGGAGCGATTGACAAGGTAGTCATTAAATACCGGGAGAACAATAACAGGATTGAAATTAAAGGATTGAATTCTTCAAGCCAAAAGATCGTTGATAAACTGGCTGTTTATAATGATGCCAATGCAAAGTTAAGTGCCCACTAATTTGACTTCAGGAGTGAATGAAGGATGTATAACCGGATCGTATTAGCTGTAGATGGGTCAGAGAATTCGCTGAGAGCGACCAAAGAAGCGGTAAAGCTGGTATCTTTAACACCAGGCTGCCAGATAGATGTGATTAGCGTTGCCGACTTCTCTAAATCGAAGAGTGAAATTCTGCATACCCAAGGCAGAGAAGAGCTAGAACTCAAAAGACGGCAAAAGCTGGCGCTTGTCGAAGAAATACTGAAGCAAGGAAATGTTGCTTATAAATTAAAGATTCTGCATGGAGAACCAGGCCCGACAATCATTGAATATGCCAATAAGGAAAAAGTGGAGATGGTTATCATCGGAAGCCGGGGATTAAATGCGCTCCAAGAGATGGTTCTAGGAAGTGTCAGCCATAAGGTTGTAAAAAGAGTGCATTGTCCTGTAATGATAATAAAATAGCAAAAGCTTGCTTTTACCTAAAATTAAAGATCCATCCCCGACGAGTGTCGAGGTTGGATCTTTTGATTCTGGAATCAAGCCGATTAATGGAATAAATCTTCAAGGATCACAAGTACTAACGTTACGCGTTAATCTCCAAAAAAACGTCCAATGGTTTCGTCTAGATTTTCAATGCGTTTTTTGCTTATAATCACCTACTTACTTTAAGTAAAGAGAATAAATATCAAGAACGTTATTCAAGCCATCCAACAATTCTTTAACTTCTGTACTTTTCTCTGGGTCAGCACACTGATCTGAGTAAGTATACGTTATTGGATTTATAGAAATGAGAGGGGTTATAAAATAGTTATCTGAAAGTTCAAATGTTATATTAATCTTTTCAATTTGCTTATTATACTCCATGGAGTTTAGGCATTTTCCTTTGATAATCTGATCTATGGTAGCTCGGGAGATGTCTGTTAGTTTAGATAAAGACAATTTGGAATAACCTTTCTGCCGAAGGAAGGTTACCAAGTTTTTAGCAATTATTTCACGGTGATCAAAAAAATTTAAGCTCATGTTGTAACACCTCATTTATCATTCGATGAGAATATCGGCTTTACTTACACAGAAAGTAGTTGATAGACAGACCTATTCAAAGCAGAGATATGATTATATTTTTTGTTGATTACAACAGTTTTTCCATAATCAACACATCTATAAAAGCTCCATCCATAACTCCTTGTTTCTCAAAAACTCCAACCTGCCGATAGCCCCTTTTTTGATATAACATTTGACCTGCTTGATTGAATGGAAAGGTAAATAGTACAATTTTATAAAATTCTTGTTCCAGTGCAGATTTTTCCAAGACTTCTAGGAGGGTATTTCCTATACCTTGTCCACGAAAGTGACGATCAATATAAATTGAGAGGTCTGCAACACCGTTATAGGCGCACCGATGGGAATAGGGGTTAAGAGAGGCCCAGCCTATCACCTCGTCTTCTCTTACAGCTACTAAAATGCTGTAGCGACCTCGGTGATTTTGGAACCATCCCTCCATAAAAGCCGAATCTTTTTCCTCGGTTTCAAGTGTAGCAATCCGATCTTCGATACCCTGATTGTAAATCCGAAGAATACTTTTCAAATCCTGTAATGTTGCATGACGAACGTTGAGTGTAGACATATCTGAACACTCCTTCTGAATTTAAGTCATTTGCTGATTTATGGTTGTAACTACCGTTGCTCTTTGTGAAGGAGAGATAGGGTATGCGTCTTCAATCATTAGCATCAGGTGTCTATTTAAACCTCATAAATAGTATAATTCTAAAAGTTGCAAAATATAATTGGAAAAATTCAGATTGCCAAATCAGGATTATAGAATAATTATATACTGTTGTTTTACATTGCGTTAACACAAAGTACGATTTAAATATAACAATTTAATTATATAATTATATACAAATAGAAAGGGGCTGAGAAGATGCAACAACCAATTCGTCTTTATTTTCTTTGTATCCAGAATCGTTGCCGAAGTCAAATAGCCGAGGCTTTTGCCAGACATTATGGTGGTAATCATGTGGTCGCTGAAAGTGCCGGACTTGAATCCGGAGATATCCATCCATATACCATTGAAGTCATGAAGGAAATAGGAATTGATATTTCAAACAAAAGCTCAAAAACAATTGATATGAAAACGTTTATGCAATCGAAAGTCATTATAAAGTTATGTGAACAAGTCAATGAAAAATGTCCAATCGTTCCCTTTGCCATCAAAAATATTCAATGGAATGTTACTGATCCGCTAACACTTAACGGCCATCTGGGAGACGTAAGAGCTGCAAGGGACGAAATTCAACAGAAAGTTATTGCACTATTGAAGGAAATGAACATACCAGTTAACGAATAAAAATCTTTATCGATATCGGGTGTAGTATCATCGTATATTCAGTTGTGGACATGTGGATGAACAATTTAAAAGAAGTGGTTTATTGAACGATTATCCAAGACAAATCATTAGAATATATAGATGTTCTTGAATTAAGCTAATGTACCTACAGAAATAGCCTTTCTTGATTTTGAAGGAATCAAACAATAATATATGATTATATATTATTTTGTTCGTATTCTTGAGGGGACTGTGTATATGTTCGATATGGAAATGGCTGAAAAACTGAAATTATTAGGTGACAAAACCAGACTCACAATAATGGGACTACTGAAAGATAAAGAATGGTGTGTGTGTGATCTAGCGGGAATCTTAGATATGACTCAGCCCAATGTCAGCCAGCATTTAAGGAAATTAAAGGCGCTGGGAATGGTTAAGGAAAGAAGACGTGGACAATGGGTATACTATTCACTTGATATGGATGATAAACCCTTTATTCAAACCGTTCTAGATACCTTACCCGATACTCAGACGTTGCTGTCTTTGTTAAAAGAGAACTATACTGAAGCTGATTGTGATTAATCGAATGATTTAATTTCACAAAGGACTAAGCAGATGCTGATTTGTATATTACCTATTGCTTATATAAGCATATGGTTATATAATGATGGAGGAAAAGGAGGAACGGAATATGAGTTTTTCTCTAGATGATTTGGATGAAATATCATTGGTATTAAAGCTTTTGGGGGATAAAACGAGGCTTACCATGATGAAACTGTTGGAGAAGCAAGAATGCTGTGTATGCGAACTTGTCGAAGTTTTCAAAACGAGTCAACCGTCTGTCAGTCAGCATTTACGCAAACTAAAGGATGCAGGTCTGGTAAAGGAAAATCGGAAGGGTCAATGGATTTTTTATTCGATCAATTCTAATAGTAATCATAATGAGTTAATTCAGAAATTGCTGAACTTTGTTCCTTCACAAGATCATGAATTGGAAGAGCTCGATAAGAAAGGTCTTAGAATTTCTTGTAATTAATATACGTACAAGGATCTAAGTGATAAGGAAAACTTATCAAAGGAGATTGATCACTATGAGTCAAAGAGAAAAGAAGTTGTCTTTCTTGGATCGTTATTTAACCTTATGGATCTTTGCGGCAATGGGAATTGGAATTTTGATCGGCTTTTTGGTGCCAAGCTTTTCGGAAAGTTTATCGAAGATGCAGGTAGGATCGACTTCAATTCCTATAGCCGTGGGATTGATTCTGATGATGTATCCACCGCTAGCTAAAGTGAAGTTTGAGAAACTGGGAAGAGTATTTAAGGACTGGAAAGTCCTACTGCTCTCCTTGGTGCAGAACTGGATTATCGGTCCAGTATTAATGTTTCTGTTAGCCATCTTATTTCTGAGCGATATGCCGGAATACATGATCGGTTTGATCATGATAGGTTTGGCTCGGTGTATCGCTATGGTTCTCGTATGGAGTGATCTGGCAAAAGGCGACCCGGAATATACAGCAGGTTTAGTAGCTTTTAACTCCATATTCCAAATTATTTTTTATTCCGTCTTTGCATATTTGTTCATCACTGTAATGCCCGGATGGTTTGGCGTACAGGGAGCAGTCGTTGATATTACGATGGGGCAAATTGCGGAAAGCGTAATGATTTACTTGGGTATTCCATTTGCAGCTGGAATATTGACGCGAGTGATTGCACTGAAGACAAAGGGTGAGGCTTGGTTTGAGAAGGTTTTCTTGCCAAAGATTGGTCCTCTTACTTTGATTGCCCTTTTATTTACAATCGTGTTGATGTTTTCACTTAAAGCAGATTTAATGATTCAGCTACCTATGGATGTCGTTAGAATCGCTATACCGTTATTAATATACTTTGTCATTATGTTTTTCTTGTCCTTCTGGATGTCCAAAAAAGCGGGAACTTCTTATCCGGTAGCAGCCTCACTTTCTTTTACTGCAGCCAGCAACAATTTTGAACTGGGTATTGCAGTGGCCATCGGTGTGTTCGGATTAAATTCAGGGGCGGCATTTGCCGCTGTTATCGGACCGCTTGTTGAGGTGCCTGTTCTTATCGGGCTTGTAAACGTCTCTTTATGGTTCGGAAAGAAGTACTTTAATAAACCGAAACCTGCTGCCTAAACAAAGCATCAAAAATATAGTTACTATTACCTTCAATATAAAGGAGATTATCTATCATGGAAAAGAAAACAATTTACTTTTTGTGTACTGGAAACTCTTGCAGGAGCCAGATGGCTGAAGGCTGGGCAAAGAAATACCTCAGTGATGAGTGGAATATTTACAGTGCAGGTATCGAAGCACATGGTCTTAACCCTAAAGCGGTGAAGGCTATGAATGAAGTAGGTATTGATATCACTTCTCAGACATCCGATATTATTGATTCAGAGCTATTAAATAACGCTGATCTGGTGGTTACCTTGTGTGGAGACGCTGCTGATAAGTGCCCGATTACACCTCCAAAAGTGAAACGGGAACACTGGGGATTTGATGATCCTGCGAAAGCGCAAGGAACTGACGAAGAGAAATGGGCTGTATTCCAGCAGGTCCGTGATCAGGTCGGAGCACGAATTAAACGATTTGCTGAAACCGGCGAATAAGGAATAGTCCAGCCGGGAGAAATCCCGGCTTTTTTCTACAGAAAGGAGCTTAAGTATATGAACTCTATTGAAATCTATGATCCAGCGATGTGTTGTTCCACAGGAGTATGTGGTCCGAGTGTTGATCCGGAATTAATTCGGATCTCTGCAGTGGTGCATAACCTGAAGAAAAGGGACGTCAATGTTTCCCGTTATAACTTGTCCAGTGAGCCGGCTGCTTTTGTTGCGAATGAAGTTGTTAAACAATTACTGACTGATGAAGGTCCAGATGTATTGCCTGTAATTATGGTAGATGGTCAGGTCGTTAAGAAACAAGGTTATCCTACTAATGAAGAGTTAGAGAACTGGACAGGGATTTCGGCTTCTGAACTTACAATGAAGCCTAGAGTGCGTTTAGAACTAAAAGTGAAGTCACAATAAACGAAAGAAGGGTCAACATGTCTATTCGGTTCGATCCACATACCATCCTGAAAACGCAATACTTTTTCTTTACAGGTAAAGGTGGCGTTGGAAAGACCTCAACTGCATGTGCAGCAGCGGTTACTTTAGCGGACGCCGGTAAACGGGTTCTACTCGTAAGTACAGATCCAGCCTCTAATTTGCAAGATGTCTTCGGCCGGGAGTTGTCCAATCAACCAGTCGCAATTGAGGGTGTACCTAATCTTTTTGTCGCAAATTTAGATCCAGAGTCAGCTGCGGAAGCGTATAAAAAGAAAGTTGTCGCTCCATATCGTGGTGTCCTACCTGATTCAGTTATCATCACTATGGAAGAACAGCTATCCGGTGCATGTACCGTTGAAATTGCAGCTTTTGATGAATTTACGACGCTGCTTACTAATGAACAATTAAAGTCTCAATTTGATCATATTCTGTTTGATACCGCACCTACAGGTCATACACTGCGTTTATTACAATTACCATCGGCGTGGAGTGGATTTTTGGATGAAAGTACGCATGGTGCTTCTTGTCTGGGGCCTCTGGCTGGATTGGAATCCAAAAAAACACTATATAACGAAGCCGTCCGCACCTTATCAGATGGTGAAATGACGACCCTAATTCTGGTTACCCGTCCGGAACAATCTCCACTAATGGAAGCGGCACGTGCATCGTCAGAACTACGGGGAACAGGTATCAAGAACCAAATGCTGGTCATTAATGGTTTGCTGTTATCACACAGCGAAGAGGACCCTGTATCTAAAGGGTTTTATAACAGACAGCAGCGGTCTTTGGAACAAATGCCGGCTGAACTCCAGGAACTGCCGAGTTATGTTATTCCATTAGCTCCATTTAACGTGACCGGGCTTGAAAGCTTACGTAATCTCTTTCAATCGGCTCCGTTGGCATCTACTGAAAAAGTAACTGCCGTGGAGATTGACCGTTCCATTCCGGATCTTGGTGGTTTGATTAATGATCTGGAGGAAAGTGGTATTCGGGTGATCTTTACAATGGGTAAAGGTGGCGTAGGGAAATCCACAGTAGCTTCTGCGATTGCTGTAGGGCTTGCAGAACGTGGACACCAGGTTCATCTCAGTACGACAGATCCTGCCGCCCATCTAGAGTATGTGTTTGGAGAGAATTCTGATTGCATCACACTCAGTCGGATCGATCCCAAAATCGAACTGGAGAGATACCAAGCTGCAGTCATTCAACAAAATTCAGAATCGCTAGATGATGAGGGACTCGCTTTTCTAGAAGAGGATTTAAGATCGCCATGCACAGAAGAAATCGCTGTATTTAGGGCTTTTGCTGATTTGGTTGAACATTCAGAAGAGGAAATCGTAGTGATTGATACGGCGCCGACAGGGCACACCCTATTATTGCTTGATGCAACTCAGGAGTATCATAAAGAAATTGCCCGTTCCTCTGGATTGATACCAGATTCCGTTCAACATTTGCTCCCTCGTCTTCGTAATTCGAAGGAAACCAGTGTCGTAATCGTCACGTTAGCGGAGGCAACGCCTTTTTATGAAGCCTCTCGTTTGGAAAGTGATTTGGAGCGTGCCGGCATTCCAACAAAATGGTGGGCCATCAACCAAAGCTTTGCTGCTGCAGGAACAAATGATAAAGTCCTAAATGGGCGTGCTCATGCCGAGCTACAATGGATTAGTAAGGTTGAAGAAATCTCTAATGGTCATGCGGCAATCATTCCTTGGCAACCGGACGAAATTACAGGGTATGAACAATTGAAAGCTTTGACGGGAAAGTATCTTAAGATAGGAAAGAGAGTGAATGAGGAAAAATGACGATTACGGATGAAGCGAAGCAGTTTATTGAGAACATGATGAAGGAGGCAGGCGTCTCTACTTTGCGGTTTGCATATTCCGGGGCAGGATGCTGTGGACCCAGTTACCAATTGTCGTTTGAGAAGCCGCAAGAAAATGATGCGGTGAGTGTAGTAAATCATATTCAAATTGCGGCAGATTCCCGGGTGGCTGACCAAATCAGCGGACTTGTCCTTGATTTTGTAGAGGACGAGCAAGGCGCAGGACTAACTATGAGTGGCGGCAGCGAATGCTGTTAAGCCGACAGGAGAGAGCAATTATGGCAAATTACCACGCACTTATCGAGAATAAAGTATATATTGGTGGAGAGAACGCTTTGCTTGAAGCCCTTAAAGATAATGAGATTACAGATGTGTTTGATCTGAGAGATAACGGAACGGAGGCAGAAGGCTTTCCCGCCGAAGTAACCCGTCATCACTTCCCAATCGTAGAGGATGAAGCAGGTCAAGGGTCTTATGTGAAAGCAGCTATTCAGGCAGTTACAGACGCAGTGAACAGTGGAAAGACGGTGTATTTTCATTGTGCAGGTGGGCGTAATCGCACAGGAACAGTAGCCACTGGAGTTTTACTTGAACTAGAAATGGCTTCTACTGTGGAAGAAGCGGAAGCTTTGGCCAAAGAAAAACGTCCAGACATCAACATCAAGCAAGAAATGCGTGATGTGTTGAGAGGGTTTTACCCGTCGAAATCATAAAATTTTACCATGTAATAGGCTATTTCCAAACGGAGATAGTCTTTTTTTATTTTAATTGTTGTAAAATACAACAGTTGTGTGTTACATTTTAGCGGGAGGGATGAAGATGAAAAGAAAAGGAATACATCAACCAACCATTGAGGATGCCATTGAAATTAGTGGAATTGAAACACTGCATCCTGGAGGCTTTGCTTTAACTAAACGCACTGCAGAGATTGCAGAGCTTAAACAGGGGATGCGGGTTTTGGATGTATCCAGTGGAAGAGGAACTCAAGCAATATTTTATGCAGAGAACTATGGGGTTCAGGTGACTGGATTAGACATCTCCCTAAAAATGATCGAGTCCGCCTCGAACTCTGCTAGGTTGGCCGGTATGACGGGCCGTGTCTCTTTCCGTCAGGGAGATTCTCAGGCATTACCCTTTGATGATGATACCTTTGATGTTGTAATTAACGAATGTGCGGTTGGAATCCCGGATGATTCTGAACAGGTTCTGAATGAAATGGTGCGCGTTGTGAAACCTGGTGGTACCATAGTGATCCATGAATCCATCTGGAAAAAGAAAATGACGGAAAATGAGAAGGAAGAACTAGCTGAAAGGTACGGAACGACTCCTTTGGAATTTGAGCAATGGAATGAAATGCTGAGAAAATCGGGTGTCGTTAACATTATTGCGGAGTATAAAGAATGGTCACAACCGGAAAAATTCTGGAAGGTTAGAAAAGATCGAGATGTTAAGCATCATTCGAAGCTGCTTACATTACCCGAAAGACTGATAACCTTGAAACGGATTGTGCAGAAGCATGGAATTAAAGGTGTATTTAAGGTCATGGAGAACGAGAAGATTTTCTTTAAAGCTGTGCTTGATGGCAAGATAGGATATAGCCTGTATAAAGGGGTCAAAGGTTCGTAATATTTCTCTATTCATTATTGAGGTGAAACCATGGAAAATGTAGATTTACTTAGGAATTTAATGAGAGCTTTCGATAAAAACATTGGTGCTCTAGAGAAAACACAACTCATGTGTTGCGGAGCAACGATCGGACAATGCCACGCTGTTATGGAAATTGGGCTTGCAGGTGAAATCTCACTTATAGATCTGGCTAATGTACTTAATCTGGATAAAAGCACCATGAGCAGAACGGTAAATAACTTAGTAGCAGATCATTGGGTTGAAAGAATTATTGATCCGAACAATAGGCGTTATGTGAAGCTGATGCTTTCAACCAAGGGACAGATTTTAAATGAACAAATTAGTGCTGTTCTTAATGCATACTTTGGAAAGATTATGAATGATATACCGGAGAACAAACGGGAGCAGGTTACAGAGAGCCTAGAACTGTTGATCTATGCGTTAAATAAGAATAACTGCTGTTAACTACATTCTCGGTTAAAAAGAAAGGATGAACATCTATGTCCAAAGTTTTAGATACCATTGTCATTGGTGGTGGGCAGGCGGGTCTCGCATCCGGTTATCATTTGCAAAAGGCTGGACTGGATTTCATGATCTTGGAAGCCGGTGATCAGCCGGCGGGGGCTTGGCCACAATATTATGATAGCCTTAAGTTGTTTTCTCCTGCACGATATTCGTCATTACCAGGTTTCGCTTTCCCAAAAGATTTAAACGAGTATCCATTACGTGATGAGGTTATCTCCTATCTACGTGTATACGCTGAAAAGTTCAAACTTCCATTAATGGTAAATAGCAAAGTGGAACGAGTCGAAGCTGTCAATGGCGGCTTTGATATCATAACTTTAAATGGCAAGAGATATCGAACCAAATCGATTATTAGCGCATCGGGTTCTTTTCATCGTCCATATATTCCTAATCTTCCTGGAACTGAATCTTTTCAAGGAAACCTTCTTCATTCGTCCGAATATAAACGACCTGAACCGTTTCGTGAGCAGCGTGTTATCGTTGTGGGACGGGGAAACTCGGGCGTTCAAATCGCAGTAGAACTGGCTGATTATGCCACCGTATCTCTAGCTGTTCAACATCCAGTCAAATTTACTCGTCAACGATTTCTAGGGCTTGATCTTCATTTCTGGTTGAAGATGACTGGAGTTGACACATTTCCTTTCTATCGAATCGGCAAGGAACCTCCAAGTCCCATTTCAGTATTCGACCTTGGTGGATACCGTAAGAAAATAGACAACGGCAATCCGAATCAAAAACAAATGTTCTCTGGTTTTTATCTTGAAGGTATCATCTGGGCGAATGGAGATAGGGAACCCGCAGACAGTGTGATATTTGCTACGGGCTATCGTCCTAATATTCCGTTTCTTCATCAGACTGGTGCGCTTGCTATGGATGGCAAACCTCTGCATGTTGCCGGTGTGAGCACGGAAGTTCCGGGGCTGTATTATGTAGGGTTGGCTAATCAACGCTCATTTGCCTCAGCTACGATACGAGGCGTAGGGGCAGATGCTAAATATGTTGTACAACATATAACACGGTTCCTTGGAAAACAATAAATCACTTCTTAACAAATTTTATTGATGGTAAGAAGTGGTTAGATATATTATTTGCAAAATGCAAATAAAAACACTATAATGAAAATATCAATAAGGAACTAAATTATTCGATTTTATATTTTTTAGGTTTATATGAATGCTCTGAAAAGAAATCTTGTTTGTTTTTTCTCGTTAATTATTTGCATAATGCAAATAATTAACTGAACCGAACTTAGGAGGTGAAAGTAATGACTAATGATTCAGTGAAGCAAACAGATGAAACTTGTTGTCCAGATACCCAACCAAATGTAAATATCAAGAATGAACAATCGTGTTGTTATCAATCCGAAGATAAGTGCTGTTGTCCTACCGATGAGAATTAGTTGTTGGTATTTATGGTTAAATCATTGATTTGAATCGAAAAAGGAGACCACTACCATGAAAAAAATTGATGTGTTTGATTCAGGGGGATGTTGTTCAACCAACGTTACAGATCCCAAAGCTAAAATGAATTCCAATCGTTTCTCTGCAGCTGCTAATAATTTATTTGTAAAAGGATATGACATTAACAGATATAGTTTATTAAGCCATACAGAAGTATTTAATTCTAATGAACAAGTAAAGAGGCTAATGGATGCTGATTTAAATAATCTACCGATTACGCTAGTTAATGGAGAAGTAGTTAAAACTCATGATTTCCCATCTAATGAAGAGCTTGCAGAATGGCTTAATATTTCCGTCGAAGAGATATTAAAAAAACAAACGGTGAATATTCAAATCAAAGGAAAATAATTAAAACTACTTAGGAGGTACTACAGATGATTCCATTATTTGATGTTAATAAAATTGATATTACACCTTATTTATTTTTCACTGGCAAAGGTGGAGTTGGTAAAACCTCAACAGCATGTGCAACAGCTATTTTCTTAGCAGATCGAGGAAAGAAAGTTCTATTGGTAAGCACAGATCCTACATCCAATTTACAAGATGTATTTAATACGCAATTAGATATGCATTACAAGGAAATACCTGAGGTTCAAAATCTTTTTGTTGCAAATTTAGATCCTGATCAAGCGGCTCAAGAATATAGAGAAAGCGTAGTTGGTCCCTATCGTGGGAAGCTCCCTGATGTGGTCATTCAACAAATGGAGGAACAACTTTCCGGATCATGTACAGTAGAAATCGCATCGTTTAATGAGTTTTCTACACTGTTAACGGATAAGAAAATCCAAGCTGAATTCGATCATATCGTTTTTGATACAGCACCAACTGGACACACTTTAAGATTGCTGCAACTACCCAATGCATGGAATGAGTTCTTAGAGGATAGTACAGAAGGAACCACAAGTATGGGATTGCTTGCTGGGCTAAATGAACGGAAAGATGTATACGAGCAAACGGTTAAGGTATTATCTAATCCCAAACAAACGTCGTTAGTGCTCGTCACAAGAGCAGATCCTGCACCACTAGAAGAAGCCGCTCGTGCTTCAAAAGAACTAGCTGAAACGGGTATTCGTAATCAAATGCTTATCATTAACGGATTACTGAATCATCCTATGTTATCCGATGATACTGCTGCAGCTTTTGCTTCTCGTCAAGAAACAGCTTTAAATAGTATCCCAGAAGTATTAAAATCACTTCCAACATGGGCTGTCCCACTGGTTCCGTTTAATATTACGGGTGTTAGAAATGTGCGTAAACTTTTTGATGAAACTCAAATGATCCCAGACCACACGTCGGAACTTAATGACGTTAATTACCCTCATCTGACGAACATTCTTGATGATATTATGGAGCGTAATCAACGAGTTGTTTTCACGATGGGTAAAGGGGGCGTTGGTAAGACAACGGTAGCTAGTGCAATCGCTATTGGATTAGCAGAACGCGGTAAAAAGGTGCATCTTACAACAACAGATCCAGCTGCTCATCTGGATTATGTTATGCATGAAGATATTAAGTCCCTTATCTCAATGAGTAAGATTGATCAAAAAGAAGAAGTTGAAAAATATAGAGATGAAGTTCTAACAAGAGCACGTGAAACCATGGATGAGCAAGGTGTTGCATATACAGAAGAAGAACTAAACTCTCCGTGTACCGAAGAAATTGCAGTATTTCGTGCTTTTGCTAATATCGTTGAGCGTGCGAACGATGAGATTGTCGTTATTGACACAGCTCCATCAGGTCATACACTTCTTCTACTCGATGCTACCGAATCTTATCATAAAGAAATTGCGAATTCCTCAGGTGAAGTCCCTGTATCTGTTCAAAACTTATTACCTCGATTACGGAATGAACAAGAAACAAGTATTGTTATTGTAACTCTTGCAGAGACAACACCGGTTTATGAGGCAGAACGATTGTCTGTGGATCTACAACGTGCTGGGATTACGCCAAAGTGGTGGGTCGTGAACCAGAGTATGATCATGACGCATACCCAAGATCCAATTCTTCACACAAGAGCATTGGGAGAACAACCATGGATTCAGCGCGTGAATGATACATCCAATGGAAAATTTGCTGTTATTCCAATGCAAAATCAAGAGATTATTGGTTATAAAGCACTTAAACAATTAGTAACAAGCTAAAAAGGAAATGGAGGAAGAAGCTATGAAGATTACGGATAGTGCTAAGGTATTCATTGAGAACATCTTGAAAGATAATGAAGGAAAGATCCTTCGTATATCCCAAACAAGTTCAGGATGTTGTGGTCCAAATGTAAACTTTGCATTGGATGATGCGAAAATAGAGGATCAGGTTCAAATCATTAATGATATTCAAGTTGTGATAGAGCCAGAGACAGTTACTGTCTTAAAGAACATTATTATAGATTTAGATGAAGAGAATTTAGTGATACTGAATGAAGGATCTAGCTGCTGTTAAATTCTATTATGTAATACTTGCAAATTGCAAATAATTAAAGTATAACTAAGGGAAAGGACAGGAGGGAAGTCACTTGGAAAATTTGCGGGATATGTTTCAGATTATGACTCGGCGATTTGGAGTACTGAATAAAGTATGTTGTACGGCTGGTGGAATTGATATCTCTCCCATACAGAGCCACATCCTATATGAAATAGATAAACAGCATAATCCTAACATCCAACAAGTAGCCGATACACTTGGAACAGATATTACAACATTTAGCCGTCAGATCCAAAGTTTAGTTAAAATGAAGCTTGTACAAAAGACACCAGATCCTAGTGATCGTCGTATCTATGTCCTTTCCCTAACCGTTGAAGGAATGTTTATTGCTGAAACGATTGATCAACAAATGAATTCATATTTAACGGAAGTATTTTCGCATATGAATGAGTTTGAGCGCCAAACTGTGATTCGTTCTATTCAGTTGCTTAATGAATCTATGGCTAAGTCAAAAGTGTGTTGTTCACCATAAGGATATGAAACAATCGTATCGTTGCATTTTGCAAATTCATAACATCTAAGGCTTTCAATTAGTGAGGGAATTTTGTTGATTAGCCAAGTAATTAGTGCGCCTTACGACGTATGACCCTGCAGCTCAGATCGATCACATAGCAGTTGAAGCTATCGAAAGTATAATAAACACTTGAGTAAAATTGATTAAATACTCTTAGACAATCGTAATGTCATAAAAACTTAAAGACTTCTATTAGTGGGTATCCACTGAAAGAAGTCTTTTATTTGGAGTGATTCTTATGGGAATTAAGAATTAAATATCGTAATTTAAGTGATACTATAAATTAAAAGTGAATCTTATTCACAGAGGCGTTAACTCAAAATAAACGGGTGGTAATTTCATGATCAATTCGAGACACATGCTGAATAGACCCTATATTAAAGAAGTCATTCGTGAACTTAAACTTATGGGACATGAGGATGATCGTGCTAAAGAGATTTTAATCAAATACTATAGACCGATTAAGAGAAGTTGGGGGTTTGGGCCGAATGCTTACGATTTTGCTAAGGAAATTGACTTTCTTGATAAAGCCGTAAATCGAGAATTCGACTCTTCTGATCCTAATCAGATCTTCATAGGGCATTTGAAAAGTCGAATAAACTCAAAGAATTGAAGATAAACATACTTTGATAAGACGGGATAAATAATGATGAAAAGTTGTGAAATCGGTCAGACTTCATAAAAAGTATTGG
Organism: Paenibacillus sp. RS8; assembly: GCF_041956825.1. Taxonomy (NCBI): domain Bacteria; kingdom Bacillati; phylum Bacillota; class Bacilli; order Caryophanales; family Paenibacillaceae; genus Paenibacillus; species Paenibacillus sp. RS8. Next base: position 763,367 of record NZ_CP168131.1, on the reverse strand, counting down.
AATGACCTCAATGAGAGAAAAATCGGCAGTCATGGACGAGAAAATAAAGTCCATGACTGCCGATTTTTTATGGACTATCGTCGTTAGTTAAACAAAATGTACTTAGTCTTCAATTAAATTTCTACAACAGATAACCTTGTTCTAAAGTTTTTTCGTAAATAAAATACCATACATTTTATACTCTTTTTTTGCTTAATCTTTGTTTATATCCTTCTATTGTACATACATTACCTTATGATCACACCATAGAAAGTCTTCATCTTTAGAAAAAACATACCTTTCAGCATACATCGATGCTCAACTATTCATCTGCACAGCAAACGTACTATCTGGTACCCAGCCAACTGGGGAAGGTAGTCTTCGAATCGTCCTCACATCACCACCCTTTGGCTCAAAGGAAAACTATTTTTGTATTTAGAAATCCATACATGAGAACTGAAAATCCGTTTAACAGCATTAATATTTCGTATAACTGGATTATCTGAGCATAAAAAAGTCACCGTACATTGGCGTACTTAAGCATACACTCCAATTAGTACATCCAAGAGGTTTTGTAATTGCATCAAGCCTCGTCATAAAACTTTTCATGTAATGATTATTACTAGAAGTTACTCCGAAATCATCACTGTTGATATTTTTTTGCGTGGAATAAATATTCAAAAAAAAGATAATGCTTATGTTATTAAATAGATACTGATAAGAGGCTGTTTGAATGATTAATAAAAAATCATCCATTGAGATTGAAGATAACTATAATGGGTTAATAATTTCTTAGAATGAATACATCGAGAGACGCATAACGAAAATGTTGTGCGTCTTTTATTTTATCTTAGGAGTTGAGATCATGGAGAATTCAATTTATAAAACACATTTTAATAGACTCAAGGACGGGAGAGGACAAGGGAGGGGGGAGGATTACATACCTTTTATCCAAGCCAACGATAACAAGGTAGCTTCTGAAGGGTGGTTAACTCGTACTCCCGGCTGGCATTCAAATCGGATACATCATACGCTCTCTAAATATGAATTTCAATATCTTCTTATGCAGGAATGGGCTGAACCAATTATAGACATACGTGAACAATATCCACTTCCTATTGAAGAAACCCAGCGAATTGCACGTAAATTAAATATCAGACATCCACATTTGGATGGACATGATGTTGTTTTAAGTTCGGATTTTATGCTGACGTCAATTGACAGGAAGGATTTAGAGATTGAACTTCCTAGAACGGTTAAACCGACTTACAAACTCTCCAAAAGAACGCTTGAATTGTTTGAAATTGAGAGACGATTTTATCAGGAAAATGGGCTTCATTGGAAAGTGGTGTATGACACAGGAAGGCCGATTAATTTCATCAAAAATATTGACTGGTTACATGATGCAAAACGTCCCGACATTCGCCCAGGCTTGGATAGTCAAGTGGTTGAAATGGTTGCTAAACCAATCTTTGAACGACTTAGAAAAAATGGTACTGCCATATCAATTAGCAAGAGTTGTTTAAAGTGTGATGCTCATATTGGTCTTGAGCCGGGGACTTCAATGTTTATGGTTAAACACATGCTTGCAAATAAACGTTGGATAGCCGATATGAACGTTCGGATACGTGAAAGTGCTCCATTATCCTTAGACCTACCCAAAAAAGTTACGGTGGTGAACTAATGATTTATCAAAACTCAATTATTAGTTTCAATAAAGTGGATTTGGTCAAAAAGAGGTCTTTAGAACGTGTTTTATGGATAGCTCCCGATCGTTCACAAGTGGTGCTAATTAATATAGATGACAAAAAGAAAGTACCATTTCCTCACTTTCGACAATATAATGACTTACTTACGCAATTAGAAGACAAGGCAGTTACTATCGAGTCTGTAGATCCTGACCTTCGTTTAATAGTCCCGGATGAATTGTACCTCAGTAAATACTCGAAAAGAAGAGACGAGAAATTCGCAATCATTGAGAGCATTGTAAGTAAAGAACCTGATATTTATATTCGGGAGCTGAGAGGAAAGTTAGTGAAAGAGGCAGCAGAGACCTTCAATAAAGAGCCAAATTGGGTCTATACATTATTGCGAAAATATTGGTTTTATGGAAAAAACATAAATGGTCTTTTAAATGACTATCATGATGTTGGTGTTCCATCTCAACAAAGGAGGAGAAGTAAAAACTCCGGTCCAAAGCCCAAAGATGGTAATGATTTTGTAGTGACAAGCGAAGAAAAAGAAATATTTAAGAAAGCATTGAAGGAATACCACGCAGATCTAGGGATGAACCTAAAAGCAACTCATAAGCATATGTGCCAAGACTATTACCCAGATGGTCACTACCGAAAGTATGGAGAACTGATTCCAATTGCCGGCGGACCCTCGTATCGTCAGTTTCTCTATTGGTACCATTCAGAGCACAACAAAAAGAAAAAAGCAGTAGCTAAATTCGGAGTAAGAAAGGCAGAAATGAGCTCTAGGTCTCTTCTCAAGTCTGTTAGCAGTGATGTCCAAGGAGTTGGGGAATATTACGAAATTGATTCAACGCCTGCAGATGGCTTATTACTATCGATAGATCATAAAACTGAAATTGGAAGACCTCATGTTTATTTTGTTAAAGATGTCGAAAGCAGATTAATAACCGGCATGCATGTATGTAAGAACCCATCATGGGAAGAGGCGATGGTTGCATTAGAGAATGCCTCAACCGATAAAGTGGTATTTTGTGCTCAACATGGGATTCCAATATCAGAGGAAGATTGGCCTGCCAAACATCTTCCTAGATATATTGTTGGTGATCGTGGAGAAATGAAAAGTAGAAATTCCAACAATCTAGGAATTCTTAACGTTCGTATTGGGAATCCACCTTCTTACCGTGCGGACTTAAAGCCTTATATCGAACAGCAATTCAGAGGCTTTTGTATGCGCATAAAAGAAATCATGTTGGGGGGTGTGCATAAAGAACATAGGGAGAGAGGGGATAGAAACCCTGGAGACAAAGCGGTGTTTACCTTTCAAGCATTTACACAATTGGTGATTTTGTTTGTATTGGAATTTAATAAAAAAGCTTTAAGTGAAGAGTACCTTGTGACTAAGGAAAAATTTATAGACAATGTTGAACTAACACCGTTGGCGATATGGAATTGGGGCATGAAAAAAAACCTTCTTCAAGAGCAGCCACGTGCTTTGATTCGTCATGCGCTACTTCCTAAGGAAAAGTGTCGGGTTACTCGAACTGGTGTGATGTTGAAGAAAATGGGCTACGCCAGTCAACGTGGGGAAGACAGTGGATGGTTTGAAGATGAGCAAATCGAGGGTGAGAAGGAAGTAACAGTGAGTTACGATCCACGTAATTGCAGTAGTGTATTTATAAAGCTCAAAGATGGGAAAGAAGAGCAACTTTTCTTAACCGAAAAATTCAAAGAATATGAAGGGCTACATTTTGATGACGTAAAAACCATTATGGATTATAAGAAAAATCAGCTTAAAAAGGCAAACAAGGAAAGGAATCAAATAGAGGGCGAGTTGGATGCGGTGGCCAAAAAGTTAAACCTAATAGGACTCATCAAAACAAAGGATGCCCAGAAAGGTAAACCTAAATCTTCCAGATATAAGAACAAACGGATCAAGAGAAAGTTTGAGAAAAGAAGTGAGTCGAGTGCAAATGCTTGGACTGCAACTACTACTTTTTCAAATAATTCAACTTCACCCGTTGCAAGTGTACGGAAGGAAAGCCCTCAAAATAAACAAATGCCACAATTAAATAAGATGCAGATGTTTCTTTTAACCCAGAGCAAAGAAAAGGAGTCTAATCATGGTCAATAGTCGAGAACGCTTTAACTATTTAAAGGGCAGACAAGTTAAAGCGGAATACCGTGAACAGATTGTGGAGGCCTATCAAGGAAATCCTTTTATTGAAGCGTTGCCGCCCAGAAAATCACAAGAACAGTTATATCAGATGTTGGACTCAGTACCTCGCTACACTGGAGATATCAATCAACTAAATGCTGAAGAACGTGTAGAACTCATCCAACAAATCAAACCAGGGTATTGGAAACCGCTTAGTACTCATTTTGAAAGATACAGAAACTTATATAACATGATAAAAATTGGTTACCAATCCCGAAATCCGTTAGCAGCTATTTACCAGAGAGAAATGGCGATTGGGCTTGATAAAATTCTATCAGCTGGAACTGATGAACTCGGGCGGAATTTAGCTGGTAATTTACAAACGGCTCAAATGATGGCTGATATTGGACTTAGTGGGATGGGGAAATCGAAATCATATGAAAGACTATTAAGTATGTTTCCACAAGTTATTCACCACGCACAATATGAAAATGAGCCATTTCCTTGTAAACAGGTGGTATGGCTTCATATCGAATGCCCAAGTAATAAATCTGTTGGAGCACTTTGCCGGAATTTTTACTGGGCGGTTGATAAGTTACTAGGGACACAATATTACGAAGATCTGGCTGAAAAAGATGGACGTGCAGAAGTCCTTGCTAAAAGGATGTCTAAGGTAGCTGGACAAATTAGTTTAGGCGTACTTGTGATTGACGAAATACAGCGGATACACAGAGGGCACTCCGGTGGCGAGGAGAAAATGATTGATTTTATTACTGAACTTACAAATTCGATTGGTATACCAATTGTGCTAATTGGTACATTTAAAGCGCTCTACCTATTTAAGAATTCTCTGGCTAACACCCGGAGGGGGATTCCAGATGGTTATGCGGAAAACATTACGGATCGGATGAAGGATGAAATAGAGTGGGAGATGTTCCTAGGAGGACTTTGGGAACTTCAATACACGAATAAGTTCACACCACTAACTCCAGAGCTTAAAGCCAGAATGTATTATCACACCCTTGGCATACCCGACTTTGCCGTAAAATTGTTCATGCATGTTCAATGCCGAGCTATTCTATATGAAGATGATGAAATAATCACTGCTGAATTGGTAGAAAAAGTAGCAAACACAACCTTCAGACTAGTTCAGCCGATCTTTGAACGTATCAGGGGAGGGGAAGGCATTGATCCCGCAGAATATAAGGATTTAAAACCAGATTGGATCACTTTTAAGGAATATCTGATGGAAGCACAGCACCGCATCACTATAGACGGACACCTCTCGGAGGAACACAAGCTTATCCTATTGCAGCATAATCGTAGAGTGTTAATTGATCAACTAGTTACATTCGCGATGAAAATGGGGTGTGCTGAAGATATTGCATTAACATATGCAGAAAAGGTCGAGTTACACAATCGGGAAGTCGGTAATGATATGGAATTGTTGTACTTAGAATTGGCCAAGCTTGTATTCGAAGGTAAATCAGATAAACCAAAAGAAAGTGTTACAGAAGTAGTTAGAACTACAAGGAAAAAGGGAAGCAATAAGCCCATAAAGCTTGATTTAGACGAAACTGATATTCGGACTATTGTTTCTCAAGGAAAATTAGACAATCTAAGTGTTGATGAGGCGCTTCGTAATGCGGGGTTAGTTGGAGAATTTGATGAGTTTGTATAAAGCGTTGATAGGAGGACTTTATGGGGAATTTAGTTTCTTTTCCTTTAACGTATCCTGACGAGGATTTCCGTAGTATTGTTTTTCGATATTATCTTCGTTCTCCGATTACCTTCACAAAAACAAAGTATGAACTTTTTGGCGAATACGGTCCAGCGAAAGCTGCATTGATTCCTCTTAATTTATCCCGAATTGAAAACCAATTTGGGCTTACAGGTACATTTGCGCAAATGATTGTGGAGAATCACACCTTCTATCCATTTTTGCGACCATTTATCCAGAATGAAACACAGTTAAGGTTTTGGGAAGTTATGTATTTAAGTAATTACGAAAAAAAAAGTAGAAGCCTGCTTATTAGACGTATCCAATCACTTATTCATTCTACTCCTCGGTATTGTTCTGATTGTATGAATGAGGACTTTTATAAATATAGAATTGTTTATTTACACCGTATTCATCAATTTTCCTTTTTGCATAAATGCCTCAAACATAACTCAAAGCTGATCGATGTATGCCCTATATGCGATATCTCCTTAACTAACGAAAACTGCAGCCAGATGCTTATTGAGCCAATATGCCCTAACGGACATGAAATTTTTGCAAATGATAAGTATTCCGGCAAAACCCTGGATGACGACCAACGTTTAATTGATGATATAGCCGTTTTAATGAAGCAGAAAAACTCTAACTTAGATACTAGTTTTATTAAGTTTATTTCTTATGCCGGAGCAAAAGGTTATATTCACTTTCGAGGTGACTTTATTTATAAAAAAAGACTACTATCTGATTTAAGAGATTTCTACGGTTCTGAGTATTTAACATCACTTGGACTTAATCTAGATTATCTTATGAGCGAAAAAGTATTAGTACGATTTCTTCAAAAGAATAGTCTCAAGGATAATTTCATCTTATATTTATTGGTCATGAGGTTTTTTGCAGGTAAAGTAGAGAATTGGTTTGTCAAAGATGAGAATTATTCTATTCCTATTCCTATTCCTTTTGGGAACGGACCATGGCTATGTATCAATACAATCTGTCCTCAATACAATAAGAGGGTTATTTCAAAATTGGTACGAAAAGCACATGAGTGGGTTACAGCTCGATTAACCTGTCCTTACTGTGGAATGATTTATACTAGGCGTGGAATGCCTAAAGCGGAAGATGAAACTCAATATAGTATCGAGACTATGGGCTCTTTGTTTATTGAACAAGCAGTTCACCATTATGAAAAAGGACTGACGTTAGATGAAATAGCGACTAAGCTGTTATCTAATCGGACAACAATAAGGAAATACCTTATGCCACATAGGGGGTTAACACGAAGTAAGGCATATCCAGGGGACATTGATCCGGCTGCTGTGTTAGAACTTGGGTATCGTCAAGCGGCTGCAACTGAACTGCCAAAGATTGAGGAGTGTAGAAATACTTTGAAGGAGGCCCTAGCTACATTGGGGTCCAGCGCCTCACGACAGAACATTCGAAAATATAACATACACCGATATGATTGGTTAATGAAAAATGACAGAGTGTGGATGGAGGAGAGCTTACCATCGAGAAAACCGTTACCTAAGAAAATTAAAATAAATAAGGTAGATGAAGAGATGTTCGTAATAATGAAGAAGGCTGTAGAGACGGTGAAAAACGATCCACCTACAAGACCAATTTGCATGAGTTCCTTCTTTAAAGTCGTACCTAAATTTCTTAAGGCTCGTTATTATAATTTTCAAAATCATTTGCCTCGTACAACAGAACTACTGAAATCAAATATAGAATCTATTGATGACTACGCAATTAGGATATTTCCATATGTAGTTGAGCAATTTTTAAAATCTAGATACAGAAAGTTAACCATAAAGCGACTTCAGACATTTACGGGAGTATATAAGAAATGTTCACCTGAAGTATTAGATTGGGCAGTACAAGAAGCATATAAATACTATAAGTAACAAATGAAAGAGAAGGGATTATCAATGATTTATTTTCCACCACCATTTCCAGACGAGTTGTTATATAGCGTTTTAGCTCGATATCATGCTCGATCTGGTAACGAGAATACTAAAATGACAATGAGAGATTTGTTCGGCAAAAAGACTGTTTGTGCAGTGACTGATTTTCCTGGACATCTTCAGCCACTTCACACGCTTATTCCCGGGAATGCCATTTCTGTCGCTACCTTGTTGGAAGAACACACTTTACTGCCGTATTTCCAGTCTTTTATTCCATCAGAGCGATATACTTGGGTAGTTGAGGAAATGATTTATGGAGAGGGACAATCAATCTATATGAAAATGGGGCTTCCGCCCAGTGGGGTAATTAAGCCAAGTTATCTTCGATATTGCCCGGAATGTGTAGAATTAGATCGTGGAGAATATGGAATAGCGTATTGGCATAGAAGTCATCAACTTTCTGGGGTAGCGGTCTGTTCAACCCATAACCTATTTCTCGTTTCTTCCTCGATTCTGTATGCCCAACGAAGAAATAAGCATGAGTTTATCATGCTTGAGTCAATAGTAGATGATGAACGACCTTCGTTAACTCGTCAAGGTGGGGAAAATGAATTTTTGATAGCTACGCGTTCAACTGAATTATTGCAAATGAATAAGCAGTATATAAACCAAGATAGTTTAAGAAAAAAATACCTTCAAAGATTGGCACAGAGAGGGATGTTAACTGCAAGGGGGAATATTAAATTCCGAGAATTGCTACCTGACTTTATTAGTTTTTATGGTAAAGATTATCTACATACACTTGGTTGTTCTATTGATGAAGACAGACAGCATACCTGGTTACATAAAATGCTTCGAAAACCCCGGCATGCCATACATCCTCTAAGACACCTCCTTGTACAGATATATTTAAAAATTGATTTAGGTAACTATGAGGAGGAGAGCGGAACAGCTTCTATTAATCCATTTGGCGAAGGGCCATGGCCATGTTTGAATAAGGTAGCAATGCATTATCGAGAAGAGGTAATTGATAGTGTATGCGTAACAAGGTGTTACAATACGGGAAGGCCTGTTGGAACGTTTATTTGTGGATGTGGGTTTACTTACTCAAGAAGAGGGCCGGATTCTAATGTTAAGGATAATGATAAGCTTCATATTGGACGAATTAAACAGTTTGGTCCGGTATGGATAGATAAATTAAAAGAGTTGAATAAAGATAAAACGCTTGGCTTACGTGAGAAGGCTAGACGATTAGGAGTTGATCCTGGGACGATCAAGAAGCAAACTGAAAAACTAGAAACTAATATTCCAATAATCTCAGACAAATTACCGGGATTACCTATACCTCTGAACAGGTCAATTAAGATATATTCAAAAAAACAGGTCGGTAAAAAGTGGACAAGAGTGGACTGGAGTGCAAGGGATGAACTGCTTGCGCAAGAGATTGATCGAGTTGTTAATGATGTTAAGAAATCGAATAAGCATCCTGTGTCTAAAAACGAGGTAGGAAGACTTCTAAACTGTTCGACAATGTTACGCACAAAGCTGGATAAACTGCCGTGTACTTCGGAACGATTAAATATGTTAACAAGGAAGAGAGTTAAATGAAAAGTATTTAAATTTCCATACACAGCAGCACGACATTATATTAGGAAGATAGTTACAATCTATTGCAAATAATGTAGAATTGTATCGATAGTACATTCTTCCATAAGTGGTGAAAATATATGTTCAATCGTTCACAACCAACTAGTCCTATTACGAAAAAACTGTTTCTTGAAGATAGACCACTGAAAAATAGTAGCGGAGATAAGTTTCAATATACTCAAGTTGCGGAAGTGATTTGTGACGTATTAGAGCAAAATAATTTCCCTGTACATATTGGTCTTTTTGGCCCATGGGGATCAGGTAAAACATCAGTGATTAAATTGTTGGAGAATAAAATTAATTCAGATACTAATACGAGTGAAAAATATCTTCTCAAAACCTTAAGTGTTTGGAAATTTGCAGATGATGCACCATCATTACATAGAAAAATTGTTCGTCAAGTTCAAGCAGAACTAGGGGTTGTTAATGAAGAGGGTTTATCAATAGAATCCAGCAATACAGATACTGCAATGGGGTCGGGAATATTTGCTCTTTTCATAAAAAATAAATCCTTTAGAATAAGTGCGATTTTCTACATCTTATTTTTAGTTGCAATAATCGTAACGAATGTCGTAATACATTTACCTCGAGTTAACGCAATACTTTTAGCACTGATTTCTCCCGCGACATTTGCTTTGGGAATAGGTGCTCTTAAAATATTTTTGGGTAATTTTCAAATAACCAGCCAAGTAGGAAGAAAAACCTTAGCGCTGTTGCATAGTGACCAGTATGAGGCAAGGTTTGAAGCAAGCGTTGAACAATATCTTAAGAAAAATAACGGAAAAAAATTGATATTAGTTTTTGACGATTTAGATAGGTTGCCCCCAAAACAATTATTAGCAGCCCTTAATACAATTAAAACCTTTTTGCATTCTAGTAACTGTGCTTTTATTTTACCTTGTGATGAAACAGTTCTACGAAATGGGATCAAAATAGCATTTGAGGAAAAAGAAATTATTCAAGAAGGTGAATCTCAAAAGAGTGATGAAAGTTACGTATCAGATTTTATGAGTAAGACATTTGATTATATTATTCATTTACCAATCGTTGAACAAAGAAATATGAAAACATATGCAAGAGAGCTGGTAACTGAGCAACAATTATCATGGATTGACGAACCGGTAATAAACCTTAATAGAATTATGGGTGTACTAATACACTCTGAAACCAAGACTCCAAGGCAAGTGAAAACATTGATTAATTCGTTTGTTGCTAACTGGGAACTGGCCAAAAAACGAGATAATGAATCCGGAATAAAATTGTTAACAAAAGAACCTCAAGCTATTGCTATGTTTACGGTGCTTCAAACTGATTATCCTGATTATTATGAATCTTTAATTAAAGACCCTTATTTAATTACTCGGAATGACAATACAAGGAATCAGGATAACTTGAAAGCTTATTTAAGTCGGGTAGAAAAGTTTATCCCAAAAAATGATCCGCGACCATTTATTTACTTCAGTAATGAGAAATTGAACCCTGCGACCGGTAAACCAGACGTACAGAAAGTGATGAATTTCTTAGTGAATGGTCAAGTAAGTGAATTTAAAAATTCCTTTTCAAGACTCACAGCAAGTGATAAGGAAATTCTGTTTTCTTCAGCTATTTCTGATCTCAATGATAACCCTGGAATCGAAGTCGAGAATTGTTTAAAAAGTTTGATTGAATCTGAAGTAGATCTTTCTGAGGTAGTTTCGGATATGGAACTACATAATTGGGATCTTTTATTAAGGGAAAATATTAATTGTTTAGTAGAACACATTCCCTCTAAAGTTTGTAATGTATTAAATTATCTTTCATATGATAATAAGACATGGAGAGATTACGGTTCTAGGTTGAATGTGGAGGGTAATTTAGAAGACTTAATTGAACTCTGGGTCAACCATCCGTCAAGTGTTGAAAAGTTTGGTATACAGGATCTTGGGGAACAGATATCAAACTCAAAAATTGAAGATAACGATGGATACTCACTAATCCAAAAAATCTTTGGTTTAAATGAGGGCCATTCAATGCTCTCGCAGATTGAATGGATTAAAGTAATTGAAAAATCATTGCCGCTTAACTATAGTCCTGACTATACATTTGAGGCATGTATCAAAGAGATCAATAATAAAACGGATAGTAATATTACAGCTAATTTACTGAATCATTTTCTAGATATATATAATTTTAAGACAGAAGAGTTTATTGATGGAATCGGTAGAGTATGGCGCAGCATCTATTCAGGATCTGTTGAGGAGATTGGAGGATTCATAAAATTATTTGCACACGATTCTTTTTCAGGATTTGATGAAGATGATCTCTCCATAATAAACTCCTTTATGAAAGATGCGAATTATAATGAATTGAAAACTGTAGTTGATGAATATCTTTCAGAAGAGGAATACGAAGAGAAATTAAACCGATATATGAGTTGTTTTCCGGATTCTCCAGGTATACCTGGTTACTGTGCAACCAACTTTAATTTTGATTTGGAAAAAGAGACTATGGAGTTATACTTAAGTGTTCTCGTTAATAGGCATAATCACCTTAAAAATAATAATATTCTAATAAAAAAAATTAAAGATGAATTAGAGGCTACAGCGTCGCAACAAGTGAGATCAAAAGTGCTGGAAGTAATTCAAGTATTGCAACAGGTTAACGACTATAAAGAAGCTCTATACAACAGTCGAAATGAATTGATGCCTCTTGATAATATAAACATCTGGTACCGATGGTCAGAAGAGGTTTTTATAGAAAGATTAGAATTGTTCTTTTCACTTTATAAAAATGATAAGGATGCTATGGAATGGATACTGCAAAGTGTTGATTCGATGGCAAATATAGCAGCAGGGTATTACAATCCAGGACTACCCTACTCGAGTAACTCTTCACGATATCTGAATATTCTTACCAATCAATTAGTATCTGAATATATCGAAATTGAGTGGGAGGACACAATAAATCAGTGGAAGAACATCAAGGCTATGCATAATAACAGTAGGTTTGATATGTTTAACTATTTAGAATCTCCTACAAGATCACAAGTGATTAGCCGATTAAGCAATCGTTGCAATTTGAGTAGTACCATTTACAATGGACTATTAAAAGATCATTATGATCTTGCAATTAATAACCATCGAGAGGCCGTGTTTATGAGATGGGAGACCATTGGTAACGAATTTAGAAGCGAAGTTATGCAAACAATGTTCCGGCTATCGGATGAAACAGTAGAAACTTGCAGCAAATTACTATTAAAACATTTTAGTGTAAATCCACAAATTAGCTACTTAAATGAGTTAGTTGAATGGGAGATACCAGAGGATTATCGAATACTATATCTTACAGACATAGTAGATAAATTGCCATTAGAGGATTGCGTAGATTGGGTGACAGAAACAGTGGCTTTAATGAATAGAGAAGGGTTTAACAAGTGGATGGGCTTTTCCGTTCAATATGCTGCTGAATTAGGTAAAATACAATACAACTCTTTAAAAGCAGCGTTAGAGACCGCACTTGATTTAGGGCAAGAAAGGGCTAAGCTTGCATTAACAGTATTATCAAAAGTGAATTTAAGTAAGTCTGATTTGAAATATTTTAAGGAAAAAGTTATCCAATATCATAATGTGTATCCTGAGCTAGTAAATCATTTTAGGTATCGGTTCAAACTCTAACTATTACTAGAATTTGGACATTTCACAACTATAATGTTACTGAAAATTGAGATGAAAAGTTATTTCACAACTTTAATGTAACTTTATTATTGGTGGAAAACTAAAAAACCTTATTAATTCAAGGTTTTTCATTTCACAACTATAATGTTATTGAACATCTGGTGATAAAAAAGTTGGGAACCAGTAAAGAAAGTATGGAACCAATGATAAAAGTGTGGAACCAAATTACATTAATGAGCCGTCCTGCATTTTGAGGACGGCTCATTTTTGCGTATATTGTCAGTAGAAAATGAAGATCGAAACTGGGAAATAAAGTATTAGACTGAAAAATAAAGTATTAGACTCGAAAAATATAGTTGTAGACTGGTGCTCTGTACGAAGCCTGGTTTCCTGTTCGGCACGATTGGCGGCCGTCAGGAGCAGCTGCAGCTCGAGCTCCCGGCGGCTCTTGGACGATGTCGGGTTTCGTTCGGCACGGCTGGCGACAGCGGCCGTCACGAGTAGCTGCAGCTGGTGCTCCTGGTTCTCTTTAGAAGCGCCAGGCAGCGGAGAGTCAACTGGTGACATCGACCAACTCGCTTCGGAAGCTTCAGTCTAATACTTTATTTTTTTCTTTCAGCAGCCGCATTCAGTAAGCTATCAGTAGAAATTAAAAAGATGACTCCTGATGAATTCAGAAGTCATCCTAGCTATCTAATGCTTTAATACCGTTTTCAACACTGTCCTTAATGAGGTTACAGTTCATTATAAAACATAGTTTCATTTTGTTTATCTCAATTAATCACAGCTATTGCACAATGCGCCGGCCAGGGAACCTTTTTTGTATAAGGTATTACAGCCAGGACAATAGTCATATAGATCCTTGTGATCTTCACAAACTCCATCTCCAGAATCGGTGTAATAAACTACATCCGAATTACAGTGAGAGCAACTATCATTGTAGTCATCCAGGTAGCTTTTTGTTTCCTCATACCCATTAATACCAAATCCACCAACTGTAAACTTCGCAGTTCCAGGCTTGATTGACAAATTATCTTCATCATTCTCTAAAGTGAATTCTACTGAGAATTTGCCATTGATCCAACAGTTGCCTTCAGTTGAAGTGATTTCTTCACCATATAAGATCGAGCTAACTGCAATTTCAATCTTTGTATTAAAATTTCCTTGAATAAATGCCTTTTCATGATGGTAATCAATCGATTCAACGGTAAGAATCACATCGGTAGTATCTTCTGGATAACCGGTAATTTCTACATCTGAAATAGGATCTTCAATGTAAGGCTGAAGATCACCACTGTGAACTAGATAGGAGTCCAGATCATGTTTCTTATTGAAAATTTCACTCCAGTCTATTCCGTCAAACAATTCTTCAATTAACTCATCAGAATACTCATCAAGATACATTAGGTGTGTATCAATTTCGATTTGATTGATAGTAGAAACATATTTTAATAGGTTCTGCCCTGTTGACATTATAAACTTTTCACCAACGATTTCACTGAACTCTTGAGAAAGTTCATAACGCGCACACAATGGTTGATCGTTGTCCAAAACCCACCAGTCTTCCTTAATATCATTTGTAACAAATATTACACTTTTGTTTTCTGATTTAGCCTTTAAGAGTGTTTGTTTCCATAAAATCAGATCTCCAAATTTTCTTTGTTTAGTTGGGTCATCCGTATCTTTGGATACATCCTTGTAGCCTGGGGGAATTAAATGTTTATAACGAACTTTCCCTTCTTGATACAATGAAATCAACTGTGCAACAGAGAAATGCTTTCCTGTTGCTCCCGATTCTACGAGTCCATGTACGAATTTCTTTACGGCATCTGCTTTCAGAACCTTTTTATTATCATCAATCTGCTGCTTAATGTTTTCTTCATACTGTACAGTGGCCTTTTGCATTTCATCTATAAAACCAGTAATTTGAGATTTGAGCTCATCAATAAGTGGATACTTTAACTCCAAATGTTTAATGAAGTCACCTTCAAGTGTATTCTTATTTTTCTCGATTGTGCTTTGGATCTGTTTTAAGAATACTTGGTACTTGTTAAAATTGCGACCATGTTCTTTTTTGTGATTTTTTTCAAACTCTTGAACAACTTGAGCTGGTAACCAAAATTTATCTTTAGCTGATTGAAGTATCTCAATATACTGATTAATCATTTCCGGAGATTGGCTATACAAACGGAGAAATACATTTGTATCTAGGACTATCAATGGATCCGAGTCCCAAACTATTTTGAAATTATCGAAATTATCAATCAACTTGATCTCCTCCACATGGATGATAGGACCAGACAAGTATATCGTATCAGATAAAAGTAAATATATCCAAAAATTTCGCTGAAACAACGGAATGTTCGACGAAAATTGTAGAGTGATAGTATTAATCGATTATTACGATTCAATCCATTTTTATTATCAGCCGAGTTGCCAGTGATCACCAGAATTAGCTGGTACATAATAAATTCGAGCTTTTAAGCCATGGAGACATGGATACCGAGTAGGGTGTTTTTGTGTTTTGATGGTTTTCTGTGTTTATACCTTATATAGCGGTGAACAAAACGTAACTGCTTACAAACCTAATTTAAAACTGAAATGCTAATGGGCATACCATGGAAGAGGCTCATATGAAAGCTGTGGTTTTCGTTGAGATCAACAGGTAAAAAGGGTAGCTTAGTGTTGTTAGTATGCATGGTGCAGCACATATTGAAACTCTTCAACTTAATAGAGTTAATCGCTTCATTTAATTATTTAAGGTATGTTATGGGTATGATCGGATTAGTGGAGTAATCAAACAGGATGTAAAGGCTTGGCTGAAATATTAATACAAAGAAGGAAAGGGGCTCGGCGAACCGATGGCAGCAGCTACGGTGAATAATCACCGTGCGCACCTGTCGCTCTTTATGACCTGGCTGCTTGAACAGCGTCCTCATTTGCTTTCGGATGACCCGATAAGGGATAGGAAAATTAAAGACATTCAACTAGAGGTCCCGATGTAAAACCTTCTAGACCGGCTGGAAAGATTCTATACTGTCAAAATCAGAGCTCGGTGGGGGGAGCGAACCAGGTTAGGAAAAAAATGCTGTAGAAAGAAATTAAAGTGTTAGACTGAAAAATAATTAGACTCGGAAAATAAAGTTGTAGACTGGTGCTCTGGACGAAGCCGGACTTCCCGTTCGCCGCGACCGGCAACTGCGGCCGGTACGAGTAGCTGCAGATGATGCGCTCCTGGTTCTCTTTAGAAGCGCCAGGCAGTGGAGTGTCAGCCGATTACATCGACCAACTCGCTTAGCAAGCTTCAGTCTAATACTTTATTTTCTGGTTTGTTTCGTTTAGGGCACTCACTGGATGCTGGAGTCTAATACTTTTTTTTTGGCTGACGATTTTCATTACCGAAATCCGCGTAAAATCAACTACTCCAGTCTAATACTTTATTTTTTTCATTCAAATGCGACGTTAAAGATATTTTTAAAAGCTTAATTTTGGAGAATAAAGCTGCTACTAGCCAATTTAGAGCTGGCACCTTTATTGCTAAAGGGGCCAAGTTCTTTTCCTTTGCTCAGGATAAGAACTTGGTCCCTTTGTCGAAAATCGAAAGGAATATGGTATTATTGCAAATTTAAAGAGTATCTAACTGGAATGGTGGACAATGGATATTTGACTTATAAGGAAAAATATGTAACGGTAAGGTCGAAGAAAGTCAAACACTGTGTTGTATTATGAGGAGGCTAAATAAATGGCTATTTTTCCGGGAAATCGTGATTTGAATGAACAAGAGATTCAATTTCTTATTATGCGGATTGAGAGGAAGGAGAAAGCAACTGACATTAGATACATTGGGCCTTCAGCAGCCTCATTTAAATTTGAGGGAGTTGTCGGAAATTAGAAGGTTATTTTTGATGTGGACAACCAGTCATTTATAATAATTACCGATGAAGATTAAGTAGAACATTTTGTCGATGATAGTGAAATTAAAATAATCTAAGTCCTAGGCTACCTTTTGTGGTAGCCTTTAAGTTTTCAAACTAACTGTAATTACGACATGTTCAATTATGATATCGATAACTTCATTTGTGTTGCGTCTGAGCTCTCCATTAGCGAGAAACTGAAACAGCGGCCATTTTCACTTGACACGCCGCCACCCGGAAGCAACCAGATGTCTCTCCTTTATATAGTACTACTAAGAAAGCTGCAGGAAAGCATTCTAGTAGGAATACATCCCGTTTGATTTACTGAAAGCAACTCACTGAAGTTTTCATGTCCAGAACAGGGCTTCATCGGAAATAGGATCAAGTTCTTGTCCTCCGACCACATTGCTGTCTAAAGTCAAGAACATAGTCCCATAAGAGCCCGCGCCAAGCGCGGGTTTTCTGTTTTAAGGGACCAATTTCTTTCCTTTGCTCAGTATCATAAGTAGGGGCAAGTTTTTTAGAGAAAAACTCGCAGAAGCCTGTATTTTCAGCATGATAACTGTAGGAGTGGGTTAGGTCATACTCCGGTCTGAAAGATAAATAAATACCCTTCTGTGAAGTTTTACACAGTATAACGATTGGAGAGGAGTCTAATATTACGAGATATAGGAATCTCTCCTCTTCGACTATATTTCTTATTATTAGAATTATCTATTTCATCATAAAAGCCTCATGTTATTTAATTTCTTGACGAGAATTCTTCTGTATTAATTATGAATGTTTCTCTATCTTTAACATCAATTTCATTGACAACTTTATATACTCGATTATTACTCAAGGAATCTATTTCAAATTGAATAATCACAAAATTTTTCCCTGATTTCAAGAAATCAAGTGAATTAATTTCATATTTATAATCATAATGGCTTCTATCGGGTAGGTATGCTTCGTTCAAACCTTTATTCATTTCTTTATTCAGGAAGTTAGCCATAGAAAACGATTCTTTCTCTGAAATCTGCTTCTCAGTCACCTCTATAAATGAACGTTTGAAATCTAGTTTGTTTACTTCTACCTCTTGGGTGAGAACAGCATTATTTCCTTTATCATCTGTAGAATAAAAGCTCAGTATCACTTTCTCTGGAATTTTGTTTTCAAAATGAAACTTAATTGGTACTGTTTTATCATTAACAAAGTTAATTATAAAACTGGGTTTTTGTAAATTGCTCATAGCAAGAATCAAGATGCTTAACATAAGATAAGCAGTAAACATCCACGCGCCTATTACTTTCCAGTTTTTCATCACGTATTTTCGCAGTTTTACTATTCCTTTGCGTAGTTCTTTTCTGAATTTCTTGAAAAACAATGCAATTGCGAAGGGAACTACAACTAAAAATGTAATGACAATAACAAAACGATTTTGAAAGATAAGCCCAACAGTTAATATGAACAACAAAGTAACTATCATTGAGATGCCTGCATATAAGGAAGAAAATTTGAACAGGGAAGAATAACTTTCGTCTGCCCTATTGACATTTTTTCTCCTCGTTACTCCCCTTTGCGTATAGTTAAGGGCAGAAAATTCGCAGTAAGAATAGTAAATTGCGCTTACTAGAACTAGGCATCCGGTAGAGAGCATGCAAGTTACAATAATGTGCTCTATTGAAAGAGGAAATTTCATATACATTTTGGTAGAGAGAATGTTAATAGCAAGCATTAAAAGCTTATAATAACCGACTCCTAAAACGCCAATTACAGTAGTTACAAGAACTAATCTTCCTGTTCTTTCTCCAAAAGAAAGATCTTGTTGGTTGTTCGAATTTGTATTTCTCCTCATATTACTGTCCTCCCAAATTTATGTATAAGCGTATTACGTGGGAACTTATGTTTGGTTTCGTTTCAGAATTATTATATAATTATTGTACTTGCTCGTTGTCCATACCGCCTAAGTCGTCGAAGAAAGTAGAAGTTTTATTCGATTAATAAACAAAAAATTATCTTGATAGGATTGTTTTATACTCTTTTATTGAGGTGAAGGTAAAATTTTTTAACAGCTATGAGAAATTGCTTTCTACATAATTGATTTAGGAGCCCATCTGAAGATAAGTTAATTCTGGTTGTCCTATACCTAAGTAAAATGGCGGGAGGCTTTTGAGATGGGAATTGGTCGTAATGATCCTTGTATTTGTGGGAGTGGAAAGAAGTACAAAAAGTGCTGTATTAATAAACCATTAAGAAAAGCTTCAAATACAAATACGGTCCTAATTGATGAGTGTGTTTCTGATTTCGAATATATTGAGGCTACCTCCAAAGAACTTGAAAAAATCATATCCCTGTATACCATTGATGATGTCACCAGAGCTATATTTTGCATCAATTCTTGGGCCGATAATCGTTCGGCGTTAGCACAAGCATTAACGCTTAACCATTCATTAAGTAACATTACAAAGTTCGGTAATCGAAATATTAAGCAATATTCCGAATTCAAAGAGTTCTTTGATGCAATTTCTATTTATTTGCCGATCACCTATAGAGAAGATTTGACACTAAATGACTTTGGTGAAGTTAAAATAATTGTTGATGGTGAGACTTTTCCAGTAGTTGTTGGTACTGGCCACGAACAGGTATATGCTGTAATGAATTTTCTTCCTGAGTTAGCCAAAGTTCTTGAAATGAAGGGTGAACTTAAGGCTGTATTGCATTATAACCAAAAAATAATAAATATGCTTGCTGATAGTAACATATCTTCTCCTGGTGAAGATTATGATATCGCATTTGAGAAGCCCCCAGAACAATTTTGGATAGCAGTGAATTCCCTGTTTAATTCAAAAGAGTTTGTAGAACTTTCTAAGCATGCATTTCAAATAATGGGATATCAAGAATGTCCAATCGAAATGCGTCATTTCTTCGTTTATAAGAAAGGTTATTATCCAATTTATAATGCATCAATTCTGGTCGATTTGTACAAAAAGCTGCTTTCTTTGGCAACAGCAGAAGAATGCCATCGCCATATCAGCTTAACATGGGGGAAATTAATAGAAAATACTTTCAATTTTTCAAATAATGATCGTTCGAGAGTTCTCATTGCACCTAGAATTATTAATAAAGATACAGGGAAACCATTTACAAATTACCGTTTAGCATTTATGGCTGTTAGCGAAGGTAGAGTTTTAGTTGCAATAGATAAAGGTGATTTTGAAAATCTTGAAAGCGTTGATGATGAAATCATGTCATTTTATTTATTGCATAAGAACAATCAACTGCGACTTTGTGAGACGTATTACAGGAAAGAATTAAATGGGGGGTATGCATTTGATGTTTTGCCCGAGATGGCAGTTCATTTTTTGCTAATAGAGCCATTCACCGATATTACAGCTCATGGGGCATTTTTGGGTGAATATGGAGAGTTGTTTTCGTGTTCTGCTCTAGATTTGTTTTATATGCTAGGCTTTATGGAGGATTTTAATGAACTGATAGAATTCATAGAATATTATAGAACAGAAAAAGCAGAAATAATGGTAATAGGCGGTAAAAGTAATCTGTTCTTTACGTGGAAAAATGCGCATTATCATATTTCTTCAGGCGCAATTGAGTACAATTCAATTTCTATTTCATATGGAAATACAGATGAGTATGTTTATGAGTATTTTACTAAGGAACTTATGAATTATCCGTTTAATTTACAATCCAAAATGTTTGCTGATCCATATAGTTGGAAAATTAAGGAGGGTGAGTGGGGTTATTCACATGTTGAACATAAAGGTTGTTTAGGTTTTGGCGGTGAAATCAAGAAAATTGGCCCCTCCACGTTCCTTTTTCTCGTACAGAATGTTGAATTTTTTATAAAAGAAGATTTCTCACCGAACAATCATACAGCGCTGAGAACAATTGATGAGTTAAATCAGCGTCTTTTTAATAGATATGGCGAAATACTTGCTGAGTTCCCAATTCTATATTGTAAAGTGCTTCAAGTTATGTTTATGCCTATGCATTACGCAAAAAAAGTTGACCATTCTGGTTTCACCATAAATAGAAACAAGAAATATGTATTTAGTGATATTTATATTGATACAGACACAATAATTATTCGATATGCTGTGAATCAAGAGGACCTAATGTTTGCTATGATGAATGCTGGTGATAAAAGTGTAGAATCTGCATACTTTTTGGAGCTATTAGAGCCGCTGAGAGAACATAATCAGTCTTCCTTTTTAGAATTAGAGTCGGCTGTCATTAAAGATTTTTCACTAAAAAAAGAAGTGGGCGTTTTTACTATTGAACAAGACTATTTTTACTCCGATATGGCAATTAGTGTCCAATCAGAAGCACATAACTTTGTGAAAGCAAGGAAAGAAATTGCAAGAGTTTGTTTTTCAGCAGGGGCAAAGCCAGGAGAATATCATGGGAAATCAGCAACTCGTGTTATTAGAAGAATGCAAACATCCATCGTAAAAGTTTTTGAAGATCAAATCTCCCGATACAGCAAAAAGAATTTACACACAAAAGCTTTAAGCTATTACACCACTCAATTACACGGAATAATTGTTAATCGAAAGCGCTATTCAAGCTTTAATAATTTAGATCCTGTTGTTCAAGAAGAATTTGAAGAGAAAACAAGGAATATCCGAGAAAAGTTTAGACGCAATTTAAGAACGGCCCAGTATTTATTAGAAAGCAATCTTGCAATCCAACATCAGGATAATACTTCCGATTGTAAAAAAGATGAATTTGAAAATCTTTTAGCTTTTGCTGACTGGCTCGTTGTGCTACAAGACAATGCTGATACGTGCTACTTTACCGATTTTGATGTGTTAATTCAAATTGATGATGAGTACAAGGTCGATAATATTTTTTCTGAAAATGGAGTACTACAGTATGAGGAAATACTTCGTCGTAAGTACGAGCAACAAGAGTACTCAATAAAAAATGATGAAACAGATAAAGAATATCTGATTGAATGTGCAAGTGCCTTTTTCGTTGATACCGGAATAGAATTGGGTATGCTGATCTCTTTGCTCGAATATTTACAGTTACAAGTTATAGAGAATCCTTTTATTGAAGAAATTTATCCAAATGTATTTCAAGCTCAGCCAGATAAATTAATTAGTGACTTCCTTACGCTTTTTTTAGAACTCAAAGATGATGATCAGAAAAAAGCTGAGAATGCCCTGAATTTTATAACACTAGATTGCAATAAATTAAAAATCATAAATGGTACAGTTCATGATATTTTACCATTTTGGGATCGTGAAAAACGTAATAACAGGTTTGATGTTAAGCCTGTAGTAATGCAAGATGGTAAATGTATATTTTCACCCGTTGTTATTAAACAATTAGCCACGTATTGGAAAAGCGGTTTTTTAGAATGGTATATTCCCTTTGAAATAAACTTGGAAAACGTGAAATTAGTACTTACGAAATGGAAGAAAAGATATGAAGATGAAATGGTACAAGATATCGCTAATGCCTTTCTAGATAAAGGCTTTTATCCTGTTCTTCCGGAAATAGAACTGGCATCAAGATTTCCTCAGAATGAGTTTCCAGATAACTTAGGTGACTATGATGTTATAGCTGTAGATAAATCAAAAAAAGAAATATGGCTGATCGAGAGTAAAGTACTTCAAAAAGTAGGTTCTATCTATGAGGATCAAATGCAACAAAAGAGCTTTTTCTACCAACATAAAGATGATGAGAAATTTCAGAGAAGGATTAACTATATAAAGAATAACCTTAGTAAGATCACAGCAGCATTAAAATTGGATGCGTTGGACTATGACGTTATACCTTATATGGTAACTAACAAACTATTTACCTCTAGGTATAAGAAGCTTGATTTTTCTATTATTTCTTATCATGAATTAATGACACGTATTAATAGGCCGCAAAATGAGGAGTATTATTGAAACTATTTCTCACATTCTTAAATGTTTTTCTCTATTAACGTGATTTGCTGAACCCAAATAAGTAGAGGCAAGCTTTTTTGGAGAAAACTCGCAGTAGCCTGTATTTACAGCAGAACGACTATAGGAGGGTGTTAGGTCAAACTCCAGTCAGGAAGGGGCGTATACAGGCTCCTGCGAGTTTATTTGTATTATAGAATGATGAGGTACTGTAAAGGAGCTTGAGATTAAAATGAACAGTTTATTTATAATAGGTAATGGATTTGATCTTGCACATGGAATGAAGACATCCTATGAAGATTTTCATGAATATCTCAAAGAAAATTATCCTGCTACTAAAGTTTCATTTGGTGGATATGTTCCCAAATCTACAACAATGCCTGATGGCGGTGAGAGTTATGATGATGATGAAGTAGTAGGATTATTATTTGAAGTTATTTCAAATGCTGAACCGTATGGAGATCACTTCATTCATTCTTGTTGGATCCTATAACTCGATTGAAGGCTCCAGACAAATATTTTGTCGGTGTCACTCAAGCCAAATATAGCCTGGCATTTGTGGTTGATGAATTTAAATACAATGAATATTTTTTTGATGATAGCATTAATTTAAATAGTAAAGACGTTTCGGTTTTAAAGTTTAAATTTCCTAACGTGAAATCAAAGACGTTCTCATCATAACTTCACCATTGACAAAGAAAAATTAAAAGGTTTAAAAATACTTATTGAAGGAGTAAGATTGTTGATGAATTACTTTAATTGTCCTATTTTTGAACAGTAGTCCTTGCTGACATCGAAATATACAATATAAATATATATGCCGCAAAATACTGTAAATCTCTGAATCGCACCGATATCAAATTAGCTTTCCTAGAGCACCCCTCGGGATATCAAGTGTCCTTATAAAAGATAAAATCTATTTCCATTAAGTACATGGAATGTATTACAATTTCAGCATGTTACAATGAAAGTTGTAGGCATAAAAAGAAGGGTGGAAATTTGATGTCAATCTATGATGAGGTAAAAAAAGCATTCGAACAAACGTTAAAAACGAATAAAAAGCGTGTGAAGCTTAAACTGGATTTTAATGCATCCCCTTCGAAAGAGAAGTATTACACCTTAATAAATTATGAAATTTCGGAAAGGGATCAAAGTATTAAAGTCACTATCTCTGATAATGGAGAGGTTCATAGTGTACAGTATTTAAATATATTATCGTTAGACTTTGCTGATAATGATGAGCGTTTAAAAATTTGGATCGATTCTAATGATCAGGACCCTCAACGTCTCTATCTCTTTTATACAGATGTGTTTTAAGATATAGTTCCTATTTAATTGGTCAGTGTATGATAATTAATACAAAGAACTATTCTTGATGATAATAGGCCGTCCTTTTAGCTAAGGATGGTCCATTTTTTTAGATTAATTTTTGCAAGAAAGATTATCTTGTAAGTGCCTTGATTACATAATTTATGATGAGATTACTATTTTGGAGTGAATTGTATGAACATGCCAACCGATAATGAGCAAATTTTTCAAAATAAAGTCACTATTATACTCAATGACACAGGTCCAGATGTAGCTAAGGGATTAGCTGGTTATATTTTAGATCAAAAAAAGAAAATACTGATTGTTGATTATTACGGAAAACCGAAGGTATCCAATAATCCCTTGATTGAAATTTTAAATATGAAGTCTGCGTCAGTTAATGATTTGATTGGTTCGTTAAGGGAGTATTCTGATTATGACTATCTTTTAGTTAATGGTGCGGAAAGATTGATTAAGTCCTTTGTTGGAGATGGAGTGTTTGTTAGGAAAATTGCGAATCAACGTATTCGATTTTATAAACAAAATCAACTTGATTGGAATGGGTTATCCATTTTTGTAAAGAGACTTTATGAAGTGCTGAATGGAAAGAGGGTGATTATTTGCCTTTATGTTGAGGAGGACAGCAGAGAGTCGATCTACAATATTTTTGATGATAACGAAGATGTAGACATTGCTGTGATTGCTGCCGAAATTGAAGAAAATGATGCAGTAATTGAGATGCAGAAGAAAATGATTGAGGAATTGCAAACTAAGAATTTAGAAGATATGATTCAAACGATTGAAAGCCAAGAACATCAATTATCTGAGTATAAATTGAATATTTTCAAAGCAATAACATACATGAAGCATGGTTTAAAAACATATGCAATTTCATTTTTTGAAAAAGAAAAAGAGTTATTATCTTCAAACGAACGAATTATGCTAGCTGATTTATATTTGGCAAACAATGAACCAGAAAAATCCTTTGATATTGGGCGTCAACTGAGTTCGAATGATCCTTTTGTTAATGGAGTGACGAGGATAATCCTTAAATCGGTTCTGACCATTGATTCTATTGATGAGGATGAGGTTAGGCATTGGCTTCAAGTATGTAGGGAACTTGATAAAGAGAGTTCTGATATATTGGATTTGGTTGCCAATGGATACAACAAACTTAAGGACTATCCACAAGCTGCAACAGTAAGAAGAGAAATTTTTGCACTTAATGGGAATCCAACGGAACTATTACTAGCTCGCTTCTTAGACCTGCAAAATGCTCCCCCATCAGATCTAAGTGTTGTTTCAAGTTATATATTAGCACAGTTACAGGAATTTCCTGAACTTGAGGAAGAAGCTCACTATAGATTAGGTTTATTTTTTATGATTAATTATAATAGTTCCTACAAAGCATTCGAGCACTGGTCAGAAGTGCCTATTAGGGTTGGTGGGAATTTTGCATATGAAACTGTAAAAGGAAAGCTTGAGATACTCGAAGATAATATTGTAGCCTGTAAAGTTTTAAGAATTAAACTAAGAAAAGATGATATATGGGAAGATAAACGATTACTGGATCGGAAAGTTCTGGAATTAATAAAGAGTATGGAGGTTCTTTCAACAGACTCAAAAGGTTATCTGGTTTGGGGGAACTACATAGATAAGTCGTACACAAAAAATACATGGAAACAAGGATTGTCAACGGCACTCCTAAAAGAAGTTGAAGATTGGAAGTTAGTGAATAAGGAGTTGTTAAATTACTCATATCTGATTAAGAATGAAAAAGAAGCTGATCCCGATATGGGTGTAAATCCTGCAACATCTCTGCTATATCTAAGAAAACTTAAAGGTACAGAATTGGCACAGGGTAAAGATGACACTGAACTTCTTGAAATTATGGAAGGTTGTCTTATTTGCTCCGAAATGTCTGGTGATGTACTAAATCAGATCTGGATAAGATACGAAGTTGCCTTATTTTTGGGGGCAATGGGAAAAGACCAAGAGGCCCTAAATCATTCACTCACTTTGTTTGAAATCGCAAGAGTTAGTTTAGAACCAATCAATCATATCGCAAGAATGCTTGCCTTCTTTGCCTGGGGAAATACCCAATTGAGGCTCGGCAACAGTACAGAAGGTATTTTTTCCATTATTGTAGGTATGGGATTAGCAAGAAGAACTGGGGAAATTGGTGCATTTGTGGAAGATGGTATAAATATGATTTACCGAATTATTTTGGATGGGGGAATTGTTTTATCACCTACAAAGACCCAAGATATACATGAACTATTTGAAAAGTTTTCCGAAAGAATTGATTCGCAACATGCCGTAACTCGTTCTGCTGTTTTGGAAAATGATTTTAACAAATTGTATGAATTACTTAACCCTATCATATGTAATTTGCCATCTGAAATAGATACAAACTGGACTATTAATCTTTCAAATTATATTATGGCATGCATGGAGACTAATCGAACTGAAGAAGCATCAGAACTAATTACCAAGTATGCTGAAATAGTGATCCCACATTTGTATACTAGAAGGGATATGCTAACTCGTTGCTTGCAGTCTTGGTCTCAAATTTTAATGAGTGTTAATACGGGAGAATTTATAGATAAAATTCGTCTTTCTCGTCGTCTGTTAGAAGAAGCAGTGCAGGTTATGGATGCTAGGAGAAGCAGTCTATTTCATAAGGGAGAGCGAGCGAATTTCTCGGATTATCACCGTAGTGTATTGCTTGATTATCTTGAAATACTTGTTTTAATAAATAAAACAATAGGTTTCTCTGAAGAAGAGAAGCAATCAGCTTTGAAAGTTATACTCAAGGTATTCAACTTTATCAGCCCTAGATCAGTCCTTGAGACCCGTTTAAGTGACTCAAGATTGACACCAGAGTTAAGGGAATTGGAGAAATCCTACAAGCGTATTTATGATGAAATACTTTTATTAGATCATTCAAAAGAAAAGCAAGAGTTAGTTTTTCAGCAAAAAGAGATGCTTGAAGAATTAAAGAAGTCTCACCCGTTTTACCGTTCATTATCAAATATTGATACTAGGATTGATGATTTATACACAAAACTAGATGAGCGAAGTATCTTTGTCCAGTATGCAGTATTAAAGTTCGGAATAATCATTTTAATTGTGAATAATAGTAGCATAAACGTAGAATACCTAATGCTTAACACAAAAAAATATAGAGAATCAATTGTACTATTAGGAAATATGCTGCAAAGTTCTGGACCTTATAGAGAATTGGAAAATGAATTTTATAGTGAAATTACTGAAGAATTGTCCAGACCCCTACTACAACCTCTAAATAACTTCTTATCATCAATGGATTTGGAATTGTCAGAAATAACACTTTATATATCTCCAGATTTATCGTTACCAATGTTCTCCATAAGTTTATTGAATGACAGAGGAGAATGGTTGCTGAACAAAGTTAAAGCGGTTAGCAACGTTCTTGATTTATCTCAGGTAGTAAGCCCAAGACCAGCAAAGACTGGAAGGAAAAAGATAGTAATTGCAACGTTAGGTCCTGGGAATGATAAAGCAATAGGAATTGCGAGGAATAAAATAAAATTGTGGGTTGCAAACCTCAATATTATACACTTGGAACTTGCTGGACAAGCGGATGAGCTTGATAAGTTATCTTCACTTTGTGAGGAGGAACAACCGTCCGCTGTTATTGTAATTGGACATGGGATTTCGGATAGAAACGCAGGAATGTTAAGTGCTGCTGTTGGAATCCAAGGCCAAAGTCATACAATTTGGGGAGAGGACTTTGAAAGATTAGAGGAGTTTACAGATAGTCTTATATTAATATCATGTAGTGCTGGTTCGAATTATGAAGAACAGATTGAATCGAGCACAGGTGTTCTTAACAGTATTCTATCTTATGACTTTACTGGTGTAGTGTTATGCCGTTGGGATGTTAATGCTTTAGCTACATTTGAACTACTTGATGTCCTATTAAGTGATATTATGATAAAAGGAGAAGGGAATATTGCTACATCCCTTATTAAGAGCCAGCGAGATTTAATGAAAATTGAGAAATGGAAAAGCCCAGTATTTTGGGCAGGTCTAGAATACTGGGGCCCACAATTGTAAACTTCCCTACATTGAAAGACGAACAGAATTAAGTTCAGAATAAAACACAGGTAGCTAGTTTCTAACTTTCTTCTTACGGAATATTTTAGTGGTTCCACACTTTATTTTTTCGCGTTTATCACGTGCACTGGCAAACCCAATAAAATCAACAAATCTAGTTCCCGACATTTTTATCACCCAACAGTTAATGTCTAGTGAAATAAAAGTCGTGAACCAGTAAATAAAGTTTAGAACCGCTAAAGTCAGTCCCGATGATGCTCATGATATCATCGGGATTTTTCTATATAGGGAGTTATTATGTCAACTATTGGAGATAGAATTAAAAAGGGGTTAGAAAAACTCATAGTTTGAGTCAGATCGAGTTCTCAAATATGATAAGTGTGTCCAAGGAACTTTAAGTGAATTGGAAAAGGGTGAATTTAAGCTAGCCTTAGATATTTTATTGGAAATAAATAATAAACTTAGCTTGAAGTAAATGGTTGATAGCGATTCTGGCACTTGTATTTATTGGATCCGCAGCACCTGCTGTATTTACTCAGACGACGCATGCTGCCGGCACGCCGAACCCTCATGTCATTATAAATGTAAATAGCTATAAAACATTGGGAGTCAGTGGATGGGATAAACAAGCGGATGGGGCGCTTATCATACAATGGAACTTTAATTGGAATTCCATTGTTAATGATCAAAAATGGTATTTCGAAGCTCTAGGAGACGGCTATTATCACATCAGAAACGTAGAAAGCGGAGATTTACTGGAAGTCAGCGAATCGTCTACATCCGATGGTGCTAATGTGATTCAATGGCCGGATAATGGCGGATGGAATCAACAATGGAAAGTTGTTCCAACCAATCAAGATAGAGGTGACTCGTCGTATATTATCAACCGAGGTAGCGGCAAGTATTTGGATATGTCGGGACAATCGACATCCGACGGAGGACAGGCTGTCCAGTGGGATTTTAATGGCGGCGCCAATCAGCGCTGGTTCATTCCGCCTGCATCGTAACACATATGAAGCTAATGCCGCGCCGTTTCTACACTTAGAAACGGCGTGTTTTTTTAGATAGAGAAATTCAAGTTGACACATAAATGCAATCACTAGCGTTGCATAGTTCTAGATTGACGTTTCTTCATAAGCTATAAGGCAGGATAGATTAATAAATACCGAGAGGATGCCGTGATAAGAGGCATCCTTTTGTTTCGCTAAAGGACAGTTTGGCTATAGCTAGTGCTACAATTGGCATGAGAGAAATTTCTTGAATAAATGAGTTGTTAAAATGAGCAAAACGAAAGTAATGGCATACTTCAGCAATTTTAGGGAGGATATTCCATTAAATTATAAAAGCATTCTCATCCTTGACTTTCCCCTGCACGGGAAACTGTATACTCACATTATGTTATAGATTGGAGATGATATTTTGTTCAAAATCAGTGTATTTTCCAGGCTAAGCAAAGTCTCTCTAAAAACACTGCGCTATTATGACCAGATTGGCATACTAAAGCCGAGAAAGGTGGATCACGATACTTGCTACCGTTACTATTCCGCAGATCAGCTACTAGAGCTCAACCGAATCTTAATCTATAAGGAATTGGGTTTTACATTGCCCCAAATTAAACAGCTGCTCCAGGAAGATATTACTTTGGAGAATATTCAAGGGATGTTTAAGCTGAAAAGAAGCGAAATACAGCAAATCATCGATACGGAACAAGCCAAACTCGTCAGGATTGAGGAGCGTATGCAGCTTATAGAAAAAGAGGGGCAAGTCGAAACAGGTCAAGAAATCAGAGTCAAAGCAGAGGATGCTCAATTGTTTCTTTATCAGAAAGCATGCGGGAAAGAAGAGGACATTCCGGATTTGCTTCGTCAATTTGATCAGTTTATAACGACGGAAAATCGTCAATTAATTCAAGGACCTCAGGTTGTTTTGTGGAAAGAAGTCGAAGGAAAAGAGGATGAGTTTGAGTTTGAAGTCGGGTATTTTTTAACCTGTGATCTGCGATTATTTCCAGAACCGTTTCAGCTACGGACTCTTCCTCCTGAACCGATGATGGCCACAATGGCTTTTCATTCAAATACTAATTTTGATTGTGCGGCCTGTGTTCATTTAGCGAAATGGATTGAGAAAAATAACTATCAAATCAAGGAGAACGAATCGGGTAGGGAATTATATTTACCGTTATCTCCAGAACGAGATGCACAATTCATAGAAATACAAATTCCCATTATAAATAGATAACTGAAGAAGGTGGAGTGGGGGAAATTGAAAAATAAACGGATCATTTATATTCTGGCACTGGCTGTTTTTCTGATTGGAACCATTGAATATATTATTACGGGAGTTATTGAGATGATCGCTGTGGACTTGGGAGTATCTACTTCAGAAGTTGGATCATTGGTGACTGTGTTTGCTCTCTCCGCAGCCATTGTCGCTCCGGTTTTGATTGCATTAACGATCAATGCAGATCGCAAGAAACTACTAATGGCCACCCTAAGTGTGTTTATTGCCAGCAACGGACTTATGTTTGTAGATCTTGCTTATGAAACAGTACTATGGATACGTATTATCCAAGGGGCTAGCGGAGGAATCGCTACTGTTGTAGCCATGGCAATAGCGACACGACTCGTTGAAAGAGAAAAAAGAGGCAATGCCATCGGTATCATTTTGATGGGGCTTAGCAGTTCGCTAGTACTCGGTGTTCCTGTGGGCACATTTTTTAGTGAGATGTTTGGATGGAGAGTGCTATTTGTTTTAATTGGATTATTAAGTGTTCTTCCATTACTTATCATCTATAAAAAGGTTCCGGCAATCAAAGAAGAAGAAAAGGTTCCCCTCAGAATGCAGCTCTCTATTTTAAAAAATCCAACCATTCTGATGGCCTTGGTTATTACGTTATTTTATGTCGGCGGCTATTCTACACTGTTCACTTATATTACGCCTTTCTTGCAAGCCACCTCCTCCCTTTCCATGACCGAAATTAGCGGTGTTCTGTTCCTGGCGGGCATTTGTAGCTTCGTCGGATCAAGGCTAGGCGGACAATTGGCAGATGCAAAAGGATCGAAATTTACCATTTGTCTCGGGCTCCTGTTACAAGGGGCAACTCTGCTTTTATTCGCTCTAGCCGGAGTCAATCTCTTGTTATTAATCTTGGTTTTAATGATTTTTATGTTAGCAACGTGGAGTATTTCCCCGGCCCAGCAACTATATCTGGTTACTCTGGCGCCTAGAAATCCGGACATTGCTCTTAGTGTAAATACTTCGTTCATCCAATTTGGTTTTGCACTGGGATCTGGATTAGGCGGGCTAGTCATCAGTCGTACATCTGTCCTATATTTGAATTGGCTGGGCTTTGCCGCTGTAAGCATAGCTTTACTTCTTGCCATCTTACTATTTAAAAAAATGAGCAGTAGGACTGGAACTCCTATTGTTACTAGATAAATACGAAATGGACTGAACTAGGGTGAAACTAAAATGATATTCCGTCTTATTGAAGTGAGACAATCATGTATTCCTCATCTCTTAGAGTGAGCAATGATGTTTCTATTTTCCACCCTAAATGGTGTATAAGACAGTATAACTCTTAAGTCATAACGTTATAAAAAGTTGCACCCTATCACCCCGTTAGATATGATTATCTAACGGGGTGTTTTTTTGTAACTACGCCTATACAAACGGCGATTTTGAGGTTAGGAGTGATCAACATGGAGGTATTTGCAGAATATTTAGCGCAAATTGATAACCCGCAGCATCGGGAACGAATGGAAGAGGTGTTGGGTTGGGTAACTAAGAAATTCACAGAACTAAAACCAAAAATTGCATGGAATCAACCTATGTTCACCGATCACGACACTTATATAATTGGCTTTAGCGTATCCAAACAACATATGGCTGTAGCCCCTGAAATTGCAGGGATTAATCATTTCTCTGACGCAATTGTGCAGGCTGGATATGATCACACTAAGCAGTTGTTACGGATCCGGTGGGATCATCCGGTTGATTACTCATTGCTTGAGCAAATGATTGAGTTTAACATTATGGATAAGGCAGACTGTACAACGTTTTGGCGAAAATGAAAACTTAGAAAAGCTACAGATTTACTAGTGATATGAATATCATAAACCACGGATTAGTCTCATGATGAAAACATCATCGGGACTTTTTTTAGTTGTTTTTGTCGATTCCTTAATTCTTCCTTAGCGGATCATTAGCAAACATGCTAATATAATGACTGAAAAGGTTGAAAACCCTTACTTTTTCCGGATAGGGGCGATCATTCCTTGCTTATATGACGAAGAGGGGAAGAGACTGCATGCGGCGGATACTATTAATGTTAAAGTTAAATACGCTGCGAAATCAAATGTTGCTTGGTTTTCTCGCCGTCATGCTCATCATACTAACGTTTGTTGGAGGGATTACGTTCCATTCGGTCTCGACGCTACTCAAGAACAATGCTGAGAAGCATATTCAGCAAACTGCGATTCAGGCTAACGGCCGTTTGGAAAGCGTTCTCGAACAGATTAATTCTCTGACGACGCTGGTATCTACCAACGATTACATCCAGCAACTGCTTTTACGGGATATAGAGGGTCATCCCGCTACCTTTACAGAACGGCAAGCGCTGCCATCTATTATCAATTTGGTCCAAATCTATACGGATGGTATTAAATCTGTGGAGCTTTACAACAAAGACGGAGTGAGGCTGTATCCGCTCGATGGCAGCACCCTCAGAGATAAGGTACCGGAGGATTGGGTTGAAATGACGACGAGTAAGGAAGGTGGCCTCGTCTGGTTCGGTATCGATCCGCTCGATTCTACTTCGCTTGTGGCGATCAGGCAGATCAGCCTTATCGATCGGCATTTCATGACAGGCGGGTATTTACTCATCCGCTCAGACCGTGACAAGTTTGCGCTTAAGGGTTCCCTGTCCGGGGAGGGAGACGGAGAAACGGTGTTGCTCCTTGCTCCTGATGGCCAGTTCATCACGTCCAACGATGACACTATTTCGCAAAAGACAGCAGCAAAGCTGGTGGAAGAATCCGACGATCAGATCGCTTCTATCGGCAAGCAGTCCTTTATCGTCGTCAAACAGCGATCTTCCGTAACGGGATGGACATTGCTCATCTTAACCCCTGTTAATGTCATTACCAAGGGGATATCGGTCTTGCGAACGACCATCGTCGTATCGGCCTTGATGGGTACCTTGTTATTCACCTTACTTTCATTTTTCCTGTCAATTCTTATTACGAGACCTGTGTTCAAGTTGATCAAAGCTATGAGAAGTACCCGTCTTGGTATTCTGAAGCCTATCGATAACGTATCTTCCACTATGGAAATTCAGGAGCTGAATTATTCCTATAACAAAATGGTTGATAATATCAACGAGCTGATCCAGTTAGTTTATGAGAAGGAGTTATCCCGGAGTCATACGGAGTTAAAAGCACTTCAAGCACAAATTAATCCGCATTTTTTGTTTAATACTCTGGATGTTCTGTACTGGTCGCTGCTGGATAAGGATGAAGATCAGCTAGCAGAGTACGTTGTCGCCATGTCTGATTTATTCCGCTATACTATCACCGGTTCGAGTAAAGGGGGATGGGTGAAGTTACAGGATGAGCTGGAGCATGTAAAGCGATACTTGCTTATTATGAAGATGCGATTTGAAGATCGCTTGGAGTGGGAAATTGTTGCTCCTTCTGAATTTTCGAATGTGGAGTTACCCCGATTGTTACTCCAGCCGCTCGTGGAAAACGCTGTATTACACGGGGTCGAGAGCAAGATTGAACCGGGATGGATAAAGCTAACGGTCGCTGGAGACGAAGAATGGATCACCATTACGGTGGAAGACGACGGGATGGGAATGGACGAGGAGATGCTGCGCTCTCTTGTGGAAGGGCTAGAAAGCGGGAAGGTGTCTTCTTCTAAAGATTCCGGCGTTGGAATTGCCAATGTGCATAGAAGGCTTCAACTGTTTTTTTCAGGAAAAAACGAACAGGGTGCAGTAATGACCATAGATAGCCGTAAGGGTCAAGGCACCCGTATAAACATTAAAATTCCTGTCCGAGGAGACATAACGCCATGAGAAGCCGAAAGATTCTTATTGTCGACGATGAACCAAGATCAAGAGAAGGAATGAAGAAAATACTTGAGGTGTGGGCAGCCGGTCAATATGAGATCCTTACGGCAAGCAATGGGATCTCCGCTATAGAAATTCTGGAGGAGACACCGGTGGAACTTATGATAACGGATATCCGCATGCCGGGAATCAGTGGTCTTTCTTTAGTTAGTCAAATAAGGGATAAAAAAATACAGCGTCAGCCATCCGTTATTCTCATCTCCGGTCATGCGGAGTTCGAGTATGCTCAACAAGCGATCCAGTTGTCCGTAGTGGAATATTTGCTCAAGCCAGCTAGCCGGGAAAAGC
Organism: Paenibacillus sp. RS8; assembly: GCF_041956825.1. NCBI lineage: Bacteria > Bacillati > Bacillota > Bacilli > Caryophanales > Paenibacillaceae > Paenibacillus > Paenibacillus sp. RS8. The sequence continues at coordinate 728,968 of NZ_CP168131.1, read as the reverse complement.
TGATCGCATCTGTGGAGGATGCCCTGAAGGCAGGGGAAGAGCAGGAACATATCGGCTTCATGCGGAAGATGGCCGATCCGCAATTAATGGCCATAAGAGATGAAGATGCCACATTAAGTGACCCGGTTCGCCAGGCGATAGACTATGTGGAAATGCATATAGAGGAGGCGATCAGCCTTCAGGAAGTAGCTGGACTAGTACATCTGAATGGGAGTTATTTCAGTTCCCTTTTCAAGGAGCAATGCCAGATGAACTTCAGCGAATACGTCGCCCGCAGAAAATTGCAGAAGTCGAAGGAATTACTACTGAAAACAAATCTGCCCATAGCAGAAATTGCAAGCCTTACCGGTTACCAGACTGTTAAGTATTTCAACAAGCTGTTTAAGGAGTACGAAGGAATGAGTCCAGGGCAGTATCGTTCTTCCATGAGGAATGGTATAGAAGCGAATATTCAATAATGACTCGGCAAGGGGGGAATATCTACGAAGAGAATCGGTTTATACAGTACACTTTTCTTAACATTGTTGTTGATAACAACAGCTTGCAATGGGGACCAAGGGAATAGCACCAAGAGCGACGGCGAGAAGATCACTTTAAAAATGATGCATCTGTGGCCGGATAGCAATAACTCCGCGCAAAACAAAATGGTGAAAGCAATCATCAAAGAATTTGAAGAAGCTAATCCGAATATCACCATCAAGACGGAAGTTCTTGAAAATGAGCAGTATAAAAGCAAACTGAAGGTGCTTGCCGCATCTAATGATCTACCGGACATCGGATTCACCTGGGCGGCAGGCTTTATGGATCCTTATGTTAGAGGAAACAAGCTTGCAGCCGTAGACGATCTTTTACAGGATGAGCTGAAGGGGAAATTCGTAGCCGGTACGACGGAGGGATATTCCTTTGATGGGAAGACATATGCTCTTCCTGTCGAACTGAACATAGTCCCAGTCTATTATAATAAAGAGATATTTTCAGAATTCAATTTACAGCCTCCCCAGACCTTGGATGATCTCAAAGCGATCATTCGAACACTAAATAACAATGGTATAACACCTGTTACTCTTGGTGGCAAGGACGGTTGGCCGGCTTCCTTTTGGTACATGTATCTAGCTGATCGTATTGGGGGACCCAACCTGATGGATAAGGCTGTTGCGGATCAGGACTTCACAGACCCTTCCTTGCTAGAGGCGGCAAGACAAGTGCAAGAGCTGGTAAACTTGAACACATTCATCAAAGGTTACAACGGCTTATCCAATGATGAAGCCAAGGTACAGTTCATGAATGGAAAGTCAGCCATGTTCGTAACAGGGACTTGGGAGCTGCCGGATTTTACGACCACTACGGATATAGCCCAAGAATTTAAAGTCAACATCGGTTATTTCAAGTTCCCGACAGTTGTAGGCGGCAAAGGCAACGTGGATGATTGGGTCGGTGGTCCGGGTACTGGATTGTTCGTTTCCAAGAATTCTAAGCATGCTCTCGAAGCCAAAAAATTCGTCAGCTTTTTCGTTCAAAAGTGGGGAGAGCATTCTGTTGTCAATGCTGGCGTAATCCCGGCTACCAAAGTAGATACTGCGACCATCAAGCTACCGCAAATGTTCATTGATCTTTTAAACGAGTTAAATAAGGCAAATAAAGTAACTCTTTATCTGGATACACAAATGAAACCCGTCGCTTCTACTATACACATGAACCAGATTCAGGCATTGTTCGGCGAAGCAGTCACGCCAGAAGAATTCATTAAGAAACAGGATGATGCGCTAAAAGCGGATAAGTAATGATCAAAAATATAAACAGATAATGGAGACGCCAAGGTACAGATGCCTTGATGTCTCTTTTTTTTTGCGTTGTATAGAACTGAATCTAAAAATAGTGGAAGTTTTCCTAAAGAGGGTGTCCTTATGCTAGAGAATCATAGGCTCTATAATTATGTATGCGGTTACATAAAACCGAGGATCAATATAAAAGGGGAGGCAAAGTATGAAAAGTATGAAACGTAGTTTAGTGGGGATCTCTACATTGCTCGTGATGTCATCTGCTCTCGCAGCATGTGGTGGGAACTCAAATTCCAACTCATCTAGCCCAAGTTCAGCGCCTGCACCAGCAGCCAATACTACCGAAGCTCCAGCAAAAGGAACAGGTGAGAAAGTCACCATCAATCTTTGGAGCTTTACGGACGAAATTCCTAACATGACTAAGAAGTATCTGGAAATCCATCCTGACGCAAATGTAGAGTTCAAAACTACAGTTATCGCAACCACTGACGGAGCTTATCAGCCTGCTCTTGATCAGGCTCTGACAGCTGGAGGCAAAGATGCCCCTGACATTTTTGCAGCTGAATCAGCATTTGTGCTCAAGTATACACAAGGCGACGCCTCAAGCTATGCAGCCAACTATTCTGATATAGGCCTTGATGACCAAATGGTTAAAGACGCTGGCATCGCCCAATACTCGGTTGACATCGGTAGTCTAGACGGTAAATTGAAAGCCCTCGGCTATCAAGCGACTGGCGGCGCTTTTATCTATCGCCGCTCCATTGCGAAGGAAGTTTTTGGAACAGATGATCCAGCCACCATCAAGAATGAAATTGGACCAGGCTGGGATAAATTCTACGATGCAGCTGCGAAGCTGAAAGCTAAAGGATACGGCATCGTTTCCGGTGACGGAGATATCTGGCATCCAATCGAGAACAGCTCGGACAAGGGTTGGCTTGTTGATGGTAAGCTTCATATCGATCCGAAGCGCGAAGAGTTCCTGGATCTCTCTAAAAAGCTGAAAGACAATGGCTATCATAACGATACGACAGACTGGACGGAAGCATGGTATGCGGATATGTCCGGTACCGGCGCCCAACCGATCTTCGGTTTCTTCGGTCCTGCTTGGCTCATCAACTACGTGATGAACGGTCAAGTAAAAGACACGAATGGCGACTGGGCGGTTTCCGAACCACCAACAGGCTTCTTCTGGGGTGGCACTTGGCTGCTTGCCAACAAAGACGTCACGAAGGATGAGGCCAAGAAACAGGCTGTTGCGGACTTTGTGAAGTGGGTTACACTCGACACCTCAGAAACGGGACTCCAATATTACTGGGCTAACGGTACCATGAAGGAAGGCGAGCAAGGAACCAAGGACAGCGTTGCATCCTCAGTTGTGATGTCGAAGTCAAACGGTGAAGTTCCACTGCTCGGTGGTCAAAATATGTTCGATGTGTTTGTACCGGCCAATGCAAACGCTTCAGGTAAGAACTTGACCCAGTACGACGAAACAATCAACAAGCTCTGGCGTGATCAAGTACGTGAATACACCGCGGGCAACAAGGACCGTGCCAAAGCGATCGAAACCTTTAAGCAACAAGTCAAAGACCAACTTGGCATTGAAAGCGAATAAGAAGGATTCGGAGGGGCGGGGGAGTAATCCCGCCCCTTCATATCAACTAAAGAGGTGAGAGCATGCGCCGCAAAAATGTGAACTATTCGAAATACGGTTATATTTTTACCTTCCCGTTTGTCCTTGCATTTCTGATTTTCTCACTGTATCCCATTTTATATACCGCAGTCATTGGATTCACAGATATGAAAGGAATAATACCCAAACCAATCCATATTCTTGATAATCCTTTTCAAAACTTCAAAGATCTTCTCTTTGATAATCCCTCATTCCGGAAGTCTTTGTTCAATACCGGATTGCTCTGGATTACTAACTTTGTTCCCCAGATGCTTCTCGCGCTCTTGCTAACCGCATGGTTCACGAATAAGCGTCTTAACATAAAGGGACAAGGCTTGTTCAAGATTCTGCTCTATATGCCTAATATCATCACTGCTAGTACGATTGCCGTGTTGTTCAGCACTTTATTCGCCTATCCGATGGGTCCTGTAAACAGTTTGTTTCAAATGTTGGGATGGACAGACGCTCCAGTGTTCTTCCTGCAGGATAAGACGACTGCACGGGGCATTGTCGCGTTCATCCAGTTCTGGATGTGGTACGGCAACACCATGATCGTCCTGATCGCTGGCGTTATGGGTATAAATCCTGCGCTCTTCGAGTCCGCATCGATTGACGGGGCGAACGGGTTTCAAACCTTCTTCCGCATCACACTGCCGAGTCTGCGTACGATATTGCTGTTCACATTGATTACATCTATGGTGGGTGGTTTGACCATGTTCGATATTCCGCAATTATTCCTTGCAGGCGGACCGGACGATTCTACGCTTACCACGTCTATGTTTATCTATGGGCAAGCATTCAAGGGCAGCTATATGTACAATCGTGCTGCAGCAGCGAGCATGATCATGTTCTTGATTTCGGCGATATTGGCTGGAATCCTGTTCTATGTGATGCGTGACCGCGATGCGTCAAGACTTAAAAAAATAGAAAAGCAAAAGTATAGAAAAGCTGCTATAGCAGCCCGTGAGGGAGGCGTAACACATGGCAAATAATCAGAAAAGCGGAACCGTTAACCGAAAGATAAATAAGACGATTATCTATGTGGTTTGCATCTCTTTGGCGGTACTCAGTATTCTGCCATTTTGGGTCATGTTTGTAAATGCCACACGCTCTACACCGGAAATCCAAAGTGGTCTTTCACTGCTTCCTTCGAGCCATATGATGAGCAATCTGCAAGTATTGCTCGATAAGAGCTTTGATCCGCTTCAAGGGTTCATGAATTCATTCATTATCGCCAGTTCTGCAACCCTCTGCACAGTCTATTTCTCGTCCTTGGCGGCCTATGGGCTCGTAACCTACAGCTGGAAGCTACGGGGGCCATTCTTTACCTTTATCATGTGCGTGATGATGATTCCTTCCCAGGCAAGCGCTATCGGATTCTATCAGTTCATGTATAAGTTACATTGGACCAACAATTTTCTTCCGCTGATTCTACCAGCGATTGCTGCACCGGCGGTAGTGTTCTTTATGCGCCAATACCTTCTTGCAACTCTGTCGATAGAGATCGTGGAAGCTGCACGCGTAGATGGATCTGGAGAGTTCTTTACATTCAACCGGATCATCTTACCGTTGATGATGCCAGCAGTAGCAACACAAGCTATCTTTGCCTTTGTAGCCAATTGGAACAACCTGTTCATGCCGCTGATATTGCTAACGCAGAAGGAGAAATACACCATGCCGATCATGGTAAGCTTGCTCCGAGGTGATATCTACAAGATGGAGTTCGGCTCGATTTATATGGGGCTGGCTTTAACAGCTTTACCGCTGTTTGTGGTTTACTTCCTGTTATCCAGATACATTATTGCGGGCGTAGCGCTCGGAGGCGTCAAAGAATAACCTCGGCTGCTGGCTTCGAATAAGGGCAGCACCGTGGAATTAATTTATTCCAATCTAGGCCTGTTGATTAGCTAAAAATACCCTGAAAGAGACTTATTGTACCTTTTTTTGGCTAATCAACAGGCGTAATCTCAATGAGGAGGAGAATCCTATTATGGCAACCCCAAATGAGCCGTTAGTTACCCATCTCTATACAGCCGATCCCTCCGCTCATGTATTTGAGGGCAAGCTGTATATTTACCCATCCCATGATATCGACCATGGTGGACCTACAAATGATAATGGTGACCAATATGCGATGGAAGATTATCATGTGTTTTCCTTGGAAGATCCTACATCCCCCTGTGTAGATCACGGAGAGGCACTTCATCTTCGGGATGTGCCTTGGGCTTCGAAGCAAATGTGGGCGCCAGATGCCGCATACCGGCAGGGGACATATTATTTGTTTTTCCCGGCCCGGGATAAGGAGGGGATCTTCCGCATCGGAGTGGCTACGTCAGCTTCACCATCGGGTCCTTTTCAGGCTCAAGAAAGCTATATAGAAGGTAGCTTCAGCATCGATCCCGCTGTATTCGTGGACGAGGATGAAAGAGCCTATATGTATTTTGGCGGCTTATGGGGCGGACAATTAGAAAAGTGGCAGGACGGTATTTTTCAGCAAGATGCGGTAGAAAAGAGCCCAGAGGAGCCGGCTTATGGTCCTTGGGTGGGTGAGCTGAGTGAAGACATGCTGGCATTTAAATCTGCCCCTCAGGAAATCATTATTACTGATGAAGAGGGAAACCCAATTCTTGCGGGTGATGAGGACAGGAGGTATTTCGAGGGTCCATGGATGCACAAGTATCAGGGGAAATATTATCTCTCATACTCCACGGGTACAACCCATAAGATCGTCTACGCGGTAAGTGATAAGCCTTGCGGACCCTTTGTCTTCCAAGGGACGATCCTGAATCCAGTCATCGGCTGGACGACCCATCATTCCATCGTGGAATTTAACGAGAAATGGTATTTGTTCTACCATGACGCATCTTTGTCTGGCGGCGTAGATCATAAACGCAGTATGAAATTTACAGAGCTACATTATGAGGAAGACGGCAGAATCCGGCCGGTAATACTCTAATTGAAGGTAGAGCCTCCCTTTTTATAGGGTGTATTATGAAATAACTTAAGGATGTCTTGGAGCTAATACTTCTGAGACATCCTTATTTGTTGTTTTATATTTCGTCAGGGCCCTATGATTTTAGAAGGTAAATAGCATCCTCTAATATTGTATTCATTTTGCAGGGCTATCGCCCTATGGATCACAGATGTATAATCATGGAATAAAACGCAAAGGATTTGAAGCGATGAAATTTTATCTGGTTATTATTCAAGTCTTATATTTATTATCTCTAATTCCTTGGTTCGCAATTTGGGGATTATCCTTTATGGTTTTTGACAATGGGATCTCAGCATGGGGAATATCAATAATGATAATTGTTTCATTGTATCCAGTTGCTGTTGTTATTTGTTCGATTTTATCTTGGTTCTTTAGGGTTAGATTTAAATCTTTAACTATCTTTTTTATTAGTGCTATTCCGTTATTGTGGGTGATTACGCTAGGAGCTATATTAATTGGTTATTGAAGTACAAACTGACCGCTAGCTTTGTATTTGTTGTTTTTAGTTTCCCATGTAAAAGTCCCATGGACTAAACTATATCCGCCTTCTGTTGCGTACTTTTTCCAGTATTGATGGAATCGGCCCTTTTCATCGATCTCAGCAGAATAGTCAGCCATAAATTGTAGCTTATTAACTAATGTTCCTTGTTCTAAACGATATACATAGACTTGGGTATTGGAAGGAAAATAGTCTACAAGTATAGCTACATGTTTTTCATTTGGTGATTTGGTAATAAGCTTAATTGAAGCGTCATCTTCTTCATAGGCTACGTTTGTATTAATAAGTACAACAACATTTTTAGAATTAACTAAAAATAAATTTCCGGAGTCCGTAAGTATTATGTTTTCGTCTTTTTTGTCCCCGTTCAGGTCCGCTGTCTTAATGAGGCGTATGACTTCCTTTGGATATTTTTTCAGCAGGATAGACTTTGCATGATTAGACTCAGAATACTATAGGCGGTTATGAAGGGGCAATGATTGAATAGAATAAATTCTTGCCTTTTATATATATTGAGGTTATTATGGATTCGTGAAGTCTTTAATTAAAACGAAGTGAGGTTCGTTCTTTTTTTGAGACTATAATGGACAATATAAGTCTTTAATATCTGTAATATAAATTGAAAAGTGAAGGAAGAATGAAAATGAATTACGATTGTGCGATTATCGGCGGAGGACCGGCAGGTCTCAATGCTGCTTTGGTGCTAGGCAGGGCAAGAAAAAACGTTGTTGTTATTGATGAAGGACGCGCCCGGAATAGGGTTACTCGAGAAACACATGGCTTTCTTACTAGAGATCCTATAAGTCCAAGCGATTTTAGACGAATTGCGAAGGAGCAGATAAGTGCCTATCCATCCGTTACTTTTGCGGAAGATACCGCTATATCGATTACGGGAACCGATGGTGATTTTCAAATTTCGACTGTTCAGGGTCAGACCTATCGAAGTAAAAAGCTGCTCTTTGCGATAGGAATGAAGGATCTTCCGATGGAAATTAAGGGGCTCTCAGATGTGTATGGCAAAAGCGCCTTTATCTGCCCTTATTGTGATGGATGGGAGCTAAGAGATCAGCCTCTTGTAGTAATTGTTAAGGGAGCGGATGCAACGCATATGACCCAAGTGATATCTGGTTGGACGAATAACATTACCATATGTACTAATGGATCTGATGACTTGACGAATGCACAATGCGAGGAACTTCAACAACATAACATTCCGGTCTATGATTTGCCGATTCAATCGATCGAATCTGACAATGGTATGGTACAGCAAGTTGTGCTGAAGGATGGTACTAGCATCGTATGTACAGGGATATTTTTCAGACCAAAGCTAATGATCGGATCAGATTTGCCGCAAGCCATCGGTTGCGAGATCACAGAAGCTGGAACAGTTATTGTCGATAATCTCGGTAAAACGAACGTTCCAGGCGTTTATAGTGCCGGTGATGCAGCAACACATCTTCATCAAGCCATTATTGCCGCTTCTATGGGTTCCTTAGCTGGGGTGGGCATTAACAACGAACTAAATGAAGAGGAATGGCGTAACATCTGATGCTATTGTACAAAATAGTCTAATTCATTTATTCCCTTGAGCTGAACTTACATCCAGATTAATATAGAAACTATATTTGTTCTGAGAGGGGTAGTTTAAAATAAAAGTTGGATTCCTAATTATTGATATGCAAAACCTTTTCTTACACGATCATATGGAGAAGTTAAATGTAAGCCAGGCTTGTGAATACATTAATCATGTGTCGGGGTTACTTCGTGCAAAAGACCAAATTGTCGTTCATATAAAAGACGTGGAAGGGGCAAACGCAGATACGGATCCAGAAGCAAGAAATATTATTCCGGAAATTACAGTGTTACCTACGGATATCCAGATAGAAAAAGAGTTCTCTAATGCTTTTTGGAAAACAGATTTGGAACAGGTGCTACGTGAACATGGTGTTGAATTTATTATCGTTGCAGGCTTCGCTGCAGAACACTGTATAACCTTTACTATAAACGGTGCACAAGAAAGAGGCTTTCAAGCAGCCATTCTTCAAAAGGGTATCCTTAGCACACAGCCAGATGCCATTAACTCGATTTACCGTGATCGGCATATGATCTCTTACCCGGTGATCGAATTTTTAATGGAGACCATTGCTTGAGATTCTACTAACAGAAGCTATTGTTTATAATTGGAGTTACGTATTAGATAACTAATATGTAACTCCATTTTATAATTGTAAAAATACATATGGAGGTAATTAAGTTTGAGTACTCACTACTATCTCAGTTGGTTTAATAATTTTTTTCCAGAGAAGCTGGTCCATTGTTTGCATGAGGATATACAAGACAGAAAATCGCTTGTTATGATTAGCGCTGAACCGTCTGGTTATACAGGTGAGCAAATTAACATTGATGATGTTTCTGAATGTACATGGTTAAATCAGGCTAACATTATTTTTGATGAATATCATTTCATTGATTACCGCATGCAGAAGGAAGATGCTCAGCGATTAATTCACAACGCTTCTGTCATTTTTTTATGCGGTGGAGATCCTGTTTTGCAAAACGATTTTTTGGCCGATTATGAATTATCAAATGTTATTAAGAACAGCAATGCCGTTATAATGGGTGCCAGCGCCGGTGCGATAAACATGGCTGCAAAATGGTTATGCTTGAAAAACACTGGCAATGAAGTTGAAACAAGTACTATTTATGATGGTATTGGCTTTGATCATTTTGCCTATGAATCTCATTCTAAACGCGACTACGCTACGTTTGTTCAAGGTTACCTGTTCCCCTTGTCTGAAGAGATTGATGTTTATGCGGCAGAACAGGAGAGTGCAATGCGTGTAAAGGACGGAAAAATAGAAATAATGGGTCCTGTATATTTAATTTCCCACTCTAAGATTCAGAAATTGGTTGAGACGCTCTAATTAGGCTTACAGCGAATCATCTCAGGTTTTTAAAATCCCCAGGACTTATTGTTGGGCAAAAATGATAAATTTTTTAGACCGCCTTCAATGGCGGTCTTTCTATGTCCGGCAGATGCTAGCTGCCCATTTTATTGAAGTAAGGGGCAGGATAACTCAGTAATTTCGCGAATAAGACGCTATAAGAAATCAGCGAGAAACTATAAGGAGCAGAAAACATGAAATGCCCTCACTGTAACAACGAATTAAATGAACTTCCTTTATGTTACGGAAGTGAAGCACCCTATTATTTTCACACTGTACCAGAAGAGAAAAGAACAGAATTAATTAGAGATTTTTGTGTAATTGATGAACAGCATTTCTTTATTAGAGGACATATTGAAATACCAATAATTGATAGTAAAGAGAAATTTATATGGAGTGTTTGGGTTTCTCTTAGTGAAGAGAACTTTTTGAAATCTAATGAATTACTGCACGTAGAGGGAAGGGAAACTGAAAAACCTTATTTTGGTTGGTTATCGACTGAACTTTCAATATATCCAATAACCACATTATCGTTAAAGACAATGGTACATACACAAGAAGTTGGTGCTGTTCCGTTAATAGAATTAGAACAAACGAATCATCCACTTGCAGTTGAACAAAGAGAAGGAATTACAATGGGGAGAGTTAAAGAAATTGCTCATTTAATAAATCATAGTCTGTAAGAGAAGAATTTGAAAGAAAGTATGGTCGAAAAAGCTGCCGTGCCGACAGCTTATAAAATCGTATCTACGCCGCGTTACTGCTCTCCTTGGTCTACTAAGCGGTTTTCGGTGAGGCGTAATCAGCAGATAACCCCGCAAGGCTAAATCCATTGGACTCGGTGCGTAATGTCGATTAAGCTAGCGGGGCACATTAGTGGAATAGCGGTTGCTTCGGCAGCCTTTTTTTTATTTGTTCAACTAACGGGCAGGTTAGTGAAACCACACAGTTTTCTTAAACGTATAATCATTATTCAAATTTTTTCCAATACTGCTCATACAGAGGTGAACTTGACTGGAGCATTTTTATGACTTGGTTCAATTGGCGTTCTCGATCGCTCTCATCTATTCCTTAGTGTCAATTCCATTCACCTTTTTTTCTACACAAGAGATTCACTGGGGTTACGAAATTGCTCCAGCCGGTTTAACTTGGTTTGTGGCTGTCAGACTGTCACAACCGAGCAGCATTCTGCGGTGGATAGTACGTACTGCCAGACGAAGAGAAGCACCTAATGAAGAAGACCATAGTCCTTCCCCACATTGATATTCCATACTTTCAATTAGGGAGGACAACGATGAAAAAGATTTTGTTGTTTCAAAAATGGGCCAAGCCCATTCTCGTCATGTTGATTGGAGTTATTCCGATCATTGTGCTCAGCGGGTGTTCGACAGCATCCCATTCAAACTCGATTAATGCCGATTCAGCAGGGGTATTTAACCACTTTTTTATTTATCCATTTTCGATCTTGATCAAATTCTTTGCGAATGCATTTCACGGAAACTACGGATTATCGATCGTGCTGATGACTTTCATCATCAGACTCGCGATCATGCCGCTCATGATGAATCAAACCAAGAAACAAATGGACATGAAAGAAAAGATGGCCGTCCTCCAGCCGGAGTTAACTGCACTTAAGGAGAAGTATAAGAACGACGTCAGTGCGGATGCAAAAAAACAACAGCAAGTCGAGATGATGCAGCTCTACCAGAAGCATCAATTTAATCCCTTAAATATGGGGTGTTTACCGATGCTTCTTCAATGGCCGATCACCCTCGCATTTTACTACGCCATTCGTCGTACCCCAGAGATTGCAGCGGACGATTTTCTGTGGTTTAGCTTGGGGAAAACAGATATGATTTTGCCGCTTATTGCCGCTGCGGTGTATTACGTTCAGTTCCGCGTGTCTCAATCCGTTTCAGCGCAGTATCAGCAAAATCAAAATAACCAAATGGCTTTCATCGGATTGTTGTCACCGATTATGATGGGTGTATTTTCTTTTCAGATGCCCGCCGCGTTACCATTATATTGGGCAGTTGGCGGTATATTCATTATCGTGCAAACGATCATACTCAATAAAATGTACACGAAGCCAAATGTAGCGAGTAAAAACTTACCCACCGGTGTAGAAGATTTATAAAATTGAACCAGGTCATAAAACAATACTAAATACAAGGCATCTGAGGCGCGACCTCAGATGCTCTGTTTTTATGTTGGCGGCTCGTTAACGGGGGACATAGTTCAACATAATGAGAAAAGTGAAAGGGCCATCCCACAAAAGGATGGCCCTAAAACTTACCGTTACAGACAGCGCGGAGAACCGTATCATAAATAACGATTAAGCTAATGGGAAACTATAGCTCAATAACATCAGAACGAAGCTGCCGACTTGAATCGGCAGCTTTGTTCTGCTAACGGGCAGTTTTGTACAAGAGAAAATGATAAGCTGGAATAAACACTTGCAGTACTGATGGGAGAAAAAGGTGAATATATGGATTCAAATGAACTAAAACCTTTAATGAACAACACAAAATGGGAAGAAATAAGACAAGCAATGCTCAACTATGCCTTTCCAACCAAATGGAGAACTAAAGACATTGATACTGGCTATATCAGCCTTTGGGATGGAGATTGGTATTACCATTATTCAGATGGTGGCTACAAATTTATTGAGTGGTTAGAAATTCATGCTGAAGATGACTTGATAAAAACTGATTTAATTCAATTCCTCAAAAAAATACATGTTCCAGGTGAAGTAACTACCGACTCCATCATAATTTATGGATATAACAAAACTAATGAATTCATTGATTATATTTGAATAATTACACCAACGGGTAGCGTTAGCTCAAATACGATTAGGCAGCCGTCAGTCAACGTCATCAGCTGCCTTTATTCAACTAACGGGCAGATTAACGCTATAAACCTCTTAGGATTAGTATGCTTAGGTAAAAGAAGTATTCTCAAGAATTCTCTAGTGTAAATAAATACAAATTACACTTCAGTTAATCCATTATCTATACATATTTTTAAGAGTATATTGAGGTAAATAAAGTAATTATTCACTTTGATAAATCCGAAATTGCTATGTCGGTATTATTTTATGGCTTCTTAAGGATTGCAAATCCATCGACAAATGGGAGTTTAAAACAGATGTTGTGCCGTAGTTAGTTTTATGAAAGGAAGGTATAGAATGAGCATTTATTACGCTTCAAGCAAAGAGGATATCACTAAGGATGCACTCCAAGAGTTATTTCTTTCGGTAGAATGGGAGTCTGGCAAGTATCCAAACGAGCTTTTACAAGCAATCGGAGGGTCTCATTCAATTGTTACCGCTTGGGAAGGAGGAAAGCTTGTCGGTTTAATAAATGCTTTGTCAGATGGTGTTTTAACGGTATATTTTCATTATATGCTTATTAATCCGAGTTATCAGAGTATCGGTATAGGTAAGGAAATGATGAATATAATGCTTGATAGATATAAAGGGTGTAAAACAAAAGTATTAATTTCTTATCCTCATGCAGTGGATTTCTATAATAAATTTGGCTTTAATACAGAGGATGGAGCTACACCAATGTTTATCTCAGAGTTGATATGATTGATGGTATAATTTTTGTATACAAATAATTACATAAATTAAATCCTTATAAAAAGGGATGAGCAATATGGCAAATATCGAGCACTTACAGACCGTGAATGTTCCAGCTTCAACGGTCAATCATTCTTCGTCAGATGAAATGGGTGGAAGTGACCTCATTTTATCGCGTATGTAATTATAACTGGGCTATTTTTTTGTACAGTCTTAAACAGTATTGCGAAGAAGGGAGGGTCTTCCGTATCATTAACGGAAGTTTTAGAACCATTGAAAACACGGATGGGTGAATAAAGTACATGATCCCGAGAACTGATTTCGGAAGTACTGGGTAAGTACGAAGAAGTTGTCACCCAAGTCTTGATAATCATTCGTTCAACAAACGGGAAACTATAGTTCTATAAATAGCGGTAGTTTAAAATTTTTAAAATGCCTTGAACAACTGATGAATGAAAACGATTGAACTTTTGAAATTAGACCACTAAATTTATATATTTTTAGCCTAAAAGATGCATTGACCCGGAAAAGGTTGGAGCCTATAATCATAAACAGGGAAAATTCATTAGATATAGAGCTATCTGTAACCTGAGGATTTCTCAACAATCCTATTTGTAAACGCATACAATGAGGTTTTTCCATGTTTTCTTAGAAGGAGGAGATTGTATAAGTTAGATTGTTTCTTTTTTTCTCATTTTTGCAAACGTTTGCACAATGGATTTTGCACTTAAAAATTAATGAGGAGGTTATTTATTTGGTACGTAAACAATCTAGGCGGTTTGTTTCTTGGTTGATCATTTTTTCGCTTATTTTTAGTTTATTCGGTTTATCCGGCGGGGCTTCAGCCAGCAACACTGATTATACAGTCTCTTATACGAACTCCACAGCATCTGCTGTAACACTACATTGGACCACGAATAACTGGACGAATATTACCGACACGGTCATGACTAAAAATGGGACCACATTTACGGCCAACCTCAATGTTCAGGAGGGCGCCACACTTATATATTGTTATCACATCACAGCCCCAACGGATAGTTGGGACAGCAACGGAGGGAAGAACTGGACGGTTGTTATTCCGGTTGCTGGTAAATACGAAGCTGAGAGCGCAGCCTTGTCAGGTGGCGCAAAAATAAATACGAATCACACCGGATATACTGGCACCGGTTTTGTTGATGGATACACAACTACAGGAGCAACAACCACCTTTAACGTTCAGTCTTCTGCTGCAGGTGACTATAACGCAACGCTCCACTATGCCAATGCGACGGGCAGTGCCAAGAAAGTTTCTATTTATGTGAATGGAGTAAAGGTAAAGCAGACCACTTTAGCGAACTTGGCAAACTGGGATGAATGGGGGGACCAAACAGAAACGCTCTCCTTACAAGCAGGCAATAATACGATCGCTTACAAATATGACTCGGATGATACTGGGAATATAAATATTGACTATGTAACTCTCTCAAACGCACCAACACCAACATCTACCGCAACACCAACACCAACACCAACACCAACACCAACACCGACCGTAACACCAACTCCTACACCAACGCCAACGCCGACCTTAACACCAACTGCAACTCCTACACCAACGCCGACCCCAACTGTGACGCCAACCCCAACGCCAACTACGGCTGGCTTAACGGTTCATTTTAAGAAACCAGCAAATTGGAGTTCAACGATCCGAATTCATTACTGGAATCTGAGTCCGTCAACGGTTCCAACAAGCGGGGCTTGGCCGGGAATTCTGATGAAATCGGACGGAAATGACTGGTACAGCTATACTATTTCCAACGCTACTGGCACAAGCCTTATCTTCAATGATGGCAACGGCAAACAGACTGCTGACTTGTCCCGCAGTGTAAAAGAGGGCTGGTATTCTTCAGATAACGTATGGTATGACGCTAATCCGGAAATTCCGAAGATTCCTGTGATTTCAGTCTCTCCTACGCCGAAAACATATGATTCTGCTCAAACTGTGAAGCTCTCCAGTATCAATACTGGCGATAAAATCTACTATACGACAGACGGGTCGACCCCTACGACAGCTTCTACCTTGTACACGACACCAATTCAAGTAGCCTCTACTACAACTATTAAGGCTTTTGGTGTTAACTCCTTAGGTCAAGCAGGCAGTGTAGGCACTTTTGCTTATGTCATTGACCTAAATCTCGACCTGCAAGCCCCAACCATAACAGCTAATCTACCTGTTGGGAATTCAAGCTCTGCGGTTACCGTCTCTTTTAATATAAAAGATAACAAAGCAGCAACGACCACAGCATATTACACAGATAATGGTACGGAACCAACTACTAGTTCAAATCTCTATATCTCTGGCAATGCTTTAACTGCTCTGGCAGGACCGTCCATTCTTATTAATAAGACGACGACACTGAAATTCTTGGTGGTCGACGGTGCCGGAAATGAAACGAAACAGAGCTTTGTCTATACGATTGGAAATAAAGGCGATTTCCGTGAAGACACCATATATTTCGTGATTACTTCACGATTCTATGATGGTGATCCGAGTAATAACGTGCATTCATGGGAGGATGCCAAGGCAGGCAATCCGGATTCAGACCCAGCTTGGAGAGGTGACTTTAAAGGACTGATTCAAAAGCTCGACTACATTAAAGCGCTCGGATTCAGTGCTATTTGGATTACCCCAGTTGTGCAGAATGCCAGCGGGTATGATTATCATGGCTATCATGCGATTAATTTTTCCAAAGTAGATCCAAGGTATGAGTCAGCAGGAGCTTCATATCAGGAATTAATTAATGCAGCTCATGCCAAAGGGATAAAGGTAATTCAGGATGTTGTTGTAAATCATACCGGTAATTTTGGGGAAGAGAATCTGTTGCCTATGTTCAAGAAAGATCCGACTGCAGCGGACACCGTAAATAACATGCTTAAAATTACGGATAAACTGCCAGCTAACTATGATACGATGACCCCTGATCAGCAATATCAGGCCAGACTCGCAATCATGAAAAATGCGGAAACCAACAATAACATGTATCATACTGAAAAAAGTCTTTCCTGGGAATCTTACACTGTACAGACAGGACAGATTGCAGGAGACGCCGTAGACTTGAATACGGAAAACCCTGTAGTGAATCAGTATCTAATTGACAGCTATAATCAGTATATTGATATGGGTGTTGATGCTTTCCGGGTCGATACTGTGAAGCATGTGAGCCGGTATATTTTTAACAAATACTTTGTTCCTGCCTGGAAAACAAGAGGGGGCTCAAACTTCTTTGTCTTTGGTGAAGTGGCTACTCGGTATAGAGATGTATGGAATAGTGGAATTCCGGCAATATCGACTCCATTCTATACATGGAAAAGCTCGAAAGCCTATCCGGGTGACGGACAAAATGACTACGCTTCCAACAAGCTGTCAGTAGAACAAGAGTGGGCAGATAACTCTACTACAGCGGGGCAACCAACCTCAAATAATGCTTTTTTAATAGGCAATAATTATCATGCACCTGACTATTCGATGAAATCGGGTATGGATGTTATTGACTTCCCAATGCATTGGGCATTCAAGACTGCACAGGAAGCATTCAGTATGAAGAGCGGTGATCAGTACTATAACGATGCTACTTGGAATGTAACTTATGTTGACTCTCATGACTATGCACCTGACCAAGCCCCAGAGAATCAACGATTTGCAGGGACACAAGACACTTGGGCTGAGAATCTCTCGCTGATGTTCACCTTCCGGGGAATACCTGCGATCTATTATGGTTCTGAAATCGAGTTTAAAAAAGGATCAGTCATCGATGTAGGTCCAAATGCACCTCTAAGCTCAACAGGGCGTGCTTACTTTGGAGATCATATTGAGGGTAGCGTTACGGTACAGGACTACGGTAAGTATACAAATGCTACTGGCACACTTGCCGATTCCTTGAACTATCCTTTGGCAAAACATATCAGACAACTCAATTTAATCAGAAGAGCTGTTCCAGCCTTGCAAAAAGGCCAGTATTCCACAGAAAATGTATCCGGTGATTTGGCATTTAAAAGAAGATATACTGACAGCGCGAAAGGTATTGATAGCTTTGCGTTAGTTACGATCTCAGGAAATGCGACATTTACCGGAATTCCGAATGGAACTTACGTGGATGCGGTGACTGGCGATACCAAAAACGTTACTAACGGCACAATTACTCTGGTATGCTCCGGAAAAGGAAATGCAAGAGTGTATGTATTGAACGGTAGCGGTGGAATTGGAGTAACCGGAACCTACCTGAAGTAGAATAAAGTCTTTTAGTAAAAAGAGAAGAAGCAACCTCAGTTCGGATTGTTCACCGATCTAAGGTTGCTTCTTCATATACAACTTAATCATTCAATCCTTTACCATCCAGAATTTGCGGAATCCATTTCTCAACCCTAGACACACGGGTTTTGGATTGCTTGGGTTCCGAAAAATGATGAAGGTATGCTCTTTGCCGCCCGGGCGTTAAGGCTTCAAAAGCGTTTTTCAAGGCAGGTTGTTCATCGAGTTTAGTTTGAAATTCATCAGGAATGATGAAATCTGTATTCTTTTTAAATTCCACTTCCAAACCAGCTTTTTCAATTTCGATGGCTTCATAAATATAGTCTTTTATGATGCTTTCTTTTTCAAGGATCTCTTGAACGTTGGTGAACCGGATCTGTCGTGCAGCTTGCACATTCTCCGTTTGTTGAATCAGAATCCCATGGGTATCCTTTAATAAGACACCTTTATGAAACAGCAGTGCAATATATTCTTTAAATCCATGGATTAAGACAATGTTTTTGTTCTCAAACGTATAACAAGGATGCATCCACTTAAAATCTTCGGTCAACAACTCACTGTCAAGAACGATATTTCGCAACGTCTCGTATTCTTCCTGCCACTGTTTTACTTTTCTTAAGAATCCGTCCACCTTAGCGTTGGTTCTGCTATTTGTCATTAAGGAACACCCTTCTTCCTCGTAATTATATTAAGCTTTCTACTTGCTTAGCTTGTCCCTTTTACGACCGATCTAATTGCATAGTTTGCATATAGACACTAGTAAAGCTAACATAATATTAGATGTCTCTTTTGGAAATGGCTAGTAAAACTTATGTTAGCGAGGTATTTATGAATACAATTACCGTCGATTTAGTTGCAAGATTAATTAATGAACAATTTCCCGCGTGGTCCGATTTAGAGATTAGACCAGTAAAATTCAGTGGGAATGATAATCGAACGTTTCATTTAGGCGAGCATATGAGCGTGAGGTTACCAAGTGCAGCAGCTTATGCTCCACAAGTAGAGAAAGAGCAACTATGGTTGCCCATATTAAGTAAAGAACTCACGTTACCTATTCAAATACCATTAGCCAAAGGGAAGCCTAACGAAGAATATCCATTGCCGTGGTCTATCAATAAGTGGGTAGAGGGTGAAACATTAACGTACCAAAATATTAATAATCTTAATCAGTTTGCAAGAGATTTGGGAGCATTCTTAATAGAGTTACAATCTATTGATGCTAGTGGAGGACCTGTAGCAGGAGAGCATAATTTCTATAGAGGTGGACCTTTAGCTGTATATGATGAAGAGTCTAGACATGCGATTGAGCATAATAAAGATATTTTTAATGAGAAGCTATTGAGAGGAATCTGGGAACTGGCATTAGCTTCTAAATGGAATTCCAAGCCGGTTTGGATTCATGGAGATATTGCGCCAGGGAATTTACTAGTCAAAGATGGAAAGCTGTGTGCAGTCATTGATTTCGGAATCTTGGGTGTAGGCGATCCTGCTTGTGATGCGGCAATGGCATGGACCTTTTTTGATGAGGATAGCAGAAAGGTGTTCAAGGATGTATTACAGATGGATGAAGAGACTTGGAATAGAGCAAGAGGATGGGCTTTATGGAAGGCGTTAATCACATATAATGGAAATCGATATTCTACCCCAAAGGCAGCGAGGGAGTCCTTAAAAATAATCAACCTCATAGCAGGTGACTTCGAATTGTAGAAATTGCCCTACATAAAACGCCTAAACTAACCCATACTAGTTCATAAGTATGATAATTTATGAACATTTAGCGACTGACAACGATTATCATATTAGAATTATTATAAATAACTTGACAGGCCTTAATTTGGTTAATTATAATAATTACAAATAGTATTCAGATATGTGATGTTTGCAGATTTGAATATTGTATCCACAAAAAATAAAACTTAAAGGAGATTTAAATAATATGTCACTTATCGGAACAGAAGTCCTACCATTTAAAGCAAGCGCATTTCAAGATGGGAAATTCATCGATGTTACAGAAGAAAACTTTAAAGGTAAATGGAGTGTAGTTTGCTTCTATCCAGCTGACTTTACATTCGTATGCCCAACTGAACTTGAAGATCTGCAGAACCAATATGAAACCCTGAAACAACTGGGTGTTGAAGTATATTCCGTTTCCACAGATACTCACTTTACACATAAAGCATGGCATGAAAGCTCTGCAGCCATCGGCAAGGTAAAATACATTATGATCGGCGATCCTTCTCATGTGATTTCCCGCAACTTTGATGTTCTGATCGAAGCTGACGGTCTTGCTGATCGTGGTACATTCATCATTGATCCAGACGGTATTATCCAAACCGTTGAAATTAACGCTGGTGGTATTGGTCGCGATGCTAGTGCACTTGTTAACAAAATCAAAGCAGCACAATATGTACGCAATCATCCAGGTGAAGTTTGCCCAGCAAAATGGTCCGAAGGTGCAGAAACGCTTAAACCAAGTCTCGATCTTGTAGGTAAGATTTAAGGAGCGAAAGCTAAATGAAATTAGATCAAGAAATCAAAGCTCAACTAGCTCAATACCTAGAACTCTTGGAAGGCGACGTAGTACTGAAAATCAGTGCAGGCTCTGACGAAGCATCTCAAGAGATGGAAGCGCTGGTTGATGAAATTGCCAAAATGTCAGCTAGGATCACGGTAGAAAAAACCGAACTGCCTAGAACCCCAAGCTTTAGCGTAAATCGTGTGGGTGAAGATACAGGCGTTACCTTTGCTGGAACTCCGCTAGGACATGAGTTTACTTCATTAGTGTTGGCTCTATTGCAAGTTAGCGGAAGAGCACCTAAGGTTGAGCAAAGTGTTATTGATCAGATCAAGAGCATTAGTGGCGAATATAAGTTT
Source organism: Paenibacillus sp. RS8 (assembly GCF_041956825.1). Classification (NCBI taxonomy): domain Bacteria; kingdom Bacillati; phylum Bacillota; class Bacilli; order Caryophanales; family Paenibacillaceae; genus Paenibacillus; species Paenibacillus sp. RS8. Next base: position 708,331 of record NZ_CP168131.1, on the reverse strand, counting down.
GAAACTTATGTCAGCCTAAGCTGTCATAATTGCCCTGATGTTGTACAAGCACTGAACCTAATGAGTATCTTCAATCCTGGCATTACCCATACTATGATTGACGGCGGAGTGTTCAAAGAAGAGGTAGAACGCAAAGAAATTATGTCTGTTCCAAGCGTTTACCTTAACGGTGAATTTTTCGAAAGCGGTCGTATGACGGTTGAAGAAATTCTGGCTAAAATGGGTAGTACTGTGGATGCATCAGAGTTTGACAACAAAGCTCCTTATGATGTACTTGTTGTTGGCGGTGGCCCAGCAGGTGCAAGTGCAGCAATTTATGCGGCACGTAAAGGGATTCGCACAGGGATTGTCGCTGAACGCTTAGGCGGTCAGGTCAACGATACCCTTGGCATTGAGAACTTTATCAGTGTTAATTACATTGAAGGTCCTCAGCTAGTGGCTAAACTTGAAGAGCAAGTGAAAGAGTACGGTATTGATGTGATGAAGTTACAACGTGCCACACGTTTAGATAAGAATGATTTAATTGAAGTTGAGCTCGAGAACGGTGCTGTTCTAAAGAGTAAGACGGTCATCCTGTCGACAGGTGCTCGTTGGCGCAATATGGGTGTGCCTGGTGAAGCTGAATTCAAGAATAAAGGCGTAGCCTACTGCCCACACTGTGACGGTCCTTTATTTACAGGCAAAGATGTTGCCGTTGTCGGCGGCGGTAATTCAGGGATTGAAGCAGCGATTGACCTTGCGGGTATAGTGAAGCATGTAACGGTTCTGGAGTTTGCTCCAGAGCTCAAAGCGGATGCTGTACTGCAAGATCGTCTCTACAGCCTACCTAACGTTACTGTGCTTAAGAACGTGCAAACGAAAGAAATTACTGGAACGGATAAGGTAGATGGTATTTCTTATATCGATCGTGCGACAGAAGAAACTCACCATATTGAATTACAGGGTGTGTTTGTACAGATCGGTTTGGTTCCGAACACAGATTGGTTAGGTGACATGGTTGAACGTACTCGCGTTGGCGAGATCGTTGTAGATAGCCATGGTGCCACAAATGTACCAGGAGTATTTGCTGCTGGCGATTGCACTAATAGTGCTTATAAACAAATCATCATTTCGATGGGATCAGGTGCAACAGCAGCTTTAGGTGCATTTGATTATCTGATCCGTAACTAATCGATACTGTTAATAAAAGCAAGAAATCAAAAGCCCTCACTTCAAAGTGGGGGCTTTTGTTATGTTATCCGTATGTTGTATGAGAAAAAAGGGGATTTGTAAACTTTTTTGGAGGATTTTATGAGGATTTCTCGAATACATATTTCAAATATGAACTAAGCAAAATTTAGAATTTAGCATGATTAGAAAATTCTTTTTGCTGGAATGGAGACTAGATTTTTGTGATTAACAACATTGAATCCTTAAACAAATTTATCTCGTTTATACCTATTATTAAATTATCTATTCCGGCTGATTTATCCATAGCCATCTGTGATCTGGAAAGGTTTGTTGCTTATTTTCCTGGCGACACCATTGATTTAAACATTAATGAAGGTCAACTGTTAAACAAAGAAGAACCACTTTACTTAGCTATGCGAGATAATCAAGCTTTGAAGTCCGATGTGCCGGCCAACTTCTATGGATTCGAGTTTACGGGTACTGCGACACCTCTTCACGATCAAACGGGTCAAGTCATTGGCGGGATTGCAGTTCAGATTCGCAGACAAAGTGAATTAAAAGCTATTGTAGAACAGATCTCAGAATCACTAACCCAAGCCAATGAGCAAATTGATAATATTTCATATGGCGCAAGTTCACTTGCGGAGTACACTCAGCAACTACTTATACAATCCCAGCAAGCTGGAAGAGATGTGGAGAATACTACAGAGGTCCTATCGATTATTAAAAAGGTTGCTGACCAAACGAATTTACTCGGGCTAAATGCAGCCATTGAAGCGGCGCATGCAGGTGAGAAGGGAAGAGGATTTGAAGTCGTAGCCAAGGAAATTCGAAAATTTTCACGGGAAACCGTTTCCTCAACACAAAATATAAATGAAACCATGCTACAGATTAAGGGGATTACGAACCAAATGGCTAACTCGATAGAGAAGATAGCTGCGATCGGACAAGAACAGGCGGCATCTGTTCAGCATACTTCTGCATTTATTGAGGAAATAAAAATGATGTCCCAAAAGCTTAACGAGTTTGCGAATAAATTGTAGTAAGAGAATCAGTTCTTTTTTTGTTGAAACAAAAGAATATTTTAAACGTATATTTAAATTCATGGATGGTATAGTAAGATAGTAGTGGAGTAACAAACTTAGGAGGAATAAATCATGTCAACACCGCACAATGCAGCACAGAATGGTGAAATCGCCAAAACAGTATTAATGCCAGGAGATCCGTTAAGAGCGAAGTATATCGCAGAAACCTATTTGGAGAACCCAACCCAATTTAATACGGTACGGAATATGTTTGGATATACAGGTACTTACAAAGGTAAAGAAGTGTCAGTAATGGGTTCGGGAATGGGAATGCCAAGTATCGGTATTTATTCTTATGAACTATACAAAAACTATGGTGTGGAGAACATCATCCGCATCGGTAGTGCAGGTGCCTACACAGATAAATTGAACTTATTTGACGTAGTGCTGGCGGATAGTGCTTGGAGTGAATCTACATACGCCTATGTGCAAAGTGGTGTAGAAGGAGACGTGCAACTGCCAAGTAAAGAATTGAATGAGATCATTGAAGCAGCAGCAAAACGCATTAATAAGCCACTTTTGACTGCAAGAATTCATTCCAGCGATGTGTTCTATCATGAAGACAACGTGCCAGGCCACAATGAATTTTACAATGAGCATGGTTGTGTATGTGTAGAAATGGAGAGCTATGCACTGTTCCATAATGCGAAAGTATTAGGTAAACAAGCAGCATGTATTCTTACCATTTCGGATTCATTAGTTACCCATGCAGTAACCACGGCAGAAGAAAGACAAAATTCTTTCAACAGCATGATGGAAGTTGCATTAGAAGCAGCGATTTCCCTTTAAGATTAAGAAGTGAAAGATAAACTACAACATCTTTATACAGAAATTGTATAGAGATGTTTTTTTGCGTTTTCAAGATTTAAGAGACTATACCCCTTAGGTTAATTATTGACAAGAAGAAAAATCCAGATCATAATAACATATGAGCACTTGTTCATATGTTATTATGATCTGGAGCTTTTGAATACCACTGCGCGCGCATACAAATAATATTTTGCTGAAGGTAAATAGGAGGTAAATCATGAAGAACAAGAAGAATAATCACAATCATCAGATTGAGCATGTAGACGGGCAACACTCCGATCACGATCACAGCGATCACAATCATTCCCATGGACCTCACGGTCATCATCATTTTGATCCTAGCGGAAACAAAAAAGGACTAATGATTGCATTAATAATTACAGTAGGAATTATGTTTTTGGAGTTTTTTGGCGGACTGGTCACTAACAGCTTAGCGCTGCTATCGGACAGTGGGCATATGCTAAACGATGCAAGCTCCTTAGCATTAAGCTTAGTAGCGGTCTGGTTTGCAACTAAACCTGCCTCTCCTAATAAAACATATGGATTTCATCGGTTTGAAATTCTAGCGGCACTATTGAATGGGGTCACCTTATTTGTAGTTGCTGGTTTTATCATCGTGGAAGCTTATGGCCGATTCTTCGAGCCGCCTACGGTTGCAAGTGGTTCTATGATGCTGATCGCATGTATAGGTCTTTTAGCCAATGTTGCTAGTGCTTGGTCTCTTATGAGAAAAGGGGATGTAAAGAATAACATTAACCTTCGCAGTGCTTATCTTCATGTGCTTGGCGATGCATTAGGCTCCGTAGGGGCTATTATCGCAGGTTTAGTCATGATGATTTTCGGTTGGTATATTGCCGACCCGATTATAAGCGTACTAGTTGCTCTGTTAATTCTTAGAGGCGCTTGGGGAATCATCAAACATACCGTTCATGTTCTTATGGAAGGTACTCCGATTACAGTGAATCCATCTGAGGTGAAGGCAGTTCTAGAAAATATCGAAGGCGTTATAAATGTTCATGATCTTCATATTTGGACGATTACCTCCGGCCTTGATTCACTAAGCTGTCATCTCTTAATTAATGATCAGGAGGATGATCAACGTATTTTACAGCAAGCTATTCAGTTAATAGCGGAACGCTTCAAAATCCAGCATACTACTATTCAAATTGAGACATCGGTGATATTCCATGAAGTGATGAAAGTCTAAACGGTATTTTATATTTTGAATAGAATAGGAGGGCTATAGTATAATAAAACTATATGGAAAGGAGTGATTGGTGCATGGAAGATCATACGCATGAGCACGAATCATGTAGCACGGGTGAACGAAAAAGTCATCACTCTGAGAAGACTAAAAAGAACCTGGTTAGCCGTCTCAATAGAATTGAAGGACAAGTAAGAGGGCTAAAAGGATTGATTGAAAAGGACACCTATTGTGATGATGTGCTGCATCAAATCTCTTCGGTCCAATCTGCTTTGAACGGCGTAGGAAAGCTTTTGTTAGAACATCATATGAAGAGCTGTGTCGTGGAACGAATCCAAGATGGTGAAAATGAAGTGTTAGACGAGTTATTAATTACCATCAATAAATTAATTAAATAATGGATAATAGAAAGGATTCGTTGGTGAATCCTTTTTTGTTAGATTCAAATATAGTATAGGGGGGTATACTAACAATATTAGAAAATATACTGAAGGAAGGAGATCCATATGAATGTAGAGGTATTTACAACACCGACCTGTGAGGATTGCAGAAGTTTTAAAAAGTTCTTAAGTGAGCATCGTATTCCATTTACTGAATTTAATATTGCAGATCATCCTGAGCACGCAGATACACTATTTAATCGAACAGGAAAAAGGCTGGTTCCTACCATTTTCATTAACAATCAGGTATTCTTCGGATTTGTGTTCAATCGTCAAGAAATTGAGAAGCAGCTTCTTGTCTAAGGCTCAGGACTTTATATAATCATCATCCGGCAATTTCTCAGAGCATGATAAGTTAGCTCAAGATTGGGTATATATAGAGTAGGGGACTATCCTAAATTACATCTTGAGAGGAGCTTATACGATGTCACATCAAGATTATAAAGCGTGTATTGAAGAGTGTTTAAAATGTATGGTTGCTTGTAATCACTGTTACTCATCTTGCTTGGAGGAAGACCATGTTGCCATGATGAAGGAGTGCATTCGTCTTGATCGTGAATGTGCAGAGATATGCGGATTCACGGCGCATGCCATGTCGATGAATAGTAAATATGTTAAAGCCCTATGTTTAGCTTGTGCAGAGGCTTGTGAAGACTGTGGAAACGAATGTAAAAGACATGACCACGAGCATTGCCAGCAATGTGCAGAAGCATGTTTTGCCTGTGCAAGAGTTTGTCGTGAAATGGCCGCTTAACCTAGTAGAGAGTGCTTCAAATCAGACGAATGAAAAAAGGGAGTGTTCTCAGAAACAGGATTTCTGTTACTGAGAATGCTCCTTTTTAGGTATTTGCAGTAGAGCTTGTTGCTTGACATAATATAGGGTAGGGGGGTATACTAACATCAAGAAGAAGATGATACAAACCATGAAAATCATCACAAAAGTGGAAGAGGTGTTTATATAATGGCTACTACTGGGGCGGGGCAATCACAAACGTCACTTCAGATCACAGGGATGACTTGTGCAGCATGTGCAAACCGTATAGAAAAAGGCTTGAATAAACTTGAAGGTGTAAGTGAAGCCAACGTAAACTTCGCAATGGAGAGGGCTACAGTGACTTATGATCCGAACATAGTGGACGTAATTAAGATGGAAGCAAGTATTCAGAAGCTTGGGTATAGCACGGCTAAAGAAGCTGTGGATTTACAGCTTGTAGGTATGACATGTGCCGCTTGTGCGCTGAAAATTGAAAAGACTCTGAATAAGCTACCAGGCGTAAGCACGGCTAATGTGAACTTTGCGATGGAAACAGCCCATGTCGAATATAACCCCGTTGAAGTTTCTGTATCTGATATGCAGAAGCGGGTAGAGAAGCTTGGATACAAAGCTGTTCCCAAACAGGAGCAAGGTGACCCCTCAGAGCAGCGACAACAAGATTTATCCAAGCAAAAACGTAAGCTTCTGATCTCCGCAATTCTATCGTTTCCACTACTGTGGGCGATGGTGAGCCACTTTTCGTTCACTTCGTGGATATGGCTGCCCGATCTTTTTATGAATCCATGGTTCCAATTGGTTTTGGCAACACCGGTTCAATTTTATATTGGTAAACAGTTTTACATCGGTGCCTACAAAGCTCTACGTAACGGCAGTGCGAATATGGATGTACTGGTTTCACTGGGGACCTCAGCAGCCTTTTTTTACAGCTTGTACCTAACCATAGTTTGGGCTGTTGATGGTGGGAGCGCGCATCATGGACCAGAAATGTATTATGAAACAAGTGCAGTATTGATTACTCTCGTTCTAATGGGGAAATTGTTCGAATCCTTGGCAAAAGGACGGACATCGGAAGCGATTAAATCCTTGATGGGACTGCAAGCTAAGACGGCTTTGGTTGTCCGCGATGGTGAAGAATTAAGTATTCCTGTAGAGGAAGTTATTGCAGGTGATATAGTCCTTGTTCGTCCAGGGAATAAAGTCCCTGTGGATGGTGAAGTTCTGGAAGGGATCTCGTCGGTAGATGAGTCCATGTTGACAGGCGAAAGCCTTCCTGTTGAAAAGAAAGCCGGAGATTCCGTCATTGGAGCGACAATTAATAAGATGGGAATGCTTCGAATCAGAGCAACCAAAGTAGGTAAAGAAACTGCTCTTGCACAGATTATTAAAGTGGTTGAAGAAGCGCAGGGTTCGAAAGCCCCTATTCAACGGGTCGCTGACGTCATTTCCGGTATTTTTGTTCCTATCGTTGTCGGGATTGCAGTTATTGCATTCTTAGTGTGGTACTTCTTCGTAACACCGGGTGATTTTGCAGGAGCCTTGGAAAAAGCAATCGCCATTCTGGTTATCGCATGTCCTTGTGCTTTAGGTCTGGCTACGCCAACCTCCATTATGGCTGGTTCCGGACGTGCAGCTGAATGGGGAATCCTGTTTAAAGGCGGAGAACATTTAGAGCAAACGCATAAAATTGACACGATCATCTTAGATAAAACAGGTACAGTAACAAAGGGCAAACCTGAGCTTACCGATATTTTGGTTGAAGGTGATGAGACAGAATTTCTTAGACTGGTGGGTGCAGCGGAGAAGAATTCAGAACATCCACTTGCAGAAGCTATTGTCGCAGGCATCTTGGATAAAAATATTGAATTGCCAGGGACCGAATCTTTTGAAGCCATTCCGGGGTTTGGGATCAAGGCTGTCGTGGAAGGTAAAGAGCTGTTAATTGGTACTCGGCGTCTCATGGACCAATACGGAGTAGAGGCAAGTCATGCCTATAACATCATGTCTACCTTAGAAGAATCCGGTAAAACAGCAATGCTTGTTGCTATAAATAAAGGGTACGTGGGTATGGTAGCTGTAGCGGATACGATTAAAGAAACCTCTCAGGCTGCTGTCAGTCGCTTGAAAGGAATGGGAATCCAGGTCATCATGATCACCGGTGATAACGAACGTACAGCAAAGGCGATCGCAGCCCAAGTTGGCATTGATCATGTACGCGCTGAAGTGCTTCCAGAAGGAAAAGCGGAGGAAGTGAAAAAATTACAAGCGGAAGGAAAAATAGTAGCCATGGTTGGGGACGGCATTAACGATGCTCCTGCTCTTGCTACTGCAGATATTGGGATGGCAATCGGTACCGGTACGGATGTGGCTATGGAAGCTGCGGATGTTACTTTAATGCGTGGCGATTTATCCAGTATTCCAGATGCTATCTACATGAGCCGTAAAACGATGACTAATATTAAACAAAATCTATTCTGGGCACTTGGTTACAACTCACTTGGCATTCCGATTGCAGCACTGGGTTTCTTAGCTCCATGGGTAGCGGGGGCGGCAATGGCTCTCAGCTCGGTTTCCGTTGTTCTTAATGCACTTCGTCTGCAACGTGTGAAGATCCGTAACTAAATGGCTAGAGGAATGGAGACGGGGATAAGTATGGGAGAGATAACGAAAATAGCAGTTGCGCCGCCAATTCAAGTGGGGGGAAGCCTGTTTACACCAGAGCAGCTGGCTACAATTGGGGCTATTGTAGGGAAGAATGCGAAAATTGAAATGACACCTTTTAAACAGCTTTATTTGGAGGTGCCTCTGGAGAAACGAGAAGAGATAGTGGAACAACTTGAGCGTACAGGATTGGAAGTATATCCAGCGGGATTTGTCACGAAAAGCCTGATTGCCTGTAATTTTTGCAGAGGGGCCGAGGATGCGGGGCTGGCAGTTGCACAGAAATTAAATCAGTCTATAGCAGGGATTGAAACACCTTTGCCACTGAAGATTGGTTATGCGGGCTGTGCACTCGGAACAAGTGAACCCTTGTTGAAAGATATCAGCGTTGTGAAAATGCGTAATACTTATGAGGTTTTTGTTGGAGGAGAACCTAAGGGGCTTAAGACTTCAATCGCACAATCCTTTAGATCAGGGCTGACTGAGGATCAACTCATTCCACTGATTTTGTCATTGATTAACTACTATAAGGCCAACGCCAAAGGGAAAGAGAAATTCAGAAAGTTTATTGACAGGATGACATTAGAATCGATGCAACAAGTTGTTGCAGTATAGTAAAATTATAATTTTAAGAGGGGCTTCCTTTATAGGAGCTCCTCTTTTTAGTGTGATCTAAGAATAATGCTGCGAAATGCAAAGTTTGTAAAATTAATAAACTATTTAAGTAAATATAGTGTTAAAATTTATTAAAATAATACCTTTATTATCAAGATAAATAGATGCCATAGGGGATGGCATGGAAGATGCGATGATCATTATATAAACAGTATGAGAGGGAAGTTGACCAAATTATGATCAATCTTAGTTCAGAGCGACAACAGCAAGTTAGCTATATTGGGATTACTGAGGCTGATTTAAATGTATTGAAAAGTAAGGAAAAAGAATTCAAGCAAATCGTTAGCTCGCTTGTAGATGAATTGTATAAACAGATGATTGAGGAGCCTGAGCTACTCCACATCATTGAACAGCACAGTACACTTGATCGATTGAAGGAAACGCAACAGTGGTATTTTTTATCCATGGCATCGGGTGTGATTGATGAAGCATTTATTGAAAGACGCCTGCTTATTGGTAAAATTCACTCGCGTATTGGTCTGACAACGAATTGGTATTTGGGCACTTACATATTATATTTGGATCTCGCTACAGCTTATTTTGAACGGATATTACCGACCGAGTGGAAACCCGTCATTCATGCATTAACTAAGATGTTTAATCTGGATTCTCAGTTGGTTCTTGAAGCCTACGAAGTCGATGAAAAAGCGAAAATAGAAAATTTATTGGAAAAGCAAAACCACTTGCTTACAGGGGTTAGTTCTGCGGTTCAAGAATTAGTATCCTTAATGGTTCAACTAAAAGACAGCAGTGAATCTATAGAGGAATTAGCTAGTAAGAATGCTGATTATCAAGAGAAAACACATCAAACTGTGTTATATCTCGACAAAGAGGTAGAGTCTATTCATCAAGTGGGTACAATGATTAGAGAAGTGGCTGATCATACGCATCTTTTGGGCTTAAACGCGGCGATTGAAGCGGCAAGAGCAGGGGAGCATGGAAGAGGCTTTGAAGTTGTTGCGAATGAAGTAAGAAAGTTAGCGCGTCGCTCTAAAGATTCAGTAGGTACGATTGATGAGAAGCTGAATAATATCAACTCCACACTGTCCAAGGTGAAAAAAGAGTCGGAACACAATTCTATGTATTCCAGAGATCAGGTGAAGGGCTCTCAAGAACTGGTATCTTTCGTGAGTCTGATTGAAAAAGTGACCGTTGAGTTAGAAAAATTGAAGTGAACAAGCAAGTTGCTGATTGATTTATTAAGTCTCCATTCCTGATACAGGGAGCGATGAGTGTGTCCGTAGAACATTATGTACAAGATGCAGAAGCTTCAACTAGAAAGATCGTGGCAGGATTATTCATGTCGCTGGATGGAGTGGTAGACTCGCTTGAAGCCTCACCTAAGAAGTGGGGGAGTACTGAAATGAACGAGACGATTGCTGCAGGTGTCGCTCAGGCGGACACTGTACTGCTTGGACCACGTACTTACAGAATGCTAGCCCAGTTCTGGCAGCATCAGAGTGACGATCTGCCTATGGCAAGATTTCTGAACCGTTCTGCTAAATATCTGGTCTCAAGTACAATTACGGAGGATAAGCTCAAATGGCAACCTGCGACGTTGATTAAGGGGAAGCTCTTCGAGGAAATTACGAAGCTAAAGCAACAGCCTGGAAAGAACATTCAGATTCCTGGCAGTCCGAGATTAGTTCGATCCCTATTGATGAATGGACTGCTAGATGAGCTTAGGCTTAATATTTGTCCCGTAGTCGTTGGCTCTGGAATGCGGCTTTTTGACGAAATCACGAATCTGGTTCCTCTTCAGCTTGTGGACTCAAAAGCTTACAGCAACGGTGTGGTAGGCTTAACGTATCGCATATAATCTTTGAATTGAAACACTCCTTCAGAATATTCTGAGGAGTGTTTTTTTGGTTTAGCAATGCACTTTAGACGTCTGTTTTAGAGACACCGTTTAAGCTGGGGACGTAATCGGCAGCTTTATCGATGTTTACCATCTGAGCCGCTTCATTAAAATTATTGTTATTCTGTGCGTTGTTTTTCTTACTCGGTTGATGTTTTCCCGGTTCACCTTTGGGACTGGCATTATTTTTAGGTATGACATTCACCTCCATATTCTCCCCATAGTATGAGAAGGTAGTTTGAATTTTATGCCAGCCCTTGGTTGCTACGGATCCAGGAGCGCTAATCGACTTTTTTTGTGAAGTGCAAAAGTCTTTATATTGCGGTACACACACGTACCACCGCAATATATTTGTGGTTTTAACGGCAGTTGTTTTCGGTGATAGGTCCTGACTGTCGTTGTAGAATTGGATTATATAGGAAAAATAGGAAGCTATAAAACGAAAAAAGTGAGGTGAGAGTATTGCTCTCGGACAAGAAACAATCTCTTCTATTTATTTTTATCGTGTGGGCAATGGCGCTTGGAATGCTGCTACTCCCAGAATCAGCACAAGGTTTGTACGGATTCACTCCGTTACTGGCAGTATGTCTCATGATGTTTTTGATTGTGCGAGACGGTTATCATGCTGAGGGATGGAGGAGATTAGGCTTCAAATTTAGAGGAGGGAAAGAATACGTATTGGCTTTAGTCATTCCTGTAATTTCACTGGGAGCGGGATATGCTGTCTATTGGACAGGATGGGCATCAAGCTTGGTGCCTCCAGATTCATGGATCAAGACTGCTATATATTTGATCGTTTATATTGTTCTGGGTTCGCTATCCGCTTTGGGTGAAGAAATAGGCTGGAGAGGCTGGCTGCTCCCGCGCTTTCAATGGATGGGAAGAGTTAGTTCCAGTATAACAATGGGCTTAATCTGGGCGATATGGCATTATCCGGCGATTCTTGGCCCGCGGGCCTATCATTCTTCAGGAAACCGCTGGCTTGTGTTGACCCTGTTCACCTTATCCGTTGTATTTGCGGGAATCATTATTAATGAACTGCGTCTGACCTCTGGCAGCATATGGCCGGCAGTGCTTTTGCATGGAGCTAATAATGCGGTGGATAGTGTGTTGCGCAATATTACTTCCAGTTCATCACCGATGCTGGAGTATGTAGCTGGAGAGAGTGGTTGGGTCCCAGTGATTTTATATGGCGCTGTGGCCATCTGGATGCTGAATCGAAACCTCAAGATAAAACGGCAGTCGATCAGTTTAGGGCAATAGCTTTGCGCGTTCGTCTATAAATGAAGGAATATCATGCATAAAAGTATATTATTCCCTGTTGAATTCATTTAAAATGGTAGAGAATACACGGATTGGATTACAAATATGTATAATTTTGTTGTTCCGGGGGATTCAAATGAGAGTGAAGCTCCGTTATGTTTACATATCAGGATCACTTTGTATTTTTGCGTTTCTTATCATTCATTTTGTGGGGATCATTCACTCCAACCTCTTACTTGAAGTCGGCTTGGCGCAGAATGAACAAGGACAATATTTTATCGCAGAGATTGATGCTTCCAGTGAAGGTTATAAACAGAATCTGCGAGAAGGAGATATCATAGTAGCGGTTAATGGAACACCGATTGAGAAAGTGGATGGACCCGTGAGATATGGAAATCTGACGCAAGTTCATTCCATTGACCTCCTCCGTATTTCTAGAGAGGGTGCTCTGGTGGCAGAACATTATGATATCAAGAATAAATCCTCCGTATATCATACGTTTACTCAGCTTGTAGTTCCTGGAGCGACCTTTGTTTTTTTGGCCGTGTTGAGTCTTCTTTTATACCGTAGAAAAAGTGGAGAACGCGCAGCAGAACTACTAATTTTGTTCTTTTTATTGGTGGGCGTAACGTACTTTGCGGGATATGCCTCAAGCAGATCAGACCTCATCGCTAGAATTACTATGAGTTGCCTGTTACCTTTAATCCCGCTGGTGTTTATCCATTTTCTCCAAGTGCATCTGAAACGATTTAATGTTCTATTTCTTTCGACTTTTCTAATTAAGATTTTTTATGGGTTCGTCATTTTGTTAGGGATGCTGGCAACCTTAAGTTTAGTTATTTACTCCTGGGATAGGTCCTTATATTCCTTGATACGTCTGATTGTTATCGGTTTCTTTGTAGTTGGCATCCTATACAGCATATTTAAGCTGCTCTATTTATACATCAATTATAAGAGCAGTGCACTTAAATCGATGTTTAAAATTATGCTCACCGGACAGATCCTTTCCTTTACACCTTTTATTCTTTTATCAGCGGTGCCGATAGTTTTTGGGGTCGATTTGATTCCTTACGAAATCACTACGATTTTCTTGTTTTTAATGCCGGTTACCTATTTTTATCTGCTCACTGCTAAACAGCTTTTTGATATTGATTTTGCTTTTAGTCGATTTAAATATGATCTTTTCATTGCTTTTATTCCGGCGCTAATGATTGTGGCAGTGCTTGCGATCATTCAGAGTAGACCGGAATATGATTGGATCAAATGGGTGCAGATGTTTTTGGTAGTATATTTATCGATTACGACCTTCTTATTCTTCAAGGAGAAAATAGATTGTTATTTCCGGCCTAAGCTGTTCCGTGAACTTCACCATTATCAAGGAAGTTTGGAACGATTCTCTCAGCAAATCTCAAAGGTTATGAAGATATCTGATTTGGAAGCTGCACTCAACAAGGAGATCAATGAGATTCTGCCGGTGAATCGGTCAGCTTTTTTTGAGATAGATGAGGCTGAGAATTTGCGTACTCTTCATCCACTTGTGGACGATTCAGGCCAAGAAATCCATTTGCATTTTGTATCACAATCTCCTGTTCTTAAAGTAGGTGAGGTGATTCAACTCCAGCAAGGGATCCTACTAGTGATAGGCCGTCATAAAAAGAGTGTTCATCTCTTATGGATCGATCATAAGAAGAATCATATCAAGTTTAACAGAGAAGAGATAAATTGGTTAAGTACCATCGCAAACTATGCAAGCATCGTCTATGAAAATTTATATCTGATTGAAGGCCTAATTGAAGACCTTGAAGCTGAAATGAAAAAAGAACACCATGGGACCCCATGGGTTTTGCGCCTGATTTTTAACTTATCAGAGAATGAACGTAGAAAGTTGGCGGCGGATTTACATGATTCTGCACTTCAGGATCAGCTTATTTGGCTTCGTAGGCTGGAAACACTGATCTCCGATCACGACATTTCAACGGAAATCTTACCGGAGCTGCTTCAGATTAAAGAAGGGCTTTTGGATGTCATCTATCAGATTCGGGAGACTTGCAATGAACTGCGTCCTCCGCTTCTTAGAGAAGCTGGAATTGTGAAGGCGCTGGAGATTTTGTTTGAGTATGCTCAGTTACAGTCCAATTATACTATTACCTTTACTTCAAGTCCGATAGGCGAGCTGGATGACGAACTAGTGATCACCATTTATCGAATTGTACAGGAGCTTTTACGGAATGCCGCGAAGCACGCTAAGGCAAATCAGATTGAGCTTGAGCTTGATCAGAAAGAGTATCTCTATTTCCGTTACAAGGATGATGGAGTAGGCATGAATATCGTGGATATTAAGGAATCCTTTCAGCATATGGGCTTGTCTGGTATCAAAGAGCGTGTAGCGAGTTTAGAAGGAAAATGCACGTTTAACTCTGAGAAGGGTAAGGGGCTAGAGGTCATTATTTATTTACCGACAACGACTTTCGCGGAAGAAAAGAACAGAGGAGGCGATGGCGATGATACGTATCTTGTTGGTTGATGATCATCCTTCAGTCGGAGAAGGAACCAGGAATATGATTGAGCAGGATGCTGATATGGAGGTAACCTTTGTTTTGTCAGCGATGGAAGCTTTCGATAGGCTAGAGCAGCAAGAATTTGATGTGATTTTATGCGATCTTAATATGCCTACAATTAGCGGACTTGAATTCACTAAAAGGGCTGTTCAGCGTGATCCCGAATCTAAAGTGGTGATTTACACCGGATATGAAATCAGTGCCCATTATAACCTGTTGATAGAGTCGGGGGTTACGGGATTTATCTCTAAAACAGCTTCCAGAGAGCAGTTGTTAAATACCATTCGGTGCGCATTAAGAAATGAGGCTGTCATTCCAGTTTCCTTACTTAAGCAGCTAAGAAGAAATGATATTAAGATAACTAACAATCGTGGTACTCAACTCATTGAAGAGGTATCTATTAATCAAAAGGAACAAGAAATACTCCAAGAAGTAGCCAGTGGAAAAAGCAATAAAGACATAGCCAGCAAGCTCTTAATGTCACAAAGGACTGTGGAGTATAACTTGACGAGAATCTTCGAGAAGCTGAGTGTACATTCCAGATCCGAAGCAATCGTGGAGGGAAAGCGTCTGGGACTTGTTAGATCAGAGCAATTTTAATATCTTGCTGTGTGGTTATCATATCGCTGAGCAATTATCAGAATGATGAAGACGGCAAGGGTCCCCAAAAGAAGAGGCATATCTCCTTCAAATTCGCCACCTAGAATCATCATTGCAATAAACTGAACAACGGCAACGATCAAGCCTATCCATACAAACCGAAATTTGTCTTGCTTGATGGCAATATACATCTGAATGATTCCTAAGTTTAATAGAAGATAAATTCCAACGGCTATAAGTATCCATAGCCATTTAGCTTCTTCTGTTCCAGCAAAGGTGGACCAAATCGCCAGTGGAAAGGCATAACAATTAATTCCTATAAGAGCAATTATCCATACGACCCAATACATAGTTTTGTTAGTCTTATTCATGGTGTTAAGCACCTCACTTTGATTTCTTGTTTGTCATTACCTGTAATGAATGCTTCTGAACCATTCAGGGATGTGGATTTATAATTCCAAAGATATGAAGGAGAGATTCCAATATGATCGATATGAACAGAATTTATCTTATCTCAGATATTCCTGGTTACTCACCGCAAATTAGTCGTCTTTTATCTATGATGAATTATGCAAGACACACAACATTAGCGGCTGTTAAGGACTTAAGTGTTGATCAGCTAGACTATTTATTGGATTCGGAGAGTAACTCTATTGGCGCATTATTATTACACTACGCTGCCGTGGAATATGCGTATCAAGTGTCAACGTTTGAGGGAAGAGATTTATCCGAAGAAGAGTTAACAATCTGGGGACCGGCACTGAACTTAGGGGATGAAGGTCGATCGGTTATTAAAGGAAATGAGCTTAGTTATTATTTAGACCGTTTAAATGAAGTAAGAGAAAGACTTACGAATTATTTTTAACCGTGAATGATGACTGGTTAGATGTAGAAGAAGAGTTCTGGTATAACAAACCAGCGAATCGCTATTTCATGTGGTTTCATGTATTCGAAGATGAAATCAATCACAGAGGTCAAATTAGATTAATACGAAAAAGAGCGCTAGCTTAAATGAAAGAGGAACATAAATGAAGTTCATAGAGGAAAGTATAATGCCCTTATTTAAAAATTATCCGCTGCTCTCGAAAGTTATAGTAACGGTACTAATTATAGATATTGTTTATTATGCAGGAAAAGAAATTGGCCGTTTAGCTTATAATTTGACTCATTAAGTTCTTAATAATCCGGACAAGACAACCTCAGTTAATGAAGGTTGTCTTTTTTTGTGGAAATCATGAAAGTTTTCAGTTCATTTTCAGTTCACATAAATTTGTTAGGATTGGAAACATCAAAGGAAGAGAAAAAGTGCGTGATCCAAGAGAGGAAGAAATCAAAATGAACATATTAGAGGTTAAGAATGTTAAGAAATCGTATACTTTGTATGGTAAGGAAAAAGTTCCAGTACTCCATGATGTCAACTTAAGCTTTGAGACAGGTGAATTTGTCTCCATCCTCGGTGAGTCCGGTTGTGGTAAGTCCACACTGATGAATACCATCGGTGGAATGGACTCTGATTATGAGGGCGATGTCCTTGTTCGCGGAAAGAACCTGAGCAAGATGACCGAAAAGGAAATGGATGATTATCGGAAGAATAATATCGGCTTCGTATTTCAAAACTTCAATCTGATCCCCCATTTATCAGTATTGGAGAATGTTACGGTTGCGATGCAGATGACGAATACGAGTGAGAAGGAACGGAATAAGCGTGCTATAGAGATTTTGACTGAGGTAGGATTAAAGGATCATCTGAAAAAACGTCCGAATCAACTGTCCGGTGGACAGAAGCAACGGGTATCCATTGCACGTGCATTGTCGAATAATCCAGACATTATTTTGGCCGATGAACCTACGGGTGCGCTGGATAAAGATACAGGTGATCAAATATTAGTCTTGTTGGACAGCATTGCGAAAAGAGGGATTTTGGTCATTACTGTGACCCACTCACAAAAAGTAGCTGATTACGGTAGCCGTATCGTTAAGCTTGAAGAGGGATTGGTGAAAGACGATATTCATTTGAAGGAACGTTCCATGGCTACCTACGATGGGGGTGATGGTTCAGCCCGAAACCTCAGCTTAATGGCTTCTTTCAAAATGGCCCTTCAAAATATGAAGCTCAACGCCAAACGTAATGTATTGGTAGCATTGGGCGGTTCGATAGGGATTTTAAGTGTACTTTTGATGCTTTCCTTAGGGAATGGGATCACGAGCTATATTAATAACGAAATTAATTCAAGTATGGACCCTTTACTGGTGGATATCACTAAGCCGAATCCAGAAGCCAAGGACATGAAAGGTCCAGAAGCGATGATGTTACCAGGCGTTTCGTTTACAAAGGCCGATGTTGAAACGATTCGTAACCTTCCAAATGTAGATCATGTGGAGACCATTACAACCATTACAGGCAAATCTACTACGGTTTTTGGTGATCAAACGGGTAGTCTCACACAATTAACCACCTTAAACGATACGTTTGATAAAGCGACGATTAAAGCAGGGGCATTACCAAAAGAAAATGAAATGTTATTACCAACGAAAATAGCGAGCCAATTAAGCGGAAATGACCAACCGAATACTATGGTAGGGAAGTCTATTCATCTGTATATTACTGAAATGGATGCTCAACATAAACCGATAACGTTGGAAAAAGAAGTTACTGTCTCTGGTGTTTATGAAGCCACTGATCCAAGAGCGCAAATGTCACCGACAGGGTATATTCCAACACAGACACTGGAGCAAATGTATGCCGATAAAGGGATTACCATTGGGCCGATTCAGGTTAATGCTTTTGCAACGGATATGAAATATGTGAATGATATTAATAAAGCGGCTGTTGATGCGGGCTTCTCGGGCTCCCAAACAGCAAAAATCATGGAGCGTATTACGACTTATGTGGATATGGCTACGATCGTTCTGTCTGGTATTGCAGGGATTTCACTCATCGTATCAGGGATTATGATTTTGGTTGTGCTTTATATTAGTGTAGTCGAACGGACTAAAGAAATTGGAATTCTTCGTGCAATTGGGGCAAGAAAGAAAGATATCAAGCGAATATTCTTTTCCGAATCTGCATTATTGGGAATATTTAGTGGTATTATTGCGGTAGTCTTTGCAGCAGTCATTAGCTATGGATTAAATATTTTCTTGGAAAATGCTTTCGGAGTCAAGCTTATTAATCTCTCTGGATCTTATATCGTATTCGGATTAGTTGTAAGTACAGGGATTAGTATTATCGCTGGTTTGATGCCTTCATCGAAGGCGGCCAAGCTCGATCCAATGGAATCTCTAAGATACGAATAAATACAACTTTGGAAAGGAACATTGATGTATGAGCACAATTCTAGTGGTTGATGATGATTCCCATATCCGAAAATTAATCCGATTATATCTTGAAAAAAATCAGTTTTCCGTAGTGGAAGCGGAAGATGGTCGAATGGCATTAGATATTCTAGCTCATACGAAAATTGATTTAGCAATTGTGGATGTGATGATGCCGCATATCGATGGTATTGAACTGACAGAAGATATTCGATCTTATATCGATATGCCAATCCTTATGGTTACAGCCAAAGGAGAGTCTAAGGATAAAGTAAGGGGATTTAATGCCGGGTCAGACGATTATTTAGTAAAACCGTTTGATCCCATAGAATTGGTTCTCCGTGTAAAATCATTATTGAAGAGATATCATGTGACCCCTTCGAATGTTATTCAATTAGGGGGAGCAACGATTGATCTAGGGAATTTAACAGTCACTAATGCCGATCAAACGGTTGAATTAAAAAAGAAGGAATGTGAATTGTTATTTGCTTTGGCGGGTTCGCCAAAGCAAATTTTCACACGGACTCAGCTAATAGAAAATGTCTGGGGAATGGATTATGAGGGCGATGAGAGGACGGTTGATGTGCATATCAAACGCTTGAGAGAACGTCTTGAACCCATTCCGCAGCTAATTATTTCTACGGTAAGAGGACTTGGATATCGTTTGGAGCTAGCCTAGATGCTGAGAAAAAGCCTTCGTCTTCGAATCGTTGCTACTTTTATTGGTATTGTTTTAGTCAGTTTAATTATTTCCTTTGTTCTTTTTACGCAGTTTTCAGAAAAAAATAATACCCCAAACCATATGTTCATTAATATAGCTAAAGATATAGCTAAGGTGATAACTTTAATCGATGATCCGGAAAAAGTAGATGCGTTTGCAGACCTGCTTAATCGATTTGGTATAGATATAGCGATCGTTAATGAATCAAGCAACGCTGTATTTTCGTTAAATAAGGAACAAATCGCAACCCTGTTCAAACCAAACACAAGCGATGCCGTTTTTCTATCGGGCAAGAGTGGACTTGCTATCGTAGGGATTCCTAAGATAGATGATGCGAAAGGTGCTTTCATCATCAAGCTTGATTTTTCATCGATTGTAAAAGGGTTGAGAATTACGCTCTTGTCTACACTTTTAGCTGTACTAATCATTGGAAGCTTGCTTATCTTGTTCATGTCCAGGTATATAGTGAAGCCTATCAACAAGCTGACAGATGCAGCTAAGGAAATGGCGTCAGGCAATTTATCTGTCCGATTAACTTATCGTAATAAAGATGAGTTAGGTGAATTGATGGAAAGCTTTAATCGTATGGCAAGTGAGCTGCAGAAAATGGACTCTGTTCGTGATGATTTTGTCAGCAATGTTTCCCATGAAATGCAGTCACCCCTTACATCGATTAGAGGCTTTACAAGAGCGCTGCAAGACGGTGTCATTCCACTGGAAGAGCAAAAGGAGCATTTGGATATTATTTATGAGGAAACATTACGCCTTTCTAGGCTTAGTGATAATCTGCTCCGGTTAGCGTCACTCGATTCGGAACATCATCCGGTGAATCCCACCACCTTCCAATTAGACGAACAATTAAGAAGAGCGATTGTATTTGCGGAACCGCAGTGGGAGCAGAAGGATATTACAATTGAATTGGATTTATTGCCTTGCGAGATTACCGTGGATAAAGATTTATTTGATCAGGTCTGGCAGAATTTAATAAATAATGCTATTAAATATACGGAACCAGAGGGTACCATTCATGTGGAAATCGAGGTATCTGAGCTGTTTGTGAAGGTATATATTAAAGATTCTGGACGAGGGATTCCAGAGGAAGCACTTCCGCTCATCTTTGATCGATTCTATATGGTGGAAAAAGCGCGGAGCAGTGCCCTTAAAGGGAATGGACTAGGACTTTCCATTGTAATGAAGATTCTGAAAATACATGATTGTAATATTGATGTAGAGAGCAAAGTAGGAGAAGGTACTCAGTTTATTGTAACCATCCCAAGAACCTAAATCACATGCTAAATAAGTCCATAGAAATAGATAAGGCTGATAGCTCTCGCGAGAGAGCTGTCGGTCTTTTTTTATAAATATGATCTGACAAATTTACACGTAATATTAAGTCATATGAATAGTTAAGGACTGAATCAAAATATAAACTCTGAGAACAATTAAGAGAAGCAATTACATAAAATTCTTGCGTCTTCCTATCTAGATCATTATAATATAAGCGTTCGCTTATATAAGCATTGGAGGGAGGGGAAGAAGAAATGGATTCACTTACGAATATTGCTGATGACTTGAAGCTACTAGGAGATAAGACACGTCTCGCTATGCTTTCTCTTCTGAAGGAAAGGGAATGGTGCGTGTGTGAATTTGTTGATATTTTTGATATATCCCAGCCGGCGATTAGTCAGCATTTACGAAAACTGAAGAGTAGAGGGATCGTAAGGGAAAGCAAACGAGGACAGTGGGTACATTATTCGTTAAATGTAGAGGATAAACCGCATCTTAGAGCTGTTCTTCAAGAGATGCCTAGTTCTGAATCAATATTGGCTGCTCTGAATAAAGAACTTAAAGCAACGTGCTGCGACTAAAATTATTTTGTGGATTTTTTTAGACTATATATAACTATATAGTTATATGGTGATGTGTTATTCGTAGATTATAGGGGTGTTGAGAAAGATGTGGTTGTACAGTTCAGGGGGGATGGCAACGTGGCCCTTCTAGCCATACTTATATTTATAGTAACTTTAATCTTTGTGATCTGGCAGCCTCGAAATTTATCGATTGGATGGTCAGCCTGCGGCGGGGCTATCATCGCTTTATTAGTAGGTGTCGTCAGCTTTAATGATGCGCTCGAAGTAACACAGATGGTGTGGAATGCTACTTTGGCGTTTGTCGCAATTATCTTAATTTCATTAATTCTAGACAGTATCGGATTTTTTGAATGGGCTGCGTTACATATGGCGCGGGCGGCACGGGGGAACGGAACACGAATGTTTGTGTATGTTATCGTTCTTGGTGCATTGGTTTCTGCTTTTTTTGCGAACGATGGAGCGGCCCTTATTCTTACGCCTATTGTGCTTGCGATGGTAAGGGCGCTGAATTTTGATGAGAAAAAAGTATTTCCGTTCATTATCGCCAGTGGTTTTATAGCGGATACCACCTCATTGCCACTTGTGGTTAGCAATCTTGTGAATATCGTATCGGCCGACTTTTTTGGGATTACCTTTATGGAGTATGCAGGGAAGATGATCGTACCTACGTTATTCTCTTTGGTGGCGAGTATCGTGGTGCTCTATATTTTTTTTCGCAAAAGTATTCCGAAGCAATTTAATGACTCTCAGCTAAAAGAACCGCAAGAGGCTATCAAGGATAAGAAATTGTTCCGACTGTCATGGATGGTACTGGCTATTCTTCTAATAGGATATTTCGTCAGTGGATTTTTGAATATTCCAGTATCAGTGATTGCGGGAATTATTGCAATTTTGTTCCTGCTCCTTGCGAGAAGAAGCCCTTACGTCAAGGTGAAAGAAGTGATTACAGGAGCTCCTTGGGCAATTGTGTTCTTCTCTATCGGAATGTATGTCGTGGTATATGGACTTCGGAATGCGGGTCTAACAGATTTACTTGCTAAAGCGATTGGCGTAATTGCTGATCAGGGTCTGTTTGCTGCAACCATGGGGATGGGCTTCATTGCCGCATTGATCTCATCGATGATGAACAATTTGCCTACTGTAATGATTGACGCACTCGCAATTGATGCAACGCATACAACCGGAATCATTAAAGAAGCTTTAATATATGCGAATGTTATAGGTTCGGATTTAGGTCCTAAAATCACTCCAATTGGTTCATTAGCCACGCTGCTGTGGCTGCATGTACTGTCGGCTAAAGGTGTGAAGATATCCTGGGGAACGTATTTTAAGACAGGGATTATATTGACCATCCCGACGTTGTTTATTACGCTTCTAGGTCTTTATTTGTGGTTATTGGTTACCTAATTTGAAAAGGGGAAGATCATGATGAACAAAAAAACCATTTATTTTTTATGCACAGGAAACTCTTGTCGGAGTCAGATGGCCGAAGGCTGGGCTAAGCGATATTTAGGGAAGGAATGGGACGTGTATAGCGCTGGAATTGAAGCCCATGGTCTAAACCCAAAAGCTGTACAAGCCATGAGCGAAGTAGGAATTGATATCACCGGACAGACCTCGGATATGATTGATTCTAATCTGCTGAATAACGCTGATCTAGTCGTTACCTTATGCGGGGATGCTGCGGATAAATGTCCAACGACACCTCCGAAGGTGATACGGGAACACTGGGGCTTCGATGATCCGGCAAAAGCGCAAGGCACCGATGAAGAGAAGTGGGCAGTGTTCCAGCGTGTGCGTGACCAGATAGAGGAAAGAATCAAACAATTTGCGGAGTCTGGCGAATAGTTATTAGATGAAGCTTTCTTTTTAAGAAAATACAAGAAAGTATAAGTTTCACCCGATACCTTATCCTTATATTTCTCGCAAAAACGCTTACCGCCCTTTGGGGACACCGGAGGCGTTTTTGCTTGGCTTAGGGTATTTTACTACGGGCCATTTCACCTCCCTTAAGGCGTCTATAACCTCTCGTCCAACGTCTAGGTTACTTTGAACCAATTCATGAGGAGTGAGTGCCATCCATTGGTTTAGAGAAACGTCAGCAAAGCGGTCACTCTTAAACATTTCAAGAAACCATAAGGAATCTTCGCCTGTATTTTGAATATAATGTCCGAAAGCAAAAGGAACATACCCTACATCGCCTGCTCTGTAATTAAACGTTCGTGCTACACCGTTTCCGGCAAATACAGTCATTCGTCCTTTTCCGGTAAGATAATATTGCCATTCATCGTTATTTGGATGCCAGTGCAGCTCTCTCATCCCTCCGGGTTCAATTTCTACCAATGCGGCAGCTACGGTTTTGGAGATGGGAAAGTTACTGGAATCGACAATTCTGACGCTCCCGCCGGGAGTCTTCAGCGGAGGTTGAGCCAATAAGGAATGTTTAAAGGTTTGTGGGATCTCTCCGTATGGAGATTCTACCTTCTGACTTTGCAATGAACCCGGAACCTGATCCTGATAAATATAGACCTGTTCGGTGGGAATAGAGTCAAATGCAGCGGCAGGCACCCCAAAGTTAGCCGAAAGCACTTCTTTCGGAGTATGGGCAAACCAATCGGAAATGGACAAGGTGTTTAGATCAGAGAAACTTCCATCGTCGAATACAAGCAGAAACTCACAGCCTTCTTCAAGACCCTGTATTGAGTGGGGAATACCCGGAGGGAAATACCAAAGATCGCCTGGTCCCACATCGGCGATGAAGTTTCGGCCATTCTGATCCACGGCAGTAATTCGAGCTCGACCTAGCAGCATATAGGACCATTCTGCTTGTTGGTGCCAATGGAGTTCGCGTACTCCACCGGGGGTAAGGCTCATATTTACGCCAGCTAGTGTAGTGGCGATGGGGAGGTCCCTGACCGTCACCTCTCTCGACCAGCCGCCATGATTAAGCTGCATATGCGCATCAGAGAAAGAGAATTTTAAATTGGGGACAAGACCGGCATCGGTCACGGGAGGGACAAACATATCCGGATTCTCCAAATCCCGCATAATATCACGCGGTCCTTTATCTAATCCCCCTGCGCCATCGCTTCGAATGGGCTGGGGGATATTTGTCTTTCTTGGTGAATCCTGTCCAGCATCGGTCATCCATCGCACTCCTTTCTTGATTCTAAATAACTCAATGAAAATATATGCAGAATCCTGTCTTTTATGATGAATAACAAAAGTGGAACAAGTTGACATGCGCCAAGTGATCATTGATTATTACTTATATAGATTGAGGATCTAAACGGAGTAGAGAGGGAGAGGGGTTTAAGATGAATCATGTTAAGGAGTCCTTACAACGACTAGGAAAAATAAGAGCTTATGTCATCGGTCTGTTAGTGATCATGTTCGCCGCAGGTTCAGCGGTTACACCTACATCGGTGTCGGCGGCTGTCCAGTTAGGGACTCAGGTAATGCCACTGTCATACGGGGGGTATTACGTCCTTTTTCCGGGTAAACTCGCTCCTTATTTTAAATCAGGTAAATTAATGGTGCCGATTCGGGCTTTTTCGAGTGCGATTGGTGCAGATTTGCTCTATGACGCACTAACGAATAGTGTTACGGTTTCACTGCTTGACCGGTCGGTTGGGAAGATTAAAGCAGGACAGCTAGAGGCAGAATTTAATGGGGAGACAGAAGATTCATTAGGGATTGCCCCGGAGATCAAGGATGGAATCCTATTTGTTCCAGCATCTCCTATCCTAGAGGGTTTAAAGACATTTCGCTGGGAAACCCAATTCAATAACGTGAATAAACTAACCCTAGGCATTGGTGCGAGAAAAGGGGAGGAATGGGCGAAGCCTGAGGCAGATCGAGCGCTTGCTCCTTACCCAGTGGAAACAACAGCACATCCATATCCTCTATATCCCTGTACGCTGACACAGACTCCATCCGGGAAAGAATACAAACTAACCTTAGGTGTGCAAAATACCTCCGGCTTCGTCATCCCTAAAGGGAATGCGGAACTGGAGCTGGTGAGTGTGGACAGCAAAGGCAATTCTTACTACCAAACGTTAAAAGGACCTGATTCGTTAACCTCCAAAGCGGGATTATTGTCATTTTCCGTTTCCATTCCGGCAGAGGCCGAATACGTCCTTTTCAGGTCACGCACATTGAGAGCGGAATAAGTATCATAGGTGTTCTAACAAGATATACAGAGAGCAGGTTAAGAAATAGATGACAGGTAACGAAGGGCAGCACTATCGCTTCAGTGAAGCACCCATTTGGGAATTACAGCGGGCTTATTATGAAGAAAAGGGTTTAAAGGCTTGGAATAATGATCAGGTTCCGCAGTATATTACGAGTAATCCTATGATTGCGACTGCATATGCGGAAATGATCTTCGGATTCCTGCAAGATCGGGCTGGACAAGGACATCTCTCTGAAATAGTCACTATACTGGAATTGGGAGCGGGAGCGGGGCGGTTAGCGTTCCATATCCTTAAGAAGCTATGCGAAATCAAAGATTATGCGGGGACTCCGCTTCCTCCATTTCGTTATGTGATGAGTGATTTACCCGTTAAAAATATAACCAGCTGGCAGCAGCACCCAAGCTTACTTCCATTCGTAGAGCAGGGTATACTGGATTTCGCACGTTTTGATGCTGTACAGGATACTGAACTGTATTTAGTGCACGCTAAGCTCAGCATCAAACCTGGTGATTTACAGCAGCCGCTGCTGCTTGTGGCGAATTATTTTTTTGACAGTATCCCGCAGGAATTGATTTATGTGGATGAAGGTAAAATATTTGAATGTGAGATGTCGATTCAGTATTCTGAGGATGCAGATTCGGATAACCCCTCAGAGGTACTCGGTACAATTATCCCGCAATATCATTATCGTCGTGCGGCTGATTACGAAGCGGAAACTTATCCCTATCACGATGTTATAAAGCTCTATCAGCAGAAGCTGGAGGATTCGCATATTTTGTTTCCAGTGGTGGGGCTTACTTGTCTGGAGCGGCTAGCTAAGTTATCTACAGGAGGGTTTGTACTTCTTACAGCGGATAAGGGTGATCACCGAATAGAGAATTGGGAATTTGCGGAGCCGCCTATGCTAATTCATCATGGTAGCTTCTCCTTAACAGCGAACTATCATGCGATTCAGCATACGTTGGAGCAACGAGGAGCGCATTCCTTATTTACCTCACATCATTATAAAAACTTGAACATCGGATGTATTCTTATGCTGGAATCGCCGATGAGCTATACGAACACTCGGTTAGGCTACAAGCGGTTTATAGAGCGTTTTGGCCCGGATGATTTCTTCAGTATGAAGGAATGGATGGATCAGCAAATAGATACGATGGGACTTCAGCAGATTTTGGCTTTTTGGCGCTTAGGTGGGTATGATGCAGAATGGTTTATCCATAGTGCTGAACAGATTTCGGAGCTGCTGCCGGATGCCAGTGATGAAGAAATGCTGGATCTTCAGCGAGGGATTCAGCTCATGTGGACAGGTTATTATCCGATGGAACAGAGCTATGACCTCTCACTGGATGCTGGGTTACTGCTGTATGAAATGGATAAGTTCGAGGAGGCGTTAGTCTACTTAGAGCGGTCTATGCATGCCAATGCGGAAGAACCATTAGCATCGGTGCTCTATAGCATGGCGATTTGTAACTATGAGCTTGGAGCTGAAGGGGCTGCAATGGAATACGCGCGTAGAGCTTTGGCCGTAGAGCCGGATAATGAAGTGGTGCTGGAACTGATAACAGCTCTGAGCGAGGAATAGATTGTAAGCAGACAGAAGAGAAAGCACATCATTTACACAGGACCATCTATTTGGTATCCTATACAAAATAATTAAACGCGATGACGAGAAGAGTAAATAAAATCATTCCTTCACAGAGAGCTCTGGATGATGAGAACGGGGTAAGGAGGATTTTATCGAAACAAGCCTCTGAGCGGCATGTCGGAACCGGGTGACGGGGATGGTATGACGGGAGCTCCTGTTATAGAGCTAGAGTATAAGCACTGCGAAAGATGCATTGCCGTACTTGATGAGATTAATATGGCGACATATTAATGAACCTGGGGTGGTACCGCGAGAATTTCGTCCCCAAGACCATAAGTCTTGGAGGTGAGGTTCTTTTTATTTTGCAGATAAACAAGGCGGATATCACTAATATACAGGAGGTAACAACAATGAATAAGCCATCAGAAGTAGTGGCAGAAAGTTACATCGACAGATTTATTCAAGAAGAGCTTGAGGCTGAAACTTACAGTAGAGACATTTGTACCAGATTTCCACCGGAACCTAACGGATATTTGCATATTGGCAGTGCGTATGCCATTGACACGAATTATACAACTGCAAAAAAGTATGGCGGAAAGTTCCACTTGCGTTTCGATGACACGAATCCTTTAAAAGAGGATCTGGAATATGTAAATGCCATCATCGAAGATATTGAATGGATGGGCTACTCACCGGACCATATTTTCTATGGATCAGACTATTCAGAAAAAATTTACAATAGCGCAGTAAAGCTAATCCGAAAAGGAAAAGCCTATGTCTGCGATTTATCACCTGAAGAGGTGACAGCATATAGAGGGACGCTTACAGAGCCGGGAAGGAACAGTCCCTATCGGGAGCGTTCTGTGGAAGAAAATATGAAGTTATTCGCAGAGATGAGGGATGGCGTTTATCCTACGGGTGCCAGAGTATTACGCGCCAAAATAGATATGCGCTCACCGAATATCAACTTGCGTGATCCGGTGATTTATAGAATTATCCATGCGGAACATTATAGAACAGGCAACGATTGGTGCGTCTATCCGATGTATGATTTTCCCTGATAATACTAAGAGGAAATATAGTTCTACCCACAATCTACCCACATTATATGTTTTCCATAAACCTCTCGAACCGTAAAGGGGCTTCCTTTTTTCTTTTCTTGGTTACATGTGTATATATATCTCTAGTTATCTGGTCATTCTTATGGCCAAGTCTTTTCTGAATTACTTCTAAATCTTCTCCCGCTTCAGCCAAGAGAGAAGCGTGTGTATGTCGTAAAGAATGCGGGGTAAGCGTTTCGGATAACCCAGTCATTAAGAGATACTTTTTCATTCCTCGCTGAGCAACTTCATGAATCATAGGATAGCCAGGCTTATACTGATCATTTACAAATATGAATCCGCCCTTTGTATAGTATTTTTGTCTTTCTGCCATCATAAGTTGTTTTTGCCAAAGGGACTGACTATCTAAAACCTCAACTACCTTTTTACTTATTTCAACTTCACGAATAGATGATCTAGTTTTCGGGGTATTTAGTATATAATTTTCAACACCTTCCCTTACATAAAGCGTCTTGGTAATAGATATATAGTTTTCTATTTTGTTAATATCTCTCCATTTCAACGCACACGCCTCCCCAATTCGGAGTCCTGTGTAAGCTAGCAAGAAAAACAATGCATATTCCTGGACAGTTCCATTTTCCTTAACCGTTTCTAGAAATTCCAAAAGTTCATTCTTTTCGAGATACTTAGGCAAAGAGGTTCCTGATTCTAACTGATCAACAGTTTGCTGGAATGAGGGCAGTCTTGCACTGGCTGCTGGACTCGACTTTAAAATTTCTTGTTCCACTGCTGTATCGAATAACATTTTACACGAAATATGAACGAGATTAATTGTGTTATAGGATAATTTTTTTGATTTTAGATCATCTAACATGCTTTGGTATTGTTTTTTTGTTATATCGCACAATCTTATATGAGCGAAGTATTTTGTAGCTTTAAGAAGATTTACTTTCCTTAAGAAGACTGTCGAGTTTTTTACATTTCCATGCGCTTCATACATTTTCAACCACTCGTCAACATAAGTGGAAAATATAATATTTTTTTCCTCTACATAAGTACCTCGTCTTAATTCAGCCTCAATATCTATGCCAGCTTGAAATGCTTCCTTGGCGGAATTATAACCAGGTGTTTCTTTTTGTTTTCTTTTCCCTGTTTCTGGATTAGTGATACTGTAGCGATAATGATACTTTCCATTTCTGAATCTAACACCAGGATATTTAGGTTGTTCTTTTGATGACTTTGATTTTGTTGACACGTACCATCACCTCGCTATCATTATCAATAAAACTGATGAAATTCCATGGGTACTCCACAGCGATTAAGAAAGCCCTCACGCGTTTCATTGGTCAATGGAACTTCTAAAGCAACCATAAGTCGAACCGAGAAACTATGAGCTTCTCTTTCTATTTTGTCCAAAGAGAATAAAGTATTCTTTTTAAGAAAAGGAGTGTTTATATGGGGGTGTATAAAGTGGTGTCCCAATTCATGTCCAGCTGCAAACAAAATTTTTGGACTATCCAACCGATTGTTCAAGTGAATTTGTGGAATTCTATGTAGTTTGGTGTAATAACCCCATATATTTTCACCTAGATCTTCAAAATATAATGTAATGCCGGTTAGTTCAGCTAATTTTAAGGGGTTATTAGTTTCATGAGTACGAATCAACCTCTGGACAATGTCCATTCCAATACCTCCGAAGATCATCGATGTTTTTTAGGAGTGAATTTCTTCTTTGCCATTTGCTTTGATGTTCGTAAAGCATTTTCAAGCGATATACGAAGTAATTCTCTATCTTCTTCATCCATCGGTTCTCCCATAAAGGCCAGAGAATCATTTCCTTCGAGATCTGCCATCATGTTTTCTAGCTTTTTTGCAATATCAGTTTCTTCTTTTACCGTGAGGTTTTCTAAATCAGATTCAGAAAATATTTTGTCAATGTCCACTTGGTATACTAGAGCGAGTTTTCTGATTGTTTCAAGACCAGGCTTTCTGTTTTCGTTTTCGTAATGTGAATAGGTTTGCTTGCTAATCCCTATTTTTTTCGCCACCTCTTCTTGAGTCCAGCCTTCAATTTTTCTTAGTTCACGTAAGTTCCGACCGTACAATTTAATTCCTCCTATGTAGTACTCATTGAGGTAATAATATAACTTTTTTCATCTAATGTCAACAAATAAGCGACAAAACAGAGAATGCAAATGCAATAATCGGGTTGACATCGCCTTAATGTTGATTTATTGTTAAGTCAACGATTAGGCGACAAGTTAAGAGGGGGTGATAATTTGAGTCATAATGTGGTCGCCGTAAAAAGAAAGAAGCTAGATCTAACTCAAGAGAAATTAGCGACAATGCTCGAAATTTCTCGTCAGCACTACAACTCAGTAGAAAACTTTAAAAAGGCGCCATCGGTTGAATTAGCACAAGGAATTGCTCGGATTTTGGGTATTGAATGGACAATTTTTTTTGTTAATAAAGTCAACAGATAGGCGATTATTCGGGAGGTGATTGCCTTGACAGTAAACGATAAGCAGACTAGGAAAGAGGCCTTGCTCCGCAGTATCGTCTTAGAGCTATTAGCTGAGAAAGGAAAGGGTGAAGAAAATGATAGATCAGCGTGTGTCTGTAGGAATAAATAAACTTCCAGAATTTCTGAAACCTGATGAAGTCGCTGCTTATTTAGGAGTTTCAAGAAATACTGTCTATCGTTGGTGTAAAGCCGGTGAAATAGAGAGTGTTAAAGTGCGAAAGACGCTTCGCATTCAAAAAACAACACTACTAGGGTGGATAGCCAAACAAGAGAGGGCAAGCGTTGAATCACTGGACTAACCGCCCTCTAACTGCAATCATAACCACATCATATGGCTTTATACCTGAAAGTGAGGTAAACAACAATGCTGAAAAGTAAATTCACTTATTCGCTCCTATCAATCCGCAACATGTTAAGCCTCAGTCATTTAGACGTGGTTGACGCGGTAGCAAACGACCATGTACCTACAGTATGCAGAGGTGATGAGAATAACATCGATAGCTATTATACCAATAGCAAAGGGTTATCTCACTTCAAGTCTCTTGCGAGAAATGGTGCAGGCGGCGTTGGGGTTCAATACTGAATCTAAGCGATGTTGACGTAAACGGCTCATAGGCAGGGAGGAGGGATAACGATTGAACAGACGACAAGCTCAAAAAAAGAAGACCGCAGAATGTTCAGCGGTCATTGATCAATCAAAAGGTAATAAGGCTAAGGTAAATCAAGTTTCCTCTTTACGGATGGATCCTCAGGGCTCCCCGGAATCTTTGGATGAGCAAGAAAATCAGCAGATATCCCATAAAGAAGAGCGTTCTGATACAAGCGAAGTTCATCTACACCCAAATTCGGAATCAGCGCTTGCTGAATCTCGAATTCGTATTCAACATTTGTTACCTCCCAATGATAATTTGTAATGTAATCCAAGGCCCTTATTTTAGCGCCTTCCTTATCTTTGGAGATGACCCAAATGTGAACTCTCGCACCGGCAATATCATCACAGTCTTTATTTGACGGGGCGGGGATGGCATCAATTGCAAACATATACGGATTCAATGTACACCTCTTCCTCAGAATTTGTAGTCTGGACAACTCTTATTCTATAGGCAGAGGAGAAAAATGGAAAGGAGTGCAAGCATGGGTAACGGATCAGATAACAAAGCTATCCACGAATCTCAACGTAGGCTCATTGGCAATGGGAGAATGATTGGTTTACCTAATTTCAAACAAAGCAATGACATGTACAGCATACAAGTGACCATGCAATCTTGTTTAGATGCTGGAGCAAGAGCGGATCTACTCAATCAGATTATTGCTATGTACCGTCGGCATTATGCAGGAAGTGAAGAAATGCAAGTATTTATAAATGACATGGAAGTTCGTTATTTGACATCACTTTAATCCGACGAAAAATTCGTCACTTTGGGGGGGCACCATGGAAAATCAACCAACAATATTTAATCACCCTGAGTTTGGAGATGTTCGCACGATCGAGATTGACGGAAAAACAAATTTTGTTGGAGTAGACGTCGCGCGCGCTTTGGAATATGCAAAACCAAGCCAAGCCGCAATCGATCATTGCAAAGGTATCCGTAAGTTGGGGATACCTTCTGGAGGTGGCATTCAAGAAACGAACATTATCACCGAAGGCGATGTATACCGTTTGATTGTTAAAGCAGCAGATCAATCCCGTAATTCTGCGATTAAGGCTAAAGCTGAAAAATTTGAACACTGGATCTTCGATGAGGTGCTCCCATCAATCCGAAAAACTGGAATGTATGCTGCGGACGAACTTCTGGACAATCCGGATCTGCTCATAGAAGCTGCAACCAGGCTGAAGGAAGAGCGCTCTGCCCGCCAAGCACTTGAAGCGAAAGTTGAGCAGGACAAGCCTAAGGTACTGTATGCCGAATCGGTTGAAGTTTCATCGACAACCATCTTGATTGGCGAGTTAGCGAAGCTGCTGAAGCAAAACGGTATTGATATTGGTCAGAACCGGTTATTCAAAATTCTCAGACAGCGCGGTTTCCTCGGTTCAAAGGGTGAGTATTATAACATACCTACACAACGGGCAATGGATCTGGAACTATTCGAGATTCGCACCAGGACCATTATTAATCCGGACGGTAGCAGCCGGATCACTCGTACGACCAAGGTAACAGGTAAGGGTCAGATTTACTTTATCAATAAGTTCAAAGGTGAGGGTTGGGTATGAAGGACTTAAGAGAGTGCCGTTATCAAATGCGTTATTGGCTTGAAGCCAGTAAAGACGCAAAAATGCGGGGGGATGAAACCAATGAGCAGCATGCCATCCAAATGTTCCGCCAACGTCGTGACGAATTACTCGCTACCTGGAGCAGTCCTGCTGAACGCGGCGCACAGTGTGGATAGTTTGTGGATAAACGAAAAACAGCCTCACGGGGTAGGAGCCGTGGACTGTAGCTTTACAAATAATTATTTACGGTCAGTTTATCAGGGATCGGAGGAAAAAGCAATGAAAACAGATGATAAGGAACAATTTGTAATTGTGGGTAGATGCGCCGCTCCCAACTGCGGCCGTTTTATGCTCTTTGGTCAGGACGTAGTTCGTCATGGAAATGCACGGTGCTGTAATTACACTTGTCTTAATCACTACATGTTTAGTGGTGCGCGTCGTGCTTAGCTTTGGGTTTCATCCTGTTCCAAAACCAAAACACAAGCGTAATAGGCCCACTGCCAAGCAACGGGGGGCAATCAGTAAGGACGTTTATGCCGCAGCGCTGGAGAGATCCGGCGGCCGTTGCGAACGCTGTGGGCTTATGAGAGAACTGCAGTGTGCTCATTTGGTTCGCCGTTGGCGGATAGAAGAGAAAACCAGTGTTAACGATGTCGCTATGCTTTGTGGTCCATCAGTTAACACTGGGACTTGTCATAATATTGTCGATTATTCAGCCGAAGGCCGAAAATGGGCAGAACAGAAAAGGCGCGAACAGCATGAAGGGACTGAAAAAGATGTCAAATATTGAGGGCAACATAGCGTTTGAAACGGGATTCTTTATTGGACCAAATGAAATATTCGACCGAGACGACGCTGGAACACATGTAAAAATTGTATTTCTTTATCTCTGCCGCTGTGCCAACAACTCGACCGTGGCCTTTCCGAGCTATAACACAATCGCCGCTAAATGCTCCATGAGCAGACGTAAAGCCATCGAGTGTGTGGAGTGGTTGGTTGAGAATAAATTGCTCGAAAAAATAATTCGCCGCGGTGAAGAAAAGAACGGTAGCAACCTTTACAAAATTATCCGTGGTGGTGCACCTCATGCACTAGGTGGTGCACAGCATGCACCAGATGTGGTGCACAGCATGCACCAGGGTGGTGCACCACATGCACCAGATGTGGTGCACAGCATGCACCAGGGTGGTGCACCACATGCACCCTATAAAGAACTATATATAAATAACCATAATATAAATAACCACTTAAATAATACATTGTCAGGCAAACCTGACGAGGGGATCCCTGAACAGGTCATTGCCTATCTAAACGATAGGACAGGCAGTCATTATAAATCGAGCACGGGAACTACAACAAAGCTAATCAACGCACGGGTAAAAGAAGGTCGTAGCCTGGAGGACTTCAAAACCGTGATTAATAAAAAGGTTGCCAGTTGGAAAGGGACTGATCGGGAACAGTACTTGAGGCCATCAACATTATTTAGACCGGGAAATTTTGAAGCGTATCTCAATGAGCCATGGCCGAAGGGAGTGAACAGAGGTGCAACCGATCAACCTAGCCGAAGCGATTCCGGCCTTAACCAATTCGTCATTGAATAAAAAGCCGGATAACCCAGTTTTGGGCTGCTGCATCTTCTGTAGAGCAGAGCTCAGGCATGGAGAGTACGAGGTGCTCGGAAAAATGTTTTACCCGCTCCTATCATGCAAATGCGAAACAGATATTCTAGCAAAGCAGCGAGAAGAAGAGGAGTTAAAGAAAGACCGAGAGGAACGGCGAAGAGAGATACTAAAGTCATTCAGTCGCCACATCATTAACGACTCCATCCGGGATGCAGGCTTTAAAAACTTCCTCCAGCGACCTGGAACTGAAAAGGTGCTGGAAAAGAGCAAGGAATTCTATCGAGAATTCAAAAGCAGACAGTTAGGCTTGTTGTTCTTCGGAGCAGCTGGCAACGGAAAGAGTCACCTTGCTAGAGCAATCCAACGTTCGATAGACTCAGACGGTTGGGCCACTCTTTATCTAGACTGGCCACAACTTGTAGAGATAGCAAAAGCCACCTTTAACCGCAGCTCTTATTCAACTGACGGGGCTCAACGGGCATCATCCATTGACGGTATTGTCAGAGCGGCAATCAATGCTGATCTGATTGTCCTAGATGAAATCGGGGCTGGAAAATTAACTGATTGGGAATTCAAAACACTTTTATTTCCGATTATCAATGGCCGGCAGGGTAAGAAGACAATTTATACGACCAATCTCGACCTAGATAGACTGGAACAATGGTTTGCTTGGGACAAGGATAATAAGCCACTAGACGAGGATGGACGTTGTATAGATCGCATCCTTGGGAACTGCGAGGTCATCAAGAATAACGGTACCAGCAAACGCCGAGAAGATGCAATGAACCGCATGAACGGAGGGAACTCATGAAATGCTCAGTGCCCTCCTGCAAACTTGAAGCTACCGTAACATGGACTACCGTCCCGATCTGCCGGCACTGCCGTGGCATCATTATGCATGAACAACATGAATACTATGGCGGAAAGATTAAGGAATATGAACGTTGTCGTTATATCCGCATCCGTCATATGACTCCGCTCTGGCCGATATTGAAGCGGGAGTTGATGGAAAATGCCTGATCGTAACGGATGGCTGACCCGAGATGAGGTATAGAATTACGGAAAACCAGTGTACATCACCGGCGGTATAGGATGGCGTCCCGCTCGTCCAGAAGGATGGATACTACTACCTCGTTATCGCTGTGCTGAACTAGGAGCGCATGTCGGACCTGGTGACCATCCCATAGCATACTTACATGTTCGTAATGCTATCCCGCCTCATAGCTATGCTCCGCTATATGTCAGGGGCATGGAACAGATCAATGTATATATGCTTTCAGAAGCAGAAATGACAGCAGCGGAGCAACATCTATGATACTACTCTGGATAACACATGAGGGACGAGCTCCACCGAATTGTCTGAGGTGCCACTATCCCCTAAAAAACGAATGGAGGAAATAGAATGAATGAAATAAGCATTGAAAACTTGGCTGGCGGAGCTGTCGGCGAGCGTATCAACATCGAATTGAACAAGGTAGCCGACAATATTATGGATCCGAACACCGACTGGAAGAAAGCTCGTAAGCTTACCGTGACCATTACCATCAAGCCGGATGAACAGCGGGAGATCGGATTGGTCAGTGTGGATAATAAACCAACATTGGCACCAGCACATGGCATCGCTACAAAGTTGGTATTCGGTAAGGACAGAGAAGGAAAAGCAGTTGCAGAGGAACTTGTCTCTGGAGTTAAAAATCAGATGATGATTGATGACGAAGGTGATCTTGCGGACGATCGTGGCAAGAAGGTAGAACCAGAAGCAATTGCTAGCACAGGTAATGTATCGTACTTACAACGTAAATCCCAAGGAGGAAACTAATCATGATTAAAGAAGCCCTGCAATATATCACTGGACTGGCGAGCCAAAAAACGCTTGAAATTAACGGACAGCAATATTCCAATCATACACTTACTCTTTTGCGTCAGCCTACTCCAGCACCACTGGTGATTCGTAGTCTTTCCGGATTTGTGGATTACCTCAAATCTCGATACGATGCACCTGGGAAGCTAATGATTCACATCGAAAGCCCTACTAAAGTGTCAGCATTTGGCACGTTTAACGAAGATGTTGCCCGCTCCACATTTGCAGTAGCAGACGCCTTGCTTCCGACAATACGCTTTGACAATTTCATGGATGTTGAGACGTTCAATATTATGCTTCAGTCACTTTTCGTTCCATCAGAAACCCGGGCTACTCTGCTCAAGGTTGTCGGTAATATCAAAGAAGAGAACGTACAGAATACCGGAGATGATGGGGTAGCCCAGCAGATCACAGCGAAAACAGGTGTAGCGACCGTAGGAACAGTAACCATTCCGAATCCCGTCACCTTGCTCCCTTACCGCACTTTCGTTGAGATTAAACAGCCTGAATCTCTGTTCGTGTTTCGTATGCGGAGCGGCCCTGCTGCTGCTTTGATTGAAGCGGATGGGGGAGCTTGGAAGGTCGAAGCCATGGACACAATCAAGGCTTATCTGGAAGAGGCGTTGAAAGAAGAGATTTCAGCTGGTGATTTCGTAATTATTGCTTAATTTCACTCAAGTGGGGCGGCTTCGGCTGCCCCGTTTTAAAAGGTGTGATGATATGAACTGGAAAGCAGCTACAAGACAGGAATTACACACTGTCTTACAAGAAACTAGAGCTCATCCATTGGACAAGCAGGAAGCCCAACAAGAGATACTTCGGCGCTGTCGTCCTAAGTGGGGAAGGGTGCAGTATAAGATCAAGAGAAACGATGCCAGAAAGCTAACTTGAAGATTTGCTAGTTCGTATAACAACGATAATTAGGTGATTAATACAGGGCATAGCCCCATAAGGAGATAACCAGTATGAGCGATAAAACAGGCATTGAATGGGCGGACGCAACTTGGAACCCGGTCACCGGATGCAGCAAGGTAAGCGAAGGTTGTCGTAACTGCTACGCTAAGACATTCACTGAGCGGTTCGAGGGTACGCCAGGGCATTACTTTGACTCTGGATTCAAGGTGACACTGCGGCCGGAGAAGCTAATGCAACCGATTCGATGGAAGAGATCTCGGAGAATATTCGTCAATAGCATGAGTGACCTATTCCACCAAGAAGTGTCGCAGCAATACATTGATCAGGTTTTTGGCATTATGCTTGCTAGTCACATGTTGGAGGGAATCGGTAAGCACACCTATATGCTGCTTACAAAACGGCCTGAGCGGATGCAACAATACTTCTCTGCTGGACCAGAACGACTTCTGGAGCGCTGGAGCAAGGCGCTGGACGGCATTCTGATCATGGATGACGCAGACGTTTATTTCTCGGAGTACATTAGTGGCTTTCCAGTTAAGGAGATGTGGCCGTTACCTAATCTCTGGATTGGTGTCAGCGTTGAGAACCAACAGGCAGCAGACGAACGGATTCCATTGTTACTGGATACACCAGCAGCCGTTCGGTTTCTAAGCTGCGAGCCTTTGCTAGGGAATGTTGATCTGAGTAAATGGCTGTTCGTAGACGAGCAAGGGGATTCGGCACAATCTCCTGTAAATTGGGTCATAGTCGGTGGAGAGAGCGGACATAAGGCACGGCCAATGCATCCGTGGTGGGTACAGGAGCTTCGGGATCAGTGCCAAGCTGCAGCTGTTCCATTCTTCTTCAAGCAATGGGGCGAATGGAAAGAGACTCACGCATTGCGGTGCAATGAGCCCGGAATTAAGGGAAGGCCTTGGCATACTTTTGACCCCGACACCTCGGTATGTAGGATAGGCAAGCAGGCAGCAGGAAGGGAACTAGATGGACGGACATGGGATGAGTTTCCGGAAGGAGTGCAGTAATGAGTGAATCAGGAAAAGTTTCCTTACCAATGACACCAGAACAGATAGAAGCATATAAAGCCTACTCACAAATTAATCGGGGGTTGCCTCCTGAGATGGCTATTGAGTTGCTGGCTGCTCTAGAAGAGTCACAACAACAGAACGCGCGTTGGAAAGAAGCTGTAAACGCATTGATGATGGGTGACACTGAGATTCAGCGCGAGTTAGCAGAGGCACAGCAGACCATAAGCACGCTAAATGAAGAATTAAACTATATACGCTCTATTGCAGATATATCACTTCCTGCTGTGCGGGAAGAACTTGAGGTAGCACAGCAGACCATAGCCCAGCAAGGCGAGATCATTCACGGAATTGACCGTGACCTTACAAAGCTAAGGCTAGCTCTTATAGCCATTGCTGGCATGGACGTTATAGGCAGCTCCGCAATAAGTATGAAGGCTATTGCAAAAGAAGCGCTGAAGGAAGGGAGTGATAAGGCATGAATAGCATCGAGGAAGTGTTTGAACGAATCACAGCCACACAGGACCCTAAATGGAATGGGAACTGCTCTTGTACGGATTGCTATTGGAATATGTGGGCTCCTGATCGCGCAGACACCAACACTTGTGTATCTGAGAGTTTGGGAGATACCAAGATGATGCCGGATACCACAGATTGCCCTTCCTACTGGTCTTATGAGGTAGCTTGTGGAGTTGGTAAAGGCAAATGGGCATCTGAACAGATCGGGGAGGCACAGTCATGACAAAGGAAAACTCCAATTATGACCGACCTACTACCATCCTCAAATTAGAAAGCATTACTGAAATGTCTCTGGTAGAAATTGCGGCTGCTGACCCCGAATGGATAAAAAAGATTGCCATGTCTGCAATAACTCATATAAAGACGCTACAGAGGCAAAGAAACGATTTGAAGCGCAAGGAGGGTAAGTCATGACACAAGTAAAGGATAAGACAAACATTTGCCCCCGAGAGAGGGCAGAGGCGGAATATATCACACTACAGGGGGCGTTTACTAGCTCTAAGGAGGAATGAAGTATGATCCTGCAAGGTGACAACATGAAGATCATGCCGACACTTGCGGCTGAGTCATTTAACACTTGCGTTACTAGTCCTCCATACTGGGGCCTACGTGATTACGGCATACCGCCGACAGAATGGCCAGAAGTAACTTATACACCAATGCTGGGACTAGCACCTGTAACTATGCCAGCATGGACCGGATGCTTAGGGTTAGAGCCTTCACCTGATATGTTTGTCGCTCACTCGGTACTCGTATTTAGAGAAGTATGGCGACTACTGAAGTCAGATGGAACTCTCTGGATGAATTACGGGGATAGTTATGCGGGAAGTGGCAAAGGAGCTTGGAAAAACAAAGATGCTCAAAAGGAAGTCTATGTTCCTGATCCAGACAGTGAATTATCAAGAATACAAAAGAATCCTCATGGATTAAAGAATAAAGACCTAATCGGTATTCCGTGGCGTGTAGCCTTTGCCCTCCAAGCTGACGGCTGGTATCTCCGTATGGACAATATCTGGAGCAAACCAAACTGTATGCCAGAGAGTGTGCAGGACAGACCAACGAAGGCACATGAATACTTTTTCTTTTTCTCGAAGTCCGAGAAATATTACTACGATAAGGACGCAATCATGGAGCCCTTAGCAGAATCGTCCATCAATAGAATATCTCAGGATCTAGAGCGACAAAACGGATCAGTAAGAGCGAATGGCGGGGCAAAAACAAACGGGAATATGAAAGCGGTGTTCACGGTCCGAGGATCAAAAGGAGTTATAAATAACCCACTTAATCAGGGATTGAGAGAAGAAGTTAAGCCTTTTGAATTGCCACAAATGAGGAATAAGAGATCAGTTTGGACGGTGCCAACAGCTCAGTTCTCAGAAGCTCACTTTGCTATATTCCCCGAAAAACTTATAGAACCGTGTATATTAGCCGGAGCTCCGGTAGGCGGTCATGTATTGGACCAGTTCGGAGGATCCGGAACAACATTAAAGGTAGCACTAGAAAATGGCCGTGAATGTACAATTATCGAAATGGGGCCGCAGTATGTTGAAATTGCCGAGCGACGGACAGCCATCATACAACAGCATTTATTTTAGGGAGTAGGAGTATCCCTCCTCTCCCAAAGGAAGAGTAGACGCATATAGCAAAGGAGTGAATCAAATTGAAAAAGTACGAATGTATAAAAGGTTTTTCGATTGATAAATGTGACGGAGATGGTTTCACGATAGAAGAAAGCGGAATGCTTATTGAAAAAGGTTCACAGTGGTTCGATTATACAGAAGACTACCGTATAGTCGGTGGTGAAGTTCGGTTGGAGAACGAGGACGGAACATGGATAGAGATTTCGAAAGGTGACGTTTCAGAGAGTTTCAAAGAAATAGCTTAATGCGCATTCCAAAGATACAGGGACAGAGAGGGTTAATAGCCCTCCTCTCCCAAAAGGAGGATATAAACGATGGATATGACAAATATGAAGGTAGTTCACTATTGCTGGACATGTGGTAAGGCACACGAGGCAGCGAATACGCCATATGATTTCATGGCCTCTGATAAATCAGTTAAGTGTGAGTGTAACGGGTATGTAGTTTCTCCTTCTGGAAAAGTGCAGTTATCCATTATGCCGGCCATTCCAGTGTGGAAGATTGATGACGGAGCAGAGACATTCCGTGTGTCTGCCAACAGTTCAGAAGAGGCACTGAAATGTTTGATCGAGGAATTTGGGTTGGATGAATTGGAGGATCCGGAGGTAACTGAAATTACCGACTTAGAAGAACTTCGGAGAAAGTTTATCACCCTTGAAGAAGGCGGTACTCAGAAAACGTCGATTATCGAAATCGTCAATCGGACGGAGAAATTTCCAGCAATCATCAGCACATCAATTTGGTAGGGGAGGAAGCCCAATGACACAAAGGGACTGGCAAAAGGATATGGAGATGTGCGAGGCGGCAACACCGGGTCCGTGGAAGGCTAGATCTTGGACTGTGCCCACAGCTGACCAATATAACGTCACTTCTGAACATGATGCATCAGAAATATTTACAGCATGGCAAGGCGCACGTTACCCAGGAGGACCAGAGGTAAGTGCAGATCAAGCAAAGCTAAACGCGATAGTTGCTGCCGAAGCCCGTACTGCCCTTCCCTACTGGCTCCAAGAAGCCAAAGAGCGCGGAGAACGGGAACAACAACTGAGAGAGCTTATGAAAGACGCACTTGGCTGCATGGTTATGTTTGCGGGAAAAGAAGACGATCATGTCCAGCGCATTGTAAAGGCATTTCGCACCCTTTACCCAGATACCCCAGCACCCAAAGAGGAAGAAGAGAACAAGTGCCGTGGCTGTGGATCTCACATGGTTCCACAGTGGGGCGGTGATGAAGGTCCTGAATCTCATTGGGAAGAATGTCAAAACCCAGATTGCGATTATGAGGAAGGAGATAACCAATGAGCACATGGAACAAATTAACGAGAGTCAATAAGACTCGCAAGGATCACAAATGTGCCGCGACAGGACGCACAATCCCATCAGGTTCAAGTTGTTGGAATTACAGGGGCGAGTATGAAGGAGAGTTTCAAAATTGGCACATGTGCGATGAAGCTAAAGAATTTATGGATGCCAACCCTTCTCTATTTAATGATCCAGATGGATATGAATGTGCATATGTAGGTGAAATGTTGGACGAAGCAAAACATAGAGGGGATAGGCCGAAGGGCATCGTTACGACCGCAATACTTAGCGTAGCGGAGGCCGCAGGGTTGGCTGTACTGAACTTATAAGGGGGCTGAGACCCCAATCAAAGGAGACGATAACGGATGAGTATAGTACCTAAATACCGAGCATGGTATAAGCCACTCGGTCAAATGATCCAACCTGATAGACTGGAGCACATCAATTTTGAAGTGAAGGTACTAGGCGTGTATATCAAAATGGAAGATCGGGGATTCCACAAGCTTCGGATGTCGGACTTTGAACTCATGCAATATACAGGAGTACATGATGATGGAGATGACGAAGAGGAAATTTGTGATGGTGATATCGTTGAACTTCAATACGAGAATGAAGCCCATATTTGCAAGATTAAGCGCGAGGGATGCGGATTCATGTTTGTGGCAGACAGCTTACCAGATGGATTTTTATGGATGACCGAAGTGCTTGAATGCGATAGAAATTACTGGTGGGTGGAGGGAACTCGAAAAGTCGGCAACATCTACGAGAATCCAGAACTAATAGAGGTATAAGGGGGAGAAGAGGATATGAGTGAAAGATTAATATCTGCTGATAAAATCAAACAACATGTACTGGATAATTGGTTAATGGAACGTCATGCGGGAACTAATGATTCAGTGATTCGTGCGGAAGTGTGGGCAGAACTAAGTGACTCATTGCAGTCTGGTATGTTTAATCCCGCTCCAATACAGAAAGATACCCATTCGGAGGTAAGGTAATTGAGAGTTAAGGAAGTACAGGCAGCGTTAAAGTCGGGAGAACGTTATTTTAAAGACTGGAAGCTAACCGAGCCGGTTGAAGTTCTATCTTGGGGAATGACTTGGGTTCGTTACACAACGCCAAGCATGAAATATTTCATATCAACTAATATCA
Organism: Paenibacillus sp. RS8; assembly: GCF_041956825.1. Lineage (NCBI taxonomy): Bacteria > Bacillati > Bacillota > Bacilli > Caryophanales > Paenibacillaceae > Paenibacillus > Paenibacillus sp. RS8. The sequence goes on along the minus strand of NZ_CP168131.1, from coordinate 665,717 downwards.
AGACGTTTGCACTTAGCATAGACAGCGTGTACAAGCCAACAGGATGAAATTATTGGCCGAAGGCCTTCGAGACCGACCGAATTACCCAGCGAAGCGGGGGCCGCCTGCTTGTCTATTAATCCTTATAAGAGGAGGAATACAACTAATGATCATTAAAACAACTCAAAACCTCTCAGCTCCATCAGGTAGCATAGTATCAGGAGTAACCTTTAGAGCAATAAGGGAGCGGGATGGATATCGCATAAACTCTGGTGAACACAATGGCATCTACGTTCCTGATACATGCGCAATGGTACTCAGTGACGTACAGGTAGATGAAAACGGAAATCGTAAACGTGGCAGCCGTTATGATTGAGAAAACTATAAGCCAGTCACAGATCATGCCAAGCTGGACTATTATTGACTTAGGAGCGGCTACAAGCATTAATTACGAACGATCAAGACTCTTAGCTGAACGGGCATATCGTAGAGCTGATGCGGATGATAAGAAAGTAATATCGGGCATGGTATCTGATTGCAAGTTTGTAACTGAATGGTTATCAACTGGTAGGCGGCCAGGAAATAAGCGTGGGATTGAACGAAGAGCTGCTTATCAAAAGGAAAAGCCAATGGACCCGCTCCACATGCAAGCCTTCATTTCCAAAAGCTCAGCAGGTAGTCCAAGTAATCTCAGTGATTGGGAGATGTTCCAGCTCGAAGATGCGCTGTCCACATTGAGCCCACGGGAGCGGGAGTGTTATATACTGGCGCACGGAGAATGCTTCAGCTTCAACGAAATAGCGAATATGCTAGGAATTCAAAAGGGTACTGTTCAACACTATGTAGAGACAGCTCAAGAGAAGATATCAGAAGCATTGAGGAACAGCCTCTTTTTACTCTAAAATCCCCTTACGGTTGCCACCTATAGGTATAACCTATAAACAGATATTGGTTTATAAGTTTGTGACGGGTAGAGAGTCGCTGTAACGCGGCTCTTTTTTATTGGAGGATTGATCATGGAGAAGATGCCGCGGCAGTTATATGTTCCACCTCGGCAGCCTGAGAAATGCAGAAGCTGCTTGTGGGGAGAGTGGACCGGTACGAAGCAATTCTGTAGTCGCTTGGAATGCCAGAGGAATGATATGAAACGGGGGGACGAAACTGCAGCGCAACCCGGATACCTGAAAAAGGCGAAAAACCTTTAAAATCGTCCCAAATTTAAAGCTTTGGGTCCCTCTGGGAAATAAAAAAGAATGCGGGTGCGCGTGAGCCCGATTTTCGGCTAGGTTTATTTTCGAAATGGTCGCTTCGTTTCTGTATTCAGGCGGTTGCATAAATAACCGTATATGGTGAATAAACCAAAAGCCCTTGATACATAAGGGTTTTTAGTCGTTTTCAGGATTTTATGAGGTCATTTTGAGGGGAGGGGAAGGCATTTAATGGCGAAATCAGGGGATACACAAAGCGAAATGATATTTACCACCAATCAGATGGCGGAATTGCTTGGCTTGACTCCGCGCAGGATTCAGCAGTTGGCGGAAGAGGGCGTAATCGTAAAGAGCAGCCGGGGCAAGTATGTGGCAGCTGAAAGCATCCAAAATTATATCCAGTTTCAGTCTGAAAGCGGCGGCGGAGCTTCTGAAGTCGACTATTTTGATGAAAGAGCCCTGCATGAGCGGGTAAAACGGCGCAAAGCGGAGCTGGAATTGGCTGTAATGGAGGGTGATTTGCACCGTTCCGACGATGTAAGGCTGGTCATGAATGACATGATTGTGACCTTTCGTTCCCGGATTCTCGCCATGCCCTCCAAACTGGCCCCTCAAATGCTTGGGCAAAGCGAGCTGCCGGTAGTACTGGACCTTCTTACGAAGGAGGTAAAGGAGGCGGCAGCCGAGCTTTCCGAGTACGATCCAGAGAAATTCTATGCTGTCAGTGAGGAATATGTGGGGTTGACGGCCGATGCCGAAGATACCAGCTAAACTTAACCAACTATTTAAGGGATTTGCGAAGCTGATCGCCCCGCCTCCTGACCTGACGGTATCCGAATGGGCAGATGCTTACCGCAAACTATCCCGAGAGGATTCATCGGAACCAGGACAATGGCGAACCAGTAGAGCGCCATTCCAAAAAGAGCCGATGGACGCAATCAATGATCCGCATGTTGAAACCATTGTTCTCATGTGGGCTTCGCAGACCGGAAAAACAGCGCTGATGATGAACGTCATGGGCTTCTTTGTCGATTATGACCCGGCACCGATAATGTTGGTGCAACCGACGATCACAATGGCCGAAGCGTTTTCCAAGGATCGACTCGCGCCGATGATCCGGGACAACCCAACCATCAAAGACAAGGTTCATGACGTGAAAAGCAAGGATAGCGGCAATACCATCCTGCATAAGCGATTCCCAGGTGGCAGCATCACCATGTCCGGGGCTAATTCTCCGGCTTCGCTGGCTTCCCGCCCGATACGCATCGTCATGATGGACGAAATTGACCGGTTCCCGGAATCGGCCGGCACTGAGGGTGATCCGGTCAACCTGGCGACGGCTCGCAGTGAAACCTTCTGGAACAAAAAACGGATTCTTATCAGCACGCCAACAGTCATGGGGGCATCCCGCATTGATTTCGCTTATGAGAATAGCACGATGGAGCAATGGCATTTGCCTTGTCCGGAATGCGAAGAGCCGCAGCCGTTGATCTGGAAGGGAATCGAATATGATTTTGATGAAAAAGCCAATCGACTCAAGAGTGTCGCCTACCGGTGCCAGCACTGCGGTATGCTCTCCACAGAACACGAATGGAAGGCCGGGGCAGGAACTTGGGTTGCCCGCAAAGATCATGCCGACACTCGGGGCTTCCACCTCAATGCCTTGGCTTCGCACTTTGTTTCCTGGTCGCGGATCGTAAACAAATTTCGGGAAGCAACCAGGGGCGGCAAGGAAATGCTCAAGACCTTTTTCAATACGGTCATGGCAGAAGCCTGGGAAGAAACGGGGGAGAAGCTGGATGATGAAATGCTGTATCAGCGCCGGGAGGATTATGGCGAGGAAATAGATGTGCCCAGCGAAGCCGTGCTGCTGACGGCAGGAGTGGATACCCAAGACAACCGGTTAGAGGTGGAGGTCGTCGGCTGGGGGGCGGGCAAGGAGAGCTGGGGCATTCAGTATCACATTATCCCCGGTAATCCTGCGCTCCCTGAGATATGGCAGGAGCTGGATGCTTATTTGGACCGTCAGTGGAAACGGGCGGATGGTTCTTCTGCCGTCATTTCCGCGGCATGCATCGACTCCGGTGGTCACCATACTACCGAGGTCTATAAATACTGTAAACGCCGAGAACACCGGCGTATCTTCGCGATCAAAGGGGAAGGCGGACCCGGAAAACCAATTATCGCCGGACACAGCCGGACAAAGCGGGAGAAGTGTCTGCTGGTCCGCGTCGGTGTTGATGCCGGTAAAGAGCGAATTACCTCTAACCTGAAGCTGGAAGAATGGGGGCCAGGGTACTGCCACTTCCCGGACGCGGCAGACAAAGGATATTCTGAGCAATACTTCCGCGGTCTAACGGCTGAGCGCAAGGTGCTGCGCTATTACAAAGGGCAGCCGCGCTACGAATGGCAGAAGACGACAGCCCGAAATGAACCGTTAGACTTGCGAAATTACGCTATGGCTGCACTGGAGATCGTGAAACCGAACCTCGACGCGCTGCCTCCGGCTTCAGGGCAGCCCATGGGAGGGCCAAAGAAACCTAAGCGGAAGCGCAGCACAATAAGCAAAGGCTTGTAGCCTGAAAGGGGGTGAAGGAACGTATGCCAATGACATGGCAAGAAGCAGAAGTACATTTGAAGGCATGGCAGGCGGCGGATCTGGCGGTTTCGACTGGTCAGTCCTATTCCTTGGGAAGCCGGAGCTTGACGCGGGCCAATATCGCTGATATCCGGCAGCAAATTGCGTATTGGGAAAAGAAAGTGCTGGAGCTTCAGACCGGACGCCGGGGCGCACGGGTGATGCGTGCAGTTCCGCGTGACCTATGAACCTTGTCGATCGAGCAGTAGCGGCGGTATCCCCTGAGCGAGGTCTGAAACGGCAGGTAGCGCGCCGGAAAATGGAAGTAATGAACTCTGGATATGCCAATCATGGAGCCAGTCGGACAAAGAAATCTTTGCTCGGCTGGCTTTTTCGTGGGGGTTCGCCGGATGAGGACATCATTGATAACCTGGAGACGCTGCGGCAGCGGTCCCGTGATTTGTACATGGGTGGGGCCACACTGGCAACCGGAGCATTGAAGACAGCGCGGACCAATATCGTTGGTACCGGCCTACGGCTGAAGCCGGCGCTGGACGCTGATTTTCTGGGCCTAAGTGAGGATGAAGCCCAGGACATAAAACGTACCATTGCCCGAGAATTTTCAATGTGGGCAGACTCTCTTCACTGTGATGCTAATCGAATCAATAATTTCTATGAGCTGCAGCAGCTCGCCTGTCTGTCCTATCTCATGAGCGGCGATGTGTTCGGCCTGCTGCCGATGGTTCCGCGCAAGCATTCCATTTATGACCTGCGCATTCGCCTAGTTGAAGCAGATCGCTGCTGTGACCCGAGAGACAAGGGCGGGAAGGACATTAAAGGCGGGGTTGAAGTGAATAGTGACGGCGAGATTGTGGCTTATCACTTCGCCAACAAACACCCCTTAGCCAATGGAGTGTATGACATTAGCGGATGGGCTAGAGTCGAGGCGTTTGGCGAAGAGACCGGCCGCCGCAATGTCGTTCACATGATGGAGTCGGAGCGGCCAGAGCAGCGGCGCGGAGTACCATTTATCGCGCCGGTGATCGAATCGCTGAAGCAACTCGGGCGTTATACGGAAGCCGAACTGATGGCTGCTGTAGTGTCCGGGATGTTTACGGTCTTTATCCAGTCCGAAGCTGCCGGTAATCCACTAGCGGACGGCATTGACCTGGACGATCAGGTGGATACCACGGACGATAGCAGTTACGAGCTTGGAAACGGCGCAATTCTCAGTCTGGGGCCGGGAGAGACGGCCAACACGGCTAACCCTGGCCGCCCAAACACCGCCTTCGATGGTTTCGTGACCTCTATCCTCCGTCAAGTGGGGTCAGCGCTGGAAATTCCGTATGAGCTGCTGGTGAAGAACTTCACCTCGTCGTATTCGGCCAGCCGGGCGGCACTGCTGGAAGCCTGGAAAATGTTCCGAATGCGCCGGAGCTGGATCGCAAATGATTTTTGTCAGCCCATATATGAAGAATGGTTCGCAGAAGCCGTGGCAAAGGGACGTATTCCAGCGCCCGGCTTTTTTGATGACGAATTAATTCGCCGGGCTTACACGAAGGCGGAGTGGCATGGTCCGTCACCGGGTCAATTGGATCCGCAGAAGGAAGCGACAGCTGCAGTCACCCGAATTGAAAACGGATTGAGCACGCGGGAGCGGGAAGCTGCAGAAATCAACGGTAGCGACTTCGAACAGAATCACCGGCAACTGGTCCGCGAGGAACGCATGCGCCGGGAAGATGGTTTAACCGCAACGCCAGCAACGGAGGGAGGTGAAAAAACGAATGCCGAAAATGACGACGACGATCTTCGCCGCGAAGAAGATCAATAACAGCGCGGAGCTGACGATTTACGCACCGATTGAGGATGAGGAGTCCTGGTGGTACGACTCCGTGACGCCGAAGGGGGTCATGCGGGCCGTTGCCAACCTGGGAAATGTGTCTGAAATCGTGGTCCGGATTAACAGTAACGGCGGCAGTGCCTTTGCAGGGCTTGCGATTTATCAGTATCTGAAGGACCACGCCGCGAAGATCACGGTGAAAGTGGATGGCCTGGCCGCCTCGGCCGCCTCCATTATCGCAATGGCGGGCGACAAGATCATTATGGGTACCGGCGCCATGCTGATGATTCATAATCCATGGACCGTCACCATGGGGGAATCCAAGGACATGCGGCAGACGGCGGATATGCTGGACAAAATCAGTCAGTCGCTGGTGGCCGTGTACCAGGAGCGTACCGGCAAAGCCCCGGATGAATTGCAGACAATGCTGGATGATTCCACATGGCTGACTGGAGATGAAGCGGTTTCCATGGGCTTTGCGGATGAAGTAGACCGGCAGTTCCAAGTATCTGCAGCCATTCGCGGTGGAATCGCCGTGTTCAACGGTCAGCGCTTTGACTTGCGGGCTTTTGCTTCAGTGCCAAAGCTGCCGGAAGCTGCTGAAGACCTTAATGTCCGTGACGAAGCCAACTCCCTGCCACTCTTTGATGTCGGAGAGCGCTGCGTAATTGTAGGCACGCCGCATGATCCGTCTCATACAGGCGGAGAGGTCCGGGAAGCTGTCCTGACCTGGACCTATGGTCTGCTGCTGGATGGGATGGAGGATATGGGCGTGCATCACTGGTATGTCGAGTCGGAGCTTGGGCCGGACGAATCAAGTAGTGACGACGATGAGCCGGACATGAGTTATATGAATAAAACCAAAACACCTGGAGGTGCTGAAACTGTGAAGGACTTAGGAGAATTGAAAGCTAAACACCCGGATATTTACCAAGCGGCCATTCAGGCGGAGCGGGACCGGATCAAGGCGCTGGATGATCTGGCTTCCCCTGCGAATGCCGCGATTATTACTGCCGCCAAAGAGTCGGGAGCTACGCCAGAAGCGACAGCGATGGAGATCATCAAGGCAGATAATGCCCGCCGCGCCGCGATGGCCGGAAAGTTGAAAAACGATGCTGATAAATCGGGGATTGATGATCTGGAGCCGGATGCTCCGGACGATCTGATTCCTGCAACGAAGGAAATCAAGGACCAGAAGAAGACTGAGGCACAAGCTGCGGGTATTGCAGCCTTCGCCAAGAATCTCAGAGGAGGTACACGCTAATGCCAGAACAGTACACAGACGTTTTTGCATATGACAATCTCTTTGCTGGACCGCCGCATGTTATTGCCAAGGGAGTCATCTTCCAGGGTTCTGGCACCTTCAAGCGCGGTCAACTTGTGCAATATGTCAGCACGAATGCTGCAGGGGTCGATACCGTCAAGCCATATGTCGGCGGGGAAACAGATCAGCCCTACGGTGTCCTGGCGGATCCGGTGGTTATCGTGACCACGACGCAGCTGGCTTCCATCTATCTGAGCGGGGAGTATAATTTGGCTGCCCTCAGAATTGACGGGACGATTGCTGTCAAAGACCATGTCGAAAAGCTGCGCCAAGTCGGACTGATCGTGAAGACAGTCGTAAAATAAGGAGGATAACCATGGGATACTATGATACACGAACATTGCTTACTGCCATCCGGCAGATTCCACCGATGCAGACCTTTCTGCGGGACCGATTCACGGTTAAAGGGAAGACCTTCCCTACCAAGACGGTGGAAATTGAATACACCAAGGGCAAACGCCGCCTTGCGCCGTATGTCTCGCCTCTGCTGCCGGGTAAGGTGGTCAGCCGGGACGGGCGCTCTGTGAAGGTGATCGAGCCTGCCTTAATCAAGCCGGCACGTAGCATCACGGTCATTGATATTGAACAGCGCGGATTCGGGGAAGCTCTTTATTCAGAGAAGACACCGGAGGAGCGTGCGCAGGAGTTGCTGGCTAGCGACTTGATTTATTTGGACGATATCATCACCCGCCGTGAAGAGGTGGCCCTTGCGGAGCTGATTTTCACAGGGAAGGTTACGCAAATCGGGGAAGGCGTCAATCAGGTCATTGATTACGGCCTGACCAATAAAGAAATCCTGACGGGGACCAATTTGTGGAGTAACGCCGCGAGCAAACCTGTCGGCAATCTGATTAACTGGAAGCAGTTTGTCGGTAAGGCTTCAGGTGGAACTGTCGGTACCGTGCTCATGGCTACAGATGTCGCGCAGGCCTTCATCGAAAATCCACAGATTTTGAAACTGCTGGATAACCGCGGGTTCTCGCTGGGTAGCATTGCGCCGAAGGATAACCAAAACGGCGCCAGTTACATCGGGTACCTGAACTTCCCTGGCGTAGAGTTCTGGAGCTATGACGATTGGTATCTGGACGACACGGAACTGGACGGCAATGGCGACCCTACGCTGAAGCCTGTCATTCCAGCCGGTCATATCGCTTTCCTGCCGAATAGTCCATTCATCCAATTCAATTATGGGGCGATCACGCTGATGGGCGACGACCACAAGCATAAGACCATTGAAGGTTCCCGCGTGCCGGATGTATGGTCTCAAAAGGACCCAGCAGTTACTTGGTTGAATATCCACGCCAAACCGCTGCCGGCTCCGATGAACGTCGATGGCTGGTTCGTCGCTAAGGTCCTGTAGAGGAGGGAACGACATGCCAATTATTTCCGATTGGATATTCAACACGCCGGACGGAATGATTCCTGCCGGTGAAGTGGTACGGCTGACGGATGAAGAAGAAGCGGATTTGGTGCAGAAGGGGCTTGCGGTTTGGGCGGATGAAGAATCCGTAACCGGCGCAGCCCCTTCGGACGTTCCTCCGGAGGATCAGGAAGAGGACGAGGAGGAATGGCCCACGGTTGAAGCTTTTGCTGCGGCCAAGGCGGAAGAACAGAAGGAGTTGCTGCTTGAGGCCGGGATCGAGCCGGCTTCCAACGGTCCGGAGCGGCTGAAGCAGTACGAAGCCTGGCTGCAGGAGGATGGTGGAGCGGAATGAATATGCCCGTTCCCAATTTCAAGGACTTCCTAGCTACCGACATTCAGAACGTCTTCCTGAATGTAAATGAGTTTGCGGAAACGTACACCATTGACGGGAAGCCAGTTAAGGCCATGCTTGATTCGGCCACAGACAGCAAGCACCCCCTGGCTTATGCTGAGGGGGTTTCGCTTGTTGCCGATGTGCTTTACGTGGATGCGCAGGAGTTAGGCCGTGTGCCGAAGCAGGACGGCTGGATTACGATCAACGATGTAAAGTACCACATTATTCGAGTGGCTTCTGAGCGGGGCATGCTTGCGCTCTACTTGGAGGTTAATGCCGGATGAAAATTGAGGGATTAAGCGATGCAATCAAAGGGACTAAATCTCTGCGGAGCAAGATGCAGCCCGCTGCGTCCCTCGCCTTAAACCGTGTCGGCCAGGGTATCGTGACCGAATCCGCCCGCAAGGTGAAGGAGACGTATAACATCAAAGCAGCTGACGTGAAGGCGGGGCTGCGGCTGGTGTTATCTTCTCCGGATGCTGGGGAAATCTTCATCAAAGCTCGCGGCCGTAACTTGCCAATTACACGGTTTAAGGTAACGCCAAAGGCTCCGGCCAAAAAGCGTAAGGTGATTAAGGCTGCGGTCAAACGTGGTGATACCAAAACTCTTGGGCCGGCTTTTATCACCTTCCGGCGTGGCGAGAACAGGGTCATGAAACGTAAATTCCCGACTGGTCAGAGCGGCCGCCCCCGTGTTGTTAACCGATTGGGCCAGCGGCCGGAATTGCCGATCGAGGAACTGCATGGCCCAGCCATACCTCGCATGCTGAATGAGCCCCAGGTGCTCGCCCACATCCAAGATGAAGCTGAGAAGCGGATGGATAAACGCCTGGAGCATGAAATCAAACGAATTTTGAAATGAGGTGAGTCCGATTTCCACGCCCTTGCTGCTACTGCAAGCACTGAAAGACCACCTGCAGGCTTTGGTCAGCGATAATGCCCAGGTGAAGCCGACGATTCACGTTGGCTTCCTGCCGCCGAAGGACAAGGATAATGAGAACATTAGTGAATTTCCGTTTATCATTATTCGGCCGCATGTCGGGAAAGACCAGCAGGACAATTCCAAAATCACGGTCAAACTCGTGTTTGGGACTAAATCGGAGGATCCGGAAGGCTTTATGGACTTGTTCGGCATCATGGAGCAGGTCCGTTTTGACCTGCAGAGTAGGCGAATCATTAACAGGCGCTTCAAGATGGACCTTCCGTATGATTGGGAGTTCTTCGAGGAACAGCCTTATCCAGAATGGTACGGACAAGCGACTACGATCTGGACGCTGCCAGCAATACAAGAGGAGGGATTACTTTGAACGTGAAAAAAGTTAAAGAAGAAGGGTCAGTCGGACCGAATGCCGGAACGCTCGATATTGTGCCTGAAGGAGAAGTTGTAATTCCAAAGGGAGAGGGCGAAGCGCTAACGCCGGAAAAAGTTGTTTCCCGGATTTACGTGGGACCCAATCTCCGCGCAGGTCGCCTGCTGCAATCCACGGTATTCCGGGGAGGCATTCCGGCTTATTTGCAGCCGCTGCTTGACGAGCTGCCGGACGTTGCGTCTTTGATTGTGCCGGTGGACGAAATGTCCGGGGTTCAGGAGAAAATTGTCCAGGTTGGCACGCCGGAGTATGGAGCTTACAACGCGATTTTGAAAGGAGGGTTTTAGACGATGGCTTTTAAACACGGCGTTACAATCATCGAACAGGCAACATCCGTGCTCGCGCCGACAGAGGCGACAAGCGGCATACCGTTTGCCGTGGGTACCGCCCCGGTCAACTTGGCGTCCGCCCCGGTGGCGGTGAATACGCCGGTGCTGGTGTATACCTATGCTGAAGCGGTAGCTGCACTCGGCTACTCGGACAATTGGGAGGATTACACGCTCTGTGAACTGATTTATTCTCATTTCGCGCTGTATGCCAAAGCTCCAATGATACTGGTCAATGTGCTTGATCCAGCAACGAACAAAACAGCGGTCGAGCCTGCGGAGCTTCCGGTCAGTAACCGTGTGGCAACCCTGGCGGTAGAAGGTGTGCTGCTTCCGTCCATCGTTGTTAAATCTTCGGATGGCGTGACCACTTATAGTAAGACCACAGATTACACGGCTGCTTTTGACGAAGACGGCCATGTAATGATTACAACCAAGCCCACCGGGGTTATCGGCAGCAGTGTTGCGCAGCTGCAGGTAGGATATGATGTGCTGAATCCTGCGGGTGTAGACGCTGACGATATCATCGGCGGTGTGACTCAAGACGGAGCCTATACTGGCTTTGAGCTGGTCAACCAGGCATACCCTCGCTTTGGCATCCTGCCGGATCTGCTACTGGCTCCGGGCTGGTCGCACTTACCGACAGTAGCGGCGGTCATGAAGGCCAAGGCCGGAAATATTAACGGTAACTTTAAAGCTATTGCGTTGACGGACCTTGACCCGGAGCAGGCCTATACTGACGCGGGTGCCTGGAAGTCGAACAACAGCTATACGGGACCTCTGCAAATTGTGACATATCCTATGCTGACCCTGGGAGATAAGTTGTTTCATTACTCCTCACAGCTGGCCGGGGTCATTGCCACAACGGATGCGGCCAATGGCGGGATTCCATTCGCTTCTCCTTCTAATAAGGCCTTGCAGGCAGATGGCACGGCGCTCGCAGATGGCACGGACCTGTATCTTGGCGCAGATCAGGCGAGCTACTTGAACAGCCTGGGCATCATGACAGCCCTGAATCTTGGAACAAGCGGTTGGAAGTCATGGGGCAATAGCACCGGGGCGTTCCCCGGAAACACGGATCCAAAGGACAGTTTCATTCCGATACGCCGGATGTTTAACTGGATTGGCAATAGCATCATTCTGACGTATATGCAGAAGGTCGATGATCCGATGAATAAACGGCTGATCACAACCATTACGGACAGCCTGAACATTTGGCTGAATGGTTTGACCAGTTCGGGCGCTCTGCTGGGTGGCCGGGTGGAATTTAACGATTCTGAAAACCCCGTTACGGATCTGATGGCTGGTAAGCTCACTTTCCACCTGCATATCACGCCGCCAGGACCGGCACAAGAAATCTCGTTCTTGCTTGAATACGACACATCATATCTGACCGCGCTGTTCGCGTAGAAAGGAGTTAAACATGCCACAAGTACCTGAAAGATTAGCAGGCTATAGCGTGTTCAGAGACGGCACGGAGCGGGTCGGTACAGCCGACATTGAACTTCCGAGCTTGGAGTCCATGAGCGATACCGTTTCCGGAGCCGGGATTGCGGGTGAAGTTGAAAGCCCGACAATCGGTTTCTACAGCAGCCTGGGTGTGACCTTGAACTTCCGGACCTTGGATGTTCCAATGATCCGTCTAGCTGCCCCGAAAGCCCATGCCCTTGATTTCAGAGGGTCGCAGCAGGCGTATAACTCGACTACGGGTGAATATGAAAGTATCCCGGTGCGAGTAAGCGTCCGTGCAGTGCCTAAGAATACCACCTTGGGTAATTTCGAAGTCAATGCGGGTACCGGAAGCTCTATCGAAATGGAGTGCAATTATCTGCTGATCTTTATCAATAATGTAAAAATGCTTGAGCTCGACAAATTTAATAACATCTGCTGGATTGACGGAGTCGATTACTTAGCTCAGTACAGACAGCATTTGGGACTGTGAGGGATTAGATCATGCCAACAAACGAAAAAAATACTTCCGTGGAGGCCGGAGAGCACGTTTATACGCTCAGTCGGCCTTATGTTTTTGAAGATGTGGAATATACGTTCCTGAATTTGGATTTCGATGCTTTGTTCGGGGATGATCTGCTGAAGATTAACGCTAGATTTGATGCGGAAGCGAGGAATTTCTCCTTCGTGAAAGCTCTCTCGCTGGCGTATCAACTTGAGGTGGCCGCAGCTGCTGCAAAGATTCCTGTACAGTTCTTTAACAGATTGCCAGCGAAAGACGTGCAGAGAATCGGCCAGAGGGCACAGAATTTTTTGCTAGTTTAGGCCTGGCAGACAAACAAGGCCCGCGCAAGCTGAAAAAGCTGGCTGCGGGTCTTTCTTCTGCATATTTCACTCCAATTCCGTTTTGGCTTAACATGCCGCCGAGAGAAATGTACGAGTGGATCGAGGATGCCAATGAAATGGCAAAGGAACGAGATAAACCTCAGCAGAAAAAGCCAAAGCGGAAAAAGAGGTGAACTAGCTCATGGCAGGCAAAGAGTACAAAATAGCGTTTGAATTACAGGCAAAGCTCGAGTCCAGTTATAACACCGTAACGCATAAAGTCCTGGACAACCTTGAGAAGATTAACGATACCGCCCGGGCTATTGAGGCGATCCGCATATCCGGTGATATGGTTCGGCCACTGCGCGAAGGGCTTCAGGCAACGGAACGGGAGTTTGATCAACTACGCCGGATCCCGCGGATTGACGGAATCTTTACTGAAACCGTCAAGGAACTCAAAGAGGCGGTCAAGGAATCTGCGCAACTCGCTCGTAACCTGCAGGAGATTGCCCGGATCCGGATGCCGTCGAATATGTTCGGCAATGATTTGCAGCAGTATACCCGGGATATGCAAGATCTCGAGCGCCGCATGCGGGAAATTAACGACATCCAAGGACCGCAGCCGGGAGATCCTGGCGGAGGAGGCGGGGGCGGTGAAGGTGATGGAGGTAGTTCTGGGGCTTGGGCCTTAGGTGGTGCCGCGATTGCTGGAGGCATCGGAGTTGCTGCCGTGGCGGGGCTTGGGTTAGCCGGCCATGCTGTGTTCTCTTTCTCTGAGGAATATCAAGAAGCTTTGAATCAAATAGATTCTGCTACAAGTGCTTCTGATCTTGAAATGGTTGGTTATAGTAAGACGCTGGTTGATCTCTATAATCAGAATTTAGGCGAGAACTTATATGATGTTGCAGAAGGTATGAGTACAGTTCACCAGGTTACTAAACAAACAGGAGAGGCTCTCAAAGCAGCGACTAAGAGCGCGATTGTTTTTAGAGATGCCGCAGGGGAAGATGTTCAGGAATCTGTGAAAGCAACGGATACTATGGTTAAGAACTTCGGTGGAGATTCTGTTCAAGCATATAATTTGCTTGCGCAGGGATGGCAGAAGGGATTAAACAAGTCAGGAGAAATGCTAGACAGTGCAAATGAGTATAGTGTCTATTTTGACAAGATTGGCTTTAATGCTAACCAAATGTTTGATACTTTTGCAGCGGGCCTTGAAGCCGGGGCGTTTAATCTCGACAAAATCGGTGATAGCGTAAAAGAATTTGGAATTAGATCAAAAGATGGTTCGAAAACAAGTATCGCTGCATACCAGATGTTGGGTTTAAACGCTGATAAAATGACTGCAACATTCGCAGCCGGTGGACCTGCAGCAAAGAAAGCATTTGATCAGGTTGTGGCTGCTATCGCTGCTGTAAAAGATCCAGTTAAACAATCTGCTGCAGCTGTAGGGTTATTCGGTACTCAAGCTGAAGACATGGAAATAGGTGTTATTACATCTCTCGGAAATGTGAAGAGTCAATTTGATTCTACAAAAGCCACTATTGATGAGATCGCAGCAACAAAGTACAACACTATAGGTCAGGCAATGGGTGGAATATGGCGTACCTTGAAGACAAGTCTCATCATTCCCATTCACGATGAAATGCTTCCGTTATTTCAGGATTTATCTGGGAAAATGACCGAATGGGTTCCAAAGGTAATGGGTGCATTCGGCAAGGTTGGCGGAGCAGTGAAAGAGGCGGCATTAAATATCCAATGGCTCTATGAGAATGGTTTTGATGGCGAGATGAGAGGCGTCACGGAAAATTATTTGACAGCCTTCGGTATGGACAAGGGAACTGCTGAGGAAATAGCACTTAGCATTCAAAGTGTTTATGATTCCGTGGCAGGCGTTGTCGATGATATTAAGAGCCTATTTACTGGAAAAATTAACATCACTGAAATGCTCGGCTTTAAGAAAAAGGACATGAAGGGCATCACATCAGGTTTCAAGGATATTGTCGGTGGGCTCATGGGCTATTGGGCTGATTTCGGGAAAAACCTGCTGGGGTTGTGGCCGAACATCAGAAGTATATTCGTATCTTTGGGAACCATCGTCAAAACGGTTGCTCCGATAGTGGGGGCGCTGGTTACTACGGCTGTCGCTGGCTTCCGGGCGATATATAACGCTGTGCTTCCGATTGCGACTTATCTCGCGGGGAAAATGTGGCCTATTGTGCAGAACATCTTCAATTTTCTCAGCACCCAGGCATTCCCGCAGGTTGCCCGGTTAATTGCCGCCCTTATGCCGCAGATCATGGGCATTGCATCCAAGGTGCAGGAGGCATTCGGTGCAATCGGCGGATGGATCAGCCGGACATTCGAAGCATTGAAGCCCACGCTGGATAATCTGTTCGCAACCTTCGAGTTTGTTTGGGGAGCGATTAAAATCGTGATATCCAATGCCATTGATGCTATTGGCGGCGTAATTAGCGGCCTCCTGACATCCTTGGGCGGAATCATCGACTTTGTCACCGGCGTATTTAGCGGGGATTGGGGTAAAGCATGGCAAGGTGTTCGGGAAGTATTCGAGGGGATCTTTACCGGCATTGGAGCCGTTCTTGTTTTCCCGATAAATGTGGCCGTCGATGCTATTAACGCAGCTATTCGCGGAATAAACAAAGTCAAATTCGATGTTCCGGATTGGGTACCTGGTATTGGAGGGGATACATTCGGTTTCGACATACCCACCCTTCCGCATGTTGGCGGTTATGCGAATGGTGGATATGTGGACAGTCCAGAGTTGGCCTGGATTGGTGAAGGGCGTTCTCCGGAATGGATCATCCCCGAAAACAATTCGGCTCGATCTCAGGCGCTCCTGCAGGCTGCCAATCGAAGTATGGGCAGCGGAGACAATGGAAGTACCACTGTTGGTGATTTCATTTACAAACCGGTATTCAATTTTTACGGTCCAGCAGATCAGGAGGCTGTGCAGCAGATGGAGCAGCGGAACCAGCAGGAGTTTGGGAAGCAGTTTGCAGATTATAAACGTCAGGCTATGAGAAGGAGCCTATCGACATGATCTATACCACAGTACAAGGCGACACCTGGGATGGTATCGCCTTTAAAGTTTATGAGCAGGCAAGTCTTATGACACTGCTAATCAATGCCAATCCAGAGTATGTTTCGACTGTCGTATTCTCAGGGGGCGTCTCTTTGAATGTGCCGGATAAACCTGCTGACGCTGCCGACACGCTGCCACCATGGCGGAGGGAGGAATAACGTGGAGAGCATGCAGGACGCACGCAGGGCGCTGCTGGTGATCACATACAACGGCAAGGACATTACCACTGATATCGCCAAGTCGCTGATTGACTTTTCTTATAACGATGCGGCGCCGGGTGATGCTGATGATATTGCTATTAATCTCGAAGACCGGGCGTTGAACTGGTCCGGTCCCTGGTCTCCTGGGGAAGGCGATAAAATCAAAGCGGAGATTCGAACCGTTAACTGGGGAAAGCCGGGAGAGATCAAAAAGCTGCCACTCGGATCTTTTGAAGTGGATACTGCTGATTTTTCCGGTCCTCCGGATGCGGTATCCATCAAGGCATTATCTATTCCGGTAGGCGCGGACATTCGGCAAGAAAAACGCTCCCGGAGCTGGGAAAAGACCAATTTAAAGACACTGGCCACTCAAACCGCGAAGAACGCCGGGCTGAAACTGCTATATGAGACCAAGGATAATCCATCCTATGACCGGCTGGAGCAGAGTGATATGTCTGACCTCGCGTTCCTGGTTGAGACAGCCAAGAAGGAAGCGATAGCGGTCAAAGTGGCGGCGGGAAAGCTGGTTCTTTTCGATGAAGCGGAATATGAAAAGGCGGCTGCAGTTACCACAATCACCAAAGGGACAGACAATGTCCTGTCCTACGCATTTAATTGGAGCACTACGCTGGTCGCGTATCGGGCCTGTGAGGTCAGTTTTACCGATGCTAAGAAAAAAAAGACTTACAAGGCCATATACTCTCCGCCTGGCGCCCCGAAGTCAGGACCCATCCTCAAAATAAACGAGCAGGTTGATTCGCAGTCAGCAGCAATCCGTCTTGCCCAAAAGAGACTCCGAGAGAAGAACAAGGAGGCCGGCAAAGGAATGCTTGGGCTTATGGGTGATATCCGTATGGCGACTGGCCTGACGATCAACATCAAAGGATTCAAGAGGTTTGACGGGAAGTACATCATCGAGTCTTGCTCCCACAGCATCGGCAGCGGGGGATATACAACGAGCCTCGGTATCAGAAAAGTATTGGGGTGGTAGTATGATTCGAACAGGCATTGTATCGACAGTAGACACAGCAGCACGAACCATCCGTGTTACTTATCCGGATAAGGATGATCTTGTATCCGGCGAGTTGCCGGTTATAGGTCCGTCCATGATTGGACTTACCCCCGTGGATCTGCCGGCAGTCGGCCAGACGGTGCTTGTTGGCTATCCAGATAACGGCACAGACGGTTACTGCCTAGGTGTTATCCCTGGAGGTGAATCCTAATGGCAATGAGCAAGATTGGCAGCCTGGGGCCGGTGGTGTTTGTCGTGTCTCCGGAAGCCATTCGAACGTTTCAGGACTTTTCTCGCAGCGCCGCCAGCAGGTTTGCGAAGCACGACATTATTATGCAAAAGCCTAAAACACAGTTTCTTGGCCCGGGTCTCGATACGATCTCGTTTAAAATGTGGTTCGATGTGCGGTATGGTCTCAAGCCTCGGAAAGAGCTGGATAAACTGACGGAGCTTGAGCGCAAGGGGAAAGCAATACCCCTTATTATCGGCGGGAAGGGGCTTGGAACAGGATTATGGGTGATTACGGGCCTTAGCCAGACCTGGGACAAAATCGACAGTGCAGGCAATGTGCACCGCGCCACTGCTACAGTGAGTCTGGAGGAATACGTAAAATGAGCACATTTACCGTCGATATGACGAAAACGGCAAGGGTTGATTTCTCTCCGTTAACACTCGCGGATGAAGTTGGCCAAAACATCAGGTATATCCTGTCTACAGCGTTAGGGAGTTCGCCACTATCCCGTGAAATCGGGATAGATTTTGGAATGATTGACGATCCTTATCCGGTTGCTGTAGCCCGGCTAACCGCCGAAATCTACGCGGCTGTCGGTGAGCAGGAGCCCCGCGCCGTTATTACCGAGGTATCTTTTAACGGCACAATAACAGACGCCGTCACGGGGCGCATAGCGGCTGTAGTGAAGTATTCATTATCTGAGGAGATGGGGTGATATGGTGAAATATGTTGATCTGCCAGACATTATGTTTGCAGAAGAAGATGCAATTGCTATTCAAGAGAACATTATAACCGTATATGAAGTCCTAGCAGACCGCACATTACAGCCCACTGATCCAGTGAGGCTGTTTTTAAATTCATTGGCGGCCATTATTGTGCAACAGCAGGTACTTATTAACCGGACAGCCAAGGGGAATCTACTGAGATATGCTTCAGGGGAGTTGCTGGATCATATTGGGGCGTTTCAAGGGTCAGAACGATTGCCAGCATCTGTAGCAATTACCACGCTACAATTTACCCTCTTCATTCCCCTTTCATCTGCTACGCCTGTTCCAGCAGGTACAAGAGTAGGCGTTCAGGGTGGTGAGGGTTCAATATACTTTTCCACCACAGAGTATCTAGAAATTCCAGCAGGAGCAACAACTGGCGTAGTGACTGCAGAGTGTTCTGCTGCCGGCACAGTGGGCAATGGTTTCATCCCTGGTCAGATCAATGTCCTGATGGATCAGATGCCCTTTGTGCAAGCTGTAAGCAATCTGACAGCAAGCAGTGGGGGGGCGGAAGTAGAGACAGACGAAGCCTTTAAGGAACGAATCCGGACAGCCCCAGAGTCATACAGCACGGCTGGCCCAAAGGGTGCATATGAATTTTGGGCTAAGTCAACGTCTGCAGCAATACAGGATGTTTATGCTTATTCTCCTGAAGCAGGCATGGTAACGATTGTGCCTTTGCTTGCAGGAGGACAGATTCCTGGACAAGATGTGCTGGATGCAGTTGCTGAGACATTGGAGGACAGAGGCATCAGACCTTTGACGGATCAAGTGACGGTAGAGGCGCCGGCGCCCGTCGAATACAATACAATTTTAACCTATTATATCAGCCGCAGAAGAGCTGCAGAGGTGCCTACTATTCAATTAGCTGTGACAGCAGCAGTCGGCGCCTATCAAGCCTGGCAGCGATCAAAGCTTGGCCGGGATATTAACCCATCTGAGTTAATTGCACGAGTCATGGCGGCAGGAGCACTAAGGGTTGTGATTAACGCTCCGACGTACACCGAATTAAACATGACGCAGATTGCCCAAGACAATCCGGCAACTGTTACGTATGGGGGCCTAGCCGATGATTAGTATCACCAATGTAAGCCTTCTTGATCTGATGCCACAGTCCATCCGAAATGATCCTAATATATCAGCTGCAGCTTCAGCACTAGACGCACAGTTGCAGCAGACAACATCAATGATCTCTGCCCTAGATATATTTGGTCGGGTTTCAGGATGGACGGAAGAGGAAACAGATGAACTGGCGTGGCAGTATAATCCACCTTATTATGATCCTGATTTGCCTTTGGAACAAAGAAGGTTGCTAGTGCAAAACGCTATACCATTTCACCGACATAAGGGCACTCCGGGGGCTGTAGAGGATCTGATTGCAATCCTATTTGGCGAAGGGGCTGTAGAGGAGTGGTGGCAGTACGGCGGAGATCCATATCATTTTCGAGTGATTACGAATAATGCGGATATCACAACAACACGGGCCCAAGAATTTTATGCAGCGGTGGATGCGGTAAAACGCCTGTCCACTGTGCTGGACAGTGTAACAATTACACAAGCAGAGGAGCTGCCGTTATATTTCGGCGGTTATTTGCATTTTGGGGAACAGATAACGATTTAAGGAGGGACACATGTGGCTGTATTTGACGGTATGAAATTAACGAATAAAGGACTTGTGCTGCAGGGAAAAGCACAGGCAGGAACTCGTCTTAACTATACTCGTTTTGCTGTAGGGGACGGGAACATCAGCGGACAATCCATACCAGCGCTTAATGGGTTGATCTCCCATAAAATGAACCTGCCGATCAGTCGTATTGCTGCTCAACCTCCCAATAGAGTGGCAATTGGAACGGTATTATCTAACGCTACCGTAACTACAGGGTTCTTTTTCCGTGAGGTGGGCATATTTGCTCAAGATCCGGATGTAGGAGAGATTCTCTATGCTTACGCCAATGCTGGGGCCACAGCGGATTACATCGGAGCAGGTGGCGGGACAGACGTTATAGAGAAGTCTTTTAACGTTATCGTAGCTGTAGGGACAGCGTCTAATATTACGGCTACAATCGACGATTCACTTGTGTTTGCATTGAAAAAGGACACAGATGCCAAGTTCAATCAAACTAGTGGTCACAAACATACTGGAGCGCCTGGTGACGGACCCAAAATTACAGGCGATGGACTGGCTGCAGGAGCAGTTGGAACAATCCATATTGCAAGTAAAGCAGTCACTTTAGAAAAGGTATCAGATGATATTGCATCAAAAGAGTATGTAGACAATAAATCTACGAGAATCTTCTTGTCTTCCACCCCTCCAGAAAACCCAGAAATCGGTACAATCTGGTATGACGATAAGGGCGAAGATTACGATATTGGAGACGGTCTAGTGGTAGGCAATGCGAGTTTTGATGCCTCTACAGATATATGGTTTGAAGAGATATAAGGGAGGTGCCTGATTTGGCAGATATCAATATACAGATGAAAAATAAGATTGGGGAGACTTGGAACAAGCTCTTCCCGAAGACGAAAATCAGTTTGGTGGAGGGTCTGCCGGCTAAACTGGACGATGTAGATACTCGCTTAAATGCGGCTGCTACGAAGACAGAAGTCAACGCAAAAATAGGAGTCGTTAATGAACAGTTGGCGGATATTGCGCAGGATGTTGCTATCACAGTAACGGTCGGAACTGGCGGCAATTACCCCACGATAAATGCTGCGCTCGCCTATCTGAGTCGTAAAACATTGAAGTATGTTAATAGAGGTTTGAAGGCTGAGATTAAATTGCTAAGTGGTTTTGTGATGGCAGAACAAGTTATCATTAGCGGTATTAATCTAGGGTGGATTATCATATCATCCGAAGACGCTACTGTAACGATAAATAGGGCTTCTTTAGTAAGTCGTGTTGAATTCCCATCATACGCAGGATCTTCGGGAGCAATCGGTATGAACTCAGCTTTCATGGGAGTAAATAACGCTGTTTTACCCGTAATAAATACGTTATTTACAATGAATGAAACTGGAGCCAGCGGATCGTATGGTGGTGTATTTGTAATAAACAACTCCAGCGCAACAGTAATGAAGGATTGTGGCGTAAGGAACGCGGGTGGCACGACCCTTTACGCAGCCCAAACATCACATATCGTTGCAATGGGCGCTGACGCAAGTTACTCCAAAGGAAACGCATTATCTGTTTTTCGGGGTTCGTGGATATCTTTCCGAGGTGGTAACGGTTCGTACGCAGGCGTTAACGGTATGTATGCTGACAGCAACTCGCATATTGAGGCGTCAGGAGCGAACGTTAGTCATGCTACACAAGCCGCAATTTGGTGCGACAGTGTGTCTAGTATAGCGATACCCGATGGCGATGCCTCTTACGCCGGAACGAACGGTATTGTTTGTAATGGTGCGTCCAACGTGGATGCTGATAAAACAATCCTAGATAACGCAGGGCAAAGAGGGGTTAGTTGCACGGATGGATCAACTGTTACGGTATGGCAGTCCAGTATTAAAAACGCTGGAACACAGGGAGTATACGCAGAACGTGGCGGATTTATTAATGCTACCGCAGCGGTAGTAACCGGGGCAGCAGATCGCGGGGCTTATGCGGTAAATGGCGGCCGAATCAACGTTCAAAATGCAAATTGCCGAAAAGGTGCTGTGGACTCTACTAGTGATATTGTCGTTAATAATGGCGGAGAGATTTTAGCTATCGGTGCAACAGGCGGACTTAACAAAGTCGCTAACACAGTAACGGCAGCAGGACTTATTATTGGCGCTGATGTTGTGGAACAAATCACAGCAACTCTTCAAAACGGTTGGACAGGGACATTGTATTACGGGAAAAACGGTCAAGGTCAGGTGTGGGTTAGAGGCACAATAGTTGCAGGAAGTGTAACCG
This sequence comes from Paenibacillus sp. RS8, assembly GCF_041956825.1. Taxonomy (NCBI): domain Bacteria; kingdom Bacillati; phylum Bacillota; class Bacilli; order Caryophanales; family Paenibacillaceae; genus Paenibacillus; species Paenibacillus sp. RS8. The sequence continues at coordinate 643,846 of NZ_CP168131.1, read as the reverse complement.
CAGATACAATTGCTGCGGTGCTACCAGGTGGATACAGACCTGTAGGAGCGCCGTTTCCAGTGTTAGCCTTTGCGAACAACTCCGTTATTCCAGCATTTACAATCTCAGTTGGCGGAAGCTTACAACTACGTACAAGCTCAATAACTGCTGGGATGAGTGTAGATATAAATTGCACTTTCCAAACATAGAGGGGGAATTAAAGTGGCATTAGCATTAGAAAAACTAACATTAGACAGCGGTATTGATGTTGAGTCGTCCTATGTTCGCATTGATACAATAAACGGAAATAAAAACTCACTTACAATAGGAGTGAGCTACTACGTGAGTCAAGAGTCCTTCAGCGAAGGAAAACCTTTCTTTGAAATGGAATGGCATACATTCCAACCTTCCGTGGCTGATGGATCACTGAACTATCATAAACAAGGATATGAATACCTTAAAACCCTACCTAAGTTTGAAAATGCTATCGACGTACTAGAATAGCCGTATTAAAATCTTAGTTTTCAAAGGGGATCGAGTAGAATTTTGACTCTACAATCAATGCGAGTATGGGTGTTAAAAATAAAACATTTGCACATAAAAAGAAATTAAAGGTAACCTCTCTTTGTTGTCGAAATAATGTGACGAAGGGAGGAGTAATTTTGCCAACATTTGATGAATTAAAATTCTTAACACAGAGAAGACTTAACGCAGCAGAATTATTGAATGATAGTGGGTTTCATGATATCGCGTATCAGGATTCAGGCTATATAATTGAGTTCGGATTAAAAGCTGCAATTTGTAAAAGTTACGAAACAGATCAGTATCCTGAAGAGGAAAAAAAGTTTAAAACACACCATTTTGATTCGCTTGTTTATTTAGCGGGGTTGTCTGAAGAATTATCTATAAAGAAGGCGAGAGACAGAGCATTTATGAAAAATTGGTCACTAACAACGAAATGGTCTGTACATTTACGCTACAAACCTATAGGTGATCAGGAAAACACCTCGAATTCATTTCTAAAAGCTGTTAAGTCTGAGGACGGGGGTGTTCTTCCTTGGATCAAGAGTCATTGGTGAAAGAGATTAAAAGAGTGAATAACATGATTATTGAAGACCATAAAGAAGTATCACTCATTATGCTCCTGGGAAATGGTACGGAGTCGTACACTGACGCGTTTGATTATGTAATTAGTGCAAAATGGCTAAATGATTATGAACAAGACGAAGGAATAGATATTATCCTAGATTATCTTTACGGAAATCTCTCTTTTGAATACCTGAAGCATATATCTAGGGTGACAATAATCCACACAGATGATTCGATAGTAAAAAACATAACTAAAGCAACATATGTAAGTGACTCTCTTATAGTTGGCTCAGATATGATTCTTGGGGATTTAGTTGTTGTTCCTTATACTATTATTATGGAAGCCCGCAGCTAAGTTGGACCATACTGCGCAACACTGGACAACCGAATATGGTCATAAAAAAGAGCCTGCCGGATCACTCCAGCGGCTCTTTTGTTAATTTCAAAACATCTAATATTCCACAATCCAGGACTTCGCATATTTTGGCTAGGTTGTTCAATGGGAGGCGATTAGTTTGATTGTGAACCATTTCGTTTATCGAAGGCGGCCGGATTCCAGTTAGTCGAGATAATTCTCGCTGTGACATTCCTCGTTCCTCGAGTAGTTGATCAAGGGTTATTTGCACTCTCATAAGTACCTCCTAATCGTGTTACGTTTAAATTAACATTTTTCTATTGATACGTAAAGCGTAATGATATATAATTACGTTAAACGTAACACTGGGAGGCGCTGCTTGTGAATAATGCTAGCGAACAACTGCTGTCCGATGTCGTTGCCGTCATATACGAAACATTCCCAGACTTGAACGCAGAGCGGACTAAATCAGTTCTCTCTGCAATCGTTGCAAAATACCATATCCAAAAAGTTGAAGAAGACGAACCGCATCCAGACTCAGAAGAAAAGATTCGTATGTTCTTATCATCTAAGCGCCTAGAGGGTCTGAGTCCTCTTACGTTAGATGGATATGCATTAGACCTAAATATATTTTTCAAACACGTACGCAAGCGCACAGACGCTGTGACAGCGGCAGATATTCGTGCTTATCTTGGTCAGTTTAATCACCTTAAGATGAGCACGATCGGCAAGAAGCTGTCTGTTCTAAAAAGCTTCTTCGGATGGCTCACCGCCGAGGAGATTCTGCCTAGGGATCCTTCAGCCAAGTTGAAGACACCGAAGCTAGAGAAACGTATGCCGAAAGCACTGACCATCCCAGAACTTGAAATGTTAAGGGAAGCCTGTAAGACTGTCCGCCAACGTGCGTTTATCGAAGTTATGTATGCTACTGGCTGTCGGCTTTCAGAAGTATATGGCATGGATAGAGATGCGATTAACCATCAATCTATGAGCTGCCGAGTAATTGGTAAGGGAAATAAAGAGAGAGAGGTATATTTTAGCTTTAAGGCAATGTATCACTTAACCAAGTATCTTAAAAGCCGAACCGACGATTGTGAGGCACTCATGGTTACTGAGCGCAAACCTCATCGTCGCTTAACCAAACGTGGCATACAGCGAGAGATTGCAGTAATCGCTCGGGCAGCAGGTTTACAGGACAAGGTTAGTCCTCACGTACTTAGACATACCTTTGCCACTTTAACCCTTAATAACGGTGCGGAGCTTGTAGCGGTGCAAGAGCTCATGGGTCATTCAGATCCTCAGACAACATTGAGGTATGCGCGAATCACTGAAGATCGGAAGAGAGAACAACACAAGAAATATCTGGTTCAATAGGAGGTAAGGTTCATGTCAAAAAACGTTCTTCAAAAAATATTTAATGGATCCACATTTGACGAGATACACCCCATTACTAAGGCTTCTAATGTATTTACTTCAAACGGCAAGTCTATGGAAGACGTGTTTAGGGACAGGTTAGCATATGGAGTTGCTTCGGGATCTGGTACAACTTTGAGTATCAGTTTAAATCCAGTACCAACGAAATTAGAACCTGGCTTTAGGTTGACGCTGAAGGCTAGTGTAGGTGGCACAGGACAAACGTTAAACGTAAATGGCATAGGAGCCAAAGCAATTAAAAAGCCAAACGGTAATCCTGCCACGCTTGTTACTGGCGGTGTATATACATTGGTTTACGATGGCACGGATTTTATCTTACAAGCTGAAGGAGGTGGTGGAGGAACAGCGGCAGCTGGTGATATTCGGGCTGGCAAAACGGCAGATACTGACACAGGACCTGTGACAGGATCGTTACCAGTAAGGGAAGGTGGAGTAGTTACACCAGGAGTATCTCCCGTCATTAAAGGAGCAGGTATTTACGACGATCCAATTACTATAGCTGCGGTATCAGTACCAGCTGATAAGTTACTGATAGGTAATACGGTAGCAGGAACAGCAGGAACCATGCCAAATAGGGGTGCTGTAACAATTACCCCGAGTGCTTTAGCACAAACTATACTAGCGGGGTATCACAATGGGTTTGGTGTTGTAGCTGCCGTTACATTTGACGCATCAAAACTACTGATAGGGACATCTATTGCTGGAACAGCAGGAACTATGCCAAATATCACAGCAAATGATGACGTGGCGCAAGGAGTAGGTAAGTGGCCAGATGGTGGATTAGCGGTATATCCACGGGCCGGATATCGAAAAGGCGGATCGGGCGCTGGGGAAATCAAAGTAACTGTAGATCAAATAAAATCTGTTAACGGGTATCTGCAACCAGAGTACATCAAGTCCGGGGCAGAAATATTCGGGGTTCAAGGTACGTTGCAACCATTATCATACATCCAAACAACCGCAACTTCTAACGGTGGGTCTAAAGCAACCGTATCAGGTTTACCATTTAAACCTAAGTTTATCTCTATGACTTGTGATACAGGATACGCAAGTTATAACTATATGACCGATGTGCTCAGACCCACAGGTCAGAATATTTCAGGTAATCTAAACAACTCAGGCACGGCATATATAAATTTCACGGGTAATGATTTTGAAGTAAACGGATTTTTTTGGAGCGGTACGATTCGTGTAGATGTTTGGGGCTAGTAGAAAAGGAGAGTGAGACAATGAAAACACTATTAATTTATGATAATACGGGTTTTATTTATGTACAAATGACGGGGGATTATCGCAAACCGGAAGGGTTAAAACATTTAGAAATAACGATTCCTGACGGTAAAATGATCGACAGCATTAAGCTAGATCCGAAAGGTGACAGCGTAATATTCAAGGATGTACCTAAGTCGAGCCTACAGCTAATGCAAGAGCAATTGGAAACAGTACAGGGTGCACTCGATGCACTCTTGATGGGCGGTGTTTAATAATGGCAAAGTATCTAGCAATGCGTATTGAGATGGGTAAGCTGGACTTTGATGAAGTGATTACACGTTATCCCAAACTAGAATCCGAAATCAAAGGATACTTGTCTGACGGAGATGTACCAAACGCCGAATAATGGCGTTTTTATTTTGCCCTCGTAGCATTACGGGGGCTATTTATATTGAGGGGGAAGGAATTTGACAAAATCACAAATCGCTGCATCTGGAGTGGGGGCGGTAGCTATTCCAGCATTTGATTTTTTATATGGGGAGGCGGATGCTGTTGTAACCATCATGACCGCACTTTTATTTTTTATTATCATGGATTGGTTATCTGGTATTAGAGCCGCCAAAAAGGACAACACATATGCCAGCAAGTATGGGATTGATGGGGTTTTTCGAACATTCTTCATGCTGCTTCTACCAGCAGGAGGACATTTGTTAGATATGGTTTTTGGTTTACCTGGTGCGATATTTGGTGCGTTAGCAATCGGCACGCTATATCACGTTTTACAGAGTATGACTGCAAATTCAATTCGGGCAGGATGGGGCGATTCACTTCCATTGCCGGTTTTAGATGTAGTGCTTAAGTGGGTAGGCAGCGAGCTAGATAAAAAGGTAAAAAGGGCTGCAAGTAGAAAAGGAGATGAAGAGTAATGGCAATTACTTTGGAACAAGTAAAGGCTAAGTCCTCCGTGCGGATCTCAGGGCTGGATCCGGTTGTTAAAGCGGCTACCGTAGCACTGATTGAGCGGTGTTATGCCAGAGGAGTAAATATAGTCATTACCCAAGGGCTACGGACAATCGCTGAGCAAGATGCTCTCTACGCGCAGGGACGAACGAAACCAGGTAGTATCGTCACTAATGCCAAGGGAGGTACCAGTTACCATAACTATGGACTAGCTATAGATTTCGCCTTGTTACTACCAGATGGCAAACAGGTATCGTGGGATTTAAAACGAGACGGTGATGGTGACAAGGTAGCTGACTGGACGGAGGTAGTTCAGGAGGCTAAAGCTCTCGGCTTTGAGTGGGGCGGTGATTTTGTCTCTATTAAAGATGCACCGCATTTTCAAATGACCTTTGAACTGACAACCTCACAATTACGTGCGGGTAGTAAGCCATCAGAAATAGCTATGGCGAAAGCATTGGCTGTTATAGATCGATACTTGAAGGAGTGTGAAGACGTGAGAGTAGATAAAGCAAATACAGTAGTTAACGGTAGTAAGTTAGCAGATGGTAGTGTTTTGATCGACGGGAGAGTATATGTACCACTTGCTGCAATAGGCAAAGCGATAGGTGCTGGTGTAACGTGGGATAATGTGACCAAAACGGCTACACTGACTACTAAAAAGTAAAATCCCAAACGTTTGGGAATATGATAAAGCCCTACTAACCTAATACGGGTTGGTAGGGCTTTTTTTGTTTGATGAGTCCTTGTTATATGAATATGGTCTTATTTGTTAAAGTCTGTATTTAATTACCGATAGACGTTTCGACATATAGTGACATAAATATTCCCTTAAGCAGTATAGAATGATTTTGGGAACATTCTGTTCCAAAAGAGAGTAGGGAAGTGCGAAAAAATTCGCACAGCCTACTCCTCTTTTAAGTACTCGACGGTCCAATCGTGCAATTCTTCAATTTTGCAACCGAATATGAGAGAGGCCGCATATTCATCCTCCGGTTTCATTACTCTCTCGTCGTTACAGAAGTGAGAAATCATACGTTTGGGTCGACCAGACATTTTAGCGTAATCCGTTTGAGTCCAGCCTCTACTGTCGATCCATTCTTGGAGTAGACATCTTCCGCGAGTCACATGCACGCGCAAGCTGTCAATCTCCTCTCTCAGTTAGGTTGCCATTCGAGCGAATTATAACACATCAAGGAGGTTTATTGTTTAATGATGAAGATTGATATGAATGATTTATCACTAATTGCCAGCATCAAATCTGAACTGATGTTTATCATCGGCCAACTAGAAGACAAAAGTAACGATTATAAAAAGGATGAAGTTGCAAGGAGCATTCAGAAAATAGTTATAGATATTTTTGATTTCGAAAAGGGAGTTACTGAAGAGTTCTTCTCTGGAAAAAGGTAACTTGTAATGTAGCTTTGGATCTCTAATTCTTCCCACACTTTTCCCACGAGGAATAAAATAGTCATTGTTTTTTGTTGTTTTTTTAGGTTGTTGCTGATACAAAATGAATGAATGAAAAACGCGCTATACAAGGAATAAGCATATCTTTGGTTGTTGTTGAGAAAATTAGTATTGCACCTATCCGATGTACGATTTTGCACATCCTATACAAGATGCGATCGAAGGGATTACGCATTCCCTATGCTCCATTGAGTTTAAGGATCATCGGCCCCTGTATGAGTGGGTACTAAATGAGCTGGATACCCCCGAAGCTCCAAAGCAAAGGGAGTTTGGACGCGTAAACATCACCGGTGTCGTTACTAGCAAACGGTACATTAGACAATTGGTTGCAGGACATTATGTGGATGGTTGGGATGATCCAAGGCTTCCCACGCTTCGCGGACTTCGGAGAAGAGGATTTACGCCGGAGAGTATTCGGAATTTTGTGAAAGAAATCGGATTTGTCCGACATAGCACCATTGTAGATATAGCCATGTTAGAGCATTCGCTTAGACAAGATTTGAAGGCGAAGGCACCTAGCGTAATGGCTGTTCTAAAGCCGCTAAAGGTGGTTATTACTAACTATCCCGAGAATCAAAGCGAATGGCTTACGATTGAGAATAACAGTGAAGATAAGACGCTTGGGGATAGAGAGGTTCCTTTTTCACGTACGCTTTATATTGAACAAGAGGATTTCATGGAGGAGCCGCCTAAAGGTTATCACAGGCTGACTATAGGGAATGAGGTAAGGTTAAAAGGTGCCTACTTCATTAAGTGCAATGAGGTGATCAAGGACGAAGCAACCGGAGAAGTGATGGAGCTTCGCTGTACCTATGATCCGAGAACGAAGAGTGGAAGTGGATTTAATGAACGTAAGGTCAAAGCGACCATCCACTGGGTATCGGCAGAACACGCAATCAAGGCGGAAGTTCATCTATATGAGCGGCTGCTAAAAGAGAATGACGGTCCTAAAGAAGACGATGAGCGCTGGGACGCGTATCTTAATCCAGATTCTTTAACGATTCTGAAGAATTGTTTGCTGGAGCCTTCCATGGATAGTGCACTTCCAGAAGATAAATATCAATTCATCCGCCATGGATTCTTTTGTGTGGATAAGAAGCATACGACAGCAGATAAGCTGGTACTGAACCGGATTGTACCGCTGAAGGATACATGGAAGAAGAATTCGTAATTCACAGCACATCCTTTCTCCACAAGTATTCTTTATGATATAGAGGTCATAAAGAATTTCTAGGAGGTAAAGCTATGAATTGGTCTTGGTTAATTACATTGATCTGCCCTTTAATGATGATATTTATGATGTTTGGACTGGGCGGGAAGCATGGACACGGGCATGGGTCGAGAAAGCAAGCGTCACCTGATTATCAGGAGCTTCAGAAAGAATTGAATGAGCTGAAAACACAGAATGAACAAATGAGAAGAGATATTCAAAGTCTCACACCATAAGCAATGCGGAGTAATTGGCTTAAGCCGGGCAAAGATCGGGTAATTCCTGATGTTGTCCGGTTTTTTTTGTCGATCAGAAGTGTACAAGCATATGAAAATTCCTAATGAAACATATTTACATTTTTCAGAAATGAGCATATACTTTAAATATAAGTTGCACAGAGGAAACTTTCGTGTATATAGACAACTTTTTTTGGGCAAGAGGAGGAATTGACATGTTGGAACAAACTTTAATAGAAAAACCACATATAGAACAACCGCATATGAGACAACATAAAAACTCCATTTCGGCGCAAGCCGTACTTAATGGGGAGACCAAAGGAATTAAAAGATTACTGCCTTTCTTAGGTCCAGCGTTTATCGCTGCGGTTGCTTATCTGGATCCAGGTAATTTTGCCACCAACATTACGGCGGGTTCAAAATATGGCTATCTCTTATTATGGGTCATTGTAGCCTCGAACTTAATGGCTGTTCTTATTCAGGCGTTGTCCGCTAAGCTTGGTATTGCTACAGGGAAGAACCTTCCGGAGATCGCTCATGATCGTTTCCCGAAGAGTGTATCGATCTTCTTATGGATTCAAAGTGAACTGGTAATAATAGCTACGGATCTGGCGGAGTTTATCGGGGCAGCATTAGGACTTTATTTATTGTTTGATATCCCTATGCTGCCTGCAGCAATGATCACTGCCGTGGGTTCTTTTGCTATCTTAGAGCTTCAGCGTAGGGGATACCGCTCACTTGAAGCCGGAATTGCTGCAATGATTCTTATTGTCGTTTTAGCCTTCGCCTTTCAAGTTATTGTAGCTAAACCGGATATGGGTGCGGTTGCTGTAGGCATGTTTACACCTAAGTTTGAAGGGGTGGACAGTATCCTTTTGGCTGCAGGAATTCTAGGCGCAACCGTGATGCCACACGCCATTTATCTACATTCATCACTTACTCAGAACCGCATCGTAGGGGTGAATGAAGCGGAGAAAAAACAAATTTTTAAATTGGAATTCATAGATATTATTATTGCGATGATTATTGCAGGTGCGGTTAATCTGGCGATGGTCATTGTCTCCGCGGCATTGTTTTTCAAAAATGGTCTTGTAGTTGAGGACCTGGATGTCGCGTTTCAGCAATTTAGTCACTTGGCTGGACCTGTAACGGCGATTTCGTTTGGCTTAGGACTACTTATCGCGGGACTATCGAGCTCTTCTGTAGGTACTATGGCTGGTGATGTGGTGATGCAAGGCTTTATCAACAAAAGAATTAATCTGTACTTACGCCGTGCGATTACGATTATTCCGCCATTGGCGATCATCGGTTTTGGTGTAAATCCAACGAAGGCACTCGTTATCAGTCAGGTGGTCTTATCCTTTGGGATTGCATTTGCTCTGGTACCACTGGTTATGTTTACTAGCAATCGTCAGATTATGGGCGGGTTAGTGAATCGTAAGATGACAGCTGCTCTCGGCTGGCTTATCTCCGGACTGGTTGTATCGTTAAATTTATTTTTGGTCTATCAAATGTTTGTATAAGGCAGGACATCTTTATTTGGTGAATGAAAAAAGGTATACTGGAGCATGTTTATAATTCATAATTCACGCCAAAGTAAGGAGATCGACAATGTCCATGCAGGAAATATCCGGTTATAAGTCTATAGCCCTTGATATTGCACAAAGAATTGTAAGCGGGGAATTCCCCGTACAGAGTAAGCTTTCGGGGCGTTCTCTATTAGCAGGCCAGTACCATGTTTCTCCTGAGACGATCCGTAAAGCTATGGGATTATTGAAGGATGAGAATATAGTATTTGTCTCGCAGGGGAAAGAGATTATTGTCATCTCTGATCAAAAGGCGTATGAGTATATCACTAGAAATAATTATTTGAAATCAGTTTATTCACTGAAAGAGGATCTACAGCAATTGTTGCTGGAAAAGAAGAAGCTCGACAGCAAATTTGAGAAGCTGCTCACTGGAATTATCGAGGCGTCAGACCGGATGAAGAATTTGAAACCTTATCACCCGGAAGAAATTACAATCCATGAACAATCACATGTGGTCGGTAAAACCATTGGCACACTACAATTTTGGCAGAATACAGGGGCTACTATTATAGCGCTTCGCCGAGGGGCGAACGTAACAATCTCCCCAGGTCCGCATGTCATACTCAGAGAAAATGATGTACTTGTAGCAGTTGGTGATGAGAAAATGTACCAAAGAACAGAGCAATTTATTAATAAAAATGCTGAGAATCATTTATAATAATAGGTCGAAAAAAGGCTATCCAGCGGGGTTTATCACTGGATAGCCTTTTTTTTGATTATTAAATTACAATAAATTACAAACAACCTATATGATCATTGTAGGTTGTCAGTTTGGGAGTTGTTTGTTATAGTTTAACTTACAGAGTCGCCCGGCGAGATGATCTGACGATAGAGATAAGAAGGAGAGACCCTATGCTGAAATTTGAAAAAGTAGGTAAGAAATACCCTAATGGTTATGAAGCAGTTAAGAACATTAGCTTTGAAATTGAAGCTGGAGAAATACTAGTGCTGATCGGTCCTAGTGGTTGCGGAAAGACAACAACGATGAAAATGATAAATCGTCTTGTTCCGCATACTTCAGGCCATATTTATATCCACGGTAAAGATATCACCAAGGAGAACCCTGTAACCCTCCGCAAGAACATCGGATATGTTATTCAACAAGCTGGTTTATTTCCGCACTACACCATAGAAGACAATGTAGGCCTGATTCCCGACCTAAAGGGGTGGGATGTTAATAAGAAAAAAGAACGGGTGCTAGAAATGCTCCGTCTAGTCGGACTGGATCCGACCCTATATGCCAAACGTTATCCGAAACAATTATCAGGTGGGCAGCAGCAACGTGTAGGAGTAGCCCGTGCATTGGCGGCTGATCCTGAGATTATATTGATGGATGAACCGTTTGGTGCTTTGGACCCTATTACCCGTGAGCAGCTGCAGGATGAACTGCTACGCATGCAACAAGAAGTAAAGAAGACCATTGTATTTGTAACGCATGATATGGATGAAGCACTGAAGCTTGGAGATAAGATCGCTATTCTTAAAGACGGTGAAATCGTTCAACTGGATACGCCATATGAGCTGCTCAGCCGGCCTGCTAATGATTTCGTAGAATCTTTTATCGGCAAAAACCGTATTTACCAAAACCCTGAGTATATCCCCGTAACAGAAGTTATGCGCGACAATCCATCTACATCGCTTCCAGGGCGGACGCTGGGCAAAGCTCTTACCTTTATGCGTCAACGCAAAATGGATACATTACTGGTTGGAAACGAGAAAGGTAAGCTGCTTGGCATAGTCTCCGCTTATGATGTTACCGCCAAAATGGAACAAAGCCTTACTATCGAAGAAATTATGACACCACCTCAAGTGGTGCTGCAGGATACAGCAACAGCAAGAGACGCATTATCATTGATTACGGAAGCTCCTTACGGCATTATTCCGATTGTAACCGCTGAGGGGATCATTGCCGGGATTGTTACAAGAGGCAGTCTTCTGACGGCGTTTGCCGCACAATGGGGAGGCGTGAAAGAGGAGGAAATGTCTATATGAGAGATCAATCATTATGGCAACAGCTCATATATCAATTAGATATACGTAGGGAAGATTTGATTCATTCTATGGGCGTGCATATGCAACTTGTGCTCTTGTCCATGTTATTTGCAATTATTGTTGGCATTGCGCTAGGAATTATGATTACAAGGGTTAAACCTCTGAAAGGTGTTACGCTTGGTGCGGCTGGGATTCTTCAGACGATACCTAGTCTGGCGATGCTCGGATTTATGATTCCTCTATTCGGCATAGGGATGAAGACGGCGGTTGTAGCTTTATTTCTGTATTCACTGCTGCCAATTATCCGCAACACATACACCGGAATAACTGATGTGGACCAATCTATAGTGGAAGCGGCCCGGGGAATGGGTATGAAGAACTGGCAGATTCTATTCCGGGTCCAACTCCCTTTAGCTTTAAGTGTAATTATGGCAGGGATCCGTACTGCTGCAGTTATTAATGTCGGGACAGCAACACTGGCAGCCTTTATCGGTGCTGGCGGATTGGGTGAATTTATTTTCCTGGGTATTCAACGGAACATCGAAGCTCTAACCTTACTTGGAGCTATTCCGGCCGCGATTCTTGCACTCGTACTGGATTATCTACTCGGATTGCTCGAACGCCTTACGACTCCAAAGGGATTGAAAGTATAACTTAAGCTCTGGTCTAGAAAGAATATAAAAGGGGAGATTATATATGAAAATTCCAAAATTGATGACAGGCGTTTTAACTACAGTATTAATGGGGGCGCTACTTGCTGGATGTGGTGGCGGGAATAATAACGCTGCTGCTGGTAACAGTGGAGAAATCACAATTGGCTCCAAAAACTTCACGGAGAATGTTCTACTCGCTCATATGATGGCAGATCTGATAGAAGATAAAACAGATATCAAAGTGAAGCGCCAGATGAACTTGGGGGGCTCTAATGTAGCTTGGAGTGCACTTGAGAATAATAACATTCAGCTATATCCGGATTACACCGGTACCATTGTAGCTAATTACTATCAGGAGAAGACAGGAAACTCCGAGGAATCGTTGGCTAAAACAAGAGAACTGCTTAAAAAAGATGGACTGGCCTTTCTGGATCCATTCGGCATAAATAATACCTACACTTTAGCTGTTAGTCGCGAAACGGCTGAGAAGTACAATCTAAAGACCTTCAGCGATTTGGCGAAAGTATCTGGAGAAATGGTTCTTGGCGTAGAGTTCGAGTTCTTGGATCGTGAGGACGGATACCCTGGTATCCAAAAACTCTACGGTATGGACTTCAAGCAGAGCAAAGGAATGGACCATGGTATCATGTACCGTTCGATCGACGATGGGGAAACTGATGTAACCAATGCATATGCAACGGATGCGCAAATTAAAGTACATGATCTGGTGATTCTGCAGGATGATAAGGAATTCTTCCCTCCTTATGATGCAGGACCGATTATTCGTCAGGAAACGCTAGATAAATACCCTGAACTAGAGGGTATCTTAAATCAATTGAACGGACAGATCAGTGATGAAGAAATGCAACAATTGAACGCAGAAGTTGATGTGGATGCACTCAAGGAAGAGGATGTAGCTCGTAATTTCCTGATCAAGAAGGGATTAATAGAAGGTTAAATATGAGATGCAAACTAAAGCAGGCTAGGAATTTTCTAGCCTGCTTCTTTTTCTGTTATTTGTTTGTAGGTCTGGCTAGTTTCTAAAGTAGTCTGCCAATCCTTCCGCGATGGCTTTGGCTGCTTTTTTCTGATAGGAGGATTTGCGGACAATTGACTCATCTGTAGGATTGGTAAGAAATCCGAGTTCAACTAAGGTAGCTGGAATTCGATTCTCCCTCAGGATGTGATAATCGCCAAAGGATAACCCGTTGCTCTTTAGACCAATGCCATGGCCTAGCCGGGATTCTATCGCCCGTGCCAGCTCCAGATCATCGGACTCGGAGTAAAAGAAGGTCAGTGTTCCGGACACTTTTTTAGGTGAGGAATTATAATGAATGCTTACAAATGCATCAGCATGCAGAGCCTCAGTCATTTGAACTCGCCGAGCGAGTGTAGGCTTCTGGTCCTCCCGGGTACGTGTCATCTCAACCCGTGCACCTTTAGCTAAAAGGGCATCGCGGAGATAAAGGGCAGTATGCAGATTCAAATCCTTTTCCATGGTGTTATATGTAGTGCCGAGCATTCCTGGATCACTGCCGCCATGACCGGGATCTACGACGATTAATTTTCCTCGTAAATTTCCTGTGCGCGAAACGGTGTTTGTGATGCTTTGCGTTGCTCCGGTACGGATATATTGCGCTGCGACCCAACCGGTGTCACCGCTAGCTGTTCGAATCCGCGCCCAATCGTTCTGACGAAGGAGGAGGGTAACAGTATCCTTGGCTTTTAAAGAACCAAGCATCTTATATTGTGTTCCCGGACCGCTTCGGATACGCAATGAATCTGCCGTTACGGTAGCCTTTGTGGTGTTACCCGAAGGGCTGGTTGAGGTGGAAGAAGCATTACTGGTGTTGGAAGATTTAGAAGCGCCAGATTGCTGGGAGCTGCTGTTCACCTTTTTAAGGTAATAGCCGGCTACCCAACCAGAGGTGTTTCCGGTCTTCACCTTTAACCAACCGTGTTGCTCATCGGACACAGTTACTTTGGCACCGTTCTTAATAGATCCTACCACAGTTGCATTCTTAGCCGGCTCGCTGCGTACATTTAAAGAGTTCGCGTATACCTGAGCGGTATAACTGGCTGCTGTTTTAGCTTCAGCAGGCTGTGACGCTGCCATACCCATAAGACTTGCCGCAAGTAATGTGACACCTATCATTTTATTCATAGTATCCTCGCTTTTTCAAAGTAGTCGTAATTTTTTACCCACTTTACGAGGTTTAGAATAATATTTTTTGAGAATAAGGCCTCTTTTCCAGCTGTCTAAAGACTTGTATAATTATTACATAATGGGAAAAGGATGAAGGAGACTGCCGTGACTAAACCAAAGCTATTCATTGGATCTTCCAGGGAATCCATACGTTATGCAAGAGCGATTCATGAGCAGCTAAAGAGGGATGCTGAAGTTCATCCTTGGTATGCCAATGCCTTTCGAGCGAATGAATATACAATGGAGGCATTGGAGCGAAATTTGGATGAGAGCGATTTTGCTGTATTTGTGTTCTCGCCAGATGATGTTGCCAAAATACGCGGTAAATTTTATTATGTGACACGTGATAATACGGGGTTTGAAATGGGTTTATTCTGGGCTAGATTACGGCGTAGCCGCGTATTTTGTCTAGTGCCTGATCAGGTGACTGCCCGTGATGATTTAATCCCTGGAGAGAATGTTGAAGAGTACCATCTGTTGTCTGATTTATCAGGAATTACATCTCTAGAGTATGAAGTGCATCATGATAATCCTACAGCTGCTGTAGATGTGAGCTGTGGTAAGATTATTGATAGTATTCAAGAGCGTGGTAGATTCCGGGACCCGGTTAAAGATTTAGAGCAGCTAAAGATAGAATTAAGGCGCAAAGAAAGTATCCTTCATTTCTTTTGGCAATATAATAGTAATGTGACCATCTCCGAAAATGGAGAGAAGTATCACGCACTCAGCGAGGCGATACGCAATTCCTTTTTACCTCCGAAGCATTGTCGTGTAATCGGTGCAGCGATTTGGCAGGCTCAAGAGCAGGAGACTCTTGTTCAGGTCGGAGGGAATGTTGGGCGTGGTCACTCTTACCCCCTGTCTGTAACGAGAGGGAATGAGAAGCGGCCTAGTGTGGTGGATGCATTTTTATCGAGCAAATGGACTTTTTTTCAACGAACAGAAGTTGCAGAGGTATATATCCTATGCTATCCTCTAGGTAAGAAACATGTTCTTTCCGTACATTTTTCAGGGAGTGATGGGTTATCTGCGGATGATCTTAAGGCGGTAGTTGGGCATAATCAGGATTTATTCCGTACCATCAATCATTTAGTAGGGGAGGATTCAGCATGAAGAGAATAAAGGGCATGAATAACTTAACGGGTGCTGTTCTCCGATCTGCAAGTGGTGGAAGCAGTAGTTCAGGAGATAAGAACACCTCAAGTAAAGCAGGCTCGAGCCATACTGCTCAGCAACCAGCTTCAGCTCAAATTTATACTGCGCCTTCTTTAGACGGCGGAGACGATGAATATAAGAAGCTTATTAGCGGTAAGGTAGATAATAATAAACCTTCCTTTGCGTGATAAGCATAAGTGGCTGTCTCAAAAGTAGAAATCTACTTAAGGGGCAGCTTCTTTTTTTTGCGTAAATGTAACGCTCGATTGAGGTATTAAGCTGTGGGACTAATGAAATTTTTGGAGTAATCAGGGAAAAACTCCCTAAAAATAGCTGGTAATAACTCTAAATGAATGGAATTAGGGAATTCCTCCCTAAAAATCGGGGGAATATCTATATTTAGCACCGAATCAGGTCAATTATAGGGAGATATTCCCTAATTGTTAGAATAATGAGCAGAAATCTCCGATTATTAGGGAGATATTCCCTAATTCCTAAGCAGAGCTTCTGTTTCAATTCTTCAGCCGTTGTGAGGGCGCTCTGCACAACGTGTTGTAGCAAGTCATACATAGTGCACCAAGCCACAAACAATGCTGCAGCAGCACATAGAAGCGCTTCTCCATTAACAGGAGAAGCGCTTCTATGCTTACTGGGACAGCCTTCAGCTCTATCGACTGCTTTTCTTGGCAATTTCGCGTCGTACGACAGGTGCAACCTCTGTTGCCAATAGTTCAATTGCCTTGGCTACCTTGGCGTAAGGAAGGCCACCGATGTCGAGCTGAGTCATAAAACGGTTATGGCCGAACAGCTCATGCTGATAAAGGATTTTTTCGATAATTTGCTGCGGGCTGCCCACAGCCATCGTGTTATCAGCAGATACATATTGGCCAAAGTCGTCACGAGAGACGCTGTATTCTTGTCCAGGTTTTGGGCTGATGGAATTACGATAACTATAATAGTAAGGGTAATATTCATCGAGTGCCTGCTGTGAAGTTTCGGCAATGTAGCCGTGGCTAGTAATTGCAATCTTTAATGCTTCAGGTGAATGCCCCGCCTGCATTCCAGCGCGTCGATAAGTTGCGGCAAGCTCTTGGAAAGGTTCTGGACTACCGCTAAGAATGGCGATGGCCATTCCAGTTCCGAGTACGCCGGCTTTCTCCGCGCTTTCAGGAGAACCTCCTACGCCAATCCATACCGGCAGGCTTTGTTGAAGAGGGCGTGGTGCAATCTCAGAATCCTTCAAGGATGAACGGAAGGAACCTTCCCAGTTCATAATTTCATGCTTATTAAGCTCGAGAAGCAGATCGATATTCTCGGCGAAAAGTCGATGATAGTCTTCAAGTTCATACCCGAAGAGCGGGAAAGATTCCACAAAAGCACCACGTCCAGCAATAATCTCTGCACGTCCATTCGACAGTAAATCAAGCGTGGCGAAATCCTCGAACACGCGCACGGGATCAATGGTGCTTAATACGGTGGTGGCGCTCGTCAGTTTGATTCTACGGGTAACCTGAGAGATGGCGGCCAGAACGACTGGAACCGAAGAAATTGCAAAATCAAGACGGTGATGCTCACCTACACCGAATACATCAAGCCCCGCTTCATCCGCTAACTTCGCCGCAGCTACAACTTCGTCAAGTCGTTGTTTCGGGCTGATCTTATTGCCGGTATGACAATCAGCTACTATGTCTCCTAAGGTGTAGATACCGAATTCAAAATCGGCTGCTGATGCTGTGGTTACCTCGTTACTCATGATCACAAACCCCTTGTTATTCATATATTTGATAAAGCTTGTTCGTTTATGAAAGAATGTGATTATTATAACACAACAACTTACAAATTGTAAGTTTATGAGTAAATGTCTTGATTTCCAGTCTTTTTAATGACAAAATGAGGAAGAAAAATCCATGTTATTACATTATAATTGTCATTAGTATTATATTTTATTTTGAGAATATATCCAAAGATAGCATTTATATGAGGAGGCGTGTGGTAGTGGGAGGAACATTATTAAAATCACATCTTCGTACTGCAGTTATTGGTTTAGGGGTATTGCTTATGGTAAATCCGGTACAAGCTGCTGGGATTGATTCACACACCTCGTATATAGGCTCAAACTTTGAGGATTATTATGCAAATCTGCCTGCTGCGAAGGTAGAGTGGTCAACAACGATGGATTTACCAGCATTAGAAAATGTACCGACGGATTACCTCATGGGGAAAGGGGTTGTTTCTGTTGGAGCAGGTAAAGTTTTTATGCTTCAAAAGGGTCAACTGCTTGCCGTTAACGCTCAGACAGGAAAAGTTGTGTGGAAATACGGCGCTAAATTAAAAACACCGCTGCTTTATCAAGACGGCGTGGTTTACGCGACTTCTGAGGCGGGTACCATCTATGCAGTGAATGCAGCTACTGGAAAAAATAAATGGAGCTCGTCAGCAAATAGTAAAGGTGTCAGTCAATTGGTTCTTGATAAAGATCAGCTATTTGCCGCAGCCAATGGTGATATTCAAGCCTACAATCTGAAGGATGGCAAGTTGCAGTGGCGTGATAACTTCAGCGATCAGCTGTTTGAACCGTTTATGGTTGAGGGGAATCTGGTACTAGCTCAAAACTCAGTATCTGGAGCATATACGTATGACATCTTGCATGCGTTTGATCGAACAACGGGTAAGGAGCTTTGGAATAATAGAGATTATGATCTTCCGATTGCAGAGATGAATGGAACGCTTGTCGTACAACGGAAAGCTACCTTATTCGATACTTACCCACTTCCGACACTCGACAGTCTGGATGTTAAGACAGGGAAAGTGGTAAAAACCGTAGAGTATAATCCTGCTAATATTGACCCGAATGATCCCGAAGCATTTAAGGGAGGCAGTGCCTGGAGTGACGGTGACAGAATTTATATAACAGGGGAAGAGGGTGTTTTTAGTTACCCCCTGAATGCAGATCCTGCTACCGTAACACGAGATAATTACTCGTATGCATCTATCGGATCGAATTTAGAATACGCAGCTGGTCCTTATGATGGAAGAATTCTTTTTAGTAAGGGACAAAGTATTTATGGTGTTAAAATTGCGAATAAATCAGCGGTTCAGTATAGTGGAATTAGCAATCCGATTGCACGCTTTGATCTGCTCGGACATGGTATGTATGTGGCCCAGACTGACGGAAAATTAATCGCGATAGACCTGATTACCGCAAAACCGATCTTACAGCTCAAAACACCAGATAGAGTATTTGGCCCAACCTTGCTGGAGAACGGGATGATTATTGTACAGAGCAAAGGGAAGCTAACTGCTTTCAAGGAGCCGCAGGCACTGAAGATGAAATAATAGAATTCATAAGCGGCTCACCGAAGAATATTCGGTAGAGCCGTTTTCTGTGAATTGGACTTTAAAATCCCAGTGCGAAAAACACAATTCTAATTTATGATTAATAGGATATAGATTTAAGAAATTAAATAGAAGGACCGGGGGATTTTATGGAACAGCAAGCAATTTGGGCGATAGGTATTTTTCTACTGATTTATGGACTGATTATATCTGAAAAAATTCACCGTACGATCCTAGCGATGTTAGGTGCTATTGTTATGGTAGCGATGGGCATTGTGGATCAGGAGACGGCATTGCATCACATCGATTTTAATACCATTGGATTACTTGTAGGCATGATGATGATTGTAGGAATTACTGCAGAGACAGGGCTCTTTAAATATGCAGCCGTGAAATCGGCTAAGCTGGCGAAAGGGAAGCCGAGACGGATACTGATTGCCTTATTTGTTATTACTGCTGTGGCTTCTGCCTTCTTGGATAATGTTACAACAGTGCTACTTATGGTACCCGTTACCTTCAGTATTACAAGACAACTGCGCATAAATCCGCTGCCTTTTTTGATGTCACAAATTATCGCATCGAATGTCGGTGGGACAGCAACATTGATCGGAGATCCGCCGAATATTATGATTGGCAGTGCTGTGAAAGAGCTGACTTTTATGTCCTTTATCAGCAATCTGACGCCCGTGATTATTATCATTATGTTGGCGTATATCCCGCTTTTCCTGTTGATGTTCGGTAAGCAAATTAAATCTACGCCGGAATTGCAGCAAAGCATCATGAGCATGGACGAGAAGGCGATGATTACGGATCATAAGCTGCTGCGAAAATGCTTGATCGTACTTGGAATTACGATTACAGGCTTCTTTTTACATCAGGCGTTACATTTGGAGTCTGCTACGGTTGCCTTAGCAGGGGCTTTTTTACTGCTCTTACTAACTGGAGGAGAACACATGCTGGAGAAAGCTTTTCACAGCGTGGAGTGGATTACGATCTTCTTTTTTATCGGACTGTTTGTTCTAGTATCAGGACTCGTCGAGACGGGTGTCATCGCGGAGCTGGCTGCCAAAGCAATCGAATTAACGGGTGGGGATGTGCTCATGAGCTCGATGATGATCTTATGGGTAAGTGCAATCGCTTCTGCATTTCTTGATAATATTCCTTTTGTAGCCACGATGATTCCTTTAATTCAGGAGATGGGACAGATGGGTATTACCAATTTGGAGCCCCTCTGGTGGAGTTTGGCCTTGGGTGCTTGCTTAGGTGGTAATGGTACATTGATCGGTGCCAGCGCCAATCTGATCGTTGCCGGTCTAGCCGGAAAAGAGGGCTACCCGATTACGTTCATGAAGTACTTAAAGGTGGGCTTCCCTTTGATGCTGCTGTCCATTGTGATCTCAAGTGTATATTTATATTTAAGATACCTGATGTGAATAAGTGTGTCAGAAATAAGTTTTATTGTTGACAGCTTTTCAAATGGATGATATTTTAAATATTATAATTCCAATTGATTTACTTTGAATAAAAATTACCGACTGTTCCTACAGAGGTATTGCGCATGTAAAAGCGCAATACCTCTGTTTTTTTGTAAATATAAGAACGTATAAGTTTCACGCTATACAGTATCCTTATATTTCTCGCATAAACACTTATCGTCCTAGTAAGGATGCTGAAGGCGATTGGGCTTGACTCAAACTAGAAGGAGGGGTTCCGGTGGGAGAAGCGTTGCTGGCTATTTCAAATCTGAATAAACGTTTTGAGTCTGCAGGGGGTCATGTTCAGGCACTGTATAATGTTGATCTCCATGTGCAAGAAGGTGAATTCATTACGGTCATCGGCCCCAGCGGTTGCGGCAAAAGCACGCTGCTGCGCATCGTGGCTGGTTTGGACAGCGGTTATACGGGGAGTGTTACCCTAGGAGGGACGGAAATTGGAGGTCCCGGAATTGATAAAGGGTTTATTTTTCAAGAACATCGTCTCTTCCCTTGGCTCACCGTAGAGAAGAATATTGCTTCCGATTTACCGCTAGGGAACAAGGAGATTAGACGGAAGGTCGATGAGTTGATTGATCTCGTCAAGTTAAATGGATTTGAGAAATCCTATCCCCGGGAGTTATCAGGAGGGATGGCCCAACGGGTGGCGATAGCCCGTGCACTACTGCGAAATCCCAAAATCCTGCTGCTGGATGAACCGTTTGGTGCACTGGATGCGTTCACCAGAGCACATATGCAGACGGTATTACTGGACATTTGGCGTGCGAATAAAACAACCATGATTTTTGTAACACATGATATTGATGAGGCTGTATTCCTAGGCAATCGGGTAGTGATTCTAGAACCGCGCCCCGGTAAGATACGTAAGGTTGTACCGGTTGATCTGCCGTATCCACGTAAAAAAACAACGTCTTCCTTTCAAGAGCTACGTTTGAAGGTGCTGAGTTATTTTGAAAAAGTCGATGAGCTTGAGCTTATTGACGGGGCAGGAATATAAATAAGTCGACCATACCAATGGAGACCTCCGAAAGTGTTCAATATTCGAGGGTCTCTTTTTGTTATTCAAAGAGATTGTAAAGCTAAAAAAAGGCGGGTGCAGAGCATGACAAATCGGGCTATGGCCGTAAGAACTTCCGAACGCCCCGGAAAGGTAACAACATTGGGACTGGGTCTTCTGTTGCCGGGCACTGTGCTGATTCTGTGGCAGACCCTAGGACACTATGGAATGATCTCAGAAATGCTGTTTCCGACACCGTATACCATTGCAGAATCATTTGTATCCTTGGCCGTCTCAGGGGATTTATGGCCGAACTTTAGGATCAGCTTGGTGAGAGCTCTTTCCGGCTTCCTGCTCGGTGGTGGACTTGGACTGCTGTTAGGTATTCTTGTAGGTCTGTTCCGCAGATCAGAGAAATTGCTAGATCCCTCCCTGCAAATGATTCGCATGATACCGAGCTTGGCGGTAGTGCCGCTGTTCATCTTATGGTTCGGGATTGGCGAGGAATCTAAAGTGCTGTTGATTGCTAAAGGCGCATTTTTCCCACTTTATATTAATACGTTTATGGGCATTCGCGGTGTGGATAATAAGCTGTTCGAAGTTTCTCGAGTGCTTGGGTTCAGTCGGTTTAAGCAAGTTGTAAGATTAGTGCTTCCAGCGGCGCTGCCGAACATTATTCTCGGAGTGCGCCTTTCCTTGGGGCTATCTTGGTTAGGTCTGGTAGTAGCAGAGCTGATTGCTTCCACTTCAGGCATTGGGTATATGATGTCGGACGCGCGTCAATTCGCGGATACCCCTGTGGTGTTCGTGGGAATTATTATTTTTGCTATTGCAGGAATGGTGAGTGACTCTATTGTCCGCTACATTGAACGACGGCTGCTCAGATGGCAGGACAACTATCGTGGATAAACAGAAAACGCGCAAGAAACGAAAGGGGGATGCACCATGAGCGATGGAGTAGAAGCTATTTTAAAAAACGCTACAAGAGCACGGGAATCGTTAGATAGCAGTGATACTGCTCCTTTATCGACTAAGAAATCGGAGAGATCCGCGGTACCTATAGCATGGAAATCTCTACTGTCAGATTGGGGAACGGGCGCTATCATACCGGTGGTGACGATTGTTCTTTGGCAGCTGGCAGGAAGCACCGGACTGATCTCCGCGCAGTTTTTGCCGACTCCGTTGTCGATCGCCAGAGCGTTTACAGACCTATTGGTTACTGGAGAGTTAACTCATCATCTAGGTGTCAGTATGGGGAGAGCGGGAATTGGTTTTCTCATCGGAGGTGTTCTAGGCCTTTTATTCGGAGTCCTGACTGGTTTATTTCGCAGTGTGGAATATGTGCTAGATCCTAGTGTGCAGGTGTTGCGGCTTGTCCCGCATTTAGCTATAGCACCGCTGATTATTTTGTGGTTTGGCTTTGGGGAGATGTCTAAAGTAGTGATCATTCTGACAGGGTCATTTTTTCCACTCTATATTAATACGTTTATGGGCATCCGCAATGTGGATAACAAGCTGTTTGAAGTGTCTCTAGTATTAGGCTTTAGCCCGTATCAGAAGCTGCGCAGGTTGATATTGCCGGCAGCATTACCCGGGATTTTGTTAGGATTGCGGCTGTCATTGGCTGTAGCATGGATCGGTCTTGTTGTAGCTGAACTTATTGGATCACAATCCGGCATTGGATTCCTGATCAATGAGGCGAAGCAGAATTCAAATACAGAGGTTGTATTTGTAGGCATTATTATTTTTGCTATAGTCGGTAAGTTAATCGACTCTTTGTTCCGGATCATTGAACGCAAGTTCTTGTTCTGGCGCGATAGTTACGAAGGATAAACCAATTGAGGAGGTCTTGGGACATGAGTAGATCGATACAAAAAGGATTGTTGAATTTGGTGGCGGATGTGCTCGTTATAGGCGGAGGGCCGGCAGGAACATGGGCAGCCCTTACGGCCTCAGCAAAGGGTGCGAAAGTTGTCCTCGCAGATAAAGGCTATTGCGGTTCGAGCGGTGCAACTGCGCCTTCGGGAACAGGGGTCTGGTATGTCAAGCCGGATGAAAAGCTCCGCGAGGAAGCTAAGGCAAGTCGTTATATTTTGGGCGGTCAGCTGGCTGAATCCCGCTGGATGGACCGAGTGCTAGACCGTACCTATGCCAATATGAACAAACTTGGCGTTTCAGGATATCCATTCCCTGTAGATGAGCAGGGCAATCAGTTTCGTAGGAGTCTTCAGGGACCGGAATATATGAAATTAATGCGTAAACTGGTGAAAAAGGCGGGCATTAAAATTTTAGATCATAGCCCAGCCATGGAGCTCCTTGCGGATGAGCATGGCGTAGCCGGAGCGGCTGGCGTTCATACGCAGAGTGGTGAGACCTGGACGGTTCAAGCCGGAGCGGTCGTTATTGCTACTGGGGGATGCGCCTTCCTAAGTAAGGCACTCGGCTGCAACGTGCTTACTGGTGATGGCTATTTATTCGCTGCTGAGGCCGGAGCAAATCTGTCAGGTATGGAGTTCTCTAATGCCTACGCGATTTGCCCTACGTTCTCATCGGTGACCAAGACGGCGTACTACAGCTATGCCAGCTTTTATTATGAAGATGGGAGCATTGTGGAAGGGGCAGGTTCCAAGAAAGGACGTTCAGTGATCGCTCGGAATTTGCTGGCAGGCAATCAGGTGTACGCCAAACTGGACGGAGCGCCCGAGGATTTAAGACCGCTGCTGCGGGTGGCGCAGACGAACTTTTTCCTGCCCTTTGATCGACAAGGGATCGATCCGTTCAAGGATGCTTTTCCGGTTACGCTTCGTCTCGAAGGAACGGTTCGCGGGACGGGTGGTATTCATATCACAGACGAAAGCTGTGGCACAGGTGTTCCGGGACTTTATGCGGCAGGAGATGCAGCAACCCGTGAGCTGATTTGCGGGGGATTTACTGGTGGTGGCAGTCATAATGCGGCTTGGGCTATGTCATCCGGCTCTTTTGCAGGAGAAGGGGCAGCTGTCTATGCGCAGAGCCTTGGCTCACATGCAGCGCACCGTAATCCAGTCGGCTTATCATCTTCCCCACTGGTTCATCAAGAAGTGAAGCCAGGAGTGACTGCTCAAACGACAGAGGTTGTATCTGCTGTGCAGGCTGAAGTGAAGCCGTATGACATTAATTTATTCCGTACGGACAAAGGGCTGACCTCTTCATTAGGTCGTCTGGATGAACTGTGGAAAGATCAGCGCAGCCGTGAGATTCAGCGTACACCTGAAGGGGTTAAAGCGCGTGAAGCAGAAGCCATGACAGCAACCGCCCGCTGGATGTACAATTCTGCGCTTGCC
The DNA here is from genome assembly GCF_041956825.1 of Paenibacillus sp. RS8. Lineage (NCBI taxonomy): Bacteria > Bacillati > Bacillota > Bacilli > Caryophanales > Paenibacillaceae > Paenibacillus > Paenibacillus sp. RS8. The sequence goes on along the minus strand of NZ_CP168131.1, from coordinate 619,157 downwards.
CGTACAGAGACGAGGGGCATGCATAAGCGTGAAGATTTTAAGGGAACGGATCAAGATCAGCATCATCGCTTGATTAGCGGTGGATTGGATCAGGTATGGGTGAAGACAGAAGCCGTGGCCAAGGAGGGTGTTTTATCGTGATTGAGGTGATTAGCGCTGCCAGATGTGTAGAGTGCAACCAATGTGTATCGGTCTGCCCAACCAATGTTTTCGAACGGGTAGAGGATGGCATTCCTGTTATTGCCCGGCAGAGCGATTGCCAGACTTGCTTTATGTGTGAGCTGTACTGTCCTGTGGATGCTCTTTATGTTGCGCCAGATTCAGAGAAAGTGATTGGGGTGACAGAGGCAGGGCTTCAAGAGCAGGGGCTACTTGGTGGTTATCGTGAAAAAGTAGGCTGGGGCAAAGGCAGACAGCCGGTAGCAAGCCATGACTTTATGTACAAATTGGCGTCGAGGGCAGGGTTCTGATCTTGATTAAGATTTAAATAAATAACATTTACTAGGGGGAGAAAGTAATGAAACAAGCGTACAGAGAGATTCAAGGGAAACAATCTAAAAGGATACGATGTGCACTTTTAACTACGATCATGATGATCATGCTGGTGCTTCAGGCTTGCGGAAATAACACTGGGGGCAATGGAGCATCTGCATCCGGCGGCTCTAATACAGAGAAATCTGGAGGAGAGACCGCGAGTAATGTTCCAGCGGTTCTAAATTTTGGTTTTATCGGCTCCAATAAGCTGAATGTGCCAGGTGGCGCGGAGGGCTGGGGCTTTTATAAGGGGATTATTCAGGAAGAGTTAAAGAAATATGGCATTACTGAGGTGAAGCTTACGGGCTTTCCAAACGGTCCCGATCAGACAGAATCCTTAATTAGTGGTCGGCTGGATATCGGCAGTCTTGGGGATACACCTGCTATTATTGCTTATGCTTCTGGCGCCAAGACGCGTCTGATTTCACAATCCTCAGCCAACACTATCGGTTATTTAATCGGTAAGAAGGATGGGCCTAAGACGGTGAAAGATCTGCAAGGTAAAACTATCGCGATTCAAAAAGGCTCTTTTATGCACCGCTATGTGGTCGGATTACTACAAGAAGAAGGCGTGACCGACTACAAACTCGTGCATATGCTCATTCCGGATGCTACCGCAGCTTTAGCCCGTGGAGATGTAGATGCTACTACGAACTTGGGTGTTCCTGCGCTGAAGTTAATTGACCAAGGCTATACTCACTTGGATGACGCCTCGAAGCATCCGAACCTGCTTGGCACTAGCGCAACCGTTGTGTCTGAGGATTATCTGGCGAAATTCCCTGATTTCCCTAAGGTATGGAATGCCGCTCGTGAGAAAGCATTGGCTGACTTGAAGCAACATGAAGATGAATATTATCAATTCCTCGCCGAAATCGGAGATACAACCCCTGAGCTGGCGAAGCAAGTAAATCCGATCAGCGATATCAAGGATACCGCATTTACTGATGAGGGAACCAAGCTGCTGGAGGGTACTAAAAACTTCCTTGTCGAAGAAAAGCTTGCGAAAAAGGATTTTAATATTAGTGATTGGCAGCTGAAATAACGATGGCTGGGAAGCACAACCTGAATTTGAAGCGGTCTAAAATAGCATGTGCTAGCTAATTTTTTTGGGAGGAAGTCAAATGTCGCAGCTTAAGAAGGAAATGACAGTGGATGTCCTCGTGCTTGGAGGAGGCCCCGCAGGTGCTTGGGCGGCATGGAGTGCAGCGTCGCAAGGTGCAAAGGTAGTCCTGGCCGATAAGGGCTACTTGGGCACAAGCGGGGCTACTGCTCCGGGCGGTACAACGCTGCTCGTTATCCCTCCGATTGCCGAACTGCGAGAGCAGGCGGTTCAATCTAGGCTGAAATCCGGTGGATATTTGTCGGAGAATGCTTGGATTCACCGAGTGCTGGATCAGGTAGAGCAGAATCTGGCTCTAGTCGAGCAGTGGGGTTATCCTTTTCCAAAGGATGAGGCAGGCAACTCACTTCGTACACATCTGCATGGACCAGAATACATGCGGATTATGCGAAGAGTTGTCCGCAAAGCGGGGGTCACGATCCTCGATCAGTCGCCAGCGCTAGAGCTTCTTTATGATGAACATGGGGTTGGCGGTGCACGTGGAATCAACCGTCTGACAGGGGAGTCTTGGGAAGTGAAGGCTAATGCCGTAGTGATGGCAACCGGTGGCTGCGCTTTTCTCAGCAAAGGTCTTGGCTGCAACGTACTGACAGGCGAAGGGCTGCTGATGTCTGTTGAAGTGGGAGCCGAGCTGTCGGGTATGGAATTCAGCCGCCAATACGCGCCGAGCTTCGCGGATGGAACCGTAACCCGCGGCCGTATGCTGGCGTGGGCAACGCTTTATGACGCGGACGGTCATCCGCTGCATAAAGGGGATCGGACTTTTGGCAGCATTCCTGAAATGATGCTCAAAGGTTCGGTTTATGCTTCGCTCGATCTGGCAGATACAGCGGAGAAACAGGATTTTCTGCGAAAAGCGCATCCGATTTTCTTTATGCCGCTGGAGCGGGCGGGGATTGATGCGTTTAAGCAGAAATTCCCGCTCACCCTGCGCTATGAGGGAACCATGCGCGGTACTGGGGGGTTGCGCCTTACGGGCACGGACTGCCGGACGACCGTGCCCGGACTTTATGCGGCCGGAGATGCCGCATCTCGCGAGAAAGTGACCGGCGCCATCTCCGGCGGCGGGGCTTACAACGCTTCCTGGGCCATATGCAGCGGAAGCTGGGCAGGTCAGGGAGCCGCGCAGCATGCGCGGTCCTGCCGAGGGCAGGCGAACAGCCGCAACCTTACCGCAGCGGGACGCTACGGTCTGGCGGCTGGCGCCGACACCTCGGAGACGCTGGAGGTGAAGCCGCTAGTCGCGGCGATCCAGCGTGAAATCTTACCGCTGCAGATTAATTATTTCCGCAGCGAGCCGGGCATTTCTTCAGCCTTGAAGCGGCTGAATGCCTTGATGCCCTTCTTGAACGGGCGGGTCCCCGCCACCGTACAGGGCATCGTGCAAGCGCGTGAAGCCGCGGCTATGCTCGCGGTCGGCAGGTGGATGTACACCGCCGCACTGGCTCGGAAGGAGACGCGCGGCCTGCAAAAGCTTGCGGAATATCCGGAGCTTGATCCGCGTCAAACCCACCGGCTGATTGTATCCGGTATAGAGCAAATAAGCATCGGTACCGAAGCTGTGCCTCATGCTCATGAACTGAATCTACTAAAGGAGGGGCAGGCGATATGATCGAACTAATCAGCTTGGAACGCTGTGTGGGTTGCAAACTGTGTACGAAAGTATGTCCGACAAACGTATTCGAAATGCAGGGGAAGATTCCGGTTATTGCGCGTCAGGAAGATTGCCAGACTTGCTTTATGTGTGAAGCTTATTGCCCTGTAGATGCACTTTATGTAGCACCGCAGGCAGATCAGCTGATCGGTGTAAATGAGGACGCGCTAATCCAGACAGGGCTGCTAGGGAGCTGGCGGGCTGAGATCGGCTGGGGACCGGGCGCTAATGGCTCAATGGCTGAAAGGGATACTACCCCTTATTTTGAAGTGTTTACCGAGCAGTACCGTACGTGAAAAAATGAATGTTCTACACTAAAAAGCCGCTCAGACTTACAAGTCTGAGCGGCTTTTTTTAATTCGGTATTGTAGCTACACATCTTCTACTAGAAAAATCTATAGCAGTGCTTCGATCGCTGGCTCAATATCCAGCGGATCCACAGTAGATTCGAATCTTGTAATTACATTGCCTTCGCGATCAATTAGAAATTTAGTGAAGTTCCATTTGATTTCGTCATTGTTCAGCGCTTCCGGATCTTTGCTCTCAAGCATGCTTTGAAGCAGCTTTCCTGAAGAATGGTTCATGTCGAAGCCTTCAAATCCAGCCTGCTCCGTAAGGTGAGTGAAGAGGGGGTGTTTATTTTCGCCCTTTACTTCAACCTTCTCAAAGAGAGGGAACGTAACGCCGTAATTGATTTGGCAAAAGACATTCACTTCTTCATTGCTGCCAGGTTCCTGCTCCCCAAATTGATTGGAAGGGAAACCGAGAATTTGGAAGCCACGATCTTCGTATCGTTCATAGAGCTTTTGCAGGTCGGAATATTGATGGGTAAAGCCACATTTACTTGCTGTATTCACAATCAAAAGTACTTTACCTTTGTATTGTTCTAGTTCGATATCTTTTCCACGAATACTGCGTGCCGTATATGGATAAATGCTCATGCTGCTACATCCCTTCAGTTATGTATTGTAAACCCTAAAGCTGCCAGTGAATAAGAACAGGAAAAATTTTCAATGATTTAATTGTAAACAATGAAAATATCACTGTCAACTTCATACCCAGAAAGGGAGTGGAACCTTTAAAGCAGAACTAGAATAGTATGGATATGGGTTATTTCATATTTCAAAGCAGCTGTTATAGGAATAATTCTACCTCATATTGTTTTAATGCGTTAAAGCTACTCTGCGTTCCATTATTATCTTGCATCGAAAACATTTTTTGATTAAGATAGCAGAAACCAGCGCAAAAGACGCGCTGACATAAACAAGGACTATGACGAAGAGAGTAAGCATTATAGCGGATCTTAACAGGGAAGGCGTGCCGGAGACTGAGAGCACCCTTATGAGACGATTAATGCCGAAGTTCACTTCCGAGTTGGCCCCTGAAGTAGTTTGTCACAGGTCGTGACAGGTATGAGTAGGGAGGCCCGCGCCCCGCGTTACCGGGTTTAAGATAGAGTTAATCTTTAGTCAAAGGAATTCGATATTCTATTCCTTTGTGCTAGTATTCGGGTTAATTCTAAATAAGGGTGGTACCACGGCTCCTCGTCCCTTGCGACGGGGGGCCTTTTTGCGTTTCAAATTATAACAAAGAAGAGGGAGTGGAAGGGTAATGAGTAACGTGGAATTGGATGTTCTTAGAGGTCGTCTGGATGAAATCAATGGGCAATTGCTGGAGCTGATCTCCGAGCGGGCTAAGATTGTGCAGGAGATTGGAGTAGTTAAAGAAAAGCAAGGTGTGCCTAAGTTCGATCCAGAACGTGAAAAGAAAATGTTGGATCAGCTCGTAGCGAGCAACAAAGGACCTTTCACTGACGGGACCATCCGCAGCCTCTTCAAACAAATTTTTTCAGCTTCTCTGGACTTACAATCCGATGAACATAAAAAAACCTTACTAGTAGCACGCAAGGGTCACAAAGAAGATACAGTGATTGTTTTGCCGGGAGATGTTACGGTTGGCGGCTCTTCTTCACTGATGGTAGCTGGCCCTTGCTCCGTGGAGAGCGAACTACAGACCCGCACCGTAGCTGCTGCTCTGCAAAAGGCTGGCGTACGTGTTATGCGTGGCGGTGCCTTCAAGCCCCGGACTTCTCCTTATGACTTCCAAGGTCTAGGTATGGACGGACTAAGAATATTACGTGAAGCTGCAAATGACTATGGTCTGCTGACCATTAGTGAAATCGTAGATCCAAGACATATTGAAGAGTCTTTAGATTATGTAGATATCATCCAGATCGGTGCACGGAACATGCATAATTTCGAGCTGCTCAAGGCAGTCGGAGAAGTTAATAAGCCAGTGCTGCTGAAACGCGGATTGGCTGCCACACTTGATGAATTCATACATGCTGCGGAATACATTATGTCTCGTGGTAACACACAAATCATGTTGATTGAACGCGGAATTCGTACCTATGAAAAAGCGACCCGCAACACGCTCGATATCTCAGCAGTGCCTATTCTCAAGCAGGAGTGCCATTTGCCAGTATTGGTCGATGTTACTCACTCTACAGGACGTAAAGACATTCTCATCCCTTGCGCAAAAGCCGCGCTCGCAGCCGGAGCCGATGGGATTATGGTCGAGGTGCATCCTGATCCTGCAACCGCGCTGTCCGATGCCGCACAGCAGCTGAATATTGATGAGTTCAACACCTTCTTTAACGAAGTGAAAGCATCCGGACTGTACCGAATCTAGAAATATAGAATTTGAATGATATTTCAAGGATTGGCTAGAAAATGAGGTAAATAAGCGCTTACAAGTCTAACTAATCTTTTTGTGAAGGTGAAGGCGGGTCGAGTACAATAAGCAACATTAGCGTTGCACCGGCCCCGGGTCTTTTGGAAAAAGGCCTATATACCTTAATAGTCACAGGAGGAAATTAGATTTTGAAGCAGCTTACCTTAAATAATGGGTGGTTTTCTAACACTCGAACCGATATTTTATCGGGGATGACTGTAGCCGTTGCACTGATTCCTGAAGCGATCGCTTTTTCAATCCTGGCGGGAGTAAGTCCGATGGTTGGTTTATACGCCTCTTTCTGTATTGCGATTGTAACAGCACTTGCCGGAGGCAGACCCGGAATGATTTCGGCGGCTACAGGGGCTATGGCTCTGTTAGTCGGAAGTCTTGTACTAGAACACGGAATAGAGTATCTGTTCGCAGCAACTGTACTGGCTGGTGTGTTTCAGATATTGATGGGGATGCTAAAGCTTGGCCGCTTCATCACGTTTTTGCCTCAGCCGGTTATGACGGGGTTTGTCAACGCGCTGGCAATACTGATTTTTATGGCGCAGCTTACCCATTTTAAGGGACAGGGCTGGGTGATGTACGGCCTGGTAGCTCTGACATTGCTTATTATCTACACGGTTCCTCGGTTTACCAAAGCCGTACCTTCAGCACTTGTAGCGATTGTTATCGTTTCTGTTCTTAGCATCGCTCTTCATCTGGATGTAAGAACCGTAGGCGATATGGGGAATATTACAGCAACTTTGCCATTATTTCATCTTCCGCAAATCCCGTTCACGCTAGATACTCTGCTTATTATTTTGCCATATTCACTCTCACTGGCCGTAGTTGGGCTATTGGAATCACTGATGACTGCCACCTTAATAGACGATATTACGGGCACAGGTAGTGATAAGAACAGAGAGGCGAAGGGACAGGGGCTTGCGAATGTAGTCACTGGTTTTTTCGGAGGGATGGCAGGCTGTGCGATGATCGGACAGTCAATGGTTAACATGAAGTCTGGAGGACGCACGCGTCTGTCCACGTTTGTGTCAGGGATCTTTTTATTGTTCCTAATTATTGTACTTGGCGATGTCGTTAAGCAGATCCCGATGGGCGCACTGGTTGGCGTAATGATAATGGTCTGTATCAGCACCTTTGAATGGGGCTCGCTCAAAACTTTAACCCGTGTCCCGCTCAGTGATGCGCTGGTTATGATTGTGACGGTGGTCACCGTGGTGGCTACGGACAACCTTTCTATTGGTGTTTTGTTTGGAGTTCTGTTAAGTGCTCTAACGTTTGCTTGGAAAATAGCTTCGATCCGCCTAACTGTTCAGGAAGCTGCCTCTTCCAAAACATATGCGGTTTCCGGCCAGCTGTTCTTCGGCACGACAAGCCACTTCATTCATGAATTCGCCTACGATAGCGATCCGGATCATATTATTATCGATTTCTCACACTCTCATGTGTGGGACCAATCCGCAGTTCATGCCATAGGGAAGACGATGAGCAAATACGCCGAGCGTGGCAAAAAAGTCACTATTACCGGACTTAATGACCAGAGCTCGCAGCTGGTTCAGCGGGTGGGATTATCATTATGAAAAAAGATTGCGCTATATGCGCGATCTTTTTTTATAGTAGGGATAACCGTAATAGAAGAAGAGTAAGGTTTTACTTTTGGTGTAAACTGATATAAAGTATAAAGTGGATAATGTTTATCCGCTTTATACGCGGATGTTATCATCTACAGTTCTATTCAAGCTATCTACGTAAATCGAGGTGCTGTACATGCATATGAAAACAGGGGTAGAACAGTCAGTATATGCACTAGTTCTACTCAACATGCTGCCGGATAAGGCGGTTCTGTCTGGGGAAGCGATTAGCCAGCAGCTCGGAGCATCGGCGACCTATTTTCAGAAACTGTTAAGAAAGCTGGTTACCGCAGACATCATCACATCTGTTCCCGGCATTAAGGGCGGCTTTAAATTAAAGAAGAGACCTGAGGATATTCGTGTATATGACGTTTACCTCGCGGTGGAGGGACAGCAGTCGCTGTATTCATCCAATGGTATTCTGGTAGACATGTTGGATTTAGAAAAAGAAGATAGCTGCTGCCTGCTAACCAATCTGATGGAAGAAGCTGAATCCTCCTGGAAAGCTGTATTAAAGCGGGAGACTATTGCTTCGTTGTCGGAGGAAATGCGCGGTGAACGTTTTAAAGATAAGATTGCAGCCTTAGAGGAATGGATCCGCAATAAAATGGTCATCTAACCAAAGAAGGGATGTATTCGCATGAGATTGAGCGTATTGGATCAGGCACCCGTGACTAGTGGTAACACAGCGGAAGGTGCTTTGAATAAAGCAGAAGAATTGGCTATTTTAGCAGAAGAGTTGGGATATAGCAGAATGTGGATGGCTGAGCACCATGGCGGAAATACATTTGCTAGCTCGGCTCCTGAAGTAACGGCAGCCCGTTTAGCCGCCAAGACCAACCGTATTCGAATCGGCACCGGCGGTGTGATGATGATGCATTATTCTCCACTTAAGCTGGCGGAAGTATTTAAAACGTTAAGTGCTTTTTCCCCGGGGAGAATTGATTTCGGTGTAGGAAGAGCGCCTGGCGGCGATACAAGTGCCATGTACGCTCTGTCTGAAGGCCGCGAGTTAATGCTGCATAACATGTATGATAAGCTTGGCATTACTATGCAGTTGCTTAGCGATCAGATTCCGGAAGATGAGCTGTATGCCAAAAATCTCGCTGCTCCAACGAAGGTGGCGCTCCCAGAAGTATGGTTGTTAGGCTCGAGCGGCAACAGTGCGCGAAAAGCTGCACAAATGGGAGTCGGATACTCTTTTGCGCAATTTTTTAACGGTGCGATGAGTAATGAGATCTTGGACCAGTATCGGAATAACTATCAGCCTTCTATCTTCATGGACAAACCTGAGATCAGTGTATCCTATATGGTGACCACAGCAGAAACGAAGGAAGAAGCTGAGTATGAGGCATTACCGCAGGATATTTTCCGCTTGATGATGAGTAAGGGCAGAATTACGCAGGTGCTGACACCAGAAGAAGCTCAGAACATATCGTTATCAGAAATTGACCGGATGGCAATCAAGGAAGGCCGTAAGATTCATTTGGTCGGTGCGGTTAAAGACATCGCCGTACGCCTGCAAGAAGAACAAGCACAATATGGATTTCAGGAAGCGATGATATGCAGCATTCCGCATTCGCAGGAAAAACGGCTAGAGGTTTACCGGTTACTGGCGCGTGAACTGCTCGGTTCTTGATTCTTTCCTCTCAAACCCGCATTTGATGCGGGTTTTTTGTATGCCCAATTTAGCTTTTTGATCGACACATGCCCTCAAAAGACAATAAATTAACCCTCCCGCCCCCTAAAAGTAACATTTGAATATCTAACTTCATCTATGATTAATGAAAGATTTAATTTGAAAAAGAGGATTGGAAGTGATCAAGAGATGTTTCCTTTACATAAATCCGTTACGCTGATAGCTTTGCTTCTAATGAATCTGCTGGCGGGTTGCCAACATCAGGCTGATCCAGCCCCCCTTCAATCGGCCAACGACTACCACACATCAAGACCAAGGCCAACAGACACCGCTGCTAACCTCATTAAGCTGGAGTGGAAGCTGGTGGATACAATCCCTGTAGTCTCTCAACTAAGTGCTCCACCTACAGGCGCTACTTTGATTACAGAGAAGAAGCTTGATGATTTCGGAGGAGTCAAAGTGAGTGTGTATACGATGGCTAGTGACGAAGACTATGTATATGCCAGAGTTTCTTCATCCCAAGGACAATACAGTCTAGGGGCGATAGGGACTTATAATTATCGTCAGCCGGAGAATATCAAGGTAGAAGTGGTGCGGATTTTTAGCGAAAAGGTGCTGAAAATCACCGGTGGACTAGGAGCAAATAATTCGCTCACTAACTATTATTTAATCGACGAGAGTGGTAACCCCTCGGGATTGCTGCAGATAGATACCGGACATTCCAAAGAGCTGGATGTTGATGGGGATGGATCTATTGAGGGTGTAGCTGCACATGGAAATCCGATGAGTGCCTACATTTACCGCTGGAATGTTGATCACGCTGAGGTAACTTTCGTTAATGATGCTTTAAAGGCAGACTCCGTGGTGCTAACGGATGAAGGAATATATGAAGCTTTAAATATCGGGGACAAGCAGAGCAAAAGATTCCGGTTGACCTTAGAAGGACTGATCCAAGAGCAATAACGTCATGACCAGTGCTGCTGAAATATTTCCTGCGACCAATTCCCTCAAACCTCCGTATAGACGATTAAGCTTAAATGATTATCCATAATCTAGGAGGGGTATTGGATGAATATGCAAATGAATCCGAAATTGAAACAGCTGCGTCCGGGAAAAATAGTTAGCGGTGTTGCAGCAGTGCTCATTGTATTGTTGATTGGCGCAAACTCTTTTGTATCTGTGGAATATGGGCATGTAGGTTTGTACAAAACCTTTGGTAAATTAAATGACAACACGTTGTCACCCGGCATTCATTTTAAAATTCCATTTATTCAGACGGTAATTCAGGTCAATACGCAGGTAACGAAGGCGGAGACCGATACTTCAGCTTCTTCAAAAGATCTTCAGCCCGTATCCACACATGTAGCAGTGAATTATTCCGTAAACAAGGCTTCCGCCTTTAATCTGATGAACAATATCGGAGGTAATTTTGACAATGTAATTATCAATCCGGCCATTCAGGAAATCGTCAAGGAAGTGACGGCAAAATATCCAGCAGAAGATTTGATTACGCGCCGTGATGTAGTGTCTAGTGAGATCAGTGAGCATTTAACTGCTAGGCTGGCAAAATATGACCTGATCGTCAACGATATTAACATCGTTAACTTTAAATTCTCGGAGGCGTTCAATCAGTCCATTGAAGCGAAGCAGGTTGCTCAGCAGCAGGCGCTAAAAGCGGAGAATGATCTTCGTAGGATTGAAATCGAAGCGAAGCAAAAAATCGCCCAGGCGCAAGCAGAGGCTGAATCTCTAAGACTTAAGAAGCAGGAGGTTACACCTGAGCTGGTGCAGCTGAAGCAAATTGAGGTCCAAGAGAAAGCGTTAGAAAAATGGAACGGCGTGCTGCCGTCAGTAACAGGGGGAGCGACTCCATTTGTGGATATTCAATCCCTGACGAAATAATTCATTGTTGGATTTCTGATTTATTTTTCCAATTGCTGTTCTGTTTGAGTTCGTGGCTGTCTGCTTCAACATCTGCTCCTCTGATGGGAAAGCCCTACTTCTATAGAAGTAGGGCTTTTTATACTATTAATATTGATAAAGCATTGTAGGAATTTGCCAGCCAGCGCCAACTGACCAAAAGAAGACATAATCGCCACGTTTGATTCGTCCGTCTTCGACTCCGCGTTGAAAGGCGATAAAAGGACTGCTTGTTGCTGTATACCCGAACTCGTCACCTACATAGATGAATTTCTCATCAGTAAGTCCAAGACCCTCTTGGATGAGTTCGATATTTTTGAGAGAGAATTGTGAAAGGCAGAAGGCAGATATATCATCTGTAGTCAGGCCGTTTCTTGAGAGAAGCTCCTTCATGTCTGCAACGGCCGCATCTACACATACTGTACCGTCAAAGGGGGTCCAGCGTATCCGAATTTGCTCCGGTGTAATGTCTTCATGATAAATATTCGAAAGACCACAAGCAGGGAACATAATGTTCTCAGAGCCCTCAGAATCAGTGTAATAAAGGGAGTCAATGAAGCCAGTTTGCTCGCTCCGTTCCAGAATGACAGCTGCTGCGGCATCTCCGAAGTTAGGGTAAGTGATTTCATCATCTGTATTGCAGTTTACCGAGCTATAGTCACTGCCCACGACGAGCGCGTACCGAATGCTAGGATTAGCTTGCATATAACGACTTGTCTGCTCGACGGCGGATACCATTCCTGCGCAGTTGGCATTGGAATCTTGGGTAATGGTCCGGTGTTTGCCTTGCAGCATACGGTGTAGCAGAAGTGCATTGGTAGGGTAGGTATATTCCGGTGTCTGAGAAGCGAACGTAATCATGTCCATATCTTCCCCATGTAAATTGGCTTCATTTAACACTTTTTGGGCGGCTTTGAATCCCATCGTTAGGGCATTCTCATCCTTTTCTTTTACGATGTATCTCCGGTCACGACCCATGACTTCCAGGAATCGCTTGATGTCCTTGCCCATACTCTGGAAATGCCCCAGATAATAATCATTAGTTACGACATGCTCCGGATGGTAATAAGCAGCTTGGCGGATGGTTATATGTCCCAAATGAAACCTCCTATGCTTCAATAATTTCGTAATTCTCTAATTTCGTTGCCCGGGCTACTCGGCTCAGCTGCATTTTTAGGACAGGGCTTTTGGCAATAATGAAGGTTACTTTCTTAAATCCAGATTCTTTATACAGTATGTAGCATTGCTCAAGCATAGGAAGAGTGTCCGGCGAGGATACGTTTAGTGTCTTGCAATCTAAAATGATCTCAAATTGTGTCGGGTCAAATGTACTTATGATTTGGTTGTACTCCTGAATGAAACGTCCGGCATCCTCAGGTGACATAGAACCTTCCACTTGTACATTCAGTTTCTGGGCTGCAGCGTTTGAGGCGAAATTAAAGTTTCCCATTTTAAACAGTCTCCTCCTAAGTAAGTTTGAAGAAAAATTTTAATAAATAGGCTAAAAAACCCATTTATATATAACTATTATCGTATTTTTAAATGGGAAAGTTTAGGGAGATTGTTATTTATATTTTAAAAAATACAAGAAGGTATAAATTTAACTTGAAAAGATAATTAAGTTAATAATGACCTGCTCCAAGTATATTTATAATGAGTTAACCGAGATTGGAGTGGGCTTGATTGCCCTGTCGACTTTGCAAAGCAGAGTTCTATTGGTATGATTACAGAGATGAAAAAAATTTACTATCCAAATCATGGAGGAATGACAGAAATGAGCGAAATTACACTATCGGGGATCATTGATCATACACTGCTTAAAGCAGATACACGGAAAGCAGATATCATTAAATTGGCAGAAGAAGCAAAAGCCTATAAATTTGCTTCGGTCTGCGTAAACCCTGCCTGGGTAGCTACTGCCCATGAAGTATTGAAGGATACGCCTGAAGTTAAAGTATGTACAGTTATCGGCTTCCCACTCGGATCTTCGACAACAGAGACTAAAGTATTCGAGACTACCAATGCTATTGCGAATGGTGCAGGTGAGGTAGACATGGTTATCAATATCGGAGCGCTGAAAGATGGTAACGATGAACTGGTTAAACATGATATTGCATCAGTTGTAGAAGCAGCTCGCGGCAAAGCGCTGACTAAGGTCATTATCGAGGCTTGTTTATTAACGGAAGAAGAAAAAGTACGTGCTTGCAAGCTTTCTGTTGAAGCTGGAGCAGACTTCGTAAAAACATCCACAGGATTCTCTACAGGTGGAGCAACGAAGGAAGATATCGCTCTGATGCGTGCAACAGTTGGACCTAATGTGGGTGTGAAAGCTTCCGGCGGTGTTCGTAGTGCGGAAGACGCTCATGTAATGGTACAAGCAGGCGCAAGTCGTATTGGTACTAGCGGCGGTGTAGCGATTGCTAAGGGAGAAACAAGCCAAAGCAGTTACTAATCAAAGCAGTTACTAATAGAAGATAAGTAAACCAGTAGCGGTGAGATAAGGTGGACAAGCTTTGTCCGCCGCTATTCTGTTTTTTTATGCGTAGAAGCTCTCTACTAGATACATAGGGTATATCTATTTTTTAGCTTAAAAACTGTTATTGAAAGCGTTATCTGGTTTTTATCGAACAGGCTTTCATTTGCAAAATAAAATTATGATAATTCACACCGGAATAATAAGATTTTTTTCTTTTCAAATGATGTCGTTTATGAGAGAATGAGTACAATTATTATTTGTTAAAGATTTCTATTCTTAATTTATAAAGGGAGGAAATACCTATGTCAGAAGACCGTAAGCTGTCATTTGAAACTTTGACTGTTCATGCAGGCCAGGAAATTGATCCAACTACTTTCGCACGTGCTGTACCGCTTTATCAGACCACGTCTTATGGATTCCGTGATGCTGATCATGCAGCGGATCTGTTTGCGCTCAAAGAATTCGGTAATATTTACACTCGGCTGATGAATCCGACTACAGATGTATTTGAACAGCGTTTGGCAGCACTAGAAGGTGGAGCAGGTGCACTTGCTACAGCTTCCGGGGCAGCGGCTATTTCTTTCTCCATTCTAAATATTGCGGGCGCTGGGGATGAAATTGTATCTGCGGCAAGCCTATACGGTGGAACTTATAATCTTTTTTCTACAACGCTGCCTAAGCTTGGCATTAAGGTGCATTTTGTGGATTCGGATAATCCTGAGAACTTCCGTGCTGCGATTAATGATAAAACCAAAGCTTTGTATGCAGAAACCATTGGTAACCCACAGGGGAATGTACTAGATATTGAAGCCGTTGCAGCAATTGCGCATGAACATGGAATTCCTCTTATTGTGGATAATACGTTCCCAAGTCCATATTTACTGCGTCCGATTGAGCATGGAGCTGACATCGTTGTTCATTCGGCAACTAAATTCATCGGCGGGCATGGTACATCTATCGGTGGAATTATTGTGGACGGTGGTAAGTTCGATTGGAAGGCAAGCGGTAAGTTCCCAGGACTTACAGAGCCTGATCCAAGTTATCATGGTGTTGTTTACACGGAAGCTGTGGGTCCGATTGCTTACATTATTAAAGCCCGTGTTCAACTGCTTCGTGATCTAGGGGCTTCTATTTCACCATTTAACTCTTGGATGCTGCTGCAAGGGCTCGAAACACTCCATTTGCGGATGGAACGTCACAGCCAGAATGCGCTGAAGGTTGCGCAATATTTGGAGGCACACGCAGATGTAGAATGGGTAAGTTATTCTGGACTTCCTACTCATCCATCTCATGAATTAGCGCAAAAGTATTTACCTAAAGGTCAAGGAGCGATCCTTACCTTCGGTATTAAAGGTGGAAGTGCTGCGGGACGCAAGCTGATTGAAAATGTGAAGCTGTTCTCGCATTTGGCGAATGTCGGTGACTCCAAGTCATTGATTATCCATCCTGCAAGCACAACACATGCACAGCTGTCGGATGAAGAGCAAACCACAGCGGGAGTAACTCCGGAATTACTCCGCTTATCGATTGGTACGGAATCTATTGATGATATTATTTATGATCTGGAGCAGGCAATCGCCGCCAGTCAACAATAGAACAATGAAATTCAAGGAAGGCATTTGCTGCTATGCGGCGATGCCTTTTTTTTGTGATTTAATAAGGCTAAATTATTCACATCATTTGGCAACGCTTGCATATTTCATGGGAGGTTCCCGTATTTATAAGTGTGGTAATAAGATGTCGGTGGCATGATGTTTATTAACTTGGCGTACCGGCAGCAATCCAAAGATAAAGGGTGGGTGCGAAGATGAAGGGTGAACGTCAGCAGGATGGTTTTCGGAGTAGTGAAGAGCGCCCGTTCAAGTTCATGTATAAGGCCGGTGATCGGGCTGTAGGGATGGAAATGAGCCAAGCCGGATCCGTAGCCTCCGCTGCCGCAGAATTTATTACCGGGGTAGAGCAGAAGGATGTTGTAGAACCTTTGAACCGTTCTTATTTTAAACGACCTGGAGAACAGTCGGCCTTCTTAGTATTGCGTGAAGGACGTGAAGAACGAGAAGAGCGTCCGATTACACGGGAAGGCGCAAGGTCCGTTCAAGCCGGTCCTTGTCTGATACGAAGTGAGGAATGGCTGCTTGAACCTGAACTGTTTTGTCTTTATGAGCATTGGTTATCCAGTGAGGATGAGCTGCAGGCTAATCGAATGCTGCAGCGGATCTATTACCGATTGCAAGCAGCCACCACAGCTCTGCTGGAATCACCGGATGGTGAATGGGCAGCAGTCACCCTGCTGCATCCAGAGGAGCTTGCGGCGCAGCCCGCAAAGCTCGCCGCGCTTCAGGACGCGCAGCTCGAAGCGCTTTTTACTGCGGTGGCGGAGAGCCAGCGTCAAGGCGGCGATTGCCGCCTTGACCTGCTGGTCGCCTACACCGCAAGCGGAGCCGAATTCGCAGCAAAGCGCGAATTCATCGAGTTCGTGGCCGATCAGACACTCGGCCACGCTTATGCGGCGACGTGCCGCATCGGGGCGCTGATCGCGCCTGATGTGGAGCCCGCCGCCGCCGCGGAAATCGCGCGCATCGCCGATTTCCTAGTGCTCGACGGCGCGGCGAGCGAGCTCGCGCCGGAAGGGGCCGCCGCAGAGGGCTTCGCCCTGGCGGCGGGGGAGATACTTGCCGCCGTGCGGAGCGTGAAGCCGGCGGCGGTAGTGCTCGCCGCGGGGACTCCGGCGGCGTCGGCTTTGGCCGATCTGTATCAGATCGGCCTCAGCGGGATCTTTTGCAGCGCCGGTCAGCGGACCGAAGCGCTGCTTAGAGCAGCCTGTCTGATCTGGATCGCCAGGCAGCAGGAAACATTGGATACTGCCGCCGGTGGAAGGCAGTAACACAGCAACGAAGTGGCTGTTCCATATGCCACTTGCGATTCTAAATGGGACGACAGAGCAGTGATTCTCCCGTTATCGGAGGATCACTGCTCTTCATTTTGTGCGTTTTGACTGCTTGCTTCAAAAGAATATTCATCATCGCTTTGGGCACACGGACTCGGAGGACCCTATTTGTATGATTTATGCTTTTGGAGCACAGTTTCGGACTCCAGAGACATTATTCAATAGAAGTTGTGTCCGTATCGGCTAGCTCACACCCTTCCTGCTTTATCAACAATGTAGCTATTACGTCTACCTAGATTTTATCTCTCAAATGTATTTATCTGTAGATCAAGTAAGGTCGTCGTCCTGTGACCAGTATATCATTCTTGTTGCTGCCTCCCGTCTGGAGCACGTGGAGTGGTGAGCGCACAATTTCTTTCAGCACTCTCATTTTACATAAAAAGGATAATTATATTAGCGGATCGAATCTATTAGCATCCTACTGAAAAGAGGCGCTGCACATGTCCGCAAATTTTAGAGTTGCCCTGAAGAAGGTTGTTGACCACTCCTACGACATTGAGATCGGAGAAACTTTATTTAGCGCACTAATAGAGGACTTAAAACGAGGTATCGTAGAAAATGTAAGCAAATTTGCGATAATTACGGATTCCAAAGTTGAAGCACTTTATGGACAAGCCTTGCTGGAACAGCTGATTCAGAATGATTTTCATGCGGAGCTTTTTTCTTTCCCCGCCGGAGAGAAATCCAAAACCCGTGAAACGAAGGCGTTGCTGGAGGATCAGCTATTAAGCCGTTCTTATGGACGAGATTGCTGTATTATTGCGATTGGAGGCGGGGCGGTAACAGATTTGGCAGGTTTTCTGGCAGGGACATTTGGCCGGGGAGTGCCGAGTTTGAACTATGCGACCACCTTATTAGCAGCAGCAGATGCATCCATTGGCGGAAAAACAGGCGTAAATACACCGGTCGCTACCAATCTAATCGGTGTATTTCATCAACCCAGAAAGGTGTACATCGACTTAGCGACATGGAGAACACTTCCGGTTCGTGAGTTGCGTAGCGGCTAGCTGAAACGATCAAACATGCCTGCATGGCGGATGCAGGTTTTTTTGAGTATTTGGAGCAGAATTTGGAACAAGTTGTTTCTTTAGAGGGAGAGCTTATATTAAACCGAGAGGTCTGCGAACGGGTTGCACTTTATAATTGTGAGATCAAGTACGGTGTGGTAGAGAAGGACGAATTGGAGAGCAATCTGCGGCAAATTCTTAATCTAGGGCATACTGCGGGTCGAGCGCTGGAGGCTTTAAGCGGTTATGAATTGTTACATGGTGAGGCTATTGCGATAGGTCTTGCTATTCAGGTGCAGTTAGCAGAGCGCTTGGGATATGTAACTCCGAACCAAACTCAGCGGGTGATTGCATTACTACAGAAGGCGGGTCTGCCGACTGAAATTCCAGCAACCATTACAAACCGAATGCTAATCGATAAAATGTATACAGATAAAAAAGTACGCAAAGGGCGCATACGGTTTGTATTCCAAGAGGGGATCGGTTCGATGAAACGTTTTGAGGATGGATCTTATTCGACTCCAGTCGAGGAACATGTCCTAACAGAACTGTTAGATAAAATCCGCCATTAAGCGAGCAGCTAACATATACTCTGAAATTTAGGGCGGTTAGCTGAACAGATAGGCTTTACTTTTTCATTCCTGGTGGTATGATTAAAATATAAGTTGCACTAAGGAAATATAGTTGTACTATTGCAACAATGATTATCATTCTCACTACCTATAGTTATCAATCATGCTGTCCCGGCTAAGCCGGGGCAGCATGTGTCATTTTAGGGGTCTTAATAATGGCTCTCATTCTCACTTGGCTGAAGTTAGGCTCCACAAAACAAAGCGTATGCTTACGAAGCAAGTTTTGTTGCGAAGAAGAGTCACAGAAGGAACGCTCCACAAAACTTTAAAGGACGGCGATTATTATGCAAGCAACATCAAAACATTTACCTCAGCAATCATCTATTTCCGGCAGTATGAAGAAGCCAGGCGCTCCAAAGCGTCGGTTCGATCCGCGTGCCATGCTTAGCAATTCCGAAATGCAGGCTGCTCTGGGCAGCGGACTGCTTATGCTTTTAGCATGGTCTGTTGGTGGATGGTCAGAAATTCTTTCCATAGCACTCTATGTCATTTCTTATACGATTGGTGGCTGGAATAAAGCAAAAGAAGGCGTAGAAACGCTCGTCAAAGAACGGGATCTCGATGTGAACCTATTAATGATTGCAGCCGCACTAGGTGCAGCTTCCATTGGGTACTGGAATGAAGGCGCCATGCTTATTTTCATTTTTGCACTCAGTGGAGCCTTAGAGAGTTATACGATGGAACGCAGCAAAAAGGATATTTCCTCGCTGATGGCACTCAAGCCGGCAACGGCTATGCGTATTGAACAAGGAAGTATGAATGAGGTCCATATCGACCAGCTGGTGATCGGAGATCTGCTGCTTGTACGCCCGGGAGATTTGATTCCGGCAGACGGTAAGGTATATCGGGGGGAGTCGGCAGTAGATCAGGCTTCCATTACGGGAGAATCCGTACCCGTTGAAAAATATGTCGGTAGCGAAGTTTTTGCAGGCACCGTGAATGGAGAAGGTCCCCTTTATATTGAAGTAACGAAAGCAGCTGAGAACACCCTTTTTGCCAAAATCATCAAAATGGTAGAAGAGGCAGAAACGGAAGTTCCCAATTCGCAGCGTTTTATAAAAAGACTCGAAGCCATCTATGCAAGGGTTGTCGTAGCCTCGACCGTGGCACTGATTCTCCTTCCACCATTTTTGCTGGACTGGAGCTGGAGCGCAACCTTCTATAAAGCGATGGTGTTTCTAGTAGTAGCTTCACCTTGCGCTTTGGTTTCATCCATTATGCCAGCGATGCTGTCAGCGATCTCCAAAAGTGCGCGAAAAGGGGTTCTTTTTAAAGGCGGGGTCCATCTGGAAAATATGGCACGCACAACGGTTGTGGCGTTCGATAAGACAGGGACGCTTACAGAAGGAACTCCACAAGTAACTGATTTTATTGCAGGAGAAGGCTACAGTCGTCAAGAGTTGCTAACGGTTAGTGCATCCATTGAGAATATGTCCCGTCATCCACTGGCGGAAGCGATTGTGCGTAAAGCGGAAGAGGAAGGCCTGGAGCTACGGGGAGTGGAAGACAGTAAAACCATCACAGGCTGGGGGATTGAAGGTCAAATCGATGGACATCTCTGGAGAATCGGGAAGTCTAATTTGCTCGATGAGCTGGCTCAGTCTGCTATGAATCCTGAACTGGAGCATTGGAAACTTAAGCGGCAGCAGTTGGCTGAAGAAGGGAAGACCGTCTCCATCATTCTGGACGGCGAGCAAATTGCCGGAATGATTGCTTTGCAGGATACGGTTCGTCCACAAGCAGAAGCCGCAGTGCGGAAGCTACAGGAGCTTGGGATTAAAGTGGCAATGCTTACGGGTGACCGTGACGCTACGGCTCAGGTCATTGCAGCTACAACAGGGGTAGATCTAGTGTTTGCTGACCTTTTACCGGAGGATAAAGTGAAGCATATCAAGGCACTGCGTGAAAAGTATGGTCACGTTGTTATGGTAGGGGATGGTGTGAATGACGCACCTGCTTTGGCGACAGCAACCGTAGGCATGGGTATGGGCATGAAAGGGAGCGGCGCTGCACTCGAAATAGCCGATGTAGTGCTTATGAATGATAATATAGAAGAGATCGCTTCAACGATATCATTGGCGCGTCGTTCACAGCGTATTGTGAAGCAAAATATGATTTTTGCTGTGTCTGTGATTGCAGTGCTTATGATCAGCAACTTTGTGCAAGGGATCGCACTTCCTTTTGGCGTAATAGGTCATGAAGGCAGTACGATATTAGTGATTCTTAATGGACTAAGATTATTACGATAATATTTATCAAAATTAAATTGTTCACAAAATAGTTTTGGGGTGAGGAAGTCTGGCATATTGACATATTTGCTTTCAGTTATCATAATTAACACTACATTATAATTATTTTAATTAAGAAGCGACGTCATTGCCGTCTAGCTCAAGGAGGACATAGATATGTATAAATCAATAATTGTTGGAACTGGACCGGCAGGATTAACCGCCGCTATTTATTTGGCTCGTGCCAATTTGAACCCACTAGTAATCGAAGGACCCCAACCCGGTGGACAATTGACCACTACAACAGAAGTGGAGAATTTCCCTGGATTTCCTGAAGGCATCATGGGTCCTGACTTGATGGATAATATGCGTAAACAAGCTGAACGTTTTGGTGCGGAGTTCCGTACGGGCTGGGTGAACAGTGTAGAACTTGGAGAGCGTCCTTTTAAGTTGAATGTTGAAGGAATGGGCGTTCTTACTACAGATACATTGATCATTTCCACAGGCGCTACGGCAAAATACCTCGGTATCCCAGGGGAGCAAGATAATGTGGGACGCGGTGTAAGCACCTGCGCTACCTGTGACGGATTTTTCTTCCGTAATAAAGAGATCGTGGTTGTTGGTGGCGGAGATTCCGCACTTGAGGAAGCTGGCTTCTTGACTCGTTTTGCTTCCAAAGTAACTTTGGTGCATCGTCGTGGAGAATTGCGTGCTTCGAAGATCATGCAGGATCGCGTTCGTGCTAATGTTAAAGTAGACTGGAACCTAAATCGCACTCCACTGGAAGTGACTTCGAGCGACAGAGGCGTCAATGGTCTAAAAGTGCTTAACAATGAGACCGGAGAAGAAGAAATCATCGAAGCAAGCGGCGTGTTTGTTGCGATTGGTCACCACCCGAACACCTCTTTCTTAGGTGGACAGATCACAACCAATGCGGATGGCTATATCATGACGAACCCAGGCACTTCCGAAACCAATATCCCAGGCGTGTTCGCATGTGGTGATGTGCAGGATACTCGTTACAGACAAGCGATTACTGCAGCAGGTAGTGGATGTATGGCAGCTATGGATGCTGAGAAATATATCGAAAGCTTGGAGCACAGTGCAGTCATTCTATAATTTGGTTTGAAAAAAACTCAATGCTACATTAGATATCTTCACTGTATATCTTTTATAGGAGGAGGTCATACCATGGAGAAGGTTATTGTATATACCTCAACAAATTGCCCGCATTGCCGTCAGGTTAAGAGCTTTCTTAGCGAAAAAGGCGTTTCCTACGAAGAACGCAACGTCGAGCAGAATGATGATTTTGCGCAGCAAGTATGGGACATGGGAATGAGAGCTATTCCTGTAACTGTTATCGGTGAGCATAAAATTGTGGGCATGAACAAAACTCAGTTCGACAAAGCACTGGCGACTGTTTAAGTAAATAAGATTTCCGCAAGGACATTGTAAGGGGCCGTTTCCGATCAGGAGGCGGTCTTTTTTATGATCTTTAAGTATACAAAAAATAGTCTGACGCTTTAGTGCGCAGACTATTTTTATGAAAGTAGATCTAGAAGTAGAGTTAGGTTTGAGTGAAAGATGTAATGATCTGAAATAGTACGTATACAGCAGCGCCGCTGCCAATAAGAATAAATCCTGATTTCTTTTTAGCTTGAAAAAAACGGAGCACACCGAGGCTGATCAAAGGGGCAATAATGAGCAGAAAAAGCAACACAGTGATGAACATCTGTGCCGAGATATCAGACGTATCAACATAGGTCATGGACTCGCTCTCCATTTCAAAAAAAGGGTTGTAGTGATAAATGTCACACTAGCTTAGCCTTTATTATATAGGATTTCTGTTCCTTTTACTGCACTTTTGATTCACTCAAATGCGTCAATTTTACGTCAATTATTTGTCTTATGAATTTTCGCCTATAAAGATGTTCAGTGAATGAACACAATTGATCCATCAAACTAATAATTATAGGGTCACTCGAATGTCGCCTAGGAATTGCATAACGGCAGAGAAACCTGCACCGATCATCGTTCCACGGCTGCCGAGCTTAGAGAATGTGATTTCGAGTTGCTGCTTGTGGTAAGGAAGAGTACGTTCAGCTACAACCCGGCGCAGCGGCTCACCTAGCCATTCTTCAGCCTCAGACAATGCTCCACCGATTACAATAAGCTCTGGATTGAAGCTATTGATTAGATTGGTCACCCCGATACCGAGATATTCACCCATCGTTGAGAAGTGACGAAGGGCGTCTTCTTGTCCCCCAGCCGCATAACGAACCAGCTCTGGCGTAGTATGGGCAGGGAGGGGGAGGTCGGGATTATCATAGGTTTTCTCAGAGGCATATAACTCCCAGCAGCCACGGCTGCCGCAACTGCAAGGCTTGCCTTGTGCTTCAATCGTCATATGTCCGGTTTCACCGGCATATCCTCTTGCACCCTTGTATAGCTCTCCACCAATAATAATTCCTGATCCGATCCCTGATCCCGCACTGATGTAAAGCAGATGCCTTACCTCTCTTGCCGCACCAAAGTTGAGTTCTCCCTGTGCGCCTGCGTTCGCTTCGTTATCAATGGTGACTGGGACAGAAAATTCAGCTTCCAGTATCGCCCGCAGGTCGACCATTTCCCAGCCAAGGTTGGGAGCAAAGAGTACAACACCATTTTCATCGACCATGCCGGGGACACCTACTCCGATACCGACGATGCCATAAGGCGATTCAGGAGCGCTGACAATCAAGCCGGAGATAAGCTTCTTCATTTGTTCCAGTACGTAAGGGAGATCATGATTGTCTAAGGAGAAATCGCTTTCGTAAAGAATGCCCCCACTCAGATCACATAAGACTGCTGTTAGCTGCTTTACCCGCAGTTCTATGCCAATTACACTGCCAGCCATTGCGTTGAAATGCAGCATTAACGGTTTACGGCCGCCGCTTGATTCCCCAGGTCCGACTTCAGTTACCAATTCTTGCGTGCACAGCTCAGCTACCAGATTGGACACAGTAGCTTTATTCAATCCGGTCATCTCTGAAACCTTCGCGCGCGAGAGTGGAGAGTGTCTTCGAATGGTATGTAGTACGATAGATTTATTTATTTTTTTGACCAGCGCTTGGTCTCCAGTAACCTTCACAAATCACACATCCTTCTTAAATTATAAGAAAGTATAAGCTTCACGGTATACTTTCTCCTTATAATTCTCGCATAAACGCTTACCCCGTCCTTAAAAGGACGCTAAAGGCGTTTTAGCTTGGCATAGTTCCCATTTGTTGTATGCCATTTAGTCTAGAGTGATGTGCTGGAAATTGCAATACATAGCGTCTAGAGGAAATTTTCCAAGATAGATCTCCTATAATTGGGAAGCGGAGAGAGGAAGCTAGACAGAGCTCCAAAAAATGGACGAAAAAAACTTATCAAAACTTTGTTTAACCAATATACAAAGTCCAAAAGATGTGTTAAGATGATCCTGTAAACGCTTGCGGGCGAAGTACAATTTGAGGAGGATTACACAATGGCTTATTTTGAGACAGTGAACAAAATCTCTTACGAGGGAAGCCGTTCCACCAACCCTTTTGCATTTAAATTCTACAATCCTAAAGAAGTCGTAGCCGGCAAAACTATGGAAGAACATCTGAAATTTGCAATGGCTTATTGGCATACATTAACTGCTGGCGGTTCCGATCCGTTTGGCGCTGAAACAGCTATTCGTAGCTGGAACAAATTGAACGGTCTGGACAAAGCTAAGGCTCGCGCTGAAGCAGCTTTTGAATTTATGGATAAGATGGACCTGCCTTACTTCTGCTTCCATGATGTGGACATCGCACCAGAAGGCGCTTCTTTGCGTGAATTCTACAGCAACATCGACACCATCGTTGATATCCTTGAACAAGGCATGAAGACTTCCGGCAAGAAATTGCTGTGGAATACAGCTAATATGTTCACTAACCCACGTTATATGCACGGTGCAGGCTCCACTCCAAATGCTGATGTATTCGCACATGCAGCAGCACAAGTGAAGAAAGGTCTGGAAGTGGGTAAACGTCTAGGCGCTAGCAACTATGTATTCTGGGGTGGCCGTGAAGGCTACGAAGAGTTGCTGAATACAGATATGGGCCTTGAACAAGATAACATTGCTCGTCTGTTCAGCATGGCTGTAGATTACGCTAAGGAAATCGGCTTTGATGGTCAATTCCTGATCGAGCCTAAACCAAAAGAGCCTACGAAACATCAATATGATTTCGATGCAGCAACAACGATCTCATTCTTGCAAAAATACAACCTCGACAAGCACTTCAAGCTGAACCTTGAAGCTAACCATGCTACACTTGCTGGTCATACTTTTGAACATGAGCTTCGTGTAGCTCGTATCAACGGCATGCTCGGATCGCTTGATGCTAACCAAGGTGATACATTGCTCGGATGGGATACTGATGAATTCCCAGTTAACATCTACGATGCAACACTCACACTGTATGAAGTACTCAAGAATGATGGCCTTGGCAAAGGCGGTATCAACTTTGACTCTAAAGTACGTCGTCCTTCCTTCGAGCCTGAGGATTTGTTCCTAGCACACATCGCTGGTATGGATACTTATGCAAAAGGCTTGAAAGTAGCTGCTAAATTGATCGAAGATCGCGTATTCGAAGATTTCGTTGAAAAACGTTACAGCAGCTTCAATGAAGGTGTTGGCGCGGATATCGTATCCGGCAAAGCAACACTGGCTTCCTTGGCTGAATATGCTTTGAACAATGAGAACCCACGTCCTAACCAATCCGGACGTCAAGAATACTTGAGAGCTACACTTAACCAATACATTTTGGCTGAGTAGGATTTACAGGGAGCTTGAAGCTTAGGCTTTGATTCCAGTTTGAACAAATGCAACGGGGGTTGCTGAAGAGAGCATTCTTCGGCAGCTCCTTTTTTGTACAAAGAAATTCTAGAAACGCTCACAAAACTAAGCAGGATGCTTACGAAGTAAGTTTTATTGCGAAGAGAATCAAGTAGCTAAGCTCCATAAAACTAAGTGGATGCTAACGAAGTAAGTTTTGCTCGAAGTAATTCAATGAAGCCTATGCTCACAAAACTAAGCAGGATGCTTACGAAGTAAGTTTTATTTCGAAGAGAATCAAGTAGCTAAGCTCCATAAAACTAAGTGGATGCTTACGAAGTAAGTTTTGTTCGAAGTAATTCAATGAAGCCTATGCTCACAAAACTTTTAGGAGGTCAAAAATGAAATACGTTATAGGTGTAGATTTGGGCACTAGCGCAGTGAAGACTGTGCTAGTGGACCCACAGGGCAAGGTTGCTTTTGAGCATTCTGAATCCTACCCGCTAAGCAGACCACAGCCGAACTGGAGCGAACAAAATCCAGAGGACTGGGTAAAAGGAACGCTGGTCAGCCTTCGTCGCCTAATCGAAGTATCGGGCATAGATCCATCGCAAGTTGATGGTCTTAGCTTCTCCGGGCAAATGCACGGATTGGTACTAGTGGATAAGGAAGGTCAAGTGCTTCGTCCGGCCATTCTTTGGAATGATACACGTACTACTGCACAGTGCAGAAGAATAGAGAAGACGCTTGGAGCAACGCTTATTGAGGTCGCTAGAAACCGTGCGTTAGAAGGCTTCACGCTTCCTAAAATTCTATGGGTGCAAGAGAATGAGCCAGAGGTATTATCACAAGCGTACCAGTTCCTTTTACCAAAAGATTATGTGCGTCTCCGGTTGACTGGTGATTATGCGATGGATTATTCTGATGCTGCTGGAACGCTTCTATTGGATGTAGGTTCTAAAACGTGGAGTGCTGAAATTGCTGAAGCTTTTGAACTTCCACTTTCCCTTTGTCCTAGACTGGTAGAGTCCTTTGAACAGACAGGAACGTTATTGCCGGATATTGCTGAAGCATCTGGTCTCTTATCATCAACAAAGGTATTTGCTGGTGGTGCGGATAATGCATGTGGAGCACTTGGAGCAGGGGTTCTAGGCGAAGGCCGGACGATGTGCAGTATTGGTACATCTGGCGTGGTTCTTTCCTATGAGAGCAACAAAGATTTAAATCTCGAAGGTAAAGTCCATTTCTTCAACCATGGTGAAAAGGATGCCTACTATATCATGGGTGTTACTCTAGCTGCGGGTCATAGCCTTACATGGTTCAAAGAAACCTTTGCGGCAGACAAGAGCTTTGATGAATTGCTAAATGGAGTCTCTTCCATTCCAGCGGGTAGCGGCGGACTGCTCTTTACACCTTATATAGTAGGAGAACGTACACCACATCCAGATGCGAATATTCGCGGAAGCTTTATTGGTATGGATTCAGGGCATACATTGACTCATTTTACACGTTCCGTATTAGAAGGTATTACCTTTTCGTTACGTGAATCCATCGAGATTGTACGTGATTCAGGCAAAGAAATTACAGAAATCATTGCGATCGGCGGCGGGGCTAAAAATGAGGCATGGCTCCAGATGCAAGCAGATATTTTCAATGCATCCATCGTGAAGCTTGAAAGTGAGCAAGGTCCGGCCATGGGAGCAGCGATGTTGGCAGCTTATGGAAGCGGATGGTTCGCATCCCTTAGTGCATGTGCAGAAGCCTTCATCCGTCCTGCGGATGTGTATACACCAGATCCAAAGCAAGCGGCAATCTATGACGGTTTATTCAACCTCTATCAGGAAGTCTACGGTCAGACTCGTGAACTGAATAACAAGCTGGCTGCATACCGCCAATAAAGTGCCATTGTATTTAAACGCTTACCATCCTTATAAGGATGCAAAAGGCGTTTATGCTTGATATGTCTGATGAAAAGGGTCTTTCGCATATGGCGGAGGACCTTTTTATGACCATTTCGTCTATGAATATGAGGATAGGCTGTATTCGAAATGGTTGCCGTTCCTATTGTTCTTCTGTAAAGTATGGGGTATCTCCAGAGCAGAGTTAGATGCTGTAGGAGATAGTGAAGGTTTTGGGGGGCGGAAGGCCATGTTCCAATGGATTGTTAAGCTGTTGAATGACATCAAAATCCGCAATAAGCTGTTGCTTGCTTTTTTACTCACCACGTTACTTCCGGTATTACTGGTAGGCGGTTATCTTACATTTGAGATGAGGACCATGGCGTTCCAGAGCGCACTGGAGCAAGCTTCAATCAACGTAGATCGGGTAAAGAAAAGAACGGAAGAAGTTATCGGTGTGTCTCAAGATATCGCATATCGCTTGAGCAATGACGCACGGTTGAAGAAACTTGCCATACGTCAGTATGTTAGCACTTATGATGTCGTGGAAGCTTACCGCGATTATTCAGATATGCGTGAGTATCTAAGGTTGTATAAAGATATATCCAACATTCGCTTGTACACTGACAACGCTACGCTGCTTAACAACTGGGAGCTGATCAATCCTTCATCTGAGATTAAGGAGAGCCAGTGGTATCAGAGAGCACAGCGGTACGATAGTCTTGTCGGTTGGGAATATATTGAAGATGAGCGTGATAAGCGGAATTATTTAAGTCTTGTTCGCAAAATTGAGCTGGAGGGCTCCAGCAAAATAGGTGTACTCGTTATTAATGTGAACAGTCAGCAGCTTGCATCCATTCTAAGCCAGGAATCTTTTGATACCATGATTGTCGATGATCAGGACAATATCATTGCAGCGAACCGGAAAGATCGGACAGGCAAAAAGCTGGCGGATGTTTCTTTTGATACGAAGCTCCTGGGGCAGGGAAGTGGGAGCTATGAAGCCGTAGTAGATGGTGAAGCTTCCAAAATTGTGATCGAGGAGCTTAAACCGCAAGCCAGCCGAAATGCGCTACGAATTATCTCTGTTTTTTCTATAGAAAGTATAGTTAAAGAACCCAATCAAGTGATTAAGCTTTCGATTACTGTGGTTGCGATAAGTGTTCTATTGGCCTTTTTAATAATATATAGCTTCTCCTCGTTGTTCTCACGACGCTTGCTGCATTTAAGTAGACATATTAATCGAGTCAGTACCGGGGATTTTGATACGGCATTAAAGATTGATGGCAAGGATGAAATCGCCCTGTTAGCTCGTCAATTTAATTCCATGGTACGCAGCATTAATGATTTGATGTATGAGGTACAGGAATCCAATGCTCAGAATAGTCTGTTGGAACAAAAGCAAAATGATATACGATTCAAAATGCTGGCAAGCCAGATCAACCCGCATTTCTTGTTCAATGCACTGGAAGCAATTCGGATGGAGGCTCACATGAAGGGGCAAGTGGAAATTGCTCGTGTGGTACGTCTGCTAGGTAAATTGATGCGCAGTAATCTAGAGGCAGGCCGAAGTAAGATCTTGCTTAGTCAGGAATTAGAAGTGGTACGTTGTTACTTAGATATTCAGCAATTCCGTTATGAGGAGAGGTTGAAATATCAATTTACTGTAGACCCTGCCGTTGAATCTCTTTATATGCCCCCACTCCTTATTCAGCCACTTGTTGAGAACGCAGTAATCCACGGACTGGATAATAAGATGGAAGGAGCATTTGTGACGGTGGAAGTTGTACAAGTTGGGGATCACGCTAAATTTACGATTACAGATAACGGAGTAGGGATATCTCCAATTAAGCTGGAGAAATTACTGAAAACGCTTGAGCACCAGGAAGAGCGTGAAGGTGAGCGAATTGGACTTCGTAATGTCCACGACCGGCTAAAACTATCATACGGTGCAGAATATGGGCTAACTATTGAGAGTAGACCTAATGTAGGAACGGTTATTTTCTTCTGCATACCAATGGAGGACAACAATCTATGATAAAAGTGATGATTGTCGATGATGAGCCGAAGCTGCGGGAAGGACTACGAAGTCTGATCCCATGGGAGAAGCTTGGTTATACGGTGGTAGCTACAGCAGCTAATGGTTTGCAAGCGCTTGAAAAGTATCATACCTTCTATCCAGAGTTAATAGTTGCTGATATTCGTATGCCTGGTATGGATGGTTTGGAAATGATTAGTGAGCTTCGCAAAGAGGGCTCCGAAAGTCATGTGCTCATTTTGAGTGGACATGCAGATTTTGAATATGCAAAGCGAGCGATTGGTTATCGGATTGACGGTTATTTACTGAAGCCAGTCGATGAAGATGAGATGATCGTATGTCTGGAACAGCTGCATGAAACCATCGATCAGGAGCAGCGGTTCAGTGACTGGAATGAGGAGGAGCCCGCTCGTAACAGGGAAACTTTACTTCGGGCGCTACTGCAGCCAACTTCAGAGGAAGAACTGGAGATGGAAGACCTTAGTAGACATGTGGATGCACTAGGACTGGAACAGGGAAACTACGAAGTTATTCTCATTGAGCTAAGAAAAACAGCTGGTGTAAATGATGAGGATCTCCGGGGAATCAAAACAGTGATGGAACAGCAGTTTAATAATGATCCTAATGCTTCATTCTTTACGTTGTCACAGTATTTGGGCATTCTTATGAAGGATCCGGATCAAAGGGCGAGCAAGCGAGAAGAATTATACAAGGGATTATCTGCAACGATAGAACAAAAGGGATACGACTTCATTGCAGCAGCGGGGGGAGTGGTGTCTCGGCCTGAAATGGCGGGAGAATCATTGAATGCAGCACGGGAGTTGCTTAGACGCGCATTCTTCTTCAAGAAGGAGATCCTCATCAATACAGATCCTTCAGGACTTCTGATGGAGTTGAAGGAGAAGACGGAGGATGATCCGGAGACGGAGAGTCGTCTGCTGCTTGCAGTAGAAACCGGAAGTCTGAGCGCGATTCGACCGATCGTGCAGACCATCTGTGCTGAGCTTATAGCCGCGGGCAGTGACGAATTACGAATTAAGGAGACGTTTGTTAGACTTCTTAGTACTGTGTTGGCCCGTCTGGAGCCTACGTATCCGGAAATTCGTACCTATGCAGCAGAGCACTCCCCACCAATAGGGGAACTCTATCAAAGTTATTATTTGTCCGATTTGCAGGATCAGGCTGTCTCATTTCTCGAAGAAATTGCGGGTCAGATGACCAGTGGGCGCGGAAATGAAATTAAGAAGATCACGGAGATCATCAACCGCCGCTACAATGAGAACCTAAAGCTGGAGACCTTATCCGAATTATTCTGCTACAACAGCGCTTATCTAGGTAAGATGTTTAAGAACACCACAGGAGAATACTTTAATACGTACGTGGACAAAGTGCGGATTGAGAAGGCGAAAGAGTTTCTGACGCAAGGAATGAAAGTATATGAGGTAGCCGAGAAGGTTGGGTATATGAACCCCGATTATTTCAACGCTAAGTTCCGTAAATATGTAGGAATCTCACCAACTTCTTATCGTAAAAGCATTTAAGGTTGGTGTGGTGTTCTTGTCTGTTATACCCGTGGCTGAGTTCAGGCGGTTTTCTGAACTTCAGTCCACGGGTCTTTTTTTTGTTTTCCCTACTCCCACCAATTGTACGTGTTGAAGTATTAATGTAGTTAAATAGACACCAGCTTAAGCTTATGCGGGTGAAGGGTTAATGCATTTTCTTTAGAATCAGGGTTCTAAACATCTGCTGGGAACGGAGTGAAGAGGAATATTTGGAACTGTAGAAGCGTTGATAGCTTCTAATTTTAAAAGGGCGACTGGTAGAAGAACGAAGAGGAATATTTGGAACTGTAGAAGCGGAGCGTTCGCCCGAAAGCTTTTCGTAGAAAAGCTAGCTTCGAAAGCATATGCTATCCTCGGATTTCTACCGCGAGAAGCGGTTCAAATCAGGAAATCTGAGGATAACAGCGATCGGAAGTCCGAATATTCCGCGTAGTGGCTGGTTACCAGAAGCCTAGTTAGAAATTTCGAAGAACCAGCGATCAAAAGTTCGACATTCCTCGTAGTGACTAATATCCAGCAAGCAAAGTGTTTTTAGGAGTCCAATTCAAAGAATAATGCAGACGCCAGCAGCATTAGCCCCCCTGTGTCGATGAGTCGAAATGAGAATTCACCACGGACAAAAATCTCTAATTTTCACCTGATTTTAAGTCGAATTTATAGGGTACTGCAATCGCTTACAAAGATTTAGAATTATGACATAGAGAGGAGGGGCTTTATGAAAGCGGACACAGTAACTGCTCAAATCCCGCCGGACACCCGAATGCGCAACAAAAAGCCTGCTTCAGGAGGACGGTTTTGGAGAAGCTTTAAGAATCAAAAGTATTTGTGGATGATGTCGATACCCTTTGTGATCTGGGCATTCGTCTTCAGTTATCTCCCATTATGGGGCTGGACGATGGCGTTTCAAAAGTACAAGCCCGCACGCGGCTTTTTTGAACAAGAATGGGTAGGCTTCGAACATTTTAAGACACTGTTTAGCGATTCGCAATTCCTACTGGCACTACGTAACACGCTGGCGATGAGCGGAATGGGCCTCATCGCAGGTTTTATCTTTCCGATAACATTTGCAATATTGCTCAATGAATTGCGTCTTGGATTTTTTAAACGATTTGCTCAGACCGTCTCGTATTTGCCTCACTTTGTATCATGGGTGGTTGCAGCGGGAATTGTAACTAAAATGTTATCTAGCGAAAATGGTCTTGTAAACGATCTCTTGTTAACAATTGGATTTATAGACTCGCCAATCCAGTTCATGGCTCAGGGCCATCTCTTCTGGGGAATCGTTACATTATCTGATGTTTGGAAAGAAACCGGATGGAATGCGATCATCTACCTTGCGGCCATCTCGGGTATTGGACCTGAACTGTACGAAGCGGCTCGAGTGGACGGTGCCAGCAGGCTCCGCCAGGTATGGCATATTACTCTTCCTGGTATCCGCCCGACGATTACAGTGCTACTCATTATGTCGATCGGTAATTTGCTAAATATCGGCTTTGAGAAGCAATTCTTGCTTGGAAATAACCTCGTTACCGACTATTCTCAAGTGTTGGATCTGTATTCTCTGAAATATGGACTAGGCATGGCGAGATATTCCTACGGTACCGCGATCAATATATTCAACTCAGTGATCAGTGTAATCCTGCTGTTTACGATTAATGGAATCTTCAAACGTACAACTAAAGAGAGCCTTCTGTAATACAGAGGGCCCTTCTAACAATCGTGGCAGCAAAATTGCCCTTTTCTTGAAAGGAGAGCGTTACAGTGGGAAACACAGCTATCACCGGAAAGTCGTGGTCAGACCGGATCTTTGACTTCATTGTTTACTTTGTAATCTTGTTCGTGGTTGTAATCACGATCTACCCGTTTTTGAACGTGCTTGCGATCTCGCTGAATGATTCAGTGGATAGTGTGCGCGGCGGTATCACCATTTATCCTCGGGAATTTACCTGGGACAATTACTTGAAAATCTTCAGTTTCTCAGGACTGATTACCGGGTTCAAAATATCCGCTTTGCGGACAGTCGTTGGTACGTTGTTCGGACTGATTAGTGCCTCAATGCTAGCATTCACGATCAGTCGCCCTGACTTTGCAGGCCGCAAGTTCGTCTCCACATTCTTGGCGATGACCATGTATATCTCTGGAGGAATGATTCCAATATACATGCTGATCAAGGATCTCCATATGATGAATAGCTTTGCAGTCTATGTATTACCTGGACTGGTTAGTGCCTTTAACGTCTTCGTCATCCGCTCCTTCATTGACGGCCTGCCGTATGCACTGCAAGAATCGGCGAAGCTAGATGGAGCTAATGACTTTACCATCTACTGGCGTGTTATCCTTCCGCTGATGAAGCCGGCGCTAGCAACAATCGCGCTGTTCCTAGCAGTGGGTCAATGGAATGCATGGTTTGATACGTATTTGTATAATGGCTCGAGCCCTCATCTGACAACACTACAATATGAACTGATGAAGGTTCTACAGAGTACAACTAGTGGTAACGGAGGCGATTACCGCTCCAACATTGCTTCATTAGCTTCTAATCAGGTCTCGCCAGAGTCTATTAAAATGGCGATTACGATTGTCGTAACCGTGCCAATCTTGCTGGTGTATCCGTTCATTCAGAAGTACTTTGTTCAAGGTATGACACTTGGCGCTGTGAAGAGCTAATCGCAATTTCAGTTACAGGGGAGCTTAGTCTCCCCTAAGTTTTAAGAGTATTTTGTATCCGTTTTCTTTTCCTTTTGGAAAGCTGGGACGAGTATTAACAGGAATTCACCTGTGATACGATAGATAAACAATTTTAAGGAGGGTTTATTTAATGGGGAATAATAGAAAAATAAAAGCTAAGGCAACTGCACTTACACTCACTTCTATTATGATGCTTGGCATGCTCGCAGGCTGCGGTGGTAACAACGGCAATAATGCAGCTGGAGATGCGGCAGGAAATGCAACTAATAAGGAGAATACGGCTAATTCGGCCAATGCGGTTGAGGATACTTCTCCGCTCACGATGACTTTCTTCAGTGCTGACCCTAACCCGAACTGGACAGGTATGCAAGATGAAGTAGGTAAAGTAATTACAGAAAAAACAGGAGTAACCTTAAATGCTGAATACGCGGTGGGTGACCCTGCTCAAAAAGTAGCACTAATCGCAGCGAGCGGTGATTATCCGGATCTGATCAGTGCCAAGACTGACGTTAGTAAGCTGGTAGATGCAGGAGCAATGCTCGATCTGACAGACCTGATTGATAAATATGCACCGAACATCAAAAAAGTATTGGGCGAAGAAGGCCTGAAACGCTCACGTTACAGTGACGATGATCATGCGATCTATGCTATCCCTACCTATGCAGGTGTGGATAACAAATATTTTGATGCTGGCGGCGGATTTGAACTACAGCACCGTGCGGTTAAAGAAGCTGGCTATCCTGCAATCAAAACGGTTCAAGATTATGAGAACGTAATCAAAGCTTACCTGGAAAAACATCCAACGGATGAAAATGGTAATAAAAACATCGGTCTGACGCTGAATGCAGATGATTGGTACATGTACATTACAGTAACTAACCCGGCTTTCACTACAACAGGCTCCCCTGACGATGGTGAATATGCCATTGATATCGACACACAAGAAGTAACGTATCACTTCCGTCGTCCTGCTGAGAAGGAATATTTCCGCTGGCTCAACCATATGAACGATATCGGATTACTTGATCCGGAAAGCTTCGTTCAAAAGTATGACCAGTACAAAGCAAAAATCGCTACCGGCCGTGTTATTGGTCTGATTGACCAAGACTGGGGTTATGGCGATGGAGAAAGAGCATTGAAAGCTGAAGGTAAGCTGGATCAAGGATATGGACACTATCCTGTAACCTTGTCTGAGGAGTACAAAGAAACTTCCTTCTGGCCTACAGGCTTCATGGGTGGTAACGGTATTGGGATCAGCGTAGATGCTAAAGATCCAGTTCGTGCGATTAAATTCCTGGACTACCTCGCTTCCGACGAAGGTCAAGTATTGGTTAACTGGGGTATTGAAGGCAAGCACTACAACGTTGTAGATGGCAAACGCGTCATTCCTGAAGATGTAAACAACCGTAAATATAATGACACTACCAATTTCCAAAAAGAAACAGGACTTGGCAATGTCGGATCAAACTACGCATTGCTTAGCGCTCACTATGGCGACGGTGTATTGGACCCAACTGGAAACTACTATACAACTCGCTTCCCAGAGCAAGTAACTGTAGGTTACAACGCAGTTGAAAAAGAAACACTTGCTGCTTATAATGCAACAACTTGGAAAGACCTTTTCCCAAGTGAAGATGATTTCAAAGTTAAACCATGGGGTGCGGCATGGAATATCACGATTCCTGGCGATAGCGAAATTGTCGTTCTCGACAACAAGCTGAAAGATATCACATGGAAACGAATTCCAGAAGCAATCTTATCCAAACCGGCTGATTTCGATAAAGTTTGGGATGCCTACATGGCTGAGCTTGATAAAGCTGGTGTAACAAAAGCCGAAGATTTACGTGAAGAGCTGGTTAAACAACGCGTGAAACTTTGGAATGATTAATTGCTGAATCACGGCTAATACAATAAAAGCATGAAGATGGCGGGAAGTCCGAACGAAAGTCCGGGCTTCCCGCCGATTTCTTTTCATCTGTAATTACAGGATAGGAGGAATATACGTGGGAGAGAGCAAAAGCACTGGACGGCATGAGCTCTGGTATAAGCAGCCGGCGGCGGTATGGGAAGAGGCACTGCCCGTGGGTAATGGGCGTTTGGGCGGTATGATCTTTGGAGGAACGGAAGAAGAACTAATTCAACTCAATGAAGACACCTTATGGTCGGGCTTTCCGCGGGATACAGCTAATTATGAGGTGTTGCGTCATTTGGCTCCGGCCAAACAGTTAGTGGCAGAGGGGAAATACAAGGAAGCGGAAGCGCTGGTGGATGCTAAGATGCTAGGCAGACGGACCGAATCCTATCAACCGCTTGGGGATTTGCGAATGAAGTTCAATCTTGCTGGTCCTGTAGAGGGTTATCAGAGGGAGCTTGATTTGGATCAAGGGATTGCTACGGTATCCTATATTGCTGGGGATGTAAGGATTGTGCGCGAAGTGTTGGCTAGCAGGCCGGATGAGCTTATAGCCATTCATATCCGTGCTGTGGGGAGTGAGGGTGTGGAGGTTCTACCGGATATTTGGGTGGATCTGACCTCACCTCATCCTTCTCGCTCGGAGATTACTCCGAATGGTGCGCTGATGATGACCGGCCGTGCTCCGTCACATGTGGCTGATAACTATGTAGGGGATCATCCGCGCGCCGTATTATATGAAGAGGGGCTTGGTATAAGTTTTGCTGCTGTTATGGAGTTCCAGACGGTAGGTGGAGGTTGTGTTGCGGAGAACGATAAGCTGTCGATTTCTGGCGCTCGCTCCATTACCATCCGTCTGGCTGCAGCAACCGATTTTTCCGGGTATGACCGGATGCCAGGAAGCGGCGGTAAGCTGCCTTCGGAGTTATGCCTAGAACAGCTGGCTATATCCTCTACTGAATATGCAGAGCTGAAGCAGCGTCATCTGGAGGACTATCAGTCCTTATTCCGGCGCGTGGAGTTAACGCTTGCATCAGTTTCCTCCGAAATAGAGCTTCCCACGGATGAGCGACTGACACGTTACCGCGAAGGCCAAACAGATTCTGCTCTAGAAGCGCTGCTGTTCCAGTATGGCCGCTACCTGATGATTGCTGGCTCACGGCCGGGGACGCAAGCTCTGAATCTGCAAGGGATCTGGAATCCCTATCTCCAGCCGCCATGGAACAGCAATTATACGACCAATATAAACTCTGAAATGAATTATTGGCCAGTCGAGTTATGTGGTTTGGGAGAATGCCATGAACCGTTAATTGATTTTATTACGGAGCTTAGTGTGGCTGGCAGCCGTACAGCAAATATTCATTATGGCGCACGTGGCTGGACGGTGCATCATAATACAGATTTATGGCGTATGACGTCTCCGTCAGACGGCAAGGCGATGTGGGCATTTTGGCCATTGGGGGGTGTTTGGCTCTCTCGCCATCTATGGGAGCGTTATGCTTTTCGTCCAGATAAGGAATATTTGCGCAACACAGCTTATCCTTTGTTAAAGGGAGCCGCGTTATTTTGTCTGGATTGGCTGGTAGAGCTACCTGATGGAAGATGGACAACGGGTCTGTCTACCTCACCGGAAAATGTATTCTTGACTGCTGACGGCACGCCATGCAGTGTCTCGGCTGGCTCAGCCATGGACTTATCGCTCATCGCTGAATTGTTTAAACACTGTATTCAGGCTGCTGAGGTTTTGAATACCGATGATGAACTGCGTCAAGAGCTCATGCAGAAGCAAAAGCTGCTTGCCCACCCGGAGATTGCACCGGACGGACGTATTCGTGAATGGAATGAGGATTTTGCTGAACAAGAGCCTGGGCACCGCCATGTTTCTCATTTGTATGATTTATATCCCGGGAATGTAATTAGTCCGTCCTCCACACCGGAGCTAGCGGAAGCCGCATCGTTATCGCTTAAGAAGCGCTTAGAAGGTGGAGGAGGACACACGGGATGGAGTGCAGCCTGGCTACTTAATCTGTATGCGCGTTTGAAGGATGGAGAGAGTGCGTATAGCTGTTTACGTCGTATTTTGCAAGATTCAAGTCTGCCCAATTTATTCGGTAATCACCCTCCATTTCAGATTGACGGTAACTTCGGAACTACAGCCGGGATTGCTGAGATGCTCTTGCAGAGTCATCAGGAAGGGCTTGAATTATTGCCTGCTCTTCCAGAAGGATGGTCTGACGGTAGTGTGAAAGGGTTGGTAGCCCGAGGCGGCTTTATCACAAATATAGAATGGCGTGAGGGGCGCTTAACGAAGGCAGAACTGACCTCGACTCATGGACAACTGTGCAGGATTTATAGTCGTCAGCCTTTGCTCATTCAAAGTTCTGGTGGTTCACGAATAGGGCTAGAGGTGGAATTTGAAACCGTAATAGGAGAGACCTACATCATTACACCGCAAAGCGAATAAAACATATCTTTCTAGCATATAGGCTGTTCTCAGAGTAGAATTATTCTACAGGGAGCAGTCTTTTTTTGCCTAAACGCTCATTATCTATTAAATGGTAGGGTTCATTATAAGTCTATAGGAGCCGGAGGATCGGAATATATATGTGGAAAAAACGCTTTACACTAGTAAAGATCATTCTGGGAGGAGTGATTATATTCGCTGCTATTCCACCAATGATTTATTGGGGCTGGGGTCATGCTTATGCGGCTTCGAGTTCACCCACCCTTCGTTCTGTAAATGAAGTAGCGCAGAAGCTAACGGGTGCAATGAACAATCGTAGAGAGACCATTACTTTTACTTATGAGAGTAAAGCTTCAAATTTGAAAACGAAAATACAAGCGGCCCTGGATCAAGCGATGGCTAGTGACCCTTATTTGTATTACATTATAGACAGCTACGGATATACTTATCGAGGAAGCTCAAGCTCTGTAAAAGTTACGGTGGAAGTGAAATATTTGGAGACGTTGGAGCAGACGGCTTTTGTGAACAAAGAAGTGAAGGCTGCGCTGAAGAAGATCATAACACCGGGCATGAACAATCATCAGAAGGTGAAGGCTATCCACGACTGGGTTGTGCTTCATCTGAAGTATGATACCTCATATCGCAAGTACACAGCTTATGAAGGATTGAAGAGTGGCAGCGCCGTTTGCCAAGGGTATTCGCTGTTGACCTATAAGCTGTTAAAGGAGGCTGGATTCACGAATAAAATCGTTGAGGGTACAGCCAAACAGCCTGGAGGACGCAGCCAGTTGCATGCCTGGAATCTTGTGCTGTTAGATGGACGGTGGTATCATCTCGACACAACTTGGGATGACCCGACACCTGATAAGGCAGGTGTGGTTAGCACAGCATACTACTTGAGAACGGATGCCCAGATGCGTCAGGACCATAGCTGGACGAAGTCTTATCCGGCAGCTTCTGTAGGTTATCATAAGACCTTGTCTGCGCTTGTGGAACGTGGGGGACAGAATGCGGCTGTCTATAAACAGCTTCAGAAGGATCTCAATTATGAGCTATATGCCGAGGAGCTAATTGTACGTTCGGTAGGAGATCTGACTCGGCTAGCGAATAAGGCAATTGCCGCCGGTGAGGTGTCTATATTGTTCCGTTATCAAGGGAGTGGGACCAAGCTTAAGAATGACCTGCAGGAGCTATATAAGCTTGGACTAGAGGACGTATCTTACTCCAG
This sequence comes from Paenibacillus sp. RS8, assembly GCF_041956825.1. Taxonomy (NCBI): domain Bacteria; kingdom Bacillati; phylum Bacillota; class Bacilli; order Caryophanales; family Paenibacillaceae; genus Paenibacillus; species Paenibacillus sp. RS8. The sequence continues at coordinate 580,012 of NZ_CP168131.1, read as the reverse complement.
TTCTGCTTTTGACAATACGGGTGATCTCAAAGTGTTTGTGACTTGGGAATAGAAGGATAACAAAAAAAGGACATCCCATAAGCCTAAATGGCTACGGGATATTCCTTGACTTTTAATGGTTCTTGTTTGTAAGTCTCTTTGTGTGATACTTCATTAATGCCTACAAACTGGATTACCACCGATTAACAATTAGGGAAAATGTCCCTAAAATTCAGCGATTTCAGCTCTTAAGACTAATAATCAGGGAATTCCTCCCTGAAATTCACCCTATTTGGTGGTAAATATATATAATTCACTCAATTATTAGGGAGTAATTCCCTAATTGCATTCAATTAAAGAGCTTTCCATCTACTTTTAGGGAGATTTTCCCTAATTCCTCTCACCTAGCGTAGCTGCAGGGAAAGCCAAAAATAAAGGAGCTAGGCGTCTACAGACTGCTTAGCTCCTTTATTTGCATTTTAACAATATTTTACCACTCAGGTTGCCCAAAGTTACTTTTGAGACACCCACTTTTACCGGGTCTATTTATTCTGGGTGAGTACTTAGGTCGCATTTATCCAAAGGAATAATATTACTCTTCCGGAACCAGCGATAGCCGACCCAGATCAAGACAAACAGCGGCAAGCTGATATAGGAAACGGCGATACCATACCAGTCGATATTTCCGCCTGAGAAGGCGCCCATGTTCTGACCGAGGATAGCTACAATACAAAGTCCTAAGGCAAAGATAGGACCGAATGGGAACCATCTAGCTCGGTAAGGTAGTTCATCTAGCGAATGCCCTTGTGCTATAAAAGCACGTCTGAAACGGTAATGGCAGACTGCAATACCCAACCAGTTAATAAATCCGCACATACCAGAGGCATTCAGTAGCCAGTTATATACGGCTCCGTCACCAAAGAATGAAGCGAGAAAGGCGAGCATTCCGACAGCCGTAGTTACTAGCAAAGCGCCAACAGGGACACCACGGCGATTGAGCTTGCCCAGTGCGCGTGGAGCCATGCCATCCTTAGCCATTGCATACAGGACACGGGTAGAGGCGTACATCCCGGAGTTCCCGGCTGATAATACGGAGCTTAGAATGACGGCATTCATTACGGATGCAGCAATTGCAAGCCCTGCCTTATTGAACACGATTGTAAACGGACTGACTCCGATATCATCGATACCCCCGCGTAGAAGATCTGGATTCGTATAAGGAATCAACATTCCGATTACAAATATAGCAAGGATATAAAAGATTAATATACGCCAGAATACTTGGCGGATCGCAATTGGAACGTTGCGGCGTGGGTTCTCGCTCTCACCAGCAGCAACACCGATTAGCTCGGTACCCTGGAACGAGAATCCGGCTGCCATAAAGACCCCGACGAAGGCGAAGAAGCCACCATGGAAGGAGCTGCCCCCGATTTGGAAGTTACTGAAGCCTACGGCTTCTCCACCCATAATGCCGAATATCATGAGGACCCCGACAACGAGGAAGGCGATAACGGTAATGATTTTGATAATGGCAAACCAATATTCTGATTCCCCGTAGCCACGAGCAGATAGGAAATTAAGGCCGAACATCAGCAGTAGGAACACCAGACTCCAGAGAAAGGAAGGGCTGTCCGGGAACCAATATTTAATGATGACGGTAGCCGCCGATAGCTCTGCTGCAATCGTAACCGCCCAGTTATACCAGAAGTTCCACCCGATGGCGAAGCCAAAGGCGGGACTGACGAAACGAGTACCGTAGGTACTGAAGGACCCGGAGTCCGGTAAATAGGTGGCGAGCTCCCCAAGACTAGTCATGAGAAAATAAACCATTACACCCACTGCCGTATAAGCTAGAAGCGCTCCACCAGGTCCTGCTGAAGCGATCGCGCCGCCACTGGCTAGAAACAGACCCGTACCAATAGATCCGCCAAGCGCGATCATGGTCAAATGTCTTGCTTTGAACGATTTTTTTAGCGCAGGCTGATTAATGTTGCCTTGCGCTGGATTTTGCTGATTGCCCTGCATGAATATGACACTCCTTATGATCTAATCTTACTGTTCATGAACGGGGAGTGCTGAGCTGCTGACTCCCGCAAAACGGGAGGTATACTTCGTGATTTCCAGAAGGTTATGGATGATTGTACGAAACATACAAATTCTGTAAACGCAAAGAAGCCGCAAACTATGTCTGCGGCCTCCATCTATACAGCTCCGCATCATACTCCCTGTGAAGATAGCGCAACACACTGCAGTCTGCTACTTACGCAGGCTGTACAATGTGACAGTTCCGTGCCTTTCGGCAACGGCCCCAGCCTGCACCGCTGTAAGAGCTACAGCGCAAGCTTCGGCAGATATTCCTTTCGGCGTGATTCATAGACGGCTCTAACGTCTCCACACGCGTACTCTTTATATCCGCGACCTCTACCTCATCCTAGTATGACGAGGCTATCTTTACTTCATTCATTTATAAACAACAGGAATTAGTATAAAGCAAGTTTACATCTCAAAGCAATGACAAAATCAGGTACTTCACTGTTAATTGCGGCGGCGTTCTGACATCTGCTGCCAGACGGTGCCCGCTGCGGCTTCACCTGAGGCGATGCGCTCCAAAGCCATCTTGGCCTGAAGTCCAACCTCGAACTCTGGATCATCTGCAGCAAGTGTGAGCGCATCTTGAGCTTCGGATGTGCCGACTTCATAAAGGAAACGAGCCGCGCGCCAGCGGACAAGCTTGCTCTTATCCGTTAGTGCCGCCGTCATTACTGGCGTGGCGGCAGGATCGCCGATGTCGGACAGGGTATCGCCAGCCGTACGTCTTACCGCTGGCGCACTGTCTGCCATCGCCTCGTAGAGCAGCTCCATCGCCTCGGGCGTGCGAAGGTCGCCCAGATACACGACCGCAAGCCTGCGAATATGCAGCTTGGGATCGTGTAGCGCCGCCTTAAGCTCCGGCAGGAGCTCCGCCGTCGGCGTAAGATCCTCTAGCGCGGCGTAGCGCACGCGCCAATCCTCATGCTTCAGGTCTCGCAGCAGCTCATCCTGAGTGCGAGTTCGTCTCTGCTCGACGAACTCGCCTTCGGCTCCGTGCGCAATGGCTTGCTGCACGAGGGAGTCGAGGCGTTCCTGCGGATACGCCGCTTCGATCTCTTGCTCGACCTCGCGCGCAATGTCCGCGGGCTCGCCATAACGAACGCCGTAATCGGTGAGCTTGCGCTCTTTGATCATTACGGCGCTGGCTACATCCATAACCGCTTTCGTGAAGCGGTTAGCTAAGGATATGCGCTCCTCATTCGCGCCCGTTTTTACGCGGATTTGCATCGGTATTCCGCGGAACATTTGGACGAAGACTTGTGCTTCCCCAAAATGCGCACCGGCATCCTCGTCAGCTAGGCTCCAATCTCCAGTCAAGCCGTCACTACTCCCGAAGCGGCTTTGAACTTCTCTTAGAATGGCCGCCCAATCGGCGTTGCCTTTGCGCTCAAGTGCTGCGAAGTCAGCAGCATGATAAATGCTAGTAACGCCCGGTATCGTTAACATTTCACGTGCCCAAGCAGGTGCGGAACGCTCGCTTTCATGCGTATAGGTTCTGCGAATTCCGGGTTCTAAACTTTCGTCCAAATGAAGCTTCATCGTATTTGGACTAGGAGTCGGTTCAATAAATGTAATCTTCATACGTAGCTCCCCCTTGAACGGTATATGGACCGTCATACTTTATACACATATTATCTCATTTCTGGCGTGAAACACAAAATAACACTTCTATTATTTCGCTAAGTTCTGCAATGCGATGAATAAAAGGGCGAACCTTTCTTATGCTATTTGTATATTTTGCAAAATGCGCTGCTGTTCAATATAGTTGTAGTATATTCGCTAAAGCTAGGATTGCGCGGCAAACTCTGTAGAAGAGGTGTTTTATGCCTAAAACTCGTTACCATAATGTCGACAATGTAAGTACAGATAAAACACTAAAAGAATTTCGCCAGTGGCGTGAGGAGCGTCGTCGCAAGAAGAAGGACTATTCATATGTTGTGCCAAATACGCCGCCCAGATTATCTTATCTGTCGGAGAATAGTTTGGAGTCTACCATTACATGGATTGGGCATTCAACATTCTTCCTTCAATATGAGGGGATGAATATCATTACAGATCCCATCTGGGCAAGAAGGCTAGGCTTTGAGAAAAGATTGGGACAACCTGGGATTCCGATTAGTGAAGTGCCGCCGATTGATCTGATTTTGATTTCGCACTCTCATTATGATCACTTACACATAGCTTCTATCCGCAAATTATATCGGGCAGGGACGACGCTTGTAGTTCCTGTAGGTCTGAAGCGAAAAATGCTTCGTAAAGGGTTCCGCAACTGTATGGAAATGGAGTGGTGGCAGGAGATTAAGCTAGGAAAAATCAAGCTTACTTTTGTACCTACCCAGCACTGGACGCGGAGAACGCCTTGGGATACGAATACTTCTCATTGGGGTGGGTATATCTTGGAGCCCGCCGAGTCTGAGAACAAGAGGCTTTCTCCGAACCTTTATTTCGCTGGGGACAGCGGGTATTTTCCAGGTTTTAAGGAGATCGGAAACCGTTATAAGATTGATATCGCGCTTATGCCGATTGGGGCCTATGAACCGGAGTGGTTCATGACCTCTCAGCATGTGAATCCAGAGGAGGCGATACAAGCCTTCCTAGATGTAGGAGCGGAGACCATGATTCCGATGCATTATGGTACCTTTAGACTTGCTGATGATACCGCCCGGGAAGCATTGGATCGCATGGAAAGCGCCCGAGTTAAACACGGGATTTCTGAGAACCGAATTCGTACGCTCAGTTATGGAGAAACACTGGTTGTACAATCGGAGAATCGCACATCTGGACAATAATTGAAAAATTTCCTCCTGGAAAGTTGTCGCCTTAAAACAGTTGGAATAAGTTTCGTAGGAGAGAGATCAGCTTAAATGCCTATTTCACGGGATTTTTGCACTGATTTTATGCTATAATGAGCCGAAACCCTAAAGTGAAAAGGATGGTAATGCGTAATGATTAGCACAAGCGGCGTAACACTCCGCTACGGAAAACGCGCTCTCTTCGAAGATGTAAACATAAAATTCACCCCTGGTAATTGCTATGGTTTGATTGGTGCCAATGGTGCTGGTAAATCAACCTTTCTGAAAATTCTGTCCGGGGAGATTGAAGCGAACACGGGTGATGTTCATATAACACCAGGTGAACGCCTTGCAGTTCTGAAGCAGAACCATTTCGAGTACGATGAATTTCCAGTACTTGAAACAGTTATTATGGGTCACACTCGTCTTTATGAAATCATGAAAGAAAAGGACGCGCTTTATGCGAAGTCTGATTTCACGGAAGCAGATGGTCTACGTGCCGGTGAGCTAGAAGGCGAATTTGCGGAACTTAATGGCTGGGATGCAGAGCCTGATGCGGCGGCTATGCTGATCGGTCTAGGCATTATGCGTGAACTACATGATAAGAAAATGGCCGAACTGAGCGGCAATGAGAAGGTACGGGTACTCTTGGCACAAGCCTTGTTTGGCCGTCCAAATAACCTCCTGCTCGATGAGCCTACCAACCACTTGGATCTCGAATCCATTGGCTGGTTAGAGAACTTCCTCATGGATTATGAAGGTACTGTTATCGTCGTATCCCATGACCGTCACTTCTTGAACAAAGTATGTACGCATATTGCGGATATTGATTTTGGCAAAATCCAGATGTACGTTGGTAACTACGACTTCTGGTACGAGTCCAGTCAGCTTGCTCAAGCTTTGCAGCGTGATTCGAACAAGAAGAAGGAAGACAAGATCAAGGAACTGCAAGCCTTTATCCAGCGTTTCTCGGCCAATGCTTCCAAGTCTAAACAGGCAACTTCTCGTAAGAAACAACTCGAGAAAATTACACTGGATGACATTCGTCCATCCAACCGTAAATATCCGTTCCTCAACTTCAAACCTGAACGTGAAGCAGGTAAGCAGCTGCTGACGATCAGCGGCTTGACCAAATCGGTTGAAGGTGAGAAGGTTCTTGATGAAATCAGCTTTGTAGTTAACAAAGGCGATAAGATTGCTTTCGTGGGCCCTTACTCTCAGCCTAAATCACTTCTATTTGATGTGATCATGGGCGAGCAAGAAGCGGATGCGGGTGAATATGCATGGGGAGTCACTACAACTCAAGCTTATTTCCCGAAAGACAACTCCAGCTATTTCGATGGCGTGGACTTGAATCTCGTAGAATGGCTGCGTCAGTATTCTAAAGATCAGGATGAGACGTTCCTGCGTGGATTCCTTGGACGGATGCTGTTTGCCGGAGAAGAAGCACTGAAGAAAGCAAGTGTACTGTCCGGGGGCGAGAAGGTTCGCTGTATGTTGGCGAAGATGATGCTGAACGGTGCGAACGTGCTTGTATTCGATGAACCTACCAATCACTTGGATCTGGAATCCATTACGGCACTGAACAACGGACTGATCGATTTCGACGGGACTATTCTCTTTACTTCCCATGACCATCAGTTCATCCAAACCATTGCTAACCGTATCATCGAAATCACACCTACAGGTGTAATTGATCGCACGATGACTTACGATGAGTATTTGGAGAATCCTGAAATTAAGGAAATGCGCCAACGCATGTATCCTGTAGAAGTATAATATTTGCCTTCCGCTAAGCGGAAGGAACCCGTTAAGCAGCTACTCTAATCCTTATAGGATTAGGGTAGCTGTCTTTATATTTCAATTTCGAAAAGTTAACGGTAGGTGAAGGCTGTGGACAGAGCAATTTTTATTATGAGGCATGGGGAGACCGAGTTTAATACGCAAGGTCGTTACCAAGGCCAATTGGATTCACCTCTGACTGAGCATGGAGTGGAACAAGTCAGACAAATGGCGAGGCTGCTTCGTTATTCCGTAGATCAATCCTCCGAGTGGAGGGTGATTTCAAGTCCGCTTGGGAGAGCGCTGCAAAGCACACAGATTTTGTGTGAAATCTTAGGTTACGATTTCAATAAAGTAGAAACGGATTCCAGGCTAAGTGAGGTATCCGTCGGATCATGGTCAGGGTTAACGCTGAAAGAGATTGAACAGGACTGGGCCGATAGACTTACTGGAACTACTATGTATGATTGGTACTTTTACTCTCCAGACGGGGAGAGCTACGAGGCGGTTCAAGAGCGTGTCACAGACTGGCTGGATAGCGTGTCTTCTTCTCCGCAGGTCATAGCGGTCACACATGGATTAACAAGTAGAATTCTACGCGGAGTATACGCGGGGCTTACAAGACAGGAGACCTTAGCACTTGAGGTTTCCCAAAGCGCATGTTTTCAGTTGGCTAATTGTACAATAAAGAGAATCAGTAATGAATTTGATGAGTTCTAGCCCATCCTTTAAGGGAGACGAACGCATAAAAGGCTGCGTTGTCCCTGAGGGATAGGCAGCCTTTTATGTTTATAAGATAGTACTAGGATCCGCCGGTACGACGGCGTTGGTTGTTAGGCTTTTTGTTATTCTGACTTTTTAGCGGTTTGGCGGAGCCGGCCTGAAAAGTTGATCCAGGTTTGGAGGTAGATTGTTGTTTCTTCTGCTCCAGCTTTTGCCGGATAGCTTCAGCTAAATTGATTTTTCCTTTTTCATTGCTTTCGCTCATTATGATAACCTCCTTCGAAGCAAGTCCTTCACTTTATTCTAATTGTTTTTAAATGCTGCTACAAGGGCAAGAATAATTGAAAGAATTCTTTTCTAACCAAACAGAAAACGAGGAGATAGCCAAAATGGTTGATATTTACGAAGATATACGTAAAGGCGAGCGTGGAGCTTGGGTTAGCATAGCGGCTTACCTCATTTTATCGACATTCAAACTGATTAGCGGTTATCTATTCGCCTCTAATGCATTGGTCGCGGACGGGGTCAATAATTTAACTGATATCGTGGCATCGGCAGCCGTATTGGTTGGTCTGCGGATTTCGAGAAAGCCTCCTGACTCTGACCATGCTTATGGACATTTTCGGGCAGAGACAGTAGCTGCATTGTTGGCCTCTTTTATTATGGCGGTAGTAGGTATTCAGGTCATTGTGGAGGCGGTGCGTTCTTTTTTCGATCGTGCAAAAGAAACGCCGCAGCTATGGTCTGCGGGTGTGGCTTTAGTGTGTGCAGTGGCAATGATGGGAGTATACATATACAACAAAAGGCTGGCTAAACAGATAAATAGTAGCGCACTAATGGCAGCGGCAAAAGATAATTTTTCGGATGCTATGGTTAGTGTAGGGGCTGCTGTTGGAATTGTGGGTGCTCAGTTCGGACTGCCATGGATTGATTCTGCGGCAGCAGTAGTTGTCGGGCTGATTATCTTAAAGACAGCATGGGATATTTTCCGTGACTCAACTTATCGGCTTACGGATGGCTTTGATGAAGATCGGTTGATGGATCTCCGCAGTACGATCGCTCGTACACCGGGAGTAGAAGGAATTAAAGATGTAAAGGCACGGGTGCATGGGAACCATGTGCACGTGGATGTTGTAGTGGAGGTTGACGCAAATATTACAGTGGTGGAGGGGCATAAAATTAGTGATTCCATCGAAGAGAGAATGAGCAAGCTGCATAATATTATGAATGTGCAGGTGCATGTGGAACCTAAAGATTAAACTTAAAAATGCTAATTTAAGGAAGGAACAAACATATTTAAGGAGGATTCAAGACTTTAGTCCTGTATTTTACCATAAAGTGGCATGATTATATGTGCAATTTGGAGCATGTTCCAAATCCCGGGCAAGCCTATAATGAGGGCATAAAGGAATGTAGTACACACCTTTGTTGAAATCTCATCATGGTATTGGGGGAACGTATGATTAAATCACATAAGCAATTAACAGCATCCTTGTTGGTTTCAGCTGCAATTGTTGCAGGTTTAGGAGTATCTGCTCCTGGAAATGCAGCAGCAGCCTCAAGTCCATCAAATTCAGTTACGGCGGCAGCAGCCGGTCAAACCGCGGTCATCGAGGCAAGTGTTCGCCTTCGCAGCACACCTTCTACAAGTGGAGAAGTAGTGAAGTATTTGCAAAAGGGCGATCAAGTGCAGATTGTGGCGAAACCGAATAACTATTGGTATCAAGTGAAGACAGCAGATGGATCCGTAGGTTACACAAGCACGGATGATAAGTATATCAGCGTAAATTCATCTTCAGTAGGTACACCAACTGCACCATCAGCACAAACGGGAACTATTAAGTACGGAGTGAATCTTCGAACTACTCCTTCTACAAGCGGAAAAGTACTGAGACTTCTGAAGAAGGGGGAACAAGTACAACTTCTGGCAGAGCCGAACAGCTACTGGTATCAAATTCAAACCTCTGATGGTAGCATTGGATATATAAGTTCAAGTGATCAATATATTTCGTTTGCTGGTAACGGGGGGACTGGGACGGTAACGCCGACACCAACACCAACACCATCGGTACCACCAGCACCACCTATTTCGACACCTGGGGCTTCGGCCCAAATCGAGAGTGTAATCTCGGCAGGGATGGGTTATCTTGGTACACCTTATGAGTTTGGATCTAGCAGAAATGATACAAGTACCTTCGATTGTTCTGATTTTATTCGCCAAATTTTCATGGATGCTCTGAATCTGAAACTACCTGCTGATTCTCGTCAACAGGGAGATTGGGTGAAATCAAACAGTACGGTGGTTACGTCTACCTCAGGTTTAAAACGCGGTGATCTAATGTTCTTCATGGATTATAAAGGGAATTCCGCTTCCGCTTATGCAGGGATTGATAAATCCAAGGCTAGAATATCACATGTTGCTATGTATCTGGGAGATGGACAAATTATTCATACGTATTCCGTAGCTTCAGGCGGGGTAAAAGTAGATCAGTTAAGCGCTTCTTGGACGAATCGTTTCCTCTTTGGGGGATCGGTCATCCGATAATTATATAGGTACACAGAAGCGGCAGCATCGCATGTTTGTGACGGGTGAACAAAGGCGGCGTAAGTGCAAAAGATACCCCCTCAGTAGAATCATATCTACTGAGGGGGTATCTTTTGGTAAATATAAGGATTTATACGTTCCGTGCTATAAATTATCCTTATATTTCTCGCATAAACACTTGCCGTCCTTATAGGGACGCCGAAGGCGTTTATGCTTGTTATCAGCTTTTCGGAGCTAATTACATAATTACATTGGCAGCCACAGGAACCTTAACCCACGCTTTTCCTAGCCAAGTATAAACTTCTCTCCATTCATTGCCCCAAGTATCCGTAATCACTTCACCTGTAGTGTCAAGCATTTGAGGGCTAAGCCAGCCTGCGGGAATCATACTGCCGACTGAAAAGTGGAAGGCTGTTTTTTCGGTCAGAACAATTTGCGGTGTGGCCGGAGTAATATCCGATGGCGTAATAATCGTTTCGAAAGTATTTGTGTAAGTGCTTCCATTAACTGTTGTAGCGTCTGTAGTTGTACCTGTTACCTCTGCGGCTGATGCAGTAGCTGCTATTGAAGCCATAAGTCCTAAGGCTAGTGTAATGCTGGCGAATTTTTTCATGTTTAGTTCCTCCTTATTATGAACCAGATTCATACATTTTTCTTATTTTCTCAAGTGACATCTGTGTGCGAATGACCTATACTTTCTGCATGATGAATAAGATATATGGATACTTATGGGAGGAGGCTACATCGATCGACCTCTGCGTCCCGTGAAGAGGGAAACAACAAACAGAACCAAGAAGACGAAGAATAGTATCTTTGCAAGACCTGCAGCGGCTGCTACAAGATTAAAGAAACCAAATATACCAGCGATTACAGCTACAACTAGTAGAATTGCGGACCATTTTAACATTACATATCACCTATCCTTTTTTTGTATTTGTAGTCATTGTATAAACGGGGACTTTGATTCTGAAACAAAGGGGGAGCAGGGAGTTTTGACAACGCTCGACAGAATGTTTCGGCCTATGGCACTAGGGGTAACTATGCAGTATACAAGGCTGAATAGCCGCTATTTATGAGATTTGGAAGGGGTTATAAATATGATCATTGAACTTAGTGTAGCTCTCGTTGCTATCGCATTCGCAATACTTGTTTTCTTTCTAATTAAGACTTTGCAGTCAGCGAAGCAATCTCTCGACAAAGTAAGCCAGACCTTGGTGGAAGTGCAGAAGACGATGGATGAACTGACTTATGAAGTAAAGACTACAGTCAGACATGCCAATGAAATTACCGCTGATGTACAGAATAAAATTCAGAAGATTGATCCTGTCATAGATTCTGTGAAGAATTTGGGAGAAGTTATGAATGAGTTAACCTTAACCGTTAAGCAAGTCTCAGTAACTGTGATTGAGAGATATCGTAAATCGCATGAACTGAGGGAGAAGCGTAAGGGAGTATCCGTAAAAGAAGTTCCACTGACTGCAGCCGAGGAACGTACGGTTAACTCCTATGATGCTGTTAATGCCGAGAAAGCGCCGGGGAAAATAGCTACTGTGTTAAAAGGTGTAGATGTAGCTGCAACTCTTTGGAAAAAATTCCGTCATTAAACTTAAGGCAGCAAGTCTTCTGTAAATGGCGGCTGCAGATAAGAAAGGTGGGATAACAACATGAACATTATCATTCTTTTGTTTAGTCTTCTTTCCCCATACTTTGATGCGTCTCCACAGTTGACACCTATCTCAACATTTATTGAACAGCCTAAGTCTGTTCTGGCCTTTGAGCATATTGCAGAATCCAGCCCTTCTATAAATCGGTTTGATTCACTGCAAGGAGTCTCTTTATATGCCACAAAGGAAGAACTGCTTCTGAGCAAGGGGAATCCCCTTACGGTAACAAATGATCCATTGCAAGGGACAGTGGAGTACCACTACGCAGATGTGACAGTCGGTGTTGGCGAGGGCTTTGTATTATATGTGCATGTCTCACCTTCTCAAGCGCAGCAGTTCGGTCTGCAGGTAGATGGGGTAGGAATTGATCCCGTGAAGGATAATGTGCAATCAACCTTGGGGAAACCGTATTTTATAGCTGAAGATGGTGACGTATATATGAGAGGAAATAATGCGCTCAAAATATATCGAAATTTGGCAGGTGAATTCGAAGGTATTGATTTATTTGATAGTATTTCTTCTTAATGTGTTTCACTTTTGATCATTTTGGTTAATAATCAGGGGCTGTCTTTACCATAGAGTAACCTCCCGAACCACTAGGTGTAGTGGTTCGGGAGGTTACTTTGCTGAACACGTAAATGAACCTATTACTATATTTACATATTATAAAAATAGATATAACGGTTTTAAATAGCGTATGATATAGGTAATGAGTCGCAGAATTTTACGGTCGTAATACAATTTGTGTGAGGTGAAGATGATGAGAATCTTAATCGTAGATGACAATCCGACTAATGTTATCATTATCCGTGAAATCCTGAAAAAAGAAGATTACCGAAATTTCGTAACTGCATCCTCTGCAAAAGAGATGCTTACACGGCTGGGAATCGGTACTGTTAGTGAAGATGGACGTCCTCGGATGTCAGATATCGATCTGATTTTACTGGATATGATGATGCCGGAAATGGATGGAATCGAGGCATGTCGTGTTGTACAGCAATACGAACATCTTAAGGATATTCCAATAATAATGGTTACAGCAGTTGGTGATTCCAAGAAGCTGGCTGAGGCACTGGATGCAGGTGCAGTAGATTATGTTACGAAACCGATTAACAAAGTGGAGCTCATGGCCCGAATTCGGCTTGCGCTCCGGTTGAAGCGAGAGAAAGATTGGCATAAGGAACGGGATCAGCGTATTCAGGAAGAATTGAGACTGGCCGCACTTGTTCAGAATGCTGTGTTGAGCTTACCGCTTCAGGAAGAGAATTTTGAGGTCAATGCCATCTATCAGCCATCCTCTGAGCTTGCCGGTGATTTATACGCATGGTACCCCCTTGGTGATGGCCGATATGGCGTGATCCTGCTGGACATTATGGGACACGGAATATCGTCATCACTTTTTTGTATGTTTCTTGCATCTGTTTTAAAGGACACGGTAACTACGTATGTAGAACCGGAAAAGGTTATTCAGGAGCTCAATCGAAGGTTTAATCAGCTGTATATTGAAAAAAAGTTGATTCAATACTACTTTACGACTATTTATCTCGTGATAGATACCCGTATGAAGCGTATTGACTATGTCAACGCGGGGCATCCGCCTGCGCTGTTTTTTGAAGGTGTAGCTAAGACTCCAGTCATGCTGGAAAGTAACTGTCACCCTGTGGGTCTGTTTGAACAGATCGATATTCAGCCACAGAGCTTAACCTATGAAGATGAAGGGCATCTAGTTCTTTATACAGACGGTTTACTGGAACTGGTTGAGGGCGAACAAGAGGAGCAGTTGAAATTTATGATTCAACATTTAAATGTTGAACATGAGTGGAATGAAGAAGCTATTCGAGCTGCTTTTTTCAATGTTGAGGTTCCTAAAGAGCGTGATGATGATAAGTGTATTGTGTGGATCTCACTGAAGAAGGGAACAGATAGAGAATGAAGATAAAGGCTAAACTCTTAATTGGCTTCAGTGCCATGTTAGCGATTATGCTTGCACTTACGATGATAGGATACGACCGCTTAAATTATATGAATAACCAACTGGAAGGATATCAGGATAGATATATGAAGGGGCGGTCTTCTTCGGGGATGCGTGGAGAAGTCAATGATATGGCACGAATATTGACCACGACCATGTTAAGTGCCGATGCATCATCGGTAGAATCTCAGAAGAATGAGATTAATAAGAAGATTGCTAAAGCGAATGAGCATTATGAGAAAATAAAAGCGTCGATGACTAGCGCTGAAGAAATGCAAATGGTCAGTCAAATAGATGGTGCGTACACTACTTATTTAAATTATCAGGAAAAGGTATTGAAACTGCTATCGGCTGGTTATTTTCAGAATGCTAGCACGTATTCCAACACAGAGGGACAAGCGATTCAGAATGCCGTGTTAAACGCTCTGAACAGTCTCTCTGATTATAATGCTTTTATTATGAATGAAGAGAGTACGAAGGCCAACGAAGCTTATAAAAGTTCGACTCAGATGGTAGTTCTAATGATGATTATGGGCTTACTTCTCGGACTTGGAGTAGTTCTATGGATCATCCCAAGCATCACTCGGGGGCTTAATGTCGTTTCGATGATGATTACCAGCTTTGGCAACGGTAAGGTGAGGGCCATACGGCGTATAAAGGTTACTACTAAAGATGAAATTGGTGAGGTTGCTCTTGTCTTTAAAAAGATGGCTTTAGATCTTGAACAGAAGCAACAAATGGAACAGGCCTATGCGCAAGCGCAGAATGACCAATCCTGGCTAAATGCGAATGTTGCTCGGGTGACGGAACTATTGCGAGGTGTTAGCTCCTTAGACCAGGTCTCACAGACCTTCATCAATGAGTTTACCCCTGTGCTGGGAGCACAGTTCGGAGCTGTATATTTAAAAGATGCCAATCGTCCTGATTTTTTACGAAGCAGTGGATATTATGCAGTAGACAATGATAAGAAACCTAAGGACGGTTTTGTGGTTGGAGAAGGGCTCGTAGGTCAAAGTGCGCTCGATATGCACCCGATCAGACTGGAGAAGGCCCCGGAAGACTATTCATCTGTTAAGTCCGGATTCGTGGATGCACAGCCTGGATATATTTCTATCCATCCGCTTATATTTGAAGACGAACTGCTTGGCGTAGTAGAATTTGCTTCATTCCAGCCTTTTAGCAGCTTGGAAAATGATTTGCTGCAACAGCTCGCAAATAATTTAAGTATTATTTTTAATAATATTAGCCGCCGTTTGATCGTGGAGAAATTGTTACGTGATTCCCAAGCACTTACGGAAGAGCTACAGTGTCAATCCGAGGAATTACAGACTCAGCAAGAGGAATTGCGCCGTTCCAATGAAAATTTGGAGGAGCAGACAGATGCGCTTAAACGCTCGGAAGAACTGCTTCAGCGTCAGCAGGAAGAACTGGAGCATTATAATACAGAACTTATTGCCAAGACCCGTGCTTTAGAGGAACAGGTACAAGAGGTAGAAGAAAAGAAAGATGAGATTGAGCATGCAAAAATTCAATTAGAGAAACAGGCTAAGCAATTATCCGTTACTAGTAAATATAAATCTGAGTTCTTGGCGAACATGTCCCATGAATTGCGAACTCCGCTCAACAGTCTCTTGATCCTATCCCAGCTACTTACGGAGAATAAGGATGGCAACTTGTCAGAGAAGCAGGTTGAATTTGCGCATACGATCTATATGTCAGGTGCGGACTTGCTGAAGATGATTGACGAGATTTTGGACTTGTCCAAGGTTGATGCAGGCAAAATGGAACTAAACCAAGAAGAAATTAAATTGACTGAGCTGAAGAGCTTTGTGAAGCAGAATTTTGCTCCGCAAGCACTTAAAAAAGGTCTTTCCTTACGGATTACCTTTAACGAGCCGCTGCCAGATAGCGTTATTGCCGATGGTCATCGGTTGAAGCAGGTGCTGAGAAATCTGCTTTCTAATGCTTTTAAGTTTACGATGGAAGGATTTATTGAGTTCTCTGTTAGCCAAGCAGATGATAATCTTATTCCGCTAGATCTGCCAGGAGAAGCTGACTATATTGCTATTGCTGTGAAGGATAGCGGAATTGGTATTCCGGCGGACAAAACCGATATTGTGTTTGAAGCCTTCCAACAGGTGGATGGAACAACCAGTCGTAAGTTTGGGGGGACAGGCTTGGGCTTGTCTATCAGCCGTGAGTTAGCACGTTTAATGGGCGGAGCCATTGTGCTGGAATCCCGTGAGGGCCAAGGTAGTACCTTTACTATGTATTTGCCGGTTAAAGGAAATTATAATAGGCAACCTGCAGTGATAGAAGCTGCTGCTTCTGTAGAGGATGCACCCTTTGAGGAATATTTCGGAGATAGGCTTCCAACCCTTGTACCCACGCCGGTCCATGCACCGATCCCACAATTGATGATCGATGATGACCGGGATCATTTGACTGCAAATGATAAGGTTCTGCTTATTATTGAAGACGATGAGAGCTTTGCTAAAATATTGCTGGATATGGCTCATGGCCGCAAATTCAAAGGACTGGTAGCCCTCCAAGGCGATACTGGACTGCAGATGGCGAAGACTTATCTGCCGGATGCGATTATTCTAGATATTCAGCTGCCCGTTATGGACGGTTGGACCATCCTTAGAGAGTTAAAAAGTGCATCACAGACTCGTCACATTCCTGTCCATGTCATCTCTGTGAATGATGAAGTGAAGCAGGGACTTATGATGGGGGCTATGGCTTATTTAAGAAAACCATCTTCCAGAGAGGCTCTAGAGCGGGCGTTCTCGCAAATCGAGAACTATACCTCCAGTACGTTGAAGTACTTGCTGATTGTTGAGGATGATGAAATTCAACGTCGTTCTATCATGGAATTGATCGGTCACGACGATGTGGCCATAACCGCAGTTTCAACTGGCGGGGAGGCACTGAGTGAGCTACGGAAGCAGAGATATGATTGTATGGTTCTAGATCTGATGCTTGAGGATATGACAGGTTTCGATCTGCTGGATCAGATTCGTGATGATGAGGAATTAAATGATCTTCCTATTATTATTTATACAGGTAAGGATTTGGATGGTAAAGAAGAGACACAGCTACGCAAGTATGCGGAATCAATCATTATCAAGGATGTACGTTCGCCAGAACGGTTATTGGATGAGACTACATTGTTCTTACACCGGGTAGAAGCCAATCTTCCGGAAGATAAACGTAAGATTCTGCAGAAGCTTCATAATAAAGAAGAATTGTTCGAAGGAAAGAAGATCCTGCTCGTTGATGACGATATTCGTAATGTCTTTGCGCTCTCCAGCGTACTCGAAGAGTATCATATGGAAGTGAAGTTTGCCGAGAATGGACGCGAAGCGCTGGAAATGCTGGTAGAGCAAGAAGATTTCGATCTTGTGCTTATGGATATGATGATGCCGGAGATGGACGGATATGAGGCTATGCGTCGGATCCGCGAGATGCCGCAGTATCAGAAGCTGCCAATTATTGCACTTACCGCCAAAGCGATGAAAGAGGATCGTGCCAAATGTATTGAAGCTGGAGCCTCTGACTATATGAAGAAGCCAATCGCTACAGGTCAACTTCTATCTTTAATGCGAGTTTGGCTGTATTCGTAACCTCAATATTGGGGTAATACTTTAAAAGAACTAACAAAAAGCCATTCTTCAAAAGTACGGCGTGTTGATAAGGGAGTCGGGATAACAATGAAAGCAATAGAACACGGATATGAGGAGCAGCCCGTTCTGGCGGGAAGTGAAGAACTGGAGCAAATTGAGATTGAGCTGCTTCTTGATGGGGTACACCGTTTATATGGCTATGATTTCCGGAATTATGCGTTACCTTCATTGAAACGACGTATCTGGCATCATGTTCATGCGGAGAATGTCCTCAGTATATCCGCGCTGCAAGAGAAAGTGCTGCATGATCGCGCTTGTTTTGAACGATTTGTCTACAGTCTCTCTATTCCTGTTACTGAAATGTTCAGGGATCCGGGATTATTTCTAACTTTTCGCCAGAAGGTAGTCCCTTTGTTAAGAACTTATCCCTATATTCGTATCTGGCATGCTGGATGCTCCACGGGGGAAGAAGTTTATTCTATGGCCATCCTGCTACATGAAGAGGGGCTTTATGATAAGGCTCGGATTTACGCCACAGATATGAATGAGCGTTCTTTACAGCAGGCTAAGGAAGGCGTTTATGATATTAGCAGAATGAAGCAATACACAAAGAATTATTTGGAGGCAGGAGGTACTCGGGCATTCTCCGAATACTATACTGCGAAGTATAACTCCGTTATTTTACAACCTTATTTACGCAAAAATATTATTTTTGCTGAGCATAACTTAGCTACAGACACTTCTTTTAATGAGTTTAATGTTATTTTCTGCCGAAATGTAATGATCTATTTCAATGATGAGCTTCGTGATCATGTGCACGGGTTGTTTCATGAAAGTCTGAGTCGCTTTGGAATCCTAGTTTTGGGCTCCAAAGAGTCCATTCACTTTACGAAATATAGCGATTGCTATGAATCTTTAGACAGAGTGGAGAAAATATACCGTAACATAAAATAACGCATGTAGGAGGGTGGTCCTATGGGGTTTCAAGAACCAATTCATATACTACTAGTAGACGACCGTCCTGAAAATTTGCTGGCGCTGGAGGCGGTGCTTGAGAGCCAGCATTACGAGCTAATTAAAGCTACCTCCGGTGAAGAAGCGTTGCGCTGTTTGTTAAGGTATGATTTTGCTGTCATTGTACTAGATGTACAGATGCCGGGTATGGATGGAATTGAAACTGCAAAATTGATCAAGGCCAGAGAGAAAACGAAAGAAATTCCGATTATTTTTATCTCTGCCAATAGCAAAGAAGCGGAGCATTTATTCGCGGGCTATTCGGCAGGGGCTATTGATTATATGGTCAAGCCTTTCATTCCACAAATCTTGAACTCTAAGATACAAGGCTTTGTCGAAATGTACATCACGAGCAAGAAGCATCAGACTCAAACCATGCTGCTGCAGCAAAAGACGAAAGAACTGGAAATCATTAATAGTGAGCTTATCAAGGCAAAAGAAGAGGCGGAGATTGCCTCCAAAGCAAAGTCGGAATTTCTAGCTATGATGAGTCATGAGATTCGTACACCTATTAACGGCGTAGTTGGCATGATTGATCTATTAATGGAGACGGATCTTACGCCAGAGCAAAAGGAATACTCGGAGATTATTCGGAAAAGTGCCGACACATTGATTACAGTTATTAACGATATTCTTGATTTTACTAAAATGGAATCGGGAAAAATGGAAGTCGAAGAGCATTTGTTTGAACTCCGAAATTGTATTCAAGAGGTGTTCAGCCTCTTTTCGATTGAAGCGGGAAAGAAGAACCTGGAACTCGCGTATTTTATTGATCAGAAATTGCCTAGACTTTTATATGGAGATATGGCTCGCTTACGCCAAGTTTTAATTAATTTGATCGCTAATGCCGTTAAATTCACAAATCAAGGTGGGGTGTATCTAGTCGCCTCGATTAAGAGCATTGCTGATCATAAGATGGAAGTTGAATTCACGATCATGGATACAGGGATTGGGATTTCTCCGGAAAAATGTGACCGATTATTTGAACCCTTTTCGCAGCTTGATTCTTCTATGACACGGAAATATGGGGGAACAGGTCTGGGACTAGCTATATGTAAATCTCTTGTCGGAATGATGGGCGGAGAAATCCGGGTAGAATCGATGGAGGAAAAGGGAGCTACCTTTATCTTTACGATTCAGGCTTCTATGCCAGGAGAAGATTTGATAGGCGGTTATCAAGAAGAGGAATCCATGCAACCTGTTCCCAATCAAGAGGGGAGAAGCAGAATCCTTGTTGTAGATGACCATCCGATTAATCAGCGTCTAATGGTCAGTATGCTGGATAAGCTGGGCTATGCGGCGGATATGGCTGAAGATGGACAACAGGCTGTGGAAATGGCGATTAAGCATCCTTATGATTTTATCTTTATGGATCTTCAAATGCCAGTGATGGATGGCTTGGAGGCGACCGCCCAAATTCGGCGAGAGGGTGGTCCTGCTGCCAAGAAGACCGTTATTATTGCAATGACGGCGAACGTCATGGAGGGAATTCAGAATCGCTGTAAGGCCTCAGGAATGGATGATTACATCAGCAAACCGCTGAAGATGAGTAGTATAAAACAAATGATTTCTCGATATTCTAGCAATGACAATGTAATAGTTGAACCTGATATATCTATTTTCCAGGCGTAATCTAGTATTTACCAATTGGTTTTTTTAACGTTATTTGATTCAAAGGTATATCATTAAGGTTATTAATATAGAAAATATTTGTTCAGGAGAGATCGTCTAATGAATACGCATAAAAGTAACAAGTTCCATGCGAAGACAGAAACTAAAGGGAATGTATGCACCGTTTTCCTGAGTGGTGAACTTGATTTATCAGTTGCTTCCGATTTCCGCCTGGTGATGGAGCCGCTTGTAGGAGATACCAAACTAGATTTAGTTATTAATCTTAAGGAATTAAAATACATCGATAGCACAGGGATTGGTATTCTACTTTCGATCTTGAAGTCAAGACAAGGAATGGACGTTAAGTTTATGGTTGAGGATGTTCCTCCACAAATTCAGAAGCTGTTTGATATGACTGGTATTTCCAAGTTTTTTGCCTCCCAAGAGAATTCCCACTAGGAAAGGATAGAACAAAGAATGAGTGATGATGTGCAAAAAGTAATTCTTCAGTTGCCTGCTAGCGCAGAGTATGTGGATATTGTTAGGTTGAATTTATACGGCATTGCCTCGAAAATGGGTTTCACCTATGAGGATATCGAAGACATGAAAGTGGCTGTATCCGAAGCGTGTAACAACTCCGTATTGTACGCTTACGGCCAAAAAGACGGAATGGTAGATGTAATCTTTGAGGTAGAAGAAAGCTCCTTATCCATTACAGTCAAAGACGAAGGGGAGAGCTTTGACGGATTGGACAATTCTAATGAACGTATGACACTGCATGATAAGGAATTAAGTGACGTTCAAGTTGGTGGGTTAGGGTTCTACTTGATGCAAGCGTTGATGGACGACGTAAGCGTCGTAAGTGAAGCCGGAAAAGGGACGGTGGTAACTTTGAAGAAGCACCTTAATTTTAGCGAGGAGAAAGTATGAGTGACAAAGTGACTCCCCCCGAGTCCATGAATGAAGCAGTCACCCAAATTTGGGAGTATCAGCAGTCCAAGGATAACGATCAGGCGACGTTGCTGATACAGAAATATGAGCCAATGGTAAAAATGGCTGCTGGGAAAATTTCCCGTAATCGCCCCGATCTGTATGAGGATTTATATCAGGTCGGGCAAATGGCGCTCATCCGGTTACTGCAGCAATATGATATCAGTCTCGGAATCCCTTTTGAGCCCTATGCGATGAAAAGCATGATTGGACATATGAAGAATTATCTTCGTGATAAATCTTGGTACATACAGGTTCCTAGACGGATTAAAGAAAAGGGAGCGCTTGTTCAACACGCGATTGATGAACTAACAGTTAAGCTCGAACGTTCACCTGCAGTCGATGAGATTGCTCATTATCTTGATCTGTCTGTTGAAGAAACTGTAGAAGTACTGGCAGGTAGAGAATGTTACCATTACGTATCTCTTGATTCACCGCTTTCCCAAGAGGAGACCGGAGCTACGCTAGGAGAGCTTATCAGCTCTGATGCGAACGATTACGAGACTGTAGAGAAACGAATGGATCTTCAGCAAGCACTAGGGCAATTGAAGGAGCAAGAGCAGCAAGTGTTGCTACTAGCCTTCCAAGATGGTCAATCCCAGCGGGCAATCGCTCAGAAGCTGGGGGTTTCACAGATGAGCGTTTCACGGATACAGAAGCGGGCCACTGAGAAGTTAAAGCAGATTATGGCCAACTCATCCTATTGAGCTCCTTTATGTGTAATAAACATTACTTTGATTTGAACGCCACTTTTCGACGATAAGGACATGCCTCTCTCCGTACCTGGAGAATAGCATGTCCTTTATTTGTGTTTTATGTTTTTACAAAGCTCTTCCCCCGCTTGACCGTCTAACCCTAAAGGATAGACGGTCAAGCGGGGGAAGAGGGAGAGGTGATAGATGGGCGATAGATAACCCATCTGTTAGCTATTTGCATCGATGTATTTTTTGATCTCGCCAAGGTACTCACCGATCACAGGAACATCAAGAAACAGGCTAAGAATATAGCCTAGTACACCAAGGACTACGAATGTTCCGAGCGACAGTCCGAGACCTCGGGAGATGCCGGCCATCAAGTTTGTGATGATTCTTTTTTTGGGATCGGAGTAATTATCGAGAATATCTTTGAATTCTGATTTTTCCAGTGATTCAGCAATCTTATCGAGGCGATGGTTTAGGCGTTTTACTTCATGTCGTAGCTCAAAAGGATGTTCATCAATTTCATATGCTTTTGTTTGGCTATTTGATTCTCCCATGCAGCATCCCTGCTTTCTGTGGCCCAAATGGGCATTCATTAAGTATTAGTTGAACCGCTGAAACGTTATTAAAGGTATAACTAAACAACAGCCAGCTGCGGACAGCTGGCTGTTGTTTGATAAAGCTGTGTAATGGCCGCAGTTTAATAACTGGATTTATAAGAAGATTTAACATCCTCTTTCGCATCTTTAGCCTCATCAGCAATTTCTTTAGAGGATGCTTTGGCTTCGTCAGCCACTTCTTTAGAAGCATCTTTAACATCAGAGGCTACATTATTTGAGGCTTCACTTACAGTGTCACCAATTTTGCTGCCTGCTTCTTGAAGGGTGGCGGCAATTTGCTGTTTGCTGTCACTGACCGTAGTGTAGATATCCGTGGCTTTAACTGAAACTGTACTAGCCAGGTCGGTTGCCTTTTCACCTACTGTTGTGGCAATGGCTTTGGTTTTGTCAGTTACTACACCGGCAACTTCTTTTGTTTTGTCAGTAGCAAGTGTAAGTTTGTCAGACAGATCACTGCGCATTTCACGACCGGGTTTTGGTGCAAATAATAGAGCTGCTGCAGCGCCTATTAAACTACCAATAAAGATGCCCTTGAAAAAGTTGCTTCCGTTTTCTACTTCATGCTCTACTTTATGTTCTACGTTACTCATCACCAATCACTCCTTATAAGTTATCTTACTTCGTATATAAACTTTGGAGTATAGGCTGAAACAATGGATAAGCAAGGCGTAGATTGCGAGAGCCGCTTATTATGGACTAATGATGAACTGCTTGGAGCACCGCATAGCCGAATTCAGGCAGATTCAAATAGAGACATGAGGTGATAGTTTCTATGCGTTTCTGCGTCTCTAGGTTTACCCATATAGAGTGCGCCACAGGGCAGGGAATCTTGGCGTCGACTATCAAGTCTTCATTGTTGAGCACGATTAAGAAATGGCCATGTTCGTCCCAACGCTCATATACAAGCAGCCTTGGGTGATCCGGGATGTCCAGCGATTTAAAGCCACTATTCCGGAATGCTGTATGTGATTTGCGAAGTTCAATCGTCCAGCGGTAGAATTTGAATAGTTCATTATTCTGTTTCTGGGGGTCCCACTCCATACATTTTCGGTTATCTGGGTCATAGCTACCTTCCATACCGATTTCATCGCCATAGTAAATGCATGGTGCTCCTTGAAAGGTCATTTGGAACAAAACAGCCAGCTTTAATCTTCGGACATCACCGCCGCAAAGGGTCAGGAAACGAGTTGTATCATGACTGTCTAATAGATTGAAGGTAGCCTCTGTAATGTGCTGAGGGTAATTCGCTAGCATAGTAGCAATCGATAGAGAGAATTGTGCAGCATTGATTTGTCCGTGAGCGAAGAAATTAATCTGAATATTGGTTAGCGGGTAATTCATTACAGCGTCAAATTGATCACCAAGAAGCCACGGCAAGGAATCATGCATAATTTCTCCTACGAGATAGGCTTCTGGATTAATGCTTTTGATCGTATTACGGAATTGTCGCCAGAATGTATGCGAGACTTCATTCGCGACATCAAGCCGCCAGCCATCTATACCAATTTCCTCAATCCAATAGCGACCAACATTCAGAAGATATTCATTGACCTCAGGATTCTCAGTATTGAGTTTTGGCATGATAGGCTCAAAAGCAAACGTGTCATAGGTGGGAACTTTGTCGACAACCTGTGGTGGCCACTCCCGTACATGAAACCAGTCAGCGTAACGCGAAGATTGCCCATTGGCGAGCAGATCAGCAAATGGAGGGAAGGTATGGCCGCAATGATTAAAGACACCGTCTAGAATGATCCGAATGCCTTTGGAATGACAGGCGTCTACAAGTTCTTTTAGCAATGCGTTGGTTCCCAGATGAGGGTCCACCAAGAAATAATCCTTTGTGTCATATTTATGATTGGTAGTTGCCTCAAATATAGGATTGAAATATATAGCAGTGATGCCCAGTTCACAGAGATAATCTAAATGATCTAGCACACCTTGCAAGTCGCCTCCGAAGAAATTTCGCGGACTTGGCGTGCCACCCCATACCAGCACATCTGCCGGATCATTGGTAGGGTCACCATTTGCGAAACGCTCCGGGAATATTTGATAAAATACTGCATCCTTCACCCATGCTGGAGGGGAGTGTACATCTTCACGGTTTAAAAAAGGAAAGTCGAATAGGCCTTCATATATAATTACTGGAGGTTCTGAGAAGAAGCCTTTTTCCAAATAATAAAGGACCTCATCTCCATCATAAAGTCCAAAGTAATAAGTGAGTCTGCGATAAATAGGACGGGCCGCAGCCTGCCAATAATCGAATAAGCTATCAGAAGCAAGGATCTGCATGGGAATGATCTCATGGGTTTTATCCCACCCGTATTTATCTCCGCAGAAAAGATCAATCCGGGACACATTATCACGTTTGGTTCTAATGCGAATATGCAGTGTAGACTCATTGTAGGCATAAGACCAATTTTGCCCCATACGATGATAAACGGCTTCTGGTTGAATCATATTCAATTTCCATCCCTTCGCGGCAAGTAAACGCAAAAAAGGGTTCTACCTCATGATTTTCAGAGGTTGAACCCTTGGCGGTTTCATTGCCTTTAAATTTTGTCTGAATCTTATCATATCCCTCAAGATCAAAGCAAGAGATAATTTCACATAAATCCACGATATGGAATATTAAGTATACAGTTGAAATAAAGAGAGAATATAAGGAAGAACCTGAAAAACATTATTAAATCGTCCCGTTTGAGTCTATATTCTTATTGCAATCCAAATTATGGGTAATATAGAATGAGGGCGAATGAACTTGATTTTTCATAACACGCATACAAATTAAAGGCAATGTTACCTGACAGGGTACAACCTCGGCACTTTGTGCAAATGAGGTTGTACCTTTTTTGTATGCTTATTTTTTCTATGTGTGTTAGGTCTGATCACTCATGAATAAAGGGGAGATGAGCAAATGAAGAAGAGTAGACGTTCTAAAATGCAAACGGTGTCATTTAGTTTGGTCCTGAGTCTGCTGTTGGCTTTGACAGTTACGGCTTGCAGTTCAGGCAATGGCAACTCTACGGCAGAGCCGAACTCAAGCCCGAATTCCGCAGTGAACGAGCCAGGGGGAACCACAAATCAGACAGATCCCGCCGAAGAGGAGTTGAAACCGGAAGCGGGGGCCAAATTGATGGTCTGGGAAGCCAAGGAGCAGGTTGAATACATGAAGCAGTTGGCCGCTGATTTCGAAAAAAAATACGGCGTTCCAGTCACGGTTGAAGAGTTGGCGGGTGGAGATCAGGGTGCAAGGCTGGCAACGGACGGCCCGTCCAAACTAGCAGCCGATGTGCTGACTCTTCCGCATGACCAAATCGGTCAGGCTGTAAAAGCGGGGCTACTGTTGCCTAATGATGTGTTTGAGGAAGAGACGAAATCAACGATGGTGGAGACAGCGATTCAAGCATCGACTTATGACGGCATCCTGTACGGCTATCCTAAATCGGTAGAGACCTATGCACTTTTCTACAACAAGGACCTGATCCCTGAGGCTCCAAAAACCTGGGATGATGTGGTTGCTTTTGCCAACACGTATAACAAGCCGAAGGAGAACAAATTTGCGATCATGTGGGAATTCGTAGGGTATTACAGTTATCCATTCATCGGCAGCTTCGGCGGATACATCTACGGTGATAACAATACAAATACCAAGGATATCGGATTAAATAACGAAGGTACTGTCAAAGGATTTACCTTTCTTCAGAGCTTAAAAGGAATTCTGCCATTGAATGCGGGGGACATCACCTATGACGTTAAAACCCAATTGTTTCAGGAAGGTAAGCTGGCGATGAACATTGACGGGCCTTGGTCCATATCGGCATTCAAGGATCATGTGAACCTGGGTGTGGCGCCACTTCCAAAAGGACCTGACGGACAGGACAGCATTTCTTTTTCTGGGGTCAAATCGTATTATGTTAATTCCTATACGGCTTATCCAATCGCTGGCCGCTTGTTCGCAAATTTTGCAAGCAGCAAGGAGAATCAGCTCAAAAACTTTGAAATGACGGGGGCCATTCCAGCGAGCATTGAAGCTGGAGAAGCGCCGCAAATCAAAAATGATCCAATTATCAGTGGAATCTTCGAGCAGTTCCAACACTCTGTGCCGATGCCTTCCATTTCGGAAATCAAATCTGTGTGGGACCCGCTAAAGGCAGCATTTGTATCCCTGTGGAACGACCCAAGTCTTGATGTCAAGAAGACACTAGATCAGACAGTATCAACGATTCAAGCTGATCTGGCGTCGAAGTAAAGGACGGGTGATTTGACCTATGCACAAAAAAACAGGCGCAGCGTTACTCTCGGTAGTCGTTCCGGGACTGGGCCAGTTCTATAACCGCCAGTGGCTAAAAGGATTGGTATTTCTGCTGGTGGGGTCTGTCGGGATTTATTTTATCTTTCATGATCTGATTGGTTATTTACGCGGTTTGAGCACACTTGGTGAATTTCCTAGCCGTATGGTGAAGGTTGGGAAGCTAACCCGGATGGTGGAAGGTGATCACTCCATTTTTATGATGATTGACGGTTTGATAGCTTTATTGGCATTGCTCTTTTACTCAGCCTTTCATGTCCTAAACATTAGAGATGCCTTCCTGGTTGGAGCTGCGCGGGATGGGAAGGAGCCTATTCATTCATTTGTTGAGTCGCTCAGACATATGGGCCGCAGGAATTTCGCGTATCTCGTACTCGCGATACCTTTTGTAGCTGTAGTTTTTCTGACAATATTACCGCTTGTTTTTTCAGTGCTCTTGGCATTTACGAACTATGCTGACCCAATTCTTCCGCCCGCGCATCTGGTGGATTGGGTAGGATTCGGAAATTTTAAGAAGATGCTTAGTCTGGATGTTTGGAGTTCTACCTTTAGCGGCGTGCTAACTTGGACACTAATCTGGGCGGTAATTGCCACCGTGACGACTTACATTGGGGGAGTGCTCGTAGCTGTGCTTATTCACCAACCCCGTGTTCGGTGTAAAAAGCTTTGGCGTACTCTTCTGATTGTTCCCTTCGCCATCCCTAATATGATCTCTCTGCTCGTTATGCGCAATATGTTCAATAATCAGTTTGGACCGATTAATAGTTATTTAAGAGCTATGGGACTGGACGGGGTGGCATGGCTGACCGATCCGTTCTGGGCCAAGGTTACAGTTATTCTGGCTAATATGTGGATCGGGATTCCCGTTACCATGATTTTAGCCTTTGGGGTACTGACAACGATTCCAAGAGATATGTACGAAGCGGCTGAAGTGGATGGCGCTGGGGCATTCTACAAATTTCGCATGGTCACACTACCCATGGTGTTGTTCGCTACCGCCCCTATCCTGATCATGCAGTTTGCCGGTAACATTAACAGCTTTAACGTCATTTATCTAATGACAAATGGAGAACCGGTTAATCCTAATTACCAGTACGCGGGCCATACCGATCTACTGGTGACTTGGCTCTACAAACTGGCGCTTAACCAGTCACAGTACAGCTTTGCCTCTGTCATCGGAATTGTCATCTTCCTGCTGGTCGCGACCTTCTCCATTTGGAGCTACCGCCGAACGCGATCCTACAAAGAGGAGGATATGATTGCATGAAGCCAAAACTGTCGGAAGCGTTAAAAACGATTGGAACCCATTTGCTGCTAATTGTACTTAGTTTTATTAGTCTTTTCCCGGCATTCTGGATTATTATGTCTTCTTTCAAGACAGGAAACAGCCTGTTCAGTGACTCGTTGATTCCTAAACAATTTACAATCATTCATTACAAGGAACTGTTTGAACAGACTAAATATTTGATATGGTTCATGAATACGCTAAAGGTTGCAGTGCTGTCTACGCTACTTGGTACCTTTCTGCTGCTGTTAACTTCGTATGCCATCTCTCGTTATCGATTCACGGGCAGAAAAACGACACTGACCGCGCTCCTTGTTCTACAAATGTTTCCGGGATTTATGGCTATGATTGCAGTTTACGTGCTGCTGAATACACTTGGGCTGTTGAATTCCCACTGGGCGCTTGTGCTTGTATACAGCAGCGGGGCCATTATCACGAATGTATTTGTGGCTAAAGGTTTTTTTGATACCATTCCCAAAAGTCTGGAAGATGCTGCGCGGATGGACGGGGCGAGCCATATGAAAGTTTTTCTCTCTATAATGATCCCGCTGTCCAAACCAATGCTTACCTATGCCAGTCTAATGATATTTAACGGCTGCTTTGTGGATTTCATTTTCGCTGACCTTGTATTACGTACGGAAGAGACGAGGACGCTAGCTGTCGGGCTTTTCCGGATGGTGAATCAAAGCAACTCGACCGAATTCACGTTGTTCGCCGCTGGAGCGGTGCTGGTTGCTCTGCCGGTCACGCTGTTATTCATTTTCCTTCAGCGTTTCCTGGTGGATGGTCTGACCGCGGGTGCAAGCAAGGGATAGATCGATTTGTGCATGCTCCCATACTACAGCAGTGCCGAATTCCAAACAGGCTACTTCCTTTTCAGAAAATCAAAATTCTGAGGAGGAAGTGGTTTTTTTTATTTGAAAGCTTCATTTATACTCATGTCATTCGGAATATATTGCTGTTGTAATTGTTTTTGTGTAGCTTCTAAAATCTTCTTGGTGTGTACAGGATTGAAGAATGATGAAAATAGGAGTAGAATTCCTCATGGAACTAACACTTAAGGGAGTTTGTAGCGTATAAAAAATCCCCGGAGCACGGGGTTATTTTCTAGCATTTATTAAATGTGGAATATTAATAAAATCCTTGTGAGTTATAGCATCTAGAGAAAAGGGAGAGATACAGTGGAAACAGTATTAGTACGAGAGTATCGGTCGGATTTACTGGAATGTGTCCATAGTGGACATATTGCTATCGTAGGAGAAAATGGTGATGTGAAGGGATATGCAGGTGATCCTGAGTTTGTATCCTTTACTCGTTCAGCGGCCAAACCACTTCAGGCTATTCCAGGCATACGTGGAGGAATCGCGGAGCATTATGGTTTTACACCCGCTGAGATTGCCCTAATGACTGCTTCGCACCGAGGAGAGAGCTATCATGTTGCCGCGCTTGAGAGCATTTCCTCCAAGATTGGCATCGATGAGCAACAAATGATATGTGCCACAAGCTATCCACTGGATTATACGAGTAGAGAGAATGCCATTCGCGGCGCGGGCAAAAGAAAGTTCTATCATAACTGTGCAGGCAAGCATATGGGGATTTTATCGTATAGTAAGCTCAAAGGGCTGCCACTTGAGGAATACTCACAGCCGGAGCAAACGGTTCAGCGTGAGATTATAGATACCATTGCTTATATGGCTGGCGTAGCCCCAGACAGTATTGGTCTAGGTACGGACGGATGCGGTCTGCCGGTATTTGCTATGCCTTTGACAGCTTTGGCGACCGCGTATTTGAAATTAGCCAATCCTGATTTAATTGCTGACGAGGCTACCCGCAAGGCGGTTTCTACGATTACGGCGGCGATGAATGCACATCCGGAAATGGTTTCTGGTCACGGACGACTCGATTCAATTCTTTTAGAAGATGATAATATTATTGCTAAGGGTGGATTTAAGGGCGTATATTGCTTCGGCTTGCGCCGTGAACGACTGGGTATTGCCTTTAAGATTCTGGATGGATCAGAAGAAGAGTGGGGACTTATTGTACAGGGGATTCTAAATCAGATTGGATACAGTCAGAAAAATACTTTGGAAAAGCTGCGTCATGCATTTTCAGGTGTGATCTACAATGACGGTGGTACACGGGTAGGCCATGCCGATACAGAATTCCAGCTTCATTTCATAAAATAAGCGCATAGGGAAAGAGCCTCTCGACTACGTATCCATCCTCTGGATACATAAGCGAGAGGCTCTTTTATTTACCTGCAGATCAATTATTTCTGACGTAGGCGTCCGAGTTCAGAGACGAGCGCTTCCACCTGAGAAATACTGAGTCTATCGCTGCTCATGGCTACCTCATAGACATCGAAGATATCCTCATATTTATCTACTGAAAAAGCAGAGGCTTGCATTGCTGCAGCGCTAGCCATTTTCAGCTTGTTCTTGATGGCCTCGATCATATATTCAACATTTTCCTGACTAGGTTGTGTTAAATCCATAGGTTATTAACATCCTCTCTGTATACTGATCCATGTATTTTACCATGATTGTGAGCTTGATCACCATTTTTTTGTCGAGCCCACAGAAATCATGTTAAATTAAAGGCATGAAATCAAAAATATCATCGAAGGGAGGAAAGGTATTGGCAATTAGAGAACAGGGAAGCGGAAAACGAAGCAAATTGGTCGATGTAGGATTGGTGTCCTTTTTTATGGAAATTGCTGCACTGCATTCCGCTGAGAAAGTCACGTTTCTGTGTATCGGAACGGATCGTTCTACAGGTGATGCCCTCGGTCCGTTAACAGGGAGCAAACTTCTGGAATATGGCTTTCCACACGTAATCGGTACGTTGCCATCTCCTTGCGATGCAGATAACTTGATGGCCAGAGTAGCTGAGATTCCATCGGAGCATATCATTATTGCTGTGGATGCCTGCCTAGGACCACCAGTAGCTCTCGGTTATTTCTTCGTTTCGAATGAGCCGCTTCAGCCAGCACAATCAGTGGGGGCATGCCTTCCCGCAGTGGGGCATTATAGCTTGGCGGCGATTGTAGATATCAACGGTCCAAAACCCTATCGGACGCTGCAGACGACTCCACTACATAGAGTTATGGTTATGGCTGAACAAATTGCCGCCGCAGCAGCAAAAGGGTTTGGAATTGGGTATTAAGAATACGATGCCGGTTTCAAGGAGAGCTGTTTTGCTTAATAATAGATATTAGTTAATATATCTTAGTATTTTGGAAAGAGGGAAGCAGCCATGGAAAGAGTACGTTGTGACGGAAGCAATATTTGCTACAGTGATCAGGGGAAAGGCGAGGTTATTGTATTACTGCATGGCTTTTGCGGAAGTGCTGAATACTGGGAACAAGTCATTCCCATCTTAAGCAGCGACTACCGAGTGATTGCTCCCGATTTACGTGGTCATGGAGCTTCTGAGGCTCCACTAGGCCCCTATACTATTGAACAAATGGCAGACGATGTTCTGGGCTTGTTAGATACACTGGAAATTTCTGAATGCACCATGCTGGGACATTCACTTGGTGGATATATTACACTTTCGTTCGCGCAGCGGTATGCCTCTCGATTGAAGGGCTTCGGATTAATCCATTCTACGGCATATCCGGATAGTGAAGAAGCTCGGGAGAATCGATTGAAAAGTGTCAGCAGGATTCAAAATGAAGGTATTACTCCTTTTGTGGACAGCTTTGTCCCGGGGATTTTTGCTAAAGCAACCGCTTCTACATCACCGCACTTGCTGGAGCGAGCAAAAGAAATTGGTTACAAAACACCTCCACAAGGAGCAGCGGGAGCTGCACTGGCGATGCGCGAGCGTCCGGATCGACGTGATGTGATCACAGCTACCACGTTGCCGGTACTTCTTGTTGCTGGCGAGCAGGATGGACTGATTCCTGCGGAGCGTACCTTTACTTCGGATAAACCAAATATAACGCAAGCTACGATTTCTAGAGCAGGCCACATGAGCCTCTTTGAAGCTCCTGAACGGTTAGCTGAGGTTATCAAGGAATTCACCCAAGCTACGGTTAGTATTAACAGCCATTCGTGATCGCTGAAATAATAATTCAAAAAAGAGGCAGCTCCGCGTCAAAGTAACTGGCGTGGGCTGCCTCTTTTTCTGAAAAATAATTTATTATATCTCTAAAGTACGACAATGTCGTTTCATCTTGGGAGACTATTGAAATTTGCGGATGGAGGGAACGCTTAACACCACCCCAATACATGTCATCCCTAGTCCGGCAAAGATAGCTATGGTTGTTACGCCTCCAATGAGGTCAGCCAACCAGCCTACAAGGATATACCCAATGGGCAGCAGCGCGAAGGAGCCTAGCAGATCTAGACTAGCAACACGGCCGAATGCTTCCTGAGGTACGAGCTCTTGCAGACTAATCTCCCAAATGAGCCCAAAGATCATTAGACCGAAGCCTTCGAGAGCAAATAGGGCAATTGCGCTAATGGCGTTCGGAGCAAAGGGGAGAAGTAGTAGCGCCAGACCGCTTAGGAAAGCACCTCCGTAAGCCATGAACCCTCGATGATTCCACTTGGGTCTCATGCCGAACAGCAGTCCTCCAATAATCGCACCTACTCCTGAGAAAGTGACTGCAAGTCCATAAATATAGGGCTCCCAGCCATGATGCACTTTAAAAAGCCAAGGTACAAGAATACTTGTAATACCGGCATAACAAATGTTGATGAATGAAAAAGCCAAAATCGTAATCCACAACCAAGGCTGACTCCGCAATACCGCGATCCCCTCCATGAAATCCTGTTTCCAATTCGGAGAAGATTCCAAGGGCTGTGCAATAGATGATGTAGGGGGCTTAGCTATTTCGGAATTTGATTTGTTGAGTAGTACTTTTCGTAAATAAATCAGACAGACTAGGGACATTAAGTAAGTAAAAGCATCCATCCCAAATCCTACACCAGCCGATAAATGAGTAATCAATATCCCGCCAAGGGCAGGACCAATAAGGCGTACGGTCTGAGTAGTCATTTGAGTTAGCGCATTAGCGGCAACACGAATATTTGGCGTGAAGATTGTTGCACGGACTGCTGCATAAGCAGGCTGAAACAGACCATCAAGCAAACCATAAAAGCCTACCAATACAAGTAGAAGCGGGATTGTCAAAACCCCGATCAAAGAAAGAGCGGCAGTTGCCAGCATGATTAAGAACCGAGCAATATCAGCCAGCATCATAATCTTTACACGGTCATAGCGGTCTACGATATGGCCAGAGATAGGAAGCATTATTATATTTGGCAGCATGTAGACGGCCATTACGATGCCCATAATCGTTGTAGATCCAGTTAAGGAATAGACTAAGACAGGTAAAATAACCATCGTAACTGAACTTCCTAGAAATGAAATCAAGTGACCTAGCCATAGAAAAGGGAAAGCACGTGATTCCGCAAATGGAGCAGCGAATCCCCGGAATGGGTTACGGCTTTTAGATTCAGTAGTATTTGCAGAGATCATGTATAGGTATTGCCTCCTATGTATTCATCCTTGATTGGTGGGGTCAAGTATATTTTAACTTGGCATTTTGTGTCAATAAGAAGAAGGGTCTTGATCATTCCTTTTCTTATAATTGCTTTAGTGGCATAGCGAAGTGCAATGGTTTAAGATAAATGAATAGAACATATATAATAGCCGGATACACAAGCTTTACAGTTACAGTATGGAAAAGGGGGAAGTTCATGTTCCGAAGAGACTATATTGTCCGGATGATCGAAGATATGACGGCGATGGTTGCAAAGGTTCTAACGCTGAAGCAGGAGCGGAAGACAACGGAAGCCTTATGGGAAATTGATGAGCTGTTGAACCGACATTTTCCACTGAACTCACGTCTTTTAAACTCACTATCTGTAGAAGATATCATAGATATGTTCCGTTTTAACGGGGTGTTGGAGTCAGATAAGCTTCAAGGTGTTGCCAAACTGCTTAAGGAAGAGGGCAGCATTTATGCTGCTAGCGGTGATCATGATGCAGCGCTATTCAGAAGCATGAGGGCACTGCATTTATACTTGTACGCAGATTTGCACGGCGCTGATCGAGAACTGCTGCAGATGACAGCTGATATCGATGAACTCCTGGAGGAAGTCAAAGCATATCGTCTCCCGGCCAAGACGGAACGGCTGCTGCTAGTTTATATGGAGTCCATCGGGCATTACAGCAGAGCGGAGGACAGTCTGTATCGACTATGGGAGCAGGGGGAGAATGTCTCGCTGGAAGGCGATCAATTGTACAGACGGCTGCTGCTTAAATCACCGGAAGAATTGGAACAAGGCTCGCTTCCTATACATGAAGTGGAACAAGGATGGAAAGAGTGGAGCCGGATCACAGAAGTTCGGAGGGAGTCGGAAGCCTAGTGAATACACCTTTATTTATTATCGATGCCTTTGCAGGAAAAGCTTATTCAGGAAACCCGGCGGCAGTATGCTTGCTGAAGCATCCAGTTGATGAGGTATTCATGCTGAAGACAGCAGCAGAAATGAATTTGTCAGAGACGGCCTTTCTCTGGCCAGAGAATGATGGATATCGCCTGCGTTGGTTCACGCCCAAGACTGAGGTTAATTTATGTGGTCATGCTACTCTAGCTAGTGCACATGTATTGTGGGGAGCGGGATTGCTGGACCCCGATGTGGAGGCTAGATTCTATACACGCAGCGGGTTGCTTAGAGCTTCTCGTGCAGGGGATCTGATCTCACTGTACTTTCCGCCTTATGAGCTTAAGGCTTCTCCTACAATTCCGGGTCTTACAGAAGCACTTGGTATTACAGAGGCAAATGTAGTGGAAACTATGTTATATGCGGACAATGTGCTTGTGCGACTTGATCAGGAATCCTTAGTTCGCGAACTTAGCCCAGACTTCGGGGCTTTATCCCGACTTGAAGGGAGAGCTTTCGCGGTAACTGCAGTTAGCTCCACGGAAGGCATAGATTGTGTGTCACGGTTCTTTGCACCGAAGATGGGGGTAAATGAGGATCCGGTCACAGGCTCAGCGCATACTGCGCTGGCACCTTTTTGGGCTAGTCGACTCAACCGTACGCAGTTGACCGCCTATCAGGCTTCCGAACGGGGAGGTTTGCTTCAACTTGAGGTAAGCAAAGATCAGATTAAGATGTCTGGCCGAGCAATAACTATCGTTAGTGGAGAGCTGCATGTGAAGCCCTGCTAGGATACCTCTTGTAGAGCCGTGATATAATGAAACGATGATGGTTAGGAGACATAGATTCTCCATTTTTAATCCCGAAAGTGAGATGTGCGTTGTGGAATCTTTAACAGCTCTTATTGAACAACTGATAAGTGACCGTACTTTGATTATGGCAACCTTAAGCCAAGTACGTTATAAAGGGGAGACTTGTACGAAAGTACAGGTTAAACCTATTGAACTAAAGGGTAAGCTGCATTATCAGTTTGCATCTTATATTGGTACAAAGGTTGAACATCGGAACGTACCGGCTGAATTAGCTGCGGAGGAAATGACTCTTCTATTCAGAGAGACATTCCGCCAAGGTCTGCTATGTACAGTAGAAGCGGATTATCAGGTGCTGATTAGCAAAAAATTTAAAGTGTCGATCCTTACCAAGTCTCCCACTAAAAAAGAAGAGCCGGATCTAGCGCACAATCGCCGTAAGCGTTATGTGCTGGAAGATGGGGACCCTGTACCCTTTCTCGTGGAGCTCGGCATTATGAATAGAGAAGGTAAAGTGCTTGCTAAACGATATGATAAGTTTCGGCAGATCAACCGATTCTTGGAGATGGTCGAGGATGTACTTGCCGATCTTCCAACTGGGCGACCATTGACGATCGTTGATTTTGGTTGTGGGAAATCGTATTTGACCTTTGCGCTTTATCACTATCTGACCGTTCGCAAGAAGCGGGATCTCAATATTATAGGACTAGATTTGAAAGCTGATGTCATTGAGCATTGTAACGAGCTTGCTGCGAAGATCGGTTACGATCACTTGAAGTTCCTTGTGGGTGACATTGCCGAGTACAATGAGCTGGATCAGGTAGATATGGTTATAACGCTTCATGCTTGTGACACTGCTACAGATGCTGCACTCGAAAAAGCAGTACGCTGGGGGGCCTCCGTCATCCTGTCTGTCCCTTGCTGCCAGCACGAATTATTCGCACAGATTGAGAATGAAGTAATGAGTCCTATGTTGTCGCATGGGATACTGAAGGAACGTTTCTCCGCCTTGGCTACGGATGCCATCCGTGCCAAATTACTCGATATGATGGGCTATAGCAGTCAGCTGCTGGAATTCATCGACCTGGAGAATACACCTAAGAACAT
Organism: Paenibacillus sp. RS8; assembly: GCF_041956825.1. Lineage (NCBI taxonomy): Bacteria > Bacillati > Bacillota > Bacilli > Caryophanales > Paenibacillaceae > Paenibacillus > Paenibacillus sp. RS8. Next base: position 543,994 of record NZ_CP168131.1, on the reverse strand, counting down.
TTTGATCCGCGCCGTTAAGAGCTCAGGTGGTGATAACTCCGTCAAATGGCGTGAATATACCGCATTCCGTGACTTTATAGGGGCGAAGCCTTATCTTGAGCGCGTATGCGCTGACCTGCTTCCGGGTGAAAGTTCGGTGGAGGGGTAACACGACATTTTAGGAGCGGATAATTGGTTTAATTGTATTTTATGCAGCTAGATAAGCTCTGAAGGTGCTTTACTATGAATTAGTTGCACTCTGTACACTTAAAAACGGATAATTGTCCTTATCTTGCGGGATTCTCGAAAAATAGTTGTATATTATGCAATTACACTAGGAAGCAGTGGCGAATATCAGAGGTCAGTTGTATTTTTTGCAACAGAATATGCTTTGAAGCTACTTTTTAAGGATTTAATTGCACTTTGTACACTCTAAAACGAATAATACTCCGTATTTGGCGGTATTTTCGCGAAACGGTTGCACATAATACAATTAAAATGAAACTAGGCAGCGAATTAAACAGATCTATTGTACTTTTTACAACTAAATAGCTCATGTTGAGCATTAGGGCGGTGCAGCTCCTTCGTGGAGAGGTATCGTCCTTTTTGTATTCTAGTTTTGGCAAAGGGGAAATGTGGAAAGGATAGAGATAACTTAACGATTACAGGGGTATCTAAATGTGGAACGTTAACAAAGCGCGGAGTCTTGATTCAGTATTCGTATATTTTAGTGCAGCCTTAGTAATCGCAGCCGGAGTAGGAGCTTGTTTGTTGCGGGGATTTTTTTTTACGGAGGAGATGTATCCCTTTCTGGTCCTATGGTTTGTGATGTGCTCTGCGATTTTGCTTTATTTGTATATTGGAGTGGGTACGCGGAGTGGCAGTGTGTGGGGAATAAGTAGGGCACCCAGAGTTGTGAGAATAATGTTGATCGTACCTTTGCTAGTTCTATCACTCTATCTGGTTCATTGGCTAAGAGAACCTCTTTCGGCACAGGGAACAATGAATGAAATGTTACGGTGGGGCTTGTATGCCAGCTTTGCATTTTTGGTTTGTTTTTGCGCGTTGAATCGGGTGGGGCGTCAGCTTATCATTGCGTCTTGGTCCATTTTGGGTATGTTCTTGAGCATGAGTGCTCTGCTGGCAGTGTGCGGGGTGGTAGAGTTACCTTTTGCTGTAGCCTATAGTAATTCATCGGAAGTAAGCATCACAGGTGCCAGATTAGCAGGGGTGATGGAATATCCTAATGCTTTTGGAGCTGTGATGGCTATTTTTCTACTGGAGCGGCTGTTTGCTGTCGCTGCTTATTATGTAACTCCGCAGAAGAGTGCGAAGACGCGGGTAGCAGGAGAGCGGGCGATTGGGCGAGAGTGTAAACAGACAGGGCTAGAGTATGCTGGGGAAGGACTACGGAGTAACGAGACAGGTTCAAAGTGCGTAGAGGTGGAACGTAGGAGCGAAAAGAAATGGTCAAAGTGTGACACGGTGAGCGTGAACGTAGGGGATGGACGCGTAGGTGTGGAGCAGCTAGAAACGGGAAGCACGGCCGCCGCGCTGCTGCGCTTGCTGCCGCTGTTCCCGTACGCCGCCGCGCTGCTCCTCAGCGAGTCGCGCGGCGCGTGGCTGACGGCGGCTTGCGCCTGCGCCGCCGTCTTGCTCTGGAAGCGGCAGCTCATTGCGCCGCTTCTTGCCGCTGGCGCCGCGCCTATGGTCGCCGCGGCGCTGCTCTACCGCCAACTGGCCCGTGCCGGGTTGGCGGTAGAGCCTTTGCCCGGCCTGCTGTTGCTGGCCGGGCTTTGGGCCGGCGCGCTGCTAGCCGGCCTATGGCTGTACCGCCGCCAGCGCAGTGCGGCGGGCAGTGCCCGAGCCGCCATGCTGGCATTGGCGGCGGCAGGTTGGACGGCGGCGGGCACCGCCGTCCTCTTGCACGTGCGCGAGCGGATCACCGGACCGTCATCGACGGTATCCGCGCGTAGTCTGTTCTACCGCGACGCCTGGCGGCTGGCGGCAGAGGCACCTTGGCTGGGGCGCGGGGGTGAGACTTGGCGGAGCTCATACCTTGCCGCCCAGTCTCGCCCCTATGTAGGCAGCCAGGTGCATAGCGGTTATCTCGACATCCTGTTGAACCTAGGATTTGTCGGCCTTGCAGCCATACTGCTTATGCTGCTAGCAGCAGGCTGGCTGCTGGCTAAGAGCGTGCCGCGGCTGCTGCCGCCATTTTTGGTTATCGTTTTACACAGCGCAGTCGATTTTGACTGGAGCTACGGATTAATCTGGCTGCTGCTTTTTTGGCTGCCAGCACTTGCGCTAGCTGAATATAAGCAGGAATATCAATCAGCGACAACCCGCTTTATAACCAAAAGTTCACTCATAACTCATTCCGCATCCGCGACCCTGCCGCCAGCTCACTCGCCTTCCGCGAACTTGCAGACCATGCATTCTACGTCCGTGAATATGCAGACCATGTATTCCGCATTCGCGAACCGGCTTAATTCCGTCTACCCATATTTTCGCGGGCTACTCATTACTGTAGCCGGTTCCTTTTGTCTCGTGCTATTCGTGTTGTCCTTTCAGGCCGCCCAAGGAGAGAGGTACTACCGGCAAGCAGTTCAGACGGTTGATTCCTTGGAGAAGGTTAGTTTGCTGCAACAATCACTAGCGTGGAATCCTCGGTCTTCTAGAACAGCTATAGTATTATCTAGGCTGCTTACGGGCGAAAAGAGCGTGAGAATACTCCGGCATAGCTTGCAATACTCCCCAGAGAATCCAGGTTTGAGCTGGGAAATGGCTGGACGATGGATGTACAGTGATGATCAGGTAGCTGCACTATATTGGGTACGCCGAAGTCTTCGACTAGATAAATACAACAATGCGAAGTGGGTTAAAGGGATTGAAGGCATGCTTATGATGGGCCGGAAAAAGTTAGCGGAAGGGAATCGAACGGAAGCTATGAACTGTATTGCCTCGGGGAATGAGCTTTTGCGGCAGTATAGAGTGTTGGCGGAATTCGAGGCTAGCAAAGGGGAGCAGCATAATGATCGGAAATTCCATATGACAGAACAAGCCGACGACCTTAGTCGGCGGCTTAGTGTATTAGCTTCAAGATTTTAACTGACGCGAGATGATCCAGGAATACAGAACAGGGACAATAATAGCAAGCACAAGTGCTGCAATAATAAGGGCCTGAGACAAGACTCCGCTCAAGAAGGCTCCCCCAAAAATAAGCAACCCACCGACCATCCACATTCTCCCGGAAAGGCGATGTGTTTTTCGCCACACCTCTGGGCTGGAGAGTGTCCAGGCTGTACGAACACCGAATAAATAATTATCTTTTACCTGTGGCATGTAGTTGCCGAGCGCAATAAACATCACTCCGACAGCTCCTATAGCAATTTTGCCCACATTAATATCTTTACCCAGACCGTAAGTAACCGTGAGCACGAGCATTAGATTAAAAAGCACACCAATAGCAAGTCTGCTCATGGCATAGGCATTTTCGAACTTCTTGTAATTTTCCCGTTTAGGATCGATGCTGCGGGTGAACTGCATGATCAGCGGAAGCACAATGCCTAAAATACCCCACAAGGGAATAGCTATACTTTTATCCCAGTACCGGTTGACCTTACCCGTAATTCCCCACTGCGCGGGCAGCTCCTGTGGGAGCTTGCCGTAATTGATTAAAGCGTAAGACAGTGAAGCTAAACCTAAGATTACGATCAGTGTATCTTGCCATCTCCATTTAAAATCCTTCATCGTCAATCAGCCTCCTTCTCAGAATCAGTATTCTGACGACTTTGCTTTCCCGTACCTGTTAGCTCAAGCATCCAGCCAAGAACCTCCTCGAGAACCGTCGTATTTAATGAATACATAATGAATTGACCTTTTCTTTCATCCTGTACGAGATCGGCATGCTTCAGTGCATTCAGATGGTGAGAAATGCTTGGCTTAGACATGTTGAAAAAATCGGCAATTTCACCTGCGGTTCGGTCTTTCTCCTTTAGTAACCGAATGATTTGGCGACGGGTTGGGTCAGCTAGTGCTTTGAAAGATTCATTCATGTTCCACCCAGCCTTTCGACATTTAGGTAATTATCTAAATATATAATAACCACTTATTATATGATGTGTCAATGTGTATTCGCCTCCTTATAACTGCAAACAAAAGTGTCATCGAATCTTTGAAATTATCGGCGTTTGAGCCTCTGTCCATGCTAATACTAACTGTGGGCATGTAGTCGATAAATAGATCGAATCAAACAAGAGGTGGAGTGGACACATGATGCTGGATGGACCGCTTATTAACAAGGTAATGTTTTTTCTTGAAATTCTAATAATTGTTAGCTCTTAGATTTTAGCTGAAAAGGTGTCCATTTCCATCTTCATTGGTGGAAGTGCACACCTTTTTGGGTTATACGTGTTGTTCCAACTCTTTTTAAGAGAGGATCGAAATAGGGTGACGGCCTTGCCGCTGTAAGTAGATGTGATAAGGTTGCTTGTGCTAGAATAGGCTAAGAGAAACTGGAAAATAGAGCAGAGCGGCAGAGCTTTTGAAAATATAAGAAAGCATAAGTTTAGCATCAATACTTTATATTCTTATATTTCTCGTTTAAACGCTTAGCGTCTTAATATAGATGCCGAAGATGTTTACGCTTGATACATAGCCATATTCTGCGGAAAAGGGAGGAGGAGTACGGTTGCATTTTATTTCTGATCTGATCTCGACATTGTTTGAATGGATTCAGAGTCTTGGGTATTTTGGGATTATGATCGGACTTATGATTGAAGTCATTCCGAGTGAAATTGTACTGGCTTTCGGTGGTTTTTTAGTATGGAGTGGAGATATTAACTTTTTTGGTGCCGTTTTATTCGGCACGATTGGCGGAGTCATCGCACAGATTTTTGTATATTGGATTGGTCGTTATGGTGGCAGACCTGTTCTGGAGAAATACGGGAAATATATTTTTATTCAAAAGAAGCATATTGACCATTCAGAAGAGTGGTTCAATAAATACGGGACTGGCGTAATCTTTACAGCACGTTTTATTCCCGTTGTTCGCCATGCCATTTCCGTTCCAGCCGGGATATCGAAAATGCCTTTAGGTAAGTTCACTTTGCTGACTACGCTTGCTGTTATTCCATGGAGTGCGTTATTTGTATATTTGGGTATGACCTTAGGGAATAAGTGGGAAGATATTGACAAAGTAGCAGCTAAGTATACCAACGAAATTATACTTGTAGCGATCGCTCTGATCATCATTTACTTTGTGTTTAAATGGTACAAATCCAAGAAAAAGGGGACTACAAAATGAAGCAGAATGTAGCTCATAAGTTTGGAAAAGGCCTAACACCGCGCCAATTCGTAGAAAGTATGACGAAGAATCAACAGGCTTTTGAATCCTGGTATGAGAAGTTTAATTGGGAAGATGGGAGCGATAAGGAATATTTCGAAAGTCTGAACCATCGCGACGATTTGCGGGTACTTATTCTTGCAGCGGATTGGTGTGGAGACGTAGTTCGCAACGTTCCTGCTGTATTCCGTATTCTGGAGACGGCAGGAATGAAGACAGAGGTATTCATTTTGGAAGAGAATCCGGAGCTTATGGATGATTTTTTGACCATGGGTGGAAGATCTGTCCCTGTTGTGATTTTTGCGGACACCGGCGGATATGTGCTCGGACATTGGGGTCCTAGACCAGAGCATGTGCAGAGTATTATGAGAGAGTTCAAACGTGAGAATCCTGATCGTGAGGCCGCTGATTACGACAGCAAAATCGCAGAAGCACGTAAGGCTATGGGGCAAGCCTATGGGGAAGGAACGGAATATCAGACAGTTATCGCAAAAGAGCTGCGTAGTCTGATTTCCGGATTCTAGACCGATGTTAAATATACGTTCATTTAATCTAGGTCCGCTTCAGACGAATGCCTACTTGTTGACAGGTGCGGATCCTGCGAAGGGTATCATTATAGATCCCGGTATGAATCCAGCTGCATTAGTGCGGAGTATCGAAGGGATGGAAATCGAAGCTATTTTGTTGACACATGCGCATTTTGACCATATGGGCGGTGTAGACGAAATTCGTAAAGCTAAGAAATGCCCTGTTTATTTACATCCACTTGAAAGTGAATGGCTAAGCAGCCCCAAGCTGAACGGTTCACTAATGTGGCCGGAGGTGTCATCTCCTTTAACTACAGATCCTGCGGAATATGATCTGGCAGAAGGACAAGTTCTGCAGTTCATCGGACACACCTTCCGTGTGTACCATACACCTGGTCACTCTCCAGGCAGTGTAAGTTTCCTTTGTGGAAATGATCTGTTCTCCGGTGATGTACTGTTTAAAATGGGGGTTGGACGCACAGATTTACCCGGTGGTCGGGAAAGAGATCTGTTCGATTCTATTCGCGGCAAGCTATACAAAATGGATGATGAAGTGAAGGTTTATCCAGGGCATGGCCCACGGACAACTATTGGCTTTGAAAAGATTCGCAACCCTTATGTTCCTCAATAGACGTTGGTTCTAGTAGAACCGACAAAAACCGAGGAAGTTATGATAGACAAAAGACTACAAAAGGACTACAATGAGGTTAATTAAATGTAACATTTACCTCGCGAAGCACGCAGACTGCGGAATTAATCCCGGTTTGCGTTCTTTTTTTTGTCTTCATATAGGCTTAAAAGCATGGAGGGAAGTAGAATGGAGAAGAATATATACTACCCGTTGGACTGCGGTTGGTATGATTCCAAAGTTAATTATGGTGAATCCTTGCTCCAAGAGGGCAGTGTGGATTACATGGAAGTACAAGTGAATTCAAGGGGCGAGTGCAGAAGTGCGTCGCTTTTTTGGCGTTTTCCGGCAAGGGATGGGATCATTCAGCCCTGGCGGCGCAAGTTGTGGGATCTCAAAAAATAATTATTAAGCAAAGTGAACGATTCACAATACATATTCGTACTACAAATATAGGAACGAAATCTTGAATGGAGGGGCAGATGAGCGATCAGTCGCTGGAGAGAATCAGACGGGCACAGCAGGGAGATACTTCAGCACTGTCTTCACTGCTGCAAGAACACTATACTTTTTTATTTAAATATTTAATCAAGGTGACTATGGACCCGTTGCTGGCAGAGGATCTTGTACAGGACACTATGGTCAGATGTATGGAAAAAATCAACACCTATAACGGAACCTCTTCGTTTTCCTCATGGTTAATCACAATAGCTACCAGAATATTCATTGATCGAAAGCGACGCTGGAAGCGTGAGGCGGAGTGGAAGCAGCGCGAGCAACAGGAACAGGGGATACGTTCGATTCGGTGGCGGTTTGAGAGCAGGGGGGAGGAATGGAGCGGAGTGCTGGATGCCCTCTCCAGATTGCCTTCTGCACAAAGGGTAGCTGTGTTACTGAAGCATTATTATGGCTATAGCTACGACGAAATCGGCGAAATCATGCGAATTCCTTCAGGCACAGTCAAGTCGCGTGTATCGCTTGGTCTTAACCAACTACGAAAGGAGCTGAATGAGGATGGAGAAGGATAAAGATAAGGAGCCTGAGTTGTATTTGCATAAGCTTGCAGATGAGCTTGACCGGTTAGATGCACAATATAATGACATCACACCACCTTCATTACAGGAACTGGAGAGGTTAATGGTTGATGCCTCTGTGCATAGAAAGAGCATGGAACGTAAAGAGCTGCTGCTATTCTGGGGGATATCGTTGATTCTGATCAGCGTATTTCTATCCATTCTCGGTTCTGCTCCGATGATCTACTGGATTATTCAAGCGATCATTCCTATTGCGGGACTCAGTGCTCTAGGGATAGCGAGGATCAGGAGGAATAGAGAAGGTGCACAGGAATGAATGAACTGCAAGATGTACCTCTATGGTTATGGATATTGATAGCTGTTCTTTTAATGCTGCAAGGCACGTTTTTGTTCCGGGATGCAAGACGACGCGGAAGAAAAGCTTGGTTCTGGGGACTATGGGCTATTACTACAGTACCGTCTCCCGTTCTGGTCTATATACTTGTTGTTATTCTACCGGAAAGACGTAGGAGAAAAAAATTGTAAGAGTCTAGGATATGAGCTCGTTCCTTTCATAACACTAAAGGAGTGGTACTTCATGGAAGATGTAAATTGGGGTTTAATTATGCCGTTGATCATTTTACAGGCTTTACTGGCTATTATCGGTTTGATTTCATTAGCCAAAGCCGATAGCGTGCGTGGCCCAAAATGGATGTGGATTATCATTATTATTTTTGGAAATATGCTAGGAAGCATAGCTTACTTTACGATAGGAAGGAAAGATGTCTAATGTCACTCCTTCAAGTTACAAATTTACGCAAAAGCTATGGGGCGTTTATTTCCGTAAAGGATATAAGCTTTGAGATTGAAAAAGGACGGTGTGTAGCTTTGCTGGGGCCTAATGGTGCTGGAAAGACGACCACACTACGTATGCTGGCTGGACTTTTAGAACCTACCTCTGGAATGATTTCTTTTGAGGGGAGCCGTCCTGGATCAGAATATCGCAAGGGATTAGGGTATGTTCCGCAGTCTCCGGCCTTTTACGGGTGGATGACTGGACAGGAATATGTAGTATTTGCTGCAAAGCTTAGTGGGATGGGTACTAAAGAAGCGACAACCAGCGCATTAGAATCGCTTAAGCGTGTAGGCCTCAAAGACGATGCTCGTCGCAAGATTGGTGGCTATTCCGGTGGGATGAAGCAGCGGCTGGGTCTCGCACAGGCGCTTGTACATCGCCCTCGACTTCTTTTGCTTGATGAGCCTGTATCTGCACTTGATCCGATTGGCCGCAGGGAAGTAATGGAATTGCTACGAGAAATACGTGAAGAGACAACGGTAGTCTTCTCCACACATGTGCTGCATGATGCAGAAGAGATTTGTGATGATATTATTTTAATGAATCATGGACTCATCGCTGAGCAGGGGTCTTTATCGCAGCTTCGTTCACAATACAGTCTTCCTGTTATTCGTTTACGTACCGAGAAGCACAAAGAAGCCATTCAGTGGTTGGAATCTCTTGCCTCCAAGCCATTTGTACTGGAGTCTCAGTTGTTCGGAGATCATGCCGTCTTTAATGTGAACGATGTAGAAATGGCTCGCCGGACGATTTTGCACGAAGCGGCGCAGCTCGAAGTTCCATTGCTGCAATTTGAAGCAGGTTCTTCCACATTAGAGGATTTATTTATGAAGGTGGTGGGCGTATGAGCAGCACATGGATCCTTTATCGAAAAGAAATGCTCGAGATGGCTCGTAATTATAAGCTAATCTGGATACCTGTCGTGTTCATCATCTTAGGTATTATGCAGCCCTTAAGTACTTATTATTTGCCAGAAATATTAAAAGCCTCAGGTGATGTGCCCCCGGGTCTTTTGGAGGGTTATGAAATACCGAGTGCCGCAATTGTGATGGCGCAAGCTCTAGGACAGTATGGAACGATTGGGATGCTCGTGTTGGCGCTTGGCTCTATGAACACTTTAGCGGGTGAGCGTTATAGCGGAACTATGGAGTTAATTCTAGTAAGACCCGTTTCTCCGGCAGCAATTGTGTTCGCTAAATGGGCAGCCCAATTGACCTTGCTTGTTGTTGCTCTTGGACTGGGTGCAGCGGGTGCTGGATACTACACGGAACAGCTAATTGGCTCACTATCATGGGGCAATGTTATCGTAGCTTCTGGAGTGTATGGTTTGTGGCTATTATGTGTTGTCTCGACTACTTTGTTGTTTAGTGCCTTTTTAAGACCTCCAGTAGCCGCATTTCTAGCATTGGCGTTAATGGCTGGATTTTCACTAGGTTTAAGTTTATTGCCTACATGGTTTGACTGGACACCCGCCGGGCTTTCCGGACTGTCAGCAGGAATTCTAACAGATGGAGAAGGTTTTAGAGCAGGTCCATATCTGTCTGCCAGTATATTGATCATGATTTGCCTTGCTGTGGCCTCATTTTTGACAAGGAAGAACAACTTTCCCGACTGATTATTAAGCTGTGGGGTATCGAATATAGTATATTTTAAAATATAAGAAAGTATAAGTTTCACACTATACATTATCCTTGTATTTCTCGCATAAACGCATATCGTCCTTAGGGGACGCCGAAGGCGTTATTGCTTGGTAGAATTTTCAGGATCACCCGGACTGCTGCTAGACAGTTCTATCTTTTTTTAGTAGACTGTTGAAACAAGCAAAATCATGATAGATTTTGGGGTCAGGAGGTAGGGCGATGCTGCGTTTAGGAGAAAAGATTGTCATTGTTGCGGACGCTTTTGAGCAGAGTCTTCCTATCGGGGAATACGGCTACCTAATTGCTTACGACCGCAATCCCGATAATGCGTTTGACTATGTTATACGTGTACCGGAAGCCAACAGGAACTTTTATGTTCCGGCTGAAGACATTGAGGCGGAAGAACATTTATTAGTAGCTGAGGCTGAAAGAGCAACGCATGAAGCGTTAATTGATTATGCTTTGTCCACGTACAATGAGAAGCTGTTCCATCATTTGATGAACGGTGAAGATATGGATACAGAAGAGACGGAAACAACGTCAACTGAAAGCATGTCCCAAGCAGATTTCATTAAACAAGTGAATCTTAGAGCTTGGATTTAAGGAAGGCCGGCGCAAGCCGGCTTTTTTGTTTTGATATAAGAAAGCACCATACTTTATGTCCTATATTTCTCCCTTAAACGCTTAGCGTCCTTATATGGATCCCGAAGGCGTTTTTACTTGTGTCATAAAGAGAATTCCCCCTCATCATACCCCCCTGAATGGACACATCACTTTCAAAAACTTTTTTAATTCCTTCTTTATAATTTTCGAACGCTCATTTTTATTTTTTCGGGGTACAACCAACTGCCAATTTTATGTATCTAAATTATTGAGAGCCGAATACGAGAATGCAGATCTGCGGTATAGGCGCTTTAACCTATATAAAGGAGAACCTCTAGTGAAGATGATAACCGCTGTTCAAAAAGCGAGAAAAGGCGATAAGGAAGCTTTTATTCAGCTGTGCCGGCAAATTGAACCTGAAATGTATGGCATGGCCCGATCTATTTTGGGCAGGGATCAGGATTGCGCAGATGCCATGCAGGAAGCCACATTAAAGGCTTATCGGTCTATCCAAGGCTTACGACAGCCGGAATTTTTCAAGACATGGATGATTCGAATTCTTATAAATGAATGTCACAAGCTTCAGCGCAAACAGACAAATATCGTGGAAGTTGGAGATACCATTACGGCTCTGGAATGCCATTCCTCCGATGCAGAATACGAAAAAATCGAGTTGCGAGAAGCAGTGGAGCGGCTAGATACTCCGCTGCAGACCGTGATTTCGATGCATTATTTTCAGGATATGCCTATTCGGCAGATTGCAGATCTTCTGAATATTTCCGAAACGGCAGTTAAATCGCGTCTCTATAGGGCAAGAAAAAGCTTATTGAATGGATTCTAATGATATTTAGAAGGGAAGAAACACATGAAGAAGAGAACATCGGAACAGCTTGAGTTGCTTTTGAAAAATATGAATCTTCTCCCGGCAAATGAGCTACCTGCTGTGATTCGCCAACGCCAAGAGGAAACGTATGCGATGTTAGATGAAATAACGAAGCCTATGTACAAATTTAATATTTTGAAGCGGACAGCGATTGGATTTGGGGTAGCTCTGGTTTTAGGAGTTATCGTGCTTGGAAGCGGCTTTGCTTCTCCTGCTCTCGCTAGGTCGCTCGAACGTATCCCCTTAGTAAATAGTATTTTTGAGTTTGCTGGTGATATGGGGCTTCAAGCAGCGAGTCGCCAAGGCTTTACGACCTCAATTAATAATAGCGACGAAGTTCAAGGTGTTACTATTCGTGCTAGTGAAGTTATATATGATGGTACACGGCTTTCTGTAGCGCTGACACGTGAAGGTGAAGAGGGAGCATTCAGTGAATCTGTTCAGGATCTTCGAGTATTCATTGATGGACAACCTCTAAACGCCGGGGAAGAAATAGAGAATTCTTTTAAACACAATATTGGGATTATTATTTCTCCCGGGACTGATGAGCAATCGTTAATTTTGCAATTCTCAGAGAAATCCTATGATGAGGGGGGAACTACTTTACCGGATCAGTTCCAAATGACAGTGAAAGGCCGGCTGTCCGGAATGGAGGATGATTTTCAAATTGAAATCCCTGTAAAGAAGGATACGAGTCATAATATTGTTCAGCAGCCCGGAATCAGTCGAACCTATAATCATGTAACGACCATTATCGAAAAGATTACTCAGACTCCGGCAACCACACAAATACAAATGAGTACTCAAGCCGTGGGTGATATTCCTGATACTTACCTAACAGATACAAACAACCTGGCAATCCATTATGAATTCTATGATGATAAAGGCAACTTGTTGAAATATGTGAATGGTAGCAATGGTTGGTCAGATTCGAAGAAGGTAGATGATGCAATCCATTATAGTCTTAAAGAGGATATTAATATTGTGCCGTTGCCAAGGGATGTGAAAGCACTAACTGTCAAACCTTATCTCTACAAATATATTGGAGAGGGAAGCGAAAAACGAAATTTACTGGACAGTCACGGTTACCCGGCAATCGAATATATTCTACAGCTGGAAATGACAATCCCTATACGTTAATGAATGAAACGCTCCTTTAAAAAGTGTTGGAATCCCCTTCACTTGGATAAAGGAGCGTTTGTTTTACAGCCCATCATTGAATTGTCCAAGTTTCTACAATATAATTAAAAACGTTATCCGGGCGCTTTAGCCCTTTAAACAGGAGGGATTTAACTTATGAGCATTACCGTTAAAGATGTGCAGCATGTGGCCAAGCTGGCTCGTCTGCAATTGAGCCCGGAAGAAGAGGCAACCTTTACAGAACAAATGAATGCTATTTTACAATATGCTGAGAAGTTGAATGAGCTAGATACGGAGAATGTGAAGCCGACCACGCATGTACTGCAGGTCAGTAATGTGATGCGGGATGATGTTGTGAAGGAAAGCTTAACGCAAGAGGAAGCACTTCTTAACGCGCCGGATGATGAAGACGGACATTTCAAGGTTCCAGCTGTTTTGGAATAACTACATAATTAGAAAGGGGGAAGAATCTTGAGCCTGTTTCAAAATCGATTGCCAGAAGTACATCGTATGTTGACTGCTAAAGAAGTATCAGTCAGTGAACTGACTGAAGAATCGCTAGCGATTATCTCTGAACGGGATAAGAAAGTAAATGCATTTTTGACCTTGAACGAGGAGGGCGCTCGTAGCACTGCACGCGCTTTGGACGACAAACTGGCATCTGGAGCAGCACGTGGGCTGCTGTTTGGTCTTCCTGCCGGAATCAAGGACAATATTGTAACTAAAGGATTGCGCACGACTTGTGCCAGCCAATTTTTGAATAATTTTCAGCCGATTTATAACGCAACTGTAGCATCTAAACTGCAACAGGCAGATGCTGTAACGATCGGTAAATTGAATATGGATGAATTCGCGATGGGCGGATCTAACGAGAACTCCAGCTTTGGACCTGTGCGTAACCCTTGGGATCTTGAACGTGTTCCTGGAGGTTCTAGTGGTGGATCTGCTGCAGCTGTAGCTGCAGGTGAAGTGTTCTTCTCACTTGGTTCGGATACTGGGGGTTCCATCCGTCAGCCTGCTTCTTATTGCGGCGTCGTAGGTCTCAAACCTACATACGGTCTTGTATCACGTTACGGACTGGTGGCTTTTGCCTCCTCTCTTGATCAGATTGGCCCGCTTACACGTAATGTAGAAGATTCTGCATATGTGCTTCAAGCTATTGCTGGTTATGATGCACAGGATTCTACTTCAGCTAAGGTAGAAATTCCTGATTATTTGAGTTCACTGACTGGTGATGTTTCCGGTCTTCGTATCGCTGTACCTAAGGAATACTTGGGAGCTGGTGTCGATGCTTCTGTTCGTGAGACGGTCTTGTCGGCGCTTAAGGTGCTGGAGGGAATGGGTGCTGTCTGGGAGGAAGTTTCATTACCACATACGGAATACGCAGTAGCGGCTTATTATTTGCTATCTTCCTCGGAAGCTTCGTCTAACCTTGCACGGTTTGACGGTGTGCGTTATGGCGTACGTGTAGATGAAGGTGGAGGATTGCTCGATCTGTACCAAAACTCCCGCAGTCGCGGCTTTGGCCCTGAGGTGAAACGCCGTATTATGCTAGGGACTTATGCGCTGAGCTCCGGGTATTATGATGCTTATTATTTAAAAGCACAAAAAGTCCGTACTTTGATTAAACAGGATTTTGATGACATCTTTAAAAAATATGATGTGGTTATCGGCCCAACAGCGCCTACGACAGCATTCAAATTAGGTTCACAGACTGAAGATCCGCTGACCATGTATCTGAACGATATTCTCACGATTCCTGTGAGCTTGGCAGGCATTCCTGCCGTTAGCGTTCCATGCGGCTTTGCAGAAGGTATGCCAGTTGGTCTACAAATTATCGGTAAAGAATTTGACGAGAGCACGATTCTGCGTGTTGCTCATGCTTTTGAACAAAATACAGATCATCACAAGCAGCGTCCACAGCTGTAGTAAAGGAGGGAATGGAATTACTTATGTCTAAATACGAAACGGTCATCGGCTTAGAGGTTCACGTAGAGCTTCATACCAACTCCAAAATCTTTTGCGGATGCTCCACTGAATTTGGAGCCCCGCCTAACACGCATACCTGTCCCGTCTGCCTGGGTCACCCCGGCGTATTGCCAGTACTCAACAAACAAGCGGTAAATTACGCTATGAAAGCAGCAATGGCGCTGAATTGCACCATCGGTGATGTTAGTAAATTCGACCGTAAGAATTATTTTTACCCGGATTCTCCGAAAGCCTATCAGATTTCGCAGTTCGATCAGCCTATCGGTTTGAACGGCTGGATCGACATTGAAGTGAATGGAGAAACAAAACGGATTGGTATTACTCGTCTTCATTTGGAAGAGGATGCAGGTAAGCTGACGCACGTAGATGGTGGGTTTGCGTCGCTCGTCGATTTCAACCGGGTGGGAACGCCGCTTATCGAAATCGTATCCGAGCCAGACTTACGCTCCCCAGAAGAAGCCCGTGCTTATCTGGAGAAAATCCGTGCGATCATGCAGTATTGTGATGTGTCTGATGTCAAGATGGAAGAAGGCTCGATGCGCTGTGACGCGAACATCAGTCTACGCCCAGAAGGACAAGAGGAATTCGGCATTAGAGCAGAGCTTAAGAACATGAACTCCTTCCGTGGTGTGCTGCGTGGACTGGAGTATGAACAATATCGTCAGGCTGAGATCCTGGATGATGGTGGAGTAGTTGTGCAAGAGACTCGTCGCTGGGATGAAGCGCAAGGAAAAACTTTATCTATGCGTGGTAAAGAAGAAGCACACGATTATCGTTATTTCCCAGATCCGGATTTGATCGTACTGCATATTGACGATGCCTGGAAAGAATCCATTCGCTCGACGATCCCGGAACTGCCGGACGCAAGACAAGCTCGCTATAGTGAAGAACTGGGCCTTACAGCTTATGATGCTGGCGTGATTACGTCCTCTAAACCGTTAGCGGACTTTTTCGAAGGTTGCCTTGCTTATACGCAGGATGCCAAGGCTGTTGCAAACTGGATCATGGGTGATCTGCTGGCTTATTTGAATAGTAATAACCTGGAATTGTCTCAGGTCAAGATTACGCCGCAAGGGCTCGGGGAAATGATTGGCCTTATTGCAGGCGGAACCATCAGCAGTAAGATCGCTAAAACGGTATTTAAAGAAATGCTAGAGAGCGGTAAGTTGCCTGCGGCAATCGTTGAGGAGAAGGGTCTGGTACAAATCAGCGATGAAGGTGCCATTAAAGGAATTGTGGAAGCTGTCGTAGCTGCTAACCCGCAATCTGTTGAGGATTATAAAGCAGGAAAACAGAAAGCCATTGGCTTCCTTGTAGGACAAGTAATGAAGGAAAGTAAAGGCAAGGCTAATCCAGGTCTAGCGAATAAACTTCTGATCGAGGTATTGGGCAACTAAGCCTTTATCAGAAATATAAGAAAGTATAAGTTTAACACTATACTTTATCCTTATATTTTACGAGAAACGCTTGCCGTCCATAAAAGGACGCTGAGGGCGTTTATATTCGGGGTAATATACTTATGTAATAAGCAAAGGGCTTGTCGGCAACGGCAGGCCTTTCGCGGCATATAAGGGGACTGGTAGGGATGAATACAATTATTAAGCTTAATCTGCAGGATGATAATACCGTTAATGAACTATGGAGCCTCCAGCACAAGGCCTACCGACTGGAAGCGGAGTTAATAGGGTTTCGGGAGATCCCCCCACTTATGGAGACGAGAGAGATGCTCAGCCACTCTAAAGAGGACTTTTATGGCTGCTTCGATGAAGAGGAAGAGCTGATGGGTGCGATTGCTATAGAGGAGGAATCCCCAGGCAAACTCACGATTACACGAATGATGGTAGGTCCGGACTTTTTTCGTAGAGGTATTGCTAGCAGACTCTTGGAATATGTATTCGAACATTTTTCAGGGATGGAGCAATTCATCGTATCTACGGGAAAATTAAACTTGCCTGCCGTTTCTTTGTACAGAAAGCATGGATTTGTGCCTAATGGGTCGCAGGAGGTTGCCCCCGGCGTGGAATTGATTGACTTTTACCGGAGTGGTTTACTTTGAAGAAACGTATGCACAGACAAGTATTTACGAAAGGAGGAGTCCAGAATATGACGAATGACTCTGCAACGTTCGCGGCGCAGGAAGAGCAGGAGGGTTCTGTCGACCTAGAGACTACGGAGAATGAGATACAGAAGAAGATCATTCCTCCGCGTCCGAAACGGCGTCCCCGCAAACGCAAATTTATCGCTGGACTATTGGCAGCTCTCATCCCAGGAACAGGACATTTGTACTTTGGGCTTCTCCGCAAAGGAATAACCTTTATCTTCTTGATTCTATTGGATATTTCGGCGTTACTGTATTTTTCATCCATAGGAATGCAGATTAATGTACCGTTACTTATTTTACTTGCACTAATTATTCCGACGATATATTTCTACAATGTATATGATGTGCTTCAATCAGCGGACAAGATTATTCGTTACCCTGAAGATCAAGAGCTTGATGATCCTGCGGCAACAGTAACTACATCTCCAAAGCGTCGCAGTATCGTCACTGAACCTGGCATATCCTTTGGATTTCTGCTTCTCTTAGGGGGAGCGTTACTTATTCTGTTTCGCCAAAAGCCAGCTTGGCTGCAGTTCTTTATTGAGCATTACTCCGAAGTGACCGTAGCTGCCGTTTTATTATGTGGTGGTCTATATATAGGAACGAGAGAGATTGTTAGAGGAATCGTTTGGCGCAAAAAAAATGAGCCTCATAACCGGCGTGTAGGAAGGTATACGGCATCTGTCTTGCTGATTGCTATTGCCATCCCGTTGTTTCTGGATTGGAGAGACGGAACCGATTATATGCTTCTGCTCCTGAAGTGGTGGCCAGTCATCCCAGTGTTATGGGGGATTGAGTTCTTGATCATGTATTTCTTCTCTGGTCGTTCAGGCTCAGTACAAAAGGGAACAAGAATCAGGTTGGACTTACGCGGTCTTTTATCTGCTATAGTGCTTGCTGTTAGTGTGTTTATCGTTGCAGAACAAGAGCATTATTTATATCTCTGGAAAAATGTCAGTCTTAACTTTACCGCAGCAGCAGTGGACTATGGCGAGGCTAAGGGCAGCAAATTTCAGAAGGCTCCGATTATAGTTCCTGTCGAATTAAATACGGCCAAAATATCCATTGATGGTATTAATGGTGATGTTTTATTGCATCGTGCTCCGGTAGATAACATTCAAATTACTACTACAATCTGGGTAGATCAATTGGAGGGGCCGATGGCTGAAGCCATTTCGGAACAATCCTTTGTGGATGTTGTTGAAGGACCAACCATAAAAATCACTTCGAATAGTAAGGCGTATGGAGAATCCGGCAAACGTCAGCCGCGAATGGATCTAGATATTACCTTGCCGGAAGATCGTCGGTTTAACCTTGATGTTCGTACAATGAATGGCGGGATCACCCTGCAGAACATAGAAGCGATTGAAGATATTTCACTTGAAACAGGAAATGGAGAACTTATTCTTCATCGTGTCTTTGGTAATGTGAAGGGGAAAACATTGAATGGAGCTGTGCGTGCCAGATCTGTCCAGGGCAGTGTTGATTTATCGACGAGCGGTGGCAACATGAATGCTTGGAGCGTTACAGGGGCTTTGAAATTATCAACGGCAGTTGGCAATATCGGTGCAATCGGGAATGAAGCCGAGATTGATATTTCCAGCAAAAATGGTAATTTAGAGATTGATGGAGCCAGATCGAAGCTGCATGCAGAATCCCTGAATGGCATCATAGATGTTCGTTCACAGGAAGTCGGAGGAGACTGGGATATTTATAGCGCAGTTGGCGATATCCATTTGTATTTGCCGCTTTTAGGGAACTATAAGTTGAATGGCTCTAGTGGATATGGTGATATCACTTCGGATTTACCTAGCTTAACCATTGATAAGAAGAAGATATCTGGTGAAGTGGGCACAGGTGAATTCAAAGTTCAGGTTGAGGGAAACAGCAACTTAAATGTTAGAGGTTATTGAAAAAAGTAATTTTTCTTATATAATAATGAATATAATGTATCGACTCCGTTGACAAGATTAAAAACCCAGTCTTACAATTATAAGAAATATTTCTTTTATTTTTAAATTCAAAAGGCGGTGACAGTCATGGGGAGTGGCGTACAACATGCATTGGAACAATTAAAAACAACAGGTGTCCGTATAACGCCCCAGCGTCATGCGATTCTTACGTATTTAATGGAAGCAATGAATCATCCTACAGCTGACGATATATATCGGGCATTAGAGCCTAAATTTCCGAGCATGAGCGTAGCAACCGTATATAATAATCTCAAGATGTTTATGGAAGCAGGCATGGTTCGTGAGTTGACCTATGGGGATAGCTCCAGTCGTTTTGATGCTAATGTGTCTGATCATTATCATGTTATATGTCAGCAATGCGGTAAGATTGAGGATTTCAGTTATCCTTCACTTAGGGATGTAGAGCTGCATGCTGAGCAAGCTACAGGCTTTAAGATTACAGGATTGCGTATGGAGCTGCATGGAATTTGCGAATGTTGTAGAGAGAAGCAGCATTAGGACTAGAATAGAATGTGTCAAGGCAATATTGCCAAGTTACCACAATAAACGTGAGAAATCCGAAAGCGGAGGACTCACGTTTTTATTTTTTAAATATAAGAACATATAAGTTTCACGCTATGCATTATCCTTTTATTTCTCTACGAGAAACGCTTGTCATCTATAAAGGGCGACAACGTCATTTCTTCTTGGATATAACATTTTATAGGAATAATGACTTTTTTATACTGGTTATACGAAACCAAGTGGATGTTATAATCGTAATGTTAGACTCTATTAAAAATTATTTCATTATCTGGAGGATATATTTTGGATATAAGACAGGGACATAGACGCGTTAAAAAGCGCGGAGGTTTTTTTAGACGCTTGTTTGGACTTTTAATTATTGCAGGTGCAGCTTACTGGATAGTATTTTATGTATTGCCAAATCGTCAGCACATAGATGTGGACTGGAAAGCTCAAGAGCATCCCATATTTGTAAAAGGAGAGCACACCGGTTATTCTGCCAGTGGGACTGGGGATAGCATGTTGTTACCATTACCGTTGTTGCAAGAGTATGTGGATCCGTCCATTCGTTATGAAGAGAAGACGAAATCGGTCATATTATCAACGGATAGCGAGCTGCTATACATGCAGGAGAATAAAACTGATGCCAGTCTGAACAATCGTCCATTGCAGCTGCGGTTAGCGCCTGAAGTGAAGGAGAAAGTAACCTACCTTCCGGCGGATGTATTAGAAGATCTGTATGGGTTTGAAATTCAGGAGGATACAACTACTGGCGCAATACTACTTATGACGGCAGGAGAGACTGTCTCGCTTGGGAAAGTTAAAGGCGAACAAGGAGGCAAGTCAGTAGCTCTTCGAAATGAGGCATCTATTCACGCACCTATCGTTGCGGATATGTCTCCTGGGGCAGTCGTGAATATTTGGATTGAGGAAAATAAGGACTGGCTGTTTGTACAATTAAGCAGCGGGTATGCAGGTTATGCCAAGGCAAGTGACATTATTCCGGATGGTCAAAAGACAGTGGAGCCAAAAAAATCCACGCCAACACGCGCTGAACGTAACTGGAAAGGGAAGTCAGTGAATTTGTATTGGGAGGCTGTTTACCAACGCAAACCTAACCCAGAAACCTTCGGTGAGCTACCAGGCGTCAATGTGGCTAGCCCAACCTGGTTCAGTATTATCGATGGTGATGGCAATGTGCGCAGTCAGGCCGACAGTGCATATGTGCAGTGGGCACATGAGCGCGGGTTAGAGGTATGGGGACTGCTCAGCAATAGCTTCGATCCAGACATGACTACTGAGGCATTGTCTACCTATGAAAAACGGATGAATGCAATCGTTCAGATCTTAGAATATTCGGATTTATATAATTTGAATGGAATTAATATCGATTTTGAGAATGTGTATACGAAAGACGGAGAGAATGTCACTCAATTTATGAGAGAGTTAAAGCCTATGGCTCAGGCTAAGAATCTAATCGTCTCCATAGACGTGACACCTAAATCCAATAGCGAGATGTGGTCTGCGTTCCTTGATCGCAAGGCTCTTGGGACATTAGTCGATTATCTGATAGTGATGGCATATGATGAACATTGGGCGGCTAGCCCTATCGCGGGCTCTGTTGCCTCCTTACCTTGGGTAGAGAATTCAATAAGCCGGATCATAGAGGAGGACAATGTGCCGCCTGAGAAGGTGATTCTGGGGATCCCATTGTACACCCGCATCTGGACTGAGGCTCAAGTAGATGGCAAGACAAAGGTAAGCTCTAAATCGGTTAGTATGAATGCCGTTGAAAAAATTATTAAAGAGAAGAAGCTAACCCCGACATTTGATAAGGATGCTGGGCAGAATTACGTAGAATACAAGGAAGATGGCGCTCTTAAGAAAATATGGATAGAAGATGAGGTGAGCTTAAAATCAAGAGTTGAGCTTGCTAAGTCCATGGGGCTTGGAGGCATTGGGTCGTGGAATCGCAGCTTTAGTAACCCATCCGCATGGGAAGCATTACAAGGAATCCATAAATAATTCTTTATCTTAGATAATAACGAAAAGGGCCCCAAATGGGGCCCTTTTTTGTTCTAGGTAATGCTTGGTGAACATTAATAGAGTACATATACTTCGCTAGTAGTGAACTTTTGTAAGATGTGTTTAGTGGTTAAGTTGCTGCTGCTCAAGCTGTTCTGCTGTAATATTGGCCTCTGCCGGATCCATAGTAAGGATGGTGTGGCAGAACATACAGCGGTCTGTTTTGCCGAGCATCTTGGTTAGCTTGTGACATTCTGGGCACTCTAGCTGAACTGCGCTCGTTGACAGCATGCCAGCCCAGAAATAGATCGCAAGACTTGACATCATGGAAATTAAACCGATTACAAGTCCGATTCCAGCGAATACTTTTCCGGTTGATCCCCAGAATACTATGCCTGCTGTACCCAAAACCATAAGTCCCATTCCGAGCATTGTGAGCAGTAATCCCCATGTGCGAAAAGCGTTGATCTTAGCCGTTTTAAACTTCATGAGTGTTTGCTCCTAACTAAATATAGTTGGGTTGTCCAGAAGGAACTGTCTTTCATATGTAGAATAATAATTATAACTGAATTATAACTGACTGGACGCAAATTCGCCAAATTTAATGGAGGGAAGCATGGAATTGTCATTGTCCAATGTAACTTTGTTGAGTGGAGAAACGTTTGAAGAGAATGTTTTAGGAGCTGTCGCTTTGCGGCAGGAAGGAAGTACTCCATTTCAAAGCGCGCTACTTCACGATTTTGATATGGTTGTGTTAGTTTTGCACGAGGAACAGGATTTAGAACATATTGTTCGCCACACCATTGCCGGTGACAAACGGACACAGTCAGTCCATATCGGCCTTTCCGCTTTGGAGCGGGCTGTCATGGCGGGCGATAATAACGAACTCCTTACTAGTTTGATGATTGGGGAAGTGATCTGGGATCCCAAAGGAATATTAGGGGATATGCGCCGGGAAATTTTGCAATTCGAAGGCCCTCTAAAGGAACGAGTCGAGTTCATGGAGTTTGCGCGATTCTTGCATTTGTATGTGAAATCTAAAAGGTATATAGAAGCCGGCTGCATTATGGATGCGTATAACTGTGTATTGATGGCTTTATATCATTGGGCAAGAATAGAAGTGAGTGAAGCTGGTTTATTTCCAGAGCCCGCTGTTTGGGAGCAAGTTAAAAGCTTGAATACTTCGGTCCATAAATTATATGAGGAACTAACCATAAGCACGGAGACCTTAGAGCAAAGAGTTGAGCTTGTTCTTCTAGCGTGTGAATTTGGAATTATGTCCAAAATGACCGATTGTTGTGCGTTGCTCTTTAATATTTTGAATAGCCGCAAGGAAGCGTGGAGCATAAAAGAATTGCTTCAGCATTCTGGCCTATGTCAATTAGAGGCTGAGTTGCCATTGGTATTACGAAAGCTTGTTTCTCGTTCATTAATCCGTGAGATTACTTTATGGACTGCTGGATACGGGGGAGAGGGTCATGCGATCCGATATACCTTATAGAGAAGAATTAGATGCAGGGTTTCACGGTAATCTATAGATAAAGTAAGTAGGGATAGGGAGAGGCTAAGCACTCTCTTTTTTGTTTGCTCACTATTAGGATGGGCTCATATTTATTCTAATAAATTTATGGTTGACTCATTCCTTGTTCATGTGTTAAATTATAACTCGTCCCTCTGACACAGAGATGTGCTTTCGAAAACATTCGAAAGACAACCGAAAAAAAGAAATTAAAAAAAAGGTTGACTAAAACGAGGACGCTGTGATATATTATAAAGGTCGCTGCTGAACAACAACAACGACGAAATAAAGAACTTGATCTTTGAAAACTGAACAACGAGTGAGTAGGAAATCACGAAAGTGAAATCCAAATTAGAGAATTAATTTTCTCGTCAGATGTTTCAAAATGAGCATATCGCTCTTTTCAATACTAATTGGAGAGTTTGATCCTGGCTCAGGACGAACGCTGGCGGCGTGCCTAATACATGCAAGTCGAGCGGAGTCATTTTGAAAGCTTTCTTTCAAAATGACTTAGCGGCGGACGGGTGAGTAACACGTAGGCAACCTGCCCCTTAGACTGGGATAACTACCGGAAACGGTAGCTAATACCGGATAATTTCTTTTTTCTCCTGAAGAAAGAATGAAAGACGGAGCAATCTGTCACTGAGGGATGGGCCTGCGGCGCATTAGCTAGTTGGTGGGGTAACGGCCCACCAAGGCGACGATGCGTAGCCGACCTGAGAGGGTGAACGGCCACACTGGGACTGAGACACGGCCCAGACTCCTACGGGAGGCAGCAGTAGGGAATCTTCCGCAATGGACGAAAGTCTGACGGAGCAACGCCGCGTGAGTGATGAAGGTTTTCGGATCGTAAAGCTCTGTTGCCAGGGAAGAACGTCCGATAGAGTAACTGCTATCGGAGTGACGGTACCTGAGAAGAAAGCCCCGGCTAACTACGTGCCAGCAGCCGCGGTAATACGTAGGGGGCAAGCGTTGTCCGGAATTATTGGGCGTAAAGCGCGCGCAGGCGGTCATTTAAGTCTGGTGTTTAAACCTTGGGCTCAACCTAAGGTCGCACTGGAAACTGGGTGACTTGAGTACAGAAGAGGAAAGTGGAATTCCACGTGTAGCGGTGAAATGCGTAGATATGTGGAGGAACACCAGTGGCGAAGGCGACTTTCTGGGCTGTAACTGACGCTGAGGCGCGAAAGCGTGGGGAGCAAACAGGATTAGATACCCTGGTAGTCCACGCCGTAAACGATGAGTGCTAGGTGTTAGGGGTTTCGATACCCTTGGTGCCGAAGTTAACACAGTAAGCACTCCGCCTGGGGAGTACGGTCGCAAGACTGAAACTCAAAGGAATTGACGGGGACCCGCACAAGCAGTGGAGTATGTGGTTTAATTCGAAGCAACGCGAAGAACCTTACCAGGTCTTGACATCCCTCTGAATCTGCTAGAGATAGCAGCGGCCTTCGGGACAGAGGAGACAGGTGGTGCATGGTTGTCGTCAGCTCGTGTCGTGAGATGTTGGGTTAAGTCCCGCAACGAGCGCAACCCTTAACTTTAGTTGCCAGCAAGTAATGTTGGGCACTCTAGAGTGACTGCCGGTGACAAACCGGAGGAAGGTGGGGATGACGTCAAATCATCATGCCCCTTATGACCTGGGCTACACACGTACTACAATGGCCGGTACAACGGGAAGCGAAGCCGCGAGGTGGAGCCAATCCCATCAAAGCCGGTCTCAGTTCGGATTGCAGGCTGCAACTCGCCTGCATGAAGTCGGAATTGCTAGTAATCGCGGATCAGCATGCCGCGGTGAATACGTTCCCGGGTCTTGTACACACCGCCCGTCACACCACGAGAGTTTACAACACCCGAAGTCGGTGGGGTAACCCGCAAGGGAGCCAGCCGCCGAAGGTGGGGTAGATGATTGGGGTGAAGTCGTAACAAGGTAGCCGTATCGGAAGGTGCGGCTGGATCACCTCCTTTCTATGGAGAATCGTCTTCTGCAATGAAGACATTCAAATCGGAAGTTAAACTTCCAAATCTCAGGTTTAGGCCTGTTACTCACTCGTTGCTCAGTTTTGAGAGTTTAAGCTCTCAAGTAAGACTTGATCCTTGAAAACTGGATACCGAAACGAATTTGCGTTTTAGAACATCTTTTAGCAACTTGTGCAAACAAGTAAATGTTATTAGTGAGATGATTCCAAGAGAGATATCGTATGATATTTTCCTGTGGAAAAATCAAGGTTAAGCTAATAAGAGCACACGGAGGATGCCTAGGCGCCAGGAGCCGACGAAGGACGTGGCGAACAACGAAACTGCCTCGGGGAGCTGTAAGCAAGCTTTGATCCGGGGGTGTCCGAATGGGGAAACCCAGCTGTGGTAATTCGCAGTTACTCATACCTGAATACATAGGGTATGTAGAGGCAGACCAGGGGAACTGAAACATCTAAGTACCCTGAGGAAGAGAAAACAATAGTGATTCCGTCAGTAGCGGCGAGCGAACGCGGAACAGCCTAAACCTAAGAGCTTGCTCTTAGGGGTTGTGGGACGTCTCACATGGAGTTACAAAGGAATATGGTAGGCGAAGAGGTCTGGAAAGGCCCGCGA
Organism: Paenibacillus sp. RS8; assembly: GCF_041956825.1. NCBI lineage: Bacteria > Bacillati > Bacillota > Bacilli > Caryophanales > Paenibacillaceae > Paenibacillus > Paenibacillus sp. RS8. The sequence continues at coordinate 518,675 of NZ_CP168131.1, read as the reverse complement.
TAGAGGTAAAAGCCCTGTAGCCTAAACTGTGTTCTCTCCGAGACGGATCCCGAGTAGTGCGGGGCACGTGAAACCCCGTATGAATCCAGCAGGACCATCTGCTAAGGCTAAATACTACCTGGCGACCGATAGTGAAACAGTACCGTGAGGGAAAGGTGAAAAGCACCCCGGAAGGGGAGTGAAATAGAACCTGAAACCGTGTGCTTACAAAAAGTCAGAGCCCTATCTATGGGTGATGGCGTGCCTTTTGTAGAATGAACCGGCGAGTTACGTTTAACATGCAAGGTTAAGTCGAGAAGACGGAGCCGCAGCGAAAGCGAGTCTGAATAGGGCGACTCAGTATGTGGACGTAGACCCGAAACCGTGTGATCTACCCCTGTCCAGGGTGAAGGTGCGGTAACACGCACTGGAGGCCCGAACCCACGCACGTTGAAAAGTGCGGGGATGAGGTGGGGGTAGCGGAGAAATTCCAATCGAACTCGGAGATAGCTGGTTCTCCCCGAAATAGCTTTAGGGCTAGCCTCGGTATAAGAGTAGTGGAGGTAGAGCACTGATTGGGTGCGGGGTCCGCAAGGATTACCAAGCTCAGTCAAACTCCGAATGCCATATACTTATTGCCGGGAGTCAGACAGTGAGTGCTAAGATCCATTGTCAAAAGGGAAACAGCCCAGACCATCAGCTAAGGTCCCCAAGTGTGTGTTAAGTGGGAAAGGATGTGGAGTTGCACAGACAACCAGGATGTTGGCTTAGAAGCAGCCACCATTGAAAGAGTGCGTAATAGCTCACTGGTCGAGTGACTCTGCGCCGAAAATGTAACGGGGCTAAACACACCACCGAAGCTATGGCTAGATACTATGTATCTGGGGTAGGGGAGCGTTGTATGTGGGTTGAAGGTGTACCGTAAGGAGCGCTGGACAGCATACAAGTGAGAATGCCGGTATGAGTAACGAAAAGATCAGTGAGAATCTGATCCGCCGAAAGCCCAAGGTTTCCTGAGGAAGGCTCGTCCGCTCAGGGTAAGTCGGGACCTAAGGCGAGGCCGAAAGGCGTAGTCGAAGGACAACAGTTTGAAATTACTGTACCACCGTAATCCGCTATGAGCGATGGGGTGACGCAGGAGGGTAGTGACGCGGACTGATGGATATGTCCGTCTAAGCAGTGAGGCTGATGTGTAGGCAAATCCGCACATCGTTAAGGCTGGGCTGTGATGGGGAGCGAAAATTGTAGTAGCGAAGGTCATGATCTCACACTGCCAAGAAAAGCCTCTAGCCAGGAGAAGGTGCCCGTACCGCAAACCGACACAGGTAGGCGAGAAGAGAATTCTAAGGCGCGCGGAAGAACTCTCGTTAAGGAACTCGGCAAAATGACCCCGTAACTTCGGGAGAAGGGGTGCCCCGGTAGTGTGAATAGCACGAGGGGGCCGCAGTGAAAAGGCCCAAGCGACTGTTTAGCAAAAACACAGGTCTGTGCGAAGCCGCAAGGCGAAGTATACGGGCTGACGCCTGCCCGGTGCTGGAAGGTTAAGGGGAGTGGTTAGGGGTAACCCGAAGCTATGAACCGAAGCCCCAGTAAACGGCGGCCGTAACTATAACGGTCCTAAGGTAGCGAAATTCCTTGTCAGGTAAATTCTGACCCGCACGAATGGCGTAACGACTTGGGCGCTGTCTCAACGAGAGATCCGGTGAAATTTTAATACCTGTGAAGATGCAGGTTACCCGCGACAAGACGGAAAGACCCCATGGAGCTTTACTGCAGCTTGATATTGAATTTGGGTACGATCTGTACAGGATAGGTGGGAGCCGTAGAAATCGGAGCGCAAGCTTCGGTGGAGGCGCCGTTGGGATACCACCCTGATCGTATCTAGGTTCTAACCTAGTGCCCTAATCGGGTACGGGGACCGTGTCAGGCGGGCAGTTTGACTGGGGCGGTCGCCTCCTAAAGAGTAACGGAGGCGTTCCAAGGTTCCCTCAGAATGGTTGGAAATCATTCGAAGAGTGCAAAGGCATAAGGGAGCTTGACTGCGAGACCTACAAGTCGAGCAGGGACGAAAGTCGGACTTAGTGATCCGGTGGTACCGCATGGAAGGGCCATCGCTCAACGGATAAAAGCTACCCTGGGGATAACAGGCTTATCTCCCCCAAGAGTCCACATCGACGGGGAGGTTTGGCACCTCGATGTCGGCTCATCGCATCCTGGGGCTGAAGTAGGTCCCAAGGGTTGGGCTGTTCGCCCATTAAAGCGGTACGCGAGCTGGGTTCAGAACGTCGTGAGACAGTTCGGTCCCTATCTGTCGTGGGCGCAGGAAATTTGAGAGGAGCTGTCCTTAGTACGAGAGGACCGGGATGGACGTACCGCTGGTGCACCAGTTGTTTCGCCAGAAGCATGGCTGGGTAGCTACGTACGGACGGGATAAGCGCTGAAAGCATCTAAGCGTGAAGCCCCCCTCAAGATGAGATTTCCCAATTAGTAAGACCCCTTGAAGACGACGAGGTAGATAGGTTGGAGGTGGAAGTGCAGTAATGCATGGAGCTGACCAATACTAATCGGTCGAGGGCTTATCCTATACTTAAAACGCAAATTCAATTCGGATTCAGTTTTCAGGCATCAAGCCTGGTATGAATATTCCCTGATAGCTCAGTTGGTAGAGCACTCGACTGTTAATCGAGTTGTCACAGGTTCGAGTCCTGTTCGGGGAGCCATATGGAGAGGTGTCCGAGTTTGGCCGAAGGAGCACGATTGGAAATCGTGTAGGCGCCACAAGCGTCTCGAGGGTTCGAATCCCTCTCTCTCCGCCACAAATTTTTAATTAGTATGGCCCGTTGGTCAAGGGGTTAAGACACCTCCCTTTCACGGAGGTAACATGGGTTCGAATCCCATACGGGTCACCAAATTTTCACTTGATTTTACATAGTGGACTTTGGTACAATAACAATTGTTGTTTACGGAGGCTTAGCTCAGCTGGGAGAGCATCTGCCTTACAAGCAGAGGGTCGGGGGTTCGATCCCCTCAGCCTCCACCATATTCATTTAAGAACGACGCGGGGTGGAGCAGCCCGGTAGCTCGTCGGGCTCATAACCCGAAGGCCGCAGGTTCAAATCCTGCCCCCGCAACCAATTTTCATCAAGTAATTATATCTTTTGGAACCGTGGTGTAGTTGGCCTAACATGCCTGCCTGTCACGCAGGAGATCGCGAGTTCGAATCTCGTCGGTTCCGCCATTTTCTTGGCTCGATAGCTCAGTCGGTAGAGCAGAGGACTGAAAATCCTCGTGTCGGCGGTTCGAATCCGTCTCGAGCCACCATGTAGTATATAACTTAATATGCCGGTGTAGCTCAATTGGTAGAGCAACTGACTTGTAATCAGTAGGTTGGGGGTTCAAGTCCTCTCGCCGGCACCATCTTTGGGGGATTAGCGAAGTGGCCAAACGCATCAGACTGTAAATCTGCTCACTCACGTGTTCGGTGGTTCGAATCCATCATCCCCCACCATTTTTTTAGGGGCATAGTTTAAAGGTAGAACAACGGTCTCCAAAACCGTTGGTGTGGGTTCAATTCCTGCTGCCCCTGCCAATCTTTATCTAAAGTCTTTCTCTAAAGTTTAATATGGCGGTCGTGGCGAAGGGGTTAACGCACCGGTTTGTGGATCCGGCATTCGTGGGTTCAAGTCCCATCGGTCGCCCCATTTACTTTAAGAAGAACAGCAACAAATTCAGTTTAATATGGCGACTGTGGCGAAGGGGTTAACGCACCGGATTGTGGTTCCGGCATTCGTGGGTTCGAGACCCATCAGTCGCCCCATTTTACTTTAAAATGTTATTGGGGATTAGCCAAGCGGTAAGGCAACGGACTTTGACTCCGTCATGCATAGGTTCAAATCCTATATCCCCAGCCATTTTATGCGGACGTGGCTCAGCGGTAGAGCATCGCCTTGCCAAGGCGAGGGTCGCGGGTTCGATTCCCGTCGTCCGCTCCAATGTTTTCATATGGCGCCATAGCCAAGTGGTAAGGCAAAGCTCTGCAAAAGCTTTATCCCCAGTTCAAATCTGGGTGGCGCCTCCATTAATTTCATATGTGCCGGCGTGGCGGAATGGCAGACGCGCTCGACTCAAAATCGAGAGGGAAACCGTGGAGGTTCGAGTCCTCTCGCCGGTATATCAAAAAGGTTAGTAAAGTTGCTAATACAAGCGAATTTACTAACCTTTTTTCTTTGTCTATGAACTTTTATTCTTAAGCCGTTGAATTAGAGACACTTCTAATTCAACGGCTTTTTTATGTGAAGCGGAGTGAATTGTAATTTTATTGACTGCTTAGTCGGAATGTCCGCGGTGTGAGACCTACCTCACGTTTGAACATATTGCAGAATTGAGCGTCATTCACAAACCCTGCAGCGGCAGATACTTCTGAGATATGCATTTGGGTATGTTGCAAGAGAGACTTTGCATAATCCAGACGTTTCAATAGTAGATAGCGAAGAGGTGAAGAACCGAATCGCTCTTTAAATAAATGGCGGAAACGATCATAGCTGTATCCAGACATCTCAGAGAGTGTTGCGACCGATAGCTTATGGCGGTAATGCTCATTCATATAGTTTAGAACATATTGGACTCTGTCTTCCGTTGGCGATTGAAACCCAGAGGCGCTAAGAAGCCGTATCAGATGAACAGTGATTTCGCTCATTTGAAGGTTCAATAGTTCAGAGAATCCATCTTGTTTGCGCGTAAACTCTGCTTTCATTCGAAGCAAGATCTGTAGAACAGTATGGTCTTTATCATCTTCATATACGCCTTGCAAATTCTCCATATTTGGGTGATTTGAATGGAAGCCTACAAATAGTATAGTAGCGTCTTCGCGATGATTCTCGTCATGTTTATGATTGGGTGGTATTAGCGCGAATGAAGAAGAACGAAAATGATAACTTCGCGAACCTACATTGGTAGTTCCTAATCCGTTTAAATAATAGACTAGTTCATAACATTCATGCTGGTGTGGTGGAATATAGGTATTAACCTCATGTGCTGCATTTACAATATATAGAACACGATCCATGATGAGCCTCCAATAATTATGTTTTAGCCGAATCGTACAAAATTATGACCGAAATCATATAATTATTTTCATTAATATTTGATATGATCGTATCAAGAAATCCGAAGATTAGCAACCTGACTGGCCATCTCGTTCGGAAATTAGTCGGATTATTCGTAAAAATTATAATTTTCTCTCTATTTTTGAGTGTATTCGTTAAAATTATTAAAATTTTGACAATGTTACATGAAATATGAGAGTTTCCATCTAAATCGTGAAATATACAACAGACTAAGATGGAGAACCTCTCAAATTACTAACCAACTATATATAGGGGTGGAATAGAAAAATGAAAAAGAAAGCTCTTTCTTTGTTGCTGCTAGTAGTAATGGTAATGGTCACAGCCTGTGGAAATAATACGTCGAGTAATGGATCTTCCGCGAATGCAGGTTCTAATGCGGCTGAAGGTGGAGAAACAAGTTCAGGAGATAAACTCAAAGTTGTACTTCTGATTCCAGGAACGCTTGGAGATAAATCTTTCTTTGACTCTGCGAATAGCGGTTTGCAAAAGGTTAAGGATGAACTGGGTGCAGAAACAAAGGTTGTAGAAATGGGTGTCGATAAAACGAAATGGGACCCTACGTTTAACGATATCGCCGCTGAGGATTGGGATGTTATTATTTCTGGCGGATCGGAAATTACAGAGATGTTTAATGCAACGGCTGAATTATATCCAGACAAAAAATTCATTAACTATGATACCGATATAGATGAAGCACCAGAGAACATGTACAACATGTCTTATGCGACTAATGAAGTATCTTTTCTAGCAGGTGCTGTAGCGGCGCTAGCTACACAATCCGATATGCCTAATGCTAATCCTGAGAATGTGATCGGATTTGTAGGCGGTATGGATATTCCAGGGATTAACGCTTTCTTGGTTGGCTACATTCAGGGCGCTCAATATGTTGATCCTGATGTGAAGGTAGCTGTATCGTATGCTGGTGATTTCGTTAACCCGGCTAAAGGTAAGGAGCTTTCACTGATTCAATATAACTCCGGTGTGGATGTTATTTTTAACGTAGCTGGGGGTACAGGTCTTGGGATCTTTGATGCAGCTAAAGAGAAGAAGAAATATGCTATTGGCGTAGACTCTGATCAGGCGATGTTACTTAATGAAACAGATAGCGAAAAAGCAAACTTGATCGTTACTTCTTCTATTAAAAAGATTGATAGTGCTATTCTAGGTGCCGTGAAGAAATTACAAGAGGGTACGCTTGAAATGGGTAAACGTGATGTATTGAGCTTCGTAGATGATGGTGTAGGCATTGCAGAGAATGAGATATATAAAAATGTCTTCCCAGCGGATCTTCAGGCTAAAGTTGAAGAAGTGAAGCAAAAGCTGATCAATAAAGAAATTACAGTAGATAACGCGATGGGAATGGAAACCTCAGAAGTAGAAGCCATTCGTAACGCAGTTAAGCCTTAAGTATAGCTATAAAGTGATAAACCTACAGTTGGAGATTCTTCTATTAGAAGAATTCCAGCTGTATATTTTTGCAGACCTCCAAGTGGAAAGGCGTTGAGACCGATGAACAAAGCTCTGTTGGAAATGCGGGGAATTACGAAGGTGTATCCCAATGGCGTCGTTGCAAATAAAGACGTGCATTTTTCTTTACGTGAGGGAGAAATTCACGCGATTGCGGGCGAGAACGGCGCGGGTAAATCAACTTTAATGAAGATCATGTTCGGCATGGAAGAGCCTAGTGAAGGTGAGATCTATATCAAGGGAGAAAAAGTGAAGCTGCAATCGGCTCAGGATGCCATTGATAGAGGGATCGGTATGGTTCACCAGCATTTTATGCTGGTTCCTTCTTTTACGGTAGCAGAGAACATGGTGCTGGGCATGGAGCCCCGTAAGGGAGTCGGCATCAATTATGCTGAAGCCGTGCGCATGACCGAAGAGACTGCGAAAAAATACAATCTGGCAGTGGATCCAAAAGCAAAAGTGGAGGATCTTACGGTTGGTATGAAGCAAAAGGTTGAGATCCTGAAGGCGTTGCTGCGTGGTGCGAAAATCCTAGTTCTAGATGAGCCGACCGCGGTGTTAACCCCACAGGAAACAGAAGAATTGTTCCGTGAGCTTAAGCAATTAAGAGAGCAGGGACATACGATTGTGTTTATTTCACACAAGTTGAAAGAAGTGAAAGCGATCTGCGACAGAATTACGATTATGCGTAGTGGACGTAGTGAAGGTGTCTTCCAAACGAAGGATGTCACGGAGCAAGAAATTTCCCGACTCATGGTGGGTAGAGATGTTGTGTTGAAATATGACAAGGAGATTCTGTCTATTGGTGAGGCGGTGCTCACTGTGCAAGGTCTAGGTGTAAATGATGCACACGGCAAAGCGTTGCTATCAGATATTAATTTTGCGGTACGCGGAGGACAGATCGTCGGGATTGCTGGTGTAGAAGGAAACGGGCAGACACAGCTCATTGAGGCTCTTACAGGGAGCTTAAGAGGGGTTTCAAGCCAGGGTTCTGTGCTAGTGAAGGGAAAGGATATTCGAGAATCGGATATTTTGGATATTCGTAAGTTGGGTGTTTCTTATATCCCAGAGGATCGGATGCATCAAGGGATAGCTAGTGATGCGAGCATAGCGGATAATCTGCTGTCCACTCAGTATCGTACAAAGGAAATGAATAAAGGTCCTTTTTTGAATGGATCACGAATTGCTAAGCTAGCCGTATCACTTGTAGAGGAATTTAAAGTCCGCTGTTCTGGACCTTCTCAGCCAATAGGTATGTTATCAGGTGGTAACATGCAGAAAGTTGTCGTAGCTAGAGAGTGTTCTACTGAACCGCAACTGCTTATTGCAGAGCAGCCGACACGGGGTGTGGATATAGGCGCAGCTCAGTTCATACATCAGAAGCTTTTGGAGCTACGCTCAGACGATTGTGCGATTTTGCTAGTGTCGGCAGATTTAAATGAGATCTTAGAGATCAGCGATAGTCTACTAGTGATGTATGAAGGAAAGATTGTTGCCTTTTTCGAGGAGCCTTCTAAGGTTAGTGAAGAAGAATTAGGGCTTTATATGCTAGGGATTCATCGACAGGACGAGGAGCACATCAGGAGGGCCGTAAATCATGTTTAAAGTAAAATATTTTGAATACATTCGAACATCGGCGGTAATCGTTATTGCACTCGCCATTGCTTTTCTGATCATCTCATTGGTCAGTAATCAGCCGGTGAAGACGATTGGTATATTCCTATTTGAGCCGTTATCCAGTAAAGGTCATATCGGTAACGTCATTGAGATGGCTATTCCGCTCATGTTCACAGGGCTAGCGGTTTCCTTGTTATTCCGAGCAAATATGTTCAACTTGGGTGCTGAAGGGATTTTCTATTTCTCCGGTGTTGTAACCTCCGTGTTGGCGATTCATTTAACGCTGGACGGCTGGCTGCATCCGATCGTAGCTATTGCTGCGGGTTCTATTGTAGGGGCGCTGCTCTCTGCAATCCCCGGGATCCTCAAAGCCAAATGGAATGCCAATGAGCTGGTTACATCCTTGATGTTCAATAATATTTTGTTTGGAGTAGGTTTATATCTACTGAACTATCATTTACGTGATGCAAAAGCGTTCGCCAATGTATCCTACAAATTCGAGAAAACGGCACTGCTGAGTAAGATGGTACCTGGCACTCGTATTCATACCGGACTGATCATCGTTATCGTGCTTATTATTGCAGCGCATCTATTTTTATACAAGACTAAATGGGGATACGAGCTGCGTATGACAGGCATCAACCGGAACTTTGCACGTTATTCAGGCATGAAGACCGCGAAGGTTATTATACTGGTTCACTTGATTGCTGGTTTTATTGCGGGGATGGGTGGTTCCGTAGAAGTGCTAGGGATGTATAACCGATTCCAATGGACTTCGTTACCAGGCTATGGCTTAGACGGTGCTCTTGTAGCGATGTTAGCCAAGAATAATCCGCTATCCGTAATCGGTGCTGCATTGTTCCTTGCGTATATCCGGATCGGAGCCGATATGATGGCACGTCTGTCTGATGTACCTTCTGAGATGATTTCTATCATACAGGCAATTATCATTCTTCTGATTTCGGCTGAGCAATTCCTGAAGTTCTGGAAAAATCGGATGCTCTTGAAGGAGGCGAAGGAAGCATGAACAGTTTGTTTGATGTGATTTTTACGACTGACTTTGCTTTCTCTGTCCTTCGAGTGACAACACCGATTCTATTCGCTGCGCTTGGAGCATTAATCTCTAATAGAGCGGGTATCATCAACATCGGTATGGAAGGCATCATGCTTGTCGCGGCTTTAGCTGGTGTCATTGTAAGCAGCTACACGCATAGCGCGTGGGTAGGTTTACTTGGGGCTGTGATGTCCGGAACATTGATCGCTGGAATATTAGCTTTTTTCACACTGAAATTCAAAACACATATCATTCTCGGCGGCGTAGCTATTAATATGTTCGCTTCGGGAGGAACCGTGTTTATTCTTTATCTGCTTAGTGGAGATAAGGGTTCTTCTACTTCTCTGGCAAGTAAAGTGCTACCTAGTGTAGAGATTCCTTTGCTGAAGGATATTCCGGTGCTTGGGCCTATTCTATCAGGTCATCACATTTTGACGTATGTATCTATTATTGCTGTGTTTGTTGTCTACTATCTCTTAAACCGTACACCGCTTGGTCTGCGCATTCGTTCAGTGGGTGAAAATCCACATGCTGCTCAATCTGTAGGCGTAAGTGTTGTGAAAATACAGTATATGGCTTTGCTACTTAGTGGATTTTTCGCTGGTTTGGGCGGGGCTTACATGTCGATGGGTTACCTGTCACTGTTCACTCGCGATATGATCGCTGGTCGGGGCTGGATTGCGATTGCCGCAGAGTCTATGGGTAGAAGTACGACAGTAGGCACGGCGCTAACCTCTCTATTATTTGGTACGGCAGACGCCTTGTCGAATGCGCTACAGGTCCTGAAGATTCCTGCAGAACTTATCGCGACGCTTCCTTATGTAGCAACGGTAATTGGACTAGTGATCTATGCTGTATCTGAGACACGGAAGAAGAACAAAAAGCTAAAGAGCCCGCTAGTGAAATAGCGATAGGAGTAACGAGGATTTATACAACTAAGGAGTGAATGACTATGCGAACACCTATTATTATTGACTGCGATCCAGGGCATGATGACGCTATCGCAATCCTGCTTGCAATAGCAAATTCGGAGAAGCTGGATCTGCGCGGGATTACAACGGTTGGAGGAAACCAGATCCTCGATAAAATCACTGAAAACGCACTTAAAGTGATCAGTTTCGTGAATGCGGATATTCCTGTAGCCAAAGGGGCTGCGGGTCCGCTGTTCGGCAAGCTTGTTACAGGTGAGGAAGCGCATGGTGAATCTGGCATGGACGGCCCACTATTGCCGCCAAGTAAATTCCGCCCTGTAGAAGAAGGCGCTGTGGAATTTATGCTGAATATTATCCGTTCTTCGGAGGAGAAAATTACGCTCGTACCGATGGCTCCTTTAACGAATATTGCGCTATTAATTACAGCATATCCGGAGATTAAAGAAAGAATTGAAAAGATCTCATTAATGGGCGGAGGAATTTCTTATGGAAATGTAACCTCTACTGCGGAGTTTAACATCTATGTAGATCCTGAAGCCGCTCGTATCGTGTTTGAATCTGGTATACCGATTACGATGAGTGGTTTGGATGTGACCGATAAGGCAGCGATTTTCGAAGATGAGATCGTAGCATTGAAAGAGCGTGGGCCAGTGTCCACTATGGTCGGAGAGCTGCTAGATTTCTATTCGATTTACGGAAAGAAAATGGGCTATGTTGGCAGTGCGCTGCATGATCCATGTGCAGTAGCTTGGCTCTTGCACCCTGAACTGTTTGTATCCGAGCATCTGTATGTAACGGTGGAGACAGAAGGCAAGCTAACACGTGGAATGACGGTTGCAGACAAACGAAAGAAGACAGATCGTCCAGCAAATGTAGAAGTTCTGGTGGGAGTAGACCGGGAAGCATTTATGAAACTGATCTTTGATTCACTGGAAAAGCTAGATCAAGAGCTGCTTGCGGCTGAAGGGAATTAACCTATGGCAGGATGGGAGAGACTTCAGGAGACGGTTCAGTTTGAATTGGTTCAGCGTGGAGAAGAAGGCTGCAAGATTGACGGCTTCGCGGATAAACTAGCTGCTGCAGGTGCCGATGAGATTAAGCTGATGCAAGTATACAACGAGTTGATGGAGCTCACGGTTGCTGAGGACTTTCCTTATGAAGAGCCCTCTTCACTGGAAGAGATTCGTCGTCTACGTCCAGAAGGTCCACGTAAGCTGCATCCAGAATGGAGCGAGGCGGAGTGGAGAGACAAGTTCTATGGTGCTTGGCTGGGTAGAAGTGTTGGCTGTGCACTCGGAAAACCACTGGAGTATTGGGACTACCTCTACGGTAAAGATGGACGCCCGGGCTGGGAGAATATTGAGCTGTGGTTCCGAGGTGCGGATGCATGGCCAATTACCGGCTATACGCCTGGTCATTCACGGGCAGAGGCAGAATATGGTCTTGGTTTAAGTGATTGGACTTATGCTAGTACCCAAGAGACAATCAAGTTTATGGAAAGCGATGACGATATTCGTTACACGGTTTTGGGCCTTATGCTGCTGGAGCAGAAAGGACTGGATTGGGATTCTTGGGATATCGGAAAGCTCTGGCATAAACATCTGACATATGCTCAGGTATGTACGGCTGAGACACAGTCGTATATGAATTTTGCGCAGGAGACATCTCATTTACATGGTGAGAAGCCTGCGGATTGGCTGGCGCGGCAGGAAAGAGTGCGGATGCACTTAAATCCATACCGGGAGTGGATTGGTGCGGCTATACGCGCAGACGGACTGGCGTATGGCGCGGCAGGCCATCCGGAGCTTGCGGCGGAGCTAGGCTGGCGCGATGCTTCTTTTTCACATGTGAAGAACGGGATCTATGGCGAGATGTTTAATGCAGCGATGATTTCGGCGGCTTTTGCTGAAAAAGATAACGAGCGTATCCTAGAGATTGGTCTTAGTGAGATCCCTAGTACTAGTCGTCTGGCAAGTGATGTACTACGAGGCATAGATATTGCGCACAAGGCTAAGAGTGAGCGTGAGTTGGTGAGTAAGATTTGGGATACATTCAGCCACTATGATGCAGTGCATACCAATAATAATGCTGCTCTTGTAGCTGCTTCGCTGGTCTATGGCGGGAATGATTTCGAAAAAGCGGTCGTTACTTCCGTATACGGAGGAATGGATACAGACTGTAATGGAGCTACAGTGGGGTCGATTATGGGAGCGAAGCTTGGAGCAAGTGTGTTGCCGGCTACATGGGTTGAACCGCTCCATGATACACTATATGCAGATTTACCCGGGTTTCATCCGATAGCGATTTCGGAATGCGCGGAGCGCAGCTATCAGGTGTTCTTGAAGATTCGCAAGGAGCTTGGCGGAAAGTTTTAGATCAGGGATACGCAAAATAATTAAGGGATGACTTAAGCCACCGTGCTTAAGCATCCTTTTTTTCGTGCTGACCTAGTTCTTGAAATAGATGCAACAGGGGTTTAGGAGTTAGGTAACAGGAGAATCCTGATTTGAAGAGGGATTAAGTTTAGTCATTTATTTGGGAGTTAAACACGTAAAAATAGCATGGTGCAAAGGGATTTTATACGGTAATCCTTTTTTACTGATATATCATTTAAATAAAAATGGTGACACAGAACATAAAATGCCTTATTATTTAAAGAGATTTTTAGTAAAACAGTTTTTAAATAATTATAGTACAAACCTTGGCTTAGAGGGTTTCAGAATAAATGGAAAGGAAGGGGGAGTTTGCAATCCTATCGCTGAGTGGGGTGAGTAAAGGATTCAAGCTGAAGGACGGCATGTATCAGGCTGTGGATGATGTATCGCTTGATGTGAAGAAAGGATCGATTCACGGTATCATTGGTGAAAGCGGGGCAGGGAAATCCACGCTGCTGCGATTGATTAATCTGCTGGAAAAGCCAGATCAAGGGACAGTTACCGTAGAAGGGTATAATTTAACCGAAATGCCGAGTAAACAACTACGGAAAGCTAGGGAAAAGATTGGGATGATTTTTCAGCAATTTAATCTGGTCAATAACGTCACGGTAAGCCGCAATATTTCGATTCCATTGGAATTGGCAGGGGTGCCGAAGCGTGAACGGATGAAACGGGTAAAGGAATGTCTTGATTTTGTCGGATTGGCAGATAAGGCAGCGCAATATCCTGCACAGCTAAGCGGAGGACAACGACAACGTGTGGCGATCGCCCGGGCGCTTTCGAACAGTCCAGGACTATTGCTATGTGACGAACCCACCTCCTCCCTTGATCCAGGAACAACTGCGGATATTCTGGACGTCCTGAAGCATATTAATTCAAGCCTCGGGGTTACAGTAGTGATTGTTACGCATGAGATGGATGTTGTCAAAAGTATATGCACTCACGTATCCGTGATGGAAAATGGACGAATCGTAGATTCCTTCTCTCGCGAAGACGGTGATTTCCGACCTGCTGCAGTTCGTACTGGCTCGTACCGGGATCAAATTCTGGGTAAAGCGGGGGAAATACATGTTTGATAGTGTACTTCAATATCAGGCACAGATGTGGGAATCGATCGGGGAAACCTTTGTCATGGTCGGTATTTCTGTCGGTGCCGCATTGCTGCTTGGCCTTCCGCTCGGGACGTTGTTGTTTTTTTGCCGAAAAGGTCAGCTCTACGAGAATAAAGCATTGTCTCTGGTGCTCAACAGCATCGTTAATATTATTCGTTCGTTTCCATTCCTGCTGCTTGTCGTTGCACTCATTCCGGTCACTCGTTTCCTAGTCGGAACTGCGATTGGAACCATGGCAGCCACGGTTCCGTTATCCATTGTTGCCATTGCTTATTACTCCCGTCTGGTGGAGCAGTCTTTGTTGGAGGTTCCTAAAGGAGTCATAGAGGCGGCCTTGTCTATGGGAGCTTCGAAGCTAGGGTTGATCTTTAAATTCCTGTATGTTGAGGCACGTTCGGGGCTAGTGCTCGGACTCACTACCTCTACGATTAGTTTTATCTCTTACTCAACTGTAATGGGGGTTGTCGGAGGGGGCGGGGTTGGTGATTTTGCGATCCGGTATGGATATCAGCGTTTTGAGACTGAAGTGATGATCTATGCGATTATCGTGATGATTATATTGGTTCAGTTGGTTCAATTCACAGGAGGTACGATCTCACGGCTGTTAGATAAGCGTTAATCGTTCAACCCGTATATCAAATTTTGTAATACAAAATGATTGAATATATAAACTGGGGGTTAGTTGTAGTAATGAAAAAATCAATGATAGTTGTGCTTATGTTAATGGTATTGGTCGTAGCGGGTTGTGGCTCTAATAAAGCAGCAGAGAACAATTCTGTAAAAGGTAGCGATGAACTAACGAAATTAAAGATTGCTACTTTGATTCCACCAATGACGGAAATTCTGGATATTGTGAAGCCACTTCTGAAGGAAGATGGCATTGATCTTGAAATCGTTGTGCTATCTGACAATGTACAGCCTAATGAGGCTTTGGCGAATAAAGAGGTAGATGCTAACTTTTTTCAACACGTTCCTTATATGAAGCAATTTAATGAGAGCAAAGGCTCAAATCTGGTAGAGGTACAACCTGTATATGACGCTATATACGGTGGTTACTCCAAGCGTTACAAGAATGTAGCTGATCTTCCTGAAGGTGCAACGTTAGTAATGGCTAATGATCCATCGAATATTGGTCGTTCTTTACAAATGTTCGCTGCAGCTGATCTTATTAAGCTAAAAGAGGGCGTGGGTATTCAAGCTACACAAGCAGACATTACAGAAAATCCAAAAAACTTTAAGTTTGAAGAAGTAGATTTATTGATGTTGGCTCGTATGCTGGATGATGGCGATCTAGTGGCAATGACTCCGGCTTATGCTAGCCCGCTTGGATTGACACCGAAGAAAGATGCACTGATTACTGAAGGTGCCGATTCTGAATTCACAATCACCTTGGTTGCGCGTGAAGACAACAAGGACTCTGATGCGATTCAGAAGCTAGCTAAACGGATTAGCGGCCCTGAAGTGAAGAAATTCCTTGAAGATAATTATGCGGATATCGCATTGCCTGCTTTTAAATAAGCTTAAATAGTTAAATTAGTAATTCAATGAGACTTGTCCATTATGGGCAAGTCTTTTTTTGCATTCAGAAAGCATATATTGGGGGCCCTCACAAAGTACCTGAGGTTGCATCGAAGCAAAGCCCCACTTTGTGGGGATATTTTAGTGTGTCACTAGAATGTAAGAACTGCTAGATATAATGGGTTGTAGAATAACAAAGCGGAATGGAGATGTGAATATGGCAGTACTTAGCGCGATTAATCTCACGAAACATTACGGTAAGGGAACTAACTTGGTTAAGGCATTGGATGGAATTAACGTGGAAGTTAATAACGGTGAATTTATAGCGATTGTCGGGACATCAGGAAGCGGGAAATCAACGTTATTACATATGTTTGGCGGACTTGATCGAGCAACTGATGGACAGGTGATCATAGATGGTAAAAATATTTTCGGAATGAAGGATGACGAGTTGACGGTATTTAGAAGAAGAAAGATCGGATTTGTATTTCAGAACTATAATCTGGTGCCGATTCTGAATGTATACGAGAATATTGTGTTGCCTATTGAACTGGATGGAAACAAGATAGATAAGGAATTTGTGGATCATATTGTGAATACGTTAGGACTCTCGCAAAAGTTGGACAACCTCCCCGGTCAGCTTTCAGGGGGTCAGCAGCAAAGAGTAGCTATAGCACGGGCCTTGGCTGCAAAACCTTCCATTATCCTAGCCGATGAACCTACAGGAAACTTGGACAGCATCACCAGCCAGGAGGTCATTGGATTACTCAAAGTAACGAGCAGACAGTTTAATCAGACGATTCTAATGATTACTCATAATGAAGAGATTGCTCAGCTTGCAGACCGGACCATCCGGATAGAGGACGGTAAAATTACTGGAGGGGCATTGTGATGATGTTTCCAAACAGCAATAAACCAATTGTTAAGAAGCTGACGAGTAGAAGTCTGAAAGCCAATCGGACCCGAAATCGTTTTGTGATTCTGGCGATAATTCTCACCACTTGGCTCATTACTTCTTTTTTTAGTATTGGGCTGAGCAACTACAAAACCTTCGAAATGCAGGAATTAAAAATAACCGGGACGATGGCCAATGCCTACTTAACCTCCCCGTCAGAACAACAAATAAACAAGTTAAAGGAACTTTCCTATATTAAGTCCATCGGACTTCAGTCCAGAGTAGGTAATGTGATCCATACGCCAGAAATAGGAGATCTTAATTTAGCTCTCCTCTGGTATGACCCTACTGAATGGACGGACATGCGTAAGCCTGTAATCGATGGTCTAGAGGGGACATATCCAGAGAAGGAAAATGAAATCGCTGTTCCTTTATGGATTTTACAGTCGATGGGGATAGATGCTCCAAAGATTGGTATGAGCTTGCCGTTAACTTACTCCGTTACCCGCGATGGGGTGAAATCGCAAGAGAGCAACACCTTCATACTAAGTGGATGGTTTACCGATTACAGTCATGTCCGTACCGGAAATACTGGAGCGGTGCTGGTATCGGGGGCTTTTGCTACAGCTCATGGTGTAGATCTTAAGAATCCCAAAAATGCCACTATTCTTTTTCATGAGAAAAATACGGATGAACTCCTCTCCCGTTTGCAACAGGATATCACTTTGGGAGAGAGTCAGAAGCTTGAACCAGTCTCTTACAGGTCTACTACCTCTTCGGACAGAACAGCGACTTTGATTGGATACGCCGGAATAATACTATTTGTTATGCTGAGCGGTTATTTATTGATTTATAATGTGCTTTACATTTCTGTCTCACGGGATACAAGGTTCTACGGTCTGCTTAGAACGTTAGGAACAACACAGCGGCAGATTAAAAAAATAGTCAGAGCTCAAGCCTCAAGGTTAGCACTTATAGCAATTCCACTGGGACTTGCCGCAGGAGCTGTAACTTCTTTCGTACTTGTTCCACTGGCTATGAGTACAGCTGAATTGGATACGGGTGTGGAGATTTCATTTCACCCATTAATCTTTATTGGAGCTGCGTTGTTTGCTTGGCTGACCACCATGTTCAGTGCTATTAAACCTGCCTCCATCGCTGGTAAAGTCTCTCCAATAGAAGCAGTAAGATATACAGGGACGATGGTTAAAGCTAAGAAGAAGCGTGGAACTGGCGGTTCTAAGCTGCATCGACTGGCCTGGCGAAATATTTTCAGAGTGAAGAAACGGGCAATGGTTGTATTTCTCTCTTTATTTCTTGGGCTGACGACTTTTCTGGTAATCAATACACTTGTGCTTAGTATGAGTACAGATCATTTTATATCGGAATATATGGATAATGACTTCACGCTGTCGAATCAGACGATGTCCTTTGGATTTGAGGGGGAAGAGAAGGCCAAGATCTCAGAGGATATGATCAAGGAAATTCAGGATATGAAGGGAGTAAAAGAGGTCTTCAAGGCTTATATTGGAATGGCTGAGATGAAATATGACCCTAAGGTATTCGGAAAGTATGTAGATGAATTTGCGAAATCATATCACACAGAACGCCCTGCTGATGAACAATTGGCTAAGGGGCAAGGGATGTTCTCAATGACCCGTGTTACCGGGTTAGACTCAGATCAGGTCAGAAAGTTGGAGGAGAAATTAGGGTTTACTGTAGATATGGAACGTTTTGAAAAAGGTGAGATTGCCTTGCTGGACAATTTTAGTCTCGGTGGTCTTAAGGTTGGAGATTCATTTCAAATCAGTCCTATAAAAAGCGAGGCCGCACAATCTTTCGAAATTGGAGGGCTTGGTGATTTCAGCTCACTGGGATCTTCACATTTTGTGGCTCCGAATGTCTATATCAGCCA
The DNA here is from genome assembly GCF_041956825.1 of Paenibacillus sp. RS8. Lineage (NCBI taxonomy): Bacteria > Bacillati > Bacillota > Bacilli > Caryophanales > Paenibacillaceae > Paenibacillus > Paenibacillus sp. RS8. The sequence goes on along the minus strand of NZ_CP168131.1, from coordinate 500,625 downwards.
CACTGCTATAAAGAAATTCATGAGTAACCCGCTTATAAGTAAAGTGTATATTAATGCTGGTCCGAAAGACTGGAAGCAGATTACCGATCAATTGGAAGGACTCATCGGCGGAGATGGTGAGCTGAAGCTGGAGTCGAAGCTGTATATGGAAAAGTTCATGGAATCGGCTAAGCTAACCTTTTACATTATGGGTGGCGGAATTGCGCTCATTCTAGCGCTGATTGGCATTTTGAATTACGTTAATATTATGTATACAGGGGTTGTAGCTAGAAAGCTGGAATTCGCAGTGATGGAGAGCATCGGGATGACCTCTAAGCAGATGAGAAAGCTGTTACTGTTTGAAGGGGCAGGTTATGCGATCCTATCGACATTGCTAATCTCAACAATAGGCACATTAATCAGTTACGGTGCTTATAGCCTGTTTAGCCAAGAAGCTACTTATGCTGTGTTTAGCTTCCCAACCCTTCCGCTTTCTATTGCAATTGTACTCGTTTTTGCGGTTTGCCTGAGTGTTCCGCTAATTGCTTACAAGCAAATTAAAAAGGACAGCATTGTGGAACGTCTGCGGCAAATGGAATAGTGTCAAAAGAAAATAAAGTTCTAGACTGAAAAATAAAGTGTTAGACTCTAAAAATAAAGTTATAGACTAAGAAAATAAATAATTAGACTGGTAACGTCCCATTACGCTAACGGGCAGTTATCTATAAGACGATTGATTCATTCGGGGGATTGCGGGAATTTCAAAAGTGGAATATTATTTAATTATGATTAACGTATTTGCTTACTAATTAATTCTTATATTAATTTTATCGGAGTTGATGTATTATGTATCCCCATCATCAAGCTGCCATTGATGCCATCACCAACAAGCTTAAAGCCAGACCCGACGTACAAGGGATCATCATCGGAGGTTCCGTGGCGCATGGCTTTGCCAACGAAACCTCTGATATCGACATTATGATCGTCCTTTCTGAAGAGGATTACAAAAAAGCTTGTTCCATCCATAATCTTGGGTATTTCGAAACGGAATCCTGTTCTTATGAAGGCGGTTACGTGGACGGGAAAGTTGTGTCCGCTTCCTACATCAAGCAAGTGGCCGAATCCGGCAGCGATCCTGCTAAGTTCGCATTCCAGGATGCGTTCGTCACCTATTCCAATATCGAGGGGTTGGAACAGTTGGTCCAATACGCTCCCCGATATCCGGTGGAGAAAAAGGCAGAGAACATGCAGAAGTTCTATGCACAATTCGAAACCTGGAAATGGTATTATTACGAAGGACTGAAACGCAACAATCGTTTATTAATCGACTACTGTTTGACCCACTATGCCTTTTTCGCAGGTAGGTTGATTTTGGTACACAACGAAACGCTGTTCCCTTCTTATAAGTGGTTCTTAAAGGTTCTGGAAGGGGTTGAAAAGAAGCCAGAGAATTTGTTGGCGGACGTCCATCGGGTACTGGAAGAACGAACGCCGGAAGCCGTCGAGAATCTGTATGAGAGTATTGTGGAATTTAATAACTGGTATCAGGCAGAGCATCATTGGTCGGTTCAGTTTATGATGGATAGCCAGCTGAACTGGATGGACGGACCGGTTCCGGTTCTCGATTTATAAACTGTTCCGCTAACGGGACACGTTTGTTCAATAAAACAGCGACAGTCTAGAACTTTATTTTCTTGTCCTTGGCTGTCGCTGTTTCAATTTCAACGCTCAGTCTATAACTTATTTTATGGAGTCTAACGGTATGACAATTAGAAAACCCAAGTGGAATAAAGCCATCCCGTCTAATACTTTATTTTCTGCTGACAAATAGAGCTAATTAATTTACAGCGTAGCCTTCCTCTGCTTGTTACAATGATAGGTATAGAGGTGAGTTTCAATGACAAACATTCTAATTGTAGAGGATGACCGTCTCTTAAACGAGGGGCTAAAGTTCATGCTTGAAAAAGAAAACTTTAATATTATTCAAGCCTACTCTTATCAACAAGCAGCTTCTAAAATTCAGGATCAGACCCTCGGTCTGGTCCTTTTGGACATTAATCTTCCAGACGGGAGTGGTCTTGCACTGTGTCAGGAAATTCGGCGAATGAGCTCCATCCCGGTAATCTTTCTGACTGCCAACGATACTGAGCAGGATATGGTCACTGGATTTGGGCTCGGTGCAGATGATTATATTGCAAAGCCGTTTAGTATGGTCGTTCTTTTACAACGTGTGAAAGCTGTACTTCGACGAACAGGTACTGATGGAAGCTCGGAGCTGTTTCAATATAAGACTATTACAATTAACTCAGCCAAAATGAAGGTTTACAAATATGGGCAGGAGATCAAACTAACCACCAATGAGTATCGCCTACTTGCCATCTTAACCGAGAATAGTGGTCAGGTTCTTACCCGGAGGTTAATGCTGGAGAAGCTATGGGATATAGAAGGTAATTTCGTGGATGAGAATACACTAAGCGTAAACATTCGTAGGCTGCGCGCTAAAATTGAGGATGATCCTAAAGATTGTCAATACATTAAAACCGTATTCGGCATTGGCTACACATGGGGAGATTAAGGATGAAGAACCCTTTTTCAAAAATTATTTGGAGCTCTTTCGTCCTTTTTGCTGTTATTGTGGCTTTGTTCGGCTCTTTGCTTATCTATTATAAGCCTGAGCGATCTGTAATTATAGGAGCTATGGTGTTTGTTGGCATGATGGCTTTGCTGTTTATAAGTTTTGTGCTCGCACTTCGTAAAGAAATGCTAAACACGCTATCATCATTGTCGGGATTGATTCAAGAGCTTATCAATGGACAAATGACTCAAATGTTCCCGGTGCAGGAGGATACACTACTCTCCAAATTACAGCATCAGGTCATTCAGCTATCTGAGCTGTTGTCTTCGCAGAAGCAGCGTTACCGTGAAGAGAGTCAGGAGGTCAAAACATTAATTTCTGATATTTCTCATCAACTCAAGACCCCTTTAGCTAATTTAGGAATGTATAACAGTCTTCTGATGGATGAAGGGCTCCCCGCTGAAAAACGCAGTGAATTTACTCGCCATATGGGAAGCCAGATTGAGAAGTTATCTTGGCTCATGGAGAATCTGATCAAGTTATCACGGCTCGAATCCGGTATTATAGAGCTCCATGCGGAGAAGCTTAATCTTGAGAACACCGTGCTGTCAGCCATCAAACAGGCATTTCCAGCAGCTGAACAAAAGAATATAGAGATTTTACTGGAAGCGGATCAGGGGTTTGCGCTGCAACATGACCCAAAATGGATGGGGGAGGCTATCTATAACATCATCGATAATGCTCTGAAATATACACTTGGGCCCGGCAGTATTAGGATTACACTTCAGCGGTATGATCTGTTTGCAAGGATTGATGTTGCCGATGGTGGAATCGGAATTCCTTCCGCTGAGATCAATGACATTTTTAAACGGTTTTATCGAGGAGCGGGTTCCAATGGAACTGAAGGTGTTGGCATTGGGCTTTACTTAGCCCGCAAAATTGTTGCTGAGCAGGGTGGATATATAAAGGTGAAATCAGAGCTAAGTAAAGGGAGTGTTTTTTCTATATTTTTGCCGATACGTTGATTCTGAATGTACTCGAAGGCTTAGCCCCCGAAATTGGGGCTTTTTCTCATTAAAGTTGCGATTTCATTGAGGAAAAGTGCTTTGCTAGCCCTGTAGTGGTCTGCAGTCGCACAGCTACCTCGACTAAGGTCCAGTACCAAAAACCGTCGTTGGTCTGTTTTGAAAGTCTGCGAATTGCTCTAGAATAAGGCTATAAGGTTAAGGACAACGAAAGGCGGTGAGAAAATAATGCAAAGAAGACAAGGAAACGGATTGGCGGTTGTACTGATTGTGATTGGTGCGGTAATGCTGCTCGGTTTAGCGCTTCCTCTGATTCACGGTATTTTCAGACTACTGTTCCCAGTATTGCTGGTTGTTCTCGGGTACTATGGGATTAAGAGCGGACGCAAGATTATCGGTTGGGTATTAATGTTCATTGGTGTCATGACCTTGATCGCGAAGCTTTCCTGGATCATCGGACCACTGCTAGGTGTGGCGTTGATCGTATGGGGCGTGTATGCCTTAAAGGGTAGAAGAAATGGTACTTATTAAGAAGGATTGTACTTAAATAAGAAGCAGGGAGGGAGCAGGAGATTATGAGTGTTTTTCGTCGCATGAGGGATATTACCGTAGCTAATTTAAATGAACGTCTGGAGCAAAGCCAAGATCCTGTGAAGCTGATTGATCAATTTCTACATTCAACTCGTGAGGAAATCAGTGAAGCTGAAAGATTGTATCAGCAATACGCTTCCCATACGAAGCAACTGCAGCAGCAAGTGAATCAAGCGACTGCCATGCGAAACAAACGTGAGGAACAGGCGCTACTCGCACTAAAAGCGGGCGAAGATCATCTGGCAAAGCTGGCTTTACAAGAAAAAATTATCCACGAGGAAAAGTTGGAGCAGTACAGCGGGCTACTTGAACAAAGTAAGCAATCCTTGTTTGAACTTGAAGGACAGCTGAATGAGCTGAAAATAGAGTATCAGACGGTGTACAGCAAACGTCAGTATTATGCAGCACGGATGGAGTCGCTGAGACTACAGCAACGTATGAATCAAAGAGCAAGTGCTTATGGCAACGGTGGTGATGTTCCCAAAATGTTCGGACGTCTGGAAGATCGGATGTCAGATTGGGAATTAGAAGCGAAGAGCCTCCGCGATGTGCGGCGCATGGGACAGGAATATGCTGTGCAAGCAGGTGAGACTGTAGCAACCGTACTCGAAAGAGAAATGGCTCGCTTAAAGGAGAAACTGAACAATGGTGGAAAGGAGTAGCGCTATGAGTCGATTGTATCGTTCAACTAGAGATAAAGTGATGACGGGTCTTGCAGGTGGATTATCTGAGACACTCGGTATTGATTCCACGCTATTCCGGATTCTGTTACTGGTCAGCATTCCGTTTACAGGAGGCGCCGTGATTCCAGTGTATTTCATTGCAGCATTGGTTATTCCGAAGGAGCCTACGCATTATAATCCTTTCGGACCAGGCCCTGGTGCACCTGGTGGTCCATTCGATGGTCCTTACTCAGGTAGACCCGAACATGGACACGGACCGCATGGCGGACATGGATCTTATGGACGCCAACCTAACTACAATCCTAATTTTGAGAAGAATAACGCATATTCCGCTCCGGATTCCGGTTTGGATGCGATGATGAAGGATATCGAGAAGAAGGCTCTGCAAAAAGAAGTAGAAGAACTAAAACAAAAACTGTCTAAATATGAGAAAGGGGAATTGTAATCATGGGAGTATTTCAAAGAATTAAAGATATGACTAAGGCGTCGGTAAATGACTTGTTGGATAAGGTAGAGGACCCAATCGTAATGCTTAACCAATATCTGCGCGATATGGAGGCTGAAATTCACGAAGCTGAAGTTACAGTTGCTAAACAAATGGCGAACGAACGCCGCATGAAGCAACGCGTGGAAGAAGCAGCAAAAATGTCTGCACAACGCGGAGCACAAGCTGAACTGGCATTGAAAAACGGCCAAGAAGAAGTGACTCGCAAACTGTTGGAGGAAAAAATCTACTTCGATCAAAAACAAGCGGAATACAGCGATCTTCACGCTCAAGCTGAAGTGCAAGCGAAGGAATTGGTAGGACAGCTGCACGATATGAAGGATGAATTCTACAAGCTGCGCAACAAGCGTAACGAGCTCGTATCCCGTGCTCAAATGGCTAAAGCGAAGAAACAAATGTCGCAAATCAGCAGTGTACATTCCATCGAAAGTGGCAGTGCCTCACTCGGATTCCACCGGATGGAAGAAAAAATTATGCAGCTTGAAGCAGAAGCAGATGTACTGCGTGCACCTTACAGCCCATCCGCGGCTTACACTAAACCAGTGGATGTTGAGAAGCAACTGAAAGTGGATGAGCAACTGGCTGCATTGAAAAGCAAGCTGAATGATACACCAGCGGCTCCTTCTTTAAACAAAAAAGAAGAATAAATCCTGTTCCTAAAACTTAAGTAGATATGATATGCTGGACAAGAAGAAGCCATACGGTATGGATCTCCATACCGATATGGCTTTTATAGCGGCTGGCTATAATATATTACTGAGTATGTTTTTCGAAGCAAAACTTTAACTTTAATCCGGTGAATAGTCAGGGAGAGGAAGTTTGGAACTGTAGGAGCAACAGCGAACGAAAGTCCAAACATTCCTCGGAGTGACTATTAGTTCACGGATACTATTGAAGAAAGTTTTGCTTAGCAAAACTTTTGGGAGGTGCGAAATGGATAAACGAAACCGTTTGATTGCCATCGGACTGATCGGTGTTGGCTGCATGATGATTTTTGGTAGATGGCTCGGCTTTTTCTCCATTGTCGCGCTTCTATTCCTGCTTCTAGGGGTCTACCGTACAACGTCAGGCAAGGTGAAGCAGGGTTATAAGCTGCTCGGAATTGGCGCTATACTGCTTTTGCTGGATCATTTAGTGCTCGTACTGGGGATTTGTTTGATCTCTTTGGGAATGTTTTTTACTAAATCCAAAAGAGTTCAGCGTAAGGAAGGGTTTATGCAGAAGCAGAACTTCTCGTCTAGATTTGACTGGGATCGCTCACCTTGGGTGATGCACAGTCTTAGTTCATGGCATATCCTCGGGGAAGCTGATCTTGATCTTTCGCTGGCTATGGCGGAGCAAAAAGAAACAGTTATGCTGTTTCAAGGGATCTTTGGTGATATGGACATTCAATTGTCGGATGATTATGGTGTGGAAATTGAAGCCTTTGTGCTTTTTGGATCGATTGAATTCGGTAATGGGCGCGATACAGGTATGCTGAACCGTCTGAATTGGAAATCCCCTAACTATGATAGCAGTGAATATAAGGTGAAGTTTAGTGTGTCTTATTTGATGGGAGATTTGGATGTGCGATTATCCTGATTAGTTTGATACAGAAGGGAGGGTCCCCATATGGAAAAAAAGAACAAAAACATGATGTCACGCAGTATGGGTGAGGGGGCTCTGTTCTCTTTTGTCATGCTGCTTGTGATATTGTACACCATGTATACATATGGCTATTTGAAGCCTTTTGAAAGCTGGATGATTGGATTACGCACGGCATTCACACTAATTCTGTTACCCATGGGGTTCGGAGTTGGCTTTGGGTTCTATCAGAGCTTTCGTGTAAAGCGAAAGTTGGAACGCTTGAGAGAAACCCTCGTATTGTGGGAGAAGGGCAACCTAACGCTATCTATGCCTGACTTGGGTGACGATGAGCTGGGAAGGCTCGGAGAACAATTGGGCCGAATCAGCGGAAAATGGGAAAACCAAGTGACAACGCTACAGCGCTTGTCTACAAATAACGCAAAGCTCGCGGAACAGGCCAGAGTATCTGCTATTATGGAGGAGCGTCAGCGGCTTGCGCGTGAATTGCATGATGCTGTCTCCCAGCAGCTGTTCGCGATTTCTATGACCGCCACGGCTGTAGGCCGGACGCTGGAGAAGGATTTTGACAAGGCGCAAAGGCAAATTGCACTTATTGAAGAAATGTCTGCTGTAGCGCAATCAGAGATGAGAGCACTATTGCTGCATTTGAGACCTGTTTATTTGGAAGGTAAGGGATTAGCGCAGGGGCTGCAGGAGTTGATCAAGGAGCTTAAGGTTAAGGTTCCGATTGAAATCGTGTTCGAGATGGATCCTGATGTACAATTGTTAAAAGGGGTAGAGAATCACTTATTCCGAATTGTGCAGGAGGCAATCTCCAATACGCTTCGTCATGCGAAAGCAGAGAAGATGGAAATCAGACTGCATCGGCGAGGAGATACGGTTCGTTTGACGCTCCGTGATGATGGGATTGGTTTTGAATTGGATGAGAGTAAACAAACTTCCTACGGTTTGTCGAACATGCAGGAGCGGATGAATGAAATCGGGGGTTCCATTCAGTTTATTACCGCTCCGGGTAAAGGAATGCGGATTGAAATAACCGTTCCGTTAGTCAATGAATAATAGGAGGAAAGAGTGACCATGGAGATGGAGGAAGCCATTAAGGTATTACTTGTAGATGATCATGAAATGGTACGGATCGGACTAGCTGCTGTACTTGGGACTGAAGACGGGATTGAAGTTGTAGGTGAAGCTGGAAGTGGAGAAGAAGGTATCCGCCTGGCACAAGAGTACAATCCGGATGTAGTCCTGATGGATCTCGTAATGGACGGGATGGATGGGATTGAAACGACAAAACAATTAATGAAGCAATATCCCGAAATCAAAGTGATTGTGTTAACAAGCTATCTGGATGATGAAAAAATGTATCCGGTGATTGAGGCGGGTGCGTTTAGTTATCTATTAAAGACCTCGCGAGCTAGTGAAGTTGCGGATGCCATACGCGCTGCGGCAAGAGGGCAGTCTGTACTCGAGTCACAAGTCGCCTCAAAAATGATGAATCGTTTTCGAAACAATGCCAAGGGTGAATCCCCTGCTTATAAAGAGCTTACCGAGCGCGAGATGGAAGTATTACGTCTGCTGGCGCAAGGTAAATCGAATCAGGATATCGCTGATCAACTAATTATTGGGATCAAAACTGTGAAATTTCATGTAACGAATATTCTCGCGAAGCTGGGTGTGGAAGATCGAACCCAAGCAGCAATTTATGCATATAAAAATGGACTAGCTGAATAATTGGATATCCCAATTGGTGTGAGTACAAGAACTGGCCAGAGTAAGAAGGGCTGGTTTTTTTGTGTGCACGAGTATATGAAAATACTTGTCTCCGTATAAAATCTTGTAAAGCGGACATCCTGTTTAGTAGATTAATAGACCGGATTGAGAGGGTGTTGGATTGTGGGGTATGTGGAAGAAAGTAAGGGAAAGAGACACGATGCAGGCCGAAAAAGCGGTATTAAAGGAATGTTGCTGGTATTTATTCTATGCTGTACTGCGTTACTTTTGGCAGGTTTTCGGGGCGAAGGTGAAAAAGAGAGCAGCCAGATCGCCCAATTGAAAAAGTCACTTCCTCTCCTGACCTCCCTTGGTAAAAGTGTTACAGTACCCGGATCCCCTCTTCGTTTAGTTTTAAAATGGCAGGGAGAATTCAATGGTGATGGTCTAGAGGCTGGTGTCACTGCAACTAACCTATCCGATGATCTTGGGTTGGGAGAAACAAGCCGGGAAGACGGGGGGGAACATCTTACTTACCGTTCGTCTGCCGACAGAGCCGGTTTGCAAACCACCATGTTCTGGAGTGAGCTGGGAAACGGACGTAGTTATGTGATTGTAACCCTGGAGACACCTGATTTGTTAAATACTCCGGATCTGCAAGCTGAAGCAGAAGAGGCTGGCGCGAAACTACAGAAGGTCGGCATCACAGCGGAATGGAATACCTCGCTTCAGGGGGCTGCGAAGGAGCAGGAGCATCCTCAGAAGGCTCTACTGTTAACGGAGCAGAATATGTACGCACAGCTGCCCGATCTTAAAGTACAGGAAAGCTACGAAGACGAAACAACAGCCAGCCATACTTATAGTACATCGGCATTGTTGCATTCCGTAATCAGCGGAAACCACGAGGTAGTCCTACAGGCAGCTATTCATCAGGATGCAAAAGAGGGCAGCAGCCGCGTTACGATTGGATTACCATTAATAACAATAGAATATTGAAAAGACCAATCAAGGATCTATTGTAGAATGCCCGTACTTACAATTTTAACATCAACCTTGGTATGGAATTTTACTTTCCGGTAATCCTCAGACCAATTTTTGTTGCTCCAGACATTGTGATGATAAGCAATAAGTTTTCTTCCTACACCAAAGATATCACAGTTTGCCTTTTGGATTTCATTAACAACTGTCTTGGCTTCCTTTGTAAGTAAATCTGAAAGATCTTGACTGACTTTTTTAAGTTCTTTCTCGTCGAGTACATCGGTAAACTCTTCTACGACGGCTTGCAGCTCCAAGCCCAAATTTACATCAATGCTTTCATCATCAGCAATGGTTACCTTGAATTGCCGCTTTATTTTTTTGAACCCACATTAATAGTAATGAAATTCCGAATATCATCGGAATGTCCCAAATCAAGTTTCTTAGTGAAGCGGGCATTTTTCCCCTGTTGTCCCATCAGCAGAACCATCATGATTGACTGATCGGGGTTCAACATTCCGCTGTAATTCTGGTCATGAAAGAGAGCTACCCCTTTCGTGATTATTTCGCCCCCATCTCTGCCTAGATATGGAAGAGCAAAGTCATGCCCTGGATCCATCAGGGATCGGAACACGGTATCTGCCGTTTCTTTTGGAAAAATACTCATTTCTTCCAGACTATCGATCTTTTGCTTAATGAATTCACCGATCTTTAATTCCCCAACCTTTTTTTGTTCAAGAATTTGGGCAGCTTCTCCTTCCGTAATAATTAGCCGAACGTTGGATGTTGGATTGCTTGGATCCCTGTAATTCACATCCAGAATAGGGTACAGGCCACGCTCAGCCGTAGTCCTTCCCATAAGCTCAAACCCATATTTAATAAATCTAATGTTTCCCCTAACTTTATTTCGCAATTGATTGCTCGCATTGCGCACAGTCGATCCGATACTCGAATGGATTTCATTCTTGGTAGCTTTCTGCTCAATATCGGGGGGAATGATTAATTCGATGGTTTCTTTGATCTCTCCGTTCTCTGTATAATCAATTGCAGCACAATAAGCCAGATGCAGGTCTTTCAAATATTCCCGGTCCCAACATCCAGTAAGACAGATGGAAACAAGGGCAATTAAAAGTAAATGCGACTTGAATTTCATGTCAAACTTCATGCAAGACCACCTGGCTTTCTCTTCATAAATAGGGAAATCATCAGCAATAACATCGATAATCCGGCAATAAACACATAGGCCGCATAGTTAGCGGCCGTATCAAAAAGATGTACACCTGCAGGAGTTACAGGTGCAAGTGCGATCATAAAAGAAATGATTTTTACAAACGGAGCAAAATGTTTATGGCTTTTTCGACTAAATAAAACACTGAGTCCAATGGATGCTGCATAGCAGTAGCTAACAATAGAACAAACAAGCGTGATGGCCCAAATCGGCAGAAACAGGATATCTGCACGATCCACGATATAAAAGTTAAGAGATTTTACTAAGTAAATGACGGGTTCGGGCATGATTTTGATTTGCTCAGAGTTAAATACCATCAGACAGGTGGATACCACAAAGACATAGAGCAGGGTTACGAACCAACTGGCTAGACTAATGGTCATTAATTTTTGTTTATTTGTACCTTCGGAAAGCGGATAGACGATCATCATCATTTCGAAACCATACATAGATTTAGTTGATTCCTGTGCTCCCTTCACGACATTCCAGAACCCATTCTCCAGAAGGGGGAGCATAAATTCAAAATGAGCTTGAGTTAAACCATAGCTGACAAATAGTATAAGCGGAACAAAAAGAAATGTTGCCAATGTATAGAATCTGGCCAACACTGTAAGCTTTTCTCTTGCCAAATAGAGAGTCATGATCGAGAAAAGGGTTAATATAGCCCATCTTGGTGTGGATTGCAGAATCCACCTCTGCAGCACCTCCACCGCACTGAACATAATATTGGAGCCAAGCAGAACAAAGTAACTGATGTAAGCGATTATAAGTATTCTACCTATAATTGGACCTCCGAGCTTTAAACATATAGAAAATAAGTTGAGTCCGGGGAAATTTTTCAGCAGAACCCATAGAAGAATGATAACAAGTTGGGTAATGATGCCCGCAATCAAAACAGAGAGCGCTCCTCCACCCTTGGCCGCTTCGTTAAGCTTGAAGGGAAGAGACAGAATGCCAACCCCGATTTGGGCTTGAATCATAAAGCAGAAAAGCTGCCCCCTCGTTATCATTTTTTCTTTTTGAGTCATTCTTATAACTCCTGTCGTTCAGAGTAAATGATTATTCTTCTTCTGCCTCTGATTTGCTTGTATTCTTGCGGATGGACCATATCGGAAGGCGCAAAAAGGTGTCTTTCAAGCTTTGAATATTTACCGGGCTTAGAGGCGTAAGGTAAGGTTGTCCAAAAGATTCAAGCTTACACAAATGTATAAAAATAAGTGTCAACCCAAATGATATGCCAATATATCCGAACAAAGAGGCAGCAACCATAAGTGGAAACCGCATAAATCGGATCGCGGAGCTCATCTCGTTGGAAGGGATGAGAAAGGATGATATGGCAGTCAATGCGACAACGATGATCATTGAGTAAGAGACCAATCCAGCTTTAACAATGGCATCCCCGATGACCAAACCACCTACAATCCCAATGGTTTGACCTACACGGCTGGGCAGACGGAGCCCTGCCTCCCGCAGCAGTTCGAATATGAGTTCAAGCAGCATCGCTTCTACCAATGGAGGGAATGGGATCCGGGTCAGTGAACCTTGAATTGTGAAGAACAATTGCAAGGGAAGGACGCTGGAGTGAAAAGAAACGGTGGCAATATAGAGCGCGGGCAGTTGGAATGCTGTTACAAAACCAATCAGACGGATAAAACGGACAAAGGAAGCAATCAGCCATCGATTGCTATAGTCATCCGGCGTCTGATAGAAGGTGAAGAAGCTGGCAGGTACAATCAGAGCTGTGGGATCTCCATCCAGCAGGATTGTGACGTATCCTTTCAGCAAGTAGAAGGAGGTATGGTCTGGGCGCTCTGTATTGATATGTTGTGGAAATATAGAGTACGAATTATCCTCCGTTAATTCCTGAATAAAGCCGGTGGAGAGTACCGAATCAAGAATGATTTTTTGTATTCTAGATTCTACTTTTTTTACTAATTCAGGTTTGGCAAGGTTCTCCATATAGATTAAAGCTACCTTTTTGGGAGCGATTTTCCCAAGGGTAAAGTAGCGAACAGTAAGGTTTGGAGTGGTGATTTGTTTACGTATCAGGTATAAGTTAACCGTCATATCTTCAATAAAACCGTTATGCGGCCCCCGAATAACTGCTTCATTAAGAGGTTCGGCTATGGTTCGTTCGTGTTTGGCAGGAGTAGAGAGGATATAAAATTCAGATATTCCTTCAACAAAGTAGAGGCAGCCTCCGTTAATAAGTCCCTGAATACCTTTATTTAGTTCTGTTTCCACATCGAAGCTGAGCGTTGTAAATAGTTTGGAAAGCTCTTTTTTTTTGCTATTGTAAAAAGGAGCAATCACATTCTGCTCAACCAGTTCCGTGTCTGCCATGGACTCTAGATAAAAGAGAATTCCTTCAGTTTCGTTAAAGGATATTCTTCTTTTTTTAAGATCATTTGAATAGAACAAAGCTGCTTCGATGAAATCGGCGTTTTGATCTACAGTAGTGAATGAGATCTGTGTTTGGTCAGTCATTAAGGGTGCTCGACTTTCGAGTTATTTTCCTTTAACGTTCCCGAATGATTTGCAGAATATTCCTGAATGAAAGTAACTATTAATGGATAAAGTGACAAACACTTCGTCAATATAGATAGTTTTATAAGGTGAAGTATAATTAGTAATAAGAAATTTAATTGAAATTTGCGAAATCCCGAGAGTATTTGTCAGGAATCTGATAGCATCCTTTTTAGGAATATGCTAAAATGACATAACGTCGTTTTCTCGACGCTGAGAATGTCAATAAACTATATTACATACAGAAAGATGAGGAGCCATGGCTGAAAATCAAACCCTTGATGCACTGCACACACCCGGTGCTGTCTTTTTTATCTTTGGGGCAACCGGAGATTTAGCCCGGCGTAAGCTTTTCCCGGCGATTTACAGCTTGTACCGTGAAGGTAAGCTGGCACATGATTTTGCGGTAATTGGCGTGGCGCGGCGCCCGCGTACTCAGGAAGAATTTAGAAGTGATGTGAAGGAATCCATCCTTGAATTCTGCCGTTATAAAGCGGGAGAAGAGAGCGAATGGAATGAGTTTGTACAGCATTTTGAATACAAATCTCTGGACATCAACGATATTGATGGCTTCCGTGAATTAAGAGCTCAAACAGAAGCGCTTGAAGAGAAGTTTAGAATTCCGGGCAATCGGATGTTCTATCTTGCGCTGGCACCTGAATTGTTCGGCAGTGTCTCGTTCAACCTTAAGGCTGGCGGCATGCTGGATAGCACAGGTTGGAATCGCCTCGTCATCGAGAAGCCTTTTGGATATAATCTGGAGTCAGCTGAGCAGCTGAACGAGCAGATCCGTGAGGTGTTCAAGGAAGAGGAAATCTACCGGATCGATCATTATCTTGGTAAAGAAATGGTTCAGAATATTGAAGTCATTCGTTTTGCCAATGCTTTTTTCGAACCGCTTTGGAATAATAAGCATATTGCCAATATTCAAATTACACTTGGCGAAACCGTAGGTGTTGAAGAGCGTGGTGGTTATTATGACCATGCTGGAGCGTTACGGGATATGGGCCAGAATCATATATTGCAACTGCTGACTATGATCGCAATGGAACCACCAAGCCGTCTGCTTGCAGAGGATATTCGTGACGAGAAGGTGAAGGTACTTCGTTCCCTTCGTCCTTATGGTACATCTGACGAGGTTCGTGAGAACGTCGTGAGAGCACAGTATATTCAAGGCTTGCATGGTGGCAAGACCCTTCCTGCTTATCGTCAGGAAGATAAGGTTGATCCTGAATCGAGTACTGAGACGTATTTTGCTGCCCGTGTGTTTGTAGATAACTTCCGCTGGGCTGGAGTTCCTTTCTATATTCGTACAGGTAAACGTCTACCGGTGAAGACAACGGAAGTGGTAGTTGAATTCAAGGGCATGCCAACCAATGTTTATTTGGGACAAAAGCATACGCTGGAGCCTAACCTGCTTGTTATCCGTGTGAACCCTATGGAAGGCATTTATGTGAAGATTAATGCCAAGAAGCCAGGTTCTGAGTCTGAAATTCAACCGCTCGCTATGGACTTCTGTCAAAGCTGCTTGGTTGGAATCAATTCTCCGGAAGCTTACGAGCGCTTGCTTCATGATGCGGCACGCGGAGATTCTACTTATTTCACGCGTTGGGATGAGGTATCGTCGGCATGGTCGTTCGTGGATCGTATTGCGAAGGCTTGGAAGGAAGAGTCGAGTGATCTATCGTCTTATCCTGCTGGCACTTGGGGTCCGGTTGAAGCGGATCAACTGCTTGCTCAGGATGGCTTCCATTGGTGGCCGGTAAACGGTCAGGAAGAAGATAATGTAGTATGGTTGAAGAATAACTAAACTTTGAGTTAATGCTATCTCCCTGCAGAGGATGCAGGGAGATTTTTTGTAATGCTGAGATTAACACTCAGCTTCACAAGGCCACTCTGGCTCCAAATGCCGCTCGGGCGACAGAAGCATTTTTCAAATAACTGCACTTTGTACAATTAAAATCACATATTGGGTGGAGATTAGTGTTTTAAGTGTATTTTCTGCAACTATTTTCTCCGTATAAGGCCGAAAAGCTAGCACATTGATTTTTTAATTGCATCAAATACAACTAAAGGCGATTGGAAATGCTAATACTTCAAATAAGTGTAGGAAATACAACTATTTTACTATAAGAGACTGCGGAGAAATGTGAAACGAATTCAAGGGAGGGGCCTGTATTCAACGGGTGGCCATGGGGAGGCCTGTTTCCAATTAATACACACCTCTGTGGGACGGAACGAGACGAACCTTATCCTCCGAAATGCATGTTTTAGTCGAGCTTACGGACAAATGTATGCGAAAAACCGAATACAATGCGCCGTCAGTAACGTAATCGAGCCAAATGTATGCGAAAAACCGAATACAATGTGCCTCCGGTAACATAAACGAGCCAAATGTATGCGAAAAACCGAATACAATGTGTCTCGGGTAGCGTAAACGAGCCAATTGTATGCGAAAAACCGAATACAATGTGCCGCCAGTAACGTAAATGAGCCAGATGTATGCGAAAAACCGAATACAATGTTTCTCGGGTAGCGTAAACGAGCCAATTGTATGCGAAAAACCGAATACAATGCGCCGCCAGTAACGTAATCGAGCCAAATGTATGCGAAAAACCGAATACAATGCGCCGCCAGTAACGTAATCGAGCCAAATGTATGCGAAAAACCGAATACAATGTGCCTCCGGTAACATAAACGAGCCAAATGTATGCGAAAAACCGAATACAATGCGCCGCCAGTAACGTAAACGAGCCAGATGTATGCGAAAAACCGAATACAATGTGCCTCTGGTAGCGTAAACGAGCCAATTGTATGCGAAAAACCGAATGCAATGTGCCGCCGGTAACATAAACGAGCCAATTGTATGCGAAAAACCGAATACAATGCGCCGCCAGTAACGTAATCGAACCAAATGTATGCGAAAAACCGAATATAATAATGCGCCGCCAGTAACGTAAATGAGCCAGATGTATGCGAAAAACCGAATACAATGTGCCTCTGGTAGCGTAAACGAGCTAGCGCTGTTATCCGCCCTGAATCACCCAGGAATGGACTTGTTATTAGGGAATAAGTGGAATATGATTCGTCCCTTATATATGTGCTCATTTCATCGAAATAAAGATCCGTAAGGTCCGTAAGCGAAATCTAACTACGAAGGTGCTTATGGATACGAGTATGGAACGGATGTACTCAGCTTGTAACGCTACCTCTAAGGACGCCGTCAGGCGTTTTTCTTATTGAGCTATGGGAACTGGTGAACAGGATACAGACCTGATTTGGGAGATATTTTGCTGTAATAGCTTTTTAGTAGATAATGTCTGTCGGATTTTGATATACTTTAGAGGATGCTTTCACTTGAAGCGGACTGGAGCTAGACCTAAGATAGCTATTCATTCAGAAATGAAGGGGTATGAACAATGAGCAGAGCACCGATTTGAAGATAACCCCAGTGTAATTGAAGCAGAAGTAGGAATTTTATATATGAAGGGATATGTGTAATGAACAAAGCAATAGATCAGAAGCTGCAAAAGGAAGTGGACAGACGCAGAACCTTTGCGATCATTTCCCACCCGGATGCGGGTAAAACAACTTTAACGGAAAAACTACTGTTATTCGGTGGCGCTATCCGTCTGGCGGGAACCGTTAAGGCCCGTAAGGCGAACAAGCACGCAACGAGTGACTGGATGGAAATTGAAAAGCAACGGGGGATTTCTGTTACTTCCTCTGTCATGCAGTTTGATTACTTGAATCACCGTGTGAATATTTTGGATACTCCGGGTCACCAAGACTTTAGTGAGGACACCTACCGTACACTAACTGCAGCGGATAGTGCAGTCATGCTTATCGACGTGGCAAAAGGTGTGGAAACCCAAACGACTAAACTGTTTCAGGTCTGTGCGAAACGTGGGATTCCTATCTTTACCTTTATTAATAAGCTAGACCGTGAAGGACGCAGTCCGTTTGATCTGATGGAAGAGCTGGAGCAGGTACTGGGTATTCGCTCTGTGCCAATGAACTGGCCGATCGGCAGTGGCCGTGAATTATGTGGTGTATATGACCGGATGAAGAATCAGGTAGAACTGTTCCAGGGTGACGATCATTCCGTAATCAAGGTTCAGAAGGTTGATGGATATCGTGATCCAATCATTCGTGAAATGGCTGGAGAATATCTGCATGATCAATTGTGTCAGGATCTGGAGCTGCTGGATGTAGCAGGTGACGCTTTTGACTATGAAAAAGTATTAAGTGGTGAACTCACACCTGTGTTCTTTGGTAGTGCGATCAACAATTTCGGCGTACAGACTTTCCTCGATAATTTCTTGGATTTGGCACCGAAGCCTGAACCACGCCGTAGTACTACAGGTTTGGTAGAACCAATGAATGAGAAATTCACTGGTTATGTGTTCAAAATCCAAGCCAATATGAACCCGGCTCACCGTGACCGGATTGCTTTCCTGCGTATTGTATCCGGGAAGTTCGAACGTGGGATGAGCGTAAAGCATGTGCGTGTGGGTAAGGACATTAAGCTGGCCCAGCCGCAACAATTCTTGGCGCAAGACCGTGATATCGTAGAGGAAGCTTATCCAGGAGATATTATCGGGCTGTTTGATCCAGGTATTTTTAGAATTGGAGATACACTGAGTCAGGCCGGAGATTTGGAATTCGATGAGCTGCCAACATTCTCACCAGAGATTTTTGCTAAAGTGAGTATTAAAAATGCTTTGAAATCGAAGCAATTCCAAAAGGGTGTCGATCAGCTGACTGAAGAGGGTATGATTCAAGTATTCCGTACGGTTAACTTTGACGATATTCTGCTCGGCGTAGTTGGACAGCTGCAGTTTGAGGTGTTCGAGTACCGCATGAAAGGTGAATATGGTGTAGATGTTCAGTTACAGCGTATGCCATACCAGTTCGCGCGTTGGATCGTAGATGATGCTAAACCGGATGCGAGTAAGTTCCGTATTAACTCTACGCTCGTTACAGATAAGAAGGGCAATTTTGTCGTGTTGTTCGAGAATGAATATGCTATGCGGACAGCGATGGATAAGAACCCGACAGCTACGTTCCTGGAGATGGCTCCAAAAACATTGCTATAGTAAGGAAGCTATAACTTCCTGATGGTTAATAAAAACCTCCGCCTCCATAGGTGAGTTTCACTATGGTAAGACGGAGGTTTTTGGCTAATTACGTCTAGTTATGAAGTGATATTGCCAGGGGTAATTGTCTCCAAGTGATCATGCAGCATAGAGACCAAATTATCTTGTTTAGCGGTGTCCAGGTCTTTCCATATCATTTCAAACACGGCGCCAAGTCCCGGGAGTGCTGCTTCCGGTCCGTCTACCGAGCCTTCAATCATATGCCGCAAATCCTCTTCAGATTGACCATGCACTTTATGAATAATCGCCTGACGTAAGTCAATGGTAACTGGCATGAAAAAGTACCTCCTTTTTGGAATGTAGTGATATTCACTTCGTTTTAATGTACCCTGTATGGGTGCTGAAAATTCAAGTTTTTGCTACGAGAAACGGTTGTCATCCATAAAGGACCACAATGACGTTTCTTCTTGGCTTATGCTATACTATTTGAGATATAGAATGCTACGGGAGGTACATATAGACATGGCCAAAAAACAATATGCTATCATTGGCATGGGGCGTTTCGGATCCAGTGTTGCTAGAGCGCTCAGCGGTATGGGGTATGATGTACTTGCGATTGATGCGGACGAGCAGCGAACACAGGAGATTTCAAATATAGTAACACACGCCGTATCTGCAGATTCTACGGATGAGGAAGCGTTACGCGCACTTGGTATTCGCAATTTTGATGTAGTCGTTGTAGCCATTGGTGAGGACATCCAAGCTAGCATTCTGACAACTTTAATCCTGAAGGATCTTGGAGTGCCAGCAATTATTGCAAAAGCCAAAAGTGAACTGCACGGCAAAGTATTAGGTAAAATTGGTGCGGACAAGGTGATTTATCCTGAACGGGATATGGGAATGCGGGTTGCGCATCATTTGGCTTCGCCTAATATATTGGATTATATCGAGCTGTCGCCTGATTATAGTATTTTGGACATGAAGGTATCCGGATCGATGATCGGAAAAAATCTACAAGAGCTCGATATCCGCGCAAAATATGGCTGTAACGTAATGGCTATTCGCCAAGGTGAAGAGATGAACATCTCCCCTCGCGCAGAGGATCGCTTGATCGACGGGGATATTCTTGTAATCGTTGGGCATAAGGATAATTTGACGAAGCTTGAGATCGCGTATCAGTAGGTGGGGCGATTCTGATGATAAGCGTTATTCCGAGGAAAGTTGGACTTCCGGTCGCTGTTGTCTCCAGATTTTTTTGATTTGAACCGCTTGCTGCGGATAAAATCCCGAGACTGCTTATGCTTTCGAAGTGAGCTTTACTTCGTAAAGCTTTCGGGCGAACGCTTAAGCTCCTACAGTTCCAAATTTCCTCTTCATAACGTAATCATCAGGTTTATAGGGGAGTAGAAGAGAAGAAGAACAAAGATAAAGATAAAAAATAAAGATAAAGATAAAGAACAAAGATATAAGAGCAAGAATAAATGGCAAGGCATAAGAAAGGAAGACTTTATGGAAATCATGTCTCCGCAAAATACGCGGGTTAAAGAGTGGGCCGGGCTGCAGGAGAAAAAGCACCGTGACAAGGCTCGTAAATATATCGTAGAAGGCGTTCATCTGGTACAGGAAGCGCTGCTGGCTGAAGCAGATGTGGAATGTTTGGCCTATGACCTCGACAAAGGAATGCCTGCTGAACTCAAGGGGCTTCTTCAGTCCGTTCAGGGCATGGAAGTGATTGGCGTGTCAGCGGCCATTATCTCGAAATGCAGCAGCACTAATACACCGCAGCCGGTGTTCGCCATCGTGCGGAAGGAACAGCAGGCGGTAGAGGCTATCCTAGCGAAGAAGGAAAGCCTGGTGGTTGTCCTGGACGGTGTACAGGACCCCGGCAATGTCGGCACCATCATCCGCAGTGCGGATGCTGCGGGAGCAGACGGAGTGATCCTCGGCCAAGGGTGTGCCGACCTCTATAATCCTAAGACCATCCGTTCCACGATGGGCTCGATGTTCCATCTCCCGGTGGTGGAGGGAGATTTAAGTGAGATTTTGCCACAAGCCCGGGAAGGCGGGGCATTGCTGGTGAGTACTTCGCTGCAGGGAGAAGAATCGTGCTATCAGCATGATTTTCACGGCAGTCAGTGGCTGTTGATTGGCAGTGAGGGCAAAGGCATTTCGCCGGAAACTGCGCGACTCGTGGACAAGAGTATCATCATCCCGATGGCAGGCCGCGCTGAATCACTAAATGCAGCGATGGCAGCGACGATTTTGCTGTTTGAGGGGATGCGGCAGCGGGAGGCATAAGCTGCTTCTAAAAAAGGAACGGACGATAAAAAACTGCAAGCTCATGATTGAGTTGCAGTTTTTTTGTCGTTTTTAAGAAGCCTGTTCAAATTGGCTATTGTAGAGCTCTGCATAGAATCCGTTCTGAGCCAGCAATTCTGCGTGGCTGCCGCTTTCCAAGATATCGCCGTCCTTCAGGACCAGAATCACATCGGCATTCTTGATCGTTGAGAGTCGGTGTGCGATAACGAAAGAGGTTCTGCCTTCCATAAGCTTATCCATCGCCTGCTGAATCAGCAGCTCTGTACGGGTATCCACCGAGCTTGTAGCTTCATCAAGAATGAGCATCGGCGCATCCTTTAGCATCGCGCGAGCGATGGTCAGCTGCTGCTTTTGGCCGGCGGATAAATTGACCTTATCATTAAGGATAGTATTGTAACCATCACTTAAGGTTTGAATGAAGCGGTGCAGGCCAACAGCCTTGCAGGCTTCTTCAAGCTTCTCGTCTGTTATATTCTGCTGATTGTAAATCAGGTTCTCTTTGATGGTACCCTCAAACAGCCAGGTATCCTGCAGGACCATACAGAATAGATCATGAATGTTCTCTCTCGTAAGGCTGCTGATCGGCGTATCATCAATGTAAATTTCTCCGCCTGTTAATTCGTTGAAGCGGATGAGCAGATTAACGAGAGTGGTCTTCCCTGCACCGGTAGGTCCTACTATGGCAACTTTTTGCCCGGGCTTTACGTCTGCCGAGAAGTTTTTGATAATCAGCTTCTCTGAAGTCTCATATGCAAATTGTACTTGATCAAAACGTACTTTGCCTTCAGCAGTTGCCAGCGTGCGTTCTTTCAAGCTCTCGTCTTCCATTTCTTCAGCCTCTAGGAAATCAAATACACGCCCTCCAGCGGCGGATGCCGATTGCAAATTCTGTGCGGCTTGGGCGATCTGAGATAACGGCTGGGTAAAGTAACGTACATACATGATGAAAGCGACAATGACCCCGAATGAAATCGTACCATTCATGGCTAATACAGCACCCACGACACAGACGGCGACAAAGCCCAGATTACCAATGAAGCCCATAAGCGGCGGCATCAGACCGGAGAGGAATTGTGCTTTGAAGGCGCTGTTCTTCAGCCCTTGATTCAATTCCTGGAAGGTGGTGCGCATCTGCGCTTCCCCGTTATATGCTTTTACAACGTTATGTCCTGTGTATACTTCTTCAACATGACCGTTGATTTTGCCCAAATATTCCTGCTGACTGGCAAAATACTTTTGCGATTTCTTCATGATGATCGCCATAAGACCGAAGCCGATGATAGTTGCAACGACAGCGGTGATGGTCATGATCACATTGGTCCGGAGCATCATGATAATGGAGCCGATGAACATTGCGACAGCGGTCACTACAGTACCGATACTCTGATTGAGGGCCTGACCGATGGTATCCACATCGTTGGTAACCCGGGAGAGAATGTCACCGGTTGCCGACTTGTTGTAGTAGGAGATCGGAAGTCTGTTCATTTTATGAGCCAGGTCGGTTCTTAATTTCTTGGAGACTTTTTGGGTAATATTCGACATGATCAAGCCTTGCGAGAGTGATAACAACGCACCGACGCCGTAGATCACGACGAGGGTAATGCCAATGGCAGTAATGCCGTCCATATCGATGCCGCTGACGAGGCCGGCTGTAATCTTGTCGGTGATCTCGGAGAGTTTATCCGGACCGAATAACGTGAGTACCGTTCCAGCCGCCGCGCAAATTAGCGCAATTACGATCACTGGAACATACTTGCGGCAGTAACGGAGCAGCTTGCTCCATGTATTCTGACTCTTATTCTTAATCTTCATTAGGCAAGCTCCTCCTTGGTCAGCTGTGAGTAGGCAATTTCCTGATATACGCTGCAGGTTTGCATTAATTGGTCATGTGTTCCGATACCGGCGATTTGTCCGGCTTCCAGAACAATGATTTTATCGGCGTCTTTGATTGTACCGATACGCTGAGCTACGATCAGCATTGTTGAGTCATGCGCGTCTTTTTTTAGCTCACTGCGTAATTTGCGGTCGGTCTTATAGTCAAGCGCCGAGAAAGAATCGTCAAAGATTAATATTTCTGGACGTCGTGCAATCGCCCTGGCAATCGACAGCCGTTGTTTCTGCCCGCCAGAGAGATTTGATCCGCCTTGGGCGATATGGGCATCATAGTTCCCCTCTAGCTTTTCTACAAATTCAGAGGATTGGGAAGTGTACACCGCATCTACAATATCTGAACTGAGGACCTGACCGGAGCCGTTCTCACCAAATGCAATATTGGAGGACACTGTTCCTCCAAACAAAACAGCCTTCTGGGAGACGTAGCCCATTTTATTCCGTAGCGCTTGCTGGTCGTATTCTTTAACATTGATGCCATTTACCAGCACTTCACCTTCTGTAGCATCATAGAAACGGGGAATGAGATTAACAAGTGTACTTTTTCCGCAGCCTGTTGATCCGATAAAAGCAATCGTTTCTCCCTGTTTTGCCGTGAAGCTGATGTTCTCCAACACATATTCCTCTGCATCTGGATATTTGAAGCTAACCCCCCTGAATTCAATTTCATCTTCTCGCTTCACAGGGAATTGAGTTACTGATCCATTCTTTAAGCTAGGTACTGTTTCTAGTACTTCATTGATACGCTTAGCCGACACTTGAGCGCGGGGCAGTAAGATAAAGATCATAATCAACATCATAAAGGCCATAACTACTTGCATGGCATAAGATGAGAATACGATCATATCTGAGAACAAGCCCATCTTGGCTGTCCCCTCGGCTGCTTGAATGAGCACGGCACCGATCCAATAGATGGAGAGGCTTAACCCACTCATAATCAAAGTAATACTTGGCATCAACATGGTCATAACATTGTTGGCAAATAGATTGGTACTGGTAAGCTCGTTGTTGGCTACAGCGAACTTCTTTTCCTGATATTGTTCGGCATTGTAAGCCCGGATGACACGAAGACCGTTAAGATTCTCTCTGGACACACGATTCAGATTATCTGTAAGCAACTGCAGCTTTTTAAATTTAGGCAGGACAAGCACGATACAGATCGCGACAATAATTACGAGGAGTGCGACCGCGACACCTGTAGAAAGGGTCCACTGCCAGCTTTTGCCGGAAATCTTGAGTAACGCCCACACTGCAAGGATTGGAGCTTTCACAAGCAGTTGTAAGCCGATCACAATCAGCATTTGTACTTGCGTGATGTCATTCGTGGAACGGGTAATTAGACTTGCTGTTGAGAAGTTGCTGATCTCCTCCATGGAGAAGGACTGCACCTTATCGAACAAATTGGAACGCAATCTTGCAGACAAGTCGGCCGCTATTCTCGCAGCAATACCTGCTACAACCACCGAGGTCGCCAGACTGCCAAGAGCACAGAGCAGCATCCAGCCTCCTGCTACAAGGATTTCATTCATTTCGCTTCCTGGTGTCTGGATCAGCCGGGTAATATCACTCATGTAGTCAGGCAGTTCTAAATCCAGCCAAACTTGAGCGATAATGAACATGAGGCTGATACCGAATAAGAACCATTCTTTGGGTTCCAGATTCTTGAGTAATTTCAACATAAGAATGACTCCTTTGCATTATCGTTGCTATGATCGTAACGGAGAATGATAAACTGAAAATTAACTTTTGCTATGAAATGAAAGAAGAGACTATCCCTTAAGCCATAGAATGACTGCTTGGGATAGCCTCTTGTGTTTGAGCAGGATATACGTGAACACCTTAACATTTTATAAAAAATACACATAATCTATGAATTCTTCAATAAAATCTGCGCCGTTCTCATTTCTCCTTTTTTGATACATTGTGAATCCAACACTTTCATACATCCGTTGAGCAGGGGTTAGATCATCATTTGTGGTCACAATAATTTTTTTTACATCATTCTGGCTGATTCTATTAACCGCCTCTTGAAGCTGGATTTTACCATAACCATTGCCTTTATGTTTGGAAGCAATGCAATTATGCCCGATTTCTGCATACTCAGGCATGTTTCTCGGGTCCCACACCACAAATCCGATGGGTTCATCATCTACAGTTGTGATAAAAGCATATTTATCAGCAATTTGTAAATGCTCAAAGAAAAAGTTGTCACAATCCTGCCAATCAGAAATAGAGCTTTGTTCATATCTTCGATCAAATGAATACGCATCTGTCAATAATTCAAAGAGAATTCCCCGATTAAAGCTACTCAGTTTTTTGAATTTTACACTCATTTATTGGTAGCCCCCATTTCTTTTCTTACCTTTTTAAAATCGGGGAGCAGTACAGTGAAAGTGGTTCCTTGCATTGGAACACTGTCGCAGGTGATGGTTCCATCGTGCAGCTCAATGATTTTTTGGACAATCGTAAGCCCCAAGCCATTACCGGCAGTAGAGTGAGAGGTATCCTGTTGATAGAACTTGTCGAAGACCTTGGGGAGTGCATTTGGACTAATGCCTACTCCATTATCACGGAACGTAATTTCGACCTGATCCTTCAACCGCCTCATGGTAACTTCGATTTCACCGTACTCGGGCGTGAATTTGATTGCATTGTCTAATAAATTTAGCCAGACCTGGCTCAACATCTCTTTATTCCCGGGTACCTCATAATCCTGCACGTTGGCTTTGAAGGAAATATGCTTTTTCGTAAGTTTAGTATGCTGTAGCAGGACGCATTGGCGAATTTGTTCTCCAACATTGAAGGGTTGTCGATCGCTTAATATCGCTTGTGCTTCCACTTTGGAGAGGTTCAGGACATTTGAGGCCAGAGCCGCCAGGCGGGTAGATTCTTCGATAACAATATCCAGATATTCATTCCGTTCGTCCTTGCTCAGCTCATCATCCTTCAGGATTTCAGCGAACCCTTTAATCGATACAATCGGAGTACGGAATTCATGGGAGAAATTGTTTACAAAGTCTGTACGCAGAATTTCGATGCCACCCAGCTCCTCAGCCATCCGGTTAATATTCTCGGAGAGAATCTTGAATTCCGGAGGGTGTTTGAGCTGTAGCCGCATGGAGAAGTCCCCTCCGGCTAACTTGTCAATGGCATCGATAAAGGTATGGATTGATTTCAGCATTCTACGACTGGTAATGATCGATATGACGGTGCCGATAATGGTGCAGGCAATCAATATAATCAAGGTGAGAATTTTTTTGTCCTGGAGAATCCGCTCATCGAGCAGACCGAAGACTAGGGACAGATAGGTCAGGATTCCGGTGATCAGCATTGTAATGAGGAAAATGATGAATACACCAATCGAGAAGTAGATCGGCAGACTGATTTTGCTACTTAGCTTTTTGATCATGTTCTCACCGCCTTATAACCGAGACCGCGGACGGACACAAGTTCGAACTCCGGATAGTTTTCAAACCGTTTTCGCAAGCGATTGATGTGCACATTAACTGTAGTGTCCGTGGTTTCGCTGTCCATCCCCCAGATTTCGTCCATCAGCTGGATGCGAGTGAAAATGCGCTCCGGATAGGATAAAAGCTTATAGAGGAGATGGAATTCCTTTTGGGGAAGCGTCTGTTTTTCATTGTCTCGAGTTACTGTTAACGCATCGAAATCAAGAATGACTTTACCGACAACAAGCTTACGGGCGCTTACAATCTGTGAGCGGCGCAAAAGGGCTTGAATTCTCAACAGCATTTCTTCTGTATCCACAGGTTTGGTCATGTAATCGTCCGTTCCGAGGCGGAATCCTTTTTTCTTATCTTCTGGAAGCTGCTTGGCCGTGGCCATGAGGATCGGAATTGTGTTGTTCGCATTTCTTAGCTCTTCGGCAAATTCGTAACCATCCATCCCCGGCATCATGATATCGAGGATAATTAGATCGATATGCTGGACTTCAAGAACTTCCAGTGCCTGGATGCCATTCTCAGCTGTTAACACTTTATAACCTTCCCGTTTTAGGACAGCGTTCATTAGTTTTCTGACATGCTTATCGTCTTCCACAACGAGGATATTAATCATGGTTTCACTCCAATAGGTTCCGGATTTAACCGCTTATCCCCATAATTCTAAAGGATAAAAGTGCTAAAGACAAAATCTTTAGCGGTTCTTTAGATTCCATTGCGTTCTTCCTAAACTCCCTCGGTGTAAGTATCCGATCGGGCACTTTTATGCTTAGTGGTATTAATCTTCTTTAAAGGGCAATCTCAGTTGAAATGTGAAGACATCATTAGTATGTTTAAGTGTTAAGGTTCCCTCGTGCAACTCAGCAATATTTCTAGCAATGGAAAGGCCAAGTCCAGCTCCTGTTTGAATTCCTTCGCTATTTCTTGAATGGTCAACCTTATAAAATCGGTCAAATAGTCTTTTCTCTTGATCTCGTGTAAGAGGAGTCCCTTTATTTTCAATTTCTATGGAAATGTGTTCACAATTTGTTGTCATCCGTATGTAAATGCTTCCAGGCTTGTAGGAATATTTTAATGCATTCATGAGAAGATTATCGATAGCTCTTGCCACTTTTTCGCTGTCAATTAAAGTGAATACTGGTAAATCGGAGAATCCTTTCACGAGATGTACACTATTTTCTTGAGCAATCGGTTCGAATTCAAATAACAACTGATTTAAAAGCTGAGATAAATCGATTTTTTCTAGTTTTATCCTGGATTCAACTGAAGTAAGCCTGGTATATTCGAATAAATCATCAAGTAACTTCTTCAAATGAACCGCTTTGTTGTAGGTGTTTTGAATGAAACGTGTGTATTCTTCTTTATCTTGAAACGAACCTGTTCGTAAGAGCTCAATGTATCCAATAATGCTTGTAAGAGGTGTACGTAAGTCATGTGAAATCCCCGTGATCATCTCCATCTTCGATTTTTCAATTTCACGTTCCTTGATGATCTGTTTTTCTAGTTGCTCTGCCATCCGATTGATGTTTAACGCCACCGATCCTAGTTCATCTTGTCGTTCAACAGCTACCCGGTAACTTAAATTACCTTCGGAAATAATTTGAAGTCCATGCTCCAATGCAATTAAATCTTTGACGATTCGTCGGGTCAAGGAAAAAAATGTAATCACAAAAATAACTAAAAACATTGGTGTAAGAAGATAGGCCAGAAAATTGAACAACCATTCCCATTTTGTTACATTGGCAAAGTGAAAGAATAGGAGGCTAAGTGAGGTATTAATTGCTATGGTAATGATTAAACTCAACACCATCCTGATTAAAATATTGGTTTGAATTCGTTTGTTTTTTTCTGGTTTTCGCTTAATTCTAGTCAATTTTATAGCCAACTCCCCAAACAGTCTTAATATACAAAGGTTCTCTTGGGTTCTCTTCTAATTTTTCTCTTAAGTTACGAATATGGACCATTACGGTATTGTCAGAATATCCATAAGGTTCTTTCCATACATTCTCGTAAATTTGCTCCGAACTAAAAACTTGCCCAGGCCGACTTGCAAGCAAAGTCAAAATCGCAAATTCAAGTGGAGTCAATGAAACATCGGCTCCCTTAATCTTCACAGAATGTTTATTTTTATCTATTATCAGGTCTTTGATTATAAGTAGTGAATTGAATTCTTCCTTCCCAATTAAGGACTGACGCCGTAATTGGGCTTTCACACGAGCCAGTAGTTCCAGAGGATTAAAGGGTTTGATCATGTAATCATCTGCCCCAGTAGTTAAACCTGTGATTTTATCAATGTCTTCCTGCTTGGCTGACAACATAATAATAGGAATATTCGATATTTCTCTTATTTTCAGACAGGCTATAATACCATCCATTCGCGGCATCATAACATCCAGGATAACCAATTGAATGGGTGTTGTTTGTATTGCTATCAGGGCCTCCTGACCATCTGCTGCTTCAAGCACATGGTAGCCTTCATTTCGTAAATAAACATGAATCACATCTCGAATTTCAGAATCATCATCCGCAATAAGGATTGTATTCATTAACTACAACGCCCCTTCTTCATTTATTTATAATAGTTCCCTTTTTACGACAGACATAGACTATAGCAGGGGGAAGATTAAAAGGCACGAATTCTATTTTTTCAATACTAAAATATTCGGATAATTGCTTCTTCATCTGAAGTGAATATTGAAATGCGACAAATAATCCTCCTGGCTTGAGCGCTTGATAAATCTGTTCCACTAAGGTATCTCTCAGTTCACGTTCAAAATTAAAAAAGGGCAACCCACTAAAAATACAGTCTAGCTGATGAATATCTAAATCCTTCATTCTTTCTACTAAATGAGAAGCATCTGAATAACAGGAGAAGTCAGGGTATTCTGTTTTTAGATTATTTCTCATGGTCTCATCCATTTCAAACAATAATACTTTTGTTGTTTTATTTATCTTAGTACTAATTGCACGAGTGATTGCACCTGTCCCTGATCCAAGTTCAGCAACGGCCTTAACCTCGGGCCATTTCGCTTTTTTAACCATGGAATCTGCGAGAAACCGTGAACTTGGTATAACACTACCAACCCGTTTTGGATGTTGAATAAAACTTCGTAAAAATAAAATGTTTTCATTGAAGCTCACTTAGTTTCCCTCCATTAATTTAAGA
The DNA here is from genome assembly GCF_041956825.1 of Paenibacillus sp. RS8. Classification (NCBI taxonomy): domain Bacteria; kingdom Bacillati; phylum Bacillota; class Bacilli; order Caryophanales; family Paenibacillaceae; genus Paenibacillus; species Paenibacillus sp. RS8. Next base: position 471,306 of record NZ_CP168131.1, on the reverse strand, counting down.
TTTAATTGAAATTAGGGATTGAATAAATTTGATAGAATGTGATCCCCGAAGTACGTACCTGCCGAGAAAAACATTAAGGTCCAACCTAAAGCACTGGTATAAGAAATAAGAGCAAATCGTCTATAACTTGTACCGCTTAGTCCGATTAATAGAGGGATGATATATCGTACAACTGGGATAAACATGCCAATGTACATAGCCATATTTCCGTATTTTTTCAAGATCTGCTCTGCTTTTTGAAAATGTCTATTCTGCTGGAATCTGTTCTTCAGTTTTTGACCGGAGAATTTACCTGCAAGATAAGCAAGTGTAAAGGCTGTTAATAGCCCTGATAAAATGCAGAAGTAAGTCATCCATGAATTAATTACCTCCATATGGCTCAGGGTTGCTCCGGTGAGGATTGTAATTTCATTAGGGATTGGAATTCCAAAAGGTCCTAGAGTGAAAGCAAGATAAAAAATCAGATATCCATACTGATTGATTAGCTCTAAGATCGTATTACTGGCCAATATGACACCTCTTTCGCTCAGTTCAATACAGAAATCTTAACGGAAAATTCTGAGGATTTAGTGGTGAGAATTCTAAAGAAATCCTGAAGAGGTGTATGGGAATCCTATGAAGATGATGTTTATCCGGGATAAGCAAAGTGAAGTGTTCCTAGATCATAAAAATGTCTCGTCTGGATTATCAAGGTGAATAATTCTCAGTAGATGGATGGTGAGAGTAGATATTCAAAATATTAGTATTTATACAAAAAAGTCCTGATGATCAAGAAACTTTTGATCAATCAGGACTTTTTTATTTTCATACACCCGGGTAATACTATAGCAATGGGCAAACTAGGTTGTCTCCCGTTGAATTAGTTGAAACGACAGTGGCTGCAGTTCCATCTCCCGCCCAAGTAGCACTGGAGCCAGCAGAAGAAAAGCGTTCTCTGCCTGTCCCGCAATCGGATTCAGAATGGTGGTGATTCCAAGGGTTCGCGACAGCTCTGAATGATCAAAACCAACGATGGCGAGATCCCCGGGCACGTCCAATTTCTGCCTGCGTGCTTCGCTGAGAATGCCCGCCGCGACCAAATCATTGGAGCACAAAATCGCGTCCGGCCGGTCTGTTTCATCCATAAGGGTGCGCAGTAACTGCTCTCCGTCGTGGATGCTGTAAATCGTAGAGTAATACCAATTCTCGACAACGGGAAGATTATATTTGGTCATGATGTGCTCATAGGCCAGGCGTCTGCTTTGGGTATTAATGCTGCTGGGACGGCCGAAGGCATTAGCGATACGCTTATAACCCCGCGCTATCAAATGCTCCAAAGCGAGTGCGTATCCATCATATTGGTTCATGGCAACGGACGGTATATCAGGATGGTCCATGCGCTGCCAGGATACGATGGGTCCGTATTTGCAGTAGGAAGAGATGACATTCTGTTCGTTAACGGAGGTCAGGATGAGCAGGGCGTCGACTCGTTTCATTTTGAGATCCTCAAAAGCCTGAAGCTCCTTTTGCTTATCCCCACCGGTAGTATAAATAATCGTCTGGTATCCGTAACGACCGGAGATTTCGACGAAGCTGTTCATAAAGCTCAGAATAAGCTCGTTTAAGTCCATGGTGATCATGCCGATTTGCTGCGTCTGACCTTTGGATAAAGAAATGGCATTTCGGTTAGGAACATAATCCGTTTCCTTCATAATGGCGAGAATTTTCTCACGAGTCTCCTTGCTAACATGAGGCGATTGGTTCAGGACGCGGGACACCGTGGCTTTGGAAAAGCCCGATAGCTTAGCAATTTCGTCAAGAGTGGACATCGGTTTGTTCTCCTTCACATGAATAATACTTGACATGTAACGCGTTCCAAGGTTTAGGATTCGAATTAGAGCAGTAATCCTATACTATCACAATAGCAAAGGCGGGAAAAAATATGGAATTGCAATTTCCAAAAGGATTCTTATGGGGCGGTGCTGTAGCAGCCAATCAGCTTGAAGGGGCGTATCAGGAGGATGGTAAAGGATGGTCCACCCAAGATGTTATGCCGAAGGGGATTAAGTCTGCGCCTACAGAGGTTCCTACTGACGATAATATGAAGCTGGTGGGAATCGATTTCTATCACCGATATAAAGAAGATATTAAGCTGTTCGCGGAAATGGGCTTTAAAGTGTTCCGGACGTCTATTGCCTGGTCCCGGATTTTTCCGAAAGGGGACGAGCTGGAGCCCAATGAAAAAGGTCTGCAGTTTTACGACGACCTATTCGATGAGTGTCATAAATACGGCATCGAGCCACTGGTGACTATCTCCCATTATGAAACTCCGCTACATCTGGCAAGAGAATATGATGGATGGGTTAACCGTAAGATGGTGGATTTTTACGAGCGCTATGTAAGAACGATATATAATCGTTACAAGAACAAGGTTAAATATTGGCTGACCTTTAACGAGATTAACTCCATTCTTGAGTTTCCATTTATGAGTGGCGGGATCAATACGCCGTTAGAGAAATTGAGTAAGCAGGATCTGTATCAAGCTATTCATCATGAGTTCGTAGCAAGTGCTCTGGCTGTGAAGATCGGACATGAGATTAATCCAGACTTCCAAATAGGGTGTATGGTGCTTAGCATGCCGATTTATCCTCTCACTCCGCATCCGGACGATTTGATCAAGGTAATGCAAAGTGATCACAAAAATATGTTCTTTGCGGATGTTCATGCTAGAGGGTATTACCCTGGCTATATGAAGCGGTTCTTCAAAGAAAATGGGATTCACATTCATTTTGAGCCAGGGGACGAAGAGATTCTGAAGCATACTGTGGATTTCATATCGTTCAGTTACTATATGAGCACTTGTGAAACGGCTGATCCAGAGAAACAGATCAGAGGAGAAGGGAACCTGCTGGGTGGGGTGCCTAATCCGTATCTGGAAGCGAGCGAATGGGGCTGGCAGATCGACCCACAAGGCTTGCGTTATGTTATGAATATGTTCTACGACCGATATCAGAAACCGCTGTTTATCGTGGAAAATGGTCTTGGCGCTGTCGATCAGCTGGTAGTAGATGGGAACGGCGAAAAGGTAATAAACGACGACTATCGGATCAATTATTTACGAGATCATCTGGTTCAGGTCGCGGAGGCTATTGCCGACGGAGTGGAAGTCATGGGCTATACAAGCTGGGGCTGCATCGACTTGGTTAGCGCAACGAGCGCCGAACTAAAGAAACGTTATGGCTTCATTTATGTGGACCGTCATGATGATGGTTCAGGTACTCTTGAACGATACCGGAAGAAGTCCTTCCACTGGTACAAAGAAGTGATTGAATCAAATGGACAGAACCTGTTCTAGGATGTCGGTTGACATCATGAATTGAACATGTTAATTTGTAAATAACAATTAATCGGATATCAGGATTGCTACTGCATAGCAGGCAAAACCTAAGTTTCATTTATGTTTACGGGAGATTTCTCTCTCGTGCATAAATGTGATTTAGGTTTTTTTGCGTTCATTCCTTCTCGATTGATTAATATATCGGTTACCAAAGGGGTGTAGGATAATGAGTTATGAACAGCTGGGTAAAGACATCATTCAATCTGTCGGTGGAGAGAAAAATATTAACAACGTAATTCACTGTGCTACTCGACTAAGATTCACGCTTAATAATGAACAGAAAGTTGATAAAGAAAAGCTGGATAAAATGGAAGGGATTATTGGTGCAGTTAGCAAAGGGGGACAATTCCAAGTTATTGTGGGTACCCATGTTGCTGATGTTTATAAAGAGATAAGCAAATCCATATCCCCTAGTAGTAATTCTGGCGATAATACGGTTAAGAAACCTATAGGAACCCTGATTTTTGATGTGATTTCTAGAAGCTTCTCGCCTTTAATTGGTGCCTTAGCGGGTGCGGGTATGTTGAAAGCGCTATTAACTGTACTGACTTCGTTAAATGTTTTAGCAGCGGATGGAGAGACTTACAAAGTACTAGCCGGCGCTAGTAATGCCGTGTTTTACTTTCTGCCAATTTTCCTAGGCATTACGTTATCGATTAGACTTGGTGTAAATGCTTACGTAGGGGGCGCTATCGGTGCGGCTTTACTCGAACCAAATATTACGGGATTAGCCAGTATTGAATCTCCACATTTTCTAGGTATTCCTTTAGTAATGTCGGATTATTCATCGAGCGTTTTTCCGATTTTCATCGCTATCTGTATATATGCTTTATTAGATAAGCAGCTAAGAAAGTTTATACACAAGGATTTACAATTGTTCTTGGTACCTATGTTATGTTTGATGTTAATTGTTCCTTTAACCATTTTGGTTTTCGGACCGTTTGGAGTGAATGTAGGGAACTTAATCGGAGACGCTATTGTGTTCCTCAGCAGTAAGAGTGGTATTATTACGGGTGCAATTGTGGGGATTTCCTGGACGTACCTGACCGTGCTCGGTTTGCACTGGGGACTCGTTCCGATTATTCTTGAAAACATTGCTAAGGGTGGAGATCCGATCTATGCAATGGCAGGTATGGCTATTTTCGCTCAACTTGGTGTTGCCTTAGGTATTTTCTTGAAAACAAAAGACAAAAAGTTGAAAACATTGGCCGGAAGTACCTTTTTACCTGGCGCGCTCTCAGGCGTAACTGAACCTATTATTTACGGATTGCTGACACGTTACAAACGGACTTTTATTTATGTATCTATTGCCGGTGGTCTAGGTGGAGCGATGTCGGGTCTTGCTGGTGTAAAAATGGAAGTATTCGCATTTGTTAGCGTATTAAGTCTTCCTGCATTCTCACCTTTGGCTATTCAAGCGATCATAGCTCTTGGGACGATTATATTGGCTACGGTGATTACGATGTTCTTTGGTTTTGAAGACAAAAAGAAAGTGATCGCTGAGGAAGAAACAACGAGTTCTGAGAACAATGAGGTTATTCTGCCTCACGCTGTGAAAAGTACAACGGTTGCAAGCCCTCTTGCCGGTAACGTAATCCCATTATCCTCCGTAGATGATGCTGCATTTGCTTCTGAAGCAATGGGCAAGGGGATGGCAATTGAACCTTCAGAAGGTAAGCTGTACTCCCCAGTAAGCGGGGTTGTATCCACCATTTTTAGAACAGGTCATTGTATTGCAGTCGTATCGGATGATGGCGTTGAAGTTCTGATTCATATCGGTATAGAAACTGTGAAGTTAAAGGGTAAATACTTTGATGTGAAGGTGGAAGAAGGAGCAACTGTTAAACAGGGTGACCTACTGATTGAATTCGATCTCGAGCAAATTAAAAATGAAGGCTATCAAAGTACAACACCGATCATTATTACCAATACAGCTAACTATAGTGACGTTATTGGCACTAAAAAAGCAGCGATCACACCGGGCGAAGATTTGTTGACGGTAGTAGTTTGATTAGTGGCAGGCCATAAGAATTAAAACGAAATCGATCTCTTAGTATGGATGCTGAGAGGTCGATTTTTTTATGAAAAACATAATAAAAATATAGCTAGTTGCGCATAATGGAAAGGATTGCTAGATGCTTGTCGACTAAATAAGTCCATGGTATGATTTTTATAAATTAATAATTGTGGATTGTTACTGGTCGTGCAGGCAAAACCCGAAGTTAAGCCATTTGTTTAATGGTTACTTTTGGTTTTGCCTTTTTTAATTTTTGGTACAAGGAGTTGTAGCATGCAGATTGAAAAAATATTAAACAATAATGTAGTTACCGTCATAGATGATCAAAATATTGAATTGGTAATCATGGGGAGAGGCCTTGCTTTTAAGAAAAAACGAGGAGACATCTTAGAAGAAGACAAAATTGAAAAAATATTTACGTTAAACAATCAAAAACTATCAGATAAGCTAAAAACGCTTCTTTCCGAGATTCCAATAGAGCATATGGAGCTTTCAGAAGAGATTATCAACTTTGCCAAACTGCAACTCGGTAAAATGTTGGACGATAGCATCTATGTTAGTCTGACCGATCATATCAGCTTTGCGTTGGAGCGATTCTCAAAAGGAATGAAGATTAAAAACGCTATGCTTTGGGAAATTAAAAAGTTCTATAAGGAAGAATACGAGGTTGGGAAAGCTGCACTTCAAATTATTCACTCAAAGTTCGGCGTTAGGCTTCCCGAGGATGAGGCAGGACATATTGCTCTCCATCTGGTGAATGCTGAATTAAATGAAGAGATGCCCAATATGGTGAATATTACGAAGATAATGAATGATATATTAAATATTGTGAAGCATCATTTCAGACTAGAATACGATGAGGAGTCCCTCTCTTATTACCGGTTTATCACTCACTTGAAATTTTTTGCACAACGTCTCATCAACGGTACACCGCCGCCGGATAATGAGAATGGCTTATTTAATTTAGTGAAGGAGCAATACAAAGATGCTTTCGCCAGTGTTGAAAAAATAAAAATCTATATTGATAAAACATACAATCGTGAATTAACAAATGATGAAATGTTGTATCTCACCATACACATTGAAAGAATTACCAACCAAAAAATGGAGTAGCAAACATCCTAATGATCAAGGAAGCCCTTGATTTATTAGGATTTTTTTTAGAGAATATAAAATTTTAACTTTGACTTTCAGCGGAATCACGTATAAGATATCTATTATGTTCTCTATGATAATCATTATCAATAGGATGATAACAATTATCATAGAATAAAACTTCGAGCGGTACATACAGGGGGATAAAGAGAATGCACAAAAGGTTAATTAGTTTATTTATGGTTATCGCTATCATATTGGTAGTATCTGGCTGTGGTACTAGCCAAAAGAATAATTCAACATCGAACGCGGGAGCAAATGACAAACCAGCTTCTGAAAATGCAAGTAGTGAATCTACAAGCGGTCCGATCGTATTAAAAGATTCTAAAGGCGAGGTTAAGTTGGATAAACCTGCGCAAAAGGTTGTAGTTCTGGAATGGACATTTACAGAAGATATTATTGCGCTCGGAATGCAGCCGGTGGGGAACGCCGATAACGAAAACTACAAGTTATATGTAACTTCTGAAGTACCACTCGATGCAAGCGTAACGGATGTTGGTTCACGCGACGAGCCGGATCTAGAGACCATTGCTTCATTAAAACCAGATTTGATTATTGCGAATACGGGTGGACACGAAGGAATTTATGATCAATTAAAAGGCATCGCTCCAACACTGATTTTCGGTCTGTATCCGGAAGAAGGACAAGGCAATCAGTATACGTTGATGGAAGATACTTTCAAAACGATTGCAGCGGCTGTAGGTAAAACCGCGGAAGGCGACAAGGTTCTTGCTGACCTGGATGCACATTATGCGGAAGCGAAGGCAAAGCTGGCTGAAGCAGGTAAAGAAGGCTTGAATTACGTGCTGACGCAAGCTTACAGCTACCAGAATGCAGCAACATTGCGTCTTTTTACAGATAACTCACTTGCTGTACAAACATTGGAGCGGATTGGTTTGAAGAACGACTGGAAACCCGAAAAATTCGAAGCTTACGGCTTCACTACATCAACGGTTGAAGCATTGCCGGCTGTTCAGGATACTAACCTGATGTATATCGTCCAGAAGGATGATAATATTTTCACGAAAGAGCTGAAGGATAATTCCGTGTGGAACGGCCTTAACTTTGTGAAAGAGAATCGTACTTTCGGTTTGAGCAGTACTACTTGGGTTTTCGGCGGTCCGATCTCCTCCAAAGTTATCGTGGATGAAGTTATAAATACATTAACGAAATGAGTGCTTTTATGAACGGGAAGAGCAGAAAAGAAGCCTCGAGTGGAATGATCTGGCGTATCATTGTAATATTTGGGGGCGGCCTTGCCGCCCTCTTTGTTCTGTCCATTCTAAGCCTAGGCTTCGGTGAAGCCAAAATCCCTGCAGCTACGGTGTTGGAGGGATTGCTGAATCGCCAGGATGTGATGGAACATAATCTGCTCTGGGATATCCGGATGCCGCGTACGGTGATAGGCCTACTGGCTGGGGCCGCCCTGGCTGCGGCTGGAGCATTACTGCAAACGATAACGAAGAATCCGCTGGCTTCCTCAGATACATTAGGGATTAATGCCGGAGCTTATTTTATGGTTGTCCTTGGAATGGTTACTTTTCCAGCTTTGCAGCATCAGTTCCCATTCTTGCTTGCAGTAGCAGGGGGACTGCTTGCCGCATTAGCCGCTTATTTGTTGAGCGGTGGTAAAGGGGCTACGCCTGTCCGATTGGCATTATCAGGTATGATTGTGTCTATGGTTCTCGGAGCTTTTACATCGGCCCTACATATTTTTAACAAGAACGAAACACAAAACCTATTCTTATGGGGCTCAGGCTCATTGATACAGCTAGATTGGGACGGTGTTAAGTATGCCTGGCCGTTTGTAATTCCATTGCTTATAGCAGCTATGCTCGCAGGTAGACAATTTGATGCGCTGGAGCTTGATGAATCCACTGCCCGCTCGCTTGGGCAACGTGTTGGATTGGCACGGGGTTTAGGTCTAGGTTTATCTGTATTATTGGCTGCGGTCGTGGTCAGCGTGGTCGGTCCGATCGGATTTGTTGGTCTAGTGGCTCCTCATCTGGTTCGGCTTAGTGGTATTCGAAAGCACCACCTGCTCATTCCTGCAAGTGCGTTGTGGGGAGCCCTGCTCATTACGGCAGCGGATACGCTTGCGCGCGTGGTTCGTAGCAGTGTAGGGGAGATGCCAGTTGGGGCAGTTATGGCGATCATTGGAGCGCCTTGGCTCATTTGGCTAGTCCTCACCAAGATGAAAAATATCTCAGGTTCAGGCTCTGGTCAGTCATCTATGAATATAGGCGGAACAGCGCTTCGGATGCGCTTTGTTCCGACGGTCATATGTATGACCGTCCTGCTCATTGTTGTTATCCTTGTGAGTTTGTCACTTGGGGGAACGAGAATACCAATCAGGGATCTGTTGAGCAGTCTTGTCCACAGCGGAGATGGATCGTATTCCGTCCTGTTGAATTTACGACTTCCGCGTACACTCGTTGCCGCTGGCGGCGGTATAGCTCTTGCCGTTAGCGGTGTCTTGATTCAAAGCGCTGTCCGAAATCCGCTGGCTGATGCCTCCATTATTGGTGTGACCTCGGGTGCTGGATTGGGGGCGCTAACTGTGATGATCGCTTTTCCGGCACTGACGGTAATAGCGGTCCCCATTGCAGCAATTGCGGGTGGTGCTCTAGCTGCAGCCTTTGTGTTTGTTTTGGCATGGCGTAGAGCCTTGAATCCATCTGTCCTTATTCTGCTTGGAATCGCTGTATCAGCCATTGCCTCTGCGGGAATACAGGTTATGATCGTCAAGGGGAGTTTATGGAGCAGCAGCTCCTTAATTTGGTTAACGGGTTCGACTTACGGACGAAGCTGGAATCAATTTAATAGCTTGTTTATCTTTTTGATTGTACTTGTTCCATTGGCTTATTATTTAGGACGTAGATTCGATTTATTAGCATTTGGCGATGAGAGTTCAACAGGTTTGGGTCTGTCCGTTCGCGGAACTCGACTTTGGGCTATGATTATCGGTGTGATGCTTGCAGCGGGAGCCGTTGCAAGTGTAGGAACCATTGGGTTCCTCGGACTTATGGCGCCGCATGCGGTACGGATGATGATTGGGCATCACACTAGACGATCTATTGTTCTGTCAGGATTACTTGGCGGATTGATGCTCGTGATTGCGGATACGCTGGGAAGAACCATAATGGCACCGAAAGAAATCCCATCAGGCCTTATTATTATGTTGATCGGAGCTCCGTATTTCCTATTTCTAATGTATAGATCACAGGTTAGAAAAGTGTAAATCTTCGCGAAGCTGAATAATTTGAGTACTGGAAGGAGAGAGCGTGGTAATACCGCGCTCTCTTTTTCTCTGAGTGCATAACCCGTCTTCCATCATGGACTGATGGGGAAGATTATTTTTTTGTAACCTATAAATCATGAAACTTTTATATACTTAGAGGCGTCAAATAAGTAGGTAAAAAATGTATTCGTCATTCCAGGAGGGTGGATTTGTGAAAAAGTTATGGATTTCAATTTTAGTGGTTTTAGTAGCCTTTCCGATGATGTTTCAATCTTCAGTGAAGGCTGCTACTCCGATCAGTATTATTATTGACGGTGTTCGATTGTCTACAGATCAAGCACCGGTAATGGTGAACGGGCGGACGATGGTACCGCTGCGGGCTATTTTTGAGGCCTTTAATGCCTCCATCAAGTGGGATCAAAAGGCACAAACTGTAACTGCGACTAAAGATAATACAACGATTATGTTAAAGATTGGCTCAAAGACAGCCACCATTAACAATAAGGCTGTAACGCTAGACGTGCCTGGTTTAAATCTGAAGGGGAGAACGATGGTCCCAACAAGGTTCGTCAGTGAAGCGCTGGGCCATGAAGTGGGATGGAACCCTAAGACGCAAGTTGTAACTATAACGACTTCTGCCTCGAATGTTGGAAACGCTGGACCAGTATCTAACATAGTAGCGCAGGATGTGAGTGATTATGGTGACGGTCGGGATCTTCAGGTTAGCTTCACACGAGCAGTTAATGAATCTCTAGTAGATCATTACCGTGTTCTGATTGTGAAGTCAGGGAATATTCTCAACCTGTCATCCGCACAAGCGGTAGCCTCTTACAATTATTCTACGGTATTACCGACAGGCACAAATCCTTCGATTAAATTAACATCCATTTCGAGGACTGTTGATGGTGATTCAATTAAGAATAATCAAGCGTATGTGGCGTATGTCTTGACGGTTGGCAAAGGAAGTAATACCAGTGCACTTTCTATTGGGTCCTCCTCTATAACACTAGTGAATAAGACTGTAACAGCAATAAATAATGTACAAGTAAATGATATAAGTGATTATGGGGATGGAAGAGATTTATCGGTCAGCTTCAATAAGCTGTCAGATGAGTCGAAGATAAGTTCTTATCGGATATTCGTTGTTAAAGGTAATAATTATTCGAATTTTAATTTAACCACAGCCAATAATGTATCTAGTGCGAACAGCACGCTAGTCAGTAAGACAGGGAATAATATCACTCAAATTTTATCTTCAGCATCCAGAGATACAGACGGAGCACTTCTTAAAACAGGCGTAAGCTATAGAGTGTTTGTTATGGCGATGGATAACAGCAATGCAGCTAATAATGTATTGTCTTCTGTTTCCTCTGCAATAACACTGACCAACATAGGTGTCTCTAACTTAACTGTCAGCGACGTTAGCAACTATAATGATGGCCGAGATTTAAGGGTGTCATTTACTCATGCGACGGACGAAACCTATATTAGCCAGTACCGGATCATGGTGGTTCCAACGTCATATTACAGCAGCTTTAGTTTAGCCGAAGCCAATAATGTAACAAATGCCAACTATACAGCGGCTAGTACAAATGGTACTTCAACCAGCCTAACATTGAGCTCGTCAGCCAGAGATGTACGTGGAGCTTTGATAAAGAATGGAGTCAGCTACAAAGTATATATCTTATCTATTGGAAGCGGAAGTAATTCAGGAGGGAATGTTCTTTCGAATGCTTCATCAGTAATTACATTAATTTATGATTCCAGTGTGAGCACAGTCTTTAACTTGAGTGTCAGCGATGTTTATGATTATGGAGATGGCCGAGATTTGAGAGTGTCATTTACTCATGCAACGGACGAAACCTATATCAGTCAGTACCGAATTATGGTAGTTCCAACGTCATATTATGGCAGTTTTGATTTATACGCAGCTAATAATGTAGTAAGTGGCAACTATACAACTGTTAGTACAAGTGGGTCTTCTACAAATCAGGTCTTGTATTCGTCAACTAGAGATGTTCTCGGTGATCTGATTAAGAGTGGGAGTAGCTATAGAGTGTATGTGTTATCTGTTGGAAGCGGAGGTTATTCGGATTCTAATGAGCTCTCTTCCGCTTCACCGATAGTTACATTGTTTAATAATTCCAGCCTAAAGGCTGTTACAAACTTGAATGTTAGCGATGTTAATGACTACGGCGACGGCCGGGATTTGCAGGTATCGTTTAACCACGCCACAGATGAAACTTACATCAACCAATACCGGATTATGGTGGTACCTACGTCTGATTACAGCAGCTTTAGCCTGTCTGATGCAAATAATGTATCCAGTGCTAATTACACCTCGGTAAGCACATCGGGCAGCAGTACCAGTCAAGTATTAGATTCTTCCGCCAGAGACGTACGTGGTAATTTAATAAAGGCTGGAATTAGTTATAAAGTGTATGTATTATCTGCCGGCAACGGAAATTATGCGGGTCCAAATGCAATTTCCGGGGAATCATCAGCCATTACGTTATCTGCGAATAAAAGTCCGGTGATCTCTGTAACAAATGTAACGTATAGAGAAGACAATGGTAGAATCCTGATCAGTTTCGACAAATCAGCCAATGAATCCAACATCTCAGAATACCGAGTATTGGTGGTTCCGTCTAAACAAGGGTTTGGTACGGCGGATGCACTTGCGGTGAATTCCTCTTATTATTCGTCGGTAACCCCTAACGGGACGAATCCTTCAACATTCACTGCGATAAGGGATGTTAACGGCAATTCAATTGTTAAAGGTATTAAGTATAAGGTGTATGTTCTTGCTGTAGCCAATAATAGCGGTATGCAGAATGGCGGTCTTTCAAATTCAACGGAGGAGTTTGAATTAAGCTCAGGGCGTGACGGAAGAGATTAAACGTACGATATGGAATTGGAATGAGACTTTTAGCTCTTTTAGCCTGGCCACTAATGGTCAGGCTTTTGTTTTATGTACATAATTTCCTTGAGTTTCATGATATAGTAGTGACCGAGAAGTTTGTGCTATTTTTCACAATTAATTATGTTACGATCCTGAAATCTTGTACCTCATATGACTAAAAAGGAGCAAAGAAAAATGAAAATTGGTGAATTCTCCAAAAAGAATAACGTGACGCAAGATACCATTCGCCATTATATAGATATGGGCCTTCTAGTTGCTGAAAAACAGGGCTGGCAGTATAAATTTAGTGAAGAAGATAGCTGTGATATCGAAAAAATTACGATGCTGAAGCAGTTGGATTTTTCGCTGACTGAAATTCAGGAGATTTTATGCTTCAATCGCATTGGCGGTGAAAAGACAGATGAGTTCAGAGATTTCTATTTATCCTTACTGGAGCGAAAAAAAGAGCAGAATCTGAAAGAACAGCAAAGATGTAAGGAGATTGACTTCCTTCTGAAAGATCGAATCAATGAGTTGAAAAGGTATGGAATCAGTGAAAAGAAAAGACTGGGATTTCCTCTGTCCTCTACAGGATTATTATATTGCCCTTGTTGCAAGCAAGCTTTGGAGATCAGTGACGGGATTGTAGAAAAAAGTATGCTGATCGAAGCTACTGTTCATTGTGAATGCGGTTACATTGCTGTGATAGAAGATGGAATCTACATCGATAAGAAGGCGGTAAGGAAAAAGATTGAGATCCCTTCGAAGAAAAAATTCCTCGAGGTGACTTCGCCGAAGTTTGTGAATTTTATGTATAACGGAACTCATACGATCATCGACTATATTTTAAACCACGGAAATAGCCCTAAATATATCATGGAGTTAGATAATTGTGTGGGTAGATTTCTAATGCAGTATATTGATTACCTGCCTAAAGGCTGCACTTATGTGCTTATTTGTCATGACAAGGACAGAATAACGAGTGTGAAGGATAATTTAGTGCAACAGCATGAGCATAGTAACTTCATCTTTTTCTGCTGTGCCATGGATCAATTACCGATTGCAGAATCCTCTATGGATATCATCATCGATCATTGGATGAGCAGAATATACGCTAAATCAACGAATAAATCCCTATTAGATATTGTATCGCCGTTTTTAAAAGAAGAGGGTCTTCTCACGGGTGCCTATCCTCATATCGGAACGAAAAGCAAGGACTTCATAAACATTCCGCTTGAATTAAGAGATTACTTTAATAAAAATAGAATATTGGAAAGATTGGATGCTTTGTATTTTTCACAGCTAGAGGTTGCAGAAATCGGTCCGGTTCTTGAGAACAACCCCTATATTGATATGAATGATAAAGAACAATATCTGATGCTGTATGCGGGCAGGAAAAAAAGTCAGATCGATAACATTTCACCTGCGAACGAATTTGAGCGGAAAAGAAGACAAAATTTGATTTCCTAAAATATTGGGTTAACCCCACACTTTTCTTTTTTTCGCGCTTTTTAATGTGCTTTTTTTTCACAAAGTTCCCTTGACGTGGTGATGACCCCAGAATTTACACTCAGGGTAGTAATCATTACGTGCTTATAGATCAAGGGGGAACAAGAATGAAAAGGAATTTGAAAAGGGTAAGTTTGTTGTTATTAGGTCTTGTATTGCTGTTAAGTTTAGCGGCGTGTTCACCATCTGCTTCAGAGACTGCCACTAGTGCCAAGTCAGATACTGCCTCAGCTTCTGCTATGTATAAAGCAGGGACATATACGGCGACAGCCGCTGGTAACAATGGCGATGTGACGGTTGAAGTAGTGTTCGACGAGCAATCGATCGTCTCAGTTGTAGTGAAGGAGCAAAGTGAAACCAAAGGTCTTAGTGATACGCCGTTCGAACGTATTCCGCAGCAAATTGTTGAGAGACAGACATTGGCTGTTGATGCTGTATCTGGTGCAACGAACTCCTCGAAGGCAATTCTTACTGCAGTGGAGGATTGCGTCAAACAAGCGGGTGGAGATGTAGAGGCGCTTAAGGTGGTAGCTGTAACGGATGCTAAGGAGCAAAAGGCAACGGAGTTAACCACTGATGTTGTCATTATTGGTGGAGGCGGTACAGGGCTTGCTGCGGCTGGATCCGCTTTTGAGAATGGTGCCAAAGTTATCGTATTAGAAAAATTAGCAACGCTAGGTGGTTCAACAGCTTTGTCTGGTGGAGCAATCGGGGCAACGGGCACTCGTTTTCAAAAAGAGCAAGGCATTGAAGACTCACCAGAGTCATGGTTAGAGCTGTGGAAGGAACGTCAAAGCACAAGTAATCCGGAGAGTAAGTATCCAGATTACGATCGGGTGCGTACTTTTATGGATGCTGCTGTAGATACGACAGAATGGTTAGTAGATACCATGAATCATAAATATGCAAGTGTACAAGGTTATGGCGTTGATCCTGTAGCTCGCCTGCATTTTCCTGAAGCAGGTGGAGCAAGCTTAATCGCAAATATGGAAAAGACACTTAGGGATAAAGGAATCGACATCCTTACGGAGACCAAAGCTACCGAGCTAATCACGAATGATAAAGGCGATGTGATCGGAGTTACGGCTGAGAATGCTGAAGGCAAGCTGATCGTTCATGCTAAAAAGGTGATCATTGCTTCGGGTGGTTTTGCTAAGAGTGAGGAATTAATGAAGGAGTTCTTGCCAGAATTTGTTAAGAACATGGATATCAGTGCAGCAGGTGCAGGTAGTACAGGGGATGGAATTCTTATGGCAGAGAAATTAGGAGCTGCTCTTTATGAAGACCCATGGATCATCGGTTTAGGGATGACTGCTCGTATTCCTGGCTTGAGTGCCCTAGAGTGGGATACAACGAAGGTATATGTGAATGAAAAGGGCGAGCGTTACATGAATGAAAATAGCCATTACGCCCTTGTAACAAATAAGGCTGCTAAGAATGAACAAGTGTGGGTGGTTCTCGATTCTAGTGTTGCTAATGCGGAAGTGATTAAAACACTGGAAGCTAAGCTTCCAAGTGATGAGATTGCTACTGGAAATACTATTGCAGAATTATCTTCTGCCATGCAGCTACCTGGAGATGCACTAGTAACAACGATGGATACTTTCAATGCAGGCGTCACTTCAGGCAAAGATGCTTTTGGAAAAGAATCGGCAACGCTTGTTGCAGTGAACAAAGGACCTTTCTATGCGATTAAGAATTACCCTAGAACGATGGGGACTTTTGGCGGCTTGAAAATTGACGAGAACTATAGGGTTGTAAAAGAAGATGGATCTATCATTAACAATCTTTACGCAGGCGGAGAAGCAGCCAATCGTTATTTGTACAATCAAGTGTACATGACCGGTAGTGCTGTGCAATATGCCCTAACTAGCGGTCGACTGAGCGGAGAACATGCTGCCAAAGCAGTTGTCGATGGAAAATGAAAATAACAAAGCCTGTGATCCACTGCTCTGCAAGGAGCAAGAGGATCACAGGCTATTTACGTTGTAAAACTTTATGATCAATTGAAGCTTTGATAAGATGAGTTGTCAGAAGATAACGTAGAATGAGCCTATGAGGAGAATTTAAATGATCACACGTACATGGCATGGGATCGTTCCATTTGATAAAATAAAACAGAAGTTGAAGAGGCTCTCTCATTAGACGGGAATATAGGTGCAAACGTAAAAATTGCAGAAACAAGATAAGTGTGTTCACTTTTTTTTGTGTATGGTATGGTCATCTTGGGAAGCTGTTCATTTGTTTGCAGGCAGTAGACCAATTATTGCAGTTACCTATCCTGAGGATGATAAATATGGTTCAATCTCTCATCTCATTGTTATAAACGAAGAAGTTCATTTTTCAGCCAACCCTTTTGAAATGAATGCTTTGTAAACATTTCAAGTTGACACCCTGTGTGATTTATCATATTATAATTCGTGTTGTTATAAGTAAATAAACCAAACTCTATCCAGTGGATGGAGTGGCGGAATTTTGTCAAAGATGTATTCTTTGGTTTCAGTCGCCCCTTGTCATTTCGATGACAAGGGGCTTTATTATGTGATTTGGACGGTCCAATAGGAAGGTTCAACAGAAAGGAAAGAAGATTACGATGAATATGAAGTTACTCAAATATGCTTTACTAGTATTTGTAGGTGCATGTAGTTATGGATCGCTCTCCACGATCGTTAAGCTTGGAATGAATGATGGCTTTAGAATGCAGCAACTGGTTGGGTCGCAATACTTTTTTGGATGGTGCATGCTGCTCTTGTTAGTTGTGTTATTTTCCCGAAAAAAACTCGGGTTAAAGGTAGGTGCTTCGTTATTAGGCGCGGGGATTACCATTAGTATGACGGGTATTTTCTATGGGTTTGCCGTTGAACAATTACCTGCTTCGATTGCGATCGTGCTCTTATTCCAATTTACTTGGATTGGTGTGATTCTGGAGGCGATTGTAGATAGAAAATGGCCTAGTCGAGAGAAAATAATTTCGATGGTTATCCTTCTGATAGGAACCATACTAGCTGGGGGGATTCTAGAACCTAGTGTAGGCGAAATGACTACGAGTGGTATTGTTTTCGGTCTGATGTCTGCGGTGTCTTTTGCTTTCTATATTTTTGTTAGTGGTAGAGTGGCTACGCAGGTACCTGCAGTGAATAAAAGCTTGTATATGACTACAAGTGCAATGATTATTATTATGGTTGTTTTTTCGCCTTCCTTTATTTATGACGGAGCACTTACAGATGGTCTTTGGAAGTATGGTCTTCCTTTAGGGCTGCTTGGTATAGTTATTCCTGTACTCTTCTTTTCTATTGGTGTTCCGAAACTGGGTTCAGGCCTGGGAACGATTCTTGGTGCGGCGGAGTTGCCGGCAGCTGTAGTCGCCTCCGTATTAGTTTTGCAAGAAGATGTATCTTTGCTTCGCTGGGTTGGAATTTTCGTCGTTCTAATTGGAATTGCGGCACCACAAATCATCCCGATGCGAACAGGGAAAAAGTCACCCAAACCATCCCCTAAACAACCACTACGTAAAATAGAGCTTTAAGTGCAAACTGGCATCGAGATATGAATCATGTCCTTACAGGATGAGATCATTCCTCGGTGCTTTTTTTAAAAATATAAGTGTGTATATCACCGAAAGCGTTTATGCTTGTACAAAAAAAGATTGGTGTTAATTTTTCTGGTATGACGGATCAATGCCTATTATATAGTGGTGCTATTCTATTTAATGGAGATGACCACTGATGAACAGAATTGACTATGACTATTTTAAATCTCTGCACAATCAACAGAAACCGCTAATGCTATATAACTGTTGGGATGTAGCTTCGGCCAAAGCGATAGCAAAAGCAGGTTCAAAGGCTATAGCCACAAGCAGCTTCGCAATGGCGGATGCATGGGGGTATTCGGATGGCGAACAGCTCTCATTTGAGCAGCTACTGTGGTCTGTTTCTAGAATAGCAGAACATGTATCTGTACCATTGACGGTAGATATTGAGGGTGGGTATGCTGTAGATGAAGAGTCCTTAGCCAATAACATGGAACAATTATTCCAATTAGGCATCTGCGGGATCAATTTCGAGGATCAAAAGGTGAATCATCCGGACGATGAATTATGGGCAATCAAGGAGCAGAGTCAGCGAATTCAAACGATACAGCAAGTAGCAGCCAAGCTTCAGAAGAACGTATTTATTAACGCCAGAACCGATCTCTTTTTCAAAAAAACGAAGCATTCGCTGGGTCTAGTAAATGAAGCTATAGAACGTACCTATGCTTATGCTGAGGCTGGGGCAGACGCGATTTTTATTCCGGGGTTGACTGAGCAAAGTTTGATAGAACAATTTGTGCAAAAGTCGCCACTGCCTGTAAATGTTATGGTGATGGATGGTATGATTTCTAATGCTGAATTGCAGGAGCTTGGCGTAAAAAGAATTAGCTATGGTCCATATAGTTACTTTCAAGCACTGCATCATCTTCAAGACGATGCCCGGTCCATTCTGCAGCCACCCGCACATTATTTAGAAATGAGCTAACGACACTATGATCACGAATAAACAGCAAATCGATAAATATTATGAGATGTTAGTCGAAAAAAACTCCAATTATGAAGGTGTATTTTTTGTCGGCGTAAAAACAACAGGCATCATGTGCAGGCCAACTTGTCCGGCTAAAAAGCCTTATAAAGAAAATTGTGAGTTTTTCGCAACAGCCAAAGAAGCCTTGTTAGCTTCATATAGACCGTGTAAAAGATGCCAGCCTTTGTCCAATCCCACGAAAATGTCCTCAGAAGTAAAGCTTCTTGTTGAAGCTATAGAGCGTAACCCGGAAAGGAAATGGACAGATAAAGATTTTGATGAGCTGTCAATTAGTGCAAATACTGCACGCAGACAATTTAAGAAGCAATTCGGAATGACCTTTATTGAATATGCACGTTCTAGACGTTTAGGACTGGCATTCAAACATATCAGGAATGGGGATTCTATCATTAACGCACAACTGGATAGCGGGTACGATTCGAGTAATGGATTTAGGGATGCCTTTTCACGAACGATGGGCACCGTCCCGAATCACTCCAAGCAGATTAAAGTGCTGCACTGTACCTGGATAGAAACGATATTAGGGTCTATGCTTGCGATCGCAGAAGAAGAGTACCTTTTACTGCTGGAGTTTGTAGACCGAAAGGGACTTGAGAATGAAATCAAGAAATTACGCACACGCTTAAATGCAACGATTTTGCCTGAAAAGGTTGCTGTGCTAGAGCAAATTGAAGAGGAATTAAATCTTTATTTCGAAGGAAAACTTATAGAATTCAGAACGCCGATTCGTTATCTTGGATCTGATTTTCAGCAAAATGTATGGAATCAACTACGAAGAATTCCTATAGGTCAAACGGTTTCGTACAAGGAGCTTGCAGAGAATATAAATCACCCTTCGGCTTGCCGCGCTGTAGCAAGGGCTAATGGAGCGAATCAATTATCGATCTTGGTTCCATGTCATCGAGTGATCAATAGTAACGGTGAATTAGGAGGCTATGGCGGCGGTATTGCAAGAAAAGAATGGTTAATCAATCATGAGAAAACCATTAGTATGTAGGGCGTAAATCAACTGAAAATGTATTGAATACGATGTGTCTGAAAGTCTGGATACATCGTTTTTTATTGTTTTTTTAAGTGAGAAAAGCACTAGTTCAAGCAAAAGAAGGAAATTTTATGCTATCACAACAATATCCAATTGTGATAGCATAATATATATTTTCATAAGAAAGCGCAGCCTTATCTTAAGGAGATTGGAGCGAACATCATGCTGAAGGTTATGATCGTGGATGATGAGCCCTGGGTACTTGAAGGGCTGAGAACGATGATTGATTGGGAAAAATACGGCTTTGAAGTGTGCGGGGAAGCCCGTAATGGTTCAGAAGCGATGAGACTTATTCAAGAATATAAACCGGAATTGGTCTTAACGGACATTAATATGCCGGTTATTAATGGTCTCGAGCTTATCACAAAGCTGAATGAATTGATGCCTAAGCCTCCAAAATTTGTGGTATTGACCGGATATAATGATTTTAAATATGCACACACGGCATTGCAACAACGAGTGAACGACTATTTATTAAAGCCTATTGATGATGAAGAAATAGAGTCATTATTAAGCAGGATTACGCCTATGATTCGAAATGAAATCGCTTCCAATGAAGAGCTTGATAAGAAGCAATTTTTTATCGTAAACAATATTATCAACCGTCTAATTCAAGGTGAGTGCAACGAAAATTTAGAGCTTCTAACCCAGAGCACGTTGAAGCTTCAAGCGAATGCAGAATTAATGTGTATTCTTATCGAACCAGCCACATCTTTGAATCCATTTCTTCCACGAACTGTCGACTACTTTCCTCAGGAAAGTATACATTTCTTTCAAGATCGATCGGGAAGAACAGGGATTATTCTTGAGTCTGCTTCTATTGGGAATGAGAGTCTGGATGCTATCGTCAACCAGATTCGTTCGGATTTTGCTGAACAATCACATGAGCCGGTACTCCTGGCGATTAGCACTAGGGGGGTAGGCGTGTGTTCGATTCGAGAAATTTATATGCAGGCGCTTGATGTATGGAAACGCAAGACACATCAGCAGAAGAAGGGGGTTTTTTATTATTGTGAGCTTAGGGCTCTAAAGAAGAATGAACACCATGAGGATCACTTCAAACTGCTGCTGGATAAGGTCCTGGCAAACGATATAGAACAGATACAGCCATGTGTAAAAGAAACGTTTGCTGTTTTCGTAGAGAATCTATTGACGATTGAAATCGTGCAAGCCCAAGTGGCTCATTTGGAGCTTACAATTTGTACACTTATAGCCCAAATGAATGGTACTCCAGATACGATGATGATAAAGATTCAGCAAGAATATGGAAATTTAGGGGAGTTAAATGATTATTTTGCATTAAGCCGCTATGTTCAAAGTCTTTCTATGCTGGCGACGGTCTATTTATCTGAATTAGAGCAGCAGAATGAACAAAATACGATTTACAAGGTGATTCAGTATGTGGATCGTGAATTTCGGAATAAATTGAAGCTTCAGGATTTAGCACGGCAATTTCATATCAATTCTACCTATTTGGGACAGCTTTTCAGGAAACAAACGGGTCAGGGCTTTAGTGAATATTTAAATGCCAAAAGGATTGAGGAAGCCAAAAGTCTGCTTAAGCGAACGCAGCTGAAAATATCGGATATTGCGGTGCAGGTGGGATTTTCAAATACAGACTATTTTATAGACAAGTTCAAGCTGATTGTAGGGGTAGTCCCATCCGTCTATAAAAATGAAAATAAAAACCAATAGCTCTAAGGGAAGCAAGGTGTTTCGTATGGAGAGAAAAAAATTCAGATTTAGAAAAGTAGTCAATGACATTCCACTGAACTATAAATTTTCCCTCATTTATATTATAGGTGTGCTTCTCCCTATCATTATTATCAACCTTGTTTTTTTGGATCGGATTTCCGATTTGATCAAATCCAGAGAACAGCAAAACTTAGAAATCTCTTTAGAGAGGGCCAGAAAGGATATTCAGGATTTCATTGAGGGTGGAGTAGCAGTTAGCTATACGCTGTCCTCCGATAAGAATCTGTATGAATTGCTAGAGCGGAGGTATGGGAGCTTGATCGAATTTTATGACACCTTCGACGAACAGCTTCGAGATCGGATGAACAGTTATATGCCAGTTAACAATCAGCTTGAACGAATTACTGTATTTACGAATAATGACTCCATTTTTTCTGGTAGTAACTATCAGGTCATCACGGACAAGGTAAGGGAAAGTGAGTGGTATAAGCAGTTCAGTACTGCGAATAAACATATGTTTCTTGCTGCTTATCAAATGAGCGCAGCGCCTAATGTGGCTTCTAATGCCCCCTATTTAAGTGTAATTGAACGAATGGATGTATACAGCTCACTAAATACCTATGAGAAGCTGCTTAGAATTGACCTGGATCTCAGTAAAATATATGACATTATAATTAGAGAAAAGGATTATTTGAGTCTTTACCTGGTTAACGGGCAGGATGAAATCATTATGTCTGCTCAGAGCGGTTATCAGAGAGGTGCGAAGGATCCTTATCCTGTATTCGAGCTTCAGGATGATGAGCGCAAGGAAGACATACATATTGTACCCGTTGGCGGAGCTAGTTATATAAAAAGCTGGCGAATTATAGGGGTTACGCAGGGGGAGCGTATTGCTCAGGCGATTCTGGAGATTCGAATTTATGCGGGTATTTTGGCGTCCATTGTCACCTTGCTCACAACCGCCTTTTTATATGTGATGTTAAGATCCTACAATTATCGGGTGAAACGGTTGTCTAGGCATATGCAGAAAGTAACGAATG
The DNA here is from genome assembly GCF_041956825.1 of Paenibacillus sp. RS8. Taxonomy (NCBI): domain Bacteria; kingdom Bacillati; phylum Bacillota; class Bacilli; order Caryophanales; family Paenibacillaceae; genus Paenibacillus; species Paenibacillus sp. RS8. The sequence goes on along the minus strand of NZ_CP168131.1, from coordinate 448,752 downwards.
AGAAATTCGATCTTATTCAAATCGATGAAGGACAAGATGAGATTGGTGACTTGATTCACAACTTTAATAGAATGACCACTAAAATTAATTCTCTAATTAACGACGTATACAAACTAGAGATTCAAAAGAATAACCTGGAGATGGAAAGAGTAAGGGCTGAACTGAATTTTTTGCAAAGTCAGATGAATCCCCATTTTCTCTTCAATACTTTAAATGCCATTTTAGTGGTCTGTACCAAAAATAATTATTCGGACGTTACAGACATCATTAAGAGTTTATCCAAGTTGCTCAGAAGACTACTTAGCTGGAAAGAAGATCTCGTTACATTGGAAGAAGAAATGACGTTCATTGAGATGTATCTGAAAATAGAAAAATTCCGGTTCAGAGATAAATTTGATTATCAATTTGAGATCGATGAGCAGTCGCTGCAATATAAAATTCCAAAGCTAAGCATGCAGCCTTTAGTAGAAAATTCCTGTAAGCATGGCCTGCAGGCCATAGAAGGACTCGGTATCATTAAAGTAAAGACGGAAATCGAGGATAGTCGTTTGCAAGTTACGATTTCAGATAACGGTAAAGGGATCGAACCAAGCCAGCTTAAAGAAATTTTATTTAATGTTCAAAATGAAGAAGCCTCCTCAGGAACGAATATCGGAATCCGCAACGTGTATCGCAGACTGGAGCTATATTATGAAGATCAGGTTCGCTTTGAAATCAGCAGTGTCCCAAATGAAGGGACCGTTGTCACGTTTGGCATTCCGCTAAAGCTCCTGGAACGAAAAAATAGCTAGAAGGTGAGGGAGCCTATGAAATACAAAGTATTGTTGATCGATGATGAGCCTAGTGCTCTTGAGGGGATGCAGCTATGGATAGACTGGCAGGCGCTTGGCTTTGAAGTATGTGGAACCTCCAGTAATGGCAAAGAGGGCTTACAGTTAATAAAGCAGCTACTGCCGGATCTTGTCATTACCGATGTAAATATGCCGCTAATGAATGGTCTGGAAATGGTTTCCGCCTGGCAGCAAGAGGAGACTAAACCGATTAAGTTTGCCATACTAAGCGGTTATAGTGAGTTTGAATATGCTAAGACAGCTATACGTTATGGCATTAACCATTATCTGATGAAGCCGCTATTCGAAGAAGAGGCGTCAGAAGAATTGAAGGAGATATATCGGGAATTAGAACAGGAAACTCAGAAGCGAAGCTTAAATCAAATGGCAAACTCAGAGGAGGTTGTCTCTCTTCTTAAGAGCATATTGAATGAGAAGGCAGAAGATAAGTCAGACTTTACAGTACTTACACGTCTATCGGAAGACAAAAGCCTTTGGAATATTTGTTTACTACAGACAGACCCAACGATGTATACGGAAATCAGAGAGAAAGCAGTAGCTCTCCTAACGAATACGGAATCGATGTTTCTGATCGATCTGGAGGCTTATTGCTTTGGAATCGTATACGGCTATCCTTCGGAGTCTGATGAGGGTGCTGCAATATATCATGCAGTAGCTCCCTTGCTGAATGAACACCCTAAGCAAGCCATGTATATTGCAGTAGGGGATAGCGTGGGCTCTTTGCTTCAAATAGCGAATAGCTACCGAACGGCGAAAGAAGCGCTAATGTATTATTTTTATAATTCGGATCATTCAGGATTCTTGACCTATCAGGGAACCAAAGATAGTCAGTTCAGCTATCACTATGATCAAATTCAACTGATGGATGACTTAATGAGACCCATTAACACACTGGACATAAAAGGATTTAAACAAGCTGTGGGCTTAGCCTCTCGCAGTTTTCGTGAGATGCGCATTGCTCCTGAGGTTGTGAAGAAGATCGTTATTCATATTATGTATAAGATCGTTGAGTTTACTTCGAAAGCTAGTGAAGTTCAAGTATCCTCCCTGTTAACCCAAATAACAATCCCCGAAATGCGGGACTCGATGATGAAGTTGAACGATTTAATGCGTAATCTTTTATCATGTGGTGAGGCAAGTATTGATATTCTTCTAAAAGAACAAAGCCAAAAATCACAGGGGATTGTACAGGAAATCAACAACTATATTGAAGCGCATTATCACGAAAATCTTACAATTAAAAAGCTGTCGGAGGTATTCTTCCTGCATCCAGTGTATCTGGGACAATTATTGATCAAGAAGAATGGCATTCATTTTAATGAGCAGTTGCATGACCTCCGGATTAAGGAATCTGCACGTTTACTTCAACACAATAAGCTCAAAAACAGTGAGATCGCCGAGAAAGTAGGATATTCCAATTACAGTCAGTTTCTCAAACAATTTGAAAAAAAGATGAAGATGAGCCCTAATGAATTTAAACATGCGAATACCTAAACTTTTTGGGGGTATACCTTTAGTTCTGGCGTATTATCAATGGCATCATCACCTCTATAATTTAACTTGTAAGGGCTTACAATATGGTTTCACCAACAAAATATGGAGGTGCTTTATGGGGGGCAAGTCAATATCAAAGTTCAAACTTAGTCTGATTGCTGTGTTATCCCTAAGTTTTGCTCTAGCAGGGTGCGGTGGAAATAACAGCGGTAATACTGCTAAGGGGGAAAACAAACCGGCAGAAACAACAGCTGCAACTGCAGCTGGAACCGATGACAAGAAGGTAGAGCCTTTTGAAGTTAGTATCTTTCTTGGAGAAGCTGGTCAACAACCAACACCAGATAACAAAATTTACAAGATGATCAAAGAAAAAACAGGTGCATCATTCAGTTTCGAATTCTTGGCAGGAGATCTTAAACAGAAGCTTGGTGTTATGATTGCCGGTTCGGATTATCCGGATCTGATGAGTTCCAATACCCAACTGACGGCAGCAGGCGCATTTATTCCTCTTGAGGACTTGATTGAAGAACACGCTCCGAATTTGAAAGCGCATTACGCAGCTTACTGGAACATGATGAAGGATCCAAATGATGGACACATTTATACACTTCCAAACTATGGTGCGTATAACGGTGAGATGAATACAACTTATTACTCTGGCCCAGCTTTCTGGATTCAGAAAGCCGTACTTAAAGATGCCGGTTATCCAACCGTTAAAACTTTGGACGAGTATTTCGATCTTATCGTGAAATATAAAGAGAAAAATCCAACCATTGATGGTCAACCAACAATTGGGTTTGAGATTCATAACAAAGACTGGAGAAACTGGGGATTGTTCAACGCTCCTCAGCATCTGATCGGGCATCCTAATGATGGCGGAGTAGTAGTTAAGGATAACGTAGCAGAAATCTTTGCGGATAAAGACTATGCTAAGCAGTACTATAAAAAGCTTAATGATATGAATGCGTTGGGTATTATTGACAAAGAAGCATTTGTGATGGATTATGACCAATATTTAGCTAAATTGTCTAGCGGAGCCGTACTGGGAATGTTTGATCAACACTGGAACTTCCAGAAAGCAGAAGATTCACTCAAAACACAAGGGAAAGATATGAGCACTTATGTAGGTTTGCCTCTTGTATATGATACTAACACCAAAGATTATTATCTGGATCGCCCTGCTCTTAACTTGAATAATGGATTCGGGATCACTGTCAATGCTAAGGATCCAGTGAGAATCCTTAAACTTATGGACACATTAATTCAAGAAGATTGGCAAAAAACCCTCACTTGGGGGATTGAAGGCGAAGATTATCAAGTGGAAGACGGTCGCTTTATAAGAACCCAAGAACAACGGGACAACGCAGTTGATGCAACATGGAAGCTAAGTAACAAAGCAGAAGCTTGGTATGCTACTGCTCCTAAAATGCAAGGGTACTTTGCAGACGGTAACTCAACGGATGCGGCAGCCCAACCAGAAGAATATAAAGCAGGGTTGGAAGCGTATGACAAGGAAGTCCTTGACGCATATGGATTCAACAGTTATGTAGATTTCTTCAGTAAGCCTGGACCGAACCCAGTGGCTTATCCAGCTTGGTCGATAGATCTTGTTGAAAATTCTCCAGCAAAAATTGCCGATACGAAGATGGGAGAAGTTAAAACCAAGTACCTGCCAAAAGCAATCTTGGCTAGCCCTTCCGATTTCGATAAAGTTTGGACTGAATTTGTTGGAGAACTTCATAAAGCGGATATTAAAGCTTACGAAGACAGAATCAATGAACAGCTTAAATGGAGATTTGATACTTGGAGTGTTAAATAGTTAGAGCTTGCTTAAAAATCAGAAAGTGGTGGCTTATTAGCCAACCACTTTCTGAAATATATGGATGATGTGAGGAGAAAATATATGGATGAGATTTTAACGGGAAAAAAAGTTAACCGGCATCCTAAAAGAAAAAAGAAACAACCGATTACTATGACCTTGATTAAGAATCAGAAACAGTTGATTTGGATGTCAGTTCCATTGCTGCTGTATATTGTACTATTTGCGTACGTACCTGTTTGGGGATGGACCATGGCTTTTCAGGATTATAAACCAGCTAAGGCATTTGGCGAACAAACGTGGGTTGGCTTGAAGCACTTCAAGGCAATATTTACGGACGATACCTTTCTAAGGGTATTTAGAAATACATTGGCAATGGGTTTAATTAATTTCATTCTAGGATTTATTACTGCGATAGGATTAGCCTTACTTCTTAATGAAATCAAAAATGTATTTTGGAAAAGAACCGTGCAGACTATATCCTACTTGCCGCACTTTCTCTCTTGGATCATTGTAACAGGGATTGTAGGTGTCTCCCTTTCGGTTGGTAACGACGGGATTATCAACATCTTACTCATGAAATTAAATCTTATTGACTCACCAATCCTTTGGCTCAGTGAAGGAAAATATTTCTGGGGTATTGTGGGTGCTTCAACCGTCTGGAAAGAGGTGGGATGGGGTACAATCATCTACTTGGCTGCTATTGCTTCTATAGATCCAGCTTTATATGAGGCTGCTGAGATCGATGGGGCAAACCGGTACAGAAAAATGTTCAATGTAACATTACCTGGAATTAAACCAACCATTGTAATCCTGATGATCATGTCCATAGGACATGTACTGGATGTCGGATTTGAGGTTCCGTTCTTGTTAGGGAACGGTCTTACTGCAGACTGGTCGGATACGATAGATATATTTGTATTGAAATACGGGATTGGGCAAGGGAATTATTCCTTAGCCACTGCGGGTGGTATATTTAAAACAGTCGTAAGTGTAACGTTGCTGCTATTAGCTAACTGGACCTCGAAGCGGCTAGGGGAAGAGAGGCTGTTATAATCATGGAGAAAACTCAATTATTACCTCATAAATCTCCAAAAAGTAATGGTGGAAGACGCATGAGAAATATAGGTCTTGAACCAGTATTGTTCGGTACCTTTAATGCTGTATTTATGGTATGTATAGTTATAGTTACCTTATATCCATTTCTAAATACTATAGCAGTTTCATTGAATGCGGGGAACGATACGATCCGTGGCGGCATTTATCTATTGCCTAGGGAGTGGACTATACAGAACTACAAAGCCGTTTTTGCCTCAGGTACCATTATTCCTGCTTTTTGGATTTCAGTTGCACGAACAGTGATATCTACGATCCTGAATCTATTTCTAACCACAATGCTTGCTTATACTTTAAGCCGGAAAGAATATGTTTTCCGCAAACCGATTACCATTATTTTCGTCCTTACCATGTATTTTAATGCGGGTCTGATACCAAACTATTTCCTTATTAAGGAGCTTCATCTGCTAAACTCGTTTTGGGTATATGTAATACCGACTATGATAAGTGCATTTAATATGATCGTTATTCGTACTTATATTGGTAGCATACATGAAAGTCTTATGGAATCCGCGAGAATCGACGGTGCCGGGGATTTCAAGATTTTCATGAAAGTAGTCTTCCCTTTATGTAAACCTGTTCTTGCTACCATTGCTCTTTTTGTCGCAGTAGGTGCATGGAACGCATGGTTTGATGCTTTTATCTACACCTCTTCCCGCCAGCACTTGAGTACATTGCAGTATGAATTAATGAAGCTAATACAATCTAGTATGAATGCGAACAGTAGCGCAAGTGTAGCTAACGGGGCAGGGGTAACTGCGGAGTCAGCGGGGTCATTGGTAACTCCAAAGTCCATTCGTGCAGCCGTTACTATCGTTGCTTCGGTTCCGATTCTGCTAGTCTATCCATTCATGCAAAAGTACTTTGTAGTTGGAATGAACGTAGGAAGCGTGAAGGAATAAGCAGCTTACAATCACTATTAAGGAATAGGAAGGTTGTTTGTTAAACTATGACCCAATCTCCAATCACATACACAAATCCAATACTTCCAGGCTTTTATCCAGATCCTAGTATTACACGGGCTGGAGACGACTTCTATTTGGTTTGCAGCTCCTTTGAATATTTCCCTGGGGTACCTATCTTTCACAGCCAGGACTTAATTCATTGGACACAAATTGGTCATGTGCTCAATCGTGAAAGTCAGCTAGATACACGTAAGAGCAAAAGCTCTGGAGGTATATTTGCTCCAACCATCCGGTATCATGAAGGAACGTTTTACATGATAACGACCGAAATACACGGGAAGGGGAATTTCTATGTTACGGCTACGGACCCAGCGGGTCCGTGGTCAGACCCGATTAGTATTCCTTATGGAGGAATTGACCCTTCCCTAATGTTTGATGAGGATGGAAAGGTATATGTAACTACCCAGCAGGGAGCAGATTATGATTCCCACGCTATTCAATATGAGATAGACATTGCTACAGGAGCAGCATTAACAGAACCTGTTGTCATCTGGACTGGGGATGGTGGACCTTGGACGGAAGGACCACATTTGTACAAAATTAACGGAATGTATTATATCATGTCTGCTTCAGGCGGCACGGCAAAGGAACACCGAGAAATTATCGGTCGTTCTTCCTCCCCTTACGGTCCTTTTGAAAGATTAGAGCAACCGATATTGACCCATCGCGGGACTGATAGTCCCATTCAGTATCTAGGACATGCTGATCTGATTGAGGATCGTAATGGGGATTGGTGGGCTGTATTCCTAGGTGTCAGACTAGTAGATTCAAAATATACTGTCCTAGGGAGAGAGACCTTCCTTGCTCCTGTAAGCTGGGATGATGACGGCTGGCCTATGATCGATAATAATGAGGACACTGTCGGGCTGGAGATGAAGGTTCCGCGTGTACCGGGTCATTCGCCAAAACCTGAGACTAGCGGAAGATATGATTTTGATGACCCTGTATTGCCATTGGGATTATCCTTTCTGCGGAATCCGGCAGAGGGAAGCTGGTCACTAAGCCAACGTCCGGGTTTTCTAGCTCTTCGAGGGCAATCGAAAGACCTTAATGAAGTGGGTCAGGTAGCCTTTATAGGCAGAAGACAGCAGCATACTTCAGCTGAATGGAGTACATTACTGGATTTTAACCCTACCGTGGACGGTGAAGAGGCTGGACTCTGTGCTAGATTGGACGAGAATGCACATTATGAAATTGCACTATCGCAAAGAAATGGACATAGAGTGATTACAGCTTATTTAACTGTTGATGGAACAACACATGTGGCTGCAGAGATTCCAACCATTGCTGGGTGTTTATATCTGAAAATTCGGGCGGAGCTAACGGAATACACTTTACTTTATTCTTTGGATGGTCAGGAATGGATCGAGCTATCTAGGGCTCTAGCCTATCCATTATCCCCTCAAGCTGTCAAAGGAAACGGATTTACCGGTGTTCTTGTTGGCTTATATGCGACAGGACATGGCAAAGTGGCGGGGGTTCCTGCTTACTTTGATTGGTTCGACTATCGATCATCATGAGTAGAATGCTAAATATGTACGCTTTTGTAGGGAGGGAAATTGATGAGACAAGCTAGCGATTACTCAGAGCCTGCACTAAAGACAGTGTTCTCGGAGGATTTCAAGATTGGCGCAGCGGTCAACCCATTTACGATACAATCACAGGAGCACTTGCTTGCTTATCATTTCAACAGTATAACTGCTGAGAATGAGATGAAATTTGAAAGTCTACATCCACTTGAGGATATTTATAACTTTAGGGCAGCAGACCAGCTAGTTGCCTTCGCCCGAAAACATAAGATGGCGATGCGCGGACATACCTTGGTCTGGCACAATCAGACTACGGATTGGTTGTTTGAGGATAAGAACGGAGGACCTGTAAGCAGAGAGATTTTGCTTGCACGAGTCAAATCACATATTCAAACCGTTGTAGGACGTTATAAGGAAGATATTTATGCTTGGGATGTTGTGAATGAAGTTATTGCCGATGAAGGAGAAGAGCTTCTTCGCCATTCGAAGTGGCTCGACATTGTTGGCCCGGATTTTATAGCTAAAGCGTTTGAATTCGCCCATGAAGCTGATCCTAAGGCATTATTATTCTACAATGACTATAATGAATCCCATCCCTTAAAGCGTGACAAAATCTATGAACTGGTGAAGTCGCTATTGGATCAAGAGGTGCCGATCCATGGCGTCGGATTGCAGGCACACTGGAATCTATACGATCCGAATCTTGATGATATTCGTGCTGCGATTGAGAAATATGCCTCGTTAGGACTGCAGCTTCAATTGACTGAGCTGGATGTATCCATGTTCCGTTTTGAAGACAAACGAATGGACTTAAAGACAGTACCTGCTGATCTGCTCGAACTTCAAGCAGATCGATATGAAGCGATGTTCGCACTGCTGAGAGAATACCGCGACGTGATTAGTTCAGTCACGTTCTGGGGAGCAGCGGATGACTATACCTGGCTAGATGATTTCCCTGTTCGTGGCCGGAAGAACTGGCCCTTCTTATTCGATGAAGAGCATCATCCGAAGCCAGCCTTTCACCGTATTATCGGCTCTGCCCCAAAATTATAGAGCGGGTAAGCTGCTCAAGTAGTAAAATAACCCGTCCTTATATTAAATAAGGGCGGGTTATTTGTTTGTAGATCAGAAGAATGAAACTCAAAGGGAGGGTTACGGTGAACATTATGATAAGAACAATACTGGAAGATTTAATGGGAACTGAGGAACAGATAGAGGGGACTGTGGATACACTTAAGCCAGGAAATCCAGAAACGGTGGTTACAGGGATAGTTACAGCATTTTGCGCTACGCAATATGTTGTGGAACGAGCGATGGCTATGAACGCCAATTTGCTGATCACACATGAAGGTGTGTATTACAGTCACCATGATACAAGTGAGTGGTTAAAGGATGACGCTGTTTATCTCACGAAACTGAGTTTGATCAAACGTTCTGAAATGGCTATTTTTCGTTATCATGATTATTGTCATCGTCATAAACCGGATGGGATCATGGTCGGCTTGCTGCGAGAGCTTGAGTGGTCAGCTTATGTGAATGAGCAGCAACCCGCTGCTACAATCCTAACGATTCCTGCCATGACAGTAAGTGAAGCGGCTCAGTACATAAAAAGAAAACTAGGAATCCCCTATGTACGTGTTGCCGGTGACCTATCCCAGGTATGCAGACATGTGGGGATATCAGTGGGTTACAGAGGAGGCGGGACAATGGCTATCCCTCTTTTTAATCAGCACAATCTTGATTTACTGATTGCTGGCGAAGGGCCAGAGTGGGAAACTCCGGAATATGTGAGGGATGCAGTACATCAAGGTAGATCGAATGCGCTGATTATGTTAGGTCATGCGGAGAGTGAAGCCCCGGGAATGAAATATTTAGCTGAAGTTTTGGCAGAGAAATACCCAACGATTCCTACTTATTTTATTGCAGAACAACCGATCTATCAGCTGGTTTAATCCTTATAAATCGAAATGAAGAATAAATTTGCATATTATGGAGAAAATGATTGGAAACCAGGTCACTGAGAGAGGAGTGTTTCAATGGAAATTCCTTTGGAGGCTGATGAAGTGTTAAGTCGTATCAAAAAGCTTCAAACTGACGGAAGCTCGATCAGTAAAAAACAAGTGAAGCAAAGCGATCCTGATCTTATGAGAAGTGCGCTGTTCTTTTTTCCGAGCTGGGAGCATGCATTGAAAAACGCCGATCTGTTGTAGCCGAATGATTGTATAAAGAAGCCGAGTGGTTCAGGGATTGATCTCTGATGACCGCTCGGCTTTTTCTTAATAAACCGAGTAAACAAGAGCAATAGAAAGAGAAAACGAAGAGTATGCTCAATATGAAATGAAAAGCATGGCTTTCATCATTATTTTGCCCAGGGCTCAACTTTACAAGAAACCTTACACGGAGTATGATTCATCACATAACTGACAATTACATAAGAAGTCCGCTTAATTTCCGTTAAGGAAAGCGGGGGAACCAACAACTGGAAATCGATATGACAGTCGGTACTAGTTATGGGGTGAATCCTGTTACAGATGCTGAATAGTGCATCCATACAGGTAGGGCAACTCTCACTGCCCGAATCCGACAGCTAACCTCGTAAGCGTATGGAGAGAGGATGAATGGCGTATTTGATGATGAATAGCCACAGAGAATCCCTCTGTGGTTTTTTGCTGCGTTTATAAGCACATATAGATATAGAACCTACCTGTGAAAGAGGTGTTAATTTTGCCTATTGCTAAACTGAATGGAACTTCGCTCTATTACGAAATCATTGGAACAGGGACTCCGGTTGTGTTTATCCATGGACATGGATTAACACATAGCATGTTTAAACCACAATTAGAGTATTTTTCTGATAAATATAAAGTGATTCTGTGCGATTTACGGGGGAATGGCAAATCAGGTGAATTGCTGCAGGCTCCAAACGAGATTATTGAAACGCAATGCCTAGATATAATTATGCTATTGAATGATTTGGGCATTCGTGAGGCGGTTTTTGTCGGGAGCGCCTATGGGGGGCTCGTCGTTCAACATATTGCGAAACAATACCCGGAACGGGTAAAGGCGATTGTTGTCGCCGATAGCTTTTGTAGAAGTCATGCATCAACAATAGTAGGTAAAATTCAGCTTATGGCTGCATATTGTAGTTGGTTAATGTATTACGCTCCTAGTGAGCTTGTACTGCCTTCGATTCGTATGATGTATCGCGAACGCTGGAACCTGGCCTATAACGAGATTAGAAGAGGACTTCTCGACAAACGTCCGCGGGAATTGTATCGCCAAAGGCTGGCTACTAGTCATGTGGATTACACTAGATGCTTAAAATCTTTTAACCGTCCCGCGTTATGTATAGTCGGTGACTTTAGTGAATTTGGAGTCAACTGTATGAAGGATATGGTGTCTCAGCTGCCGCATGCTCAGTTAGCGATCATTCCTAACGCATTAGATCCTAGTAATCTGTGTCAGCCGGAGAAATTTAATGCTATTCTTCAGCGTTTTTTGGAGAAACATCAGGATGCTCAGCAGATCAGTTGATCCTAGTGGAGAAAGCACCTTAGATTGCATAAACCTCTTCAGAGTCTTAATGGTCGGCTAACGTTTAAGCAAGAAATGAGGGCGTTCTATAGCTGGGAGTATGAACTGGCTGCGGGACGTTCTTTTGTATAGTATTTTAGGGAAAACCTCCCTAAAGTACAGAGTATCGAACTAAAGGCTGGCCCAAAGTAGCGAAATCTACGAATGAGCCAGCCTTTAGCATACTATTAATCGAAAGAATACCACTCATAGCACTTCTCAAAGAACAGAATAATGAAATCCAATCGGTAGCTATGCATTTTGTACATTGCTGTCTACTGATGTAAGATTAAAGATATTCGATATTAACTATCTAAAGGAGCTGAGTCATGATGTCTCAAGCCGAAACTATAAAATTGACTTCATTATCTTCAAAAGGAGGCTGCGGCTGCAAAATCGGTCCCGCCGATCTCATGCAGGTTATTCGCAGTCTGCCACCAACCGTTCCTAATCCGGATCTACTTGTAGGTTTGGATACTAGTGATGATGCAGGCGTGTATCGTTTAAGCGATGAACTCGCGTTAGTGCAAACTGTTGATTTTTTCACACCGATCGTGGACGACCCTTATTCCTTTGGGCAAATTGCAGCAGCCAATGCGTTAAGTGACATTTATGCTATGGGTGGTAAGCCGCTTACAGTGCTTAATATTGTAGCTTTTCCTATCTCTGTTCTGGATAAAAGCATTCTCGGTGACATTTTGCGCGGTGCAGCGGACAAGGTGCAGGAAGCAGGAGCGACGCTTGTAGGTGGACATTCTATCGACGATAAAGAGCCTAAATTCGGATTGGCTGTTACGGGGCTGGTGCATCCGGACAAAGTAAGAACGAATGCAGGCGCGCAGGTGGGGGATAAGCTGATACTAACGAAACCTATCGGTGTGGGCATCTTAACAACTTCTATTAAGAAGGATCAACTATCACCAGAAGAAACCACACGCCTCACCACAGTGATGTCTACATTGAATAAAAAAGCGGCTGAAATCATGGAGCCGTATGATGTGCACGCTTGTACGGATGTTACTGGATTTGGGCTGTTGGGACATGCCTCGGAAATGGCTAAGGGAAGTAACCACGGACTGATTATTCGTCAAGGCGATGTACCAATGCTGCCAAGAGTAAGAGATCTGGCGGAGCAGGGATTTGTTCCAGGTGGAACTAAGAATAACTTTGCCCATTTGGAGGGCAGCATTCTTTATCCGGAAGAGATGGACCAATTAAGCCGTTATATTCTGTGTGATGCTGTAACTTCTGGCGGATTGTTGATTTCTGTTGCTCCTGAACAAAGTGAAGCCTTGCTACAAGAGCTGGTAGCTGCAGGTGTAGAAGCGGCATTGATCGGAGAAGTAACAGAAGAACATCCGGGTCAGATTACGGTAATAGCTGCGCAATAATGATAGAGTCAGCTTAGAGGCAATCTAAGAAGTTAGCCACCAGAGGAGAGAGTGCATTGTTTCAGGATATTACACTGGAAGAATTAAGAATGCTAAAAAATAAGAAGCAGATCACTGTGATCGACGTTCGATCTCCTTCTGAATATAAAGATTCGACATTACCGGATAGTCTGAACATTCCTTTTTTTGATGATGAGGAACGGGCTGAAGTAGGCACTTTGTATAAACAGTCTAGTGTGCAGGCGGCGAAAGAACGCGGTTTGGAGATTGCTGCGGCGAAGCTGCCTACCTTTGTCAAAGAATTCGCAGCGATTCAAGGGGACAAAGCTGTATTCTGCTGGAGAGGAGGTATGCGCAGCCGTACTACGGCAACCGTACTTTCTTTAATGGATATTCACGCTTACCGGCTGATTGGCGGCTATAAAGCTTACCGTAAATGGGTACTCGACGAACTGGAGACTTATGAATTCAAGGCAAAGCCTTATGTAATTCACGGAAATACGGGTACAGGCAAAACAAACCTACTGCACCGCCTGAAAGCACAAGGTTATCCTGTTCTGGATTTGGAGGGGATGGCGGGTCACCGGGGTTCTATCTTTGGAGAGATCGGACTTCATGCAAATAATCAGAAAACGTTCGATAGTCTTCTTTTGGAGGAATTAATTAAGCTTGGGGATTCTTCTTATGTACTGTTTGAAGCGGAGAGTAAAAAAATCGGGAAAATCGTCATGCCCCCATTCATGGCGGAGCAGAAAGAGATCGGAACACAGATTTGGATTGAGATGCCATTGCAAGCTAGGGTGCAGCAAATCCTTGAGGACTACCGACCAGAAGCATACAAGGAGCAGTGTATTTCAGCTTTTCGGAGTATTAAATCCCGAATTCATATCCCCGTTGCCGCAGAAATCGAGCGATGCTTGCAAGCTGATTTGTTCGGAGAGGCTGTAGCGCTTTTGCTAGAATACTATTATGATCCTAGATACGATTATACGTCCACTCAGTATGAAGGCGTTGAGAGAGTTACGTTTAAGGTGAATAATTTGGATGAAGCTGAGACAGCGGTGCGCTCTTTTTTGAAAAATCAGGAAGTATAAGCTTTAGGAATCGTAAGGATGAGGGGCTAGAGGAGGCACAGCGTAACAAATGATCTATTTAGACTATAATGCTACAACACCTGTAGATAAGGAAGTCGCAGAGGCTATGATTCCGTATCTTTATGGTCATTTTGGCAATCCTTCAAGCAGTCATTTTTTGGGGCAAGAAGCTAAACTCGGAATCGAGCAAGGAAGAACGCAGGTGGCTAATTTCCTGAATTGCGCGCCGGGTGAGGTGCTTTTTACAAGCGGGGGCAGCGAATCGAATAATACCGTCATCAAGGGCGTCGCTCAAACGTATCGACATAAAGGCAATCATATGATTGTGTCTGCTGTGGAGCATCCTGCTGTCATTAAACCGTGTCAGTATCTGGAGCAGTTGGGCTATACGATTACTTATGTACCTGTTGACTCGTATGGAATGGTACAAGTAGACGATGTGAAAAAGCAGCTTACCGACCAAACCATACTAGTCTCCATTATGCATTCTAACAACGAAACGGGAACGATCCAGCCGATCAAAGAAATAGCTGAGGCCTGCCACGAACGTGGTGTTCTTGTACATACCGATGCTTCGCAGTCCGCTGGAAAAGTAGTGCTCGATGTGGCTGAGCTAGGGGTGGATTTTCTAACGCTGGCAGGTCATAAATTGTATGCGCCAAAAGGGATTGGAGCATTGTACATCCGAGAGGGCATTCACATCGAACCTTTAATTCACGGAGCGGGGCATGAAAATGGTAGACGAGCAGGTACCGAGAACACACCATATATTATTGGATTAGGAAAAGCCTGTGAGCTTGCTTCAGACTCCACCTCCAGAGCGCGTGTAAAAGAAGTTGCAGATTATTTCTATGACAGATTACAGGAGGCTTTTGGCGATAAGATTCACCTGAACGGTCATAGGGATAAGCGATTGCCTAACACGCTTAACGTTAGTTTTCTTGGAGCGGTGGGTCATGAAGTGATTGCTTCGCTAGAAGATGTGGCTGCCTCAACAGGCTCAGCTTGTCATTCTGGAGAAACATTGATCTCGCCTGTTCTAAAGGCAATGAATGTCTCACCAAGTATCGGGCAGGGAGCAGTTCGTTTTAGTTTGGGACGGTATACAACTATGGCAGAGATCGATGAGGTTATCGGTAAGTTGAAAGAGTATTTGCTGTGAGTAGATTGTCAGAGATTGAGTAGCTGATGACGGCCTAGTATGATTCCCGGGGAATAGACTGTTATAGGACTCAGGCGCTCTTAGTTGCACAAAAAAGATGAAGTTGACCTCCTGTTTTGCTCAATAGCGTCTCTCCGGTCCGAAAGATTAAGAAATTGCAATCGCATATTACAACAAAAGCATCTGTCACTCCTTTAGCAGGGAGGGCAGATGCTTTTGTTTGTATTAGTATTAGTGATTATACAATAGTGAAGCCTGCACTTGCATAACCAGTGACTGTATTTACAAGGCTGAGTCCTGAAGCGGTGGCTGAAAAGACCATAAGAAGGCGAGTTTGCGCTGTTACAGGGAAATCAACACCGAATGTTGCTCCACTGACAAAAGTTCCTAGATTAACTGCGCCTGTGATAGATGGCAGTGGTACTATAGCCCCTGGAATAGGAGTAAATGTGTTATTTGGTAAGGTAGACTGGAATAATTGTGCTGTCACAGTTACCGTACTACCAATAAGTGATAAAGCTACGGTATTACTAAAGTAAGCGGCAACAGATGTTATGACTCCCGAACGAGGAACTGACATTGCAAAGTTGATAAGAGGTCCAAGAACTGTACCTGTCAGATCAATATTTCCACCAACAAGAGAAATACCTGTGGCTGAACTCCCGAAGCCTATAAGGCTTGTTGTTCCAACTAAACCGCCTAAAATCGTAGTCATAATAATAGGCCCACCGGATGCCAGCGGAATGATTGCACCCCCACCGGTTGCACCAGTAACGCCTGTAACTCCGGTAACACCCGTAGCTCCAGCAAGCCCGGCGGTACCCGTAGCGCCTGTCGGCCCAGCAAGCCCGGCGGTACCCGTAGCGCCTGTCGGCCCAGCAAGCCCGGCGGTACCTGTAGCACCTGTCGGCCCAGCAAGCCCGGCAGTACCCGTAGCGCCTGTCGGCCCAGCAAGCCCGGCGGTACCCGTAGCGCCTGTCGGCCCAGCAAGCCCGGCGGTACCCGTAGCGCCTGTCGGCCCAGCAAGCCCGGCGGTACCCGTAGCGCCTGTCGGCCCGGCAAGCCCGGCGGTACCCGTAGCGCCTGTCGGCCCGGCAAGCCCGGCGGTACCCGTAGCGCCTGTCGGCCCAGCAAGCCCGGCAGCACCCGTAGCGCCTGTCGGCCCGGCAAGCCCGGCGGTACCCGTAGCGCCTGTCGGCCCAGCAAGCCCGGCGGTACCTGTAGCACCTGTCGGTCCAGCAAGTCCGGCGGTACCCGTAGCGCCTGTCGGCCCAGCAAGCCCGGCAGTACCCGTAGCGCCTGTCGGCCCAGCAAGCCCGGCAGCACCCGTAGCGCCTGTCGGCCCAGCAAGCCCGGCAGCACCCGTAGCACCTGTCGGCCCAGCAAGCCCGGCAGCACCCGTAGCGCCTGTTGGTCCAGCAAGCCCGGCAGCACCCGTAGCACCTGTCGGCCCCGTTGCCCCTGCTCCAGGACCTGGCGGTCCCTGTATACCTTGCGCACCAGTCGCACCAGTCGCGCCTGTCCCACCAACACCATATTCCCCTTGAGGCCCTTGCGCTCCTTGAGGTCCTTGAGGTCCCTGAGGCCCTTGAGGTCCTTGCGCTCCAGTCGCGCCTGTCGCTCCACCAGCAATCAGTAAATAATCTGATGAAGTACCGGGGATTCCTTTGGGTCCAGCAACAGTAGCTATATAGGTGCTGCCATTAAAGGTTACAACTTGACCCGCTGGATATAACGGGCTTTGCGCGGGATTAAAGACTACAATACCTTGCAGCCCTGCACCAGTGGATCCCTTAGGTCCTTGAGGTCCTTGAGGTCCCTGAGGTCCTTGAGGCCCCTGCGGCCCAGTGGCACCTTTAACGGGGAGGCCAAGTGCTTGTGAAATAGAAGCCTGAATATGCCTGATTTGAATAACCAACTGATCTTTGCAATGAGGGTCAATCTTTGTGGCAAGAACAAAAGACAATAACTCAGCTAATAGTTGTTGAAGATTGGTACCCACGCTTACGACGGAGAAGGGACTGACCTCTGTAGATACAATGGTTATTTCTACTACAGAAAGAAGCTCCGTTCTAGAAGGGCTGCATATCTTAGCTTCATGCAAGAATTCCATGAGTTCTCTTAACACTCTTTGAAGATTAGTAATATGAAGTATTGTGGGATTCGTAAGTGCGGGCGGTACCACTGTAGCGAGCTCAGTGACTATTTTTAATAGAGCAGTACACTCCCTTTTTCTCACAGGACTGCTTATTCTTCCTTGCTTGTTAAGGATAGCGTCACCTTTGAATGGTCTATGACTATGATCCGACATATTTCTGTATCTCCTCCTTGAGCTTCTCCTCTTCATTCCTTTAAAAATTGGGAACCTGCCCAATCAGCATATTCTGAGAAGCGGAAGTTGTTACAATCGTCGCGTTGAAAGTCAGTATTACCGGTGGCCTGCCTTATTGATAGAGTAGTTAAGTAGAAGTAGTATCACCCTTCATAAGAGTTATATCTAAAGTAGTGTTGTAAATCAGCATTTAGTTCTATAAACGGGTATTAGAGCGACGGTATTCTATTGGCGTGATGCTGAAATTGCGCTTGAACATTCGATGAAGATAAGAACTGCTGGTGAAGCCAGTCATTTCAGCAATATCTGAAACGGATAGATCGCTGTCTGTCAGAAGGCGGCAGACTTCCTGCATCCGTACATCCATGATGACATCCACAATGGCTGTCATTGTTTGTTGCTTATAAAGGCGGCTGACATATATAGGTGACAGGTTAAGCTCATCAGCAATCTGGTTCAAGCTCAGGCCGGGATCCATGTAAGATTGATTAATTTTTTGATTAATCTGCCGGATCAGATCACTTTGCTTAGAGCTACGCTTATCGGCTTGTAATTCCTGAATATTATCGAAGAGGTTATAAAAAGCTTCTTCAAGCTCCTCCATCGTTTCGTAATTTTCAAGTGAAGGCATCTTGAGCATGTCATCCATTGTAGTAGCGCTGAGCTTTTTGATATTATCAAAGATTCTCTTAATGGTTAGAGTCACCCTAGAGAGTGTCAGTTCTAGGACATGATAGGGATATTGCTCCATTTCGCGCAAGATGCCGGAGAAATGGCTGCGTGCCTCATCCGTCCTACCACTGGTAAGCGCATCGACCAGCTTCTTCTCGCTATCTGCCGGATAAGAGTATAGGTTATACTGCAATTCGTTGATCTTCTCGGCGTTGATCAGGCATCCATGCCCATAAAACAGTCTATGTTTGGAAGCTTCTTTAGCCTGACTGTAGATTCGGTTTAGTAGCTCCGGATTATCACTAACGGGACTGTACACGAGCGACAGTCCGATTCTCAGATAATCGCAGCAAGCCACACGGATTTGTCGCAGCAGTACTTCGATCAACTCTGTATCCAGAGGTTCAGCGGACGTCATACTGCTTAGTAGCATAACTACACTATCGTCGTTCATATCGACGCTCTCTACTTGGTAAGTTTGACCGCATATTTCCGAGGCAATATTCATGATGGCGAATTTGTACGGAAGTAGATAAGAACCTCTCTCTTGTCGCAAGGTGGTATATTCGTCAATACGGAGTAGTACCAGCCGGTAACTCCCGTTTAAGCTGAAAGCAATACTTAACTGCTCCATATCACTTGGTCGGCTGTTATGAGGGGATCTAATACCGAGAACAAGATTACGTAAAGAATTCTGTCTAATCGTAAACATGCTGTTGCGCTTGTCAGCTTCCAGACTATTCATTCGGCTTACGATGGAATCAATAGGAAGGTAGAGGCGTTTGGAAAGTATTCTAGAGATGATAAGTCCGAATATTAGAATAATCAAAGAAATTAATAATGTTGTATTACGGATTTGGTTGGTTTGTTCTGTGATTACATCATAAGGAGTAATGCGAACATACTGCCAGCCAAGGGAATCAGGTGAAGTATAGGATACTAGTGATTTCTGATTTTTATATGGAGCGGTGAAATAGCCTGCAGAGCGGTCTTTCACTTGATGCTCTATCCAGATGCGCTCATCTGCCGAGAGTTTTTCCAATGTTAGCTTGTTCCCCGAAAGAAAACGATCTTGGTCATCTAGGAGGTAGGTATTGCCACTACCGGTTGTATTACTGTTAGCTAGCTCCTTATTTATCCAAGCTGCTGATATATTAACAATAACAGCAGAGTTGATGGTGCGGTCCCAATTGATTGCATCATAGCAGAGATAAGTATAGACGGAGATAGCTTCTGATTTGGGTTCACCGATGGAGTAGGTACGCGGGATGGGAGTGAATGTTTTGTAATCCTGATAATGATTTAACATCTGTATGATTTCAGTGTCCTCTAATTCTCGTGTGGTGTACACACCGTTCTGCCCTTGCGCAGCGGAGATATATACCGTGTCGTTATTCGGATTATATACATAGATGGATTCAATGTACGGCATAGAATTCAGATAGTTACCGAGATCTGACATCGCAGCCGTAACCTCATAAATGGAGGGTTTGTTATAGAACAACAGGTGGGATATCGTGCTAGTTCGATATAGCTGAAATGAAAGCGTTTGCGCCACTTCAGCCATGTTGACTACCTTCTTGCCGGTCTGAGTCAGATCTCTTAGATCCGAGCGGAAGGTCTGTGTTTTCTCGACCCCGATGTAGTATGTATAGTATACAAATGTAGAGACCAGAAGCGTTAACGAAATACACAGTGTTATCGTTGTTAGCAGCTTGCCATACAGCAGTCTTTTTCTCCGTATATCATTATTCTTCATAGTCGCCCTCCCCTGAAATTGCTGCGGTTTATTAGACAAGGCTCTGGATGAACTTTAGATAGGAAGTCCTCTTATTATAATTCCCCTAGAGTGAACAGAACAGTGGAGTAACCTTAAAATCCTGTAAATTACCACTATTACCGCTATGAATAAAATAAGTATTTGTGCACATATCATTATTTTTTTCGGGATATTCTGCTGCGTCCCCCTATGTACACTGGTAATCCCTCGATTCATCGCTTCTCCATAAACATTTCAATTGTTCAATTGCAGATTCTCCAGTTTGTGAAGGAAAGCTATGAAGCTTCACTTCTGTGTTCACAAGAATCGCCCTATAGTGGAATTATGAAGCTTCTACATTAAAGGGAGTGAGAGACCTTGAGCCAAACCTCATCCAAAGGAATCTCAACCGTCGAACTTGGCATCCAGGCCGATGGAAGAGCACGCTTACGGACGACAAGGAAGAAGAAGGGATTTATTTATGAACTGCTGCACAATCGGGTAATGTTTCTGATGCTGCTGCCCACCTTGATCTTTTTCTTGGTGAACTCCTATTTTCCAATGGTAGGTATTTATTATGCGTTCACTCAATTTGACTTCAACAGCAGTATGTTCAATTCCAAGTTTGTCGGGTTGCAGAATTTCGAGTTTCTCTGGAGATCCGGTACGCTGGTGAAGCTGACAATGAACACGATAGGTTATAACATTGCTTTTATTGTACTTGGTAATGTGTTGGCGATTGCTTGTGCGATCCTCTTAAGTGAACTGAATGGGAAATGGTTTAAAAAGATTAGTCAATCGATAATGTTTCTGCCATACTTTGTATCCTTCGTCATTCTAAGTGTTATTGTCTACAACCTGTTCAATTATGACAGCGGTTTCTTGAATACAATGCTTACGCAGTTCGGACTCGATCCGGTGGATGTCTACAGTAAACCCTGGGCTTGGATCTTTCTAATTATTATCTTCTATCTATGGAAGAATCTCGGCTATAGCATGGTCATCTATCTAGCAGCGATTACGGGCATCAGTGATGAATATTATGAAGCGGCTAAGATTGATGGCGCTAATATTTTTCAGCGGATTTGGTATATTACAGTGCCGATGCTGAAATCAACCTTTGTGGTGCTGCTGCTCTTTGCGCTCGGAAGTATCATGAAGGGGCAGTTTGATCTGTTCTATCAATTAATAGGTAATAACGGGCTGCTCTACAATACGACAGATATTCTTGATACTTACGTATACCGTTCGCTTAAAGTAACCTTCGATGTGGGTATGGCGACAGCAGCTGGAGTCTATCAATCCTTGTTCGGCTTTGTCCTCATCATGACGGTTAACTATATTATCCGCAAAATAAACGACGACTACGCCCTGTTCTAGGAGGACAAGAAATGCAAATTCAAAAGGACAAATATACTCGGATGCTTCATGCCATCGCCTATGTGGTCATCCTTGGGCTGTCGGTTGCGTGCCTGCTGCCTTTTCTGCTAATTATATCTGCATCATTAACCAGCAATGAATCCATTATCCGGGACGGCTATCATCTGATTCCGGGGCAATTCTCTCTTGAAGGCTACAAGACGGTCTTCATATTCCCGGATGAAGTGCTGCGTGCTTACACGGTCACCATTGTTACCACTGTAGTGGGAACGGCATTAGGACTCTTCTTCATGACGATGTCGGGTTACGTGCTGGCTCGCAAGGATTTTAAATACCGTAATACATTCTCCTTTTATATTTATTTTACAACCTTGTTTGGTGGAGGACTTGTTCCGTGGTACATCATGATTACTAAATACCTCGGTCTGTTGGATTCCTATGCTGTATTGGTGCTACCAGGCCTGATGACACCGTTCTTAATTATTTTAATGAAAAACTTCGTGAAATCAGCAGTCCCCGAGGAGTTGTTTGATTCCGGGAAAATGGACGGGGCCGGTGATTTCCGGATTTACTGGCAGATCGTGCTGAAGCTATCCATGCCGGGGATTGCTACTGTCGGCTTGTTCCTTGCTTTGTATTATTGGAATGACTGGTTCACCTCTTCCCTGTTTATCAACGATACCCATAAATATCAGCTGCAGTTCTATCTGTACAATGTTATCAATTCGGCACAGTTTATTGCGCAGATGGGTGCTGGAACCGGGGTGTCATTGGCTACGGAAGTCCCTGCGGAATCTACCAAAATGGCCATGGCGATTGTTGTGACTGGGCCGATTCTATTTCTGTATCCATTCGTTCAGCGTTACTTCGTCAAGGGGTTGACCATCGGAGCTGTAAAAGGTTAGAACCGCAACTTGGTCCCTATGAGGATTAGGGGATAGTCGGCTAACATAGAATCATAGTGAAAAGGGAGGATTCAGATGAACAAACTACGGGGCAAAAGCAGCTCTATTCTGCTAATGTCAGTACTCAGCTTGGCTCTACTGGCAGGCTGTGGGGGGAACTCCAATTCCGCGAACAAGGAAAATGCAGCAGTAAAAGAGAGCAACAACGGGGGGGATACAGCTCAGAGTACCAACGCCGGAACAGAGGAGAAGACGGGGCTGGATACATCTAAGAAGGTTGAACTGCAATTTTATATGCTGGGTGATGCTCCGAAGGATCTTTCAAGTATTGAGTCGCAAATTAACAAGATGGCTGAAGAAGATTTGAATGCGACCGTTAAATTCAACTATACAACTTGGACAGACTGGGATCAGAAGTACAAATTGCTGCTATCTTCTGGTCAATCGATTGATTTGATATTCACTGCAGACTGGACACAGTATCAAGCTTACGCTAAAAAAGGGGCCTTTTTGGCTATAGATGATCTGCTGCCGAAGGCTGCTCCAGCCCTCCAGCAATTTGTACCGCAAGACATGTGGGAAGCCGTTAAGATTGATGGGAAGATCTACACTGTACCTGCGACTTATAAGGAGTATGTAACGAATGGTTTCGTATGGCGTGAGGATTTGCGCAAGAAATACAACCTGCCTCAGCCGACAGACTTGGCCAGTTACGAAGCATATATGGAAGGTATTAAGAAGAATGAACCGAAGATGTCGCCAGCATCCTTTAACAGTGATGTGAGGGGGAATCTGCATGATGTCTACACCACACTTAACGCGATGGTTGGAAGCCCGCTGCCTTACGGTATTGGAATTAAGTACAGCGATCCTGCGAAGGCTTATCTTTACTGGGGCTCGGAGGAACATAAAGAAGAACTGCTGACCATGAGACGCTGGCAGGAAAAAGGCTTAATCTCCAAAAATGTATTGAACGTGAAGGATACTATTCAGGCTCCGATTATTGCTGGAAAAGCAGCAAGTATTTTCGGAGATAACCCGACCCGCTTCAACGATACGCTGATGAAAGTTAAAGCGGCCCATCCAGATTGGGAGCTGGGTTACTACCCTTATGGTAAAACTATTGGTTACGCAACACCAGTGCATCCTATTCATAATGGGTTCGCGATCCCGAAGGGCAGCAAGAACCCGGAACGCGCACTAGCCTTCTATGAGAAGATGGTTTTGGATAAACGTTACAATCAGCTGACACAATACGGTGTTGAGGGGAAAAACTATAAGATTGATGCAAACGGTTATTATGAGCTTATTGGAGACGCTTCTACGAACGGTTTCACTCGTGAAGGGATGAATGGCTGGGCATGGCGGAACCCGGAATTTATGATATTCGACAAATCCTATGATGGTGTGAAGGAAATCTTTGCTGATCTCGACAAGATTCAGAAACCGGATATCTTCACAGGCTTTGCAGAAGATTACACCTCTTATCAGGCTGAAAAAGCGGCATTGGAGCAGGTAGAGAAGCAATACCTGTATCCGCTGCAAGCCGGATTGGTAGAGGATGTTGATGCGGGTCTAGTTACCTTCATGGAGAAGGCTAAGCAGGCTGGTCTTGAGAAGATCCAGGCGGAATATATCAAGCAATGGGATGCTTACGCACAGGAGAAGGGTTTGTAAAACAGAAGAGTAAAGGATGTTCCTTAAGCCATGGATGATATGCTCCCCATATAGTAGACAGGCGAAATAATAAAAACCTGCTGCTGTATGGGGAGTATTTTTATGGAACAAAAGAAGTATACGGCACTCGAAAAATTAACGGTTCTCCAAGAAATTGAACGGGGCGACATTGGTTTGAAAGCTGCGGCCCGAAAGTATGGATTATCCAAAAACTCTATAGTGAAGTGGCGGCAACGTTATCAATTGTATGGGTACGAAGGGCTGGAAGTTCGAAGCCACAACCGTACGTATTCCGCAGAACTTAAACTCCATGCCGTTAAGGATTATCTCGAGGGAGGATTGTCACAAAACCAAATCATCTGCAAGTATAAGATTGCAAGTTCAACCCAACTCGCCAACTGGATTAGGAAGTATAATGGTCATAGCAACAGCTTAACAGCTCATTCAGGAGGATCTAAAGCTATGACCAAAGGACGCGTAACCACTTGGCAGGAACGGATAGATATCGTGCTGTACTGCCTTTCGAACGGAGAAGACTACACGAAGGCGGCAAGCCATTTCCACGTGTCTTACCAACAAATATATAGCTGGGTAAAGAAGTACGAAGCAGGCGGTGAAGAGGCGTTACGTGACGGCAGAGGACGTACTAAAGCGCCCGAAGAACTTACGGAAGCAGCTCGCCACAAACTCGCGATGCAAAAGCTGGAGTACGAGAATGCACGCCTGCGTGCGGAGAATGCTTTTCTAAAAAAGTTAGAGGAACTCGAAAGGAGGAGACGTTAAGAACCATTCGCCAGGAGAACATCTACCTGGCCATTCAAGCCGTTCAACAGGAACAGTCTTGCTCCATTCGACTTATGTGTGACATCGTAGGGATTTCACGGTCAAGTTACTATAAATGGTTGAATCGCAAACCTAGTTCCCGAGAGACCGAAAACGAGAAACTGACAGAGGCTATGCTTCTCTTGTATGAGAAGGTGGAACGAACCTTTGGGTATCGTCAATTGACCCTGCATTTGCGCAGACAAATGAACAAATCTATTAACGCAAAACGAGTATACCGACTCATGAGACGCCAAGGTATCCAGTCTGTCATCCGCAGAAAGAGAAAGAAGTATGTAGGCTCCACGCCTCAGCAGGTCGCGGAGAATGTGCTAAACCGTAATTTTGAGGCGGAAGCTCCAAACCAAAAATGGGTAACGGATGTAACTGAATTCAAATACGGCAAGGGTAAGAAGGCGTATTTAAGTGCAATAAAAGATCTGTATGACAATTCCATTGTTGCTTACGTTCTGGGCCATTCCAATAATAATTCGCTAGTTTTTAACACGCTGGAATTAGCATTACAGGCAGCGCCGGAGAGCCGAACCTTACTCCATAGCGACCGCGGTTTCCAGTATACCTCTCTGCATTTTAAGAAGATGCTGGACGATTCACAACTGAAGCAAAGCATGTCCCGAGTAGGCTGTTGCATTGACAATGGGCCGATGGAATCCTTCTGGGGAACAATGAAATGTGAGAAGTACCACTTACATACCTACCAGACCTTTGAAGAACTCCAAACAGATATTGATACCTACATTCACTTTTACAATAACGAACGGTTACAGGCAAAATTAAACGGCCTCAGTCCCATTGAATTTAGGACTAAGGCCGCTTAAACTACTTTTATTTTTTGTACTGTCTACTTGACGGGGTGCAGTTCATGGAGGCGGGGGGAACATCCTTTTTTTTGTATTCTAGGAGACTACGAGAAGCGCTGGCGGAACTCCCGCGGAGTGGTTCCCTCAATGCGGACGAAGCTGGAGCTGAAGTAAGGGGCTTGATTGAAGCCGACTTCCTCAGCGATCCGGGCAATCGTATAACTGGTCTGCATCAGCAGTAGCTTACTCTGCTGAATCCGGTAGTGCAGCAGATAATCCATCGGTGCACAGCCATACTCCTTTTTCATGCAGCGAGCGATATATACCGGATGAAAGTTTAAGCTTTCTCCTAACTGCTGTGCAGTGATGTGTTCACGGAAATGACTTCGCAGATAGGAGGCAGCTTGCTCTGCACACAGTTTGGAGGGAGAGGGGCGCTCATGGCTCAGAGAGGCGGATAATTGCTGGAGAACCTCTTGGAAGAGCAACTGCTGCTGAAATGGAGTATCGCTCAAATGGGAATTAGGCGCTAATTGATTCAGCTGCGAGAGCAGTTCTTCCATCTTGGATGGTTGCAGCAGCGTGGTATATTGAGGCAGCTGTAAGGTGAAAGTGCGTATATTAAATTCGTCAGAATGAAGAGAATGCTCCACTCTGGTGTGTTCTGTGTCTGGAGTTGCAGCTGTAGCCTCGGAAATATTCCAATCGCCGACGGTCTGAAAATGAAGCCAATAATAAGAGGTGTACTCCTTACAGCTGTCCGTACTGAAATGATGGCTATCTGGACGAAGAAGCAGTGCCTGACCTGCGCGTACCTGAAAGGTGAGGCCTCCTTCATTCATATATAGGCAGCCCTGTTTAACTACAAGCAAGTCAAATACATTGATATTGTGGCGGCTCATGTGGTAATGCCCTGGTGAGAAGGTGTGCAATCCACTTACGATATAGTAGAGCATTGGCGGGACGGTAAAATTAAAAATGTTCATGGAGAGATCTCCTTTTATGAGGTTGGAATAATGTAATTATTGGTTTGAAATCTGTACCATCACCAAAAGTATATCATCTATAATTTAGTCTGACCTAAAGAAAAAATATGCTGTTTCTCAGGTCCAGTATGCATGTTTGGTTTAAGGGGAGGTTTGTTTAGTGAAAAAAGAAAGACAGGGCTTTGGACTATGGGTATTGGCTTGGCCTATATTTATAGAGGTGTTTCTTCAGACCCTGCTAGGTACGGTGGATACGCTAATGGTCAGCCGTATTTCTGATGATGCAGTCGCCGTAGTCGGCATTTCCAATCAATTGTTCGGTGCGTTGACCACACTTTTTACCACCTTTGCGGGCGGGGCGGGTATCCTGATCGCGCAAAGAATGGGTTCAAAACGTTTCAGCGAAGCGCGTACGATCGCAATTATGGGCGTATCGGTTAGTCTCATCCTTGGTATTGTCGTGAGCATCATCTTGTTCTTCTATGCGGGTCCAATAGCAGGGATTCTAAATAT
This sequence comes from Paenibacillus sp. RS8, assembly GCF_041956825.1. Taxonomy (NCBI): domain Bacteria; kingdom Bacillati; phylum Bacillota; class Bacilli; order Caryophanales; family Paenibacillaceae; genus Paenibacillus; species Paenibacillus sp. RS8. The sequence goes on along the minus strand of NZ_CP168131.1, from coordinate 421,891 downwards.
ATCGCCTGAGCTATTATCACTGTCTAATGTCTATATCGCGTATGTCGGCGGCGGACTATTTTTGGTGGGGATGATTGCATCCCTTGGTACAGCGATTCGAAATACAGGAAATACCAGAGGGCCAATGTACACAGGGATCATCATAAATGTCATCCATATTATTCTGAACTATATCTTTATATTCGGGATGTTCGGTCTGCCACAGCTAGGGCTTGCGGGAATTGCGATCTCAAGTATTATCAGTAGACTGGTCGGAGTGATCATGCTGTATACCATGTTTAGAGGTTCCTTCGAGATTAAGATAAGACTTAGAGATTTCCGAATATTCAACGGCAAGCTATTCAAGGAAATTATAAAGATTGCTTGGCCACTTGGAATTAATTCTTCCTGCTGGGTGTTCTCTCAGCTAATTGTATATTCCTTTCTAGCCGCACTTGGAGCTGAAGCGTTAGCAGCACGGACTTATCTTAACACCTTAGAGTCCTTTTGCTTCACGTTAGGATATGCAATCGCTCTAGCCGGACAGATACAGATCGCGCATTTGTTCGGGGCAGGCAAATTGAAAGAGGCTTACCGTAGTGCGTATCGCACACTGTATATCGGGTTAGCCATTGTAACAGCCAACATGTTATTGCTATTTCTTTTCGGAAGGAATCTGCTAGGTTATTTCACTTCCGACCCGCGGATTATTGCTATTGGGATTTCCCTGCTGGCTCTAAATCTCTTACTGCAGCCTTGCAAAATGTTGAATATGGCCATGGGTAATGCATTGAACGCCATCGGTGATACCCGATATACGATGTATACTTCTATCGTTTCTATGTCCATTATTGGAGTGGGTTGTTCCTACTGGTTTGGCATTAGCTTAGGCTGGGGGCTCACGGGGATCTACTGCTGTATGATTGCTGATGAATTTGTGCGGGGGATGCTTGTTCTTATGCGCTGGAAAGGGAGAAAAGTTCTTCGTCAGGCGGATATTTTAAAAAGCGAAGAGAATGCCTCTATTCACAGCGGAAGTAAAAGAAGAGCCTTTCTTAGCATTTAAGGAGTAAATAGAATACAGGCAGCGATTTGTCCGTGCTTTTTTGGAGAAAGAGGTGATTCCATGAGTAGAGCTTATTACTTTGAGATCACCTCTTTTTTTCGCGAATAAATAGATGTTCATTCATATTAAGTTTGATTCGAACGGATAAATGAGTTAGCCTTTAGAGCATGGGTAGCTGTTTTATAAATACATACTACTGAAGGGTTTGAGGAAAATGCCGTTAAAATGGAGAGGCTTGACGATCCTAGCACTGCTCTTAATGATGATACTAATATCGGGATGCTCTAATGGTACCGTTCACGTTACGGTGAATAAGAATCAAAGCGTAGATTTAGCAATGAACGTGAAATTGGATTCCCGTACAGAAGCGTTGATCAGTGATAAAATGGAGAAGAGTCTGACAGATAAATTGAAGGAGGAAGGGATTCAGTTAGAAAAACGACAAGAAGGTAAGTCTACAGTCTATGAAATTCAGAAAAATTACCCTTCATTTGAGGATATAGGTTCAACCTCTATGGGGCTGGATATTGTGGATCTACAGCTCGTTACTAAAAAGAATTTGTTATATACCACGTATGATGTTGAGGCACAGCCTCAATTTAATAGCTATATGGATACCATCATGGATAATATGGGGACATTGAGTTTATCGAAGCCGATTATTCGGGCGGTGCTGAAGAACTTGGCATTTGATTTTAAATTAACGTTGCCAATAGATCTAGTTGGTGATAATAATGCAACTGTTGATGAAGGCAGAACACTTACCTGGAATGTTACGCTGGGGGATACGGAGCCGATCAAGATGCAGCTTTATGTGCCGAATGTATGGAATATAGTGATCATGTTAATCATCCTAGTGGTGGTGATCATTGCTGCAATTCTATTTTTCGTCAGAAAAAGAAAACACCGTAAAGTAAATCGTGCTTAAGTGGTTCGAGATATGTATAGAAAGTGCCGGGAAGCCATGCTGCTTTACCGGCTTTCTTTACTTTAGAGCAGGTGTAGAGTTATAATTAGTACCAAGTACTAATATCAGATACTAAATGAAGAGGTGATTGGAATGACAGGTGCAAAAATTACAGCTATCGGAACTTATGTCCCGGCAAAAAGACTGACGAATGCTGATCTTGAGCAGATGGTGGATACTAATAATGAGTGGATTGTGGGACGGACTGGAATCCGTGAACGCAGAATTAGTCGGCAGGATGAATACACAAGCGATTTATGTGTAGCTGCAGTACAGGATTTAATGAAACGTTATGGAAAAAACGTTGAGGATGTGGATATGGTCCTTGTAGCTACTAGTACACCTGATTTTTCCTTTCCCTCAGTAGCTTCTTTGATTCAAGACCGCTTAAATATTCCGCAGACTGCTGGAGCAATGGATTTGAGCGCAGCGTGTGCGGGTTTTGTATATGCACTTCATACGGCTCATAGCTATGTTGCTTCAGGGATGCACCGTAAGGTTCTAGTGATTGGTGCGGATACAATCTCCAAGATTACAGATTATACTGATCGCAGTACATGTATCCTTTTTGGTGATGGGGCTGGTGCAGTACTTGTGGAGAGTGATAAGCAATCAACGGGCTTTTTGGGCTTTCAGCTAGCCAGTGATGGCGGTGGTGCGCATCATGTATATCGCACGGGTCTAGCCCATACGGTGAACCATATTGAACTAGTAGATACACAGATGCTGGTACAGAACGGGCGCGAGGTATTTCGCTGGGCGGTCAGAACCGTTCCTCTCGGTGTACAGCAGTTGCTTGAAAAAGCAGAAGTGGCTCTGGAGCAAGTTGATTGGTTTATTCCGCACAGCGCCAATATGCGAATGATTGAGCCGATTTGCGAACGATTGAACTATCCGATGGAGCAGGTGCTGCACAGTCTTGTGAATTTTGGCAATACTTCTGCCGCAACGATTCCCTTAGCTCTTGATTTGGGTATACGTGAAGGTAAAGTAAAGAACGGGCAAAAGATTTTGATGTATGGCTTTGGTGCGGGGCTGACACAGGCCGGCCAACTGGTAGAACTAAACCTGGATGAACGGGTAGGGGAGCCGACTTTATTGTAAGTTGTTTAAGTAAATATAAATAAGAAGAGATTTGTTAACGCTGCGACCGTTTCCCGGTGCTTTTCCGGGAGTAAACTGTACCCGTGAAGATAACATTACCGATTCTGAATGGAACCAATCCAGCGTTAGCCAGTATTTATCGTATTGAGGAAAATGGTAGCTTTACTTATCTAGGGGGACGATGAATCCGTCCAAAACCAGTCTTACCATAGATTTGAACCATTTTAGCCAATACGTTGTTCTTTCGTTCCAAAGCAGCTATCGTGATGTACCTGAGAGTCACTGGGCATACAAGACTATTCAAGAATTATCTGCTAAACAAATCGTGAAGGGACAATCTGAAGCTATGTTTAACCCATCGGGTTCCATCACAAGAGCAGAATATGCAGCTCTCCTCAGCAGAGCGCTTTTCTTAACTGCGAGTCGTCCGACTTCATTCAAAGATGTAGTCACTGGATCGTGGTATGAAGAGGCGGTCAATGCAACCTTTGAAGCAGGCATTATTCAAGGCGTATCCGAGGATCGTTTTGACCCGAATCAACAGATTACCCGCGAGGAAATGGCGACTATGCTGGTAAGAGCTTATGCATATCGTACGGGCGTTAAGCCGGAAGCAAGCACATTCCATGTGACTAATGACAGCTCTAAAGTTAGTTCTTGGGCAGTAACCTATGTACAAGGTGCGCTAGAAGCTAAGCTTCTGACGGGTCATCAGGATGGTAACTTCCTTCCGCAATCGATGACAACCCGTGCCGAGGCAGCTCAGAGTATTTCAAATCTACTTGCGAAATTCTAAAATGAAATTGTAAGTTCCCTACATGAAAAATCCCCTCAAGTTAGACAATGCCTTAGACATCTTATCGAGGTCTGAGACGTTGTAAACTTTGAGGGGATTTATTTATGTTATACCTTAAGATTTCAATTGGCTTCCGCAGGACTCGCGCACAATAAGTACAGGCTCCACAACAAATGAACCGCCACCTGACTGATTGTTAATCAAGTCATAGAGCATATGGGCAGCGAGGATACCAAGTCGTTGTTTGTTCTGACGGATGGTAGACAGTCTTGGTGTAGTATATTTGCAGGCTTCGATGTCATCACAGCCGATGATGGCGATATCCTCAGGGACCCGGAGGTCATGTTCTTTTAATGCACGGATGGCTCCTAAAGCCAGTAAATCAGAGGCAGCAAAAATGGCCTTTGGTAAACTGCCGCTTTGAATTAATTGTTGCATAGCATCATAACCGCTGGGCTCAAAGAAATCGTCGCCATGTACAAACCACCGCCGGTTCAAGGGGAGACCGAAACTTTCGATAGCTTTGGTATATCCTGCTTCTCGTAGATTAGAAATTTCTGAATCCGCGGCACTTCCTATAAAACCAAGCTCCCTATAACCCAGAAGGTAAAAATGCTCCACGACCTTAGAGGATATTTGGAAGTTATCTGACATAACAAAGCCTGATTTCTTCCCTTTTAGTTCGAGATCTACCCCGATACAAGGAATACTGCTCATATCCAGATCGTGGATCGTCGGCTCCATCTTCTGTCCGGATATAATGACACAGCCATCTACATTAAAATGAACAGCACGCGCGAAGTAATCTCCGCTGCTAATAAATTTTTCGTTCGAAAAGAAGATGAGATCGTATCCTAGTACACCCATTTGTTTCTTGAAGGAATTTAATACCTCAACGAAAAAAGGATGCGTAAATTCTACATTAAGCTCACCAGCGAAAATCACACCGATCAGATTCGATTTCTTGGTTGCAAGTGTTTTGGCGGAGTTGGATGGTGAATATCCTGTTTGCTCGATGATCTCCAGGACTCTTTGTTTGGTCTTTTCCGAAACATCGCTGTAATTATTCATAATTTTCGAAACGGTCGAGACAGAAACGCCTGCCATTTCGGCAATCATTTTGATATTCATATGTAGTATAAGCCACCCTCCGCTTAATAGTTGGAATATGGGGGAAAGACTGTAGTAGAGCGGTTATTTATGAGTTTTTTTGAATGGAGTGAAGAGTAAAACAGTTATTTTAAGTCTATTCTTATTGCCGAAACAAGTCAAACGGATATTTTAATACTGAGATATATTCCGAAAAAAATAATGTAAAAAAATTCAAATTATATCTTTACAAATATGGAAATCTAAGGAACAATAACATTGTCGAAACCGATTTCGATTCTTCGCTTGAATTACGAATATTACGAAATTCGAGGAGTGATGTTTAGGATGAAGAGGAATTTCACAGCAGCAGTAGCTGCTATGCTCCTTGTCACCGGGCTGCTATCACCGGTTGGGAGCATGACTGCTTCAGCGGCAGAGGCATTAAAGGCAAACTCACCTGATTCAGCGGTAACGAAAGTGGGAAGTACAGCAATCGATGTGTTGAAAGCGTTTACGGATGTATCTCCAAGTCATTGGGCTGCAGGTCCATTACAGCGATGGAGCGAAAATGGGATTATAAGTGGATATGATGATGGGTCGTTTCGACCGGGCAAGGAAGTCACGAAGGCAGAATTCGCGGTTATTATGAATCGTATATTTAATTATCAAGAGCAAACGGATAAGCTCCCAGTGGATGTCTCGGCTACAGACTGGTATAAAAGTGATATTGCCAAAGGGATTGCTGCTGGATATTTAAGCAGTGATCAGAATAACAAGATCTATCCTTCACGTGCGCTTTCGCGCGCAGAAGCGGCGCTATCCTTAGAGAAAGTATTTCGTTTCAATACGGACAAAAGCAGTACAGCGGTATTCACTGATCTGAACGGAGTGAGTGATGAAACTGCAAAAGCTATAGCAGCGCTATCTAGTGCTGGCTTTATTAAAGGTTATCCTGGAGGTTTGTTTAAGCCTGAGGGCGGAATTACACGTGCAGAGCTTGCTCAGCTTGCTGATCGAATGGTTTCGGGACTCATCTTAAAATCTGGAGAGACTTCGCTTGGAACAGTAAAGGGCAATGTAGTCATTAATCATGCCGATGTGATTCTTAAAGATACTGTTATTCAAGGCAATCTGTATTTAACCGAGGGGATTGCCGAAGGGAATGCGAAGCTTGAAGGTGTAAAGGTAACAGGAGCTACGTTTGTACGAGGTGGCGGCGAGCAGAGTATTGGTTTACACAATACTTCTCTTGGACCGCTCCAAGTAGCCAAGCCTAATGACAAGGTGCGAATTTATGCCAGCGGGTCAACAACTGTGGGTACTGTGCAGCTGCAATCCGGAGCTATCTTGGAAGAGAGCAGCGATCTTACGGGGGCAGGCTTTGGAGATCTTGTAATAAACGCTGTCCCTCACAATATCGTACTTCGCGGGGGATTTGCCACGGTTCGCTCGGGAGACTCAGCAGTCAGCGGTTCTTTGCTAAGAATCTCAGGAACTGTTGCCAGTCTTACGGTGGGCAGTTCAACGCAATTGACTCTGGAGAACAATGCACAGGTGGCCGCTTTAATCCTGACTGCGAGTGCTGGAGGCACTGCGATTCAAGGCAGCGGAAGCGTAACCTCAATAGATAACAAGGCCGATGGAGTAACGATTGGCGGTTCGCCAGTGAAAAAAGGAAACACTGGTAAAACGACGCTGCCAGTAGCAACTTCAAGCAGTTCTGGTAATGGAGGTCCAGCACCAAATAACGATCCATGGACGCTGGTTTGGGGAGATGAATTCAATGAAGGGACCATTGATCCTAAGAAATGGACCTATGACCTTGGAGACGGCTCACAATTTAACAATCCAGGTTGGGGCAACAACGAGAAGCAATGGTATACAAGTGATGAGAAGAACGCAAAGGTACAGGATGGTAATCTAGTGATTACCGCACGTAAAGAACCAGTAAGTGGCAAGGAGTACACTTCTTCGCGACTTAAAACGAAAGGCTTGTTCAGCAAGAAATATGGTAAATTTGAGATTCGGGCAAAAGCACCTACCGGAAAAGGATACTGGCCGGCGATTTGGATGCTGCCGGAGAACTACGAATACGGGACTTGGGCTTCCTCTGGAGAGCTTGATATTATGGAGGGTTGGGGCAGCCGTCCTAATACGGTAGCAGGCACTATTCATTACGGCGGCGAATGGCCTAACAATGTGTACTCTGGTAAAGAGTATGTATTCCCGGAAGGCTCCACGATAGAACAATTCCATACGTACTCCATTGAGTGGGAACCGGGAGAAATTCGCTGGTATGTAGATGGTGAGCTGTTCTTGACCAAAAATGACTGGTACAGCATCAGCAATGGCCAGCCTGCGAATAATGCTTATCCAGCACCGTTCAATCAGGAGTTCCACCTGCTGTTAAATCTGGCTGTTGGCGGCAACTTTGATGGTGATCCAACATCAGAAACCGTGTTTCCAAAATCAATGCAGGTTGATTATGTCAGAGTCTATGAACTGACAGGCCGTGAGTATCGTGAGCCGGTGCCAATAACACTGGACAAGGAACCTTACTTGGAAGGCTCAAAGCTAGCACTTCCTGACGGCAACCTTGTCTATAACAACAACTTCACGGAGCAGGTTCCAGGAGATGATGGGATGGGCATACCGAATACTTCACACTGGGTTTTGTTTAAAGAACCTGGTGCTGATGCTACAGTCTCCACGGTACCGATAGGGGGACAAAACTTCGTAAAGGTAAATATCAATAATGCTGGAGGAAATGCCTACTCCGTACAACCTCAAGCAATCGTATCCGTTGCTAAAGGCAGATTCTATAAGCTCAGCTTTGATGCGAAAACTGACGTATCACGTAATATTAGCGTTAAATTAACGGGGGGAGAATCACGTGGCTTTGCCGCTTATTCTCCAGCGCTTAAGGCAGAGCTGACTTCTGAAATGACTCATTACGAAACAATGTTTCAGATGAAGGAAAACTCTGATATTGCAGCACGAATAGAGTTCAACATGGGTACTAACGCTTCACCCGTTTGGTTAGGGAATGTTCGTCTGGAAGAAGTAGATAGTATTCCTTTTGATCATGATGGTGTGAAGACACCGCTCGGTAGCGGTAATCATCTGTACAATGGTACTTTTGATCTTGGAGAGGTAAATCGGATGAGCTATTGGCACGTAGAAACAGTCAATGGTGCAACGGCTAATGCTAATGTAAATGACAAAGGCAAGCTGAAACTACAGATTGGCGGTAGTGAAAGTGGTGAAGTTCGATTGCTTCAGAAGGGAATCCAGCTCATACAAGGTCAAGATTATGAACTTACTTTTAATGCTGGTGTATCCTCCGCTCGTACAGCCACAGTTCAGCTACTTGGAAAAGACGGCAGCGTACATGCGCAGCAATCGGTTAGCTTAGATCAAGGTGAACAAGAAATTAAAGCTGTCTTCACTAACCTTGCAGGTACAACAGACCATGAGGGACAATTCGTATTACTTCTGAATGGTGCTGCGGATACAGTCATCTTGGATAACTTCAAATTGCTGCGCACGAGCTTTTATTATGATCCATCGCTTGTCTACTACCCGCTGGTGAATGGGGATTTCAACGCCGGATTTAATGCCTGGGACCGGCTATTGACAGAACAGGGTGGACAGAGCAATGCTACCGCGGCAGAGGGTACAGCGAAATTTAACATTACGAATACGGGTAGTCAGCCATACTCCGTGATGTTATTTCAAAATAATTTGAAAGCTGCCAGTGGAATAGATTATGTGCTAGAGTTTGACGCCAGCTCAACTGTAGCCCGGAAAATCCAAGTGAATGTTGAGAATGCGTCTTATCAGGCTTCGTTTTCAAAAATTGTAGATCTTACAGCAGCAACGAATCATTACAGATTCGAATTCCGTCAAGGCAGCAAGGACACCCTGTCTCTAAAATTTCTGCTTGGTAAAGTGGAGGGTGTTAGTATTGCCCAAAGCCATGATATTATCATCGATAATGTGAAATTTGAAATTAAGAATGCACCTGCCAAACCTCAGGAATTAAGTAGCGACAGTACGAATAATAGAGTGTCGCAGCCGATTGAGCTAACCTTCATAGACCATGAGGATTGGAGAAAGAAAATTGTTGCAGTGAAGGTTAATGGTGTAACTCTTGAACCTGAACAATACACCATCGAGCCTGGGAAAATCACCATCGATGCAGCAGTATTTCCAGACGAGGGCAGCTATCCAATCACTGTAGAAGCTGACCATTACGCAAATGGATTTGTGCTTCAGACAATACTTGCTAACGATAACAATCTAGTCATAAATGGCTCGTTCGGCAGTGGGAAGACGGGTTGGTCTACATGGTCTGGAGAAGGTGGTGTTTCTGCTTTTGATGTGAAGGATGGCGTGGCAGAAATCTTGATTACGTCGGCAGGATGGGAGGCGTGGCATACACAATTTTACCAAGAGGGTATCCCGCTGGAAGGCGGAAAAACGTATGACGTGAGCTTTAAGGCGAAATCAACGGTTCCGCGGCAGATCGTCCTAGAATACTCCAAAACTTCTGCAGCTTCCGCTCAGGCTAAGTTTGATATTACTGCCGATTGGGCCACTTATACAGCGCAATTCACAGTATCGAACAGCAATCCGTTGCAGCTGAATTATCTGATCGGCAAAACGCTGGGCGCTGATCCTGCGGCTAACACTACGCCCCACACGATTTCTTTTGACGATATAGTGGTACGGGAGGTACAAGGTGGTCCGCCGGTGACGCCGCCAAGCGGCAAGCTGGACAATGGAAACTTTGATGTGGATTCCAAAGGGTGGAGCCAGTATTTTGATGGAACTGGATCTGCTACTGTAAAAGAAGGGGAATTTGCAATAGACCTGACAGGCACAGGGCAAGCTGCCTATAGCGCACAAGTGGATTACGAAAATCTGAAGCTTGTTCAGGGAAAGACGTACACCTTGAAGTTTAAGGCCCGTTCTAGTGTAAACCGCAATATTCAGGTAGCTGTGGAGCATAAAGGCGGGGACTACACCAAATATATGGAAGCGGAGCTTGTAGCTCTGACCCAGAACATGAAAGAATTCAGCTATACATTTACCATGAACGGTGCGACAGACGCAGGGGCTCATCTGGTATTTTTACTTGGGCTTATTGACGGGAACAGTACGGAGACGAATAGTGAAATTAGTGCGGGCAGCACGATTTATTTGGATGATGTAAGCTTAATCGAAGGTTAAACGAAAAAAAACGGCAGTGTTTTCCTTTTTACAGGAGCACTGTCGTTTTTTTGCATGGAATTAAGATTCTTCTTTAGGGATAAATTCGAAGATCTTACCATTCTCAAAGGATTCAATTAATTTTAGCAACCAGCGGTAGTAATTAATGGATTCGGTAATCTTCTCTTCATCTGTATTTAAGAGCTGCATAAGTTTACTATCGTCACTATATTCTTTTTTCATATCGCTAATTTCTGCAAGTGATTTCGCTAGTGAGATCATATTTCCTTCAACGGCTTTTCTCCATTTAATAGAGAAGTAATCACTGAAGTTCTGATGCCAGTCAGGCACAGTGGTAAACAGGTCTTTGCGAGTCCCTCTCCCCCAAACTTTGTCGATCATTTTCAGATCTAGGAGGGTACGGACTCCCGTACTCATGGACGTCTTACTCATTCCCATTGTTTTGCTTAGTTCATCTAGTGTCACTGGACCTTGATTAAAATACATATAACCGTATAAATGCCCAATAGATAAAGTTATGCCGTATAGGTCCATATTTTTACCGATAGAGTCTATCACACGTTCACGTGTCTTACTAATCTTCTCTATTTGTTCGGGTGTTAACCCTTCTAAATCGTTCATGATGTCCCTCCTGAGGAATAGGTCGATAGACTGCTGCAACCTTATACAATGTATTGTAATCAAATCCCCCTCCATAAGTAAAGAAATCATGAAGAAAGGAATTTGGTGTAAAACAGAGTATGCTATACGTAAAGTACGTAAAGTTAAAACTGTACACTAAATTTTATCCGAATATGGTGTTTGCATGAATTTTCAATAGTCCGGTACACTACTATAAGTGAACTAAACCCGGATATATCTTCGGGAGAAGGAGGACAGCATGGCTATTATAGAGGTGAAAAAGCTAACCAAAGTATTCGGTCATGATGCGGGACGGGCGATTCCATTATTAGAGCAAGGGTGGTCGAAGGAAAAGATCGCTCAGGAATTGAAGTTGACGGTCGGAGTCAACAAAGCCGAATTCAGCATTGAAGAAGGAGAAATATTCGTAATTATGGGGTTGTCCGGCAGCGGTAAGTCAACGTTGGTTCGTTTGTTGAACCGTTTGATTGAGCCTACAGGGGGACAAGTTCTTTTTAAAGGAAAAGACGTCGTTAAAATGAACCCGGAGGAGCTGCGTCAATTTCGGCGCAAGAACATCGGCATGGTGTTTCAGAAGTTCGCATTGTTTCCACATCGGACGGTACTGGAGAATGCGGAATACGGACTTGAGGTTCAGGGCGTAGATAAAAAGAAGAGAACTGAACGGGCCATGGAGGCATTGCATTTAGTTGGTCTGAAGGGCTGGGAGAATCATCGCCCGGATCAACTTAGCGGAGGAATGCAGCAACGTGTGGGACTAGCTAGAGGACTGGCTAATGACCCTGATATCCTGCTCATGGATGAAGCATTTAGTGCACTGGATCCGCTTATTCGAAAAGACATGCAGCAGGAGCTGTTGGAATTGCAGTCCAGAGTGAAGAAGACGATTGTGTTCATCACTCATGATCTAGACGAAGCTTTGCGGATTGGTGATCGGATTGCACTGATGAAGGACGGAGTTATCGTTCAGATTGGTACACCGGAAGAGATTCTCATCCAACCTGCCAATAAATATGTAGAGCGTTTCGTGGAGGATGTGGACTTGTCCAAGGTGTTGACTGCAGCGCATGTGATGCGGCAACCGGAAACGGTTAGACCTGAGCGCGGACCTCGTGTAGCACTTCAATTGATGCGAGACAGCGGCATATTCAGCCTGTATGTGGTAGACAAAGAAAATAAGCTCCTGGGAGTTATTACAGCTGAGGATGCGGCACAGGCACTAAAAGATAATAAGTCCATCTTAGAGGTTACGCGGCGGGAGATTCCTCGTGTACATCCAGAAACGCTGCTTAATGATTTCTTTGAGCTAATATCTGAAACACATTTGCCTGTAGCCGTCGTAGATGAAGCAGATAGATTAAAAGGCATTGTGATTAAGGGAGCCGTTCTTTCCGCACTCGCGGGTAACGCGGTACCGGAAGGAGAAGGATCATAATGGACATTCCAAAACTGCCTTTAGGAAAGGCACTCGAGTGGTTGGAAAACTGGCTAACGACGTATTGCGGTCCCTTGTTCGATTTTATCGCTACGATTATTGGCGGGATGGTTTCTGCGATTGAAGGTGCGCTCACGTTCCTGCCTGCATTAGTGCTTATCTTACTTATTGCAGCGTTGTCTTATTGGATTGGGAAATGGCGCATGGCTTTATTTGCGGTAATTGGACTGCTGTTAATCGATAATCTCGGATTATGGGGACCATCGATGCAGTCTTTAGCCCTTGTTCTAACCGCCTCGATATTGGCTGTGTTGATTGGCGTACCGATTGGTATTTTATGTGCGCAGCGGAATGCAGTTAGAAACACAGTTACGCCAATTTTGGACTTTATGCAGACGATGCCGGCGTTTGTGTATTTATTACCAGCGGTATCGTTTTTCTCGCTTGGCGTAGTTCCAGGTGTAATTGCATCGATCATCTTTGCGATCCCACCGACAATTCGTTTAACCAATCTCGGTATTCGTCAAGTTTCAGAGGAGCTAGTAGAAGCAGCTGATGCTTTCGGTTCAACACCTACTCAGAAACTGGTTAAATTGCAGCTGCCGATCGCGCTGCCAACGATTATGGCAGGTGTCAATCAGACGATTATGTTGTCACTCTCGATGGTTGTCATCTCATCTATGATTGGTGCGCAAGGTGTAGGTGCTTATGTATACCGTGCGGTATCGCAGGCTAAGACAGGAGATGGGTTCGAGGCGGGGATTGCTATCGTTATTATAGCTATTCTACTCGACCGCTTAACGCAAAACGCACTAAAACCAAAACAGAGATAGGGGTTTTGAATAAATATGAAGAAAAAAAATATAGGTATATTCCTGTTAGTGGTCATGATGATCACTGTTATTGCTGGATGTTCATCCACTAGTAAAGAGAAGGTAAAACTGGCTTATGTGGCATGGGATTCAGAAATCGCAAGTACTTATGTAGTGAAAGAAGTACTTGAAACTAAGCTTGGAGCTACTGTTGAAATGCTGCAGGTGGATGCTGGCCCAATGTGGGCAGGGGTTGCTGACGGTAGTGCGGATGCGATGGTTGCTGCTTGGCTACCAAGCACACATGCAGCATATTTAGAGAAGTATGGTTCGAAAATCGAAGATTTAGGTGCTAATTTGAACGGCACTAAAGTGGGTTTGGCTGTTCCGGCGTACATGGAGATCAATTCTATTGAAGACTTAAAGAACAGTGAGCTGGCAGGTAAACTGAACAATCGAATTATTGGGATTGAGCCGGGTGCGGGTATTATGACGACAACTGAAAAGGCCATAGCGGAATATGGTCTTAGTGATTACACGCTCCTAGAAAGTTCATCTGCAGCGATGGCTCAGGAGCTACAAAAAGCCTATGACAATAACGAGCCTATTGTTGTAACGGGTTGGACACCACACTGGATGTTTGCCAATATGGATCTGAAATATCTGGAAGATCCAAAAGGTGTATATGGTGCGGATGAGCAAATTCATACGATGGTTCGCCAAGGTCTGAACGATGACATGCCGAATGTCTATAAGTTCTTGGATCAATTTGAGTGGACTGCTGAAGATATGGCAAAAGTAATGGTTGAGGTTCAAGGCGGAAAGTCACCAGAGGAAGCTGCTAAGACTTGGGTGGAGAACAACCCAGATAAAGTGACTGCATGGATTCAAGGTGTGGAATTGTAAGTAGATAGAATTCTGTGGTATGATGTGAAGAATCAATGGATTACAAAAGTGTAACTTGTACGCTAACCACTGTTCTTTACAAATGCACTTCATAAGCAAACTCATTCAATAAAACACCCCGGAAGGGGTGTTTTTCTTGAGAATATAAGGAAAGTATATTATATATTTTTCTTATATTTTAATGCTTACACTTATGCTTTAGCGAAGTAAATCAGGAGGCAGCTGCTGCAAGGAGTCAAGAGAGGAGACTGCTTCATGACAGAGACCATAAATACCTGGATAGATTGGCTGTTGCAAACACTTGGCCTTAGTGGACCCTCTATTTTATTTGTGACGATTCCGTTGGCGCTTTTGCAGAGTATATTAGGATTCTTTCCATTCGTAATTTTGATTGTCCTCCATGTGTCTGTCTTTAACGTTGTTGGAGGCATGTTAATCAGTTGGCTGGCTTGTAACTTAGGTGGTATACTGATGTACTTCCTTATTCGGCGTTACCTGTACAATTGGTTTGATCGAAAATGGAGATCTAAGCTGAAACGTTATGACAAATGGCAACGGTACTTGGATCGTTATGGAATCTGGACTTTGGTGCTTCTACGTACGATTCCCATTATTCCGAACAATGTGATCAATTTTATGTCGGCTGTTTCACCGATTAAAGCATCATCTTTTATTTGGGGAACAGTGCTTGGAAATCTGTCTTACATTTGGCTATTCGGTACGATTGGATCAAGCTTAATTGTCCCTAGGGAAGAATGGAACGGTTATCTTACTTGGTATGCCGTGTTTATCGCTGTTCTAATCGGTATCTTTGTACGGCGGCACTGGGATCATCTGCAGGAAGATAAGCGGAGTAGAATGCACTAATTTTATATGTTCAATTTATCTTCAAATGAACGAAGAACGTTTCTTTGGCATTGTCCGCCGGAGGGAACGTTCTTCTTTTTTGTCTTCTTTCCGAATACCTTAAACTAAGTGGAGGTGGCTTGACCTCTACGTAAGGTGGGAGGGACTATCGCAATGGGGAGATTAAGAAAATGGGGGAACCGAGGGCTAAGATTACCTGATCTAGGTCAGCTTCGGCTGCCAAAAATAAATGGGGGCGGGGCGCCGAGGTTCTCTGGAAGAAGCTCCGCGTTCAAGTCAAAACCTAGTAGGGCAGCGGCAAGACCACAGAGTTCACGCTTTGAAGCTAAACGAAGTAGAAGTCATATGAGATCGTCCAGTAGGTCAGAGAGAAAGATGACCGTTTCTGGTGGAAACACGCGTAAGCCAAGAAGCCGGCGCAAATTTTGGTTGATTGCATCCTTGGTATTGATTGTGCTTGTGCTACAAGCACTGCGATACGTGGAACTGCACATGAAGCCACCTATCTTGCATTTAGCGCAAATTCGTGTGAAGCAAATCGCAACAGAGTCGATAAATAAGGCGATTACTTCACAAGTAGCGAATGGAGGAAATGCGGAGGAACTGATTGATTGGAAGACCGATAAGAACGGGAAAATATCAGGCTTTATGCTGAACTATGCGGAGCATATGCGTATTACTTCGCAAGCGGCAGAGGTAATCCAGACCACGTTGCAGGATTTGCATAATCAGACAGAATATATTCCGCTCGGTCAGGCACTAGGTAGTCCTCTCATCGCCTCTTATGGACCTGATATCCCGATCAAGATTGAACCGCAAGGTGCTGTGAAGGTTGAACTCAGTACTCGCCAGCAAAATGCCGGAATCAATATGATTTTAGTCGAGGTCTATATCCATATTGTTACGGAGGTCGCGGTGGTTATTCCTTTTGATATGGAACCCCAAGTGGTGGATACGGAAATTCCTGTGTCTTATCTGATGGTCGTCGGAGACGTGCCAATGTATTACTACGATAATCAGGGTCAGCCAGTCGGAGCTAATGGCAGCAGTGCCCCGGGAATTGCTATTCCCGCACCTTCTGTAAGCGGAGATAAAAATGGAGTATCAGATCAGAGCAAGGATGCCACTGGGAATAGTAAAGAGAATAGCAATCCATCGCCAGCTTCATCCAATTCCTCGAATACGGGTGCAACTCATACAGAAGAAGGCGACAAAGGTGTAAATGCAGGGAATTAAGGGATATCATACTTCACGGCTCATAGACTATAGGTAGAGCAGCTTTAAAAAAATGGAGTGTGAGTCCTGATGTCACATGAATCGCTGAATGTGGAACGCTTGGCGGGGAGATATGGTTTCCTAGAACGTGCCGGACTTCTCCCCTTGCCTAGTCATGACGGGATTTCTATTGTAGTTGAGCTTAGCCGTATGGAATGTGCCACGGTCTGTTTGCCCTTGCTGCTGCTTCATTCAGGAGCCGATGTGCGTATTATTGCTGTTTCAATGACCCCCGATTTCCCCATGGAGGTATTAGCAGGACAGTTCTCACCGGAGGAGCCAGTGATCTTCCTACCCTATGAGAAGGAGGAGTATATGCCTAACCTAGCTCTGGCCCATATCGAGACCGATTTTGCTGTTCTGGTTGAAGATTCGATAATGGTATCTCCGGGCTGGTTAAGTGAGTTACTGTGGACTCACTTTGATGATGCTTCTGTTAGAGTCATTGCCCCGCGTTCTTCTACCGAGAGGGGGGAAGGGAAGAAACGGCTTCACTTTGGTACTCATCATGAATTTGCCGAGCATGTAAGCTACAGTCTTGGGCGGTATCAAGGAGAATGGCGCGAGATGGAAGTGCTAACCGGATCTTGTCTTCTATTCACTAAGGAATTGATTCAGCGAATTGGCGGCTTTGACACTTCGCTTCAAGCGCGGCATCTCATGATAGCTGACTGGTGTCTTAGAGCGCGGCAGATTGGAGCGAAACTGGCTCTGAGTGAAGCTGTGTATGTTCATGCTATTCAGTCACTGGATAGATACCTGAGAAATAAGGACGAATCTAAACAGACGGATGGCTGGCAGACATACTACAAGAAATGGGCACTTGAAAGCGGGGGAGAGAACGAAGGACATTTAGTACCGCCTGCTGAATCCTTAAAAATTCCTCAGCCGGTTATACCATTGGGCAGGCTACCCTTAGCTTCTCCTTTGGTAACGGCCATAGTGTATGGTGATGAAGCTTGGGATTTTGATGAGCTGAAGGAGCAATGGATAGCTGCACGGGAGCAGCAGAGCTACAAGCATATTCGCTGGATTTGGGTCAGAGACACTTTGGTGGACGCTGCTCCTGAGTTTCCGGCTAGTGAACATGATGTAGTGATTACAGTTCGCGGTGAGGACGCATGGCTACGGGCATTAAAGAACGCAGCTGCATTATATGAGAGTGAGATCATTCTGTATTTGTCCACTTCTATCCATTATGAGAAACGTTATATTGAGCGGGTGGTGAAGGCCATAACCCAAGGCTCCGCTGATCTGATCGTAAGTTTATCGACTGAAATGGAGGAAGCTGGGGTTCATTTGCTTGCAGGGGGAGATTCGGCGCTCACTCTACCACTTGAACGTGTTGCTTACAAAGGAGGGATTGTGCCAGGGATGATTAGCAATAGGAAGTTTACTTCCCGTCAATTGCTGCTTCACCCTAATGCCTCTCTGGTAACAGGCTATATTGGGGATTTGTCCGATTCCAAGGAGGCACACCCATGAAATATCTAATTCTAAGCGGAGGTTCTTGGGAGGATTACGAATATAAAAGATTGCTAGAGCTTCTTCCCGACCGGGAAGAGGTCTGCTTTGTTGGACGGATGACTCTTGAGCAGCAGACTAATAGCCAGATCCGGGCAGTTGCAGCTGTAAATATTTATTCTCTGAACATGAAGCATTACACGATTCTTGTCTCTTCTCCTTATTGGCTTTCAGAGGTTCTCTCCTTGCAGGCAGCCTATGTAGTGGCCCTTCTAGAACGTTGTCCGGAAGAAGAAAATAAGTGGTTATGGGAAAAATACAGCGGTTTGCTAGGCGCAAAGGCCGACCTTGCAGCCACCCGATCCGAGCGAATATATCTAGAGCAGAGCCTACGCAGGGAAGGTGTAATCTATCTCGGCGGGGATCAACAGGAATCCTACGGAGTTACCTTTCAGGGAGATCGGCTGTATTTTCTCACGGATTATGAGGTGCTGTGGAGGAAGGCCATAGTGAACTTGTGGCAGGATTCATCTATGTCATCTGCTGATTGGATTACTATGCAGCTTGAGTTGCGGGCGGACTATTACATTTCCATGTGTGCTAAGTTACCCAGTCAACCTGTTGTACATTACTTGGCAGCTTCCTATCTCTACTTGTTGGGGGATGTCGCAGCTAACCGTTATCTGGCGCAGTCCTTTGAGCTCATGGTGTTATATGAATATTTAGATTGTCTTCATTCGCATTTCCGTTTTTTTTCGGCTATAGAGGGTAAGACGGGGGATTTGGAAACAGCCGTTCAACAGTACACGATTACTGCGTTTACTGCTGAGGAGAAGCTGGAGGCGGAAAGGCTGCTGGGCTGGCTTCACTCTGGGCAGTACGAACTTGTTCGAGCAGAGCTGTTCCGCTTGAATGAGGATGAGGCTGCGGCAATACGGATTTTAAGCTCGCTTCCTACCTCAGAGGCAAAGCTGTTATTGATTCGAAATTATATTCGGACCTTCCAATGGGAAAAAGCACTAGAGCTTCAGCAAGAATTAGAGGGAAGTGTTGATGGGGTTATAGATGGCACAATACACTTGCTACATGGCAGAAGACATGAGGCTATACGCAGCTTCTTGAATGCGGCAGGGAAAGACAATCAGGCATGGCCGCTGTTATCAGAGATGGCGGATCTAGAAGAGGCTATAAGACGATTGAAAAGGAGAGTGGAGGGATGAGTCATAGATGGCCTCTCCGCAAAACAGCAGGTAACCGCTTGACGGCTATGATGCAGGTTCGAAATGAAGCAGGCAGATATCTGGAGCAGGTGCTTGAAGAACTAAGCGAGTTCGTGGATGATATTGTGATTGTAGATGATGGAAGTACAGATAATACAGCACAGCTTTGTCGTTCTTTTGCCAAGGTTACGAAGCTTGTGACACTGGAGACCTCCTTATTTAATCGTGAGTGGCAGTTAAGGCAGACGTTATGGAATTTGGCAGTATCTACGAATCCGGATTGGCTCCTGTCTGTGGACGCTGATGAATTCTATGAAGAGGCAGCCAAACGGGAGATGAGACGGCTGATTGATCAGGATGTGTATGACTGGGTATCTTTCCGGCTATTTGATTTCTGGGGGGGCACCACTCATTATCGTGAAGATGAACATTGGAATATCCATACGAAGCATACTCGTACACTTGTCCGATATTTGCCGAATTTTCATTACTTTTTCCCTAAAATGGATCATCATGTGCCTAGGCTCCCGCTTTCCTACTCTGTATTGCCGGGCTTTCTTGCCGAATTACGTGTGAAGCATTATGGGTGGGCTGTTTCGCCGGAAGAGCTTCATCGTAAATATTCGCGTTATCTGGAGCTTGATCCAGAAGGGCGTTGGGGGAGTCTGGAGCAATACCAGTCCATTCTAGATGAGCAGCCCCATTTGGTTGAATGGAAGGAAGAGCTCTGAAATCCGAATCTGCCAGTTGATTAAATCTGACTGGCAGATCTGACAAGGAGCCCCCATGGGATTTGACCTGTAGTTATTCCATGGGGATAAGCTTTTGCCGCGAGTATGAACTTGTAGTAAGAGAGACCCACTGCAGCGGTAGTTCCCCCGATCTTGCGCAAAGCCATTTCATCTAATAGGGCGATCTTTGGCGTTTCCCCACAGGAGCAAGCTATTGCCATGTATAATAGCCATTCGGCGCAGTCCGTCGAGGTATTATATTGAGGGATTTGACTAACGTAGATGGAGCACCACTGTTTCTTTACGGGGATAGGAGCTTCAAGCAATCCATAGTATAGGGGCTGCGGCAGCTTGCACCATTGAAAGGAAGAACTGCCTGATTGTCGATAAAGCGTTAATACACTATCCCAAGCGCCGACCTGAAGCAGCAATTGTATAGCATAGCTCAGTTCAGGAAGAGAGGGCTTAATGCCAGAAAGACCTGTTAAAAAATGATGAATCGATAACATCTCCGGTCTGTATGGCAATATGGAGACAAGCCACTGCATGGCTGATTCAGTATCTCCAGCACGGCAAGACAAGGCCCAGAGATAACCGAGTATAGATGAACGTTCGGATAGGACAGATGGATCGTGAAGCAGCTGTTCCAGCGGTGCGAGTGTGTGATAGCCGTCTTGCTGTTGTGTACATACAAGGTAAGTTTGCACAATGGTTTGAACGGCAAGCGGTAGCTGTGAAGCAATAGAGAGCGTGTTCAACCATTCAAAGTCACGAGCATTGAGCGCTGCAGGCACAAGGTAACCTAAGGTAATCGGTGATAGGGCATGAATATGACAGCGGGTCAATGCGATCAAACTTAACCGCTCTCCAGAGAGCAGACTTAGCGGGACAAGCTGTTTCCACGCATCCGTATAATTTGGTTTGAATTGTATAGCGGCCTCGTAGTGTTTCCGCGCGTTTAAATATAGAAATAACTTCTCGCACACTCTGCCTGCCAGTAGTTCTGTTCGATATGTTCCGCTTCCCGAAGAAGAAGGATATCGATATGCTGTATCTCCGCTCTTCAGGGCTTGCTGCAGGAAGTGTCTAGCTTTACCGAGCTGATTTTGTTCGAGTAACAAAGCGGCATAGCCTTCTAATAAATCAGTGAAGTCGGGAAACAATAAGCTCCCCGCATGAAAGATCTCTTCAGATTCCTGCTGCCTGTTACATCGTTGTAACGCATAGGCAGTCTTTAGATAAATATCGGAGGCATACCCGGATTGGGTCGGAACATCAGCAAGCAATGGGAGAAGTACATCTGCCGCTGCATGATATTGTTCCTGTTGATAATACTCTGCCCCTAGTGCATAACGAAGAATTAGATGGTTCGGTTGAAGCTGCAGACCACTGTTGATGAGAGCTAAATTACGCTGGTATTTTTTTTTGCGCTGTAATTCATCCTCTAAATAACCATAGTGATAAATATGCAATTCAGCAAAAGCTATCTCCCCCTCAGAAAGCTCCCAAATGCTGCTAGCTGTTTCCTCATGAATGATTCCACGAAAGATGATTCTTTTATCGTTTCTGAACAAGCGACAGACATGATCGGTAACAAAATCCGCTTCAGGGGCATCACCGATATAGTGGATAATGGGCAGCCAATAACCGTGAATATGCGCTGCGCCCAGCAGGTGCTGGAGCTGCTCCTTGTTCCAATGACCTACAGCCTCATCTGCATCAAGTACCAGAATCCAGGGGGAAGTTGCATGCTTCAGACTTAGATTTCGTGCTTTCGAAAAATCATTCTCCCAAGGCATATCGATAAGCTTTGCACCAAACTTAAGCGCGATGTCTTTGCTATTATCCTCAGACCCGGTATCCACGATGATAATTTCGGACACGATCCCTTGCACAGAGGACAGGCATTTCTCCAGATAGTTCGCCTCATTCTTAACGATCATACAAAGTGTAATATCGGGGGTGGTCATGGGAAACATCCCTCCTATTCTGAAACTTTGGGAAACGGAAGAGCGAGGCGTACTCTTTTGACCGCTGGAGAGTAGATAGCTGAAGAGGACAGTGAAGCAAGCAGACGATCCGCTGACAAAATCTGTGAACGTCCCTGTTGAGAAGCTTGAGTAAAGGCCGCTTCTTTAGCTATTGGTTGCTCCATGGTATTTATCAGCTGTGCGGCTGCTTCGTTACATCCCTCACTCTGTAACACTTCTAGGAGAATCCTGTTCTTAGTCAGTGTGTAATCTGTTAGATGAGCGTGGAACCAACCATAGATCTCACTGTCGCGACCTGCACACTTCATGGCTCTCAGCAGCCGTGCAATGACGGGAGTCGGTTCGGGATGAAGCTGTGCGGTTTTGGTGTAACAAGCAATGGCTTCGGTCTCATCACCCATCTCTTCACATAATTGACCCAGCATATAATAGGTTAAATATGAACCGAATCCAGCCTCAGTATGGTAGCCGGGAGGAGCAGCTCCGATGACCAGCGCTTGTAGCAACGCTACTTTGGCTTCTGCAAAGGCACCTAATTGTAAGAGTAGAGCCCCTTTGATATGAGCTAAGTCTGGATAATCTGGATGTGCGTTAATTCCACGATCACAGGCTGCAAGTGCCCCAGGGTAATCTTTTAATTCTGCAAGCGAGCGAATTTCATATTTGTGCAGCAGGTGGATGTAACTTGTATCAGGCGGTGCCTCTTCTAGTGCTTGTTGGATATGTTTTAGAGCAGGTTGATACTCTCCAAGACGCATATACTCCACGGCCATATTAAAATGGTGAAAAGGATCCTTAGGATTTAGCCTTAGCTGTTCTTGTAGCAGCTCGACATTTCGTTTGATTTTATCCTTTTTGACCACTACCCCTTCTGCGTAACCATAATGATGGATGATTATGGTGGTCAAATGCATCGGTGCCTGGGGGGTAGCTGTTATGATGGCCTCAGCAATCTGTTCGTGGATGATCCCGCTAAAACGGTACTTAGGGCGATTACGGAACATCCGAATAATCGGGTTGACGGTGATCGTCTGTGAAGCGGCGGTTAGCCCTTTATGATTATGAATGCGTAGAAAAAACGCTTCGTACTCCATATGCTCAGCGCAAAGCAGCAGTTCTCCTTTGCTCTCCTCACTCAGTTCCTCATCTCCGTCTAGAACGAGAATCCATTGTCCATGGGCCTGCTGAAGACCTGCGTTGCGGGCAGCGGCAAAGTCGCCGCTCCAAGGGTGGTGTATGACGTTAGCACCGAAGCTAAGAGCAATTTGAACGGTAGAGTCGGTGGATCCGGTATCGACTACAATGATCTCATCAACGACTCCGCGTACGCTTTTTAAACATTGACTCAAGTGGTCTCCTTCGTTCTTAACGATCATACATAAGGAAATTAACGGCTTTTTTCTTGAACGGTTCATAAGGATGACCTCCCTTCGCACTGACGGAAGCTCCACTTTGTGTGCCAAGGTGTACGATTCAGCAAGGAAATGGATTTACGAATAGCTCTGATATCTTCCTGCAACGGGCCATGAACAGGGGGATCGTTTAAGCTTTGTAGAGCATCCTCCATACTCAGCTTCGCTTGCTGAAGGTAACAGAGGGATAAGCCGATCCTTGCGGATTCATGCTCAGGCTCTTGTTCCAGTGCTTGCTGAAACAATTCACTGGCTTCGGAATAATGCCCTTTGTCAAAGATCATCTCACCAATATAAAAAAGCACGCTTGCATCGGCGGTCTTATCACGAACAAGTACAATAAATTCCTCTCCTGCGGCCTGCCAATTCCCTTCTTTATATAATGCTGTGGCAAATTCAGATCGATAAGCAGGGAACAGGTCTACTAAAGTATGACTAAGTGTGAGCTGATGCAGCTTTACGGATTGCCCGATGAGGTCTGAAAGGAGTGAGGCATATAAGTGATCTACCTCTATTTCTATTGGACATGCCTCTTGTTGTCGTTGGCATCGTGCAATGTATTCCAGTCCAGAACGAAGTTCACCTGATGTATGAATGAGCAGGTCGTTTTTGAATTCCCCAAATTGCTCCCATTGGCAAATGGCCCAAAGGGTATACCACTGCTTTTGATACTCTGAACTATGGTTACCTTGGGAAGCAAGTGAGATCATCTGTCTTATAGCCGTACATGCTTCTTCCAGTTTACCGGTGATGATGAGTGAAGAGATGATCCCTTTTGCAGTATCCAATTCCAATGGAAAAACATCTCGGGATAAGGTGCTAATAGTCTCATAAGCATTTATCTGATATAAACTGTCGATGATCGCGGATCTACTGGCTGGAGTTGTTGGCGGGACGAGTTGGATCAGTAATGTGGCTATTTCCTCATCGGGTACAGCTAGGTGTTGAAAAGCAGCAGCTATCCCCTGCAAGGCGGGCGTATATAAAGCATGGTGTTGAAGTGCACGATGAAAAAACCTCGCAGCATCTTCCTGAAGTCCAAGCCGCTGTGAAATTAAACCCATATGGTATAGCGGACGAAAGGTGCTCATTCCTTGCTCACATACATATTTTTCGCTAAGTCCCTCATGTTCAGGAATGGACTCTGCACGTTGATAGGCTAATAGCGCACGCTCCAAAAGTCCCTGGCGCTCCAAAGATTGACCTAACAAAAAATGCAGATCAGGATAGTCGTCATAACGCTCCAGTTCCACCATGAGTAAGGGATCAATCGCATTTGTTTTTCCTTGAGCATGATAAATTTTACAGAGATCTCTAATCATCGTAGGTCGATAGAAGGCCTCAAGTTCTACATGCTGGAGCGTTTGACGAAGCAAGGTCTCCGCTTCCTGAAGTTGACCGTCCTGGCAGTAGTTTACTGACAAATTGTAGGAGTGGAATGGGTCTGCTGGATATTCGGATAAAGCTAATTGCAGCAGGTGCCTATTTCGGTTGATTTTATCTTTTCGTGCCATGATTTCAGGCAAATATCCAAAATGAATAATTTCAAGCTGACTGTGTTCAATCGCTGAGAGGTTATGTTTGCTTAGGATTGAAGTATCAATGCCCTCATGAATTCTTCCACTATAACGATAACCCTGTCCATTTCGGAATAAGCGAACAGCACTGTGCTTTACCTTATCTTCGGGTAGTACGCCTACCCAATTATCAATGTTTACTGTAAAAGCCTGAGCTTGTGTGTTCTGCAGGAGGCTGCGAAGTTCTGTAAGTGGGTTTCGCAGGCACTCATCGGCATCTAGGACTAGAATCCAATTCGTTGAGGCATGAACGAGCCCTTCATTACGAGCTGCAGCAAAATCATCTGTCCAATCGCGTTGGAAGACTCTAGCCCCGTGTGCTTCGGCTATAGCTATGGATTCGTCGGTAGAACCCGTATCGATCATCACAATTTCGTCAACACCAGCTACGCTTGCGAGACAGTGGGGCAGGAGATCAGCTTCATCTTTTACGATGAGGTGGACGCCAAGCGTAATATTATTCACGGTTGTTCCTCCTTGGAAGGCATTATGTGTTTGTTGCACATATGTAGATCTGCTGTAATATAAACGATTTTCGGCGTCCTTATAGTCAAAGAAAAAGCACATGGATATCCATGTACTTTTTCTTGTTACAACATATGATGGTCATCTGGATTACGTGCCCTGAGCATTGAAACTTACATTGATCGTGGATGCAGAGCCTGAATTCGCTGATTGGTAGGATAGGCGGGTATATTTCAGGAATCTGGCTGGTACTATGACATCGACAGAACCTGCTGTTAAAGGATTATCTCCCGTTGTATCGACGAAATAATTTGTTCCATCCGCACTGATTTCTACACGTGTGTTGACTGGATTTGCCCCAGTATTATTGATGAAGAAGGAATACGTTCCTAGCACACTCGTAGTAACAGCTGGCAAAGGCGTATAGGTATTAGCAGTCGTAATGCCTGTAGTCGACTGTTCAATAAAGCTGCGTTGTGAAATAGAGGTGACACTACTTAGTGTACCGGCAGTAATCGTAGCGCCAAGCACGCTGGTGATGGTACCGTTGAGGATGTTGGTAACTGTACCTGCGGAGGACAAAGTACCCGCAGTGATCGTAGCGCCGAGCACGCTAGTAATAGTCCCGTTAAGGATGTTGGTAACTGTACCTGCGGAGGACAAAGTACCCGCAGTGATTGTAGCACCAAGCACACTGGTGATGGTACCGTTAAGGATGTTGGTAACTGTACCTGCGGAGGATAAAGTACCCGCAGTGATCGTAGCGCCGAGCACGCTAGTAATAGTCCCGTTAAGGATGTTGGTAACTGTACCTGCGGAGGACAAAGTACCCGCAGTGATCGTAGCGCCGAGCACGCTAGTAATAGTCCCGTTAAGGATGTTGGTAACTGTACCTGCGGAGGACAAAGTACCCGCAGTGATTGTAGCACCAAGCACACTGGTGATTGTACCCGCAGTGATTGTAGCGCCGAGTACACTGGTGATGGTGCCTTCGAGAATGTTAGTAATTGTACCTGCGGAGGATAAAGTACCCGCAGTAATTGTAGCACCAAGTACACTGGTGATGGTGCCTTCGAGAATGTTAGTAATTGTACCTGCGGAGGATAAAGTACCCGCAGTAATTGTAGCACCAAGTACACTGGTGATGGTGCCTTCGAGAATGTTAGTAATTGTACCTGCGGAGGATAAAGTACCCGCAGTAATTGTAGCGCCGAGCACGCTGGTGATGGTGCCGTTAAGGATGTTGGTAACTGTACCTGCGGAGGATAACGTACCTGCCGTTATGGTCGCCCCAAGCACGTTAGTAATAGTGCCCTCAAGGATGTTAGTAATTGTACCTGCGGAGGATAAAGTACCCGCAGTAATCGTAGCGCCGAGCACGCTGGTGATAGTGCCGTTTAAGATGTTTGTAACTGTACCTGCGGATGATAACGTACCTGCTGTTATGGTCGCCCCAAGCACACTAGTGATTGTACCCGCAGTGATTGTAGCGCCAAGCACGTTAGTAATAGTGCCCTCAAGGATGTTAGTAATTGTACCTGCGGAGGACAAAGTACCCGCAGTGATCGTAGCCCCAAGCACGCTAGTAATAGTCCCGTTAAGGATGTTAGTAACTGTACCTGCGGAGGACAAAGTACCCGCAGTGATTGTGGCCCCAAGCACGCTAGTAATAGTCCCGTTAAGAATGTTGGTAATAGTACCTGCGGAGGACAAAGTACCCGCAGTAATTGTGGCTCCGAGCACGCTAGTAATGGTACCGTTAAGGATGTTGGTAACTGTACCTGCGGAGGACAAAGTACCCGCGGTGATCGTAGCGCCAAGCACGCTGGAAATCGTACCATCTAAGATAATCGTTGTTAGATTTCCGCTTGGATCTGTAGTGAGCGGATGATCAATCAGCGAAGCATCCCGTCCGAATATAAGCGTTCGTAGATTATCAGGATTCGCTTGAAAAGAGCTATAGTTAGGCAAAGTTCCTCGTCCCTTCCTTGTAAATGATTAAGTTATACCTAAAGACTGGGCTTGGACGTATACACACAATATTGCTTGCCAATACCCTTTGAATGTAGCGTGGAGCGGAGATTCGAGTTATTACTTTAAGAATCGATTCAGCACTAGCGCTCTTGCTTCTTTAGAAGCCACAGTCTCTTCTAAATCTATAAAACAATCAAAACGATTCGGGCGGTTCTTCAGACGGACACTAGCAGGGTGATCTCCCTGATTCTTAACTGCATAAGAGATCATCGTTTTAGTTCCGTCCTTTTCTATTTTTATTTTGCTGCACTTTTTAAGCTCCGGGCTGTTATGGACTTCATTTCACCTCCAATGGGTATCCTGGAACTCTATCCATAAAAAGGCCCAAACCGTCGTTTGAACCTTGAGCCTAAAAAACGCAGCCTAATAAGCCGCAAACCGATAGGGACAATCCTTAGCCATTCGAATGGTGTGATATTAATATATGGTGGGAAATAGGGGGTGATTGGGCTGGAAAAGCAAAAAAACGCACATTCCCACAACCTGTTACAGAGAGCGGCATAAAATGAGAGTAAGCTTAAGTACGGGGAGGATATCTCATGCCGAACGACTCAGTATTCAATCAGAGCAGCCAGCCGCTTTTTACAGAACAAGTCAACACGTATGTCGCACCTGGTATAGATTCAGCTCCTGAGGGGGGAGCGGCTAAAGCGGGGTTATTGTTTGGAATCCCATTTACTTCTACAGTAACGACGGCGGCGCCGTTAGTTATTCAGATTAGTAATCCGGGAGGAAGCGGACGCACATTGTATGTATCACGTGTTACTGCTAGCTCAGCGACGGCGGCTGTTACTTTATCACTACTTCGGAACGCTACGGTCACCGGAACTACCGTCACGCCGATTAATTATAATTTTGGCAGTGCGTTAACTAGTGTTATGACTGCTAGAACCTCAGCTGCTGCGCCTACTGGAAGTCCGGCCACGCTAGTATCTCTATTGCTCGCGGTCGGTCCGGTCATTATTGATTTTACAGGACAAATTGTTGTTCCTCCCGGAAATTCCATCACTACTTCCATAACGATTGCATCGGGGTCTTCAGCAGCGACGACATCTATCAGCTGGTGGGAATATTAGAAACAGGAGGGGATAATTATGCCTAATCAATTTGTATTTAATGACAACGATCAACCTCTTTTTGTAGATATGGTGAATACCTTCCAATCTCCAGACATTAGCGCACCGCCTGAAATAAGCGCTTCGCAGGCTGCCGTCTTGTATTCTACCAACGCCTCCGCTTCAAGCTTGGTCGTGCTTAGTCTTATTTCTGCAATCACCTCTATTCGGATTAGTAATGCTGTCGGCAGTGGGAAAACTGTTTATATCTCACGTATAAGCGGCAGTATCGGCGGTTCTTCTCTGCTATCGGCAATGTCGGGAAGCTTTACAATTGTAAAAGGTGGGACGGTAACTTCCCCTACAACCTTGACGCCAACGAATAATAATTTGGGCAGCGTAGCCACGAGTGCGATGACCGTTCAGTCTTCCACGGCAGCTATTAGCGGGGGGACGACGCTTTTCAATTATCAATTGGCACCGGGGGCGTTTACACAGAACTTTACGGGCAGCATCATTGTTCCACCGGGGACTGCTATTTGTGCTAACGTAACCTCATCCAGCTCCGCTGTAGGTTTAACGATTACCTCAGTACTGGGTCTTCTTTGGTGGGAACAATAGAGTTCTTGCTTTGAGCCTTTGACAGAGCTGAACCTTGACATCACTAGGTTAAGGTTTTACATAAATATATGGAATGTATAGAAAATTAAGGGGATTGGCATTATACAATAAAACTGTAATTCAGATTGGAATGTGAAAAGAGGGACAATTATGGAAAGTTGTTTATTTATTCATGGCTTTACCGGAGGTGAGCATGAAATCTCTCCCTTGTCCCAGTTTATGGAGCAGCATAATTACCGTTCCAGAACATTTACCCTGAAAGGGCATGGAGGGAGCAGGAATGATCTTCTGCATTCAGATCGACATGATTGGCAGCAGAGTGCTGAAGATGAATTGACAGAGCTGCTAAAGACGGATGAGGGCGTTCATCTGATCGGATTTTCAACCGGTGCGCTTATTGCTTCTCATCTTTCTGTACGGTATAAACCCTGGATCAAATCTCTTACTTTATTGTCCACTCCCGTATTTCCGCTCAATCCCGTGGAGATCCTTAAGACGCTTGCGAGCTTTTCCATGCTAAAAACGTATATTAATAAATTCACTTCAACGCCCCCAAAGGCGACGAGAGAGTTTCAACGACTGGTCCGAGAGAGTTTTTCAATCTATCCACATATTGAGACTCCAACTCTAATTGTGCAGGGAAAACGAGATCATCTGGTGAAGACTAGAAGCGCAGACTATTTGCAGCATACAATTCCTACCACTCAAAAACAGGTACTGATGGTGGATAACAGTGGCCATATGGTTTGCCATTGTGAAGATAAAGACCGAATCATGAATGAAGTACTACATTTTATACAAAGTGTGGGAAGCTGAGCATAAAAGGTGAATAATTAATCCTAAAGAGCCCCGATTAAGGAGGCTCTTTTTCTTGTGAAGTTTAAATTTTTATAGCTTGACAACGTATTCACAATCATGGTAATTTTTAGTTGGGAAACCGGTTTCCCTAAAATTATTTGTTTTTTGTGTTAAAGACGTTAAAAACATTAGAGACATCACTGGGCGGGCTTGGTTTTAATCAAGGTTGTAGGTTTTAGAGTGTTATGAATACGCTTTAATAAGAGAGGGAGATGCACGCAATGAAACGTAGGTTATGGTATGTACCCGTTCTAATTACATCTATTCTTCTTTCTACCGTGATTAACTTGTTTGTCTTAACACCGCAAAAGGCTGAAGCGGCCAGCATCGGCACAATTAATGAGAATGACACGATTTATCAGATTATGGTTGACCGATTTAATGATGGAGACACTTCCAACAATGCTACTGGTGCGGCAATTCGCTATGGAGAAAACTCTGAGGAAGATTTCCGTTATATGAAAGGCGGAGACTGGCAGGGGATTATCGACAAGCTATCATATATTAAAAATATGGGTTATACCGCGATCTGGATTTCCCCAGTGGCTGAGCCACAGATGACTAATCGGGAAAACAACGGTACCGGTAAAAATACAGCCTATCACGGATACAACGTTAAGAACCCTAACGCTGCCAATCCGTACTTCGGTACTAAGGAGAAGCTGAAGGAGCTTGTGGATTCCGCACATGCACTTGGCATCAAAGTAGTAATTGACGTTGTGCCAAACCACGTAGGCGATTATATGCTTGGTACCCAAGCCTATTATGATATCCCATCATTGCAGCCGGTGGCTCCGTTCAATAATCCAGCATGGTACCACCATAATGGAGATATTAACTGGTCTCTAGCGGATGGGAGATATGATCAGTGGGCACAGGATTACTTAGAGAATCATGATTTGGGCGGGTTAGATGACATTGATTTCGATGTTCCTGCGGCTAAGCAGGCGATATTCGATTCAATCAAAGGCTGGTTTGATTATACGGGCGCTGACGGTGCGCGTGTGGATGCTGCCAAGCTGATGAAGCCAACAGATATTGGTGAACTACAAAATTATCTGGGTGTTAATACCTTTGGCGAGAATTTCGACGGAAATGCTGAATTTGTTTCACGTTGGGTTGGAAACAACAAGGAATGGGGCATGCTCGATTTCCCAATGTTCTTCTCCGTGCTTAACAGCTTTGCTTATGGACAGTCTTTTGAGTCCAATATCAAAAGCACCTTGGCACAGGATTCCTACTACAACGGGAATGCCAATCACATGGTAACCTTTATCGACAATCATGACCGCAATCGTTTTCTAACGGAAGCTGGTGGAAGCGTTGATAAGCTGCAGAATGCTTTAACCTTTATTTTTACAGTTCGTGGAACACCGGTTGTCTTCCAAGGAACAGAGCAGAACAAAGGCAATGGCAACAGTCAGATTATGACGGGTGGTATTGCTGATACTTGGAACCGCTGGTCTATGGTGAAACGGGATGCAAGCGGAAACGTGATTGAGAACTATTTTAATGAAAATGCCAGCACCTACAAGCACGTAGCCAAACTTAATGAAATTCGTAAAAATAACCCAGCACTACGTACAGGTACACAACGTGAAATGTGGGCTGCACAGAACTTATATGCCTTCTCACGCCGCATCGACAGTGGAACGAATCAAGGCCAAGAAGCAATCTCCGTATTCAGTAATCAATCAAACGGTTCGCAAACAGTAACTATTCCATTGCGCGCTGAGAGCTCATTAACCGTAGGTACAGTTTTATATAACCAATTGAATACTGCAGATACAGTGACTGTACAATCAGGCGGAGTAACTGGAAAGCAAATTACTGTAACTGTAGGTGCCAATTCAGCCAAAATCTATGCGAAACAACAACAACCATCAGAAACAGTTCCTCCAACTACTCCAACCAACGTAACCGCAACGGTTCAGAATGCATCTAGCGCTTTGATCAGCTGGACAGCTTCTACCGATAATGTGGGCGTAACTGGATATGAAGTTTATCGTAACGGTGTCAAGGTAGGCACAACGGCAACTACTTCCTATACGGATAATGGTTTATCCGCTAGCACTACCTATAACTACACGGTAAAAGCATTTGATGCCGCAGGCAATCTATCTCTTCTTAGTGCGATTGCGTCTATTACAACACCGGCAGGGAACAGTGTCACGATTTACTATAAGCAAGGTTATACCTCGCCTTATATTCATTATCGCCCAGTAGGAGGTACATGGACGACATCTCCGGGTGTGGCTATACCTGTATCTGATGTAGCCGGATACAACAAAATAACGATTAATATCGGCTCCGCCAGCCAGCTTGAAGCATGCTTTAACAACGGCAGTGGCACATGGGACAGTAACGGGGGCAGCAACTATCTATTCGGTACAGGAACATGGACTTATACGCCGACTGGAAGTATCACGTCGGGTGGACCAGTAACACCAACACCAACACCAACACCAACACCAACGGTAACACCGACACCAACACCAACGGTAACACCGACACCAACACCAACTGTAACACCAACACCGACACCAACGGTAACACCAACACCAACAGTGACACCAACGCCGACACCGACAGTCACTCCAACGCCAACGGCAACACCGACTGGTAACACCGCAACGATCTATTATAAGAATACGGCATATAGCAGCTCGTACATTCATTACAAGCTAGATGGAGCGACAGTCTGGACGACGGCACCTGGTGAACAGCTTCAAGCTTCTTCTTTCCCAGGATACAAGTCGATCACAATTCAGCTAGGCACTGCAGCCGGGCTGACCGCAGCCTTTAATAATGGCAGTGGTACATGGGATAACAATGGCAGCAGTAATTATCATTTTGCTGCTGGAACCTGGAGTCTGGTGAACGGAAGTATCAGCGCAGGGGAACCTCAAGCAGACAGTGTGACGTTCCGTGTAAATGTTCCAGCGTCTACTCCGGCGAGCGGACCTGTGTACCTCACCGGTACCTTCAACAGCTGGAATGCGGCGGATCCAGCTTATCAACTGACCAAAGGTAGTGATGGGGTATACTCCATCACGCTGAGCTTGCCAGCAGGAACAGCGGTGCAATATAAGTTTACGCGGGGCGCTTGGACTAATGTGGAGGTAAACTCGAACGGCTCGGACATTTCCAACCGAGCACTTACTCCTGCAGGCGGCGCACAAACAGTGAATCTAACCGTGCAGCGTTGGAAAGATCTATAAGCTGCTAGTCAACTGAATCATAATACCTTTCACAAGCTAAGGAGCGGCCCCTCACGGGAGCCGCTCCTTAGTAAGCAGATGAAGCTCTTTCATTGCAAATAGTGCAATAGAATCTCTCTATTAGAACTGGAAGAATGAATCTACTGTACTATGTGCAATAAAATTCAGGTGGATCGCTGTTTTTAGACGATTTACTGAGAGTTGACTGCACATAGTGCAATAGAATTGAATCTGATCCGTTTTACAACGAATTCTATTGCATCAAATGCAATCAACCCTATTCAAGTCCCATTAAATTCAATTGTATTGCATTAAGTTCCGGTGATTCGGTCTCGAACGAGTTTAATCCATCGATTCATTCTCTCTAAGCAGAATAATTACGAAGTACCTCCAGAGAATTTGATTCTCATCGTTGATTCACGAGGGATTAGTTCTGGCTCTAGTAGCGAATGCTTGTGGGGCATATCATTGCTCCGAATGCGCTCCATCAGCAGCTGGCCTGAAGATACACCCAGCTTGAACGTATCAATATTAAGGGAAGTTAAAGGAGGTGTTGTATAACGGGAGAGCGGATATTCATCGAAAGCGGCGATGCCGAGTTCTGATGGAACATCAATTCCGAGTGCTTTTGCGGCTTGAAGCACCCCAAAGGCTACATAGCTGTTCATACACACTACAGAGTCTGGCCGTTCCTCACGCTGCAGAAGCTCAAGCGCAGCATGATAGCTGTCATGTTCATCAGCCTTGCAGTTGATGATCCATTTCTGGTGAACGGTAAGGTCTGTCTGCTGTAACGCTCTTAAGTATCCACCTAGGCGATGGGTATAAATTTTTTCCTGCTGCTGTCCGCCTATGAAGGCTATTTTTGAATAACCCTGTTCTACGAGATGCTCCGTCAGCATGCTGCCGCCTGCTTCATTATCAAAATCAACCCAGCTTCCGGGGGCTATAATCTCTCCAATGGAGATGTAAGGAAACTCCAGTCGATTCAGTTCTTCAGATAGTGCTTCTGTCAGTACAGAATTGTTGGCAATAATTCCGTCGACACGTTTACTAAACACAAGCCTATTTAGAAAATGGCCTTCTGGACTGCTATGTTGCACGTTGGAAATGGTCAGCTCGTATTTTAAAGGTGCAATTACGCTCTCGATTCCACCAATAATGTTGTAAAAAAATTGGTTTAGAAACTCACTTTCTTTAGACATATCGACCAGTAGGCCAATATTGTAGCTGCTTTGTCTGGCTAATCCAGTAGCGATACTGCTAGGTGTGTAGTTCATTTGCTTCATAATCTCTCGTACCTTGTGTTTCGTTTCCTGTGATATTTTCGGGGAATCATTTAGTACTTTAGATACAGTCGATTTGGCCACATTGGCTGCTTTGGCAATATCAGAGATTGTTACTTTCATCGTCGTCCCTCATAACTTGAAAACGGTATTTGTAACCATAATAACACAAATTTAGCAGTCTCTCTAATGATGAATGAACCGATAGATAGAACGATAAAAGTATAGAAGGAGTTTATAAGTTATGCCTCAATCATGGTTTATATATCATACAAGTGAAGATCCATTTGCCTACCCTGTAGGTACAGGGACCCTTAAGCTCAGACTATTTACGCAAGCTGGACAGCAATTATCCTGTACCGTAATCCACTCGGATCGTTATGATTCTCCGGGACAAGAAGTTCCTTTGCAGATGGAGCGGATTGGGTCGGCTGGTATTTATGATATTCATGAAGCAATAATTCACACTAGCACTAGAAGATGCAGATATCTATTTCATATAGCGAATGCAGCAGGGCAGTATGTTTGGTATGGAGAGAGGGGGGCGTCGGAGAATCGGGAGCGTGCAGGCTCTTTTCAATATGCATACCTTCACCGTTCTGAGGCTTTGAAGTTACCTTCATGGAGTAAGGATGCGGTGACCTATCAAATTTATCCTAATAGCTATAATGGTGGAACTCTAAAGGGCATTTCGGACAAAATACCCTATCTGCAGCAACTTGGTGTAAATACTATTTACATGACGCCTGTATTTGAGTCTCCTTCAGAGCATAAATATAACACCTCTGACTACTATAAAATCGACCCTGCATTTGGGGATACAGACGGATTAAAGGCGCTGGTCAGTGAGGCGCATCGTCATGGAATTAAGGTCATTCTAGATGCTGTGTTTAATCACTCGGGAGATCAATTTTTTGCTTTTAAGGATGTAATGGAAAAAGGCGAGCAGTCCCTGTATAAAGACTGGTTCTTTATTCGTTCCTATCCAGTTGTACAGACGCCCGCACCGAATTATGAGACATTCGCCAAAGCTGAAGCGCATATGCCAAAGCTGAATATGGATCATCCCGAGACGGCTGATTATATGATTAATGTTGCTAAGTATTGGATTCGTGAAACAGAGATCGACGGCTGGCGTTTAGATGTAGCGAACGAGGTCAACCCGGCTTTTTGGTCTCGCTTCCGGCAAGAGCTCAAGTCTGAATATCCTGAAATCCTACTCATCGGAGAGATCATGCATGCTTCTGGGCCTTGGCTTAGAGGAGATCAATTTGATGGTGGCATGAATTATGTTCTTCGGGATGCCGTGCTTGAATTTTTTGCAGAGCAGACAACGGGGCCAGATCGCTTTATGGAGCAATTACTCCATCAGGAGGCGTTGTATAATGACCAGGCGAATTCAGCTATGTTTCAGTTGCTTGGCAGTCATGATACACTTCGCTTTCTTACAGCATGTAAGGAAGGGGGACGTGGCTGGGATCGGGTGGGTACCGCAATTCAACGAATGAGGTTGGCAGTTTTTTTTCAGATGACCTATATCGGTATTCCGATGATCTATTATGGGGATGAGGTTGGAATGGAAGGAGCTACGGACCCTCACTGTAGAAAAGCTATGGTATGGCAAGAGCAAACTCAGGATACAGCGCTTTTGAAGTGGTATCAAGAACTGATTTTTTTAAGAAAAAGCTGTGATATTCTAAGAAGAGGCACGTTCCGCCCTTGGTTCACAGATGAAGTCCGTAATGTCCTCGGTTATATCCGGGGTGTGGGTCAAGAGAAAATAGGGTTAATCATCAATAATTCTCCGAATGCGTTTGAGCTTGAGCTTAGTGCGTATCGTTCGGATAAAAATGTGTTAACTGATCTATTGTCAGGAGCTACTTTTAAAAATACTAACAGGCTTACAGTGAGCATTGAACCGTTTGGCTGTTTAATGTTGTATTAAAATAGCATAAGGCCTCTTCCAAAGAAGGGGCCTTATTGTTCATTAGGAAACGGATGTCACCTCAAAAGTATATCGAAGCCGTTTCTATATAAAAATATAAGAAAGTATAAGCTTCACGCTATACATTATCCTTATATTCCTCGCATATACGCCCACCGTCCTTTAGGGACGCTGAAGGCGTTATTCCTTGTGTGTGGTACTTTTTTTATTTTTGTTCTTTAGGTCTCTATACTCCTGATTTTCCCATTGTTTTAACAACGGAAAAGGGTCAAAAGCCCATTCAGTAATCCCACGGTCACGGTAGATACCAAAATGTAGATGTGGCGGGAATTTCCCTTGTGTTCCTGGATTACCGTAGCCTGAGCTGCCTACCCAGCCAATGATTTCCCCCGGTGAGACAATATCTCCACGTGAAATGGATTTGTTGTATCCGGATAAGTGAGCGTAATAATGGTAACGATTTTCGATATCGCGAATTCCAATTCGCCAGCCACCATAGCGGTTCCAGCCTTTAGTTTCCACTAAGCCAAAGCAGGTGCTGCGTACCGGCATGCCTTGTGGTGCAAAGAGGTCAGTCCCCTCGTGGATACGTGCTCCCCCCCAGCTTCTGCCAGTTCCCCAAGTGCTACGGTAAGAATAGGAATTACTTAAGGGAAGCGGAAAAGCATTACCTGACAGGTCAAGCCGCCCAAAATGCTCATAGAGCTTGGCGAACTGAGCTATACGCTGAGAGGCACGGCCATTGTGATAATACTCCCAAATACCGATACTGAAATCACTAGCTGAATCACCATATTTCTGTAAGTGTTTAGCCATACTATATAGAACATCAGCATCATTCTTTGGATCAGCGATTCCGTCTCCTGAGCCATCACGGCCAAAGCCGTTAAAGAAGGTGATGGATTCCGGGGAAGTATCCTCTTGATCCGGGTTGAGTGGGCCGGACCATACGGGTGCTGGAATCATGATTCCTGTAAGACGGTTAGTGACGGGCTTGTCCGAGGACCCTTTTTTGGCGATGGTGCGTTCATATTGATCAATGGCGGCGAATCTAAACCAAGGAATTCCAGTGGCTGCACTCATTTGATCATAAATCCCTCTACGT
This sequence comes from Paenibacillus sp. RS8, assembly GCF_041956825.1. Taxonomy (NCBI): domain Bacteria; kingdom Bacillati; phylum Bacillota; class Bacilli; order Caryophanales; family Paenibacillaceae; genus Paenibacillus; species Paenibacillus sp. RS8. The sequence continues at coordinate 384,730 of NZ_CP168131.1, read as the reverse complement.
GCAGTCCAGATGGATTCCTTGCTAGCATTAACGGGATCGCCGCTGCTTTCCACCGGTTGGACTGTAGCCTGTACTGCAGCTGCCGGAACGGGAAGGCCTAAACCACCCCAAAGGATAGCGGCCGCGGACAGACACAACATCGTTCTCCGGTTATTAGTATTCTTAAATAGGGCCAGCAAGATAACAGCCTCCTTTTGTCCGGGCGTAGAATTGAATGTAGGCACTTCGGATAAAGCTTTTATTATAGATTGAAGCAAAAAGCTACTTTTTATCCGTTCTTGTCTAAAGGTACCAGTAAATTCTCTGCCGGAATCGAAGTTGGCATGCCCTGCATATTTCACAAAAACAGGCAATTGTAAAGCGCACATGGTATAATATGAGGCAGCATCTTTCATCTGCAGCATCACATTCAGGAGGAAGCGGGGTTTATTATTTTGACGAACAAAACAGCAAAGCAGCCTAAGCCGGATTGGATTCGAATCAAGCTAACTACCGGTGATAACTATCAGGAAATCAAGAGCATGATGCGTTCTAAAACTTTACATACCGTATGTGAAGAAGCTAGATGTCCGAACATTTATGAATGCTGGGCCAATCGAACGGCTACCTTTATGATTCTTGGTGATATATGTACTCGCGCATGCCGTTTCTGCGCTGTGAATACAGGGCTGCCGACAGAGCTGGACCTTCAGGAGCCTGAACGTGTAGCAGAAGCTGCAGAGGGAATGAACCTTCGCCATTGCGTGGTGACCAGTGTAGCCCGTGATGATCTTGCGGATGGTGGCGCCCAGATTTTTGCTGAAACGGTAGCAGCAATTCGTAAACGCCTTCCGTTATGTAGTGTTGAAGTATTGATTCCAGATTTCCTGGGAGAACGAAATAGTCTAGAGATTGTCATGAACAGTAATCCAGACATTCTTAACCATAATATTGAGACGGTGGAACGGATGTCAGACCGTGTGCGGGCTAAAGCGAAGTATCGCCGTTCGTTGGAGCTTCTACGTAGAGCCAAGGAGATGAAGCCGGACATTCCTACCAAATCAAGCATTATGCTTGGAGTCGGTGAAGAGTGGGATGAAATTTTACAAGCAATGGATGATTTGCGAGCCGTAAATTGTGATATATTGACTTTAGGACAATACTTACAGCCTTCTCCAAAGCATTTGAATGTGGAGAAATATTATCCACCGGAGGAATTCGCACTGCTCAAGGAAGAGGGGCTAAAGCGTGGCTTCAGCCATGTGGAATCAGCCCCGCTTGTTCGCAGCTCTTATCGTGCGCATGAGCAGGTGAAATCTGCCGCTCAAGCTCGTGAGGAGCGCGCGGTTTCCTCTAGTTAATTTTTTGAAATAGTGACAAAGTCACAAAAAGGTTTATTAAGAAGAGGGTTGAAGGAGCGATAGCGTTCTGAAACACTCAGCCCATAGGTTACACATAAAAAAACGTTGATTTGAGTCATTGGAGAGAAATGTTGGAGCTGCAGGAGCGTTAGCGTTTGCCTGAAAGCTTTCCGAAGGAAAGCTAGCATCGTAAGCATACACTGTTGATTTATTTCAACCGCTGATGCGGTTCAAATAAAAGAAATTAATCAACAACAGCGACCGAAAGCCCAATATTTCTCGGAAATGACGGCATAATCAACGAAAATACTTTCCTTCGAAAGGCAGGCGGCAAAAGGTTTGATCGTTATAGGCGGAAAAGGCTACGAACTTATGTTAGATCATAAGGATGGTTGGAATCCGGAGGCGTTTCGCGGAAGATATAGCGAAGTGCTGGAAAGATACGACTATATTATTGGTGACTGGGGTTACAGTCAGCTGCGCTTGAAAGGCTTTTACCGAGATAACCACCCTAAGGTGAATCGGGATACAGCGATTTCTGGCATGGTCGATTATATTAATGAATATTGCAATTTTGGCTGCGCATATTTTGTGTTGCATAAATTAAAAGAGGTACCACAAGAAGGCATGTTCAAGGATATTCTAATCAAAGAAATACCAGAACCGAGTGAGGAAGAAGATTCGGAGCTAGAAGCCGAGGATCATGATGGAGCGGTTATAGATAAAGAGTTCTCCTCCAAAGAAACGTCATCTAAGCCAGGTTCGAATTCATCTGCTGCATTTAAAGAGATGACTTCTGCTAAGGAAAGACCTTTAAGAGAACATCAAAGCCGAAATCACCGGGGTAAAGATTCGCAGGGGAAGAAGTCCAAAAAGGAATTTCAAAGCAGACCACCACAAGGTCAATCTCAAAAGCCGCAAAACACACAAAACACACAAAACACACAGAAGTCTCAAAATAACCAAAATGCACAAAACGTAGAGAATTCAGAATCTTAAAGATGAAAGCTGACCATAAGTAGAGAACTTCTACGAGTGAGACAGCTTTTTTCTAAATATAGGGATAACGTATAAGTTTCCACTATACATTATCCTTTTATTTCTCGCATAAACGACTACCGTCCATTGGGACGCCGAAGGCGTTTTTTGCTTTTTTGAAATGGATATTGTACAACAATAAAGGCAGCAACCCTCCATCTCTGGAGAATTGCTGCCTTTTCATATCGTTATGGATTATTTTACAGATAATTTCAATTGCTTCTGTGTAGCATTGTAACTCCACACGAGTGCGGGGAACTTCTTCTTAAAGGCATTTAATTCAATGTAGGTCTCACCATTCTGGGATAGCGCCTCTTTGGAGGAAATCGTAAAGCCAGTGGAATTGCCTGCTCCGCTCTTTACGATGACCTTTTTATTCTTGGCATCCCATGTGACCTCACCCTCGATAAGTGCAGCCAGCACAAGCGAAGAAGCATAAGTTTTATCGCCCTGCTTCACAAGACCGACATTACCAGCAAAAGGAACGCCATTGATATTTAAGATGTGATGATCTCCGGTGACTTCTAAAGTCTTCATTCCAGCAATCTGCAGGGCGGTAATCAGCTGTGCGGTTTTGCCTTTAACCTCAATATCCGGTGTAAGACCGATATGATTAAAGTCTTCTTTCTTAGGGGTCAGATATTTCTGCGTGGTTAATTTCAGCATGTCGCCATTAGACACCTTAATTAGGCTTTGAATACGCGCTTTGCCGTAAGAGCGAGTGCCTACGACAGTTGCCAGCTTGTTGTCACGCAGGGCCCCAGTAAGAGCTTCAGATGCACTTGCAGTATATTCGTTGGTTAGAATTACGACGGGTACACCGATTTTGCTGCCACTAGTAATCGTTACAGGAGTTAATGCGCCACTTTGATCAGAGGTATACATCATAATGCCTTTATCCATAAAGCTAGAGGCAATGTTGTATGCCGAATCCATATAGCCACCCAAGTTATCACGTAAATCTAACACCATGGATTTCATTCCTGCTGCACGCATCTTCTTCAGCATAGCAGCGAATTCTTCATCAGAATTCTGGGTGAAACCACTGAGCGAAATATAAGCAATCTTCGGTCCAATGAGGGTTCCAAAAACGGAAGTCGAATTTAATTCATTTCGGGTGACAACATAATTTTTAGAGACGCCATTTCTGAGAATCAATAAGGTGACCTTGGTGCCTGCGGCTCCACTGAGTTCGGTATCATCCGTTTCGTCAACGGGGATTCCGTTAATTTTGAGAATCGTATCTCCGCGTTTCAAGCCTGCCTTTTCTGCAGGAGAACCTGGAGAAATTTCTTCAATGTAGAGCTCTGTCGGCGTATATTGTAATTTAACACCGATGCCAACGTATTCGAGATCAACCGCATGTTCAAATTGCGCCGCTTCCTCGGAATTGAAGTATTGGCTGTATGGATCGTCCAGTGTGTTCACCATGCCGTCAATGGCTCCGCGAATCAAAGTATTCTTATCTACATCTGAAAGGTTATAGTTCTCTAATAGCTTCATTACTTCATTAATAAGATCACTGTTGTCTGTAGAAGCTTGAACGGCATCTGCAGCAGAGGCTACAGGAGCAAATGTAATAGATAAAGCCAGACAGCTGGTTAACAGTGCGCTTATTACTTTTTTCGATTTCATGGAATCAAACACCCTTTTTATTAGGATTTCACAAGTTTATTGTAGACGTTATATGTGTTATCGATTGTCCATACACCGGTATCCGACTTGGATAGAATGTAGATAAGGCCCTGCTCATAAGTCTCCTCTTCACTAGCTTCCTTGTCTTTGCTTTCTACATATATCGCTGCTTCTTTGGCACTGTAAAAATAGACATTTGAAATGCCTGGAGTATAGGTAATATCGTACGAAGTGAAGAAATCATCCAAATCTGCCTTGAGAGAAGAATCATATTCTTCACCATATGAAGTCATCGTGGAAAGAACTGCTGTAAGATTCTCTTCGTTCATTGCTTGATAATACTTGGTAATAGTTCCTTTAATAGCATCGGCATCATTTTGAGGGATGTTGGCTGCTGTTTTTAGGGCTTGTTCACGAGTAAGGAGAATGGTCGAGCTTTGGGATTCCACGGATGATATCTTCCAGCTTCCATTCTTGCGGACCAGGGTATATACGTATTCATCCTCTGTATCTGGAGTATAAGCCCCACCTGTTCTGCGAGAACTTTCAAGCGTATACACAGTGGCTTCGTCAGCTTTAAGGTCGAGGATTTCCAAACTATCAATAGTATTCTTTATGTCAAAAGCTTTAAAAGATTCATTGAGCTCTGCCACTGATTCCGGGTAAGAGGAATCCGAATCAATAAGGGAGTAGTAGCTAGTCGCTTTTTCTTCATTGAAATACTGATTAGATAAACGGATTAATGCTGTAATGGCTGCTTCGTCCTTATCTTTGGAGACAGGAGTAGTAATCTGTACACTTCTACTGGTGGAATTCCAGACGGCTGTGCCTCCTGTTGCCTCAGCGATAAAACGCAAAGGGATGTATGTAGTGCCAGCTGATGAGACTGGTGCGGTCGTTAATTTTTTAACGGTTCCGTTAACAGTTGCGCGGTTGCTGCCAATCTTGAGGGTAATTGCAAGATTTGTACTTTTACCTGTTACGGTTCCAGTCTTGGCATCCCAGAGAACTTGAAGTCCAAGCTTCTCAAAGACGACCCGGAAAGGTACGAGTACAGAATTGTTCGCTAAGTATGGAGATCCAGCGGTGAAGGAAACCTTACTCCCGTTAATATACACGTCAATCGGTTTTGAAGCTGCAAAAGCCGGGACCGCTAGTATAAGGGCCAGTAGACTTATGCTAAAGAGGGATAATAATCTTTTCAACAGTACTCTCTCCTTTTATGTAACTCTTTGTAAAATAGCCTCATTATACCATTTGACTTCTCTCTCTGTCTATCAAATGGTGTTAGTTTTGTCACACAAAAGAGCCGGAGATACGGATATCTCCAGCCACAAAAAAATGTTAAATTCTTAAACCAAAAAGGCTTCACGGACACGGTTCCAGAATGGGAAAGGACGGTACCTGGCGAAACTGACTTTCTTGTCCGATACTTGGCAGCGTACTGAAATCAGGTCGTCTACCGGGATATTGTTATGATCTATCGTCAGTAGTAAACGCTGATCTTTACATGAAAGAATATCGCAATGATGATGCTTCGGCAGAAGCAATGGCGATCCCATTGTTCGGAATACACGGTTGTTAATGGAGGCGATTTCGGCAATCTGCAGCGCCTCTATAGATGGGTGAACCATGGCTCCCCCAAGGCTTTTGTTATAGGCCGTGCTACCAGAGGGAGTTGAAATACATAGTCCATCACCTCGGAACATTTCGAAGGTGACATCATTGATGTCAACTTGAATCATTATAGTTCCATCCACCCCTTTAAGGGTAAATTCATTTAGGGCTATGTGGGACGAAGAACCGGATTTCTTGTGAATTTCCAGCTCAAGTAACGGATATTTTACGATTCGGGGTTTCTGTGGCTCAGAATCCTCGGTTCCGCACATATAGTCGATTAAGGTGGGCAGCTCTTCCGCTTGCCAGTCCGCATAGAAGCCTAAGTGCCCTGTGTGGACACCTACGAAGGCTAAATTGGGAACTTGATCGATAAAAGTATGAAAAGCGTGCAGCATTGTGCCGTCTCCGCCAATAGAGATGACGATTTCGGGAGACTCGGCATCCAGTTGCAGGTCCCGCTCCGCCGCCAGCTTGTGAAACTGCTCGGCAAGTTTGATTGATAGTTCATCACCGCGGTCCAGAACATAATATCTCAAGATGTACAGGCTCCTTTTGTATATTTCAGTCATACACCGATCATAATCAATCTTGACCCGGAACACAATATGTTAATCAACTTCGCCGTATCCAACGAATCATTGCAGTGAAAGCTGGGAGAAGCAGGGAGACTAAAATCGCAGCACTTAATAAAAGGCTCAGCAGAGCGAGGCTTGCAGTGATCCCCGTGGCAGAAGGTGTAAAGGCAATAGAGGCAGGCAATGATACCCATGCAGTAGACAGCCCTGTGTCCATCACAGGGTTCCAGAGCAGCAATACGAGTCCTGATGCGAGGAAGGCGTGAATTAGACGTGCAGTCATAAATGGCAGATACCGAATTCCGGTGCCATTCAGGATACTGGCTACCTGGGCATGTACAGATAAACCGCCCCAAGAGAGGATGAAAGCAGCTGCGGCAACCTTGAACTGAAGCGGGATGGAAGAAGCAGCTTCACCCGCAGAACGGGCACCGATAGTAACTTCGAAGAATCCGCTGATCAGAGCCTGGGCCAGTTCGGGGGGACCACCCACAAGGGAAATAAGATGTCCGGTCAAGCTAAAGAGTGAGGATAGAATTCCTGCGCGGGCAAGCAGTTCCATTAGTACATTGAAGAATACAACCAAACCACCTACGACAATAATAAGCTTTAGTGAGGACTGGATGGCACCTCTTAATAGCTCCCCGAAGCTTCGCCCATCTTTGCGCCGAGCTTCCTCCATGGCAAGTAGTGCTGCATGGATTCTTCCAAAACCTTTTTTGGATGGAGCAGAGGGGGCGGCAGAACTAGTTGTGGATGGGTCTTGAGATGGGGATCTCTGTTCTTTGCGTCCATGGAACGACATTAGCAAGCCAACAATCAAACCGCTCCCGTAGTGGGCGAGAGCTAGGATGAGCCCCAATGATGCATCTCGAAAAAATCCGACGGACACTGCACCCAACAGAAAGATTGGATCGGATGAGGTTGTGAAAGCGACTAATCTTTCCCCTTCCACTCTGCTAATCAGATTCTGTTCCCGCAGCTTAGCGGTTAATTTAGCGCCAACAGGATATCCTGATACATATCCCATTGCAGCGACAAACCCACCGCTACCTGGTATACCAAAAAGAGGACGCATCAACGGATCAAGCAAAGCGCCAAAGAGATGAACAATCCCTAAGCCCAGCATGATTTCGGAAATGACGAAGAATGGAAATAGGGAGGGGAATAACACATCCCACCAAATGGCCAAGCCACGTAAGGCTGCGCCAAGGGACGCCTCCGGATGAAACAGCATTAGCAGCATACAGCCCGCCAATGTTAATCCCAGCAGTGGGCCGCCAATCTTTTTTAAAGTCATAATTAACGCCTCCTGATCTATGGTTAGATGTATGCGAAAAGAAGGACAAACAGCACAAAAAAAATAAAGGAAGCGGTTACATAAATCTGTGCTTTTTCGCTTGAGTTATGATATTATGTAAATAAGGAATGCACCCTCTGTTACAAGAATAAATGGGATGGAGTGATGGCGATGAGCGTTGTAGCCGGAGTTCTCGTTTGTGCTTTTGTATATGTGATCCGGGTCTCTCTCGTCCCTGCAGGTGATGAGGAATTTCGGACCTACTGACAATAATCTCCAGACGCTAAACTAAAGTTTAGCGTCTTTTTTCTGCCGTTTAGGGGCACTTTCGACGGATATCCGGGCAGTGCTTTTTTTTGGTATAATAAATTAAGAAACGTTTCATTAATATGGAAGAAAGCTGGTAACCTCGATGAATCCAAATGAGAGTATATATGAGAACTTAGGGGGAGCTGAGGCATTACATCGTTTGGTGGAAGTGTTCTACGCCAAAGTACAGCTTCATCCGCAGCTAGGTCCGTTATTTCCCGAAGACATTTCTCCTGTTCTGGAGAAGCAGTATCAATTCCTAACACAGTTTTTTGGCGGTGGCCCACTGTATTCAGAATTACATGGACATCCCATGATGAGAGCAAGGCATATGCATATTCCCATTACTCCAGAACGTGCTGAAGAATGGCTGCAGTGCATGAAAGAGGCGCTTGTGGAGACTGGTGTAGAAGAGCCGCTGCGTTCCTTCGTGCTTAGTCGCCTTGCGGGTCCCGCACATCATTTTGTTAACATGCCCCAGGAATAATAAGGGACAGGTTGATCCTGAAAGGAATGAGAGTACTTGCCAGACTTAATACCCCTATATTCTATTAAGGTCAAATGTTGCAATTGTGAACATGAATTCTCAACCTCTCGCGTACGTCCTAGTCTGAAAAAGGCTATTCGCCGCGATGCTGATTTTTGTGCCTATTACAAAAACGAGAATCCGGATTATTATGTTGTACGCGTCTGCCCGAGTTGCGGGTTTGCCTCTACAGAAAATTCAGCGGACAAGCTGACGGAGTTGCAGCGAAAGGCATTTAATGAACAGGTAGGAAAACGCTGGAAGAGCCGTGACTTTGGGGATAAACGAAGCTGGGAAGCTGCACTTGAGACCTATAAACTTGCACTTCTATGCGCTCAAAGCATTAACGATAAGGATCGGATTATTGCAAGTCTACTGCATCACATTGCTTGGTTGTATCGATATCAAGGGAATACAGAGCAAGAACAACGCTTTTTGCGTTATTCATTAGATGAATATGTGAAGGTGTACGAAAAAGATGGAATAGGCGGTAATGATGCCCGGCTCATGTATCTGATTGGTGAGCTTAATCGGCGCATCGGAGAGTTCTCTGTGGCTGTAATGTGGTTCTCCCGTCTGATTAATGATCAGAAGATTATGGATGCTGCGATGATTCGGGCTGCCAGAGAGCAGTGGGTTGTGCTAAGAGAACAAATGCGCGGTGAAGCCGTAGATGTTGATGCCGATGGATTGCCTTCAGGTTCTTAAAGTTTACGAACAACAAAAAGCGCAGAAGAGAGTAATGCTCTCGTCTGCGCTTTATAAAAATGTTAATATTGGGATTCAGATGACCTTTTATTTATCGAACTGCCCGATCGAATAGGAGGTAATCTCCGTCGTTATCTACAACTGTGGGGCTGGCGCTGCAACATGGGAAGACAAGCAGTTTTTTCTTGCCGTCACGAACGATTTGCAATTCTTTTGGCTTCATAGGAAGAAGGACATTCTCCGAGTTGCAAAAAGGGCAGTACTGCACATACATATCGCCTAAAATAATGTCATAAGGCCAGGTATGACTAAAGGGAATCATTGTGAATCCTTCCCGGAAGGAGACTCTTCATTTCCATCCTCAGCTTGCGGTGAATTCTGCTTTTTGGATAGCTCAGCTATTTTTTGTAGCAAAATATGTTGGGGCATATGCATCAAGTGTTCCAGTGGAACGCCTAGTTGCTTGGATAACGTAATGGCTGTTTCCGGTGAAATTTGTAGTGGCTTCATATGGATGCCCTCCTAAAGTTTATCGGCTATGAATGTTCCGGTATCGTTATTCACTTTACCATGGTGTTAAGTCAATTACAAAGAAAACCAAATGAGAGCAAAGGAATGGTGAGTACAGATGAAACAACCATTATCACTGACTTGGGAACTTGATTCCATATTTCCTGGAGGATCGTCGTCTTCTGAGTTAGAAAGCTTTTTAAAGAATCTTGAGCAAGATATTGCAGCTTTACAGGGTCTGGTGAAGAATGCTGTAGCTCCAACGGATGTTGAGTCTACCAAGGCGCTGGACGAGGTTATAGAACTGCTACAGAGCTGTTCAGGAAGACTAGTGGAGGTATCTTCCTTCGCAGACTGTCTGGGCGCTCAGAATCAACTGGACAAGGGTGCAGTAAGACTGGCGGCCCGAGTGACAAGCATGCGTGCTGGATTCGAAGGCATCAGTTCACAATTCAGTAATGTGCTTCGTCAGACTACGGACAAGGTATGGGCAGAATGGATGGCTCGTCCGGAGATTGCTCCTTTAACGTTCGTGCTGAGCGAGAGCCGTGATTTGGCCCGTGAAAAGATGAGCCCAGAGCTGGAAAGCTTAGCGCTGGAACTAGCTGTTGACGGATATCATGGATGGAGCGGGCACTATGATACGATTGTAAGCTCGATTAAAATCCCGTTTGAGGATGAAGAAGGAACCAAGCTACTCTCCGCAGGTCAAGCTTTTAACAAGCTAGATGATCCTGATCCGAAAGTACGTCAATCCATGTTCCGCAAATGGGAAGAAGCATGGACCGAAGCAGCAGATAACTGTGCGGATACCTTGAATCACTTAGCAGGCTTCCGTCTGAAGCTTTATAAAGGAAGAGGTTGGGAAGATATTCTGAAAGATCCGCTGAGCATCAATCGTATGTCACAAGATACTTTGAATGCGATGTGGGACGTGATTACGAATAGCAAGCCTGCACTCGTGGGCTATCTTCAGCGTAAAGCAAAGCTGCTTGGGCTGGATGCTCTCTCGTGGGTAGATGTCGAAGCACCTGTGGGCAAATCTTCAGGTAAAATCCCATATGATCAGGCTGCTAAAGATATCGTTACCCAGTTCCGCAAATTTAGTCCGAAGATGGCCGAGTTTGCAGAGCGTGCTTTTGATAATAACTGGATCGAGGTTGAGGATCGTCCGGGGAAACGTCCTGGAGGATTCTGTACATCCTTCCCTGAGAGCAAGGAATCACGGATATTCATGACCTATAGCGGCACAACCTCCAATGTTTCAACCTTGGCGCATGAGCTGGGGCATGCTTATCATTCTTATTTGCTGGATGATCAACCTGTATTTAATCAGAACTACGCTATGAACGTTGCAGAGACTGCTTCAACCTTCGCAGAGGTCATTGTGTCTGACGCTCAGGTTAAAGCCGCTAGCAATGCTGAAGAGAAGCTGGCGCTGCTTGAAACGAAGATTCAGAACAGCGTTGCTTTCTTTATGAACATTCACGCTCGATTCTTGTTCGAGACTCGTTTTTATGAGAAACGTAAGGAAGGCCTTGTAAATGCTGAAGAGCTGTCTGAATTGATGGTGGAAGCACAGAAGGAAGCTTTCTGTGGGGTGCTTTCAGAATACCATCCTCATTTCTGGGCTTCTAAACTGCATTTTTATATCACGGATGTGCCGTTCTATAACTTCCCTTACACCGTAGGTTACATGTTCAGCACAGGCTTGTATCGACTGGCCCTGCAAGAAGGAGCTTCCTTTGCGGATAAATACGATAGCCTGCTGCAAGATACTGGTGTGATGACTTTAGAGAATCTGGTACTTAAGCATCTGGGTGTGGATCTGACGAAGCCGGACTTCTGGCAAGGTGCTACAGATCTGATTGTAGCTGACATTAATGAGTTCTTGGAAATGACGGAGCACTTAGTTTGAAAAAGTCAAAACTAAGACATATTTTACGGTAGAAAAAACAACGGAATTTCAGTATGAATACGCAAAAGCCCCTGATGCAGGGGCTTTTTTTAAGGGCAAAATGTCGAAAAAACACGGTTTATAAAAACTAATATACAATAATTCTATGGATTTCGCGCATATATAGGGATAATAACCCAATTTTGCCGAATAATGTTGTTTACCTTTTATTAGTAACCTATAATGAGTCTTAAGCCTTATATAAGGCGAAACTAGAAAAATCACTCAGCTAGCTCACAAAACAGAGAAAACGCTTACAAAAACAGTTTTGTACGAAGTCAATTCGGATGAAACAAAGTCTCACAAAACTTTTAGGAGGAAAAGTATGCTTAAGACAGAACAGCTATCATTAGCAAGACAGATGGACATGGTATTTAAGGAGCTTCAGGAAGAATTATCAGGATTAACTTCTGGTACGGTATTTGTGCAAATACGAAATAACATGATTGGCAAATTCGGTATACGGCATAATCCTCTTTCTGGGCGGAGTGGGGGGTTCACTGATGTGAAAGAAGGGATGACAGATGGACAGCAATCTTCTTTTCGACTAATGGCGCTGGAAAGCCTGAAGTACAAGCGTCGTTGGACACATGGTGAGATTTCTTATGAATTTGCCATTAGACAGGGTATGGTGATTGTAGATGCTACGCTGGAGTCCAATTACAATATGGCCAACTTGATGATTCGTTCTCCTCGTAATGCCTACGCTGAAAGTTCCGAATAATTTTTTGGTTAAGCGTTATTTACATAAACTTTATAGTTCATATTAAAAATAAGAATTTATATGCTTGCGTAATAAATTATCCTTCTCCTTCTCGCAAAAAATGGAAACCGACACTAAAAGGACGGTAAGACCGTTTTTTCTTGTGAAAATCAAAAACCCTCCCACAGCTTCAGAAAGAAGTGTGAGAGGGCTCAAAAGCTACTCGGTTTTAGGCTTTTTTAATATGCCCTAGCCGGATAAAACACTTAAGATAACGTTGTTACTGACGACCGGACAGTTGTTGTTCTGCCAGTTGTACTAGACGTTTAGTGATGTAACCGCCCAGAGAACCAGTTTCGCGAGAAGTGTAGTTCCCGTAATAACCGTCAGCTGGGATCGTTACTCCAAGCTCCTGTGCTGCTTCATATTTCAACTGTTGCAATGCCGCAGTTGCTTGAGGAACGACCAGGTTATTGGAACGGCTGCTACGACCTTGACCTGCTTGACCCATGTGTGTCACCTCCTTCGCCCGTTGTGAAGATAGTATGAGCGCTAAGAGGTTAATTCATGCATCCCTTCGAAAGGTTTTAAGGCTGGTAATTATTAGTGAAATAAAAGTGAGGATAGGATAGAAATTCTTTGTTGCTAGGTATCATACAAAAAAATCGGTCTTTCCTTACGTAATCGCAAGGCAAGACCGATATAATGTATATCTGCTTTAAATCTCAGGATAAATCATTTCCAGCAAGGTGGTCAGATTCTGACTCTGTCCGGGTTCTATCGTTAAGAGGCCTGTGAAGGAAGCGTCATCGGATACATTCGGTGCATTTGCGAGCCATGTATAGGGTTCAATGCACAGAAATTGATCTGCTGGTCCTTTGGTATATAGCACCCAGTGACGGAATAGATTCTCGTCAGCGGTATAACGGAGGCCATAACCATCATCGCGTAATAATAGGGCTTCTACAGGCTGTTTCTCTCCAATGCGAAGAGCAGTATCAAAATTAGTTCCCTGCATGTTCATTCCGGTGTTCAAGGCTTCCAGATCACCAAGTGGAATTAGATTGCCGCTAGGGAGCAGTTCATCGTTCAGTTCATAAATACTATTTACTGGGAGTTTAAGATTCCAGCGCTCAGGTTCTCCATCAATCATAAACCAGGTGTGATAACCGATCCCAAAAGGAATTCGATGATCTCCGAGATTTGTAACCTTTAAAGTTTGGGTAAATCGGGCTTCCTGAAGCCTAAATGTCATTTCGAATTTAAGTGGGATAGGGAATTGTTCCATCCAATGTGGATCATCTTCCGTTCGGAATTCAGTAGTGACCGCGCAACCATCCTCATCTTCTTCAATATCGCTGACACACCAGGCCTGAGTTCGGTGTAGACCATGAATATGATTGTCATTAGCGGTATTCTGGTCAAATTGATAACTTGTACCGTCGAACTGAAATTGGCCCTTACGAATTCTTCCGGGTGGAATTAATAGCGGCATGCCAAAATGGTAAGGTTTTTGCATAAAGAAAGCTTGATCGCTTTCATCAGGCCGCCGTAGAATTTCCCGTTGTTTCTTAACATCAAACAATGAAATCACGTTATTTCCTAGTCGCGGCAAAAGCGTGACTTCCAGTTCACGGCTGTGCAAAATATAAGTATCATAACCGCCCCACTGCCCTTTGGTCACCTGTTTCATGAGATATGCTCCTTTATCGTAACTGTAATCGAATAGAACATGGATAACCTTATCATAACAGATTTATACCGTAGTGGTTAAGTGATTTGACAACTTCTCTTTATGGTTCTATGATGAAGGCATTAATTCATGATGATAATGTGATGACGGGGATAAGTAGGCAGGTATTGTACCTTCAGAAAGCCGGTGGTTGATGCGAACCGGTAGGACACTCCTGATGAATGGACCCCTGAGCGCCGAGCTTGAACGGGAGCTAGATGCCCTAGTAGACCGGCCGGATCTTCTCCGTTAACGGAAGACGAAGGCTGTTTTCTTCTTGTCTTAACAAGATTAAGCAGCGAATAAGGGTGGCACCACGGTCTCACGTCCCTTGCGGATGAGGCTTTTTTTGCGTTCTCGGAAACTTAGAAATTACATCAAACGGAGGTCTCTATTATGAAAAAAGTAATGTCAGGCATTCAGCCGAGCGGTTCACTTACACTGGGGAACTATATAGGAGCACTGAAAAATTTTGTGAAGCTGCAAGATGATCATCAATGTTTCTTTATGGTTGTCGATATGCATGCGATCACTGTAGCTCAAGATCCAGCGGCGCTACGTGAGCAATCAGAGTCTGTAGCGGCTCTATTTATTGCAGCAGGAATTGATCCTGCACGTTCTAATGTTTATATGCAGTCGCATGTGCCGCAGCACGCTGAACTAGGCTGGATTATGACGACACTTACAGCGATGGGCGAGCTGGAGCGTATGACCCAGTTTAAAGATAAATCATCAGGTAAGGATTCTGTCGGCGCTGGTCTTTTCGTCTATCCTTCCCTGATGGCAGCAGATATTCTAGTTTATAATGCGGATCTTGTGCCGGTAGGAGAAGATCAGAAGCAGCATTTGGAGTTGACTCGTGATTTAGCTGGGCGCTTCAATAATCGTTTTGGCGAATTCTTTACCATTCCTGAGCCATTTATCCCAGAGGTTGGCGCACGAATTATGTCTCTAGATGATGGCACCAAAAAAATGAGCAAGAGCAATCCAAACGCTGGAAGCTATATTGCTCTGTTAGATTCACCGGACGTAATTCGTAAAAAAATCAGCCGTGCAACGACTGATTCTGGACGTGAAGTGATCTTTGATCCGGCTAATAAGCCAGAAATCAGTAATTTGATGAGTATTTATTCTGAGTGTTCTGGAATGACACTTCAGCAAATTGCCGATCGTTATGAAGGACAAATGTATGGCGGCTTTAAGAAGGATCTTGCTGAAGTGGTTGTTTCCACGCTTGAGCCTTTACAACAAAGATATAATGAAATTCGTAGCTCGGGTGCGATCACAGATATTCTTGCTGAAGGAGCTGGTCGCGCACGTATTGTTGCAACAGAGACGCTGAATGGAGTTAAAGAGCGGATGGGATTTCTGCCAGCTCGTTAATCTAATCAGCGCTTAGGCTTTCCTGTTTGCGTCTGATCTTGGCTTTGAGGATAAATCCCCAGCCAATATTCATAACACAGAGAAACCCGAGCAGAAGTGCCAACCAAAAGCTATAGCTGATCGCGATTGAAGCGGCTGTAAGAATAAGAATAGAAGAACAAGCGAACCAAAGTGAAAGTCCTTTACCCATTAGGAGAGCCTTCCTTTCTATGTCTACTAAAATGAATCCCGGAGTATGATAACCATACTCCGGGATTTTTTGTGATTATAGAATAGATCTCTGCGTAAGTCTACAGTTTCATCGTAAAGAACCGGGATCAATGGAAAATCGTTTATCGAGCTTCTCGCTGCTAAGCCAACCTACATACGTATTTAAAGGTCGATATTGATTGTCCATCACTAATACAGCCACAAATGGGTATTGTTTGCGGTGTAAATAACGCACGTCCCCCCAGCGCACCATATATCCTGAAGGAAGTTCCTCCACTTCGGCTACTGCATAAGAGGTGAAGTATAGAAAAGACTGAATATCAGGGTGCGACTTGGATATCTCCACAGCGGGATGATTCGAGCAAACAGCATGTTTGAACCATTCCAGACGGTTATTCACTAACTGCCCAACATTATAGCTGCCATCTTGTTTTACTTTTACTACGTTCCAGCGCTTTAGTGAAATTGTAGGGATTACAATATAACGTTCGCCGACATTATGATGTAAATCCTTAAGCTTGATATTACGCGTAAGGCGAGCGTGAACGACGGTTCTCCAAATATAGTAAAGAATAGTACAGGCATAAAGCGTAATAAATAAAGGTTGCGGTGGAACGATACCGGTGATCCAGAGAAGGATGGCAGCGATATGGCTACCAAATATAAACGGATCAAAAATATGGATGATGTTCCAGGCAATCCATTTCTCCGTGAATGGACGAGCAGCCTGAGTTCCATAGGTATTAAATAGATCAGAAAATACGTGAACACCTACACCAATGAAGCTCCATAGCGCAATATGGCTTAGGGCTTGTAAATCAGTAAAGCCGAATAAGGGCCCTAACACGAAGGAAATCAGGGCGGGCCATAGAATTAGAAAGGGTAGGGAATGTGTGATTCCTCGGTGGTTACGAATATACAATGCATTGTCCTTCAGTCGCAGCGCAGTATCAGCATCAGGAGCCTGAGAGGCGAGAACCGTTGCCAGCATAACAGCTCCGGCCAGTTTCGGATCAGAAGCAACGATGGGATCAACGAAGGAAAGCCCAGCTAAGCCTAGGCCCATAACTAAATGTGTAGCAGTATCCATTGGTCAGTTCTCCTTTGTTGTTCGGAAGTTCTCTATTAATAATTACCCAAATACAGCTCAGGTTATTAAGGGGATTGCAATAAATATAAAATAATTATTGTCACGTAATTGTCGAATTCATGAACTTACTGCCCCATGACTGTCAAAGTCTTCACGGGTTTGTTATGATAAAGTTAACAGCGAAGTTTTAAATGCTTCGGCTAGAACGTTAGATGTTCGTTTAGAAGGAGGATCATTAGGTGTGGACAATCATATAACATTTCAAGCTTCTTCCGACTCAGCAGCTATGTCTGCAAAATCTCCACCGGAAGGTGCTGGCTGGCGTGATTTCATTACCGTAACAAAACCCGGTATTATCCGATCTAACCTCATTGCGGCCTTTGCGGGATATTGGCTTGCCTCAGGTTGGGATGTTAATTACGGCAGGTTAGTTCTAACTCTGCTAGGAACAATGCTGGTTATGGCTTCGGCCTGTGTTTTTAATAACTATTTCGACCGTGACCTGGACATGAAGATGGAAAGAACCCGTGAAAGGGGGCTTCCTACAGGACGACTGAAACCAAACATTGTATTATTATACGCCATTGGGCTTGGTATTGCAGGTTTGATCGTACTGTTTGCTTTTTCGGGTATGCTTGCCGGTCTGTTTGGAATTGTTGGCATGTTCGTTTACGTTGTAGTATACACGCTTTGGTTGAAGCGGACATCAACATGGAGCACCTCAGTAGGTGCAATTTCTGGGGCGATGCCTCCGGTAATTGGTTATGTCGCGGTTTCAGGAAGCGTTGATCTAGGCGCTTGGCTGATTTTTGCCATGTTGTTTTTATGGCAGCCTCCTCACTTCTGGGCTTTGGGTATAAGACGTAAAGAAGAATATAGAGCGGCAGGATTTCCATTGCTACCTGTAGTTAAAGGAACGCGGCGTACGAAATTTCAGATGATTCCTTATGTAGCCCTTTTGCTGCCTATTCCAGTGTTAATGTACGCCTACGATTACGCAGGCATATTTTATCTAATCATTTCAACAGCGTTGTCCTTGGCTTGGTTAGTATTGACCTTGATGGGCTTTAAGGCTAAAGATGATGAAGTCTGGGCGAAGAAGAACTTCCTCTTCTCCATTAACTACCTGACAGTTAGTTTGATCGTACTTGTATTAAATACGATTCACGGTTAAGAAGAGGGAGGGTATACGTGTCCGTGCAGACCTTTAAGCGTTATAAATGGACTTGGCTTCTGCTATTACTTGCTTTGATTATGGCTGGTTATCTGGCAGTTAACTCTTTGAATTTAGGAAAAGAAAAACTGCCAGTAATCGGAGAAGTACAGGACTTTTCTCTTGAAAATGTGAATGGAGACCAGATTACTCTGGCTGATACACAAGGTAAAGCACGGTTGGTATACTTCTTTTTTACTCAGTGTCCGGATGTATGTCCTATAACTACGTTTTTGTTATCTCAGACTCAGAAGATTTTGGTTGAGGATGGCAGCTTTGGTAAAGATACGGAGTTTGTCTCTATCTCTTTTGATCCGAAGAATGATACTCGGGAAGCTATTAAGACGTTTGCGGACCGTTTTCAGGCGAATTATGATGGATGGTATTTCTTGCGGGGAGATCAGGAAGAAGTTCGTAAGCTGGCGACTGATTCTTTTAAGGTACTAATCGCGGGGAATTCCAAAGAAAATTTCGTACATGCCAACCGTATAGCGTTAGTTGACCGAGACAATCGTCTTCGTGCATTGTATGACGCAGGTGATACGGAGACCGTAACCCCTGAATTTCTTGCGGCTCAGCTGAAGGAATTGGCTCGGGAATAGAACATACCGATCACCAAAGACGCCTTTTTCGAATACCCCTTTTTGGAAGGGATAACGAAGAAGGCGTTTTTTAAAATAAAATATAAGAAAATATAAGAAAATATAAGTTTCACGCTATATAGTATCCTTATATTTCTCACATAAACGCTTATCGTCCTTATAAGGACGATAAGCGTTTATGCTTGTTTCAGCTTAAAAAGGAAGGGGTTCAGGATAGACGATGAAATCTTCCAATCCAGCTTTCTCAAGCTGAGTGATATTGTATTCATCGGGCGTACCCTCCACCCCAGCATATCCGCGACGAGTATAGATGTGACCGGCATCGGGGAAAGCATCACGGAGAACACTGCGTATTTTTTTGCCAGAAGAGTCGTTATCCAGATAAAGGTACACTTCTCCATCCCCTACTTGTTGCCGAAGGGACTCTAATTTAAGTGTATTTAATGTGCCAAAGGTACATAGGATTTCTACTTCCGGTACCAGCACACGCCGTAATCTGCTACGATCGTTTTTGCCTTCGACAATAATCGTAATGGACATTAACTGAAAATCACCTCCGGAAATGGGCCCAAGCTTCAGACTCATTATAGTTTACCGAAGGATCGTCATTTTTAACAACCGTTTGTGCAGGAAAGTCTTCATTCCCCGGGAAATGTCGTAAAAACAAAGAATCATGCGGCTCGCCCGTTCCATTTGGAAGTGAGGTCAGATAGTTTCCCTGTATTCTTAGGCGGGAGCAGAAGCAACGCGACCATGAGCAGTAGAAAGGCTATGAAGTAAGGAGAAACGAATCCCCTTAGCTGTCCGGCGGCTACGGGTCCAGCGAATGCACCAAGTGACATGGCAATCGACTGCAAGGAGAAGGTCCGACCCATTCGACCAGGGCCGCCTAGACTAATGAAAAGTGATGCCATTGCAGGGAATAACACTCCTTTAGCCGCACCAAGCATAAAGAGAATAGCGGCAGTCGGAATGGTGTGGAATGAAGCGAGTGCAAAGAAGCAGATGGCCATTCCCAGTAATGCCGCTGCAATTCTTCCTCCCGGAGAAAGACGGTTCAGGAAGAGCATGCTGAGCGTTACCAAAGCACCTAAACTAAGGAGTGACAGTAGGATGCCTGTGGAAAGAATGCTGTTACTGCCTGTTTGAGACAGTGGGAGCTCGAAAAAGAGCACGCCTTGTGAACAGGAAACGAAAAAAGGTAACAGGTAATAACGTTTGGATACGAGATCATCATCTTTCGGCGGAATAGAAGGCTTAGCAGGGATTTTTGGTGACTGAGCTGTGCTTAGCGGGCTTAATGTACGTCTTGAAGGCGCAGGTACACTGAAAAAAGCCATGACTCCTGTTGCGATAAGCAGCCATCCAAGTGTGGTGAAGGTGCCAGAGTAGCCGGCTTTTGCTACAATAAAAGCTCCCGCTGCAGGGGATACAACTGAAGCTAAAGTATGAACGATACCATGTCCGGACATATATTTACCTTGCTCTGTGGCATCCGATGACAATGAAGCCAGCAGTGTCATGCATGCTGGAGAAAGGAAGGCGAGGACGAATCCACTCGCTGCTCTTAGCATTAGCAGATGCCATGGAAGCTGCACATGAGCCTGCAGCAGTAAAATAGCTCCCGCAGCGACAAGGCTGAAGACGATGTAGCGGCGGGAGCCGTTACGATCGACGAGTACGCCTGCAAGCAGATTGCCGGGAAGGTGGGTCAATGAGTACATGCCCATCATCCAGCCAATAAAGGTGGGTCCCGCACCAAGAGAGATGGCAAAGGGTGTAAGGACAGGATACTGAGCATGTAAATCGAAGAAAGCCAGAAAGAGAAATAAGTATAGCCACAGCGCAGTTTTCACAGGGAAACACCTCCAAGAGCCACCTACAGCACAAGTTAACGCAGGACGGCTTAATAATGAAGAACAAAATTAAAGCACTACTTGTACTTTACGTGGGACAGAGAGGGCTTATACCGCTTTTTTAAATCGTTTAGTAGGGTATACCTTTCGCGGAGGGTGGAACCATGAATTATGATGGGCATTCATGTATAATAATTAATATTGGCGTTATGTCTATGGGAAGTGAGAATCCTTAGGACGAAATTAGGTGATAGGGGTGTTGTGAGGTTGATGGATCCAGAGGTGTGGTCACAGTTTATAAGGGAAAATTGGCTAGTTATTGTTATTGCGCTTGTCCTGCTGTTTGCGGTTGTTAATTTGGTCAAAACCGTTCTGAAATGGGCGATTGTCATTGTTATCGTTGTAGGTTTATTCATCTATAGTGGTGTTACAATGGACCAAATTGGTAACGCTGTGAATAAGGTGGCGGATGGAACAGTAAGTACGCTAAAGAAGGAAGCGCAAGAGGTTATGCTTAAAGAAGCGCAGGATGCGAAGTATACTTCAAATGGAGATGGGACATTTACGATCACAACCCCAAATATTGAAGTGAAGGGCGCAGCGGGTGAAGATAAAGTAGAGGTTACTTTCCGTGGCGTTAGTCTTGGGAAGTGGAGTGTTACAGATACGACAAAAACATTTATCGAGGAAGCCCAAAAACATAAGTGATAGGCTTGAACTCAAAAAATATAACAGCCGAGCAAGCAGGCGATCGAAAGGAGTGAGCGGATATGATAAACGGATGGATGGCTAGTGTGAGTGATGCT
Source organism: Paenibacillus sp. RS8 (assembly GCF_041956825.1). Lineage (NCBI taxonomy): Bacteria > Bacillati > Bacillota > Bacilli > Caryophanales > Paenibacillaceae > Paenibacillus > Paenibacillus sp. RS8. The sequence continues at coordinate 363,617 of NZ_CP168131.1, read as the reverse complement.
AATATCATCTCCATCGCCCTCCTGCTGGTTGTAGTCTTCTCACTATTGCAAGGCTGGAGCAGAGGCTTCTCAAGTGCCACCGGAAGATTATTTGGACTGCTGGGAACAGGATTATTTACTATAGTATCTTTAGTACTAGCTATCCCAGCTGCGGCTTACCTGAATCCTTATGTAGAGAATTGGGCGTCAGGGATTAGTTTGCCTGATACGAAGCTTACCCAGTGGCAGCAAATTTATTATACGGCAGTGTCTGTGCTATCGGAATCCCCGCTAGTTCGGTTTCTGCTGTTACTCCTGATTTCTTATATGTTGATTCGTATGCTCCTGGGATTGTTATCCATGTTGCTTCCTTTTCCGCAATTACGGCGTACTAAGAAATTTAAAGATAGAAAGATTACGCAAGTAAGCCGAATGGGAGGAGCAATTGTTGGATTAATTATCGGCTTAACTCGTAGCCTGGTAATTGTTCTTGCTCTTTTTATCTGTGTCGGATTAAATCCAGAGAGTGGGTTTAGCCGTTATGTGGAGTCATCTCCAATCTATAGTCAAAGTGCTGCCGCTGTATTTGAACCTATTGTTGGGGAGACCGTGCAGAAGAAGCTCCCTATCCTGACGAAGACCGTTGCAGCTGAGATGAATGATATTCTTCGCAGAAAATATGAGGTTATCGATCACGAAATTCCTCAGGATATTATAGGAGCAGCAGAAGACATTGCTGGACAAGCACAGGGCGAAGAAAAAAAAGCCAGACTTCTCTATGATTGGGTAGGTTCGCGTGTAACTTACGATTATGCCAAAGCTGATAATTATTTGCAAAACAAGGTCTGGCATGAACAGACACCACAGGATACATTCGACACTCGGCAAGGGGTGTGTATAGACTATGCCCGATTGTACGCAGTGATGGCCCGTTCACAGGGCTTACAAGTACGGGTTGTAACAGGCCAAGGGTATGACGGACGTGGCGGTTATGGTGCACATGCTTGGAATGAAGTATATATAAGTGATCGGCAAGCGTGGATCCCATTGGATCCGACTTGGGCGAGCAGTGGAGATTGGTTCAATCCGAAGGACTTTGATGAAACTCATATAAGGGAGAACGCCCTCTGAGTGAGGGCGCTGAACTCCTTGGGTGTGGTACAATAAACTCAAGTTACAACAGCTCTACCTTAAATGCGAGTGCTACGCTTACAATAAGCAGCTTAGAAATCACCTTCATCATGAGAGCAATGTCGCAGGTAACGGTGTGTCAGACATTAAATATAAGAAAGTATAAGGTTTACGCTATACTTTATGTCTTATATTTCTCGCTTAAACACTTACCATCCTTATAAAGATGAAGAAGGCGTTTATGCTTGTAGAAGGGGAGAAAGCTGGTGAGCTTGTTTGGTAAGCTGCCCCCGCCTAAGGACGGGATATCTTCAAGAAATTCTGTAGGTCTGAGACTGAATATTTTTTTCTTTGGCACTTTTTTTGTTTTTTGCATTATTATTGTTCGTCTTGCAGGTTTGCAATTTACTGAGGGAGCACTGTTGTCTGAAGAAGAAACGAATCGGGAAACGAAAATTGTTCCGCTCGCAGCGTTGCGTGGGATTATTTTTGCTGCCGAAGGAGAGCAGATTGCCTTTTCAACACCTACGGAATCACTTTACCTTACATTAACTAAGGATTACACAGCTAGAACAACAGATAAAGTAACAGGGGAATCCTCATTTACGGAGAAGGCGAAGAACAAGTCTAATGCGCTTGCGGCAAGACTTGCGGCTGATTTTGCTGAATATGGAGATCCCAATGCACCTAAGCTTACTCAGAAAGATATCTTGGATTTATTAGATTTAGATTTCAAGAAATATTTAGGGTATGTACCGCGGCGAATTAAGACTGGATTAGTTCCAAAAGAAATAGCCTATTTCATGGAGCATAAGGACGATTATCCGGGACTTAGCATCGTGGAGGAAAGTCTTCGTCACTACGATAAAGACACGGTGGCGGTTCAAACGGTCGGCTTTGGGAAGCCTTTCAAATCGACTGAAGACATAGCGCTATACAAGAATATTCGTAGTGCTATGAAAAAAGATGCTTCGCCTGGCCTTATGTATAAAGCAGAAGAATACGTGGGATTTGACGGTCTGGAAATGCAGTATCAACGAGAGCTGCGAGGAGAAAATGGTTATCAGGTCATTTCGGTAACCCCTCAGAATATGGCTGAGAAGGTTGAACAGAACGTTGCTCCTGTAAAAGGTAATAATATTTGGATGACCATTAATAAGAAGATTCAGATGAAGACAGAACAAGCTATATTGGATCAGATCAAATGGCTACATGCCAATGCTGTTCAAGGTGAGACACATCCGGATGCTTTAACAGGATACGCCGTAGCAATGGAAGTGGAGACTGGAAATATCGTCGCTATGGCAAGCATGCCGGATTACGATTCGAATGTGTGGACCAAAGATTCCTTACCAACTACTGTTTGGAATAAAATCATGAATAACCATCTGAATGGTACAATTACTTCAAATTCGTCTGGTAGATCAGGTCATGATTTTAGTTCACTTGTGTTTATGGGATCTACGATTAAGCCATTAAGTGTGTTAATTGGTTTGAACGAAGGTTTTTTTAATACATCAACAACTTACACAGATGTGGGCATTACCTATTTCGGTAAGGATAATAAATCTTCCGTAAGAAATTCATCGGGTCACGTATATGGTTCACTACGTCCAGCAAAGGCGATTACAGATTCCTCTAACGTATTTATGGTCGATATGGTGGGCAAACAGCTTTACAAGAAATATCCGGGGGATAAAGGCATTGAGGTTTGGGACGAATATATGAAAGAGTTCGGATTGGGTGTATCTACGAAAAGTGGACTCCCAGGTGAATCACCGGGCCAGATTAACTATACTGATCTTAAGGCCGCAGGCAGTTCGCAGGCTGCTCTGATCTATGCTTCTTTTGGTCAACAAGGCAGCTATACTACACTACAGCTTGCCCAGTATGCAGCTACCCTTGCTAATGAAGGGGTACGTATTAAGCCTCAGCTCGTTAGTAAGATTACGGATGCGCAAGGTAAGGTGGTTAAGGAATTTCAAAGAGAAGTGCTTAATAAGGTAACGTTTAACAAATCCTACTGGAAAGAGATCAAACAGGGGATGAGTAGTAAAGTTAGTGCCTTTGATGATTTTCCTTATGATTTTGCACGTAAGACAGGTACCTCTGAAAAAACAGACAGAAAAAATATAAACCGCGATAATGGGGTGTTTATTGCCTTTGCCCCGCGAGAAAATCCGAAGCTGGCCGTAGCGGTTGTTATACCTGAAGGCGGCTTTGGCTCCAACAGCGCTGCTCCGGTGGCTCGAAAGATTTTTGACGCCTACGATTGGGAGTACGGGCTCGATGGTGTGCCAAAAAAGAATGTAACTCCTGTGACAGAACCCATTCAAGAATAACAGGCTTATTTCAAATAAACACGCCTTCGGCGTCCCTAAAGGACGGTAAGCGTTTATGCGAAAAATATAAGGATAATGTATAACGTGAAACTTATAGTTTCTTATATTTTAGAGAAAAAGGAGAGAAATATACTGTGAGTTTTTTCCGTAAGCAGGCCTCACCTCCAGATGAGACCAGCAGTAAAAGTTCCATAGGCCTGCGACTCAACGTGTTTTTCTTTAGCACGTTCGTTATATTTTGCGTAATTATTATACGCCTGGCTGTGTTGCAGTTCGTGGAAGGCCCGACTTTAACTGAAGTGGAGACAAGCAGAGATACCAAAAATGTACCTCTTGCATCCATGCGAGGTGTAATTTATGCTGCTGAAGGTGAGAAGTTAGCGTACTCTACGCCGGTACAATCGCTGTATATTACGCTCAATAAGGAGTATACCGCAAAACAAACAGATAAAATTACCGGTAAAACTACGCTGACCCCGGAAGCTAAAGCCAAGTCAGATGCATTGGCGGCGAAGCTGGTAGCTGATTTCAATAAATATGGCGATCCAAATGCTGAAAAGATGACAGAAGAAGATGTTATTGAAGCGCTGGATTTATATTTCCGCAAATCACTCGGCTTTATGGCACGGCGGATTAAGGCTGATCTGACTACTCAGGAAGTAGCCTATTTCATGGAACATAAGGGTGAATATCCAGGTCTTGAAATTGTCGAGGAAAGCATTCGTCATTACGATAAAGATACGGTTGCCGTACAGACAATAGGGTATATCAAGCCTTTTAAATCAGCAAACAGCCTTAATATTTATAAGAATATCTTAAATGCTATGAAGAACAATCCAGAGCCAGGACTAACGTACAAAGATGATGAATTTGTCGGATTTGACGGTCTGGAGCTACAGTATCAGAGAGAGCTTCGGGGACAAAATGGGTATCAAGAAATTTCTGTAAATCCACAGAATATGGCTGAGAAAGTCGAACGAGTTGTCCCTCCTGTGAAAGGTAACGACGTTTGGACAACGATTAATAAGAATATCCAGATGAAGACAGAGCAGGCCATTATGGATCAGATTAAGTGGCTGCATTCCAATCCTGTACAGGGTAAAACGCATCCTAATGCATTAACGGGTTACGCTGTGGCGATGGAAGTCGATACGGGAAATATCGTCAGTATGGCGAGTATGCCGGACTACGATACGAATATTTGGACATCAGGCTCCTTATCTACAGATGTCTGGAACAGTATTATGGACAACTACCAGAACGGTACCATTAACCCGATTTCTTCAGGAACTTCAGGGAATGGACTAAGATCGGTGCTGCTTCTAGGTTCAACTATTAAACCGTTAAGTGTACTCGTGGGTCTGAATGAAGGTCTATTTACACCTTCAACCTACTACCCAGATAAAGGCTTTGCGACTTTTGGTAAAACAGGTCATGAAACCAAGGTAAGAAACTCTGGAGGACATGTCTACGGTTCTATGGACCCTGCAAGAGCGATTGAGAAGTCCTCGAATGCGTTCATGGTTGATATGGTCGGTAAAAGATTATATGAGAAGTATAAGAGTAAGGGGATAGATGTCTGGGATAGGTATATGAAAGAGTTTGGTCTTGGTGTATCCACGGGAAGTGGTCTGCCAAATGAATTCTTAGGACAGATTAACTATACCAATATAGAGGCTGCGGGTAGTGCACAAGCGGCACTTGTATATGCTTCTTTCGGTCAACAAGGTAGTTATACAGTGTTGCAGCTTGCGCAATACGTAGCTACACTTGCTAACGAAGGACAGCGGATCAAACCTCAACTCGTTAGCAAGATTACAGATGCTGATGGAAAAGTAGTCAAGGAGTTCGGTCGTGAGGTGCTGGATGAAGTAACAGCCTTCGATAAATCCTATTGGAAAGAAATACAACAGGGTATGCGAAGTGAAGTTAGTGCTTTTTCTGATTTCCCTTATGATTTTGCTCGTAAGACAGGAACATCACAGCAAGTGGCTAAGGGTCAAATTCGAGATAATGGTGTATTTATTGCTTATGCTCCACGTAATAACCCTAAGCTGGCAGTAGCCGTAGTCATTCCTGAGGGTGGCTTTGGTTCCCAAAGTGCTGCGCCTGTAGCACGCAAAATTTTCGATGCTTATGATTGGGAATACGGGCTTGATGGTGTTCCGAAGAAGAGCCTTCAGTCAGGTAATAATGTCAATGACCCTGCGAAGGAGGGAACGGCTACAGGTACCGAATAACTCTGACCCTAAGGTGAATATGGAATAAAAAATAAACAGCTGCTCTTTAGAGAGCATACAAGAATGGAGGGGTGGCAATGACTGCCAAATACCGCCTGCTTGCTTTGGATATGGATGGAACCTTACTGAATGATGAACAAATTATTACACCTACAACGGTGGAATGGCTTCAAAAGGCGGTCGACGCAGGCGTTCATGTCTGTCTGTCGACAGGCCGGGCTTTTACAAGTGCATTTCCATATGCAGAGCAGCTTGGACTAGGAACACCAATGATTACTGTGAATGGCAGTGAGGTGTGGCGAGCGCCGCACGAAATTTATCGCCGGTCGCTGATGGACCCTATGCTAGTAAAACAGATGTATGAACTTGCGAAGGAAGATGACATTTGGTTCTGGGCCTATTCTACGGAAAAGGTTCATAAACAGGATAACTGGGATGGGGATGTAACGGGCAGAGAATGGCTTAAATTCGGTTATCACACCGAAGATGATGAGCTTCGTCATAAGCTGCTGCTTCGCCTTCAAGATATGGGTGGACTGGAGATTACGAACTCCTCCCCGCATAATCTAGAGATTAATCCTCTAGGTGTGAATAAGGCGACCGGAATCAAGGAAGTCTGTAAGCTGCTCGGGCTAGAAATGTCCCAAGTTATAGCAGTTGGCGATAGCCTCAACGACCTTGCGGCGATTCAGCAGGCAGGGCTTGGGGTCGCTATGGGCAACGCTCAGGAGACGGTTAAAGAAGAGGCTGACGCTGTGGTGGCTTCTAATAATAATGATGGTATCGCTGAAGTTGTCCAAAAGTATATTTTTAATGAAGTGGTAACCTCTTTAGGCAGCCAATAATAAAGAATTGCTATATTCGAAGTGAATCCATAGAGCATATTTGCTATTAGGGGGTTAAGTATTGACGATCCTGGGTTGGATTCTTATTATTGCTTTATTCGCCGTAGGACTGGCCGGGGCTGTGTATCCGATATTGCCAGGTGCACTAGCGATTTATCTTGGCTTTTTCGTATATGGCTGGTTCTTCTCTTTCGAGCCTTTTGGTGTTTGGTTCTGGATCATTCAAACGCTGATCGTTGTAGTACTATTTATTGCTGATTATGTTGTAGGGGCGTGGGGCGTTAAGAAATTTGGCGGCTCACGTTCATCCATTATCGGGAGTACGATTGGGCTAATCCTTGGTCCATTTGTAATTCCAGCCTTTGGACTTATTATTGGTCCGTTTTTGGGTGCCTTTATAGGAGAATTGATCGTGGGTTCTTCACCAGCTAAAGCTGCCAAAGTAAGTGTAGGATCAATACTTGGGTTGTTTAGTAGTACTGTTGTCAAAATTGTGCTACAAATTATTATGGTCGTCCTCTTTTTTATTTGGGTCGTCCGGTTTTAATTTTAACAGTGAAGAAGGGGAAATGGTTTGTCCAAGAAAGAGTCTTTCGTAAAAGGCACGCTTATCCTTGCTGCTGCAGCTTTGGTGGCAAGGGTACTCGGGCTTGTTCAGCGGGTGCCGCTGGATCATATTTTTGATGATGTGGGGAGAGCATCATTTGGGGTATCGAACAATATCTATTTAATGCTGCTCACCGTGGCTACAGCAGGTATTCCAAGTACGCTCAGTAAAATGGTCTCCGAGCGGTACGCTCTGAATCGTCCTGAAGAGGCGAGACAAGTGTATCATGCAGCATTGCTGTTTTCAGTAGCAGCAGGGGTAATCATGACTGCCTTGCTGTACATAGGCGCTCCGTTCTATGCAACACATATTGCTGATGTACCTGAATCAGCGATGGCAGTTAGGGCTATTGCACCTGCGCTTTTACTTTTTCCGGCAATTGCCATGATGCGTGGATATTTTCAAGGGCGTAACAATATGATGGCTGGTGGTATTTCACAGATTGTAGAGCAGTTCGCTCGCGTACTAGTCGCTATTTTACTAGCTTATATTCTATTACAGCAGGGATATAACAATACAACTATAGCTGCGGGAGCATCCTTCGGTAGCGTAATTGGTAGTATTGCAGCATTTGGTGTCATGATTTATTTTGCAATCAAGCTGCGCCGAGAGGATAAACAGCAAGGATTAAATTACAATACCACTCAAAAATTGCCGATTTGGGGAATTTACAAAGATATTTTCACACTATCGATTCCGATCGTGCTCTCCTCACTTACGATTCCAGTAGTGAATGTAATTGATACTTCTTTGGCTGTACCGCTGCTTATTGATCAGATGGGTAGAGAGAGTGCAACAGCAGCTTTGGGTATACTAACCACGCGTGCTCAAAGTGTGGCCGGAATTCCACCGGTTCTAGCCATTGCGCTAGGTACCTCGCTGATTCCGATCATTTCAGCTGCTTATGCCCGTCGTGATGAGGGACACTTGAAGAAGCAAATTACACTTGCTTTGCGGATTTCTATCCTGACAGGAATGCCAATTGTGTTGGCACTTGTGGCAGCAGCCTATTCTGTAAACGGGTTATTGTTCAGCAGCTTGGACGGAAGCGGAATTGTGGCGATGCTTACGATTGGAACGATCTTTCAGATTACCATGATGACAACGAACTCCATCTTGCTCGGTATGGGCAAATCACGCATTTCAATGTATTATGTGCTAGTGGGTATTATTGTTAAATTAGTAGCAAGCTTCTTACTAAGTAAGGTATTTGGGATATACGGGATTATCGGCGCAACAGCACTTTGTTTCGTAGTCATTACTATTCTTAATTTACGAATGCTAAAATCCATTGTACCTTTCGAAATTATGGGTAAACGGTGGGGCGGCTTTGGAATTGCGGTTCTTGTGTCCGGAGGTATTGGTTTTGGTTTGAACCAAGCTGGAATTCTGTTAACGGATCTAATGCCTGCACGCCTGGCGTTTCTGATCACTTGTCTTGTTGTAGGGGCTGCAGTTGTTGTTATTTACCTGGTATTGCTAATTGTACTGGGTGTGCTTACTAAACAGGAAATCTCCAGTTATCCGCGTGCACTGCAAAAATTGTTGAATCCGCTGATGAAATTGCAGCCTGCGCGTGTTCGTATGAGAGAATAGGTTTGACTTCTGCATGACAATTTGCTTCACTTAAAGAATAGAAATTTGACAGATATGGAAGAAAGGACGGAACAAACTATGGACAAAATAAGTTCTCCTGGTGAATTTCAGGTAGCCATTCAATCTCCACGCTTAACAGTAGCCATCTTCAAGGCGGACTGGTGCTCGGATTGTAAGTTTATCGATCCTTTTATCCCTGAGGTAGAGCAAGCCTATGCCGATCGTTTAACGTTGGTTGAGGTTGACGTTGATGCTGTAGGTGATGTTAGTCAGGAACAAAATATTATGGGGATTCCAAGCTTCGTCGCTTATTCCGATGGACGTGAATTGGTTAGGTTCGTTAATAAATTACGTAAATCCCGCGAGGAAATTGAGAATTTCCTGGATAAAGCGGTTCAAGTGCATCAAAGTCTTCAACAGTAATTCCGGAAAACCACCGCTTTCGCCTGTTTGAGCAAAAGCGGTGGTTTTTTTAAAATGCTTCTTCATTACTAAAAACTGCGGGTGATATTTTTTGACGACAAATCAGTTGAAATGGCTTAGTTATCTTACTTGCCTTATCATGTTCCTAGCCGTACTAGGGGGAGCAGTAGTAACGAAGACTGGATCGGGATTGGAATGCGGAAATGAATGGCCTCTCTGTCATGGCAAATTAATTCCTGCTTATACTGTAGGTTCGATGATTGAATACACTCATCGTTTGTTTAGCGGATTGGCTGGGTTATTGTCACTTGCTTCGATGTTTGCTTTTTGGCGTTATGCGCGAAATCGTCGGGACTTGTTAGTCTATGCATTTATGACTTTGTTGTTTGTAATTGTACAAGGTGGTATGGGAGCGCTTGCAGTAATTAAATCCCAATCTGCTGCTGTGATGGCACTGCATATGGGTTTTTCCTTAATCGCTTTTTCTAGTTCTCTGATGCTTGCACTTGGAACAAAAAGACGGCATGAAGCAGGCGATTATGATTACGATCAAAAGATGGAGATTCAGAAGAAACCCGTTAGCAAAGCTTTCCGCAATTTAACCTGTTTTACGGCCTTATATTCCTATGTTGTCGTTTATATTGGAGCCTTTGTTAGTCATACGGATTCACGCGGTGGATGTTCTGGCTGGCCACTCTGCAACGGTGAATGGGTGCCTGAGCTTTCCGGGGGAGTGGGTATTGTTTTTACACACCGGATTGCGGCTTTGATCTTATTTATTCTTACCGCGGTGCTTGGACATTTAGCTTTTTGGAAACATAAGGATTACCCCGAGCTAAGAGCTCTTGGCGTAGCTGCTGTTCTGCTGTGCCTGATGCAGGTGTTTAGTGGAGCTGCTGTTGTTTACACCTTAGATAATGAAAGATTATACATATTTGCCGCCTTGGCTCATATTTTGTTGATTGCTTGTTTGTTTGGTGTTCTGTGCTATATGAGTGTAAGAGTCTGGCAGCTGAGTAGGACGAGAAATATCGTTAATGAAAAAAATCCGAAGAATCATATGACACCGTTGTAACCCCTTGGTAGAAAGTTCCCACCGTGGATAGAGTCGCTTTACCTGCGGAATAATAAAGTGGAAATCGGTATATCGTGGTGCTGGACAAAACTTTAGGAGGACTGGGATATGCTGCGGGTTATACTTGGAGAGCCGCCTCGAAAGAACAGCGGTGTATTGGCTGATGCGATGGAGAATATGGCTACTTTTGCAGCTTTACTGCGCAAGGAAATGAACGCCCATGAGGATAATGACCATGAATACCGCAAGCTGGAGATTTGGACACGTGGACTGATCTCCTCATTGGATGAATTGGAGCAAAGCTGGTTCGCAGCTGCTTTTTACCGGAAATCGGTAATCGCTGGTTATATGGACGATATGTCACCAGTGGAACAAGGCGATTATGCGCGGTATGTTTATTTTTATAAAGATGGATTTATTCGTGTGTTCTCTCTTCTGGACAAGCTTGGAACGGTACTGAATCATTTTTATGACCTCAAAACCTCCAAATTAAAAACGCACTTTTCTTATTTTACAGTGCTGCGTCAACTTCAACTATTGAATGTACATCCAGCATTAGCGGATCAACTGGAACAGATCAAGAACTCTTATCGTGATCCACTAGAGAATCTACGCAAGCGCAGAAATGCTGAAATTCATTATATGAATTCCGAAATGCAGGATGATTTATGGCAGCGACATCAAGGCTTGCATGACAAAATTCAGCTTGAGGATTTAGATAGCCATCTAGAGGATTTAAAGCAATCCCTCGAAATGAACTGTAAGACGTTAATCGCAGCATATAGCTACAGCAATGAGCAGTTGCGTAAGGAAATAAGCAAGCCAAATCGGGTAAAATCATAAGCGTTCAATATATTTCCTTTTGACAAAAAACAAGAAACTTACTATACTTATGCTTGCATTAAAGTCTGTACGAATTCAAACATAAATTTTATACTCTATATCTTATCGAGAGTGGCGGAGGGATAGGCCCGATGAAGCCCGGCAACCGATTTGTATACAGCGCGATAAGCGTTATGTACAAATGTCATGGTGCTAATTCCTACAATGGCGCAAGGTTTGTGGTCGTTGGCAGATGAGAAGGCATTGTCTAAATAAACACACAGAGCCTCTTGCGATCTGCATCGATCGTCGGAGGTTTTTTTTGTATGGAATAAGTGAAATATAAAGGGGGCGATGATCGTTGATTAATCTAAAAGGAATAACAAAGGTATATGGAAAAGGCACCCAAGCGGCCACAGCACTTTCCGGATTGAATCTGTCTATCGAAAAAGGTGAAATATTCGGAGTTATTGGCCATTCTGGAGCGGGAAAAAGTACATTGATCCGTTGCATTAATTTGTTGGAGCGTCCGACAGAAGGGGAAGTTTGGGTAGATGGCATTGAACTAACCAAGCTTACTCAAGGTCAGCTGCAGGAACAGCGGCGCAAAATTGGGATGATTTTTCAACATTTCAATCTGCTATCATCTGCGACAGTGTACGATAATATTGCTTTTCCTCTGCGACTCACAGGTACTTCGAGAGCAGATATTGATACAAAAGTAAAAGACTTGCTTGCCTTAGTTGGGCTAGAAGAACACCGGGATAAGTATCCCTCTCAGTTATCAGGAGGGCAAAAGCAACGGGTCGGCATCGCGAGGGCACTTGCCAGCGATCCTGATGTGCTGCTATGTGATGAGGCAACCTCTGCGCTTGATCCACAAACGACAGACTCTATCCTTAAGCTATTGCTCGATATTAATAAACGGTTCCATCTGACTATTGTGCTGATCACTCACGAAATGCACGTGATTCAGAGTATCTGCGATCGTGTTGCGGTTATTCATGGTGGTGGTATCGTTGAGCAAGGTAAAGTTACGGAGGTATTCTTAAAGCCGCAGCATGAAGTTACTCGCGATTTCATCCGTAGTGAGTCACAGAATGAGGGACCCCTTCGTACGGCGCTTGACGCTGCTGCTGGGGACAACTCTCAGGCCGTCAAAATTACTTTTTTCGGAGAAAAGACCTACGGCTCCGCACTTTCCAATGTAGTACGAGAAACAGGTGTTAGCTTTGCCATTTTGCACGGCACCATTTCAACGATTAAAGACGTACCTTATGGACAAATGATTGTAAGGTTCGAGGGTCCAGCTGAAGCGATTGCTGTGACAATAGCCGAACTAACCGCTCAAGGTCTTGAAGTGGAGGTGATTTCGTAATGAATTTCGCAGATTTAAACTGGCAAGAAATGATGGATGCTACAGTTGCTACCTTGCAAATGTTAATATTTTCCGGATTGTTCACAATTATTCTTGGTTTACCACTCGGAATTCTATTGTATTTATGGGGAAGATCGAATAGTATAGTAATCAGAGTAATTTACACGGTCTTATCATTCGTTGTAAACATCTTACGATCCGTACCGTTTATCATTTTGATGGTAGCATTAATTCCATTTAGCAAAGCCGTTGTTGGAACTTCTATCGGAGTACTCGGTACGATCCCACCGCTGGTGATTGGTGCAGCTCCATTCTTTGCTCGCTTGGTGGAAACGGCGTTAAGAGAAGTAGATCGCGGAGTAATCGAAGCGGCGCAAGGGATGGGAGCATCCACGAATCAGATCGTTATGCGCGTTCTTTTGCCAGAGGCTCGTCCAGGTCTACTCGCTGGAGTTACGATCACACTGGTCACACTGGTTTCCTATACGGCAATGTCCGGGATGGTAGGCGGCGGTGGTCTAGGGGATCTAGCAATCCGTTACGGATATTACCGTTATGAGAAGGAAGTTATGATTATCTCAGTAGTCTTGATGGTCATACTGGTGCAATTGCTACAAATGGCCGGTGATCGACTAGTACGGCATTTCACACGGAAATAAGGTACGTCCATATATAGCCTTATTCATACAAATACCAAGGATAAGAGGGGGATTTAAAATGAAAAAATTACTACTTACTTTTTTTAGTCTGACACTGGTTGTGGTGCTAGCTGCTTGCGGCAATAACAATAATGCTTCTAACTCGGCTGCCACTAATGCACCAAAAGATGGTGCTGCAACTGAGTCATCTGCAGAACCTGTAAAATTGGTGGTTGGTGCTTCACCTGTTCCACACGCTGAAATCCTAAAAGCTATTGCTCCATTGCTTGAAGCGCAAGGAATTACATTAGAAATCAAAGAATTCACTGACTATGTTCAACCAAACGTTCAGCTTTCAGAGAAGAATCTGGATGCTAACTTCTTCCAACATCAACCTTACCTGGATGACCAGAATCAAAAGAACGGTTCGGATCTAGTTTCTGTTACAGCCGTTCACGTTGAACCTTTTGGTGCTTATTCCAAAAAAATCAAATCCATCGACGAGCTGGCTGATGGTGCGAAAGTAGCCATCCCGAATGATGCTACAAACGGTGGTCGTGCACTAATCTTGCTTGCTAAAAATGGTCTGATTACATTAAAAGATGATACCAACATCACATCTACCCAAGCGGATATTACTGAAAATAAGAAAAACCTTAAAATCATCGAGCTAGATGCTGCAATGTTAGGTCGTCAATTAGATGAAGTGGATCTTGCATTGATTAACACTAACTATGCTTTAGAAGCTGACCTGGTTCCTACTAAAGATGCTTTGTTCATCGAGGGTACGGATTCTCCTTATGCTAACATCCTGGTAGCTCGTCCTGACAATAAAGATTCCGATGCAATCAAAAAGCTTGCCGCTGCACTGAATTCTCCAGAAGCGAAAGCGTTCATTGAAGAGCAGTACAAAGGCTCGATCATTCCAGCATTTTAAGACAGAGAGCTAGCTTACTCTCTAATTACAGCATAAAACCCGCTGCCTAATGGCATGCGGGTTTTATGCTGTATGTTGTAGGAGAAGGGTAAATCCACTATAATAAGAAAATCCCGATCTCCTGAAGAGGAGGATCGGGAATGATATTGAATGGGATTAGAATACTTGCATAACTTCTTGTACGCCTTCTACTTCTTCAAGAAGAGCGCGTTCAATCCCGGCTTTCAAGGTGATCGTGGAGCTTGGGCAGCTGCCGCAGGCACCCATAAGTTTCAACTTAACGATGCCGTCTTCTACATCAACTAGTTCAACGTCGCCGCCATCGCGTTGTAGGAACGGACGAAGCTTATCCAGCACTTCCAATACTTCATCATACATTTCGGTGCTTTGTGCATTCTCACTCATTTCTCAATCACTCCTTTCGTAAGTTCATTATAGTACAAAAAGTTAAAAAATAAAATGGTTAGGCGGAACAGGGAGATCATCATGAGACCAATTATTGAATTTTGTGCCAGTAACATGGGTCACGGAACAGACAAACTAATGCATAAGCTGGAGGAAAATCCCGATTACGATGTAATCGAATACGGATGCCTGAACAATTGTGGGGAATGTTATTTAACACCTTTCGCCATGGTCGAAGGAGACATCGTTGCAGCAGATACTGTTGACGAGCTAGAAGAAAAGATTTCTGCCAAAATCAAAGAGCTAGAGGCTTGGTTCAATATAGACCTTGACTAAGTAGTTGCGCAACATATAATTTTTTTAGAAAAAAATAAAGGGCTGCTCTTTTCCGTTATAAATACGGAAAAGAGCAGCCCTTAGGTTTATCCTAAAGTGCGTTTCGACATCCAGAGCACTCCGCTCTTGAGAATACGTGGAACCCGTCCTTTAACGGAGCGTTGGCCCATCAGACCAAATCCAGCTTTCTTGCCTAGTGAGCCTAAAGTACCCTTCAGACGAATAGCATGAAGCTTAGGGGTCTCGCCGCGCCATAAGGCTTGAATTACCTGAGCAACCTGCTCACCCTGCGCTCCTGCAGCTTGTGCGCTTGGAGCGAATGGCAGGCTGGCACAGTCGCCAATCACATACACTTCCGGATAATCAGGTATACGATAATACTCGTCCAGAATGATCCGTCCTCCGCGATCCTTCGGTACTGTTAATTCCTGAACAACCTTCACGGGTTGAATCCCTGCTGTCCATACCGTAACATCTGAAAGAATTTCCTCTGTGCCGTTAAAAAGTGCATTTTTCTCAACGTGGGATACAGATACACGTCCCAGCGTCTGTACTTGATGGTGATGAAACCATTCTTCCACGTACTGTGACAGCTTTGCCGGAAAAGCAGACAAGACACGTTCACCGCGATCCAGAATAGCAATATTAAGATCTGGTCGGCTCTCCCGAAGCTCTGCCGCCAATTCCACTCCACTTAGTCCACCGCCAACAATGTTTATCGTTCCATAAGGCTTCACATCGTTTAAGCGTTGATAAGTCTCCCGGGTCCCTGCAAAGGTCTGGATACTGCAAGTGTATTGATCAGCCCCAGGGATGTTATGGTAATTGTCAGTACAGCCTAGCGCAATGGCTAGAATGTCATAAGACACCGTCTCGTCAGGCTCCATTGTAACGATTTTGCTATCCAAATCAATGGAACTCACCTCACCGTAACGGATGGTAAGACGGGGATGAACCGGAAATTGAATCCGCAAGTGATAGTCCGTTACTGTACCTGCGGCAAGTGCATAATATTCCGTTTTGATTCCTTGATAAGGCATTCGGTCAATTAAGATAATTTCAATATCCTGAGGAAGATGATTATTGAGCAATTCTTGAATGAGGGCCAAGCCGCCATAGCCGCCGCCCAGAACGAGTAGTGTTCTCATGCTGACCGAACTTCCTTTCAATATAGGATAACGGATCTAAGGTAGTCTTTTATTCGTATACCTTTATCGGATTGTAGAACGTGTCGCGTTCTACTGGAATTCGTCCAGCACCTTTTACTAACCAAATCAATTCATCGCGTGTGAGGCCTTCAGGTGTTAAGGCGCCAGCCGCATGGCTAATACGTTCTTTAAGAATGGTACCATGTACGTCAGAAGCACCGAAGTTCAGCGCAACCTGAGTTAGCTGAGGGCCGATATTAATAAAGTATGCTTTGATGTGATCGAAATTATCGAGCATCAATCTGCTGATCGCAATCGTCTTCAGATCCTCATAAGCGGAGTTGCGGCGCATAATCCCTGCATTCTTATTCTTAGGCTGCATAGATAATGGAATGAATACCATAAAACCATTGGTTTCGTCCTGCAGATCGCGGATCTGCATCATGTGCCGAATACGGTCTTCATGAGACTCAATGGAGCCGTAGAGCATCGTTGTATGGGTCTTCATACCAAGCTGATGTGCTGTACGGTGAACTTCCAGATACTCTTCCACATTAGCTTTATCAACGCGCATTTTTTTACGGTATTGATCGGATAATATTTCTGCGCCACCACCGGTAAGTGTTTTAAGACCTGCCGCACGCAGTTGTTCCAGAACCTCACGAATACTCAACCCGCTAATGCGGGTGAAGAAATCGATCTCGGCTGCTGTGTATGCTTTTAAGGTTACCTCAGGGAAACGTTCGTTCAAGGCTTTTAAAGAATCCACATAATACTGGAAAGGAACCTTGTCATTATGCCCACCCACGATATGGAATTCGCGTACACCTGGATGAATATGCTGTTCGACATATTGCACCATTTCCTGACCGGATAGAGTATAAGCACCCTCTTCTCCATCATCTTTGCGGAAATTGCAGAATGCACAATGTGATTCGCAAACATTGGTGAAATATAGACTCATATTTTCGATAAAATATACCCTGTTGTTGTTTTTTGCAAGATTGACTTCATTTGCTAATTGACCAATGGTAAGTAGGTCGTTACTTTGATATAAATAAACGCCATCTTCTAAATTCAATCTTTCGCCGCCGCGAACTTTTTCAATAATGTTCATCATTCGGGCGTCTGTTTGGGGGGTGAAAAGAGTAGACATGTTATGAATTCCTCCTGAAAGTTTTACGGGGTCCATTGCCCGCAGATAATTCCCAGACTTACCCAGACGGTAGCTGTTCATTCATGAAAATAAAGCGGAGGGTTAGCCTCCGTGACAAATTTCCGAATTTTTACTTATGTTTGCCTTCCTTATTATAAACCTCTCTTATAAGGGGATCAACAGCTGGATATGGATGGTTTATTTTGGGGTGATAGGTCAAGCATAAGGCAGTTGTGACTTGAGGGTAATGGAATAGTGGGTTATACTGAGATTATTAAGTATATATTTTTAAGAAAGCAACTTTTGACCGGAAGGTCTCTTAAACATAAGTTTTTCTTATGAAGTGAATCTAATTTATAGGAGGATATGATCATGATTAATATTAGCGAAAAGGCAGCAGAACAACTGAAGGCGATGCTTGCTGAACAAGAAGTGCCGAACATGTTCCTCCGTATTGGAGTAACGCCCGGCGGTTGCAGTGGATTCTCATACGCTATGGGCTTTGATGATAATGAAACCGATCAGGACGTATATATGGACATCCAAGAAATGAAGGTTGTCGTGGAGAAAGAGAATCTTCGTTACCTTGATGGTCTCGAAATTGATTTTGAAGAATCCGGCATGACGGGCGGCTTCACCATCAATAACCCGAACGCTACTGCAACCTGCGGCTGCGGCTCAAGCTTCCGGACAGCTACGGATGCAGGGAAACCGAACGAAGAGCCTTGCTAATTGCAACGACACGCCTCCAGGTCCTATGTTGAGTTCTAGAACATCGGGCTTGGAGGCTTTTTTTTTATTCTCAATGACAAAAGTCATCACAAGGAGCTCTAAGCATGCTGATAAGGAAATTAAACGCAGAAGAACAACCCCCTATGCATTTGTTGTTATTAGCCGATCCTTCACAAAGTCTTGTTGAAGCGTATTTAAAAAGAGGTCAATGTTTTGTAGCTGAAATGGAAAATTGCATTATTGGTGTCTATGTTTTGCTACAAACGAGGCCTGAGACAGTAGAGCTAGTGAATATAGCCGTTGATGAGAAGCAGCAAAGTAAAGGAATAGGAAAGCAGTTGGTCTATCATGCGATTGAGAATGCGAGATTGCTTGGTGCGAAGACGATTGAAGTGGGTACCGGGAATTCAAGTGTAGGGCAGCTGGCTCTCTATCAGAAATGTGGATTTAGAATTACCGGAATCGATAAAGACTTTTTTATCAGACATTATAGTGAAGAGATTGTTGAGAATGGGATTAAAGTAGTAGATATGATTCGCCTTTCATTAGATATATGAGTACAATACAAACAAAAGCCCTCCGACGGAATTCCGTGAGAGGGCTTCTGTTTGTTTCAGGGTACACTTAGGCTGGAATAATGAACTTGTAATTAATCATAAACACGATGAGCGCTGCGGCTCCAAGGGAAAAGGCAATACAGCCAGCACCCAATGCTCTGCGTCTGTCTTTAATGAATTTAAAGCCAATAGCGCAGATCAGTATAGTCGTTCCAGCCAATACGATGGACATCCCAAGCATGGCCACCCAATATAATACCTCGAAAAACTGAGCCATTCCGAGCCCTCCCCGCGCTGTTTTTTTTAAGAACCTCTGAGACATAATTATATAGTTAGAATTGAAAATGTAACCGCTATTAATAATACAACGATTTTGAAGATTATTCTAGTTATAGTGAACTCATCCATTACGATTAAAATGTCGAATGTTCAGAGATAAGATTCTTCAAAATCTGCAATCTAACTATGCATGATTGAGATTGTTGTCGATACAAGCTCTAAGCCCTTTTTGCTAATAGCCTCTTCCTACACGGACAATCATACAAGAGGGCGGGACCTCTTCTGAGTAATGTATAGGGTAGGCTGGAATGTGAAAGGAGGGAAAGGACAATGTCGGGAAGACAGTTGGCTAGCAAATGGTTAAAGACAGAAGCATTGCTCAGTGACGCGAGGGTTTCTCATTATATACCAATGACGAGGGTGTATTCGGCTGACTCACTGTTAGCCATGCTCCGGAAATATGGAAATGTTGTTATTAAACCTATAGTTGGTGGCGGAGGTTACGGTGTAATCAAAGTATTTCGGGATAGCCGAGGTTATGGATTTACTTATATGGACAGAACTCGAATTTACAAGGATTTCAGATCCATGAGACGGGCGCTCCATTTCGTCAAGGTCAGACGCAGATATTTGATTCAACAGGGGATTTCTCTCGCCAGGATTGGCGGGCGTCCTATTGATTATCGGGTAAAGGTAGTGAAAAATGGTGCTGTATGGGAGTTTCGCTCCATGGTAGGAAGATTAGCTCGACCGGGCCTGTTCGTAACCAATTTATGTAAAGGTGGTACGATGCTTTCTTGTCGTGAAGGACTTCGCAGATCGTTGCCCCGGATGAAAGCATCGGCGAAGAAAGCGGAGATGCGTAGACTAACACTTGTATGTATTGAACTAATGGAGCGGCACTTCTCGGGAATAGGTGAACTGGGCTTTGATTATGCTGTGGATTATTCAGGTAAAATATGGATTTTGGAGGTTAATACAAGACCTCAGTAAATTAACAAATATTTTTAAATTGACGATAATAGAGTAGTGAGATAAAATTGCGTTTAGTTGCGTTCTTTTGGGGTAAATTATATTGTAATTTATTTACAATAAAAATATATTTTTAGCTGTATACAAGTGGTTCAATCCTGTGTATAACTATTATCCCCATATTCCACTGTGCAGTTATCACCTTTGTAACGCTTACGCACATATTATACACAGGATTTCCACATGTACTTGTGGATAACACGAACGCTTGTTCGAAAAATGATAGTTTGATATGATAGATTCAGATCCAAATACAGGAAAGGTAGATGAACGTTATGGTTGAATTGTCCGATGAGATGCTTCTAGACTCTTACCATAGAGCGATAGAATTGCAACTAGAGCATGATTTCATCGCTCTTCTACTCGTTGAGATTCGCAAACGAAACTTACACTCTCCAGTTCATGCGGTTCTTCATTAAAAGAGCGCAAAGTATACCTTTGTAGCTGGCTACATATAAATAAACCGCGAGTCACAAACATAAAAGGGTATCCTGATAGGCTGCTATTGATAGGCCTATCAGAATACCCTTTTTTATTGTAGTAGATAGAATTAGAGTTTCATATTACTGCTGTGACCTGGTGAAAGCTTAGCTTCCGGATCGATATAGACTTTTGCGTTATTCACAGCCGTTGGAGCTTCACCGAATCCTACAGCAATTAGCTTTAGCTTACCCGGATATGTGGTGATATCACCGGCCGCAAAGATACCTGGAATACTTGTTTCCATACGTGAGTCAACGACAATGGAGTTTCCTTCAATATCGATACCCCATTCTGCAATAGGTCCTAGCGAGGAAACAAATCCGAAATTGACGATTACACTGTCGACTTCGATCTCTTGTGTTTCCTTGGTTTTGATATGGGATAAGGTAACCTTAGTTATGAACTCGTCACCATGCAGTTCTGTAATTTCAGTAGGTGTAATTACGTTAACTTTGGAAGCCATCAGATTCTCTACGCTGTGTTCATGCGCACGGAATTTATCCCGGCGGTGAATCAGGGTTACCTGCTCCGCGATCGGCTCCAGCATTAGCGCCCAGTCTACTGCGGAATCTCCGCCACCGCTAATCAGAACTTTTTTATCTTTAAAGGCATTTAAATCATTTACAAAATAATGGAGGTTGGCTTTTTCAAACCGTCCTGCGTCTGGCAGTTCTAAACGGCGAGGTTCAAAAGCGCCTACACCAGCTGTGATGATAATAGCCTTACTGTGGTATTCTGCTACATCAGTTGTAACTACAAAATGGCGTTCGTCCCGTTTCTGAACAGAAATTACTTTCTCCTCCAGCCGGATATTCGATTGGAACATATCCATTTGCCGTGTCAGGTTGTCAACCAATTCTTGTGCAGTTACTTTTGGGAAACCTGCTACATCATAAATGTATTTTTCAGGATAAAGTGCAGCAAGTTGTCCTCCCAATTGGGGCATACTTTCAATAAGTGTTACTGATGCCTGACGCATCCCACCGTAAAATGCGGCAAACATGCCAGCTGGACCGCCACCTATGATTAAAAGGTCGCTCATAGGAACGCCGGATTGCTCTTGTGTCACGGGATATTACACCTCCGAGTTGATATATTCATTTTGCCATACTTGTATTCTTTCTTATTATAAACATTGTGACACATACCTGCAAAGAAAGACTTTAGAACACAATAAGAATGTGACGTTTTTTAGTATTTTAATGTTTGATTAATACTACACTAAGGTTTACAATGGATATGGTCAATTTAGAAATCCTTTAAGTTTGATTGGAATTTCTTCTAAATATAAGTGTATAAATTCACAAAAAGGACCGTACATTGTTTCAATAAAAAATACAAAGACAGATTTACCTCTTGGAAGGAGCCGGAACATGAGTAGTATTCCCAAAATCGTAATCTTAGGCGCGGGCTATGGGGGTATTTTGACCGCACAGCGCTTACAGAAGGCTTTGAACTATAATGAAGCGGATGTCACGCTCGTAAACCGTCACGAGTACCACTATTTTACTACCCATCTACATATGCCTGCTGCGGGTACAGATAGTATTGAACACACTCGGGTGTCTATTTCTAAACTAATCGATGAATTCAAGATCGATCTCGTTAAGTCATCTGTTCAGGAAATTCGTACCCAGCAGAAAAAGATTATTTTGGAGGATGGTACTCTTTCGTATGACTATCTCGTCATTGCTTTGGGCGGAGAGCCTGAAACCTTCGGTATCCCAGGACTTGATAAATACGCACTGACGATCCGGAGCATCAACTCCGTCCGTTTGATTCGTGAACATATTGAGTATCAATTTGCCAAATACAAGAACGAGAACAACGCTCAGGAGCATATCAATTTCGTAGTCGGTGGTGCCGGCTTTAGCGGAATTGAATTTGTGGCCGAATTAGCGGACCGCATCCCTGGGTTGTGTAAAGAATTTGACGTTGATCCAAGCATGGTAAATATATATAACATAGAAGCTGCTCCAACAGCTCTGCCTGGATTTGCACCAGAACTTGTTGAGTATGCAATGAACCTGCTCACTAAGAAGGGTGTTACATTCAAGATGGGCGTTGCGATCAAGGAATGTCTACCAAACGGTGTAATTCTGGCATCAGGTGAAGAGATTAAAGCTTCTACAATTGTCTGGACAGGCGGAATTCGCGGAAATCGTCTGATTGAAGCTGCAGGATTTGAAGCTATGCGTGGTCGTGTGAAAGTAGATGAATATTTACGTGCACCAGGCCAAGACAATATCTTCATTATTGGAGACGGCTCCTTGATGATTAACCCAGAAGGACGTCCTTACCCGCCAACAGCACAAATTGCTATGCAACAGGGAGAATGCTGTGCACATAATTTGGTGGCTGCGATCCGTAATCAACAACCAAAGAAATTCGCATTCAGCAATAAAGGAACAGTAGCTTCTCTAGGTAAAGGACAAGGGATTGCTGTAGTTGGCAGCAAAACTTACAAGGGCTGGACTGCAGCTCAATTGAAAAAAGTTGTGGATATGCGCTATTTGTTCATTATCGGTGGAATTCCGCTGGTTCTGAAAAAAGGAAGATTCTTATAAGATGCGTCACTGCAGCGTGCAGGTGCGTGGATTGCTGACAAGAGAAGAATTGGACCGATACAACGGACTGATTGAGGTTGGATCTTATCTGGAGGATCAGAATCAGTACGATCTAGCTTATGTTGTCCAAAAGGAAATTGATCTGCTCATTCTCCCTGGCATTGAACGCTTAAAGGAAAAAGGGAGAGCGCGTGACCGGGCTACGGCTGAATTTTTGGAAAGTCTGCGTGATGATGAAGATGACAGCGAAGAGGATGAGGAAGCAGGAACCTCGTTATAGCATTCAAAAAGGGTGAGTCTCCATAACGATCTGGAGACTCACCCTTTTTGTTACAATTTAAGCATTTCCTCAAAAGAATCCTCAGTCAGCAGGTTGCCGACATAGAAAGGTCCGAATTCACCGTAGCGAGCACTGACTTCGTCAAAGCGCATTTCGTAGACCAGCTTTTTGAATTGCAGAGGATCTTCAGCGAACAGGGTTACACCCCATTCCCAATCATCAAAACCTACGGAACCGGTGATAATCTGTTTCACCTTACCAGCATAACCTCGTCCGATTAATCCGTGAGAAGCCATCAGCTCGCGGCGTTTATCCATATCAAGCATATACCAGTTATCGGCAAGCTCGCGTTTCTTGTTCATTGGATAGAAGCAAATATGCTTCGCTTGCGGCAAAACAGGCTTTAGACGTGCGATGACATGTGGATTCTGCATAGGGTCGCTACCATCGCTGCCCCCCGCAAGGTAGTTGCTTAATTCAACAATACTTACGTAGGAATAGGCTTTAGTTGTATATTGAGCAAAAGCTATTTTGTTAAAGGCTGTCTCAAGCTGGTTCAGAGCTTCCAAACTTTCACGCAAGAACATCATTACGAAATCGGCCTTCTGGCCAACGATGGAATATACTGCAGAGCTGCCTTCCTTCGCTTCTTCGACAGTGCTCCACTCCTGCATAAAAGCATGTAATTCTTCCATAGCAACGGCACGTTCTTCATCATCTGCTGCCGTCCATGCGGTCCAGTTCAGTGAGCGGAAGTCATGCAATGCATACCAGCCTTCCAGTGTCATAGCGGCTTCGTTCATGATCTCACTCCTTAAAAGTTTTACGAAGCTTAAGCTTCGCTGAATAACTTCGCGTAAAACTTGCATCGAAAGCATACACTTAGTTTTACGAAGCTTAAGCTTCGCTGAATAACTTCGCGTAAAACTTGCATCGAAAGCATACACTTAGTTTTACGAAGCCTAAGCTTCGCTGAATAACATCGTGTAAAACTTGCTACGAAGCTCCTGCATCATAGACTATGTACGATTCATTAATCTATATGCATTGTATCGCAATCGAGTTGCTTAGAGCAAATGATGACAATCTGTTGTAAGTGAATTAGGCCTAAATTTGAATAAAGTTCATTGCTTCGTGACATTTTTTCTAGTAAACTTACTACTAGCTCGTATTAGATGTGCGCTTCTTTATAGAAAGGGGTAGTGGCGGTAACATGGGGTTTATTCCAGTGTTTATCCTAACCGTTTTATTCTTTGTGATGATGTTTGGTATTGGATTTATTCTTAACATGTTAATGAAGACAACCTGGTTTCCCGCTTATCTATTCGTTCTTATTATTCTACCCGTCGTAGTCTATTCCATTTGGGATAGAAGCGCGATGTCGCTTTGGGAGCATCTCTCCAGTTTCCACTTTGTTGATTACTTAACGGGTGTTGCTGGTCTTGCAGGTGCTATATTGAGTGGATGGACCATTCAAAAACTGCGCTTTGGCGGTTACAAGATGTTTTAAAGATTTAATTGGAAGACCTGCGGCTCTGATGTGAGAGTCGTTTTTTTGAACATATAAGCTTTTAGGCGCTAAGAATCAATTTTGAAATTCAGCGAGAAACGGAACCTTCCTCTTTCAGAGGACAGCGAAGCCGTTTCTTCTTGTTTAATAGAGGCAGATAATCGTAAGAAAAAGCTGATTATATAGCGAAAAGAGTCGGAATTGGTAGTTTATTTACATTTCCGGCGACGTTTTTTATGATAGAATAGAATCCTGTATGAATTCGTGAAAACAAGGGGGTATCCGTAGATGCGCATGAGTAACTTACATCATTTCACCGAACATCATCGGTACTGCGTTTCCCGCGAATTTGGTCTTAGTGTTATAGATGGACGTATGCTTAGCTCTGTGTATCAACCTATGGTAGGAGCTTTTGCAATCAGTTTCTATCGCTTGCTGGTTGAACATGTGCCAGCAGATAGCATTGGCTATTCTGGAGTGGAGCAACAGCGCAGATTATTTATGACGCTAGGCGTTGAACCGAATGAGAAAGGCCGCAAATATTTAATAGATCAGGCTTCCAGGTTAGAAGCGGTAGGTCTGTTGCAGACCTGTCGAATCTATGTGCCGGAAACCGATGATTACTTATATGAATATGAGCTTATGCCGCCGCTATCGCCAGCTGACTTTTTTGCTACTCAGCATTTGACGTTGCTATTACGCGATAAGATCGGCAAGTTTGCTGTGCTGTCCTTACGGGAACAATTCTGGAACCGAGAGCCAGAAGAGTGGAGTCGCAGATCCATAGGCAAAGAGAATATTTCTGTGCCTTTTTATGATATTTTTCAACTGAATACACATGTCATTGATTATGAACTGGAACAGGCACTTGCAGAAGTGGCCTCTGTGCGTCAGCCCGGCATGCGTGAATCCGGAGAACAGGCGATTGGATATAGCGATATTATTTTGCGTTTTCCACGGGAGTCTGTGAACCGGGCTCATGTAGAAAAACTTCGCTTTGACCATACTCAAATGGGTGTTATTAACTATGTGGCTCATAAGTATGAACTCAGTCCGCAGGATTTATGTCGTCTGCTGGATGAAGATGGCGTGTTCTCGCCGGAAGGCGAGGTAATACTGGATGCACTGCAATATAAAGCCAGCCAGCATTTCAGGCAAGATATGAAACGGCAGGAAAAGCGTGAAATTGCAGCTGCTAAGGTTGTTTCCATCCGAGCCAGTGCCTCCGAAGAGAATGATGATTCTATTGCGCCACCGGAGCAATCTGTAGAGATGGAGTATTATGTAGAAGTACCACCACAATTTTTGTCCAAATGCGACATTCACCAATATAATATGATGCTGCGGAACGAACCTTATACGCGGCTGCTTCAAACCTTTTTTCCAGGTGCAGTACCCAGTCATTTGATGGATATGTTCGAGAAAATAGATTTGAACTATAAGCTAAGCGGTGAAGTAATCAACGTACTTATTCATTATTTAATGACTATGGTAGCCTCTGGTGGAGAACAACGAATGAACCGCAATTTTGTGGAGGCTATTGCTTCCAATATGCTGGTTAAACAAGTGAACACCTACGAGAAGGCTGTAAAATATATCAGGGATCAGTCCAAAGTGAAGGGCAAGGGTGCCACAACTAACACGGCAGCAGGACCACGATCACGTTCATATGCTAAAAATGCAGGCAGATCGGCCAAGCCGGAAATACCGATTGGGCTGGACGATGGAAGTGCCGGAACGGTATCGGAAGAGGAATTCGCGGCGATGATGAAGAAAGCGGCAGAAATTAAAGCCAGCAAGAAAAAAGGCGTTTCCCAAGCGCCGTAATGAAAGAGAGGTGGAACTATGGAGTCTATGGGCGATGTACTTCGTTCGATCAACAATCCAACTCTACGGCAGCGTCAACGCGATCTTGAACAGGGGTTATTCAATCATCCACTTGTGAAGGCATTGCAGTCCGAACATCCTGAGCTGGATGAATCGCGACTGCGGCTTCATATGAGCCGTCTGTATCAATATGTTGAGGAAAGTCGCAACTGCGCGAACTGTCCGGGACTTGAGAAATGTCCAAATGATTTTCCGGGGCATTATAGTAAACTTACGGTAGAGACTGTGAATGGTTCAACGGATTTATATGAACGCAAAACGCCTTGCCGTCTTAAAGTGGCACAGGATAGTCAGGATAGTATCCGCAAACGTATTCGCAGCTTTTATGTGGACGAGCGTGTGCTTAATGGCGGTTATGATGAAATAGATATTATGGGCAAGGATCCACGCCGGGTCTCGGCGGTTAATAAAATATTTGATTATATTACAAGCGTTAAAGATGAAGGTCTGACCTCACGCGGGATTTATTTACACGGAACCTTTGGAACAGGTAAAACATTTCTGATGTGTTACTTGCTTCATGAGCTTGCTGTTGCCGGCTATACTGGAGTTATCGTATATATGCCAGATTTTATCGAGGATTTAAAATCGATTATGATGGACGGCCAGAAGTTAAAGGAAACCGTGGATACGATGAAAAACTGCGATTTGCTTATCTTTGATGACATTGGTGCAGAGAACTTAAATCCATGGGCACGTGATCACGTGCTTGGCGCGATTCTAAATTATCGGATGAACCGTAAACCAACCTTCTATACCTCGAATTATCCGCTCGATGGTTTGGAGAAACATCTTAGCTTTACAAGCAAGGATGGCGAGGAGATCTATAAAGGCCAACGTTTGATGGATCGTATTGCTCCTTTTGTGGATGTTATTCCACTACACGGGGAGAATCAACGGGGGACAATTAGATAAGCCGGAGTATTCAAAACCTTAAAATTCAGAGAGAGCAGCGATTCTCCGTTTATTGGAGGGTCGCTGTTCTCTGTTTTCTTTCTCTAAATTACTTTTTTAAAAAAAGAAGCCGCCCCAAGTAGCATTCGCTATTTTTGAGACAGCCTCTTTTTATATTACGATGATTCCCTTACTCCGAAATGAACTTAATGATGACCATGCCGAAAAAGACAACGGTCATAAATGCAGTCATTCCGAAAAATCCATTCATTAAATCGCCTAGATCATTGCGGGGTTCTTCGTTGATGTGTTCTCGTGGGTCCCGTACTTGCGCGTTGACATCCATAGCTTCTGCCTCCTTACAGGGACAATGCCTGTATTGTTAAGATGCAAATTAAGTTGATCATTATGAAATAAGTCATTGACATTTAATGCGCTTTCTTAGAGTATACCGAAAGGCTGGGGAGATTGTAAAGAAAAGAGTAACGTAAATAAAATTAGCTTGAGGGCAATATAATTGTATGTGATATATAACATATCCCTTAAAGATATGTTATACTGGAATTGTGTCGGTAAGTGGTAATTTGGTTATCATATTACATGAAACAATTTATTAACTTATATTTTCGGAGCAGCTTCCATAAACTAAGCTTTGCTTTAGAATGGATTAATGTTTCGTAAAACTTTAGAGGAGGAACAATATCATGGCTATCGTGAACGTGTCTGACCAAACCTTCAGTAACGAAGTGGAAGGTCAAGGTACTGTAGTAGTAGACTTCTGGGCTCCTTGGTGTGGTCCTTGTAAGATGATTGCTCCAATCTTGGACGAATTGTCCGCAGAACTGGGAGACAGCGTGAAGATTGCAAAATTGAATGTGGATGAGAATCCGGAAACGGCTTCCCGTTTTGGCGTTATGAGTATCCCAACCCTGATCTTCTTCAAAGACGGTCAACCGGTAGATAAAGTTGTGGGATTGAACTCCAAAGAATCCCTGAAAAATATCGTAGCTAAACATCAATAATTGTTAAATGCTACTGTTCGGGCCTCGGCCCTGCCGCTCAGCGCCTTCGGTTCATTCCGGAGGCGTTTTGTGCGCTAAAAGCCAACTAATCATGGGTCCAATTTAGCTGGAGGGGATCAATTTGGACAATATCCGCAACAAACTGGCTCTATTACCCGATCTGCCCGGGTGCTATCTGATGAAGAATGAAGAAGGCACCATTATTTATGTGGGCAAGGCGAAGGTTCTAAAGAATCGGGTTCGCTCTTATTTTACAGGCAGTCATAATGGTAAGACTCAGCGACTTGTCGCTAATATTGCTGACTTCGAATATATTGTTACGTCCAGCAACATGGAAGCGCTCATTCTCGAGTGCAATCTAATTAAGAAGCATATGCCACGTTATAACGTTCTTCTGAAGGACGATAAGACATTTCCTTATATCAAAATAACGAATGAAGCTCACCCTCGGCTTGAAGTTACACGCCGGGTGATTAAAGATAAAGCAAAATATTTTGGTCCTTATCCTAATGGTTATGCAGCACAGCAAACGAAAAAGCTTCTCGACCGTATGTATCCGCTCCGTAAATGCGGCGTAATGCCGAAGGAGGTCTGTCTCTACTACCACATGGGCCAATGCTTGGCGCCTTGTGAGAAGGAAGTGCAGAAATCTGAGTATGAGCAGATTACGCAAGATATCGCTGCTTTTCTAAGCGGAGGGCATGATGCGGTTAAGAAGGATTTACAGCAGAAAATGCAGGAAGCTGCTGAGGAATTATATTTTGAGCGGGCGAAGGAACTGCGGGATCAAATTATCCATATTGATGCATTGATGGAGAAACAGAAGATCAACACTACGGATACTAAGGATCGCGATGTATTTGGGTATGCCGTAGATAAGGGATGGATGTGTGTACAAATTCTGTACATGAGACAAGGGAAGATGATCCAGCGCCATTCCTCCGTCTTTCCGTTCTATGGGGAAGCCTACAGTGACTTTATGTCTTATGTGACGCAGTATTACAGTGATAATCCTGCCCTGCCGCAGGAGATTCTTCTACCGGATGTGCTTGACGAGGAAGCCGTGGTTGATAAAGAAGCTAAACCGGCGATTGTCATTGCTGCTCCAGCCGAGGAAGAGCTACAAAAGGGGGAAGATACTCCCGAGTCGCCTGAAGAAGCTGAGGCACGTGAAATCGCCGCTGCGGAAGCATCAGCAGCAGGTGTTGTTGATGCCGCAGGTGGCGCCTCTATTCTACAGGAGTGGCTCGGTATCAAAGTACTGGTGCCACAACGTGGACTCAAGAAGCAGATGGTCGGTATGGCCTGCCAAAATGCTACAGTCGCAATCGACGAGAAGTTCCGGCTTATTGAACGAGATGAAGTACGTACCTCTGGTGCCGCAATGAGCTTAGGCGAGAGCTTGGGGCTCGAACGCTTAAGCCGGATCGAGGCGTTCGATAACTCGAATATTCAGGGGACCAATCCGGTCTCTGCGATGGTTGTCTTCATTGATGGTAAGCCCGCGCGAAAAGAGTATCGTAAATATAAAGTTCGTACAGTAGTGGGTGCGGATGATTATGGAACGATGCGCGAAGTCATTAGGCGGCGGTATGAACGGGTGCTGAAAGAGAACCTTCCGATGCCAGATCTTATCGTAGTCGATGGTGGTAAAGGGCAGATTTCTTCAGCTATTGATATTCTGGAGAACGAGCTGGGTTTATTCATTCCGGTCTGCGGTCTCGTTAAGGATGACAAGCATAAGACGGCTCAGCTTCTAGTTGGAGATCCGCCAGAACCCGTCTCTTTAGCTCGGGATAGTCAGGAGTTTTACCTGCTGCAACGGATTCAGGATGAGGTGCATAGGTTCGCTATCACCTTCCACCGTGAGCAGCGCGGGAAGTCCATGGTTACCTCTAAGCTGGACTCCATACCAGGTATAGGCGAGAAGCGGCGCAAGGCGCTGCTTAAGCATTTCGGATCGCTAAAGAAAATTAAAGAAGCCTCCATAGAGGATTTTAAATCACTTTCTATTGGCGAAAAGCTGGCTAGTCAAATTCTTGAGGCGCTCAAGGATGAAGAGCCGGCGACATAGGGCCTGATTGCGTAAATATAAAAAAGGTGTCATAGCAGGTTTCTGCTGTGACACCTTTTTTTATTATCGGTTATCCACCCGTTACTTCTTTAAATGATAGATGTCGGTTCAACCGGCTTCGGATCAGGTTTTTGCGGTGGATTAAACCGGTAGACAATGTAGGCGACTATGAACGGCATGATAATCGCGAAGATACCTGCTCCGACATTCACGCTTTCCTTCATAAAGATCAGCGTAGCGCCCATCAGAATGCTGTCAAACACGACATGACTGAACATGACGGCAATAAAGCCGTAACGAAGGAAAATATAGCTGAAGAGCAGCCCGATCACGGTAAGCTCAATAGGACGGGAGCTGATAGGGTAGATCGGATAAAGTGTATGACCAAACGCCCATACCAGCGTAGTGATCAGGCAAGCGATGAACGTGCTCCGGAACACCTTTTTCAACATAGGGATTCCGAAAAAACGATAAATAGCTTCCTCGGATAACCCGGCGAGCCATGCAACGATAGGCAGCAGCCAAGCATATCTCATGTTGTAAGGAGATTGAGTAGCGTCAGTAGTGGACCAGTTCTGCAAAGTCAATGATAATACGATGAACATAAGGGTCTGTACCCCTAGCAGCACGAATGCCCAGATGTATCCAGCCCGGATACTATCCAGCACGTATTTACCATAGCCAGGCTCTTTAGCACGAGGCCATGGGTTCATCCCCTCTTCTTTTTTCCAAAGGCCGTCCCCTCCAACTAAAGAGAAATAGAGCAGGGAGGACATTAGCAGGCTATATAAGGCATAAATGATGAACATAATGACGGAAGTGATCTGAGCCTCGAGTCCTTCGCCCGAAGATTCAGGAAGCATATTATAGGTGCTGATCATCATGATTACAAAATAAGCCGAGCTTAGGAAAATTCCGCGCTTAAAGGAGGTATGTTCTCTTCTAAGTATGCTGTAGATGAGTGCCAAAATTCCTAAAGCTAAGGTAGGCAGACCGTAACCGAATAGAGTAAGCTTTTCCGCGAGAGAGGTCTGGTCCTTCACGTAGGAGGTATGCCAGGCTGGAGCAGTAAATCCGGCTTTAAAGCTGGATACCTGTTCGTCAGCGAAATCGAAATAATAGTGAAGCAAGGATTCGCCGATCTGAACGGAACGGTCAGTATACACGAGCCCATAGTATCCTGCATTCGATTCAATTTGCAGCTTGGCGGGATTTACATCCCATTCCTGAAGCCAGGGGCGGGCAAGATTTTCTTTTTGTGCCAAAGACAAGTCAGCACCCTTGTCCTCTTCTTTTGCACCAGTGGTTACATTGCTTGGCAATTCTGCAGATGACCCTTCTGCTCCTTGTGTGAAGGCGACAACTGCGCCAGTATACATATTGAGGTCAACGGAGATCAGTGGCTCTTGTTCCGCTGAAGGACTAAGTGTTACACGAAAGATGTCAAAAGGATATCGTTGATCCAATTTCTTTTTTGTATAGTCCTCCAAAAGCTTCTCGCGGGACATATAACCATAAAAGGAAGAATCCGTTTCATAAAGTACATTCCACTGATCGTTTGGTGCTTTGGTATAGTTTAACTTTTGTTCCGCAAATGATATCGCTTTGTCGCGGGCTTCCGCCTTACTGATGACGGTAGTATCTTCCCCGGCAGGGCTATTTAGCACCGAGGGGGCAATCTGAAACATAATAAATAGAATAAGACCGATAATGCCCGAGATGATGAGCCTCTTGGAGAGGGCACGTTGCTGTAAGGGCTGGCCAACGGGATTCATGTAACGCCTCCTTGTAAACTGACAATGTTATGTTCCATTATAGTATTAGTGCCATGATAGTTACAAAAATCATCGTATATTTTTTTTATGGGTAATAGAGATATTATAGAATAGGAAACTGAATATATACCATGAATTTAAAGTGATCATTTCTTCATTTTTCATGAAAAACGATGCAATTGCAGGGAAAACACGGAAAAGTGATGAGAAAAGGCACTCCTTCTGGTACATCCTCTCCAAACCGCATTTTTCATATGAATCACCATTAATTGTGTCTTTGTGATTTATCGAAATAACAGATATAATTTGTATGCAATTGTATATAGCCGAATTTCAGGTGAAAACGGGGGAACCATAAGAAGTAATGAAAAGATGAGTATACGCCGTAAAAGGTGACTTTATTCATCAGGGGTGAATTTCGTTCTAGGAACGAATAGGGCAGCCTGCACAGTCCGAATCCGTCAGCTAACCTCGTAGGCTAATTTACTGCAGGAACCAAGGGTAGCATTGGTTTTCCAGTGCTTTTTTTGTTGGAATTCTTTAAATTAAGATAAGAGGGTGAGCATAGTGGCTTCACAGTTTCGCAGAGTTTCTGAATCAAAGTTTCTGAAGCTCTCTCCGCCTCAGATTATGGTGCTCGGTTTTGCATCGATTATTCTGATAGGAGCTTTGCTGCTTATGCTTCCCATTTCGAGTACGAGCGGGAATGCTGTGAGTTTTATTGATGCATTGTTTACTTCGACATCGGCAACCTGTGTGACTGGACTTGTGGTGCTGGACACCGGGACGACATTCACCTTTTTTGGAAAAACCGTGATTATGTTGCTTATCCAGGTTGGCGGCTTAGGTTTTATGACAATGGCCACCTTATTTGCCATGATGATGAAACGCAAAATCTCTTTGCGGGACAGGTTAATCCTACAGGAAGCCATGAACCAAGGTTCTATGGAGGGGATTGTTCGGCTGATCCGGAGAGTACTTATTTATTCATTAGTCATTGAGGGCTGTGCAGCGGTGCTGCTGTCCATACGTTGGGCGTTTGATATGCCGCTGGGAAAGGCCATTTATTTTGGGATATTTCATGCAGTGTCGATGTTTAATAATGCTGGATTTGATATTTTTGGGGATTTTCGGAGTTTAACCGACTATGTATATGACCCGCTAGTGAATATCGTGGTGATGTTTCTGATTGTCTCCGGCGGTATTGGTTTTATTGTCATGTCTGATCTGGTGGAGTTTCGTGTAAAACGTAAATTGTCTTTGCATAGCAAAGTTGTACTCTCTACCACGGCTGGGCTTATTGTTATTGGTGCTTTGGTTATTTTTATATTTGAATTTACGAATCAGCGCACACTGGGTAATCTTAATTTCGGCGGCAAAATATTATCGGCATTCTTCCAGTCTGTATCGCCCCGAACCGCTGGTGCCAATACGGTGGATATTGCCGGACTCCGGCAAGCCTCTCAGTTCTTTATGGTTATTCTTATGTTTATTGGTGCATCACCGGGTTCAACGGGTGGCGGGATTAAGACTACTACCTTTACCATTATGATAGGTGCGGTAATCGCGATGCTGCGCGGGCGTGAAGATGTTGTACTGTTCCGTTATCGATTGGCGCAGGAGCGTATCTATAAAGCGTTGACGTTAACATTACTAGCTTTACTATTGATCCTCTCTGTGTCGATGGTACTTTCCACAACAGAGGATAGTAATTTCTTAGCGATCTTATTTGAGACAACCTCGGCCTTTGCCACGGTAGGGCTAACGATGGGGCTGACACCTGAACTATCTATCATCGGTAAGATTCTGATCTGTCTGACTATGTTCGCAGGTCGACTAGGTCCATTAACTTTAGTGTATGCGCTTGGTCCTAAACAGGGTAAACCATTGTATAAGCATCCAGAAGGTAAAATAATTATTGGATAGGAGCTAATCAGAAATGAAAGCACAGCAATTTGTAGTAATCGGCTTAGGGCGCTTTGGGTCAAGTCTCGCGCTTGAGCTGATGGAAATGGGCTACGAGGTGCTCGGGATTGATCACCATGAAGAACGCGTAGAGGAAATGAGCGATCACTTGACACATGCCGTAGTGGCAGATGCTACAGATGAGGGGATTATGCGCTCACTAGGTGTACGGAACTTTGACTGCGGGATTGTAGCGATTGGCGACAATATGGAGCGAAGTATTCTGGCGGCAATTTTGTTAAAAGAGATTGGAGTGAAGCAAGTTGTAGCCAAGGCGATCTCGATTCTTCATGGTCGTGCGTTGTCCAGGCTGGGCGTGGACCGGGTTATTTTTCCGGAGCGGGATATGGGCATTCGTGTAGCACATCAGCTTGTGACACCCAATTTGCTTGATTATATTGAACTGTCAAAAGATTATAAAATCGTGGAGCTAACCGTACCGTCCTGCATGAACGGGAAAAGCTTGTCCGATTTAAATACAAGAGCAAAATATGGCTGCAGTATTGTTGCCCTGAACAGGGAAAGTGGAATTATCGTTGCTCCAACGGCACATGATCATTTGAGCGAAGGCGATGTAATGGTACTCATTGGTTCTAATGAAAGTATTGATCGATTTGAGAATGAGGTTGTAAACCAAGATTAAATAGTTAAGCCCTTCGTCCTTTCATTGGACGGAGGGCTTTTTAACTTTAAGTTGCACGAAAGAGGCAGAGATTACTTCTCTCGTTCTGTCAGAAACATTTCTTCTGTAACCTGCACCAGGCTGCGGGCCGCTGTGCTCAGGGTTCCATCGTCACGGTAGATCAGACAGGTAGTTCGCTGGGTCTGCTCTAGCTCTTTAATATGCAGAGAGACCAGTCCACCGCCGTTTAACAGCTGCGGACGCAGATAAGACTTAGGCAGTAATGCGGCTACATTGACCGTCGGCAGCAGCCGCACGATGGCTTCGAAGGAGTCAATTTCCATACGTACGTCGGGATCAATCCCGCAGCGCTGGAAGAGATCGTCCGTTAGACGGCGATACCAGGTGCCTTTGGAGAAAAGGATCATTGGCAGTCGGGACAGATCATCCATGGTCAGCTTGGAAGACTGATTCAGAGGATGATGCTCAGAAACAACCAGCCTAAGCTGATCCTCAAACAGAGAAATACAGCGCAGTCCAGGCTCTTGAATAGAGGAAGCAATCAGACCTATATCTGATTTCCCTTCACTGACAGAGGAGACAATCTCATGCGTTCGGCCTGTGATTAGCTTTAGCTCCGCTGTCGGGTACTTTTCCATATATGCGTTAACCAGTGGAGGCAGAGTGGTCTGCAGTGAAGTGAGAGATGCCCCTAAGGTGACCAGCTTTGGCTCGCCTTCTTTGTATTTAGACAAAGCCTCCAGAAATTTAGAACGCTGCTGACGCTGTTCAAGTGCGTAGGAATAAGTGAGACGCCCAACCTCGGTTAACTCCAGCCGTTTGCCATAACGATTAAACAGCGCGACACCTAGACGTTCTTCCAGCTTGGAGATTTTACGAGATAGGGCAGGTTGGGACAGATTGAGCTGGCGCGAGGCGCGATTCAAGCTGGAATGCTCCACAACCGCTGCAAAAACATCTAAATCGTCAAACATATTTATGTTCCTCTCGTAGTGCAATCTATAAACAGTAGTGACGAAATTCATAGCCTTGAAGACAATACTCCTTGCTCCATAAGGAAATAAAAGATTTGTCGGAAAATGTTGCTTCTCTAAATGAGAATTATTATCATATAAAATCTATTCTTATGCGTTTATTGTATAACGATTAATAATTAGATTGCAATTCCCTTATAAGGGAAAAAGGAGTAACATGAAAAGTGACACAAGATATTCACATTTTGTGAAAAAGAAAACAAAGTCCGGGAAACTAGGGGATAGCGGTAAATATAGGCATTTTGTCATACATAGTCTACGTTATCCTGTGTCAAATGTAGTTCCGGCGGTGAATACACATTAATGAAAACGCTGTTTTAATCGGAAAGGGGTTACTTTGTATGAAAGGATTTTATTCCAGAAAGATTCATTCCTTGCTAGGCGTTATCCCGCTTGGAGCCTTCTTCATTGAGCACATGATGACGAATTTTGCGGCTGTAGAGGGTGGCGCTTCCGGTTTCACTGACAGTGTGATCTGGCTGAACAGCCTGCCGCTTGTCTTCTTCCTGGAATTGTTCGGTATATGGCTTCCTCTGCTATACCATGGCGTATATGGACTGTATATTGCCTATCAATCCAAGCCGAACTTAAACCGTTTCAACATTGAAAGAAACTGGCGTTATACGCTGCAACGTATTACAGGAATTATCACCTTTATCTTCATAGTCTGGCATTTGTTCCAAACTCGGGTTCAGGTGGCAGTGGGTAGTGTTGAGCACGAAGAATTGGGCGGTCTGATGCATGATATCGTGACTCAACCACTGATGTTGACACTGTATATTATCGGTATCGTTGCAGCATGCTTTCACTTCTCGAACGGCCTATGGTCTTTCCTGATAAGCTGGGGAATCACGGTAGGACCTCGTTCACAGCGGGTATCCTCTTACCTTTGTCTGGGTATTTTTGTTCTTGTAACGTTCATGTTCCTCATTTCGTTAGTCACTTTCCGTGATACCGAATTTCAAACCGCAGCTTCCATAGCTCAGTCCATAAAGACTTTCATCTAAGTAATTACCTCTCAGGACTAGATTCCAGAATCCTTTCTGATATTTTCGATAAAGGGAGTGAACTATCATGGCAACAGCAAATATCATTATCGTGGGCGGCGGTCTGGCCGGCCTGATGGCTACCATCAAGGCAGCGGAGTCCGGTGCGCATGTTCAATTATTCTCATTAGTGCCTGTAAAAAGATCACACTCCGTTTGTGCACAGGGCGGCATCAACGGCGCTGTAAATACGAAAGGAGAGGGCGACTCTCCTTGGGAGCATTTCGATGATACCGTTTATGGCGGTGACTTCCTGGCGAATCAGCCACCGGTCAAGGCGATGTGTGAAGCGGCACCAGGTATCATCCACCTCATGGACCGGATGGGCGTAATGTTCAACCGTACACCTGAGGGACTACTCGACTTCCGTCGTTTCGGAGGAACGAAGCGTCACCGCACTGCATTTGCTGGCGCAACGACAGGCCAACAGCTGCTGTACGCGCTGGATGAGCAGGTGCGTCGCTGGGAATCTGAAGGTCTCGTAACCAAACGGGAGAACTGGGAGTTCCTTTCAGCTATCATCGACGACGAAGGCGTATGCCGCGGCATCAGTGCTCAGAATCTAAAGACGATGGAGATTGAGACTTTTCCTGCGGATGCTGTTATTTTGGCTAGCGGCGGGCCTGGTATTATTTTTGGTAAAACGACAAACTCCGTAATTAATACGGGGACAGCTGCAAGTGCGGTATATCAACAGGGCGTACACTATGCCAACGGAGAATTTATACAGATTCACCCAACAGCTATTCCAGGAGATGACAAGCTCCGCCTAATGTCGGAATCGGCACGTGGCGAGGGTGGTCGTATCTGGACTTATAAAGACGGAAAACCGTGGTATTTCCTCGAAGAAAAATATCCGTCCTACGGTAACCTGGTGCCGCGTGATATTGCTACACGTGAGATTTTTAATGTGTGTGTGGATCAAGGGCTGGGCATTAACGGTGAGAACATGGTGTATTTGGACCTCTCTCACAAGGACCCAAAAGAGCTGGATGTGAAGCTTGGCGGGATTATAGAAATTTATGAAAAATTCATGGGGGATGACCCTCGTAAAATACCGATGAAAATCTTCCCGGCTGTGCATTATTCTATGGGCGGTATGTGGGTTGATTACAACCAAATGACGAATATTCCTGGTCTGTTTGCTGCAGGCGAATGTGAATATCAATATCATGGAGCGAATCGTCTAGGCGCTAACTCTCTGGTATCTGCCATTTACGGTGGTATGGTCGCAGGACCAAAGGCTGTTGAATACATTAAAGGTCTGAAGAAATCATCACAGGATATCTCTTCAACGGTATACGATAACTTCCACAAAAAGCAGACAGACAAATATGAGTCTCTGCTAGGGATGTCAGGTACAGAGAATGCTTATGTGATTCACAAGGAGCTGGGCGAATGGATGACCGCCAATATGACGGTTGTGCGGCACAATCCGAAGCTGGAAGCGACCATTGGCAAAATTAAAGAGCTTAAAGAGCGCTACGGCAATATCAATATGAATGATACGTCACGCTGGAATAACCAAGGTGTGGCATTCACCCGCCAGCTGTGGAACATGCTGGAGCTCTCCGAAGCGATGACATTGGGCGCTCTAATGCGCAATGAAAGCCGCGGTGCTCATTACAAGCCGGAATTCCCGGATCGTAATGATGAGGAGTTCTTGAAGACCACGAAAGCAACCTGGACTGCAGACGGTCCACAAATCTCCTACGATGAAGTCGATGTCTCACTGATCCCTCCACGGGTACGTGATTACTCGAAGGATTAATTTTTTAAGCAGCGAAACAGCTTGCGAGGCAAGCTTAATGAAATAAAATTAGGCAATTTGAGGAGGGAACCATTATGGCGGAAACTGCTACAGCTCCCAAAAACGTAAAGTTTATCATCACCCGCCAGGACGATCCACAAAGCTCATCTTATGTTGAGGAATTTGAGCTCCCTTATCGTCCGGGTATGAATGTAATCAGTGCTTTGATGGAAATTCAGCGTAACCCTGTGAATGCCAAAGGTAACAGCACCGTTCCGGTATGCTGGGATTCCAACTGTCTAGAAGAAGTATGCGGCGCTTGCTCGATGGTGATTAACGGTAAGCCTCGTCAAGCCTGCGCAGCACTTATAGACAATCTGGAGCAACCTGTACGCATTGAACCTATGAAGACATTTCCGGTGGTGCGTGACTTAGTCATTGACCGTACCCGGATGTTCAATGCACTTAAACGAGTGAAGGCCTGGATTCCAATCGATGGTACGTATGACCTTGGGCCGGGACCACGTATGCCGGAGAAGAAACGGCAGTGGGCTTATGAATTATCTAAGTGTATGACTTGCGGCGTATGCTTGGAAGCTTGTCCGAATGTCAACGAGAAGACGGATTTTATCGGACCCGCAGCCATCTCACAAGTACGCCTATTCAATGCTCATCCTACGGGTGAAATGAATGCTGATGAAAGATTGGACGCTCTGATGGAAGATGGCGGTATTGATGGTTGTGGTAACTCACAGAACTGTGTACGCGCTTGTCCGAAGGGTATTCCTCTTACTACCTCCATTGCAGAAATTAACAAGCAGACGACAAAACATATGTTCAAACGCTGGTTAGGTGTGTAATAAGTAGTACCGCCAGATCTTTAATATTGAGCTATCCTCAAAGGTGGATTTTAATTCGCTGGGGATAGCTTTTTTGTTTATAATTGGTAGGGAATAGGAAATTGGTCTATCTCAGAATAAGGAATAGTATATGCTATAATGTCCATTGTTAACGTACGTTAGTGTGGAACAACAGGGAGGAATAATCGTGATTTGTCGGGAGCATGATGGAGCAATTGTAATGGTTAAACAGCATGATCACGGGAAGTTAGCTGGAGAGCTTGCCATTTGGTTCAAGGAAGAGCATGTGCCGGAAGAAGGGCGCCGGGATGAGGTGCTCTGGGCGGTGGCCGAACATGACCGGGGCTGGATTGACTTGGATGAGACACCCTTCTGGAACGATGCGGAGCATGCGCCTTACAGCTTTATTGATTTTCCTGTAGTGCCGAAGCTAACCTTTTATAAGCGAGGACTTGACGAGATTGAGGCGCGGACACCGTATGGAGCGCTTTTGTGCAGCTTGCATTTTGAACGACTCATTAAGATTTCAGGATTGGATTATCCAGAACTGACTTTATATCAAGAGCATGAGGAAGAACGTAGATCCCGTATTCACCGAGAGTTGGAAGTATCCAAACCAATTGGTGAAGATGAACTCTATTATGATGCCCGCCTTTTAGAGTTCTGCGATGATTTATCCCTATATTTGGCCTTGAATGAGCCGGGGAGCCCGAAATCAGAGGAGCATCCATGGTGGCGTGAAGGGTTCTCCGGCAGTGAAGATTTCAGTTTTACATCAGGTCGTAGGATAACCGTGGAGTGGAAAGATAAGTCAACGTTAGTGCTGGATCCTTTTCCATTTAAAAAGACGGTAGAAGTAGCTTTTAAGATGAAACGAGTCCCAAAAACAGAAATTGCTAAGAGAGGCATTGCACCCGCATATAGTGATACACCGGAAGAAGAATGTAGAATTGTACTGACGGCTCGAAACGAAAGCTGAACGGAAGGAGAAACTCCGTATGAAGATTCAATCGTCTGGGGCTTCTCCCAATAAGGAACATACTAATTCGGGTAAAGACACCCATTCTAGCACCTCTGGACGGCGATCTAAGGGCAAGACAACAATGACCCGCCGGCAATTCCTGGCTCGAAGTGCGGCTACTGTAATCGGCGCTGGTTTGCTTACAAGTGGTTACGCTTGGCAAGGGGAGCCAAACTGGATTGAGGTTACTAAACTGAAGCTGTCTTTCAAAGATCTTCCTTCTGCTTTTTCAGGGATGAAGGTTGTCCATTTTAGTGATACTCATCTTGGGTTTAATAAAGATGCCCGTGATTTGGAACGGCTTGCAGAACGTATAGCTAAGGCAGAACCAGATCTTATATGCTTTACCGGTGACATCGTAGACAGCAATCCTGAGGATCTTGTAGACGCCATACCTGTATTGGCATCGCTGAGTGCTCCGCTAGGGAAATATGCGGTTTTAGGCAATCATGATTACAAAAATACGAAGCGGATTATCGATCTGCTTACGTCGGCAGGCTTTCGGGTGTTAAGGAATGAATCCTATCTTCTAAAAAGAGGCGGATCCGTTATGGCTGTGACGGGACTGGATGATCTGCTGCATGGCGAGCCTGATCCTGTGAAGGCACTCAGTGGTGTGCCAACAGGAACCTTTGCCCTTCTGATGATGCATGAACCGGACTATGCTGATACAGCAGAGACTCATTCTTTTCACCTGCAGCTATCCGGACACAGTCATGGGGGACAAATTCGCCTGCCGTTTGTAGGTGCGCCATTCACCCCTTACGGATCCCAAAAATACATAAATGGATTGTATTATACAGATGCCAAGCGCATGCCAGTGTATGTGAATAGAGGCTTTGGCGAAACAGTCATGCCTTTTCGTTTTTTATGTCGACCTGAATTAACGGTGCTAACGCTGCATCATTCATCGGATGAATAGGCTGGACTTTTAACTGTATGGAGGGGGGAGAGAGTATGAGCACCTATGAGGCAGTATCGTTCCAGACGCAACTAGGTATGGCGGTCGACCTGAGGCTGATTCTGCCTGAGGATGCTTTTGCTTTACAGCAGCTGCTCTCCCATCCAGAAGTGCAGGCACATATTCAAATACGTAATGGCGCTGGATCAGATCCTGCTCAGGTGGAGAAGCTGGTGAACCGGATGTTATTTGCATTTGATCCTTGTGCACTACATGCGGGTATCTATTTGAAAGAGCAGCAGAAGTTGATTGGTATAGTTGCTTTACAGCATTGGAACCGTCGTGAGGGAAAGGCCACTTTAGGATACATGCTAGACCCGGCGTACTGGGGAGGCGGACTGGCGACAGAGGCGGTTGGCTTATTCTTGAATTACAGTGTTCATACGCTTGGGATAACACGGATTGAAGGACGCTGCCGAGGAGATAATATTAGATCCGAACGTGTGATGCTTAAGAACGGTATGATGCTGGAGCGAGTGTTGCCCAGAGTAGGGTCCTTGGACGATGTAATGAAAGTATTCACATTGTTACACAAATGAAATAATGCCGTTATGAAACTCTAACAGTGTCCGGTTAAACTAAGTACATGACCCCCTTTTAAAAATATAAATGCTTTGGGACCCGATGATTCGGGTCCATTTTTTTTGTCAGGACCTTATCTGATCGTTTATGATTAATAAACAGTCGAATGAATTGAGAAGGAGGCGTAACATTTTGAATGATGTAATCCAGACGTTAATGAATCACCGTTCTTTCCGGCAGTATTCTGATCTACAAGTGGAGCCAGAGAAGTTAAAGATAATGATCGAATCCGCCCAAGCAGCGCCCTCATGGGTAAATGGACAGCAGGTCTCAATTATAGCTATTAAAGATCCTGCGCGTAAGGAGCAGCTTTCGGTCTTGTGCGGCAATCAGAAGCATGTAGCAGCAGCACCCGTCTTTCTGGTGTTCTGTATGGACTTCTATAGGGCAAAATTAGCAAGTGAGCTGGAAGGTAAGTCTTTTGAAGCGGTAAAAGATGTAGATGCTCTGCTCGTTGGCGCTACAGATGTCGGTATCTCATTGGCTAACGCGATTGCAGCGGCAGAATCCATGGGACTCGGGATTATTCCTATTGGGGGTGTTCGCCGCAATACAGCAGGTGTTATTGATCTGTTGAAGCTGCCGGAGTACGTATTCCCTATCGTCGGCCTCTGTGTCGGATATCCAGCGGAAGAGATTGCACAGAAGCCGCGGCTGCCGATGGAAGGAGTGTTTCATGAGGAGCAATACAATCCGGATGTGGAAGGTCTCCTGGAGGCGTATAATCAAACCCACCGTGAATATATGCAGCAGCAGGGATTAACGGAGAGGGATTGGACGAGCACAATTGCTCATTTTTATGATATTAATCCGGAATACGGAGATGCGAAGCGCACCTTGAAGCAGCAAGGGTTTACCTGCGATAACCTATAAATAAACGACAATGCACCAAGCGGAGATTGGTTTAACGGAGGGTAACCCCACCACTAAACCAATAACACTTGGTGCATTTATTTAAATATAAGAAAGTATTACAGAGAAACTTTGATTTTCTCGCGTTGTTTGTAGTAAACCCAATGTGTAAAGCCTATCGCTTTAAGCTGTGTGGCTACCGCATCTAAGTCTTCAGCGACTCGGGATGGCTTATGCGCATCCGAACCAAAAGTAACCTCTACGCCAAAATGGTGCACGCGCTCCAGTATCTCTTCTGATGGATACCAGCCGCCAACCAGCTTGGTTCCGCCTGAGGTATTAATTTCGATCGCCACGCCACATTCACTAATCACCTTCAGACAATCATCAATGGGCTTGGGTGCAGGAATATCGGAGAAGGCTGGGTAGTTCCCTTTCATCGCATCAATGTGTCCAAGAATTTGGAACATGCCACTGCGGGCTGAATCAGCAATCAATCGGTAATAATCAGACTTCACACGAATCTGTTCATTCTTACTAAGCCCTTTCCAGCGACCTTTGTTAAAGATACTAACGCCGCCAACACTATGTACCGATCCAATCACATAATCAAAAGGGTAGGCAGATAATGTTTTGCGGTAAAGCTCGGCATGCTCAGGGAAATAGTCTGATTCGATGCCTAGCAGAACGTCGATTACACCTTCGTATTCTTTTTTGAGGGAGAGGACTTCCTCAACATAATTTGAGAATTCAGACTTACCCATAGCAATTTGAGGAAAAGCCTGTTCGGAAGGACTTCCGAAATAGGGGGTATGGTCAGAAATGCCTATTACCCCTAGACCCGCTGAAATTCCAGCTTCGATATAGTCTCTAATCGTTCCATCGGCATGACCACAGCGAAAATGATGTGTATGCAGGTCAAATTTCATCAAGATCAACTCCTTTAAACAAGGTTATGCAATACGCTCAGAAGTATCGATTCCACTTTCTGGGTGTGTGTTACTCAGAGCCAATAAATTGTGTCTCCGGCATACCTTTGAGATCACTAAGAAACTGTCTCATGGCAGAGTTCACGTATTTCCCAGACTTCGTTATGACACCTACAGGATGTGTGACTTCCAATTCAATAATAGGCACAATTTTGAGGGAACCGGCTCGAACCTCAGCGGTTACTGACTGCTTGGAAATAATGGCTGCACCTAAATCGAGCTCGACCATCCGTTTCACTTCCTCACTGCTGGTCAGTTCCATAATTACCTGTGGCTCTATGCCATGCTTGGCGAATACCTCATCGGCAAATTTACGGCCCACTGTATCTGGAGAGAGCAGAATTAGCGGGATTTTGTTTAGGGCTTCTATACCTGCGGTCTTAACTTGAGCCAGGGGGTGTCTCGGTGAGACCACCAACTCGAACGTATCATAATAAAGAATGGAAGTAGTCATGCTCGGACTACGTCCGATCAAATAGCCGATGCCGACATCGACAATGCCACTCTCGACATGCTGATAAAT
This sequence comes from Paenibacillus sp. RS8, assembly GCF_041956825.1. Lineage (NCBI taxonomy): Bacteria > Bacillati > Bacillota > Bacilli > Caryophanales > Paenibacillaceae > Paenibacillus > Paenibacillus sp. RS8. The sequence goes on along the minus strand of NZ_CP168131.1, from coordinate 319,241 downwards.
TTGAGACGAGGACATAGAGGAAATGGATGTTTTGATATGAGGGAACTGGTCTTTAAAATAGGATAAAATACGCGGTAAAATTTGAATGGCGATTGAGGTAGTCGTGCCGAGAATAATATGTCCTTGGGGATTATCTTCAAGGTCCGCAAGTCTTTGTTTAAGCTCCTCGACAATCGTCACAATTTGTTCCGCATGCTCCAGAAATACAGTCCCTCGATCGGTTAGTGTAACAGGCTGGTTCCGGTCAACCAGCTGTGTTTTGAACTCTTCTTCAAGGCTCTTGATTTGTGCTGAAACCGCTGGTTGGGTCAAGTTAAGCAGTTCTCCGGCCTTGCGAAAGCTCATCGTTTTGGAGATCGTTATTAGTGTCTCCAGCTGGCTGATGTTCATGGAATACCTCCTTTGGACAAGCGAATATGAAAGTGATGGGGTGATATTTTACGTTCCATGTTGGCATTTGATTTAAATTATAGGAGATAATACCCGACAGAGCAATGTTACTGCATAAACAAACTTGGGTTGGAATTCGACATATACATTAATTTTTGCTGAATTGTGCCGATATATAAAGTATAATAAATCCATATTACTTGGGACTTTTGGTATATGACTAAAGCACGATATAGGGGGAGACTGGACTTTAATGAAAGCAGAAGTAATTAATCCGTTTTTAGAATCTGCACGGACTGTTATAGAACAAGTGATTCAGGTCTCGCCTTCCACTGGGAATTTAGGCATTAAAGAAATTGAACTGATCGATAATCATATATGGATTCAAGTGGGAATGACTGGCCAGCTGAGCGGAAATATTATATTTGGTATCGCGGAGCAGGTAGCCTTGCGAATGGTATCGATTATGATGGGTGGCTATGTGATTACGGAGATGGATGAGATGGGTCAGAGTGCAATTTCAGAGCTTGGCAATATGATCAGTGGGAATGCTAGTACGATTCTTTATAATCAGGGAGTGTCAGTGGATATAAGCCCGCCTCAAATTATGAAGCTTGAGAGCATGTCTTTTTTGCCTCGCAGAGCACTTAGTATTCCATTGTTGATGGATGGGGTTGGAGAGATGGACATTCAGGTGATGATCTCTTAGGCAAGAGTTAGGAGCTGAAATACTTTTTATGGTACTCAAAGATAAGGTTGTTGTGATTACTGGAGCGTCAAGCGGTATTGGTGCATTAACAGCACAAATGCTTAGTAAGCGGGGGGCAATTCCGATCCTAGTGGCACGTTCCGAAGCGAAGCTGAAAGAAACGGCGGCCGGTATTCCGGGCGTTTTTGGACTGTATACTTGCGATGTAACAGATGCCGACGGTGTACAAGAGACCTTTGCTCAAATTTTGGCGACTTACGGCAGAATTGATATTTTGCTAAATAATGCTGGGTACGGTAAATTCGCCTCTTTTACAGAGATGGAGCCTCATGAGTTTGATGAGATGATGGATGTTAACTACATGGGGATTGTTCGCTGTACGAAGGCTGTTGTTCCACATATGCTAGAGCGGGGAAGCGGCCAAATCGTAAATGTGGCTTCTATGGCAGGAAAGATCGGCACAGCCAAATCTGTGGCCTACACAGCTACCAAACATGCTGTTCTCGGATTCACGAATGCACTCCGTCAGGAGCTGCGGAAGAGCGGAATTATCGTTTCGGCTGTGAACCCTGGCCCCATTGCGACTGATTTTTTCAAAATAGCTGACCCATCCGGCAATTATCAAAAGAGCGTAGCTCGGATGATGATGACACCAGAACATGTCTCTTCCAAGATCGTAAAGGTCATGGAAACCGGCAAAGAAGAGATTGATCTTCCGGGTCTAGCGGGGTTTGGTATTCGGCTTTATGGACTGTTTCCTCGTCTGGCGGACAAGCTTACTTATAACGCGATGAACAGAAAATAGAGCCTATTGTCAGCATTATTGGCCTTCCATTTGGTGGAGAGGCCTTTTTGGCATATAATGAAGATATTATCTCAAGCGAAAAGGATGAATTACACTTATGAATAAAGCTTCTTTTGCGGCTATCGGCATTCAAGAAGACCTAGTTACCCGATTGTCGGAATTCGGCATTAACGCCCCATCCCCGGTACAAGAGCAGACAATTCCACTTCTGCTGGAGGGAAGAGATGTTATTGCTGCTTCCCAGACTGGAACGGGTAAGACCTTGGCCTATCTGTTGCCCCTGCTTCAAACGATTAACCCGGAGCAGAAGGTGGTCCAAAAGCTGGTGCTTGCCCCTACACAGGAACTGGCGATGCAAATCTTACGCGAGGCAGAACGTTATGGTGAACACCGCGGGATTCGGGTGATGGGTCTCATTGGCGGAGCAGCTATCAAACGCCAGATCGACAAACTGCGTGAGCATCCACAGCTTGTTGTGGGAACGCCCGGCCGGATCCGGGAGCTGATCGGACTTCGCAAGCTGAAGATGCATGAAGTCAGCACGATTGTTCTTGATGAAGCGGATCAAATGTTCCAGTTAAGCGGGGCCGGTGAGGTAACGAAAATTGTTAGCAGTGCGCTGCGTTCACGCCAGCTCGTGATGCTGTCAGCAACGATTGGACCGGAGACGAAGGCCTTGGCTAATCGTGAAATGAAGAACCCGGCAGAAGTTGGCATCGCTCCTGGTGTAATGACGGCTGAGAGCTTGGAGCATCATTATGTTGTCGCTGAAGAACGTAACAAAATAGACATGCTGCGTCGAGTCATCCGTCATTACAATCCGGATAAAGCGATTGTGTTCGTGAATGCTACAGATGATATTGCAGAGGTTGAGGCTAAGCTGAACCATCTTGGACTAACCGCAGCGGCCCTTTACGGTGATGCTGATAAGGTAACACGTAGTAATGTATTGTCACGTTTCCGCGAGGGGAAATTCCGTGTACTTGTTGCCAGTGATGTAGCAGCCAGAGGACTGGATATTGAGAATTTGTCACTGGTAGTCAGTTTCGATCCTGCGTTTGATTCCGAGCATTATGTACACCGTGCGGGTCGTACGGGTCGGATGGGAAAACGCGGACTATCCGTAACGATTGTGACAGAGCAGCAGACCTTTATCATGCGTAAATTTGCCCGTGAGCTGGATATTGCCCTTGAAGAGCGGGAAATGGTCGGTGGCAAGGTGCTAGCAGCAGATGAAGCGCGCAACGCTTTGAGTAGTGGGCGGGGACGCAATGAGAACAGTGGACAACGCCGCGATGGAGCTTCTCCGCAGAGCAGCAGACCACAGGCACGAACATCTGGGAATGCAGTCGTGCAGTCGCCAGCAGCCGGAACAAGCCAGCAAGCTGCCAAAAGACTGGCTACGATTCATACAAACGAGGCAAGCGGAGAACCTCAGCGCGATTCTCAGCGTAGTGTGAATCCTTCCGCAGGTGCGCGTGGAGGTGCAACTCCTGCCCGGAGTAAACGCAGCAGCAATGCGGAACGTGAGAAGAACCGTAAGAATAAGGGAGCGCCAAAGTGGTTGAAAGACAAAACTCCGAGAGGTGACGGTCAATGAATAATTCTCCCGTATTGCAAATTACGGGCCTCAGTGGTGGATACAGCCTGAATAAGCCGGTGCTGCATGATATTGCTCTTCAGGTGCAGCCTGGCGAAATGGTTGGCTTGATTGGTTTAAATGGAGCAGGGAAAAGTACGACCATGAAGCATATTTTAGGATTGATGTCGCCCCATAAGGGCGATATTACAGTAAAGGGTAAGACCCGTGCTGAAGATCCAATCGGATATCACAATGCGTTAACTTTTGTACCTGAATCGCCTCTTCTATATGATGAAATGACGGTACGCGAGCATGTTGAATTTACAGCAAGAGCGTATGGGGTAGAACAAAGTGATTACGAAACCCGCACCTTACATTTAGCCAAGCTGTTCCATATGGAAGATAAGATGGACACGTTGTCGACTCATCTATCTAAAGGGATGAAGCAGAAGGTCATGATCATGTGTGCTTTCGTGGCACGTCCTGCGTTATATGTGATCGACGAGCCTTTTTTAGGGCTGGACCCGCTTGGGATACGCTCTCTGCTTGATTTCATGATGGATCTGAAAAAATCAGGCTCCTCTATTCTGCTAAGCTCTCATATTCTTTCTACCATTGAGAATTATTGCGACCGCTTTATAGTGCTGCATAAAGGTAAGGTGATTGCTCAGGGAACGCTGGCAGAAATAGCGGCAACCACTGGACTACAGGGGCTGACTTTGGAGCAGCTGTTCTACGAGCTGGTTCAAGGAGGGAAATAATATGGATTTGAAAGAGCTGCGGCGCACGCGGCGAGGTCGATTCATGGGAAGTATGCTTCCTTATGTGGGATATATCATTCAAAGCGGCGTAGCGATGGTCTTCCTCTTTGTGTTGATTGTCTTCTCAGCTTGGTATACATCGTTGTTACAGAATGTACCAGAAGGTATTCCCATCCGTTGGATTATGCTTGCAATACTACTGCCTGCGGCAGTACATAGCAGCTTCCGAACCTATTTGCAGACCCCGGATACAATCTTTCTATTGCCTCAAGGACACCGAATGAAGGAATATTTCGCACCTTCGTGGGTGAGTGGAAACGTATGGAAGATTATTCGATTGTTATTTGTACTCATTACGCTTTGGCCGTTGTACATACGTACAGATGACTCTCCTAAGCGGCTGTTATTTACAATATTGATTCTGATCGCTGTGAAGATAATCGCGAGTTACGGCTTATGGAAAGAGATAGCTATGCTGTCGCGTCCGATGGCTGGCATATTCACGTTCTTACGCTGGGCAGTAGGAGGATTAATTATAGCTGCTTGGTTGTGGCAGCCTGCTGGTAGAAGCCTGATATTTATGGCACTCTTAGCAGCAGCCTATCTGGTTGCATTGTCTGTGCCTGCACGTCACGCCGTGCCTTGGGAAAGACTAATCACCATGGAAAAGAATCAAGGTGGACGCGCGCTGATGGTTCTGGGGTGGTTCGTGGATGTACCAGGCCGTGAGCAGCGGGTGTATCCTCGACGATATCTTTCCAAATGGGGGGCTCGGCTGCCTTGGCGCAAGGATACGGCTTACCGCTATTTGCTGACCAAAAGCTTCGCCCGGGGAGATATCTTCGGAATCATTATGCGGATTTCGGTGCTGGCCTTGCTGCTGAATTGGTTGAACCGTGACAGTTATTTTGGCACCGCGATCTATTTGTTCTTCCTGTTCATTATTGGGGTGCAGTTGTCGGCACTTCGCAAATTGCATAGTGAATCTTTTTGGCTGACAGTGTATCCCTTTCCTGAAGGCAGTAAGGCGGATAACACAACACAATTCGTATTCCGCGCGCACTTGGTAGTGGCACTGATTCTTGGATTGCCTTTCTTAGCTTCTATTGGTGACCGACTACTGCCAGTGATCGGTACATTCGCAGCAGGTATTCTGGTATCCTTTTTGTTTAAGGCATACTTGTCCCGCAAAGCGGCACGGATAGCTGACGAAGATTTGTAAGGAATTCTTTCAAAATAAAAAGGCTTTCTCAAAAGTAGAGCATTCTACGGATGAGAGAGCCTTTTTTTTACGTATCAGAAAGTATATATTGGGGCTCCCGCATAGTACCTGAGTACGCATCGAAGCAAAGCCCAACTTAGTGGGGATATAATTGATGGGGAATGAGACGTACTACGGGAAATGGGAAAGAGCTCGAGGCTCTCTCCCCAAAATGTCATCTCTAGTTAGACAAAGAGTGAACGGCTGATGATTACCAGCAGGATAAAGAGAACCAGAATGGCGCCAGTGCTTGTGAATCCACCGCCACAACAACCGTTAAATCCGCCTCTTACTTCTTCGCTCATGTTCATTCCCCTTTCGGTGTGTGTTGTACTTGTGTACATCGTATTGTATGTGCGGAGAGAGAAGCATGTATAGGCCAATGCCGGAGGAGTCCAGAAAAAAATCAGCCCCGCAAAAGCGGAGCTGATTGTAGGGAATATGAAAGATGGGTTAAGCTTTTTCCAGATCACGCACGCCTGCGTATACAAGATCGAATAGATCTTCGAGCTGATCTTCTTCGATACAAGAGAAGGCAATACGCAGATCAGTTTCTCCGAGAGCGATAGTGCCCAGTCCGTAATTATGAATTAGGTGAAGCCGAAGGGCTTCAGCCGAAACGGTATGAAGCTTCAGACACATAAAGTATCCGGAGTTAAAAGGATAATATGTCCATACATCATCGCCGTATTTGCCGCTATCTAGCAGCGCCTTTACTTTATTCGCACGGCCTTTCATGATTTGGAACTTTCCATCCTTCTGTTCTTCGAATTGCGGTGATTTCAGTGCATCCAGTACAAAGGTCTGCGAAGGATGTGCACCGCTGGAAATGGTGGCGCGAATGATGCCTAATGTTTTTTGCTCCAAGGCAACCAGCAGATCCTTATCTTCCGAGGCATAAGTGATGAAGCCAACACGGAAGCCCCATACGTACTCCTCTTTAGTCGCTCCGTCAATCTTAATTGGAAGCACACGTGGGTGAATATTAGCTAATTTACCGAACAATGATTCCTTTAGTGAATCTTCAAAGAACAGTCCGAAGTAGGCGTCATCGCTTACGACAACCACGTTAATACCTTCTTCAGCCGCACGAAGGATAGCAGCGACGATTTCATCGCCTTCCTTCATCCCTGGAGTATATCCAGTAGGATTGTTAGGGAAGTTCAACAGAACGATCGCTTTTCCGCGTTCTTTTTGAGCCAGCAGCGCTTCTTCAAGACCCGCACTGTTAAAGGTCATTTCTTCTGTGAAAAGTGGATAGTTAACAGTCTCCCCATGACGGCGGATTCCGAAGGTCAGTTCATAGTTTTCCCAGTTCTTATCTGGATAGATAATTGCGTCGCCTGGCTCTGCGAAGAGGTCAGCCACAATGCTAAGCCCATGAGTCAGGGCATTGGTCACAACAGGATTACTGAAGGATTTTCCTTCAAGTGATGGGTTTTCACGTTGCATTTTTTCACGCCATACAGTACGTAGCTCAGGTTTACCTGCCGGTGGAGCATAGCTATACAGATCCTTAGGATTGTAAGCAGAGAGCTTATCCTGAATGATGCCGAGGTGCATAGGCACGCCGCCTTCGGTGGCAATCCCGATGGTTGCATTGTATTTCTTGGCGTGAGCACCTGCTTCAGCGGATTGGCTCAGAATGCCCTCCTTAGGGAAGTAAATTTCTTTGCCAAGCGTAGAGAGCATATCATACACATGTTCATTTCCTGCTTTGATGCTTTCGTTCAATTGTCCAGCTAGTGGATTCATCAGTTTCATCCTTCCAGGGTTCTTTGGGGATAACATACTGTTAACATTGCCTAACATTATATCACCGCGGCTTGCAACCGTCACTTGGAAAGATACGTTTTTTTAAAATTTAAAGAAGTATAAGTTTTACACTATACATAATGCCCATTTTTGTATGAGAATCAGGTCTATCTTATATATTATTCGGAGTGGTAGGGGCAGTATTTTTTCATCATTTCAATGGTTTCTGCATCCCGTGGATGATTTCTTTCTGACAGACCGGAGATGACTCCAGAACGTCCTTCTTCTTTTAAATTTTGCCCAAACTTAAACTTCGCAGTGATCTCATCGGGGGTAATGCGTACAACGGCAACTCCCTTTAGACGGGAACGGTACCTAGGGTCTTCCGCATCAATGGGTTCATAGCCACCCTCGGGCTGAAGCTTATTCATAAATAAGGAGAGCACGGTGGCTTTTTCGCTAATGTCTTCGACAGGCTCGGCTGTGCCGTAGGCTGTAACACTTTTAAAATACGCGGTTGCTGGGCAGGCCATCTCTGGATCGCTAAAATAAGACGGAATCAGTGCATACTCATCCGCTACAGTAAAGCAGACCTTCTGTTGATTGCGGATCGCCTTCATTTTGCCACCAGCATGACTGCCGTGAAAATAGAAACACCCACCTGTATATACAAAATTCAGCGGAGTCACCCTCGGCAGCCCCTGTTCATCGCTTGTCCCGAGAAAACCGAAGCTCATTCCGTTTAGAAAAGAGACCAATTCTTCCTCCTGATCTACTTGAAATTCTTTTCTGCGCATAGGGATCACGTCCTTTTCTTAATAGTGTAGAGCGTTTGCTCCGATGTAGATGTTCTTTCAAGAATAGTAGAGTAGTTGACAATTAAAAAGTACCAATTAAGATTGTTTTTAATGGGCCACTTGTGGGCCAAGGAGGGAACAATGAATATCACGCTGGCATACGATCAATATCTAGCGATATACCGTTACAAATATCTAGCGCTATATCACGCGCTCCGCGCTGCAATATTGGAGGGAACTCTCCCAGGAAGCACTCAGCTTCCGTCTACACGAAGTCTGGCAATGCACTATGACATGTCGCGCGGGTCGGTCTCTCAGGTGTATGACATGTTGCTCGCTGATGGTTATGTAAGGACGGTGACTGGGCGGGGGACATTCGTATCGGAGGATAGCTTCTCTTCAGCTTCTGGTAATAATAAGGGTGAAAATAAGGCTTCGGAATCAGCGGCTGGAGTAAGCGGATTAACTGAGAAAACAATCCCCCTATCAGCATGGGGCAGGAGACTGCTCGCGCGTCCGACACCCTTATATGAGCAGAGTAGCAAGCATGTTGTGAGCTTCCTGAGCAGTGGTATGCGGATGGAGCATTTTCCGTATTCCGAATGGCGCAGTGCGTTGTCTTATGCCGGAGGCAAAGAAGGCGGATTGTTGCAGAGCACTTGTCCGCCTCAAGGTGATGCAGGACTTCGGAAAGCTATTGCTGCGCATCTGCGGATTACCCGCGGAATTCGTGCGGATGCTGAGCATATCGTATTGTTTAGCGGTTCGATGCAAGGCATCGTTATATTGACCCAGCTGCTGCTGGATGCGGGAGGTTCGGCTGTCGTAGAGGACCCGGGTTTTCATGGGATTCGCCGAGCGGTAGAGATCACTGGAGGTCAATTGCTGAGTGGCAAGCTGGATGGAAGCGGGCTTATCCCGGAGGATTGGGATGCACGCTTGTTGTTTGTTACACCGAGTCGTCAATTTCCTACAGGCGTCGTGCTACCCTTGGAAAGACGGCGGACCTTATTGGAATGGGCTCAGCAGCATGATGCGCTTATTATTGAAGATGATTATGATAGTGAGTTTCGGTGGTCAGGACGTCCAATTGAGCCTTTAAAAGCGCTAGATCGCGGAGAACGAGTGGTGTATATTGGCTCCTTCTCGAACACGATGTTCTCTGGCCTTCGGCTTGGCTTTGCCGTGCTTCCTCCCTCTCTGGTGAAACCGACGATCGCCGCAAAGGGGCTGTATGAGCCCTCACCAGTAGGACTCCTGGAACAGCGTGCATTAGCGCGGTTTATGAATACTGGCGGTTATGGTCGACATCTACGTCGGATGACCCGTATTTACGGCGAGCGCGGCCGTATTCTTAGGGCTCTGCTGACAGAACAGCTTAAAGAGCTGTTTGAGCTGCTACCCGGTGATGCGGGGCTGCAAGTATATGCACGGTGGCTACGCAGTCGCGAAGAATTCGTAGTATTCCGTTCGGCGGCGCGTAGGCGCGGTACAGATTTCAGAGATGCGGCGTTATATCAAGTTTCGCTGGGGGAACCAGCCGCATGTTTTGCTTTTGCTCATCTGAGTGCAGAGGAGCTGGAAGAAGGAGTAAAGCGCCTGCTTTTGGCATGGGAAGATGTACAAAGTGCAACATGACAAGGTATGATGGTGGGGATGGGAAGCAAAACGAAGCAAGTTTTGCGGAGTAACTCAAAGTAGATTATGCTAACAAAACGAAGTGAACGCTTACGAAGCAAGTTTTGCGAAGTAACACAAAGTAGATTATGCTAACAAAACTTTTGGGAGGGAACGTTATGCTGCACGCATCGCCGTCCTCTTTTGTTATATTACCTGCCTTGGCGAAGATTGTGTGCGAACCAAGCTGGAAATGGCAAAAAAGAGAGAAGTCGCTGCAAAACTATGATTTATTCTATGTATGGAGCGGGGAAGGGACGGTTATACGTAACGGGGAACCCTTCCAAGTGGGCAAGGGTAGCTGCTTCTTGTTCCGTCCGGGTGACCATACAAGCGCTACTCATAATCCGCAACGACCGCTTGTCCTTACATATATTCATTTTGATGTCACGGGAGAGGTGACGGAGATTCCGCTGCCCTATCGCGTACTTGCAGAAACGGTTGAATTTGAGCATCTGCTTGCTCGTTACGTTCGACTATTCTTAGTGGATACGTACGCGGCTGAGGAAGAAGGGCAGCTTGTTCTAAAACAACTAATGATTCATCTGCTTAGGGAGGACCGAGTGAAGCCTGTAGAACGTTATGCTAGCAACCATTTAACAGAGATTATTCACGAAATAGCGAACTATGTGAGCCAGCATCCCGGAATTCCGCATCGCGTAGAGGATCTTGCTGCCCGTGCAGGGCTGTCACCGCGGTATTTTTCAATCAAGTTCAAGGAGCTTACCGGCTCATCCGTTCAATCTTATGTCATCCGTGCCCGGATTGAGCGTGCTCAGCATTTGCTGCTTTACGCAGGAATGAATGTGACTGAGGTAGCGGATGCACTTGGATATCGTGATATTTTCTTTTTCAGCCGCCAGTTCAAGCAATACACCGGAAAAAGTCCATCCGAGATCCGCTGATTTCCATGCTTTGTTTCAGATATGTCATCCAAGGGTAAATACTTTGCAGTTTAGTTTACAGAGAATTTACATAACATCTTGGAAGGGGAGACACATAGGATGGTGATCAGACGCCGAATCTGCAACACTGATTGTAAAAGTGGAGGCGCAAGGATTTTTAGAAACCGTTTAAAACGATTAAAACAGTCGAGTGCTTTTGCCATAGATAGCTGGTTTTAAACTAAGCAAGCAGGTATATCAACGCTGGATATGACCAAAGACTTTAAATAACCGGGGCCAACAGGCTTCCGGTTTTTTTGGCAAACTGAAGGTTTATCATCCTTAACGTTGTATTTTATACAATAGAATGAACTCCTTTGAGGGTAATTTTGCATTCTGTTGCACATCTTACAATCAAATGCAGGGGAAACGCCGATTCTAAAGATTATCACGGTGATCTATTGCACGAAGTACAACGAAATCTTTTTACGAGTTAAAATAAGGATGATCTGTTGCACATTCTGCAATTAAATCAACACCTCGCATCAGATGATGTTTCAAAAGTCCAATGTTGGCTAGTAGTCGATATTTATTTGAGTGAATGGGTTATTACTAAGGAGAGTATTATTCTTGTAATGCATCGTAAAAATCACACGTGACAGAGTTCTAGAGCTATAGGTGGGAGGAGAGAGGAAATGTACGAAATCGTGCTTATACGTCATGGTGAAAGCCAGTACAATGTGCAGAATTTGTTTACGGGCTGGAGTGACCCCGATTTAACCGAGAAGGGTATTCAAGAGGCCAAGGCTGCTGGCAAGCTATTGAAGGATGAAGGGTATACGTTTGATCTTGCTTTTGCCTCGGTACTCAAACGATCGATCAAAACACTTAACTATGTTCTTGATGAAATGGATCTGCTGTGGATTCCTGTGCAAAAGTCCTGGAAGCTAAACGAACGGCATTACGGCGCACTTCAGGGACTCAGTAAAAGTGAAACGGCGATAAAATATGGTGAAGAACAACTGCATCTCTGGAGACGCAGTTTATCGGTTCGGCCCCCTCTGCTGGAGCTGGATGATCCCCGGTATGCCAGAAACGATATTCGCTACAGCAGTGCTCGCCCGGAAGATATCCCGCGTGGCGAGAGTCTGGAGGATACTGTTCATCGTGTGGGCGATTTCTGGAGAAACCGCATTGTCCCCCTTGTGCGTAAAAAGGAAAGGGTGCTTATTTCAGCTCACGGGAATACGCTGCGAGCGTTGATCAAATTTATGGAGGATATTGATGAGGCAGCACTGCTGGAGCTCAATATTCCTACCGGTGTGCCCCTCGTGTACAAACTGGATGAGGACATTAATCCAATCAGCCGCTTTTATTTAGGCGATCCGGAACAGGTGGCAGCCAAGGCACGGGATGTTGCTAAGCAGGGGCATGTGTAAATAGGGTTAGTGGGTGCAACAGAGCAGATAATTACTTGAAAAGATTAAGGGACAGCCGCGGGGCTGTCCTTTTGTTTTTCCTTTTGCGACGGTTTGCTTGGATCTTGTTGTCTTTGTGATATATGAGTATATTCAATAAATCTATGAGGATTTTCTATGTTAGGATGATAATTCTGATGATAGTATTCAATGTGAGTTCAAAAGTAAAGGGGGAATCAATGAACATTTTCGCACGTTTTAATTTGTAAGATGGGTTAGTTGGTACTGTTCTTCCTCAAAAAAACAGGGAAATAGAGGGGAATTATGCACAAAATCTAAACCGGTTTAGATTTAATCTGATTTATTCTGATTTGTTCTGTTCTGTTCTGTTGTAACTTACTTGATGCTTGAATAAGCCTTACTCCACAGCGGCTGGCGCAAATTATTTTTAGAGAATAACTCCTTCCTGAAAGAAAATTCATCCTATTGATTTATGAAGTGAATATTTTACGATGACCCATTATCCTAAGCTGTACCTTAATCGAAAGGAATGGTGATAAGTATGAGGAATAATTGTAATCGCTTACTTAAAATATTATTCTGCTGCATTCTGATAACCTCAATCATAACGCCTGGTACCAGTTCTACCGTTATGGCGAAGGTTCTCCCGGGTTTAGCGGATGTATCCCGGGAAGTGGCAGCTGAAGGTATCGTGCTGCTGCAAAATCCGGAGTATAAACTAGCAGGGTCAGAAGTAAATGAGAATGAACAAGTGCTCCCTATCAAGAAGAGTGAAAATGTATCTGTATTTGGCCGCATACAAGCGCATTATTACAAGTCAGGCACAGGATCTGGGGGTGCTGTAAGGGTAGATTATGTGAACGGGATTCTGGAGGGGCTTCGCAACAATCCCAGTCTCAAGTTAAATGAAGATCTGGCGAAGGTCTACGCCGACTGGATCAAAAAGAATCCTTTCAACAACGGCGGTGGTGGCTGGGCTGCTGAGCCATGGTCCCAGGCGGAAATGCCTTTAACCGATGAAATTGTGGATGCAGCAAAAGCAAAAACGGATGCTGCTGTGGTCATCATAGGCAGAACAGCTGGTGAAGATAAAGATAATACGGACGTCAAGGGTGCCTATAAGCTGACAGACCTTGAAGTTGATATGCTTAACCGGGTCTATGCCAAATTCGACCGAGTGGCCATAGTATTGAACGTAGCCAACGTTATCGATATGTCATGGGCTAAAAACTATCCCAAAGCTGCTATTTTATATACATGGCAAGGGGGGATGGAAGGGGGAAGTGCAGTAGCCGATGTGCTGACCGGAGACGTTACGCCAAGCGGTAAATTGAGCGATACGATTGCAGCTACACTTGCTGACTATCCTTCTACTGCACATTTTGGCAGCAAAACTGAGAATTCTTATAGTGAGGATATTTATGTAGGTTATCGGTATTTTGAGACCTTTGCTCCAGATAAGGTGCTCTATCCATTTGGTTACGGGTTGTCCTATACCAATTTCAAGATCACTACTGACAATGTCACTGCTGGTGAGAATGAGGTTGCAGTGACTGTAACTGTTCAGAATACAGGTAAGGTGGAAGGCAAAGAAGTTGTACAGATTTATTACGGTGCACCACAAGGTAAACTTGGTAAACCGGCCAAGGAGCTTGCTGCTTTTGCTAAGACCCGGCTGCTACAGCCTGGGGAAGCACAGTCAATTACCATCACATATGACACCAAAGATATGGCTTCATATGATGACAGCGGGATTACAGGTCATGATTCATCTTATGTCCTAGAAGCTGGTGACTATAATATTTATGTAGGCAACAGTGTAAGTGACAGCGTAAAGCAAGGAGTATACAGTCTAAATACTTTGAAGGTTGTAGAAACCTTGCAGGAAGCGCTCGCGCCTACTAAGGAATTTGATCGCATCAAACCAGGTCAGCCGAATGGAAATGGTACTTTTACCACTGTTACTGAAAAGGTACCGATAAGAACTACCAACTTGGATGAGAGAATCAAACAGAATCTCCCTGCGTCCATTCCACAAACTGGGGACAAGGGTTATACCCTATTGGATGTATACAATCAAAAAGTGACTATGGACCAGTTCATCGCACAATTGTCTAACAACGATCTAGGGGCCATTATTTTAGGGGAAGGGATGTCCAGCCCTAAAGTTACAGCTGGTACCGCTGCCGCCTTTGGTGGTGTCACTAAAAATCTGCTGAAATTCGGACTCCCTATCGACAGTGCGGCGGACGGCCCTTCAGGCATCCGGATGGAGACCAATGCAGAGAAGGCAACCAGTATCCCGAACGGGACGATGCTTGCTTGTACGTGGAACACGGAGCTCAATGAAAGATTATTCGATCTTCTCGGCAAAGAAATGTTGATTAACAATATTGATACGCTGCTAGGACCGGGAATCAATATCCACAGAAGTCCCCTGAACGGGAGAAACTTCGAGTATTTTTCGGAGGATCCGTTACTGACAGGCATCATGGCTGCTGCACAGACAAGGGGTCTTCAGAAGAACGGTACGGCACCAACGATTAAGCATTTCGCTGCAAACAATCAGGAAACGGATAGACATCTTGTGAATGCACTTGTCTCTGAAAGAGCGCTGCGCGAGATTTATTTGAAAGGTTATGAAATGGCTGTGAAGAGTGGAAAGGCGCGTTCAGTGATGACGTCCTATGGTCCGGTAAACGGTACTTGGGCTTCCAGTAACTATGATCTGAATACGACCATCCTCCGCGGAGAATGGGGCTTTGACGGTATTGTCATGACAGACTGGTGGGCGAAGATGAGTGAGGACCAGGGCTTCTATGCCACTTCCAATCGTTATGATGAAACCAATGGCAAAGCTATGGTTCGTGCCCAAAACGATCTTTACATGGTAATTCCGAACGATTATGCAGAAACGCATAAGAATCGGAATAACAGTACCTTTAATACGATGACATCGCTTGCTAACGGCAGTCTGACCTTAGGAGAATTGCAGCGTTCTGCTAAGAATATCACGAGCTTCTTGATGCAATCTCCAGCCTTTGCAAGAACGGCAAAGATTGACTACGTGGTCAATTACACGCCGGGAAAAGATTGGTTCCGGGTGAATACGGACAAATCGGGTGATCCGCAGCTCTCCGAGATTACGGTAGGCGGCAAAAAGATCAAGATATTTAATCCATTGAAACTCGACTATAAGGCCTTTGGTGAAACGACTGAAATAAGCAGCTACCCTGAAGTCAAAGCTACGGCGACAGCCGGTGTAGACGTAAGTGTACGACAAGCCGATAAAGATAGACCGGCTGCTGTAATTACTGCTTCGGCCGGAGGAGAGAAACGGATCTACAAGGTTATCTTCACTTCGGAGGAAGGCTTGGAACCGATTTTTGAGAATCCGACCTATGCTTATTTAAAGAACATCTCGATTGATGGTAAGCCGCTTGAGGGCTTTGCGCAGACCAGGTTCAGTTATGATGTAGGTCTCAGTAACGGGGCTGCTTTACCTAAAGTTACGTTTGAATCGGATGATGGTGTAAAAGCGACAGCCAACGTAGATCTCATCAATAAAAGAGTGACGATCAAATGTATCAGCTCCGATCAGGCGAATTCCTATGTGATACAGTTTGGTACGACACCACAGAGCGATGAGTTCGACACTACGAGTTTAAGCAACTTCTGGACGATTAATAAAGAGACTGCTACCAATGCAGAAAACAGCAAAAATTGGTCTTTGAGCACTGCTCCCGGCAATTTAAGAATCATCGCTGAAAGAGGGGACTTCTGGAGTGATCATGCAGATTTGAAGAACTATTTCCAGCAGGAAGCCTTCGGCAACTGGGAAGCAACCGTAAAAATTAATATGAGCAAAGCGCCAAATCAAAATTATAACGGCGTCGGCATCACGGCTTCACAGGATAACAATAACTATATCTGGGTGAAGTATGAATACAGTAGCGGCAAGATCATTGGCATGACCAAAGAAACCGGGGGCACGGAGCCTGTTACCATCGGACAACTGTCTGCTAGTCAGCTCACTAGTATTTTCGGAGAAAAGAAAGAGCTATATTTACGGCTGAAAAAAATAGGTAACAGCTACTCGGGTTATGTCAGCGCTGACGGCAAGGAATATATTTCACTAGGCAGTACAACTGCGAATTATGCCAATCCGAAGTTTGGGTTACTTGCATCCAACGGAAGTCAGACTCTTACAGATCCATTTATTGTTGATTTTGATTATGTCAGAATCAATAGTGATGTAGCTTTGGCAGTAAAGAAGATTGGGGAAAATACTAAATTGAAGGTAGCAGAAACGGAATTTGCCTCCATTACTCCAATAATCACGCCGGTAAGCAGCAATGATGTAGACGGCGGATTATGCTACACCAACACAAGCAAAGGTGAAGCCATTTCCTATAAGGTAAATGTGGAGAAAGAAGGCATGTACAAAGTCACATCACGAATTCGTTCCAGTCAATCGGATGTCGCCCAAATGTCCTTTGGCGTCTATGATGGCGATAAGCTACTGGGAACCTTTGACCTTACCACGACTAAAGGGGTATGGAAAACCTTCAGAATCCCTGATATTCATCTGTCGGAGGGCGAGCATACCCTTAGAATTGTATTTGAGAGTGCTGGCATTGACTTGAACTGGTTAACCTTCCAGTTAAAGCAGGACAATGTAGACACATCTGCGTTAGATGCGGATATCAAGGCTGCTCAAAACATCGATATGAGTGCATACACAGCTTACAAAAAGCTCAAATTCAACGCTGTGCTGGAAGAGGTCAAGGCTGTTCTTGCCGAGCCGATCAACGATGAGGTTGTTGCAGAGGCCATAGCTTCTTTGAAAACGGCTATAACAGATTTGAGCCTATCGTCCATGCCGATCAATATTGCTCCGAGAGAAACGTTGAAGGTAGAGAACGGTATTAGAATTTATCCTTATAATGCACCATGGATTTATGCAACCAATACCCAGTTCAGATTTGAAAGTGGCACGGAGGCCATGAGCTATGTCAATTCTAATGACCTTGTTTATTTCGGTCAGGTTGACTTGACCAATCTTGTGGAAGTCAGAGTGCAGTATGCCCGTGAAGGCGGAACCTCTCCATCCTTTAAGTTCTATACAGAGGCGGACAATACGGGTAAACCAGTTAAACGAGCTACCACAACAGGAAGAGCATACGCTGATGCTTACAGCGGCGGAGGTTCTTTTGAACTTGGTAATGAATTTGCAAGCATTAGTTTTGCTCAGAAAGCAGGCGCTGCTTGGGGAAATTATGGCATGGCAAGCACCAAGCAAACGCCCGGAAATTCTTATATTGATCATTATTTGACAGCGGAAACCTTCCTAGACAGAAGCAAAGTGACTGGAAAACAAAATGTGTATATGATTTTTAACGGATTAAATGCTAATTTGCAATATGTTGAACTCATTTATGCTGAGCCGATTGAAGTAACCTTCGATCAGAATTATCTGGACGCACCATCGCCTACTAAGGTAACCGCACTTAAAGGTGAAGCATTAAGTGGCTTACCTATGGCACCGGAACGTGAAGGTTACATTTTT
The DNA here is from genome assembly GCF_041956825.1 of Paenibacillus sp. RS8. Lineage (NCBI taxonomy): Bacteria > Bacillati > Bacillota > Bacilli > Caryophanales > Paenibacillaceae > Paenibacillus > Paenibacillus sp. RS8. Next base: position 301,612 of record NZ_CP168131.1, on the reverse strand, counting down.
GATGGCTGGTTTGATAATAAAGAAGGGACCGGTGATGCATTAGCCGCAGAGACAGTATTGAACAGAAGCACGGTGTATTATGCCAAATGGACAGAGGATACCCATGCTAGAGACATTGTATCGATTGTTCAGCCGCAACTGCTGAGTGTACCGTTTGGGACTGCTGCAGGAGAATTAATTCTACCTGCTACAGTGGAAGCAACATTGGGCAACAAAAAGGTAATTCACTTGCCTGTACAATGGGACAGTAAAGATTATAACGGCGGCAAAGCAGGGAATTATACGCTTGCAGGCAGCTTTGAGCTACCAGAGGGTGTGTTGAACAGTACCCATCAAACTGTTTCTATAACAGTGGTTGTACTGCCAGAGGGCACTAAACCTATCCAGATTACTAAAGTTGAGAAGCTGGAGGGTAAAAATGTTGAGTTTGGCACCGCCTTTGATAAGCTGGAATTGCCATCTTCAGTTACAGTAACACTGGATACGTATGAGATGAAGGAACTTGTTGTTCAATGGAGCCCTACTGGTTATAACGGTAATGCAGAAGGATCATACGTACTGAACGGTACTATGGTTCTGGAAGAAGGAATGATTAATCCGAATGATCTGAAAGCTTCCATCACCATACAGGTAATGCCGGAGGTGATTCGCATTGCTGAGATTACCGCCGTGCAGGATTTGGAAAGTAAGAGTGTTCCATTCGGGGCTTCATTTAATGGATTGAAGCTGCCATCTTCAATTAAAGCTACATTGAATAACGGGGAGACCAAGGAGATATCCATTGAATGGAACGATGAAGGTTACAATGGCGATAAACCGGGGACTTATATCCTGAATGGTGCGCTAGTACCTGTGCAAGGAATCAGCAATCCAAAGAACCTGAAGGCAACCATTAAGATCGATGTACTGCCAGAGATCGTTACGACTCCGGAGATTACGGCAGTGCAAGCACTAGTAAGTAAGAGCGTTGCTTACGGTACCGGATTTGACGCGCTGGAGCTGCCAACGTCAGTATCTGTAACTCTAAATACTGAGGTGAATAGGGTCATTTCTGTTCAGTGGAACAAGGAAGGCTATAACGGTAATGCGGAAGGAATGTACACTATCAAGGGGGATTTGATCTTGCCGGAGGGTGTAGGTAATCCTCTTGGTCTGAAGGTGCAGATTTCTGTGATCGTTAAACCTTACAGCGGCGGATCAGGTGGAGATAGCGGGCAACCAAGCACACCAACACCGACTACCCCAGCGGTATCTTCAGTACCGTCGATTCCTGGAGAAGTCATAAAACCTGGAGAACAGCAGCCTCAGACTCCAAAAACAGATGAAAAAACTAAGACACCGGAACTAATCAGACAAGAGCTCAAGAATAAATTCAAAGATGCTGCTCTAATTCCTACTTGGGCAGAATCCGCAATTGCAGCGCTGATGGAGAGAAATATTATCGGCGGACGCACAGACGGAAGCTTTGATCCAAGCGGGAAGGTAAACCGTGCCGAGTTTGTTGCCATGGTAGTAAAAAGTTTCAACTTCAGCATGGGTGAGAATCAAAAGCAGTTTACTGACGTTCTGAAAGATGCTTGGTATAAAAACTATGTTGAGATTGGCACTTCTAATCAGCTGATCAACGGTATCGGTAACGGAATGTTTGCTCCAAATAGCAGCATTAGCCGTCAGGACTTGTGTGTAATTCTATTCAATGCATTGAAGAAACTGAATGTTGAATTACCGCAAGCGATGAACCATGACTTCCCAGATGATGCTTCTATCGCAGGTTATGCTAAAGAAGCGGTCTATGCCTTCAAAGATCTTGGTATTGTTAATGGAGGCAGTGGTGGAGAAATGCATCCGACAGCTTCGGCCACAAGAGCTGAAGCAGCTGTGATCATCAAAAATGTGCTCGATTACTATGCTAGTGTAACAAGCTCTAAAGTGAAATAAACAAAATAAGGGTATCCCGGCGCCGATTTTAATCGGTCAGGGATACCCTTATTTTGTTATATCGTAACTTTACTAAGGCTGATGCAGCGTCCCCAGCAACTCCCCCATTTTTACCTTCGAGTTGACCTCAAGGTTAGGTCTTGGGGTAAAAGTACCGCTTTCCATAAGCAGCACTACAGTGGAGCCGAACTCGAAATAGGCTAGATCATCGCCGATTTGCCACTCGGTAGCATTAGCATCCGTATACCGGATGCTGCTGACGTTCATCGCGCCTACCTTCACTACTGCGGTTTCACCATAGCTTCCAGCGATATACGTAATGAGACGTTCGTTACGATTCAATACACCCTTCATATGTCGCATACCGAAATCATTGACAGGGTAGGCTCGTCCACGAATATAATCGCTCTCCACCTTATGTCCAGTAAGGGGAGAGTGAATCCGGTGATAATCTGTAGGACTCAGATAAAGGACGAAGAAAAAGCCCTTTTTGTACAGCTCCAGATGTGGAGAATGATTTAGTAGATCCTCGATCTTATAATCCTGCCCTTTTACATTCATAATCGTACCAGAATTAATATCGCCCATAGCAGTAATCATTGCATCTACGGGACTAACTAAAGCGTCAGCATCGGTTGCAATAGGCCGCATGCCAGGCTTCAGCCGGCGGCTGAAAAACTCATTAAGAGTGAGATATTCTCCAGGATTCTTCTCCGCCTGCGCGGAGGGGATTTGATAAGTCTTAATAAATACCGGGATTAGAAAACGGCTGAGTCTACTATGAGAAAAAGACCCCATTATCCGTGAAATCCATCGGTGCGAGGATAGCTCGGTCATCAGCCGCAGCAATTGTTTTACCATGCCCATCTCCCTTCCATAATACAGCAGTACGGCTGTATGCGGCCGTCTCTGCTCTGCATTATATTGACATAGAATAGGAGACAAATCAATAACCGTTATATATGAGACTGTTCTTTTCTAGTAAAAAACGTGCGTATCCCATAGGTCTTCGGTAACTCTCCTTCCAAATCTCTGTTAGGCCGGCTTTGTGAAATCCATAGCGTTGGTCGCGGCCATTGCATTCTATGAAGAAGAGTTGGCCTTCCTTAGTAATGCCAATATCCAGTCCGATATCAGCCAGACCTGGAAGGTCTTGTTCGAGACAACGTGCGATCACAAGACTAAGTGCTTCGACAGACATACGGATATGGGCTGCTGTTGATCTAGTGAAAGCTTTTTCAAGTGCAAAGGAAGAGCTTAACGCTTCGCCTCCACGGGCTATATTGGAGACAAAACCCCCAGGGGGTGCCAGTTTGGCAAAGAGCCCCGTGACTTGCCAATCTCCTCCCCAGCCGCGTTGAACAGTGACCCGCAGATCAAATGGACGTCCTCCAATCTCCGCAAGGGGAATACGCTCCTGCACGAGATAAGGGACGGAGGCAAGACGTGTTCGGAGCGCTTTTGGCAGTGCCCCCTGATAGACGGGAGTGCTTATCCAGCGCCGCATTGAGGGAGAAAGATAATTTAGGCTCCAGCGCTGTGTTCCTTTTCGAACCAGCCGCATGACACCATGCCCAATGCTTCCACGGCATGGTTTAAGAATAAGATCCGGGTAATGATTCATCATTTGTTTGAGTCCAGATACTCCTGTTGTTGCAGGCAATACCTCACGAAGCTCTTCATGCTGCTCAAGCAGTTCATGGATCTCATCTTTGCCGTATCGATTGCATGTATTGTACACCAAAGGATGGTGCCGCAGCAGACGTTGCATCCCTGGACTATTTTGGCTGTATATCGCCCGGTTATGGATGACAGTGGGCGTAGGTACTACAACGCTTTTATATCCAAGAGAACCTTTTATATAGGCGGCACTGAAGCCTGAGTCTGTATCGATGTCCGCGAGCTTCAGGAAGCAAGGGACTAAGCCGTATGCAGCGGCCGCCTCTTCATAGTTGGATAGAGACTCCTGTCCTGTTTTTAGCCGGGGAACGCCTCGGTGCATATCGGCATTTAGTAGTATTCCAACGAGCTTATGCCCCATGTCTGTACCTCCTGTTTCTTCGGTCACGTGATTCCCGCCTTTACTACTCTTGTCATTGTATGTTTGTACCCGCGTGTCAGGGTGGACGAATGCGCGGCGGCAGAAGCCTTTTTTTATAAATATAAGAAAGTATAAATTTCATCAGAATCTAATAAAGGGCTTATTGCAAAAGGGTGTCATCAGCCCATACCGCTGCATATGATGCCTAGGAGAAACATTAGATGGAAGGAGGAGACTGCTTGTGAGGGGTTCCAAAAAAAAGCAGCCGCGCAGTCCACAAAAACGACTCTACTATGTAGATAATCCCAATATAAAGGAACTGACTATGCTGGAAAGCAAAAGCAGTTCAAAGGATTCGGGGAGCGGCAGTGACGGAGTCAGTAAAGCAGAGCTCGCGGATGTTCAGGTAAGTGGAGGAGCAATAGCTGAAGTCGTTCAAGAGGAAGCGATTTTCGTACCCGTTCTGCAACCAGAGCCAGAGCCTATAGTGGAAACACAGCTTCAGAAACAGGCGGATAATCTTCCTGAGACGATATGGTTCGCTCCTGAAAAAGAGCGGTTCCAGCCTGTTTATACAGATGATCTATCGGATGCAGCAGTGACCGGGGCTAAAATCGCTCCACGCACCATTGACGGCTCAAAGCTGAAGTTCGGCATTATTGGTACACCTTGGCTGCAAGATTACGCTGTACAGAGTATCAATATCGCGGACAAGGCAGTTACTTCTTCGAAAATTGCGCCTGAATCCATTGTAGGTGAGCATTTAGCCGAAGGAAGCGTAAGTGGCGGTAAACTGCTGGATCATTCCATCAGTGGAGAGAAGCTGAAGAACGGCAGTATTAGTCCGGAGAAGCTGGCGGATCGGATTATTGGCGGCGGTCAAATTGCAGATAAATCCATTGAGAGCCGTCATTTGAGTGATCTGATTATTACGGCAGAGCTACTGGAGGATGGGGCGGTAACTGGTGACAAAATAGGAAGCAGCAGCATCTCGGGCCGCCACATCGCAAATGGGAGTGTTGACCGTTCCAAGCTAGCTGATGCAGCGGTATCAGGCGATAAAATAGCCGATGGTGAAATCAGCGGCTCCAAGCTGGCTGATGCTGTGATTGAAGGTCGCCATCTAAGCGATGCTTTGATAACCGCCAGACATCTGGCTCCGGGAGCGATCGGCCCAGGGCAGCTTGCCAGCAAGCTGATCGGCAAGGAGCAGCTTCAGTCGGGTGTAATCGAAGGCGCACATGTAGCTGATGGCGCTATCGGTTCCAAGCAGCTAGGTGCAGAAGTGGTGAGAAGTATCCACTTAAGTGCAGAAAGCGTGCACGGTTCCCATATCAGCGACGGGGAAATAACGAGTCGACATCTGGCTGACCGAAGTATCTCCTTTTTAAAGCTAACGGAAGGTGCGGTAGGCACTGCACAGCTGGTTGAGCAAGCGGTCACCTCATCGAAAATCGCTGATCAAAGCATACTCGCACATAAGCTAGCAGATGAAGCTGTAACCACAAGACATATTGCTAAATCCGCCATACGCGGACCGCAAATCGCTATGCAGGCTGTTTCCTCCAATCATCTGGAACGTGAGGCTGTGAACCACTCTCATTTAGCTCCGGAGTCGGTAGGCTCGGAGCAGCTTATGGATGAAGCTATTTATACTCATCATCTGTCCTCTGGCGCTGTCACTGGAGAAAAGCTGGCCTCAGAGTCTGTAGGTGCGGAGCAACTTCGTCCACAGAGCGTAACTTCCGCCAAGTTAGCCGACGGAGTGGTGAGCTCGGCGAAACTAGCAGCAGGATCGGTCATTGGAAGCACGATTGCCCGTGAAGTGGTGAGTGGGGAGCATATTGCTTTTTGTGCAGTGGAGGAGAAACATCTAGCCGATGCCAGCGTGAGCGGCCGTGCGTTGCAGGATGCTGTGGTAGATAAAGATCATCTTGCCACTGGAGCTGTGGAACGGAGACATCTCGGAGAAAATAGTGTGACTGCAGCTGCGATTCAGTCCGGTTCGGTTTCAGGCGATAAGCTGGCTTCTGCTGCGGTGAGGGAGATTCATTTGGCTGCTGGAGCAGTGCAGCCGCATCATCTGGCAGATCATGTAGTGACGTCGTTAAAGCTGTCCCCGGAAAGTGTATCGACAGATAAGATTAGTGATTTATCGGTCACTTCGGCTAAGCTTGCCGACGGAAGTGTAGATTCTAGTAAATTAGCAGCGTCGGCAGTTCAGGCAGAGCATTTATCTGTGAATGTAGTTCAATCAAAATCCATTAGTGACAGTGCGGTTCAGAGCAGACATTTGAATCCGGGAAGCATCGGCGGAGCGCATATCCGGCCGTTGTCCATTGGAAATGGCCATATTATTCCTAATTCCATCTCTACGGTTCAAATACAAGAGGGCAGTATAAGCGGCTCTAAGCTGGCCAAAGAGGCTGTGGATTCCCAGCATCTTTCACCGAGCAGTGTAGACGGCAGCCATCTATGTGCGGATACGATTGAAGGACGGCATATCGGATATGGTGAGATCAAGCTGGCTCATCTAGCAGAAGATGCACGCAGCTCCGACTTGCTGCCAGAGGGTAGTATTACTGGGGAGAAGCTAGCAGAAGAATCCGTTGATTCTATTCATCTTGTACCTGAAAGTGTGAACGGAAATCATCTGAGTCTTGGTGCAGTAGAAGGCCGTCACATCCGGCATGGAGAGATCACACTCGCTCATTTGGCAGAAGAGACTTTTAGTTCTGAGCTGCTGCCTAACGGTAGTATTACCGGCGAGAAGCTCGCAAAGGGATCTGTAGGTTCTGTTCATTTAGTGGATGGAAGTGTAAATGGCAGTCATCTGAGCCCAGATACAATAGAAGGACGTCATATCGGGTACGGTGAGATCACACTGGCTCATCTAGCTAACGATGCACGTAGTGCAGACTTGCTTCCAGACGGCAGTATTACCAGAGAAAAGCTAGCAGAAGAATCTGTGAATTCAATTCATTTAATACCTGGAAGCGTAAATGCCAGTCATCTGAGCCCAGATACAATAGAAGGACGTCATATCGGGTACGGTGAGATCACATTGGCCCATCTGGCTAACGACGCACGTAGTGCAGACTTGCTTCCAGACGGCAGTATTACCAGAGAAAAGCTAGCAGAAGAATCTGTGAATTCAATTCATTTAATACCTGGAAGCGTAAATGGCAGTCATCTGAGCCCAGATACAATAGAAGGACGTCATATTGGGTACGGTGAGATCACACTGGCTCATCTAGCTAACGATGCACGTAGCTCAGACTTGCTTCCAGACGGCAGTATTACCAGAGAAAAACTGGCAGAAGAATCTGTGAATTCAAGTCATCTAATACCTGGAAGTATAAATGGCGATCATCTGGGTCTGGATACAATAGAGGGCCGGCATATCGGGTACGGTGAGATTACCCTATCACATCTAGCTAAAGAAGTACGTAGTTCGGAGTTGTTACCGGAAGGCTGTATTACCGGGGATAAGCTGGCAAAAGAATCCGTAGATTCTACTCATCTTGCACCTGAAAGTGTAGGGAGTAGTCATCTGAGTTCGGGTGCAGTAGAAGGTCGCCATATCGGAAACAGCGAAATCACACTGGCTCATCTAGCAGCAGAAACGCGTAGTGCGGACTTGTTACTGGATGGCAGTATTACTGGCGAGAAGTTGGCAGAAGAATCGGTAAGTTCTATCCATCTTGCACTTGGAAGTGTAGGGAGCAGTCATCTGAGTCCGGGTGCAGTAGAAGGCCGACATATTGGGTACGGTGAAATCACGCTGGCTCATCTGTCGGAAGAAGCTTGTAGTGCTGATCTGCTGCCAGACGGTAGCCTTACTGGTGAGAAGCTGGCAAATCAATCCGTAGATTCTATTCACCTGGTGCCTGGAAGTGTGGATGGTAGTCATCTGAGTTCGGGGACAGTAGAAGGGCGTCACATCCTGCATGGTGAGATCACTTTAGCTCATCTGTCAGAAGAGGCTCGTAGTGCTGACCTGCTGCCAGATGGTAGCCTTACTGGTGAGAAGCTGGCGGAAGCATCCGTAGATTCTATTCATCTAGCGCCTGAAAGTGTAAATGGAAGTCATCTGAGTCCAAGTACAATAAAAGGCCGTCATATCCGACACGGAGAGATTAGTCTGGCTCATCTGTCAGAAGAGGTTCGTAGCTCTGATCTGCTGCCAGACGGCAGTATTACCGGAAAGAAATTGGAGGGTGGATCTATTAATGCCTTTCATTTGTCTCCGGGCAGCGTGTATGGGGGACATTTAGCGAGTGATACGATAGATAGCCGTCATCTCCGGTCTGGAAGCATCGCTCTGAATCATTTAGCAGAAGAAGTATTTAGCGCCGATTTGTTGCCGGATGGCAGTATCACAGGAGAAAAATTGGAGGGTGGATCCATCCATTCTTTCCATCTGGCTCCTGGTAGCGTCTATGGTGGTCATTTGGCAGCGGATGCGGTGGATAGTCGTCACATTCGATCCGACAGCATCACCTTAGGGCATCTGTCAGAAGAGGTGCGTAGCGCCGATCTGTTGCCGGAAGGAAGTATCACCGAAGAAAAGCTGGCCGAAGGTTCAGTGAATTCTTTACATTTGCAGCCATGGAGTGTGTATGGAGAGCATCTTGCTGACCAGATCGTGGCAGATCGACATTTGCAGCCCGGTATCATCAAATTGGAGCATCTTGCGGATGAAACACGTAGCGCAGCGCTGCTTCAGGATGCTAGCATCGACGGATTGAAGCTTAAGGCAGGCAGCATCGAGTCCACTCATCTGGCCGATGGTGCAGTAGGGACGACGGAGCTTCAGGATGAAGCGGTTGTAGCTTCCAAAATCTCTTCATTTGCCATTCAAGCCCGTCATCTGGAGGAAGAAAGCGTTCAGGATTATCATATTGCGCCCGGTGCAGTAAACGGAGCCCATTTGGCAGTGAATTCTGTCAATGCTGAACATCTATCCTTCAGTCCGATTCAGACTGCAGGAAAGCGAGAGGCGCTCCAGCAGTTCGGTATGACAGCATTTATGTTCAATGGAGATGCTGAGAGTGTGGAGGTGACCGTATCATTCGATGAGAACTTCGGTCATACGGGTTATGTGCTCGTCGCCATGACGAATCAACCTTACTTCTATGCTTCCTTAAAGAGCAGAGCTAATGGAGATGCAGTGATACAAGTGGTGCGCTTGCGCGAAACTCCTCATTTCTACGGGGTCATCTCTTGGATTGCTATCGGCGCACCTTTAGCCAAACCGGCAGTGGATGATCGAGTGTTTGATTAAATTTCAAATCGTCTCTCTTAAAATAACAGAGCAGCGATTCTTCTTATGGAGATCGCTGCTCTGTTGTTTTTTGGGTCGTTAGCTACATGTACCGCCGAGTCCTAGTCACCCGCTACGGCTTCCGGATCCAGATAACGTAATTTAGGAATAGGGCATTCTTTGGTGTTTTTCCGGACAATAGCGTCTATGGAGTCCATTAGCAATTCAAATAAGGGATAATGCAGCGTTTAGGGTTAGCGGTGTCCCATAGCATACTAGGTACAAGCAAATGTCTCAGCCAAAGTTTGGCGGTGAGTACATTTGTCCTGTTTTCCACTCGACAGGAGACAAAGGCCGTTACCCTGTTCGGCGCAGTACATAAACTGTGATGTAACCCTCAGCCTGACGAATAGGCTCTGTAAGGAAGGTGGATGAGCATGAAGCCCAAACGTACTTCTGCCCGCCGCACAGGACGGCGGGTCTCTCGGATCAAGCGGCGGACTTCACGCCCAGTGCGGCAAGTCGCTGCAGTCCCTATCGTTAACCATCCAAATCCCTATGTTTCCGTAATTATTCCGGCTATGAACGAAGCTAAAACCATTGCGGGAGTGATATCCGGAGCTAGAGGGGTCCATCCGCGCTGCGAGGTTATTGTAGTCGTCAACGGATCAGCCGATCAAACGGCAGAAATTGCTCTTTCGCTTGGTGCACATGTTATTTCCTATGAGTTGCCGCTTGGTCATGACGCTGGTCGCAGTGTGGGAGCAGAGGCAGCCAAGGGAGAGGTTCTCTTGTTTACAGATGGAGATTTAGTGATTCCTGCTACGGGGCTACGTCCTTTCGTCACCGCTATTAGCGGTGGGGCAGACATAGCGCTTAATGATTATTCCGGACCGGTACGAAAACTTTCACCACATCCGGTAGTACTGTCCAAACATGCACTCAATATTTTGCTTGGCCGTCCGGATCTAAAAGGATGTTCGATGACGGCAGTTCCGCACGCAATCAGCCGGAGAGCGCTTGAAATCTTAGGGAGTGAATCATTATCTCGTCCCCCTTTGGCACATGCTCAGGCAGTTCTGAGTGGTTTACGTGTGGTGGCTGCTCACAAAGTACATGTAGGGAAACTGAATGCAGTCAGACGTAAGGAAGATGGCACAGATCCTTTGCAGCAGTTGATTACAACAGATCATATGGAGGCTGTATCCCTCTTGCTTGAACACCGGGGAAACAGGGCAGGGTTTAGCGACGGAACCCGGCGCAGAGAGATGGTGAGATGATGGTTGCTCTGTTACAAGTATCTAGCAGCTCCACCGTTCGACGAGGAACAGCAACTCGTACGGTAAAGAAACGTTCAGCAGCTCGTCCGTCCAAAACGACACGGGCACCCCGTCAAAGGGCAGCGAATCGTTCTGTAAAAAGAGAAGCCGCTGCCGTTCGATCGCCTATTTTGTCTCGGCAATCAAAGGTAGGTCGTGAGGCAATGAAACTACCGAGCTTACGTGGGACCTTGTCGGTTATTATCTCCGCGCGTAACGAGGAGCAGACCTTGGGACGTCTGCTACAACAGGCATCCCGGTTGGAGCCTGCTGAAATAATCGTCGTGCTGAACGGTTGCAGCGATAGCAGCTTTCCCATTTCCAGACAACATCGTCAAGCTGTAATTGTACATTGTCCGGAGTCTGTCGGACATGACGTAGGGCGGGCTATTGGCGCGAAGCTGAGTCGAGGAGATATTCTGCTCTTTCTGGACGGAGACATGGTCATTCCTGCATCTCAGCTCGAATTATTCACAGCTGCGGTAGATGGAGGAATTGATGTGGCTCTTAATGATTTGGATCCACTGATGCCTTCTTTTGGATTATGCGACGATGTCACTCGCAGCAAGCTGTTTCTGAATTATGCTCTAGGACGGTACGATCTCGGAGTTAGCTCTATGACGGCTGTCCCGCACGCGCTTTCTCGGCGAGCGCTTGAGACCATAGGCTACCGTGAATTAATAGTTCCTCCTAAAGCCCAAGCTCTTTCTGTATTGAAAAAGCTAAGGGTGGAGAAAGTGGGAACAGTAAATGTGATTAAGCATAATCGGCTGCGTCAGGCGAACATAGGCGCTGGAAATGCAGTGGAGAAACTGATCATAGGGGATCACGCAGAGGCTCTCCTTGAGGTGCTTTCCCGTCGTGATGATGGGGGCCTACGAAATAATGAAACGCAGCGCGAATACCGCAGACAAGTAGCCGCTTGGAGGAACCGGATATGACGATGACCAGTATTATTATTCCGACCTACAACGCATTGCCTCTGCTGCGGTCCTGTGTGGAATCGATTCGTGCCTATACTCCGCTGCCTTACGAGATCATCGTTGTAGACAATGCTTCAACGGATGGAACGGATGCCTATTGCCGCGCGAATCGTATAACGTTTATTTCTTTGCCTGAGAATCGAGGTTTTCCATCCGCATGCAATATGGGCTTATTGTTAGCATCGGGTGATGAATTATTGCTGCTGAACAATGATGTGGTGGTTTCCCACGGATGGTTAACCAATCTGAAGAGATCATTATATAGTGCTCCTGAAGTAGGTATTGTTGGACCTGTGACTAACTATGCGAGTGGACGTCAACAGGTGAAGACTGATTATGACAGTCTGTTGGATTTTCATAAGGCTGCAGAGAGAACTAACCGTTCCAATCCTCAAAAATGGCTGGAGACTAAACGGTTGGTAGGATTATGTTTTTTATTCAAAAGAGAGTTACTTACTTCCGTAGGTCTGCTGGATGAGAGATACTCACCTGGACATTACGAGGACGATGACTATTGCTATCGCGCCAGGCTAAAGGGATACCGATTGCTCATTGCAGGGGATTGCCTTATACACCATGAAGGAAGTGCGAGCTTTAAGCAGGTATACCACACCGGGCTGCAGGAGCTGGTGGAACGAAATCGTAAGCTTTTTATGAACAAATGGAATGTGGATCCAATACTTTTCATATAAAGTGCAGATCCGAAGGCAAAGGACTTAGATAAAGAGGAGGAAAGTAAGTGAAAGGAGTCATACTGGCGGGCGGAACAGGATCCAGACTTCAACCGCTGACCCGGCTTATGAACAAACATTTGCTTCCGGTCGGCAAATATCCTATGGTGTGTTACGGCATAGATCGGCTTCGCCGAGGAGGAATTACCGACATTCTTCTGGTCATCAGCAAGCAGTCTGCTGGTCTGTATACGGATTTTTTAGGCAGCGGTGCAGCCTTTGGTGTATCTCTGACCTACAAAATTCAGGAGGCTGCTGGAGGCATTGCAGAGGCTCTTGATTTAGCAGAAGGATTCATTTTCCCTGGAGAACGGTTTGTCGTATTGCTTGGGGATAATCTATTTATGGATGATCTGACGCCTTATGTGGAGAGCTATCTTCGACAGCCTGAAGGAACAGCGAAGGTATTGTTGAAGCCGGTGGATGACGCTCGTAGATACGGTGTTCCCGTATTCGACAGTCAAGATTCTGCTTGGATTGCATATATCGAAGAGAAGCCGGAGCATCCAAAGACTAAATTTTGTGTAACAGGTATTTATATGTACGATGAAGCTGTGTTTGATATCATTCGCCAAGTATCCCCTTCCAAGAGAGGGGAACTGGAGATTACCGATGTAAATAATATATATGCTGCCAACCGCAGGCTTAGCTATGATGTCCTCAAGGAGTGGTGGAGTGATGCGGGCACGTTCCAGTCTCTGCGGGAGGCGGGAGAGAAGCTAAAGGATGCACTGCCATAAGTGGCAGTGCTTTTTTTGTAATATTGGAAAGTAGGAAGGGAGTCGGGAGCTCATGAAAGTTCTTTTGCGATTCTCCACCAGATCAAATCCTCAGTCTCTAGGTACCTTTCTGAACCTAAGCGCTCCAATACTTTATAAGAGGCAATATTATCTTTTTCAGTATCAGCGATTACATAGATGGCTTGGGGATGGCTGAGAATCCACGTATTGATCGTCCGCAATGCCTCAGTAGCGTATCCTTTTCTTCTATATTTCTCATCAATCACGTAACCTATAGTAACCTCGCCTTTTTCATTCGGATACCCTTTAAGAATAATGAACCCGATAATGCATTGATCTTTCTGATGAATGATTGCCCAATTGGTCAACCATAGGTAATGCTCTGGTTCCTGCCGCACTTTTTTGAGCCGTATCTTCATTGCATATTGCATGTCATCGTCAAGCTCGGCACTAATGGCGTTTAAACCCAAATGTTGCTGAAGTTCCGCGTAGTTATCTGTGGCTAGTGAAAGCTCTGCAGCATTTAAAGGCGCCAAATCGATCCGTTGGCTTCCAAGCTTCATAGTTCCCCCTCCAATCTTTGTGAATGATAGAATGCGCATTTCACATTTTAATCCATTTATAAGCAGGCAGCAATTATTAACATTTTCTATTCAAATATAAGAAAGTTTAAGTTTCACACCATACTTTATGCCTTATAATTCCCGCTGAAATGCTTGGCGGCCTCTTATATCCCCGGCACCGTCCCGGCTTCTGCCGCATATGCTGTAGCAGGGCGTTTGAGCAAAGGAGACATGAAGGTGCAGAATAAAATAACTAAAGTCCTGCAGCACATGGCCCATACGCACGAACAGATGGCGCGGATTCTAGACGCAGAGCGCCACGTGGCTGTCCGTATGTCGCAAATTGTCCACGATCTGCCAGATGCAGATCCCGATTTTGACGGTATCAGCGGGATGATCGAAAGCTCAACTCAGGTAAACAAGAATATTATTGCTTACTTGAACGCACTTGCAGATCTGGAAGAAGCGATGGCTGAAGGGGTAGGCAGAGTAATTAAGGAACTGAACGGTCAAGACGAAGAGTAACGCTATAGGAGCAGGAGGCGGATGATGAGCAGAGAACAAGCATATCTGCAAATGCTGGAGTCGACCGCCACTATCCAGTGGAACATTGCAATGATTCTGGAAGCTAAGGCGGTTGAAGCTGAAAAGGTAAAGCAGTGGGCACAGCATCATATCCATGCTAGAGCTTTCGAATCCCACGGTGAGCAGCTAAAGGAATCCCTCTCTATTCACGAAGTCATCGTGGAGATGGTTGAAGGGCTGACCAAACTGGAGAATGGACTCTACAGCAATTTAAAAGCAGTGTTGGGCAGTGGTGAAGATGATGGCGGCGGAGAAGGTTTTGGTGACATGTCAGGTGATGGGTTTAGTTTTGGGGAAGACAGCAAATGAGCGGGGACCGTCTCTCTGAACATGCCGTCAAGCTGGAGATGATCCGCTCCATTTCGCGCAGTCAGGCTGCATTGGCGGCCATCTTGGAGAGCATCGCCGAATTGACGGGGCAATCTGAGCTGACGGCCCGTAAATTGAGCGACAATATTAGAATCCTAAGTGGGTATCAGAGCGCGATGTGCCGGATGATGTCCGGGATTTCACTGCATCAACCGAAACGGGGAATTCCTGCTGCGCCCTGGCTGAGCAAGGCATACGCCGTAGGAACCTCCAGAGATCATGGAGCACAGGAGGAATAGAAGCATGAAGAAAAAAAGCCTTAGAACATTACGTTCGGGCAGAACCCGCAGACGTACATTGCTGCTCTCGCGTAAAACGAAAGTTCGTAGAGGTCTAGCCCGCAAACCTCGCAGAGGGCATGCTCGGAAAATCGTTCGTTACGGTAAGACGAAGAAAGGCCTTTTGGTACGTAAGAAAAGAAGGCTCCGCCGAAAGCTTGTTCGAAAGGTAAGAGTTATTCACGCACCGGTACATGTAGTGCCGGCTGTCGAGGCTCCACCTGCTCCACAGGTTATTCCGCTCCCCCCGGACCTGGGCGTTTCGCCGGAAACGCCACCGGCAGACGCCTATCAGCAGGGCTACACCGAAGCATACAACGTGGGGTTCGACGCCGGTTTCGCCAAGGGCTTCGAGGACGGGCATAAACTGGAGTTTAATTAAGCAGCAGGTGAATTAAGAGGAAGGGACCCGGAGATCTAATCTATGACGCGTTATACTGATCTTTCGTGTCCCTCAACTTAGAGGGACTGCTTCCTCTCTGGAATCATCCTACTATCGGAATTTGTCTCCGAATATGATAGACTTCTAAAACGAGAATCTATTTAAACGGTTTTCAGATGTCGATAAGAAAGAGGGGATAGCAGGATGCAAGTAGGAAATGGGATCAGAAAAGCTAGACAGGAAGAGATAGAAGAGATTATGGAATTGATCTCAAAATGTGTACAAGTTATGCAGGCCGCTGGAAGCGACCAGTGGGATGAGCGCTATCCGAATAGAGAGATTATCGAACTGGATATCGCGCAGGGTACCTTATATGTATGTGAAGAGGATCAGGCTATCGCAGGTATTCTTGTATTGGATGAGAATGCTTCTGAGGAATATAAGAAGATCGAGTGGAAGCAAAATCAAGGGCCACATCTGATTATGCATCGTTTAGCAGTCCATCCACAGATTCAGGGTAAAGGGATTGCGACTAGGTTAATTGCTTTTGCAGAGGATTACGCAGCACGTAATGGTTACACAAGTATTCGGTTAGATACTTATGCCAAGAATACTAGAGCACTTGAAATTTATCCTCGCCTTGGTTATGACCATAGAGGTGAAGTGGATTTTCCAAACCGCACGGCGAACTTTCCAGTATTCGAGAAGGTGCTGAAACCGGAACAGCGTCCGGATTCTTCAACATAAACAAGCTGGTTGTGTACTAGAACGATGACTGCGTCTAGGATAGCTGGCGGTAAATAGATGCACAAAGAAAATGCTCCTATGGAGATGGTTGGGTGATCCCTCCATTTCTACATAGGAGCGTTTTTGTGTTTATAAGATTATGGAGATTTTCATTAACGGCAGGTCTGGTATCGTGGGTCAGTATTTTTTTGATCTCGGTTAAGGATGAGCAGTCTATTTCCTGATACGCCGATTAGATAACGAACGTTAACGATATCTTCATCGCTCATATCATCTATCGACAGAACTGCTGTAAGGCGTATTCTTGTTGATGTGCGACCCGTAACGGTGAGTCTTCTTGGGATAAAAGCAATGGTTCCTGTATCTCCCGATATTACGTAGAGTCTGTTGTTTCTAGAAACGGTTTGTAAATTACAGAACATGGTGTTGCTCATTGTAATACCCCAGTATTTTCTAAAATATGAAATGACCTTCGCTCTGGTGCTGAATCTAACCGGCAGACGATAATAATCAGCACCGTCAACGCGGATCACTCTACGGGAATCGGCAGAATCGTAGACCTCGAACCATGCTTTTTCAGCAGCGGTAATGAATGCTTGCAACTCACTTGGGGTTTGAGAAATTGTTGGCATTTGATCTCCTCCTCGCTATTACTTTATTAAAAGCGCGGCTATCGGTTCGGGTAATAGGACGAGTATAAAAAGCGGAATTAATGAGTTATTAGAATAATAGTGCGGAAAACCAAAGTTTGAGTTAGGTTTTATAACATAAACAAGGGGTGAATTATTTATATTTACGTAAAAACATCTAAATTTAAGTTTTGTGTTATTTTAAATAACTTGTGTTGACACTAAACCTGTCTTTGTTTTATGATTGTTTTATTCAAATTTGGAATAGAATAGTTTCTTTTCGTATATCCTTAATAATTGGTTTAAGGGTCTCTACCGGGAACCGTAAATTTCTGGCTACGAAAATATGCTAAGGCATATTTTTGTGGCCTTTTTCTGTTACATCGTGGAGCGGCAAACGAATGAATAATGAGGGGGAGAAGCACAATGGGGAACATCCTAATTAAAAATGCTGAAATCATTACCATGAATAAGCAGGAGGATATGCTTGTCGGGGATGTTCGAATTAAGG
This sequence comes from Paenibacillus sp. RS8, assembly GCF_041956825.1. Classification (NCBI taxonomy): domain Bacteria; kingdom Bacillati; phylum Bacillota; class Bacilli; order Caryophanales; family Paenibacillaceae; genus Paenibacillus; species Paenibacillus sp. RS8. Next base: position 284,530 of record NZ_CP168131.1, on the reverse strand, counting down.
ACGATATCATCGTAGAGATCGGCACTGACCTGATCCCGAAGGGAGAGGAAAAGGTAATCAATGCCACAAACCGGACCTTAATCCCCGGTTTTGTTCAGACACATATTCATTTATGCCAGACGTTATTCCGTGGGAAGGGAGATGATCTGGAGCTTATGGATTGGCTGCGTAAACGGATTTGGCCGTTAGAAGCTGCGCATGATGAAGAATCCCTTTATTATTCGGCGATGCTTGGTATTGGGGAACTGATCTCCAGCGGAACCACTACGATTGTTGATATGGAGACTGTCCATCATACGGACTATGCTTTTCAGGCTATTGCTAAAAGTGGAATTCGGGCATTGTCCGGCAAGGTGATGATGGATCAAAAAGGAGGAGATGTGCCTGAAGCACTGCAAGAAGACACTGCTTCTTCTTTGCAGGAAAGTGTGGATTTGCTTGAAAAATGGAATGGCTATGGCAATGGCCGAATTCAATATGCGTTCTCTCCGCGTTTTGTAATATCCTGCACCGAGCCCTTATTAACCGAGGTACGAGTTCTCTCCGCAAGGTATGATGTGAAGGTCCATACCCATGCTTCTGAGAACTTAGGGGAAATTGAGATTGTGCAGGCGATGACCGGAATGCGTAACATCGTCTACCTGGACCATCTAGGATTAGCTAATGAGCGCTTAATACTGGCGCACTGTGTTTGGCTGGATGCTGAGGAGCGGCGCATATTGCGAGATCGCGGAGTCCATGTAAGTCATTGCCCCGGTTCAAATCTGAAACTAGCCTCTGGAATTGCAGATACACCGGGGATGCTCCATGATCATGTGTCACTAAGTCTAGGTGCTGACGGTGCACCGTGCAATAATAATCTAGATATGTTTAATGAAATGCGCCTTGCGGCAATTATTCAGAAGCCTCAACATGGACCTACGACGATGGATGCGAGAAGTGTATTTCGTATGGCAACTATAGGCGGGGCAAAAGCGGTAGGAATGGAAGAGAAGATCGGTAGTATTGAGGTAGGTAAAAAGGCAGACCTAGTGCTTTTGAATCTCTTCAATTTCCACACCTTCCCCTCCTACGACGTTGATCCTATCTCTAGAATTGTATATTCCGCTACCCGGGCGGATGTGGAAACTACGATTATCGATGGGGAGATCGTGATGGAAAGAGGTCTGTTGAAGACTGTAGATAAAGAAATTGTTCTGAATGAAGCGAACCGTTCTATTAAAAGATTGCTTAAGCATACTTCAATCGTCTAAAGATTGATCAACTCAGAGTTAACAGGGATGTTCCAAAGCCGAAGGGCGGTGGGGCATCTCTTTTTTTAGTGGTAAATAATTCTACCATTTTGATAAAAAAAGTAAGTATTGTTATACTAGAACAGCCTGATATTTTACAAAATAATAGAATATATTTAATATTTCGAACAAATGAACATGTAAGAGGGGATTATTCGTGAAAAAGCAAGGGCAGGATCGTGCCCATTTCTTTATCGTTGTTATATTGTTATGGTTAAAGCTGTTGTTTTTGAGAGTGTTGTTCTTTGATAGAATTGCTTGGGAATGGATTGCAGCGGATGTAGCGCCAGTCCTTTTTATCATGGGGATTTTAACAGTGCTTACGCCATCTAGGGTGAGAACAACCGTCTATTGGATATTTAATGGTTTTTTATCGCTGTTGCTGTTCGCAGCTAGTGTGTATTTTAATCACTTTGGTTCTGTTCCAACCTATCTAGCCTTATCCGAAATTAATCAGGTATTTCAAGTGAAGGCAAGCGTAGAATCTACTATAAAGAGTATTGATTACTTATTCTTCGCGGATTTTGTTATCTTCGCCATCTACGGCTTGATTCGCAGATGGAGACAAGGAAAAGCCTACCCGCGTGAACGCTATAGTTACCGGAAGACAGGATTAGTACAGGTGCTGGTGATTCTGGTATCCATTATTGGAGGTTTTTCTTTATCGGCATATTCTGTTCACTCTGCTCGGGGGATTACGAATGAGCTTGTACAGGCAGAAACTGCCGGATTTATAAATTATGAGGTCGTTGCAGCGATTAAGATTAAAGAAGATAACAATCTTATTGGAACGGGAGATATTAAGGATACGATCGCGAAGGTTGATGCGCTGCAATCTTCCTATCCATATAGTGACAAGCCAGCGGGTACGACTCCTGATTATTTTGGCTCACAAAAGGGTAAAAATGTAATTGTGCTACAATTAGAAGCTTTTCAAAATTTCCCATTGCATCAATCCCTGGATGGGCAAGAATTGACGCCAGTCATGAATAAGTTAGCAGATGAGGGCTTTTATTTCCCTCATGTCTATCAGCAGATTGGTCCAGGGAATACATCTGATGCGGAATTCATGAGCAATACGTCAATTTATCCGATTGGTACGTTGGCCATGTCTACCGGATTCGGGGACAGAGAATTGCCAAGCTTACCACGTCTGCTAAGGGATAAAGGATATGAGGCGTACACCTTTCATGTGAATAAAGTAGGCTTTTGGAATCGGAATGAGCTTTACCCGGCGCTTGGTTTTAACGGCTATTATGATAAAGATTATTTTACGAATGATCATTTTAATGCGTTCGGTGCTTCCGATGAACAGCTGTATATTACGGGTGTCGAGAAATTGGCAGAGCTAAAGAAGAAAGGTACTCCTTTTTACGCGCAGATGGTGACAGCATCGAGTCATCATCCTTTCAAAATCCCTGATTCCTTTAAGAAAATCACTGTGCCTGATAATTTGAAGGATACGATGCTTGGTGATTATTTGACTGCTATAAACTATACTGATTATGCCATAGGTACTTTAATAGAAGGTTTGAAAGAAAATGGATTGTGGGATAACACTGTTCTGGTTATGTATGGTGATCACTTTGGCCTTCAGCCTCAGGATGTTCCGCCGGAGCAAGTGGAAAGCGCACTTGGTGTTCCATATGATTCCCGGATCAGCCGCTTTAATATTCCACTCATTGTGCGTGTGCCGGGAATGGAGCAAGGGAAGGTAGTAGAGCGTACGGGAGGACAACTAGATATCCTTCCTACGATAGCTAATTTAATGGGCGTTTCACTACAACAAGAAGGATTTACAGCATTTGGTCATGACCTGCTCAACATTGATCGTAATGTGTTAGGCATGAGGTATTATTTGCCTTCCGGCTCCTTCTTTAATGATGACATTCTCTATGTCCCTGGAAAAGGATTTGCAGATGGTGAAGCTGTGTCGCTGGATACGCTCAAGCCGGTAACGGATTTCTCGAAATATCAGAGCGATTATGAGTATGTATTGAAGCTAATGAATTTGTCCGACGAATATGTGAAGCTGTTACCACAGAGATAGGGGGAATCATGAAAAAGTTCTGGAAACCGGAGTATCTCGTAAGCCTTACCGGCTGCGGTCTCATTATTTATCTGCTATTCGTAGGACCTTTTATTGGGGTTGCCGATAATGGAGATTTCCTGCGTATGATGAATACCATCGGTCTGAACTACTATGATACTGCAGCATCGTATACCGACCAGTTTTTTAATTTTAGCCATTCTCGTTTTGCGTATGAGAATTTGTTTAGGGGCTTCTATCCTTCTTCACAGATTTTGGTTGTGCTTGTACCGAGGTTGATCGGCGGTCTCATCCATGGCAGCTTTTTTGATGTTAGATTGCTCGGTGCAGTTTACGGTCTTCTTTTACTGGTGGCGACCTGGCTGCTGGTGAAGTACAATGCTCGCGGCTCTTATGTTACGGGGCTGCTGCTAGGTGCAGCTATTTTGTTTGTATTTTACGATATTGGGTATTTGGCATACTTCAACTCCTTGTTTGGAGAACCGGTATCGATGGTGTTTATGCTGCTGACCTTTGCGCTGGGGTTAAGATTAACTAGCCAAGAAAAGCCTACGACAAAGGGGTTAACCTTATTTTTTATTGCGATACTGTTTCTGGTCACCTCCAAAATTCAGAATGCGCCGATTGGGATTGCCTTTGCATTGATCTTCCTGCGGTTTATGACGCTTGATGGTGAACGAAAATGGAGAAAGCTGGCCTTACGCTTTTCGATTGCGATATTTCTGGTATCCATCGTTATGTACGTGACGGCGCCAAAAGAGCTGAAGCATATTAACCTGTATCAGACTGTGTTTTTTGGGATATTAAACGAATCACCGGATGTGAAGGGAGATTTGCAGGATCTCGGATTGCCGGAGCGGTTGGAGGTACTTGCGGGCACGAATTATTTTCAGACCGATACAGTGATCAAACAGGATGATCCTTCGCTGGTACCGGATTTCTACGACCGGGTATCCCATAAGGATGTATTGTTCTTCTACTTAAAACATCCAGGACGGTTAATAGATAATATGGAATATGCTGCGAGTAACAGTATGGCGATTCGCCCTTATTATTTAGGGAACTATGAGAAGAGTGAAAATAAGCCAGCAGGCGCATTATCGTATACTTATAGCGGATGGAGCGAATTCAAGAACAAGCATATTCCGCATACGCTTGGATTCCTCTCCCTATTTTATCTGCTGTATTTTGCCGGGGCATTGTTCCAATACTTCCGCAGTAGGGATGTTCGTGGTAGAGTTGCCGGTGAACTGCTGATGTTATTAGGGCTGATAGGGATTTTCTCCTTCTTGGTTCCGATTCTTGGGGACGGAAGGGCTGATATCGGTAAGCATTTATTCCTGTTTAATGTGTGCTTCGATATGATGGTTGTAGTCATGTTCGGATGGGTTGTACACAAGCTCGTAGGGATTGTAAGACGTTAAGTTAAGGAACAAATCAAACAGCAAGTTTCCGATTATGGAGACTTGCTGTTTTTATTTGTTTATCTATTCATTCATCCTCTAAAAGCTCACGCAGCATGCCCTGACGGTCATTCATAAATGCTTTGGTCACGGTATAGTGCTCCGTCTCCTCCAAGGCGACAGAACGGATGCCCTCACCCTCTAGAAGAAAAATTTCAGCTTCCGGATAGGACATCAGAATAGGTGAATGGGTTGCGATAATAAACTGTGAGTCCTGCTGAACAAGCTCATGCATACGCACCAGCAGAGACATTTGCCGCAGCGGAGATAGAGCCGCTTCAGGTTCATCAAGGATATAAAGTCCACGGCCAGCGAAACGATGAACGAACGCTGCGAAAAAAGACTCTCCATGTGATTGCTCGTGCAGGGATTTCCCTCCGTAGGAGTTCTTGATCGGTGGGGTGAAGCCAGGCTGTTCATCTAATTCATCAATGTAGGAAGCCACATTATAATAGCTCTCCGCGCGTAGAAAAAAGCCGTCCTTCGGACGTCTAACCCCTCTAGCAATTCTAAAATACTCATAGAGACTCGAATGCGAGGAACGAGTGTTAAAAGAGAAGTTAAGTGTTCCACCTTCAGGGTTAAAGCCCCACGCAGCAGCAATTCCCTCTAACAAGGTAGATTTCCCTGTGCCGTTCTCCCCGACAAGAAAGGTTACTGGCTTTTGAAAAATAAGCCGATCCAGTGTTCTTACGGCTGGCAGATAAAATGGATAGGTTTGGAATGATGGAACCTGATCACGCAGCAGTTCTGCATGACGCAAGTAAAGCGTGGTGTTATTCATAGTGCCCCCCTGTGAATGCCAGAAAATAATCTATTCCGGACAGATATGACGAGATTAGAGCTTCGAGCTAGACCATTATAGTGCGTGTTCAAAAAGTACGGTTTTCAGCACCGAGAAGATTGAAAGAAGGAAGAAACTGAGGAGCGGAGCGTAGTGGAAGCTACGTGAGCACCGGAAGTTTCGCCTGAATTCAATATTCGATGTCGAGTAATCTTCTTGGGGTACTTCGTGATCAAAAGCGGACTTTTTGAACTACCTCTTATAGTATACCAGCATCCTGTGAGTGGATGAAATCATCTAAGGTTCGGGCAAGCCGGGCAAAAGACAGGGGACATCTGCCAATTTAGTTCTAGTAAAGACAGATGTCCATGAGGCGAGTGCTGACTCCGCATATAGTTATACTGTCTTGAGAATACGACGGGGCAGGGTGAAGGCCGTGAAAGCGAGAAAAAGAAAAAAACACAAGCGTCCGCGAGAATATCGCGACGGTTATCACGAAGGATATCGTCTTGGCATGTGTGAAGCTGTGCAGCGTCTGAATACTCCAGGGGTCGAAGCCTGCCGACCATTTAAGTTAATGTATGTTCCTCAAGGATTTCAGGCGATCGACACTGGCGTAACGGAGGCACTGCAGCAGCTTGTAAGTGAGCTTGTAATAAGCACTCCTGAAACGATGCTGGAAACCGCGGCACGGGAAATGCCTGGAGCAGTATTAGTAATGAATGGGCTTCACGTATTCCCGGAAAATCATTTAGAGCAGATTTCAGAGATAAGAAAGCTAGGCATCCCCACCGCCATCTGGTTTGTGGATGATCCTTATTTTACAGAGGACACTTCAGTCATTTGTAGGCACTATGATCACGTATTTACACATGAGCTGGGTTGTGTGGAGTTTTATCAATCCCTTGGAGTGTCATCGGTTCATTATTTGCCACTATGTGTCAATCCAAAGATGTTCTACCCACGCCGTACCGGCCCGCAATATCAGTATGACATTGTATTTATTGGTAATGCATTTCGTAACCGGACAGAGCTGTTCGATGAACTGGCACCTTATCTAAAGGGGAAGAAGGTGCTTATCGCCGGGGGATTTTGGGAACGCCTCGCCACCTATGATCAGCTTACGCCTTTTATTAGCAACGGCTTTATTCCGCCTGAGGAAACAGCGAACTACTACAGTGGTGCGAAAATAGTCATTAATATTCACCGCCCGTGGGAAGAAGGACAGGATAACCGGAATAGCTACCGCCTTCCTTCACGTTCCATTAATCCGCGGACCTATGAGATCAGCGCCTGCGGTACTATGCAGCTTACGGATGTACGTGAGGACCTGGGCAATTATTATCGGCCTGGTTATGATCTGGATACTTTTGGATCCGCAAAGGAATTGCAGCAGAAGATTGAGTACTATCTGAAGCATGAAAAAGAGCGTCGAATCTACGCCTTACGGGGATTACGGACTACAATGCGCAACCATACATTCACTGCGCGTTTGCCTCATCTGTTGAATGTGATTGCTTCACGTGTATGAAATCTATAACGGGATAAAGGAGCGAGGATTATGAATAATAATGAATTTATTATGCCTACACCACCATTACCTCTGACACCTCCAGAGGAAGAAAAGCTGCGTGGTCGCCTGAGTGGTTTCAAAGGCGGTTATGATGAGGGCTATTTACGGGGGCGTCTTGCGATTCTGAATGGTCGTCCTGAAGAAGTATTTCCTGTACGGAATATTCATGTCATGTATGTCGCTTCTGGCAAAGGATACCCTTACTCCCCTTTAGATGATGCGGTTCTTTGCGCTCTGCAAAAATTAACAGCTCAAGTTACGATAACGGACGTGCGTCAAAATCTAGTAGAGTTGGCTGCAGCGCAAAGACCGGATCTTGTACTGGTATTGGACGGTATGGATTTGCCGCTTGAGCAGATCGATGCGATTCGCACTAGTGGCGTCCGGACAGCGATTTGGCTTACAGATGATCCTTATTACACTGACTTTACGATCAAGATTGTAGCACACTACGATTTTGTATTCACACTTGAACGTAATTGTATTGATTTCTACCGGGGACTCGGTTGCCCTGAGGTCCATTATCTCCCCTTTGCTGCTCATCTAGAGCATTACCGTCCTACTACAACACGTTCGTCATTGAATCGGGAAGTTAGCTTTATTGGCTCCGCCTATTGGAACCGGGTCAACTTCTTCCGTGAGATTCTTCCTGACCTGATGAACTATAACACGGTGATTAACGGAATCTGGTGGGATCGTCTGCCTGAGGCCCCGCTGTACGGTGACCGTATTGAAATTGGTAAGTGGATGTCGCCACAAGAAACAGCGGTAGCTTACAGTGGCTCTAAAATCGTCATTAACCTCCACCGCTCGCACATTGATGAAGTAGTTAACAACAATACGCTCTCGATTCCAGCTGTTTCTCCTAATCCGCGTACCTTTGAAATTGCAGCAACAGGCACATTGCAATTAGTGGATGCCAGAGATGATATGGGATCTTTCTACAAACCGGGTGAAGAAATTGAGACCTTTGCAAGCCCTCAGGAAATGATGGATAAAATCCGTTATTACCTAACCCATGAGGAGGAACGCCGGGCGATCGCACTGCGCGCTTTTGAACGGACGCTTAAGGATCACACCTACGCAAAACGTATTTACCAGATGTTAGCGGTAATTTACGGCTAGGCTTGTTTCTGAACTGGATATGGAAATGTGCGTTTAGCAGGGGACAGGTGTCGTGCCGGCATCTGTTTTTCCTCGATATACTGTAGAACCGGCCTCAGCGTATGCCTGTAACCTATGATAAGAAATTGCAGCTGGAGCGGCTTGAATAGCTGAGTGGCTGGGCTCGGGAAAAGCGACTGCTTTCGAAGCGAATTTTACTGCGAAGTAAGAAACTTGAGCAACGCTTCGTAAAACTTTTAGGGAGGTGAATGGCTGCTCCAGGCCCTCGTTAGGGAGCGCCGAAACGCCATGGCTGATAAAGCTACAATCGTCCTCTTTTCACATGTATCCAATACACGCAGTATTACCGGAGCGGAGAAGCTGTTGTTGTTTTTCGCTCAGGAGCTTTCTCCGTACTTTAATTGTATTCTCGTTGCACCTCAGGACGGCAAGCTTACTGCTCAGGCTCGAAGCTGCGGAATAAGTGTACAGTTGCTCTCGATTCCTCTTTTATACGGAATGTACACTCCTTATGCAGGGCTCGAGGCAGATGCTCGTAAATTTCAGGAAGGCAGGGAGTATCACGAATTAACAGACTGGCTAGCCTCTCTGCGCCCGTCGTTTATAATTACAAGTACCTGTGTGCATGCTTTGCCGGCAATGGCTGCCAAGTCACTGGGCATTCCGGTGGTATGGAAAATATCAGAGACGATAACTGACAATGAATATACACCCATTAGTGTAGGGCTGATTCATCGGAATAGTGATGAGATTCTGTCTATTTCACAGACGGCAGCAGCTTGCTTTCCAGAGGAAGTGAGAGCGGAGAAAGTAATCCAGCTACCCCCTTCTTGGAATGACAAAGAGATGATGATTGAGGCTTGGAGCAAGCTTCGGGGCGAACACCGGCGAGAGCTAAGGATTAAACCGCAGGAGCAGCTGGTCGGTTATATTTCTTCCTTTATTAATAAGGAAAAAGGATTGGAACATTTTGTGAAAATGGCTGTGCTTGTGTACGCAGTCCATCCCAATACGAAATTTGTTGTCATAGGCTCAGCCGGTGACAAAAGCTACTATGATCGCTGTGTCCGCAAGGTAAAGCTTGAGGGACTGTATACCCGCTTTAAATTTGTTGGTTATGCTGAATGTCTTCCATCTGCTTATTGCGCGATGGATGTACTGGTTGTTCCCAGTCTGATCCGTGAAGGCTTTGGAATGACCGCTTTGGAAGGAATGGCTTTTGGAAAGCCCGTAGTCGCTTACGACTCCGGGGGCTTGCGGGAGATTCTGCACGCAGCAGGCTGCAGCGAAAATCTCGTCCCAGCGTCGGACATTTCCGCGCTGGCCGAAAGAGTCAACGTCATGCTGGCGCAGCCGGGACTGGCGATAACCATAGGCGCCCAAGCGCGGGAGCGCGTCGACGCCGTTTATGGCCCAGCGGCTTATCGGAGCCGCCTGCAGGGTCTTGCGGAGATGTGGAGCCTCCGCTATTGCAGCGCACCGCCGGTGCGCGAGGCAGACAGCGTGGTGGAATCACCCGCTGTCCTGCCTGAACTGCCCGCAGCATCGCCGGCTTTGCCGCCGCGAAGCAAGGGCCTGCCGAGCCGCGTCGCCCGCAAGCGGCGCGGCAAAGTCCGGGCGCGCCGGCGAAGCGGTCGCCCGTTGGTTTTGCGCCGCGCTGCTCGCAAGCGGCGTAAGGGTTCTGCCCGGCGGCGGAGCACCGCCGGGGGCAAGCGCCGCCGGGCCCGCCGGAGTGGGCGGCGGCGCGCGGCGTAAATGCTCCGCTTGCCGCGAAGGTGGCTAGCGGAGCAAGAGGGGAAAAATCCCCCAGATTGCCGCGAATCCGGCCAAATGAGCAAAAAGAGGTGTATAAATCCCCCAGATTGCTACGAATCCGGCCGAATGAGCGAAAAGAGGTGTATAAATCCCCCAGATTGCTACGAATTCGGCCGAATGAGCAAACAGAGGGGTAAAAATCCCCCAGATTGCCGCGAATCCGGCCAAATGAGCAAAAAGAAGGGTAAAAATCCCCCAGATTGCCGCGAATCCGGCCGAATGAGCAAAAAGAGGTGTATTAATCCCCCATATTGCCGCGAATCCGGCCAAATGAGCGGAAAGAGGGGTAAAAATCCCCCAGATTGCTACGAATCCGGCCAAATGAGCGGAAAGAAGGGTAAAAATCCCCCGGTTGCCCGCGAATCCGGCCGGAAACGCGCAATAAACAGTATAACTCTCGTAGATTATCCGAGTCCAGATAAGAGCCCTATTCTTTTCACACTCAGTCCACCCGACTGAGCCAAGACAGACCATCATCAAACAGGCAGGGGAGTGAACTCATGAAGATCATGACGATTTTGGGCACGAGGCCTGAAATCATCCGCCTCAGTGTTATCATTCCGCTTCTCGACGAACATGCTGAGCGGCACATTCTGGTGCATACCGGTCAGAACTTCACCGCCAGTCTCAGTGGCATTTTCTTTGCGGAGCTGGGACTGCGAGCGCCGGATTATGTGCTGCAGGATAAGCAAGCAGGACTCGGCGGCCAGCTTGCCGCTATGTTCGGAGGGCTAGAAAGCATTTTACAGAAAGAACAGCCAGACCGTGTCTTGCTTCTGGGGGATACGAATAGCGCGCTATGCGCGATTTTGGCGGAACGAATGGGTATTCCGGTGGTGCATATGGAAGCGGGGAACCGCTGCTATGACCTAAAAGTGCCCGAAGAGAAAAACCGCCGTGTCATAGATGCCGTTTCAACCATTAATATGCCATATACACAGCAGAGTAAAAGACATCTAATTAGCGAAGGCTTCCCTAGCAGACGTATTGTGTTAACTGGAAATCCGATTCATGAGGTCATGACTCATTTTGAAGCAAGGATCCAGTCTAGCAGCATTCTGGAGCAGCTGAAGCTTACCTCAGGGCAGTATTTCCTTGTAACAGCACACCGTGCAGAGAATGTAGATGATCCAGAGTCCCTTGTACAAATTATGTCAGGTCTTAACGCTGTGGCTGAGCATTTTGGAATTCGTTTAATATGCAGCATTCATCCTCGCACTCGCTCCAAACTAACCGAGCAATTCTCTCTTCCAATGAACCCTCTCGTTGAATTTCATGAGCCCTTCGGATTTTTTGATTTTGTTTATTTGGAACAGCATGCCTTGTGTGCCATCACCGACAGCGGGACCGTACAGGAGGAATGCTGCTTGATGAAAGTGCCAACCGTGACGATTCGCAGAACAACGGAGCGTCCAGAAACGGTGGATTGCGGAAGTAATGTGGTGTCAGGTGTAGATCAGAACAATATTCTGCGCAGCGTCAAGCTGATGACGGCGCTTCGCCGGGATTGGGTGGCTCCGGAAGGTTACTTGACTCCGGATGTTTCGGTAAAGGTAGTTAAATTTTTGCTTGGAGGGAACCTGCATGTTCAATAATAAACGGATTGTGGTCACAGGCGGCACCGGTTCCTGGGGCATGAACTGATTAGGCAACTTCTGCCTCAAAATCCTAAGGAAATCATCGTATTCTCCCGCAGCGAATCTGCACAAGTGGCAATGAGCCGGGAGTTCGAGGATCACCGTCTCAGTTTTATCATTGGCGATATCCGTGACAAGGATGCGCTGATCGCCGCCTGCCGCGGCGTGGATTACATCTTCCATTTGGCGGCACTTAAGCATGTTCCGGTCTGTGAAGATCAGCCCTATGAAGCACTTAAAACCAATGTAGTCGGTACCCAGAATGTGATTGAAGCTGCCATTGTGAATGGTGTTGAGAAAGCCATTTACATCTCTACTGATAAGGCAGCGAACCCGTCGAACTTCTATGGGATGACCAAAGCGATTGGGGAAAAATTGTTCGTCTACGCCAACCTAATTGGCTCAAACACCCGTTTTGTAACCGTGCGTGGAGGTAATGTGCTCGGAACGAACGGCAGCGTAGTGCACTTGTTCATGAAGCAGATCAAGGACAAGGGACAGGTACGCATTACTGATATGAAAATGACCCGCTTCTTTTTCACATTACGCGATGCGATAACCTTGTTATTTAAAGCCTCTGAGGTTAGCTTAGGTGGAGAAATCTTTGTCATGACGATGCCGACCTGCCGGATTATCGATTTGGCAGAGGTGTTAATCGAAGCCTCTGGAGAGTCCAATGTAAGTATTGTTGAGACCGGAATTCGTCCTGGGGAGAAAATACACGAGATTCTAATGAGTGATTTCGAAAGCTTAACCACTGTCGTCTACGATGAACAGTATCTAGTAATTCTCCCTACGCTGAACATGCCGGAATTAAAGGCACATTATAGCGCTTATCCTCATGTCTCCTTTAATAGCTTCAGTTCAGAGACAAATCTAATGGATCAGGAAGAGATCAAAAGCATCCTGATTCGGGGAGGGTTTCTGCAATGAAGCTGCTTATCCTTGGTGGAAACGGTATGGCGGGGCATATGCTGGCGGATTATTTTCGCCGCCAGGGCAAGCATCACGTCTTCCATACAACCCGGGATAAGAGCGATCTTGGCGGGCTGTATGTAGATGCGAACGATATAGCCGGAGTAGAGAAGCTGGTCGATATCGTCTCCCCTCATTGCATCATTAATGCGATGGGGGTACTCAATCAATTCGCAGAACGTGACAGAATTGGAGCTTACCACGTGAATGGATTTCTTCCTCACCACTTGTGGCGAATGGCGGAAGCTGTTCACGCAAGACTTATTCATATCAGTACCGACTGCGTGTTTGAAGGAACACGCGGGGGGTACACAGAAGAGGATGTACCTGATGGCACGTCATCTTATGCGATTTCAAAAAGTCTTGGCGAGGTGCGGCAACCTGGACATCTTACAATCCGCACTTCGATTATTGGTCCGGAAATCCGTTCAGGCGGTATTGGTCTGATGGATTGGTTCCTGTCACAGAGTGGTCAAGTGTCAGGATACCGCCGGGTGATGTGGAATGGGGTCACTACACTCCAATTAGCCAAAGCAGTAGATACACTGCTGGATTCCACGGTATCGGGGCTGATCCATTTAGCGCATCCGAAGCCGGTGAGCAAGTATGAGCTGCTTCAGTATATTCAGGCTGCTTTTCATAAAGAGGATGTGGAAATCATTCCTGAGGATGAACATGTCCAAGATCGTACATTAGTGAATACAAGAACGGATGTTAACTTTCCGTTGCCTTCGTACCCCCTGATGCTGCAAGAACTGGCTGACTGGATGAAACAGTCAGAGATGTCCCCATGAAAGGGCAAAAACTACTAATCACCGGGGCGGCCGGATTCACCGGTCGACATGCTGTTCATTTGTTCTCGGCAGGAGGCGCTGAGGTTACCGCTGTGGTACGTCCGTCATCAACAGCGGGTGTCCTGGCTTCCGCTGTGTTTCCAGAAGGAGTTAAGGTTTATCACTGTGATTTAAGCAATCGGAAGGCCGTAGCTGAGATGATCAAGGAAACTTCACCGGAGGCTGTCCTTCATTTGGCAGGAAACAATTCGGTGCCTGAGTCTTGGCGCAACCCTTTGCTCTTTATGGAGACGAATGTGATGGCTACGTTATATTTGCTAGAAGCGATGCGAAGTTTACCTGCCAGTCGGATTCTTGTAGCAGGCTCACGGCTTAAATTCAAACCGGGTGTGGTGGCAGGACCACCACATCCATATAGCCTTAGCAAAACAATAGAAGAGCTGGTGTCCCTAGCTTGGGGCACCTTGTTTAAACAGCCCGTTCTACTGGCTGAGCCCTGCAACCTGATCGGTCCCGGTCCTTCTACCGGCTTCTGCTCATTATTGGCACAGCATATTGTTCGTAGTGAAGTGTATGCAGGCGAAGAAATCCCTCCCTTTAAACTTTCCTCTCGCTATGCCTTACGTGATTTTTTGGATGTACGCGATGCTGTAAGAGCTTATGACCTTATATTGCGCGAAGGTACTAATGGAACCATCTATCGAATTGATTCAGGAATACAGCGGCCACTTGGAGATATCTCGGAACAGCTGATAAGCCTTTCCACAACTTCGGTTCCAATGGACTGGGGACCAGAACTAGCTGCACCCTCTATTCTAGAAAACGGAATGGCGGGGGATAGACTAATCCTTTCAGATGCTTCTGCAACACCGGAGGAAGATGTATCTTCCCTGGGCTGGAAGCCAGAAATTGAGTTTAGTCAGTCCTTAACAGATATTTTGGACTATTGCCGTGCGAACTGGGAAGGACGGATGTTATGAGACCGAAAGTATCGGTAGTGATTCCTTTTTATAACTGCCCTTATATAGAGCATGCTTTACAAAGTGTGCTATCACAGTCTTGGGAGCCTTACGAGATCATTGTCGTTGATGACGGCTCGACCGTTCATTCAGAACTGATAAGACCGTATTTTCCGCGAATTCATTATTTGGGAAAAAGCAACGGAGGAACCGCCTCCGCACTGAATCACGGCATCTTGCATGCAACTGGAGATTATGTGGCATGGCTCAGCTCAGATGACTTATTCTACCGTGACAAAATCAATAATCAGGTGCTGTTCATGGAGCAGAACCACCTGTTCATCTCTTATACCAACTTCAATTATATTAACGGTCAATCTCAGTTACTTCAGATGAACGCCTCACTTCTGTTTCCGAATCAGTTGGAGTATTTACGTTGCTTTCTGCACGGTAACCCTATTAATGGCTGTACGGTGATGTTCAAAAGAGAGGTGTTTGGAGCGATTGGGCTTTTTAATGAATCACTTCCCTATACACATGACTATGATTTATGGTACCGTGCGATTCTGAATGGTTATGCACCCGCGATGCTGAATCAGTCACTCACTGCTTACCGTAATCATGAAGGGATGGGGACGCTTAAATATTACGATGTCATTATGGCAGAGGCTGCTGCAACTAACGCTCGCTACAAGGCTCCGCTCCAGCACTTGATCTCTTCTATGGGGGGGTAAGAAAGTTATGTACCGGGAAATTGAAGTGAATGACTTTCTACCAATCTTATTGGAGCAGTTAAAATTCTGTGAAAGTATACTGGATATCGGCAGTGGCACCGGTACCCTGCTTGAACGGTATGAAGCCGCAGTAGTCCTTGGACTAGAAATTCACAGACCTTACCTGCTGCATCGTGAATATAAAGCACCTCATATTATTCCTGTGCACGGGGATGCTTGTCATATGGATAAATTATTCCTTCCAAAGACGTTCTCAGCGGTCACTTTTATCGATTCAATTGAACACTTTGAAAGGAAGGAAGGACAAAGATTACTCGGGATGGCAGAGAGAATCGCCTATAATCGTGTAGTCGTATTTACACCTCGGGGTTTTTTTCCGCAGGAGGGAATGGATCATTATCACTTGCAAGGAGAATATTATCAAAAGCACCGGAGCGGATGGGAGCCAGAGGACTTTATAGAGCTGGGGTATGCTGTAACAGTACTTAAAGGTTTTCATCATGCTCAAAACCCATCGTTTCGTGAGGCGTTTGGTGAAGGTCATGCTCCGGTAGATGCCTTATTGGCTTGCAAAACAGTATAAAGGCCGAGCTTCAGGTGAAGGAGGTGAGCGCATGAGTGAAGAACCTAAAGTGTCGGTGGTCATTCCTTTTTATAACTGTCCATATGTGGATCTCGCCATCCAAAGCGTTTTGGAACAAAGCTATTCGAACATAGAGATCATTGTAATTGATGATGGGTCTACGCTTTGGATGGAGAAGCTTGAACCTTTCAGGGATAAGATTGTTTATATACGAAAAAACAATGGAGGAACCGCCTCCGCGTTAAATAAAGGAATAGATGCGGCTACCGGAACTTATTTTGCCTGGCTGAGCGCTGATGATTTATTTCATCCGAATAAAATCAAACACCAGATGCAAATGCTCAAGAGGACAGGTACTTCGTTTAATTATACAGCCTATTATTATATAAACGAGCAGGGTGAGCGGATTTCCGAGACGATAAGTATGATTTTTGACAGCAGGGCAAAGTTTATTGAGACCATGATGTTAGGCTGCCCGGTGAATGGAAGTACGGTCCTTCTTCATATGGGTATCTTCCGCGCAGTTGGGAAATTTAATGAGAGATTATTATATACACAAGATTATGATCTTTGGCTGCGTATTTTACCGTATTATACATGGTCTTAAATAGAGGAACCGCTGCTTGATTACCGAGTTCATAATGAGATGGGCTCAGTCATTCACAAAGAGGAGCAGAAAAAGGAGATTGAACAAGTACAAGCAAAACATCACAGGGTTCTATCGCGGTTGTTGCAAAAGGAGAGAGGGAGATGAAGTTAATATTTCCTGTTCTAACTCTTACCAGGGGCGGGGCCCAGCGTATGCTAGCGGAATTGGCCAATCGTTTGACAGAGATTGGTCATGAAGTAACGATTCTTTTACCCAGCGATGGTGTTGTAGAATACGAGACGGAATGTGAACTGCTCTATGCAAAAGAAGGTGAACTGGCAGCAAGCGATTTTCCTGTAGGAGATGTGATTATTTCCAACTTCTATACCACAGTTGAAGTATCGCAGCGGGCAAGTGAAGAGGGTAAAGGTGTTCATGTTCGATTGGCGCTTTGTTATGAGCCGGCCTTTTTACCTGACAATAGCCGTTCTTTTTCATCATATAATATTGCGACTAACCTACTCGTTCTATCACGCTGGCAACAAGGAATTGTCCAAATGAATCATGGCATTAAAGGGAGAATTGTACCGATCGGAGTAGGTCCCGTTTTTAAAAATATGCAAGTCCGTGATCCTAAAAAAAGGCTGGTAGTTTCTGCGATTATGCGCAAGCCAGAGGGTGGATTCTCAGCTCACCGTGAGCAGGATTATTTACTTCAGCAATTAAACAAGGTTAAAGCCTACCACCCGGAGGTTGAACTGTATTTGATTTCTCCTCCCGGAGAACAAGCGGAATCTGCAACGCTGCAAACTCTGGTGAACGATGAACGTTACCAAATAAGGACTCCAGCGGATGATACAGAACTCTGTTTCCATTATAGTGAGAGCGACATTTTTGTGAGTTCGAGTACGTATGATACAGGTTCGTTGCCAGGGATTGAGGCTATGCGTTGTGGTGCAGCGCTCGTTACGGTTTACTCAGGTGGGAATATGGAATATTGCACGCATGGCCATAACTGCTTAATGTCCTACCGATTTCAGAATAGGCTCGCAGATGATATTATAACCTTAATCAGAGATCCGGCTTTACGCCAACGATTAGCTCGTAAGGGTGAACAGGTTTCACAGAATTTCACTTGGGAAAAAAGCACACAAATATTTCAAAATGTGTTGTTTGAGATTGTATCAAGAAATCCATCTTAGTATGTCCCACAATTATAAAAGAACCTTCAAATCCACAAATAAAGTGGTTTGAAGGTTCTTTTGCAGTTAGAAGTTAGAAGATGGCAAAGGAGTTCATCATTTCACGAAATGACTGCGCATATTTTTCCGTACCGTAACGTGTAACCATATAATTCCTTCCTTGCTGGCGGAGTGCATTTCGCAGTGGCAGATTGTTCATTAGCTCTAACCCTTCATTGACGGCCGTTTCGATGTTGCCAAGAGGATAAAATTTGCCTGAGATATTATGCACAATAAAAGATCTAACACCGTCAGAATCCGTACTAAGTACAGGACAAGTGCAGCAAATGGCTTCTGCAACAGCATATCCAAAACCCTCTGTAATAGAAGTGGATAACAGAAACCCTCCAGAATTAGCTATGGAGGAATAATAAATCGGCATTACATGGTTAGGAATATTGGTGAAGGTACTTAGACGATCGTTCAGACCTAAGTTTTGCAATTCTTCTTGGAAGGGCTGCTTTTGATCCTCTGTGGCTAATTCAGGGTCATGAAACATCCATAAATGAAGGTTTGGTTTGTGAAGGCGAAGTTGATGGGCAATTCTCAAATATTCGCGCCAATTTTTATTGCTTTCCAGACGCCCGACCCAAGCGATGACCGGATCAGCCGGAGGCTCGGCAGGGATGTGCTGAAAGGACTGGACATCAACAATATTGGGAATGACATATCGATGTAGCCATGGACAGATTTCAATAAACAGCTCCAGTAAATGATCCGTTGGTGGAATTAGGACAGCATTACAATAGGAGCGGAAATATGGGACAGCGTCTTTGATTAGTTCTTTTGCATGACTACGTTTTCCAAGTCCTTGGGATTCGTATATCAAAATACCGCTGTAACCAAGCTCACGCAGACGCTTCAGCAATAAATAATCTGATGTAACAATAATGGCATCATAGTTATGGGTCTCAAGTACTTCTTTAATCTCCTCATCTATAGAGGAAATAAACACCGGAAAGTTAGCCTTATTCTGGCTTCCTGAACCAGGCATTAGATATAAAACATGACATTCGATCCCATCACGCTGGAGACTTTCACACCGCAGCTTATTTAAAGTCTCCACCCCGCCACTCGGTACATAAAACGTGAATAAAACTTTCATGCACGCGCCTCCTAACTTTTGCGGAGCACTACCGACTCGTTGAAATACGGCTTACTGTTTATAAGATACGCCGATATGCATTGGCAGGTGACGGTCAAACGGGCACAGTTCCAAATCCTTTCAGGATAGCTTGTTCGCCGGAAGGTCATCCTAACGACTGTTATGCTGCACACATACAACAATAGAGATGGAGGATGAATTCATGATGCGATCCAAGATCAGCATGTCAGTCTCAGCCGCATTACTTCTAGGCTTGGTGAGTATTACAGGGTGTGGGACGAATACGGCAGAGAAGACTAATGTGCAAACTAATAGTGTCCGGGGGGTAAATGACGGACGTATCGGTGTAAACTCCGTACGCGGAGGAACGATGGGGACGCATAATATTACTAAAATGGAGGTCAGTCAGGAGCTCGCTGATCGTATTGCTGCTATGCCTGAAGTTCGCACAGCGAACGTAATGCTTGCAGGTAAGAATGCGTATGTCGCCGTAACGTTACATGATACAACTACTGGTCTGCGGGCTAAAGGAACTACATCCTATCGAGCAAAATCGTCTACAGTGCCTCACAATTATGGACCGACAGGGGTCATGTCGGGTACTGGAAGAGTGAAAATAGGACGCGATGGAATGAATGATACAGGGGCGGTAACGAATGGGACGAACGGAACCCTAAGAGGTACTGTGAATACAGTTCCTGGTACAACAAGTACTGGACCTGCAACCAGAAACGGAACACTTGGCATGGGGACTCTGGGTACGGGGACGACAGGTGTGGGCACTCACAGAAATGGAACAACCGGAATGGGAAGTTTGGGGACAGGAACAGGGACGACCGGAACTAGAACCCATACTTATAATAATGGGCCTCTGCTGAACAGCAACGGTTCGAAACATGATGTCAATATGGGAATGGGCATTGGTAACGGAATGGGTATGGGAACTAGAAACAGCACCGGGATGACGGATGGCTTGGGAACTGGAATGGGCATTCGCAGCACCACTCCAAACTACACTAATAGTACCCATGGTACGAATTACAGAAGTAATTCTACCCACATGAACAGTACTCATTCGACTCACATGAACAACACAAATAACACTATTCATACAAAAGCAGCAGATACAGTTACAAAAGAAATTAAAGCGAAAATCGCTGCTGAAATTAAAAAACATGATGCAACCATTAAGGATGTATACGTATCAGCAAATCCAGACTTTGTAGATCGTGTCAATGTCTACGCAGAAGAGGCTCGTGCGGGTCATCCGATCAAAGGTTTTGTGGATGAATTCAGAACGATGGTTGAGCGAATTTTCCCGACTCGTAATTATTAATAAATAGTTTGATTTTTAAATAAAAAAGCAACAGTCCTCACCTTTATGGCGAGAATTGTTGCTTTTTTATTATACATCATTCTTATTGGACGGTAATTTGGCGCCCGCCAATCCATACACTTTGCAGATTTAATTCAGCATCAAGTCGCAGAATATCACCGCGTTTTCCGGGTTCCAAGGTACCGATGGAGCGTTCCATTCCAATGGATATTGCCGGAGTAAGGCTTGCAGCGCGGGAGGCTTCTTCTAGGCTGAGCCCTACTTCTTGTATGAGATAACGGAAGCCGCGGATCATGGTAAGTGTACTACCCGCTAAAGCGGCAGGGTTATCTTTAAGTGTGGCAATGCCATCTTGAACCAGTACAGGTAAATCACCGATCGTATATTCACCATCGCTAAGTCCAGTAGCAGACATGGCATCTGTAATTAATAACAAATTGTTATCTTTTTTTAGATTAGCCACTAGAGAAATGGCTGCAGGATGAACATGTATGCCATCGGCGATGATCTCAGCACGTATGCGTTTATCGAACATTACAGCACCAGCAGCACCAGGCTTGCGGTGATGTAGCGGTGTCATCGCATTAAACATATGCACGGCTTGATTTAATCCGGCATCTGCCGCAGCAATGACCTCTTCAAAGGATGCATCCGTATGACCGAGCGCGGCGGTAATTCCATGCTTACGAAGCCATAGGATAGCCTCTAATGCACCTTCGCGTTCCGGAGCCAATGTGACTTGCCGGATCATGCCCGGATAGTCGTTCTCCCATTGTTCCAGCCACTCAATATTAGCCAGAACAATATGCTCAGGATTCTGAGCACCGGACCATTTCGGGCTGATGAACGGCCCTTCCAAATGCATGCCCGCGATTTGTGTGTATGGCATCTCAGTGGCGCGATATGCATTTATTTCAGTAAATACTTGGTCAATAGCTGGCTTGGAAGCCGTCATAGTCGTAGCCAGCATAGTAGTAGTTCCTTGGGAGCTGTGAAATTTAGTGATGGCATTTAAAGATTCAGCATCACTATACATAAAGTCGTGGCCAGCCCCACCATGTACATGAACATCTACGAATCCAGGGATGAGCAGGTCTTCCGATGTTTGACCATCAGCTGGCCAGTGCGCGTAAGCTTCTGGAAGCCATGTTGCCTCACCGGCGTAATGAATTTGCTCACTCGATACGGCAATTACGCCACGCTCAATTAATCCTTGGGGAGTCAGCACCTTACCAAACAGTAATTTACCTTGTTCTTTATTTATTTCAGCCATTTTCCTGCTCCTTCATCTACAAGGACGATAACATTCGGATGGCTCTGCAGTAGAGATGCAGGGCATTGGGTAGTAATCGGGCCTTCAACGGCATTACGGATAGCTTCAGCTTTGCCAGCACCGCGTACTAACAAAAGAATTTGGCGTGCTTTCAGAATGCCGCCGATGCCCATAGTTATCGCTTGCCGTGGTACATCGTCCAAAGAGTCGAAGAATCTGGCATTAGCTTCTCGTGTGTCTTCAAGCAAATCAACGACATGGGTTTTGCTGCTCAGATTAGCATCTGGTTCATTGAATCCGATATGGCCGTTGCTTCCAATCCCGAGAATCTGCAAGTCAACCGGTCCGTATTCTTCCAGCATTTTGTCGTAAGCGAGGCATTCCGCTTCCATATCTGCTGCGTTGCCGTTAGGGATATGTGTCTGTGCGGGGTCAATATCTATATGATTGAATAATTGCTCATTCATGAAGCTGCGATAGCTCTGCGGGTGATCGACAGGCAATCCGATATACTCATCAAGATTGAAAGAAGTGGCCTTCGAGAAGCTTACAAGCCCTTTTTGGTTCATTTCAACCAATTTAGCATAAACACCCACTGGGGAACTTCCGGTCGCAAGACCGAGCACCGCTTTAGGATTGCTTTGAAGCAGACTGGCGATAAGATTCGCACCAGTTTGTACGAAATCCTCATCACTATTGAACTTAAGAATATTCATTAAGATTGACCTCCTCGTTTGTTTCGGTAATGTTGGACATTCAAATAAGATTGCTCCAGTCTAGGAATAAAATCCCCAAAACGGGTGCTGACCATTCCAGTAAACAAAATATCAATGATGTGTAACTGGGCAATACGTGAAGCCATATCGCCTCGTCGCATTCCTTTTTCCAAGGAGGAGGAGAACAGTGGGATATCAGCTAGAGTGGCCAAGGTACTGCTGCCGTAAGAGGTTAGAGCAATAGTGCTTGCTCCACTGGCTTTGGCACATGTTAAAGCATCAATGGTCTCTGGGGTTTCTCCGGAATACGATACTGCGAACACGACATCACCTTCAGATAGCGATGAGGCAGAGGTGATCTGCATATGGGAATCTGCGAAAGCAGTACAATTCACGCCAATACGGATCAACTTTTGATAGAAATCCTGAGCGACAATGGAGGAGGTAGCCATTCCATATAGATCCACTCGCCGTGCTTGGCATAATAAATTAACGGCTTCCTGTAGTCGTTCCAGATCTAGAAGTGAAGTTGTATCCCGAATGGATGTCAGATGGTTCATTTGCATTGCTTCCACAATAACGGAGAGTGGATTACCTGCAACAATATCTTGATAAGAAGAACCGCCATCCTGAGGAGCTGCATCGCTATGAGCAATCTCAGCAGCCAGCTTTACTTTGAAATCTGGAAAACCCTTGAAATGCAGAACCTTACAAAAACGTGTAATCGTAGCAGGACTAATACCGCATTGTTCTGCGAGTTCTGTGATGCCCATATGAACAATTTCACCTGGTGATGACAGGATCCGTTCCGCCAGCTTCCGCTCCATTTGAGAGAGCTTGGACTTTTCATGCTCAAGTGCATACAAAATTGGGGACATCCATTCACCTCGACATCTAATGTAACTTATTGAAATTATTTTTAAAATTATTTATTAAAATAAGAAAATTATTTTCATATTCAGAATAAAACAAAATCAATCCGGATGCAAGGGGTAAAAATGAATACAAAAAGGATATTATGCAATCACGCATAAACTCATAGATTTAAATCAAAACGGCCCACTTGCAGATGACTGCGAAGTGGACCGTTTTTGAACAGCGCCTGAATTGAGCTATACCGTTGAACGTTCAATAATGCGATATTCAAGCTTATAGTGGACCGGAAGCCTATCATTATTCTGAATCTGATCATAAATGATCCGAAAAGCTGTCGTACCCATTTCGGACAATTGGTTATCTATGGTGGTCAGACCCAGCGTTCGGCCGATAGGCTGGTTGTCAAATCCAATGACGGCCAAATCCTCAGGAATTCGAATACCATTCTTCCAGGCTTCGATGATTAGACCAGCCGCAACATGATCGCCAGATATAATTAGCGCGTCAGGCCGTTCCTTCATTTGGAGCAGATGGTGAAGCACACGAACCCCATCCTCTTCCGTTACACAGTCGTATATCATCCACTCTTCAGGATAAGGCTGACCAGTTGTGTCTAGAAAGTCCCGGAAGGCGATTTGCCGGATAGAGCTGCTACTGCCATGTTGTCTGCCTTCACAATAACCGATCCTGCGGTATCCTTTATCATTCAAGTATTGAAGACCGCTTCGAAAAGCGGAATAGTGCTCAATATAAACGGAAGAGAACTGGCAATTCCCTCTATCTTGGCAGACCACGATGGGACCATATGCTGTATATTCTTCAATAACTTCTGAGCTCATGCTTGTAGAGACAATAACCACGCCGTCAATTTCTTTATTGCGTAGCATCTCCAGTACTTTTATTTCTTCATCAGGTTGGTAATCGGTCTGGCATAAAATTAGTCGGTATTGTGCTAAAAGTGCCTCTTGGGCTAGTCCTTCGATGATCACAGAGAAATAAAATAAGTTTATGTAAGGAATAATAACTGCAATGGCTTGCGTACGACCGGTAATTAGATGAACGGCGTTCATATTACGTGAGTAATTTAACTTTTCAATCGTATTTAGGACTGCGGTTCTTTTGGCTTCACTTACATAAGGATGATTATTAAGTACTCGCGAGACCGTTGTCACGGAAACACCAGCCATACGGGCGATTTCTTTAATATTAGCCATTCGAGAACAACAGCCTCCTTTTGGTGCTTGTGTATAGTGTATAGTCTTTTTATTCTATCATATCGTCCGTAAATTACCTCCCAAATAAAAAAGCTTGCTATGGAATCCATTTCATAAATTAGACTGTATTTGCAAGGGATTACCGGACTAAACCGGCGTAACCTAACGGGCGTGACGGACCGGTAAATCTAACCTCATTTCTAAATGTAATGGTCATCGGATTAGCTTCTTTTAAATGCTAAGAAAAACGGTTGTCATCGTTAACGATGACAACCGTTTTTCTTATGGCTATGCTATGCCGTTCGTGAAGCTCTTGGTGCTCTATTGCGCAACATTTCCCACACAATAAACGCAAGGACAAGCAGTTGAGGCACTAAAGTTTCCCAAGTCGGATACATCCCGAGCCAGCTTATAGAAGGCAACCCATCCTGTACATGTGCTGGAAGTTTTCCAGCGACTTGAAGGGAGTGAATGCTTTCTCCAAGAAAGCGGAACACTAAATAGTAAATAAGAAGTGTAGCTGTACGGAAGAAGGCGGCAATTGGCAATTTTGCACTTAAGGCAATAATCGCGTATCCTACAATCCCTAGAATCACTAGAGCACTTCCGATTCCTAGCAGTAACTGAGACAGTTTAATGGAGGGCGCCATCCCTACATAAAAAATAGTGGTTTCTGCACCTTCACGTAAAATCGCGAGCGCTGCTACGGAGGACAATGACCATAGATTACCCTTGGCTAACGCTCCATCCACTTGTCGACCAACATAGTTGTTCCAATTCGCAGTATTTGATTTACTATGCAACCAGCGTCCAATGGTAAGCATCATAATGACGGCAACAAGACCCGTGATACCCTCAATCATCTCACGTGCTCCACCGGATGCCGCGCGGGAAATGGTATAGGTGAGTAGAACAGCTAATCCGATACTCGCTACAAGTCCTACAGCTGCGCCAGACCAAATCCATTTTTGTGCTTTGGCATTTCCATCGCGCTTCAGGTAAGCAAGAAGGGCAGATAATACGAGGATTGCCTCTAGTCCTTCACGAAGAAGAATAAGTGCAGCATCCCAAGCATTATAGGTTGTTTCACCTGCCAAGGGATTCAACTCAGAGACCATATTATCCATGATCTTCAAAGCCTGATCTAGCTTAGGCGGATTAGAGAGCAGATAGCCGGTGACCGCTGCGCTTTCGTTCTCGATATTGGTATAGACCGCTGGAGAAGCGATCTGCACTTGTCCTTCAGCAGAGGGCCAATCTACGATGAATTGCTCCATGATATTAGCCGCTTCTGCGCTATTGCCTGCTTTTGCGGTGGAAGAAGCTTTATTGAGGTGGATGATCAGTCCTTCAATAGATGCTGGTTTGCTGGAAGTATCCCCAGCATCTATTGCTTTGCCTTCACTGTAATCGGCAAGCAGCTGATACAAGGCCTCGGCTTCTGATTTCGCCGACTCCTCGCGGAGCGGCTCTGCCTGCAGCGCGATGCGCAGCAGGCTTATCTTCGTCTCCAGCAAGCTGTAGACGGCGGAATTGTCGGCCCGGATGTTGCGCTCTGCCGGCTTCCATCCGCTGACGATGTCGCGGTACGCTGCCGCTGCCGCGCTCCAGTCGGCGCTGCGCACCGCATCCCGCGTGCGCTCTGCCGCGGGCAACAGCTTCGCCGCCGTCTCGCGACCGGCGGCTCCAGTGTCACCGCCGTCCGTGCCGGAGGCGGCGGTGACATACGCGTCCACGCTTCTTGCAAGCGTGGACAGTGCGGTTTTGGCGGGCGCACCATCGCCCGCCGCAAGGGCCGCCGCCGCGTCTGCAAGCGCGGCGTCAACGGCGGCAGCCGGACCGGCGAGTGCCGGGTCCGGCGTGTTCGCGTTCGCGGTGCGCCACAGCGCAGCGAACGCTTCTACATCGGCGGCGGCCGCGTCCCAGCGGCTCTGGCCGGCTTCGACGAGCGCGCTGCCGACAGGTGGCAGCAGCTCGTCGACCGAGCCATCGCCCTCCGCCCCTGCCGCCGGGTTAGATAGCATCAGTATACATACGATGCTAAACAGAATCAGTACGGCTGCCTTCGATAGCAGCCGTTTATTAAGAGAGTACATCGGGATAATCCCCTTTCAATAATGGACAGGAACATTCGATTGAGA
The DNA here is from genome assembly GCF_041956825.1 of Paenibacillus sp. RS8. Taxonomy (NCBI): domain Bacteria; kingdom Bacillati; phylum Bacillota; class Bacilli; order Caryophanales; family Paenibacillaceae; genus Paenibacillus; species Paenibacillus sp. RS8. The sequence goes on along the minus strand of NZ_CP168131.1, from coordinate 258,255 downwards.
AACTTAGGGGCAAGCTTAGCCTAAAAGCGCTTCCCCGATGTAGCCGCCTTTGCGGATACCTGGGAAGCAGGCAAACACTGCGCTGCCGGTGTGCGTCATATATTCATTTAGCCGATCACTCTTGGAGAGACGCTGCTGGATCGCAACAAATTGCTTCATTAAATCCCGTTGAAAACTAATGAATAATAATCCTGCATCGAGCTGACCTGTTGCGGCATCTAATCCGCTGGAAATGGAGTAGGAGCGGCGCAGCATCTTGACTGTACCGTCACCATGCGCTAAAGCAGAATGTGAATCCGGCGGGATGACAGGCTTCCCGGATACATCAGCCGCATTAAGATTCAAATCATCGAATTCATCCTTTGCACCGATAGGTGCTCCGTTATGACGATAACGGCCGAAGGTGGCTTCTTGATCGCTTAAAGAAGAACGATCCCAGACCTCAATTCGGAAACGTACACGGCGAACTGCCATATAAGTGCCGCCGCTCATCCATGAAGGACCGTCACTGCTGCTGTTCCAGACCACTTCGTTCATTTCTGCTTCATTCTTAGTGTCTGGATTTCCCGTACCGTCTTTGAAACCCAGAAGATTACGCGGCGTCGTTCCTTTAGGGTCGGCTGTGCCTGTGCGCTGGAAGCCTTCCTGAGTCCAGCGGAGTACAGCTGTGCCGCGAGCGATACGTGCCAGATTTCGGATGGCATGGAAGGCTACCTGCAGATCATCAGCGCATGCTTGGACACAAATGTCTCCACCACACCACTTTGGATCTAGGTTGTCTCCCGTAAATGCCGGAAGATCGGCTAATAGGGTTGGACGCTTGGAAGATAATCCGAATCTGCTGTCAAAAAAAGAAGGTCCGACACCAAAGGTAAGCGTACAGCGTGAAGGGTTTAAACCATCTACTTCACCTGTATCGGAGGGTGGGAGATTAGGATTGTCATTGACATCGCCTATGAGGCTGCCAGTAGTAAGAGAAGCTGCGGCAGTTGTCCATGCTTTCATTAGCTTTTTAACATCGGATAGCCTTGTTGTGGTGAGATCAAAGGCTGCGAAGTAAATAAAATTCTGTGAAGGGGTTAGAATGCCGGCCTGATGACTCCCGTAAAAAGGAATGGAATCAGCATCGGAGGCTACTGTTGGCTCAGCTACGGCATTACGCGCAGCCATAATTCCACCAACACCTCCACCACCTAATAATAGACCAAGGCTAGTGGCGCCAGTAAGCCGCAGCATATCGCGGCGGCTTAGTTTTTTATCTAATATAAGATTGCTCTTGGATTCTTCATTGAGAGGGGCACCCTCTGCATTCGCTGGTAAACCGGTAGATCTATTTTGCTTATTCATGATGATCACACTCCTAGAATAGTTCCCATGTTGGACAATGGCTCAGCCAAGGCATCCAAATTCTGACTCAATTTACGCACATCTTCTTCCTTCAGCTCTTCATAGGAAACATATCCCTCTCCAGATTTGAAAGGAGCAAGCTCAGCTTGCAAGGCTGCAAACCGTTCACCAATCGTTTTTTCCAGCTCAGCGTCTTTTTTCGCCAGTTCTGGCTTTAACAGCTCGTATATCTTTTGGGCGCCTTCAACATTAGCTACGAAATCATAAAGATCTGTATGGGAGTAACGTTCTTCCTCACCTGTTACTTTGGAAGAAGAAACCTCATTAAGCAGTTCTACAGCACCAGTAACGAGCAGATTAGCATCGATCTCTACGGTCTCTACTTTTGCACGCAGAAGCTGGGCATCTTTCAATAATTGGTCAGCAACCTCGGTCATATCTTTAGTTGTATTGTCCTGCCAGAGCGCTTTCTCAAGCTTGTGGAAGCCGCGCCATTCAGCAGCATCTACGTCATTCTCGCGGGCATCAATATTCGGATCCAAATCACCAAGTGCTTCTGCAATCGGCTCAATTCGCTCGTAATACATGCGGGCCGGCGCATAAAGTGCCTTCGCATCCTCAATCTTTGCTTCTTTAACTGCGTTTGTGAAATTTTCTGTTTGCTTTACAAATTCATCACATTGCTCGATGACGTATGTACGATATTGCTCAACCGCTGATGTAAAGTCGGCAGTGGTTGCTGCAGAAGTATCAGATGTATTCGTTGCTGCGGTACTGTTAGCAGCGGCATTTGTAGAGTTATTGTTGCTTGTGTTGCTATTACTGTTATCGTTGTTGCTGGTACACCCGGTAAATAGTATGGAGGCTGCAAGTAGACCTGCAGGCACGGCATATGTGAATTTCATTGAATGAAGCACCCCTTTTTTATATGTGAATGATAATCGTTATCATTTATGCTGGATTTATCATAAGTCCGTATACATTTACTGTCAATATAAAATTGTGATGTATTTCATAGTTATATTTTGCAAGACAAACTCAACTCCCGGGACTGGGAGTTGAGTTTGTAGAAAAATATCTAATTACATCCGGGTATTAGCAAGTTAACACTTCCTTTGATTTGATCATTTATTTGCGCGTAAGCAACTGCTATTGGACACATCTGCTCTTAAATGCAGCATATTTTGAGTTTGGATCGCTAACGGACCTCATACTCGCCCTTGGCTTAAAAGTCACCCAACATTGACCGCTTCCTTAGCAGGAATAGCTGCACTGGGGTCCGAAACTCTGCTAAAAAGGCAATGAATTTACTAATAACGTCATCGGGGTCCTTTCTGTAACCCTCAGAAGGAGAAGATGAATACACTGTTGAAGCGGGCAGTTAACGACCAACAACACAAACAGCGATTCTTCCATTAATGGCTGAATCGCTGCTCTGTGTTCTTTACGATTTTTATAATTAACTGGACCGTCTCACTTATAGAAAAAAGCTACTTATCGACAGCCCCATTCTGTGTCGTCTTTAATTTATTGTTCATTATGGGATTCATGTTCCGCAGAGGGGTGATTTTTGAATACTTCTGCGGCTTCCTCAGCAGAGAATTCCGGTTCAAACTTACCCACTAGTGGCAATTTGTTTAATTTCGTAGTTTGTACCTCTGCTTTAGTAGGTTGATTATTTTTCGAGTTACTCATATTTACACCTCCTTTAATAAGAAACAACAAGTTGTAGTTTGCCCTGTAAGGAGATAATTTTATCCAAGAAAATTTCAACGTTTTGCAGGTGAAAGCCCTCACTAAAGCCATGTAATAAGCCCCGGATGGTTAAGCCCATTTTGTAGTTATGACAGCACCATTAACTTCATCAATACATAATATGTTTTGACTGTATCCCTTTACCTTGTTATACCAAACAAACCCAGGGCAAGGAGGGGTGACACCATTGAAGGGGAACGAACACCACAGCAAATTTCTGTTGACTCATCGTGAGCGCGAAGTTTTCGAGCTTCTCGTGCAGGACAAAACGACTCGTGATATCGCTGGTTTATTATTTATCAGCGAAAAAACAGTTCGGAACCACATCTCCAATGTAATGCAAAAACTAAACGTTAAAGGCCGTTCACAAGCGGTTGTCGAGCTGATCAAGCTTGGGGAGCTGAAAATATAGCTGGCCATGTCTTCGGAAGTGACGCGTTTAAGCCTTCTCCACCTTTAGGGGTGTGGGGAGGTTTTTTGTTGTGGTTCTTGAATTAATAATAAGCGATTATATCCTGCGGAAAGACATTGCTATTCCCGACGATTTAAATTCGGAAATATTAATTTTGGCTGCAGTTTATGGATTGACGGATATTGGGAATGGTTGTAAAATCATGTTAAAGTTAAAACCTTTATACTTTCGAAAAAGTTCTAATACTTTCTATAAAGGGGGAACTGACATTAAATGTTCGATTCTCAGTCAGGACGTAGTTGTGACGAGTTGAGTTAATCTTTTTTATTTCCCCTAAAAGTTATAACGTTTAAACTATTGAACTTGGAGGCATAGAAGCTTAGATGAATATACATGATGTAGCCAAAAAGTCGGGACTTTCTGTAGTGACCGTATCCAGGGTGCTTAACAATTTACCATCTGTACGTGAAGCTAATAGACAGAAAGTGCTCGAAGCAATGGAGGAATTGAATTATCAGCCTAATTCAGCAGCGCGAAGTCTTGTGAGGGGCAAAACGGGAGTCATTGGTATGTCGATTACCAACTTTAACGATTCTTTCTATGACCGCGTGATTCGCGTGGTGAACCGGAAGCTGGCAGAACATGGTTACTTCTTGGCCCTGTCCATAGCCGAGAATGAGGATGAAGGTGTTAACTTCCTGTTTCAGAAGGACCGCGTTGACGGGATTATCCTGTTGTCTCCGATTGAGGAAAAAGAATATGTGGATGAGCTGAAAAGAAAAAACATTCCGTTTGTCTTGCTGGATAACCAGCTCCAGCATGAGGATGTTCCCAGTGTTGTCGTCGATAACTATCAAGGGGGGTATGAAGCAACCAAACACTTGATTGGTCTTGGACACACCCAGATCGCCTACATCGGTGGCCCTTCGGTGTTCCTGAGTGTAGCGGAGCGTAAGCGGGGTTATGTACAGGCGCTGGGTGAAGCGGGGCTAACGCCTTTTGGTACGGAATATTGCGGATTTACGGTAAGTAGCGGTTATGAGGTAGCTAAGAGATGGATTCGTGAAGATAAGCTGCCCACAGCCATTTTTTCTGGAGACGATTTTATTGCTCTAGGTGTTGTTCAAGCCCTGCGTGAGGAGGGAATTCTGGTACCTCAGGATATCTCAGTGGTTGGTTTTGATGATCAGCAGTTCGTAGGTGAATTTTATCCCCGATTGACGACAGTCAGACAGCCTGAGGCGCAAATGGGCAGCATTGGTGTTGATTTGCTGATGAAATTAATTAATGGGGAGGTGATGCCAGCTGTTGTAACGAAGCTCGCTCCTCAGCTTCTCGTGCGTGAATCCACCGCATCTGTAAGGTTAACCTAAATATTAGGAGTGAAACGAATTGTGAAGTACTTTTTGGGAGTCGATGCAGGGGGCAGCAAAACCTACGCAATGATTGCAAATGAACAGGGAGCGGTCATCGGTGTAGGCAGGGGAGAGAACGGAAATCATCAAAATAATCGTGAGCAGGCGGAGAATAGTTTGCAACAGGCCGTATCGGGAGCGATTATGGCGTCAGGGCTGACAAAGGACCAGTTGGAGTATTCCTGGTTCGGTCTGGCTGGAGCGGACAGAGAATCCGATTTTCGAATTTTACGGCCAATCATCAGCAGACTTGGCCTTCCCCGAACTGAGATTTCCTGCGATACCTGGATTGCCTTGCGATCAGGTACAGAGAGTAATCATGGGGTCGTACTGATCTGTGGCTCGGGAGTGAACTGCGCCGGTAAAAATCAGCGAGGTGTTACGTACCAATGTGGTGGATTTGGTTACCGGTTCGGTGATTACGGCGGAGGCTATGATCTAAGTATTGAGGTATTCCGTAGCGTTCTTCGGGCGGATGAAGGAAGAGAGAAAGAGACTGTCTTAAGCGAACGTTTAATTCATTTGTTGGGCTATTCCAGTGTTTCGGAGCTAAGAGAGGATCACCTGGATCATTCCAGAGACTTGCCTCCCCATATTGCTGAGCTGCTGTTTCAAGCGGCAGATGAAGGAGACCAGGTTGCTATCGGACTGCTGACCAAGCAAGGGGATGAGCTGGGTTTGGCAGCGGCATCGACAATCCGCCATTTGGCTATGGAGGAGGATTCCTTTGACATCGTACTTGCAGGCAGCCTATTGACCAAGGGAGATCGCTCAGGCATCATCCGGCGGGCCATTGAACAGAGAGTGAAGCATTCGGCTCCAAATGGCACTCTAAGGATTCTAACTCGGGAGCCGGTTGTAGGCTCGGTCGTTCTGGCGATGGAAAGCTGCGGTATGCGTGTAAATCAGGAGGTTCTTGGTCGTCTATCACTGGGTAAGGAGGGGCTGTTATTATGAAGGATACTTTGAAGCTCGTTGTTATCGGAGCGGGTTCATCATATACGCCTGAGCTTATTGAAGGCATCATCTTGCATTACAAAGAGCTTCCGGTCCGCGAAATATGGCTGGTGGATATTGAGGCGGGAAGGGAGAAGCTACATACGATTGCGGAACTGAGCAAGCGCATGATTGCTGAGTCCGGATTGCCGATTACCGTGGCCCAGACGCTTGAGCGCAGGGAGGCCATCGCCGGAGCAGACTTTATCTGCACCCAAATCCGGGTGGGCATGCTGGAAGCGCGAAAATGGGACGAATTAATTCCGCTTCAATACAATGTCATCGGTCAGGAGACGACGGGTCCCGGAGGGATGATGAAAGGACTACGGACTATTCCGGTCATTCTGGATATTTGCAAGGACATTGAGGAGCTGGCTCCGGATGCCTGGTTGCTGAATTTTACGAATCCGGCCGGTATGGTGACTGAAGCTGTTCACAAATATTCATCCGTAAAAAGCGTAGGCCTCTGCAACTCGCCTATCGGTTTTCAAAAGTGGCTCTCCGAGTTCTTCGGACTTCCTATGGAGAAGATCTACGCGGAGTTTGTCGGCATCAACCATCTGCATTGGGTATCCGATGTCGTGATTGACGGTGAGAGCAAGCTGCAGGATCTCATTGATTACCCTCAGAGCTACAAGGCGAGCAATGTGCCGTTTGATTCCTGGAACCACCGGTTTCTGAATGCTTTGAAAGCCATCCCCTCTTATTACCTGAGCTATTACTATCTGACGGACACAATGCTTGCGGAACAGAAGGAAGCAGCAGTAACGACCGGGTCGCGCGCTGAGGTAGTGAAGAAGGTGGAGGAGGAGCTGTTTGAGCTGTACCGGAACGTAGAGCTGAAGGAGAAGCCAAAGCAGCTGGAGCAGCGCGGCGGAGCCTATTACTCGGAAGCGGCAGTGCTGCTAATGTGCTCCATTTATAATGATTCCCGCGATATCCAGACGTTGAATGTAAGGAATAACGGAATGATTGACTTCTTGCCGGACGATGCCTCCATTGAGGTGAACTGTTTGGTAACTAGACAAGGTCCGCTGCCGATTCCGATGCGCACAATTCCTCAGTCCATCAAAGGCCTGCTAGCCGCGGTCAAGCAATACGAGAGCCTCACCATCGAGGCGGCTGTGCACGGAGACAGGGATATGGCCCTGCAGGCTATGGTACATCATCCGCTCGTGCCTTCGGTCACCGTAGCAGAACAACTGCTGGATGAAATGCTAGAGAAGAACAAAGCGTTTTTGCCGTTGTTTCACTAGAATCGTCCAGAGGAGGAAAAACGGATGAACACGGCCGAGAAACCAAGTAGATGGAAGAAATTCACCAGTCAATTGGATTTGCAGTCCATGGTTTGGCCGGGAATTATCTTTGTATTCATTTTTAGCTACATTCCGATGTATGGTGTGGTTATGGCATTCCAGCAATACGATATTTTTGGCGGCATTATGAAGAGTCCTTGGGTTGGATTTATGCATTTCAGAATGTTCTTCGAGGCACCGGAGTTCTGGAATGTGATGCGAAATACCATTGTGATCAGCTTGCTTAAATTGATTATCTCTTTTCCTGCCCCGATTCTTCTTGCACTGATGCTGAATGAGATCGGGAATATGGGCTTTAAACGCGTTATCCAGACCGTCAGCTATTTACCTTATTTTTTGTCCTGGGTTATTGTATCTGGTTTTGTATTTTCGCTGTTATCCGTTGACAACGGAACGGTGAACTATGTGCTGGAGCGATTCAATCTAGTCGGGGAGCCGGTTAACTTCCTGGCGTTACCCAAATACTTCTGGTCCATTCTAGTAAGTGTAAATGTATGGAAGGAGGTCGGATTTGGGAGCATTGTTTATCTGGCTGCAATTGCAGGCATTGATCCGACCCTATATGAGGCCGCTTCTATAGACGGAGCAAGCCGTTTTAAGCAAATTCACTTAATTACACTCCCCAGCATTACCCCCATTATCATCATCTTTATGATTCTTGCTATCGGCAGTCTGCTCAGTGCGGGCTTCGAGGATATTTTGCTGCTGGCAACCAATCCAATTCTGCGACCCTACTCCGATGTTATCGACACCTATGTGTACCGTGTTGGGATTTTGAATGCCAGATTCTCTTATGCGACAGCGGTAGGACTATTTAAAGCAGTCATCAGTGTCATTCTGCTGGTGATGGCCAACAAAATCGCGCGCCGGGCAGATGTTAGTCTCTGGTAGGTACTACTACTCATAGCGAATGCTTCCGATGCAAGTTTTATTGGGATGTATCGACTGTAAGTAATGCTCCATAAACCTTTTAGGAGAGGTGAACAATGAGACTAAGCCTGGGCGACAAAATCATGCAGCGGACTATTTATATCCTTTTGACGCTGCTGGCGCTACTTATGCTGTACCCATTTTGGAACGCGCTGGTCATTTCCTTTAATCTAGGGAGCGATACGGCGCTCGGCGGTGTAACCTTGTTGCCGAGAGCATTTACCCTGGAAAATTATTATATTGTGTTTCAGGATCATCGCCTGCTGAATTCTTTTCTGATCACCATTCTTAGAACATTGAGCGGCACGGCATTGTCCGTCTTCTTCACGGCCCTGTTAGCTTACGGAATGTCCAAGAAAACATTGCTTTTTCGAAAACAATATATGGTGTTCTTCATGATTACGATGTTCTTCAGTGGAGGGCTCATCCCTAGTTATTTACTAGTTCGCTCTTTGGGTATGCTGGACACCTTTTGGGTTCTGATTATCCCCGGCATCATCAGCGTCTGGAACATGATTGTCATTCGCACCTTCTTCAACGCTTTGCCGGAGGGGCTTGAGGAATCGGCCAAAATCGACGGCTGCAGTAACTACGGCATTTTCTTCCGAATCGTTATTCCCGTCTCCGGCCCGGTGCTGGCCACGATTGCTTTATTTACTGCGGTTGGTTACTGGAACGACTGGTTTACGGGAGCGATCTATATTACGAAGGACGAACTGCTTCCCATACAGACTCTGCTGCGGCAGGTTATGAACTCCAACATTATGACCCAAATTGGTTCATCGAATGCCATCGCGCTGGATCATATGAACCGAAATCGGACGATTACTACGAAGTCACTGACCATGGCTACGATGATGATCGCTACTATTCCGATTATCCTGACGTACCCTTTTCTCCAAAAGTACTTTGTTAAGGGCGTAATGATCGGTTCATTGAAAGAATAGAAGCAGTCTCCATATTATGTAGAAAGAAGGGAAAAGAATGGGCAATCGTATGAAATGGGTATCGCTTCTGCTGACTTCGCTGGTGCTTCTTCTCGCTGCCTGTAGCGGAGGGGGGAATTCTAACACTTCACCAAACACAAGCGAGAAAAATCTGAATACCGAGGTCGCTACTGATGACGGCAGCGGGATTAAGCCCGTCACCTTCAGCTTCTATGGAAATTACGACTGGCTTACGACATCACCCTGGGGGGATAATGAGGCGACAAAATGGATTCAGGAGAACCGTAAGGTTACTGTTGAACCGATTCAATCGGGAGGTGCGGCCGGAGAAAAACTCAACACGATGATCGTCGGTGGTGATTTACCGGATGTCATTTTTACTGACCGGGGATCCTCAGTGGAACGGCTGGTGCAGGCAGGGCAACTTGTTGCGCTGGATGATTACTATGACAAGTATCCGAACTTCAAGAAATATGTGAAGGAATCCACCCTGAATTTGCTCCGTTCAGATGACGGAAAAATCTATCAAATCCCCAACTGGTATACATCCGGGCAATTCGGCAACGGCGGATGGATGGTGAATAAAGATATTTATAATGAGCTCGGCAGACCGGCGCTGGAGACCTTTGATGATTTGTATCAATATTTACGCTTGGTACAAGAGAAGTATCCGGATGTTGTACCTCTGGAGGTTGGCGAGAAGGGGGCAGGTCTGGAAATTATGTATGGCGGTTTTAAGGAGAACTCCACCAGTAAGTTCATTTCACTCATGGGATATCCGGAAGGCGACAAGCTGTCATCTATCTTGGACGATCCTGCCTACGAGGAGATGGTGCTGTATATCAATAAGCTGTATCGTGAACGGCTGATTACGCAGGATGCACTGCAACAAACCCAGGATGCGGTCAAAGAAAAGGTCAATACCAGCCGGGTAGCGGTCATGGTCGAATCCAATATCACTACGTATGGAGCCGAGGGACACCGTGCACTGACTGCGAACAATCCGGACAGCGGTTATGAAATTATATGGCCGATTCATAAAGCCGGACTAGACAAAACACAAGTGTTTGTAAGCGGTTTCGAGACACTGGGTTGGAACGTCAATGTCATTACGAAAAAGGCCAAGGATCCGGAGGCCATCTTCGCTTACTTTGACTGGATTACGGGTCCGGAGGGACAGAAGGTGCTTTTCTTCGGTCCTAAAGGCTTGTACTGGGATGAGGAGGACGCAGACGGAGCACCAATTCCGAACGAGAAATACAAGACGACTCCTGCTAACGAGCGTACGGAAACGATGAGAAAATTCGAGGACTTTAACTGGGCAGGAAATACGACCTTTATTGATACGGCAAAAATGAGCCTCGAGGCGCTGCTTTCTGCGAACCAGAAATCATGGGAGACGGTGGCGCAGTCCACGGTCACCTGGAAAACCGCGCTGGACATTACGGAATTTGTGAATACCGATCCGCTTCCAGATACGGAGATCGGCATCATCGCACAGAATGTAGGGGATATTTATACCCTTGCTTACGCACAAATGGTTCAGGCGAAGTCGGATGAAGAGGTATTGTCGGCACTGGAGACAGCCAAAAAGAACACCCAAAAAGCGGGCCTGGATAAGCTGCTTGAGTTCAGAACCGAAAAATGGCAGGAGAATGTCAAGAAAATCAACGCGACGAAATAAGACTTTTATCAAATCTTATACTTGTGGAGGCGATATTATGGCATTTGCGCTTAGGTCGAAATTCATAGCAATGTTAAGCTTCGTATTGGTTTCTTCGATAGCAGGTGGTTCCGTGCCGGCTAAGGCCGATGAGGAGAGTAATCCCCCTTTTGAAACGGAAGTGATTGTACGGACCGTAAACCAGTTTAAGAATACGGCGGATGTCCATAATTTCATCCAGCTGTCCACAAGCTACGGTGTCGATGTCATCAGCATGAACGTGAAGCAGGATGAAGATGATGAGGTTCCGTCTGGAAGTGTATTTTATCAGAGCGATATCGCTCCGATCGCGCAAGGCTATGAGAATTTCGATGCCCTGCAGGCTGTCATTACAGCAGCCCATGCTGCAGGAATCAAGGTTCATGCCTGGATTCCTCAGTTCCATGATCAGCAAGCCTTCCTTGCTCACGATGAATGGCAGATGCAAGCACTGGTTGACGGGGTTCAGACTCCTTTCACAGGTTCTAACGGCAATGAATACTTCGTCAATCCGATTCACCACGAAGTGCAGCAGTATGAGCGTTCCATCATTCAGGAAGTGATCGAGAATTATGCTGTTGACGGTGTTGTGCTAGACTGGATTCGTTTCGACAATTACAACATGGACGTCAGTGATTACACGGTTGCGAAGTATCAGGCGCAGTTCGGCTATTCCCCGCTCAGCATTGACTTCGATACGGATTCCCCTCAGCGTGAGCAGTGGAATGAATGGAGAACTGAACAAATTGGACAGTATGTAGGCGATATCCGTGAGGATATTTCCGCATCCTCAAATCCGGATGTGCAGCTCGGTGTGTATATTTTGCCGCCGGAATTTACAGAGGTTGGACAGAATGTAGCCAAATTCAAGGATGATATCGACTTTGTCGCACCGATGGCGTACTTTGATGACTGGGAGTTCAATAGTGATTGGGTATACAGCACTTCCTACGGCATTCTGAAGGATACGAGCGACCGGATCAGTGGCAGTGATGTGGAGATTGTAGCCACACTGGATAATGACTGGACTGATGATCAATATCAGGAGATTTACAAGGGAATCCGCGAGAATTATCCGGACGTGAAGCGCCTGTCGTTCTTTGCCTACGGGGCCTGGCCAGAAGATGAATTGGCCAATATTAAGGAACGTGAAACCTGGCCGACGCCGGGCTGGACGCCTCCGGTAGAACAAGACTATCCGGCTCAATTACCAGTAGGATGGAAGGCTCGGAATATCGGTTCCATGCCGGGGAACGTTACCTACAATTCATCCAATAAGCAATTTACACTCAGCAGCACCTCTACGGATATTTGGGGAAATGGAGATCAACTGAATTATATATATAAATCCGTGAGTGGCAATGCGGAGATTATTGTAAAAGTACAGTCCACTAGCCGATTGGACGGCTGGGCTAAGGCCGGTATTATGATTCGCGAGTCGCTGGGGCATAATTCGAAGCACGCGGATATGATGCTTACCCCTGAGAATGGGGCAACCTTCCAGTATCGTGCAGAGACAGCGGGCAATATGGTCGACCATACTGCGGCTGCCTCGGCTCCAAGATGGCTAAAGCTGACCAGAAGCGGAAATACCTTCAAAGGGGCTATTTCGGCGAATGGGAATAACTGGCAAACGGTCGGAACTGTTCAGATCCCGATGAATCGCAAGGTGTATATTGGCATAGCGCTTAGCAATCCGGGGGATGATTCGAGGAATAAGGCCGTGTTTGGAAATGTGAAGATTACGGATTAAGTCTAATACAATAGCTTGGGGAGCTGAAAATATAGCTGGCGATGTATTCGGAAGTGACGCGTTTAAGCCTTCTCCACCTCTAGGGGTGAGGGAAGGCTTTTTGTTGATGATGTGTATTTACGGACTTTGCCAAATCCCTTTCTTGCATGGTTTTAAGCTGTTCTGCGGTCTTCTGTCACGTCAAGGAAAGCTCGGCCAGTCAACATGAAAAGGAATTAACTGGTTATTCTCCGGCTGGGCGCGGAAACTCCTGTATTGTATTGAATTGAATTAGAGGTGTAATTTCCTCATAGTGTTCTGAAAATGTCATTTATCGTGTAATACAAAGCATTAAGTTCTTCCATATAAACTGTTTTTATTTTAGTTTTATCAGGATTGTCACTTACCATTTCCATAAAAACATCCAGATCATTAATGATACCGTTAAGGCTTGCGCGCTTTAACAATTCTGAATCGGAAATATCATCTTTAAACGATAGTCTTAAGATTTCCATAGTGTCGTTTACAATATCCTTGAAATTTTCTTCTTCCCCATAGAAAGTTGCAATCTTTTTTAAGAAGTCTGCATATTTATCTGGTATTTTTGAATTTTCTGAAAAAATAATCATATATATCTTCTCCCTATATTCATTGAATTTTTAAACAGTTTAAGTCTTGGCCAGCTGTGAAATCACCTAATTGTAGTCAGGGATATTATAATTAGTTTTGGAACAATTGGCGGTTAAAAATGATACAGTAGTTCAGTTATAGTTGACCACTTCGAAAGCGGGTGCTGGTAATGCTAAAGACAGTATCAGTTATTTTTAATGAGCGGCCAAAAAGTTGGGGATTAAGAGGGGATCCATATCTTTGGGATGAGCTAGAGAATTACTTTCAAGAAGTGACTTATCCATGTACAGGTGAGGCGTTTGCACAGAGATTCAAATACGCGTTTGAGGAATTAACAGGAGGTAACTTAGATGATTTAGACAAACAAATCTATTGTGAGAAATACAGTCATGGTGGTATGTCCAGTGGGTACGTTTCTCTGGAGTTTTGGGTTGAAGTAGTGATTCCAATGCTAATTGAACGATTGGAGGAATTAGCAAATTAAATTGGTGAACAATAAAGCGTTAAAGACCGTTCACAAGCGGTTGTCGAGCTAATCAAGCTTAGGGAGCTGAAACTATAGCTGGCCATGTCTTCAGAAGTGATGTGTTTAAGACTTCTTCACCTTTAGGGGGGAAGTTTTTTTGTTGTGTATGCGTATTTGCTAAAAGAACATTCAATTGATAATCATTCTCAATACATATATAATGAATCCAAAGTACGGGGAAGCAGGGATGAGCATGGAGCGTAGCGATGGTCTGAATGCAGCAGAAACAATTGATGCCCATAAGACGCTTATATGCGAGGGGTTTAATTTTACTTACCAGCTGGATGGGAGTCACTTTGAGATAAAACCACCGGTCGAACTAGGGGGAGGCAGCTGCCGGAGCCTGCTTACGCATGGGTATCTTCAGATGACGGATTTTGATCTCCGATTTAACCGGGATATTGAAGCGAAGGGCGAGTTTAGAACACCGCGTACGGAGCTTGTATTCTGCATGGGCCATGGAATTGAATGGGGTACCTCGCTGAAGCAGGACTATTTTGCCATAGATACAGGAGAAAGTGCGCTGCTTCACGGTGGAGTAAGAAGTGAGAATTGCACGTACCTTAGCGGAGCAGGCTACCGATTCCTAAGCATAGATATGAGTCCGGCACAATTTGAGCGGATGACCAGTGGATTGACTGAGGATACACGGCTCCGAGCCGGAGGAGGAACGGGTTTGTTTTTTGGTAAAAGTGGTATCACGCCATCTATCCGGCTCATTCTGTCGCAAATTGCGGATTGTTCCTATGGTCAGGGTATGCGGGAACTCTATCTGGAGGGAAAAATGCTGGAGCTGATGGCGGTCTATCTCAATGAATCTTTATATGAAGCGGAGCGGATTCCAGGTTCGGTTAAGCTGTCTAAAGATGATATGGAGAGCCTGCGACTAGCCAAAGAAATTCTGCAGCGTGATTATTTACACCCACCGACACTGGCTGGCCTCTCTCGCATCATTTGCCTCAATGAGTTCAAATTGAAAAAGGGTTTTAAGGAAATGTTCGGTTATACCGTCCATGCCTATGTTATCGAACAACGTATGCAAAGGGCGCAGCAGCTGCTGGAACAAGGAAATATGACTGTAAGTGAAGCAGCTTCCAGGGTTGGATACGGGAATGTCAGCCATTTCTCAGCAGCCTTTCGCAAAAAGTTCGGTGTGCGTCCCGGAGAATATTTGATCAGCAGCAGACAGCGTTCTGTAGGAACTTGGATGTAAGCGCGTATCGAATAGAGATGCTCCTGATTTGATTAGTTATAATCCGGGAAGCGGTAGCAACCGTGAACAGCATTCTTATACACTAGTGCACAGAGAATCATTCTCAGTGCACTTTTTTTGTGCGTAATTATCAAGAGTGGGGGAACAGCTGTGAGTAAAACCAAAACTGGCATGTCGAGACTGCTAGAGATTGCCGGAGAGAAGCGGGGCCTGCTGATCCTGTCTGGCGTATTGTCATCTGTCAGCGCCGTGCTAATGCTGGTACCGTTTTTATCTGTTTATTTCATATTGGCTGAGCTACTGCGGCATGCCGCGTCTCCTGGACAGGTCGATGGTGATGCCATGATTCGCTGGGGATGGATTGCACTCGGCGGATTGATTGGAGGTCTGGTGACCTCGTATTGCGGTATTATGTGCTCGCATATTGCGGCTTTTCGTATTCAGTATAATCTGCGTGTGCGAATGACCGAACATTTGGGCAGACTGCCGCTTGGTTTCCTGAACGGAACTTCGACCGGCGCAGTGAAGAAGACGCTGGAACAGAATGTCGACAAGGTGGAAAATTTCGTAGCGCATCAGCTCCCTGATCTGGTCAGTGCGCTGGCGTCTACGGTGCTGATGATTGTGGCGATGTTCTGGCTGAGTCCGCCGTTAGCTGTTGCCTGTCTTCTACCGATCCTCATAGGAATGGTTGTACAGTCGGCACTTATGATGAGCGGCAAGGGAAAAACCAGTGTGAAGCAGTATCATGATTCTTTGGAGCAGATTAATGCTTCGGCGGTGCAGTATGTACGGGGGATGCCGGCGGTGAAGGTGTTCGGGCAGACGGTGCATTCCTTCCGTAAGTTCTACAGTGATATGACCAGATACCGTGATTATTGTCTAGAGTTTACGGACCGTTATCAATCAGGGTATATCCTGTTCAAAACATTGCTGGCTTCCTCGTTTACCTTTATTTTACCGGTGGGTGTCTTTATGCTAAGCGGCCAGCCGGACTCCATGTCTTTTGCGCTTGTGCTGCTGTTTTTTCTAATTATGGCACCTGGCGTATCCTCTCCGCTCTATAAGCTGCTTATGCTGGCTTCAAGCACACGGGATATCGGAGAAGGTGTAGAGCGGATGGATCGTCTTTTGGCACAGCAGCCTGTACCAGAGATAACAATGCCGCTGTCACCGTATGCTTTCGACGTTGAATTCACGGACGTAACTTTTTCCTACAGTGAAGAAGAGGGGGCTGCGGCTGCGCTCAGTAAGGTATCCTTCCGGGCAGAACAAGGGAAGGTTACAGCGTTGGTTGGACCGTCAGGTTCAGGGAAATCGACGGTGGCCAGCCTGGTGCCGCGGTTCTGGGACCCGCAAGAGGGTGCGATCCGTATCGGTGGCGTGGATATTCGCCATATGGCGATTCATGAACTGATGAATACAGTTGCCTTTGTATTTCAGGAGACCTTCCTGTTCTATGACACTTTGTATGAGAATATTGCCGTCGGCAAACCGGGAGCGACGCTGGATGAAGTCCAGGCTGCAGCCAGAGCTGCGCAATGCGACGAGTTCATCTCTCGGCTTCCGCAGGGGTACGAAACGTTAATCGGTGAAGGTGGTGTCTATCTCTCCGGCGGTGAAGAGCAGCGTATTGCGGTAGCCCGGGCCATCCTCAAAAATGCGCCGGTACTTGTGCTCGATGAAGCGACTGCTTTTGCCGACCCGGAGAATGAGCATCACATGCAGCTGGCACTAACGGAGCTTATGCGCGGGAAGACGGTTATTGTCATTGCCCACCGCCTGTCTTCTATTCGTGAAGCTGCACAAATTTTGGTACTGAGAGACGGGGAAATCGTGGAGCGCGGAGATCATGATCGTTTGATTGATCTCAATGGACTTTACACTCAAATGTGGCATGCCTACAGTGACACTGGAGATTGGCATATGGAAAAGGGAGGGGATCAGCTATGAAGGTATTGCATAATATTACCGCAGGTAAACCTCAACAGCTGCTAAGGCCTGTGCTTTTTTCTTTGCTAGCCAATCTAGTCAGTGTGCTTCCGTTCGCGCTTGTCATTGAGGCGGTGAGGTTAATTTTTGCTCCTTATATTACGGTGGGGGCAGAGCTTCAGATAGAACGGCTTTGGTGGATTTGTGCGGGACTAGCTGCTGTCATGATACTGATGTTCCTGAGCGAAATTCCGGCATACCGCTCGGCATACCGCGGGGCTTACAATGTTGCGGCGCAGGGACGGGCGGAATTAGCAGAGCATCTGCGAAAGCTTCCGCTAGGTTACCTGACTCGCCGGGACCCTGGTGATCTGGCCAATATGATGATGGGCGATTTCACATTGGTGGAGACAGGGATTTCTCATCTGCTGCCACAGCTTGCAGGGGCTTTTGTGCTGCCGATATTCGCACTTGCGGGGTTGCTGTTCCTAGACTGGCGGATGGCAATCTCCATGTTCGTAGCGCTGCCGATTGCCCTCCTGATCATGTATTTATCGGGCAGACTGCGGCGAAGACTCGGAGCAGATCATATGAAGGCTAAATTGAACGCTGCGAACCGGCTGCAGGAATATTTAAACGGTATACGGGTGATGAAAGCCTACAACCTGACGGGAGAACGATTTGTTCGTCTGGATAACTCTTTTAGAACTTTGATGAAGGAAAGTGTAAAGCTTGAGGGGATGTTCGGTCCAGTCATTCTAACGGCTATGGCTCTTCTTCGTGCGGGTCTGACCTTAATGGTATACGTTGGTGTTCATCTATTGTTAGGCGGGGAGCTCGGTATTTTGCAGCTGGCTGTGTTCCTTATTGTCGGTACACGCATTTATGATCCACTGACCACGGCGCTCGCCAACTATGCCGAATTCCGGTACAACGAACAAGCGGGTGAACGCATCGTAGACCTGCTTCGCCAGCCGGTAATGACGGGTACTACAGCCTCGCTTCCCGAGTGCAGTACCATCCGCTTTGACAATGTTACCTTCAGTTATGGAGGTGACCCAGTTCTCAAACAATTAAGCATAGAAATGCCGCAAGGCTCATTAACTGCAATCGTGGGTCCCTCCGGCAGCGGAAAGAGTACAGTGCTGCGTTTGATCTCACGTTTCTATGATCCTGAGGAAGGAAGTGTTCTGCTAGGCGGACGCAATATTAAAGAGATTGATCCAGAACATTTGCTAGGGTCTGTGTCGGTTGTGTTTCAGGATGTGTACCTGTTCCAAGATACCATCGGAAACAACATTGCCTTTGGACGGCCGGGCGCGTCACAGCAGGATATTCAACAAGCAGCAGAAATGGCCCGTTGCCATGATTTCATTATGAAATTGCCGCTTGGTTATGACACGCCAGTAGGAGAAGGTGGCAGTACGCTTTCCGGAGGGGAAAAGCAGCGGATTTCCATTGCACGCGCAATTCTCAAGAACGCTCCAATCGTATTGCTGGATGAAGCTACTGCATCGCTTGACCCGCAAAATGAAGCCGAAATCCAGAAGGGAATTGATGCACTGATTACGGGAAGAACCGTTATTGTTATCGCCCATCGCCTGAAAACTATACGCGGTGCAGACAACATTATCGTGCTGGAAGATGGCCGATTGGTCGAGCAAGGACGACATGAAGACCTACTACGACGCAGAGGATTGTACGACCGTCTCTGGAAGCTGCAGCAGCAGTCCGTCGGATTCCGCATCACATCATAGGAAACCCCAATCACACTTTTAGGAGGACAAAGCTATGGCGATCACAAAGGATGAATCCAACTGGCCGATTATAAGCCTAAGTCTGAGAGTGATAAGGAAATGAGCTGTGCGGAGAAAATATCGAAGCTGGCTTCAGCTAAATAAACTACAAAAGACGAAGCCCATTATGGCTTCGTCTTTTGTAGTTTTGCATCCCCTTTTCATCCTAGAGAATAATGTCCTTTTTACAAATGAACTATTGCACCGAAAGTACAGTCCCCAGCTCAGGAATATATTCCTTGAACATATTATTGTCTTCCCACTGTCCTTTAGTCCCAGCTGGGGCTTGACCTTCGGAAACGACTAAGTACGGTTTGATGGTTACGGTACTCGGTATAGTCTTGAAGGGTTCAAAACGAACATTATAAGATTCGCTTAAGGGGTGAGCACCGATGGGCTTCAGTTGAACGCCATGTTCATCCACAATGTCAAACTGAAGAGCGATGATGCCTCCGTTAGCACCCTTGTATTTCGAAGGGATAGAAGCGAGCATTTCTTCTATGCTCTGGCCTGGTTTAGTTTTGTACTCAACGGATATCTGTGTTGTAATTGGGGTGATTTCTACCTTACTGATCTGCAAGTTAATGTTATCGTGATGCTTGGTCTCCTCTGAAGTTAGTGCGGTAACGGGCGTTGATTTTGTAACAGGCAGAACGAATTCGAACGGGACATCGTAACCCTTTAACGTTACATTTACAGTCAAGTCAAACTGATCAGGGAACTGGACAGTCTGTGTTGTTGTACTCGGCTCATAATAAGTGTTCAAAACCTGAACCATTATACTGGAAGCAGTCTCACCGTCCATATGTTCGTAACTCCAGAGCAGAGGTTGGCCTTTATAGAGAACCTCAAACTTATCCACCGCTCCTTTATTGGCATCTGAAGGCGGTGAATTGGGCTCCGAAGCCAGACTGTTTCCAGGAGTGGTTATGTTCATAAGAATTCGGGTTCCGTCAAATAACAACGTTGGGATATTCATGGTCACATCGCCATGGGTCACGCTTTGGTTTACGTTTGTGATGAAATCCTCGGCTTGTTGAACACCGGGATCTCCATTGTTTTCGCCCCATAATGAATAGATTTCTCCCAGAACCGGAATTTGCTTGAGTGCATCAGCCATTACGGGCGATACAAAGCCGGAAGCAAGGACTGTAACTCCAAGAATTGCAGCGGCTGCAGTGGAAATCCACCATTTATTAAAAGTTTTTGATACATTTTTCTTTTTCTGAACGGGGGAAATGGAATTATCGGTTTCCCTGATGATTTGGTAAGTCTCATTCAGTTTGGAGCGGGCAATATCCGATAACTGATCGGGAAGTAGGCTTTGGCAGTTTTTTAATTGTTCTTCTAACTTAGTGTTTACCATGTCGCAACTCCATTTCTTGATTGAATTGAGATAAATGCTTTAGCTTTTTGCGGGCGCGATGCAGCCGGGTCTTCACGGCTACCGTAGAAATTTCGAGAATGTCGGAAATTTGACTGATCGGCATGTCCTGTAGGTAATGAAGGTGAATGACAATCCGTAGATTCTCCTCAAGATGTTGAACGGCATCCCATATTTCGATTTTCTCATAATCCTTGGAAATGGAAGGGACTTCGGGAAGCTCTCCATAAGGGAGGGCTCTTGAGTTGTTTTTGATCATTTTGTTGCATTCATTAATCAGAATCCGGAAGATCCACGTTTTGAAAAAAGCGGGCTCTCTGAGTGTATGGATGGACCTAAAGGCTTTAAGCATCGTCTCTTGCAGGGCATCTGCACAATCTTCTTCTTTGTTGACGATGGACCTTGCAGTTCTATACAGAGGTAACTCTATCTCTTGCATCAACTGCACGAATGCTTCAGAGTCCCCAGCTTTGGCTTTGACGACAATAGGATTAATATGCAAAGATTTACCTGCTTTCTTGACTAAAAGTCTTAGGATGTTCGTAACGTTACTTAAATATTAGATCGGGTAGGTAGCTAGAAGGTTACAACGAAAGTAAACCTAAGATATCCGGAGACTGCACCGCTTGGGTAAAATCAGCACACACGGGTTTCTGTAAGCATTCTTGTTCACAAAATAATGTAGTATCTGGTGGGGCAGTTTTGTTTACTGAAAGCAAAAGCCCTTCCGCCGTTTTGGCGGAAAGGGCCAGTCGAACTTGCTATTTGGTATTTTAATAATGTTAGGTTTATTTATTCAACATTATCTTTAAATTTTCTATTTCTCTCTTATAAAAATCAACGGTCTTACCCTCTGTGACTTTCCAGTCCTTTTCTAGTGATTCGGTACGAAATTCTTATACTACTCAATGAGTTTATGGTGATTTGAAAAGTTTCAATCAAAAATGATTCCATTCTCCGCATCCCGCAAAACATTATGATTGCTTTTACTGTCGTGTTTTCCCATTTGGACAACCTCCAAGTAGTCTAAACCCATTGGAAGATGAGAATTATGTAAAAAATTCCCTTGTAATCTCGATTTTCTTTCCCAAGGTTGCAGAGGATATCTTGTTATGACATACTCGTCAGCAAATGGTTCGCTAAGTTAAACGATTGAACGAGATGAAAGCGGTGAGAATCATAAATAAACAGCAACAAGTTGAAGTCATCAAAGAAGATTTCAAATTATGCCAGAAGGTCTTTTTGGCCATTGGTAATGAGACACGGCAATCTATTATTACTGTACTTATGGAGACTACTTGTACGAACGGACTACGCCTAGGTGAGATTACTGAACAAACTCATCTCTCACGACCTGCTGTTTCACATCATCAGAGGATCTTAAGAGAAGCTGGAATCATTATGGTGCGGGAAGAAGGCGCTAAAAATTATTATTTTATGGATGTTAGAACAAAATTAGGAGTGTTAAAAAATCTTATAAACCATCTAGATGAATTCATGGAACAATATTACTAGAAAATACAGACGAAGTAGACTAACAATTACATGCTTCGCATCTCGATAATGAAAAGGAGGATTCTTGTGAAAGCAATGATCATTGAAAAATACGGAAAAAGTCCTCTTCTATTGGCAGACATTCTAACGCCTTCAGTGGGTGATTATGATGTATTGGCGGAAATCCATGCGGCGAGTATTAATCCTATCGATTTCAAGGTGCGGGATGGCAAAACTCGTATGCTGTTGAAATACGATCTGCCGCTTGTTTTAGGAAATGATTTTTCAGGTATAGTCACCAAAGTAGGAAACAAAGTAACAAAATTCAAAATAGGTGATGCAATATACGGACGGCCAAGAAAGAATAGAATTGGAACCTTCGCTGAATATATATCCGTACATGAGGACGATATAGCCTTAAAGCCTCACAACCTTTCCTTTGAGGAAGCGGCGTCAATCCCACTAGTCGGGCTTACATCCTATCAAACATTACATGATATATTACAGCTGTCGGCAGGGCAAAAAGTATTGATTCAAGCTGGCTCGGGCGGCGTTGGAACCTTTGCTATCCAGCTTGCCAAAGCAATGGGGCTTTATGTGGGTACAACTACTAGTGATGCCGGAGCTAAACTGGTCAAGTCTCTTGGAGCCGATCAAATAATTAATTATAAAACAGAACAATTTGATGAGGTTTTACAAAATTATGATGGAGTATTCGATACGATTGGCGGAGAAACATTAGAAAAGGCTTTTAAAATAGTCAAACCAGGTGGACAAATTGTATCGGTTTCTGGGCTGCCCAATGCGCGCTTCGGAGAAGAATATGGGTCTGGCTTTATAAAAACGAGTCTTTTTCGATTGGTTACCCGTAAGCTCACAAAATTAGAGAAGCAATACCATGTTAAATACAACTTCCTGTTCATGAAACCAAGCGGGAGACAATTAGAGATCATTTCAGAGTTTATAGAGGCAGGGAAAATAAAGCCTGTAATTGATCAAATATTTTCTTTTGAAGAAGCTCAAAAGGCAATGGAGTATTCCGAATCGGGAAGGGCAAAAGGAAAAATCATATTAAAGTTAAAGTGATAGGGAATTTAACCCAACTCATAGAATATAACTACTTGTGCCAAGAAAGGAGAATTTCTATGTGTTTTCACTGTTATAGGAAGATAAGAATCCGCCACCTCTCCGAAACCGACGTGTTAAAGTAAGATACTACACAAATCATATGGGGTGTATCGGATGAAGATAAATGATAATTATTTGAAGGAACAATTAAAACATGTTTATTGGCTTAATGGTGGACCTTGTGCCGGAAAGACTACTATGACCAAAAAATTCGTAGAGGAACTAGGCTTTCAAACATTAGGTGATGATGTCTTAAAATATAGACCATTCACTAGTCCTGTTGATTACCCTGCTCTTCAATTTCCTAATCCAGATTTGGATTGGAATAAGTGGTTCAATAAACCCGTAGATGAGCACTGCCAATGGCTATTTCAAATCGTCGAAGAGATGATGGACTTCTTTATCATTGACTTGTTAACAATGCCTAATGACAAACCAATAATTATTGATTTAGGCATAATGCCTGAACGTATATTACCTTTTATACCAGAAGAGAGAATGATTTGTTTGTACACGTCTGAAGAAGAGATAGAGCGATTATATTACTTTAGAGAAGATCATAAGATGATTTTGGATTGCATCAACGCCTATACGATAAACCCAGAGGAAACGATTAAGCAAGGGAACAAATCTATGGTTAAGTTTTCTAATGAGATTAAGCACGCCTGTACTGCTATAGGGATTAAAACCGTTGAAAGAATACCAAGTATGAGCGTGGAGGAACAATTTAAGTTAGTTAAAGAACATTTTGGATTGTAGAGATGACCTAAAGGTAAGTTTTGTACTGACTTTTTCGTGCAGTAAATGCACGGCTTTCATTTGTTAACTACACTAAAATTTATCTCGAAGGGAGGGAATACGATGGATTGGTTGCAGAGGATGAACAGCGCGATGGAATATATAGAAACAAATCTAACGGATAAAATCTCATATGATGACATAGCGCAGATCGCCTGTTGTTCTACTTATCATTTTCAACGAATGTTTCCGTTTATTACTGGAATAACGTTATCTGAGTACATTCGACGTCGACGGTTGACATTGGCGGCTTTTGAGCTGCAGACAACAAATGCAAAGGTTATTGATATAGCTATGAAATATGGGTATGATTCGCCGGAAGCGTTTGCGCGAGCGTTTAAGAATCTTCATGGGATAATACCGATATCTGCACGCGATAAGGGCGTTTCTCTAAAAGCCTATCCTCGGATGTCCTTTCATATTTCTATAAAAGGAGATGTCGAGATGAATTATCGAATTGAACAAAGAGGGCCTTTTGAGATGTTCGGAGTATATGGTCTAATAAATTTGGACATGAAAACAGCGTTCTCTGAAGTTCCTCAATTCCGTGTAAAATGTGATGATGATGGTAGTGTTGATCTTATGAATGAATTACTGGGACGTTTTGGTGATACCGTATTGCACGCTGCCTTATATGATCACACGGGAGAATCTTTCAAGTATATGATTTGTTACAATTTACCAAAGGGGCTTGAAATTCCAGAAAGATTTACAAAGCTCTCTGTCCAGGCTTTAACATGGGCTATTTTCCCGGAGCCGCAATGTGATTTGCAAAAACTGTGGGAACGAATATACTCCGAATGGTTTCCGACCTCTGAATACGAACAGGTTGATGGTCCTAGTTTCGAAATGTATTATGGTATGGCAGTGAATGTTACAGGGGAAATATGGATACCCGTAAAGAAAAAATAACATTTACTCAAGTGAAATGCAGGGATGCGTAAGCGAAGATGATAGCTGAACAAAGTAAATCTATTTAAAGAAACCACTCCTTTGTCGGGAGTGGTTTTGTCTTATATATTTTGTATGATAAAACTACCTGCAGTTTATGAGCTGGAAAAAAATTTTAGTATAAGTGCAACCATTTCTACGAACTTTCTACTATATAGATAAGAGTGTTGAAAAGGAGAACAGCGGATGGAAGACCAAGGAATAGTTCACTTATATCTACAGCGTTCACAGCAAGCTATTTTAGAGACTAAGAAAAAATATGGGGCTTACTGCAGAGTGATTGCAAGAAACATTATTTCAAATTTGTCTGATGTTGAAGAGTGTGAGAACGATACATATTTAGCAGCATGGAATGCAATACCGCCTAATCTGCCTAGAAATTTTCCGGTATTTCTGGGGAGGATCACCCGTAATATTGCGCTTGATAAATATGGTTATAATACAGCGCAAAAGCGTAATCGTGAGTTTGAAGTCATTCTAACTGAACTAGAAGAATGTTTAGCTTCCCCTGATACGGTAGAAACAGAGTATGAAGAAGGTGAGATAGCGAGCTTAATAAATCAATTTTTATATGGCATAGATGAGCAAGCCAGAAACATATTTATTGGAAGGTACTGGTATTCGTATTCGATAGAGGAGCTTTCCATGAGATTTAATATGAGTAGTAGCAAAGTGAAATCTATATTATTTAGGACAAGAAAAAAACTTAGAATTCATCTAAATCAAGAGGGGGTTAACCTATGAAAAAAGAAGATTTATTTAAGGAGATCGGATTCATTGATGAGAACTTAATTGAAGCGGCTAAGCACAATGGGAAAGAGAAAAGAAAAAAAGGTATCTCTAAAAAGTGGGTTGTTTTGGTCGCCTGTCTTATCCTGTATAGTTCAACTGCTTCAGCTTTATTAGCAACAGAATATTATAAAAATCAAAATTCTGAGCCTTACATACGTTACCTAAAAGCTGAAGATATGGAGTTAGAGCCTGCTACTAAATATGATGCCGAAAAATTTCTACATGCTTTGAAAAGTGATAATAATGAATATGTATATATTGCTATTAATAGGCTGGTAGAAAGCTTTAATGATCAAAAGTTGAGAGTAAAAGCTTTAAAAGAACTTCAACCATTTTTAAAAAATGAGAATCAAAAAATCGCCGATGCGGCTGCTTTTGCCGTCGATATTTTGTCAAAAAGTTATAAGAGCCCTTATATTGTTAAATTAGCAGACGGAAGTATGATATTTACGTTGTTTAATAATTATTCGGATTATGGAAGTCAAAATGTCATTTGGAGAATAAAAGACAATGTGCTTGAAGAGTATCTAAGTTTTTCAACACCATCAATGTATGTTAAAAAAATTATTCCTTCACCAAATCATAACTTAGTTGCAATACTAACATGCTCTAATAAAAGTAATTTCGTCCAAATTAATAATATTGAAGAGGGAAGGGTAAGTCCAGAATTAATAGAATCTGCAAGAGTTAAATATGGTGTGCAAAAAAAATTAGATACATGGATTCGCACAGATCATGAAAATTATAGCTATGCAGATAAGATAGTGTGGAAAGACAATGATACTTTAGCATTTGAGGGGTCTCTTGCCTACCAGAATACTGAGATTATTGAGAATGTTACTGTAAAGTATCAGTTTAGTAAAAAGATCATAGAAGTAAAAGAGCTTAATTCTAGATGAGAGTATGTTCCGGCGGCTCCTGTTATAGTTTTCGCCCCCCCTTGTGATACGGTTTACTGTATCATAAGGAGGGGTATTTTTGCGCTGGAATTTCTTGAAATAAGAGTGATTAATTATGAAAAGAACTCCAAATATCCATATGGAGCATGAAGTCACTTTTGAATAAACAAGGTCATTTGCAAGAGAGAATTCGTTTCTGTTCTTCTACTATAATGAATCCATCCAGATTAAGTAGAGTGAGGTTCGAACCTATGACAAACCCTGCAACGAAAGCTGTAACCAAGCCGTCCTATACGCAGTCAATGGGCCGCATTGACCGGCTGCTGCGCAATATCGTGAAGTACCGGGTGCTGCTGCTTATGCTGCTGCCCACCTCCATTATCTTCTTCATCAATTGCTACATCCCAATGTTCGGATTATTCATTGCGTTCAAGAACATCAACTACGTGGATGGTATTATGGGCAGTCCATGGGCGGGGCTAGACAACTTCCGTTTCCTGTTCGCTACCTCCGATGCCCTGCGGGTGACCATCAACACCGTTGCCTACAACGTGGTCTTTATTATCTCAGGCCTCATTCTCTCCGTCTCCCTGGCGATTGCGATCAATGAGGTCCGCAGCAAGCTTTCCTCCCGTTTCTTCCAGACCGTTATGATTATGCCGAATTTCTTGTCCATGGTGGTCGTCAGCTTCATCGTCTATGCCTTCCTGCACCCGGAGTATGGCTTCCTGGTCAAGCATATTCTGCCGATGTTCGGCTATTCCTCAGTCAATGCTTACATGCATCCTAATGCATGGCCCTACATTCTATGGGCTACCAAGATGTGGCATTCCATCGGTATAGGGAGCGTCATCTATCTCGCCGCCATCACGGGTATCAGCGAGGAACTGTACGAGGCCGCCGTCATGGACGGCGCCAGCAAGTGGCAACAGATCACCCGGATTACCCTGCCGTTGCTCACGCCGATCATGGTCATTCTTACTATTCTCAACCTGGGCGGCATTTTTCGCTCGGACTTCGGGCTGTTCTACCACGTTACACTCGACTCCGGTGCGCTGCGTTCGACAACGGATGTCATCGACACCTATGTGTACCGGGGCTTGATCCAGCTCAATGACCTAGGCATGTCCTCGGCGGCGAACTTCTATCAATCTGTCATCGGCTTCTTTCTTGTCATTGGAGCGAACAGTCTGGCCCGTAAGCTGAACCGCGATACGGCACTTTTCTAGAACGGAGGATCATAATGAATACTGCATCCCATATCAGTTCTTACTCCAAGGGGCCAAAGACCGCCCAGATTATTCTTCACCTGTTCTTCATTGCTTTCAGCATGGCCTGCATCCTGCCCATTGTGCTGATTGTGGCCATTTCCTTAACCAATGAGAAAACGTTAACTCTAGAGGGGTATAAATTCTTTCCCGACAAGGTTGATTTATCCGCTTACCAGTATTTGTTCAACCATTCGGAGACCCTGATCAAAGCTTATGGAATCAGTCTGACCGTTACGCTGATCGGAACCCTTCTGGCCGTACTGCTGATTGCACTATATGCATACCCCCTTTACCGGAAGGACTTTCCCTTTAAAAAGGTGTTTAACTTCTATCTTCTAATTACGATGCTGTTCTCGGGAGGGCTTGTTCCGTTCTACCTGCTATACGTTAACTATCTGAATCTGAAGGACTCGCTGATCGCGCTCATTCTTCCCGGACTGTCTAACGCATTCTATATTTTTATTACGCGAACCTTCTTCCAACAAACGGTGCCGGAAGAGATGATAGAATCTGGTAAATTGGATGGGGCATCAGAATGGCGGATTTTCTTCCAGCTTGTGCTTCCGATCTCGCTGCCCGTGCTCGCTACCATCGGTTTGTTCACCACGCTGATGTATTGGAATGACTGGTTCAATTCGATGCTCTTTATTAATGACACTGACAAGTACTCTCTGCAGTACGTCATGATTCAAATGATCCGTCAGGCGGAGTTCTTCAAGAACCAGTTGGCGGGAAGCGGTGTGGCCCTGCTTGTACACGAGTCGGTTCCGACCGAAAGCCTGCGGATGGCCATGGTCGTTGTATCGATAGGTCCCATTCTGTTCATCTATCCGTTTTTCCAGAAGTACTTCACCAAAGGCCTTACAATAGGAGCTATCAAAGGTTAAGCTGTCTAACTCTGGCTAAAATGCCGGTTAGAATATATGATCCGAATTATCATTGAGGAGGTTTAAACAAATGAGAACAAAAAGAGGCTCAGGCGCGGTGCTTGCTGCTCTAACCGCCGTTATACTGGGCATTACCGGGTGTAGCGGAGGAAATTCTAACGCTTCCGATCCGTCCGAGGCAGAGTCCAGTGCCGCAGCTACAGCTACCGGGGGCACGGAGAGCGGCAATCTCGATATTTCAACTTACCGGAAGCTAACCGTTTACACGGTCGGAAATTTCCCGCAGAATGATACCAAGGCGGTTGTGGAGGAGATCAATAAATATCTTAAGCAAAAGATCAACGCCGAAGTTGACTTCCAGGGGCTTCCTTGGTCCTCTTGGGCCGAAAAGATGGCTCTGGCGTATCAATCCGGGGAACAGGTCGATTTAACGTTTGCCCCCAACTGGGCCGATTTCGCCAACAACGTTGCCAAGGGTGCGTTCCTACCTCTTGACGATTTGTTGGACAAATATGGACAAGGGATCAAGGAGACGTTGGATCCCCGTTTTCTTGACGGCGGAACGGTGGACGGCAAAATCTATGCCATTCCAACCAATAAGGAAATCGGCGAGAGCCACACCATTATGTTCCGCAAAGACCTTGTGGACAAATACGGATTCGATGTAGACTCAATTCAGACTCTGGAGGATCTGGAGCCATGGCTTCAGACGATCAAGGAGAAGGAGCCCGCTATTGCGCCGATCTGGCTCTCCGGCAGCGGTTCAGACACACTTGGCTACTTCGACAAAACCAGGGAGAGCATCAAAGAAAACTTCCGTTACGAGCTGGTTGCAGGCGCTCCCGCCGGCATCGTCCTGGATACCAAGACCGATAAGATGATTATCAGCTCAATGGAATCCGACACTGCGATCTACCGGATGAAGCTCTACAGCGATTGGTTCAGCAAAGGCTTTATCAATAAGGATGCCGCAACGACCAAGACCAGTACTGAAGATGCTTTCAAAGCGGGCAAGACCTGGATGAAATTCGGCTCGGATAAACCGGACTCCGACAAGGAAGATTCCATCGCCACCGGAATTGAGCTGGTGAAGCTGAAGGGCAATGATCCCGAGATCAGCACAGCCAGCGTCAGCAACTCCATGATGGCCATTGGACGCACCTCCGTTGATCCGGAGCGGACGATGATGCTGCTGAACCTGCTGCATACAGACCCGCATCTGGTCAATCTGATTGATTTCGGTGTGGAAGACCGGCAATACGTCAAGGTGGACGGCAAGGAGAACTTCATCAAGCTTCCCGACGGCGTGGCGACCCGGGCCGATACCGGCTGGGCGCCGGGGATTGAATGGATGTTCGGCAACCAGACCTTAACTTACCTTTGGGAAGGCGAAAGCGCTGACAAGTGGGAGAAGTTCAAGGCTTACAACGATAAGGCCCATAAGGTGAAGTCTTTCGGCTTCAACTTCAATACGGACCCTGTCAAAACGCAGGTATCTGTCGTCAGCAACATCATCAAGGAATTCCGTCCGCTGCTTGAAACGGGCAGCCTGAGTGTAGACAAAGTACTGACAGAATACAATAAAAAGTTGAAAGCCAACGGAATCGAGGACATCCGCGCCGAGGTTCAGAAGCAATACGATGCCTGGAAGGCAAAACAATCCTAAATAAACAGGCTGAGGGGAAGGACGGCTACCGTCCTTCCCTTTCCTGCAGCCGAGGCGCAAATGTACCTAAGGGGTGGGAATGTGAAATTATCCTTGCGATTCAAAGTGAGTGCCCTGGTCTTGCTGCTGGTCACTCCGCTGTTTTTCTTTCTCTATTACACCAACATCTATGCGACCAACATCGTTCGGGAGAAAGTCGCAAAATCTGCTTCCGATACACTGACCCTTCACTTAGGTACGCTCGAACGAGTTGCTGGAGCAGACCAGCCATTATCTACTGCGTACCGCTAATGAGAACATGCTACTGGAGCTCTATTCGGACAGCGGTCCGGATAGTGTCAATTACTATCTGTCCATCCGTAAGCTAATGGACCAGTGGTACAGCGATGTCAGCTATTACACGATTATCCGTAGCGTGTTCGTATACCATCAGGACCGGGATGAGTTATTCCTCAGTAGCCAGAAAGAATATTATCAGGAGAAAGAGATGATTTCTACCGGATTGTCCACGCGCTTGAATGCTTCCAGTCTTCCAGCTTCCCTGAAGTGGGAGACCGTCACCATCGGAGGAGAGCCGCTGCTATTCAAGGTGCTGCCGGACAAGAGCGGGCGGCTCCTGATGGGTGTTCTGATCAGCATTGACGCTTTGGCACAGCCCCTGACCCAACTGGAGTCTACAGGAGGTAGTGAGCAGATCGGCATGATTAGCAATGACGGTAAGCTGTTATGGGGCCAATTCGCCGGGGAGGATCTTACACGTATCCGTAGACAGCTCAATAATCCTGCCCATCCCGTGGATGCATCGATTCGTCTCAGTAACGGCAATAATTATCTGCTGATTGACAAGCCTTCGCAATACTCCAATCTGAATGTCTTTATTCTATTGGACGAGAAATCTATTCTGGATGAGCTGCCGATCTTCCAGAGGATCATCAAGACCATTCCCATAGCCATTATTATCATTATGGCTATCCTTCTGGCTCTGCTGAGTCGGCTTGTGTTCAAGCCGATCCAGCATTTGACCAGCGGGATGCGTATTCTGGGGAAGGGGCATCTGGAGCACCGGCTGAAGGAAGGCAACAGCAGGGAGTTCCAGATCATCACCCGGCAATTCAACCAGATGGCCGAGCATATCGGCAATCTCAAGATTGATGTGTATGAAGAGCAAATGAAGGTGCAGCAAGCGGAGCTCAAGCATCTTCAGGCGCAGATCAACCCGCATTTTTTTATGAATTCCTTGAATATCGTCTTTCATCTGGTGGAGCTGCAGAAGTATTCGCTGATCAAAAAAATGATAAGCCATCTGGTCTCCCATTTCAGATTCATTATGAATACCAATAGTACCTGGATTCCCCTCCTCAGCGAGCTAAAACATATTCAAAACTACATTGAGATTCAGATGGTCATGTATCCGGACAAGCTGTCCTATCAAGTCCATCTGCCGAAGGAGCTTGAATCCAACCTCATTCCGCCGCTGCTGATTCAGCCATTCGTCGAGAACGCGATCAAGCATGGATTCGTCAACAACGCCAAGCCATTCGAGGTTGTGATCACGGTCCGGGAAGAAGCCGGGGAGAACAGCGATGCCTGCATTGCCATTCAGGTCCGGGATTCCGGGCCGGGCTTCTCCGCACTTCAATTGGAGATGCTCAATCTTGGTTTGTATGAGCAGAAGCCTACAGACCACCATCTGGGAATATGGAATGTATACAGACGCATGCTGATGTTTTACAACAACCGGGCAAGGCTTACCTTCCATAATATCCCTGACGGGGGGGCGGTGGTGGAGATAAGACTGCCCGCTCAAAGGGAGCTGTGAAGTTCATATGTACAGAGTTCTAATCGTTGATGACCAATATTTCGCCTTGCTAGGTCTGAAGCAGGGCGTGAATTGGAGCGCGCTGCAGGTAGAGGAGGTCCGGCTGGCGGAGAATGTGGATCAGGCGGTTGCCTGCCTGGAGCAGCAAGCCATAGATTTGCTTATCTGCGATATTGAGATGCCCGGAAGAAGTGGGCTGGAGCTGCTCGCCTGGGTGAAGCAGTATTCTCCCGGCACGCTGACAATTATGCTGACTTGCCATGCCGATTTCGAGTATGCACAGCGCGCTCTTTACCATGGTGCATTCCATTATTTGCTCAAGCCGGTGGACTATGAAGAATTAATGAAGATATCTCATGAGGCGCTCTCAGAAATCAGCAAGCAGAGGGAGCAGCAGCAATTCGAGGCGCTCATCCACGAGTACCGACAAAAGTGGGAGCATCAGCTTCCCCTGCTGGTAGAAAGGTTCTGGCAGGATATTCTCAGCCAGCGGGCCGCGCCCGTCCTGGAATCGCTCACTATTTCGGCGAATACCTACAATCTGGATCTGCAGCCAGGAGACCGCTACTTTCTCGCTCTGCTCGGCCTGGAGCAATGGAAGGAGAATCTGAGCGCACGGGATGAGACCATCATGGAATATGCGCTACGAAATCTGGCGGAAGAACTGCTGCTGAGCGGGCTGGGAGGGGCTGTGCTGCAGGATCAGGTAGGCCATAACCTGGCAATTGTCTACGTGAGGGGCGACATGAATGCGGTTCGACACACACTGGAGCAGAACTGCCAGACCTTCTTGAACACCTGCGAGCAGCTCCTGCATTGCTCCTTGTCTGTCTATATCAGCCCGGGCGTATTGCTGCACGAGATGATGAGCGCCTACACATACGTCACTGAACGGGAACAGCGGAATCTGAAGCATTCCCGTCAGGTGTTCGGCCCGAATGATCCGGCTTATGATCAACCGCTTGGCACCATGCCTCTGGCCGCTCCAATGCATATCTTCGGGGAGTGGGCGACCATCCTGGAACTGGGCGAGTTGGAGGAGCTGGAGCGCCGGGTGAAGCTGTGGTTCGTGAGTATCGGTGCAGACCGCTGGACCCGTGAGCTGCACCGGCAGCTTGTCCACGGCATTCTTTTCATTCTGCATACTGTACTGGCCAAAAAAGGCTTATCCGCCCACGCCTCTTCCGAGTTGAAATCGCTGATGGACAAGGAGAATTACCCGAAGCATTCCTCCACTTTGCAGAACTGGGCAATAGATTGCCTGAAAGCCGCAATGCAGTTATTGCAGAAAAGCCATAATATGTCCTCGGCCGTGGTCACCAAGATCAGACAATATATCCGCTCCCGGCTGAGTGAAGAGATTACTCGTGATGAATTGGCCGCCTATGTTTATCTGAACCCCGCTTATCTGTCCCGGCTGTTCAAGAAAGAGACTGGACTGTCGATATCGGATGTCATTATTCAGGAACGTCTGCAGAAGGCCAAGCAATTACTGGAGGAAACCGAGCTTAAGATTACCGATATTGCAGAGCAGGTGGGATACACCAGTCTGGGCAGCTTCTCCAACCTGTTTAAACGGGTAGTCGGCGTAACGCCGCAGCAATACCGAGCCCGGAAGAAAAAATAAATACTCCTGCTTGCATTTTCATGCCAGGTTGCACTCGGCATTGAGAGCCGTATTCGAGATCACCATGGGCAACCAACCTGATTAAGGGTTCATGAAATCCTTTTCTATGAATGGCTAACCAAGAGCATTTAACCCATATGGTGAGACACACCGCAAGTAGCAGAAATTTGACAGTCCGACATTCGCTTTCACGGCTACTTTTTAGCTGTCGTATCCTTGTGACCATCGGATAAATGTATTTTTTTTCTTGTCCACCTTTATACCTTAATAAAACGATGCAATTGCATTTAATGAATAATATCGATAATAAGGGAGGTTTTGGGGATGGGAAATAGAAAAGCTGGCGGTTATGACCCCGTACAGATCTTTAACTCCACATCGTTTAATGCATTTGGAAAAGTTGAATATGCATCCATCTTATGTAGTGATGACAATTATAATGTTCAGCGTGACGAGACTTGGAAAGCTTCTAGCTGTGGAGTCTGTTTGGTGACTAGAATCACTGCAACGGTTAGAACGCCTAGTGGAAATATTCAAGCGGAACCTTATACGTCTTTCGGCACTTCTTACAGCCAGTTTGCCATTATACAGGTAGGGGTTAATAAGTTCCAAGTGACGCGTGTTGTAAGTAACAAAAGACGCAAGTAAAATTGCAAGCGGGGTATTATCAAGGATAGGCACCAAACATGAAAAAACGACAGGCCAAAGATAAGAGGCTGGTCGTCTTTTTTTCGTTTTAATGTTTCTTATACCATAATATTCTGCGGTGCATTGAAGAATCTTTCAGGAGCCGGAATGGGCGTAAGTCCGGTTGATAATTGCCTTCAATGATCCAAATCCGGCAGTTCCTGTCGATGCCTATATCGAACCCGACTTGTCTAAGCTTTGGGTAACGCTCTCCCAGTCGTGCTTTCTTTTCGTTATGAATACGATAGGCGTTTGCACCGTTTCTTTTAGTGAACAGGATATCCCTTCCGTAATTCCCGTTGTGGGGTTTCAATACGACGCTTTGATAGTGAAGCAGCATATTCGTTAATGCGTTCTTCTTAAGCAACTGTGTCTCTGGCAGCCGTCCGGCGAGAGAGGAACCTTTGCGAAGGATGCGATATTGCAACCATTTGTCTCTTTTGATTAACATTAGAATCACAGCCTTTTTCAATCTTCTACGGTAATTCTAAGTCAAATTAGGAATCAGTATAAGTGGATATTCGTCCATATTTATGAGCCGAAGCAGGTGAAAAAGGCTTTTAGGTGGCTAAATTTCATTACTGTTCAGCTTCGGCTGGGCGTGGATTATTTATTGGCATTCGCCCAAACACTCTTTCCGCGAATGCATATGATGATTGTGCCTACTCATTGAAAGGAGCGATCACATATGGGATTTTTTCCAACGCCGGGAAGCGGCCAATTCCCAGGGTTTCCGGGTGGACCAGGAGGACCAGGAGGACCAGGAGGACCGGGTGGACCAGGTGGATTTCCTGGGACTCCGGGACCTCCAGGAGCTGCACCGGGAGGCGTTCAAGCGCCGACGGCACCTCCACCGCAATTCGTACCGCAAATGTCGGCCACTGCATTTGCCATCGACCCTGGTGCGATCAGAGGCTGTCTGTTCCGCAACACATACATTTGGCTGAACAACGGCGAGCAATTCTGGTTCTTCCCGGTATTCGTGGGGCGTAATTCTGTTGCAGGGTTCAGATGGTTCGGTCTCTTCTGGGGGTACTTCGGTATTGATTTGAATCGGATTCGCTCGTTCACCTGCTTCTAAGGCAGACAGCATCGAGAAGGGGACCCTAAATAAGGGGACGTTTTGCGGCGAGGCATGATATGGTACCTAAAGAAGGAACTTTTACTTGCAGAAGTAAAAGCCCTTCTTTTTTTGGTTGTAGAGGGGCATTTCTAAAGTTGTTGAAGGTCGGACGAACTCAAGTTGTCGCTATCGGGTCTTTTTATGGAATCGAATCCTGGTATTTGTCGATATATAACGATCCGTCCAATTGGAGCTCTGCGTAAAATACTTGATCAAAAGAATGAATGTTGGCTTTCTTTAGTTGCTGGTTGAGCCAGACTTTGGAAACATCTATTTTAGTAAGGTTTTTTTCTACGATTTTACCATCAACGATAAGCTCAGTCGGGATATTGTGAATAGGCATAACGGTTGCTTTTACATCCTTTTTTGTTGCAGGCAGCATTTCTTCTTTTTTTAACACGCTGAGTTG
Organism: Paenibacillus sp. RS8; assembly: GCF_041956825.1. Taxonomy (NCBI): domain Bacteria; kingdom Bacillati; phylum Bacillota; class Bacilli; order Caryophanales; family Paenibacillaceae; genus Paenibacillus; species Paenibacillus sp. RS8. The sequence goes on along the minus strand of NZ_CP168131.1, from coordinate 222,671 downwards.
ACCGTCAGGTTCCAAAATAGCAACTTCGACATCTGTGGGGGAGAAGACATCCTTGTTCCGAAGCAGCATGCTTAAATCGTCGATGTTGAGGTGCTGCTTAGCCAATGCCTTTTCCAGAATTTTGCCTTGTTTGACGAGAATCGTAGGTTGGCCATCGAGAATCTCACGTGCTCTGACGGAGCGCAATCCGATCCAAGCAACGATGAACGCCAAGAGAGACCATAAGATCAAGCTAGATATTCCTTGCAGCAGCGTGATTTGTCTGTTGACGATAATCTCCGCAGTGGTGGAGCCGAAGGTAATTCCTGTTACATAATTGAAGAACGTTAGATGCCCGACTTGTTTTTTACCGAGCAGACGTGTCAATACGAGTAGAGCAACGAAAGACGTTGCCGTACGAAATAGAATTTCTCCATATGTCATATGCTGAGCCCCTTGCATAACAGATGGTCTTAAATTAGCCCTTATTTCCATCTCTTATACTTGTTAATTGAAAGGAATCTACTGATCATGAACACGTTATATTACATCAATAGAAACTAACAAGAAAGTATCTAAAATTTATTATTGTTTTATATATCCTAAAGAGGCACTGACCGGGAGGACGGAATGCAATTTTAATCAATGTATTATGAGGGGGAATTATTTCTACCGAAGATTGAATTAAATATGACGTTGAAGCAATCGATTGCCATTATAACGGACTTGAAGCGGAAACAGCTATTAATGAGTCAATTAGTGGACCATTCTCATTATTATATATTTCGAGCTGGACCTCATTATCTTGGTATGGACGTTTGTCCTAACAGTAGTGTCTATCATTTTTGTATCAGTGGGGGTTGAAGGACGAGTAAGGGGGCAATAAAGGGACTTTAGCCAGCCTTCGGTGGGTCTTTGGTATGGTCGAAACAAGCGGCCAAATGTGACTATACGACGATTATTTTCCAATTGAGGCTGTGATGTTGTCATGAAGAGGATTGGCGGGTAATAAAGATGATTAGAACTTTCAAATTTGGTTGAATTTGGAGTGGAAGCCAAGGAAACGGAGTGAAGGATCATGGCAGCACTGACAGTAGCAGGCATCCGTCCGTTACAGGCCATTGCGGCCTACGGCGGTACACAGAGTGAGGTCAGTTCCCTGGAAAAACAGCGGAACCGGCTGATGATGGAACTGGATAAAGTGAATGCAGCACAAGGAAGCGAGATGCAGACTCCTTATCGCCGGGAGCAGCTGCAGCGGCAAATCCGGCTGCTGGAGTCCCAACTCGTACAGAAAAGCGGGAGTAGCAGCCCCGTAAATTTTGTACCGGCTTCTCCGCTACAAGATCACCCCTTCCTCTGGCGGAATGAGTGGAAGGGAGGCCTCAAGGGCATCGGTTTGACCGATCCCCGGACGGCGACGGTGAACTCGGAGGGACATTTCGACGCGTTAATTTAGACAAGAGAGCGAAGGTGAGAAAAGCTTCCGGTGATGAACCGGCTTTTTCGCACTTTCTTTTTTGAATAGGCGGCTCATAATCATGAGGCTAGCTAGCCGATCTTCCACCGAGGAGAACAGCATGACAGAAACAACAAAATAGGCGAGAGGGAAGTTCCAACACTTCCTCTTCGCCTATTCGTGTTTATGCATTTTGCCTAGGGTTCATCTAGATTACTCCGGTGTTCCTTGGGTTACCCCATGGATATAGGTGAGTGTCGGAGAATCGACGGCCCCTTGCCCCGGATTATAGGTGAAGGAGTACTCGATAGTATCCCCTTGTTGCAGGTTATTTACAGGGTAGGTATAGTTACCGTTCCCTGCCGGGGTCATGGCTACGTTCAGCTGCCCACCGTTATTTAGCTTATAGTGTAAGTCGGCAAAGGTTGCGCCGTTCACATAGAACAGCAGGTCGTCGCCTATTTTCTTCAAGCCACGCACCTCATCGCCAACAATGATAACACCGGATGATGATGCCGGTACAACAGTGATGGTGGAAGTGGCTGTTTTATTGCCGTTGGCTGTTGTAGCCGTTACGGTTGTCGTGCCCGGAACGATTCCCGTCACGAGACCGTTCGGATTCACGGAAGCGACGTTGGCGTTCGACACGGCCCAAGTGACCTGCTTATTCGTTGCATTAGACGGGGCTACATTGGCGTTCAACTGTACAGTCTGTCCGACTTCCACCTGTGCAGTGGTCTGATTCAGGGTTACACCGGTAACCGGTACGTCGTTACCCGGATTCTGGCTGTTGCCTTCTTTATAGACACGTACATAATCGACCTGCATTGTTGCAGGGATATCGGATGGGTCCGGGGTATGACCGTTGTCAAAATATCCGCCGATCGCCAAATTCATAATGATGTAGAAGGGCTGATCGAATGGGGCATTCGGATTGTTCGGTGCAGCTACGGAATACCATTGATCTCTGCTCACTTTAAAGAAGAACTTTCCATCTACATACCATTTCATATTATCTTCTTCCCAGACCATGGAGTACACATGATAATCATTGGCGAAGGTCTGGCCTTCAGAGAAGTGATACTCACCCGCAATATATCTGTTCACCGGCCATTGACCACCAAAGTGTATGGCGCCGCTGGTCGTGCCAGGCAAGCGTCCTTTGGCTTCCATAATATCAATTTCGCCGGATGCGGCCCATGCACCATAGGCGGAATCTTTCGGAAGCATCCAGAGTGCTGGCCAGACGCCATTACCTGTAGGCAGCTTGGCACGAATGTCTACTCTTCCGTACTGGAAAGACAACTGATCTTTGGTGTTAATTTTACCGGAGGAATATTGTGCATACCGGTTTGGGTCCTGCGGAAAGGATTTGGAATCGTGCAATGCTCGGATGTTTAGCTTTCCGTCCTGTACAAATATATTTTGTGCACTGTCTGTATAGTGCTGAAGTTCCGCGTTGCCCCAACCCCAACTATTGGGATCGTCAGTGATATAATAACCCTGCTCATAGCTCCATTTATTCGTATCGAGCGTGGTTCCGTTAAATTCATCCTGCCAGATGAGATTCATGCCTTCAATGGCTGGGTCGTTTGGTGTTCCGATAGTAATGTCATCATGATCGGATACATCCGGACGCGGGGCATCGGGATTGCCAATAAAGGTGTAGTTGACGTAATTGTTGCCCACATTTCCGCCCGTCTGTCCATTCAATGGATAGCCGATACGAATCTGCACATCCTCTTGTACGGGCTGGAACCAAAGCCCATAGATATAGTCAGCCCAATATCCCCATTGGTTGGCATCGGACATGTTGTTATAGCCGTTACCGGCGTATACAAATCCGCTCTGACTGGAATCACTCATAGCCACCCATTGTCCGTTGATGTTAATCTGGTAAACGTAATTTCCGAGCTCGGTGCCAATAGGTGCTCCCCCATCAATCTTGGGCAGCGGTACACCTATGACGCCTTTCGCATCTGCGGTAAAGGTCGTTCCCTCATAGGGAGTGAGGACGTATGAATTTCTTACAGGTTTATTAAAGGTGAGAGTGTAAATGACGTTAGCTGAAGAGGTCTTCGATTCTAATTTTACATGGATAGACTCCGTTACGGTAAACCAGTAGCCGCCGCCCCCTTCAGTGAATTGTCCGAAGTTGTTATCATAGATCCAGCCGCTGGCTGCGTTATTGTCAATATCAATCCAGGTACTGCTGTTTACAGGTTTTACATATACCTTCAAATCGTCAGCCACTGCTTCATACGTTACCGCCGAATCGTTGTTGAAGGTAGGATAAGTAAAGCCGGCACTACCGGTGAAACCTGCCGTAATCTGTGGCCCTTGTGTAGGCGCCATAGCGGTGATAGTTGTCTTGTTTATGTTCTGAAATACTAGGGTGTAATCCAGTGTTACCCCGTTAGCTTTGGAGTACAGCTGAATTTCAGTGGTTGCGGAGAGCGTGAACCAATAGCCATTCAAGCCGCCGTCACTCCAGTGTCCCCAGTTTTGGTTGTAGGTATAGCCGCCGGCACTGTCTATATCAACCCAACTGCCAGCAACTTTCACTTTTACACCGACATCATCGGAAACATCATTCCAGGTAGCAGAGCCTCCATTGAATGTAGGCATGACGAATCCATAGCTAGCGTGTCCAACCCCTGATTTTGAGATGACAGGTCCGTCTGCCGCTGAAAAGTAAGACATAGAGGTAACTGTGGTTACTGCTGCTTGCACCTTCGAAGTCGGCATTAGACCAACACCAGCCAACAGCACTACCGCTAAGAACAAACTGAATACCTTCTGCTTAAAACCACTCTCCGTATTGTGAATTCGCTTCATACTTGCCCTCCTTTAATAAAATAATAGAAAACGAAACCGCTTTCATTTAGGAACAACTCTATTCTATCGAATATAATAATCAGCTAAAAGGTACAATTATTTTTGTTATAACCCAATTTTTTGGCTCTTGACTATTTATAGCGCTGTGTCCTGGTAATTGTCTTCTCTGTCATGCTTCCGGCGAATCATTTGGCGGTACTCTGTGGGTTGCATGTCCATGACATCCCGGAAGGCACGTGTAAAGCTTTTATAGCTTTCATACCCTACCATGGTGGCTACCTCTACGATTTTATGATCGGTCTCAGCCAGCAGCCGCCGAGCTTTATCCAGGCGCACGTCGCGCAGGTATTCTGCAAAGCCTTTGCCGATATTCTTCTTGAACAGATTAGAAAAATAGGCATAATTAAGCGACACGTGGTTGGATACCATCGCGAGGTCCAGTGGTTTATGATAACTTTCGTGTATAAAACGAATGGCTTCATTCAAATCCTGCGAGTTTCGGTAGCTGCACTTATATTCGTAATAGAATTGGTTCAGCCGAAGCAGCTGTTGTTGCAACGCCTGAATATAATCGCGAATACCCGGATAGTCGAATAGATTACGCAAACATTCGATGTCCAGCGCTTCTTCTCCCATGTATGGGCGGATGACACGTACGTATTCCTCCAGCATTTGCACGATGGCACGGCATAGCTGCTGGGTGTATTGGATGTGATAGCGTTGCAGCGTATCTTTGTGAAATATCATAGAAATACCTTGGGTAATTGCACCGCTATTCTTGCTACCGACTAATTGGAACAGGGCATACAGCTCCTCATAGGGAAGCTCCCACTGCTGTTCCAGCCTTACAATATGCGTAGGTAGAATGCAGCTCTTTTCAGGAAAAAGGTAACTGTGGCGGTAGAGCTCAAGCGCTTGTGTATAGCTGAGGGGCAGTGCCTTCAATCCTTGCTGCGGGCTGGTCATGGCAGTGATGGCATCGATCTGTCCTGTCTTAAGAGCGGACGGAAAGGCGCCCGTATCTACGGACGCATCCACCGCGAGGATCAGATACGGGCGGTGCTGCAGGCATATGCAACCTTGTCTGCCATATACACGATAGGCAATAGATTCCATGCTGTGGCTACTATTAGCCCCCGGTTGGTTAATCCATAGTTCCTCCCGCAGCAGGCATAGGCGGTAATTACTCCATAACTTTAGATTCTGCTGCTGGGTCTGGAGGACCCACGACTCATCGCTCACCGCGCCCTGCATATACATACTCAGTTCTTTGCGGTCGGTCTCTTGAGCACGACGGGAGATATGCTCCATATTGCGCGAGAGCGCCTGCCGAGTTTTTATTTCATGCGCTACATGTTCTACCGCGGTTTGTAAATCTTCACGTTTCACAGGCTTAAGCAGGTAGCCCTTTGCCCCGAGTTCGATGGCTTTTTGAGCATAAGCAAAATCACTGAAGCCGCTAATAATCAGGTATTCCACCTCGATGCGTTCCGCTTTGCTCCGAGCCATCAGTGTTAGCCCATCCATATCAGGCATTCGGATATCGGTAATTACCAGTTGAATGTTGTGCTGACGTAATATTCCCAAGGCCTCGATGCCGTTTACGGCACAGTAAATGTTGTCCAGCTGCAGGGGAAATTGGGGCAGCATGGCCTGAAGTCCATCGCGAATATGCTTTTGATCATCGACAATCAGAATATTGATCATACTCTACCATCCTCCAAGATTCACATTTTCCCAAGGCAAGCGTATGGTCACACAGGTATAGGCACCCTGCACACTGTCAATCCAAAGACCGCAGCCCTTGCCATAATGAAGTTGTATGCGTTTATGCACGTTCTCTAGGCCCAGTCCGTTCTTGCTGGTGACAATCGGCGAATCCATATCGCCTAGTAGCACAGCTTGCAAATTGTACAGCATCTCTGGGTTAACACCTGCACCATCATCTCGTATTTTTATTAGCAGAAGACTTTCATTCTCTACAGATACGGTAATTTGGATATTTACACTGCCGCCTGAAGGCGCCGCGTGATGAACGGCATTTTCGACGATGGGCTGCATGCACATTTTAGGAATTGTATAACGCAGCACCTCCTGGGGGAGATCAGCCATCAATACAATGTTGCCGCCTTCCATAAAATTTATGAAGCGGATATAGCTGTGTATGTTGGCAAGTTCTTCGCTAAGGGCAACCGTATCGCTGCGCCACTGCATGCTGTAACGCAGTTGGGAACCTAGAGACACCAACGCGTCGGCGATCGCAGGCTGTCGCTGAACCTCCGCGAGCATACGAATAGATTCCAATGCGTTATATAAAAAATGCGAATTGATCTGCGAATGCAGCGAATGCAGTTGAGCATTTTTGGCAACCAGTTGCTTATCTACCACCTGAGTCATCAGATGCTTGATCTCGTCTAACATGTTATTGTAGCTGACGGCCACTTCATCAATTTCATCACCGGTTTCGTTCGCACCGAGACCGGTTTCGATTTTTGCATCCAGTTGTCCTTGCCGCACCTTACGCATAGAAGCCAGAACCCTGTCCAGCCGCCTGAATATACGCCGGGTAGTATGTGAAACAAGCAGCAGCATCAGGAGCAGAACACATAGTGTGATCGCTACAACGAGTAGATACCAGCTCCGCGGCCCCTTCATCAGTGCCTGATGAGAGGCAATATCTACGACATAGGCGTTCAAGGGGGCGATGTACCGATACAATGCGTAGTAAGTATGGTTGCCGACCTCAACCTTAATGGGGCTGGGGCTACTTTGCTGAAGCACATCCAGCTGTTGATGAATGCTGCCCAGAATTTTATCCAAATCCTCCCCGGCATTTTGAGAAAAGAGATGATCAGGATTGTAAACAGAGCGGGAAGGGTTGCTTCCGTCCATCACTACAGAAAAGAAATCTCCCCCGCTATCCTCAAGCAGGTCATTGAAAAAGACGCTATGCTGGGCGCGAATTTCCATAATGGTAGGGAGTTTTTGCTGCTGCCCTTGTAGGCGTACCAGTCGGTAATAAGATAGCGTATGCTCGCCATCCTTAAAAGCAAATAGGCGGAATGCCGCACCACCTTCCTCCCGAAGGGTCACCCAGTAGTCCTGCGGCCAAAACTTGTCATAATGGTAGATTTCAGGCCAAATCTCAAATAGATTTGGATTATCGACATAGAAACTGAGCTCACTGATCATCTCGTGGCTCTGAATGATATTATGCATTTGCTCAAATTGATTTTGTCTAAATTTTACGAGACGCAGGCCATCCCCGCGCATATTGGAGTGAATAAAATCTACAAATGCCTTTTGATTCAGCGCAGTAGAGGAAGCGTTCTCAATAACGCCCATTCTGCTGCGCAGCTGTTCGTTAAGCCGTGAGACATGGCTGCTGCCGGTGGCCATAGCGTCCTTGTATAGCTGGCTTTCCTGCATGCGAATAAATAAAAAAGATACTACAATCGCAGGAACGGCAATCATCATGCTAAAGGCCAGAAACAATTTTTTCGAAATGCGTGAATTTCGGTAAAGCCTCTTCATTTTAGTCAGCAGATACTTCATTTAAGCAGCCTCCTACCCTTGTAATATACCATATATTACAAACCGCCTGGTAGGTAACTAGGCTGTTTTTCCAAATGGTTATAACTAGTGAAAAAGGGAATACCGGCCACCATTTCGGTGACCGGCAGCAATCTTTATACGGGGATTATTACTCTGCCATTTTGGATTTTCGCACATCCAGTTCAGCCTGGCGGTATTCCATCACCTTGCCGAAGCTGTAATTCTCGCGGCGGTCAAGGAAGTTTTCAAAGATTTTATCAAAGTCAGCCTCATTCTTGGCCGTAATCAGCTCAGGGAGAACTTCCTCCCAATTTTGAGAAATACGCGACCAGGCTACCGATACATCAGAATCACCCTGTGGATCTAAGCCCTTGTAGATACCGCTATCAATATCAGCCCGTTTATTAGCGAAGTCTTCCATTTGCTTAATGACAGGAGCTTTCTCTGGTCTCCACTGGTTGATGATTACAGGGTTTCGCATCATCCAATAGGTGTCCATGATGCCATATTCTTTCTCCATTTTCTCAATATCAGTTTCGAGCAAATTTACCATTTCAGGCTTCAGCTGCGGCTTGCCGTCCACCATTTCCCATGTTTCGCCTTCTTTGCCAAGGAATATATCACGTTGGCCTTCTTCGCTGGCCAGATAGCTCAAAAAGCGGATGGCCCGTTCAGGATTTTCGGTGGATTTGCTAATCATCGTCACCATCCAGCCGTCCATGTTGCCGGGGAATAGCTTAGGACTGTCGCCCTTGCTGTTCTTTGGCCCATCGACTGCGATGTAATAAGAATCGGGGTTTCCACTTGCAGCCAGCATAGGATTGACAGCCGACATACCAGTCCACTCCCGGACCATCATGAAATAACGTGCGTTGTTCGTTTTTTCCTCTACCTGAGTATCGGAATCCACCAGGAAATCTACATTAATCAGCCCGCGCTCGTAAGCCGTACGGAAGGTTTTCAGCCAGGCGATATAATCGGGATCGGTAATGCGGTCGTATACTTTACCGTCTTTCTCATGCGGAACGGCCAGCAGGTTCTGCAAATATTCAGTCATCCCGTAAGGAACATTCCCTTGTGCAAAGAAGGGGCTGATCGGCTGACCTTTATACTGCGAATATTTATCCTTCAACAATTGCAATGCATTCAGAAAGCCCTCTGGTGTGCTCAGGTCCGGACTGCCCATTTCTTCATACAGATCCTTCCGAACCAGAAAAGTCTGGTTGGCGGCCGTCATGCCGGTTTCATGCATCAGGTTGGGGCTATATGAATCATTCGGAACACCATAGGTATTACCATTTTCTTGGCGATACCATTTCAGTGTGCCGTCTCCAGCCACCTTGAAGAAGTAGGGATCATACTTATCTGCCAATTCATTCAAGGCATAGACATGATCGCCTTCCCATAGCTTTTTAACAGCCGTTTCCCACGAACCCATCGAGATCAAGTCGGGCAGCTTGCCGGAGGTCATCATCAAAGTAATATGCTCGTTCGCTTCGCCGGAGGGTACTTCCAGCTTGATGTTAACACCTGTTTTTTCTGTTACATACTTGGAGGTCAAGCTTTCTCCCCAGGTGTGGGCATACCAGTTAGCACCAACGAACCAGGTCAGATCCACAGGGCTGGTGTCGAGTTTCCATGCCGGTTCATCGGGATTGAGTGTTGCTTCATTCGGCGGCGGTGATGTACTGTCCGTCGGTTGTGGTGTTGCTTTGTTGTTGGCTGAATTGTTGCTACATGCGGCCATGCCTAGCGTCAGAATTATAGCCAGAACGAGGGTCAAACCTGGCTTAATGAGATTGCGTTTCATGACATAATCATCCTTTCTCTGCTGCTTCTGAATTTTTGGATTCCCGTTTCTATACGCGTACACTTATCCCTTAATGGCGCCAATCATCACACCTTTGACCAGATAGCGCTGGATAAAGGGGTAGACAACTAGAATTGGCAGTGTGGCTACCATCATGGATGCAAATTTGATAGAGTTGCCAGGCAACCTAGCGCCGAATTGTGCCATAGCTTGCTGCTGCATGAAAGACATGGAGTTCTCTGCAATAATTTTGTACAACATGGTCTGCAGTGGCAGTAATTCCTGCGAGCGGATGTAGATAACGCCCTGGTAATAATCATTCCAATGATAAACGGCTGAAAAAAGCGATATGGTTGCAATGACAGCCATACTGTTGGGCAATACAATTCTGAACAAGACGCCATAGTCTGAAGCGCCGTCTACCTTCGCAGATTCCTCCAGGCTGTCAGGAATGGTGCGGAAGAAGCTCATAAAAATGACCATATTAAAAAAAGTGTACATGGAAGGAATAATAAATACCCAAAAATTATCATATAAGCCCAGCTTTGTCATCAGAATAAACGTAGGGATTAGACCGCCTGAGAACAGCATTGTAATCAATGCGATTTTGAGATACACTTTGCGGCCGATTAGATTAGACTTGCTCATTCCATAAGCTATAACGGCGGTAAAGAATACATGGATCGCTGTCCCAAGTACCGTGCGCAGGGTGGTGATGTAAAAACCGTTCATCATCGTCTTATCATTGAACACAACACTATAGCTGGCCAGCGATAATTCTTTGGGAAACCAGTTGACGGTGCCCAGTGATGCTTGCTGCGGCGCATTAAGTGAGTTAATAAATACAAACCACATCGGGTACAGTGTTAAAAAACAAACCGCCAGCATCAGCAGGGTATTGCAGACCTCAAATACTCCGATTTGCCGAAACCTCTTGCGTCTTTCCATACCTCTGTCCTCTCCCTTTTAAAAAATGCTGTCACCGGTTAGTTTTTTGGATGTGTGATTGGCCAAAAACAACAAACCTAGCGCCACAATAGAGCGGGCAAACAGGACGGCTGTTGAGAAAGAATGGCGCCCGGAGACCAACCCCATATTATAGATATACAAGTCCAGACTTTCCGCCATCTTCATGTTCATGTTGTTCTTCAACATAAAGATCTGCTCAAAGTTACTGCCGAGTATCCCGCTGACAGCGAGGATGAACAAAATAGCGATGGTGGGGCGTATGCTCTGAATGGTGATATGCCACATTCGCTGCCGCCGATTTGCGCCATCCAGCTCGGCTGCTTCGTACAGTCCCGGATCAATACCGGATATTGCCGCTATGTAGATAATGGCGCTCCAACCCGTTTCCTTCAAAATATCGGTGAAATAGGTAATCCACCAAAAGTACTTAGGGTCGCTGTTAAACAGGATTTCGCGTTCCTGAAACCCGATTGCCATCATCAGCTGATTGATCACACCGCCTTCACCGAGCCAATTGAGTGCAATGCCACCAAAAATCGTCCAGGCAATAAAGTGCGGCAGGTACGAAATGGTTTGTACCGTACGCTTAAATCGAAGACTCCGTATTTCATTAAGCATTAAGGCAAACAAGATAGGAATGGGGAAACCCAAGATCAGCTTAATGCTGCTCATCCCCAGGGTATTGCGGATCGAACGCCAAAAACGCTCATCTGTCATAAAATCGTGAAAATGCTTCAGCCCTATAAACGGTGATTCTAGTAAGGGTTTGGCGATGCTGTAGTCCATAAATGCAATAATGAGCCAAAACATGGGGATATAACAAAAGATAAACATCCAGAGGATTCCCGGGATAACCATGCTTTGCAATTGCCACTGTTTAACAAGCGCTTTCATTTGTTCCGTTCTGTATTGGAACATGTTCCGTGCCCCCTTTCTATTTCATCGTATGAAAAAGCGTATAGGAAAAAAAGCCCAGGATTATTGACCCTATCCCAATTCTTTAGATTTGTTTGACCAGCCGCAAAATTTAAGTATGCTGTGATTAAATGAGGGGAGTGTGCAAAGGATGAACAAGCTTGTATGGGAACAAAATTTCTTAGCTAGTAATACTGATCTGAAGTTATGGAATATTCGCCATGGCAACGACTTGCTAGATAACAATGGTAATCCAATAGACCCAGGTTGGGGCAACGGTGAGCAGCAGTATTACACGGATCATTCCAGCAACCTATATATCGATGAATTTGGCTTAAACTTGTGTGCGCGCAGCGAATCCATTGAAAAGGATGGGCGGCATTTTGGATATACCTCGGCCCGTTTGGATACAAAGGACCGTTTTTCCTTTTGCTATGGTAAGTTAGTCGTGCGTGCAAGGCTGCCGTTAGGGCAAGGGATATGGCCTGCCATTTGGCTGCTTCCGCAGGAACAAGTTTACGGGCATTGGCCAGCTTCCGGCGAGATTGATATCATGGAAGCCAAAGGCCGCTTACCCCAGCAAATATCCGGAACGCTGCACTACGGAAAGGATTGGGAACATCAAATCGTCGAGGAGTTTTCGTACCAGTTTGAAAACGGGACGATTAATGAATTCCGTGATTATGCACTGGAATGGGATGCAAGTTCAATTCGATGGCTGGTAGATGGCCATTGCTTTGCTGAGCGTCGCCAGGAGCCGGGCGTGATGCCCTTTGATGAACCCTTTTATCTAGTGCTTAACCTTGCGGTGGGTGGCTGGTACGACAATGTGGCGGTGGACGAGTCTGCACTGCCAGCAATCATGACGGTTTCAGGGATATGGCTGTACCAATAATTAGGCCTTATTTCAATTTTCAATACCTACTTCCTATCTGGTAGAATAGGGAAAACTATATTTCTATATTCTAGCAACTTGATTATTTGCTTGGGGAGGTAGACATGGATAAAGAGCGAATTGCACAGCTGGCACAGTGGCATGAAGATGATGAACATCAGAAGATAGTTGATACCTTGATGGAGATTTCACCAGAGGACAGAGATTACGAGGCGATCAGCAGTCTGGCAAGAGCGTATAACAATCTGGGTCATTATGAAGAAGCGCTTGAACAGTTTGCGATGATTGCAGAACAGGGGCAGGATGACCCGTTGTGGCATTTTCGTGTAGGGTATTCCTACTATTATCTGAACCGATATGAGGAAGCAGTGAGAGTGCTGGGTATCGCCAATGATCTCGATCCTGACAACGAGAATACGGCCATGTTACTGAACTTTAGCCAGCGCAAGCTACGCAAAGAACAACTCGCCGCAGCCAGACGAGTGATTAAAGATTCGCATAATGATTCGAGGACGGCTGCAACTCCCTTTGAAGGAATGGATTTCACCGAATTTTGGGACGATAGCGATTATGCAATAAGAGAATATGTCTCTGATCCGCCTACGGATGAACTGATTGCTTCCGTAGAAGAAGAGCTTGGTTACAAGCTTCCTGCCTCCTATATCCGTCTGATGAAGCAGCATAATGGGGGAGTTCCTTACAATACTTGTTACCCGACGGAGGACGCGACCTCATGGGCTGAGGATCATATTGCGATAACAGGCATTATGGGCATTGGGCGCGAGAAAAGCTATTCAATCTGCGGCGATCTCGGCAGCCCGTTCATGATTGAGGAGTGGGGGTATCCTGACATCGGGGTGGTGATTTGTGACTGCCCTTCAGCAGGCCATGATGTTGTGATGCTGGATTACCGGAACTGCGGGAGGGACGGTGAACCCGAGGTGATTCATGTGGATCAGGAAGACGATTATGAGATTACATTCCTCGCGCAAGACTTCGAGACGTTTATCCGCGGTCTGGTGAGTGAGGAGGAATATGATACCTCTCAAGAAGATAAAGAAGAGGATCTGCGAAAAGTAGCCGTAGGCAAGTTCTCACCTTTGCTCGCGGAGCTGTGTAGTCGTGTGCCTGAGGTGGACCAGCTTGAGCAGAAGATCCGTAAAGTCTGTACCCGAATCGTTGAAGAGAAAGGACACTTTTCCTTTCATGCGGATGAGCTTTCTACTCTGATGTACGATGTGCAGTTCTGGCTGTACACAAGGGCTTATCCGAATACGGGCCGTCAACAATATCTGGATGTATATGAGACAATAATCGCTTTTGGCGGCGAGTTCGGTCAAGGCGGGTATGCTCCCGGATGGATCAGCGACTGGCTGGATGAGCGGATTCGGGAAGGGATAATCGTACAGGAAAATGAGGTGCTTCGCTTCACGGATCAAGCCCACTTCGAGGTCATTGCAAGGCTCGAGGCGGAATGCGCAGACGCGGAGCTTGATTGATCTAAAAATAATCATAAGCTGGATCGTAGCACATACAGGTAAGATATCTCTTTTCATAAAAGTAAGAGCAACCCATACTTCATGTAAGGGTTGCTCTTTTTGATGTATTTGGTAGTGCCTATGATTTCGCTCCGTAGATTATTTGATGAATCAATCCTAAAGTTAAGATTGACCCTAATTTTTACATATGAGAAAATAATGGAAATTTTAAAGATGAAGGGAAAATAATGTTATGAGCAATCTTTTCCGATTCATTCCTATTAGTCAACTAGCAGATAAATTTCCGGAAGGCTCATGGTGGGCGAAGTTTTACCAGGATTTCAGTGACGAGCAGCTTGCCGCTTATTATGAAGGGGATTTAACACTGCCTTCTCTTAATCTGGATTGGGAGCAGGCTTTTCCGCAACAAAAAGAGGTAATTATCATTTTTATAGATGGGAATTTTACTGTAGACAATCTCTATAACAAAGAAACAGACGGTGCTATTGGACTTATGGTGACCGGTAATATGAGTGCGAAAAATATAGCTGTAGGCGGTCAGGAAATTTATGTTTCGGGCAATCTGATGATTGAGGAAATATTGTGCGGCTCCTACAATCATGGGGAAACGATTGTGAAAGGTGATCTCAGCGCTGCGGCTTTAGTTCAGGATGATGAGTACAGCATCAAAGTTGACGGACAGAAATCGATTCCCTGCTTAGTAAATGTGTGGGAAGGGGACGGCGTATTTCAGGAGCTTCCGGTGGATATTCATGAGGTGTTAATCGATGAAGTTTTTCTGGATGTAGAAGAGGAGGAAGAGGAAGCCGACTTTTCCTTTGGCACACTAGTGAACATAATTAAAGAAGGGCGTTCCGTACTGAAAAAAATAAATGAATCCCCGACTAACAAGAAAGCTGTTCATTTATATTTCACCCACAACACGATCAATGAGGAAAATATATTGAAGTTGACGCAGTGTATTTTAATGCCGAGTGACAAGCCGTCTTTTAGATTTTGGGAGCAAGACGTTTTTTTCAAAGTTCAACTGGAGCATATAGATGCTGACGGAGAAGAGCGGGATCTTAGCGTGTATATGAATGATAACCGGCATCACTATTATATTTGGCTGGAGCAAGATCATTCTGTCGGTTTGTTGAGGAGAACCATAGATGAAGGCTCTGAGTGGGAGGACATTTCAGAAGAGTCTCAGGAACAACTAGCAGAGATTAGCGATTGCTGGACGATGTTGCTGACCTGCGCGAATATGGCTGAGCTTTATTTACGAAACATTGAGGTACAGTATGTGGAAGATATTTTGCAACACCCCGTAATTCAGGAATTATATTCGGAAGAGGAAGAAGAGGTGGATGACGGGTTCTGGGACGGCTCCAAATGCTACAGTTTCCGTCAAGCGCATACGGACGAGGACGGAGACCTCCTGCATGGTCGGATTGAAATCAAGACACCGGATGGAGCATATTATTTTTATACACTGGATAATGGAACTTATGTTTCCCGGTATTATCAGCCGCCCGATCAATATGGCAAGCAGGACATGCCCTATTTGGATCTTAGGCGCTGGGAAGCATCAGAGCGGTATTTTACAAGATTCAAACAATTTATTGCTCAGAAGATAGAGTCAGGCGTGAATAGTTAGGTCTGAATATGCTTCAGAGGAAAGGATGATAGAAATGCCAAATGATAGCCAAGCTAGTCCTTCAGCTGGTTCAATTAGAGAAGTTGGTGGTTATCCTATCGACCTGACAGGTCCACTTAGTCATACTCTTGTCATTAAGCCCGGTGTGGGCAGTCTATCCATTGGACCGTCGCAATTGGGGAAGAAGGCAGACCTTCATGTCTCACCTGATACGCATATTGATTGGACCGTATTTGATGTCTTTGCCACCCCGGCGGGCTCTCCTTGGCCGCGATTTCTGCATTATACAGGCAGTGACCAAGGCTTCTTTGACTGGGCACAGAAACGTCCCATTGAAGAGATGACGTGGACTCCGCTCCTCTCTGCAGACACGGTGGCGGATGCCACTCAGTCCAATTTGTATGGCTTACATATCGAGTTGGATCAGTCCGGGAGCTCTCTGAGCTTGAGACTTCCGAAGCGGCATTTCCGCCTGAGTGTATCCGGCGACCTATCACGCTTCTCGGCCATAGGAGATATGCCATCTTCTCTGACACTAGCGCCGCGCACCGGCCAACGCAAGATTGATACTCCTTTCTTGCTGCCTGACATGGGTGAGCTGCACAAGGTAACGAGCCTGACGCTACAGAATACGCCGTTAGGTCAGCCGATTTCGCTGGAGTTTCTAAACCGGTTCCCAAACCTAACCTCACTGAGTTTGTGGGGAAACTTTTGCGACCTGGACTTAATGGCTCATCATACCCAGTTAACGAATTTGGAGCTGCGCTTCATGCCTGATCTGGGTGGCTTGCCGACCTTGAACGTGTGGCCGTTGCTTACTAGATTTATCGCCTATAATGTGGAAGAAATTGCTGGCAAGCGTCTAAAACAGCAAATGAAAACTCGCGCTGTAACCCGCCCTTGGACCGACCATGCTTCAGTGAGCAAATTACGAAAGGCTGAGTGGTGGACGACTGAGTTCGGCCGCCCGTTTTCGTCGTGGCCTAAACGTCTGGCCAAGCTGGCTAATGAAGCTTACAACATTGCACAGGCAACTTTGTCCGAGGCCCGTAGTTTCGCCGAAGCCGAGGCAGCTATTACCGCTTTCACCGTGCGCTTCAACAACCTCAAAGGCATTGAAACCACTGAACGTGAAGACCTTGGTGAAGCGGTGTGGCAACTCAGTCAGTCTGATCACCTGATTGGTCAGCCAATAGCAGAGGAGATGGCTCAACAGTGGTTCGATGCAGCGCGCGAATACTGAATGAAATAAACGTTCAGTCCAACATTGCTTGCGAGCTGTTCGCTATTGCAAGGGCAACATCATTCGCTACGTTGCAGCACAATATTTAAAATCTATGTTTTGAATAGGAAGGAAGTCAATCGTGCTGTTTCGAAAAGCTATTGCAACGGATATACCGCAGTTAATTGAATTTCGCAAGATACTGCTATCTCATGAGGACAATAGTAGCATGGATGAAACTTTTAGAAACTACTTTGATTCCTCATTATCGGATAAGTCACTCGTTGTATGGGTTGCATATATGACTAATGTTTTCACAATCCCTAATTATCGTCGCCAGGGTATTGTATCCAAACTTGTTAGTGAAGCAATAGACGATTTGAAGGCACAATGAATTAGAAAAATCCTGCTACATTCGTCTGATATGGCTAAACCGATGTATGAAAGTCTAGGTTTTGTTGAAGGAAAGAATTATATGTCAATTAATATTTGATGCTAGGACGTCTTCTAATAAGTATTCTCTACCAAAAAACTGGGACCCGGATCACGGGTTCCAGTTTTTATTTGCGTGGAGGTAAGAATCCATTATGGAAATTTCGCCAGAAAAATATACTTGACTCCATTCGTTTGTAAATTGTAGTCGGGGTTACAGACTGATCACCATATCGGATGTAACAATAGTACAAGATAACATCGAGATAGGATAACGGCTTGATTAAGAATGGATAGGTTGGTGGCATTACGTTAAGGTTTCCAAAAAACAACCGATTCTCTAAGCGAAAGGACGGAAGAACAGTGATAAGGCTACGCAGCAAATTGGCAATTATGGTTTTGATTATTCTTTTTTTAATAGGTGTACTTTCGGGGAAGTATGGGGCAGGTATTGGCGGCATATCGGCCGTTGCAGTGGCTGCAAATATCTCTAATCAGGACGGGTTCGGATATAGTGGCTACATTCCTGAAAACGAAGTGCTGGGGACCGCTTTTACGGGATACCAAGCCTGGCCAAGTGGGTTTTCAAAGGGATTATCTGCCTTTGTCGGCGGCGTTTATGACGGTACAAGTATTTGGATGATACCCTACAATGCCGACCGGTTGATGAAGGTCAATCCGTCCACTGGAGAAATGACAGGGTATAGCAATTGGCCCGCCGGGTTCTCTAAGGGAAGTAATGCTTTTGCCGGCGGGGTTTATGACGGAACTAACATATGGCTAATTCCATATAGTGCAGATCGGGTCATCAAAGTAAACGCGACTACAGGTGTAATGACAGGTTATAGCAGTTGGCCAGACGGATCGAGAGGTAGCGAGCTATATATTGGAGGCACTTTTGACGGTACTAATATATGGCTCACCCCCTATTCCGGTAGTCGTTTAGTAAAGGTTGATACAACGACAGGAGCAATGACCAGTTATAATAGTTGGCCAAGCGGGACAGTTCTTGGCAGTTATCCGTTTCAAGGTTCTGTTTTCGATGGCACAAGTTTATGGTTGATTCCGAGTGGGGTCGATCGTTTAATCAAGGTTGATCCAGCAACCGGAGACATGACTGGATTCAACAATTGGCCTAGCGGGTTCACCAAAAGTGCAAACGCATTTGCTGGAAGTGTCTTCGATGGCATTAATATTTGGTTGATACCGAATAATGCAACTCATCTGGTTAAATTCAATACGACCACTGGAGTCATGACCGGATACAACGGATGGCCTGGCGGCTTTACAAAAGGGAGCGAAAGCTTTGCCGGCGGCGTGTATGATGGTACGAATATATGGCTGGTTCCACAATCCGCTAACATGTTAATGAAGGTCAATGCCGCGACAGGGGATATGACGGGATACAACAGTTGGCCTAGTGGTTTTAAGAAAGATAATAATGCGTTTATGGGCGGCGTATATGACGGGGAAAATGTTTGGATGATTCCGTTTGTAGCTGACCGTCTTATGAAATTCGGGGATAGCACTAACGCAGACATAAGTAGCTTGATGCTGTCGAGTGGGAACTTAACTCCTACGTTTGCATCGGGTACGACCAGCTACACAGCGAGCGTGGCGAATAGTGTGTACAGCATTACAGTAACGCCGACGTTAGCGGACGCAGGAGCGTCGGTTAAGGTAAACGGCACGGCGGTAATAAGCGGGGTAGCTTCGGGTGCGATCCCATTAGCTGAAGGAGCAAACTCAATTACTATAGAGGCTACGGCGGCAGATGGTAAGGCGACGAAGACTTATACGGTAACATTGACACGTGAGGCGCCAGTGCTGAGCACTAACGCAGACATAAGTAGCTTGACGCTGTCGAGTGGGAGCTTAACTCCTACGTTTGTATCGGGTACGACCAGCTACACAGCGAGCGTGGCGAATAGTGTGAGTAGCATTACGGTAACGCCGACGGTAGCGGAAGCCGGAGCGTCGGTTAAGGTAAATGGCACGACGGTAACGAGCGGAGCAGCTTCGGATGCAATTGCATTAATTGAAGGAGCAAACCCAATTACTATAGAGGTAATAGCAGCAGATGGAACGTCAAAGACTTATACGGTAATAATGACACGTGAGGCGGCAGTGCTAAGTACGAACGCAGACATAAGTAGCCTGATGCTGTCGAGTGGGAGCTTAACTCCTACGTTTGCATCGGGTACGACCAGCTACACAGTGAGCGTGGCGAATAGTGTGAGTAGCATTACGGTAACGCCGACGGTAGCGGAAGCCGGAGCGTCGGTTAAGGTAAATGGCACGACGGTAACGAGCGGAGCAGCTTCGGGTGCGATTCCATTAGCTGAAGGAGCAAACCCAATCAGTATAGAGGTTACGGCGGCAGATGGTAAGGCGACGAAGACTTATACGGTAACATTGACACGGGAGGCGCCAGTGCTGAGCACGAACGCTGATATAAGTAGCCTGACGCTGTCGAGTGGGAACTTAACTCCTACGTTTGCATCGGGTACGACCAGCTACACAGCGAGCGTGGCGAATAGTGTGAGTAGTATAACGGCAACGCCAACGTTAGCGGAAGCCGGAGCGTCGGTTAAGGTAAATGGCACGGCGGTAACAAGCGGGGCAGCTTCGGATGCAATTGCATTAGCTGAAGGAGTAAACCCAATTACTATAGAGGTAACGGCGGTAGATGGTAAGGCGACGAAGACTTACACGGTAACATTGACGCGTGAGGCGGCAGTGATCAGTGAAGGTGGCAGTTCAAGTAATACAGGTAATAGTGGTGGAAAAGTGACCTCAACGAATGGCACATTAGTGGTGCCAGTAGGAAGCACAGGCGAATTGAGTCTGCCGGGGGAGGTGACTGTTGTCATTCCGGCAGGTGCTTCAGATAAAGAATTAATAATCACGATAGAGAGATTGACCGACACGAAAGATCTTCTATCTGATCGACAAGTTCTAATCAGTCCGGTTTACGAAATATTGAAAAACGTTACGAATAATTTTACCAAATCAGTAACACTGACCTTTGTTTTCGATGAGGCAGGTTTGAAGAAGGAGCAGCGACCAGTTGTATTCTACTATGACGAAGTGAAGAAAGTGTGGGTGCAAATTGACGGCGGCAAGGCAGACGGCAATAAGATCACTGTGGGAGTCGATCACTTTACAAAGTTTGCTGTGATGGCTGTAAGCAAAGAGAAGGAACAGTCCGGATCGGATCAACTGACATTTAGCGATATTACGGGTCACTGGGCAGCGTCTGAGATTATTAAAGCGGCACAGAGCGGAATCGTGAACGGTTATGTGAATGGCATGTTCAAACCTAATGGCGTCGTAACCCGTGAGGAATTTGTAGTTATGTTAATGAAGGCGTTGAAGCCGCAAATAGATGCTGAGAAGTTGAAGTTTACCGATTCGGTGAAGATTGGCATATGGGCGCAGCAAGCGGTAGAGCAAGCTGTACAATTAGGCATTGTTAAAGGCTATTCGGATGGCAGTTTCCATCCAGATGCAGAAATTACACGCACAGAGATGGCTGTGATGATCGTCAAAGCATTAGCATTGAAGGTGGAAGACAGTGCTGTAACCAGTTTTGTGGATGACGCTCGAATTCCAAATTGGGCGAAGGGGCAGGTAGCGGCATTGAAGAATCTTAGCCTTGTATCCGGGAAAGGCAATAACGAATTCGCTCCTAATGATAAGGCAACAAGAGCAGAGGCGGTAACGATTCTAATGAAGATGATCGCTCAAAAGAGTTACTAAAGCAGCAATATTACTTCAATCTCATTGGAAGACATTGAAGAGAAAAAAGTTCTTTAAAGTTTCATCTACGATTAATAGATAACAGGGCATCCAAGGGGTGCCCTATTAAATTGCAATTCATTGCTGTATGCCCGCGGTTCTGTGTGAAGCGTGCACTATGTCGCTTACTTTGAGTGGTTATTCTTTTTTATTACATAAAAATCCATATTGTCATATGACAAAGTGATGACAGCACTCACTATTCGACAATTTATTTATTCTCTATTATTGAAAGAATTGAGGCTTAAAGTGGCAGCTTGGCCTTTTAGTTCATTTTATAAATGATTAACCCAAGGAGTGAGCGTGTGTGGAACAAACGGTAACTAATCGAGTTACGGGTGAACAAATTACGTTTATAGAAACAGCAAAGGATACGAAGGGTGAATACTTATTAATTGAAGTTGCACTCCCCCCACATGGCAAGGGTCCTCCACTACATATTCATGATCGTTTTGAAGAAGAATTTGAAGTGATTTCTGGCAAGCTCACGGTAACATTAGGCAAAACAAACCACATTCTAGTAGCGGGCGAACGTCGTATTGCCCCGATGAAGACACCACATACTTTTACGAATAATGACGATGATCCGGTTGTATTCCGTGTACGATTAACACCACCAAGTCAGTTCGAGCAGTCTGTTCGTATTCATTACGGGCTAATGGAGGATGGTTTAACTGATGCAAAAGGTAATCCTAAATTGCTTGCACACACCGCTTTAGTGTTATTACTACAAAATACGCTCATCGCTGGCATTCCACTCTGGATACAGCGTAGTATCTTTGGTCTAATCGTTAAACGCGCACATAAAAGGGGGCTATATGAAGCGCTAGAAAAGTATACAGGGGAGACCGTATAATCCCCATGCTCTGTCGCCAGAAACTATGAGGATTATGATTTTCTGCAAGCCAAGCTGTGGTTGCATGAGGGCAGCTCAGCACGGTTTGCTAGAGTAGCATTAATCTATTTTACAACTTGAAAGAGGAGGGATCTCCTTTATGAAACGTTTTTTATCTTTATTAATGACATTGATAATTCTATTTGTAAGCCTTCCCGCAGCCAAGGCTTCGGAGGCTCCCGATTCTCTATCTCCTAGCGAATTTATAAGTGCTTCGATTCAAAATGCAAGAGCACTCGCTTACCATGACGGCTATATTTATGTAGCTCAGCGAGATCCGGGCGGCATCTATCGCATTTCGGTCGAGACGGGAGCGGTCACGAAAGTGCTGGATAGAGGTGTTGTTATGACCGTCGCCTTGAACCAAGCCGGAGATCTGTTCTTCACGACTGACGGATATGATAAAAATATTTATAAAATCAACAAAAGCGCACTCGTCAATTTTCCTCTTCCCGCGAATAGCGGCACCGTATATTACAATACGAGCTTTAATTTTGTATACGGCATGGCTTTTGATGCCACAGACAACCTTTATTTCACGGACTACACAAGTAAAGGCATTTACAAGCTTGCGCCAGGAGCAACGGCTGCGACATCGGTCATTCAAGGACTTCCAACATCTGTGCTAGGTATAACGATAAGTCCTGCCGGCCATCTATATGCACTTGGACAATTTAATTATAATGTCTATCGCATTAACAGTGATCATTTATCGAACGGTACTGTAGCTGCGTCCGAATTCGAGACATTGCTGAATAATATGCAGTACAGTCTCTATGGCATCGCTTATCTTCCGAGCGGCAAAGCTTATACATCCTACGCCTCGCAGGTCTTGCAGAGTCCTGAGCTTGACGAATATTCAAGTCCCGCCATCGATACGGAAAAACCGGTCATTACGCTTAACGGTGCTTCAACCGTGCTGGTTAGGAATGGTACGTCCTTCCATGATCCTGGTGTAATAGTAACTGATAATGTCGACATCGATCTGACAGCCAAAGTCACTTACAGCTTGAACAATGTCCAGCTCCCGGCTATCGATACGTCTGTTGCGGGTCGGTATACCATTCGCTATGATGCCACTGATACCGCAGGCAATGAAGCTGTCGCGGTAAAGAGAACCATCATCGTTAATGAAGACAGCACTAACCTGGCATATGGTGTACCGGTTACAGTCGATAAAGGAACCACCAGCGGTCAGACCGGCCATTTGACTGACGATTTATTGGAGACTGGCTGGATTGGCAGTCAATTCGATGCACCTTGGACAATCACACTAGATATGAATGCAGGCGCGACATATAATGAAATCCTTGTTGTCGATACCGTCTATCTGCAATCCTACGAAGTGAAGGTCAGCGACAGCGTGACTGGACCGTTTGAAACAGTCACAGGCACGACTTACGCTAGCCTTGTCCATACGGATGGACAATATAATGGCTATACGACAGATTCAGTCTCTTTTCCGAAAGAGATCTCCAAGCGCTACATTCAGATTGTGATCCATGCAGTTGGAGAAGATGGCAGCACGGGTCCTGATCTTCAAGAAATTAAAGTGTTTAATCAACCGATAATACCGACGCCAACACCAACAGCGACGCCAACGCCAACGGCGACGCCAACGCCAACGGCGACGCCAATGCCAACAGCGACGCCAACACCAACAGCGGCGCCAACGCCAACGGCGACGCCAATGCCAACAGCGACGCCAACGCCAACAGCGACGCCAACGCCAATAGCGACGCCAACGCCAACAGCGACGCCAACGCCAACAGCGACACCAACACCAACACCAACAGCGACGCCAAAGCCAACAGCGACGCCGACGCCAACAGCGACGCCAACGCCAACAACAGAACCACCAACAACAGCACCAACGACAGCGCCAACAGCAGCGCCAATAACAACACCGACCCCAGCGCCATTCTTCAACGAAAAGGTTGATCTTGAAGTTGTTAAGGCTATTGTAGAAAAGGCAAAATCTACACCTGCGCTAGCATTCAAGGATGTCTCTAAGGACTCACCAAACGCTAAAGCAATCGAAGTAGCAACTAGACTTGGAATTATTACGGGGTACAGCGACGGCTCATTCCATGCGGATGCTACGGTAACAAGAGCAGAATTTGCGACCATGCTATTAAAAGCGCTTGGTTTAGAAGCTAAAGACCCATCCAATTTCAAAGATGTTAAGGATCATTGGGCATCAGATGCAATAGCCGGATTAAAGGCTAGTGGCATTACCAACGGTTACTCGGATGGAACATTTAAACCGAATAATTCTATTAGTAGAGCAGAAATAGCGGCTATGCTTGCTGCAGTCATTAACCCCAATTTAGCAAAAGAGACTAAGTTCAAGGATATTCTCGGTCATTGGTCAGAGGCTGAGATAAATATGTTATCTGATATGGGGATCGTAAAGGGAACTGTTGACGGTTTGTTTAAACCAAATGCTAATGCTACGAGATCTGAGGCATTACTCATGATCTTGCGCATGCTAAACATCAGTCTTGATTTTTCCTTAGACATAGAGTAACGAGTATTTATACTGTAGGAAAAAATCACTCCCATAAACAAAAGGCACCCAAACGGGTGCTTTTTGTTTTGCTCTTTAGATGATAAAGTGAACCTTATCATAGATAACAGGAATTTTTTGGACAAATCAAAGCATTCCGGGTCAGGAATAGATTTATCGGTTTCTCTACAATGAAATGGAAAGGAGATGAGGTCTTGGAGACGATTAGGCTGCTACAGCAAGCGATAGATTACGTGGAACACAATCTGAACTCCGCCATTGAGATCGAAGACATTGCTACGGCTGCAATGACATCGAAATTTCATTTTCAACGTATGTTTCATGCTTTAACCGGATTTACGGTTACTGAATATGTACGAAACAGGCGTCTTACGCTAGCAGCCGAGGAGTTAGCAGGAACAGATAATAAGGTCATCGATATTGCGCTAAATTATGGTTATGAGACCCCAGAAGCATTCGCTAAAGCTTTTCAACGAATGCATGGGGTGACGCCGCACATGGCGAAGAAAAAGAATGTGAAGCTTAAATCTTTTCCTCGAATCTCCTTTCAAATTCAGATTAAAGGAGAAACTGAAATGAACTATCGAATTGTGGAAGAACAGGCTTCAACGATTATCGGAAAGGACGTTATTATTCAAAAGGATGCCTATACAGAAATACCTATTTTTGTAGAGGGGATTTGGAAAGATGGGACACATGATCGGATTAATGATTTGGTTGGGAAACCCTCAGGTTCACTACTGTATGGCTATTATTTCGACTTTAGGGAAGATGGAACCAAACGTTATTTAATGGGGACCGATCTGCCTGATGGTAAAGAAGTAACAGAAGGGCTTGTTACTCTTCATGTCCCGGGTCAAACCTATGCGGTATTTGATAGCCGTGAATCAATTCCAGATGACTCGGAAATTGGATTGGAAATCCAAAATGTTTGGAGGCGAATTTACTCAGAATGGTTCCCCTCGGTAGGATTTGAACAAGTAGAAGGTCCATGTATGGAAAAATACTTCTGGATGGATGATACACAGGAAGAATCGATATGTGAGGTTTGGATTCCTGTTAGAAGAAAGATTTAGATCGTCTAGTGAACTGTATCATAAAGCTATTAAGGGAAACGATTACTCAATAAGAGTTGTAGACAAGAAAGCTACCTGCACACTGGGTAGCTTCTTTTCGTTGATAAAGCCCTCATTAATGGGAATCCTACACGGATAAACGCATGGGAGGTGCTGGTTCTGAAAAAACGGATTTTAATTTTGTTCTTAACAATAATATCGTTGTTAATTCCTAAAATAGCTTTCGCGCATATTGGATTAGATCAATTAAAAAGTGCAACGGATTTCAAGCTGTTTACTCCACACTACTGCTTAACAGATTGGAAGGTTGAAATCAAGGAGCCATTTCCTCTAGATACTGACCAACTAATTAAAAAGGTTAGACTCCATTACTTTGATAAATCAGGAAGTACGTATCTGTTTGGGATTGAACAGCATAAAGCGATAGGGTACCGAAGTAAGCGATCTGAAACAATAATTGATATTCTTAGGAAAACAAGTACGACCACAGTTATAGAAGAGGACTTTAAATTTGATACGAGTGGTGAGGTTGTTTATTTGAACGGAATTGAAGCAAGGTATGATTATGGAACACAAGGAGGATGTTTGCGTTGGGTGCAAGATGGTACTTATATTGAGGTGGATAGCTTTCGATTGTCTAGGAAGCAGATGGTTTTATTAGCAAGATCAATGATTGAATAGGTGATTTTTTCATCAAAAAAAAGCCTTTTGGATTAAAATCCAAAGGCTTTTTGTATGCTTATTTTTTTCAAGACCTTATTCAACATCATAATTGATCATAAAGAAAAAGTCTATACTTTTGGCTGGATTTTATTTACTATTGTGAAGCCGGCAAAACCTAATAAATGGAGTGTTGTAAATGGACGTTACTTGTCATCTCGATCAGGCTGATTTGCAGGATTATATTGGACGGGTTTTTGGAAGCAGTTATTTAGTTACTTCTGTTTCGCGAATGCATGGTGGCGCACAAAAGGTGGTCTACAAGATGGAGTGCAGTAATGGATTTTCCTGCGTTTTGTATGTGTGGGATCTTTCCATGAATTATTTTGAAGAAGAAAAAGCCAATGAAGATATAAATGAACGATCCTATGGAAGTGACTTATTTGAATTAAACAATAAGTTCTTAATACAACATGGAATTCAGACCCCTGCACTTTATGATCTAAATAAGGAAAAAGATCGTTACCCATTTGATTATGCGCTCGTTGAATATATAGATGGACGTAAGGCAGAAGACTATTTTCATCATGCTGATTTACGTGTTCAAGATAAAGTGTTTCAGCGGCTAGGGGACATGCTTACTACTATGCATACCAACGAAAGGCGTATCTTTGGGAAAGCGAATGCTAACGAGATCATCTCAGAACAATGTCATTTCTTACAAATGGCAAATGCGAAAGTACAGCTAGCTTATGCCTCTCAATATATAGCGAAGATCGGGTCTAATCAAAGTAAACTGCTCGACAAGTTGCATGAGTTAGAATCAAGAATTAAGCCCAGACAGCAGTACGGATTTATTCACGGGGAAATGGGTCCTGACCATGTATTGGTTAATGATAAGCTGGAACCCTTTTTGATCGATATCGAAGGAGCAGCGTTCTTTGATATTGAGCACGAGCATAGTTTTTTGGAGATGCGATTTGGAGATTTCTATCGGTATCTTAAGAACGATAAGCTTGATCCGGATAGGCTGTTATTTTATCAATTGCATCACCATATATCATTAACTTCAGCGGGTTTAAAGCTACAGCACAGAGGATTTCCCGATCAACAATTCGCAAAAGGTTTAGCTGATTAT
This sequence comes from Paenibacillus sp. RS8, assembly GCF_041956825.1. Lineage (NCBI taxonomy): Bacteria > Bacillati > Bacillota > Bacilli > Caryophanales > Paenibacillaceae > Paenibacillus > Paenibacillus sp. RS8. Next base: position 195,359 of record NZ_CP168131.1, on the reverse strand, counting down.
CAATCTGAACGTGCGCTTAAGTTTATCGAAAAATGAAGAATTGAAAATGAAGCAAGAAGCGGCGCATCAGCTCTTGTCAAATATCGTGGGAGCTGAATATTCGAGTTGTTACACGGTAACGTTTCAACGAAGCGAAGGGGGAGTCAACCTAACCTAGGGGAGACTCCCCCTCTCTTGTGCGTTCTAGGGGCAAGCCTGACGGTAGTCAAGAGGTGTATACGAAAGTAAAGACTAGTATATAGATGGGGATCACTCCCTTTCCTATACTAGAACTAGGAAGAGAAGCTGCATGAAGTAGATGCACGACCTATTTTGAGACAATGTGGAGGGGTAATATGAAGAAAAAAAGTAGAATACTTCTGATCGTCGCATTGATCCTAAGTTTAACTATCACGGCATGCGGCAAAACCACAAATGAAGGGGAGAAGCAGCCTGAGAAGCAGCCTGAGACACCTGTGGAACAAAAAAATGAAGTGATTGAAGTTTCAACAGTTTCGGCAAGCGATCAGTATCTCAAATTCGATGAGGGCGAAAGCTTCGAGAAGAACTCGGTCTATGATGCGTATGAGAAAGATATCGGTGTGAAGCTCACGAATAAATGGGTGTCCGCCGATGACGTTCAATTCAAGGAAAAAGTGAAGATGTCCATCGCCTCCAATGATCTTCCGGACTTCATGAAGGTTAATGCTACACAGCTGAAAGAGCTGACCGAAGCGGATATGATTATGGATATCACGGACGTATATGACAAGAATGCGACGGATGAGACGAAGAAATTCTTGTCGATGGATGGCGGAATGCAACTGAAGACCGCCACTTTCGACGGTAAACTCATGGGGATTCCAAGTTCTTATAATCCGTACCAGTATCAGTTCCTCTATGTACGCACGGACTGGCTGAAGAAATTGAACCTGCCGGAACCGAAGACGATGGCAGATCTCTTGACGATCGCCGAAGCGTTCAAAACAAAAGATCCAGGCGGCACTGGGAAACCGTATGGAATTGTAATTAGCAAAGATCCATTTAACAACCAGTCCACAGCTGTTACAGGACTAATAGCATTCTTGAATAGTTACCATGCTTATGAAAATCTTTGGATGGAAGACGGAAATGGCAATTTGGTCAACAGTGACATTCAGCCTCAAGTGAAAGACGCACTTAAGGCGCTGCAGGAAATGTTCAAGAAAGGATTAATTGATCCTGAGTTCGTCGTTAAAGATGTGGAGAAAGCAGCAGAGCTCCTCTATAACAACAACGCAGGTATCGTATACGGCCAGTCTTGGGTACCGGCTCAGCTCGCTAAAGGCGCAGTAAAGGATGGTAAAGTCGTACAAGAGTGGGGCGTATTCCCGATTCCATCGGTGGATAGCGAACCTGCACTATCGCAGATAGGTTTGGGTGTTGACGAATATTATGTTATCTCCAAGCAAGCGAAGCATCCGGAAGGCGTTATTAAATTGCTGAACCATTGGATTGTCGTGGATAATCATCCGACGCCAGAACAGAAAGTGTATGAGTATGGTAAAGACCTGAAGGAGAAAGGCAACAACTACTGGCTTCTAAGCCCGCTTCGTGTTGGTAAACAAAAGGATAATAACGGTGAAATATTGCCAAAAGCGATTGAGAATAAAGACGAGAGCATTTTGGAGACGAAAGATCAAAAAACTCGTTACGAGCGTGCCATGAAGTATGTTGACGGTACCGATATCAACATGTGGTGGGAATATCTGATTTCAGGCCCAAAAGGCGCATATTCACTTGTTCCAGAAATTCAGAACAATAAACAGTACTTACAGAACAAATTCTACGGTGCACCGACTCCAACCATGGCAGATCGACAAGAAATCCTGAAGAAGAAGCGGGATGAAGTATACTTCAAGATTATGATGAATCAAGTATCCGTGGATGAATTCGATAAATTCGTGGAAGAGTGGAAAAAGCTTGGCGGCGACGAAATGACCAAAGAAGTCAATGAATGGTACGCGACTAACAAACAATGATAGCAGGAGAATCGAGGGGTTGGACACAAACGACCTCTCTTTTCTTTAACCTAGTTCTTCATTTTTAGTCCTATAGCGAGGTGGATGGCATGAATGTATTAACGCGTATGTGGAAAAGGGAGTGGCCGCTTCACTTGATGTTGGTTCCTGGGATCGTATTGGTCCTCATCTTCAGTTATATCCCGATGGCCGGCATTACGATGGCCTTTCAGAAATACGTACCGAATAAAGGGTTGTTCGGCTCACCATTTATTGGTCTTAAAAACTTTCAGTTACTGATGGATTACCCCGATATCGGCCGGATATTCTTCAATACAGTATACATTGCGGTGATGAAAATTGTAGCAGGCATGGTCGTTCCGGTCACCATAGCGATACTGCTGAATGAGCTGCGGAAAGAATGGGTCAAACGGACCTTCCAGACACTCGTGTACTTGCCGCATTTTCTATCATGGGTCTTGTTAAGCGGTATTCTAATCGATGTATTGTCTCCATCTTCCGGTATTCTCAATCAAGTGCTTGGCTTGTTTGGTATCGACCCTGTTTTTTTCCTGGGAGACAATAAATGGTTCCCTTATGTCATGGTCATATCGGATGTATGGAAAGAGTTCGGATTTGGTACGATTGTCTATCTGGCTGCGCTTACCGGTATTAATCCGTCACTGTACGAGGCAGCGGAGATCGACGGCGCAGGACGCTTTAAGCAGACGTTACATGTGACGCTGCCGGGGATGCTTCCTATTATCGTTCTCATGTTTACGCTTAGTATCGGGAATGTACTGAATGCCGGATTTGATCAAATCTTCAATCTATACAGTCCTCCGGTCTATGAGAGCGCGGATATTATCGATACCTTCGTATATCGTATGGGGATTGAGCAAGCACAGTTCGGTTTCGCTACGGCCGTAGGACTACTGAAATCAGTCATCTCTTTCGTATTCGTATCTATGTCCTATATCTTAGCCTATCGTGTAGCGAATTACCGCATTTTCTAATGCAATCGTCGGTAATCCAGAAGGGAGATACATCGTGCGTACTAACAGATCATTCGGAAGGAAATTGTTTTTGATATGTAATTTCATTTCTCTGGCATCCGTATCTTTGTTATGCCTCATGCCTATTATTCATATTTTGGCGCTCTCGTTCAGCTCCGGGCAGGCAGCATCCGCCGGAAAAGTCATCCTGTGGCCAGTTGAATTCACAACGGCTGCTTATGCTAACGTATTTGGAAAACCTGAATATTTACGTGCATTCTGGGTATCGATTCAGCGGGTCCTTATGGGAACGACAATCAGCATGTTCCTGACGATTATCACGGCCTATCCATTATCCAAAGATTCTCGCCAATTTCGGCTGCGGACCTTCTATTCATGGTTCTTCGTATTCACGATTTTATTCAGTGGCGGGCTTATTCCAAACTATTTAACCGTGAAGAACCTTGGGATGCTCGATACGATCTGGGCTTTGGTCCTGCCAGGAGCGGTCACGGTGTTCAACGTTATTCTGCTGCTGAATTTCTATCGCAGTCTGCCCAAAGAACTTGAGGAATCTTCGCTGCTCGATGGGGCGGGTCAATTTACTACCTTATGGAAAATATATGTGCCGCTATCGTTGCCGGCATTGGCAACGACAGGTCTTTTCACCATGGTGGGGCATTGGAATAGCTGGTTTGACGGTATGATTTACATGAATCATCCCGAGAATTATCCGCTGCAGACCTTCCTGCAGACGATCATTATCAAAATGGATTTCCGCTTTATTAAACCTGAGAGGGCAGAATTAATGCTCAAATTGTCCGATCGTACGAGCAGAGCCGCTCAAATTTTCGTAGCAGCATTTCCGATTCTAATCGTGTATCCGTTCTTGCAGCGGTTCTTCATTAAAGGAATTGTGATGGGGAGTGTCAAAGAATAAAATAGGGCACTCAAACTAAGACATTGCATTGCAGGAGAACAAACGATGAAAATCCGATTCTTGATTAAAGATTCCTCTATATTCCAGAAAATAATGGCTGCCTTTCTGGCAGCCTTGTTTCCGCTCATGGCGATTACCTGGTTGATTAATGAGAAGGGCTCGGACAATATTCGGAGTGAAATTTCCGAGTCAATTCTAAATACGACTCGCTTCTATCTGGATTCACTAGACAAGGAAGCAGACCGGATCAGCCGTTATTTGCCGAACTATGTGATGGACAAAGACTTGATGGAAATAGCAACTACAGGCAATTACATGAGTTATTACGATCGTGCGCAAAAAATATTAGATATCCAAAGACGGCTTGAATTGATGAAGAACTCAAGTCCATTTATTCAAGAAGCAAGGGCGTATATCCCTCTTATCGACCGAACGATTCTTAGCAATAAATTTGAAACCTCGATGAATAAGCAGGAATATGCTTCTATGCAGCAAAACAAGAGATTATACGAAGAACCTTTCATTTACTGGAACGATCGGTTATTTATTTCCATGCAATATCCCATTAATACCGTTAAAAATCCGATTTATATCGTAGCGGTTGAATTATCGACTACCAAAATCAGAGAAACGTTATCTCAAATCGGCAGCTCGCGTGGTGGACAGAGCGTATTGCTCAATCTGGAACGTGGTTGGGAGATCGAGAGTAACATGGATCCGGAACTGCTGGAACAAATGAAATCCTTCGCTGCAGATAAGCGGGAATTGCAAAAAAACGAAGGATACGAAACGATTATGTATAATGGTAAACGGTTTCTTACGGTATATAAATACTCCAGTCTCTGGAATTCCTATTCGATTATGTGCATTCCCGAAGAGACGATTTTGGGTTCTCTTGAGATCTATCGAACATTGTTCTGGTGGGCTTGCGCGCTAGCTGTGGGTATTGTCGTTTTCTTCTCTTACTTTCTATTACGATTTATCTATCGGCCATTAATGAAACTTGTGCATTCCTTTCGGCGCGTTCAGCAGAATAGGCTGGAACCGATCGTGATCGATCGTGGAGCTGATGAGTTCGGGTATTTGTACCAAGCTTTTAATAATACGATCCGATCCTTGAAAACACTAATCGAGGAAAATTACGAGCAGCAAATCAGGAACCAGCGTTCCGAGCTGAAACGATTACAATCGCAAATTAATCCTCATTTTTTATATAATTGTTTTTTTGTATTGTGCCGGTTAATTAAATCTGAGAATCAGAAGGAAAAGGCTTATCAATTCTGCCTGTACATCGGACAATATTTTCAGTTTATTACTCGCGATGACGAGGATGATATTCCGCTGGGGCTGGAGGTCAATCATTCTCGCACGTATGTAGACATGCAAACCATATGTTACGGAGATCGTATTCAAGTCAAGTTCGAAGGTGATGTTCCCGATCTCTTCGTGCCGAGGCTGATTCTGCAGCCGATCATCGAAAATGCTTATAAGCATGCCTTGGGCAATATGATTCAGCAGGGTGAGCTATGGGTTCATTGTGAGCGGGTGGGCGATGTATTCTCCATCTATGTCGAAGATAATGGCCGAAGCATCTCCGATGCGGAGATCGAACAGCTTCAGAAGCGACTGCGTCAATCCACGATTCGGATGGAGGAAACAACCGGAATCATAAATGTGCATCGCAGAATACAACTGCGGTACGGTGAGGAATATGGCATTACCGTGTCACGTTCTGCTCTTGGTGGACTTCAAGTAAAAATCAATCTGAGCACGAACTAGAGGAGGAATCAGCATGTACCGACTGCTAATCGTCGATGATCTTCCCATTATTGTCGATGGTCTTCTGGAGCTATTCAATGAGACCGATCATTTGCAACTCGAGGTTATGAAGGCATATTCAGGTGAAGAAGCACTGGAGGTACTTTCTCATCATCGTATTGATATCGTGATTTCCGACATTAAGATGCCTGGACTGGAAGGGATTGAACTGCTTCGGGAAATCAAATCCCAGTGGCCGGCCTGCAAAGTTATTTTCTTAACAGGATATAATGATTTTCATTATGCAAAGAGCGCAATTACGTACGGTGGGTTCGATTATATTCTGAAGGTCGAAAGTGATGAGAAAATTATTCAGTCCGTAGAACGGGCGATTGAGAAAATTGAAGAAGAAAATAACCAAGAACAGATGATCGCTAGAGCGCAATCCAAAATGAGACTGGCATTGCCCTCCCTGCAAAAAGAGTATGTGTGGGAGCTCTTTCAAGGCAAGCATGTATCGGATAGCCAATTAAAGCAGGCGTTCAAAGAAATCGATATCCGGCTTGATGCGACATTGCCGGTTTACTTGCTCATAGGCAGGGTAGACGCATGGAAAGAAATGTTCACGACGCCGGATAAAGCATTGTTGACTTACGCCGTACAGAACATTTGCGATGAGTATTTGTCCACGCAGGTCAGATGTTATTCCGTTGTATTCGAGTTATCCAAAATCGTCTGGATGATTCAACCGAAAATCCCGGATGGATCGTCTATCGAATATGGGGATCAGGATTGGATCAGAGCTCATCGGTATACGAGCGGTATTCTGGAGACTGTGCAGGGAAATTGCAAGAGGTTGCTGAGTTTATCGGTTTCTTTCCTTCTTGGAAGTGAAGCAACGACATGGGATAACATATCTGATCGGTTCCACTCGATCAAATACGGCCTGGTACAAGGACATGGATTATTTAATGAGGTCATATTGACTGATAAAGACATTCAAAGAGAAGTGAACGGTGATCTGAGTGGGAACTACCACGATGCCTTCTATCACGCCCGTGTTCAATTGCTGATGTCTTGTCTCGAGAATAATCATCGGGAGCAATTCAACAAGCTGTATGCCGAACTAATGTTCATTTGGAATGATAAGGAGTCGCCGAATGAGCGGAAGATCGAACTGTATCATTCGCTTTCAGCTATTTTTCTGTTCTATATCCATAAGAATGGGGAAATTCGGGATTACATCAATACGCTGATGGATTTGGATAAGTTATATCGCTATGGAGATTCCGCATCATGGTCGGAGCTGATTCAATACTTCTCGCAAATGGCGGAGTGCTTCTTCGAATGGAATGCGCTGCGGGGTACGCAATTGCCGACAGAGGTCGTGAATAAGGTACATCGATATATTGAAGAACATATTTCCACTGATATTTCCTTAAATGCGCTGGCTGATTACGTGAGCTTGAATCCATCGTATTTGTCCCGGCTTTATAAGCAAATCACTGGAATAGGGTTATCTAAATATGTGAACGACTATCGTAACCTGATCGCAAAAAATATGCTGCTCAACACATCGATGAAAGTGAATGAAATTGCTGCTGCCCTGGGGTACAACTCAGCGCTTGCATTTATTCGCTTCTTCAAGAAGCAGAACGAAACAACGCCGCAAGATTTCCGTATGACAAGGACCCATATACAGAATCAAGGTCAATAAAAGTATATGAAATGTCAGTAACGATCTCTTTTGCCTCCGTTCCTACCGCCTTACAATGGAAGTACATTAGGTGCGCAAGAGGAGGAATAGTCTTGAGAACATTAACAGCTGTATTACTTGGCGCTGGCAGTCGAGGGAGATATATTTATGGGCCCTACGCGGAGAAGTTTCCGAATGAATTAAAGATTGTTGCCGTAGCTGAGCCGGATGATGAACGTAGAAATCGATTTGCAGAGATTCATAGAATTGCTCCAGAGCATGTCTACAATTCTTGGGAGAAAGTATTTGATCAGGGTCAAATTGCGGACGTGATGATAATTGCTACGCTCGATCGGATGCATTATATACCAGCGATGAAAGCGATGGAGCTAGGCTATCATGTCATGCTAGAGAAGCCGATGTCTCCTTCCATGGAAGAATGCATCGAATTGGAGCAAGCTTCGCTTCGGTATAAGCGACTGCTCGTCGTAACCCATGTCCTGCGATATTCCCCGTTCTGGTCTGGGATCAAAAAATGCATCGAAGACGGTGAACTCGGAACGATAGGTACGATTCAATTAACCGAAAATGTGGGCTACCTGCATATGACACACAGTTATGTCCGCGGGAATTGGCGCAATTCGGAGGAGACGAGTCCCATGATCCTGGCCAAATCATGCCATGATCTGGATCTCATCTCATGGCTTATGAATCAACCGTGTACAAGCGTGAGCTCGTACGGATCATTACTGCATTTCAGGCCGGAGAACGCTCCGGAAGGCTCCGCGGATCGCTGTATCAACGGCTGTGAGGTTGAGAAGGAATGCGCTTTCTCGGCGATGAAAATATATATTCAGCCTCCGGAACACCCTTGGGCACGCTATATGACGAATGATTTGTCGCAAGAGGGAATCTTGAAGGCGCTTAAGGAAGGACCGTGGGGTCGCTGCGTGTATCGCTGCGATAATAATGTCGTGGATCACCAGGTAGTCAACATGGAGTTCGAGAATGGAGCGAATGCATCGTTCATCATGTCAGGGCTGACACAGAGCGGCACGCGTCGGGTTCAAATTATGGGAACACAAGGCGAGATCATCGGGGATATGGACAAAGGATCCTTCACGCTGTACCGCTATGTATCGGGTGAGAAGGTTGAGATTGGCTGCAATGTGGAAGGCGATGGTCATGGAGGCGGCGATGACCGTATGGTGAGCTCATTCCTGCGGATTGTGCGTCAATTTGACAGCAATCCATCGCAAGGCTTGACCTCGGCGACGGCATCCCTGCAGAGCCATTTGATCGCATTCGCGTCGGAACATTCGAGATTGAACGCAGGTCAGACGGTCAAGCTTTCGGACTTGCAGAAAAAAGAAGAAATGTCGTATAAGATAAAATGATACTAGGAAGCCTCTTTCGAAGTGATGGGATGCTGTCATGGAGAGGGAGGTTTTTTGGTATGGATTTGATTCAAGTAATTGAGTCAATATGGAAAAGGTTTTTCGTTACATAATCTCAAGACATAATAAAAGACCGCTCTACTGGAATGACTTCCGGATCTGGCGGCCTTAGGACAAGATTCTATTATAGGGTCAATCTGTATCTAAATGTAGTGAGATTAATGGAATTTAACTGTCTTGATACGAGCTTCTTCTTCATAGGTAAGTGGTTTTGGGGATCTTGGAGTGTGCAAATGACGTTGCACGGAATATTCCATTTTTTGATAATCCTCATTACCTGAATTCATCGTTGGATTCCAATTTTCCGTTACCCAATTTTTAAGTTCCTTAAGACCTGCTAGCATTTCCTCCAGCCTCCTTTGGCGAAGAAACAATATATTTTATATTGTTTTGATTACGCTTTCATTATAACATAGATATTAGTTTTTTAAAGATATGTCCACCGTAAAAACACAGTTTTATTAGTGAACATTGTGTGTTAATTAGGTTTTGTGTGCCGTTGAAAGAGAAGTGTCTCCCGGATAAGGACATTTTTGGCGGGATCAAATAAATAGAACATTATCCATAAAAGCTATACTTATTATCCAATAAGCACCAAATGGGAGAACTGACTTTTAAGCGGTAGATAGTGATACTCTGATAATAACTAGGGCCGCATATATAGTGCGATAATCTATTTATATATAGGGAATAAGATCTTATTTTTGAGAAAATTCACTTAAAAGAAAATGTTTTTCTATTAATGAACCTTTTCTGGTGGAAATAAATTTTATTTTATAAAAAATAGAGAAAATAATTTACAGAATTAAATTTAAGTGATATCTTGAATATGTAGAACAGAAACCGCTCACATCTTAAGGGGGATTAATAAACAATGACACTAACCAAGTTCCACGGAATTATACCTGCCTTCTATGCTTGCTATGACGATCAAGGGAATATTTCGGAATCCCGTACGCATGCCTTATGTGATTATTTATTTGAAAAAGGTGTTCAAGGTGTTTATGTGGGAGGCAGTTCTGGAGAATGTATCTACCAGAGTCTGGACGAACGCAAAGCGGTACTTAGCTACGTAGCTAACAACTTGAAAGGTAAAATGACGCTGATCGCTCATGTAGGTGCGCCTTCTACAAGAGATAGTATCGAATTAGCAAAACATGCGGCGAGCTTAGGATATGATGCACTATCCGCAATCCCCCCTATATATTTTAAATTACCAGATAGCGCAGTAACTAAATATTGGAGCGATATTATGGAGGCAACTCCTCTACCGTTCATCATTTACAACATCCCTCAGACTACGGGATATACACTAACCCCAGCTTTATTCGAGAAACTGCTTGCTAATAAAAAGGTTATCGGTGTTAAGAATTCTTCTATGCCACCTATGGATATTGAACGCTTCAAAAGAGTGGGTGGAAAAGATGTAGTGGTATTTAATGGACCGGATGAACAATATGTTGCGGGAAGAATTATGGGAGCTGATGCAGGTATTGGTGGCACTTATGCTGTTATGCCGGAGCTGTTCTTGCAAGCTAATAAATTTGTTCTTGCCGGCAAGTTTGAAGAAGCAGGACAACTTCAAAGTGATATCAACGATATCATCATCGCGCTTTGTTCCCTCAAGGGTTCTATGTATGCGGAAATTAAAGAGGTTCTGAGATTAAGAGGCGTAAACGTTGGTAGTGTAAGAGCACCACTTGAAGGGATAGCCGCTGAAGATGCTGGTCCAATCGCAGACATTATAAAATTGATTGATCAAGCGATCGAAAAATATTGTGGTTAATGCAATGAAGAGAACGATCGTATGCTTTGGCGATTCCAATACTTGGGGCTACGACGCAGAGACTGACCAAAGGTTTACGGATGAAATCCGTTGGACAGGACTTCTGGATACAGAACTGGGCAACTCTTATCGTGTCATAGAAGAAGGGCTTCCCGGTAGAACCAGTGTCAGTGAGGATCCGTTATTTGAAGGGTTAGCCGGAATTTCTTACCTCTATCCATGCCTCATGTCACATGCACCGCTTGACTTGGTTGTGATCATGCTTGGAACGAATGATACGAAAGAAAGATTTGCACTCACTTCATATAACATCGCTCAAGGTATCGTTAGACTTGCTCTTAAAGCTAAAGGGAGCGGGGCAGGACACGCGGGAAAAGCTCCAGAAGTGCTTGTGATCGCTCCTCCCCCTATTGGGGCAGAGTATATCCATACTCCCATTGGTAAGCCGATGGGAAGTAATTGTAGCGAGAAATCTATGGAGCTATCGCAGCATCTTGCAGCGTTGCTTAAGGGCACAGATATCCACTTTATGGATTCCAGAGAATATGTATCGATGAATGAAATTGACTACATGCATCTTGATATACAAGGACATCGAAACATGGCTGATCTGGTGCAAAATCATGTCAAACGGATTTTAGATTAGGATTTGTTTCTGGACTGGCTTATAAAACACGAAGCGATTCAGAAAAAATAATACTAACAAAACTTTTAGGGAGGATTATTAATGAAGAAGAAACGTTTACTCTCGACAATGGTTGCATTAATGGTAATTATTTCACTAATTTCAGGATGTTCTGGTAACAATGCAGCAAGCTCTAATAAATCCGATAATGCTTCTACATCAGGCAAGGAAAAAGTGGCAATTAAAATATGGCTGACCCCTCAGTGGAAGGGTGTTGTGGATGCAACCGAAAGCGGTGCTGACTATGATAGTTTCCTTAAAGCCGCTGCTGAGAAGTTCAAAGCGCAATACGACAAATATGATGCTGACATTCAAGTCGAAGTCATTGCCGGGGATCAGCGCGACCAACTCCTCAATGTTAACTTGAGCGGAGGTACGCCGCCGAATGTCTTCTTTGAAAGCGTATTCCCTATGGGCGATTATGTTCACCGTGGGGCGTTGGAGCCTTTGACAGACATCATCGATGATAACGCAAAAAGTGATATCGCACAAAATTACTGGGATGCAGTAACGTTCGGAAAAGATGTGTACTTCTATCCATTCCAACATAATCCAGGTACTTTGGTCTATAACGCAGACATGTTTAAAGCGGCTGGTTTAGAAAAGTTCATCGGTGGAGAGTCCGAAATTAAGACTTGGAACTTGGATGAATATCAACAAATCTTGGACGGTCTGAAAAATGATCTTCCGAAGGATAAATATTCTAATGCTTATCCAATGGCACTGTACGCTGTGAATAACCAAGGAGATACTTGGAACCTTGCATACTTAAGAATGTTCGGCAATAAGTTCTTTGACGATCAAGGAAACATTATTCTGAATGATGCGAATGGTGTTAAAGCTGCTACATGGTTGAAAAAACTATATGACGGTGGATATACAAATCCAGGTGCAGAATCTGTATCCTCCAATGACGCCAATGCCATGTTCCAGAATCAGCAGCTAGCGATCAGTTTCACCAATCCAATCTTGTTCAATGGTTCAAAAGCAAATATGGAATCCGGCACTTCTCCTAAGTTTGATATGCGTCTTGCTAATATTCCGTCTGAAAGCGGAGATCCTCTATCCTTTACTTATGTAGTGGGCGCTAGTGTATTTAAGTCCAAAGATGCGAAGAAGACTGAAGTCGCTAAAGATTTCGTGAAGTTCTTTTCAAGTGATCCTGAATTAGTTAAATCCTCTAAGAATGGTATCCCTGTGAGAAGCTCGGTGGCCGAAGAACTGAAGTCGGAGAATCCACTCTTTGCTGCTTATGATGCCAATTCAAAATATTTGTTCAACTTCACGGGTAACGTTCCAGGATATAGCCAATTAAGAGAAGTTTTGTACCCTGATCTGCAGGCGCTTTACATGGGAGCAAAGACACCAGAACAGTTTGTACAAGATTATCAGACCAATGGTAATAAAGTGATTGATACGAATAAAGCTAGCTCTGTCATTTTCCAATAATCTAAGAACAGGTAAACAATAAACGATTAACAGCCTTTAGAGTCTGAAGAGGCTCCAAGGGCTGTTAATTAGAAAGGTAAACGATATGAAACTACGTAGTAATTACCTAAAAGAGAATATTACAGGTTATCTGTTTATTTTACCTCAGATGATAGTATTCTTAGCCTTTCTTGTCTATCCGATCTTAGAAGGGATGCGCCTGAGTTTATACCAAATTAATTATGATAGTGAGAAGTTTGTGGGTCTGGCTAACTACACAACATTGTTTAATGATCCGGTATTCTTTAAAGCTACCTTTAATACGATTATATTCGTAGTCTTTATCGTTCTACTTACCGTGGGCTTTGCACTATTCGTTGCCTCGGCTGTATTTGATAAGAACGCTAAGTACGTCTCCTTTATAAGAGGAAGCTATTATATTCCGGTCATGGTATCCATGGTTGTTATGAGTATGGTGTGGAGCTTCCTGCTGAATCCTGCTAACGGACTTATTTCTTTTATCTATAAAGATATGGGTTTTGGGACGATCAATCTTCTAGGAAATCCAAAGACGGTTTTGCCAGTGGTTATCTTTGTAACCTTCGCAACGAACGTAGGCCAAGCCATTATTCTGTATATAGCTTCAATGATTGGTGTATCTAAAGAGCTTTTTGAAGCAGCAGAAATCGACGGTGCAAGCAGATGGCAAGTGATTACGAAGATCCTCATTCCTTCTGTAGGACCTACAACGACCTATATTACGATTATCAATATTATTGCTGTTCTAAAAATATTTGTAGTCATCCAGCTATTAACCGGCGGCGGACCGAACAACTCATCGGTAACCTTGATGTACTACCTTTACAATAATGCATTTAAGTACAATCAACTCGGTGTAGCTTCTGCGGTAGGCGTTATCATGTTCGTGATTACATTATTATTATCTGTGCCTCAGCTGCGAAGCATGATTAAGGTGAAGTGAGGGGGAATACAACATGTCGAAAATTAGAAACAAGAAGAAGAGAGAGAAGTTTGATGTGATATCGAATGTGATCATTGTCCTCTTCGCGCTCCTTAATCTTTTTCCATTGTATTGGTTATTCACAAGCTCGCTCAAGAACAGTTCAGATGTTGTGAAGATGCCTCCAGACTGGTGGCCTAAATCGATTACATTCTCCAACTATGTAGATGTGTTTCAGAACCAACCGGCTTTGAGATGGACGTTTAATAGTATTTATGTCTCAGGTGTATCTACGATTATCGTTATTATTGTAGGCGCTATGGCTGCTTATGCTTTCTCAAAGATCAATTTTAAAGGTAAAGATATCATCTTCATTATCTTCATATCGAGCTTGATGATCCCAAAAGAAATTATGATTGTGCCTTTATTCCGGATTACACAGCAATTTGGAATGGTGAATTCCTATAACGGTATGATTTGGCCGAACGTCGCGGGTGCATTTGGAGTGTTCCTGTTAAAAGGATTCTTCGATTTAACGCCTAACGCTTTAAGAGAAGCTGGGAGAATAGATGGTGCAAATGAATGGAGAATCTTTACTCGCATCATGGTGCCAATTATTAAACCTGGTATTGGAGCCTTATTTATTCTGAATTTCGTGCAAGTCTGGAATGATTACTTGTGGCAGCTGGTTATAGGCCAAGAGAACAAAATGAAAACATTAATGGTTGGTACTGCGACCTTAATGCAGGATTTGAATCCTAATTTCGCATATAAAATGGCCGGAGCCACCATTGCTGCAATTCCGATGTTGCTAGTGTTCATGTTATTCCAACGGTTCTTCACCAATGGGATTACTGCAGGAGCAGTTAAAGAATAAATAAAAAAGTGGAGTGGGTTACTGATGAATACTGAAAATAATGTACTTAAAAAGATAAAACATAAACTAGTCGTCTCTAGTCAAGCCTTACCCGAAGAACCGCTGCATAGTCCGTTTATTATGGGGAGAATGGCATATGCAGCATACTTGGGCGGTGCCTCCGGCATCCGGGCTAATAGCGTAGCTGATATTCAAGAAATCAAGAAAACAGTGAATCTACCCATCATCGGGATCATCAAGAGGGTATATGAAGGCTCAGAAGTATTTATAACACCAACCCTGAAGGAAGTAGATGAGCTTTACCGCGAAGGCGTAGATATCATTGCTATGGATGCGACGGACCGAATTAGACCAGATGGATCTACCATTTCAGAACTATTTCCTAACATAAGAGAGACCTACAAAGATCAGCTGTTTATGGCAGACTGCTCTACATTTGAAGAAGCGGCTAAAGCTGTCGAGCTGGGATTTGATCTTGTGGGAACGACCTTAAGCGGATATACAGCATACACTAAAGACCGTTCACTCCCAGACTTCGAGCTAGTCAAACAGATCGTAAGCAACTTCTCTGTGCCTGTGATAGCTGAAGGTGGCGTTTCCACGCCCGAGGAACTGAAGACGATGTTTGATTTAGGGGTCTATTCAGCGGTAGTTGGCTCAGCGATTACAAGACCGATGGAGATTACAAAAAGGTTTGTGAGCGCTATTCAGTAGAATGCCAGAGAGGGTAGATGGGAATGAGAATTGTAGCCGTAGATATTGGCGGTACCAATACCAAAATGTGTATTTGCGATGAGCATGGGAATGTTGATAATTTTAAAGAGTATGCAACAGAAAGTGATTTGGGCGGTCCGCATGTAGTCGCAAGATTGCTTGTGAAAATTGCAGAATATGATGATTTTGATGCCATCGCTATAAGCACGGCTGGTCAAGTCAATGCTGAAGAAGGATTTATTGTCTATGCTAACGAAAATATACCTAGATATACAGGGATGAAGATTAAGGAAATTGTAACAAATCATTTTCATAAACCTGTTATGGTAGAGAACGATGTGAATTCAGCAGCATTAGGTGAAGCTCATTATGGTGCTGCCCAGAACTTTAACAATTTCTTATGCTTGACGTTTGGCACGGGCATCGGCGGTGCAATTGTAATGAACCGCCAAATCTATAAAGGAGCAGATGGAGTGGCAGCCGAATTTGGCCATATCCTTACACATCCATTGTCAGATGCGGTGGAGGGACTGCCCTTTTATGAAAAGTATGCTTCAACCACCGCTTTAGTAAAGATGGCTCAGCAGGCAGATCCCGAATGTGTAGACGGGAAGGTTCTTTTTGATAAAATACACAAAGGGGACGAAGCTCTGAAACAGATCTTGGATTCTTGGATAACTGAGGTGTCTACGGGCTTAGCCTCTATTATTCATATTTTTAATCCATCCGCTATAATCATTGGGGGCGGTGTTATGGAGCAAGAAGATTTAGTTCAAAGGGTAGAAGAACGGACAAAGTCTTTAATTATGGAGAGTTTTGCAGGTGTAAGAATTGTTAAGGCCTCACTTGGGAATAAGGCAGGCTTGCTAGGAGCTTCCTCTTTATTCGCATATTAAACCATTGTAAAGGAGGGGCTTATTTGCGAACAATCAGTATTTTTACTTCTATTCATTCCAAGTACAATAATTTGACGAATACGGAGAAGAAGGTAGCGGACTACGTCCTGGAGAACACGAGAAGTGTTGTCTATATGTCCATTACTGATCTTGCAGATGCGTGCGATGTAGGGGAATCAAGTATCTTTCGATTTTGCAAATCTTTAAGTTATAAAGGGTACCAAGAGTTCAAGATTGCACTAGCTCATAGTATTACTGTGGAGAATGAGATCCCGCAGCTTACGGATCAAATTCTAATGGACGACACGACTGAAGCAGTGGCTTCCAAAGTGCTGACCACAAATGTAAGTGCACTGAACGAGACCTATAATTTAATTGATATAAAGAAGATCAATGAAGCCATTGATTATATGATTAACGCGGATCGTGTATTATTCTTCGGCGTTGGCTCTTCTCTAATCACGGCAATGGAAGCCAAAATTAAATTTATGCGCATTACAAACAAAACAGAATGTTTAATGGACTCACATCTTCAGATGATGTCAGCAGCGCTAATGTCTGAGCGAGACGTCGCTGTAATCATTTCTTATTCCGGCTCAACGAAGGATAGTATTGAGGTCGCAAGAAAGGCGAAGGAACGAGGCGCTAAAGTGGTGTCCATTACGAGATTTGAAAAGTCACCTTTAACATCGTATTCGGATCTAACCTTACTATGTGGTGCTAATGAGGGTCCTCTGCAGGGCGGTTCATTATCTGCTAAGATCTCACAGCTTTATCTGCTGGATATTTTATATGTGGAATATTTCAAAAAGACTAGCGAGCAGTCTATTATCAATAAAGAAACAACTGCTGCGGCAGTTAGTGAAAAGCTCCTATAAGTGCGAGTTCAAAAAGTATGGTTTTCAGCACCAAGAAGATTGGATGAAGGTAGAAACTGAGGAGCGGAGCGTAGTGGAAGTGGAAGCTACGTGAGCACCGGAAGATTCACCTGAATTCAATATTCGATGTCGAGTAAGCTTCTTGGGCTACTCCGTGATCAAAAGCGGACTTTTTGAACAACCTCTGTAAGATAATTGAGATGTGGGGAGAATGAGACATTATGATCTTAGGTTCATTGTCGTCTTGGGAAGAGCATAGCAGATATGAGAATTCAGTCATTGTAGAGGCTATTGAGGAATTGAAAGTCATCTTACAACACGAACCTGATCTCGGGCGAATCGAGATCCGCGGGAACGAGATCTATGTTTCGATTATGGCGCTAGAGGCGAAGTCGCTAGAGGAACAGGTTGCTGAAAAGCATGAGGCTTACATTGATGTGCATTATCTGATCGAAGGTGAAGAAACGATCGGTTGGTCCCCCCTGCAAGAGGGGATCGAGGCTACTAAGCCTTACGATGCCGAAGCAGATTATGCGCTTTATCCTCCGTCAACTGAAGAAATTTTGTTGAGTTTGAAGCCGGGGATGTTCGCTGTCTTTTTCCCGCATGATGTACACAGACCTGGGATGGGTCAACCGGGTATGAAGATTAAGAAGGCTGTTATTAAGATACATGTAGGGTTATTAAATTCATAGATTAAGAAAGCAGCGATTCTCCTTTTTATTGGAGGATCGCTGCTCTGCGTTTTCGGTCATTTGCAGCTTGCCTCAGTAGATTGTGGGCAAGAGATGGCCAAACTGATAGATAATTAGGGGAAATCTCCCTGAAATTCTGCGATTTTTGCTTATATGACTAATAATTAGGGAAAATCTCCCTCTAGTTTAACTAATTCGATGGTGAATATAGATATTACCCCGATTTTTAGGGAGGAATTCCCTAATTCTATTCATTTAAAGCAATCATCGGCTATAATTAGGGAGATTTTCCCTAATTACTCTCAAAAAGAATTCTTCACATAAGTAGGCTGCTCTAATTTTGTGACAGTCCCGTCTATTTTTATTCATAAACATTATAACGTTATATTTACTTCCTGTACTATTCGTGGTATTTTAAACATTATAATGTTATATGGAAAAAGGTGAGAACAATGGATGAAAGATACGTGCTCCGTCAGGTGAAACGAGTTAGCGGAGAAGAGATCGACATTGTAATCGAGAATGGAAGAATCGCTGAGATCACTCCGGCAGATGAGGGTCGTGGGGGGCAGATGTGGGAAGGCTCAGGTGCATACGTATCCAGTGGTTGGATTGATATGCATGTGCATGCTTTTCGCGAATTTGATCCGTATGGCGATGAGATTGATGAGATCGGTGTCCGGCAAGGGGTGACAACTCTAGTAGATGCCGGTAGCTGTGGGGCGGATCGGATAGGTGATCTGGTTCAGGACGCATCTCTAGCTAAGACGAATGTGCTGGCGTTCTTGAATATCTCGCGGATTGGACTACTAAGAATTGATGAGTTATCCAACTTGGAATGGATTGATAAGGAGAAGGTTTTGGAGTCTGTCCGAACTTACGGGAAGATGATCGTAGGATTAAAGGCTAGGATCAGCAAGAGCGTTGTCGGGCCTAGCGGAATTGAGCCGCTGCATATTGCACGAAGCCTATCATTGGAGACAGGGCTGCCGTTAATGGTACATATCGGTTCAGCACCGCCAGATATCAGAGAGGTTATGCCTCTTTTGCAGCAAAAAGATATTGTTACCCATTATCTCAACGGAAAAGAGAATAATTTGTTTGCTGCAGACGGTCAGCCGCTTCAGGTACTGACTGAGGCTATCGAACGAGGAGTTCATCTAGATGTGGGGCATGGAACAGCAAGTTTCTCTTTTAAGGTAGCTGAGGCTGCTAAACGTAACGGCATAGGACTGAATACGATTAGCACGGATATCTATCGAGTGAACCGGATGAAGGGACCTGTTTTTAGCATGTCTAATGTACTTTCCAAGTTTCTATGTTTGGGCTATGCTCTGGATGAGATTATGGCAGCGGTTACTTCAAATGCGGCAGAATGGCTGGGCAGACCGGAGCTAGGCCGAATACAGGTAGGTGATCCTGCTAACCTGACCCTGTTCACCTTGCAGCATGAACCTACTGTGCTTATTGATTCTGAAGGGGAAGAAAGAGTGGCGGATAAAGTAATTCACGCAAAAGGAGTGGTTATAGGTGGGGAATTCATTAAATGCGAAATACGGGCTTAAACGCGTAATTAATGCTAGCGGTCGAATGAGCATTCTGGGGGTGTCGGCTCCTACTGATACTGTGATGAATGCGATGAAGCAAGGTGGACAGAATTACGTAGAAATAGCGGATTTGGTAGATAAAGCCGGAGATTACACGGCGCGTATTCTCGGTGCTGAAGCAGCGATTATCGTCAACTCAGCCTCCAGTGGTATTGCGTTGTCCGTTGCGGCGCTAGTGACCCAAGGTAACCGCCGCCGCAGTGAACGTCTGCACCAAGAGGTCATTCCGCGCAATGAAATCATCATTCTAAAGGGTCATAATGTACAGTACGGAGCTCCGGTGGAAACGATGGTCTATCTAGGTGGAGGTAAACTAATTGAGGTAGGCTATGCGAATGAAGGCCGGGCTGAACATATAGAGGACGCTATTGGTGAGCAGACTGCTGCTATTCTGTATGTGAAGTCCCACCATGCGGTGCAGAAAAATATGTTGTCTGTTGAAGAAGCATGGGAGATCGCCAAGCGTAAAGGGGTGCCGCTAATCGTTGATGCTGCAGCGGAAGAAGACCTCTGTAAATATGTGAAATGCTCTGACCTGGCGATTTATAGTGGGTCCAAGGCCATTGAAGGGCCTACTTCCGGAATCATTGCCGGTAAACGTAGTTATGTGGAATGGGTTAAGGTCCAATTGTATGGAATAGGACGCAGTATGAAAGTGGGTAAAGAAACAACCTTTGGTCTGCTGCAAGCTTTGGAGGAATACATGGTGAAGGAAGACAGAAGTGACATCGAGCAAGCGTCTTTGCAGGCACTGATGGTGCTGAATGATCTTCCTGGTATTCGTGTAACCATTGTGCAGGATGAGGCGGGACGTGCCATCTATCGCGGCCGAGTTCAGGTGGATCCACAGCAGGCCGGTATTACGGCGAAGGAATTGGTAGAGGGGTTGCAGCAAGGCGAGGTTGCGATCTATACCCGCGACTATGGAGTGAAGCAGGGATATTTCGATATTGACCCACGGCCGCTTCTGGGGGATGATCTGCTCGTGATTGTAGACAGTATTCGTAAATTAATAGGGGGACAATAAGATGACGACGATTTCACAACGTTTTTATAAGGGCCGCACCGCATTAAATGTACTCGCAAAAGATATCGCTAATGCTAAAGCGATTTATGAAGCGGCGGAAGGATATGTGCTGGTCGGTGTGCTCTCTAAGGATTATAAGACAGCAGAAGAAGCCGTAACAGCCATGAAGCAGTATGGTCAAGAGATTGAAGATGCGGTATCGATTGGCTTAGGTGCAGGAGATAATCGCCAAGCGGCAATTGTTGCCGAGATTGCTAAGCATTATCCGGGGAGTCATATTAACCAGGTGTTCCCGGTGGTTGGAGCTACGCGCGCTAATCTTGGCGGGAAAGACAGCTGGATCAACAGCATGATCGCCCCTTCCGGTCACGCTGGTTATGTGAATATCTCTACAGGACCTTTCAGCGCTGCGCAGAGTGAAGCGGCGATTGTACCTATAGCATCAGCAATTGCGCTAGTTCGGGATATGGGTGGTAATGCACTGAAGTATTTCCCGATGGAGGGTTTAAGCCGTGAAGAGGAATACCGCTCTGTCGCTAAGGCCTGTGCTGAGGCAGGGTTTGCACTCGAACCTACCGGTGGGATTGATATGGACAATTTCGAGGCAATATTGGAAATTGCGCTTGAAGCAGGGGTGCCACATGTGATTCCGCATGTCTACTCATCCATTATCGATAAAGAATCGGGCCAGACCCGGATCCAGGATGTGCGTGATTTGCTTGGAATTATGAAAAGGCTGACAGATAAATATGCCTAAACGAATCGGGGCATTCGGAGAAGTGATGATGCGTCTGCAGGTGCCGGGAGTTCAGCTGCTATCACAAGGAAACAGCTTAAACTATTCATTCTCTGGCACCGGGGTTAATGTCAGCTCTGCACTGGCACGCTTCGGGCATGAAGGTGCTTTGGTTTCCCGTTTGCCGAATACTTCTTTGGGGGAAGCCGCTGCGGCGCATTTGCGTAAGCTGGGGATTTCTTCAAACTTCGTTATGCGAGGAGGAGAATATCTAGGCTTGTACTTCTTGGAGAATGGATTTGGTGCACGTCCAAGCAAGGTGACTTACAGCAATCGTCTGGAGAGCAGCTTCAACACGGCTCCTGAGGAAACATATCATTATGAAGAGATTGCGCGAAGTCTCGATGTGATCCATTTCTGCGGCATTACGCTGGCTATGAACGAAAGTGTGCGTCATCACATGAAATCTTTAGCTAGAGCGGTCAAGCAGCAGGGTGGAACAGTGATCTTTGATTGCAACTATCGTCCGTCCTTGTGGGGAGCGGAAGGATATTCACTAGCGAAGCCGCATTACGAGGAGATGCTGCAGCTGGCCGATATCGTAATGATGAATGAGAAGGACGCGATCCATATCTTAGGGATGAGTACTGCACAAGCTGAACGTGAAGAGCAATTGCTCGAACTTATTCCGGTAGTTGCGAAGCAGTACGATATCTCGGTGATCGCTGGCACCCATCGCAGTATTCATGGTGACAACTCACATTCACTGCGTGGTTTTCTTTATAAGAATCAGAGCTTCTTCTTTTCGGATACGCTGAGATTTCTCGTCTATGATAGAATAGGGGCTGGAGATGCCTATACGAGCGGAATTGTGCATGGCGAGCTAACAGGATTTACACCTGAGCAGACCGTACGGTTTGCCGCTGCCGCTAGTATGCTAGCTCATACTGTCGAGGGCGACACTCCCATGGCTTCAGAAGCGGATGTCCTTCGAGCTATGACTCTATCCGTAGGCGATGTAGAAAGGTAGTGAACCTCTTGAGTTTGTCCCGAAAAGATAAGCCCTTATATTTGCAAATCGCAAATATTATA
The DNA here is from genome assembly GCF_041956825.1 of Paenibacillus sp. RS8. NCBI lineage: Bacteria > Bacillati > Bacillota > Bacilli > Caryophanales > Paenibacillaceae > Paenibacillus > Paenibacillus sp. RS8. The sequence goes on along the minus strand of NZ_CP168131.1, from coordinate 173,152 downwards.
AAGGATCGGATTCTACACGGAGTCTATCCTATAGGATTAAATATTCCTTCCGAACCTCAGCTAGAGCAGGAATTCAATGTCAGCAAGATCACAGTACGCGGTGCCATTCAGGAGCTTGTCCAAGAAGGATTTCTGGAGAAAGGGAGCGGCAAGGGGACGAAGGTGATCCGTAATACCTCATCCTCCAAGCTGTCCAAATGGAAAAAGTTCACGGAAATTCTGGTGGATGAAGGGCACCAAATTCGGAAGCAATGGCTGAAGGCGGAGCGAGTATTTAATGAGGTCGGAAGTGAACCTTACCGTTTATTCGGCGAACATTGTTTACGCTTGGAACGCATATACACTCTCAATGATATTCCATACGTTCATTACACGCATTATTTAGTAAATGGTATGGATGATTTGGATCTACTTGATTTGAATGCTCAGTCCTTGTATGAGCTGCTTGAAGAGCGGAGTGTTTCCCTTGAGAGGCTACGTGATGAATTTTCTGTTGCTGTCCCTCCGCCTGAGGTAGAAGAGATCCTACTATTGGAAAAGAAGTGTCCTTTGCTGAAGCGAACACGTTATTCTTATGATGAGCTGGGCAAGGTGACGGAGTATAGTATTGGTTTCTATAATACGGAGCTACAGAATTATGTAGTGAACTATGAGGTGTAGTTAGCGAAAATCCGGAGCAATTTGCAGGGGAGATTCCTTGCAGAATGGTTCGGATTTTTTGCATCTTAGTATGTGATAAATATAACTATTTAAATTTATGAATATACAAGATGTGATGACTGATGTAAAATTACAATACCTGAAGCGTCCTGGAACAGCTTAAGGGCTTTTTGCATGCTCTTTTGCAGATTGCAAAGAATAGAGGCATGTCTACTATAGAAAGATTAATGGAGGTAGGAGAGTTTTATGAAGAAAAAATCTTTAAAAAAGATGTTAATGTTGTCGATGATGGTCGTTGTCATTGCTGTACTTGCAGTAGGTTGTGGTTCAAAGAATAACACGAATACAACATCGACAGAGGGAAACGCAGCAGAGGCTTCAAAAGAACCTGTTACTTTGTCGCTTGGCTTACTGCCTTCGATTGATGCTATTCCTTTTGTGATTGCTCATGAGCAAGGCTTTGATAAGAAACATGGAGTGAACCTAGACATTCAAACGTTCAAGAGTGCAAAAGATCGTGATGTCGCTTTTCAAGCTGGTAAGCTAGAGGGGATCAGCGCTGATCTAGTTGCAATTTCTATCTACAATGAAGCTGGGCTGGATGTGAAGATCACTAGTACAACTTTTGGTGAATTCGATTTATTGACTGGGAATGACGCCATCCAAGATGTGAAGGATCTGAAAGGCAAAACCGTGATTTTGTCCAAAAATACTTCCACACAATATACGGTGGCGATGATGCTGAAACAAGCGGGTTTGACAGAAGACGATATTACGGTAACTGAGGTTCCGCAAATCCCTACCCGTTTAGAATTGCTTAAGAACAATAAGGCGGATGCAGCTATTTTGCCTGAACCATTTGTAACTATGGGTAAAACCTCAGGCTTGCGCGTGCTTAGCTCCACGCATACCGCGGGAGTGAATCCATTTGTATTGGCTTTCCCACAAACTGCTATTGATGCTAAGGCAGATGCGATTCGCAATATGTATGCTGCTTATGACGAGGCTGTAGCGTATATGAAATCTCATGATCAATCCGAATATATCGATCTTGTGATCAAAGAAGTTGGTTATCCAGAAACGTTGAAAGATGAGATTAAGGTGCCTGATTATGTTCCTGCCAATCAAGTGGATGTGAAAGAAGTAGAAGCTGCATTTGCATGGGCACGGGAAAAAGGTTTGCTTAGCAAAAATATCTCGGCTGAAGATGTGATTTCTGATGTCCAATTCAAAAAATAAGGGACTCGTCATTAAGGGTCTTAAAGTAGAGTACAAGACGGGTCAACTGGCCTTAGGACAGATGGATTTATCTTTGCCAGAGCATGGGATTTACACGATCATCGGACCCTCTGGCAGCGGGAAATCCACGTTACTACGGGCGATCGCAGGTTTGCTGCCGAGCTATATGGGGCAAATACTTTTTAATGAAAAATCCGTGCATGATAAAGAAACTCTGATCGGTCTGGTACCACAAAACTATGGGCTTCTCCCATGGAAGACTGTACATGATAATATTCAAATCGCAATGAAAATCTCGCATACTGCGAGCACAACCAAGCAAGAACGGGAGAACCAGATTAATCAGTGGCTTTCATCAATGGGAATCTCTGATTTAGCTGATCGTTATCCTCTATCTCTCAGTGGGGGACAGCAGCAAAGAGTGGCAATCGCTAGAGCATTCGCTATTTTGCCCACCATTTTGCTGCTGGACGAGCCATTCTCCGCACTGGATGCGATTACGCGGGAAACGCTGCAGCTTCTCTTTTTGGATAACTGGTTGACGCATCCCGCGACTACCCTATTTGTTACCCATGATGTGGAAGAAGCTATTCTGCTGGGACAGAAAATTATTGTCATGCCATCTAACAAAGAAGAAATGCCGGAAATAATCGATAATCAATTGGTGTTTCATATGAAGCATGAGGATAAGCGGGACAGTGTAGATTTCTTTGAGCAGACTAAGCGAATCAGAAAGGTAATGCAGGAGATATGGTGAGAAAAAGTCGGATTCATCACATAATAAGACTGGTGTTTGTGTTCTTTTGTATGAATGTGGTTTGGTATATTGCCTATTTGCTTATGAATCATTCGATTTTGCCTAGTCCATTCGCAGTGTATAACGCTATGTTTCAATTGGGTGCACAGGATATTGCTTTGAATGTGGGGTATAGCTTGTTCAGAATTTTTGCAGGTGTAGTGCTTGCGTTAATCATTGGGCTGCTCATTGGTCTTCTGATGGGACGTTCGCTGACTTGGAATAAGCTGCTGGACCCTGTGGTCTACTTAACCTATCCTGTTCCAAAAATTGCTCTGCTTCCGGTTGTGATGTTATTCTTCGGGCTTGGTGAAACATCTAAAATTTTAATGATTATGCTGATTCTCTTGTTCCAGATTATCATTTCGGTTAGGGATGGTGTGAAGGCTATTCCTGAGAATACCTATGATGTCTTAACGAGTATAGGGGCAAGTACAGTGCAGAAATTCTGGCATGTGACACTGCCGGGTGCACTGTCAGTCATTCTGAGTACGATTCGTATTTCGCTTGGAACGGCGATATCTGTCCTCTTTTTCACGGAGATTTATGGTACCGAGCATGGTATGGGCTTTTTCATCATGGATGCTTGGTTAAGACTGGATTATCCGGAAATGTATGCGGGAATTATGCTGTTCAGCTTGGTGGGGTTTGTCCTCTTCTTGCTTGTTGATTTTCTGGATTACAAGTTTATGAAGTGGCGGAATTAGCTGTGTCAGGGATCCAACACATCCAAACCAAGGGAGCAAAACGATGAATAATAGCACATCGGGAACTGAACACAGATCAACATCAATGGCTGAGAAGAAAGTGACCTGGCTGGAACTGTTTTATGATCTACTGTTTGTAGCTGCAGTTTCAAAAGCGAGTCATGTCTTATTGCATGTAGAGACGGGTACAATTCCACTTGAATACTTATCCAAGTTTATCTTAATCTTTGTTCCGATCTGGTGGGCTTGGGTGGGGCAATCGGTTTTTGTTAACAGGTTTGGACAAGACATTTTTTCACACCGAATATTTCTGATTCTACAATTATTCTTTGTATTAATCATGACAGCTAGCTTATCGGTTGATTTTGATCAACATTATGTACCATTCTTAGTAGGTTATGTTGGTTTAAGAGCCATGACAGCCATTCAATATCTTACGGTACATAAAAATGAAGAGGACGATAGAAAGAGCACTGCCTGGTATTTGGGAAGTCGATTTTGGATTGGTATAGTAATCTCTTCTTTATCACTTTTCTTCGATTCTTGGGTTCGTTATGCAGTGCTGTATGCAGGAATTACTGTAGACATCTTGCTCCCCTTAATCGGGCGGAAATACTTGGTGAAAAGCCCTATAAACACTCATCATTTATTAGAGCGCTTCTCATTGTTCACGCTCATTCTGCTTGGTGAATCAGTGGTCAGTATACTTGCAGTGCTGCAGTCCAGCCACTGGACCTGGCAATCTATTTTATTTGCATTATTAACTTTCTTATTAATTATTGCGATGTGGTGGCAATATTTTGATAATGTTGAGAAGAAAGTGGACAAGAGTATAGAGACTGCCGGGCAGACCATAATTTATGGACATTTGTTTATTTATATCTCCTTGAGTATGATTGCTGCTTCGATCCAACTGTTATTTCTGGAACAACTGGATTATATATTTATGGTGTTTTTTATTTTTGGGTCGGTGTTGCTCTACTTCTTCTCTACTTCGTTGGTCTTCCATAAATATAGACGTTCACAGCAAAGATTAGGGATGTTCCATTTAGTGTTATTATTAGGTTTACTTGGAGTGTTTTTCGCAGTAGATTTGCTCTTCCTTATACCTAATTACCTGATCATCGGAGAGATGATGTTGTTCTTTGGTGTATATGCCAAAGTAACGACTTGAGCAGCTTTACATCGCAGCTGAATCATAAGAAGAAGGAAGCCGGTCCATGTGATCGGCTTCCTTTTTGTTTTATATCCATGAAATATAATCTATTTAGTTAAGAACGAAATTAGTTCAAAGAAAACAGAGACAGCCTAAGACTTTATCCGTCTAGGGCTGCTGCAGCTCTATAGGTGGTATCCACACATAAAGCTGCATATAATCCCCTGTCCCTATCGCCCAAGAAGAGCAGGTACAATAAATCGGCCGAAGACATTTGCAGGTGAGCGTTTCTTATATTTATCCGCAGTGATGACTGCAACCAGCTCGTAGGCTGGAACCACAATAATGTGCTGACCCATGAAACCAAGCGCAAAATAATAAGGGATCTCATTCGGCTGCTGCTCTGTGCCTGCATTGAATGAGGATACCCACCAGTGCCAGCCGTAGAAGCCCTTCTGTGGAAGTGTGGCTTCAACATATGGGTGAGTGGACTTCTGAACCGTGTCTGAAAGAATAAGCTGCTGAGCCTTCCAGCGCCCCTCTTGCAAATAAAGGAGACCGAATTTCTGCATATCCTCTGGCTTCAGATAAAGGCCAAAACCACCAGTATGTATGCCTTGCGGATCACTATCCCAGCGATAGCTTTCGATGCCAAGCGGCTGAAACAGCTGATCTTCGGCAAAGGCAGCCACGTCTTGTCCAGAACAATCCCGCAGAATCGAGGATAAGAGCTGAGAGCATCCGGAGTTATAAGTCATCACGGTTCCAGGCGTATGCGCAAGCGGCTGCGCGAGCACAAACTTTATCCAGTCTGCGGTTTTGGTCATGGTCGGAAAAGAATTCTGCCCCCCAAACTCCGTCCAGTTAAAGCCAGCTGTCATTGTTAATAAGTGACCGATCGTGATCTCTCTTTTTCGGGGGTCCTGATCCTCTTTTAATAAAGGGAAAAAGAGTGAAATAGGGGTATCCGGTGGTGGAACGATTTGTTTATCTATGGCTATGCTGACTAGAGCGGCGAGCACACTTTTGGTGCATGAGTTAATTTTGCCAAGCTCTACTGCAATTTTAGGCTCGCGATAATGCTCCAGTATGGGTTTTCCATGTTGAACGATTAGACAACTGCGAATATCTAGGCCAGTAATACCGTCTATAAGCGGCTGAAGGTTCCAGTCAGTGATGTGGGTGGCCCCCTTTCATAGATGAGTTGAAGCTGTAGCTGCCTACCATTATAGCTTATATAGCATACATTACATAAATGTTGTAATTTCCTGTCGTTAATTAAATATGGAAAATATAAGAAATTATCTGTATAATGTTATGAATCACGTGTTAGAGGAGGATGAATTCTTTTGAAAAGCAATAACACGCACTTTGTTCATCAGACAGCTAAAACGGTATTGATTACTTCAGTGGCAATCGCATTATTGTTACCACCAAGCTTGGCTGCTGCCGATTCTACATCTGTTAGCAGCAACACTGTGGTAACCCAGGTTAGCGCACAAGCCCCGACTACTACAACGACGTCCGAGGCAGATATTACAAAAGTGAAATTCACGCAGGAGCAAGCGATTGCAAAGCTAAGAGAATTATTCCCATCCCTAAAAAATGCAACGGTAAACAATGTTCAACTGGGATCTAACCAAAGCTACCCCGCTCCAGCAAATCAAATGATCTGGAATATTCAGTGGCAAATGCAAGAAGGGAATATGGGATATGGCTTTAGCAGCGAGATAGATGCGATTAATGGAGATATCATCAGTACGTATATTTCATATCCACGTGAGAATAACGAATCCTATTATCCACCGAAAATATCGCAGACGCAGGCACTGGAGATCGCCAAGGCTTTTGTGGCTAAGGCAGCTTCATCGGTTAAGAGCAGTGATCTGCAATTAAATGAGAATGTTGGTTATAATTATTTTTCGAGCGCTTTATTCGGTCCTGTTCAATATGGCTATTTCTTCAATATCATGAAGAATGGTCTTCCCTCTGGATCGGATAGCATTAACATAGCTGTGGATGGGAACGGAGATGTAATTCAATTCTCTAAGTCTTCTCAAGGGCTTGAGTATCCGTCTGCACAGCCTAAGATTACCTTGGAGCAAGCACAGAAGCAATTTGCGGATCAGCTTGATGTAGGTCTTTTTTACATTCCTATTTATAAGAACGGAAAACCCAACAACTGGATTCTAGGCTGGCGTCCGGTGGATCAATCTCTATATCCTATCGATGCATTGACCGGCAAGAGAATAGATTATGAAGGAAAAGAATCCGTATCCACTCCAGTCGTGTATTCAGATATAGCCAAGAGTAAGGATGTCTTTCAAGCAAGAAGCTCTACTACAGAGCTTTCTGCAAAAGAAGCGGAACAGCTTGTAAAGAAGGTAGCTTACATTCCAGCAGATCGTAAATTGATTTCTCAAAGCTTGAGAAATGACTATCAGGATACGAATCGGAAGATCTGGCAGTTATACTGGGGTGGTAATGGAAATGAACGTTTCATTGGTGCTGGTTTTCCAGAACAATCCTCTGCTGAAATAGATGCAAAGACCGGTGAAATATTGCAGTACCAAGTTCAAACCTATGGTGTTACTCAGGATAAAAAAGAAGAGCCGGCTCCTGTTGGAGGGAAGAAGCTTAGTGAGGCTGAAGCTAAGTCTAAAGCGCTTAGTATAATTAATAGCCTATATCCTCAGGCGAGCGAGAAGCTAAAGCTTGTTGAATATGGAGCTAATTCAAGCGTGACTTCAGACGGATCTGCATTCAGATACCAGTTTATTAGATATCATCAAGGGATTCCTGTGAGTGACAGCAATATTACGGTAAGCTTGGATCTTTACGGCAGACTGATTTCTTACATGGGGAATCGGATAAGCGGTATCGATGAGATCACATTATCGCCAGATGCTAAAATATCCAAGAAGGAAGCACTCGAAAGTTATAAACCCAAATATCAGACTAAGCTAAGATACACTCAGGTTGGCGGATACAATACTTATAGCAGTTATGTCGCGCCAAAGGTGAAGCTGGTATATGATACAACCTTTGATGAATCTAACGGATTGTATCAGGTTTTAGATGCAGCCACTGGAAAATGGACTGCGGTTTATGATTATCTCGGTCAGCAAGATACTCAAATATCTGCGACGGATATCAAAGGCCACGCAGCAGAACAGCCATTGTCAGAATTAGTAAAGTATCATGTGCTTACTCCGGATGCCGATGGTAAAGTGAACCCGGATCAAGAAATAACTGTTGGTGATTGGATAACCTATCTTGTTAAGGCTTCTAATCCGAATTTCAGCAATTATTATAATAATAATGAACGAAAAACTGTGGCTGGCGTGAAGCCTGAAAATTCATATTATGATGCTGTTACTTATGCGGCAGATCGTAAGTGGATCAATAAGGATGAAAGCCTCCAAATTGATAGTAAATTAACCCGGGAACAGCTTGCTGTTCTGCTGGCTAATTTTTTGAAATACAACAAACTCACAACCTATCTTGATAAAGATGTGACTGTAAGTCAATTTAGCGATAGTTCATCTATTAACAAAAAGGGTGCAGTGGCTCTTGTTGTGAAATTGGGAATCTTAAAGGATGACAACGGCAAGTTTAATCCGCAACAGACGGTATCGAAAGCGCTGGCGGCTACGGTGATTATGAAGCTGGTGGAGTTGCAGGGAAAGACCGATCAGATTATAGGTCAATAAGTGTTAAAAAGACTGGCCAGGGAGCAATTCTCCGATTATTGGAGAATCGCTCCCTGGTTTTTTTAGTTTGAGGTGGCTGGCTGAGGACATGCTACTTGATAGAACGTAGCTTTCGGTAACCCTCTCCTTTAACGCCGAATCTTGCTGGAGTAAGCGAGATAACTGCATTCTGTGCAACTAAAAAGTGGAGAATCCACCTCTAGAGGAGAAAATCAAAAAAATAAATGTACGAAATACAACTATATCCATTGGCAGAGTGATTTGAAGAATAATAGATGTACAAAATACAGTTAAACGCTTCAATACTTTGCTTTCATCGGCTAATATCAGGTACTAGTTAGGGTTAGATCCATATTGGATCTAACCCCTTTTTTTAATGGCATTAGTTACCAATACATAGACACTCACAAACTCACAGTATTATGATTATCGGAGTGGCTTAAAGCGGAGCTTAGTTAGGTGTACTTGAATAGGTAAAGAAAAGATACCGAATGTAAACGGTTCACACTCGCTGTGTTAACGCTTTCTTCTTACAATTAGGATATAGAAAACAAGGGAGGCTCAATAGATGACAAGAAAGATAAAAGGATTGCCTTTAATGGCATCTGCCATTGTTCTATCATTAGTTTTTAGTGGTTGCTCCAGTAATAATAGTGGAAACAATACTAGCTCCGCCCAAGGAAACACCGGTGCGAAGGTTGAGGCGGAGGGTGGTCCTTTAACCAAATATGATCCACCGATCAAGCTTCGTTCCACGATGAATGAAACAGGTAAAGAGACATTGGCTCAGGGAGATACGCATTCCAATAACATATGGACGAGAGGTTATGAGGAAGAACTGGGGATTAAAGTGTCCTACGACTGGATTGTGTCTGATGCCAATTATAACGATAAAATGAACGTTACCTTGGCAAGCGGTGACTTGCCTGATTTGTTGAAGGTCTCCATGGTCCAATTTGAGCAGCTGTATGAGGCAGGCATGATACAGGATTTAACCGAGGTGTTTGATAAATACGCTACGGATCTTGTAAAAGAATATTATGCTGAAGAAGACGGAGCTGGACTTAAGCCGGTCACAAAAGACGGAAAACTGATGGCAATGGTAAGCTTCCCAGGCTCTCTGGACTCCTCGGATATGGTCTGGATTAGAAAAGACTGGATGGACAAGCTGGGTCTGCAGGATCCTAAATCCATGCAGGATATTATTAAGATAGCAGAAGACTTTACATTCAAAGATCCTGATGGCAATGGGAAACAGGATACTTACGGGATTTCGCTCAATAAGGATTTGCCGATTAATGCATTTCTGCTCGGATACCACGCGTATTTAGAAACTTGGATCAAAAATGATGCTGGCGAGGTTGTAAATGGTACGATTCAACCAGAGGTAAAGACCGGACTTGCAGAGCTGCAAAGATTGTATAAAGAGGGAGTTATCGATCCTGAGTTTGGTGTGAAAGACTTTGCCAAGGCGATGGAGGATGTCAATGCCGGTAAATCGGGGATATTATTCTTGCCTCAATGGGCACCGTTTCAGGTAAAAGATATGATCAAAAAGGACCCTAATGTAAACTGGGTACCGTATCCAGTACAATCTATTGATGACCAGCCTGCCAAAACCCAAAATCATCTTACCATTGGCGGTGTATTCGCAGTCCGTAAAGGTTATGAACATCCTGAAGCATTGATCAAGCTGCTTAACTTCCAAGCGGAGAAAATGTTTGGAGAATCCGCTGCAACGGAACGGGCTAAGTATTTGAATGGTGACACAGGTCTGGGCTTCCAAAATGCGGTTGTAGCCAACCTGCCACCGAACAAAAATGTGAAGGCACAGGATGAGGTAGAGAAGGCCCTTGAATCAGGGGATACCTCGAATATGGGGCTTGAAGCCAAATTATTCTATGATGATATTCAAAGCTACCGTGGCGGAGATCTCGATAAATGGCATATGGAGCGCATCTTTGGGCCACTAAGCTCACAATCTGTTATCAAGTACTATCGCGATAATGACCTAGTCTTGATGAACGAATTCATTTATGCACCAACCAAAACGATGAACAGCAAAGCAGCTACCTTGGATAAGCTCCGTGCGGAGACCTTTGTGAAAATCATCTACGGAAGTCTACCTATCGATGAGTTCGATAAGTTTGTAGCGAACTGGAAGAAACTTGGTGGAGATCAAATTACGAAAGAAGTAAATGACATCATCAAAGGAAACTAGTTGAACTGATCAAGAATAGGACTGTCCTTAGTCATGGTAATGGCAAAAGGGCAGTTCTTTTTTTTGTACAGAGTAGTCATTTCCTTCAATCATCAGGTCAACAAAAGATACTCAAAGTCAATACGCTACACTATTAAGCCAATTTGGGGGTGCTCTATAATTGAGATACAAGGAGGAGAAAGCATATGCACTTTAATACTAAACAATTCCTACGTAATATTCCGCTTCATCTAATGATTTTACCTGCTTTGATTGTGATCATTATTTTTAGTTATATACCGATGGCAGGCCTTGTGATTGCCTTCCAGAATTTTTCCCCTATATCCGGGTTTAAGAATATGAACTGGACAGGACTCGAGAACTTTCGTTATTTGTTTGAGCTTCCCGGGTTTGGACAAGTCGTATGGAACACTGTTTTTATCTCTGTCATGAAAATAATCGCTGGGCTGACCGTACCGGTTATAGCAGCTCTGCTCCTTAATGAAGTTCGTGTAAACGGCTTCAAGCGCTCCATTCAGACGATTATTTATATGCCGCACTTCTTCTCATGGGTTATATTGGGCGGGATTGTCGTTGATGTTTTGTCTCCTAGCAGCGGTATCGTCAATATGCTCCTGAAAGCACTAGGCATGCAGCCTATTCAATTTCTAGCTGATAATAGCTGGTTCCCTTACATACTAGTGATCACAGATCAATGGAAAGAGTTTGGATTCGGAACCATTATATACTTGGCTGCTTTAACTAGCATTGATACCTCACTGTATGAAGCTTCTGTTATTGATGGTGCGGGTAGATGGAAGCAGACTTGGCATATTACACTCCCGGGCATACGCCCTATCATGATTCTGATGCTGACACTTAGTCTTGGTAACGTCCTGAATGGGGGCTTTGATCAAGTGTTCAACCTGTACAATCCGCTAGTCTATGAATCAGGCGATATTTTGGATACGATGATTTACCGGATTGGTCTCCAGGATGCTCAGTACTCCGTATCCACAGCACTTGGATTAATTAAATCCGTAGTTTCCTTCGTATTTATCGGGCTGGGGTATTATCTGGCGTATCGTTTTGCTAAATATCGGATTTTTTAGAGAGAGAAAGGAGTGGACTAAATGCATCATACTTCAACAGCTTACCGTTGGTTTCTCCGCTGTAATTACGTATTTCTTACATTGCTCGCGGTACTCTGTCTTTTTCCTATCGTGAACATTCTGGCGATTTCCTTCAGTTCAAGTGCAGCTGTAAATGCCGGAAGGGTGACCTTTTGGCCGGTAGATTTCACGCTTTCTTCCTATAAATATATCCTTCAGAATAATCAGTTCATTCAGTCTTTCGGAACTAGCTTGCTCAGGGTTGTGCTTGGCGTATCCGTTAACTTGCTGTTCACTATTCTAGTAGCTTATCCGCTCTCTAAAGAGGCGACGTCGTTCCGTTCACGGACTGTGTATGCCTGGATTTTTGTCTTCACGATGCTATTTAGCGGCGGATTGATTCCTGGTTATTTAATTGTAAAAGAAATGGGTTTGCTAGATAGCATCTGGTCACTTATAATACCGGGGGCTGTGCCGATCTTTAATGTTCTGCTGATGCTCAATTTCTTCAGAGGCTTGCCGAAAGAGCTGGAAGAAGCCTCGTGGATGGATGGAGCTGGACACCTGCGCACATTATGGAGTGTATATCTTCCGGTATCCATGCCAAGTATTGCAACCATTACGTTATTCGCTTTGGTAGGACACTGGAATGCATGGTTCGATGGGATGATCTATATGAGAAGTCCAGAGCACTATCCGCTCGCAACTTATTTACAATCCATACTTCAGCAGGTGTCGATCCAGACGGAGAATATTACCTTTGAGCAGGCGGCGTTGTTGAATCAGATCTCTGATCGTACGACGCAAGCCTCCCAAATCTTTTTATCGATCATACCGATTTTAGCGATTTATCCGTTCCTGCAAAGGTATTTTGTACATGGACTAGTCGTAGGAAGTGTAAAGGGTTAAACTGGATCTGAATACAAGAAGGAGCCCAACCACGGCTCCTTCTTTATTATTATTACGAATAAGAGGGATAAATTTCCAATGAAACCATTTTCATTTCGGTTTAACCCCAATTCCATTGTGATCAAGCTGATCGGAGCCTTTCTACTCGTGATGCTTCCGTTGTGCGCATTAAGCATCTCTATTACCTACTATAGTTCCAACCAAATGCAGGCCGAAGTGGAGAGAGCTAACGAATCGAAGCTTCATTTTTACTATAGTCATCTTGAATTTGAGCTGAAAAGGATAACGGGGCTAGTAACGGAGTACTCTCAGGATGAGACGCTTGCAACCTTTAGCACTCGTATTCCCATTATGAGCCGTTATGAAGTAGATTCCAGCCTGAACAGCATTTACACGAAGCTAAAGCAAATTAAAGAAACCAGCCCTTACATTAGTGATGTAGTGTATTATGTGCCCGAAATTAATAAAAGGGTCAGTACTACAGATGGAATTAGGGATGTCACCAATGAGGAATGGCAAAGTCTGTTGGGTACTATGGGGAATTTAAAAGGCGCTTTATCTAAATATAAGGATGAGCTGTATTTATTGCGCAGTAATCCATATAACTTAGATAGCAATCTTCCGCCTAATTTTTTACTGGGGGTAAAGCTTTCCTCTGCTGAGCTTGAATTGCGATTGAAAGAGTTCTCGGTGTCGGGTGGAAGTGATATTACATTAGCCTTCGGAAATAACAATGAGTATGTGATATCTTCTAATTCGAATCAGACTCCAATATTGTTTCCGGTTGAAAAGTCGCTAAATAGCGAGGAGACGGTGAGTGTTCAGCGGCATCGTTTAGACAACTCATTTTATTACTCGCTCTATGACCACAATAATAACTTCCGGTTAACGGCGATGATTTCCAATAGTGTGTTAATGAAGCCGATACAAATCTATTCGCAGTTGCTATGGCTGCTGAGCGTGGTCTCTGTAGTAATCATTATCTTGTTCTCTTTATGGACGTATAGGATGATTCATAGGCCCATGTCTATATTAATCAGAGGGTTTAAGAAAGCCGAACAAGGACAGACAGGCATATATATCACACATTCACGCAGAGATGAGTTTGGGTATCTGTATTCTCGGTTTAATGAGATGCTTAAGCATTTACACACTTTAATAGATGAGAATTATGTACAGCGTATTCGAACAGGTGAGGCGGAGCTTAAGCATCTACAATCGCAGATTACCCCGCACTTTCTCTATAATAGCTTATTTAGTATTAAACAAATGGCTGAAGTGGAGAATGTAGAGCTAATCAAAGAGTTCTCCGATTATTTGGGGCAATATTTCCGGTATATGACCCGTGATTTCGCTCAAGAGGTCACACTGCAGCAAGAAGTGGAACATGCACTAGTATACTTAGCCATTCAGAGAATACGCTTTGGTGCTAGGATCAGAGCTGAAGTGGATGAGATGGAACCGGATTGCCGGGACATCAGAATCCCGCGAGTGCTACTGCAGCCGATCATCGAAAATGTATTTGAACATGGACTTAAGCAAAAGAGTAGCAACGGTCTACTGAAAATGAGCTACGAGAAAATGAAGAATACGCTGACCATTAGAATTGAGGATAACGGCGATACACTCAGTGAGGATAAGCTACAACTTTTACAGCGCCAATTCTCCGAACAGAATATCAACCAGGGAGAAATCACAGGTATATTAAATGTGAATCAAAGGCTGAGGATCAAATTTGGTTCCCCTTATGGATTGCAGGCGGAGAGAAGCAGTTTAGGCGGGCTTTGTGTAAAAGTTAACATACCGCTTGAAGGGGAGTATAACGATGCAACGAATGATGATAGTTGATGACGAGCCTAATATTCTGGATGGACTATATGAATTTTTTGTAAAGGCAGATTTCAAGGATTTGGAGATCATTAAGGTTCATTCCGCAGATCATGCTATAGACTGGCTTAATACTGTAAAAATAGATATTGTGCTTAGTGACATCTGCATGCCGGGAATGGATGGAATGGCGTTAATTCAGGAAATTGTCGATCGTTGGCCTCGCTGTAAAGTGATTCTGCTGACCGGTCATAATGAATTTGATTATGCACATCAGGCGATTAGAAATCCATGTGTGGTGGACTATTTACTGAAGACAGAGGGGATGGATAAAATCCGTTCTGCTGTAGCCCTAACCTTGGATAAAATATCCTCTGAAGAGGATTATCTGTACAAGAGCCAATGGCTTCGCGATAAGCTTCCTCGCGCTCTGCCTCAATTGCAGCAGCAATTATTGCACGATATTCTAAGACGGACCGAACGGATAGATCGGCAGACCTTGCAGGATGAATTCGATGCTATTCAGCTTCCCTTTAACGCGGAAGGACTCGTACTACCTATTATTCTGCGCATGGAAGAGTGGAGGAATTATGAGACGGCTTCGGACCGGAGCTTAATCCGCTACGCCGTAGCCAATATTTCAGAGGAACTGCTCAGTGATAAAGTGGAAATTAAAGCAGTTGATCTCGATCAGGGAACGATGGCTTGTTTTATTCAGCCGAGCAGCGAGATTGTATCCTCATTAAAGGAAGAAGAGCTATGGTTAAAAACGCTACGCTTCGTACACGGGACAATGGAATCTATCCAGCAAGCTTGCGGCAAATGTCTACAATTATCTGTATCTATTATCGCCAGTGATCAGGCTGTTCAGTGGCATGAGCTAAGCTACGCTTTAAATCGTTTACGGCTGGCTATTTATGATAGCCCTGGACTGGGTATGGAGAAGCTGCTAAAGATTAAAGTCAAGGAAGCAAACCCAAGTCCGGTGTCGATGCAAAATAGAAATGCGACAGCAGATTTGCTGCTCGATTATTTGAAACAACGCCTGCTAGAAGGAGATCCCGAATGGAGCAGTTCTTTTCGCAAATGGGTGGATATTTCGGGTGAAGGTGGACCGGAAGATCCTTTTTTGAAAATGAGATTGTTGTCTGGTGTCAGTAACACCTTATTGCAGGCTTTACAAGAGTTAGGATTAACGGAGGAAGCCCATAGTGGAATGGATTTGTCACGGATATTGTACTTTAATATTAATACACATTGGTCGGAGGTCATTTCTTTCTATCATACCTTCTTTGAATGGATTATTTCGAACAGAAGCGCTACCTATAAACATGATGAATCAAATATCCTGTCCATGATCCACCAATATATTAAAGCTCATCTTGCAGATGATTTGTCTCTAACCCGGATCGCTCAGGAAGTCTCGCTTAATCCGTCCTATTTGTCTCGCTGGTATAAAAGAACTACGGGTAAAGGGATCTCCGATTATATTCTGGAGAAGAAAGTAGAGCTTAGTAAAGAGTTATTGCTTGGAACTGCCTTGAAGATGCACGAGATATCCAGTCAGCTTGGGTTTAGTGATCAGCACTACTTCTTCCGATTCTTCAAAAAAACCGTTGACTGTACACCGCAGGAATATAGGGAGCAAAATAGGGGATAAAAGAAAATAACCCGAAAGACGGACACCTTTACTGAAGGGGCGCATCTTTCGGGTTATTGTTGTTTCTGTGATTCAAATAAGATTAGTTGAGCTGTTTATCTACTTCTTTAACTGGATTTTCTCCAACATTCTCTTCTACCTTGCTGCTCATAAACCAACCAATTGCAGCGATGAGCACGAGTACAACATAGAAGGTAACCTTCCAAATGGTACTATGCGCGAAATCCTCGGAAAGAACACCAAGTGAAGGGTGTGCCAAGGTAATGACTGCGAGCTTAACACCGACCCAGCCTACGATGAAGAAGGCTGCAATTTCAAGACCTGGACGGGTGTGAAGCAGCTTAACGAAGAAGGAAGCTGCAAAACGCATAATGACCAATCCGATAAATCCGCCGGCAAAGATGACGAGGAATTGTCCGCCGTCAAGGCCTCCGATTTTTGGAAGACCACTTGCAGGAAGTGCAACCGCAAGTGCAACTGCGGCTAGGATGGAATCCACCGCGAAGGCGATGTCAGCAACTTCTACTTTAAAGACAGTAAACCAAAAGCTGGATTTCTTTTTGTTGACTGCGCCGTCCGTACCGCTTTCAGCTGCTTCATCCGTAACGGGCTTCTTGATTAATAGTTTTCGGAAGATATGGTTCCCCGCGATAAACAGTAAATAAAGTGCGCCGATGGCTTGTACTTGCCAAATATCAACCAGGTAAGAGATGACAAATAGTGAACCGAAGCGGAACACGAAGGCTCCGGCTAATCCGTAGAATAGTGCTTTTTTTCTTTCCTCATCAGGAAGGTGTTTAACCATAATTGCCAATACCAGTGCGTTATCTGCGGCTAGTAGTCCTTCAAGTGCTACAAGAACTAGTAATACCCAGCCGTACTCTAATAATAATCCCCAATCCATTACTGTTGTCCTCCCTTTTCTTATGCAAATATCTACTAAAAGATACTTACCTTACCATTTTAACCAATTTTATATAAAAAAGACCTTTACCAAACAGATTAGCCTTTGGAATAAAGGTCTAACCTGATTGGTAAAGGTCTCGCTAACAATGTTGAATTGCCAATAAAGCCGGAGAATATCCTCATATTCTCGTATTGACGACTTTATTTAACAGCTACTCCCCTTTACGGGATATATTAAATTTTTGATTTAATTCGTTGTGATTTTGCCTAAGGAGATCATATACGAGTTGAAAGTTAATGTCAATAAAATGTTGGAGAAAGAAGAGAAGCTAGAGTTCTCCGTGTTTTTTGTGTTATCCCTTAACCGCTCCGGCGGTAATTCCCTTGGTCATCTGTTCTGTGAAGAGCAGATAGATCAGGATGGTCGGGATGGCAATGATCGTCATAACCGCGAACTGAGCACCATAGTTGGACGAATATTCTCCGGCGAATTTCATAATGGAGAACGGAATGGTTTTGAGATCCTCTGAGGTGAGGAAGGTGTTCGCCATAATGAATTCATTCCAGGTGCTGATGAAATTGAGTACACAGATGGTAGCGAGTGCGGGTTTCGTAATTGGCAGGATGATGCGGAAGATCACACCGTAAATGCCACAGCCATCGATAACCGCCGATTCTTCAATCGCGCGAGGGATGGTCTCAAGAAAACCGGTCATAATGAGCACGCTCATTGGAATGACAATAGCCGAATAAGGCAGAATCAGCGTGTACATATTGTTCAGCATTCCGAGCTTGTTAAACAGGATAAAGTTAGGCAGCAATGTCGCATGAATAGGAATGATCATGCCCATCATGATGAGTGACAACACAATACCACTTAGCTTCCATTTCATGCGTGTGAACGCATATCCCATCATCAGTGACACTAGTGCGGACAGCGCAACGGTAATTACTGTAATAATAAGACTGTTGGCAAAATAGCGTGGTACACGCCCATAGGTAAAAGCGTTTCTATAATTCTCCCATTGCGGTGGCGATGGCCATTTCAGAAATGAGCTTCCGAAGAAATCACCACTCTTTAGCAGGGAGTAATCGATCAGCCAGATGAGCGGAAATAACTGAATCAAAGCGATGAGACAAAGAAACACCATCATTAGGATTTTGCCAGTTGTAGGTTTACTGCGCTTCTGTTTATGAAGCTTCAGATTGGGGGGTGAAGCGGCAGGTGCTAATGAATTATTCATATGATTTCCTCCGGTTACAGGGATTCTAAAACTCTCCGATATCTTTCTTCAGAACCTTGTTGAGTATTACGGTCAGTACAAGGCAGAACACAATGAATAGGATGGATATGGCATTACCGTAGCCGTATAGCGACGATGAGAAGGCGGTTTTGTAAAGGTAGTTCCCTAAGAATTGCGTGCTGTTCGCCGGGCCGCCGTTAGTCATTAAGAACACGGTTTCCATTTGCTTAAGACAGGTTGTAACCGCTATGATAATGGCAACTCGCATCATAGGCGACAGAAGCGGAATGATGATGCGCGTGTAGAGGGTGTAGTTGTTCGCACCATCGATCTTTGCGGCCTCGCTTAAGTCACTTGGAATGCCTTGCAGACCTGAATAATAAAGCAGCAGTGCGTATCCAAAGCCTTGCCACATAACAACAATGATGATGCACCAGATCGCTGTCTTCGGATCTCCAAGCCAATCATGTGTGAGGGAATCCAGCCCAACACCACTTAGCAACTTATTGAGCAATCCGTAATTGGGATGAAAAATCCCGCTCCACAGCTTGGCTGTAACCACAACAGAAATAACGGCTGGGATAAAGAAGATCGTCCGGAATATTTTTTCGTATTTGCCGGAATTGGTCAGGAAAATCCCTATGAGAATAGCAAAGGGATGCTGTAAGAATACAGTGGCAGCAGTCAGTAACAGGGCATTGCCCAGCGAAGTCCAGAATACTTTGTCATGAAATAGGATTTCACGATAGTTATCAAAGCCGATAAAATTGTACTTCCCGATTCCGCCCCAGTCTGTAGAGCCGTAATAAGCGCTCATGAAGATAGGGATGCAAATCATAAAAGCAAACAGGAATAGCCCGGGTGCGATGAGTAGGAATATCGCTTTTTTGTCGCTTAACACTCTGTGCATGGAAATCTCCGTCCTTTGAAAGAGTAATCTATCTACTACCATCGTAACGGGAAGCCAGACCCTGGAACATGCCGTATATTTCAGATGATTGTACACATTTTTTAAATTATGGAATGATAATTTTCTCTGACGTCGAAGGCGCTTATGCCCGAACAACAAACCCCCGACCTCTGGGGGAAGTCGGGGGTTACGCCACTATTTATGATGTTAAATCAGAAGCGCCGTCATTCATATACTTAGTAGTATTAGCGTTTATTTACCAGCCAATTTATCGGACGCAGCGTCAAGCGCTTTGGCGAATTCCGCTGTATTCATAGCGCCGGAGAGCAGGCTTTGGTGAGCCTCCATTACCTTTTGCTTGAACTCGTCGTTACCAATATCCTGCAGCGGAGTTCCGCTGGAAGAGGTCATTGAGCTGAAGACATCTACTAGTTCTTTTTGGAGTTGAGTTTCATTACCCGTTAAGAATTCATCGAATTTTTGCGCAGGTGTACCCGCGCCAGCTTGCCATAACATCTTGGACCAGTTCTCAGGCGCGAAGAAATATTTCAAGAAATCAACAGCAGCATCAGGATGCTTTGAGTTCTTACTTACTGCATACCCACCACCGTACCAAGCAGCATCATCCGTTGATTTACCTTTATCTGAACCAGGGAAAGCGAATGCGCCTACATTATTACGGAATTCTTCAGAGAAGTTCACATCTGTAGCTAGGCCGGACTCCCAAGCGCCCATAAAGAACATAGCGGCTTGTCCTTGTCCGAACAAGTTACGTGCTGCGCCATAATCAGCGGTTAACCAGCCATCGGCAAAGCCTTTAGCATTTGCGAAATCTTGCATTTCCGTTGCAGCTGCAACAAGGCTAGGATCATTAAAGGATATTTTACGTGCAACAGCTTCATCCATCTTATTGAAATCACCATTTTGACGTTGAGCAACGAACTCATACCAGATTGGCAGCGTCCATGCATCCATACCATTCATAGCAATCGGGTTAATTTTGTTGGCACGCAATGTTTTGACAGCTGCTAGCAGGTCAGCAGTAGTCTTTGGAACCTCGATGCCGTTGTCAGCAAAGATTTTTTTGTTATAGAACATGACCATATAGTCGGCACTGCGTGGCAATCCATACAGTTTGCCATCTTTGCTGAAGCCGTCCATGGAACCGGAAACAAATTGATCGCCTTCGAAGTCAGCGCTGTTCAGCTCAAGCAGCAAGTCATTATCGAGCAGTGGACTCAGGAAAGAAGGCTGACCCCAAGCTTGAATGATATCAG
Organism: Paenibacillus sp. RS8; assembly: GCF_041956825.1. Lineage (NCBI taxonomy): Bacteria > Bacillati > Bacillota > Bacilli > Caryophanales > Paenibacillaceae > Paenibacillus > Paenibacillus sp. RS8. The sequence goes on along the minus strand of NZ_CP168131.1, from coordinate 152,836 downwards.
GCATCTGATTGCTGGAAGCATATACTTTGATTTTTGATTTATAAGGTTCATCTTGAAGCGCTTCCACTTCTATCTTGACGTTTGGGTGCTCTTTCATATAAGCGTCGATAATGTCTTGCTCCACCTTGCCTGAACCGTTTGCCCGATCCGCAAGTGCGGTAAAGAACTTCAGTGTAATTTTTTCGGCTGGTGCGTTTTCCGCTGCGTTTGCTGTTGCCTCGGCAGTAGCTTCGGCTTTGTCATTCGCAGGAGCGTTTGTAGCTTTCGCATTGTTATTTCCGCCACCGCAGCCTGCAAGCAGAGCCGGAAGCATTAGACTCATAAGCATTAGCTTGATTCCTTTATTTCTCATCAAAAACCCACCTTTTTAGAATGATGTATTTTGAAGAAACGATTGTTATCTATCGAGGAAGCCGACAACGTCGTTTCTTCTTGAAATATAAGAATGTATAAGTTTCACGCTATACATTATCCTTATACTTCTCGCATAAACGCTGACCGTCTATAAGAGACGTCGAAGGCGTTTTTGCTTGCATCCTCATCTTAAGAGTTTCTAGCTAATAGAAACATGGTCCATATTTAAGAATAATGTAGGCATTTTTTAGCGAATGTAAAAAGCCGGTTCAGGGCTGAATGATTTCAGTTATACTTGGTTTACACATCTTTCTAATATAAATGAAGGTGGTTCTCATGAATCGGAATTTTCGCTTACTCAGCCGTTATCGCCATCTTCCGCTCCAATTTAAGCTGTTGTTATGGTTCGTTCCTCTGCTTCTGGTGACCATATTTGCTATGGGTTGGAACTCTTATCAGATCTCTTCGCAGCAGGTTGTGGAGAAAATGAAGCAGTCACAGGATCATCTTACCAAAAAAACAGCAGAGCAGATCGATGAAATGGTGCGAGGCATGATATCTTTTTCGAATACACTCTTTCTGGATGAAAGTGTGCAGCGGCTTTTAGCATCGTCTGAAGCGCAAAAGGAACGTAATTCTGTATTTAAGACCGTTACCAATCTTATGGTTGCAGGCAATTCTATTCAATCTCTGATCCTATACTCTTTAGAAGATAACAATGGAGCAGAGCCTTTTGCTGCGAATCAGGCAGGATTGACGACAGGTATGAAGTACTCGGATTTTATCAAAACCTCGTATTATCAGGAAGCTATTAAAGCAGCAGGGAGCCCAACCTTTGGTCTCTCCAGACCCACGGACGGCATTTTTGTAGGCGATCATTATCATAAGATTGTCCTTTCCAGAATCATCAAGAATATTTACACCCTAAAGCCGGCAGGACTCGCTGTGATCGGTGTAGATGCAGGGAAGATTGGCAGTCAATATCTCGACAATGCTGAAGATGATGTGGATATGTTCGTGATTGATCGGAACGGGCTGATTATTACGGCTTCGAACCCGAGCTGGATTGGCAAAAGAGATCTGGAACTTCCGTATTTTGCAGACAGCGATCCTAATCTGACTGTGAAGAAAAGGCTGGAATCTACAGCGGATCATAAGCAGTGGATTGTGTCGCATCTTCAGTCGGAGACGACGGGCTGGTATGTGGTGGTGGCTCATTCCAAGCGGCAGCTTGTTAAAGAGCTTGGTCAGATTTTACAGGTCACAATGACGATTGCTGTTCTGTGTTTAGTGGTTAGCCTAATGGTTACCTGGCTGGCAGCTGCCGCTATTACGAAACCGCTGAAGAAGCTTTCCCGTTCGATGCGCAGACTGCAGACAGGTGATTTTACGCAGCGGGTATTTTTTGAAGGAAATGACGAGATCGGCTTACTCGGGCATGGTTATAATCTAATGGTGCAGCGGATTAAATCGCTCATCAATGATGTATACGCCTCAAGAATGAAGCAACAGGAAGCAGAATTGAAAACGCTTCAAGCTCAAATTAGGCCGCACTTTTTATATAACACGTTAAATACAATTTGTTGGGAAGCCGAGAAGAAGGGAGATAAAGAAATTGCCGATATGGTGTATTCTCTCTCTCAAGTGTTCCGCCTGAGCTTAAATGATGGACGCGATACGTTTACCTTGGAGCAGGAAGTGGAGCTGGTGACCAATTACTTGTTCCTGCAGAAAAATCGCTTTAAGGAGCGTTTTGAATTCGAAATTTCTTTGGATGAGAGTATCAAGGATTTTACAGTACCAAAGCTGCTGCTGCAGCCACTAGCCGAGAACGCAGTGATTCACGGGATTGAGCCGTTGTCTGGCAGTGGACTAATATCGGTTCGTGCTTATCGTATAGAGAAAACTATTGTGCTTGAAGTGCAGGATAATGGTGTGGGGATCACAGCAGATAGACTTTTAGAGCTACATCAACGTTTAGCGAGGGGGAACTCTTTAGCTGAAGAAGAGACTATTGGACGTACAGGATTTGCGCTGATGAATGTGCAGGAACGACTGTCCTTATTTTTTGCGGGAGCCTCTTTGCAACTGGAGAGTGTAGAAGGAGCAGGCACACGTATTATTATTCATATCACGGTGGAGGGTCCATAAATGATGAAGCTGCTGATTGCCGAAGACGAAGATACGATCCGTGAGGGCATCGTAAATATGATTGATTGGAAGTCTCATCAGATTGAGGTAATGGGTGAGGCGGGGAACGGAAGTGAAGCGCTGGCTTTGATGGAGAAAGAACAGCCCGATCTTTTGTTAACGGATATCCGTATGCCGCAAATGGATGGTCTGGAGCTGATTGAAGTCGCACGGCGCAGAGGGTACGGCTTCCGGTCGATTATTTTATCCGGCTATAACGAGTTTTCTTATGCGAAGCAAGCGATCTCCCTAGGCGTTGTTGATTATGTGCTGAAGCCCTGCCGCCCTGAGGAAATTTTGAAGACGGTACTGAAGGCCAAGGAACTCATCGAAAGACAACGCAATCAAGAGGATGAGCAGCTTAAACGAGACCGTTCCTGGCATAAAAATGCACCGCTTGTCAAAAGCCAGGTCCTTTCCCAATGGATTTATCATCCACCGGTTCCGCTAGAACGGCGACAGGAGCTGATCGGAGAGTTATCAATGGCGATTGGCTTTGAAGGGCCGCAGATTGGTCTCGTCAGCTTTGATTTTGACCCGCCTTCCGCTACAGGCACAGGGCAGGATTTTGTACTTTTGCGTTACGCAGCATTAAACATTATCAGTGAGACATTGTCACCCATCTATCGAGGAAAGATAGAAACTTTTCATGACGGCAACAATTTGCTCTGGATCGGCAGCGGCTTAGCCGGAACGGATTCTCGCAAGCTTTACCGAGCGCCCCTCCAGTTGAAAGAGCAAATTGAGAAGCTGCAGTGTAATCTGGAGAAATACCTCAAACTATCAATCAGTATTGCCGTTGGCTCCTGTCGTTCGGATATTTCTGAAGCTCATCTGTCGTATAAAGAAGCGCTTCAGGCGATGGAATCGCGATTTTTGAACGGAAAAGGCGGTGTCTATTACTATACAGAAGGAACGGGAGTAATAGGTGGCGCTCCGCAGGAAATCGGGATTTTAGATGATTCTGAATTAAATGAGCTGGAGGATGAAATGCTTGTGGCGGTGGGTGCTGGGAGCAATGAGCTCGCACTTGATCTGCTGGAGAAATGGCTCGATCGTTTTCGCAGCAATCCGGGATGTCTTAAGCAAGAGGTGAATATTCGAGCCACGGCTTTTGTAGTTCGATTAAAGAGACTCGCGCAAGAGAAACAAGTCGCTGGCTTCGAATGGAAGCAGCATTTGGTCAATTGGATGGAGCAGGCACCACAGATAGAAACGCTCGAAGAGTTGTCTACGATTTTGAATAAGGTTATGCAGAATGTGGTAGAGGCTTTTTCCAACCATCGACCGCTGCATCGCACAGTAGTCACTGCAATGGAGATCATTCGTAATAAATATAATACCAATCTGACACTAGAGTATGTCGCGAAGGAAGCCTATGTTTCTAATACTTATTTAAGTTCACTATTCCGCCAGGAGCTTGGTGTGAATTTTCTCGATTACTTGCATCAATACCGGGTAGAAGAAGCGAAAAAGCTGCTCCGCCAAAATCTTAAGATGTACGCTGTTGCCAAATTGGTGGGGTACGGTGAAGAGCGCCACTTCAGTGCTACTTTTAAAAAATGGACTGGACTTACGCCCTCGCAATATCAAAAAGGACTAACCAAGTAGGGGGAATTTGTTATCTACTAGGCTCTGTGTGGTTAAACTCTACATATAGCTAAATAGGAGGTAACCGAGTTATGAACCCCAAATGGTGGAAAGAAAGCGTCGTGTATCAGATTTATCCGATCAGCTTCATGGACAGTAACGGAGATGGAATCGGAGACTTACAAGGGATTATATCCAGACTGGATTATTTACAGGACCTAGGTGTAGATGTGATTTGGGTCTGCCCTATTTATAAATCACCTAACCATGATAACGGGTATGATATCAGTGATTATTGTGACATTATGAAGGAATTCGGCACGATGGATGATTTTGACCGGCTTCTCAGGGAACTGCACGCACGTGGAATGAAGCTGATGATGGATTTGGTGCTGAACCACACGTCACATGAGCATCCTTGGTTTGTAGAATCCAGGTCGTCGAAGGACAATCCTAAACGGGATTATTATATATGGCGAAAAGGTAAAAATGGCGGTCCCCCGAACAACTGGGAGTCTTATTTCAGCGGCTCGGTCTGGGAGCTTGATCCGCATACGGATGAATATTATCTTCACCTCTACTCTAAATACCAGCCCGATCTGAACTGGGAGAATCCGGTGGTTATTGATAAGCTGCATGAGATGGTGGAGTGGTGGCTGAAGAAGGGCGTGGATGGATTTCGCTTTGATGCAATTGCACATATCGTGAAGACGAAAGGCTATCCAGATGCAGACAACCCGAACGGAACACCTACTGTAAGGGCTTATGGTATGTTCTCCAATCTGGAGGATGTACACACCTTGCTGCAAAATCTATACGATAAGGTGCTATATTTCTACGATATTATGACGGTAGGAGAGACTTCAGGACTCGGACCAGAGCAGGCGCTGGATTATGTAGGTGATGGACGTAGGGAGCTGAATATGACTTTTCAGTTTGAGCATATGTTTCTGGATGCCGCTTCGCCGGGTAGTGGGAAATGGGATGTGGTCCCTTGGAATCTACTAGAGCTGAAAAAGATCATGAGCAACTGGCAGACGGTTCTGCATGACAGAGGCTGGAATGCGAATTATCTATGTAACCATGACCAGCCGCGCTCGGTATCCCGGTTTGGGAATGATCTCTTTTACCGGATTCCTTCGGCCAAAATGCTGGCGACCTTTATTCATATGTTGGAGGGCACACCTTATATTTATCAAGGAGAGGAAATCGGCATGACGAATGTCTGTTTCGATTCCATTGATGAATACCGGGATGTGGAGACCCTTAATTATTATGAAGAGAAGCGAAAAAACGGTGTTCCAGAAGAGCAGATTATGTCTGCGATTCATCATAAAAGCCGGGACAATGCCCGTACCCCTATGCAGTGGGATGATGGACATGCAGGCGGTTTTACAACGGGGACGCCCTGGATTGAAGTCAATTCCAACCATATGGAGATCAACGCTGGCAACGCGGTAAAAGATCCGGATTCTATCTACAACTACTATAAACAGCTGATTGCGTTAAGAAAAAAATACAAGGTGATCGTATACGGATCGTATGATCTACTGCTAGCAGAGCACACTGAGATTTATGCGTATACCCGAACTTTAGAGAATCAGCGACTGTTGGTCATTTTGAACTTTTTTGATGGAGAGCCTGAATTCGAATGGCCAGCGGGGTTCGATTCAAATCCAGATCATCTGGAGCTATTAATCAGTAATTACACGCAGTCAAAAGATCAGGATATTCGTTCTTTCAAGCTTCGTCCTTATGAAGCAAGGGTCTATTTACAGCAGCTTGTGTAAAGGAAGTTACAATAAGAGTTGTCATTAAAGGCCGAGAGGTCACGATGATGACTCTTCTTTGAGTTTGTCAGCAAAAGACTGTACAATGGCGTTACATAAGCATACATAAGAGGAGTTGCAGAATGACGCCTGTAGGAGGAGAGACAACATGACTGAATGGTATGAAAAGAGCTTCGGAGAGGATTATCTGATCGTATATAGACATCGGGATTTCGGTGGTGCACGTAAAGAAGTGGATCAAATGATCGCCTGGCTGAGACTACCTCCAGGTTCGAAAGTGCTGGATTTATGTTGTGGGATGGGACGTCATTCTCTGGCACTTGCGGAGGAAGGATACGAGGTTACGGGAGTAGATTTGTCGGAGGTCTTGCTGCGTGAAGCTCGATCTCAAGTCGGGGCGGAGAAAGTAACCTGGATCCGTTCCGACATGCGTGATTTACCACTAGATGGAGGATTCGATGCCGTAGTTAATCTGTTCACTTCTTTTGGTTATTTTGAAAAAGATGAGGAGCAAGTAAAGGTTCTGCGTGAAATCTATCGTCTGCTGAAGCCAGGTGGCAAGTTCGTTATTGATTTTTTGAATCCTGCGCATGTGATTCGTCATCTGGTGCCGCATTCTACGCGTGAGGACGGAGAGAATTTGATAGATGAGTCACGCCGGATTGAGGATGGTTATGTGAAGAAGGACATCATTCTAACCACTAAGAATGACCCTACGCCTCGTCAATATCATGAGCGTGTGAAGCTTTATTCACTGGAGGAGTTCAAGGAAATGATTGAGAAAGCGGGCTTGCAGCTCGAAGCTGTACATGGCAGCTATGAAGATGAGGTTTATGATGCAGAAAGGTCCACGCGGATGATCTTTGGTGGAACACGTCCCTAAATGGTTTCCGGAAAAAGATTTAAAGGTGGTGAACGCTCCATGTCTAAGGCAGAGCTTACTTCATGGGACAAGAACATTCTCCAAGTCTCGGTACCCATGGACTCGCCTCTTCGTCAAGTGAACAGCTATATTCTTTCGGACGAAGATGGGAGAGTGACTATTATCGATCCGGGTCCGCGCAGCCCGGATACAGAGAATTGCTGGCTCGGGATTTTGCAGGAGCTGGACTTGTCGTGGATGAATATACGGGATATCGTCGTTACGCATCACCATCCCGATCATTATGGATTATCCGGCTGGCTGCAGTCGCAGAGTGGCTGTAAGGTGTGGATGACGGAGCGCGCCCATGCGGAGGCTAGATTGATGTGGGGCGATGGCTTTGGTGATGATCGAGGCAATGGCGCTGAGGAAAATGCTGGGAAAGACAATAGCAAAGACATCAATGAGATATTACCGGTTTATTTCATCCGGCATGGGATGACAGATGAGTGGTCGAACGGGATTAAGGCCCACTTAGAAAGCTTTAATTCCCAAGTGGAGCCGCAGCCTGTCGTTTCTTATTTCGATGTGGCGGAGCCCTTCAAGATGGGCGGCCGTAAATGGCAGCTCATTATTACCGGCGGACATGCACCGGGGCATGTGAGCCTGTATCATGCTGACAGCGGGCTTATGATCTGCGGGGACGCTGTGTTGCCGCAGATCTCGCCCAATGTCAGCCTGCTGCCAGGCAGCGATCCCCAGCCGCTGCAGAAGTTCCTTCAGGGGCTGCGGGAACTGGGCAGCTACCCGGTCAGCATGGCATTCCCGGGGCATCGCGAGCCCTTCGCTGGCTTCGAGCACCGGGTGAACAGCCTGCTCGCTCATCATGAGGAGCGGCTGGATACAGCGGCTGCCCTGCTTACAAACGGTCCGCTAAGCGCGTTTGCGGTGTGCGAAGTTCTGTTTCGAAGCCGGGTAACCACCGTTCACCAGATGCGCTTTGCGATGAGTGAGACCCTAGCGCATTTGGCGGAGTTAGTGCGCCGGGAGCGGGCGGTGATGCTGGAGGTAGACGGCGGTTTCTTGTTCGACGGAGCTTAAAGTGTTGAAGAGCATATCAGTTAGAGTATGTTGCAAGATCGACGTGGAATAGATGATGTATAACGCTGTTATAGAGCAGTCTTCCTTTGTGAGGACTGCTCTTTTTGTATTTGAGTAACTAAATGTTGGTAGTGAATAATTATAGGAATTCATAGAACCCATCAAAAAAAAGCGATTGTCCCAGCAGCCCGAAGGGCTTGTGAAACAATCGCTTTCTCCTCAGAGTTACATTTGATGTATTAGAAACTCACCTTCTGGTGTATCTGAAACTCCTCACTCCGGAGTTTCATCATATTCCGCAAGTTTTCTAGCGGCTTCTTCACGATCCTCCGGTGTATGAGGCAGTTCAAGCTCAATTTCTCGCTCCGCTTGCTTGCGGTGTGCGATTCGGCTACTGGCTGCTGCCGCCACGGCTCCGACGATGTCGTCGAGATAGGTGTGGATCTGTCCCGTGCTTTTATCATTTAACCTTTTAAGAACGCCAGGCTTCAGCTTGTCTACATAGCCATAGTTGGTAAATCCGATACTGCCGTATACGTTCACGATAGAGAAGGCAAGAATCTCATCTACGCCGTACAATCCCTCATCATTCTCGATCATATCCTGAAGGGGGGAGAACAGCTTGCCCTCTTCTGCCAGTACATCTAATTGAATACCTGTTAGCACAGCATTCTGCACTTCTCGCTTGCTAAGCACCATCTCTACATTATGGATACATTCATCCATCGTTAAATTCGGATAGTATTTCTGTTGCAGAAACATTACGAGCTCCGCAATTTCCTCCAGAGTTACTCCACGCTTGTTCAGCCAGAATTTGGTCGCATCTGCGACGGCCTTGCTGTTCAGACTGTACGGTATTTTTGCGATTTTTTCATCAGCCATGTTCAGTCACCTCGTTGTTTAGTAAGTCATTTCATTACAGCAAACGTTAGTATGATGTTAAGGACTGTTGTTACCTCAGATTGTACGTTTACCGGAAGTATTTGTCCAGAGAGGGAAGTTTCAGTGACCTGAAATCCAGGTCCTACTTGAGATGAAGAAGTAGTTCACAGGCTTTTCCAACAATTTAGGATAAGCTGTTGTTATTTTTTGGACAAAGGTCTCGTATACATAGCAGTACAAATGATATCTAACCTTGAAAGGGGTAATAAATGATGAAACCTATGCAACAAATCCGCGGAATCTCCGCAGTCTGCTTACTCGCAGTTCCACTGGCACTGTCCGGCTGTGGGCTGTTTGGTTCAGAATCGGCATCGATTGATGCTCCGCCACCAGAGGTTGAAGCGCAAATGTTACAGACTAGTGGAGGTACTACTTTGGATTCAGGTGTATTTGGTCCGGTGACACAGGAGGATACACAGACAGCAACTAAAGGCAGCACCAAAAGCGCTCAAGGTACTGCTTCCGGAGATCGGACAACTGTATTTTTGGAAGATGGTAATGGATTACTCGCTCCCGTATCCCTAAGCTTGCCAAAGAGTAAAGATGCTTCCTCCGCACTCAAAAACTCGTTAATGGCTCTAGTGAGCAAAGGAGAATATGCCTCATCAGTGCCTAAAGGATTCCAAGGCGTTCTTCCAGCAGGAACAGAAGTAAGCGTTACGGTAGACAAATCTAATCTTGCGGTTGTGGAATTTAATTCAGAGTTCAATAACTATGATCCTGCAGATGAGCGTAAAATCCTCGAAGCTATCACTTGGACGCTAACCGGTCAAGATGAGATTAAAGGCGTACAGCTCTGGGTAGATGGTAAAAAGCTCACAGAGATGCCGCTACAAGGAACTCCGCTGGATCGTCCATTATCCCGTACAATGGGCATTAACTTGCCGAAGCAAGGTCCACTTCTGATGAACTCAAGTGCGGTTACTGTTTATTTTTCCACAACATCCCCTGACGGTATCCAATATTATGTTCCTGTAACCCGCTTTGTACCCGCCGGACAAGAACAGCTGACTGCTGCTTTGAACGAATTGATTGCAGGTCCTGAATCCGGTAATGGGCTGGAAATGGTCATGACACAGGGAACGATCCTTGATTCCGTTGATGCTGGGCAGAATGGTGTAGTTACCGTGTCCTTGACTGACGATATGTTCACAGACGGTAAAGGGGTACCCGCTGAGATGCTGGAATCGGTTGTGTTGACGGTTGCGCAAAATTCAGATGATTCTCTGGTGCAAATTCGCTTGAATGGCAAGGAATCGATTACTGACACGGATAATGTGGACTACAGTAAACCTGTTTCCGCACCAGAATATTTGAATGAGATCCCGTTATAGAATGACCCTTTAAGGTTTAAAAGATGCTTTTGTGCCTCCTCTTTGGTAGAATAAAAGTTGCTCAAAAAGACGTTACGTCCCAAGCATTGTGCTACTCAGTATTTATGACAGGGGAAATGGGACTCACGCTAAACTTTTAGCTATACGATGTAGGAGGCAGAAAAGATGAGATCAAACGGGCGAAACGACGACCAATTACGGCCGCTGATAATAACAACCCAAACGAATAAATATGCTGAGGGCTCCGTGATCATTGAAATGGGAGATACCAAGGTCATTTGTACGGCTACTGTGGAGGAAAAAGTACCTCCATTTCTTAAAGGGCAAGGAAAAGGTTGGGTAACCGCTGAATATTCGATGCTTCCTCGGGCAACTCAATCCCGTAATCAGCGTGAAGCTGCACGCGGTAAACTTACCGGACGGACTATGGAGATCCAACGGCTGATCGGACGAGCGCTTCGTTCCGTAGTGAATTTGCAAGCGTTAGGCGAGCGTAGTATTACGCTGGACTGTGATGTGATTCAGGCGGATGGTGGTACGCGGACCGCTTCGATTACGGGTGCTTTTGTTGCTATGGCATTTGCTATTAACAAAATTGCACTTCAGCACAAGCTGCCTGTGTTTCCTATAACAGATTTCTTAGGGGCAATCAGTGTCGGTGTTGTAGGGGATAAAACGCTGCTCGATTTGAATTATGAAGAAGATTCCAAAGCAAAAGTAGATATGAATGTAGTTATGACTGGCGGCGGTGCTTTTGTTGAACTTCAGGGCACTGGCGAAAAAAGACCGTTCACGCGTCAAGAGCTTGATCTTTTGCTAGGTCTAGGTGAGAAGGGAATTTATGAACTGATTGCTGCGCAGAAAGAGGCGCTGGGAGCAATTGCTCTCAAAATCCCTTCCGGCCAGCCGGGCCAAGAGGTGTAACATGAGGTCTGACGGCGGCATTCTCATTGTTGCGACGAAGAATAAGGGGAAAGTGCGCGAATTCGAGCATGCTTTTGCTCCGCTGGGGCTGACAGTGAAAAGTATGTACGATTATCCGGATCTGCCTGATGTGGTAGAAGACGGAGCCACTTTTGCCGAGAACGCCTTTAAAAAATCCAAAGCTGTAGGTGATGCCCTTGGAATCCCGGTCCTCGCTGATGATTCGGGTCTTTGTGTAGACGCTTTGGATGGCAAGCCGGGTGTGTACTCTGCGCGTTATGCAGGGGAAAATGCTACGGATGGAGAGAATAATCTGAAGTTGCTTAGCGAGCTGGAGCGATTGAAGCAGGGGGAAGACACCGACCAGCCTTTGCTGAGCACAGCAAGGTTTGTCTGCACTTTGTCGCTGTATGATCCGGTTTCTAAACAGGAGCTAACCGCAGAAGGCGCGGTGGAGGGCTGGATCACCTCAGAACCTTCCGGTGCTGGTGGATTTGGTTATGACCCACTCTTCTATCTCTCGGAGCATGAAAAAACTATGGCCGAGCTTACGCTGGAAGAGAAGCAGCAGATCAGCCATCGAGGTGCTGCATTGCGAATGCTGACAGCGAAGCTGGAGAAGAAGCTGGCAGCTGAAGGCGAACTAGCTGAGGAATAGAGTATTTTTATACAAAACAGGGTGTCCAAAAGCCATTGGCTGCTGGACACCCTGTTTTTTTGCGTGTTCGTGTCCATTACCGGACACAGCTGATCTTAAAAGTGGCTTCATTTATGATTTTAGAATTTAATGGACTCCAAAGTCGCTATTAGCACTAGACTCAGAGGTTGTAAAATACTCGGAAATATTAATGTAGAGCTTTTTATTGGCTGGATTATAACAGCTTCCAAAGAGCAGGCGTGGAACCTGGTTCCCACCCTTGAAGGGAAGTGTGAGGCTGCAAGCATGAATATGTTTTTCCATTATAGGTGACGACGTCGCCTACTTTGTAGGCAACCCCTGTTACCCAAATTGAGCCTCCCGAAGTAGGTGTAATGGTAGGCAACGGAGTTGACGTCGGTACAACGGTAGCTGTAGATGTTGGTACAACAGTTGATGTTGGTGCCACCGTAGGTGCCAAAGTCGGCGTCACTGTTGGAGCTACAGTTACCGCAGGTGTAGATGTTGCGGTTTCGCATGCGCTGATGAATTTCCAGACACCATTAGCGCCGCTCAGATCTGGACGATCTCCTTGCGTCCACCACTTGGCTTCATAAAGTGAACCGTTGTAGGAAACGCGCTGTCCGCCAGTGTACACGGTTGTCGCACTCCACGTCGCTGCCGAACATTGTCCCGGAGTAGGTGATGGAGTCACGGTTGCAGTCGGTGTTGGAGTAGGAGTCACGGTAGCTGTCGGCGTTGGCGTTGCAGTAGGCAGCGGTGTTGGTGTTGCTGTTGCAGTCGGTGTCGCGGTTGGGGTAGCTGTTGGTGTTGCTGTCGGTGTAGGAGTTGGTGTGATGCCTCCGTACAACTTCTCGTACTCCTGCTGGGACGAGCTTCCGTTCAGCGTAATGCGTTGCGGCCCGCCCGAGAAGTTCAGCTTCATCATACCCGGAACTTCCAGCGTGGCTCCGTTTGCAATCGTTTGGGAAGCCGTCCCGGTTATCCGGTAGCGATTAAAGTCCCAAGCCGTAGAGATTTGCTCTACAGTACCAGCTCCCCATGCAGAAGTCAGGGTGGTGGTTGTCGGTAGATCGAATTCAAGCTTCCAACCACCGGCGATATCTGTACCTGTGTTATTCGTTATTTTGAGGGAGTAGGTATAATTCGGATGATCGTAAGCGCCACTGAAGCTAAGACTGAAGTTCGTAGGTGCAGGTAGTTGTGGCTTCGGAGTTCCACCTGGCAGAGAGGCTGTCTTAAGCTGGTCATAGGCAAAATCGGTCAACGAGTTGCCATACGTATAAGTGCCATCACTCTTTTCAGAGTAATCGCCTGTCAACTCCCAGAACATCATCCCTCCCAATCCTTTTTGCTTGATATAATCCAGTTTGTAGCCGAGTGACTCCTTATCTTCATACGTAAGAAAGACCTTCTTGTCTGCGTTGAACAAGTATGGAGTTTTGGTAACGGGATCGAAATAACGTTTGTTCGCTGGATCTTTGAGCAGGTTCAGCACATGCCAGATAGGATTTGCGCCAGCAGGCTGCTCTGGTGCAGGATCGTTCCAGATTCCGTAAATGCCGTCTGCTCCGCCTCCGGTTGTAGGAGCTGTACCGTAAAGACCGGTGTTGTTGATGCCTCCATTCACATTCTTCCAGCCACGTGAGTAGTAAGGAACTCCGATGACGATTTTTTCCGGAGGAAGCGTACCCAAATAGTATCGAACGGCCCAGTCGGTATTCAGAACCGGAGTGCCTAGTGCAGCTGTTTCGGTATCGCGAGAATCTGGATACAGGGCGGAATGCGGCCCTACATATCCATTCCACGCGCCGTGGAAATCATAGGTCATAAGATTCGCCCAGTCCAAATACTGGTTAGCTTCCCCGAGCTTCATCCCACCTAGAATCCAGGAGGAGGCGGTTGCGGCGACGGTTAGGTCATATTTTTGATTGTCCTGTGCACCTGCCTGATCCAGCTTTTCACGAAGCTTTTTCATGAGGAGAACATAGTTGTTGTAATTCACTGTGCGCAGTGGCTCAGCCACACCGAAGTCATTCGGGTTACCTGATTGGCCGGTACCGGATGGGTACTCCCAATCAATGTCTACACCGTTGAACTGGTAGGTTCTTAGAAAATCTACGACACTATTCGCAAACGTCTCGCGGCCAGCTTCCGAATTGGCCATGTTATAAAAACCACCAGAACCCGACCAACCACCAACCGAAATCAGGGTGCGGACATCGGGATATAACTGCTTATACTTTACGAGTTGATTAAAATGTCCTTTATACGGCAAATTCGTTAGTTGGCCGGGATAATCTTTTTCGATAGCTGCTGTACGGTCCATCAGATCAATCTTGTTCGTTTGAGCGTTTACCTTGGCGAACGCATAGTTAATGTGAGTGATTTTGTCCCAGGGTATTTTGTCGACAGTATAAAATCCTTTATTCTCCTGATCTCCCCACTCCGGGAAGTAAGCAACAATTTTACGCGGATGATCTGCAGCGGGAGCGGGAGCAGTAGGCGTTGTCCCTGCTGCTAAGGCTACTTGCGACGATCCACCTGCACTTGTATATAGCGGAAGCAGAATGATGGCGCTCATTAAGGCCGCAATGTAGCGTGCAGATTTACTTCGCCTATTACGTGTACTTATATTCATTTAACATTCCTCCAAAAGGGATAATATGACTGCGAGAGTAGATAGAAACGGTGATCCTTTCGCGTTAATAATGAGTCTTAATTCAGCTTCCAGAGTGCGGGTGTGGTCGCCGGTTCCCAGCCTTGAAGTGAAGTATGGGGCTGGAGGCAAGTATACGTTTTGGCGTTGTAGCTAACAATATCACCCATTTTGTAAGCGATTCCTGCAATCCAGCTAGAACTCCCAGGGGTCGGTGCTACAGTTGCGGTTGGTGCCGGAGTTGCTGTCGGTGTTACAGTGGCAGTTGGTGTTGGAGCTGCTGTCGGTGTTACAGTGGTCGTTGGTGTGGGAGTTGCGGTTGGTGCCACTGTTGCCGTCGGAGCCGGAGTTGCTGTCCCGCATACGTTGATGAATTTCCAGACTCCGGTAGCACCGCTAAGGTCGGGACGATCGCCTTGAGTCCACCATTTAGCTTCATAGACTGAACCATTGTAAGAAACTTGCTGACCGCCAGTATATACAGCTGTCTGGTTCCATGCCGCTGCACATTGACCCGGAGTAGCCGTCGGCGTTGGGGTTACCGTCGGTGTCGGTGTGGTGGTTGGAGTAGCCGTAGGTGTTGGCGTTGGCGTAGTGGTTGGAGTAGCCGATGGAGTCGGAGTCGGTTGCACTACTCCGCCGCCAAGATCGGCGTTTAGTTTGTTGGTCAGCGTTTTGTTCCTGTCACCGCTTGTCTCCCAGAACATGGCGCCTGCTAGGCCTTTTGATTTGAGATAACTGATTTTATGGCCAAAGGATTCTACGTCGTCATAACTGATATAGGTTTGGTTCGTTGGATTATAGAGATAGGGCACTTTAGAAACATCATTCCAATAACGGGTATAGCCGTTTTTGTTAATATAATTAGCTTCGAGGTCGTAGAAATCATAACTGCCTTTCTCCCATGTACCCGTGGACGAAATGCCAGCAGACAATTGATATTGGCCATTTCCTGCTGCAGGAGCGCCGCCCCAACCACGGCCATAGAATCCCATGCCAAGCACTAACTTGTTCGCGGGTACGCCATTAGCTAAATAGCTGGTTACCGCTTTGTCGATGTTGAAGTTTTGTGGTTCGGTTAGGCCTGATGCAGAAGCGGCAGGGTCATAGTACAATGGAGCATTGTGACCTGTAGTCTTATTCCAGCTTCCGTTGAAGTCATAGGTCATAATATTGATCCAATCGACAACGGAAGCAATACCTGCAAGATTATTGTTATTCACGTATGTCGGGCCTGCGCCGGAAGCAATGGTCAGTAGGTAGGTTTTGCCGTCGGTCTGACCGGCAGCATTTAGCTTCTCGCGGATTTTTTGCAGAAGAAGGACATAGTTCTCCTTGTCTTCGGGACGGTAGCTGTTGCCTGCGAGCCCACCGCTAACTGGGTACTCCCAGTCGAGATCGACACCGTCCATTTTATATTTACGAATGAAGTCTACCGCTGAGTTGGCAAAAACCTCACGGGTTGCAGCCGTAGCCGCCACATCAGAGAATCTGTTCGACCAGGTCCAGCCTCCGACGGAGATCAACGTCTTCAGGTTCGGGTTCTTTTCTTTTAGCTTCCACAGCTGCTTCAGGTTACCTTTGATGGGGTCATCCCATTTGTCATCCCCAAAGCTCTTACCGGTATCAATCCACGGGTCACCGAGCACAATTGTACCGTTCGGAACGTTAATGGGCTGTGCTTGTTCATTTTGACAGCTCCAGGTTACTGGATTTGGGCCAGTTGGGTCGGGGTTGCCGTGAATGCCATTCCAACAAATATCTGCGAAGGCGTAGTTAATGACATTCATTTTGGTAGGATCAATATCGGATACATTGTAAGCCCGCCCATAAGCGGCCCAAGAAGCGTAATAACCAACCAGTTTATAATCCTCTGCAGCGTTGGCCGTTTTAGCACTACTACCTAGGGCTGAAAAAAGGGTCAGAACAAGCGCGGCGATCATCGCGATCGCAAAGGTTTTACGTGAACTTTTTTTCATGAATATCATTGATTTTCTACCTCCGAGGTTTAATGTGTAGTTCGAAATCTTTTCGGCAAGAAATCCCGATGTTCACCTCCCGTAGTTTAAAGTGGACCTGTACCTTCACCTGTGCGTATCTCTCATTCTACCGACATCCAATTCATAGATTTAGCAGCAAAAAAATAGCGTCCTCATGAAGCATCACACAACAAGTAAGCGCTTTCTAAATTGCTGTTCTAAGAATTCCTTTTCTGATAAACTTGTAGATATAACAATGCTGGTAGAGGGTAAGATGGGTAGAAGAGTTGGTTGGGAGTTGAATTATTAGGATTAATTTCATATATATGGGTGGAGGCATTTCTTATTTTCAAGCATAGAGAGCGATTAAGCTAGGGATAAAATTCGGTAATGTAGGGGGACATTTTTATAATTATTGGGTGCTTAATGAGGGGAACTTTGATAGAAAAGGTGCCTGTCCTCTTTTTCAGGAAACTCATGCAGAACACATAACCTCAGATGTAATGAATATAAATTATATACATGCCTGCAATTATTTTACGGAATTACGCAACGCATCGCTGTTTCTTTTCGTTATAGTAGTATCATACGGAAGGTGGTGGGTTCACCGATGGTTGTGTTTTGGTTGATCGCAGCCGGTGTCCTGTTTGTTGTAGAGATGATGACGCTTACTTTTTATCTGCTATGGCTTAGTATTGGTGCGTTGGCTGGAGGCGTGGTGTCGTTATTCGTTCCCGATTCTATTTTGCTTCAGGTGGTGGTCGGCTCACTGGTCGCGCTTGGTTTGACCTTATTCTCGAAACCACTGGTTTCTAAATTTCGTAGTTCTCGTGGATTCAAGGATACAGGTACGGAAATCGTCGGCAGGCAAGGTGTCGTCATTGAGCCGATTGAGCAGGGGCGCTACGGGCAAGTGAAGGTAGGCGGAGATACGTGGAGCGCGAGCTCTGACGAGTCACTGGGTAAGGATGAAGTGGTAAGAGTAGTGAAGAGAGGCACGACGATTATTGAGGTAGAACGATGGGGGGACATGAACTAATGGAATGGGCAATAATTACAATTATTCTGGTGGTAGTCGTAGTGTTTGTGGCATTAACGGTCAAAATCGTACCACAACAGCGGGTAGGCGTAGTGGAACGTCTGGGTAAATTCAATCGACTGCTGACACCGGGTCTGAACATTCTGATTCCCGTAATTGATCAGGTGCGTACGTACCATGACCTGCGGATTCAACAAGCGAACGTACCTCCGCAAACGGTAATCACGAAGGATAACGTGCAGGTGCAGATCGACACAATTATTTTCTATCAGGTCGTCGGACCAGAGGAAGCAACTTATGGAATTTCCGATTATGTATATGGGGTAAGAAACATCTCGACGGCAACGATGCGGCAAATTATCGGTAAGCTTGAATTGGATGAAACGCTGTCAGGGCGTGAAAAAATCTCGACTGATATTCGCTTGGCGCTTGATGAGGCTACTGAGAAGTGGGGCGTGCGGATCGAGCGTGTGGAAGTTATCGATATCAAGCCACCGCTGGATATTCAAGAAGCGATGGATAAGCAAATGAAAGCAGAGCGGAGCAAACGGGCGATTGTTTTGGAAGCGGAAGCTGCCAAGCAGGATATGATCCTGCGTGCTGAAGGGGATAAGCAGAGCAAGATTCTGAAAGCGGAAGGCGACAAGGAAGCACGAATCCGTCAAGCAGAGGGTTCACGGCAAGCTCAGGAGCTGGAAGCTCATGGTGAAGCGAAAGCGATTCAAGCGGTGGCTGAAGCGGAAAAATCACGCATTGAGCTGATTCGCTCAGCAGGTCTGGATGAGCAGGTGCTCGCTTATCGCTCCTTCGAGGCTCTGGCTGAAATCGCCAAAGGTCCTGCGAATAAAGTGTTCTTGCCAACAAGTGCTGTTGAAACGCTGGGAAGTCTTGGCGCGATTGCTGAAGTATTCAAAGCGAGTAAGGACAGTAAATAGATTTTACAATTCGGGCTTCTTCCGTTAAAGTAAAAAGCAAAAACAACCTTATGCATACGAAGCTATTGTTGCTTATGCAAACTTTGAAGGAGAGAAGCTACCGTGACACAAAAAGAAATCTCACCGCTAGTTGAACTGCTCGGACTACAGCCTCACGTTGAGGGCGGTTGGTACAAAAGACTTTGGAACTCCGAATTTGAAATATCGCAAGAAGTGCTCGGCGATAGCTACTCCGGATCGCGTCATTCGGCCTCTTCAATTTATTTTCTGCTTCACGAGGGCGAACAATCTGACTGGCATACTGTATTGTCCGATGAAGTCTGGTTATGGCATTCCGGTAGTCCTATAGTGCTTAGTCTCGGAGGTAGTGGAGATAAGCCTGAGGATGTGCAGGAAGTTATTCTGGGTCTCGATATTGCAGCAGGTCAACAGCCTCAGGTTGTCGTTCCAGCAGGCGTATGGCAGGCAGCTCGCACGTTAGGCAAAGAGCCGACGCTAGTATCCTGTATTGTTTCTCCAGAATTCCATTTCGATGATTTTAAATTAATAGAGAAGTAAAAAGGAGCGGGGGCTTAGGCCTCCGTTTTTTTATTAGAATATTGGGAATGATGAAGCAGTCTGCTATACTCTTGTGGCAGCGCTTGCTTCTGAAGTTTAAAATTAGGTTAAGTAAGATTAACGAAATAATAATATACTTGGAGGGCTAAACGATGAGTGAATTGAACGCACCGTTCTCGGGTGGACCCACTTTAAATGATGGAGTGACCATGCCGTGGTTGGGTCTTGGCGTGTATAAGACTAAGGATGGCGAAGAGGTTATTCATGCGGTCAAAACCGCAATAGAATTAGGATATCGCAGTATTGATACGGCTGCTGGTTATAATAACGAAGATGGCGTTGGACAAGCTATTCGTGAATGTGGAGTGGCCCGTGATGAACTGTTTATTACGACGAAAGTACGCAACCCTGATCAAGGCTATGAATCAACACTGAAAGCATTCGAGGTTAGCCGGCGTAAGCTGGGGCTGGACTATATAGATTTGTATCTTATACACTGGCCGGTGGCAGGGAAGTATCGGGAGACATGGAAAGCTCTGATTCATTTGCAAAAAGAGGGCCTCATCAAGTCCATCGGTGTGAGCAATTTTCAGATTCATCATCTGAAGGATATCATCGAGGATACGGGAATAGTGCCAGTGGTGAATCAGGTGGAATTCCATCCGCTGTTAACTCAGCGCGAGCTGCTGAAGTATGCCAATGAGCAGGGCATTCAGCTTGAGGCTTGGAGTCCGCTAATGCAAGGGAATCTTGATCTCCCCCTCCTCAACGAGCTGGCTGAAAAGTATGGTAAAACCCCCGCACAAATTGTGCTTCGTTGGGATTTACAGCAAGGCGTCATTACGATTCCAAAATCGGTGAATGCCGATCGAATCAAGGAGAATGCAGGATTCTTTGACTTCACGCTAAGCGATGAGGACGTCAAGGCCATCGAAGATCTGAACCAAGATCACCGGTTTGGTCCGGATCCTGATAATTTTAATTTTTAAAAAATGCGAAAATAAACCAAACAGCAAGTCACCGGATAAGGAGACTTGCTGTTTGGTTTGTCGTTTACCTCTTATTTTTCTAAGTGCCTATTGGATGGAGACGTTATATTTTCGCAGCCAGAGATCTACTTGCGCCAGATACGCAAACAGCTGAGGACCGGACATGAGCTGACCGAACCAAGGGAGATTGGTAGAGGATTCTGGGGAAGCGGCGATCTCACGGATTTTGGCAGCATCAATTAAAGGGAGTATAGGGGAAGTGGAGTCATCTAGAATGTTCAATACTTGTGTTCGTACTGCATTTAAATAGGTTGGATTGTGGGTTTTCGGGTAAGGACTTTTTTTACGATATAGCACATCGTCGGGAAGAATGCCTTCAAGTGCCTTGCGCAAAATCCCTTTTTCACGACCATTCAAGTTCTTGATTTCCCAAGGAATATTAAAAACATATTGAACGAGGCGATGATCACAATAAGGAACACGTACCTCTAGTCCGGCGCCCATACTCATTCGGTCCTTACGGTCCAGCAGAGTAGGCATGAATCGGGTGATGTTTAGATAGGACATTACGCGCATTTGTGCTTGTTTACCTGTCTCCCCATCTAATTTTGGGACTTCTGCTACTGCATCGCTGTATCTGTCACCCAAATATTCCAGCGGCCGAATCCATTCATTGACTTCAGGGGATAATAGACTTGCGCGCATTTTAGGGGCAACTGACCAAGGGAAAGTACCTGAGGAGAGCATCTCCTCCCGATGGAACCAAGGATATCCGCCAAAAATCTCATCGGCAGCTTCACCGGAAATGGCTACAGTAGCATTCTTTTTAATCTCGCGGCAAAATAAATATAAAGAAGAGTCCACATCGGTCATCCCCGGTAAATCGCGTGTGTACAGGGCATTATCAAGTGCTTCTACAAGCTCCGGCGTATCAAATGAGATATAGTGATGGTTTGTATTTAATTCATCGACCATTCGCTTAATCCACGGTCCATCTGCTCCGGGCTGAAAAGTATGACTCTTAAAGTGCTTGTCGTTATCGACATAATCGACGGAATACGTATCCACTCGTCCCTGACCGTTTCGGTTGTAGTAATCGACTGCAAGTGCTGTTAGCGCACTGGAATCCAGCCCTCCCGACAAGAGGGAGCAAACAGGAACATCTGAAACCAGCTGACGTTCAAGCGTATCCTGCAGCAGTTCACGCACCTTAGCGGCTGTCTCTGTTTCATTGTCAGTGTGTTTTGCGCTTTCCAGCTTCCAATAAGCATAACTGCGCAGACCTTCGCGACTATAGATCATGGCATGCCCCGGACGAAGTTCCTGCATATCCTTATATACACCGTGTCCGGGAGTACGGGCTGGGCCGACAATAAAGATTTCTGCTAGTCCTTCGGGACCTACGACAGGCTGTACCTTGGGGTGCTGCAGGAGCGCCTTAGGCTCTGAGCCAAAAACTAAGACATCATCCACCTTACTATAGAACAGGGGCTTCACACCTAAGCGGTCACGTGCAAAAAAGACCTGATCTCGAAGACCGTCCCACACCGCAAAGGCAAAGATTCCATTGAGCTTCTCTGCGCAATCCGGCCCCCATTCGATATAGGCATGCAGCAGAACCTCGGTGTCACATTGGGTACGGAATTGATGCCCACGCTGCTTAAGCTCTTGTTTGAGCTCGGGTGCGTTATATAATTCGCCGTTGTACACAATCGCATATACCTGTTCCTCATGGCGGGTGATCATAGGCTGCGCGCCGTTCTCTGGATCGATAACGCTAAGTCTGCGGTGACCGAATGCGCAGGGGCCTGAAATCCAAGTTCCAGCTGCATCGGGTCCGCGGTTTGCTAAAGTTTCAGTCATTTTGACCAGCAACTGCGAGTGCTGCGTGAGATCTCCGCGCCACTGGATAAATCCGGTTATTCCGCACATGATGGTTCATCCTCTCTTATTGTGCGATTGTTGTCCTTACTTTTTTGCCAAGTAATACAGATATATGCCGAAGGAAGGCATAAAATGTATGTCCTTATCCGAACACTAGGGGAGAGAGGAATTTGCCAGGAGGGAAGGATGACAGGTGTATTATATTAAAGATGCCAAGATTCGCAGAATGATGGAGTATGACGGTGCACCTTGTGCAGAAGTAGGGGTGCTGCCAGGTGCTGTTAGTGATCCTGCGCTTTTGGTGTATATCGTAGAAGATCAGCGCGAGGAAGGATACGAGATTGTCCGTATTCTCACTAACGATGCGGATACTTCTACCGATTGGTTTGATAACAATATGCATGACGCTTTTAAAGATGTGACTTCGAGCGCGTTTACAGGCAGTATGATTATGTCGCCAGAAGATGAACGTTCCAAATTTCAGAGAGAATTAATGACATACGGAGATTTAAAAAAGCAGCTGGAGCAGCATTTTCGGAATTTGGAGTAGAGTAGAAACGAGGGTATCCTTGAGCCATGAAAATAGCTTGGTACCCTCGTAATTAATAAAACAGGATGAAGATGACTTATTTTCCAAAATATTTGATCTTGAAAAATCTGCTGAATACGGTATAATAAGTATCGTTGCGTCAATACATATCATTATTTCTTATATGTCCCGGTAGCTCAGCTGGATAGAGCATGCGCCTTCTAAGCGCACGGTCAGGGGTTCGAATCCCTTCCGGGACGTCAAGTAACAGCCTTCCATCGGGAAGGCTGTTTTTGCGTGCAGGGAAAGAGAAGCCCGGGTGGTTCGTCGGAGCATAAGCATCGATAGAAATAGCTTCGCAGTCAGCCCGAAAGGGCTGCATCCCGCTCGGGGCAAGTAACAGCCTTCCATCGGGAAGGCTGTTTTTGCGTGCAGGGAAAGAGAAGCCCGGGTGGTTCGTCGGAGCATAAGCATCGATAGGATCAGCTTCGCAGTCAGCCCGAAAGGGCTGCATCCTGCTCGGGGCGAGTAACAGCCTTCCTTCGGGGAGGCTGTTTTTGCGTGCAGGGAAAGAGAAGCCCGGGTGATTCGCCGGAGCAAAAGCATCGATGGAAATAGCTTCGCAGTCAGCCCGAAAGGGCTGCATCCCGCTCGGGACGAGTAACAGCCTTCCATCGGGGAGGCTGTTTTTGCGTGCAGAGCACCCTGCATCAAAGAAAAGGAAGCTCTAATAGATAATTAGGGAATATCTCCCTATAATCCAGAGATTTCTGCTCAATAAACTAACAATTAGGGAAATTCTCCCTGTAATTTAGCTAATTCATTGGCGAATATAGAAATTCTCTCGATTATTAGGGAGGATTTCCTTCATTTTATTCATTTTTAGAAATTATCGGCTAAATACAGGGAGTTTTTCCCTAATTCCTCTCAAAAAGGCCAACCCAATAATCCTGGTTGGCCTAAATATACGAAAAAAAAATCTGCGTGAAGCCTATCTTACATATACCCACCTAAAGAAGCGGCCAGATTTCCTCCCAGACAGTGTCTAGTATAGCTTGCAAATTATCTTCCATACTGTTAATAGCGATTACTACTTGAGCATCCGGTGCAACAATACAGAATTGACCGTAAGCGCCATCAGCACGATAAGCATCGTGTGTGCACAGCCAGAATTGACAGCCGTACCCTTGGCCCCAATCACCGTCGCCATTATTCTCGATCTGCTTTTGCGTGACAAAATCGATCCAAGCTGCAGGAATAAGCTGTTGCCCTTGCCATACTCCTTTTTGCAAAAGAAGCTGTCCAAATCGGCTTAATTCTTCCGTGTTAATCTGAAGACCGGCACAACCTAGGGTGATCCCTTGAGGGGTCATTTCCCAATCGACATTTTCAATGCCTAGTGGGGCAAAGAGACGGGGAACGAGGTAATCTTTTACGGTTTGTCCGACACTGGCCTGTACCATTGCAGAGATCATAATGGTATCCCCACTGCTGTAGGTAAACTGTTCCCCGGGACTTCTGTCCAATGGCAGAGATAGATAATGTTGTATCCAGTTTACGTCCTTCAATGCTAATCTCTCTTCAACCCAAAATGGAGGGGAATCATGACCTGTGCTCATTCGCAGTAAATCGAACAAGGTCAATTCACCAGGCTGCATTGAGGGAAGGGCTTGCTTATGAGTGAATGCGTAATCCGGAAACACATCTTTTAATGTTGTATCTAGTGTTAGCTTCCCTTCTTCGATGGCCAGTCCCACCGCCATGCATGTAAAAGATTTGCTGACCGAATGCTGCAAGCGCCGAATATCCTCCGCGAGATCCAGTTTGCCCACTAGAGTTCCATTTTGAAGCACGCGAACATTGAACACATTCAATCCACGTTCACGGATCTGAGCTTCGAAGCGAGTCATGTTTAACATAAAATGTAGCCCTCTCTCTCTAAGATTCCAAGCTGAGATTAGATAATTTAGTAGTCGATATGATTGAAAACAATGTGGAAACGTTTCCTCTATACAGATATTAAATAGCTAAATCGATGGTATTCCATTCTTATTTTAAAGTCAATTAAAGCGGGGAAACTAGTAATTAACACCAAATCCCTTGAAAAATTAAAATAAATTCGAAACGCGAGTTGGTTTTTGTCAAAAAAACATAGGTTGACTTCTAAAAAATATCTGTCCATAATGAACATATTAAGCGATTTGAATACGAAAACAGTCAAAATGATGTCGTGGGAAACGTTTCCCATCATTTCAGGGGTTTCCACTAAGCTGATTTTATCAGATGAAGGGGGAGCTCATTATAGGGGTGAAACAGGAGAAATTATGAATATCAAGGATATTGCAAGGCTATCAGGAGTTGGTATCGCCACGGTTTCCAGGGTAATTAATAACTCCGGTGTCGTAAGTGATGCAACCAGAGCTAAAGTAATGGCTGTTGTAAGAGAACATAATTATATTCCAAATGGAAATGCGAGCAATCTGAAAAAAACGCGTTCTAATACGATAGCGCTTATGGTTAAGGGAATTGCAAACCCGTTTTTTGCAGACATGATCAAAGAAGTAGAGCGTCAAGTGAATCTGCGCGGCTGCCCGCTTCTGATCCAGCATGTTGAAGATGGTGTGGATGAGATCAATGCTGCTCTTCAGCTCGTAAAGGAAAAGAATTTGTACGGGGTAATCTTTATGGGTGGTACATATGACCATTCTGAAGAAAAATTCAAACAATTGCCAATCCCATTTGTTTTGACTACCATCACGACTACGAAGGATGTTGATCCTGCCGTATTCTCCAGTGTGATCATTGATGATATGCAAGAGTCTTATAAAGCTGTGAGCTATCTGATCTCACTTGGACACCGGAACATTTGCTTTTTGGCCAGATTTCCTTTGGTTCAGCATACTACCGGTAACCGTCGTCTTATGGGTTATATCAAGGCGCTTGAGGATCATGGGATTGAGTATGATGCTTCCTTGGTAGAGGATTGTGAATACAGTCCAAGTTCTGGCTTTACGGCTACGAAAAGACTGCTCAATAAGAAAAAAGACATCACCGCTGTGTTTGCCGCATCAGATACTATTGCTATCGGAGCTGCCAAAGCTTTATTGTCTTTGGGTCTATCGATTCCAAATGATATTTCGATCATCGGATTTGACGGTATAGAGATGGCAGAATACTATCACCCATCGCTGGATACGATCAGCCAACCTGGGGTGGATATGGCGAAAGCCAGTGTTGAAATTCTGTTTGATCTGATCTCGGGACAATCGGAGAACAAACATGTGGTATTCGAGTCTGTTTTGGTTAAGCGAGGATCTTGTAAGAAGATTAATAAATAAGCATAAACGCCTTTGGCGTCCTTATAAGGACGGTAATCGTTTGAGCTAGAAATAGAAGGATAATTTATAGCGTAAGCATACACTTATTTATTTTTTTAAAAAAGGTTCCGTAAGGAGATGACATATGGCACTTCTAACCGTTGAGACCGGTTCTCCTACCTTAAGAATGACAACGTCCATCAGTATAATCTCCCCTGTCGATTCGGGCAACACCACCGGAGGAACGCTCTATCTGTTGCATGGTGCTGGTGATAATGCTAGCACTTGGTACCGGCTGACTACCATTGAGCAGTATGCTAACAAGTATGGCTGCACAGTCATAATGCCTCAGGTAGGCAGAAGTTATTATACAGATATGGAGTACGGACTAACTTACTTCCACTATGTTACGCATGAGCTTCCTGAGCTTTGTGGCCGAATGATGAGACTGGATGATGATCCGCAAAAGACATACGTTGCCGGTCTGTCGATGGGCGGATATGGGGCCCTAAAATGTGCGCTTACCTATCCCGAAAGATACAGCAAAGTAGTTTCTTTATCGGGTGTTACAGATATTCAGAAAAGATTGAAAGACCCGCAGATGTCTCCGGATATGGCGAGGGAGATGGCAGGCACTTTCGGAAAACGCTTACAAGTTAAGCCGGATCAAGACCTATATGCTTTAGCGGCTAAATTGGTCAACGATAACCGTAAGTTGCCTTCGATTCTGACTTGCTGTGGTTCGGAAGATCCATTTGTGGAGATGAACCGGGAATTTGCTTCTCATATGCAAGCGAGTCCGTATACCTTTCAATATGTTGAGACCCCGGGAACGCATGAATGGGGATTCTGGGAGGAACATCTGAAGACAACTTTTGATTTCTTGTACAACAAAGAATAATGAGCAATTACAGAAAGAGATATTATGGAGGATTTGAGATGAAAGACCAGCAACTGACGTCGCTGCTAAACCAGATGACGCTTGAGGAGAAAATAGCACAATTGCAGCAGCTTGCGGCAAATTTTTATGAAGGAGCGGAAGAAGGAGGCCAAATTACTGGTCCTATGGCATCCATGGGGATTACAGATCACATGATTGAGAACAGTGGTTCAGTACTTGGTCTTTCGGGCGCAGAGCAAGTCATAGCCGTCCAAGAAGCTCATTTACGTAAAAATAGATTGGGTATTCCATTGTTGATGATGGCGGATATCGTGCACGGCTTTAAGACGATTTTTCCGGTGCCCTTGGCGATTGGCTGCTCTTGGGATATGGAGCGAGCAGAGCTAAGCGCCGAGATTGCGGCTAAAGAAGCGGCAGTCTCCGGTGTACACGTCACTTTTGCACCTATGGCGGACCTTGTTCGAGACCCGCGCTGGGGACGAGTGATGGAGTCTACTGGTGAAGATCCTTATTTGAATGGTAGGTTTGCCTGTGCATTTGTACGCGGATTTCAGGGGAATGACTTGACGGATGATGTAAATCGTCTGGCGGCTTGCGTTAAGCACTTTGCGGCCTATGGTCTATCCGAAGGCGGACGGGATTATAATACGGTTGATTTATCAGAACGTCAGCTACGGGAATATTATCTGCCAGCTTATCGTGCAGCACTAGATGAGGGCGCAGAAATGGTTATGACTTCGTTCAACACAATTGACGGTATTCCAATAAGTGGGAATGTTAAGTTACTTCGTCAACTGCTGCGTGAGGAATGGGGCTTTGACGGTGTGTTGATCTCGGATTGGGGCGCGGTGAAGGAACTGATCCCGCATGGTGTCGCCGAGGACGAGGCTGAAGCAGCGCTTAAAGCTATCAAGGCTAGCGTGGATATTGAGATGATGACAGAGTGTTATGTTCACCAATTGCCATCTCTTGTAGCTGATGGGCAAGTGGATGAAAGTATCATTGATGAAGCCGTACTTCGTATTTTGAAATTGAAGCAAAGACTGGGCTTGTTTGAGAATCCGTTACGTGGGGCAGATATAGAGAAAGAGCGCGAGGTAATTTTCTGTGAGGCTCACCGGACAGCAGCGAGGGAATTAGCGGTTAAATCCTGCGTTCTACTAAAGAATGATCAGGTTCTGCCGCTTGCGACAGAGCAGCGGATTGCGCTAATCGGACCGTTTGCTAATAACGGAGATATTCTTGGACCATGGTCCTGGTTGGGTTCAACAGAAGAAGCTAGCCGTCTTGCTCCAGCTCTTGAAGCTCGTGCAGCTGCAGGTAAGGTTACCGTTGCAGAAGGCTCCGGGATTGAGAGCTTTACAGAAGAGCAATGGCTGGAGGCGAAAGCGGCAGCGCTGGAAGCCGATGTGATTGTGCTGGCACTTGGAGAACATTCAGATATGAGCGGAGAAGCTGGAAGTCGTTCAGATATCCGCTTGCCGGAAGCGCAGCGTGAGCTTTTGCAACGTATGAAGACGCTGGGTAAGCCTGTTGTGGTGGTGTTGTTTAACGGACGCCCACTGGATCTTAGCGGTGTGATCGAGAACGCGGATGCTATTCTGGAAGCCTGGTTCCCAGGAAGCGAGGGCGGCGCGGCGATTACCAGTCTACTGTATGGTGACGAGAATCCGTCAGGAAGATTAACGATGTCTTTCCCTGTATCTGTTGGGCAAATTCCGGTCTATTACAATCATTTCAACACTGGACGTCCTCTACATGTACCGGGTGCGGACAAACGTTATGTCTCACAATATCTGGACATTCCTAATGAGCCGTTCCTGCCATTTGGCTTTGGTCTTAGTTATACGACATTTAGCTACAGTGAACCGATCCTTTCTGGAGTAATAATGACGAAGGATCAGCCTATTAAGGTAACTGTTACGGTGACAAATACGGGCAATGTGCATGGAGAAGAGGTAGTGCAACTCTACATTCGAGACATTTCAGGAGAAGTCGTAAGACCGATGAAGGAACTGAAAGACTTCGTCAAGATCAGTCTCTCCCCGGGAGAAAGCAAGGAAGTGAGCTTTACGCTTACGGAAGAACAGCTTCGTTACTATCATAGCGATTTAAGCTTTAGCAGTGATCCTGGACAATTCAAATTGTTTGTGGGTCCAAATAGCCAAGAGGTTAAAGAACGAGATTTTCGCTTAGCATTAGATTATGTAGAATATAAACGGCACTAGCTGTCGAAATGGAGGAAATACAAGAATATGACTA
This sequence comes from Paenibacillus sp. RS8, assembly GCF_041956825.1. Classification (NCBI taxonomy): domain Bacteria; kingdom Bacillati; phylum Bacillota; class Bacilli; order Caryophanales; family Paenibacillaceae; genus Paenibacillus; species Paenibacillus sp. RS8. The sequence goes on along the minus strand of NZ_CP168131.1, from coordinate 124,039 downwards.
CTACTATGAATTCTAACATCCATTTAAACGCCGGGGACTTATCATTCATTTTTACAAACAGCGGGGACCTGTTCCAAGTTCTTCATGAACGGACAATGATCAATCAATTGCTGCCTAATATTGTGGATGGCTCCTTATCCAATCTATATTTACGCATTCATAGTAATGGAAGCATTCAAGCTGTTCCTTTGCTTGGCATTCATTCTTCAAGTACTGTACGTAAGGCTGGGAACCGCTTGGTTTGGGAAGGTACTGCGGAAAAAATTGAGTATCAGGTTATTTTTACTCCGACGGCTCAAGGCGCTTGGTTCTGGGATGTGAAGCTTTCAGGGCAAGACGCAGATGTGGATCTCGTTTACGGACAAGATGTTGGTATTGCCGATATCGGTGCTGTTCGCAGTAATGAAGCCTACCTGTCACAGTATATTGATCATGCCGTATTCGAGGATCAGTCAAAGGGATATGTAGTATGCTCCAGACAGAATCAACCGCAAGGTGGCAAATTTCCATATCTACAACAGGGTGCAATCACTAAAGCAGCAAGCTTCTCAACGGATGGTTTCCAATTCTTTGGATTGTCTTATAAAGAGACCAATCAACCGGAAAGCCTGAGTCATGAGCAATTAAGTAATGAAATCTATCAATATGAATTCGCTTATACTGCGCTGCAATCGGAGCGGGTGAAGCTGAGCGGGGAAGCCCGATTTGTATTTTATGGATTGTTCAAGCAAGATCATCCAGAAGCGATCACCTCGTTAGAATTCGCGAAGGATGTTACTGCGGCTTGGGAAACTGTAAAAGAGTTGCCTTTAGAAGTTGAAGCAACGCTCGAACGTTCTTTCCTAACGAAAGAGCTGGGCGCGCCTCTGGCTGCAAACTCTCTGACGGGCGAAGAGATCGATGCCTTGTTCCCGGTTCGTTTTCAAGAAGAGAAAGAGGGAGACCAGCTTCTGTCTTTCTTCACGGAAAATTATGAGCATGTTGTATTGAAAGAGAAGGAACTTAAGGTAGAGCGCCCTCATGGACATATTCTAATGAGTGGGGATAATGCCCGACTTAACGATAAGGTCATCACTACGACTTCCTATATGTACGGAATATTTAACTCTCAAATCGTTATTGGTAATACTAACTTCAACAAACTCATGACCAATGCAAGAAATGCACTTAACATTCCGAAAGCTTCAGGACAACGTATCTATGTGCAGTGGAATGGTGAATACCGTCTGTTGACCATGCCTTCTCTATTCGAGGTTGGTTTCAACTATGCCCGTTGGTATTACAGAACTGATGGCGAATGCTTCATTATTACGAACTACACTACTGCAGATTCTCCGGAGATATTCCTGAATGTGCGTACCGAAAGCGGAAAAGCTTATCGCTATCTAGTCACTAACCAAATCACAATGAACGTTAACGAATACGAGCTTCCATATCAATTCAAGCAAGAAGAGGGAACCGTAACTTTCTCGGCTGACAGAAGCGCACTAAGTGCAGGAGAATATCCTGATCTGCAATATAAATTCCAGGTACAGGGAGCAGATTTTACTCTTCAAAATGAAGGTAGACTTGTCTCTCATGCTGAGCAGACCGATGCACCGCTAGCAGTTCTGGAACTGTCGGAGAGCAGTGAGTGGACATTGAACATTCAAGGTCTTCTGGATGGTAAGGAGATTCAATCGAGCAGTCGTACAGCTGAAGAAGAGATTTCCGCATACCGCGAGTTCTATAGCGGGGTTATGAATGGCTTCCGTTTGACGTTAGGTGATGGGTCGGAAGGCGAGCTGTTTAAGGTAAATGCTCTGGCTTGGTGGTATACCCATAATATGCTCGTCCATTATTCAGTCCCTCACGGATTGGAACAATATGGCGGTGCTGCTTGGGGAACCCGTGACGTGTGTCAAGGACCAGTAGAATACTTCATGGCTACGCAAAAATACGATCAAGTTCGTGAAATATTGCTTACCCTGTATGCTCATCAATATGAAGATGACGGTAACTGGCCACAATGGTTCATGTTTGATAAATATACGAAGATTCAGCAAGAGGAGAGCCATGGAGATATTATTGTATGGCCACTCAAAGTGCTTGGAGACTATTTGGCAGTAACGCAAGACTACAGCATTTTGCAAGCGACTGTGCCGTACACTCGTAAGCATAGCTTTGATTTTACAGAGGAAAAAGCGACGCTGCTGGATCATGCACGGAAGGAAGTTGCTTATATTAAGAATCACTTCCTGCATGACACGCATTTGTCTTCTTACGGTGATGGAGACTGGGATGATACACTCCAGCCGGCAAATCCACAGCTGAAGCAGTACATGGTGAGTAGCTGGACAGTGGCGCTTACGTATCAGACATTGAATCAGTTCTCTGAAGTGCTTCATAAAGTTGATCCAGCAGGTTCTGAAGAGCTGAAAGCGATGGTAGAGGGAATCCGTGAGGATTTCAACACTCATATGCTCCAATCTGAGGTAATTCCTGGATTCCTGTATATGGAGGACCCTGAGCAGGTGAAGCTTATGGTACATCCAAGCGATACAGAAACCGGAATTCAATACCGTCTGCTGCCAATGACGCGCAGTATGATCAGTGAGCTGCTTACACCGGAACAAGCTGAAGCGCACTATGAAGTGATCCAGGATAAATTGTTCTGCCCAGACGGCGTTCGCCTGATGAACCGTCCAGCACAATACGTTGGCGGCGTTAGCACTCATTTCAAACGTGCGGAGCAAGCTTCTAACTTTGGTCGGGAAATTGGACTTCAATATGTGCATGCACACATCCGTTATGTAGAAGCTATGGCTAAGCTAGGGAAAACCGATCAGGTCTGGAATGGCCTAGCGGCGATCAATCCGATCGGAATCCGTGACGTGGTGCCAAACGCTGAACTACGTCAGGCTAACTCTTATTTCAGCAGCTCGGATGGTAAATTTAACACCCGTTATGAGGCACAGGAGAATTTCGATAAGCTGCGTAATGGTGATGTAGCGGTCAAAGGCGGATGGAGAATCTATTCCAGCGGTCCTGGGATCTACATGAACCAGTTAATCTCCAATGCACTGGGGATCCGTACGGAAGGCGGGGATTTAATCATCGACCCAATTCTGCCGGAGTCACTGGACGGAATGCACTTTAGCTTTGAGTATGCCGGTACTAAGGTAGAATTTATTTATCACCTTACGGGCTCTGACAACAGTCGGATTACTGTTAACGGTACGGAAGTACAAGCGGAAGATACGCTTAATCGTTACCGTAGTGGCGGTATCCGGATCAAGCGCGAAGACTTTGATCGTCTCTGCGTGGAAGCTGGAAATATGATAGACATTTATAAGTAAGATCATATTATTTGAAGGGCAATCTCCGCGATAAGCGTGGAGATTGCCCTTTTTTGTGCTACATACGGCTCGGTGTCGGTAACCCAAGCACTTCAAGTACATCCCCTAAAGTGTCCTTAAATCTCGAAGTGAGCCAGAGACGAAAGGCAATGGTTCCTGCCTCACCTTTTAAAATCGGACATAAAGAATAGAAGTTATTGAAGAGTGTGGCTAAGGTATGCGCGTAGGTACAGAGTATATTCGGCGTCAATTCTACACTGGCAGAATACAATGTCTCCTGCCAGAGGCTAAGCTGTCTCAGGAGAGCAAGTTCTGCTTTTTCCATTTCGATAGGGAATTGAAGTACTGAGGCGTCTGTGCTGAATGGGATTGTAGATTTGCTCAAAACACTGCTAGCACGAGCATAGGTGTACATCAGATAAACCCCGGTATTCCCGGATATTTCTGTAGCTTGTTTGAAATCAAACACGATTTCCGTTCCCAGATTGAACCGCAGCAGATAATAACGAATGGCAGCAGCTGCAATGATGTGGCTGGAAAGCCCCTCTTTATCGGAGCGCGAATGTTCTATGTTCTGTTCCATAAGCTTCACTAAATCGCTCACCTTTACGCCAATTCCTTGGCGTCCGGACATGGCATAAGAAGATTTTCCTTCTGAAATATTTATTCCCAGCTCAGCAGCTGAGGCCGGACTAAGAGAAACAACACCGTAACTTACATGATGGAGCTTTTCTGCCTGATCGTTATAACCTAGTGCGCTTAAAGCCTGCTTAACCATTTGTTGCGGATATTCCTGTCTATAATCAATCACGTTAATGACACGGTCTGCATGTCCATAAGGCTCTTGGGTTCCAGTTAATCCTGTGGTCCATAAGCCGGATGAGAATTCACTATAGGTGAAATCCTTGGTTAGTAGACCGAATTTCCAGAGATGATAAGCAATGTCTTTGGCTGTATACGTCAAAATACCATTCGAACGCACAAGCACCTTATCCATCTGATGATCCTCGGAATCCGTTTCATTGTTTACGTCTGTCCCTTGCTTTAGCACCCAGCATCCCGCAAGCTTACCTTCAGTCTCCTGTACAAAAACTGCCGTTTGCTTCAATCGCTCAGATGCGGCTGTCCAGAATCCCTCTTTTAAAATATTACTCTCCCATACCAGCAGGTCATAATGAATACCAAAACGCTTCATTTCCGCTACATGTTCTCTCACGATACGTTCAGCGACTAGGTTGCCCAGCCACGCCTCATTGCCGTCACCCTGTTCAAGAGCATGCAGCATATCCGTGCGCTTGTGTGTCATCTCTGGATTCCGTGCATATTCTTTGTTCACTTTGGCATAAAGATCCCAGCAATAATCACCGAAGCGTTGATGATCTCCTTCCAAAGGTACATTTAATAAACCTACAACTGTATCAGCCAGCTGGTTGCCCAGATCATCAACGTAGTTATGGACCTCAACATTATATCCGGTTCTTTTCATTATTCTGACTAGTGTATCGCCGATGCAAGCATTTCTCAGGTGACCTACATGAGCAGCTTTATTGGGATTGATGGAAGTGTGCTCGATGATGACCTTTTCCCCTGTGCTGTCAGGTAGATCAAAGGAATGTTTAGCCCACACCTGCCAATCGATATACAAATTAATGAAACCAGGAGCAGCTATTTCGACTTTTTGTAAAAGACCTGTGTAACTCTCTTGTAGTTTAATTTCTGTTTTTACTAATTCGGCTATGACGAGAGGAGATTTGCGCAGGGTTTTAGCTAGCTGCATAGCAATATTGCAGGAATAATCACCATGCTCCAGATTCGCTGGCTGTTCGATTAGAATAGCAACATCCTTAGGGTAGGAAATATCTAAGCTGTGGAACACTTTTTTTACACTTTGTTCAATGCTGTTTTTGATGATTTGCTTTAACATGTTATACCCTCCTTAGAAAATACAAAAAAGCCCTCGTCTCAAAAGAGACGAGGGCTTAAGCGCTCGCGGTACCACTCTCGTTGCTAAACAGACGTTTAGCCACCTTACAGGATAACGGTCTTTAGCCGGGGCTTCCTACTTGGGTTCAGAAGTCCATCTCACGGGTGCGCTTCATTAGGTGATCTGTGCCGGCTTACACTTACCCGGCTCGCTGAGGACTAGAACACGTTAACTACTCTCCCGCTCATCGATGCTTGAATAATTTTTATCAGTATAACGAATATTTCGAAAAAAGCAATAGGGTGTGTTACTCAGTGAAATCTAGAAGATGTTTGAGTATTAGATTGTTCGATTAGTAGATTGCGAATTCAAAGTATAGAAGGTAGTCATTACTCGAATGGCAATTCCTTTGCATAAATGTCCACACATTAATTTTAAATACAGAATATTACTATATAGAGCTATTAATTATGAACCATGTTACTAGTGTTATAGTTTGTAATCTTTCAAACTGCAGTGGGAGAGAGGAGTGAATAAAGATGGCTTTATATTCAACTGGACCTATAGATAATACTTCAATTCTGGGGGTCAGACAGACTCAAATCGTAACAGTAAAAGTAGTTAACCGTGATTCTCTTAATCCATATAATTTTGTCATTCAAGGCTTTTTATTAAATGGATCAAGAACGATGTACGTGAATGAAATGCTAAATCTCGCACCTAACCAAGTTCTTACTAGGAACTATTTTGCTGATTTAGATGTATTTGAATTTGTGTTTGCAACAGTAGACGAGGTTGAAGCAGAGGTAGGGATTTCGGTCTGGGGAAAACAGGCTTCGGGGCAATTAGTAGATCCTCATCGAATAGCAGCGTGGGAAAAATATTCAGCAATAATCTAAAGGAGTGTTGAGAAATTGAGCTATTTATCTACTGGGCCGATTGATAATACCATGGTGGGAGGTATACGACCTACTCAACATGTTACGATCAAAATCGATAACCAAAGCGATGTTGTTTCTTCTACGGTTCTCGTCCAAGGATATTATATAGATGGGACAAGAACTTTATATGTTAGTGAACTTTTTAACGTTATGCCTGAACAAGTAATATCATCAGATTATTATGCAGATTTTGATGGATTTGAATTTATATTTACGACTTTAAGCCTGGTAGATGATCCTATTCAAATTTCAGTATGGGGAAAAAATAGTATAGGTCAAATCGTGACTGCTCACCGACTTGTTCATTCTGAATTACTCGGTGCAACAGTTGGAGTAACTGGAGCGACAGGGGCGGACGGAGCGACTGGAGCAACGGGAGCAGACGGAGTGACTGGAGCAACAGGAGCAGACGGAGTGACTGGAGCAACAGGAGCAGACGGAGTGACTGGAGCAACAGGAGCAGACGGAGCGATTGGAGCAACGGGAGCAGACGGAGTGACTGGAGCAACAGGTGCGACTGGAGCTGATGGAGCAGACGGGGTGACTGGAGCAACGGGAGCAGACGGAGCAACTGGAGCAACGGGAGCAGACGGAGTGACAGGTGCAACAGGAGCAGATGGAGTGACTGGAGCAACGGGAGCAGACGGAGTGACTGGAGCAACGGGAACAGACGGAGCGACTGGAGCGACAGGTGCAGACGGAGTGACAGGAGCGACTGGAGCAGACGGAGTGACTGGAGCAACAGGAGCGACAGGTGTGACAGGTGCGGACGGAGTGACTGGAGCAACAGGAGCGGACGGAGCAACAGGTGCGACTGGAGCAGACGGAGTGACTGGAGCAACGGGAGCAAACGGAGTGACTGGAGCAACAGGAGCAGACGGAGTGACAGGTGCAACGGGAGCAGACGGAGTGACTGGAGCAACGGGAGCAGCCGGAGTGACTGGAGCAACGGGAGCAGACGGAGCGACTGGAGCAACGGGAGCAGACGGAGTAACAGGAGCAACGGGAGCAGCCGGAGCGACTGGAGCAACGGGAGCAGACGGAGTAACAGGAGCGACTGGAGCAGACGGAGTGACTGGTGCAACAGGAGCGACAGGTGTGACAGGTGCGGACGGAGTGACAGGAGCGACTGGAGCAGACGGAGTGACAGGTGCAACGGGAGCAGCCGGAGTGACAGGTGCGACTGGAGCAGATGGGGTGACTGGAGCAACAGGAGCAGACGGAGCGACTGGAGTGACTGGTGCAACAGGAGCAACAGGAGCAGTTGGAGTAACTGGAGCGACTGGAGCAACCGGAGTAGATGGAGCAACCGGAGTAGATGGAGCAACAGGAGCGACTGGAGTTACCGGAGCAACAGGAGCAGCTGGAGTAACTGGAGCGACAGGAGCAGACGGAGTGACTGGAGCAACAGGAGCAACAGGAGCAACAGGAGCGACAGGTGTGACAGGTGTGACAGGTGCGACTGGTGCGGACGGAGTGACTGGAGCAACTGGAGCAGACGGAGTGACAGGTGCAACGGGAGCAGCCGGAGTGACTGGAGCAACGGGAGCAGACGGAGCGACTGGAGCAACGGGAGCAGACGGAGTAACAGGAGCAACGGGAGCAGCCGGAGCGACTGGAGCAACGGGAGCAGACGGAGTAACAGGAGCGACAGGAGCAGACGGAGTGACAGGAGCGACAGGAGCAGACGGAGTGACTGGAGCAACAGGAGCAGACGGAGTGACAGGTGCATCGGGAGCAACGGGAGCAGACGGAGTGACTGGAGCAACGGGAGCAGACGGGGTCACTGGAGCAACGGGAGCAACGGGAGCAGACGGAGTGACAGGTGCAACAGGAGCTGATGGAGCAGACGGGGTCACTGGAGCAACGGGAGCAACGGGAGCAGACGGAGTGACAGGTGCAACGGGAGCAGACGGAGCGACTGGAGCAACAGGAGCAGATGGAGTGACAGGTGCAACGGGAGCAGCGGGAGCAGACGGAGTGACTGGAGCAACAGGAGCAGACGGAGTGACTGGAGTGACAGGTGCAACGGGAGCAGACGGAGTGACTGGAGCAACAGGAGCAACGGGAGCAGACGGAGCAACTGGAGCAACGGGAGCAGACGGAGTGACAGGAGCAACAGGAGCAGACGGAGTGACAGGAGCAACGGGAGCAGACGGAGTGACAGGAGCAACGGGAGCAGACGGAGTGACAGGTGCAACGGGAGCGACAGGTGTGACAGGTGCGGACGGAGTGACAGGAGCGACTGGAGCAGACGGAGTGACAGGTGCAACGGGAGCAGACGGAGTGACAGGTGCGACTGGAGCAGATGGGGTGACTGGAGCAACAGGAGCAGACGGAGCGACTGGAGTGACTGGTGCAACAGGAGCAACAGGAGCAGTTGGAGTAACTGGAGCGACTGGAGCAACCGGAGTAGATGGAGCAACCGGAGTAGATGGAGCAACAGGAGCGACTGGAGTTACCGGAGCAACAGGAGCAGCTGGAGTAACTGGAGCGACAGGAGCAGACGGAGTGACAGGTGCAACAGGAGCAACTGGAGTTACCGGAGCAACAGGAGTAACTGGAGCGACTGGAGCAGCCGGAGTAACCGGAGCAGACGGGGTGACTGGAGCAACTGGAATAACAGGAGCAACTGGAGCAACGGGAGCAAACGGAGTGACTGGAGCAACGGGAGCAAACGGAGTGACTGGAGCAACGGGAGCAACTGGAGTTACCGGAGCAACAGGAGTAACTGGAGCGACTGGAGCAGACGGGGTGACTGGAGCAACTGGAATAACAGGAGCAACAGGAGCAACAGGAGCAACGGGAGCAAACGGGGTGACTGGAGTAACAGGAGCAACGGGAGCAACTGGAATAACAGGAGCAACAGGAGCAACGGGAGCAAACGGAGTGACTGGTGCAACAGGAGCGGACGGAGTGACTGGAGCAACGGGAGCAACGGGAGCAGACGGAGCAACTGGAGCAACGGGAGCAGCCGGAGTGACTGGAGCAACAGGAGCAACTGGAGTTACCGGAGCAACAGGAGCAACTGGAGTTACCGGAGCAACAGGAGCAGATGGAGTAACTGGAGCGACTGGAGCAACCGGAGTAACTGGAGCGACTGGAGCAACAGGAACAACAGGAGCAACAGGTGCAACAGGAGTAACTGGAGTAACAGGTATTACCGGAGCTACAGGAGTCACGGGTCCGAATATTCAACAAGAGGGATTTTCGGCATTTAAATCTTCATTGTCGGTCTCCACTTCCTCACAAATAACAGGTTGGACTGTAACAACACCATTTTATGATAGCCCGACTTTCGACGAAGTTGGGGGCAATTATACCATTCCGACAACCGGCAGATATTCAATTGAAGCTACTATCAACTATTCCACAACTGCCTCAATCTCAATTAGTCTCGGCAGTGCGATCAATCCAGCTTTCGTAGTTCAGAGAACTTCTCCAACAACAACAAATCTGGTTAGTGGATTATTTCCAGTGTTGGATGTGAATGTTGCGCTTATTCTAACTTTGAGAGCTATTTTGGGAAGCGGGACTGTAACGTTGGCTGGTGAATTTGCACTGACAGCAGGTGATGTTATTGGTTTGTTCTATGTGTCAAATGGCTTGACGGTTCCTTTGGATTTGGGCGGCGCTAACACAGCGGGTATCGTTTGGTCTGTTCATGAATTGACTTAATTTATTCACGTAGTTTGATGGTAAAAAGAGGGGGTACTCTGGAGCGTAAGTAAGGTTCCTGAGCTATCCTCTGTTTTGTTAAAGGGACATGTTATGGGGAGAACAGAATAATGCTCCTAAGATCTACAGCTAATTAAATGATGATAGATTTTCAGAGTTTTTATAAGTATTTAATATGTATAGTAGTAGCTTTTGATGGATGTCCACACCTTAAATCAAGATAAGAATATTACTATTAAGAGCCGGAAATTTCCAACTGAAAAATATAATAGGCTCATTGCTAGCGAATTTAGAGTAGATCGGAGGAATGTTTATAGTAACGCAACTATTTAGAGTTTTTGTAGGACAATCTTTTTGTAGGCAATCTATTTAAAAATAAAAGGAGTTGATAACTTGAGTTATTTATCTACTGGACCTATAGAAAACAATCTGGTAGGCGGAGGAAGACCCACCCAGCTGGTTACTATTAAGCTTGTCAATCAGAGTGATGTTTCTGCGGCTATGATACAAATTCAAGGCTACTATATGAACGGTACAAGAACACTATATGTTAGTGAACTTCATACTGTGGGTCCTAATCAAGTGCTAACGAAAGATTATTATGCAGATTTTGATTCATTCGAATTTTTATTCATAACATCAGCTCAGATAGACGATCCAATTCAAGTCTCAGTTTGGGGAAAAAGCAGCACAGGCCAATTAGTGACTGCCCATCGGCTTGTATACTCTGAATTGTATAGTGAATATATAGGTTATACAGGAGCTACCGGAGAAACCGGTGCCACAGGAGATACGGGGGCGACGGGAAGTACAGGTGCAACGGGAGCGACCGGAAATACAGGTGCAATGGGAGCGACCGGAAATGCAGGCGCAACAGGAGCAACCGGAAATGCAGGCGCAACAGGAGCAACCGGAAATGCAGGCGCAACAGGAGCGACCGGAAATGCAGGCGCAACAGGAGCAACCGGAAATGCAGGCGCAACAGGAGCAACCGGAAGCGCAGGCGCAACAGGAGCAACCGGAAGTGCAGGAGCAACAGGAGCAACAGGAGTCGCAGGTGTAACAGGAGCGACCGGAAGCGCAGGTGTAACAGGAGCGACAGGAAGTGCAGGCACAACAGGAGCAACCGGAGTCGCAGGCGTAACAGGAGCGACAGGAAATGCAGGCGCAACAGGAGCGACCGGAAGTGCAGGCGTAACAGGAGCGACCGGAGTCGCAGGTGTAACAGGAGCAACCGGAGTCGCGGGCGTAACAGGAGCGACCGGAATTGCAGGCGTAACAGGAGCAACAGGAGCTACGGGTTCAGGAGCCATTATTCCATATGCTTCTGGTCTGCCAGCTGTTATGACCACAGTATTGGGAGGTCTTTTGAATACTTCAAGTGCGATTGGTTTTGGTAGCACTGCAACAAATATCGCTATTACAGGTGGCACTATAGATCTTACAGGAGCAGCTGGAACCTTGCTGAACTTTGCGTTCTCAGTTCCTCGAACTGGAACGCTTACTTCTCTAGCAGCCTATTTCAGTACGACAGCTTCCGTTAGTTTAGTTGGTTCTACAGTAACAATCACGGCTCAATTATACAGATCTACTACACCTAACAATACCTTCACAGCAGTACCTGGGGCTTTAGTTACATTAAGTCCTGCTCTTACAGGATTAATTTCTCTTGGATCTATTAGCAGTGGGAATACCACAGGTTTGAGCATTCCTGTAACTGTGGGAGAGCGCTTGTTGTTGGTCTTTACTTCAACGGTAACGGCTGGCCTTGATGTTGCAGCAACCGTTGCAGGCTACGCTAGTGCAGGAGTTACAATCGCATAATCTGATGATGATTATGACGTATTTACTACAGAAAAAGGGATATCCCAAAAGCCATTTGGCTGAAGGATATCCCTTTTTTTCTCCAAACATCATTACACCTAGATCATCAGAATTTCTCGGATGTCTTGTTCTGTCAGAGTAGATAACCCTTCCTGACCTGGCTGAATTACCTCATCGATCAAGTTCCTTTTCTTCTGTTGTAGCTCATACATCTTGTCCTCCACAGTGCCTTGGGTGACGAGCCGAATGACTTGCACTACTTTTTTCTGCCCGATTCGGTGTGCACGATCCGCTGCTTGCTGTTCGACGGCAGGGTTCCACCACAGATCGTATAAGATTACAGTGTCAGCCCCTGTTAAATTGAGTCCGGTTCCGCCAGCCTTTAAAGAGATCAGGAAAATATCCCGCTCTCCTTCATTAAACTTATTACATAAATCTACCCGCTGTGACACAGGCGTTTGACCGTCTAGATAAAAATATGGAATGCCTTGATATCCAAGCTCCCGTCCAATTAGGCCAAGCATTTCTGTGAACTGGGAGAATACTAGCATTCGTTTACCTGAGCTGCGGCATTCCTCGATGATTTCAAGAAGCTGCTCGAACTTGGCGGAGCCTCCTTCATACCCATCTACAAAAAGAGCCGGGTGGCAGCACAGCTGGCGCAGACGGGTGAGTCCCGCAAGGATTTTAATCCGATTATTATTGCCAAAGCTATCTTGTGTAAGATGCTTAAGCGCCTCTTTTTTCAAACGGGCGAGATAAGCGACATATAACTTCTTCTGCTCAGGCAGTAGCTCACAGGCTTGAAGGGACTCGATTTTCTCAGGAAGCTCCTTTAACACATCACTCTTTAAGCGCCGCAGCAAAAAGGGACGTGCCCGTTTAGCAATAACATCTCGCGGTAAATCGTGGAAAGCCTTCTTGCCTGGAAACAGCCCAGGGAATACAGTGCCGAAGATGGACCAAAGATCTTCCAGCGCATTCTCCACAGGAGTCCCAGTAAGTGCAAAACGATGCCGGGCCTGAAGAGCCATCACAGCTTGGGCAGTTTGCGTTGTATGGTTCTTTATGGTTTGCGCTTCATCGAGAATTAGGGTATGAAAAGACTTCTTAGCATACAACTGTACATCTCTGCGAAGCAGCGGGTAAGAGGTGATGATTACATCAGCCTTTGCTGCATTTTTTAAAATTCGACCGCGTTCCGTTAAACTTCCATCTGCAATAACAGCCTTGGTTTCAGGCGTGAATTTTTTGAGTTCATTAAGCCAGTTGTAGGTAAGAGACGCCGGAGCGACAATAAGAGCCGGCAGACCACTCTGACGAATATTTGGAAGCTCAGAGAGCAGAAAAGCGATACTCTGCAACGTTTTTCCAAGACCCATATCATCCGCCAAAATACCGCCAAAACGGTAATGGGCCAATGTTTTCAGCCACTGAAATCCATACTGCTGATAATCCCGAAGCACAGGAACTAGACTTTCTGGTATAGGAAAATCAAGGTTCTCAGGGTTGTGCATATTCGCCAGTAGCCGCCTAAAAGATCTGCCAAGCTTAACGGAGTCACTTTTCTCGTCTGCGGAGGTCAAATGTAAACCACGTACAATCGGCAGAGAAAATGCGGCACCTTTGATCTCACCTTCCCGAATACCCATTTCGTTCATAAAGGTGATGATTTCTTGAAGCTCCTCACTTTCCAGCGGCAGCAACGCCCCTTCGGGCAAGCGGTAGTATTTACGTTTATCCTGAAGTGATTTCAAGACCATCACAATCTCAGATTCGGGAATACCACCCATGTCGAATTTAAAATCAAGCCAGTCGGTTTTCTCATTCCAACTAATGCTCACCTTTGGTGGCGTGGTCCCCGTGAACAATCTATCTTTGACAGCGGTGGTCGCATAGACCGTTAGCAGTGGCTCAAGCAACGGAATCGTATGGTACAAAAAATCGTACTCACCTTCCTCATCCGTCATAATATACCCGCCTTCGGTTTTGGCGAAGGATTCATGCCCCATTAGCTCCAGAATTCGGGCCTCTCCTTCGCCGTCGCGAATAAGAATCAAGTTCGTACCGCGAATATGGGCATTTTCGTCTAAAGGATTGATAATGATGTCACCATACTGAAACTCTAACCCTGCGAGTAGTCTATCTCTCACACGGTCCAGATAAAGCCTCGCTGTAAGCTTGTGTTGTACAATTCGATCAGCAATGGAGTCGGCGATATGCACGTTGCCCAGTTTTTTCAGTCCAGGAATAACCTTGTCCATAAAAGGCTCCATTTGCTCAGGTGCGATATCGATGCCATCTCGCCGGGAAGATTCCAGCATTTTCTTCATCTCAGATAGGCGCATGCATTCCTGAGGGGATAGCTTCAACAGCTTCCCTTCAGACAGCACGAGTCCATAGTCTTCCAGAACTGAGATCTGCTCCAGTCCTTGAATATCCAGATGGTATCCTTCGCCTTCGGCTTGCTCGAATGCAAAGCTAAGAGGCGGTGCTTCATTAGACATATGAATGCCTTCGTGTAGTATCTCTCCTTGTTGCAGATAAACCGATGAAACCTCTGAAAGCGCAGGCTGAAGCGTCTCCCAGAAAAAAGGAGGGACAGCCAGCAGGCGATCTCCTCCCAGGTTACCACCATATGGAGAGTAGTTAGTGACGTTGTCACGATACATTTTTTCATTTAAGACAATTTCAATCAGCTTCTGAAGAACGATGTTATCTTCCTTCCGAAAGCTGTGAATGGCAGGATCATAGATGAAATGCTTAGAGAACTCGAAGGTTTCTCCACGGTGAATGCGTTCCAGAAAACCTCTTATTTTATGAACGACATATAGACGTTTCAAGCCGACTTTTATTTCTATCCCCAGCATGGTAGCGGTGTAGCTGTAAGTGAATGGCTTGCAGATGAACTCTACATTTAATGGGATTCTATTGTCCACAAAAGCTCCAGTACCACTCGGACGCGGTTTATGGTTGCTGAACATGCCTAACAGGCTGCTCACCAGATGCTGATCTCTGGAATTTCCTCCTATGTCTCGCGTAGAATCCGTAACAATACGTGGGGTTAAGACCCCAGTATCTTCTATAGAAGAAAGACGGGAAGCCCCGGAAGGCTCCTCTTGTTCTCCGGTAGACTCAAGGGCATCAATGCTGATCAATACAGCAGCGATATGTTTGCAGAAAGGCCCCCCATGTGAGTAAGCGGGACAAGTACACTCTGCCGATACATCACCATCGATATCAATGACAACCATGACTTCGTAGCCAATGCCCCCTTGAACGAGCGCTTCATAACGAGATCTGGGCAGATCTGGGATGGATTCATTTCGTTCTTCAATATCAAGGATATCGACGCTTCCAGACTGGTGATAAGCCAATCCTTTTTCAAAAATAGACTTGCCGCACAGCAGCTTAATTACCCGTTCTGTTACACTAAAGCCCATAACATAATTCCTTCCTCGTAACTTGTTCTTCGAAAAGTCCGATTATTATATAGTTCTTATGATAACAGAACGGGCGTGCGCATCAAATAGGAGCCGCGGCTCTACCAATCCCATGCATAATAAAATGGATCGTCAGGTTAATCTCTTCTTCGTCGTTCCAGTCCTTCTCTGGCTGTAGAAGCAGGCGATTAATCACATACCCTACAACGGATGAAATAGTGAAGCGTAGAATAGCGGGTGCAGGTAATTCAATGACTTCGCCTTTTGCCTTGAAATGTTCAACAATTTCGATGAAACGTTCCAGCACTTTACTCAGAATATTCTCCGTGAATTGCTCTTTGAGCTTTGGCTGGAAAGGGATCTCCTGAATTAGGATCTTTAGAATTTTATAATTCTTGCGGGCAAACTCCAACCGATTACTGATGAATGATCGCAGGAATTCTTCAAAACTGTCAAAGGGTACGTCAAGTACCCCATTGAAATTTCGTAGCACAAAAGGGGCGAGCATACGACTCATGGTGGGAGCTACGATGGACAGGAGTAAATCTTTTTTGGTTTTGTAATATCGGAAAATCGTTCCCTCTGCTACGCCTGCCTTTTGAGCAATCACACTAGTCGCTGTAGCAGCGTATCCTTTTTCGGAAAACACCTCAATCGCCGCATGCAAAATGGAAATCTGCTTCGGTGTCAGTTTATCGTCTTCACTTCTGGCCAGCAGCTCTTCAATCCACTGCTCTTCTATATTTTGATCCGCAGAATCGTGTTCCTTCATTACATTTATCCTCCAAACTTGGTTCATTCCGTTTAACCGATGAAAGATCTTAGTGAGGCTACATTTTCCGGTGTTTGCGCAGCGCCAATACATTCAGAATCATGAACAATAGTGAGAATCCGATCAGCACATAGACATCCAAAGCGATGGAGTTCCATCCTTTGCCACGGATCATGATGTTCATAAGCGCTTCTGATCCATAATAAATCGGGGTCGCGTAGCCGATGCGCTGTAGCCACAGTGGTAGGGTGTCGAGTGGGAACAGTCCGCTGAGGAAAACTTGTGGCACGATAATGAGTGGAATGAATTGAATCATCTGTAGCTCGTTAGCTGCAAAAGCAGATAGTAACGTGCCCAGTGTCAAAGCTGTCATCGACAGGAGTAAGGTGATCAGCATTACGTAACCAAAGCTTCCCGTCATCATAATGCCAAGAATCTGAATGGAGAACCATGAGATCAACAGCGCTTGGAATACGGTGAAAATGCCGAAACCACATACATACCCGAGTACAATCTCCCATCTTTTTAAAGGAGTGGAAAGCAAACGTTCAAGGGTGCCTGTAGTCCGCTCTCGCAGGAAAGAAACACCGGCAATCAGGAATACGAAAAAGAAAACAAATACACCAATCATAATCGGACCGAAGCGGTCGATCGTCTTCATATTCTCAGAACCGTATAGGTAGCTGATCTGGGGCTGTAATTGTAATGGTGTCTCTGTACTAGGAAGAAGCTTCTGAGATAGCTGTTGAAGCGTCATAATTACCGCCTTGTTGGCCGTTGGATTGCTGCCTTCTAACAACACTTGGGGCATGCCTAGTGATTCTCCGGCCTTTCCGTCCAAAGTGATCAAAGCGTCAATCTTTCCTTCTACTAGAGCGTCTTTTCCTAACTCTGCGCTGGCATAATCTTGGATTGTGACCTGTTGTTCTTTTAACGCAGCTGAGATACTTAATGGCACTTCGGATATTCCGATTGTTGGCTCATAGGCATCACCGTTAAATACCAAGCTCATTAAGCTTAGAACGAGGAGCGGTGCGATGAACATTAAGGCCATCGTTCTTTTATCATGAATAAATTGTCGCAAAATCCGTAAGGTGATCGCTCGGATTCTCATGAACGGACACCCCCATAATATAGAAAGGCTTCTTCAATAGAAGTTGAGCCAGTGGCTTGAAGCAGTCCGGCAGGTGTGTCGGCGGCAAGCAGCTTGCCATCACGGATCATTCCGAGGCGATCACATTTCTCTGCTTCGTCCATGACATGCGTAGTGAGTACAATCGTGGTGCCTTTCTGGTTCAGGGCTTTTAATTCTTTCCATATAGATAAACGCAGTACAGGATCGATGCCAACGGTAGGTTCATCAAGAATAAGCAGCGGAGGCTCATGGAGCAGCGCAATCGCCAGGGATAAGCGGCGCTTCATTCCGCCAGAGTATTGATCTACTCTTTTGCGCAGATGCTCTTGCAGATCCACCAGTTCCATAACAGCTTTGATACGTTTGCCGCGCTCCGCACCTTTAAGTCCATATAGCGCAGCGAAGAACTCCAGATTTTCTTTTGCGCTGAGTTCCGTATATAGGGCATCGGATTGAGCCATGTATCCAATTTGCTGCAGGATGGATAGCTTAGGCATGGTGACACCAAGCACCTTTACCTCGCCTGAGGTCACCACGTCGATACCTGTTAACAGCTTCACTAGCGTTGTTTTTCCGGAGCCAGATGGGCCTAGTATACCGAAGGTTTCTGCACGTTCGACTTGAAGCGAAATATCCTCGAGAACCTGTTTGTCTCCAAAGGCTTTTCTGACACGGCTCACTGAAATGACTGGAAATTCCGGACCCATATTCATCTCCTCGATTCTGAATAGTCTGGGATACTGAATGGTGTTACAGAGTGCTCTCCAACACGATAATGAGTGAGCGCTCGCTCATTATTGTGCTCCGGAATCCAGTAAATGTAAAGTATTCAATTTTTGGCTGAAAGCTGCTTAAAATCAGGTATAAATCGCAAAGTAGCGGCATTTTTACACAAGATGTGAATACTTGTTCACGAACCGGCTTGATATGATGTTAACTAGGAATGAGGCAGATGGAATATTCAACAACCTAATGATGGATATACCATTGCTTCCGAAATCGATTAGGCGTTGTGCCGAAATGAGTTTTGAACAATTTGCAGAAATGAGAGCAATTCGTGATTCCGACTTCCTCGGCGATGTGCGCGACTGTGTATTCGCTTGAAGTCAGAAGATGAACCGCTTCTTGCATTCTTTTTACCGTTAAATAATTGGAGATACTGCTGCCTGTACATTCTTTGAATAAGTGGGATAAATGATGGGGTGAAAGATGCAGATCCTTGCTCATTTGATCCAGCCGCAAAGGTTCCTTGTAATGCAACTGCAGCCATTCCATGATACTTTCTGCCTGATGTGGTTTGCGGAGCAGTTGTTCCCTGGAGGTCGTCTGATGCTGTGTATCCCATAACGGCTTTAAAGTATGTAGGAACGTGATGAGAAACAACGAAACCTCCTCAAGGAAATCATTTTTGTGCAAAGTTGGAAGCGCTTCATCCAGATCTTTCAGAAGAGCCGTCAGGGATTGAAGGTCCTGCTGTTCATACCATCGAGGTGAGGCCAAATCGCCACTATGAATATGATTAAAAAACTTTTGCAGGATAGGCCACTTCTCAAAATAAGCTTTAAATAGGCTAGGCTCATAATGCACGATCGAACGCACGAAAGGAATCGCCTCATTAATTTCAATTTGAATATGATGCAGTTGGTAAGGCTGGAAAATACAGATCATCCCTGGTTTTATTTCATAACTATTCTGATCAATAATCAGCGTACCTTTACCTTCATGAACAATAAGAATTTCAACACCTTGATGGGCATGGAATGTTCCTTGATAGTCATCTGTATTTGTACTAGTTCTTTTATATACAAAATAGAGATGGAACGGTTGTAAGTCCTGCTGCGCATGGTACGTCACATTCGTGTTCCTCCTATATAGTAGGGATGCGGTTAATCTATCGTTTACAAAAGTATAAGAGAACCATTGCATAGCTAGCAACATTTGGGCATAAAAGTCTTACACTAATGGAGGACACCGAATTATGGCAAAGAAAAAAACAGAATTACATAACGCAGGGTATAAAGCTTGGCTCGAATATCCTAATATCCAATCGAGCGCCATAAGAGAGCGCTATGCTTCATGGTGTTATAACATCTTGACCTCCAATCAGGAACAC
This sequence comes from Paenibacillus sp. RS8, assembly GCF_041956825.1. Lineage (NCBI taxonomy): Bacteria > Bacillati > Bacillota > Bacilli > Caryophanales > Paenibacillaceae > Paenibacillus > Paenibacillus sp. RS8. The sequence continues at coordinate 104,871 of NZ_CP168131.1, read as the reverse complement.
CCAGTGATCAAAAGTGCTGTGCAAGAACTAACACGCGGCATACAAGGAATGCTTAATATCGATGCTATCATTACTCAGTCTCAGGATATAGCTGAGCAAGCTTGTATTGCAATCGGTACGTTTGACAGTCATCATCCACTTCTTACGCATACCTTCAGCGAAGCTGAGAGGACAGAGGTTGGGCTTGAAGGATATGTCATTCGAACAAATGTGGAGAAGAATTGCATTGGAATCGGTGCCGCAACACCTGTTGGATTACTGTACGGCGTATTTGCATTCTTACGCTTACTTGGAACGGGTCAATCTATTGAAGCGTTGGACGTGTTGGATCATCCGGTAAATACGCTCCGCATGATGAATCAATGGGATAATATCGATGGAAGCATCGAACGTGGTTACGCAGGGAAGTCGATATTCTACGCGGGCAACGAAATCACTAAGGACTTTGATCGTTTGCAAGATTATGCGAGAATGCTCGCTTCGATAGGGATCAATGCGATTGCTATAAACAATGTCAATGTACATCGGTTTGAGACGATGTTTATTACGGACCGCTATCTTCCAGACATCGCGAGGGTTGCAGATATCTTCCGTAACTACGGTGTGAAGCTGTTCCTAAGTATTAACTATGCTAGTCCGATCGAACTCGGGGGATTGAATACTGCGGACCCATTAGATCCTGAGGTTCGCCAATGGTGGAAGGCTAAGGCTATAGAAATCTATAAAGAGATTCCAGACTTCGGTGGTTTCCTCGTAAAAGCAGATTCAGAGAATCGTCCAGGTCCGTTTACTTATGATCGTGATCATGCAGAGGGTTCAAATATGCTAGCTGAAGCTTTATTGCCTTTCGGGGGAATCGTCATCTGGCGCTGCTTCGTCTACAATTGCAAGCAGGATTGGCGGGATCGTTCTACCGATCGCGCACGTGCGGCATATGATCATTTTAAACCGCTGGATGTCCGATTCATGGAGAATGTTATTTTACAGGTGAAGAATGGTCCAATGGATTTCCAAGTGCGAGAAGGCGTATCTCCGTTGTTCGGTGCTATGAAGCACACGAATATGATGATTGAATTTCAGATTACGCAGGAATATACAGGCCAACAGCGTCATGTCTGCTACCTCGTCCCTCAATGGAAGGAAGTTCTTGATTTTAATACGTACGCAACAGATTCGGAGTCATCGGTAAAGCGGGTTGTTGATGGATCCATGTATGGTAATAGATATAGCGGCTTCGCGGCTGTTTCGAATATTGGCAATGACCATAACTGGACAGGGCATTTGTTAGCACAGGCCAATCTGTATGGTTACGGTCGACTCGCTTGGAATCCGGAATTAAGTGCAGAGCAAATTGCGAAGGAATGGATAATGCTCACTTTCAGTGCAGAGGATGAGCAGTTAATCGATACTATTCGTGAGATCTTGCTAACCTCTTGGCATATCTATGAATCTTATACTTCGCCGCTTGGGGTAGGTTGGATGGTTAATCCGGATCACCATTACGGTCCAAATGTGGATGGATATGAGTATTCGAAATGGGGAACGTATCATTTTGCGGACCTACAAGGCATTGGCGTAGACCGGACAATGAAGACAGGTACAGGATATGTCGGTCAGTATCAAGGCGCGAATGTAGATCTGTATGAATCTGTAACTACATGTCCGGATGAGCTATTGCTGTTCTTCCATCATGTCCCGTATACGCATACGCTTCATTCTGGTAAAACCGTCATAGAGCATATTTATGATTCGCATTTTGAAGGTGTGGAACAGGCAGATCAACTGAAAGAGATGTGGCAATCTCTTGAGGGGAAAATAGACGATAGCAGACACGGGCAGGTGGCAGACCGTCTGCATGAACAGGCACTGCATGCTCGCGAGTGGAGAGATATCATCAATACGTATTTTTATCGAAAAAGCGGTATCCCAGACCGGCTTCAACGCAAAATATACTAAATATTAACATTAGGAGGAGTGTGTCCAGTAGGGCCACTCCTTCTAATGTTCCCTCTCTTTGTTTCATACTCCTACGAGAAGAAAGGAAGATACATATTGAATCATAAAAGATTGTTTAATGAAGGCTGGGAATTTGCTAAGAGCACCTTAGAAGTGACGGATGGAGAATTCTTGGATTTTCATACCGTAGATCTCCCTCATGATTGGTTGATTTATAATACTTTAGACTTGTATGAGGATAGCATTGGCTGGTATCGAAAGCGTTTTATAAAGGAGAAGGACGATAAGCAGAGATTGTTATGCTTTGATGGTATTTATATGGACTCGGCGATTTATGTGAATCATCAATGGGTAGGAGAGTGGAAATACGGGTATTCTTCCTTTGAATACGAGATTACAGATTTGCTCATAGACGGGGAAAATGAAATTCTAGTGAAGGTCGTGCACCAGAGTCCGAATAGTAGATGGTATTCAGGAGCGGGGATCTATCGGAATGTATGGCTCAAGACAAGAGATTCCAGTCACATCGTGACAGATGGGATTTATATTCATACGGTACAAGAGGATAGCGAGTGGCGAGTGGAGGTCGATACCGATGTGAACTTCACGGAAGAGATGCGGCTTTCGCAAACCATTCTACATCAGGACCGAGTGATAAAGACCTGTGTAGAAAAGCTCTCAGCTGGAGAACAAACACAAGCTCCCTCTCGTGTAAGTCAGGTGCTATCTGTAGATACGCCTTTATTATGGAGCACGGATGAGCCGCATTTATATCAGCTGAAAACGGAATTGCAATATATGGCATCTGATCAGGGTTCTGAAGAAGTGTGGAGAACCATTGAGGTAGTAACACAGCGTATAGGCTTTCGAACGATAGTACTGGATCCGCAAGAGGGAATGCTCCTTAATGGTTTGAAAATTAAGCTTAACGGAGTTTGCGAGCATCATGATCTTGGAGCATTGGGTTCGGCGTTTAATACAGCAGCCTTGCGAAGAAGACTTAAGATCTTAAAGGACATGGGTGTGAATGCGATACGCACCGCTCATAATATGCCTGCTGCAGAGCTTATGGACTTAGCGGATGAAATGGGGCTGCTTGTGGTTTCGGAAGCCTTTGATATGTGGGAACGATCGAAGACTTCATATGATTATGCAAGGTTTTTCAAGGACTGGGCCTTAAGAGATGTGTGTAGCTGGGTCATGCGAGATCGTAACCATCCAAGCTTGCTGATGTGGAGTATTGGCAATGAAATTTATGATACACATGCAGATGAACGAGGCCAAGAAATAACGAGTATGCTGATGGAAGCCGTTCTTCATTATGATCCAAGAGGCAACGGAAAAGTGACCATTGGATCGAACTATATGCCATGGGAGAATGCTCAGAAATGTGCGGACATCGTAAAGGTGGCAGGCTACAATTATGCGGAAAAATATTACCATCAGCATCACGCAGAGCATCCTGACTGGATCATCTATGGCAGTGAGACCGCCTCTATTGTGCAGAGTAGGGGAATATATCACTTCCCATTCGAGCAATCCATCTTGGCTGACGACGATGAGCAATGCTCTGCGCTAGGCAATAGCTCTACAAGCTGGGGAGCGAAGTCAGCAGAAGCGTGTATTATTGCGGAGCGAGATGCGGCGTTCTCATTAGGTCAATTCATATGGACCGGCTTTGACTATATTGGTGAACCTACACCGTATCATACGAAGAACTCGTACTTCGGGCAGATGGATACAGCGACCTTTAAGAAGGATTCTTATTATATCTATCAATCGGCTTGGACGAATTACAAGAGCAATCCGATGGTGCATATTCTCACCTATTGGGATTTTAATCCAGGCCAGATGATCGATGTTCGAGTCTGCTCGAATGCGCCGAAGATAGAATTGCAGTTCAATGGTGAGACTGTAGGGACCTATGATATCGACCATGAACATGGGACGCAGTTAGCTGGCTGGTGGAAGATTCCTTATGAACCAGGCGAGCTTAAAGCCATCGCTTATGATGAAGCTGGCCAAATCATTGCAGTAGACTTCAGAGAATCGTTTGGTGATGTGAGTCGAATCTGCTTAAAGGCGGATAAGGATACGCTTCTTGCGGACGGTACAGATTTAATCTTCGTCGAAATTACGATGGAGGATGAGATGGGTCATACCGTTGAGAATGCCAACAATCGCGTACAAGTCCAGGTGAGCGGAGCAGGGCGGTTAATCGGTTTAGATAATGGAGATAGCACGGACTATGATCCTTACAAAGGAACGAGTAGACGTTTGTTTAGCGGCAAGTTAATGGCGATTGTGGCTGCCAGCTTAGAGGCTGGAACGATTACAGTTGAGGTTACTTCGGGAGGTGTAGAAGGCAGTAAGCTACAGCTTCAATCACTCCCTGTGCCAGATCGTAAAGTAGGTATTTCGGCAAACACAAGAAATTTAGATATGCCATGTGTGCTGGGGAATGAAGAAGAAATTCCTTTACGGAAAATAGAGATTGTAAGTCATTCTGGGCAACAGTTCAATGAATCTAGAAGAGAAATGATCGTTAGCGCAAACCTCTACCCTGTAGATACTTCTTATTCTGAAGTGGCATGGAGCATTGTAAATGACGCTGGGATCGAGTCTAATTTAGCCCGGATCGAATCGTTTGGAAAAGAAGCCAAAATCACGGCATTAGGAGATGGGAATTTCCGCGTTCGCTGTATGAGTAAGAACGGTACGGATAAGACAAAGCTGATTTCACAGTTGGAATTTACGGCGAGCGGTCTGGGAACGGCCTTTAAGGATCCGTATGGATTCATTTCTGGTGGATTATATGACGAGTTTAAAGGCGAAGTCGGAAACGGAAATGAACGAGGCGTAGCTACGAGTCGAGATGGTGAGACGCAGGTTGCCTATCGTGAGATTGACTTTGGACCTTACGGCTCGGATTTGATAACGATTCCCCTATTCGCATTGTCTAACGAAGCCTACGAGCTCCAGATTTGGGAAGGCATGCCGGACGAAGAGAACAGTGAACTTTTGGCAGACGTTATTTATCAGAAGGAATCACAATGGAATGTTTATCAGGAGGCAACCTATCGATTATCCAAGAGACTCACTGGCATCAGCTCTATTTGTTTCGTATTGCAGAAGAAGGTGCATATTAAAGGCTTTTCATTTGTGAAAAAGAATCGAGCGTTCGAGCAGAACCATGCTGTAGATTGCGATCGTATTTACGGTGACACATTTACCATCGCTGAACAGGGCGTTGAAGGAATCGGGAATAACGTATCCCTTGTGTTCGAGCAGATGGACTTTATCACGGAAGGTGCTTCAAGGCTTGTTATTTGCGGAAGATCACCGATCGATAAAAATACCATTCATATTCGCTTCGAAGAGGGTGAAGAGTCTAACCATCAACTGATCGAATTTACACAATCAGATGGATATGTAGAGCGAGTATTTGAGTTGGAGAAAGTGACAGGAGAGCAGAAAGTAACGTTTATCTTCTTGCCTGGAAGTCAGTTCGATTTCGGGTGGTTCCGATTTGAAAGATAGTTTGTCATTTTAACTACAATGATAAATGAAAAAAGGACCGTGGCTGCATGAGGCGGTCCTTTTGTTATTAAGTAGGCTCTGTTAATACGCGTGTATTACGTTTTGATATAATCCGCAAAATTCTCCAGCAAGTATAAGGAGTTCATATCTTCACGCAAATGATGCTGGACTAATGCATCCACTTTATCCGTTTCATGGTTTGTCATACAATCCAGGATCATGTGATGCTCCCTTAAAATTTTCTCCAGCTTTTCTTGCTTTAGAGTATGCAGACGGCGGTATCTTTCATAATGCACATGGGAGAACTTAATTTGTTCCCACAAAAATTCATGTCCTGCTAAAGAGAATAACGTCTTATGAAAGGCGTCATCCAAGGCAAGAAAGTGCTCAAATGCATGTTCTTGATGGATGGCGTTTTTTTGCTCTTCCAGATTCTTCTGAAGTTCCATAATTCCTTTAAGAGTAAGGCTGCCGGATAGACCTTTGATAATATCTTTTTCCAAAACACTTCTTAAATAGATCATCTGCTCAACCGATTCCAAATCAATGTACGAAACAAGATTCCCTTTTTTCGGATACACATCAATATAGGACTCGAGGGATAGCTGCTTAAGTACATCGCGCAATGGTGTTCTGGATATCTGAAACCGTTCGGACAACACGGTCTCACTCAGAATGGTTCCAGGCTTTAGCGTTAGATTAAGGATTTCGCGCTTCAATAGGTTCAAAATATCATTTTTGGTGGACATGAGTTACGTCTCCATTGCCATTGAATTTGTAATTAAGATTCATTATATATTCATTTTAACTTGTATACAAGTTTTTATTAGATGTATTAAAGTTATTGACAAAATCCAATGTTTAACTCTAATATTTGAGTATAATTTCTTGTATACAAGATCTCGACATATGAAATTATAGGAGGTTTTATCCAGATGAACATGACATGGAGATGGTATGGAGAAGGCAATGACAACATTACGCTTGATCATATCCGGCAAATTCCGGGGGTAATGGGCATTGTCTGGTCACTACATCATAAGGTAGCGGGCGAAGTATGGGAAATGGATGAAATTCAAAAGGTTGCGGATCAAATTACGGGCAAAGGGTTTAGCACTGCCGTAGTAGAGAGTGTGAATGTCCATGATGATATCAAAATTGGACTCCCGACGCGTGATAAATATATCGATATTTACATAGATACCATCCGGAAGTTAGCCAAGGTCGGTACTAAAGTGATCTGTTACAACTTTATGCCGATCTTTGACTGGACTCGGACGGAGCTGTACAAGGAATTGCCGGATGGCTCAAATGCTCTTTTTTATGAAAATGCAGCCGTTAATGATAACCCTCGCGACATGGTGAATCGTATTCTGGAGGGGGCTGGCGAATTTACGATGCCTGGCTGGGAGCCGGAGCGTCTGGCGAAGCTTGATGAGCTTTTCGCCGCTTATGCAGATGTAACGGAAGAGAAGCTGTTCGAGAATTTGATCTATTTTTTGAAGCGAATTATTCCGGTCTGTGAGGAAGTGGATATCAAAATGGCGATCCATCCCGATGATCCCGCGTGGCCGATCTTTGGTTTGCCCCGCATCGTCCGCAGCCGCGATACGATTCGCCGTTTACTCGATGCAGTAGATAGTCCGTATAATGGATTAACCTTTTGTACAGGATCGCTCGGGACGAATCCGAAGAATGATCTGCCAGCGATGATTCGGGAATTCTGTAATCGTATTCATTTTGCTCATATTCGAAATGTTAAGGTTTTTGAGAACGGCGATTTTATTGAGGTCTCTCATCGTGGACGGGATGGCAGTGTGGATGTAGCAGAGGTTGTCAAAGCATATCATGAGAACGGATTTACGGGATATGTGCGCCCAGATCATGGTCGTCACTTATGGGGAGAAGAGAAGACTTGCCGCCCAGGATACGGGCTGTACGATAGAGCGATGGGGATCATGTATTTACTTGGTGTGTGGGATAGTCTAGAAAATACGACGGGGGTGAAGTGAATGCTGCTCCTGACAAGAGAGTGTATTCAATCATGTGCAGAGGCGTGGAAGGACGCTGACGTGGAGCTTCCTCAGTTTGATTATGAGCAGGTGGCGAAGAATACACGTGTTAGGCCGGAATGGGTTCATTTTGGAGCGGGTAATATTTTTCGTGGATTTGTTGCAAATGCTCACCAGAAGCTGTTGGAGCTTGGAAAAGCAGATACAGGTATTATCGCCGCTACCTCCTCAGACTACGAGCTGATTGACAAGATTTATAAACCGTATGATCATTTAACACTTCTCGTATTAATGAATGCGAATGGCGAGTTTACGAAAAAGGTCATCAGCAGCATTACCGAGGCTGTAATGGCGAACACAAATCGAGCGGAGGATTACTGCCGTCTGGTTGAAATTTTTGAGAATCCGAGCCTGCAGATGGCCAGCTTCACCATTACAGAGAAAGGCTACACTTTAACAGATGCTAATGGAAAGTACCTTGATATTGTGAAAAAAGATATGGAGCAAGGGCCGGAGCAGCCTTCCCACAGCATGAGTGTGATCGCTTCACTTGCTTACCGTCGTTATCTTAAAGGGCAGTATCCGATGACTTTTGTTAGTATGGATAACTGTTCACACAACGGGGATATGCTGAAGAATAGCGTGATTACAATCGCCAAGGCATGGGCTGTAAAAGGACTTGTGGAGGATGAATTCGTAGTGTATCTCGAAGACGAGAGTCGGATAACATTCCCTTTGTCGATGATTGATAAAATCACACCTCGTCCGTCCGAGGCTGTACGTAATGCCTTACAGGAGCAAGGGATTGGCGGTATGGACATACTTATTACCTCGAGAAACGCTCATACCGCACCTTTCGTTAACGCAGAAGTTAGTGAATATCTGGTTATTGAGGATAAGTTTACGAATGGGCGACCTTTATTAGAAGAAGCGGGCATTATATTCACTGATCGTGAGACCGTGAACCGAGTTGAAACGATGAAGGTTACGACCTGTCTGAATCCCTTACATACTGCCTTAGCGGTTACTGGCTGTCTACTAGGCTACACGCAGATTTCCGATGAGATGCAGGATCAGACCCTACGTTCATTAGTCGAGAGGATTGGGTACAAGGAAGGATTGCCTGTAGTTGTAGATCCTATCATTTTAGGACCACAGCAATTCTTGGATGAAGTGCTGCAAGAGCGACTCACGAATCCATATATTCCGGACACCCCGCAGCGAATTGCGACAGATACGTCGCAGAAGGTGGGCATTCGTTATGGGGAAACGATCAAATCCTATGTACTACGAGAAGATCTTAATCCAGCTGACTTGACGGCGATTCCATTAGCCCTTGCTGCATGGTGCCGCTATTTGATCGGAGTGGATGATGAAGGGAATTCATTTAAGCTAAGTCCCGATCCTCTAATGGAGTCACTTCAAGCACATCTGCAGGGAGTGACTTTGGGAGATTCGAACTCTAATGTGCACGAGATTTTAGATAATCAGAAGATCTTTGGTGTACCTTTATATGAAATCGGTCTGGGTAGCAAGATTGAAAGTTACTTCTATGAGATGCTCAAAGGCCCAGGAGCTGTACGGAGAACGTTGGAAAGGCATTTAAATGAAGAGTTAGTGTAGATCACATTTACAAAAAACCTCATGGAGTAAAGCTACTGCACCCCGCAGAGCAATACTCTATGAGGTTTTTTGGTGTCTAGTCCATTTGGTTTATCTAGATAGTGCAGTCTATTACGCTAATATACCTACTTTTTCAAAAAAATAATTATAGTTAATATTTCCATAACATTCCTCTGCAACAGAGTTGACAATTGTAGACGAAAATGACATTAGCAGTTACCTATACGAAAAGGGTGAATCTAATTGAAAAACAGTAAATGGATTAGCGCAACGTTGGCTTCAGCACTTCTTGCAACAGTAGGCGTTGGGAGTGTATCTGCAGCTAGCATCGGCAGTAATGTAAAATCTGTAGCTACCAATCAAGCCGCTGCAAAAACAGCAGTTAAAGAAGGTACAGCTACTTGGAATGTAAACGGTACGCCGATTGTGTTTAACACCATTAATAGTAGTGGTTACAAGCTGTACGCTCTGAATCAGGTAGCTGGTGAAATTGGAGCTAAGTTAGTACTTGGAGCTGGCGGGTTTGAACTTAATGACAGCAAAGGATTACATAATGTCCAACTCAAAACAGGCTCAAAGAGCTATCAAGTAGATGGTAATACTGATACGTTCACCGTTGCTCCAGTATTTTATAACGGTAAAACCTATGTGGAGCTTACTAAGTTAGTTTATGCATTAGGCGGAGAGCTGGATGCTGATGCCAGCACGATTTTAAGCTTTGCTCGTCCTGAAGGATTGTTTGATACTTTACACTGGACAGCAGCTGGAAATCTGATTGCGAACAAAAGTGATGCTGAAACTGCTCAACTTATCAAATTCAGCACTGAACCAGGTAACTACGAAGTATTTTCATCAAATGACAGTGCAGTGGATTTCTCGGTATCGCCGGATGGACAGTGGGGAGCTTTCAACGATGAGACTGGTTTGTTAAATCTGATTAACCTGTCGAGCGGAGCTACTAAGATACTGGGTACTGATAATAGCGTAAAAACAGATCTGGTATGGTCTAACGATGGTAAAAGCATTTACTTCATCCAAGGAGACAAGCAAGAAAAAATTGCAAAAGTCTCAGTAGAAACTGGTGATGTAAAATCCGTATTGGCGGACAAAGTTGAAAATAAATCCGAACTGCGCATTTCCACTGACGAAAAGAGTGCCGTTTATATCGTTAACTTGACGGGTGTTGCTAAGAACGATGCGGACAGCACAGAAGATTCTCTTACTGTAGACTTCAGCTCTGCTGGAGAGCAGCTTTACAAGCTAGACCTGGCTACAAAAGATGCTAAACCAGTTGCACTGACAACTACACCGGATAACAAGCTGTACCCTGAAATTTCTGCTGATGGCAGCGTAGTTTACCTGAGCGCAGATGCTGAAGGTAACGCAGCTAACACATTGAAGGTTGTAAAAGCAGACGGAACAAGCAGCAAAATTGCACTTGATGTAGAAGTAACTTGGTCTACTGGCGTTAAGAACGGCTTGGTTGTGGCAGGTTCAGCGGCAGATGGAAGCACAGTAGTTTATTCCATTGATAACAATGGTGCTAAGACTGAGCTGTTCCGCTCCACTGAAGATGTATCTGAAGTAGCAGTTTCGAATGATGGAAGTAAGCTTGCTATCGTAAGTGACGGCGGTGTATGGGTAGTTCAAGGCGGTAAAGCGTTGCAACTGTCGAAATAATAAATATCCCCAATCATATTTTAACGGCGTAGAGCCGAGAGGAGAAATAATACAAATGAAGATTTTCAAAAAGCTAACAGTAACGGCTCTAACGGCTGTAATTGCGGTAACCGCATCTTTCGCAGGGGTTGCAGCAGCAGCTGATTCACTAAAAGGTAAGATCACAGTTAACGGTTCGACCGCACTTCTTCCATTGACGCTTCAAGCGGCAAAAGAATTCCAAAAGCTGCACCCTAAAGTAAAAATCGCAGCATCAGGTAAAGGTTCAGTAACTGGACCTCAAGCTGTTAAAAAAGGCATCGCCGATATCGGCGCTTGCGACTGGGATGCTAGCATCGACGTACCAGGCTTCAAAGCTTTTGACGGCCAAGTTGCGAACAAAGTAGCTGTTATTCCTTTTGCTACAATCGTGAATAAAAATGTTGGCGTAGATAACCTTACAACTGAACAACTTAAAGGCATTTTCGCAGGCAAAATCACGAACTGGAAAGAAGTAGGCGGTTCTGATGCTGATATCGTAGTTATCACTCGCTCTTTCGGTTCCGGTACACGCGTTAACTATCAAGCTAAAGCTTTGGATGGCGGAGAAATCGTTAAAAAAGCTAAGAACTACAAAGAAACTGGTTCTTCCGGTGACATGAAAACAGCAGTAGGCACAACTCCTAACTCTATCGGTTATATCGACCTTGTATATGTAAGTGGCGACGTAAAAGCTGTTAAACACAACGGTGTAGCTGCTACTACAGACAACGTAATCAATGGATCTTATAAGATCTGGGCTTACGGTTACTACATGACTAAGGGCCAACCTACTGGCGCAACAAAAGAATTTATCGAATACGTACAAAGCAAGAAGTTCCAACAAGGTTCCCTGAAAAAGCTTAAATTCATTCCGATCGCAGCAATGAAGGGCTAATATCATCTAAAGATCATATTGAACGGTAACAGCGGCCAGCTCCGATCTTGATACGGGGGTGGCCGCTTACAGGAGGGAAAGTATGGGGGCACCAGTCCACGGCTTGGCAACTAGGGGAAAAGAGAGCGTAACGCAGGTTACCGCTAACTCCAAACGTCATGGTAGACATTTGTTTAGCAACAAATTTTTCAAGTTTTATTTTCTATTCAGCATTCTCGCGCTTTGTTTCGTGCTTGGACTTGTAATTCTATTTATCGGCAAAACGGCTATGCTTCTGTTCGGCCATCTCTCGCCTGCGGACTTTTTCTTTTCCTTTAATTGGACGCCGGAAGAGGATTCTTTTGGAGCGGCTGCCTTCATTGTAAATACACTTTCTCTAACTGCATTGACACTGCTGATCGCAGTTCCTATCTCGGTGGGGATGGCGGTGCTTTGTGCAGAAATTGCTCCAAAATGGATGAAGACTTTCATCCGTCCAGTGCTAGATTTGTTAGTAGGTATTCCTTCAATTGTTTACGGATATATAGGCTTAACGGTATTACTTCCTTTCTTGCGCAGAATTAGCGGGGAGAGCTTAGGTGATGGCCTGTTAGCAGCTGCACTTGTGCTCGCATTAATGGTGCTGCCAACGATTTGCCGAATCAGTGATGATGCCATTGTCTCTGTGCCGCGCAAATATCGGGATGCAGCATATGCTCTTGGATCTACCCGTTTACAGGTAATCATGCGTGTAATACTGCCTGCAGCTAGCCGGGGAATTATCTCTGCGGTTATTCTGGGTATGACTCGTGCTGTGGGTGAGACGATGGCTGTAGTTATGGTTATCGGGAATACACCGCAATTGGCGAAGACGTTATTCACGCCAGCATCGGTGCTGACTAGTAACATCGTTATGCAAATCTCTAATGTAGAGTTTGACTCTACTTGGAACTATGCGCTACATATGATGGCATTTCTCTTGCTAGTAATATCATTTGTATTAATTCTGATTATCCGCGTGTTGGGTAGAAAAAGGAGGGATGCAGCGTGAACGGATTCGCAAGTACAAAGCATACCGCGCGTGCCCAAAGAAACAATAAAATCGCGACCATCGGGTTTTATACGTTAGGGGCTTTAGTCATGCTGCTGATTTTCTGGCTGCTCTTCACGATTCTTAGTAAAGGTCTACCGGCACTTCGGCCCGATTTCCTGATTAAACAACCTGAAGAGATTGATGCAGGTGGTGGGATTGGCCCGGTGTTGTTCAACTCCTTTTACATTTTGTTTATCTCGCTGATTATTTCCGTTCCAATTGGTTTGGGTGCGGGAATCTATATGGCTGAGTATGCGCCAGATAATAAATTTACAGGGGCACTGCGTATTTGCGTGGAATCACTGTCATCGGTTCCTTCGATCGTGTTCGGTATGCTCGGACTTGCGATTTTTGCGGAATATTTCGATATCGGTCTTACGATTCTTGGCGGGGGCGTCAGCTTGGCGCTACTGAATCTACCTATGCTTGCTCGAGTAACAGAGGAAGCGATACGTGCCGTACCAGGGGATATACGCGAGGCTGGTTATGCGCTTGGGATGACTAAATTCCACGTGATCCGCACGGTAGTCCTACCTGTTGCAATGTCTGCCATCGTTACTGGGATTTGTCTTGTTGCTGGACGCGCTTTCGGGGAGTCTGCGGTTATTATCCTTACTGCCGGTCTCAGTACCTCAGGCGAAATGTGGGACTTCAATCTGTTCTCACCGGGTGAAACCCTGGCCGTACACCTCTGGTATGTACAATCCGAGGCGATTGTAGAAGATGCACGTCAAATTGCTGATAAGTCGGCAGCGGTACTTGTATTTGTAGTTTTGTTTATCAATTTTGTATTTCGATTCCCGCTGTGGTTGGGAAATCGCCGGAAGTAATGAAGTAGGGTCTACGGGGGAACCTGTAGGCCTTTATTTGTTTGTAAGGTTTGATGGGTTGCTGATGAGGTGCTGATAGATTCTCGACGGATTGATGGATGAATTGAAGTTGTTTATTCCTAATTAGGGAATATCTCCCTATAATTCAGTGTTTTATCGTCTTTAGAAGCATAATTAGGGAAATCCTCCCTCTAATATCTTTGATTTACACCTAAATAGAGGTTTTTAGGTAATATTTAGGGAGGATTTCCCTAAAAAGTTTGTTTTTTAGCGATTACAGGCGAATTTCAGGGAGAAATTCCCTAATGTTATAATATCGGCAGGATATAACCCGTCCGATCAGTTTACGGGAACTTCACCCTAAGTAAGCTCCAATAACTGAAAGGTCCTCATTCAGTTAAACTGCCACGAATCCGAAACAAGTAGCTCATAACCCGCAACCATCAAGCCTCTAGTTCCTTCAACCAATCTAGTTAATCGAGCGTACCTAGCCGTCACAGCACCTTAGGATACTCTGAGGAACGCCAACCATACTCGCCCCAGTTCCAAGTTCCTTCAACCATTCTAGTTTATCAAGCGTACCTGTCGTCACAGCACCCTAGGATACTCCGAGGAACATTAACCGTACTCGCTCCAGTTCCAAGTTCCTTCAACCAATCTAGTTAATCGAGAGTACCTAGCCGTCACAGCACATTAGGATACTCCGAGGAACGCCAACCGTACTCGCCCCAGTTCTAAGTTCCTTTAACCATTCTAGTTTATCGAGCGAACCTAGTCGTCACAGCACCTTAGGATACTCCGAGGAACGCCGATCACACTCGCTCCAGTTCCGAGTTCTTTAAACCAATCTAATTAATCGAGCGAACCTAGCTGTCACAGCACCTTAGGATACTCTGAGGAACGCCAACCATACTCGCTCCAGTTCCAAGTTCCTTAAACCAATCTAGTTAATCGTGCGAAACTAGTCGTCACAGCACCTTAGGATACTCCGAGGAACACTAACCACACTCGCTCCAGTTCCAAGTTCTTTAAACCAATCTAGTTAATCGAGCGTACCCAGCCGTCACAGACCCTAGGATGTACCGAAGAACGCTAACCGTACAAGCTTCAGCCACAAGTTTCTTAACAAACCTAATGAGATGAACGTAACACATCTATATACAATCAAGGATACTTTGAGGAACACCGACCACACTCGCTCCAGTTCCAAGTTCCTTCAACCATTCTAGTTAATCGTGCGAAACTAGTCGTCACAGCACCTTAGGATACTCCGAGGAACACTAACCACACTCGCTCCAGTTCCAAGTTCCTTCAACCAATATAGTTAATCGTGCGTACCTAGTCGTCATAGTATCTTAGAATGCTTCTAATAAGCCTCTAATAACAACAATCGCTATTATCCCAGCCACATATTATTCAACAACCTGTCAGATGATTAACATTACATTTTGCGTCTGAAGAGTCGAGTATTCTTTAAGCATATACGTCGAGTGTTTCTACCGCAGAACGCAATAACAGCCTCCCCGAAGGAAGGCTGTTATGCTGATGTCGCGTGCGGGATGCAGCCCTAACGGGCTGACGCGAAGCGTACGTTTTCGATGCTCACTCCGAAGAACCCGGTGCTTCACATCCCCTGAACGCAGAAACAGCCTTCCCGAAGGAAGGCTGTTTCACTGACGTCCCGGAAGGGATTCGAACCCCTGACCGTGCGCTTAGAAGGCGCATGCTCTATCCAGCTGAGCTACCGGGACATGAATGATGGCTGAAAAGCAAGCAGGATTTATCTTATCATATGCGTTAAAGTTTTTCAAGCTGTTTTTTAAAAAGAGTACGGGGTATGCTATAATCTACAATTATTAAGTTTCGGATGAAGCTTAAGGTCTTAATAACATTTATGACGTTTTAGAATTCAATTCACATAATTAGCTATAAGGAGGTGCCCTCATTAAAGATTCAGATTCCCCCGCCACAAAAGAAAATATCGTCCTGTTTCCCAAGACACTGGACTATTATCAAATCCAGCTTACGGTGATGCTGGAGAGTGAACGGTACGGGGAAGCGATGGAACTGCTTCGTTTTTTGCTGCAGTGTCAAGGTCAGGAAGAGCGAAATTACGAAGAATGGCGGTCTTTGCTGGAATGGCTGGAAACGGCGTTCCCCTATGCGTCCCAGAATGGAGATGCAGAAGGAGCCGTTCACCCCGAAGACGAAGATTTAAGAGAAGAAGATATGGCCCGTCTTTTGGCCAAATCAAAAATGACCGAGGATGCGGGGTACCCTCAAAAGCTGCTGCAGCGGGTAATGAATGAGCCGCTGTCAGAGGCGACAATCCTAGCACTAGAGCAGCTTTCTTATCTGGAAGGCGGCGGAGTCGATGAGGCGCTGACGGCTTGGCTGCAGGGGGATAATGTTCACCCACTGCTGCAATTTCGGACCCTGCAGACCCTTCGGCGGCGTGGGATGCAGGGTACGGTCAATCTGATTCGAGGTCACGAAACAGCAATTGTAGAGATTGAAAGTGTGCCGCTGCAGACCGAGGATTTTCCACCGCAGGTGAGTCAGGTGCTGGAGCGGGTAGCCGAACAGGCGGAGGTACACGAGCCTACGCTGTATTATTTTGCACAGGAGCTCTGGGGTCAGTTCGTCATGTCGATTTATGGATCGGAAGAGTATCGGAAATTACTGGATGGAGAAGATGCGCTGCTGGATATTTGGGCAGGGGCGTTACACCAGTTTGTATCCGAGAGCTTAAACGGTACACGGCAAGAAGAGGAGACTCGTGGAATGTACGGCATTACAGACGGCATGCGCTTTCAATTTGAGGGAGCTTATCGTGCGATCAAGGGTTTTGTAAAGACTTCTCTACTTGATAAATAAAGTAATGTTGTATATAATATAATGGTTATTCTGTGCGTGGATTGTATCATTTTTTGAAGTAAACTTGTGAACCTATATTTTGGAGGGAAAAGTATAATATGAAAGCAACATGGGAAAAAATAGAGAAGAACCTTGGAGTTCTTGAAGTAGAAGTTGACGCAGAACGCGTTGCAGCAGCACTCGATAAAGCTTTTAACAAAGTCGTTAAGAAAGCTAACGTACCAGGCTTCCGTAAAGGTAAAGTGCCACGCCCGATCTTTGAATCCCGTTTTGGTGTAGAAAGCTTGTACCAAGATGCAATCGACATTCTTCTTCCTGAAGCTTACGGTGAAGCAGTTGAACAAACTGACATCTTCCCTGTAGACCGTCCTGAAGTTGATATTGAGCAATTTGCTAAAGGTCAATCCTTTATCTTCAAAGCGAAGATCACGGTTAAACCTGAAGTGAAGCTTGGCGATTACAAAGGTCTGGAAGTTCCAGTACAAAAAGCTGAAGTGACTGAAGAAGAGTTGAGCGCTGAGCTTGCTCGTCTGCAAGAGCGTCATGCTGAACTCGTTGTAATTGAAGAAGAAGCAGCAGCTAACGGCGACATCGCTGTGATCGATTTTGACGGATACGTTGATGACGTAGCGTTCGAAGGCGGAAAAGCTGAGCGTCATTCTCTTGAGCTTGGTAGCAACTCCTTCATTCCTGGATTTGAAGAGCAAGTAGTGGGAATGTCCACTGGAGATTTCAAAGATATCGAAGTTACTTTCCCAGAAGAATATCATGCAGAGAACCTTGCGGGTAAGAAAGCAGTATTCAAAGTGAAACTGCACGAAATCAAACGCAAACAACTTCCTGCACTCGATGATGAGTTCGCTAAAGATGTAAGTGAATTCGAAACTTTGGAAGAGTACAAAGCGGATCTGAAAGCTCAGCTCGAATCCCGTAAACAGGATGAACTGAAAGGTCTTCGTGAGAACGCAGTTGTTGATAAAGCAGCAGCAAACGCTGAAGTTGAGATCCCAGAAGCAATGATCAACAGTGAAGTTGAGAACATGGTTCGTGATTTCGACACTCGTCTTCGTCAACAAGGTATGAACATGGATATGTTCCTTAGCTTCTCCGGTCAAACACGTGAAGACTTGCAGAACCAAATGAAAGGCGATGCTGAAAAACGCGTTCGCAACAACCTGGTACTGGAAGTTATCGCTAAAGAAGAGAACATTGAAGTTTCTGAAGAAGAAGTTAACGAAGAGTTGGCTACTATGGCTGAAGCTTACAAACGTACTCCTGAAGAAATTCGCAGCATCTTGGCAGCTAACGGTTCCCTGGGCAGCTTGAGCGAAGAACTTTCTTTGCGCAAAACCATTGATTTCCTTGTTAGCAACAGTGTAGAAGTTGAAGCAGTAGAAGAAGCACCAGCTGCTGAAGACACTAAAGCTGAGTAAGATCTTTTTGACACTACCTAGAACGGCCAAGTAAGTCGGCCTCCATACAGATATGATAAGGCACGTAAGTTTCGTTACGTGCCTTATTTTTATCCTCGGCCACAGATATATGTGAGTACATAGGTATTCGTATGAGCGTATGGTAATAAAAAAATGGCGTGACAATCATTATTGACAAGCAGTGGACAGGTCTGCTGTAGTGAAAAAATGACATCGAGCCGTGAACGTGTTAAAATATTTTTGAAACGATAAGACTAATCTGTAAAGAGAAAAGAGGTTGGTGGCATGAGTCTGGTACCAATGGTTGTGGAATCAACAAGTCGTGGGGAACGTTCATACGATATCTATTCCAGATTGCTCAAGGATCGCATTATTTTCTTAAGCAGTGCGATTGACGATGATGTCGCCAATCTGGTTATTGCTCAACTGCTGTTCCTTGCAGCAGATGATCCCGAGAAGGACATTCACTTGTACCTCAACTCACCCGGTGGTTCAGTAACAGCCGGCATGGGTATATACGATACGATGCAATATATCAAACCGGATGTTTCAACCATTTGTGTAGGAATGGCGGCAAGCATGGGATCGCTCCTTCTAACAGCTGGGGCTCCGGGCAAAAGATATGCGCTGACTAACAGCGAAGTTATGATTCATCAACCGCTCGGTGGTGTTCAAGGTCAAGCGTCCGACATTTGGATTCATACCGATTGGATCCTCAAGACGAAACAGAAGTTGAATCAAATTTATGTAGATCGCACAGGTCAGCCCCTTGAAAAAATCGAACGGGACACAGACCGCGATAACTTCATGAGCGCGGAAGAAGCCAAGGAATATGGGCTTATTGACCAGGTTCTTTCTTCACCGATGAAATCTTAAAGGGGTGGTTAGATGTTTAAATTTAATGATGAAAAAGGGCAATTGAAATGTTCTTTTTGCGGCAAATCACAAGAGCAGGTTCGTAAGCTTGTAGCAGGACCGGGCGTTTATATATGTGACGAATGTATCGAGCTTTGCACGGAAATCGTGGAAGAAGAGCTCGGTCATGAGGAAGAGCTTGATCTGAAGGATATTCCAAAACCAAAGGAAATCCGCGACATTTTGGATCAATATGTAATCGGTCAAGAACAAGCGAAGAAATCGTTGTCTGTTGCGGTTTACAATCACTATAAACGTGTGAACAGCCAAAGCAAGATCGAAGATGTTGAATTGACAAAGAGTAATATTCTCTTGCTTGGTCCAACAGGTTCGGGTAAAACCTTGCTTGCTCAGACGATGGCGAAGATTATCAACGTTCCTTTTGCTATTGCAGACGCTACTTCCCTAACGGAAGCTGGATATGTCGGCGAGGATGTTGAGAACATTCTGCTTAAGCTGATTCAAGCGGCAGATTATGATGTGGAGAAAGCCGAACGCGGCATTATCTATATTGATGAGATTGATAAAGTGGCACGTAAATCCGAGAACCCGTCCATTACTCGTGACGTATCCGGTGAAGGTGTTCAGCAAGCGCTTCTGAAGATTCTGGAAGGAACAGTTGCTTCTGTACCTCCACAAGGTGGACGTAAGCATCCACATCAAGAGTTTATTCAAATCGACACGACGAACATTTTGTTCATCGTTGGCGGTGCCTTTGACGGTCTGGAGCAAATGATTAAACGCCGTATCGGTAAAAAAGTCATTGGCTTCAACGCAGCGGTTGAAGGACAAAAGGATCTCAAGCCTGGCGAATATTTGTCGATGGTATTGCCTGAAGACTTGCTCAAATTCGGATTAATTCCTGAATTTGTAGGCCGTCTACCGGTTATCTCGACTTTGGAGCCGCTTGATGAGAATACGCTGGTGCGTATCCTTTCCGAGCCTAAGAATGCACTCACGAAACAATACATCAAGCTGCTGGAAATGGATAACGTAGCGCTGAAGTTCGAACCGTTGGCACTCGAAGCAATTGCCAAGGAAGCGATCAAACGCAATACGGGAGCCCGTGGACTGCGCGCGATTATTGAGAGCATCATGCTTGATGTGATGTATGAAGTTCCTTCACGCGATGATATCAAGGATTGTGTGATCACGGAGCAGGTCGTTCAAGAGAAGGCTTTGCCTGAATTGAACCTTAAGAAAGATAAGAAGAAAGAGGAAAGCGCGTAAGTCGCTTACCTTAACAATACATGTCACTGTCTCCACCTTTCTTCCGCTTATCCCGCTTCACTAGCGGTTGCGAAGGGGTGGAGCTTTGGCGTTATGGGGGAGAAAAATCATGTTCTTGAGACACCAAACCCGTCCTGTCAATGTTGGCGGGCTCATTATTGGGGGAAACAACGAGGTTGCGATTCAAAGCATGTGTACAACCAAAACAGCTGATGTGGAGGCTACTGTAGCCGAAATTTTACGGCTTGAGGAAGCAGGCTGCCAACTGGTACGCGTTACTGTCAACAATGAAGAGGCAGCCGCCGCGATTAAGGAGATCAAGAAGCAGATTCATATCCCACTCGTAGCGGATATTCATTTTAACTATAAGCTCGCGCTGATGGCTATTGAGAACGGCATCGATAAAGTACGGATTAATCCGGGCAATATCGGTCGTCGGGAGAAGGTAGAAGCAGTAGTTAAAGCGTGTAAAGAAAAAGGAATTCCGATTCGGATTGGTGTAAACGCCGGTTCTTTGGAGAATCATCTCTTGGAGAAATACGGATATCCGACTCCAGAAGCTATGGTAGAAAGTGCACTGTACCATATTGGTATTTTGGAAGAGCTGGATTTCCACGACATTATCGTATCTTTAAAAGCATCCGATGTGCCTATGGCCATCGAAGCTTACCGTCAGGCTGCGGAAGTCATTCCTTATCCGCTGCACCTTGGGATTACAGAATCCGGCACCTTGTTTGCCGGTACAGTAAAAAGCTCCGCGGGTATCGGTGCACTGCTCTCTATGGGCATCGGCAGCACCCTGCGTATCTCGCTTAGCGCTGATCCAGTGGAAGAAGTTAAGGTGGCACGCGAGCTGCTGAAGACCTTTGGTCTGATCTCTAACGCGGCAACGCTGATCTCTTGTCCAACTTGCGGCCGACTGGATATCGATCTTTTCTCCATCGCTAATGAGGTGGAAGAATACATTTCGAAGCTTAAGGTGCCTATTAAAGTTTCCGTGCTTGGCTGCGCCGTTAATGGTCCTGGTGAGGCACGTGAAGCAGATATCGGTATTGCTGGTGCCCGTGGGGAAGGTTTGTTGTTCCGTTACGGACAAATGATTCGTAAAGTCCCTGAAGCGGAACTAGTGAACGAGCTGAAGAAGGAAATTGATGCGATTGTTGTGGCGTATGAGGAAACTGGTGAAATTCCAGGCCGTGCACACGCTAATCTTGCACCTCCTGTGCAATCGAAGTAATCTGGTCTTTTACGAATTTATGATTCGTTAATAATAGGTGGCGAAGAACGCCCTGTTACACCCCGGTTTATCTGGTGGTGGGAACGGGGCGTTCTTTTTTTTACGTGAAATTAATTTTATAGGGGGAACATCGAATGAATTATGAACAAGCCCATGAAGCATTTATAGAGCGACATCTAACAAGCAGGACAGGTGAAAGACGGGGAAGGTTGGAGAGAGGACATCGTCATGCCGAAGAAATGTTTTTGCAGAATGTATGGTGGCCGCTTCGTGGGGACTTCAAGGATCTGCATCCGGAGTATGAGGTGCTGGATTGGCGCGGACGATCATACTTTGCTGACTTTGCGTATTTGCCAGGACCAGTGAAGCTGTTGTTCGAGATCAAGGGTTATGCAGCACATGTACGAGACATGGACCGACAAAAGTATAGCAATGAGCTGAATCGTGAAACTTTCCTGTACGGGATGGGGTACCAAGTAATTTCATTTGCCTATGATGATGTGAACGAGCGGCCTGATTTATGCATCACATTGCTGACTATGGCGCTAAGTCGACATCAGGTTGTTAGTGCACCGGGCGGTAGACTTCTACTCGCTGAGAAGGAAATTATCCGTTTAGTTGTCCGTAAAGCTGGGACAGTGCGTCCAAAAGATGTGTCAGATTACTTTGGGTTAGATCCCAAGACTGTACGAACGATGTTAGTTAATTTATGCGAAAAAGGCTGGCTGGCTCCAGTAAGAAGGGGAGTTGGTGTTAAAAATGTTGAGTATAAACTGGCACGTGATGTTCTTTATTATTGGGATTGAACAGAATGTAGCAAAGTGTGAAGTAGTGACAAGTAATTAGGGAAATTCTCCCTGATCTATGCTTGATATTGCTCGAAATAGGCTAGATTGCGGAAAAACTCCCTAATTAATGGGCGATTTCCACGTTTTGAGCCTTCTGAGCAAATAATCAGGGAGAAATTCCGCAATTGTGAGCGTAGGGAGCAAATATGACGAAAATCAGGGAGGATTTCCCCAATTATCGGCAATCGGCATACTGTTCTGAAGGTTACTTTGCGTTCTTAGTAAGTGTTGAGAATGGAGCAAAGTTCGGATACCGAGGGCTGTAGAGTAATCAAGGTACTACCCAACAAAAGGTTACTTTGCGTGCTTAGCGAGTGTGATGAACGGAGTAAAGTTTGGATACCGAGGGTTGTAGAGTAATCAAGGTACTTACCCATCAAAAGGTTACTTTGCGTGCTTAGTGAGTGTGATGAATGGAGCAAAGTTTGGATACCGAGGGCTGTAGAGTAATCAAGGTACTTACTCATCTAATGGTTACTTTGCGTGCTTAGCGAGTGTGGAGAATGGAGCAAAGTTTGGTTACCGAGGGCTGTAGAGTAGTGAAGGTAATTACCCATCTGAAGGTTACTTTGCGTGCTTAGTGAGTGTGATGAATGGAGCGAATTTTGGATACCGAGGGCTGTAGAGTAATCAAGGTAATTACCCATCTAAAGGTTACTTTGCGTGCTTAGCGAGTGTGGAGAATGGAGCAAAGTTTGGTTACCGAGGGCTGTAGAGTAATCAAGGTACTTACCCATCTGAAGGTTACTTTGCGTGCTTAGTGAGTGTGATGAATGGAGCAAAGTTTGGATACCGAGGGCTGTAGAGTAATCAAGGTACTTACCCATCTGAAGGTTACTTTGCGTTCTTAGTAAGTGTTGAGAATGGAGCAAAGTTCGGATACCGAGGGCTGTAGAGTAATCAAGGTAATTACCCAACAAAAGGTTACTTTGCGTGCTTAGTGAGTGTGATGAATGGAGCGAAGTTTGGATACCGAGGGCTGTAGAGTAATGAAGGTAATTACCCAACAAAAGGTTACTTTGCGTGCTTAGTGAGTGTGATGAATGGAGCGAATTTTGGATACCGATGGACGCCAACTAATTAGGGAAATTCTCCCTGATCTATGCTTGATATTGCTCGTAATGGGCTTAATTGCGGAAAAACTCCCTAATTAATGGGCGATTTCCGCATTTTGAGCCTTTCTGAGCGAATAATCAGGGGGAATTTCCGCAATTGTCAGCGTAGAGAGCATATATAACGAATAATCAGGGAGGATTTCCGCAATTGTCGGTAAGCTAGCAATGGCATCCCCATTCCAAGCCAAAGGATACTCTGCGCACTAAGCGATTTCGGCGTATGGAGATACTCAATTCAACAAATCCTCAATTGTGCGTTTACTAATTACCGAAACGGCTATACTACCTAATAGTAGCCAAAGGTGGAAAGGTAGACTGAACGAAACAGGAGGATGACCTATGGAATTAAGTATAGTTGTGATGATCGTGCAGCTCTTTTTCGCGCTGGTTATCGGCGTATACTTTTGGAATCTGCTGCGGGGTCAAAAGACAAACAAGACAGCAGTAGAACGAGAGTCGCGCAAGGAATTGGATAAACTTCGAAAAATGCGAATGATTTCACTGACCAAACCATTGTCGGAGAAAACTAGGCCGGCTTCTATTGGAGATATTGTCGGGCAAAAAGACGGGCTGCGCGCCTTGAAGGCCGCACTATGCAGCGCTAACCCGCAGCATGTAATTATCTATGGTCCGCCAGGAGTTGGCAAGACTGCCGCAGCGCGTGTAGTCATGGAAGAGGCGAAAAAAAATGTTCTTTCCCCTTTTAAAAGTGACGCCAAATTCACAGAGATCGATGCCACAACCGCTCGTTTTGATGAGCGTGGTATTGCCGACCCGTTAATCGGATCGGTGCATGATCCTATTTATCAGGGCGCCGGAGCTATGGGCGTGGCGGGTGTGCCACAACCGAAGCCGGGAGCGGTGACGAAGGCGCATGGCGGGATTCTCTTTCTGGATGAGATCGGTGAGCTTCACCCCATTCAGATGAATAAGCTCTTAAAGGTGCTGGAGGACCGGAAGGTGCTATTAGAGAGCGCATATTATAATTCGGAGGATAATAACACTCCGGCTTATATTCATGATATTTTTCAAAATGGCTTACCCGCTGATTTCCGGTTAGTTGGCGCTACTACGCGTTCCCCGGATGAGATCTCTCCCGCGCTGCGCTCGCGCTGCATGGAGATTTATTTCCGTCCGCTATTGCCGGATGAGATTGCAGTCATCGCGCGTGACGCGATACAGAAGATCGGACTGAAGCCAAGCCCGGATGCTGTCACTGTAGTGCAGCAATATGCAACAAATGGCCGGGAGGCGGTTAATATGATTCAGCTCGCAGCTGGATTAGCGCTAACTGAGCAAAGAGATACGCTAAACGCTGCTGATGTAGAATGGGTAGCAGGCAGTAGCCAGCTTCCACTTCGTACAGAACGCAAGATTCCTTCGGCGCCTCAGATTGGATTAGTTAATGGGCTCGCAGTGTATGGACCAGGTATGGGCACCTTGCTCGAAATCGAGGTATCCGCAGCGCCTGCGCAGAATGGTCAAGGTAGACTGAACGTAACCGGAGTAGTAGATGAGGAAGAGATCGGTGGAGGTTCTCGCACGATTCGGAGAAAGAGTATGGCCAAAGGCTCGGTTGAGAATGTATTGACCGTACTGCGCACCATGAATCTGGAGCCGGACCGTTATGATCTGCATGTCAACTTCCCTGGGGGTACACCGATTGATGGACCTTCAGCAGGAATTGCGATGGCCGTGGCTATCGTCTCCGCTATTCGTGGTCTGCCCGTGGATAATACCGTAGCGATCACTGGTGAGATAGGCATTCATGGCCGCGTGAAGCCTGTTGGTGGTGTAATTGCGAAGGTGGAGGCTGCTTTTCAAGCGGGAGCTACTACGGTGCTTATTCCAAAAGAAAACTGGCAGTCCTTATTCGCTGATCTCGCCCCTCTACGAGTCATACCTATGGAAACGGTGGAAGAAGTGTTCCGTCATCTGTTTGGTGCCGATACAGCAGATGTAAGGCTTCCTGCAGTAGCCGGCGAGCTATTCTCTGCAGCACCTTCACTGCTGAAGGCTGATGCCGCTGGGGAATCTGCAAAGGGCTAAGCTTAAATTATAACTTCAAATGTGAGCTAGGTTGTATTGAGTTGTGGACGAGTAAATCGAGACTTACCGCTGTAAAATAAAGGGAGCTGCAGGTGTGTCTGCTGCTTCCTTTTTTAAAATATAGATTCACACTTTCCATAATCCTTACATTTCTTTGAGAAACGTTGCTGTTTTTTAAGGATAATAAGGTTGTTTATTCTTAAATTGCAAGTACTTTGTTGGTGTTTTGGGGCTGCTTTTGTTAGAATGAATTCATATGAGATTAATTGAGAGCCATGGGAGGTGCGAAAGCGATGATGACAAATAAAACAAAAGGTCGTCGTTTTCCTTTATTACCGCTAAGAGGTCTTCTTGTGTACCCAAGCATGGTTCTTCACTTGGATGTGGGCCGTGAGAAGTCAGTTCGGGCACTAGAAAAAGCTATGGTTGAAGATAATTTGATTCTTCTTTGTTCACAGTCGGAAGTGAATATTGAAGAGCCTGGTCAGGACGATATTTTTCGGGTCGGTACTGTTGCGAATGTGCGACAAATGCTGAAACTGCCAAACGGTACGATTCGTGTACTGGTTGAGGGTGTAGAACGAGCCGAAATTATTAATTATATCGATAATGATGAGTATTATGAGGTCATGGCGCGCGAGCTACCAGAAGAAGAAGATAGCGATCAAGAGTGTGATGCGCTGATGCGTACAGTACTTAATCAGTTCGAACACTATATAACGTTATCCAAAAAAGTGACACCAGAGACGCTGGCTGCTGTATCCGATATTGAAGAGCCCGGTCGCCTTGCGGATGTTATTACGAGTCATTTATCGCTAAAAATTAAGGATAAGCAAGAAATTCTAGAGACGATTGATGTTAGTAAACGGCTGGAGAAGCTTCTTGATATACTTAATAATGAGCGTGAAGTGCTGGAGCTTGAACGCAAGATCAATCAACGTGTGAAGAAGCAGATGGAGAAGACGCAGAAGGAATATTATTTGCGCGAGCAAATGAAAGCGATCCAGAAAGAACTCGGTGAGAAGGAAGGTCGAGTGGGAGAAGCGGAAGAGCTGCGGACTCTAATGGAAGAAAAGAATTTGCCTGAACGTGTAAAAGAGAAGATGGAGAAGGAAATCGATCGTCTGGAAAAAATGCCAGTAAGCTCAGCGGAAGGCGGCGTAATTCGCAATTATGTGGATTGGCTGCTGGGTCTTCCTTGGAATGAACAGACTGAAGATGACCTTGACATCAAGAAGGCAGAGCAAGTACTCGATGAGGACCACTACGGTTTGGAAAAACCAAAGGAGCGGGTATTGGAATATTTAGCCGTTCAACAGCTGGTGAAGAAGCTAAAAGGTCCGATCCTATGTCTTGTAGGGCCTCCAGGTGTGGGCAAAACCTCACTGGCTCGTTCCATTGCCCGTTCACTCAATCGTAAGTTCGTTCGCATTTCGCTTGGCGGTGTGCGTGATGAAGCGGAAATCCGTGGTCATCGCCGGACTTATGTCGGTGCAATGCCAGGCCGAATTATCCAAGGGATGAAGACGGCAGGTACGATTAATCCGGTTATTCTGTTAGATGAAATTGATAAGATGGCTGCAGATTTCAGGGGAGATCCATCTTCGGCATTGCTTGAGGTGCTGGACCCAGAACAAAACAACTCGTTCAGTGATCATTTTGTAGAGCTGCCGTTTGATTTGTCGAACGTTATGTTTGTGACTACTGCAAATGTGGTTCATAACATTCCGCGTCCGCTACTCGATCGGATGGAAATGCTGTTCATTCCGGGTTATACAGAACTGGAGAAATTGCAGATTGGTAGCCGTTATCTTTTGCCGAAACAGAAGAAGAATCACGGTCTTGCAGAAGATCAACTGATCATCGAGGATGACAGTTTATTGCGTATCGTGCGTGAATATACCCGTGAATCCGGAGTGCGTAATTTGGAGCAGCAGATTGCAGCGTTATGCCGCAAAGCCGCGAAACAGATTGTGTCCAAGGAAAAAGAAAGTGTGGTCATTCTGCCGGATGACATCAAGGATTACTTAGGTGCATCGAAATACCGTTACGGTATGGCAGAGCTCGAAGACCAGATCGGTACAGTAACTGGGCTGGCCTGGACTGAGGTTGGTGGCGATACACTGCTGATCGAAGTGACGGTTGTGCAGGGGACGGGCAAGCTGACACTTACTGGACAACTGGGCGATGTAATGAAGGAGTCGGCGCAGGCTGCTTTCAGTTATACACGTTCGAAGGCGGAGGAGCTGGGGCTCCAGCCCGATTTTTATGAGAAGATTGATATTCATATCCACATTCCTGAAGGTGCGATTCCGAAGGATGGCCCATCTGCAGGGATTACTATTGCTACCGCGTTGATCTCCGCACTCACGAAGCGTTATGTTTCGAAGGATGTAGCGATGACCGGTGAGATCACCCTGCGTGGACGAGTGTTGCCGATCGGTGGACTGAAAGAAAAATCTCTCGCTGCACACCGCGCCGGATATAAAAAGATCCTTCTTCCAAAAGACAATGAACGTGATCTAAAAGAAATTCCAGAGAGCGTGCGTAATGATGTGGAGTTCATACCAGTATCTACTATGGATCAGGTCTTGCATCATGCATTAGTAGAGCATCATAATGAAATTAGCAGTGAGCCACCGAGTAGTGTGCATTAGAAAGGAAGTCCTATGAAAGTTAATATTGCCGAATTTATAATCAGTGCCGTTGGCCCTGATCAATACCCTGATGATGCTTTGCCAGAGGTTGCTCTGGCAGGGCGCTCCAATGTAGGGAAGTCCTCCCTCATTAACCGAATGATTAACCGCAAGAATCTGGCTCGGACAAGCTCCACCCCAGGTAAGACCCAGCATATGAACTATTACCGTATCAATGAAGACAGCATGTATTTTGTTGACTTTCCAGGTTACGGATATGCTAAAGTGTCGAAGACGCAACGTGCAACATGGGGCAAGATGGTGGAGAAATATCTCTCTGAGCGCGATACGTTGAAGCTTGTTCTGCTCATCGTGGATCTACGTCATCCGCCGACCAGTAATGATAAGATGATGTTCGATTGGTTGAAGCATTATGATCTTCCTATGTGTGTAGTAGCGACAAAGGCGGATAAGATTCCGAAGACTCGCTGGCAAAAGCATATTAAGATCATGAAGCAGGAGCTTGGCGTGCTGCCAGGGGATAATTTCATTCCATTCTCTTCAGAGATTGGCCTTGGTAAAGAAGAACTTTGGGGCTTAATCGACGGGTATGTTCTCTCCTCGAAGGATGAAACTCCAGATTCTGAGGATGCTGAAATAGATGCAATTGAACCTCAGCAAGAAGAATCTACTGAAGCTTAAGACAGAACTCATTTACAATCAAGCAACCGTTCCTTTTGGGGAATGGTTGTTTTTTTTGCCGTTAAAACTAAATTTTCTGTGAGAAGGGACCGATAGATAACATATGAAAGATATCCATTGCCACATCTTACCCTTTATGGATGACGGAGCCGCTGATTGGGAATCCGCTCTCGCCATGGCGCATGACGCCTACAGAGACGGGATTACTTCCGTCATTGCCACACCACATCACGCCAACGGTCAATATATGAATAATGCCTCCAGTATAAGAGAAGCAGTGGAATTGATGAATGAGAAACTTCATCAGCATGGAAATCCACTGCTTGTTCTTCCAGGTCAGGAAATTAGAGTGTACGGGGATTTACTGGATGATCTGGAGCGGGGGCAACTGCTAAGTCTTGCAGACTCGCGGTATATTTTGCTAGAAATGCCTTCTTCACGAGTCCCGCGCAACATGGAAGAAATCTGTCACGAGTTGATCATTCAAGGTTTCGTTCCGGTCATCGCTCATCCGGAGCGTAATGCTGAGGTAGCTGCCGATCCTTCTAAGTTAGAAAGATTGATAGAGCTAGGATCACTAGGTCAGGTAACCGCACAAAGTCTTGCAGGCGTCTTCGGGAATAAACTTCAGAAGCTATCCCTGGAGTTATGTCGTAGAAATGCAGTACATGTGTTGGCCTCTGATGCACATGACAGTGTTCATCGTCCTTTTGGATTAAATGCTGCTTATGTGGTTTTAGAGAAAGAATTAGGTCCTGAGATGCGCGACTATATGCGCGAGAACTCTCAGCAAATTGTGGCAAATGGTGAGGTTAATCATGGTAATCACGTACAAAAAAGGAGGAATAGACACAAATTGTTTGGCATTTTTCCCCGAAAGGGCTGACTAATCTACCTAATAGTGGTAGAATGGGTTTTATTGGGTGAATCGTTGATATACGTAATAGTGTAGACATAAGGTGAAATGGTCTAGGACTATAGTAACAAAAGGAATTTAAATACATATAAAGAGGTGGATATTTAGTGACTTTGAAAAAGAAACTAGTAGTATCGACATTAGCAGCAAGTATGGTAGCAGCATCCGTAGCGGGTCTTCCGCTCAGCAGCAAAGGACTGGCTAATCAATTAGGATTGAGCAATGTAGCAGCGGCAGCTACTAGTAATTCAAGTGCGGATTTGAAAGCACGCGCAGAGAAATTGTATGCACAAATTACTAAAGAATCCGATAAGGCGACACTTCGTGCATTGCGCGACGAAGTATCAGCGCTTACATCAGCAGAATTGAAAGAGATCTTCACACCGCTTCGCGGCAAACTTGATCTCAGCACCACTCAAGAGGATACCGTGTTTGCTTTGTTCCAGGATGTAAGCAGTTTATATTATGATCCTGAATATACAGATGCGAAGGATATTCTTAATAATCAGGAGTACATCGATGTACTTAAAGTAATTGCTGAGAAGGGCGGCGTATCTAGCCTCACAGTTGATGATATTTATGCAGCTGTGTTTGGTGATAACGGTCTGGAGAAAAAGTTGGTTGCTTTGGTAAGTGGTAAAACTAAAGAACAATTACTTGAGCTTGTTACTAGCAGCACTGTACAAGATGAACTAGTTAATTCCGCAATTGATGCAGTGCTAAGTCAAACAGCGGGTCCAGATGCACTTAAGATTAGTACTGTACTTAATAATTTGAGTATCAGCTCAGCGGAT
The DNA here is from genome assembly GCF_041956825.1 of Paenibacillus sp. RS8. Classification (NCBI taxonomy): domain Bacteria; kingdom Bacillati; phylum Bacillota; class Bacilli; order Caryophanales; family Paenibacillaceae; genus Paenibacillus; species Paenibacillus sp. RS8. Next base: position 74,490 of record NZ_CP168131.1, on the reverse strand, counting down.
GTGAAGACGGTTCTTAACAATTCACGTGCCAAGCTAACGAATGATAAAGCTGCATTGCAAGTATTGGCTATTGCATACATCGGTGCTTTTGGATTGGGTGTTACTCCAACTCCAACTCCGACTCCTAGCCCAACTCCAAGCTCTGGTTCCGGTCCGGACGGCACCACAATAACCTTGACACCTGATCAAGCATTTAATGCTGCATCTAAATATGACGCTTCCAAGCTCGTAGTGACTATAGGTGATAAGGCTACTGTGAAGCTAGTTGATGCCGACATCAACAAAGCATTTGATACCTTGGTAGCTGCTGCCAAAGCAGCTGGTAAAACAGGAGCCCTTACGTTAACTCTTGACCTCGGTACTGTGAAGGCTGCTACAGTTGAAGTTCCGTTGTCCAAAGCTATTGTTGAAGCAGCTAAATCTAAAGGTATCGCCAATATCGCAATTACTTTCAACGGTGTAACCGTAACGATTCCTGTAAGTCAGTTCAGCACAGCGATTGCATTGACTGTAACAACTGCTAAACCAGAAGTTGTAACTTCTGTTACCCAATTGAAATTAGCTTCGGATGTATATGAATTCGGACTCAGTGTGGATGGTGTAGCGACTAGCAGATTCAGCACACCAATTCCTATTGAAATTCCAGTTAATAATACCGATGGCATTGATACAGAATTGCTGTCCTTAGCGAAGATTATAAACGGCAAGCTGGAATTCCATGGCGGGCGATTGAATGGTAAGTCCTTAGTAGAATCACGCGATACGTTCTCTTCTTATGCCGTACTTGAGAACAGAGTAACTTTTACGGATATTGCTAGTGTACAAGCATGGGCTGGCAGACAAATTCAAGTCGTAGCTGCAAAAGGCGCGATTGAAGGCGTAGGCGAAGATAAATTCGCACCGAAGAGCAATGTAACTCGTGCAGAGTTCGCTAAGATGCTGATTCGTGCACTTGACCTTGAGAATCACTCAGCTGTACAAAGCTTTAGCGATGTAAGTGGGGCCGCTTGGTATGCACCATATGTAGCTGTTGCAGCAGAAAAAGGAATCATTACTGGCCGCAGTGCGGACAAGTTCGATCCTAATGCAACTATCACACGTGCAGAGATGGCAACAATGATTTCCCGCGCAGTGAAATCTATGAATCCAGCTGCAACAACAAATGTAACAGCAATTAGCCAATTCTCCGATGCTGCTAAGATCAGCGCATCTTTGAGAGATGGCGTAGCATTTGCAGCAGATCATAACTTGGTTATCGGAAATGCTGGTAAGTTCAACCCGAACGATACAGCTACTCGTGCTGAAGCAGCAGTAATTATCTACCGTACCATTAACTTTAAGTAAATAAATTTAAAAGCATAGAATACAGCCTCCTCTCATGTAGGTGAGAGGAGGCGCTTTTTTGCCAATCGAGAAGTGTTCTAATATAGTAACGAAATATTTCAGAAATAGCTTGGAGGTAATTACACTTGTCATCACAAGAATTGGATCTTCGCGATTATTTTCAGATCGTCAGGAAGAGACTATGGCTGATTGTTAGCATAGTTGTTTTGGTGTGCGGTGTTGCTGGTGTGTACAGTCTGTATATTAAGAATCCAGTGTATGAAGCATCCACTAAGATTATTGTTAACCAGACTCCGACTCAGTCAGCAGCAGCGCAGCTTGATTTGAATCAGATTAATACTAATATTCAATTGATTAATACGTATAAGGAAATTATTAAGACTCCAGCGATCCTTGATATTGTTACTAGGGATTATCCGCAGTTCAATATTACTGCAGAAGAGCTGTTGAAGAAGGTTAATGTGAGCTCTGTCAATAATACGCAGGTGATGACACTTGTCGTTCGAGATAATTCGTATCAGCGAGCCGCTGAAATCGTGAATGCCATTTCACTTGTATTCAAGGACGAGATTCCTAACCTATTTAACGTGGAGAACGTATCGATTCTGAATGAGGCCAAAGTGAATCCACTTAATGAGCCAAGACCTGTAGAACCGAATGTCTTAATGAATATGGCTATAGCTTTCATCGTTTCCTTAATGATTGGTTTAGGGATTGCTTTCTTGCTGGAATACATGGATGATACGCTGAAGACTGAAGCAGATATTGAGAAATATCTTGGTCTGCCAACGATAGCTATGATTACTAGATTGGGTTCAGAAGAAAGCAAACAAGGCTCAACTCAGGCACAGACGCAAACATCCAGAAAGGCGGGCGAACTCGAACATGTCACAGCTGCCAAATAAACAACGTCATCTGATTACCGTTACGAACCCTCGCTCCCCTGTATCTGAAGCATTTCGCGCGCTGCGCACGAATATTGATTTTTCCTCTGTGGATGAGACTATTCAAGTAATTATGGTAACTTCGTCCGGACCTGAGGAAGGTAAATCTACGGTATCAGCGAATTTGGCGGCAGCCTATGCACAGGCAGATAAGAAGGTATTGTTGATTGACGCGGATTTGCGGAAACCGACAGCACATAAGACTTTTTCGCTTAGTAACCGTTTCGGGTTATCGTCACTACTGTCGCAGCAGGCGGTTCTTGAAGACACTGTCCAAGATTCTGGTGTTCCAAATCTTTCTATTATGACCTCAGGGCCGATTCCACCCAACCCTGCGGAAATGATGGCTTCTAATCGGATGAGTACGCTCTTGCAGGACTTGCGTCAGCGTTACGATATCATTCTTATTGATACTCCACCGTTATTGGCGGTTACGGATGCGCAGATTATGGCTTCCAAGAGTGATGGTGTCATTATGGTCGTGAGCTATGGCAAGGTAAAACGGGATATTGCTGTAAAAGCAAAAGCTAACCTCGATCGTGTAGGTGCAAAAATGCTTGGCGTGGTTCTCAATAATGTAAAACGTAAAGCCAGCGAAGGCTACTATTACTACTACTATGGAAATTGATTTGTTCTTTAACAATAATGTTGTTTTTGGAGGCACTGAAAATGACAGCGAAATCTAGAGTAGTTCTTTTATTCTTTATTGACCTTGCAATCATCTGGTTCAGCATTATAACATCCTACTTGTTTCGGTATCCTAATCATCCTATCCAGAATTATGTTGAACAGATGCTGCAATTTGGTGTGATTGCAACGGTTGCATTCGGTGGAAGTCTGATCTATTTCGGTTTATACCGAAGAATGTGGCAATATGCCAGCATTGGAGAGATTATATCTGTTTCAAAAGCGATTGTAGTAGGGTCATTACTCTCATTTGCAGCAGCATATTTTATATTGCCAGAACGGGTACCTTTAGCAATAGAAGTTCGGACTATGGAGACTGTTCTTGTGTTAGTAGGTGGAATTCGATTCTTGTGGAGAGTGCTCCATAATGATCGAATCAATTATAAAGACACTCAGACCCATACTCTTATTGTTGGTGCAGGCGATTGTGGAATACTAATTGCTCGGGAAATGATGGGTCCGTCTTTTGCTCATACGAAGCTGGTAGGTTTCATCGATGATAGTATCAATAAATATCATATGTCTATATTGGGTGTGCCCGTGTTAGGAAATCGTTACGCGATTCCCGCTATTGTGAAAGATCGGGAAATTCATGAGATTATTATCGCCATGCCTTCCGTTTCACGTACTGAAATCTCTGAAATTATTAATTTGGCGAAGAAGACAGGGGCCAAGCTAAAGATTATACCGGCGCTTAACGATCTGATTGCCGGGAAAATTTCGGTTAAGAAACTGCGGGATGTTAGTGTTGAAGATTTACTAGGCCGTGAGCCGATTGTAGCGGATTTGAACAGTATCCTAGGGTATGTCCATCATAAGACTGTGTTAGTTACGGGTGCTGGTGGTTCTATTGGTTCAGAACTTTGTCGGCAAATCGCTCCTTTTGGTCCGGACAAGTTAATGCTGCTTGGACACGGTGAGAACAGCATTTATACGATTGAGATGGAGCTGCGCAAGAAATATCCGGATCTGAATATTGTTACCGTAATCGCGGATGTGCAGGATCGCAGTCGGATGATGGACGTATTCAGTAGCAATCACCCACATGTTGTCTTTCATGCGGCAGCACATAAACACGTTCCATTGATGGAGCGCAACCCTTCGGAAGCCATTAAGAACAATGTCTTCGGTACAAGGAATGTTGCGGATTGCGCAGATAAGTATGGTGCGGAGAGATTTGTAATGATCTCTTCGGATAAAGCAGTTAACCCAACAAGTGTGATGGGTGCAACTAAGCGAATCGCTGAAATGTATGTGCAGAGTCTGCATACCACAAGTCAAACGAAGTTCTCTGCTGTGCGTTTTGGGAACGTGCTTGGCAGTCGCGGAAGTGTAATACCAGCCTTTAAACAGCAGATTGCTGCTGGTGGTCCAGTTACGGTTACTCATCCAGAAATGGTCCGTTATTTTATGACGATTCCAGAAGCTGTTCAGCTTGTAATCCAGTCTGGTTCTTTTGCCAAAGGCGGAGAAGTGTTCATTCTGGATATGGGAGAACCGGTTAAGATTCTAACATTAGCGGAAGATTTGATTACTCTCTCTGGTTATGAACCTTATAGGGATATTGATATTCAGTTCTCCGGCATTCGTGAGGGCGAGAAATTATATGAAGAACTGTTAACAGATGAAGAGAATTTAGGTTCTACAGATCACGGAAGAATCTTTATCGGTAGACCTAATGTGATAAGTCTGAATCAGCTTGAACTGGAATTTAAACGCTTGGAACGTGTCCTCGCTGAAGAACCTGAAGTTATACGTGAAGTGATTAATCAGATTGTACCGATGCAGCCCGTTGCTCAAGTTGCTATCAGCTAATTCATTCATAAAGGGGGATACATTAGTGTTCAACAAACGATGGAAAAAGATCCTTTTATGGACGCTGTCAATCATTGTAATTCTGGGTGTAGGTGGTCTGTTCGCTGCTAATTATGCTGTGGATAAGCTGATGAATTCAATGGTGGATAGTTTTGATCTTGAGTCTGAGAGTAATGTTAGCGGAGGTCAAGATCAAGGAACCGCGCCCGAAGATAAAGTGGTGGATGTTGAACTTGTATCTTCTGTAGCACCTACTACTCCATCAACAAATGATGAGGGAAGCAATGATGCTGGGGAAACTGGAAAAGATACAACACCTTCTACTACTAGTGAACCTACGAAAGCTCCATCAACAGATCAAAAAGGTATCTCTTCAGATGGCTATACTGCTGAGGTTTCAACAGATAAAGCTAAAGAAATTCAAGAGAATGTAACGATGAAGGATAAAGCAGACGTAGCTGCTATTGTGCTCGGTCAACTAAGTGTATCTGATATTAATCGGCTAAAAGATCTAGCCAAGGGTGGACTAACGCTTGATGAGAAGCGAGAAGCACGCAGTATCATCCTCGGTAAAGTTTCCGAAGAACAATATAATGAGCTTTCACAGGTTGCTAAGAAGTATGGTATCAGCCAAGGGAAGACACATGACCAAATCATTGCTGAAGAAGAACGATTACAAGCAAAAGAAAAGGGAAGTGAATAAGCATGTCTAAAGCAACGCTACCAATCATAGCTCTATCATTAATTGCATCAGTAGGTTTAGCGCCATTAACAGCTTCCGCACCTATATCTGTATCAGCAGCAGCGGTACCAAGTGCAACAACAAAGGCTGCAAATACTACAATTAAAGTGCAGAGTATGAACGTGAATATGATTTTTGATGGAGCAAGTATTGGGACGCCTGCAGGTCAATATGTATTCATGTACAACAATACAACTTATGTTCCATTACGTTTTATGTCATATGCATTGCAAAAGAGTGTAGCTTGGGATGCTAAAAACGTTAAAGTTACTGTAGCAGAGCCTAGCAAATCAGAGCTAGTAGTGATTAAAGAGTACCTAATGAATGCAACAAACGGGAATAGTGCCTCAGCAGTATCTAAGAATCTTGTACTCAATCAAGTGAAGGCAAGTTATGTATTTAACGGTGCAACGAAGGCATTACCTACTGGGCAATCCAGCTTTATCTTGAATGGCTCCTTATATGTATCCCTACGTTTTTTATCGGAATCTGTAGGTCATAACATTAGCTGGGATCAGAAGACGAAGACTATTACTGCAGCTTCTAAGGCGTATCAAGAGCAAGGTGGCACTAATAGTTCGACTGGTAACAATGGCAAGGACCCATCTCCAGTAGTGACACCTGCACCAACGGATTCAATTGGTGCAGCTGGTGGTGGAACGGCGGGTACTGGAAAGGTTTCTTATGAAACCATTACTAGTGAAACGGAAGCCAAACTTACTGCACTCAAAGATCAAAGCCAATCGACATTAATGAGCATTGCTTTAGAATATCTCGGGGCAAAAGATGAAGCAAGTAAAAAGAGTATTAAGGCTAAAGGTGTACAACAACTTTCAGCGTTTACTGCTAGCTTCAATAGTATAGTTGCAGACACTGAACAAAAACTGAACAGTAATGGATATAGCACAGCAATCATTAGTCAATATAGAAGTGAATTTGAATCGCAGCTTCAGTTGGGTAAAGATTTGGCTGAGGGAATGGCTGACTAAGAACCCTCTTAGAATACCAGTTCGGTTGATTGGAATATATTGAGTAATAGACGAAAGTATTAATTGTACTTACGAGACATTATTATAAGTGAAACAAACAATTGATTTTTTTTGGCTTTAATCGGAAGATCTCCCGTTATGGCCTTTTTCTTTGAAAATCGTTATCACAAACAATAGCCTCCTAGGAAACATTCTATTTAAATTATCAGAGTAATTTCTAGTTTTATATTATTAATTGTACGGATACGTCAAGAACCAAAGATACAATAGAAGGTTTTTGTATACTTTTTATTTTATGAAAATGAAAGTTACCATTGATAAAAAAATATATTCAGATAGGAGATCTATGTAAAATGAGTGCCAATAAAATCTACCTTTCATCACCACACATGAGTGATGAGGGGTATGAAATGCAATACATAAAAGAAGCATTTAGCAGTAACTGGATTGCACCTCTAGGAAATAACGTTAATGAATTCGAAAATGATTTGGCGCAATATGTAAATATTGGCCACGCGGCAGCATTACTCTCTGGTACAGCTGCGATACATTTGGCATTGAAAGCAGCTGGGGTTGGAACAGGGGATATTGTATTCTGTCCGAGTCTTACTTTCTCTGCTACAGCTAATCCGATTATTTATCAAAATGCAATACCAGTTTTTATAGATAGTGATCATGATACTTGGAACATGAGTCCTGATGCATTAGAGCAGGCTTTTAAAAAATATACTCCTAAGGCAGTTATAGTTGTTCATCTATATGGCTTATCAGCATCTATGGATGAAATTTCGGAGATATGTAAGAAATATAACGTACCACTTATTGAGGATGCAGCTGAGAGTTTAGGAACTATATATAAAGGTAAGCATACCGGTACATTTGGAGACTATGGTGTTTTCTCGTTTAATGGTAATAAAATAATTACTACTTCAGGTGGCGGGATGCTTGTGTCTAATAATGAAGAAATGGTGAAGAAAGTTAGGTTTTGGGCTACTCAATCTAGAGATCATGCTAGACACTACCAGCACAGTGAACTTGGTTATAACTATAGAATGAGTAACGTTTTAGCTGGCATCGGTAGAGGACAGCTTAAGGTGCTTGCTCAAAGGGTTGAGAAGAAGAAACATATATTTGAGTTCTATAAGCGTGAGCTAAGTCAATTAGAGGGTGTCAATATGATGCCTGTTAATGATTGGGATAAACCTAACTATTGGCTAAGTTGTATTACTGTAACTGGTGAAGTCAGACCATTAGATATTATGGTAGCACTTGAGGATGAGAATATTGAGTCTAGACCTGTATGGAAGCCGATGCATATGCAACCATACTTTGAGAAATACGACTTCGTAGGCAATGGAGTATCAGAAATGATCTATGAAAATGGAATTTGCCTCCCAAGTGACACAAAGATAACTGATGAGGACTTAAATAGGGTTGTGAAAATAATTAGAAAGTTATGGAGAAAGTGAGAATGCAGACTGAAGTTAAATCAAATATGAATCCATCGTTCCAAAAAGCTGGTAGAAATAGTATTTACAATAGATACATTAAAAGGTCAATAGACCTTATTTTTTCAATATGCGCACTCTTTTTATTATCGCCTGTATTGTTGCTAGTCTCTATTCTAGTAAAGAATAGACTCGGTAGTCCAGTGATATTTAAACAGAATCGACCAGGGCGTAATGAAAAGATTTTCACAATGTATAAATATAAAACAATGACAAACGAAAGGAATGAAAAAGGAGAATTATTATCAGATGAATTAAGACTTACAAAATTCGGAAAATTTCTACGATCAACTTCATTGGATGAATTGCCTGAGCTATGGAATATAGTACGTGGTGATATGAGTCTTGTTGGGCCACGACCACAACTCATCAAAGATATGGTGTTTATGACTCAAGAACAAAGAAAAAGGCACAATGTTTTACCAGGTCTTACTGGATTGGCGCAAATAAACGGAAGAAACTGTATTTCATGGGAAGATAAGATGAGACTCGATCTTCAGTACATAGATTACAACACTTTTGTTGGTGACATGAAGATTATATTCCAAACAATTATCAATGTTTTTAAACGTGATGGAATAAATACTGAAGGAATGGTAACTGCTGAGGATCTCGGTGATTATTTATTGAGAAAAAAGAAAATAAGCAAAGATGAGTACTATGCTGCTATTGAGAAAGCGAACCTTATTAAGAGTTGAGGTATCATCTATTAAATAAAATATGGAATTAGAAGGATTATAAAAATATGGATAATAAAATTGGTAACGAGATTATTGTTTCTATAGTAGTGCCAATAAGAAACGAAGAACAATATATTGAAAAATGTATCCAATCCATTTTAAGTCAGGACTATTCTCTTGAGAAAATAGAGGTAATATTTGTAGATGGATTATCCCAAGACAAGACACAAGAGATCGTTAACGGTTATGTTGAAAAGTATTCTAACACAATAAGACTTATTGAAAATCCTCAAAAAACTGTGCCATATGCAATGAATATTGGAATTGGAAACTCGATAGGTAAATACATTGTACGATTAGATGCTCATAGTGAATATAGCAATGACTACATATCAAAATGCATCTCAACTTTAGAAAAAATTGATGCTGATAATGTTGGTGGACTTGCTATAACAAAAGGACGAGGTATTGTTGGGAAAGTATTTGCTCAAGTTCTAGCATCAAAATTTGGAGTAGGAAATTCCGGATTTCGTACTAACGCTAAATCGGGCTATGTTGATACAGTTCCATTCGGGGCTTTTAAAAGAGAATCTTTTCAAAAATATGGACTGTATGATGTACGACTTAATAGAAACCAAGATTATGAATTAAACTATCGGATCCGAAAAAGTGGTGGATTAGTATACTTAAACTCGGATATTAGTTTAACCTACTATTGTCGAAACACCATAGAGGGTATTTTGAAGCAAAGTTACGAGAATGGAAAATGGAATGTTATAACAGCAAAATTATGCCCAGGTTCTATGTCGATCAGGCATTTTATACCTTTTTTATTCGTGTTATCACTAATTATTATGCCTATATTAAGTTCGTTTTTATTGATTTTTGGTTGGCTTTTTGCGCTTGAATTAGGATTATATATTCTTTTTGATTTAGTATATTCGCTTAAGGGTTCTTCTAAAATTAGCTATGCACCAATGCTATTTGTTTTTTTTCCAGTGTTTCATCTATCATATGGGATCGGCTCACTTATAGGATTAATTAGGAAAATAAAAACTGCGTAAAATATACATAGAGAAGGGGAACTTGGATCATGAGCTTGTATGAAAAAATTCTTAATAATGAAGAAAAAATCTCATTAGTAGGTTTAGGTTATGTTGGTATGCCCATAGCTGTGGCTTTTGCAAAAAAGGTTCAAGTAATCGGATTTGATCTTAATTTTGAGAAAATTGAACAATATAAGAATGGTATTGATCCCATAAACGAAGTGGGTGATGAAGCTATTCAAAAGACTTCAGTTGATTTCACCTCTGATGAAAATAGACTTAAAGAAGCGAAGTTTCATATTATAGCTGTCCCTACACCTGTTAACGCGGACAAGACTCCAGATTTAAGTCCAGTTGAAGGAGCTAGTACTATAGTTGGACGTAATTTAACTAAAGGTTCAATTGTCGTTTATGAGTCTACCGTTTATCCTGGTGTAACAGAAGATATTTGTATTCCGATACTTGAAAGAGAGTCAGGATTGCAATGTGGAGTGGATTTTAAAGTTGGATATTCTCCAGAACGTATAAATCCAGGTGATAAAATACATAGATTAGAGAATATTATAAAAATAGTTTCAGGAATCGATGCGGAAAGTCTTGAAGAAATTGCGATGGTTTATGAACTTGTCATTGAAGCTGGAGTTCATAGAACAAGTTCTATTAAGGTAGCGGAAGCTGCAAAGGTTGTAGAAAATAGTCAACGCGATATTAATATTGCATTTATGAACGAACTTGCGATGGTATTTGATCGTATGGGGATTGATACAAACGAAGTTGTTGAAGCTATGAATACAAAGTGGAATGCTTTGAAATTTTATCCGGGTCTTGTGGGTGGCCATTGTATTGGAGTTGATCCTTACTATTTTATTTATGAAGCAGAAAAACTTGGGTATCATTCTCAAATAGTTTTATCTGGAAGAAAAATAAATGATGGAATGGGTGTTTTTGTAGCAGATACTATCATAAAAAAGTTAATATTAGCAAATAAGATTGTTAATAAGGCGAAAGTTGTTATTTTTGGAATTACATTTAAAGAAAATTGTTCTGATACTAGAAATTCTAAAGTTGAAGATATTATTAAGAGATTATATGAATATGGAATTACACCAATTATAGTTGATCCACAAGCAGATGCTTCAGATGCTAAGGAGGAGTATGGAGTTGAGCTTGTAGACTTAGCAGATGTAGCGGATGCAGACTGTGCTGTGTTTGCTGTAGCTCATGATGAATTTAAAAATATGAGTTTACAAGATATTAACAATATATTCTGTGATTGTGAAATGAATGAAAAAGTAATAATTGATGTTAAAAGTATGTTCGATAAAAAAAATATTGAAGAAATGGGTTACAGCTATTGGCGGTTGTGATTCAAAAATTTGAAGTGCTACTCTTTTTCAATGAAAAAAATCCGAAAAAAGGTTGTTTCCGTGATTTTATTTATTCCAAATCTTATAAAATATAGTTGATTAAGTAGTATTTGAGGTGGGGGAATTTTGAAAATATTAATATTAGCAGCAGGGAATGATATCCATACTGTAAGATGGTGTAATCAATTAAGTGAAAATCAGAGAAACGAAGTGCATTTATGTTATGTTTCTAATCAAAAACCTTCAATAGACGCTTTTAGTAATAAAGTATTTCTACACGAATTAAAATATCCCTCTCCATATGGATACTATTTAAATATATTTGAATTAAAAAAAATTATAAAAAAAATAAAACCTAATATACTAAATACTCATTATGCTAGTGGATATGGAACTCTCGGTAGGATATCTAGATTCTCTCCTCATTTAATTTCTGTCTACGGAAGTGATGTTTATGATTTTCCTTATCAAAATAGATTCAATATGAGATTAATTACTAAAAATTTGAAGAATGCTGATTCAATAGCGTCTACAAGTAATGCCATGGCTATTCAAGTAACTAAACTAATTGAATGTGAATTAGAAGATATTCATATTACTCCTTTTGGTGTAGATGTAAAAAAGTTTCACTTAAAAAGTAGTGAAAAAAGAGATAACGAATTTGTGATTGGTAGTATAAAAAAATTATCTGCAAAGTACGGGATTAAATATGGTATTTTAGCAGTTAATTATTTAATTAAAGATTTATTAACTGATGAAGAGAGAAGCAGAATAAAGTTGAAATATAATATTTATGGTGAAGGAGAAGAGAAGAGTGACCTTCAGAGACTTGTAAGTGAATGTGGATTGGAAGAGATAGTTGTTTTTAAAGGAAAGATAGCCAATTCTGAAGTCCCTAAAGCGCTAAATGAACTTGATGTTTTTCTAGGAACAAGTATTTTAGATAGTGAAAGTTTTGGAGTTGCAATTGTTGAAGCGATGGCTTGTCAAGTTCCAGTAATAGTAACAGATGTTGATGGATTCAAAGAAGTGGTGGATAACGGAAAAGCTGGAATTATAGTCTCAAGAAAAAATTTCATTGAGATGGCTGAACAAATTCTTAAATTACTAAGAAATCCAAAATTAAGAATCGAAATTGGTGAAAAACAGAGAAAGCATGTTATGAATCGATATGATTGGATAGAAAATGTAAAGAAAATGGAATCTATCTATGAACTAATTGAACATTAAAAATGAGATTGTAAATGATAGATTGGGAAGAGTGAAGTATATATGAACATAAAGGAAAATATGAATACGAGTAATTATCATGCCCTTTTCCTGTCGTTAGTCTTTGTTATAATTTCATTTGCTAACTCAGGAATTACTATAGCTAAAGGTTTATTATATTGTGTCTTTATTATTGTTATATTTATTGTTCCTATAATACATAGTAAAATACAGCTAATTTATTCTAAAGTCCTTAGATCAGGATTGATATTAATAACTTATAATATTTTAATTATTTTTGTGAATTTTGAGAATCAATCGAGTGTATATAACGGTCTTCTTTATTCAGGATTGATACTATTCGTACTTGTATTATTAAGTGCAAATTATAAATTAGAGGTATTGGAACTAATAATTCATTACATGTCATTCTTTTCTAAATTGCTACTTTTATTGAATATATTTTTTTCATTATCTTTAAATTTTATTTGGGTTTCATCTACTTCTTTCTTGTTTTTATTTCTTTATTTTATTTACGTAGATAAACACACTAAAAAAATTACAAAAGTTATATATTCGATAATTTGGCTATTAAATGCGATTTTAGATGAATCTAGAACTTTTATTCTATTGTTCCCAGTTTTTGTGTTTTTAATTTTTTCGTGGAATAAAATCACGAAATTTAAACTGAGATATAATATTATCTTTATATTTATCACTTCTTTATTGTTTCTTATTCCAATTTTTTATATTTATCTATCGCATTCTAAATATGCACTTATATTGAATCAATATGCACTAGAATATACTGACAGTAGATTTTTTTCAGGAAGGGATAGTATCTGGTCAAATTTATTAACATATTATTACGATCATAATCTATTTTTTGGTGGGGGGCACCATGTGACACCATATTATGTTTATGGTCATAATATTTCTTCACATAATACATTTATCTCTATATTAATTACTACGGGTATTATTGGTTCCATATTGTTCATTTTATTTGCTAGGAATATTTGGAATTCGTATCTATTATATAAAAATAATAAAGTTATAAAATATAGCGCTATTTTTTTTATTGTTTTATTGTTGAAACAATCTTCAGAATTATCTCTTATTGGTAATAACGTGTCGGTATCAATTATAAGCTGGTTGGTTATTGCCTTTGGATTGATGTATGTTAGTGCATTGAATATTGAAGGGAGACAAAATAAATGAAAAAAGAAGACTACTTAAATTTTGTTCTTGCTTGCGATGAAAATTATGTTGATAAATTGGCTGTTGTAATACTATCAATATTGGAGGCCCATCCTAATGATGAATTAATAAATCTTCATATATTATCAAATAATATTTCAAAAATTAGTCTGAAAAAAATTGAATCTTTGGGAACTGATTATTGCAACTTTTCGATATATAATTTAGATAACTTAAAAGAATTATTAGGAAAAGAAGTTAATGTTGATCATCTTTCTTTAGCAGCCTATGCTAGATTGTTCATACCGAATCTACTTCCTAATGAACTGAAAAAGGTTATTTATTTAGATGTAGATATTATCGTCAAAAATGATCTGAAAGATTTATATTTTACTGATATGAAAGGAAAATATATCGGCGGTGTGAGATCTCTTTCTGATTTGGATAAATCGGGAGATGACTCTTTATTTCATATAAATTCTGGAGTTATTTTATGGAATTTAGAAGAATGTAGAAAAGATAGGCTGTTTGAAAAGTTTTTAGAGTATATAAAAAATGAAGAAGGGCATATAAAGTTTCATGATCAAACTGTTATTAATGCATGTTGTAAGGGTAAAATTATGGAACTCCATCCTAAGTATAATGTTATGAGTGGAATGCTATTCTTAAAATATTCAAAATTCATTGAGGCATATGGATTGAAGAATTACTATACAAAAAATGAATATGAAGTAGCAGTTTCTGATCCTTATATAATACATCTTACATCGTGGGTTGTGGGTCGACCTTGGGAGAAAAAATGTGTTCACCCATATAAAAGTGAATATCTTGGAATTCTCGATAAAACGCCATGGAGAGGGATAGCTTTAGTTGATAACAAACATTCTAAACTAAACTTCTTGAAAAGGTCTATTTATAAAGTATTACCAGGTTACTCAATAAAATTTGCAACTCAATTAAAAAGAAAATTGAAAAGTAACTAATAACTATAAGTCTGGAGTTGAGAAAATGAAAATTGGAATATTAACATATCAAAACACATTGAATTTTGGTGCTTCTCTTCAAAGCTACGCTCTATATGAAACGTGTAAGAAATGTGGTGCGGAGACGGAAATCATTGATTATAGAAATGAAAGAATCACTGAGGCTACTAAACCGATTTCTGTTATCAATAAAAGAGGAAGTAAAAAAATCAACCCAATTGGTATAATTAAATATCTATTTGTCTATCCACTTGTAGCAAAGAAAAAAAAATCTTTTAGAAAGTTTCAAAATAATTTTATGAAATACGGGAAACAAGTATTTCATAGTAAGGATGAAATTATGCATGCCCCCCCTATTTATGATAAGTATATTATTGGAAGTGATCAGGTTTGGAACTATAATATTAATGGAATGGATACAACTTACTTTATGGATTTTGTGCAAGATAAATCTAAGTTGATGAGTTTTTCTTCTAGTTTTGGTTTAGAGAGAATTGATGAAAATAAAGAAGAGATATACAAATATTTTCTTGATTTAATTCCAATTATTTCAGTGAGGGAAGAGATTGGCGCTGAAATAATTTTTAACTTAACTGGGAAAAAAGTAACTGTAATTAACGATCCAGTCTTTTTGCTTAATAAAGATGAATGGTTGAAAATTGCTTCAAACAAAAAAAGAAAATCGAAAAATCATATAGTAAGTTATTTTCTGAATTATAATACAAGATTGAGTTTTGAGAATTTGATAGAAAATGAAATTTCTTTAAAGAAGTTGAAAGTTGCTAAATTAGCAGGTGGTATAAAAATCAACGATTTCATAAATACAAAAGTGAAAGTTGATTATTCTAATGGACCTATCGATTTTATTAACTATATTAATGATGCTAAATACATATGTACTGATTCTTTTCATGCAACTGTATTTTCTATATTACTTAATAAACAATTTATTGTTTTCTTATCAGGTGACAAGGGTAGGGACTCTAGGATAATTAATTTATTGAAAATTTTCAATTTAGAAAATCGTATTTATAATAAAGATGCTACCAATAGTTTAGATGATCCTATTAATTTTGATAATGTAAATGAAATATGTGATGCATTAAAATCAGAGGGTATGAGTTTTTTAAAAGAAAATTTAAAATGAATAAAATCAGAGAAATGATAAGGAAAATAAATGAGAAAAAATGTTATTTTTATGGCATTATATCAGCTTTTGATTTTAATAGTCCCGTTCATTACATTACCCTATGTCTCAAGAATATTGGGGCCTCAAGGAATAGGTATAGCTGCCTATAGTGATGCTGTTGTAGGTTATTTTATGTTAATTTCACAGCTTGGAATTCATTTGTACGGAAAAAGAGAAATTGCAAAAGTTAATCAAGATACTTCTAAGAGAAGTTCAGCTTTTATTGAAATATTTTATATACAACTGTTTATGTCCATAATTTCCATAATATTTTACCTGGCATTTGTATTGTTTTTTTTCGATAATTACAAAAGAATACTATTGATTCAATCTATTATGTTGTTTTCTAGTTTGTTAGATATAAGTTGGTTGTATTTTGGAATGGAGAAATTTAAGATTACGATTTTGAGAAATATGATAGTGAAATTAATATCAATAATCTTTATATTTATGTTTATTAATAGTTCTGACGATTTAAGCATTTATATATTTGTAATCGCCATATCTACATTTATAAGCCAAATTATAATGTGGTTTAACATAAAAAAATACATCACATTTAATAAAATTAACTTTAGGGGAATATTAAAAAGGTTTTATCCGATTTTAAAATTGTTTATACCTGTTTTAGCAATCCAACTATATGTTATTGTAGACAAAACAATGCTTGGAATATTTTCGAATGTCCAAGAAGTTGGCTTGTTTGAAAATGCAAATAAAATCACTAGAGTTCCTATATTGGTTATTACTTCGTTAGGAATCGTGATGCTTCCTAGAATGACAAATCTAATTGCAACTGGTAAAGATAGAATTGCTGCGGATTATATTGAAAAGTCATTACTTTATACTATGTTTATTGCATTTGCATTTGCCTTTGGAATGTTTGGAGTCTCGAATACTTTTGTACCTTTATTCCTAGGTGAAGCATTTTCTGATTCAATTATTTTAGTTAAAATATTAACACCAATATTAATATTTATTTCTTGGGGGAATGTATTTAGAACTCAATATATTCTACCAAATGGTTTAGACAACTTGTATACAAAATCAGTTATCTATGCGGCCGGATTAAACATTTTATTGAATTTTGTGTTGATTAAATATTATGGAGCAATTGGAGCTGCCTTAGCATCTATAATTTCGGAGTCATTAATATGTATTTATCAGTCAGTGAAGATAAAATCAAAATTCAGAATGGGTTACTACTTAAAGAATTGTATAAAATATTTTGTTAGTGGTTTAATTATGATGGTAATTGTAATGTTCATAGGTAAAATATATCCTGTTAAAGTGAGTACAGTCATTTTTCAGATTCTTGTAGGGGCTGTATTTTATTTTTTATTGTCAATAATTCTAGAAAAACTTTTCAAACAAGAGTTGATAATAAATGAAATTAAGAAAATAGTATTTAAACTAACAAGAATGATTAAGCTTAAGATTCAATCAAGATGAAGTCAAATTCAAGTAGAAATCTAAAAAACTGAAATATGATAATTTTACTCGAGTTCAATATTTTTCTAATGAAAAAATTAATTTTTGAGTTCTTATTAATTTAATCAAAAGTCTTAACTTGGTTATTGAGTTTCACTTACATAGCAAGAGGAATGAAATCCTATCATGTTCAAAAAAAATATTATCTGCTTTAAGAATAAATTACGAAAAATCAGATCATGGTTTCTCTTGCCACTTCTGATTATAGCAATAGGACTTGCGAATGCAGGGAGCTTCCTCTCGTATTCTCAGATTCCTCAACAAGCCGATATTCTTATAGTACTTAGCGGAGGTACGGCAAGGGTGGAGAAAGCGGTTGAATTATATCGAGCTGATTATGCCCCTTATTTTATTTTCTCCAACTCCAAGCAATCGGCTAGTGCCTCTGGTGATATGCTAAAAACCGCTCTTGCTCTAGATATCCCGCAGGAAGCCATCTTCACAGAGCAATCGGCCATGAGCACCTATCAGAACGCTGAACTCACGTTGACGATCATGCTGGAGCACGGCTTCACTTCGGCGATTGTGGTTTCCTCGGACTTTCATATGCGGAGGGTAAAGTTTATTTTTGATCATGTTTACAAGGATTCAGGAATAGTGCTAACTTACATAGGCTCTGATTCAGGTTATAAGGCCAGGGTTTGGTGGTGTGATTTGTATAGCCGGAAAACTACCTTCAACGAATATATCAAAATGCTCGGAAATTTCTTCGGCTACAATGGACCGGAAGCGAAGAAAACCCTGGATAAAGTCAAGTATTGGCTCAGCTTCTGACCCCCGATAATCCAGAAGTGAAGTTATTTGTATATGTACTATACATCCTCTGGTTACCATTCAGTTACACTTTGGTACGCTCTACGCTTGCATCTTTATTTCTGTGAGTGGTTGAGATAGTAGAAGTTATGCGTTAGGTCATGACAGTTTTCTAGATTTCACAGAAAAGTTTGTAGTCATCTTATAGTACGCATACAGATCGTACAATCTGGCTTCGTTTTTAGAATCAATAAGCTATTAATGCAAAATATAAATGTTGAAGTTTATAACACATTAGGTCATAACGAGAGAATCAATCTTGAATTTGTTAAGACCGTTATCAGTAGGTTAAGTAAATCTGATGATTTATTGAATTAGTAATAGATCGTCTTAAACGTTGTTCCAACTAAACATAAAAATAAACAGAATGCCTATGTTTACTTTTGATTCAAAGGGTATGTCAGACTCATCCAGTGGTACATTGACAAAGTTGAATGGTGGCAATATCTTAATAAGATTCGCACCTTAAGAAAAGGTAGTTTAAGTAATAGAAGATTATGTTTTAATATTACCCATTGGAATCTTTAAGAATTGCTCTCTTCCTCTACCTAGCTGAGTTTTCGAGTCAAGCGTTATCATCGTACTTTGAGATGGAACTTGACTGGCGAAGAAGGGACTGTTTATATTGAGCCG
Organism: Paenibacillus sp. RS8; assembly: GCF_041956825.1. Taxonomy (NCBI): domain Bacteria; kingdom Bacillati; phylum Bacillota; class Bacilli; order Caryophanales; family Paenibacillaceae; genus Paenibacillus; species Paenibacillus sp. RS8. Next base: position 55,850 of record NZ_CP168131.1, on the reverse strand, counting down.
GTCACATTTCCTCCATCTCCAACGATCTTAGCCTACCGTAGGGTATTTTCTTTACAGAAAACGCATCTGAAAACATCTACCAGGACACAGAGTTATAGTTACACCTAATGAATAACATTATTAAATCTGCAATTATAGTCTTTTTTCTTTTTTTGTGGGTAAGGTTACTATTTGATCATATGTACAAAATCAGGAATAGAATTGATTTACGTCAAGTTCGATTCATTTAGTATTTGCAAACGATGTTGTAATGATCAGTACAACTGAGAGACCAGGTTCATTGAATACAATAAAATGATTTGCAACATAATTAGCTATAACAAATCTAAGGTCAAGAGTATGTTTTAATAGACCAAGAGCTATTTTCGCTAGCCCTTCCATTTGGAAAGTACAAAGACGATCCATAAACTATAAAACTCTCAAAATGAAAAATTATGGGACGTTCCAACATCTTTTTTCTGTTTTTACGGGTTACTATTGTGATAATTATCGCACTACAATTAGTGAATGTGATTTAATTTGTCTTTCCAAGTATCATTAAGTGCAAAGAGATGTTTATTGTCATTAATTTTTTTTATATCCCAATTCCACCATTCCATGCCCTCAATCGCTTGAACTTCATCACTTGAAAATCTTTTTCTCACTACCTTTGCGGGTACTCCTACTACGACGGAGTATGGTTCGACATCTTTTCTAACAATAGCACCCGCACCAATTATTGCACCGTTTCCTACCTTTACGCCTTGAAGTATGACAGCGTTCGCTCCGACCCAAACGTCATGCCCGATCTCAACCTTATCATGATAATTCTTCCAATAATCCTTGCTATTTACTACATTTTCACGACCAGTAAGATGTGGTGTAATGGCTAAAAACTGAAGTGGATGATCAGCTAATCCAATTTTACAATCGTACGAAATCGAACAAAAATTACCTATAATTGTATTATTCCCCAAGTGGGATCCGTTATTAATATAAGTATATTTCCCTATCTTTACTCCTCTAGAAAGAGAAACATTTCTGTTTATTAAACTATTTTCACCAATTTCTACATTCTGTGAAATATAACAACTATGGATTCGGCACTTGGCGTATTTAATCCGACTGTAATACAAACGAAGAAAATTTAATGGTGCATTTGGTAGATACTCTTTAACTCTCACTTTCTAAATCCCCCTTAATTAATGTCGTTATATTTATTCCAAGGTATCATATTCCTTTGAGATTTGGCCATTTTTTTCAATTCCTAGTAGTGTTAAAATCTATTATACTATTACCGATGACTAGTAAAAAAATTTAGTTAGATGGACAGCCTGTCCTACTAGTACCATATTCGTTCATTGATCGGTTCCCATAAACGCCGAGTTCATAAATAAGGTCTCTCAAAGACCCATGAAGATCGGAGATTATAATTGATTTCCAAAGATGCTGGGTTTATCATAAATTGCGTCTAATACAATTAATCATAGATCAAGACCATGGGGTACCCACAGCCACAATTATTGCTACGTCTTGCGAAATATTTTCTAAGTACACAACGAGAAGATATGGATATCTGAAATATAGTCAATATTCGATCTTCCCACTTCCACCAACTAATAATTAATCACAAAATAACCCATCCTAACCGTAGCGAACCTGCGGTTTTTTATTTATAATAATTATTATCTGGATTTCATAAAGCGTTCAAAAAATCTGTAAAAAGTCGTATTTTCGTGTGATATACTTAACACAGTGTTTTTAGATGTTGTGAAAGTGAATATTATGTAAAAATATTCTTAATATAACTGTACACAGTAATGAATAGAGACTAGGATGGTGAACTATCGATGCACATCGTCGTCGTTGGCCTGAATTATCGTACGGCTCCCGTGGAGGTTAGGGAACAGTTTGCTTTTGCGGAGAGTGATCTTCCGGCAGCGCTTCATCAATTGATGAAGACGAAGGGTGTGCTGGAAGGGGTCGTAGTAGCCACCTGCAACCGTACGGAAATTTATGTGGTCATGGACCGTCTCCATATGGGAGGTTATTTTCTCCGCGGCTTTATGGAGCAGTGGTTTGGAGTGAAAAACGAGCAATTTGCACAGCATATGTATATATATGAAGACGAGCAGGCGATTGCGCATTTGTTCCGCGTGACCTGCGGCCTGGATTCCATGGTGATTGGCGAGACGCAGATCCTGGGACAGGTGCGAAGTTCTTTTCTCACGGCTCAGGCTGAGGGTGTAACTGGAACTTGGTTCAATCGGTTATTTAAACAAGCGGTGACGCTGGGCAAAAGAGCACATAGTGAAACGTCAATCGGCGAAAGCGCAGTATCTGTCAGTTATGCGGCAGTGGAGCTGGGCAAGCGGATTTTTGGCATGTTCACTGGTAAAAGAGTGTTGATTCTCGGCGCCGGAAAAATGAGCGAGCTCACTGTAAAGCATCTATATAGTAGTGGTGCGGCTGAGGTGATTGTCGCTAACCGTACGCTGTCGCGTGCGATTGAACTGGCAGAGAAGTTCTCGGGTAAGCCAAGCACGATTGAAGATGCGCTAAAAACTCTTAATGAGGTAGATATCGTGATCAGCTCAACGGGAGCTGACGGCTATGTACTTTCGGCAGATCAGGTAGTGAATGCTATGAAGCGTCGTCCTTCACGGCCGCTTTTTATGATTGATATAGCTGTACCCCGTGATATCGATCCTGCGGCGGCTAATGTGCCAGATGTTTTTTTGTATGATATTGACGATCTGGAGGGCATTGTGGAGAGTAACCTGGAAATGCGCCGGAGTGAAGCTGCGAAGATTGAAGTGATGATCAGCGAGGAAATGGATGAATTCCAATTGTGGCTGAAGACGCTTGGCGTGAGACCGGTAATCCGGGCGCTTCAGGATAAGTCGAATGCGATTCATGAGGAAACGATGGAAAGTTTATTCAATAAGCTGCCTGAGCTGGACGAGCATCAGCGCAAGGTGATTCGTCGTTTGACCAAAAGCATTGTGAACCAAATGATGCATGATCCAATCAATGTAATTAAAGAGATGTCCGGCGGCAAGCAGGGGAATGAAGCGCTTGATTATTTCTCCAAAATCTTTGCCTTGCAGGAACAGCTCGAATCCAATTCAGATGGCGGAGATTCCGCCCCGGTTAAGCAGTCTAGTTCCGCAGAACGAACTGCCGGTAGTGGCGATTTTTCTGTGCCTAAGACGGTGCTTGCTCCGGCAGGCCTGTTGGGTAGGTGAGTGATATGCAACTGCTGAACGGAATATATGATGCCGCTCTGCTGCTATATGCCCTGAGCCTGCTGTTTGTTTTCTCGGATTGCCTTTATCGCAACCCGAGTGGGAAGCGGTTAGGCACGGGGCTTCTTGTTGTTGTGGGTCTTTTACAAGCTGCGGGGCTCGGGATTCGTTTCTCTCAGGAGAAAGGGCTGCCCATTTTTACACCTTATGATTTCTTGTTCTGGTTTGCATTTAGTATTGTTCTGACTTCGCTTGCGGTGGCTTTCACGCGTGGTGGGGAGTTTACGATTCTGCTGCTTAGTGTGGCTGGATTCTGTGTTTTTCTCCTAAATCGGGTGTGGCTGACGGCTGGGGGACATACGCTTGAGACTTGGAGCGCGGTGTATGGCTGGCTGACGATGCATGTGATTTTGGCTAACTTAAGTTTTGCTGCACTGACTCTAGGGACCGTATTTGCAATATTGTATTTATTCCTGCACACCAGACTCAAAAGCAAGCAATGGAGTGATCGAATCCGTCGTTTGCCGAACTTAGAGACTACAGATAAATACTCTTACACAGCTATTCTGGTGGGGACTCCTTTGCTGGCAATCTCTCTGGTGATGGCTAGCTTATCTATTGTATCTGAGGGCCGGACACTATTATTGAAGGATTTAAAAGTATTAACAACGCTTATCGGCCTCGGGATTTACATATTTTATATTATCTTTAAGAAATCCGGGCGGAAAAGTGGAGTAAGTATGGCTCGCTGGGCGATTTTAGGATATGCTTTTACTATCTTGAATTTTTTGTTGAATTCTTTGTCTGGTTTTCACGGTTGGAGCGGGGAGTGAAGGACATGACTCGGTATTTACCTATAATGCTGGATTGCGAAGGGCAACTGGTTGTGGTTATTGGCGGTGGTGCTGTGGCTGAACGGAAGGTGAGTGGGCTGCTGGAAGCTGGAGCGGTGGTTAAGGTGATTAGTCCCTCTTTGACAGATACACTTGTCGCTCTAACAACTAAGGGTCTCATGACCTGGCATGACCGCGCTTATGCTCCCGGAGATCTCCGTGGGGCCTTTCTCGTATATGCAGCCACTAATGATAGAACGGTTAATGAAGAGGTTGCGCAGGAGTCTAGGCGAATTGGCATTCCTGTGAATGTGGCTAGCCATGCGGAAGCGGGTAATTTTATCACGCCCGGAGTTGTACGTAGGGGGCGTTTGACGGTAGCTGTATCTACTTCGGGTGCTGGTCCGCTTGCGGCTGCGAAGATTAAAACTGTGCTTGAAGAGGCGCTGGATGCGGCGTATGAGCCTTATTTGGATTTTGTACATACCATGCGAACCCGGATTAAGGAAAGGGAATCTTCTGCTGAAGTTCGCGGAAGGCTTTTGCGGAAGCTCGGGGCGATCGATGTGTTGAACGAGATGAGAAACGGTAGCTTTATCGCGTGGAGCGCGGAAGATATGGATGCTTGGATTGTTAGTCATCGGGCGGAGTAAAAGTGCGCGTGAACACTGTGAAGATTACAAAATTAGGTTAGATTAATGATATGAGAAAAATAGGCTACTGTCGGGATAGTTGAGATAGCGGTAAAAGTACTGATGAACTAATTAGAGATGAGCAAAACAGCGAAAAGAGGGACAAAAATACCTCTCAATTGAGCTATAGTCGTCGAAGATGCTAAATGAGGTGTATAAATGCCCCTGAATTAGCTGAAAACGGTCATATCAGCGAAAAGAGGGACAAAAATACCCCAGAATTGAGCTATAGTCGCCGAAAAAGCTAAATGAGGTGTATAAATACCCTTGAATTAGCAGAAAACGGCCATATCAGTGAAAGAGGGACAAAAATCCCCCTTAATTGAGCTACAATCACGGAAGTACTATATACGTTCTACGGTGTAGAGTAAGAGGCAGACGCTATCAGGAGGAATGAACAATGCGTAAGATTATTGTGGGGAGTAGACAGAGTGCGCTTGCATTGACGCAAACAGGGCATGTAATTGCCGATCTGGAGCGACTTAGTGAGGAGCATGGGTTTGGATTTACTTTTGAGGTGAAAAAGATTATTACCAAAGGGGACCGCATCCTTGATGTCACCTTGTCCAAGGTCGGCGGCAAAGGGCTGTTCGTGAAGGAAATCGAGCAAGCAATGCTTGAAAAAGAAATCGACATGGCAGTGCACAGCATGAAGGACATGCCCTCCGAGTTACCGGAGGGGCTGATCAACGGCGCTGTGCCGAAGCGTGTCGATCCACGCGATGCACTGATCTCTAACGGAGGCGTCTCGCTGAACGAGCTGCCTCCGGGCGCACGCGTAGGCACAAGCAGCCTACGCCGCTCCAGCCAGCTAGCTGCGCTGCGGCCTGATCTGGTCATTGAGCCCGTGCGCGGCAACATTGACTCGCGGCTGCGCAAGCTGGAGAGCGGCGAGTACGACGCGATCCTGCTGGCAGTAGCGGGGCTGTCGCGTATGGGCTGGCAGGATCGCGTGAGCGCCTACCTGCCGCCGGAAGTTTGCCTGCCCGCTGTAGGGCAGGGCGCACTCGGCATAGAGTGCCGCGAAGATGACGCCGACCTGCGGAAGCTGTTGGCGTTATATAACGACGCCGATACAGCGTTGACGGTGGCAGCGGAGCGCACGTTCCTTGGCGCGCTGAATGGAGGCTGCCAAGTGCCGATTGGCGCTCATGCAGTGCTTGACACAGCTTCCGAAGCTGTTGCAGCGGAGCGCAAAGTGATCTCCTTAACCGGAATGGTGGGAACGCCTGACGGTTCAACGATTTTGAAAGAAACTTGCGCTGGGGTAGACCCGGTACAGCTCGGCGAAGAAGTTGCTAAGAAGCTGATCGCAAGAGGAGCGGAGAAGATACTGTCAGACGTTAGGGGATGAGGGGATTGACGGGGAAGGTTTATTTGGTAGGTGCAGGTCCCGGGGACGCAAAACTGATTACTGTAAAAGGCCTCGAGTGTATTCGAAAAAGCGACGTACTGGTGTACGATCGGCTGGCAAGTCCTAGATTGCTGAAATGCATGAAGCCTGGCGGCGAGAAGATTTATGTAGGCAAGCTGCCGGATCGCCACACGATGAAGCAGGAAGAGATTAATCAATTGTTAGTTGATTTGGCTTTGCAGGGGAAAACAGTGGTGCGGCTTAAGGGTGGGGACCCTACGATTTTTGGCCGCGTAGGTGAAGAAGCGGAGCTGCTGCGCAAAAATGGGATCTATTACGAAATCGTACCGGGCATCACGTCGGCGATCAGCGTACCTGCTTATGCGGGTATCCCTGTCACGCACCGCGATCATGCTTCTTCCCTGTCGATTATCACCGGACATGAGAGTCCAGATAAACTGGATCATTCCATTCATTGGGATAAAGTAACGAACGCCACAGGGACGTTAGTATTCTTGATGGGCGTAGCTAAAATAGGATATATCAGCGCCCAGCTAATCAAGCATGGGCGTCCGCCAGAAACACCCGTGGCGCTGGTACGCTGGGGCACACGCGCAGATCAGGAGACACTGACGGGAACCCTCGCCGATATTGAGGCGAAGGTGAAGGCGGCGGATTTTCAGCCGCCAGCCGTGATCGTTGTCGGCGACGTGGTGCTGCAGCGTGAGCAGCTCAAGTGGGTTGAGGCGATGCCGTTATTCGGCAAACGCATCGTAGTGACACGGGCTCGCAGCCAAGCAAGCGAGCTCGTGGATATGATTGAGGAACTCGGCGGGGAACCCTACGAGTTCCCGGTGATCGAGACGATCATGCCGGAAGGGGCAGAGAAGAAGGAGAAGATTGCAGCGGCGTTTGGCGCGCTGGAATCGTACGACTGGGTATTCTTCACTAGCCCGAACGGCGTGGAGTTTTTTTGGCGCCACTTGGCGGAGCAGGGGGCGGACATTCGAGGGCTTCACCGCGCAAGGGTTGCAGCGGTGGGGCCGGGCACTGCCGCCGCGCTGGCGCAGCGCGGGGTGATTGCTGAAGAACTTCCGGCGAAGTTTCAGGCGGAAGGTCTGATTGAGACGTTCGGCCCTCGGCTGCTGCCGGGGCAGAACGTGCTGTTGCCGCGCGGTGATCTGGCGCGCGAATGGCTGCCGGACAAGCTGAGAGAGCTTGGCCTTCAAGTGACAGACGTCGATACCTATGAGACGGTTGTGACTGGTGAGGATGATGATGAGCTGTTGAAGCTGCTGGAGGAGGGGCGTGTTCACGCAGTAACCTTTACCAGCTCTTCGACGGTGCGCAATTTCATCCACATTCTGAAGCGAATGGGGCTGGAAGATCCACTCCCACTGCTAGCTAACGTGAAAATAGCCTGCATTGGGCCATTAACCGAGCAGACTGCCGTGGAGGCGGGGCTTACTCCGGGACTACTTCCTGAAGAAGCTACTATTAATGCTCTGGTGCAGGAGCTCTGTCGCTGGAATGCAGAGACTCAACTTCAAAAAGCTTGAATGGACGCCAATCGAACATCGGCTTTATAACATCGCCTGAAGTTGTATCTATCTAGGAAGTCTCACATCGCTATTGTAAGTAACTTAAGTAGCATGAGCTTGACCTCCGAACGTAGTTACTGTTGAAGCTCAGAGTATGATGGACGGCTGAGTTGTAAACTAACTGGTGTGTATGGGTGAGTAAGTCTATGTACGTATAAAGTTCACGTAGCTCTAACTGATATGTTAGATATTGGGTACTTGGATTAATATGCAACCTAGTGGAAATATAGCTTTTAATCTGGTTACGAGACTGGTATGAGGTCTGTTAGCATGAGGTCAGATTGAGGTTTAGTTGCACTTTATACACTTAAATTCCCTGAATTTTAGCGAAAATCCATTTTAGTTGTAATATGTGCAATTAAATATGCGCTAAAACAGGGGTTTTCGCTCTTTTGTAATAAATAACTGTAGAGAGTGCAACTAAAACTTACAGTTACGATAAAACTTCAAAATAACTGCACAAACTACAACTAAGCCGCAGTTAGTCAATGATCGAGGGTTTAGTTATATATTTTATTTTCAGGAGGATGAACAAATGAGCTTTCCAATAACACGTCATCGCCGTCTACGCGGATCTGCTGGAATTCGCGGTATGGTGCGGGAGACCGTACTGAATGTGCTGGATTTTGTACAGCCTATATTTGTGACTTATGGAACAGGTGTGAAGAATGAGATTAGCTCGATGCCGGGCGTGTACCATTTTTCACTGGATACTTTAAAAGCAGAAGTGGACGAGATTGCCGCACTGGGCATTCCGGCTGTGCTGTTATTCGGGATTCCTGAAACGAAGGATGCTATCGGTTCTTCCGGTTTCGCAGAGGATGGAATTGTGCAAGAGGCTACTCGCTTGATCAAGCAGTGGTACCCTGAGCTGCTGGTCGTTGCAGATACCTGCCTTTGTGAATTTACGGATCACGGACATTGCGGGATGGTGCATACGCATACGGTGAACGGCGTTGTACACGGTGATGTCATCAACGATGCTTCGTTAGAGCTGTTAACTCGTACTGCGGTGTCCCAAGCTAAAGCTGGAGCAGATATTATTGCCCCTTCGAATATGATGGATGGATTCGTACACGCGATTCGTGCGGGACTGGATGAGAATGGCTTTGAGCATGTGCCGATTATGTCGTATTCGGTTAAATATGCTTCGGCATTTTATGGCCCTTTCCGCGAAGCTGCGGATTCGGCACCTCAGTTCGGGAATCGCAAAACGTATCAAATGGACCCTGCTAATCTGCGCGAAGCGCTCCGTGAAGCAGAATCCGATGTGCTGGAAGGCGCAGATATGTTAATGGTGAAGCCAGCTCTGGCTTACTTGGACGTGATTCGTACGATCCGCGATCAATTTGATTTACCTCTTGTGGCTTATAATGTGAGTGGCGAATATTCCATGGTAAAAGCAGCGGCGCTGCAAGGCTGGATCGATGAGCAAGCCGTTGTGCTGGAAATGCTGACTGGAATGAAGCGCGCCGGAGCGGACATTATTATTACTTATTTTGCAAAAGATGCAGCCCGCTGGCTGCGTGGTTAATCTCGATCACACTGATATCGCTGCCTAAGCAGCTGCTATACTTGTGAGACCCAGAACAGAACAGGAGTGAAGATAGATGAGTAATGTGCCAATGGCGCGTAAAGAGGAAGCGTCCCGTAAGGCTTTTGATGAAGCAAAACAATATATTCCCGGTGGGGTGAACAGCCCTGTACGGGCGTTCAAATCCGTAGGTTTGACTCCAATTTATGTGGATCATGGGGTCGGCTCGCGTATTTATGATATCGACGGCAACAGCTTTATCGACTATGTATGCTCATGGGGACCGCTGATTATGGGTCATGCGCATCCTGAGGTTGTAAAGGCATTGCAGGAGACGGCAGTAAAAGGGACAAGCTTTGGCGCACCAACTTTACTCGAAACAGAGATGGCAAAAACCGTTGTTGAACGTGTGGCCTCTGTAGATATCGTACGTATGGTTAACTCCGGAACGGAAGCAACGATGAGCGCGATTCGTTTGGCACGTGGTTATACCGGACGCAGCAAAATCTTGAAGTTCGAAGGCTCCTATCACGGCCACGCGGATAGTTTGCTTATTAAAGCAGGTTCCGGTGTAGCCACATTAGGTTTGCCGGATAGCCCGGGCGTTCCTGAAGGTGTAGCAGTAAATACCATCACAGTTCCATACAATGATTTGGAGTCCACTCAGGTTGCTTTCGAACGCTTTGGCAGTGAGATTGCCGCAGTGATTGTGGAGCCGATTGCCGGGAACATGGGTGTTGTACCACCACTTCCAGGATTCCTGGAAGGACTTCGCAAGTTAACCTCAGACCATGGATCTTTGCTTATTTTTGATGAAGTAATGACAGGCTTCCGTGTCAACCGTGGCTGTGCTCAAGGATTGTTCAACATTACTCCGGATATCACTTGCTTCGGCAAAGTCATCGGCGGAGGACTTCCAGTAGGCGCTTATGGCGGCAAAAGAGAGATTATGGAGCAAATCGCTCCTACGGGACCGATTTATCAGGCGGGCACACTTAGTGGTAATCCATTAGCAATGGCAGCAGGATATACTACGTTGAAGCTGTTAACACCTGAAGTTTATGATCGGTTGGAGCAATTAGGGGCACGATTGGAAGCAGGCTTGAAAAAGAATTCCATCGAGACTGGCATTCCGCTGACCATTAACCGCGTGGGCTCGATGGTCTGCCCTTTCTTCACGGAAGGACCTGTTACCAATTTTGAGACGGCCAAGACTAGCGACACAGACCTATTCCGTCGTTATTTTGGTCATATGTTGAGCCAAGGCATTAGCGTGCCGCCTTCACAGTTTGAAGGCATGTTCGTATCGGCTGCGCATAGTGAGCAGGATATTGATGATACCATTGAGGGCCATTATAACGCCCTGAAAGCCCTTTGAGTAACGGAGCCGGGGATCGAACCGGTGGTGGAGCTTGGACTAGACGTGGAGAGTGGCTGGAAGTCACACCCGGCAAAATCATTACTGGAGCCGAGGATTCTGAAGCTGCAATTGACAAGTGGCTGCTGGAAACTGTAGGGATGCCTGAGAAGCTTCATCTGCGTCTGCGCCGCGAGGGAGGCATTCAGTGGAAGGGAGACCGACTTCGGTTGGCTCTTTTCCCTCATCGTGAAGCGGGTATTGAGCCTGTATGGGAAGAGCTTGAGGTGCTGTATGAGGATGATTTTTGCTTGGTCATCCACAAGCCGGCAGGGATGGCGGTTCATCCAGACGGCAGTGGCTTAGGTGTAACGCTGGATCACCTTGTAGCTGCGCATTATATAGCTTCCGGAGAAGGTGTGGCTGTGCGCCATATTCACCGGCTGGACAAGGATACAACAGGCCCGGTGATGTATGCGAAGAATGAGTTCGCACAGCTTGTCTTAGACGAGAATATGCGCGACAAAAGCATCTCGCGGCTTTACGCCGCGATCGTCGAAGGCACAGTGCCGCCTGCGCTTAAAGTGATCGACGCGCCGATTGGGCGCGATCGTCATCATGCGGCGCGGAGAAGAGTCTCACCCGGCGGACAATCCGCCGTGACTCGAATCATTGGACGCGAGGCACTGCATGGCGGGAGCCTGGTGCATGTGCAGCTGGAGACCGGACGGACGCATCAGATTCGCGTCCATCTCAGCCATATGGGTCATCCCTTGTATGGGGATGCGCTATATGGCGGCCCGGTCTGGGCTTCAAGCGCAGCCGGCCGTCATGCGCTTCATGGTGAATCGTTGACCTTTCGTCACCCTTGGAGCGGAGAACAGCTTGAGGTGGGTGACCCGTGGCCGGAGGATATGCTGCAGCTGCGGGAGCTGCTGGCTGAAGCACCTTAACGCAACGTATATCTAAGAGCCGTAAAATCAGCAAAAGCTGGTTTTACGGCTTTTTTTAATTTATTTTTCGCAGAGTAAATAAATTTCTAATTTTTTTCAGAAAGAAACATCTATCTATGTCCTATTAGCAAAAGCAGCATATAATACTCTGTTCGTGCGGAGCAGGGTATATCTGTACAAGGAGAGTTCGGTTAGCCTCTGAATTTATGAAATTAATTAGCATCCTGTCCGGTTAGTGCTGCCAAAGTTGTCATGCCTTCCTGTTTGAAGCATATACATGTGGGGAGTAACATTTTGGGCTTATGCTCTGGGCCTGTCTCAGGGTTAGATTATGCCAAGAAGGAGGACATATCCCGTGTTTGATCAGTCCCACGGCTTGCGGTTTGATATTTATGAACGCATTCACCTATCGGAAGAGCTTCCGGGAATAGCTGAGCTGGAGGAGGTTGAACTACTTCCGGAAATCCAGGTGATTCAGCGGGAGGATCGTGCCGAGTTATATGGTCAGCTGTTGCTTACCGGACTCTACCGGAGCGAAGATGACCGAACGCAGCGTCTGGAGCACGCCATTCCCGTTGAAATCACTGTTCCGCTTACACGCGTCAGCTCGATTGAAGATATCGGGGTGGAGATCGAGAATTTTGATATTGATCTGCTCACGATGCGTACTGTGAATATAACAGGCGTATTATCCCTGCGGGGAATTGGTGGTGCGGAGCCTCAACCACAACCGACCTGGCAGCAGGAAGAGTACACAGTAGCCTATTCCCCTCTAAGCGATGACAGGGTAAGCGAAGCATCTGAAGTAAACCAAGAACACGAAACTGATGTACTTTATGAAAATTCACAGTGGACCTTTGGTGAGGATGCATCGGAGGTTGCTGTAGAAGAACATGAGCATGCAGAAGCAACAGAGCCCCCGCTGGTCTCAAGCGGAGCGGGTCAATCGTCCCCTATAGTTAATTTCTCATCCGCTCATGAGAAGGACAAGGGCGCGAAAGCACGGACGCATAGTCTGAATTCGCAAACTGAGGATTCCAAAGCAGGTATAGCGGATTACTGGTTTAAAGCTGAGTCACAAAATGAGGAAGCTGAGGTCACTCAGTTGAATCAAGTTATTGAAGCGGATCAGGAGCAAGAAGCGGAATATACCTTTGCTTCCAGAGAAAAAGCTGTCCCAGCAGCCACTGTTGAGGCAGAACAAGACATTGCTGTATTCGCTTCAGAAAACGAGGCAAACCATGAGCTTCACGCACAAGAAGAGAATGCTCAGCCGATCAGTGAGAATGCGAACGAAGTCTTTGTTTCTCAAGAGACGGTGCCACAGCCAGAGGAGAAGCAAGACCTTAAGATTGCGCTAGGTAGTAAGAAAGAAGCAGAGGTTCCAGCCAAAGAACATCTTACTTTCTCTTCATTACTTAGCTCTAGCCGTTCCCGTAAAGAACAGGAAGCTCTTCAGTCCGAAGGAACTGCATCGGCTGCAGCGATCATTCCAGAAGCGGGAAATAATACAGAGTGGAAGAGCAGATTCATTACCGGAGCAGATGGCGCTAACTTGTTCCGGAAGGTTCGCCTTTGCATCGTGCAGCGTGAAGAAACGCTAGATACGATCGCAGAGAAGTATCAGCTAAGTGCGCGGGAGCTGGGAATGTATAATCGATTGTCAGGGCAGAGTGTAGAAGAAGGGCAAGTATTGTACATTCCGTAGTTGAGTTACAATGCGCACTCACATGAATAGGTGAATCCCGATCTGATAGTAGATCGGGATTTTTGTCTAAATATAAGAATATATAAGTTTCACGTTATACATTATCCTTATATTTCTCGAATAAACGTTTACCGTCCGTAAAAGGACGGTAAGCGTTTATTCTTGTGTGAACGGAGAACGTTAGAAAGTGGGGTATCTAACCAACGCAGAGTGATGAATCGAATGAAAATTCGACATATGCACGCTATAAGTCGAAATTCCGCTTAAAGTCCCGCTGTAGAAGCCTATTCAGGTTGACTAGGGATGACTCAAAATGTATTATGGAGTAAGCAATATCTAAGTAAAGACTGGGAACGGGAAGAGTAGGCGGTCAGCCCTTCAGAGAGCGGAATGCAAGTGCTGTGACATTCCGTAGGATACAGCCACCGAAGTCGCCCCGGAGTCGCCCTTCTGAGCTTGTCTTCATAGGCATGAGAGATAAGTTAGGATGTGGCCGGTAGCAGCCGTTATCTGTACGAGTGTCGCGCTAAGCTTCTGAACCGTAAGGTGAGAGAAGTGTAGGTTTATTTTTCATTGGCGCGAAACAAAGGTGGTACCGCGAAAGAATGGCCTTTCGTCCTTTGAGACGAGGGGTCTTTTTGTTTTTTTAATATAAGAATGTATAAGTTTCACTCTGTATATCGTTCTTATATTTTTACAAGAAACTACAAGTAACCAAGTGGAGGTATCAGAGAATGGCTGACCAAAACAATCTAACAGCGGCAGAGTTGCCGGACCTGCAAGATACAGCGGCAGATGCTGCCGCTGCAAACGACACTAAGAATGAAATGCCAACAACGTATGATCCGAAATCGGCAGAAACCAAGTGGTATTCCTACTGGACAGAGGGTGGATATTTCCGTGCAGGCGGACGTCCAGATGCAAAAGCATATAGCATTGTAATCCCGCCACCAAACGTAACGGGAATGCTGCACATTGGCCATGCGCTTGATTTTACGCTTCAGGACATCTTGATTCGTACGAAACGGATGCAGGGCTTCGATACGCTTTGGCTACCGGGTACGGACCATGCCGGTATCGCAACGCAAACAAAGGTAGAGCAAAAGCTGCGTGAGCAAGGAATCTCAAGACATGATCTCGGACGCGAGAAGTTCCTGGAGCAGGTATGGGATTGGAAAGATAAATATGCGAACACCATTCATGAGCAGTGGGCTAAGATGGGGCTTTCCCTTGACTATTCCCGCGAACGCTTTACCTTGGATGAAGGGTTGTCGAAGGCTGTACGTGAGGTATTCGTTAAGCTTTACAATAAAGGCTTGATCTACCGTGGGAAACGTATCATCAACTGGGACCCGGCGGCTCGCACAGCATTGTCGGATATCGAGGTTGAATATAAAGAAGTTAACGGTCACTTGTATCACCTGCGTTACCCGCTCAAAGACGGTAGTGGATTTATTACAGTAGCGACTACACGTCCGGAGACGATGCTGGGCGATACGGCGGTTGCTGTTCATCCGGAAGACGATCGGTATAAAGATCTGATCGGCAAAACGTTGATCCTGCCGATTATTGGCCGTGAGATTCCGATTATCGCTGATGATTATGTAGACAAAGAGTTTGGTAGTGGTGCGGTTAAGATTACACCAGCTCATGACCCGAATGACTTCGAGATGGGGCAACGTCACAACTTACCGCAGATTAACGTAATGGATGAGAGCGGTACGATGAATGAAGAAGCAGGACCTTATCAAGGTCAAGACCGGAGTGTATGTCGTAAGGCCATTACTGCTGACCTGAAGGAGCAAGGTGTGCTGATCAATATCGAAGATCATGTGCATCAAGTAGGACACAGTGAACGCTCTGGAGCCGTTGTTGAACCCTACTTGTCCACACAATGGTTCGTGAAGATGCAGCCACTGGCTGAAGCTGCCATTAACGCACAGAAGGATGGGAACGGGGTTAACTTTGTACCGGACCGTTTCGAGAGAACATACCTGAATTGGATCGAGAACGTTCGCGATTGGTGTATTTCCCGTCAGCTGTGGTGGGGACATCGAATTCCAGCATGGTATTCCGAGTCTACTGGTGAACTGGTTGTGGCAAATGACGAGGAAGAAGCACGCCGGATCAGCGGTCTAACCGATCTGAAACAGGACGAGGATGTATTGGATACTTGGTTCAGCTCTAATCTGTGGCCTTTTGCGACACTAGGATGGCCGGATGAGAACAGCGCAGATTTCAAACGCTACTATCCGAACGATGTGCTCGTAACAGGTTACGATATTATTTATTTCTGGGTAGCGCGGATGATCTTCTCAGCCCTCGAATTTACCGGAGAAAAACCGTTCTCTGATGTATTGATGCACGGTTTGGTACGGGATTCCGAAGGCCAAAAAATGTCCAAATCTCTCGGAAACGGCGTAGATCCGCTTGAAGTTATCGAGAAGTATGGCGCAGATGCAATGCGCTACATGATTTCTACCGGCAGTACCGCCGGACAGGATCTGCGTTTCCGCTGGGAAAAGGTTGAACAGGCGCGTAATTTCGCCAATAAGATCTGGAATGCATCACGCTTCGCGCTCATGAATTTGGAAGGCGTAAGCTTTGAGAATATTGATATTTCTGGTGAGCTAAGTACTGCTGATCGTTGGATTCTGCACCGTCTGAACGAAACTTCTCGCGAAATTACGCGTCTAATTGACTCGTACGAGTTCGGTGAGACCGGTCGCCAGCTGTACAACTTCATTTGGGACGATCTCTGTGACTGGTATATTGAGTTCGCGAAGCTGTCGCTTTACGGATCAGATGCCGCTGCCAAAGCTAAGACACAGTCTGTACTTGCTTATGTATTAGACCGCACAATGCGCCTGATTCATCCGTTCATGCCGTTTATTTCGGAAGAAATCTGGCAGCACTTGCCGCATGAAGGAGAGACGATTACCCTTGCTGCATGGCCGGAGTATGATGCTGCTCTGGAGAACCCACAAGCGGTAGCAGAAATGAACCTGTTGATGGATGTAATCCGGGCGGTTCGTAATATCCGTGCTGAAGTGAATGTACCGATGAGCAAAAAGGTTGAATTGATCATCAAAGCGGGTAATGAAGAAACGCTGAGTATTATTACCCGTAACGACAACTACATTGGACGCTTCTGTAATACTTCTTCTTTCGAAGCTGGCCTGAATCCGCAAACGCCGGATAAGGTAATGTCCGCTGTAGTAACAGGAGCAGAGCTGCTTCTGCCATTGTCGGGCCTCATTGACATTGAACAAGAAATCGCTCGTCTGGAAAAAGAAGTACAGACGCTAAACAGCGAAGTAGAACGTGTAGAGAAAAAGTTGAGCAATCAAGGCTTCGTAGCTAAAGCTCCTGCTAAAGTTATCGAAGAGGAACGGGCGAAGCAGGCAGATTATTCTGCTAAACGTGAGAAAGTACTTGCCCGCATCGCAGAGCTGAGAGGATAAGAGACATGGATGACCTAAATCGGGGCGGAAGTACCGCCCCTCTTGCGACATACACCGAAGCGGTTGATTGGATCAAGAGCCTAATTCCTTTTGGAATCCGGCCAGGTTTAGATAGAATTGAGATGTTGATGGACAAGCTGGGAAATCCGCATCGTCGGCTGAAATTTATTCATGTGGCGGGAACGAACGGCAAAGGCTCAACTTGTGCTTTCTTAACTAGTGCACTTATACAAAGCGGCTATTCTGTAGGAACCTTTACGTCTCCGTATATTACTAAGTTCACGAACAGGTTCCAATACAATAATACGGACATCGCTGAAGAAACGCTTGTCGAGCTGGTTAACCAATTACGTCCGCTAGTCCAAGAAATTTCGGAAACGGAGTTTGGCTCACCTACGATGTTCGAGGTAACTACAGCTGTAGCCATTCTATTTTTTGCGGGCGTCTCTTGTCCTGATGTTGTCGTATGGGAGACCGGGCTTGGGGGAAGGCTGGATGTAACGAATATCGTGACTCCGATTGTTTCTGTGATTACTAATGTTGGTCATGATCACATGGATATTTTGGGAGATACGCTAGAGAAGATAGCGATGGAGAAAGCCGGAATTATCAAGACAGGCGTACCTGCTGTTAGCTGCGTAACTCAGCCGGAGGTTGTGGCGGTTCTGAAAGAGAAAGCAGCGGCTTGCCGCTCAACTCTTTATCTTGCAGGAGAAGATTTTAGTTATGAAGCTAGTGGAATCCGTGAGGGAGCCCAGACTTTTCATTTTAAGGGTCCCTTCCGTTCGCTTGAGCTTGGGATTGAGATGAAAGGCGAGCACCAGATTAGCAATGCGGCGGCTGCCATGATGGTACTTGAAGTTCTGCGCCAGTATATGGCTTTTATGCTTGAGGATGAAGATGTTCTTGAAGGTTTGCGACACGCATTCTGGGCTGGAAGGCTGGAAGAGGTAAGCAAGTCTCCTAGGATTGTACTGGACGGAGCACATAATCCGGAAGGTGCGGAGAGTCTTGCAAAAAGTCTGCCTCAGCTCTATCAATACGGTAAATTAAATTTACTTATGGGAATGCTGTCAAATAAGCATCATGAATCCTACTTTAAGCATATACTGCCTATAGTGGATACGCTCATCCTGACCGAACCGGATTTCCAGAACAAAATGGACGCGGAGAATCTGCAAGTTATCGCAGAAAGTCTGCGGGAGAAATATGCCAAGGAAAACTTGGCAATCATAGTAGAACATAATTGGGGAAAAGCGCTGCAGCTACTGAAGTCGATTACAGCGGAGGATGACCTTGCCGTCGTATCTGGTACGCTGTATTTAATCTCTGACGTACGCGGTACACTTTTGCAGCAACCCGATACTGAAAAAGGCTGGTGACGACTGTTGGATACTACTGAACGGGTGCATTTTATAGGGATCGGCGGCTACGGAATGAGCGCGATTGCCCGGGTAATGCTGGAAATGGGATATACAGTTACGGGCTCCGATGTGGCTGCCCAAGAATTAACGGATAAATTGATTGCCAAAGGTGCCAAGATTTATATCGGGCATACTGCGGAACAAGTAAAAGGTGCGGATCTAGTCGTATACTCTACGGCTTTGTCTAGTGATAATGTGGAATGGGTGGAAGCTGAACGTCTTAAGATTCCAATTCTACATCGTTCACAAATGTTAGCCCGTTTATTGAATGAACGTAAAGGGGTAGCCGTTGCTGGAGCACACGGAAAAACTACCACCTCCTCCATGATCGCACTCGTGATGGAAGAATGTGACGTTGATCCAACGTACATTATTGGCGGAGAGATTATGAATGTGGGCACGAATGCAAAGGCAGGACAAGGTGAGTTTGTAGTAGCGGAAGCAGATGAGAGTGATGGTTCTTTCCTGCACTATCATCCTTGGCTTGGGATTGTTACGAATGTGGAAGCGGATCACTTGGAAAATTACGATGGGGACTTTAACCGTCTTAAGGCTGCATACGTGCAGTTTATGAATCAAACGCGCGAAGATGGAACGGCTATAGTATGCGCTGATGACGAGAATGTGATTTCTCTTTTACCTGAAGTAACAGGTAAGGTAATTACTTATGGCATCAAGTCAAATACTGCGGATTATATCGCCACTGATATCGTTCTAGGTGATCGTCAGGTGTCTTACACGATGAATCATAATGGGGAAGTGCTTGGACGGATTGAACTCTCAGTTCCCGGACAGTACAATCTTTATAATTCAATGGCAGCGGTAATTGCTTGTTTGAAATCAGGAATCTCCTTTGAGAAAATCGCTGAAGCGATTGTGAAATTCCATGGTGCGAAGCGCCGTTTTCAAGTGCTCGGAGAAGTTGATGACATTCTGGTCATTGATGATTATGCGCATCACCCTACCGAAATTCAAGCAACAATCAGTGCTGCCAAGGCTACAGGAAAACGGATTATTGCGGTATTCCAGCCTCAACGGTATACACGTACTTTCTTTCTGTTAGATGCTTTCAGCCGTGCCTTTAGTGAAGCTGATGAAGTCATCATCACCGATATTTACTCTCCGGCTGGAGAGAAACAGATCGAGGGTGTGACTTCTGCGAAGCTGGTTGAGCTTATCGTTAAGAACAGTAATGCAGGCGCAAGACATCTACCAACCAAAGAAGATGTTCTTGCTGATCTGACACCTCGTATTGCTTCAGGTGATCTGGTGATTACGATGGGTGCAGGCGATATCTGGAAGGTCGGATACGCACTGGCAGACGGTTTGAAGAAGCATTAATATTACAGATCGTAGCTAATACGAGGATATTCAAATTCTCTCTTCAATAGCACTTCCCCCAAATTTCCTTCAGATCATCTATTTGTTTATCTGAAGGGAGCTTAGGGGGAAGTGTTTTTTTGGTATTGTTAGCGTATTTACTGATATAGTTATAAAGTGCTATAGTGCTGTCAGAAGAGGATCGATTTTTTAACGTATATTTGGGGCTCCCACAAAGTACCTGAGTACGCATAGAAGCAAAGACTCAAGTTGTGGGGATATTTTCACATAGGTGGTGACGTATGAGCTCCCTGATTGAAATTAGAACACTAATTTATTTGTTTATTTTTGGTAACTTATTTATGTTGCTGCTAATAACCAATTATCGAAGTACCGCTGTTAAAGATACCGCCTCGACAATGTTCATCCGATCAAAAGGGGTACAGCTGCTCTTTTGGTGTTCGATATTACTGTGGGATTACCTCCCTCATACGTTGTCCATTCCACTTAGCAATGCTCTGATTCTTGGCGGGTGCTGTCTAGAAATTACAGCCTTACTGCTGATGATGGGAGTACTGGGACCAAGAATAAAGCGATATTACATCATCCTTTCGGTATGGAGTGCAATCAGTTTTAGTATCATCGCATTATTTTTTAATCATTCCAACCTGCGCATTGCCTGTACATCACTTTGGTCTATATTGTTTGTAATCTATCCGGCTTATCATCTAACTGTAAATAAAAAGGCTACCCCTCTTCAAAAAATATTGGGTGTGTTATTTTATGTAATTGCAGTGATTATGCTCATGCGGGCATTTGTTGCACTGATTTGGGAGCCTGAGATGAATGTGTTCTCAACAAATCTTACGCAGTATTTGTATTATCTGGGAATGTATTTATTATTTATTGTGGGGGCGGCCGGTTTTATTCTACTCTCTAATGAACATTCTTATGTCAAACTAAAAAGAATAGCCAGTTACGATGATTTGACGGGGATCCTAAACCGTGGAGCATTTCTTCAGGAAGCGGAGATAAAGCTTGAAAAGGCATTTCGAGAGCAGGATTACTTCTCATTTTTGCTATTGGATTTGGATCATTTTAAAGAGGTCAACGATACTTACGGTCATGATACGGGTGATATAGTTCTGGAAGAATTCGCATCGACGATTAAAGATCATCTCGGAAATGGTGATTTGTTTGGCAGACTAGGGGGCGAGGAATTCGCAGTCATACTCTGTGGAATAGATGAACAAAGCTGTGACCAGAAAGCTGAGACACTTCGCGAGGTGGTAATGAATGCTTCCACTCATAAGATTCCCCAGGGGTACACAGTTAGTATAGGTGTAATTACGATCATGCCAGATCAGGAGATCTCGATAAATAAGTTGTACAAGCTAAGCGACAAGGCGTTATATCAGGCCAAACAAGAGGGAAGAAATAGAATCATCAGATACCGATATGTATACTAAGAGTCAGGAATAGTTGGGGAGGTGAACTTCACTCATATGCATCTGGATCTCCAGACACTGCTGATATGTCTCTTTCTATGGCAATCGTTCACGGTGCTGCTTATCGTGGTATATCGTTTACGTTACGCACAGGAACAGACGTATTCATTGTTTATCACAGCAAAATATTTGCAACTAGCAGTCTTGATCCTTTTATTGCTGAAGGATTATATAGATTCGTCACTTAGTCTACCGATCATAGTACTTCTTGCTTTGGCTGGCGGTACGCTCGAAAGCTTGGCGCTTCTGATGCTTCTCAGAGTATTCGGGAATAAGGTTGAGAAATATTATTCTATATTATTCGGAGTATCGATTATCGTTGTGGTGCTGATGTATTTGTTTAAGCAAGAGGATTCACTCGTTATTGCCGTTGCTTGCCTTGCGGGAGTTCTGATTATCGCCTACCCTGCTTATGTTTTATGTTTGAAGGTTATGGAGACCTCGCTACAAATGATAATGGGACAGCTATATTTTATTGTTATCTTATCGTTGGCAGGGAGAGCTTTGGAACCGCTGTGTTCCGTGTTAGGATTCAATACGCAAGTGACACAATTTCTTTATTTGATTTTTTATCTCGGTATTTATTTGTATATGTTTTTAGGAACCGCTGGAATTATGCTGCTTTATAGAGAGGATTCCTTTGCAGAAATGGAGCGGGTTGCAACTTATGATGAGTTGACAGGTATTTTGAACCGCAGGTCGTTCGTTCTGCGTGCTCGGCCTTTAATAGCTGCTTCAGCGATGAAGAAGCTGCCCTATTCTTTTTTACTGCTGGATGTGGATCACTTTAAGAGCATAAATGATACTTACGGTCATAATATGGGAGACCAAGTACTAACTGATCTGGCGTCTAAAATCGAGCAACAGCTTGGCAATGGTGATTTGATCGGTAGATTTGGGGGAGAAGAGTTCGCAGTACTTCTGCACAGAGCTGATGAGAAAAATAGTGATGTTATTGCTGAAGGAATGCGCACAGCCGTTTTAGGCTCAGTGATTCATGGTGTTCCGCTGCATTACACGATAAGTATTGGGGTCATTACGATAGAATCAGGCGAGCGTTTTTCTCTGAACAATCTCTACAAACTTTGTGATAACGCATTATATCAGGCTAAGAAAAAGGGCAGGAACTGCGTCGTTAGAAGCTACGAAATATAAAAGTGTTTTTCTTTCGTCATTAGACGAGGAAGACACTTTTTTTTGTTGCATAAGGAATGGTTCATTATACCTAACGACTATGACAATTATGTTTAGAGAATTCATGTTCATGAATCTCTGGAAAAAAGAGATTTTTGGGTTGGATTATCAAAAAAATGGCGATTTATAAAGGTTTATCGCAATGAATTTCGAATAAAGGATGAAAATATATAATAAATTTAAAGCTTCCCCTATAAATCGACAAATATTTTATATGAAATGAGTTACTATTGAACTGCATCTAAAGTTGCAGTGGAAAGTGGAGAGGGTTTAATACAAAAATACAAGGAGCCAGAGTCATGCGAGAAAAAATGCTGTTCCTATCAGCTCAGAATCAAAGCGCAGAGGATCTAGAAGGAGAAATGAGAACAGGGAGTATTCTCGAGATTTTGCTTGGGAAATTTGATATCGATTTGCTGACGTATTCCAGTACGCACAAGGAAATGTCTACAAATGATGGAACTTCACTAAAGGTTCATTACATTAACGGGTGCATTACCTCATGGAAATCCATGCTGCGTCCCTTACATATATTACGGAATTTCACTAATCGGAGTCATGCAGATAAAGACATGAAGAGCACCATCATGGAGCTTTGCAGATCGAATAATTATAGACATGTATTTATATCGCATAGCTTGCTTGGGAATTGTATAGATATGGTTCGGAATCTGCTACCTGAGGCAAGTGTTATTACAGATACGTATCGTTTTGAGAGCGGCGTTGCCGTTGGAAAAGAAATCGGAAGGCCGAACAGCGGTAATCCTTACCATAAACTAAATGAAGCTTTGATTCGGCGGCATAAACGGAGACTAATGAATAAAACAGGGGTACTCCTGGCAACCTCGGAATGGGATGCCCTTAAATTCAAATCCTTATCCTTTGCGGATGCTCGTAAGGTTCATGTTGTTCCTCATTTCATAAAAATGAACGAGTACGACGCTTTTACTGAGCCTGTTGCAAAAGAAAATTCAATAGTTCTGCACTGGAATATGAACACCAGACAGGGAATTAAAGCCGCTCAAAACTTCTTTAAGAAAAGCTACCCATTGATTAAGGAACAAGTGCCTGATATCAAGTGTTACATAACTAGTCATGAGGTTCATTCGGAAGTGTTGACGCTTATAAAAGAAGATGTATCAGTAGTTATCACTGGACCTTTGAAACCGTCAGCGGATTATATTCGTCGAGCTAAAGCGGTTCTAGTGCCTATCCTTGAAGGCTGTGAGGTCTCCAGAAACATTCTGGAATCATGGGCACTCAAAACGCCGGTTGTTACTAGCTCTATGGTATGTGAACGATTGAACTGTGAGCATAACCGTAATATTTTGCTTGCTAACAGCTCAGTTGATGTTGTAGCTAGTGTAATAACGTTGTTAAAGAATCCCGAGATGGCAACGATTATTGCTGATCGGGCGCATCGCACATTGTTGAAGGATTACGAAGTGAATTATGTGAAGAATAAGATTCTTAGTCTTGTATAGAAGGTTTGCCCGAGAAGGGTGTGCCTGCAGTATATAAAAAAACCGCGCGGACGTTTTAGGGTCCAACGCGGTTTTTTATATTCTTGTATGATTTTACAGCAGGTTGCGGCGCAATTCTTCCGGAGATTTAGGAGACAGCATTCCAAGTGGAATATCGAATACTGTACGCGCTCCGCTTTGTCCTTCTTGACTCATGCGCTGAGCGGCTCTGGCATAGGCTACGAGAACACTAGCTGTAAATTCTGGATTGCTCTCCAGTTTCAGGCCGAATTCAATAATCTGCTTTGTGCCTTCCCCTGTTACACCGCTGCGAATAACAAACCCGCCGTGCGGAATTCCGCTATGCTGAGCTGCCAATTCTTCATCAGTGATGAAAGTAACCGTAGTATCATAATCTGCAAAATAGTTCGGCATATTCACGATTTCCTCGCGAATGCGTTCTTGATCTGCACCTGCCTCAGCAACAACAAAACACTCTCTGAGGTGCTTCTGGCGAGTGGTAAGCTCTGGTGTTTCGCCAGCGCGAATGGCATCAATAACCTCTTGTACTGGAACAGTATATTGTACACCGGCTTTCACTCCATCCACTCTGCGGATCGCATCGGAGTGACCTTGGCTAACGCCTTTGCCCCAGAAGGTATATTCTTTACCTTGCGGAAGAATGGCTTCAGCAAGCAGGCGATTCATTGAGAATAAGCCTGGATCCCAGCCGGTAGAAATTACGCTGAGTGTTCCACCTTGTTTAGCTGCGGCATCAACGGTCTCGTAGAACTCGGGGATTTTGGCATGAGTATCAAAGCTGTCCACGGTATTAAACATCCGGGCAATGGCTGGTGTTTGTTCTGGCAGATCTGTAGCCGATCCTCCGCATAGAATCATAACATCCACTTTTCCCTTATATTGTTCGACGGCAGAGATGTGCTCGAACTTCACACCGGTTTCTCCGGCTTCCAGTTGTCCAGGTTCTCTGCGCGTAAAGATCGCAACTAGCTCGATATCTTCACTTTGGTTGATAGCCTTACGTACACCTTTTCCTAAATTTCCGTAGCCTACAATAGCTGCTTGAATTTTTTGTTTCAGAAGAAGCCCTCCTAATCAGTAGTGAACTAAAGCACTATTTCTAGTTTACCTAGTATAGTGTACAATTTCAGCTCTTTTTATATAGTATATAAAAGTTACATGTAATGTAAACTGAATCTGCATAATCTTTCATAATTCCTAGCGCTTAAAAATAGCATATCTCTCTATTGTCTATCATATATTATTTATAGATTAGATGAGGTGAGGTGTAACTGTTGAATAACGGAAGAATGACATTCCGATTTGACGTGAACAAGGACGAGCCTAAACCAAAGCCTAAGGTGGTGGAGCGCTGGTCAAATGGCGGACTGGGCACAGCTGAAGAGTATGCTGAGGGGCTGCGTCAAGAGGTTGGCCCAGCGCAGCAGACATGGATTTATGAGCCTGATTTTCGTTCTACGCGTGAGGCACCGCCGGAAGATTCCTACGACTATTACTCGGGCACTGTAGATCCGCGTCAGGAAGAATGGGACGAACAGGATAAAGATTTTAGATATACACAACCATCGTATCTTCTTTCAGATATGGTTTCGGATAGCAGAGATGAATTAGAGCATGTATCCACTGGCAACTACGGAGGATCTTACCATACCCGGCGTCCCTCGTATTGGTGGAAGCTAGCTCTTTCTGTTACGGGAGCCATCGGCACAGGGGTGCTGCTTGGATATGCTGCACTTTCTTTTTTCTATGGAGGAAATATGGACAGCACCTCTGGAAACGGGATAGCAGATATATCGGCTACTTCAGAGCAGTCTAGTGGAGCTAAAGATCCGGCAGGTGTAGGCACATCAGGATTGCCGGTTACAGGAACTGAGAATGCCGGGAAGAACAGCATCCCTGTTCAAGTCGCAGCACAAAGCTATTATCTGTTGCAGTACGGAGTATTCAGTACACCAGCAGGCGCTGAAGAGGCTCGCCAGGAGCTGTTAAACGCAGGATTGGCTGCGGGTATGGACCCTGCTGACGGCAATCGTGTTTATGCCGGAATGTCATCGGACCGTGAACAGGCTAAGCTGCTAAGCAGCGGTCTGCAGAATCAGGGGATTGAGCTATATGTGAGAGAGGTGGCAATTCCCGGGGCAGAACAGCTTGTCTATTCCGGTAAAGCAGAAGAAGTGAAGAACTATTTCTCTGTAAGCGGGCAGCTGCTCAGTGAACTAAGCAGTCAATCTGCTTCTTTATTAAGCGCTGGTCAAACGAGTACGGCAGCAAATACCTCCGTTGTGAGTGATCTGCATCTGCAGTGGAGTGAAGCCGTCAAAGTGCTGGAGCAAAGCGTGTCTCCCGAAGCGAAAAGCATCTGCGCAGCGCTAGAGAAATCAATGAGCCAAGGGATATCAGCATTAAGTGAATATAACAAGAACAAGGCGCAGGGGCTGCTTTGGGAAGTACAAGAATCGATGCTAAGCTTTTTGACTAGCCAGAAACAGTTACTGTCTGCAATGAATTAACGAATAAACGGGTGACTTTAAAAACAGCAAGCCTCCAGATGTTGGGGCTTGCTGTTTTGGCGCGATAGGATGGGAACTTCGCTATATTCCGATATATAACATAAACTGAAATGGATACAGAGGGTGTTATCCCTCCGCAACTTTTAGGGCAAATGGTGGTAAACATTACCGTAAGGGATTTTACGTTTGTATTGATCACAATTTCACCGTATAATAATTAGGGTGTCAAAAAATGGCGAGGGAAGACTGAGATGAAGAAGAAAAATGTAGGAACACTGCTGTTATTTCTAATTCTAGGTTGGCTGGCTGGAGCCTGGATCGCCAAGCTACTGCAGCCGGTAAAGGCTCTTTCTTTTCTAACAACATCGACTGTGCTTAAGTGGTCTCCGCGAGCCGATTTGGACATCATAACCTATGACATCACTATTCATTTGAAATTGTGCATGCTAAGTCTCATCGGTATTATTACAGCGGTATGGCTGTACCGAAGAGTGTAACTCTCGTTACTGATCAAGAAGGGACGTTTACAACGTGGACAACTCACAACTCATTATTTTAGCCTCAGGTTCACCGCGTCGACGAGAGCTTTTGTCTTTACTGGGCTTGCCTTTTGAGGTTATTACCAGCGAAGCTGACGAAAGCACACCACCTGACTTTACGCCGGAGCAAATCGTGCGCAGTCTGGCTTTGCGTAAAGCAGAGGCCGTTGTAGCTGCAGCAGGAGAGCGTAACGCAGTAATCGTTGGTAGTGATACGATTGTTGTGCTAGATAACACTGTGCTAGGCAAACCGGTGGACGAGCTGGACAGCAAATCGATGCTTACCAGACTTCAGGGCCGGAATCATAAGGTATACACGGGTGTAGCCTGTATCGGACTTCCGCATGGAAAGACTATAGTGGAGCACCGTGTTACTTCCGTAACGATGAGAGCAATGACTGAAGATGAAATTGTTGCTTATATAGCTACGGGAGAGCCCGCTGATAAGGCTGGCTCTTATGCGATACAGGGGCTTGGCTCGACCTTGGTGGAACGAATTGAAGGCTGTTATTTCAATGTTGTCGGATTGCCGCTGTCGCTTCTTGGCGAAATGCTGTCCGAGTTCGGTATAGCTGTATTGAACCGGTAGGAAGCTTGGGAAAGAGGGATAGGGATGGAGTCGCAATCAGTAATGCTGCGGGACCTCCCCCATGAAGAACGACCAAGAGAGCGCATGATGCATTATGGGGCGGAATCATTAAGTCAAGCGGAGTTGTTAGCCATTCTGCTGCGTACGGGAACACGCCGTGAATCGGCTATTCATATTGCTCAGCAGATGCTAGGGAAGATCGGTGGCCTGCGTGGGCTGGTTGACCTTAGCATCGAAGAACTGACCGAAATCAAAGGTATTGGCCCTGCCAAGGCCGTACAACTAAAAGCAGGCATCGAGCTTGGAAGGCGCCTTGCGAACTCCAGGTTTAACATGCCGGTCATTATCCGTTGTCCTCAGGACGCTGCAGAGATTCTGACCGAGCAGTTGCGTTATTTGCAGAAGGAGCATTTTGTCTGCCTGTTTCTGAATACGAAGAATCACGTGATTGGACAAGAAACGTTGTCTATGGGCAGTCTTAACGCTTCGATTGTTCATCCTCGCGAGGTATTCCGAGCAGCTATAAAATGTAGCAGTGCCTCTATCATATGCGCACATAATCATCCTAGTGGTGATCCAACGCCTAGTCCGGAGGATATCTCCTTGACTCAGAGACTGCTTCAAGCAGGTGAGATTGTCGGAATAGACGTGTTAGATCATCTAATTATCGGTGATAGCAGCTTTGTAAGCTTGAAAGAAAAAGGACACATGTAATATAAATGTGAAGATTTACTTAGGAAAAGGAGAATTAGCATGTTGGGTAGTTTTACGAAAGATTTAGGAATTGACTTGGGGACAGCGAATACGCTTGTCTATGTACGCGGTAAGGGGATCGTTGTAAGAGAGCCTTCCGTTGTAGCCATTAACACTGACACTAAGACGATTGAAGCCGTGGGTGAATCCGCTAAAAAGATGATTGGTCGTACACCCGGTAACATTCGTGCGATCCGTCCGATGAAGGATGGCGTTATCGCTGATTTTGACACAACGGCTACGATGATTAAATATTTTATCCGTCAAGCACAGAAACAGCGTTCCATGTTCCAACGTCACCCTAATGTAATGGTCTGCGTACCCTCCGGCATTACTGCTGTAGAGCAACGTGCCGTAGAAGATGCCACTAGACAAGCTGGTGCTCGTGAAGCTTACATTATCGAGGAACCTTTTGCTGCTGCGATCGGTGCAGATCTACCGGTATGGGAGCCAACAGGAAGTATGGTTGTTGATATCGGTGGAGGTACAACAGAAGTTGCTGTAATTTCACTTGGCGGTATTGTTACTAGTCGTTCCGTACGTGTTGCGGGTGATGAAGCGGATGAGTCGATCATTCAATATATCAAACGTCAATACAATCTAATGATTGGTGAGCGTACTTCAGAACAGCTTAAAATGGATGTGGGTTCTGCTCTTCCGCTTGAGAAGGCTGAGACTATGGAAATTCGCGGACGCGATCTCGTAACAGGTCTGCCAAAGACGCTTACAATCACTTCCGATGAAATCTGTGAAGCTTTGTCCGACACTGTGAATTCTATTATTGAAGCTGTTAAAGTAACTTTGGAAAAATGTCCACCGGAGCTCGCGGCAGATATTATGGATCGCGGAATTGTTTTGACAGGTGGAGGCGCCTTGCTTCGTAACTTGGACAAGCTCCTTGCTCGTGAGACTGGAATGCCAGTTATTGTCGCTGAGAACCCTTTGGATTGTGTAGCTATTGGAACAGGAAAGGCGCTTGAAAATATCCATTTGTTCAAGAGCCGCAGCAGTTCCAGTCTTCGCTCTAAGAGATAAGCCTATGTATTGCCACTTGTGTAAGTCAACCCCTGTTATGGGAGAAATACTGTTGTTAGAGGGTGTTGAAACTGTTTAAACTCTTAAGCAATAAACGTTTGTTTATTCTGTTGATTACACTGGTGCTGTTCATTGTGGTGATGGGCTTCAGCTTGGCATCAAGGAGCTCCTTGTCCTGGCCGGAGAATTTTCTTAGAGATACGACTGGTTTCGTGCAAAAAATGTTCTACAAGCCCGCTGGATATGTAGCGGGCTTGTTTGAAGATATCGGAAATCTGAAAGATCTTTCTAAGGAAAATGAGCAGCTGAAGATACTTGCTGCCCAATATGCGCGTGATAAAGCTCAATACAATTTCATTCAGGTAGAAAATGAGCAATTGAAGGAACAGTTGAAGTTCACAAAAGCTCAAGAGGAATTGTATAAATATCAATATCATATTGCGCAGGTGGTTAGTCAGACTACAGAACCAAGCAATAGCACGATTGTAATCGATTTAGGCGCCAAAGATGGCGTTAGACCAAATATGTCCGTGATTTCTGTTGATGGTTTGGTGGGGGTTATTAGTCAAGTCAGCAATTTCACTTCTACTGTGAAGCTGATGACTATGATGGATACGAATGACCCTAATTCTCAGCCGCCAATTGCGGCAACTGCTATCTCCAAAGAGGGCAAGACCTTTGGTATGATTGAAAGCTATGATCCTAAGACAAACAGGTTATTGATGAACAAGATCCCGCCAGGCGATCCGATTGCACCGAAGGATGTTATAGTTTCCTCCGGTATTGGCGGATTGTATCCGCGAGGCTTGACCATCGGTACGGTTGAAAGTGTTGAGGTTGGTGAATTTGGATTAACTTCCACAGCAGTGATTAAGCCTTCAGCAGAATTCCAGGACTGGAAGCAGCTGATCGTTGTGTTTACGGAGGAGCGTGCTGAATAGTGAATATGCGCAGATCTGTTCTTGTTCTGTTACTGTTCCTCTTGTTTATTCTGGAGGGAACCATTCTGCCTTGGCTGATTCCAGATGCTTGGCAGATGCGAATTATTCCGAATCTAGTGTTCGTTGTACTATTGTTTGTGGCTGTATACCATCATCGTCATACGGCCCTTATATTAGGTCTATCCTTCGGAATGATACATGATGTCGTTTTTTATGGCAGAATTTTAGGAGCACATTCCTTTGCGATGGGTCTGTCGGCTTACTTAATCGGCCTTCTGTTTCAGATCCCGCGTGCTCCATTGCCTCTTATGATGACTGTGATTCTGCTCGGAAGCTTGCTAGAGGATAGCGTGTTATTTGGTATTTATAGTGTATTTAATCTCAATCAGGAGCCTTATAGCTGGGCGATTTTGAATCATATGCTGCCAACGATGCTCTTTCATTTTGCTATTGCTCTGATCCTCTACATACCGTTACGACGCCAGCTTGAGCTGATCAAGAAAGAGAAGAGTACGGAAGAAGCAGCATAAAGAGCTTCTAATTTCTTTCTTGATAAAGCAGGAATTTAAGAGGCCCGGCACGAATGAATGAGGATAGGGGGCCAGGCATATGACAGTAAAATCCAAGCATGTAAGGATTAAGGGCATCAAGGATGGCCTGATATTCCTGCTAGACGACAAATGTCCCTTCGAAGATCTTCTGAGTGAGCTTCGCTATAAGCTGGAGCACAGCCATCAAAATATTTTAACTGGACCGATTGTACATGTGGACATTAAGCTAGGCAATCGTCTCGTAACTGAGGAAGATAAGGAAGCTGTGCTGGAGATTCTGAAGGGACAGGGAAACCTACTGATTCGTTCCATAGAGGCGCTACCAGTACCCGGCAGTGAGGATAATGACGCGTTGTTTCTAATGAGCGGGATTCTTCGTTCCGGTCAGGTGCTGCACCATGATGGAAATCTTTTATATCTGGGAGATGTGAACCCAGGAGGGACCATAACCTGTTCAGGCGATATCTATATTCTAGGATCACTTAGAGGTATGGCGCATGCTGGAGTAGATGGCAATGAAGAGGCAATTATCGCTGCTTCATTAATGTCTCCGACACAACTGAGAATTGCTGATATTATCAGTCGTCCTCCCGATGAGTGGGAAACCCGTGAAAGCAGTATGGAATTTGCATATTTAACGAACGGAGCTATGCAAATCGATAAAATTCATAATTTAGTCAAAGTACGTCAGGATTTAAATGTGTTTAAAGGGGTGTAGCCTCCATGGGAGAAGCGATAGTCGTAACCTCGGGCAAAGGCGGAGTTGGCAAAACAACCACAACAGCCAATATTGGAACCGCACTTGCACTGCAGGGTAAAAAAGTATGTCTCGTCGATACCGACATTGGACTGCGTAATCTGGATGTAGTTATGGGGCTTGAGAATCGCATTATTTATGATCTTGTGGATGTAGCGGAGGGACGTTGTCGTTTAAATCAAGCACTCGTTAAAGACAAACGCTTTGATGAGCTGTATATGCTGCCCGCAGCACAAACAAAGGATAAAACGTCTGTCACTCCTGAACAAGTAAAAGATATCATTCTCGAACTGAAGAAGGAATATGAATATATTCTGATTGATTGTCCAGCAGGGATTGAGCATGGCTTCCGTAATGCGATTGCCGGTGCGGATAAAGCGATCGTAGTTACCACACCAGAGCATGCTGCTGTGCGGGATGCGGATCGGATTATCGGACTGCTTGAACAGTCGCATGTGGAATCCCCAAAATTGGTGGTAAATCGTATTCGTCCAGGTCTTGTAAAGTCTGGGGATATGCTTGATATTGAGGATATTTTACAGGTGCTGAATATTGACCTTATCGGAATTGTTCCGGATGATGAACTGGTCATTAAAGCCGCAAATAGTGGAGAGCCTACAGTTATGAATCCTGATTCGTCAGCAGCTATTGCCTATCGCAATATTGCACGTCGAATTTTAGGCGATGCTGTACCATTGATGCAGCTTGATCGGAAACCGGGCGCATTTAAGAAATTTAAGAAGTTTTTCGGTATGGCTTAATTTTGCAAAATATAAGAAAGATAAGTTTCACACAATACTTTATGTCTTATATTTCTCGCTAAAACGCTTACCGTCCTTATAAGGACGCCGAATGCGTTTTTGCTTGCCAAGCAATCTTACTATAGAAGCATTAACGGTCCCACCACTTGAGAAATCTAAGGGGTGGGATTTATTTTGGGGAAAATAAGAATATTTGACCGTTTCAGGGATTTAAGTGCTCCGCCTTGGGCGGGCTTGTTCTAAAGAGACTTCCGTGCTTCATAAAATGGAAGTAAAACAAGCCCGTCCGGAGGGATAAATATGGATCTGAAATCAGATATCAAGAATCGCCGCAAGGAGCGTATTCGCAGTTTGTTGGAAGAAATCCCAGATATAGAAACAGCGGAGGCAGCTCCGTTATTCGTTATGCCCGAAAAGAGTACGAGCTTCAGAGAATGGGGAGCGGGATTTAAGGGGAATGATGAGCAATCCTCTATAGAGCCTGATCCAGAGGTGATGTGGAAAGAGAGACGTGGGGGCTGGGAGGAACCTGGTGGAGGGGGTTCTAATTTTTTTTCCGGCTTTATTCGAAGGGTCGTAGCCAGCGTGCTAGTGTTTGGAGCGGTGTGGGGAGTATTTACAATTCACCAGCCATGGTCCTATAAAGTTCAAGCTTTTGTGAGTGATGCCTTGAGCAATGACATGGATTTCACAGCAGTGCGGGTCTGGTATGAGGAGAATTTTAACGGTGCACCAGCGTTCATACCGATATTTGGGGATAAAGATGAACCTGCTCAAAAGGCAGCGGCTCATCATGAGCTTAGCGCTCCGGTAGCCGGGAGCATTGTGGAGCCTTTTGCATCCACGTTAAAAGGTGTTGAAATTATGCCTCAACTCGATTCAACCTTAAATGTGACGGTGAAGAGTATAGACATGGGACGCGTTCTTTCCATATCCAAAGAATTGGACGGAGGAATTCGAATTGCGGTCCAGCATTCTGGAGGAATTACAGCAGAATACGGACATTTAAGTGGCACCAAACTGGAGATAGATGACTGGATTCAAAGCGGAGATTCACTTGGCTGGATGCTGGAGAAAGAGGGCTCCTCAGCACCAACGCTGTTTTTTGCCGTGATGAAAGACAAGACTTATATTGATCCTACAGAAGTGGTATCGTTTGATTAGGATCTTAGGGATCGATTTGTCACTACATCCATTGTTCGTAATCATCATGTTGTTCTCTGTACTCACAGGACAATTTCTGGAGCTGCTGACTTTATTTACGATCGTCCTCATACATGAATTAGGACATGTGGTGGCTGCCCTTCTGGTTGGTGTTACCGTCAAGTCGGTTCAGCTTCTTCCGTTTGGTGGCGTTGCGGTTATTGAAGATCATGGGCGGCTTACAGCTAGTCGTGAGATTGGCATTGCACTTGCCGGTCCGCTGCAAAATGGAATCATGATTGTTATGGCTCTTGGGCTTCAGCAGGCAGGTTACGGCAATCAGGAATTTTTAACCTATTTCATAAATGCCAATGCAATTATTGCACTCTTTAATCTAGTGCCTGTTCTCCCACTTGACGGAGGCAAAGTACTTCAAGCGACAGTGAGTCTATTCCTTCCTTATTACTATACTTTGCTGTGGAGCGGACGAATTAGTGTTGCTGCAAGTGTTCTTGTGATTGTTTATGCGCTACTGCCCCTTGGAGCGGGTGGAGGACTCAGGCTGAATATGGTCATGATCGGTGCCTTTCTGCTGTATTCAAATCTTACGGATCATCGAAATTTACCGTACCGATTCGTTGCATTTTTAATGAATAGGGAGGCTGTCTACGAGTATCATTTGCGGACAGGTAGTGTGGCTCGTCCAATTGTTGCCTTATCGGCGAAACCTTTAGATGCTATATTGCGTCTATTTAAACGTAATCAATATCATTTTATCTATGTATTAAACGGCAAAGGAAATGTTGTTGCTGTTGTGCCGGAACAGCGCTTAATATCTACTTACTTCGGAATGTAGTGTATTTATGCAGAGAATGAGCAAGTAATCAATGAATGAACGAAACCAGAGGTGAAGCCATGAAACAGATGATCGTTCACTGCACGCAGCACATTACCCGAATGGCTCTTCTGGAGAACGGAAGGCTTGTGGAGTACGCGGCTGAGCGCGATCAGCAGCAAGGGCTGGTCGGAAGTTACTACAAAGGCCGTGTGATTAACGTACTTCCAGGTATGCAGGCTGCTTTTGTTGACATCGGACAGAAGAAGAATGCTTTTTTATATGTTGATGATGTATTGCACCCTCATTTGGATAAACAGCCGGATGTGAAGCCTTCTATTGAGACGCTTTTACAGCCTGGTCAGGATATTGTTGTACAAGTAAGAAAAGAGCCAAGTGGCGGTAAGGGGGCCCGTGTAACCACACATTATACATTGCCGGGTCGCTGGATGGTGTATATGCCTTTTGCTGATTATGTCGGGGTATCCAAAAAAATAAGTCGCGATGCAGAACGTAGCCGGCTCAAAGGAATCGGCGAACGTCTGCGCATGAAAGAAGAAGGGCTTATTATGCGGACTGTCTCTCAAGACGAGCCGCATGAAGCGGTGGAAGGTGATCTTTCATTTTTACGTGCACAATGGGATAACATTACACGTCGGGCGCAAACTGCAGAAGCTCCGGCACTGTTGCATCGTGATCTTAGTATTGTTCAGCGCTTCATTAGAGATGCATTTAATCCGCAGCGAGATCAGTTGATTATAGATTCTCCTGCCGCAGTTAAAGAAGCCACGGCATTTCTGGATGACATGGCACCTGATGGGTACAAGCCTGTAAGTTTATATAATGGATCGGAGTCCATTTTTACAGCGTATGGAATTCAGGAACAGCTGCACAAAAGCTTCAGTCGCAAGATCACACTGGAGGGCGGAGCAACAATGATCTGGGATGAAACGGAGGCGCTCACCGTTATTGACGTTAACACTGCCCAATACATTGGAGGAGCATCGCTTGAAGAGACGGTGACGAATACTAATATGCTTGCGGCTGAGGAAATTGGTCGTCTGATCCGTTTGCGAGATACGGGCGGAATCATTATTGTCGATTTTATTGACATGGAGGAAGAAATACATCGTAAAATGGTTACTGAACGGCTGGAGAAGGTGATCTGCAGGGATCGAACCAAAACACATATTCTCGGTTGGACAAGACTTGGACTCCTCGAGATGACCCGGAAGAAGGCAAGACATGATTCAGCCAGCTTCGCACCTATCCTTTGTCAGTGCTGCGGAGGGACTGGGAAAGTTGGAGAATGGATGGAATGAGTTGACGATAGGCGATAAGTATGATAATATCTTCAAGTATGTGTTTGATTCATTCGGTCCTGCACATGCTGTAACCGCTCCGATCGGGTACATAAGTGCAGTTCCCACGGGAATCTGCCACCTAGACTAGGCGAGTCTGAGACATGAGGAGGTGCAAGTAAAATGTATGCAATTATCGAAACTGGCGGTAAACAATACAAAGTCCAAGAGGGCGATGTTTTGTTCATTGAGAAGTTGGAAGCTGAAGACGGCGCAAGTGTAACTTTTGACCGTGTATTGGCTGTTTCTAACGAAGGTGGTCTGACTGCAGGAACTCCGCTCGTAAGCGGCGCGTCTGTAACAGCTAAAGTCGAGAAACATGGTAAAGGCGCTAAGGTTGTAGTTTACAAATACAAACCTAAGAAGAACTACCACAAGAAACAAGGCCATCGTCAACCGTACACGAAAGTAACTATCGAGAAGATTCAAGCGTAAGAAGGTGCGTGAATGATTAACGTACGGATTACACGATCTTCGGATCTAGGGACTATCGTTGGCTTTGAGGTAAAAGGGCACGCGGGTTATGCAAAGCGTGGCGAAGATATCGTATGTGCCGGAGTTTCGGCCGTAACGGTTGGAACCGTCAATTCGATTGAGACATTGACCGGAATCTCCATGGATACATCCATGAAGAACGGATTCCTAAGTGGAACATTAAGTTCCATTGATGATTTCGATACTTCCGCGAAGGTGCAATTGTTGCTTGAATCCATGGTCGTGATGCTAAATGATATCGCAGAATCATACGGAAAGTATCTTCAAATAGAGCAAGTAAATATTTAAAGAAGGAGGTTGACAACATGTTGAAATTGAATCTTCAATTGTTCGCATCGAAAAAAGGTGTAGGTTCCACAAAAAACGGACGGGATTCCCATTCCAAACGTCTTGGCGTGAAACGTGCTGACGGTCAAGCAGTAACCGGCGGTAACATCTTGGTTCGTCAACGCGGAACAAAAATTCACCCAGGCACTAACGTAGGCATCGGTAAAGATGATACGTTGTTCGCATTGGTGGATGGCGTAGTGAAGTTCGAACGTTGGGGCCGCGATCGCAAAAAAGTGAGCGTATACCCAGTTGATGTCGCTCCGGTAGCAGCGGCACTGGAAGCGTAAGCTTACGGAACCATATTTGCATGTAGAAGCCTCCGGCATGAGTGCCGGAGGCTTTTTTGTAGAATATTCAGAATCGTTTGTGAAACCTCTTTGAGCACTTTAGAAACATACCTTCAGAGTTTTAAGAAAGCATGAACATCCTTAAACATATGTAAAATACTCATGGTTATCTCTGGTGAACTACAGGGAACTGCTGTGTTATACTAGGAAATGGTAATTGATGAGGTAATATTCTAAACAAAGTCATGAATTTTGCGAACTGAGGGACGGGGAGAAAGAATGAAATCCTGGAAAAGTGCAATCTGGGCAGTCATGTTATCCGTATTGCTTCCTTTAGGACTCGTGTATTGGCATACCTCCCTTTTGACGTGTCTGTTACTTGGAATTTGGGTAGCGGTAATAGTTGCCTTTAGTTTCATTTGGAATCAGCGTCATTGGGAACGGGAACTGCGCATACAAGAGAACACACTGCAACAGGCGGCGATTCGGACACTGAATCATCATCGTCATGATTGGATGAACGATTTGCAGATTCTTTACGGATATATTCAGCTTGGAAAACCTGATAAATCCGTGGAGTGTGTGGAAAGAATAAAGGAGCGCATAGCGCTTGATAGTCGTATCGCTAAGCTGGGCATTCCTTCATTGGTCTTTTTTATCCAATCTTTCCGAACTTACCGGACTAGTCTGGAACTGGAAGTTCAAGTGGAGGAAGGATTGCAGCTGGAGGACAAGCTAAACCGGGAAGCAGGAGATGAGCTGACTTCAGTGATTATGCAGACCGTACGGGCTTATCAATATAACGGACTGGCTCCCCAGGGAGAAACGCGCAAGCTGCGTCTTGGCTTTATTCAGGATGGAGGAGACATTCTTATCTCCTTCGAAGGTGAGGGAGAGCATGGCAATCCCGAGCAGCTCAAAGGGCAAATTTATAATATAGTACAAGGAAAAATCATGAAAGCGGAGCAGTTTAAGCCTAGTAAGGCTTATGTAGAACTGCGGTTGCCGCTTGAAATGTGAGGAAGGTGAACATTAATGTTCGTAGATAAAGCTAAGATTTATGTTAAGGGCGGAGACGGCGGGGATGGTATCGTTGCGTTTCGTCGGGAAAAGTATGTACCGGATGGTGGTCCAGCAGGTGGTGACGGTGGCCGTGGTGGCGACGTTATCTTCCGCGTAGATGAGGGCTTGCGTACGCTGATGGATTTCCGTTATCAGCGCCATTTTAAAGCGGACAAAGGGATTAAAGGACGTAACAGAAGTCAGCATGGGGCGAACGCTGATCATATGATCGTGCGGATTCCACCTGGAACCATATTAATTGACGATGATACACAAGAGATCATCGCCGATTTGACTCGTCATGGTCAGCAAGTTGTTGTTGCCCGTGGGGGTCGTGGGGGTCGTGGGAATTCTCGTTTTGCCACAGCAGCTAATAAGGCTCCAGAGCTAGCAGAGAACGGCGAAGAGGGTCAAGAGCGGTATATTGTTATGGAACTTAAGGTTATGGCTGATGTGGGACTTGTAGGCTTCCCGAGTGTAGGCAAATCTACGCTACTGTCGGTCGTATCCGCAGCTCAACCAAAGATTGGTGCATACCATTTCACTACGATTACACCGAACTTAGGAGTAGTAGATGTTGGAGATGGACGAAGCTTTGTAATGGCGGATCTGCCAGGATTAATTGAGGGAGCTAGTGAAGGCATAGGGCTTGGTCATGAATTCCTACGTCACGTTGAACGTACACGGATCATTATTCACGTAGTGGATATGTCTGGTTCAGAGGGGCGTGATCCCTTCGAGGATTGGGTTCTCATTAATGACGAGCTGAAGCAATATAATGCGGCTCTAATTGATCGTCCTCAGATCGTGGCTGCAAATAAAATGGATATGCCTGCGTCAGAGGAGAATCTCATCGCTTTCCGAGAACGCGTAGCTGAGGTGCGTCCGGATCTTGAGATTATGCCAATCTCCTCGCTTACCCGTCAGGGTGTTCAGGAACTGTTATATCGTGCAACGGATATTCTTGATAGTATTCCGGTGGCACCGGTAGTTGAAGACGTATCAGGTACAACTGAACGTAAGGTTTATAAGCTAGAAGCGGAAGATGATAACTCATTCACGATTACACGTGATAATGAAACATATGTGGTCAACAGCCCTCGTATCGAGAAAATGTTGAAACGTATGCAGCTTAGCACACATGATGCGATTCTAAAGCTCGCCCGGACTTTGCGGCATATGGGTGTAGATGCAGAGCTTCGTAAACGTGGAGCTGTAGAGGGGACTATTGTCCGTATTGGTGAGTTCGAATTCGAGTTCGTAGAGAGTAGTAGTTACTATTAATATTTAGCTGATTACAAAGCGCGACTTGTGTTCTCCTGTAAAGGAAGACACAAGTGGCGTTTTTTTTATTTCCGTACAGAGCATTTTTTTTTCAAGAAAAGAACCCAAAACACGATATATATCGTATACAATAAATATCGAAATACACTTATTCCCAACCGGGAACACATACGTTATTCGTATATCATAGATGATGAAAGAAGGAATAGCAGATGGCAATTATAGAAGTGGTGAAGTACGACGGTCCTCCAGGGATTTTCGCATGGAAATATCCTAACCAAGAGCTAGGAACATGGACTCAGCTAATCGTTAATGAATCTCAGGAAGCGATCCTGTTTAAAGGAGGACAGGCGCTTGATTCCTTTTCGGCAGGAAGACATACCCTAAGCACCGCCAATATACCAATTTTATCTAATATCGTTAATCTCCCTTTCGGCGGGAAGTCACCATTTACAGCAGAAGTATGGTATGTGAACAAGACTAACTCGATGAATGTTAAATGGGGAACAAGCGCACCTTTACAACTCCAAGATCCTAAATATAAAATTATGATTTCTGTTCGTTCCTTCGGACAGTTTGGTGTAAAGGTCGATAATCCACGTAAATTTTTATTGCAGCTCGTTGGAACGCTTCCTCAGTTTGATCACGATACACTGGTTAATTATTTCCGCGGCTTGCTTATGTCGAATATTAATGAACTGATCTCATCCTACCTTGTACATAAGCAAATCAGTATTCTGGAGATTAATGCTTATGTTGCAGAGATTTCAAAGCATATCCAGGGGCGGTTAGCATCGACTTTTCTGGATAATGGTCTTGAGCTGAATAACTTCTATATTGATTCGATTAATATTCCTGATGATGATCCGGCAACGATTCGATTAAAGGAAGCTTTAGCTAAAAAAGCAGAAATGGATATTATCGGTTTCAATTACCAGCAAGAGCGGGGCTTTAACACGATGGAAAAAGCAGCCGGCAATCCTGGCAATCTTGGTGTAGGTATGATGAACACTGGGATGGGACTTGGGCTTGGGATGGGATTCGCTGGCCCGGCTATGGATATGGTAAACCGTATGACCCGAGGGATGAGTTTTGATTCAGGGACAACAGTTGTACGTCAAGAACGCTCCTGTTCGAAGTGTGGGGTTATGAATCCTGTAGAGGGAAGGTTCTGCAGCGGCTGTGGGCATGCTCTGGAGAGCATTCAGCAAAGTACGCCGTCCGGAAATAAGATCAATTGTTTGGAGTGTGGACATGAACTGAAACCTGGAGCCAAGTTCTGTCCTGGCTGTGGTAATCCTTATCGAGCTTGTCCAGCCTGTGGAGCGGATAATCCTGAGGGTGCGTCTTCCTGTGTCTCTTGTGGAAAAGAAATGCCTAAGGCCTGTGGCAAATGTGGAGAAATGGTATCGCCAGGGGTGAAATTCTGTCCTCATTGTGGAGACAGCTTAGTTATTAAATGCGGAGGCTGTGGGCATGAGCTGAAGCCTGGACAGAAATTCTGTGCAGAGTGTGGAACTAAGGCAGGCTGAAGGAGGACGTAATGAACAAGGGTAAAAGCTATATTCGTATCATCACTATTATTTATGTTGCTGCTATAATACTAACGGTGTTCTCCTTTATAGGATTAGGCTTCTCTGAATCCCTGTTTCGATTCGTGACTTCGCTAGTTGCTGTTCTGCTGGCGGAGAGTGTGGTGTATGGCTATTGTATTTTTTGGCTCCGTAGTGCAGGTAGTGTGCAGCGGACCTCACCCGTTCTTCTCAGTGGTGCATTCATCACGGGAATCTATGCGGCTGTCGTATTCGTATCAGCTATTGTTTTTGATTGGCTGCTGGAGATGTCTCCTTTGTGGTATGCTGCCGTCCAACTGCTGATTCTTTTGATTGGTGGAATCACACTGGCTGTGATCGGGATCTATGGATGGAATGCCGGAACAGAAGAACAGCAAATGCGGAGATCCTTACAAGCATTTCGGCAGCATCAGAGTGAAATAAACGAGATCAGAGCGCTGGCAAGCAGCTGGAAGGATCCTGAAACTGAACAGCTTGTAAAAGTGCTCAATAAGTTACGAGATCAATTCAAGTTCAGTGATCCTGTATCAGATCCATCTTTATATGCTACTGAGGATATCATGCATCAGCAGATCTCCTTGTTGCATGATCATGTGAAGCTACTGCTCATGACAAAAGAGCCACATGAGAACTGGCAAGCTGAAATCAACGAAATGGCCGACAGTATTAAAGCTACTCTAGAGCGGCGAAATCGGGAATTAGCGGCACTTAAATAGGAGGAAAATAACTACATGAACAGATCGAACATACAAGAGCCGTCACCGAACCCAGCGGGGAGTGCAGCGGTTCCTCTGATTAAATTAGATCGGACTGGGTTTGATTATGTCATTCTAGCGGCAGCTTATCTATTCATGCCCATTGGACTCATCCTTGCATTGTTACGGTTGATGCTGACCCATTATAAAAATTACCGGAGACCCACCAATCTAAATCTGCTCATGCATGTATTTATCGGAGGATTTGTTGAGCTCTCTATTGCGATGTTTGTGGATACCATGAGTGGAAACACTGGAACTTCCGAATTATTAACGATCCAGATTTTCCTTGCAGTCATATTTTTGATTCCGGCTTTTATTCTTGCGAGTGTGACAGCAAAAGCTAAATATACACTTTCTAAACTTAACACTTCTTATATAGAGCTGATTCAAAATAAAAATATCCGATATGTCGGCAGTATAGCAGAACGGATAGGTATAAGCGAAAGTGATGTACGGAGAGATGTCCAGTATCTAAAGAATAAAGGATTACTGGATATTGATATTGTCCTTTCGGAGGGGCGCCAGACGCCAGATCCATCCATGACTGCACCTAATCTTGTTCATCCTGGAAGGCCATCAGGCTTCGGAGCCCAAGCCTCGGGACAGCAGGTTCATACTCAACCTCAGTCCTCGCCGCAAATGCCTAAGTCCATTCGTTGTCCGGGCTGCGGAGCACAGAACACGGTTCAGCCTAGTCAGTCAAAGAGCTGTGATTATTGTGGAACAATGATATCGTACAGTTAATGCCGTCAACCAACAGATTAGCTGCATCGCATATAGGATTACATAAATAAGGGGATTAAAGACAAAATGAGTGGATTGGATATACGCAGACAGCCGCCGACATCGGGAAAACCCGTGTATAAGCATGAATATGAGCGGACGGCGTTTGATTATACGACTATTGTGTTTGCGTATATATTTGCTCCGGTTGGCTTTATATTGGCTGCCATTCGGTTATTATCTACACATTCCAAGAGACAGCGCAAAGCAAGCAATATTAACCTGTTTTATCATGCGTGTATGGGTGCCTTTGTAGAATTGGCGATCTATTTCATTATTAGTAAGCTACTCGGTCAAATCGATTATGTCGCACTCTTGATCAGGCTTGTGATTATCTACGCATTGTTTAGGATTCCTGCCATCAAATTGTCGGTTAGGGCCGTAGGATGGAGAGAGGGATTCACCTATCTTTGCAATGACTATATCGCATTGGTTCTTGTGGACGGCATAAGGCATATCGGCAGCCTATCCGATATTCGCGGATTCAGTGAAGAGAACGTCCGCGAGGTTTTGGAATATTTAAAAGATCAGGGAGTACTTTCTCCAGATATTGTTTATTATGAAGGACGTGTAGACAATCCATTTGTAAAATTGCCGCCGAAGCTTATTTATTCCAAACGGGCACAAGCACTGGTGCGTGCGCCTGAGAATAACCTTCGCTACCGTAACAAGCGAGACCGGACAGTGTTTGATCGAATCATCATGGCGATTGCCTATTTGTTTGCTCCGCTTGGGTTTGTACTTGCGATGCTTCGTTTTATAAGCACTCATTATAAGAATGAGCGGAAATCATTTAACTACAAATTGCTCTATCATGTATGTATGGGAGCTTTTATGGAACTTGCCGTCCTCTTCGCCGTGGGGACCTACAAAGGGGATTTTAAGTGGTTCACTTTATTGATCATTCTGGTGGTCCTCTACTTGATCTTTATAATTCCGGCGGACAGCTTTGCAGGGAGGGCTTCCTTCGCAACAGAAAACTTTGATTTTCTGTGCAAGAAGTATCTCATGCTGATCATAGTGGATGATGTTAGACATATTGGTAATTTAGCTGATATCACGAAACAAAGTGAAGATGATGTACGTAGAGACCTACGGTATTTGGTGAGATGGGGGTTACTTGCTTCTGATCTTGTCTATTATGAAGGACGTGTTAAGCTCTTAGATAAACAACCGCCCAATCTTGTGCATCCTGACCGGGCACAGCCCTCCACGGCATCAGAGAACCAGCCGTCATCTGGGCGGCAGTCATTACCGGAGAATAGGCCTAAGCCACCTGTCCAACTGCCGAAATCCATCGTTTGTCCGAGTTGCGGTGCTAAGAGTAGAGTACTTCCTGGTCAGGACAAGATCTGT
The DNA here is from genome assembly GCF_041956825.1 of Paenibacillus sp. RS8. Taxonomy (NCBI): domain Bacteria; kingdom Bacillati; phylum Bacillota; class Bacilli; order Caryophanales; family Paenibacillaceae; genus Paenibacillus; species Paenibacillus sp. RS8. The sequence continues at coordinate 12,472 of NZ_CP168131.1, read as the reverse complement.
GACTATTGCGGGACGACGATTCCATACAGTTAGTGTACATACGATTGCCAACTGCCTCCGGGAACTCCGGGGGTTTTGCTGCACCTGAGTCTCCGACTTCAGAGTATGCATATAAAGTTATTGCATTTTATAAGTCTTTTCCGATATAATGTCCACTAAGAAAACACAAAAGTCTTTGAGGTGAGGACGTTCGTGAAAGAACGCTATTATTTGGTCCGTGAGGACATATTACCTGATGCTGTACTTAAGACTATGCAGGTTAAACAATTGCTTGAGGCCGGGGATGCGAAGACCGTACATGAAGGTGTAGAGCAGGTAGGATTAAGCCGAAGTGCTTTTTATAAATACAAGGATGGCATTCACCTGATCCATCAGCTCGAACGTGAGCGAATTGTTACGATCTCCATGGATTTGGAACATGAATCTGGGATGCTCTCCAAGGTTCTAGGATCTGTGGCGGGGCATGGGGCTAACGTGCTGACCATTCACCAGAGTATTCCGTTACAAGGACGTGCGAATGTGGTGATTTCCGTGGAAATCTCACATTTGAATGAGGAGCTCGGAGAGATGCTTGATAGTCTGAAGAATATTCCGGGAGTGAAGCGCGCCATAATCGTTGGACAGGGATAGAGAAATTATATACGTAAAACTTTTAGGAGGATACAGATGAAGCCGGTTAAAGTAGGATTGCTGGGCCTGGGAACAGTTGGTACAGGTGTAGTTCGTATCGTGGAAGGAAATCAGGAGGATTTGAGCAGTCAAGTAGGCTCTCCAATACTCATTGAGCGCATAGCGGTGAATAATTCCAATAAACCACGTGATATTGAGGTCGATCCTGCCAAAATAACAACTGATCCATGGGATGTTATTCGTGATCCTGAGATTGATGTAATTGTTGAAGTGATGGGTGGTATCGACGGAACAAAGGAATATATTCTTGAAGCTTTGGAACGCGGGAAGCATGTTGTGACTGCGAACAAGGATTTGATGGCGCTGCACGGCTCGGAGATTTTGGCTAAAGCGCAAGAGAAGCAATGTGATGTCTTCTATGAGGCTAGTGTTGCTGGGGGCATCCCGATTATTCGGACGCTTATCGAAGGCTTTTCTTCAGACAAAATCATGAAGATTATAGGTATTGTGAACGGAACAACTAATTACATACTAACCAAAATGAGTCAAGAAGGCGCGTCCTATAATGATGTGTTAAAAGAAGCGCAGGATTTAGGATATGCTGAGGCCGATCCAACTTCCGATGTAGAAGGTCTGGATGCTGCCCGCAAAATGGCGATTCTCGGAACCCTAGGCTTCCGTACTAACGTGGAGCTACACGACGTCAGTGTGAGCGGGATTTCAGAAGTGAGTAAAGCTGATATTGCTTTTGCAAAGCGTCTCGGATACGAAATCAAGCTGCTAGGTATCGCAGAACGTCAGGATGAGGAATTCAGTATCAGTGTTCAACCGACCTTGATTCGGGCAAGTCATCCACTAGCTTCTGTAAATGGCGTCTTCAATGCGGTTTATGTGTATGGTGAAGCAGTAGGAGAGACAATGTTTTATGGTGCGGGTGCGGGTGCAATGCCAACAGCAACTTCGGTGGTAGCTGATTTGGTAGCTATTATTAAGAACCTCAAGCTGGGCGTCAATGGATTGAAGCAAAAAGTGCCTTATAAGCAGAAGAAGCTTAAGAGTGATGAAGATATCTTTTATAAGAACTTTCTACTTTTACACGTTGATGATAAAGCAGGCGTATTGGCTAAGATTACTCAGGTGTTTGCCGAGTATGACGTGAGTCTTGATTCGGTAGTTCAGCAAGCCAATGCAAATAATCCTGATGCGGAGATTATTATTGTTACCCATAACGCCAGCAAAGCAAGTATGAATAAAGTGCTGCGTCACTTTAAGGAACTGAAAGTCATCCACCGAATCAAGAGTCATTATCGTGTGGAAGGTTAGCACTGTAGCTAGAGTTAGACTTTATATATTCAAACAATGAGTAAGGAGATTGCACCTGTTATGAGTACTTATGGAGTAGCAAGGGTTAAAGTACCTGCTAGTACAGCCAATCTTGGTCCGGGCTTCGATACTCTCGGCATGGCTTTGCCGCTGTATGCCTGGATTGAGATGGAGGAAGCAGAGGAGACTGTTTTTCATCTATATGGTGATGAGATGAAGGGAGTGGCTCGGGATAAGAGTAATTTACTCTATAAGGTCGCTCAAATGGTATTTGCAGAGGCAGGCGTTACGGTGCCTGAATTATCTATCTCGATGTACTCAGAGATTCCGCTTACGCGTGGACTTGGCAGCAGTGCCTCCGCTATCATTGGGGGCATGGTCGCAGCTAATACGATGATCGGTTCACCGCTGGATGAGGCCAAGCTGTTTGATATGGCGACCCAGCTTGAGAAGCATCCCGACAATGTAGGGGCTTCCTTATTTGGTGGCATTATTACCGCAGTGTGGGATGGTGCTCATGCTGATTATGTTCGCCTTGAACCACCACAAGACCTTGAGGTTCTCGTGGTTATTCCTGAATTCGAGCTGGAAACCACAAAAGCACGGGGAGTGCTTCCAACAGAAATCTCAGTTAGTGATGCTGTGTACAACATCAGTAGAACCTCTTTAATGACGGCCTCGTTTGCATCAGGTCGGCTTGACCTGATCAGTAGAGCGATGCAGGATCGTTTGCATCAACCTTATCGGGCAGCGCTTATTCCAGGCATGGAGAAGCTGCTCGCAGAAGCACCTAAACATGGTGCTTTAGGGATCGCACTTAGCGGTGCCGGCCCTACGCTACTGTGTTTAGTTGATCGCCGTGAGACTCGTAAGAGTGAGCTTGAGGCTTTCCTGAAGAATACGATGCAAGAACACGGCATCTCTGCTAAGACTTGCTGGCTGATGCCTTGTACTTCAGGTGTTACATCAGAGCTGCTTAAAAGAAACGAGATGCAAAACGTATCATTTTTGGATATGATAAAAGGAGAAGTACGGTCATGAAATCAATAGCGGTATTGCCGCAGGGCTCAGTATCTCACGAAGCGCTGCTGCATTTGTTTAACGGTGAGCCTGTAAAAATTGTGCATCACAAGTTAATTTCCGATGTCTTTCTCTCTACGGATGGTGGAGCCACTGATTACAGCGTTATCCCGATTGAGAATACTATCGAAGGTTCGGTTAGTCTCCATATTGATTGGCTTATTAATGAAGTTGATCTACCTATGCAGGCGGAATGGATCTTTCCATCGATACAGAATCTCATCGGTCACCCGCTGGAATTCAGAGATACGAACGGCAATAAGGATTTCACTAAAGTGAAAAAAATCCTTTCGCATCCTGTTGCAATGGCACAGTGTATGCAATTTGTTCGGAAGCATGCACCTTGGGCTGAACTGGAGTCGGTCGGAAGTACCTCTGAAGCTGTTGAAATCGTTAAGAACAATCCTGGAAAGGGTTGGGCTGCGATTGGTACTGCGCTTGGTGCAGCTACTCATGGACTGGAGATTGTTGATCGGAAAGTTACAGATCACAACAACAACTACACAAGATTTGTCCTTGTCGGTCCGCAGAAGGTAGATCTTCCACGGAGCAGCAATGGTGTAAAGACGAGTGTCCTAGTAACGCTGCCTGAGGATTTTCCAGGTGCTTTGCATCAGGTTCTCGCTGCCTTTTCTTGGCGAAAGCTGAATTTATCGCGTATTGAATCACGACCAACGAAAAAAAAGCTGGGTACTTATTATTTTTATATTGATGTGCTGGAACCGATAGAATCGGTCCTGCTGCCAGGGGCTATTGAAGAGATTAATGCTTTAGGCTGCCAGGTACGGATTCTGGGCTCGTATCCCACATACACCTATGAGGAAGAGAAAGCGGAGGTGCAGTAAATTCATGGCTGAACAATGGATCTATCTGGATGGACAACACGTAACTAAGGAAAATGCAAAGGTATCCGTTTTTGATCACGGTTTTTTGTATGGAGACGGCATATTTGAAGGTATTCGTATCTACAACGGTAATATTTTTAAATGTAAAGAGCATTTGGACAGACTTTATGATTCGGCGAAGTCGATCATGCTGGATATTCCGCTCACTTATGACGAGATGTTGGAAGCTATGGCTGAAACGATTCGCCTTAACGACATGCGTAACGGCTATATTCGATTGATCGTATCCCGTGGTCCTGGTAACTTGGGTCTTGATCCACGCCGTTGCCCTAAAGCCAGCGTAATCATTATCGTTGAACAATTAGCTATTTACCCAGAGCAAGCGTACATTAATGGGCTTCGTGCTGTTTCTGTATCCCAACGCCGTAATATTCCGGATGCACTGAATCCGAAGATTAAATCGCTTAACTATCTCAATAATATCCTAGTGAAAATTCAGTCCAATCTGGCAGAAGCCGATGAAGCGATTATGATGAACGCTCAAGGATATGTTACTGAAGGATCTGGCGATAATATTTTCATCATCAAAAATGGCGTGGTCACCACTCCACCTTGCTATCTGGGTGCGCTCGAAGGAATCACACGTCAGGCTATCATCGAGCTATGCGAGAAATTGGGTATTAAACTGAAAGAAGAACCATTCAGCATGCATGATGTTTACATCGCCGACGAGGTATTCTTCACTGGAACGGCAGCAGAGGTTATTGCAGCGCGTGAAATTGACGGACGCATCATCGGAGAAGGACATGCAGGTCCAATAACGTTGAAGCTTCTTGAAGAATTCCGCAATGTTGTTGACAAAGATGGCTACAAGGTTTGGGAATAACAGTTACTCGTACAATATGCTCTTTTACATGCTTGTCGTGTAAAAAGTGTTAAATAGGCATTAATAATCCTTTCATGATACATGAAGAAGATGTCCGGAAGTCTACGGTAGATCTTTTCATGATACATGAAAGGATTTTTTTTATTTCAGGGATGTCATTCGCCCATGGGCTGCATAAGATGTAGTAACGAAGGAGGCGGCTGTACCGCATATAACTTTGTAAGAGAGCAATGTTCCATCCAAAGGGTGTTTGCTTTCAAAGCCAGTTTTGCTGTGTAGCTGTAAGAAAGCAATACTCCACAAAACTTTTAGGAGGTTAATGCTACGTGAAAATACACATTGTCAAACAAGGCGATAGTCTGTATGCATTATCGCAAAAGTACGGAGTGCCGTTACAAAAAATTATTGAAGCTAATCCACAGATCAGTAATCCGAATGTGCTGGCACTTGGTGAAAAAGTAAAAATACCTACGGCTCCTGTATCCGTACCGGATAACAGTGAAGTTTACTACAAGCATACAGTTAAACAAGGAGATACCTTATGGAAATTATCTAAGGCGTGGGGAATCCCCTTAAAGGATATGGTTGAAGCAAACCCTCAGCTAAAGAATCCGAATGTATTGATGTTAGGGGAAGTAGTTAACATTCCTAAAAAGACATCAAACGCTTCGCCCGTACAGCCAGGCTACATGCCTTCTAATGCTTCTGAGAAAACACAAGTTGGCGGGAAGGAATATACGGGTCCAAAAGAACAGCCAGTTGCTGAGGTGGTTCCTGCACCAAAACCGGAAACTAAACCAGAGGTTAAACCAGAAGCTAAACCTGAGGCAAAAGCAGAAACTAAACCTGCACCTAAACCATCGCCAAAAATCGCACCTGAATCCAATTCAGCACCACATCCATCGGTAAATATAGCTCCAATTAATGCACCGAACCCTGCGCCAAATATGCAAATGGAAGTTGCTCCTGTGCAAGAAATTGAAATGCAGAGCTTGTTTGTTCAGATTACAGTACCAAATCAAGAGCCCGTAGCACATCATGAGGCGTCAAAAGCTGAGATGAAGCCAGTGGCTGCCAAAGAGGAAAAGGCAAATTCTTGTGACAGTATGGGATACCCAGGCCTAGGTGGAAATCCTTATCTCTATGATTCTTATCAGAATAACCCTAATATGAACATGAACTGGGCACCAAGTTATGTTCAGCCAGCGGCATTTGGACCAGAGTGCATGTCTCCATACTACTTTTCAGAAAACATGTATTCACCTAATATGAGTCCAGAACAATGGAATCCGAACGCTGCGCCTAACGTGAGTCCGGAACAATGGAATCCGAATGCTGCTCCTAACGTGAGTCCGGAACAATGGAATCCGAATGCTGCTCCTAACGTGAGTCCGGAACAATGGAATCCGAATGCTGCGTCTAATGTAAGTCCGGAACAATGGAATCCGAATGCTTGGTCTAATGTGAGTCCGGAGCAATGGAATCCAAATGCTTGGCCTAATATGAGTCCGGAGCAATGGAATCCAAATGCTTGGCCTAATATGAGTCCGGAGCAATGGAATCCAAATGCTTGGCCTAATATGAGTCCGGAACAATGGAATCCAAATGCTGCACCTAACAATATGGAGGCTAATGCTTCGGGGATGAACCCGATGTATGGGATGTCATCGAACCTTCCTTGGCCAACTACTTGTGGGTGCGGGGGAATGCATGTTCAACCCTATTCATATGAAATGCCCGCATATAATACCTATCCTGCATATGGAAACCCAAATGCATTCTCTGCTTATGGAGCAGGAACACCTAATCAGGGAATAGTCCCAGATTCTCCTCTTGGAGCTTTTGGCGGGCCGATAATGTCGAGTATTCCGTCTAATCCGCAGTATCCTGGTATAGGTAATTATTCGCAGCATAATCGGGTTCCGGAAATCCAAGATCCTGAAACGTTTGTACAGGACACTCCCGAAGTTGCTAGAACAGTGAGTGAGGAATCTAGCTCTGGTAGTTCGCTCAAGAGTAAGGGGAATGCAACGAAGGAAACGGCAGCAAAAGCAAAGACCTCAAGTCAAAATAGCAGCAAGAAGACCAAAACGGTTGTGAAATCTCAGCGTTCAAGTGCAGGTGGTCGTACAGAGAGTTCTAAGAAACGCAGAAATCCGTGGATTTCTAATTAATACAGTTTTAAACTAAAAGCCAATCTCTCTTTAACGTGCAGATTCTGATTATCAGAGTTTGCACGTTTTTTATGAGAAGAAATGAAGCAGATGTAAGAATGAGGCGAAAGTATTTTTTTGAATTTTTAAAATTTAGGGGTTGTTTTTAGATTGGGTTATATGTTATATTATAAATCCAGTCGCAAAGAGGAGATATAAACTTTCGATTGGTGAATGTTAATCCAGATGAGATTACACAAGACTTTGAAAAAAAAAGTGTTGCAATTCATCGGAAAGCATGATATATTATAAGAGTTGCTGCTGAGACATTAAACGGCGCCAACGAGAACTTGATCTTTGAAAACTGAACAACGAGTGAGTAGGAAATCACGAAAGTGAAATCCAAAACTGATGAGTTTCACAGCGTATTTTACGCTTTTGAAATTTCATCGTGAGAATTAATTTTCTCGTCAGATGTTTCAAAATGAGCATATCGCTCTTTTCAATACTAATTGGAGAGTTTGATCCTGGCTCAGGACGAACGCTGGCGGCGTGCCTAATACATGCAAGTCGAGCGGAGTTATTTTGAAAGCTTGCTTTCAAAATAACTTAGCGGCGGACGGGTGAGTAACACGTAGGCAACCTGCCCCTTAGACTGGGATAACTACCGGAAACGGTAGCTAATACCGGATAATTTCTTTTTTCTCCTGAAGAAAGAATGAAAGACGGAGCAATCTGTCACTGAGGGATGGGCCTGCGGCGCATTAGCTAGTTGGTGGGGTAACGGCCCACCAAGGCGACGATGCGTAGCCGACCTGAGAGGGTGAACGGCCACACTGGGACTGAGACACGGCCCAGACTCCTACGGGAGGCAGCAGTAGGGAATCTTCCGCAATGGACGAAAGTCTGACGGAGCAACGCCGCGTGAGTGATGAAGGTTTTCGGATCGTAAAGCTCTGTTGCCAGGGAAGAACGTCCGGTAGAGTAACTGCTATCGGAGTGACGGTACCTGAGAAGAAAGCCCCGGCTAACTACGTGCCAGCAGCCGCGGTAATACGTAGGGGGCAAGCGTTGTCCGGAATTATTGGGCGTAAAGCGCGCGCAGGCGGTCATTTAAGTCTGGTGTTTAAACCTTGGGCTCAACCTAAGGTCGCACTGGAAACTGGGTGACTTGAGTACAGAAGAGGAAAGTGGAATTCCACGTGTAGCGGTGAAATGCGTAGATATGTGGAGGAACACCAGTGGCGAAGGCGACTTTCTGGGCTGTAACTGACGCTGAGGCGCGAAAGCGTGGGGAGCAAACAGGATTAGATACCCTGGTAGTCCACGCCGTAAACGATGAGTGCTAGGTGTTAGGGGTTTCGATACCCTTGGTGCCGAAGTTAACACAGTAAGCACTCCGCCTGGGGAGTACGGTCGCAAGACTGAAACTCAAAGGAATTGACGGGGACCCGCACAAGCAGTGGAGTATGTGGTTTAATTCGAAGCAACGCGAAGAACCTTACCAGGTCTTGACATCCCTCTGAATCTGCTAGAGATAGCAGCGGCCTTCGGGACAGAGGAGACAGGTGGTGCATGGTTGTCGTCAGCTCGTGTCGTGAGATGTTGGGTTAAGTCCCGCAACGAGCGCAACCCTTAACTTTAGTTGCCAGCAAGTAATGTTGGGCACTCTAGAGTGACTGCCGGTGACAAACCGGAGGAAGGTGGGGATGACGTCAAATCATCATGCCCCTTATGACCTGGGCTACACACGTACTACAATGGCCGGTACAACGGGAAGCGAAGCCGCGAGGTGGAGCCAATCCCATCAAAGCCGGTCTCAGTTCGGATTGCAGGCTGCAACTCGCCTGCATGAAGTCGGAATTGCTAGTAATCGCGGATCAGCATGCCGCGGTGAATACGTTCCCGGGTCTTGTACACACCGCCCGTCACACCACGAGAGTTTACAACACCCGAAGTCGGTGGGGTAACCCGCAAGGGAGCCAGCCGCCGAAGGTGGGGTAGATGATTGGGGTGAAGTCGTAACAAGGTAGCCGTATCGGAAGGTGCGGCTGGATCACCTCCTTTCTATGGAGAATCGTCTTCTGCAATGAAGACATTCAAATCGGAAGTTAAACTTCCACAATCTCAGGTTTAGGCCTGTTACTCACTCGTTGCTCAGTTTTGAGAGTTTAAGCTCTCAGTAAGACTTGATCCTTGAAAACTGGATACCGAAACGAATTTGCGTTTTAGAACATCTTTTAGCAACTTGTGTAAACAAGTGAATGTTATTAGTGAGATTTTTCTTAGGAAAAATCAAGGTTAAGCTAATAAGAGCACACGGAGGATGCCTAGGCGCCAGGAGCCGACGAAGGACGTGGCGAACAACGAAACTGCCTCGGGGAGCTGTAAGCAAGCTTTGATCCGGGGGTGTCCGAATGGGGAAACCCAGCTGTGGTAATTCGCAGTTACTCATACCTGAATACATAGGGTATGTAGAGGCAGACCAGGGGAACTGAAACATCTAAGTACCCTGAGGAAGAGAAAACAATAGTGATTCCGTCAGTAGCGGCGAGCGAACGCGGAACAGCCTAAACCTAAGAGCTTGCTCTTAGGGGTTGTGGGACGTCTCACATGGAGTTACAAAGGAATATGGTAGGTGAAGAGGTCTGGAAAGGCCCGCGATAGAGGTAAAAGCCCTGTAGCCTAAACTGTGTTCTCTCCGAGACGGATCCCGAGTAGTGCGGGGCACGTGAAACCCCGTATGAATCCAGCAGGACCATCTGCTAAGGCTAAATACTACCTGGCGACCGATAGTGAAACAGTACCGTGAGGGAAAGGTGAAAAGCACCCCGGAAGGGGAGTGAAATAGAACCTGAAACCGTGTGCTTACAAAAAGTCAGAGCCCTATTCATGGGTGATGGCGTGCCTTTTGTAGAATGAACCGGCGAGTTACGTTTAACATGCAAGGTTAAGTCGAGAAGACGGAGCCGCAGCGAAAGCGAGTCTGAATAGGGCGATTGAGTATGTGGACGTAGACCCGAAACCGTGTGATCTACCCCTGTCCAGGGTGAAGGTGCGGTAACACGCACTGGAGGCCCGAACCCACGCACGTTGAAAAGTGCGGGGATGAGGTGGGGGTAGCGGAGAAATTCCAATCGAACTCGGAGATAGCTGGTTCTCCCCGAAATAGCTTTAGGGCTAGCCTCGGTATAAGAGTAGTGGAGGTAGAGCACTGATTGGGTGCGGGGTCCGCAAGGATTACCAAGCTCAGTCAAACTCCGAATGCCATATACTTATTGCCGGGAGTCAGACAGTGAGTGCTAAGATCCATTGTCAAAAGGGAAACAGCCCAGACCATCAGCTAAGGTCCCCAAGTGTGTGTTAAGTGGGAAAGGATGTGGAGTTGCACAGACAACCAGGATGTTGGCTTAGAAGCAGCCACCATTGAAAGAGTGCGTAATAGCTCACTGGTCGAGTGACTCTGCGCCGAAAATGTAACGGGGCTAAACACACCACCGAAGCTATGGCTAGATACGAATGTATCTGGGGTAGGGGAGCGTTGTATGTGGGTTGAAGGTGTACCGTAAGGAGCGCTGGACAGCATACAAGTGAGAATGCCGGTATGAGTAACGAAAAGATCAGTGAGAATCTGATCCGCCGAAAGCCCAAGGTTTCCTGAGGAAGGCTCGTCCGCTCAGGGTAAGTCGGGACCTAAGGCGAGGCCGAAAGGCGTAGTCGAAGGACAACAGTTTGAAATTACTGTACCACCGTAATCCGCTACGAGCGATGGGGTGACGCAGGAGGGTAGTGACGCGGACTGATGGATATGTCCGTCTAAGCAGTGAGGCTGATGTGTAGGCAAATCCGCACATCATTAAGGCTGGGCTGTGATGGGGAGCGAAAATTGTAGTAGCGAAGGTCATGATCTCACACTGCCAAGAAAAGCCTCTAGCCAGGAGAAGGTGCCCGTACCGCAAACCGACACAGGTAGGCGAGAAGAGAATTCTAAGGCGCGCGGAAGAACTCTCGTTAAGGAACTCGGCAAAATGACCCCGTAACTTCGGGAGAAGGGGTGCCCCGGTAGTGTGAATAGCACGAGGGGGCCGCAGTGAAAAGGCCCAAGCGACTGTTTAGCAAAAACACAGGTCTGTGCGAAGCCGCAAGGCGAAGTATACGGGCTGACGCCTGCCCGGTGCTGGAAGGTTAAGGGGAGTGGTTAGGGGTAACCCGAAGCTATGAACCGAAGCCCCAGTAAACGGCGGCCGTAACTATAACGGTCCTAAGGTAGCGAAATTCCTTGTCAGGTAAATTCTGACCCGCACGAATGGCGTAACGACTTGGGCGCTGTCTCAACGAGAGATCCGGTGAAATTTTAATACCTGTGAAGATGCAGGTTACCCGCGACAAGACGGAAAGACCCCATGGAGCTTTACTGCAGCTTGATATTGAATTTGGGTACGATCTGTACAGGATAGGTGGGAGCCGTAGAAATCGGAGCGCAAGCTTCGGTGGAGGCGCCGTTGGGATACCACCCTGATCGTATCTAGGTTCTAACCTAGTGCCCTAATCGGGTACGGGGACCGTGTCAGGCGGGCAGTTTGACTGGGGCGGTCGCCTCCTAAAGAGTAACGGAGGCGTTCCAAGGTTCCCTCAGAATGGTTGGAAATCATTCGAAGAGTGCAAAGGCATAAGGGAGCTTGACTGCGAGACCTACAAGTCGAGCAGGGACGAAAGTCGGACTTAGTGATCCGGTGGTACCGCATGGAAGGGCCATCGCTCAACGGATAAAAGCTACCCTGGGGATAACAGGCTTATCTCCCCCAAGAGTCCACATCGACGGGGAGGTTTGGCACCTCGATGTCGGCTCATCGCATCCTGGGGCTGAAGTAGGTCCCAAGGGTTGGGCTGTTCGCCCATTAAAGCGGTACGCGAGCTGGGTTCAGAACGTCGTGAGACAGTTCGGTCCCTATCTGTCGTGGGCGCAGGAAATTTGAGAGGAGCTGTCCTTAGTACGAGAGGACCGGGATGGACGTACCGCTGGTGCACCAGTTGTTTCGCCAGAAGCATGGCTGGGTAGCTACGTACGGACGGGATAAGCGCTGAAAGCATCTAAGCGTGAAGCCCCCCTCAAGATGAGATTTCCCAATTAGTAAGACCCCTTGAAGACGACGAGGTAGATAGGTTGGAGGTGGAAGTGCAGTAATGCATGGAGCTGACCAATACTAATCGGTCGAGGGCTTATCCTAAAAATACCCCAAAAAGTGAAGAAGAAGCTACGAAGCTAATTCCTAGTACTTTCCGGGGGCCCCGTAAGAAGGGCGAACGCAAATTCAATTCGGATTCAGTTTTCAGGAATCAAGTTCTAACCCATATGGTACTAGTGACTGTATGATGATGAATTTGTTTTCAGCATTTGGCGATGCTGAGACCTGAATAATGCATTTGTACCGCAAATGCCCGTTTGGTGGCGATAGCGGAGGGGTTCCACGCGTACCCATCCCGAACACGACCGTTAAGCCCTCCAGCGCCGATGGTACTTGGACCGAAGGGTCCTGGGAGAGTAGGACGTTGCC